>NZ_FWYG01000001.1:887500-4962500 GCF_900176455.1 Bacillus sp. JKS001846
CTGAAACCGTGTGCCTACAAATAGTCAGAGCCCGTTAACGGGTGATGGCGTGCCTTTTGTAGAATGAACCGGCGAGTTACGATCCCGTGCGAGGTTAAGCTGAAGAGGCGGAGCCGCAGCGAAAGCGAGTCTGAATAGGGCGTTTAGTACGTGGTCGTAGACCCGAAACCAGGTGATCTACCCATGTCCAGGGTGAAGTTCAGGTAACACTGAATGGAGGCCCGAACCCACGCACGTTGAAAAGTGCGGGGATGAGGTGTGGGTAGCGGAGAAATTCCAATCGAACCTGGAGATAGCTGGTTCTCCCCGAAATAGCTTTAGGGCTAGCCTTAAGTGTAAGAGTCTTGGAGGTAGAGCACTGATTGGACTAGGGGTCCTCATCGGATTACCGAATTCAGTCAAACTCCGAATGCCAATGACTTATCCTTAGGAGTCAGACTGCGAGTGATAAGATCCGTAGTCAAAAGGGAAACAGCCCAGACCGCCAGCTAAGGTCCCAAAGTGTGTATTAAGTGGAAAAGGATGTGGAGTTGCTTAGACAACTAGGATGTTGGCTTAGAAGCAGCCACCATTTAAAGAGTGCGTAATAGCTCACTAGTCGAGTGACTCTGCGCCGAAAATGTACCGGGGCTAAATACACCACCGAAGCTGCGGATTGATACCAATGGTATCAGTGGTAGGGGAGCGTTCTAAGGACAGTGAAGTCAGACCGTAAGGACTGGTGGAGTGCTTAGAAGTGAGAATGCCGGTATGAGTAGCGAAAGACGGGTGAGAATCCCGTCCACCGAATGCCTAAGGTTTCCTGAGGAAGGCTCGTCCGCTCAGGGTTAGTCAGGACCTAAGCCGAGGCCGACAGGCGTAGGCGATGGACAACAGGTTGATATTCCTGTACCACCTCTTTATCGTTTGAGCAATGGAGGGACGCAGAAGGATAGAAGAAGCGTGCGATTGGTTGTGCACGTCCAAGCAGTTAGGCTGATAAGTAGGCAAATCCGCTTATCATAAAGGCTGAGCTGTGATGGGGAAGCTCCTTATGGAGCGAAGTCTTTGATTCCCCGCTGCCAAGAAAAGCTTCTAGCGAGATAAAAGGTGCCTGTACCGCAAACCGACACAGGTAGGCGAGGAGAGAATCCTAAGGTGTGCGAGAGAACTCTGGTTAAGGAACTCGGCAAAATGACCCCGTAACTTCGGGAGAAGGGGTGCTTTCTTAACGGAAAGCCGCAGTGAATAGGCCCAAGCGACTGTTTAGCAAAAACACAGCTCTCTGCGAAGCCGTAAGGCGAAGTATAGGGGGTGACACCTGCCCGGTGCTGGAAGGTTAAGGAGAGGGGTTAGCGTAAGCGAAGCTCTGAACTGAAGCCCCAGTAAACGGCGGCCGTAACTATAACGGTCCTAAGGTAGCGAAATTCCTTGTCGGGTAAGTTCCGACCCGCACGAAAGGTGTAACGATTTGGGCACTGTCTCAACCAGAGACTCGGTGAAATTATAGTACCTGTGAAGATGCAGGTTACCCGCGACAGGACGGAAAGACCCCGTGGAGCTTTACTGTAGCCTGATATTGAATTTTGGTACAGTTTGTACAGGATAGGCGGGAGCCATTGAAACCGGAGCGCTAGCTTCGGTGGAGGCGCTGGTGGGATACCGCCCTGACTGTATTGAAATTCTAACCTACGGGTCTTATCGACCCGGGAGACAGTGTCAGGTGGGCAGTTTGACTGGGGCGGTCGCCTCCTAAAGTGTAACGGAGGCGCCCAAAGGTTCCCTCAGAATGGTTGGAAATCATTCGTAGAGTGCAAAGGCATAAGGGAGCTTGACTGCGAGACCTACAAGTCGAGCAGGGACGAAAGTCGGGCTTAGTGATCCGGTGGTTCCGCATGGAAGGGCCATCGCTCAACGGATAAAAGCTACCCCGGGGATAACAGGCTTATCTCCCCCAAGAGTCCACATCGACGGGGAGGTTTGGCACCTCGATGTCGGCTCATCGCATCCTGGGGCTGTAGTCGGTCCCAAGGGTTGGGCTGTTCGCCCATTAAAGCGGTACGCGAGCTGGGTTCAGAACGTCGTGAGACAGTTCGGTCCCTATCCGTCGTGGGCGTAGGAAATTTGAGAGGAGCTGTCCTTAGTACGAGAGGACCGGGATGGACGCACCGCTGGTGTACCAGTTGTTCTGCCAAGGGCATAGCTGGGTAGCTATGTGCGGAAGGGATAAGTGCTGAAAGCATCTAAGCATGAAGCCCCCCTCAAGATGAGATTTCCCATAGCGTAAGCTAGTAAGATCCCTGAAAGATGATCAGGTTGATAGGTTCGAGGTGGAAGCATGGTGACATGTGGAGCTGACGAATACTAATAGATCGAGGACTTAACCATATAATATGAAGCAATGTTATCTAGTTTTGAAAGAATATAAAAAACTTGTTGACTTTCAAAAGTGAATGAGTTACAATAATTCTTGTCTTAAATGAATACAGTCTGGTAATGATGGCAGAGAGGTCACACCCGTTCCCATACCGAACACGGAAGTTAAGCTCTCTAGCGCCGATGGTAGTTGGGACCTTGTCCCTGTGAGAGTAGGACGTTGCCAGGCAAATGGAGGATTAGCTCAGCTGGGAGAGCACCTGCCTTACAAGCAGGGGGTCGGCGGTTCGATCCCGTCATCCTCCACCATTTAGCCGACTTAGCTCAATTGGTAGAGCAACTGACTTGTAATCAGTAGGTTGGGGGTTCAAGTCCTCTAGTCGGCACCAGAAATCATGGCGGTTGTGGCGAAGTGGTTAACGCACCGGATTGTGGCTCCGGCATTCGTGGGTTCGATTCCCATCAGTCGCCCCATTTTTCTTAAATAAATTAATATGCGGGTGTGGCGGAATTGGCAGACGCACCAGACTTAGGATCTGGCGCCTTTGGCGTGGGGGTTCGACTCCCTTCACCCGCACTTTTAATTAAATAACTCATACATGTCTTGCGGAAGTAGTTCAGTGGTAGAATACAACCTTGCCAAGGTTGGGGTCGCGGGTTCGAATCCCGTCTTCCGCTCCAATTTTCAATATGACATGCCGGGGTGGCGGAACAGGCAGACGCACAGGACTTAAAATCCTGCGGTGGGTGACCACCGTGCGGGTTCGACCCCCGCCCTCGGCACCATATGCGCCCGTAGCTCAATTGGATAGAGCGTTTGACTACGGATCAAGAGGTTAGGGGTTCGACTCCTCTCGGGCGCGCTTTTATTAACGGGAAGTGGCTCAGCTTGGTAGAGCACCTGGTTTGGGACCAGGGGGTCGCAGGTTCAAATCCTGTCTTCCCGATATTCCTAAAAACATGGGGCCTTAGCTCAGCTGGGAGAGCGCCTGCCTTGCACGCAGGAGGTCAGCGGTTCGATCCCGCTAGGCTCCACTTATATTAATATCATTTATGGCGGTGTAGCTCAGCTGGCTAGAGCGTACGGTTCATACCCGTGAGGTCGGGGGTTCGATCCCCTCCGCCGCTACCATAAAGGACCTTTAGCTCAGCTGGTTAGAGCAGACGGCTCATAACCGTCCGGTCGTAGGTTCGAGTCCTACAAGGTCCACCATTAGACGTATATATCTCGGAGGTATACCCAAGTTCGGCTGAAGGGATCGGTCTTGAAAACCGACAGGCGGCGAGAGTCGCGCGGGGGTTCGAATCCCTCTACCTCCTCCATTTTTTCTAAAGTGAATATTTTATCATCGCGGGGTGGAGCAGCACGGTAGCTCGTCGGGCTCATAACCCGAAGGTCGCAGGTTCAAATCCTGTCCCCGCAACCAAATGGTCCCGTGGTGTAGTGGTTAACATGCCTGCCTGTCACGCAGGAGATCGCCGGTTCGACCCCGGTCGGGACCGCCATTTTTTACATAAAGGCTCGGTAGCTCAGTCGGTAGAGCAGAGGACTGAAAATCCTCGTGTCGGCGGTTCGATTCCGTCCCGAGCCACCATTTTGAAATCACGAGCCGACTTAGCTCAATTGGTAGAGCAACTGACTTGTAATCAGTAGGTTGGGGGTTCAAGTCCTCTAGTCGGCACCACTTTCAAAATGAGCCATTAGCTCAGTTGGTAGAGCATCTGACTTTTAATCAGAGGGTCGAAGGTTCGAGTCCTTCATGGCTCACCATTTACAATTTAATGCGGGTGTAGTTTAGTGGTAAAACAAGAGCCTTCCAAGCTCTGGTCGAGAGTTCGATTCTCTTCACCCGCTTTTCAATTATGGGCCTATAGCTCAGCTGGTTAGAGCGCACGCCTGATAAGCGTGAGGTCGATGGTTCGAGTCCATTTAGGCCCACCATAATTGTTCCGCAGTAGCTCAGTGGTAGAGCTATCGGCTGTTAACCGATCGGTCGTAGGTTCGAGTCCTACCTGCGGAGCCATATTTATAGAGAAGTACCCAAGTGGCTCAAGGGGCTCCCCTGCTAAGGGAGTAGATCGCGAACGCGGTGCGAGGGTTCGAATCCCTTCTTCTCTGCCAGAACTGGCCCGTTGGTCAAGTGGTTAAGACACCGCCCTTTCACGGCGGTAACACGGGTTCGAATCCCGTACGGGTCATACTAAAAGAGATAGCATAATCTGCTATCTCTTTTTTGTTGTATAAAAGTGAACTTTGGATAGTCTGCTTTTTTATGCAATAGAAGAAATATGAAGTATGGGCTGTTGCAGTTGGGTATATAGAGCGGTAAATACAATCATGTTGTTTATTTGGGCCTGTATGAATATGAAGGAACTATCTATCTAAAATGATACCTCAAGTTGAACTTTTACCCCAGCTGTATGGCTGTAGCCTCCTACACTTGGAGAAACCGATGAAAATAAATAATATATAGAAGAAGCTGCTTTCTCTCAACAGGTGTGATCTACTGAAGACAGCTTTTTTATGTTGTCATTATTGTCGAGTTTTGTCGGTAAATCGATATATTGCAAAAATCGCTGATATAATTTGAGTTACGATCGATAAATTTTAATAATCGCTGATATAATTTCACTTACCGATGAAAACCACAAGAAAAACCCTTTCACAATCTAAAGAAAACGCCTCCATTGAAATGGATTCCACACCTATTCCAATAACTTTACACTCTATGTGAAAAAGTTCACAAATAGGTCATAATTTGTGAAGTAATTCACAATAATACGTGCTACAATATGAATGTAAAGAAGTTAAACAACATTAAATTAGTATTTTAATTAATTACTTAAACAATCATAAAAAAATATATGTGAACAATAGAGAGGGGAAATTACCATGAAAAAAGGTATCAATCGTGTAGTATTAGTAGGAACAGGAGCTGTAGGTTGTAGTTACGCTTACTCAATGATCAACCAAGGTGTAGCTGAAGAATTCGTATTAGTAGATGTTAATGAAGCAAAAGCAGAAGGGGAAGCAATGGACTTAAGCCATGCGGTACCATTCTCTCCATCACCAACAAAAGTTTGGAGCGGTAGCTATGCAGATTGTAAAGATGCAGATTTAGTTGTTATCACTGCTGGGTTACCACAAAAGCCAGGTGAAACTCGTTTAGACTTAGTTGAGAAAAATACAAAGATCTTTAAACAAATCGTTCGCGGCATTATGGATAGCGGATTCGATGGAATCTTCTTAATCGCAACTAATCCAGTTGATATTTTAACTTACGTAACTTGGAAAGAATCTGGTTTACCGAAAGAGCGCGTAATCGGTTCTGGTACTACTTTAGACTCTGCTCGTTTCCGTTACATGTTAGGTGACTACTTAGATGTAGATCCACGTAACGTTCATGCTTACATCGTTGGTGAACACGGTGACACTGAACTTCCAGTATGGAGCCACGCTACTATCGGTGTACAAAAATTAGAAACAATCTTAGCTAACAACGAACAGTACAAACAAGAAGACTTAGACAAAATCTTCGAAAACGTACGTGATGCAGCTTACCATATCATCGAGCGTAAAGGTGCAACTTACTACGGAATCGGTATGTCACTACTTCGTGTAACTAAAGCAATCTTAAACAACGAGAACAGCGTATTAACTGTATCTGCATACCTTGAAGGTCAATACGGCGAGAAAGATGCTTACGTAGGTGTTCCAGCTGTAATTAACCGCGAAGGTGTACGTGAAATCGTAGAACTTGAGCTAAATGAAGAGGAAAAAGTGAAGTTCGCTCATTCTGTAAAAGTATTAAAAGAAACAATGGCACCAGTACTATAATAATTGCTAAATAATTCAGAGGTGGGAAACTGCTTCTTACCTCTGAACTTATATAATTTAATATAAATTCCTTTTCCGGTTTCCCTTGTATATCCCCAATATACCCCTTTTGCTGGATAAGGGTCGTTTATAGAAAAGAGCACTCTATTTTACGTAGAGTGCTCTTTATTATTCCGCTATTTGCCGGGCAGTAAAAAACCACTGATTAAAGTTTCATTTTATTATTTTTTAGGTGTTAATCCTAATTTCTTTAAAATATCTGCCAGTGTACCGCTTTTGGATTTTTCTACAGGTGTTTGTGATTTAGATGCATCTGGACCTTTTTTCAAGAAGTTCCTTTCAACGAAGCGAATATCTTTTTCGTCGACAATACCATCTTTATTAAGGTCTCCGTCTTTTACAGTTAGTCCTTTTTTACCATAGTTGCTAGCGATAATTTCAGCATCTTTAATATCGATTACTTTATCAGCATTTACATCGCCGGTAAGGTTTTCATCAGGTCTTGCATAATAATATTGGCCAAGCAGCTTACCGTCTTTTTCAGTACCAAGTTTCATTGTTAGGCGGCTTGTTAAATGTCCTGGCACCTCTACATATAAGTTATAGTCGTGTTTATTAACTGGAAGTCCATTTAGTTTGAAGTATCCGTATTTATCTAGTGAGCCTTCAAACTTATGACGGTAAGAATCAGTCGCATATACTTTTAGGCCAAGCTTTGTATAATCGAACTTTTCATCTAAATATTCGCGTTCATTTAAGAACGCACCAGGTTTAATATGTCCTTCTACTAGTGAGTTTAAGGACATAACTGAGAATGTTTGATCTTGAAGTACACGCATTCTATTTGGTTCTGATTCACCTTGTTTCCAGTAAACAAAAATTGGTGACTCTAATTGAGCGTTTGCTTCATAAAATTCATCATTTTCTACTTTGAAAGTTACATCAATGAACGGGAAATCACCATCTAATCCAGCAAAGTTTTTGTCATCGATAGCGCCGCCAACTGTAACAGAACCTGCCTCTAATTTCGGTTCATTTACTTTTGCAGTTACTCCTTTTTCGGAAAGTAGCTTTTCAAAAGCAGGATTAAATTTCGCATTTCAATAACATTGTGACAAAAAATATTGAGAAACATTTTTTTATGACAGATTATTTTGTTTTGATTTTGAGTGGAAAATAGCATGAAAAATAGGATAAACATAATAAAATAAAGGTTGAGAAAAAATAATTGGTAAAAATATAGAAGAATAATAAAGCGTTTTCAATGAATATTCGTCAAAATTCGATATTTTACACGGAAATGTGAAGAAAAACTAACATTTTTAAGAAAAAAACGAATGTTTTTTATAAATTAACAAGGATATTGCAGTTTTTCGCAGAAATAGTTAAAGTATAAAAAATTCTGTCATCTAAGTGAGGTGAGCATATTGAGTGTAATAAATTGTGAAGAAGTGAAACGAGATGAGTTTCATACAGAAAAGTACTATGAAAGTTATAACATCTTTGGCGCACATGTTGTGACGGAAGATGAGATTCAAGGGGTACGATTTACAGTCTGGGCTCCTCATGCGAAAGCAATGAGTGTTGTTGGAGATTTTAATGAGTGGGATTATGAGCAACATAAGATGCTACAAGTGACAGAAGAAGGGATTTGGTCCTTATTTATACCGCATATTGAAGAAGGAGAAATATATAAATATGCGATTGAAACGTTGGCTGGTGACGTCATTTTAAAGGCAGATCCGTATGCTATATATGCAGAAGTAAGACCGAATACGGCATCTGTAGTTTTTGATATAAAAGGATATGAATGGAATGATAAAAACTGGAATCGTAAGAAAAAGAAAAAACCGATTTATAAAGAAGCGATGACAGTTTATGAATTACATTTTGGTTCTTGGAAAAAGAAAGAAGATGGAACACTATATTCTTACAGGGAAATGGCAGAAGAACTCATTCCGTATGTGGTGGAACATCAATTTACACATATTGAAATTATGCCGCTTGTTGAGCATCCATATGATCGTTCTTGGGGATATCAAGGAACGGGATATTATGCAGCGACGAGTAGATTTGGTACACCGCATGATTTAATGTATTTTGTCGACGAATGTCATAAATATGGAATCGGTGTCATTTTAGATTGGGTACCGGGGCATTTTTGTAAAGATGCTCACGGTTTATATTTGTTTGATGGCACACCGACCTATGAATATAAAGATAAAGATGTACAAGAAAATCTAGTATGGGGAACTGTCAATTTTGATTTAGGAAAGAGAGAGGTACGTAATTTCTTAATTTCAAATGCGTTATTTTGGATGAGATATTTCCATATTGATGGTTTCAGAGTAGATGCAGTTGCGAACATGTTGTACTGGAATAAAGAAGGACAAGAGCAAAGTAATGAGTACGCTGTGTCATTTTTACGGGAGTTAAATGAAGCAGTGTTTGCAGAGGATGAAGATTTTCTTATGACGGCAGAGGATTCAACAGCTTGGCCACTTGTAACAGCACCAACGTATGAAGGTGGGCTTGGATTCAATTACAAATGGAATATGGGCTGGATGAATGACGTGCTGAAATATATGGAGTGTGCGCCAGAGTACAGAAAATATATTCATGAGAAAATGACGTTCTCTTTACTATATGCTTACTCTGAAAACTTCATATTACCCCTTTCTCATGATGAAGTCGTTCATGGGAAAAAGTCGTTATTAAATAAAATGCCAGGTGATTACTGGGATAAGTTTGCTCAGCTTCGTTTATTATATGGATATTTCTTTACTCACCCAGGAAAGAAATTACTTTTCATGGGAGGAGAATTCGGGCAGTTTGATGAGTGGAAAGACCTTGAAGATTTAGATTGGAATTTACATGATTTTGAAATGCATCGTTATATGCATGATTACTTTAAAGAGCTCATAGCATTGTATAAGCGCTCAAAACCACTTTGGCAGCTTGATCATTCGCCTGAAGGTTTTCAGTGGATTGATGCTAATAATAACGAGCAAAGTATTTTCTCGTTTATCCGCCAAGGGGATAAACAAGAAGATGCGTTAGTTATCGTATGTAATTTTACGAAAGCTACATATGAAAACTATAAAGTAGGTGTACCAGATTTCGAGTATTATAACGAGATTTTAAACAGTGATGCACAGCAATATGGCGGTTCGGGACAAGTGAATAAGAAACGTCTTAAGACGATTCTAGAACCGTACCATAATCAAGCAGCACATGTAGAGATTACAATTCCACCATTTGGCGTATCCATATTACGACCAGTGAAGACGAGAAAGGGGAGCAAAAAACAAGATGGCTCAAAAACAAAAGTGCGTAGCAATGTTACTAGCAGGGGGAAAAGGTAGTCGTTTAAGTGCATTAACAAAGAATTTAGCCAAGCCAGCTGTTCCATTTGGTGGTAAATATCGCATTATTGATTTTACGCTAAGTAACTGTGCGAATTCTGGTATTGAAACGGTTGGGATTTTAACGCAATATCAACCACTCGAACTTCATAATTATATCGGAATCGGAAATGCGTGGGATTTAGACCGAGTAAACGGTGGGGTCACAGTCTTACCTCCTTATGCGGAGTCTTCAGGGGTTAAGTGGTATACAGGTACGGCAAGTGCCATTTATCAAAACTTAAACTATTTAAGTCAGTATGAACCGGAGTATGTTCTCATTTTATCAGGCGACCATATTTATAAAATGGATTACAGTAAGATGCTAGATTACCATATTCAGAAAGAATCGGACGTATCCATTTCTGTTATTGAAGTACCTTGGGATGAAGCGAGTCGCTTTGGCATTATGAATACAAATGAAGAAATGGAGATTGTTGAGTTTGAAGAGAAACCACAATTTCCAAGAAGTAATCTTGCATCAATGGGAATCTATATTTTTAATTGGTCAATTTTGAAAGAGTATTTAGAGATGGATGCAAGAAACCCTGAATCTAGTAACGATTTTGGAAAAGACGTACTTCCCCTTTTATTGGATGAAGGGAAGAAGCTAATGGCGTATCCGTTTGAAGGATATTGGAAAGATGTTGGAACGGTGAAGAGCTTATGGGAAGCGAATATGGATTTGCTTCGCGATGAAACATCACTGAATTTAAACGATCGTAATTGGCGTATTTACTCTGTCAATCCAAACGAACCGCCTCAATATATTGCTGAAAAGGCGAAAGTAGAAGAATCGCTTATTAACGAAGGGTGCGTCATTGAAGGGGACGTGAAGCATTCTGTGTTATTCCAAGGAGTGACGGTGGAAGAAGGAAGTATGGTGATTGATTCTGTCGTTATGCCAGGGGCTAAGATTGGTAAAAATGTTGTGATTGAAAGAGCGATTGTTGGATCAGAAATGGTTATCGAGGATGGAACAATCATTCGTCCAGAAAAGAATGTTGACGATGTAGTATTAATTGCTGAAGGGAAATAGAAAAGGGGGATGAAATGAATGGGAGAAAAAATGTTAGGAATTATTAATGCAACGGGAAGTTTTCCTTCCTTAAAGAAAGTAACAGGACATCGTTCACTAGCGGCGTTACCGTTTGGGGGCCGTTATCGACTCATTGATTTCATGCTTTCAAATATGGTGAATTCTAGTATTCATAGTGTGGCAGTTTTTACAAGCCATAAAAATCGTTCGTTAATGGACCATGTTGGTTCAGGAAAACAGTGGGATTTAGATAGAAAACGAGACGGACTATTTTTATTCCCGCCAAACTGCCAATGTGACCAAGATGAATTTGGGTCTTTTGCACACTTTAGAAGACATATTGATTATTTTCTAAGAAGCAGAGAAGAGTACGTTGTTATTACGAATAGCCATCTCGTAACAGCATTAAATTTTCAAGCGGTGTTAGAGCGACATATACATACGGCAGCTGATATTACGGAAGTTTGCCATGAAGGGGTTTCACTTCAAACATATGTGTTAAAGAAACAATTATTGTTAGACTTATTTGAGTCATATAAAGATCTGGAACAATACAGTTTATTTGATGTAGTGAGAGAAAAGCGCGGGAAATCATTACACATTGCTACATATGAACATACTGGATATGTAGCAATTATTGACTCGATTGAAAGTTACTATAAACATAGCTTAGAAATTTTGCAACCTGCTATTTGGAAGCAATTATTTAAGAAAGAAGCACCGATCTTTACGAAAGTAAAAGATGAGCCACCAACTCGTTATTTAAAGGGTGCAGTCGTGAAAAATACAATGATTGCAAACGGTAGTATTATTGAAGGGGAAGTCGAAAACAGTGTTGTTTCTCGTTCAGTTAAAATTGGAAAAGGTTCAATTATTCGTAACAGTATTATTATGCAAAAGAGCCAAATTGGAGATAACTGTATAATAGATGGTGTTATTATTGATAAAGATGTGAAAATTGGTGACGGTGTCGTATTAAAAGGAAACGCCGATGGGCCGTATGTTGTAGAAAAAGGAAGCGTACAAAACAGTACGATTAATAGTTATTCTTAAAAGAATCAGTGGGGGCTTTTTCCTCCACTGATTAAAGTTTTAATTCAAATGAAAACTCGAAGGGAGGAAGCTGCAAGAGGAGTAATAAAAACTTTTCGCGCAGTGGGACAACAAGTGAATATTTTATTTGCAGTATCAGAATGTGTACCGTTTGTGAAATCGGGAGGATTAGCTGATGTAGCGGGTGCGCTCCCAAAAGAGCTGAAAAAATTAGGAGTGGACGTTCGTATTATACTTCCGAATTATAGCCTCATTCCGCAAAAGTTAAGAGATGGATGTACGTTACATAAAGTAATTAACGTCCCGCTTGGGTGGAGAAATCAATATTGTGGAATTTTAAAAGGTGAGCAAGACGGAATTACGTATTACTTAATAGATAATGAATATTATTTTAAGAGAGATTCTCTGTATGGTCATTATGATGACGGAGAGCGTTTTTCTTATTTCTCAAAAGCGGTGTTAGAGTGTATTCCGCACCTTGATTTTGAAGTGGATGTTCTTCATAGCCACGATTGGCATACGGCTATGGTTAATTTCTTACTTCGTGAAAAGTATCAAGATAACCCGTTATATGAGCGTATTAAAACGGTATATACAATTCATAACTTACAGTTCCAAGGTGTATTTCCTCCTGAAGTAATGTACGACTTGTTAGAACTTGGTGATGAATATTTCCACAGTGAGCAGTTAGAGTTTTATGGGAATGTGAACTTTATGAAGGGCGGTATTATCGCTTCGGATCAAATTACAGCGGTGAGCCCGACATATAAAGAAGAAATTCAATATGAATTTTTCGGTGAGAAGTTAGATGGATTACTGCGAAAATATAATGATAAGCTTAGCGGCATTGTAAATGGTATTGATACGAGCGTATATAATCCAGAAACGGATTCGTATATTAAGGCTCAGTATGATGCAGAGTCATTATATGAAAAGAGTGAAAATAAACGCGCCTTGCAGCGTTATTTTGGTTTGCCAGAAAAAGAGGATACACCAATTATTTCAATGGTAACGAGATTAACGAAGCAAAAAGGTCTTGATTTAGTACGTACTGTATTCCGCGAAATAATGGAAGAAGATGTACAATGTATTATTTTAGGATCAGGTGATTCGGAATATGAGCAATTCTTTGAATGGATGGCATATGAGTATCCGGAGAAGGTAAAAGTTTATATCGGATTTAATGAAGAATTAGCTCATCAAGTGTATGCAGGAAGTGATTTATTCTTAATGCCATCGCTGTTTGAACCGTGTGGACTTGGACAACTTATCGCATTAGCATACGGTACGATTCCAATTGTAAGAGAAACAGGTGGATTAAACGATACGGTACATTCTTATGATGAAGAAACTGGAGAAGGAAATGGTTTTAGTTTCACGAATTTTAATGCACATGACATGCTGCATACGATTCATCGTGCAATTGAATTCTATCACGATAAACCGGTATGGGAGCAGCTTGTAAAACAAGCGATGACTGAAGATTACAGCTGGGAGCAATCGGCTCTTGCTTATAAGGAATTATATAAAAGTCTCATGGAATAACATGTAGGTGGTGAAAAAATGTTTACTCATGTTGAAAGTTTTAAATCAACTTTTCTAGAAAAGTTAGAGACGATGTATGGTAAAAGTTTTAAAGATTCTACAACTCGTGATCAATATAATACACTCGGCCATATGGTACGTGAGTATATGAATAGTCAATGGATTGCAACGAATGAGAGTTATCGATCCGGAGAGCAAAAGCAAATGTATTACTTGTCTATTGAGTTTTTGCTTGGACGTTTGCTTGGAAGTAACATCTTGAATTTAGGTATTAGAGATGTATGCGAGCAAGGGTTATCTGAACTAGGGATTTCGTTACAAGAGTTAGAAGAAGTGGAAGCAGATGCAGGCCTTGGTAATGGTGGGCTTGGACGCTTAGCAGCCTGTTTTCTCGATTCACTTGCATCTTTAAACTTGCCAGGACACGGCTGTGGAATTCGTTATAAACATGGTTTGTTTGATCAGAAAATTGTTGATGGTTATCAAGTCGAATTTCCAGAACAGTGGCTTCTTCATGAAAACGTATGGGAAGTAAGAAGGCATGATCAAGCTGTAGAAGTAAGTTATTTCGGCAATGTTGAACCGCTAGAAATTGACGGGCGTTTAGAGTTTAGGCATACAAATGCAGAAGTCATTATGGCCGTGCCATATGATGTGCCGGTAGTTGGCTATGAGACGAGTACTGTAAATACACTTAGACTTTGGAATGCTGAACCAGTTCCTTTCCCGCAAAACTGCAAAGATATTTTGAAATATAAGCGTGAAACAGAGGCTGTATCGGAGTTTTTATATCCAGATGATACGCATGATGAGGGAAAAATACTTCGTTTAAAACAACAGTATTTCCTCGTATCAGCAAGTTTGCAAAATATCGTTCGAATGCATAGAGAAAGATATGGTGACCTTCGTCAACTACATGAAAAAATTGCGATCCACATTAACGATACACATCCGGTTTTAGCAATTCCGGAACTGATGCGTATTTTACTAGACGAAGAAAAGTTAGCATGGGAAGAAGCTTGGCACATAACGACGCAGACGATTTCTTATACGAATCATACGACGTTATCAGAAGCGCTCGAAAAGTGGCCAATTCACATTTTTAAACCGTTATTACCGAGAATTTATATGATTATTGAAGAGATTAATGAACGTTTCTGTCATGAACTGTGGGAACAGTATCCGTATGAGTGGGATCGTATTGAAGCAATGGCGATTATTGCACATGACCTTGTGAAAATGGCTCATTTAGCGATTGTCGGTAGCCATAGCGTAAACGGTGTAGCGAAAATTCATACGGAAATATTAAAGCAGCGGGAAATGCGATTGTTTTATGAATTTTATCCAGATAAGTTTAATAATAAGACGAATGGAATTGCTCATAGGCGCTGGCTTATGAAAGCAAATCCACAGTTAACAAATCTCATTTCAGAGGCGATTGGAACAGAGTGGAAGAAAGAACCGATTAAGCTTCAAGAGCTACAATTAGTTCAATATGATGCGAGTTTCCAAGAGAAATTTGCAGAGGTAAAACAAGAGCGTAAAGAGATTTTAGCGGAGCGTATTCATAATACAATGGGGATTACCATTGATCCAAATTCTATTTTTGATGTGCAAGTGAAAAGATTACATGCTTACAAACGACAATTATTAAATGTTCTTCATATTTTATATTTGTATAACCGTTTGAAAGAGGATGCTAGTTTTACATTTTATCCGCGTACTTTTATTTTTGGAGCGAAAGCATCACCTGGCTATTATTACGCGAAAAAAATTATTAAATTAATAAATGAACTCGCAAGAAAAGTAAATAATGACCCGTATGTCAGTCAATATATGAAAGTTATCTTTCTAGAAAACTATCGAGTTTCTTTAGCAGAAGATATATTCCCGGCAGCGGATGTAAGTGAACAAATTTCAACGGCGAGTAAAGAAGCATCGGGAACAGGTAATATGAAATTTATGATGAATGGTGCGATTACACTCGGAACGCTAGACGGTGCTAACGTTGAAATAAAAGACCGGGTCGGTGATGATAACTGTTTCATTTTCGGTTTAACAGCCGAAGAGGTTCTTCATTACTATCAAAATGGTGGATATCGTGCAAGTGATTATTATCACCACAATGGGCACATTAAAAAGGTAGTAGATCAGTTAACGAATGGTTTCTTTGCACAGTCGGGAGCCGAATTTGAAGCAATTTACGATTCTCTCGTTATTCAAAATGATGAATATTTCGTTCTGCGAGATTTTGGTCCATATGCTGAAAGACAAGAAGCTGTCGGTAGAGCTTATGAGAACCGAACGAAGTGGCTAGAAATGTCGATTTTAAATATTGCACAGTCTGGTCATTTTGCGAGCGATCGAACGATTTTGCAGTACAGTAATGAAATTTGGGGTATTGGTAATGCAGTTAAACAGTTTTAAAGAGGTTGCTATATTGGGAGATATATTATCGATTTACCAACAGAAATGGATATTAATAAATAAAACGTGCTTAATAAAATTAAGCTCGTTTTATTTATTTTGCTTAAGAAAGAAATGGAACAGTGGTATATATGATACCTGCCCCATCATACTCTCCTGTCGCAAAGTATGAAAATGTAAAGAAACCTGTAACCGTAAAAATTACAATAAGGAAAAATGCGAAGATAAATTTTAACATGTAAGGTCCCCTCATCCAAAAATAACTTCATAGATTATTATAGTATACGAATATTTTATTTCCAATTGTTTACTGGTTAAAAATGAGAAGTCAGACATGTTTTGTATGTTGTAATGGAATGATTATTTGTAATGGATTTTGTGTTTTTTGTAAATGTCATGTTGTGATGGACGTGTGCATACTCCCAATCATGATCATTAAAATTTATGTTTCGGGGAGGGAGAAGTGGGACGACATCGAATAAGTTGACGAAACGAAAGCTACTAGCTACTTGTAGTTTATAATAATTTCGAAAAGCGATATCTCCTACTTTTGGAGAAGCGAATGTATAAAGTCCATACTGTGCGAAGGCAGTATTTATACGTGCATCTAATATGTGTAATGTGGCAAGCGCGCCACCTAGACTATGCCCAGTAGCTAGCAGTTTTTTATGTGCTGGCAATGATACGAGCATATCCATAATAGAATCACGACAAGACTCATAAATAGAGAGAAAACCGTTATGGACATTTCCGCCATTTAAAGCATAAGGATAAGGTTTTTGATTGACGAGAGAATCAATAATCCAATCTGGATCTGTTTGAGTGCCTCTGAAGGCAACGATAATTGTATCCTCAGATTCTAATATAAATCCGAACCATTCTGTTGTTTGAATGGCCTTTCCTTGAAAACCTTGTACATATTGAAAACCATCTGGTATTTCGAAAATACCATTTTGTTTATATTGTTCATACGTTAACTCACAACAAGAAGCTAACAGTATGGCAGTTTCTTTATCAAAGGATAAAGGAGTACGCATTAAGGTAGCCCTCCTTAAGAAAAGGTATAGTTTAATATATGCGGTGAGGAACTTGATTCATTCTTTTGGAGGTGGGGAATAGCTTGTATCGCTTACCTAAATCAGTGGAGGAAATTATAATGGCAAAATAAAACAGTGCCTGATAAGGGCACTGTTTACTCTTTTTCATCTCAAGGAATCGACTTTTTTAGTTATTCTTAATGAACTGACGCATGCGTTAGTTGCATAAGTAAGAGGTTTGAAAAAATAGCCTGTATATATTTGAATGATGAATAACTTACCTATTTTCTTGTGTTTGTTTGCGTTACATACAGAAAAAATTCGGAAAATAAAACATATTATTTATCTGTTTGTTTTTGCTTCTTTTTCAAATACTCCGTACGCAATTTTTCAAGTTGCTGCTTTTTATCAAATTTGGCAGGCTTCTGTTTTTCATGGAACTTTGCCACAGCTACCTGACTTTTGGAATCCAATTGATATTTTCCCACTTTGTTCACCTACTTTTCTTGTCTCTAAAGAGAATCTACTCAACAAATATAATATACCTTATTTTCCTGAAGTAAACCTTATTACTTTATTTTAACTGCTTTTTCTCGTTTGTAGACGTAAATTAAAACACCCTTTCACTTTATTACTGCAAGCAAGGGTGTTTTAATTTTATTATTTTATTAGTTGATGGCCATTCCCACATAAGGGCACAGTTTACTCTTTCCCATCTAATAAACGACCAAGGCCACCTAATACACTACCTTCGCCAGTACTTTGCGCTGCTGGGCTTGTAAGGCGTGCTGCTAATCGGCTAAGTGTTAAGGACTGAATCCAAACTGTTCCAGGTCCTTCTAACGTTGCGAAGAATAAACCTTCGCCGCCAAATAGAGCTGTTTTTACTTTTCCAACGAACTCGACATCATAGTTAATGTCTTTTGTCATAGCAACGAGACAACCTGTATCAATGCGAAGTTTCTCACCAGGTTTTAATTCACGTTTATATACAGTTCCACCTGCGTGCATGAAAGCAAGACCGTCACCTTCAAGTTTCTGCATGATAAAACCTTCACCACCGAAGAAACCAGTTCCTATTTTTTTCGTAAATTCAATTCCGATAGAAACACCTTTTGCGGCACAAAGAAAGGCATCTTTTTGACAAACTACTTTTCCTTGATATTCTGTTAAATCTACAGGAATAATTTTACCAGGATAAGGAGCAGCAAATGAGACGTGGCGTTTGCCGTGACCTGTATTTGTAAATACAGTCATAAACATACTTTCGCCTGTAACGAGACGCTTACCAGCGCCCATTAATTTTCCGAATAAACCTCCAGATGGGCCAGAACCATCACCGAAGATTGTTTCCATTTCTATGTAATCTTCCATCATCATCATTGCGCCAGCTTCTGCGATCACGCTTTCTTCTGGATCTAACTCAATTTCAACAAACTGCATATCATCGCCGTATAATTTATACTCGATTTCATGTGCTTGCATTTTTCTCACCTCATAAATATGTAGTAATTATATTGTACAGAAATTATTAGAATTAGCACACTATAGTTTTGTTAATTTTCCAATAAAATATGAATATGGAAATTCAACATTATATTAAAATTATAAAAAAATGGTGGAATGAAAGTGTTCTCATTTGACGTTTTTGATATAGCGTGATATAGTGAAGTCACTATTGAGCTACATAATGTGGTACGGAAATAAAGCACGTTGAATTAAAGGCTGTAAGCTTGTTATACATTCATGTCCTTTATATCCACCTTTTCATGTGGATTCATAGTTTCATTTTTATTTAGGAGGTACATGACATGCAAACAGGTAAAGTTAAATGGTTCAACAGCGAAAAAGGTTTCGGTTTCATCGAAGTTGAAGGTGGAGACGATGTATTCGTTCACTTCTCAGCTATCCAAGGTGACGGATTCAAAACTTTAGAAGAAGGTCAAGAAGTTTCTTTCGAAATCGTTGAAGGTAACCGTGGACCACAAGCTGCTAACGTTACAAAAAACTAATTAGCTAGCGATAAAAAGCATTCCGATTTTCGGAATGCTTTTTTTTATTCTTTGGAACTAGATTCATTTGAAGATAATTCACCTTTGAAGGTACGCTCTTCAAAGTCATCAAGCATTTGTTCATATTCTTCATGTTCTTCCGTAGCGAAAACTTGCGGATTTTTTCCATACATATCTGTACCAATAAAGTTTTCGAAATCTTCTACGTATCCTACATTTTCCTCACTGTTTACGTACATGCCATTATAGTTTTTCGAATCTTGTCTTTCTAAATCAGACGGCGTTTCAGATGTTCCGTAATTTGCGACATCTTGCCACGCATCTTCCGCATCGTACTCAACAGAATGGTCCTCATCATGCTTGTGAAAAGAAGGAGATAACACTTCCTCTTCAACTGGACGCGCATCCATGTTTAATTTATTTATTGCGTACTGAACGCATGTTGTAGCAGTCGGCATTGCTTCCAATCTTTCAAATGGAATTTCTTCACCAGACACTTCGCAAATGCCGTACGTACCCGCTTCTATTTTTTGCAAGGCATGTTTCGTGTCCTCAAGCTGTTTATGCCAAAGCTCAATAAGCCCGAAGTCTTTTTCCCGTTCATATAGCTCTGTAGCCATATCAGCTGGATGGTTATCATAGCTAGATAATTCTCCAACGGAATCACGTTCAGAAGCACGATCTGTATTTTCATGAGTTTGTATCGTTTGCTCTAGTTCTTGTTTTTGTTTTTCTAAAATGGATTTAAATTGACCTACTTGTTGTGGAGTTAACATAGTCGTCCACCTTCCTACAATTCAGTTTCTTTACATAGTATGAGCGTTGAGAGTAGGAATTATGAGATGAATTTCAGATATGAAAAAGGAGCCGCATAAGCAGCTCCTTTTATAGAAAGTATCCAAGTAATAATCCAATTCCCATTAGGAAACCGAAGATTGTATTTGTTTTTGCTGTTGCAATCATCGCAGGTACCATTTCCATTGGAATGCTTTTGCCGATAAAGCCTTTCGTCGCTTTAAATGCTTTCGGTGCACTTAAAAATACGATAAGCATCCATGGTGATACGATGCCCACGATAATTAAAGCAATTGTCCAAATGTAGGAAACGATGAACATAGAAGCAAGTACACCAACCGCTCTTTCACGTCCAACGAGAATTGCTAACGTTTTACGACCGTTTTCTTTATCGCCATCTAAGTCACGAATATTATTAGCTAGTAAAATGGCACCAATTAAAATGGAGCTTGGAATAGATAGTAAAATGACTTCTGATGTTACAGTTCCAGTTTGAATAAAGAATGAAATTCCAATAATGATAACACCCATAAATAATCCGGCTGTTAACTCTCCAAATGGTGTATAGGCAATGGGAAGTGGGCCACCCGTGTAAAGGTAAGCAACGGCCATACAAACAAGACCGATTGCAGCAAGCCACCAGCTAGAATTCATACAAATATAAACACCTAATAGTATTGCGATGCCGAAAAATCCAAATGCTAAGTTAAGCACTGTTTTTGGCTGAATGCCATCGCGAACGATAGCGCCGCCGATACCAACTGAACCTTCGTGATCGAGTCCTCTTTTATAATCAAAGTATTCATTAAACATGTTTGTTGCTGCCTGAATGAGAAGACAAGCAAGAAGCATTATAAGGAAAAGAGGGAGATGGATTTGATTTATACCTCCGACCTGCATTGCATAGGCTGTTCCGATGAAAACAGGAACGAAAGCTGCTGTTAATGTATGGGGACGTAGTAAACTCCACCAAATGCGCCAGCCTGTTTGCTTGCTTGGTTTTGGCGCCGTAGGAGAGGAATTCGTTTCGACGTTCATTTCCATGTTGAATCCTCCTTTGGTCACATATTGTACACAACTAAGTGTAGAAAAAGCATCATTTAGTGTCAACGTTTATTTTCTAGGAAGAGAAGGTGAATTTCTCAGAAATGCTAAACGTTGACAGGCCTTTCGTTTGAGGTGTATCTTAAAATCAAGCGTAATTATGACTATTTTTCGCCCATAGGGGGGAGACAATTGTGATTCAAACGAAACAAAAAGGCTTGCAAGAAGTTCTTAGTGCAGCCATTAAGCATGCAACTGATGAAAAAATATTGGTTAGTTTTGTAAAACAAATAGACTGGATGGATCCGCTTCTGTTTTATGCAGCAGGAAAAAGGATTGCATTGGAAAATAGATGTTATTTTGCAGATCCAGCTCAGCATGTAATATTTGCTGGAATTGGCTCTGTTTTCACTATAGCAAATTCTTCTCACAAACGCTTTCAAGCGGCTCGTGACGAGTGGGATAAAGTAAAAGAGAAAGCATTTGTACAAAGAGAAAAATATGAATTTGGAACAGGTCCTCTTTTATTTGGTGGATTTTCATTTGACCAAGAAAAAGAGAAAACGGACTTATGGAAAGAATTCGATGATACGACATTTTCACTACCAGCATTTTTATTAACTGTAAAAAATGAAAAAGCATGGTTAACGATGAATACATTCGTTTCAGCAACAGATTGTGCAGAAACTCTTTATAACGAAATTGTTTCTTTAGAAGAGAAAATTTTTGGGGAGAGTAAATGTGCATTAGAAGGATTGAAATTAACAGTTACTTCTAAAGTGGAAGTGGATCCGAAAGGCTGGATGAAAGCCATTAAGAAAGTGCAAGATGAGATGAAGCAGGGTAACGTGCAGAAGGTTGTATTAGCGAGGGAGCTAAAAGTAGAAATGGATCATCATATTGATTCTGCTCTTGTTTTAGAAGCACTTCGCATTGGGCAACCGGATTGTTACGTATTTTCTTTTGATTATAAAGGAGCATGCTTCTTAGGAGCGACGCCAGAGAGGTTAATTCGTAAAGAAGATGAGAAGTTTACTTCGATGTGTCTTGCTGGTTCAACTGGTCATGGTCAATCTATAGAAGAAAGTAAGCGAAATAGTAATGCGCTTCTTCATGATGAAAAGAATTTAGCTGAACACGGTTATGTTGTGAACATGATCAGGTCGGTATTAAATGAGCACTGCGAATACGTTAATATTCCGGAGAGTCCAGGTCTATTAACAACGAAAAACTTAATTCATTTATATACGCCTGTAGAGGCAAAAGGCACTGCGAGTCTTTTAACGATGGTAGAAGAATTACATCCAACACCAGCTCTTGGCGGGACACCTCGTTTGGAAGCGATGAAACTGATTCGTGATGTTGAATTGTTAGACAGAGGATTATATGGTGCACCGATTGGCTGGATAGATGATGAAGGAAATGGTGAATTTGCGGTTGCACTTCGCTGCGGATTATTAAATGGCGAGAAAGCATCCTTATTTGCCGGTTGCGGGATTGTAATTGATTCAGTACCGCAACTTGAATATGAAGAGACAAGTTTGAAGTTTAGACCGATGCTTGGTGCTTTGGAGGAATTAATGAAATGAACAATCATATAGAAGCATTATCATATTATTTAGGCGCGTTCGTGGATGAACTGACGCGTCTAAATGTATGTGATGTTGTCATTAGTCCAGGCTCACGGTCAACGCCGATTGCTCTACTAATGGAACAACACGAAGGAATGAACACATATTTACATGTAGATGAAAGATCTGCAGGATTTTTTGCGCTCGGTATCGCAAAAGCGAAAAAACGTCCGGTTGCATTATTATGTACGTCAGGAACGGCAGCAGCGAACTACTATCCAGCTGTATGTGAAGCTTTCCATTCACGAGTGCCGCTTATCGTCTTAACAGCAGATAGACCGCATGAATTAAGAGATGTCGGTGCACCACAAGCGATGAATCAATTTAATTTATACGGTACGTTTGTGAAGCAATTTACAGAGATGGCACTTCCAGAAGCGAGTGAAGCGATGTACCACTACGCTCGCATGACAACGCAGCGCATGATAGCAAGTGCTTGTTTAGCGCCGCAAGGACCTGTTCATCTTAATTTTCCAGTTCGTGAACCGCTTATCCCGGACTTTTCATTAGAAAGTTTATGGGATAAAGGACGCGGGGAATATACAGGAGTAGTTCAGCAAGGGAACGTGGTGATGCCGAGTGAATATGTAGATTCTCTTGTAGGGCGCCTTTCACATATGGAAAAGGGGCTTATTATTTGTGGAGATGATAGTCATTCAGAAATCGCAACGTTTGCAACGCAACTAGCTGAAAAAACGGGATACCCAATATTAGCAGACCCACTTTCTAATATTCGTAGCGGACACCACGATAAAACGATGGTAATCGACTGTTATGATACATTTTTACGAAATGAATTGTTAAAAGAGACGTGGAAGCCGGACGTTTTAATTCGTTTTGGTGGTATGCCTGTTTCGAAAGCATTAACGCAGTTCATTAAAAAACAAACGAAAGCTGTTCATATCGTTGTTGACGAATCTGGACAATGGAGAGATCCAGCTCTTGTTGCGACAGAAGTTGTACAGGCAAGTGATATTGCATTTTGCAGTACATTAATAGAAAAAATGCCAGTTATGAAAAAGAATGATTGGTCCCAAATGTGGCAACATATAAACGAAAAAA
Source organism: Bacillus sp. JKS001846 (assembly GCF_900176455.1). Taxonomy (NCBI): domain Bacteria; kingdom Bacillati; phylum Bacillota; class Bacilli; order Caryophanales; family Bacillaceae; genus Bacillus; species Bacillus sp. JKS001846. The sequence continues at coordinate 910,743 of NZ_FWYG01000001.1, forward strand.
CGAAGGAAACGCTTCGTGAAATGGAAACATATGAAACTGCATTTGAAGGAAAAGTCATTACAGATATTGTACGCGTATTACCAGAAGGAGCAACGTTATTTGCGAGTAATAGTATGCCAATTCGTGATACAGATTCATTCTTCTTCACATCAGATAAAAATATTCAAGTGATGGCAAACCGCGGTGTAAATGGGATTGATGGCATCATTTCGACAGCTTTAGGAGCGAGCATGATTTGCGATCCGCTCGTATTAGTCATCGGTGACTTATCATTCTATCACGATTTAAATGGACTATTAGCTGCAAAATTACATGAATTAAATATAACGATTGTCGTTGTAAATAATGATGGTGGGGGTATTTTCTCATTCTTACCACAATATGAGAAAAAGGAACACTTCGAATCGTTATTTGGAACGCCGATTGGGCTTGACTATGAGCATGTTGTTAAAATGTACGGTGGTTCATTTAGCCGTGTAAATGGTTGGGAGCAATTCCGGGAGGAAGTACAAAAGGGAGCAACGACAGAAGGTTTACACGTTGTAGAAATTTGTACGAACCGTGATGAAAACTTAACGTTGCACCGTACGTTATGGGCAAAAACACAGGACGTAATTACTACATCATTGCAAGGTGAATCAAAATGAAAGTAACGCTGCAAGGTGTATCGTATGAATATGAAGTAGTCGGAAGCGGGGAACCACTTCTACTTCTTCATGGTTTTACGGGAAGCATGGAAACGTGGCGTTCTTTTATCTCTTCATGGAGTGGGCAGTTTCAAGTTATTGTAGTGGATCTTGTTGGACACGGAAAGACCGAGAGTCCTGAAGATGTTGCGCATTATGACATTCGAAATGTGGCATTGCAAATGAAAGAACTATTAGATTACCTTCATATTGAAAAAGCACATATACTTGGCTATTCAATGGGCGGTAGACTGGCGATTACGATGGCGTGTCTATATCCAGAATATGTACGTTCTCTTTTATTAGAAAATTGTACAGCTGGACTCAAAAGTGAAGATGAGCGAAAAGAACGCTGTGAAAAAGATGAGCGACTTGCCGATAAAATTGAGCGAGAAGGCATAGAAAGTTTTGTATCGATGTGGGAAAATATTCCGCTGTTTGAAACGCAAAAACGTTTAGCAAAAAACGTACAAGAAGCGGTGCGAAAAGAACGACTTGCTAACAATCCAAAAGGACTTGCAAATAGCTTGCGCGGCATGGGAACAGGGGCTCAGCCTTCATGGTGGGATGAGCTACACAACTTGAAAATGCCTGTTCTTTTAATGAACGGAGAGCATGATGAAAAGTTCTTTCGCATATTAAAAAACATCGAAAAATGCGTCTCTGACGCGAAATTTGTCAAAATTGATGGTGCTGGCCATGCAATTCATGTGGAACAACCGGAAAAGTTTGATACAATAGTAAAGGGATTTCTAAAAACTATGCAGTGATGCTTTTTTCAGTTAAGAATGAAGTTACACTTATAGATGAGATCAGAAATATACAAGGAGGTAGTTGTAATGGCTATTGAATGGGTAAAAGAAGGCAATTACGAAGATATTATTTATTCAACATACAATGGTATCGCAAAAATTTCGATTAACCGTCCTGAAGTACATAACGCATTCCGTCCAAAAACGGTAATGGAGTTAATCGACGCTTTTGCACAAGCTCGTGATGATGCAAATGTTGGCGTTATCATTTTAACAGGTGAAGGTGGACGTGCATTCTGTTCTGGCGGCGACCAAAAAGTTCGTGGTCATGGTGGATATGTAGGTGACGACCAAATCCCACGTCTAAACGTATTAGACTTACAACGTCTAATTCGTGCAATTCCTAAACCAGTTATCGCAATGGTAGCAGGTTATGCAATCGGTGGAGGACACGTACTTCATATCGTATGTGACTTAACAATCGCTGCAGACAACGCTGTATTCGGACAAACAGGTCCTAAAGTAGGAAGCTTTGACGGTGGATACGGAGCTGGTTACTTAGCTCGTATGGTAGGCCACAAGAAAGCTCGCGAAATTTGGTACCTATGCCGTCAATACAGTGCTGGGGAAGCGCTTGATATGGGCTTAGTAAATACAGTAGTACCATTAGAACAACTTGAAGCAGAAACAGTACAATGGGCACAAGAGATCTTAGCAAACAGCCCAATGGCACTTCGTTTCCTAAAAGCTGCATTCAACGCAGACACAGACGGTCTAGCTGGTATTCAACAACTAGCTGGAGATGCAACGTTATTGTACTACACAACTGACGAAGCAAAAGAAGGTCGCGACGCATTCAAAGAAAAACGCAGTCCGGACTTCGGTCAATTCCCTCGTTTCCCTTGATCAAATCAAAAGCGGAGCCGACTTTTTAGCCTCGTAGGCTAAGGTTCTTTCGCACAGAAAGTGTTTTTTTACTTTCTCGTGCGGAAGGTTCTTAGACGGAAGGGGCTAGGAGGCGCAGCTAGATGAAACCAAAAGCGGAAGCGGCTCGCTTAGAACAAGAGGGCGTTGGAACTCCTGACGTAGAGGCGTTTTTTGCCTCGTAGGAAGAAGTGAAGCCACCGAACATTCTAGCCGCTGTAGCTGGATGAAATTAAAAGCGGAAGCGGCTCGCTTAGAACAAGAGGGCGTTGGAACTCCTGACGTAGAGGCGCTTTTTGCCTCGTAGGAAGGCGTGAAACGACCGACTGTTCTAGCCGCTGTAGCTAGATGAGATCAAACCGGAAACAAAACAACTAAGAGACTTGATGTCACATCAAGTCTCTTTCTTTCATGAAAGGAGAATGTATGATGGAGACGATGCCAAATTGGTTAAAGCAACGTGCATTTTTAACACCAGATCGTACTGCAATTGAAATAGAGGAAGAGAAAGTTACTTTTATGCAGCTGCATGAAAAGGTAGTATCTGTTTGTGAACACCTCACGCATGTAGGAGTGAAGCGAGGACAAAAGGTGGCTGTTCTGATGAAAAATGGTATGGAGATGATTACAGTTATTCATGCCCTATCGTACGTAGGGGCAGTAGCTGTGCTTTTAAATACGCGTCTTTCAAGAGAAGAGCTACTTTGGCAAATGGATGATGCTGAAGTTATTTGTTTAGTGACCGATCAAGAATTTGATGCTAAAGATGTTCCTGTCTATTCATTCGCCGAAGTGATGAATGGACCAAAAGAGGAAGCCTCTATACAAGAAGAATTCTCTTTAGAAGAAGCGATGACGATTATTTATACGTCAGGGACGACAGGGAAACCGAAAGGCGTTATTTTAACATATGGAAATCACTGGGCCAGCGCGGTTGGCTCTTCGCTTAATTTAGGACTTCGTGATGATGATTGCTGGTTAGCGTGTATGCCGATGTTCCATGTTGGCGGGTTATCTCTTCTAATGAAAAATATTATGTACGGCATGCGCATTTTACTCGTTCCGAAATATGATGCTGATTTTATTCATACAGCACTTCAAACGAGAGGCGTAACGATTATTTCAGTCGTATCAAAAATGTTAACTGATTTATTAGAGAGACTTGGAGAAGAAACATATCCTTCTTCTTTACGATGTATGTTACTTGGTGGAGGACCAGCGCCAAAACCGTTACTCGAAACATGTGTAGATAAAGGAATTCCTGTGTATCAAACGTACGGTATGACAGAAACGTCTTCGCAAATTTGTACGTTGTCCGCAGATTACATGTTAACGAAAGTAGGATCAGCTGGAAAGCCACTATTTCAGTGCCAACTTCGTATTGAAAAAGACGGCGTAGTAGTGCCGCCACATGCGGAAGGCGAGATCGTAGTAAAAGGACCAAATGTAACAGGCGGCTACTTTAACCGTGAAGATGCGACGCGTGAGACTATTCAAAACGGATGGCTTCATACTGGCGACCTCGGTTATTTAGATGAAGAAGGATTTTTATACGTATTAGATCGCCGCAGTGATTTAATTATTTCTGGCGGAGAGAATATATATCCGGCTCAAATTGAAGAAGTGTTGCTGTCCCATCCAGCGATAGCGGAAGCTGGTGTTGTAGGTATGACTGATGATAAATGGGGACAAGTACCCGCTGCTTTTGTTGTGAAAAGCGGGGCGGTAACAGAAGAAGAAATTCTTCACTTTTGCGAGGAGAAATTAGCGAAATATAAAGTGCCGAAGAAAGCATGTTTCTTAGAGGAATTACCACGTAACGCTTCGAAAAAATTGTTAAGACGAGAGTTAAGAGAATTAGTGGAGGAGAGGTAAGTGGAAATAAAAAAAGCGACACTTCATATAACGGAAATGCCACTTGTCATTCCGTTTGCTGCAAGCTACGGAACGTATGAGAAGCGTGAGAGCATCGTCATTGAATTAGAAGATACGGACGGATACATTGGATTTGGAGAAGTCGTTGCGTTCTCTGAACCTTGGTATACGGAAGAAACAGTGAAGACAGCATTGCATGTACTACAAGATTTTTTATTACCTGATTTATTAAAGGCGGAGATTTCTCATCCGAATGAAGTGCCAGGTTTGTTTCAGCATATAAAAAGAAACCGAATGGCAAAGGCCGGAATTGAAGGCGCTGTTTGGGATTTATATGCGAAGCGAGAACAGGAATCGCTAGCGACGTTACTTGGCGGAACTAGGACTGAAATTGAAGTTGGTGTTGTGATTGGTATCAATACAATACCGGTTATGCTAAAACAAATCGAGAAGTATGCAGAAGAAGGATACGAGCGTTTTAAAGTGAAAATAAAACCAGAGCATGACTACGAGTTATTGAAAGAAATTCGTAAAGAGTTTCCGCATATCCCGTTAATGGCTGATGCAAATTCAGCCTATACATTAGCGGATACAGAGAAATTGAAACGATTAGATGAATTTCAATTAATGATGATTGAACAACCACTAGCGGACTACGATTTTCTCGATCATGCACAGTTGCAAAAGGAAATTGCAACGCCCATTTGTTTAGACGAAAGCATCCATAGTTTAGAAGACGCACGCGTTGCGATTACGCTTGGCAGCTGCCGCATCGTTAACATTAAACCAGGGCGAGTGGGCGGATTAACAGAATCGATTCAAATCCATAATTATTGCATGGAGCATAACATACCCGTTTGGTGCGGTGGTATGGTAGAGATGGGGATTTCACGAGCACAAAATGTTGCGCTTGCTTCATTGCCGAACTTTACGATTCCAGGAGATATATCTGCCTCTAGTCGACATTGGGAGAAAGATATTATTTCGCCGGAAGTGATGCTTGAAGGCGGAAAGGTTATTGTACCGCAAAGCGTTGCCGCTGAGTATGAAGTAGACCGCGGAAGGTTGGCGGAGATTACGAAACAGCGGATTGTTTTGGAGCGGTAGGTTGAGTCTTTCAAATAGCGGGCGAATTTCGTCGTTAATTGTCGATAAGTCGATATTCCTTGTCGAAACGTCGATATATTAAAAAAATCGCTGATATAATTCAAGTTGTGGTCGATATATTTCGAAAATCGCCGATATAAATTTCATTTACTAAGGTTACTCCCGCGAGTAACCTTTTCTTATTGTACAAATTGGATAGACTAGTTTACAATCGAGCGTATATAAGGGGGAGTAATATGAAGCGCATTTCAATTTTAATAGCGGATGATGAGGCAGAAATTGCTGATTTAATTGAGATACATTTAGAAAAAGAAGGCTACTACGTCGTGAAAGCAGCGGATGGAGAAGAGGCAATTCATATTATTGAAACGCAGCCAATCGACTTAGTGGTTTTAGATATTATGATGCCGAAAATGGATGGATATGAAGTGACGCGCCAAATTCGCGCGAAGCACCATATGCCAATCATTTTCTTAAGTGCGAAAACGTCTGATTTTGATAAGGTGACAGGTTTAGTATTGGGTGCAGATGATTATATGACGAAACCTTTTACACCGATTGAATTAGTTGCACGTGTAAATGCACAATTACGCCGATTTCTTACGTTAAATCAGCCGAAAGTAGCGGACAATAAATCAGCTTTAGAGGTAGGCGGAGTTATTATTGATCCTGAGCGAAGAACAGTGAACGTCTATGGAGAGCAAATTGAATTAACACCGAAAGAGTTTGATATTTTATATTTATTAGCGAGCCATCCGAAGAAAGTGTACAATGTAGAAAATATTTTTCAGCAAGTATGGGCAGATGATTATTTTGAAGGTGGAAATACAGTTATGGTACATATTCGTACATTGCGGAAAAAACTTGGGGAAGATAAAAGAAAGAACAAGTTAATCAAAACAGTGTGGGGAGTAGGTTATACTTTCAATGGCTAAAAAGATGAGAAGCTTTCGCTCGAAGATGGTTATGCTATTTGCGTTAAGTATGATATTTGCTGGTGGCGTAACGTATATCATTTATGAAGGATTACGAATTTATTATAAATTGGTCGTTCGTTTTGAGGACCCGTTAGCTCAATTTCGTTCCATGGTAAGACAAATTGGGGATGTTAATTTCTTTTTAATTATTTTCATTCCTCTATCCATTATGTTTTTCTTCTTCCTTACTAGACCGTATGTAAAATATTTTGATGAGATTTCAAATGGGATTCACCATTTGGCAAACGGAGAATTTACAAATGAAGTTCGCGTGTCATCAAATGATGAGTTTGGATATATTGCACGTGAAATTAATGTAGCGAGTGAAAAATTAAAGGAAGCAGTGGAACGAGGCGACTTTGCAGAAAGTAGTAAAGACCAGCTTATTGTTAACTTAGCTCACGATTTAAGAACGCCGTTAACGTCTGTTTTAGGTTACTTAGATTTAATTCTTAAAGATGAGAATTTGACGAAAGAACAAATTAAACATTTTTCCACAATTGCTTTTACGAAATCCGAAAGGCTGGAAAGTTTAATTGATGAATTATTTGAAATCACAAGAATGAATTATGGGATGCTGAAGCTGGAAAAAAGACCAATTGATATAGGTGAATTGCTTATTCAGTTAGATGAAGAATTATATCCGTTATTAGAAAAGAAGGAATTAGAAGCGAGATTGAATATCACGCCGCAATTACCTATTAACGGTGACGGGAAATTATTAGCGAGAGTATTTGAAAATCTGTTAACGAATGCGATTCGCTACGGGTATGATGGAAAGTTTGTTGATGTGAACGGGTACATTGAAGGTGAAGAGGTAGTCGTACAAATTATTAATTACGGAGATAGCATTCCGGAAGAAGATTTACCGTATCTTTTTGATATGTTTTATACAGGTGATAAGGCAAGATCAGAGCAGCAAGGTGGTACAGGCCTTGGGCTATTTATTGCGAAAAATATTGTTGAGCAGCATGATGGAAAGATTTCTGCTGAAAGTAATGTAATTAGAACGATATTTGAAGTGAGATTGCCAAAAGAAGAGAGCGAAGTAATTTAATAAAAATTTAAACTTTACCCCACTTTTTATTTTAATAGTTTTTTCTATTCTATACGTAAGTTACGTGAAGGAGGGACTAGAAATGAAAAAGTGGGTATTTATTTCTTTTTTTATAGCATGCACAATCTGTGTAGGCGTTTATATATCACCATTATTTCAAAAAGAGATCGATGTTAAAGTTGCAGACAAAGATAATACGGTAAGAGCTGCGAATACGGAAAATATAGAGGTTACAAAAGAAGACATTTATAAAGGGGATCTATTATTAGTTAATAAAGATTACCCAGTTAAAAAAGATAGTATTAGGTCTGACATTATAAATGTAAATCATAATAGTGAATTAGTAAGAGGCTACGTCATATTTGATAGAAATCTTCGCTTATCAAAGGATGTTGTGGAAAATTTTTTGAACGTTGTCGATGCAGCTGGAAAAGATGGAGTACAGCATTTCTTAATGAGTAGCGGATATCGAGATTTTAAAGAACAAAGTAAGTTATATAAAGAAATGGGATCTGACTATGCACTTCCAGCAGGATACAGTGAACATAATTTAGGATTATCACTCGACGTTGGATCTACGCAAAAGAAGATGGAGAAAGCGCCTGAAGGAAAATGGATTGCGAATAATGTATGGAAACACGGATTTGTTTTACGTTATCCGAAAAATAAAAGTCATATTACAGGCATTCAATATGAGCCGTGGCATATACGTTATGTAGGATTACCGCATAGTGCTATTATGCAAAAGGAGAAAATTACACTAGAGGAATATTTGGACTTCTTAAAAGAGAAAAAAGAAATCACAACCGATGTGGAAGGTAAGAAATATACGGTTTCTTATTATAAAGTTTCCGGGAACAGGAAAGTGAATGTTCCAGCGAATAAGCAGTATGAAATTTCTGGGAATAATATGGATGGGGTTATTGTGACGGTTCAGGAATAGATAATCTTGATTCTCCCATAAAAGTCCGATTGGTGAGGGCTAATAATCAGTGGGGGATGAAGAAAACCCCCACTGATTAAAGTTTCACTTTATATGACGAGGGTTGTAATGAACACATCTTCAATGACGTTCATTCCTAGTAAAAAAGATTGGAGCCTCATCAACATTCTTCAGCCACATATACTCCTGACTATGTAAGCTATCCTTCACCCAGACATCGCCTTTATATATATTTGCTTTCTTGCGAAGCCAAGTAAGATAAGGTCCAATAACTTGAGGGTCTTCATCACGTTCATTCTGTTTTGGGAACGAGATTTGTTTCTGTTCTTCTGTTTTTATATTAATCGTATAAAGTGTTGTAAACATCTTCGGAACAGGGCCTTCTTTCCATACCTTATTGTCTTTTGCACGAGCTACAACCACTTTGTTTGGTGAAAGCCATTCTAAATCAAGGTCTACATAACCGATAGGTGTGTAGACCTTTTGTTGTTTTGCTGTTACCATGTCTGCAACTGTAAATTTTTTATTTTCTACAAAAAACCTTCCTTCGCCTGAAATATAGGCCAGTTGATTAGTTGATGGAGCCCACTTCATCCAATCTTTGAACCATAGCATGTTACCAATCGTTCGAAAGTGTTTCCCTTTTGATGAGATAACACATAATGTATTGCTATCCATTGCCAAAGAAGCAGTAGGATTTGCCAAAAGGCTAATCCACTTTCCATCAGAACTCCACTTGAAATAGTTAGCGTTAATCGCAAATAAATCAGTTTCATTTGTTTGAATCGTATAAAAAGGCTTTATTTTATCTTTAGCAAGATTTGCATCAACTGGTATTTTATAAAGTGGAATTGTGCCCCACCCGGTCGGACGCAAGCAGGATTGTGAGGAGACGATAAATTCCTTTCCGTTCGGGAACCATTCGAAATCACTAACCCCAAGTGATACATTTTCAAAACCTTGTGGGCGACCATTTTTAATTTTTGTAACGTTTAATAAACCTTGATCAGTGTAAGCCAATTGATTTTTATTTGGTGACCACTTAAAGTCAGATGTTACGACTCTTACATAAGGCTGGTAGTTTATTTTCTCTTCCGTATCATAAATGAATAAGTTAGATTTTTTACCCGTTTCATCACTATCAATATAACCAATAAACCTACCGTCATAAGACCATTTCGGAGAATACACATATCGGTTTTTTGTGATTTGGATTTCTTGATTTCCTGTCTTTATCCATAGCTGATGGTCTCGGATAAATGCAGCCGTGAGTGATGGAGGGGCTGCGCTAACCGTTGTTGGTACATATAAAATGATTAAAATTATAAATAATAAAATTCGAAGTCTCAAGAATATCCCTCCTGCTTATAGGTTGTCCGAATATGTAATGGAAACTCACATTTTAATATAAAATTAAACATTATAACGTTATATTTACTTCTCCCTTTTTTTATGTTACGCTAAACGTGTGAAAGACATATAAAATGAAACTTTAATGTAAGCGTATTCTCATGGCTTCTTATAGAAAAGGGTGGAAGTACAATGACAGAACGATTCGTACTACGTAATGTGAAACGTGTGAACGGGGAAGAGATTGACATTGTAATTGAAAATAACAAAATCGCACAGGTGACGAAAGCTGGTGCTGGCGAAGGTGGAAAGGTTCTTGATTACTCTGGTACTTACGTATCGAGTGGTTGGATTGATTTGCACGTTCATGCTTTTCCAGAGTTTGATCCGTATGGCGATGAGGTGGACGAAATTGGCGTTAAGCAAGGGGTAACGACAATTGTTGATGCGGGTAGCTGCGGAGCTGATCGTATTGCAGATTTAGTAAAAAGTAGAAAACAGGCGAAAACGAATTTATTTGCCTTTTTAAATATTTCTCGCATCGGTTTGAAACGAATTGATGAATTGTCCAATATGGAATGGATAGATAAAGAGAAAGTGATAGAAGTAGTAGAAAAGTATAAAGATGTAATCGTTGGGTTAAAGGCAAGAATGAGTAAAAGTGTCGTTTGTGACAGCGGAATTGAACCGCTTCATGTTGCACGCTCTTTATCTCGTGAAACATCATTGCCAATTATGGTACATATCGGTTCAGCACCTCCTCGCATTGAGGAAGTTGTACCTCTTTTAGAAAAAGATGATGTGATTACACATTACTTAAACGGGAAAGAAAATAATTTATTTGATGAAGAAGGCAAACCGCTACCTGTATTACTAGATGCAGTGAAGCGCGGTGTTCATTTAGATGTTGGTCACGGTAATGCTAGTTTTTCTTTTAAAGTAGCAGAGGCGGCGAAGCGTCACGATATTGCTTTTAATACAATTAGTACAGATATTTACCGGAAGAATCGTATACATGGTCCCGTGTATAGTATGGCTCACGTTCTTTCGAAATTCCTTTACTTAGGTTATCCGCTAGAAGAAGTAATTGATGCGGTGACGAAAAATGCGGCAGAGTGGCTGAAAAAACCAGAGCTTGGCCGTATTCAAGAAGGCGATATTGCAAACTTAACTTTATTTACGGTGAAAGATGAGAAGGTTACGTTAATTGATTCAGAAGGGGATCAGCGCGTTGCTGAAAGAAGAATTGATACGAAAGGGGTTGTAATCAATGGGTCATTCATTGAATGCTAAGTACGGATTAAAAAGAGTAATTAATGCGAGCGGTAGAATGAGTATTTTAGGTGTATCCGCTCCGACAGATACAGTTATGGATGCGATGAAACATGGTGGACAAAATTATGTGGAAATTGCTGATTTAGTAGATAAAGCGGGAGACCATATTGCGAGAATTCTAGATTCAGAGGCAGCGGTCGTTGTGAATTCAGCATCGAGCGGAATTGCACTTTCTATCGCTGGCATCGTTACAGAAGGAAATCGCCGTAAAAGTGAAAGACTTCATCAAGAGGTTATTTTGAAAAACGAAGTGATTATGTTAAAAGGTCATAACGTTCAATACGGTGCTCCAGTCGAAACGATGATTTATTTAGGCGGCGGTAAACTTGTAGAAGTTGGCTACGCAAATGAAGGAAAAGCGGAGCATATTGAAGATGCGATTGGTGAAAATACAGCAGCGATTCTGTATGTGAAATCACATCATGCAGTGCAAAAAAATATGATTTCTGTTGAAGAAGCATGGGAAGTTGCGCAGCGAAATAACGTACCACTTATCGTTGATGCGGCAGCTGAAGAAGACATTCAAAAATATGTGAAGTATTCAGATCTTGCTATTTATAGCGGTTCAAAGGCAATTGAAGGACCTACTTCTGGTATTGTTGGTGGGAAACGAAAATATATTGAGTGGTTGAAAGTGCAATTACATTGCATCGGAAGAAGTATGAAAGTTGGGAAAGAAACAACTTTTGGTTTACTTCAAGCGCTTGATGAGTACGGAGTAAAAGAAGATAAAAGTGAACAAGAAAAGGAGTTATTACAAGTACTTATGCCGCTAAAAGAATTAAACGGTGTAAATGTAACGATCGTTCAAGATGAAGCAGGAAGAGCAATCTTTAGAGCACGTATTCACATTAACGAGAATGAGTTAAATAAATCAGCAAAAGACGTTGTAACAGCATTACGCGAAGGGGAAATCGCAATCTATACACGTGATTACGGAGTAAGACAGGGGTTCTTTGATATTGATCCACGTCCACTTCAAGGTGATGACATACATGTAATTGAAGAAAAATTGAGAGGAATTGTAGGGGGAAACTAAAATGACAAACATTCAAAAACGTTTTTATAAAGGCCGTGTAGCATTAAATGTATTAGCGAACAATATCGAAAATGCACAAGACATCTTTGAAGCAGCAGAAGGTTATGTAGTAGTCGGAGTGCTATCAAAAGACTACCCAACAGTAGAAGAAGCAGTTACAGCGATGAAAGCATACGGAAAAGAAATTGATGACGCAGTATCAATCGGACTAGGAGCAGGAGATAATCGCCAAGCGGCAGTTGTAGCTGAAATTGCGAAGCATTATCCTGGCAGCCATATTAACCAAGTGTTCCCTTCAGTTGGAGCGACACGTGCAAATCTTGGTGGAAAAGATAGCTGGATTAATAGTTTAGTATCTCCAACAGGAAAAGTAGGGTACGTAAATATTTCTACTGGTCCAATTAGTGCAGCTGGGGAAGAAAAAGCAATCGTTCCAATTAAAACAGCGATCGCACTTGTACGTGATATGGGCGGAAATTCATTGAAATACTTCCCGATGAAAGGGCTAGCTCACGAAGAAGAATATCGCGCAGTTGCGAAAGCTTGTGCAGAAGAAGGATTCGCATTAGAGCCAACAGGTGGAATTGATAAAGAAAACTTTGAAACAATTGTACGTATTGCGCTTGAGGCAAATGTAGAGCAAGTTATCCCGCACGTATACTCTTCTATTATTGATAAAGAAACTGGTAATACGAAAGTAGAAGATGTTCGTGAATTATTAGCAGTCGTGAAAAAGCTAGTTGATCAATATGCGTAAGAAAATTGCAGCGTTCGGCGAAGTAATGATGCGCCTGCAAGTACCTGGATATGAGTTATTGTCGCAAGCTAACACATTAAATTACTCTTTTTCTGGTACAGGTGTGAACGTGGCAGCGGCACTTTCTCATCTCGGGCATGAAGGCTTTCTTATTTCAACTTTACCAGAAAATTCGGTTGGAGATGCTGCATTATCTTACATTCAAAAGTTAGGTGTGCAAACCTCACTTGTTTCAAGAGGTGGCAAATATGTCGGCATGTACTTTTTAGAAAATGGATTTGGTGCACGTGCAAGCCGCGTTACGTATTCGAATCGACTAGAAAGTAGCTTCAATATGGCATGTGAAGAAATGTATCAATTTGAAGAAATCGCAAAGGAAATTGATATCGTTCATTTTTGTGGTATTACACTTGCGATGAATGATACTGTGCGCCATCATATGAAATCTTTAGCGAAAGCAGTGAAAGAAAACGGAGGAACCGTCGTTTTTGATTGCAATTATCGTCCATCACTTTGGGGAGAAGACGGATATGAACAGGCAAAGCCGCATTATGAAGAAATGCTAGGACTTGCTAATATTGTTATGATGAATGAAAAAGATGCGATGTTTGTTTTAGGAATGAAAACCGAAGAAACGGAGCGAGAGGCGCAGCTTGTTGATCTTATTCCAAAGGTGGCTGAAACGTATCATATCGCTACAATCGCTGGTACTCATCGCTCTATTAACAGTGATAATACACACTCGCTTCGCGGATTTATATGTAAAGATGGCGCGTTCACTTTTGCAAAAACACTTACGTTTTCTGTATATGATAGAATAGGTGCTGGAGATGCTTATACGAGCGGGATTATTCATGGCGAGATAGAAGAGTTTGCACCAGAGAAAGCTGTTTCATTTGCGTCAGCAGCTGGAATGCTTGCACATACAATCGTCGGTGATACGCCAATGTCATCAGAGAAGGATATACTTCGGGCAATGACGGCATCAGTAGGTGATGTAGAAAGGTAGTGGGTGTAACGGTGAACGTAACGAGAAAAAAAGGACCATTATATTTACAAATAAAAAATATTATTCGTGATCGAATATTGCATGGTGTATATGCGATTCATACGAATATTCCTTCCGAACCGCAGTTAGAAGAAGAGTTCAAAGTGAGTAAAATTACAGTGCGAAATGCGATTAAAGAACTCGCTCAAGAAGGATATTTGGAAAAGAAAAGCGGTAAAGGAACGAAAGTTATCCGTAATACTTCTGCGACAAAGTTGTCAAAAGGTAAGAAATTTACAGAAGTGTTAGTGGAAGAAGGATATAAAGTACAAAAGAAATTGCTAAAAGCAGAAATCGTTCATAATGAAGAAGGAACGGTGCCATTTCGATTATTCGGCAAGGAGAGTTTTCGTATTGAACGTTTATATACGTTAAATGATGCACCTTACATTCATTATACGCACTATTTCTCAGCAGGAATGGCAAGTACAGATTTATCGGACTTTGACTTGCAATCGCTTTATGATTTAGTTGAAGACCGAGGCATTCACTTAGAAAACTTCAGAGATGAATTCGCTGTTGGACTCGCGCCTAGTTTCGTTGCAGAAGCGCTAGGTGAAAAAGAGGGGACAGCGCTATTAAAACGTATGCGTTATTCTTACGATGAAGTTGGCGAAGTAATTGAATATAGCGAAGGCTACTACAATACAGAGATGCAGCATTATGTAGTGAATTATGACGTATAAAAAAGAGGGGATGTGGTATTATCCCCTATAGGTAGACAGTAAAAAAAGAGTCCATCTGATATGATGGACTCAATACTGTTTTATCTGGAGGGGATTTTTTTATGGCAAGAAAAGGACAATCATTTCAAAAATATACAGAAGAACTAAAGCGAGAAGCAGTTCGTCTTCGATTAGAAGAGAGAAAATCATTGCGAGAAATTCGTGAACAACTCGGTGTGAAGAGCGATGCCCAGATTATTGAGTGGGTAAAACGTGCGCAACAAGGGGAGTCCTTTGATGATCAACGTGGTGTCTGGAATCGAAAGAATTTTAATAGTCTAGAAGAAGAAAATGCTTATTTGAAGGCACAGGTTGAGTATTTAAAAAAGCGCAATCCAAATCTACACGGGAAGGAATGGTCCTAAAGAAAGAACGATTTTCTCTTATCGATTCATTACGCCAAGCCTATCCACTCCGATGGTTGCTTCAAATCGCGGAAGTTTCTAAGGCTGGCTACTATAAATGGCGGAAATATCATAACGTGCAGCGTTTACGTCAGAAAAGGGATATGTGGCATAAAGAACATATTTTATCTATTCATCGTCAGCACCCTTACTATGGGTATAAACGTATGACTCGTGCTTTGGCTCGAGAAGGAATGGTAATGAATCATAAACGTGTTCGTCGTCTTATGAGAGAGCTGGGTATTCAATCTATCATTCGAAAAAAACGTCCGTTTTATGGAAGAAAAACATCTGTGGTATTTAAAAATCATTTGAATCGAGAGTTTCAAGCTGAAAAGCAAAATCAAAAATTCGTAACAGATATTACTTATGTACGAATCGGAGAACAATTTGCCTATTTGTCGGCTGTGTTAGATTTATACAACAATGAAATTGTTGCCTGGAAGCTATCTTCAAGAAATGATTTAGATTTGGTTTTAACTACATTACGTCAATTAGAAGGGAAGTCATTAACTACTAAGCCCCTTTTCCATTCAGATCAAGGGTTTCAATATACATCTAAATCCTACGCAAAACAGTTAGAGAAATTAGGATTTGTCGGTAGTCATTCTAGACGTGGAAACTGTTTTGATAATGCGTGTATCGAATCATTCTTCTCACATTTAAAAACAGAGAAGTTGTATTTAGTGTGCCCAAAAACATATGAAATGGCCTACCGAGCAATTCAAGAATATATTCAATTTTATAATACAGAAAGATTCCAAGAAAAACTTCACGGCCTTTCCCCGATAGAATATCGGGAAAAGGCCGTGGCATAATACTCTTTTTATTTCTGTCTACTTGACAGGGAGATGACCAATGTTCCCTCTTTTTTTATAAAGTAAAACTTTAATTAGTGGAGGAGGGCATCATCCACTAATTATTAGCTCACACCAATCGGGATAAAAGTAAGGGGAATGAGAGATGGATATATACTTATTAATCGTCACGTTACTTGCGATCACAATTGTTATTTTAGGGGTATCATGGTGGAAATGGCATGCATTTATTAGTTTAACAGTTGCGAGTTTATTTTTAGCTATTATGTCTGGACTGAACTTAACGAAAATAGTGGCTGCCTATGAAACTGGTGTTGGTAGTGTACTAGGGCATTTAGTTGGTATTTTAGCACTTGGAACAATTTTAGGAAAAATGATGTCCGATTCAGGGGCAGGCATGCAAGTTGCAGATTTCTTTATTCGATTTTTCGGCGTAAAAAAATTACCTTGGGCTATGTTATTTGCAGGGTTTGTTATAGGGATTCCCGTATTTTTTGAAGTGGGGATTGTCATTTTATTACCACTCGTTATTTCAATTCGAAAAACGACGAAGCAAAATATATTATTAATTGCGTTACCTGTCATTGCAGGATTATCTATTGTTCACGGGCTCGTACCACCACATCCAGGGGCGATGACAGCAATCGGTATTTATAACGCGAACTTAGGAAAGGTACTTTTATATTCATTAATTATCGCGTTACCAACAGCCATTATCGCAGGCCCAATATTTGCAAAGTGGGTACATAAGAGGGTTATACCTGAAAATGAACCGGAGCTTGTTCGAGTTACGACAGTATCAACTGATTTGCCAAGTCGTAAAGTTTCATTCTTTATTATTTTATTACCAGTTGTATTGATGATTTTATCAGTAGTTGCACCATATATTTCATTACCGAAAAAATTGACTGAATTTTTTGTGTTTATAGGGAGTCCAGTAATCGCCTTACTTATTTCATGTTTCGCAGCATTTTATTTACTTGGTATCAAACAAGGTATTAATAAAAAGATGATTAAAAAATTAACAGATGAAAGTTTATTGCCTGTCGGTTCTATTATTTTAATAATTGGTGCAGGCGGTGGATTTAAACAAATATTAATTGAAAGTGGCGTTGGAACGGCGATTGCGCAAATGGCAGAACATATTTCGTTATCACCAATTGTATTAGCTTTCATGGTAGCTGGATTAATTCGAATTGCAACAGGTTCAGCTACAGTAGCATTAACGACAGCAGCAGGGATTGTTTCACCAGTTATTCAGCACATGTCTGGTGTGAATTTAGAGTTGCTAGTTATTGCAACCGGTGCAGGATCATTAATGTTTTCTCACGTAAATGATGCAGGGTTCTGGCTTGTAAAAGAGTATTTAGGTTTGACGGTGAAGGAAACATTTAAAACGTGGACGGTACTCGAGACATTGTTATCATTTATTGCATTTGGTTTTGCTCTTTTGTTGAATATGTTTCTTTAGGGAGAAAAGCCCATTTTAATTAATAAAACCCACAGGAGAAATTCAATTTCTCTGTGGGTTTTGCTATTTTTTAATCGTAGTTACTTACAAATATACAGGGCAAGGTGCTTTTTATATCTTTTTTCTATTGTCCTATTATTTAATAGAACGGACATACTGATTTTCTCCATCGTCTTTGACAAAGACTCCTAGCTCATTCAAATCTTTGCGTAAATGCTTCTTTTTTTTCGAGTTTCCTTCTCGAAGGGCATTTCGTCTTTCATACAAAATAGTATTTATGCTTTTATTAAATCGCGCATCCTCTAATTTCCATAAGCTATACTCATGTTTATAAGGATCTTGTTCCACCCAGGGGAAGTCGTGCATTAAGAAAGTATCTTTAATTTTGCTTGGGGTAATGTCAGATGTTTCACGTAACCATTCTCGGTCTTCTTGATCAATGATAACCACTTGACGCTTATCTACAAAAACGGCTTTTACATTTGATCTGGTGATTTGTTTCTTTTGATCGTCCTTATTCACGTGAATGCTTTCCGAAGTAATGTTCATTTTTAAAGCTTCACTATAAATAATTAAAGAAAATAAAATTCCTGCAATAACACCAATTAGCATGAGGATAATAGGAAGCCAGAAGGGATTAATAAAATTTAAAAGTTCTATAATTTTTGAATCAGAAAAGAGAGGAATCTTTTTTATAATCTCTATTAATTTAGGTGAAAAATATCCAATAACGCCTAAAAGGATTGGACTTACTATAGCAAGTAACTTTTCTAAAAAACCTAATCCAATGACAGATGCCTTTTTCATGTGTAGTTCATCCTTTCTTATATATATTTTTTAACCAGGGCATGTTTTAAATAGTGAGTTTTTTCACCATTTTTATGAGCTCATCTGAGTAATTTTCTATGGATATAGATGAATTTGCCTTCAACATTCTTTCTTCGATTGCTCCTAAAATAAATGAAGCTAATGTGTCGGTTTGAAAAGAGTTAGAAAACACGCCATTTTGTTGTCCAGTCTTCAAAATATCTAATAACATCGTTCTAAGAGCATCCTCTTCGTCGTCTTCGATTCTGTAATAAGGAATGTTCTCTTCATTTCTTGCATTAAAGACAATCTCAATTAAGGCAATATTATTTTTGTAATGAGTTTCTTGATAAGCCAAGTGTGCTTCAATAAAAGCCTCTAGTTTATTTATTTCAGATTGAGCTAATAGTACTCGATTACTAATAAATTCATGTTGTTTGGCAACTAAAAATTGTAATGTACGGTTCATAAGGTAAAGCTTATCATTAAAATGATAAGAAATAAGTCCGGTACTAATCTTAGCCTTTTTTGCCACCTTCGTTAAGCTCAAGTTGTTATATCCAACCTCTTCTAATGTATCAATACATGCAAGAATAATTTGTTCACGCCTAGCCTCTGCAATAAAAGAATCAGTCACGCTATTCAACTCCTGATTTATATAATTTGAATGTATAATCAAAAAATTGATTGATCGTTCAATTAAATATTAGTAAGAAATTATTAGTATGTCAAATGTTTTATACCTACATCTTGATAAGGCTCATTTTCTGAAACAAGCCCGTTTTTAAGAAAGCCAAGCTTCCTATTCGCCCTGAAAACATACTATAAATGGAATCCCCTCATTTAGAACAAGAGGAACTTGTTATGAATGATACTAAAGGAGGAATAGGGTAATGAGCGAAAAGTGTGAACACAGACATGATGATTGTAACCGCAGACATGGTTGCGGAGGCGGTTTTGCGCTTCTAATCGTATTGTTTATTTTATTAATTATCATCGGTGCTAGCTGCTTCGGCGGAGGCGGCGGTTGTGGTTATGGCGGTTACGGCGGCTACGGATATGGTGGCTACGGCGGATATTGCTGCTAATTATTAAAAACTATTGAAAATGGCCTTGTGCAATACGCACAAGGCCATTTTATTCATATTTTTATATGCTGTGATAATTTATTAATGTACAGAGAACGGATTAAGAAGAAGAAAATGATCTCGATAATCCCGAAAAAGGTGAGTACGATACATGTCTCTTTTAGTAAGGAGAAAGAAAACATGCTTTGTAAAAACTTAACCGCAAATAATGTGTGAACACCAGCAACGATGTAAGGAACGAAAAATAAAATTCCTAATTGAATCGTTGCAGAGCGAAACATTTCTGATTCAGTTAAGCCAAGCTTTGTAATCGTAATATATTTTTGTCTTTCAGTTGTTAAGTCATTATACATACGGAAGTATAGAACACTAGCCGCACCGATAAAGAAAATAAAGCCGAGAAATGCCCAAATAAAGAATTGAGCAACTGCATTTCCTTTACCGTAAATGAGTTCATCCGTAGCCGTATGTATGAAGAAAGGAACTTGAGCGTTCTCTTCTGTATGCTTTTCGTAGAACTCACGCGCATCGCCACTAATAACACGTAACATATTTTTGGTTGGAACGATTGCATTTTCCCAGTTTTCTACGAAGTAGTTATAGATTACAGTTGTTTCAATATGAGGAATCATATTATCAAATACATAATCTTGTACGACAGCTAAATGTGGGAATGCAAAGGATGGTTCGATTCCCTTATTAATAAACCCTTTAATATGAAATTCTTTTTTATTAGACCCGAGTGTAATCGTATTTTGCTTTGCAAATGGATTAGATACGAGATCGAGAAGTTCTGGTGAGTGCCGAGAAATAATATAAACTTCTGTAGAATCGATTGTTATTTCCGGTCTTTTCAATTGTTTAGCAATTGCGTTATAATCACTCATCTTCATAAGCATAATATCTTCTTTGGAAGCTGTATCTTTTAATACTGTAAACTTATATTTTTTGTAAAGAAAATTATTAGTTGTAAGCTCCGTTTCAATTGTAGAAATATGCTTTTGTTCAAGGGAATTGTCACCTTCTGATGTATACGTGAAGGGAACGGGATATCGCTCTAATACTGATGCCTTCGTATTGTTATTAGCGGCGAATAATCCAATAATAATCGTAAATGCAAGTGCAGATAGCATAGAAACAATAAAGAGTACATTAATATTACTGCGTGTACGAGAAACTAAATCTGAAATCCATAACATATTTATTTGTTTCAAATAAAACTTTCTGCGCTTCTTTAAAATATAGATGAAAAGAAGGAATGTTTGTGAAAAGAATAAATATGTCCCGACTATTACGAGCGGTAAAATAGATAACATAATAAAAAAGACAGATCCATTTTGCACATTTTTTTCCGTTACGTAGCCTCGCGGATAACCAGCGATATAATAGCATAGCCCTAAACAAATTAAAGCGAATAAAGAGATGAGTATAGATGGTCTTTTTTCAGCTGGCATTTTCTTGTTCCCTTTAATGAGGTGGGCTGTCTTTCGAGTACGAATAAACATTGGTGTAAATGTAGAAACGATTAAAAATAAAATGATAAACGTTACGGTTGTAACGATAATCGCTTCTGTTGGCCAATATAAATAGAGACCTTTCGCACTTGTTAATTTCGAAGTGACTAATAAGAAAAAGTTAGAAAATACAAGTCCACCTTGAATGCCGATAAAGATAGATAATATCCCAATTATCATGTTTTCGGTAAATAACAATCTTTTTAATTGTCTCTGTGAGATACCAAGAATAGTGAGTATCCCGAATTGCTGCTTCCGAACATTTAAAAATGTTCCAATTGAATATAAGAGAAAGAAGAACGAGAACATAACGATCACAAGTTGTGCTGTACTAGCTAAGTTCATTAGAGGATCACGTTCTTGAAAGCTTTGTACATGTTGCAAGCGCGGATGATACGCGTATACGGTAAATGAAAAGAAAACCATGATAGAAAAAGCACTACTTACAAAATAAGCGAAATATGCTTTAGAATTACGCGAGACATTTTTAAATGCAAATTGCCAAAATGTCATCCACGTCTTCCTCCTAATAATGCTAAAACATCTAATATTTCTTGATAAAACTTCTCGCGATATAGCCCGCGGTGTAGTTCGTTGTAAAGCTCACCATCTTTAATGAAAATGACGCGGTTACAATAACTTGCCGCGAATGGATCGTGAGTAACCATTAAAATCGTTGCATCTTCTTCTTTATTTAATTTCGTAAATAACTCCATTACGTCAATTGCCGCTTTTGAATCTAAGTTTCCTGTCGGTTCATCGGCTAGTAAGAGAGAAGGGTGATGAATAACAGCACGTGCTACTGCGGTACGCTGTGCTTGTCCCCCAGAAACTTCAAAAATACGCTTGTCCAAAATATGATCAATTCCAAGCTTTTTTGAAATGTTATCAAGCTT
This sequence comes from Bacillus sp. JKS001846, assembly GCF_900176455.1. NCBI lineage: Bacteria > Bacillati > Bacillota > Bacilli > Caryophanales > Bacillaceae > Bacillus > Bacillus sp. JKS001846. The sequence goes on from NZ_FWYG01000001.1 coordinate 932,316, forward strand.
TTCATCCATTTCTTTTAATGGAACATTATCTAATGTTAAAGGTAGTACGATATTTTCACCGATTGTTAGTGTATCTAGTAGGTTAAAGTTTTGGAAAACAAATCCTAACTCTTGTCTTCGGAAAATAGCTAACTTCTCTCTACGAAATGTGTGCGGTTTTTTTCCGTTAATTACGACATCACCAGAAGTCGGAGAATCGATTGTAGAGATAACGTTTAAAAATGTAGATTTTCCGCTACCAGATGGTCCCATAATGGCAACGAATTCCCCTTTATCCACGTGTAAATTTATATTTTTTAAAGCAGTATGAGGGACTTTCCCCTCATATACTTTTGAGACGTTTTTTATGTGTAATACTTCTTCCATAGTAATCACCTTTCTACTTTTTAAAACTTAATGTGTTGTGATAATTTTTGCATATAAAAGGAACGAATTAAAAGGAAAAATAAAATTTCAACTGTTCCAAAAATCAACAGTACGACTGTAATTTCAGCGAAGAACGAGAGATGTAATATTTCTTGTAGCATCTTTGTCGCAAACATCGTATGGATTGATGCCATAATGTAAGGTACGAAGAAAAGAATCGCAAGCTGAATTGTCGCTGAACGTTTCATTTCAGTCTCAGTTAAGCCGATTTTCGTAATCGTTATATATTTTTCTTGTTCATTTGTTAAATCTGTATACATCCGGAAGTAAAGAACACTGCCAGCACCGATAAAGAAAATAACTCCTAGGAAAGTACCAATTAAGAAGAACGAAGCGACATTTAGTTTTGTCTTATATAGAGAATCGCTCGCTTCACTTGCATGGAAAGGTGGATGCTCTGCTTGAATTGCTGCATTATCGTTATGGATTTTTGTTATAAACGATGAACCGATATTATGTGCTTTTTCCCAATCTGTAACTTTGAAGTTATATACACTCATTTGTTTGGAAACGGTGGATAAGGCTTCTACATTTTCATCAGATAGTATGAGTAATTGGTATATTAAGCTGTTTGGGAATGGGCTATAACTTTTATATTCTTTCACTTGTAGTTGTAAATTGTTTTGAGTAAGTGTAAGAGTATTTTTCTGTTCTTTATTGTGAAGTGTTCCAATAACTTGATCATCTAAGTCTTTCATAAGAATATAAGATTCATTCTTATTTACCGTGAGTTTTTCCCAATTTAACGCTTTAGCAAGTACATTATAGTCACTTTGTTTAATGGCATAATAGAGCTGCGTGTTATCTTCAGCTGAAGATACTTCATATATATCTGTTTTAAATTTTGTATAAGTAAAGTGCTCTTCATTAAATTTCTGCTCTAACCAGTTTAAATGTTCATCAGCTAACGTATTTTCAGTATGCGATAAATAAGTAAACGGGAAAGGATTTTGTCTAATCGCATCAAACTTTGTAAATTTCCCGAAGCCATATAAGAATGTAATCATTGTAAAAGCGAGCGTCGATAACATCGCTACAATAAAGAGCATGTTAATGTTTGTCCGAATACGTGATGCTAGATCGGAAATCCAAAGCATATTAATTCGTTTCATATAAAACGTTCTTCGCATTTTTAAAATACGAATAAGTAAAAAACTAATTTGTGAAAAGAAAAAGTATGTTCCAGCTGCAATAAGCGATGGAATGACAAATATACTAGAGACGGCATATAAAAGTCCAATTATGTCACCTAGCGACATAAAATACAGCGGATTTGCGGCTAACGCATATCCACATATTAAACAGATCGCACCAAATAGAGAGATGAGCACGGATGCTTTTCTTTCTTTTTGTTGTTTTCCTTCTTTTAAAAGACGTACGGCTTTTCTCGTGCGAATGAGCATCGGTGTAAAAGATGATACGAGAATGAAGAGCCCGAGAAAGATGATGATAGTTAAAACGATAGCACTTGTAGGTGGATATAAATATAAACCAGGTACGTGTGTAATTTTAGCGGTAACTAACAAAAAGAACTGTGAAAAGACAAGTCCAAGTTGAATGCCAAAAAATATAGAAAGAGCACCAATTAACATATTTTCTATAAATATGAGTCGCTTTAATTGTTTTTGAGATATGCCAAGCACTGTTAAAATCCCGAACTGTTTTTTTCGTACTTTTAAAAACGTCCCGATTGAATACAGTAAAAAGAAAAATGAAAAGAACACAATGACAACTTCTGAAATTGTCATTAATATGTTCAGAGAAAAATTCACGTCTGTCATATGCAATTTAGGATGAAATAAATAAACTGCAAATGAGAAAAAGATTGCGATGGAGAACGCACTGCTTACAAAATAGGCGAAATAAGCTCTGGCGTTTCTTGTGACGTTTTTAAATGCAAACTGCCAAAATGTCATTCACCTAAACCTCCTAATAGGGTGAAGATGAAAAGAGTATGAGAGATACTCTTTTCATCAAGTTTGTTTTAAATATTTTGTCCACTCGTGTAATGTGATAATTTTTGCATATAAAGTGAACGAATGAATAAGAAAAATACGATTTCAACGAATCCAAAAATAATAAGAACGGCTGAAACTTCTTTGAATAGAGATAAACCAATTACATCTTGTAGCATTTTTGTTGCGAACATTGTATGAATGGATGCCATAATGTACGGAATGAAAAATAAAATACTAAGTTGAATGGTTGCAGATCGTTTCATCTCTGTATCTGTTACACCGATTTTAGAAATCGTTATATATTTCTCTTGTTCGTTCGTCAAATCCGTATACATTCTAAAGTAAAGAACGCTACCAGCTCCAATGAAGAAAATAACTCCTAAAAATGTCCCGATTAGGAAGTACGCGGCACTACCTGATGTTATTTTGTATAACGATCCTGCTGATTCAAAGGATCGAATAAGAGGCCCTTCATACTGGTATTTATTTCGATCTTTTTGTACCTTTTCTATAAAATTATCAGCAATTTCATATGTCTGTTCCCAGTTTTGAATTTTGTAATTGTATGCTGATATATGTTTTACGGTGTTAGGTAAGTTATTTACGATAACATCAGGCAACACTATCGTTTGATATGAAAAGTCAGATGGGATTGCGTTTACATGCTCATAGCCTTTAACTCTTAATTTCGTATTTGTACTAGAGAGTGTAATGTAATCTCTATTGTAGCTTTGCTCAAATTCGTTGAATATGGTGATATAAGATGTCCCTGTTAGCACATATGCTTCGTTATCATCCATAAATAGTTGTTTCATTCGTAAAGAATTCGCAAGTTTGTTATAGTCACTTTGCTTAATTGCGTATACGTCATTATAAATAGCTATATCTTTATCTTCTTTTAGTGGTGTTTCATATATATCAGCTTTTATTTTTTGATAAGGGAAATGCTCTTTTTGTAATTGTTGCTCAAGCCAATTTAAATGCTCTGTAACAAAAGGGTTCGCATCATAAGAGAAATAAGAAATTGGGAAAGGGGAAGTTCTATTCACCTCTAGCTTAATAAATTTCCCGAATCCATATAGGAACGTGATCATTGTGAAAGCAATTGTAGAGAGCATCGCTACAATAAAAAGCATATTAATATTCGTCCGAATACGGTTTGCTAAATCTGAAATCCAAAGCATATTAATCCGTTTCATATAAAATCTTCTTCTTTTCTTTAAAATATAAATCAGTAAGAAACTAATTTGAGAAAAGAAAAAATATGTTCCTATTGTAACAAGCATTGGGATAACGAAAATACTCGAAACCATATATATAACACCGATTTGCGGGCTTACTGATACGAAATATTTAGGATTTCCAGCTAACGCATAACCACCAAATAAACAAATCGCACCAAATAATGAAACAAGTATGGATGGTTTTCTTTCTTTTTGTTTTCCACCATTTGTTTTTAAAAGGTGTACCGCTTTTTTTGTACGAATAAGCATTGGTGTGAATGCAGATACAATGATAAAAAGACTAAGGAAAACAATGGTTGTTAAAATAAACGCGTTAGTAGGACCGTATAAATATATTCCTGGAACATGCGTAAGTTTGGCTGTTACTAATAAAAAAAATTGAGAAAAAACAACTCCAAACTGCATGCCGAAAAAGATAGATAAAATCCCGATTAACATATTCTCCATAAAAACAAGACGATGTAATTGTTTTCTTGATATTCCTAAAATGGTCAAAACACCAAATTGTTTTTTTCTAACTTTTAAAAAAGTACCAATGGAATATAGTAAAAAGAAGAAAGAGAAAAATACAATTACTACTTCTGAAAATATCATTAATCCTGAAATTTCAGAGGTCATGTCAAAGTTTTGTAATTTCGGATGGAATAAGTAAACAGCAAACGAAAAGAACACAGCAATGGAAAAGGAACTACTTACAAAGTAAGCAAAATAAGCTCTCGAGTTGCGCGTGACGTTTTTAAATGCAAATTGCCAAAATGTCATAGATTATACCTCCGGCTAGAAGATATAGAAGTAGTTGTATTGCAAAAAATGTATGAGAGTGTGTTCTCATACATTTTGCTTGCATATGTTACGATCATGCTTCGGTCACCTTCTCCGTATGTTCTGCTTGATTATTTGCAGCGTTGTGGAAGATGATTTTAATCGTCGTTCCTTTACCAACTTCAGAATCTAGTTTGACAGAGTGACCTAAATAATCACAAATTTTACTTACAATATAAAGCCCCATACCAGTAGATTCTCCGAATGCGCGACCGTTTTTCCCAGTGTAAAATGGTTCAAATACTCTTCGAATATCTTCTTGCGGAATACCAACACCTTCATCACGAACTTCTAAAATAATATCCTTTCCGTTTCGGTAAGCAGATAAGAAAACTTTCTTTCCGCGCTCACCAGAGTAACGAACAGCATTTGTCATTAACTGATAGATGATAAATTTTAGCCATTTCGCATCAGAAGCAACTTTTAAATCAGAATGGACTTCTAAAACAGGGAAGACACCATTACGAATGAATAGTTCTTTTAATCCGTTAATATTTTTTGTTACCGTATCTTTTAATGAAATCGTCTCAACATGGAAATCTTCATGGAAGTTATTTAACCTAGCCATGTATAAAGCCATATCAAGCCCTTGGTTTAGACGCTCTAATTCTTTTTTAAACTTTGGAATTAAATGCTCGTCTTCCATTTCTAGCACCATAAGCTGCATAACAGAAACAGGTGTCTTCATTTGATGTACCCAGTGGTTAATGAATAATTGATGTTCTTGTTGTTTTACTTCATACGATTGTAGTTCTTTTTGGAAGAGGCGGTACTGCGTACGCACGAGTTCATTGACACCGTGAGGCATCGGAGCAGTTGCTCTTTCAATAAACGCATCTTCCATTTTTTCTGGTTGCTCGCTTAATCTATGGTACATTCTACGATTGCGAACGTAACGGTAAGCGAGGAAACAAATAAATAAATATAAACTTAAAACGACGAAGTAAAATTTATTGTTTTGAAATCCATCTACTGCATCATAAAGAACGAAAATGATACCGAAGTTTAAAACGTACAGTAGGAAAAATGCAAAATGATCACGTAAAAATAGCTTCATGCTTATTCACTCCAAGTTGCGTTAAAGCGATATCCAAGTCCACGTACTGTTTCAATAGAGTTCTCAATACCAAGCTCATTAAACTTTTTACGAAGACGCGTAATGTTTACGTTTAATGTATTTTCTTCAACGAAGCTTTCGTCATCCCAAAGCGCAGCTAATAAATCTTCACGGCTTGCTGTACGAGGGAATTTAGATAATAACATTTCAGCTAAAATAGCTTCTTTTTTCGTTAAAAGAACTTGTTCAGATCCGAAGTGAATTTCAGGACGTTCTGGGAATAGTTTTAAACCTTCTACTTCAACGATACGTTCAGAAATATTTGGTGCATAATCACCGTAAATACGGCGTAATTGTCCTTTAATTTTTGCCATTACAACGTCGTAGTGGAATGGTTTTGTAATGTAATCATCCGCACCGCTTTCAATTGCCATAATTTGTTCCATCTCACCAGCACGCGCTGAAATGAAAATAATTGGACAAGTAGATTCATGACGAATTTGACGGCACCAGTAGAAACCATCGAATTTCGGTAAGTTTACATCAAGTAAAACAAGATGTGGTTTCACAGCGTTAAACGATTCCATAATATCATCGAAATTCTCTGCAACAACAGCTTCATAACCGTACTTCTGAATGTGAGATTGCAGTAATGATGAAATATTTGGATCGTCTTCAACGATTAAAATTTTATACATATGTATATTCCTCCTCAGAAAAACAATTGTAGCTATAGTGTATCATGTGTTTCAAGTCTTTTCATTATGTTGAAAGATAAGCTAGTAAACAGTATAGGTTAAAAGTGAGAAAAGTAAAAAGGGCCTCGTATATAATTGACAATCAACTGAAATCATTTTAACATTTAGATAAGTATCTAAATGTCTAATTATCGAAAGGAAGAAAGACATTGAATCAAGCATTCAAAGCATTAGCAGATCCAACAAGGCGAAAAATTTTAGACTTATTAAAAGAAGGTGATCTAACCGCTGGTGAGATCGCTGAACATTTCAATATGACAAAACCAAGTATTTCACACCACTTAAACGCACTTAAAAATGCTGAACTTATTCAAGATGAAAAGAAAGGGCAATTCGTTGTGTACTCTTTAAACACAACGGTCTTTCAAGATTTGTTGACTTGGGTGTTTACATTTACGAATAAGGGGGAAGAGGGGAAATGAGAAAGCATATATTTCCGTTACTATTAATAGCTTTAACGATTATTGCATGGTGCATCGCGTGGCCGCATTTACCGGGAGAGGTTCCGAGTCATTGGAATGTGTCTGGTGAGGTAGATGGGCGTATGTCAAAAATGGGCATGATGATTTTGGATGTTGCAGTTATGGTTTTTATATATGCTTTATTGACTTTATTGCCTAAGATAGATCCTAAGCATGAGAATTATGAGAAATTTTCTAAAGGGTATAATGTAATAAATTATAGCGTATTATTCCTATTATTTTTAGTAAGTATCATTGGAATTGGAGCTGGATTAGGTTATGACATTCCAATGAATAGTACACCATATATTCTTGTTGGTCTTTTATTTATAATCATCGGAAACTATTTACCACAATGTAAACCAAATTACTTTGTAGGTATAAAAACACCGTGGACATTAAGTAACGAGGAAGTATGGAGAAAGACACACCGTTTTAGCGGAAAGGTGTTTGTTATATTAGGAATTATTATGATTCTAAGTGTTTTTGTACCAGTAACGTGGAAATCTTTCGTAATGGTTGGAATTATTATTGGTGCAGTAGGATTAACAATGGGATATTCTTATGTTGCTTATAAAAAAGAACTAAAAATGTAAATAAAGCTGCTTTTCCTTTTAGGGAAGAGCAGCTTTATTTTTAGGTTATTCGAATTACTATATTTAATAAGTTATATTCAAATTTTTAATTAACCAAGGCTTTATCAATGACAGAACTGTTATAGGTTGCATAGCTTTAGTGTGATCCATATCATTTCCTCTTAAGATTTCTATATCCCATCCAAGATGTTCTAACTTTTGTTTGTTTTTTTGAAGTATACCAATAATATCAACTACTACATTGCCAAAATTTTCACCGTAAACAATAGTGTCTTTTTCCCCAGAAAACGCTAATCTCGGAATGATTAGTTTATGTTGGATGTCTTGATCATCAAACTCCATCAAATTCTCGTACATTGTAACAAACTGTTTAGTTTGACTCATGTCGATCTTTATCTGTATGTTATCCCAATCAATTTTTTCAGGATTAATATGTGCTTGATCAATAACAGGAGAATTGTGATTATTCACAGCTTGCTCATATGTTTTATTTGTTACTACCATCATTTCTTTATATGGACCATCTATTGGTGGAAACCCGCCCATGATTATACTGTCTAATCTATCCGTTCGAATGGCTAATTGTAACCCAGCTAAAGCTAACCAAGAGTAACCATAATAACTAAACTTATTAATATTTATTTCGTCAGCAATTGTTAATAGGTCTTTTACTATATTTTCAGGTGTGAGATTCTCTGGATTTGGATGTTGCAAACGATGGCCTTCGTAGTCAAAATATAAAATCTGAAACTTATCTATGAGTCCATCAATAAAATGTTTTCCAAATTCAGGATCTACTCCCCACAACTTCAAAGTTTCAGCATCTTGCCCATATACAGATTCTTTAGCAACTGGGAGCATGATTGTTCTAAATTTTGGATTTCCAACCAAACCAACCTTTAATACTGATTCGTCCGTAAGTTTTATGATTTTCTCCATTTCTATCACTCCTAAATTGTTTATACTAAAATCATATAACATTCATGCAATCTTCCGGATTTATGACTTTTTTCTCGTATATATAAGGATTTTATTTGAAATATGTTAATGTAGCACTTTAAGGTTTTACTTTAAAAAGGAGTTAATAAATGGAGACATATAGCCCTAAACAAATTGCAAATGTCTTAAATGTTAGTACAACAACTTTGAGAAGATATGAAGAACAAAATCTCATTCCTGTTGTGCCAAGAACGGAAAGTAATCACCGGTTTTATACATCGATACACTTTCAAGCATTTATTACCATTAGAGCATTATTAAAAGGATATGATATACCTATTGTTTATAAAGTTATGAGGATGATTAAAAACGTAAAGTTTGAAGAAGCACTTTGGTTAATTAATGAACAGCAATTCAATGTTCAGGTGGAGAAAAAACGAGTAGAAGAAATACTAAACATGATTCAAAATGCTGATTTTACTAAATATAAAAATGTAGAGTTAAATGAACGCATGAGCATTGGAGAGGCTGCAAACATAGCAGGCGTAAATACTTCGGCTATCCGTCATTGGGAACATGAAGGGTTAGTCCACTCAGAAAGAAATAAAGAAAACGGTTATAGAATGTTTCCAATATCTGAACTGCGTAAAATACTGGTTATAAGCAGTTTGAGAAAAACCGTGTATTATATAGAAAATATGAAAAGCTTGCTAGATGATTTAGAAACATTAGACTATGGAAAAATTGAACGTTCCTTTCAGTTGGCTTTAGAAAACTTGAACAATCAACTATTACTCCAATTTAAAGGAATCGAAGAACTGATGAAATATATACACTTTTACGAGTAAGCAAATATGTAAAAAGAGCTAGGCACAATGCTTAGCTCTTTTCCTTTTGTTATCACTTCTTCAAAACCGGTATCCAAATTTCACTTTTAAAGTTTGGAGAAGATATATCTTTCTGTTTATTCCACAATATCTCCGGTCCTTCCGCTAGTTCATAGTTCGAAGAAGGGAACCATTCAGAGTAAATACGTCCCCATACATTTTGTAATGCATCAGGAAATGGACCGACAGCTTCGAATATAGCCCATGTTGAAGCAGTAACTTCAAGCTGTTTAAACTGCTCTGGACAATCCTTTGTTGTGGCTACTCCAATGTAGTGATCGAGTTCTCCCTTTTCCTCCATTCTTCCTTCAGAAAAGTTAGTAGAAGCACTAATGATTCCAGTAGGTTCAATGTTTGAAAGGGACTTTAATGTTTGAATAGAATCTGGGTTTAAACTTTTCCACATAGAAGCAATTTCTTCATTTACACCGTTAAAAACGATTGGTACTCGTTTTGTAATACCTATAATTCGAAATGGCTCTTTTTCTTCAATTCGATAGTTCATTTCATTTCCTCCTTGAATGGATAATTGGAAGGTCATTGGTGAATAAGCCTTCAAAGAATGGCTACTATTTCGGGCTTCAGAAGGTGTTATACCGTGCAAGTTTTGAAATGCACGAGCGAATGAATCTGGTGAGTTGTACCCATATTTTATAGCGACATCAATGACTTTTGCATCGCTATTTTTTAGTTCAAAGGCAGCGAGAGTAAGACGTCTACAGCGAATATAATCAGACAGTGATATACCTGCTAAAAACGAAAACATTCTTTTAAAGTGATACTCAGAACAGAGAGCTAGCCTCGCAACTTCTTTAAAATCAATTTCATTCGTAAGGTTATCTTCAATATAGCGCATTGCAGTATTCATATTTTTAAGTGAATCCATATTATGACCTCCTCTGTACATAGAATAGCAGGAACGAAATAGCTCCATCCGACATTTCGTGCACAACTTTGTAGGGGACATTTTTAACCTTACAAAATTGTAATGTTCCTGTAAGGAGAATGAATGGATGGTATGATATCCCAATGTTATAGTAACAAAGTACTTTTGTTCAGTAGGTTAAATTTTTATATCTTTACTTATGCGTCTTACATAACTGTCATGTTTGTGTAAGAAACATCGATAGTGGCAAGAGTAGAGAGTGTATATAGTTGAAAATAGAGAATAGAAGAAATGAGGGATGTCGAGATGAAAACAGTGTTAGAAGCAAAAAATATTGAAAAAGTGTACGACACGGGTGGGAATAAATTTGCAGCGTTAAAAGGTATTAACTTACAAGTAAAAGAAGGTGAGTTCGTTGGAATTATGGGACCTTCTGGTTCTGGTAAGACGACTTTACTAAATGTTCTTTCTACAATTGATAATGCGACGAACGGTGAAATTTTAATTGATGGAAAAGATATTGTAAAGATGAATGATGATAAGTTAGCGTTATTCCGCCGTGATCATTTAGGTTTCATTTTCCAAGATTATAACTTATTAGATACGTTAACGGTGAAAGAGAATATCGCTTTACCACTTGCGTTATCAAAGGTGAAAGCGAGTGAGATTGATCGCCGCGTTCTTGAAATCTCAAAGAAATTCGGTATTGATCATATTTTAAGTCAGTTCCCATATCAAGTATCTGGTGGACAGAAGCAGCGCTGTGCAGCATCGCGTGCAATTGTTACGAATCCAAGTATGATTTTCGGAGACGAGCCAACTGGAGCACTTGATTCTAAATCTGCAACAGATTTACTTGAAAGTATGAAGTCGTTAAATGAATATGATAACTCAACAATTTTAATGGTAACGCACGATGCGTTTGCAGCAAGTTATTGTAAACGAGTTATTTTCATTAAAGATGGTGAACTATATAAAGAATTACATCGCGGTGAATCGACGCGTAAACAGTTCTTCCAAAAAATTGTTGACGTAATGTCTTCTATTTCTGGAGGTATGGCTGATGACCTTATCTAGCATTGCCCTCCGCAACATACAGCGGAACTTTAAAGACTACTTTGTATATTTTGCATCTATGATTTTTAGTATCGTTATTTATTTTACATTTAAAGCACTGCAATATAATTCACAAATGGAAAAAGCAGCAGAAGCTTCAAAAAAATTAGCGGAGCGTTCCAAGTTTCAAGTGTGATGCTTATCATTTTCGTAGCAGTGTTCATTATATATTCGAACGGATTCTTTACACGTAAACGTAAAAAAGAAGTTGGCTTATATTCGTTATTAGGTATCCGTAAAAGACAAATTGGTAAAATGCTCTTTTATGAAAATATGTTAATGGGATTAATGTCATTAGTAATTGGGATTGCGATCGGTAGTGTCCTTTCAAAATTATTCCTTGAGTTATTAGTAAATATGATGGGATTAAATTTAAACGTTCATTTTGAAGTACCGATGGCTGCCATTATTGATACAGCAATTATTTTCTTTGTGATTATTTTATATACATCACTTCAAGGATATCGTTTAATTTATCGCTTTAAGTTAATTGAACTTTTCCGTGCAGAACGTGAAGGAGAAGCAATGCCAAAAGGATCTGTCATTATGGCATTAATTTCAGTTTTCTTAATCGGTTCAGGTTATTTTTTAGCATTAATGTACATGAAAGCAGTTATGTATGCAGACTTTATGGTCGTTGCATTATATATTTTATTAGCGACAGTAGCAGGGACTTATTTACTGTTCATGTTCTTCACAGTATTTGTATTGAAACGTGCAAGAAATAATAAGTCAGCATTTTATAATGGTATGAATATGGTAACGACATCACAGTTACTATATCGTATTAAAGGAAATGCGAAATCACTGGCGACAATCGCTATTTTAAGTGCGGTAACATTAACAGCGGTTGGTACGTCAGTTACGATGTATTACAATACATTTACGCAATCAAAAGTTGCTGCGCCGTATAGTTATTCCTATGAGAAAAAAGATGCAGCATTAGATAAAAAAGTAAATGAAATACTTGCTGGAGAGAAGAATAATCACCCAGTCACATATGAATCAGAAGTTGAAATGATTCCTGTGAAGGGAACATTTAAAGGTGAAAGAGCTGATCAAGTTCTGAACACACACTATAATGTTACGAATCAGTACCAGCTTATTTCTCAATCAAGCTTTAATACACTTGTGAAACATTTAGATGTAGAACCTGTAAATTTAAGTGCGAATGAAGCTTTCGTATATGATAGCTTATATATTGAGAAACTTGATTTTGGTCCTCTTTATACAGGAAATACAGCTGTATTCCCTGTTGGAAACGAGTCAAAAGAATTAAAAATTAAAGGTGTAAATAATAGAAGCCTTACAAATTTAAATGAACTATTTGTAATCGTTCCTGATAAAACATATGAGCAAGTGAAACAAGTAAACGAAACGCGTACTGTAAAAAATATTGATGTAAAAGGTGAGCGAAATAGTAAAGAGTTAACAGCAAAATTAGCAAGCATTATGCCGGCTGGAGAATCAGAAGTTTTAAAACCATTTAACGATTTCTATACAGGATTCCAAATGGGGCTTGAAACAACAGGCTTAATGATGTTTATTGGGTTATTCTTAGGATTAGTATTCCTATTAGCAACAGGCTCAATCATTTACTTTAAACAATTAACAGAAGCAAGTGCTGACCGTGATCGCTACGTTGTTCTTCATAAAATTGGTGTAACGAAGCAAGAGATGAAGAGAGCTATCGCAAAACAAGTGAGCTTTATCTTTGCTATTCCGTTAGTAATTGGTATTTTACACAGCCTATTTGCACTAAAAGGTTTATCAAATATATTACCATTTGAAATTATGATTCCGCTTCTAATTAGTATCGGAGTATACGGCGCGATTTATATTGGATATTACTTCTTAACGGTTCGTTCTTATTATAAGATCGTGAGTGCGAAGTAATAAGGGACAGCTATCGCTAGAGGCGATAGCTGTTTTTTTATTCTTCATAAAATCTTAAGAAATCTCCTCAATTTTTGTTAAGAAATAATAGTTATACTTAGAAACAAGTTAAAAACTATTGAACGAATGAGGAGAGGTTTATATGCAACTCATAACATTCTTACATGAATTTATTAAACATCCGAAACATACTGGTGCAATTGCGCCAAGTTCAAAAATATTAGCAAAGAAAATGGTAGATGTAATTGATTTTAATAAAGCGAAATGCATTGTAGAGTTAGGTCCTGGTACAGGAGTCTTTACGAAAGAAATTATGAAGAGAAAGAAGAAGGAAACAATATTTCTTCTTATTGAAATTAATGAAGTGTTTTGCAAGGAACTAAAGAGAAAATTTAAAGATGAGCAGAACGTCATTGTTGTACACGGTTCAGCCGAAAATATAAAAAAGTATATAGAAGATCTCAATATAGAATGCGTGGATTACGTTTTATCGGGATTACCTTTTACCTCTTTACCAGAAGAAGTTTCAAAGCGTATTTTAAACAATGTAATGGAAGGGATACATGAGAATGGTGAATTTATTACATTTCAATATTCACTTGTGAAAAAAGGATTTATACAGCACTTCTTTCCTGAAATTACGCTAGAGAAAGTGTGGCTCAATTTCCCACCAGCGTATGTCTTTAGCTGTAAAAAAGAGCTAAGGAGAGCATATGCATAATGGAATTACATGAATTATTATCTTATATTGAACAATACGGTTATTGGGCATTATTTTTCTGTTTATGGTTAGGTATTATTGGTATGCCAATTCCAGACGAAATGATCGTAATGAGTGGTGGCTTTGTATCTTCACTAGGGATATTAAGTGTCATTCCTGCATTTTTATTAACATATTTAGGTGTTGTATCTGGGCTTTCTTTAGGTTATATATTAGGGAAAATATTTGGTACGAAAGTACTTGATAAGCTAATGAAAAAGAAAAAGGCGAAATATCTTTTGAAATCTCAACAAATGGTAGAGAAGTATGGTCATTATGCGTTAGTCACAAGTTACTTCATACCAGTTGTAAGACATATCGTACCGTATTTAGTTGGAATGAATAACATGTCATTTAAGACGTATGCTTTGTATTCTTATATGACAGGATTTGTTTGGACACTCGTTTACTTTGTGCTCGGTGCTTTATTTGGACAACATATTGAAAGTATTGTAGCGATCGCGATAGAATATGGTGTGTATTTTGGCGTGATTGTTTTTATAGTTACAGGTATTCTTTATTTATATAGAAAAAAAAGAATCACACTGATGAGTAAATAGAAGTAAAGAAAGTTTCTTCCAGTATGAAGGACAAGATAGGATTATAAGTATAAAATTATCTTTATTTAATGGTAAAATATAGGTAAGTAGTTAAGGGAGGAAGAGCGTTGTGCTACTCATTTTTAGCCTTATCTTAATTGGAATTATGTGCAGTATGAAAATAGTATCCTTACACATGATAGAACGACAAAAGGTAGAGGAACGATATGTATATTGTCCAAAATGTGATACGAAAATTAGAAGAGGAAATTCAGCTCCTTTTTGTTCGAAATGTAATTTAATATTTTAAAAATAAAAAGTTCGAAATCACTTTATATAGTTTCGGACTTTTTATTCTTAAGTAAACATTAATCCACCTAGTTCTCTTTCGTTTGTTTATTAGCTAAAATGGATTATGAATAACAATAGTATGTAAACGAAAATAAATATAAATGTACACATGGAGTGTTATATTTGGAGATTTTAATCATAGTAGGATGACTAAACTGTATGGATGTTAACCTTTTTAGAGAAAGATATCCCAGCTAATTTAGTTTGGAAGATTGAAAGAATAGATTGAAAATAGATGAGAAGTGGAGTGCATATGATGGAGACACAAATCGTTATTGGAGTACCTGGTTTATGGAAAGATAGAACAGAATTAATACAAGAAGTTGTGAGTAAAAGTAACTATATATTAGCGGGAAATGTTATGCACCATAAGGAGAAAGAGATTGGCTTTGAAATTGATATATATGAACAAGACCCTTCTTTGAGAGAGGCTTTCTTCTATGCAGGTGGTGAGCGTTTTGATGAAGAATTGCTTCAGGAGTTGGAGAAGCATACTTATACAGTGTATGTTATTGCAAAAGTTGACGATACAGAGAGATTACAAGAAGTAATTGATGTAGGAATGGAACTTTTAAATGCAGGTGGACTTGCTTTAAAAGTTGAAACAGCAGGTATGGCTTATTCGAAAGAAGAATGGCAAGAGCTTGCAGAGGATAAGGAAATATTCCCGATGTATTCGCACCTTGTAACTTTAGTTGGAGATGAAGAGGACGGCTACTATTCATGTGGAATGCAAGCATTTAATCTACCAGACGTTGTTTTAGACGGATGGATAGATCCGGAAGTAGCTGTAGATTTATTAAATGATTTTAACCTACATAATATATTGGAAAAACCTAATTTGAAAGATGGAGATACAATTAGTTTCACAGAAGATGCTCCAGTGTATCTTTTATCTCATTATATAGATAATCGTTATGAACAAGAGGATCCATTTTATAATCCGTGTGGGGTATGGAAGTTAGAGAGTGCTTCGGCAAAGAAATCTATCTTTCAAAAATTGGGGAGTGTGCTAAAAGGATGGAAAAATACATAAAAGAACAGAGGAGTATATGTGATAAATATAAAGCGGAGTATGTAGAATCTCCGAATGACTTGAAATTAGGAATAGCGCAAAATGTGAAAGATGGTATCGCTCCGATTAATGGGTTACGAATGCCTATAGAAAACGGAACGACAGGTTGGTACATTTGGGCTGGTGAAGAAATGGGGACAGAAGAAGATTTCTTTCTTCCTTTACACGTTCAACATATTGATGAATGGGCACCTGAAATAAAGAAGTATTTAGGGTTACCACCTGGTTGGAGATTTTTAATTGCTGGAGATTACGAGGATGTGTGGTATGATCCGAATTTGTTTGATGAAGATTTAGAAGAGGATGCAGATGAATGGGAAGAAAATATGCTACAAGAGTATGGATGGTACATGCATAGCATATTAGCAGAAGATATTGATGGCATCCATGCTAATTATCATACGCATGGTCTAAGAGATAACTTTAATCATCAAGATTTACAAATAGCATTAAATATGGATCCTGAAGTCGCGCATAGTGTTTTTTGTACGATAATAGAAGAAATAAAGAGCGGAAAAAAGTTTGAACAAGGGATTGAGTATACGAATATTATTGAAGGATATCCCATTATTATGAAGTCTTTCGTAGAGATGGAACGAGAAGTTTTGAGGGTTTTATTACCTGATGACAGAGGGATTCTTCCTACGAGGTGAGAGTGTGATGAATGTTATAAGACTCAATTGGATGATATTGAGGAGAGTTGATAAAAAAAGAGCTTGAAACTATTCAAGCTCTTTTTTTATCACTATTTATGTCCTAAAATATGCTCAATCTCATGCAAACTTAATTTACTTGCCTTAGCAATCGTTTCAAGTGGTATACCAAGATCATACATATTTTTAATCATTTGAACTTTTCCCTGCTGAACTCCTTCTTTTCGACCTTGTTCAATGCCCTGTTCAATGCCTTGTTCAATGCCCTGTTCAATGCCTTGTTCAATGCCCTGTTCAATGCCTTGTTCAATGCCTTTTTTAATTCCTTGTTTCATCCCTTGTTCCATTCCTCTTTTTATTCCTTCTGTCTCTGCATGGGCGAATTTTGCGGCTTCATCCATTAAAACTTTCTCCCTTGCATCATAGGCTTGTCGGAAAGAAGAATCTTGACTCATACGTTCCCATTTATTTATCGCTTTTTGTAAAATAGGGTCTTGGTTCATAGCAATATCCTCCAATAGTTTAGTTAAGTGCTCATCCTCATTTGCTGAAAGCAATAAAAGCCAACGAACAAATGGATCTTTCCACGGATTTACTTTTTCTTCATGCCATTGTTCAGTTAACTTTGGAATTTCTATAATGTGGATTTCAATGTCGTCACTCAGGAGTTTTTGTTGTTGTGTATTCCATAATATGCTTGTTGTATGGAAGGCTGGGTGTTCCGAAAACATTACGAAGTTTAGTAAGTTTATGGTGATGGTTTTGTGAAGTGCACTGTAGGGCATCCCTTTTTGTAGTTGAGATGTGTATAGTCTTCCCCAATAATATAAACTGCGTTTAACCATATCGTGATTATTATTGAGTTGTATTTCTACATTGACTTTTGTTCCTGTGTCTAATGTTGCTGAAATGTCTAAAATAGATAACTTATCCTCTTCATATTCCCTGTGTAAATGTGGATCTTCTAGTTGTAGAGAAGCAATGGGCGACTCTAAAGACTCTTGTAACATAGCATTTAAAAATGCAATTAGAATATCTTCGCTACCATTCGTACCAAACAATTGTTTAAATGCAAAATCAATGCGTAAATTAACTAACTGTTGGTTGAACAAAGTTTGTCCTCTCCCTTATATGAAGGTGCTTCTTTCCTTCATTGTACATAAAAAGAACTAGAGTATGCAAACAAGCCATTCTTCTATTTTATTAGAGGATGTTTAGAGATTCCTATAATTGACTACCACGAAAATTTCATATGGACTGTGTGGGTATCACTTAGTAAAGAAAGTTATGATGAAGTATTAGAAAAGTGGGATGAGAGAGGCCGAGAAAATAGTGATCCTTATTTTGGTTGGTTATCTGTAGAAATACCAGTTTATCCAGAAACACTAAATTTAAAAACAAATGTACATATAAGAGAAGTTGGAATGGCACCGTATGTTGAATTAGAGCCAACCGAGCATCCTTTAGCGATCGAACAAAGAAATGGAATTACTTTAGAGAGAGTTAAAGAAATAGAGGAAATGATCCAACAATATAACTAGATTAGAAGAGAAAAAACGAGTGCTAGCACTCGTTTTTTTATTACACAACCGCAGGATTATAAATCATCGTAAAGTGTCCTGGTAATAATTCAATGTGACAAGGTGTATGAAGCGAGCTTTCTCCATCTGTATCTACTTCTTTTTCTTCTTTCGTTTCAATATGAATGGATTTCGCTTTTACGTGGAAGATGTCATTTTCATTTGAGTCTTCAAATAGTTTCTTTCCGATGTAATCTTTAAATGCTTGAATACCTGTTGATTTGACTACGAAAATATCAAGTGTTCCGTCATCACATTTTACGTTCGGAATAAAGGATGGAATACCACCAAGATATTCACCATTTCCAACCATGACAAGGACAGCTTCGTCTTCATATACTTGTCCGTCATAAGTAATTTTTACTGGGAATGTTTCAGCATTTTTTACAGTTCGAATTGTGCTTAAATAGTAACCGATTTTACCAAGCTTTGCTTTTTCTTCTGCATCGATATTGTTTGATACTTCAGATACGAGTCCAATGCCCCAGAAGTTTAAGAAATGTTGTTCATTTGCTTTTGCAACGTCAACTGGTTTTATATGTTCTTTTGTAATAAGTTTTGCCGCTTCTGCAATGTTTTGCGGAACACCAAGTGTGCGAGAGAAGTCGTTGCAAGTTCCACCTGGAATGATTGCAAGTGTAGGTCTAGTTTCGAGAGGTGCTAAGCCATTTGTGCATTCAAATACTGTTCCATCACCACCAAAGACGATAATTAAATCTACTTTACTAGCAAACTCTTGGCAATATTTTGTTGCATCACCTTGTTTTTTCGTATGAAGGATATGTAGATCAGGAAAAGCTGCGGCAAGAGGTGGTACGATTTTCGTTAAATTTGTATGTAAGTCACCTTGACCAGCTTTCGGATTTACGATGAGGAGTACTTTTTCAAATTTTGTCTTTGTCATATTTCATCTCTCCCTGTAGTTTGTAATGGAAAGAAAGGAGCTGTTCCCATGTATTTTAGAACAGCTTCTCCCTATTAATTGGGTGCTAAGATTGTCAGTTATTGTCGGTAAGTCGATATATTTAAAAAATCGCCGATATACATTTTATGTACTATCGATTTTTTAAGTTATACGATTATTCCGTTACAACTGAAGCAATGAATGGTAAGTTACGATATTTTTCCGCACAGTCGATACCGTATCCAACGATGAATTCGTCTGGAATTTGGAAGCCAACATATTCAGCTGTTAAGTCTACTTTACGACGTTCTGGTTTATCAAGTAATGTACAGAACTTGAGTGCTTTTGGTTTATGCATAAAGAAGTGATCTTTTAGGAAATGAAGTGTTAAACCAGAATCGATAATATCTTCTACAACAATTACGTTTTTCCCAGTAATGTTTACGTCGATATCTTTTAGTAGTTTCACTTTTCCTGTTGTTTCTGTTTGATTTCCGTAGCTAGATGCAGAAATAAAGTCAATTGTTACATCATTTTTGATGTTACGAATTAAATCAGCAGCAAATACGAATGAACCTTTTAATACTGCGATAACTACAATTTCTTCTCCTTCAAAGTCACGTTCGATTTGAAGTGCTAATTCTTTAACTTTTGCTTGTAATTGTTCTTCAGAAATTAAAGTGTCTTTTATTTCAATATTCATTGTAATCCTCCTACAGTGTAAAACTTATGAACATTTCGACTGTAAAGGATAGAATAGAAAAAGTCAAAGGAGATAGTAATTTTTTACAAAGATAATGACAAAATCATCTGATGATATGATATACTAAGTTTATTAAGAAAACGCTTCCATGAAGGGTGAATATGATGAAGAAGAAACAGTACACAAGTGTAACATTTATAAAAGCATTACTTTTAACAATTGTTCTTGGCCTGTTGGCTTACGTAATTGATGTACCTGCGATTCGTATTTCATTAATTGGAATGACTTTAGTGTTAGGAGCAATTTCGCACGGTATGATGTCGCAGCTAAAAGAAGCTGGACTTGATGATATGAGAGATCATATAGATAAAAAGTAAGAAACCTTCATTATATAGAGTGAAGGTTTTTTTGTTTCTTACAAAAATGTAAGGTAGTTGTAAGGCAAATCGATAGTTGCATAAGAGCATTTTGGATAAACTATGGGTGTAAGGTAAAAGGCAAGCATATTTTAGGTAAATTAAGTTTTAGGCACTCTATATGTGAAAAAGGAGTAGGAGGGCATGGAGAAACGTTGGACGACCTTTTCTTTTTTAGCGACTAGTAACACCGTAATGCTAGATGGAAAAATGGATTTTTTGCACTTGTTTGATCGTGAAGATGATCATTCTTCTTCTAAATTTACAATGAAATGGAATAAATGGAGCGAGAGTTGTAGGTTTGAAGAAGAGGCCCCTAACGAAGAGCAAAAGATTATTTTAACAAACCCTATTAAAGCGTGGGTTGTTCAACGTCGTAAGTGTAACGTCAAAAATCACTTCAAGAAAACTGAGCCGAGACAATTAGTTATCGCTCCGGCCCGTTCTACTTCTAAATCACGCGAAAGTAACATGTAAATAATTGAGACACACACCCGAAAAAAACATCGTACATATTGCGATGTTTTTTTCTTTTTCTACAATGAAATCTTTAAATGAAATATATTTCATCTGCATCTTATATTTATATCTCTTGCTTATTCTAGTAATACATCCGATGCGAGTAGATGTGAATAAAATATAAGGAGAGAGTGAAAATGAAAAAGAAACTATTACCAATTTGTGCAATGGCACTTTTAACAGTAGGATATTCTTCAGTAGCGAGTGCGGATACTGGAACAGTAACAAAGGAAGAAGAAGCGCAAGTACAACAGGATAAAGCTAAAAAAGAAGAAGCAATTAAGGAACAGCAAAAAAGTGAAATAGAGAAAAAGCAAGCGGCACAAGTACAAGAAAAAAATGATATGGCTAAAAAAGAGGAAACAATAAAAGCTGAGAAAAAAAGTGAAGAAGAGAAAAAGAGAATAGCGCAAGAACAGTTAAAAAACGATATGGCCAAAAAAGAAGCAGCGATAAAAGCCGAGCAAAAGAATGAAGTAGCTAAAAAAGAAGAAGCAAAGCCAGTTGTACAAGGTGAAAAATTACCAAATACAGCATCAAATAATGTAGCAATGATGGGATTAAGTGCATGCCTTGTAGCGGTAGGTACATTATTTGGTTTGAATCGTCGCAATAAGATTAAAGCGTAAATAAAATATTTTCCTATAAAGAATGGGATAATTTCATATATTAAAAATGGTAGGTTACTCCTACCATTTTTGGCATGGAGGAATGAAGAATGAAGTTACTCAATTATATCGGTATCATATTGATGGCTATAGGGCTATTCATGGGATCCTATTATGCTGTGGAATGGTATAAAGGAAGAAGCTCTGCCGGGCAATTAACGGCAGAAGAAATAAAGAGCCTTAAAAATATACAAGGTACTCAACTTTCTCATGAAACACCTGTAACTTCTCAAGTGCCTTCTTCTCAAACAGAACATAAAGAAGGAGAAAAGGTAGCGATGTTAAACATACCGAAAATAAAGAAGAAGTTTTCTATATATTGGGGAGCAGATGATATGACTTTGAAAAAAGGAGTGGGTATGTTCGTTAGTGATTTAACGACAACTCCATCTGGAGGGGGACATACTGTACTGAGTGGACATCGAGATACTGTATTTACAGATTTAGAAGAGTTGAAAGAAAAGGATACCCTTGTTTTAGAGTATGATAATAAAACGTACACATATGAAATTCAAAAGACATGGATTACTCATGCGGATGATCGTACTGTTATTATAAAAAAAGAAGAACCGATATTAACACTGACAACTTGTTACCCATTTGATTATATAGGGGATGCACCAGATAGATATATTATCGAGGCGAAGTTAACTGGCAGTTATTCAAAGTGAAATTATAGTTTCTGAAAGCGAGAGGGGGATATATAAGTTATGTCAAAAAACATTTTAATTGTTGAAGATGAAGACATATTACGTGAAATATTAAAAGATTATTTTTTAAGTGAACAATATGTAGTGTTTGAAGCGAGGGACGGGAAAGAGGCTTTAGTTGTATTTGAAGAAGAAGAGGTTGATTTAGTTATTTTAGATATCATGTTGCCAGAACTCGATGGATGGTCTGTTTGCCGAAGGATTAGGAAGACGTCCGAGGTGCCTATTATTATGCTGACGGCGCGTGTAGATGAAGACGATACGTTACTTGGTTTTGAACTTGGAGCAGATGACTATGTGACGAAGCCGTATAGTCCTCCAATTTTATTAGCAAGAGCGAAACGATTATTAGAAAGTAGAAAAGCATCGAAGAAACCTTTAGAGAACGAAGATGATACGTTATCGATTCATGGCATCCATGTCCATTTTCCGTCACGTACTGTTACTGTTGATGAGGCAGATGTTAGTTTAACGCATACGGAGTTTGAAATATTGGTGTATTTCATGAAAAATCAAGGAATCGTTTTAACGCGAGAGCAACTCATTTCAAGAATTTGGGGATATGAATTTGCTGGCGATGATCGAACGGTGAATAGCCATATTCGTAATTTAAGAAATAAATTAGGAGAGAAAGCAAAGTATATTACAACTGTAGTACGAACTGGTTATAAATTTGAGGGGAATGTATGAAGAAAGGAATTGTACTAAAATTATTTACTCTTACAACAGCATTATGTATGTTGATTTTAGCGACGATATTTATTGGACAAACGATATTTTTTAAACAATATTATGCGAATCGAAAAGTGGAAGATATTAAAGTGAATTTAAATTCTTTTGAGAAGAATTATTTAAATTATGCAGGAAATGCAGAAGAAATTCAGAAACTAGAGCAAGACTTTTTAAGAGAAAATAATACGTGGATTACGACATTAGATAAGAACGGGAATTTAAAACATGCAGATGATTTTTATTTTGAAGTAACGATAGATCGTAGGCAACAAAAGAGCTTTGGACAACAAATATTTAAAATTCCCTTAGGTAATCTCGTCAATATAGAGGAAATTGATAATAAATTATCAGAGCAGTTTTTAGGGCAAGAAATTTATTTTTCTGGAGTGAGAAAAGAAGATAGTTTTATTCCATTCTCTTTTTCTTTATCTAAGCAGAATTTAAGTGGATCTAATAAACCGTTAGAAAAAGCATTTAATGAGAAAATGAGCAAATTAAATGAGGAGAAAAAGAGAGCAGTTGAGGAACAACTTGTTAAGGAAAAGAAACCAGCTGTTCAGGAGCAAGCTGCTCAGGAATTAGGCGTTTACATAGGAGGACGTGTTACAAAAGTACAGTTACCAGATGTAAAAGGTCCTGTGAATCCAATTTATAAAAATGGCATCTTCTTAGATAGCATAAAAGAATTTCAAACTAATTTATTATTAAAAGAGAGCAAGCCCATACAATATACAACACAAACAATGGACTATGAAAAAAATGATATTAAATATAAATTATTAATCAAGCCAATAGAAAAAGACGGATCAGTAACATATATTTATGCGATGGCTTCTTTACAGCCCGTAGATGAAGCTGTACAAATGGTGCAAGATTATTACATCTATATCATTGCATTTGTAGTCGTTCTTATTTTTTTAGCTTCGTTCTATTACTCAAAACAAATTGCCAAACCGTTATTAAAAATAAATGATACGACGAAGAAAATAGCACAATTAGATTTTACAGAAAAAATACCGATTACTTCAAAAGATGAAATTGGAGATTTGTCGAAAAATATTAATGTGCTATCAAATAAACTCCATTCACATATTGGACAGTTAGAAGAAGATATTGAAAAGGAAAGAAAGTTAGAAAATACACGGAAAGAATTCATTTCTGGTGTTTCGCATGAATTAAAAACACCGCTAAGTATTATGAAAAGTTGTATTTCCATTTTAAAAGACGGGGTAGCTGAGCATAAAAAAGAGTATTATTTTCAAGCGATGGAGAGAGAAGTAGACAAAATGGATACTTTAATTTTGGATATGCTTGAGCTAGCTAAATTTGAATCTGGTACATATAAAATGAAAAAGTCTGCGTTTTATATTGATACAGTAATTGAAGATATATGTGAACATCTATCTGTGGAAATAGAGAAAAAAGAACTTCATGTTCATAAAAATATACATTCATTTGAAGTGATTGCAAATCAAGGCCGGATTGAACAAGTCATCGTTAACTTCATTACGAATGCCATACGTTATACACCAAATAAAGAAGATATTATTATTTCTGCAATAGATGAGAAGGATCGTATAAAAGTTTGTATTGAAAATAAAGGTACTCACATTGAAGAAGAACAATTAGATAAAATTTGGGATCGTTTTTATCGCGTGGATACAGCTCGTCAGCGTTCACAAGGTGGGACGGGACTGGGGCTTGCTATTTCTAAAAATATTTTAGAATTACACGATGCTGAATATGGAGTGAAAAATACAGAAGACGGTGTATTATTTTACTTTTACTTACCGAAAAAAGCGTAGATAATGCATGCTACGCTTTTTTTAATTTATTTTCATATTATCTTTACCTAATCTTTATTTTTAAGCGATATAATCTGGTTAGAAAATGAGGTTATGTAAGGAGTCGATGAACCGTGCATAGCAATTGGCTAAGTATAATGGTATTTATTTTCTTTTGCGCATTTATTGTATTTTTAATTAATATTACGATATGAAAAAAGAGCGCTCATTAAGCGCCCTTTTTTTGTGTATTCATTTGATAAGCACTGATGCTTTTGAATAAGCGTGGGGAAGTGAGGAATAAAAATATAAGTAAAACTGTACATAGAATATAGGAACCAATCATTGTACTACCGTTAAATATTAAAGAATATAGGAAAGCCGATTGGCCTTTTGGTGCATATTGTCCCCAGAAAATGATACCAGCGATAAAGTGACAGAAGTAACGAGCTAGACTACCGATAAAAGTAGCGACGATAATGTATCCAATTACTTTCTTTCCTTGGTTTGGTTTTGATGAAGGTTTGTCTTTACGGCTACCTAAATTTGATTGCTCTTCGCTATTATCATTGGAAGTTAAAAGTGCTTTTTGAATTGGACGATAGAATAAACCAGCAAATCCAATGAATGCGAAAGCAACAAAGTATTCAATTAGTACTTGAATTGGTGTGACGATAATGGCATCGCCTACGACAATTTGTAATAATCCCCAAATTAGGCCCCCTAAGAAAGCCATTTTGAAGCCCCAGCGGTATGCGATAATAAAAATAGGAATCATAGCAAATGAAATGGAACCGCCTGTTGCTGATATTTTTATTGAAAGTGGTAAAATGTCGATGACCAAGGCGAAGGCTGCAAGAATAGCAGATTCGATCATCGCTTGTAAATTAGTGTTACGCATGTTGTCTCCCCCTAAATCCAAGTTGTACAAAAAAGAATAGATATCATAGGAGGATACGAAATACGTAAATAAAAATGAGGTATGTATTTCGGACGTTTGCACAATCCCTGCGTTAGCATTAACTAACAGGTTCGAAGGGTCGGAACGAAGTGTTCCCTCTCAGCGGCATGGCTCCCCCAGTGATAACGAGATTCTTTATTTGCTATTGTTTATTGTAAGCGAAATGGATGAGAATGGCAAACGAATACAGTATGACAATAATTGAAATAGAATTGTAGCGAAATGTTAATAAATATGAAGCAAAAGGGTATAGTACAAGAGAAATTGGGTGTGGTATAATTTTTTTGAAAATAATTATCATTCTCTTCTGAGGGGGAAGGTTATGAGTTTAGTAGATATTAAAATTGGAGAGAAAGTGTTAGTAAAAAGTATTCAGTCTTTAGATCAGCTATTAAAGCGTAGACTAGCTGCTTTCGGTCTTGCTGAAGGAAGCGAACTTCGCCTGAAACAGAAAGCGATGTTTAAAGGTCCTTGTACATTGGAGTGTCGTGGACAGTTAATTAGTATTCGTCATTGTGACGCGAAAATGATAAAGGTGGAATTAGCGTGAATAAGGTAGCTTTGCTAGGGAATCCGAATACAGGGAAGACATCATTATTTAATGCACTTACTGGTTCTTATGAGTATGTAGGAAACTGGAGCGGTGTAACAGTAGAAAAGAAGGTTGGTAAATTAAAAGATAGACAAGGAACATTAATTGATTTACCAGGTGTTTATGATTTAAATCCAGTTTCACGTGATGAAGGTGTTGTAACAAACTTTCTATTAACAGAAGAATTTAATCATATGTTAAATATCGTAGATTCCTCGCAGTTTGAAAGAAATATGCATTTAACGTTGCAGTTACTTGAATTTGGTAAGCCAGTCTCAATTGGTTTAAACATGGTTGATGTGGCGAAGCAAAGAGGAATTGTCATTAATGTAAAACGATTATCAGAACTATTAGGTGTAACAGTCGTTCCTGTTGTTGCAAGGAGTGGAAAAGGCTGTGAAGAACTGCTTACGACTCTTAAAGAAAATGACAAAAAAGAGAAAAAGCCATTCCTTATTTCATATGGTGTACAAATGGATGAAGGAATTGGAGAAGTAATTGCTCTTTTAGAGACAGTGAATTACGAGCATCCGAGATGGTTAGCACTTCAATTTTTAAGCAATAACGAAGTAGTAGAAAAAGAAATGAAAGCATTACCAATTTATAAGGAACTCATAGCCATTCGATCTCGCTTAGAAGGAAAACTTGATTGTACGTTAGAAGAGCACATTTACAAAACTCGTGAAGCGTATATTGAAAAGTTAAAAACAAATGTTATGAAGCATGAGAAAGAAGGAAAAATTCCTTTTTCAGAAAAAATTGATAGATTAATTACACATAAAATTTTAGGACTTCCAATCTTTTTAGCAGTTATGTTTTTTATTTTTCAGGTTACGTTTACGTGGATTGGTACACCTTTATCTGATATGTTAGATGAGTTTTTTGGTGGCCAGCTTACGGATTGGGTGACGGCTGGACTTACAAGTATTGGAGCTTCTCATTTTATTCAAGCACTCGTTACAGAAGGTATTATTGCCGGTGTTGGTGCTGTATTAGTATTCGTACCACAAATCTTTGCACTATTCTTTTTCATTTCATTATTAGAAGACTCAGGGTATATGGCGCGAATTGCAGTTGTTATGGATAGAATTATGGAGTTTTTCGGCTTAAACGGAAAAGCTTTTATTCCGATGATTATCGGTTTTGGATGTAACGTTCCAGGTATTATGGCTGCGAGAACGATTGAACAGGAGAAAGAACGTTTACTTACCATTTTAGTAACACCATTTATGTCTTGTTCAGCACGATTACCTGTATATGCATTATTTGCGGGCGTATTCTTCCCGCATAGTCAGGCGACTGTTGTATTTTCTTTATATGTTGCAGGGATTGTTCTTGCGTTATTAGTTACAAAAATTATGTCTCTTACGATTTTGAAAGCGGAAAAGTCTATTTTCGTAATTGAATTACCGCCTTACCGTGTGCCACAAGCGAAAACATTATGGCTGAGCACGTGGGAGAAAGGGAAAGGATTTGTTCGTAAAGCTGGTACATTCATCTTTGGTGGTTCGGTTGTCATTTGGTTATTAAACTATGCAGGTCCATCAGGATTTGGTGTTGATATGGGAGATAGTTACTTAGCGATGATTGGTGGATTTATCGCACCGCTATTTGCACCGCTCGGCTTTGGAACGTGGCAAGCTGCAGCATCCCTTTTAACAGGATTTTTAGCGAAGGAAGTTGTCGTTTCAACAATGGCAATTATTTATGCAGTTAAAGAAGATGTGCTTGGAAACGTAATGGGAGCACATTATACAGCATTATCAGCTTATGCATTTATGTTCTTTATTTTATTATACGTTCCATGTTTAGCGACGGTGGCTGTTATTAAACGTGAAACAGGATCAGCGAAATGGACGATTTTCTCAGTCGTTTACCCGCTTGTTGTTGCTTATGTATTAACGCTTATTATATACCAAGTTGGATCTTTACTAGGATTCTAAAAGGAGATGTATAATGATGGTCAATATTATAATTGGAGCTATCATTTTTGGTTATGCAGCATACACGTTAGTTAATTTTGTAAAGAGAAGTAAAAAAGGAAAATGCGCAGCATGTTCTTTAAATAAGTCATGTCAGTCGAAAACTTGTAGTCCAGATATGGAACAAGTTGCTCATAATAAATAGAAAAAAGCTTTGCGAATGTCGCAAAGCTTTTTTGTTTTACTTTTTAATTTTTACAAGTTGAGAAGCTTCGACGCCGTTGTAACCAGGGAATTCTTTACTTGGGTCTTTATCAAATTTTAATACACCTACAGATTTTTCATCACCTTTTACATTGTTGTAAGTTGCGTCATCGACAATCGCATACATATCTGTATATGCACGGCCACTTCCGATAATTGTGTTGCCTTCATATTTTAATTTCGCTCCATCAAGTGTAGCATTTTCTACTTTTTCTTTTGCAAATAATACACCTTGTTCTGTTGTTACAGCTGGTAATTTATCAAGTGGTTTCGTGTTGTCTTTTTCATCAACTTTGCTAAGTAACTCTTTTTTCACTAGTTCCTCACCAGTTTTCTTATCCATTACAAGAACTTTTTTACCATCTAATGTTGTCATTTTCATTTTATAGAAGTCTTTTTCTTTCACTTCTTTTTTGTTTTTATCTGTAATTTGCTGAACTTGTTCTTCTGAGCCGTACAGTACAAAACCGTTCGCTTTCTCTCCTAATAAAGAACAACCTGATAATGCTCCAAGTGAAATTGCTGCTGCTAATCCGATTCCTACTAATTTTTTCATGATGATTTCTCCTTTTATATGTTTTATATTAAATACAATTTTTGTATTATTGCTTACAAGTGAAGAAGCTTGTTTGTTGCTTCTGGTATTAGTGTATAAGAAATATTAGAATGCAACTATCGAGTTAGCTTACAGTAACATTACACTTATGTAATTTAGTGAAATTGCACAAAAGTAAGTTAATTTCAAAGAGGAATAATGAGAATATATTAGAAATACAATATTGTATATAGAATGTCATATTATAATGGATGTATTTTGGAAATAACATGTAAGGACATATTAGTTTTGTTATAATAAACACATAGGCTGTAAAAATGAATATTCTTTACTGTAAAGGGAGATTTTTCAGTTTTCCAAGTAGTGAATTTGAAATATGAGGTATATCATAGGAGGAATTTAGATGTCTGTATTTAAACGATTAAGAGATTTAACAATGTCAAATGTGTATTCGTTAATTGAGAAAGCGGAAGATCCAGTTAAGATGACGGATCAATATTTACGCGATATGCAAGCGGATGTACAAGAAGCTGAGAAAAGTGTAGCAGCTCAAATCGCGCTTGAGAAGAAATTCAAAATATTATTTGAAGAGCAAGAAGCACTTGTGAAAAAACGTGAAGAGCAAGCTCATATGGCTGTTCAAGCTAATAACTTAGATCTTGCGCGCCGTGCACTAGAAGAAAAACAAAATGCGGAGCAAAAGATGAATGAGTATAAAGCAAGCTATGAGCAAAATAAAGCTGCTGCTGATAACCTGCGCCTAAAGCTAGAAGAAATGCGTAAGCAATTAAATGAGCTGAAAAATAAACGTGAGACACTTGTAGCGCGTGTAAATGCGGCGAAAGCACAAAAGAATATTAATCAGGCGATGTCTGGATTTGATTCAAACTCAGCAAAAGCTGGTTTAAGCCGTATGGAAGAGAAAGCTCTTCAATTAGAGGCTGAAGCAGAAGCGAGCGGTGAAGTTTATAAGAAAGAAAAATCATTAGATGATGAATTCGCAAGCTTAAACAAAAATTCTGCTGTTGACGATGAATTAGCTCGTATTATGAAGCAGTATGAGAAATAATATAGAATAGAGACAAATGAACCGACATGTCTAAATATATTCATGTCGGTTTTCTATTATATTTAGAGGAGGTTTTGCAATGACATGGACAAATGTATTAGCCATGCTTGTATGGACTGGAGCGAGTGCAGTACTTTTATTTGCAATTATGTGGGTTGATTCAATTTTTACAAAATACAATGATTTAAAAGAAATCAAAAATGGAAATACAGCTGTAACAACTCGTTTTATTATGAAATTATTTGCACAAGGGTACATTTTATCTCAATCAATTACGAAAGCAAATGACTTATGGCAAGCACTTCTTGCATCAGCAGTTTCTTTCGTTATTTTATTAGTGGTAGAAATGTTTATCGAATTCGTATTAAAGAAAATGTCTGGTCTTGATTTAGAAGAAGGTACGAAAGAAGGCAGCGTTGCACATGCGATGTTAGCTGGATCATTACATATTGTTGGTGCACTTATTTTAGGTGCTTGTTTATAAAGAGAAAAGGAGGGGTAAATCATGAGTTTATTTAAACGAATTAAAAATATAATGAAAAGCCCAGAGCCACCGAAGCCGGAAAAGAGTCTTTTAACGTTAGCTCCTGGCGATATGATTGAAGTGTCATTAGTTATGTATGAATTAATTGGGAAAACGAGTATGCATTCGCGTAAGGAAATTGTTTTGACATTGCAAGATGGAAAAGACATTCGTTATTTAAAAATTGAAGATCGTGAAAATACGTATTACAAATTATATACACCAATTGATGGTCGCTTAGATTCAATTGATGAAATTCCGACGACAATTGAAATGGATGATACCGAGTACCATATGGAAGAACAATATAACGGACGTGTTGTTGTGATGGGAAAAACTCCATTCTCAGCTTCAGAAGAACAGTACGTATGGGAATTCCAATCAGACAATCGAAAATTATTGCGTATTGAATGGCAAAATGGTCGCACAATGATGTATGAGGGAGAAGCAATCATTCCTGCTGATGTACAAATTATAAGAGCAACGTAAGGGGGCGTAATCATGTCAAACCGATTGTTTACCATGATTAAATCGTTTGTAATCCCTATACTTGCTATCGTTATATTACTTGTTGTTGCTGGTTATGCCTTATCAGGTTGTCAAGGCGGGCAGACAAAGTCGATTCAAGACCGTTATCCACTTGAATCTGTTGCCAAGGAAGGTAAACAAGAATCTTACGTGTATAGGGCCGCCAATCGGTCAGTTCCTGAAGTAGCGAAGGAACTCATTAACGAAAGAGAACCGAAGCAAGCATCTAAAGAAGACGAAAATCAAATGTTCCTCGTTTATTCTGATAAGATTTATAACCTGCAAAAGGATAAAGAGAAACCATCTGATACGTTAATTGAAATAAGTAATAAAGAATTTGTCCGTCAAAATTACCAACCGTCCTTCTTGCAAGGATATATTATGGGTAGCATATTAAACGATATATTCGGTTCAAAAAGATCATCATCCGGTGATTACCGAGGATATAATGACAGACAAAATCATCAACCAGTTATTCCAGAAAGACCACCTACAAAAGAAGAAAAGAAAACCCCACCTCCAATTACGAAGGAAGGGAAAGGGTCTATCATTAAGCGAGGCGATAATGTAGATTCGAAACCATCAGTAGGTGATAAGGGAAGTATTACTGAAAAAGGAAGTAATACGACGCCCCCACCTTCTACTGGAAGCAAGGGGAAAATTACGAAAACACCAGGCGGTTCAAGCGGATCAGATGTGAAGCCAAAATCATCTATTAAAACGCCGCCAAGGAATACATCTCCTCCGAAAACGAGGGTCGGTGGTTCAGGAAAGATTACGAAGAGAAGATAGTGTAGAGACCGAAAAGTGTAAATTGCTTTTTGGTCTTTTTTTGTTATGGGAATTAATCCCTTTCAGTTGGTACGATTTAGGCATAAGGGGGGAAGTAAAAGTATATCAGCGATTATTAGAATATATCGACCACAACTCAAAATATATCAGCGATTATTGAAATATATCGACTTACCGACAAAAACTGACAACGATAGCAACTTAATAATAAAAAGAGGGTGTGCCAAAATTTTGGCACACCCTCTTTTTCATAACGATTAATGAATATCACGTTTCTTGAAATTACCGCCTTTTACTTCTGCTACGTCATAAACTGTAATAAAGGCGTGTGGATCGATTTCATTAATAAGTTCTTTCATTTTACTTTCTTCTAAACGGTTAATTACGCAAGAAATTTCTTTGAATTTCTCTCTTGAATAACCACCGTATACTTCGTTATATGTTGCACTTCGGCCTAAACGATCGCGAATTGTTTCTACCATTAATTCAGGCTCTTTTGTAATAATTTTAAATGCTTTTGAACCACTTAAACCAACTTCAACGATATGAATCACTTTCGAAGCGATAAAGTAAGCAATTGCCGAAAGGATAGCTCCTTGAAGACCGAATACCGTTGATACGAAAATAAATACGAACATGTTTAAGAATAAAATAAGGTCACTCGTTCCAAATGGTAACTTACGAGAAAGCAATACAGCAAGCATATCGATTCCATCTAATGCCCCACCGTTACGTAATGCTAGTCCCATACCAAAACCGATGATAATACCACCAACAACTGTAACTAATAATGTATCGCCTTCAATAATAGCTGGTATTCCGTGCATGACAACGGTACCTACTGCTAATGAAGCAATTCCGATAATAGAATAAATCGCAAAGCTTTTACCGATTTGCTTATACCCTAACCAAACGAAAGGAATGTTAATAACTGCGATTAGAGCTCCTAATGGCAATCCAAATAATCTTGAACTAACGATACTTAAACCAGTCACACCACCGTCTGATACGTTATTTGGAATTAATACTGCTTCTAATCCGTACGCTGTGATAAATGCCCCAATAATAATCATCAAAGCTTTTGAAGCAATTTTTAGCTTATTGGGCTTGTTTTTGATAATTTTCTCCATATAATTTCCTCGTTTCAAACTAGTTTCTTATTTGTTACGTCATTCACACCTAAATTTTATTTTAACATTTAATTTGAAAAAATTCTCCTTTAATGGATGTATGCAGGGAATATTATCACCATATTATCTTTAAAATATTTTTGAAATCAGTATAAGAAATCCCATCCTTTCAAAGGATGGGATGCTATTAAGAAAATATAAAACTAAGTATTGATACGAATAAAGCGAAACCTAAAATAGTTCCACATATTTTCATATGGCGCTTACGTCCCATTACGACAATCGCAACATATTCGCGAATCATTGCGTTAGGCCAGTAATAAAATGCAGTTTTTGACCCGATTCCTTGGCTATTAAGACCAGCTTGTCTAGCGTATATGCCAGCGCGGAAAAGGTGGAAATTATTTGTGGTAAAAATACTTTTATATTTACCTTCAGGTTTTAAAGAATCCATAATTTCTTTAGAGAACAACATATTTTGATATGTGTTTACAGAGCGATTTTCTTGCACCGTATGTTCAAGAGGAATTCCTTTTTCAACAGCATAATTTTGCATTGCTTCTGCCTCTGGAAGACCTTCATCTGGACCTTGACCACCAGAGAAAATAATTGTTGGTGGTGTATTTACAGCTGCTTGTTTCCAATAGAAGTCGATAGCTTTATTAATGCGGCTTGCAAGTAATGGTGGTACTTTATCATTAATTAAGCCGCTACCAAGAACGATGATGAAATCTTGATTACGTCTTGGTCTGTTGAATTGGTATAAAAAATATGCGCTTAAGAAGTTAGATAAGTGTATAAAGAAATAGAAGCTTATAAGAGAAATAGCTGCAAAAATAGGCTCTAAATGCGATGAGACCAAACTTGCTGGGTTTATAATAGGGAGTAACATAAAGAATAACATCCCTAAAGCAGCAAGGAGTGTTAAACAGTTAGTGAACCGTCTTCCTTCTCGCTTCATTAAAATTCTAGCATTAAGAAATAGCCCAAACATTAAAGCAACAATACCGAAAGGAAGCATAATAAGAAGTGCTAAAATAGGTAAAATTATAATATAGCGTAGGACATCACTACTTGAATTTACAGATATAATCACACAAAAAAGAAGGAAAAAACAGACAAAGGAATTAAATAAAAAGCCGTTTATTATTTTTCTCGGATCTTTTAAATATGAGATAAGAAAAATAATAAATAATATAAGAGGAATAATTCCGAAATACATCATAAATATAGTACACCTCAATTTGTATAAGAATTTGACATACCTTTTATATTACATGATTTTATAAGTGAAAATGAAAGAAAAAGGATTTTGAATTTTCTCAATAAAATATATGGATACATATGTTACAATATATTCAAAGCGATATATTAAAAGTAAAATGGTTGAAAAGGCACTCAATAGAGTGCTTTTTCTTTTTGTATGCAATTGTGCATATTATATTTTTTTTCAAATGAAGAGGATTACAATATAATTTGTAGACAGACTTTATAAAGCAGAATTTAATACAAACATTTCCCTCTACTTTTTGTATCTAACAATCGTATAACAATAAATAATTCTGTTTTATAGTGTCTGTTTTTGAAAGGTGTCTTTTTTGAAGGCACCTTTTTTTATTAGTATAGATAGTTTTCACTGTTAGCATAGTGTAAACTATCTATACTAAACATTAGCAATCTTCCGTATAAATATTATCAATTTACTATATATTCCAGTGGTGTTAACCTACATATGAAAGGCTTTCTTTTTCAAAATATTACCCCTAATAAAATTTTGAAGAAGTCAACTGTCTCCAAACTTGTCTTTATGCTTAAAGAAAAAGCACTCAAATTGAGTGCTTTTTCTTATTGAAACATGCTATTTTTCTAGGCGATTTTCATAAAATAAAAGTAAAGAAATGAAAGTGGGTGACAAAATGCCGGCAGTTGTGGAAGGTGTTATTATTGAAAACTGCAATGGAACAATTAATGTAGGGGATAAATATAACGTACAGCCGATTGAAAAGACGAAAGCTTATAATGGATCGGGATCATCAAATACAGGAATGAAAGTACAAACGTTTAGCGGGATTAGTACGGCGGATGTAAGGGATAATGATGCGTATGATCAAGTTATTCAATCAACGTTATAATTTTAAAATGCAAAATTGCATAAAGTAACATGTTTGTTGTATGTTACACTCTAGCTGTGAGCTGTTAATGATTCTTCTGTATTATAGTTGTTAGATTAGAAATATAACATCTTATCGAAAATCATACGTACAAAAAAAGACACTTCAAACGAAGTGTCTTTTTTTACTTTAGTGATACCCTTTAGCAGAGTCTTTATGAATTTTATTTTTAAAAATACTGTAGCTCCAAAGCTGATATCCAATAACGATTGGTACCATAACCATTGCAACGAAGAACATAATTTTTAAGTTTAATTGACTACCAGCTGCGTTATATAACGTTGTACTGTATGCATCGTTAATACGAGATGGTAACATTCTTGGGAACATACCTGCAAAGCCAGTTGTCATAAACATTGCGATTGTTAGGCAAACGAATGTGAATGCAAGGCCAATTTTATGTTTGTACACCATAATAAGTGCGAGTACACTCATTAGCATTGCAAGTACTGGAAGAATGAATAGTACCGGATATTCCGTAAAGTTTTGGAATAAGTTTGTCCGATTAGCAGTTGCTACATAGAAGATAGCTAAAATAATAGCAGCTGCCATTGAAAATGGTCTTGCGATTTTATAAGCACGATCAGATACTTCACCAGTCGTTTTAATCATGACCCAAAGGGCACCGGATACGACAAATATAGCAGTGAAGAAAAGACCACCTAATATACCGTAATGGTTTAGTAAGCTAAGTAAATTTCCTTCATAGCCATTTTTTCCGATTTGTAGTCCGTAATAAAGATTAGCGAACGTAACACCGAATAAGAAGGCGATTAGGAAACTGCCAATTGCAAATGCCCATTTACAAGTTTTTTGCCAAATTGGTGAATCATCTTTATGCATGAATTCCAGTCCAGCGGCACGAGCAAATAGTGCAAGTAATACTAAGAATAACGGTGTATATAAATAACTAAACATATTAGCATATGTGACTGGGAAGGCAGCAAATGTTGCGCCACCAGCTGTAATTAACCATACTTCATTACCGCCCCAGAACGGGCCAATTGCTTCTTGTAATTGATTTCGTTCTTGTCGGTCTTTCGTAACGAAAGGAAAAATCATTCCGTTACCAAGTGCATACCCGTCAAGAATGAAGTAAACTGTCCAAATCACGCCCCATAAACCGAACCAGATGATTGCAAGCATATCATGAGACATGAGCTACACCTCCCTCAGTAGCAGGTTCTTCTAATGCGGCAGGTCCTTTTTTCGCGAACTTCAGCATTAAGTATACGTCTGCGATTAAAAGTAAAGTGTAGAATAAAATTAAACTAATTAATGAGAACCAAATTTGCGGGACAGATATAGGTGATACAGATTCTGCTGTACGCATTAGTTTATATACTGTCCATGGTTGACGACCTACTTCAGCGACAATCCATCCTGCGTTAATTGCGATATAAGGAAGTAAGACAGACCATATTGTAATTTTCAAATAACGTTTTGAGTTTTCTAGTTTTCCTTTTCGGTTTAAATAGAAGCCATACCAAGTTAATGCCATAAAGAACATGCCGAGTGCAACCATTAAGCGGAAGCTATAATACACGAGGTTAACATTTGGACGTTCATCTTTCGGAATATCTTTTAAACCAACAATTTCGCCATTAAATGAATTTGTGTAGAAGAAGCTTCCGAGTTTTGGAATCGTAAGGAATTCAAAGTTCTTCTCATTTTTTACATCAGGAATTTGAACAATTGAGAAGCCTTGTCCTTTTCCAGTTTCCCAAACTGCTTCCATCGCAGCACCTTTTGCGGGTTGATATTTAGCTGCTGATACACCAGATTGATGTCCCATAAACGGTGTAATTGTTGCGGCGAATAAGCCTAACATTAAACCAAACTTAAATGATTTTTTGAAGAATTCTACTTCATTTTTACGTAATAAGTGATAAGCACTAATTGCCATAACGAAGAAAGCACCTACGATATAACAACCAACTACAGTATGGAAGAACATGTTCCAAGCGTATGGATTCGTAACGAGTGCCCAGAAATCATTTAATTCAGCGCGGCCGTTACGCACGACGTATCCAACAGGGTTTTGCATAAAGCCGTTTGCTGTAATAATCCAAAGGGCGGAAATGTTTGTTCCAAGTGCAACCATCCACATACAGAAGGCACGGAACTTTGGTGAAATTTTGTCTTTACCGAATAACCATATTCCCATGAAAGTAGATTCTAAGAAGAAGGCAACGAGTGCTTCGATTGCGAGAGGTGATCCGAAAATGTCTCCCATATATTTGGAGTACTCAGACCAGTTTGTTCCAAATTGGAATTCCATCGTAATCCCGGTTATAATCCCCATTACGAAGTTAATTGTAAATAATTTACCCCAGAAATTTGCCATTTTACGGTATGTTGGATTCAATGTGCGGGCGTATTGAGTTTCCATACATGCTACTAAAATGACAAGTCCGATTGTCAAAGGTACAAATAAAAAGTGATAAAAAATAGTAATTGCAAATTGAAAACGACTCAGTAACAGAACGTCGGACATAATAAATATTCACTCCTTTTTTACATTATCTACAATCAGTTTATAGTGAAAATACGTTTAAAGTATGTGAAACTTGTTACAAAGATGTGTGTATATTTTGAAAGAATTATGTCGATTATCTGAAAATATCTTATTTTTACTATAAAGCGATATCCTTTTTGAGTTTTTCATATTTTGGTACACTATTTATGTAGTGTAAACGAGAGAAAAGAGGGTCCTTTACTATGAAGTCATTAGAAGAGATTTTGCAGTACAATGAGAAATTTGTTGAAGAGAAAAAATATGAAGAGTTTGTAGCGGGGAAATTTCCAAACAAAAAGATGGTAATTATTTCTTGTATGGATACACGACTTGTCGAACTATTACCGAAAGCGATGAATATGCGTAACGGTGATGTGAAAATTATTAAAGTAGCAGGCGCTGTTATTTCACATCCATTTGGAAGTATTATGCGTAGTATTTTAGTCGCTGTATACGAACTTGGCGCTGATGAAGTATGTGTAGTTGGTCACCATGATTGTGGTATGGCAAAAATTCAAGCAAGCAGTACGATTGAGAGAATGAAAGAACGCGGTATAACAGAAGAGAAATTAGATATGCTTCGTTATTCTGGAATCGATTTAGAACAATTCTTGCGCGGTTTCTCTAGTGTGGAAGAAAGTGTAGAACATAGCGTATCAGTACTTCGCAACCACCCATTACTTCCGGAAGAAGTACCTGTTCACGGTCTTGTTATAGATCCTGATACAGGAAAATTAGATTTAGTTGTGAATGGTTACGACAATTAAGAATTTACTTTGTCATCCTTTTTATCTGGGACAGGATCAAATCCTCCCGGGTGGAAAGGGTGACATTTTAATATACGCTTACAAGTAAGCCAAAAGCCTTTGAGTGCACCATGTTTTTGAAACGCCTCTAATCCGTAATGAGAACAAGTTGGATAAAAACGACATGTTGGTGGCGTCATCGGAGAAATGAACTTTTGATAAAAGCGTATAATCCCAATAAAAATCTGTTTCATAACGGTCTCCTTTTCAGCATATTCTTAAAGTATTATAGCACGACTGTACATAATACTTTACTAATGTGCATTTCCGTTATATCATATTGGATATAACGGAATTAAATTAAAAGCGGGAGAGATGTTGTATGCCATCAGTAGAAAGCTTTGAATTAGATCATACGATTGTAAAGGCACCTTATGTAAGACATTGCGGAGTTCACAATGTAGGTAGTGACGGTATTGTAAATAAATTCGATATTCGTTTCTGCCAACCGAATAAACAAGCAATGAAACCAGATGTTATTCATACGTTAGAGCATTTATTAGCATTTAATTTACGTAAATATATTGATCGTTATCCGCACTTTGATATTATCGATATTTCACCGATGGGCTGCCAAACAGGATATTATCTTGTAGTAAGCGGAACACCGACAGTACGAGAAATCATTGATTTATTAGAACTAACATTAAAAGATGCGGTTCAAATTACAGAAATTCCGGCTGCAAATGAAACGCAATGTGGTCAAGCGAAGCTTCACGACTTAGAAGGAGCACAACGCTTAATGAACTTCTGGTTAAGCCAAGATAAAGATGAACTTGAGAAAGTTTTTGGATAAAAAGAAAAACTGCCTGTGAAAGGGCAGTTTTTTTATTGTGCTAAGAGCGACCATACTCTTCTTTTGTATGAAAATATATTAGATACTCCAACATATAAAATAAAGGCAGAACAGAGAAAATAAACAAATGCTTTCGCTTTTTGCTGCTTCTTTATTTCATCGATTCCAAAAAGGATACACATAATACTTAAAAGGATAGACACGTAAGGTAAAAGAATAGTGAAGTTTGCAAAGAAGCTAAATAGGGCGAGAGAAAGAGCGATAGTGGCGATTATAATTTGAATGTTTTTTAACATGGAATCCCCCTTAAGTAGAAAGAAATAGTTACTGAGAGAAAATAATTATAAATGCTAAATTGGTCAAAATTTCATTCTACATATAACGAAAGTAGTTTGATATTAAAAAGAAGAATATGAGACTGGAAACGAAAAAATACGGGATACTCATTGATTTTCGTCCGGATTTCAATTCATTAATTCCTAGAAGAATAAAGAAACAACTGAGAATAAATTGTACGTATGGGAGAAGTGAAAAATTATCGGTAACATGGATATAAGTGCTTAGAATGAGTAAGAGAAGCATGAGAAATGCTAAAAAACTCCGTAATATAGTTAGAGTTAGCATTGTATAGCCTCCTTTAGACCATTTACTAGAATATTTCTGTGAAACCAATAAATAAAGCAGCGGCCCCTGCTAGTAGAGCGAGCAGACTACCTCCTGTTTGTCGTTTTAATATTTCCTCTAAACTTATGGTGAGGGCCATACCTCCTAAAAAGATGAACATATAAGGCATTATTTCTCTACTACCAGTAAAAAATCCATAGATTGCTATAGATAAGGCAATAAGTGATAAAGTAATCCGACCCCCTTTTAGCATAAAAGACCTCCTCTATTTTATGTAGGTAATAATGAGAACTATCCAAATGAAAGCACCGGCAATAATACAAATAAATCCAGTTGCTAATTCCTTTTTCTTTATTTGTTCAAATGCGATGAGAAACATTAAAGCCCCTAATAGAAATTGTGAAAGAGGTAAAAAATTATTTTGACCTGTATATAATCCAATTGCCGACATAACGATCACAGTGAGTGCTACTATGATGCGAAGTATACGAAGCATATTAGGAATTCTCCTTATTCTTTTTTGTATAAGGATTGTCTTCTAGTTTATCGACGGAATGTTTATAAGCATAGCCTTTATTAATTGTCATGATGGAGAGTACGAGGATGATTAGGACGATGATAATACCGATAATTAATATTTTGAACATAAAATCCCTCCTTTTCTTTATTTTACATAATTTTGTAATTGATGAAAACAATAGAAAATAAAAGGATGAAAGAAGGGTGTTACATGGAGACGAAAAAAACATATTATATATCAATAGGAAATGGTCAAATTTCACAAGTGAAGACGGCGGATACGTATAATTTTGAGATTTCCGCAAATGATGAGGAAATTACGGAATTAAGAGAGCACTTTGATCAAGCATATGTAGAAGATTTAGGGTCATTTGTACGCTCCCACGTTCCATTTGTTGAGTATCATCACGATTCAAATAATGACCGATATGATGAACAACTACAAAAAGCATATAAAATGATTTACGATTTAGGAAATCATGAGACGAAAGAATTAGTCGCGCAAATGGGAATAATCAATGGATTGTAATTGGATAATATTATGCAGAAAAGCGAGAATATGCTACAATTTGTGGTAGGAAAAACTTGTAACCATCAATAGGGGAGTAATGGCATGTACAAATTTAAAGATTATTACCACAACACTGTACAATTATCGTTTGAACGTTATCCATTTTCTCCTGAGCCAAAGCATGTTTGGGTTGTATGCCGGTACGGGGATCAATGGTTATTAACGCATCATTTACGTCGCGGTCTTGAATTTCCAGGTGGTAAAGTAGAACTAGGGGAAACACCGGAAGAAGCGGCAGTTCGAGAGGTTCATGAAGAAACCGGCGGCATAGTTTCTGATTTAACTTACTTAGGACAATACAAAGTATCTGGAAAAGACAAAATAATCATTAAAAACATTTATTTTGCAACAATTAGTGCGGTAGAAGAACATACGCATTACGAAGAAACGAAAGGGTCTGTTTTATTAAAAGACATTCCGGACAACATTAAAACGAATAGAAAATTTAGCTTTATAATGCGCGATGACGTATTAGCGCGTACGATGAAACATATAGAAGAAATCGGCTGTTTTACGAAGTAAAGTAGCCGGTTTCTTTTTTTTGTATGTAAGAATAAATGTAAATATATCTTTATATTATTTTGGGTATATTATACAATTTTGTAAAGATATATTTACATTTTAGGAGGGGAAAGATGGATAAAAGAAAAGAAACGACTGTTACTGTTTCGATGGTTAAATTAAACTTTTCTTTATTTTTTATAATAATTGCTTTGTCGTTTGGAATTGGTTATTTGCATATATTTCTTTCAGGTGGGGTTCAAGTTGAAGTTGAAGTTACATTATTAACGATGTTTCTTTTTATTATCGCAATGATTGTTCTCGTTTGTATTCATGAGGCGATACATTTAATTGGCTTTCGCTATATCGGAGGTGTTCCGTGGAGTGAACTAAAATGGGGCGTTAATTGGAAATTAGGTGTTGCATATGCTCATTCTAAACAGGCGGTTACAGTAAAGCAAATGAAGAAAGTGTTAATGCTTCCGTTTTTACCAACTGGAATTTTGCCAATTGTATTGGGATTAGCTATGAATCTGGAGCCACTCTCATTTTTAGGAATTCTACTAACAGGAGGTTGTATCGGTGACATTGCCGTATATCAAAAAGTTTCAAAGTTTCCAGATGATGCGCTAGTAAAAGATCATCCGAGTAAACCTCAGTTTACAGTGTATGAATAATAAGAGGAGGCGTTTGGTATTATCCCCTATAGGTAGACAGTAAAAAAAGAGTCCATCTGATATGATGGACTCAATACTGTTTTATCTGGAGGGGATTTTTTTATGGCAAGAAAAGGACAATCATTTCAAAAATATACAGAAGAACTAAAGCGAGAAGCAGTTCGTCTTCGATTAGAAGAGAGAAAATCATTGCGAGAAATTCGTGAACAACTCGGTGTGAAGAGCGATGCCCAGATTATTGAGTGGGTAAAACGTGCGCAACAAGGGGAGTCCTTTGATGATCAACGTGGTGTCTGGAATCGAAAGAATTTTAATAGTCTAGAAGAAGAAAATGCTTATTTGAAGGCACAGGTTGAGTATTTAAAAAAGCGCAATCCAAATCTACACGGGAAGGAATGGTCCTAAAGAAAGAACGATTTTCTCTTATCGATTCATTACGCCAAGCCTATCCACTCCGATGGTTGCTTCAAATCGCGGAAGTTTCTAAGGCTGGCTACTATAAATGGCGGAAATATCATAACGTGCAGCGTTTACGTCAGAAAAGGGATATGTGGCATAAAGAACATATTTTATCTATTCATCGTCAGCACCCTTACTATGGGTATAAACGTATGACTCGTGCTTTGGCTCGAGAAGGAATGGTAATGAATCATAAACGTGTTCGTCGTCTTATGAGAGAGCTGGGTATTCAATCTATCATTCGAAAAAAACGTCCGTTTTATGGAAGAAAAACATCTGTGGTATTTAAAAATCATTTGAATCGAGAGTTTCAAGCTGAAAAGCAAAATCAAAAATTCGTAACAGATATTACTTATGTACGAATCGGAGAACAATTTGCCTATTTGTCGGCTGTGTTAGATTTATACAACAATGAAATTGTTGCCTGGAAGCTATCTTCAAGAAATGATTTAGATTTGGTTTTAACTACATTACGTCAATTAGAAGGGAAGTCATTAACTACTAAGCCCCTTTTCCATTCAGATCAAGGGTTTCAATATACATCTAAATCCTACGCAAAACAGTTAGAGAAATTAGGATTTGTCGGTAGTCATTCTAGACGTGGAAACTGTTTTGATAATGCGTGTATCGAATCATTCTTCTCACATTTAAAAACAGAGAAGTTGTATTTAGTGTGCCCAAAAACATATGAAATGGCCTACCGAGCAATTCAAGAATATATTCAATTTTATAATACAGAAAGATTCCAAGAAAAACTTCACGGCCTTTCCCCGATAGAATATCGGGAAAAGGCCGTGGCATAATACTCTTTTTATTTCTGTCTACTTGAAAGGGAGATGACCAGTTTGTGAAAAACGCCTCCTCTTATTATTGTTACTTTTGGTTGGTGAATTGATATATTGTGAAAATCGCTGATATAATTTATTTGTTATTATTGTGTTGATACCTCCACCTCTAAAAACGAAAGCACCTCCAACAAATCATCTACGATACGTGAATGCTTAAAATTCCCCCAAAATGAATCTTTTTTCCAAACACCAAGAATCCCTACTTGTTCAGAACCAAGCACATCGTTTTCTGGATGATCTCCAACATAAAGACATTCTTCTGCCTTCACATCTAGTCTTTGCAAAGCACGTTCGAAAATTTCAGGATGAGGTTTTTTAATTCCTTCAGCTTCTGAAACGAGAATGGTGTTTGTATACGTATGTATATGTAGTGCTCGAAGGTTGCTCATCTGAAATTCAGTAAAACCATTTGTAATAATACCAATT
The DNA here is from genome assembly GCF_900176455.1 of Bacillus sp. JKS001846. Taxonomy (NCBI): domain Bacteria; kingdom Bacillati; phylum Bacillota; class Bacilli; order Caryophanales; family Bacillaceae; genus Bacillus; species Bacillus sp. JKS001846. Next base: position 976,009 of record NZ_FWYG01000001.1, read on the forward strand.
TTAATGTTTCGCTGTTTTAACTGTTGAAGTAGTTCATGCGTGTTTTTGAAAGGAATACAATGATGTTGGAAGTTTGTAATATAGTCGTGTAGTAGTTGTTCTTGCGTTAAAGTAGTAATGTTGTATTCGAAAAGGAGAGTAGCATATACTTTATCCTTCCACGTATAGCCATTATTATCGAGTTCAAGAAATCGAGAACAATACTTTGATTTCTCTATGCTCTTCAAATGTGAGGCGAAGCGATTATATTGCTCACAAATAAATTGTTCTAAAGATTGGCGCCGATCTAATAGTGTTCCATCTAAGTCGAATAAGATTGCACGAATCATGGGAAGCCTCCTTGCAGTTTTTATAATTAATTATCGCATATTCGTAAAAAAATGATTATGATATTTTGTAGAATGGAATAATGGGGGATTGTATGAAGAAACTGTATGGCAAGTTAGTGTGTTGTATTATAGCAAGCAGTTTAGTTGCAGGATGCGAGAGTGCTATCGAGGTTACGAATGAAAAAGAAATTTGTAAAACAGAAGAAGAGTGCACGCAAATAGGAGATAAAACATTACAAAAAGTATATAAAAAGATAGAGGGACTTTCAGAACTTGAAAAAGTAGAGGATTATGACATAGAAGAGTATGAAAGTATGAATATGAAAGAGGCGGAACAGAAAAAAGAAGAGGATGACAATTACTTCTTTTTAGCTTCTTATTATATCGATGATGATGAAATTGTAGATCCTTATTTTGAGAAATTGGATCGTAAGAGATTGAATAAAGTTTTTGCAGATGACAAAGTAGCAAAAGATGATTTGTTAAGCCAGCGGCAAGATAGAGAGTATCATGAAACGTTATGGGACATGTATCGCACTCTCATTCCAGTGAAATATCGTGAGAATATAACAGGGTTGGATTTAATAACGGATGGTTATGACGGCGTTGTTGCCCATGTCATGCCAAGTATGGATGACCCGAGAGATTGGTTGCTTAGTTTAGACGTGCTCGATTCTGGGGTGAATATAGATGAAGTGATGAAAACATTAATTCATGAAACGGCTCACGTATTAACGATTGGGCATAAACAAGTACCAGTGGATAGGAAATATTTAGAGGCGTTTGATGAAGAGAAAGACATTTCATCATATCGAAATAAATGTAAAACGGTGTTCTTGAAAAATGGATGTGCGAGAAAAACTTCGTATATTAACCAATTTTATAATGAATTTTGGAAACCAATTGAGCAAGAGTGGACAGAAAAGAAAGTAGAAGAAAGTGAAGAGGCACAAATTGAATTTTATAAAGAAAAGCATGATGATTTTGTATCGCTGTATGGAACAACAAATGTAACGGAGGATATCGCAGATACATTTACAGCGTTTATTTTACAAGATTCAAAAAAGGTGAAAGAAGGAACAGAGTTAAAATATAAAAAAATTGCTTTCTTCTATCAGTTCCCTGAGCTTGTAAAAATGAGAGCGGAAGTGCTGTCGGGATTATATGATGTTTCAAAAACGATAGAACAACAAAGTGGAGACTAATGTGAGGTATGCTTTCGATATAGTTTCGTTAAAGAAAAGCGTGAAGAATTTTTAATTCTTTGCGTTTTTTTATGTTGATAAAATTGAAAATTCTGTATTTTTATTAAAAAGAAGAAGGAACTTGCGGTATAAAATAGAATTAGTATAAAAATGTCACAATTTAGACACAATTATAATGCGCGTGTTGTAGGGACTATAAGTTTACTCTCGAGGAGGTAATGAAACGTATGAAAACGATTCTTGCTGTTGCTGGTCTCATTTGGGTAATGTCTCACGGTTTTCCGATTTTTGAAGGGGAGCAAATTCGTAGTGCTTTGAATGAAAAGTTTAATGATTATCATGTGATAGATCGAAAAGATAATGTCGTTACAGTACGTGTGAAAGACTGTTTCCATACAGTTACGGTTGCGGATGGAAACATTACAAATGAAACGAAAATGTGTGATAAAAGGTAAAAGAAAGAAGCTGACTATAGCGCACTGTTTTGAGTCAGCTTCTTTTTCTTTTTCCAATTAGAATTTTTTCAAATGCCTCAACAAATACATACATAAGAGTTGCAAGAACACATGTGAGTAGTACGCTAAGTAAGACGAGTGTGAAGTTAAAGACTTGGAATCCGTAGCTAATTAAGTAGCCAAGTCCTTGTTTGGAAACGAGAAGTTCTCCGAAAATAACACCGACCCAGGATAAACCAACATTTACTTTTAACGTTGAGATAATTGCTGGAAAGGATGCAGGGAGAACGACTTGCTTATAACATTGCCATTTATTTGCGCCAAATGTGTCCATCACTTTTATATAGTTAGAATCGACTTCTTGAAATGCACTGTAAATAACGAGAATGGTAATGATGATGGAAATGATTACTCCCATTGCGATAGAAGATGAAATGTTTGGACCGAAAATAACGATGATGATTGGACCGAGTGCAACTTTTGGCATTGCATTTAGGACGACGAGGTAAGGATCAAGTACGCGGGCTAGAAGTGGCATCCACCAAAGAAATGTGGCAATAATAGCACCGAGTACCGTTCCGAGAATGAAGCCTACTCCTGTTTCCAGCAATGTCGTCCATATGTGGACCCAAAGTGAACCGTCGATCCATTTCGTTAAGAAGAGATCCCAAATACTCGAAGGAGAACTAAAGAGTAAAGGATCGATCCATTCTTTTTGCTAGCTATTTCCCATAGTGCAAAGAAAAGAATAAGTAGTAAAAGCTGTAATGAGCGAGCAATCCAAGCACGCCTGCGTTCTTTCTTTCGAAATTGTTCATGTAGTTGTTTTATATTATCCAAGTCGTTCCAGCTCCTTCCATATATCTTGAAAGAGGGCTGGGAAATCGTAGTGATGGCGTGCTTCTAACGGTGATAAAGAACGGATACTTTCCGGGACGATAAAGGTTTTTGCGATTTTTCCAGGATTCGCTTGCAGTAAATAAATACGATCACTCATCGCAATCGCCTCTTCAATATCGTGAGTAACAAGTAGTGATGTTTTCTTATATTTATTTAGTAAGTTGAAAACGAGTTCTTCTAGTTTTAATTTCGTTTGATAATCGAGTGCGGAGAATGGTTCATCTAGTAATAAAATTTTCGGATCAGTTGCTAACGTTCGAACGAGAGCAGCACGTTGACGCATACCGCCGGATAGTTCACGAGGATATTGTCCTTCTACCCCATGTAGACCGACTTGTTTTAAAAGATTTAAAGTATGTTCTTTCATCTGTTCATCATAAATCTTTCGAATATGAAGTCCAAGCATAATATTTTCTTCAATTGTTTTCCACGGGAATAAGTAATCTTGCTGCAACATATATCCCATAGATGAAGTTTTCGTTGTAATTGGTTCACCATCTAAAAAGACGATACCATCAATTGGATCAAGTAGTCCAGCAATGATTGAGAGGAGCGTTGTTTTACCGCAACCACTTGGGCCGAGTATAGAAATAAATTCGCCTTCTTCCACTTGTAAGCTCATATCTTCGAGAATAAGTTTGGCATTCTCTTTTGCGAAAAAACAGTGAGAAACGTTACGTATTTGTAAAAAACTCATACACTTCGCCTCTATTTCTTAATAACGCTTTCGGCAATTTTTGTATTGACGAGCGCTTCATGTGGGACTTCTTTTTGTAATTCACCAGCATCTTTCATAATCGTTTGGAGCTGTTTCCATTCTTCCGCATCTAGTAGTGGATTTGTCGCATAAGAATGTTGTTTTTTATACCGTTCAATTACTTTTACTGTAATGTCTTTCGAAGTGTCTTTAAATAGCGGAGAAACAGCATCAGCAATCTCTTCTGGACTATGTGTATCAACCCATTGCTGTGCTTTATAGAGCGCACGTGTGAACTTTTCAGCAGCAGCTTTATCTTTCTTTAAGAAACTTTCTTTTGCCATGAACGTTGTATAAGGAACAGTACCAGATTCATTTCCGAATGAAGCGACGATATAACCTTTACCTTCTTTTTCGAATATGCTTGCAGTCGGTTCAAAGAGCTGCACAAACTCTCCTATACCAGATGCAAAGGCATTTGCAATATTAGCAAATTCGATATTTTGAATTAAGTTCGTATCTTTCCGAGGATCAATGCCATTTTTCTTTAAAACGTATTCCCCAACCATTTGCGGCATGCCGCCTTTACGCTGTCCTAAAAATGTAACACCTTTTACGTCATTCCAATTAAAAGAGTCTAGTTTTTTACGTGAAACTAAAAATGTCCCATCTGTTTGTGTAAGCTGTGCAAAGTTAATGACAGGGTCTTTCGCTCCTTGTTGATGAACGTAAATAGACGTTTCAGAACCGACGAGAGCAATATCAATTCCGCCAGATAATAGGGCGGTCATCGTTTTATCGCCACCAGCTGTTGTTTGTAGGTCAATATTTAGTCCTTCATCTTTAAAAAATCCTTTTTCAATCCCGACATATAATGGGGCATAGAAGAGAGAATGGGTAACTTCGCCAACGCGAATGTTTTGAGTTTGTTCTTTCGTACTTTCTTTTTTACTACTACAAGCAGCAAAAGTAAAAACAGCTAGTAACATGATGCAAAAAATCGCGATTAATTTTTTCACTATATAACACCTCCTAGAAGTCACTCTACAAGCATGATATGTAGGTAAGTGCCCATATGTGAGTGTAGATAGCAGGAATTTTTTGGGTGGTAAAGAAGTACAAATATAAGGGGTGATAAAATGGAGTACGAATACGATGATAGCGTACATTTACATCTTGATTATTTCGGGACAGAATGTGATATGGAATCGATCGCTTATAAGAGGAAGAATGAAGACGTATGGGATGTGTATTTTAATTTTGGAGTATACGGTATTCAGAAAGACGATGTAGAGTTAGGTAGGTTTATGGACGAATATGCCGGTTATTACGTTTTTTCTGTACATGCTCGCGATCTTAGTTGGGAATTTGGAAGTGCCCAGTTTGAAGAGTGGGTTTTGAAAAATCGGATAGTAGAAAAAACGCTACAAAAATAGGAGGAATTTTGTGATTGGATTTCTCATCTTATTATTTATTTTTGTGGCCGGATTTTTTATTATGCAAATGCTTATTTACCGATTTGCAAAGAAAAACATCCATAAATATACAAAAATAAAATGGTTTCATATGTGGCTACATATGAATATGAAAAAAGGACCGAGATTAGATTTTTTTGATTTTGTAGTTATAGTGCTCGTATGTATCGTATGGAAAATATGGCTGCTTCCTTTTATATAATACACATACTAATCATTTTCTCTTTTCGTTATAGTAATAGTTGTAAAAAACTTGCATTTATACGTAAAACAGTGAGTGGTGTTGTGAAAGATATTTTGACAAATACAGACACACATACATACGGAATTAAAGTGTGATTACAGAATGGACAAATTGGCCGTGTGTAAAGTGTGGGGGAATAAGAAAGAGGTCGTCCAACGGTGGACGACCTCTTTCTTATTATGCTTGATTAGTGCGGAAGAATGGAAGCTTCTGCACAATGTGAATTAATCCGTATGCAAGAATTAAGCACATAAGAGGATTAATGAAAAATCCATAGCGATTAATTGCTAAGAATAAGTTTGAGAAGATAATGTAAATAATTGAACTTGCTACTAGCATCATAACGCGTTTATGTTTAAATGAATTTAGCATGAAGCAGAAGCTGCTCAAGAATGTACCGATGATAAACACTCTATGACATAGTTGCATAAAGTTGTGAATACGATATTGGTCTACAGCAGGAGCTGTTTTGAATAATTCAATTGTTTTACCGACAGTGAACCAAGAGAACCAATAAGTGAAGTCCGTCTTAAATCCGTTCTTAATTAATTCTTTTGCGTATGCACCTTTGTCATCTAAGCCTTTAGCTCTCATTTCATTTACTATATTTTCATATCCAATTTTATTAAATGGATCTGCACCGGCAATTAGTGGATCTGCACCTTGGGTTGAGAATAAAATAAATTGGTTGAGTGCTAAGTAGTTACGAACAACCCATGCGCCAATAATAAAGAAAGGTCCGATAAACCATAACAATCCGATTCGAATGGATTCTTTAAATCCATATGTAAATAACACAACAAGAACAGGAATGAGCATCATTGGAGCTGGATTTGGACGGAACATAAGTAAAATTGAAACGACAATTCCAAACCATATATGGAATTTCACTTTATTGTATTTCCATGCGAGAACAAATACATATACACATAACGCCAATAAGAATATGGATGGAACTTCTGTTAGCAATGTACGGAAGTATGTATAGTTACTTGGATAAATAGCATATAAAATACTTGCAACAATTCCATAAATGTTTTTTTCGAACAATTCTTTTCCTATTAAGAATACTAATAGCACTGTGCAAAGGTTCATGATCATGTTAATAACAGTTGCTACGTAATAGTAAGGAATTGATGTAATATCAGAAATAATCATAGCGCCAGCTAATAGTAATGGCTGACCTGGTGTAATATATGCATTTTTCCCTGGAACTTCACTAGGTTCTAAATACACATAACCAAATACACCATGTTTTAATAGTTGTTCAGCTGTTAACGAATAGTTAAAGGCATCATTTGCACCATATGTTACTTTGACTAACTCTCCATCTAATCCTGGCTGTTTTACTAAACAAAAAACGTGCAACAGGAAAGAAAGCGCCAAAATTGCATATACCGCTTTAGGCAAACTCTTAAACTTAGTAAGCAAAAATGAGCAACTCCTTTTTTATTAATTCTTTCGTAATTTTATGTGAAATCTTTAATAGTATTAAGGATTTCCAAAACATAGTTATTATATCATAAAGTGGAATGCTGAAATTAAGTTTTTCAAGAATGAGTAATTTGTATACCACAATTTAACTGTTGATTAAGGGAATATTAAGACAATACATTTATGGTAGAAGCAAGTATGCTGACGAAATATGTAATATATGTTATTTTAATAGAAATAGTTCTTTCGATGCGGGGAAATTAAGACATAGAAACGAGGGAATGAATTGAAGTATGGTTCTACACTTTTTCATCTTCCAAAAAGAAATATATTAATTTCTAGCATTATAAGTAGTATGGTGACTTTATTAGTAATAACTATGCTGTTTATGATTTTAAAGGTTTTTAATTTAGACATGATGAAAGATCATTTAAATCAAAAGCTTGTTTTAAGTGTTATGATGATGTTCATATGGGGCATAACGTTTTATATTACGCATTTCATTAAAAAAGAGATGTCTATACTTAGAGCATCCCTGCGAGTGCATTTTATATTACTTTTATTAGCTCATACAGTAGCGTTATTTTATATTGTCATGCAAGTTAATATGAGTTTCATAGAGGCAATGAATTGGATTTACTTTTATAATATGCAGTTTATATTAAGTTTTGTAGTAATTTATGCGATATATATTCTTGTATATAATTTAATAGGTAAGGTTTTTCTAAGTATGGTTTTAACGAGCTGTACGTTAGTCATTTTATGTATTGTGAATTATTTGAAGCTTATTTTTAGAGGTGATCCGTTATATCCTTCTGATTTCACACAAATTACTCATATGCAATCTGTTATACCGATGGTGATGGACTATTTTAGTTGGAGTTATATTTTTGTCATTATCTTAAGTATCGTAGCTTGTATTGTAGCAGGGATATATATGAGAAGGTATATTCAAAATGTAAAGATTCATCTAGGAATAAGAGCCTTATTAGTAGTAGGATCTATTTTTGTTCTATATGCGTATGGCAATTTTGCGAATACATTTATGAATAAAGTATTTCAAAAATCAGGTGTAGATTTTGTTTTGTGGAATCAAAATGAGAACTACGCTTCAAATGGTTTTATACTTGGGTTTATTAGCAATTTAGATACAACAGTTATGGAAAAACCAAAAAATTATTCTAAAGAAAATATGCTTCAAATAGCAAACGATATAAAAAAACAATATAGTGGAAATATAGGGAGTCAAAAGAAAAAAGAGAAACCGAATATTATTTTTGTAATGAGTGAATCGTTTTGGGATCCGACGAAAGTAACCAACCTTTCTTTTAGTGAAGATCCTGTACCAAATTTACATCATTATATAGAAAACTTTCCTGGGGGACAAACTATTTCTCCTACATTTGGGGGAAATACGGCGAACGTTGAATTTGAGGCATTAACAAGTTATTCAATGAGTTTGTTAAAGCCAGGTTCTATACCATATCAGCAGGTTATTACAAATAAGAAAGAAATTCCATCAATCCCTACGGCGTTGAAAAAAGAAGGGTATTACACAAGTGCAATTCATTCATTTGGTCGCACATTCTTTAAACGTGATGATGTATATAAGGTGTTAGGATTTGATAAGTTTAATGCAGAGGACACGATGAAAAATGTGGATATTGATGGAGATTATATTAGTGATTTAGCGATGAGTAAAGAGATAATTGCTGAGTTAGAGGAACAAAAACAGCCTACATTTATTCATGCAGTTACGATGCAAAATCATTTTCCATTTACAGAGGGCCGATTTGGTGAAAACCTAATAGAAATTAGCGGGCTAGAAAATGAAGAATCAAAAGGAGAATTAGAGACGTATACAGAAGGATTAAGACGTTCAGATGAGGCACTTCAATATTTAATAGAGCAACTAGATAATTTAGATAGACCTACATTATTAGTATTCTTTGGAGATCATCTTCCATCACTAGGAACAAATAAATCTTTTTATAAAGAAAACGGGTATATAACGAATGAAAAAACACCGAGTGAACGTTTAGCGATGGCGCAAACGCCGCTATTAATGTATGCAAACTTTGATATGCCAAATGATAATTTAGGTTTAGTAAGCCCAATTCATTTTTCTAATCTTATTTTTGATTATGCAGGATTAAATAAATCCTTATTTTATCAATTTTTATCGGAACTTTACAAGGAAATACCAGTGCTTAGAGATGAATTAAAAGTTGATAAAAATGGAGAAGTAATCAATGATTTAACAAAGAAACAAAAAGAAATGTTAGAGCAATATAAAATGCTCCAATATGATTTACTCGTTGGAAATCAATATAGTACAGATATCCTCTTTAAATAAAAGAAACAAAAAGAACTTGTATAACGATACAAGTTCTTTTTTCATAGTATTTAACGGGGTAACCAGACAAGCTGGGTTTAGGGAGTATTACCTGTACATTTAGTATATATGAAAATGTAATCGTTTTATTTGTGTATTTGTGAGAAATATGTGAATTTTATGTTTTGTGAAAAAATCTATTATATTAACTTTCGTTCTTGTATTGCAGTTGTTATGCATGTAAAAATTTTATCAGTTCTTTATTTAATTCATCCGCTTGATCGATTGGTGAACCATGACCACTATTTGTAAGAGCATGTAACTGAGAATTTTTAATTCGTTGTTGCGTAAGCTCAGCACTTTTGTAAGGAATTAGTTGGTCGTGAACGCCGTGGAAGATTTTTGTTGGGACGTTAATTTTATTTAAATCTTTCGTTACATCTTCATTTGCAGCTGCTTGTAAAATTTTGATAAGGGCATAAGAAGCGGACTGCATACCGAGATAAGAAAACCATTCAAGGGTTGCAGCCCCTAAGTTTCTATTGAAAAAGGATAAAGATACGTCATTTAAAAATTTTGGTAAATTAGCATACATTTGATTAATGAGAGCATCTGCTTGTTCTTTCGGTACACCGTAAGGGGACTCTTGATTTTTAACGAAAGAGGGGGAGACAGCGTCAATTAATGCGAGCTTAGAAATGCGGCGCCCATGATAGCGAGACATATAGCGAATAGAAAGAGCACCACCAACTGAGAAACCGACTAATGTAGCGTTCTCTACTTGGAGTGCTTCTAGAACAATTGCGATATCATCGGCTAATCGATCATACGTGTAACCAGTCCATGGCTTATCAGATTGCCCATTCCCTCGTATATCCATGGCGATACAACGAAAGCCATGCTCTGGTAAAACATTGAGTTGATATTGATACATTTGATGATTTAAAGGCCATCCGTGAACGAAGAAAACAGTCTTACTACCTGGACCAGGATTAACGTCTTGCACAAAAATATGCACATCTTTCTCGACAGTAACAAACATAAAACTCCCCCTGTTCTATCAATAGGCTCCACTCTAAAAGCTTTGTTTTACTTTTTAGGCCGTCTATATAAAACATCCTCCATAATATACGTATTAATGATCATAGATTTTATGCTCTGTATATAGTCTAAATATATTGCGTTTTTGGTACGATTTTCCTCAAATGTTCGATTTATCTTTGTTTGTCTATGAAAATCATTTATTATAATAAATGGTATTCTTTGAGATGTTATTTTGAAGGGGTGTTGAAGTGAAAGAAAGTTTTCTATCATATAAAGAAGAAGAAAGGAATGCAAAACTCCTTTTATGGGTGTTATATGTCATTGTTATTGTATATCAAATTTTCTATGCAATCGTATTAGAAGATAAATCAATAATGGATAAGGGATACAACATAATATGGCAAGTTATTTGCGGAGTAGCAATACTATGCGTGAATATATATTTACTGAAAAAAGAGAAGGCAAACCTTGTTAAATATGCATGGATATTTGCATACATAGGGATAGAAATCGCTAATATAGTTTCGTATATTTTTTATAATAAGGCGGCGTTTGATGCGACAAATATAATAGAAATTATTCTCATTTTCTTTGTACCCATATTTTTAAATAAAAAATTTTATGTGTTTTTGCTTTCCTCTATTGTAGGAAAATATTTAATTTATTTATTTGTATTAGAGGAAATAAAAGCATTTATGTTCCTTATTATGTGTACACTTATGTTAATAGTTGTATATATCATTTTAAATCGATTTTTACAATATCTTTCAGCCGTAAAGGAAAGTATTGCGATTGCTAGTGAATCACAAAAATTAGCAGTAATCGGAAAAATGGCAGCGACTGTTGGACATGAAATTAAAAATCCACTGGCTTCATTAAAAGGATTTACGCAATTACAACGAGAGAAGCATGAAGAGGATCCTATTTATAAACGTATGATTTTTGAAATAGAAAATATGAATAATATGATAAGTGAGTTGATGGAAGTTGCTACATGCAAACCTTCTATTTATAAGAAACATGATGTAGGAAAAATTGTATTACAAGTAATAACAAGTCTTCGCGGAAAAATGAATGAATTAAACGTGCAGTTTATTTCTAATGTGGAAGAAAAAACAATAGAAGTTGAATGTGATGAACGAAAAATAAGAGGAGTCTTTTTATATACGATAAAAAATGCTTTAGAGGCAATGGAACAAGGTGGCATATTACATTTGCAATTAGAGAATAAAGGGAAAGAATATGTAATAATCAGCGTAATCGATAATGGTCATGGTATTAAGCAAGAAAACTTAACCCGTGTTACAGAAGCCTTTTATACAACGAAACAAGATAAAATTGGTCTGGGACTTACGGTAGCGAATCGAATTGTCGCCGAGCACCTTGGTGAGCTGCATATTTCAAGTGAAAGAGATACTGGAACGAGAATAGACATCATTCTCCCAAGGAAGTGTGGAAATACTGAAATCCAAGTGGAAGAAAAGCTAGGAGTTACCATATGAATAAAGGCTATATATTTAAAAATGAAGAAATAAAGGCATTGAAAGTATTTTTAAGTTTATTTTTTATTATATTTTTTGTGTATGATCTTGCCTATGAATTTATCGTACCTTTAATCGCGGGAGAGCAAGAAGGCGTAGGAAAGTTTGAAGATGGTTTAGGTTTATGGCTTTACTTTTTGACGGTAGTATTGTTTTGCAGTGGAATATACTTTATGAAATGGAAGAATGTTTTTGTGGTAAAGTATATTATTCTAATTGGCTATAATGTATTAGATTGTATCCATAACATTATGATTTATTATGGTAGCGATGCGGAATTTGACGGTGGAAATATAGTAGAAGTATTTTTTATTTTGTTCGCACCAATCTTTGTGAACAAAAGATATTTCTGGTTAGTTCCAGCGATACTTGTCGGGAAGTACGCTCTTACAGGAATCATTATTCAATCTTCTCTCGTTTTAATCCCAATGGCATTATATAGTGTATTTACTATTATATGTTGGATTATATTTTTGAGGGTTCAGTCTTACGTTCGTACGCTTGAGATGATGGACAAAGAAATAAAACAGACAGAAAAACTAGCAGCTGTTGGAAAAATGGCAACGGTTATTGGTTATAAGATTAGAAGACCTTTAGCAAACTTAAAAAAACTTGTGAATAAACAAGCCGACAAGCATCCAGAGGATAAAATTTATAGTGATATTATGAAACAAGAAGTAGATCGGATTCATATAATTGCTACAGAACTTAGTGGATTTGAGAAATCTAAATCACTAGAATCAGAAACTCATAACATACAAGAAATTATCTCTTATGTTATTCGAGTTATGGAAAAGCCTGCTTTAAAACAAGGAGTCCACATACAAGGTATTTACAGTAAAGACTTACCGTCCATTACATGTGATGAAAAACGATTAAAACAGGTCTTTTTTAATTTAATCAAAAATGCAATTGAAGCAATGTCAGTTGGGGGAACAATTACGATTAAAGTTACTGTAAAAGATGGAATCATCGTTCAAGTGAAAGATGAGGGATGTGGTATTCCAAAAGATAAAATTCCAAAGTTAAATGAAGCCTTTTATACAACGAAAGAAACAGGAACTGGTCTAGGTTTAGTAGTTACAGAAAAAATTATTAAAGACCACAATGGTAAAATGAGTTTTGAAAGTGAAGTTGGGGTTGGAACAACGGTTGAGGTTATGTTACCACTGCATTAAATAGAAAAAACATCACTTATTTGGAAGTAATGCTTTTGTGTTCTTCTTAGGTAGACGTTCTAAAAAAGAGGACGATAACGAAAAATAATATATTGATAGTGTAAAAAGAAAATAATGGATGTTTTACTATGAAAAATATATAATGGCTTTGTCTGTTATTTGTTGTAGTTCATTTATATTTCTATTTGTTGACCCGAATCTCGGGTCTTTTTTTTATGAAATGAATTGCTATATGTCAGTGATTAGAAAAATAGAATATATATTCATGCTGTAATACTGGTAGCGCCAGTAAACTCGGTGCTACCAGTAGGTTCGTTTTCTGGCACAACGAAAGCATTTACGTTGGTACAGGTGCTTTCTCATTTATCCAGCTATTTGCCGGGCAGCCCGATTGGTGAGGACTGATTAAGGTTTCACTTTATCTATTTTTCTGTGGTCGATTGTATTGTGTATATAAATTTAAAAAATGATAGCGTTAGAGCCACCATTTCTCCTGCGGAAGCAAAATAACATCCACATCAAAATTTTCTTTAAACCAATCATACATCAATGTCTCTTTCACTAAATATTCAGAGGCAGAGTGTGACACACCAATTAGAGACATATTCGTTTCTTTTACATAATCCATAATGAGCGAGTATTTATGTCGGCCGTAATCATTGTCGATATGGCAATGGATTTCTCCTGTAATATATGCTTCAGCACCTTTTTCTTCTGCTTCCTTCATTAAAGATACAACATCGCCACATCCAGCGATAATTGCGATTTTTTTGATGGAATCATGTCGTTTACCTTCGAAGTCTGTGTAAGGAATCTGGAAGAGTTGTTTTAGATGTTTTTGGAGTGCTTCTGTTGATGTTTCATCTATTTCACAAATAAGGCCAACTGGTTCTTGTTCTGGACCTCCATATGCAAAGTCGTCCACTACAGTAGCATTTAATGCTTTTGCAATTGAAATACTCGTTCCATGCGTTTGATGAAAATCCATTGGTACGTGACATGTATATATAGAAAGTTGTTTTTCTTTTATTCCTTGCAAATATTTTTCAGGAATTGGTATGAAACCGCGACCTGATCTTCCAAGCGGATCACCACACTCCATTACAAGGGGATGGTGCATAAAGAGTAAATCACCAGGTGTGGATTGTGAAATGAATGTTTCAAGAACGTCATCTGTAGGGAATACAGCTAAAAATACTTTGTTTACATTTTCAGATCCGTGCATCATAAGGCCGTTAAATAAATCTACAAAATTTGCTTCGAAAAATTGTTGCCAAGGAAATTTGATAGGATCATATACGGCTGGGATAAATCGACTAAAGGCACTATCTTTTCCGTATTTTTCAATTTGGAATAAGTGATCGAGTGATTGCTCTATTTTTTTTAAGGCTGGCATGTTTGATAATCCTCCTTAAGATGATTCTTGCTTTATGAGTTGTTTGTATTCTTCGTAGCAAAATAAGAAGCGGATAGGAAACAAATAAAACCTAGGATCCAGCTAATAGAAGGAGAATAGGGAAGTACATGCTGTAATAGCATTCCGCTAGAAATGAAGAAACTACTAAATAGACCTAATAACATGGGATATCGTTGTAGTTTGAACACGGATAGTAAACATCCTTTCTCCTGCATGAACTACTCATAAAAGCTCGATTGCTGAAACTTTATCACATACATTGTATATTAGTCTTAATTTTCTGTATATAACTTTTAAGAAAAATGGTGATACAATATATGAATGATAAGAGAAGAGAGGATGAAGATTAACATATGTACGTTACTGTAACAGAAGCAGCATATAAAAAGATTATAGATACGATTCCAAGTGAAGCGAAATATATAAAGTTATTTTACGATAATGAGGGTTGCGGTTGTGTCATGAGCGGAATCATCGATTTAGTAGCTGTAGCAGAGAAAGATGAGCGCGATGTGGATATTGAATCAAGCACAATGAACTTTATCGCTGATCGTACAAAGCTTGTATTTATGGACGATAAGTTAACGGTTGATTGGCATGAAGGTGGAGGAACTTTTCAGTTGAAGAGCCCAAGCCAGTTTTATAATCCAAATATGAAGTTACACGTTCGAATATAGTAAAGGAAAGGTGATTCCAAAATGTATTTTGGAATCACCTTTTTTATTTTATAAGTCGCTATTATTGTCGATTTTTGTTGATAAGTCGATATATTGAAAAAATCGCTGATATAAATGGAGTTGCGCCGATATAATTTCATTTACCAAAACGTTTCAAAAGTAAAAAGATTTTTTCACATAATGAAATGTACATGTGATTGAATTTTCTGTATAATCTTCTTTGCGGAGGGGATACGCATGAGAAGATGGGGAATTGAGTTGTTAATTTTAAGTGTTGTTATTATTTGGGGGATTAACTATACAATTGCGAAGTATGGACTTTTAGAATTTACAGCAATTGAGTTTACTGCACTTCGCATGATGGCGGCGGCACCGCTTCTGTTACTCCTTACCTTTTTTATTGAAAAGTCGGTTTATATGGAGCGAAAGGATATACCTAGATTAATTATCGTTAGCATTGTAGGTATTGTACTGTATCAAACGTTATTTATGGAAACTGTCAAATATACATCTGCTACAAATGCCTCTTTACTCATTTCTATTTCACCTATTTTTACAACTGCATTTGCGATTTTCTTGAAACAAGAAAAGTTTTCTTCTCGAAAGTTAATCGGTTCTATGACTGCCTTTGTTGGTGCAGCATTAGTTTTAGTAGCAGGACATTCGCTTACTAGTTCTTTTTATGGCAATGGAATTGGACTTATTACATCAATATGCTGGGGGCTTTATCCTGTTTTAGCAGGACCATTAATTAAAAAATATTCAGCATTACGTGTTACAGCATGGTCTGCATTAGTGGGTGCGATTCCGCTATTATTGTTAAGTGGTCCACATGTGTTTGTCATGCCATTTCACATTACTCACGGAATGACACTATTTGCTTTACTATATTCTATTTTCTTTGTAACAGTATTTGGTCTAGTAATGTGGTATGTTGGTGTTCAAAAAATTGGGGCGTCACATACGATGGTATATATGTATATAACGCCGCTTGTAGCTGTTTTATTTGCAGCTGTCTGGGCAAATGAATATGTATCGTTTCAACAAATCATCGGTGGAATTATCATTTTTGTCGGTCTATGGTTTGTGAAATCGGAGAAAGTAAAAGTTCATTCTATTGCAGGGGAACCTATATCAAAATAGGAAAACAGATCACCTATGATCTGCTTTCCTATTTTTTTATTTTTGGTAAGAAGATGAGAAATAAGATAGCAGTAATAAGTGGAATTAAGTTTAAAAATGGAATACGGAAGAGTGTAATAAGAATAATACCTGGAAGAAGAACACCGAGGACAGCGTAAAAAATGCTATGGTTTTTCGTGTACCAATACAATGAAAGTCCAATAAGTGCAGGGATAATGAGGTGAATGAGAGCCATTAAAAAATAAATCATTAGACGCCCCCTTTATTTGTGTGCTTATTACATCATATCCGTATGTTCATAGATTGATATCATTTTTTTCATAAATGGACGAAAAAAGTTTGAAAAACCGTCACAAAATATGAGAATATGATGTTTGAAATCTTGTATAATATTATTTCCTAAAAATATTTAAACAACATAAACATACTGTTTATGTTGTTTTTAATTTGAGTGAAATGGATGTAAGGAATATGAATTTGAAAGAAATTTTTTGTTGGATAGATAAGAACGAATGAAGAGAGGTACAGCATGATTAGTATGTCACTAAGATCATTTAAAATCCAATCGTATTATATACTAGGTATTTTGTTACTAGGCTGGATGTTAACGCCGTTTTCAGCTCATTTTCTAGGTGCTGGAATTGGGCTTATTGTAAGTATGTATTGCGTTTGGCTTTTAGGGAGACGAATTGAGAAGCTTGGAGATAGTATTGTAAAGAAGACGAAAGCACCGACACTCGGTATGTTTAACCGTTTTGCAGCTGCAATTTTGGGTGCTATTATTATGTACGAAATTGAGCACCACATGGTTATGTGGGCATTTGCAGTAGGGATTTTGGGTGGGTATTTCTTAATTGTTGTTAATTTAGGATACTATAGCATGAAAGATGAGAAAGAACTAACAAAGAGCTAAAAAAGGTAAAAGACTTCTTTTTAGATGGAATAGATGATCCAGCCACGGATAGAAGCGGTCAGGGCCTTTTTTAGCCCCATACGATGTGAAACCCAGTAGGGATATAATGTATATATTCGAAGCTGTAATTTTATAATCTAGGTCACAGATGAAGAGATTAGCGTTTCACTTTATATAAGATATAGAAAGAAGCTTACGTTTTCACGTAAGCTTCTTTTTTATGTAAGTGTGTGTAACCGTTAAGCCGCATTGGGTTTTGTCGGTGAGTACGCGAAACTTTACGGTTACACGACACTTATTCATATGAGTAAAGGGTTATTCCAACAGAAAGTTTTAATTTAAGCGATTGGACCGCCTAAGTTAATAATGTCTTCAGATACGCTGTCGAACTTTTTGAAGTTAGCTTTGAATTCATTTGCAAGTTCGATTGCTTTTGCTTTGTAAGCAGCTTTATCAGCCCAAGTTTGTTCAGGCATTAACACTTCGTCAGGTACACCTGGTACGTGAAGTGGAACTTCAAGACCGAAGATGTCATGTTTAGCTGTTTCAGTTTTCGCAAGTTCACCGTTTAATGCAGCTTGAATCATTGCACGAGTGTAACCTAAGTTCATACGTTTACCAACGCCGTATTCGCCACCAGTCCAGCCAGTGTTTACTAAGAATACTTTCGCATCGTGTTTCTCAATTTTTTCACCAAGCATTTCAGCATAGCGAGATGCATCAAGTGGTAAGAATGGTGAACCGAAGCAAGTTGAGAATGTTGCTTGCGGAGATGTAACACCGCGCTCTGTTCCTGCTAGTTTACTAGTGTAACCACTTAAGAAATGATACATAGCTTGTTCTTTTGATAACTTACTGATTGGAGGCAATACGCCAGATGCATCAGCAGTTAAGAAAATGATTGTATTTGGGTGTCCAGCAACACTTGGCAGTACGATATTGTCGATCGCATGCATAGGGTATGCAGCACGAGTATTTTCTGTTAAAGTAGTATCGTTATAGTCTGCGATACGCGTTTGGTCATTAATGATAACGTTTTCTAAAACAGATCCAAATGTGATTGCATCGAAAATTTGTGGTTCTTTCTCGTGAGAAAGGTTTACACATTTCGCGTAGCAACCGCCTTCAATATTGAATACACCGTTATCAGACCAACCGTGCTCATCATCACCAATTAATTTACGGTTTGGATCAGCAGATAATGTTGTTTTACCTGTTCCAGATAAACCGAAGAATAATGCTACATCGCCTTCTTCACCTACGTTTGCAGAACAGTGCATAGAAAGAATATCTTGTTCAGGTAATAAGAAGTTCATAATAGAGAAGATTGATTTTTTCATTTCTCCAGCGTATTCTGTACCACCAATTAATACGATGCGTTTTTCGAATGAAACCATAATGAATGCTTCAGAGTTTGTACCGTCAACAGCTGGATCAGCTTTGAAATTCGGTGCAGAAACAATTGTGAACTCTGATTCATGAGTCGTTAATTCTTCTTCAGTTGGACGAATGAATAATTGATGTACAAATAAATTGTGCCATGCATATTCGTTAATAACTTGAATTGGTAGGCGGTAATTGCGGTCAGCGCCTGCAAATCCTTTGAAGACGAATAACTCTTCTTTTTCTTTTAAGTATTCTAAAACTTTAGTATATAATTTATTAAAATGTTCTTCAGAAATCGGTTGGTTCACAGCTCCCCAAGCAATTTTGTCAGCAACCGATGCTTCTTTCACAATAAATTTATCTTTAGGAGAACGTCCTGTATATTTTCCTGTTGAAGCAGAAACGGCACCAGTAGAAGTTAATTTCCCTTCATTTCGCATTAATACTTTTTCCACTAATTGCGGAACACTTAGTTGAATCTGTGCATTGCTTCCGTTCAATAATTCGTGTAAACCAATTTGGACATTCACAGTACTCATATTTATATACCATCCTTTTCATTTAATGAAATATTTCTCGTAATCCCCAACAAGAGTATAACACAATTATATAAATAATGTATACTATTTATTTCTTTTTGTTTGTGTGAATGCATTATTTCCTTATTAATATTTCATTTCAGGCGTATTGAGAAAAACTTTCAGGAAAATGTGAATATTAATTGACAAATGAATATCATTTCTTTAGTATAGGTTGGGACGGATACTCTCTTATCCCGAGCTGGCGGAGGGACAGGCCCGATGAAGCCCAGCAACCTCACTTGTATTGATAAATGCAGGTGAATAGGTGCTAAAACCTGTGCGAGGCTACAGGTCTCGAACGATAAGAGCGAAGGGCAAAAAGCAGTATGCAAGTAGCAAATTAAACCTTTCCTCTATGTAAAGTAGGAAAGGTTTTTCTGTATGCTTGTGTGGGAGAATAAATGTATGTCGCAGTTTGTGGCAAATTAAGGATGAGTTCCGTACAATATATACAATTACTGTAGGGAGGTTTACCACATGACAAAAAAACGTCATCTGTTCACATCTGAGTCTGTAACTGAAGGACATCCAGATAAAATTTGTGACCAAATTTCTGATTCAATTTTAGATGCGATCTTATCAAAAGACGCAAATGCACGTGTAGCTTGTGAAACAACTGTAACAACTGGTTTAGTATTGGTAGCGGGGGAAATTACGACTTCTACTTACGTAGATATTCCGAAAATCGTTCGTGAAACAATTCAAGGCATTGGTTACACACGCGCAAAATACGGATTCGATGCAGAAACTTGTGCTGTTTTAACATCTATCGATGAGCAGTCTGCTGACATCGCTATGGGTGTTGACCAAGCGCTAGAAGCACGCGAAGGTCAAATGACTGACGCTGAGATTGAGGCAATTGGTGCAGGAGACCAAGGTTTAATGTTTGGTTTTGCATGTAATGAAACACAAGAATTAATGCCACTTCCAATCTCGCTTGCTCACAAATTAGCTCGCCGTTTAACTGAAGTACGTAAAGATGATACATTATCATACTTACGTCCAGATGGAAAAACGCAAGTTACAGTTGAGTATGATGAAAATGGTAAACCAGTACGTGTTGATACTATCGTAATTTCTACACAACATCACCCAGATGTTACATGGGAAGAAATCGATCGCGACTTAAAAGAGCACGTAATTAAAGCTGTAGTACCAGCAGAATTAATGGATGGAGAAACGAAATTCTTCATTAATCCAACTGGCCGCTTCGTAATTGGTGGACCACAAGGTGATGCTGGTTTAACAGGACGTAAAATCATCGTTGATACTTACGGTGGATACGCTCGCCACGGTGGCGGTGCATTCTCTGGTAAAGATGCAACGAAAGTTGACCGTTCTGCAGCATATGCAGCTCGTTATGTTGCGAAAAACATCGTAGCAGCTGGTCTTGCTGAAAAAGCAGAAGTACAACTTGCATACGCAATCGGTGTAGCACAACCAGTATCAATTTCAGTTGATACATTCGGCACTGGTAAAGTATCTGAAGACGTACTAGTAGAACTAGTTCGTAACAACTTCGATCTTCGCCCGGCTGGTATTATTAAAATGTTAGACTTACGTCGCCCAATTTACAAACAAACAGCAGCTTACGGCCACTTCGGACGTACTGATGTAGATCTATCATGGGAACGTACAGACAAAGCTGCAGCTTTAAAAGAGCAAGCTGGTCTATAATATATGAAAAAAAGCTTTGCGCGGTGAGCGCAAAGCTTTTTTTATTTATAATTACGTTGGAATAAAGCGAAGAGTTCAATGTCATGCCAAGTGCCGTTGCGGAATATAGCTTCTTTACAAGTTCCTTCATGTTGAAAACCAAGTGATTTATATAATTTAACTGCTCTATCGTTAAAAGAAAATACTCGTAAAGAAAGGCGATGTAAATTTAATTCTAAAAATGCATAATCCAATAATAGGGTTAAAGCTTCCTGCCCATAACCTTGCCCCCAGTAATCCTTTTTACCAATATCAATAATGCATTCAGCGTTTCGATTATACGAATCAATATGAATTAAAGAAGTAATACCAATTGGAAGATGCGTAGCTTTTTCTTCAATGATATAGCTCTTAGAGTTCGAAGAATGAATAAATTGCCGGCAAAGTTTTTCTGTGTCTTGAAAGGAATATTTATCAAGAGTGAGTGTAGTTGAACTCATAACGTCTATATCATTATGCCATTTATAATATGTTAGAATATCATCTTCGGAAAACTTTCGTAACTGGATACGGTTGGATTCAAACAATGTAAACACCCCTTTTGTATTTACTGGTTTTTGTTCATTATCTCAACACACGAACTACAATAAATTTGTCCTTCTAATTCAATATACTTTTTCATATTTGTCATGCCATTCGCCGGAAATGGCATATGAATCCACGCTTTTTCATACGTTTGTATTTCTGTTTTACATGATTTACAAAAGATTGATTTCTTTTTGAACATATGTAATCAACCTTTCATTTGACGTGCTTTACTTGCGCAAAAGGCACTACTTAGTAAAAATAGTGTCGCGAATATAATGCTTACTAATGTAGCGTATGGAATTGCGCCTTTTAAGGAAAAGCCGACAGTGATTGAAGCGATGAATAAGAGGATAAATGTTGTTGTTAATTTTTTATAAAGTTCCATACAATGTAGACCTCCAATTTATTTTTTAGTACAAGTTTTAAAATTGAATCTATTATGTAGAAAATATAAAGAGTAGCTAAAGATGTGTAGTCTAGGAGTATAAGAAAGTACACTTTCCTTTTTGTGGGTTAGTATACTTATATTGTATCATGGCGCATGATTGGCTTCATACATAATTGTGTAAAGGTATGTATGATAAAATGAAGAAAAGTCTTTAAGAAAGGAAAGATAAAAAATGAGTGTAACTGAACATAAAAAACAAGCTCCAAAAGAAGTGCGTTGCAAGATTGTTACAATTTCCGATACACGTACGGAAGAAACAGATAAGAGCGGACAACTATTACATGAATTGTTAAAAGAAGCGGGACATAAAGTAACTTCTTATGAAATTGTAAAAGATGATAAAGAAAGTATTCAGCAAGCGGTGTTAGCTGGTTATCATAAGGAAGATGTAGATGTTGTATTAACAAATGGCGGTACTGGTATTACGAAACGCGATGTCACAATTGAAGCAGTATCAGCGTTATTAGATAAAGAAATTGTTGGATTTGGTGAGCTGTTCCGTATGATTAGTTATTTAGAAGATATCGGAAGCAGCGCAATGTTAAGTAGAGCGATTGGTGGTACAATTGGGCGCAAAGTAGTCTTCTCGATGCCAGGGTCTAGCGGAGCGGTTCGACTTGCGATGAATAAATTAATTTTACCGGAATTAGGCCATATTACATTTGAGCTGCATCGCCAATGAGTAAGTATGCTGGAATTGTATTAGCGGGCGGTATGTCGAGTAGATTTGGTGAGCCGAAGGCGTTAGCAATTTGGAAGGGAACTACTTTTGTTGAGCATATTGTGAAAGTGATGGGAACTACTTTGCAAGACATTGTAGTAATTAGCCATACTGATATAAAAGAGCGAGTAGAGCAATTCGTACAAGTTCCTGTTATAGAAGACATTCCGCACTATAAAGGAAATGGACCGCTTGCGGGCATTGTATCAGGTATGGAATACATAGAAGCAGATTGGTACGCTATTATGCCTTGCGATGCACCAAACGTTTCGCATCAATGGTTTGCCATTTTACTAGAGCAAACGAGCAATGAATATGATGCGGTTGTACCTATTATTAATGGAAGAAAACAACCGCTACTTGCGGCGTATCATAACCGCGTGAAAGAAAAGATTTATGCTTTACTTCAGGAAGAAAAAAGAAGTATGGGCCAGCTTTTATCACAATGTAATGTGAAGTATGTTTCTGGAGAAGATGTACAAGCGAATGCGGATTGGTTTATAAATGTAAATACGAAAGAAGAATATGTGCAGGCTCAAAAAGACCTTTCAAATGAATGAAAGGTTTTTTGATATACAGAATTGGGGAACAATTACTGTATAAAGGTATGTGAGTAAGTTGATTTTAAGGGGAATTCTTAAAATCATTATACAGTTTAAAATACTGTATAACCATATATTAATTTTTATGGGTTTTTATTACAAGTCTGTTTAGTTATGTTTATTTTTGATATAATTAATATAGCAATAAAACAATGTTTAACCTTATGTATCATTTATTAAACTAAAATTTATGACCATGTAATAAACTCCCTTCGTTTTTTTGAAGGGAGTTTTTCTATTTAAGCAAGCAACTCTGATGCGTTATGCTGCAGGACTTCTTCATAATGGTTAAGCAAACCGCGAAAGATCTCATCCCAGCTCTTTGATTTCGCAAAAGATGAAGCTGCTATTCCCATCTGCTCAAGTTTTTCTTCATTTTGTAATAAAAAATAAATGGATGATAGAAATGCATCTTCATTTTTAGGCGGACAAAGAACTCCCGTTTTTCCATCTGTAATAATATTTTTAACCCCGCCACTATTTGCACCAATGACAGGTGTACCGCATGCGAGTGATTCAAGTACGACATTTCCGAATGTTTCAGTAGCTGATGGAAACACCATTATGTTAGAACAAGCATATGCTTCAGCTAAATCTGCACTTTGTAAATAGCCAGTAAAAGTGATATTTGTTTTCGGAACAGCTTCACGTAAACTTGTTGCTAGAGGACCGTCTCCTGCGATGAGCCAATGAATATCGTTTCGAGTATGTGCTGTTTTAACGATAAGGTGTTGCAGTGTATCAATATCTTTTTCAGGAGCAATTCGCCCAACATAGGAAAGGACATACTTCGCTGTAATATTATATTTTTTTCGGAATAGGTCTGTATTGTAAGCAGGATGAAAGAGTGTGCAATCTACACCACGTCCCCATATAGAGAGGGTCTGAAAGCCTTTGTTTTTTAATTGATGTAATGTTTCAAAGGAAGGTACAAAATTTTTTTGCATATGACTATGAAACCATTTTAAATAGTTCCACAGCATATTGGAGAGGAATTCGATTTTGTAATAACGTAAATAGGCATCGAAATCAGTATGATAAGAACCGACAACTGGGATGTTTAACTTTTTTGCATAATACAATCCACAAAGTCCCATGTTGAAAGGTGTGGCAATGTGAATAATGTCAGGTTTAAAGGAAAGTAGTTCTCGTTTAATGCGCGGAGTAGGAAAAGAAAAACGACATTCTGGATATAATATTGTTAACGGGATACTTCTCATCTTATTCACATTCGCTACAAAATTATCTTCAGCTGTATGCTGAGGAGCGAAAACAGAATAGGCGATCTGTTTTTTCTGAAAATATTGTGTTAATCGCTCTAACGTTTTCGCAACCCCGTTAACTTGTGGCGTAAAAGTATCGGTAAAAATGGCGACTCTCATCATATCACTTCCTTTATGTGAAAAGTGGGATGAATTGATAAAAAGAGATGATGCCAGAGCAAGTGCCAAGGCACATACCGACGAATACATCTGACGGATAGTGAAGTCCTAAATAAATACGTGAAATACCGACGCATAATGCTAACGGTAATAGGAAAGCAAGTAAGCTTGGATTATAGCAAATAAATGGAATGAAGACAGAGAAAACGGCTGTTGTATGACCAGACGGGAAAGAGTGGTCTTTTAATGGATGGACTGGATATTTTGCATCCTGAATTGTTAAATAAGGACGTTTTCGCGGATACCACCTTTTTAATATTTGCACAGGAATATGGCTAATTGCTAACGAAATAGCAGTTGCAATTGCAGCTTGATGCAAAGTTCCCTTTGCGAAAATTAAAAAGAAAAGTGTGAGTCCGATGGAGAAATTCGCGCCACCGATATGAGTAATATTGCTGAAAAAGATATTTAATGTTTTTTGATCAAAGTAGCGATTAATTCCTCTGAAAATGTAACATTCTATTTTATATAATCCACTGACCTTCATGAAAATTCTCCTCCCTCATCTACATATATATGGAGATATTAGCTTTTATTTTAATAAGATTTTGTTGAGGGAGTAATAATGTTTTGTAAAGAAAAAGTTAGATTTTATATAAAAAAAGCTGCCAATCTTATGGCAGCGGAAATTTACTTCTGTAATGATTTATAATATTGACCTTTTTCAACGTATTGCGTGCGAATACGCTCCATATCTTTACGGTCTTCTTCTGTTAATTCACGAATGACTTTCGCGGGACGACCGAAAGCTAACGTGTTCGGCGGAATTTTCTTTCCTTGTGAAACGAGGCTTCCAGCGCCGATAAAAGCTCCTTCGCCAATTTCAGCACCATCTAATATAATAGATCCCATTCCAATTAAAGCATCTTTCTTAATATGGCAACTATGTAAAATGACTTGATGCCCAATTGTTACGTCATCTTCTAAAATAAGAGGATACTGCGGGCTTTGGTGAAGTGTACATTGGTCTTGTACATTTACTCGGTCTCCAATGATTGTCGGTGACACATCACCACGGATGACTGTATTAAACCAAATACTTGATTCCTCGCCAACGGAAACATCGCCTGTAATCGTAACATAGTCAGCGATAAAAGCACTACTCGCAATTTTCGGTTTTTTTTCTTTGTAAGGATATATCATGTAAAGTCTTCCTTTCCTAGAGACTAATTTTAGTGTATCAAATTATGAGAAAGAGTGAAATGGAGGAGAGCCGTATGTGGAATTATGAAGCGGAGGAAGCAAAGGCTGTCATTGTTATTGTGCACGGCGCAATGGAATATCACGGACGTTACGAAGCCGTTGCGGAAATGTGGAATCATATCGGCTACCACGTCGTGATGGGGGATCTTCCGTCACATGGAACGACTTCAAGAAATAGAGGACATATTGATTCATTTGATGAATACATAGAGGAAGTTAAATTATGGGTGAAAGAAGCAAGAAAGTATAGGTTACCTATTTTTCTATTCGGTCATAGTATGGGTGGTCTTATTGTCATTCGTATGATGCAAGAAACGAAGAGAGAAGATGTAGAGGGTATTATTTTGAGTTCGCCTTGTTTAGGGGTAGTGACTGGACCCTCTGCTCCGCTTCAATTTGCTTCAAAAATATTAAATGTTGTGGCTCCAAAATTGCAATTTGCAACGAATCTTACGGTGGAAATGTCAACACGTAACCATGAAGTGAGAGATGCAATGGAGAATGATTCTTTGTTCTTGCGCAAAGTATCAGTACGTTGGTATAGTGAATTGATTAAGTCTATCGAAATTGCTCATAAGAAAATAGATGATTTTCCAGACGTGCCGCTCTTGCTAATGCAAGCTTGTGAGGATAAACTTGTAGATAAAATACGTGTCCGCACTTGGTTTGATAATGTTAAAATAAGTGATAAGGCTTTTAAAGAATGGCCGAATTGTTATCACGAGCTATTAAATGAGTATGAGCGTGATGAAATTTTGAGTTATATTCAGTCATTTACTGAAATGCATGTCAATAATATAGTAAAAACAAACAAATAAATCATTATTTGTACATTTAATAGAGGAGATGAAGGAAGAAGTGAACGTACCGAGTAATCCCATAACGCTCATGGCGAAAGTATACCGTGATGTGTTTCCGGTTGTACACCATGAGCTAGCGATGTGGAAAGAGCGTGCCTACCATATTCCGAATGATGAGCTTCATAGTCAGGCAATCGCAAGTATTGAGCATAAAACGTTTCATTGCGAGGGCGGTGGCATTTTAGCTCTGCTAGCAAATGAACACCGAGAAGAATGTATTCGTTTTATCGTAGCGTATCAAACGATCAGCGACTATTTAGATAATTTATGTGATCGCAGTACATCACTTGATCCAAATGATTTTGCCGCACTGCATGAATCGATGTTAATGGCATTATCACCTGAAGTAGAAGGCGGCGGTAATTATTATCGTTATCGTGATGATCAAGATGATGGTGGTTATTTAGATGAACTTGTTGAAACATGCCAAGATGTTTTAAAGAAAACGAAGCACTATGACAAAATTGCTCCTGTTCTTCATGAACTTGCTTGTTATTATTGTGATTTGCAAATTCATAAACACGTGAAATTAGAAGAAAGAGAGCCGCGACTGAAAAATTGGTTTGAAGCACATAAAGAAAACTTACCAGAGATGAGTTGGTTTGAATTTTCAGCATGTGCCGGTTCTACACTTGGAATTTTCTGTCTTGTCGCATATGCCTTTCATGATGAATTACATGATGAAGATATTGCGAAAATTAGACAAGGATACTTCCCTTACGTACAAGGACTTCATATTTTGCTTGATTATTTCATTGATCAAGAAGAAGACCGTATAGGCGGAGATTTGAATTTCTGTAGTTATTACGAAAACGAGCAAGCGATATTAGATCGGATGAAACACTTTGTAGAAGAAGCAGAGAAGAGCATTGGTGATTTGCCTCATGCGAAGTTTCATCGTCTCATAAGCCGAGGGTTACTTGGTATTTATTTATCAGATCAAAAAGTATCAGCACAAAAGAATATGCACAAAATGGCACGGCGCATTGTAAAGTACGGAGGCCTCACTTCACGATTCTTCTATTGGAACGGGAAGATGTACCGAAAGAAAACAGCGCTGTGATGAAGAAAACCACTAATTTAGTTAAAGACACTCTTATGAGTGTCTTTTTTGTTATTTTGAAAATGGCGTATTTTATCAGTATACAGAAAATAAAAAGGGTCCACGATCTGTTGTATATAGTAGGTGGTGGGCTTTTTCAGTAGCCTCATCTTAAGTAGGAACACTTTTTTTCACCTATCATACAATAACCCAGAAAATAACTTGCTGTTTTTTGTGAAAAGGAGTATGACAATTATGACTATAGTAGCTTTAATTACCATTTTATTACTTTCGTTATCCTCTAGTATAGATAATTTTGGAGTAGGGCTATCTTATGGGATTCGTAATATTCGAATAGGTTTTTTAGCTAACTTTATAATTGCAATTATTGCTTTTATTTTTAGTGAAATGGGTATTTTGTTTGGGCAATATATTTCAAAAGTTTTTCCAGGTACATTATCTGACGTTATTGGTACATTGTTTTTGTTTGTAATTGGTTTACGAATTATTTTAATGACAATTCCACAAAAAAAGAAGGCTAATCAAGAAGTACTTGATGAAGATGAATCTGTTTCCAATGTTATTACTGGATATTTAAAATCTCCTGAAAAAGCTGACCTTGATAGATCAGGGAATATTAGTTTTTTTGAATCTATTGTTCTTGGTATTGCTATATCGATGAATGCTCTAACGAATGGACTAGGTGCAGGTTTATTAAAATTATCTCCATTTGCTATTTCATTATCAGCAGCTGTATTCAGTTTTTTCACTGTTTGGTTAGGAGTTAAATTAGGAAAAAAAGTTGCAAATGTAAAAATTGGATCTTGGACATTAGGACAATTTAGCACAGCTTTAAGTGGATTTATATTATTATTAATCGCTGTACACAATTTGTTTTAAGTACAAATTGTGGTGAATACATTGGGGGAATTTAATTTTAATGGTGGGAAGTGTGTTATTGGATGGAAAGATAAAAAAGTTATTAATAAAAAAGAAAATGCCATTGAAGATAGATAAGTGATCTAGAGAGAAATAAAAAGCATTTGTACAACGCGTGTACAAATGCTTTTTATTATGATCGTATTTTTGAAAATACATATATAAGAAGTTCAATCGCAAAAATCACTAATACAGATAGTCCGAATAAAGGCATGGCAGCGCCTAGTATAACCATCATGATAAAGAAAACGATTATGCTTTTCTTATCTCTTTGCTTTGGTGGTGCTGCTAATTTTCCTTTCGGCTTTCTTGCTAACCACATTTTTACTCCGTAATAAATAAGAAGTAGTAGAGATAATGTCGTTAGTAAGCATAATATTTTATTTGGCCATCCGAATAAATGTCCTTCATGAAGCGGGATGCCGTAAGTGAACCATTGTGCAAGTAATCCATAATCACGATAGTCCGTTTTTGAAATGAGTTCCCCGCTATATTGATCAAAGTAAGCTGTTATCTCTTCATTTGGTGCAACATGCATACCTGTAATACCAGAACCGCTCGATTTCGAAACGGTGAATACACCTTTTGGATCAGCTGGTAGTGAAATAACATATGGCTTCTTTATTTCAATTCCTTTTTGTAATTCATCGACAGAAATTGCTTTCGGTTCATTTGAATTTGATTCAGGCGGAGCTTCTTTTCTTGTTGCCCACGGCAATTCTTTTACCTTTGATTCAGGCGGCGCCATATACAATTTCGGATATCCGAGCGATTCATTCGACGACGCAATTTTATAAATTTGGTTACCCATAAATCCTGACCATGGCAATCCAGATGCGACTAGCAGAACGAGTGGAATTGTAAATATAATACCGATAATAGAATGACGTCGTTTTGCTTTTTCTCGCTTATTGGATGCCGGTTTGTTTTTGAACTGGCGTATACTCATGTACAACCCAGTCACGATTAAAAAGATAGTCCAGCATGCCGCAAGTTCTACAGTATAGTTGACGACAGTGCCACCAACTAAAAGAGAACTATGTAATTCCCGCATGATATTGGCAAACGTGTCACTTGCATTTTGATCCCCAACAATTTGATTATTACTATCTAAATACACATATTTTTGTTGTCCAGTATACTCATTTGCAATGGTAAGTCTCGTATTATAATCCCCATTAAACTCACTAATTTTCGCCACACTATAATGTGGATATTTTTTCTCTGTTAACGAAATAGAATCAGCCATCGAAATAGATTCTGTTTGAGCGCTCTTCCCAAAATATAAATCTTTATAGATGAAATCTTCAACTTCCTCTCGAAATAAATACCCAATTCCGCTCAGTGACAACGTAATAAGAAGTGGCGTAATAAAAAGCCCAGCATAAAAATGCCAACGCCAAAAAATGTAATGAAGCGAACGATTTACTTTCATACTTTCAGTTCCCCTAACCTTCCCTATATGAATAACTACTTATTTAATATAGCGAGATTAAGTGTGATTACTTTGAAAGAATTGTGAAGAAAGTTAAAAGTTTGTGGGATTTTTATTAAACATAAAACACATTTTAGAAGGAGTGTTTTCTATGTTTATGAAGATCTCTTTATATTTGATAAGTACATCCTAACAACCGCTTTCGCAAGACATTGAGAAGAATCAACAAAATCCTCACTAGCCACAACATTCAAATCAGTACATGCGATAATTGCGGTATCTACTTCATCCTTCAACTGCACAACGAGCGCGCTCCATAATTTGCGAGCTTCTTCAACTTCTCCGCTTTTAATATACATAATAATTTGATTAATCATCGTTTGCCATTTTTCATAATGAATGTATTCTATATTCCGTTTTGCAATCCCGTCTTGATAAATACCAGCTTGAACTGTCGCTTCCGTTGCAAGAAGAGCGACTCTTTTTGCAGTTTCAGGAATTGCTTGTAACGTTTCGTCAACTATATTTAAAATCGGGATAGAAAGAGAACGCTGTAATTCTTCAAAATAAAGATGCGCCGTATTGCACGGCATAGCGATAAAGCTTGCGCCAGTACTTTCAAGTTTTTGTGCTCCTTCAATAATCGCTTTTTTCATCGCTTCGTGATCAATAGGGCGATCCATGTAAAACGGTGTTGGGCACGAATAAATCATCATATGAGGAAAGTCCATATCATGCTTTGCTCCGTATATTGTTTGGCACCCTGCTACAACTGTATCGACGAATGGTCCAGTTGATTTTGGCCCCATTCCTGCTAGTATTCCGATCATTGTGTCGTCTCCTTTAATATGTAATTAAAAACGTTTTTTGCGAACGATAAAAAGAAATAAGGTAAATAATAAAAATGAATATACGATAGCCCAAGCTGTGAGCCATAGTGTGTGAGTCAGTATATTATATTTGTATTGGCCAAGCATTAGAAAGCTTTCGACAGGTGGTAAAAACCATAATAACTCTTTTTTAAACCGGATAGATGCGATCGTTATAAGCAATATAAAGGTAAGGCTAAGCCAAGCAGTGCCTGTTTTTTGAATCATATTTCTAGTAAATAATGTTGCGATTGAAATTCCTAGTATAGAGAAAGACATGTGAGAGAGAAATCCGACTAGAAATAAAGAAACTGTCATTTTTTCATTAAACATTTGCAAAATAATTGGATAGATTACGGATATAAAAGATAATACAGTACAAATGAGAAGAGCTGTAATATATTTACCAACATATAATGCGGAAATATTATTTGTGTGAGAAATAGTAATTTGTTCTTGTACAGGGTCTTCAGTATGAAAAATTGTGACCGTAATCCAGGCAGATAATAAATAAAGCGCGAGAGCTGTTTCTAAATATGTCGGTACAATAGGAGTCGGTTTATATGTATATACAAAAAGCAAGCTCACAAAGTACATCGCAATAGGAGGGACATACTTATACGATTTTGTATAGTCGAGAAAATGGTAACGAATAAGCGCAAACATAATAAACCTTCTTTCGATTTAAAAGTTAGGTTGTAGCAGTGTGATAGATGCTTTTTTATGTAATAAAAACTGAAGTATTTCGTTTGTATATTCTTTTTCGATTTGTAATTGAATAAGATTTTGATTTGCATTGTGTGCAACGTGTATAAAACCGGATTGCTTTTGTAGTTCTATTGCTGAAAATGTGTCGTGAACGATTGCCTCAATATAGACCTGTTCCGCTACTTTTTGTGCAGAGGTATTTTCTGCAATTGTATGATTTGCTAACGTCACAATTCTATCGGCGAAGTTTTCTAATAGTTGTTTTTCGTGACATGTGAAGAGTATAGATATACCTTGTTGTTTTAATGAGAGTAAAATATGTTCTAATTCTTGCTGAGAGTTAGGATCGAGCCCAGAAAGCGGTTCATCTAAAATTAATAAATGGACGTCCGTAAGTAATGCTTGCATAATACCTGTTTTTTGTTTCATACCTTTTGAAAAGTTTCGTACAACGGAATGTCTTGCATGATGTAAGTGAAAAGTCTCAAGGAGCATCGGAATTTTATTTCTTAAATATGTTGTTGATAAGCCGTGAATGCAGCCGAGATGAAATAAATAATCCGCTAATGTAAAACGAATTCCTTCAGGAAAATGTTCAGGTACATAACCAATTTGTATATGTTCTTTTCTTTTGAGTGTCCCTGCCGTAGGTGAAATAAATCCTGCAATTATTTTGAGCAGAGTACTTTTTCCAGTCCCGTTCCCGCCGATAATAGCGAGCGCTTCTCCTTCTGGAATGGATAAATCAATGTTGTCTAGTATAAGTGATTTGCTATACTTCTTTTGAATTCCCCTTAGTTCTACTAGCAAAGTTCTATCCTTCTTTCTTTAAATAGTGTATATATCCATTATATAGGAGAATAACAAAAAGACGTGCAGTGAGTGCACGTCTTTTTTTGTTATGTTTTGTCGAATCGTCGATATATCCGAGAAATCGTTGATATATTACTCCGCATTAACGGGCAGTAAAACTTCCACCTTAAAATTCGGCTGGAGCAAAGAAGTTAGTTGGGAAATAAACTGCCCATAAATGCCCGATTGGTTCAACTAATAATCAGTGGGGATTCCCCCCACTGATTAAAGTTTCACTTTATCGTTTCTCAATCGCCACAATAAATGGCGGGTTGTTTTGTTGGTTAATGAAGCCATATCGCAGTACGTGACCTTGTTTTTGGTCTAGCTCTTCTGCAAATTTGAGAACAGCGTCGCGTTCTACTTGTCCTTCTGGGTGTCCGTGGTAAATGACGAGGACGATGATACCTTCAGGTGCCATTACTTCTAGTAATTGTTCAATTGCCGAAATTGTTGAGTTCGGTTTTGTAACGATATGCTTGTCACCGCCAGGAAGGTAACCTAAGTTGAAGATAGCGCCTGTTACTTTTCCTTTTGCGTCTTCTGGTAGTACGGATAGAAGTGTATCGTGACTATCGTGAACTAAAACAGTACGTTCAAAAAGTTCTTTTTCTTTTAGACGAGTTGTTGAGCTTTCAATCGCTTCTTTTTGAATATCAAATCCAAATACTTTTCCGCTATCCCCAACAATTTCAGCTAGGAAGCAAGTGTCATGACCATTTCCAAGTGTTGCATCTACAGCGTAGTCGCCTTCTTTAACAGCCGTTTGCAGCAGTGTGCGAGCAAACGGTAATACACGTTCTAATTTCATTGTTGTTTCTCCTCATTTGCATATTTTCCTTGCCAGCTTCCGCGGCGTACAAATTCTGCATCGATGGAATTTAATACTTCCCATTTATTTAAGCTCCACATTGGACCAATCATTAAATCAGGTGGGCCGTCACCTGTGATACGGTGCACAATTACGTCTTCTGGAATAATTTCAAGTTGGTCAACAACAAGACTTACGTAATCCTCAAGAGAAAGGAATTCGAGTTGTCCTTTTTCATATTGCTTCACCATTGGCGTTCCTTTTAATAAGTGAAGTAAGTGGATTTTAATTCCTTGTACATCAAGTTTCGCTACTTCACGAGCTGTTTCCATCATCATGTCGTAATCTTCAAGTGGAAGACCGTTAATAATATGAGAGCAAACTCTAATGCCGTGCTTACGTAATTTATTTACGCCTTCCACGTAAGACGGATAATCGTGAGCGCGATTAATAAGGTTTGCAGTGCGTTCATGAACGGTTTGTAGTCCAAGTTCAACCCAAAGATACGTACGTTTATTTAAGTCCGCTAAATATTCAACGACATCGTCTGGTAAACAATCTGGACGAGTTGCGATAGAAAGACCGACAACATCTTTTTCTGCTAGAAGCGGTTCGAATTTTTCTTTTAACACTTCAAGTGGTGCGTGTGTATTTGTGTACGCTTGGAAATAAGCGATACATTTTCCATCTTTCCACTTTGAGCGCATTTTTTCTTTCATTTCATGATATTGTGTTATAACATCATCGCGGCGATCACCAGCGAAGTCGCCAGATCCGGCAGCGCTGCAAAATGTACAACCACCGTAAGCAACTGTACCATCACGGTTCGGACAATCGAAGCCAGCATCTAATGAAACTTTAAAGATTTTTTCACCAAATTCATTTCGTAAATGGTAATTCCATGTATGATAACGTTTATTGTCGTTTGTATATGGAAAAGGGTTTTGAACCTTCATTATTTTCCCTCCTAAGCCGAGTCAAAATGAAACAAAATCCATTATAACATACTCATAAGGTAGAGATGGAAGGGACACACTAAAGGGGAATTGAAGCAAGGAGGGACAATTATGGCAGAGCGTCAATCACTTGAATCGTATATTACACAAGCGGAACAAGCGGTGGAATATGCAAAAGAACAATTAGAACAAGGCATGAGACAAGAGCATTACAATACGATGGAGTATTCAGATGCACAGTTACAATTAGAACAAGCGTATAACGATTTACAAACGATGCAACAACATGCGAATGATGAGCAACGTGAGCAATTAAATAGAGCACGTATGGCAATTCGCCAATTGCAACATCAAATGATTATTACACCGCACTAATAAGGAGTGAATGTAATGGCGAAACGTTCAGATCAAAATAACCCAGAGCAAAAAACACAAAATGGACATAACGCTGAGTTTTCGAATGAACTTGATCCCATTGTTCAAGTAAAACAGCGTAATAGTAAAAAAGGACAACCTCAAAAATCAAAACAATCAGAGTAAACCAGGTCGAAATATGACCTGGTTTTATTTTGCTATATGACAATAGTGTAAGATTTCTGTAAGGTTTGCCGATAGTTGTAATTGTCCTTTTCCAGTAGAGTAAGGGAGGATTAAATTTTGGACAAGGAGCTGCTTTATGGGGAACAATATTACAAACAAACGAATTGATGAGTTAGATTACATTCGTGGCTTCGCATTACTGGGGATTATTTTAGTAAATATTTTAGCACTACTTAATATTAAAACTCCAGATCCTAATACAGTAGATGCTAGCTATCAAAGGTTTCTATACTTATTTGTAGAAGGTCGTTTCTTCTCGATTTTCTCATTCTTATTTGGAGTGGGATTCTATATCTTCATTACAAGAGCGATTGCGAAAGGGAAAAATGGATATGTTCTATTTTTCCGCCGCGTAGTTGCATTATTTATTTTTGGTTTAATTCATCAAATGTTTCAGCCTGGAGAAGCACTAGCGTTATACGCAATTTGTGGGTTAATCGTTTTGCCGTTTTATAAAGCGAAAAAAGAAGTGAACCTAGCACTAGGACTTATTTTGACAATTGCCTTCAGTGTAATGGGAGTTAAAGAACTATTACCACTTGGCTTAATTTTATTAGGACTTGCTGCAGGACAATATCGTGTATTTGAAAATCTTTCAAAAAACATAAAGCAAGTCGCTATTTTTACAGGCATTATGTTTGTTTTAAGTGTGGCAGCTGTATGGTATCAATATGGACACGTGCCTGCTGGCCCATTTGTAAATATGATATTGATGAATGAAGATGGAACAATGGATGCTGCAAGCCAGTTTCTAAAAATTGGTATTACTGTTGGACCAATTATTTCAGCTTTCTATGTAGGAGCATTAATTTTATTACTTCAGTTAAAACCAGTTCAAACATTATTAGCACCATTGAAATACTACGGTCGTATGGCTTTAACAAATTATATCGGACAAACGGCAATGATTTTAATTGCTGGTAGTGTATTTAACTTTGCAGGTAACTTAACATACATGCAGACGCTATATGTATGTATCGCAATTTATGCAATTCAAATTGTGTTTAGTGTAATTTGGATGAAAATCTTTAAAATGGGTCCATTAGAATGGGTTTGGCGTGTTATTACGTACTGGACGGTAACACCTTTAAAGAAATAAAGTGAAACTTTAATCAGTGGGCTGTTCCTTTCGCGGAACAGCCTATTTTTATTGTCATCTTTTGTCGATAAGTCGATATATTTTGGTAATCGCTGATAAAAGTGTAAGAATCGCCGATATATTTGAAAAATCGCTGATAAAAGTGTAAGAACCGCTGATATATTTGAAAAATCGCCGATATAATTTCATTTACCGATTTACTATGTCGAAATGCGAACTAGTAGTAAAAGCCAAACTTACACGCCCACCTTCTTTATATTACAAAAGTGTAAGGTAATTGTAATGTTAACAAATAGCAGTTCACTTCTAAAAAGCGCAAAATAGGTAATGGAAAAACAAGCGTAGGAGGATATATATGACGAAACCAGTTGTAGACGTGAAAAACGTTCAAAAAGTGTACGGTAAAAAAGGTGAGAACCAATCACACGCGTTAAAGGGTGTTTCATTCTCAATTCAAGAGGGTGAGTTTGTTGGAATTATGGGACCATCTGGTTCCGGTAAAACGACATTATTAAATGTAATTTCAACGTTAGATAAGGCAACGGGCGGCGTTGTTGAAATTGCGGGAACGGATATTACAAAAATGAAGCAAGGTGAGCTTTCAGATTTCCGTTCGCAAAAATTAGGATTTATCTTCCAAGATTTTAACTTATTAGAGAACTTATCTATTTATGAAAACATTGCACTTCCACTTTCTCTTCAAGGTGTCGCATCACGTAATATTGGACCGAAAGTAGAAAAAGTAGCGGATATGTTAGGGATTACAGAAATACTTCAAAAGTATCCATCTGAAGTATCTGGTGGACAGAAACAACGTTCAGCAGCAGCGCGTGCTTTAGTGCATGAGCCGGCAATTATTTTAGGGGACGAGCCAACAGGAGCGCTTGATTCTAAAAATGCAACGAGTTTACTTGATGCGATGACAAACTTAAATAAAGATCAAGGCGTATCGATTATGATGGTTACGCATGATCCATATAGTGCAAGTTACTGTCAGCGTATTTTATTCATTCAAGATGGTGAGCTATATAAAGAAATTCATCGCGGTGGTACGCGTGAAGAGTTCTACAAAGAAATTTTAGATGTACTTGCAGATTTAGGTACACAAAAGGCGTAAGAAAGGAGGTTCCAGTATGTTATTTAAACTTTCCATGTCGGGGCTGAAAAGTAAGCTGAAAGATTATATCGTCTTACTTGTCGGTCTTGTCATGTCGATTTCAATTTTTTACATGTTCCAAACGTTAGCACTGAATAAAGCATTTTTAGAATCTAATTCAGTGATTAAATCTATTGGATTCGTATTCCAAGCAGGATCATTTTTATTAGCAATTATAACGTTCTTCTACATTTTATATGCAAACTCTTTCTTATTATCTCTTCGTCAAAAAGAGTTCGGTATGTATATGATGTTAGGTGCGAAAAAACATAAAGTTACATTACTTATGTTTATTGAAACAATCGTATTAGGTGCTGCGTCTCTTGCAATCGGGATTGCAGTTGGAGTAGGACTTGCAGAAGGTATTGGACAGTTATTAATGAAACAGCTTGAATTTGCTGGTGAAGGGTATAAAGCATTTTATCTACCATCTATGACTGTTACTTGCATCTTCTTCTTTGCACTATTTGTATTATCAGCAATTATGAACAGTATTAAATTGTCACGTATTTCTGTATTGCAACTAGTACATGCAGATGCACAAACAGAGCGTGTTGCAGTAAAAGGTAAAAAGACAGTTGTAGTGGCATTCCTTGCTGTTATTTTATTAGGTATAGGTTATGCATCTATGATCTATATGGAAAAACTAAAAGAGATGGGAATCCTTATTGCATTAATTACAACGACAGCTGGTACTTACATGCTATTTGGCTCACTTCTTCCAGTCATTATTAAAAAGTTAAAAAGTAATAAAAAGCGTAGTGAAAAAGGACTTAATGCTTTTACATTTGCACAATTAAACTTCCGAATTAATAGTTTAACAAAAGTACTTGCAACAGTGGCAATGTTAGTTGCACTTGGAGCTGGTGCAATTTCAGGTGGTATGGCATTTAAAAATAACGTTATAAAAATGGTAGATGGTTTAGTAATATATGATTCAGTAGTTCATAATCCAACAGCTGAAGAAAAGAAAATTTTAGATGGTATTACATTTAAAGAGAAAAGCGAATATCGTTACAAAGTTGATGATAAATACGTTTACTATGTAAAAGAAGATTTAGAGAAAAATCGTCCTTTCGTAAAAGATATGGCAAAGATGAAGTCTATGAAGGATTTAGTAAATACGAAAAAAGTTTCAGAGGAACTACCGGTAGGTGCAGTTTCTAGAGAGATGAATCAAAAAGATGCGAATACTAAAGAACTTTCAGCGGAATGGACAGATGCTTTTAGTACAATCCATCCATATTATTTATACAATGATCATGCAATTAAAATTGTAGATCAAAAAATGTATGATGGGATAAATGGTAAAGAAGGTATAGCATTTATCGGAAAAACAGATGATTTTTTAACATATAAAAAAGAATGGAAAAAACTTGACGAGTTGCAGCTAGATAAATATAAAAATGTAAAAGCTGAACAAATGGATAGTAAATATCAAGCTTATAGTGGGTTCTATGGCATTGCGAGTGGAACAGTATTTATGGGATTCTTCCTTGGAATTGCGTTCTTAGCAATGATGGCAAGCTGTCTTATGTTTAAAATTCTTTCTGGTGCATCAAAAGATATTACGCGTTATCAAATGCTTCGTAAAATCGGTGTGCGCCGTGAGTTATTAACGAAATCGATTTATAAAGAGCTATTCTTAGTATTCTTATTCCCAGCAATTGTGGGTATCGCTCACGTATTAGTTGGTATGAATATTTTCGGATTTATTTTAATCGATCCGTACTTCCGTATTTGGATACCAATCGTAATTTTCGTAGTTATTTATGCGATTTATTACTTCATTACAGTTCAATTGTATAAAGGAATTGTTCTTCCGAAAGAAGATTAATAATAAAAACCGAGCAAAAACGCTCGGTTTTTATTATTTTCAGAAAAAACACTTTAATGTTACTGAAATGTATAATATAATGTAAGTAAGTAACGTAATATAAAAGTAGAAGTAGCTGTATAAGGAAAGGAGGAATCCAATCTGTAGAAAGAAGCTGAACTTTTATCCCCACATTTTTTTACCGCAACGTATTTATACAATCGTAAGTTTCCACATTGAAAGTTTTCAGAACCACCTGAGTATATTGTGAAAATAATGGATAACACATGGAAATCTCATAGCATGATAAGGTAAAATGGACAACATAATGAGAAAATTACCGTTCATAAGATGAGGAGAATACATGTATGGAAGTTGTAGAGGCATTAAAAGATATAAGCCAAATTGAGGCTATGAAAAAATATTTAAAAGAGCACTCCCAGCGAGATTATCTTTTATTTGTTATTGGAATTAACACAGGATTAAAAATTACAGAACTACTTAGCATGAAATTTGAAGATGTATTAAATGAAGACGGGACTGTTAAAGAGTTTTATGCTCTTCCTGTGAAAGATGAAAAATTTAAACAAGATATTTATTTAAATACAAAAGTAAAAGAAGCGCTTTTAGATTACGTACAATCTATTGGCGTTAAAAGAGAAAATTACGTATTCCAATCTAATAAAACGCCAAATTCAATTACGCGCCAACAAGCGTATCGTGTAATTCATAATGCTGCAGAAGCAGTTGGAGTTGTTGGTAAAATCGGAACGAATTCAATGCGAAAAACGTTCGGATTTCATGCGTACAAAAGAGGGATAGCGATTGCACTATTGCAAAAACATTTTCATCACGCGACTCCATCAGAGACACTAAAGTATTTAGGTATCTCAAAGGATGAGAGCTTTAAAACGGAGATTGATGTCGATTTATAAAAGCCGTAACTAAAAAATTAGGAGGCGGAAAATATGAATATTAGAGAGAGTGAACTGCCGGGTATTGGATGTAAGTTTGAAGTGATTACAAAAGGTAATGAAAAGATGGTTATCGTTATTCATGATGATGGCCGAAGAGAAATGTACCATTTTGATGCTGATCATGAAGAGAGTATTTCAAGCGTCTCTCTTCGTGATTCTGAAGCGAGACAAATTGCAGCTATATTGGGCGGAATGGTATATAGGCCACAAGCTTTAGATACGATTGAAATGGCTTTTGAGGGATTATCAATTGAGTGGTTTAAGGTGGAAAATAATGCACCAGTTGTACAAAAAACAATTGGTAGTTTACATGTTCGAAACACATATAACGTAACGATTATTGCCATTTTGAAAAAGAATATGAAGAAGTTCTTTAATCCAGGCCCAGATTCTATCATTGAAGCTGGCGATATGCTCGTATTATCAGGCGCGAGACATGAAGTGAAAAGAATTATTAATGAGTTGCTTTCAGTAGGAGGGGATTCATAATCGATGGATACTTTAATCTTTGAAGTTGGAACTGCGTTAGTATTAGTCGCTTTTGTAGCTATTCTCGCTGCAAAGTTAAAGTTCTCGATTATTCCGTTTCTTATTATACTCGGTATGCTAGTGGGGCCTCATGCCCCAGATTTAGGGCTTATCGATTTAAGATTTATTGAAAGTGGAGAAGTTATTTCCTTCCTCGGCCGTGTTGGCGTCATATTCCTCCTATTTTACTTAGGTTTAGAATTCTCAATTAAAAAATTAATTAAATCAGGAAAATCAATTGCTTTTGGGGGAACTGTTCATATATCGCTTAATTTTATATTAGGTTTACTTTACGGATATATAATGGGTTTCCCCTTATTAGAAACATTAATTATTGCTGGGATCATAACAATTTCATCGAGTGCAATTGTTGCGAAAGTAATTGTTGATTTAAGAAGATCTGGTAATAAAGAGACGGAGCTAATTTTAGGAATCATTATGTTTGATGATATCTTTTTAGCGGTATATTTATCAGTCGTTTCAGGATTAGTACTTGGAGGGGCAACATCATTTGTAGGTGCTCTTACATCTATTTTAATCGCAGTAGGTTATATGCTACTATTCTTTGTAGTTGCTAGAAAAGCTACACGGTTTTTAAATAAAATGTTAGATATTTCGTCCAATGAAATTTTTATTATTGTAATATTCGCTATTTTGTTTTTTGTAGCAGGATTTTCAGAAACGATTCATGTTGCAGAGGCAATTGGAGCATTATTACTAGGACTCGTTTTTTCTGAAACAGAGCATAGTGATCGAATTGAACA
This sequence comes from Bacillus sp. JKS001846, assembly GCF_900176455.1. Classification (NCBI taxonomy): domain Bacteria; kingdom Bacillati; phylum Bacillota; class Bacilli; order Caryophanales; family Bacillaceae; genus Bacillus; species Bacillus sp. JKS001846. The sequence goes on from NZ_FWYG01000001.1 coordinate 1,017,035, forward strand.
GCTTGTCGTTCCGTTTCGTGATTTCTTTGGAGCTATATTCTTTTTCAGCTTCGGTTTAAGTATAGACCCATTTTCACTTGGCGGAGCAGTGTGGTTGGCATTAGGAGCAGTTTTCATTACTCTTATCGGTAATTTTACTGCTGGAATGGTTGCGGGGCGTAAAGCTGGGTTATCGCATAAGGCTTCTACGAATATCGGTTTAACACTTGTATCACGCGGAGAATTTTCTATTATCGTCGCGAATATTGGAATTGCGGGTGGCTTAATGGCAGCGATTAAACCGTTCTCAGCTTTGTATGTTTTAATATTAGCATCGTTAGGACCTTTGTTGACGAAAGAATCTGGGAGAATATACTCGCTACTAGATAAGGTGTTTAAATGGAGTGATAAAGAACGTGTGAAGCGAGAAAAGGAAGTTGGATAGTACAAATAAGGGTAGACTGCATGAAAATTTCATGCAGTCTACCCTTTTATATATTGTTACTGTTGTCGTTTTTTGTCGGTAAGTTGATATATTTTAATAATCGCTGATATATTTGTAGTTGCGCCGATATATTCTGATAATCGCTGATATAATCCAAGAAGCAACCAATATAAATTCATTTACCGACGAACTATTATCTGAATTTCATCAACTATTAATCAGTTGCCTTCCTATTTAAAAACGACTACAATTTTACTGTTATATATATGAACGAAAAAAATAGAATAGGAGGGGAAGCTATGCCAAGGAAAGTATGGCTATTAGTAGCTGGGATGATTATTAATGTCACGGGTGCTTCTTTTTTATGGCCTTTTAATACAATTTATTTACATGATCACCTAGGAAAATCTTTATCTGTGGCCGGAATGGTATTAATGATCAACTCGCTTACTGGTGTAATCGGAAACTTGCTCGGCGGTGTTTTATTTGATAAATGGGGCGGTTATAAATCAACTTTAGTAGGGATTGTGATTACACTTGTATCAATTTTAGGTCTTGTGTTCTTCCACGGTTGGCCGTTATATGTTGTATGGCTAGCGTTAATCGGCTTCGGTTCTGGAATGGTCTTCCCATCGATGTATGCGATGGTTGGTACGGTTTGGCCAGAAGGCGGAAGACGGGCATTTAATGCGATGTACGTTGGACAAAATGTTGGTATTGCGATCGGAACAGCATGTGGTGGATTAGTTGCATCGTATCGTTTTGATTATATTTTCTTAGCGAACTTTATTTTATACTTTGTTTTCTTCTTAATTGCTTTTATTGGATTCCGCGGTATGGAAGACAAAAAAGAGCCAGGAGTGCAAAAAGAAGTCGAAACGAAAAAAGGGTGGTCACTTACACCTGGATTTAAAGCACTTCTTATCGTGTGTGTAGCATATGCTTTATGCTGGGTTACATACGTACAGTGGCAAGGAGCGATTGCAACACATATGCAAGAATTGAATATTAGCCTTCGTCACTATAGTTTATTATGGACGATAAACGGAGCAATGATTGTTTGTGCACAGCCACTTGTTAGTATGCTAATTCGTTGGATGAAGCGTTCTTTAAAACAGCAAATTATGATTGGGATTTTCATTTTTGCGGCGTCATTCATTGTGTTAAGCCAAGCGCAGCAATTTACGATGTTCCTCGTTGCGATGGTAACATTAACAATAGGTGAATTATTTGTATGGCCTGCGGTTCCAACGATTGCAAATATACTTGCACCAAAAGATAAATTAGGTTTTTATCAAGGGGTTGTAAATAGTGCGGCGACTGTAGGGAAAATGTTCGGGCCAGTCGTTGGCGGAGCAATTGTGGATTTATACAATATGGAAGTATTGTTTATAGCAATCATGGTAATGCTTGTAGTAGCGCTTATAGCAACGAGCATTTATGATAAACGAGTAAAAGTAGAAGAAACAGTTGAAGAAAAAATTGCAGTTTAGTTTGACGGAACATGTAACATGTTTTAGAATATATTTAAATAAAACAACCTTTAGAACAAGGGAGATAGCTCGGCTGTCTTAAGATGAATTCGTTAGTTATTAAGAGTAACGATTAACCGAGAAGTCCTCGCTTTAAGTAAGCTCTTAAGAGATACTAGGTGAAGGATAGTTCACGTAACTTATATGTGTAATAACAGTGAGAAGGAGTAGTAGTAATAGAAGCTGGTTTAGAGAGTTGACGGTCGGTGCAAGTCAATCCACGTTTCGTTATGAACTCGCCTTTGAGTTGCAGTTGTGAAACTAATAGTAGCAATTGCCGTTAATCCACGTTACGGATCTAAGCGAATGTATATTTGTACATTAATTTAGGGTGGTACCGCGGGAATCTATAACCTCTCGTCCCTTTTTAGGGATGAGAGGTTTTTTGTATTTTGGGCGGTGAAAATAAATAGAATTTCAAGGAGGGTATCTCATGAGCTTTAATCATCAAGAAATTGAGAAGAAGTGGCAAGGGTACTGGGAAGAGAATAAAACATTCCGTACGCCAGATGAGACAGAAAAACCAAAATTTTATGCACTAGATATGTTCCCATATCCATCAGGTGCAGGCTTACACGTAGGACATCCAGAAGGTTATACAGCGACAGATATTTTATCTCGTATGAAGCGTATGCAAGGATATAACGTTCTTCATCCAATGGGATGGGATGCATTTGGGCTTCCAGCAGAGCAATATGCACTTGATACTGGAAACAGCCCAGCTGAATTTACAGAGCATAATATTAATACGTTCCGTAACCAAATTAAATCATTAGGTTTCTCTTACGATTGGGACCGTGAAGTAAATACAACAGATCCAAACTACTATAAGTGGACGCAATGGATCTTCCTAAAACTATTTGAAAAAGGCTTAGCTTACGTTGATGAAGTACCTGTAAACTGGTGCCCAGCACTTGGTACAGTACTTGCAAACGAAGAAATCATTGACGGTAAGAGTGAGCGTGGTGGACATCCAGTTGAGCGTCGTCCGATGAGACAGTGGATGTTAAAAATTACAGCTTACGGAGATCGTCTATTAGAAGATCTAGATGAGCTTGATTGGCCTGAAAGCTTAAAAGATATGCAACGTAACTGGATCGGTCGTTCTGAAGGTGCAGAAGTACACTTCAACATCGATGGTACAGACGAGAAATTCACAGTTTTCACAACACGCCCTGATACATTATTTGGTGCAACATACTGTGTACTAGCTCCAGAACATGCACTTGTTGCAGAAATTACAACAGCAGAACAAAAAGAAGCGGTAGAAGCTTACATTAACGCTGTAAAAATGAAGAGTGATCTAGAGCGTACAGAACTTGCGAAAGAAAAAACTGGTGTATTCACTGGTGCTTACGCAGTTAACCCAGTAAACGGTGAGAAATTACCAATCTGGATTGCTGACTATGTTCTTGCAACTTACGGAACAGGTGCTGTAATGGCAGTTCCAGCTCACGATGAGCGTGACTATGAATTCGCATCAGTATTTAATCTTCCAATGAAGGAAGTTGTAAAAGGCGGAGATATTACGAAAGAAGTGTACACAGGTGATGGTGCACACGTAAACTCAGCATTCCTTGATGGTTTAAATAAAGAAGAAGCAATCGCAAAAATGATTGAATGGCTTGAAGTAACGAGCGCAGGGAATCAAAAAGTAACGTACCGTCTACGTGACTGGTTATTCAGCCGTCAACGTTACTGGGGTGAGCCAATTCCAGTAATTCACTGGGAAGATGGTACAATGACAGCTGTGAAAGAAGAGGAATTACCATTAGTTCTTCCGAAAACAGAAAACATTCGTCCTTCAGGTACAGGTGAATCACCACTTGCTAACATTGACGAGTGGGTAAATGTTGTTGATCCTGAGACTGGTAAAAAAGGTCGTCGTGAAACAAATACAATGCCGCAATGGGCTGGTAGCTGTTGGTATTACCTACGTTACATCGATCCAAACAATAGCGAAGCACTTGTAGATCCTGAAAAAGTAAAACAATGGCTTCCAGTTGATATTTATATCGGTGGTGCAGAGCACGCTGTACTTCACTTACTATATGCTCGTTTCTGGCATAAAGTATTATACGATATCGGTGTAGTTCCAACGAAAGAACCGTTCCAACAATTATTCAACCAAGGTATGATTCTAGGTGAAAACAACGAGAAAATGAGTAAATCAAAAGGTAACGTTGTAAATCCTGATGATATCGTAGCAAGCCACGGTGCAGATACACTTCGTCTATACGAAATGTTCATGGGACCATTAGATGCTTCAATCGCTTGGTCTGAAAATGGTCTTGACGGAGCTCGTCGTTTCCTAGACCGCGTATGGCGTCTATTCGTTCAAGATAACGGTGAATTAAGTGAGAAAATTACTGACGCACCAAATAAAGAGCTTGAAAAAGCTTACCATCAAACAGTGAAGAAAGTAACAGAAGACTATGCAGAGCTTCGCTTCAACACAGCGATTTCTCAAATGATGGTATTCATCAACGATGCATACAAAGCTGAAACACTTCCAAGAGAATATGTAGAAGGTTTCGTAAAAATGATTGCACCAGTTGCACCTCATATCGGGGAAGAGCTATGGAGCAAACTTGGATACAATGAAACAATCACATATGCAAGCTGGCCAACATTTGATGAGTCTAAACTTGTAGAAGATGAAGTTGAAATCGTTGTTCAAGTTATGGGTAAAGTTCGCGCAAAACTAACAATGAGTAAAGACGCATCAAAAGAAGAAATGGAACAACTTGCACTTGAAGCAATTCAAGACCAAATTGAAGGGAAAACAGTTCGTAAAGTAATTGTTGTTCCTGGAAAACTTGTTAACGTTGTTGCAAACTAAATCATTTAAAAAAGCTCAGAGCGTTTATGCTCTGAGCTTTTTTGTATAGAAAATAATTTCAGGGTCACCTTCATCTAAGTTTTCAACTATTCCGCTACGTATAAAACTATTCGAGTTAAATACTTTCTGCATACTTTCATTCGATTCGTTCGTTGAAGAAAATATTTTTTGAGTAGGAGAATGACTTAACATATATGAGATTAACGAGCTTGCATAGCCTCGCCTTCTTTTAGTTGGTGAAACAATGATTAATGAGAGGAAAGTACAACCAAAGAAATTTGTATCGTATGTTAGAAAGCCAGAGATAGAATTTTCTTCTTTTACAATGATGCATCTGCCTTCACGGATAGTGTGCTTAATATAATTTCGTCTACTATCGTTTCCAATTACGTCAATATCTATATGGACGATTGAATCTAAATCATTGATAGAAGCCTTTGTTACATTCTTCAATATAAATACCTCCTAGAAAAAATATTCAGTTAATTAATTTTATCATGAATGAAGAAAAAGAAGCGGAATTCTAGTGCAGACAAACACCTATTCTTCTATAGGAAATATGATAAAAAAGGTAGGCTAAATTGAGTAGAAGAGGTGAAAGGAATGAAAGGGATGGACAATAATGCACCACATGGTTTCTTCGGGGGTGGATCGGATAGTTATGAACAAATGATGTTAATGGGAGGAGGACAACAAGGATACGGTGGAATTCCGAGCTGGATGGGCGGAACACCTGGAGGGTTTTCTACATCAGTAGCGGGTGTACAAACTGGAATTCCAACATTAACAGGAGGATTTCCATCATCGGTAGCCGGAGTGCAAACTGGAATCCCAACATTTGTTGGCGGAGCAGCGGGAGGAGTACCAGTAGGTGTACCAACTGCATTTCCATCTTTCGTTGGAGGAGTACAGACAGGATTTCCTGTACCGGGAGTAGGTGTTGTAGCAGGAGGAGTAGGTGGATATCCGCAAGTAGTTCACGGCTACCATGGTCATCATCACCACCATCAAGGTCAACACGGCCATCATGGACATCACCACCATCAAGGTCAACACGGCCATCATGGACATCACCACCATCAAGGTCAACACGGCCATCATGGTCATCACCACCATCAAGGTCAACACGGCCATCAAGGTCAACACGGCCATCATGGTCATCACCACCATCAAGGTCAACATGGTCATCAGGGGCAACAAGTACATCACCACGGTCACCACCACATTCATCCGCAAGCTGTTCTTTATCAAACTCACCAAGGCCAACATGGTCACCAAGGTCATCAAGGCCAACATGGTCATCATGGACACCACCATCACCAAGGTCATCAAGGCCAACACGGTCATCATGGACACCAAGGCCAACATCATGGACACCAAGGTCAACAGCACCAACAGCACCAACAGCACCAACAATATCAGCAATATCAACAACAACAACAATCTTCTCCTTGGACAGGTGGAATTGGAGCAGGAGGAGCAGGGGCAGCAGCAGGAGCAGCTAGTATTAGTGGAGCAGCAGGACACGCAGGGCACGTGGGTCATTAATGATTGGCAGAAAAAAAGCCATAATAAAAAACTGCTAGGAAATCCTAGCAGTTTTTTTCAGCTTCTTGACGCTGACGTTCAATTTCAGCACGAAGTTGTGGTTCCGGTGCTTGCCAGCCTTCTGGCTTTAGAATCTTACCGTCGCCTTCACGGAATCGAGGCTTCCCATCAGGGAATAGTTTTGCCATGTTGGCGTTGTTTACAATTTCGAATCCTTTATCTGGACGTACGCCCATTTCTGCAAACGTTCCGAATGCAAAGTAAATAAGGTCAATCAGTGCATCGTATTGATCTTCAACAGTCGTTGCCTCTAGAAATTCTTCTAGTTCTTCCTGCATAAAACTTGCACGGATTTTTGCACGCTCTTCTGTTAATTTTGTTGGAGTATTTGTCACAGGATGTCCGAATACTTCATGCATTTTCGCAACAAGTTCGTATCCTTTATCTAAACCTTTTTCGTTTGTCATGTTGTTTCATCCTTTCTTACGTTATGCCGAAGTTTATTGTAACATAAGGTGATTATGAAATGAAAAGAACATCTTATTGAAATAAGATGTTCGCTCGTTATTCTTCTTTTTTTATTAAAAGCGATGAAATAAGATCGATGCCAAAAATACCGACGAGTAACATTGGTATAACGACAAGCAAGTAACGTGTGAAGGAAACATTTTTTAAGTATGTATGAGCAAATAAAAAGACGCCGAGAAATAAAATACCATTTAAAATAGGCTTTACTAATTTTTTAGACATAAGCTCCCCCATAAATATCTTCTCTCTCTATCTAAAATAAAAACTCCTCTCTCCGTTGTATCATGCTGGAGAGAGGAGTTCAATCATTTCTCATTCAATTACACCAGAATTTGTAATATTCACGGTGTATTTTATATGAACTGGAACATCTTTATACATTTGTCTCCATTCTTCTAATTTGAATGGGCGATAATGTTGTTTATACTTTGCACCTAGCCCGAGAGGATCGACGCCTAAAGATTTAAATTGCTTAATTAACTTAGCAGCTTGTTTATCTAATTGTTTTTGGACATCTTTTTCAATGTTTTTTGTGTTCTTGTTATTTTCTAAGTTAATTTGCTTTGATAGTTCTTGAATACGTGCGTCAAGACGAACGTGAATGAAAAAAGAAGGCTTTCCGTTTTTAATTTTTATATCGTAAGTTGGAACAGAACGAATATTATTAATCATTACGTACGCAGAATCTGTTTTAAATTCATGTGAATCTAATTTATGTTTCTCTAATAGTCCTTTAAATATGAACATATCTTTTTCCGCAATTTTACCGATATATTTATCCTTTTTAAAAAGACCAATTCCAGTGATTTTTATTTTATCACCATGCTTCTTTAGAATGGGAATATAGTAGTCTTGCCCTTCTTGATAATAACGAAATGCTCCTACATGCAGATTATCCGTTGGTAAAGGACCGGTCTCCATATTATGTTCTAACAACTTTTTTATATAAATTGCAACGTTGTATGAAGTGGAATATTTGCCTTTTAAAAGTTCAGTACCATTCCCCTCTAATAAAGCGGCATATAAAGCGTTCCCTATATTCACATCTCGAAGTAATGTATCGAATGAAGTAGACATTCCTGTTTTGGCAAGTCTTATCGTATATAGAGCGACACGCATTTGTCCACTAGCAAAAGGTTGAGAAGATTCTAATGATGTATCTGCTTTTACTTGTTTTACCGCATTTGCAGTTCCTTCAAAAACTTGAACTTTATTTCCTTTTTTCTGAATGGGGCAAACGAATGTCACTTTTACTTTGTTGCCTTTTGCAACGTCAAATACGGATCCTTGAATAAGTTGTACATCGTCGATAATATTTTTTTGTAAACATCCAATTAGACTGAAGAATGTTATACAAGAAATAAGTATTAATTTGCTTGTGCTTTTGATTTTTTCCATTTTCTTTTCACCCACACAATAATAAATAGGATTGGGATGTATACATAAATGAGCCAAAAACTAACCTTTGATACATTACTAATAAAGTTATTAATATCGTGTCTGTTTGTTAAAAGTTGTGAAACAATGAGGGTGATAAGGATAAAAGCGATTAAAACCCCTCTTTGTTTTACACGGAATATTTCATGAGTTGCTCTCATTGACGCCCATAAAGGGAGGATAAAACTTGAAATAATAACGAGTGCGTAGCCTGAAATTGCAATATATTCGAGTCTTTCTATAAATGGTAATTGAATGACTTGGGTCATAGAAAGTTGTGCCCATATCGTTTTTAACAATTGTTTTTCACTAAAAAATGCAAAGGCTAAAAGGGTGCTAAATAAATATAGAAGATTTGAAAATAGTGCTCCAAGCTGAGCGTATTTATGAGATTGCATAGGCTTTTTCACAAATGGATATACCATGAGGTAAATCTCAAAACCGGTCATACTGTAGATTGACAGTTGAGCGGATTTTAAAATGTCTGAAAAAGAATGTGTGAATATAGGTAGTAAATTATCCCAATGTGAATATTTCAAAACGAATAAGCTTAGAAATAAATATCCTAATGTACCACCAACAGAGATGACACAAATGCCAGTAATGACACGAAATCCAGAAGAGATAATGTAATAGCTAACTAAGCATAAAAAGAGTGTTAACATAAAGGTGGAAGCGGTAGGAAACATCCATACTTGAATAATTTCAACATATGTTCGAATAACCGAAATGCTGACGTTTAAAAAATAAGCTGCAAAGATGATATTAAAGATATTCCCTATCCACTTTCCGAACGTTTGCCTTTGTAAATCAATTAAATTTCCATTTGTTTCTTTTAATAAAAAATACATCATCCATATAAGGAGATGGATACAGAGTCCCGTGATTAGAACGCCCATCCATCCGTCGTATCCAGCGGCCTTTGCGATGATTCGAGCGAAGCCGAGAACGCCAGCACCAAACTGTGCACCGTGAATTAAGAAGAAAACAAAGACAGGAGATATTTGATATTTTTCTTGAACTTTACTCATCAATGCACCTCATTTCTTAATCATCAAAATCCGATCTATGTTTTGTTGAAATTCCTTTCGCAGCTTTTTTTACATGTTGTGGTCTTGCTTGTACATCTCTTGTATCAATCATTGTTAAAGGAAAACGGATCCAAGAATCTTTAACAGATTGTTGTCTTGTTGGATAGAACAAAGCGTACGGCTTGCGTAAAGAAGTAAGTCTAAACAGATGGGTGAATAAAAAGATAAATCCAAGTGAAATACCGAAAAGTCCTCCTATTTCTGCAAATATGAGAAACGGGAAACGTAGTAATCGAACCGCATTACCCATTTTATAAATAGGTGTAATAAAGGAAGCGAGTGCTGATAAGGCAACGATAATTAATAAAATATTACTCGTTAAACCTGCTTGTACAGATGCTTGCCCGATTACGATACCCCCTACGATACCGAGCGTTTGACCAACTTTCATCGGTAACCTTGCGCCGGCTTCTCTTAATAAATCAATTGCAAGTTCTAAAAAGAGAGCTTCAATTAAAGGCGGGAACGGTACTTGTGCTCTTGATAAAATTAAAGTTTCAAGTAAATCACTCGGAATAAGTTCATAATGATAATTTAAAACTGCAACGTATAACGGTGTAGCGCAAATTGAAAATAGAACGGCAATTAATCTTAAAACCCTTGAAAATGTAGCGTACATCCAGGAGACGTTATAGTCTTCTGGTGAAATGAAAAAATCGAAATAGGATACCGGTGTTAGTAAAACACTCGGAGAACCATCAACAAAAATAGCAATTTTCCCATCAATAAGCGCTTTTGTAACTCTATCAGTACGTTCTGTATTGATATATAGAGGGAAAATTGATTTTTCACCCATCAATTCTTGTATATAAGCACTATCATTAATTTGATCATATTCAAGAGCGCGTAATGATTCCTCGAGAAAATCTACATTATCTTTTTCAGCGAGGTTGTCTAAATACATCATGACAACTTTCGTTTTGGAAAACTCGCCGATAATCATTTCTTTTGTTTGTAAATCTAAAACAGGCAGACGTTTTCGAACTAAATTAATGTTTGTATCAATAGCCTCTACGAAACCTTCTTGCGGACCAATAACAGTTGATTCGTTTAAAGGAGGGGTTGGTGCACGATAATTATCAATTGCAATGTTTGCAAGCATACATTTTTGATCTTGCTGATTCAATTGAATGATCGCATGTCCCTTTAAAACCATGTCTTCAATTTTTTGCAAGTCGTTCGTAATTGTAATGCCACTCATCGGAATATGTTCTTTTAGTTCTTCTAGCGAAGTACAAGGTCTCTCTAAAAGAGTAGGCATTAAATATTTTTGTAATTTCTCCCCATCAAGTGAAGGGCGATAGTAAGAAATCCAATAAGGCATCGTTTCATCGTCAGATGTATGGTAATTAATAAAATCACTAGACTTTTTAAGTTTCTCTATTAAATCTTGTAGAGAATGAATACGGTCTTTTTCTGGTTTTGTAAAGTCATAAATACTATTACCTCCAGAGCTTTGTTGCTTACTTTGAGAAGGTTCATCTTGCTTAGCGTTTTGTTGTTTATCTTGAGATGAATCATCTTGTTTAGCACTTTGTTGCCTATCTTGAGACGAATCATCCTGTTTAGAGCTTTGTTGCTTATCCTGAAACGAATCATCTTGTTTAGCGCTTTGTTGCTTATCCTGAGAAGATTCATCTTGTTTAGCGCTTTGTTGCTTATCCTGAAATGAATCATCTTGTTTAGCACTTTGTTGCCTATCTTGAGATGAATCATTCTGTTTAGCGCTTTGTTGTTTATCCTGTGAAGATTCATCTCGTTTAGATTTTTGTTGTTTATCTTGAGATGAATCATCTTGTTTAGCACTTTGTTGTTTATCTTGAGATGAATCATCTTGTTTAGCACTTTGTTGCCTATCTTGAAATGAATCATTCTGTTTAGCGCTTTGTTGTTTATCCTGTGAAGATTCATCTTGCTTAGAACTTTGTTGCTTATCCTGAGAAGATTCATCTTGTTTAGCGCTTTGTTGTTTATCCTGAGAAGAATCTTTTTGCTCGTTATTTTTACCTTTATTATGTTTTATACTTCTAGTCTGTTCTTTGTTATCATCCTCTTCATTGTTAGAATGCTGCTCCTGGTTATCTCTTTCGTTTGCTTCTGGTTTATTTAATTTTTTTTTCTTACGTAACCAATTCCAAATCATATGTATGCCCTCTTTAATCTTGTAATATAGTGCTATTTTGTGGCTAATTTTGTATATTATTCATTTATTTATGAAAAGAAGAAGGAGATTAGTTGCATGGAAAAAAATCTTTAGTAAGCAGTTCATACTATAACGGGGAGAGGGAGAGTCTATGCAAATTGTAAAAAAAGAGAAGTTTGTTTTAAAAGAGTTTACGTTTGAAAATGGCAGGGAAATTCCTGTTCAAATGGGATACGAGACATATGGTACGTTAAATAGAGAAAGGTCAAATGTGATTTTGGTTTGTCATTATTTTAGTGCAACAAGTCATGCGGCGGGAAAATATACAGTGCATGATGAGGAGTCTGGTTGGTGGGATGGGCTCATTGGACCTGGGAAAGCAATTGATACAAATAAGTATTTTGTTATATGTACGGATAATCTTTGTAATGTGCAGGTGAGAAATCCATATGTGATTACAACAGGACCGAAATCAATTAATCCAGAAACTGGAGAAGAATATGCTATGGAGTTTCCGGTTTTTACATTTCTTGATGTAGCTCGTATGCAATATGAGTTAATAAAAGGTATGGGAATTTCAAGGTTACACGCTGTAATCGGACCGTCGGCGGGGGGAATGATTGCACAACAATGGGCGGTTCACTATCCACATATGGTAGAGCGGATGATTGGCGTTATTACGAACCCACAAAATCCAATTATTACGTCAGTAAACGTAGCGCAAAATGCGATTGAAGCAATTCAACTGGATCCAAGTTGGAAAGATGGAAAATATGGAGAACAGCAACCGATAAAGGGGCTTCATTTAGCAAATAGAATGATGTTTATGAACGCGTTTGATGAGCATTTTTATGAAATGACATTTCCTCGTAATAGTATAGAGGTAGAACCTTATGAAAAGTTTTCTACACTAACATCATTTGAAAAAGAGATAAATAAAGCGACATATACAAGTTTAGAGCTAGTAGATGCAAATTCATGGATGTATACTGCGAAGGCAGTTTTATTGCATGATATTGCACATGGGTTTTCTTCACTAGAAGAATCTCTTTCTAACATAGAAGCGAATGTGCTTATGATTCCGTGTAAACAAGATTTGCTTCAGCCGTCTCGTTATAATTATAAAATGGTAGATATTTTGCAAAAACAAGGGAAATATGCGGAAGTATATGAGATAGAAAGTATAAATGGGCATATGGCAGGAGCACTTGATATTTATTTATTTGAAAAAAAAGTTTATGAATTTTTGAATCGGAAAGTATCTAGTTTTGTGTAGAAGAAAAATGATGGGGAAAAGGTGCAATGTTTGTAGTAGGCACCTTTTTTCACATGATTTGTAGACGGAAAATATATGTAGCTATTGCTATACCAAAGAACGCTATGCTAAGCAATAGAAATAAGAATGACATTTCTTGTGAGGATTTTATTTTTTTATTATTTTTCATACTGAGAGTAATAATTGCAGCGATTAAGAAAATGATGCCCATAATGAAAAGGGAAAGTGTCATTTTCATTGGCTCCTTTCATAAAACAAGTATATTGAGGATACAATGCAAGAGTTATGTTTGTAAAGAATAAGTTTTGCGGGAAAATTGAGAAATAGTTTTTCGATTCTTTGCGTTCTTTCTTTTGCATGCTAAAATTGGTAGAGAATGTTTGTGAAAAAGAAACTAAAGGTTTTATTGTATATAAGGAGGAACTACATATGACAGAAGTTAAAACAATTACTACAGAAGAAGTGCAAGAGCGTTTAGAAAATGGAGAAACGTTATTTTTAGTGGACGTAAGAGAAGATGAAGAAGTAGCGGCAGGGAAAATTCCAGAAGCTGTACATATTAAAATGGGTGATATCCCACATAAAGTAGATTTCTTTAATAAAGAGAATGAATATATCTTTATTTGTCGTTCAGGAATGCGCAGTGAAAATGTATGTCATTATTTAAATGAGCAAGGATTTAAAACAGTGAACATGGTCGGCGGTATGCTTCAATATGAAGGTGAAACGAAATAGTAAATAGTAAATAGTTAAAAACTTGAAACGAGTATGTTTCAAGTTTTTTTTCTTTTGCATACAGTATATAAAAGGAGGATGGAGAAGATGGGAATTAACATGCGTAAAGTAAAAATTATAAATAATACAGGAGCTGTTAATGTTGGCGATTGTTATGATCTCTCACCTTTTGCCGTATCAAAAGCGTATGCGGGTGCCGGAGGGGCGAGTGCGGCTATTTTTTTAAATGGGAAAAGGCAGCCAGAAGCGGTAATTAGAACATCAGTATTTCTTCCACCATTAGCAACAAGTACACGTACGTTAGGTTCGTAAAGGAAAGGTAGTGTGTAAGTATGCCGGCACATATAAAAGAGTTTGTTATCGTTAATAATACAGGAAATATATTTACGGGCGATAATTTAAGAGACACTTCATTTACTGCTTCGAAATCGTATAGTGGTTCAATGGGGTGTACTTGGATTGATGTTGTTACTGTAATAGGGACGGAGACAAAGCTTTGTTTACAGCCAGGAGATTCGGTGACGACGACGTATACAAGGGGCACTCCTGCTGGTACTGTAACAGGAGCAAATATGGGGCAAAATGTAAATACATCGAGTATAGCGCAAGCTGTCCCTAATACAGATAATATGGATTCAATTGCAGGACTCCCTTAAGAAATTAAGGGAGTTTTTATTATTTAAAATAAAAATAGTCTTGGAAATTATTTTTGTAAATAGATTAAGAAGAGGCTTATTTATTATGAAAAAGACGGTTTGTAGGCGGTGAAAGTGTGAAGAAACGTGATAATAATGGGAAGCAAAATTCGTTAAGCTCTAATTTTAGAATTCCACCCGAACTTATTGGACCTACTTTCCCTCCTGTTCCAACTGGATTTACAGGTATAGGGATTACTGGCCCAACAGGTCCACGGGGTCCAACTGGTCCTCAAGGACCGAGAGGGTTACAAGGTCCGATGGGGGAGATGGGCCCGACAGGACCTCAAGGTGTGCAAGGGATACAAGGACCAGTTGGTTCAATAGGTGCAACTGGACCAGAAGGACAGCAGGGACCACAAGGGTTAAGGGGGCCACAAGGAGCAACAGGAGCGACAGGTTTACAAGGGGTGCAAGGAATTCAAGGTCCGATTGGTTCGACAGGAGCAACTGGAGCGCAGGGGATACAGGGCGTACAGGGATTACAAGGTCCGATTGGAGCTACTGGACCTGAGGGACCTCGAGGAATCCAAGGTGTGCAAGGAGTGCCAGGGGTAACTGGTCCTCAAGGAATTCAAGGAGCTCAAGGAATTCAAGGGGCACAAGGACTAACTGGAAGTACGGGGTTAACGGGAGCAACTGGTCAGGGGATAACAGGCCCGACTGGAATAACAGGTCCAACTGGGATAACTGGACCATCTGGAGGACCTCCTGGTCCGACAGGGCCGACTGGTGCGACAGGTCCGGGCGGTGGACCGAGTGGAAGTACAGGTGCGACTGGAGCAACTGGGAATACTGGAGCTACAGGAAGTACAGGGGTAACAGGAGCAACGGGAAGTACAGGTCCTACTGGAAGCACGGGAGCACAGGGCTTGCAAGGAATCCAAGGGATTCAAGGGCCAATTGGGCCAACAGGTCCAGAAGGTCCGCAGGGTATTCAAGGTATTCCTGGTCCGACGGGAGTAACTGGTGAACAAGGAATACAAGGAGTTCAAGGTATTCAAGGGGTAACGGGAGCAACAGGAGATCAAGGTCCGCAAGGTATACAAGGGGCTATAGGACCACAAGGGGCAACAGGAGCAACAGGAGATCAAGGTCCACAAGGAATACAAGGAGTACCAGGGCCATCAGGAGCAACAGGCCCACAGGGAGTTCAAGGAATACAAGGTCCGATGGGTGATATAGGACCAACAGGTCCAGAAGGCCCAGAGGGACTTCAGGGCCCGCAAGGAATACAAGGTGTGCCAGGGCCAGTTGGAGCAACGGGTCCAGAGGGTCCTCAGGGGATACAAGGTATTCAAGGATCGGTAGGAGCAACAGGCCCACAAGGTCCACAAGGAATTCAGGGAATACAAGGTGTGCAAGGGATAACGGGAGCAACTGGAGTACAAGGAGCAACTGGAATTCAAGGGATACAAGGGGAAATAGGAGCAACGGGTCCAGAGGGTCCCCAAGGAGTGCAAGGTGCTCAAGGGGAGATTGGTCCAACAGGTCCGATGGGTCCCCAAGGTGTGCAAGGAGTACAAGGAATTCAAGGAGCGACGGGCGCACAAGGAGTGCAAGGTCCACAGGGAATTCAAGGAATCCAAGGTCCGACGGGGGCAACAGGAGATACGGGAGCAACTGGGGCGACAGGGGAAGGCACTACAGGTCCAACAGGAGTAACCGGTCCAACAGGGGTAACAGGCCCATCTGGAGGACCAGCAGGACCGACCGGCCCAACGGGGCCATCAGGTCCGGCGGGAGTAACAGGTCCATCTGGTGGACCACCTGGCCCGACAGGAGCAACCGGGGCGACAGGAGTAACAGGAGATACTGGGGCGACAGGCTCAACTGGAGTGACAGGAGCGACAGGAGAAACGGGAGCAACCGGAGTGACGGGTTTGCAAGGTCCGCAAGGAATCCAAGGTGTGCAGGGAGAGATAGGTCCGACCGGTCCCCAAGGTGTTCAAGGTCCCCAAGGAATTCAAGGAGTAACGGGGGCTACTGGAGATCAAGGTCCGCAAGGGATTCAAGGCCCACAAGGCGACATAGGTCCAACCGGCCCACAAGGAATTCAAGGCCCACAAGGTTCTCAAGGAATCCAAGGAGCGACAGGGGGAACAGGAGCACAAGGTCCACAGGGAATCCAAGGTCCGCAAGGTGACATAGGTCCGACTGGGCCACAAGGTCCAACTGGAATCCAAGGGATACAAGGAGAGATAGGTCCAACAGGTCCAGAAGGCCCAGAGGGACTTCAGGGCCCGCAAGGAATACAAGGTGTTCAAGGGCCAGTTGGAGCAACGGGTCCAGAGGGTCCTCAGGGGATACAAGGCATTCAAGGACCGGTAGGAGCAACAGGCCCACAAGGTCCACAAGGAATACAGGGAATACAAGGTGTGCAAGGGATAACGGGAGCAACTGGAGCACAAGGAGCAACTGGAATTCAAGGGATACAAGGGGAAATAGGAGCAACGGGTCCAGAGGGCCCCCAAGGAGTGCAAGGTATACAAGGGGCGATTGGTCCAACCGGTCCGATGGGCGCACAAGGAGTGCAAGGAATACAAGGGATTCAAGGAGCAACAGGTGCACAAGGAGTGCAAGGCCCACAAGGGATTCAAGGGATACAAGGTCCGACGGGAGCAACAGGAGATACGGGGGCAACCGGAGCGACGGGAGAAGGAACTACTGGTCCAACAGGAGTAACCGGTCCAACAGGGGTGACTGGCCCGTCAGGAGGACCAGCAGGACCGACCGGCCCAACGGGGCCATCAGGTCCGGCAGGAGTGACAGGTCCATCAGGTGGACCACCTGGCCCGACAGGAGCAACAGGTGCGACAGGAGTAACAGGAGATACCGGGGCGACAGGCTCAACTGGAGTGACAGGAGCGACAGGAGCAACGGGAGCAACCGGAGTGACGGGTTTACAGGGCCCGCAAGGAATCCAAGGTGTTCAAGGAGAGATAGGTCCAACCGGTCCACAGGGTATTCAAGGTCCACAAGGAATCCAAGGAGTAACGGGGGCAACTGGAGCACAAGGTCCCCAAGGAATTCAAGGCCCACAAGGCGACATAGGTCCAACCGGCCCCCAAGGAATTCAAGGTCCACAAGGTCCTCAAGGAATCCAAGGAGCGACAGGGGCAACCGGGGCACAAGGCCCACAGGGAATCCAAGGTCCGCAAGGTGATATAGGCCCGACCGGCCCACAAGGCCCGCAAGGAATTCAAGGCCCGCAAGGAATTCAAGGTCCAACGGGAGCTACAGGAGCAACCGGAGCGACAGGTCTCCAAGGAATTCAAGGCCCACAAGGAATCCAAGGCCCGCAAGGAATTCAAGGTCCAACGGGAGCTACAGGAGCAACCGGAGCGACAGGGCCACAAGGAATTCAAGGCCCACAAGGAATCCAAGGCCCGCAAGGAATTCAAGGTCCAACGGGAGCTACAGGAGCAACCGGAGCGACAGGTCCCCAAGGAATTCAAGGTCCCCAAGGAATCCAAGGCCCGCAAGGAATTCAAGGTCCAACGGGAGCTACAGGAGCAACCGGAGCGACAGGTCCACAAGGAATTCAAGGCCCGCAAGGAATCCAAGGTCCAACGGGGGCTACAGGAGCAACCGGTTCACAAGGTCCAACTGGAGATACAGGTCCAACCGGAGCTGGAGCCACAGGAGCGACCGGGGCGACTGGAGTTAGTACAACTGCAACGTATGCATTTGCGAATAATACATCAGGAACCGCTATTTCCGTTTTATTAGGTGGTACGAATGTACCATTACCGAACAATCAAAATATTGGTCCAGGAATAACCGTTAGTGGTGGAAATACAGTATTTACAGTTGCGAATGCAGGAAA
Source organism: Bacillus sp. JKS001846 (assembly GCF_900176455.1). Taxonomy (NCBI): domain Bacteria; kingdom Bacillati; phylum Bacillota; class Bacilli; order Caryophanales; family Bacillaceae; genus Bacillus; species Bacillus sp. JKS001846. Next base: position 1,035,115 of record NZ_FWYG01000001.1, read on the forward strand.
TTATTATATAGCTTATACAATTAATTTAACGGCAGGATTACTTGTAAGTTCTCGTATAACTGTAAATGGCAGTCCGCTTGCGGGAACGATAAACGCCCCGACAGTGGCTACTGGTTCATTTAGTGCAACAATAATTGCTAACTTGCCTGCTGGAGCTGCTGTTAGCTTACAGTTATTTGGAGTAGTTGCAATAGCTACATTATCTACAGCAACGCCAGGGGCTACCCTGACTATTATTAGATTAAGTTAATAAGCAGAGAACCTTGAAGCTTTTATGTTTCAAGGTTTTTTTATCTTTGTATTTGTAAGTAAACCTCGTTAACCAGGGGGAGTGAATCCCCTCTAATTATTTAAAGTTTCACTTTATTCACTTGAGCAAAAACATCGCAGTTCGAAAATATATTATAATAGAATGAAAAGAAAGAAATTTGGCAGAAAGGAAGGGTGGCGATGCAGGAGATGGTTAAAGATTTTTTTGGACGCCCACTTCAAGATTTACGTATATCTGTCATTGATCGTTGCAATTTTAGATGTACATATTGTATGCCAGCGGAAATATTTGGGCCAGAATATGCTTTTTTGAAAGACGAGTTTTTACTAACTTTTGATGAAATTGAGCGTTTGGCAAAATTATTTGTTAGCATCGGTGTACGGAAAATTAGACTTACTGGCGGTGAGCCACTGCTTCGTAAAGATTTAACAAAACTTATTGCACGTCTTGTGAAAATTGATGGGCTAATAGATATAGGGTTAACGACAAATGCTATTCATTTAACGAAACAAGCGAAGGCATTAAAAGAAGCTGGATTACATAGAGTGAATGTTAGTTTAGATGCGATAGATGATGACATATTTAAGAATATTAATGGTCGAAATATTAATACGAAACCGGTAATTAAGGGAATTATAGCAGCTAAAGAGGCGGGCTTGGAAGTAAAGGTAAATATGGTTGTGAAAAAAGGGATGAACGATCATCAAGTACTACCGATGGCTGCGTATTTTAAAGAGCAAGGAATCACGCTTCGGTTTATTGAGTTTATGGATGTTGGTAGTACAAATGGGTGGAATTTTGATCAAGTCGTTACAAAACGAGAATTGATTGAGATGATTCATAAGGTGTATCCGCTTGAGCCAGCTGAAGCGCATTACTTTGGTGAAGTTGCGAAGCGATATCGGTACGTTGGAACAAATGTTGAAGTTGGTTTTATTACATCTGTTTCTGAGTCATTTTGTGTCTCTTGTACGAGGGCGAGAATTTCGGCAGATGGAAAGTTTTATACGTGCTTATTTGCGACAGAGGGTTTGGATGTAAGAGAACTTCTTAGAGGAAATCTTTCGGATGAGGAGTTATTAAGTGTTATACAAGATGTATGGATGAATAGAAAAGATAGGTATTCGGATGAACGAACAGAAGAAAGTGCAAAAAATCGTCCGAAAATCGAAATGTCTTATATAGGAGGATAAGAAAGGGGGCTATCGCATGCAGGAGCGATATTCAAGACAAATATTATTTTCTGGTGTTGGAGAAGAAGGGCAGAGAAAAATAAGAGAGAAGCATGTGCTTATTATTGGTGCTGGTGCTCTCGGTGCGGCAAATGCAGAAGCGATTGTTAGAGCGGGTGTTGGAAAAGTAACGATTGCTGATCGTGATTATGTAGAATGGAGTAATTTACAAAGACAACAACTATATACAGAAGAAGATGCAAAGCAGTATAAACCGAAGGCGGTAGCGGCAGCAGAGCATTTAAGAGCGATTAATTCTGAGGTGGAAATAACTCCGGTTGTGACAGATGTAACGGTGCAAGAAATGGAAGAATTAGTGAATGATGTAGATTTAATATTAGATGCGACAGATAATTTTGAAACGCGTCTTCTCATTAATGATATTTCACAAAAGTATAATATTCCGTGGATATATGGTGGGTGCGTTGGAAGCTATGGAGTAACGTATACAATTTTACCAGGGAAAACACCGTGTTTTCGCTGTTTAATGGAGCATCCGGCGAGCGGAGCAACATGTGACACAGCTGGTATTATACAACCGGCAGTACAATTAGTAGTTGCGCATCAAACTACGGAAGCGCTGAAAATATTAGTAGAAGACTACGGAGCGCTTCGTGAAACGATGTTATCATTTGATCTTTGGAATAATCAACAGATGGCATTTAAAGTGAATAGGCAGAAAAAAGATACTTGTTTATCTTGCGGAAGGTTACGTACATATCCGAGTTTAACATTTGAAGCACAAACGAAAACAGAAGTGTTATGTGGGCGAAATACAGTGCAAATTCGTCCAGGTGTGCGGAAGAATTTTAATTTGGAAGAAATTAAAAAGCGCTTACAAAGAAGCGTAGAGATAAAGGCGACACCTTATTTATTGTCGTTTCCGGTAGAAGAATATCGTTTTGTTTTATTTACAGATGGCAGAGCTTTCATTCATGGGACGAATGATATAAATGTAGCGAAAAGTTTATATGCAAGATATATAGGTTGAACCTAAAGGGAATCCTTTAGGTTCAACGGAGAAAGGATTATGAATTTCTCGTATAATCTCCACTTTTTCCGCCTGTTTTTTCAAGTAAGTACGTTTCGCCGATAATCATACCTTTATCGACAGCTTTACACATATCATACACAGTAAGAGCGGTAGCCGAAGCAGCTGTTAAAGCTTCCATTTCAACACCGGTGCTACCTTCTGTTTTAACTTTTACTTCAATGAGTAAACGATATTGTTCTTCTGATTGTTTCCAATCGAAAGAAACGTCAACACCTTTTAATAGTAAAGGATGGCACATTGGGATAATATCAGAAGTTCGTTTCGCAGCCATAATGCCTGCGATTTGCGCAACTGCTAATACGTCACCTTTCCCAATTTCATTGTGAGAGATTTTATCGTAAATTTCTTTCGTAACGACAATGCTAGAGCACGCAATTGCTGTTCGAACGGTTGCTTTTTTGTCACTTATATCAACCATCTTCGCGCGTCCTTGGTCATTAAAGTGTGTAAATGAAGACATGGAATTCCTCCTTGAAGTAATTTCTATTGAATATATAAAGTTTAATCGAGATAAAAAAAATTGCAAATATGAGGTGAGAAACGATGGTAGAAAAACGAATTCCAATTCAAGTTGCTGAGGCAGTAGAACGGGTAATGAAATATGCAAAGCATGGTGAAGTAGAAGAAATTTCTATTACGGAAAGTTACGGGAGAATTCTCGGGGAAGATGTTGTCTCAGATCATGACGTTCCTCATTTTGATCGTTCCCCTTACGATGGTTTCGCCATTCGAGCAGAAGATACGAAAGAAGCAACTCAAGAGAATCCAGTTGAATTTGAAGTAATAGGAGAAATCGGGGCAGGTTCTGTTTTTACAGAAGAAGTAGGATCTTTTCAGGTGGTTCGTATTATGACAGGAGCAGCTATTCCAAAAGATTGCAATGCAGTCGTAATGCTAGAGCTGACAGAAGGGTTTGAGAAGAACGGGAAAACATATATGAAGTTAAAACGCCCTTTTAATAACGGTGACAATGTGTCGTTTAAAGGAGAAGATATAAAACAAAATCAAGTTCTCGTTCAGAAAGGCGTTGCAATTAATCCAGGTGTTGCCGCCTTATTAGCAACGTTTGGATATAGCACTGTGAAAGTTGTAAAACAGCCTGTTGTCGGTATTGTAACGACAGGAAGTGAATTATTAGAAGTACATGAGCCGTTAGAACCGGGGAAAATTAGAAATAGTAACTCGTATATGATCGCAGCTCAAATTATGAAAGCTGGCGGGAAAGTTCGTTATTATGGTCAACTCGCGGATGAGTTAGATGCATGTTTTACAGCTGTTCAATCAGCGGTGGATGAGGTCGACATTTTAATTACAACAGGCGGTGTATCAGTAGGAGATTATGACTACTTACCAGCTATTTATGAAAGGTTACAGGCAAATGTACTCTTTAATAAGATAGCCATGAGGCCCGGAAGTGTAACGACAGTAGCTGAAGTTGATGGAAAGTTACTCTTTGGTTTATCAGGAAATCCGTCTGCTTGTTATGTAGGCTTTGAATTATTTGTGCATCCAATTATAAAAACGTATTTGTATGCGAAGGAACCTCACGTATATAGAGCGGATGCTATTTTACAAAAAGATTTTCCAAAGCCAAATCCATTTACTCGTTTCGTAAGAGCGAACGTAACAATTGTGGACGGGGCGTTACAAGCGATGCCAGTTGGTTTAGATAAATCGAGTGCGGTATCTTCACTTGCAGATGCGAATGCTTTTATCGTGTTACCTGGAGGAACGAGAGGATTTGAGACCGGAATGAAAGTATCCGTATTATTGTTAGAGCACTCTGAGGGATGTGATTGGCCATGGGCAAAGCCACTTCAATCTTACAAATAGTAGGATATCAAAATAGCGGGAAAACAACACTTGTTGAGAAAGTGGTGCATGCATTAGCTGAACGAAAAATGAAAGTTGCTACAATTAAACATCACGGGCACGGAGGCTTTCCAGAAGTAGCGCAAAAAGATAGCGAAAGACACCGTAAAGCTGGTGCTGTCGTAAGTAGTGTAGAAGGTGCTGGATTGCTTTCACTTTCTTCACTAAGAAAGAAATGGTCCTTGCAAGAAATTATTCGCTTATATGAGTTTTTTGAAGTGGATACAATTTTAATAGAAGGCTATAAAAAAGAGAATTACTCGAAAGTAGTGTTACTTCGTTCTGCGGAAGACATTGAGCTTTTACATAAAGTAGAAAATATTGTGGCGGTTATTACGTGGTATGATGTTCCGGCAAATATACGAGAAGAATATAAAGTATTTCATATAACAGAAGAAGAGTTGTACATAGACTGGTTTTTACAAACGGTTAGGAGTGCGAAATGATAAATACATATTATGAAGTAATTGATACAGAAATCTCAATTGAAGAAGTAACGAAGAAAGTAATTCGACGTGAATGCGGTGCTGTTACAACATTTATTGGAACGGTTAGAGAGTTTACGAAAGGGCGTCGTACATTATACTTAGAGTATGTTGCTTATAAGACGATGGCAGAAAAGATGCTAGAGAAAATTGGCTTGGAAGTGAAAGAGAAATGGCCAGGTACATATGTTGCGATTACACATCGCATCGGTACGTTGCAAATTTCTGATATAGCGGTTGTTGTTGCTGTTTCAACACCACACCGTAAAGCGGCTTATGAAGCGAACGAATATATTATGGAACGCATAAAACAAATTGTTCCGATTTGGAAAAAGGAGTTTTGGGAAGATGGTGACTCATGGATTGGTGATCAATTAGAAAAAACACCATATCCGGCGGGAGAGCCTGGGAAGGAGCTATAAGTATGATTAGAGTATTGTTATTTGCGCACTTGCAAGAAGAAGCAGGGACAAGTGAATTACAAATAGAGAAAGAAAATATTACGGTTGCACAGTTAAAAGATGTTGTTGCGAACGAATATAATGTACCAGTTTCAGAGCCAATTATGGTTGCGATTAATGAAGAATACGCAAATGAAGATGACAGGGTCCAATCTGGTGATGTTGTTGCACTAATTCCACCAGTGAGCGGTGGTTAATATTGGATTCATTAAAACGACTTTCCTACATAGGGAAAGTCGTTTTTTTATGGCAGTTTTGAGAACACTAATCTATAGAACAAGGAGGGAACTATGAAAAAAATATGTGTAGTTATCACAATGCTATGTGTGGCCTTTTTCTCTTCTCCAAGCGATTCTTTCGCGAAAGAATCAAGAGAACAGCTTTTAGAGAGTGCATTATCAAATAGGTACTATTCAGTTATTAGACAAGTGACAGAAGATCAATATGAATGTGCTTCAGTTATAGATATAAAGCGTCTCGGCAAGAAAGATGAATTTGTTCCTAGATACGAAGTGAAGCTACAATTTCTTACATTTCAAGGAGCGCATAATCCGCCGAACGATAAAGTTACGCTTACTTTGGAAGACCATTTAGATCACGTAAAGATAAAGAAAGTGGAGCGAGAAAAGAATGTTTCTGACGTTATTGCAGAAAAAGTTTGTGAACGGGAAAAAGAAAAAATAAAAGCTCACTCTAACGACTTAGAGTGATAATCTATGGCATTTAGTAAAGAAAGGTAATGAGTGATGGATATATTTTTAGCGATTTTACCAGCTATATTTTGGGGAAGTATTGTGCTATTTAACGTAAAACTGGGCGGGGGCCCGTATAGTCAAACGCTCGGAACAACGTTTGGAGCACTTATTTTCTCAATTGTTGTTTATATTTTTATGAAGCCAGTATTAACACCTACCGTTATCGGAGTTGGAGTTGTGTCAGGTTTATTTTGGGCGCTTGGTCAGGCAAATCAATTGAAAAGTATTGATTTAATGGGTGTTTCGAGGACGATGCCAATTTCAACAGGACTTCAATTAGTCGCGACGACTTTATTTGGCGTTATCGTATTTCATGAATGGTCCACGACAATATCGGTCGTCCTTGGGATTTTAGCGCTCGTTTGTATTATTATCGGTGTTATTTTAACATCGCTTCAAAGTGAAGAAGAAAAGAATGCAGAGCAAGCAGCAAACTTTAAAAGAGGTATCGTAATTTTATTAATTTCAACAGTCGGTTATTTAGTTTACGTAGTAGTAATTAGGTTATTTAACGTAGATGGCTGGTCGGCTTTGTTGCCACAAGCAGTTGGTATGGTGTTAGGTGGGATTTTGCTTACCTTTAAACATCATCCATTTAATAAATATGCAATTCGCAATATTATTCCAGGATTAATTTGGGCAGCTGGAAATATGTTTTTATTCATTTCACAGCCGCGTGTTGGAGTTGCAACAAGTTTCTCGCTATCGCAAATGGGAATTATTATTTCCACGCTTGGTGGGATCCTTATATTAGGTGAAAAGAAAACGAAACGTCAATTAACGGGTATCGTTGTCGGTATCGTTTTTATTATCGCAGCCGGAATTATGTTAGGTATAGCCAAAAGTTAAAGGAGGTATGGAAATGTATAGTGATTTAGCAGGGAAAGTTGTCGTTATTACAGGATCAGCAACTGGTCTCGGAAGAGCGATGGGAGTGAGGTTTGCTAAGGAAAAAGCGAAAGTGGTTATTAATTATCGCTCACGAGAATCAGAAGCGAATGATGTGTTAGAAGAAATTAAAAAGGTAGGCGGCGAAGTGATTGCTGTAAAAGGTGATGTAACCGTCGAATCAGATGTTGTGAATCTCATTCAATCTGCTGTGAAAGAGTTTGGTACGCTTGACGTTATGATTAATAATGCAGGGATAGAAAACGCGGTACCGTCGCATGAAATGCCGCTTGAAGATTGGAATAGGGTAATTAATACAAATTTAACAGGTGCTTTTTTAGGAAGTCGTGAAGCGATTAAATATTTTGTAGAACATGATATTAAAGGGTCTGTCATTAATATGTCTAGTGTTCATGAGAAAATTCCGTGGCCACTATTTGTGCACTATGCAGCAAGTAAGGGTGGCATTAAACTGATGACAGAAACGTTAGCGCTAGAATATGCGCCAAAAGGTATTCGAGTAAATAATATAGGACCAGGTGCAATTAATACGCCAATCAATGCAGAAAAGTTTGCTGATCCTAAAAAACGTGCTGACGTAGAAAGTATGATACCTATGGGCTATATTGGAAAACCTGAAGAAATCGCAGCAGTAGCAACTTGGCTTGCTTCATCAGAGGCGAGTTACGTAACGGGAATTACGCTATTTGCAGATGGTGGAATGACGTTATATCCATCGTTTCAAGCTGGGCGTGGGTAATATAAAAGGACGAAGAGATAAAACTCTTCGTCCTTTTTTTACAAAAAAAAATAGCGGCCAGCTATTTTAAATTTAGTGATTAATTGTATCTTGAAGAAATTCTGTTGCTTGATGTTCAGTAACATTTTGTACGAGCGCGACTTCGCTGATCATCATTTTTCGTGCATTATCTAGCATTTGTTTTTCGCTCGCATTTAATGTTCTCTCTTTATTACGGCGAAGTAAATCCCGAACCACTTCTGCGCTATCTTGTAAATTGCCATTTTTCATTTTTTCCATATTCATTGTATATCTTTGTTTCCATGAGAGTGATGGGTCTGACTCCCCGTTTTGAAATTCAAGAAGTATATCATCTAACGTACCTCGATCAACGATATAACGAATACCTGATTTTTTTAATTGATCCATCGGAAGCATTACTTGCATATCTTTACTAATGATGCGTATCACACAATATTGACGTGAAGTACCTAATATTTCTTTCTCTTCAATTGCTTCGATGATTCCTGCACCGTGCATTGGATAAACGATTTTATCACCAATTTGAAACAAATCATCCACCTCCATATGTGGTAACCACTTTTAATGATAGCATACGTATGTAAAAATGTCAAATTTTATATGATAACATAATATTTATATTCGAGTCAATAAGATAAAGTGCTTTTTTATGTTTTTTTTTGAACTTATTTATCCCGCATTAACGGGCAATAAGACCCCCACCTCAAAATTCAGCGAAAGCAAAGAAGTTAGGTGGGTGGTCGGGCTGATTAAAGTTTCACTTTATAGTGATTTTTTTAGAAAAATAGTACAGGTGAGAAAGAGGGCATATCCACTTATTTTTAAGCATAAAATGTAAAAGCGCTAATACAATATACCTAAATCCGTTCTTTGCAAAGGAGGGAGAGAAGGTGGGGCGCACAATAAAAATTGATATTACAAATAAAGTTGTAGCTAAATTTAGACCAAATTATTTGGAATTATATACGAGTAAATTTATGATAGGTAAGTTTTATGTCTATACTGAAGATAAAAAATATGTGTTAGAAGACGGATATATATATGAGAATGGAAAGTTTTATCGCATCATAGATACGCACCGTGGCAATAATCAAGCGGCGGAGGGCTGCGATCTAGGATGGTGTTAACATGATTCGTGTGAAAGTGTTTGATGAAAGTCACGAAAAAGACTTAGAAGACGCTGTGAATGTGTTTTTGAAAAAGATTGATGATAGCAACTTTGTAGATATTAAGTATCAAGTTGGTGTTTCCATTAACGACGATGAAAACCAAATTTATTGTTTTTCAGCAATGATCGTTTATAAAGCATAAAAAAGAGCTGGCTCACCCAGCTCTTTTTTATGTTTTATGTTGGGACAACATGTGTCGGTAATACGTTCATAATAGATTGGGGTGTGCCTAATTTCTTTGTCGTTAAAAGAGGCTCCCCTGTTTCATGATTTTGGGCATCTTTACACATACCAAGGTGATAACGATCACCTAAAAATGGATCAATATAAAAACCGTTTTTGAATACTTTATCATTCGGATGTTTTTCATGATGAATATCAGAACAGTTAATGCAATAGAACATAGCTTTCATCCCCTTTTTATTTTTGTTTGAAAAAAGTGAGTCGGTAGTCATTTCGCTCCTGAGGAAATGTTGAGGAGAAGAGAAATAACTACCTACTCAAATGGTGGGCATATTCCTTCTGATTTGTCATATCTCGCGTATTGTCCCTTGAGGGAAGGAGGAGAGACGAAGTACGCATGATATAAGTAAGGCGCTTCTTTCAATATGAATGATGGAGTTTCATGTCGAGAGAAGTTTTTATTTTGTATTGCCTTTGTGAGTATATTATGAGGGAATGCTAAGAGGGTGTTTGTCCTGTTGAAAAAATGTTGAGAATTTCTCAACAGTAAAAGAATTGGCGTTGACATGAAACTAAAAGGTGTTATATTATCAAAGTATAACCAAAAGGTGTTATGTTGTAACGCCGAGTAAAGGAGAATGAAAATGGAACAACAAAATACATTAAATGATATTAAACAAACAATCGTTTTTAACGCGTCTATTCAAAAGGTATGGAGTGTAGTATCAACTGCAGAAGGGATTGCGTCATGGTTTATGCCAAATGATTTTGTATTAGAGGTAGGACATGAATTTCATGTGCAATCACCATTTGGGCCATCACCATGTAAAGTGTTAGAAATTGATGAGCCAAACCATTTATCTTTCTCATGGGATACAGATGGCTGGGTTGTTTCATTTAATTTGAAAGACTTAGGAGATAACAAAACAGAATTTACGTTAATTCACGGCGGCTGGAAACATCCTGATGAAATTCTTCCGAAAGCAAATGCGAAGAGCTCTATTATTCGCGATAGAATGAGCGGTGGTTGGGTAGCAATTGTAAATGAAAAACTGAAAAAGGTTGTCGAAGGCTAAGTGTCCTCGTCAGCAGCGAAATATGATGTATTTCAAGCAATTGCTGATCCAACCCGCCGAGAAGTAATACGGTTATTAAGTGACAAAGAGTTACCGATTTCCAAAATAACGGATCATTTTCCGATGAGTCGTACTGCGGTTGTAAAGCACCTTCATATTCTTTCGGAAGCGAATTTAGTAAGTGGAAGAAAAAGCGGAAGAGAGAAGATATATCGTTTGCATCCAGAACCATTAGAAGAATTACAACAGTGGCTCTCATATTATGAACGTTTTTGGGATAATAAATTATCCATGCTGAAACATATTGTGGAGAATGAAGAATAAAAAAAGGATGACCAAAATGGTCATCCTTTTTATTGTTGCTCACTTGTTTGTGTAGCTGGCTTTAATAAAAGCCAACCGATAATTAATGTACATACTGCTAATACGAAAGTGCTCATATAAATAACGTGTACACTTGCAGCTAATGCGGATTGTGATTCAGTGGCTACACTTGCTGTAGTCCCGCCGTGTCCACCAGATACAAGATCAAGGTTTTTAATGCCGCGTGCATGAATCATCGTATTAAAGATTGTTCCAAAGATTGCAGCACCTAACGTTTGACTGAATGTATTAATAAATGTGTTTAAACCAACGGCTGTTCCGCGTGTATGAGCTGGTACGGCTGCTTGAATTGTTACCATGTAAATCGGTGTCACAAGCCCCATTCCTAAGCCGAATAATCCGACTGCTACATAAATAAGGAACGATGGTGAATTTGTTGATAGTGTAAATAATAAGAACGTAGCGACTGATAAAATGCTAGCTCCAAGTAAAATGATTTGTTTCGTTTTTAATTTGCCTACTAAGTTACCAGAGAAAATAGCGCCAAATGTCCACATAACAGGGATTGGCATTAAAATAAGTCCAGCTTCTGTAGCATTTTTCCCTAATACACCTTGGCTCCAAATTGGAAGGTACATTGTAATACTAATAATCATTGCGCCAGCAATAAGAGTTAATATATTTATCGTAGATAATGTACGGTTAGAGAAAAGTGCTAGCGGAATTAATGGTTCTGGAGATTTTTTCTCGATGAATAAGAAAATAATAAATGAAATCGCGGCAAAGATTAATAGGCCGATAATTGTCATGTCTCCCCAGTTTTGCTTACTGCTACCTGTTAATAATGCATATAGTAGAGCGATTGTACTTAATGAGAAGACTGTTGCACCAAGATAATCGATATGATGCTTAGCAGCTTTAATAGATTCTTTGTAGTAAATTGCAATCATTAAGCAAGCGATAATTCCGAATGGAACGTTTAGGAAGAAAATATAGCGCCAAGAAAGGGAATCAACTAAAAATCCACCTACTAACGGTCCGATAACACCGGATACACCCCAAACGGCACTCATCCAACCTTGTGCTTTCGCGCGGTCTTTCGCTTCGCTATATAAGTCTCCAATAATCGTCATTGTGATTGGCATAACAGCACCAGCACCGATACCTTGAAGCGCGCGGAAGAGGATTAATTGTTCCATCGATGTAACGACTCCGCAAAGTGCAGAACCGACTAAAAAGATTGTAGCTCCGATCAGTAAAACTTTTTTACGGCCAAATAAATCAGCGAGCTTTCCGTATATTGGAGTCGAAACAGCTGTTGCAAGCATATAAATTGCATATACCCAACTAACAAGTTCGACGCCTGACAAATCACTCGTTATACGAGGGATTGCTGTACTAACAATCGTTCCTTCTACCGCAGAAAGAAACGTCATTAACATTAAAGACATCATGACTTTTTTTCTCATTTGTTTTCCCCTTACCCTTTTTTAAATATTCAACAATATAAAATATAAAGGTACTAAGGTAAATAAAGCAACAAAAAAGCAATGGAAAGTTACATGGAGCAGATATTTGTCGTTTCTTGTCGGTAAGTCGATAAATTTGGGAAATCGCCGATATAAGTTGCAGAATCGCTGATAAATTTGGGAAATCGCCGATATAAGTTGCGGAATCGCTGATATATTTGTGGAATTGCTCATATAATTTCATGTACCTATAAAAAAAGAAACAGGAATCCCTGTTTCTTTTTTTAATACTGCATTTTCGCGTTTTCTCCAGCTGTCGTTCCGGCAATTCTACCAGTAACAAGGGCTGATGTAATATTATAGCCACCAGTATAACCGTGAATATCAAGAACTTCTCCGCAGAAATATAAGCCGTTCGTAAATTTAGAAGACATTTCTTTCGGGTTAATTTCTTTCACGGATACACCGCCGCCAGTAACGAATGCTTTTTCAATTGACTGCGTACCATTTACATTCACAGTAAACTCTTTAAAGTCTTTCACAAGTGCACGAATCTTTTCGTGAGAAACTTGTCCAGCTTGTTCGCTACCGTCAATTTCATTTTTTTCTAATAAGAATAGGAAGTAACGTTCAGGAACATAACCTTTTAAAACGTTTTTAATTCCTTTTTTCGGATCTTCTTTCATTTGTTTCAGCATGCGCTGGAATAGTTGCTCACTATTTTCCTCTGGCAATGCATCAATACTCATTTGTATTGTATTCGTTTTAAACTTTTTCAGTGCTTTCACGACGAATTGACTACAGCGAAGAGCAGCAGGACCAGATAGGCCAAAATGAGTGAAGAGCATGTCCATTTTGTGAGAAATGATAGCTTTTCCTTTCGGGTTTAATACACTTAAGTTTATATCACGTAAAGCAAGGCCTTGTAATGAGCGGTCACGTATAAACGGCTCGTTTGAAAGGATAGGTACTTCTGTTGGGAATAATTCTGTGATTGTATGACCCGCTTTTTCAGCCCAAGCATATCCGTCTCCAGTAGATCCAGTTTGAGGAACTGATTTTCCGCCAACAGCGATAACGACGTGATTTGTTTCTAACACTTCACCTGTTTGCAGTATAACTGCTTTCGTTTGACCATTTTCATATTCAATCGTTTCAACAGGCGTATTTGTACGAATTTTTACACCTAAGTCTTTTAATCGTGTTAAAAGTGCGTCTACAACAGATTGTGCTTTGTTTGACACAGGGAACATGCGACCGTGGTCTTCTTCTTTCAATTTAACACCAAGATTTTCGAAGAATGTAATAATATCTTCATTATTAAAAATAGAAAAAGCGCTGTATAAGAAGCGACCGTTTCCTGGTATATGTTTAACAATTTCATCAAGTGGTAGACGGTTCGTTACGTTACAGCGTCCGCCACCAGAAATTGCAAGTTTACGCCCAAGTTTATTTCCTTTATCAAGAAGTAAGACATTTGCGCCTTCTTCTGCAGCACCAATTGCAGCCATTAGCCCAGAAGGACCGCCGCCGATGACAATAACATCATAATGCATAATATATCGACCTCATTTTCTACATTTCCTGCCTAAAAGAATAGCATGTTTTCCCTTAAAAGAAAAATAGAGTGAAGTACTGCTTAATGAGAGAATTGTGGTACAATACAAAAGTTAGAGTTCAGCACTATCCTGCCATTTGTAGGCGATAAGACTAAAACCTCAAGATTTAGGAGAAGTAAATAGGGAGTCTGTTAGCCTGTAAATGCTCGAATGGTTCAACTAATAAGGAGTAGGAGAGAAGTCTCCAACTAATTATAGTTTCACTTTATGTAGATGTAGGAGGATTTTTGTATGTCCGATTCGAAATTTCTGCGCGGAACGCTTATTGTTACGCTAGGGACATTTTTAGTAAAGTTCTTAGGCATGATTTACGTCTTTCCGTTTCATGCATTAGTAGGAACAGAAGGCGGAACGCTCTATACATATGGATACATTCCATATACGATCTTTTTAAGTATCGCAACGGCAGGTGTGCCACTTGCTGTTTCAAAATTTGTTTCCAAATATAATGCGCTTGGCGATTATAAAACGAGCCGGAGAATGTTCCGCTCGGGAATGGTTATGATGATAGTAACAGGAGTTCTTTCGTTCCTAGTACTGTACATGACGGCGCCATTGTTTGCAGAAGCGATGCTTGGTAAACAAAGTATACACAATAATGTAGGAGAAGTTACGACGATCATTCGTCTTGTAAGTTTCGCACTTATTGTTGTACCAGCAGCGAGTTTAATTCGTGGTTATTTCCAAGGTCACCAGTCTATGGGACCAACTACCGTTTCACAAATTATTGAACAAATTATTCGTATCGTCTTTTTATTAGCGGGTAGTTTTATCGTTATTAAAGTACTTGGCGGTACAGTTGCAACAGCAGTTGGAGTAGCGACATTTGCTGCGTTCGTTTCAGCGGTTGGAGCACTCGGTGTGTTAATTTGGTACTGGTTAAAACGTAAAAAATATTTGGATCAATATTTAATTGAACAAACTGTACCAGAATCAACAGTAAGCACCGTTCAATTGTTTAAAGAGTTATTTGCATATGCGATTCCTTACGTTGTAATTGGGTTAACAATTCCTTTATATCAACAAATTGATACATTGACATTTAACTCAATTATGCAGGCGATTGGTCAAGGTGATATCGCAGAGCGAGCTCTCGGTATTTTCACAATGTGGACGCATAAGTTAATCATGATTCCTGTATCACTTGCAACAGCGTTTAGTTTAACTCTTGTACCAGCAATTACAAAATCATTTACTGAAAAACAATACCGCTATTTGAAATTACAAATTACACAAACATTCCAGGCGAATATGTTTTTAACATTGCCAGCAGTTGTCGGTATTTCTTCACTGGCATATCCAATTTATACTGCGTTTTACGATTCAGATCCACTAGGTGGACAAGTATTAATGTGGTATGCACCAGTTGCGTTGTTATTCGCTTTATTTACAGTAACAGCGGCAATCCTGCAAGGTATTAACCAGCAGAAGCATGCGATTATTGCGCTTATAATGGGCGTTATTTTGAAATTTGTATGTAACGTAATTTTTATTCGTTATTTCGGTACAGTAGGAGCAATTCTAGCGACAGCAGTTGGTTTCTTAGCTTCTGTTTGGTACACAAATCAACAAATTAAAAAATATGCACACTATTCATTCGGTGTTGTATATAAAAGAACATTCCAAATTGCAGTACTGACACTTATAATGGTCGTTGCTGTAAAACTATCACAATGGCTTCTATCCTTCATGATTTCGCCTGATGGCCGTATTGGTGCTCTTATAACAGTTGCGATTTGTGCAGGTATTGGCGGTCTTGTTTACGGATTGTTAGCAATTCGCACAGGAGTACTTGAAAGAGTATTTGGCGGAGAAGCATTAGATAAAATTCAACGTAAACTTGGTAGTAGATTTAAAATAAAGTTGAAATCAAGAGGGGCGTAATTACGTCCCCTTTTCTATGATAAATAAAGAAGGTGAAAAACGTGAGATTAGATAAATTATTAGCAAATATGGGATATGGAAGTAGAAAAGAAGTAAAGAAATTATTGAAAGACGGCGTTGTGAAAATTGATGGAACGCCAGTAAAAGATGCGAAAGTTCATGTAAATGTAGAAGAGCAAGAAGTTATGATTCACGGTGAAGTTGTGGAATACAAAGAATTTGTTTACTTAATGATGCATAAACCACAAGGTGTTATTTCAGCGACGGAAGATGATAATCATGAAACAGTAATAGATTTATTAGAATTAGAAGATGCAATCTTTGATCCGTTCCCAGTTGGACGACTTGATATCGATACGGAAGGTTTCTTATTGATAACAAATGATGGGAAGTTATCACATCAATTATTATCTCCGAAAAAGCATGTGCCGAAAAAATATTATGCACACGTTGCAGGAGTAGTAACAGAAGAGGTTGTAAAAGAGTTTGCTAAAGGTGTTATTTTAGATGATGGCTATGAAACAAAGCCAGGTGCACTTACAATATTGAAAAGCGATGACATTTCTGAAATTGAGCTTGTGATTACGGAAGGGAAATTCCATCAAGTGAAGCGTATGTTTGAAGCGGTAGGGAAAAAAGTAGTCTACTTAAAGAGAACAGAGATGGGTCCGTTAGTATTAGATGAAGAACTAGAACTTGGACAATACCGAGAGCTAACAGATGAAGAAGTAGAAATGTTAAAAACATATCAAGTAGATACTGAAAAGTAGTACCTTTATAGGCGCAGAAAAGACCCCTTTCTAATTATTAGAAAGGGGTATGTATTTATTTACATACAATTATTTTTCATTATGAGGTCATTCTCACTTTCTTTCCTGTTGTTGTCCACTTACCGCGGCAAGGGCTATACACGAGTTCATTAAACTGCAACACATTTAGATCACGTTGTATCGTTCGCGGTGTGATCCCGAACTCATCTACAAGGTCTTTCGTCGTTACCGTTCCGTTTTCATTGATGTACATATAAATTGATTTAATGCGTGTTAGCATACGAGTAGTTGTAGGTTTCAAGAGAAAACCACTCCTCTACTAGTTTTTTTGACCCCATTCAGGAAAGAAGGTCGTTACTACCATTGTACTCTACATGATAAAATTCATGCTTTAATCTACTTAAATTTTACAGAAATTTAACAAATATTCATATAGAAAAATATTGGTAGTTGACATTGTATATATGGTCAGTCAACTAACACATAAAATTCTACGTAAAACGCCAAATTCCTGCAAATTTTTTTGAAAAAATAAAAGAAAAACTAATGAGAAATATCTGAAATATTACAATTGTTCGGTATTTAGTTTTCGTGTATGGCATAAGAGATTTCGGTTTGTTATGATGAAAGAAACAATATAGTGAAGGATGGATGCGTGATGTCAGCAATTAATTGGACAGAAGAAGTTGCGAAACGAAAAGATGATTTAATTCGTGATACACAACAATTTTTACAAATTAAAAGTGTATGGGAAGAAGAATCGGCGAAAGAGGGCGCACCATTCGGTGAAGGTGTAGAAAAAGCTTTATCTTTCATGTTACATAAAGGAGAAACTGAAGGTTTTGCTTCTAAAAATTTAGAAGGATATGCAGGTCATCTTGAAATGGGACAAGGAGAAGAGTTAGTAGGCATTCTTTGTCACGTTGATGTTGTACCAGAAGGAGATGGCTGGACGACTCCTGCATATAGTGCGGATATTCGCGATGGAAAGATTTTTGCACGTGGTGCAATTGACGATAAAGGCCCAACGATGGCAGCATATTATGCGATGAAAATTGTGAAAGAATTAGGCTTACCTCTTTCAAAACGTGTTCGTATGATTATAGGAACAGATGAGGAAAGTAATTGGAAATGTGTAGATCACTACTTTAAAAATGAAGAAATGCCAACAATCGGTTTTGCACCAGATGCAGACTTTCCAATTATTAATGCAGAAAAAGGAATTTCTGATATACAAGTTGTGCAAAATGGTAGTGAAGAGAAAAAAGGTACATATGAACTTGTTTCATTTGATTCAGGGCGCCGTTTAAATATGGTTCCTGATTTTGCAGAAGCGGTTATTACAGGAGAAGATGTAAATGCACTTACAGTAGCATATGAAGAATATTTACAAAATGCTAAAAAAATAGGGAAATCGACTATAGAAGGAAATGCAGTGACGTTGCAAATAGAAGGAATTTCAGCGCACGGATCTACTCCTGAAAAAGGAGAAAATGCAGGTTTATTATTAGCAAACTTCTTAACTACAGTTTCACTTAATGGAAAAGCAACTGCATTTGCGACATTTGCAACAGAAACATTTACTGGTGATATTTTTGGTGAAAAAGCTACTATTGCTTATAAAGATGAAATTAGCGGTCCGTTAACAGTGAATGTCGGTCGCATTTCTTATACGAAAGAAAACGGTGGTAACTTAGGGCTAAACGTACGTTACCCAGTTACAACTAACTTTGAAGAAACAATTGTGAAGTTGAAAGAATATGTTGGTACGCATGGTTTTGAAGTGGCCGACTATTCTAATTCTCGCCCACATCACGTCGATAAAGATCACGTATTAATCCGTACGTTACAACGTGTGTATGAAGAACAAACAGGTGAAAAAGCAGAACTATTAGCAATCGGCGGCGGTACTTATGCTCGTTCATTAAAAGCTGGTGTGGCATTTGGCCCGCTATTCCCTGGAAAAGAAGAACTTGCACATCAAAAAGATGAGTATATCGAAATTGAAGACTTATTAAAAGCAACAGCAATTTACGCGCAAGCAATTCATGAATTAGCGAAGTAATGGATATATAAATAATGTCCGCTCTCTATTTTGGAGAGCGGCTTCTTTTTACCTGAATGAGATAAGAAAGAAAAGCAACAATAGAAAGAAGGAGAAGATGTACATGGAACTGCATTATTTTGTCGCAATTACGTTACCGAATCATATAAAAGAAATGCTGTATAACTATAAAAAGGACATGCAAGAGGAATTACAATTTCGTTCATGGGTACATAAAGAAGACTATCATATTACCCTTTCATTTTTAGGGAGTGCAACGGAGGAACAATTAGAGGGAATAAAAAATGGATTACAAACAGTTGCAGAAACAAAAGAACTATCGTTCACGTTACAAGGTTTTTCAACGTTTGGTAGGGAAGATCAGCCCCGTATTTTTTGGGCGAAGGTAAGTGAGAATCACGATTTGTTTCAGTTGCAAAAGCAAGTACATGCCATTTGTGAAGAAAATGGATTTTCTCTAGAAATACGCCCGTATCACCCGCATATTACCGTTGCTCGTAAATGGATAGGAGAAGAAAAGTTTCGTTTAGAAAGTATAAAAGAAGTGCCTGAAATATCATTTCAAGCAGATACAATTACTTTATACGAATCCCACGTGAAAGAAACCCCGAAGTATAAATCGATTGCTGAAATAAAATTACAAAAATAGAATGTTGAAAACGTTTTTTATGCAGGTGAATATACTATAGAGAAGAATGGAGTTACTGTATAGAGTCTTGTTGATAAGAAAAGCCTTATCATTTGCAGCTCATTTTATCTCGCCTAATTGGTGAAGGCTAATAATAAGTGAGGATGGAAAAATTTTCTCGCTCATTAAAGTTTCACTTTATTTTAACTTTGAGAATGATGGTGATTTTTTTATGTTGAAAGTAAAACGTCCATTTGATGCCTATTTAGATGAAATGAATAAAATTACAATTTTGCTCCCACATGCGTATGGAACAAGTCGGACATTTCGTTTGCAAGAAGGAAGTAATGTGAAAGATTTACCGATTGCTCATACTATTGCGCTTCCAGATGCAACGAAGTATGAGTGCTTTATAGAAGAGCCGCTAGATGTGGGGAAGTATTATACAGTACGAGATGAACGGAATGAAGAAACTGATTTACAAATAGGTGCTGTTATTCGAACAAAAATTTTCGATGAAAAGTATTATTACAAAGGTACAGATTTAGGTGCTGTGTATCAAAAACAAGAAACGACATTTAAAGTATGGGCCCCAACTGCAAGGCTTGCGAAAGTAAGAATTTATAAGAGCGATAAAGAATATACCGATCATGAAATGTACAGGGGAGAAAACGGAGTTTGGATTCAAACATTACAAGGTGATTTAGACGGAGCACGCTATACATTTCTTGTTTGTATTAATTTAATATGGAACGAAGCGGTGGATCCTTACGCAAAGTCAGTGACTGTAAATGGAAAGTATGGCATTGTTATCGATTTAGAAAAGACGACTGTAACGAAACGAGAGCAATTACCACCATTACAAGCAATGACAGATGCCATATTGTATGAATTGCATATTCGTGATGCTACTATTCATCCGAACAGTGGAGTGAGTAAAAAAGGGACGTATAAAGGGCTAATGGAAGAAGGAACAACAGGACAAAATGGGACATTGACAGGTTTGTCTCATATAAAAGATTTAGGCGTTACGCATGTTGAATTATTGCCTTTATATTGTTTCGGTGGTGTGGATGAGGCGAATCCTTCTTCTGCCTATAATTGGGGGTACAATCCATTATATTACAATGCACCAACAGGATATTATGCTACAAACCCCTCTGATTCGTATAACAGGATAGTTGAGTGCAAACAACTAATTGAAACATTTCATGAACAAGGTATTAGGGTGATTATAGATGTTGTATATAATCATGTTTATGAAAGAGAGCTATCATCATTTGAGAAGCTTGTTCCAGGATACTATTTTCGTCATGGTGAAGATGGTATGCCTTCTAATGGGACGGGAGTCGGAAATGATATAGCATCTGAACGGAAAATGATGAGGAAATTCATTGTAGAGTCTATTTTATATTGGCTTACTGAATACAATGTCGATGGATTCCGATTCGATTTAATGGGAATTTTAGATGTTGATACAATGAATATGATAGAGAAAGAAGTGCGAAACATAAAACGAGATGCTTTGTTATTAGGAGAAGGATGGGATTTACAAACACCGCTTCCTCTTGAGGAAAAAGCAACGTTAAATAATGCGAAGAAAATGCCACATATCGCGCAGTTTAATGATCAATTTCGTGATGGGATAAAAGGGAGTACATTTCATATAAATAAGCGTGGTTTTGCATTTGGTGGGCATGTAGACTGTAATCATTTGCAGTATATTGCAGCAGGAAGTCTTTTAAGTATGAAAGAAACAGGGCTGTTTTTAGAGCCGGCGCAAAGCATTAACTATGTAGAATGTCATGATAATATGACGATGTGGGATAAACTAGTGCGCAGTAATGAGGAATCAGAAACGATTTTGAAAAAACGTCACCTATTAGCGAGCGCAATGGTTATTCTTTCACAAGGCATTCCTTTCTTACACGCAGGACAAGAGTTTTATCGTACGAAGAAAGGAAATGAAAATAGTTATAATGCAAATGATGAGATCAATCAATTAGATTGGGATCAAAAAGAGAAAGAGATAGAGACCGTTAACTATATAAAAGGTTTAATTGCGATTCGTAAAGAGCATGGGGCATTCCGATTACAAAATGCAGACCTTATAAAAAAACATATGACTTTTTTACAAACATCTACAGAAGTACTTGCATATCACCTAGAGCATGCAGAATCGTTTGGGCCGTGGAAAGAGATTATCGTCTTATTTAATAGCGGTTTAGAAGCTAAAACTGTGCAACTTCCGAAAGAAGCAACGTGGCATGTGTTAGTAAACGAAAACGAAGCGAAAATAGAGCCAATTTCTTCATTTAGAGGAAAGGAACTTAGGCTCGCTCCAATTAGCACGTATATATTGACGATAATGTGACAAATCGCTACTTGACGATGAGAATGTAATAAATGTAGAATTGACAAAGGTGACGATTTTGATAAGTTGTCATTCTATGACAGGTTTTGTAAAATAAAATAGAGGATTTTTGGCTTAGGCTAATTTTTCTTTTCATTTACAGTAAAATATATGAATCCACAACATGTGTAGAAATGTTGCGGTTTTTCTTTTCATAACTATAAAAGATAAGGATTTGTTAACGGGTAATGAATATGGAATGGTTGGAACAATTATTAGGAAAAGAGTGGAGTCTTGTACCGGCTGGTGGAGTAACGGGCGATGCATATATTGCGCAAAACGGACAACAGAAGTTATTTTTAAAGCGGAATACATCGCCCTTTTTAGCGGTATTGTCAGCAGAAGGAATTGTTCCAAAATTACTTTGGACAAGAAGGGTAACGAATGGTGATGTAATTTCTGCTCAAAAATGGCTTCCGGGACAGAAGCTAGAGCCAGAGGATATGAAACTAGAACGTGTTGCGAAACTTTTAAAGAAAATACACTCCTCTAAAGCGCTTGTACAGATGATTCAAAGACTTGGGAAGCAGCCGCTTCACGCACAAGAGTTATTACAACAACTGCAACTCGTTTTAAGAGGAGATATAAGGGATGATGAAACAATTCAGCAAGGCCTTCAATATTTAATGGATTCATTAAAAGCTATTGAATACAATGAATTCGTTGTATGCCATTGTGATGTAAACCATAACAACTGGCTATTGTCGGATGAAGATGAATTGTTTTTAATTGATTGGGATGGAGCTGTAATTGCTGACCCAGCTCTAGACCTCGGTATGTTATTATATTGGTACATTCCGCGCCAGGAGTGGAGTGAGTGGCTCGGTTATTATGATATTGAAATGGATGAATCGCTGCTTAGGCGTATGAGATGGTATGTGATAGCACAAACGATTTTGTCTATTCAATGGCATACAACAAAAAAACAGCAAGCAGAAGCTGAATATTGGCATCAATATTTACAGCAACTACTTGCTTCAGAATAATACTTAAGAAAAATTGTCCATTCCAGCAATCCACTGAGTAAGTTGTTCTTGATTATTGGAAATATGGTTGTCCAAATTAGAGGAAGATTTACCCGATTGACTATAAGAATATACATCGTTTAGCATTGTTTTAGCGTCACTACTTATATTATCGTTTGCGAGTAACGATTGAATGAGGCGCTCTAATTGCTCGCATTCTGAAACTGTCCCGCAGCAATCACTTTGGTGGTTGACTAAAATATCTTTCAGCACTTCTAATTGATGTTGTTGATTAATTGGCATGAACGGATCATCCTTTCGATTGTTTTTCTCTTCAAATGTAAGAGAAAAAGCTGTTTCGTCATGGAATGTTTAATGCTGTATGTAGTTTTTATCAAAATGGTACATCTTATACTTGAAAGAAACGGACCGAGTGCTCGTACGTACTTGGTTTTTTGTTTGGTAGATTGATTAAAAAAGAAAGAAGGAATTATTCCTTTAAAATAGCTATGTAAAGAGAGGGAAACATCTATGCGTTTAAGACATAAACCGTATGCAATGGATCGAATTAATGAATATTCACATATCGTAATCGGAAACCCAGAGGAGCGCGCTGGTAGCTGGAAAGAAGTATTTGGAAACGAACAACCAATTCACATTGAAGTAGGTACAGGTCGTGGCCGCTTCATGTATGATATGGCAAAAGCGAATCCACATATTAATTATATTGGAATTGAAAAATTCACAAGTGTTGTTGTAGATGCACTTGATAAATTAATTGAAGAAGAATTACCAAACTTAAAGTTAATTAATAAAGATGCTGAAGATTTAACAGTTTTCTTTGCGAAAGGTGAAATTGATCGCGTTTATTTAAACTTCTCAGATCCATGGCCAAAGAAACGTCATACGAAGCGTCGTTTAACGTATAAAACATTTTTACGTAATTACGAAGAAGTGTTAGTAGAAGGCGGAGAAATTCATTTCAAAACAGATAACCAAGGTCTATTTGAATATTCTCTTATGAGTATGGCTGAGTATGGTATGTTACTAACGTACTTAAGCTTAGATCTTCATAACAGCGACTTTGAAGGTAACATCATGACTGAATACGAAGAGAAATTCTCTAGTAAAGGTCATCGTATTTACCGAGTTGAAGCAAAATATCGTACAGAGCCTATGCAGTAATGCATAGGTTTTTTTACATCTAAAATAATCAGAATTTTATGTTAAGATTAATTGAAAGGGGGATGTGTAATGGAACAGTTACAAATTGGAGATATAAAAGTAACGTGGTTAAAAGGCGGGAATACACATTTAGACGGGGGAGCGATGTTTGGTGTTGTGCCGAAAGTACTTTGGTCACGTAAGTATAAACATAATGATACAAATCATATTTATTTACGAACAGATCCGTTACTTTTGCAAACGAAAGACGGAAATATGCTCATTGATTCCGGAATAGGAAACGGTAAATTGAATGAGAAGATGAAGCGGAATCAAGGTGTAACAGAAGAATCATCGGTTTATGAATCATTAGAAAAACTAGGATTAAAGCCAGAAGATATTCACTATGTTTTAATGACGCACCTTCATTTTGATCATGCATCTGGTTTAACAAAATGGGAAGGTGATCACCTTGTACCAGCGTTTCCGAACGCGAAAGTTTACGTAAGTGAAACAGAGTGGAATGAAATGAGGAACCCAAATATTAGATCCCGTAATACATATTGGAAGGAAAATTGGGAGCCGATTGTAGATCAAGTTGTTACGTTCCAGCAAGAAATAGAAATTACAGATGAAATAAAAATGGTGCATACAGGTGGTCATAGTGATGGACATGCAGTTATTGCTTTAGAAAGCCATGGGGAAACGATGCTTCATTTAGCAGACCTATTACCGACGCACGCACATCAAAATGTATTATGGGTAATGGCATACGACGATTATCCGATGACCTCGATTGAAAATAAACAAAAGTGGATGAAGTATGGTGCTGAAAAAGAGGCATGGTTTACGTTTTACCATGACGCATATTATCGCGCTGTGAAGTGGAATGAGGAAGGGCATATCGTAGAAAAAGTAGAACGGAAAACGAGTATAGAAGCATAAAAATAGGAGGTTGTTCCATCATATTTATTGGAGCAGCCTCTTTTTTATTGTCGGGTTTTGTCGGTAAGTCGATATATTTAAACAAACGCTGATATAAATTGAGTTGCGCCGATATAATTGGGAAATCGCTGATATAAATTGAGTTGCGCCGATATATTCGGAAAATCGCTGATATAATTTTAATCAATACCCGCAATTTCAAAAAAATAAGAGGTTCACCTAATGGGAACCCTCCTTTTTATGCTGCTATAACCTCTAAAACAGTACCTGTTTTAGCATCAACTAAAAATTCAAATCGTTCTTGTATATCATTTAACATTGTTGTAAGACCGCCGCGATAAACTTCATATGCGACATCATATTTTTCAAATGTCTCTGGAACCATATGTACCCAAGAGCCAGTAATTTCACCTTTATGACTTAATGCTTGTTTCACCATTTTCAATGCTTTTTCTGAAGAAATATGGGATTGTTCTTGTACTTTGTTTGCAACGAGATAACCAGCTGCGAACCCAACGCCAAGACCTGCTACTAAACCTTTCCAGCTCATATATTCACCTCAATTCTATAAAATAAAAATAGTGTACCGATAATAATTATAAAGCAAATACAGCTAAAAAAGAAGAAACTAGAAACATTTCGAAAATTTCGTTACAATAAAAGAGGTATTCTACTAAGGTTTGAAAGAAGGGGACTTCGTGAATAAAGAGACATTACAATTATTTCGTACGTTAACAGAATTACAAGGTGCATCAGGTTTTGAACATGATGTACGCCGTTTTATGAAACAAGAATTAAGCAAATATGCGGATGAAATTGTACAAGACGGTTTAGGTAGCGTATTTGGTCTGAAAAAAGGGGACGAAACTGGTCCGCGTGTTCTTGTAGCAGGTCATATGGATGAAGTAGGTTTCATGATTACGCAAATTACGAAAAACGGAATGCTTCGTTTTCAAACGTTAGGCGGATGGTGGAGTCAAGTTTTATTAGCACAGCGTGTACAAGTTATGACGAAGAATGGTCCTGTTATTGGGGTTGTTGGTTCTATTCCTCCTCATTTATTAAGTGACGCGCAACGTGCAAAACCGATGGATATAAAAAATATGTTAATTGATATAGGTGCAGATAGTTATGAAGACGCGATTGAAATTGGTGTAAAACCAGGACAACAAATCGTGCCGATTTGCCCATTCACGCCGATGGCAAACGAAAAGAAAATTATGGCGAAAGCTTGGGACAACCGTTACGGATGTGGTCTTGCAATCGAATTGTTAAAAGAATTAAAAGATGAAACATTACCAAATACATTATATTCTGGTGCTACTGTACAAGAAGAAGTAGGCCTCCGCGGAGCGCAAACAGCTGCAAATATGATTCAACCAGACATTTTCTATGCGCTTGATGCAAGTCCAGCAAACGATGCATCTGGTGACAAAACACAGTTCGGTCAATTAGGAAAAGGTGCTCTTCTTCGTATCTACGATCGCACGATGGTAACACATAGAGGAATACGCGAATTTATTTTAGATACAGCAGAAACAAACAACATTCCGTACCAATACTTTATTTCACAAGGTGGTACAGATGCGGGCCGTGTACATACAAGTAACTCTGGTATCCCATCAGCAGTAATTGGTGTTTGTGCACGCTACGTTCATACACATGCTTCAATTTTACATGTTGATGATTATGCAGCGGCGAAAGAATTAATTACGAAGCTTGTAAGAACAACAGATAAAACGACGTTAGAGACAATTAAGAATAACGCGTAGAGAAGAAGGGCGAAAAACCCTTCTTTTTTTAGGTTGAATAGATGACCCAGCGATGAGTGGTGGCGGTTAGTGCCTAATGGGTGCTCGAATGATGTATTAAGACCGCGGGTAGGAAGAAAGAAGAAGCCTGTTTTTGTGTTTAGGACCAGTAATATTTTAGAAAGCGACCTTCTTTTATGGGGAGAAGGAATTCCCTGATGGTGTGTGGTAGTGGTTGGTACTTAATTTGTGCCGAAGCGGATATTAGAATAGAATGATGAATTTTTATAGAGGTGAACGAAATGAAAGTAGTAGTTGGATCGAAGAATAAAACGAAGGTTGGCGCTGTGGAGAAGGTTTGGAAAGATGCTGAAATTACATCTCTTTCTGTTCCGTCAGGAGTATCAGCTCAGCCTTTCTCAGATGAAGAGACGATGCAAGGAGCGATCAATAGAGCGAAGCGAGCGCTAGAGGACGGAGAAGCTCCAATTGGGATTGGGCTAGAAGGCGGCGTAATGAAAACGGAGCACGGTTTATTTATGTGTAACTGGGGCGCGCTAGCAACAAGTGATGGGAAAGTATTTGTGGCCGGAGGAGCGCGTATTACGTTACCAGACGATTTTTTAGCACCTCTTGAAGATGGTAAGGAATTAAGCGAAGTGATGGAAGAGTTTGTGCAGCGAAAAGATATTCGTAGTCACGAAGGTGCGATCGGTATTTTTACAGATGATTATGTCGACCGTACGGAATTATTTGTACACGTTGTTAAGTTGTTAGTTGGGCAATATAAGTATGACAAAAAGCAAGCATAAACCTTGCACCGTGCGCGATGTATGGTAGTATAAAAGAAAGATTATAACATGAAAAATGTACCCGTTAGAGGAGGAAATATAGATGAAGTCATTAGAAAGCATGGAGCAATTCCAACAGTTAAAAAATGAAGAGAATGTAGTCTTTATGTTCTCAGCAGAATGGTGCCCAGACTGCCGCTTTGTAGACCCATTTATGCCAGAAGTAGAAGAGAAATATAGTGATTTCTCATTTTACTATGTAGATCGCGATGAGTTTATTGATCTATGCGTAAAATTAGACGTATTTGGCATTCCGAGCTTTGTAGCGTACAATAAAGGTGAAGAAACTGGTCGCTATGTAAACAAAGATCGTAAAACACAAGAACAAATCGAAGAGTTCATTGAAGGTTTAAAATAAGGCAATTTGCCAATTGAATTGTAAAACAACCTCTACCTTCGCGGGGGAGGTTATTTTTTTGGAAGGGAGGAAAAAGAGATGAAGATGACAAGTAAAAAGATGAAAGATGAGCTAATAAAGAAATTATCTCGCCCAGAATGGGACTTTCAGTATGATAGTGAGAAAGAAGTTTTACGTATTGAACAAAAAGACTCCAAAAAAGGTATTAACGTATCGCTTCCAGGAGTTGTGGCAAAATGGGAAGTGAACAAAGAAAAGGCAATTGAAGAAGTTGCTTATTACGTACAAGAAGCGCTAATTGCGATGCATAAAGAAGAAAATAGCGGAGCGAAAATTTTACCTGTTATTCGCTCTACTTCTTTCCCGAAACAAGCAGAAGAAGGAAATCCGTTTATTATGACGGATCATACGGCGGAAACACGTATTTACTATGCGTTAGATTCGAATAAAACGTATCGACTAATTGACGAGCGTCTATTACAAAAATTAGAACTTACAGAACAGCAAGTGCGTGAAATGGCATTATTCAACGCACGCTCATTAGGTTATGAATTTAAACAAGACACAGTAGCGGGTAATACATTCTACTTTTTAAACACAAATGATGGGTATGACGCGACTCGTATTTTAAACGAATCGTTACTACAATCGATGCGTGAAAAGATTTCTGGTGACATGGTTGTTGCTGTTCCTCACCAAGATGTATTAATTATTGCTGATATCGTCAACGAAATCGGTTATGATATTATTGCACAAATGACAATGAAATTTTTTGCCGAAGGGCATGTTCCGATTACATCACTTTCATTCGTATATGAAGATGGAGAATTTGAACCAATCTTTATTTTAGCGAAAAATCGGAAGAAGACAGATGGAAAAGAGAAAGGATGAACGAAGTGAACGTTTTTTACAACCTTGAAGGAATTGGTGACACTTTAATTGTTGCCTTACAAGATATTACTTTAGAGAACCGTACTTTTGATCGCAAAGGAGATGTTGCACGCGTATACGATCGTGAAAGCAACGAGACAGCAGGATTCAACATCTTTAATGCATCTTCTTACTTAGAAGTAAAAGAAACAGGCAACCTTACATTAACGAAAGAGCTTGTAGAGAAAATCAACGAAATTTTAGCGAAGAATGGCTTTGAAGAAACAGTAGAAGCAGATCTTTCTCCGAAATTTGTTGTAGGCTATGTAGCTGAAAAAGAAAAACATCCA
The DNA here is from genome assembly GCF_900176455.1 of Bacillus sp. JKS001846. Taxonomy (NCBI): domain Bacteria; kingdom Bacillati; phylum Bacillota; class Bacilli; order Caryophanales; family Bacillaceae; genus Bacillus; species Bacillus sp. JKS001846. Next base: position 1,063,768 of record NZ_FWYG01000001.1, read on the forward strand.
AATGCTGATAAGTTAAACATCTGTAAAGTAGAAATCGGTACAGAAACATTACAAATCGTATGTGGTGCACCAAACGTTGATGCAGGACAAAAAGTTGTCGTTGCAAAAATCGGCGCTGTAATGCCAAGCGGTATGTTAATCAAGCCAGCTGAGCTTCGCGGTGTTCCTTCTTCTGGAATGATCTGCTCTGCACGTGAATTAGAGCTTCCAGATGCTCCACAAGAAAAAGGTATTCTTGTATTAGAAGATAGCTTTGAAGTTGGACAAGAGTTTAAATTTTAATTGATATAAGAAAAGAGAGGTTGTCCTTTTGGACAGCCTCTCTTTTTTTGTCATTCTTTGTCGGTAAATCGAAATTTCGTGTTAAATCGTTGATATATTGAGAGTTGTGATAGATATATTTAAAAAATCGTTAATATGATAAGGATGTCACTTTTTTTCTTAAAATCTATATTGTATTTTATAAACAATCTAGTTAAAATTTAGAAAAGTAGAAGGGGATAGAAGTATGAAACAGCAACCAAAAATCGCAGAACTTCTAAAACGAATTGAAACTTCAAAACAGCAAGATGTTGAGCTAGGTACTTATGAAATATATTTGTTTAGTGAAAGTGAATTAGAAAAAGGACAAATCGGTTACCGATACGATAAACATAAAAATTCATTAATAAGTGAAGAACACGGAAAATGGAAAGAAGAATGGATTACAATTGGATATGAAACGGATATGGGCGATCCAGTTTTCGTAAATATAGATGATGCCGCTTATCCGCTTTATACTGCAGAACGTGGTACAGAAAAATGGCAACCAGTTTATATTGGAAATATAGATGAGATTATAGGGCAATTATAAGAAAAACTTTGAATCCGGTGCAAAGTGATGGGAGAGAAGTATGAAGTATATAAAAATAATGAGCATGATTGCATTCATTGGAATATATATGGCCGGTTGTTCACAAGGGCAGCCGAAAAAAGAAACTACATCTTCTATACAAGAGAAAAACAAAGATACCAAAGAAGACGCACCGGTAGAAAAGCAACAAGAAAAGAACGAAGAATCGCAAGCAATTCAAACGAATGAGCAAGTAGAACATAAGCAAGAGGAAGTATCATCTGATGAAAAGAAAGAAGAAACTACGCCAGTGCAGCCGACTGAGCAACCAGTGCAAAATAATGAACAAAAAGTAGAGAGTAATGAAAAACAAGAGAAGTTTCTCGTCGTTATTGATCCAGGGCATCAACAAAAAGCGAATTTAAATTTAGAGCCGATTGGACCAGGGGCAACAACGCAAAAATATAAAGTGACAGACGGTACAACAGGTGTTGTGACGAAAAAGAGAGAGGCTGTACTTGTATTAGAAATGGCTTTTTTATTAAAAGAAAAGCTTGAAGCAAAAGGGATACAAGTATTAATGACGAGAACATCACAAGACGTTGATATAAGTAATAAAGAAAGGGCGACATTCGCAAATAATCATAAGGCTAATTTATTTTTACGTCTTCATGCAGATGGTTCTGAAAATCCAAACCAAAGTGGATTCGCTGTATTGACGCCGGCAGAAGGAAGTCCGTATACGAAAGAGATTTATGCGGAAAGTCTTCAAATCTCTCAAACGATTGTAAATAAAATGAGAGAGAATCAACAAGTGAAAGTGAATGGAATTAAATTCAGGGATGATCTTTCTGGATTTAATTGGTCCAAAGTACCTGGTGTACTATTAGAACTTGGGTTTATGTCAAATCCTGAAGAAGATAAAAAATTATCTGACTCGCAGTATGTAAATTCCTTGTTGCAAAGTGTAACGGATAGTGTAGATGAATATCGGAAGAGTAAAGCTTAAACGCAGTCTTACATGAAAGACTGCGTTTTTTTATATGAAAACACTCGTAAATTAGAATATTATGGATAAATATGACATGCTTAATTTTACCTGCACTTTTTGCCGAATGCTGATACAATAAAGGATGTTACTATTTAGTAGAAAGAGTGGTAAGCATGTTAGATTGGATGAAAAAGCTGTTTAACAAAGAGGAAGAACAAACAGCGATGAATAAAGAAGTACCAAAGCAAATTGAAAGTCAGCCGAAAATTCCTCGTGTAAACCACTACACTGAAGCAAGAGAAGCACAAATGGCAAGTAGGAATGCAGGTAAATGCCGTTTTCCTTTAGTACCGGATAATGGGTTCGATGAAGAGGATGAAAGCGAAGTAAATCGCTTCGAAGAACAACCTGTTCAAGGAGTAACATATGAAGAACCGACTGCCCAAAGAGGAATAAAGGTGGAAAGAAGCAGACGACCGTATGTGGAAAAGGTAGTTTCTACATATGAAGAGCCGGAAGTGCAATATGAACCGGTGCGGGAGTCTGTCGTAAAGAAAGCATCTACACCAGCGCAAGAGAGTAACCGTAGACCATTTCGGCCAACAGAAATGATTTCGCCAATTTATGGATATAATCGTCCTTCAGTAGAGAAAAAGGAAGAAAAGCAGGAGGAAGTAAAGGAAAGAGAAGACCTTGAAATATCTGTAGAGGGTAAATCAGTCGTTGATGCATGGTTAGAGAAAAAAGGATATACATTATCTGATTTCTCAGAAGGACAAGCACCAACTTCTTCTAGTCATAGAGCTGCTAACCAGCAAGGAGAGCAACAATATGAAGAGAATAAAAAGGAAGAAAAGTCAGTAGTTGATCAATGGCTAGAGAAAAACGGTTATGAAATTGAACGCCAAGTGCCTTTAGTAGAAGAAAAAGAAGTGATTCAAGAAATGAGTACACCGCAGGAAGTTTCAGCGGATGAATTACTTCATAAAACAGTAGCTGAGCAGATGGAAAGTGCTAAGCTAGAAAAAGATGTAGTGGTGTTAAACGAAAACAATCTACAAGAAGAATTAGTAGCTTCTAAAGTAGAGCACGAGGATACAATATTATCAGAAGAAATTAAACGTAATACAGAAATAAAACAACCTACTATTGAAGTAGAAAAGCAAGCTCCAGAAGAATCAGTGATTGTCAAAGCAGAAGAAAAACTTGAAGAAACAATCATTGTGGAAATACCAGAAGAAGTGTCAAAAGTAGAAGTAATTGCAGAAACGGAAGAGTTTGAAGAAGTAGTTATGGAAACAGAGGCACCTGAAGAAGTGGAAGTAATTACAGAAACAGAAGAGTCAGAAGAAGCTGAAGTAATTGCGGAAGCAGAAGAGTCAGAAGAAGTGGAAGTAATTGCAGAAGCGGAAGAGTCAGAAGAAGTAGAAGTAATTACAGAAACAGAAGAGCTAGAAGAAGTAGAAGTAATTGCGGAAACAGAAGAGATAGAAGAAGTGGAAGTAATTACAGAAACAGAAGAGTCAGAAGAAGTGGAAGTAATTACAGAAACAGAAGAGTCAGAAGAAGTAGAAGTAATTGCGGAAGCAGAAGAGTCAGAAGAAGTGGAAGTAATTGCGGAAGTAGAAGAGTCAGAAGAAGCTGAAGTAATTGCGGAAGTAGAAGAGTCAGAAGAAGTGGAAGTAATTGCGGAAGCAGAAGAGTCAGAAGAAGCTGAAGTAATTGCAGAAATAAACGCGCCTGTAGTAGAGACATTTGTAGCACTTGAGGAAATTCAGCAAGAAGATGAAGCAATTGAACAAAAGAGTGAATTCATACATGTTGCTGAGGCTGATGAACAAACGAAGAAAGATGTTCAAAGCTTTGCGGATGTTTTAATTGCAGAAGAACAACCAGTTGTAGAAGAAGCGCCAGTCGTAGAAGAACAACCAGTTGCCGAGGAAACACTAGTCGCAGAAGAGCAACGAGTTGTAGAAGAAGCACCGGTCGTAGAAGAGCAATCAGTTGTAGAAGAAGCGCCAGTCGTAGAAGAACAACCAGTTGCCGAGGAAACACCAGTCGCAGAAGAACAACCAGTTGTACAAAAAGAAGAACCAAAACGTGAGAAAAAGCGTCATGTACCATTTAATGTTGTTATGTTGAAACAAGATAGAACACGATTAATGGAAAGACATGCAGCTAGAGCAAATGCAATGCAGCCTTCTGCTAATGTACGAGTAGAGAATAAGCCAGTGCAACAAGAGGTAGCAGAACCACAAGTGGAAGAACGCCCAGTGCAGCAAGTAGTAGCAGAACCACAAGTGGAAGAGCACCCAATGCAGCAGGTGGTAGCAGAACCACAAGTGGAAGAGCACCCAATGCAGCAAGTAGTAGCAGAGCCACAAGTGGAAGAACGCCCAGTGCAGCAAGAGGTAGCAGAACCACAAGTGGAAGAGCACCCAATGCAGCAGGTGGTAGCAGAACCACAAGTGGAAGAACGCCCAGTGCAGCAAGAGGTAGCAGAACCACAAGTGGAAGAGCACCCAGTGCAGCAAGTAGTAGCAGAGCCACAAGTGGAAGAACAACCAATACAGCAAGTAGTGGTAGAGCAAGTACAAAAGCCAATTTCAAGTACGGAAGTACAAGAGAAAGCATATGTTGTAAATCAAAGAGAGAACGATATGCGAAATGTATTGTACACACCACCGACATACACTGTTCCGCCATTAGCGCTGTTGTCGATTCCACAGCAATCAGCGTTAGATAATACAGAATGGTTAGAGGAGCAGAAAGAATTATTAGATACAACGTTTAATAATTTTCACGTTGGAGCACATGTTATTAATGTATCGCAAGGTCCGGCAGTCACTCGTTTTGAGGTGCAGCCAGACCCAGGTGTGAAAGTAAATAAAATTACAAATTTAAGTGATGATATTAAGTTAAGCTTAGCTGCGAAAGATATTCGTATTGAAGCACCGATTCCAGGGAAGAGTGCGATTGGAATCGAGGTTCCAAATAAAGAAAGTAAGCCAGTATTTCTTCGTGAAATTTTAAGAAGTCCTGTATTCACAAAGAGTGAATCACCGCTTACTGTTGCGCTGGGGCTTGATATTTCAGGGGATCCAATTGTAACGGATATTCGAAAAATGCCGCACGGACTTATTGCGGGTGCAACGGGTTCAGGTAAAAGTGTGTGTATTAACGCGATTTTAACGAGTATTTTATATAAAGCGAAACCACATGAAGTGAAGTTAATGTTAATCGATCCGAAGATGGTTGAGCTTGCACCATACAATTCTGTTCCACATCTTGTAGCACCTGTTATTACGGATGTAAAAGCAGCAACAGCTGCATTAAAATGGGCAGTTGAGGAAATGGAACGTCGTTATGAATTGTTTGCGCACGCAGGTGCTCGTGATTTAACTCGTTATAATACGATTGTAAGTGAGCGAGAAATTCCGGGAGAAACATTACCTTATATCGTTATTGTCATTGACGAGTTAGCCGATTTAATGATGGTAGCACCTGGTGATGTTGAGGAAGCGATTTGTCGTATTGCACAAAAAGCACGTGCTTGTGGTATTCATTTATTAGTAGCGACGCAGCGTCCATCTGTAGATGTTATTACAGGTTTAATTAAGTCAAACATTCCAACGCGTATTGCGTTTACTGTATCATCTCAAGTTGATTCGCGTACGATTATCGATATTGGTGGCGCGGAGAAATTACTTGGCCGTGGTGATATGTTATTCTTAGGGAACGGTACATCTAAGCCTGTTCGTGTACAAGGTGTATATGTATCGGATGATGAGATTGAAAAGACAGTTGATCATGTGAAAAAGCAAATGAAGCCGAATTATTTATTTAAGCAAGAGGATTTATTAGCGAAAACAGAACAAGCTGAGTCGGAAGACGAATTGTTCTTCGAAGCATGTCAATTTGTTGTAGAACAAGGGGGAGCGTCCACATCTTCTGTACAGCGAAAATTCCGCATCGGTTATAATCGCGCAGCACGTCTCATTGAAGAGATGCAATCGCAAGGAATTATTTCTGAAGCAAGAGGAACGAAGCCAAGAGATGTCCTTATTTCTGAGGATGAATTCGCTGCTATGCAGGAAACAAATGTATAGTAAACGGTTATGCTGTATACTAAGAGAAAATGTTGGATAGTAAAGTAGGGAGTAAAGCGACATGAAAGAAATTGAATTAAAATTAAAAGGTGAAATAAATAGACTAACAAATAAAACATTTAAATTTGACGAACGCGTTGGAGAAGGTTGGTTCTCTGCCGTTTACTTTTTAAAGACTAGAGAAATCATTGAAGAATTTCGCCCGAAAAGTGTTGTAACGATGCAATTTTTCCAAAAGGAAAATGCAGTTCTTTGCGGAACAGATGAGGTGATTGCGTTGCTACAAACATTCGCTAAAAATCCTGAGGAACTTGAGATTAACTCTTTAAAAGATGGCGATAAAATTAGTCCATTTGAAACAGTGTTAACAATTCATGGTCCTTATGAAAATTTCGGATTTTTAGAAGGTGTCATTGATGGAATTTTAGCTCGTCGTACATCGGTTGCGACAAACGTATATAACGTTGTCCAAGCTGCGCGTAGCGTAGATAAAGAAAAACCAGTTATTTTCATGGGAGATCGTGACGATCATTATACACAACAAGCTGGTGACGGTTATGCAGCATACATCGGAGGTATGAGCGCACAAGCGACGCATGCGATGAATGAATGGTGGGGCAAAAGTGGTATGGGGACGATGCCTCACGCATTAATTCAAATGTTTAATGGTGATGTTGTAGAAGCGGCAAAAGCATATCATAAGAAATTCCCAGAAGATGAATTAGTTGTATTAATTGATTACAACAATGATGTCATTACAGATGCACTTCGCGTAGCGCGTGAATTTGGATCAACATTAAAAGGTGTACGTGTAGATACGTCCCGCACGATGATTGATCAATACTTCATTCGCCACCCAGAAGTACTTGGAACATTCGATCCACGTGGTGTAAACCCATCGCTTGTATTCGCACTTCGTAAAGCACTTGATGAAGAAGGATTCCAGCATGTAGACATCGTTGTAACTGGTGGATTTGATGAGAAGCGTATTCGTGAATTTGAAGCTCAAAACGTACCTGTTGACATATACGGGGTAGGAAGTAGCTTATTAAAAATGAATATTGGCTTTACTGGTGATAATGTAGAATTAAATGGGAAACCAGAAGCAAAAGCTGGTCGTAAATATCGTCCAAACCCACGTTTAGAGCGTGTTCAATTAGAAAAAAGAGAAGAGATGTAAAAGAGAGAAAAACTGATAGGTGATTGACCCTATCAGTTTTTCTGTTATCATAGTATAGCGGCTTCTTTTTTGCTATAATGGACTTGTTATGGACATATAAAGAAGTACGTACGAGTTTATCCTGATAAGTGAAGGGAAAAAATAACTTCACTACATCAAAAATGTATGATGATTACCAAAATAAGAAAAGATTCATATACTGTCTTATAGATAGGCCGTTGTATTAGTTCGAAATGTTGGAGGTTCTTTAAGATGACAGTTTACCATTTTGTAGGAATTAAAGGAACAGGAATGAGTTCATTAGCGCAAATTCTTCATGATATGAAGCATACTGTTCAAGGGTCTGATTATGAAAAGCGTTTCTTTACACAAACAGCGTTGGAAAAGCGTAGTATCTCGATCCTTCCTTTTGATAAGAATAATGTAGAAGAAGGACAAGTGATTATTGCAGGAAATGCATTTCCTGATACGCATGAAGAAATCGTAGCAGCAAAAGAATTAAACATCCCAGTCCATCGTTACCATCATTTCTTAGGTGACCTGATGAGCCAATACACAAGTGTTGCTGTAACTGGTGCACACGGAAAAACATCAACAACAGGTTTGTTAGCCCATGTAATGCAAGGTGCACACCCGACATCTTACCTTATTGGAGATGGAACAGGGCATGGGGTAGAAAATAGTAAGTATTTTGTATTTGAAGCTTGTGAGTATCGTCGTCATTTCTTGTCTTATAATCCAGACTATGCAATTATGACGAATATTGATTTTGATCATCCAGATTATTTTGCAGACATCAATGATGTATTCAGTGCATTCCAAGAGATGGCATTGCAAGTGAAAAAAGGCATTATTGCATGTGGAGATGATGAAGAACTTCAAAAAATTCAAGCGAAAGTACCTGTTATTTTCTATGGATTTGGAGAAGATAATGATTTCCAAGCACGCAACATCCAAAAGAGAACAGATGGCACGATATTCGATGTATTCGTTCGTAACACGTACTATGATACGTTCAAAATTACAGGATACGGCAATCACAGCGTATTAAATGCGTTAGCAGTAATCGCGCTTTGCCATTATGAAAATGTTGATGTAGAAGCAGTAAAACATCAATTAACAACTTTTGAAGGCGTAAAACGTCGCTTTAATGAAAAGCCGATGGGAGAGCAAGTAATCATCGATGACTACGCACACCATCCGACAGAGATTAATGCAACGATTGAAGCTGCTCGTCAAAAACATCCAGAGCGTGAAATTGTCGCTGTATTCCAGCCACACACATTCTCACGTACAGAAAAGTTCTTAGATGAGTTCGCAGAAAGCCTAAGCAAAGCTGATCAAGTATACTTATGTGATATTTTCGGATCAGCGCGCGAAAATAAAGGTGAATTAACAATCGAAGATCTGCAAAAGCGTATTGACGGTGCAGAGCTAATTACAGATACAACAACGGATGTATTAAAGAAACATAAAAACGGCGTTCTAATTTTCATGGGCGCAGGAGACATCCAAAAATTCGAAGCAGCTTACGTAAAAGAAGTTCAAGTTGCAGAGAAGTAATAGGAAAGACGCATAGCTTGGCTATGCGTCTTTTTTGTTGTGTTCGATATATTTAAAAAGCATTGATAGGTTGGTATTGTTTATTCTTTTTGTAGAGTTGTTTTAACAAAACGATATAAATTGAACTAAAAAGTACATATCCAATTAAATAATAGAATGAAAACATATCGAATTGTTTTGTTATGATGATGCGAATTGCGAAAAAAGTAAACGGAAGGGCGATTAAAAGCCTTGAGCTAATGGAAATTATTGTTTTAAAGTATTTTAATAAGTCTGTATTCCAATGGTTTTCTCTACAGATGAACCAAATGTTACTTGCTATAAAAGCTAGTACAAATGGCAAATTAGCTGAAATATTGATGAAGCCTAGTACAATAGGCACTGATAGAGCGCCAAGTGGACCGATAGATAGGCCAGAATAATATTTAATAAATGTATTTGTAGATTGCTGTGCTTCTTCAATAACGTCTGTATATTCTACTGCAATTTCCTTTGCTAATTCTTTTGGAGGAAGAAATTCTTCAATCACTTGTGAAGGAATGAATCCTGATGGTATCCCTTGACTTTCTTTACGTAATGCATTTTCGTATAAATCGGATTTGATTTCTAGCACATGTTGTTCTCTTGCTGGCGTAGGTAATTTCATTAAACCTTTGTGAAGGTCATGTAAGAAAGAAGCTATGAGTTCATTTGCAAAGAATTGTTCTTTGTTCATTTTTTATCCTCTCCTTTAGCTAGTAACATTAGAGCTTGATACACGGCATCATAATCATGTAAGCGATTATGTAAAATTTCTCTCCCTTCGTCTGTAATGCGATAGTATTTTCTTTTTGGACCATCACCAGATTCTTCCCAATAGGAAACAGCCCAGTTGTTTTTCGTAATTCGATTTAATATAGGATAAATCGAGCCGTTTGGGATATGAAATACAGGGATATCTTGTAATGCACTTGTAATTTCGTATCCGTACATAGGTTGTTTACTTATTAAAGACAAAATGGCGAGATCAAAAACGCCTTTACGTAATTGAATTATAAAATTATCATTTTTTTCCATACTTTAACTATATATGATTCATATCTAGTTATCAATTATATATAGCTGTTTTTTTATTTACGTATTGACCTAGAGTTAACTCTAGGTCGTAAGATGAAGATGTAAAAACAAGGGGGAGAGAACATGTATAAAATCGGTGAAGTAGCAGAGTTAACTGGGATGGGTATTCATACTTTGCGTTACTATGAGAAATTAGGATTATTACCACCACCAACGCGAAATAGCGGGATCCGCCAATATACAGAAGGTGATGTACGCCTTTTAAAATTTTTATATTCGTTAAAACAAACTGGAATGTCATTAGAAGAGATGGCTCAGTTTGCAAGTGATGGATGTATTATAGAGGAAATTAGGCAGAGAAAAGAGGAAGTACCGGCGAAAGTAAAAAAGAGAATTTCAATTTTAACAACTCACTTAGAGAGATTAAAAAAACAGCAGGAACAATTGCAAAAAGTTGTTCAGCTAACGGAGGAGAAACTAGAAATTTATTACGGTTTTCTAGAAGGTGGAAATTCAGAGGCTGACAATGAAAAATAAAGTATACGCTCAGTTACTTGGATTTGCGATTTTCACTGGTGGGACATTTAATGCTTCGAAATATGCTGTACAGTATTTCGAAGCAATTCATATAGCAGCATGGCGCTTTGGAATTGCTGCATTTGTGATGTTATGTTTGTTAAAAATACGAAAAGATTTTGAGGTAGAGGTATGGAGGGAGAATAAGGTTTATTACTTTTTGCTAGGTATTGTTGGTGTATTCGGTTTTAACTTCTTTTTCTTTTTAGGTATGAAACATACAGAAGCTATGAATGGTGCACTGATTATGGCGACGAATCCGCTCGTTACGACGCTGTTAGCAAGTTTTATTTTACGAGAAAAAATTATAAAACGCCAAGGTATTGGGATGTTACTTGCATTACTTGGCGTTGTCTTTGTACTGACACAAGGTTCGTTTACGATACTACAAAACTTATCATTTTCAAAAGGAGATTTTTATATTTTATTAGGGAATATTTGCTGGGCGTTATACGGTGTGCTAGGCAGAAAGTTTATTAAAACTAGTAGCCCAATACAAACGACGACATACACAATGACTATTGGTGCCATTGCCTTTATGATCATATCTTCAACTCAAAAAAATATCGTACCAGTTTTGGAAATTCCTTTGTTAGCTTGGGGAGCGATTCTTTTTATGGCAATTGGAATGAGCGTGCTCGGTTACTTATGGTGGAATAATGGAATTGCTCAAATTGGAGCAGCCAGAACATCTTTATTTTTTAATTTAGTGCCTGTTGTTACAATGATTATTTCTTTTATTGAAGGAGTAAATATAATGCTCGCACAGTCTGTAGGAATGATATTAGTTGTTACGGGTGTATTATATTCTTCTAATTTTATACAAATAAAACCGAAAAAAGTGTGAATATTTAACAATTTACATCTAGAAGTGTTAGAATAATAAGAAAAATAAAAAGGGGACTAAAAAACATGTTCACACTCCGGGTAGATGACGAAATCGAACTACAATTACTAGAAAAACATCATAAAGAGGAATTATATCAATTAATAGACCAAAACCGTAATCATTTACGAAGATGGCTTCCTTGGGTAGATGGGACCAAATCTGCTGATGCGTATGATGAGATTTGTCCGATGTGGTTAAAGAAGTTTGCAGAGGGAGATGGTTTTGAAAGTGGCATACGTTACAAAGGAAAGCTCGTTGGGATGGTAGGTATTCATCCAGTGAGCTGGGGGAAGAAAGCGACGAGTCTTGGGTATTATCTTGCAGAAGATGCTGGCGGGAAAGGTATTATGACGCGTAGCGTAAAGGCTGTACTTCACTATGCATTTGAAAATTTAAAGTTGAATAAAATTGAAATTCGGTGCGGTGTTGGAAATGCGAAGAGCCGCGCAATTCCAGAACGTTTAGGATTTAAGTTAGATGGTATTTTACGAGATGAAGAATGGCTATATAATCATTTTCATGATATCGCTGTATATAGTTTACTAGCTTCAGAATGGAAAGAGATTCGATGAACGAGAAGATTCGTATTGTTCCATATGAAAGTACGTTTCAAGAGGAAGTAGTAGATCTTATCGTTCATATTCAGCAAAAAGAATATAATGTTCCCATTACGAAAGAAGAGCAACCTGATTTACTTGAAATAGAAACATTCTATCAAAAGGATCACGGAAACTTTTGGGTAGCAATTTATGATGGGAAAGTAGTTGGAACAGTAGCTTTATTAGATATTGAGAATCTTCAAGTAGCGCTAAGAAAAATGTTCGTGAAGAAAGAGTTTCGCGGAAAAGAATGGAGCGCGTCACATATGTTGCTTCAAACAGCAATTTCATGGGCTGAGGATAAAAAATTGAAAGATATTTACTTAGGAACAACAGTAAAATTTTTAGCGGCACATCGTTTTTATGAAAAGAATGGTTTTGAAAGTGTGAGTATAGACGAGTTGCCGAAAAACTTTCCGGTGCTACAGGTAGATAAGAAATTTTATAGGTACATTGTGTAAAAGGTCATTTAGAAATGGCCTTTTTCTATGAAGAAAAATGGAAATAGTGGTATAATTTGGGTTAGGGGGTGTAGGTATGAACTTTCCAATTCAAAGAAGTAAGTCAGTAGTCATTTTCGTTTGTCTTACGTTAGCTTTTATGTTTATATATCCAATTGTCATGCTTTTCACTAATAAAGCGCATTGGATGTCAGCGTTGATTGGGATGGGTTTATGCTTCATTGTAAATGTACCACTCGTTTGGGAAGTATTTCTTAAAAAACATAAAGTAGAAAATGGCGTATTAAAGTACGGTATTTTAAATGATGATATTGTATTAAAAGATGTGAGAATTATACGTCAGGTCGGAAAGTCTCTTGAAATTACGACGAATGCATATAAAGTACATATCGTTGCGATGCCGCAAAATATGGATGAATTCTTGGGGCTTATAGAGAAAGAAAATCCACATGTGAAAATAGAAATGGTAGGGAAGAAATAAAAACGCTCGGCGAAAATTCCGAGCGTTTTTATTATTATTTTAAGTTCTCTGGGTTTAAAGCTTCTAGTTCAGGTACAACGAAGCGTCCGTCTTTACGGATTAGTACGTCGTCGAAGTAAATTTCGCCGCCGCCGTATTCAGGGCGTTGGATGCATACTAAATCCCAGTGGATGTTCGAGTTGTTGCCGTTCCATGCATCGTCGTAAGCTTGTCCAGGAGTGAAGTGGAAGCTGCCATCGATTTTTTCATCGAATAGGATGTCTCCCATTGGATGTAAGATGTATGGGTTTACGCCAATTGCGAACTCACCAACGTAGCGTGCGCCTTCGTCTGTATCGAAGATTTTGTTAATGCGCTCTGTATCGTTTGCAGTTGCTTCAACGATTTGACCGTTCTCAAACTTAAGTTGTACATTTTCAAATGTATAACCGTTGTAAGGAGATGGTGTGTTGTAAGAAACTGTACCGTTAACAGAATCACGAACTGGTGCAGAGTATACTTCACCGTCTGGAATGTTTAAATGACCTGAGCATTTAATTGCTGGAATGTCTTTAATAGAGAATGTTAAGTCAGTTCCAGGACCAGTTAAACGAACTTTATCTGTTTTATTCATTAATGTAACAAGGCTATCCATTGCCTTATCCATTTTACCGTAGTCTAAGTTACATACTTCGAAGTAGAAGTCTTCGAAAGCTTCTGTACTCATTTTAGCAAGCTGTGCCATAGAAGCATTTGGGTAGCGAAGAACAACCCAGCGTGTTTTTGGAACGCGAATGTCTCTATGAACTTTTTTACCAACTGTTTGGCCATGAACTTTCATACGCTCACTTGGAACGTCAGCTTGTTCATTAATATTATCACCAGAGCGAAGGCCGATATAAGCGTCCATGTCTTTCATTACGCTTGCTTCATATGCAGCGATTTGTTCGAAATGTTCTTCAGTAGCACCCATTAATAAAGAGCGATCTACTTGATGATCTTTTAAAGAGACGAATGGGAAACCACCAGCTGCATATGCTTCTTTTACAAGTGCAGTTACAAGTTCTTTTTGTAAGCCAAAGTTTTCAATTAATACTTTTTCACCTTTTTGTAAGCGGATAGAGTAGTTAATTAAATTGTATGCTAACTTTTCAATACGTGGATCTTTCATATGTAAAGCCTCCCTACTAATTATGTATCCTCTCCTATTGTAACCTACTTAGTGGAATTTGTTGAATGATTTATGTTACAGTTAACGAATAAGTATGAAAATTCTAATGATGAGATAGGGATTAGAATGAAACGGAAAATGATTGTATAATAGGGGAAAGTATGAAAAAGATAAAGGAAGTGATGAAATGCAAGTTCTTTTATATGTAAGTGCGGCTATTATCGCGGTTGCTTTCGCAGTATTAGTAGTGTATGTATGCAGAACGTTGTTATCGGTTCAGAAGACGTTGGAAAACGTTGCAAGTACGTTAGAAGGTTTAGAAAAGCAAATGCAAGGAATTAGCGTAGAGACAGAGCAATTATTACATAAAACGAATGCGTTAGCTGATGATATTCAACAGAAGTCACAGTCATTAAATAAAGTGGTAGCGGGTGTAGATGGGATTGGAACGACAATCCAATCTTTAAATACGAAGCTTCGTAATGTATCGGACTCTGTAACGGACGAAATTGAAAATAACGCTGATAAAGTAGCGCAAGTTGTACAGTGGAGCAGTGCGGCGATTGAAGTATACAATCATTACCGTGCGTCGAGACAAGAGAAGAAGGTTGAAAAAGAAGAGCGTAAATTAGAAAGAATTGAGAAAAAAGCTGAAAAGAAAGAGAAGCGCTCTAGATTTCGTATGAGAGGTGAATCGTGATGAATATGACAAAACTTGAAACAATTGAAGAGCTTGAAGTCTTAGTAGAAAAGAACGAGCCGTATGTGCTTTTTAAACATAGTACGACATGTCCGATTAGTCACGGTGCATACACAGAATTTCAAGCGTATTGCAGCGAAGAAAGAGAAGTGCCAGCGTATTACTTATACGTACAAGATGCGAGAGATGTGTCAAATCGTGTTGCAGAACAATACAGTATTAGACATGAATCACCGCAAGTGCTATACATAAAAGATGGGATGGTAGTATGGAATACATCTCATTGGAATATTAAAAAAGATGCTTTAGAAGAGAATATAAAGTAAAAAGAAGCAAGCTAAAGGTGCTTGCTTCTTTTTTTTGTTTTTGTTGAAATATATTTAGTGGTACACTATTAATAGTTCAAACTAAATAACTAGATTGTTGAAAGTAGGTTTTAAGTAATGAAGAAAATGGCATTATCCTTCGCAGTCGTAAGTTTATTACTGGGAGCTTGTAGTAACAATAGTAATACGATTAGTAAGAAGGATGAAGTTATACAAAAAGATACAAAAGAAAAAAGTATGATTCCGAGAACTGCTGTTTCTAAAGATTATTATAGAACTGTTATTCCTTTAAAAGAACAAAAGGTTATTAATACAGCTAATATAAAAACAAATTCTAAATTAGATTTAGCAGAGTATGAAAATGGTTTAATAAATATTGCAACGCAGCAATTTGATACAGAGAGTCACGTACTGCAATTAAACCAGTATATTCCAGAGAAACTAATTGATGAACTAGTTGCGAAAGTAGAAGCGCCAGTTTTGACGAATATTATAGAACAAGACTATTTCGGAAAACAGAATTCAAATGAACTAAGTTTATCTGGTGTTATGATAGGTTTAGCTATGTCTTCAAGTGTATCGAATGAAGAAGCTATGTCTAAAGGGACTGAAGTTGCTAAACAACTTATTGAAGCTATTAACAAAAATGATAAGTATAACAAATCTCCAATTACGTTTGCTATCTTTAAGCAAGAAAGTACTAGTTCTTTAAAAAATGGTACGTATATTGCTAGTGCTACTGTTCAAAAGAATGATACAAACCTTGGAAATTGGAGTACAATTGATGAAAAGTCGTATTCATATCCTTCTGATGAATTTACACAAGCACATGGAGAAGATAATACAAAAATAAATAACTTTGCTAAGGAAATAAAAGGTTTTTCTAATGGAGATTTTATTCCAGTCAACGCTAAAGTTTCTTATAAGAAAGATCAAATGGATACATTAAATATGAATATTGTTATTAAATATAACGGTAAAACAGAATTAATGGCTCTTACCCAATTAGCTGCGCAAGGTATGTTAGACAAATTGCCTAAAGATGCGAAAGTACAATTACAGATCAAGTCCGAGAGTAAAATCGAGGCTGTGATTATAAAAGAGAAAAACAGTGATAAACCGTTTGTTTCCTTCTTGTAAAAAAGACAGTATGTAAACTGTCTTTTTTTATTTTAAATGAAAATATACAACGTTTTTTGATAGTAATTCATTGCTGTATATCGTGTGACAATCGTATATGTATCAGCTATAATAAGTTATCTTAAAAAAGTAACATATAGGAATTTGAAAGAGGTGGCTTTCTTATGGCATCACAACAATTAGGTCGTTTACGTTCTGAAATTGATCAACTTAATTTACAAATATTAGAGTTACTAAACGAAAGAGGTCGTCTCGTACAAGAAGTTGGTAATTTAAAAGAAGTACAAGGTGTGAAACGTTTTGATCCTGTACGTGAAAGAAATATGCTGGATTTAATTGCAGAGAATAATAATGGTCCATTTGAAACTTCGACTTTACAACATATTTTCAAACAAATTTTTCAAGCTGGTTTAGAATTACAAGAAGATGATCATCGTAAAGCATTACTTGTTTCTCGTAAGAAAAAAACAGAAAATACGATTGTTGAAATTAATGGTGAAAAAATTGGTGACGGAAATCAGCATTTTATTATGGGGCCGTGTGCAGTGGAAAGTTATGAACAAGTACGTCAAGTTGCTGAAGCAATGAAAGAACAAGGTCTGAAATTAATGCGTGGTGGTGCGTTCAAACCACGTACTTCACCGTATGATTTTCAAGGTCTTGGATTAGAGGGATTACAAATTTTGCGCCAGGTAGCAGATGAATATGATTTGGCTGTTATTAGTGAAATTTTAAATCCGAATGATATTGAGATGTCATTAGATTACGTTGATGTTATTCAAATTGGCGCTCGCAATATGCAAAACTTTGATTTGCTAAGGGCAGCTGGTGCTGTAAATAAACCAGTATTATTAAAACGTGGTCTATCAGCAACGATTGAAGAATTCATTAATGCGGCAGAATATATTATGGCAAAGGGAAATGGGAACATTATTTTATGTGAACGAGGTATTCGCACGTATGAAAGAGCGACGCGTAATACGCTTGATATTTCCGCTGTGCCGATTTTAAAGAAAGAAACACATTTACCTGTCGTTGTCGATGTAACGCATTCTACAGGGCGACGTGACCTTCTTTTACCAACTGCAAAAGCAGCGATGGCAATTGGTGCAGACGCAATTATGGCTGAAGTACATCCAGATCCAGCTGTAGCTTTATCTGATGCAGCGCAACAAATGAATATACCGCAGTTCAATGATTTTATGAATGAATTAAAATCATTTGGAAGTAAATTATAAAAACTTTTAATGGGCTGTTCCAAAAAGGCATTTTGGAACAGCTTTCTCTTATTGTATAGCGACTGTCATTGTCGATTTTTGTTGGTAAGTTGATATATTTAAAAAATCGCTGATATAATTAGAGTTGCGGTCGATATATTTGGAAAATCGCTGATATATTTCGAGTTACAGTCGATATATTCGAAAAATCGCCGATATAAATTTCATTTACTATCGTACTGCTTAAAATAAGATTTCTACTTAGGAAACATCTATTTTTTTACAAAAAATGCCCTTTTTTCATAAAAAATACGAAAATACGAGAAAAGAAGCGAATTTTTTCGAAACTTTTGCGGGAAAATATTGTATGAGCCTGCGTTTTTATCGTATCATTAGTAAAAGGAAGAACTCGGGACGATTGGTGGCATCTGCAAATAGAGTTGATGTCTTTTTTTCATTCAAGTAACCGATACATAAAAATAGATAACAAAAATAGAAGGAGTGTGCGATGAGATGAACGTAACAATCTATGATGTAGCGCGCGAAGCAAACGTTTCAATGGCTACCGTATCTCGTGTTGTGAACGGTAACCCAAATGTAAAGCCTACAACAAGAAAGAAAGTATTAGAAGCAATTGATCGTTTAGGATACCGCCCGAATGCGGTAGCACGTGGACTAGCAAGTAAGAAGACAACTACAGTAGGTGTTATTATTCCTGATATCTCAAATACGTTTTATGCAGAACTTGCACGTGGAATTGAAGATATCGCAACAATGTACAAATATAACATCATTTTAAGTAACTCTGATCAAAACAAAGAGAAAGAGTTCCATTTATTAAATACGATGCTTGGAAAACAAGTGGACGGAATTGTTTTCATGGGTGAAGATATTACAGACATTCACATTGAAGAATTTAAAAAATCTCCAGTACCAATTGTATTAGCAGCGTCATTTGATGAGCAAAATGAAACGCCATCAGTAAATATTGATTATACACAAGCAGCTTATGATGCAATGAAGCACTTTATCGAGCAAGGACATAAACGTATCGGTTTCGTCTCTGGTCCTTTCATTGATAAAGCGGGAAGCGCGAAGAAGTTACAAGGTTATAAAAAAGCTTTAGAAGAAGCAGGTATTTCATATGATGAAAATCTTGTAATCGATGGAGATTACACATATGACTCAGGTATTGAAGCATTCGAAAAGCTTTGGAGCAATGATGAAAAGCCAACAGCAATCTTCGTGTCTTCTGATGAAATGGCACTAGGTGTAATCCATGCAGCACAAGACGCTGGATTAAACGTACCAACTGACGTAGAAGTACTTGGTTTCGATAATACACGTCTTGCATTAATGGTTCGTCCGCAGCTTTCAACAGTTGTTCAACCGATGTATGATATCGGTGCAGTAGCAATGCGTCTATTAACAAAGTATATGAACAAAGAAAAAGTGGAAGATCACACTGTTATCTTACCTCACCGTATCCAATTTAGAGATTCAACGAAGTAAGTATAAAAAAGCTCACAGCGATTGCTGTGAGCTTTTATTCGTATTCAGGATAGTATTTTTGTACGACTGCATTTACCATTTCGTCTTTCTTAACGTGTAAAAATCTTGCGTACAGTTCTTTTCCGGTTTCAAATGGTGTATCGTCTAATTCAAACACATGCAACACTTTTCGGAACTTCCACGTTATTTGCTCACCGTACATATTATCGTACGTATCTTCAGATTGCATAGCAATTTTTTTACCAAGTTCGTGAGCATCTTCTAAATTGTTTGCTTTAACAAGAATAATACTTTCTTCAAAAAGTGTATCGTGATTCTCTTCATAATGCTCATCAATTTTCGTAGGATCAGGCTCACTACAATGAACAGATTCAAACAATAATTTTACAGCGTACATATTATGCTGCATGTTTCACTTTATAAATAATACTTGCGACAAGCGAAGCAGGTATTGTAAATACGTTACTTTGATAATGGTAATGTACTTGGGATTCTTCATAAGACATGTTATCATATAGTTCGTTTTGTGAGACACTCAATTTTTTCTGTTTTTCTTTGAGCATTTTAATGTAGTTGTACTGTATTGGGACGAGAATGATGAAATAAGCTAATACGATTAGTGAAATCCAAATCATTATGAACACTCCCTTACAAAGAATATTTCTCTATAACAATTATATCAATAAAAAGAAAAAATAACCATTTTTTTGTTGGAGCTAATTTTCTTCTAAAAATGCGAACAGTTCCTTTTGGTTTTTTAAATTGCGATCAATACATGTTCGAGCAACATATTTCAATCCTTGTAATAATGCATCTACGTGCAAAGTATCATAATGAATTATATTTCCCTCTACCATCGTTTCGTCTTTTTGCAAGTTAATTGATATTTTTAGTACAGTTATATTACTTTGTAAATTTACAACTTCTATGTAAAAAAACTGTTTGTCTAAGTCAATCGTAACATAATCGAATCGTTCGGATAGCTCTAATTTACATGTAGTAGTATAGTCCAAATGAAAGCCTCCTTATTGTATAAGTGTATGTTATAATGCCTTCGCTATAGATGGGGCTATTCCTTGTTATATGTCACATAAGTGCAAATTTAACTATTATAGGGCAATGTCATGTATAATAGAAAGAAAAGGCTTGTGAGGGGGGAAAAGAGATGATCGTTCTTTGGATAATTACGCTTTGTATGACTGCTATTTTTGCATATATGACGTTAAAACAAAATGGTTTAAAGCGATTTGTTCCAGGAAGTATTCTTGCAGGAATTGCCCTTATCACGTATGTAATTTCTATTTTTATTGAAAGTGTATCAGTAGATATGAGCACAAGTTTAATGTTTATTGGTATTACACTATTTGCAGGTAGCATTATGGTACTTATGGTTGCTGGTATTATTTTATTTATTCATATGAATTCGGAAACGTTATAGTATATAGAAAAGGCATGTCCCGAGGGACATGCCTTTTTATCCGTTCAATTATGCTCTATCTTTAGAAGAGTTTTGCTGTTTTAGTAAGTCGCGAATTTCGCCAAGAAGAACTTCTTCTTTTGTTGGCTCTGGAATTTCTTCCTCTTTTTCTTCTTCTTTTTTAGATGTTAGTTTGTTGAAAACTTTAACAAACATAAAGATAGAAGCTGCGATAATTAAGAAGTCAAAAATTGTTTGGATGAAGTTACCATACATAACAGCTGATTTACCATATCCAAATTGTAAATCAGTAAAGTCAACGCCACCTAATACCATACCAAGTAATGGTGTGATGATATCTTTTACTAAAGAACTAACGATTTTACCGAATGCAGCACCGATTACAACCCCGACAGCTAAATCAACGACATTCCCTTTGAAAGCGAACTTTTTAAACTCGTTCCACATGTGTTAATCCCATCCTTTCCACGATTCATTATGAAATTTATAATTCCTATCAACATATTCTATAGAAATTTACGAGAGAAATAAAGGGGAAATGGGAATGAAAGTAAATTCTGAAAAATGTATCCGTTTTAATTTTTGTTTACATCATCTAGTAGAGATTGCAACAGTTGCTGCGTTTTTAATCCTTCTAATCCATCTACAACGGGCTTTGTATCGCCTTGTACACACTCAATAAAATGATGAACAGCATCTTCAAAACCACGTTGTTTTAACGTCGTATCCCATGATGGGGAACCACTTTGTGAAACTGAGTTTTCCTGTTCAATTTCAAATGTATTCATATTTTTTACGCGAATGATTTTCCCTGGCGTTACAAGTTCAATTTGTTCTAAATTAGTACCGGCATGGCGATGCATTGCAGTAGAAAGTAACAGTCCACTTGGAGTTGTATATGTATGATGTCCGTAAAGAAGTTCATTCTTTTCATTGATTTGCATCATATTGTGAACGGCGTTAAGGTCATCATTAGCTAACCAGCGAGCGGTATCTACAATGTGTAAATAATCATCTAACATAGTGAAGTCGTACGTATATGGCCCGACTTTATTTGTACGATGCTTTTCAATTCGAATCCATGAAATATCATGAGCCTGTTCTTTGGCAGCGACATACATAGGAACGAATCTGCGATTAAATCCGACCATTAATTTTCGGTTATACTTCTCGCTCAACTCGACTAGTTGCTCAGCTTGTTCCACTGTAGTTGCTAGCGGTTTATCAACATAAACGTCGATCCCTTTTTTTAGAAGTTCAGAAACGATTTCATAATGCGATGCAGTTGAACTATGAACGAAGATTGCATCGCATTCCGAAGCTAACATTTCAATAGAATGAAAGTCTTGAATTCGGTATTGCTGGCAAACTTGTTTTCTTTTCTCTGCGTTAGGTGTAAACGCCCCTACAAAATTCCAATCAGTTTCTTTTGTAAGTGTTGGAAGATAGGCCTTTTGCGCAATACTTCCAAGTCCAATCATTCCGATTTTAGGTATATTCATTTTACCTCCGCCTTATTATTCAATATTTATATGCCGGAATAAATGTAGCATAGGATAGCTGAGAATGGCAAAAATGAAGAATCTATATTGAGAGATTCTTTATATCATAGTAAGTTCGCTGTCGCTTAATAATTTGTGTAGCATTTTTTCTTGATTTTGTTTAGCTGTTTTATTCCCTGTTTTAGCGTATAAGGAAATTAAATGGTGATACGTATTTTCTTCAAATGGATTCATAGATTGCATACGCATGCAAATATCAATTGCTTCAGTGTAACTCGCGCCTTCTATATAAAAACGAATAAGGGAAAAGGCGTGTTGAAAATATAAGTTTTGTAATCTTGTTCTTTCTCCTTCGCTCCACCAATAGTCCATATCAATAAGGTAATCTCCAGTATATAAAGAGAGGCATGCAATGTATTTATCTAATGTATCGCTACATATTTCTTTTGGAAGAGCGGCTGCTGCTTGTTCGAATAGATCAACATCAATCAAAATGTTTTGTAAATCGAGTTTATATCCGTCATTCACTCGAGTAATGTTTACATTCATTTCGTAAGCATGGATGGTTCTTCGAATTTGATATATGGCTGAATGTAGATTTACTCTTGCTTGTTCTAAATCAGTATTTGACCAGAGTAATTCAATTAAAGTATCTCTATTAATAACTTTATTTCGATTATGAACTAAAAATAAAAATAGTTCTTTCGCTTTTTTTGTGCGCCATTTTTCTAGGGGGATTTTTTTGTCTTTTTCATGATCTACATAATATAACTCACCAAGGCAATTGAGTATCGAAGTTTCTATTGTAGAGGAATTAGTTGTTTCAATCGTCATGCTTTGCATAAGACGTTGAATAGTGTTATGCAATCTTTCCCTCGTAATAGGTTTCATAATGTAATCCAATGCATAAATTTCAAATGCTTCAACCGCATAACGGTCGTGTCCTGTAATGAAAACTATTTTTATATTTTTATGTTTTGATTGTAGTTCGCGGGCTAACATAACGCCATTTTTTTCAGGTATCTCAATATCAAGAAATGCGACATCAATTGTATGATCTTTACTATAAAAACTAAGAGATTCACAATCATCAAAGCAAACGATATCTTTAAAAATTTGAAGTTCTTTTAACATCTTTTCAAGTCTTTGGAGTATTAATGGTTCATCATCAACAATAATTGCCCTCATAGTTCATTACCTCTTTCTTACAATCTTGTTTAATGATTTAACTCAAGTCATATCACCAATAAATATTTAGACAAAATAGGACATTTTTCATTCCTCCATAAATAACCATAAATATTACATGGTAATTATTTGTAATTACTATTATAAATGATTCTTATTAATTGTTATATACGATAAATTATTTAAATATTTCTATTTTTTGATTTTTTGTTCAGTTTTTGTTCAGTGTCCCAATTTATACTTTGAGCGTAAAAGTAATTTAGCGAAAAAGGGGGAAATGAGGCGAGATAAATTTATGTTAAGTGAGAGGATGGAACGATGAAGAAGAACGTCACATTATTTATGTTGCTTCTACTCGTATTTCAAGTGATTAGCCCAGGGATAATAGCGGTTGCTGCTAATACGGTGGAAGCGGTGCAGCATAAGGTAACAACTAAATCGACAGGGAATATGTGTTTAAGGGAGCATGAAGGGGAGCTAAGTTTTAAGTGGCCAGCACCAAAACAAAAGAAAGTTGATTTTGTTATTGTGCAAGATGCAAGTGGAAGTTTCAAAGGCACAATGCCAAATGTGAAAAAAGCATTGAGCAATATCGTAGATGAACTAAATCCTGCGACGGATCGGATTATGGTAACGAGTTATCAAGATTATAAGGGATATAAAGCTAGTGACGGTCGTGTACTTGAAAGTAGAGGTAATGGGATTAAAACAACCTTGCAAGCAGGATTAACTAATAACTTTACCTCAGCAAAGAATGGCATCAATAAAATAACTCCAGATAGCGGTACACCAACTGCCAGTGGTCTTCAGTTTGCGTTAGCTGAGTATGAGAAAGCGAAGGGACAAAATGATCCAGACCGAGAAACAGTTTTTCTGCTTGTTACAGATGGTGTTGCTAACATTCGAAAGGATGGCTATATTTACAAATTAACAAATCAACTAACGGATCAGGGCACAGGTTATAGGTCGAATGAATATGGGCAAGATTATGTAGGTGCTTTGAAGGAAGTAACTACAGAGGCTCAAAATATAAAAAACGCGGGATATAAACTTGTTACAGCTTTTTGGGAAGATAAAAGTATACTAGCAGCATCTGACCAATATTATACTAAGTACGATAAAGAAGTAGGTCCATATGCAAGGCAAGAGTTAAAAAAGATGGCAACAAAACCGGAATGGTTTGTACTGGCAAATGATATTGAAGAGTTTACAAAAAATTTAATTGAAACCGTTACAAAAGTGACAAAAAAAGAAAAAGATAAGTTGATTTTAAATATTAATAATGATTTGCTCGTAACAGGTGTGCAAGGGTCTGGTCCAAATGGTGTTAATACAAAGCCTGTTATACAAGGGAATCAGATCATTTGGGATTTAGACGGACAGCCAGAAGGAACCTATAAAGTCACTTATAAGGTGAAGGAAAAAACACCGCAATCGAAAGAATTTAATGTTGCGGATGGATATTTTATGTTCTTTGATCAAAAGTTTGATATTCAAGCCGTCAAGGCACTTCCGAATGAAAATGCTACTAAGTGTAATACGGCGGTAACGAAAAAAGTTTCTGATTCAGATCAAAAACTGGTCGATGAGGCATTGTTAAATTCATTGCATGAAGAATTTGTATATGATGTCAATTACAACTTTGGATTTGATATGGAGTCAAAACAAGAAATCGTTATACAAGATGATTTGGAAGATATTTTAGAAGTTTTAGATACGAAATTAGTAAATGAAAAAGGCGAAGTTGTAAATATAGCGCCAGTTATAGATAAAGAAAAGTCAATTGTAACGTATAAGTTGCCAAAGCAAAATGATTCGTACGCGTATTTAGCTGGTGGACAATATCGATTAACGATTAAAGCGAAGATAAAGATTGGTACAAATATCGATGTGATCAAAGGGTACCTAGATAAAGGTGGCGTTCCGAATACTGCAAAGCTCATTATAGATAACAATCCAGTTGTTTCTAATAAAGTCATTGTGAAGCCACCAATTGAAGAACCAAAATTACGCAAGACTGTATCGGATGATGATGAAAAGAACGTGGAAAAGGCTACATTATCCAATGTAAAAGAGAAGTTTGTTTGGAATGTGCAGTATGAATTTGGAAGTTCACCAAGTGGATACGATTCTATCGTATTACAAGATGATTTAGAAGATGTTTTAGACATATTAGATGTGAAGGTCATCAATAAAAAAGGTGAAGTCGTAAATATAAAACCAAAAATTGATACTGCTAAGAAACAGGTAATGATTGAAGTACCGAAGCAAGAAGGAAGTTATGTGTATTTAACAGGTGAAGTATATACGGTGCAAATTACATCTAAAATTGCTGATGGTGTAAATCAATCAGAATTAGCACGTTATATAGTAAAAGGTGGAATCCCAAATACAGCAGAGTTAGTACTAAATAATAAGTCAGTGAAATCTAACGAAGTGTATGTGGTTCCTCCGAAGGAAAAACCGAAAGTAACAAAAACCGTTTCTACTCAAAATGAGAAAGAAGTGGAAAAGGGTACATTGCAAGAGAGAAATGAAGAGTTTACTTGGAATGTAGCATATCAATTTGGTAATGATACAGCAAATTTAGAGAAGGTTACCTTACAAGATGACTTAGAGGATATTCTAGATATTTTAGATGTGAAGCTTATGAATGAAAAAGGTGAAGTTGTAAAAGTAACACCGAACATTGATAAGCAAACAAAGAAAGTGACAATTGAGTTAGAGAAGAAAGATGGTTCATATGCGTATTTAGCTGGTTTAAAGTACACGATGCATATTAAAAGCAAAATAGCAGAAGGTACACCAGTAGAGGTGTTAGCGAAATATATTGCAAATGGCGGCGTGCCAAATATAGCAGAGCTCATATTTGATAATACGCCAATTAGTTCGAATAAAGTAGTTGTTATTCCGCCATCTATAGGTAAGATCGAAATTGAAAAGGTAGATGCAGCTGATGAAAATATTAAGTTGCAACATGCGGAATTTCAAGTTTTTAACCAAGAAGGAAAAGAAGTTGGAAAGTTAATTACAGATGAAAATGGCAAGGCTAGCTTAGAGAAACTACCGTTTGGAAAATATACGATTAAAGAAGTGAAAGCGCCGAATGGATATATGTTGCTCCGTGATCCAATTGAGGTCGAGGTAACGGCAGCGACACCTACACAAACGTTAAAAGTAGAAAACAAAAAAAGCGAGTGGGAAATTCCAAACACAGGCGGTGCTGGAACAAATGTATTTTATTTAATTGGTACTTTTTTAATGATTGTAGTTGTATTTTTGTTTTTCCATAAGAGAAATAGTAATTACTAGAATATTAAATTGGTAGAAGAGGAGAACGAGAAATGAAAAAAATTTTAAGTATGTTTTTAATCTTTTTGCTAGCATTTGCTTCATTGCCAAGTATGTTAATAAAAGCGGAATCGAAAAGTGAAAAAAAAGGCACGTTAACAATCCATAAATTTGAACAAGAGCCGCTTAATAATCCAGCTTTAAAAGAAAGTAGCTCTAAAGGAGTAGAAATTCCTAAAGATGCGAAGCCTTTAGCAGGAGTTGTGTATCAAATTAAACAAGTTGAATCATTTGGAACAATTTCAAACGATGGGAAAATTGTTAAAGAAGACATCAAACCAGTAAATGGAGTTCCAATTGAAGTTGAAACGAATGCGGATGGGATTGCATTTTTTGGCGATTTACCACTAGGCCGTTACGAAGTGAAAGAAATTTCTGGACCACCACATGTAAATATAGACACAAAAACATACAAAGTTGATATCCCGATGACAAGTGAAGATGGGAAAGTATTAACATATGATGTTAAAATTTATCCGAAAAATGAAACGAAACGTGGTGCAGTAGAATTAACAAAAATTGGTGTGGAAAATAAAGCGTTAAAGGGTGTTCAATTCTCTTTATATAAAGAAGATGGAACAGAGTTAGAAAAAGGTTTGGAGACAGATGGAAATGGTAAAATTCGTGTCGGTAACTTATCGTACGGGAAGTATTACTTTTTAGAAACGAAAGCGCTAGATGGTTATGTGTTGGATCCGAAAAAATATGAATTCTTCATTAAAGAATCTGGTGTAATTAATAAAGATGGTACAGTTACTTCTGGTGAAGTAGTTAAAGTTGATGTGAAAAACTATGAAGAACCAACAATTGATAAGAAGATTAATGGAGATTTAAACAATTTACCAATTAATACGAAGACGGATTATAACTATGATATTAAAACACTAATTCCAGAAGATATTAAGGATTATAAATATTATGTCGTAACAGATGTATTAGATAGTCGATTAGAAATTCAAGATCAACCAGTTGTAAAAATTGATGGTAAAGTAGTAGATGCAAGTGTTGTAGAAGTAGTTGTAGACGGTCAAAAAGTAACGGCTACTGTAAAAGATTTCTCTAAATTAGATAACAAAAAAGAGTTTCATTTGCAAATTAAAGCACAAATTAGAGATGGCGTAGAAACAGGAGTAGAGATTCCGAATACGGCAACAATTACATTTAAAAACAAAGATGATGTAACAGGTGAGAAGGCAACAAAACCAGTTATCGTTACTCCAACGACTGGTGGTATTACATTAACGAAAGTTGATGGGAAGGATGGTAAGAAATTAGAAGGTGCAGAATTTGCGCTGCAAGATACAAAAGGAAATCCAGTAGAAATCGATGGAAAGAAAGTAGTAGGTACATCTGATAAAAATGGTGTAATTACATGGAATAAGCTACCTTACGGTGAGTATCAAGTTGTGGAAACGAAAGCTCCAACTTATGAAAAAGAAGATGGTACAACAGGTAGTTATCAACAATTAAGAGAGCCAATTCATGTAAAGATTGATGCTGATCATAAAACAGTTACACTTACTGTAGAAAATAATAAGAGTGGATGGATTTTACCTTCAACAGGTGGTATCGGTACAATCTTATTTACTGTAGTAGGTCTTGTATTAATGATAATAGCAGCATTTGTTTTCTTTAGAAAAAAAGCAACAAATAATTAATAAGCGATTTAAACGGTAATGAAAAGAGGAGAGGGAGGCCTTTCCTCTTTTTCGGCATTTTAGCCCGTTATTTGAGGGCTAACAATCAGTGGGGTGAACAAAACCTACACTGATTAAAGTTTCACTTTATAGGAGGATATGATGAAACGTAACATTATATTTGGTGCTATTTTTTTATTGGGACTTTGTATTTTCTTATATCCAACAGTTAGTAATTGGTTAGCAACACGAGCTCATTATTCAGCGGTTAGTTCGTATGATAAAAAAGTAAAAGAGTTACAGCAAAAAGAAATTGAACGTAGGGAGAAAGAAGCGAATGAATATAATAAAAATGTCCAGACGACGTCACAGTCATTTTCGGATCCATTTAATGAAAAAGGGGGCGACGAGAGTGGACGTTCATATGCAGATGTATTAAATGTAGGTGAGAGTATGGGGTATATTGAAATTCCTACAATTGATGTAAAGCTTCCAATTTATGCTGGCACATCTGAAAATGTTTTGAGCCGAGGAGTAGGACATATTAATGCTTCTTCTTTGCCAGTAGGGGGAGAAAGTACGCATGCTGTTTTAACGGGGCATCGTGGTTTGCCTTCTGCTTTATTATTTACGGACTTGGATAAGGTGAAGAAGGGAGATACTTTTTACATACATTCATTAAATAAAGTGCTTGCTTATAAGGTGGATCAAATAAAAGTTGTATTACCAAATGAAACGAATGATTTATTAGTTGTGAAAAATAAAGATTACGTTACGTTAGTTACATGCACACCTTATGGAGTAAATACACATAGATTGATAGTTCGAGGGGAACGGGTTCCTTTTGAAGTGAAAGAAAAGGAAGCAGTTGTGGCTCAAGTGAATCCATTTGTAGTAGAAAAGTGGATGATTGGAATAGTAATCGTTCTATTATTTTTCATTGGAATGTTTCTTTATTTTAAAGTGAAAAAACGTTAAAGTACGAGTGATGGAAAAATTTTTAGAATATAGTTATTATTCACTCGATAAAGAAAGTGTGATATGTTATGGTAAAGATTTGAAAAGATTCCGTAATTTTATAAAGAGGGAATAAGTATGTCTAAAAGAAAAATATTGATAGTAGTATTCTTATTTATCCTTTGTATTGTCGGTTTTCGTTCCATTTGGTTTAAACAATCTCTTTATATAAATCAACCACATGCTGAAGAAGGGATAGTAAATTTATCAGATATAACATTTGGCGAAAAAAATTTAGTTACGTTAAATGGTGAATGGAAATTTTATCCGAATGTTTTACTTACCCCGGATCAAATGAAGGAAAATAATAAAGATTATGAATATATTAATGTTCCGGGGAACTGGAAAGAAAGAGTTGATCGTACTCATCAAAAAGAATATGGCACGTATGCGCTATCTATCAAAGTGAAGAATTCGAATGAAAATTACGGCTTAAAAATACAGCGTGTTCATAATCAGTTCGATTTGTATGTAAATGGAGAACTTGTACAGGAAAGAGGAAGTATTTTTAAACCGAATGATGTACATAAAACTTCACTTACACCAACTGTCATAAAGGTAAAAGCGAATGAACAAGGGGTAATTAATCTTCTTATTCCTGTTACGAAAACGACACAAGAATCGAAACATGGCGGGATTACAGGTGGAGTGCGTTTTGGCAGTGAAAATGCTATTGTACAGGATAGCTTTAACAATCTTATGATGCAAATTATTGCAACGACAATAGTGTTTTTACATGGTATATATGCATTTATCATTTTTGTGATGAAGCCGAAAAATGTTGAGATTCTATATTTTTCACTTGGTAGTATATTTGCAGGTATTATATTTTTAATTACGGATGAACGTTTTTTGTTCTCTTTGTATGAATTTGAATTTTCAACATATATGAAAATTATATATACATCGTTTGTAGGTTTCGCTTTATTTATTTTACTGTATATGAAAAGGTTTTTACGAGGTTATGGGGACAATAAATTTATTTTATTTACCATCGTATTATGCGGAATTTATGTTTTCGTAGTATTGTTTTCTTCACCTAGACTAGTGCAAGATTTTGGATTTATATTATTTTTTACAATTATTATTCCATTCATTTTAACAGCAATTATTGTTTTACGAGTGGTGGAAAGTGGAAAGTATGATTTAATCTTTTTACTTTTTACAGTGATTAGTGCTACTTCTGGAGTATTGTGTGCGAGTTTTAGAGAGTTTGCGTTCATGTATAGCATAGGGTTTGCGAGGATATTTGATGCGGATTTTTATCCATTTGATATTTTTTTAGCAATGGTATCATTTTCGACTTTTTGGTTTATCCGATTCTTTCGCACGAGTGATGAGAATAGTGAACTGGTTGGAAAATTAAAAGAAGAGCATCATAAGAAAGATCAATTTTTAGCAAATACAGCGCACGAACTTAGAAATCCGTTACATGGGATGATGAATATTGCACAAAGTGTAATGGATGAAGAGAAAGCGATAAATGGTGAAAGTAAACAACATCTAAAACTATTAATGACAATAGGAAGGCGTATGTCGTATTTGTTGAACGATTTAATAGATGTTACAAGAATGGAGCAGAAAGGGATACCGATTCATAAGAGACCGGTTGATTTGCAACCAATTATTACAATGGTGATTGATATGCAAAAGTTTATTGGAGAAGAAAAGAAATTACAAATTATCGCGAATATCCCTGAACGGTTTCCATTTGTATTAGCTGACCAAAATCGTCTTATTCAAATTTTATTTAACCTACTTCATAATGCAGTTAAATTTACGGATGAAGGGGCTATTACAATTGATGTTGAAAAACGAAAAAATTACGCGGCTATTCAGGTTACAGATACTGGTATTGGAATTGATAAAGAAGCGCAAAAGCGAATCTTCCTTCCATATGAACAAGGTAGTGATTCATATGGTGAAAGTGGAGGATTTGGACTTGGGCTAAGTATTTGTAAACAATTAGTGGAAATGCACGGGGGAACACTTACTGTTACATCCGTTTTACATAAAGGCTCTACTTTTACATTCACATTACCACTTGCTGAAAGAGAAGAGATGCTAATTGTGTCAAAAGAAACAATTGAAAAAGTAGTGGAATTAAAACAAGTTGAAATGAAGGATAATCGAGTCGGTAATAGAAGGAGAATTCTTGCTGTTGATGATGATCCTATAAATTTAAAAGTATTAAAGAGTATATTACCACAAGATGAATATGAACTTGAAACGGTAACAACCGGAAGAGAGGTTTTGGAGCGGTTAAATATGGAGTGGGATATGATATTAGTAGATGTGATGATGCCGAAAATGTCAGGTTATGAATTAACAAAAATGATTCGTACCCAATATTCTATTGCAGAGTTGCCTATTGTACTGTTAACCGCTAGGTCGCAGCCAGAAGATATTTATACAGGATTTCTTGCTGGGGCGAATGATTACATTGTAAAGCCTATAGATGCACTGGAATTAAAAGTGAGAATTAATGCATTAACAGAGTTAAAGCAATCAATTCATGAGCGAATAAGAATGGAAGGTGCTTGGCTTCAGGCGCAAATTCAGCCGCATTTTCTTTTTAATACACTAAATACGATTGCTGCATTAGGTGAAATTGATATTGTTAGGATGGAGAAATTAATTGTTGAGTTTGGAACGTATTTAAGAGCCAGTTTTGGTGAAGAAGTGTTAGCGGAAACCGTACCTATACAGCATGAATTAGATTTACTTCAATCATACCTTTATATTGAAAGAGAGCGATTTGGAAAGAGAATACAGAGCGTGCTGGAAGTCGAAGATGGAATAGAATGTGTAGTACCACCGTTTTCTATTCAAACATTAGTAGAGAATGCTGTGCGTCATGGTATATTAAAAAAAGCAAAGGGTGGAAGCATTCATATAAAAATAGAGAGTGTGAGTGGATTTATAAACATTTCGATTGCGGATGATGGGATAGGCATGTCAGATGAAAAAATAAAAGAAATATTAGTGAAAAAACCGAATCAAAAACAGGGAATAGGTTTATTGAATACGGATGCACGATTAAAACAGTTATACGGAACTGGATTAGAAATAAAAAGTGAACTTGGAAAAGGAACGATTGTTTCATTCCAGCTTCCTGTTGTTATGGATAAATAAGGTTGTTAAAAAATCCGAAGTGATGAGCGCTTCGGATTTTTTAGTACATTTTTTACTTATTCCCCTCTAACAAAATCTTCTCTATCTCCTCAAAGTGATGAGCGCGAGCATGCTCTAGCGGAGTAACACCATCATTGTCTGGAATATTTACATCTGCACCGTGCTCAATAAGAAGGCGAATGACTTGTTGCTGTGTTTCGTTTCCGTTACTTAGTACGATGGCTTCCATTAAAGCTGTCCATCCCAAGTTATTTACATGATTTACATCAATA
Organism: Bacillus sp. JKS001846; assembly: GCF_900176455.1. Classification (NCBI taxonomy): domain Bacteria; kingdom Bacillati; phylum Bacillota; class Bacilli; order Caryophanales; family Bacillaceae; genus Bacillus; species Bacillus sp. JKS001846. The sequence goes on from NZ_FWYG01000001.1 coordinate 1,096,090, forward strand.
TTTGTTTGAGTGAGTAGTTCTTTTATAACGTCAATATAGCCATGTTCTGAGGCTGGGATAAGAGCTGTTCCGCCGTAACGATTTGTAATCGTAGGATCTGCACCAGCATCAATTGTTAATTTTAAAATGTCTAAGTAACCTTCCGCACCGGCGTATAGAAAGGGATTATTTTTCATGTCATCTTGGATATTTACGTCAGCACCAGCTTCGATAAGTGCCTTTGCGGTTTTTACATCATTTTTGTATGTAGCAATCATAAGCGGAGTGCGTCCTTGACTATCCGTCGCATTTATATTTGCGCCTTGTTTTAGTAAAGATATAACAGTATTCGTTTCATTTTTTTCAGTGGCTGCTAGTAGTGCAGTCTCCATGTTTATCATCTCCTTTTTTACTTCTTGTTCTTGCGAGCATCCTTGTAAAAAAATTACGCAACATATCATACTGAATGTTTTTTTGAACATGGAATTTCAACCTCCTAATTTCAACTGTAAAATAGGAACATTAAATTTTTATAAACTGACGCTAAAATTACTATAAAATCGCTTGAGTAATTGAACATATATTTTTATGCTTATAAATAATAAGGTTTGATAAAGTGAGGATTTAAGATATGTCTATTAAAACAAGGTTTTTATTTTCTTATATTGCTGTTATCCTCGTTTCCATTACGCTTATATTAGTCGCGGGATTTTTAATCGTTTTTTCGATAACAGGTGACTTGGAAGCAGTGAAAAATTTCTATAAAAGTTCTTACATTCAAAAGCCGCTTACACCAGAAGAAGAGAATGCCTATCTTGAGTTGAAGTCAGCAGCCAAACAGCATCAATCTCAATTGCTAGATGAGTCGTTTGTCTCAGCAATAGAAAAAGAGGGTGTGAAAATAGTAGTAAGAAAAGGAGAAACACTTTCATATGCTTCAAACGTATTTGAAAGTGTATCTTTAAAAGAAGCCCTTCCGAAATTTGAATCAGCAAATATTAATAGTCGTGGTACAACGGAACTAGGCGATACATTTTATCGATATGTAAAGTTTGATTTTTATTTTCCTCAGGAAGAAGAGGGAAGTATATTTGTATTAAAAAAGCAAAGTTCATTTGTAGATCTTACACAAAAATTATTTCCAATCTTATTCGTATCGCTTTTACTACTAGCCATTTTACTCATTGGATTATTAAGTTACCTCGTTTCAAGAAGTGTAATAAAACTAATTTTTGTATTGAAAGGCGCAACGGAGAAAATTAAAGAAGGAAATTTAGATTTTCAAATACCAATTACATCCCAAGACGAAATAGGGCAATTAAATCAAGGGTTTGAGGAAATGAGGAAGAGATTAAAAGAATCGATAGAAATGCAAACACAGTATGAAGAAAATCGAAAAGAGCTTATTTCAAACATCTCTCATGACTTAAAAACACCGATTACATCAATTATCGGATATGTAGAAGGAATAAAGGACGGGGTAGCAAATACGCCAGAAAAAATGGATAAGTATTTAACAACTATCCATACGAAGGCAAAACATATGGACACACTCATTGATGAACTATTTTTATTTTCGAAGCTCGATTTGAATCGAGTTCCATTCCAGTTTGAAACAGTTGAATTAAATACGTTTATGCAAGAATTAATAGAAGAGATGCAGATGGATTTAAGTAAAGAAGGTATAGAAGTTAACTTACAATTACATGCATCAACACTATATGTAACGGCTGATTGTGAAAAAATAAATAGAGTGATATCAAATTTAATTCATAATAGTGTGAAATACATGGATAAAGAAGAGAAGAAAATTACTGTAACAGTATCGAGTGATAATAATAAAGTTATTGTGAAAGTGATGGACAACGGATCAGGTATAGAAGCTGATACATTGCTGTATATCTTTGAACGTTTTTATCGTGCAGAGCAATCGCGGAATTCTAGCACAGGTGGAAGTGGACTTGGTTTAGCAATAGCGAAGCAAATTGTTGAAGAACATGGCGGGGAAATTTGGGCGGAAAGCGAGCTTGGTAAAGGCACAAGCATTTTCTTCTCATTGGAAAAAGTAGAGGAATGTGGTGAGTAAATTGAAAAGAATTTTATTAATAGAAGATGAAGTAAGTATTGCAGAATTACAGCGAGATTATTTAGAAATTAATGATTTCCAAGTTGATGTAGAGCATTCAGGAGAAATAGGTTTACAAACAGCCTTGCAAGAAGACTATGATTTAATTATTTTAGATATTATGCTTCCGAAAATGAACGGATTCGAAATTTGTAAACAAATACGTGCTGTAAAAGATATTCCGATTCTACTTGTTTCAGCAAAAAAAGAAGATATAGATAAAATTCGCGGACTCGGATTAGGAGCGGATGATTATATAACGAAACCGTTTAGCCCGAGTGAATTAGTCGCAAGAGTAAAAGCACATATTGCCCGTTATGAAAGATTATTAGGAAATGTAAGTAAGCAACGTGATACGTTATATATTCACGGAATTTCTATCGATCAACGAGCGAGAAAAGTTTTTATAAACAATGAAGAAGTTGCGTTTACAACGAAGGAATTTGATTTATTAACATTCTTTGTCACACATCCAAACCAAGTATTAAATAAAGAACAGTTATTTGAACGCATTTGGGGATTAGATTCCGCTGGTGATTTAGCCACTGTTGTCGTCCACATTAGAAAGCTACGTGAAAAAATTGAAAGAGATCCTGCTCACCCGCAATATATTGAAACAGTATGGGGAGCTGGTTATCGTTTTAACGTGTAATATACCTGCCGAGTAATTGGCAGGTTTTTTATGTTATTTGTCAAAAGGAAATAATAGGTAATTTGTGTTAAGATATAAAGAGAGATAAAACATAGTAGAGCATGAGAGGGTGTGCTACATTTTGGGAGATACATTACAAGATAATAAATCAAACAAGGTCTTAAGGGTTGGAACTAATATTATAATTATTTTATTAATTATTGGTGCAATACAAATGTTTTATGATAAAGATTATACAAATGATCATTTCGGCTGGTTATTTTTAGTATTAGGTTGGATAGTTAGAAGCATTTTTAATATTACGATAGGTTTAAAAGAAGGAGATAAAAAGTCAGTGTTGTTTGATGTAGGTTTGGTGCTCTTTTCCTTTTATCTTTTATTTTTATATAGTACGAAATATTTCTTCTGAAAATTTAGCTCATAGTCTTATAGAGACTGTGAGCTTTCCTTAATAATAACGGTACTGGCGTAACGATTTATAAAATATTTGAGTAGTAGAAGTAAACAGGGTCGCTTCTTCTAAAAAAGGATAATGGTTGCTGTTTTCGAATGGAATGAAGATAGAATTACGTATCCCATCATGTATCTCGATAGAATATTGAACTGGACACTGCACATCATATCTTCCGCATATAATAAGTGTCTTTGTTTGGATGAAAGGTAAATACTCTCTTAAATCAAATGAAGGATATTCATTGGCGAAAGCGTTCATCCGGCTAACGGACATTGTTTTATTGATTGGTTTACAAAAATAAGAGTTGTAGTTTTCTGGTTTATACAATGATAATTTTGTTCTCTCAGTAGATAGTTCTTTTCGTTCTTCACTTGTAAGGTGAGGGCTTTTTAAGTTTTCGATGTGTTTTTGCATATAATGAAACTGTGGATGTGCTGGGTGATAAATGCAAAATGGTGTTTCGGTATAGTTACTTGCTGCAGCTCCTGCTACGACTAATGATTGTAAGGAATTTGGATATGTAATCGCATATAAAAGTCCAAGCATACCACCTGTTGAATGACCGGCGAAATGCCATGTTGGAAGTTGTAATGCTTCTCGTATTGCTTCTAAGTCGTGGATTGTTTCAATCATGCTTAATTCGTTTTCTGACTGGGCGGTTACAGAGCGACCAGTATCTCGTAAATTAATGAGAAATACACGATGCGTAGCAGTAAAAACATCCGCAAAGTAATCACCAGTTTCATTAAATTGTGAATAGTGATGTGTAATACAAAGCGATTCGCCATTTCCTTTTGTAAAGAGTTCAAATGTACCGCGTTTCGTGTTGATTATTTGTTGTGTCCACATAATATCACGACCTTTTCTCATAAAAGTTGGGCCAGACTGTTATAAAATGAAAATATATCAGCGATTATTAGAATATATCGGCGCAACTCGGAATATATCAGCGATTATTAAAATATATCGACTTATCGACAGAAAACGACAATAATAGCAAGCTTTAAATAAAAGGAGGCTATTCAAAAACGAGCCTCCTTTTCTTTTAGTATAAAGATTTTGTCATATTATTCCGAATAATTTCAAGGGATTTCGCTACAGTTAATGCGTTTTTTTCTTCAATTTCTGGTTTACGGGGGATAGGTTTATACATGTTGTCTGGATCTTCCCATGTGAGGGGAAGTTCTGTTTCTGCTTGTCCTTTCCAAGCTTCAATCCATTCTGGAGGGAGATAACCTGAGATGTTTTGGATGTTGTTCATTTCGAGCCAAATGAGCGCCCAAGCTCTTGGAACGACGCGCCAGTGATCATAGCCACCGCCACCGACAGCGATCCAGCGACCGTCGCAATACTCATTAGCAATTTCACGAGCGAGCTTCGGTATTTCGCGGTAAATATTCATTGTCGCACAAAGATGTGTAAGTGGGTCATAATAATGTGCGTCAGCACCATTTTGCGTTAAAATAATATCCGGTTTAAAGTACGCTGCAACTTCTTTTACAACAGTTCGATATGATTCTAAGAACGATTCATCTTCTGTAAAAGCATCGAGTGGAACATTAAAAGAATAACTATAACCATTACCTTGGCCACGTTCGTTTACAGCGCCAGTTCCAGGGAATAAATAACGACCAGTTTCATGCAGTGAAATGGTGCATACGTTAGGGTCATCATAAAACGACCACTGTACGCCATCACCGTGATGAGCATCTGTATCAATATATAAGACGCGTAAACCGTATTTCTTTTGAATATATTTCATTGCTATGGAGCTATCGTTATAAATACAAAAGCCAGATGCTTTACCACGGAAGCCATGATGTAAGCCGCCTCCTAAGTTAAGCGCGTGTTTTACTTTTCCGGAAAGAACAGCATCGACAGCTGTTAACGTACCACCAACGAGCAATGCGCTTGCTTCGTGCATATTTGGGAACATCGGTGTATCTTCTGTTCCGAGTCCATATGTCATCGCAATTGATTTTTCTAACTTTCCTTCTCCAGCACGTTTTACCGCATTTATGTACTCCTCTGTATGAATGTAGGCAATCTCTTCATCTGTAGCCATCCGTGGTGAGATGATTTGAGAGGGAGAGATGAAACCGCCCTTTTGTAATAAATCATACGTAAGTGTGACGCGCAGTTGGTTAAAAGGATGATCAGGGCTAAATGAATAGCCCCGAAAGTCATCCGAATAAATAAACGCGCTACTCATGCTTGCATCCCCATGATGTTTGGCCATAATACGCGGTAACCTTCTGCTTCAAGTGCATCAATCACTTTTAGAGGATTCATCGTTTGAATGCGGAAAACGAGTACTTTATCATTCTCGTCTTTTGCTGGGTAGACGAGAACGCTCACGATATTTATTTGTAAATCACTAAAAATAGCAACGACTTTTCCAAGAATACCAGGTTCGTTTTTTACTTGAATTTCAATTTGCGAACTTGGTTGATGTGCTCCTGTTAATTTTACTAATGTGTGCAGTACTGTAGATTCAGAAATGATTCCAACTAACTTCCCGGCCTTTGTAACAGGAAGACAGCCAATTTTATTTTCAAAAAATAAAGTAGCAATTTCCTCAACGAAATCGAGAGGATGGCAAGTCATAACAGGATGTTTCATAATAAGTTCGAGCGGTTGCTGTAGCATATCGATTGAAACTTGTTCATCTAGAATAGACGGACTTGCATCTCTTACATCCCGATCAGAAATAATGCCTACGACGTGATTATTTTGATCGACAATTGGAATGTGCCGAATGCCTTTCGTGCGTATCGTTCGGATTGCTGTTTCGATTGTATCGTTTGGATGCAATGTAACTACATTTTGATTCATAATTTCTTCTACAATCATTCCAGTTGCCCCCTTTATTAATACATAAAACGATTGTGAAAACGTAGACGATCAAAAGCTTGAATAGAATCCGTATCAACGCGTTTACCGATGCGGACCATTAAACAGTTGGCAGGATGTGAACAAATTTCAGGATCGTCTGTAGCCATCCATTGTAACCCGCCAGCATTCATCATCTTCTCCATTACTTTTCGGTATTCCCACACATTCAATCCTGTTTGTTTCAAATCCCAGTGCCAATAATATTCAGTCGTCAATATAATGTAATCTTCCATATAATCGTCCATCATAGAAACCTCTAGTAAGTTCTTTCCGACAGAACTCCCGCGGAAGGCTGGGACTACTTCAATTGCCCCAAGCTCAATTAAGTTTTCCATTTTTCCTTCTGACCATCGTTCAAGTGGATCAGGATACAAGTATGTAACATATCCAACAATTGTTTGGTCATGTCTAGCAATAATGAGACGAGCTTCTGGTAATTTAGAAATTTCGACAATTGCTTTATATTGTTGCTCGGCAGGACGAAACGCAATTAAGTCTGGATGAAACTCATACATTTCTAAGTTATGTGTAGAGACAGGACCTTCAATAATTAAAGTGCCTTTCGCTGTTTTTAAGTTTCTAGCATTATATATTTTTTTATGAATCAATGTATTGCTCACCACCTTGAGGGTTTGTGAATCTATTAATATCGTACTTTATAATATATGCGATGTGAATCGAAATTTGTCATTAAAAATTTGTCTAAAAATCAACAAATATACTGAAAATTTTAAATAATGTCATTATAATAGATAATAGAATACATAGGAGGGGGATGTAAAGTATGAAAGTAGAAACGCTTCCTGTCATTAAAGGAGAAAATAATTTGCCGAATTATGATGAGGCATACGCGAATTTTAACTGGGAAGAGGTTAATAAAAACTTTACTTGGAATGAAACAGGCCGAGTAAATATGGCGTATGAGGCAATTGATAAGCATGCGAAATCCGATCGAAAGAATAAAGTAGCTCTTTATTATCAAGATGGATCGCGAAAAGAGAAATATACATTTAAGGAAATGAAGGATTTTTCTAATAAAGCAGGAAACGTCCTTAAGAATTATGGCGATGTAGAAAAAGGCGATCGCGTTTTTATTTTTATGCCACGTTCTCCAGAGTTATATTTCGCACTTTTAGGTGCAGTGAAATTAGGAGCAATTGTTGGACCGCTATTTGAAGCATTTATGGAAGGCGCAGTTCGCGATCGCTTAGAAGATAGCGAAGCAAAGGTGTTAATTACAACGCCTGAATTGTTAGAGCGCGTACCATTAAATGATTTACCGGCTTTAAAAACAGTTTTCCTTGTTGGAGATAATGTAGAAGAAGGCGGTAAAACGGTAGCGTTCAATCCTTTATTTGAACAAGCTTCAAAAGAATTACATATTGAATGGTTAGGCCGTGAAGACGGCTTGATTCTACATTACACGTCTGGTTCTACTGGTAAGCCAAAAGGTGTGCTTCATGCGCAAAACGCAATGGTTCAGCACTATCAAACGGCGAAGTGGGTATTAGATTTAAAAGAAGACGATGTATATTGGTGTACTGCTGACCCGGGCTGGGTAACTGGAACAGCTTACGGTATTTTCGCACCGTGGTTAGTTGGAGCATCAAACGTTATTTTAGGTGGACGCTTTAGTCCAGAAGCTTGGTATGAAGCACTGCAAGATTACGGTGTGACGGTTTGGTACAGCGCACCAACAGCATTCCGTATGTTAATGGGAGCTGGACAAGACGCAATTAAAAAATATGACTTATCACAAGTGCGCCACGTATTAAGCGTTGGTGAGCCGTTAAATCCAGAAGTAATTCGCTGGGGTATGACCGCATTTGGACTTCGTATTCATGATACGTGGTGGATGACAGAAACAGGTGGACAAGTTATTTGTAACTACCCTTGTATGGAAATCCGTCCAGGCTCAATGGGTAAACCAATTCCAGGTGTGAAAGCAGCGATTGTTGATAATGAAGGAAATGAAGTGCCTCCTTACACAATGGGTAACTTAGCAATTGCGAAAGGTTGGCCATCTATGATGCGTGGGATCTGGAATAACCAGCAAAAATATGAATCTTATTTCATGCCGGGAGATTGGTACGTATCAGGTGACTCTGCCTATATGGATGAAGATGGATACTTCTGGTTCCAAGGGCGTATTGACGATGTAATTATGACGTCAGGTGAGCGCGTTGGTCCGTTTGAAGTAGAAAGTAAATTAATCGAGCATGGTGCTGTTGCAGAAGCTGGTGTAATTGGTATTCCTGATCCGGTGCGCGGCGAAATTATTAAAGCATTTATCGCACTTCGAGCAGGATACGAACCATCTGATGAATTAAAAGAAGAAATTCGTCAATTTGTAAAGAAAGGCCTAGCAGCTCATGCAGCGCCACGACAAATTGAATTTAGAGATAAATTACCGAAAACGAGAAGTGGTAAAATTATGAGACGCGTATTAAAAGCGTGGGAGTTAAACTTACCAACAGGTGACTTATCAACGATGGAAGATTAAGAGAGAAAGGTCTGAACGAAAAATGTTCAGGCCTTTCTTTTTTATGATATCATGAACTTATATATATAAGTTAAAGGGGATAGTATGATGAAAACAGAAAAGGAAAAGATGATACTAGGAGAAATGTACATACCGGCTGATCCAGTTTTAGTTCAAGAGAGGGAGCAAGCACGTATATTAACGAGAAAATTAAATGATACGCCAGAAGAGCAATTGAAAGAGCGTAGCGAAATCGTAAAAGAATTATTCGGAACGACAGGAGATAATATTCATCTTGAATCTTCTTTTAGATGTGATTACGGCTATAACATTCATGTCGGTGAAAATTTTTACGCGAACTTTGACTGTACGATTTTAGACGTATGCCCGGTAACAATCGGAGTGAACTGTATGTTAGCTCCAGGTGTTCACATTTATACAGCAACGCACCCACTTGATCCGGTAGAGCGTATAAGCGGATCAGAATACGGAAAACCAGTTACAATTGGCGATAACGTATGGATTGGCGGAAGAGCAATTATTAATCCAGGTGTAACAATTGGAGACAATGCGGTGATCGCATCTGGTGCTGTCGTAACGAAAGATGTGCCTAATAATGTAGTAGTTGGCGGGAATCCTGCAAAGATTATAAAAAAACTAAAATAATATTTGAACGAAGTGCCTTCCTCGTCTGTATACATTTATGAAAGAATAGATGAGGGAGGCTTTTTTATGTCTAATAAATTACTTCTTACTTTTGCTGTAATTGGAATTATAGTTGTATTTTCTTGTGGTCTTTTCTTACCGATACCAATTGGATATAGAGTATCAATGCTTACAGCTGGAGTTATAATGGGTGTTATGTTTTCAATCATTATTCCATTTGATAGAAAACATATAGTACGGAAAAATGGATATAAAATTGATTTTACAAAAACAAAAGTGTATTTTCGCTGGAATGTATTTGACACTATTTCTATCTGCCTTGCGTTGTATGCATGCATATGTGTGCAAGCGTTAAATACTTTAGTTACAATGGGATTTACGATTCAAAACCCATATGTGCAATTTTTTACAAATCAATCACAATTGTGGATTTTTATTGCGATTGCATATTTAATTTCCCGTATTTCATTAACGTTAAAAGGAATAAAGGAGATCAAAAATCATGGCGCAGATTGGGATTGAGGAGGAGCTCATGCTTGCGTATCAAAGTGGAGATAAACAAGCGGGAGAAAGACTATATGTTTTAATCAAACCAGCGCTATACACATTTTTATATCGATTTAACCGAGATGAACAATTAAGTATCGATCTTGTGCAAGATACGTTTTTGACGCTAGAGCGTAAGAAACATATGTATGAACTTGAAAAAGGTAAAATAAAAACGTATTTATTTCAAATTGGTTATCGTCTTATGATTAATAAATTAAATAGGAGAAAAAAGTGGCGTACGCTTTTGCCATTTTTAGTGCCGATTCCGGAAAAAGAATTTTCTCACGAAGATCGGCTCACAGTAAGAGAAGCAATTTTGAAAGTTCCAGAAGAGCAAAGAGCGGTCCTAATCCTTTCTTATTATCATGACATGCAGCAAAAAGAAATTGCAGAGATATTAAACATTCCGATTGGAACGGTGAAATCGAGACTTCATAACGGGATAAAGAGATTGAAACAATTGCTGGAGGTGGACGAAATTGAGCGAAAATCCCTTTAAGAGTGAATATAAGTTAAAGCAACATTTAGATAGTGATCATGTAGAAATACCAGACTTTCCAAAAACGGTAAGTCGATTCGATCGATTAATCGGGTTTCTTGGTTCCCCAGCGAAAGATCCTGTGGAGGCGACCATTGGGAATGATTTATCGATTGTGTTTCATGTATCGTTATTAGTTGGGGTTCCAATTCTTTCTCTTATTACGATACTCTTTATGGTGTTGTAAAGGATTGACAAGAAGGGAAACCTGACCTCTATTTGACATGCCTATATAAATGATGGTATAAAGAAAAGTATATGAATAATTGAGCGTGGAAAGGGAGAAGTAGTGATCATTTCCCTGTTTTAGAGAGCTGATGGCCGGTGAAAATCAGCACATAGATGATCGCGAATTACGCCCCTAGAGCATCTTTTTTCGATTGAATTGTATTCAAAAGGGAAAAGACGGTGCTAAGCCGTTATGTAAATAAGGTGGTAGGCTTTTTTGCCTGCAACTAGGGTGGTAACGCGATAATCAAAATCGTCCCTTATTTGAAGGGGCGATTTTTTTATGTTTTCAACCTTCACGCCAGTAATGAACTTAAAGGAGAGTATGTAGGATATGGGTATTTTACAAGATCTTGAATTTCGCGGTCTAATTAATCAGCAAACAGATGCTGAGGGCCTTGAGCAATTATTAGAAAAAGAAAGCGTTAAATTATACTGTGGTTTCGACCCGACAGCGGATAGCTTACACATTGGTCATATGTTACCAGTATTAATGTTACGTCGTTTCCAATTAGCTGGTCACCAACCAATCGCACTTGTTGGCGGTGGTACTGGTATGATCGGTGACCCGAGTGGTAAAAAAGCAGAACGTACATTAAATACGAAAGATACAGTTGCTTACTACACAGAAAGCATTAAAAACCAACTTTCAAACTTCTTAGAGTTTGAAAACGTGGACAACCCAGCAACGATGGCTAACAACTACGACTGGCTTGGTAGCTTAGATGTAATTTCATTCTTACGCGATATTGGTAAAAATTTCGGTTTAAACTATATGTTAGCAAAAGATACAGTAGCATCTCGTTTAGAAACTGGTATTTCATTCACTGAGTTTAGTTACATGATTTTACAATCATACGACTTCTTAAACTTATATCAGCAACATAATTGCCGTCTACAAATCGGTGGTAGTGACCAATGGGGTAACATTACAGCTGGTCTTGAATTAATCCGTAAATCAGAAGAAGATGCGAAAGCATTCGGTTTAACAATTCCACTAGTTACTAAATCTGACGGTACGAAGTTTGGTAAAACCGAAGGCGGCGCAATTTGGTTAGACCCAGAGAAAACAACTCCTTACGAGTTCTACCAATTCTGGATTAACACAGATGACCGCGACGTTGTTAAATACTTAAAATACTTCACATTCTTATCTCATGAAGAAATTCTTGAGCTTGAAAAGCAAGTAGCTGAAGCGCCAGAAAAACGTGCAGCACAAAAAGCATTAGGTTCTGAAATGACAAAACTTGTTCATGGTGAAGAAGCATTAGAGCAAGCGATTAAAATTTCAGCTGCATTATTCAGCGGTTCTGTAGCAGAACTGACTGCAAGCGAAATCGAGCAAGGATTCAAAGACGTACCATCTGTAGAACGTACTGCAGAAGATACAGTATTAATCGACTTACTTGTAGAAAGCAAAATCTCTCCATCAAAACGTCAAGCACGTGAAGATGTAACGAATGGCGCAATCTACGTAAACGGTGAGCGTACACAAGCATTAGACTACGTTGTAACAGAAAACGACCGCATCGAAGGTAAATTCACAATCATTCGCCGCGGTAAGAAGAAATATTTCTTAATTCGTTACTAATTAGAAACGAATGTAAACAAATAGTACCCCGAATTGTAGGCTGAAAAGTCTATGATTCGGGGTTTTTATGTATGGATTTAAATCGCCGGATCTTTTCTTTTAAATAGAATATAAAGAATTAATATGAGCATATAAAGTAAACTAACTAGCATAACGATAAATGCTGTTGGATAAAATTTTGCCGCATATATAAAGAAATCGATTTGATAAATATCTTGGTAATTTGAAACGGTGCCTTTAAAGTAATTTGTAAACTTAGCGCTATATTTCCATTCATCAGGATTATCTATTAAATTACTCCCCTGATACCAACTCATCAGTGCGGAAGTAATAAATAGCATAAATGAACTTCCGAGTTGAACCATTTGATTTATTGTCAAAAAGAATCCACCTCCCATTTTATGGTTATTATAACGTGCATTCATATGCTTGTAACCATTTTGTTGTAATCTCCTTTTCGAGTTCATACGGAAATCACATGTAAGCGGTATGATAAATGTATAACAACTAGAAAGGAGTGGTAAAACGAAATGTCACTAGAAGCGCTCATTATTTTTTCTTTGCTAAATGCGGGTCAGCTTGCAGAGAATTCGAAGGTGGATGTACATAAAGAGCAGAAAGATGCTTATGTATATGTTCAGAAAGAGGAAAATAAATAACTTTAATATATATAAATAAAGGCTGCCAGAGAAAGGTTTTAGTTTCTTTGGCAGCTTTTCTATTGAAATGTTTTATTCATCCTCATTTTGGAAGCATTAGGTGACTAAAACAACTAATGTAAGTTTATTAATTATAACTACATCTTTATCTTTATCTTTTTCGTCATCATAATCAACTGATTTTGTTTTTCCACCTACAAAGTTAGCTAAAATACTTGTTATTGATTCTGAGTCTAGTAATTTGCCGATCTCAATATTTTGCTTCTTTGGCACATACCCCTTTAAACTCCATTTTGTACATTTTGTATTTCATTCAATGTTGAAGACATTATATCTACATAATCTATCATAGCACCTATGTTTAACTTGGCTGTTTCAGTATCATTTTCATTTAAAGCTATAAATGCTTGGTCTACCATTTGTTTAATTGCTCTTGCATCGTCTCTTAATTGAACTTTGAAGTAATCATACTCCTTAGGAGGTTCTATACTTGCTAGTCTATTAGCTCTCCCACTTACTCTACTTAATTCTCCCTTTAATCCTGTTTGAGTTGTTTTCCACGTTCCATCTTTTTCAGCTAAGGATTTAATAGATTGAACTGCCGTCTTTAAGTCATTAGAAGTATCCTTAATATCTTCTTGATACTTCTCTAAAGGAGAAGATGCACTAGAACCTTTAGTTAACTGCTTATCTCTATACTCTCTTTCCTCAGCTAGTGTTCTACCTTCTCCAATTACAGCTTCTTTTACTGTTTTATCGTTTGAGACTTCATTTTTATCTGTATCCTCTTTCTTTTTCGTTACCTCTTTTTCTTCCTTAGCTTTCTTTTCAGCAAGCAATTCTTCCTTTTTAGCAAGCAATTCTTCTTTTTCCTTGTTTAGCTTATCTGCTTCTTTGTCTATTGACTCGTCTTTCTTCTTTTCTGACTCTGAAATCTTTAAGCTATCAGTCTTATTCTCTTCTGTATTGTTCTTAGAACATCCTACCCACGCTACTAACATAAGTGGTAATGCTAAAAAACATATTAGTTTCTTTGCTTTCATTGCGTATACTCCTTTTAAAAAGAATTGTAATTAATTAACATATGAAACTATAACATAAGTTACATAAATAAGATATATAGATATTTCATCCTTAAGAGGGTTTTAACAATATGAAAACATGTATTACGGTTGTGGAGAATCCCACTCCGTATACTTTTAAAAAATTCCTTTATAAATTCCTTAGCGTTTGGGGGCTTTTTTATGCTTTCATAAACTCTTTATCAAAGAAGTTGTTTACGTAACTGATTATTTTTGTAAGGGTATTAATAAAACTCAAAGCGAACTTATCCATATTCATAATGAAAGGGTGATGAAATGATTATTAGAGAAGGTATTGAAGTAACTAGAATAACTTTAGATGGTATGAATTACCGATTCCAGAAGGGGATTCTGAGTTTCTGCTTCGTGCTGGATATTGGGAAGTTGGTGAAAAAGTAGAAAGAATAAATCGTGAGGAAATTCTGGCGGATTATGACAGAAAGGTTTTTCTGGAAGATGGAAAATTGTGTACGATACTCACTTACAAAGGGAATAAAAAGAAAAGATGTGATAGAGGATGAGTGAAGAACAAATTATTCGTGATGAATATGAGTATGTGGTGAAAGTAATCCTTACAAAGGAACAGCGGAAGAAATTTTTAACACCGTTAATACCAGCTGTACGGGAGCTAATTATAAAAAGGAAAGTAGAACAACGAAATAAGCAAAATGAAAGTATGAAAGAAGGTGAATAACAACATTCTTGATATTAAAATAGATGAACAAAAGATTGAAGAACTTTTCTTAGAAGAGTTACGAAAACGGCTAGATCATATTGAACATAGAAAAATGTTTTGGGATATGAAAGAATTGTGTAGACAAACATGTATGAGTGGAAATTCCATCAGAGAAAATTGCTTTTATGATGAACGTTTCCCGAAATTTAAAATAGATGGAAAGTGGTATTTTTCAGCGTTAGAAGTGGAAAAGTTTCTTCTTATGTAGATAAAAGAACAATGAACAATTTTAAAGAAAGAAGGGCTAATAATTATTAATTACTAATAAGATGAATGTACTACGGACCTACAGAGGTTTTATTATTTTACTTACACTTATCCATTTCTATACACACGCCAGCCATATTATTTTTTGCCCCCAGTACATTCTTTTTTATGCTTTATATAAATAAAAAAAGCCCAGGAACCTTGAATTAACAAGGTTCCTAAGGCTTTTAATACGACTCTTTTCAGAGTACCGAGATTAACGAGAGTAGAACTCTACGATTAATGCTTCGTTGATTTCAGCTGGTAACTCAGAACGCTCAGCGTGACGAGTGTAAGTAGCTTCTAATTTGTCAGCATCGAAAGTTAAGTATTCTGGTACGAAGTTGTTAACTTCGATCGCTTCTTTAACAACAACAAGGCTGTTAGATTTTTCGCGAACGCTGATAGTTTGACCAGGTTTTACACGGTAAGATGGGATATCTACGCGAGCGCCATCAACCATGATGTGACCGTGGTTTACTAATTGGCGAGCTGCACGACGAGTGCGAGCTAAGCCCATACGGTAAACTAAGTTGTCAAGACGAGCTTCAAGAAGGATCATGAAGTTTTCGCCGTGCTTACCAGGCATTTTACCTGCTTGGTCAAATGTGCGACGGAATTGACGCTCAGTCATGCCGTACATGTGACGAAGTTTTTGTTTCTCTTGTAATTGTAAACCGTATTCTGAAAGTTTCTTACGTTGGTTAGGACCGTGAGGACCTGGTGCGTAAGGGCGTTTTTCTAATTCTTTTCCTGTGCCGCTTAGAGAGATTCCAAGACGACGAGACAGTTTCCAAGCTGGACCTGTATAACGAGCCATAGTTGACTCCTCCTTTAAAAATGTTTTTATTTACGTAAAATAAAAACAGACGTAATCGATATTTACGGGCATTTTGTTTTCATGTACCTTCGCTCCAGCAGCAGGGAGTTACGAGATACACCTCCGTAGAGGAACAAAATACAAACGATAAACTCACATTACAAGGCTGCCTTTTTATTTTACACAAACGCTATTATATCTTTTACCCAGAGTTTCGTCAAGCGAGTACGTTTTTGTTTTATGCATATAAATTTTGGAAATTAATATAAGAAGGAATTTAAAACAATATAGAAGAAGAGATAGAAACACAAATAAAGCGCTTACATAAAATGAAGGAAAATGTTCATCAAATTTTTATGGATGAATATGCGGCAATAAAAACATAAGGGGGATGTTTTTATGAAAAAGAAGCATATGGAGACAGCGTTAATTCATCACGGTTATACATCTGAGGAACATAAAGGAAGTTTAACACCACCTTTATTTCAAACTTCTACATTTACATTTGAGACTGCGCAGCAAGGAGAGGCGAGTTTTGCGGGAGTGGATCCATCTTATATTTACTCACGGATTGGAAATCCAACTGTGAAATTATTTGAAGAACGTATGGCGGTGTTAGAAGGAGGAGAAGAGGCACTTGCCTTCGGATCTGGTATGGCAGCTATTTCAGCGACTTTAATCGGTTTTTTAAAGGCTGGAGATCATATTATTTGTTCAAATGGATTATACGGATGCACGTACGGTTTTTTAGAAGTGTTAGAAGAAAAATTTATGATTACGCATTCGTTTTGTGATATGGAGACAGAGGTTGATATTGAAAATAAAATTCGCCCAAATACAAAGCTTATTTTCGTTGAAACACCAATTAATCCGACAATGAAATTAATTGATTTAAAACAAGTGATTCGGGTTGCGAAGCGAAAAGGCTTACTTGTTATTGTTGATAATACGTTTTGTTCACCTTATTTACAAAGGCCGCTTGAGCTTGGCTGTGACGCTGTTGTGCATAGTGCGACAAAATATATTGGTGGTCACGGTGACGTTGTAGCAGGTGTAACAATTTGTAAAACGAAAGCATTAGCTGAAAAGATTCGCCCGATGCGAAAGGATATCGGCGGTATTATGGCGCCGTTTGATGCGTGGTTATTATTACGTGGGTTAAAGACGTTAGCAGTAAGAATGGATCGTCATTGTGATAATGCAGAAAAAATTGTATCGTTCTTAAGAAAACATGATGCGGTAGAAGGTGTTTGGTATCCAGAAGGGGAGCTAGCATCTCGTCAAATGAAACGCGGGGGCGGTGTTATTTCTTTTTCAGTAAAAGGCGGAAAAGAAGAGACGCAAGCGTTTATTAATGATCTTCACTTTATTACAATTGCGGTGAGTTTAGGAGATACAGAAACGTTAATTCAGCATCCAGCAACGATGACGCACGCTGCGATTCCAGCGGAACTAAGAAAAGAAATGGGCATTTTCGATAATTTAATACGCTTATCGGTCGGTTTAGAATCGTGGGAGGATATCGTTTCTGATTTAGAGCAGGCATTAAAGAAAATATCTACTGTTAATCAATGAAAAAAGAGTGAGCTATCGGTTTTGTACAGGACGTACTAAATCGATAACTCGCTCTTTTCTTTTTACATATGTTTTAGGAGTGTTTCCACAAACTTTTCTAAATAGCGCTGATCTAATTCATCAAAACGATTTTTTTCAGGACTATCAATGTCCAGTACACCAATGACAGCTCCTTCTTTCACAATCGGTACAACGATTTCCGAATTAGAAGCACTATCGCAAGCGATGTGACCTGGGAATTGGTGAACGTCCGCTACAAGCTGCGTTGTTTTCGTTTCAGCTGCTACGCCGCAAACGCCTCGTCCAAATGGAATGCGTACGCAAGCAGGCATTCCTTGGAACGGTCCAAGGACAAGCTGATTTCCTTCTGTTACGTAAAAGCCAACCCAATTAACGCGATCTAAAAATTGGTTTAATAATGCGGACGCATTTGATAAGTTTGCGACTACGTTTGATTCGCCAGTTAATAACGCATCCAGTTGTTTAATTACTGTCTCATATTGCTGCACGCGAGATCCTGCATAACTTTCTTTAGTAAACATGGAAACAGCTCCTTTTTTATCGAGATGTGTAAAATATTAGCAAAATACGATGTATTTCACATGACTTTGTCGATAGAAAATTAAAGGAATTTGTCTTAAAAGTCAAGAAATTTAAACTATAGCTGTTCATTGAAGGGAAGTGAGCGCATGAAGCAGACGAAACAAAAAGTAATTGATGCGGCAATATCGTTGTTTAATACGAAAGGTTATGATGGAACGTCGGTGCGAGACATTGCAAAGCGAGCGGATGTGAATGTAGCGAATATTTCATATTATTTTGCTGGGAAGCAAGGTTTATTAGAACAGCTTATTACTGATTTTTTAGAAGGATATATTCATGTGATTGAAATGTCGTTTGAACAGAGAGAGTATTTGTCGGCTAAAGATGTGATGGTGCAAATGGTGCGAGGGATTTTACGATATCAATTTGAAAATAGAGAACTAACACGTTTCTTCTACCGAGAGCTTTCGCTTGATACGACATTAATTCGTGAAGTGATGACCGTTTATTTTTCTAAAGAAAGATATTATATAGAACAAATGATTAGACAAGGACAAATGAAACAAGAATTTCAGAAAGTATCATTTACAATGTTTATGACGCAATTAAAAGGTATGATAAATATGCCGTTTTTATATCCACAATATATATCAGAAGTACTCCATTCTTTCCCGTCTGAGACATTTTTTATAGAGATGTACACGAAAGAGATTGAGCAATGGATGGAACAAGCATTATGTAAAGCGAATATGTACCATGAATGGCCAAGAGCTGTTCATATGTGAAGAATCCCCACCTAACGAACTGAGGTGGGGATTTTTATGTTTACTTTTCTTTGCCATAAATTGTTACATAATAGCGCGATAATTGTTAATGCAGCTCCAGCGATTTCAATTTTATCGACTGTATAACCTCGAAAGATAGAACCAATCAGTGCAAGGATAGGAACTAAATTCATAAATAATATGCCGTTAATAGATGAAATATAGCGATTTCCCATATTCCAGCAAAATACAGCGATAACGCCTGCGATAATCGACATATAAAAGAGTTCAAAACGAACGCTCACAACTGTACGCAGTGACGGCATAGTAACTATATTTGTGTACGTTAAGAAAGTAACAATAACGATGAGTGAAATGGAGCCAAATAAACAAGTTAATGTCGTGTACCTAAGTGGTGACCAAGATTGAAAACGAGCACCCCCGTTTGTATAAATGACCCAGCAAGTAACGCCGCATAGCATCAATATATTTGTTGATAAGTGGCTTGCAGCTCCAAATAGTAATTCAATATTTCCTTTTGAAATGACAAGCATAACACCAAGTAATGCAACGAACATACAAAGGAATGTATAGTTTTGTGGGCGGCGATTTTTCGTTATCCATTGCAGTGATAAGGCAATCAGTGGCATAAGGGATTGAATCATAGCTGCATGGATTGCTCCGGAAGGTCCGGCAAGTTGTTGTCCGTAGAAAACGAGAAAACCATACCCCGCGAAACCGACTGTCCCGTAAAAGAATAGAGAAAGTGTTCTTTTTTCTAAGCGGAGTGAAGTCTTTCCTTCAGTAATTAATAGCAAAATAAGAAAAATAATAGCTGCTGATCCATAGCGAAGCGTTGTGAAGAAGAATGGATCGATAAATTGCAGAGCATTTGCCATTACAGGAAACATAAATCCCCAGGCAGTGACGGCGAGTAAGCATAGAAAGGATCCGAGTAGCATTTGTTTTTTGTTCAAGAGTATCTTTCCCCTTTACATTTCGTTATAGTAAGTTGATGAAATAAGTATAAAGAGTAATTGTTTATAGGAGGAAATATCGATTTCTTATAACGGTTATAACTTTTTGTTAGAGGTGTGTACGATGGATTTGGAGGCAGTACGATCGTTTATTGAAGTGAAGCATACGCGAAGTTTATCAAAGGCAAGTAAGATTTTACATATATCTCAACCAGCGCTTAGTAAACAAATTCAAAAGTTAGAAGCGGATTTAGAGGTTACTTTACTTAAGCGTTCGGCGCAAGGAGTAGAGTTAACGGAGGCAGGAGAGTTATTTATAAAAAGAATGTTACCGATTTTGGAGCAAATAAATGAAGTGAAAACAGAAATGAGGGGGTATCAAGAGAACCGGAAGTTTTCAATTGGTATACTACCGAGTTTAGCGGAGCATTACATATCAGAATGTAAAGATATATTAGGTGATGAGTTCGAAGTGGAATGGCAAATCGGTCATACGGAAGTATTAAGAGATTTATTTAAAGCGCGGGAGATTGACGCGATGTTCATCGATTCAGTAGTAGAAGGTGTTACGTATATAAAAGAAGTGCAACAAGAGAAAATTGTTTGTGCCGTTTCAAATAATCATCCGTACAAAGAGAAGGTAGTCATTCAAATAGAAGAGCTGCACAATGAAAAATTAATTGTATATCCAGAAATATGTGATGTAAGGAAAATGATTATGAACATGTTTCATGAAATAGGTGTAAAACCAACTATAGCTGTGGAAACATCTTACGCAGAACCGATGCTTGCAATGGTAAAAGCTGGCCTTGGTATCACGTTACTTCCAGAAAGGGCAGTAGAGCAGTCTGTAAGGCAAGGAAATGTACATGTAATCTCTGTTGAACCACCACTCATGCGGAAAATTTATTTCGTATCCCATACGAAAGATTGTTTGTTATTACAATCATTTGAGGATAGGTAGTGAGGTAGGCGGAATATTGAGAAAGATTACAATCACATTGAAAGGAACATGAAATTTTTAAAAAAACTAGGTCAAAAACAAACCATTACATGGTATGATTAGTACATTGTTAGTTGTTAAATATAGGGGAATTCCCTTTTTATACATAATGCCTTCCATTTCATAAACGGAACGGACAAAAAAAGAGATATAACTAGGAGGCTTTTTTGCATGGATTCTATCCTGACGATCGTTATCATTGTAGTAAGCTCTATTCTAGTGCTGCTCATGATAGAGCTTGTGATAAGAAATCGTTCATATAAAGATATTGAAGCACTGGAGCAGTGGAAACAAGAGATAAAAGATAAACCTGTGGCAGATGAATTAAAACGGGTAAAAGATTTAAACATGACGGGTCAAACAGAAGAACTGTTTGGTAAATGGCGTGAAGAATGGGATGAAATTGTATCAACAACCCTTCCGAAAGCTGACAAAGATTTAGCGCAAGCGCGAAAATTCGCCTCGCAATTCTCCTTCCGAAAAGCAAAGCATGCGATGAACGAATCCATAAGTGGTTTAGATGACGCTGATAATCGTATTACGGACATTTTAAATGAATTACAGCAATTGTTAGAAAGCCATGAGAAAAATAGCTCGGAAATTGAAGGGTTACGTGATACATATCGTAGTATGAAAAAGAGTGTTCTTGCTCATAGACATATGTATGGAGCAGCAGAGCAGAAAATCGAAGAGATGCTAGACGCTGAATCTGAGAAATTTAAAACCTTTGAAGAAGCAACAAACAATGGCGACTATTTAAAAGCGAGAGAAATTGTTATTAGTTTGGAAGAAGGTTTAGCAGATTTAGAAATCATTATTCACCAAATTCCAGATTTATTGGTAGAGTGCCAAGCGACGTTACCAGTTCAGCTGGAAGATTTATTACACGGACATAATGATATGGTAAGACAAGGTTATGTATTAGATTATTTGGAAGTCCCTAAAGAAGTTCGCGATATGACGAAACAACTACAAACATGTTTAATGGATATACAGGAGCTTCATATAACAGAAGCGGCTGAAAAAGTAGAAAACTTAAAAACACGTTTAGATGGCTTCTACGATCAATTGGAACAAGAAGTACATGCGAGACATTATGTGGAGCAAAAAACACTTTCTGTTTACGATGACTTAGAAGAAATGCGTATCGAAACGATTGAAACGAAAACAGAAACACAACTTGTGAAACAAAGCTATCAGTTACAAGATAAAGACATTGAGTCTCAAAAAGTAATTGAAAAGCAAATGCACATTTTAACGAAACGTTTTGAAATGCTGCAATTACGCGTTGCAGAACAAGATATTGCCTTCTCTATTATTCGTGAGGAACTAGAAGAGGTTTATGAGCAATGTGAAACGTTAAAAGTACTTCATGCAGAATATAAAGAAATGCTGCAAGCGATGCGCAAAGAAGAATTTGAAGCACGTGAGAAGTTACAAGAAATGCGAAATATTATTTTCGAAACGAAACGCTTTATGCAAAAGTCGAATTTGCCAGGTCTTCCAGAGAGTATTATGGAAGATTTAAAAAGAGGGCAAATGGCAATGCAAGCTGTATATGAACAATTAGAAGTGAAGCCGTTAAATATGAACGCTGTAAATAGCAGTTTAGAAGAAGCATACACAACTGTGAACGGTGTAGCTGAAATGACAGAAGAGTTAATTGGACAAGCATATTTAGTGGAAAAATTAATTCAGTACGGTAACCGTTACCGTAGTCATGATGAAAACCTAGCAGAAAGTTTAAATTATGCTGAGAAATTATTCCGTGAATACCAATACGATGCAGCTTTAGAACAAGCGGCTTCAGTGTTAGAGCAACTTGAACCTGGCGTTGTTCAAAAAATAGCTGAATATGTAGACAATGAACAAACCCTTTCATAAAAGGGTTTGTTTTTTTATGTAATTTTGCAGGCGATGTTGCTATAATGAATAGCGGAATACAGCAAGGTTATTCGTTTCAAAATAAAGTGAAACTGTAATCGGTGGGAAGATTCATCCCCACTGATTACTAGCCTTCACCAATCGGGCATTTACGGGCAGTTAATCTCCCATCTAACTTCTTTGCTCTAACTGGATTTTGAGGTGAGAGTCTTATTGCCCGTTAACGCGGGATAAAGTGAAACTGTAATAGGAGGGCATCCTCGCCAATTATTAGCCTTCACCAATCGAGATAAAACGGAACCTTTGCGTAGTCTTAGCGTAATGACACGTATTTATGATATGATTATACGATGTGATAGCGCTGAAAGGGGAAGAACGATGATCTATTTTGATAATAGTGCGACGACTAAGCCATATCCAGAAGCTCTTCAATCGTACGTGACGGTTGCTGGGAAATATTTTGGTAATCCTTCTTCTATTCATTCGCTTGGAGGAGAGGCAGAGCGTCTATTAACACAATCAAGAACGATTGCAGCGCAGCTTCTTCGTGTTAAACCTTCTGAAATTATTTTTACATCAGGTGGAACGGAAGGGAATAACCTTGCGATTAAAGGGATAGCGATGAGGAATCGTTCGCGTGGTAAACATATCATTACAACAAATATTGAACACGCGTCTGTGTTTGAAGCATATAAGCAATTAGAAGAACTCGGGTTTGATGTAACATACTTACCGGTTAACGAGCATGGTGTTGTATCGGTAGAAGATGTGAAACGAGCGCTTCGTGAAGATACGATTCTTGTGTCAATTATTCATGTGAACAACGAAACTGGAGCAATTCAGCCTGTTGCTGAAATTGGAACGTTATTATCGAATCATCCGAAAATAAGATTCCATGTAGATCATGTACAAGGGATAGGAAAAGTACCGCTTGATTTATATGCTTCTCATATTGATCTTTGCTCAATATCTGGACATAAATTCCACAGTGTAAAAGGAACAGGTCTTCTTTATGTACGCGATGGCGTAAGATTAGATCCGATTTTATCAGGTGGTCAACAAGAGCTTAAGTATCGCTCTGGTACAGAAAATTTACCTGGCATTGTAGCGATGGTGAAAGCACTTCGCATGACAATGGAACAAGTGAAAGAAAAGGTAGCTCATTTGCAAAGTTTACAAGCAGAGCTTGTTCGTTTCTTTAAAGAGATGGAAGATGTAACGATTAACACGTCGCTTGCATATGCAGCACCGCACATTTTAAATGTATCATTTGTTGGTTTAAAACCAGAAGTAGTCGTTCATGCTTTAGAAGAACACGGTGTATATGTGTCAACGAAATCTGCTTGTTCTTCAAAAGCAAATGAAGTGAGCAGAGTGTTAGTGTCAATGGGAGTGCCGCATGCAGCAGCTGCAAGCGCTATTCGTATTAGTTTAGCACCAGAAAACACAATGGAAGAAGTAAAACAATTTGAAGGTATTGTAAAAGAGACGATGCCAAAATTATATGAAGTGATGAGGTAAAGAAATTATGTTGAAATATGAATATATTTTAGTGCGTTACGGAGAAATGACGACAAAAGGTAAGAACCGTTCTAAGTTTGTAAGCACATTAAAAGATAACGTGAAGTTCAAACTGAAAAAATTCCCAAATATTAAAATCGATGCAACACATGATCGTATGTACATCCAGTTAAATGGTGAAGATCATGAAGCAGTCTCTGAAAGATTGAAAGATGTATTCGGTATTCATAAATTTAACTTAGCGATGAAAGTACCATCAGAATTAGAAGACATTAAAGAAGGTGCATTAGCAGCTTTCTTACAAGTAAAAGGTGATGTGAAAACATTTAAAATTACTGTACACCGTTCTTATAAGCATTTCCCAATGAGAACGATGGAATTATTACCTGAGATTGGCGGACACATTCTAGAAAACACAGAAGATATTACAGTAGATGTTCATAATCCAGATGTAAATGTACGCGTAGAAATTCGCAGTGGTTATAGCTACATTATGTGTGATGAGCGTATGGGAGCTGGCGGTTTACCAGTTGGCGTTGGCGGAAAAGTAATGGTACTTCTTTCTGGTGGTATTGATAGCCCAGTAGCAGCTTACTTAACGATGAAACGCGGCGTATCTGTGGAAGCAGTTCACTTCCATAGTCCACCTTTCACAAGTGAGCGTGCAAAACAAAAAGTAATCGATTTAGCGCAAGAGTTAACGAAGTATTGTAAACGAGTAACGCTTCACCTTGTTCCGTTTACAGAAGTGCAAAAAACGATTAATAAAGAAATTCCATCTAGCTATTCAATGACGGTTATGCGCCGTATGATGATGCGTATTACAGAACGTATTGCTGAGGAGCGTAACGCACTTGCAATTACGACTGGTGAAAGTCTTGGACAAGTAGCAAGCCAAACGTTAGATAGTATGCATACGATTAACGAAGTAACAAACTACCCAGTTATTCGTCCGCTTATTACGATGGATAAATTAGAGATTATTAAAATCTCTGAAGAAATCGGCACGTATGATATTTCAATTCGTCCATATGAAGATTGCTGTACTGTATTTACACCAGCAAGCCCAGCGACGAAGCCGAAACGTGAAAAAGCAAATCGTTTTGAAGCGAAATACGATTTCACACCATTAATCGATGAAGCTGTAGCGAACAAAGAAACAATGGTATTACAAACGGTAGAAGTAGTGGCGGAAGAAGAAAAATTTGAAGAACTTTTCTAAAACCATAAATTACCATATTTAAAACGTGTATGAAGTCATGTTATTTATCACACTCTATACTCACAAGGAGGTGATATAACATGTCACGTAGCACAAATAAATTAGCGGTTCCTGGTGCTGAATCAGCATTAGACCAAATGAAATACGAAATCGCTCAAGAGTTTGGTGTTCAACTTGGAGCTGATGCAACAGCTCGCGCTAACGGTTCTGTTGGTGGTGAAATCACTAAACGTCTAGTTTCACTAGCTGAGCAACAATTAGGCGGTTACCAAAAATAATCCCATATGATGGCTTAGAAAGAGCGGGTTCTCCCGCTCTTTCTTTTTTGTGTTGTGTCGCTATTTGTCGGTAAGTCGATGTAATGTCATTTACTAATTCGACAGAACTGAAAAATTTGTCAAAAGAAGAGGGTTCAAAATTGACAGAAAATTCTTTATTATATAAAGGAGGCATAAAGAAAAGGGAGGATATTTTATGAAGAGAGAAGAATTGTTGGCGCCACCGTCTTATAATTTAGTTTCAGAAATAGAGAAATATACAGGTGATAAAGAGAAGTTAGCTTTAATTTGGCAAGATGATAAAGGGAATCGAAGGGAAGTTACATACGCTGAATTAATGCAAGGTGCGAATAAAATTGGAAACGCTTTTATAAAAAGTGGTTTGCAAAAAGGGGACAAGCTTCTCATTATGATGCCGCGTTTAATTGAAGCGTACATGACGTATATTGCTGCTATTAAAGCAGGATTTGTCGTAATTCCAAGCTCGGAAATGTTACGTAAAAAAGATATAGAATATCGAATTGAACATGGAGAAGTAAAAGCGATAGTAAGCTATGAGCCGTATATTAGGCAGTTTGATGATATAGAAGCGATGGAATCTCTTCGAAAATTTGTCCTGAGCGAGCAGTCAGTAGATGGATGGATTAATTTAAAAACAGCGTTAGAAACAGAGAGTGACATGTTAGAAATGGCGAAGACAGATAAAGAAGATATGGTTTTTTTATCTTACACGTCAGGAACGACAGGAAATCCAAAAGGTGTCGTTCATACACATGCGTGGGCATACGCTCATTTACGTACGAGCGCTCCAAATTGGCTCGGAATTGAAGAGAATGATATTGTATGGGCAACAGCTAGTCCAGGCTGGCAAAAGTGGATTTGGAGCCCGTTTTTAGCAACGCTAGGATCAGGGGCAACAGGATTTGTATATCACGGTAAGTTTGAACCGAAAACGTACCTGAACTTATTAGACGATAATAAGGTGAATGTGCTTTGTTGTACACCGACTGAGTATAGATTAATGGCAAAGGTAGAAGATTTAAGCCAGTACAATTTAGAGGCGTTACATAGCGCTGTATCCGCAGGTGAGCCGTTAAATAGAGAAGTCATTGGAACGTTCCAAAAGCACTTTCATATTACAGTAAGAGACGGCTATGGGCAAACGGAAAATACATTACTTGTTGGTGTAATGAAAGGGATGGATATTAGACCAGGATCAATGGGGAAACCAACGCCAGGTAACCACGTCGATATCGTAAATGAGGAAGGTACTCCGGTTAAAGTAGGTGAAGTTGGTGATATTGCAGTTCACATTGAAACACCGGCCCTCTTTAAACAATATTACAAAGACGATGAACGTACAGCGATGCAATTCCGCGGTGATTATTATATTACAGGTGATAAAGCGAAGAAAGATGAAGACGGCTACTTCTGGTTTGAAGGGCGCGGTGATGATATCATTATTAGCTCTGGTTATACAATCGGGCCGTTTGAAGTAGAGGATGCACTTGTAAAACATCCTTACGTAAGAGAATGTGCAGTTGTCGCAAGTCCTGATGAAATTCGTGGAAGTGTCGTGAAGGCATTTATCGTATTAAGAGAGAATATAGAAAAGAACGAAGAAACATTAATTCCAACACTCCAACAACACGTCAAAGAACTCACTGCACCATATAAATACCCTCGCAAAATTGAATTTGTAGATGAACTACCAAAAACGATTTCTGGAAAAATTCGCCGTATTGAACTTAGAAAACAAGAGATGGAGATTCCGTCAAAATAATTTTGAAAACAGTGAAGTAAATAGTTGAATGAAATGCAAAACAATGATAATATAAAAAACGAACACAAGTTCGATTTTATAAACTTAAAAAAGAGGTGTCCGTATGATTTTAGGTATTAATCCGTACTTAGTTTTAGATGGTAGTGGGCAAGAAGCTGTACAGTTTTATAAAGAGGCTTTAGATGCAAAAGTAGAAGTCATGCAAACTTTTGGTGACATGCCTGAAAATCCAGAATATCCGATTCCAGCTGAAGCGAAAGAGCGCGTTTTACACGCTACTTTAAAAGTTGGTAATACGGATCTTATGATTTCTGATACATTCCCAGGTCAAGGACATGCAAACGGATCTCAAGTAACAATCGCAATTCAAATTAGTAATGCAGAAAAAGCAAAAGAAGTATTCGATAAGTTACAAGAAGGTGGAGAAGTTATCATGCCACTTCAAGAAACATTCTGGAGCCCAGCATACGGACAAGTAAAAGATAAATTTAATATTGAATGGCAAGTTACAACGTCTACTACTGAACAAAAGTAATTTTTAGAAAAGCACCATGTTTTGAAATGGTGCTTTTTTTTATACAATAAAAAATAAAGGAGATGGGATATATGGGAGAAATTTGGTATGGCGGCACCATTTACACAATGAGAGAAGAAAATGAAAAAGTGGACGCTGTTTACGTTGAAAACGGCATAATTGTTGATGCTGGTAATAAGGGAGAATTAGAAAGCAGATATTCAAACGTAAAGTTACATGACCTAAAAGGAAAAACAATGATCCCAGGTCTCGTTGATAGCCATATGCATCTTATTGGGCATGGAGAGAGATTACTCCGTCTAGATTTATCAAATTGTACATCTTATAGCGAAGTACTGACTCTTGTTCAGAAGCGAGTGGAAGAAGCTCCAAAGGGCTCTTGGATTATTGGAGAAGGATGGAATGAAAATAACTTTACAGATACGAAAGATGTTCACGCGCGTGATTTAGATGAAATTTCGAAAGACCATCCTATTTTATTAAAGAGAGTTTGTCGTCACGTTACATGGGTGAATTCATACATACTGCAAGAAGCGAATATAACAGAAGCGACAGAAGATCCAAAAGGCGGGAAAATTGGCAGAGATTCATCAAATAAGTTAACAGGACTTTTATATGAACAAGGGCAAGAATTAATTAAACATGTTCAGCCAGAAATTGATGAAGCTTATTTACAAAGAGCTCTGCAAACAGCGATTAAAGATTGCTGGAAATACGGGCTTGTTGGCGGGCATACGGAAGATTTAAATTATTATGGTGGTTTTAGAAAAACGCATAATGCGTTTTCTCATGTGATAAAAGAAATGCCATTTAAAGCCCATTTGCTCGTTCACCATGAAGTAGCACATGAACGAAAAGAATATGAAAATGAACATTATATTGAATTTGGGGCAATGAAAATTTTTTCTGACGGTTCTTTTGGCGGAAGAACAGCATTATTAAGTGAACCGTATGAAGATGCGAAGGAAACGAATGGGGTTGCGATTTTCTCATGTGAAGAACTTGCAGAATTAGTGAAGAAAGCACGAGATTTACATATGCCAGTTGCGATTCATACTATCGGTGATTTATCGCTTGAATATGTCATTGATGCACTCGAATTATATCCACCAGCAAAAGGGTTACGTGACCGCATTATTCATTGTCAGCTTGCTCGTGAGGAGTTAATTGAAAGAATGAAAAACTTGCAAGTCATTATAGATATACAGCCAGTCTTTCTTTCATCAGATTTTCCGTCAGTCATTGAAAAACTAGGAGAGCGCCGTCTTCGTTATGCGTATGCTTGGAAGACATTACTGGAAGCAGGGCTACATTGTAATGGTGGCTCAGATGCCCCCATTGAACAAGTAAATCCGTTTCTAGGTATATATAGCGCTGTTACACGTAGAAGTTTTATTGACGGTGTATGCTATATGCCTGAGGAAAGATTAACGGTATATGAGGCTGTTTCTTTATTTACAACAGGAAGTGCCTATGCAATTGGAAAAGAAGCGAAGCGAGGGCAAATTACAAAAGGATATGAAGCAGACTTTACAATATTAGACCGCAATATGTTTGAAATTGAGGCAGAAGAAATAAAAGAAGTAGAAGCAGAAATGACCGTAATAGATGGCCAAGTTGTCTATAGAAAAGATGCGTAAAAATATATCAGCGATTTTCGGAATATATCGACTGTAACTCGAAATATATAAGCGATTATTGAAATATATCTACCGTAACTCGAAATATATGAGCGATTATTAAAATATATCGACTTACCGACAAAAACTGACAAGAATAACGGGTGGATAGTAAGAGAGTATTGTCCGCGCCAATCGGGGTAAATAAATAACCGCAGAATTATGGAATTCCATAATTCTGCGGTTATTTTAATCCTATAAAAACGTTCTCTGTACTTTTTCCCAGAAAGAATTGTTTTTTAATTTAACTGTTTTAATTTGTTTATCGCTTAAGCGTACAACAGCTTTTTCCACTTGTTTAATGCTAAGCGCTTCGTTATCCATGCCGATAACAGGATAATCGTTACCGTCTGGTCTTAGTTTTAAAGTTAATGTACGTTCGTGATTTAAAATGAAAGGTGAACCGAGCGTACGGTAAGTGTTGTTGTTTAAAGATGCTAGTTCGCTTACTTGGAAACATGGAATAAGTGGGTCAACAACTGCGCCATGCAATGATTTATTGTAAGCAGTACTTCCTGTTGGGGTAGAAACTACTAAACCGTCACCTCTAAATGTTTCGAAATATAAATCATCAACGTGAACATCTACAACGAATGTTTTTATAATACTAGAACGTAATGAGAACTCATTTAAACAATGGAAAGATGTACTGTGATCTACATCTACCTGAATTGTTGGATATTTACGCACTTCAATTTCATTTTTTGTAATTTCTTGAAGGGCTGTATCAACGTGATCAATATGGAAATCGCAGTAGAACGAAGTTTCATCTTTCGTAGAAATCCCTGCGTATAAGCAATCTTCCCTAAAACCAGTTTTACGAACGGCTTGTAAGAAGGTTGCATCATCTCCAACACTGACGATAGCGTTTGCATTTTTTGGATGATCTAATATGGTAAATCCATTCTCTTCTAAAATACGATAGATTGGTTTCATTTTTTCAACGAGCGTTGCTTTGTCATCACCATAAAAGAAAAATAAATTGCGACGATCTGCCATTATGTATCCCTCCACTGCAGTTAAATTTTCTGTTTTTCGTGCTACATATCATTAGAGTCCGTTCCCTGATGATATGTTCAAATAATATATTTCGATATAAAATGTCAAAATACCTTTTTATTTTTAGAAAAATTTTTATATTCAATCTTATAGAACTCTGTTTAATGATGAATAAAGTTGTCGATAATGGGTACGGAGTGAAAGGATGATACGTATGAAGTGGCTCGTAATTGGAATAATAATTCTTCTTCTTTTTATTTTGTTTATACTATTGTCAAAAATAAAGCTTAAGGTGACATTTTTATATTCAGAAATGGAAAAGAAATGTTTGCTTCAAGTGAAAATATGGATGATTCGATATACATTTGATGTGTTGGAAAGAATTGAAAAACAGCAGAAAAAGACAGGACAGAAAATCGAAAAAGCTGAAGAGGACGGCGGACTCGATAATAAAATTATGGCGCAACTTGACAGCATTGGTGAACTGATAAAAAAGCTTCAAGAAGTTCATACTATTGTTAAAGATTTTCTCAAACGAGTGAAAATCAATGGTTGGAAATGGCATACACAAATTGGAGCAGGTGACGCAGCTAGTACTGGAATTGTCACTGGATATGCATGGGGGACAAAAGGTATGGCTGCTGGAGTTGTCGGACAATATATGCATATTGTCGACGTACCAGAATTTGAAATTACCCCAGTTTTTCAAGGAAAAGGATTTGCATCAAGATGTGAGTTAACAGCATCTTTTCGTATATTCCGCACTATAAAAACAGCGGTGAAATTGCTCATATTTATGAGGAAGCAAAGATCTGGTATGACAGAAAAATCTGTTCAAGCATAGGGGGGATATAGAATGGACCATCCAATTCAAGGTTTAATGACAACAGCAATGCAGCATTTAAAACAAATGACTGATGTAAATACAATTGTTGGTGACCCAATTAAAGCGGCAGATGGAAGTGTAATTCTTACTGTTTCGAAAGTAAGTTTCGGGTTTGCTGCTGGTGGAAGTGAATTTGGTAAAGTAGAACATTCAGGCCGCCATCCATTTGGCGGGGGAAGTGGTGGAGGAGTTTCTATTAATCCTGTTGCCTTTCTTGTTATAAATGGAGATGGTGTGAAAGTATTGCACTTAGATAAACAAACACATGTCATCGATAAAATAATTGAATTAGCGCCACAAGCTGTTGATAAAGTGAAAGAAATGATGGATAAACGAAAAGAAGATGATCCTGAATTTCAAATTTAACGAATAAAGAAGCTAATCAATAGGTTAGCTTCTTTAATTTTTTTGTAAATAAAGCGATTTTATTTGCATTATCGATAGGGACAAACTATCATTTACATTGTACATATTTTGTTTAAATAAGGGAGGATTTTCAAGTGGCAAACGTAACTTTTAAAGGTAATCCAATGACTTTAGTTGGAACAGAAGTTAAAGTTGGCGATCAAGCGCCAAACTTCCAAGTATTAGCAAACGACTTATCTCCAGTAAGTTTAGAAACATACAAAGGCGAAGTGAAATTAATTAGTGTTGTACCTTCAATCGACACAGGTGTGTGTGATGCACAAACACGTCGTTTTAACCAAGATGCAGCAGGTATTGAAAACGCGAAAGTATTAACAATTAGCGCTGATTTACCATTCGCTCAAAAACGCTGGTGTGCAGCAAACGGTTTAGAAAATGTTGTAACACTTTCTGACCACCGCGACCTTTCATTCGGTGAAGCTTACGGCTTAGTAATGAAAGAACTTCGTTTACTTGCTCGTGCAGTATTCGTAGTAGATAGCAATGACAAAGTAGTTTACGTAGAATACGTAAGCGAAGGTACAAGCCATCCAAACTATGAAGCAGCATTACAAGCAGCTAAATCTGCGAAGTAATGTGAAGAAAATGACCTCTTATAAAGAGGTCGTTTTTTCTCATATATTGCTCTGTAACGGCATCGATATATGAGAAAAAACGTTATATCATATATAACTAAAGGGGAGCTCTTTACAGGAGGTCGCTTTTTCTTTTTGGAAAAAATCACTTTGTGGTATGATATAAGTTATGTGTAAAAGAGAGAAGGAGGAATGTACGTGAGTCAGACAGTAGAAACATTATTTTCTATTTTTGATTCTTCTGCGGTAGTTTTACGTAAAGAATTAGATGTAACATATTTAGAGGCGCTTGTAGAAACAGGTGATAACTTGTTTGAGGGAGCGATTTTACAAGAGGAATTATC
Source organism: Bacillus sp. JKS001846 (assembly GCF_900176455.1). Taxonomy (NCBI): domain Bacteria; kingdom Bacillati; phylum Bacillota; class Bacilli; order Caryophanales; family Bacillaceae; genus Bacillus; species Bacillus sp. JKS001846. The sequence goes on from NZ_FWYG01000001.1 coordinate 1,128,786, forward strand.
CGAATCAGCAATTGAAAGGCTGAATCGTGAATATAGTACGTTTAATGAAGAAACATATAAAGGTGAAGAAATTCGTAAAGCATTTCAGTTAGCCATCTTAAAAGGAATGAAAGAAGGCGTACAAGCGAATCACGAAATGACACCTGATGCAGTTGGGATGTTCATGAGTTACTTATTCCATAAATTTATGCAAGGTCAAAATGAAATTACAGTTTTAGATCCTGCAATTGGAACAGGTAACTTAATGACTACAGTGTTTAATAGCGCTAAAGAAGGACTAACAATGAGTGGATTTGGTGTAGAAGTGGATGAAGTGCTAATTAAACTTGCTTTAGTAAATGCAAATTTACAAAAGCATGCAATCGAATTCTTCCATCAAGATGGACTAGCACCACTTTATATCGATCCAGTTGATGCAGTCGTTTCAGACTTACCGGTTGGTTATTATCCAAACGAAATCGGTGCAAGTGAATATAAATTAAAAGCAGATGAAGGAATGTCGTATGCCCATCACTTATTTATTGAACAAAGTGTGAAACATACGAAAGAGGGCGGTTACTTATTCTTCTTAGTACCAAACTTCATTTTTGAAAGTGACCAAGCACCGAAATTACATGCATTTATTAAAGAAACATGCTTTATTCAAGGGTTATTACAGCTTCCTGTTTCCATGTTTAAAAACGAGAAAAATGCAAAAAGTATATTTGTTCTCCAAAAGAAAGGCGCTAATGTAACAATGCCAAAACAGGCGTTATTAGTGGAGTTGCCTAAATTCTCTAATATGAAGGCGATGGAAGACATTATGGATCAATTAAATACTTGGTTTGCAACACATAAATAAAGCTAGGTATATGTAACAGCATTAGTGATTTATGTAGTACAGTTTTATATAATATGTCATATTTTTAAATATATACAAGATTTAACTGAATTTTTTTGAAATCTGTAATATATATTTTTTCTTGGTGTTACAATTTTTTCACTTGAAATATATGTCGGACGATGTTTAAATTAAAATCGTGAGTATAAAATTTGCTAATGATGAAACGTTTTCATATTTAGTGAATTTGATCAGATAAAATCGAGCGGTTTGTGGAAACATCCACACAACTACCAAGAGAAAAAGGGGCGAAAGACTAGATGTCAAAAATCATCGCGATTAACGCAGGAAGCTCTTCCTTAAAATTCCAATTATTTGAAATGCCAAGTGAAACAGTATTAACAAAAGGTTTAGTAGAACGTATCGGTTTAGAAGATAGTATCTTCACTATTACTGTAGATGGCGAAAAACAAAAAGAAATTACAAACATTCCAGATCACGCAGTAGCAGTTAATATGCTTCTTAAAAAGTTAACTGAAAACGGAATCGTTAAATCTCTAGATGAGATTGGCGGTATCGGTCACCGTGTTGTTCACGGCGGCGAAAAATTTGCTGACTCTGTTTTAATTACTGATGAAGTATTAGCTGATATCGAAGAATTAAGCGATTTAGCACCACTTCATAACCCAGCAAACGTTGTTGGTATTAAAGCATTCCAAGAAGTATTACCAAACGTACCAGCAGTAGCAGTATTCGATACAGCATTCCACCAAACAATGCCGGAATCTGCATTCCTATACAGCTTACCATATGAGTACTATGAAAAATTCGGCATCCGTAAATACGGTTTCCACGGAACTTCTCATAAATATGTAACTGAGCGTGCGGCTGAATTATTAGGTCGTCCAATTGAAAGCTTAAGCTTACTTTCTTGTCACTTAGGTAACGGTGCAAGTATCGCAGCAGTAGAAGGCGGTAAATCTATTGATACTTCTATGGGCTTCACTCCACTTGCTGGTGTAACAATGGGTACACGTTCTGGTAACCTTGACCCTGCGTTAATTCCATACATCATGGAAAAAACAGGCCAAACAGTAGAAGAAGTAGTTAACGTATTAAACAAGAAGAGTGGTATGTTAGGTCTTACTGGTTACTCTAGTGACCTACGTGACATCATTGCGAAAGAAGAAGAAGGCGACCACCGTGCGAAAGTAGCACTTGATGTATTCGTAAGCCGTATCCACAAATACATCGGTTCTTACACTGCTCGTATGAAAGGTGTAGACGCAATCATCTTCACAGCTGGTGTAGGTGAAAACAGTGCGATTATTCGTGAGCGCGTATTAGAAGGCCTTGAGTACATGGGCGTATACTTCGATGCAAAACGTAATAACGTATTCGGTGAAGAAGCATTCATCAGCTTCCCACACTCTCCAGTAAAAATTATCGTAATTCCAACTGACGAAGAAGTTATGATTGCTCGTGACGTACTACGTCTTGGAGATATTGGTTAATATATGAAAAAAAAGACGAGATCCTATAGGATTTCGTCTTTTTTCTTTTAGATGTATTTTAAAACTCCATCCGGATATAATATTTTTTCTTTCTGAATGAATGCCGTAATAGGAATCCATTTCGCATATGCTACTGTTTCCTCATCTTGTATATTTAATATTTTCATTTCATATAGTGACGTGTCTAATAAACGCAAAGAATATAGTTGAATAATTTCATGACCAATGTCTCCATCTAGATGAAAGACATTTTCTAAACAGCCTAAATAATTGGTGATTTCCACTTCTGTATGAAGCTCTTCCCTAAATTCACGAATAACGGTATGTGCTGATTGTTCACCAAGTTCAATTGAACCACCAAGAGGTCGGTAAAATGTTTCATCGGCTGAATGATATTCTTGTACGAGAAGACGCCCGTGATGTATAGCAATGCCAAAAGCCTTTGCACGTGGATACATATACAATCACTCCTTATTTTTTTGTATAAGGAAGATTATAATATGTTTTGTAGTAAAGGTGTCATGTATTTAAGAATGTGGTCTAATCGTAATTCCATCAAATAAGTCTTTCCAAAATGCTTCATTGTATTGGTATACATCCATAATAGGACATTTCATAACGCAAACACGTTGTAATCCCCAATCTTCTTGGGTGATAGTTGGTATATCGGCAGGAATTAGTAACAGGACAGAGAATGTATGTGTAACGATTTGAGATAAAATTTGTTCTAGGGAACATGCTTCTTCATATGTTCCTCCAGTTCGAATAAATAATATGGATTCTGCCGTTTCAATTGTAGCTAGAAAACGATTAATACGATGTTCATAATTTAACTTAATTTCTGTATAAGAAGGCCAAGAAGTTGGTGTGTTTACATCTGTTTTAAAGTCATGACAGGAGTCAATTTCATAAAGGTTGTCCCTTAATCTTAATTTTGCATCATCATCCCAAAATGAGATGAAGGATAAATTTTCGAAATTTAAAAAGCGGTCAAATCGATTTTGTAATAATACATTCACTTTTTCTAATGAGGGGCTTAGCATAAAATCAATAACGCCAAAAAATGGTGATAATTCTAATTGATATAATGCCCAAGCAGGCCAGCAGTTTTGTCCTAAGCTGAATACCGCATTATATTCTTTTTTTATATCGGATAGATTCATGTGATTTATCTCATCCTTTTTGTTAATATTTTATGCCATTCAAAAATGGTATGTGAATAAAGATAGACAAGCATATTTGCAAAGAATAAGCAGAAATATGTTACAATAGAAAAAAATCGAACGAGGTGGTTGTTACGATGCGATCGAAGCGAGAACAAGCCATTTTAGACAATATAAAAGAATGGGAAGCGCAATTAGTTGAGCAAGAAGCGACCGATTTTCAAAAAGTGTTTGATAAATGGTTACATACTACAGTTGCGAAATTACCTGAGAAAAAGCGAAAAGAATTCTTCACGAAAGCAGATGGATGGCTCTTTCATTTGCATGCATTTATTCAAAGTTCACAAGCGCAGTTAGATGCACGTAATCGGATTTTAGGAACATCAAGATTATTTGATGAATCGATTGAACAGCTTGAAGATTTGAAAGCATTATCTATTGATCAATTAACATACATAGCAGAGCAGCAAACAGCACGTCATCGTCTATATTCATTTGTACAAGGCGGGGCAACAGGTGCTGGAGGTTTATTATTATTAACGGCGGATTTTCCGGTTATGATCGCATTAAATGTGAAGGCAGTCCAACTTATTGCAACATCATTTGGACATGATGTGAACAAGCCGTATGAAATGATGCTTGCGTTAAAGGTGTTTCATGCGTCATTACTACCAGGAAGACTTCAGCAATACGCATGGTACAATTTATTGCAAGAGCTGGAGCAAGAAGATTCGTTCTTCTACGAAGGAGACGAAGCAGTGCTACAAACAGCTTCTACTGAGGTTGTGTTAAAACAAATTTTGAAGACATTTTCGATTTATGCTCTTCGTCGTAAATTATTCCAAGGTATACCGGTAATTGGAATGGCAATTGGATCTACAGTGAATTATCGTTTAACAAGAAACGTTACTGAATTTGCAAATAGATTTTATCAAGTGCGCCATATAGTCGAGAAAGAAAAAAGAGCATAAAAAAAGCGAGAGGCCGAAGCCTTTCGCTTTTTTAATTTGTTGCATGTTTTTTGGACATTGGAACAGATACTGGCTGCTTTTCTGCTGTTTTTTCTGTTTTTGGATAATAAATTAAATCCAATGTTTTTGCCTGTACGGCAATCGAAAGAATAGTAAAAGCAATTTCTGTCCAATTTAAATAATATAATGAAAGCGCAAGAACAATCGCGTCAAAGACGAAGAAAATTTGCCCAATTGTAAAACGAGTTCGTTTACTTAATACAATTGTTAAAATATCGTCTCCACCGGTTGCACCGCCAAATCGCAATATAAAACCGAGTCCAATACCAGCTAACGCACCGCCAACTACTGCAGCTATAAATAAGTTATTTGATAAATCTACCGTAAATGGAGAATAATTTTCCATAAAGGAATAAAATACTCCGAATGAAATTGAACCTAGGAATGAATAGCCAACCATTTTTCTACCTAAAAATGAAGCACACAGTAAAATAATTGGGATATCCATTAATACAGTTGAAATAGATGGTGAAATATCATAAAAGTTTTGAATGAATAGTGCAATTCCTACAAAGCCACCTTCTGTTAAGTGGTTTTGGAAGTGAATGTGATATAGCGCTGCTGCTAAAATAAATGAACCGATTAAAACCATAAAAATTTCTTTAATAATTTGCCGACTTTGGATGTTCCTCATCGTTATTCCTTCTTTCCGTAGTTAGTAGTCCTTTTTGTGTTGTAAACTAACTACGAGCTCACATGTAGCTTTCAGTTAGTTTACGAAAAAACTAACTACGCTATATGTCGCTGAAGAAATAACGAATAATCCTCTCGTCCATCAATTCTCCCTACCTTCGTTTTAGTTTAAGTCTTAAAACGACTAAACAAAACGTGGAGTAGGATTCTTCATTTAGCAATCCTGCTCTTCTTTGTTTTGTTTAGTTAGTAACAATTAAGTCCTAAACAAAACGCTATGTGTAAGAAGAGTCTTTTTTTTGCCAAATTATCCTTCGGGCAATCATAATTTCCCCACTCTCGTATTTTTTTCGCTAGACTAAAGTATCTGAGCTGAAAAATACGCTACGTGTATGATTCGTCAATACGATGCCACATGCTCCTTCGAGCGATCATGATATCAAAATCCCTTCCTTCAAGATTTATACTATTATATCATACTTTTAAAAAATGTATGCGGATGGAAACCGACAATAAACGGAGGGAATCTACAAAAAATGTTATGTTTAAATATTTTTGTAGAAAAGCCTAAGTTATTTCGGAGGATTGGACAGTTTGTAACGGTTTGTCCAATAAGTAAGAAAAAAAGGTTTTATTCCGTTGTATTCTTTTCATCACTTTTATCTTTGAAAAACGCATCCCAACTAATCACACTTAAAAAAGTTAAAGCGATAATAACGAAAGCACGCATAAGCTGTAGACCTCCTTTTGTACATAGTATATGAATCATTCGATTCGGAATGTGTCATTTTTTTACAAGTCTTAACTATTATGAGAGTATATTAATATAGATAGATGAAGGGGAGAGTGAAGGTATGCTAAAAGAAATGTTCAAAAGAAAAGAATTAATATGTATTTCATGTCAGAAAAAAATTCAATATGAAGAAGAGCTTGTTGCTTTTGTAAAGTTGCCGAAAGAAAGAAGTATATTAGTTGGCCCTTTTGATGTGTGTTTGGCAAAAACAGCACAAGAGATATATTGTAAATCATGTTACGACAAAAAAAGCATGACCCAAAGTAATTGAGGGGCATGCTTTTTTCATTGGTGTGCTTTCCCCTCAGATACATTTTGAGTGAGTCGATACCAAAGCCAAAGGTCATTAATGATGGAAGCAAGATCGGCAATTTCTGAATTTAGTTTACAAGAAACTTCGAAGTCTTCTTCGTTATTTAAATAATGTTGTTTTTTATTAATATAGTGCTCAAGTTCTTTTATACGATCAGGAATTTTCCCGCGAACTTGTTCCCATTTTAGTAAAATAGCATGTTGCATTTTTTCGGGGATTTCTTCCCAGTCTTCTTGTAAATGTGGAATTTCAATTCCTAGATGTTCATCGTATAAGAAATACTTTTCCATAAGTTCACCCCCGTTTTCCTGCTTATATTGTACAGAAAAACAGAAAGAAGTTCGACGAAATTGTTTGAAAAAATTTGAAAATGACTCTTGATACATTTTGTGAAAGGTGTTAAAGTGTGAATTATTATAAAAGAAAATGAATATTTATTCTTTAGGGGGATGCAAAATGGAGAAGAAAAAAGTTGTATTAGCATATTCCGGAGGTCTTGATACTTCCGTTGCAATTAAATGGTTACAAGAGAAGAATTATGATATTATCGCGCTTTGTTTAGACTTAGGGGAAGGTAAAGACTTAGCATTTGTAAAGGAAAAGGCACTTTCAGTAGGTGCAATTAAATCATATATGATTGACGTTCAAGAAGAATTTGCAAACGAATATGCATTGATGGCGATGCAAGCACACACATTATACGAAGGAAAATACCCTCTTGTCTCTGCATTATCTCGTCCGCTTATTGCGAAGAAATTAGTAGAAATCGCAGAACAAGAAGGCGCAACTGCAGTTGCACACGGATGTACAGGAAAAGGAAATGACCAAGTTCGTTTTGAAGTTTCTATCCAAGCATTAAATCCTTACTTAGAAGTGATTGCGCCTGTACGTGAATGGAAATGGTCACGTGAAGAAGAAATTGCATATGCAAAAGAAAACGATGTACCAATTCCGATTAATTTAGATAGCCCGTTTTCAATCGATCAAAACTTATGGGGACGCAGCAACGAATGTGGAATTTTAGAAGATCCATGGGCAGCGCCGCCAGAAGATGCATATGAGATGACATTAGCGTTAGAAGATACACCGAATAAACCAGAGTTTGTAGAAATCGGATTTGAAGCGGGCGTACCGACTACTTTAAATGGCACTGCATATTCACTTGCAGAATTAATTAAAACGTTAAATGCGCTTGCTGGAAAACACGGCGTTGGACGTATTGATCACGTAGAAAATCGTCTTGTCGGTATTAAATCTCGTGAAGTATACGAATGCCCAGCAGCAATGACGTTAATCACTGCGCATAAAGAGTTGGAAGATTTAACACACGTAAAAGAAGTAGCGCATTTTAAACCAGTGATTGAACAGAAAATAACAGAACTTATTTATAACGGTTTATGGTTCTCACCTTTAAAACAAGCGCTTCATGCATTTTTACAAGAAACGCAAAAGAATGTAACAGGTACAGTGCGTGTGAAATTATTTAAAGGTCATGCGATTGTAGAAGGACGTAAATCTGAATACTCTTTATACGATGAAAAATTAGCAACATATACTGCCCAGGACGAATTTAATCATGATGCAGCAGTTGGATTCATTTCATTATTTGGTTTACCGACGAAAGTATACAGCCAAGTGAATCAAAAGAAGGTGGAAGCGTGAGCAAACTTTGGGGCGGACGTTTTACTGAAGAAGCGGAAGCGTGGGTTGAAGAGTTTGGAGCATCCATCTCTTTCGATCAACAATTAGTAAATCAAGATATAAACGGGAGTATTGCACACGTAACGATGCTAGCAAAGCAAGGCATCGTTACGAAAGAAGAAGCAGAGAAAATAAAGATAGGTCTTCAATATTTATTGAAAGAAGCAAAAGAGAATAAGCTACAATTTTTAGTAGAAGCAGAGGATATTCATTTAAACATCGAAAAAATGTTAATTGAACAAATTGGCGAAGTAGGAGGAAAACTTCACACTGGCCGAAGTCGTAATGATCAAGTAGCGACAGATATGCATTTGTATTTAAAAGAAAAGGTAGAACATATTATAAAAGCTACAAAACAATTGCAAACTGTTCTTGTTCATCAAGCAGAAAATAATATTGAAACGATTATGCCTGGCTATACGCATTTGCAACGTGCTCAGCCGATTTCATTTGCTCATCATATTCTTGCTTACTTTTGGATGTTAGAGCGTGATGTAAATCGTTATGAAGATTCGTTAAAGCGTATTAATATCTCCCCATTAGGAGCAGGAGCGCTAGCTGGGACGACATTCCCGATTGACCGAGAATATAGTGCGGAGCTTCTTGGATTTAATGGAATATATGAAAATAGTTTAGATGCAGTAAGCGATCGTGATTTCATCTTGGAGTTTTTAAGTAACTCATCTCTGCTTATGATGCACTTATCGCGCTTTTGTGAAGAACTTATTTTATGGAGTAGCCAAGAGTTTCAATTTATTGAAATGAGCGATCAATACGCAACTGGAAGCAGCATTATGCCGCAAAAGAAAAATCCGGATATGGCGGAACTAATCCGTGGTAAAACAGGCAGAGTATACGGTAATTTATTCAGTTTACTTACAGTAATGAAAGGATTACCGCTCGCTTACAATAAAGACTTGCAAGAAGATAAAGAAGGAATGTTTGATACAGTAAAAACAGTAGAAGGATGCCTTCATATTATGGCAGGCATGCTTGAAACGATGACTGTAAACAAAGAAAAAATGGGGCAAGCTGTGACGCAAGATTTCTCCAATGCAACAGAAATTGCCGACTATTTAGCAAACAAAGGACTACCATTCCGTCAAGCTCATGAAATTGTTGGGAAGTTAGTGCTATATTGCACACAAAAAGGAGTTTATTTATTAGATGTCTCGCTTGAAACATATAAAGAAATGAGCTCTTTATTTGAAGAGGATTTGTATGAAGTTCTTTCACCATATGCGGCTGTAAAGCGTCGTAATAGTGCGGGTGGAACAGGATTTGAACAAATCAAAAACGCTTTGGAGAAGGCGAAGGGGTTAACGAAAGAATTTATTAAGAATTGAGTTGGGAAGTACGCCAGTCTAGTAAAGTCTGGCGTACTTTGTTTTTTAATAATATTTAAGTTACAATATAGTAAAAAATAACAATTTAGGGGAAGTCTATGAAAAAAATAGTGTTTATCATTGTACTGGTAATTAGTTTAATTGCAAATGCTAAAGTGTTTCTTTTGGACAAATATATGTATGTTGGTGAAAAAGAAAAGCGAGAAGAAGCGATTATCGCAACGATGTGGCATTTGCAAGATAAAGGATATAAAGAAAGTGATATTTTATATATAAAACCGGCCTTTTATAGCAAAATGGATTCGTATGGAATGAATGTGCAGTTTAAAGATGAACCAAATGAATCATATACATATAGAGTTTTAAAAGATACGAAAACAAATAAACTAACTGTACACCAAGATAGCAATGAGCAAGGTGGTATGGGCGGGAAGCATCAAGAGCTTAAATAAAGAAAGAAAACGACTGATGGCATTCGCCTGCAGTCGTTTTTCTTTTAATCATACTTATGTCGATCTTCCGTAATTCGAATATACTCAATATCCATCAAATCTCTAAGTAATGCACCGTTACTTAGTTCAACGCCATGTTTCTCTTTAAAATGAGTACGAATCGTATCTAGCATTTCGAGTTCTTTCCCATTCACATCTAAAATAATACGTTCAGAATCATCCATATTGCATCCTCCTTTTTTACACATATATATTTTGTCCGTCTATTTCTAAAAAATGTATGTTAACGTAATGTTAGGAAATAAGAAAGGGATGAAAAATGAGACGTATTTATTTTATAGGGGTAATTTTGTACACGCTAATTGTATTACACGTTGCATTCCCACATATCTTTTCATTTGAGGATTTAGAAACAGTACACGTTGCGATATTTATTTTTGCTCTATTTGTAGTAGATTGCTTTATTTCTATACGGCTTTCGAAAAGAAAAGATATACAAGGTGAAAAAGAAATGGAACGGAAAAAGAGAAAACGTTCATTTTGGATGATGACGTACTGTTTGTCTTTAGTGCTTACTGCTGCTTTTTTTAGTGAACATATTCCATTAGAAAGATTAAATATTGGATTTGGAGCGTTCGTATTCGCATACTATTTTTTTATGCACTTTCTTCCTTATATGAAAGAAAAGCGAGGAGAAGAGGAAGACCAGCTTGTAGAAGAAGCGAGAGAACAAGAGAGTAAGAGAATTGAAGGAGATATAAAGAAACTTGGAGAACAAAAATGGTATTTAAAATCAAAAATCATATATGTTCTTTGCTTCATTACGCCGCCAATCGGCTATTTGTACGTCTTCTTACTTCGTAAAAAAATGACAGCAGATGCAAAGCAAACGTACTTAACGATCGCGACAATCATGATGGCGTTATGGTCTTTGAAGTTTCTTCCGCCTTATGTGTTGGCAATTACCGTTGTTGTCGTAGCATGTCTTGTGTTAATAGTGAAGTTTATAAAATGAAAAACACCAAGCCTATGTGGACTTGGTGTTTTATCTATAAATTAAAGCTCACCTTGCTCTTCATCACCACGAACAACAAGGACATCGCATTTCGCATAGCGAATAATATGTTCAGAGACGCTACCAATTAGGAAACGCTCAACAGCATTTAAACCAGTCGCACCACACATAATTAAATCTACTTTATGGTTTGGAGCGATTTCTTTTGAAATTTTTGATTTAGGATTACCGAATTCTAATACAGTTTCAATTTTTTCAAGACCAGCTTCAAGCGCAGTTTTTTTGTAGTCTTCTAATAAGTCTTCTGCAAATAGATTTGCCCGTTCAGCAATTGCACGGCTATAAGCTTCTACTGCTGAGTATGCTTTTACATCAACGATATGAGCAATTGTTAATGTTGCATTGTTGCGCTTTGCGACTTGAATTGCTTTTTTAAAGGCTTTTTCTGCTTCTTTAGAACCATCCACCGCGATTAAAATATTTGTATATGTATTATTCATAGTAAATTCCTCCCAATCTGTTTTATAACTGTTTACAACTTAATTATAAAACAAATTTTGGTAACGTGCTTGCCAGAAACGTTACAGAATTTTGAAAACTCTGTTTCAATTCATTTTAGTTGTAATTGGAGCGAGAACTTGTTACATATGAAGTATAGCAATTTAAAAGGGGGCAGTTTTGTGAGACATGCGCTCATTACAGCCGGTACGAAAGGTTTAGGAAAGCAAGTAACAGAAAAGTTATTGGCTAAAGGCTATTCAGTAACAGTAACGTACCATAGCGATACCACGGCTATGGAAACGATGAAAGAAACATATAAAGATGTGGAAGAGCGTCTACAATTCGTGCAAGCGGATGTCACGAAAAAGGAAGATTTACATAAAATAGTAGAAGAAGCGATGAGCCGTTTTGGCAAAATTGACTTTTTAATTAATAATGCTGGTCCATATGTATTTGAACGAAAAAAGTTAGTTGATTATGAAGAAGATGAATGGAATGAAATGATTCAGGGAAATTTAACAGCGGTATTTCATTTATTAAAACTTGTCGTTCCGGTCATGAGAAAACAGAACTTTGGCCGTATTATTAATTACGGATTTCAAGGGGCGGATAGTGCACCGGGATGGATTTATCGTTCAGCTTTTGCCGCAGCGAAAGTAGGACTTGTTTCATTAACGAAAACAGTTGCTTATGAAGAAGCGGAGTATGGTATTACTGCGAACATGGTATGTCCTGGTGATATTATAGGCGAGATGAAAGAGGCAACTATTCAAGAAGCACGTCAGCTGAAAGAGCATAACACACCGATTGGTAGATCTGGAACAGGTGAAGATATTGCAAGAACCATTTCGTTTTTATGTGAGGACGATTCCGATATGATTACCGGTACAATTATTGAAGTTACTGGTGCAGTGGATGTTATTCATAGACATCGATAGAATAAAATAAGATGAAGTTTCGAATAATTGGACAGTTTATCCATTGTGCTGAGAGGTGCGGATAATACTGTCCTTTAATATAAAATTAAATCTATCGGAAAACTCGTGTTATTTTTTTGTCAAATATTGAGATATTATGTTAAAATATAAGAGCGTAGAAAGCGCTTTAAAAAAATGATTCAGGGGTCATTTCATAACTCAAGGGGGAACTAATCATGCGTATCGGTATTCCAACAGAAATTAAAAACAATGAAAACCGTGTGGCAATGACGCCAGCGGGAGCAGTACATTTAGTACAAAATGGTCATGAAGTTTTTGTTCAAAAAGGAGCAGGTTTAGGATCTGGCTTTACGGATGAAGAATACGTACAAGCTGGTGCGAAACTTGTAGAAACTGCTGAAGAAGCATGGAATCAAGATATGGTTATGAAGGTAAAAGAGCCAGTAGCAAGTGAATACGGCTATTTCCGTGAAGGTTTAATTTTATTCACATACTTACACTTAGCTCCAGAACCAGAATTAACGAAAGCATTAATCGATAACAAAGTTGCATCAATCGCATACGAAACAGTACAATTAGACAATCGTTCTTTACCTTTACTTGCACCTATGAGTGAAGTAGCTGGTCGTATGTCTGCACAAATCGGTGCACAATTCCTTGAGAAAAACAAGGGTGGTAAAGGTATTTTACTTGCAGGCGTTCCAGGGGTAAAACGCGGCAAAGTAACAATCATCGGCGGTGGTCAAGCTGGTACAAACGCAGCTAAGATTGCAGTAGGTTTAGGTGCAGATGTAACAATCATTGACTTAAGTGCAGAACGTCTTCGTCAATTAGATGATATTTTCGGTAACCAAGTAAAAACATTAATGTCTAATCCATACAACATTGCAGAAGCTGTTAAAGAATCTGACCTTGTTATTGGTGCAGTATTAATTCCAGGTGCAAAAGCGCCAAAACTTGTAACTGAAGAAATGATTCAATCAATGGAACCAGGTTCTGTCGTTGTAGATATCGCGATTGACCAAGGTGGTATTTTCGAAACAACTGATCGTATTACAACTCATGACAACCCAACTTACGAAAAACACGGCGTTGTTCATTATGCAGTTGCTAATATGCCAGGTGCGGTTCCACGTACGTCAACTCTTGCATTAACAAACGTAACAGTACCATATGCAGTACAAATTGCGAACAAAGGCTACAAAGATGCTTGCTTAGGCAACACTGCATTACTAAAAGGTATTAACACATTAGATGGATATGTAACATTCGAAGCAGTTGCAGAAGCTCACGGCTTACAATACGCTGATGCGAAAGAGCTACTTGAAAAAGCTCCTGCTTTATCATAATAGAAATACATTTGAGACCTTCCTTTATGAGGAGGGTCTTTTTTATATGGGGAAATAACATGTAAATAATTGTTATTTATTGGTGTAAATCATTTTTTTATTATGATAATTTAGAATTATATAATAAAAAGAGGGGATTCAATGGGGAGTAAAAAGAGGAAGAAAAAGCAAGCAAAGAGACAAAAGTACATAAAGAAAAAACAGGAGCAGAACATACCTTTTTCACAAAAAGTAGTCATTACGATAGAGAAAACATTTCGGTATATTTGTATGTTCTTGTATGTGATTTTTTGCTTGTATTTATGTGGGATATTTAAAAGTTTGGGGATAACCCCCAATGTTATTGAAAGTATTTTAGGCGTTATACTTGTTATGGTAGAAGGAATCTTATTCTTTATATTATTTGATAAAGTATGGCCTAGTCATGAAAGTAAAAAAGATAGAAAAAGAAGCAAAAAATCTTCATACGCTTCAAGCTCATCAAGTGGATTCGGAGATTACAGTAGCAATGACTGTAGCAGCTCAAGTGATGGCGGAGGAGATTGCGGAGGTGGTGGAGACTAAGTTGATTTTTCAGAAGAACGACTAATGGAAGGATGGGATGAAATATGGAAACTGTGAACTTAATAGAATTAACAAAAGACATTCAAGATCAACATAAAAACTTCGTCGTTTCAAACATAAACAGTCATTGCTTACGCATCGCTGTATTTACTGGTGAATATGATTGGCACTATCATTCTAATTCGGATGAATTATTTATTGTGCTAGAGGGAGAGTTACTTATTGATTTTGAAGATGGAGAAACGGCGGTTTTAAAGCCAAATGATTCTATTTTAATTCCAGCATGTACGATTCATAGAACGAGAGCATTAAAGAGGACGGTAAATCTTTGTTTTGAACATATAGAGGCTGATACGATTATAGTGGAGCAATTATGAAAAAATTATCTGTAGCCGAGTATAGAAAAGTTCTTCCGGTTTTAGAAGGTAATACAAGAACGACGACGTTTGCTTATGCGGTATGTGATCAAGTGATAGCTGGTGAGGTTTTTGCCAACGAGAAGTTAACAGCAGGATTAATTCGTACAGTTAACGGTATCTATTATTTATTTGGTCATACGGATGATCAAAATTATAATGAAGATTTATTGATGTATTTAAAAATGGCTATTGAAAAAACAGAGAAGAGATTTACACTATTCGCTTCAAGTGAAGAGTGGGAAATGATGATTGAAGGGCGTTTTAGTAATGTACTTCGGAATATGCCACGAATGAAATTCCAAAGAGAAATCTTTGAAGAGCGAACACAAGATGCAAATAAAAATACATATGCAGTGAAGCGTATTGATAAAAGTGATATAGAACGAAGCAGTGAATTTACAGAGAAGTATTATAAAGAATATTGGGGATCAAAAGAACTATTTTTGAACGGTGGTTTCGGATTTTGTATAGAACAAGGTGGGATGATTATAGCTGAATGCGTCTCAATATTTAGAGGGAATAGTTTTGCTGAAATCGATATTGCTACGCATAAAGCATATCAAGGGAAAGGATTAGCTCAAGCTGTTGCGACACGGTTCGTTGAGCATTGCATGCAAAATGATATTACACCGTGCTGGGATTGTTATGTAGACAATATTCCTTCGCAAAAACTAGCTAGTAAATTAAGTTTTCATAATCCGATAGAATATAGATTGTTTGTACGTAAGAAAACGGGGGAATAAAAATGAATGTGGAATTAACGAGATTCAAAGTGAAACAAGGTAAGAGTCATCGAGTAGATGAATGGATGCAGCTTCTTAATGACAATATGAAAGAAGTCCTTTTGACATTAAACGACGAAAAGATGTACGTTGAGACAATTTTCCGGGAAATAAGAGATGGAGAAGAGTACTTATATTGGTATTCTGTGCAAGGAGAAGGCGGGGCTCTTGTCGAAAATTCTCATTATGAAATCGATAAAAAGCACTTAGCGTTTTGGTATGAATGTATTGATGAAGAAGCAATGTCTATTGATATGAAAACAGAAGTTGTTATGATTCAAGATGTTGTGAGGGAAGCGATGGAATAATAGAGTAATATTTTGTGAACAAAAAACAGTCTTATTTTTTTGCTGAAATATATATTATTGGAGATGCTATAGGATGAGAATTAGTAATAAATATATCACTCTCGATGAAATAGAGATAATAAGAGAATCCTTAAATAAATTGCATGAATATCATAATAATAAATCAAAATATTTTTCTGGCGATTACCCAAGAATGACATTTGAGGAACGTATTGAAAATTATAAAAAGAACTCAAAGTACGGAGAATATAGAATTGAATTATTGATTGAGTCAGAAACAGATAATATATTAGGATTTTGTATAGCGTATAGTAAAAGCGTAAGCGGAAAGATTGAAGTTTTATTTGTTGATGAAAAATACCGAAGAAACGGATTTGGTTTGAAATTAATGAATAGTGCAGTGGAATGGTTTAAAGTGAAAAAGATAGATGAAATTGAATTAACAGTAGTGTATGGAAATGAAGCTGTATCATTTTATGAAAAGCTGGGATTTTATCCTCGTTCAATTATTATGGCAACTAAGTCATAACGATAGTATGGGGAGAGATGAGTGGGAGTTTTTGTTTCAAAAAAATGGTTCATATTTTACTAAATTATATGTGAAGAGCACATCAAAATAAATGTGCTTTTTACTATGGAAAAATTTATAAAAGCTGTATTTGGATATCTTTAAGTGAAAATAAAGAGGGATATCGAGAATATTTTAGGATAAACTATAAAGTGAAACTTTAATCAGTGGTGAGGGCATCCCCCACTGATTATCAGCCCTCACCAATCGGGCTTTTACGAGCAGTCCGCCCCCCACCTAACTTCTTTGCTTCCGCTGAATTTTGATGTGGGGTCTTACTGCCTGTTAATGCGGGATAAAGAAATAAAAAACACCAAACCAAAAGACTTACCAATATACGGTGTAGTCGTAACAGGAAAACAGAGGATTTACAAAGTTTACAAGGGTCACCGTATATTAAGGCTGCTGTAAGAGGTGTAACAGTTGAGAAATATTGATTACGAGTAATTAATGTGAATAATCAGAAAACTTATGTTATAATATGGGAAAAGGAGGTTTATATGAGGCAAATACATGGAGCAATTTATATTTACATAACAATGTTTTTCGTGGCGATATCCTATGGATTGGGGCACGTGTATTCGCATCCTATACTAACTTTTTTAAGCGGAGCATGTATGGCGTTTGCGCTTCTTGTCCACCTTTTCTCAGTTTGGATCGTGAAATTTCAATTAAATATTAGTGAAATAGAAGAAGGCACTTTTTGAGTGGCCTTCTTTTTTAATAATATTTAAAGGGAGAAATAGAAAATAAATAAGTGCTTTTGAATGGAGGGGGGCATTATGAAGAGAGCATTATTCTTTTTCATTAGTATTTTCTTTTTAGGAAGCTGTTCCATTTCGTATGTTACTTTTTCTAGCGAGAGCAAAAGTTGGGCTGGACAATATAAAGGGCATATTAAGGATGACAGTGAAGATGGGATGTTTACGTTTCAATATAAGGGCGGGGATGGAAAGACAGAATTTAAAAACTTAGAGATTGCTATTAATGGAGCCTTTAGTACAATGACACAAACGTCAGAAGTTCATAGAGGAGCAAAGATTGAAATGAAGTCTTCTTGTGTAAGTTGCGCGCCTATCTCTAAAGATGAACCTATAGAAGTTGTGATTAAATGGGATGATAAGTATGAGGAGAAGATGGTGCTAAATTTGAAATAGCCTAGAGTAAGGGGTTAAAAATGAATAGGCATATGAAAATTGTTATGTTTTTAAGTGTATTTCTAGTCGTATTATCAGCGTGTGATACAAAACCAGTAGAGCAAGTAACGGTAAAAGAAGGGTATCTTATATTAAGAAATGACACGGTGTTTTTTGCCGATGATAAAACGTTTAAAACAAAAGTAGAGTTGCAACATTATATAGAACAACAAATGAATAAAGATCATCCAGCACATATAGTCTTGAGCTTTAAGGACAAAGACGCATATAAACAGTTAAAAACAGGGGATAAAATAAAAGTATGGTTTTCTCAAATACTTGAAAGTTATCCAGCAAAAATGATTGTAGAGAAATTTGAAATAGTAGAGAAATAAAAAAGGCAGCAATCAAGCTACCTTTTTTATTATTTTACAAATTGTAACTCTTTCGGGAACTTCGTTAAAATTTCTGATCCGTCTTTTGTGATGTAAATATCATCTTCAATACGAACGCCACCTACGTTTGGTACGTAAATACCTGGCTCGATTGTGAAGACCATACCTTCTTTTAATGGAGACTCGTTGCCAGCTTTTACATCTGGATATTCGTGTACGCTAATTCCAAGTCCGTGACCAAGGCGGTGGGGGAAGAAGTCACCGTAACCTGCATCTGCGATAACAGAACGTGCAGCGTTGTCGATTGCGCCAAGTGTAACACCCGGTTTACATGCTTCAACTGCTTGTAGTTGTCCAGCAAGTACAGTGTTGTAAATGCGAGTTTGCTCTTCAGAAATCTCACCGAATGCTACTGTACGTGTAATATCAGAGCAATAACCATCAATGATTACGCCTAAATCAAATAGTACGAAATCGCCGCGTTTCATTTTGTTTGCGCCAGGAATACCGTGTGGAAGAGCAGAGTTCGCACCTGCTAATACCATCGTATCAAATGACATTTTATGTATGCCTTTTGTTTTTAATTCGTGTTCAATAATTGCTAATACTTCTAGCTCGCTGCGGTTTTCTTTAATTGCATTTACACCAACTTCAACAGCATAGTCCGCCATTTTAGCTGCTTCGCGTAAAATAGAAAGTTCTTTTTCATCTTTAATTAAACGAAGTTCGCGAACTTTCTCCTCAGCTGATTTGAAAGCTGCATTTGGGAATAATTTCTTTAATTCTTCGTAGCGCTCTACGTTTAAATGTTCTTTTTCAATTGCAACTGCATTTGCATTGATGCCGCGGTCTTTAATTGCTTTTGCAATCATATCCCATGGTCTGTCAGTATCAGTAAATCCGATAATTTCATGTGCCCAGCCAGCGTTACGCGCTTGACCTTCTTCCATTTTAGGGCAAATTAAAATAGGTTCTTTTTCTTGGAATACAAACATACCAAGTAATCTTTCGTGTGGTTCACAGTGGAAGTTTGTCATGTAGAAGACGTTCGGTGTAGAAGTTAAGAACGCAGCTTCTACGTTTTTTTCTTTTAGCCATTGCATTAAATTTTCTAATCTAGCATTCATCGATTGGCACCCCCGAGATATTTAATTACAAATATAACTTTAACTCGGAAGAAAGTGTTATGACAAGTAAATAGATGTTAGAAAAGACAGGGAATTGAAAAATCATGTAGAATAAAAAGTGAGAATGTGAATAGGGGAGGAATGTAATAATGAAAGTATCTTATCATGGACATTCAGTTGTGAAAATTGAGGCGAATGAAAAAGTTATTTTAATTGACCCGTTTTTAACAGGTAATCCGAAAACAGATTTAAAAGCTGAAGATGTAAAAGTGGATGCAATCCTTTTATCGCATGGACACGGTGATCATGTTGGAGATACAGTAGAGCTTGCGAAGAAAAATAATGCAGTTGTTGTAGCGCCATTTGAACTAGCAACATTTTTAAGTTGGCAAGGTGTAAATACACACCCGATGCATATTGGTGGTTCACATGAATTTGACTTCGGAAAAGTGAAGTTTACACAAGCATTCCACGGCTCTAGTTATATTGATGAAGAAAATAAGACGATTACATATACAGGTATGCCAGCAGGTATTTTATTTACAGCAGAAGAGAGAACTGTATACCACGCAGGAGATACTGCACTATTCTCTGATATGAAGTTAATTGGGGAATTAAATAAAGTTGATCTAGCATTTTTACCAATTGGTGATAATTTCACAATGGGACCAGAAGATGCTGTACTAGCGGCAAAATGGATTAATGCGAAAACTGTTGTACCGATGCATTACAATACGTTCCCAGTTATTGAACAAGATCCATATCAATTTGTAGAAAAGCTACAAAATTGTACAGGGAAAGTATTAGAAGCTGGAGAAAGTATTACACTATAGAAAAGAAACCCTTCATTTGAAAAGAAAAGTGAAGGGTTTTTACGTGTGTAGGACAGCTTTTAATACTTGTATTTGTTTTGGTGATTCTTTTCTTTTGGTACGTGGCTGCTCAGGTGTTTCATTCAATTCCATTGTAACTTTTTTCCCATCTACGAAAGCTAAAAATACAGCACCTACAACCTCTAAAAGTTTTTTCATCATGTGTTCGCTCCTTTGTTTTATTTCTTGTCTTAATTGTATAGGTAATCAAGTGTGCGAACTATCGAATGAGATGACAATAGCATTACATTGTTGTAATAGAATGACTGGTGGAATGTAAGAGTCATTTTGTTATAAAAAAAATAGTACAGGTATGCAAAGAGAGAGTGTAACAGTTTTGAAAATATAGTATACTGAAAGTACAACACATGAAGAATTTAGGGAAAAGAAAGTATGGTGAAACCATTTGGCTACCAAGCATAACCAAATTTTAGAACATATTAATAGCCTGCCAGTAGGCCATAAAATTTCTGTAAGACAAATTGCGAAAGATTTGAGTGTAAGTGAAGGGACCGCTTACCGTGCAATTAAAGATGCAGAAAATAAAGGGTATGTTAGTACAATTGAACGTGTCGGAACAATTCGAATTGAACAAAAGAAGAAAGAGAATATCGAAAAACTGACATATGCAGAAGTCGTTAACATTGTCGACGGTCAAGTACTTGGAGGCAGAGAAGGACTACATAAAACGTTAAATAAATTCGTAATCGGGGCAATGAAATTAGAAGCGATGATGCGCTATACAGAAGCTGGGAACTTACTTATTGTCGGTAACCGTACGAACGCACATCAATTAGCGTTAGAAACTGGAGCCGCTGTATTAATTACGGGCGGATTTGATACGGAAGATCATGTGAAGAAATTAGCAGATGAATTAAAACTGCCGATTATTTCAAGTAGTTACGATACCTTTACAGTTGCAACGTTAATTAACCGTGCGATTTACGATCAGCTTATTAAGAAAGAAATTGTACTCGTTGAAGATATTTTAACGCCAATTGAAGAAACGTTATATTTAAAGCCAAATGATACAGTGCAGCAATGGCATGCCTATAATGAAGAGACGATGCACGGAAGGTATCCGATTGTTGATGAAAGTAACAAAGTGCTAGGAATCGTGACTTCAAAAGATATGATCGGTGTAGCGAAAGAAACACCAATTGATAAAGTGATGACAAAACACCCAATTACAGTGAACGGTAAAATGTCTGTCGCAGCTGCGGCACGTATGATGGTGTGGGAAGGTATTGAGTTACTTCCTGTTGTTGATGAAGGAAATAAACTACAAGGTATTATTAGCCGTCAAGATGTACTTCAGGCACTGCAAATGATTCAACGTCAGCCACAAGTTGGAGAAACCATTGATGATATTGTAACGAATCAATTTATGACGCCGAAAGAAGCGAAGAATGAGCATCTATATCAATTTTCGGTGACGCCGCAAATGACGAACTCAATCGGAACGTTATCGTACGGTGTATTTGCAACAATTGTGACAGAAGCGACAAATCGCGTCATTCGTGCGCAAAAGAAAAGCGATTTAATTGTTGAAAACTTAACGATTTATTTCGTAAAGCCGGTTCAAATTGATAATGTTGTATCTGTTCATCCGAAAGTATTAGAAATTGGGCGTAAATTTGGTAAGGTCGATGTAGAGGTGCATCATGAAGGTAATGTTGTTGGAAAGGCATTACTTATGGTGCAGTTAATCGATAAATAAAAAGATGGAACAAATCGTTTTGATTTGTTCCATCTTTTTTTGTTGTTTTAAATTTGAAAGGCATGATTTTAGATGGGAGTTTTAGTGAAATATGTATGGAGTGGAGTGGAAAAGTAACGTAAGAAAAGACAGAATAGTAATTCAATTTGGTTGTATATTGTGTTATGATTATATTGTAAGAAAATGGATTTCTGAAAGGTGGTATGCATTATGTCGTCAGCCGTACTCTTTTTTGGTAGTATCGCACTATTTTACTTTCTTGTAATGATACCGATCCAATATTTATATTTACAAGGTTTACATGAAAAAAAGGAAAAGACAGGATTATCTCAGCGAGAGCTATATGAAAAAATGTCTTTTGGAGAAGAACAACTACATTTTCATGTACAAGGTAACCCATTTAATATACCATCTGCGTTTGTTGCATATATGATTTTGAAAGTTAAGGGACGTAAAAAAGCATCACAATATTGATGCTTTTTTATGTTGCTTCATAGACTTCGGCTTCTTTAACTGCTAATGGTAAGAAATGTTTGTATTGGCGAAACCCGTTAAATACACTTGCACTACCAAATAGAACGAATAAAACACCAACGATAATACGAGCGGTTGAAAGTTCTAAAAAGAATTGGTTTATCCCGAAAAATAAAACGAATGAACCGAGTGCCATTGCGGATTTTCCTGAGAGCCAACCTTTCTCCATTGGGCGGTTTGTACGAAAGTATTTTGTTTTGTAAAAGAGGTACAACATAAATGAGACGATAATACAGAAGACTAATACTGGCATAGTGAACACTCCCATCGCTTTGTGAAAAATAATAGAAAAGAAAAAGAAATATCTAAACTTTCTAACTTTTATTATAAAGCAATTGTTCGCATGTATGAAATACTTTCCGTTATAATGGAGGATAAAGTGAAGAAGTTGATTAAAAAGGAGATTATACATATGCATGAGCAAATTTTAGGAGCAATTAAAGAGTTTGATACAATTATTATTCATCGCCACGTGCGTCCGGACCCAGATGCGTTAGGTTCACAGGGTGGTCTTGGTACAATTCTACAAGAATCGTTTCCAGAGAAAAATATTTATACGGTTGGGTACAATGAACCGTCACTAGCATACTTACGAGTAATGGATGATATTGAAGATAGTGTATACGAAAATGCGCTTGTTATTGTTTGTGATACTGCGAATCAAGAACGGGTTGACGATCAACGCTATACAAAAGGGAAGATGTTAATTAAAATTGATCATCATCCAAATGAAGATCCATATGGAGATATTACGTGGGTAGACACGACAGCGAGTTCTACAAGTGAAATGATTTATGAGTTTTATAACTATGGAAAAGATAAAGGATTAAAAATAACAAAAGAAGCAGCTCGCCTTATTTTAGCAGGAATTGTTGGAGATACAGGTCGTTTCTTATTCCCAAATACGACAGCAAAAACACTTCGTTACGTAAGTGAGCTTGTTGATATGGGTGTGAAATTCACAGATTTATACAATGAAATGTATAAGACAAAAGAAAAAATTGCTCGTTTAAACGGTTATATTTTACAAAACTTTACGATGGTAGAAGAAGGAGCAGCTTACATTAAATTAACGAAAGAAGTATTAGAAGAGTTTGATGTACTTCCTTCTGAAGCATCTGGTGTTGTTGGAGCGCTTGGCAATATTGATGGATTAAAGGCGTGGGTTCTATTTTTAGAGGAAGATGACGTAATTCGTGTTCGTCTTCGTTCAAAAGGACCAGTTATAAACAAATTGGCAATGCAATATAACGGCGGAGGGCATCCGATGGCTTCTGGTGCCAAGGCATCTTCTTGGGAAGAAGCGGATCGTCTTTTTTCTGATTTACGTGAGATTTGTAAATAAAAGACTATATGTTAGAACGAAAAGAAGGAGCGGCGCTAAAGCCCTCCTTCTTTATTTTTCTTTCTCTATAGTAATGCTAATTTCAAGCACTGTATCAAAAGATATTGTATCGACTTTAAAACGGTATAGCCGATCGTAATGTTTGTATGTTTTATTTTCGATTACCTTTTTTAGTAGGTCTTTATTTTTTGCGATACTTTGAATGTTTTTCGTTAAAAGATGCTGGAGATCATTATGAATAGATGTAGTCATATTTTCGAGTGTAAGATTGTCTAAATCGTATTTTTCTCGATTGATAAGTTTTATTTTAATCTCTTGAATGGTTAAGAGCCGTTTATTTTCAGTGTTCAATTTTTCTTGATCTTCGAGAAGGACGTGGAGCTTTGCTTCTTGTTTTTCTATAATTTCTCTTTGTTCTGCTATTTTACTAGCTTGTTCTTGTTGAAAAACACCGTATATGTACAAAAAAATAAACCAGCTCAACACGCCTCCAACAGCAGCACCAGCTAATACTAAGTACCATCTTTTTGCTGTATTGGCACTTGGTACTCTCATACATGTTCCTGCGTTAGCCATTTAATAATAATGAGACCTGTTTGCATACCACCAGTTGCGAAAAAAATAAGGAGAATTTGTTTTACGATATCTTTCATATCTCCGCCAAAGAAACTTCTTTCAAAGCTATAAAAGGTATCGAATGTTCCGCCGATTGCTGCAACGAGTGCCCAAATTCTTAAATTTTGGGCGAATTGATTAATGTAAGTTAGAGCTGGTTTTCCGATAAGAAACGCACCAAATCCACCAATTAATGAACCGCCAAGTATAACCCCAAAGGCAATAAAATAACTAATAATAAGCAGAGAGAAAAAAGTATGTTCTCTTACATCCATCGTCATTCCCCTTTCTTCTTCATATATATGGACAAAGTATAAGAAGTATGTTTTGATTTCCGCTTTCCTCATCACCTATAATAAAAGTAGTCAAATAGGTAAAGAGAGGGTACAACAGTGAAGTTTGTGCATTTACAATGTCAAACCGTTTTTAGTTTATTAAAAAGTGCTTGTAAAATTGATGAGCTTGTAGTCAGGGCGAAAGAACTTGGTTTTTCATCGCTAGCTATTACGGATGAAAATGTTATGTATGGTGTTATTCCGTTTTATAAAGCATGTAAGAAACATGGTATACAGCCTGTTATTGGATTAACCGCTTCTATTTTTAGTGAAGAAGAAGAAAGGTCTTATCCGCTTGTATTACTTGCTGAGAATGAAATAGGCTACCAAAATTTATTAAAGATTTCTAGCAGTATTATGACAAAGTCCAAAGAAGGTATTCCTAAGAAGTGGCTTGCGCATTATGCGAAAGGATTAATTGCTATTTCGCCAGGTAAAGATGGCGAAATTGAGCAATTATTACTAGAAGACAATGAGAGTCAGGCTGAAGAAGTAGCTCGCACGTATCAAAATATGTTCGGCCATTTTTATATGAGTTTGCAGCATCATGCAATTCAAGATGAGTTGCTTTTACAAGAGAAACTACCTGAATTTATTAGTAGGGTTAATATTCCAGTCGTTGCAACAAACGATGTGCGCTATATCAATCAAAGTGACGCGCTTGTTCATGAATGTTTACTATCTGTTGAAAGTGGAACGAAAATGACTGATCCAGATAGGCCGAGGCTGAAAACAGATCAGTATTATTTAAAGTCATCGGATGAAATGGAAGCACTATTTTCCCATGCGCCGGAAGCAATCCGAAATACAATAAAAATTGCAGAGCGTTGCCAAGTAGAAATACCGTTCCATGTAAATCAACTTCCGAAGTTTCCTGTTCCGTCTAATGAAACGAGTGATATATACTTGCGTCGTGTTTGTGAAGAAGGTTTGCGGAAACGATATGGTGAACCGAAAGAAGTGCATATAAAGCGTTTGGATCATGAATTAAATGTTATTTCTCGTATGGGATTTAGTGATTATTTCCTCATCGTATGGGATTTTATGAAGTATGCACATGAAAATCATATTCTAACAGGACCAGGTCGTGGATCGGCAGCTGGTTCACTCGTTTCATACGTATTAGAAATTACAGATATTGATCCAATTGAATACGATCTATTATTTGAAAGGTTTTTAAATCCTGAACGTGTGACGCTTCCTGATATTGATATTGATTTTCCAGACGTAAGACGTGATGAGATGATTCGCTATGTGAAAGATAAATACGGTCAGCTCCGTGTTGCGCAAATTGTAACGTTTGGTACGCTTGCAGCAAAAGCGGCAATTAGAGACATTGCCCGCGTAATGGGGCTTCCGCCGCGAGATATTGATATATTTTCAAAACTTATCCCATCAAAGCTTGGTATAACGTTAAAAGATGCATATGAAGAATCACAATCACTTCGTGAGTTTATACAAGGGAATCTTTTGCATGAGCGTGTGTTTGAAATCGCAAAACGTGTAGAAGGTTTACCACGTCATACGTCTATTCATGCGGCTGGTGTTATTATGAGTCAAGAACCGCTAACAGGCAGTGTAGCAATTCAAGAAGGACATAACGATGTTTATGTTACGCAATATCCAGCCGATGCGCTAGAAGAACTTGGGTTGCTTAAGATGGACTTTTTAGGATTACGTAATTTAACGTTACTTGAAAATATTATAAAATTTATCGCGAACAAAACTGGGAAAGAAATCGATATAAGAAACTTACCTCTTCAAGATGAAAAGACATTCCAATTATTAGGGAGAGGAGATACAACAGGTGTATTCCAGCTTGAGTCAGGCGGTATGCGAAATGTACTTCGCGGGTTAAAACCGAATGAGTTTGAAGATATCGTAGCTGTTAACTCGTTATACAGACCAGGACCGATGGAACAGATACCGACTTTTATTGAATCGAAACATGGAAAAAGAAAAATCGAATATTTACATCCGGATTTAAAGCCAATTTTAGAAAGAACATACGGCGTCATTGTATACCAAGAACAAATTATGCAAATTGCATCGAAGTTAGCAGGGTTTTCGCTTGGAGAAGCAGATTTACTGCGCCGTGCAGTGAGTAAAAAAAATCGTGATATTTTAGATCAGGAACGTAAGCATTTCGTCCAGGGATGTTTGCGAAATGGATATGATGAGACGTCTGCTGAAAAAATTTATGATTTAATTGTAAGATTTGCGAATTACGGTTTTAACCGAAGTCACGCTGTAGCTTACAGTATGATCGGATATCAGCTTGCCTATTTGAAAGCGAACTATACGCTGGAATTTATGACGGCATTATTATCAAGCGCAATTGGAAATGAAGATAAAATTGTACAGTATATACGAGAAACGAAGCGGAAAGGTTTTCACGTTTTGCCGCCGTCTCTTCAGAGAAGTGGTTATAACTTCCAAATAGAAGGGAATGCGATACGTTACAGTTTACTTTCGATCCGAAATATTGGAATGGCTACAGTGACGGCATTATTAGAAGAACGAGAGAAAAAAATGTTCGAAGATTTATTTGAATTTTGTCTCCGTATGCCGTCAAAGTTCGTAACGGAGCGTAATTTAGAAGCTTTCGTCTGGTCGGGATGTTTTGATGATTTTGGTGTTTCGAGAACGAATTTATGGAAAAGTATTAAAGGGGCGTTAGAGTACGCGAATCTCGCACGTGATTTAGGAGATGCTGTTCCAAAATCAAAATATGTACAAGGAGAAGAGCTATCTTTTATTGAACAACTAAATAAAGAGAAAGAAGTACTTGGCTTTTATTTATCAAGTTATCCGACAGCGCAATATGTGAAGTTAGCAAAAGAATTAGAAATTCCATCTCTCGCTCAGGCGATGCGACACAAGAAAAAAGTACAAAGAGCTATTGTGTATATAACAAGTGTTAGAGTGATTCGTACGAAAAAGTTTCAAAAGATGGCATTTATTACATTCTGTGATCAAAATGATGAAATGGAAGCGGTCCTCTTCCCGGAAACGTATATACATTTCTCGGATAAGTTGCAAGAAGGAGCAATTGTTTTAGTTGACGGTACGATTGAGCTAAGAAATCATAAGCTGCAATGGATTGTAAATGGACTATATCCGCTAGAGGAAATGGATGTTTATGAAGAAAAGAAAGACGCATCTGTTTACGTGAAATTGCCATCTCAGTATGAGAAAAAGCTTTTAAATCGGGTTACGAAAATATTGTTCGACTATTCAGGTTTTGCGAAAGTACTAATTTATTATGAAAAGGAACATAAAATGGTACAATTATCTCGGAGTTTATCGATTCATCCAAGTGAAGAATGTTTAGGAGCACTTCGTGAAATTGTCGGGGAAGAAAATGTAGTTGTGAAAATATAATGGACAATTTCCCTACACTTCGATTATTATAGTAGTAGTGTTCGTGGTCAGACCACTTGGAGAAATTGATATCAGCAAGAATAATTTGAGGAGAGTGGATAGTTTGTCAACACTTCGTGAAGAAGCACTTCACATGCATAAAGTGCATCAAGGAAAATTAGAAACTGTATCAAAAGTAAAAGTAGAAAATGCAAAAGATTTAAGTCTTGCATATTCTCCAGGGGTTGCAGAACCTTGTAAAGAAATTTATGACGATAAAAGTAAGGTATATGAATATACGATGAAGGGAAATATGGTAGCAGTTGTGACAGATGGAACAGCTGTACTTGGTCTTGGTAACATTGGACCTGAAGCATCTCTTCCAGTAATGGAAGGTAAAGCTGTATTATTCAAGAGCTTTGCTGGTGTAGATGCATTCCCAATTGCCTTAAATACAAACGATGTAGATAAAATTGTTGAAACTGTAAAATTAATGGAGCCAACTTTTGGCGGCGTTAACTTAGAAGATATCGCAGCACCAAATTGCTTCATTATTGAAGAGCGTTTGAAAAAAGAAACAAATATTCCTATCTTCCATGATGATCAACACGGAACAGCTATTGTAACAGTAGCAGGTCTTGTAAATGCACTGAAATTAGTTGGAAAGAAAATGTCTGACATTAAAGTTGTCGCAAATGGCGCAGGTGCAGCAGGTATTGCAATTATTAAACTTTTATATCGCTATGGTGTACGCGACATTATTATGTGTGACCGTAAAGGGGCAATCTATGATGGTCGTCCTACAGGTATGAATCCGGTGAAGGATGAAGTTGCAAAATATACAAATAAGAATCGTATAGAAGGTTCTTTAGCTGATGTTGTACAAGGTGCAGACGTATTCATTGGTGTATCTGCAGAAGGTGCATTAACAGAAGAGATGGTTCGTACAATGAATGACGATGCGATTATTTTTGCAATGGCGAATCCAGTTCCAGAAATTATGCCAGAATTGGCAAAAGCAGCGGGCGCAGCTGTTGTTGGAACAGGTCGTTCTGACTTCCCGAACCAAGTAAATAATGTACTGGCGTTCCCTGGTATTTTCCGCGGTGCACTTGACGTACATGCGACACAAATTAACGAAGAAATGAAGATGGCAGCTGTACAGGCTATTGCTGAGCTTGTAGCAGAAGATGAGTTAAATGCAGACTATATCATTCCGGCACCATTTGACGCGCGTGTAGCGCCTCAAGTAGCGGCTTACGTTGCAAAAGCAGCAATGGAGACAGGAGTAGCTCGACGTCAAGTAGATCCAAATGAGATCGCTGAAAAAACAAAACAATTAGCGCTGATTGGTAAAGAATAAGCGAGGAAATTCCATTGACATCATCAAATACAAAAGTATATCTTGAAATTGTAAAAAAAATCCGTTCCATTATGGAAGAGGATGGATTGGTGGCGGGGGATCGTTTGCCGTCTGAGCGTGAGTTAAGTTCACGCTTAAACGTAGGACGTTCCTCTGTAAGAGAAGCATTGCGTGCTTTAGAACTGGTAGGATTGATTGAAACGAGACGTGGTGAAGGGACGTTTATTCGAAACTTTTATGATAACGGTCTTGTACAATTAATTGCTCCGTTCTTATTGCAAGATGAGAAAACAATTCGTGATTTATTACAAACGAAACGATTACTCGAGAAAGATATGATTCGAATTGTATGTAATTTACCGAAAGAAACGTTTTCTAAAGTGCTAAGTAAATTACACCAAGTACTTGAAGGAAATGAAAACTCAATCCCAACGCTTCATCAAACGTTCTTTAAAACACTTATTGAACAAGTCGATAATTATTTACTATATCGCATTTGGATGATCGTAAATGATTACGTATCAACGCTTTCTTGTAAAGTTTCAAGAGATTCTATCGATATGTATAGAAAGCTTTACGCTACTTTGGAAGAAAAACAAGAAAATGATGCACTAAAAATTTACGATGAATTAGTAGAGAATATACAGTTTCACTCGTAATGTATAAAATTTGTCGAAATGACCATGACACGTTATGACAAACATTCTACCGCGTAGCGGTTAAAGTTAAACGTAAAGAGTGAGGTTATTAGACAGATTGAGAAGATAAGGCTAACATCAAACTTTGGTGTTAGCCCCATTTTCTTCTTACGCTAACCTTAGCTCTCAACGAAGGGGGTCAAATTGTGCTAAGAGATTTATTCGTGAAAAAGAAAAAGTACGCTGCAATACCTTCAGAACAAGTACGAAAAGATGTGCCAGATGGCGTTATGACAAAATGTCCGGAATGTAAAAAAATCATGTATACGAAAGAACTTCTAAAAAATTTAAAAGTATGTGTGAATTGTGGATATCATCATCCTATGAATGCATGGGAACGTCTTGATAGTATATTGGACGAAGGGTCATTCCGTGAGTATGACAAAGAAATGGTTTCATTAAATCCACTCGAGTTTCCAGGTTATGAAGAGAAACTAGAGAGCGATCGTAAGAAGACTGAATTGAACGAAGCGGTTGTAACTGGTGAAGGAACAATTGATGACATGCTTGTTGTTGTTGCAGTAATGGATTCTCGTTTTCGAATGGGGAGCATGGGCTCTGTAGTAGGAGAAAAAATCGCCCGTGCGGTTGAAAAGGCGTACGACTTACAAGTTCCATTTATTATCTTTACTGCTTCGGGTGGTGCCCGTATGCAAGAAGGTATATTAAGTTTAATGCAAATGGCAAAAACAAGCGTAGCTTTGAAAAAGCATAGTAATGCAGGAGGATTATTTATTTCTGTTATGACTCACCCAACGACGGGCGGGGTTTCAGCGAGTTTCGCTTCACTTGGTGATTATAATCTTGCAGAACCAGGCGCACTTATCGGATTTGCTGGTAGACGTGTAATTGAACAAACGGTGCGTGAGAAACTACCGGAAGATTTCCAAACGGCAGAATTCTTACTAGATCATGGTCAATTAGATGCGGTGGTGCATCGTGATGATATGAGAGAATCGCTTCGCAAGATTTTAGAAGTTCATCAAGGAGGGGAAGTGGCTGTATGGCAGAGCTAGAATTTGAAAAACCAGTTGTTGAGCTAAGAAATAAGATTCGTGAACTGAAAGACTATACGAAAAACAGCCAGATGGACTTCAGTGAGGAGATTCGTATTTTGGAAGAAAAGCTAGAAAATTTAGAGGAAGATATATACGGCAATCTAAAAGTATGGGACCGTGTTCAAATTGCTCGTCATGCAGAACGACCGACAACGCTCGATTATATTGAGCACTTATTTACTGATTTTTTCGAATGTCATGGAGATCGTCTATTTGGCGATGATGCAGCGATTGTCGGCGGCATTGCGAAATATAAAGGGATGCCTGTAACTGTAATTGGGCATCAGCGCGGAAAAGATACGAAAGAAAATATTCGCCGTAACTTTGGAATGCCTCATCCAGAAGGATATCGAAAAGCACTGCGTCTCATGAAACAAGCGGAAAAGTTTAATCGTCCTATTATTTGTTTCATCGATACGAAGGGAGCTTATCCTGGTAAAGCAGCTGAAGAGCGTGGACAAAGTGAAGCTATTGCCCGCAACCTATTTGAGATGGCAGGTTTAACGGTACCAGTTATTTGTATCGTTATCGGTGAAGGCGGTAGTGGTGGTGCGCTAGGTCTTGGAGTAGGAGATTACATTCATATGCTAGAAAATTCCACTTATTCTGTTATTACACCAGAGGGTGCAGCGGCAATTCTTTGGAAAGATGCAGGAAAAGCAAAGGAAGCTGCAGAGGCAATGAAAATTACAGCAGCAGATTTGAAAGAATTAGGTGTAATTGATGAAATTATTCCAGAGACAAAAGGTGGAGCTCACCGTAATATTTTGAAACAGTCAGAAAATATAGACTTAATAATTAGAAAAACTTTTGAACAATTAAACGGAATTTCGAAAGATGAATTAATCGAAAAACGTTATGAAAAATATATGAAAATTGGGCAAGTTTCGTTTTCAAACGCTTCCATTGGGATAAAATAAGAAAAGCGTGCGTTCCTCTTCGCGAATGCACGTTTTTATTATGAAAAGACACATCTTCTCCATTGTGTTTTTATATTTTTTCGTGTTATTTTATTATAAGGCAAATAATCTTTATGAGGTGAGTACAAATGAAACGTATTGGTGTATTAACAAGTGGTGGAGATTCACCTGGTATGAATGCTGCCATTCGTGCAGTTGTTCGTAAAGCGATTTTCCATGATATTGAAGTATATGGTATTTACCATGGATACGCTGGATTAATTTCTGGTCACATTGAAAAATTAGAACTTGGTTCTGTTGGCGATATTATCCACCGCGGTGGTACGAAATTATATACAGCAAGATGTCCTGAGTTTAAAGACCCAGAAGTACGACTAAAAGGTATCGAGCAATTAAAGAAACATGGTATCGAAGGACTTGTTGTTATTGGTGGAGATGGTTCTTACCAAGGCGCTAAAAAATTAACTGAACAAGGATTCCCATGTGTTGGTGTACCAGGTACAATCGACAATGATATCCCTGGAACAGACTTCACAATTGGTTTCGATACAGCTTTAAACACTGTTATTGATGCAATTGATAAAATCCGTGATACAGCTACATCTCATGAACGTACATATGTTATCGAAGTAATGGGACGTCATGCTGGAGATATCGCATTATGGGCTGGTTTAGCTGATGGTGCAGAAACAATCTTAATTCCAGAAGAAGAGTATGACATGGATGATGTAATCGCTCGTCTAAAACGTGGTAGCGAACGTGGTAAAAAACACAGTATTATCATTGTAGCTGAAGGTGTTGGAAGTGCAATTGACATCGGTAAGCACATTGAAGAAGCAACAAACTTTGATACTCGTGTAACTGTATTAGGTCACGTACAACGTGGTGGATCACCAAGTGCACAAGACCGTGTATTAGCAAGTCGTCTTGGTGCAAGAGCAGTTGAGTTGTTAATTGCTGGTAAAGGTGGGCGTTGTGTAGGTATTCAAGATAATAAACTTGTTGATCATGACATTATCGAAGCGTTAGCTCAAAAGCATACAATCGATAAAGATATGTATCAATTATCTAAAGAATTATCCATCTAATCGGCGTAATGTCAGATATTTGGGAACGGTTTCATAATTTTCGGAGGTGCAATATGCGTAAAACTAAAATTGTATGTACTATAGGTCCTGCTAGTGAAAGTATTGAAAAATTAGAGCAATTAATCGAAGCAGGTATGAACGTTGCTCGTTTAAACTTCTCTCATGGTAGCCATGAAGAGCACGGAGCTCGTATTAAAAACATTCGTGAAGCTTCAAAGAAAACTGGTAAAACAGTTGGTATCTTACTTGATACAAAAGGTCCAGAAATCCGTACTCACGACTTCGTAGACGGACAAGCTGAGCTTGTAACAGGTGCAGAGGTAGTTCTTTCTACTGAGCAAGTATTAGGTACTGCAGAGAAGTTCTCTGTATCTTATGCTGGTCTTTATGACGATGTAGACCCAGGTTCTCGTATTCTAATCGATGACGGTCTTATCGAACTAGAAGTAATCGAAAAAGCTGATGGAAACATCCGTACAAAAGTTCTTAACAGCGGAACTGTAAAAAATAAAAAAGGTGTTAACGTACCAAACGTAAGCATTAAGCTTCCTGGTATCACTGAAAAAGACGTAAAAGATATCATCTTCGGTATCGAGCAAAAAGTTGATTTCATTGCAGCTTCATTCGTACGTAAAGCGTCTGACGTATTAGAAATCCGTGAATTATTAGAAGAGCATAACGCTCAATACATCCAAATCGTACCA
This sequence comes from Bacillus sp. JKS001846, assembly GCF_900176455.1. Lineage (NCBI taxonomy): Bacteria > Bacillati > Bacillota > Bacilli > Caryophanales > Bacillaceae > Bacillus > Bacillus sp. JKS001846. Next base: position 1,162,269 of record NZ_FWYG01000001.1, read on the forward strand.
AAAATCGAAAACCAAGAAGGTATCGACAACATCGATTCAATCTTAGAAGTTTCTGACGGTTTAATGGTAGCTCGTGGTGATATGGGTGTAGAAATTCCACCAGAAGAAGTACCGTTAGTACAAAAACGTCTAATTAAAAAATGTAACGTGTTAGGTAAACCGGTTATTACTGCAACACAAATGTTAGATTCTATGCAACGTAACCCACGTCCAACTCGTGCGGAAGCAAGTGACGTAGCTAACGCAATCTTCGATGGTACAGATGCAATCATGCTTTCAGGTGAAACAGCTGCTGGACAATATCCGGTAGAAGCAGTAACAATGATGGCTAACATTGCGGTACGTGTTGAAAAATCATTACAATATGAAGATATGTTCAAAAAACGTATTAAAGAGTTCACTCCAACAATTACAGATGCAATTAGCCAATCTGTTGCGCATACAGCACTTGCTCTTGATGTAGCTGCAATCGTAGCTCCAACAGAAAGTGGATATACTGCGAAAATGATCTCTAAATACCGTCCAAAATCTCCAATCGTAGCTGTAACATCTGACGAGCAAGTAGGACGTCGTCTTGCACTTGTTTGGGGTGTACAAGCATTTATGGCTGAGAAGCGCGCAGCTTCAACTGACGAAATGTTAGATACAGCAATTCAAACAGGTATGGATGCGGGTCTAATTGGACTTGGAGATACTGTAGTGATTACTGCGGGTGTTCCAGTTGCTGAAACTGGTACAACAAACTTAATGAAAATCCACGTTGTTGGTGAAGAAATTGCTAAAGGACAAGGAATTGGTCGTAAAGCTGCAAAAGGTAAAGTAGTTGTAGCAAAAACAGCTGCTGAAGCTGTAGCGAACGTAAACGAAGGTGATATCCTTGTTACAACAAGCACTGATAAAGATATGATTCCTGCAATCGAAAAAGCTGCGGCTTTAGTTGTAGAAGAAGGTGGCTTAACAAGCCATGCAGCTGTTGTAGGCGTATCAATCGGTATTCCTGTTATCGTTGGTGTAAACGGCGTAACAGCAACTTTAAAAAATGGCCAAGAAGTAACAGTTGATGCAGCACGCGGAATTGTTTATAATGGACATGCGGAAGTGCTATAAGTAATACGGAGAGAAGGATCGGAGTCCTTCTCTTTTTTTTACACAAAAACGAGATAGAATTAGCTTAAAGCGCCTAGAATTGCTTTTAAAAGCTGTTTGTTATGTGTTTTAATATGAAAGAGTATCTATATTTCATATGATATATATAGGCGTTGTGAGGGAGGTGTAGAACTATGAAGTGGTTACTATTCTTGTTTATTTTAATACCGGCGATTGAGATTACGGTCTTAATTGGATCAAGTCATGTAATAGGTTTATGGTCTACGTTCGCTATGATTGTATTTACAGGTGTTGTAGGTGTGTATTTGGCGAAAAGACAAGGGTTTAAAGTGCTTGGAGAGATTCAATCTAAGTTGAATAGAGGGGAAATGCCAGGTGAGGCGGTACTAGATGGTATTTTTGTATTTGTAGGAGGTATTCTCTTAGTGCTTCCTGGGTATGTGACAGATGTGCTAGGGTTTATCTGTGTGATCCCTATTACGAGAGCTTTATTGAAGCCGCTTGTTATGAAGTGGATGGAATGGAAATTTAGAAAGAACTCTACTATTATTATTCAGAAATAGCACTTAGATTGTAGAAATCTAAGTGCTATTTTTTGTGTTGTAAGAGGAGAGGAACTTTCTGGTTGAAGCTTTGCTTTACCGCGCTATTTGTGGGGTGGAATTTCTATCTCAAAGCTGGGCTGCTCGTAAGTGTCTGGTGTGGGGCGAATGATGAGTGGGGATGAACAAAACGTTCGCTTATTATATGTGCTATATAATTTTCGTTTGAATTCTTGTGTGTACTTCGATTAAACTTGTGATTTTTTAGTGCTATTAATTTAGATGAATAAGATGGAGGGAACGCTGCTGAATTAAATTTTTGCTTTCTTATATAAAGGAACGATTGGTGTAAAAAATTCATATAAAAAGGCGGAGATTGTTAGTTGAAGTCTTGTTTTATGCTATTTTGTATATTTATTCATTTACATAAAAAGTAATAAATGTAAATGATAATTATAAAATAAATAGAATAAATATGTAAAAACACCACGAAATATGCGTTTTTCATGCAAAAAAACAAGAGAATTATCTTTTTTGAGTGCAATTCTCTTGTTTTATGTAATGAGTATGAAAAATAAGTACAAGGAATAATCAGTGGGAAATTCCCACTGATTACATGTGAGTTTTTTGTTGTGTATGAATTAGAAACTATTATTTTGAAGGTGAACCTTTAATATATTTCCACAAGTCATGGAAGACATTAGCTTTGTGTAATGTATTAAGTAGTACTAAGGTGACTGGGCCGATGATTAATCCTAAAAAGCCAAAAAGTTTAAAGCCGACAAATAGAGCGACGAGTGTTGCTAATGGATCGAGACCGATGTTAGATGAAAGTACTTTCGGCTCCATAATTTGTCTTTGGACAATCACGACGATGTATAAAATGAGAAGACCAATGGCGAATGCGGTATCGCCAGTGAAAAATACGTATATAACCCATGGAACGAAGACTGCGCCTGTTCCTAAGTATGGTAGTAAATCTACAACTCCTGTAATAATCGCAATAGTAATGGCGTATGGTACGCGTAATATTAAAAGTCCGATTAGTACAATGACGGTTGTCATAGATACGAGTGTAAGTTGTGCTTTCACAAAACCAAACAAAGCTTTTCTTAAGTCGACAAAAATAGTTTTTCCATAGCCATGTACACGATTCGGTAGCAATTTTCTTGCCTTCTGAGCAAGACGGTGCCAATCGTAACTAATGAAGAAAGTGGCTAATAAAATGAATACAAGAACAGTTAAAGTTGTTGGCAGTGCACTAATGAAATTCGTTAACCCGCTTATAATGGCGGTTAAAAGTTCTTTCATTTGTGTTGTTGCTTCTGTTCCTAAGTTTTGAATGTTTTGTGTAATTGTATAGCGCTGTGGTTCTCCAAGATGATTAAATTTAGAGATTAAATCATCGTAGAGAGGCATAATATGATTAAGTGCAAATTGCTGAGCGAATGTAACGATATCTGGAAACTTTACTGTAACAAGTTGTAGTAAGTATGTTGTGGCAGATATTGCTTCAGTCACAAGATATGTAACAAGTCCAACGATAGCTCCAAATACGAGAATTAAGCTAACGAGTACTGCTAGTGCGCGAGGAAATTGTAGTTTTTGATTAAGGAAATTGACGACAGGATTAATCAAATAAGCAAATGCAAAAGCGATAATAAAAGGATAGATAAGCCCTGACATGTATAGTAATACATAGAACCCAGCTACCGTTGCTACAATGACAAATATGAGTCTCAATATCATATATAGTAAGTTTCGGTTCAAAGATGTATACCTCCCATTCCAATTTGGATTATCCTAATTCGTTCAACTTATAACGAGTGTGCTCCACTGATTAAAGTTTCACTTTACCCCGCATTAACGGGCAGTAAATCTCCTACCCGAAGTGCGGCTGAATCAAAGGAGTTAGCTGGAGATAAACTGCCCGTAAAAGCCCGATTGGTGAAGGCTAATAATCAGTGGAAAATGCCCCACTGATTAAAGTTTCACTTTATGTTATAGTGGAATGATGGATTTTTCCTGCTTTTTCAGTATGTGAGTGACTGTGAAAGCTTGGTGTTGATGCTTCTACTATATGGTAAAAACTTCATTTTCTCTTCTTTTTATTTTACCTGTTTCTAATTAGAAAAGAAAGAAGAGACGCCCGTTTTTTAAAATGTATACATGCTTAAATTTTGATGGTGAAAGTCTCAGTTTGTCATTTTAAAATACATAAAAAATGAAGTGATTCATGTTGAATAGGCATCGATATAGCATGTATAACGATAGGTTTAAAGGTATTTTTGTTTGGAAATGAGTTCATTATTTTCAGAAAGGAAGTGCAAACATGATTAGTCAGTCAACGTTATTTTTATTCATACTACTTATTATAGGATTTATTGCTAAAAACCAATCGCTTACTGTAGCTATTGGTGTGTTATTTTTATTGAAGTTTACGTTTTTAGGAGATAAGGTCTTTCCTTATTTACAAACGAAAGGAATTAACCTAGGTGTAACGGTCATTACAATAGCGGTGCTCGTACCGATTGCGACAGGGGAAATAGGTTTTAAACAACTTGGAGAAGCGGCGAAATCTTATTATGCGTGGATTGCTTTAGCTTCAGGTGTAGCGGTCGCTTTGTTAGCGAAAGGCGGCGTACAATTGTTGACGACGGATCCTCACATTACAACTGCGCTTGTTTTTGGGACAATTATAGCGGTTGCGCTATTTAATGGGGTTGCTGTTGGTCCGTTAATTGGGGCTGGAATTGCCTATGCGGTTATGAGTATTATACAGATGTTTAAATAAGGAATTTTATAGTAATATAAAATTTTTGAATTCTTTCTGTTCACAAAAGTCAGATAATTGTTTATAATAGGATTAGAAACTTTGAAAAGTTACATAACAGCAGAGACTTTACACCAGATAAAATAAAAACAACATAAAACAATTTTATAATGATATTGTTTTATGTTGTTTTTATCATAAAACTCTTCGGAATGTATTTTCCTCACTAACTTGTTGTTTTGAGCGTGAGGATTCGGGGAGACATTCACGCTCATGCTTTCCATGTAAACAATGGACAATAAGAGGGGAACATCGCAACAAATTTGCATGATCGTGCATTTTGCTTGCCTAAAGAGTGAACGGGCGTTCATAATTCATAAGGGGAGCAAATAGATATAAGGAGCAAGGTTGGGAGAATTTTCAGGAAAAGGAGAGAATGTCATGACTGTTATTCGAGGTTTAGAAGGGGTAGTAGCAACAACATCATCTGTGAGCTCTATTATTGATGATACATTAACTTATGTTGGGTATAATATTGATGATTTAGCTGAGAATGCTACGTTTGAAGAAGTAGTGTACTTATTATGGCACCGCAAGCTTCCTAATGAAAAAGAACTAGCGGAATTTAATGAAATTGTATCTGAATACTATAAAGTTCCAGGTGAGATTTTAACATATTTGAAACAAGTAGATTTAAAAATTGCACATCCGATGTCTGTTTTACGAACTGCAATTTCCATGCTATCATTATACGATGAGAGCGCTGAAATTATGGATGAAAAGTCCAATTATTTGAAAGCGGTTAAATTACAGGCGCAAGTCGGAACTTTAGTTGCTGCTTACGCGAGAATCCGTAAAGGTTTAGATATTGTTGAGCCAAGAAAGGATTTATCATTAGCTGCAAACTTCTTGTACATGTTAAATGATCGCGAGCCAAATGAAGTTGAAATTGAAGCTTTTGATAAGGCGCTTGTACTTCATGCAGATCATGAGTTAAACGCTTCTACATTTACTGCACGTGTTTGCGTAGCTACACTTTCAGATGTATATTCTGGTATTACAGCAGCAATCGGTGCATTAAAAGGTCCTCTTCACGGTGGGGCAAATGAAAATGTAATGAAGATGTTAACTGAGATTGGTGAAGAAGAAAATGTAGAGTCATATATTCATAATGCTCTTCAAAATAAAGTGAAAATCATGGGCTTTGGCCACCGTGTGTATGAGCAGGGTGATCCACGTGCAAAACACTTACGTGAAATGTCTAAGAGATTATGCGTGCTTTTAGGAGAAGAGAAATGGTATAATATGTCTATCAAAATTGAAGACATTGTAACAAAAGAAAAAGGTCTTCCACCAAATGTTGATTTCTATTCAGCTTCTGTATACCATTGTTTAGGAATTGACCATGACTTATTTACACCTATTTTTGCAATTAGCCGTATGTCAGGCTGGTTAGCTCATATTCTAGAACAATATGAAAACAACCGTTTAATTCGTCCGCGTGCTGATTATAATGGACCAACGCATCAAGTGTATGTTCCAATTGCACAACGATAAGCGAATAACACTATTTTGATAGTGAAAATACGCTTTCAAAAGTCTGATTTTTTCGGAAAGATGTAATGATTAGAATATTTTAATTTGACTAACGGTTTGAACTGAGGGGTTATTCCCTCAGTTTCATACATATGAAATTTCAAACATGGGGGTTATCACATTGACGACAGGTGAAAAAATTACTGTAACTAATGGTGTTATGAATGTACCAAACAATCCGATTATTCCATTTATCGAGGGAGATGGAATTGGTCCTGATATTTGGGCGGCTGCATCTCGCGTACTAGAAGCAGCAGTTGAAAAAGCTTATGATGGTGAGAAGAAAATCGTTTGGAAAGAAGTGCTTGCAGGGGAAAAAGCATTCAACCAAACAGGCGAGTGGTTACCAGAAGAAACTTTAAACTTAATTCGTGAATATTTAATCGCGATTAAAGGTCCACTTACAACTCCAGTTGGCGGTGGTATTCGTTCTCTAAACGTAGCACTTCGTCAAGAATTAGATTTATATGTATGTCTACGTCCAGTTCGTTATTTTGAAGGTGTTCCTTCACCTGTAAAACGTCCGGAAGATACTGATATGGTTATTTTCCGTGAAAATACAGAAGACATTTATGCTGGAATTGAATATGCACAAGGATCTCCAGAAGCAGAAAAAGTTCTTGCTTTCTTAAAAGAAGCAATGGGTGTTAATAAAATCCGCTTCCCAGAAACATCTGGTATTGGTATTAAGCCGATTTCAGAAGAAGGGACAAAGCGTCTTGTTCGTGCTGCAATTCAATATGCAATTAACGAAAAACGCTCTTCTGTTACATTAGTTCATAAAGGAAACATTATGAAATTTACAGAAGGTGCTTTCAAAAACTGGGGTTACGAAGTAGCGGAACAAGAATTCGGCGACAAAGTATTTACTTGGGCTGAATACGATCGTATCGTTGAAAAAGATGGTAAAGATGCAGCGAATAAAGCGATGGCAGACGCTGAAGTGGCTGGAAAAATCATCGTAAAAGATTCTATTGCAGACATCTTCTTACAACAAATTTTAACTCGTCCACGTGAGTTCGATGTTGTTGCAACAATGAACTTAAATGGTGACTATATCTCTGATGCACTTGCTGCACAAGTAGGTGGAATTGGTATTGCACCTGGTGCAAACATTAACTATGTGACTGGACATGCTATCTTTGAAGCTACACACGGTACAGCTCCAAAATATGCAGGTTTAGATAAAGTAAACCCATCTTCTGTTCTTCTTTCAGGTGTATTATTATTAGAACACTTAGGATGGAACGAAGCTGCGAAATTAGTAACTGCTTCTGTTGAGAAAACAATTGCTTCAAAAGTAGTAACTTATGATTTCGCACGCTTAATGGAAGGTGCAACAGAAGTGAAATGTTCTGAGTTCGCTAATGAACTTATTAAAAACATGGATGTAGCGATAATCAAAAACGCATAATTAAAGCGGGGGGTAAATTATGACAATCAAACGCAAGAAGGTTTCAGTCATCGGTGCAGGATTTACAGGAGCAACAACGGCATTCTTATTAGCGCAAAAAGAACTGGCAGATGTTGTATTAGTGGACATTCCACAACTGGAAAATCCAACAAAAGGGAAAGCGTTAGATATGTTAGAAGCGAGCCCAGTACAAGGTTTTGATGCTAACATTATTGGAACATCTGATTACGCAGATACTGCTGATTCTGACGTTGTCGTTATTACAGCAGGTATTGCACGTAAGCCTGGTATGAGCCGTGATGACTTAGTAGCAACAAACTCTAAAATTATGAAAAGTATTACGCGCGACATTGCAAAACATTCACCAAATGCAATTATTGTTGTGTTAACAAATCCAGTTGATGCAATGACATATTCTGTATTTAAAGAAGCAGGATTCCCGAAAGAGCGTGTTATCGGTCAATCGGGTGTATTAGATACAGCTCGTTTCCGTACATTCATCGCACAAGAATTAAATCTTTCTGTAAAAGATATTACAGGATTTGTTCTTGGTGGACACGGTGATGACATGGTACCTCTTGTGCGTTATTCATATGCAGGCGGTATTCCGTTAGAAACGTTAATTCCGAAAGAGCGTTTAGAAGCAATCGTAGAACGTACACGTAAAGGTGGCGGTGAGATTGTAGGCTTATTAGGAAACGGTAGTGCATATTACGCACCAGCAGCTTCTTTAGTTGAAATGACAGAAGCAATCTTAAAAGATCAACGCCGTGTATTACCGGCTATTGCGTACCTTGAAGGTGAGTATGGTTATAGTGACCTTTACTTAGGGGTACCAGTAATTCTAGGTGGTAACGGAATTGAAAAAATTATTGAATTAGAACTTCTTGCAGATGAAAAAGAAGCGTTAGATCGCTCTGTAGAATCTGTACGTAACGTAATGAAAGTTCTTGTTTAATAATTGAATAGTAGTGAAAAAGATTCGGGATTCCGAATCTTTTTCTACTATTTACCGAATTGTTTTTTTGAAATAATATGAAAACGCTATCATTTGTAATATCCTATAATGAAACTGTAGATTTATACTATACATTGCCCTCATCATAGTAAATTTCGGATAAGGTATCGCTTTTAGTAGGATAATAAGGTGAAAAAATCGGAGGGGGTTGTAACATGTTAAAGAAAAAAGTTCAAATTGGTCGTAAAATGGATGAAATTACAGTAGGAGAGAAATTATCTATCACTGAAAAAATTGAGGATAAAGATTTGTTATTGTACTTAGGGTTAACGAATGATGCCAATCCATTATATATTCAGCATGATTACGCATCCCAAACTCCGTATGAAAAGCCGATTGTACCAAGCATTATGCTAACGGGAATGATTACAACGGCGGTTACGAAATATTTACCGGGTCCAGGAAGTCATATTACGAGAAAGGACCTTACATTCGTGAAACATGTTCACCATTATGAAACGTTACAAATCCACTTTGAAGTTGTGGCTGTTTCTGAGGAGGAACATACAATTGATATGCTTGTATCTGCTCATGATGAAAAAGGAGAAACTGTTGTAAAGGGTTCATTAACAGTAACGCCACCTTATAAATCTGTTTCCATTATGGAAAAAGCATTAGATAACTTTTAAAAGATGAAAATAAAAATAGCGCTAGCATACCTTTAATAAGGATGCTAGCGCTATTTTTAGTTGAAAAACCCTTCTTTGAACCCTTCAGCAAATTCTGAGCAACCCGTTTTAATCGTATCCCAGCTAGGAGCGTTAAAAGCAAGGATACATGTGATTGCTAAAGATAGAATGGATAGTATTAGTCGCATAATAGACCTCCAAATATTATTAATTTATATATTAAGATTAATAATATTATTATCGGTAATTGAAGTCAATTAAAGGAGTGATTTTTTAGGTGAGGTGGAAAAGAGAAGACGCGATCTTTGAAACGGTAAGAGAAGCTGAAGTGTGGGCAGACGGGTTTGTGAATGAAATGTACGGGAGAGTATTTGATGGATATGAAACACCAGATTATAAAATAGCGTATGCTTTATCTTTTCTCTTAGCACAAAATCGAGAACTCAATATTCATACGGAAGTAGAATTTAATAACGATATGGAAGTATATAAAGTATGGATAACAAAACATAATTGAGGCGAACGTAATTGTTTTTAGGAATAACAATAGCACAATCCGAATCCATGAATAGACAATTATATTGAGAGGGACCTTGTTTTCTAGTATGATGAGAATAACGGGGAAAATACTAGGATGAAGAAGGTTTCAAGTCTATAACTTGGAGGAAAAGAATGAACAATCGTATTTTAGTAGTTGATGATGAGGAATTTATCTTAACTTTAATCGAATTTAATTTACAACAAGCTGGGTTTGAAGTTATAACAGCGATGGATGGAGAAATGGCGCTTCAAAAAGCGACAACAGAACGCCCAGATTTAATTATATTAGATTTAATGCTTCCGAAAATGGATGGTATGGAAGTGTGTAAAGAATTACGATTGCAGCGCGTTATGACGCCGATTTTAATGTTAACGGCAAAAGATGATGAGTTTGATAAGGTGCTAGGCCTTGAACTTGGGGCAGATGATTATATGACAAAGCCATTTAGTCCAAGAGAAGTAGTTGCTCGTGTGAAGGCGATTTTGCGCCGTACGAAATTACAACAAGAAGAACAAGTTGCAGAAGCGCCAGATGAAGATAGCATCACAATTGCAGAACTTAAAATTTTACCGGAGTTTTATGAGGCTTATTTCCAAGGAAGAAAGCTTGAATTAACACCAAAAGAATTTGAACTACTTGTGTATCTTGCGAAAAATAAAAGTCGCGTGTTGACACGTGATCAATTATTAAGTGCTGTATGGAATTATGATTTTGTTGGTGATACACGAATTGTTGATGTTCATATTAGCCATTTGCGCGATAAAATTGAACAAAATACGAAAAAACCGACGTACATTAAAACGATACGTGGTTTAGGATATAAATTAGAGGAGCCAAAAGGGAATGAATAAATTTCGTTCCAGGCTTCTTTTTACATTTGTTTCTCTTATTGTATTTATTTTAGTTGGACTAGGTTTATTACTAGAAACTGTGTTTGAAAACTACTATATAGATCATGCTAAAGAGAGAATGGTAAAAGAGACGGAGTATGTTGCGACGTTAGCAGAAGAGCAAGGTTTTGATAATGTCTTAAAAAATCCATACGTATTTGAAAAGTTAGAAGAAAAAATACCAGCTTCTATCGTATTTTTGGATGAAAAAAAGAAAGTTCAATATAGAAAAGGACAAGAATTGGCATTTAGTCCAGAGACGATTAAAGAACTTTCTTCGGAAGTGGCAAAACAACGAAGTAAAGTAATTACGAAAGAAACGGATCGAAAGAATGAATTTTATCATGCGGTGTTCGTTCAAGATGTAGAAGGAAAACAAGGATACATTTTGGTGAAAAGTATAATTGATCCTTTAAGAGACGTACATCAAAAAACGTGGGGATTATTAATTATCGGATTTGTCATTGCTTGTCTCGTAGTTGTATTTTTAGGTATGAAAATTACAGGGCAATATATTAGGCCAATTGAATCGGTTACGAAAGTTGCAATTGAATTGGCAAAGGGTAATTATAAAGCACGTGCATACGAAAGTCATTCGGATGAAACAGGAATGCTGAGTAAAGCGATTAATATTTTAGCACGAAATTTACAAGAGATGACACTTGAACAAGAAATGCAGCAAGATCGTCTGCATACGTTAATTGAAAATATGGGAAGCGGAATGATTTTAATTGATAGCCGAGGATATATAAACCTTGTAAACCGCTCTTATAAGGAAACTTTCCACGTAACAGATGAAGAATATTTAGATCGCTTATATTATGAATCGTTTCATCATACAGAAATTATTGAGCTTGTAGAAGAAATCTTTATGACAGAAGTGAAAGTGCGTAAACAAATGTTATTACCACTTGGAATTGAACGGAAGCATTTCGAAGTATATGGAGCGCCTATTATCGGGACAAACCATGAATGGAAAGGGATTGTTCTCGTATTCCATGACATAACAGAGTTAAAGAAATTAGAACAAATGAGAAAAGACTTTTTAGCAAATGTTTCTCATGAATTAAAGACACCGATTACTTCTATTAAAGGTTTTTCAGAAACACTCTTAGACGGAGCGATGGATAATAAAAAATTCTGCGAACATTTCTTGCACATTATTTTAAAAGAAAGTGAGCGCATGCAAGGATTAATTGAAGATTTATTAGATTTGTCGAAGATCGAACAACAAGGATTTAAATTAAATATGGGAACCGTTGACATGAAGGGGCTGCTTGAAGATATTCATATGGTGCTTGATAATAAAGCAGGAGAAAAAGAAATCTCTTTACAAGTGAATGTATTAAAACGTGCCTCTGTTATTGGAGATCCAAGTCGTTTGAAACAAATCTTTATTAATTTAATTAATAACGCAATCGTATATACACCGGCTGGAGGCGTTGTTTCAGTAGAGTTAGCGGAAGATAAATATAATGCTTATATAAAAGTATCGGATACTGGAATTGGTATTAGTAAAGAGGAAATTCCGCGTATTTTTGAACGTTTCTACCGGGTGGATAAAGCAAGAAGTAGAAATACTGGTGGTACCGGCCTTGGATTGTCGATCGTAAAGCATTTAGTTGAGGCGCATCAAGGTACGATTACAGTAGATAGTGAAGTTGGAGAAGGAACAACGTTTACAGTTGTTTTACCGAAATCAGCAACTGAAAAATAGGATGAAGGATGTTTACAATATATTAACAATGGCTTAATTAAATATTAATAAAGCTCTGTTAATATAATACATGAAAACCCCTTCATCCAAGGAGTAATTTTGGACGAGAATAGTTAAGCTGTTCTCGTCACTTCCCTTTATGCCAATATAAGTCTGTTTTATATATGAAAGAAAATAGCCGTTATTTTTCTTCTCTCTATTAGTCATGTTAATATAGAGAGAGGAAAGGAACGGTTTTTTTCTGTGAAAAAAATCATTTCAAATTTGTATGGGGAGGTTTCAATTTTGGAAAAAAAGGTCGTATTAGTAGATGGTAATAATATCGCGTATCGTGCATTCTTTGCACTACCGCTTTTAAATAACGACAAAGGTATACATACGAACGCAATTTACGGTTTTACAATGATGTTAATGAGAATATTAGAGGAAGAAAAGCCAACTCATATGTTAGTGGCGTTTGATGCAGGCAAAACAACGTTCCGTCATAAAACGTATAGTGAGTATAAAGGAGGGCGTCAAAAGACTCCACCTGAATTATCAGAGCAGTTCCCGTTTATTCGTGAGATGCTGGATGCGTTCAATGTACCGCGTTATGAATTAGAAAATTATGAAGCGGATGACATCATGGGAACGTTAGCGAAAGAAGCGAGTGAGCAAGGGGCAAGTGTAAAAGTTATTTCAGGAGATAAAGATTTACTTCAACTTGTTTCTGATAACACGCTTGTATGTATTCCGCGAAAAGGGATTACAGAAGTGGATGAATATACGAAAGAAGCTTTATTTGAAAAATACAGCTTATCACCAAAGCAAATTATCGATATGAAAGGTTTAATGGGAGACCAGTCAGATAATATACCGGGTGTACCAGGAGTTGGTGAAAAAACGGCAATTAAATTGTTAACACAGTTTGGAACGGTTGAAGCGGTGTATGAAAATATAGATCAAGTAAGTGGGAAGAAATTAAAAGAAAAACTGGAAGAAAATAAAGAACAAGCTCTTATGAGTAAGGATCTTGCAACTATTATTACAGATGCGCCGATTACAGTTCGTGTGGATGATATGGCGTATAAAGGATATGAAGCAAGTGATGTCATTCCAATGTTCGAGAGTTTAGGATTTACATCCCTTTTAAATAAATTAGGCGTTACGCCAGAAGAAACTGCTCCAGCTGAATTAGATGATATTACATTTGATATTGTGGAAGAAGTTACAGAAGAAATGCTTCAGCAAGATAGTGCGCTTATCGTTGAAGTACAAGAAGATAACTATCATAAAGCAGACATTCAAGGTTTCGGTATTCAAAATGAAAATGGATGTTACTTTATTCAGACAGACATTGCTCTTAAGTCAGATGCTTTTAAAGAGTGGCTTGCAGATGGAGAAATGAGAAAGCATACATTTGATGCGAAGCGTGCAATCGTTGCACTGAAATGGAATGGGATAGATATGCAAGGGATTGACTTTGATCTATTAATCGCTGCTTATTTACTTGATCCAGCTGATACGGATAAAGACTTCCGTACTGTAGCGAAAATGAAAGAAACGCATGCTGTGAAATCTGATGAAGAAGTTTACGGAAAAGGTGCGAAGCGTGCTGTTCCAAAGTTAGAGGTAGTAGCGGAGCATGTGGCTCGTAAAGTGCATGTATTATATGATGTAAAGCAAACATTCGTTGAAGAGTTAAAGAAGAATGAGCAATATGAACTGTTTACAGAGTTAGAATTGCCGCTTGCACGTGTATTAGCTGATATGGAAGTAAAGGGTGTAAAAGTTGATACAGAGCGTCTTCGTAATATGGGAGAAGAACTTGCGGGTAGATTAAAGGAAATGGAACAGGAAATTTATAAGCTTGCGGGAACAGAATTTAATATTAATTCACCGAAGCAGCTTGGTGTTATTCTGTTTGAGAACTTAAACTTGCCGGTTATTAAAAAGACGAAAACAGGTTATTCTACGTCAGCTGATGTACTAGATAAGCTTATGAATCACCATGAAATTATTCCAAATATTTTACATTATCGTCAATTAGGGAAACTAAATTCAACTTACATTGAAGGTTTACTGAAAGTTGTACATGAAGATTCATCTAAAATTCATACTCGCTTTAATCAAGTGTTAACGCAAACAGGTCGATTAAGTTCAACGGATCCGAACTTGCAAAATATCCCAATTCGATTAGAAGAAGGAAGAAAGATTCGTCAGGCATTTGTTCCGTCAGAAGAAGGATGGATTATGTATGCGGCTGATTACTCACAAATCGAACTGCGTGTATTAGCTCATATTGCAAATGATAAAGGGCTAGTTGAAGCATTCCAACATGATATGGATATTCATACGAAAACAGCTATGGATGTATTTGGCGTTAAAAAAGATGAAGTAACTTCAAATATGAGACGACAAGCGAAAGCTGTTAACTTCGGAATTGTATATGGTATTAGTGATTATGGTCTTTCACAAAACTTAGGAATTACAAGAAAAGCAGCAGCGGAATTTATTGAAAAGTATTTAGAAAGTTTCCCTGGTGTACAAGAATACATGGAGGACATCGTAAAAGATGCGAAACAAAAAGGATATGTGGCTACATTATTAAATCGTCGCCGTTATATTCCAGAAATTACGAGTCGTAATTTCAATTTACGTAGCTTCGCTGAGCGTACAGCGATGAATACACCAATTCAAGGTACTGCCGCAGATATTATTAAAAAAGCGATGATTATTATGGCGGATCGTTTAGAAGAAGAAGGATTACAAGCACGTCTTCTTCTGCAAGTACACGATGAATTGATATTTGAAGCGCCAAAAGAAGAAATTGAAAAATTAGAGAAGCTTGTACCTGAAGTAATGGAGCATGCAATTGAACTTGCAGTTCCGCTGAAAGTTGATTATTCTTACGGTCCAACTTGGTACGACGCAAAATAAGGAAGTGATGAAATGCCTGAATTACCAGAGGTTGAAAACGTCAGACGGACACTTGAAAATCTTGTAACAGGAAAAACGATTGAAGATGTTATTGTTACTTATCCAAAAATAGTGAAACGACCGGATGATGCAGAAATCTTTAAAGAAATGCTAAAAGGCGAGAAGATTGAAAATATAAAGCGAAGAGGAAAGTTTTTGCTTTTATATGTAACGAATTATGTTATTGTTTCACATTTGCGTATGGAAGGTAAGTTTTTACTACATCAAGAGGATGAGCCGATTGATAAACATACGCACGTCCGTTTCTTATTTACAGATGGAACGGAATTACATTATAAAGATGTGAGAAAGTTTGGTACGATGCATCTCTTTAAGAAAGGTGAAGAAATGAACCAAATGCCTCTTGCGGACTTAGGTCCGGAGCCATTTGATGCTGAAATGACACCGCAGTATTTACAAGAAAGATTACAAAAGACAAATCGTAAAATAAAAGTTGTGCTACTGGATCAGCGTCTTTTAGTAGGGCTTGGAAATATATATGTAGATGAAGTTTTATTCCGTTCTCAAATTCATCCGGAACGAGAAGCTTCGTCTTTAACAGTAGAAGAAATTGAGCGAATTTATGAGGCTACCGTTACAACGCTAGGCGAAGCAGTAAAGCGTGGCGGAAGTACAATTCGGACGTATATCAACTCACAAGGGCAAATTGGTTCGTTCCAAGAACTCCTAAATGTATATGGGAAAAAAGGAGAGCCGTGCGTAACTTGTGGCACGATATTAGAAAAAACAGTTGTTGGCGGGCGAGGAACGCATTACTGCCCAATTTGTCAGCCTAGAATATAGAAAAGAGATAACATCGGATAGGCATTTGTCATATACATACAGCAGAGCTATGTATAAGGGAGGAGCTTACCGATGTACCTTTATTTATCTCTTATTTTATTAGCTTTTACATTAAGCTTGGATAGCTGTAGTGTAGGGCTAACATATGGTTTAAGAAGCGTAAGAATTCCACTAAGATCAATTATAATTATCGGAATGTGTTCAGCGGCTGTTATGCTTGTTTCAATGGGAATTGGACATATGATCGCGAAAGTATTTTCACCTGTTATCGCAACGCGTATCGGTGGGCTTGTTCTTATTGGAATAGGGATTTGGGTATTATATCAATTTTTTCGAAGTGAGAAAAAAGAAGAACCGAAGCAAGAGGAGAAGGTCTGGAAATTAGAGATTGCCTCGCTAGGGCTAGTGATTCAAATTTTACGGAAACCGACTGTAGCAGATTTTGATAAATCAGGAACCATTTCTGCAGGAGAAGCATTGCTTCTTGGTATCGCTCTTTCTGTAGACTCATTTGGTGCCGGAATTGGTGCATCTTTATTAGGGTATGTACCCGCTATGATGGCGATATTAGTTGCAATTATGAGTTCTTTGTTTTTATTTATTGGAATGAAACTTGGAACGGTTTTATCGAATATGAAGTGGTTACAAAAATTTACATTCCTGCCTGGAGTATTACTCATTATTATTGGAATTTGGAAAATGTAAGTATGGGCGTGGAACATTAGTTTCGCGCCTTTTATTATGAGGAGGATTATGATGACAGTAGTAATTGGATTAACAGGAGGCATTGCAAGTGGAAAAAGTACAGTGTCTCAAATGTTTCGTGAACTGAGCATACCAGTTATTGATGCAGATATTATTGCACGAGAAGTTGTAGAGCGAGGAAAACCAGCATATAACAAAATAGTAGAAGTATTTGGAACGGAAGTGTTACAAGAAGATGGAGAACTAGATCGTCCAAAACTAGGAAGTGTCGTTTTCTATAATGAAGAAAAACGATTGGAGTTAAATAAAATTGTTCATCCTGCAGTGCGTGAGGAAATGAATAGGCAAAAGGAAATGTACATAAAAGAAGGTATGCAAGCGGTTGTGTTAGATATTCCTCTCTTATTTGAAAGCAAATTAACAAGTCTCGTTGACCGAATTTTAGTTGTAGCGGTTAAGCCGCATACGCAATTAGAACGTTTAATGAAACGAAATAACTTTTCAGAAGAAGAAGCAACAGCTCGTATTCAATCTCAAATGCCGTTAGAAGAAAAAGTGAAAAATGCAGATGAAGTGATAAATAATGATGGCACAATTATGGGAACGAAAACACAATTGCAGGTAATTTTAAAGAAGTGGAACATTATTGACTAAAAAATTGTGAAATTAATGAAAATGCTTAGTGACATATCCCCTTTTTGTGTTATACTATTATTGGGATTGGAGATAAATAGTATAACGCATTCAAGGGGGATAACATATTATGACTCGTGTGGCAATTAATGGATTTGGACGTATTGGGAGAATGGTATTTCGTCAAGCAATAAAAGAAAGCGCATTCGAAATTGTAGCAATCAATGCAAGCTATCCATCTGAAACGTTAGCACACTTAATTAAATATGATACAGTTCATGGCAAGTTTGACGGAACAGTAGAAGCATTTGAAGATCACTTATTAGTTGATGGGAAAATGATTCGCCTTTTAAACAACCGCGATCCAAAGGAATTGCCTTGGACAGATTTAGGTGTTGAAGTTGTAATTGAAGCAACTGGTAAATTTAATTCAAAAGAAAAAGCAATTCTTCACGTTGAAGCTGGAGCGAAAAAAGTAATTTTAACAGCGCCTGGTAAAAATGAAGATGTAACAATTGTAGTTGGTGTGAACGAAGACCAATTAGATATTACAAAACATACTGTTATTTCAAATGCATCTTGTACAACAAACTGTTTAGCGCCTGTTGTGAAGGTGTTAGATGAGCAGTTTGGAATTGAAAACGGTTTAATGACGACAGTTCACGCTTATACAAATGACCAAAAAAATATTGATAACCCACATAAAGATTTAAGAAGAGCACGTGCTTGCGGACAATCAATCATTCCGACAACGACAGGTGCTGCGAAAGCGCTAGCAAAAGTTCTTCCACATTTAAACGGAAAACTTCATGGTATGGCACTTCGTGTACCAACACCAAACGTGTCTCTTGTTGATTTAGTAGTAGATGTAAAACGCGATGTGACAGTTGAAGCCATTAACGATGCATTCAAAACTGTTGCAAACGGTGCGTTAAAAGGTATTGTAGAATTCAGCGAAGAGCCTTTAGTATCTATCGACTTTAATACAAATACACACTCAGCTATTATTGATGGTTTATCTACAATGGTAATGGGTGATCGTAAAGTGAAAGTACTTGCTTGGTATGATAACGAGTGGGGCTACTCTCGTCGTGTTGTAGATCTTGTAACGTTAGTTGTTGAAGAGTTAGCGAAACAAGAAAATGTGCAACACATTTAAGTGAATAAGGGAGGAGAGGGCAAGGCAACATTTGCCCTCTTTTTTTAATTTTTTCTGAAAAGGAAAAAAATTATATAAGTATATTTAAAAAAGTGGACATACCACGAAGCGTTGTGATTACTGCATTTGTGAATCGTTTATTTTTTTTAGGGAAAAGTAAAGAGGAAAATATGACAGAAAATCGAAAAAACTGTTGTTGCAAAATGAAAATAAACAAAGTATACTAACACTCGTAAACTTAAGAGCTGAGGTACGTAGTCACTACTTAAAGGGTTAGGACCTCTCTGGACTAACTTTCCCCCGTGGTAGTGGAGCAAGCCAAATTGCAAATTAGTTTTCAATTCGAACAGTTAGAATAAATTTACAAGGGGGAACTGTAGAATGGATACTATGGATACGATGGGTCGTCACGTGATTGCTGAACTTTGGGATTGCGATTTCGACAAACTGAATGACATGCCGTATATTGAACAATTATTTGTGGATGCAGCACTAAAAGCTGGTGCTGAAGTGCGTGAGGTTGCTTTCCATAAATTTGCACCACAAGGTGTAAGTGGAGTAGTAATTATCTCGGAATCACATTTAACAATTCATAGCTTTCCGGAGCACGGTTACGCAAGTATTGATGTTTATACTTGTGGGGATCGTATTGATCCAAATGTTGCTGCAGAATATATTGCAGAAGGTTTAAACGCGAAAACGCGTGAGAGCATCGAGCTTCCTCGAGGAACTGGTAGCTTCGAAATTAAGCAGAGAGAAACAAAAGCTCTTTAAAAAAGAACATAATTGATTTAAAATGTAAAGAGGTGTATAATGCACCTCTTTTTTAGTTTATAAAAAAGGAAAAATATAACGTACTCGTTAGTTGAATAAATTGGATTCTTGCAAATGAGGTAGTGCTCTATATACCATCTTATTTTTAAGGATGAGATGATAAAGTGATGCGCTGAAACTTAAAGTGGTAAGAGAGTTAGAATGAGTTATATAATATTGTATATATATTTTAGGTGAAGTGAGTAGAGAAAAATAAAGAGTATAGTGTAAAGGAGTGAATGTATTGCGTTGTCCATCCTGTTCTCATAATGGTACAAGAGTGTTAGATTCGCGTCCGGTAGACGAGGGGCGCTCTATTCGAAGAAGGAGAGAGTGTGAAAGCTGCTTAAGTCGCTTTACGACCTTTGAAAGGGTAGAAGAGTCACCTCTTATCGTTGTAAAAAAAGAAGGCACACGAGAAGAGTTTAATAAAGAAAAGATTTTACGTGGTTTAATTAAAGCGTGTGAAAAAAGACCAGTATCTTTAAGACAATTAGAAGAAGTAACACAAAGCGTGGAACGTGAACTGCGTAATTTAGGTATATCAGAAGTGAAAAGTGATATGATTGGTGAAATTGTCATGGAAGAACTTCGCGATATTGATGATGTTGCTTACGTACGTTTTGCTTCTGTATATCGTCAATTTAAAGATTTAAATGTATTTATTGAAGAATTAAAAGATATACTGCAAAAAGAAAGAGAGTAGAAGTTGTATTTTATTCTCTTTACATACCGTAAGTAATAGGATAAGAGAGCTAGAAGCGCAAGCTAATAGCTCTTTTTCACTAAGAATTTATATAATGAAGATAGAACGAATGAAGTAGAGGATAGATTGGATGAGAGAAAGGAAAAGCAAGAATGGAAAAACAGTCATGGATGGAGCTATTGCCGATTGATCGTTATAAAGTAAGTGCGAAAGGGCTACTGCACAATTACGACCGAAAAGTGTTAACGATGTTGTATCAGCCGTTAATAGGTAGTAGAGCTTTTAGCTTATACATGACACTATGGGGAGAGCTAGAGCAAGATCGTGTATTTGGAAAAGAGAATACGCATCATTCCCTTATGGTGACTATGCAAATGCAACTTCCTGAAATATATGAGGAACGAGTAAAGTTAGAGGCAATTGGGCTATTGAGGGTATATATTAAGAAAGAAAAAGATATTCGAATGTTCATATATGAGTTGCAACCACCTTTATCTCCGAAGCAGTTTTTTGATGATATTGTTTTAAGTATCTTTTTATACAATCGATTGAGCCGGACAAAATATAATCAAGTAAAGCAATATTTCTTAGAAGAAGAATTTGATTTTGCTTCTTATGAAAATGTTACGCGTTCTTTCAATGATGTGTTTGGTTCGTTTAATCCAGGACAGCTTGAGCATGCGCAAGAAGACCTTCGTATTCCAAAAACGACAACTATGCCAAGTAACGAGAAGGGAGACGCTCCGAAAGTTTGGAATGATTTCTTTGATTTCTCTTTATTTGTAGATGGATTGTCCGCTCTTGTTCCTAAAAAGGCGATTACAGATCAAGTGAGAGACTGCGTTATAACACTTGCTTACGTGTATGGTGTAGATGTGTTATCGATGCAAAATATCGTTCTTGGTGCAGTGACAGAGATGCAAACAATTGATACGGAAAGGCTTAGAAAAGGAGCGCGCGATTGGTATCAATTTGAAAATGGTCAAGCATTACCGGTATTAAGTGAAAGAGTACAGCCTCATGCTGCACGTACGATGAAAGAGAAAGAGCCTTCATCGCAAGAGGAGATGTTAATAAAGCAGCTAGAGGAAATCTCGCCAAAACAACTATTGAAAGAGATTTCTGGTGGTGCAGAGGCAACGAAAGCGGACTTGCAGATCGTTGAAGATGTCATGATTAATCAAAAATTGACACCAGGAGTTGTGAATGTACTTATTTATTACGTTATGCTACGCTCAGATATGAAACTTGCGAAAACGTATGTCGAGAAGATTGCTGGGCATTGGGCACGTAAAAAGGTCGGTACAGTAGCGGACGCGATGGCGTTAGCGAAAGAAGAGAACCGTCAATATCAAGAGTGGGCTGAGACGAAGAAAAAAGGCCGTACGGCGAAGAAAACGGTGCGGAAAGAAATGGTGCCAGATTGGCTTAAGGAAGAAGAGCCGAAAGAACAAGAGAAAGAAACAGAGAAGAAAGATACAAGTGTAGAAAAAGATGCAAGTACGCTAGAAGATGAAAGAAAACGACTAGAAGAAGTGTTAAAAAAATATAAGCGTGATTAATAGAAGAGAATGAACGCTCTTTGAGGTGAGAAAATGGAGCATATTCAAAATTCATTTGCAAAATTAATGGAAAATGAAAACTTTAAAAATAGATATGAAGTACTAAAGGCAGAAGTAATGGCGCATCCGCGGGTGAAAGAATTTATAGACGAACATAAGGGTGAAGTAACGACTTCTATGATTGAGCGCAGTCTTGTGAAGTTATATGAATATATTGGACAAAGTGTAGGTTGCGTGGATTGTCCGGATTTAGGTTCATGTAAAAATATGCTACAAGGTTATGAGCCAAAGCTTGTTATTCAAGGGAAGATGATTGATATTCAATACGATCGCTGCGTTAGAAAAGTAGCGCATGACGAGAGAAAGAAATATGAAAAACTCGTTCAAAGTGTATATATGCCAACGGATATTTTGCAGGCAACTATGGAAAACTTAGACCCTTCTGATTTAAATGCACGTATCGATGCAATTGGTGCAGCGAATGAATTTTTAAGTACATATGAACCAGGTAAAAAAGCACAAGGTTTATATTTGTACGGTAAATTTGGTGTAGGAAAAACGTACCTTTTAGGAGCAATAGCGAACGAGCTTGCTCGAAAGAAAATAAGTTCGATGCTCGTATACTTCCCGGAATTTTTACGTGAAATTAAAAGTTCAATTCAAGATAATTCGATTGGTGAAAAGATTGATGCGGTTAAACGCGTACAAGTTTTAATGTTAGACGATATCGGGGCAGAAGCGATGTCAAGCTTTGTGCGTGACGATGTGCTTGGTGCAATCTTGCAATTCCGTATGTTAGAAAACTTACCGACGTTCTTTACGTCTAATTTTGATTTTAAACAACTGGAACACCATTTAACGTATACGCAGCGTGGTGAGGCTGAAGAAATGAAAGCAGCACGTATTATGGAAAGAATTAAATATTTAGCGAAACCAGTTCCAATTGGTGGGAAAAACCGTCGTCATAAGTAAAAGAGTAAGCTTCTCAGCTTGCTCTTTTTTTGTATTATAGTGATATTTTCTTTTCGAATATGAGATCGAAATATTCAGGTTGTCCAGAACTGCCAAACGTAGGGGCAACAATCTGTACGAACCTCCAGCCATCTCTAGCATGTTCTTGAATAATTTCTTGGTAGTCTTCAGCTGGTTTTGAGCGAGTGAACCCCCAATGTAATTCGACTTTTACGAATTTATATTCAAACATTCAGATACCCCCTTTTATTGATAAGTAAAGTATACAATAAAAATTCATAGTAGCTTGTATCATTTTTTTCTCCCTCCCTTAATATATATAAAATTAGCAAGCCATATTGAGTGGATTTTCTAACGATAGGAAATGTGATTCTACTAAGAGTGAAATTCACGCGGGACGGACTCTTATAGGATTTGTAACGTATAGATACAGTCCTTTAGAGCGGGGATAAAAGGGGGGACAAAAGTGATTGAAATTTGCTTCGAAGAAAAAAATGATGCTATGCACGTATATAGACAATTGCTGAAAAGAGCGGAAGTGTTATATAAGGAAACGAGTGTGTATTTACAGGAACAAAAAGTGGTGATTCACATACCAGTACGTGAATCGAATTATATTGAAAAAATCTTATTGCCAGTAATGGTGTATTTCATTGTGAATGTGAAACAAAATGAGTGGATTTATACGATTTTAAAAGAAAAGTTTTTTTATGAAGAACAAGAAGAGTGTCATCAAATATTGCACATGGCACATGAGATTTTAAAGGGAAGAAGAAAAGGTGTAGCTCAGGATTTAACGCGTAACGCATTTGAGTCATATATTAAGTCTTCTTTAAATAATTGGCTTTGTGATCCGCTCTCATTCTCGTTTTCATCATATATCCGTTTTCGTCTTCGTACATATAGGGAAATGGTGACTAAACTTGCGGAAGTGGCAATTGATGAATATAAGATGGAGCAAGAATACCAAATGTTCATTGAGACGCTTCGGCAACAAGTAAGTAGCCGTAAATCACGTTTGTCTTGCGTGCATCTTATTTTTGATGAAAGCTTTATCTTTTATGATGATAAAGGTAGACGTTTAAAACAGGAGAAGTTGGTCCAATATATAGATGAGGAATTATTAAAGCAAAATGATGTATATATTGATACGAAAGTAATTGCGCCGCTTCTTTCTATTTCGCCTAAAAAGATTTATTTATATACGAAAGAACAAGACCATAATATGATTATTACTTTGCGAAATGTGTTCCAAGAACGGGTCCAATTACATGGATTACATGATTTTGAGCGCAATGTGAAAAATTTAAAAAATAAAGGTAACGCCCTTGATTTTCTAAGTTTTTGAGCATATAATTACCTACATAAATGAAATATATTGAAATGTCATGATGAGGACATGAGTAGTTTTCTACGATTTTCAGAGAGGGAAGCCTTAGGGTGTGAGCTTCCTAGTACGGGATTATTACTTACCACCTCTAAACTTTAGCAGTGAACGGTTTTTCTAGTAATTGCTAACGGACAACACCGTTATGTTGAACTTGAGCAATTAACAATTATGTTAATTGGAACAAGGGTGGAACCACGAATTCAACACTCGTCCCTTTTTACGGGATGAGTGTTTTTTATTTTGAGAAAAAGAGGAGTGACCAGTGATGGCAGATGTAGTTAAAATTACTTTCCCTGATGGAGCTGTGAAGGAGTTTCCAAAAGGCGTAACAACTGAAGAAATCGCAGCTTCTATTAGCCCAGGCTTAAAGAAAAAAGCTGTAGCTGGAAAATTAAACGATGAGATGATCGATCTTGTTACACCAATCGAAGAAGATGGTGCAGTTTCTATCATTACATTAGATTCTGAAGATGGCCTATATATTTTACGCCATTCAACAGCCCACCTTTTAGCACAAGCGTTAAAACGTTTATATAAAGATGTTAAGGTTGAGCTTGGCATTGGTCCAGTAATTGAAAATGGCTTCTACTACGATATTGATATGGAAGAAGCAATTACAGTTGAAGACTTCAAGAAAATCGAAAAAGAAATGCAAAAAATCGTGAACGAGAACTTAGAAATCGTTCGTCATGAAGTACCACGTGCAGAAGCAATTCGTCGCTTTGAAGAAATCGGCGATGAGTTAAAATTAGATTTAATTAACGATCTTCCAGAAGATGCAGTTATTTCAATCTATGAGCAAGGCGAATTTTTCGACCTTTGTCGTGGTGTTCACCTTCCATCTACAGGGAAAATTAAAGTGTTTAAATTATTAAGCGTTGCAGGTGCTTACTGGCGCGGCGATAGCAATAATAAAATGCTACAACGTATTTACGGTACTGCATTCGTTAAGAAAGCAGAATTAGATGAGCACTTACGTATGCTTGAAGAAGCGAAAGAGCGCGATCACCGTAAATTAGGTAAAGAATTAAAACTATTTACTAATAGCCAAAAAGTAGGACAAGGTTTACCACTTTGGTTACCAAAAGGTGCAACAATCCGCCGCATTATCGAGCGTTACATCGTTGATAAAGAAGCAAGCTTAGGCTATGATCACGTATATACTCCAGTACTAGGGAGCAGAGAGCTTTATGAAACTTCTGGTCACTGGAACCACTACCGTGATGGCATGTTCCCATCAATGGAAATGGATAACGAAGAATTAGTTCTTCGTCCAATGAACTGTCCTCATCATATGATGGTTTATAAAAATGATATTCACAGCTACCGTGAATTACCAATCCGTATTGCAGAACTTGGAACAATGCACCGTTATGAAATGTCAGGTGCGTTATCTGGATTACAACGTGTACGCGGAATGACTTTAAACGATGCGCACATTTTCGTTCGTCCAGATCAAATTAAAGAAGAGTTAAAACGTGTTGTAAACTTAACTCTAGAAGTGTACAAAGATTTCGGTTTAGAGAACTACTCATTCCGTCTATCTTACCGCGACCCAGCAGATACTAAAAAGTATTATGCGGATGATGAGATGTGGGAAAAAGCACAAGGTATGTTAAAAGAAGCTATGGATGAAATGGGTCTTGATTACTATGAAGCTGAAGGTGAAGCGGCATTCTACGGTCCAAAACTTGATGTTCAAGTTCGTACTGCTCTTGGAAAAGACGAAACACTTTCAACTGTACAATTAGACTTCTTACTTCCAGAACGCTTTGAATTATCATACGTTGGTGAAGACGGTAAACAACATCGTCCAGTTGTAATTCACCGTGGTGTTGTATCAACTATGGAACGTTTTGTAGCCTTCTTAATTGAAGAATACAAAGGTGCATTCCCAACATGGTTAGCTCCAGTTCAAGTACAAGTAATTCCAGTTTCTCCGCAAGTACATTTAGACTATGCGAAGAAAGTACAAGACGAATTGCGTCGTGCTGGTATCCGTGTTGAATTAGACACTCGTGAAGAGAAGATCGGTTACAAAATCCGTGAAGCACAAATGCAAAAAATTCCGTACATGCTTGTAGTAGGTGACAATGAAGTAACTGAAAACGGCGTAAACGTACGTAAATATGGTGAACAAAAATCAGAAACAATCGCATTAGATGCTTTTGTTGACATGATTAAAGTAGAAGGAAAACGATAAGAAAAAGCCGCGGTATACCGCGGCTTTTTTATGTAATATACTCGAGAGAAATTAGAAAAAATAACCATGTGACACTTATCATAAAAAAGTATTGCAAGTATGTTAGTTGTTTGTTACAATATTTCTTGTTGTTAGTAAAACACATCGCGTCTTCTTGACAGACGTCATGTCCTATGATAAACTCATCAAGGATAATAGAATATTGTTTTGTGGAACAAGTAGAAGCACCCGCTTCTCACCTGATGGACGCATTCGCAGTTAACAGGTAAATGTATTTCTTACTTAAGATTTTACAAGTGTGGGTGTCGTATGCCCGCACTTTTTTTGTTCGGGTTCTATGACTACAAAATATGTTCTGAGAAAACCTTGGAGGTGGCTTACTATTAGCAAGGATATGATGATTAACGAGCAAATTCGTGCACGTGAAGTACGTTTAGTTGGCGCAAATGGCGATCAACTTGGAATCAAGTCTCGTAATGACGCTTTAGACTTAGCTGCAAATCTTAATCTTGATTTAGTATTAGTTGCTCCAAATGCGAAACCGCCAGTATGCCGCATTATGGACTACGGTAAATTCCGCTTTGAGCAACAGAAGAAAGAAAAAGAGCAGCGCAAAAATCAAAAAGTAATTAGCATGAAAGAAGTTCGTTTAAGTCCAACAATTGATGAACACGACTTTAACACAAAACTTCGTAATGCTATCAAGTTTTTAGAGAAAGGCGACAAGGTTAAAGCGTCAATTCGCTTTAAAGGACGTGCCATTACTCATAAAGAAATCGGTCAACGTGTTTTAGATCGCTTCTCAGAAGCTTGTGCTGAAGTTAGTACAGTTGAATCTAAGCCTAAAATGGAAGGACGCAGTATGTTCTTAGTTTTAGCACCGAAAAACGATAAGTAATAGATAGAGGAGGAAATACCTATGCCTAAACAAAAAACTCATCGCGGCGCTGCAAAGCGTTTCAAAAAGACTGGATCAGGTAAACTGAAACGTTCTCACGCTTACACAAGCCATTTATTCGCTAACAAATCTACAAAAGCTAAACGTAAACTACGTAAAGCTGGTGTAGTAAGCGCTGGTGACTTCAAACGCATTCGTCAAATGCTTGACAACTTAAAATAAGTTCGGCTGATATATAGAACAATTAGGAGGTAATATTATGCCAAGAGTAAAAGGTGGTACAGTTACTCGTCAACGTCGTAAAAAAGTAATTAAATTAGCAAAAGGTTACTACGGTTCAAAAAATACATTATTCAAGGTTGCTAACCAACAGGTTATGAAATCTCTAATGTATGCATTCCGTGACCGCCGTCAAAAGAAACGTGACTTCCGTAAATTATGGATTACACGTATCAACGCAGCAGCTCGTATGAATGGTCTTTCTTACAGCCGCTTAATGCACGGTCTTAAAAATGCTGGCATCGAAGTTAACCGCAAGATGCTTGCTGACTTAGCTGTTCATGACGAAAAAGCTTTCGCTGAATTAGCAACAGTTGCAAAAAACAACATTAACTAATTAATTAGTTGAAACCTTAGAAGAATTTTCTTCTAAGGTTTTTTATTTGTATTCAAATAGAAGTTAGAAGTGAAAGAAATTCTAAAGATTAACGACTATGTCGTTATCAATATGACAAAATCAATATAAAAGTTATAGCAGTATAGAAGAATATACATATGAAGTCAGGAGAATACTCCTGGCTTTTTTCAATTCTGCTCGTTTGGAAAGAAGAGTATCTTTCCTAGCCGAAACGACACTGCTATAATGGAAAGATGATATGGAACTTTCATCAGATGAACAATTTAAGAGCGATGACTGAAACGTATTTGTAAATTAAGGACAAGCTATTTTATAAAGAGTTAGATAGCTGACTTATTCATAAGAACTGAAACATAATAATGAACTTTGAGATGAAACAACATTGTTGCGTAAAATGCGATGTTGGAGGAGGACAATAGAATGGACTTACTACAACTATTTAAATTACAAAAAGAATTAGATGACCGTATTGCAAAAGAACATGACTTACAACCGAAAAAATTGTTAAAAGAAAAAATGTTAGCTCTTCTTGTAGAAATTGGAGAACTTGCAAATGAAACACGTTGTTTTAAATATTGGAGCAACAAACCAGCTTCGGAACGTGAAGTAATATTAGAAGAGTACGTAGATGGTTTGCATTTTATTTTATCAATCGGAATTGATTTAGGTATTGATAAAAACTTCCTATTCTATAAATGTGCACAAACGAATAAAACACAAGTGGAAATTTTCTTAGACACATATGCGAAAGTAATTCGTTTTACAGATCAACCATCTATTACAAACTATATTGAATTATTTACGAGCTATCTTCGACTTGGACAAGCACTTGAATTTGAGCAAGAAGAGATTGAAAAAGCATATTTAGATAAAAATGAAGTAAATCATCAGCGTCAAACACAAGGATACTAATTTAATTTTTGAATATTTCAATTTAATTATTGTATAATAAATTGACTGAAGAAAAAGGAGGGTGTTGGCAATGACAAAATTAGACGCGACATTGACAATGCTAAAAGAATTAACAGATGCACGTGGTATTGCCGGTAACGAGCGTGAACCACGTGAAGTAATGAAGAAATATATCGAGCCGTTTGCGGACGAACTTTCTACTGATAATTTAGGGAGTTTAGTTGCGAAAAAAGTAGGGGAAGAAAACGGTCCGAAAATTATGGTTGCAGGTCATTTAGATGAAGTTGGATTTATGATTACACAAATCGATGACAAAGGTTTCCTTCGCTTCCAAACGGTTGGTGGCTGGTGGTCACAAGTTATGCTTGCGCAGCGCGTGACGATTGTAACGCGTAAAGGAGATGTAACAGGTGTAATTGGTTCAAAACCACCGCACATTTTACCTCCAGAAGCTCGTAAAAAGCCAGTTGAAATTAAAGACATGTTCATCGATATCGGTGCTTCTAGCCAAGAAGAAGCAATGGAGTGGGGCGTACGACCAGGAGATCAAGTTGTACCTTACTTTGAATTCCAAGTGATGAAGAATGAAAAAATGTTACTTGCAAAAGCATGGGATAACCGAATCGGTTGTGCAATTGCAATTGACGTATTAAAACAATTAAAAGATGAAAAGCATCCAAACGTTGTATACGGCGTTGGAACTGTACAAGAAGAAGTTGGTCTTCGTGGCGCAAAAACATCTGCGAATTATATTAAACCAGATATCGCGTTCGCAGTAGATGTTGGTATCGCTGGAGATACACCGGGTGTAACGTCAAAAGAAGCGCAAAGTAAAATGGGCGATGGACCACAAATCATTTTATATGATGCTTCTGTTATTGGACATACAGGTTTACGTGATTTCGTAGTTGATGTTGCTGATGAATTACAAATCCCGTATCAATATGATTCAGTAGCGGGCGGAGGAACGGATGCGGGTGCGATTCACATTGCTGTAAATGGTATTCCTTCTATGGCAATTACAATTGCAACGCGCTATATCCATTCTCATGCGGCAATGTTACACCGTGATGATTATGAAAATGCAGTAAAGTTAATTGTAGAAGTTATTAAACGTCTTGATAAAGAGGCTGTACATAACATTACATTTAATTAATAGAAAAAGCGAAGGACATTCTCCTTCGCTTTTTTATGTTTTAAAAAGGCCGTTCTAATCCCGCTGCAGTATGAGCACCTAAAATAATTAAACGAGTTAATTGCATCGCCATAAAATGCGGGGTATATATCATCCCTCTTTTTAGCCATGACATAATCATCCCTAGATGGGCACCAGTAACATAACTAATGAGAATATCGCGTGGAACCATTAGTTTTTCATCGTTAGGTTGTGAAATAGAGAGGCTTAATGTTAAATGCGTTTGAATTGCTTTCATCATCTTATACGTATAGTTTCCGGCCGCTTTATCACCAAGCATGACGTTATAGAAGTTAGTGTTTTCTGCAATATGTTCGAACAAGGCCAAAAAACTTGGATGTGGCGAATCAAATGTTAGTTGGAAATCTTCTTTATTTCTATTTCTTGGTTTAATTACTTCAGTTAGCTTTTCTAACATTTCTTCAATGCTTTTGTCTAGTAAGTCATATTTATCGTGGTAATGGCTATAAAATGTAGCGCGGTTTACAGGAGCGCGTTCTGCAATATGTTGAACAGTTACATTTTCAAAACCTTTTTCGCCTACTAAAGCGACAAAAGCATCCTGTATGAGTTGTCTCGTCCGTTTTACACGTGGATCATTTGTATTTTTAATAGACATTTTTATTTCCCCTCGTTTAATTTTCTATACTTAAACAACATATTGGTATTATATTGTTGTTTAACCGACATTTCATACATAAATTGTCGGTTGTAGATTCAAAATAATTATTTATAATTATAAACGATAGTCCTTCAGAAATCAGCACCGCTCGCAGGTAGATAAATTTCGATTTACGCTGCAAATGGTGTGATTTTTTTGTTAAAAGGTTAATATAATTAACAATTAAACAATCTAAACAATAAGGACATAAATAGTTTAGAAAAAAATTATATGCGATATAAGGAGAGGAATGCAATGAATCAGTTTCGAAGAATGGTAATTATCAACATTATCACATTAATTGTACTAGTTGGCGGCGGTATTGGCGGTTATTACTATTACAATCAAACGGAAAATTACTTAAAAACAGACAATGCAAAGATTGATGGAAAGGTAATTCCGGTTGCTTCACCAGTAGCAGGTAAACTAACTGAATGGAAAGCTGAAGTAGGAAAAAATTATAATGAGAACGATAAATTAGGTACTGTTACTGTAGCGGCAGCTAATGGAGAACAAACAGTAGATGTAACAATTCCACAAAATGCAACAGTTGTACAATCAAACGCGACAACAAATGCTTTCGTTGGAGCAGGTAGCCCGATTGCTTATGCATTTGATATGAACAATTTATGGGTAACAGCAAACATTGAAGAAACAGATGTTGATGATGTTCAAAAAGGTCAAAATGTAGATGTGTATGTAGATGCATACCCAGATACAACGTTAACAGGAAAAGTAGAACAAGTTGGCTTAACAACAGCGAATACATTCTCTATGTTGCCATCAAGCAACGCAACAGCGAACTATACGAAAGTAACACAAGTAGTACCAGTTAAAATTTCTTTAGATCATAGCAAATCAGTAAATATTGTTCCTGGCATGAATGTGACAGTTCGTATTCATAAGTAAGGGGGAGATGAGATGTCCTCAATTGTAATTGCAGGATATGCACTATTTTGTATAATCGTCTTCTTCCTTGTAAATCGTCTTTTACGAAAGAAAAAAACGAAAATGGGAGAAGAACAAGTCCCAGCCGTAAGTAAAATAGAAATAAGTAAAGTTGAAACAGAAGAGAAAGAAATTGAACGAAAGCAAGAATCGGAAATTTCTAATGTAGTTGAGTTAGAAACAGGAAAGCAAGAAGAAGTAAAACAAGAAAAAGAAGTGCCGAAAAAACAAATGTCTACGCCTGTAGAGAATGTGAACGTAAAAGCAGTTGTAGCTGTATTAATTCTCGGCATGTTCGTTTCTATTTTAAACCAAACAATCATTAACGTTGCATTACCTCCGTTAATGAATGAATTTAACGTATCAACTTCAACAGCACAATGGTTAATTACAGGCTTCATGCTTGTAAATGGTATTTTAGTACCGATTAGTGCATTTTTAGTTTCACGATTTACGTATCGTAAATTATTCGTAGCAGCAATGTTATTCTTCACGGTAGGATCTATCATTTGTGCTACTTCCGGAAACTTTACGATGATGATGACGGGCCGCGTAATTCAAGCAGTTGGTGCGGGTATTTTAATGCCGGTTGGTATGAATATCTTTATGACATTGTTCCCGCCTCATAAGCGCGGAGCAGCGATGGGGTTACTAGGTGTAGCGATGATTTTAGCTCCAGCTATCGGACCGACTGTAACAGGTTGGGTAATTGAAAATTACAGCTGGAACTTAATGTTCTATGCGATGTTTATTATCGGTTTAATTATTACGTTCCTATCTTTAAAATTCTTTACACTAGCTCAGCCAGTGTCTAAAACAAAATTAGATGTATTTGGTGTTGTTAGTTCAAGTATTGGGCTAGGAAGCTTGCTGTACGGATTTAGTGAGGCTGGAAATAATAGTTGGACTAGTGCAGAAGTTGTTATTTCACTTATCATTGGTGTAATTGGTTTAGCGTTATTTATTTGGAGAGAGTTAACAACGGACAATAAAATGCTTGATTTACAAGTATTTAAATATCCAGTATTTACTTTCACTTTAGTAATTAACGCAATCGTTACGATGGCATTATTCGGAGGTATGTTATTGCTTCCAGTATATCTGCAAAACATTCGTGGCTTTACGCCAATTGAATCTGGTTTACTACTTCTTCCAGGATCATTAATTATGGGGATCATGGGACCAGTAGCGGGTAAATTATTCGATAAATATGGCATTCGTCCATTAGCGATAATTGGATTGGCAATTACGACGTATGCGACATATGAATTTACAAAATTATCGATGGATACACCGTATAGCGTTATTATGACGGATTATATTATACGTTCAATTGGTATGTCATTCATTATGATGCCAATTATGACGGCTGGTATGAACGCGCTGCCGATGAAATTAATTTCTCACGGTACAGCAACGCAAAATACGTCAAGACAAGTAGCGGGTTCAATCGGAACAGCGATTTTAATTACACTTATGACGCAACAAACGACTGCTCACGTAGCAGATTACGGCAACATGTTAACAACATCAAACCCAATTTTAGTTGATAAAATACATGGCATGGGGCAAAGTTTAGCGGCCTTAGCTGGATCAGCTCAAGCAGGAGACGCGATGAGCACACAACTATTATATGGACAAATTTCAAAGCTATCTGCAATTAACGGTATTAACGATGCCTTCTTAATCGCAACGATACTAGCAGGTATCGCTTGGGTGTTATCGTTCTTCTTACCATCAGGCAATAAACCAAATAGAAAAGCAGGGAATTAATTTCCCTGCTTTTTTTGTCTTTTTAAAGAGTAAGATATAAAAGGTAATAACCACTTACAGAGCATAATCCTGTTATAAATAAAATCGTCCCCATAGAACGAATACTCGATATGTGTCTTCCGTTTACTATAGCTAATAGTCCAGCTAAAGAGAAGAGACCCCAATATAAAGTTCCTGAAATTGGAATCATCCCCTCTAAGTCTATTCCATAACCTATACAAATGATAGGAACAACGATAAGAGATATGCTAATTAAACCAGCTATAATAGTAAATGATTTACGACATTTCATACCAGCAATAATTAAAAAAATGCCGACGATGAATTCGCATAACATTAAAGTAAAAGCTAAAATCATCCAAATTAATATTCCGAACATTTCTGTATTACCTCCGATTTGTGGGTTTCGAAAAAAGTTATATAGAATCAATCACCTACAGACATGAGTACCCAGAAGATAACCCCTAATATTCCAATGGTAAAAATAATGAACCCCATATTACGTATACTTTTAATTTTTGCTTGGAATCCACTTATCCCTGCTAATAATCCAGTTAAAGAAAATAGGGTCCAGTAAAGAGCAGTTGGAATGGGGAATATTGTATCCATATTAATTCCTATACTTAAAAAAACAAAAGGTAGTGTGACAAAGGATAGGCTAAGTAGCCCCATTAAACCAACGAGTAATTTCCGATATTTAATTCCTGTTACTATTAAAAAAATACCACCAGCAATCCCGCATAGTAAGAGAAGTGGCGTGAAAAGCATCCAAATAACACTAAACATATGTAAACTCCTTTATATGAATTAAGTTATATTTTACTACATGAAGTTTATTTTGGATAATATTAATAAATATGTATAAATTGATGGAAATGAGAAGTGATTATACGAATTAATAAAAGAGGTATCGTGAGGATACCTCTTTCTAATTCAAGAATGCCAACATATTATTCATAATATGAAATAACATAGCTGGAATAATGGATTTTGTTTTTTTACATAAAATAGCCATTAATAATCCCATGAAGAAAGTAATGACCATTACGCCAAGTGAGTATGTATGAGCGATACCGAAGAAGAAGCTTGTTATAATCGCTGCAATCCAAAATGGAAAGCGTTCTGAGAAAAAGCGAAGTATAAAGCCACGGAAAATAAGCTCTTCAAAAATTGGTGTGAGTATTGCAAAGCCGAGAAGTAATAATATTTGATACTGCTTAAAGACATCTAAGTTTAGTGCGGAAGATTGCTGCTTTGTAGCGTCTTGGAACACATAATTTAACAAGATGTAATTGAGTAAAATGTTTATAGCGAAGAAAAGAAGTAAGTATACGTATGTACGCCATTCTTTCAGTGCTTTAAAGTTAAATGATTGTAGTAGTAATTTTTTTGCGGGTTCGAATTTAAAAATGAAGAATAACAACACGGCTAGCTGTAATACAATACTTGCAGTATTTACGATAGATTCATACAGGGCAATTTGTTTTTTATCTGTAAGACTGGCTGTATAAATTGTTAAGGGCATTGCGAGGAACACAGTAATAAGTCCGGTTCCGAAAAAAGCGAATACAACGGAGCTAATAAATTGTCCCCATGACATAGAGTATTTCTGTTCATTAGAAAGTTGTGTAGCGGGTTGCATATGTAGAATCACCTCTTTATATTTGTATATTTAATTATAAGGCATTTTGTTTTCAGGCGTAATATTTAAATATTACATATAAAGGTGTATTTTCCATAAAATAATAAAAGAGGTATCACCCTGTAGTGATGCCTCTTTCTCATTGATAACTATGTTCTGTCTTGTTATTCAATTTTGCTTGCTCTATTTGCAATTCACGCTCTACCAATCGATCTAATTGCTGAATTGCTTTAAGTGCTTTTTCATAAGAAATTGTTCGATAATGATGCGCTCCGCCCGGTTCTTCATCTGCTTCGTCTGCCCATTTAATAATATTTTGAAGAGATGTTCTTTCAATTTCTTGTTCCACTAAGAAAGAATCTGTATGAAGAAGAATTGCAATAGAAATTTCTTTTGCTAGTTTTGGATGTTCTCCTAATCTAATAAGTAATTTATGTGCTCTTTCAGCGCCTTTAATTGCGTGTATATCATTCTTTTTATATAAGTCATAATCCCATTCACCGCCTGTGTACCACGTATGATGTCCGATATCATGAAGGAAGCCAGCTTTTGTGGCAGCATCGACTGAGGCGTGATGCTTTTTGGCTAGGTGAAACGCATGGTAAGCGACAGCGATCGCGTGGACCATTCCAGAACGGTTTACGTATTTTTGTGTAATGTGGTGTTTAAAAATTTGTTCAAGCGTAATACGGTGCATAAAACATTCACTCCTTTTATCTTATGGTGTATATGAAGAAAAATCGATCGGTTTAAATGTATTTTGAACATTGTACTCCATCATAGTTCGTTAGTAAAGTAGAAATGTTTAGGAGAAGAAAAAATTTTTCTGCAAAAAAATCACCTTAGCTTATGCAAAGGTGATTTTCAAATTGCTTATTTTTTTAATCCTTGCTCTAGTGTTTCTAACATTTCGTGCTTTTCATTTTCATCAGCGTTTTTCCAAATGACTTCAAATAAAACGCCAAGACCTGGAAGCATTTTTTCTTCACCGCTTTGAATTGCATCGACGATTGTTTCTTGTAATTGATCTTGTGAATTTCCAGATACATTCGCTAATACAGCACCGCGTAAATTAAAACTCATTGCTTTCACCTCTTCTTCAGAATTGAAACTGACGTTAGTTTTTGTTCTTTTTTATGTAAATATGTATGAAAAATAGGCTATAATGATAAGACAAGAAGAGAGGGAAATACATATTATGAAAAACATTGATTCAGTACAAAATCCGCGTGTAAAGCAGTGGAAAAAGCTGCAAACGAAAAAAGAACGCGATAAAAAAGGTTTATTTTTTGTAGAAGGATTCCACTTAGTCGAGGAAGCTTTGAAGGCAGGAATTGTAACAGAACTTATCGTTTCAGATCAGACAGACCTTCCGAAAGATTGGACAGTTAATGATGTGGAAATGTATATCGTACCTGAGGCGATTGTCAAAATACTTCGTGAAACAGAAACGACACAAGGTGTATTTGCTGTTTGTGAGAAGCATGAGAAAGAAGTAGCTCTTACTGATGGGAAATTCCTTTTATTAGATGGCCTGCAAGACCCAGGTAATTTAGGAACAATTATTCGTACAGCTGATGCAGCTGGTATTCACGCCGTTGTGCTTGGAGAAGGTTGTGTTGATGTTTACAATAGTAAAGTACTCCGCTCTACACAAGGCTCTATTTTCCACTTACCAATTGTAAAAGGGAACTTAGAAGAATGGGTAGACAAGTTAAAAGAAAACAACGTTCCTGTATATGGGACAGCTCTTGAAAATGGAGTTCCGTATGGTGAAGTAACGCCGGCTGGCAGTTTTGCATTAATTGTAGGAAATGAAGGAAATGGCGTACGCCAAGAAATTCTTGCAAAAACGGATCAAAACTTGTATATTCCGATTTACGGCGGGGCAGAATCATTAAATGTTGCGGTTGCAGCAGGGATTTTAACGTATTATTTGCAAAGCCCGGTTGCGAACAAATAAAAAACTTCTTATAATAAGTTGAAGTACATTATATTAAAAGTTAAATAACGAAAAACGTTGATAGAGAAGAGTAACTTACAAAATCGCCATATAGGGAGAGAGTGCCGTAGACTGAAAGCATTCTTATGGTAGACGGAAGTGAATTCACCTCTGGAGTTGACGCCAGGACCATGTATATGTAAAGGCGTTCCGGTCAGAATTGATCGTTATAACTAATGAGTGGGCAGACTTGTTCTGTCAATTTAGGGTGGTACCGCGAATTTACCTCGTCCCTTTTTGGGAGCGAGGTTTTTTTATTTTTAAAATTAGGAGGGTTCCAAAATGGAAGCACGTTTAAAAGAGCTAAAGCAAAAAGCGTTAGAGCTTATTGAAGAAGCGAAAGAGCTAAAGGGCTTAAACGACGTACGCGTAGCGTATTTAGGAAAAAAAGGCCCAATTACAGAAGTATTACGCGGCATGGGAAAATTGTCAGCAGAAGAGCGTCCACGTATGGGAGCATTAGTAAATGAAGTGCGTGAAGCGATTCAAACGCGTTTAGATGACAAAATTAGTAACTTAGAAAAAGCAGTAATCGAAGCGAAATTAGCTACTGAAACAATCGATGTTACACTGCCAGGTCGTCCTGTTGAAACAGGTTGTCACCATCCGTTAACAGCTGTTGTTGAGCAAATTGAAGATGTATTCATCGGTATGGGTTATGAAGTAGCTGAAGGAACAGAAGTAGAAAAAGACTACTACAACTTCGAAGCACTAAACTTACCGAAAGATCACCCAGCGCGTGATATGCAAGATACATTCTACATTACAGAAGAAACGTTACTACGTACACATACATCTTCTGTGCAAGCACGTACGATGGAAAATAATAAAGAAAAAGGCCCAATCAAAATTATTTGTCCTGGTAAAGTGTATCGCCGTGATGACGACGATGCGACGCATTCGCATCAGTTCATGCAAATTGAAGGTCTTGTAATTGATAAAAACATTCGTATGAGTGACTTAAAAGGTACACTGCAAGTATTCGTGAAAAAGATGTTCGGTGAAGATCGTGAAATCCGTCTTCGTCCAAGTTTCTTCCCATTCACAGAGCCATCTGTAGAGATGGATATTTCTTGTATGATGTGTCATGGCAAAGGTTGCGGCACTTGTAAAGGAACTGGCTGGATTGAAATTCTAGGCGCAGGTATGGTTCACCCGAACGTACTTGAAATGGCTGGTTATGATTCAAAAGAATATCAAGGTTTCGCATTCGGTATGGGCGCAGAGCGTATCGCAATGTTGAAATACGGAGTAGATGACATTCGTCATTTCTATACAAATGATGTACGTTTCTTACAACAATTCAAACGAGCGTAAGGGAAGGAGAGGATAAATATGTTCGTATCATATCGTTGGTTACAAGAGTATGTAGATATTAAAGATGTAACAGCACAAGAACTAGCAGACAAAATCACGAAAAGTGGTATTGAAGTAGAAGGCGTTGAAGTATTAAATAAAGGTGTAAAAGGTGTTGTAGTTGGTCACGTATTAGAATGTGAAAAACACCCAGAAGCTGATAAATTAAGCAAATGCTTAATCGATATCGGTGAAGAAGAGCCAGTTCAAATTATTTGTGGAGCTGCTAACATTGCAAAAGGTTTAAAAGTACCAGTTGCAAAAGTTGGAGCTGTACTTCCTGGTAACTTCAAAATCAAAAAAGCAAAACTACGTGGTGAAGCTTCTCACGGTATGGTTTGTGCTCTTCAAGAGCTTGGTATTGATGGAAAGTTAGTTTCAAAAGAATACGCAGATGGTATCTTCATCTTCCCAAGTGACGCTGAAGTTGGTGCAGATGCACTTGAAATTTTAAACTTACACGATGAAGTACTTGAGCTTGGCTTAACACCAAACCGTGCAGATTGCCTAAACATGTTAGGTGTTGCATATGAAGTAGCTGCTATTTATGGCCGCGAAGTAAAACTTCCAGCTATCGACTTACAAGAAACAGCAGAAAAAACTTCTGATTATATTTCTGTAAGTGTAGAAGCGAAAGAAGAAAACCCGTTATACATTGCAAAAATGGTTAAAAACGTAAAGATTGGTCCATCACCAATGTGGATGCAAACTCGTCTTATGGCAGCTGGCATTCGTCCAATTAGCAACGTAGTTGATATTACAAACTACATTTTAATGGAATACGGTCAACCGTTACATGCATTCGATTACGATAAATTAGGTTCAAAAGAAATCGTTGTTCGTCTTGCAAAAGAAGGCGAAAAAATTGAAACGTTAGATGATCAAGAGCGTACATTACAAAGCCACCATCTTGTAATTACAAACGGCACGAAAGCTTTAGCTGTTGCTGGTGTAATGGGCGGGGCGGATTCTGAAGTTACAAATGAGACAGTAAACGTTCTAATTGAGTCTGCATACTTTGCAGGTCAAACAGTACGTCGTACATCAAAAGACTTAGGTCTTCGTAGTGAATCAAGTGCACGTTTCGAAAAAGGAATCGATCCAACACGTACATTTGAAGCAATTCAACACGCAGCTGCTTTAATGGCGAAATATGCTGGCGGTGAAGCACTTGAAGGTGTAGTAGAAGCTGACAACTTACAAGTACAAGAGCGTACAGTATCTGTTACTGCTGAAAAAGTAAACCGTGTATTAGGTACAAATATTTCTGCGAGTGAAATGGGTACAATGTTCACAAACTTGAAATTCCCATTTACAGAAGTAGAAGGAACATTCCATGTAAATATACCAGCACGTCGTCCTGATATTACAATTTCAGAAGACTTAGTAGAAGAAGTGGGCCGTCTATACGGTTATGACCACATTCCAGTTACATTACCTTCTGGAACGATGACTCGTGGTAAATTAACATCAGCACAAACGAAACGTCGTAAAGTACGCCGCTTCTTAGAGGGTGCTGGTTTATATGAAGCAATTACGTATTCATTAACAAGCGCTGACAAAGCGAAACAATATATGGTTGAGCCAAACGAAAAGGCGCCTGTAGGTCTTGCACTTCCAATGAGTGAAGAACGTAGCCAACTTCGTTTAAGCTTAGTACCGCAATTACTAGAAGCAGTTTCATACAATGTCGCTCGTAAAAACGACAGCGTTGCTTTATACGAAGTAGGTTCTATCTTCTTACCGACAGAAGAAGGAGAACTTCCGAAAGAAGAACAACATCTTGCAGGTGTTATGACAGGTCTTGCTCTTCACCATGCATGGCAAGGTGAGAAGAAAGTAGTAGACTTCTTCGTTGTGAAAGGTGTACTAGAAGGACTATTCGACGTGCTTGGCGTTTCAAATCAAATCACATATGCACCGGCAAAACGTGAAGGTATGCACCCAGGCCGTACAGCTGACATCGTATTAGATGGCGAAGTAATTGGTTTCATCGGTCAATTGCACCCAGAAGCAGAAAAACAATTAGATGTGAAAAATACATTCGTATTTGAATTATCTCTTGTAAAAGTATTCGGTGCAGACGCTGAGGAAACTTACTACTCAGCAATTCCACGTTTCCCATCTATGACACGTGACATGGCTGTTGTAGTAACAAAAGAAACAAAAGCTGGTGAAATGAAGCAAGTCATTGCTGAAGCTGGCGGAGAACTTCTGAAAGACGTAACACTATTCGACTTATACGAAGGTGAAAAAATGGAAGAAGGCAAGAAATCACTTGCATTCTCTATGACTTACTTCGATGCAGAACGTACATTAACAGACGAAGAAGTAACAGAAGCACATAACCGTGTACTAACAACGGTAGAAGAGAAATTCGGTGCGGAGTTACGTAAGTAATTAGAAAATTGCCGGATTCATTCCGGCAATTTTTTTATTGGATTGGTTGTCGGACACTGTCGGTAAGTCGATATATTACAAAAATCGCTCATATATTTTCCGACACCTTGCATCTTTCTCTCGAATGTAGTACATTAATTTTAGTTTAACAAAATGAAAGACGATGATAAGGAAAAGTAGTATATACTATAATCCAAAGCGAGTCAGGGACGGTGAGAGCCTGATGAGGCGGTATATGTGAAGAACACCTTGGAGTTGCTAACCGAAATTGAATTTTGTATTCAAGAGTAGACTTAGACGGGAATCCGGCCTGTTACAAACCGGGAAGTATGTATTACATACGAGTTAAAGTTGGTCTTTATGACAAATTGGGTGGTACCGCGAAGTTTAACCTTTCGTCCCTTTATGGATGAAAGGTTTTTTTGTATTTAAATATATGAGCAAAGGAGAATTTCACTATGGAAAACACATTAGTAAAAAGTCTGTATAGAGATACAGAAAAGTATGCAGATCAAACAGTACAAGTATCAGGGTGGATTCGTAACTTACGTGATTCAAAAGCATTTGGTTTCATCGAATTAAACGACGGTAGCTTCTTTAAAAGCGTTCAAATCGTTTTCGATACAGAATTAGAGAACTTCAAAGAAATTGCAAAACTTCCACTTAGCTCTTCAGTTAAAGTAGAAGGTAAAGTAATTGCAACGCCGGGAGCGAAGCAACCATTTGAAATTAAAGCAGAAAAAATTGATATCGAGGGTTTATCAGATTCTGATTACCCACTTCAAAAGAAACGTCATACGTTTGAATACTTACGTACAATCGCTCACTTACGTCCAAGAACAAATGCATTCTCTGCAACGTTCCGCGTACGTTCTATCGCAGCATTTGCGATTCACCAATTCTTCCAAGAGCGTGGATTCGTACATGTTCACACACCAATCATCACTGGTAGTGATACAGAAGGTGCTGGCGAAATGTTCCGCGTAACAACGCAAGATTTAAATAACCTACCAAAAGGTGAAGACGGAAAAGTTGATGAGTCAAAAGACTTCTTCGGTAAAGAAACAAACTTAACAGTAAGTGGACAGCTGAACGCTGAAGCTTATGCATTAGCATTCCGTGACGTATACACATTCGGACCTACATTCCGTGCAGAAAACTCAAACACAACTCGCCACGCTGCTGAGTTCTGGATGGTTGAGCCTGAGATTGCATTCGCTGAACTAGGGGACGTAATGAACCTTACAGAAGATATGCTGAAATATGCAATG
Source organism: Bacillus sp. JKS001846 (assembly GCF_900176455.1). Taxonomy (NCBI): domain Bacteria; kingdom Bacillati; phylum Bacillota; class Bacilli; order Caryophanales; family Bacillaceae; genus Bacillus; species Bacillus sp. JKS001846. Next base: position 1,204,096 of record NZ_FWYG01000001.1, read on the forward strand.
AAATACGTATTAGAGCATGCACCAGAAGAAATGGAATTCTTCAACAGCTTCGTTGATAAAACAGTTCTTGAGCGCATGAACAACGTAATTAACTCTGACTTCGGTCGCATCACTTATACAGAAGCAATTAAAGTGCTTCAAGAATCAGGTGCTGACTTCAAATACCCAGTAGAATGGGGAATTGACTTACAAACAGAGCACGAAAGATACTTATCAGAAGAAATCTTCAAACGCCCTGTATTCGTAACTGACTATCCGAAAGACATTAAAGCATTCTACATGCGTTTAAATGAAGACGGTAAAACAGTAGCTGCTACTGACCTTCTAGTTCCTGGCATCGGCGAATTAATCGGCGGAAGCCAACGTGAAGAAAGAATGGACGTTTTAGTAGACAGAATTAAAGAATTAGGTATGAACGAAGAGGACTACTGGTGGTACTTAGAACTTAGAAAATACGGCGGTACAAAACACGCTGGATTCGGTCTAGGTTTCGAGCGCTTCCTAATGTACATCACTGGTATGGCTAACATCCGTGACGTAATTCCATTCCCAAGAACTCCAGGTTCTTCTGAATTCTAAAATATGAAAAAAGGCGAGAGGATTTCCTCTCGCTTTTTATTTTACATATTGTATAGTTTATTCCCTCGTAGCAAAAAGTAACGCGAAGGGGTGAATATAAATGAGTAAAAAAGTGAAAAAAGATCATTCAAGATCGGGCCTAGGTTCTCCAGAAGTTGAAGGACAAGGAACGACGACACATGAAACAGGTTCTCATAAAGTATCTTCATCAAATAAGAAGCAGAAACGAAGCTAACATAACAAAGGAGAGTCTTAAGGGCTCTCCTTTGTTATGTGTTACATCTTATTATCGTTAATTTCTTTTGTAATCTTATTTATGTCTTTGTCTAATCGATCTAAATAGAAAAACCACAGTAAACTCATGAACACGTAATAGATGGCCATCACGCCAAGATTATCATATATATTTTCGAATGTGGATTTAGTAGTGAAAAAAGCTCCCCAAATGATAGAAATAGTGAGGTAAGAAAGTGGACCTACGAGGTGTACGAAAGCATATCGTACCTTTTTAACTTTTACAGCGTTCATATGAAAAACCTCCTTTTTCTAATCATACATTCAAGTTCTTCACAGAAGTGTTGTAGTTTTGCTGGATTATGTATTAACAAGCGTGCATCGTGTTTCCCGATAAATCTTCGAATCCGAAAGTTTAATAAGAAAGATCGACCATAACGTTCTATTAAATCGTTGAACGCTGGTTGTTCACTTAGTAGCTGAATGTTTTCTCTAATTTCGAACTGTCTTTCGTGTGGATCGCCTAGTAAAATATTTAGAATCATTTGTAGAAGTAGCAATGTAGATCTCCTCCTATGTTAGAATAATCTGTATATTATAATTATAACAAAACTATAAGGACAATAGTAGGATGAAACAAAAAACAGGAGTTTGTAGGCTCCTGTTTTTGTCGATACTATTTTAATAAGCGAAGCGCCTTCTCCGTATTAGCGAAATGCAGTTTCACAAACTCGGGTAATCGTTCTTTACCAAGCTTTTGAATTAATTTAGCAGCAGCGATATCAACTTGTTTACCAGCACCTTTCGGAAGTGGCATACCAGCTTTTTTACTTAGTTCGTCAAACTGTTTTACGAATGAGTAGCGAGCTAAAATAGAAGCAGCGGCTACTGCTAAATGGACGCTTTCACCTTTCGTAGCAAAATAAACATTTTCACGCTGTACCTGTTTTTGTTTTGCTAAATATTTGTAGTATGTATCAGGTTGTGTGAATTGGTCGATTAAGACGCCTTCAGGTTTTGTAGGTGCCATTTTCGCTAATAAGTTTGTAATAGCTTTATTATGTAGCAAGGCTTTTAACTTACCTTGGTTGTTTCCTTTATCAAATAGCTCGTTATATTTTTCATTATGAAGGACAAGAGAGCTATAAGGAACAACGTGTAGAAGTTGTTTCGCAATGGCAGTAATTTGATCGTCATTTAAGTTTTTAGAGTCTTTTACACCAAGTTCTTTTAGTAGTGGAATTTGCTTCGCCTCCACATATACAGCAACGACTGTCATCGGTCCAAAGAAATCTCCCGTACCAACTTCATCAGACCCTACAATAGACATTGTACTGATGGAAGTAGGCGGCGCATAACGATGGGAATCGACAGATTTTTTTACAGCTGTTTTCGGCGCGTGAGAGACAGTTTGCCAACGAGAAGCTTCTGCTTCAGCGCGGCCTCCTTGGAACATTACTTTTCCAGATTTATACGCTGTAATCGTGCAAGATGGCACCTTAGCCATAAAGATACCGCCTTGCGGAATTTTCGGGCTAAGTGAATGTTTATATTGTTGTTTCATGTCTTCAATTACTGTAGAATTTGTTTGAATTACGATAGAATTTGACATAATGGTCGCCCCTTTTTTTATATTGTTATTTTTATCATATCGGATTGTTCTTTCTGTTTCCATATTATGAAGGTTCATGGTATGATAAACTTTAGGATTCTGTACGTGATTGGAGGCCGGTGAGTTGTCACAACAAAAGGGAAAGAAAAGTCGAATTAATGTAGAAATCTATGGTCAGCAATATTCAGTTGTTGGCGATGAAAGTACAAGTCATATCCGCATGGTAGCAGCGATTGTGGATGATAAAATGCGCGAACTCAATGCCAAGAATCCTTCGCTTGACACGAGTAGACTAGCGGTATTGACGGCGGTAAACGTCATACACGATTACATAAAATTAAAAGAAGAACATGAGAAATTGAAAGAAAGTATGACAAAAAAAGGAATGGAATAACATGATTGATATTATTATCATTTTACTGCTTGTTATGGGATTTTTCCTCGGCTTACGCAGAGGGTTTATTCTGCAACTTGTAAAGTTAACAAGCTTTATTATCGCATACCTTGTTGCATACTGGTACTGTAAAGATTTAGCGCCAGCACTTGCGAAATTTATTCCGTATCCATTTGATAAAAACGTATCTGTTCCAGAATGGATTGATGCAAATAATATTGAGACAGTATTTTATCAAGCGCTTGCGTTTATCATATTGTTTATTATTACAAAAATAGCACTTTCATTACTTGGTAATTTGTTAAATATGTTTGCAGAAATACCGGTTTTAAAGCAAGTAAATGCGTTTGCGGGGGCAATCCTCGGATTTTTAGAAGTATATATTGTTTTGTTTGTCTTAATTATCATTGGAAACATTCTTCCGATTGAACAAGTACAAACACCATTACAAAAATCATCAATTAGCAAAATAATTGTAGACGATACACCGATTCTATCTGAAAAGGTGAAGGAACTATGGCAGACAGGTAGCAGAGTATAACTTCTCTTTTTTCGGAAAGAGAAGTTTTTTTCTATGAAAGAAAGGCGGGGTAATGATGAAAGTAAATAAAAAACAAGTTATCAAATTATTAGAGACAATCGGGCTTTTTATGGAACTAAAGGGTGCGAATCCATTTAAAATATCTGCATTTCGTAAAGCGGCAGCAGCATTAGAAAGTGACGATCGTAGTCTTTCTGAGATTGAAGATTTCACAAAGATTCCGGGCATCGGAAAAGGAACAGCAGCCGTTATTCAAGAATATATAGAATCGGGAACATCTGAAGTATTACAAGAACTTGAAAAAGAAGTACCGAGTAGCTTATTGCCGTTATTAAAACTACCAGGTCTTGGTGGTAAAAAGGTGGCTAAGTTATATAAAGAGCTAGGCGTTATTGATATGGAGACGTTAAAAGCTGCTTGTGAGGAAAATAAAGTACAAGCTTTAGCTGGTTTCGGTAAGAAGACAGAAGAGAAAATATTAGAAGCAATCGATCAAGTAGGCTCTCGTCCAGAGCGTTTACCAATTGCGATGGTATTGCCTATTGCCGGGGAAATAGAGGAGAAATTGTCGAATATTGCTGAAGTAATTCGTTTCTCTCGTGCTGGTAGTTTGCGCCGTGTTCGTGAAACAGTGAAAGATTTAGATTTTATCATTGCAACGACAGAACCAGCAACGGTACGTGAGCATTTACTACAATTCGATAATATGATTGAGGTAATCGCAAGTGGGGATACGAAAGTTTCTGTTCGTCTTCAATATGAATATGATATTTCAATCGATTTCCGCTTAGTAAAACCAGAAGAGTTTATTACAACACTTCACCATTTCACAGGATCAAAAGACCATAACGTAAAAATGCGTCAAATCGCAAAAGATAAAGGCGAGAAAATTAGTGAGTACGGTGTAGAGAACTTAGAAACAGGTGAAGTGAAAACATTTGAGACTGAAGAAGACTTCTTTGCTCATTTCGGTCTACCATTTATTCCGCCAGAAGTGCGTGAAGATGGAAAAGAAATTGAATTAATTAAAGAGTATCCGAACTTAATTCAGTTTTCCGATATACAAGGTGATTTACATATGCATACAACTTGGAGTGACGGTGCTTTTTCTATTGAAGAAATGGTACAAGCGTGCCGTGCTCGTGGATATAAGTTTATGGCGATTACTGATCACTCGCAATACTTAAAAGTAGCGAATGGTTTAACGAAAGAGCGTCTTCGTGAGCAAGCGAAAGAAATTGAACGTATGAATGAAAAGTATCCAGACATTACAATTTTACGCGGAATTGAAATGGACATTTTACCAGATGCCTCGCTTGATTTTGATGATGAAGTATTAGAAGAATTAGACTATGTTATTGGAGCGATTCACTCTAGCTTCTCACAAGACCGTGAAACGATCATGAAGCGTCTGCGTACTGCACTTGAGAATAAACATGTCACAATGATTGCTCATCCGACAGGACGTCTTCTCGGGCGCCGTGAGGGTTATGATGTAGATACAGATTTATTAATTGAACTCGCAAAAGAGACAAATACAGTTTTAGAATTAAATGCGAATCCGAACCGTCTAGATTTAAGCGCTAAATTATTAAAACAAGCACAAGATGCTGGTGTAAAAGTAGCGATTAATACAGATGCTCATACACTTGAAATGTTAGAAGATATGGAAACAGGTGTAGCAGCAGCACGTAAAGGTTGGATTCAAAAAGATAACGTGATTAACACATGGGATATTGAACGTTTATTAGACTATATTAAACGTAATAAGTAACGCAAGGGGGACCTGCAACATGTTAGAAAGAACGTTGCGTGTATTAGAATACAATAAAGTAAAAGAACAATTACTTGAACATACAGCCTCTTCACTTGGCCGTGACAAAGTGAAGCATTTAGTGCCGAGCACTGATTTTGAAGAAATTGTAGAAATGCAAGATACAACGGATGAAGCAGCGAAAGTTATTCGTTTAAAAGGTAGTGCACCATTAGGTGGTATTACGGATATTCGCTCAAATGTGAAGCGTGCAAAAATTGGGAGTATGTTAAGTCCAAATGAATTACTTGATATTGCGAATACGATGTATGGTAGTCGTAATATGAAACGTTTCATTGAAGATATGGCTGATAACGGTGTCGAGCTTCCGATTTTAGAAACTCACGTCGCTCAAATTGTATCTTTATATGATTTAGAAAAGAAAATTACAAATTGTATCGGTGACGGCGGTGAAGTAGTCGATAGCGCAAGTGATAAACTGCGTGGTATTCGTACTCAAATTCGTACTGCGGAAAGCCGTATTCGTGAAAAATTAGAAAATATGACGCGCTCTTCAAATGCGCAAAAGATGCTGTCTGACTCGATTGTAACGATTCGTAACGAACGTTACGTAATCCCAGTAAAACAAGAATACCGCGGCGTATATGGTGGTATTGTTCACGATCAATCAGCTTCTGGACAAACGTTATTTATTGAACCGCAAGTCATTGTAGAATTAAATAACGCACTGCAAGAAGCTCGTGTGAAAGAGAAACAAGAAATCGAACGCATCTTATTGATGTTAACAGAAGAAGTGGCAGTAGAAGCCGATATCGTTTTATCAAACGTAGAAGTAGTTGCGAATCTTGATTTCATTTTTGCGAAAGCTTTTTATGCAAAGCGAATTAAAGCAACGAAACCAATCGTAAATAACGAGCGTTATATGGATTTAAGACAAGCTCGCCATCCGCTAATCGATCCAGAAATTATTGTGCCAAATAACATTATGTTAGGTAAAGATTTCACGACAATTGTTATTACAGGACCGAATACAGGTGGTAAAACAGTTACGCTGAAAACAGTTGGTATTTGTGTTTTAATGGCGCAATCTGGTCTTCACATTCCAGTAATGGATGAGTCAGAGATTTGTGTGTTTAAAAATATATTTGCTGATATCGGTGATGAGCAATCGATTGAACAAAGTTTAAGTACGTTCTCCTCACATATGGTGAACATCGTTGATATTTTAGAAAAAGCTGATTTTGAAAGCTTAGTTTTATTCGATGAATTAGGTGCTGGAACAGACCCACAAGAAGGGGCTGCACTAGCAATTTCGATTTTAGATGAAGTATGTAATCGCGGTGCTCGCGTTGTTGCAACGACGCATTATCCAGAATTAAAAGCATACGGATATAACCGTGAGCAAGTTATTAATGCGAGTGTTGAGTTTGATGTAAATACATTAAGTCCAACTTATAAATTATTAATCGGTGTACCAGGCCGTAGTAATGCCTTTGAAATTTCGAAACGTCTTGGATTATCTGATCGCGTTATTGACCAAGCACGCAACCACATTAGTACAGATACGAATAAAATTGAAAATATGATTGCGAAGTTAGAAGAAAGCCAGAAGAACGCAGAGCGTGACTGGAACGAAGCAGAAGCACTTCGCAAACAATCTGAAAAACTTCATCGTGAATTACAACGTCAAATTATTGAATTTAACGAAGATCGCGATGAACGATTATTAAAAGCGCAAAAAGAAGGGGAAGAAAAAGTCGAAGCTGCAAAGAAAGAAGCAGAAGGCATTATTCAAGAACTTCGTCAATTGCGTAAAGCACAGCTTGCAAACGTGAAAGACCACGAGTTAATTGAAGCGAAGAGCCGTCTAGAAGGCGCAGCACCAGAGCTTGTTAAGAAACAAAAAGTAAACGTGAAAAACACTGCGCCGAAACAACAGTTACGTGCAGGTGATGAAGTAAAAGTATTAACGTTCGGTCAAAAAGGTCAATTACTTGAAAAAGTAAGCGATACTGAGTGGAGCGTACAAATCGGTATTCTGAAGATGAAAGTAAAAGAATCTAACATGGAATACATTAACACACCGAAGCAAACAGAGAAAAAAGCAGTTGCAACGGTAAAAGGTAGAGACTATCACGTTTCATTAGAACTTGACCTTCGTGGTGAGCGATTTGAAAATGCAATGGCGCGCGTTGAGAAATACTTAGACGATGCCCAGCTTGCAAGCTATCCTCGCGTATCAATTATTCACGGTAAAGGAACAGGAGCACTTCGCCAAGGTGTACAAGATTACTTGAAGAAGCATCGCGGTGTAAAAACCTTCCGTTACGGTGACATGGGCGAGGGAGGCCTAGGCGTAACAGTTGTCGAATTAAAATAGAAAACAACGAAACAAAGGGGAAACCATTATATGTTTATGGACAAACTTGCAAAAGTATTGTTAGCTTGTTGCGGAATATTTTTGGTGATTGGGGTTATTTATTTAGTTGTTTTTGCGAAGTGAAAAAGCGTCAATCGTGGCAGAATGATATTGCCATAGATTGACGCTTTTAATATATGTGAAAAGGAATAGAACATGAAAATCAACCAATACATAAGCGAAGCAAAATCATGCTCCAGACGTGAAACAGATCGCCTCATTAAAGCTGGACGCGTGGCTATTAATGGTGAAATATGTACGCACGGTGAACTTGTGAGCGATGGTGATGTTGTAACGATTGATGGGCAAGTTATTGTAAAAGAAGAGAAAGAAAAGGTGTACATAGCCTTTCATAAACCAGTCGGAATTACTTGTACAGCAGCTGATCATATTGAAGATAATATTATTGATTATATCAATTATCCAGAGCGAATCTTTCCAGTTGGACGATTAGATAAAGTATCGGAAGGACTTATTTTATTAACGAATGACGGCGGGATTGCGAATCAAATTTTACATGGTGATCATGAGCACGAGAAGGAATATGTTGTCACAGTCGATAAACCTTTTACGGACTGGTTTATTAATGAGATGTCCAGCGGTGTAAAGATTAAAGATGGAATGACGAAGCCGTGCAAAGTGACAAGAGTCGATCAATCAACATTTCGTATCGTTTTAACGCAAGGAATGAACAGGCAAATTCGTAGAATGAGTCGTGCTTTCGGATTTACTGTAATAAAGCTAAAGCGAGTACGCATTATGAATATAGAGCTAAATGAGCTTGAAGTTGGAAAGTGGCGGAGCGTTACAGCTGAAGAGTTAGAAATTTTAATAGGGCAGTTATAGGGAGGGAAAATTTTCTCCCTATATTTTTTTGTCAGAAAAAATAAAACTATTGATTTTTTAAAAAATAGCCCATATAATAAAAAACAACAAGTTTCGACAAGATATTTTATAAAAGTAATGATGAGGACATGAGTTGTATTTTACGATTCTCAGAGAGGGAAGCCTTAGGCTGTGAGCTTCCTAATACGAAAAGACAAGCTTACCACCTCTAAACTTCAAGAGTGAACTGCATACATGATGCATTGTAATTCTTGGCGGATAAAACCGTTATCAATTTACACGAGCTATAAAATGAGCTTATTTCGTTATGAATTCATTTTATTAGAATAAGGGTGGAACCACGATTTCAACACTCGTCCCTTTGTTAGGGACGGGTGTTTTTTGCGTTCTTTTACGGGGAAGTATGCTTGAAAGAGGATATGTGACGGATTTTAATTCAGAATATTTTGTTAATTAATTATTTTAGGAGGTTAGTAGGAATGAAATCATCTTTAAAGTTTTCGGAGATGTTTGCAATAAGTTTAATGTTATTTGCACTGTTTTTTGGTGCAGGTAATATGATTTTTCCACCAGCGTTAGGGCAAGGTGCTGGAACGGACGTATGGATCGCGCTGTTTGGTTTTATCGTAACAGGCGTTGGACTACCTTTATTAGGAGTAATTGTTATAGCTTTAAAGGGAGATATTAATGAGCTAGCAGGACGTGTACATCCTATATTCGCACTTGTTTTTATCACTGCAATTTATTTATGTTTAGGCGTATTCGTAAGTGTACCGCGTACAGGAACAGTAGCTTATGAGATGAGTGTTGCACCGTTTTTACCAAGTGAGATAGCTGGTCAGTCATATCCACTTGTTATCTTTACACTTATTTTCTTTGCAGTCACTTTCTATTTAGCTTTAAATCCTTCGAAATTAGTGGGTCGTATTGGTAAGGTGCTAACTCCAATATTATTAGCTGTTATTGCAATTATCGTAGGTAAAGCACTTATTACACCAATTGGAGAATTTGGTGCACCGACAGAAGCGTATAGTGCTCCTCTCTTTAAAGGATTTATTGATGGATATTTAACTTTAGATGGACTTGCAGCACTGGTATTCGGAAATGTTGTAATTCATGCGTTAAAAGAAAAAGGAATTACAAATAAAAACAGTATTGCAAAAGTAACAATCTTTGCAGGATTTATTGCAGCACTTGGTCTACTACTTGTGTATTTAGCACTTGCTTATCTTGGAGCTTCTAGTGTGTCACTTGGAATGGGCGCAAACGGAGGAATTATTTTAACAAATGTCGTGAATCATTTATTTGGTAGCTACGGAACTTTATTACTAGGGATCGCAATTACAGCAGCATGTTTAACAACTTCTGTAGGTATTGTTGCAGCTTGTGGTGATTACTTCTCTTCCTTATTACCAAAGCTTTCTTATCAAAAAGTCGTTTTCATTTTCTGTGTATTAGCATTTATGGTAGCAAACCTTGGGTTAACTCAGTTAAATGCATTAGCATTACCAATCTTAATCGCAATTTATCCAATTGGAATCGTACTTATCGTATTATCACTTGTTGAAAACTACGTTCGTCTTCCATTAGCGATGTATGTGGGCGGGATTGTAGGAGCATTTGCAATAAGTTTCTTTGATGGATTACACAATGCAAACCTTCAAATTGCAGCGCTAGCACCTATTTTAGATAAGATTCCATTATATAGTGTAGGAATTGGTTGGTTAGTTCCAGGCATAATCGGTATAGGATTTGGTTATATAGTTTCTAAGTTTCAAAAGTAGGAAATTGCTGTAGAAAAATAGAGAAAAGAGGCTTTCTATTATAGAAAGTCTCTTTTTTTGTAAAAAAAGCCGTATATAGAGAAATTCAGATATTAAAAATTTTATACGTAATATAGTTGACAAAAAATTTATGAGTAGGCTAAGATTGACTTAGTTGTGGAAATATTGGAAGGGAAGTGAGGGAAAAGGGGTTTCTATAACTATAGTGTTGTTGTGGGAAGAGGTGAAAGAAGAGGAGAAGAGATAGTTTATTTTTTTTGATTTACATTGAGAATGATAATCAATAAATGCGTTTTATCATTTTTTCTCAGTTTCTATGCCTTCGTATAAGGAATAGGGTGAGATATTATTTTTAATATTCAATGAGAATGATAATCAATAATACTTATGTTACATAAAAGAATGCTAATTAAATAATAGGTAGAAGAGATTATTTTTTTTCTTATAAATTGAGAATAATTATCATTTTCAAAAAGTGAAATGAAAGATAACCAAGGAGGAAACAAGAAAAATGAAAAAGGTTTCTGTATTACCCGCTTTTATTATAACGTTCGTATGTATGCTAGCTTTTCTTGTAATGCCATACGGGAATGCTTCAGCAAAACTAGCTGATGGTACTTACGATATTAATTACGTAATTCAAAAAGCGGAAAATGATTCAGCTTCAATGGCAAATGACTATTTTGAAAAGCCGGCAAAATTAATAGTGAAAAACGGTGAGATGAGAGTACAAGTTCCGATGAATCATAGTGCTTGGATTACAGAATTTAAAGCACCAGAAAATGGGGATTTTGTTGATGCGAAAGTTGTTAGTAAAGATGAATCGGCAGATAAAAGAACAGTAGAGTTTAAAGTAGATGATTTATCCAAACCGGCAGCTGTAAAAATTCATGTTGTTGTACCAAATGCAAACTATGACCACCACTACACAATTCGTTTTGCTTTTGATGCAAATGTAAAAGCTGTAGGTGGCGATAACGGCGTAGCTGCTACAACAAAAAATAATGATCAAGCGAAAACAGATACACAAGTAAAAGAAGAGAAAACAAAAGTAGAGAGTAAGGAAACAGCTAAAGAAGTGAACAAAGAAACAAAAAATGAAAATGGAAAAGCTGAAAAAACAGATAACCCAAAAACAGGCGATGAAGCACGTATTGGATTGTTTGTAGCGTTAATTCTTATTTCAGGTGCTTTCTTAATTCGTAAAGTGAAGTTGAGTAAATAAATCTTTTGAAGGGGGATGAATATATGTTTAAACAATTTAAAATGATTATTGCTGTATTTGCTGTTTTATTTACGTTTATCGCAACACTAGGTTTACAAGATGCAAAGGCTGCTACAAAACTAGCTGATGGAAAATATAATATTGCTTTTACTGTATGGAAAGGCGATAAAGATGAATCGTCTAGAATGAATAGTTATTTTGAAAGCCCAGCAACATTAACAGTTAAAAATGGAAAACAATATGTTTCATTTAAAGTGAAAGATAGTGCTTCTATTAAAAGTTTCCAAGTAGAAAAAGATGGTCAATTTGTAGAAACAAACGTGTTAAGTGAAAACAAAAAAGATAATACTAGAGTAGTAGAATTTGAAGTTGCTGACTTGTCAAAAAAACTAAATGGAAAGGTGAAAATTAATATTCCAATTATTAATTATAATGCTTCATATGATATTCGCTTTGTATTTGATGGGAGCAGTATTAAATAATTTTCAAAAGGGAGAGTCGTTCCATTGAACAGGTATACAAAAATAATTGTTGCTATGTTTTTAATGATATTTACATTCGTATCAACATTACAACCACTTGCAGTTCAAGCAGCTACCAAGTTGGCTGACGGTGAATATTCAATTGGGTTCAAAGTTTTAAAAGATACATCAGATGAAGAATCAATGATGAATCAATATTCAGTAAGTCCGGGAACTTTAAAAGTGAAGGATGGGAAAAAGAAAGTATCCTTTACATTAACGAATAGTTCATGGATTACGAAGTTTGAAACAGAAAAAGCAGGTAAGCTAGTTGCGACAAATGTAATTAGTGAAGATAAAGAAAAAGATACAAGAGTAGTAGAATTTGATGTAGAAGATATAGAGAAGGTATTAAATGCAAAAGTAAAAGTAGATATTGATTTTTTAAATTATCATCATGAGTACGACGTTCGTATTGCATTTGATCAAAATAGCATTACACCAATTCATGTAGAAAAACCAAATGAAAAAGAGGACCCAGCTAATAAGCCAGATCCAAATGAAACTACCGATCCAGGTCAGAAGCCCGACCAAAAGCCTGACCCAGATCAACAACCAAATTCTAACACAATTACAGATGGTACGTACAGCATTCCATTTAAAGTATTAAAAGATCAAACAGATGAAGAATCTAAGATGAATACTTACATGGTAAATCCAGGAGTATTAAAAGTAGAAAACGGTAAGAAAAAAGCAATTGTAACACTAAAAAGTAGCTCATTAATTAAAAATTTCCAAACGGAAAAAGATGGCGCATTTGTTGATGCAAAAGTAGTGAGTGAGGATAAGGAAAAAGATACAAGAGTAGTAGAGTTTGAAGTAAACGATTTATCTAAAAAACTAAATACAAAAGTATTTATCGAAATGGCATCAAGAAATTATAAGCAAACGCATGATGTACAACTTTTATTTGAACAAGATAAACTTGAACAAATTAAAAATGAAGAGAAACAACCAGAAGTAGAAAAACCAGAAGCAGAAAAACCAGAAGCAGAAAAACCGGAAGCAGAAAAACCGGAAGTAGAAAAACCGGAAGTAGAAAAACCGGAAGCAGAAAAACCAGAAGTAGAAAAACCGGAAGCAGAAAAACCGGAAGCAGAAAAAACAGATGAAAATAAAAAACCAGATGAAAATAAAAAACCAGATGCTGAAACAATTAAAGATGGTGAATACAGCATCAATTTCAAAGCATTAAAAGATCAAACAGACGAAATTTCAATGATGAACACATATACAAAAAGTCCAGGTGTGCTAAAAGTAAAAGATGGTAAGAAGTATGTATCATTTACGTTAACGAACAGTTCTTGGATTACAAAATTTAAATTTGAGAAAAATGGTTCGTTTGTTGATACAAATGTAATAAGTGAAGATAAAAAAGCTGATACACGCGTAGTGGAAGTAGAAGTACCAGATTTATCAAAAAAGTTAAATGCAAAAGTAAAAGTAGATATCGATTCAATGAATTATCACCATTTTTACGATATTCAATTTGCATTTGATAAAGGTAGCATTAAGCCGTTAGATAGCCAAGGCGGAAACGACAACCAAGGCGGAAACGACAACCAAGGCGGAAACGACAACCAAGGCGGAAACGACAACCAAGGCGGAAACGACAACCAAGGCGGAAACGACAACCAAGGTGGAAACAACAACCAAGATGAAAATAATAAACCGAGAGTAATAGTTGATCCGGAAAATTTAGTAGATGGCCAATATGATATTACATTTAAAGTATTAAAAGATAAAACAGATGAGATTTCAAAGATGAATGACTATGTTGTAAATCCAGCGAAATTAATCGTAAAAGATGGTAAAAAATATATTGAGATGACGCTGAAAAATAGTGCGTGGATTACGAAATTCCAAACGGAAAACAAGGAACTATTCGCTGATGCGAAAGTAGTAAGCGAAGATAAAAATGCAAATACGCGAGTAGTACAGTTTGAAGTAGAAGATCTATTTAAAAAATTAAACGCAAAAGTAAAGGTAGACATCGATGAGATGAACTACCATCATTTCTACGATGTACAAATTCAATTTGATACAAATAATATCGGCGCGTTAGGAACTATTAAAGAGGAACCGAAAAATGAACCGAAAAATCCAGTGACTACACCGAAAGTAGATAATGTAAAAACAGTAGGTACTCCTGATTTTAACCGAAATGCAGATGGTCAGAAGAAAAAAGAAGATACAAAAAATGATTCAAAAAAAGAGAAAAACTCAAAAACTGCAGATACAGCACAACTTGGTTTATACATGGTGTTACTGCTAGGTTCACTTGCTTTACTAGTTCGTAAATATAGAGCAGGTAGATTGTAATTTTTGGAGTCTTGATGCATGTTCGCGTGCATCAAGACTTGTTTCATATTGTATGGAAAGGAGTGGTGATTGAGAGTGAAGAAAATTGCAAGTGTACTAATGGCTATCATTTTGTTAATGAGTATAGCCGGGTGCTCATCACCAAAAAAAGAATCAGCAAAGCAGGTAAAGAGTGAAAGTAAAGAGCACGTCGTTGCAACAACAGTGGCTGTTACTGAAATTATGGATGCGTTAGAAGTAGATTTAGTCGGCGTTCCAACAAGTTCTAAAACTTTACCGAAGCGATATAAAGGTTTACCTGAAGTTGGGAATCCAATGAGTCCAGATATGGAAAAGGTAAAGTCATTAAAGCCTTCAGAAGTGTTATCTGTGACAACACTTGAATATGAATTAAAGCCAGTTTTTGATGGTGTGGGTATGAAAGCAAACTTTTTAGATTTAACGAGTTTGAAAAATATGCAAAGTTCTATTAGCGATTTAGGTAAGAAATATGGGCGTGAAAAACAGGCCGAAGCAGTAGTAACTAAATTAGATAAAAAGGTTGCTAGCATTCAAAAAGAAGTAAAAGGAAAGAAAGAACCGACAGTGCTTATTTTATTAGGTGTGCCGGGAAGTTATTTAGTAGCAACAGAGCATTCTTATATTGGAGATTTAGTGAAACAACTAGGTGGTAAAAATATTGTGCAAGGTGAACAAGTAGAATATTTAGCTTCTAATACAGAGTATTTAAAGAAAGCTGATCCAGATATTATTTTACGAGCAGCTCATGGTATGCCTGATGAAGTTGTAAAAATGTTTGATAAAGAATTTAAAACAAATGATATTTGGAAACACTTTGCTGCGGTTAAAAATAACCGTGTTTACGATTTAGAAGAGCGTTTATTTGGAACGACAGGTAATTTAGCAGCAATTGAAGCATTAGATGAATTGAAAAAAATGATGTATCCGTGATGCATTTTAATATAAAGGAAGAGTAGAATGAATAAAAAAACTTGGAGTTTCCTCATTGTTACTGCATTGCTTATTGTTATGACATCATTGTCAGCGATGAAAGGTAGTTTAGAAGTAGGTATTGTTGAACTTGTACAAGGGATATTTACAGGTGGAAATGAAGATGTTGAAGTCATTAAAGATTTACGTTTTCCGCGTATTATTATTGCGTTGTTCACTGGAGCGGCTCTCGCTGTTTCAGGTGTGCTTTTTCAAGCTGTTATGAAAAATCCACTCGCTGATGCTGGGGTAATCGGTATATCTTCAGGAGCAAGTTTTATGACACTCGTTATTATTACGTTGTTCCCGCAATTCTTTTTCTGGACACCCGTATTCGCCTTTTTAGGTGGTGCGCTTGCATGTTATCTCGTTTATTCGTTTTCATGGAAATCAGGATTAAGCCCGCTTCGCATTATTTTAATTGGTATTGCCATTAATGCAATGTTTACTGGGTTAAATGAATCATTCGTTACGATTTGTGGGTATTTTATTAAGAGTATTAAGCAAACGACGACTTCTAACATAACAATGAAGACGTGGGGCGATGTAGAAATAATGGTGACTTATGGAACGATTGGTCTCATTCTTGCTCTGTTCGTAGGAGCTTGGTGTAACTTATTATCGCTACAAGATAAGACTGCGAAAAACTTAGGCTTGCACGTGACGAGGGTTCGTCTTATTATTTCTGCCATTGCAGTACTCTTAGCGGCAGTATCAACAGCGATTGCAGGTGTTATTGCTTTTGTAGGATTACTAGTTCCGCATATTTCAAGACAATTAGTCGGTTCAGACCATAAAGTATTAATTCCATTTTCTGCTCTTGCAGGGGCGTTATTAATTTTGACGGCAGATACAATTGGAAGGTTAATTGTGCCACCTAACGAAATTCCAGCAGCAACAATTATGGCGGTTATTGGTGGTCCATTCTTAATATTCTTGCTTAGAAAGAGTGATAAAGTTTATGGAAATTAAAAATGTAACCTTTTCATACGATAACGTAACAAATCGATTAAAGTCTGTTAGTAGTGAAATAGAAATTGGGAAAATTACAACAATCATTGGACCGAATGGATGTGGGAAATCAACATTACTTAGTGTCATGTCTAGAAACCACGCTCCTAGCAGTGGAGAAGTAATACTTGATGGGAAAGCGATTAGTGAATATAAACCGAAAGAGTTTGCTAGAAAACTAGCGGTTGTCCATCAACAAAATGAGGCTCCAGCAGATATTACAGTGGAAAAGCTAATAAGCTTCGGGCGTATGCCATATAAAAATATATTCTCTCCGCAAACAGATGAAGATAGAGAAGCGATTGAGCGTGCGCTAGTATGTACGAATTTACAAAGTAAGCGTGATAAGCCAATTTATGCTTTATCTGGTGGAGAGAGGCAGCGAGTTTGGATCGCAATGACATTAGCTCAAAATACACCAATGCTCTTCTTAGATGAGCCGACCACATATTTAGATATTTACTATCAGCTAGAAATATTAGAGTTAGTGAAAGAGTTAAATGAAGTGCATGGACTAACGATTGTAATGGTATTACATGATATTAATCAAGCCATTCGTTATAGCGACCATATTATCGTTATGAAAGATGGAGAAATCATTACGAAAGGTAATCCTAATGATGTAATAACAGAAGAAATGGTTAAAGCAATATATGGTGTAGATGTCATTGTAAAGCAGGATGAAGATACCGGATTGTACATGGTACCTATGGGAATCTAAAGGATGAGCATAATCCGTTTTGAGGTGATAATTTGAATAGTAAGAAAGGACGGAAAAAGAATTCTTTTTTTCAACGCATACTTACAATTGTGTTTTTAGGAATCTTTTTCTATTCAATGTATGAGTTGGGCGGGATTTTCATGGATTATTATGAAAATCGTAAAGTAATGGCTGAGGCACAACATATTTATAAAAGAAGTCCAATGGAAGAAAAATCAGAAGATGGAGAGGTACGTAAACAGTTTCAGGATCTCCAGAAAATTAATCCAGAGATAGTCGGATGGATTACAATGGATGATACACAAATTAATTATCCAATCGTTCAAGCAAAAGATAATGATTACTATTTATTTCGTAATTATAAAGGTGAAGATATGAGAGCGGGAAGCATTTTTATGGACCATCGTAATGATGTGAAATCTCAAAATCGAAATATGATTTTATATGGCCATCGTATGAAAGACGGTTCTATGTTTGGTAGTTTAAAAAAGATGTTGGATGAAGACTTTTTTATGTCTCATCGTAAATTATATTACGATACATTATTTGAAGGATACGACGTGGAAGTTTTTTCAGTATACACGACAACAACGGACTTTTATTACATTGAAACGGATTTTGAAAATGATGCAGCATATACATCGTTCTTAAAGGAAATTCAAGAAAAATCACTGTACAAAACGGATACGGAATTGACGGCTAATGATGAAATCGTAACACTTTCTACTTGTGATTATGCGCTTGATCCAGAGGCTGGAAGGCTAGTTGTACACGCAAAATTAGTAAAAAGAAATTAAAGAAAAAAGTATAGAATATGAGAAGTGATAGATAACGCTTCTCATATTCTATACTTTAAAAAAGGACTGTTTTTACTGTGCTGCAGCCATTGGCATACGTACAACTTTTACATCATAGTAAGCAATTTTATTATCAAGAATATATTCTGGCATTCCGCCTTGATGTGAGTGAGCATCTTTAAATGCAGCGCTCTTTGTCCAACCTTGGAAATCTTCTTTTGCATTCCAGCGAGTGCTAATTGTTACTTCATCATAATCAACTGTATTTTGCGTTAAAAGAACTTCTAGACCTAAAAAGCCTGGCATCGTTTCAACTTTACCTACTTTATTAAAACGCTCAATTAATTTATGTCCATTTCCCTTTGTAATTTTAGCTGTATTTGTAACAATAATCATGTTTATTCCTCCTATAAATGTAGCTATATTTTCAAGAACTCATATACATTAAATGATAATGAAAATCATTATCATTGTCAATGATAAATGTGAAATATATAAGTTTTTTTCTATTATTTTGGACAGTGAGATTTTCATTTCAAAACGTAGTAAATATGTGGCGGTTAAGTGCGAGAATGAGCTAGTTGTACTAGCAAAGCAATAATATGGTATAGTGAAACGAGGCTGTTTTTTCAGTCTCGTTTTTTAAATGCTTCCTGTAGAGAAAGCATGCAAATGGAAAGGAAGTTATTATATGCGATCAGAAGTAACTGTAAAAATAAAACCGAAATTTATAAAAGAAATTAAAAGTGGATATCCGCTTATTTTAAAAGATGCGATTCAAAATTTAAATGATGTTCGTGAAGAAGGAACAATCATTAAAGTAGTAGATGAGAAGAACCAATTTATCGGAAAAGGCTATTATGGAAAACAAAATAAAGGATACGGCTGGATTTTAACGAGAAAAGAGAGTGAACAAATTAATCAATCTTTCTTTGAAAGTAAAATCAAATCTGCCTTACATAAACGAAAGCAATTTTACAAATCAAGTGATACGACAGCATTCCGTGTGGTGAATGGTGAAGGTGATGGTCTTGGAGGACTAATTATCGATTATTATGATGGCTACTACGTAGTAAGTTGGTATAGTGAAGGGATTTACACTTTCAGAGGCGAGATTATAGCCGCTCTTCAAAAAGTAGCAAACTTTAAAGGTATTTATGAGAAAAAGCGTTTTGATACGAAAGGGAAATATATTGAGGGTGATGATTTCGTAGCAGGAGAGCGCGGCGAGTTCCCACTTATCGTAAAAGAGAACGGTGTAAACTTTGCGGTTTATTTAAATGATGGGGCAATGGTTGGGGTATTTTTAGATCAACGTAACGTTCGAAAACAAATTCGTGATAAATATGCAAAAGGAAGAACAGTGTTAAATATGTTCTCTTATACAGGTGCTTTCTCTGTATTTGCAGCTCTTGGCGGAGCGAGTAAAACGACGAGTGTTGACCTTGCAAATCGTAGTTTAAGTAAAACGATTGAGCAGTTTAGTGTAAATGAAGTTGATTATGAAGCGCAAGATATTATTGTAGAAGATGTATTTCTTTACTTCAAATATGCAGCGAAGAAAAAAATGAAATTTGATATGGTCGTACTTGATCCTCCAAGCTTTGCACGCTCAAAAAAATATACATTTAGTGCAGCAAAAGATTATAAAAATTTATTAAAAGAAACAATTGCTATTACAGAAAATAACGGTATTATCGTTGCTTCTACAAATTGTAGCGCATTCGATATGAAAAAGTTTAAAGGCTTTATCGATACAGCCTTTAAAGAAATGAATGGCAAATATAAAATATTAGAAGAACATTCTTTACCAGAAGATTTCCGTACCATTGATCAATTTAAAGAAGGAGACTACTTAAAAGTAGTTTTCATCGAGAAAATTAAAGGTTAATAAAGAAAAGGAGCTCGAGTTTACTTGAGCTCCTTTTCTTATTGAACGATATTTTGTACTCTGCCGACTTGCCCGTCCTGCAATCGCACTTTAATGCCATGCGGATGGGAAGGGGAGTTTGTTAAAATATCTTTTACAATTCCACGTGTTAATTTGCCTGTTCGTTGATCTTGTTTTAATACAATATCAACTTCAAGACCGGGGGCGATATTAGAACGTTTTTGTCCGTTCATTTATACACCTGTACGTCTACGTTGGTTGTTTGTTTTCTTTGTTTGTTGGTTTTGTAATTTTTTTGTTTCTTGGCTTTGATTTTTTGCATTTTGACCATTTCCATTTCCTTGCTTTTTCTTAGCAAGTTGTTCACGCATTAAATCAGCTAAGCTTACTTTTTTGTTTTCTGACATGATAAGTCTCCTTTATATAAAGTTAATTATGAACAATCGTAGTGAATTTCATCATATCATTGTTAAGGAAGGAAGGGAAGTTGGTTTGAAAATTCATATAATTGTTTCCAGTCTGTAGTAGTTACGATACAATTGGATTGTTAACGTTTGTAAAAAGGGGATAGACATATGTCACATCATATTTTATTAGTTGAAGATGATATCTCAATTCAAGAGATGGTGGAAAAGTATTTAATAAAGGAAGGCTTTCAAGTTACGATTGCGTCTGATGGAGAAGAAGGCGTGAACACATATTTAAAAGGTTCATTTGATTTGATTATCCTTGACATTATGATGCCAAAGCTAGATGGCTTAGAGGTTGTACGAATCATTCGAGAAAAAAGTGCAGTTCCGATTTTAATGATGTCGGCAAAAGATACAGATGTTGATAAAGCTGTTGGATTAGGACTTGGAGCAGATGATTATATTTGTAAGCCGTTTTCTATGATTGAATTGGCTGCACGTGTAAAAGCAGGTATTCGGAGGTCTACGAAATACTCGGCTACAGAAACAATAGAAAAAATGATTCAAATTGGTGATTTAACAATTGATCCAATTAATTTTACTGTAGAAAAAAACGGGAAGCCTCTCAAACTTACTTTAAAAGAATTTGAGATTTTAAAGCTATTCGTAAAGAACCAAAATCGTGTATTTACGAAAGCGCAAATATATACGTTAGTTTGGAATGAAGAGTATTACGGTGACGATAACGTTATTAATGTTCATATGAGAAGATTGCGTGAGAAAATCGAAAGTGATCCATCTAATCCAGAATATATTAAAACGCTATGGGGCATCGGCTATAAGCTGGAAGTGATGTAATATGATCAATTTGTTAATAGGTATTATTTTTATATTGTTATGTGTTATTTATATGCAATATAAAATGAGAAAAAATAGTAGTAAAAATTTACGATACACATATGAAAAGTTAGAAAGTATTGTAAATGAAAAAACAGGTGAGACGTTACTCGTTATGACAGATGATCTAGAATTGCAAAAATTATTAGTGGCGATTAATCAATTATTAGATGCAAAACAGAAAACGAATGCAGATCATGCAAAAGTAGAAATTTCGATGAGAAAAATGCTTTCAAATATTTCGCATGACTTGAAAACACCACTAACAGTTATTCTTGGATATACAGAAATGTTAAATAAGGATAAAACGATAAATAAAGAAGAACAACAAATATTACTTGAGAAAGTGCATACGAAAACACTAGAAGTGATGGAATTAATTCATAAGTTTTTTGATTTAGCGAAATTAGAATCTGGTGACAAAGCAATTGAAATGACAAAAGTAAATATGAATGAAGTTTGCCGTGAGAAGATTTTATCATTTTATGATTTAGTGACGACGAAAGGTTTTCAGGTTCATATTGATATACCAGAAAGAAATATATATGCACTTGGAAATGTAGAAGTATTAGGTAGGGTATTGAATAATTTAATATCAAATGCAATTACATATGGAGACGATGGAAAGGCACTCGGTATGACGTTAAGAGATGATGACACGGGCGTGTATATAGATGTATGGGATAAAGGAAAAGGGATTGATGAATCTCATATTGATAAAGTGTTTGAGCGTATGTACACACTTGAAGATTCAAGAAATAGATTGTACCAAGGAAGCGGTCTAGGATTAACGATTACGAAACGGCTTGTGGAAGCGATGGACGGAAAAATTCATCTTTCTAGTAAACCGTATGAAAAAACAATTTTTACAATTGCATTAACAAAGATACAGTTTTAGCTTGTAGAGCAGTAGATTCTACAAGCTTTTTTTCAGCGTAAGGAATTTGTAAGAAACGGGTAAGAAAAAAGAGATTTCCGTTGTCTATTATAGAAATATAGAGTATTGCGAAAGGGGAAAGTAACATGACATATATATTAAAAACAAACCAGTTAACGAAAGTGTTTAAAGGGAAAGAAGTTATTTCCGGTGTTAACATGCATGTGAAAAAAGGAGAAATTTACGGTTTTTTAGGACCAAACGGTGCTGGTAAAACAACGATTATGAAAATGATTACAAATTTAATAAAACCGACGAGTGGTGATATTGAAATCTTCGGTGAGAAATTAACAGATACATCTTATGAAGTATTAAAAAGAATGGGGACAATTATTGAATACCCAATCTTTTATGATAAATTAACGGCGAAAGAAAACTTAGACCTACATTGTGAATACATGGGCTACTACGATAAAAATGCAATTGACCATGCTTTACATTTAGTGAAACTACAAGGGGTAGATAATAAAAAAGTAAAAGATTTTTCATTAGGAATGAAACAACGACTCGGTATTGCAAGAGCAATCGTGACAAAGCCAGAATTGCTCATTTTAGATGAACCAATTAACGGTTTAGATCCAATTGGTATTAAAGAGTTACGAGACTTATTTAAAATGCTCTGCAAAGAATATGGCATTACATTATTAGTTTCTAGTCATATTTTAGGTGAAATGGAACTAATGGCCGATACAATTGGTGTGATTCAAAATGGAAAACTAATAAAAGAAGTTTCAATGAAGAGTATTAACGGAAAACAAACAGAGTACATTGAAATCACTGTTCCTGATGTGAAACGTGCAGCTTATATTTTAGAAGATAAACTTGGTATAAAAAATCACAAAATAATGAGTGGAACCATGATTCGTGTGTATGATACGTTAGCGTCTCAGCAGGCCATTTCAAAAGCACTTATTATGAACGATGTGGAAATTGAAAGTATTAATAAGAAACATAGTTCCTTAGAAGAATATTTCTTAAATGTAATGGATGGAGAGGGCATTCATGCTTAATGGATTGTTAGTGAATCTACTAAGTGGATTGATCGTAATGTTCATAAGTGGGATTTTATATTATAGAAAACCTGAGCGGAAATGGTTGTTAATTCTAATAGTAATAGGAATGTTAAGCTTCGTTACTGCTGGAATTAGAATGTTAGCAGCATAAAGACAGTTATATAAAGAATGGAGGAGTGGCTTGTATGCTTAGATTAATGAAGCTCGAATGGAAGAAACATAAATTATCTAGTTACTTTAAAGGGGTAGCAATTTGTATTATAGCAATTTTCGCTGCAGTAAGCCTTATGGCGTTGGGAATGAAAGCCGAGGGAGACGTGCTCTTCTTTGACTTCACGCAACAAATGGTTTTAATAAACACTTTTATTAGGATAACATTCATTATTTTTAGTTCGGTCATTTTATCACGTTTAGTAATTGATGAGTATAAGAACAAAACAATGCAACTACTATTTATGTACCCATTGCAACGAAAAATGCTAATGAGAGCGAAATTAACAATTGTTTTTTGTTTTTGTTTTGTGAGCACGATTATCGCTACTTTCAGTATCAGTTTGCTTGTATATTTTGTGAGTCCAATGATGGGACTGATTGAAACACCAGCTACGATAGGTGAAATAATATCTATCGTTCCAACTACTTTTATAAGTGCATTTATGATATCTGGTATAAGTTTAATTCCTTTATTTTTTGGGATGAGAAAGAAATCGACACCCACAACAATTACTTCTGCAGTAATAATTGGAATGCTAATTAGTAGTAACTTTGGTCCTGGAAACGGTCAAGTAAGTCTGTTTAATTTTATAGCTATCCCAATAGTGCTCTGTTTATTAGGAATTTTCATCAGTTATCTTTCATATCGTAAAATCGACAAGATCGATGTGGCGTGAAGCAAGCTTAAAACAAAAACGAACTGGGGTATGAATAGTGAAAAAAATGATAGTAATTGCAATATTATTCATTACAATTGCTAGTGTAGTTTTTGGTATTAAGGTATTTCAGGGGAAAGATTTTAAGAAAGAGAAGTCTTTTGAGATAAATAATATAAAAGAAATAGAAGTAGACAATGAAAACTGGAATCTTGAATTTTAAAATACAGACGCTAATAAAATAGTAATTTCCGCTCAAGGTGAACAAGCAGATAAAGAGATAGATCCCGTCAAAATAGAAAATGATGAAAATAAAATTGTGATTAAGCAAAAACAAAAGATGAACAGATTTTTTAATGGTTTCACGTTTAGGAAGAAAAATAGTATATCTATAGCTATTCCGAAGAAAGAAATAGATAAACTTGTAGTAAATAATAAATCGGGTGATGTGAAAATAACCGATATAGTAGTAAAAAACATCGTGACAAAAGGCAAATATGGAGATGAAATGATTACAGGATTATCGGCAGAGAAGGGTGAATTCACATCCGAAAGTGGAGATTTAATGTTAAAAGATAGTTTATTACAAGAAGTAAATATAACTTCCACTACTGGCGATAATTATGTGAAAAATGTAAAAAACGAAAATATGAACATCACTTCAACATTTGGGGAAGTATTACTGAAAGATATGACAGAAGGAAAATCATTATTTATAGAAACAAAATCAGGGGATATTGGCGTACGGTATAAAGGTGTCCCGGCATCATTGAAGCTTATGGCTAAAAGTAATTCGGCTGACGTAATAGTGGATTTAAAAGGACTTAAGAAAGATAAAAATACAGAGAAAATAAAAGTGGGAACGATTGGTGATGCAAAAAACGAAGTGAAGATTTTAAGTAAAACAGGAGCGATTTATATCGATTAAATTTTAAATGAAAGGAGGACTATCATGCTACGTCTTATGAAGCTAGAACTGAAGAAATTTAAGATTGGATGGTATGTGAGGGGCGCAATTATTGCAAATATTGCTATACTGGCATTACTGATCTTTATGAGCATCGTTTCTCAAATAGAAGGAGATCCAGAAATAAGAGATCCGCAGATGATTTTGTTAATGGCTAGCACAATAGTAAGAGCAACATTTATTATTTTTGGTAGTGTATTAATCGCAAGGTTAATAATTGGCGAATATAAAAATAAGACAATACTACTCATGTTTTCTTATCCCATTAACCGAAAGAAAATGATGGCTAGTAAGTTGGCTATTACAGCGATAGTAACATTTATAACAGTTATTGTATCTAACATTTTAGTAGTAGGAATTTTCTTTGGGATAGATAGTTATTTTTCAATTCTTCCTCATTCATTTACAGTAGATCAATTGATGCAAGAAGGAATAAAACTAGTTCCTTTAGCCATTGCAACTGCGGGGATGAGTGTAATCCCATTATATTTCGGAATGCGTAAACGTTCAGTGCCAACTACAATTGTTTCATCTCTTATCGTTGTCTCAATTGCAATGAATAGCAACCCAGAGTTTCCTACAGCAACTTTACTTCCCCTTCAACTAGTACTCGCAGCAATTGGAGTTGTGATTGCATATTACGGCATTAAAAATATAGAGAGGGAAGATCTAACAGTATGACAAGAATACGTAAAAAAGAGTTGGCGTTACACCAACTCTTTTTTGTATATGTATGCTTCGTTACTACTTTGTAAATTTGGAGTGTTTGCTTAAATATGCTTGTACTCCTGGAGAAATATTAAAGTTATTAGGACTTTTATATTCGATAGTAAACTCTCCGTCTTTATTTGTTTCAAAGGCGATTGCATAGCTATTCATTTTAGCATCGTAAGAAGTATTTTTGACTTCTGCATCTAGATTAAAATATTTTGTAATATACTCTTTTGATTCCGTAATTGCTGCTTGTTTTCCCCAAGGGGTACCATAATAGGTGAAATAAAGAGATACACTAATAAATCCAATAATAGAAGTTAATAAAATAGTTCCCAGAGCTATTTTTTTATTTTTTGTATTCAATTTGGTTACTCCTCTTCGTAATATGTATTCATTTTAACCTATATATTCCATAAAACAACCATTTAAAAAAATAGTTTCACATGAAACAAGTTACAGAAAAAGACAAGATGTGTAAACAACTTGTCTTTTTGTCGTTACATTTTAGGAGCTTCCATTCCAGCCACAGCCCACTCTTCTTTTGCGGGGCCGTACACACCAGGAACTGTTAAGCCAGCTTGGCGCATTAAAACTGTCATTTGTCCGCGGTGGTGATTTTGATGATTAATGAGTGTCATTAAAAATATAGAATTCGGCATAGGGCGGCCAAAGAAGTCATTAATAGTAGCTAAGTCTTTATCAGTCCATTTACTTTGAAGTGTTTCAACAAAAGCCGCGTTCACTTTACGGTATTCATCTGCAATTGTTTTTGCAGAAGTTGGAACAGGATAATCTTTCGTTGCTCCTTCAAACTTTAGCCCTGTGCCAGATAGTATAACAGGAATTGCCGTCACGATATGCCAAGCAACTCTTCCTAAGGTCCAATGTTCAGGTGCAATTTCTTGTGATAAAGATGCATCGGTTAATGAATCAAGCATTTTCTGAGTAGACTCAGCCTCGTATGTCCATGATTGCAAGAAGCCGTCAATTGTTTGGTACATAGTTATCCCTCCTATTTTTGTTCATAGATTAAATTCGTGAGAGATAATATAATCCCTGTTCCACAAGAAATAATTAATTAAGCATTGCTACAATATGAAAACAATATTAGACCGTAAAGGGGGAAGTGAATCTCTTTATATAAAGTATAAAAATAATAAAGAATATATATTGTTAGGAAATGCTGATGATTACAGAGAGCTATTTCAAATAATAGGTGGATTGAAAATAGCAAGCGGAATAGAACTAAGGTTACAGGATAAGAAATTAAAGAGACAGTTAACTTTAAAACGAACTGTGTTCAATATAATCATGTATTCACTTGTTATATATATTATGTACAAAGCTTATATTAATTTTATGCTGTAATAGGAAAAGACGGCTTCACATATATGAAGTCGTCTTTTAATTAACTTTCTTCCCACTTTTCCTCATCAACCATAAGAAATAAGGTGTTCCAAGTATAGCAACTTTTTTCGCCGGTTTATCTAATTTTGTTTCCCCTTCAGTATGTTTAATTGTTATAGTTTGCTTTTTATCTTCTATCGTTGTTACCTTTTTCTCCTCTTTTTTGCTGTCCGCATTCAACAGCGAATAGAAGAACAACCATGAAAATACTAAGAATTTTCTTCATCTTCTTTCCCAAAATAAGTTTTTTATTCGTAATTATATTTTTAAAATTTTGCTGAAAAATAACGAATTATACGGATATCGTTATGTAAGATTAAAATCCATATGTGTATGAAGAATTTAGAAAAGGAATTTCATTTAACTAGAGAGGCGAAAGTACAAGCAAAAGGAGATAGTATCGCATGTAATAATTATTAGAATGTACGGGATAAATCTATATTTATCTCCACTGAATAAAGCTTTCGGTCTGATTTGATAAATGTTTTTTAATTTCTTACTTGTACTTATAAGATTGAATTTGAAGGAAGGAATCAACATGTCTTCATGGCTCAATAATACAAATGGATATTGTAGTTGTAATAATCAAAATGGTGTACATGTTGATTCGTGTTGTTTTAGTTGTGATGGGACAGTCCCTAAGCTTGGTCCAACAGGTCCAACGGGTTCAACAGGTCCAACGGGAGCAACCGGTTCAACAGGATCAACGGGTTCAACAGGTCCAACCGGAGCGACAGGTTCAACAGGTCCGACGGGAGCAACGGGAGCAACAGGATCAACGGGTTCAACAGGAGCAACAGGTCCGACGGGTTCAACAGGTCCGACGGGAGCAACAGGAGCAACGGGTTCAACAGGAGCAACAGGTCCGACGGGTTCAACAGGTCCGACGGGAGCAACAGGAGCAACAGGTCCAACCGGAGCAACGGGAGCAACAGGTTCAACAGGATCAACGGGAGCAACAGGTCCAACGGGAGCGACAGGAATAACGGGAGTAACAGGTCCAACGGGAGCGACAGGAATAACGGGAGTAACAGGTCCAACGGGATCAACGGGAGCAACAGGATCAACAGGTCCAACGGGATCGACGGGAGCAACAGGTCCGACGGGTTCAACAGGTCCGACGGGTTCAACAGGATCAACAGGTTCAACAGGTCCAACGGGTTCAACAGGATCAACAGGTTCAACAGGTCCAACGGGAGCGACAGGAATAACAGGATCAACGGGAGCGACAGGTTCAACAGGTCCAACAGGATCAACGGGAGCAACAGGTTCAACAGGTTCAACAGGCTCAACGGGAGCAACAGGCCCAACGGGAGCGACAGGAATAACAGGAGCAACAGGCCCAACGGGAGCGACAGGAATAACGGGAGTAACAGGTCCAACGGGAGCAACAGGCTCAACGGGAGCAACAGGTCCAACAGGTCCAACGGGAGCGACAGGTTCAACAGGTCCAACGGGAGCGACAGGTTCAACAGGTTCAACAGGTCCAACGGGAGCGACAGGCTCAACGGGAGTAACAGGTCCAACGGGATCAACGGGATCAACAGGAGCAACAGGTCCAACGGGAGCGACGGGATCAACGGGAGCAACAGGTCCGACGGGAGCAACAGGTCCAACGGGAGCAACGGGTTCAACCGGTTCAACCGGTTCAACCGGTCCAACAGGATCAACGGGAGCAACAGGTCCAACGGGTTCAACAGGTCCGACGGGTTCAACAGGTCCAATAGGAGCAACAGGTCCAACGGGTTCAACAGGTCCGACGGGTTCAACAGGTCCAACAGGAGCGACAGGATCAACAGGTCCGACGGGAGCAACAGGTCCAACAGGATCAACGGGAGCAACAGGTTCAACAGGATCGACGGGAGCAACAGGTCCAACGGGAGCGACAGGTTCAACAGGTTCAACAGGTCCAACGGGAGCGACAGGTTCAACGGGAGTAACAGGTCCAACGGGATCAACGGGATCAACAGGAGCAACAGGTCCAACGGGTTCAACAGGCTCAACAGGTCCAACGGGTTCAACAGGCTCAACAGGTCCAACGGGAGCGACGGGATCAACGGGAGCAACAGGTCCGACGGGTTCAACAGGTCCGACGGGAGCAACAGGTCCAACGGGAGCAACGGGTTCAACGGGTTCAACGGGTTCAACCGGTTCAACAGGTCCAACAGGTCCAACGGGAGCAACAGGTCCAACAGGATCAACGGGTTCAACAGGTCCGACGGGAGCAACAGGTCCAACGGGAGCGACAGGATCAACAGGTCCAACAGGATCGACGGGAGCAACAGGTCCAACGGGTTCAACAGGATCAACAGGATCAACAGGTCCGACGGGATCAACAGGTCCAACGGGATCAACGGGTTCAACAGGATCAACAGGTCCGACGGGTTCAACAGGTCCAACGGGATCAACGGGTTCAACAGGTCCAACGGGATCAACGGGTTCAACAGGTCCAACCGGAGCAACAGGTACAAGTATCACGGCGACATATGCATTTGCAAATAATACGTCGGGAACAGCGATATCTGTAGTTCTTGGTGGAACGAATGTCCCGCTTCCAAATAATCAAAACATCGGTCCAGGAATTACTGTTTCTGGTGGAAACACAGTATTTACGGTTGCAAATGCTGGTAATTATTATATTTCATATACAATTAATATAACGGCTTCATTATTAGTCAGTTCACGGATTACAATTAATGGAGGGGCACTTGCTGGGACGATTAATGCTCCTGCGGTAGCAACCACATCATTTAGTGCAACAATCATTACAACTCTTGCAGCAGGAGATGCTATTAGCTTGCAATTATTTGGTTTGTTAGCTGTCGCAACATTATCAACAACTACTCCAGGAGCAGTGTTAACGATAATAAGATTAAGTTAAACTATAACTCTCTTACTCTTTTAAGATTAAGAGAGTTTCTACATATAATAAGAAGTTAATGAAGTAAAGCATAGTTATACAAAAGTCAGAATATTATGATTGTAACGCTATGGTGACTATAATATAATGAAAATAACCATCATGAATGAACATTCATTTATTTTTATGTATTTGAAGGGGGAATGAAGATGGAAAAACCATGGTTGAAAAGTTATCCAGAGGAAATTCCGAGTACGATTTCTTATGATATTCAGCCGCTTCATAGATATGTAGAACAGATGGCTTCTCGCTACCCAGAAAAGAAAGCGCTTCACTTTTTAGGGAAGGATATTACGTTTTCGGACTTCCATGATAAGGTGAAGAGGTTTGCAAATTATCTTCAAAAGCTCGGTGTGGAAAAGGGTGATCGAGTTGCTATTATGTTGCCGAATTGTCCGCAAGCTGTAATTGGTTATTACGGCACATTACTTGCGGGAGGTATCGTAGTACAAACAAATCCACTGTATACAGAGAGAGAATTAGAATATCAGCTTCATGACTCGGGAGCAAAAGTAATTCTTTGTCTCGATTTAGTGTTTCCAAGAGTAACGAATGTTCAATCTGCTACAAAAATTGAGCATATTATCGTAACTCGTATTGCGGACTTTTTACCATTCCCTAAAAATCTATTGTATCCATTTGTGCAGAAAAAACAGTCAAATTTAGTTGTGAAAGTATCAGAGAGTGAAACGATTCATCTTTGGAATTCAGTAGAAAAAGAAGTGAATACGGATGTTGAGGAGCCTTGTGATCCTGAAAATGATCTAGCTCTTTTACAGTACACAGGAGGAACAACCGGATTTCCGAAAGGCGTTATGTTAACGCATAAAAACCTCGTCTCTAACACGTTAATGGGAGTTCAATGGTTATATAATTGCAAAGAAGGAGAAGAAGTCGTTCTTGGGGTTCTTCCATTTTTCCACGTGTACGGCATGACGGCTGTTATGAATTTGAGTGTTATGCAAGGATACAAAATGGTCCTTATTCCAAAGTTTGATATGAAAATGGTTTTTGAAGCGATTAAGAAGCATAAAGTGACACTATTTCCAGGGGCACCAACTATTTATATCGCTCTTTTAAATAGCCCACTTTTAAAAGAATACGATATTTCTTCTATTCGTGCTTGTATTAGTGGATCAGCACCACTGCCAGTAGAAGTACAGGAAAAGTTCGAAACAGTTACAGGTGGTAAACTAGTAGAGGGATATGGTTTAACAGAATCCTCTCCAGTTACACATAGTAATTTTTTATGGGAAAAGCGAGTGCCAGGTAGCATTGGAGTTCCGTGGCCAGATACAGAAGCAATCATTATGTCACTTGAGACTGGTGAGGCATTACCGCCAGGAGAAATAGGGGAAATTGTAGTGAAAGGTCCTCAAATTATGAAAGGATACTGGAATAAGCCAGAGGAAACAGCGGCTGTATTGCAAGATGGCTGGCTCCATACAGGTGATGTTGGCTACATGGATGAAGATGGATTTTTCTATGTAAAAGATCGCAAGAAAGATATGATTGTCGCGAGTGGATTTAATGTGTATCCTCGTGAAGTTGAAGAAGTATTATATGAGCATGAAAAAGTGCAAGAAGTAGTGACAATTGGAGTTCCAGATCCGTACCGAGGAGAGACAGTTAAAGCATTTGTTGTGTTAAAAGAAGGTACGGAGTGCTCTGAGGAAGAATTAAATCAGTTTGCACGTAAATATTTAGCGGCTTATAAAGTGCCGAAAGTATATGAGTTTAGAGATGAATTGCCGAAAACGACAGTAGGGAAAATTTTGCGCCGTGTTCTAATAGATGAAGAGAAGAGAAAGAATGAGGATGAGCAAACGGGCTAAGGCCCTTTCTTTTTGAAAAAATAGGATTGACACTTTTCTAAATAGTCAGTATTATAAGAATATGAATGACTATTCATTCAGTCATCTTCTTGAAGGGGACAGTAAAGTGAAGAAAAATAGACCGAAATACAATCAAATTATTGATGCGGCAGTCATTGTGATTGCGGAGAATGGGTACCACCAAGCGCAAGTTTCTAAAATCGCAAAGCAAGCTGGGGTAGCTGATGGCACGATTTATTTATATTTTAAAAATAAAGAAGATATATTAATATCCTTATTCCAAGAGAAGATGGGAGAATTTGTCGAAACAATTCGTCAAAAAACAGCAGGAATTGAAAGCGCTGTATCGAAGTTATTCATGTTGGTAGAAACGCACTTCTTGCTGTTGTCGCAAAATGATCCTCTTGCTATCGTTACGCAATTAGAGCTGAGGCAGTCCAATCAAGACTTGCGCCTTAAAATAAATGAAGTATTAAAAGGCTACTTACAAGTTATGGATGAGATTTTAGAGACTGGTATAAAACAAGGTGAATTTCAAGCAGATTTAAATGTTCGCGTGGCAAGACAAATGATCTTTGGAACAGTGGATGAAGTTGTGACCAATTGGGTAATGAGCGATCATAAGTATGATCTGGTCGCACTTTCAAAAACGGTACACGGGCTACTTATTGCAGCTTGTGGTTATCGTCAATAATGGGAGGGATCATGTTGAAATTCCTATCTGTAAGAGTTGAAGATCATATCGCGGTGGCGACGTTAAATCACGCACCAGCGAATGCGATGTCTTCACAAGTTATGCATGACGTTACTGAATTAATTGATCAAGTGGAAAAGGATGATAACATTCGTGTTGTTGTTATTCATGGTGAAGGACGTTTCTTCTCAGCGGGAGCAGATATTAAAGAATTTACATCTGTTACTGAAGCGAAGCAAGCAACAGAATTAGCACAGCTTGGACAAGTTACGTTTGAGCGTGTTGAAAAATGTTCAAAACCAGTTATTGCGGCAATTCATGGAGCGGCACTGGGCGGCGGCCTTGAGTTTGCTATGTCTTGCCACATGCGCTTTGCAACTGAAAGTGCAAAACTTGGTTTACCTGAATTAACACTTGGATTAATTCCTGGCTTTGCAGGTACACAGCGCTTACCACGTTATGTTGGGAAAGCGAAAGCTTGTGAAATGATGTTAACAAGCACACCAATTACTGGTGCAGAAGCATTAAAGTGGGGACTTGTTAACGGATTGTTCTCTGAAGAATCTCTTTTAGATGATACGCTTAAAGTTGCAAAACAAATTGCTGGAAAAAGTCCAGCAACAACTCGTGCTGTACTAGAGTTATTGCAAACGACAAAATCGTCTCATTACTATGAAGGTGTACAACGTGAATCACAGATTTTTGGTGAAGTATTTACGAGTGAAGATGGAAGAGAAGGTGTAGCTGCATTTTTAGAAAAGCGTAAACCTTCATTTAGTGGCAGGTAGTTCAATTATTTTTTTAATATAAATTAACAGAAAATTAAAATTGATAGAATCTTTCTGAAAAACAAGGGGGTAAATGGAATGAACATCTACGTACTCATGAAACGAACATTTGATACAGAAGAAAAAATCGTAATTAAAAACGGTGCAATTTACGATGGCGAAGCGGAATTCATCATCAACCCTTACGATGAATATGCAATTGAAGAAGCAATTCAAGTAAGAGACGCACAAGGTGGAGAAGTTACAGTTGTAACAGTCGGTGGCGAAGATAGTGAGAAAGAACTTCGTACTGCATTAGCAATGGGCTGTGATAAAGCTGTATTAATTAATATTGAAGATGACGTAGAAAATGGTGACCAGTTCACGACAGCAAAAGTGCTTGCTGAATATTTAAAAGATAAAGATGCAGATTTAATTTTAGGCGGAAACGTTGCAATTGATGGTGCATCTGGACAAGTAGGACCACGCGTAGCTGAAGCGTTAAATATTCCGTATGTAACGACAATTACAAAACTTGAAATTGACGGTACAAATGTGAAGATTGAGCGTGATGTTGAAGGTGATACAGAAGTGATTGCAACTTTATTACCAGTTTTAGTAACAGCACAGCAAGGTTTAAATGAACCGCGTTACCCATCGCTTCCAGGTATTATGAAAGCGAAGAAAAAGCCGCTAGAAGAATTAGAATTAGATGATTTAGATTTAGAAGAAGATGATGTGGAAGCAAAGACAAAAACAATTGAAATCTATTTGCCTCCTAAGAAAGATGCAGGAAAAGTGTTACAAGGCGAGCTGCAAGATCAAGTAAAAGAACTTGTATCGTTGCTCCATACAGAAGCGAAAGTAATCTAATAAAATACGAAATTATATATGCAGGAGGGAAAATCTATGGCTCGTAAAGTATTAGTAATGGGTGAAGTTCGTGATGGATCGCTACGTAACGTTTCTTTTGAAGCGGTAGCAGCAGCAAAAACAATTGCAGAAGGCGGTGAAGTAGTAGGTCTTCTAATTGGAGACAGCGTTGCCTCTTTTGCAAATGAATTGATTCATTACGGTGCAGATCGCGTTGTGACAGTTGAAAATGATAAATTAAAATCATATACATCTGATGGTTATGCACAAGCGTTTTTAGCTGTACATGCTGAAGAAAATCCAGAAGGTATTGTCTTTGGACATACAGCACTTGGCAAAGATTTATCACCAAAATTAGCAGCGAAGCTTGAAGCTGGTTTAATTTCTGACGTAACTGCTTTAGAGGTTGAAGGTGGAAATGTTATCTTCACTCGTCCAATTTACTCTGGTAAAGCATTCGAGAAGAAGATTGTAACAGACGGCATCTTATTTGCGACAGTGCGTCCAAATAACATTGCAACTCTGGAAAAAGATGAGTCTCGCAGCGGTGACGTATCTTCTATTACAGTTGATGTGAAAGATTTACGTACAATCATTCAAGATGTTGTCCGTAAAACGGCAGAAGGTGTGGATCTTTCTGAAGCGAAAGTTATTATCGCTGGTGGACGCGGTGTGAAGAGTGAAGAAGGCTTTAAACCATTAAAAGAGTTAGCTGACGTACTAGGCGGCGCTGTTGGGGCATCTCGTGGTGCTTGTGACGCGGAATACTGTGATTACTCATTACAAATTGGTCAAACTGGTAAAGTTGTTACCCCAGACTTATACATTGCATGTGGTATTTCTGGTGCGATTCAGCATTTAGCAGGTATGTCTAACTCAAAAATAATCGTTGCGATTAATAAAGATCCAGAAGCAAGTATCTTTAAAGTAGCTGACTACGGTATTGTCGGTGACTTATTCGAAGTTGTACCTCTTTTAACAGAAGAGTTTAAAAAGTTAAAAGTACATTCATGATTTTAGTACCCTTGAGTTCCAAGTGAAGTACCCCTATATATAGAAAAAGGTGAGAGATCCCCTGTCTCTCATCTTTTTAGTATTTAATCCGTATTTTTATATAGTATAAAGGAACATTTTTTTGTTACAATACATAACGATACATATTATTCGCCACGTATATAAGTTAATGATATACTCTTGGTAGAATATACTTGAAGGAGGAAATAAAATGGCAATTGTAAACGCAAATGACCAAAGCTTCGCAGCTGAAACTAGCGAAGGTGTTGTATTATTAGATTTCTGGGCACCTTGGTGTGGACCTTGTAAAATGATCGCTCCTGTATTAGAGGAAATCGATGCAGAACTAGGCGAAAAAGTAAAAGTAGTAAAAGTAGACGTTGATGAAAACCAAGAAACTGCTCGTCAATTCGAAGTAATGAGCATTCCAGCTCTTTTCGTATTAAAAGACGGTAAAGTAGTTGATCAAGCGTTAGGTTACAAACCGAAAGAAGCGTTAGTAGAATTAGTTTCTAAACACTTCTAAAATAAAAAAAGCTACCATTTGGTAGCTTTTTTTATTTTCTTTTTTACAGTCTTTCCGTTACAATAAAAGAACGTATGTTGGGTGTTTGGGCATAGTATGTTTTCAAGGGAAAATAAAAATGCTAAGTATGTAGAAATGGAGGGAGACGAGTGCACGAACATTTGAAAGAGAAGTTGGCTATTTTACCAGATCAACCTGGTTGTTATTTGATGAAAGATAAGCAAGGAACGGTTATATATGTCGGAAAGGCAAAAGTGCTTAAAAATCGTGTGCGCTCGTACTTTACTGGTTCACATGATGGGAAAACACTGCGGCTTGTAGGAGAAATTGTTGATTTTGAATATATTGTAACTTCTTCGAATTTAGAAGCACTTATTTTAGAGTTAAATCTAATTAAAAAATATGATCCGAAATATAATATTCAATTAAAAGATGATAAAACATATCCTTTTATTAAAATTACAGCGGAGAAGCAACCTCGCTTACTCATTACTCGAAACGTAAAAAAAGATAAAGGGAAATATTTTGGTCCTTATCCAAATGCACAATCTGCTCATGAAACGAAAAAACTGCTAGATCGTATGTATCCACTTCGGAAATGCACGAATATGCCAGATAAAGTTTGTTTGTATTATCATATGGGTCAATGTTTAGCGCCTTGTGTGAAAGAAGTGACGGAAGAACAAAATAAAGAAATTGTAGATGAAATTATTAAGTTTTTAAATGGTGGACATAAAGAAGTTCGTTCAGAACTAGAAATAAAAATGTATGAGGCCTCAGAGAAACTAGAGTTTGAACGTGCAAAAGAGTTGCGTGATCAAATTGCTCATATTGATGCGATTATGGAAAAGCAAAAGATGATTATGAGTGACTTAGTGGATCGTGATGTGTTTGGATATGCAGTGGATAAAGGATGGATGTGTGTTCAAGTTTTCTTCGTTCGAAAAGGAAAGCTAATTGAACGTGATGTTTCTATGTTTCCAATTTACGATGAACCAGAAGAGGGTTTTTTAACGTTTATCGGCCAATTTTATGAAAACAGTAGTCATTTTAAGCCGAAGGAAATTGTCGTTCCAGGAAGTATAGACTCGGAATTAGTAGAGCGCTTTTTAGAAGTGGAAGCGACGCAGCCGAAACGTGGTAAGAAAAAAGACCTTGTAGAATTGGCAAATAAAAATGCGAAGATTGCTCTTGAAGAGAAGTTTTACTTAATTGAACGTGATGAAGAACGAACGATTAAAGCGGTAGATCATTTAGGGAAGCAGCTTGGGATTGAAACGCCATATCGTATTGAAGCGTTTGATAACTCAAATATTCAAGGAACAAATCCCGTTTCTGCAATGATTGCTTTTATCGATGGGAAACCGGCGAAGAAAGAGTATCGAAAATATAAAATTAAAACGGTTCAAGGACCAGATGATTATGAGTCTATGAGAGAAGTTGTGAGGCGCCGTTATACAAGGGCGCTTAAAGAAAATTCACCTTTACCTGATTTGATTATTATTGATGGAGGAAAAGGTCATCTAGCGGCTGCAAGTGATATTTTAGAGAATGAGCTCGGATTATATATTCCGATGGCAGGTCTTGTAAAAGATGATAAACATAAAACCTCCCATTTAATTATTGGGGATCCACCGGAACCTGTGATGCTTGAGAGAAATAGCCAAGAATTTTATTTATTGCAGCGTATTCAAGATGAGGTGCATCGATTTGCGATTACATTCCATCGTCAATTACACGGGAAATCTGTCATTCAATCAGCATTGGATGATATTCCAGGAATCGGTGATAAACGGAAAAAGGTATTGTTAAAACATTTTGGTTCATTAAAGAAGATGAAAGAAGCTTCTATAGAGGAATTTGTCGAAGCGGGTATGCCGAAAAATGTCGCGGAGACGATTTATACGTATTTAACAGATAAGAAGACGTTGTAGTTTACAACGTCTTCTGTTTTTTGATATAATTTCTGAAGATTTAAAATAAATGCATCTGAATGAAAATACAAAAAAGTCAACTAAACTGATATGTCTAGTTGACTGTAGGTAATGCTTACACTTCAATGAGATCTTTTATATCCCATTTTACAAGAAATGTAATAGAGTCAGAACGTTTTTTCTTTTCTTCGTATGACTCTGCAACGACGTTCCGTTGCTTTTGGATTTGTTCAGCGATGAATCCGGCTTCTAGTTGATAAGAAGAATGTCGTTTTTGTTTTTGACGTTCTGCGATGAGTGTGCCTTTAAGTTGGAACTGCATTTCACGACGCTTATGTTCAACAATGCTTAAAGTGCCCCAGCCAGCCTTTTCAAAGAACTGAATGACTTCTTCAATTGTTTCTAGCGGATATTTTCTTGCAAGGTTTCTACCAGACCAGTATAAAATACCATCTAAATCGTTGCCGATTAAATCAGGTAGTAATTCTTCACGTAGCAATTCATAAGCGAAGGCGTTCAATGAAACATCTTCTAAAGATGTTGTATCGATTGTATTTTTACTCACAATATTCCCCTCTTTCTATAGGGATTATTATATAACATTTCACATTTATAAAAACAGATTTTTCTTTAGGAAAATCTGAATATATAAGAAGAAAAAAAGAATTGGCAAATTATATGCAAATTATGTATACGTTTTCTTGACGCTTCGACAAAAATAGGAGTAAAATGAACTTGGTATCAAATTATGCTGAAATATTTCGAATAATTTTTTCAGTTTTTCTTATGCCAATAGTGAAAAAACATTATTGTCATAAACTAATCTGAAAACAGCAGTCAAACATTCAAGGGGGGTAATGGGGACATGAAAGGCCGCGAGTATACGTTTCGTAAGTGGCACTCATTAATGGGGGTCATCCCGGTTGGTGTCTTTTTGACGCAACATTTAATTGTAAACAACTTTGCAACACGAGGAGCAGAGGCTTTTAACAAAGCTGCAGGCTTTATGGAGCTCCTTCCATTCCGGTATGCGCTAGAAATTTTCATCATCTTTTTACCGATACTGTACCATGCTATATATGGCTTATATATTGCATTTACAGCTAAGAACAATGCGGTTTCTTACGGTTATTTCCGTAACTGGATGTTCGTTTTCCAAAGAATTTCAGGTATCGTTACGCTGATCTTCATTTCTTGGCACGTCTGGGAAACTCGTATTCAAGCAATGTTAGGTAAAGAGGTAAACTATGATATGATGGCAGATATTTTAAACAATCCAGCTATGTTTGCATTCTACTTAGTTGGTGTTGTTTCAACAATTTTCCACTTTGCAAATGGACTATGGACATTCTGCATCAGCTGGGGAATTACAGTATCTCCACGTTCACAAAGAATCTCTACTTATGTAACATTAGCTATTTTCTTAGGTTTATCTTATGTAGGTGTGAGTGCATTATTAGCGTTCATCGATCCACAGCTAGCAAACCAGTAAGGAGTGGGAGAGCATGAAAGGGAAACTTATAGTAGTCGGCGGTGGCTTGGCTGGCTTAATGGCAACGATTAAAGCGGCAGAAGCAGGAGTAAATGTTGAACTGTTTTCTTTAGTACCAGTAAAACGTTCACATTCTGTATGTGCTCAGGGCGGAATTAACGGTGCCGTAAATACGAAAGGTGAAGGGGATTCTCCATGGATCCACTTTGACGATACAATTTATGGTGGGGACTTCTTAGCGAACCAACCACCAGTTAAAGCAATGTGTGAAGCAGCACCTGGTATCATTCATTTAATGGATCGTATGGGTGTTATGTTCAACCGTACGGAAGAAGGACTTCTTGATTTCCGTCGATTTGGTGGAACGCAACATCACCGTACAGCATTTGCTGGTGCAACAACTGGACAGCAATTACTTTACGCATTAGATGAGCAAGTACGTCGTCACGAAGTAGCAGGACTTGTAACGAAATATGAAGGTTGGGATTTCTTACGAGCTGTTGTTGATGATGAAGGTGTGTGCCGAGGAATCGTTGCACAAGACTTACAAACTATGGAGATTAGAAGTTTCGGAGCAGATGCCGTGATTATGGCAACAGGGGGCCCTGGTATCATTTTCGGAAAATCAACAAACTCCATTATCAATACAGGTACAGCAGCTTCTGCTGTATATCAACAAGGCGCATATTATGCAAACGGTGAGTTCATTCAAATTCACCCAACGGCAATTCCTGGAGACGATAAATTACGTCTTATGAGTGAATCTGCACGTGGTGAAGGTGGACGTGTTTGGACATATAAAGATGGTAAACCATGGTACTTCTTAGAAGAAAAATATCCGGCTTACGGAAACCTTGTACCTCGTGACATCGCAACGCGTGAAATCTTTGATGTTTGCGTAGAGCAAAAACTAGGTATTAACGGTGAAAACATGGTGTACTTAGATCTTTCTCATAAAGATCCAAAAGAACTAGATATTAAACTAGGTGGAATTATTGAAATCTATGAGAAATTTACAGGGGATGATCCTCGTAAACTACCGATGAAAATCTTCCCAGCTGTTCACTATTCAATGGGCGGACTATGGGTTGATTATAAACAGATGACAAATATTCCAGGTTTATTTGCAGCAGGTGAGTGTGATTATTCTATGCACGGTGGTAACCGTCTTGGTGCAAACTCACTATTATCAGCAATTTATGGTGGTATGGTAGCAGGACCAAACGCAATTGAGTATATGAAAGGTCTTTCTAAATCATCTGATGCTGTTTCATCTACTGTATATGAGCAAAATGAATTAATCGAAACAGAGAAATTTAACAATATTTTAACGATGGATGGTAACGAAAATGCGTATGTTCTTCATAAAGAGCTTGGAGAATGGATGACAGATAACGT
Organism: Bacillus sp. JKS001846; assembly: GCF_900176455.1. Lineage (NCBI taxonomy): Bacteria > Bacillati > Bacillota > Bacilli > Caryophanales > Bacillaceae > Bacillus > Bacillus sp. JKS001846. Next base: position 1,244,424 of record NZ_FWYG01000001.1, read on the forward strand.
TACAGTAGTTCGTGAAAATAAAAAATTATTAGAAACAGATGCGAAAATTGAAGAATTAATGGCTCGTTACAAACGTATTAACATTAACGATACAGCAAGATGGAGTAACCAAGGTGCTTCATTTACACGCCAACTTGCAAATATGTTTGAGTTAGCACGTGTTATTACAATTGGCGCATATAACCGTAATGAGAGCCGTGGGGCGCATTACAAACCTGAATTCCCAAATCGTGATGATGCAAACTTCTTAAAAACTACGATGGCAAAATTTGAGGGAGAAGGAAATGCACCAGCATTCCATTACGAGGACGTTGATATTTCGTTAATTAAACCACGTAAACGTGATTATTCTTCAAAACACGATGTAGCTGCTAAGGGTGAAGAGAAGGGGGATAAACAACATGTCTGAGAAAACAATCCGCCTCATCATTACGAGACAAGACGGGCCAGATGCGCAAGCGTTTGACCAAGAGTTTGAAATTCCATATCGTCCGAATATGAATATTATCTCAGCACTTATGGAAATCCGTCGTAATCCTGTTGATTCAAAAGGGAACCAAACAACTCCGATTGCATGGGATATGAACTGCTTAGAGGAAGTATGTGGTGCATGTTCGATGGTGATTAACGGAAAACCACGTCAATCATGTACGGCACTTATCGATCAATTAGAGCAACCAATTCGCTTAAAACCGATGAAGACATTCCCGGTTGTACGTGACTTGCAAGTTGATCGTAGTCGCATGTTTAATGCTCTAAAACGCGTTAAAGCGTGGATTCCAATTGATGGTACGTATGACCTAGGTCCAGGACCAAGAATGCCTGAGAAAAAGCGTCAATGGGCTTATGAGCTTTCAAAATGCATGACATGTGGTGTTTGCTTAGAATCATGTCCAAACGTAAACAGTAAGTCTGACTTTATTGGACCAGCACCGTTATCACAAGCTCGCTTATTCAACTCACATCCAACGGGTGAAATGCATAAAGCAGATCGCTTACGTGCAATTATGGGAGATGGAGGACTAGCAAACTGTGGTAACTCTCAAAACTGTGTGCAATCATGTCCGAAGGGTATTCCTTTAACAACTTCAATTGCGGCATTAAACCGTGATACAACAATTCAATCGTTCAAAGATTTCTTTGGTAGCGATAATAACTATTAATAAATATTGCCTCTTCATATCGAAGAGGCAATATTTATAACTTTATTTTTCTGTTTATTCTGTTTATTTAAAGGTGAAAAGGGGAGATAACAATGAAGAGGATTTCTTATATTGAAGACTTTGAGCAATGGGAAAGTGGTTTTTCGTTTTACAACCCTGTAAAGGTTCGTTTTGGTGAAGTAGATATGTTTGGACATGTAAATAATGTCGTTGCTTTTACTTATTTTGAAGAAGCTCGTATTGCGTTGTTTAAAGAACTTGGATTTATGCAAGAGTGGACACATGCATCATCAGAAACGATGATCGTTGTTGCGGATTTACAATGTAATTTTATTAAGCAAATATATTTTGATGAACAGCTGAAGGTGTATGTAAAGGCAGGATCGGTCGGGAATTCTTCTTTAGATTTACATTATATGGTGAAGAATGCAGCAGGAGAGGTTTGTTTAGTAGGTCGTGGAATGATGGTTCAAGCGTCGAAAAAAACAGGAAGAGGCGAACCATGGCCTGAAGAATGGAAGAAGAAATTACTACAATAATAGAGTGAAAGAAAAATAAGAGAGCAATTTGCTCTCTTATTTTTTGTCTTCCATCGCTTCTTCTAATGTTAAGTGATGTTTATATAGGTATGTAGCGTATGGATTACCAACGTAGCGTAAGTGCCATGGTTCATATGCATATTCTGTTGTATCTGTTTTATCTTCTAAGTAACGAATGACAAAGCCGAATTCATGAGCGTGTTCTGCGACCCATTTTCCTTCTGCTGTCTCTCCGAAGATAGGCTCTAATTGAAATTTAGCTGATTTTGAACTAATATCCATTGCTAAACCCGTTTGGTGTTCACTTGTACCAGGAATTGCGCTTACCGAATTAGCTTCGGCTTTTCCTTGGCGTCTAACGTATGTATCATGCAACGATTTTTGGCGTTTGTATGAACGATAACCAGATACAGCTGTAAGATCAAGCCCTTCTTTTTTCGCAGCTTTAAACATGTTTTCAAGTGCCTCTGCAGCATCTTTTCGCAGCAATGTTTTTTCTTTATCTTTTGGACTAATAAATGGTACATTTGGTCTCGTTAAGTCTTCAGGAATGTATCCATCTGGTAGTTTTCGATGTTTATTAATTAAGACAAGATTAGATTTTGGATTTGTTACAACTGAAAAGTCATTGTCTATTTTCTTTGCATTATGATCAGCTTTTGGAAAAGCAGGAATCTCTTCTTTTTTATGGTTATTATGCTTTTGACTTTCGACAGCTTTTGCTTCATTATGTAGTGGTGTTTTAGAACCAAAGTAAGCGAAAGATGTGATCCCGATTACAATAGTAGTGGCAGAAATAATTATTATCTTTTTCATGATGCCTTGTAATCACAGTCCCTTCTTAATAAAATGTGTAATGTTTTTTTTATTATAAATCTAGTTTGTTGGAAAAGGAATATAAGAGTCATAACGTAATAGAAATGCAAAGAAAATGTCAGAAAATGTGTGAATTTGTAGTATTTTTTTATATAATTCATTTCTTATCTTTCATGAAATGCATTTTTTATGTAATATATATACATAAGAAGATGTAGCGATTATCGAGAATAGAGAACTTCTTGTATAGACTGGGAGTGAATGGGAATGGATTTTGCAACAATTATTGGACTTATTTTAGGATTTGTAGCAGTGGTAGTAGGGATGGTCGTCAAGGGCGCTGACATAACAGCCTTATTAAATCCTGCCGCAGCATTAATTATTTTTATCGGTACATTTGCTGCAGTATGTATTGCATTTCCGATGAATCAACTAAAAAGGGTTCCAAAACTATTTAAAGTTCTTTTTGGTTCAAATAAAAAGGATTTAAGTTATGAACAGTTGCTAGAATTATTTGTTCATTGGACATCTGAAAGTAGAAAATACGGTATTTTGTCTTTAGAGCAACAATTAGACAAAATTCAAGATGAATTTCTTTTGCGCGGTATGAAATTTGTGATTGATGGCGTATCCGCAGAAGATTTGGAGCAGATTTTGGAATCTGAATTAGAGGCAATTGAAGAAAGACATGCAAAGGGAGCTGCTATTTTTTCACAAGCTGGTACGTATGCACCGACATTAGGAGTTTTAGGTGCTGTTATCGGTCTTGTAGCTGCGCTTGGTAACTTAACTGATATTGAAAAGTTAGGTCATGCTATTTCGGGTGCGTTTATTGCAACGATTTTTGGTATTTTTTCAGGTTATGTATTATGGCATCCATTTGCAAATAAGTTAAAGCAAAAATCTTCAGCTGAAATTGAGAAAAAACGTTTAATCATTGATTGTTTATTAATGTTACAAGAAGGTACATATCCGTTTATTATGAAGAACCGCATTTTAGGTGCACTTTCTGCAACTGAGCGTAAAAAGCTAGAAAAAGGAGCAGAAAAAAATGCGGAGTAAGAAAAATAGAAGAGGCAAAAAGAAAAAACATGATGAGCATATCGATGAAACGTGGTTAATCCCATATTCTGATATGTTAACGTTGTTATTTGCATTGTTTATCGTTTTATTCGCAATGAGTAGTATAGATGCTGCGAAGTTTAAACAGATGGCAGTTGCTTTTCGAAGTGAATTAGCTGGGGGAACAGGTAACAAAGAATTTTTAAGTGATCAAAAGCCAAATGATGAAAAAGAATTATCAGCAAGTAGCCTTGAGGCAGAACAAACAAAAAAACAAGAAGAAGCTAGAGCTAAAGAAAAAAAAGAGATGGATGAATTGAAAGCATTACAAAAAAAGATTGATCAATATATTAATGAAAAACAATTATCCTCTTCTTTTCAAACTAAATTAACTGAAAAGGGATTAATGGTGACAATATTAGAAAATATACTGTTTGATTCGGGGAAAGCAGATGTGAAATTAGAATCTTTAGGGATTGCAAAAGAGATGTCTAGCTTACTTGTTTCAGCGTCACCTCGTGAAATTACAGTATCGGGTCATACGGATAATGTCCCTATTGCCAATGCGCAGTTTGCGTCGAATTGGGAATTAAGTACGCAGCGGGCAGTTAATTTTATGCAAGTATTACTGCAAAATAAAGAATTACAACCAGAAAAATTTAGTGCGATTGGATACGGAGAATACCGTTCAATTGCTCCAAACGATACACAAGAAGGAAAGGCAAAGAATAGACGTGTGGAAGTATTTATCTTGCCTTTAACAGAGAAAGTAAAATAAAAGAGGATGGCGAATGCCATCCTCTTTTATTTTACTTCAAATGATTTTAAGTTGTCGCGACGGATTTTATCTTTTTCTGCATCTGATTTTTTGAAATCATAATCATATAAAGCGCCTTCCCAATCGCCATACATTGGATTCGGGAAAATAATGAATTTCTCACCAAATTGTGCTTTTGAATCTGCTACTGTTTGGTTACGATCTTTTACAGATTTTCCATCAAAACCTGTGAAATCAGATAAGTTATCACCGAAGAATAAGACAATATCATGAGTTTGAGAAACGAGTTCACGGCGTTTTTCTTTTCCTTTTTCTTTCGGATCTTGTAGTAATATATGTTCTTTCGTTGCTTGAGGAGCACCTACACGCTCAAGATTTTTAATTGTCGCATCTAGTTGATTCGTTTTACGATTTGAGATGTAGTAAATATCTACACCTTTAGACTCTGTATATTTTAAGAAATCAATTGCGCCTGGAAGGGCTTCAGCCTCAGCTTTATTAATCCAATCATCCCATTTGTAAGGATAGCCTTTGCCTGTTTTTACGCTCATTGCTTGATGAGGACTGTTATCTAAAACAGTTTCGTCTAAATCAAGCACGATAGCAGGTTTTTTCTCTGTCCCTTTTGCAAGAATTGCATCAAGCTTTAATTGACCAATGTTGTACCCTTGGTAGTAAAGTGCTTTCGTTTCACCGGCTGTTTGATACCATAAATCAGCCATTAATTGTTGTTCTGTTAATTTTACTTTCTCTTCTTTTGCCACTGTTTTCTCTGGTGTTCCTGAACATGCTACAAGTGATGTAGATAGAACCGCTACAGATAATAAAGTGGTAATGCCCCTCTTCATCTTCATATGTATCCTCCTTGATGTTAGAAAATCATTTTATATTATATATTAAAATATAATATTTTTATATGAACATTTGCATATTGTCTTTTGTATATATAGTAGTATGTCCTATATTAGAAAGATGAGCAAAATAATAATAGTTGTTTTGACAATTTTTATTGTCGTAATGACAATTATAATTGACAAAAAGAACTTTGTTATTTACAATTTTAACTAAATAGAACAAATGATGGATTAATGACGATGTTTACATATAAGAGGATGAAGCGTGGTGCTATATTTTGTCTTGAATAAACATAGTCTTTGAAAGAGAGTACGAATGATACTAAAGGGGAGGCTTTATACTTGAGTTTACAAATTCAAAACTTAACGAAACAATTTGGGGAATCAAAAGCAGTTAACGGTTTGCAAATTTCGTTACCAAAAGGTGAAGTACTAGGGTTACTTGGACGAAATGGTGCAGGGAAAACAACAACAATCAAAATGCTTCTCGGATTATTAACGCCTAATGAAGGTTCGATTACATGGGATGGAAAAGCATTTGGAAATAGTGGTGTAACAATTGGGTATTTACCAGAAGAAAGAGGTTTATATACAAAAAGTAGAGTAATAGATCAGCTGCGATATTTTGGTAGATTAGAAGGAATGTCGAAGAAAGAAGTGGATCACGCTATTGATCACTGGTTAGAGCGTTTAGCGATACCAGAATATAAATTTAAAACGGCTGGAGAGCTTTCAAAAGGGAATCAGCAAAAAATCCAATTAATTGCTGCTCTTCTTCATAATCCGGAACTTCTCATTTTAGATGAACCATTCAGCGGCCTCGATCCAGTTAATGCTGGGATGTTAGCTAGTATTATTGAAGAACAAGTACAGAGCGGAAAGACGATTATTTTATCAAGTCATCGTATGGAACAAGTAGAGGCTTTTTGCCAACATGTATGTATTTTGAAAAAAGGTGAAGCAGTCGTAAAAGGACAGCTAAGTGATATTAAGAAAGAATACGGTTTCCGTAATTTAACGATTGAAGATACAGTAGAGAATGAAAAGGGATTAGAAGCTATACATGTATCGTATGAAAAACAACAAGGCCTTCTTTATGTGAAAGTACAAGACGATGCGGAAGCTCTCAAGATTTTGCAACAGTTGCAAGAGCATGGTGTTAGCTTACGACAATTCAAAATGTTAGAGCCGACGTTAAACGAAATCTTTGTAGAGAGGGCGAAATAACGATGCGTAAATTTTCTCACGTATTTTCATTTTATTTTAGGGAAGCATTTTTATCTAAAAAATCATTAATTACGAGTGCGATTTTATTTTTAGTTGTGTTTGGGATTTTTACATTTAATCATTTTACTTCAGGCGATGATAAAAATAAGGATAAAGATAAAATTGCAGTTGTAGTAGAGAGTTCCACATATAAAGTACAAAAAGATGAGCTAAATAAGCTATTGCCATCAGCAAAAATAACAATTGGTTCAAAGGATGATTTTGATAAACTGCATAAGCAAGTAGAAGAAGGTGATTTAGATGGTCTATTCCATGTGACGGAAAAGGGTGGGGCTCCATCGATTACATATATGTATAATGGATTTCCAAGCCAAGCAACTTCTGCAATTATGGCAGGATATTTAAAGCAACAATATACGATGGTGACGATTGCCAAAAATAATGTTTCACCAGAAATTGCACAGCAATTACAAACAGAAATTCAAGTAAAGCAAGAAGCGATAAAAGATCGTACATCTTCTTTCGGAATTGCCTATTTCTTTACATTTGCTTTATATATGTTTATTGTAGCGTTCGGAAATACAATCGCAATGAATATTGCATCTGAAAAGGCGTCACGTGTAATGGAAGTAATGCTTCCGAAAGTGAAGCCTCTTACGATGATGTATGCGAAAATTTTAGCGGTTGTTTCAACGGCGTTATTGCAACTTGTCATATTGGCGTGTGGTTATCTTATTCCATATTTGTTAGGTTGGGTCGATTTAGAAAGTGCCTCACTATTTGGTATTCCAATTGACTTTACGAAATTAGATGCAAAGGTTATCAGCATGTTTCTTGTTTATTTCATTACGGGATATTTACTTTATGCGATGATGTATGCTGCTGCTGGAGCTGTCGTGTCTAAGACGGAGGATTTACAAGCTGTATCTTTCCCGGTAATGATTTTAATTATGGCTGCATTCTTTATTAGTATTAAATCATTAAGTGATCCGAATAGTACTATCGTCGTTGTAAGTTCTTACGTTCCCTTTTTTACACCGATGGTTACCTTCTCACGTATTGTAGCTGGTGAAGCAGGTATGCTAGAAATTACGATAACATTAGCAGTCTTATTGGCGACAATTGCGGTATTAAATGCTGTTACAAGCCGCATTTACGTAAACGGCGTAATGAATTACTCAGATAAAGTGAAATTTAAAGATTTAGCGAAATTTATAAAGCGTCAATAATGAGAGAAAAGCATGATTTCCTATTGAAATCATGCTTTTTCTTTATGTATAAATTAAAAATAGTATATAATGATAAGAGTCGTCTTTTAATAGAATGAATAAAAAGGAGGGTGTGCAGATGGGGATTAGTAGTCGTTTTACAGTAGGTGTTCATATGCTGACATTACTTGCGATAGATCGAAACTCTCGCTGTACCTCTGAATGGATTGCCGGTAGTGTGAATACAAATCCAGTTGTGATTCGTCGCATTACAGGAATGTTGAAGAGAGCAGGACTTGTTGATGTACAAGCTGGTAAAGGTGGTACGACACTTGCTCGAGATTTAGAAGAAATTACATTACTTGATGTATATAAAGCAGTGGAAGTTGTAGAAGAAGGACAGCTATTTTCCTTCCATGAAAATCCCAACATTGAATGTCCAGTAGGAGCTAATATTCAATCAGTATTAGAAATTATTTTAATGCAAGCGCAAGAAGCGATGGAAAACGTACTTGCAAATGTAACGGTAGATCAATTAGTTACAAATTTAAAGTCTAAAATGAAAGAATAAAAAAAAGCGAGCTTCCTCATAATGAGGGCTCGCCTTTTTTTATTCAGAAATATTGAAAATTCTATTTTTCAGTATTTAAAATGAATTTACCTACGATAGCTGCGAAGATACCACCAAGAATTGGTGCTACGATGAATACCCATAGTTGAGAAAGTGCTTCTCCACCAACAAATAAAGCTGGTGCGATACTACGAGCTGGGTTAACAGATGTTCCAGTTAACGGAATTCCTAATAAGTGAATTAAAACTAATGTGAAACCAATTACTAGTCCAGCTAAAGAAGAACTTCCTTTTTTACCTGTTACAGCAACGATAACTAAAATAAATACGAAAGTTAAAATGAACTCAACTAAAAATGCTCCAGATAAACCAAGAGTTCCGAAACCATTTTGTCCTAAATTATCTAAAGGTGTTTTAGCAGATTTTAAAATTGTTACTAACGTTGCAGTTCCTAATAAACCACCTAAAATTTGAGCTAATACATAATAACAAAGTTCCATAGCGTTCATTCGTTTGTTGATGAACATAGCTACTGATACTGCTGGGTTAATGTGACATCCAGAAATTGTTCCGATGCTATATGCCATAGCTACAATAGATAGACCGAAAGCCATAGCGATTCCTAATGTTCCAATTCCTTCAATTCCGCCGCCAGTGACGGCTACTCCAGTTCCGAATAATACAAGTACAAATGTACCAATAAATTCAGCGATTGCTTTTTTTAACATAATTTACCTCCTATTAATGCGCATGAAACGTATTATAACATAAGTTTTAGTATAAAGAGCCAATGAAATACTATTCTGATAAGGCGAAATAGGGGGACAATAAAAAAGAGTATGGTTCATCTCTATAGAACCATACTCTTTTTTTATGCTGATTTTTTCTGTTTAACGACTGGAACAGAACGGTTTAAAATACTATTTGCAACCATTCCTAACATGATAATAATCATTCCGATGAGAGAAAGTCCTCCAGGGAGTGAACCATTTAAGAAAATGATTTCACCAAGCACGGTAAAGACCATCGTTCCAGCTTGTGTTGCTTCAACAGCTCCAAGTAGAGAGAGGTTATCTTTTGCTAAGTCAGTAGCAAAGAAAAATGTCATCGTTGCAATAACACCGGAACATAATGCTAACAGAAATCCTTGAAGCATTTGGTTGGATGTTGGAATGCCAGTAGTAGAAAATCCGTATATACCAAGCAAGATTGTTATAGGAAGACTTCCAATTGCCATTCCTAATACACGTTGGAACGTATCAAGGCGTCCACCAACAAGCTCCATCATTTTTCGGTTACCGAACGGATATAAGAAAGCGGCTAATACGACAGGTAAAAAACCTGAAATGAACTGAGTCATTGTAATATGGCCTGCGGCAGTTGCTTGCATACAAATTACACCAAGTAAAATAAATAATGCAACATATAAGCTACGAAGTGGAATTTTTCCACGTACAAGTTTCGTACCTGATTTTGTTTCTATTTTCACGAAAAATAGTGGTGATAGTAGTAAACCAGCTAAAATCGTAACTTGCCAAGTTCCAGCAACGAGCCAAGCTGGAGAAAAGACAGCTGCGAAACTTAATAAAGAATAAAAACCAATCCCGGCAACAGAACCCCATCCGATCCATGCCAATGGATGTTTTTTTAACTCTTCCCATAATCCCCTAAAGTTTTTGCGAAATAAAACGATAAGGAATAAAATAGGAAGAGCAAATAAAAAACGGAAGGAAGCTGTCCAAGCCCAGCTCGTTCCAGATACATTCATTGCTCTATTAATAATAAAGGTTGCAGAAAAAAAGGCCGATGATAAAAGGCCTAATAAAATTGCGCGCATGAAATATAGCACTCCTTTCGAAAATAAATAATTATGTATAGTATGATATACTTTAATTAAATTAAAGTAAACTATTTTATACTTTAAGGTGGTTTTATATATGAAAGAAAATGAAGATATGCAAACGAAAGAAGTCATTCAACAAGTTGGACAGTTATTGAGACAAATTCGAAATGAACAGAAATTAAGTTTAGAAGAATTAGCTCATAAAACAGGAGTTAGTAAATTAACATTAGGAAAGATTGAAAGAGGGGAAACAAATCCGACGCTAGCTGTCATTTGGAAAATAACGAAAGGGTTATCAATTCCTTTATCCAGATTAATGGTTGTTGGAGAACCTGTAGCTGTTGCGCGCTGTGGAGAAGGATTTGCAGTAGATGAAGGGCAAGCGTGGCATTTAGAAACGATGTTCCGTTATACGAAAGAAACAGGGATGGAAATGCACCGTGCTTGTTTACGATCAAATAGTATATATGAACCAGAAGCTCATCATGAAGGTGCGATTGAGCTTGTAACGGTAATGAAAGGGAAAGTGTCTATTCAAGTGGAGAATGATGTATACGAATTAAATGAGTTTGATTCCATTCAATTTGAAGCGAATAAGAAGCATATTTATAAAAATGAAGAAGAAGAAGTGGCAGTATTACATTTAACGATGAAATATTCTTCATGAAAAAATCACCTATAGGATTCTATAGGTGATTTGCTCTTTTTAAGTATGTGAAATGATGCCGTTAGTACGAACGTGGCATAAGTAATAAACAAATGAAATAAACTAAAAATCCTGTCCCAAAACATAAAACAGCAATAACCCAAATGATACGAATAAGAGTAGAGCTAATATCAAAATATTCTCCTAAACCACCACATATACCAAATAGCATTTTATCAGTTTCGGATTTACATAACTTTTTTGACATATTCCAATCAACTCCTTTTTATATCAAACTGCATACTTTTATTCTATATGGAAATTTATGAGAAGACCATGGGGTTGTATTACATTTTTTTGTGAGAAGCGATTGTATTAATTGTCTTAATTTTCGGTGGATATTAAACTTGTAGTTATGAGGTGATTTTTAATAAAGGGTGGGGAAATAGAGATGACAGCATATTGGTTGAATAACGTAATGATTGAATCAGGGTATACATATGAAGAAGAGAGAATTTCAAAAACAGAAACAGAATTATGCAGTTTACTTATTGAAGATGGTCGGATTAAAAAAATTATAAAAGGGATTGTTCAAGAGGAAGATATAGTAACTTTTGATGCTAAGCACTTATTAATGTTGCCAGCTTTCAAAGAGATGCACATTCACATTGATAAAACATACTATAGTGGCCCATGGAAAGCTTGTATGTCAGCAGAAAGTATTTTTACACGTTTTAATGAAGAAGAAAAAATTTTACCAAAGCAATTAGCGACTGCCCAAAATAGAGCGGAAAATATGCTAGAGTTACTACTGCAAAATGGTGCAACGAATATTAGAACGCATTGTAATGTCGATCCGATTATTGGGCTTGGTAATCTGGAGGCGACGTTAGTGGCATTAGAAACATATAAAAATCGAGTGTCTAGTAGAATTGTTGCGTTTCCGCAACATGGATTATTGCGCAGTGATTCTGTGCAACTCGTGAAAGATGCGATGCGTATGGGTGCTCATCTAGTCGGAGGAGTAGATCCAGCTACAGTAGATAATGACATTGAAAAGTCATTACATACAATTATGGATATCGCAGTAGAATTTAATGCGGATGTTGATATTCATTTGCACGATGCGAATAATCTTGGAACGTTTACGATGAAGAGATTGGCAAGTTTAACAGAAGAAGCAGGATGGCAAGGCCGTGTAACGATTAGTCATGCACTTGGACTTGGTGGTGTTACTGATAAAGAGGCTGAAGAAGTGGCAGAAAGACTCGCAAATGTAAATATTGATATTACTTCAACAGTGCCAATTGGTAAACAAGTAATCCCAATTCCGTTATTAGATAAAAAAGGTGTTAAGGTTGCATTAGGCAATGATAGCATTACAGATCATTGGTCACCGTTTGGAACAGGTGATATGCTTCAAAAGGCGAATCGATTAGCAGAGCGTTTTGGGTGGAGTGACGAAAGGTCTTTAGGAAAAGCACTCCGCTTTATTACAGGAGGAAAAGAAACGTTAAATAATGAAGGGAAGCGAGTATGGCCGAATGTAGGGGATGAAGCAAGCTTTGTTTTGACGAATGCGACATGCGCTGCTGAAGCAGTAGCGCGTCAAACAGAAAAACGTTTAGTCGTGTATAAAGGAAATATTGTTGTTGGAAGTTTAAATGAGGTGGAATTAAATAATCTTGTGTAGAAGAATCGTTTAAATATTTTGAGGAGGGTTCTAATGGTGAGTATAGAACTCTTCTTTTTTATTCTTACAATATATTTTTATAGGAAAGCTAGAAGGGATGAAAAAATTGGACAATCAACATAACCAAAATCATATTATGGGAACTTTGCAATGGTTTATATTTTTATTAGCAAATTCAATAGCACTACCAATTGTCGTTGGCGGATTATTTCATCTTACGACGGAAGAAATATTTTATTTAATGCAGCGTACGTTTTTTGTAGTTGGGATATCTTCTTTTTTACAAGGATGGCTTGGGCATAGACTGCCAATTGCGGATGGGCCGGCTGGATCTTGGGTTGGTGTATTTACCGTACTTGCTTATGCAACGGCCGGACAAGATCAATTACATAGTACACTGCAAATTTTAGAATTAGGAATGATAATCTCCGGTGTTATTTTAATAGGATTAGGAGTAACTGGTTTTATAGGACGTATTTTATTTTTATTTACGCCGCTTGTGACAGGGACGTTTTTACTTTTATTATGTTTACAATTAAGTGGTGTATTTTTAAAAGGAATGTTAGGAATTACAGCTACTATTTCTCAAATCGACGGATTTACAGCAATGATCGCGTTTAGTATATTTCTGTTCGTTATTATACTATCTAATTTTGGAAAAGGCTTTGTCAAAAGTTATGCAGTTTTAATAGGATTAATTAGTGGGTGGATTATTTTTCTCATTGCAGGAAAAGTGACAATCCCATCTCAAGTAACTCATTTTGTGCAACTTCCACATATATTTGCTTGGGGACTTCCAAAATGGAATACAGGTATGGCTGTATCAAGTTTCGTTATGGTATGTATTTTAGTTTCGAATACGGTGGCAGCTATTATAGCAATTAATCAAGCAACTATTCATAAAGCGACTATTGAACAAAAACAGTTGAAAGATGGAACATGGGTTGGGGGGATTTCGCATCTCATCTCTTCTGTATTTTCAACTGTAGGTGTCGTTCCGTTACCAGCAACGGCAGGATTTATACGTTTAACAAAACAAAAGTATATACGATCGTTCTTAATGGCATGTGCGTTACTAGTCGTAATGTCTCTTTTTCCAAGTATTATTCGTTACTTAGCATCTTTACCATCAGCTGTTGCATCGGCTGTTTTAATGGCTTCGTTCGTACAGTTAATTGGAATTGGATTTAATAATATAAAACAAGTGCCGATGAGTGAAAGGAATGTAACGATTTTAGGCGTTGCAGTATTATTTGGCAGCGGCGTTATGTTTTTACCGTCTGGAGCACTCCAATCCTTGCCGTCTATTATGCAATATATATTCGGTAATGGTTTATTTGTAGGTACGGTTGTAAGTATATTGCTAGAACAAATATGGCGCGTTGGAAAGTAAGTGGATAAAAAGAGTGTACGCACTGTATAAAAGTCTAAAATAACATAGGAAATAAAGCCCATTTTCATTCACCACCTGCACATTTCGTTCATACAATATCTTGACTAAATAAACACCCAACTTACACATACACAGCTCTGGCTTAAGCAAGGAGGGTTATACCAGTTGAAGGAAAAAGCGTATCAATCTAAACCTTTACTCACAAAGAGAGAGAGAGAAGTATTTGAATTGCTGGTTCAAGATAAAACAACGAAGGAAATTGCAGGTGAACTTTTTATAAGTGAAAAGACAGTTCGCAACCACATCTCAAACGCAATGCAAAAGCTAGGGGTTAAAGGACGTTCACAAGCAGTTGTGGAGCTTCTTCGTATGGGAGAGCTCGAATTATAAGAAAGCAGCCGACTTTTATATAAAAGTCGGCTATTTTTCTGTTTGTTTCATGTGCTATATGAATGATAAAAACGTTTCATACATAAATAGGTAATAAGGAGGGGATATGTTGAAAAGGATACTGTTAGTTTCAACAAGTGCTCATGATATGAATGGACACCCGACTGGTTTGTGGCTGGAAGAGCTCGCAGCTCCTTATCATGTATTTAAAAAGGCTAAGTTTGATGTTGATATTGTGTCAATAAAAGGTGGGAGAGTACCTATAGATAGAGTGTCTATTCCGAATGGTATACCTCGCGAATTCAAGTATGTAGCTTCTTTATTGCAAAATACGAGGCCGATTTCAAAGGTTCATTTTTCGGATTATGATGCGGTTTTATTTGGTGGTGGGCACGGGGCGATTGTAGATTTTCCAGGTAATCCATATGTAGCAAATTTGATTGAGAATATGTATAACAATAACCGGATTGTAGCGGCCGTTTGTCACGGAGTAAGCTCGTTAGTCGGTGTGAAAAATAAGGATGGCTCGTTTTTTGTTGCGGGTAAGCGTATAACAGGTTATACAAACGATGAAGAAAGAGCTGTACATTTAGAAAAGCGCGTTCCGTTTTTGTTAGAAAGTAAGTTGAAAGAAGAAGGAGCTTTGTTTTATGTAGCCCCCAATTTTACGCCGCATGTAGTAGTAGATGGTCATTTAATTACAGGACAAAATCCACAGTCTAGCGTGGAAATAGGTAAGGCGATAAAAAGGGCTGTAAATAAATTATCGTCATTTTAATTTCTGCTCATTTCTTCTTATTAATGGGAATGTCTTTTTTCCGAAAAAAGAAGGAGCAATAAATACGCGCTTTATATAGAAGAAACCGACTTTCATATAGAAGGTCGGTTATTTTTCTGTCTTGCAAATTATGAAAAAAAGGAGCAAAATAAAAAAGTCCTAGTCTATACAGGTACAAATGAAAATTTTCATACAGAAGCAGTTTAAGTGAGCGAACTTAAAGTGTGTAAAATATAATGATAAACATAAAAGATGATGAATGAGAAAACGGGTGATGAAGTTGAATAGAGCAATCGGTGTTATCGATTCAGGAGTTGGCGGTTTAACAGTAGCGAAGGAATTAATTCGTCAGTTGCCGAAAGAGCGTATCATATATTTAGGAGATACAGCACGTTGTCCTTATGGTCCACGTTCTCGAGAAGAAGTACGTCAATTTACGTGGGAAATGACGGAGCATTTACTAGATTTAAATATTAAAATGTTAGTTATTGCGTGTAATACAGCAACTGCAGTTGTATTAGAAGAGATGCAAAAACAATTACCAATTCCAGTAGTAGGAGTTATTCACCCAGGATCACGTACAGCTTTAAAAGTGACAAACACGTATCACGTTGGGATTATTGGAACGATTGGAACGGTGAAAAGTGGTGCATACGAAGAGGCGTTAAAGTCTATTAATAACCGTGTTATGGTAGAAAGTTTAGCTTGTCCACCTTTCGTTGAACTTGTAGAGAGTGGGAATTTCGAAAGTGAAATGGCGTATGAAGTTGTAAGAGAAACGCTGCAACCACTGAAAAGTACCGATATTGATACACTTATATTAGGGTGTACACATTATCCGATTTTAGGACCTGTTATTAAAAAAGTAATGGGAGATAAAGTGCAACTAATTAGTTCTGGTGATGAAACAGCACGTGAAGTAAGTACAATCTTATATCATAGTAAAATGTTGAATGAAGGAGAAGAACAAAGCGATCATCTCTTCTTAACAACAGGAAAAATAGGCTTGTTTAAAGAAATTGCATCAAAATGGTTCGGTCAACCGATTGAAAATGTGAAGCATATTCATTTAGAAAAAGAATAATAGTAGAATTTATATAAGTGAGCTCCTGAGAAATCAGGAGTTTTTGTTTTATCTTGCTATTTGCTGGGTAGTAAGACCCCTGCTGATTAAAGTTTCAATTTATAAGAGGCACAGCTTGTTCTAAAACGTGAAACAGCTCGTATACATAATAGTACAAACTTAGATTTTAGGGGGGAATGGCATGCCTAAATCCACTTTTAAATGGGTTGTTGGTGCTACTGTGAGCGCTGTTTTACTAACAGGGTGTGGCTTTATAAATCAAGAGAAAGCAACTGAACAAATTGATCCGCCAAAACAAGTTACGTATACAGAGGGTGGGAAGAAAGAAGTAGCTAAAAAAGATAAGCAAGGGCAAATGGTAAATAGAGAACTATACCTTGTTGATAAAAATGGTTATGTTGTACCACAAACGTTAGCTATACCTACTCCGAAAGCAAATGAGACTGTGAAGCAAACGTTAGAATACCTTGTGAAAGATGGACCGGTAACGAATTTATTACCAAATGGGTTTCGTGCAGTCATTCCGGCGAATACAACGATGACCTTAGATTTGAAAAAGGACGGAACGGCAGTTATTGATTTCTCTAAAGAAATGAAAAACTATGCGAAAGAAGAAGAGCGTCAAATCGTTGAATCTATAGCTTGGACGTTGACGCAATTTACAGAGATAAAACAAGTGCAGTTCCAAATAAATGGTGAGAAATTGGCAAAAATGCCGGTTGGTGGTACACCGCTTGGTGAAGGAGTGAGCCGTGCAAATGGTATTAACTTCGATGATGAACAAGTAACAGATGTAACAAATACAAAACCAGTCACACTGTATTTTATGGCGCAAAATAATAATAAACAGCAATACTACGTACCAGTCACACGCCGCGTTGCGGAAGGTAAAGAAAATGACTATGCAGCAATTATAGATGAGCTTGTAAAAGGTCCGATCCATCAATCGCTCCTAAATGATTTTAATCCAGGCGTTAAGCTTATTACGAATCCGAAATTACAAGACGGAAACCTTACATTAAACTTTAATGAAAATATATTTGTAAACCCAGATAAAAATATGATTTCAAATTACGTATTGAAGTCGTTAGTTTTATCTTTAACAGAAAAGAAAGGTGTGAAAAATATTTCTATTGAAGTAAATGGAAAAGCAAATCTTATAGATGAAAAGGGCGGAAAGTTAATAAAACCTGTAGATCGTCCAGAAAACGTGAATACAGGTAGTTTTTAATCTTGAATAATTTGATATACTTAAGTAAGAAAGGAGAATTGCTTTTTGGGTTCTCCTTCTTTTATTGTATACATATCATACATTTAAATTTGGCTATACTAACGAGTAGTAATTAAGAGGAGGTTATTTTTATGCGAGTAGATGGTAGAGAGAAAACAGAATTACGCCATATACATATTCATACGAATTATTTAAAACATCCAGAGGGATCTGTATTAATTGAAGTTGGGGATACAAAGGTGATTTGCTCAGCAACAATTGAAGAGCGTGTACCGCCATTTATGCGTGGAGAAGGAAAAGGATGGGTAACAGCTGAATACGCGATGATTCCACGTGCAACAGAACAACGTACAATTAGGGAGTCAAGTAAAGGGAAAGTAACAGGACGTACAATGGAAATCCAGCGCTTAATTGGACGAGCATTACGTGCGGTAGTTGACTTAGAAGCGCTTGGTGAGAGAACGGTTTGGATTGATTGTGATGTTATTCAAGCGGATGGTGGAACGAGAACAGCTTCTATTACAGGTGCATATGTAGCGATGGTATTAGCGTTTGAGAAGTTATTACAAGCAGAAAAAGTATCTAAAATTCCAGTAAAAGATTATTTAGCAGCAACGTCAGTAGGGATTGTTGAAGAACAAGGTGTTGTTTTAGATTTAAACTATGCAGAAGATTCTAAAGCAGACGTTGATATGAACGTGATTATGACTGGAAAAGGCCAGTTTGTTGAAGTGCAAGGAACTGGAGAAGAAGCGACGTTTAGTAGAGCGCAGTTAAATGAACTACTTGATGCAGCAGAACAAGGCATTTTCCAACTGATTGATATGCAAAAAGAAGCTTTAGGTGACATCGTATCTCATATAGAGTAGAGGTGGAAAGTATGAAACAAGTTGTTGTAGCGACAAAAAATATGGGGAAAGTACGTGAGTTTGCTGAGTTATTTGAGCGATTTGATTTAGAAGTGAAATCATTACACGATTTTCCTCATATTGAAGAAGTCGAAGAAACTGGTGAAACATTTGAAGAAAATGCGATCTTAAAAGCGGATAGTTTGAGTAGACAGTTGAATGCAATTGTAATTGCGGATGATTCAGGTCTTATTGTAGATGCGTTAAACGGGAAACCAGGCGTGTATTCAGCTCGTTTTGCTGGAGAGCCGAAAGATGATCAAGCGAATATTGATAAAGTGTTACAAGAATTAAATGAAGTAGCGTTTGAAAAGCGTAAAGCTCGTTTCTATTGTGCATTAGCAGTTGCTTTCCCTGAAGGTGATAAAAAGCCTGTCATTGTAAACGGGACATGTGAAGGATTTATTTTAGAACAACGCCGCGGGGAAAACGGCTTTGGATATGATCCGATTTTTTATGTGGAAGAATATAAAAAAGCGATGGCGGAACTAAGTTCAGATGAGAAAAATGCTATTAGCCATCGTGGCCGTGCTCTTCGTAAATTAGAAGAAAAAATCCCGGAATGGTTTTTAGGAGAATAAGGGAGAGAGAATGATGAAAGCTTTAATCGTAAGTGATAGTCATAGCTCTGTGAAGGAATTACAGCAGTTGAAAGAGAAATATGAAGGGAAAGTAGATATCATGATTCATTGCGGTGATTCAGAGCTAACGCCTGCTCATGAAGAACTGCAAGGTTTCCGTGTTGTAAAAGGAAACTGTGATTATGCTAACTTTCAAGATGAAATTGTAACTGATGTAGATGGAATTCGCTTCTTAGTTGTGCATGGACATCGCCATAATGTGAAAATGACATTACAAACGCTAGCGTACCATGCTGAAGAAGTGGGAGCGCAAGTTGCATGCTTTGGACATTCTCACGTATTAGGTGCGGAATTAATCGAGGGCGTTTTGTTTATTAATCCAGGCAGTATTTTATTACCACGTCAGCGTGTAGAAAAGACATTTGCTTTATTAGAAATGGATGAAAATCAAATGGAAGTTCGTTTTGAAACGTTAGACGGACAACTAGTTGAACAAGCAGTTTTTAAAAGAGGATAAGAAAATTTATCCTCTTTTAAAAAAGGTGTTGACTTTATGTGTGGTTATACATATAATAAATATTGTCGATAGGGCAACGGCGCTAACGAAGAAAAGAAAATAACATATGCGGGTGTAGTTTAGTGGTAAAACAAGAGCCTTCCAAGCTCTGGTCGAGAGTTCGATTCTCTTCACCCGCTCCATGTCCCAGTAGCTCAGCCGGATAGAGCATACGCCTTCTAAGCGTACGGTCGGGAGTTCGAATCTCTCCTGGGACGCTAAAAAAACCTTGTTATCTTTTGATAACAAGGTTTTTTGTTTGTCTAAAATTTAATGTTTGGGTTATAGGTGTAGTTCATTCTTGATATTTGCGACCTTTCCTTTGATATTAAGTAGTTGCATATGTACTTCTTTTTCTTAAATAAAAAGAGCGCCATTTATGCGCCCTATTCCTCTTATTTAATTTAAAGAATCAATAGGTTTATGATGGAACTCAAATCCATATCCAGATTCTCTTAATTGTTTACTTACAATATTATAAAACTCTTTACCATTCTAGTACAATTCAGCAGCAGTTATCGGAACTTATTCCCGGTAGTGTGTTACAATTAATAGAAGCGGAAAACGAGAATCTCCAATTGACTGGACCTGTGATTGGTTAGATGGTTTAAGAAGGTCGTATAAAAAAGGGAGATGGCGCAAAGATGGCGAGATCAAATGAGAATGATTTAACGGAGAAATTGGCGGAAGGTCACCGGAAATATGGTGATGGCAATTTTACAGTACAGAACATCGGTGATGAAACTAACCCGAATTGGACTGTCGTAAAAAATGTGAGGAAAGGATCGGCAGGCATTCGCGAAGGAGAAGATATATTAAGACTGCGATCAAAATATATAAAATAGTACGGAAATGGGCGGAGCGG
This sequence comes from Bacillus sp. JKS001846, assembly GCF_900176455.1. Taxonomy (NCBI): domain Bacteria; kingdom Bacillati; phylum Bacillota; class Bacilli; order Caryophanales; family Bacillaceae; genus Bacillus; species Bacillus sp. JKS001846. Next base: position 1,264,609 of record NZ_FWYG01000001.1, read on the forward strand.
GAGTTCGAATCTCTCCTGGGACGCTAAGAAAACCTTGTTATCTTTTGATAACAAGGTTTTTTGTTTGTTTTAAATTAGTTGTTAATAAACTTGTCAAAGACAAAACCATAATCTTTCACATTATATTGTTTCTTCGTATCAACAAGCCAGTTAAAGGCGATCTCGTTCATCTCTTTAAATTGCTCTGCTAAGTTTACTTGTGCGTTTGAAATGCGGCTAAAGGCATTAGATGCCATATCTAAACTTTTATGTGCATATTGTAATGTAATATCGTTGTCGTATGAAATTTCTTCGATTTTAAGTAAAGCCTTATATAAATCTTTTAATTCTTCAATATGTTTTTTATGAACATCAATTGAGTAATGCTCATCGCCCATTTGGAACTTAATTTCTACATCTAAATCAATCGTTCCCGCAGTTTCAAGCGCTACGTTTTTAATTTGATATTTACTATAGCTAAAGCGGCGTAGTGTACGTTTTTTACTTGTTGCGCTTGTACCGTCTAAGTGAATTAACCCTTTGTTTGTGAAGCAATATTCATCTGATTTCGATTTGATTAGAAAGTAAATTTTCTCCCCATCTTCATGCATTACATAATCATCGGCATCGACCTTATCATAGTCTTTAGGTGTAATAACAGAACCTACATCGCTTAGTCCTAATACATCTGCGGCCATTTTTTTAAACATATATAATCCCCCTTGTAAATTAAAGTCTTAATTGTACAAAAATATATTAACATGATCTTCATCCTTTGTTTTCTTGTAATACGAAAATATCTGAAGGTAAGTTAAGAAAAGTAATGAATAATTATTTTGATCCTAAATTATTTAGTAAATCTATTAGTTTAAGAGTGGATTCTCCGAAAAATAACCAAGAGAAAAAAGTTAATTTTGCAAGTGATTATAAATAAATTCCGTGAAAGCACCTCAAGCGATATGAGGTGTTTTTCAATCTCTTTTTGAAATCTTACAATTCTGTAAGGTAACTGTAAGGTAGTTCGATGGTAAGAAATTGCTAATCTTTTATAATGAAGATAACAACGATAAAACGAGGAGGCAGAAATGATGAAAGGATTAGTTGTAACGGGCTTGACGGTTGCTTTTGGATTTGTAGCGTATGAGAAATTAACGTATGTAGTTGATGTTGTGAAACATTTGATTGCTTAGAGAAAACAGCCATGAGAGGGAAAGGGAATGAGTGAATGAATGGAATGGTTATTTGGAATTATAGGTACTTGTAGTGTAGTGTTATTGTTCTTTGTCCCAAGTGGTATACTTAGTTCGACAACAAGTTTGTTCTTCTTAAGTTTGTTTGCTTGTACGATGCTTATTATTATGTTTTTAATGAAGCGAAGTAAACCAATCTTCTATTTTAGCATGATTGTTATGGCAATTATTGTTCTCCAAATTATTACCCTTGTAATATACCCCACAATTATAAAAGCTTTCCATTAATGATGAATCCTCTGCGTTTGTTGCTGGGGATTTTTACTTGTACAATTTTAATTTTTAGTAGAGATTTATTTGTATTGGAATGTAAAAATTAAATATTTTCATATTTCAAACAAATAATTTTGGGATGTTGTGTTCTCATTACGCATTTGATATATTTACTTTGAACATAATTAAAATCAAGAAAAAGAGGCGGACGTATGGATAAAAAAGAAAATACGGTCGTATTGTTTCCACAACTATCAGAGCGCTATATTGATGAAGGTTTTTTAGCGCTGAAAGAGCGGAAGTTCGAAGATGCATTGCGCTGCTTTGAAATATTACGTCAGTATAATGCGGAAACGGAACAAACGGAATTAGCTTCAGTTATTTGTTTACTCGAATTAAAACGTATGGAAGAAGCGAAAGACAAATGTGAACAGTTGCTTAAAACAGGAGTTGTCTTATTTGGTGATATTCTTGAAACGTACGTGACTATTTTAGTTCAAACAAATGATTATGAAGGTGTTATTGAAACTGTTGAAAAGGTTTTACAAACGAAAGATATAATGCCTGATCAAAAGGAAAAATTAGCGCAGCTTGCTTTATTTGCAGAAGGTATGCTAAATGAGGGAGACGCATCGCTAGTGGATTCAAATTTTGAGTTGGATGAGTTTACTAAAGAAATTTTTGGAGAAAACTTTGGACAGAAGCTAAGAGCGATTCAGCGACTTTCATTAAAAGACTTAGATCTTGCATTACCTGTTTTAAAGAAATTTTTAATAGACGAAGAGCAACACCCCTATTTGAAAACTTCTATTTTGTATAAAATGATAGAAAGTCAGGTAGAAGAGGAAATAGAGGTAGAAAAGTTTGGGAATACGATTAAGGTAATTCCAGCATTTACAGGTCATAATGAGGAGCAATCCAATAACATTATACATAAATTATCAAGTCGATTAGAGCAAAAATATCCCGATATATTTGAAGCGATGGTTACATATTGGAAAGAATTGCAAATTAGCGTTTTCCCATTCGCTCTATTAATGGATAAAGAAGAGATTTGGTCAGCTGTTTTAGAGAGAATTGGAAGAAAGCGTTTCGGATTGGCTATTGATGAAGAAGAGCTTATGGCAGCATACAATATCGAATTGGAAGAGTTTCATATTGCCTATCAATGGTTATTACGTGTTGAAAGAGAAGGATATTTGCCCGTATAATTATGAAAAAGAATCGTTCAGTTCTTGAAACGAGCATATTCTATGTTATAATGTAAGGGTTGCAAAAGGCAGAAAACTGCCTGTTTGTAAGAGAAGAGAAGTGTAATTCTCTTACTTAATATGTTTCATATTATTCTCGAACAAAATATACCGTAGTTGTCTTCTGGGCAATTAGTAGATTGGAACATTATATCTGAAAGCTTTTGCTAGAGGATTATTTGTGTATTTGTTATTTCAAAAAAGAGATAATGAAGATCTTAATCTATAGAGGTATGTGCATACATTATTATAGTTGGAGGGAAAGAATAAATGTCTACAAAATGGGAAAAATTAGAAGGTAACGTTGGCGTTTTAACAATCGAAGTTGATGCTAAAGAAGTAAACAACTCTATCGACGCTGCGTTCAAAAAAGTAGTAAAAACAATTAACGTACCAGGTTTCCGTAAAGGAAAAATGCCTCGTCCATTATTCGAACAACGCTTTGGTATTGAATCTTTATACCAAGATGCTTTAGATATCATTTTACCAAAAGCATACGGTGAAGCGATTGAAGAAGCTGGTATCTTCCCAGTTGATCATCCTGAAATCGACATCGAGAAGTTCGAAAAAAATGCTAACCTTATCTTCACTGCAAAAGTTACAGTAAAACCTGAAGTTAAATTAGGTGAGTACAAAGGTTTAGCAGTAGAAAAAGTTGAAACAACTGTAACTGACGAAGATGTAGAGAACGAATTAAAATCTTTACAAGAGCGTCAAGCTGAACTAGTTGTTAAAGAAGAAGGAACTGTTGAAAACGGTGATACAGCTGTAATCGACTTCGAAGGTTTCGTTGATGGCGAAGCATTTGAAGGTGGAAAAGGCGAAAACTACTCTCTAGCAATCGGTTCTGGTACATTCATCCCAGGTTTCGAAGAGCAAGTAATCGGTCTTAAATCTGGTGAGTCTAAAGACGTTGAAGTATCATTCCCAGAAGAGTACCATGCTGCTGAATTAGCTGGCAAACCAGCAACATTCAAAGTAACAATTCACGAAATCAAAACAAAAGAACTTCCTGAGTTAAACGACGAGTTCGCTAAAGAAGCAGACGAAGCGGTTGCAACTCTTGATGAATTAAAAGCAAAACTTCGCACAAACTTAGAAGAAGGCAAAAAGCACGAAGCTGAGCACAAAGTACGTGACGAAGTAGTAGAATTAGCTGCTGCTAACGCTGAAATCGAAATTCCAGAAGCTATGATCAACACTGAGTTAGATCGTATGGTTCGTGAATTCGAGCAACGTTTAAGCCAACAAGGTATGAACCTTGAGCTTTACTACCAATTCACAGGTACTGATGCTGACAAATTAAAAGAGCAAATGAAAGAAGATGCACAAAAACGTGTAAGAATCAATCTTGTTCTTGAAGCTATCATTGAAGCTGAAAACATCGAAGTTACTGAAGAAGAAGTAACTGCAGAAGTTGAAAAAATGGCTGAAATGTACGGTATGCCAGTAGACGCTATCAAGCAAGCTCTTGGAAGCGTAGACGCTTTAGCTGAAGATCTTAAAGTGCGTAAAGCTGTAGACTTCTTAGTAGAAAACGCTGCATAATAAAATAACAAGGCACGATTAAAATCGTGCCTTGTTTTATAAATATAGAAATATATTTATAAAACTTTTCGATGGAGAAGGAAAAGTTCCTTTACAAGTCGAATATACATATTTCAAAAGTTTTAAAAATTTTTTATTTGTACATAACTAGTCATATTATTTGTATTTCTCGCCACGTAGTGACATAATATGTATTTACATACGATACATTTATCGTGTACATACGAAGGCAAGAGGTTAGCACTTTGTAAGGGGTGTGAAAATATGTTTAAATTTAATGATGAAAAAGGGCAATTAAAATGTTCTTTCTGTGGTAAAACACAAACGCAAGTTCGAAAGTTAGTGGCAGGTCCAGGTGTTTACATTTGTGACGAGTGTATCGAACTTTGTACTGAAATTGTACAAGAGGAGCTTGCGAAGGACGAAGAAGTAGAATTCAAAGATGTACCGAAACCGGTAGAAATTCGTGAAATCTTAGATGAGTATGTCATCGGGCAAGATAGCGCGAAAAAAGCACTAGCGGTAGCGGTATATAACCATTACAAACGCATTAATTCTAACAGCAAAATTGATGATGTAGAATTAGCGAAGAGTAATATCGCACTTATCGGGCCAACAGGTAGTGGTAAAACATTACTTGCACAAACGTTAGCGCGTATTCTAAATGTTCCATTTGCAATCGCGGACGCAACATCTTTAACAGAAGCTGGATATGTTGGAGAAGATGTAGAAAATATCTTACTAAAATTAATTCAAGCAGCTGATTATGATGTAGAGAAAGCGGAAAAAGGAATCATTTATATTGATGAGATTGATAAAGTGGCACGTAAGTCCGAAAATCCATCAATTACACGTGATGTATCTGGTGAAGGTGTGCAGCAAGCACTTCTGAAAATTTTAGAAGGTACTGTAGCAAGCGTTCCACCTCAAGGTGGTCGTAAGCATCCGCACCAAGAGTTTATTCAAATTGATACAACGAACATCTTATTCATTTGTGGTGGAGCGTTTGATGGCATTGAGCCGATTATTAAACGTCGCCTTGGTGAAAAAGTAATTGGATTTGGTTCTGAGAAGAAAAATGCTGATGTAAATGAGAAGCATGTTTTATCTCACGTATTACCAGAGGATCTTTTAAGATTTGGTTTAATTCCAGAGTTTATCGGTCGTCTTCCAGTTATTGCGAACCTAGAGCCACTTGATGAAGATGCTCTTGTTGATATTTTAACGAAACCGAAAAATGCACTTGTTAAGCAATTCCAAAAACTATTGGAGCTTGACGATGTTGAGTTAGAGTTTGAAGAAGGTGCACTAATCGAAATTGCGAAAAAAGCAATTGAACGTAAAACGGGTGCTCGTGGACTTCGTTCTATTATTGAAGGCTTAATGCTTGATGTAATGTTCGAACTTCCATCTCGTAAAGATATCGAGAAGTGTATTCTTACAAAAGAAACAGTAGCTGATAATGAGCCGCCAAAATTGGTGTTACAAGACGGTACTGTACTTGATACAAAAACATCTGCATAATGCGAAAGGGAAACAGCAATTTTTATAATTGCTGTTTTTCTTTATGTTTAGCTACGTTCCTCCGCGGAAATACTAAGAGATAAAATATTGCGGGAGGAAATAAATAATGAGCTGGACAAATATATTTTTAGTTGTTCAACTTGTTTTTGGTGTAATTGTCGGATTGTATTTCTGGCATTTACTTCGAAATCAACGAACACAAAAAGTTTCAATTGATCGAGAATCGAAAAAAGAATTAGAACAACTTCGTAAAATGCGTGAGATTTCTTTAACAGAGCCGCTAGCAGAAAAGGTGCGTCCTACAACCTTTTTAGATATTGTAGGGCAAGAGGACGGGATTAAGTCGTTAAAAGCGGCTCTTTGTGGTCCGAATCCGCAACATGTAATCATATATGGCCCACCAGGTGTTGGGAAAACAGCGGCAGCACGTCTTGTATTAGAAGAAGCGAAACGAAATCCTAAATCTCCATTTCGTACGAATGCAACATTTATTGAACTTGATGCGACAACAGCTCGGTTTGATGAACGTGGTATCGCAGACCCTTTAATTGGTTCGGTGCATGATCCGATTTATCAAGGTGCTGGGGCGATGGGGCAAGCAGGTATTCCGCAACCGAAAAAAGGTGCTGTAACAGATGCACATGGTGGTATTTTGTTTATTGATGAGATTGGCGAGCTCCATCCGATTCAAATGAACAAAATGTTAAAGGTGTTAGAAGATCGAAAAGTATTTTTAGAAAGTGCGTACTATAGTGAAGAAAATACAATGATCCCAACATATATACATGATATTTTCCAAAAAGGCTTACCGGCAGATTTTCGCTTAGTTGGAGCAACGACACGTTCGCCAGAGGAAATTCCTCCTGCTATTCGGTCACGTTGCTTAGAAGTATTTTTCCGTGAATTAGATACGGAAGAAATTCAAAAAGTAGCGAAAAATGCCGCGGAAAAAGTGGAAATGCAAATAGGTGAAAATGGTATTGAGATGATTGGGATGTATGCAAGGAATGGACGAGAAGCGATTAATCTCGTGCAAATCTCTGCGGGTATGGCGATAAATGAAGAACGTTCTTTCATTAAGGATGAAGATATAGAGTGGGTTGTTCACTCAAGTCAGCTTACACCGAAATATGAAAAGCGCATTTATCCGATTCCAAGGATTGGTCTTGTAAATGGTCTTGCTGTATACGGACCAAATACAGGTGCGTTATTAGAAATTGAAGTAACAGCAATTCCGGCGAAAGATAAAGGATCGGTAAATGTTACCGGAATTGTGGAAGAAGAAAGTATTGGTAGTCAAACGAAATCTATTCGTCGTAAAAGTATGGCGAAAGGCTCTGTTGATAATGTATTAACAGTACTTCGTTCTTTAGATGTGTTGCCAGAAGGATACGATATACATATTAATTTTCCAGGGGGTATCCCAATTGATGGCCCTTCTGCAGGAATCGCTATGGCAACAGGTGTATATTCTGCGGTGCATCGCACGTATGTAAATAATGAAGTAGCGATGACAGGTGAAATAAGTATACACGGAGAAGTAAAGCCTATTGGTGGTGTATACGCAAAAATAAAAGCTGCGAAAAAAGCGGGAGCTAAGAAAGTCATTATTCCTGCTGAAAATATGCAACCATTTTTGTATACGATCAAGGGAATTGAAATTATTCCTGTCCGTAAGTTAAAAGAAGTATTTGAGTTAACGTTTATGCAAGGAAATATGCATAGAGAGCTAGATGTACATACTAACGTAGACGAAACAGATGCACAATCTATGTAAAAATAAACAATAATAAAATTTGCCAGACTTCGTTTAAGTTTGTATGCTTAATCGGAGTCTTTTTCTTTTCGTGAGGTAGAAAAACAAGCTATTTACAATTGCGCGGAATCTCAGCAATTGCATCTAGGTGTATTGTAATATAAAATAGTTGAACAGGAGTTTAATTTATTATGGAGGTGCTATGTCTAGTATGAATACGAACGAAAGAATCGTGCCCCTCCTACCATTAAGAGGCGTTCTCGTATATCCAACGATGGTTTTGCATCTTGATGTAGGACGTGATAAATCGATACAAGCACTAGAGCAGGCGGCAATGGATGAAAATATCATCTTTTTAGCAATGCAAAAAGAAATGAATATCGATGATCCGAAAGAAGATGACATATATAGTGTAGGTACAGTGGCGAAAGTGAAGCAAATGTTAAAATTGCCGAACGGTACGCTTCGTGTCCTTGTGGAAGGTTTACATAGAGCAGAAGTAATAGAGTTTATCGAAGAAGAAAATGTAGTACAAGTGTCTATTAAAACGGTAACTGAAGAAGTAGAAGATGATTTAGAAGAGAAAGCTTTTATGCGTACGTTACTGGAGCATTTCGAACAATATATTAAAGTTTCGAAAAAAGTTTCAAATGAAACTTTTGCAACGGTAGCTGATGTGGAAGAACCAGGGAGATTAGCTGATTTAATTGCTTCTCACTTGCCGATTAAAACGAAGCAGAAACAAGAGATTTTAGAGATTGTATCTGTAAAAGAACGATTACAAACACTTATTTCAATTATTCAAGATGAACAAGAGTTACTTAGCCTAGAAAAGAAAATTGGGCAAAAAGTGAAACGTTCCATGGAGCGCACGCAAAAAGAATATTTCTTACGTGAGCAAATGAAGGCGATTCAAACTGAACTTGGCGACAAAGAAGGCAAGGGCGGAGAAGTAGAAGAACTTCGTGAGAAAATTGAACAGTCAGGAATGCCGGAAGAAACAATGAAGGCTGCCCTGAAAGAATTAGATCGTTATGAAAAGTTACCAGCAAGTTCTGCGGAGAGTGGTGTTATTCGCAATTATATTGATTGGTTATTAGCGCTTCCGTGGACAGAGGCAACAGAAGATATAATTGATCTTGCTCATTCGGAAGAGATTTTAAATAACGATCATTACGGTCTTGAAAAAGTGAAAGAGCGTGTACTTGAATATTTAGCTGTACAGAAGTTAACGAATTCATTAAAAGGACCTATCCTTTGTTTAGTAGGCCCTCCTGGGGTCGGCAAAACTTCGTTAGCGCGTTCAATTGCAACATCATTGAATCGTAACTTCGTCCGTGTATCTCTTGGTGGTGTGCGTGATGAATCTGAAATTCGTGGTCACCGTCGTACATATGTTGGAGCAATGCCAGGACGCATTATTCAAGGTATGAAAAAGGCGAAAACAGTTAATCCAGTCTTCTTATTAGATGAGATTGATAAAATGTCTAACGATTTCCGTGGAGATCCATCAGCGGCATTACTTGAAGTATTAGATCCAGAACAAAACCATAACTTCAGTGATCATTACATTGAAGAACCATATGATCTATCAAAAGTTATGTTTGTAGCAACTGCTAATACACTTTCAAGTATTCCAGGTCCATTACTTGACCGCATGGAAATCATTTCGATTGCTGGCTATACAGAACTTGAAAAAGTACACATTGCTCGTGAGCATTTATTGCCGAAACAATTAAAAGAACATGGCTTACGAAAAGGTAATTTACAAGTGCGTGATGAAGCGCTGCTTGAGATTATTCGTTATTATACACGTGAGGCTGGTGTTCGTACGCTAGAGCGCCAAATTGCAAAAGTTTGCCGTAAAGTAGCGAAGATTATCGTTACAGCAGAACGTAAACGTATCGTTGTGACAGAGAAAAAGATTGTTGATTTACTTGGTAAACACATATTCCGTTATGGGCAAGCTGAAAAAACAGACCAAGTTGGTATGGCAACAGGTCTAGCTTACACAGCAGCAGGCGGCGATACACTTGCCATTGAAGTTTCTGTAGCGCCAGGAAAAGGGAAACTAATTTTAACAGGGAAACTTGGGGATGTTATGAAAGAATCAGCACAAGCTGCGTTTAGTTATATACGTTCTCGTGCAGAAGAGCTTCAGATCGATCCGAATTTCCATGAGAAAAATGATATTCATATTCACGTTCCAGAAGGAGCAGTTCCAAAAGACGGACCGTCAGCAGGTATTACGATGGCAACGGCACTTATTTCTGCGCTAACAGGTATTCCTGTAAGTAAAGAAGTGGGTATGACAGGTGAAATTACACTTCGTGGTCGTGTATTACCAATTGGTGGTTTAAAAGAAAAAACATTAAGTGCTCACCGCGCAGGCTTAACAAAAATTATTTTGCCAGCAGAAAACGAGAAAGATTTAGATGATATTCCAGAGAGCGTAAAAGAAAACCTTACGTTTGTGCTTGCATCTCATTTAGATGAAGTATTGGAGCACGCATTAGTAGGAGTGAAACAATGAAAGTAACAAAAGCAGATATTGTAATTAGTGCTGTTAAACCAGAACAATATCCAGACAGTGATTTACCAGAAATTGCATTAGCAGGTCGTTCAAATGTGGGGAAGTCTTCCTTTATTAATAAAATTTTAAATCGTAAAAAGTTAGTGCGTATTTCTTCTAAACCAGGAAAAACGCAAACGCTGAACTTTTTCTTAATCAATGAGATGATGCACTTTGTTGACGTTCCAGGTTATGGATATGCAAAAGTATCTAAATCAGAGCGCGCTGCATGGGGGAAAATGATTGAAACGTACTTTACAACTCGTGAGCAATTAGACGCAGCTGTATTAGTAGTTGATTTACGTCACCAACCAACAAGTGATGACGTGATGATGTATGATTTCTTAAAGCATTATGAAATCCCAACAATTATTATTGCGACGAAAGCCGATAAAATTCCGAAAGGGAAATGGCAAAAGCATTTAAAAGTTGTAAAAGAAACGCTTGCTGTTGAAATTGGCGATGAAATTGTTCTATTCTCTTCTGAAACAGGACTTGGAAAAGAAGAAGCGTGGAAAGCAATTCATAAATTTACAAAAACAAAAAACGCGTGACGAATGTCGCGCGTTTTTGTTTTGCTAAATTTTTTAGCGTACGTTTAATGTAACTTCAATATTTCCTCGTGTTGCTTTCGAGTAAGGACATACACCGTGAGCCGCTTCTACAAGTTCTTGTGCTTCGCTATGTGAAACGCCAGCCACATGTACATCAAGTACAGCAGATAGACCGAAACCACCATCTGTATCTTTTCCGATAGAAACGTGAGCAGTTACTTCTGTACTTTCTACTTTCACACGTTTTGTACGAATGACAAGTTGTAATGCACTATCGAAACAAGCTGCATAACCAGCTGCAAATAGTTGTTCTGGATTTGTTGCTTCTCCGCCTGCACCACCTAGTGCTTTCGGCATTTTTACATCAAGATTTAATATGCCATCATCTGAAACTACTTTCCCATTTCTTCCACCTGTTGCTGTTACTGAAGCAGTATATAATTTATCCATATTTATTCCCCTTTTCCATCATTAATTGTTTTCATTGTGTCAATTAGTTTATTTAGTTGAATTAATAAAGAGCGATATTCTTGCTCTGTAATTCCTAAGTTTGTAGCCATCGTTGTCGGTAATGAACAAGCCTTTTCCTTTAAATCTTTGCCTTGTTCTGTTAATTCAATACAAACTTTTCGCTCGTCTTCTTTGGAACGAACACGTTTTACAAGTTTTAATGATTCCATGCGTTTTAACATAGGTGTTAAAGTACCAGAATCTAAAAATAGACGTTCTCCAATTTCTTTTACTGTTAGTCCATCTTGCTCCCATAGTACGAGTAAAGTAATGTACTGGGGATACGTAATACCCATTTCTTCTAAATAAGGTCGATAAAAACGAGTAACCTCTCTAGAGCAGGCGTAAATAGAAAAACAAAGTTGGTTATCTAGATGCAAAGAGTCCTCTGTCATAAATAACTCCCTTCTAATTAAGTTGTGTGCAATTTAATTTTGTAAAACCAATATAACGAAAAAGAAATACAATGTCAAATACATTGTATTGAGAAAGTCTTTGTTGCATTTTGGAACAATCATACATATTTTCCTTCATGATGAAAGAAGATAGGGAAGATGATGTTATAATTTATATGGAATAGTTTCCATCACTTGATTATGAGGGCTTTTTTTGGTAACGTACAAATAGAGTTATTAATTTATAATCATTATAAAGTAGAAGTTTTTTTATTAGTGTTACTGAATCTCCTTTATTACATACGGAGAATAATTAAAAAATAATCGGTTGTTCACACGATTGTCAGATTCATAAGAGGAAAGTTGTATTATGATAGTAGATAAAGTGATAAAACGGGTGAAGGGGGACATGCTGCGTGCATATTCTTGTTGTTAGTGTAAATTATCGAACAGCCCCTGTAGAATTTCGTGAGAAACTCACATTTCAGGCAGCAGAACTAGAGCGAGCGATGACTACATTACAAAATCAAAAGAGCGTGTTAGAGAATGTCATTGTATCAACTTGTAATCGCACTGAGATTTATGCTGTTGTCGATCAATTACACACGGGACGGTATTATATTAAGAAGTTTTTAGCTGATTGGTTTCAGCTTGAAATAGAAGAAGTCGCGCCATATTTAACTATTTTTGAACAAGATGGTGCAATAGATCATTTATTCCGCGTAACGTGCGGTTTAGATTCTATGGTAGTCGGAGAAACGCAGATTTTAGGTCAAATAAAAGATAGCTTTTTAGAAGCGCAACAAGTTAAAGCAACAGGCACAATTTTTAATGAATTGTTTAAGCAAGTCATTACATTAGCAAAACGTGCCCACTCAGAAACAACAATCGGGGAAAGTGCGATGTCTGTTAGTTATGCTGCTGTTGAGCTTGGAAAGAAAATATTTGGCGAGTTAACAGATTGTCATGTGCTTATTCTTGGTGCTGGTAAAATGGGCGAACTTGCACTGCAAAACTTATATGGAAGTGGTGCTCGTAAAGTAACAGTTATGAATAGGACGCTTTCGAAAGCAGAAGTAATGGCTGAGAAATATATGGGACATGCAAAATCGTTAAGCGAATTACAATGTGCATTATTAGAAGCAGATATTTTAATTAGTTCAACTGGTGCATCGGAGTATGTCATTACGAAAGAGATGATGAAGAAGGTAGAGAAAATGCGCTCTGGTCGCCCTTTGTTTATGGTTGACATTGCAGTGCCACGTGATATTGATCCAGCGATTGATGAGCTAGAAGGTTCTTTCTTGTATGATATTGATGATTTACAAGGAGTAGTGGAGGCAAACCGTGCTGAGCGTTTGAAAGAAGCAGAGAAAATTCAATTTATGATTGAAGAGGAAATTGTTCTATTTAAAACGTGGTTAAGTACACTTGGTGTTGTTCCATTAATATCAGCTCTTCGTGATAAGGCACTTGCAATCCAAAGTGAAACGATGGTAAGCCTAGAGCGAAAAATACCAAACCTTAGTGATCGTGAGAAAAAAGTCATTAGTAAGCATACGAAAAGTATTATTAATCAATTATTAAAAGACCCAATTTTAGTAGCGAAAGAAATAGCTGCTGAAGAGGGAGCGAGCGAAAAATTAGCGTTATTTGCGAAGATTTTCGATTTAGAAACGGAAGACGTAGAGAGTTGTGCGGAAGAAGTAGAACATAAAAAAGTGTGGACACCATCCGTTCCGTCTTTATAATTTGGAAGGATGATCGGATGAGTTTTTTAAATAACAGTATTATTTATCATATTGCAATTATTTTATATGCTTGTAGCATTAGTTTATATTTTATAGATTATTTCCAAAGTAACCGAAAGGCGAACCGATTTGCTTTTTGGTTACTTGCGATTGTATGGGTCCTGCAGTCTATTTTTATGTTGCTTAGGGCTACAGATTCAGAAACGAATCCTATTTTAACTTTATTATCAGGGATTTATTTTTATGTTTGGTTATTGATTACGATGTCGTTAGTCATTAATCGATTTATGAGAATCGACTTTTTAGTCTTTTTTACAAATGTTGTTGCATTTGGCGTAAGCGCTTTTTCTATTTTTACACCGCTCGGAAAGATGTCGCCAGTACTTGCGGAACAATTAGTTTCAGAACTTGTATACGTGCATGTCGGTATGGCAATTATTTCTTACGCAACGTTTACTGTATCGTTCATTTTTTCTATTATGTACTTATTACAATATCGCCTATTAAAAAAGAAAAAATGGAATGCGAGATTAAGAAGGTTAGGGAATTTACCGAAGCTAGAATCTATGTCTTACGGATTAAATTTATTTTCTGTTCCATTTTTCTTACTAGCAATTTTATTAGGATGTATATGGGGATATACAAAATTGGATAATTTCCATTGGTATGATACGAAAGTAATCGGATCTTTTGTCGTTCTATTTGTGTATTGCACAGGTTTATATTTACGAGCGGCAGATGTGTTGCAAGGTAAGAAAATTGTACAGTGGAATATCGGATCGTTTCTCGTAATGCTAGTAAACATTTTTCTATTAAGCAGTTTATCCAATTTCCACTTTTGGTATTTATAATGAGGAGAGAGAATTATGCGCAAAATTATTGTAGGATCACGAAAGAGTAAACTAGCATTAACGCAAACAAACTGGTTTATTGATCAGTTAAAAGCCCTAGGTCTACCATATGAATTTGAAGTGAAAGAAATTGTCACAAAAGGTGATGTTATTTTAGATGTTACTCTTTCAAAAGTAGGCGGCAAAGGCTTGTTTGTAAAAGAGATTGAACACGCGCTACTTACGAAAGAAATCGATATGGCTGTACATAGTATGAAAGATATGCCAGCCGTACTTCCAGAAGGTTTAATGATTGGCTGTACACCAAAGCGTGTTGACCCTCGTGATGCTTTTATCTCAAAAAATGGAGCATCGTTTAAAGAGTTAGCGGAAGGTGCTATTTTAGGTACGAGTAGTTTAAGACGTAGTGCACAGCTACTCGCTGCGAGACCAGATTTACAAGTTAAGTGGATTCGCGGGAATATCGATACACGTTTACGTAAATTAAAAGAAGAAGATTATGATGCGATTATTTTAGCGACAGCTGGATTACAAAGAATGGGCTGGGATGATGAAGTTATTACAGAACATTTAGATGAAGCGTTATGTGTACCTGCTGTAGGACAAGGTGCATTAGCGATTGAGTGTCGTGAGGATGATAAGGATTTATTGCAATTGTTAGCGCATATTAATGATACGATAACAGAAAGAACAGTGGCAGCGGAGCGAGTATTTCTTCATAAACTTGAAGGTGGATGCCAAGTTCCAATTGCTGGATATGCAACCCTTACAGAAAACGATGCAATCGAATTAACAGCTCTTGTCGGCTCTATGGATGGCTCTGTTTTATTAAAAGAGACAGTAGTGGGTACTAATCCTGAGGAAGTAGGATTAGAGGCCGCGGACCGTTTAATTAAGCAAGGCGCCAAAGAACTCATTCTTGCTGCAAATAAGGAGCAACAATAAATATGAACGCTCTCGCTGGAAAAACGGTATTGATTACACGTGCCCAGCATCAAGCGAAACAAATGAGTGTAGCAGTGAAAGAAAAGAGCGGAATTCCATTGGAAATTCCGCTTTTGCGTATGGAAGGTATGTCTCATAGGCAAATTCAACATATTGAAGAGCAGCTACATTCATACGACTGGGTTATTTTTACGAGCAGAAATGGTGTAGCTTTTTTTCTAGATAGTTTAAAAAAGAAACTACCACTAACCATTAAAATCGCTGCGGTAGGTGTGAAAACAAAATTAGATTTAGAAAAAAGGGGCTATCAAGTTCATTTTGTTCCCACTTCATTTGTTGCAGAAGCATTTGCAGAAGAGTTTCTAAAAGAATTAAGTGGAAATGAACGTATTTTATTTCCGAAAGGGAATTTAGCAAGAGAGGTAATTCCGGTTGCACTTCGGGAAATTGGTATTTCTCTAGATGAGCTAACCGTATACGGTACGAAAGTGAATATAGAAAAAAAGCAAGAGCTTATAGCGGCATTGAAGTTAGGGAAAGTAGACATTATTACATTTACGAGCCCTTCAACTGTTACTAGTTTTGTTCGTTTACTTGAGGGTACAAACTGGAGAGAATGGACAAAAAAATGTACAATTGCTTGTATAGGACCTATTACGGAAAAAGAGGCAAGTCTTTATTTTCCGTCTGTTATTGTGCCGAAAGAGTACACTGTAGAAGCATTACTACAATGTGTTTGTGAATCTATAAAATGAAAGAATGGGGATAGAAATCTATGAACTCTTTACAATTTAATCGTCATCGTCGTTTAAGACAAAGCGGGGGCATGCGTGCGCTTGTGCGTGAAACGTTTTTACATACGGAAGATTTTATTTACCCTATTTTTGTATTAGAAGGTGAAAATGTTCGTAATGAAGTTCCTTCTATGCCAGGCGTATATCAAATGTCTTTAGATTTATTGCAAGCTGAAATGCAAGAAGTTGTTGATTTAGGTATTCGTTCTGTTATTGTATTTGGTTTACCTGCTGAAAAGGATGAAGTTGGATCATCAGCATATTGTGATCATGGAATTGTACAACGTGCTATTCAGCAAATTAAAGGTGATTTCCCTGAGCTAGTAGTAGTTGCAGACACATGTTTATGTCAATTTACAAGCCATGGTCATTGCGGTGTAATTGAAGATGGTATTATTTTAAATGACGAGTCTCTTGCAGTTCTTGCGAAAGCAGCTGTAAGTCAAGCGAAAGCAGGAGCGGACATTATTGCGCCATCAAACATGATGGATGGCTTCGTAACAGCAATTCGCCATGCATTAGACGAAAATGGTTTTGGACACGTGCCAGTTATGTCGTACGCTGTGAAATATTCATCAGCATTTTATGGACCATTCCGCGATGCTGCGCACGGTGCACCGCAATTTGGTGACCGTAAAACATATCAAATGGATCCGGCAAACCGTATGGAAGCATTCCGTGAAGCAGAATCAGATGTAATGGAAGGTGCAGACTTCTTAATCGTAAAACCAGCGCTTTCTTACTTAGATATCGTTCGTGATGTGAAAAATAACTTTAATTTACCAGTTGTCGCTTATAATGTAAGTGGTGAATATTCGATGATTAAAGCGGCAGCGCAAAATGGTTGGATTAATGAAAAAGAAGTTGTTCTTGAAAAATTAATTAGTATGAAACGTGCAGGAGCAGATTTAATTATTACGTATCATGCAAAAGATGCAGCAAGATGGTTACAAGAAGGAGGCGCTAAATAATGAAAAAGTTTGATAAGTCAATTGCAGCGTTTGAAGAGGCGCAAGACTTAATGCCTGGTGGCGTAAATAGCCCGGTTCGTGCCTTTAAGTCTGTTGGGATGAATCCGTTGTTTATGGAGCGTGGAAAAGGCTCTAAAGTATATGATATCGATGGGAATGAATACATCGACTACGTATTATCATGGGGTCCTTTAATTCATGGTCATGCAAATGATCGTGTTGTAGAAGCGTTAAAATCTGTTGCTGAAAGAGGTACAAGCTTCGGTGCACCAACAGAAATTGAAAATAAATTAGCAAAACTTGTTATTGAGCGCGTGCCATCAATTGAGATTGTGCGTATGGTTAACTCTGGAACGGAAGCAACAATGAGTGCACTACGTTTAGCTCGTGGTTATACAGGTCGTAATAAAATCTTGAAATTTATCGGTTGTTACCACGGTCATGGTGATTCGTTATTAATTAAAGCTGGTTCTGGTGTGGCGACTTTAGGTTTACCAGATAGTCCTGGTGTACCAGAAGGTGTAGCGAAAAATACGATTACAGTAGCTTATAACGATTTAGAAAGTGTAAAATACGCGTTTGAACAATTCGGTGATGATATTGCTTGTGTAATTGTAGAACCAGTAGCAGGAAATATGGGGGTTGTTCCTCCGCAGCCTGGATTTTTAGAAGGTCTTCGTGAAGTAACAGAACAAAACGGTGCATTGCTTATTTTTGATGAAGTAATGACAGGGTTCCGAGTAGCTTATAATTGTGGCCAAGGTTATTATGGCGTAACGCCTGATTTAACATGCTTAGGTAAAGTAATCGGTGGTGGTTTACCAGTAGGAGCATACGGTGGTAAAGCGGAAATTATGCGCCAAGTTGCGCCAAGCGGACCGATTTACCAAGCTGGTACTTTATCAGGTAACCCACTTGCAATGGCGGCAGGTTATGAAACGTTAGTACAGTTAACGCCAGAATCATATGTAGAATTTGAGCGTAAAGCTGAAATGTTAGAAGCTGGATTACGTAAAGCAGCTGAAAAACATGGCATTCCTCACCATATTAACCGTGCAGGCTCTATGATTGGTATTTTCTTTACAGATGAACCCGTTATTAATTACGATGCAGCAAAATCTTCAAACTTAGAATTCTTTGCGGCTTACTATCGTGAAATGGTAGAACAAGGTGTATTCTTACCGCCATCTCAATTCGAAGGTTTATTCTTATCGACAGCACATAGTGATGCAGATATTGAAGCGACGATTGCAGCAGCTGAAATTGCAATGTCAAAATTAAAAGCGTAATGTATTAGAGAAAATCGCTCTCCATAAGGGGAGCGATTTTTTTTATTCATAAAGTAAGCTTTCCGCACATAAATCTGTAATGACATATAGTTTGGGAGGGGGAAAAGAAGTGGCTGCAGATCATTCATTACGATTTTCATTAAAAGAATCTGTGTGGTTCCAAAAAGGACAGGAAGTCGAAGAACTTTTGTCAATTTCGTTAGATCCAGACGTTGAGATAGAAGAGCTTGATCATGAAGTAATCGTGAGAGGACAATTAGATTTAACGGGAGAGTATGTTGCACGAAAAGATGATTCAGCGTATTCATTAAGAGAACTATCGCCAGCAAAGTCAATTGATTATGTAGAAACAAGAGAAGATGGGGTTAATGAACTTGTTCATTCCTTTCCACTTGAAATATCAATTCCGAGAAATCGAGTGAAAGTAATTGAAGAGCTATATGTATCAATCGAGGAATTTGATTATGAATTAAAGGAAAATGGTTGCTTACAATTATTAGCGGATATATCTATTACCGGTTTGTGTGATGAAGAGAGAAGCGAGGATGAAGTTGAAGAGGAAGAAACGGTGTATGCTGAGTTAGAAGAAGATTCAGCGCAAGAGGATGAAAATAGACCGGCGCCGCATGTAGAAGAACCAGCATATAAGGAATCAGATGAGTGGGAAGATTACGCATTTGAACCGTTCCAATTAGAGGAAAGAAAAGAGCAGGAATTAGAAGAAGAGAAAATAGAAGAACATGAATTTGTGGAACGTGAAGAGGAGCAAGAAACAACGCCGCAATTTGAACTGTTCGGACGAAAAGATTTCAAGAAAGAAAAAGCAAAAAAGCAGGAAGAACAAGAAGAAGAGTACTCACAGCGAGATGAAAATGCGCTTTATTTAACAAAACTATTTACGAAAGAACCGGAAGAAGAATTTACAAAGTTAAGAATGTATTTCGTGCAAGAAGGGGATACAATTGAATCTATTGCAGACCGTTATGAAACGTCTGTACAAAATTTACACCGTGTCAATCAAACAGAAGATATATTTTTAAATACGGGGCAAATTATTTATATTCCCGTTTCAAGGGTAAAGACGAAATAAGGAAGTGAGTGTTTTCACTCACTTCCTTTCTTAGAGGCTATGTTTTGAATAGAAAGGGTTATTCGTATGGATATTGAGTTGCGAAATCACTATGAACCTATCGTGAGGCAATATAGATTGGATACGCAGCATATGGAAGAGCACGGAAATGTAATGAAAATTTATACGAATCAAGGTCCATATGCACTCAAGAAAATAGAAGGCAGAAAGTTAGAGCGGAATAACTTTCTGCATCATATTCAATATTTGAAGGAGAAAGGTTTTTCAAATTATGTACCTATATATCATGCGACGGATGGAAGTTATATTTTAAGTGACGGGACGTATAATTATTATTTAATGCCTTGGTTAGAACGTGCAGAAGGAAACGGTGATGACAATGATCAATACCATAAAATGTTTCAGACACTTGGAACGTTGCATCAAAAAACTGTGAAGGAAGAAACGTATACGGAAGAAGATTTAGAAAAACATTATACAAGTATATCCGATCGTTGGGAAAATGATGGTGAGATGTTAGAAGAGTTTCTCGTAGAATCTGAATCAAAATGGTATATGTCCCCGTTTGAATTGCAATATTGTACGTACTATCATCATGTAATGAGAGCGCGTGAATTTGCAACGAAGCAATTAAATGAGTGGAACGATGCGATGAAAGAAAAAGAGAAAACGCGTATTACTTTTGTGCATGGTAATGTGTCACTTAATCATTTTTTATTTGACTATGAGCGGAATGGCTATTTTATTAGTTTAGAAAAATCGAAGTTTGCAACGCCTGTGCAAGATATAGTAGGTTTTTATTCACGGTCTTTAAACACATATCCAATCGCAAGAAGTGATCGGTTTGAATGGTTTCAAATGTATCAAAAAAATTTCCCTTTTACGAAAGAAGAGCAACTACTTATGTTTGCGTATATGACGTATCCATCGCAATTTATTCGGCAAATCCAGTCTTATAAGAAAAGAAGAGATAATCGCAACGAGGAAAATGAACTGCGCGGAGTAAAGAGTTTGCAACAATCGCATTGGCTCGTTAGCAATATAGAATATTTCCTGTCGCAATTACAAGCTGCCCAGCAAGGGAACGGATAAAGTAAAGGCATTCTCCGCTGATGATTAGCCTTCACCAATTGGGCGTTTACGGGCAGCAGGGCTCCCATCTAACTTCTTTGCTTCAGCTGAGTTTTGAGGTGGAGGTCTTACTGCCCGCAAATAGCGGGGGAAAGAAGATAAGTAGAGGATTCTACTTATCTTCTTTTTTTTGCACGAAAAGCTGTAGTTTTAAATTTATCTTGACGAATAAGGTTTCGTTTTTTACACTATTGTATATAATAATTAACAATCATATAAATGCCTTGAAGGGGAAGAGTATAACATGAAACGTCTTCAGAGAGGAGAATCATTAGCTGAGAGATTCTCTAGATAGTTATGTTAGAAGGTAGCCCTGGAGCATCTTTTCTGAACGGAATAGTTCTTATTAGGAAAAGACGGAT
The DNA here is from genome assembly GCF_900176455.1 of Bacillus sp. JKS001846. NCBI lineage: Bacteria > Bacillati > Bacillota > Bacilli > Caryophanales > Bacillaceae > Bacillus > Bacillus sp. JKS001846. The sequence continues at coordinate 1,285,344 of NZ_FWYG01000001.1, forward strand.
TTGTCCGTTATCAAATTAAGAGTATAAGCAAATTATGAATTTGTTTGTAAATAAAGGTGGTACCGCGATGTCCCTCGTCCTTTTTGGATGAGGGACATTTTTTATTTTAAGGAGGGAAAATAATGTCAAACACGGAAAAGAATTTACCAACTAAATATGATCATATGTCCGTTGAAGAAGGCCTTTATCAATGGTGGCTTGAAGGCAAATATTTTGAAGCAACAGGAGACGAGAAGAAACAACCGTATACAATTGTAATTCCACCTCCGAACGTAACTGGTAAGTTACACCTAGGTCATGCTTGGGATACAACTCTTCAAGATATTTTAACTCGTACGAAGCGTATGCAAGGATACGATGTACTATGGCTTCCAGGAATGGACCATGCTGGTATCGCAACACAAGCGAAAGTAGAAGGAAAACTTCGTGAAGAAGGTATTTCACGTTACGATCTTGGCCGTGAAAAATTCCTTGAAAAAGCTTGGGAGTGGAAAGAAGAGTACGCTTCTCACATTCGTCAACAATGGGGGAAAGTTGGTTTAGGACTAGACTATTCTCGTGAACGATTCACATTAGACAAAGGTTTATCAGATGCGGTTAATAAAGTATTCGTTCAATTATACGAAAAAGGCTTAATTTACCGTGGTGAATATATCATCAACTGGGATCCAGCAACACGTACAGCTCTTTCTGATATTGAAGTAATTCATAAAGAAGTTCAAGGTGCATTCTACCATATGAACTATCCGTTAACAGATGGTTCTGGTCACATTCGTCTTGCGACAACTCGTCCAGAAACGATGCTTGGTGATACAGCAGTAGCAGTTCATCCAGAAGACGATCGTTACAAACATTTAATCGGAAAAACAGTTACACTTCCAATCGTAGGCCGTGAGATTCCGATTATTGCTGATGAGTACGTAGAAAAAGATTTCGGAACGGGCGTTGTAAAAATTACACCAGCTCATGACCCGAATGACTTTGAAGTAGGTAACCGTCATGACTTACCACGCATATTAGTAATGAACGAAGATGGAACAATGAACGAAAAAGCTGGTAAGTATAACGGCATGGATCGTTTCGAATGCCGTAAAGAATTAGTAAAAGACTTACAAGAAGCTGGCGTATTAGTAGAAATCGAGCCACATATGCATTCAGTAGGTCATAGTGAGCGTAGCGGTGCAGTTGTTGAGCCTTATTTATCAACACAGTGGTTCGTAAAAATGGCTCCACTTGCTGAAAAAGCAGTAGCGCTTCAACAAAAAGAAGAAGAAAAAGTAACGTTCGTACCAGAGCGTTTTGAAAACACATATTTACGTTGGATGGAAAATATTCATGACTGGTGTATTTCTCGTCAATTATGGTGGGGACACCGTATTCCAGCTTGGTACCATAAAGAAACTGGTGAAGTATACGTAGGTACAGAAGCACCAGCAGATATTGAAAACTGGAATCAAGATAACGACGTACTTGATACATGGTTCAGTTCAGCGTTATGGCCATTCTCAACACTTGGTTGGCCAAATGAAGATTCAGCAGATTTCAAACGTTACTATTCAACAGATGCACTAGTAACGGGTTATGATATCATCTTCTTCTGGGTATCTCGTATGATTTTCCAAGGTTTAGAGTTTACAGGAGAGCGTCCATTTAAAGATGTATTAATTCACGGTTTAGTTCGTGACGAGCAAGGTCGTAAGATGAGTAAATCTCTTGGTAACGGTATTGACCCAATGGATGTTATCGAGAAGTACGGTGCAGATGCAATGCGTTTCTTCTTATCAACAGGAAGTGCACCAGGTCAAGATTTACGTTTCAGCATGGAAAAAGTAGAATCTACTTGGAACTTCATTAATAAAATTTGGAACGCATCACGTTTCGTATTAATGAACATGGATGATATGAAGTATGAAGAAATCGATTTAACTGGTGAAAAATCAGTAGCAGATAAGTGGATCTTAACGCGCTTAAACGAAACAATCGAAAGCGTAACACGTAACATGGATAAATATGAGTTCGGTGAAGCTGGTCGTTCATTATACAACTTCATTTGGGACGATTTCTGTGATTGGTATATTGAAATGGCGAAACTTCCACTATACGGTGAAGATGAAGCAGCTAAGAAAACAACTCGTTCTATTTTAGCTTACGTATTAGATCAAACAATGCGTCTATTACACCCATTCATGCCATTCGTAACAGAGAAAATTTGGCAACATTTACCGCATGAAGGCGAGTCTATTACGGTAGCTGCGTGGCCAACAGTTCGCGAAGATTTACAAGATACGGAAGCTGCGGCAGAAATGCACCTTCTAGTTGATATCATTCGCTCTGTTCGTAACATCCGTGCAGAAGTAAATACGCCAATGAGCAAAAAAGTTCAAATGCAAATTAAAGCAAAAGATGAGGCTGTACTTGCTCAACTTACGAAAAACAGCTCTTACATTGAGCGTTTCTGTAACCCAAGCGAATTAACAATTCAAACAGACTTACAAGCGCCAGAAAAGGCAATGACTGCAATCGTATCAGGTGCAGAGTTATTCTTACCGTTAGCTGATCTTATCAATCTTGATGAAGAGAGAGCTCGTCTTGAGAAAGAACTTGAGAAGTTCGATAAAGAAGTAGAACGTGTACAGAAGAAACTTTCTAACCAAGGTTTCGTAGCGAAAGCTCCTGCAGCGGTTATTGAAGGAGAGCGTGCGAAAGAGCAAGATTACCTAGAAAAACGCGAAGCAGTTCGTCAACGTCTAGCAGATCTTGAAAAGTAAAAATGTTTTTAGAGACTCACTATATTGGTGAGTCTCTTTTCTTTGCGTATAATAGAACTATGAAAGTTGTCTATTGAAAGGGGAAAAACATACGTGATACATACATACGAAGAAGCGATAGGGTGGATCCATAGCCGATTGAAATTTGGAATTAAACCAGGATTAGAAAGAATGAGATGGATGTTAGAAGAACTTGGAAATCCAGAGCGTCATATAAAATGTGTTCATCTTGCTGGTACAAATGGAAAAGGTTCAACGTTAACATATATGCGTTACATGTTAGAAGGCGCGAAATATAAGGTAGGAACGTTTACCTCTCCTTACATCGAATCATTTAATGAACGCATTAGTGTGAATGGAACACCAATTGCAGACGAAGAGATTACTGAACTTGTAAAGATGGTAAAACCAGTCGTTGAAAAACTAGATGAAACGGATTTAGGGGAAGCGACAGAGTTTGAAATTATTACTGTTATGGCGATTTGCTATTTCGGTAAAGTCAATTTCTGTGATGTTGTTTTATTTGAAACAGGGCTTGGTGGACGTTTTGACTCTACCAATGTTATACACCCTGTCCTCACGATTATTACGAATATCGGTCACGATCATATGCATATTTTAGGAAATACACTAGGGGAAATTGCATATGAAAAGGCGGGGATTATTAAGTCTGGCGTGCCGGTAATTACTGGTGTACAAGATGAAGAAGCTTTGCAAGTCATTCAAAATGTTGCAAAGGAAAACCATGCAAACTTATACGAACTTAGCAAGCATTTTACAGCGTTACATAAACAGTCTAATGAAGATGGGGAACAGTTTGATTTTACTTGTCCTTTTTCCGCATTTGAAGATTTGCAAATCTCAATGAAAGGCATTCATCAAGTAGGAAATGCAGCGTTAGCACTTATGGCAGTAATGTATGTAAAAACATATTTATCATTTTTAATTGAAGAAGAGGAAATAAGAACGGGATTACTGGAAGCATATTGGATTGGGCGCTTTGAAAAGTTGCAAAGTAACCCGGATATTATTATAGATGGTGCTCATAATCCAGAAGGTATCGAAAGCCTTGTGAAAACAGTAGAAGCGCATTACAAAGATAAAAATGTAATAGTGTTATTTACTGCTCTTGGTGATAAACAATTACATAACATGGTAGGCCAATTAGAAACCATTGCAGATGAAATTATTTTTACAACATTCGCCTTTGATCGTGCTATTTCTGCTGATAAGCTTGCATCATATTCACAGAAAGAATCAAAATTAGTTTTTGAAAATTGGAAAGAGGCAATTGATACAAAAGTTGAAATGATAGCAGAAAATGATGTTTTTATCATAACGGGTTCTCTTTATTTCATTTCTGAAGTACGAAAATATATTCGCGAGAAAAACTAGATAGTCTTTGCTATCTAGTTTTTTTGTTCTACAAATGAAGTCAAATGCATACATATAAGATAAATATATAGGGTTATTTGGCGAATTCCTCTGACAAATATCTCGTTTTTTTATGAAATGAATATGATATGATGCGGACAACGATAAGAGGTGAGGTGTGAGTGTATGGACAAGCAATCACGAACGATCTCAGTGAAAGTGAATGGAACAGAAGCGAAGTATGAGGAAAAAAAGAAAGATGAATTTGAATGGATGGTAGTAGAAAGTGAACGACCGAAAAATGTTGTTCCGTTTCAAAAAGCGAAATCAATGTCTGTGGAAAAATACCGAAAGAAGTGGAGTAATACATTAATTGTAATCGTTGCAACTGCAATCATTATCGGTACGGCGTTTGGAATGGGGATGCTTCATTTACTTACTGGACAAGGAACGACAGGAGGAAGTGAAGTGACAGCTTCAAGGCCGACTGGAAATGGAGAATCAAGGGTGGGTGGAACGGCAGAACAAACACCAGCACCGAAAGAAGAAAAACAAAAAGCACAGGCAGGAACGTCATTGGATCCGATGAAATTATTTTTTGTTCAAGGGGGGCTTTATTCTTCTGAAGAAAAGGGACAGGCAGCTCTTGAAGAATGGAAAGGCAATGGGGGCATTGGTGCTTTGAGACCGAGCGGTGATAAGTATGCAATAGTTGTTGGTATTGCTAGCGATGAACAGTCTATAAATCAATTAATGACTAAGTATAAAAATGATGGTGTCTCCGTTTTAAAAAAGAGCTGGGATATAACAGATAAAGCATTGCTGAAAGATGATAAAGAAGTAGGGACATTTTTAACAAAAGTGCAGCCATTATACACTCATTTAGCAAAATATGCTTCTAGCGTACAAGTTGGTGGAAAAAGCAGCCCAAAAGATATAGAAGCAATTGAAAAAGAATGGAAAAAGGTTGAAAAAGAAGGGGAAAGTATGAAACGAGAAGAAGCAAAGAAACTGTATATGTATACGTCGGTAGCTGTACAAACAGTAAAAGATGGGAAGATGGATAAGGAATCTTTGGCGAAATTAAATCAAGTTATTATTGATGGTTTACTCTCGTATGAAAAAATTGTTTCGTAGAAAGTGAAATGATAGGATAATAAAATGAGTAAGAAAGAAGTACATGTACTTCTTTCTTTTCTTTTGAATTTAGAGCAAAGTGCTTTCTCTATGATGGGAATATAATCGTATGCAATAAAGAAGTGTTATTTTAGTTAGAGAAATTAATATTTCTTTCATTTGTGGGCAAACTATTCCTTTGATACGATTAATATAAATTGTTCTGCTTCATGTGAGAAAGGAAGGAGAAAATATGAGAAAAATAATTTTAGCTTCAGGATCACCTCGGAGGAAGGAATTGCTTGAGTTAGCTAGTGTGCCATTTGAAATCGTTGTAAGTGAAGTAGAGGAAACAATTGGTGCATATTCATCGCCTTCTGATATTGTAATGTCGCTTGCCTTGCAAAAAGCATCAGCGGTGGCAGAAAATAATAGTGATCACATTGTGTTAGGTGCAGATACAATTGTTACATATGAGTCGCGTATTCTTGGTAAGCCTTCTAATGAGGATGAGGCGAAAGAGATGTTACAATTACTATCAGGGAAAACACATGAAGTGTATACAGGTGTTGCGATTATAGCAAAAGAAAAAACGGTTACTTTTTATGAGCGTACAGAAGTTACATTTTGGGAGTTAACAGAAGAGGAAATTGATACATACGTCGCGTCGAAAGAACCTCTTGATAAAGCCGGTAGTTATGGGATTCAAGGTAAAGGATCTATTTTCGTTCAAAATATTCAAGGGGACTACTATAGTGTAGTTGGCTTACCAATCGCACGCCTCGTTCGGGAATTAAAACAATTTGATATTGATGTAACCCATGCGTAAAATTGCATGGGGTTTTCTTTGAGAGAACAAATAAAGGGGTGGAGAGATGAACGGTATTCGTGATGTTGTAAGAGAAGAACAGCCACGGGAGCGTTTATTGTTAGAAGGTGCTGGAAGTTTATCAAATCGAGAGCTTCTCGCAGTGTTACTCAGAACAGGTTCTAAAGAAGAAACAGTTTTAAAGTTGTCAGATAAAATTTTACACCAATTTGATGGCTTACGTATGTTGAAAGATGCAACATTAGAGGAGCTAATTAGTATACATGGTATTGGGATTTCAAAGGCATCGCAACTTATGGCAGCCTTTGAACTAGGCAGAAGAATGGTACGTTTAGAATATCAAAATAGATATAGTATTCGAAGTCCAGAAGATTGTGCGAAATACATGATGGAAGAAATGCGTTTTTTACAACAAGAGCATTTTGTTTGTTTATATTTAAATACAAAAAATCAAGTTATACATAGGCAAACGATCTTTATTGGAAGTTTAAACACGTCAATTGTACACCCGAGGGAGGTTTTTAAAGAAGCCTTCCGTCGTGCAGCAGCCTCTATCATATGTCTTCATAACCATCCCTCAGGAGATCCCACGCCGAGCCGTGAAGATATTGAAGTAACAAAACGCTTAGTAGAATGCGGCCAGATTATCGGAATTGAAGTGCTTGATCATATTATAATAGGTGACCATAAATTCGTGAGTTTAAAGGAAAAAGGTCATATTTAAGACTATGCTTTTTACTTATTTTGTTTTATAATGTGATTTATGAGTTTTTTGTAGAAATTTATCTACAAAAAGGATAAAGATATAAAAAACGTACTGTTTTTATAATATAAATTAAGAAAAAATGAGTCCGTGAAAACAAGAAAGGAAGATAAATAATATGTTTGGATTTGGTGGATTTACTCGCGATCTTGGAATAGACTTAGGAACTGCGAACACGCTTGTATATGTAAAAGGAAAAGGTGTAGTTTTACGTGAACCTTCAGTAGTGGCGTTACAAACTGATACGAAACAAATCGTTGCTGTAGGTAGCGACGCAAAACAAATGATTGGTCGTACACCAGGGAACGTTGTGGCACTTCGCCCGATGAAAGACGGTGTAATTGCTGATTACGAAACAACTGCAACAATGATGAAATATTACATTCAACAAGCTCAAAAATCAAACGGTTTCTTCTCACGTAAGCCGTATGTAATGGTATGTGTACCATCTGGTATTACAGCTGTAGAAAGACGTGCAGTAATCGATGCGACTCGTCAAGCGGGTGCTCGTGATGCTTATCCTATCGAAGAGCCATTTGCAGCAGCGATTGGTGCAAACTTACCTGTTTGGGAACCAACTGGTAGTATGGTTGTTGATATCGGTGGTGGTACAACAGAAGTTGCAATTATTTCTCTAGGTGGTATTGTAACAAGCCAGTCAGTCCGTGTTGCTGGTGATGATATGGACGATTCAATCATTCAGTACATTAAGAAAAGCTATAACTTAATGATCGGTGAAAGAACAGCTGAAGCATTAAAATTAGAAATTGGTTCTGCAGGCGAGCCAGAAGGTATCGAGCCTATGGAAATTCGCGGTCGTGATTTAGTAAGTGGTTTACCAAAAACAGTACTAATTCAGCCAGAAGAAATTGCAGATGCATTAAAAGATACAGTAGATGCGATTGTAGAATCAGTTAAAAATACGTTAGAAAAAACTCCACCTGAATTAGCGGCTGATATTATGGACCGCGGTATCGTATTAACAGGTGGCGGGGCATTACTACGTAATTTAGATAAAGTAATTAGTGAAGAAACGAAAATGCCAGTTCTTGTTGCAGAAGATCCATTAGATTGCGTAGCAATTGGAACAGGTAAAGCATTAGACAATATCGATCTTTTCAAAACTGCTGCTCGATAATATTGCAAAATAAAAATCAGTGAAATTAAGAGGGTGTGAACGTGCCACAGTTTTTCTTAAACAAAAGATTAATTGTTTTGTTGGTTAGTATTATTCTTCTCGTGGCATTGATTGGAATCTCATTGAAAGAACGGAACAGTTTAACATGGCCAGAGCAGTTTGTTAAAGATACTGTCGGTGTTGTAGAACGTGTATTCCAAAAGCCAGCGAAATACGTAGCTGGATTCTTCGAAAATGTAGAGGATGTAAAGCGCACGTATGAAGAGAATAAAGAATTAAAAGCAAAATTAGATAATTATGCAGGTCTATCAGGGAAAGTAAAACAATTAGAAGATGATAACAAGAAGCTACAAGAGCTAACTGGTAAAAAAGAGTTAAATAGCGGGTATACTGAAATTCCAGCTACTGTTGTTTCTCGTAATCCAGATAAATGGTACGATTTAATTGGAATTGATAAAGGGGCACAGCAAGGAATTAAAAAAGATATGGCTGTAGTAACTTCACAAGGGTTAGTTGGAAGAGTGAAAAGTGTATCTCAGTTTACATCATCAGTAGAATTACTAAGTTCTATGAGCCGAACAAATCGTGTTTCTGCTATTGTACAAGGGCAAGAGAAAATCTTTGGATTGATTGAAGGTTATGACAAAGAAAAGCAATTACTTCTTTTCACAAAGATTGGCTCTGATGCACCGGTAGTGAAAGATCAACTAGTTGTAACATCTGGACTGGGTGATATTTTCCCGAAAGGTCTTGTAATTGGAAAAATCGTTGAAGTTCAGCCAGATGCATATGGCTTAACAAAAACAGCTTATGTAAAACCTGCCGCTGATTTAAATGACGTAGAGCATATTACGGTTGCTAAACGTGCAACACCTTCAGCGCCATTAGAATAGGAGGAGAAGAAGAGATGATGAAGATATTAAAAAGAGCAGCTCTTCCTCTTTTGCTCCTTTTTGTGTTTCTATTTGAAAATATGTTTGCTACTGTTGTTCCAACGGATGTGTTTTGGAAAGACAGCATAGCAGCACCGCATTTCTTTATAATCGTCTTATGTTTTATTACAGTGTATTATAGTCCGGTCCAAGGGATTTATTACGGACTATTATTTGGCTTCTTATTTGATACCGTATACACAGAACTTGTCGGGATATATATTTTTGCTTATCCGATTTTAGCTTATTTAGTATATAGTGTGATGAAAGTACTACAATTGAATTTATTTATTGTTGTTTCTATCATATTAGCTAGCGTTGTAGCACTAGAGTATTATGTGTATGGATTCTTAACTTTATTAGGACGTACTCATATGCCAGCGTATGTCTTTTTCACAGATCGTCTCCTTTCTACTTTATTGTTAAATGCTATTTTCTTATTGATAGTTTGTTTCCCACTGAGACGATATATAGTGCGTCTTTCAAAAGCGATGGAAGAAAAAGAAAAAAGGATTTTCTAATTTTATGTCGAATTGAATCGGTGGGGTGAACTTTAGTGGAAGAAAAAAAGCAACAAAATGTAACGATAAAAGGGACAAAAGATGGGATAACGCTTCATTTAGATGATTGTTGTTCATTCTCAGAATTATTGGTGGAATTAGACGAAAAACTTTCTACACATTACTACGATGGTGATGGGCGCTCTTTAATTGAAGTGCATGTGAAAGTAGGAAATCGTTATTTAACAGAAGTCCAACAAGAAGAGATTCGTACGTTAATTCGTAATAAAAAGAATCTTGTTGTGGATTCAATTGAAAGTGATGTTATCACTAAAGCAGAAGCAATAGCTTGGAAAGAAGAAACAGAAATTGTCCCTATTTCCAAAATTGTTCGCTCTGGACAAGTTTTACATGTAAAAGGAAATTTGTTGTTAATTGGAGATGTTAATCCAGGCGGAACGGTTATCGCTGGGGGGAATATTTTTGTCGTAGGATCATTAAGAGGAATTGCACATGCTGGGTATTATGGGGATTCGGATGCTGTAATCGCTGCATCTGTTATGAACCCGATGCAACTTCGAATTAGTGATGTGGCAATGCGGGCTCCGGAAGAGAAAGAAGACGGAGCGGAGGCGGCAGAATGTGCGTATATTAATGAGAACAATCACATTGTTGTCGATCGCCTGCAACTTCTCACTCATCTTAGACCTAATTTAACAAAGTTAGAAAGGGGAATTGTATAGCTGTGGGAGAGGCAATAGTAATTACATCTGGAAAAGGCGGAGTAGGTAAAACTACTACATCTGCGAACATTGGTACGGCCCTAGCGTTATCTGGAAAGAAAGTGTGCTTAATTGACACAGATATCGGTCTTCGAAATTTAGACGTAGTAATGGGGCTGGAAAATCGTATTGTATTTGATCTTGTTGATGTCGTTGAAGGGCGTTGCCGTTTACCTCAGGCTCTTATTAAAGACAAACGTTTTGATGATCTTTATTTATTACCTGCAGCACAAACGAGTGATAAATCAGCGGTAACACCTGAACAAATGGATGAATTAATACAAGTATTACGTCAAGATTATGATTACATATTAATCGATTGTCCTGCGGGGATTGAGCAGGGATTTAAAAATGCGGTAGCTGGTGCGGATAAAGCAATCGTTGTTACGACTCCAGAAGTATCCTCAATGCGCGATGCGGATCGTATTATTGGGCTTTTAGAAAAAGAGGATATTGAACCACCGAAACTTGTTATTAACCGTGTACGTAGTCATATGCTTCATGAACAGGATATGTTAGATGTTGATGAAATTGTACGTACATTGTCAATCGAGCTTCTTGGTGTTGTCGAAGATGACGATGAAGTTATTCGAGCTACAAATACAGGTGAACCTGTGGCGTTGCAACCAAGCGGAAAAGCAGCGTTGGCTTATCGTAATATTGCAAGACGCTTGTTAGGTGAGAATGTACCATTACAAGCATTTGAACAAGAAAAGGTATCGGTATTTGCAAAGGTGAAAAACTTCTTTGGAATCCGTTAAGAGCACTTCGCACATATGCGAGGTGCTTTCTTTTTTCTTCACACGAATATCTTTCTTTCTTAGCTCATACATATGTACAAACTGTATACAACTGTTTCTAATGAAATTAGCTTAACGAAAGAAAGGAGACAGTATGAAGAATAGACGCGTAGAAGAAATTAAAAAGCGGATTGCAAAAAGGAAGGCCGAGCAAGAAAGGATGGAGGAAGAGCAGTATTTTAACGGAGGGAATTTCGATAGTGAAGCGGTATTTATTGAAGATGGAGAAAAGGAAATGCATCCTTTATTTCGAAAGGAAGTCTTTTTCTTCAAAGTTTTATTATCAGCAATATTAGTTCTTTCGGTTGCTATTTTATATAAGAATGCTCCTTCTTCATTCAATGGAGCTAAAGCTGTTACAGAAAAAGTGATGAAAGAGGAATTTCAGTTTGCTACTGTAGCGAAATGGTATGAAAAGCAATTTGGAAAACCGCTCGTATTCTATTCGCCGAACGAGAAAAAAGAAGGAAGTATTCAGCAAAAGGATTATGCAATTCCTGCTTCTGGAAAGGTAATGCAAGGGTTTCAAAAAAATGGCCAAGGTGTATTTGTCCAAACAGCTACAAATGCAAAAGTGGAGTCAGTAAATGAAGGGTTAGTTGTTTTTGCAGGCAAGAAAGAGGAACTTGGAAATACAGTTCAAATTCAACATGCAGATGGTACGGAGTCATGGTATGCAAACTTAAACGATATGTCAGTGAAATTATATGATTACGTTTCAAAGAAACAAAAAATTGGAACGGTGAGTAATGATACAAATGATAAAAATGGAAAGTTTTATTTCGCGATAAAAAAGAATGAAAAATTTATTGATCCGATCCAGGTGATATCATTTGATTAAATATAGGGACGTTTTAACGAAAATTTCCGTGCATCCATTATTTTGGGTTATTATTGTCATTGGTATTTTTACTGCGCGTTTTAAAGAGTTACTACTGTTATTTTGTATTGTTCTTATTCATGAACTTGGGCATGCTTTTGCAGCAGCACACTATAATTGGCGTATAAAAAGAATTCAACTTTTGCCGTTTGGTGGCGTGGCCGAGCTTGAGGAACATGGTAATAAGTCATTGAAAGAGGAACTTGTTGTCGTAATTGCAGGACCGATTCAACATGTTTGGATGATGCTGGTAGGTTATATGTTGTTCGAAGTCGGTTGGCTGAATACAGATTTATATTATTTCTTTATGTGGAATAATATAATTATTTTAGCATTTAATTTACTCCCTATTTGGCCGTTAGATGGCGGGAAAGTATTGTTTAATGTATTATCATATCGTTTCCCTTATTTACAAGCACATGAAAAGATGATGCAATTGTCATGTGTTTTTTTTGGTGTAATATTAGGATGGCAGTTACTCTGGAATAGTAACAATATTATGATGTGGATACTACTCATATTTTTAGCAGTGTCATTATATCAAGAGTGGAAACAAAGACGGTATGCATTTATGCGTTTTTTATTAGAACGTTATTATGGAAACAAAAGAGGAATCGAAAAGATTGCACCTATTGAAGTGCAAACGGAAGATCGTTTATATACGATCTTTACAAAATTTCGTAGAGGATATAAGCATTCTATTATCGTCCGTGGAAAATATAAAGAGCATTACACATTGGATGAAAATGAATTGCTCTATGCATATTTTACTGAAAAACGAACAACTTCATCAGTTGAAGAATTAATCGGTTAGTGTTGACGATAGCACTAACCTTTTATTATTGTAAAAGCAAAGAAGATTATAAAGTGAGGAAATAATTTTGAAAACGTTATATGTGAATTACGCTGGTTCGGAAAAGCGCGTTGCAATTGAAGAGAAGAAAAAAATTGTTGAGTTTTTATGGAAACGTAATGAAGAGCAAGAGATTGTTGGGCATATTTATGTTGGACGTGTCGTAAGAACAATTGCTGGAATGAATGCAGCTTTTGTAAACATCGGTTTAGAAAAACATGCTTACCTTTCATACGATGATGTACCATCTTCTTATCGTATACATGAAGGGCAAGCGATACTCGTACAAGTTGTGAAAGAGGCAATTGATACGAAAGGGCCTAAATTGACAGCGAATATAGAATTTACCGGGAAATATGTCGTTTATATGCCGTTTGATGAGATGCGCGCTGTTTCTCGAAAAATAAAAAATAATAAAAGAAGACAACAGTTACTCCAAATTGAAATAGAGGGAACGGGGGGATACATTTTCCGCTCTGCTTCTGAAAAAGGAGCAATTGAAGAAATACAAGCTGAAATGCAAGGGTTACAACAGTTGTATGAAGAGTTAAAAAGAAAAGAGGGCCAAGGAAAGGCGCCGTTATTACTTCATCGACCGGCGACCTTTTTAGATCGTGTATTTCAAGAGAATCCAATTGAAACCATTGAAAAAGTAGTTGTAGATACAAGAAGTATAGTAAAAGAATTAGAAGACAAAGTTGGAAAAGAAAAAGTATCTTTTTATAATGAAAAGTCTTCGATGTTTAACCATTTTGGAATAGAGCGTGAAATTGAGAAAGCACTCCAAAAAATTGTGTGGCTTCCAAATGGTGCTTATTTAATTGTAGAACAAATGGAGACGATGACTGTAATTGATGTGAATACGGGCAAGTTTACGGGAAAACAAAATTTACAAGATACAGTACTTCGCACAAATGAGATGGCAGCTGAAGAAATTGCACGCCAATTAAGACTTCGTGATATTGGTGGTATGATATTAATTGATTTTATTAATATGAAAAAAAGAGAAGATAAAGAAAAGGTAAGAGAATGTCTTATAGCTGCTATGCAAGATGACCGCACATATACAAGGGTGCTCGGCTTTACGGAGCTAGGGATTTTGGAAATGACACGTAAACGTAAAAAGCATTCTTTACGGGACGTATTATTAAAAGAGTGTGTACCTTGCAAAGCGACGGGTTATGTGATGTCGCATGAAACAATTGCGTATGAGTTAGAGAGAGAACTAATCACATATGGCAATATAGAAGATGAAGCGGTATTAATCGCTGCGCCTAAAGAACTGCAAAAACAGTTTTTGCAAAAAGAATTACAAAAAAATATTCCATTTGAAATTTATTTCAAAGATGATAATATCGAAAAGTATGCTATCGTTCGTTTTGGAAGTAAAAAAGAAATTGTAGAGCGGAAAAAATAGTTAGCAGAACATTTATTGACAACCGTCTATGATTCATGATAACATCTTTATGTTATAGTTTATAGCACCTAAACGGCTATATGCTACAACCGCACAAGACAGGTTCCCTAAAGGCATTTATGTCTACCTCGTTTTTGGCGAGTCTTAGTAATTAAGAGGAGGTGCAAGTATGTACGCAATTATCGAAACAGGTGGAAAACAAATTAAAGTTGAAGCTGGTCAAGCAATCTACATTGAAAAATTAGATGTTGAAGCTGGTGAAACTGTTACTTTTGACAAAGTTCTTTTCGTTGGTGGCGAAAACGTTAAAGTTGGTAGCCCAGTTGTAGAAGGTGCAACAGTTACTGCGAAAGTTGAAAAACAAGGTCGCGCTAAGAAAATTATCGTTTTCAAATACAAAGCGAAAAAGAACAATCGTAAGAAACAAGGTCATCGTCAACCTTACACTAAGCTAGTTGTTGAAGCTATCAACGCTTAATTCTGGTTAACATGATTAAAATTACGATAAGTCGCACGAAATTAGGAAGTATCCAATCATTTAAAATGACTGGACATGCCGATTCTGCGCCACATGGACAAGACCTTGTCTGTGCTGGAACTACAGCGGTTGTGTTTGGTTCTATAAATGCAGTGGAAGAACTTTGTAATGTGCAAGCAACTATTGAACTCGGAAGTGATGGCGGATTCTTAACGTATGAATTGCCTAATGATTTAGACGTTCATACAGCAGAAAAAGCACAAACGCTTTTAGAAGGATTAGTTGTTTCGCTTAAGACGATCGAACTTGATTACGGAAAGTATATCCGTTTAATAGAAAAAGTGCAGGAGGTGTAACGTATGTTAAGATTAGATCTTCAGTTTTTCGCATCTAAGAAAGGTGTAGGTAGTACAAAGAACGGTCGTGACTCTCAGTCAAAACGTCTTGGTGCTAAACGCGCAGATGGTCAAACGGTTACAGGTGGTTCAATTCTTTACCGTCAACGCGGTACAAAAATTTATCCAGGTGTTAACGTTGGTCGTGGTGGCGATGACACTTTATACGCGAAAGTTGACGGCGTAGTACGCTTTGAGCGTCTTGGTCGTGACCGCAAACAAGTGAGCGTATATCCTGTTGCTCAAGAAGCATAAGAACTCACGGAAAACTCTAACCTGAGTGCAGGTTAGAGTTTTTCTATATTAAGGGGTATCTAAATGAATGAAAAATGGACAATTATAGATGCATTGCGCCATTCAAGACATGATTGGCTCAATCGTATGCAGATGGTGAAAGGAAACCTTTCCCTTGGAAAAGTGGAAGAAATTCATAGTCTCATCGATCGTTTTGTCCAAGAAGCGAGACAAGAATCCAATCTGATGGGGCTATCAATGCCTTTATTTTCAGAGTGGATTTTAACATATAATTGGAAACAGCAGCCGTGCTTATTGGAGTACGAAGTATTAGGGAAATTACATAACTTATCTCACTTAGATGAGACTGTATGTACATGGACGAATCAATTTTTCTCGATGCTTCAGCATAGTTTAGACGTATATGTTGAAAATTATGTTTGTATCACAATTGAATGTGACGCGGATAATGCTCGTTTCTTTTTTGATTTTCGTGGTAAGCTAACGAGTGTAGAAGAACTACAGAATTGGCTTGCGACCCAAAACAATAAATGGTATTCCATTTCTTATACAGTGCGAGACGAAGAAGTCTCAGTTATATTACAACCAATTGAAAAAAGTGTGGTGAAATAATGTTTGTAGATCAGGTCAAGATATATGTAAAAGGCGGCGACGGTGGTAACGGTATGGTTGCGTATCGTCGTGAGAAGTATGTACCAAAAGGTGGCCCAGCAGGTGGCGACGGCGGTAAAGGTGCAGATGTTGTTTTCGTAGTTGAGGAAGGCTTACGTACATTAATGGACTTCCGCTACCAACGTCATTTCAAAGCTGATCGCGGTCAGCACGGAATGAGTAAAGGTCAGCACGGACGTAAATCTGAAGATTTACTTGTAAAGGTTCCACCAGGAACAGTAGTAAAAGATGAAAAAACTGGTCAAATTCTTGCCGATTTAGTAACGCATGGACAAACTGCTGTAATTGCAAAAGGTGGCCGCGGTGGCCGTGGTAACTCACGTTTTGCAACAGCTACGAACCCAGCGCCAGAAATCGCTGAGAACGGGGAACCAGGTCAAGAGCGTGATGTTATTCTAGAACTTAAAGTACTAGCAGACGTTGGACTTGTTGGATTCCCAAGTGTAGGTAAATCTACATTATTATCTGTTGTATCATCAGCGCGTCCGAAAATTGCAGAGTATCACTTCACAACAATCGTTCCAAATCTTGGTGTTGTTGAAACTGGTGATAACCGCAGCTTCGTTATGGCTGACCTTCCAGGACTAATTGAAGGCGCACATGCTGGCGTCGGACTTGGACACCAATTCTTACGTCATATTGAGCGTACACGTGTAATCGTGCATGTTATTGATATGTCTGGTTTAGAAGGCCGTGATCCATATGAAGATTACGTAACGATTAATAATGAATTAAAAGAATACAATCTTCGCTTAACTGAGCGTCCACAAGTTGTTGTTGCAAACAAAATGGATATGCCAGATGCAGAAGAAAACTTACAAGCATTTAAAGAGAAAGTGGGAGACGAAGTAAAAATCTTCCCAATCTCAGCTGTAACAAGACAAGGTGTTCGTGACTTGTTGTTTGAAGTAGCGAACTTAATAGAAACAACACCAGAATTCCCAATACATGAAGTTGCGGATGAGTCTGATACAAGTGTAATGTACAAATTTGATACTGAAGGTGTTAAATTTGAAATTACACGTGAAAGTGATGGCACGTTTGTTATCTCTGGTTACGATATTGAGAAAACATTCAAGATGACAGACTTCTCACGTGATGAATCTGTACGTCGTTTCGCTCGTCAAATGCGCGGAATGGGTATTGATGAAGCGCTTCGTGCACGTGGTGCAAAAGACGGAGATATTGTAAAAATTCTTGAATATGAATTTGAATTTATCGATTAAGACTGCCGAAATACGGCAGTCTTTTTTTATATCGTAAAAATCGGATTTATATAGGAAAAAATCCCCACTAATTAAATTTTCAATTTATAATAAAAAGGGGAGTGGTTTTAGAAGAATTTTTTTATGGGGAGAAAACGAACATGTATAAAATATTAATTGTAGAAGATGATGAGAAAATCGCGGGAATATTAGAAGAGCATTTAGAAAGGTATGGCTATCAATCATTTAGAGCAAGTGATTTACGTCAAATAAAAGATGAGTTTGTAAAAGTGAATCCTCATCTCGTGTTACTTGATATTAATTTACCGTACTTTGACGGTTTTTATTGGTGTCGTCAAATTCGTACTGTATCGAATGCACCAATTATTTTTGTTTCTGCAAGAACAGGAGAAATGGATCAAGTAATGGCGATTGAAAATGGCGGCGATGATTATATTACGAAGCCATTCCATTTAGATATCGTAATGGCAAAGGTGAAGAGTGCACTTCGCCGTGGTTACGGAGAGTATGCTTCTGCCGCTGAGAGTGATTGTTTAGGTGTAAATGGACTGTTGTTATTCCCGTCTCAGCATATTGTTGAGTGGCAAGGACAACAAACTGAACTGACAAAAAATGAGTTTTACTTATTAGAGTGTTTAATGAAACAGGTGAATCAATATGTAACGCGCGAAGAACTGTTAGAAGCTCTATGGGATGAAGTAGCATTTGTGGATGATAATACATTAACCGTAAATGTAAAACGTGTAAGGAAGAAACTAGAGGAGTTAGGCATTAAAAATGCAATTGTAACGAAACGTGGATATGGTTATGCGCTTTTTACGGAGTGGGGCGAAGGGCATGAAGGTTAAAAATTACCTTATGGGCCGCTTTTCTTTAATTCTTTCTTATATTGTTAGCCTTTGTTTATTTGGGCTCGTTTTACAGCTGCAAAGTCTTTTAGAAAAGAAATCCATTGATTGGAGTACGTGGTTATATGGACTTTTATTAGGAACAGTTGTGTTTACTGTATACCTCATTTACGATTACCGAAAACGGAGTGTGTTTTTAAAGAGGATCGAAAAGTATGTTACTGATGGAAATACATTACATGACTCTTTACTTATTGATGAATCTTATACATCAGAGCAAGAAATGGTCGTTGAATCTTTTACGTTATTAAGACAGCAATATATGAATGAAGTTCATAAACAGCATGCGAAAGAGCAACAGCAAATGATATTTATGAACCAATGGATTCACCAAATGAAAACACCAGTATCTGTTATTGAATTATTGCTGCAAAAGTTTGGCAAAGAGCATCGTGAGGCAAGAGCAACAGTTGAAAGTATTCGTGAAGAAAATAACCGTATACTAAATGGTTTAGATTTAGCGTTACATATGGCAAGACTAGAGCAGTTTGCGAAAGATTATAAGATAGAAGTAGTAAATGTTATAGATGTCGTGCGAGGTATTATTAATGAAAATCGGAAATCCTTTATTCAATCGTCTGTATTTCCGAAAGTGATGTTTGAAGAAGATACTTGTATGGTTGCATCTGATAGAAAATGGCTGAGTATTGCTATAGGTCAAATTGTTGTAAACGCAATCAAGTATACAAAAATTTCAGCGGCAGAGAAAAAAGAAATTCAATTTCAAATTGAAGAGAAAAATCAAAAGGTGTTATTACATATTAAGGACAATGGAATTGGTATTCCAGAGCAAGACGTAAAGCGCATATTTGATCCATTTTTTACGGGAATAAATGGACGTAAAACGAGAGAAGCGACTGGGATGGGCTTATATATTACGAAGGAAATTTGCGATAATTTACATCATGGAATGTATGTCCAATCGGCTGAAGGAGAAGGGACAACATTCACGTTCCAATTTGCAAAAGATGAAGAATATCATACATTGATGAGAAAAATGACAAAACTGTAAGATAACAAAACGTTTTGTAAGGGAAATCACTCGTTTCTTTTTCTTATTTTTCTTATAGTAAATGTAAGAAGAAAACACGTAGGGGGATTAGAAATGAGTGTTCTTGAAGTAAAAGGATTAACGAAGGTGTACCAATCAAAAGGTTCAGTAGCGACGACTGCTTTAAACGATATAAATTTTAAAATAGAAGAAGGCGAATTTGTAGGGATTATGGGTCCTTCAGGAAGTGGGAAAACGACGCTTTTAAATTTATTAGCAACAATTGATAAGCAAACTTCAGGTCATGTGCTTGTAAATGGTGAAGAAATTAATCAAATGCGTGCTGCAAAATTAGCGGAGTTTCGCCGTACACATTTAGGGTTCATCTTCCAAGATTTTAATTTACTTGATACGTTATCCATTAAAGAAAACATTATTTTACCACTTGTAATGGCGAAGAAATCTGTAAATGAAATCGATGCGAAAGTACTAGAAATTGCGAAGTTTTTAAACATCGAAGAAATTTTAAATAAAAAAGTATACGAAGTATCTGGGGGACAACAACAACGTGCAGCAGCAGCGAGAGCAATCATTCATGAACCGACGTTAATTTTAGCAGATGAGCCAACTGGAAACTTAGACTCGAAGTCAGCAAAATCGCTAATGGGCGCTCTGCAAGATTTACACGAGCAAAAGAAAGTAACGATTGCAATGGTTACGCACGATCCAGTAGCGGCTAGTTATTGTGAACGTATCCTTTTCATACGCGATGGAGAAATTTTCTCGGAAATACATAAAGGAAGAACGAAACAAGCCTTTTTCCAAGAAATCCTGGACGTACTTGCGATGCTAGGAGGAGAATATCATGAACTTTCGCCAGCTCGCGCTTAATAACGTAAAAGGAAATTGGCGTAACTATAAAGCGTTTCTTATAAGTAGTTGTTTATCGATTGTCGTATTTTTCATGTATGCTTCTTTTATTTATCATCCAGATGTCGTAAGCGGTAATATTAGTATGAGAAAGATGATCACAAAAGGATTAGAATCGATGAATTATATTGTGGTCATCTTCTCGGCACTCTTTATTTTATATGCAAATTCAACGTTTTTACGAGCAAGAAAAAAAGAGTTTGGTCTACTAACATTAATAGGCGGAACGAAATCGCAGCTCGGCCGAATGATTATATTAGAGCAACTGATGTTAGGTAGTATTGCAATTGTAGTTGGTATTGGGGTTGGGATGCTTTGTTCAAAATTATTTTTCCAAGCGTTAAGCGTATTATTAAAAATAGATAAGACACTTCCACTTGTTTGGAATAGTAAAGCAGTTCTTATTACAGCTGGTGTATACTTTATTCTATTTTTAATCCTATCATTGTTTAGTGTTTGGACAGTAGGACGCTTGCAAATTATTGATTTATTAAGAGAGGCAAGAAAGCAAAAAGTAGAGCCGTTTGCATTTACATGGTTATGTGTAGTTGGTATAGGATGTATTATTGTTGCATATGTACTTAGCTTCCAAGTAACGTTTCTGAATTTCCTCATCCTTTTTTTACCGGTGGTGGGACTGACAATTGGCGGAACGTATTTACTATTTACACAAGGTAGTACAGTTGTATTAAAAGCATTACAAAAAAGAAAGCAATCTTTTTATACGTACCCAAATATGTTCGTCCTTAGCAACCTTATTTATAAAATGAAAGATAATGCTCGTTTTCTATTTGTAATTTCTATCATTACGGCGGTAGTATCTTCAGCGGTGGGTACACTGTACGTATATTTTGAAAATATGAGTGCGAAAACGGTAGAACTTACACCACATGCTATTTCATATGAGGAAAAGGGGTTAAATACGCATAACCTTATTAATGAAGAAAAGGTACAGGAGCTTGTGAAGAGACACGGGTTTGAAGATGCGCGAAAAGTAACATACGTTAAACTACCGGCAACACAGAAAATAACGTTGTTTAATAGTGAACATGAAGTACCGATGACGATTATTTCAGAAAAAGAATATAATGCAGAAGTGCGCAAACAAAAGAGAGAGCAACCTACAGAAGTTCATAATGCACCAGGTAGTGCAACGATGGTTATGGTTGATATGTCAAATGAACTGATGAAGATAGATCGTACGAAATCGTATGAATTTACAATTAATGGACAAAAGCAGTCTGTTCAATTAAATAATCCAACGCAGTATTCTGTTTTTAATGATAGTGAATATCTCATTGTAAATGATCAAGATTTTGAGAAATATGCAACACTCGTACCAGATGAAGAAAAGACAAAATATTACGGTTATTATATTGAGGATTGGAAAAGTACAGAAAACCTTGTATTAGATTTGAAAAATGAAATTGTACCAGAAAAGCAAGGGGAATTGAGAAATTCAGTGTTTGCGTATAAGGATATAAGAGAAGGTGGAGCAATTACAATGTTCATCGGTTTCTTCGTAGCGGTACTGTTCTTCTTCTTCGCTTGTAGTATGACATACTTTAAATGGTTTAACGATAAAGAACAAGATCGTATTCAATTTAAATCGTTAAAGAGAATTGGTATGACAGATAAAGAAATTCACAAAATTGCGATTCGACAAATGGGAGTTATCTTCTTTATCCCAATTTTAATCGGTTCCATTCATAGTGGATTTGCTCTTCATACGTTAGGAAAAATGCTTTATATTAATTTGTGGAAATCAGGTGCGCTTGTAATTGGAGCATACATTTTAGCTTCTGCCATTTACTTTATGATCGCGCAAAGAGGATATTTAAAACACGTAAAAAGCTAGGGGAACCTCTAGCTTTTTGCCTATGTAGTAAGTTACAGGAGGACGATAGATGAACATTCGGCAACTAGCGCTGCAAAATATAAAAGGAAATTGGCGTAATTATAAAGTGTTTTTCTTAAGTAGTTGTTTTGCAATATTTGCTTCTTACGCATATATGTCTGTCATTGTGCATCCATATATGCAAGAGACGATGTGGTATCAAAACGTACGCTGGGGACTTATCATATGTAATGTTATAATCATTTCTTTTTTCGTCATATTTATTTTGTACTCTACTTCTATTTTCATAGAAGCACGTAAGAAAGAATTAGGGTTATATATGTTAATGGGAGCAACGAAGTCTAACGTAATAGGAGTGATTATGACCGAGCAAATTTTAATCGGGGTCTTCGCGAATATTTTCGGTATTGGGCTTGGTATGATATTTTTAAAGCTCTTTTTTATGGTATTTAGTATGTTACTGGGGCTTCCGAAAGAACTCCCTGTCATATTTGACGTAAGGGCGATTGGTGTAACATTTATTACATATATGGTCGTTTTTATTTTGTTATCTTTTATAAGTGCTTTACGTATATGGAATATAAAAATCATTCGGTTATTGAAAGAATTTCGAACAGATAAAAAAGAGAAGAAAACATCAAAGTGGCTCTGTTTATTCGGTTTTGCTTGTTTAGTGGGCGGGTATGCATTGGCGCTACAAGTGACGATGGCTACGATAGCGATATACTTTTTCCCTGTGTCTATACTTGTCTTTTTTGGAACGTACTTTTCTTTTACACATGGAGCTACCCAAATGTTAGAAATAATAAAGAGAAATAAAAAGATTATGTATACATATCCTTATTTATTTATAGTGAATCAATTGTCACATCGAATGAAGGAAAATGGTCGCTTTTTCTTTCTGATGTCTATGGCAACGACGTTTGTAGTTACAGCAACAGGTACGGTGTTCTTATATTTTTCTAGCATGCAAGATATGTGGCGAACTGGAGGGGTACACTCGTTTTCGTACATAGAAAAAGGTATTTCTACTCATGAAGTCTTTGAGGAAGGTGCGGTTGAAAAATTACTGCATCAATATGGGTATGACGATTTTCAATATATGAGTTTTGTTGGAGTGTATGCATCCTTTCAGTCTAGTAAAGGAGAAACAACAATAGTACCACTTATAAAAGAAAGTGAATATAACCAAGAAGCAAGGGAACAAAAACAGAAAACGTATCGTCCTAAAAAAGGTACAGTGACACTCGTTTATTATAATAAATACAATAATTCGAATGTATATAATCAAAAAGAGATTCAATTGCAAGTAATGAATCAACCATATCAATTCGTATTTAACGGTCAGAAAGAAGGGGTTCAATTTAACCATCACCCTTCGTACATTAATGGTCTGTTCTTCGTTATGAATGATGAAGATTTTGATAGTATAGCAAATCAGGTTCCTGATTCTGAAAAAATGATATATAGAGGCTACACATTACCAAATATCGAAAAGACGAAGAAATTAAATGAAGATTTACGGAAACATATGAAACAAGATAATAATAATGCATTTCGAAGCAATATGGAGTTGTATGTAAATATGAAAGAAGGCGGCGATATTACTCTATTTGTAGGCTCATTTATTAGTATATTATTCTTTCTTACTTCATGTAGTATCGTTTATTTTAAATGGTTCCATAATATTGCATCGGACCGAAAGCAGTATGGTGCACTCTCTAAACTTGGAATGACGAAGGAAGAAGTATGGAAAATTTCTCGTTGGCAATTATGTATGCTATTTTTTGCGCCAATTATAGTAGGGAGTATGCATAGTGCAGTTGCTTTATATACGTTTCATAATACGCTTTTTATGGATGGATCATTAAGAAAAGTAGGTTTGTTCATTCTGTTTTATATCGCAGCATGTATCATTTATTTCTTCTTCGCTCAAAGAGAATATAAGAAACATTTAGACTAGCGAACGCTAGTCTTTTTTTTAATATTCGAAATTTATATAGAAGAATATAAAAAAGTATGGTATAACAGTAAGAAAACGAAAAAGAGGGGAAAAGACGATGATTCGAGTAGGATATTTAGGACCAGAAGCAACATTTACAAATATGGCGGTGAGTCGTTTTTTTCCGGAAGCAGAGCATGTACCATATCGAACAATTCCAGATTGTATAGATGCAGCTGCAAATGAAAATGTAGACTTCGCAGTTGTACCGTTAGAAAATGCAATAGAAGGTTCAGTGAATATAACGGTTGATTACCTTGTACATGAGCAGCCGCTTTCCATTGTAGGAGAAATTACAGTACCAATTCAGCAGCATTTACTTGTACATCCGCAGTATGCAGAAGTGTGGGATGAAGTATATGCAGTGCATTCTCATCCGCATGCCATTGCACAGTGCCATAAATTTTTAAATGAAGAATTAAAAGGAGTAACTGTTCGAGATATGACATCTACAAGTGCTGCTGCGCAATATGTGAAAGAACATCCTGAAGAGAAAATTGCCGCTATTGCAAATGAAGCGGCTGCAGAAAAATACGGATTAACAATTGTGAGACGTAGTATTCATACGCATAAAAATAATCACACACGTTTCTTGGTACTCCATAAGAAAAAGAAAGCAGTACTCCCGAATAACGGAGAGAATCGCGGAGAGAAAACGACGCTTATGATAACGTTACCTGCAGATTATGCAGGTGCCCTATATCAAGTGTTATCAGCTTTCGCATGGAGAAAATTAAACTTATCAAAAATCGAATCGCGTCCGATGAAAACAGGTCTTGGAAATTACTTTTTCTTAATTGATGTTGATAAAGCATACGATGACGTATTATTGCCAGGCGTAACGATGGAACTTGAAGCACTCGGTTTTTCTGTTACTGTGCTGGGGAGTTATTCTTCTTATTGGTTGTAAGATGTAGATGGAATGTTGGTATTTGTCTAATCGTCAATATCATTTCATTGCCTAATATATTTTTTAATAGATTAATAAAATCCCACCTGCAGAAGGTGGGATTCTTTATTTTAACTTCGCAAGACGATCTTCTAACTGACCACGCCAAATATCAGCTAGTTCTGGAACGGCAAGAATTTTTTCAATACCATCTTTATCTTTTCTATTATGAAAATAAATTTCGTTAGAGAACAAGACAGAAACATTGCTCGGTTGACGTTCTAGTAATGTAATTTTAGAATCTTTACGTACAGTACCTTCTTGAAGAACGCGGCATAGGTAGCCTGTAAATCCAGTTGCTACAATGCGTGGCAGTATGCCAGGGATGCCAAGACGTTTTGAAATTGTGCTACAAGGTACTCTTGCTTGTGTCACTTGAATGATTGTTTCACCTAGTTGATATGTATCTCCGATGCAAACATCACGCTCTAACATATTTGTTACGGTAATGTTTTCGCCAAATGTGGAAGCTGGAAGCGTAGTTTGAAATTCCTCTTCCCATAGTGCGTAATGCTCGTGTGGGTACACACAAACAGCACGATCAGGACCGCCGTGATGTTTTAAATCCGCTACGTCATCACCACGAAATCCGTCTTTTGAGAGAAAGGCCTCTTCTGTAGGGTCTTTACATATACCTGTTATCATTTCTTTATCTTCGCCATATTTCATTTGTTTCGGTTTGCCAATGCTAAAGTGAACGAGTTCAATTCCCATGTTTGATCTCCTTTACGATTGATTACAATATTATAGCATTAAAAAAGCACAGAGGATGATAAAAAACTCTGTGCTTTACATTAATAAACGAGAAATCCTGCTTTATCTAACGCCTCACAAGCAGCATCTAACTTTTCTTTAGAATCTGCTTCAATTGTATGTAAGTGAATACCGTCTGTTAGTTGCGATAGATAGGAAGCATTTGTGTTTTCGATTTTTTGTAAATATTGCTCTACATCAAATCGATTACTTACCATAATTGATGCTGTTAAGTCGCCGTATACAGGATGCTCAACTTTTACATCTTTAATCGTAACGCCATGGTCAACAAGCATTGTAAGTTCTTGACGTACTTCTGCTGGTTTGTGCTGGCATACGATTACGCGTTCAAAAGCTTGTTGTTTCTCTTGTGGTTTTAAATATAAATAGCCTTGGGCAGTCGCAATAATTGGTTCGTTTCGTGCTTTAAGCAAGGAAATATCTTGCACGATAACTTGTCTACTTACGTTTGTCTTCTTCGATAGTTCATTCCCAGATAACGGCTCATTTGCAGCGAGAAGCCACTGAAGGATAAGCTGTCGTCTTTCTTCGCCTAAAATCTTTTTTTGGTCATTTTGTTTCATTATGATTTAACACCTCTATAAAATTGATTTCCAATTGTGTGTAGTGCATGAATAGTAGTATCAATTTGATCTTTCGTTGTTTGTTGTCCGAAAGAGAAGCGGACATATTGTTTGGCCTCTTCATACGTTTTTCCAATTGCAAGCATAGTTTTCGAAGGTTCTTGTTTACCGACTTGGCAAGCACTTCCGGTGGAAATGGCGATACCATGGCGATTACATTCTAACATAGTATATTGACCTTCTATTCCTTTTATTGTAACCCCAACAATATGTGGTAAACAAGAAGTAGAATGACCTTCTACTTCAATTTCTAGCGGAAGTGTTTGTATTTGCCCTAAAAAGTAGGAGCGTAACTCTTTAAAACGTAAACTTTCTTCCCATTGAGTTTTTAATATATTTTCAGCAGCTGTTAAAAAAGATGCGATGCCGGGAACGTTCACTGTACCTGGGCGAAATCCCTTTTCGTGAGAAGTTCCCGGAAATACTTGCTCCCAGCGCGATTGCGGATTTATGTAGCAAGCGCCGACACCTTTTGGTCCGTATATTTTATGTGCTGAAACAGAAAGACTATCAATCCCCATCTCAAAAACATGGATAGGCAGTTTACCAAACGTTTGCACACAATCCGTATGAAATAAAACATTATATTTTTTTAAAAGTGCCCCGATTTCTGTAATGTTTTGAACGGTTCCGATTTCAGAGTTTCCATGCTGTATACTTGCTAGCACAGTAT
Source organism: Bacillus sp. JKS001846 (assembly GCF_900176455.1). Classification (NCBI taxonomy): domain Bacteria; kingdom Bacillati; phylum Bacillota; class Bacilli; order Caryophanales; family Bacillaceae; genus Bacillus; species Bacillus sp. JKS001846. The sequence goes on from NZ_FWYG01000001.1 coordinate 1,312,230, forward strand.
CTTCTGTAATAGCTGCCTCTAAATCTACTAAACAAATGAGTCCATTTTTATCAACAGGAATTTCAGTGATCGTATAGCCTTTTGATTTTAGAGATTGAAAATAACTTCGAATGGATGCATGTTCCATAGGTGTCGTAATAATATGCTTCTTAGTTCGGGGATTTAGAAGTGATTGGATCGCAAGATAGTTTGATTCCGATCCGCCACTTGTGAAAAATACTCCTTGTTCTTTTCCTCCAATCATTTCCGCAAATGTTTTTCGGCAAACTTGTAATAAAGAAGCAGCTGTTCCTCCAATATCATGTAAACTTTGTTCATTTCCGAAGTATTGCGACGCTGCTTTCATATATGTTTGTAATGCTTCCTCGCTCATAGGTGTAGTAGCTGCATAGTCAAGATATATCATCATGTAAGTTCCTCTCTCTAGTAAGAGTTACAGTTCTTTTACTTTTTTAATGGTAGTGAAAATAAGAATTATAAAAAAACTCTTGTCATTATTTTAAAACTATGTAAATATAGGTGTCAAGACAGTTGAAAAGTGTAAAGTAGGAGGCAATAATTATGCCAAGTGCAGATGTCTTAATTATTGGAAGTGGTGTTGCGGCACTTCGTGTTGCAAAAGAGATTTGTCACGAAAAGAATGTGATTATTATCACAAAGGAGACGAAACATAATAATAATACACATTTAGCTCAAGGTGGAATTGCCGCAGCGGTAGCTACCTATGACAATCCTAATGATCATTTTGAAGATACATTAGTAGCAGGTTGTCATTATAACAATGAAGAAGTGGTCCGTTATTTAGTCGAGGAGGGACCGAAAGAAATTAATAACCTTATTGAAAGAGGAATGAAATTTGATGGGGATGAAACAGGTCCTCATCTTGGAAAAGAAGGAGCGCATCGAAAACGTCGTATTTTACATGCAGGTGGCGATGCAACAGGAAAGAATTTATTAGAGCATCTTATTCAAGAAGTAGCTCCATACGTTACGGTAGTGGAACAGGAAATGGTGCTCGATTTTATTATAGAAAAAGATAAATGTGTTGGGGCTTTAACTCGCAACAATAAAGGAGAATTGAAACGTTACAATGCAGATTATACGGTGTTAGCTTCAGGCGGTATTGGCGGTTTATACGCCTTTACTTCTAATGATGAGACGATTACAGGCGATGGACTTGCAATGGTGTACCGTGCAGGCGGAGAGCTTGTAGATTTAGAGTTTATACAATTTCATCCGACGATGTTATACGCGGGTGGGCGTTGTTCCGGCCTCGTGTCCGAAGCTGTTCGCGGAGAAGGAGCTGTCCTTATAAATGGAAAAGGGCAGCGTTTTATGATGGATATACATTCCGAACAGGATCTAGCACCTCGTGATGTAGTCGCACGGGCTATTCATGAACAGCTACTTGCGGGTGAAAAAGTGTACTTAAACATCGAAATGATTCAAAACTTTGAACAACGCTTTCCGACCGTGTCATCGATATGTAAAACAAATGGAGTCGATATAAATAAAAAACTTATTCCAGTCGTGCCTGGTACTCATTTTCACATGGGCGGCGTGAAAACGAACTGTGATGGAGAGACGTCTATTCCGAACTTATACGCAGTCGGTGAAGTAGCTTGTAACGGAGTTCATGGTGCAAATAGATTAGCGAGTAATTCATTATTAGAAGGTCTTGTGTTTGGAAAAAGAATCGGACGACACATTTTATCTAGAGAGACAAAAGAAAAGGTGAACATGCTAGCTGAAAAGGAAGCAAAGTTCATCGTTCTGAATCATTTACCGACGAAAGAAGAAATACAAAAATGCATGATGAAATATGTTGGGATTGTGCGAACAGAGCAAAGTTTATCTTATGCGAAGAGATGGTTTAGTAAGTATGGTGTTCGAAATATGATATTACAACATGATGTTCTTACGAATGAAGAGATAACACTTATTAATATGTTAACGGTTTGTGAGCTTATAGTTGTGTCAGCCTTGCAAAGAGAAGAAAGTATTGGCGGGCATTACCGGAGTGATTATCCAGATAGAAATATAGGAAAGAAAGAGATTGTTCGAGTAAAGAGAAAATTACAACTTGTGTGATGAGGGGAAGAGGGGCTTTATGAACACGATAAAAGTTAAAGAAGCATTAAACCGATTTTTTTTAGAAGATATAGGAGAAAGAGATGTAACATCTCAGCTTATTTTTCCAGATAACTTGCTTTCGAAAGGAACGTTTCTTGCGAAGGATACAGGGGTCTTTGCAGGATGTTTAGTAATTGAATCAGGATTTAAATTAATTGATGAGAGAATTGAAATAGAGCTTCATAAAAAAGATGGGGATCTTGTAGAAAAAGGAGAAATTATTGCAACAGTGCAAGGTCCAATCGCATCGTTATTAACAGCAGAGCGCGTTATATTAAACGTTATTCAGCGTATGAGTGGAATAGCGACGATGACGCGTAAAGCGGTTCTTGCTTTAGATAGTAGCTATACTCGCATTTGTGATACGCGAAAAACGATGCCAGGACTGCGTATGTTTGATAAGTATGCAGTCGTGTGCGGCGGTGGATTTAATCATCGCTTCGGTTTATATGATGGTGTCATGATTAAAGACAATCATATTGCTTTTGCTGGTTCTATTACAAAAGCTGTTACATCAGTGAAAGAAAAGTTAGGACATATGGTGAAAGTAGAAGTGGAAACAGAAACTGAGGAACAGGTGAGAGAGGCTGTCGCTGCTGGTGCGGATATTATTATGTTCGATAATCGTACGCCAGATGAAATCCGGGAGTTTTCAAAGATTGTACCAAGTGCCATCGTTACGGAAGCTTCAGGAGGCATCACAATTGAAGATTTATCGAAATACGGAAAAACAGGGGTAGATTATGTTTCACTTGGAGCGTTAACACATTCAGTGAAAGCACTTGATATTAGTTTCAATATTAAAGAGTAAGGAAAGTGGCTTAGAGGGGGAGAAACGTATATGAGTATTTTAGAAAAAGTACAGCCAATTGAAACGATGTTACCAGAGCGTTATTACACAATGTCAACGGAAGATATGGAAAAGCGTGTTCGTGAAATTAAAGAGAAAATGGGGAAAATGTTATTCATTCCAGGGCATCATTATCAAAAAGATGAAGTGGTACAATTTTCAGATGCAGCAGGGGATTCACTTCAGCTTGCGCAAGTTGCAGCGAGCAATAAAGATGCAAAATATATTGTGTTTTGCGGGGTGCACTTTATGGCGGAAACAGCAGATATGTTAACTACAGATGATCAAGTTGTCATCTTACCAGATATGCGTGCAGGTTGTTCGATGGCGGATATGGCAGATATTGAACAAACAGAAAGAGCATGGAAAGAGCTCACGAAATTATTTGGAGATACGTTGATTCCGTTAACATATGTGAACTCTACAGCTGCAATTAAAGCGTTTTGTGGTCGTAACGGAGGAGCAACAGTAACTTCTTCTAATGCAAAGCAAATGGTATCTTGGGCGTTTACTCAAAAAGAACGTCTCGTCTTTTTACCAGACCAACATTTAGGGAGAAATACAGCGCACGATTTAGGTATCCCGTTAGATAAAATGGCAGTATGGGACCCACACACAGATTCATTAGATTACGATGGGGATATAGAAGAAATTCAAGTGATTTTATGGAAAGGACATTGTTCTGTTCATCAAAATTTTACAGTGAAGAATATTGAGAGTGTACGAAAAAATCATTCTAATATGAATATTATTGTACATCCAGAATGTTGCTATGAAGTTGTAGCTGCTTCAGATTATGCAGGCTCAACGAAATATATTATTGATATGATTGAATCAGCGCCATCTGGTAGCAAATGGGCGATTGGTACAGAAATGAATTTAGTAAATCGAATTATTCAGCAACATCCAGATAAAGAAATTGTTTCGCTTAATCCATTTATGTGTCCGTGCTTAACGATGAATCGAATTGATCTGCCTCACTTATTATGGACACTTGAAACGATAGAAAGAGGAGAAGAAATTAACGTTATTAGCGTAGACAAACAAGTAACGGCAGAAGCAGTTCTTGCATTAAATCGTATGTTAGAGCGTGTGTAAAGCAACGGTATTCCCGTTGCTTTTTTTCATACATATAATCATAACGAGAACGAAATGGGCATACATTGTTTTGAAGAAATCATTGTGGTTCTTTATGCTTATTCCACTTCGAATGATATTGAAAATCGAAGAAGTGATAAAAGTGAAAAGAAGTTAATGTTATTTAGAAAGAGTTACTTTAAGAGATTTGTTACTTATAGATAAGTTATACAGGAGGGGGAAAATTTGAAAATTCATATCGTGCAAAAAGGGGATACCCTTTGGAAAATTGCGAAAAAGTACGGAGTGGATTTTGACACGTTGAAAAAAACAAATACACAACTTAGTAATCCAGATTTAATCATGCCAGGTATGAAAATTAAAGTGCCATCAAAGAGTGTTCACATGAAACAACAGGCTGGAGCAGGTTCAGCGCCTCCAAAGCAATACGTAAAAGAAGTGCAGCAAAAAGAATTTGCAGCAACACCAACTCCGCTTGGAATAGAAGATGAGGAAGAAGTTACGTATCAATCAGCACCAATTACACAGCAGCCAGCTATGCAACAAACACAAAAAGAAGTGCAAGTAAAACCGCAGAAAGAGATGCAAGTAAAGCCACAAAAAGAAGTACAGGTGAAACCACAGAAGGAGATGCAGGTAAAGCCGCAAAAAGAAGTACAGGTGAAACCGCAAAAAGAGGTGCAAAAAGAACAGCCAATTCAAAAAGAAAAACCGTCTGTTATTCAAAAACCACCTGTGATAGAAAAACAAAAACCGGCGGAAAAAGAAAACACGAAGTTTTCGGTAAATGTATTACCGCAGCCGCCACAACCACCAATAAAACCGAAAAAAGAATATAAAATTTCAGATGTAATAAAAAAAGGAAGCGAGTTAATTGCTCCTCAAATTAGTAAAATGAAACCTAACAATATCATTTCTCCGCAAACGAAAAAAAATAATATAATATCGCCGCAAGTGAAAAAAGAAAATGTAGGGAATATAGTGTCGCCGCAAGTGAAAAAAGAAAATGTAGGGAATATAGTGTCGCCGCAAGTGAAAAAAGAAAATGTAGGGAATATAGTGTCACCACAAGTGAAAAAAGAAAATGTAGGGAATATAGTGTCGCCGCAAGTGAAAAAAGAAAATGTAGGAAATATAGTATCGCCGCAAGTGAAAAAAGAAAATGTAGGGAATATAGTGTCACCACAAGTGAAGAAAGAGAATGTAGGAAATATAGTGTCACCACAAGTGAAGAAAGAGAATGTAGGAAATATAGTGTCACCACAAGTGAAGAAAGAGAATGTAGGAAATATAGTGTCACCACAAGTGAAGAAAGAGAATGTAGGAAATATAGTATCGCCAAATGTATCGAAAGAAAATGTAGTTATTCCACAAGTCATACCGCCAAATATTCAAATGCCAAATATAATGCCGATCATGGATAACAACCAACCACCGAATATAATGCCAATTATGGATAACAATCAAATGCCGAATATGATGCCAATTATGGATAACAATCAACCACCGAATATGATGCCAATCATGGATAACAATCAAATGCCGAATATGATGCCAATTATGGATAACAATCAAATGCCGAATATAATGCCAATTATGGATAATAACCAAATGCCGAATATGATGCCAATTATGGATAACAATCAAATGCCGAATATGATGCCAATTATGGATAACAATCAAATGCCGAATATGATGCCAATTATGGATAACAATCAAATGCCGAATATGATGCCAATCATGGATAACAATCAAATGCCGAATATAATGCCAATTATGGATAACAATCAAATGCCGAATATGATGCCGAGTATGGATAACAATCAACCACCAAATATGATGCCCTATCAAATGCCCATGATGCCGCCGAATCCGTATTATCAACAACCAAATCCATATCAAATGCCATATCAGCAAGGAGCGCCGTTTGGACCGCAACATACGTCTATGCCAAACCCGAATATGATGCCAATGGATAATAACATGCCGCCGCTTGTGCAGGGTGAGGAAGATTGTGGATGCGGAGGAGAAAGTAGACTATATAGTCCACAACCAGGCGGTCCGCAATATGCGAATCCTTTATATTATCAACCAACTCAGTCTGCATATGCACCACAGCCAGGAACGATGTATTATCAACCAGATCCACCAAATGTATTTGGAGAGCCCGTTTCAGAAGAAGAGGACGAAGAAGAAGTTTAAAAAGGCGGGAGTATTCCCGCCTTTTTTGCATTCCTGTTAATTAAGAAAAGGCAGTTTTTTTATGAAGTGCTAGAAAATTCCCAGTGAAATATTAACAGTGTAAAAACCTTCTCTGTTACTCATCATAAGAGGGAGCTTTTCAGTAGAGAAGCTCATTCTAACAGAGGGGGTTTTTGTATTGAATACGAAAGTAAAAGTGATTGCTGCTTCTTTGTTAGTTACTAGTGCATTAGCTGCATGTGGTACACCAAAAAACAATGCAATGGATGGACGTAACTACAATTACGAGCGTACATCTTATAATGATACACACCAGTATCGTGATAATGTGACGCGTAATGATCGTTATACAGATTATGTAACATATAGAAATGGTCGTAACGATACAGGATACAATTATTACCGTGATGTAAATTACAATGGACAAATTGCTAATCCGCATCCAACTCGTAATATTACAATGAACAATTCATACATTAACAATGATGGTAAAACAGCTGAAAGAATAACAAATCGTGTGAAACGTATGAATAACGTAGACCGTGTGTCTACAGTTGTATATGGAAACGATGTAGCGATTGCGGTAAAACCACGTAACACAGTGACAAATGAAACGGCGATGGCGAACGAAATTCGTCAAGCTGTTGCAAATGAAGTTGGAAACAGAAACGTATATGTTTCTGTAAGAAATGATATGTTTACTCGTGTCGATGCAATGAGTACGCGTCTACGTAACGGTACAGTTACAAACGATTTTAATCGTGATATAGGAAATATGTTCAGAGACATTCGTTACGGTTTAACTGGTACAGTGCGATAGCAAAACAAAAGAGGAAGGGGGAGCCCTTCCTCTTTATTCATTTTCGTCTTGTAAACGACGTTTTTTAATAAAATAACTAACGGAATAAGAACCTAAAAAGCATATGAAGAGAATACCACCTGTTAAAATAGCTTCAAATAGGGGGCTTTCTGGACTGAAAATGATATAAATAATAGCCATAACGATTCCTACAATAAGAGAGCGTAAAACAATTTTGTAATAAGGAGTTAATTTTATCTCCTTTTCACTTTCTTCTACATCAATTGAAACACTTAACTGTAAATAACTAAGGATTATACTCGTAAGAATAAATACTAGCCATAATGGAGATTTCGTAATTTGATCTATTCCTTCAGTGAATCCGATATAGCCTAAAATACCGATTATACCAAGTGATTGAAAAAGAAAAGCAATACGCACGTTTTTTAACGTTTGCAGAATGAGACGTTCATCCTTTATTTTTTTCACACTACCCATCTCCTGTTTATTATGATTTCGCTGTTACATTAATTGTAACATATACATTACATTTATCAATTTATAATTTACATATAATTTGTTTAGATGAAAGAGGAAATAAAATATTTTTATAAACATGTTGCACTTATACTTTATTAATGTTATATTAGCAAAGCGATGAGCTAATTTACGTAAGACGAGAGATATGCTTAAGTGCTAAACACGCGAATGTGGTCGCCTGGTCTCTCGCCGTAAACGCATCAAGACGCCTGCTTTGCAGGCGTCTTTCATTTTATATAAAAGTAAATGATACATGCAGATGAGGTGAATCCTTATCTGCATTTTTTATATTTTCGAAAGAAATGTAATATGGATAAAACCCCCATTTCCGGAAAAACTACTAATGAAAGTATGATCTTGCCTAAAAGAGGTGAACGGAAATGAAATGGATACTGATTGCGATGCAAGCTTTCGTTATGATGTTTTGTTTCGTTTATGAAACGAATGTGAAGGCGGAAGGGCCAGTACCAGAAGTAACGAAAAAAGAACCTGAGGTTACAATTTTATTAGAGCGTATGTATGTTGATGGCGAAGTAAGCGAAGAAATACTTACAGAAAAAGTGACGGATTTAGAAAAGTTTTTACAGCAGTATAAAGAATGGCAGCTCGTTGATCGTGATGATGTACAAATTGTATTGCAAAAGAAAGTTGATGATATTTCTCCGTTATTGAAAACGAGCGGGTATTTTGGTGTTTCAGAGGAAGGGATATTACAAATTTTCAAAGGGGTGCCAAAAAATGATAATGCGATCCATTCTTTCTTTCAAATTGATATGAAAAAGCTTGAGAGCTATGAACGTGCGAAATTGAAACGTGGCATTCGTATTAAATCAAAAGAAGGTTTTGTGAAGACGATTGAAAAAATGAAGCAATACGCAGTTCAAAGTAAGAAAAAAAGCAGCTCATGGTGAGCTGCTTTTTTTCTTATTTATTTTTAGCTAAAATTTCTTTTGCGATTTCATCAATTAGCATATCTTTTCCGATTGGATTGAATGCTTTCGTATTGAAGACTTCATTTGATACTTCATATACGTGATTGTTCTTAACTGCTTTATTGTCTTTCCAAACAGCACTGTTTTTGTAGTCTTCGTAAACTTTATCAGCTTCGCCGCCGAAGTTTACAATAAACATTTGGTCAGGCTGAAATGCAACTAGACCTTCTAGTGATACTTGCGCCATCGTTTGTTTTAAATCCGTACCTTTTGTTGCTGGAAGTTTTAAGTCATTAAAGATGATGTCACCGTATCCGAAGCTACCGTATACACGGAAGTTTTGTGGTGTAACTGCAACGAACATAAAGTTCTCATCTTTTGTTTTCTCTTTAATTTTTTTAGATAAAGAGTCTGCTTTCTTATCGTAGTCTGCAATCCATTTGTCTGCTTTCTTCTCTTCGTCAAATAGCTTACCTACTTCTTTAAACTTACCACGCCAGTCTTCTAAGTTTGTTTCTAGAACAACTGTAGGTGCAACCTTTTCTAGTTGATCATAAATTTTTAATTGACGGTTGTTTAAAATAATTAAGTCTGGTTTTAAAGCAGTAACAGCTTCTAAATCAACTTTAGGTGCCCAGTACCAACCTACTGCTTTTACTCCATCTAACTTGTCTGTTAAGTGATTTTGGATTTTATCTTTATATGTATTTGCTGTACCAACAGGTTTGTGTCCAAGAAGTAATAGTTCTTCTGTTGATCCAGATAAGTCAACAATTCTCTTTGGATTTACTGGAATTGTAGCTTCACCTTTAGCATGTTTTACAACTTTTGTTTTCGGTTGTTCTTTTGCTTTCGATTCTTCTTTTTGAGAAGAACAGCCAACGATAGAAAGAACAACAAGCATAATAGTAAATAAAATAAATAGCTTACGTTTCATCCTGATGTAACCCCTTTAATTAGTATTGATAATCATTATCGACTTCTGTATATTAAGGTGCTTTAACCTTTCTGTCAATGGAAAATAACAGAAGTTTCAAGTGGAGAACATTTGTTGGGGCAGTCTCGCTTTTCTATCATTAAATATGTTAAAATGGAATACATGATTTAAGAGGGAGAGATCGTATTTTGTTTGAATATGTTACAGGTTACGTGGAGTATGTAGGGCCGGAATATGTCGTAATTGATCATAATGGAATTGGTTATCAAATTTTCACACCAAATCCGTATGTATTTCAAAGAAGTAAGCAAGAAATCCGTGTCTATACATATCATTATGTGAGAGAAGATATTATGGCACTTTACGGTTTTAAAACACGTGAAGAGCGTTTATTATTTACAAAGTTGTTAGGTGTGTCTGGCATTGGGCCAAAAGGCGCTCTTGCAATTTTAGCTTCTGGTCAAACAGGACAGGTCGTTCAAGCGATTGAGCATGAAGATGAGAAGTTTTTAGTGAAATTCCCAGGCGTCGGAAAGAAAACAGCACGCCAAATGATTTTAGATTTAAAAGGAAAACTAGCAGATGTCGTACCAGATGCATTCGTTGATTTATTCTCAGACGCAGAACGTTTTGATGAGAAGAAAGGTTCATCAGCTGAGCTTGATGAGGCACTGGAAGCTCTGCGCGCACTTGGATACGCAGAACGCGAAGTTTCTCGTGTTGTACCAGAGTTATTAAAAGAAGCATTAACGACGGATCAGTATATTAAAAAGGCACTTAGTCTTTTACTAAATGGTAAGAGGTGAGTATAATGGACGAACGTCTCCTTTCAGGGGAATCTGCATATGAAGATGCGGATTTAGAATATTCATTACGGCCACAGACGCTCCGTCAGTATATTGGCCAAGATAAAGCGAAACATAATTTAGAAGTATTTATTGAAGCGGCGAAAATGCGTGAAGAAACGTTAGATCACGTGCTTTTATATGGACCACCAGGTCTTGGTAAAACGACGCTTGCGAATATTATTGCCAATGAGATGGGCGTTAATGTTAGAACAACTTCAGGTCCCGCAATTGAAAGACCAGGGGATTTAGCTGCTGTATTAACAGCGCTTCAGCCAGGTGATGTATTATTTATTGATGAAATTCATCGTTTGCATAGATCAATTGAAGAAGTATTGTATCCTGCGATGGAAGACTTTTGCCTTGATATTGTAATTGGAAAAGGGCCTTCAGCACGTTCTGTACGCCTAGATTTACCGCCATTTACATTAGTTGGAGCAACAACACGTGCTGGAGCATTATCGGCACCGCTTCGTGACCGCTTCGGTGTACTTTCAAGGTTAGAGTACTACACAGTAGATCAGCTTTCTGCGATTGTTGAACGTACAGCAGAAGTATTTGAAGTTGAAATCGATTCGTTAGCTGCATTAGAAATTGCAAGACGTGCTCGTGGTACACCTCGTATTGCGAATCGTCTTTTAAGACGTGTACGTGATTTCGCACAAGTTCGTGGTAATGGAACGGTTACGATGGAAATTACACAAATGGCATTAGAGCTACTGCAAGTAGATAAATTAGGTCTAGATCATATTGATCATAAATTACTGCTTGGTATTATTGAGAAATTCCGTGGCGGTCCAGTTGGATTAGAAACGGTTTCAGCAACAATTGGAGAAGAATCTCATACGATTGAAGATGTGTATGAGCCGTATTTATTACAAATTGGCTTTTTACAACGAACGCCGAGGGGCCGAATTGTAACGCCGCTTGCGTATGAACATTTCGGAATGGAGATACCAAAAGTATGACGGAGATGCCAAAGCTGCTTATTACAGCCGGGATCTTACTCATCGTTGTTGGATTAGCTTGGAAGTTCATTGGAAGGCTTCCAGGCGATATTTTTGTGAAAAAAGGAAACGTTACCTTTTATTTTCCTATCATTACATGTATTGTGTTAAGTATTGTATTATCTTTTATTATGTATATAATAAATCGATTTAAATAAGAAATAGGTGGATATAGCTATGGATATAAATCTGTTTGATTTTCATTTACCAGAAGAACTTATTGCACAAGTCCCGTTAGAAGAGCGTGAAACATCAAGATTAATGGTGTTAGACCGTGAAACAGGTGATATTGAGCATAAACATTTTACGGATATTCTTTCTTACTTACATGAGGGGGATTGCTTAGTTTTAAATGAAACGAAAGTTATGCCTGCTCGTTTGCACGGTGTGAAAGAAGATACAGGCGCGCACATTGAAGTACTTCTTTTAAAACAAGAAGAAGGTGATAAGTGGGAAACGCTTGTAAAGCCAGCGAAACGTGTAAAAGAAGGAACTGTTATCTCTTTTGGCGAAGGGAAATTAAAAGCAACTTGCACAGGAACTGCAGATCAAGGTGGACGTCAGCTTGAATTTTCATATGACGGCATCTTCTATGAAATTTTAGATGAACTTGGGGAAATGCCACTTCCTCCATATATTAAAGAGACGCTAGAAGATCGCGATCGCTATCAAACAGTATATGCGAAAGAAATCGGTTCAGCAGCAGCGCCGACTGCGGGACTTCACTTTACAGAAGAGTTACTTGAGAAGTTAAAGCAAAAAGGCGTTCAGTTAGCATTCATTACACTTCACGTAGGACTTGGAACATTTAGACCAGTTTCTGCAGACACGATTGAAGAACACCATATGCACGCAGAATATTATCATATGTCTGAAGAGACAGCGGCATTATTAAATCGTGTGAAAGAGAATGGTGGACGTATTATTACTGTAGGTACGACATCAACTCGTACGTTAGAAACAATTGCAACAGATCATGAAGGTAAGCTTTGCGCCGCTTCTGGATGGACAGATATTTTCATGTATCCGGGATATGAATTTAAAGCAATTGATGGTTTAATTACAAACTTCCATTTACCGAAATCAACATTAATTATGCTTGTAAGTGCATTTGCAAATAGAGATAATGTACTTCATGCTTATAATGAAGCAGTAAAAGAAAAATATCGTTTCTTTAGCTTCGGTGATGCAATGTTCGTTGCATCTCACGCTAAAATGAGAAACAAATAAAAGGAGTAAGTTATGACAGCAATTCGTTATGAATTTATTAAGACATGTAAACAAACGGGTGCCCGTTTAGGTCGTGTGCATACGCCGCACGGTTCATTTGATACACCAACATTTATGCCAGTTGGTACACTTGCAACAGTTAAGACAATGTCACCAGAAGAATTAAAAGCAATGGATTCTGGCATTATTTTAAGTAATACGTATCATTTATGGCTACGTCCAGGTCATGAAATTATTCGTGAAGCAGGCGGTTTGCATAAATTTATGAACTGGGATCGTGCAATCTTAACAGATTCTGGTGGTTTCCAAGTATTCAGTTTAAGTGACTTCCGTCGTATTGAAGAGGAAGGCGTTCACTTCCGTAATCACTTAAATGGAGATAAATTATTCTTATCACCAGAAAAAGCGATGGAAATCCAAAATGCATTAGGTTCAGATATTATGATGGCATTTGATGAGTGTCCACCATTCCCAGCTACTTTTGAATATATGAAGAAATCTGTAGAGCGTACGAGCCGCTGGGCAGAACGTTGCTTAAAAGCGCATGAACGTCCGCAAGATCAAGGTTTATTCGGTATTGTACAGGGGGGAGAGTACGAAGAGCTTCGTCGTCAAAGTGCGAAAGATCTTGTTTCAATGGACTTCCCTGGTTACGCTGTAGGTGGTTTATCTGTAGGTGAACCGAAAGATATTATGAACCGTGTACTTGAGTTTACAACACCACTTCTTCCAGATAATAAGCCTCGTTACTTAATGGGGGTAGGTTCTCCTGACTCGTTAATCGATGGCGCAATTCGTGGTATTGATATGTTTGACTGCGTACTTCCAACTCGTATCGCTCGAAATGGTACATGTATGACAAGTGAAGGTCGCCTCGTTGTAAAAAATGCGAAATTCGCAAGAGACTTCGGTCCGCTTGATCCAAACTGTGATTGCTACACATGTAAAAACTACTCTCGTGCGTACATTCGTCACTTAATGAAATGTGATGAAACGTTCGGAATTCGTTTAACGTCTTATCACAACCTTCATTTTCTGTTAAACTTAATGGAGCAGGTGAGACAAGCTATTCGTGAAGACCGTCTTGGCGATTTCCGCGAAGAGTTCTTTGAACAGTATGGCTTTAATAAACCGAATGCTAAAAACTTCTAATACATAATTTAAAAGGAGGAACAAAAGATGAATGCAGGTATGATGAATATCGTTATGATCGTTGCGATGTTTGCGATTTTCTATTTCTTATTAATTCGCCCGCAACAAAAACGTCAAAAAGCAGTTGCTCAAATGCAAAGTGAGTTAGCAAAAGGTGATGCTATCGTAACAATCGGTGGTTTACACGGTACAATCGAATCAGTAGATGAGACGAAAATTGTTATTAAATCTGGTGGTTCACACTTAACGTTCGATCGCAATGCGATTCGTGAAGTTGTGAAAAACTAATTTGGAAGGCCCTGCATGAAATATGCAGGGCCTTTTTTAGTTACTTTGCTTTGACATATTTACACCGAAAATACCACCGAGTGTACTCGCCCCCATTAATGCTAATTGATAAAGTAATTGTGAGTTCGATAAAGTTTGAGAAAAGCCTAAATAGTTAACTAGAAAAACGAGTATAGTGAACGTGAGACCTGTTGTGAGACCTACTAGCCAACCTTTTCCTTGAGCCTTTTTGCCGGCAGTAAATCCAGACATAAGCATAGATAAAAGAGCGAGTATAAAAATAGTAACGGTTAATGTCCCTTCGTTTATATTCGTAAACTTTAATAAAAGAGCCATAATCATGCTAGTAATAGATGCGAGAATTAGTAGTGTAATAATACCGAAGCAAATTGCAGTTGATAATTTTTTCGTTCTATCCATTTGTGCATTCCCCCTTTTTAATACAAGCATATTTTCCTTTTGTCTAAGTTAGACTAGTTTCTTTTTTATAGGGGAGTCTATACGTAAAAAAGGAGATGTAGAAATGGAATGGATATCAATAATTGGACGGACAATGCTTTTGTATATCATCATCTTAATTATTTTTCGTCTTATGGGTAAACGTGAGATAGGAGAGCTAAGTGTATTAGATTTAGTCGTATTTATTATGCTTGGAGAAATGGCTGTAGTGGCAATTGAAAATACCGATAAATCACTTTGGCATCAATTAGTTCCGATGACTTTTCTTATGTGCATCCAAATTATTTTGTCAGTCATTTCCCTAAAGTATCAACGCTTTCGGCATTTAATAGAAGGTGAGCCGGCTATTCTTGTAAACGCGGGAAAGATTGATGAAAAGAAGATGAGAAAGCAACGTTATAATATAGATGATTTAATGATGCAATTAAGGGAACAAGGAGTTGGAGATATTCGGGATGTAGAATATGCTATTTTGGAACCGTCTGGGAAGTTATCTGTCTTTCAAAAACAAAAAAATAAACAAGATACATTGCAGTTTACGCTTCCTCTTATTATTGATGGAGAAATTCAATCTAGTCATTTACAAATGATTGAACATACAGATGCATGGCTTATTGAGAAATTAAAAAACTTAGGTTATAACGATGTAACACAAATTTTATACTGTAGTTTTCAAAACGGAAAATTTTTTGTTGATGTAAAAGAAGATTAGAGATTTATCCTTTGAAAGAGTAAGAATGATTAGTTTAACTAATAATCAGTGGAGATTACCCCACTGATTAAAGTTTCAACTTATTTCAAAAATGAAAGTTTACGAATGATAGGGAGACGACTTAACTCTTCTTTTCGAATGAGTTTGAAAGTGAAGAGAAGTACGATATAAACAATTGTTGTTAAAGTGATTTCCCATAATGTTTGTATGCCAAGGGCATGAGAGAAAATAATATATTTATGAAGATAAAAACCGAAGGCGCCCGCGATACCGATGGCGAGTCCACCGAAAATATAGTCTTTTGCGTAAATGGTAAATGTAATCTTTTTTAAAACAGTAGCGTAGTGAAGAAATGTTACTGTTACAATATTTGCAGCAATAGCGAGAGCAACCCCCATCATTTGAAATTCTGGCCTTGATGCTAGTACAAAAATAACGATTAATTTCACGATGGCACCAATAAATGTATTCATCATTGCAGCTCTTGCTAAGTTTAAAGCTTGCAAAACAGAGGTAAGTGGACTTTGGAAATAATGAAATAAAAAGCAAGGCGCAAGAAGTTGAATGAATGCTGTTGCACTGTCTGACCCATACATAAGAGTTAAAACAGGAGAAGCGAATACGTATAATATAACGACAGACCATCCGCCGGTAATTAATGAAATTCGAAGTGCTTGTTGTAAACGGTGCTCCACTAATTTATGTTGTCTTTTTGCCATTGCTTCACTAATAGAAGGGACGAGCGCTGTAGAGAGAGCGTATGTAATAAAGGCGGGTAGTGATAGAAGCGGGAATGCATAACCGTTTAATATACCGTATTGCTGAGTTGCAACAGAAGCAGCGACACCAGCAATTGCTAAGCTTTGCATAACGACAATAGGTTCAAAAAAATATGAAACGGAGCCGATTAAACGACTTCCTGTAGTTGGAAGGGCAATATCCATCAGAGAATAAAATGTCCCTTTGCTTTCCTTTACAGTAGTGAAAAATCCAGAGCGTATTGATAAATGTTTTTCTCGCTGAAATAACGTGAGTAAAAATAATAACGATGCAACTTCACCGAGAACAGCTGATAACATAGCGCCGGCTGCAGCGTATTCTATGCCGTAAGGTAAAAATAATTGAATGCATATAGCGATAATGGTAATGCGGACGACTTGTTCTAGAACTTGCGCATAAGCGCTAGGTTTCATGTTTTGTTTCCCTTGAAAATAACCACGCAAAACAGAAGAAACAGCAATAACAGGAACAACGGGCAAAATGGCCATTAATGGATAGTACGTTCTTTCGTCGGTTAATAATGTTTTTGCTAAAATAGGTGTGAGGAACATAATTCCGATTGTTAAAATGATACTAATAACGGATGTAACAGCTAGTGATACGGTTAATATTTTTTTAACTCTTTGTTTATCGTTCACAGCTTCCGCTTCTGCTACAAATTTTGCGATTGCGACAGGAAGACCAATTTGTGTCAATGTAATTGCTAAAATGAATGTAGGAACGGCCATCATATAAAGACCAACGCCTTCTTCTCCCAAAATACGTGCCATTACTATGCGGTTGATAAAGCCGAGTATTTTTGTAATAAAGCCGGCTATCATTAAAATAAATGCGCCTTTTAAAAAGCTTTGTCTCGTCATGTTCTTCTCCTACCTTCTCAAAATCAATGGAATGATTTACAATAATTTATATGCACGTACGAGACAAGAATGACAAGCATTTAAGAGAGTGAAATATGATAGTGCTCTTGAAAGTAGTTATTGCTGTCCATTAGAGCGGGAATAAAAGCGACTTTTCGTGCGAAATAAGAAGGAGATGTTATAGATGTTAGATAGAGAGGCTTTGGTAGAATCATACCGCGGACAGTTACAAGTCGTTTTAGAAAGTAAAGTAGAAGAGTTTCAAATGTTCGGCTACGACAGAGTGACAGATGATGACATTTGGAAGTTTCTTAAAGTGAAAAAGTGGAAGAAGATAGACAGCGATGTTAGATTGTATGAATTAGTTAATGACGTATTAACAGTAAGTGCTAATGAATATATGACATATTTAACTGTTGAAGCATATCAAGCGCCACTTTGGTCATTTGATGAATATGAAAATAAATAACCGACTGCAATTGGTTTGTTCTTCCTTTTGCAGTATAATGATAGGTATTGATAATCAGGAAATAATTATGTCTAAGATCATATATAAAGGAGGTAGTGAAGAGAGAAAACAAATAATGAAAGTGCAGGTATCGTGAAAACGTACCGGCACAGCTAGTGATGAGCTAGCAAAATTATAGAAAGGAAGTCTACTAACTAGACGTATGCACACGTGTAAAAGTGAATCGTAAGAGATTTATTTAAAGTGTTAGTAGCGGAAAGAGGGTACATATGGCAAAGCGTGGTACGAGAATTGCCGCCTTTTTCCTCATCGTTTTATTAATCGGTGGAGTAATTGGTGCGGCAGGAAAAGACATAGCAAAAGGAATTAGTCTAGGACTAGACCTTCGCGGTGGTTTTGAAATTCTGTATGAAGTAAAACCAGCCAAAAAAGGGGACAAAATCGATCGAGACGTACTTGTAAGTACAGTAGGTGCTCTTGAGAATCGTGTCAATGTTCTCGGTGTAAGTGAGCCGAACATTCAAATCGAAGGGCAAGATCGAATTCGTGTACAGCTTGCTGGTGTACAAGATCAGCAAAAAGCACGTGAAATGTTATCAACACAAGCGAAATTAACATTCCGTGATGTAGATGATAATCTTCTTATGGACGGAACGGATTTAAAAGGCGGCGGAGCGAAGCAAACATTTGATGAGCAAGGCCGTGCGAGCGTAGGTCTTACACTAAAGAGCGCTGAAAAATTCCGTGAAGTAACTGAAAAAATTTCAAAAATGCCACCACCAACGAATTTAATGGTAATTTGGCTTGATTTTGAAGAAGGAAAAGATTCGTACAAAGCAGAATCTGCAAAACCGAATCCGAAGTTCTTATCAGCAGCAACAGTAAACCAAGTATTTAACCAAGCTGAAGTATCTATCGTAGGTGGAAACTTCACAGTTGAAAGTGCGAAACAACTTTCATCTTTATTAAATGCAGGTGCACTTCCTGTTGATTTAAAAGAAATGTATTCAACATCTGTTGGAGCGAAGTTTGGTCAACAAGCGTTAGAGCAAACGATTTTCGCTAGTGCGATTGGTATCGCTCTTATTTTCTTATTTATGCTTGTATTCTACCGTTTACCAGGACTTGTAGCGGTTATTATGTTAGGTTTATACATTTTCGTTACATTACTTGTCTTTAACTGGATGCATGCAGTTCTTACGTTGCCAGGTATTGCGGCGTTAGTGCTCGGAGTAGGTATCGCAGTTGATGCGAATATTATTACGTACGAGAGACTGAAAGAAGAGTTGAAAATTGGTAAGTCCATGATGTCGGCATTCCGCGCTGGTAACCATCGTTCATTAGCAACAATTCTAGATGCAAACGTTACAACTCTTGCGGCAGCTGGTGTGTTATTCGTTTATGGTAATAGCTCTGTAAAAGGATTCGCAACAAGTTTAATCGTAAGTATTTTAGTTGGTTTTATTACGAACGTATTCGGTACTCGTTTCTTACTAGGTTTACTTGTAAAGAGCCGTTACTTTGATAAAAAACCAGGATATTTTGGTGTGAAACAAAAGGATATTATTCCATTAACAAAAGGTGTAGTACATCCGCCAACGAGATTTGATCGTATTAACTTCGTAAATATCGGTCATAAATTCCTTATCTTCTCGATTGTAGTTGTAATTGCGGGTGCAATTATCTTACCAATTTTCAAATTGAATCTTGGTATTGACTTTGCGAGTGGTACACGTATTGACTTGCAATCAAAACAAGCTGTTACGGTGTCTGATGTTCATAAAGATTTTAAAGAATTGAACATTGATGTGAAGGAAGAAAATATTGTACCGACTGGAGATGACAATAAAGGTTTCGCAGTTCGTACATTAGGTGTTTTATCAAAAGATGAAATTGCGAAAACAAAAACATTCTTCCACGATAAATATGGTACAGATCCAAACATCAGTACAGTTTCACCGACAATCGGTAAAGAAATTGCACGAAATGCATTTATCGCTGTACTGATTGCTTCTGCGGTTATCATTTTATACGTAAGTATTCGATTCCGATTTACGTATGCGTTATCTGCAGTGCTTGCATTATTACATGACGCTTTCGTTATGGTTGTTATGTTTAGTATTTTCCAATTAGAGGTAGACTTAACGTTTATCGCTGCAGTGTTAACAATCATCGGTTATTCTATTAATGACTCGATTGTTACATTTGATAGAAACCGTGAATTATACAAACAGAAAAAACGAGTGCGCGATATAAAAGATCTAGAAGAAATCGTAAATGCAAGTATTCGCCAAACGCTTGGTCGCTCGATTAACACCGTATTAACAGTGTTATTCCCAGTAATTGCACTGCTTATCTTCGGTAGTGAGTCACTACGTAACTTCTCGTTTGCGTTACTTGTTGGATTAATTGTAGGTACGTACTCTTCTGTTTTCGTTGCCTCTCAAATTTGGTTAATGCTTGAAAACCGTCGTTTGAAAAAGGGAAAAAACAAGAAGAAGGTTGAGAAAGTAGAATCTGAACCGCAAGTATAGAAAAGATGATGTCTCTTTATGAGGCATCTCTTTTTTCGTTTGTGGATACAATAAGATAGCAACTTTTTAACAGAAAGAAGATGGAAGAAAGTGGTGGTGTTATCGCTGTTTTTGTTAAAATAAAAAGATAGGTTAAGAAAAGAAGGGATTTTAATTATGGAAAAAGATGAACGTTTTAAACAGGCCGAGTTTGGTGCTATTGTCGGGATCGTTGGTAATATTATATTAGCGATTGTAAAGGCGGTAATTGGTTATATTGGGAACAGTAAAGCGTTATTAGCGGATGCCGTGCATTCTGCATCAGATGTAATAGGTTCGCTAGCTGTACTTTTTGGACTGCGAGCGGCAAAGCAGCCACCTGATGAGGATCATCCGTATGGTCATGGTAAAGCGGAATCGATTTCAGCGATTATTGTTGCGGTATTATTATTTATTGTGGGACTTGAAATCGCGATTTCGTCTATAAAAGCTTTTTCGCAAGAACTAGAACCGCCGAAAGGAATTACGATATTTGCTGTTGTTCTTTCAATCGTCGTGAAAGAAGGAATGTTTCAATATAAATTCCGATTAGGGAAAAGAGTAAACAGTGATGCAATTATTGCAAATGCATATGAGCACCGTTCGGATGTATTTTCTTCAATTGCAGCTTTAATCGGTATTTGTGCAGCTATAATCGGTGGTAAGTTTGGTATAGACTGGCTCGTATATGCTGATCCGATTGCAGGATTAGTTGTTTCACTTCTTGTTGTAAAAATGGCATGGAGCATTGGAGCGGAAGCAATTCATGCAACGCTTGACCATGTTCTTCATGAGGAGGATGTTATTCCGCTTAGAGAGGCCGTTCTTCAAGTAGATGGTGTGAAAAAAATTGGTTCTTTATATGCACGGGAGCATGGTCATTATGTTATTGTCGATATTAAAGTGTCTGTAGATCCATACATTACCGTAGAAGAAGGACACCGTATTGGAAAACATGTGAAAGAAATACTTATGAAACAAGATAATGTACAAAATGTATTCGTACATATAAATCCGTATTCTCCAAATTAAACATCATTAACATTTTAGTATATAGATATTGCATCGTAGTTTGCATTATATTGTCACCCCTTAATCTGTCTTGTATAATGAACAGGTTAAGGGGTGATTTCGTGTTACAACCGAAGACGCGTTGGAAAGAAAAAGAATATAATGACGAGCGAGTGAGTGAATTAGCAAGTAAATTACAGTTATCGCAACTTGTCGTTTCATTATTCCTCGGTAGAGGACTAGATACAGAAGATAAGATTTTAGATTTTTTAAATACAGAAAATCAAGAATTTCATGATCCATTTTTATTAGAAGGAATGGATAGAACGGTAGAACGTGTAAATAAGGCGATTCAAAATGGAGAGCAAATATTAATATTTGGTGATTATGATGCGGACGGAGTAAGTAGTACGACGGTTTTATATCTTGCTCTTCAAGAATTAGGTGCAGAAGTAGAATTTTACATTCCAAATCGTTTTACAGAAGGGTATGGACCGAACGAAGAAGCATTTCGTTGGGCGCATAGTGCAGGTTTCTCACTGATTATTACTGTCGACACTGGCATCGCAGCAGTACATGAAGCGAATGTAGCGAAAGAGCTTGGAATAGATCTAATTATTACAGATCACCATGAGCCACCGCCAGAATTGCCAGAAGCGCTTGCGATTATACATCCGAAATTAGAAGGTGGCGTATATCCGTTTCACTATTTAGCTGGTGTAGGTGTTGCGTTTAAAGTTGCGCATGCACTATTAGGCCGTGTACCAGAACATTTATTAGAGATTGCAGTAATCGGTACAGTAGCCGATTTAGTATCACTTCATGGTGAAAATAGGTTGCTAGTGAAACGCGGTTTAAAACATATGCGTATGACGAGAAATATTGGTTTGAAGGCATTGTTTAAAGTTGCTAACGTTTCGCAAAGTGAAATTACAGAAGAGAGTATTGGCTTCTCAATTGCACCTCGTATTAATGCGGTTGGGCGTTTAGAAGATGCTGCGCCGGCTGTACACCTTTTATTATCAGATGATCCAGAGGAAGCGAAAGAGTTGGCCGAAGAAATTGATGAGCTGAACAAACTGCGAAAAGATATTGTAAAGCAAATTACAGAAGAAGCTATCGCTGAAGTTGAAAATAACTTCCCGCCAGAAGAAAACAAAGTATTAGTACTTGCAAAAGAAGGCTGGAACCCAGGGGTAATTGGAATTGTTGCTTCTAAATTAGTTGAACGTTTTTATCGTCCGACGATTGTATTAAGCATCGATCCTATAAAAGAAACAGCAAAAGGCTCAGCACGTAGTATTGCAGGATTTGATTTGTTTGCAAACTTATCAGATTGTAGAGAGTTATTGCCACACTTCGGAGGGCATCCGATGGCAGCGGGAATGACGCTACATATGAATGATGTAGATGAATTACGTCGCCGATTAAATGAACAAGCAGATGCGATTTTAACAGAAGAAGATTTTATTCCAATTACAGCAGTTGATGTTTTTTGCAAAGTAGAGGATGTAACGCTAGCGGCAATTGAAGATATGCAAAAACTAGCCCCGTTTGGTATTGGAAATCCGAAACCACGTATTGCAGTAAAAGATGCAGAGTTAGAAAGCATTCGCGCAATCGGATCAGATGGTTCTCATTTAAAAATGGCTCTTCGTGATGGACAAGCAACACTGGATACAATTGGATTTGGTTTTGGTGCATATGCGAAAGAAATCTCTCCAGTTGCAAAAGTATCTGTAATAGGAGAAGCATCCATCAATGAATGGAATAATTTTAAGAAGCCACAACTAATGGTACAAGATATTGCTGTAGAGGCGTGGCAATTATTTGATTGGCGTAGTATGCGTAATGCAGAAGCAAATTTAGCAGAACTTCCGAAAGAAAAAATAACAATGGTGTATTTTTCTGAAGAGGTATTGAATAAATTTTCTTTAGAGAGCTATAAAGAAAAGCTCATGCATGCTTCAGAAGTAACGCATTTAGATGATCAATATATCGTGTTACTTGATTTACCAAAAGGAACAGATGAATTACGTGAGCTATTTAAGGCAGGATTCCCAGCGCGAATTTATACGCTATTTTATCAAGAGAATAACCACTTATTTAGTACAGTTCCGACGAGAGAACACTTTAAATGGTACTATTCTTTCTTAAGCCAAAAAACACCATTTTCTTTAAGACAATATGGAGAACAACTATGTCGTCATAAAGGTTGGTCAAAAGATACAGTAAATTTTATGACACAGGTGTTTTTTGAGTTAGAATTTGTTACAATAAAAGATGGCGTCATTTTTATGGCAGACAAAAAACAAAAGCGTGATTTAATTGAATCGAACACATATCGTGAGAAAATGAACCACTTACAATTAGAAAAAGAATTGGTTTATAGCACATATCAGCAACTATATACATGGTTTGAAACGATTCGTAATCATAAAGAAGTAGAACAGTTAGGGTAAAGGATTTGTATTTACAAACCTTTTAGATCTGAGGAGGATTCAGAAATATGGATTTCAAGCAACATATCGCAATTGTACCGGATTATCCGAAAGAAGGTATTGTGTTTAAAGACATTACACCTTTAATGAATGACGGTAAAGCATACAAAGCAGCAACAGATGCAATCGTTGAATACGCAAAAGAAAGAGATATCGATGTTGTAGTAGGACCAGAAGCTCGTGGTTTCATTATCGGTTGTCCAGTTTCTTATGCGTTAGAAGTAGGATTTGCGCCAGTTCGTAAATTAGGAAAATTACCACGTGAAGTAATTACAGTTGACTACGGTAAAGAATATGGTAAAGATGTTTTAACAATCCATAAAGATGCAATTAAGCCAGGTCAACGCGTATTAATTACAGATGACCTATTAGCTACAGGTGGAACTATCGAAGCGACAATTAAGCTAGTTGAAGAACTTGGCGGAGTTGTAGCAGGGATTGCATTCTTAGTAGAGCTTACTTACTTAGATGGTCGTAAAATGTTAGATGGTTACGATGTATTAGTATTAGAAAAATACTAATCACTATATAGGTAAAACTACGGTGATAAAAAGTACCCGTGAATCTCTTGGAGAGGAGCGGGTACTTTTGTATAATTGAACAAAAAATCATGGTGAAATGTCAGTAAAATCTTTTCCTTTTCACAATTCACAATCATTGGGTTATAATGATAGAATATAATTTATTCTATTAAATAAAGATAAAGTCAATTTTCAATAAAAGGTGATTCGATGGCAAATGAGCAGGTACTAACAGCTGAACAGGTACTCGAGAAAGCAAGTCAATATTTAGTGGATGAAGATATTGAGCTAGTAGCACGTGCCTATGAATATGCACGCGATGCGCATAGCGAACAATACAGAAAATCGGGTGAACCGTATATTATTCATCCAATTCAAGTTGCAGGTATTTTAGTTGATTTACACATGGATCCAGCTACGGTATCAGCAGGTTTCTTACATGATGTAGTGGAAGATACAGAGATTACGTTAGAAGATATTGAACGGGAATTTAACAAAGAAATTGCTATGCTTGTTGATGGTGTTACGAAGCTTGGGAAGATCAAATATAAATCTCACGAACAACAACAAGCAGAAAACCATCGCAAAATGTTTATTGCAATGGCTCAAGATATTCGAGTTATTTTAATTAAACTAGCTGATCGTCTTCATAACATGCGTACATTGAAACATTTGCCTCAAGAGAAGCAGCGTCGCATAGCGAATGAAACGCTAGAAATCTTTGCACCTTTAGCACATAGACTCGGAATTAGTACTATTAAATGGGAGCTAGAGGATACGTCACTTCGCTATTTAAATCCACAACAATATTATCGTATTGTAAATTTAATGAAGCGTAAACGTGCAGAACGTGAAGAATACTTAGACGAAGTAATGACTGGTATTCGTGAGAAATTAAAAGAAGTTGCAATTCAACCTGAGATCTCTGGAAGACCGAAACATATTTACAGTATTTATCGTAAAATGGCACTGCAAAATAAACAGTTCAATGAAATTTACGATTTATTAGCTGTACGTGTCGTTGTAAATAGTATTAAAGATTGTTATGCAGTGCTTGGAATTATTCATACGTGTTGGAAGCCGATGCCAGGTCGTTTTAAAGATTATATTGCAATGCCAAAAGCAAATCTATATCAATCTCTTCATACGACTGTAATTGGACCGAAAGGTGATCCACTTGAAGTGCAAATTCGTACGAAAGAAATGCACGAAATTGCAGAATTCGGGATCGCGGCACACTGGGCATACAAAGAAGGAAAAACAGCAGAAACAACAGGTACATTAGAGAAGAAACTCACGTGGTTCCGTCAAATATTAGAATGGCAAAATGAAGCTTCTAATGCAGAAGAATTTATGGAGTCATTAAAAATTGATTTATTCTCTGACATGGTATTCGTCTTTACACCGAAAGGCGATGTAATGGAATTACCACTTGGATCGGTTCCAATTGATTTCGCGTATCGTGTCCATTCGGAAATTGGGAATAAAACAATTGGTGCAAAAGTAAACGGGAAAATGGTGACGCTGGATTATAAATTAAAAACCGGCGATATCATTGAAATTTTAACGTCGAAACATTCATATGGCCCAAGTCAAGATTGGGTAAAACTTGCTCAAACATCTCATGCGAAAAATAAAATTCGTCAATTCTTTAAGAAACAACGTAGAGACGAAAATATTGAAAAAGGCCGTGAACTTGTTGAAAAGGAAGTACGTGGTCTAGAGTATGAGATGAAAGAAGTATTAGCGCCTGATAACTTAAAACGCGTCGCTGAGAAATTTAACTTTGCAAATGAAGAAGATATGTTTGCAGCAGTTGGATATAGCGGAATTACAGCTTCGCAAATTGTTACGCGACTAACGGACAAGTTCCGCAAGCAACGCGAAGAAGAAGAAATTGTTGAAGTCAAAGAAGTTCGTAAACCGATGAAAATTCGAAAATGGGATTCTGGTGTAAAGGTAAGCGGTGCTGATAATTTATTAATCCGTTTATCGAAATGCTGTAACCCAGTTCCGGGTGATGATATCGTTGGGTATATTACGAAAGGCCGAGGTGTATCGATTCACCGCCGTGATTGTGTAAATGTTCATACAGAAGAAGCGATAGAACGTTTATTAGAAGTTGAGTGGGAAGGTAGCCCTGAAAAAGAAATAGAGTATAACGTTGATATTGAAATTTCAGGTTACGATCGCCGCGGTTTATTAAATGAAGTACTGCAAGCTGTTACAGAGACGAAAACATACATTTCAGCTGTTTCTGGTAGAAGTGACCGTAATAAGATGGCAACAATTAATATGTCAATCTCGATTCGTAACTTACAACACTTGAAAAAAGTAGTAGAACGCATTAAACGCGTTCCAGAAATTTATGCAGTACGACGCATGATGCATTAATAGGGAGTGTAGAAAGATGAGAGTTGTTTTACAACGATCAAAGAAAGCGTCTGTCACAGTAGACGGTGAGATCGTAGGACAAATTCCGTTCGGTTTAACATTACTAGTTGGCATTACGCACGAAGATACAGAAAAAGATGCAACTTACATTGCGGAAAAAATTGCAAACTTACGTATTTTTGAAGATGAGAGCGGAAAGATGAATCATTCTGTACTTGATGTAGAAGGACAAGTTCTATCTATTTCGCAATTCACATTATACGGAGATTGCCGCAAGGGAAGACGTCCAAACTTTATGGATGCTGCGAAACCTGATTATGCAGAGCGTTTATACGATTTCTTTAATGAAGAAGTTCGTAAACAAGGATTACATGTGGAAACAGGGAAGTTCGGAGCAATGATGGATGTTTCTTTAATCAATGATGGTCCGGTGACCTTAATTGTAGAAAGTAAATAGTGTTGATAAAAAAGAGAGGGTTATATAATCCTCTCTTTTTTATACATTGTTGTATGTTTTGTTCATTTATTTGGAATTAATAGCAGTTTCGGTTATGTATAACTCTTTCATCAATATGGAACAATAAAAAGTAAAACATCCATATTGAATGTGAGGGATATACGTATGCGTATGAATGAAAAAGGGCATTCTGTTACAAATGGTGCAAATCAACTATTTAACGTGAATTTTCATGATTTTATTTCAAAAGAGCAAAACAATACTTCAATGGAGCTTGCTTCCGAGTTTGGGATTTCTCTTCAAGATGTAAAGCGTTTAAAGAAGCAGATCGAACGTTCTTAGAGCACTTGACAATCCTACTTAACAAACGTATAGTAATTTTATATTTACATATGAATATAACCGTTGATAGAGAAGAGTAAATGAGACACACATGGAAAGAGAAGAAATGTCTTAGGCTGAAAACATTTCTACATGATGACTGATTGAATGACACTCTAGAGGTTTCAACTTGAACGGCATATACGCTTAGTAGGGATGAACGCACATTTAAGCGTTATTAAAAAAGTGGAAGCATACGTGCTTCAATTAGGGTGGCACCACGGGTATAATACTCTCGTCCCTACTGTTTAAACAGTAGAGGCGGGAGTTTTTTTATTTTTATTAAGATTAAAACAATTTGAGGAGGAACTGAATATGTCTATTCAAATCCCACGCGGAACGCAAGATATTCTTCCAGGCACTGTTGAGTTATGGCAGTATATCGAAGGGCAAGCACGCGAAATTTGCCGTCGTTACAATTATAAAGAAATTCGTACACCAATTTTTGAGCACACTGAGCTATTTTTACGCGGTGTTGGTGATACGACAGATATCGTACAAAAAGAAATGTACTCATTCCAAGATCGTGGAGAGCGTAGCTTAACATTACGTCCAGAAGGTACTGCACCTGTTGTACGTTCTTACGTTGAAAATAAAATGTTTGGTGATGCAACACAACCAACGAAATTATACTATATCGGTCAAATGTTCCGTTATGAAAGACCACAAGCAGGTCGCTATCGTCAATTCGTACAATTCGGTATCGAAGCAATCGGCAGTAATGACCCTGCAATTGATGCAGAAGTAATTGCACTTGCTGTTGAATTTTACCGCGGCATGGGCTTAAAAAATATTAAAGTTGTATTAAACAGTTTAGGTGACGCAGCGAGCCGTCAAGCACACCGTGATGCATTAATCGCACACTTTGAGCCACGTATCGGCGAATTCTGTTCTGACTGTCAATCTCGCTTAGAAAAGAATCCACTTCGAATTTTAGACTGTAAGAAGGACCGTAACCATGAATTAATGGGAACAGCACCATCTATTACAGAATACTTAAACGAAGATTCAGCAATATACTACGACAAAGTTCAAGAACTATTAACGATGATGGATGTTCCGTTTGAAAAAGATCCGAACTTAGTGCGTGGTTTAGACTACTACCAACACACTGTTTTTGAAATTATGAGTGAGGCAGAAGGTTTCGGTGCGATCACTACATTAAGCGGTGGTGGCCGTTATAACGGACTTGTACAAGAAATCGGTGGACCAGAAATGCCAGGTATCGGTTTTGCAATGAGTATTGAACGTTTAATTATGGCGCTAAAAGCTGAAAACATTGAATTACCACTTGAACATAGCATTGATTGTTACGTTGTGGCGCTTGGCGAAAAAGCGAAAGACCATGCTGCAAAAGTTGCGTTCGATCTTCGTAAAGCTGGATTGTCAGTTGAAAAAGATTATTTAGATCGCAAAATGAAAGCACAATTTAAATCAGCAGATCGTCTAAAGGCGAAATTTGTAGCTGTATTAGGAGAAGATGAGCTAGATAAAGGCATCATTAACTTAAAAGATATGGCAACAGGTGAACAAGAAGAAGTAGCGTTAGATGTATTTGCTTCATACGTAGCAGAGAAATTAATATAGGGGGAACTTACAGTGGCTGAAAGAACACATGCATGTGGAAAAGTAACAGTAGAAGCTGTTGGACAAACAGTTCAATTAAAAGGTTGGGTACAAAAACGCCGTGACTTAGGTGGATTAATCTTTATCGATTTACGTGACCGTACAGGTATCGTGCAAGTTGTATTTAACCCAGAAACATCAAAAGAAGCGTTAGAAGTAGCAGAAACAATTCGTAGCGAATACGTATTACACGTAGAAGGTACAGTTGTTGAACGTGGTGAAGGCGCAATTAATGACAATATGGCAACTGGTCGTATTGAAGTACAAGCAACAAAAGTAAATGTACTAAATGCAGCGAAAACAACGCCAATCATCATTGCTGATGATACAGATGCATCAGAAGATGTGCGTTTAAAATATCGTTATTTAGACTTACGTCGTCCAGTAATGTTTAACACATTCAAAATGCGTCATGACGTAACGAAAACAATTCGTAACTTCTTAGACACAGAAGAGTTCTTAGAAGTAGAAACACCAATTTTAACGAAAAGCACGCCAGAAGGAGCTCGTGACTATTTAGTACCAAGTCGTGTGCATGATGGTGAATTCTATGCACTACCACAGTCACCACAGTTATTTAAACAGCTTCTTATGGTCGGCGGATTTGAGCGTTACTATCAAGTAGCACGTTGTTTCCGTGATGAAGATTTACGTGCGGATCGTCAACCGGAATTCACGCAAATCGATATCGAAGCTTCATTCTTAACACAAGATGAAATTTTAGATATGATGGAGCGTATGATGACGAAAGTTATGAAGGATGCAAAAGGTGTAGAAGTTAGTGCACCATTCCCTCGTATGAAATATGCTGATGCAATGGCTCGCTACGGTTCTGATAAGCCAGATACACGCTTTGAAATGGAACTAACAGACTTATCTGAGTTTGCAGCAGGTTGTGGCTTTAAAGTGTTTACAAGTGCTGTAGAAAGCGGCGGACAAGTAAAAGCAATCAATGCAAAAGGTGCTGCAAGTAAATATTCTCGTAAAGACATCGATGCATTAACTGAATTCGTGAAAGTATACGGTGCAAAAGGTTTAGCTTGGCTTAAAGTTGAAGAAGACGGTTTAAAAGGACCGATTGCAAAATTCTTCGGTGAAGAAGATGCAAATGTGTTAATGAGCACATTAGAGGCTACTGCTGGCGACTTATTACTATTCGTAGCAGATAAGAAGAGCATTGTTGCAGATAGCTTAGGCGCACTTCGTTTACGTCTAGGTAAAGAGCTTGAGTTAATTGATGAAAGTAAATTTAACTTCCTATGGGTAACGGATTGGCCACTTCTTGAGTACGATGAAGATGCAGATCGTTACTTCGCAGCTCACCACCCATTCACAATGCCATTCCGTGAAGACGTTGAGTTACTAGAAACAGCACCAGAAAAAGCACGTGCACAAGCATATGACCTTGTATTAAACGGTTATGAGCTTGGTGGTGGATCACTTCGTATTTACGAGCGTGACGTACAAGAAAAAATGTTCAAAGCACTTGGATTCTCACAAGAAGAAGCGCAAGAGCAATTCGGATTCTTATTAGAAGCATTCGAATACGGTACACCACCACACGGCGGTATTGCATTAGGTTTAGATCGTCTTGTTATGCTGCTTGCAGGCCGTACGAACCTTCGTGATACAATTGCATTCCCGAAAACAGCAAGCGCAAGCTGCTTATTAACAGAAGCTCCAAGCCCAGTTGCAGAAGCACAGCTTGAAGAGTTAAACTTAAAATTAAGCTTAAAAGAAGAGAAGTAAGAATAGGGTCTAGATGGTTATACTATAACCGTCTAGACTTTTTTTGAGGGGTTGTTTAAAAAGTCCGGTTTAGATAACTGTCGCATCTCATCGTTGCTTCGCCAGTCCGGTGCTCGAGTAGTATTTTTCTACACTGCGCTCCTCCTGGCTTCAGCGCCTCGATCTGCTCGGTTCTCTAAATCCTCCTTTTTAAACGTGTATTGAAAGGAAGTTTAAAAAGTCCGGTTTAGATAACTGTCGCATCTCATCGTTGCTTCGCCAGTCCGGTGCTCGAGTAGTATTTCTACACTGCGCTCCTCCTGGCTTCAGCGCCTCGATCTGCTCGGTTCTCTAAATCCTCCTTTTTAAACGTGTATTTAGGAAGAAATGAAATTCTGGTCTATGTTTTCATTTTCGAAATATGTATTTTTAGGAATTCTATAACTTTTTCTATACAAATAGTCGGAAAAACGCTAGAATACATGGTAGACCATTTTTGTAATAGGAGTGTAGAGCTGAATGTTACATCAATTTTCACGTAATGAATTAGCCTTCGGTAAAGAAGGACTTGAAATATTAAAAAATAGTACAGTCGGTATTTTAGGAATTGGCGGCGTAGGCTCTTTTGCAGCTGAAGCGTTAGCACGTTCTGGCGTTGGACGTCTTGTATTAGTTGATAAAGACGTTGTAGATATTACAAACGTAAACCGTCAAATTCACGCTTTAGTATCTACTGTAGGACGTTCAAAAGTAGAATTAATGAAAGAGCGTATCGCAGACATTAATCCGGAATGTGA
This sequence comes from Bacillus sp. JKS001846, assembly GCF_900176455.1. Classification (NCBI taxonomy): domain Bacteria; kingdom Bacillati; phylum Bacillota; class Bacilli; order Caryophanales; family Bacillaceae; genus Bacillus; species Bacillus sp. JKS001846. The sequence continues at coordinate 1,343,491 of NZ_FWYG01000001.1, forward strand.
AGTAATTGGACTTGAAATGTTTTATACAGATGAAACATATGAAGAGTTCTTTAAGCACGGTTTGGATTTCGTAGTGGATGCATCTGATACGATTACGTTCAAAATTCATTTAATTAAACAATGTTTACGTCGTAAAATTAAAATTATCTCCAGTATGGGTGCAGCAAATAAAATGGACCCAACTCGTTTCCGTATTGCGGACATCTCTAAAACACATACAGATCCAATTGCGAAAGTCATTCGTACGAAGCTTCGTAAAGAGGGGATTAAAAAAGGTGTAAAAGTTGTCTTCTCTGACGAAAACCCAATCGTAATTCGTGAAGAGGTACGTAAAGAAATTGTACCAGACGAAAATGCAAAAATTCGTAAGGCGAAATTACCGCCTTCATCAAATGCATTCGTACCATCTGTGGCAGGCTTAATTATGGCAAGTCACGTTGTACGTGAACGTATTAAAAATGTAGAAGTGAAACGTGTAGGGCAAGAATAAAAGAAAAGCATATATCCATTTTGGATATATGCTTTTTTATCTCTTTCGGCAAGAAAACTCCATCTGATTTGTGTTACGGGTGAAAATCAACAATTCAGGTGGAGATGAGTTGCCGTAAGAAGGTAGACCAAACACCTTTGTTTCGTTCATAACAATTTCTTGAGGGCGAATATTTGTTTCTTTTTGTCTTATGATATAATCTGCCCTTAGATAAGGAGGGAATATATCGTAAGATAACGAAATTGGATAACCGAAAACAAACAAGGATGTCACTCAGTTAAAAAAGTGACATCCCTGTTTTTAATTCTCAGCAGAATAAATAATATCTAAATTCCCGTTTTGATCGGTTTTGAAAATCGGGGCAATTTGCTCTTCTTGCTCTTCGACTGAAACAAGTTTTCGAGCACGATCCATAATTCGAACAAGCATCGCGTAATCTTCTTCGATTGCTTGTTGTTTTTTTGTGAGTACCGCTAATTTCGTTTCAAGTTCATGATTCGTTTTTTGCAGAGAAGTGAGCTGAGCTTGTAATACATCATTTTCAGTTTGCAACTTTGCGAGTGAAGGGTTATTATGCTCCAAGTTTTGCAAAAATGAGATGACATTTTGCATCGTAAGTTCTTGTTTACTTGGCGTAATATCTTCAGAAAACTCAGCATCGATTACGAGTTGTTTCGTTTTCGTGAACTGATTTTTTTCTATTTTAGCTTCAGAGCGCTTTAATTCTTTACGTTGTTTCTTCGCAAGCTGCACAGCATCTTCGTAATTCGGTCTTACTTCAGCATTCCATCTAAAGCCGCAAGCTGCTGAAGTCCGGTTCAACGTATCGCCGACTTCATCAAATGCTTTTATTTGTGTACTTCCACTGCGAATATGTCGTAAAACAGTTTCTGCTAAAAGGAGATCATCTTCTTTTGTCCATGCATCTTGACGTGTTTTCATAAGCGAAGCCTCCATAATGGTGACGTTTTCGTTTATGTTACCCTTTATTTTTCGTTTTATTCGAAGTTTGTAATCTTTCATAAACAGTAGAAAGTGCTTGCTCAAATTTCCCTGTCGTTTTCGGTTTATAATATTGCTTGTTTTTTATTTTATCAGGTAAGTATTGTTGCCTTACCCAGCCGTTTGGATGGTCGTGTGGATATAAATATCCAATGCCTCTTCCAAGTGATTCTGCGCCTTTGTAATGACTATCTTTTAAATGGCTTGGAATGTCACCTGTTTGACCGTTGCGTAAATCGTGTAATGCAGCATCAAGTGCTTTATAAGCTGAATTTGATTTTGGTGATAAGCATAGCTCGATAACGGCATTTGCAAGTGGGATGCGTGCTTCTGGGAATCCAACTCGTTCAGCTGATTCAATTGCAGCTAGTGTACGTGGTCCAGCTTGTGGGCTAGCAAGTCCAATATCTTCATAAGCCATAATAAGAAGGCGTCTGCCAATACTTTGTAAATCACCTGCTTCAATAAGGCGTGCTAAATAATGGAGCGCTGCATTTACATCACTTCCGCGCACTGATTTTTGAAATGCTGATAATACGTCATAATGAGCATCGCCGCCTTTGTCGTGAACGAAGCTCTTCTTTTGTAAGCATTCTTCCGCAATCTCGAGTGTGATTTCAGCCGCTTGATCGTCTGTAGTAAAGCTAGATAATACAGCAAGCTCAAGTGCGTTATAAGCGGAACGCATATCACCACCAGAGGCGTTTGCAAAGTGATGTAGTGCTTCATCTGTTACCGTTACAGCATATTCTCCAAGGCCTTTTTCTTTATCTTCTAAAGCTCTTTTTAACCCAATTAAAATATCATCTTCTGTTAGTGCGTGTAATTCGAAAATTTGACACCTGCTTCGAATAGCGGAGTTTATTGCATGGAATGGATTACTTGTCGTTGCACCAATTAAAGTAAGAAGTCCGCTTTCTAAGTGAGGTAATAGAAAGTCTTGCTTTGCTTTATCTAGACGGTGAACTTCATCTAAAATTAAAACGAGGTGTCGATGCATCTTCGCTTCTTGTACGACAACTTCCATATCTTTTTTATTGTGAGTAACAGCATTCAATAGACGAAACGGGGTACCGGTACTTCCAGCAATTGCACTGGCAATGGATGTTTTTCCTGTACCTGGAGGACCGTATAAAATCATAGATTGAAAATGATTGGCTTGGACCATTCGCCATAAAATCTTTCCTTCACCAACTAAATGTTGTTGCCCAATAATTTCTTGAATATTTGTAGGGCGCATTCGATGTGCGAGTGGTTGTTTCATTTGGACCGTCTCCCTTAATATATAATCTCGTTCTATCGTATCATTTTTTTCTACGAAATTTGAAATAGGATGCTGTTTTATGGGAAAAATAAATGATAATATTTTCATTTTTCTTTCAATTGTAATAATTCCCGAGTTTTTCAATGTGATTTTATGTTATCATTTTGATACACAAGTTGAAATTTCTTATAATACTATATTATGCTATAATTTCATAGGATTTTAAATTGTGTTCTTTTTATAAATAAGATATAACCAATAGAAGTGAAAATTTGAAAAGAGGTGCAAAATAGATGAAAATTTCAACGAAAGGCCGCTATGGCTTAACAATTATGATTGATCTTGCAAAAAAGTTTGGTGAAGGTCCGATTTCATTAAAATCAATTGCGCAGGCACATGACTTATCGGAACATTACTTAGAGCAATTAATTTCACCACTTCGTAACGCGCGTCTAGTAAAGAGTACGCGGGGAGCATATGGCGGATATGTACTATCAGATCAGCCGGCTAACATTACAGCTGGAGATGTAATCCGTGTATTAGAGGGTCCGATTAGTGTTGTAGAAATGATAGAAGAAGAAGAACCAGCACAACGCCAATTATGGATGCGTGTTCGTGATGCGGTGCAAGAAGTGTTAGATAGTACAACGTTAGAAGATTTAGTACGTTATGAGGAAGAAAATCACGGGGGCTATATGTTTTACATTTAATTCCTTGTGAAACGATTTGGAAAGAAGGAGATTTAATGGAACGCATTTACTTAGATCATGCTGCGACATCTCCGACTCACCCAGAAGTGGTCGAAAAGATGATTCCATATATGACAGAAATATTCGGGAACCCGTCTAGTATTCACTTTTATGGACGTCAAACTCGTCACACAGTAGATGAGGCGAGAAGAGTGTGTGCACGCAGCATTCATGCGAATCCGAATGAAATTATATTTACGAGCGGTGGTACAGAAGCTGATAATTTAGCGCTTATCGGTGTAGCACGTGCGAACCGTCATAAAGGTAACCACATTATAACGACGCAAATTGAACATCATGCGATTTTGCATACGTGCGAATTGTTAGAGCGTGAAGGGTTTGAAGTGACATATTTACCTGTCGATGAAACAGGGCGCATTCAAGTTTCTGACATACAAAAGGCATTAACAGAAGAGACGATTCTTGTATCTGTTATGTTTGGGAATAATGAAGTAGGGACGATGCAACCGATTGTGGAAATAGGAAAGCTGTTAAAAGAGCATCAAGCGTATTTCCATACAGATGCGGTACAAGCTTACGGTTTAGTAGAAATTAATGTGAAAGAGTTTGGTATTGATTTATTATCAATTTCAGCTCATAAAATTAACGGGCCAAAAGGTGTAGGTTTCTTATACGCTGGTGCAAATGTGAAATTTGAACCGTTATTAATAGGCGGAGAGCAAGAAAGAAAACGCCGTGCTGGTACGGAAAATGTGCCTAGTATTGCTGGGCTTCAGCATGCAATTCTTATAGCTGAAAAAACTCGTGAGCAAAAAAATGCCCAATATGAAGAGTTTAAAGATATAATGGTATCTGTCTTCAAAAATGAAGGCATTACTTTCGAGGTAAACGGAAACTTAGAACATCGCTTACCGCATGTACTTAATGTAAGTTTTACAGGAATGAACATTGAACCGTTTCTTGTGAACTTAGACTTAGCTGGTATTGCAGTATCAAGTGGTTCTGCTTGTACAGCTGGTTCGATTGATCCATCACATGTATTAGTAGCGATGTTTGGAAAAGACTCCGATCAAATACGTTCATCCGTACGCTTTAGTTTTGGACTTGGAAATACGAAAGAGCAAATTGAAAAAGCGGCGTACGAAACAGTGAAAATCGTGAAGCGATTAACACAAAATTAGTATGGGAGGTGACATGATGAACAAACTACCTCACGAAACACGCGTTGTCATCGGAATGTCCGGTGGCGTCGATTCATCTGTAGCAGCACTTTTATTAAAAGAGCAAGGTTATGATGTAATCGGAATTTTTATGAAAAACTGGGATGATACAGATGAGAATGGTGTCTGCACAGCAACAGAAGATTACAATGATGTAATTGAAGTGTGTAACCAAATTGGTATTCCGTATTATGCAGTAAACTTTGAAAAACAATACTGGGATAAAGTATTTACGTACTTCTTAGATGAGTACCGAGCTGGTCGCACACCAAACCCAGATGTAATGTGTAATAAAGAAATTAAATTTAAAGCATTTTTAGAGCATGCAATTGCGCTTGGTGCGGATTATGTGGCAACAGGCCATTATGCACGCGTTGCTTATATGGACGGCGAATATAAAATGCTTCGCGGTGTTGATGACAATAAAGATCAAACATATTTCTTAAATCAATTAAGCCAAGAGCAATTATCAAAAACAATGTTCCCGTTAGGTGAATTAAAGAAACCGCAAATTCGTGAAATGGCGAAAGAAGCTGGCTTAGCGACAGCGGCGAAAAAAGATAGTACAGGTATTTGCTTCATTGGTGAGCGTAACTTTAAAGATTTCTTAAGTAACTACTTACCGGCACAACCAGGTGTAATGCAAACATTATCTGGTGAAGTGAAAGGGAAGCATGACGGTTTAATGTATTATACAATTGGACAACGTCATGGCCTTGGAATTGGTGGTAATGGTGATCCATGGTTTGCTGTTGGGAAAAATCTAAAAGAAAACATTTTATATGTTGATCAAGGATTCCATAACGAACTTCTATATGGTGATGAAGTTATTGCTACGAATGTAGGATGGGTAAGTAACAAAGAAAAAGAAACAGAATTTAAGTGCACGGCGAAATTCCGTTATCGTCAAGAAGACAATAAAGTAACGGTTCAAATCGTTGATGAAAATACAGTTCGTATTCTTTGTGATGAGCCAATTCGTGCAATTACACCAGGACAAGCAGTCGTTTTCTATGATGGAGATGAGTGCTTAGGCGGTGCTACAATTGATGAAGTATACCGTAGTGGTAAGAAATTGGATTATTTAGGATAAATGAGAAGCCTCTGCCGATTAGCGGTTAGAGGTTTCTTTTACATAAAGCGAATTTTCGTTCGCTTGGAAAATACATTCTTTGTTATAATTTGTTGTAGAGGTGAAGGACATGTCAAACAAACTTGAAACAGGTATTCAATATATGCAAGAAGGAAACTGGGAAGAAGCAGCTAAAAATTTTACAGAAGCAATCGAAGAAAATCCGAAAGATGCGCTTGGGTACATTAATTTTGCAAATTTATTAGACGTATTAGGTGATAGCGAGCGAGCGATTTTATTTTATAAACGTGCACTAGAGTTAGATGATAAATCTGCAGCAGCCTATTATGGTTTAGGAAATGTATATTATGGCCAAGAGCAATTTACTGAAGCGAAAGCTGTATTTGAACAAGCAATGCAAGCTGGATTACAATCAGCTGATGTAACATTTATGTTAGGTATCACACATGTACAGCTTGGAAATGATCGTCTTGCACTACCATTCTTACAAAGAGCAACAGAATTAGATGAAAACGATGTAGAAGCTGTATTCCAGTGCGGACTTTGCTTCGCGCGATTAGAACACGTTCAAGAGGCGAAACCTTATTTTGAAAAGGTATTAGAAATGGATGAGGAGCATGCAGATGCGTATTACAATTTAGGTGTTGCGTACGTATTTGAGGAAAATAATGAGAAGGCTCTCGCTTTATTTAAGAAAGCAACTGAAATTCAGCCAGATCACTTTTTAGCGGGTAATGGCGTTCGTTTATTAGAGCAAGAAGCTGAATAAGATAAAAATATAGTTTAATGGGTAGTTATCCCTCATCTAAAAAGGTGGGGGATGTACTGCTCATTAAAGTGAAAATACCGGAAAGGAGAGGAAAAATGGGAAATCAACATGCAATGGATTTGTTTGAGGAAGAGAAAAAGTTTATAAAAGCGCAAGTTCTTCATACCATTTTCCACAACGAAGAAAACCTCTATTCCGTTGTCAGTATGAAAGTCATTGAAACGAATGAAACGTATGACGAAAAGAAAGTAATGATAAACGGTCATTTTCCCCGCATGCATGAAGATGAAGTGTTTACATTGACAGGTCATTTTAAGGACCATCCAAAGTATGGAAAACAATATATGGTTGAAACATTTAAAAAAGAATTGCCGCAAACAAAAGCAGGTATGGTGCAATATTTAGCGAGTGATTTATTTAAAGGGATAGGAAAGCGTACAGCTGAAAAAATTGTGGACCATCTCGGAGAACATGCTATTTCTAAAATTATGGATGACCCTGAGGCATTAAATGGTGTTGTTAATAAACAAAAGGCTCAGGAAATATATGAGACAATTGTTGAACATCAAGGGCTAGAGAAAGTAATGAGCTTTTTAAATGGCTACGGTTTTGGAACGAAACTTTCTATTAAGATTTACCAGCAATATAAAGAGATGACATTAGAAGTGATTCGTAATAATCCGTATCAACTTATCGAAGAAGTGGACGGGATTGGTTTTGGAAGAGCGGATGATATAGGGCGTGCGTTAGGGATATCGGGTAATCATGACGACCGTGTACGCGCAGGATGTTTTTACACATTAGAGAATGTCTCATTACAACTTGGTCACGTTTATATGAGGAAAGATCAACTTGTAAGAGAAACGATGTCACTTTTAAACAATCAAGAAGGAAGAGTGACTGAGGAAGATATTATAGGTTGTATTGAAACGATGCAAAGTGAAGGGAAAGTCATCATAGAAGAAGAACGAGTGTATTTAGCAACGTTATTCTACTCTGAGAAAGGTGTTGTAAAGTCTATTCGCAGGCTTATGAATCAAGAAGAAACACCTTCATTTCCAGAAGCAGAAGTGTTAAAAACGTTAGGTGAAATTGAAGAACAACTGAACGTACAATATGCACCGTTTCAGCAAGAAGCAATTCAAACGGCACTTCATAAATCGATGATGTTATTGACAGGTGGACCAGGAACAGGGAAAACAACAGTTATTAAAGGGATTGTTGAAATGTATGCATCACTACACGGGTTATCGTTAAATCCGAATGAATACAGTGATGATAATCCATTTCCAATACTATTAACAGCTCCAACAGGAAGAGCAGCGAAGCGAATGAGTGAATCGACAGGACTTCCAGCTTGCACAATTCACCGTTTACTTGGTTGGACGCCAGAAGGATCTTTCCAGCGTAATGAAACGGATCCTGTCCAAGGTAAGCTCCTTATTATCGATGAATTTTCAATGGTTGATATTTGGCTTGCGAATCAGCTATTTAAGTCGTTGCCGACGAACATTCAAGTTATCGTTGTAGGTGACGAAGATCAGTTGCCATCTGTAGGACCTGGACAAGTATTAAAAGATTTATTAAATGCAGGCGCAGTTCCGACAGTGAAGCTTACTGAAATTTATCGTCAAGCGGAAGGCTCATCAGTGATTCAACTTGCCCATGCGATAAAAAATGGAACTCTACCACCAGATTTAGCACAAAATCAAAAAGATCGTTCATTTATCGGCTGTACAGGAGCTCAAATTGTTGAGGTTGTGAAAAAAGTTTGTGAAAATGCTAAAACAAAAGGCTTTAGCGCAAGAGATGTACAAGTATTAGCACCGATGTACCGCGGGCCTGCTGGTATTAATGTATTAAACGAAGCGCTGCAACAAGTATTTAATCCGAAGAGGGAAAAGAGTAAAGAAATTGCTTACGGTGATGTTGTGTACCGAAGAGGCGATAAAGTACTGCAACTCGTGAATCAGCCGGAGAGCCAAGTGTTTAATGGTGATATTGGGGAAATTGTTTCGGTGTTTTATGCGAAAGAAAACGTTGAGCAACAAGATATGATTATCGTTTCATTTGACGGAATTGAGGTAACGTATACGAAGCCCGATTTAAATCAAATTACGCATGCATATTGTTGTTCCATTCATAAATCACAAGGTAGTGAATTTCCGATTGTTATTATGCCAATCGTGAAAAGTTACAACCGTATGTTACGTCGTAATTTAATTTACACGGGCATTACAAGAAGTAAGAAGTTCCTTATTATTTGCGGAGAGGAAGCAGCTTTCCAATCTGGTGTAAATCGCCTTGATGATGCAATGCGTCAAACAACCTTAGCTAGTCGCTTGCAAGAAGCACAAGGAGAAGTACAGATGGTCACAGTTAATGGCGAGGAAATGGACGTGGAAAACATTTCACCGTATGATTTCATGTAACAAGGTGAAATTATATAGTGAAACTTTCAAACGCATAGCGTTGAAAGGCTCCAGTAAAATGTATAAATGAATGCAGTTTGGACATAATGGCGAATAGAATCTGGGAGACTGTAAGGAGATGAAAGCCATATGTTTATTTGTCCAAATTGCAAAGGGAAAGACATTGGAAAAATAGGTGTCAACCAATTTTATTGCTGGAATTGTTATATCGAATTATCGGTTTCAAAGGGGAAAATCCATACGCATCAAGTTGAGGAAGATGGTTCACTAAGCTCTCTTGATGATTTATTTGATGAGAATGAAAGAACGATCGGATAACGAAAAGGGGGATTTACTTTGAATCTACGCAATTCATTAATCGCATTAGGTGTTGGAGCTGCAGCATATCAATATGCTCGTAAGCAAGATGTATTTTCAAAACGCAATATGAAAAAAGCACGTAAGATGATTAAGTCTTACTTATAATCATTTCGATAAAGTGAAAAACTCCCTTGTAGACAAGGGAGTTTTTTTATGCACCCATATGTAAATAAAAAAGTCCGATCTCTGAGAAAAGATAAGATAGACCGTAGCAGCCAACGCCAAGTATTCCATACTGCCATAATTGCTTCGCTTTTTCTTTACGTGAGGAATGAATAAAGAACCCCTTCCAAATACCGAACCCGATACAAATCCATTCAAGAATCATAAAAAGTGCTGATAATCCAAGCATAAACAAAACCATAATTAGCCCTCCTGATTATATTAATTCATGCTGTATTCTCAGGGGTGGTTGTCCTTGTTATGTTATTTATATGTACGTCTTTAAAAAACAGTATGGTCCGTATGAAAAGATTTTAAAAGTTTCGCACATAACCTACCCCATTTATTTTCAAAATAAAGGTGGAGGAGGTTTTTCATGTGAAGAATCTTAAAATCATTTGGATATATCGTTTAGGATTATTGTTACTTGTTTTTCTTTGTCTGCTCGTCTTTTTAAAAATTAAGCCGCTATGGGCACCGATTATTTTTGTATTTAAAGTAGCAATCACGCCGTTTCTTATCGCGTGTTTTATTGCGTATTTATTGCACCCTTTAATTGAAAAAATTCATAAGGAAGGGATGCCCCGTACACTTGCCATTTTGCTCATTTATATCCTTTTCTTTGGCGGAATTGGTTATGGGATTTATAAAGGAACACCAGTCGTTATTAAACAGTTACAAGAGATTAATGAACAATTTCCGCAGTTTACAAAAATGTACGATTCGTGGATGGATGGCGTTACAGAACAAACGGCGAATTTCCCTTCGTTCATTCATGAAAAGGTGAAACAACTTTTTGTGGGTGTGGAAACGAAGATTCAAGCGCTTTTAAATAAAGTGATGAGTACAGCTCGTGGTGTACTCGATTCATTGCTCATTATTTTCTTAATACCGTTCATTGTATTTTACATATTAAAAGATTATGGTGAGTTTTATCATATCTTTTGGAAACTAGTCCCAAGTAAATGGCGAGGTACGGGGCAAATGCTTGCGAAAGAAATTGATAAATCACTTGGAAGTTATATTCGAGGACAGTTATTTGTTTGTTTAGTATTAGGGGGAGTATCAGCTCTTTCTTTTTGGTTTATTGGTATGAAATATCCATTATTGCTTGGCATTATTATTGGGGTAACGGATATAATCCCGTACTTCGGTCCTATTTTAGGAGCAATCCCGACGTTAATGATTGCAGCAACAGTATCAACGAGTTTACTTATTAAGGCGGGGATCACAATTGCGATTTTGCAATTTGTGGAGAGTAACATTTTATCGCCTTACATCGTTGGTAAGTCACTTCGTATGCATCCCGTTATTATTATGCTTGCCTTACTAGTTGGGGGAGAGGTAGCTGGGATTGTAGGGTTGCTAATATCGGTTCCGATTTTAGCAGTTATTCGCACTGTCATTGTTCATGTGAGACCGCTCTTGAAAAAAGAAGATGTGTAAGTATAGAAGCCCTCTATGTAAGAAATAGAGGGCTAATCATATATTTATTTAGAAAGCTGCTCGTGTATCTTTTGAACGAGGGAGCTCACATCATTTGTTTGAATATGTTTTATTTTTTTCCATTCGTTATCATACATAAATACAATTTGATTGTTGAAAAGACGCTTTTGTTCTTTTAGATTAGAAATTTTTGCGAAAGAGTACTCTTCAAATATTGGATTCTTACTTACATCTGGCCCATAAAAGAATAGCCTTTTGTTCGTTAAAATTAGCAATCCTGGCCTTGCGACGGAACGATAAATAAATATGTCTAATGAACATGCTGCGTAAAATAATATCGTTTCGTCAGTCGCTAATATGTTTTTAGCTTTGCTAAGTAAGGTTGTCATTGTGATCGCTCCTTTATTTTATTAACAATAATTTAATTATAACAAAAAAAGTAATATTTAGAAATTTTTATAAATTATTCTTATAAGGAGATTCCGATTTATTAATAAATGCATACTATATGAAAAGGCTGTTAAGAATGAATAGTAGAATACTTATGATTAATAAGTAATTAATCCAATATAAATGATTATCTACATTGACAAACTTAAGAGAATTCTATTATATTTAGTCATATAATACATTAAATCAATGACGGAACAAGTACGTTACAGTCCATTTATAGAGAGAAGCTTCCATATGGCTGAAAGAAGCTTTAAATGAAGGGTAACAGAAAGCTAATCCTGAGAGCAGCTAATCACTGCCGTCTTGCCACGTTACGGCACCATGAGGTGATGAATTGATTGTTATTGTAATCAATTCATAATTAGGGTGGTATCGCGAGTTAACTCTCGTCCCTTTTATAGGGACGGGAGTTTTTTATATTTAAGGAGGAAAATACAATGAAACAACTAACAGGCGCACAAATTCGTCAAATGTTTTTAGACTTTTTCCAAGAAAAAGGACATGCAGTAGAACCTAGTGCATCACTAGTTCCGCATGAAGATCCATCTCTTCTATGGATTAATAGTGGTGTAGCTACATTAAAAAAATATTTTGATGGACGTGTAATCCCACAAAATCCACGTATTACAAATGCTCAAAAATCAATTCGTACAAACGATATTGAAAACGTAGGGAAAACAGCTCGTCACCATACATTCTTTGAAATGTTAGGAAATTTCTCAATTGGTGATTACTTCAAAGAAGAAGCAATTACATGGGCTTGGGAATTCTTAACGAGCGACAAATGGATCGGATTCGATAAAGAATTACTATCAGTTACAATCCATCCAGAAGATGAAGAAGCATTCACAATTTGGAATGAGAAAATGGGCGTTCCAAAAGAGCGTATTATTCGCTTAGAAGAAAACTTCTGGGATATCGGTGAAGGACCAAGTGGACCGAATACAGAGATTTTCTATGACCGCGGAGAAGCTTACGGTAATGACTTTAGTGACCCAGAATTATATCCAGGCGGAGAAAACGAGCGTTACTTAGAAGTATGGAACCTTGTATTCTCTCAATTTAACCATAATCCAGACGGTTCATATACACCACTTCCTAAGAAAAACATTGATACAGGGATGGGTCTAGAGCGTATGACATCTATCGTTCAAGATGTGCCTACAAACTTCGATACAGACCTATTCATGCCGATGATTGATGCAACAGAAACAATTTCTGGTGAAAAATATCGTAATGGCGATTTAGAAAAAGATATGGCATTCAAAGTAATTGCTGACCATATCCGTACAGTAACATTCGCTGTTGGTGACGGTGCTCTTCCATCTAACGAAGGCCGTGGTTATGTATTACGTCGTTTATTACGCCGCGCTGTTCGTTATTCGAAGAAATTAAACATCAATCGTCCATTTATGTTTGAATTAGTACCGGTTGTTGGAGAAGTAATGAAAGACTTCTATCCAGAAGTACTTGAAAAGAAAGATTTCATTGCGAAAGTTGTGAAGAACGAAGAAGAGCGTTTCCATGAAACACTTCATGATGGTGAAGCGATTTTAGCTGAAGTAATTGCAAAAGCAAAAGAAGAAAAAACAACTGTTATTTCTGGAGTAGATGCGTTCCGTCTATATGACACATACGGTTTCCCAATTGAATTAACAGAAGAATATGCAGAAGAAGCTGGCATGACAGTTGATCATGAAGGCTTTGAAAATGAAATGGAAAAACAACGTGAGCGTGCACGTGCTGCTCGTCAAGACGTTGATTCTATGCAAGTTCAAGGTGGTGTCCTTGGAGAAATTAAAGTAGCGAGCGAATTCGTTGGTTACGGTACAGTTGCAACAGAAAGTAACGTTGTTGCACTTGTGAAAAATGGCGAATACACAGACAGCTTACAAGCTGGTGAAGAAGGACAGTTAATTCTTGATGTAACACCATTCTATGCTGAGAGCGGTGGACAAATTGCAGACCGTGGTTACCTTCTTGCTGATGGCGTGAAAGTTCTTGTAAAAGACGTACAAAAAGCACCAAACGGCCAAAACTTGCATAAAGTTGTTGTTGAAGAAGGAACATTAACGAAAGATGCGGCTGTAAAAGCTATTATCGATACGAAAAATCGTAGTAGCGTTGTAAAAAATCATACAGCAACTCATTTACTACACCAAGCATTAAAAGACGTACTTGGAACACACGTTAACCAAGCAGGTTCTCTTGTAACTTCTGAACGTCTACGCTTTGACTTCTCTCACTTCGGTCAAGTACAAGCTGACGAATTAGAAAAAATTGAGCGTATGGTAAACGAGAAAATTTGGGAAAGTATTGATGTTGAGATTTCTCAAAAAGCAATCGAAGAAGCGAAAGAAATGGGGGCAATGGCATTATTCGGTGAAAAATACGGTGATGTTGTACGCGTTGTACAAGTTGGCGATTACAGCTTAGAGCTTTGCGGCGGTTGTCACGTTGATAACACAGCTTCTATCGGTATTTTCAAAATCGTTGCTGAGTCTGGTATCGGTGCAGGAACTCGTCGTATTGAAGCAGTAACTGGTAAGTCTGCATACGAATTAATGAATGATCAAGTAGGTTTATTAAAAGAAGCAGCAGGAAAAATGAAAACAAATCCGAAAGATATTTTAACAAGAGTTGATGGTCTATTTGCTGAAGTGAAACAACTGCAAAAAGAAAATGAATCTCTTGCTGCGAAATTAAGCAATATCGAAGCTGGAAACTTAACTGATTCTGTAATGACAGTTGATGGTGTGAATGTATTAGCAGCGAAAGTAAATGTTGCAGATATGAATAACTTACGTACGATGATGGATGATCTGAAAAATAAATTAGAGTCAGCAGTTGTTGTATTAGCGTCTGTTAATGACGATAAAGTAAACATCCTAGCAGGTGTAACGAAAGACTTAATTAGCCAAGGTTACCATGCTGGTAAACTTGTGAAAGAAGTAGCTTCTCGTTGCGGCGGTGGCGGTGGCGGCCGTCCTGATATGGCACAAGCAGGCGGTAAAAACCCAGCTCAAGTCGAAGAAGCTTTAGCATTTGTACAAGAGTACGTTAAATCTGTTTCAAAATAAAGAGATAGTAGTGTACAATGGTAGGGAGAGGAGAAGTTCTTCTCCCTATACTTACTATATAAGTGAGGTGCTTGAAATGGACGGTTTTGATAAAACAATGAAGTTTAGCATTCAAGATGAAAAACAGAGTGTCCATGTAAATGATGTACTTTTAACTGTGTATGATGCACTTCAAGAAAAAGGCTATAATCCGATTAACCAAATCGTCGGTTATTTATTAAGTGGAGACCCAGCATACATACCTCGCCATAAAGATGCACGTAGCATCATTCGCAAGCTTGAACGTGATGAGTTAATTGAAGAGCTTGTGAAGTCTTACTTGAAACATCATCGTGAGGAGTAGTTTATGCGGATATTAGGTTTAGATGTAGGTACAAAAACAGTCGGAGTTGCAATTAGCGACGAAATGGGCTGGACAGCACAAGGATTAGAAACAATTAAGATTAACGAAGAACGAGGTCACTTTGGTTTTGATCGTATTTCTGAGTTAGTAAAGCAGTACAATGTGGACAAGATAGTAGTAGGTTTACCTAAAAATATGAATGGTACAATTGGCCCGCGTGGTGAAGCGTGCCAACAATTTGCAGAAAACCTACGAGAGCTGTTACAATTAGACGTTGTAATGTGGGACGAGCGTTTGTCAACAATGGCAGCGGAACGTCTGCTCATTTCAGCCGATGTAAGCCGTAAGAAGCGAAAGCAAGTAATTGATAAGATGGCTGCAGTCGTAATCTTACAAGGATTTTTAGATAGTAAATAAGAGGTGACCAAAATGGAAGAAAATCAAATTACAATTGTAGACGAAAAAGGTAACGAACATTTATGTGAAATTATTTTCACTTTTGACGCTGAAAAATTTGGGAAAAAATCATACGTAGTCTTCTCTCCAATCGGTGAAGTAGACGAAGATGGAGACCAAATTTATGATGCAATGGCTTATGAGCAAAATGAAGAAGAGGGCGGAACTTTACTTCCAATCGAATCTGAAGAAGAGTGGGAAATGGTACAAGAAATGTTCAACACTCTAGCTGATGAGCAAGAAGCTGAATAATAAGTACTGAAAAGATGGACGACATACAGTCCATCTTTTTTTGTATTTATATGTAAAATGAAAGATTTTTTGTCGAAACTGTGTAAGTCTTTGTAGTATAATGAGACGGATTGTAGAAAAATAAAGTGTCAATTAAAAAAGATAAGTGAATTTTTTGCGTTTTTACATCGTGTTGTATAGAAAGGTGTACATACGGTCTACAATTAAGTAAGGAGGAAATGTTTTGATAGAGAATCAAGTGAAAAAGAAGCGTAGACGTATCTTTTTATTTTCGATTATTGCACTGCTTTTAGTTTGTGGTTCAGTCTATGCGTATATTTCATCCGCATTAGGACCAGTTGATAGCGGGAATAAAAAAGAGATTGAAGTAGAAATTCCGAAAGGATCATCTACAAGTAAAATTGGAGAAATTTTAGAAGAAAAAGGCGCTGTAAAAAACGGTACAGTTTTTAGTTTTTATACAAAGGCTAAATCGAAAAGTTTACAAGCAGGTACATATTTATTAAATCCTTCAATGAATGCTGAAGATGTGATTGAACAAATGTCATCTGGCAACGTGCATCGTCCAGCTCTTTATAAAGTGACGATTAAAGAAGGGGCGCAAGTAACTGAAATTGCAGAAACGATTGCGACAGAACTAAAGTGGAATAAAGATGATGTTACGCGTCAATTAAACGATAAAGCATTTATTCAAAAAATGCAGCAAAAGTATCCGAAGTTATTAACGGATAAAATCTTTGATAGCAATATTAAATACCCATTAGAAGGTTATTTATATCCTGCAACGTATTCGTTTTATAAGAAAGATACGACGTTAGAAGAAATTGTAATTCCAATGCTTGAGAAAACAAATGCAATCATTGTTCAAAATGAGGCGAAAATGAAAGCGAAGAATTGGGATGTTCATCAGCTTTTAACATTATCTTCACTTATTGAAGAAGAGGCAACTGGTTTTACAGATCGTCAAAAGATCTCTAGTGTCTTTTATAATCGTTTAGCAAAAGGTATGCCGCTTCAAACGGATCCAACGGTATTATATGCACTTGGAAAGCATAAACAACGTGTATTATACGAAGATTTAAAGGTCAACTCACCGTACAATACGTATGTTGTAAAAGGATTACCGGTAGGGCCGATCGCAAACTCTGGTAAACATTCAGTAGAAGCTGCGTTAGAACCTGCGCAAACAGATTATTATTATTTCTTAGCTGCACCAAGTGGTGAAGTGTACTATGCGAAAACATTAGAAGAGCATAATGCATTAAAGCAAAAATACATTACGAAAAAATAGTGAAATGGGGAGGGATAGCGAAAAAAGTCGCACATCCCTCTTTTTTGTGGTAAAATATATCGGGTTAAAAACTGGCAGAAGAATCGTTTTTAATATCAAAACGGGACGTACAAGCTAAGGATAAAGCTGGCTTGTATTTTTATTGCATTCTATGTGTGAAAAGACGTCATAGAGGCACTTCTCCATGTAAATAAGGAGGACCATTTATGGAGGATGCAGTTAACGAGTACCTATTATCATTTATTGATCCGAAAGATAAATTAATTCTTGAAATGGAAGAATATGCAACAGAAAATCATGTGCCGATTATGGATCGACTTGGAATGGAATTTATGCTGCAATTTTTACGTTTAATTGGACCGAAAAGCATTTTAGAACTTGGAACAGCAATCGGTTATTCTAGTATTCGTATGATGCAAGCTATTCCAAATTCACGTATTGTGACAGTTGAGCGCAATCGTGAGCGATATGAAAAAGCACTTGAATATATAGAACGTTCCCCAGTAACAGATCGTATTTCAGTTATTTACGGTGATGCGTTAGAGACAGGTGAACAAGTAAAAGAACACGGGACATTTGACGTTATTTTTATTGATGCAGCAAAAGGACAGTATCGTCGCTTTTTTGACTTATATGAACCGTTATTAAATCCTGGTGGCGTAATTATTTCAGATAATGTTATGTACCACGGTCTTGTAACGACAAAAGAGAAAATTGAAAACAGACGTACACGTGGTTTAATCCGTCGTATTAAGACGTACAATGAGTGGCTTATGAACCATGAAGGATATGATACAACGATTTTCCCAATTGGTGATGGAGTAGCTGTTAGTAAAAAGAGAGGGTGACCAAGGTATGAAGAAACCTGAATTGTTAGTAACGCCAAGAGCGGTGGCGGATATCGAACAACTTGCGAAAGCAGGAGCAGATGCGGTAATGATCGGTGAGCAAAAGTTTGGTTTACGTTTAGCAGGGGAGTTTTCACGTGAAGATGTAAAACAAACTGTAAAGATTGCACATGAAAATGGTGTGAAAGTATACGTAGCCATGAACGCTATGTTCCACAACGATAAAGTAGAAGAATTAACAGATTACGTTTCATTTTTAAACGAAGTAAATGTAGATGCAATTGTTTTCGGAGATCCAGCGGTATTAATGGCTGTTCGTGAAGTAGCACCAAATATGCAGTTGCACTGGAATACAGAAACGACAGCAACAAACTGGTTCACTTGTAATTACTGGGGACAAAGAGGATCAAAGCGTGCTGTATTAGCTCGTGAGCTTAGCTTAGATGAAATTGTTGATTTAAAAGAAAATGCTGAAGTGGAACTGGAAGTACAAATTCACGGTATGACTTGTATGTTCCAATCGAAGCGTTCATTAGTAGGAAACTACTTTGAGTATCAAGGACGTAATCTTGACATTGAAAAGAAAAAATATGAAGAGAATATGTTCTTATATGACCCAGAGCGTAACAATAAATATCCAATTTATGAAGATGAAAATGGTACTCACATTATGAGTCCGAACGACATTTGTTTCATCGATGAATTAGAGGAACTAATCGATGCTGAAGTTGATAGCTTAAAAATCGACGGTGTACTAAAAAGCTCTGAATACATTATTGAAGTAACGAAGAAATATCGTCAAGCGATTGATTTATGCGTAGAAGATCGTGATGCATATTATGACGTGAAAGATGATCTATATAAAGAAATAGAAGAAATGCAACCAGTAAATCGTCCGTTAGATACAGGATTCTTCTTTAAAGAAACGGTTTACTAAACGAGGAGGGTGTAGGAAATGACTGTACAAGAAATTTCACGAGTGATCGATGGCAAACGTGTTATTGTGAAGAAACCTGAACTGTTAATCCCTGCGGGTAACTTAGAAAAATTAAAAGTAGCTATCCATTACGGGGCAGATGCTGTATATTTAGGTGGACAAGAATTTGGTCTTCGTTCGAATGCAGGTAACTTTACGCTAGAAGAAATGGCAGAAGGCGTTGAGTTTGCAAAGAAGTATGGAGCAAAAATATACGTAACAACAAATATCTTTGCACATAATGAAAATATGGACGGGCTAGAGGAATATTTAAAAGGGATTGAAAAAGCTGGCGTAACGGGAATTATCGTTGCTGATCCGCTTATCATTGAGACTTGTAAACGCGTAGCGCCTTCTGTTGAGGTGCATTTAAGCACACAGCAATCACTATCCAACTGGAAAGCAGCACAGTATTGGAAAGAAGAAGGTTTACATCGTCTTGTATTAGCTCGTGAAGCAAGCTATGAAGAAATGAAAGAAATTAAAGAAAAAGTGGATATTGAAATTGAAGCGTTCGTCCATGGTGCAATGTGTATCGCATATTCAGGAAGATGTACATTAAGTAACCATATGACAGCGCGTGATTCTAATCGTGGTGGTTGTTGCCAATCTTGCCGCTGGGATTATGATTTAGTTCAAACAGTATCACAACATAAAGATGCAAAAGAGCTTCCTCTATTCCAAGAAGGAGATGCTCACTTTGCGATGAGTCCAAAAGATTTAAATTTAATTTTATCAATTCCAAAAATGATTGAAATCGGAATCGATAGCTTAAAGGTAGAAGGACGTATGAAATCAATCCATTACGTAGCGACTGTAGCAACTGTATATCGTAAAGTAATTGATGCGTATTGTGCGGATCCAGATAACTTTGAGTTTAAACAAGAATGGTTAGATGAGCTTGATAAATGTGCAAATCGTGATACAGCTCCTGCATTCTTTGAAGGGGTTCCAGGACATCAAGAGCAAATGTTTGGAAATCATAGTAAGAAAACAACGTATGATTTTGCTGGTTTAGTGTTAGATTATAATGAAGAAACGGGCATCGTAACGATTGAGCAACGTAATCATTTCAAACCAGGACATGAAGTGGAGTTCTTTGGACCAGAAATAGAAAACTTTACGCAAACGGTGGAGAAAATTTGGGATGAGGATGGAAACGAATTAGATGCAGCGAGACATCCGTTGCAAATCGTGAAATTCAAAGTGGATCAACGAGTGTATGTGAATAATATGATGCGCAAAAGCATACTTCAATAAGAAAGAGTGATAGTCGAATGGGGACGAATAAGCCTGTTGTAATTGGAATTGCTGGTGGTTCGGGATCAGGTAAAACGAGTGTAACGAAAGCGATTTTTGACCATTTTAAAGGTCATTCTATTTTAATCTTAGAGCAAGATTATTATTACAAAGATCAAAGCCATTTACCAATGGAAGAGCGTTTAAAAACAAATTATGATCATCCGCTTGCGTTTGATAATGATCTGTTAATTGAACATTTGCAGCAGTTGCTTGCATATGAGCAAATTGATAAGCCTGTATATGACTATACATTGCATACGCGTTCAGAAGAAATTATTCCGGTTGAGCCGAAAGATGTAATTATTTTAGAAGGAATTCTTATTTTAGAAGACCCACGTCTTTGCGAGTTAATGGACATTAAATTATTCGTTGATACGGATGCTGACCTTCGTATTCTGCGCCGCATGCAACGTGATATTAAAGAGCGCGGTCGTACGATGGATTCAGTTATTGATCAGTACGTAAATGTTGTACGTCCAATGCACAATCAATTTATTGAGCCTTCTAAGAAATTTGCGGATATTATTATCCCTGAAGGTGGACAAAACCACGTTGCAATTGATATTATGGTGACAAAAATTGCAACAATTCTTGAACAAAAAGTAAATTTGTAATAGCATAGTAAAAGATATACGGTAGGAAGGGATTTTTTCCCTTCTTATCGAATACAATGAAACATGCAACCTCATCTATATATAGGTGAGGGCATATTTATATCAACTTTCCATACATATCTTCTTTATATAAAGAAGAATTGGAAATACGGGGTTGTATGTGACAACTCCGCTAGTGCAAGGGTACTAGAAACCTCCGCTAACAATGGAAGCGGAGGAGTTTTCATATGGAACTCCTCTTTTTTTTCGGGGGATTGGTATATAAAAGGAGTGGAAAATATGTCAACAGAAAAAACATACCCTATGACGCAAGAGGGTAAGCAAAAACTAGAGAACGAACTTGAGCAATTAAAAACAGTAAGACGTAAAGAAGTAGTAGAACGTATTAAAATCGCACGTAGCTTCGGGGATCTTTCTGAGAACTCTGAGTACGATGCAGCGAAAGATGAGCAAGCGTTCGTAGAAGGACGTATTACACAATTAGAAAATATGATTCGTAACGCAGTTATCATTAAAGATACTGGCGAAGTATCTACTGTTGTTACATTAGGTAAAACAGTAACATTTAAAGAATTACCAAACGGAGATGAAGAAGCGTATACAATCGTAGGTAGCGCGGAAGCTGATCCATTCGAAGGAAGAATTTCTAACGATTCTCCAATCGCAAAAAGCTTATTAGGTAAGCAAATTGGTGAGAAAGTAACAATCCAAACACCAGGCGGAGAAATGCAAGTAGAGATTGTCTCTGTAAAATAAAAAAAAAGATTCTCCTATCGGGAGAATCTTTTTTTTCTGTAGAATGAAAAAAATTGTGTAAACCTTAGAGTGATTCGACAAAAAATGTCAAAAAAACACTTTAAGCTTTGATATCATAATTAGAGACCATAGGTTTTAAAAGGGAAAAGGGGCTAATTATGAAACATAAAATCTTTACAGGATTGGTTTGTAGTATCTCCTTATTAGGACTTGCTGCATGCGGAACGAATGAAGAAACTACATCATCAAAGGGAGAAAAAGTGAAGCAAGAAGAAAAAAAGGATATTAAAGCAACTGAGAGTTCAAAAGCCTTAGAAAATCCACAAGATAAAAAGGAATTTAATGATTTTGATGTAGCGTATCAATTAGCAATTGTCATGAAAATATTTCAAGATGTAACGATTAAGTATGATTACGCAATTGGGAATCCAGATTATTTATTGCGAGATTCGATGGATCAAAAAACAATAGATGATATGAAGAATATGTTACAAGAACAGGCGAAGAATAATGATAAAATTTTAAAAGATGAAGTGAATCAAGCATATACATATTTAAAACAATCGAAAGTAAGTAATAAAGATGATATTCAAAAAATAATAGATGCACAAAATAATTATTTACATATTGTAGATAAGATGATTACTTGTATTGATTCTGTAACAGTTGAGAATGCAAAAGAAAAAAGAAATGAAATGGATAATCTTAGTAAGGATTATTTAAAAATAGCGGCTAATGTAACAACCACTGTAATTGAAGTTGCTAAAAACACTGGAGTGAATGAAACTGAATTTAGATCGCTTCTTATGAAATTTTTAGAGAAGCCAAAGAAACAATAATAGCCTTATATAATATCTGTTTTTGTTTTGGAGATTGTATAAATAAAATAGTACCTCGTCTAAACTACAATAGACGAGGTGTTTTTTATGAAAATAAAACGGAGAATTACAATTGTTTTAATTTGTTTTATGAGCGTTATGTTTGTATTGCTTTGTCGTTTAATCCAAATTCAAATTATAGATACAGAATCATTTACTGATCGCAAAATAAATTTAATTGAAAAAAGTGTTACGCAACGCACACAATCCATTACAGTAGACGATGGACGTGGGCAGTTTATAGATCGTAATGGTAAAAAAATAGGTGAGGAAAAATATCCTGTTTTAATTATTTTTCCATTTTTACAAATAAAAAATGACATGTTAGAGAAAATCGCGCATATCATTGGTGTGTCGAGACAAGAGATTAGAAGACAAATGAAAAATAATAAAAATGCATTTACACTACAAGGAGAAACTGCTCCATTTCGAGTGACACGAGAGCAGATGGAGAAGGTAAATGAATTACATGTATTAGGTATTGTAGCAGCTGAAGTGCGATTAAAACAAACTGGAGAGATAAATCATTTAATTGGTGATGTAGGGGAGAACGAAAGGGAGTTTCAAAAGCGATATGGAGAATTGAAAAGAATCTCAAAACAAACGCCGATAGGTATTTCAGGATTACAGCAATCATTTGATGAATTTCTATTGACTGATGGAGAGGCAAAAGTATTATATCAAGTAGATCGGCAAGGAGAACCAATTTTCGGAAAGCAAGCGAAATACACTTCGCCAGGAAATCCATTTTATCCAGTTAGGATTCAAACTACTTTACATAAAGAGTTGCAGCAAAAAGCAGAAGAAGTGATTGAAGCGAATGAAATAAAGAAGGGGGGACTAGTATTACTTGATGTAAAGACAAATGAAATATTAGCGATGGCTAGTAAGCCGTCTTTACAAGTAAGGGATGAGAATTTATATAAAACTACACTTGAAAATCAAATGTTAACGCCACATTTTCCAGGCTCTGTTTTTAAAACAGTAGTTGCAGCTGCAGTCATTGATCAAAAAGTAAATTTGTTTAATCGGACATTTAACTGTAATAAAGATTTATATGGTGAAAACGACCCGCAAGTTAGGATGGGTACACTTAACTTTAAAGAGAGCTTTGCTAGGAGCTGTAACAGGACATTTTCCGAGTTAGGTAACGAGCTATTACAAAAGGATAAGACGGTGCTAGAAACATACGTAGCAGCTTTAGGAGCAAATGAAAAGGTTGGATGGAAAGGTTCTGTATTTCATACACCTCATTTTGAGCAAATGCCAGAAGAAAAGGGTACTACTATTTGGGGGAATGAAGAAAATAAAAATAGTAAAAAAGCGGTAGAACAAACAGCAATTGGACAGAAAGATGTACGTATATCACCTCTAGCAATTGCAAATATGATGGCGACGATTGCGAGGAATGGAGAAAAGATGGAAGTGAAAGCAGTTGAAAAAATAGTATATAAAAATGGAGCGGATTTTTTTACATTTGAGAGCCATACGTTAAATGGAAAACAGCTTTCGTATGAAACAGTGAAAACATTACAAGAGTTATTAAGAGGCGTTGTAACAAGGGAGAAAGGAACAGGAACGGCATTCCGTTCGTTGCCACTAAGTGTCGCTGGAAAATCCGGGACAGCGCAAACAGGGAAAGGGACGAGGGTGAATCGCTGGTTTGCAGGTTATTTTCCGTATGAGAATCCAAGATATGCTTTAGTTGTTGTTGATCTAGAGACTGATAGCAAAGTGAATAAAGTTACACCTATTTTTAAAGATATGGTAGGAGCAATCTATCAATTGGAGAATGAAAAGTAATCTTGCAATTTATAGTGAAATGTCTTCATTTCATGAAAATATCATTGTAAATGTTCAACCTTTCTAGATTTAATGTTACAATAGCAATTAGGAAAAACTGCATGGAGGTTTGGAGAATGGCAGGAGGATCAAGATTCCAACAGAAACAACAAAAACGTCGTCAAAACGGTGTTTTAAATATTGCAATCGCTATTGTATTACTATTAGTAGCTATTGTAGCATATCAATTGTTCGTTCCTAGTACGAAAGAGCAAGCATCTTCTACTGATAAGAAAGTCTCTCAACAAACAACAAAGAATGAGAAAGCTGGAAAATCAGAAGATAAAGAATCTGCTAAGAAAAAAGAAAAAGAACAAGAGCAAGCAGAAGCTAAGAAAAAAGCTGAAGAAGAGAAGCTAAAGGCTGAAGAAGAACAGAAAAAAGCTGAAGAAGAAGCGAAAGCTAACGAGAAAGTATCAGCTGAGAAAACTGTATCTAAGGCAAAAGAGGCGTATACAAAACCTTCTTGGAAAGCTGTAGGAACAGAACAAGGTTCATCACCAGCGATGACGTTTAAACAGGGTTCATCAGATTGGAATGAGATGCAAAGTGCAATTGCTGCAGGTGTTGAAGTACCGAAAGAGCAATTAGTATTCCATTTTGTTGGAAGAGACAAAACTGGAAAGAGCAAAGCTTATGGTGATGTTCAAGATAAGCAAAGTGGGAAAAGATATTATGTAAATATTGATTGGGTAGACAATGAGGGCTGGAAACCAGTACTTGTTCAAACTCTAAACTAAAAAAGAGAGGCTCCTTAGGAGCTTCTCTTTTTTGTTAACGCAATTTCTTTAATTTAAAATGAACAACCGCGCTATAATACGGTCTTTTGCTTTCAGGATCCATAACCATTTGATGTGAGATGTGATGAACTTCAAGCATAAGTGCTTTATTATTATCAATTTGTTCACTAATTTTTCGTTCTAAAGAAGCTAAGTCTCCCGCTTCAAAAAACTCTACTTTATCTTCTAACATTTCAAAGGTAAATGACATGAAGACGGCCCCTCTCCTATGTAATCAACTATAGTGTAACAAAGAAAAGAAGGAAATACCATGTACATTTCAATTGACATTTTTAGAAAGAGGGAATATCATACTGATAAAACCGATAAGAAAAAGGGGAATTTTTATGGGTACAGAATTTAATGGTTTATTTGATGAGTGGGCTCATACGTACGACTCATTTGTACAAGGCGAAGATATACAATATAAAGAAGTTTTCGCCCATTATGAGGACATTCTAGA
The DNA here is from genome assembly GCF_900176455.1 of Bacillus sp. JKS001846. Lineage (NCBI taxonomy): Bacteria > Bacillati > Bacillota > Bacilli > Caryophanales > Bacillaceae > Bacillus > Bacillus sp. JKS001846. The sequence goes on from NZ_FWYG01000001.1 coordinate 1,368,772, forward strand.
GGATGTAGTTAACAAGTCATTTGGTAATGTATTAGAATTTGGTGTCGGTACAGGTAATTTAACAAATAAATTATTACTTGCTGGCCGCACAGTTTACGGTATAGAACCGTCGCGTGAAATGCGCATGATTGCAAAAGAGAAATTGCCAAAAGAATTTTCAATTACAGACGGTGATTTTCTTTCGTTTGAAGTTCCAAATTCAATTGATACCATTGTAAGCACCTATGCATTTCATCATTTAACAGATGATGAAAAAAATGTAGCGATTGCGAAGTATAGTCAATTGCTAAACAAAGGTGGTAAAATAGTGTTTGCTGATACGATATTTGCAGATCAAGATGCATATGATAAAACTGTTGAAACAGCAAAACAAAGAGGTTTCCACCAGTTAGCAAACGATTTGCAAACGGAATACTATACACGTATTCCAGTTATGCAGACTATTTTTGAAAACAATGGCTTCCATGTAACGTTCACGAGATTAAATCATTTCGTTTGGGTAATGGAGGCAACTAAGCAATAGAAAGAGGGATTAGATTGAGAATTGCTGTAATTGGAGCAATGGAAGAAGAAGTACGTATTTTACGTGACAAATTAGAACAAGCAGAGACAGAAACGGTTGCAGGTTGTGAATTTACGAAAGGGCTATTAGCAGGGCATGAAGTAATCTTGTTAAAGTCTGGTATTGGTAAAGTAAACGCAGCGATGTCAACGACAATTTTATTAGAAAAATATAAGCCTGAAAAAGTAATTAATACTGGTTCAGCTGGTGGATTCCATCATTCTCTAAACGTTGGTGATGTAGTTATTTCCACTGAAGTTCGTCACCATGACGTAGATGTAACAGCATTTAACTATGAATATGGTCAAGTACCAGGAATGCCGCCTGGATTTAAAGCTGATGAGGCGTTAGTTGCATTAGCTGAGAAATGTATGCAGGCTGAAGAAAATATTCAAGTTGTAAAAGGTATGATTGCAACAGGTGATTCATTTATGAGTGATTCGAACCGCGTTGCAGCCATCCGTGATAAATTTGAAAATCTTTATGCGGTAGAAATGGAAGCAGCAGCTGTTGCACAAGTATGCCACCAATATGAAATTCCGTTTGTTATCATTCGCGCACTTTCTGATATTGCTGGTAAAGAATCAAATGTTTCATTTGATCAGTTTTTAGATCAAGCAGCTCTTCATTCTACAAACTTTATCGTAAAAGTGTTAGAAGAGTTAAAGTAATGTAACAAAAAGGCAACTGTCTCATATAAAGAAAATACATACAGTTGCCTTTTCTTTATTGGCAAACAAGGGGGAGAACACGATGAATGTATATCGTGGAGTTCATGAGTTAATTGGTCATACACCAATTGTAGAAATTACTCGTTTTTCACTTCCGAAAGGAGTCCGTTTATTTGCAAAGCTTGAATTTTATAACCCAGGCGGAAGCGTTAAGGATCGTTTAGGAAGAGAATTAATCGAAGATGCGCTAGAAAAAGGGCTTGTGACCCAGGGTGGAACAATTATTGAACCGACTGCTGGGAATACTGGTATTGGACTGGCACTTGCAGCATTAGAACATGATTTACGTGTTATTGTTTGTGTACCAGAGAAATTTAGTATTGAAAAACAAGAATTAATGAAAGCACTAGGTGCAACGGTCGTGCATACACCGACTGAGCAAGGAATGACCGGTGCAATTGCTAAAGCAAAAGAGTTAGTAAATGAACTACCGAATTCATACTCTCCAAGTCAGTTCGCAAATGAGGCAAATCCTCGTGCATATTTTAAAACACTAGGACCTGAACTGTGGGACGCATTGAATGGAGAGATTAACATATTTGTTGCTGGAGCAGGAACTGGCGGTACGTTTATGGGGACTGCATCTTATTTGAAAGAAAAAAATATAGATATTAAAACAGTTATCGTAGAGCCAGAAGGATCTATTTTAAATGGTGGTAAGGCTGGTTCACATGAGACCGAAGGAATTGGACTGGAATTTATCCCGCCATTTTTGAAGACATCTTATTTTGATGAAATTCATACGATTTCTGATCGAAATGCATTTTTACGAGTGAAAGAATTAGCGAAAAAAGAAGGACTTCTCGTTGGGAGCTCTTCAGGAGCAGCATTTCATGCGAGCTTACTTGAGGCCGAGAAGGCAGCACCAGGTACAAATATTGTAACGATTTTTCCTGATAGCAGTGAGCGCTATTTAAGTAAAGACATATACAAAGGATGGGAATAAAAAATGAGAGCAAAGACAAAGTTAATTCATGGTATTCGCATAGGAGAACCTTCAACTGGATCTGTAAACGTACCGATTTATCAAACAAGTACGTACAAACAAGAAGCAGTTGGTAAGCATCAAGGATATGAATATTCACGTACAGGTAACCCAACACGTGCAGCTTTAGAAGAAATGATTGCTGTATTAGAAAATGGGCATGCTGGATTTGCATTTGGTTCAGGAATGGCTGCTATTACAGCGACAATTATGTTGTTCTCAAAAGGTGACCACGTTATTTTAACAGATGATGTTTATGGCGGAACATACCGCGTTATTACGAAAGTATTAAACCGTTTCGGTATTGAGCATACATTTGTAGATACAACAAACTTAGAGGAAGTTGAAGAAGCGATTCGTCCAAATACGAAAGCAATTTATGTGGAAACACCAACGAACCCACTACTAAAAATTACTGATATTAAGAAAATATCTACTCTTGCTAAAGAGAAAGACCTATTAACAATTATTGATAACACATTCATGACGCCATATTGGCAGTCGCCGATTTCTTTAGGAGCAGATATTGTGCTTCATAGTGCAACGAAATATTTAGGAGGTCATAGTGATGTAGTTGCAGGTTTAGTAGTTGTAAATAGCCCACAACTAGCAGAAGATCTTCACTTTGTACAAAACTCAACAGGAGGTATTCTTGGGCCACAAGATAGCTTCTTACTACTTCGCGGTTTAAAAACATTAGGAATTCGTATGGAAGAACATGAAACGAATTCACGTGCTATTGCTGAGTTCTTAAATAATCATCCAAAAGTAAATAAAGTATATTACCCAGGTCTTGAATCACATCAAAATCACGAATTAGCAACAGAACAAGCAAACGGGTTTGGTGCTATTATCTCATTTGATGTAGATAGTGAAGAAACATTAAATAAAGTACTTGAGAAACTACAATACTTTACACTTGCTGAAAGCTTAGGAGCGGTAGAAAGTTTAATTTCTATTCCATCTCAAATGACACATGCATCAATCCCGGCTGATCGCCGCAAAGAATTAGGAATTACAGATACATTAATTCGTATTTCTGTCGGTATTGAAGATGGTGAAGATTTAATTGAAGATTTAGCACAAGCGCTAGCATAATAAAAAATGCACTGCTCTATATTAGCAGTGCGTTTTTTTATTACGTCTTTTTGTGAAATATTTCACAAAATAGACATACACAAACGAAATGATTTCATGTATATTGAATTCAGGAAACGTTACTCACGAACAAACTTGTGAAACTTTTCACAAACAATGAAATTCATGTAGGAAAGCATCTCTATTTTTTTGTGTTAATTGGGACTTATTTTGACCTACAGGGACATATAAGGACCGTAATAGTAGAATAGGAGGAAATTCACATGGTAGTCAAAGAGAAAGTTGTAAATGAAATGCAGGAAGTAAAAAAGATGATTGATACGCTAGTAAATAATGGTCAACAAGCTTTACAAGCATTAGAAAGTTTTACACAAGAGGAAATTGACAACATTGTTCATGAAATGGCATTAGCAGGTGTTGATCAACATATGCCGCTAGCGAAATTGGCAGTTGAAGAAACTGGCCGTGGTGTATATGAAGACAAATGCATTAAAAATATTTTTGCCACTGAATATATTTGGCATAGTATAAAGCAAGATAAAACGGTAGGGATTATTCACGAAGATCCTCATGAAGAAATAATAGAAATCGCGGAACCTGTCGGTGTAGTAGCTGGAGTAACACCAGTAACGAATCCAACGTCGACAACAATGTTTAAAGCGTTAATTGCGATAAAAACAAGAAATCCAATTATTTTCGCATTTCATCCTTCCGCACAAAAATGTTCTGTGGCAGCAGCGAAAACCGTATATGATGCAGCGATGAAAGCTGGTGCACCAAAACACTGTATTCAATGGATTGAAAGACCGTCTGTTGAAGCGACGAAACAATTGATGAACCATGATGGTGTAGCACTCGTTCTAGCAACTGGAGGCGCTGGTATGGTGAAATCAGCTTACTCTACTGGAAAACCAGCGTTAGGCGTTGGTCCTGGTAATGTACCGTGTTATATAGAAAAATCAGCACATGTAAAACGAGCTGTTAATGATTTAATTTTATCAAAAACATTTGATAACGGTATGATTTGTGCATCGGAACAAGCAATCATTGTCGATAAAGAAATTTATGATGATGTTAAAACAGAAATGATTGAAAACAGTTGTTACTTTGTAACAGAAGAAGAAAGAAAAAAATTAGAAAAGCTCGTTATAAATGAAAATACATGTGCAGTAAATAGTGATATTGTAGGGAAATCAGCACAGTATATTGCCGATTTAGTTGGGATCACTGTTCCTGGACATACAAAAATGCTTGTAGCTGAAATTCAAGGTATCGGAGCAGCATATCCGTTATCCCGTGAGAAACTGAGTCCAGTATTAGCTTGTGTGAAGGCAAATTCATTAGAAGAAGGATTTACATATTGCGAAGAAATGTTGAACCTCGGTGGTTTAGGACATTCAGCAGTTATCCATTCTACAAATAAAGATGTGCAAAAGCAATTTGGGTTACGTATGAAAGCTTGCCGTCTCATTGTAAATGCACCTTCATCACAAGGTGGAATAGGGGATATATATAATGGATTTATTCCATCACTTACACTTGGTTGTGGTTCATACGGAAAGAATTCAGTTTCCCAAAATGTAACAGCGACTCATTTATTAAATATAAAAAGGCTGGCAAATAGAAAAAAGAATATGCAGTGGTTCAAACTGCCACCAAAAATTTATTTTGAAAAACATGCTACAGCTTATTTAGCAAATATGCCTAACATTTCACGTGCATTTATTGTAACGGACTCCGGAATGGTTGAACATGGCTATGTCGATACAGTCGCGCACTATTTAAACAAGAATGCAAATGATGTGAAAGTTGAAGTTTTCTTTGAGGTCGAACCAGATCCATCAGATGAAACTGTTTTCAAAGGTGCGGAAATGATGAAAAGCTTTAAGCCAGATGTAATTATCGCACTTGGTGGTGGTTCAGCTATGGATGCAGCAAAAGGAATGTGGTTATTCTATGAGCATCCAGAAACGACATTCTATGGTATTAAACAGAAATTTTTAGATATAAGAAAACGTACATGTAAATATCCGGAATTAGGAAATAAGGCGCAGTTTGTTGCGATTCCAACGACATCAGGAACGGGATCAGAAGTGACACCATTTGCGGTTATTACAGATAAGAAAAATAATATAAAGTATCCGCTCGCAGATTATGAATTAACACCAGATGTAGCAATTGTTGATCCACAATTTGTAATGACAGTACCACCACATGTAACAGCAGATACTGGTATGGATGTTTTAACACATGCAATTGAGGCGTATGTGTCTGTTATGGCAAATGACTATACAGATGGATTAGCATTAAAAGCTATTGATCTCGTATTCAAATATTTACCGAGAGCATATAAAGATGGAAATGATGAAGAAGCAAGAGAAAAAATGCATAACGCTTCTGCAATTGCAGGGATGGCATTTGCAAATGCTTTCCTCGGTATTAATCACAGCTTAGCACATAAGATTGGACCAGAATTCCATATTCCGCACGGACGCGCAAATGCCATTCTAATGCCGCACGTAGTCCGCTATAATGCTATTAAGCCAAGAAAACACGCATTGTTCCCAAAATATGAGCACTTTGTGGCAGATGAAAGATATGCACATATAGCGAGAATGCTCGGGCTTCCAGCAAGTTCGGCAGCAGAAGGGGTGGAATCACTCGTCCGAGCAATTATTGAGCTTGGAAAAAGCTTAAATATTAATATGAGTATTGCGGGACAAGGAGTCGATAAAGAGCAATTTGAAGAGGTTGTTGGAGTATTAGCAGAAAGAGCTTTTGAAGATCAATGTACAACTGCTAATCCAAAGTTACCGCTTATTTCAGAGCTGAAAGAAATTTATATGGAAGCATATAAAGGTGAATAATGATAAAAAAAGAGCCGCAGTAAAAGCGGCTCTTTTTTTATTGGAAAACATCTCCCAGAATGGCTGTATTTACTGGTCTTTCAGTTTCATAGAATATGATACAGTGAAATGGAGGAGTGAGAATATAATGAAAGAATTAAAAGGAAAAATAGAAGATTATACTCGGTTTGGACAAATGCTTCTCGCTGTAAGTACATTGTTAATGGTTGGCTTATTGATTCCGAGTGGAGCAAAAGAGACAATCCAATTTTTTGTTATGATGGGGAGCATCGTTATATTTTTAAGCTTATCGTTCTTTTTCTTTCAGCGTGTGAAAGTGATGCGTGACCAGCTAGAGGAAAATGAATGTGAATAATATTGTTAACTAGAGCGCAGCGAAAAGAAAAAATCTTTTTGTCGCGCTTTTTGTTTTTTGTAGGAAAATATATGTGTTTCGTGTTGACAATGATAATCCTTATCAATTAAAGTATAATAGTAGTTAATGATTATCATTATCAATTAGAGGTGAAGAAATGAAGAAATCTATTACGCTATTTACAGCGATTTTATCTATTTTTTTCTTGTTAATAGGTTGCAGTGCCAAAGGGGACGAAAAAGCGTCTGCAACCAAAACAGAAAAAGGAAAAGAGAAAATCGAAATTACCGACCTATCAGGAAGAAAGGTAACATTCGATAAAGTGCCAGAAAGTTTTGCAACATTAAGTATGGGGGACATGGATATTATTCATGCTTTAGGTGGAAAAATAGTAGGTCGCCCGGATACGAAATTAACTCTTCCAGAGGAGTTAAAGAAAGCACAAGTAATTGGGAATGCACATCAACCGAATTTTGAGCAAATTGCTAGTTTGAAGCCCGATGTACTTGTTGCTAACAATGGATTCCAAAAGAATGTGCCAACGGTTGAAGGACAAGGAACGCAAGTTATCATTTCTTCTGCGAATTCTGTACAAGATATTCAAAAGAATATTGAATTATATGGAACGGTAATGAAGAAAGAAGATAAAGCAAAAGAAATTAATCAAAAAATGAATGATCAAATGAAGAAATATGAGAAAAAAAGCGATGTGAAAGCATTGCTAGTGTATGGCGCACCAGGAACTTATTTAGCGGCATTACCAACATCTTTATCAGGTGATATTTTAGAAAAAACAGGCGGAAAAAATATTGCTTCTGATTTTCCAGAAACGAAAGAATATCCGCAATATGCACAGCTAAGTGTAGAACGTATTATTGAGGCGAATCCAGATGTCATTTATTTAATTACACACGGAGATCCAAAAAGTGTGAAAAAAGCATTTGAAGGCGAAATGATGAAAAATGAAGCGTGGAAAAATTTAGAGGCAGTAAAACAAAACCGCGTAGTTATTTTGCCACCTGATTTATTTGGATCTAATCCTGGTACAAAAGTTACAGAAGCAATGGACTTTATGTATAAAAGTATACAAGATGTAAGGAAATGATACGTATGGAAAGTAGTGAAGTAGTAAGAGAAAAGGAACATCCTTTTGCGAAAAAAAGATGGATAATAGCAGTTACTTTAGTTGTATTAACAATCCTAGGTCTCTTTTACGGTCTCTTCGCAGGAAGTTTATCCTTTTCTGTACGAGATATTTTAACAGGTATACAAGAGGAAGGTTCGACAGTTCATCGAATTGTATGGGATCTTCGCATACCGAGAGTGCTCATTGGGTTTATAGTAGGAACATGTTTAGCTGCATCTGGTACACTGCTACAAGGGGTTATGAGAAACCCTCTTGCAGATCCTGGTATTATCGGAGTTTCATCTGGGGCAGGCCTTGTAGCAATTGTCATCATGATTTTATTCCCACAGCATCTAGCTTTTTTACCACTAGGGGCGTTTTTAGGAGCTTTCATAACAGCAATGGTTATTTATGCTTTATCATGGCAAAAAGGGGCACCACCTTCAAGAATCGTCTTAGTAGGGGTGTCGATCAATGCATTAATTGGTGCAGCAACGTCAGCATTAATGTTATTACATAGTGACAAAGTACAATCGGTGTTACCGTGGCTAGCGGGCGGTATTGGTGGTGTAAGTTGGGCACATTTAAACATGATTATTTATTATGCAATATTCGCCATTATATTAGCTTTCTTTGGTATTAAGCATATTCGAGTGTTAATGCTTGGAGATGAAATGGCAAAGTTATTAGGACATAACGTGGAAAAAAGTCGGTTTTATTTAATCGTAGTAAGTACATTATTAGCTGGAATTGCAGTAAGTGTGTCTGGTCTTATTGGATTTGTCGGTCTTGTCGTACCACATATGCTACGTTTATTAGTTGGAAATGATTATAGATATTTGCTACCTTTATCATGCCTTGGCGGCGGGGTATTACTTGTTTTTGCGGATGCAATAGCTCGAAGTTGGTTTGACCCAATCGAATTGCCTGTTGGTATTTTACTGTCCTTCTTAGGTGGTCCGTTCTTCTTATATTTAATTCATAGAGGAGGAAAACAAAGTGATTTCCGTTAACAAAGTGTTTTACGCACACTCTGAAAGATTTCAAATGCAAAATATGAATGTACATATTAAGGTTGGAGAAATCGTTAGTTTAATTGGTCCGAATGGATCGGGAAAATCTACTTTGCTTCGTTTAATAGCAAGGCTACTGAAACAAAGCGAAGGGGACATCATTTTAGATGGGAAAAATATTCATATGATGAAGAGTGCTGATGTAGCGAAGCAATTAGCAATGTTACCACAAATGCATGATCATCAATTAGATTTAACAGTGAAAGAACTAATTGAGTTCGGAAGAGGTCCACATAAATCATGGAGTAGCCACTTAAATAAAGAAGATGAAGAAATTGTTGATTGGGCATTGTCTGTTACAAATCTTGAAGGGTATGAATATCGTCTTTTACATTCTTTATCAGGAGGGGAACGGCAACGTGCTTGGATTGCGATGACGCTAGCGCAACGTACAAATGTCTTATTATTGGATGAACCAACAACCTTTTTAGATATCGTTCACCAGTTGGAAGTAATGGAACTTGTTAAACGATTAAATGAGGAGTTTGGAATGACAATTATAATGGTTTTGCATGACATTAACCAAGCTGCTCAATATAGCGATCGTTTACTTGTATTAAAGCGAGGAAAAATTCAGTATGATGGTATACCAGAAGAAGTACTATGCCATGAAATGTTTCAACATGTGTTTGGCATAGATGTAGATATTTTTCAGGGAAGTGACAAGCCTTTTTTTACACCGAAACGAATTTCTAAAAGGGGAGAAGAGCGATGCAAGCAGAAGAGCGTATTACCATTGAATTAGTAAGAGAATTTGTTATGGCAGCTCACGGGGATTTAGAGAAAGTACAAGAGCTATTGGTTGAATCACCAAGCTTACTTCACGCCTCTTATAATTGGGGTGGATCAGATTGGGAAAGTGCGTTAGGCGCATCGGCACATGTAGGTCGTAAAGATATTGCTCTTTATTTACTAGAAAAGGGTGCTCGGATGGATATTTTTGCAGCAGCTATGCTTGGTGAATTAGAAGTTGTACAAGCTATTTTAGTAGCTCAACCAGAAGCATTGCGTGCATCTGGTCCTCATGGTATTTCTCTTCTTCAACATGCACGAATGGGTGGAGAGAAATCTAAGCGTGTATATGATTATTTAGCAATACTATCTTAATGAACGGAAGAAGTTCTTATGTGCGGTAAACTTTTCACTTGAAACAATTGGAAAGTTTACCGCCCGTTAGAACGGGATAAGTATCTAGTATATTTGAAAATCCTACACCCCCCTCAATTGTAGTTTTCTTTATGCTAGTTATGATATGGATGCAGTGGACAATATTTGTCTACTGCTTTTTTTGTTTCTATAAGATTGAATATTCTGTGTTATGTAGTTGATTCATTTATAATAAATGGTAACATTTATTGTGCATACAAAATATGATCGTGAAATTAAGAATAAATTAGTGGAAAGGAGTGAAGGAATGTTTCATACAGACCGTTTACAAATTCGTAAATATACAATGGATGATTTACAGTTCTACGCTTCACTATGGGGAAACGAAAAAGTAATGCGCTATATTGGAAACGGGAAGTTAAAAACATATATGCAATGTAAAAAAAGTTTGGAGGAGTGGGTAATTCCTAGCTATAAAAACGGCCTCGGTTTATTTGTATTAATTGAAAAGGAAACGGGAATACGGATTGGTCATGCAGGATTAGTAAAGCAGCAGATAGATGGAAAAGAGGAAATTGAAATTGGTTATTGGCTATTACCTCAGTATTGGGGAAAAGGCTATGCGAAAGAAGCAGCGGCAGCATTTCGAGACTATGGCTTCCAAGCGTTAAGAATGAATAAATTGATTTCTCTTATTAATCCGGATCACCCCGCCTCAATCTTTGTTGCTAGAAAAACGGGGCTTAGTTATGAGAAAACAACTTCATTTCATGGGATGGATGTTCTCGTTTATTCCATTAGGCGCGTTGGATGAAAAAAGGTTAATTGCATTTTTTGAAGAATGGTATATAAAAATAAAGGGGGGATTACATGTACATTTATCATAATGGACTTATTATTCGTGAGGGAACGAATGGTGTACCTGCATATGCAATTAAGACTTTATTTGAAGATGCCGGTTGGAGCAATGATAATATCCCTTCTTGGCAAATTGAAAAATTCACGATAGCATTTGAAAATTCAACATGGGCATTCACAATTTGGGATGAAGAAGAGATGATTGCCATGGTTAGAGTCGTTTCTGATGGAATCATGGTCGCGAACATAGTAAATTTAGTTGTGAAATGTGAATATAGAGGGAAGGGATTAGGTAAGAAACTTGTCGCTCTTTGCTTGCAAAAGCTACCACATGGTGACTGGTTTGCACATACTTCTGCGAACAATTTTGATTTTTATAGAAGCTGTGGATTTGAAGTTAGAGAGCTATCGAGAAATGGAACATGTGCGTATTATGGATATCAAGTCGCGAAAAGAGATGGTCACCGATAAATGAATGAAAAGTAAAAGTTTAGCGAGGTAATTTTGAGGATTTGATAATAGAGAATGGATTGAGGCACATTTTATGATAAAATAAAAGAAAATTCTGTTTATTATTAGGGGGATAAAAATGAGTATAAAAGTTGGGGATGTATTTAAATATGAAAGAAGATTTACTGAGGAAGAGGTGTTTGAATTTGCAAATATTACCGGAGATAAAGGTAGACACCATGTGGAATATGATGAAAATGGAAGATTAATGGTCCATGGTTTATTGACTGCTAGCATTGGAACGAAAGTAGGCGAAGAATTACATTACATAGCAAGAGAATTAGTAAGTGAGTTTATTAGACCAGTTTTCACAGGAGATACGATCACTTGTGAATTAACTTTAACAAATGTTGAGCAAATGGAAGGCTATAAAAAAGTTTCAATCGAGTCAGTTTATCGCAATCAACACGAAAAGACTGTACTAGTGGGGACAAGTTATGGAATTATAAGGGGATAAAAAAGAAGCCTGTTTAGCAGGCTTCTTTTTTATTATTTAGTAAACACGTTTTCGATTTTCCGCATAACTAGAGATGAGTAGTAATGCAGTTTCTTCTCCTATATTACGAACAATATGAGGAACGCATGCATTCCATGAGAAAGAATCACCTTCTTCTACAATTGCAATATCTTCACCGTGCTGAACTTCTAGTTTTCCGCGTAATACAAGGTGACATTCTTCCCCTTCATGGGCATTTGGTGAGTTTTCTTTCGGGAATCCAGTAGGGATTTCTACTAAAGATAGGCGAAGGCCCCCTTGCTCCGCAACATGTTCAATTCTTTGCTCATCTTTGCCGTATACACTGTATTTCCGTTCTTCTTTTTTGACAATTTTTAATCGATCTTTTTGCTCTAACAATAAATAGGGAAGGGGAACGTTTAAAAAATTGGAGATCGTTTCTAAAGTTGAGATAGATGGTGATGTTTTATTATTTTCAACCTGACTCATAAATCCTTTAGAAAGACCTGTTCCCTCACAAATTTGTGCGATTGTTATGCCCCTACGTTGACGAATTTCACGTATTGCAGAACCAATATTCATAAAATCAAGCTCCTTTTTGTAAACAACTATTTGTATCATAGCAAAAAAAATATATTTTTTCCCAGTGAAAATGAATTGACGAATAAAAAAAATTAGTGTATGTTTTGTAATGTAAATAAAAGTTTTGTATAAGAAAACTATAAAGGAGAGAAAGAAATGAATCAACATATTGGTAACTTAATTATTCGTATCGTGTTAGGGGTAACATTCTTCATGCACGGTTTAACAAAATTCCAATCAGGAATTGACAATATTGCAGGGTGGTTTACAAGCATTGGTTTACCAGGAGGACTTGCATACGGTGTAGCAACATTTGAATTAGTTGGAGGCCTATTATTAATTCTAGGTTTAGGTGTAAGATATATTGGATTATTATTTGCACTTGTTATGGTTGGAGCAATCGTAAAAGTGAAATGGTCAGCTGGTTTATTGGGAGATGGAAAAAATCCTGGTTTCGAATTAGAACTTGCATTATTAGCAATGGGTGCATACTTATTTGTTGCAAAAGCTGATGGTTTTGTAGATAATTTCTTAAAAGAAAAAATGTCAAAGAAGAACTAATTTAAATGGGGGGCTAACAAGATGAGTTTTCAACTTCATCCCGATACAACACTGGATGTTGTTCATTTATACGTATCTAATGTAAAGAAATCACTAGAGTTTTATACGGAAGTACTAAGTATGAAGGTGCTAAAAGAAGAAAAAGCAGTCGTTACATTTGGGAATGAAAATGATGAACCACTTCTTATCATTGAAGAAAAGAAAGAAGCTTTTCCGAAGCAAAGAGGAAGAACAGGGTTATATCATTACGCAATTTTATTACCAAGTAGGCAGGATTTAGCGAATGTTCTTCGTCATCTTGTAGAAATGGTATATCCACTACATGGCGGGGCCGATCATTACTTTAGTGAAGCTCTTTATTTAGCTGATCCAGATGGAAACGGGATTGAAATTTATCATGATCGACAAAAAGAAGTTTGGCGTGATGAGAATGGAGAGCTCCCATTTGTTAGTAACCCGTTAGCTGGTGAAGAATTATTGCAGCAAGGAAGTACATGGAGTGGATTTCCAGCTGGTACTGTGATGGGGCATATTCATTTCCATGTAGCTGATTTAGAGGAAGCGAAACGTTTCTATGTTGATGGTCTTGGTTTTGAAGTAACAATCCCAGCTCGTAATGGAGCGTTGTTCGTATCAGCAGGTGGCTATCATCACCATATCGGTTTAAATACATGGCAAGGTGAAGGGGTACCACCGCAAATGCCAGGTTCTGTTGGTTTGAAATATTTCACAATTGTATTAGCGGATGAAAAACAAAAAGAGCAAGTATGTGAAAGCTTAAAAAATATTGGTAAGATTGCTACGTACAAAGATGGAATATTACAAGTCGAGGATCCATTTGGACATTGTATCCATTTCCAAATAAAAGGAGAAGCCTAAAAAGGCTTCTCTTTTTTATTTTCTTATAATTGCATTTTCGTTTTGTAAAAATAGTTCATCAAATTGTTTTGCAAGCTCAAAATCTAGTTTCGTTAAACCTTTTGCATTCCAAGATGACAAAGTAATAATAACTGCTTTATACTGGATAAGGATAAATGGATGGTGATTATGTTCTTCTGATAGTTTGGCGGCTTCAGAGACAAATTCGACTCCTTTTAAGTAGTCGGAAAACATATATTTTCGTTCAATCCATTTCTCATCTTTTACCATCCATTTATCTACCTTCAATAATTCCTCGTGAACTTCTTCTTCAGTTAATCTTAGCATCATTTTTCACATCCTTTATTGGAAGTAACGCAAGACCATTGTTAATAAGGCGTGTTACAGCTTCGTCAGTTGTGAAAGTAGAAAGTTGATGTAGTAATGCTGCAGATGTTTCATGCCCTTTGTTATGCTCTAAAAGTAACTCTAATACTTCAAGGCGCAGCAACCATTCTTTCGCATAAAATTTATTTAATACTTCTTGGATTGCTACTAATTGATCGATATGCGCGTCATGTAAAATCCCCTCACTTCGAATATCTCGAACTGTTTGATACATACGCTCGAGTTCATTCAGTACAAGCGGAGCAGGAATTTCTTGAATTTCTTCATCCATTGGGAAGAATGCTGCAGCATCTGCGGCACCTGGGAATACTGAAGTGATTTGTGAGCCAACAGCCATATCAAATGCGCCCCATGAAGCATTAAATAAAACGCGGGCGTTATAAGTAACTGTGCAATCGATAAAGGAAATAAGAGCAATTTTCTTATCATTTTTCACAATATCTGTTACTGTTCCTTTTACATGAATACCACTTGTAAAAGTAAACTCAGCGATAGTTCCAATTTTAATTCCTAATGATTGTAGTTGTTCGTCTGTACAATTTTCTAATGCAATATTTTCAGTAAGTAATCCAATCGGTGTTCCAAATCCGTCACTGTGTACAGAAGTAGAATGATTCGCTAACTGTTTATTATGAAGCGCTAATGCCGTTGGCGAATTTGTTCGCATGTAAATTAATTCACCTGCATCGTTTTCAATTGTCTCGCTAAATGTACCTGTAATTTGTAATCCACTATTTAGCTCAGCTGTTGCATAGTTCTCAGAGCGAATTGCTTTTTCTAAACCTTCTTTTCCACCTGTTTTAAAGGCCATTGTTTTAGAAAATGTTTCAAGCGCATCTGTTAATTCTTCAAAGGATTCACAAACAAATAGTTGTGGTTGCATTTTTGTTACGTCATAAGTTGTCCCTGTACATGCTTCGATAGAAAATGGAACCTTTTCTACAGCGTCTGTTAAGCAATGTTTGCTTTCGCCAACAGAAGAAAGGAGACCAGCACCATATATCTTTGGATCATCTATATTTCCGATCAATCCATATTCTACTGTCCACCAGAAAAGACGTGAAATTTGTTCTGCTTCTGATAAGCCAGAAACTAACTTTTGTTTTTCAAGTACATTATTTTCAGCAGCTGTAACTTCATCAGGAGTAGAAGTAGGGCTTTCCTTTACAATTGTTAATGTACGAACAGCTTCGAATGCATCATGTTCTTCTTTTGTAGAGAAAGCTTTTGCACCAATTTGTCCAAATCGTTTCACATATTTTGCATATGTAGGATCAAGTAAAATAGGTGCGTGTCCTGCAGCTTCGTGTACAATATCTGGAGCAGGTGTATACTCGATGTTTTCTACTTTGCGAATATCTGTTGCGATTGGTAATAATCCGTGTCCTTGAAAATCGAAGAAGGCTACGCCAGGAATAAGCCCGTCAATCGTTACAGCACCCCAGCCACTTGGTGCCAAACACTCATTCATTTCTTCTACTTTTGGAATTGCATCTATATTAATACCAGATGATTGTAATCCGTTCACATAGGCTGGATGAGCAACGTCTTTTAAGAAGCTATGATTTTGTCTCATAATATAACGCCACACAGCGTGATTCACCGGTGTGTATTGATCATAATGTTGTGTGGATACAAATGGTTTTAAATGCGATGGAATTTCTGTTTTCTTTGTCATTTAGACATCCTCCTTTTTTTTTCAATAAAATTGAATATCGATTTCGTATAGCTTGTATCACCTCCTTTCATTTTTGTAAGCGCTTCTAAAATTTTATCATAAGATTCGGAATTATTTAACATCTGTTTCTGTGAGAAATAGAAAAAGCCCCTATCGGAAAATCCGATAGGGGCGAAAGAATCGCGGTACCACCCTATTTGTAAGTGAAAATATACTTACATCTCAATTAATGATAACGGAAAAATTCCGTCTTTTCCTTCATGCATAAAAGCACTACGAAAAAGAAGCTCCAGAATTGTAATTCATACTTATATATGTGCTAATTTCCACCGACCATTAGCTCTCTGAAACAGGGATATAAGATACTACTGCGATTCTTTCAACGCGTATATATGAAATTGTGTAAGAGGATGGACGCAAAAAAGTCCCTATCGGAAAATCCGATAGGGACGATAAAAATCGCGGTACCACCCTATTTGTAAACAATTAATTGTTTACCACTCACTTTACGATAACGGAAAGATCCGTCTTTCTCTTCATGCATAAAAAGCATTACGGGAAAGAAGCTCCAGAATTGTAATTCACGCTTGTATATGTACTGATTCGCACCAACCATCAGTTCTCTGAGACAGTGATATAAGTCGCTACTAGTATTCCTTCAAAGCCGATATATAATTCCTTCAACTAAACTATGTTTTGTATTATAAAACTATATTTAAAAAATTGTCAACAAAAATTTTTTATCCCGTGTTAATGTGCAGTAAAATTCCTACCTCAAAATTCAGTGGAAGTAAAGAAGTAAGGTGGGAACCTAACTGCTCGTGAACCCCCGATTGGTGAAGGCTAAAAATCAGTGGGGATGAACGAAATATCCATTGATTAACGTTTCACTTTATTTCACTTCTAAATTAATAGTTAAATTAGAGGTATTGCCAGCTGCATCAGTTGCTACAATGTGAATAGTATTTTTTCCTTCTTGTAATTGAGTGCGATTGAAATAAATGTCATAGCTTTTCTCCCAAGGGTTCAGGAATGCCTGTTCCCATACACCATTTCCGTTAATTTCATATTGCATTCTCACTGGAATACCAGGTGCTTTTTTTAGCTCAGCATGATAAGACTGCGCATTACTATTTTGGAAATCTGGAGCATGCTGAATATTACTTTGAGCAGCGAGAGGTGCGTGTTGCAATTCTACAATTACTGATATTTCTTTTGTTGTTTTCGTTTCAACATTTTGAGCAATTTTATGTTCTCCCCACTGTTCAATCGTTGTTTTTAATTGTGGACTAAATTGCTTTTCCTTTTGTAGTGATTCAGCATGAGCGCTTAAAGCTCCAAAACTAGAAAAGACAAGCGCCATGCTTAATAGTGTAGATGTAGTTTTTTTCATTGATACTCCCCCTAATAAAAAGTGCTAATATTCAGAAATAAAATCTTACATTTTAGTTATAACTTATAAATATAAATGTTGGCTAAACTATACTTTTGACATAATTCATACCAATCCTCTATGAATTGAAAATTTCTTGGGAAATTTTTTCTGATTATGTCGAATCGATATTTTTCACATATTGTAGGAAGAAAGTGAGGAATGCTATGAGGGAAATGGAGTGATGGTATGAAAAGGCTAATAGTAAGTGGTAGTGTAGTGTTGTTTATGTTTTTGTGTTCTATCACTATTACTAGCGCAGAAAATAATAGTGTGAAAGTTGCTTTTATTCGTCATCATAATCTTTGGATTAAAGTTGAGGGGAAAGAAAAACAACTTACAAAAGGAGAGAACATAACAGGGCCAAAGTGGTCACATGATGGAGAATGGCTAGCATATGTAAAAGGGAAGAAACAAAATATTCTTGAGTTATATCGGCTGAAAGATGGAAAGAAAGTTACGCCGTTTCACTCAGAAGCATCGAATTATCAATGGTCACCAACAGAAAATATAATTGCATTTATATTTACAGGTACATTAAATACATTTGATGTAGAAAAAAAGAATGCAGATTTTGAAAATGTATCGGCTGGTGTAGGGGATTATGCATGGTACCCCGATGGAAAGAACTTTCTTGTATCCTCTGAAGCGCACTTACTTCCAACAGGATGGACAGGGGCTCAGCTATATGAAGTGCAAAAAGATGCACATATGAATCCTCACAAAATGAAGCATTTGTATGCATTGCCAAATGAACATGATGATTTCCTAGCGCTAGTAGCAAGTGGCTTTAAGTGGTCACCAGATCAAAAGTGGATTTCATTTTTAGCAGTACCGACAGCTTCATGGTCAGCTGATAGTAATACGCTTTGCTTAGTTCGTGCAGATGGCAGTCGGTTTGAAAAAGTAGATCAAATGTTACTAAACGCACAATGGTTTCAATGGGCACCATCAAAAAATATATTAGCTTATATTGAAGGGAGCGGAAGAGTTGCATTAGAAAATAAGCATTTAAAAGTAAAGGAATTGCCAGCACTTCAGCAGAACATATTTACGCCGAAAGGATATGTTGATTGGGATTTTGTATGGAAGAACGATAGAGTAATTATCGTTTCACGAGCAAAGGAGGCAGGGATAGAAACTCCACCAGAAAAAAGGCCACTACCATCTTTGTATGAGGTCGATAGTACAAGTAATGCACAGCATCAAATCACAAAGAAAAAGAACAAGCAAGGGGATTACCACCCGATCTTCATGAAGAAGAGTAATCAATTAATTTGGATACGTTCAGACCGTAAGAAAGCGGATGTATGGCTTGCTCATAAAGATGGGAAACAGGAAAAGAAGTGGATTGAAAATATAGATGTACCAGCGTGGTATTATGAGAAATGGAATTGGGAAAATGTCATCTCGGTGAAATAACAATAAAAAACTGCCTAAAAGATCATTTTAGGCAGTTTTTTATTGTTATTTATGCGTTTTATTTGGCTTTTTTTTCGCTGGGTTTCCGTTCCCTTGGCGCTTTCTATTTTGTTCATCTTTTGCTTGTTTTTCATGTAGTGTATCTAAAAATTCATTCGAGTTACTCATTTTTCTATCGCTCCTTTCATTTCGTCCTAATTACTATAACCATTTAGGAGGATAATCATGAGTTAGAAGTTAGGCACTTAATTTTCTTCGATAATGTAAGTAAAATATTCCATACATAACAAATAGCATGAGTAAAACTTGTAACTCTACATTTTCCTTTAAAATAGCTGCGATAGGGTCTGGTAAGTACGGTGATTTATCGTTTGTGCTTAAACCTAACCATTTATTTAAGAGGCTAATGGTACAAAACATAAAAACACCGGACCAGCTTGCCGTAATTGCTTTTTGTTTAATTTTTGTTTCACGTTCATCATCTGTAATCCAGGGATTAGCAGTTTGATCACTACTAAAGAAGCCGTTTATATATCCCCATACAATCATTCCAATAAAGACAATTATCCATTTCATATATGTAATTCTCCTTTCGATGTAAAAAGTATTTTACATGTAATGTTGTAATATTTTACAAAGATTAGTGTCAAATGTTTTTTACATATCGGTTTTTATACAGCAGGAATAAAGAATGCAATAGGGAAGAAATATGTGTGAGGATTTTATAGTAAGAGGAGGCTGAATATGAAAATCGTTTTTGTTCGGCATGGTGAAGGTGAACATACAACGGATTTACCAGAAAGTTTACAAGTGTTTGACCCACCATTGACGAGAGTAGGAAAGGCTCAAGCTAAATTACTTCAACGTGATATATCATTACAAGAAGCGGATATATTAATTGTTAGTCCTACACTTAGAACTTTGCAAACGGCGACAATATGGAGTGCGAAAGTTGCTTGTCAAAAACTAGTCCATCCATATGTATCCCCACGTATTTTTCCTTATCGAGAAGGAGCGAAAACATTACCGTGCGATTATATAGTAGATCAGGGAATGATAACAAAGTTATTTCCGCATTTTTCGATAGAGAAAAGCTCAAATAATCAGTTATGGAAGGAAGGTATAAACACTATTTCAGAGAATAGTTTTCAGCAAATAGTAGATGAATTTCTTCTTTGGTGTTATGAACTGGGTGCTGAAAGAATTTGCATTGTATCTCACGATGGAACAATTACAGCATATAGGCAATATTTACAGAAAGTCGTTTTAACTAGATCAGATTTTTTGAAAGAAACGGGCATATATGAAATGGATTTATCCCATAAAATTCTGATTGATAAGGGCTGATTATAGGATGGGGGTTGTATGTTGAATATTGCATTAGTAGTTGGTTTTAATTCGGATTTAGAGGCGCAATCAATCCGAGCATCTCTTGAATATTTTGGTGCAAGGGTTGTGACATATTGGATTGGTAGACCGAAAGATTTTGTGGAAGTTCTTTCTGGAAAGAACTTATTTAACAATATTAATTATATTATTTTTTGCTTTCATGGTGAAGAAGGGAAGTTTGTCATGGAAGAGTTAGGCGAAGAAGTATATGAACAAGATGAACCGAGAGGGTATTTTGGTACAGAAGAAATTTATAAATATGCAAAATTGCATAATACACATATTGTAAATAGCGGGTGTACGTTAGGGGAGCAAAATCTAGCAAAATCTTTTTTACATAGTGGTGCGAAATCATATATTGGATCGATTGATTATGTAGATGGAAATGCAGCACTTATGTTTACTATACGCTTATTTTATGGGGTTATTAACCATGGGAAAACGTTAGAAGAAGCGTTTCAAGAAGCGAGTTTAATTGATGAGGAGACACATACATTTCGATTCTATAATTAGTGTGAAACACGTTTATTCTATATTCGAATAAACGTGTTTCACATTTAACTCACATTTTTTTCAATGAAAATGGTTATCACTTGTGGTATGATATGTTCAAGTTTTTACAGGTAATAAAAGTTACTATATAAACGTTAGTTTTTAATGTTTCATACGCATGTCACAGATTATTCATAATTAACGTTTGAAAAATAAGTAACTAATGTTATTATATTATCTGTAACTAACTTAATTACAACTTTAGGAGGAAGATATGGTTATTCAATTTTTAAGAGAAAACAAAGCAGTTTCTTTTGCATTAGCAGTAATTCGAGTATATCTTGG
Organism: Bacillus sp. JKS001846; assembly: GCF_900176455.1. NCBI lineage: Bacteria > Bacillati > Bacillota > Bacilli > Caryophanales > Bacillaceae > Bacillus > Bacillus sp. JKS001846. The sequence continues at coordinate 1,389,668 of NZ_FWYG01000001.1, forward strand.
TTACACATGGTTAATGGCTGGAATCGGTAAACTACAAGGAAAAGGATTCGATGCAACAGGTTATTTGCAAGGGGCAATTGAAAAATCTAAAGGTGCACAACCGGCTGTTCAATCTTGGTGGGCATCATTCTTACAAGAATTTGCAATTCCAAATGTAGATTTGTTTAATACACTTGTAACATGGGGAGAAATTTTAGTCGGAATTGGTTTAATTGTAGGCTGTTTAACAAAAACAGCGGTCTTTTTTGGTCTTGTAATGAACTTTTCCTATATGTTTAGTGGGTCAATTGGTGTGAACCCTGAGATGGTTATCTTATCTATGTTTGTTCTTGTTTCCGGTATGAACGCTGGGAAATTTGGAATGGATGGCTTCGTTATCCCGAAAGTATTAGGATCAAAAACTCCAAAACGCCAAAAGCAAGCTGCTTAATATATGAAAACGGGTATCTCATTTTGAGATACCCGTTTATGTTATTTTTCAACTTTAATCGGATTGTTCTTAAAGAAATCTTTTACATACCCGACAAATTCTTGTGGTTCTTGGCGAAATGGTGCATGATAACCTTTTTCAATAATATGTAAAGTGCTATTTTTTAAGAATTGATGATACGTTTCTCCTTCTTTCCAGGAAACGCTACTATCATTTCTGCCCCATATAATTAAAGTTGGCTGTTTTATTTCATTTGCATTAATTTTAAGACGTCTAGGCCATAATTTCATTTTATTATAATGCTCTTCATCATTACGTTTGAATTTCACTTTGCTTTCATCATAATCTGTAATAGAAGAAACGGCATTTAAATCAGTCGACAATTGTGGTTTTGGTGAGCCTTGTTTATTAACGAATGTATGAGGGCCACCTGTAGCATCAGTTAAAATAAGGTGAGTAACTGCTTCAGGATATAAATATGTTAAATTTAGAGAAATTTCTCCCCCCATGGAATGCCCCAGTATTGCGAATGAATCATACCCTAGTTTTTTCATTAATTTATAATACAAATTTGCATGAGTTGGAAAAGAATAATAAAAATCCATTGGCTTAGATGAGCGCCCGAATCCTAAAGCATCTACAGAAATAATTGTATGATCTTTTGCTAAATCGGAGTAAATCTTTTGAAAACCATCTGATGACCCTCCAAAGCCATGAATCATAAGTAAAGGTGGTTTTTCATTACCAATCTTTTTAAAGTAAATGGTTTGACCATCTATTTCTACCATTTTTTCCTCGGTAGCTAGTTTCGCTGTAATTGTATTTTTAACTTGTTTTACTTGTTCTACTGGCTTTTCTGCTGCACTACATCCTACTAATAGTGTAAGAGTAAGACAACCTACCATAAAATAGCTAAATCGCTTCAATTAGGTGTCTCCTTTCTAACATAACGCTGTATCTATCATAGCAAATAGCATATTACGATTTCCAGGAAGTTGGCTACCATTTTTTATCATAAGAGGTGAAAGGAGCGTTTCTTGGAAATTTTCTGTTTGAAGAAATTGACGAAATGTAAATTGTGAGTGTGGAACATCAATTCGTACTATACCATTCCAACATTCACATATCTTTTTTAATAATTGGATAGCATCTTCTTCTTGCTTGGCGATAAGTGGATTGATACATAATATATTGCCCTTTTGTATGCATAATGAAAAAGCTTCTATACAGTTATTTCTTTCAATTTTAAAAGAGTGTACGGCCCTTGGTAATAGCAAAGAGTAAAGTAGAGAACGATTCATACCAGTTGCAATTTGATCCAGAGAAGTAACAGGTATAAGGTCTTCTTCTTGTACTTGTTGTAAGTGAGAAGGGTACGTCTTAATAGTTTGCTTTTCAAAACGATGAATCGTTGTTGCTGTTTGAAATCCGCATGATGTGTATAGAGGTTCGCCAGCTTTTGTCGCAATAAGTGCAATGGGTTGTTTTGGATGAATTTGTTCCAAGCAATGATTTAGCAACATGCGCCCTATTCCGCGTCCTTGAAAATTAGGGTGAACGATTAACATACCAATGGAAGCGAAGTTACTTGTAAAGGGAAATACTCCTCCAGTCGCAATGAGTTTGTTTTCATGAATGTAACCTACAAGTGTGCCGATAGAAAGATACATTTCGAATTGTTTTTTCATAAAAATTTCATCGTGTAACCATCCAACAGATTTGCAAAGATTAAGTAATTCAAAAATAAAAGATTCATTTAGCTTTACTATTTTCATAAAGGCTCACCGCATTTCTATTTATTTTCATAAACATAGAGTCAAAATGTAAAAAAAGAGATTTACGTTAAATGAAATCCAACTTGTTTATATTTAAATTGTAAAGGGCGGAATGATTGATACAAAAAGACAAACTTATACAAATTATAACTGATATTTACATAAGTTAACAAAAAAATTACATACAGCTAATTTTCTCTTAATAGTCTTCCATTAAATTTGATAGTGGGAAATGAATAACCTAATTAGGGGGACAAGACAGTGAAAAAGTTTGTGAAAAAAGCATGGCCATTTGCAGTTGTGGCATCATTAGCAGTTACTTCGGTAGCAACATGGAATTTTACTCGTTCTAGTGAGGTTAATGCAGATGAGAACGGAAGCAATGCAAAGATTAAAAATGTTATCGTATTAATTGGGGATGGTATGGGTCCTTCATATATGACGGCTCACCGTTATATGAAAGATAATCCAAAAACCTTTGAAATGGAATCTACAGAATTTGATAAGCATCTTGTAGGAACACAAAAAACATACCCAGAAGATGAACATGAAAATATTACAGACTCTGCATCGGCAGCAACAGCTATGTCAGCAGGAATTAAAACATATAATGCTGCAATTGCAGTTGATAATGATAAAGCGGAAGTGAAAACAGTTCTTGAGCAAGCGAAAGAAAAAGGGAAATCAACGGGACTCGTTGCAACTTCTGAAATTACACATGCAACACCAGCTGCTTTCGGTGCGCATGACATTAGCCGTAAAAATATGGACGCAATTGCAAATGATTATTTTGATGAGAAAATTAAAGGGAAGCATAAGGTAGATGTTATGCTTGGCGGCGGCGTAAAGAACTTTGTTAGAAAAGATCGTAATCTTACAGAAGAGTTTAAGAAATCTGGTTATAGCTATGTAACGGATCGAGATCAATTGTTAAATGATAAAAATGATCAAATTCTTGGTTTATTTGCACCAGGTGGATTAGATAAAATGATTGACCGCAATGAGAAAACACCTTCATTAGAAGAAATGACTAATGCAGCAATTGAGCGTTTGAACAAAAATAAAAATGGTTTCTTCTTAATGGTGGAAGGAAGTCAAATCGACTGGGCTGGACATGATAATGATATTGTTGGTGCAATGAGTGAAATGGAAGACTTCGAAAAAGCTTTCAAAGCAGCGATTGAGTTTGCGAAAAAAGATAAAAATACGTTAGTTGTTGCAACGGCAGATCACGCTACTGGTGGCTTATCTTTAGGTGCCAATGGCGAGTATAACTTTAAAGTAGATCCAATTAAAGCTGCAAAACGCACACCAGACTTTATGGCAAATGAGATTGCAAAAGGTGCAAATGTAGAAGAAACATTGAAAAAGTATATTGATTTACAATTAACTCCAGAAGAAATTCAAGCTGTAAATGATATAGCTCCGTCAAAAGATGTAACAAAGATTGATAATGCAATTGAAGATATTTTCAATAAGCGCTCGGTTACAGGCTGGACAACAGGTGGACATACAGGGGAAGATGTGAACGTGTATGCATTTGGTCCAGGTAAATACTTGTTCTCTGGCGTTCAAGAGAATACAAATATAGCGAAACGTGTCTTTGATATTGTTGGTGGCGGTGATCCGAATAAAGGAAGACGCTAATTAAGAGCGAAAGTGAGGCGAACTGCCTCGCTTTTCTTTTTAGGAGTTGGAAATATGAAAAAAATATTTGCGAAATTAAGATTCCTTCTAGCATTTGTAGTATTACTAGTTGGATGTCAACAAGAAGAGAATAATGTAGCACAAAAATCTACTACTAAAAAAACTGAGGAAAAGGTACAAATAACAAAAGAAGAAGAGAAATCTATTCAAGATGTTATTCATACATTTGTGCGAACGACCAATGAAAAAAATCTTGCAGAACATATGGAGTTATTTTCAAAGAAGATGCCTAGTGCTGAAGACTTAAAAACACAAAAAGAAGCCGCATTTCAAAAGGGAAATAAGAAAATTGAATTGGAACATATAGATATGAAAGTTAGTAAAGTAGGGTATGTTATTGTTGAAACGAAAGAAAAGGAAGTAGACGACAGTATTACTCTTCAAAAGAAAGTACAGTATGCCCTTGGAAAAGAAGAGGATAAATGGAAGATTGAAGAGGTTCGAACAATAGAGAAAAAATAACGTGAAACTTTAATAAGTGTGGAGTCGTACTTCCCAAAAATGATAGAAAAAAGGTTCTCATTGGCGAGAACCTTTTTTTATAGTGGTAGCATAATTTGATTTGAACATGCCTCAATATCATCAATATCTTGACGAATTGTGGCCATTTTATTATCCAGATCTTCAGCTTTCATTGCTGCATCATGTAGTTCATCTTTTAAATACTCCGGTATTTTCCCTTCATATTTATAATAAAGTTTGTGTTCTAAACTTGCCCAAAAGTCCATTGCCAGTGTACGTAACTGAATTTCTGCAAATACATCTTTTGTACCAGAATTTAGTGATAAAGGGTATTTAATGATCATGTGTAAACTTTTATATCCGTTTCGTTTTGGGTTAGCGATATAATCTTTTACTTCTATGACTTCCATATCTTCGCGTTTTTGAATGACTTCTTTCAAATGATAGATATCTTCTACGAAGCAACATGTAATACGAATACCAATAATATCTTGTAAATGTGTTTGAGCATTTTCAACTGTTGGTAATAAGCTTTTGCGCTCTAGTTTTTTAATAATACTTTCAGGTTGTTTTAGTCTTGTTTTTATATGTTCAAACGGGTTGTAATCCTCTAGAAATTGAGCTTCCCGGTTCATAATTTCAAATTTAGTTTTTAACTCTTCTAAAGCAAATGTATATGGTAATACAAAAGCTTTCCAGTAGTTAACTGTTGATTGATTATATTCCATTTATATACACACCTTTTCCTATTTGCAAGTGAGGTCGTTATTATACTAAATACCAAATCATATAAGCGCAAGCAGCAAATGATGAGATCATAAAGCGATATTTAGTTTTCATACTTTCAACTCCTTTCGAGTAAGATTTTATATAAATAAACGTGATTGTTAATAAGTTCACTATGTACAGTTTCTATAGTAATAGATTCGTGTGAATTTCGTATGAACTAATTGTTTCAGCTTTTTGTCTTTTTTGCTGTTAATCATAATTATTATTCGGATTTAAAGTGTTTTTATTTGATTTATCTATTTGTATAAATTAATGTATATTTAAATTTACAGTTATCGAGGAGGATATATGGTGAACTTTGAAGAATTAGCAATTGCTAGACGTTCTGCAATGAAATTTATACAAGGTATAGAAATCCCTGATGAGGATTTTAAAAAAATATTTGAGTTAACTAAGCTTTCTCCATCTTGCTATAATTTGCAGCACACACATTATGTTGTAATTCGTGATCAAGAGCGAAAAGAAAGATTAAAAGAATTAGCTTTCGGTCAATATAAAGTATCGAGTGCATCAGCGGTAGTGCTCGTTTGTGGTGATAAAAAAGCATACCAAAATGTTGAAAATATTTACTTCGGTATGAAAGTTTTAAAAATGATTGATGAATGTGAATATGAAGATACAATTAGGCAAACGAAAGGTTTATATGAAGGAAAAGGAGAGCGTTTCATGGAGGATGAAGCGATTAGAAATGCTTCGTTAAGCGCGATGACTTTTATGTACGCAGCTAAATATTATGGCTATGATACATGTCCAATGATTGGTTTCGATGAAAAAGCAGTACAAAGTGAATTAAATATGCCGGAGCATATAGTACCTGTTTTAATGATTACGATAGGAAAAAGTGATACGACTAAAACTCGCCCACGAGGATATCGAAAGCCGATTAGTGAGTTTGTTACATACGAATCGTTTTAATAAAGTGAAACTTTTAATCAGTGGGGGTCTTACTGCCCGTTAATGCGGGAGAAAATTTATTTAACTATAAAAACAAGGGGATTCTAAATGGAATCTTCTTGTTTTTGCAATTGACAAATGGAATGAAGTTTTATAATATATAAATCGTAATCATTACGTTTTAGTTGCGATTTTTGAAAGAAAGGAGAATTAAATATGCGTGTAAATATTACATTAGCTTGTACGGAGTGCGGTGATCGTAATTACATTTCTAAAAAAAATAAACGAAACAATCCAGAACGCATCGAATTAAAAAAATATTGTCCACGATTAAAGCGAGTAACGTTACATCGTGAAACGAAGTAGAAGACTAGAGATATCTCTAGTCTTTTTTTATAGTTCTTTGGTTTTGTTTGTTATAATTACCTTAAATTGTAATAAAGGGAGCGGTATGATGAATCAAAAAGATAAAGAAAGAAAAGAGCAAGTGGCTCATATTATTAATATTCCAGATGAATATAGTCTTGTTGTAGATGATCAAGAAGGGGGTGATGACCCGTATCATCTATTATGGTGGGAGCATAAAGAGGATCAGGAGAGAACGATACAAATTACATTGAATAGACATACTGGTAATTTAATTGAATTTAGGATAGATGATGAAAATCCTTTTTCAAGTGGCAAGGAAGCGATAGAGGAGAAGAAGGCAAGAGAGATTGCAAATGCGTTCTTGAAAAAATATACAAAAGAAGGATATGAATTCTATACATATGTAACGGTTAAGGACGACAGGCGCGGTTGGAAAGAAGTAAATTATATGCAAGAAGTGAATAGCTATCCATTGCCGAATACAGGGTGCGTTGTGCGAGTGCACTCTTCAGGTAATGTTGTGCATTTTCATTACAATGGACAAAAAGCTATAGAGAAAAAACCGTTATGGCCAAGTGAAATTGTTGAGGAGAATATCGTTTTAGAAAATTTGAAAGCTAGACAAGATATGAGACTTGTATTTATAGATTTAACATACTCTTCATGTGAGTATGAAAACGGGGAAGAAGTAAAAGGGTACCATCTTGTATATGAACCAGAGCCTAGTCATGCGTTTATTGATACAAGTACAGGTAAAGATTTATTTGGACCAGATCATTATAAATTGCCTTCGGCTGTAGCTGTTGAAAAATCGAAAAAAGGTAACGAACGAGGTGAAGTATTCGAATTATTTGACTGGAATAAAGAAGGTTTTACAAAAGTAGATGAGACAGAAAATGATGATGAAATAAGGATGAAATTTGTTCCGAAAGAGGAATTACAAAAACAGAAAGAAGAAAAGAATCCATATTTAATGAATGAATTCTTTAAAAAGCATTTACCGATGTTGAAATATAATAATTTAGTTAGCGTTACAATTGATAAATTAACCAATGAATTAACTGGTTTTATAAAACTGACAGATGATAAAGAAGTAAAGCAAATACTGTCTAGAGAGGAATGTTTACAAAGAGCACTTCAATTTTTAGAACGAGTTATTCCAGATATCACACAATATCTGCGTCTTTGGGAGGAACGTGAAGAAGCAGAAGATGGGATTGAAAGATTTATCTTTTCTGTATATATAAATGATATTCCGGCAGAGTATAACCAATTTATGATTAACATCAATGCAGAAAATGGTGCTGTTATGCACTACTCGGGGGAGTCTAGCAACTTTATAAAAGAATTGCTCACATATGAAATAACACCAAAAGTAACTAAAGAAAAAGCGTTAGAAATATACAGAGAGGCTATCCGAGTTAAATTAGAATGGTTTTTAGATCATGATGCAGAGGAAACGAAATACAAACTACTTTACAAACAAACGACAGATGAAAAACATAAAGAACCTTTTAATTGTAGGCGGGAAATTCGTTATATTGATGCCCAAGCGGGGAGAAAGATTTGGAGTAAGTAAAATAAAAGAGTTATTTTTCAAAGAAAATAACTCTTTTTATTTTTATACTTTGCCTGTTCGTTTTTCAAAAGTAAATGTGATAGGAAGATTGGAATAAGAACTATCACTTTTAAATATTACTTTCCATTCTTTAGTATGGGCTTTAATTTCAAAATTAAGAAGATTCATCGCTCTACGTTTATCTATTTCTAAAAACATATTATGAATCTCTGGTTCTTGCTGTAAATTAAGAGCCTTTAGTGTGACTGTAAATGTGAAAAAATTCTGTCCTTCATATACTATTTTTGATATTTTTGTTTTTTGTTTATTTAACAGCACATAAAAACGGTCTGATGGAGTTAATTGTACAGAGTCATCAGTAATTTCATTTTCGCTATTATGAAGTTCAACTAAGTAAGATGTACTATGGGAAGAATCTTTTTTGCTTGTAATCTGTAATTCAGTAGGAATCATCGGTATTTCATAAAAATCATTTCTTATTATGTTGTTGTAATCCTCTGAAAATTTACGAACTTCTTTTGGAAAAGAGTCATCTTGTGTACTTAAAAAAGTTTTGTTTTGCTTTGGAATTTTTTTACTAAAATTTAATGTTTCTTTAAAGTAATAATTGGATCCAGTTAAAAATAAACAACTACAGATTAATAAAAAAATTCGATACGGATTTTGAAAGTGAAAGAATAATAGTATACATGTAATAATTCCAATTACATAGAAAATAAAGATAAGTAGTTCTAGTTTTGAGTGAAAGGAGAAACCATAGTTATGAAAAAATTTTATTCCAGTTATAATTTGAGCTCCAAAAAATAAAGAAATTCCAAATTGAAAAAATAATAAATCAGGCCCTCTTTTAATAACAAAAGTAATGAACGAAATGAAAAGTAAAAATACCCCTAAATAAATTGTTACATTTAATAATCGTTCTAATGTAATCATGAATAGTGTCCCCTTTAATAGCATATTCATATATAAATAACAATTTTATTTAATTATAATATAACGATAAAATATTTTAAATGTTAGAAGTGTTGAGTTTTATAAATAAACTGTACAGACACAAACAACCTCACGCCCACATACACATAATAAAGACCACTATTTTGGCGGAGGTGAAAGGTTTGAGTCTATTCGCCGCAATTGGATATATGGTTCGAGAAGTGTTTGTCTTTGTTTCTTATGTGAAGAACAATGCGTTCCCGCAGCCGTTATCATCAGATGATGAGAGAAAGTACTTAGAGTTAATGGAGCAAGGTGATGCTCAAGCGAGAAATCTTTTAATTGAACATAATTTACGGCTTGTAGCTCATATCGTTAAAAAATTTGAGAACACAGGAGAAGATGCAGAAGATTTAATTTCAATTGGTACAATCGGGCTCATTAAAGCGATCGAGAGCTATTCTGCAGGAAAGGGAACGAAGCTTGCGACGTATGCAGCACGCTGTATTGAAAATGAAATTTTGATGCATTTACGTGTACTAAAGAAAACGAAAAAAGATGTTTCACTTCATGATCCGATCGGGCAAGATAAAGAGGGCAATGAAATATCGCTTATTGATATATTAAAATCAGAGTCTGAAGATGTAATTGATATGATTCAGCTTAGTATGGAGTTAGAAAAAATTAAAGAGTATATCGATATTTTAGACGAAAGAGAAAAAGAAGTGATTGTGAAACGTTTTGGACTTGGGCTAGATAAGGAGAAAACACAGCGGGAAATCGCTAAGGCGCTTGGTATTTCTAGAAGCTACGTATCACGGATTGAAAAGCGTGCTTTAATGAAAATGTTCCACGAGTTTGTAAGGGCAGAGAAAGAGAAAAAAGCGAAAGAGTAAAGTGTATTAGAAGCAGCCATATTTAAAATGGGCTGCTTTTTTTATTGTAAATAAGAAAAGAAAACGCGTTATGCTAAGAAGAAATACACGTTCACTGTTGAAAATGACGGATTCTATCTGTAATATTAGAAGGTGCTAAATAATTTAAGAATAATACCATACTTAGTTTTCTGTATATATAATAAGGCTGCTTTATATGATATGTGGGAATAAGAACCAATTTTACATATGATATAGAAAGAAAAGAAGGGAAAACTAAAGTTATAGACTGATTAGGGGGTTTCGCAATTTGCGACGTACATTATATCGACTTATGATAGAACTTACAAATGGTCGCTTTACTTCTTATATATTACGTAAATTTGCACAATCTCGTTTGAGCTCTATCATTATTCCATCGTACGCGAAAGTTTTTCAAATTAATCAAGATGAGATGGAAAAGGGTTTGAAGGAATATAGAACATTGCATGAATTATTTACGCGTAAGCTAAAAGAAGGAAAGCGTAGTATTGATACAGATGCATCGAGTATCGTTAGTCCTGTTGATGGTGTTTTTGCAGATCATGGTCCTATTGAGGATACAAAAACATTTGATATTAAAGGAAAGCGCTATTCAATCGTGGATATGCTAGGTAATGAAGAACGTGCAACGCGATATGCAGGCGGTACATATATGGTAATTTATTTGAGTCCAAGTCATTATCATCGCATTCATAGTCCGCTTTCTGGTTCTGTGACTGAAAGATTTGTACTCGGTAGAAAATCATATCCGGTAAATGCAGCTGGTATGGAATACGGGAAAGAACCACTGTCAAAAAATTATCGTTCTGTTACAGAAGTAAGCAGTGATGGCGAGCATATGGCTCTTGTAAAAGTAGGTGCTATGTTTGTTAATAGTATTGAGCTTTTGCATGAGAGAGACACTGTTCAAAAAGGTGAAGAAATGGCATACTTTACATTTGGTTCAACAGTTGTGTTATTGTTTGAAAAAGATATGATAGAAGTAGTGCAGGAATTAAAGAGTGGACAAGAGCTTCGTCTTGGTGAAAAAATAGCTACTCGCTTAGCTCATAAATAAAGAAAAGCTTTTATAACCGTAAGTAAGAGTTATGGGCAAAGATACTTAATGATGAAATCCCCTAGATGGGAGTACTTGTTTATTCGAGAGCCATCGTAGGATGGCTCTTTTTACAGGGCATCTAATAATTTATCTTTTAACTGTTTGATTGGTAAGGGCTGATTAAACTTTCACTTTATATGTAATCAAGATGATTTGACAAGCTTGTCCTCTAATGAGCGTCTAATGATTTCTTGTTTTATAAGTAAAATGAAGTCGGGATTTAATTTTAGTTCTTTTGCTTTATAATAAGACTCAGTGAGTAACTCAGTGGATAACTGTTCCATATGTTTTGTTTTCAAGGTGAGTCACCTCCTAATAATATAAGGATTGATTCGTTGATGCATTTAATGTACCAAAAAAATATGACAGTCACAAACGAGTGGTTATCCACATACCTAGGTGGATAAAGTGTGTATAGTTTGTTAGTAAATTCCAAATTAACTGCAAAATTAATGTGGAAAATGTGTACAATTTTATCCACAGGTTATATATCGAAAAATGTTGTCGAAAAATTTTATGAAAAATCCTCAAAGAGGTGAAAGAAATTGAAACTATTTTTACCAAATGAATATGTGAAAAATGTATATCATGTTCAACCAGAAGATTTAAAAAAACGTGGGATTAAAGGCGTTATTACTGACTTAGATAACACTTTAATTGAATGGGATCGTCCCAATGCAACGCCGCAACTTGAAAAATGGTTCTTGGAAATGAAAGAGCAAGGCATTCAAGTAACGGTCGTTTCAAATAATAATGAGCAACGTGTGAAAGATTTTGCTGATCCATTAGGTATTCCATTTATTCATAGTGCACGTAAACCATTTGTTCGCGCATTTAAGCGTGCGATACAAGAGATGCGTTTGCAGCCAGATGAAGTTGTAGTAATTGGAGATCAGTTACTGACTGACGTGCTTGGTGGAAACCGAGTAGGCCTTCATACAATTTTAGTTGTACCGGTAGCACAAACGGACGGATTAGTAACGCGCTTTAATCGAAAAATTGAACGAAGAATTATGAAAAATATGAAGAAAAAAGGTTTAATTAACTGGGAGGAATAAAGTTTGACTGAAACAATTAAATGTATTGGTTGCGGTGTAGAAATTCAAACAGAAAATAAAAACGAAGTGGGGTATGCTCCTGCCTCATCTTTAGAGAAAGAACAAGTCATTTGTCAACGTTGTTTTCGCTTGAAGCATTACAATGAAATTCAAGATGTATCGTTAACAGATGATGACTTCCTACGCATTTTAAATGGAATTGGAAAATCAGATGCATTAGTAGTCAAAATTGTAGATATTTTTGATTTTAATGGTAGCTGGTTACCTGGCTTACATCGTTTCGTAGGGAATAATAAAGTATTACTTGTTGGAAATAAAGCTGATTTAATTCCAAAGTCAGTAAAACATGATAAAGTAAAACATTGGATGCGCTATAGTGCAAAGCAGCTAGGATTAAAACCAGAAGATGTCTTTTTAATTAGTGCAGCGAAGGGACAAGGAATTGCTGAACTAGCAGATGCTATTGAGTATTATCGCGGCGGCAAAGATGTTTATGTTGTTGGATGTACGAATGTAGGGAAATCGACATTTATTAATCGTATGATTAAAGAATTTAGTGATGAGACTGAAAATGTAATTACAACATCTCATTTCCCAGGAACAACACTGGATTTAATTGATATTCCATTGGACGAAGAGTCTTCTTTATATGATACGCCAGGTATTATTAACCACCACCAAATGGCTCATTATGTTGGAAAGCAAAGCTTAAAGCTTATTACACCAACAAAAGAAATTAAGCCGATGGTATTCCAATTAAATGAAGAACAAACGTTATTCTTTAGTGGATTGGCACGTTTTGATTATGTAAGTGGTGGTCGTCGTGCATTTACTTGTCACTTCTCGAATCGCTTAACAATCCATCGTACAAAGCTTGAGAAAGCAGATGAATTATATAAAAATCATGCCGGGGATTTACTAAGCCCACCAACGCCAGAAGAATTAGCAAATATGCCTGAGCTAGTGAAATACGAATTTAATATTCGTGAACCTAAAACGGATGTTGTATTCTCTGGATTAGGATGGGTTACTGTGAACGAACCAGGAGCAAAAATTGTTGCACACGTACCAAAAGGAGTAAGTGTTTCACTACGTAAATCTTTAATTTAATATGGAGAGGGATTTATGAAACAATTATATGGTGTAATCGGAAATCCAATTGGACATTCATTATCACCCGTTATGCATAATGATGCATTTGAACACTTGAATATGGATGCCCATTATCATGCGTTCCTTGTTGAAGAGGAATTGCTAGGGGAAGCAGTAAGAGGTTTAAAAGCATTAGGTATTTCAGGATTTAATGTAACAACTCCGCACAAGGTTGCTATTATGGAGTATTTGGATGAGATTGACCCATTGGCAAGGAAAATCGGTGCAGTAAATACAGTGGTTCATAAGGATGGAAGATTAATTGGCTATAACACAGACGGGATTGGTTTTGTTCGAGCGCTGCAGTCAATTAGTAATGAACCACTTCAAGGGAAACGTATTTTGTTACTTGGTTCAGGTGGTGCTAGCCGAGCTATTTATTTTTCTCTTGCTGATGTAGGTGTAAAAGAGATTGATGTAGCCAATCGTACAGTAAATAAGGCGAAGGAACTTATTGCTGCACGTACGGCCGATGTTAATTCTGTTGCTTTGTCGTTAGAAAAAGCGACAGAAGAACAAGGAAATTATGATATTATCATTCAGACGACAACGATAGGTATGCATCCGCACGTAGAATATACGCCATTACAAATTTGTTCGTTAAAAAAAGGAACGATTGTATCAGATATAATTTATAATCCATTTCAAACGAAAATTTTATGTGAGGCAAAAGAGCAAGGTGCAATCATTCAAAATGGTATTGATATGTTTGTTTATCAAGGAGCACTTGCATTTGAAATGTGGACAGGACGCACGCCAAATATCGAGAGAATGAAACAATTAGTTATAGAAAAGCTTGGAGGCTAACATATATGTTAACAGGAAAACAAAAAAGATTTTTACGTGCACAAGCACATCATTTAACACCAATTTTTCAAGTAGGAAAAGGCGGAGTAAATGAAAATATGATTAAACAAATTGCAGATACTTTAGAAGCTCGTGAGTTATTTAAAGTAAGTGTATTACAAAACTGTGAATTTGATCGCCGTGAGGTTGCGGAAGAACTTGCAAAAGGTGCACGTGCTGAAATCGTTCAAGTAATTGGAAGCACAATCGTTTTATACAAAGAATCAAGAGAAAATAAACAAATTAAGCTTCCTCGATAAAAAGATTAGCATGCGCTATTTTTATCGCTGATGCGTAATGATGTAGAGAGCGAAACCAATTGAACTTTTATTAATAGCAACTCTCTTCATTCCTAACCGAGGAGAGTTGCTGTATATAAAAGGAAGGGGCGTTTCTTTTGAGGAAAATTGGCATCATTGGCGGTACATTTGATCCGCCTCACTATGGACATTTGCTAATTGCAAATGAAGTATATCACGCTTTGAACTTGGAAGAAGTATGGTTCTTGCCAAACCAGATTCCGCCACATAAACAAGGGCGGAATATTACAAGTGTAGAAAGTCGTTTACATATGTTAGAGCTCGCGACTGAGGCAGAAGAACACTTTTCTATTTGTTTAGAAGAGCTAAGTAGGAAGGGCCCATCTTATACGTATGACACTATGTTACAATTGACGAAGAAGTATCCGGATGTGCAGTTTCACTTTATTATTGGTGGGGATATGGTTGAATATTTACCGAAGTGGTATAACATTGAAGCTTTACTTAATCTTGTAACGTTTGTTGGAGTTGCAAGACCTGGGTATACATTGCATACACCATATAAGATTACTACAGTGGAAATTCCGGAATTTGCAGTTTCTTCATCCTTATTACGTGAGAGATATAAAGAGAAGAAAACGTGTAAATATTTACTTCCTGAAAAAGTACAGGTATATATCGAGAGGAATGGGTTGTATGAATCGTGAGAATGCACTGCATATTGTCAAACAACAAATGCATGAAAAACGTTATATACACACAATTGGTGTAATGAAGACAGCGATTGAGCTTGCTAAGTTATACGGTGTGGACGAGAAAAAAGCAGAGATGGCAGCTATATTCCATGATTATGCGAAATGTAGAGCAATTTCAGAAATGGAAGAGATTATTAAACGTGAAGATTTGCCGAAAGATTTACTTTGCTATAACAAAGAGTTATGGCATGCACCTGTTGGGGCATACTTAGTAGAAAAAGAAGTAGGCATTACGGATTCTGAAATTTTGCAAGCTATTACATATCATACAAGTGGTCATGAGAATATGACGATGTTAGATAAAGTGATTTATGTAGCTGATTACATTGAACCTGGGCGAAAGTTTCCAGGAGTGGAAGAGGCTCGTAAACTCGCATATACGGATATAAATCAAGCCCTATTATTTGCGTTAAAGAGAACAATTCAATTTTTAATGGAAAAAGATCAGACGATTTATCCATTAACATTCCAAACATACAATGCAGTTATCAAGGAGGAAATGAGTAAATGAACGATAAAGAATTATTAGTATTAGCGGCAAAAGCAGCTGATGATAAGAGAGCAGAAGATATGGTTGTCCTAAATATGCAAGGTATTTCACCAATTGCAGATTATTTCATTATTTGTCACGGAAATTCAGATAAACAAGTGCAAGCAATTGCACGTGAAATTAAATCAAAAGCACATGAGTTCCAAATCGACGTACAACGTATGGAAGGGTTTGACGAAGCGCGTTGGGTATTAGTTGATCTTGGAGATGTAGTTGCTCATGTATTCCATAAAGATGAGCGTAATCACTATAATTTAGAGCGTCTATGGGGCGATGTGCCACGTGAAGATATTACAGAAGAGTTAGGCCAATGAAATACGAACAATTTGCATTGTTGTACGACGAACTAATGAATGATGTCCCTTATGATAAATGGGTGGAATTTACAGAGGAAAGTTTACAGCAGGCAGGTATGAAAGAGGCAAAAATTCTTGATGTAGCATGCGGTACAGGTAATGTAACCCTGCCGCTTGTGCAAAAGGGTTACGATTTAATAGGTGTCGATCTTTCAGAAGAAATGTTAACAGTCGCTCAGCAAAAACTAGGCGGAGAAGGGCATTTTATTCCTTTTTACCAACAAGATATGCGCGAGCTTGATGTTCCGGGTGAGTTTGACTGTGTAACGATTTTTTGTGATTCATTAAATTATGTATTGCAAGAAGATGGAGTACAAGAAACATTTAGAAGAGTATTTCACCATTTACGTCAAGATGGTTTGTTTTTATTTGATGTACACTCTTTATATAAAATACATCATGTATTTCAAAATGAAACGTATACAGTGAATGGAGAAGAAATATCTCTTATTTGGAATTGCTTCCCTGGTGAAGAATCAAATAGTGTAGAGCATGATTTAACATTCTTTGTTCAAGATCCAGAAGAAGATGTGTACCATCGGTTTGACGAATGTCACGTGCAACGTGCATATCAAGTGGAAGAGTTAACGAAATGGCTTGAAGAAGCAGGTTTTACAGTGCTTCGTGTAACAGGTGATTTTGAGCGACTTGAAGTTACAGAACAAACAGAGCGTATTTTCTTCATGGCGAAGAAAAACGGATAAAAACAAAAGCAACCGAGAAGGTTGCTTTTGTTTTATAAAGAAGATGTATTTTTAGTTCTAGCATAATCTAAAGATCGTATGCGTAAAGTGTGGGAATAGTAGTTGAAGTGAAAATGTATTGTAAAAAAGTAAGTATTTATAAAAAGGATTTGGAATGAAAATGACGTATTTATTATGTGTGTTTATTGAATTGCTGATCAACGCATTCTAAATCTTCATCAAATTTTTCATGTGTTCGCTCGATTAACTTATGGAACATATCTCCAACGTGTTCTTCTAAAACCCGAATGCCTTCCCCAGTAACGCCGCCTTTCACGCAAACCTTTTCTTGTAAGGTAGGTAATGTGAAGATTTCTTTTTCAAGTAATTTCCCCATCCCCACGACCATTTCACTTACTAAAGTAGTAGCCTCTTCGTGTGTAATATTTGTTTTATCTACAGCAGCGTTAATGAAGCATTGTAGTAAATAACTAAAGAAAGCAGGACCGCAACTTGCTATATCAGATGAAACGCGCGTTATATCTTCTTTTATTACAAGAGGTGTAGAAATGTTTTTGAATAGACGAAGTAGTTTTTGTTGCCATTCTTCAGAGCAATTATCTCCAAATGTAAATAGTGAGGCGCCAGAGAGAGCGCGATTTGTGATACTTGGAATGATACGCGCGACGTGGCAAGGTACGAGAGTCTCTAATTGTGATGGAGATATTGGACTTGTAATAGAAACTAAGCACGTTTCATCAGAAAAATGTTCAGCGTATTTTTTTAGGATAGGGTATATATCTATCGGCTTAACACAAATAAAAATAAGTTGTGATTGTTCGATTACTTCCGGGATTGTTTTTGCTATCTGAACAGAAGGGTATTTTTCTTTTATATGATATGCTTTTGCGGGCGTCCGATTAATGATTGTAAGGCAAGAAGGTTTGACAGCACGGGTTTCTAAAAATGCATCGATTAGTATATTTCCCATGTTTCCTGTCCCTATAATTCCTATGTTCAAAGTTTCATCCCTCCTTCGTAACAGCTTTCTCCTAAATAATATGAATGATGTTATAAATTTATGATTAGAGGTGTAAAATGATGTGGGATTTTCCGAAAAAGTGGTTAGGTTTAGTAGCTATTATTGGAACTTTACTTTTTCTTGTTTTTTGGAAAACGAATCAGAATGTAGAACGAACGCCTATTACAATGAATGTACAAGAGAAGGAGATAGAAAAAAAGGGTAAACCGAAAATATCGGATACAAAGGAACAGAAAAGAACAATTATAATTGATGTGAAAGGAGCGGTTAGTAAAGAAGGGGTATATGAAATGAAGGAAGGAGATCGCGTAAAGGATGCGGTTCAAAAGGCTGGTGGTTTTTTATCAGAAGTAGATATGAAAAAAGTAAATTTAGCACAAAATGTACAAGATCAAATGCTTCTTTATATACCGAGTAAAAATGAGTCAGAACAAGGGGTGCTTACTTCTTCTAAGGAAGATGGCAAGATTCGAATAAATACAGCGGCGAAAGAACAACTAGAAAAAATTACAGGGATTGGCTCTCGAAAGGCAGAAAGTATTTTGAAATATCGAGAAGAACATGGTCCGTTTCAGAAAATAGAAGATTTATTAGAGATTGATGGGATTGGTGCGAAGTCTCTTGAAAAGATAAAAGGTCAAATTATTATTCCGTAAAAGATTGACGAAGTTTTTCTTCTTTCGCTACACTACAAGTAGACAAAAAAGTAGGTGAAAAATATGGAACGAATTTCATGGGATCAATATTTTATGACGCAAAGCCATCTACTATCTTTGCGTAGTACATGTACAAGGCTTGCGGTAGGAGCGACAATCGTTCGCGATAAACGAATTATTGCTGGTGGGTATAATGGTTCAATTAAAGGTGGCGTACATTGTATAGATGATGGTTGTTACGTAATCGATAATCATTGTGTTCGGACAATTCATGCCGAAATGAATGCTTTATTACAATGTGCCAAGTTTGGTGCGAAAACAGAGGAAGCAGAAATTTACGTTACGCATTTCCCTTGTTTACAATGTTGTAAGGCAATTATTCAAAGTGGTATTACAGCGGTTTATTATGCGCAGGATTATAAAAATCATCCATACGCCATAGAGTTATTTGAACAAGCGAACGTAACAGTGAAGCACGTTCCGCTAGAATATGATATTGCTGCATTAGAGGAGCAAAAACGTTATACAGAGTTGAAAGAATTATTTGCGTCTTTAGAAAAAGATAATTTATCAATGGAAGAATTACAGCATGTATTCACGAAAGCAAAAATGATGCTATAAGGAGTGAGTATAAGTTGCAGGAACAATGGGGGTATGTTGCAATCTCATTTATAATAGGGGTTGCAATTGCCTTTTCCTCGTCACTTTTATTGATAGTTTTTTGCCTCTTTTTAAATGTTTTCTTCTGTTTATATCGCACTTCGCGTAAAACCTTCATTTTTTGTATTGTAGCGTGCTTTAATAGCGCCATATACACTTCCTATGTTCAAACGTGGAATAAGCCTCTAGGGGAGTCCTATGGAGTTACAAGAGGG
Source organism: Bacillus sp. JKS001846 (assembly GCF_900176455.1). Classification (NCBI taxonomy): domain Bacteria; kingdom Bacillati; phylum Bacillota; class Bacilli; order Caryophanales; family Bacillaceae; genus Bacillus; species Bacillus sp. JKS001846. Next base: position 1,408,855 of record NZ_FWYG01000001.1, read on the forward strand.
GTTATACAAAATACACCGCTTGTTAATGGGGATCGCCTATCTTTTCAATTTGAAGATCAGAATAAAAATATAGTGCAGTTAAGTTATAGAATCAAATCAGTCTTGGAAAAGAAAAAAATGCAACAATTATACGCAGGGATATCATGTGTATTCGAGGGTGAGAGGAAAGAACCGGAAACAGCCCGGAATTTTCATGGTTTTAATTACCGTGATTATTTATACAAACAACATATTCATTTCACATTTGAGGCTACATATATTTCTGAATGCTATAAAACATCACTGTCGCTCACGCAATGGATTCTTCTTTTGAGGCAACAAGTAATCTCGAAAGTTACAGAAATGTTTCCAGAGCAATCAGGTGCTTTTATGAATGCATTACTATTTGGTGATAGACAACAAATGACGTTTGAAGTGGAAGAGCAATATCAACAATTTGGTCTTGTACATTTGTTAGCAATTTCAGGTTCGCACATTGTACTGTTAATGGTGATAGTATATTTTATTTTGCTAAGAAGCGGTGTGACAAGGGAGGTAGCAACAATTTGCCTTATCGTTTGTATTCCTTTGTATATGGTTTTAGCAGGGGCGTCACCCTCTGTTATAAGAGCTTCTATAACAGGAGTTTTGATGTTAATTGCTTTTATGTGCTCGATTCGTTTATCTAGTTTAGATGCTTTAAGTGTAACAGCTATATGCATGCTTATATATGACCCTTATCTTGTTTTTAATATTGGATTTCAGTTTTCTTTTGTAGGTAGCTTCGCTTTACTTTTGTCTGCTCCGTTATTGTTAGAGAGTAGCAACGGAGTAATCCGAAATTCTATTTATATTTCTATCATTTCACAGCTCGTTAGTACTCCGATTTTGTTATACCACTTTGGTTATTTTTCTCCATATAGCATTCTCCTCAATCTCTTATACGTTCCGTTTTTATCTATCATTGTATTACCATGTAGCATTATTATTTTACTGTGTATGCCAATTGTCCCGTTTCTCGCAAAAGGATTTGCCGATGTATTATCAATAGGTTTGAGTATGTCTAATGATTTTCTAAGTTATTGTGAAAGTTTACCATTTACCCAGCTTATCTTCGGGGAAACGCCCTTCAATCTTGTAGCTGTATATTGCGCCAGTATTGTCAGCATATTGATGGTTTGGGAACGGAGAGCGCCGAAAAAAATAGTTTGTATAGTTGCGAGTGTATTTCTTTTTATTAGCACATGTCATTATATATATCCATATTTTAGAGGCGGCGGAAGTGTAACATTTATTGATGTTGGACAAGGTGATGCAATATTAATTCGCCTTCCGTATGATAAAGGGATTTATCTTATTGATACAGGTGGAACGCTTCGTGTGAATAAGGAAGAATGGCAACAAAAAAAGCATGAATTTTCTGTTGGAAATGATGTTTTAATACCCTTTTTACAAAAAGAAGGTATTAAAACAATTGATAAATTAATCGTAACGCATGGAGATGCAGATCATATAGGTGCTGCGCAAGAATTATTATCATATATACCTGTAAAAGAAGTGGTATTTGGCCGAAAGGGAAAAGATGCAGTATTAGAAAAAGTAGTAAAGAAACAGGCATTAGAAAAGGAAATGAAAATAACTGAAGTGGGGGAAGGGGAGAGTTGGAGTGTAAATGAAGCGGAATTTTTCGTTTTAGCTCCAAAAGGAAAAGAAAAAAGCGAAAATAACGCTTCAATTGTAATATGGGCAAAATTTGGAGGGTTGAAGTGGCTATTTACAGGCGATTTGGAAGAAGAAGGGGAAAAGATTTTAGTAGAGGCATATCCAGATTTACAAGTGGATGTTTTAAAAGTTGCTCATCATGGGAGTAATACGTCATCTATAGAGCCTTTTTTGAACGTCATACAGCCTCGTGTAGCGATTATATCTGTTGGTAAGCAGAATAGGTATGGACACCCGCATAAAGAAGTGATAGAGCGTTTTGAGAAGATGGGGAGTGCGATATGGCGCACGGACAAGCAAGGTGCTATTTCCTATGTTTTTAAAGGGGAAAATGGAACCTTTAAAAGTAAAATCACATATGATAAAACACATAATAGATGAAAAAGAGAAGACTGCCATGAAGTGGCAGTCTTTAAGAACCGATAAATTTAATAACAGTTGCAATGATGAAAAGTGTTGCGAAAAAACCAAATGAGACGATAAATCCTACCCCTGAATCAATAGCGTCATTGCGTTTACTTTGAACGTTTTGTTCAAAATCATTCATTTAGAATCCCTCCCCAACATTCCACTTTAGTATAAAATATTGTCAGAAAAAAATCTACAATTTCCATATGAAGAGAAAACGAGCTTTTTTGTTACTTGTAAATCATGAAGTAATGTGAGTTTTTCGTTTCCATGCATGTTAACAGTTGGCACTTATACTCAAATTTTTATTGCGAATAATAAAGGGAAGGTGATTACCGCACACCAATAAGAAACCCGGGGCTTATTGCGTGGCGTTTAATATAAATAAAGGGACGGGTTATAAAGCCTGTTCCTTTGTACTTGTAAAACAAAAGCTAGGGCATTAGTATAAATATATATTGCCAAGTTAGGGAGTAGGAAAAAGTATGAGTGATATACATAAAAAAATTAAAAAGAAACAGTTTGCTCCGTTATATTTAATATATGGAACGGAAGCTTTTTTTATAAATGAAACGATAAAGCTTATTACGACAGAAGCACTTGAAGAAGAAGATCGAGAGTTTAATGTTGTGACATACGATTTAGAAGAAGCGTATTTAGAAGATGTGGTTGAGGATGCGCGTACGCTTCCTTTCTTCGGAGAACGGAAAGTACTGTTAATAAAATCACCGCTATTTTTGACTTCGCAAAAAGAAAAGTTAGAGCAAAATATAAAAATTTTAGAAGAATACATTGGTGAACCTTCTCCATTTTCTATTCTTGTTTTTGTTGCGCCTTACGAAAAACTTGATGAGCGAAAAAAAATTACAAAACTATTAAAGAAAACAGCAGATGTAGTAGAAGCGAATGCAATGCAAGTACAGGATGTTCAGAAGTGGATTGTTGCTCGTGCAGATGAAGTGCATGTGCATATTGATAACGCGGCTGTTAGCTTGTTGCTAGAGCTTGTGGGAAGTAATGTAACGATGTTGGCGAAGGAAATGGACAAGTTAACGTTATACGTTGGTATGGGCGGAGAGATTACGACGAAACTTGTTGCAGAGCTTGTGCCAAAATCAGTTGAGCAAAATGTATTTGCTTTGACAGAAAAAGTGGTGAAAAAAGATATTGCAGGTGCAATGCAAATTTTGGATGGATTATTTACGCAGCAGGAAGAGCCGATTAAATTGCTTGCGTTATTAGTGAGTCAATTCCGCTTGTTGTATCAAGTGAAAGAGCTACAGCAACGTGGTTATGGACAAAATCAAATTGCGTCTCATATTGGTGTACATCCGTATCGTGTAAAGTTAGCAATGAATCAAACGAAGTTTTTCTCTTTTGAAGAATTAAAAAAAGTGATTATAGAATTAGCGGAAGCTGATTATAGTATGAAGACGGGAAAGATGGATAAGAAGCTTGTGCTCGAATTTTTCTTAATGCGATTAAATCATATGTGATGACACAAAAAAGTTCATGCACTTAGTGCATGAACTTTTTTGTATATAAAAAAACGATCCAAATGGATCGTTTTTTAAACGCCTTACGCGTTTACTTGTTTCGCTAAGCGAGATTTTTGACGAGCTGCAGCGTTTTGGTGGATAAGACCTTTACGAGCTGCTTTGTCAAGTTTTTTAGAAGCAGTTTTGAAAGCTTCTTTAGCATTTTCAAGATCGTTATTAGTAACTAAAGCTTCTACAGTTTTAACAGCAGAACGCATGTCAGACTTGATAGAAGCGTTATGTGCACGACGCTCTTCGCTAAGTTTAGCGCGTTTGATAGCAGATTTGATGTTTGCCATACTTTTCACCTCCCTGGTGCAATCGAATGACTCGATTCTTACATAGAACAAGTGATATTCTATCAAACGGTGAAGAGAATTGCAATAGTATATCCATGAAATTTCACGTAAAGGAAAGAATGACCTTATATAACTTTGGGAAATCTAACGATATTTACTATGAATTACGGAGGAGATACGATGAAAGAACCATTAGATTTAAGTAAATATAGCATTAGAACTGACCTTGCTGTAGAAGCTCATCAAATGTTGCAAGAAAGCCAAGAAGAACAAAAAGGGATACAGGGAGTTATTGTAAAAGAGAGAGAAGAAGAAGGTACTATAATTACAAAAGTAACGATTGATGAAGCTGCCTCTGAAGCGATGGGGAAAAAACCTGGAAATTATTTAACACTTGAAGTACAAGGGATACGTCAGCAAGATACAGAACTTCAACAAAAAGTGGAGCGTATTTTTGCAAAAGAATTTTCTTGTTTCTTAGAAGAGGTTGGAGTTACAAAAGAAGCAAGCTGTTTAATTGTAGGTCTTGGGAATTGGAATGTAACACCAGATGCTCTTGGACCGATAGTTGTAGAAAATGTATTAGTAACGAGACATTTGTTTCAATTGCAGCCTGAAAGTGTAGAAGAAGGATTTAGGCCTGTTAGTGCAATTCGGCCGGGGGTAATGGGGATTACAGGAATCGAAACGAGCGATGTTATTTATGGAATTATTGAGAAGACGAACCCGGACTTTGTAATTGCAATTGATGCATTAGCTGCTCGTTCTATTGAACGAGTAAATAGCACGATACAAATTTCTGATACTGGAATCCATCCTGGATCAGGGGTTGGGAATAAACGTAAAGAACTAAGTAAAGACACATTAGGTATCCCTGTTATCGCAATTGGTGTTCCGACTGTGGTCGATGCTGTTTCGATTACAAGTGATACGATTGATTTTATTTTGAAACATTTTGGTCGAGAGATGAAAGAAGGAAATAAACCTTCACGATCTTTGTTACCAGCGGGATTTTCATTTGGAGAAAAGAAAAAATTAACAGAAGAAGATATGCCGGATGAAAAGAGCAGAAATATGTTTTTAGGTGCTGTTGGTACGTTGGAAGAAGAAGAAAAAAGAAGGCTGATTTATGAAGTGCTATCTCCTCTTGGTCATAATTTAATGGTAACCCCAAAAGAAGTAGATACTTTTATTGAGGATATGGCGAATGTAATAGCGAGTGGTTTAAATGCAGCGCTACATCATCAAATTGATCAAGATAATACGGGAGCATATACACATTGAGGGGAACAGATGATTATGGTTTGAGTCGCTTTGCGCTTTTGTGTATATGTAGTGTAGCTTTATGTTTACTTATGATGATAGCAGGAGTGGCACTTGCTAATCATGGTTTGAAAAGTATGAAAGGCTATCAGCAATTGTCATATGAACAAATAGCTCATATGACAGGGACAGAAAGTACAGGTGCTGAATCAGAAATTTTGGGTAGCTCGTTTTCGGCCTCAGAAAAACAACAGCAATTAGAACGTTTAAGAAGTTTTAATGTTGTAGAAGGAATTGGGATGGCGGTAGCAAGTGTAGCTTATGAAATGACGAAGTTCGGGACGGATATAGTTGTTGGGAAAATAAAAGGAATTTTTAGCTAAGAGTAACATGGGAGGCGGTTGTTTTACTGATTTGTAGGACAGCCGTTTTAAAATTTGAAAAGGGTTTGTCTCTTATGGTTTATTCGCATAAGATATAGATAGAATGATTTGTATCGTAAGCAGCACGAGTTTTCATTGAATCTTTGTTGCTCTATTGATATAATCAGTGCTAGTGTATATTGGCGAGACTATTAGGAGTTGAGAACATAGATGAATAAAGAAGAAAGAGCAAAAAGACAGTCCAAAATTCGTAATTTCTCTATTATTGCTCATATTGACCACGGAAAATCAACGTTAGCAGACCGTATTTTAGAGAAAACAAACGCGTTAACACAACGCGAAATGAAAGCTCAGTTGCTTGACTCTATGGATTTAGAGCGTGAGCGTGGTATTACAATCAAATTAAACGCAGTACAATTAAACTATAAAGCAAAAGATGGTGAAGAGTATATTCTTCATTTAATTGATACACCAGGACATGTCGACTTTACGTACGAAGTATCTCGTAGTTTAGCGGCTTGTGAAGGCGCGATTCTTGTAGTAGATGCAGCGCAAGGTATTGAAGCGCAAACGTTAGCAAACGTATACTTAGCGCTTGATAACAATTTAGAAATTTTACCAGTTATTAATAAAATCGACTTACCAAGTGCGGATCCAGAACGTGTACGTCAAGAGGTAGAAGATGTAATTGGTTTAGATGCATCAGAAGCGGTACTTGCTTCTGCGAAAGCTGGAATTGGTATTGAAGAAATTTTAGAACAAATTGTTGAAAAAGTACCAGCTCCGTCGGGTGATTCAGAAGAGCCATTACAATGTATGATTTTCGACTCTTTATATGATCCGTACCGCGGTGTAATTGCTTATATCCGTGTTGTAAATGGAACAGTAAAAGTTGGCGATAAAGTACGTATGATGGCAACGGGTAAAGAATTTGAAGTAACAGAAGTAGGTGTATTTACACCGAAAACTACGCAACGTGACGAGTTAACAGTAGGTGATGTAGGTTTCTTAGCAGCATCGATTAAAAATGTTGGTGACACACGTGTTGGTGATACGATTACACATGCGAAACGTCCAGCTGCAGAGCCGTTAGCAGGTTACCGTAAGTTAAATCCGATGGTATTCTGTGGTCTGTATCCAATTGACTCTGCTCGTTATAACGATTTACGTGATGCATTAGAAAAATTAGAGTTAAACGATTCTGCTCTTGAGTTTGAACCAGAAACATCTCAAGCGCTAGGATTTGGTTTCCGTTGTGGTTTCTTAGGGCTTCTTCACATGGAAATCATTCAAGAACGTATTGAACGTGAATTTAAGATTGACTTAATTACAACAGCGCCAAGCGTTATTTATAAAGTTTATTTAACTAACGGTGAAGATGTTATTGTTGATAACCCATCTAATATGCCAGATCCACAGTCTATCGATCGTGTAGAAGAGCCGTTTGTGAAGGCTTCAATTATGGTTCCGAATGACTATGTTGGAGCTGTAATGGAGATTTGCCAAGGTAAACGTGGAACGTTTATTGATATGCAATATTTAGATGAAACGCGTGTTACATTAACATATGAAATCCCGTTATCAGAAATCGTATATGACTTCTTCGATCAATTGAAATCAAATACGAAAGGGTATGCATCATTTGACTACGAGTTAATTGGCTATAAACCATCTAAACTTGTGAAAATGGATATTCTTTTAAATAATGAACAAGTGGATGCTTTATCATTTATCGTACACCGTGATTCAGCGTATGACCGTGGTAAAGTAATCGTAGAGAAATTAAAAGAATTAATTCCGAGACAACAATTTGAAGTGCCAATTCAGGCGACTATCGGAAATAAAGTTGTAGCACGTTCTACAATTAAAGCGATGCGTAAAAACGTACTTGCAAAATGTTACGGCGGTGACATTTCTCGTAAGCGTAAACTTCTTGATAAGCAAAAAGAAGGTAAAAAACGTATGAAGTCTGTTGGTTCTGTAGAAGTACCGCAAGAGGCATTTATGGCTGTACTGAAAATGGATGACAACTAATATTTGAAATAAAAAAGAAGTCGTTTGTGCGGCTTCTTTTTTCTGTATAATTACTTTTTAGACATCTGAGCAGCTCTCATTTACAATAATGAGAGAGCTTTTTAGTTCATATAGAGTTAGGAGATTGTTAATGTCCGAAAATATTCGAAAAGATATTCAAGATAAAATACAAAATGGTAATTTTAATTGTGAAAAGGAATTGACGCTTTCTATTATTAGTGGAAAGTGGAAAGTTGTGATACTGTGGCATCTTGGTGTGGAAGGACCACATCGTTTCAGTGAATTACAACGGTTATTCCCAAGCATTTCTCATAAAGTTTTGTCGAACCAATTAAAAGAGTTAATGGAAGATGGAATTGTTGATCGGACAGTATATCCCGAAATTCCTCCTCGCGTTGAGTATTATATGACGGAACTAGGCATGTCACTTTTACCGATCGTTGAAATGATGTATGATTGGGGAAAAATGCGAATGGAACAAATTCGTAATACGTTAGAGAAGTAGAGAACCCTCCGGAGTGCGGAGGTTTTCTTTTTAGAAAGGTAGGAGTTATATTTGGTACAAGCTGCATATATTCATATTCCGTTTTGTCAGCACATTTGTCACTATTGTGATTTTAATAAAGTGTTTATTGAACGCCAACCGGTTGATCAATATTTAGATTATTTAGAGAAGGAAATAATAAATACGGTTCAAAAAGTTCCGTTTGATAGTATAAAAACGATTTTTGTGGGCGGGGGAACTCCGACAGCGTTAAATATGGAACAGACAAAAAAATTACTCGAGATTATTAATCGTCATTTGCGTCCGTTCGCCCCAAATTGTGAATTAACATTTGAAGCGAATCCAGGAGATCTGCCGAAAGAGAAGTTGAATGTACTGCTAGAAGGTGGAGTGAATCGAATTAGTTTTGGTGTGCAAACGTTCCGTGATGAACTGCTTGAGAAAATCGGGCGCAAGCATACGAGGGAAGATGCATTCCTCGCGATTCGAGAAGCACAGGAAGTAGGATTTAAAAATATTAATGTAGATATTATTTATGCTTTGCCAGGACAGACGATAGAAGATGTAAAAGAAACATTAGATATTGCTTTTACGCTTGGTGTACAACATTTCTCTGCATATTCATTAATTGTGGAACCTAAAACAGTGTTTTATAACTTAATGAACAAAGGGAAATTGCGTCTTCCGGGTGAAGACCATGAAGCGAAAATGTATGAAATAGTAATGGATGAAATGGAGAAACACGGTTATAACCAGTATGAAATTAGTAATTTCTCAAAAGGTGACAATAAAAGTAGACATAATCTCACATACTGGAATAATGAAGAGTATTATGGATTTGGAGCTGGAGCTCATAGTTATGTGAACGGGGAACGTATTCAAAATGTAGGTCCGCTGAAGCAATATTTTAATAAAATTGATGAAACAGGATTTCCGTATTTAGATGTTCACAAAGTGACGGAGAAAGAAAGAATGGAAGAAGAGCTGTTCTTAGGGCTTCGAAAAACAAAAGGTGTTTCTAAAACGGCGTTCCGCAATAAATTTAATGTAGAGATGGATCAAGTTTTCGCGAAGCAGTTACAAAGCAACCAAGAGCAGGGATTGCTTGAAGAGGAAGATGGACATGTGCGTTTAACGCGAAAAGGAAAATTATTAGGGAATGAAGTATTCCAATCATTTTTGATTGACTAATTAAATGTTCCATAGGCGTGAAAAAGTTTCATTATTTCGTGACGTTTCCGTTGACAATTGAATGTCAATTTTGGTAAGTTATTAATAGATTTAGCACTCAAAGACAAAGAGTGCTAACAGAGGTGATGATGAGATGCTTACGGAACGTCAGCTCTTAATTTTACAAACAATTATTGATGACTTTATTGGATCAGCGCAGCCCGTTGGGTCTAGAACGTTGGCTAAAAAAGATGAAATTACATTTAGTTCAGCTACTATTCGAAATGAAATGGCGGACTTAGAAGAATTAGGTTTTATTGAAAAAACGCACAGTTCTTCTGGACGTGTTCCTTCTGAGAAAGGCTACCGATTTTATGTAGACCATCTTTTAGCACCGCAAAACTTACCGAACGCTGAAATTGTACAAATTAAAGATTTATTTGCTGAAAGAATTTTTGAAGCGGAAAAAATTGCACAACAATCTGCTCAAATTTTATCAGAACTTACGAATTATACGGCCATTGTTCTTGGACCGAAGTTAAGTACAAATAAACTTAAAAATGTACAAATTGTGCCGCTTGATCGTCAAACTGCTGTCGCTATTATTGTAACCGATACAGGGCATGTACAAAGTAAAACGATTACCGTTCCGGAATCTGTTGATTTATCAGATTTAGAAAAAATGGTTAATATTTTAAATGAAAAGCTATCTGGCGTACCGATGGAAGAACTTCATAATAAAATCTTTAAGGAGATTGTTACAGTTTTACGTGGGTATGTTCATAATTACGATAGTGCAATAAAAATGTTGGATGGTACATTTCAAGTTCCGTTATCGGAAAAGATATACTTTGGAGGAAAAGCAAATATGCTTTCGCAGCCAGAGTTCCATGACATTCAAAAGGTTAGATCTTTACTTACCATGATTGATAATGAAGCCGAATTTTATGACATTTTGCGTCATAAACAAGTCGGGATTCAAGTGAAAATTGGTAGGGAAAACTCTTCGACGGCTATGGAGGATTGTAGTTTAATTTCTGCAACATATTCAATCGGCGAAGAGCAACTTGGAACAATTGCTATTTTAGGTCCTACGAGAATGCAATATTCTCGTGTAATTAGTTTGTTACAGTTATTTACGAGACAATTTACTGATGGACTTAAAAAGTAAATGAGAGTAATACATTCGCTCAAGTGATGAAATTTTCATTGCTGTGTGTAATATATAATGCTTAGGTAATCATGCTATGCATGATACCTAATACCTTTTAAGGAGGTGAATATTGTGGAAGAGCGTAACGAACAAGTGGTAGAAGAAGTAAAAGAAGCGCAAGTTGAAGAAGCTGTCACGCCAGAAAACAGTGAAGAAACTGTAGAAGAAAAAAGTGAGGCTGCTCTTTTACAAGAAAAAGTAGATGAGCTACAAGCGAAACTAACGGAAACGGAAGGTCGCACATTACGTCTACAAGCTGATTTTGAAAATTATAAGCGCCGTGTCCAAATGGATAAACAGGCTGCTGAAAAATATAGAGCACAAAGTCTAGTTTCAGACATCTTGCCAGCTCTTGATAATTTTGAAAGAGCAATGCAAGTGGAAGCGACTGATGAGCAAACGAAATCCTTGTTACAAGGTATGGAAATGGTGCATCGTCAATTGTTAGAAGCGCTGACTAAAGAAGGTGTGGAAGTGATTGAAGCTGTTGGTAAACAGTTTGATCCTAATGAACACCAAGCTATTATGCAAGTGGAAGATAGTGAATTTGAATCAAACGCGGTTGTGGAAGAATTCCAAAAAGGTTATAAACTAAAAGACCGTGTGATTCGCCCATCAATGGTAAAAGTAAATCAATAATTTACATAAAACTAGGAGGATTCGCCATGAGTAAAATTATCGGTATTGACTTAGGTACAACAAACTCTTGTGTAGCTGTTATGGAAGGTGGAGAACCAAAGGTTATCCCAAATCCAGAAGGAAACCGTACAACACCTTCTGTTGTAGCTTTCAAAAATGAAGAACGTCAAGTTGGGGAAGTTGCAAAGCGCCAAGCAATTACAAACCCAAATACAATCATGTCTGTTAAACGTCATATGGGTACAGACTACAAAGTAGAAGTTGAAGGTAAAGATTATACACCTCAAGAAATTTCTGCAATCATTTTACAAAACTTAAAAGCTTCTGCTGAAGCATACTTAGGTGAAACAGTAACGAAAGCTGTTATTACAGTACCTGCATACTTCAACGATGCAGAGCGTCAAGCAACGAAAGATGCTGGTCGTATTGCTGGTTTAGAAGTTGAGCGTATCATTAACGAGCCAACAGCAGCAGCACTTGCTTACGGTTTAGAAAAACAAGACGAAGAACAAAAAATCTTAGTATATGACTTAGGTGGCGGTACATTTGACGTATCTATCCTTGAGTTAGCAGACGGCACATTCGAAGTTATTTCAACTGCTGGTGACAACCGTCTTGGTGGCGATGACTTTGACCAAGTTATCATCGATCACTTAGTAGCTGAGTTCAAAAAAGAAAATAACATTGATTTAAGCCAAGATAAAATGGCGCTTCAACGCTTGAAAGATGCAGCTGAAAAAGCGAAAAAAGATCTTTCTGGTGTAACACAAACTCAAATTTCATTACCATTCATTAGTGCTGGAGCTGCTGGTCCATTACACTTAGAATTAACGTTAACAAGAGCGAAATTCGAAGAGCTTTCAGCAGGTCTTGTTGAAAGAACATTAGAGCCAACTCGTCGTGCATTAAAAGACGCTGGTTTTGCTCCAAGCGAATTAGATAAAGTTATTCTTGTTGGTGGATCTACTCGTATCCCAGCTGTACAAGAAGCTATTAAACGTGAAACTGGTAAAGAGCCATATAAAGGTGTAAACCCTGATGAAGTTGTAGCATTAGGTGCTGCAGTTCAAGGTGGCGTACTTACTGGTGATGTAGAAGGCGTTCTATTATTAGACGTAACTCCACTTTCTTTAGGTATTGAAACTATGGGTGGCGTGTTCACGAAATTAATCGAGCGTAACACTACAATTCCAACAAGTAAGTCACAAGTATTCTCGACAGCTGCTGATAATCAACCAGCAGTAGACATTCACGTATTACAAGGTGAGCGTCCAATGTCGGCTGACAACAAAACGTTAGGTCGTTTCCAATTAACTGACCTTCCACCAGCACCACGTGGTATTCCACAAATCGAAGTAACATTCGATATTGATGCGAACGGTATCGTTAACGTACGTGCGAAAGACTTAGGAACAAGCAAAGAGCAAGCTATTACAATCCAATCTTCTTCAGGTCTTTCTGATGAAGAAGTAGAACGTATGGTACAAGAAGCGGAAGCAAATGCTGACGCTGACCAAAAACGTAAGGAAGAAGTTGAACTTCGTAACGAAGCTGACCAACTTGTATTCCAAACAGACAAAGTTGTAAAAGATTTAGAAGGTAAAGTAGATGCAGCTGAAGTTGCAAAAGCAACAGAAGCGAAAGAAGCATTACAAGCTGCAATTGAGAAAAACGAGCTTGAAGAAATTCGTGCGAAAAAAGATGCTTTACAAGAAATCGTACAACAATTAACTGTTAAATTATACGAGCAGGCTCAAGCAGCTGCTGGTCAAGCAGAAGGTGCGCAAGGTGCACAAGATGCTGGCGCAAAGAAAGACAATGTAGTTGACGCTGAGTTTGAAGAAGTAAAAGAAGACAAGTAATTCAATTGTAAACATAATAAGTAAGATGACAAAAAGTCAAAGTCAAGCGTGCCTTGACTTTGGCTTTTTTCACGAATGAGAAGCGATGTGTGAGGATCTTAAGTTTTTCGCTTTGCATACTGTAAGTGAGGAAACTTTGTTGCAAAGCACTTTCTTTCGGTGTTAAAATTACGTTTATGTGAAAGATTCGGGGGTTGTAAATTTATGAGTAAACGAGACTATTATGAGGTCCTTGGACTTAGCAAGGGCGCTTCAACAGATGAAATTAAAAAAGCGTATCGTCGTTTGGCTAAAAAATACCATCCAGACGTAAGCAAAGAAGAAAATGCAATTGAAAAGTTTAAAGAAGTACAAGAAGCATACGAAGTGTTAAGTGATGATCAAAAGCGTGCACAGTACGATCAATTTGGCCATGCTGGTGCAAATCAAGGATTCGGTGGATTTGGCGGCGGAGGAGACTTCGGCGGTGGCTTCGGTTTTGAAGATATATTTAGTTCTTTCTTTGGCGGTGGCGGCGGCAGACGTCGTGATCCAAATGCTCCGCGCCAAGGTGCTGACTTACAATATCAAGTCACTTTAGATTTTGAAGAAGCTATTTTTGGTAAGGAATTAAATGTGGAAATTCCAGTAGAAGATCCATGTGATACTTGTAAAGGTAGTGGAGCAAAACCAGGAACTTCAAAAGAAACATGTAAACATTGTTCAGGCTCTGGTCAAGTGAGTGTAGAACAAAACACACCGTTTGGTCGTATCGTAAATCGTCAAGCTTGTGGTCATTGTTCAGGAACTGGACAAATTATTAAAGAAAAATGTACGACATGTCACGGTTCAGGTAAAGTTCGTAAACGTAAAAAAATCAATGTTAAAATTCCAGCGGGTATCGATAATGGTCAACAAATTCGTGTGTCTGGAAAAGGTGAAGCCGGCGTAAATGGCGGACCAGCAGGAGACTTATATGTTGTCGTTCATGTAAGAAATCATGAATTCTTCGAGCGTGAAGGAGATCACATTATTTGCGAAATGCCATTAACATTTGCGCAAATGGCGCTTGGTGATGAAGTGGAAGTTCCTACTGTTCATGGTAAAGTGAAGCTGAAAATTCCAGCAGGAACACAAACTGGAACAGAATTCCGCTTAAAAGGAAAAGGTGCTCCGAACGTACGTGGATACGGCCAAGGAGATCAATATGTAGTCGTTCGTGTTGTTGTACCGACGAAATTGACTTCGCAGCAAAAAGATTTATTACGTGAATTTGCAGGACAAGAAGAGCAGGATGATAGTTTATTCGGAAAGCTTAAACGTGCTTTCAAAGGGGAATAATGGAAATAAAAAATGGAGTTGGTAAATTGTGAAATGGTCAGAAATTAGTATTCATACAACAGAAGAAGCAGTAGAAGCTGTCTCTCATATTTTACATGAAGCTGGTGCTAGTGGAGTTGCGATTGAGGATCCAGCGGAGTTAACGAAAGAGCGCGAGCAACAATATGGTGAAATTTATGCATTGAACCCAGATGAATATCCGGCGGAAGGTGTATTAATAAAAGCGTATTTCCCGCAAACGGATTCTTTACATGAAACGATTGCAGGTGTAAAATCATCTATTGATGTGCTTCCATCTTACGACATCGAAATTGGTACTGGAAATATTACCGTTAACGAAGTCAATGAAGAAGATTGGGCTACTGCTTGGAAAAAATATTACCATCCAGTACAAATTTCTGATACATTCACAATCGTACCGACTTGGGAAGAATATACACCATCTTCTCCTGATGAAAAAATCATTGAATTAGACCCGGGTATGGCGTTTGGTACAGGAACTCATCCAACAACAACGATGTGTATCCGTGCTTTAGAAAAAACAGTACAGCCAGGTGACACTATTATTGATGTAGGAACAGGTTCTGGTGTACTTAGTATTGCGGCTGCAAAATTAGGTGCGTCTTCTGTTCAAGCATATGATTTAGATCCGGTTGCGGTTGAAAGTGCAGAAATGAATGTACGTTTAAATAAAACAGATGATATCGTGTCTGTTGGACAAAATAG
This sequence comes from Bacillus sp. JKS001846, assembly GCF_900176455.1. Taxonomy (NCBI): domain Bacteria; kingdom Bacillati; phylum Bacillota; class Bacilli; order Caryophanales; family Bacillaceae; genus Bacillus; species Bacillus sp. JKS001846. Next base: position 1,423,916 of record NZ_FWYG01000001.1, read on the forward strand.
TCTTTTAGAAGGCATTGAAGGTCCTGTTGATTTAATCGTAGCTAACTTATTAGCAGAAATTATTCTATTATTCCCTGAAGATGCAGCAAGAGTTGTGAAGTCAGGTGGATTATTTATTACATCGGGCATTATTGCTGCGAAGGAAAAAGTAATTTCTGAGGCGTTAGAACAAGCTGGATTTACAATTGAAGAAGTGTTACGAATGGAAGATTGGGTAGCAATTATTGCACGAAATGCGTAATATAGATTTTAGTCTATAATGAAAAGGGGAGTCTCTCACTATAAGGTGAGAGACTTGCCGTTTGTTATATGAAAAATGATAACGTTTCGTTCTTTTCGTAAGTGTTGACTTACGAAAGGAACGAAACTCTACTAAGGTGATTATATGCAACGTTATTTTGTAGAAGAGAAATATGTAAATGAGACAAGTATTCGCATTGTAGGTGATGACGTACATCATATCGCAAGAGTGATGCGTATGTCAGCTGGTGATCATATTTATTGCTGTGTAAACGGAAAAACAGCAGTATGTTCAATTGATGAAATTACCAGTGAATTTATTAATACGGCTATTGTAGAATGGGTAGAGGCGTCAAGTGAACTTCCTGTTTTCGTGACGATTGCAAGTGGACTGCCAAAAGGAGACAAGCTAGAGTTAATTTTTCAAAAAGGAACTGAGCTTGGGGCAGCTGCATTCTTACCATTTCAAGCATCTCGCTCTATCGTAAAATGGGATGCGAAAAAAGCTGATAAAAAAGTTGAGCGTTTAAGAAAAATTGTGAAAGAAGCTGCGGAACAATCACATAGAAGTGAAATTCCAGAAGTACATGCTCCGGCATCATTTAAGCAATTGCTTTCAATGAGTGGTGAGTATGATGTTTGTCTTGTTGCTTACGAAGAGGAAGCAAAACAAGGTGAGAAATCTAATTTTGCGAAAGCTTTAACGACAATGAAACCAGGTCAAAAGCTATTGATTGTATTTGGCCCAGAAGGCGGTTTAGCTGAGGAAGAGATTACAGCGCTTCGTGAACATAAATTTGTACCATGTAGTTTAGGACCAAGAATTTTAAGAACAGAAACGGCGCCGTTATACGCGTTAAGTGCTGCTTCGTATCATTTTGAATTGATGGGGTGATGATCAATGTCAACTGTTGCGTTCCATACGTTAGGTTGTAAAGTAAACCACTATGAAACAGAAGCCATTTGGCAATTGTTTAAACAAGGTGGTTATGAAAGAACAGAATATGAAAAGAAAGCTGATGTATATGTTATTAACACATGTACAGTAACAAATACTGGGGACAAAAAAAGCCGTCAAGTAATCAGACGTGCTGTGCGTCAAAATCCAGATGCAGTTATTTGCGTAACGGGATGTTATGCACAAACATCTCCAGCTGAAATTATGGCGATTCCGGGTGTAGATATTGTAGTTGGTACACAGGATCGTGAAAAGATGTTAGGTTACATCGAAGAATTCCGTAAAGAGCGTCAACCAATTAATGCTGTCCGTAATATTATGAAAACACGTGTGTATGAAGAACTTGATGTACCTTATTTCACGGATCGTACACGTGCGTCTTTAAAAATACAAGAGGGTTGCAATAACTTCTGTACATTCTGTATCATTCCTTGGGCGCGTGGTTTAATGCGTTCTCGTGATGGAAAAGAAGTTATTAAACAAGCACAACAATTAGTGGATGCAGGCTATAAAGAAATCGTATTAACGGGTATTCATACAGGTGGATACGGCGAAGACATAAAAGATTATAACTTAGCTGGATTACTTCGTGATATGGAAGCGGAAGTAGGCGGATTAAAACGTCTTCGTATTTCTTCTATTGAAGCGAGTCAAATTTCAGATGAAGTAATTGAAGTGTTAGATAAATCTGAAGTAGTTGTACGCCACTTGCATATTCCGTTGCAATCTGGTTCTAATACTGTATTAAAACGTATGCGTCGTAAATATACGATGGAGTTCTTCCAAGAGCGTTTAGATCGTTTGAAAGAAGCGTTACCAGGCCTTGCGATTACATCTGACGTAATCGTTGGTTTCCCAGGTGAAACAGAAGAAGAATTCATGGAAACATACAATTTCATTAAAGAGAACCGCTTCTCTGAGTTACATGTGTTCCCTTACTCAAAACGTACAGGAACACCTGCAGCACGCATGGAAGATCAAGTTCCTGAAGATGTGAAGAATGATCGTGTTCATCGTTTAATTGAGCTATCTAATCAATTAGCGAAAGAATATGCATCAGCGTTTGAAGGTGAAGTGCTTGAAATCATTCCAGAAGAGCAATTTAAAGACGGCGACCGTGAAGGGTTATATGTAGGATATACAGATAACTACTTGAAAATTGTATTTGAAGGATCAGAAGAATTAATTGGTAAGCTAGTGAAAGTGAAAATTACGAAAGCTGGTTATCCATATAACGAAGCGCAATTTGTTCGTGTTCTTGAAGATGATGTAAAAAAAGAATCAGCTAGCGCATAAAAAGAGCGTGCAACCGGAAACGGTTTGCATGCTTTCTTTATTTGAAGCGGTTAAGTACTATAAGGTGGGGAGGCGTTTCATGCATCCCTGTATGAAAAAAGATGAAATGATAAAAATATAGTTGTCTTCATCAGTAAAGGATACTAGCTATTTGCATAACTTTTGAAAAGGAAATGCTTCTATTCTTCTTTTATTCTGCCAAATAGTTGACCTGAAGTGATAAAATGTATTATAATCGTAAAAGACATGCTGAAGAAGTGTTTCTTTTTGCATGCTGAAGTTAGTATGTAAGTGTGATGTTTCGGAGGGAGGGAAAGAGAATGTCAAAAACAGTCGTTCGTAAAAACGAGTCTTTGGAGGATGCACTTCGCCGTTTTAAAAGATCGGTTTCTAAAACTGGTACACTTGCTGAAGCAAGAAAGCGCGAGTTTTATGAAAAACCAAGTGTAAAACGTAAGAAGAAATCTGAAGCGGCAAGAAAGCGTAAATTCTAAGAGAGGGTGTAAGTTATGAGTCTTCTCGGTCGTTTAAACGATGATATGAAACAAGCGATGAAGAATAAACAAAAAGAAAAATTAACCGTTATTCGTATGGTTAAGGCTGCTTTACAAAATGAAGGTATTAAACTGCAACATACTCTTACTGAAGAAGAGGAAATAACAGTTTTAGCTCGTGAAGTAAAACAGTATAAGGACTCCCTCCTTGAATTTAAAAAAGCTGGTCGTGAAGACCTTGTTAATAAACTGCAAAGTGAAATTCAGATTTTAAGCGCATATTTGCCAGAGCAATTAACTGAAGAAGAACTAGTTGATGTAATCAAGCAAGTTATTTCTGAAGTTGGTGCGACTTCTAAAGCAGATATGGGTAAGGTGATGACTGCTGTTATGCCGAAAGTAAAAGGTAAAACAGACGGATCACTTGTGAATAAGCTGGTTATCCAGCTATTAGCGTAAAAAAACGTCTCATTTCGTATGAGACGTTTTTTTATTGTTCTTATTAAGGAGAAACGCTATATTGCTTAAAAAGGGTTTCTATAAGTGATAGAAACCCCTCTAGTTAAAGTTTCAATTTATTATTTCCTTGTATAATTCCGATTCTACACCTATTCTTACTTCCTTGACTAAAACTTTTTTCGCAAATAAAAGCTAAGTACCGAACCTTCTGAAAATCAGATTGAAGTTTTATAGCTTGCTCTTCAGCATAATCCTCAAAGGTAACGAAAGAGATTCTAACTATTTTAGATTTTGCATCAGTTGCATAAAATGGCCGGATATTACTGTCGATAATTTGTTTTATAACATTCGAAATTTCTTGACTAAAGCCAATTTACTTTCGTATTTCCTCATTTATTAATTCATTTTTTAATGAACCCTAATATTTTTTGAAATTCATATAACAACCATCTATAAAATATTCTTACTTACAACGTAACATTCAGAGTGGAGAAATTTTCTTTTTTTTGATTTTATCCCTCATTAACGGGCAGCCCGATTGGTGAGGGGGGATTAAAGTTTCACTTTATCTCATTTGTCCAATAAATGACAACTACTTATTCTATGGTCAGTATGTCACATCCAGAACGAATTGTAACAGTTTTTTTCAAGTTTCTAACTTCTCGCTAGGCTCAATTTCTTAATGTAACTTGTACTGATATCCTGTAGGGGCGCATATTCTTGTATTAATACTTCTATTATTAAAGGTAACATCCTCTGATCCATCATTGTCCTGACAAATATGATTTCATATAGCGACTGTTTTAATTAACATGATATGAACTCTTACAGAATATAGTTATGTTAGTGAAGTCGTTATAACACGATAGGCACTTGTGAAGAAATACATATATATGGGATGAGAGGGGGTCTTTCGAGATGAAGAAATTAGAACAAATGAAAAATTGGTTGACAAAACAAGTAGACCTACCAGTGGATGTATTAATGGATCTACCTCGGATTACTCTTGTTGGGCAAATACATATTTATATAGAAAATCATCGGGGGTTATTAGTGTTTTCAGATAAAGAAGTGCGATTACTTTTAAAACACGGTCAATTATTAATTAAAGGACAATCCTTTGTTATTAAAACGATTCTTCCAGAAGAGCTTTTGCTCGAAGGGATAATTGAGCAAGTAACATTTTTAGAAAATGAAAAAAAAGGTGATTGAAGTGAAACTTCCATTTGTGAAGTTTTTCTTCTTTATCCTGTAAAAGTTCCGTTGATAGAGACTGATTACAGTTTTACTCGGTTTCATTTTAGTACGAGCTATTTTAATGTTTCAAATAAAAAGTAGTATATCTACTTTTAGAAAGGTAGTGAAGGTGGTAAATGAAAAATAAATGGTTTATAAAGTGGCTTGGATATGTAAAAGTGCGAATTGAAGGTAGAGGAGCGGAACGGTTTGTTAATGAATGTGTACGGAGGAATTTATTAGTTTGGGATGTTAAAAAGATAGCTGATGAAACGTTAGTTTTTTGTATGTTGTTACGCGATGTGAAAAAAATAAAACCAATTTATAGAAAAAATGAATGTAAATTATATTTTATTGGACGTTATGGTTTTCCTTTTTGGAATAAGCGTTTAATTAAAAATAGTGGATTTTTAATTGGTTTTTTAATTTTCTTTTTTGGTGTGATTGCAATGTCAAATATGGTTTGGAAAATTGAAATTACAGGAGCAAAACCTGAAACGGAATATATATTGATGAAAGAATTGGATAAAATGGGTATTAAAAAAGGGAAACTACAATTTCAAATGCCGAATGTAGAAGATGTACAACGCCATTTGACAGATAATATTAATGCCATTACTTGGGCGGGACTAGAAGTAAGAGGAACGACGTATCATTTTAAAATTGTTGAAAAAAACGAACCGAAGAAAGAAAAGGAACAAAGGCCGCAAAATTTAGTAGCAAAAAAAGAAGCGATTATTACAAAGACGTTCGTAGAAGTTGGAAAGCCGGTTGTACTGAAAAATGATCATGTAGAAAAAGGGCAGATTCTCGTATCAGGAATATATGGTAATGAGGAAAGTCCGACGATTGTTTCAGCAAAAGGTATTGTGTATGGAGAAACGTGGTATACATCTAAGGTGGATGTCCCGTTAAAGACGCAATTCCAAGTGTATACTGGTAATGTATACAATGAACATTTTCTTAAATTTGGGGATACGAAAATAAAAATATGGGGATTTCAGCATGATAAGTATAAACGCTCTCGTACTGAAAGTGTAAAGCATGATGTGAAATTATTTGGTTTTACACTGCCGATTGCATATGAAAAAGATGTTGTGAGAGAAGAGGAAGAAGCGAATCGAGAATATACAGAAAAGCAAGCGCTGAAAGTAGCGAAAGAGATGGCCGAAAAAGAACTAAAGAAAAAATTGGATGAACATGCTATGATTGTAAGTGATAAGATTTTGAGTAAAGAGGTTGAGGCGGGTCAACTAAAGGTCACATTGCATTATACTGTGGTTGAAAATATTGCAGAGCCACAACCAATATCCGAATCCGATATTCAAGGAGACTGAGTAATGGCAGAACAATTAGTAGAAATGAACCAACAATTGGAAAATACTAACGAAGCAATCGCTCTTTTTGGAGTCAATGATGCACATTTAAAAGTAATTGAACGAGAACTGAATGTATCGATCGTAACTAGAGGAGAAACTGTTCATGTATCTGGGGCAGTTGAAACGGTGACACTCGTAGAAAAAATCTTACAGCAATTACTTGTTGTAATTCGTAAAAGTATATCAATTTCAGAGAGAGATGTTGCGTATGCAATTCAGCTTGCACAACAAGGGAAAATTGCTCAATTTGAAGAGTTATATGAAGAAGAAATTTTCAAGACTGCAAAAGGTAAATCCATTCGTGTAAAAACAATGGGGCAAAGACGATATATTCATGCGATGAAGAAGAATGATATTGTCTTTGGGATAGGGCCTGCAGGAACTGGAAAAACATACTTAGCTGTAGTAATGGCTGTGAGGGCTTTAAAACAAGGGTATGTAAAGAAAATTATTTTAACAAGACCTGCGGTAGAAGCTGGAGAAAATTTAGGTTTTTTACCAGGGGATTTGAAAGAGAAGGTAGATCCATACTTACGCCCATTATATGATGCCTTACATGATATTCTTGGACAAGAATATACGCAGCGTATGATGGAGCGAGGAGTAATTGAAATCGCGCCGCTTGCTTATATGAGGGGGCGTACGCTTGATGATTCATTTGTTATTTTAGATGAGGCTCAAAATACAACGGGTGCTCAAATAAAAATGTTTTTAACAAGATTAGGTTTTAGTTCTAAAATGGTTATTACAGGGGACCCTTCACAAGTAGACTTGCCAAAAGGGGTAAAATCAGGGCTATCTATAGCTGCTAATATTTTATCTGGTGTATCAGGTCTGTCATTTATTACATTAGAACAAACGGACGTTGTGAGACATCCATTGGTGCAACGTATTATTGAGGCATATGATAAAATGGAATGATCCTATTTGTCAGGATCATTTCTTTTTGTATGATAAGGTTGGCGAACGTCATATTTTTTACTATCATGAAAGATAAGGAAAATAAACTATAGGTACTAGTGTATAAAATGTTGCCTCAAAGTATCGTTTGGTAGAAGAAATGAAAGCTATAAATAGTTTCACTTTATTTCTGGAGAGGAGAAGGTATTGAAATCATGTCAAGATCTCAAGAAATTTCTAAGTGGTTTCGTAATTTACAACATTCGAAAAAACTAAGTTGGATTTCTTACGTTGTATTAGGAGCAGTGCTGTTTTTTGCGCTTATGAATAATGTAAAACCAGAGCAATTAGATGTTAATATGTATTCTATTGCGAAAAAGACAATCCATTCTCCTATAAAAATTGAAGATAAAGTTACAACGGATAAAAAGAAAAAAGAAGCCGCTACAAAAGTTGAAGATCAATATACATATAAAAGTGAGTATAAACAAAACAAAGTTGATATTGTGAATGACGTCTTTGCTAAAGTGGATGAAGTGGTGCAAGAGATTAAAGCTGTTGGACCGGATGATCAAAAAAAGATGACTGATGCTGAGAAAGTGGAGAAGTTAAAAAAGAAACTACCCGCTGACTTAACGAAAGAATTATCTGATTCAAACTTACTAAGTTTGATTAATGCAGATTCGAGCCAATTAGTATTAGCGAAAGATGCTGCGGTCACAGCGATTAATAGTATCATGACTGAGCATATTAAAATGGACGAATTGAAAGATGCGAAAGAACGATATGTAAGTGAGATGAATAGTGTTAATGTTGATAATGGTTTAAAAGAGTCAATTAAGGCGCTAGGAAGATATGCAATTTCAGCAAACTATTTTTATGACCCGATCTTAACGAAAGAGAAGAGAAAAGCAGAGGAAGATTTAGTTCCACCTGTTTATATTCTTCAAGGACAAGTTCTTGTTAGAGAAGGTGAAACAATTTCAAGTGATGTGTATAATCAGTTGAAATTAGTTGGTTTGTTAGAAAAAGGGAACGGCTTTCAACCTTATGTTGGATTAGCGGTACTCATTGGTGTGTTACTATACTTTATGCATAAACAATTTGAATTATTTTTAAAGAGAAAAAGAGAAGATAGACCGTATGTTTTAGCGTATATTACAATTTTGTCTATCACAATCGTCTTAATGAAAATCATTAGTTTGTTTCAAAAACTTGAATACGCGGGGATTGCATATGTTGTCCCAGTTGCGATGGGAACAATACTTGTAAAACTAATGATTGGTGATCGATTTGTCTTTTTAACGAGTATGATTTTTTCTGTATGCGGAAGTATTATGTTTAATGAAGGAGTAACGAGTACATTAAATTATAGTGTAGGGATTTACGTATTGTTAAGTTCATTATCGGTTAGTATTTTCTTGCGAGAAAAAAATCGTCGTACAATGATTTTACAAGCTGGTATACTCGTTTCTGTATTAAATGTAGTCGTATTGGCGGCGCTCTTATTATTACGTAATGGGAATTTTTCGCCTCTTGAAATTGGTACGCAATTATTAATGGCTTCACTTTCAGGGATTATATCATCCGTTTTGGCTATGGGGATTTTACCATATTTAGAAAGTGGACTTGGAATCGTATCAAGCATGAAGCTTATGGAACTATCAAGTCCAAATCATCCGCTTTTACGCAGAATTTTGTTAGAAGCGCCAGGGACATATCATCATAGTGTAATGGTAGCGAATCTTTCTGAGGCTGCTTGTGAAGCAGTCGGGGCAAATGGTGTATTAGCGCGTGTAGGGGCATATTATCATGATGTAGGAAAAACAGTACAACCGCAATTTTTTATTGAAAACCAAATGGGAATTGAAAACCCGCATGATAAATTAGATCCTGTAACGAGTAAAGATATTATAATTGCTCACGTAACGGATGGAGTAAGAATGCTCGAAGAATATCATATTCCACAAGAAATTATTGATATCGCTGGGCAACATCACGGTACAACGTTACTGAAATATTTTTATTATAAAGCTATTAAAGAAGATAAAGAAAAATATACAGAAGAGATGTTCCGTTATCCAGGTTCAAAAGCAACTTCGAAAGAATCGGCAATTGTTGGTATTGCTGATAGTGTAGAAGCTGCGGTACGTTCTATGAATCACCCAACGCCAGAACAAATTAATAATTTGGTGCAAAGTATTATTAAAGATCGACTACAAGACGGTCAATTTAGTGAATGTGATTTGACGTTTAAGGAACTACAAATCGTTGGAAAAACGTTGTGTGAAACGTTAAATGGTATTTTCCATTCGCGTATTACATATCCGGAACTTCCGGAAGAAAAGGAGAAAGAATGAGTTTGTTAATTGATTTTATTGATGAAACAGAAGAAGTAAAAGAAGCGTATATGAGTTTAATTCGTGAAGTGTTAGAAAAAGCAGCTCAAATGGAAAATATCGAGGATGGTGCGGAGGTATCGGTGACATTTGTAGATAATGAGCGCATTAGAGAAATTAATCGTGATTACCGAGATAAAGATCAACCTACAGATGTAATATCCTTTGCGATGGAAGAAATGGGAGAAGGAGAAATGGAGATTGTTGGTGCAGAGATGCCACGCATGTTAGGTGATCTTATTATCTCTATTCCAAGGGCGAAAGAGCAAGCTGAAGAGTACGGACATTCTTTCGATCGTGAACTTGGATTTTTGGCATTACATGGCTTTTTACATTTACTTGGTTATGATCACATGACAGAAGAAGATGAAAAAGAAATGTTCGGAAGACAAAAAGAAATTTTAGAAGCTTTTGGATTAGGACGATGAAAAAAGGAAAACTTATAGATAGTTTTGGATATGCTATAGCTGGTATATTCTTTTGTTTTCGTCATGAGCGAAATATGAAAATCCATTATTTAGCCGCAGTCATTGTTATATGCTGCGGCTTTTATTTCCATATTACGAGAACAGAGTGGATGATATTACTTATTGTAATAGGGAGTGTAATGAGTTTAGAAATGGTAAATACGGCTGTGGAAAAAACAGTAGATTTAGCGACTGCCGATATTCATCCATTTGCAAAAATTGCAAAGGATGTTGCGGCAGGAGCGGTTTTATTGTTTGCAATTATAGCTGTTATAATTGGTGCTATTATCTTTTTACCGTATATGGTATAGTTGCATTCCGAAGCTTTTATTAAGCTTTGGAAGTGCCGTAAGGGGCTTTAATGAGAGAGTGTACCTCTTCATAGCTGTGAACAGGAAGGATGCGGGAATATGAATAGTAAACAATTAATTCTAGAAGCAATCGAAGCGCGTAAACAAGCGTACGTACCATATTCTAAATTTCAAGTAGGTGCAGCACTATTAACGCGCGATGGAAAAGTATATCGTGGATGTAATGTTGAGAATGCATCATATGGCTTATGTAATTGTGCTGAAAGAACAGCTTTATTTAAGGCGGTTTCTGAAGGAGATAAAGAATTTGTAGCCATTGCGGTTGTAGCAGATACAAAGCGCCCAGTACCTCCTTGTGGAGCATGTCGACAAGTTATGGTAGAATTATGTAAACAGGATACGAAAGTATACTTAACAAATTTACATGGTGACGTTCAAGAGACGACAGTCGGAGAATTGTTACCAGGAGCATTTTTAGCGGAGGATTTACATGAATAGAAAAGGTTATAAATCAGGTTTTGTCTCTATTATTGGCAGACCGAATGTTGGGAAATCTACATTTTTAAATCGTATTATCGGCCAGAAAATTGCTATTATGAGTGATAAGCCACAAACGACTCGTAATAAAATTCAAGGTGTATATACAGAAAATGATGCACAAGTTATTTTCATTGATACACCAGGAATACATAAACCTAAACATAAACTAGGCGACTTCATGGTGAAGATGGCGCAAACGACATTAAAAGAAGTTGATATCATTCTGTTTATGGTTAATGCTGTCGAAGGCTTTGGTCGTGGTGAAGAATTCATCATCGAGAAGTTAAAAGAAACGAAACAACCAGTATTTTTAGTAATTAATAAAATTGACCAACTTCATCCAGAGCAATTACTAGAGTTAATTGATCAATATCGTAAACTACATGAGTTTGCAGAGATTGTACCAATTTCTGCGTTAGACGGTAATAATGTGGACGCTTTAATTGGAACAATTAAAAAGTATTTACCAGAAGGACCACAATACTATCCAGATAATCAAGTAACGGATCATCCGGAGAGATTTATTATTGCAGAGCTTATTCGTGAGAAAGTACTACATTTAACACGTGAAGAAGTGCCGCATTCTGTGGCTGTTGTTATCGATGCGATTCAAAAGCGTGAGGGCGGGGCAGTTTATATAAATGCAACGATTGTTGTTGAACGTGCATCACAAAAAGGAATCATCATCGGAAAACAAGGGAAAATGTTAAAAGAAGTTGGTAAGCGAGCTCGTTTTGATATTGAAGCGCTACTTGGTTCTAAAGTATTTTTAGAAGTATGGGTAAAAGTGCAAAAAGATTGGCGTAATAAAATGTCTCAGCTTCGTGACCTAGGTTTCCGCGAGGATGAGTACTAAAATAGAGTCAAGCTGTAATCAGTGGATGGTTGGTTCATCCACTGATTATTGGTTTTTATGAACTTTGATAAATTAGGAAAAATTTTTCTCACATGAAAATGGACAAAATGGGTCAATTTAATAACAACAAAGGAAATTGGTTTATAGGCTACGCTTATTGAGAAAGGTGGATTCTTATGCTAGATTTTACCTGGAAGTTTTTCTCCAAAACAGGAAGCATTGAAACGTACTTGCTTTTGAAAGAAATGGAAAAAGACGTAAACGATGAGATGGATCAACATGAAGAGGAGCTAGCGCATCTAGACTCTCCAATTTCTTGACCCGTTTTGTTCAAACCTTGGATGGTGACGAACATGTTTCAAAAAGTTGAGGGCATCGTTATCCGTACGACAGATTACGGAGAAACGAACAAGATTGTTACAATATTCTCAAGAGAACTTGGTAAGGTAAGTGCAATGGCAAGAGGGGCAAAAAAACCGAAAAGCCGATTAGCATCTGTGTCGCAATTAATGACACATGGCCAGTTTCTTATTCAAATGGGATCTGGGCTTGGAACATTGCAACAAGGCGAGATTATTTCAACTATGAAAGAAATTCGCGAGGATATATTTTTAACTGCTTATGCATCATTTATTGTTGAATTAACTGATAAAGCAACAGAAGATAAAAAACATAATCCGTATTTATTTGAAATGTTATATCAAACGTTGCATTATATGTGTGAGGGTGTTGATCCAGAAGTATTATCATTAATTTATCAAACGAAAATGCTTCCGGTATTAGGGATGCGCCCGTACTTTGATACATGTGCGATTTGTCATCAAGAAACAGACTTTGTCGCCTTCTCCGTTAGGGAAGGCGGTTTTCTGTGCTCACGTCATGCGGAGCAAGACCCGTATCGTATACCGGTAGGAGAAGCTGTTCATAAATTATTACGTCTTTTCTTCCATTTCGATTTACATAGGCTCGGAAATGTATCGGTAAAGGATAGCACAAAAAAACAAATGCGTTTAGTATTGAATACATATTATGATGAATATTGCGGAATTTATTTGAAATCAAGACGTTTTTTAGAACAACTTGATAAGTTTCAAATATAATTTTGGGCCGTATACGGTCCTTTTTACATACTTTCTTTTTCGAATAGCATATTTAGTATATAATATTTAAGAGATAGTATAACTTTTTTCGTTGTGCATTAAAGGTGGTGATTATCATAGAGCTGAATAAACGGCAAGAACATATCATTCAGATTGTAAAAGATCACGGTCCTATTACAGGGGAATCAATTGCAGCGCAATTGGGTCTAACACGTGCGACGCTAAGACCAGACTTAGCAATTTTAACGATGGCTGGTTATTTAGAAGCACGTCCACGCGTAGGTTATTTTTATACGGGTAAAACTGGGGGGCAGCTATTATCTGAAGCTGTTAAGAAAATTAAAGTACAAGATTATCAATCTAGACCGGTTGTAATTGATAAAAATGTTTCCGTATACGATGCAATTTGTACGATGTTTTTAGAGGACGTTGGTACATTGTTCGTTGTAGATCAGATGACTCTATTAGTTGGTGTTGTGTCTCGTAAAGATTTATTAAGAGCGAGCTTAGGAAAGCAGGATTTAACCTCTCTTCCGGTTAATATTATCATGACAAGGATGCCAAACATTGCGATGTGTCGTAGAGAGGATTCTTTATATGATATTGCGATGGAATTAATAGAAAGACAGATTGATGCAATGCCAGTTGTAAAAGATACGAAACAAGGTTTAGAAGTGATTGGGCGAATTACAAAAACAAATATTACACGTGCGTTTGTAAATTTAGTAAATAACGAATAAGTGTAATTTGTTTAAAGTGAGGTAATGTAATGGATAATAAAATCGTATATGTCGTATCTGACTCTGTAGGGGAAACGGCTGATTTGGTTGTTCGAGCAGCAATGGGGCAATTCCCGTTTGCTCCTGATATTAGACGTGTACCATATGTAGAAGATACAGGGACACTAAAAGAAGTGATTTCGATTGCTAAGAGTAATCAAGCACTTATATGTTTTACGTTAGTTAAGCCTGATATGCGCAAATATTTAGTAACAGAGGCTGCAAAAGAAGGGGTAGAGGCATACGATATTATCGGCCCTCTTATTGATCAAATAGAAGAAATTACGGGGCAAGTGCCGAGATATGAGCCAGGCGTTGTCCGTAGGTTAGATGAAGAATACTTTAAAAAGATTGAAGCGATTGAGTTTGCTGTGAAGTATGATGACGGCAGAGATGCACGAGGTATTTTAAAAGCGGATATCGTGTTGATTGGTGTTTCGCGTACATCAAAAACACCACTTTCCCAATATTTAGCTCATAACAAACGCTTGAAAGTTGCGAATGTACCACTCGTGCCAGAAGTTGACCCACCTGAAGAACTATATCAAGTGGCAAAAGAAAAATGTTTCGGTTTGAAAATTACGCCAGATAAGTTAAATCATATTCGAAAAGAACGATTAAAATCACTTGGATTAAGTGATGGAGCAACATATGCAAATATTAATCGTATTCAAGAAGAAATTAATCATTTTGAGGAAGTAATTAGTAAAATAAATTGCCAAGTAATCGATGTATCGAATAAAGCGATTGAAGAAACAGCAAATATTATTGTGAATGCAGTGCAAAACCAAAAAATGTTTTAGCACATTTACCAAAGGTGAATGTGCTTTTTTCGCTCGTGTGAAATATGATACCTATGGATTTTGTAATAGATTGTAGTGTAATGGTTATACTTATACTCCTTTGTCTTTTAGTATATTCAAGGTGTGAGTTTGTCATCCTGAAATGTAAGATGAAAAAATAAAGGGATATGTAGCGTAGTTGAAGAAAATATATTATAATAAAAAATTGTGATAAAAACCTATATTTTACGTTTAGACTTTAATTTTTCAGAATAAACTAGGGATAGGATTTACGAAAAAGACATGTAATTACGTTAAATCGACAAAATCTATACAAGAAAACGCACATTATGGAAGGATTCGCAGAAGGGATGTAGAATACAGAAATATGCAAAGCATCAACAACATATTAGTTGGTGTAGATGTATATCCCGTGAAGGCTGAAATTGTGCAAGTTGGAGCGGAATTTCATGTCGGAATTTTGTTTGTCGCATCATATGCTCATCCTTTAAGGAAATAGCAAGGCAATTGGATCTTTGTAGATACTGAACAAAATGGAGTTGATCGTTATATGGATCAACATGAAAAAGTTACAAATCTCAAGATCAAACAGTATATGTGGCTTGCTACTCTTCTTATAAAAAGGTGTGTATGTATTGTTTCTAAGAGATACATTTGTAACAGATGAGCAAATGTATACAATTTTATATAGCAAGTATGTATATGCGATTTATGCAGATAAAGGACCTATAGGAAAGGTTCAAAATCGTTTATACAATGTAATCGGCAACACTTTCTAACAAGTTTAGAAAAATATTGTCGAATTATAAAGGAATTTTTTAATTTATATCGAATACAAAATACGACACGGAGATGGAGTTATGGGGAACAGAATTCCCGAAGAAGTTGTTGAACAGATTCGGACATCATCCGATATTGTAGAAGTCATTGGTGAATACGTTCAACTTAGAAAACAGGGGCGTAACTATTTCGGCCTTTGTCCATTTCATGGTGAGAATTCTCCTTCATTCTCTGTTTCATCTGATAAGCAAATTTTTCATTGCTTCGGATGTGGAGAAGGTGGAAATGTATTTTCCTTTCTAATGAAAATGGAAGGACTGGCTTTTACCGAGGCTGTTCAAAAGCTAGGCGAAAGAAATGGAATTGCGGTTGCAGAGTATACATCAGGGCAAGGACAACAAGAAGACATATCTGATGACACTGTCATCATGCAACAAGCTCATGAATTATTGAAAAAGTATTATCATCATTTATTAGTAAATACGGAAGAGGGAAATGAAGCACTTTCATATTTATTAAACCGTGGTATTACGAAAGAGATGATTGAGAAGTTTGAAATTGGTTATGCATCACCTGCTTGGGATGCAGCGACGAAAATTTTACAAAAAAGAGGTTTATCGCTGTCTAGTATGGAACAAGCTGGCCTTCTAATAAGAAGTGAGAAGGATGGTAGTCATTATGATCGCTTCCGTGGAAGAGTTATGTTCCCGATCTATACGTTACAAGGTAAGGTGATAGCGTTTAGTGGAAGGGCGTTAGGAGATGACACTCCGAAATATTTAAATAGCCCTGAAACACCGATTTTTCACAAAAGTAAATTGTTGTATAACTTCCACCAAGCAAGACCGTTTATTAGAAAGCGTGGGCAAGTGGTTCTTTTCGAAGGATATGCCGATGTACTAGCTGCGGTAAAAAGTGGTGTGGAAGAAGCTGTTGCGACAATGGGAACAGCTTTAACTGAAGAACAAGCAAAACTTCTGCGACGTAACGTTGAAACTGTTGTTCTTTGCTATGATGGTGATAAAGCAGGGCGAGAAGCGACGATGAAAGCAGGGCAATTATTGCTAAAAGTTGGTTGCCAAGTGAAAGTCACATCCTTGCCAGATAAGCTTGATCCTGATGAATATGTGCAACAATATGGGACTACTGCTTTTGAAAATCTTGTGAAATCAAGTGTGAGTTTTGTTGGTTTTAAAATAAATTATTTGCGTTTAGGGAAAAATTTGCAAGATGAGTCTGGCAAAGAAGAATATGTGAAGAGTGTTTTAAAAGAGTTATCGTTGTTACAAGATGCGATGCAGGCAGAGTCATATTTGAAGTCATTATCGCAAGAATTTTCGTATTCAATGGAAACACTTTTGAACCAATTGCACCAATATCGCAAAGAACAAAAGGTACAGCAAAAACAAATAAAGCAGGTTGCTAAACCGTCTCAAGTCGTTCAAACAAAACCGAAGTTAACAGGTTTTGAAAGAGCGGAAAGAGAAATTATTTACCATATGTTGCAAAGTGCAGAAGTAGCTGTTCGTATGGAATCCCATATAGAAGATTTTCATACAGAAGAACATAAAGGGATTTTATATGAACTATACGCATATTATGAAAAGGGAAATGAACCTTCAGTTGGAACATTTTTAAGTTGGCTCTCTGATGAAAAGTTGAAAAATATTATCACTGATATTTCGACGGATGAATTTATTAATCCAGAATACACAGAAGAAGTGTTGCAAGGCCATTTGGAGACGCTTAGACGGCATCAGGAAAAACTTGAAAAGATGGAAATTATCTTTAAAGTGAAACAAATGGAAAAAACAGATCCTGTAGAGGCTGCTAAATATTATGTAGCATATTTACAAAATCAAAAAGCGAGAAAATAGCTTTTTTGATAAAGTTTTAGTATAATGAATGTTTGTATCTCGCGTAAGGAGGGGAACAGATGGCTGACAAACCAGCTCGTTCTAAACAAATTGAAACTGAAATGACCCTTGAGCAAGTGAAAGAACAACTCACTGAGCTCGGAAAAAAACGTGGCGTTCTTACATATGAAGAGATTGCAGAACGCATGAATGGATTTGAAATTGAATCCGATCAAATGGATGAATACTATGAATATTTAGGTGAACAAGGCATTGATTTAGTTGGTGATAATGACAACGAAGAAGGCCCTAATAATCGCCAAATTACAAAAACAGAAGAAGAGTTTGACCTCAATGATTTAAGTGTACCACCTGGGGTTAAAATCAACGATCCTGTTCGTATGTATTTAAAAGAAATTGGTCGTGTAGACTTACTATCTGCAGAAGAAGAAATTCGACTTGCAACGCGTATTGAAGAAGGCGATGAAGAAGCGAAACGCCGTCTTGCAGAAGCAAACTTACGTCTTGTAGTAAGTATTGCAAAGCGCTATGTAGGCCGTGGTATGCTTTTCTTAGACTTAATTCAAGAAGGTAATATGGGTCTAATTAAAGCTGTTGAAAAGTTCGATTATCGTAAAGGTTTCAAATTTAGTACGTATGCAACTTGGTGGATTCGCCAAGCTATTACACGTGCCATTGCAGACCAAGCGCGAACAATTCGTATTCCAGTTCATATGGTTGAAACGATTAATAAGTTAATTCGTGTACAACGTCAATTATTACAAGATTTAGGTCGCGAACCATCTCCTGAAGAGATTGGTGAGGAAATGGATCTTGCTCCAGAAAAAGTACGTGAAATCTTAAAAATTGCACAGGAGCCAGTTTCTCTTGAAACACCAATTGGTGAAGAAGATGACTCCCATTTAGGTGACTTTATTGAAGACCAAGAAGCAACATCGCCTGCGGACCATGCAGCCTATGAATTGCTAAAAGAACAATTAGAAGATGTGTTAGATACACTAACAGATCGTGAAGAAAATGTTCTACGTCTTCGTTTCGGTTTAGATGATGGACGAACTCGTACGCTTGAAGAAGTTGGGAAAGTATTCGGCGTAACGAGAGAGCGTATTCGTCAAATTGAAGCAAAAGCACTTCGCAAATTAAGACATCCAAGCCGTAGTAAGCGTCTTAAGGATTTCTTAGAATAGGTTATTTTTTAAGTTTACTTCACTTTTGTGAAGTAAACTTTTTTATTTTGTTAATTTTTGTTAAAATTTAGCTATGGGCAACGATTACAATTTCTTGTAATTTATTTTACAGAATTGTCTTTTGATTTGCAAATGCTCATTTTTCGATTTTTCGATTAATTTTGTTTATTATATACAAAAATATATGTAGAAAAGCGAAAAATATGATGAGAAACGTTAATAATTATCGAAATAATAAGCGATATGACAATAAAAAACAATAAACTGAATTTATGGAATATTTTTAACAAGTAGTAGTTTGCTCTTTTCTGATAGAGCGTTTTCAAGTACAATATAAATGACTGAATCATCTAACTATTTAGGGGTATAGAGGGGGGAGAAGAGATATGAAACGTAATCCGCTGATTCCGTTCGCTCTTATTGCAGCATTGGGTATTATCGTTATGTTTGTATTTTCATTTCAGGGGCTAAATAAATCTAAAGAGTTAGCTGATGCAAAAAATGGCGGGAAGCCAGCACAAACGGCATCAAAACCAGAAGATATTGTGAAGCAAAGCTGTACGAGCTGCCATGGTGATCAGTTACAAGGGGCAGTTGGACCTAACTTACAAAAAATTGGTGGGAAACTTTCAAAGGATGAAATTAAAGAAATTCTTTCGAAAGGAAAAGGCAATATGCCTGCCAATATAGTTCCAGCTGATCAAGCCGCTAAAGTAGCTGATTGGTTATCGAAGAAAAAATAAAGTTCCGTATGACAAGCCTTTTGCTCATGCAAAGGGCTTGTTTTTCTATATTTTCTAAAATACGATGAATGATAGAGCGGTGAATTGTTGTTATGGGCTTGCAACAACTACTATAAATTCATTATCATGGAGACAGACTGACAAGAGAAGGAGTAATGGAAATACATGAATGAAGTAAAGCTTTCAAAACGATTAGAAGAAGTTGTACGTGAAATACCAGTAGGATCTACAGTTGCTGATATTGGATCGGATCATGCGTATTTACCGTGTTATACAATTATAAATAATATTGCTACAAAAGCAGTTGCAGGAGAGGTTGTAGATGGACCATTTCGCTCTGCGCAAGCAACTGTAGCTGAAAGTGGTTTACAAGATAAAGTAGATGTACGTAAAGGGAATGGATTAGCGGTTATCGCACCAGGAGAAGTAGATGTAATTACGGTTGCCGGAATGGGCGGAGCGTTAATTCGTGACATTTTAGAAAGTGGTAAAGAAAAATTAGAAGGTGTAACGCGTTTAATTTTACAGCCTAATATTGCAGCGCATCATATTCGTGAATGGTTTATTGAGAATGGTTGGGAGCTTATCCATGAAAAAATCGTAAAAGAAGATGGGAAAATTTACGAAATTTTAGTAGGGGAGCGCGGAAATGTTGCAGCGCCTTACTCTGAAAATAAACAAGCTGAATTGTTTATGGGACCATTTTTAATAACAGAAAAAAGTGAAGCTTTCGTAGAAAAATGGGAAGGAGAATTAAAAAACTTCCAAAATATTTTAAAACAGTTAGAACGTGCGGCTGATTCTGAAGAAACAAAAGCGAAGCGTGGGGAAGTAGAAGCGAAAATGAAAATGATAGGGGAGGTTTTATCATGAGTAAAATTCCAAATGGCCATGAAATTATTTCTTTATTTGAAAGTATGTATCCGAAGCATTTGGCGATGGAAGGAGATAAGATTGGTCTGCAGATTGGAGCGCTTAATAAACCCGTGCAGCACGTATTGATTGCGCTAGATGTAACGGAAGAAGTTGTGGATGAAGCAATTCAATTAGGGGCAAATGTCATTATTGCTCATCATCCTTTAATTTTTAACCCGTTAAAAGCGATTCATACAGATAAGGTGTATGGGAAAATTATTGAAAAGTGTATTAAAAATGATATTGCAATCTATGCAGCGCATACAAATGTGGATGTTGCTAAGGGCGGGGTAAACGATTTACTTGCTGAGGCGTTAGGATTGCAAAATACAGAAGTTTTGGCACCGACATATGCAGAAGAAATGAAAAAAGTTGTTGTGTTTGTGCCAGTCACTCATGCAGAAGAAGTAAGGAAAGCATTAGGAGACGCAGGTGCTGGTCATATCGGCAATTATAGCCACTGTACGTTTAGTAGCGAGGGTACAGGCACATTTGTACCTCAAGAGGGGACAAATCCTTATATCGGGGAAACTGGACAGTTAGAACGTGTAGAAGAAGTGCGAATCGAAACGATTATTCCAGCTTCCTTACAGCGGAAAGTGATTAAAGCAATGGTAACGGCGCACCCTTATGAAGAAGTAGCGTACGATGTGTATCCGCTTGATAATAAAGGTGAAACGTTAGGCCTAGGAAAAATAGGATACTTACAAGAAGAAATGACGCTTGGCCAATTTGCAGAACATGTGAAACAATCATTAGACGTGAAGGGCGCAAGAGTTGTCGGTAAGTTAGATGATAAAGTGCGTAAAGTAGCTGTACTTGGTGGAGATGGTAATAAATATATAAACCAAGCGAAATTTAAAGGAGCAGATGTATATGTAACTGGTGACATGTACTATCATGTTGCTCATGATGCGATGATGCTCGGTTTAAATATAGTTGACCCAGGACATAATGTTGAAAAAGTAATGAAACAAGGTGTGCAAAAGCAATTACAAGAAAAAGTGGATGCAAAGAAACTCAATGTACACATTCATGCTTCGCAGTTACATACAGATCCATTTATATTTGTATAAGAAAAATAAAAACCGTTGCTCATGTAAGCAACGGTTTTTATTATTGTTCTTTTTTCACTTTCACGCGAGGTAATATTTTTTGTAACGGTACTTTTCGAACTCTTTCCCATGTAGCGGGATTCATTGGGTCATATTGCTCTAAGAAAGCGATAACTTCTTTCGTAATTGGCGTTGGAGTAGAAGCACCTGCTGTAACAGCTACGTTTTCTACACCTTGTAGCCACTCTAATTGAATTTCGCTTACATCAGCAACTCGATATGCTTTTGTACCCGCGATTTCTTGTGATACTTGTGCTAAGCGATTTGAATTGTTACTTTTCGGATCACCAACAACAATTGTTAAGTCTGCAACATCAGCTTGTTTAGCGACAGCTTCTTGGCGAACTTGAGTAGCTAAACAAATTTCTTTATGGAATTCTGCTGTTGGGAATTTTTTTTGAATGTCCTCCATTAAATGTTGAACATCCCATTGACTCATCGTTGTTTGATTTGTTACTAAAATTTTATCTGTTGGAATTTCTAATGTTTTTAAATCATCGGCTCTTTCGATAAGGTGAACGATGTCAGGTGCAATACCAACTGCGCCTTCTGGCTCTGGATGATTTTTTTTACCGATATAAATGACATGATACCCTTCCGCTTTCTTAGCTTCGATAAGGTCATGCGTCTTGGTAACATCTGGGCAAGTGGCATCGATTGTTGTTAAACCTTTTTCTTTTGCGCGTTGTTTAACTTCTGGAGAAACACCGTGTGCTGTGAAAATAACAGTACCAGAATCAATTTTATCTAAAATTTCTAAGCGACTTGGACCGTCTAATGTGATGATTCCATCTTCTTCAAAAGCGTCTGTAACATGTTTATTGTGAACAATCATACCTAAAATATAAATGGGTCTCGGCAATGATTTATCTAATGCAGCATTACGTGCAATTACCATTGCATCGACAACACCGTAGCAATAACCACGAGGGGAAATTTTAACAATTTTCATATGAGTAATCCTCTCCTTCTAAACAAGGGATACTTTTGTGCATAGTCTTTTACATTATAAAGGAGGAGTGGATAGAAAACAAAGGATTGTTACACATATAGTTTTGGTTTTGTTGCTGTTTGTTGAACTGGTTCTTTCGGTAACTCTTTTTCTATTACAGGTTCAATCACTATTTTCTTTCGTTTTCGTTTCTTTTTTTGAGGTGCAGGAGGCGGACTTTCTACCTCAACTGGCTCTGTTACATTTTCCGTTTGATTTTCTTCCGTACTTTTTCCAGAGGTGAGGATTTTAACAATGCTTGGTAGACTACGCATAATAGGACCATACTGTTCGACGACAGGACCTACAGATTGAACGACTTGAGATACTTTTTCGATGTTGTTTATCATATTAGTGGGATTCGAAATTAAGTTCGAAAAGAAACTGCCGATGCCACTGCTTGCTGTTGCCGCAGCTGTAGTTGCGCCGCCGCGCGTTTCATTTGATTCATACATTTGAGGCGGTATCATTTGCTCAGGGTGTTGCTGCATGTATGGTTGATATTGTGGATGTTGCTGCTGATATTGTTGGTGGTATTGCTGCTGATATTGCTGTTGATATTGTGGCGGTGGTGGTTGCTGATGCATCATCGGTTGCCCTTCCATTTGTCGGTAAGGTGGAACCATTTGCATAAAAGGCTCGGTTGGATCGTGTTTTTTAAAAAGCTTAGCAAGAAAACCTTTCTTTTTTTGTGCCATTGGTGGTAGTTGTGGAATTGGATATGGTGTATAAGGTTGTTGCCCTGGATTCGGATACATTTGCCTTGTAGGGGATTTCGGAAACATGTGAGAAATCCTCCTTTCTTCAGTTAGGTATATACACATACAATATGCAATAAAAGGGAAGAAGGTTAGTTTTTGAAGTGAAAACCTAAACTAAAGATGGATTTTACTTGTAGATTTCGATATAATGTAGACTTGACTGATTTGTGCGCGCAGTAGAAATTTTAGAAAGAAGGTGTAACTTATGACACAACAAACTTTTACACAGTATGATTTTAAACCATTTTTAATAGATGCAGTTCGTGAACTACGCTTTACAGAGCCGACAGGAATTCAGCAGAAAATTTTCCCGGTCGTGAAAAAAGGTGTAAGTGTAATTGGACAATCCCAAACAGGTTCTGGGAAAACACATGCATACTTACTTCCTACATTAAACAGAATTAATGCAAGTCGTGAAGAAGTACAACTTGTTATTACAGCGCCTACTCGTGAGTTAGCACAACAAATTTACGAAGAAATCGTGAAATTAACAAAGTTTTGTGCGGAAGACCAAATGATTACAGCACGTTGTTTAATTGGTGGAACTGATAAACAACGCTCAATTGAAAAGTTGAAAAAACAACCTCATATCGTAGTTGGAACACCAGGACGTATTAAAGATTTAGTAGAAGAGCAAGCATTATTTGTTCATAAAGCAAATACGATTATTGTCGATGAAGCAGACTTAATGCTTGATATGGGATTCATTCATGATGTAGATAAAATTGCAGCACGCATGCCTAAAAACTTGCAAATGTTAGTTTTCTCTGCAACAATTCCTCAAAAACTAAAACCGTTTCTGAAGAAGTATATGGAGAATCCAGAGCATATTCATATCAATCCAAAACAAGTTGCAGCTGGAAACATTGAACACTATTTAGTGCCTTCTAAACATCGTAATAAAATTGATTTAGTGCATAAAATGCTACTTCAATTTAAACCGTATTTAGCAGTTGTTTTCACGAATACGAAAAAGATGGCAGACCAAGTTGCTGATGGATTAATGGAACGTGGCTTAAAAGTTGGACGAATTCACGGGGATTTATCACCACGTGATCGTAAAAAAATGATGAAACAAATTCGTGACCTTGAATTCCAATATATTGTTGCGACTGATTTAGCAGCACGTGGTATTGATATTGAAGGGATTAGCCATGTTATTAACTATGAGCTACCATCAGATTTAGATTTCTTCGTTCACCGCGTTGGAAGAACAGCACGTGCGGGGCATTCTGGTATTGCAGTGACGATATATGATCCAGCAAACGAAGAAGCGTTAGATAGTTTAGAAAAACAACGTCATATTGAGTTCAAGCATGTAGATTTACGCGGAGATGAGTGGGCCGATTTAGGTGAGCGTCGTCGTCGTAAGAGCCGTAAAAAACCAAATGACGAACTTGATGTTATGGCAACGAAAGTTATTAAAAAACCGAAAAAAGTAAAACCAAACTATAAACGTAAACTTGCAACAGAACGTGACAAAGTGAAGAAAAAATATGGCAATAAAAAAAGATAAGGGGTTTCCCTTATCTTTTTTTTATCCCGCTATTTGTGGGAGATGTAATCAATATGGATAGAAAAGTATTGATTAAAGTTTCACTTAATCCAGCTAATTTAAATGAAAAGTATAGTCTGTATAAATAGTCATATAAATTTGTGTAGTGCATCTTTTGTGAACAAACAATTCACTACATATTTCTACAAATTATGCTATCATTATATCTATTGTATATTGAAGAGGTGATTGTATGTTAAAGATTGGATCTCATGTTTCCATGAGTGGTAAGAAAATGTTATTAGCAGCAAGTGAAGAGGCTGTTTCATACGGTGCAACAACGTTTATGATTTATACAGGTGCACCGCAAAATACACGAAGAAAACCAATTGAAGAATTGAACATAGAAGCAGGAAGAAAACATATGGAGCTGAACGGAATTGAGGAAATTATCGTCCATGCGCCGTATATTATTAATGTTGGGAATACGACGAAGCCAGAAACATTCCAATTAGGCGTAGACTTTCTTCGCATGGAAATTGAAAGAACATCGGCATTAGGTGTAGCGAAACAAATTGTTCTTCACCCAGGAGCGCACGTTGGTGCTGGAGCAGATGCTGGTATTCAACAAATTATTAAAGGGCTTAATGAAGTATTAACGCCAGAACAGACGGTTAACATTGCGTTAGAGACGATGGCAGGAAAAGGAACAGAATGCGGTCGTAGCTTTGAAGAAATTGCAAAAATTATTGATGGTGTAAAATATAATGAAAAGCTATCTGTATGCTTTGATACGTGTCATACGCACGATGCAGGATATGATATTGTAAATGACTTTGACGGCGTATTAAACGAATTTGATAAGATCGTTGGTATAGATCGTTTACAAGTACTTCATATTAATGATAGTAAAAATGTACGCGGAGCAGGAAAAGACCGTCATGAAAACATTGGATTTGGTCACATTGGGTATAAAGCATTGCATCACATTGTACATCATCCACAGTTAATGCATGTACCAAAAATTCTTGAAACACCGTATGTAGGGGAAGATAAAAAAGATAAGAAGCCACCATACAAATTGGAAATCGAAATGCTGAAAAACGGCACTTTTGATGAAGGGCTTCTTGAAAAAATTAAAGCGCAATAAGGAGGGGGAAATCCCCTCCTTATTTTAGTAGTTGCTGAAATAATGTATTTACTTGTTGGGCAGTGGCAGGGGAAGTTACTTTTGCGATTTGTTTTAAGAGCTCTAGTCGCTCGTTGTTATCGTAAATATTAATATTTTTACCCTTCATAAGTAAAACGATTTGATCAGCTTGTGCGGCTGTAATGGGAACTTCATATTCTTTGCTATATTTTAATAACTCTTTTGTAGAAATATGATTTAATTTTTTATTAACAATTTGTTTAATGAGGTTCATCTTATTATCCTCCTTCACGCGTTCTTCTATCGAAATATATGAGCATATAGCTTGTACATATTCGTATGGAGTTTCTTTTTTCATGAGGAAAAGAAGCGTATGTTATAATATAAGGACAAAACTACAGAAAAAGAGTAAAGGGAGGACTTATGGAGCAAAAGCAACATCGAAAAGAAAGTGTTATTCATCTCATTTATCGTTTAGTTATGATTATTTTTGGAGCAGCATGCGCGGCGGTAGCAATTGAACTATTTTTAATGCCAAATAAAATTATTGATGGTGGAATTATTGGTATTTCTCTTATATTAGATTATCTTACTCCTAACATTTGGTGGTTAAGTTTTTCTACTTTAGTCGTTGTTCTCAATATCCCATTTATGTATTCCGGTTATAAGCAAATTGGAAAAACATTTATGTTATCTTCGACATTTGGTATTGTAGCATTAGCTTTCATTGAGTCAACGTTACATGCGGTACCACCATTTACAACAGAACCTATTTTAGCGACAGTGTTTGGTGGTCTTATTTTAGGTCTTGGTGTAGGACTTGTAATTCGTCATGGTGGATCGCTAGATGGAACTGAAATTATGGGGATTTTATTAACGAAGAAATTACCGTTCTCTGTTGGTGAATTCGTAATGTTTGTGAACTTATTTATTTTTGCATGGGCAGCATTTGTGTTTGGTGTGGAACAAGCGATGTATTCTGTTATGACGTACTATATCGCATTTAAAACGATCGATACAGTAATTCAAGGGCTAGATGAAACGAAGGCGGTTTTAATTGTATCTGATCAATATGAGGAAGTATCAAACGCGATTTTGCATCGTCTTGGCCGTGGAACTACAAAGCTTGTAGCGAAAGGTGGTTACACGGATAAAGAAAAAGAAGTTATTTATGCAGTTGTAACGCGTCTAGAAGTGACGAAGTTAAAATCAATTGTGCATGAAATTGATGAAAATGCGTTTGTTACGATTATGAGCACGCAAGAGACAAATGGTGGTAAGTTTAAATCGGCTATTCACTAAAAAGTTTATAGGAATATTTTTCGAAAGCAGAGAATTTTTCTCTGCTTTTTGTTATAATAGTAAGGTTTCTTGAAAAAATAGATATATTTTAGGCAGATTGGTTTACAACTATAATAAGCTGTACTATAATTCAAATAGATATAAATCGGAATCATTCTGAATTAAAATAGGTGAGATGCTATGAATAATATATTAGAAATTGAAGGTTTAACATTCCGATACGAAGATCGGAATGTGTTAGAAAATATTAATTTGCAAGTTCCGAAGGGAGCTTTTTTAGGTTTAGTGGGACCGAATGGTTCAGGTAAATCAACTTTACTTAAGTGTTTATTAGGTGTTTTAAAGCCAAAAGAAGGAAGCATTCGCGTGTTTGGCGTTGATAGTAAGAAGTTTAAGGAATGGAACAAAGTTGGTTATGTATCCCAAAAGGCAAATAGTTTCAATTCTGGTTTTCCAGCAACTGTTTCTGAAGTTGTGTCAATGGGACTTGTTTCGAAAAAAGGGCTTTTTCGCTTTTTCACAAAAGAGGATAAGAAAAAGGTAGAAAAAGCAATTGCTGATGTAGGGATGAGTGAGTTTCAAGGTCGTAACATTGGAGAGCTTTCTGGTGGACAGCAACAGCGTGTATTTATTGCTCGTGCGCTCGTTAGTGATCCTGAATTGCTTATTTTGGACGAGCCTACTGTTGGAATCGATGTGAAAAATGTGGAAAGTTTTTACGAAATATTAGAGGATTTAAACAAAAGGCTCGGGATCACATTAATTCTTGTTACTCATGATATGGGAGCTGTTACTGAAAAAGTAACACATGTTGCATGCCTAAACCAACATCTACATTTCCATGGGAATGTAGAGAAGTTCCGAGAGTTAGAAGATGCAGAAATGTCCGTCTTATATGGACATCATGTTCATCGTTTAGAACACGAACATGAGCATCACGGGAGGATATAATGATACAAGATTTTTTACAATATGACTTTTTACGTAATTCTTTATACGCAGGTATTTTAATTGGACTTGTTGCACCGTTAATTGGTGTGTTTGTTGTTATTCGTCGTTTATCTCTTATTGCGGATGCATTAAGTCACGTGACGTTATCGGGTATTGCAGCAAGTTTATTACTTGAAAAAACCATTTTTACAGGTGGGTTTTTAAACCCCTTATATATGGGGATGATTTTCTCGATTGGTGGAGCGCTACTAATCGAAAAGTTACGAACTGTATATAAGCACTATCAAGAATTAGCAATTCCAATTATCCTTTCGGCAGGGATGGGGGTTGGAGTTATTTTCATTTCACTTGCAAATGGATTTAACACAGACTTATTTAGTTATTTATTTGGTAGTGTCAGTGCTGTAACAAGTACAGATTTAATTATTATTGGGATTGTAGCAATTGTTGTTGTTGCGACAATTATTTTATTATATAAAGAGCTGTTTCTATTATCATTTGATGAGGAATACGCAGTATCAACTGGTTTAAGAGCGAAATGGATTCACTTTATTTTCATTATATTAGTTGCTCTTGTCATTGCAGTATCAATGCGTGTAGTGGGGGTTCTTCTTGTATCATCATTAATGACGTTACCAGTTGCAGCAAGTATTCGTATTGCTAAAGGATTTAAACAAACAATTTTCTTTTCCATTTTATTTGGTGAAATTGCAGTAATTGGTGGAATGTTTGCTTCGTATCAACTTGATCTAGCGCCAGGTGGTACAATTGTTATGATAGCAGTTCTTATTTTAATCGGTGCGATTTTATGGAAGAAGAAAAAAACTGCATAAAGTAGGGATAGGTATGAATCTAACAGAAGCTTTACGCCTAATGAAAGAAAAAGGATACAAACATACTGGAAAAAGAGAAGAGATGCTCAGATTATTTGCAGCACATAATCGTTATTTAACTGCGAAAGACGTTTTAGAGCATATGAAGGACGATTATCCAGGGCTTAGTTTTGATACGATTTATCGTAACTTAACAGTTTTTGCTGAGATTGGTGTTTTAGAACAAACGGAATTAAATGGTGAAAAACATTTTCGTTTTACTTGTTCTATTATGGAACATCATCATCATTTTATTTGTTTGGATTGTGGGGGAACGAAAGAGATTACTTCCTGTCCAATGGATTTTATGAATAAAGATTTTACCGGTTATGAAGTAACGGGGCATAAGTTTGAAATATATGGTCGTTGTCCAAAATGTGCAAAGTAAAAGCTCGTCGGTTATATAACCGACGAGCTTTTTTACGTAGAAAAGAAGGTTGCTCACAAATGTTGTGGCAACCTTCTTTTTATTGTTCTTGTGTCTCTTTTTCTTTTTCTCGTTCAGCAGCCATTTCAGCAGCAATTACGTCGATTTCTTTTTTCAGTTCTTCTACCATTGTTTCTTCTGGTACTTTACGAACGACTTGCCCTTTACGGAATAATAATCCCTCTCCACGTGCACCGGCAATACCGATATCAGCTTCACGAGCTTCACCAGGGCCATTTACAGCGCAACCAAGTACTGCAACTTTAATTGGTACTTGAAGTGTAGAGATGTATTCTTCCACTTCGTTAGCGATGCTAATTAAATCAATTTCAATACGACCACAAGTTGGACAAGAGATAAGTGTTGCTGCGTTAGACGCAAGACCGAATGATTTTAATAGTTCACGAGCAACTTTTACTTCTTCAACTGGATCAGCACTTAATGAAATACGTAGTGTATTTCCGATGCCTTTATTTAAGATTGCTCCAAGACCAGCAGCACTTTTTACAGTTCCGGCAAACAATGTTCCAGATTCTGTAATACCTAAATGTAATGGATAATCAAAAGCACGAGCAGCTTTCTCGTATGCTTCAATTGCTAAGTTAACATCAGAGGCTTTCATAGATACGATAATATCGTGGAAATCTAGGTCCTCTAAAATTTTAATATGATGTAGCGCGCTCTCAACCATACCATCTGCAGTTGGGTACCCGTACTTTTCTAAAATATGACGCTCTAATGAACCAGCGTTTACACCAATACGGATTGGAATACCGCGCTCTTTTGCTGCATTTACAACAGCTTCTACTTTATGGCGACGACCAATGTTACCTGGATTGATACGTACTTTATCAATGCCGCCTTCAATTGCTTTTAAAGCAAGGCGATAATCAAAATGAATATCAGCAACAAGTGGAATGTTGATTTGTTTTTTTATATCAGCAATAGCATCTGCTGCGCGTTCATCTGGAACGGCAACGCGGACGACTTGACAGCCGGCTTCTTCTAAACGCTTAATTTCAGCAACTGTTGCTTCAACATCATGTGTTTTTGTTGTTGTCATACTTTGTATAATTAATTCATTATTACCGCCGATTGTTAAATTACCGACTTTAACTGGACGTGTTTTTGTACGATGAGTCATTTCATTCACGAATAGATCGCTCTCCTTATAAAAGAAGTTTCTTATTTAGTCCCTCATATCAATGATAGTATACGTGATATAGGGCTATAGAAACCGAAGTACTCGGTTTCACTTTTACTATTGTATCAGCGCCTTTATGTAATTGACAAGGATTAAGTGATAGCTTATTGATATAAGGGGAATTTATAAGACTTTCCAATTTGTATTTTTGTAGCAGATGTACTTTTGTTTAATTGTTTAAAGTCGTCAATGACTTTTTCTATGGAAGGAATTTTTTTCTTGTTAATTTGTTCTGTAATAGAAAGAACTGTCTCACCAGTTTTTACTTCAATTGTTTTATAAGATACATCCGTTTCTTTTTCTGTTTTGTTCTCTTTATTCTGCTGACTGTCTGTGTTTTCTTTTTTAATCGTTTGAGCAGCAGTTGTTTTTTTATATGAACTTAACATCGGTAAAGTACCGATTTTTATATCGTAATAAAATATATAACCGAGAACAAGCACGAATAGGAATATACCTAATCTCTTCATATTCTTCACTCCTTTGCTAGGAATATATGCTTGTCCAAAAAAAAAATGCCTATTTAGGCATTTTTTTTCGTTCTTATTTTTCTTTCGGTTTTGGAACTTCTTTAATCGTTAAGTACAGAACAATTAAAACAACTGCGATATAGATGAATGTTGATCCAGGTACGACAATCTTACATGCATCCATAATCATAAAGAAGATTGTTGGGATTGTGTAGCTGTATGCAGTTAGTGTCCAAACTTGTTTATAGGATAGTTTACGTTGACCGCTCATAGCAGAACCGATGAACGCAAGTAAAGTCACACCTACAAAAGTGATGAATAATTGGAATAGGTACACTAAGAATCCAATAACAAATAATAAAATTGGATAAATATTATCGAATAAAGAAATAAATTCTTGTAGATCTTTTTTCTCAAGAGATGCACCTAACAAATCGTTATAAGAATACGTTTGTATTTGACCATTTCCCATAGAGACTACTTTATCTTTTAAAACAAATAAACCTGTTTTATTTTGATATTTTTCTAGGTCTGTTGAATTTGGATCAAATACGAAAAGTGCATTTCCTTCTTCTTTTTCAATAGGTTGATCAATATCGGCTTTTAGTTCGCCATTTTCAATTTTAAAATCAGGTAAATCTTTATCGATGACTTGATTTACCATGCTTACACCATCTTGGATAAAACTACCGTACAAAAAAGTTCTTGGAATAGTAGTAATTAAGCAAAGTAGCATAATATACAAAATGGTTTTACCGATTTTTTGAAAACGGAATAGCGCCATATCTTTAGGCGAGTATATGCTTTTTACGAATTGGGTAAATATGGACATAGATTCACTTCCTTTATGTATGTATAAAATCATTGTAACGTAGTAATCTAGAGAATCTCAAGATATATTATATTTACATATAGTGGAGATAACTAAATTTCTTTTATTAACTTTCTTCTTTTAAATAAGAAAAATACAATTGACACTTTTCTTTTCTATATGGTAAATTTATCTTACATTTCTTAAAGAGCATATCCGATAGGAATTCCTTTATTTGATATGTTGTTACATACATAATTGTGGACCCTTAGCTCAGCTGGTTAGAGCAGACGGCTCATAACCGTCCGGTCGTAGGTTCGAGTCCTACAGGGTCCATATCCATTTCACATGTTTATTATGTTAGCAGGAAGCTTCCTTGTAGAAGGAAGCTTTTTTTACGGAATATATGAGCATTTTAATTGAAAAGAAGTGGGAATTTTGCTACTTTAATGATAGCAAGACAATGTGATTTATTTGTTTGCACCCTATGGCAATTAGGGTAGAATGAAGTTGTATGTCACTTAAGTGGCAATACATAAACTGGGAGGAATATAACAATGGCAAAACACGAATTACCAAATTTACCTTATGCGTATGATGCTTTAGAGCCTCACTTTGACAAAGAAACAATGAACATCCATCATACAAAACATCACAACACGTACATTACAAACTTAAACGCTGCTTTAGAAGGTCATGCAGAATTAGCTGACAAAAGCGTAGAAGAATTAGTTGCAAACTTAAACGAAGTACCAGAAGCAATCCGTACAGCAGTACGTAACAATGGTGGCGGACATGCTAACCATACATTCTTCTGGACAATCCTATCTCCAAACGGCGGAGGACAACCTGTAGGTGAACTTGCAACTGCAATTGAAGCAAAATTCGGTAGCTTCGATGCATTCAAAGAAGAATTCGCAAAAGCTGGCGCAACTCGCTTCGGTTCTGGTTGGGCTTGGTTAGTAGTAAACAATGGTGAGTTAGAAGTAACAAGCACTCCAAACCAAGATTCTCCTTTAACTGAAGGTAAAACGCCAGTTATCGGTTTAGATGTTTGGGAGCATGCTTACTACTTAAACTACCAAAACCGTCGTCCAGACTACATCGGTGCATTCTGGAACGTTGTAGATTGGAACGCTGCTGAAAAACGTTACCAAGAAGCAAAATAATTGTAACAAATATAGAAAAAGCTAGGGGAGAGCCCCTAGCTTTTTTCTATGCTTTCCTTTTACATAATTGGGCTTGTCTTTGGAAGACTAGAACATGAAGTAAAGGAGAGTTGTGTATGAAATGGAAACATATAATTGGTGACGTTGAAGTGAATCGGGATTTAGTGTTATTGCTCCTTATAGGAGGTTTATACACGCTCGCAATTTCTTTATCGAATACGTTTGTAAATATTTATTTATGGAAACAAACACAAAATTATGTGAATCTTGGCTTGTATAATTTAGCCAGCGTGGTATTACAGCCTCTCACATTTCTTGTAGGGGGGAAATTAGCGAAACGTATCGATCGCTCGATTTTATTACGAATAGGGGTAGGAACGCTCGCAATTTTTTTTATCGTTGTCTTAGTAGCAGGGAAAAGTGCTTCTCAGTATATTCTATTAATGGGGGCTCTTTTAGGAGTAGGATACGGTTTTTACTGGTTGGCTTTTAACTTATTGACATTTGAAATTACAGAACCAGAAACAAGAGATTTCTTTAATGGGTTTCTTGGACTTCTTACATCCTTCTCTGGGATGATTGGACCAATAGCAGCAGGATACACAATTTCACGTATGGAGAAATGGAGTGGCTATACTGTTATATTCTTTCTTTCATTAGTTCTATTTGCAATTGCTGTCGTCTTAAGCTTCTTTTTATCTAAAAGAGAATGTGAAGGGCGTTATGAAATCGTGCAAGTATTGAAAGAACGACGGATTGATAAAAATTGGGGAAAGATTACACGAGCTCATTTTTTCCAAGGATTGAGAGAAGGGACGTTTATTTTTGTCATTTCAGTATATGT
The DNA here is from genome assembly GCF_900176455.1 of Bacillus sp. JKS001846. NCBI lineage: Bacteria > Bacillati > Bacillota > Bacilli > Caryophanales > Bacillaceae > Bacillus > Bacillus sp. JKS001846. The sequence goes on from NZ_FWYG01000001.1 coordinate 1,457,197, forward strand.
TTATTTAGCAACTAATAGTGAGTTCGCATTAGGGAAATACAGTTTAGTGAACTCTGCTGTATCCTTTGTATGTTATTACTTAGTTGCTCGTATGTTAAAGAAGGAGTGGCGAAAAAAAGCAATTTTACTTGGGGGCATTATTTTATATGCTGTCGTCTTTTTAGTTATTTTCAATGTTACATACACGAAATTACTTATTTATGCGGCATGTATTGCGATTGCATATCCTATTTTACTTGTTCCGTACGGATCAATGACATATGATGTAATTGGTAGAGCGAAAAATGCGAGAGAATGGCGTGTGGAATATGTCGTTGTTCGGGAGTTATGGTTAAACGCCGGAAGAATCTGTTCCATTTTAAGTTTTTTATGTGCTGTACTATTCTTTCCACCTGAAAAAAGTTTACCTTACTTATTATGTATTTTAGGTGCTGGACATTTTCTTATTTATTTTGCAGTTAAAAATGTCAAATATGATGAGGGAAATGCGAGTAAAACAAGTGTTGTAACGCAAGAGAACGCGCAAAACCAAACTGAACCAGAAGGTTAACTTCTCGTTTGTTTTATGCTAGAATAGAAAAAGATGTAAGACAGCAGTGAGGACACCTGTATGAGGGTGTCCCTTTCACATTACATAGCTGTTGGTAGAGGGGGTTTGTATGAGCAAGAAGCAGAAGCAAAATAAGAAAAAGACCCACGTTCCTTTTCGATTAAACGTGTTGTTTTTCTGCGTGTTTTTAATGTTCTCCGCGGTTATTGTAAGGCTCGGATATGTACAAATTGTTCGCGGTGAAGAATATAAGAATGAAGTGGAGAAGAAAGAAAACTCAACGATAAGTAATCCTGTACCGCGTGGGAAAATATTTGACCGTTATGGGCGACCTGTAGTAGATAATGCAGCCATTCGTACTATTACATTTACAAAAATGAAGGGATCAACTGCAGAGGATCGCTTAGAAACAGCGAAAAAGCTAGCAGATTTGATTGAAGTACCGACAGATAAATTAACAGATCGCGATAAAAAAGATTATTGGCTTGCTATGCATAAAGAGGAAGCTAAAGAAAAAATTACGAATAAAGATCGTCAAGAGTTTAAAGATAAAAAAATTGATGATAAAGAATTAGACGAGCGTCAGCGAAGTCGTGTAACAGAAGAAGAGATTAATCAATTATCCGCCAAAGATCTAGAAATACTAGCGATTAAGAGTAAGATGGACGGCGGATATGCAATGACACCTCAAGTTATTAAAAAGGATGCTACAGAAAAGGAATATTCGATTATTAGTGAAAACCTAGCAGCATTACCAGGTGTAGATACGAATGTTGATTGGGAGCGAAAATATACGTACGATGATTTATTCCGAAGTGTACTTGGTGGGGTGTCGACATCTGATGAAGGCTTACCGAGAGAAAGACTAGATTACTATCTTGTTCGTGATTACAATCGAAATGACCGAGTAGGAAAAAGTTATCTTGAACAACAGTATGAAGATAGCCTGCATGGTACGAAAGCAGAAGTTAGAAATGTTACAGATAAAAACGGTAATATTTTAGAAACGATTAATGTATCAAAAGGACAAAGTGGTAATGACCTGAACTTAACAATTGATATGGAATTACAAAAGCGCGTGGAAGATATTCTTGCGAAGAATTTAATGAGGTTTAAAGGAAGTGAACCTCTTTTAGATCGCGCATTTGTTGTAATGATGAACCCAAAAAATGGTGAAGTTTTATCTATGGCGGGGAAACAATTAGTTAACGAAGATGGTCAAACGAAAGTAAATGACTTTGCATTAGGTACCATGACAAGTTCTTATCCGATGGGGTCAACTGTAAAAGGTGCAACAGTACTTACTGGATATCAAACTGGTGCGATTCAACCAGGGGCAGTACAATTGGATGAACCAATTAAATTAAAAGGTACACCTACGAAGTCGTCTTGGAAAACGATGGGATACATTAATGACCTTACAGCTTTAAAAATGTCTTCTAACGTTTATATGTTTAAAACAGCGATGAATATCGCCGGTGTTCCATATGTGAGAGGTGGTACGTTAGATATACCTCAAAAAGCATTTGATACGATGCGTTATTATTTCGGACAGTTTGGACTTGGTGTAAAAACAGGAATTGATTTACCGAATGAATCTGCTGGTCAGATGGGTAAGAGTAGTCAACCAGGTTTCTTACTAGATTTATCAATTGGACAGTATGATACGTATACACCGCTTCAATTAGCGCAATATATTTCGACGATTGCCAATGGCGGATATCGTATGCAACCACAAGTTGTAAAAGAAATTCGTCAACCGGCAGTGAAACCAGATGAAGTTGGGAAAGTTGTTCAATCTATGGAACCGAAAGTATTAAATCGTATTGATATGCCAGAATCGCAAATTAAACGTGTTCAAGAAGGATTTAGACAAGTGTATAATGATTCAGGTGGTACAGCTACAAAGTACTTTACAGGTGCAAAATATAAAGCTGCTGGGAAAACTGGTACAGCTCAAACTGTGTATGGTGGAGATAAAGAGATTGGTAGAAATGCAAAAGGTGAACGTGTGGAAACATATAACTTAACATTAGTAGGTTATGCGCCACTTGAAGATCCAGAAGTAGCATTCTCTGTTGTCGTTCCATGGGTACATGATGATAAGACTGGTATTAATGGATATATTGGTCGTGAAATTATGGACGCTTACTTTGATTTGAAAAACAAAGAAGTAAATGGTGAAGCTCCAAAAGATGATAAAGACAATAAAAACAAAGATCAAGATGATGAATAAAAAAGTTGTAAAAAAGCACACTATATGAAAAGATAGTGTGCTTTTTTTTATGGTTTATGCATATCGTGTAATAAATGTGGACAAGTATACAACATTTAAAAAACGCGGCCCTATAAATGATACTTGTATATGGTGGGATAGGGGATAAATATTTTATAGGGAAATCATCAGAGGAAATGAATAGCTACTACTGAATTAAAATTGTATCGTATGTTGATTTTTGTGGAACTTTACAAAACTTTTACAAACAATTAAAACCGAATTAATAGTTTAGCAGTATTCTTATATCTGTAATCCTGTTATTTCCGGTTACTTCTAGGAGGAAGAACACGTGAAATGGATGCGTACACCGATTAAGATTTTCGTATTATCAATATGGTTCCTCTGTTTTGAAATGTCTACTGCATTTGCTTTAAATGATAAGGGAGAAGTGAGAGTTGATGGATCCTCAACGGTTTTTCCTATTATAGAAGCAGTAGCGGAGGAATATACAAAGGTGCATCCAGACGTGAAAATTTCCATCAGTATTTCTGGAACTGGGGGAGGATTTAATCGTTTCAGTAAAGGAGAAGTAGATATAAATAATGCTTCGAGAGTAATGAAACAAGTCGAGAAAAATGAAATGAAGAAAAACTCTATTCAGTTCACACCTTTTGAGGTTGCTAACGACGGTCTTACGATTGTTGTGAATCGCCATAATACATGGGTAGACGATATGTCAGTAGACGAGTTACGACTACTTTGGAGTGAAGATGGAAGAGAGAAGCGATGGTCACAAATTCATTCAACATGGCCACGTGAACAAGTGAAGTTTTATGCACCAGGCGTAGACTCTGGTACGTATGATTATTTTCAAAATGTCATCTTACAAAATCATCGCATTGTAAAAAAAGTCTCTTTGTCTGAAGATGATCAAGTTATTATGCAAGGGGTAATGAATGATAAACATGCCATTGCTTTTGTAGGATATGCTTATTATATGGCTAATCGAGATAAGGTGAAAGCAATAAAAGTAAATGGTGTATTTCCGACGAAAGAGACCATTCAATCAGGTAAGTATAAGCCGTTATCTAGGCCGCTACTTGCTTATGTGAATAATGCATCTATCCGAAATAAAATGAATGTAGCAAACTATGTTGAGTTTATGATTCAGCATGTCGGTAACCTCGCTGAAGAGGTCGGGTATGTAAAATTACGAAAAGAAAAATACAATGAACAGCTGCGTATGTTAACAGAAATAAAAAGGTAATGTCAGGGTGGAAAGGGGTTTTCATCTTTGGCTCATAATGACAAAAGTCAAATTACATTTTCTGTACAACATTTGATTGAAAGAAATACAAAACAAAGAAAAAAAACGCAGCGAATCAATCGAATAGTGCCTTTATTACTAAAAATAATTGCTAGCGTTTCTATTGTGACGACACTTGGAATTGTTTTTACGCTCTCTAATGAAACAATTATGTTTTTTCAAAAAATATCATTATACTCCTTTTTGACGGAGAAAGAATGGTTACCATTTTTTGAAGACCCTAAATTCGGTATATTACCACTTATATGTGGAACGTTCCTTATAACTGCAATTGCTATGTTTGTAGCAATTCCTATCGGTTTAGCGTGTGCCGTATTTTTAAGCGAATATGCTTCAAATAGTGCACGGAAAATATTAAAGCCAATGTTAGAGCTATTAGCAGGTATCCCGACAATTGTATATGGTTTTTTTGCATTAACAATTGTTACGCCGCTTTTACAAAGGCTTATACCAGATTTACAGTTTTTTAATGCGATTAGTCCAGGAATCGTTATCGGATTTATGATGATGCCTACAGTTGCATCTCTATCTGAAGACGCGATGAGAGCTGTGGCGAAAGGGACGAAAGAAGCTTCATTAGCACTCGGAGCGACGCGGTTTGAAATGGTAAAACAAGTGGTGTTTCCGTCCGCTTTTACAGGGATTATGGCAGCAATTATATTAGCGGCCTCTCGTGCAATTGGTGAAACGATGATTGTTGTAATTGCAGCAGGATCCACACCGAATGTATCGCTTGATCCGACACATTCTATTCAAACGTTAACAGCCTATATTGTGCAAGTAAGTTTAGGTGATGCTCCGCATGGAACGATTACGTATTACAGCATGTATGCTGTAGGTGCAACGTTATTTTTGTTTACCTTTATTATGAACATCATTTCGCAGTCTATTATGCGCCGTTTTAGGAGGATGACATAATATGCGAATGTTGAATCATAAAAAAATACAAAAAAACATGGCATCACGCTTTTTAAAAGATCGAATTTACAAATTGTTATTTTATATAGCAATTTTATTTTCAATGGTAATTTTGTTTTTGTTACTGTTTCAAATTGTTGAAAAAGGTATAAGTTATCTTTCAATAAATTTCTTTACAAATTTCGCTTCACGTAATCCGAAAGAAGCTGGTATTGCTGCAGCTTTGTCAGGGACAATATTATTTATGAGTATTGTTATACCTGTTTCTTTTATATTTGGAGTTGGAACAGCACTTTATTTAGAGCAATATGCGAAGGAATCTCTATTTAAAAAAATAATAGAGATTAATAATCAAACGTTAGCAGGAGTACCATCCGTTGTATTTGGATTGCTTGGTTTAACTATTTTTGTATATGCTCTTCATTTAGGAGAGAGTATAGTTGCAGCAGCACTGACGATGAGTCTACTCGTTTTACCAACAGTTGTTGTGGCGAGTCAAGAAGCAATTCGATCAGTACCAAGTGTATTATTAGAGGGTTCTTACGGATTAGGTGCTACGAAGTGGCAAACGATGTATCAAATTGTATTGCCATATGCTTTCCCAGGGATTATAACGGGCTGTACGTTAGCGATATCAAGAGCAATTGGAGAAGCTGCACCACTATTAGTTATTGGGGCACTTGCGTTTGCAAATTATGTTCCATTTAGTATGTTTGATAGATTTACAGTTCTACCAATTCAAATTTTTAATTGGATGAGTAGGCCACAAGAAGAATTTCAGTATGTAGCAGCAGCTGGGATGATTGTTTTGTTAGGTTTGTTGCTATTTATTAATATATTTGTTTTATGGTTACGAAATCGAAAATAAGTTGGAAGTGGATGAAAGGGGAATTCAAATGGTAGCAACAGTAGTAAATGTACAGGTGAAAAACGAAGAGAAAATCGAGACTGCGCCAAAGAAGGTAGTATTTGATACGAAAAACTTAAATTTATGGTATGGGGAAGACCATGCTTTAAAAGATATTAATTTAAGTATTCATGAGAATGAAGTTACAGCCATTATCGGTCCAAGTGGCTGTGGTAAATCAACTTACTTAAAAACATTAAATCGCATGGTAGAATTAGTACCGATTGTTCGAACTACAGGTGTAATTGAATATAGAGAACGCAATATATTTGATAAATCATATCCAGTTGAAGAATTAAGAACGCATGTAGGAATGGTGTTCCAAAAGCCAAATCCATTTCCAAAATCTATTTATGAGAATGTAGCATACGGTCCAAAAATCCATGGTATTCGTGACAAAAAGACATTAGATGAAATTGTTGAAAAAAGTTTACGTGGAGCAGCGATTTGGGATGAGTTAAAAGATCGTTTGCACGATAATGCATACGGTTTATCTGGTGGACAGCAACAGCGTCTATGCATCGCACGCTGCTTAGCTATTGAGCCAGACGTTATTTTAATGGATGAGCCAACATCGGCATTAGACCCAATTTCAACATTAAAAGTAGAAGAATTAATTCAAGAGCTAAAGAAAGATTTTAGTATTGTTATCGTAACGCATAATATGCAACAAGCAGCGCGTATTTCAGACAAAACAGCTTTCTTCTTAAGCGGGGAAGTTGTGGAGTATACAGATACAAACAAATTATTTACGACTCCTTCAGATAAGCGTACAGAAGATTATATTACAGGTCGCTTTGGTTGATATCGTTTCAAAGCTAAGAGCAAATGCCCTCTTAACAGAGGGCATTTCTTATTTTATCTTACTGTTAATAGAGAACTAATACTTCTCCTTATCTTAAGGTTTATTACAAGCGCAAGAGGCTATGTAGGAGATTTACCCCGCTATTTGCGGGCAGTAAGACCCCCACCTTAAAATTTAGCGAAAGCAAAGAAGTTAGGGAGGGGATCTTGCTGCCTATCAAATCCCGATTGATGAGGGTTGATTAAAGTTTCACTTTTATATAATGGCACATAATATTGAGGGGGAAGAAAAATGGTAAGAGAACAGTTTCAAGGTGATTTAAAAGCGTTACAGCAAAAGGTGATCGAGCTTGGAGAATTAGCAAATGCGGCTTTATTGATGGCTATGGAAGGTCTGCATACAAGGGATGTAGAGAAAGCGTTAGAGGTCATTGATGGTGATTACCGCATGGATAATTTAGAAGAGGAAATAAACGATCTTGCGCTTATGCTCATTACGAAGCAGCAACCTGTAGCAAGTGACTTAAGAAGGATTTTTATTTCAATTAAAACAGCGACAGATTTAGAGCGTATTGCAGATCATGCTGTTAATATTGCAAAGGCTACAATTCGTCTTGGGGAAAAAGAAGTGGCTGTTAGTTTGCACAACCTGGATGAAATGTTTGCGGTTGCAAATGAGATGTTGCATTTAGCGTTAGAAGCATATGAACAAGAAAATTTAACTTTTGCGAAACAAATTGCTGAAATGGATGATTCCGTTGATGAAATATATGGAAAAGCAATTCGTGAGTTTATATCGTCGGTTCCGGAACAACCAGAAGCAATTACGCAAATTACACAATTATCATTTGTCGCGAGATATATTGAGCGTGTAGCAGATCATATTACAAATATTGCTGAAAATGTCTTTTATTTAGTAAAAGGAAAGCATTATTTATTGAATGAGTAGGAATAAAAGCAGGTGATGAGAAATCACCTGCTTTTTTTAGTCAAAACATGACAAAAAAAGCTCGTTGTTTCCTTTAGTTTATGATGATAAGATGTATCATAATGTAATGGAAAAATTAGTATATATGTTTGTCGTTAATAAGTATTATTTACCAATTTACAGTAAGCGCTTTCTTGTTGTTTGAAACGTACGTTTTTATAGGTGAGAAATTTAATTATATGGTCTTCTAAATGAGGATTTGTTTAACTAATCAAGTTTATGCTGCTAGTTCATGTGGGATAGGGAATATACATATGGTATATGGAGTTACTGAACATTATATAAGTGGAGGCTGAAGTATATGAAGGGGGTTATTTTAGCTGGAGGAAAAGGAAGACGCCTTAGACCATTAACATGTAATACTCCAAAGCCGATGTTACCATTATTAGAAAAACCAGTTTTAGAATATAATATTGAGTTATTACGTCAGCATGGTATTCGTGAAATTGCAATTACTGTTCAATATATGAGTACGACCATTAAGCAATATTTTGGTGACGGTAGTAAATGGGGAGTTAACTTGTATTATTTTGAAGACTCTCCTCCGCTTGGCACAGCAGGGAGTATTAAACAAGCAGAACAATTTTTAGATGAAACATTTGTTGTGATAAGCGGGGATGCATTAACTGACTTTCAATTATCAGAAGGAATTAGGTTTCATGAACAAAAGAAAAGAATGGTAACAATGTTTGTGAAAGAAGTAGAAAATCCACTCTCATTTGGATTGGTTGTAATGAATAAAAACCAGGAGGTTACACGATATATAGAAAAGCCGGGCTGGAATGAGGTAGTATCTAATGTTGTGAATACAGGCATATATATTATGGAGCCAGAAATCTTTTCTTACATACCGCCTAGGCAATTTTTTGATTTCAGTCATGATGTGTTTCCATTATTGGCAAACAAAAATTTGTTATTCGCATATTTGTCAGAAGGTTATTGGTTAGATATCGGCACATTTAATCAATATCGACAAGCACAATTTGATTTGTTAACGAAAAAGTTACAAGTACCTATTCCTTATACAGAAGTATTACCTATGGTATGGATGGGGGAAGGGGTGACGATTGGTAAAGGGACGAAAATTCATGGCCCCTCTTTTATTGGAGAAGGAGCAAAGATTGGTACAGGAGCTGTAATTGAGCCATATTCTATTATTGGGAAAAATAGTATCGTTTCAAGTTATTCTCATCTTCAAAAAAGTATTGTTTTTGCGAATGCCCACATTGGGAAGTATTGTGAACTATTAGAAACGACAATAGGAGAGCGTACAATAGTTGAAGATGATGTTACACTGTTTCAAAAAAGTGTTGTAGCGGATCACTGTCATATCGGGAGAAGTACGGTAATTAAGCAAAAAGGAAAACTATGGCCTTATAAGGCGATTGATAGTCATTCGATAGTAGGAGCGGCTGGTATTCAAGAGAGTGAAATGAGTGCAGGGTGGTTACAAAAAAGCCGCATTGTAGGAAGAGGGAATGTTGAAATTACTCCCCAGTTTATCGTGAAGATTGCGATGGCGTATGGTTCTCTTTTTGAAAAAGGAGAAAGTATATTAATTGGAAGTCAAGAAAATATAGAAACAACCTCTTATAAAAATTTATTTTTACATGCTATTCATGGTATAGGGATTCATACGATGGAATGTAAAGAAATGAACGAGTCACTTTTTCAATATAGTGTTCATCATTTGCAATGTGCAGGTGGTGTTTTCATTCAAGTGGAGAATGAGAATGAGATTGTTATAAAGTTATACGGTCAAGCTGGCATGCCGTTAACGTATAAGCAGCAAAAAGAGATAGAACAAATATATATGTCCGAATTGTTTTATTACGTGCAGGAGAAAGAAATGGGGCGTAATAAGCTCGTTCATGTTTCTATGAATGAGTATATAGAAGTTATATTGGAGCATATTGATATCGAGAAAATACAGATGCAGAAGTTTCATCTTCTTATTAATAAGAGAAATGATACGTTGCAACATTTACTTATGCTCTTTCTGCAAAGACTTGGTTGTACAGTTACATGGATTTATGCAAGCGAACAAAAAGATCATGTGAAAGCTTTGATGAAATCAAGTAAAGCGAATATGGCTCTTATGTTTTCGGAGAAAGGAAATCATTTCGAGTTATACGATAAACATAGTAATATTTACCAAGGTACAGATTTGGAAGAGGTAGATATTCCAGATTTCTTGCTCGAATCGACAGGAAATATTTACCCAATGTCTTTGAAGTTAGGAGAATGTTATCTTCTATTTTATACGCAGGATGAAAGAAAGTCGTTTCAAGTGAGGTGGAAGCGAGATATTTTATATCGGATTGGAAAATTATTCGAGCTAATAGCATTGCAAGGAAAAACGTTTCTCAGCATAGTAGAGCAATCACCTCCGCTCTATTTACTTTATGATGAAGTGGTATGTTCATGGAATGAAAAAGGGGAAATTATGAGGAAATTATTGGATGATATAGAAAGGAAGGGAGAAGGGATATTTGAAGGAGTGCAGTTCAAATATACTGAAAAAGAGTGGTCTTATATCGTTTCTGACATAAAACAACCAAAATTTTTGGTGTATTCACATGCTAGAAACCCAGTAATAGCAAGGGAAAATATGAAAAATCTTATAGAAAAAATTAGACAATATCAAAAGGTGTAGAATTTTTATTTTAAAAGTGGTATTATAGTATAGTCTGATTTAAGTTATTAGTACTGGAGGGAAATAAGAATGCGTGTGAATATTACTCTAGCATGTACAGAATGCGGAGATCGTAACTATATCTCAAAGAAAAATAAACGTAACAACGCTGAGCGTATCGAGCTTAAAAAGTATTGCAAGCGTGACAAGAAGTCTACGTTACACCGTGAAACAAAGTAAGCAGTAGGAATATTTTCCTACTGTTTCTTTTTTTATTCGATTCCTATGTTAAAAGTGATACACTATCAGCATAGAGTAAAGTGTCACTGTAAGGGGGAGAATGTGTGAAAGCAGAGAAAGTACATTTGCGTAAACAAATAATAGAACACATGAATTCTTTATCAGAAGAACAGTATACAACTTTATCAGAACAGATTGCATTTTCGTTGTATGCGCAAAAAGAGTGGGTTGAAGCTAAAACAATTGGAATTACTCTTTCAATGGAAAATGAAGTGAATACATATCCTATTATCGAAAAAGCTTGGGAAGAAGGAAAGAAAGTTGTAGTTCCTAAGTGTAATAAAGGAACAAGAACGATGTCCTTCCGGCAAATTAATAATTTTGATCAATTAGAAACGGTGTATATGAATTTACGTGAACCGATTCCCGGGCTTACGGAAGAAGTGAATATGGATGAAATTGATCTTCAAATTGTCCCAGGCGTAGCTTATACAGAACGAGGAGAGCGAATTGGGTACGGCGGTGGCTATTATGATCGTTATCTCGTGCATTATAAAGGGAAAACGCTATCATTAGCGTATGATTTTCAAATGGTAAAACACATTCCGGTAGAGCCATTTGATAAAAACATAGAAAAAATTATTACAGAAAAAGGAACAATGCTTACAAATAAGCTTGTATAGACAAATAAAAATTGACGAGACTTTTTCTTCTTGATTATAATAAAATATGTGAACGTTTTCTTATTATAATTTTTTATAGTAAGTGAGCATAGAGGGTGATGAAATGGTATCTATTTATGATATTCAGCAATTGCTAAAGAAATTTGGTACGATTATTTATACGGGAGATCGAATTGCAGATTTACAATTAATGCAAGATGAATTGCGTGAATTAAATCAATCACAGCTAATCGATCCACAAGACTATCAAACAGCTTTATTTTTATTGAAGCAAGAAATTCAAAAAGAGCTAAATAAGAATTAGATAAAGGTAGGTAAGCAACATGGAAGAGAAATGGTTAGTTGGTGTTGACCTTGGTGGTACAACGATTAAATTAGCATTTATTAATGTATACGGTGAAATTTTACATAAGTGGGAAATCCCTACGAATACAGGTGAGCAAGGAAAACATATTACACTTGATGTTGCGAAAGCAATTGATAAAAAGCTAGAAGAATTAGGCGAATTGAAGAGCAAGTTAATTGGTATTGGTATGGGAGCTCCTGGTCCTGTACATGTGGCGTCTGGAATGATTTATGAAGCGGTTAATTTAGGATGGAAAAACTATCCGCTAAAAGACTTATTAGAAGTAGAAACAGGATTACCTGTTGTTATTGATAATGATGCAAACTTAGCAGCGCTTGGTGAAATGTGGAAAGGTGCTGGTGAAGGTGCAAAAGATTTAATCTGTATGACACTTGGTACGGGCGTTGGTGGTGGTGTAATCGCCAATGGTGAGATTGTACACGGCGTGAGTGGTGCTGCTGGTGAGATTGGACATATTACAGTCGTTACAGAAAATGCTTTCCCATGTAATTGCGGGAAGTCTGGTTGCTTAGAAACAGTAGCATCTGCGACAGGTATTGTACGTGTTGCTATGCAAAAAATACAAGAGACTAATAAAGAGAGCATGTTGCGTTCTATGTTAGCTGAAGAAGGACGTATTACATCAAAAGATGTCTTTGAAGCACTTGGACAAGGTGATGAATTAGCAGGTGAAGTAGTAGAAAAAGTAGCCTCTTATTTAGGATTAGCTGTAGCGAACCTTTCTAGTACATTGAACCCAGAGAAAATTGTTATTGGTGGAGGCGTGTCTAAAGCTGGAGATGCGCTATTAGAACCAATTCAACGCTATTTCGAGCAATATGCTTTCTCACGTGCTGTAAAGAGCACGAAGTTAGCTATTGCAACACTTGGTAATGATGCAGGTGTTATCGGAGGAGCTTGGCTTGTAAAAAAGCACAAATATGAAGCGAAGATGATATAAGTTGTGAAATATGAAAAGAGGAAGGGGGAACCCTTCCTCTTTTTGTGTGAAATCTCGATGAAGAATAAAGTGTAAACGAATTAAGCTGCTGGTGGATACCCGTTATATAGAACAGTCATGATCGTAAACCATCCGAAAACGAGTACAGTTGCAATTGCAAAGCCGCTCGCGAAAAAGTTTTTTTCACGAAGTGTTCTAAGCGTAGCAAATACAGCTAACAGAGTGACAAGTGTAAAAATAATAACAAGGCCCATACAATATCCTCCTCTGTCTACCCATTTCTTATTATGAGTTTTTGGAATATTTACTCTTTTATATTGTACATGTTTTAAAAATGATTGTCGAGATAGCATCCTTTCTTTTCCTCAGAGAAAGAAATGTTGTATCATTAAAAGTAAGTTTAATAACTGGAGGAGATTTTCATATGAAATGGATACAAATGCCGTTAGGCCCATTACAAACGAATGCTTATATTTTAATGAACGATCAAAAAGAGTGCATTATCTTTGACCCTGGTCATGAAGGTGAAAAGCTCGTTACATATTTACAAGAAGAACAATTAAAACCATTAGCTGTTTTATTAACACATGCTCACTTTGATCATATCGGTGCTGTTGATGCGGTAAGAGACACTTTTCATATTCCTGTGTATGTACATAAAGAAGAAGCAGATTGGTTAGGAGATGCAACTGTAAACGGCTCTCAAATTTTTATGATGAACCGCAGTATTACAGCAAAACCAGCGGATCATATTATTGATGCAGAAGGTACATTAACAATTGGATCATTTAATTTTGAAATTTTTGAGACACCAGGACATTCTCCAGGAAGTATTTCTTATTATAGTAAAGAGGCGAATGCTGTATTCTCAGGAGATGTATTGTTCCAAATGAGCATTGGAAGAACAGATTTACCTGGTGGAAGTTTCGCTGAATTAATTGGAAGTATTGAAGAGAAATTATTTGTATTACCAGATGAAACAGCGGTTTTATGTGGACATGGTCCAGAAACAAGCATTGGCTTTGAAAAAGAAAATAATCCGTTTTTACAATAAGGAGTCATTATGGGAATGGAGCTCATTTTAAGAGAATGGATGGGGAAAGAAAAGGATTATTCAATTTCATATAGTACGTATATGAACCTTGTATTGTATACAGAAGGTCATGGATATTATATGAAAGAACGTGAAAAGATTGGAAGACAAGGGGATTTTTTTACAAGTAGCAACGTATCCTCTGTGTTTGCAAAAACTTTTGCTAAACTTTTTATTCGTCTTGTTGAAAATGGTGAAGTTGCTCCGAATATTTGTGAAATTGGCGGAGGAACAGGGAAGTTTGCCTATGATGTTTTACAAGAATGGAAGCAATTATCTCCAAAAACCTTTATTGATTTAAACTATTCAATGATTGAAGTGAGCCCTTTTCATAGAAAATTACAGCAGGAGCACCTTGGCTCATTTTCTAATGTATCGTACTATACCTCCTATAGTGAAATGGGAGATTCTTTCGAGGGAATTCTTTTTTCTAATGAGTTGTTTGATGCATTTCCTGTTGAAATAATTGAGAAAAGAAATGGTATGTTGTATGAAGTACGTATTACATATACAGAGGAAGGAAACCTTTCAGAAGTATGTAGGCCGTTAGATAAAAGAATTGGTCGCTATTTATTGAAATATAATATTCATATTGCTGAAGGGCAACGTTTTGAAGTACCAATTGTGATGGAGGAGTATATAAAAGAAATTGCGAAATGGTTTCAAAAAGGTATATGTATTACAGTTGATTATGGATACACAAAAGAAGAATGGATGCATCCAGCACACCGTGAAGGAAGTTTGCGAGGGTATTATCAGCATAAGCTAATACGTAACCCACTAGCGCATCCAGGTGAAATGGATCTTACTACTCATATTCATTGGGACGAGCTAAAGGAGATGTTTAGTATGCAAGGAATGAGTGCAGTATGGCATAAGAAACAATCTGAGTTCTTGTTAGCTGCAGGGATATTAGAACAGCTTACGAGCCATCAAGATACGAATCCTTTTTCTGAAACGCAAAAACAAAATCGAGCAGTTCGTTCTATGATTTTGAATGGAGGAGTAGGGAGTGCATTTGATGTTGTTATACATACAAAAGATATGCAACATTTACATTTGGATCGGTATGTAACAATATAAAAAACAAGACACAGTATATACTGTGTCTTGTTTTTTAATACGACTTATGTAGTATTATATATTTCCTCTCATGATATATATTTATATTAAAGATATGAGATGAAAAATATAGAATACGTTCTTTTTCTTCGATTATTAGTCCCTAACCTAATAATACGCGAACGAGTTGAATGATTGTTTCATTCTCTACTTTGTAATAAATTTCCAATCCTTTTCTTTCACTAGAAACGATTTTAGCGCTTTTTAATTTTGCTAAATGCTGTGAAATTGTAGATTGTGGCATGTTTAAGCCAGTATACATTGTAGAAACGTTGCTTGGACCGCGCTCGATTAATCCTTTTACGATACATAAACGAACAGGATGAGCTAGCACTTTTAATAATTCTGCATTACTTTCATATAGTTCTAATTCTTTTTGAAAGGTTTCTAACATGTTCTTTTCCACCTCCGTGTGAGCTATTATACCATACTATACATACCAAAAATTTAAAGAAAAGAAAATAGTTGTTGCAGAAAAAAAGTCCTAAAGTAAAGAAATTGTAAGAAAAGAGACCCTGATGTAAATAAAATAGGTAAATTAGCATGTTTTTGTAAAATGACATTTTTGGGTGAAAATTTCGATGCGTTTTAAAAATTGAAAGATATAGATATATTTGTAACACAATTTTATCATGATTTTCTTATTCTTTCAAATGAATATACGAAATTTTTAAAATAATATGACAAAGGAATTATAATGATATATATAGAATATAAAACAGGTTAAAAGAAAAGAAGCTGAATGTAATTCGCTTCTTTATGGTGATAATGAAATATTTGCTTACGGCTGATAAATCTTAGGATGATCAAGTCATTAGTCATTTATTCTAAAATTCATCTTTTAGCAACGTTAAAAACCTGTGATTCCATATGTTCTCATAAAAATCAATTGTCTCTTTTGCGGACATAAAAGGATTATTCAACGTAGAGGTTGTTTTCTGTACCATAAAGTTTTCGTATCCTAGTCCGTGGGCAAACTTAATCGTAGCATCCATACAGTACTCTGTTTGGGCGCCACAAAATTCAATGCAATTTACAGATAATTGATCTAAAATTTCTTTTAAGTTTGTTTTATAAAATGAATTTGCATGTGTTTTTCTTACAAAAAAATCTTGTTCTTGAACATCTAGATCGGTATGAATAGCCCAAAGTTCTTTCTCGGGTACTAAATCATCATCACAATGTTGAACAAAAAGGATTGGTTTATTTAATTTTCTGTATGAATAAATTCTTTTATTTACTTTTGTTAGTAAGTTCTGTAAATCAAATAAATGCTCCTCGCTATAACATACGCCATTTTGTAAATCGATAACGATTAAAATATCTGAACAAATATCCATTATTTTCACCCCTTTTTATTTCTTAATATATCAATTAATCCATTATTTAGAAATAGATGATATACTTTTATTTTTTTATGGACTATAAGAAAAGAAGAAATTCAAATGAATATAACTAAAACGCAGAAAAAGAAGATATGAAAATCTAATCTCATATCTTCTTTTTCTCTATGCATTTACAGGTTCTTCTACATAAGAAAGGGCATTTTCAAAATCGGATATTAAATCGTTAACATTTTCAAGACCGACTGATAACCGAAGTAATGAATTAGAGATTCCTCTTTTATCACGAGCTTCTTGCGACAGTGCTGCATGTGACATTTTTGCTGGATAAGAAAGAATTGACTCTACAGCTCCTAAACTAACTGCAAAAACAGGTAATTTTACTTTTGATAAAAATTGGCGGAGTGCATCTTCTGACTGCAAAGTAAACGATAAGACCGCTCCAGCTGATGTTGCTTGAGATTGTTGAATATCAAATCCGAGATGTGTTTGTAATCCCGGATAATAGACATTTTGTACTTTAGCGTGCTCTTGTAAATAATGTGCGATTTTATTGGCATTTTTAGCTGAATGCTCGAGGCGTACGTGCAATGTTTTTAGACCGCGAAGTACGAGAGAACAATCTTGAGGTCCTAAAATAGCACCGAATGCATTTTGTAAAAATCCAAGCTTTTGAGCGAGTTCTGCATCTTTTACTACTGCTAATCCGGCAGTAACATCACTATGACCAGCAATAAATTTTGTAGCACTATGAAGAACGACATCAGCTCCAAGTTCAAGTGGTTTTTGGAATAGTGGTGTCAAAAATGTATTATCAACAAAAGTAAGAGCGCCAATAGATTTTGCGAGTTTAGAAACCTCGCGAATATCTGTCACTTTTAAAAGTGGGTTAGAAGGTGTTTCTACATAAAAGAGCTTTGTATTTGGTTTCATGTTTTGTTTTATTTCTTCTAAATTGGTCATATCAACAAATGTATGTGAAACACCGTAACGGGAGAGTACCTCAGTTATCACTCGGTAAGTGCCTCCGTACACATCTTCTGAAATGAGTACGTGATCACCTTGTGAAAGAAGGAGGAATGCAGTGGAAATCGCTGCAATGCCTGATGCAAAGGCGAATCCTTTTGTTCCGCCTTCTAATAAAGCAATGATATCTTCAAGAGCTTCACGAGTTGGATTTCCTGACCTGCTATAGTCATATTTTCCGAACGTATCTACATCAAACTGGTGAAAAGTTGATGTGTTATAAATAGGAACGTTCACAGCGCCTGTTTGCGAGTCATGTTTATATTGGTTGTGTAGTAAGAGTGTATCTATAGAATAGCTCATATTCTTACACCTTCTTTTACGAGTTTAATGGCTTGCTTTAAGTCTTGAATTAAATCGTTACTATTTTCAATGCCAACTGAGAATCGAAGAAGACGATTGCATACGCCGTTTGCTGTTCTAATTTCTTCAGGAATATCAGCATGTGTTTGCGTTGCTGGATAAGTCATTAAACTTTCTACACCACCAAGACTTTCGGCAAATGTAATTAAGGATAAAGATTGTAAGAATGGATTAATCCAAGCTTCATCTTTAAGGCGGAATGAAATCATGCCGCCTCTTCCTGGATAAAATACATCTGTCACCCCGTCTTCATCATTTAAATACGCAACAACTGCTTTCGCATTTTCTTCATGTTGTCTCATGCGAAGCGCTAACGTTTTCATACCGCGAATTAATAACCATGAGTCAAATGGGCTTAAAACTGCACCTGATGCATTATGATAATGAGCGATTTCCTCGCAAAGTTCCTTTCCTTTTGCAACGACAAGCCCGCTTAGTACATCGTTATGTCCCCCTAAATATTTCGTTGCGCTATGAAGTACAATGTCAGCACCTTCTGTTAATGGTTGCTGTATATAAGGTGTGTAGAATGTGTTGTCTACAATAAGAAGTAGTCCGTGCCTTTTCGCTACAGTTGCGACAGCAGCAATATCAGTAACTTGCATTAATGGATTAGTTGGAGTTTCTATGAAAATAGCCTTCGTTTCAGTTGTGATAGCTTGCTCAATTTGTTTAATAGACTGTGTATTTACGTATCTACATCGAACATTCCATTTTTTTTCATGCTCAGAAAATAATCGATACGTTCCCCCGTATAAATCTTCAGATACAATAAGTTCGTCTCCAGAGCGGAATAGAGAAAGGACGAGGAGAACAGCCGCCATCCCTGAACTACAGGCATAACCTTGTTCGCCATATTCTAAGTCTGCGATCGCCTGTTCTAAAAGACCGCGAGTTGGATTGCCAGTTCGTGAATAGTCAAAGCCAGTAGATTTACCAATTCCTTCGTGGCGATAAGCGGTTGAGAAATAAACTGGTGGATTAACCGTTCCAGTTGTAGTTTCACTACGATTTCCGATTTGTGCTAGTTTTGTTTCGATTGTTGACATGTGAAAATTCCTCCTTTTTAAATTGAAACATTAAGTGAATATAAAATAAAAAAAGCCTTCTAAGAAGAAGGCTTTCGGTTTGAATAGAGTCTTCTTCTCATCTGTCAAATCTTTCACAATTTGCTGGAATTAGCACCTTATTAACAAAATGTTAATGGTTGCTGAGGCGTCACAGGGCCAGTCCCTCTACCTCTCTAGATAAGAATGTTCGTATGAAATTTTTATTATGTTTTTAACTTTACAATAAAAGATAATTGAATTGCAACTTTATTTTAAATAATTTTTATTTTTCCGCAAGTGTCATTGACTTTTACTTTTGTGCATGCTAAATTTATTAAAAAATTAACAAACATTGTTAAAAGGGGAACGCATTTCCTTTTAGCTACATAAATAAAATAATAAAGACAACTCTTATTGAGAGCGGTGGAGGGAAAGGCCCTGTGAAACCCGGCAACCTTCAAACGAAATGTTTGAAACGGTGCTAATACCTGCAAAACGAATGTTTTGCATAATAAGAGGAGGAACAATTATGTCCCCCTCTTCAAAGTGAAGAGGGGGTTTTTATATTGATAGAAATGAGGGAGATTCGTGAAATTACTAGATTTATTATCAAAAGGAGTTGTAATAGGTGATGGTGCGGTTGGAACGTTATTGCATTCACATGGTTTGCAAAGTAGCTTTGAAGAATTGAACGTATCTGATCCAGATCTAATTATATCCATTCATAAACAATATGTAGCTGCTGGAGCAGATGTAATTCAAACGAATACGTATGGAGCAAATGAGGCGAAATTACGTATGTATGGTTTAGAAAATCAAGTTACAAAAATTAATAGAGCGGCAGTGAAATTAGCGAAAGCATCTGTGACAGATAAAAATGCAATTTTAGGAACAATTGGTGGTATGAAACATATCGGAGCTGTTACAACGACTGATATGGAAAGGGAGTTTATGTTACTTGAACAGGCGGGGGCTTTACTAGAAGAACAGGTTGATGGATTACTATTAGAAACTTTTTATGATGAATTTGAATTACTTCATGCTGTTAAAGTGTTGCGTAAGCAAACGAATATTCCGATTGTTGCGCAATTAGCGTTACATGAAGCAGGTACGACTCAAAATGGAAATGATGTCAATGAAATATTAAAGCAGTTTATAGATTACGGTGCAAATGTTGTTGGATTGAATTGTCAACTGGGGCCGCTTCATATGACGGAAGCTTTCAAAATGATATCGATTCCGCAAAATGGCTATTTATCAGCATACCCAAATGCAGGTCTCCCGAATTATGTAGAGGGACGTTACGTATATGAGGGAAGTCCAGCTTATTTTGAAGCAATGACACCGAAATTTATTGAGCAAGGTATTCGGTTATTGGGTGGCTGTTGTGGTACGACTCCAGAACATATTCAAAGTATGAAGCGCGCTGTTGCGAATATTACCCCTGTAATAGAAAAAGAAACGATTCAAAGGCCAAAAGTCGTTCATACGCATGAGAAACGTTCGAAGGCTCACGTCACTCTAGCAGAGAAAGCAAAAAAACAAACGACAGTTGTAGTGGAATTAGATCCACCGAAAACGTTAGATACACAGCGTTTTTTTGAAGGAGCAAGAGCGTTAAAAAGAGCGGGAGCAGATGCTATTACTCTAGCAGATAATTCATTAGCATCGCCTCGTGTCTCTAATATGGCGATGGGTGCGTTATTAACGAAGCATGATATCCCAGTATTGACGCATTTAACGTGTAGAGATCATAACGTCATTGGACTACAATCTCATTTGTTAGGTTTATCGGCGTTAGGGATGGAAGAAGTGTTAGCTTTAACTGGTGATCCAGCGCGCGTTGGTGATTTTCCCGGTGCCACTTCTGTATATGATTTATCCTCTATTGAGCTTATTAAAATGATTAAAGAAATGAACGATGGACGTTCAATTTTAGGGAAATCAATTGGACCGGCGACAAGGTTTTCTGTAGGCGGCGCATTTAATCCTCACGTGAGGCACTTAAAAGCAGCGGTTAAGCGAATGGAACGAAAAATAGATGCTGGAGCGGAGTATTTTTTAACTCAGCCAATTTACGATATCAAGTTAATTGAAGAAGTGTATGAAGCGACAAAGCATTTGGAACAACCTATTTTTATTGGAATTATGCCGTTAGTAAGTAAGCGGAATGCAGATTTTCTTCATTTTGAGGTGCCAGGTATTACTCTTCCTGAAGAAATAAGAGAGAGAATGGATGGACATGAAACGAAAGAGGCAGCAATTGAGGAAGGGATTCGCATTTCACAAGAATTGGTCGACGCAGCGATGAAATATTTTAATGGTATTTATCTTATTACACCATTTTTAAAGTATGAAATTACAGAACATCTTGTTAAATATGTAAGAGAAAAGCAAGAAGTGAAAGAAGGTATTAATTGATGAAGTGTATAGAAGAAAAATTGAAAAATAGCATTTTAATATTAGATGGTGCAATGGGGACAATGATTCAGCAAGAGGATTTAACTGCTGAAGATTTCGGAGGAGAAGAGTACGAGGGCTGTAATGAATATTTAGTGGAAACAAGACCAGACGTTATTTTAAAGATTCATAAAGCTTATATTGAAGCTGGAGCGGATATTATTGAAACAAATACATTTGGGGCAACGAATATTGTACTAAGTGATTATGAGCTGTCTCATTTAGATGAAGAACTAAATGAAAAGGCAGCACTTTTGGCGAAGCAAGCTGTTAAAGAAAGCGGGAATGAAGTATATGTTGCGGGAGCGATGGGACCAACAACGAAAGCAATTAGTGTTACTGGTGGTGTGACTTTTGAAGAATTGATTGAGGCTTATACAAGGCAGGCACGAGGATTATTAAAAGGAGAAGTTGATGTATTACTCGTTGAGACGAGTCAAGATATGCGTAACGTGAAAGCAGCTTATATTGGAATTCAAGCTGCTTTTGAAGAACTGAAAAAAACGGTTCCTATTATGATTTCAGGTACGATTGAGCCAATGGGAACGACTCTGGCTGGGCAAACAATTGAAGCTTTTTATTTATCAGTAGAACATATGAAACCATTATCTGTTGGGTTAAACTGTGCGACTGGTCCGGAGTTTATGAGGGACCATATTCGTTCACTATCTGATTTATCGGAGTGTTACATTTCTTGTTATCCAAATGCAGGTCTTCCTGATGAAGATGGACATTACCATGAATCTCCATCTTCTCTTGCTGAAAAGGTGAAGCGATTTGCTGAAGAAGGGTGGGTTAATATTATTGGTGGTTGTTGTGGCACGACACCAGAACATATAAAAGCAATGAAATCCGCGCTAGCATCTCTTAAGCCTCGTGACCATCATGAGAGAGAAGGACATGGAATTAGTGGATTAGAAGCACTGCAATATGATGAGTCTATGAGACCGTTATTTGTAGGTGAAAGAACGAATGTTATTGGGTCACGTAAATTTAAACGATTAGTAGCAGAAGGGAAATTTGAAGAGGCTGCTGAAGTGGCAAGAGCGCAAGTGAAGAAAAATGCTCATATTATTGATATTTGTATGGCAGATCCTGATCGCGATGAAATAGAAGATATGGAAAACTTCTTAGCAGAAGTTACGAAAGTTTTAAAAGTACCGATTATGATTGATTCAACAGATGAAAATGTGATGGAGCGAGCTCTTACTTATATTCAAGGAAAAGCTGTTATTAATTCAATTAATTTAGAAGATGGAGAAGAACGATTTAAAAAAGTGACACCGCTTCTTCAGAAGTATGGTGCTGCTATAGTTGTAGGAACAATTGATGAAGACGGTATGGCGGTTAGTGCGGAGCGAAAGATAGAAATTGCGAAAAGAAGCTATGAATTACTTACAAAGAAGTATGGGATACGCCCGTCAGATATTATTTTTGATGCACTTGTGTTTCCGGTAGGGACAGGTGATGAAGAATATATTGGTTCAGCAGCAGCGACTATAGAAGGAATTCGCCTTATTAAAGAAGCGTTACCAGAGTGTTTAACGATTTTAGGGGTAAGTAACATATCATTTGGTTTACCACCGGCTGGACGTGAGGTATTAAATTCAGTCTTTTTATATCATGCTACGAAAGCAGGGTTAGATTACGCGATTGTGAATACGGAAAAATTAGAACGCTATGCGTCGATTCCAGAGGAAGAAAAACGCCTTGCAGATGCACTACTGTTTGAAACGACGAAAGAGACGTTAGAAGAATTTACAAACTTTTACCGAGTTGCTAAAAAGAAAGATGTCGTTGTGCAAGAAACGTTAACGCTTGATGAAAGACTAGCAAATTATATTGTAGAAGGTACGAAACAAGGATTACAAGAGGATTTAAGTCTTGCACTTGAAGAAGGAAGAAAACCTCTTGATATTATTAACGGTCCGCTTATGACAGGGATGGATGAGGTAGGACGACTATTTAATAATAATGAACTTATTGTTGCTGAAGTATTGCAAAGTGCCGAAAGTATGAAAGCTGCTGTAAGCTATTTAGAGCCACATATGGAATCTAGTGATAGTGCGAAAAAAGGGAAAGTATTATTAGCAACTGTAAAAGGTGACGTGCATGATATTGGGAAAAATCTCGTTGAAATTATTTTAGCAAATAACGGATATGAGATTATTAATTTAGGAATTAATGTACGTTCGGATCGAATTGTTCAAGAAGTACAAGAAAAGAAACCGGATATTATAGGCCTTTCAGGTTTATTAGTAAAATCAGCGCAACAAATGGTAACGACTGCTGAAGATTTAAAAGCGGCAAATATTGATGTGCCCATTGTTGTAGGTGGTGCAGCGTTAACGAGAAAGTTTACAGATAATCGGATTTCACCATCATATAAAGGACTCGTTTGTTATGCGAGTGATGCGATGACGGGGCTCGATATTATTAATAAGCTTCAAAAAGAAGAAGAGCGTGAGAAGATGAAACAGGATAAAAAAGAACGTCATCTTCATATCGTAAAAAAAGAGGAGAAGAAAGTAGAAATTCCAGCAGTAATTGAGCCATTACCGAAGGCTGAAGTTATCGTGCCTGATTCAACAAAACGAATTGTATTACGCGATATTCCGGCCCTTCATCTCGCTCCATTTTTAAATAGACAAATGCTACTTGGGCATCACCTTGGATTAAAAGGAAATGTGAAGAAGCTTTTGAAAGAGGGAGATAAGAGAGCACATGAATTAAATGATTTAATAGATGAATTATTGCAGGAAGGACAATCTTGGTTAAAGCCGAAAGCGGTGTATCAATTTTTCCCAGCGCAAAGCGACGGACAAAACATTGTAATATATGATCCAGAAGATCATACGCGTGTTATAGAGCGTTTCACATTCCCTAGACAAGGAAAGGCTCCCTATCGTACTTTAGGTGATTATTTGCGCCCAATAGGAGATGAGATGGACTATGTTGCTTTCTTATCTGTTACGGTTGGGGAAGGAGTTCGGGACATTGCTGAAGAGTGGAAGGCGAAAGGTGATTACCTACGTAGTCATGCCATTCAATCGTTAGCGCTTGAATTAGCGGAAGGACTTGCTGAAAAAACACATATGCTCATTCGTGACCGCTGGGGCATTCCGGACTCACCTGAACTGACGATGGAAGAACGTTTCCGTACGAAATATAGAGGAATACGAGTGTCATTTGGTTATCCGGCGTGTCCAGAACTTGCAGATCAAGAAAAGCTATTTCGCTTAATTCATCCAGAGGAAATAGGTATTTCATTAACAGAAGGATTCATGATGGAGCCAGAAGCGTCCGTAACGGCTATGGTATTTTCTCACCCTGAGGCAAGATATTTTAGTGTATTATAGTCTAGAAGGGGGAGACGTATGAAGAAAATAGTCTTTACAGGTGGCGGTTCGGCAGGACATGTAACACCTAATTTAGCCATTATCCCATATTTACAGGAAGACAACTGGGATATCTCTTATATTGGTTCTCATCAAGGTATTGAGAAAACGATTATAGAAAAGGAAGGCATTCCCTACTATAGTATTTCGAGTGGAAAGCTACGTCGTTATTTTGATTTGAAAAATATAAAAGATCCTTTTCTTGTAATGAAGGGTGTTATGGATGCGTATGTAAGGATTCGAAGACTAAAACCAGATGTGATTTTTTCAAAAGGCGGTTTCGTATCTGTACCAGTCGTAATTGGAGGATGGCTAAATAGAGTACCAGTTTTATTACATGAATCTGATATGACACCAGGACTAGCAAATAAAATTGCGCTTCGTTTTGCTTCGAAAATATTTGTTACATTTGAAGAAGCAGCGAAACATTTACCGAAAGAAAAAGTAATATATACGGGATCTCCTGTACGTGAAGAAGTGCTGAAGGGAAATCGTGAAAAAGGTTTAGCGTTTTTAGGTTTTTCACGTAAAAAGCCAGTTATTACGATTATGGGAGGCAGCTTGGGCGCGAAAAAAATTAATGATACGGCTCGAGAAGCATTACCAGAACTTCTTAAAAAATATCAAATTGTTCACCTTTGCGGAAAAGGTAACCTTGACGAAAGTTTACAAAATAAAGAAGGATATAGACAATTTGAATATGTACATGGAGAACTGCCAGACATATTAGCGGTAACAGATTTTGTTATTTCACGCGCGGGCTCCAACGCAATTTTTGAATTTTTAACATTACAAAAGCCGATGGTTTTAATTCCATTATCGAAATTTGCAAGCCGTGGAGATCAAATATTAAATGCAGAGTCCTTTGAAAGGCAAGGGTATGCCTCCGTGTTATATGAAGAAGATGTAACTGTAAAATCTCTTATAAAGTATGTCGAAGAATTGAATCAAAATAATGAGAAGTATAAAACAGCACTAAAAAAATATAATGGAAAAGAAGCAATTAAAACAATCATTCAAAATATTTCAGAGGCATGATGAAACAATCATGCCTCTTTTAGTAGGGTGAAAGATTCCAAGAATTGATATTTTTATGTTACAATAAAGTGAAACTTTAATCAGTTGGGTTCATCCCACATCTAACTTCTTTACTGTTACTGAATTTTGAGGAGGGAGTCTTACTGCCCTCAAATAGCGGGATAACAAATGGGTTAATAGGGAAATTCCAATTAATGAGGCGTGAAAATACGAATGGATTAGGAGTGACTGTGTTGGAGCTAAGTCTCTATGAAAATACTGCACTTATTATATGCTTTGTGTTGTACGTTGGTAGTGTTATTGTTTATATTTCAAGGAAATTTTCGCAAGAAAGAGAGCTTGAAAAGTCAGAGATAACAGCTGAACTAGAAATGTTAGCTGATGAAAGTTATAAAAAACAAAAAATAAAAGAAGACCATGAAGCATCCCATCATTTAAACGCAAATAAGTTTTAAAGATGGGGATTTTTTTTGAAGTTGTTCTTTATTATAGCTATAACAAATAACGCTAAAAAGGAGTTTCCCCATACACAATGAAGGAGTGTATATAAATGAATTTTTATATCGCCTCAGGTTTCCAAAATAAACATCTTGTACATTCCGTAGCAAATGAACTGAAACATGCAGGATGGCACCATACATATGATTGGACCAAAAATGAAAGAGCAGCGAATGAAGAACAATTAAGAGAAATTGGTCAGGCAGAACGAAATGCTGTAAAAGAAGCGGATGTATTTTTACTTATATTAGATGGTGGAAACGGGAGCCATACAGAGTTTGGAATGGCGATTGCACTAGAGAAAACGATATATGTATATCATGCAGGAAACCCGCTCCAAACAACGTTCTATCACTTGCCAGAAATAAATATTTTTGAAGGAGATGTAGCTGAGTTTGCATCTTTTGTTATGAATCATGTGAAATAATAGTAACTACCTAAAAGGTTATAAAAGTGATCTTTTGGGTACAGTGATGATAAGAAACGTATATAAAGGAGTACATAATATGAAATTAGAAAATGGATGGGAAACGAGCTTTTTAGAAGTCGTACAAAATAGTGAATTTAAGAAAGAGGCACTTCTTAGTCAATTGCTTTGTCAGGATAGTGAAGAAGTAGAAGAGCTTGTGGATGATTACGGCTACGAAGAACTTGTTGAACGTGAACATGATGATGAGTTAGCTGAAATCTTAGGAGAAGAACTTTTTAGTGAGATAGAACGCCAAGTATTCTTATCTTCAAACCCAGAAGAAAAACTTATTTCATTCGTCAATGGATTAGGTTTTCATGTGCTAGATTGGATCGTTCTTCTTGAAACAGAATTTGGCATTGATAGTGCAAACTTTACATCAGATGCTGTGAAGGTGTTAGAAAAGCGTTTCAGACAGTTTCCATACATAGAGGACAAGACAATTTTTGATATGACATTTGGAGAATCGATGGATGTATTAGAATCTGTTACAGGATTACAACTAAAGGAAAAGATGAACGTATAATGAAAAAAGAACGTGATTGGATCACGTTCTTTTTTTACATAATAATAATTTTATCATCTAGTTTTGTCTGCCCGGTAAGAAGTGCGTTTAAATATTCCACTTTTCTTATACAAGCTTGTATATGTCTTTCAATCTCTTGTAACTCTGCTTGGTGATGCGTTTCAATTGGATGAATTTGTACGTTGAATTTTTCAAATTGACTACTATATGTTATTTCTGCATAGCCGCTCATAATATCGGTTTCGTTATGAAATAAAAATTGCTTCGTTTTGTCACAGAATGATACATCCTGAAAGCCATATACTTTTAATGCTTCAATTACTTTTTTAATCATTTTTGTATTCATTTTTTAACCCTCTTTACGAAGTTCTACTTATATATTATAACATAAAAAATTACATAGAAAGCGCTTCCAAGTGTATTTTATTATAAACTTTACGTTTCAATCACAAAAATGAAACAAAGAAAAAATAATTGTAAAGAAGGAAGGACTCTTTTATTGTTTCGTCATATATATAGAGAAATAGTGCAATGAAAGGAAATTTTCCGAGGTGGAGATCGTATTTCCAATTTGAGCGCAGTAAAAGAGGTGAGAATTTTGAACTTTGATATTGTAGGACAAAAAGCATATATAAAAGATGGACCGCATCGGAACCGAATTGGAATTGTAAAGAAAAACGAGACAAAATTAGCATCGCAGTTTGCTATTGTAATTGGAGAACAAATCATTGATGTAGAGCTAAAGGATATCGTGTTAGTTGGAGTAGACGTAGGACAATTTCATAAATGGTGCGAACAAAATGGTTATTTGTGAAAAGGACGGGCTGTGAGATAATGAAATATATTTGAGGAAAGAGGATATGTTATCATATTCTCTTTTTCTATGTTTCAGGAGGCGAAAATGAAATATAAAGAACAGGAGTTTACGTTGGAGTTAAAAGAGAACATTCAATGTATGGAGAAGGAAATAGAGCGAATATCACTTAAACTGCATAAAGAGTATGCGCATTTATACATAGAAAAACACATGGAATTAGATATGGGATTTGCAAGAGAAAAAGAGAATCCCTTTGAGGTGGGTTATTATTCATCAGTTGCCATAGCTATATTAGATGAGGAAAAAGAGATGATTGAATTTCACTATATTCCAATTTGGAAATGCGAAAGAATCTTTTTAGGAATGTCAATTCAATCAAACATTTTTGGGAGTAAGAAAGTAGGGGAACTTGTTGATGAATCTTGTTATGAGATTGAGGAGGAGTTAAAAGAGCAACTAGAAGAATACTTGGAGTAAGAATTCTCAAGATAAAATCTATAAAGAGGGAACGGAATAAAAAAGACGCTAACAATTGTATGTTAGCGTCTTTTTTTCATTATGAAGCAATTTCACCAGTTTTTGTATCATCTTGATTGTACGTATCTTGATCTAATTCACCAAGCCATTTACTTGAAATAAGACCTGCTGTCATAGAACCACTTACGTTAAGAGCTGTACGCCCCATATCGATTAATGGCTCAACCGAGATAACTAGAGCAACAATACCGATTGGTAAGTTCATTGTAGATAGTACGATTAAAGCTGCGAATGTTGCGCCGCCACCAACTCCGGCAACACCGAATGAGCTAATAGCAACAACAGCGATTAAAGTTAAAATAAATTGTGGTTGTAATGGATCAATTCCTACAGTTGGAGCGACCATCATTGCAAGCATTGCTGGATAAATACCTGCGCAACCGTTTTGTCCGATAGATACCCCAAATGAAGCTGCGAAGTTTGCAATTCCTTCGGAAATACCAAGCTTTTCTTTTTGAGCTTCAATATTTAATGGCATCGCACCAGCACTAGAGCGAGATGTGAATGCAAAAGTTAGTACAGGGAACACTTTTTTCAAATATTGAATTGGATTTAAACCAGACAATGCAATTAATAATAAGTGAATGATAAACATTACGATAAGTGCTACGTAAGAGGCTAACACGAAGTTACCAAGTTTTAAAATAGCATTTATATCGCTACCAGCAACTGTTTTTGCCATAAGAGCTAATACGCCGTATGGAGTAAGGCGTAAAATTAATGTTACCATACGCATTACGATTGCATATACAGCATCAAGCATTTTCTTAAATAGTTCTGCTTGTTCTGGATATTTTCGTTTTACACCTATAAAGGCAATGCCGATAAAGGCTGCAAATATTACGACAGAAATTGTTGATGTTGGACGAGCGCCTGTTAAATCAAGAAACGGATTTGTAGGCAATAGCTCTAATAATTTATCTGGAATTGTTGTCTTTTCAATAGAAGTAAATCTTTCTTCAACTAGTTTCAGACGAGCAGATTCTGCATCACCTTGTTGCAAGCCTGCTGCAGATACATCAAATCCTGCACTTGCAGCGATACCGACAGCTGCAGCGATTCCTGTAGTAAGAATTAAAATTCCGATAATAAGACCACTGATTTTACCAAGGTTTTTCGTTAACTGTAATTTTGTAAAGGCTGAAATAATAGATACTAAAATAAGTGGCATAACGATCATTTGAAGTAATTTCACATAACCGTTACCGATTAAGCCAAACCAAGTATTTGATTCAATAATTATTTTAGAAGTTGGTTCATAAATAAATTGTAATATAAGACCGAATATAATTCCGACTCCTAAAGCAGTAAATACACGTTTATTAAAAGATACATGCTTACGTTGCATATAATATAATACGCCAACTAAAATGAGCATGACTGCAACGTTAATTCCGACAAGCAGTGTATTCATGTTGATTCCCCCTAATTCCAATCTGTTATATAGAATATAAGGCAATAAAACCTATAAGTCAACTAGGAAATTCCGGGATTAAAAAAAAGATGGCAAAATGCCATCTTTTAATGTCCAGCCCCAGGGACAAGTAAAAATGTCGTGTAGTATGTAAATCCTATGAAGAAAACAGTTAAATATGCCCCGAATACGTATATATACATACGCTCTGTCAATTTTAAATAGCTTAAGAGTACGAAGAAACCTGTTTGTCCTAAAAATAGTAGTGCAGTCTGTTGCATATCTCCTACGTAAAACATAACCGAGAAAATTCCAGTCCAAAAGCCGAGAACGCGAAACATGCGATCCATGCCATTTCCCTCCTTTTCTAGAAAAAATAAAACCTCTTTTCATTATAGTTTATTTTTCTTACTATTGTAAATATTCGTTCATATAAAAAGAAGCCAATTATTATTGGCTTCTTTTTATATGAGAAATTAAATTGTTAGTTTATAATTACAAGATTTACATCCATCTAATAGACTATCATGTCGAGTTAATTCCATGTTAGGGAATAGGATTTCAAAAATTCCTTTCATCATATCTCCGTGCATGTTACAAATTTCAGTTGGATGATGAACAGCAACTTCTTTAAATGGACAATTGTGTACATCATAGAAAATTTTTGTTCCATCTGCACTTAATTCAAATGCAGGTGATAAGCCAGCTGTTGAGAAAGCTTCTTTTGCAATTTGAACTTTTTGTTCCACTGTTAAAGCATCTTCACTCACATTTAAACGTTGCATATGTTGTTGCATTAATTCAGCTCCGAATTGTTTTCCTGTTTCGTATAGAGCTTTCTCACCAGCAGCGCCAAGGCTAAGTAAAGAATTAAATGCGATTCTTGCTAACAATTGATAATCACGGAATGGAAATTGTAATTGGATAACATCTTCAGATAAGACATACAATCTGCTCGGTCGTCCGCCTTTTCCAGTTTTCTTCGTTTCCGATTTTAGCATATGAACATCTTCTAATTTAGATAAATGTAAACGCGCTACGTTTGGATGAATGTCAAACTCATCTGCAATTTCTTGTACCGTTACGTAACTATGTTTTTGCGAAATATATTTATAAATGTAATAACGAGTTGGGTCAGATAATACACCTGTAATTTTTAAAGCTTGTTCCATGAGGATCTCCACCTTTATCACTTTATCCAAGATAATAACATTATAATACAGATAAACATGAGTATAGGTAATTTCAGACAATAATTCGGAAATTGTTCATAATTTCACAAACATATTTTTCCTTTTTCCTCTATTGAAAATACAAAAGTCCAAATTTTTATTGCGAATGTTTTCATGCTATATACATAGTGAGGAGGGAAAAGTGATGAATGGGATTGAAATTTTCGCGAATACAATTTTAAAAGAAGCGTGTAGGGTACAAGCGTCAGATTTACATATTGTGCCCCGGCAGAAGGATGTAGCGGTGCAACTACGTATAGGAAAAGATTTAATGACGAGCCAGTGTATTGAAAAGGAGTTTGGAGAAAAACTTGTCTCACATTTCAAATTTTTAGCATCTATGGACATAGGAGAGAAACGGAAGCCACAGAATGGTTCGCTGTATTTGCAAATTGATGGACAAGAAGTGTATTTACGCCTTTCAACACTTCCAACAGTATATCAAGAAAGTCTCGTTATTCGCCTTCATTTACAAGCATCTGTTCAGCCCTTATCACATCTTTCGTTATTTCCAAGTACGGCAGCAAAACTACTCTCGTTTTTACGCTATTCACAGGGGCTACTCGTGTTTACTGGACCGACTGGATCTGGGAAGACGACGACAATGTATGCATTATTAGAAGTAATTAGAAAAAAGAAAACACGTCGCATCATTACACTTGAAGATCCGGTTGAAAAAAGAAGTGACGATGTATTACAAATTCAAATAAATGAAAAAGCGGGTCTCACATATGAAACAGGATTAAAGGCTATTTTACGTCATGATCCAGATATTATTTTAGTCGGTGAAATCCGGGATGAGGAAACAGCAAAAATAGCTATAAGAGCAAGTTTGACAGGACATTTAGTAATGACAACGCTGCATACGAATGATGCGAAAGGAGCAATCATTCGTTTCATGGATTATGGTATAACGAGGCAAGAGATTGAACAGTCTTTATTGGCTGTAGCTGCACAGCGACTTGTCGAATTGAAGTGTCCGTTTTGCAGAGGAAAGTGCTCAACTTTATGTAAATCAATGAGGCAAGTAAGGCAAGCAAGCATTTATGAGCTACTATATGGACATGAGTTAAAACAAGCACTTAAAGAAGCAGATGGAGAATGTGTTACTTACAAACATGAGACTTTAGAATCGTCAATACGAAAAGGATATGCTTTAGGTTTTTTAGAAGAAGATGTTTATGTTTAAGAAAACTTGGAGTTTAAGTGATCAAGTAGTATTGTTGAAACGTTTAGGAGAATTATTAGAAAAAGGCTACTCTCTTTTACAAGCATTAGAATTTTTACAGTTTCAATTACCTGTAGAAAAGAAAGTACAATTGCAGCGCATGATTGAGGGGTTAAAAGATGGGAAAAGTCTACACGATTCTTTTCATCAGTTAAAGTTTCATCAGGACATGTTAAGTTATCTATTTTATGCCGAGCAACATGGTGATATTTCTTTTGCTTTGCAACAAGGAAGTGTACTTCTTTATAAGAAAGATAAGTATAGGAGAGACATGATGAAAATAATGCAGTATCCTATGTTCTTGATGTTTTTTCTACTAATCATGCTTTTTATTTTTAACCTCATTTTATTACCTCAGGTTGAAATGGTTTATAGTTCGTTCGGTTCTAATACACCACTACTTACAGAACACATTTTAAGTGCAATAAAACTGCTACCATACATTATTTTAACCGCTATTTTAACTGTTATTATTGGATGTAGTTTATACATGTTGTATTTTAGGAAACTTCCACATATTAGACAGGTAAAAATCATGCTTCGTATTCCTCTCATCAAAACATTTCTTATTTTAAAGCATTCACATTATTTTGCTACTCAGTTGAGTGGTTTATTAAATGGTGGACTATCAGTATGCGAAGCTTTAACAATAATGATGGAGCAAAGATATCATCCGTTCTTTCAATATGAAGCGAATCGGATTGAAAGACAATTAATTGGAGGAGAACAGTTACAATCTATCATTGCTAAAAGTGGGTATTACGAGAAAGAACTTTCTTATGTTATTACGCATGGACAAGCAAACGGCAATTTAGGGATTGAATTAGGTGACTATAGCGATCTTATTATGGAAAAGATAGAACGAAAAATTAAACATATGTTAGTTATCATTCAGCCTATTTTATTTACATGCATTGGAGGAATCGTTGTCCTTATGTATTTAGCGATGATTATGCCGATGTTTCAAATGATGAATTCTATTTAGGGGGCATTTGTATGCAGAATGAGGAAGGATTTACTCTGTTAGAGATGCTATTAGTAATGGTTGTCATAACTATATTATTACTATTAATTATTCCAAATGTAGTTACACAGCGTTCATCGGTCCAAGGAAAAGGGTGTGCAGCTTACGTGAAATCTATAGAAGCGCAAATACAAGTATATCAATTACAACATAATAAAATTCCATCGTTAAAAGAACTGGCAGATGAAAAGTATATTACAACTGATAAGTGTCCGAATGGCGAATCTATTCATATATCAGATG
The DNA here is from genome assembly GCF_900176455.1 of Bacillus sp. JKS001846. Taxonomy (NCBI): domain Bacteria; kingdom Bacillati; phylum Bacillota; class Bacilli; order Caryophanales; family Bacillaceae; genus Bacillus; species Bacillus sp. JKS001846. Next base: position 1,490,654 of record NZ_FWYG01000001.1, read on the forward strand.
ATGGCACAGTATCAATTAGGGCATTGTGAAACAACAAGGGTTTACTTTTTTAGAAATGTTACTCGTTTTATTTGTTATTTCTGTATTAAGTATAGTTACGTATTTTAGTGTTCATTCCTTATACGAGCGACAAAAAGTTGAACAATTTTTGAGACAGTTTTCAAATGATATTTTGTATATGCAGCAATTAGCGATAAACCATCAAAAGCACTACACATTACGTTGGCATAAAGATAGAAATATGTATGCTATAAAAGAGTCAGGTACAAAGTATTATATCGTCAAGCGAGAGTATGAAGAAGATATACAAATTGATTTGCATACGTTTCCAAATCCGATGACATATAACCCAAGTGGAAATATTAATAGAGGTGGTACGATTATAATTTCGTATAGAAATTATAAATATGAAATTGTATTTCAGCTTGGAAGAGGGAGATTTACGTATCGTGAAATGTCAAAAAGGATCCATAATGGCTGAAATGATTGTATCGTTAAGTGTTTTAATGATGGCTGTATCGTTACTACTACCGCAAACAGTATTAGTTATGCAAGAAAGAAAAAATATACAAATTCGTTATAAGGCAACTGGATTATTAAAAAAAGAAGCAGCTATATATATGTATGGAAATGAAGAAAAGCGAATAATAGAAAAGAATATAAATGGAATTGTGTATTACACATATTGGGGAGGCAATGAAGTTTGTACCATGTGGAAAGATGTGAAAGACAGAATGATGGAACAATGCTTTTATGTAGGAGAAAAAATAAATTAGAATTTGGTTTTTCATTAATAGAAATGATTGTATGTCTGTTTCTATTATCAATATTTTTTTTGCTCTTTCCCCGCCTACATTTCATTGAAATGGAAAATAAACAGTCGAAAGGGTTAAATGATTGGGAGTGGGATGTGTATTTAGGGCAAATGCAATTGGAGTTTCGTGAAGTATCATCTGGAGAACAGCTAGCATTTGAAAATGGAGAAAGTATTTTACAATTCCGATCGCGTAATGGGAGTGAAGTATCGTATGAAAAAGAGAATAGTCGTCTTATAAGAAAGGTAAATAGGCGCGGGAGGGAAGTTGTTTTACAAAATATTGGAACGGTTTCTTACAAACTAACACCTCATGTACTCATTATAAATGTGAAAGATACTAGTGGGAAAATATATGAAGGTGTAGTTATGCGATATAGCGAAATAGGAATAAACGTATGAGAAAGCAAAAGGGATTTACAATGCCTGGAACGATTATCTTTCTTATTTTATTAACTTCTTTTTTTATATACGAAACAAATATGTTGTTTACAGATGAAAATTTTTATATAGGAATAGAACAAAAATTTTTATTGGATGAATTACTTAACCGATCTATTACAGATATAAAAAAAGACTTACAGCAAAAAGAAAAAGAAGGTACATTTTTCTTTCAGTATGAAAAGGGAGAAGCGAGTGGAAATTATGTCTTTGAAAATGATTTAATTCTCGTTGCTTTGCAGTGTACACTCAAACAGGAAGCTTTCTATACGGTGAGTTTTCGGTATAGAAAAAAGGATGGGAAAATAGTCGATTGGATAGAAGGATAATATGTAAAATATATATATAGATAAACCAGGATTTCCTATTGTAAATTGAATTGATTTTTTAGAAGAAATGGATAAATATAATGATTAAAAGTTTAAATTTTCTCAAAAAAGAGAAAGGTAGAAAGAATATGATATATTCATGCTATCCAATCATTATTTTTAGGGAGAATAGGGAAATGACAAACAACAATCAAATAGGTGAAAATAAGGAACAAACTATTTTTGATCATAAAGGAAATACGATTATGACAGAAGATAGAGAAATACACATTATTTCAAAATTCGAAGAACCTCTTATTGTCGTATTAGCAAATGTACTAAGTGATGAAGAGTGTGATGAATTGATTGAAATGTCTAAAAATAAAATGGAGCGTTCTAAAATTGGTTCATCACGTGATGTAAATGATATTCGAACAAGTAGCGGTGCATTTTTGGAAGACAATGAACTTACTTCAAAGATTGAAAAACGAATTTCATCTATCATGAATGTTCCGGTGGCGCACGGAGAAGGATTGCACATTTTAAATTATGAAGTGGATCAACAATATAAAGCACACTATGATTATTTTGCGGAACATAGTAGATCAGCTGCTAACAATCGTATTAGTACGCTTGTAATGTATTTAAATGATGTAGAAGAAGGCGGAGAAACGTACTTCCCAAAATTAAATCTTTCTGTACACCCTAGAAAGGGAATGGCAGTATACTTTGAGTATTTTTATCAAGATCAATCATTAAACGAGCTTACGTTACACGGAGGGGCACCTGTAACGAAAGGCGAGAAATGGATTGCAACGCAGTGGGTGAGAAGAGGCACTTATAAGTAAAAGCGAGTGTTACGTTTTGTTCTTCATAGTATAAGAACAAAACGTTTTTTTATTAAACAAAGTAGCATCTTTCGTTATAATAACAATTAATAAATGACGATTGAGAGGACAAGAAATGAAATCTATATACATAACCGGCTACATGGGAGCAGGGAAAACAACAATTGGAAAAGCGTTAAGTAAAGAACTTCAAATGGATGTTGTAGATACTGATCAAAAAATCGAAGAGAAGCAAGAGAAGGCAATTCGAAAAATTTTTGCCGAAGAAGGCGAAATGGCTTTTCGGGAATATGAAAGCGAAATGTTACGTGCGCTACCAGTCCATAATGTTATTATTACAACTGGTGGGGGAATTATTGAACGAGCGGAAAATCGCAAGTGGATGAAAGAGAACGGAACTGTCGTGTATTTATATTGTGATCCGCATGTAATTGCAGAAAGGCTTCGTGAAGATACGACACGTCCACTATTTCAAAAGAAAGATATAGATGCATTCGTAAAGAAATTTGAATCACGCCGAGCTTATTATGAAGAGGCTCATATTCATATCGATACGACAAATAAGTCTGTAAAGCAAATTATGAATGAATTAAAGGAAAAGATTAATGTATAAAAAGTGGACATACTAATCAAGTAGAGGTGATGATAATATGTCTACTAATGATTATGTTCGCTTTGTGACGCAGCAGTTTGTGTCGTATATGGATGCTCCAAAAGAAGATCGAAAACAAAAGAAAGAACAACGCCGTGCTGAAAAAGAGCCATTTATGAATAAGTGGTTTGGTGTTATGCCGCTGAGTGCTGCTTTGTTTTACCGAAATGTAAAAAGTAAAAGAAAAAAATCAAGTTAAATTTTAGTCATATGTTTAGCAAACCCAAAATCCCCTAGTGTCGTATTACACTAGGGGATTTTTATTTACTGCACGGATTCTTGTTCTTCCGTAACGGCATGTATTTTATTATTTACCCAAACAAATCCAATTCCGATACAAATGGAAATGCCCCATCCAACAGCGGTCATAATCGCTCTCATTTCACCATAGCCATCTACACCGAAAACAGAGATGAAATAAATTTTTAAGAAGCTTTTTAATATGAATTGTAGACCGAAAAATAGCGTTAAATATTGCAGTGCTGGATAAATACGACTATCACGATAAAGCTCACGACTTTTATCACGGTCATGGCCTTGCAGTGCGGCAATATCTGCTGCGAAATATAACATAAGTGGTTTCTTTATAAAAATTGTACATATGACGATAATACCGAGTACGATGTGATAATATGCATCATTCCACAACATTCGTTCAGCTGACCCAGATAATAAATCTACCGTTGTATTAGAAATGAGTGTAATTAAAATAAAGAACCCTGTCACGTTAAACTGTTTTTCTTTTTTAAAGGTATACAGTGTATAAATAATCCCCGGAACAGAGGAAAGTAACATCGCGTAATAAGGATCGATATAAGGTTTTGCAAATTTCCAAATGAGGAATGGGATTACGAGATAAAAGACAAGATCTAATATAGCTTTTTTATTTTGATTCATACAAAGCCTCCTTAAGTCATACATATATTTTATAATATAATTTCTGAAAATTGTATAAGGTTTAATGGGAAAAGAAAAAATATATCAATTTTCGAGGGGGAGTAGATTGAAAAAAATTGCCCCTAGCGTAGTAAGTTTTTTTAGTATATAATAAAGGAAACGCTTTCATTTTTAATTTGTTCACAAAATGGACGGAAAATCACATATTTACTATCGATATGTTGCTTTATAATGAAACTAATTAAATATACATGCATACAATATTGTGAAATAAATAACATAAATAATCTATATAAATGTAAACGTTATCAAAAGAGAGAGGTGGAGACAATGAGTAAATTTTTCTTCAATCATAATCCAGCAACAGTAGAGGATGGAAGGCTTGTTAAATATGCTGAAATTATTTATGGAGAAGGTGGCCGTTCTGTATTAGAAAATTTAATGGTGAAGGCATCTATCAGATTGCGTGATCGTTATCCGAATAAATCTGACGAGCAGATCTCGAACCTAGTAAATAAAGGCATCCATGATATGTTTCAAAAATATGTGAGCGAGTAAGAGTGGCCAAGGGCTGCTCTTATTTTTTTGTATAAGGATTGTAACTCTAGCTGAAAATAAACATGTATCCTGAAAAACGTAAAAAGGAGTGGGAAAGATGAGCAATGGAATTGGACGTTCAAAAGAAAATCTTCCAACTGATGCAAATCATGTGAGCGCGAAGGATCGTGCGTATCAAAAACGCATGGCAAAGCAAAAACAACAAGAGCGTAATGAGGATAGAGAATAACTCGAAATAAAGCTCCTTCTAAAGCAGAAGGAGCTTTATTTTGATAGAAAATGATTCGCGGTAACATAAAAGAGTCCGCCGTTAATAATTTGCACTGTAATACGTGGTTCATACTGTTCTTGCAGAGCTTGTTTTTCAATTTCATAGCTCTCAGGAAGTTCGTCACTTTCTTCATAAAAACGGTTTAAAAGGTCTAAATCATGATTCCAACGCACTCTTGCTTCTTTTGCCCACGTATGGTCATCTTCTGCAATTATATTTTTTAAAGCGTCTTCTATGCGTTGTAAACCACTTTGAGGTTTAATGATGGGCGAGAGCGTAAAACAAAAATCAGGTATTTTTGGTGTAAGTTTAATGTTTGTTAATGTTTCATGAAAGTTTGCCATCATTGTTCCAGAAATGAGATGAATACCAATCGAGTGAAGGATGTCTTTTTTTCGATCACATTGATAGGAAACTTTTATATTAATACCGAGCCAAGGGTGGAGCGGTGTATGTGTTGCCCCATTATGTCTTACATCCTCATATAAACGTATGTATGAGCCTAATTCTTTTGTCGTTTGGAAAATTTGATGTAGACGTGGTGAACCGTAGTGAATAAGCTCACCATCATTTTCTTCATTTTCTGGATTTGTAATAAGAGTAAGGCGCATCGGATTCGGTACGCCTCCTGTTTTCTCAAGATAGTGCCAATAAAAAGGGCGATTCATTAATAATTTATCCATCTCAATTGTTAACTGTACATCTAATAAATGAGGAGAACGTTCTAAAATTTCACAGTTATTCGCCTCAAAGAAATTGTATAAGTAATTATGAATTTCATGTTGCTGCATAGCCTTGCACCTCAGCTTCATTTCGTTTCGCAAAGTCGATAATAGATGTTAAGTTTTCCATCTTAATTCTAATTTCACCTTCGCTTTTTGATTGCGCGAAAATTTCTTGAATGTGCGCGTCGATGTTTTTCATATTAATTCTCGTTAAAATTTCATCGAGTTCACCAATAACACGCTCGAATAAGTTGATTTTTTGATATAACAGTTTCAGAATATGTTCTTCAACAGTATGCTTTGTAGCTAAGTTATAAATATGAACATCATTTTTTTGACCGAGACGGTGAATACGTCCGATTCTTTGCTCAAGACGCATTGGATTCCATGGCAAATCATAATTGATCATATGGCTACAAAACTGTAAGTTAATCCCTTCACCACCAGCTTCAGTTGCAATTAATACTTGTGCGTGGTTTTGGAAAAGCTCCTTCATCCAATCTTTCTTCCCGCGTTTAAACCCGCCGCGGAATGGAACGGAAGAAATACCGTGTTGTTGTAAAAACCATTGTAAGTACATTTGTGACGCTCGATATTCTGTGAAGATAACGACTTTATCGTCAATTTCTTTTATAAGCTCAAGAGCTTTATTTGCTTTGGAGTTGAAAGGAATATGATTAATTTTGTCCATTAGCACATCGATATGTGGATCTTTTATATAATGTTCGTTTTCTTTCTGTCTTTTTTCTACATGCTTTTTCAATGAATAGTAAACAGCCTCACGACTACTACACGCTTCCCGTTTTAAAGTTAACGATGAGAAAGCAGATGTGAAGGCGTCTTGTCCTCGCCAATTTTCGATATCATTATATAGAGCTTGTTCTTGTTCATTAAACTCAACAAAAATTGTACGTACATGTCTCTTCGGCCAATCGATACCGGTATTATGTCGTCTATTTCGCACCATTACTTTATTAATGAGAGCTTTTAAGTCTTCATCTGATTCGGCTGAGCGATTTTTGGAAGCGTAATATTCTTCAAAGTTGGATTGATTGCCTAAATGTCCTGGTTTTAATAAAGAAACAAGGTTAAAAATTTCATCAATCTTATTTTGAACAGGAGTAGCGGTTAGTAATAAACAAAACTTCTTTTTTAATCGTTGTGCAAATTCATAGTTTTTTGTTTTATTATTTTTCAGTTTATGTGCTTCATCGATAATAATAAGGTCATATTCCAAGTTCAACACGATATCGCGATGTGGTGAACGTTTCGCAGTATCAATTGATGATACGATTACGTCAGCTTGTTCCCATGAGTAGCTTTTCTTTTGTGCTACAGCGGGAATGAAAAACTTTGTATTCAGTTCGTATGCCCATTGTGATACGAGAGAAGCTGGGACAAGTATAAGTACCTTTTTCACAAGCCCGCGGACCATGTATTCTTTCAAAATAAGTCCAGCTTCGATTGTTTTTCCAAGGCCTACTTCATCTGCTAGAATCGCTTTACCGTTCATTTGTTCAATCACATTTTGAGCGACTTCTAATTGATGCGGAAGCGGTGTGAAATGGGATAAATGTTTCGGTGCTTGTAGTCCATCAAAAGTAGGAACAAGTAACGATTTTTCTGTTTCATAAGCTAAGTGATATAAATCCCAGTTTGTCCAAGGACCATCTTCGTCAATTCTATTTAAAAAATTGTTTTGCCATGTCCGATCTACGGAAATATCGACATTCATTACAACTCTCCCACCTTTTATAAACTAAAGTAATTATTTTTTAATGTATGATGATTTGCCTTAAAAGAAGGCATAATTATCGTTATTAAAGGCTATATGATAGACAATAATAAAGTATTAAATCTCAAAAGCTGTATTTATTGTGTTTTAACATAAAAAATTCTAAATTATTTTTTATGCTAGAATATTGATGAAATATAGCGAATGATGTTAGGATAATGGTGTGAAATGTGTGGAATCTTTCGTATTTTATCCAAGAAAGTGATTTTTTATTTACGCTTTCATAAAAAAATATAATGAGATTCCGTATATCCTATCTTTTCAGAATGAAAATGTTTAGAAAAGGGAAGCAACTTTTATTGATTTGTCAAAGCATAAGGGGGAGAGAGCATGATTACATTACAACGTACACCGTTATTTGATGTATACGCGAAGTATGGTGGAAAAACAATCGACTTCGGTGGTTGGGAATTACCAGTTCAATTTTCAAGCATTAAAGAAGAACACGAAGCTGTACGTACAGCTGCAGGTTTGTTCGATGTGTCTCATATGGGAGAAGTTGAAGTAAAAGGTGTAGATAGTTTAGCATTTTTACAACGTGTTGTTACAAATGACGTATCTACCTTAAAGGTAGGGGGCGCACAATATACAGCTATGTGCTACGAAAATGGTGGTACAGTAGATGATTTATTAATCTACAAACGTGGTGAAGAAGACTATTTATTAGTAATCAATGCATCAAATATCGAGAAAGATTACGAATGGTTAGCAAGTCATGTAATTGGCGATGCGACAGTAGTCAATGTTTCTAGTGAAGTTGCACAGCTTGCAATTCAAGGACCAAAAGCAGAAGGCATTTTACAAAAAGTTGTGTCAGAAGATTTGAAAGAAATTAAGTTCTTTAAATTTAAAAATGATATTCTTGTAGATGGAATTCCAGCACTTGTATCTCGTACAGGTTACACAGGTGAAGATGGATTCGAAATTTACTGTAAGAGTGAAGATGCTGCAAAACTTTGGGAGAAACTTCTTGAAGTTGGAGCAGAAGAGGGCTTAAAAGCATGTGGTTTAGGTGCTCGTGATACACTTCGATTCGAAGCAACATTACCACTTTATGGACAAGAATTATCAAAAGATATTACACCGATTGAGGCTGGAATTGGCTTTGCGGTAAAAACAAATAAAGAAGCAGACTTCTTTGGAAAAGCAACGTTAAAAGAGCAAAAAGAAAACGGTGCGCCTCGTAAATTAGTCGGCATCGAAGTAATCGAACGTGGAATTCCTCGTACGCATTACCCTGTATTTATTGGTGAAGAAAAAATTGGGGAAGTAACGAGTGGTACACAATCTCCAACGTTAAAGAAAAGCATTGGTTTAGCACTAATTGATGTAAAATACGCAGCAGTTGATACAGAAGTAGAAATTGAAATTCGTAATAAACGCGTCAAAGCAGTAGTTGTTCCAACACCATTTTACAAACGTTCAAAGTAACGGGGAGAGGGGTAGATTTCATGTTGCATCGTTATCTTCCAATGACAGAAGAAGACAAAAAAGAAATGTTACAAACGATCGGCGTTCAAACGATCGATGAATTATTCTCTGATATTCCAGAGAGTGTTCGTTTTAAAGGGGATTTAAAAATTAAAGAAGCAAAATCAGAGCCAGAGCTTTTAAAAGAGCTATCTCAAATGGCTAGTAAAAATGCTAACTTAAAAGAATACGCTTCTTTCTTAGGAGCAGGCGTATACGATCATTATGCTCCAGTAATTGTAGATCATGTTATTTCTCGCTCAGAATTTTATACAGCTTACACACCATACCAACCGGAAATTTCACAAGGGGAATTACAAGCAATCTTTGAATTCCAAACAATGATTTGTGAATTAACAGGAATGGATGTAGCAAACTCTTCTATGTATGACGGGGGTACAGCTTTAGCTGAAGCGGCAATGTTAGCAGCTGGTCATACTCGCAAAAAGAAAATTCTTGTATCTAGCGCGGTTCATCCAGAATCAAGAGCAGTACTTGAAACGTATGCAAAAGGACAAAATCTTGAAGTTGTTGAAATTAATCATAAAGATGGTGTAACAGATTTAGACGTATTACAAAGTGAAGTAGATGATACAGTTGCTTGTGTAATCGTTCAATATCCAAACTTCTTCGGACAAGTTGAAAAATTAGCTGATATTGAAAAAATCGTTCATCAACAAAAATCATTATTTATCGTTTCTTCAAATCCATTATCATTAGGCGCATTAACACCACCAGGGAAATTTGGTGCTGATATTGTAATCGGTGATGCACAACCATTCGGTATTCCAACGCAGTTTGGTGGACCGCACTGTGGTTACTTTGCAACAACGAAAGCATTTATGCGTAAAATTCCAGGACGTCTTGTTGGACAAACTGTAGATTCAGATGGTAAACGTGGATTTGTATTAACGTTACAAGCACGTGAACAGCATATTCGTCGTGATAAAGCGACATCTAACATTTGTTCAAACCAAGCGTTAAATGCATTAGCAGCTTCTGTTGCAATGACGGCACTTGGCAAACAAGGTGTGAAAGAAATGGCACGTCAAAACATTTCTAAAGCACAATATGCAAAACGTCAATTTGAAGCGAAAGGCTTCACAGTAACATTTGCTGGACCATTCTTCAATGAATTTGTTGTAGATTGCAAACGTCCAGTGAAAGAAGTAAACGATGTATTATTACAAAAGAATATTATCGGTGGTTACGATCTAGGCCGTGATTATAAAGAGCATGAAAACCATATGCTTGTAGCAGTAACTGAGCTTCGTACAAAAGAGGAAATTGACACACTTGTAAACGAAATGGGGGCTATCCAATGAAGAACCAAGACCAAGCACTTATCTTTGAAGTGAGTAAAGAAGGACGCATAGGATATAGCTTACCCAAATTAGATGTAGAAGAAGTGAAACTAGAAGATGTGTTTGAGAGCGATTATATTCGAGTAGAAGATGCAGAGCTACCAGAAGTATCTGAACTTGATATTATGCGCCACTATACAGCACTTTCAAACCGTAACCACGGTGTGGATTCTGGATTCTATCCACTTGGATCTTGTACGATGAAATATAATCCGAAAATTAATGAGAGTGTAGCTCGTTTCGCAGGATTTGCAAATATTCATCCGTTGCAAGATGAAAAGACAGTACAAGGTGCAATGGAATTAATGTACGACTTACAAGAGCATTTAATTGAAATTACAGGTATGGATACTGTTACTTTACAACCAGCAGCTGGTGCACACGGAGAATGGACAGGTTTAATGTTAATTCGTGCATACCATGAAGCGAATGGTGACTTTAACCGTACGAAAGTAATTGTGCCTGACTCTGCTCACGGAACGAACCCAGCATCTGCAACTGTAGCTGGTTTTGAAACAATTACAGTAAAATCAAATGAAAATGGCCTTGTTGACTTAGAAGACTTAAAACGTGTTGTAAACGAAGAAACAGCAGCACTTATGTTAACAAACCCTAATACATTAGGTCTATTCGAAGAAAATATTTTAGAAATGGCAGAAATCGTCCATAATGCAGGCGGTAAATTATACTATGATGGTGCAAACTTAAATGCGGTATTAAGCCAAGCACGTCCAGGAGATATGGGATTTGACGTTGTGCATTTAAACCTTCATAAAACATTTACAGGTCCTCACGGCGGTGGTGGCCCAGGTTCTGGTCCAGTAGGTGTGAAAGCTGATTTAATTCCGTACTTACCAAAACCGATTTTAGAGAAAACCGAAAATGGTTATCACTTCAACTACGACCGTCCAGAAGCAATTGGTCGTGTGAAACCATTCTATGGTAACTTCGGAATTAACGTTCGTGCATACACGTATATTCGCTCTATGGGTCCAGATGGATTGCGTGCAGTAACTGAGTATGCGGTATTAAATGCGAACTATATGATGAGAAGATTAGCGCCATTCTACGATCTTCCATTCGATAGACATTGTAAACATGAATTTGTATTATCAGGTCGTCGTCAAAAGAAACTTGGTGTACGTACATTAGATATTGCAAAACGTCTGCTTGATTTCGGTTATCATCCACCAACAATTTACTTCCCATTAAATGTGGAAGAATGTATTATGATTGAGCCGACAGAAACAGAATCAAAAGAAACATTAGATGGTTTCATTGATAAGATGATTCAAATCGCTAAAGAAGTAGAAGAAAATCCAGAAGTTGTACAAGAAGCACCGCATACGACAGTCATTAAACGTTTAGACGAAACGATGGCTGCACGTAAACCAGTTTTACGTTATGCGAAGCCAGCTCCTGTACAAGTTTGATTAAAATAACAAAAGAAGAACTCGCTGAGGCGGGTTCTTTTTTTGTATGGATAATTTGTCCCGCATTAACGGACAGTAAACTCTCAACTCAAAACTTAGCTGGTGCAAAGAAGCCAGGTGGGAGATAAACTGTCCGTAAATGCCCGATTGGTTCAACTAATAATCAGTGGGAATGAACAAGAATCCCCACTGATTAGAGTTTCACTTTATGCAGAAATAGTGAAGAAAATGTTAAAAAAATATGTTTTTTGTTTCCTAATGGTGTAAAGGTGTAGTTTTATAGGTAGTTTTGTTGAAAAAGTCGGTTTGATAAAAGTATTTATTTTTGTTAGAATTTTATTGAAATTAAGAAGATGTGATGAGGCAAAGATTACTCATTTTTATGTATATGTGAAAAAACGAACAAGACGGGGGTGAAATTTTGGGATATCGATGTTATAGAATGGTATACCATTTAGAAAATGGAGAAACAATTAAAGATGTAAAAGAATTTTGCTATCGAGACCAAGGAAAAGTGTTAGAAAGAGTAGCAAATCGTGTAATGGATAATAGAGAAGTGACGGCGATTGATAAACAAGGAACAATCATTTCAATAGCATGTGAGGACATTGTAAAGGTGGAACTTGATTACATAACAGAAAGTTAACCTTGAGTCATATCGAATTATTCGATAAAATAAACTGTTGAATGGTGAAGTGAGAAGAGAGGAGTTTATCATGGGTAGTACAAGACACTTTTATATGTTTATCTTAGCGTTTGTTCTTGTTGTGGCATTAACGATTTACTTAATCGTTGACAGCAGCTGGTACAACACAGTTCATCCGGCATTCCTTCTGTTTATGTATATAGGAATTGCAGTAGTAAGTTTCGGAATGAGAGACGAGATGTTAGATCGCTTTGAAAAGTGATACATATACGAAAGACCAACAGGAAAATGTTGGTCTTTTTTTCTTGCCAAAAATAGGATGGTGTGTATATACTGTGTATATAAGGTATACACAGTATATACACAAACTGGAGGAAAACATGAATATTATTATTTCGAATTCTTCCCAAGACCCTATTTATGTGCAAATAAGAAAACAATTAAGCCAGCTTATTTTAAATGGCGGTTTAAAGGGTGGAGATCAATTACCGTCTATTCGTAGCTTAGCGAAGGAATTACAAATTAGTGTCATTACAACGAAGCGTGCATACGAGGAGCTTGAAAAAGAAGGATATATAGAAACTGTTGCTGGGAAGGGGACTTATGTTTCACGTAAAAATAATGAACTATTAAAAGAACAAAGGCTTCGCCTATTGGAAAGTAAAGCGGAAGAGATTGTGAATGAAAGTAAAGCGTTGCAGCTTTCACTTGAAGAATTACAGCAGATGATTGCGTTTTTATATAAGGGGGAATGAGAGAGATGTTAGAGTTAAAAAACGTTTGTAAAAGTTATGAAGGTTTCGCAGTGAAAAATATAAGTTTTACGTTACCACGCGGATATATTATGGGGTTTGTCGGACCGAATGGGGCCGGGAAAAGTACGACGATCAAAATGATTATGAATTTAATTAAAAAAGATAACGGAGATATAAAAATTTTTGGCAAGGACAATAAGAAAGCTGAAAAGGAAATAAAACAAAATATCGGCTTTGTATATGATGAAAATCATTATTACGAAGATTTAACGTGTGAACAAATGAAGCGTATTATTGCACCGTTATATAAAAAGTGGGACGAAGAGCAGTATCAATCGTATATGCATAGATTACAAGTTCCAAAGTATAAAAAAATTAAAGAATTATCAAAAGGAATGAAAATGAAATTTGCGATTGCAATCGCACTTTCGCACCACGCAGAGTTTATTATTATGGACGAACCGACAGCAGGGTTAGATCCAGTTGTTCGAAGTGAATTACTTGATATGTTGCAAGAAATTGTAATGGAAGATGAAGTATCCGTATTATTCTCAACGCACATTACAACAGATTTAGAGCGCATTGCAGATTATGTTACGTTCATCAATGATGGAGAAATTATATTTACTGGTGAAAAAGAAGACTTAATGGAGAACTACGTAATCGTAAAAGGAAGTAATGATTTATTAGATCGAGAAGGAAAAGAACTATTTGTTGGATTACGAAAAAGTAAGTTTGGTTTTGAAGGTTTAGCGAAGGATAAACAAGGAATTATCGATTGGTTTGGAAATGAGGTTGTACTAGAAAAGCCTACATTAGATGACATTATCGTTTACACTGCGAAAGGGAGAGGTGCCTATGCGTCAGCTAATCTATAAAGATTTGTTCTTTTTTCGGGTTATGTGGTTAGTGTATTTTATTATGCCTCTTGTTTTCTTTGGATTAGATCCAGATGGTGAATTGTTATTTCCAATGAGTTGCTTACTCATAACGATATCATCTTCTATGATACTAATAGCGATGGATGAAAAAAATAAAAGTGATGTTATTATAAATAGTTTACCTGTTGGACGAAAGGATATCATTATTGCTAGATATATTTCGGGTGTAATATTTATTGTAGGTGGCATGATTTCTACTACGCTAGTTGTTTTTCTTATAAGAGGTATCGCTGTCATTGGTGATATTGGAGCTTATCATCCCAATTTGTATATTGAAATTCCTTGGTATGTAGTAGTCAGAGGTGCTGTATATTCTTTAGTTTATATTACAGCATTATTCCCGAGTTATTATGGGACAAAATCAAAAGTAGTACGTGGAATATTTACAGGTGGAGCCGCTGGAATAGGTGTTATTGTTGGAATGTTTATTGGTGACGGAGAAAGTGTTACGGCATCATTCATTAATTGGATTATGAATCCATTACATTTTGGCATATTTATAGTTGGATTAATCACACTAGCTAGTGTCTATATCGTTTCTATGCTTCTTACAATTAAAATTTATGAAACGCGTGATTTATAGAGAGGAGAATTCATATGCAACAGTTGATTTTGAAGGAGTTTTTTTTACAGAAGAAGATGTTTCCTTTCTACTTTTTAATCCCTATTTTATCTATTTTTAAGAATTCCGTCGAACCAATGGGGATTGCAATAGGAGTATTTATAACATGTAGTACGATTATATATATTTCTTTTTATTATGACGAGAAAAGTAAAGCAGAAAAAGTATTAGTGAGTTTGCCTATAACGAGAAAAGAGATAATTATAGCTAAATATATTTCAAGCACATTATTTATTATGGCTGGTTTGAGTGTAACTTTTATAGTCGTAATATTAGGGAATATTTTATTGAACAGAGATATAGTTATGCCTGGATATGCAATATTTTCAGCAATAGTAGCAACTTTGATTTATTGTGCAGTAACGATACCGACTAATTACATTGGGGGATATAAAGTTATTACTGTCTTGAATTTGATTATGCTTTTTCCTTTAATGGGTATGATTGGTCTTATGTGCAATATTTTTGGTGATAAAACAATTATGTTAAAAGTACTTCACTCTCAAGAGGCTACACAAGCAATGGGTGTTCTTGGTATCGGAGTATTAGTGAGTATATTCGTATCCATGTTCCTTTCAATGAAAATGTTTCAGGAGGCAGAGTTATAGAAGGGACATTTTCATATTAGGAGGTGTAATACATGATCAAGCAACTAATTTTAAAAGATTTCATCATTCAATGGAAATTTTTAATTTGGTACATACTGTATCCTGTTTTCTTTTATATGGCCTTAACAGATACGGAAAATTTATTCATCATTATGTCAGTAATTATTACAATTGGGGCAACAGTAAAAACATTTGAAGCAGATAGTAAAAATGAGAGTGAAGTTATAGTAAATAGTTTACCAATATTGAGAAAACAAATTGTGTATGCGAAATATATAGTAGCAATTATTATTCTTTTTATAAGTGTAACGGTCAGCTGTTTCACGATGGGAATGAAGAATGGGATTAACCTATTTGAATTTATTGAAACGACATTGCTTGCTAGTATTAGCTTTATTTTAGTGTATTTAAGCTTTGTTCTACCAATATCTTTTTGGTTAGGATATAAAAAAACTATTCTTATTACAATAGTAATATTCATGGCGCCGATTGTTATTTTAGAAACTTTGTTTCAAATCAACTTGGAACAAATTCAATTATATAATACCTTGTTATTCATTGGTTCAATATGTATGCTCATAGCATCTATCTTCGTTTCAGTGAAATTGTATGAGAAGAGAGAATTTTAAAAGGTGCCCTATAAAAGGCACCTTCTTCAATAACGACAATACGAGAGCAGTAGTTTATAAAAAGAAACGCTATTTGGCACATCTTTCGGAGTATGTAATATAAAGCTGAAAACGATGATGAGAATAAGAAATAGGAAAAATAAAAATAGGATTTGCTTATGTATAGAATTTTGCATATTATCCACTCCTTTTTTTGGGTAGTATGTCCAAAAGAAAGGAATGTATGAAAAAAATTGGAGGGGGAACAATGGGGAAACGAAAATTGTTATTTGAAATAGGAGTATTATTTTTGTCAATAGGTCTTTTGTTATCAAATTTTTATTCAGACATACCATCACCGTTTCCTAATTTGCATAAAGGAATTGGTATAAGTATTGTTATAATTGGTCTGTTTTGTCTTATCACATCTAACTTCTACAGAAAGTCTGAATGAATATAAAAAAGGACAGTTACTCTTTTTCAGAAGTACTGTCCTTTTTAAATAACTTATTCCATAGTTTGGCGATACTCCATATAATGACGATTGCAATGGAGGCGATAATGGACCAAACAATCGATATAATTTCAAGTGTCATGTTAGGAAGGAATGTGAGAATGGATAATACTTTATGAAACAATGATTCTATTATATGAAAACTTATTTGTAATAGAATGACGATACAAAGTGTGATCCATGCTAATATTTTCTTTCCTTGTTCTTTCCACATGACATTCACCTCACGTTAGCTTAATAGTTTTAAGCCAACAGCGCCGCATAAAATGCAGCTTAAGAAAGCAAGACGACGCCAATCCGCTGATTCTCGGAAAATGAGAATGCCTAGAAGTGCACTTCCAGCAGTTCCGATTCCAGTCCAAATTGCGTAAGCAGTTCCCATCGGTAATGTGTTCATCGCAAGAGATAAGAAGAAGAAGCTTACGCCGAAGTTAGCGATTAAAATAACTTTTGGTGCCCAGCCTTTCTTTTCAGTGGCTACTTTCATAAAGAGTACACCAATAATTTCACAAATACCAGCTAGAATTAAAAATACCCAAGCCATTTTATGCGGCCTCCTTCGCTTCTTTTTCTTCTGTTACTCGTTTTAAACCAATTACTCCGAAGAAGATTAAACCGATTAATAAAACTTTTACGATAGAGAAAGGTTCTCCGAAGATGAAAATCTCTGTAAGAACGATTCCACCAGCTCCGATTCCTGTAAAGACTGCGTATACAGTGCCGACAGGTAAATCTTTATAAGCTCTAAATAATAAGACGAAACTAATTGTAATTAATAGAGCAACACCAGCCCATTCAAGTGGTGCCTCTGCTTTTTTTAGTCCAATCACCCAAAAGATTTCAATAATACCAGCGATGATTACATAAATCCATGCCATATGTCATTTCTCCTTCCTACCAGTCGTTAGGTAAAGGGCTTAAAAACGACGCATTGCAAAGGGCAATCCGTCAGTTTGAAAGTCCGCGCCAAAATACTTTCCAAGAAGCGTCTAAACGTGTCTCAAAACGATTTAAACCTGCGTATAATAGTTCAACCATAAGACCGTCGAGTAAGCATAGAAAAGCCTCTAAGGCGTCTTTTACTTCAATGTTATGCAGCTCATCTTGTTCGCTTGCTCTTTTAAATACAGGGAATAAAAGTTTTCCGACGTTTTCAATGTGTACATTTGCTTTATTAATAATTTGTTCGCGAAATGCATCAGGCGGAAAATAAGAAGTTCGTAACCAAAACATTGATTCTTCACTTTCACCAAATCGTTTTGCATACCCTTTTAATAATTTTAAAAGCAATTCTTCAGTGGACGAATTGGAAAAGCTTTCGATATCGCCTGTGAAGCTCTGCAAATCTTTTTGAAGAGCAGATTCTAAGCATATGAAATATAGCTCTTCTTTTCCTTTAAAGTGTGCGTAAATCGATGGTTTTTTAATCCCAACTTCTTGAGCAATATTTGCCAATGAAGTTCCTTCATAGCCGTAGCGTGCGAAATGAGAAAGTGCTACAGCTTTAATGCGGTTTGCTGTCATTTTCATCCCCTACCTACCGTTCGTTAGGTTCATTATATGAGATGAAAAATATAATGTCAATAGGTGAAGAGCTGAAAAAGAGCATTATAGGTAACGCTCTTTTTAGACAGTCTCTCGCTCAATTAAATGGAATGAAAGTTCTTTTGCACTGCCGACAATTTGCTCGCTTTGGATCTGCTTATGGAATAAAGAAAAAGCATGTGAGCCCATTGCGAGACCGGGATGTTCAATTGTGGAAATTTCTAATGCCTTTGAAATTTCATGATTATCAAATCCGAGGATAGCAAGGTCTTCAGGTACTCGAATACCATGTTTTCGAGCCTCTGTTAATAAACCAGCTGCAACTTGATCGTTCGCTGTGAAAATAGCAGTTGGACGATTTTTCATATTTAAAATATGATGGAGTATTTGTGCTCCGTCCTGCATTGTATAGCATTGGTGGAAAATCCATTCAGGATGCAACGTTTTCCCTTCGTTACGAAGTGTATCGGCGAACGCTTTTTCGCGCTCCATGGAATTTACACTTGTTTTTCTTGCTAAACAAATTCCGATTTTTTCATGGCCTCTACTTAGTAAATAGGCAGTACCGAGACGGAAACCTTCATAATGATCTACGTAGATGGATGAAATGAGGGGATGCTTCATTTTTTCACATGAAATAATAGGGGCAAATTTTGCAAAAGGTTCGATTTGTTCCCAAGAGCTCGTTCGGGAGCAAATAATCATCCCATCAAATTGTTTCATTTTCATCATTTCAAGAACACGAATTTCTTCAATGCTATCGTAATTCGTTTGACATAAATTAATGTGATATCCGGCAGCTAACGCTTCGTTTCCGATTCCTTCAATAATCGTACTGAAGTAGGGGAGGTTAATGAAAGGAAGCATAACGCCAATTGTATATGTTTTCCCTCTTATTAAATGGACAGCATTTATATTTTTTGCGTAGTTTAATTCTTCAACAGCATCTAGAACACGCTTACGCTTTTCTTCTTTTACGTAAGGGTGATTATTCAGGACACGAGAAACAGTTGATATCGATACACCAGCAGTTTTAGCAATTTGTTTTATATTGGCCATATGTATCACCTCTTTCCCTTATTATAAAGGGAAAATAATAAGAAAGAAAAAATCTTGACCTGAAAAGCTTTTCACAAACTATGGTATTAATAAGACTTCTTTTTATTCGCGTAACCTTTTCACTTGGGCGTAAGAATGATAGGGGTCTTTTTTGTTTGCAAAAAGTGTTGTCAAAATGTGTGAGAATAACGTGGAAAGTTTTCAAAGGTGGAGTTTGGTGACAAAGCGAATATGAAGAGAATATCAACGCTTCGTTCGTTAAGAGAGCGGTATGAAAGGGCGGAAACAAATTGAAAAAAAGAATCATTTGTTTCGTGTTTTCTAGTTTCATGCTTAGTTCGTGTTCGTTTCAGCAAACGATGCAAGAAGAAAAACACTTTGTGGGAACAACAGGAGGAGCCATGGATCGTGTTACGGATCCTATTCCGCTAAAGGAACTTCCAAAATATTTTCCGGTGAAGTTTAAAGTTCCAACGTTTTTACCGTACGACATTACAAGTGATGTGAAGGGGGAAGTAAGAACGCTTGGGAAAAAGAACACTGTCTTAACGATTAAATATAAACAGAAGGAGTCAGGTAGAAATGAGTATATTGAGTTAAATGTCGCGAACTTTCCCTATAGTTTTCCGGATCTTGTGGAAGAGAAGCGATTTCAAGAACAAATGAAACTGAATAATGGAACGTCTGCTTATTTTAAAAATAAAGATGATTATGAACGTGGTGACGAATTTGCTACGCTTATATGGAAAGAGAAAGGAATTGAATATCAACTGCTGTATCGGAATGTAGAAGAGAACGATGAAAAGGTAATCAAGCAGAATTTATTATACATTGCGAATAAGATGAAATGAAAAAACTAGCTGATTTATTCAGCTAGTTTTTTGTATGTTATTATTTCTTTTTAATTTTGCCTGTCCAAGATTTAAATCCACCTTGTAATTGGTAGAAATCTTTGTAGCCTTGTTTTTTTAAGTATTGCGCTGCACGACCTGTACGGAATCCGCTTTGGCAATATAAGTAAACAGGTTGATCTTGACGAAGTTCTTTATGGCGAAGGCGAATTTGTGATAACGGAATGTTACGTGCACCTAAAATATGCCCTGCGTTATATTCGTCTGCTTCACGAATATCGATAAGCTGTGCTTTACGGTAGCCAGCGCGAAATTCTTCTTCTGTAAGAGTTTTAATTAATTTTTTCTGATAGAAGTACATCCATACAGTGTAGCCGATAAATGCTACGATTACGGCTAATAAAATAATCCAAGTTGTTGACACGATTCTATCGCTCCCTTTTTTCTTATCCTACTTTCAATATTATAATGCCCTTATGTATTTATGCAACAGATTCATTTGCATATAAGAAGAAATTTCGTATTCTTTCACAAATTTTGTCGAATTTGGTAGACTAGAGAATGTGAAAAATAATTGGTTATATGAGGTGCAGGATGGGAAAAGAAAAATGGTGTTATATTAACTCTGGTCAATGTTCACCGGCATTTAATATGGCGTTAGATGAATGTTTATTAAATTGGCAAAGTGAAAAGAAAATGCCACCAACAATTCGTTTTTATGAATGGGAAGTACCAACATTAACAGTTGGGTATTTTCAACGTGTTGAAAAAGATATTAATATGGATGTAGTTAACGAAAAGAAATATGGATTCGTTCGTCGTCAAACAGGCGGCAGGGGTGTACTACATGACAAAGAGCTAACGTATAGTGTTATTGTGTCTGAAGATCATCCGAATATGCCGAAAACAGTTACAGAAGCGTATCGTGTTATTTCGCAAGGTTTATTAGATGGTTTTAAGGCATTAGGGTTAGAAGCATATTATGCAGTTCCAAAAACAGAAGCAGATCGTGAAAATTTAAAAAATCCACGTTCAGGCGTATGTTTTGATGCACCATCTTGGTATGAAATTGTAGTGGAAGGACGAAAAATTGCTGGTAGTGCTCAAACACGTCAAAAAGGTGTTATTTTACAGCATGGATCGATTCCATTAGAAATTGATTTAGATGAACTATATGATCTATTTTTATTCCCAAATGAACGTGTGAAGGAACGTATGAAGAGTATGTTCTCTTCTAAAGCAGTAGCAATTAATGAATTAACAGACCGTACATTTACGATAGAACAGTTAATTAAAGCGTTTGAAGTTGGCTTTGAAAAAGGATTGGATGTAGAACTTGTTCCATATGAATTAACAGAAGAACAGTTACATGAAGTTCAAACGTTAGCGAAAGAAAAGTATGAAAGTAATGAGTGGAATTATAAAAAATAAGAGGTGGCGATAGCCACCTCTTATTTTTTTATAGTAAATTAAGTACTTTTTCTACTTTGATTCCTTTATCTTGTAAAGAACGAAGGCGACTTACAACGTCCATAATTTCTTTGTCAAATGTAACGCTAATACCTTGGCTTTGTAGTTCTTCTTTTAAGCTTTCAATAGAATCATCTATGTCGATGCCAAGCTCGTAATCTTGACAAACTTCAATTGTCTTTTTCACGAGTTTAACATAATTTTCTTGTAGTTTTGAATTTGTTTCAGTCAAAGCAGGCTGCTTCGGTTTTGCAGGAGCAACCGGTGCTGTCTCTTGCTTTGTAACTGGAGTAGGGACTGCTTTTTTCACAGGCGCTGGAGTAACTAGTTCTACAGCTGCTTCTACGCTTACTGGCTTCGGTGTCGGTACCGGAGTAGGCTTAGGTGCCATAGCAGGTGTTTCCACACGCGTAACAGGCTTAGGAGCAGGCGTAATTGCTTTTGGAGCTTCTACAACTACTTCTTTTTTCGGTGCTGCTTCTACCTGTGTTTCTTCTTGCTCGGCAGCTTCTTTATTTTCTTTACTCCACATAACGCGTTCAATTTCTAGAGAAACATTGTTTTTGTTCATCGCTGTTAATGTAACTTTACCAACTTCAGCGTTTCCAGTGAAATCAACAATTTTATAAATAACACTCTTGTTCCAATCCACGTTTCCGCTCAAAAATAATTCTTCGTTACATTTCGGCGTTAAGCCCTCGATTTTAATTTCTGCGTTTACACCGTTTTCACTATATACCATAATTAGCGAAGCATTTACATCTTCGTCTGCTAACATTAGTTCACGTACCATTTTGCCGGTGCGTACTTGCGTTTTCTTCTTAACTGACATCTAATTTCTCCTCTCAAAAATTCAGTAATAATAAAAAAATCGTATAACGAAAAATAATTGCTCACGAAGATTTATGATACCGATAATAAAAGCATCACGTCAACAATTAACTTTAATTATTTTGCATTTTTCTTATTTTCTTTATGAAATTTTTCAATTTGTAAAATTAGACAGAAGAAAAAACAGCCTTTTGAAGGGCTGTTAAAATTTAGATGTTTTATATAAAAATTTGTACAAAATATAAAAAGAAAGTGTAATAAGAGCACCTTGCAAAATAGACAAGTTATAAAATAAGTATGGTTTTGTTTTGAAAAATACGTTTGCAAAAACTGATAAGACAAAAGGTATAAATACCGATAATAAGAGAAGTGCTTTTTGTTTCCAGGAAACTAATATTGTAAAAGAGAAACGTCTAAATAAAGAAAAAGTTATGAAAGCACCAATTGTTAAAACAATAGCAGATAATATTGTTCCGGGAATACTAAATGGAATTCCTGAAGTGTTTGTATTTGAAAATAGTTTTTGCATAAGAGTAGTGAATGTATCGTATCCAATTTGAACAGCTAATAATAAACTAACTGCAAACCCAATAACGGCAGCTTGTTGGAAAGAATTTTGATGTTCCGAAGAGTTAATTAATTCATCGCAGTAAGCTTTTAAATCCTCTCCGAAAATATCATGCGCAGTTTTACCGTCTTCTTGCGCTTCTAAAAGATGATCCAATATTTCTAAAAGTAATTCTTCCATTTGTTTTTGTGGAACGCTAGTAAGGCGTAAATAAATAAGCATATCACCATAAGCAGCTTCGTTTTCAGGTGTTAATAACTTTCTTTTTTTATTGTTTAACTGAACCATTTCTTTTTCAGTCATGACCTCGTCACTCCTTTTTAAAGTCCAAGTATTCTTTTTTGAAGAAAAGTTTATATAGTACATAGCAAGAGATGGCAAGCAAAGTACCGGTCCAAGGTGAAACTTGTAATGTAGTATAGGGATTTTTTATAAATAAAAAGGAAATACCGATTAATAGCATCCATAGGCTATGACGTATTAAAAAGCTTCCTATATGCCTCCAAATAGTTGTTTTATTTTTAAATAAATCAGTGTTAATAAAATCGAAGACAAAACGTATCATAAGATGTACGGATAATGTAAATACAAGCAGATAAATGAAATCAATGTGTACAAATTTAAAACGTGCTTTATCTGCAAATAAGGGTAATACAAATGCAATCACGGACGAAATAGCAAAGTATATTGCTAGCAGGTAACAAGTTATAAATAAAGGAATTGATAATTGTTCCCATAAACTTTGCTTCGGTAGGGCGGCAATTAACTCGTCACAGTACGCCTGTAAGTCGTCTCCAAAAATATCATAAGCATTTTTTTCTTCTTGTTGGGCTTCAATAAGGTGATCTAGAATTTCAATTAGCAGTTCTTCTGCGTGGTATTCTGGCACTTTAGCTAAGCGGATGTATATTAACATGTCACTATAGGCGATTTCATTTTCTGTAGTTAATAATTTACGCTTTTGGTTATTTAATTCGATTAAATCTTTCGCCTTCATCCCCATCACTCTCCTTGTAATAAATTGTTTACGGTCGTTGAAACCATCCCCCAGCTTTGTTTAAATTCTTCAAGCTGTTCTAATCCTTTATCGGTTACGTGATAATATTTTCGCTTCGGACCGAGTGAGGAAGCTTTTAATGTGCCTTCGATCAATTTTTCTTTTTGCATACGTAACAATAATGGATATATGCTTCCTTCGCTTACAAATGTAAATCCGTGTTTATTTAATTTTGTACTCAGTTCATATCCGTACACTTCTTCTTGTGAAATGATGTATAGGATGCACCCTTCGAGCACGCCTTTTAACATTTGGCTGTGCATGATTTCACCACCTTTTATTCAGGTAACTTGCGTTGCAAGGTAGCTGGTATCCAAATTATAACATTCAGTAACTTGCAATGCAAGTTACTGGGGGTGGAAAACTTTAATGTCCCCCATACTAACGAGAGGGCGAAAATTATATGAGACCGTTTATGTCAAAGCTCGTTTACTTTAAACGAAAGGCACTTGAATATCCACTTGGTTTTATAGTTGCGCCAATTTAAATGCATGAAGAATGGGAAGAAGGATACCGTAAACTATTTGAGCGACAAAGATATGACGATACCAAATTTAACGTTTGAATTGATTCAGCATTGTTTTCCGAAACCATCGGAAAATATGTATATAAAAAAGATGATGCAGCAGTATTAAAAGAAACGATAAGAGGTTATAGAAATGAGTTTTTTCTTAATGCAGAAATACAATATTTTACTTAAGGGGAGTCTGTATGCAAATACAGATTCTTTTTTGTTTTATATATTTAGGCTCGTTTTCAACTTGTCACGTTATTCTTTCTGGTGTATCATTTTATTGATTGCTTCGTACGGAATAAGCAAAATGAACTTGGATGGAGGAAACCGATGCCTACCCCTAGTATGGAAGATTATATTGAACAAATTTATTTGTTGATTGATGAAAAGGGTTA
Organism: Bacillus sp. JKS001846; assembly: GCF_900176455.1. Classification (NCBI taxonomy): domain Bacteria; kingdom Bacillati; phylum Bacillota; class Bacilli; order Caryophanales; family Bacillaceae; genus Bacillus; species Bacillus sp. JKS001846. The sequence continues at coordinate 1,515,214 of NZ_FWYG01000001.1, forward strand.
CGCCCGCGTATCTGATATTGCTGAAGCGCTTAGTGTACATCCATCCTCTGTAACAAAAATGGTGCAAAAATTAGACAAAGATGAATATCTAATTTATGAAAAATATAGAGGGCTTGTATTAACAACAAAAGGTAAAAAAATCGGAGAACGTCTCGTATATCGTCATGACTTGCTAGAGCAATTTATGCGTATTATCGGTGTGGATGAAAGTAAAATTTACAATGATGTAGAAGGAATTGAACATCATTTAAGTTGGGAAGCAATTGATCGCATTGGTGATTTAGTGGAATACTTTGAACAAGATGCAGTCCGAGTGGAAACACTTCGTGGTGTTCAAAGAGCAAATGAAGAGAAAAGTAATTAAGGGGAACGTATGGCGTTTCCTTTTTTATTTCAATTCGAAAAGGATGGGAGAATTATGAAAGCAATTATTTTTGATTTTGATGGATTAATTGTGGACACAGAAACGATATGGTTTCACTCTTTCAGAGATGCTGTTCGTGAATACGGCGGGGAACTACCTTTAGAGGAATTTGCGAAATGCATTGGAACAACAGATGAGGTACTTTATACATATTTAAATGATCAATTAAAAGAGAAGTTTAACAAAAGTGCATTAAAAGAAAAAGTGGCAACTTTACATAAAGAGAAAATGAGAATACCAGAAGCTCGTGACGGGGTAAAAGAATATTTAGAAGAAGCGAAAGAAATGGGATTAAAAATCGCACTAGCTTCTAGTTCTTCTAGAGAATGGGTTATTCATTTTTTAGAAGAGCTACAGATTCGAGAATATTTTGAAGTAATTAAAACGAGAGAAGATGTTGAGAAGGTAAAACCAGATCCAGCTCTTTATCGAGTTGCAATAGAAGAATTAGGAATTAAGCCGTCTGAAGCTGTTGTATTTGAAGATTCATTAAATGGATTGAGAGCAGCAGTTGCAGCGGGATTAACGTGCGTTGTTGTACCTAATGATGTGACACGGAATTTACCATTTGAAAATCATCATCTTCGAATTGAAAGTATGAGAGAGAAAAGTTTAAAAGAAGTGCTTCAAAGTATAAAAAAAGACCGTATTTCCTAAAAGGAAGCACGGTCTTTCTTTTTGCTTTTTTTGCCTTCAATGACAGTTAAATGAGACTGTTTTCTTTTTCGTTTCAAAGTGGAAGAATTCCCTTTTTTACTTTTGTCATTAGAAGTATTTGACTTAAAGAAAGAATTGCCTAGGGGTGCTACATTTTGTTTCCCATGTTTGCGGTTCGATTGTTTTGCCGCACGCTTATATGAGCTTTGTGAATTTGCAGAACCACTGGAATTTGTAAACATCTTGTATAGCAAGTAAAAGATACCAACAACAAGTAACATGTACCCGATATTTCTTAATACACCCATGGGATCTGTAATAACAGATGAAACAAGGCCGAATATTGCCAATCCGATAATAAGCACAAATATAGCGAAAGTAAACGAACGACCGTTCATAAGGGACACCTCCTAAAAACGTATATTAAAATTAGTATATTAACGATGAGGAAAGGAGTTGAACACCATTTTTAAATAATTATTGTTTGTTCTCTAAACGTAATAATTCTTCAAACGATGCAATTGCTACTTCCACTTGATCATCTGTTGGTTCTTTCGTTGTTAATAGTTGTAGCCATAATCCAGGATATCCAAGTACGCGTAATACGGGAATATCTCGTAATCGATTTGTGAATTGTAGTACTTCAAAAGAAATACCAAGTACAACTGGAATTAATAAAATTCGGTTTATAACTCGTGCCCAAAGAGGATCTGTAGGGACTAGGAAATAAACGAACATTCCAATAATGACTGTAAATATAATAAAGCTACTGCCACATCTATAATGGAGACGAGTTTGCTTTTGAACGTTTTCTACAGTCAGAGGAAGGTTATTCTCGTAAGCATTGATTACCTTATGCTCTGCACCGTGATACTGAAATACCCGCTTAATAAGTGGGGTTAAAGAAATAAAGTATATATAGCTCAATAATAGCATGAGCTTAATGACACTTTCGACAATGATTTGCCCAGTATGAGACGGGAAAATCGGTCTTGTTAATTCAGCTAATAGTGCAGGAACTGCTGTGAAAATGACTTTACCGAATATAAAAGATAAAACGCCAACAGCTGCAACTCCTAATACCATCGTTAATTTTGATTGTTCTTCTTTTTTATTTGCAATTTGTTCATCATCTTCTGGGTGGACGTCAAATCGTTCTGAAGCGAAGTTTAAATGCTTTGCTCCATTCGCACTTGCATCCACAATAGCGGCAATCCCTCGTAAAAATGGAATTTTTTTTAGGGTAGATAGTACTTTATTACGAACGCGTGGTAATCGATAAAATTCAATCGATTTATCTTTACGACGAACCGCTGTAACAGTATATTCTCTACCGCCAAACATAACTCCTTCTATGACCGCTTGCCCGCCATATATTTGTTTTGACTCTTCTGCCATGTTAACACCAACCTGTATTTGTTTCTCTCTTATGTAGAAAAAGAGGCAATTGTCATACTGGGTTCTGTCGTTTTGAAATAAGACAATCACCGAGTTTCCTTTATTTTATCGGCAAATACAAGTAGATGACAAGGGAAAATGTTATGAGAGTCGGACATTTCTTATTCTTTTTATAGACAAATTTCGCAGGATTTAAACATGCTTCAAAATAGTTTCGGGCATACTATTGAGCGGAGGTGTCGATGTGAGTCAAGAACAATTAGGAACAAGGAATTTTGTGCAGATTGGTTTGTTTGGTGGAATCTTTTGGGGCGGGATATGGTATTTCCTTCATATATTTTCATTCACGGAGGCGGGCCCGAATTATTTCCTTTTACCATTTGCGTTTGGAAGTTGGAAAGAGGGTGTATGGGGCAATGTGTTCGGAATAGTGTGTATGGGACTTCTTTCAATTTTGATTGCCTTTTTGTATAAAGCATTTTTTGCAAAGTTTGAAGGGATTATAGCGGGAATTATTTATGGGCTATTTTGGTGGGCGCTACTGTTTTTGGGGATGGGTTTAATGGCTCCTGTTATTAAAAGTGCGCTCCATTTACCAAAAGAGACACTTGTGACGACAATATGTATTTTTATATTGTATGGTGTGTTTATAGCATATTCTGTTTCTTACGCAGTAAATAGCAATAAAGCAGAACAAGAAGGGTAAGAGAAGACGAACTATTCAAATAAGTAACTCCTATGTTAAAATATTGTATAGATATTTAATATTAAGGAGTTTTAAGAATATGAAAAAGTTACTCCTCGTAAACGGTCCTAACCTAAATCGCCTCGGTGTTCGTGAGGTAAATGTATATGGAAAGGGCACGCTAACGACACTTGAAGCAGATATGAAGCAAGAAGCAGAAACAATGGGAGTGGAGTTAGAATGTTTCCAATCGAATCATGAAGGTGCCATTATCGACATTATTCATGAAGCGGAAGATATATATGAAGGGATCATTTTAAATCCGGGAGCATTTACGCATTATAGCTATGCGATTCGTGATGCCATTGCGAGCATTTCGATTCCTGTTATTGAAGTACATATTTCTAACATTCATCAGCGTGAATCGTTCCGTCATGAATCTGTGACGGCAGCTGTTTGTGCAGGTCAAATTGTAGGATTTGGTTTTTATGGCTATAAGTTAGCGTTATTTGCATTAATGGAGAAATTGAGGGAGGCGTAAAGTAATGGAGAAAATTGAAAGATTACGAAGTGCATTTGATGAGGCTGGTATTGACGGTATTTTGTTAACAAATGAACATAGTCGTAGATATATGGCTAACTTCACAGGAACAGCAGGCGTTGTTCTTATTTCAAAAGATCGTGCTCAATTTATTACAGATTTCCGTTACGTCGAGCAGGCAAGTAAACAAGCGGTTGGATATGAGGTTGTACAGCACGCAGGATTGATCATTGATGAAGTGGCAAAGCAAGTGAAAGAGCTTGGAATTCAAAAACTTGGTTTTGAGCAAGATACTCTTACATATAGTTCTTATTCAGTGCATAAGGAAGCGATTGATGCTGAATTTATCCCGACTTCTGGACTTGTAGAAAAGTTACGCTTGATAAAGACTGATTCAGAGATTAAGATATTAAAGGAAGCTGCACAGATTGCAGATGCTGCCTTTGAGCATATTCTATCATTCATTCGCCCGGGAGTATCTGAAATTGAAGTGTCAAATGAACTTGAATTTTTCATGAGAAAACAAGGAGCAACATCTTCTTCGTTTGATATTATCGTTGCTTCAGGTCTTCGTTCGGCATTACCGCACGGCGTGGCATCTGAAAAAGTGATAGAAACAGGAGATTTCGTTACATTAGACTTCGGCGCTTATTACAAAGGATATTGCTCTGATATTACTCGTACGATTGCAGTCGGTGAACCATCTGATAAATTAAAAGAAATTTATAATATCGTTTTAGAAGCACAACTACGTGGTGTGAACGGTATTAAAGCTGGTTTAACAGGTCGCGAGGCTGATGCGCTAACGCGTGACTACATAACGGAAAAAGGATATGGTGAATACTTTGGACACTCTACTGGTCATGGAATAGGTCTTGAAATCCATGAAGCACCAGGTTTAGCGTTCCGTTCTCATACAGTACTTGAACCAGGTATGGCTGTAACAGTAGAACCAGGTATTTATATTCCAGGTATTGGCGGCGTACGTATTGAAGATGATATCATTGTGACAAGTGAAGGTAATGAAGTAATTACGAAATCACCAAAAGAACTTATTATTTTGTAATACACAGGAGGATTTTTTTACATGATTTCAGTAAACGATTTTCGTACAGGTTTAACAATTTCAGTGGACAATGCCCTTTGGCAAGTACTTGATTTCCAACACGTAAAGCCAGGTAAAGGTGCTGCATTCGTTCGTTCTAAACTACGTAATCTTCGCACAGGTTCTGTTCAAGAGAAAACATTCCGTGCAGGTGAGAAAGTAGAAAAAGCACACATCGAAAACCGTCGTATGCAATACTTATACGCAAGCGGTGAGGCTCACGTATTTATGGATAACGGAACTTATGAGCAAATCGAACTTGGTGAAAAACAAATCGAGCGCGAGCTTAAATTCCTAAAAGAAAACATGGAAGTAGCAATCATGACTTACCAAGGCGAAGTACTTGGTGTTGAACTTCCAAACACAGTTGAATTACAAGTTACAGAAACAGAGCCTGGTATTAAAGGTGATACTGCTTCTAACGTAACAAAACCAGCTACATTAGAAACTGGTCTTGTTGTACAAGTACCAATCTTCATTAACGAAGGCGAAATGCTTATCATCAACACTGGTGAAGGTAAATACGTTTCTCGTGCATAGTAAAAAAGCACTCGTGATAATTCACGAGTGCTTTTTTTATAGGAAATAGGGTAGATAGTAAATAGCTGTTATTATAAAACTGACTAAAACAAGTGAAAGAGTACCCATAATAGATGGAGTCAAAACAATTTGAAATGGTTTTATTTCGCCAGTCTCAACGCCAGTTAATGTTTTACTTATTGCGTGATCTGTAATGTTATTTCTATGGTTACTCATAATAATTAACCACATAATTGCAAATATTGCTAAACTACCAAGGAAAAAGGTCTCTATAAATGACCAACCGACCAATAATGAAAAAAGATAAATAAGAGCTAATTCTACTACAACGGTTAAACTAACTTTCAATGCCTTCATATTTTTCCCCCTCATTCTGTAATTTCAACCAGTTTAAAAAATTTTCACGTGACACGACATGCAGAGAGCAAGGTGACTTTACTTCTTTCTCTAGTGCAGCGTGTTCGTCTGGAAACTTGTTTTCCACATGCAATGAAATATAAGGTAGTTTTTCTTGTGCTTTTAAAGAGCGGATATTATTCGTTTTAGCACCAGCAAATACGTAGGAAAGTTGTAAGTCTAAAAAGGCGATTTTAAAGATTTCTTTTTTAGCAGCCTCGTTATAGCCTTTTCCCCAGTACGGATAGCCGAGCCAACTACCAATGTGAGATTGCTTTTTCTCATTATTAATATGTTTAAGTGTGGTGAGGCCAATTATTTCATTTTCTTCATTCACAATCATTCTCGATAAGGATTTCTTTTGACGCTCTTCTTCTATTGCGAAAAGAAGAAATGTTTTCGTGTCTTCGATATTTTCTACCGTTATCCCCAATGCATTTTTTATATGTGGATCACTTGATAGCTCGAAAATCACATTTGTATAGCATAAATCTAGTGGTAATAAAGTGACGTGCTGCATGGTTTAAACCTCTTTTAAACTAAATGTACCATAATATACCATGAAATAATATGAATATTCAGATTGTAATTCAGACTTTAGAGAAAAATTATGTTTTTACTTCTGAAATAGACAACCTCTGCATATGGTTGTACAAATATATTCTTTTTTAGAATACGAAGTTAGTAACTGTTACGGGAGAAGGTGGAAGAATGAAACAGTGGCTAGCGGCAATGGAAACATCCGTGCTTGTTATGGGGGCACTTCGATTATTTTCAGGTAGTGCGGAGATATTTGCTGCTTTGCTTATGCTTTATGTGAATGATGCGAAGAAAGCGTTGTTTATAAATGGTATGTTGGCGTTTGTTGGACCTACCGTATTAATTTTAACAATGACAATTGGGATAGCGAGTGTAGCAAGTGAAATTTCTTTCTTGAAGCTCTTTTTTCTAGCGCTTGGAATTTGCTGTATTTTTATCGCATTACTGAAATAGTAAGTCGAGTATAGTGGGGAGAAGCCGATGAAAGAGGTATTAGAAGTTTTACCAAAAACGATGAAGTACTTAATTGAAGAATGTAAGCAATACGATGCTTTAGAGGAAATTCGCGTTCGAATTGGAAGGCCGCTAGAGTGTATTGCACACGGAAAGGTGTTTTTTTATGACTATATCACTACTGCAGAGGATGCTATTTACTTATTGAATAAGTTAAGTCAATTCTCAATTTATACGATGGAAGAGGAATTAAAACGTGGGTATGTGACGCTTCGCGGAGGGCATAGAATCGGGTTAGCAGGAAAAGTCATTACAGAAAAAAGCGCAGTGAAAATGATTCGTGATGTCTCTTCCTTTAATATTCGTATTGCTCGTCAAAAAATAGGGATTGCTGAACCGCTTTTGCCATATTTGTATGAAAAAAGGTGGTTAAACACGATGGTAATTGGCCCTCCCCAAACGGGAAAAACGACACTCTTAAGAGATGTAGCACGTTGCATGAGTCAAGGGGTAAGTGCTTCGGAAATTCCTTCCTGTAAAGTGGGGATCGTTGATGAACGGTCAGAAATTGCTGGTTGTGTGAAAGGGATCCCGCAATATGATTTTGGTACCCGAGTCGATGTGTTAGACGCATGTCCAAAGGCAGAAGGAATGATGATGATGATTCGTTCTATGAGTCCTGATATTTTGATCGTAGATGAAATTGGCCGTAAAGAAGATAGTGAAGCAATTATGGAGGCAGTGCATGCAGGTGTCCAGCTTTTTATAAGCGCACACGGATTTTCCTATGAGGATGTTGTGAGACGTCCATCGCTCAAGGCAGTGCTAGAGCTTGGTATATTTGATAGGTTTGTGGAGTTGTCAAAAGCGAGGGGTCCAGGAACGGTTATGCAGGTGAAAGATAAATATGGAAAACCAGTGTTATCAAATAGAAAGGCTGAGGGCGTATGGTGAAAATATTTGGTGCAGTGTTAATCGTTGCGGTCAGCACCTTTTTCGGGTTTTCGTACGCTAAAAGATACAGTGAGAGACCGAGGCAACTTAGGTTATTAAAATCAGCACTTCAATCATTAGAGGCAGAAATTATGTATGGACACACACCTTTATCTGAGGCTGCCGAGCGATTAGTTAAACAAATGCCAAAGCCATTAAATTGGATATTTCAAAGTTTCGCTAAAAAACTAGAAAGTGGAGAACAAACAGTAAGGGAAGCTTGGATAGATAGTTTGAAAGAGAATTGGAAGTTGACGGCTTTTCAACAAACCGAGTATGAAATACTGCAGCAATTTGGTGAAACGCTCGGGCAACATGATCGTGAATCACAACAAAAACATATTCGCTTATGTATTACACATTTGGAGAGAGAAGAAGAGGAAGCGAAAGCTTTACAACTGCAATACGAAAAAATGATTAAGAGCTTAGGGGTACTAGCAGGGCTACTTATTGTAATTTTACTGCTATAGGGGGGAGAAAGGCGATGTCCATTGATGTTGGATTAATATTTCAAATCGCCGGAATCGGCATTGTTTTAGCTTTCATTCATACTGTACTAAAAGAATTGAAGCGTGAGGATATTGCAAATTGGGTTATCCTTGTCGGTTTTGTCGTCATTTTATTTCATGTTGCATTTTTAATTAATACGCTATTCGACAAGATTAAAAGTGTCTTTCTCTTCCAGTAAAGGAGGCGGTTCGAATCGAAATTATACAAATTGTCGGATTAGGCCTCGTTGCTACGTTTTTAGCTGCTGTTTTGAACCAGCATAAATCTAGTATTACATCTTTATTTATTGTGTTCGTAGGTAGCGTGATGTTTCTTATTTTAATCGATCAAATTCATTCTATTTTACAAATGATTGAGAGAGTAGCGAGTGAAGCGAAGGTTAGCAACGTCTACGTGGAAACGTTACTAAAAATTATTGGAATTGCTTATATTGCCGAGTTTGGAGCTCAAATTACAAAAGATGCTGGTCAAGGTGCCATCGCTTCGAAAATTGAACTTGCTGGGAAAATCTTAATTCTCGTTATGGCAATTCCTATTTTGACGGTTGTAATTGAAACTATTCTCGGATTTTTACCGACGGGATAAGGGGGAGTGAATGTTGAGGAGGTTTGGAGCTAAGCTGCTATTTGCTTGCTTCCTTTTCTTTTCTTTACCGGTTGTTGTACAAGCTTCTCCTGTAGAAACAAACGTCGTTGATCAACAATTGGATAAGCTCGGAATTGAAGATGTGAAGCAATTTTGGGACGGGCTTGTTACAAAATATGGTGGCTATTTGCCAGAGAGTCAAAAAGGGAGTTTTATGGAGTTTGTAAAGGGAGAAAAAGAATTCTCTCTAAAAGAGTGGATGATAGGGTTATTAAAATATTTATTTCATGAGCTTGCAGCTAATGGAAAACTGCTTGGCACACTCATTATGCTCACAATCTTTAGTGCATTGTTGCAATCACTGCAATCCGCTTTTTCAAAAAGTAGTGTAAGTAAAATTGCTGATGCTGTTGTATATATGGTACTTATTATTTTTGCTTTAAATAGTTTTTATGTCGTTATGACATATGCAAGAGAAACGATACAAACAATGGTAGATTTCATATTAGCGCTATTGCCAATTTTATTGGCGCTTATAGCGACTGGTGGCGGGGTTGTATCTGTATCTTTCTTTCATCCGATTATCATTTTCTTAATGAATACAAGCGGGCTTCTTATGAATTATATCGTTCTACCGCTTTTATTACTGGCAACGATATTAAGTATTGTAAGTACAATGAGTGATCAATATAAAGTTACAAAATTGTCCAAGCTTCTGCAAAACGTTAGCGTTGGGATTATCGGTATCTTCTTAACGATTTTTTTAGGGGTATTATCTGTACAAGGAACAGCGACAGCCGTTGCTGATGGCATAGCTGTGAAAACTGCTAAATTTGTAACAGGAAACTTCATTCCAGTAGTTGGAAGGATGTTTACGGAAGCGGCGGATACTGTTATTAGCGCATCAGGATTATTGAAAAACACAGTCGGAATTATTGGGCTCGTCATTTTATGCTTAATTGTTGCTTTTCCTGCGATTCAAATTTTCTGTATTGCATTTATTTATAAATTCGCAGCAGCAGTATTACAACCGGTTGGCGGCGGAGCAATTATTCAATGTTTAGACATTATTGGAAGAAGCATCATTTACGTATTTGCTTGCTTAGCTATCGTATCATTTATGTTCTTTTTAAGTATTACAATTATTATTGCTGCGGGGAATATTACACTTATGATGCGGTAGGAGGTGAAGAGTATGCAATTTGTTACAGAGTGGATCAGAAATATTATCGTTTTTTTGCTCTTAGCGACAATGCTTCATCTTATTCTTCCAAATTCGAATTTGCAAAAATACGTTAAATTTGTTGTAAGTCTTTTGTTAGTCGTATTAATTTTAACACCCCTTTTTAAACTATTGCAGACAGATGTAAATGAAGTAATTGCAAATTTTAATGAAGAAAAGTACGTAGCAGAAGGATCTGTAAAAAATTCAATAGATTCGAAGAAAAAAGAAATACAAGCTCTAACACGTGCATATAGTTTAGAAGAGATGGCTACCAAAATGAAAAAAGAAGTAGGAAAAGAGTTTGAGAAAAAGTATGGTATGGCTGTCTCTGAAATACAAATAGTCGCAGCAGAAAATATAGAAGAAGTAAAGTCAGCGAAAGATATTCAATCTGTTGTTGTGACGTTGAAAGAAAAAGAACGTAGTAAAAATGATGCAATCGAAACAGTAAAGCCAATTGAAATTAACACGAAAGAGCCTCCAAAAAAAGTGGAAGAAACGAATGTAGAAATGAAAGATTTCTTTTCAAGCAGGTGGCAACTAGAGGGTAAACAAATCCAAGTTCAAATGGAAGGGAGGACAGGTAGAGTAAATGGACAATAAAGATAAAAATTCGAAGTTCTCATTTTTTCGAAACTTATTGAATGGGGATCAAAAAGAAAGCAACGAGAAGGGTAAAAAGGTAACACCTAAGTTTTTACTTGTCCTACTCATACTTGGAATTTTGCTTATGTTTTCTAGTAGTCTCTTTTCAAGTAAAAAAGAAGAAGTACCTGTATTTAAAGAACAAAAAACTCAAAACCAAGAAAAAGACGTACCAACTTTCGGACAAAAAAGTAATGATAGTATGTCAAATGTAGAAAAATATGAAAAAGCGTATGAACAAGAATTAAAAACTGCTTTAGAAGAAATAGCAGGAGTAAAAGACGTAACGATTAAAGTGAATTTAGATTCATCTGAAGAAAAAATTTTAGAAAAAAATACAGTGAAACGCTCACAAACAACAGGTGAAACAGATAAAACAGGCGGTAAGAGAGAAGTAGAGGACGAGTCTCTTGATGAAAAGACTGTCATTATACGTGAAGGGGATAAAGAAACTCCTGTTGTTTTACGAACAGAGAAGCCGAAAGTACGTGGTGTTCTTGTCGTAGCAAAGGGAGTGGATAATATACAAGTTAAAGCAATGGTAAAAGAAGCTGTGATAAGGCTGCTAGATGTACCGGCCCATCGCGTTTCAGTTTCACCGAAAAATTGATAGGGAGGAAATAAAGTGTTAAAAAAACAAACAGTTTGGTTATTAACGATGTTAAGTTTAGTTGTTGTACTATCTGTGTATTACGTGACAACTCCTGACAAAATGAATACAGCATCGCCAGCAACAGGTGAAAAGATTGGACAAGAAAAACAAGGTACTGATAAAGCAGTAACAAACGAAGCGCCTAAAGAAACTCCGAAAAAAGAAAATACAAGCAAAGAAACAACGAATAAAGAAACAGACAAAAAAGAAAATGCAAAAAAAGAAACAAGTAAAAAAGAGGGCAATGTATCAGTTCAATCAAGTGATGAGAATTTCACAGCTTTACGTATGCAAATGGAAGATCAGCGTAGTGAACAAAAAGCAAAATTACAAGAAGTGATGAGTTCAACAAAAGCTTCAGCAACAGAAAAGAATAAAGCGAAAGAAAATTTTGATGCCATTACGACAATGGAAACGAAGCAAGAATTACTTGAGACAGTAATTAAATCTCAAGGAGGATATCCAGATGCTCTTGTAAGAGCTGATGGTACTGATATTAGAGTAACGGTTAAAGCGGCAAAACATTCACAGAAAGAAGCAAATAAAATTATTCAACTTGTAAGAAGTGAAGGCGGATCAAAAGATGTAGGTGTGAAATTTGATCCACCAGCGAAATAAGTGAAACTTTAATCCGTAGGGATTTCCCTACGGATTATTATCTTTTACTAAGCAAAGGGTATGCAAATAGTAAAAAGAGTATGTAAGTACGTGTGAATAGAAAAAAGCTATCATTTTCGATAGCTTTTTTCTATTGCGTCTTTGTAATTATTTTTACTATGTTCAGGTCGGAATGGAGAAACACGTTGTGAGTAAAAGATTAATGGTTCATGGTACTGATGATTACTTTTTCCGGATTTGACGTGGATGCAAAGAACGCATGCCCAAACGATTACAGCAGGTAAAAAGAGAATGAGCCATATCATATTTCCACACCTCGACACAATATATTTTCTACACTTTGAACATACTATTCTTATATGAAGGAATGATGAACGGTGTGTAAACAAAAAAAAATATTTGGTAAAAATATGTTATTGACTATAGGTGTGGTGAAGAGGGAATGGCATGTTTGCTGTGTAACGTTTTGAAAAAGTAGTGAATGTTTTTTAAGAAGTGGTCTTGCCAATTTCGTGTGAAACTTGGTATTATTACTAGGTATTAAATTTTTATTGGAATAATATTTTTACAGGAGTTTCGATTTATTATAAAGAAATATAAATTGGAATGTTTAAAAAATTTATCGTAAGATGGAAATAGTAAATATTTCTATTAGTTAATGAAATATATTTTCTAATAGAATACATCGTATTTTTACAGTCAATCTAGTTTTCGTGACGAGAATCTGTAAAAACGGGACAAACAAGAGTATGGGAGTGGATTTTACATGTTTAAAATTCAAGAAGTTCGCGAATTAATTAAATTAATTGATAGCTCTAATATTGATGAATTTGAATACAAAAAAGACGGTACAACAATCAAAATGAAAAAGCGTGGTAATGAAGTTGTTGCTGTGCAAGCACCTGCAGCAAAACAAGCTATGCAACCAGTAGCGCCTGTTGAAGTTGAAACGAAAGTAGCAGCAGCACAAGCAGAAGCGCCAAAACAAGAAGAGAAGAAGGCTGTTCAAAATGAAAACCTACATAAAATCACATCACCGATGGTAGGTACATTCTATTCTTCTTCTTCGCCTGATACACCTCCATATGTAAGTGTTGGGGATAGAGTATCGAAAGATTCTATCGTGTGTATTGTCGAGGCTATGAAGTTATTTAACGAAATTGATGCTGATGTAGAGGGCGAAATTGTTGAAATTCTTGTTAATAACGGACAGCTTGTTGAGTATGGACAACCGCTATTTCTTGTAAAAGCGTAATAAGGGAGTCTTTGTGATGATAAAAAAAGTATTAATAGCCAATCGTGGGGAAATTGCTGTACGAATTATTCGTGCTTGTAAAGAAATGGATATTGAAACAGTTGCAATTTATTCAGAAGCAGATAAAGAGTCACTTCACGTACAGATTGCAGACGAGGCGTATTGTGTAGGACCAACGATTTCGAAAGAAAGCTATTTAAATTTGACGAACATTATTAGCGTTGCGAAGTTAACAGGCTGCGATGCTATTCATCCGGGATACGGATTTTTAGCAGAGAATGCAGATTTCGCAGAATTATGCCGTGAATGTAACTTGATTTTTATCGGTCCAAGTCCAGAAGCTATTTCAAAGATGGGCACAAAAGACGTTGCTCGTGATACAATGAAAGAAGCAGGGGTTCCGATTGTACCAGGTTCACAAGGGATTATTAAAAATACCGAAGAAGCGATCGAGCTTGCTAATCAAATTGGATATCCAGTTATTATTAAAGCGACTGCAGGTGGCGGCGGAAAAGGTATTCGTGTTGCACGCCATGAAGAAGAGCTTATAAAAGGAATTCAAATTACACAGCAAGAAGCTAGTACCGCTTTTGGGAACCCTGGTGTATACTTAGAAAAGTACGTTGAAGATTTCCGCCATGTTGAGATTCAAATAATGGCAGATACACACGGAAATGCCATTCATTTAGGAGAGCGTGATTGTACAATTCAGCGCCGTTTGCAAAAACTACTAGAAGAAAGTCCATCACCTGCACTTGATGAAGATATTCGCAAGCAGATGGGTGAAGCGGCAGTTAAAGCGGCGGTAGCGGTTGATTATACAGGTGCTGGTACGGTTGAGTTTATTTATGAATATAAAACGAAAACCTTTTATTTCATGGAGATGAATACGAGAATTCAGGTTGAGCATCCGGTTACTGAAATGGTAACGGGAATGGACTTAATTAAAGAGCAAATTCTTGTTGCTTCAGGAGAAAAGTTATCGTTACAGCAAGAAGAAGTACAATTTAATGGTTGGGCAATTGAATGTCGAATTAATGCGGAAAACCCTGCCAAAAAATTTATGCCATCTCCAGGTAAAGTAGAAATGTACTTACCACCAGGAGGATTTGGTATTCGCGTCGATTCAGCTGTATATCCGGGATATTCAATCCCACCTTTCTATGATTCGATGGTTGCTAAATTAATTGTTCACGGAAAAACACGTGAAGAGGCAATTGCAAAAATGAAGCGCGCACTTAGTGAATTTGTCATTGAAGGCGTACATACAACAATCCCGTTCCATTTGCAATTGCTAGATCATCCTGATTTTGTAAAAGGTGAGTTTAATACGAAATTTTTGGAAGAGCATGAACTTGTGACGCAGTGATACATTAAAGGAGGTTTTTTTCATGGCTGAACATATGTTAGATATGGGTCAAGATACAACTCTTGGTAAAGTAGAAATTGCACCAGAAGTAATTGAAGTAATTGCAGGTATTGCAGCTGCTGAAGTAGAAGGTGTAGCGGCAATGCGCGGTAATTTTGCTACAGATGTTGTTGAGAAGTTAGGTAAGAAAAATCATGGTAAAGGTGTAAAGGTTGAATTAGCAAACGAAGATATTATCGTTGACCTTTATGTTGTAATGTATTTTGGTGTAGCAATTCCAGTTGTTGCACAAAAGATTCAAGACAATATTCGCCAAGCACTCTTTACAATGACAGGACTTGAGCCAAAAGAAGTGAATGTTCACATCGTTGGCGTAACATTCGAAACACAAAAAACAGAAATCGAACCAGTGTAAGAATGAAAAGGTGCCTAGTAACATAGGCATCTTTTTTATCGTTTCATTTCTTCACAAATTACAACCCTCTAATTATTATACTATTTCAAAAAATAAGAAATAAACAAGGAAATGTGTCGTTTTTCCAAAAAACGTACATTGTGATAAGATATGGAACTTGAAGTTAATCTTTTTATTATTTTTCAGCCTTGTAACCCGTGTGTGAAACGATAAATTGTGTTATTATCATTGTATTATAAGGTTGGAAAATCAATGAAAACTGTAAGAGTAAGTGAATTGACGGCTTATAAATTATAATAATATAACAAAGTATAAGGAAAGACTTGAAGCATAAAGGAGAGTTACAATGAAACGTAGGACGGCTAGAGAAAGAGCAATGCAAGCATTATACCAAATGGATATTACAGGTGAATTAGAACCGAAAGTAGCAGTGGAAAACACGCTGGATGAAGGCGAAGAAACAAATGAGTTTCTAGAGTCACTTGTAGTAGGTTTTGTAGAAAATAAAGAAGCAATCGATGAAGCGATTCGTCAAAACTTAAAAAAGTGGAAGCTTGAGCGTATTAGTATTGTTGATCGCAGTATTTTACGTGTAGCTGTGTATGAAATGAAGTACATGGAAGAAATTCCACACAACGTAACAATTAACGAAGCAATTGAAATTGCAAAAACATTTGGGGATGAGGAATCTCGTCGTTTTATTAACGGCGTTTTATCTAATATAAAAGATACACTGTAAATTCTTTAAGGGGGAATCTTAAAATGGTAGCAGTAATCATCAAAGGAAATGAAGTTGCGGAGAAAAAACGAGCACAATTAACAGAAGAAGTTGTGAAGTTGAAAGAGCAAGGTATTGTACCAGGATTAGCAGTTATTTTAGTTGGAGAAGATCCAGCATCTCGTTCTTATGTGAAAGGAAAAGAAAAAGGCTGTGAACAAGTAGGGATTTACTCAGAGCTAATTGAACTTCCTGAAACAATTACTGAGGAACGTTTGCTTGCTGAAATCGATCGCTTAAATGGAGATGACCGTATTAATGGCATATTAGTGCAATTACCTTTACCAAAACATATTGAAGAAAAAGCTATCATTGAAAGAATTTCACCAGAAAAGGATGTAGACGGATTTCACCCAATCAGCGTGGGACGTATGATGACGGGACAAGATACATTCCTTCCATGTACACCGCATGGTATTGTAGAATTAGTAAAAGAAACAAATCTTGATATTTCTGGAAAACATGTAGTAGTAATTGGAAGAAGTAATATTGTCGGTAAACCAGTGGGACAATTGTTTTTAAATGAAAATGCCACTGTAACATATTGTCATTCTAAGACGCAAAATATGAAAGAGTTATCGAAGTTAGCTGATATTTTAATCGTAGCTGTTGGACGACCTAAAATGATAACAGCGGATTATATTAAAGAAGGAGCGGTTGTAATTGACGTTGGTGTTAACCGTTTAGAAACAGGAAAACTTTGTGGTGATGTTGACTTTGACAACGTGTTAGATGTTGCGGGTTACATTACACCTGTGCCAAAGGGTGTTGGTCCAATGACAATCACAATGCTTCTTCATAATACTGTTGAATCTGCCAAACGTGCAGGTGTCGTTTGTAAATAATTTGAGTCGGCTATGAGGAGAGAGAAATGGAGAAGCAATATTTAACCGTTACAGCGTTAACACGCTATATAAAAACAAAAATAGAATATGATCCGCATTTGCAGTCTGTTTGGTTAAAAGGTGAAATTTCCAACTTTAAAAATCATAGCCGTGGCCACATGTATTTTACATTGAAAGATGAAAATGCAAGAATCGCAGCGGTTATGTTTGCGGGCCATAATCGTAATATTAAATTCAAACCTGAAAATGGGATGAAGGTACTCGTGAAAGGGAAAATCTCTGTTTACGAGGCGAGTGGTTCTTATCAAATTTATATTCAAGACATGCAGCCTGACGGAGTCGGGAATTTACATTTAGCGTACGAACAGTTAAAAGTTCGTTTAGAAGAAGAAGGACTTTTTTCTCAAGTTTATAAAAAAGCGATTCCTCCTTACGCTAAAACAATAGGTGTGATTACGTCGCCAACAGGAGCAGCGATTCGTGATATTATAACAACGATTAAACGTCGTTATCCAATTGGGAATGTTATTGTATTTCCGGTACTTGTACAAGGGGAGTCAGCGGCTCCCTCGATTGTACAAGCGATTCGTACAGCGAATGAAATGGGAGAGATAGATGTACTAATCGTTGGTCGTGGTGGAGGTTCTATTGAGGAATTATGGGCTTTCAATGAGGAAATGGTTGCAAGAGCAATCTTTAAGAGTGAAATTCCTATTATTTCGGCAGTAGGCCATGAAACGGATTTTACAATCGCAGATTTTGTTGCAGATTTACGCGCGCCAACACCGACTGCAGCAGCTGAGCTGGCAGCACCTAACATTATAGAGTTACAAGAAAAGGTATTACAAAGAACTCTGAGATTGCAAAGAGCAATGAGAGAGTTAGTACATAAAAAAGAAGAAAAACTACAAGTGTTGCAAAAATCGTATGCGTTCCGTTATCCAAGACAAGTATATGAGCAAAAGGAAGAGCAATTAGATAGAGCGCTAGAACAGCTTGTTTTAGCGAAAGAGCGCTATATTGATAAAAAGGTGAATCAGTTAAAGCAACTTTCATTTTATTTAGAGAAGCACCACCCATCTCAAAAAATTATGCAAACGAAGGTAGCTGTTGAAACGTTGCAAAAGCAATTACAACGTGAAATGCAAACGTTACTTCAAACGAAAGAATTTGCCTTTGTAAGAGCTGCTCAAAAACTTGAAGCGTTAAGTCCGCTTAAAGTAATGATGAGAGGGTACGGGCTTGTATATGATGAAGAGAAGCAAGTGTTAAAAAGTGTGAAAGATGTAAGCCTTGGAGATGCTGTTTCAGTTCAATTACAAGATGGAATACTAGATTGTAGCGTATCAGGCATAGAGGAGCGTGAATTGAATAATGGAAAATAAATTAAGCTTTGAAGAGGCAATTTCGCAACTTGAGCATCTTGTTTCTAAGCTAGAACAAGGTGACGTACCTTTAGAAGAAGCGATTTCTTATTTTAAAGAAGGTATGGAATTATCTAAGCTTTGTGATGAGAAGCTGAAGAATGTACAAGAACAAATGGCAGTTATTCTTGGGGAAGATGGAGAGCTTGAACCGTTTACTGCTTTAGGAGATGAAGCATAGTGACGATTGCTTTTGATACTTTTTTGAAAGAAAGTAAAACTTTCGTAGAAGAAAAACTTGTAAGCTATGCAAATGAATTACAATGTCCAAATGTACTTCGTGAAGCGATGGCATATTCTTTGGAAGCGGGTGGAAAACGTCTCCGCCCGTTACTTTTGTTTGCAACATTACAAGCGTTTGGGAAAGAAAGAAATCTTGGAGTAGGTGCAGCTTGTGCTCTTGAAATGATTCATACATATTCATTAGTTCATGATGATTTACCTTGTATGGATGATGATGATTTAAGAAGAGGAAAGCCCACAAATCACAAAGTATTTGGTGAAGCGATGGCAGTTTTAGCAGGAGATGGCTTATTGACGTATGCTTTTCAAGTTATTATGGCATATGAGCAAAAAGAAATTTCTGCCGAAAAAAAAGTAAGACTTGTACTTGAACTTGCAAAAGCAGCAGGACCAGAAGGAATGGTTGGCGGACAAGTGGCAGATATGGAAGCTGAAGGGAAACGCCTTACGATTGATGAATTGGAGTACATCCATAAACATAAGACCGGAAAACTGCTTGAATTTGCTGTACTTGCGGGTGCGATACTTTCTGATGCGACAGAAGAGCAAGAAGAAAAGTTGCTTACGTTTGCCAAATATATCGGTCTAGCTTTCCAAATTCGAGATGATATTTTAGATGTCGAAGGAACTGAAGAAGAGATTGGAAAACCGATTGGTAGCGATCTTTCTAATGAAAAGAGCACATATACAACGTTGTTTACTGTAGATAGAGCAAAGGATATTTTAGAAGAAACAATTGCAGAAGCAAAAGGTGCGATTAGTTCCTTGCAATTACAAGATGAATATTTACTATCTATTTGTGATTTGATTGCAAAACGTAATAACTAATATAACAGCGTTTTCATTTGTTGAGTCATTCATCATTTTATGATATAAATGTAGGAAAAGGTTTTTCTTTTCTTGTTATTGGCAAAAATATATGTAGATTACATTGCCGTTATCACTTCGTGTTAGCGGCTATTTTTTTCATCGCCTAAAGAAATATGGTTTATAATAGGATTAGGGCGCAATAGACTGGTTAATAGCGGGACAAGACGAAAAATAGAAAAGAGAATTTCTTGTTTTGTGTAAATGTTTTTTATAATATTTGACATGTTGACAGATTATGAAATGAAAGTGAGTGATCCATGTGGATCTAACGCAAATTCAAAACCCTAGTTTTTTGAAAGATATGTCTATCAGTGAACTAGAGGGATTGAGTGAGGATATTCGTAAGTTTTTAATTGAAGAGCTCTCTCAAACAGGTGGACATATTGCACCTAATTTAGGTGTAGTAGAACTCACAATTGCTCTGCACAAATTATTTGATAGCCCGCAAGATAAATTTTTATGGGATGTAGGACATCAATCCTATGTACATAAAATTTTAACTGGACGTGCGAAAGAGTTTGGTACATTAAGGCAATATCAAGGTCTATGTGGTTTCCCGAAACGTTGCGAGAGTGAGCACGATGTATGGGAAACTGGTCATAGCTCGACTTCGTTATCGGCTGCAATGGGAATGGCTCTGGCACGTGATTTAAAGAAAACGAAAGAATATGTTATACCAATTATTGGAGATGGTGCTTTAACAGGCGGAATGGCTTTAGAGGCATTGAACCATATTGGACATGAAAAAACAGACATGATTGTTATTTTGAATGATAATGAAATGTCAATTGCACCAAACGTTGGTGCGCTTCATAATGTGCTCGGTCGTTTACGTACCGCAGGAAAATATCACTGGGTAAAAGATGAATTAGAGTATATATTAAAGAAAATCCCAGCAGTTGGCGGGAAAGTGGCTGCGACAGCAGAGAAAATAAAAGATAGTCTTAAATATTTACTAGTATCTGGTGTCTTTTTCGAAGAGTTAGGCTTTACATATTTAGGTCCAGTCGATGGGCATGATTATGAAAAGTTATTCGAAACGTTGCAATATGCAAAGAAAACAAAAGGCCCAGTGCTTGTTCACGTTATTACGAAAAAAGGAAAAGGTTATAAACCGGCTGAGAGTGACGTTATTGGAACTTGGCATGGAACAGGACCTTATAAAATTGAATCAGGTGACTTCGTTAAGCCGAAAGAAGTTGCACCAGCATGGAGTGCTGTCGTTAGTGAAACAGTACTTAAGCTAGCGAGAGCGGATGAGCGTATCGTAGCAATTACACCTGCAATGCCTGTTGGATCAAAACTTGAGAAATTCCAAAAAGAATTCCCAGATCGTATGATTGATGTAGGTATTGCAGAACAGCATGCTACAACAATGGCAGCAGGTATGGCAACGCAAGGAATGAAGCCATTCTTAGCGATTTATTCAACATTTTTACAAAGAGCATATGACCAAGTTGTTCATGATATATGCCGCCAAAATTTAAATGTTTTCATCGGAATAGATCGCTCGGGATTAGTAGGAGCAGATGGTGAAACGCATCAAGGCGTATTTGATATCTCATTCTTACGTCACTTGCCGAATATGGTGCTTATGATGCCGAAAGATGAAAATGAAGGGCAACATTTAGTTTATACGGCGATGCAATATGAAGATGGACCAATCGCATTGCGTTATGCTCGCGGTAATGGACTTGGCGTTCATATGGATAAAGAATTAAAGGCGATTCCAATCGGTACGTGGGAGACGTTAAAAGAGGGGACACAAGCAGCTATTTTAACGTTTGGTACGACAATACCAATGGCAATGGAAGCAGCTGAGCGTCTTGAAAAAGCTGGGGTTTCAGTGAAAGTAGTGAATGCTCGCTTTATTAAACCAATGGATGAAGCATATTTACATGATCTTCTAGGAAAGAATATACCGATTTTAACGATTGAAGAAGCTTGTTTAATCGGTGGTTTTGGAACAGGAGTAGTTGAATTTGCATCTGAAAATGGTTACCATAGTGCATTAGTTGAACGAATGGGTATTCCAGACCGCTTCATAGAGCACGGAAGTGTAACAAAATTATTAGAAGAAATTGGTTTAACGATAGATGCTGTTGTAGACCGTATTCATACAATGATTCCATCAAAACAAAAAAGGGCGTAACAAATGAGCGTAAAAAAAGAAAGAGTAGATGTACTATTAGTAGAGCGAGGACTTATAGAAACGCGTGAGAAAGCAAAGCGCGCCATTATGGCCGGACTCGTATATGCAAATGAGATGAGACTTGATAAGCCAGGAGAGAAAATCTCGCAAGATACTGAGATTACGGTGAAGGGACAAGTTATGCCGTATGTAAGTCGTGGTGGTTATAAACTTGAAAAGGCATTAGAGACATTTCATCTTGATTTACAAGATAAAGTTATGATAGATATTGGTTCATCAACTGGTGGCTTTACAGATTGCGCGCTTCAAAATGGAGCGAAATTATCTTATGCATTAGATGTAGGATACAATCAACTAGCGTGGAAATTACGTCAAGATGAGCGTGTTGTTGTAATGGAACGAACAAACTTCCGTTACGTGACACCAGCAGACTTAGAACGTGGTTTACCTCAATTTGCAAGTATTGATGTTTCATTTATATCATTAAAGCTTATACTGCCAGTTTTAAAAACAATGCTTATGCCTAACGGAGATGTAGCAGCGTTAATTAAACCGCAGTTTGAAGCTGGAAGAGAGCAAGTTGGGAAAAAAGGTATCGTTCGTGATAGAAAAGTACATGAAGCTGTTGTAGAAATGATTGTCGAGTTTGCTTTAAAAGAAGGCTATGATGTGGAAGGTTTAACATTCTCACCAATTACGGGTGGGGATGGTAATATTGAATTTTTAATTCATCTGAAATGGCATGGTGAACGTGAGAATGGCGAAAATCATTCTCCGATTTCTATAGAGCAAGTTGTTACAGAAGCGCATGACGTTCTAAAACAAAAAGGGAAAGGGGAATAACATATGTTGTTCCTCTTTTTGCTGTAATTGTATAATGATTGTAAAAACAATTGTGTACAAGAAACGAATTATAAGTTAACATAAATAAGTGAAGTATACCAATGTTTAAACTATGGTAAGAGATAGTGTGAGGTGCAAATGTATGAATAAAGGTCAGCGCCATATTAAAATCAGGGAAATTATTGCAAACAAAGAAATTGAAACACAAGATGAATTAGTTGATATTTTACGTAATGAGGGATTTAATGTAACGCAAGCAACAGTATCGCGCGATATTAAAGAACTGCACTTAGTGAAGGTGCCATTACATGATGGGCGCTATAAATATAGCTTGCCAGCAGATCAACGATTTAACCCGTTACAAAAATTAAAACGAAATCTAGTGGATTCATTTGTAAAATTAGACACGGCAGGACATATGCTTGTGCTAAAAACATTGCCTGGTAACGCTCATTCACTTGGAGCACTTATTGATCATTTAGAGTGGGATGAGATCATCGGAACCATCTGTGGTGATGATACTTGCTTAATTATTTGCCGTACACCTGACGATACAGGTGTTGTCTCTGATCGTTTCTTAAATATGTTGTAACAAAAAATCTTGTTTGCTTTCCATCGTAAAGTGGAAAGTGAACAAGATATTTTTATTGGTTAAAAATATGAATTTTCAATTGTAATATAATATTTTGTTTGCATAAAGTTAAAAAATAGATGGATTGACCCGTAAAACAAATGTTTGGTACAATGAAGCGGGTTAGAAGAGTATATACATACAAATATATAGCATGATTATTTGAATGAAGAACTGAGAAAATCCTTTAGTAAGGGATTATTTTATAACGAGGTGAATGGGGCATTGTTATCGGAATTATCGATTAGAAACTTTGCTATTATTGAAGCATTAAATATTTCTTTTCAAAAAGGTTTAACGGTTTTAAGCGGTGAAACAGGGGCCGGAAAATCGATTATTATTGATGCAATTAGTTTACTTGTAGGTGGCCGTGGGTCAGCAGAATTTGTTCGATATGGAACAGAAAAGGCTGAGATTGAAGGGCTATTTTATGTTGAAGATGAGAAGCATCCATGTATTGAAAAGGCAGAAGAGTTAGATATAGAAATAGAAGATGGTATGATTATTTTAAAGCGTGATATTGCTGCGAACGGGAAGAGTGTATGTCGTGTAAATGGGAAGCTTGTTACACTTAGCATATTAAAAGAAATTGGGAAAACACTTGTTGATATTCATGGACAGCACGAAACGCAAGATTTAATGAATGAAGAACGACATCTGTTTATGCTTGATCACTTTGATGGGGATCGAATCGTTAAACAATTAGACATATATCAAAACGTATACGCTGACTATGAAAAATTAAAAAAACAATTGAAATCGTTAAGTGAAAATGAGCAACAAATGGCACATCGCTTAGATTTAATTCAATTTCAGCACGAGGAAATTCGCAAGGCGGATTTAAAGATGGATGAAGAAAATGAATTAACTGAGGAACGATTGCAAATTTCTAATTTTGAAAAGATTTATAAAGCGTTAGGTGATGCATATCGTTCTTTAAGTGCCGACGGACAAGGATTAGATAATGTAAGAAGTGCAATGGGGCAAATGGAAAGTATTACACATTTAGATGAAGTGTATCAAGAGAATCATGATTCAATTGCAAATAGCTATTACTTATTAGAAGAGGTTGCCTATCAACTGAGGGAAAAGCTCGATATGATGGAATATGATCCAAATCGTTTAGATGAAATTGAAACACGTTTGAATGAAATTCGTATGCTAAAGAGAAAATATGGAAATAATGTAGAAGAGATTTTAGCGTATGCTAATAAAATTGAACAGGAAATTTTTACGATTGAAAATAAAGACGTTCATATTGAAACGACGAAGAAACAGTTGAAGGAATTAGAAAGTGTTATTATGAAAGAAGCAACGTTGTTAAGTAATATGCGTCATGAGCTTGCAGAACACCTTACAAATGCAATTCATCAGGAATTAAAAGAATTATATATGGAAAAAACGAAATTTGAAGTGAGAATTATGAAGAGAGAAGGAAATGCAGAAGAGCCCCTTGTGGAAGGTGCGCCGGTAAGACTTACGGCGGATGGTTACGATCATGTGGAATTTTATATTTCAACGAACCCAGGAGAGCCGCTAAAACCACTTTCAAAGGTTGCTTCTGGCGGAGAGTTATCTCGTATCATTTTAGCTTTAAAAAGCATTTTTTCTAAGCATCAAGGGGTTGCATCTGTTATTTTTGATGAAGTGGATACGGGTGTAAGTGGCCGGGTCGCACAGGCTATTGCGGAAAAAATTTATCGAGTATCAGTAAACTCGCAAGTACTTTGTATTACGCACTTACCTCAAGTAGCTTCAATGGCGGATTCACATTTATTTATTCGAAAACAAGTAGCGAATGATCGGACAATTACATCAGTTACTGTTTTAACTATGGAGGATAAAGTAACAGAAATAGCTCGAATGATTTCTGGTGTGGAAATCACAGATTTAACGACAGAGCATGCGAAAGAATTACTTACGCAAGCGCATCATTTTAAACAGACAGCAGAGGCTATCCAGTAATGGATAGCTTTTTTTCTCAAATGACGATTTCTTAATTCTTCCGGTTATAAATAAAGCACTGCAAGGAGAGATTAAAAAGTGAAGCCAAGAGGCTGAATGTGGGGTAGGAGCGAGGAGAGTGAACAAGTTGAAATTAGAAAAATTTCGAAAAATAATAGGTCTTTGTCTCCTTGTTTCTTTAGTTTTTATTGGATGTTTTAAACCGCTTCGAACGTTTATTTCATCACCGAAACAACTTGTTGTTTTTGAAGGGCAACAATCAGAAATATCATCATTACCAGTTTTCAAAGCTTCATCCACAAATCGTCATGTATTTACAGTGAGTTCGAATGAACAAAAACAAGGACTTATGGTAAATTCTCATCAAAATGGTGAAGCTGATATGGTATTTCAGCTTGCTGGTTTTCCAGTGAAAAAAGTAAATGTGAAAGTGTTAAAAGATTTTAAAGTGATTCCAGGTGGACAATCAATTGGTGTGAAATTAAATACAAAAGGTGTACTTGTTGTAGGCCATCATTTAATTCAAACTGAAAAAGGTAAAATATCTCCTGGTGAAACAGCAGGTGTACAAATTGGAGATATGATTACTGAAATTAATGGTAAAACAATTGAAAGAATGAGTGATGTAGCACCGTTTATTCATAATAGTGGAGAAACAGGTGAACCGCTTAATCTTGTATTGTTAAGAGATGGAAAATATATTCGTACGAAGCTAACTCCACAAAAAGACAACGGTGAATCGTCTTATCGAATTGGCTTGTATATCCGTGATTCGGCAGCTGGAATTGGAACGATGACATTTGTTCATCCAGATTCTATGAAATATGGGGCACTTGGTCATGTTATTTCTGATAATGATACGAAAAAGCCGATTCAAGTCGAAGATGGACAAATTATGCGCTCGACAGTTACATCAATTGAAAGAGGTAGTCATGGGAATCCAGGGGAGAAATTAGCAAGATTCTCACCAGACCGTGAAGTGATTGGCAATATTACAATTAATAGTCCATATGGTATTTTTGGAAAATTAAATACGAATATGAAAAACGGTATAATGGATAAAGCAATGCCTATCGCATTATCTCATCAAGTAAAAGAAGGACCGGCAAAAATATTAACAGTTATTGATCAAGATAAAGTAGAAGCGTTTGATATTGAAGTTGTTAGTACAGTGCAGCAAAAATTCCCAGCCACAAAGGGTATGGTAATAAAAGTAACAGATAAACGTCTATTAGCGAAAACGGGCGGTATCGTACAAGGAATGAGCGGAAGTCCAATTGTACAAAATGGAAAAGTAATTGGTGCTGTTACGCATGTATTTGTAAATGATCCAACATCAGGATATGGTGTTCATATTGAATGGATGTTACATCAAGCTGGAATTAATATTTATGATCAAGAGAAAAAAGCGAGCTAATATATATTATTAGCTCGCTTTTTCTGTTGAAAAATTCGTTGAAATTTTGTAAAAGCTCCGCAAGAGGTGTTTTTTGTTGTAAAATAAAAGGAAAGGGTTGAACGTTTCGTTGTATTTCTATGATGGAATGTGTTGTGAAAGGGAATAAATGAACGATAAACATATTTTTTTGTGATTTTATCGGAAAGTAAGAAACTTTAAAAGGGAATTTTCACACAATTGTCGAACAATTCATGTAGCCTAGAAGGATACACATGTCGGAGAATCGATTCGGTAAGGGAGGAAAAGCTGTGGAGAAAATTAAAGTATGTCTTGTGGATGATAATAAAGAACTAGTATCAATGTTAGAGAGCTATGTAGCCGCTCAAGATGATATGGAAGTAATCGGTACTGCTTATAATGGTCAAGAGTGTTTAAACTTATTAACAGATAAGCAACCTGATGTACTCGTTTTAGACATTATTATGCCACACTTAGATGGTTTAGCTGTATTGGAGAAAATGCGACATATTGAAAGGTTAAAACAGCCTAGCGTAATTATGTTGACAGCATTTGGCCAAGAAGATGTGACGAAAAAAGCAGTTGACTTAGGTGCCTCATATTTCATATTAAAACCATTTGATATGGAGAATTTAACGAGTCATATTCGTCAAGTGAGTGGTAAAGCAAACACTATGATTAAGCGTCCACTACCATCATTCCGATCAGCCACAACAGTAGATGGAAAACCGAAAAACTTAGATGCGAGTATTACGAGTATCATTCATGAAATTGGTGTACCCGCTCATATTAAAGGATATATGTATTTACGAGAAGCAATCTCCATGGTATACAATGATATCGAATTGTTAGGATCGATTACGAAAGTATTGTATCCAGATATCGCAAAGAAATATAATACAACAGCAAGCCGTGTGGAGCGCGCAATTCGTCACGCAATTGAAGTAGCTTGGAGCCGTGGGAATATTGATTCTATTTCGTCCTTATTCGGTTATACAGTATCCATGTCAAAAGCAAAACCTACGAATTCTGAGTTTATCGCAATGGTTGCGGATAAGCTGAGACTTGAACATAAAGCTAGTTGAGAGTAAAAGTAGTAAGGGATTTAAGCTTTAGTAAAGTTTAATAATTCTTGAAATTGATACTCGATATCAAATTTAAAACCAATGAACTTTTTATTTACAGACCAATGAATGTTATAATTCGTTGGTCTTTTTATTTTGTTGAGAAAAAGAGATTATTTGATAGTATGGAAAATAAAACCTATTTTTAGTAATATTACATGTAAGTGAGTTTTTTATAAGGCAATAAAATAGATATAGATAGGGAGAAGGGGAATGGAAAATAAAATTTCAACTTGGCTAGGAATAGTAGCAGCTATGGGAGTTCTTGCTATTGCAGTTACATTTGGAATGTTAGAACTTGCAGATAATCCCGTAGATAAAGAAGTGAGTGCTCAAATAGATAAAAAAGAAGACCAAACAATAGTAGGTAGAGAGGTAGATGGGGTCTTTGTTGATGTGTATGTTACTGAAAATTCTACTGAAAGCGAAGTCATTACAGCGATGCATCGCATGACTCATCAAAAAGTGGTGGCAGAACGAAAATCAGGCTCTATCCCAATGATTCAAAGTAATACTAAAAAATTAAAAGAAATTATAAATAAGAGTAGCTTTGCGAAGAAAAATGAACTTTTAGCAATTGCTGATAGATGGGCGAAAAAAGATTTTAGTAAAATTGTAGAAGATCACAATTATCTCTCAGATGCTCAAGAAGATAGCGTTTGTAAAGCAACTAGAGCAATGGATGCGTTAGAAGAGCAACATTATATTTTAACTACATTCGGGGAGGAAAAAGCGAAAGAACTATACGAATCAGGGGATGCTCCGCACGTTCAATAAAAAACAATATAAAGGGCTTCTAGTTTTTTATGATCGTGTTTTTAGGACGCAATGGGGACTTATAAATAAATGGTCTGCTTTCTTTATGACGTGTAACAAAAAAGAAAAGATGTGACTCATTATTAAATGATGAAGGAACGGCTAAATCACATCGTAGTACATCTGTTAAAGGATTTTAGTAGGAAAGGCATCCGTGATATAATAGAAAATAATAAAAAGTCCTGCAAAACAGGACTGTATTATTCTTCGTCTTTATTTTGTTTTTCTAATTCAACTAGTTTTTGAATTAAAATGTGCTGCGGCATATGCATGAGTTGTTCAAGTGGAACACCTAGTGCTTTTGATAAGCGGACTGCAGTATCTGGAGAGATTTGTAATGGTCTCATAGAAGTACCTCCTTTTTCGTATAGTATAGCATAAGATTGGGGGAGTGAGGATGACTCTTATATTTGCACATCGTGGTGCGGCTGGAACGTACCCAGAAAATACAATGATTTCATTTGAAGCAGCTGAGTCTTTTAGAGCGGATGGAATTGAACTTGATGTTCAATTAACGAAAGATGGAAAAGTTGTCGTCATTCACGATGAAACGGTGGACCGGACAACAAATGGAAAAGGTGCGGTTCGCAATTATGTATATGAGGACTTATGCAAGTTAGATGCAAGTTATAAATTTGGTGATAAAGTAGGTTTTTGTAAAATACCACTTTTAGAAGAGGTATTAGAATGGCTTGAACAAACGAGTTTGCTACTTAATATTGAACTTAAAAATAATAAAATTCCATACAGAGGTTTAGAGGAAGAAGTTATAACGCTTGTACGGAAATTTAGTCTAGAGGATCGTGTTATATTTTCTTCGTTTAATCACTACAGTATGAAACGGTGCCATATGATGGCTCCTGATATTCAAACAGCAATTTTATATCGCGAAGGTTTGCATAGTCCGTGGGCATACGCGAAAAAAATGGGGGCTACAGCAGTACATCCGAATTATCGTTATCTTCAAGATGCTATTGCCGAACTAACGATGGAAAGTGGTGTAGAAGTTCGCCCTTATACAATTAATGAAGAAACGCTTATGCGTAAATATTTTGATATGAATATATCGGCGATTATTACTGATTACCCTGAAACGGCAAGAACGTTATTGCCAATAAAAAAATGAGACCGCGTGTAACGGTCTCATTTTTTTATTTATAAATAGTGGGGCATTCCTATCTTCTAAAGCGAGCTTGTACTTTATTTCGTTTGCGATCTCGGTGCAAGACGAAGCCACCAAAGATATAAAACCCTAGCGCGAAGCAGAGAGCGCCGATTAAAAATTGTAACCACAGTATGGAAATTGGTGGAAATAGAATCCCGAATACAGTATCTCTCATTAACTTTATACCAAACACAGCTAATGAAATAGGGATGAGTGCTAATAGTAGAGCAACGTAACGCTGCATACATAACGCTCCTTTTCAGATTATTTCGTATATTTTAATGATGTTATACGGAAAGGGGGTTTGTCAAGAGGGTGCTGAACGAGTAAGATAAGGGTGTGAAAAAATTTGCAGAGTTACTTCGAGAGGAAGTGTAATATATGAAACAAAAAGTATTAATTGTTGGTGCAGGTGAAGGCGGGAGCGCGCTGCTGAATCTGTTACAAAGTTCGAATATATTTCAAATTATAGGGATTATTGATATAAATCCGTTGGCAAAAGGACTACAAATTGCTAAGGAATACGGGATTGCAATTGGAGAAAGTGTAACTCCATTTCTTTCTATGCATATCGATGTAATATTTGATATGACAGGTGAAGATGATGTACATAAAGTTTTATCAGAAAAAAAGAAAAAAGACACTCTTCTTATACCAGGTGATATCGCAAAAATTGTTACAGGATTAGCGCATGAGAAGGAAGGGCTAATTGGGCGGTTAGAGGAACAGACGCAACAAGGAGAATTAATTTTAAATTCTACACATGACGGCATGATTGTAATTGATCGAGAGGGACAAGTTCGTCTTTTTAATAAAAGTGCAGAGCGTATTATCGGATATAAAAAAGAAGAGGCGATAGGAAAGTATATTTTAGAAGTCATTCCAACTAGTAAATTACTTCGCATTATACGTACGAAACAAATAGAAGTAAATTATGAACTGACATTAGAGAATGGAAAGAAAATTATTACAACGCGTATTCCAATATTAAAAGAAGGAGGAGAGGTACAAGGGGCATTTGCAATTTTTAAAGATATAACAGAAGTTGTAGATCTTGCGGAAGAAGTTACAGACTTAAAAGAAATTCAAACACTATTAGAGGCAATTATTAACTCATCTGAAGAAGCGATTTCGGTTGTGGATGAAAAAGGAAGAGGTTTAGTCATTAACCCAGCATATACGAAATTAACGGGTTTAACAGAAGAAGATATTATTGGGAAGCCTGCTACAACTGATATTGTAGAAGGCGAAAGTATGCATATGAAAGTACTTCGAACGCGTCGTGCGGTGCGCGGAATACATATGAAGATTGGGCAAAAAAAGAGAGATGTAATTGTAAACGTAGCACCAGTTATTGTGGATGGAATATTGAAAGGAAGCGTCGGTGTTATCCGTGACGTGTCGGAAATTCAAAAATTAACAAATGAATTGAATAGAGCAAGGCAAATTATTCGTACATTAGAAGCGAAATATTCATTTGATGATATTGTCGGAAATTCAGATGAAACAACGGCAGCTATCGAACAGGCGAAGCTAGGAGCGAATACACCAGCAACAGTACTGTTACGCGGGGAATCTGGGACTGGTAAAGAATTGTTTGCACATGCAATCCATAATGGAAGTAATCGAAAATACAATAAGTTCGTCCGTGTAAACTGTGCGGCCATTTCGGAGACGTTGTTAGAAAGTGAATTATTTGGTTATGAGGAAGGGGCGTTTTCTGGAGCGAAAAGAGGCGGGAAACGTGGGTTCTTTGAGGAAGCGAATAACGGTAGTATTTTTTTAGATGAAATAGGGGAGTTGTCTGCAAATACACAAGCGAAACTCCTTCGTGTATTGCAGGAAAAAGAAATTGTAAAAGTTGGTGGAACGAAAGCGATACCTATTAATGTTCGAGTAATTGCAGCGACACATGTGAATTTAGAAAAGGCTATTCTAGAAGGGAAGTTTAGGGAGGATTTATATTATCGATTAAATAAAATTCCAATTCAAATTCCATCTCTTCGTCAACGTAAAGGAGATATACCGACAATTGCGGACAGATTGATTCAAAAAATTAATCAAGATTACGGTCGTAATGTAGAAGGGCTCACTGATTCAGCTGTTTTATATTTACAATCATACGAATGGCCAGGAAATGTGAGGGAACTTGAAAATATTTTGGGGAGAGCTATTATCTTTATGAATTATAACGAGACCTATATTGATGTACACCATTTACCGCCATTACATAACGAAGAGCAGGTGGAGTCAAAGCAATCTCATTTATTACCTGAATTAGAAGAAAAGCCACTTGAACATTTAGTGACAGAGTTTGAAGGGAATATTATTTATGAATATTTGGAGAGATTTGAGGGGAATAAAACACAAACTGCAAAAGCGTTAGGAATTTCCGTTCGAAATTTATATTACAAGCTAGAAAAGTATGACCGTGCAAAAAATAGCATGCAATAAATTGCGTACCGTGCAATTTATTGCATGGTATACAAAAAGCGACAAAATAAGACAGAATCTTTCGTTATTTTCCAAAGTATTGATTTTACTGCATTTTGAATGCGTTTTCATTATTGGTAAGACCACTTTTAAAAGTTGGCACGGTATTTGCTTTATAAATAGACGAGGGACGACGGAAAGGGTTGATTACAAAATATGAAGTTAGAATACTTAATTGATCAAGCAGCAGGAAAGCCTAAAAAAACTGTGGCTGTAGCAGTAGCTGAAGATCATGAAGTAATTGAAGCTGTAGCGAAAGCAATTAAATTACAGCTAGCTCAATTTCGTCTATATGGAAATCAAGAAAAAATAATGGGGATGCTACAAGAACATGGTTTACAAACTTCAGAACATGTTGAAGTGATTGCAGCAATGTCTAGTGCTGAAGCTGCAGAACTTTCTGTTAAAGCTGTGAGAAATGGTGAAGCAGATGTGCTTATGAAGGGGAACATCCCAACAGCGAATATTTTGAAGGCTGTGTTAAACAAAGAGTGGGGCCTACGTAAAGGTAGCGTACTTTCACATGTAGCAGCATTTGAAGTTCAAAATTACGACCGTCTTATTTTCGTTACAGATGCAGCGATGAACATCGCACCTGACGTAACACAAAAAGCTGCTATTATACAAAATACTGTAGAAGTTGCCCAGGCAATAGGAATCGACTTGCCCAAAGTGGCACCAATCGCAGCAGTAGAAGTTGTGAATCCAGCGATGCAGGCGACAATTGATGCAGCGATGTTAACACAAATGAATCGCCGCGGACAAATTAAAGATTGTATCGTTGATGGACCACTTGCTTTAGATAATGCAGTATCACAAATTGCAGCAGAGCATAAAGGCATAGTAAGTGATGTAGCAGGTAAGGCAGATATTTTACTCGTCCCAACGATTGAAGCTGGAAATGTGCTATATAAATCACTCGTATACTTTGCGGATGCAAAAGTAGGAGCAATGATTGCTGGCGCAAAAGCACCGATTGTTTTAACATCTCGTGCTGATTCAGCAGAAACAAAAGTATATTCATTAGCATTGGCAGTTGCGACTGCTTCAAAATAAACCAAAAAGGGTAAAACATTAGGGGGAAACGACAATGACATTAGAAATCTTCGAATACTTAGAAAAATATGATTATGAGCAAGTAGTATTTTGTCAAGATAAAGAATCTGGTTTAAAAGCAATTATTGCAATTCATGATACAACACTTGGACCGGCTCTTGGTGGAACAAGAATGTGGACATATGATTCTGAAGAAGCGGCGATTGAAGATGCATTGCGTCTTGCAAAAGGGATGACATACAAAAACGCAGCAGCTGGTTTAAACTTAGGTGGTGCGAAAACAGTAATTATCGGTGATCCTCGTAAAGATAAGAGCGAAGCAATGTTCCGTGCACTAGGACGTTATATCCAAGGACTAAACGGACGTTACATTACAGCTGAAGATGTTGGTACAACAGTAGATGATATGGATATTATCCATGAAGAAACTGACTTTGTAACAGGTATCTCACCATCATTCGGTTCTTCTGGTAACCCATCTCCAGTAACTGCATACGGTGTTTACCGTGGTATGAAAGCAGCTGCAAAAGAAGCTTTCGGTACTGATAATTTAGAAGGAAAAGTAATTGCTGTTCAAGGCGTTGGTAACGTAGCATATCACCTATGCAAACATTTACACGCTGAAGGAGCAAAATTAATCGTTACAGATATTAATAAAGAAGCTGTACAACGTGCTGTAGAAGAATTCGGTGCATCAGCAGTTGAACCAAATGAAATTTACGGTGTTGAATGCGATATTTACGCACCATGTGCATTAGGCGCAACAGTTAATGATGAAACTATTCCACAACTTAAAGCAAAAGTAATCGCAGGTTCTGCAAATAACCAATTAAAAGAAAATCGTCACGGTGACATCATTCATGAAATGGGTATTGTATACGCACCAGATTATGTAATTAATGCAGGTGGCGTAATTAACGTAGCAGACGAATTATATGGATACAATAGAGAACGTGCACTAAAACGTGTTGAGTCTATTTATGACACAATTGCAAAAGTAATCGAAATTTCAAAACGCGATGGCATAGCAACTTATGTAGCGGCAGATCGTCTAGCTGAAGAGCGCATTGCAAGCTTGAAAAATTCTCGTAGCACTTACTTACGCAACGGTCACGATATTATTAGCCGTCGCTAATCATTCATATATAACTTTTACAAAAGGCGTGGTTACCTCTTATGAGGTTTCCACTTCCTTTTGAATTTATTAGTGGAGGTAGCAACATTGTCTGTAAATCGAATTCTTGTTATTAACCCAGGTAGTACATCCACAAAAATTGGTGTTTTTGATAATGAAAGACCCGTTTTAGAAGAAACGATTCGTCATGACGTAGAACAGATTGGGAAATACAAGCGAATTATCGACCAATATGAGTTTCGAAAAGAAACGATTTTAGAAGTTCTACATTCTCATGGTATTAACATTTCAAAATTAAACGCTGTTTGTGGACGTGGTGGATTACTTCGTCCAATCGAAGGCGGTACGTATACAGTAAACGATGCGATGTTAGAAGATTTAAAAAATGGGTTTAGCGGTCATCACGCTTCAAACCTTGGAGGCATTTTAGCATATGAAATTGCTTCTGGATTAAACATTCCTGCATTTATTGTGGATCCTGTCGTTGTAGATGAGATGGAGCCAGTTGCTCGTATAAGTGGTATTGCTGGTATGGAACGTAAAAGTATCTTCCATGCATTAAATCAAAAAGCAGTTGCTCGTAAAGTAGCCGAACAGTTAAACCACAAATATGAGGATTTAAATTTATTAGTTACACATATGGGCGGTGGTATTACAGTTGGTGCTCATAAAAAAGGAAGAGTAATCGATGTGAATAACGGTTTAAACGGAGAAGGACCATTTAGTCCAGAGCGTGCTGGTACAGTACCAGTAGGGCAACTAGTAGAAATGTGTTTCTCTGGTGAGTATTACCGAGATGAAATGATTAAAAAGCTTGTCGGACAAGGTGGACTTGTAAGTTTAATCGGTACAAATGATGCGATTAAAGTAGAGAAAATGGTTGAAAAAGGTGATCCTGAAGCAACTCTTATTTATAAAGCAATGGCATATCAAGTTGCAAAAGAGATTGGCGGAGCTAGCGCTGTACTTCACGGGAAAATCGATGCAATCGTATTAACTGGTGGACTGGCATACAGTAAAATTCTTGTCGATGAAATAAAAGAGCGAGTGGACTGGATTGCAGATGTTATCGTACATCCAGGCGAAGATGAGTTAGAAGCGTTAGCAGAAGGAGCACTTCGTGTATTACGTGAAGAAGAAGCTCCAAAAGAATATGTTGTACGTGAAAAAGAAACGGTAGCTAGGGGTTGAGATAATGGCAAAAGAATATGATTTAGTCATCGTTGGCGGCGGTACTGGTGGATATGTTGCTGCAATTCGTGCATCACAACTAGGGTTAAAAACTGCACTAGTCGAAAAAGAAAATCTTGGTGGTACTTGTTTACACAAAGGATGTATCCCTAGTAAAGCTCTTTTACGTAGTGCGGAAGTATATGCAACTGCTAAAAAAAGCGAAGAGTTCGGAGTTATTGCAAGCAATGTAGAACTAAACTTTGCGAAAGTACAAGAGCGTAAAGAGAAGATTGTAACGCAGCTTCATAAAGGCGTTCAACACTTAATGAAACAAGGTAAAATTGATGTGTTTGAAGGTATTGGCCGTATTCTTGGCCCATCTATTTTCTCTCCGATGCCAGGGACAATTTCAGTTGAACTTGCAAGTGGAGAAGAGAATGAAATGTTAATTCCAAAAAATGTACTTATTGCAACAGGTTCTCGTCCAAATTCATTACCAGGTTTAGAATTAGACGGAGAGTACGTAATGTCTTCAGATCATGCCCTAAAAATGGAAACGCTTCCTAGTTCGATTATTATCGTTGGTGGCGGTGTAATCGGTATTGAGTGGGCATCTATGCTTGCTGACTTCGGTGTAGAAGTTACAGTATTAGAGTATGCAAAAACAATATTACCACTAGAAGATCAAGACGTTTCAAAAGAAATGCAACGTCTATTCAAGAAAAAAGGTATTAAAGTGGTAACTGGTGCAAAAGTATTACCAGAAACATTGGTAAAAGATAATGGAGTAACAATCCAAGCTGAACACAACGGTGAAAATAAAGAATTTAAAGCAGAAAAAATGCTTGTATCTGTAGGAAGACAAGCGAATACGCAAAATATTGGCTTAGAGAACACAGATATCGTTGTGGAAAAAGGATACATTCAAACAAATGAGTTTT
This sequence comes from Bacillus sp. JKS001846, assembly GCF_900176455.1. Lineage (NCBI taxonomy): Bacteria > Bacillati > Bacillota > Bacilli > Caryophanales > Bacillaceae > Bacillus > Bacillus sp. JKS001846. The sequence continues at coordinate 1,551,291 of NZ_FWYG01000001.1, forward strand.
ATCAAACGAAAGAATCGCATATTTACGCAATTGGAGATGTAATCGGTGGCCTGCAACTTGCTCACGTTGCTTCTCATGAAGGAATTGCTGCAGTAGAACATATTGCAGGGAAAGAAGTTACACCAATTGATTACTCTATGGTATCAAAATGCGTATATAGCAGTCCAGAAGTTGCTTCTGTCGGTTTAACAGAACAAGAAGCGAAAGAAAAAGGCTATAAGTTAAAAGTAGGTAAGTTCTCATTCCGCGCAATCGGAAAAGCACTTGTATACGGAGAATCAGATGGTTTCGTAAAACTTGTAGTTGATGAAGAGACAAATGACATTCTTGGTGTTCATATGATTGGACCACATGTAACAGATATGATTTCTGAAGCGGGTCTTGCAAGAGTACTTGATGCAACACCTTGGGAAGTAGCACATACAATTCATCCGCATCCATCATTATCTGAGGCGATTGGTGAAGCAGCACTTGCTGTAGATGGAAGAGCGTTACACGCATAAAAATGTGGATTTAGGAGGTTATGAAAAATGGCAGAAGTAAAAGAAAAGCGCCATGAAGAGCTTGGCTTAAGTGATGAGCAAGTATTAGAAATGTTCCGTACGATGTTACTTGCACGTAAAATTGACGAACGTATGTGGTTATTAAACCGCGCTGGTAAAATTCCATTCGTAATTTCTTGTCAAGGACAAGAGGCTGCACAAGTTGGAGCGGCGTTCGCTCTTGATAGAGAGAAAGATTATGCATTACCATACTACCGTGATATGGGTGTTGTACTAGCATTTGGTATGACAGCTAAAGAGCTTATGTTGTCTGCTTTTGCGAAAGCTGGAGATCCAAACTCTGGTGGTCGTCAAATGCCTGGTCACTTCGGTCAAAAGAAAAATCGTATTGTTACAGGTTCATCTCCAGTAACAACACAAGTACCACATGCAGTTGGTATTGCACTAGCTGGAAAAATGGAGAAGAAAGATTTAGTAACGTTCGTTACATTTGGAGAAGGCTCTTCAAACCAAGGTGACTTCCATGAAGGGGCAAACTTTGCTGGTGTACACAAACTACCTGTTATTTTTATGTGTGAAAATAACAAATATGCAATCTCTATTCCAGTTGAAAAACAATTAGCATGTAAAAACGTATCAGATCGTGCGATTGGTTACGGTATGCCTGGATATACAATAGACGGAAACGATCCACTTGCAGTATATAAAGCTGTAAAAGAAGCAGCAGATCGCGGTCGTCGTGGTGAAGGACCAACTTTAATTGAAACAGTATCATATCGTTTAACAGCACATTCTAGTGACGATGATGATCGTGTTTATCGTGATAAAGAAGAAGTAGAAGAAGCAAAGAAAAAAGATTCAATTATAACATTCGCAGCTTATTTAAAAGAAGCTGGTGTGTTAACTGAGGAATCCGAAAAACAAATGTTAGACGAAATTATGCATATCGTAAATGAAGCAACAGAATATGCAGAAAATGCTCCGTATGCAGCACCTGAAGATGCATTGAAGCACGTATACGCAGAATAGGGGGGAACGTTTCATGGCTGTAATGTCTTATATTGATGCTATTACATTAGCAATGCGCGAAGAAATGGAACGCGATGAGAAAGTATTCGTTTTAGGAGAAGATGTTGGTAAAAAAGGTGGCGTGTTTAAAGCGACACACGGTTTGTATGATCAATTTGGTGAAGATCGTGCGCTTGATGCACCGCTTGCAGAATCTGCAATTGCTGGGGTAGCAATTGGTGCAGCAATGTATGGTATGCGTCCAATCGCTGAAATGCAGTTTGCTGATTTCATCATGCCAGCAGTAAACCAAATTGTTTCTGAGGCGGCAAAAATTCGTTATCGTTCTAATAATGATTGGACTTGTCCAGTTACAATCCGTGCACCATTTGGCGGGGGGGTTCACGGTGCATTGTATCATTCACAATCTGTAGAAGCGATGTTTGCAAACCAACCAGGTTTAAAAATCGTTATCCCTTCTACACCATATGATGCAAAAGGCTTATTAAAAGCAGCCATTCGTGATGAAGATCCAGTATTATTCTTCGAACATAAACGTGCATATCGTTTAATTAAAGGTGAAGTACCAGAGGATGACTACGTATTACCAATCGGAAAAGCAGATGTAAAACGTGAAGGTGATGATATTACAGTTATCACGTACGGATTATGTGTTCATTTTGCTCTTCAAGCGGCTGAAAAGTTAGCACAAGATGGCATCTCTGCACACATTCTTGATTTACGTACTGTATATCCATTAGATAAAGAAGCAATCATTGAAGCAGCTTCTAAAACAGGTAAAGTTCTTCTTGTAACAGAAGACAATAAAGAAGGAAGCATTATGAGTGAAGTGGCAGCAATTATCGCTGAAAACTGTCTATTTGATTTAGATGCGCCAATCGCACGTCTTGCAGGTCCAGACGTTCCAGCAATGCCATATGCACCAACAATGGAAAAATTCTTTATGGTAAATCCAGATAAAGTTGAAAAAGCAATGCGTGAACTTGCGGAATTTTAATCGGGGGGACTATACATGGCTGTAGAAAATATTACAATGCCTCAGCTCGGGGAGAGCGTTACAGAGGGCACAATTAGTAAATGGCTCGTTAATGTTGGCGATCACGTAAATAAGTATGATCCGCTTGCAGAAGTAATGACTGATAAAGTAAATGCTGAAGTACCATCTTCTTTCACGGGTGTTGTGAAAGAGTTAATCGCTGGTGAAGGTGATACGTTAGCTGTAGGTGAAGTAGTTTGTGTTATTCAAGTAGAAGGCGCAGATGAAGTAGCAGCAACAGCTGTTGAGGAAAAAACTAAAGAAGAATTAAAGGCAGAAGTAGCTACGTCTGAAAAAGCACCGAAAGTAAAACAACCAACTGATGGAAAACCACGTTTTTCACCAGCTGTGTTAAAGCTTGCGGGTGAGCATAACGTTGATTTAGATCTAGTAGAAGGTACGGGAGCAAACGGCCGTATCACTCGTAAAGATATTTTAAAGCTAGTGGAATCTGGAAATATCCCACAAGCAGGTGCGGCGAAGAAAGAGGAAGCTGTAGCGGCAGTAGTAGAAGCTCGCCCAGAAGCACCAAAAGCAGCACCAGTAGCGCAAAAAGTAGAAGCTGCGAAACCAGTTTCTGTACCTACAATGCCTGGAGATATCGAAATTCCAGTAACAGGTGTGCGTAAAGCAATCGCAGCAAACATGTTACGTAGTAAACACGAAGCACCACATGCTTGGATGATGATTGAAGTAGATGTGACAAACCTTGTGTCATACCGTAACTCAATTAAAGGTGACTTTAAGAAGCGTGAAGGCTTTAACTTAACGTTCTTTGCTTTCTTCGTAAAAGCAGTAGCACAAGCGTTAAAAGAGTATCCTCAAATTAATTCAATGTGGGCTGGCGATAAAATTGTTCAGAAGAAAGATATTAACCTTTCTATCGCTGTTGCAACAGAGGAAGAACTATTTGTACCAGTAATTAAGCAAGCGGACGAGAAAACAATTAAAGGTATCGCTCGTGAAATTACAGAACTTGCAGGAAAAGTACGTACGAAATCGTTAAAAGCAGACGAAATGCAAGGTGGAACATTTACAATTAATAACACAGGATCATTCGGTTCTGTTCAATCTATGGGTATTATTAATTACCCACAAGCGGCTATTTTACAAGTTGAATCAATTGTAAAACGCCCAGTAATTATGGATAACGGTATGTTCGGTGCTCGTGATATGGTTAACTTATGTTTATCACTTGATCACCGAGTACTTGATGGTTTAATTTGTGGTAAGTTCTTAGGACGTGTTAAAGAAATTTTAGAAAACATGTCAGAAAATAATACATCTGTATATTAATAAAAAGCTCGCTTATGCGAGCTTTTTATTATCTTATTTCTTCATCTACATCCTACTATATGTATAAATATCTTTCCCAGTAATCTTACAATAAACGATTATGTATTAGGAATTTACGAAAATACATTGCTGATATATGGTATATGGATATAAAATAAGAAAAGAATAATTTTTTTGGCAAATCTTACTGATGAAACTGTAGTATAATATATTGTATTGTATGAAAAAGAGAGTTATTCTATATAAGTGTTTTATAGATAATGTGTAATCAGTCGTCAAAACATGAAGAATGTTGACTCCTGGTTTTTTATTTTTGCCGTAACAATGTTTCAGGAGGATGTCATGAAAAGAAGTACCGAGTTTCTAAAAAGTTTAGATGTAAAATTAATTTTAATTTTGTGTGCACTATGTGTGACGAGTATAGCTGCTATATATAGCAGTCAGCAAACGGGACAGTATGGAGCTGCAAACTTTGCTATGAAACAAGGTGTTAACTACATAATTGGGGTTGTATTGTTACTTCTTGTTGCAAGCATCGACTTAGATCAATTGCAAAAATTATCTTGGCCGCTTTATATTGCTGGATTTGCTTCACTTATTCTTTTGAAAGTATTACCACCATCAGGTTTTACACCTGAAAAATTAGGTGCAAAAAGATGGTTTGTTTTCCCAGTATTTGGGCAAATTCAGCCGTCTGAGTTTTTCAAAATTGCATTGCTACTTGTAGTAGCGAGTATAGCAGTGAAACATAATGCACAGTATATGGCAAGGACATTCCAAACAGATTTAAAGCTAGTAGGTAAAATTATGCTAGTGTCACTTCCACCTATGGCGGTTGTATATAGTCAACCTGATACAGGTATGGTGTTCTTATATGCTGCTGCTATTGCATGTATTTTATTTATGTCAGGTATTCAAAAGAAATTGATAGCATTATGTACAGTTATTCCGTTGACCATATTATCTGCTTTAATATTTATTTTCTTTAAGTATCAAGACTTTTTCTATAATAATTTAGTTACTTTACTAAAGCCTCACCAACAGTCGCGTATTGTAGGTTGGTTAAATCCATTTGAAAATGCAGATCAAGGTTATCAAACACAGCAATCGATTTTAGCTGTAGGTAGTGGAGGAATGGAAGGTAAAGGGTTTGGGGGAGGAAGCGTCTATATTCCAGAGAAGCATACTGACTTTATTTTCGCTACAATTGCCGAAGAAGGTGGATTTATCGTAGCAGCCTTAGTTGTCTTCTTGTTCCTATTACTACTATATCGAACAATTATTATTGGTTATTCCGCTGATAATTTATTTGGTACATTATTATGCGCTGGATCAATCGGTATATTAACAGTTCAAATATTCCAAAACATCGGTATGATCGTTGGATTAATGCCTGTAAAAGGTATTGCATTACCTTTCTTATCGTATGGGGGAAGTTCCTTATTCTCAAATATGATTATGATGGGGCTCATATTATCGGTACGGAAAACGTATAAAAAATATATGTTTTCAGTTAAGTAAAAAAAGCTGGTTCGTTTTTAAACGAACCAGCTTTTTTACATATATGCTCATAAACGTTGCAAACTAAAACAGGATAGCAGTTTGAGACGGGTAAGGAGTGCAAAGTGATGCATATGCATATTTTTGAAGGAGCACGACATCTTTCTAATAGTGAATGGGTTATTCGGGCTATTATAGCATACATATTTTTAATATTAGTTGCGAAAGCGATGGGGCAAAGGTCTATCGCACAACTTCGTTTTTTAGATGTTGTATTAGTGTTATTGCTTGGTGGGAATATTTCTAACGCATTGTCTGATGAAAAAGTAGGGTTACTGGGATCGATGATTACAACGTTCATACTTGTTGTACTTCATATTATAAGCTCAGTTTTAATGCTGAAATGGGATAGATGGAGACGTTTTTTAGAGCCTGCACCTATTATTCTTATACACAATGGTTCCATTAATTTTAGCAATTTGAAAAAGGCGAGAATTACCTTGGAATATTTGTTTTCGGAACTTCGTATGCGAAATGTGAGCGATATTCAAACGATTAAATTAGCATTATGGGAAGCAAATGGTGTCGTTTCTATATTTCGGTATCCAGAATATGAAGCAGTTTCGCGGCTTGATCTTAAAGTGGCGGGAAAAAAATCTCCAGTTTCTTTTGTATTAGTAAAGGATGGGAGGATACAGAAAGATGTTCTTGCATTATTAGGAAAAACAGAAGCGTGGGCGAGAGAATTTCTAGAGGAGAGTACAGAAGTCGAATCTATTATGTTAGCTACAGTAGATGAATCACATAAAATAAATATTTTGTTAAAAAAATGAAAAATATACGCATTTTGTCGTTTCGTACATATGATACAATAGTGTGGACAACGAAAAAGGAGGCGATACGGTGGGATATGTAGAAGAATTACGAAAAATAGTTGGTCATCGCCCTTTAATTTTAGTTGGTGCTGTTGTACTCGTTATAAATGAAAATGGATATGTTTTATTGCAGCAGCGGACAGAGCCGTACGGAAAATGGGGGCTACCTGGCGGGCTAATGGAGCTTAGTGAATCACCAGAAGAAACAGCTTATCGTGAAGTATATGAAGAGACAGGAATAAAAGTGAAGAACTTGCGACTAATCAATGTATTTTCTGGAGCGAACTACTTTACAAAATTAGAAAACGGTGATGAATTTCAATCTGTAACAACCGCCTATTATACGGATGAATACGAAGGGGATTTTGTTATGAATAAAGAAGAAGCAGTTCAGCTTAAATTCTTTTCAGTAACAGAACTACCTGACTATATTGTAGGATCGCATAAAAAAATGATTGCTGAATATATGAAGATTATGGAAAAAAAGATATAATAATAGTGAAAGAAATACAAAAACACAGCTCTGGTTGGTAGTCCAGACGCATGATTTCATGTCAGTAACCTTCCCCTCCGGGATGTCCCGTATTTCTAATCTTTTAAAGGAGGGGCTGTCAATGGATTTGACAGTATATCACGATGGCCAATTTTTTGTTGGAATCATTACATGTAAAGAAAAAGGGAAATTGTATGGGGCGAGGTATATTTTTGGGGCGGAACCGTCAGATGAAGAAGTGCTTATGTTTGTGAATGGTTCACTTTTAGAGCATTTTCAGCACTTTGCAAAATGTGGTGTAGAAGTTAAAGAAAAACAGCGTCCTAAAAACATAAAGCGTATCATACGACAAGCAGCAAAAGAAACAACTATTAAACGTTTTACTAAGGCGCAAGAGGCGATTAGTTTATCTTATGAATTGCATAAACAAGAAAAGAAACTGCAGTCTAAAGAGAAGCGAGAAGCTGAAAAAGAAAGAAGACGTTTAATGAAAGTACAAAAAGCAAAGCAAAAACATCGTGGTCATTAAAGAAAAGGTGTTAGAGCAAGAGCTCTAACACCTTTTCTATACTTAAATACAAGTAAACTTACTTGTATTTCATAAACATTAACTGGTAAGATACAAATAGGTAGTTTTAGAGGAGGGAAAAGAGTGATTAATTTTAACTTTTTTATGAATGATGTTGTCCGCCAAGCGCGTGAAGAGATTGTCTCTGCTGGATATACAGAATTGACGACGCCGGAAGCGGTAGAAGAAGCGTTTAAAAGAAATGGAACAACACTTGTAATGGTAAACTCTGTATGTGGTTGTGCAGGTGGTATTGCTCGTCCTGCTGCTGCGCATTCCGTACATTATGATAAACGTCCTAACCACCTTGTAACGGTGTTTGCAGGTCAAGATAAAGAAGCGACAGCAAGAGCGCGTGAATATTTCGAAGGGTACCCACCTTCTTCTCCATCATTTGCTTTATTAAAAGATGGAAAAATTGTAACGATGGTAGAGCGTCATGAAATTGAAGGTCATGAACCGATGCAAGTTATTGCGAAACTACAATCATATTTCGAAGAGAATTGTGAAGAACTATAAAAAATAAGAGAAAAGGCGGCACGTCCACAATCAAGTGGATGTGCCGCCTTTTTTATTTATTATTAAAATTTCTGAGATATGCATAGTTATGTTATTTTATGCATCATTTTATACATAACAAACAGCGTTTATATTGTTTCATTATTTATTTTTATTTTATATATTGCATAAAAATAAAAGTGCTGATACAATACAAACATCGAATAAATATTCTATTAAACTTTTAAATATACATTATTAGGGGGAAGAAAGATGAAGAAGTTAGTATCAATATCGTTTGCACTTATTTTAATTGTAAGTATATTCAGCGCTTGTAGTAATGGGGAATCGAAAGAAACAAAAGGAAATAAAAAAGTACTCGTAATGGGAACTTCAGCAGATTATAAACCTTATGAATATGTAGATGCGTCAAAGAGCGATGAAATTATTGGCTTTGATGTTGATGTTGCTAAATATATCGGAAAAGAACTTGGGTATGAAGTGAAAGTGAAAGATATGGATTTTGGTGGTTTATTAGCATCTCTTAGTTCAGGAAAAGTTGATTTCGTAATGGCAGGTATGACGCCAACTGCAGAGCGTAAAAATAATGTTGATTTTACAGATATTTATTTTGTTGCGAAAAATATGGTCGTTTCTAAAAAGGATTCTAACATTAAATCTGTAGAGGATTTAAAAGGGAAAAAAGTAGGGGTACAAACAGGGTCTATTCAAGAAGAGAAAGCTTCAGAATTTAAAAAACAAGTAGATTTCCAAGTTGAGGGACGTGACCGTATACCAGAAATCGTACAAGAAATTAAAGCTGGTCGTTTTGACGCTGCAATTATAGAAGATACAGTTGCTAAAAATTATTTAGAGAAAATGAAAGATTTACAAGGAATTGAAATTAAAGAAGCACCAGAAGAAGTTGGAGCAGCAATTGCCCTTCCGAAAAACAGTGATAAAACAGCTGAATTTAATAAAGTAATTAAAAAAATGCAAGAAAATGGAGAAATGGATAAATTAGTGAAGAAATGGTTTGGCAGCGGAAAATAAGCTGCCTTTCACTTTTCTGTGAGGGGAATGAAAAGAATGAACTTAGATTTTTCGGCGATTACGCCTTCGATACCATATATACTAAAAGGTTTAGAAGTTACTTTGAAAATTGTAGCAGTATCAGCTTTAGCAGGATTTATTTTAGGAACGCTATTAGCACTTTGTAAAATTGCTAGAATACGAGCATTAAATATAGCAGCAGATTTTTATACATCAATTTTTCGTGGTACACCCCTTGTATTGCAATTAATGATTATTTATTTCGGCGTCCCACAAATAATTGGTTATGAAATACCAGCATTCTTAGCTGCTGTACTTGCATTTAGCTTGAATTCAGGTGCATACATGTCAGAAGTAATTCGTGCTGGTATTCAAGCGGTTGATAAAGGACAAACAGAAGCAGCAATGGCTTTAGGGATACCGTACGGAAAAATGATGAGAAATATTATTTTCCCTCAAGCATTAAAAAATATATTACCAGCGCTTGTGAACGAATTTGCGACACTTACGAAAGAATCGGCTGTAGTAACAGTAATAGGCGCGACTGATTTAATGCGTCGTGCTTACATTGTAGGCGGTGAGACATTTAAATATCTTGAACCATTACTTTTTGTTGGACTGATTTATTATATGTTAGTCATTATTCTTACATTAGTCGGGAAGGCAATTGAAGGGAGAATGAAGAAAAGTGATTAAAATTGAAAACCTTCATAAATCATTTGGTAAAAACGAAGTATTAAAAGGAATTACAACAACAATTGAAAAAGGGGAAGTAGTCGCAATTATAGGGCCTTCTGGATCAGGAAAATCAACATTTTTACGTTGTATGAATATGTTAGAAGCACCAACGGATGGTCACATTTGGATTGGGACGGAAGAAGTAACGAATCCGAAAACGAATGTTATGCATGTTCGTGAAAATGTCGGTATGGTATTTCAACATTTTCACTTATTTCCTCATATGACTGTATTAGAAAATATTACGTATGCCCCTATCAATGTAAAAGGGGTAACGAAGCAAGAAGCTGAAAAGAAAGCTGAGAAACTTTTAGAAAAGGTTGGATTAGTAGATAAAAAAGATACGTATCCAAATCGTCTTTCGGGAGGACAAAAGCAACGTGTAGCAATTGCAAGAGCGTTAGCGATGGAACCGGAAGTTATGTTATTTGATGAACCGACATCGGCGCTAGATCCAGAGATGGTGAAAGAAGTGTTAGAAGTTATGAAATCGTTAGTTACGACAGGAATGACGATGGCTATCGTTACACATGAAATGGGCTTTGCAAAAGAAGTGGCAGATCGTGTTCTTTTCTTGGACGGAGGAAAGCTTGTAGAAGATAGTGCGCCAGAAGAATTTTTTGCAGCGCCGAAAAGTGAACGTGCGCAACAATTTTTACAAAAAATATTGTAATATGAAAAGGTTATGTGAATAATAAGTAGAAAAGGATGACATTGTGTCATCCTTTTTTTATACTAGCTGTAAATACGTTTATACATATAGGAGTAATGATATGTTTAAAATTGGATATCGTACAGTAAAAACAGCAATAGGGACAGGTGCGGCAGTTTTTATTGCTCAGTTATTAGGGTTAGAATTTTATAGTTCAGCAGGCATTTTAGTTATTTTATGTGTACAAAATACGAAGCGCAAATCACTTCAAGTGTCGTTACATCGTTTTCTAGCGTGTGTATTATCAATGGCATTCGCGTTTTGTATTTTTGAAACGATTGGCTATACACCACTTGCAATTAGCATATTGTTACTTACATTTATTCCGACTGCAGTAATGCTTAAAATTCAAGAAGGTATTGTCACGAGTTCAGTTATTGTTATGCATCTATATTCATTGAAGCAAATTACATGGCTTATAGTTGGAAATGAAATTGCTATATTAACGATAGGGATTAGCGTGGCGTTATTAGTAAATATGTATATGCCGAGTAGTGAAAATAAGCTAAAAGAGTATCAGGATAAAATAGAGAATAATTTTAAAACGATTTTGTTTGAAATGGTTGTGTATTTACGAAATCGAGAAAGTAGTTGGAGTGGAGCAGAACTCATTGAAACCGAGAATATGTTAAATGAAGCAAGAGATTTATCGTTTAAAAAACTTGAGAATGCATTTATGCGAGAAGATGATTATTACTATCGTTATTTTAATATGCGTATGCAACAATTCGAAATTTTAGAGCGAATGATACCACTAGCAGCTTCTTTATCGTGGACATATGAACAAGCTGACATGATTGCAGATGTTGTTGAAAACATTGGTAATGCTATTAGCCCTGAGAGTACTGGCGTTATTTCCTTAAGGCAGCTTCAAGAAATGAGGGAATTATTTAGAGACATGCCATTGCCAGCTACACGCGAAGAATTTGAGATACGTGCGAAACTTGTTCAACTTGTGTATGAAATGGAACAATATTTACTCATTAAAAGTCGCTTTAAGGGAAAGGATAATATAAAAGAACTTATATAGAAGGTAGGAATTATCTATGCCGTATCTTCTCTCTATCATATTATGTCTTTCTTTATCACCGATTTGGCCTCTTGGGGATAATCCACGTGCCGGAGATCCTTTTATTATTGTAAATAAAGCAACGAATAAATTAGCTTACATTGACGATGGAAAGATTCAAAAGGTTTTTCCAGTAGCGACAGGGAAAACGAATGAATTAACTCCAGAAGGAACTTTTGATGTTGTAATGAAAGCAAAGGATCCGTATTACATTGCGAAGGATATTCCAGGTGGATCGCCAAAAAATCCACTTGGGTCAAGGTGGATTGGATTTAATGCAAGAGGAACTGATGGAAGTAAATATGGAATACATGGAACAAACCAACCGAGTTCAATTGGAAAGTATATTTCACAAGGGTGTATAAGAATGAAGAAAAACGATGTGGAATATTTGTTTGATCGCATTCCAATTGGAACGAAAGTATGGATTGTGAAATCGAAAAAATCATTTCAGCAATTGGCAAAAGAAAAAGGAGCCGTTGCATATGAAAAAGCCAACGAAAAGGTTGGCTTTTTCTATTATAATAAGTTGTCTTGACATGTGTACATAACCGTGCGTTAATGAGAGTATAGAAAGATAAAATTAGATAAAGGGGTTGCTCATATGTACTTGAATCCAAAACTTTCGTATATGCAGTTTTTTATGGGATTTCTATTTGTTATTACATTCATATTGGCAACTTTTAATATATGTTCTTATCTTGTAGCGATTGTATGTATGGCATTACTTAATCTCACTTTTGTTATTGGGGCATTTCAGCAGAAACAATATACAAGTTTTGTAATAGCGCTTGTAATGTCATTTTCCTTTAGTATTGTAGCGATTGTGTTTTATATAAAATAAACCATCTCGATGTCGAGATGGTTTATTTTGTTATGTGTAAAAAGTAAAAAAAGGACGAACACATTGCCCTTTTTACCAAAACATACTCGCGCCAGCAAGTAATGTTGTTACAAGCATAGAAATTAGCATCACATAAACCATAACTTTTTGAGCTTTTTTATGCATCGTTATACCTCCTTGCAAATCAGTACAATTTCATTGTAACGAGAAATGAAATTATGGACAAGGGGAGAGTGAGGACAAAATTCGGGAGGGGATTGCAAAATATAACAGGAAATTTGAGAGTGTGTAGAGAATATAGTAAAAGGGTATATTGTTAATTTTTAGTTGGGCAAGCTGAAGAATGGAGATACGATGATGAAAATATACGAAACAGATCGTTTATACTTAAGGGAAATTGATGAGTCGTATGCTGAAACAGTTCTTCAATATTACGACAGAAATCGTGAATTTTTAAAAGCTTGGGAAGAGTATAGACCGGATGATTTTTTTACGCTAGATTATCAAAAGAAAAAGTTGCAAAAGGATAGAAAAGAGTTCGAAGAAGGGAAAATCATCAGACTATGGATTTTTAAAAAGGGTGATGATACGAAAATAATTGGGTGTATTTCATTTAATTTAATCGTTCGTGGCATTTATCAATCTTGTGTACTCAGTTATAAATTAGATAAAGCAGAGTTAAACAAAGGGTATACGACAGAAGCGCTTAGAAAAGCAATTCAAGTTGCTTTTGGGGAATTTCAGTTACATCGCATAGAAGCTCCGATTATGCCTCGTAATTTAGCATCTATACAAGTAGTAACGAAGATAGGTTTTCAATATGAAGGCGTATCTAGGAAGATGTTAATGGTAAATGGCGTGTGGGAAGATCATATGCGCTGGGTATTGTTAAATGAGTAATAGAAAGCAGATGGTTATCTAGACATGTAAACCATCTGTTTTTTGTCTTGTATTTCGAAACTTTTGCGAAATTCTGTTATAATTAATAGTGTTACATACATAATGGTAGTGCAGGAGGCGCAGTCTTATGATTAATCAAGAACGTTTAGTAAATGAATTTATGGAATTAGTACAAGTAGATTCTGAAACGAAATTTGAAGCAGAAATCTGCAAAGTATTAACGAAGAAATTTACAGATTTAGGTGTAGAAGTATTTGAAGATGACACAATGGCTGTAACTGGTCATGGTGCAGGTAACTTAATTTGTACTTTACCAGCAACAAAAGATGGTGTTGATACAATTTACTTTACTTCTCATATGGATACAGTAGTTCCTGGTAATGGAATTAAGCCTTCTATTAAAGATGGATATATCGTATCAGATGGTACAACAATTTTAGGTGCGGATGATAAAGCTGGATTAGCATCAATGTTCGAAGCAATCCGTGTTTTAAAAGAGAAAAATATCCCTCATGGTAAAATTGAATTTATTATTACAGTCGGAGAAGAATCAGGTCTTGTTGGTGCAAAAGCATTAGACCGTGAGCGTATTACAGCGAAATATGGCTACGCATTAGATAGCGATGGAAAAGTTGGTGAAATCGTTGTTGCAGCTCCAACACAAGCGAAAGTGAACGCAATTATTCGCGGGAAAACAGCTCACGCTGGTGTAGCGCCGGAGAAAGGTGTATCTGCAATTACTATCGCAGCGAAAGCAATTGCGAAGATGCCACTTGGTCGCATTGACTCTGAAACGACTGCAAATATTGGACGTTTTGAAGGTGGTACACAAACGAATATCGTTTGCGATCATGTACAAATCTTTGCAGAAGCTCGTTCTTTAATCAATGAGAAAATGGAAGCACAAGTTGCGAAAATGAAAGAAGCATTTGAAACAACTGCAAAAGAAATGGGCGGGCATGCAGACGTTGAAGTAAACGTTATGTACCCAGGATTTAAATTTGCTGATGGTGATCATGTTGTAGAAGTTGCAAAACGTGCAGCTGAAAAAATTGGTCGTACACCTTCTCTTCACCAAAGTGGTGGCGGAAGTGATGCAAACGTAATTGCAGGACATGGTATCCCAACAGTTAACTTAGCAGTTGGTTATGAAGAAATTCATACAACAAACGAGAAGATTCCTGTTGAAGAATTAGCAAAAACAGCAGAATTAGTTGTTGCAATTATTGAAGAAGTAGCGAAGTAATGGAATAGAAAAAGCGTGTAAATCAATTGTGATTTACACGCTTTTTATTTTGATTCGATTGCTTTGACAAGACGTATAAGCCAATATAAGAAAACCTATGGAAGTATATACGTTGTTGCTACATGTACTAGACGAAGGAATAATCCTAACGTATTCATATTGAAAATCGGAAGTAGTAAATAATTAATTGCAATGATTAATATAACTACAAGGAATGTATAATTGAGTTTATCCCGCTATTTGCCGGACAGTAAGCCCCCCCACCTCAAAATTCAGCGAAAGTAAAGAATTTAGGTGAGGGCTGATTAAAGTTTCACTTTATTAGTTGATCTCATCATAATCAGACCCTTTCACATATATATCCTCTTTATATCGATTATAAAAAAGAACAAGTAATTATTATAACTATTGTGCAAAATTTGATATAATGAAAGAACGAACGTTCTGATTAGGGAGTGAGTACTATGCGAGAAATGTATCCGAAAAATGGTCGTGTTATTTTACATGTAGATATGAATTGCTTTTTCGCATCTGTTGAAATTGCTCATGATCCATCATTACAAGGAAAGCCATTAGCGGTTGCTGGAAATGAAAAAGAGAGAAAAGGAATTATTATAACATGTAGTTATGAGGCGAGAGAATACGGAATACGTACGACGATGCCCCTTTGGGAAGCGAAAAGGTTATGCCCGCAATTAGTTGTAAGGCGTCCTAATTTCACATTATATCGCGAAGCTTCATTTCAAATGTTTCAAGTCCTTTCCCGTTTTACAGAAAAGATACAACCAGTCTCAATAGATGAAGGATATTTAGATATTACAGATTGCTACGCACTTGGTTCGCCTCTTGAAATAGCAAAGATGATTCAACAAGCACTATTAACAGAGTTGCAGCTTCCGTGTAGTATCGGAATTGCTCCAAATCTTTTCCTAGCAAAAACAGCTTCTGATATGAAAAAACCTCTCGGTATTACCGTACTTCGAAAACGTGATATTCCAGAAATGATTTGGCCACTTCCAGTTGAAGCAATGCATGGGATTGGAGAAAAAACAGCTGAAAAATTAAATGAAATTCATATACATACAATTGAACAGTTAGCGAAGGGAGACGAGCATATCATTCGCGCTAAAATTGGGAAGCACGGTATTGATTTGCAAAAGCGTGCAAAAGGTACGGATGATAGGGAAGTGGATCCGAGTCAAATGGGCCAACATAAAAGTGTCGGTAACTCGATGACTTTTTCAAAGGATATGGATGAAGAGAAAGAATTGCTTGATATGTTAGAACGTTTATCAAAATCAGTGAGTAAAAGATTACAAAAGCGAACCCTTGTCAGCTATAATATTCAAATTATGATTAAATACCATGATAGGCGAACAGTAACACGGAGTAAGCAATTGAAAAATGCAATTTGGGAAGAACGCGATATTTTTCAAGCAGCATCCCGTTTATGGAAGCAACATTGGGATGGTGATTCCGTTCGTTTACTAGGTGTTACAGCTACTGAAATAGAGTGGAAGACAGAATCGGTGAAACAATTAGATTTGTTTTCATTTGAAGAGGATGCGAAAAAAGAGCCACTACTTGCTGTCATTGATCAAATTAATGATAAGTATGGAACACCGATTTTACAACGAGGTAGTCAACTACTACGTAAGCAAGAGAAGTCGTTTCAACAAAAGTTAGAAAATAAGTTTATGTAGAAGGTGTCATGAAGTAGTAAAATCATGACACCTTTCCTATTTAACTCGCTTCTAAATTTAAAGAAGTCTTCCATCCAGCTCCAGTAACGCCAGACTCTAATAGCATTCTACTTACTATTTTTTCAATTAAGATAGCCGCATTTGTCTTGCAATGTAATGTAGCCTGTATACAAACTTTTTGATTAGAATCTACATCTTCACTATACAATTCTTTTAAACGGAGCCCTTCTGTACTTACCATATGCATAAGTAAAAAACGAATATGTGCTTCATGTTCTTCTGAACAAGTAAGGGAAAGTAAGTAGTTTGTTTGTTCTGGTGATTCTTCTTTTGATTTTTTATTCATAAAAAGAGCAATTGGGCGAAGAAGTATATTTGCTAGTAACACGCCGGCTGCACCTAATATAGCTGCAACGAGGAAACCGGCGCCTGTAAGAGTACCGACAGCAGCTGCACACCATAAAGTAGCTGCCGTATTTAGCCCTCTAATACTAAAACCATCGCGGATAATAACGCCACCCCCTAAAAAGCCAATGCCACTAACGACTTGAGCAGCAATGCGGGATGGGCTAGCATCATGATCAAGCATGACGGATAATAAAACAAATATACAGGCACCAAGTGATACGAGAGCATTTGTCCGTAACCCAGCCATTCGGTGTCTCCATTGTCTTTCCATTCCAATGCAAGCTCCTACAATAATTGCGATAACTAATCTGAATACAATGTCGTACCATACCATCATGGTCACCTCCATATATAAATATGTGTTATGTTTTTTAGAATGAGCGGGGAATACCCACTCATTCTTATTTTTACAACCAGCTATGAAACTTTTTAATATAAAGCTTTTTTAGGAACTGTGTTAAAAAAGCGTAGCCTAATAGTATTCCTACTAACCAAGGGAAGTAGTTAAGTGGCAATGCTTGCAAACCAACGGCTGCACCAAGTGGTGAGAATGGAATATAAATCCCGATTGCCATAATAAGAGCGGTTAATAAAACGACTGGTGTTGATGCAGCGCTTTGAATAAATGGAATCTTTTGTGTTCTTATCATGTGAACAATTAAAGTTTGTGTTAACAATCCAACGACAAACCAACCGGACTGGAATAATGATTGCTCGCTCGGTGTATTTGCACCAAATACATTCCACATGACTACGTATGTGATAATATCAAATACGGAACTAATTGGGCCGATACAAATAATGAAGCTTCGTAAGTTTGCAGTATCCCATTTTCGTGGTTTTTCTAGAAACTCTTTATCCATTTTGTCCCATGGAATAGAAAGTTGTGAAATATCATAAAGTAAGTTTTGAATTAAAAGATGAATGGCAAGCATCGGTAAAAAAGGAATGAAAGCACTTGCTACTAACACGCTAAACACATTACCGAAGTTAGAGCTAGCTGTCATCTTAATATATTTTAAAATATTTCCGAATGTAGTACGTCCTTCTAAAATACCTGCTTCTAATATAGTTAAACTTTTTTCGAGTAGAATAATATCGGAAGCTTCTTTCGCAATATCAGTAGCAGTATTAACAGATATTCCGACATCAGCTTCACGTAATGCTACAGCATCGTTAATGCCGTCTCCCATGTAACCTACAGTGTGTCCATTTCCTTGTAATGCGTGTATAATACGAGATTTTTGCATTGGATTAAGCTTCGCAAATACAGTCGTTTCTTCAGCAAGTTTTGCTAATGCTTTATCTGGTAAAGAATCAATCTCGTAACCGAGGATTGGTTCGCCGATATCTAATCCAACTTCTTTACAAACCTTTCTTGTAACAATTTCGTTATCGCCAGTTAAAATTTTCACTTGTACACCATGTTTTTGTAATGCTTGAATTGCAGCTGCTGCAGATGGTTTCGGTGGATCTAAAAAGCCGATATATCCACTGAGAATCATATCAGTTTCGTCTTTTACTGCGTACTCTGTATCATTTATTCTTCTATCTTTTTTATAAGCCACAGCAATAACCCGCATACCTTCACTATTTAATGTCTCACTTAGTTTTTTGACATTTGAACGTATTTCCTCGGTGAGTGGAACGACTTTTTCATCCACTTCGGTGTAGTTACAAATTGATAAAATTTCTTCTACGGCACCTTTACAAACCATTGTATGTTCACCTGAAATATCCTTTACGATAACTGACATACGCCGGCGGGCGAAATCGAATGGAATTTCATCTAGCTTTTGAAAAGCTGATGGATTAAATTTATTGTTTTCCTCTGTATGCTTAATAACAGCTTTATCTATTAAATTTTTCAATCCAGTTTGATAGAAACTATTTAAATAGGCAAATTGCAAGACGCGATTGCATTCATTTCCCTTGGGATCTAAGTGACGAACAAGGACCACTTTATCTTCTGTTAAAGTTCCGGTTTTATCTGTACAAAGAATGTTCATAGCACCTAAGTTTTGAATAGAATTTAGCTGTTTTACAATTACTTTTTGTTTAGACATGTTAACGGCACCTTTAGCTAAATTAGCAGTTACAATCATTGGTAACATTTCAGGTGTAAGGCCAACAGCAACGGCAATAGCGAAGAAGAAAGCTTCTTGCCAATCTCCTTTTGTGAATCCATTAATGAGAAGGACGATAGGTGCCATAATAAGCATGAATGTAATTAAGAGCCAGCTTACTTTGTTTACACCTTTATCAAAGCTTGTTTCTACACGCTTTCCAATTACCTTATTTGCTAAAGAGCCGAAATACGTATCGGTACTTGTTGAGATGACAACAGCTTTTGCGCTGCCACTTACAATATTTGTTCCCATGAAGCAAAGGTTTTCCATATCGAGTGGATTGTAATTTTTTTTCATGTTTTTCGGTAAGATATGCTTATTTTCTGTATGGTAGCAGTGTTCGTATTTTTCTACAGGAAGTGCTTCCCCTGTCAAAGAAGATTGATTAACAAATAAATCTTTAGCGGATACAACACGCACATCAGCTGGAACGATATCACCAGCTGAAAGGGAAATAATATCGCCAGGTACAAGTTCCTCAATTGGAATTTCTGTTGTGTAATTTCGGTTTAAATTCTTTACATTTTTTGTTTCATGTACAAATCCATTTATTCTAAATACGCTCGCAGTTGTTCGAACCATAGCTTTTAACTTATCGGCAGCTTTTTGAGAACGAAATTCTTGGGAAAACCGAATCGTTGCACTAAGTAGGACCATTACAGATACGACAATCGTTCCTTGCATATCATCTGTGAAAAAGGAGAGTGCTCCAAGAGCTAATAAAACGAAAATAAATGGATTTTTAAATGCCAATAGAAATTGAATGTACCACGGCGCCATTTTATTATGAGCTATTTCATTCGGACCATATAAAGAAAGTCTACGAGACGCTTCTTGTTTAGATAATCCATCTTGTGTTGTTTCTAAAAGTTTTAACGCAGAGCTTACATCTTGTGTTGCAACCTCCACTAATAATTCGTTATTTGTTTTCATGCTATCTTGCTCATAAGCATGCTTTGTTTCTTGTCTTTGTAAATTAAACATCGGTAGTTCCTCCTCTGTCATGAAGGAGGAAACAATCTGTTACCTAACTATTTGAAATGGTGAGGAACAGTTTCTTTCCTACCTACATGATGAAATATGAATGTAAAACGTATGGGTATCTGGGCCGAATCATCAATTGCCAACTGTTCCTCACCTCCGTACAATTTAGTAGTTTCTGAATATGCTATGTTTGTTTCATAGTAAGGTGCATATAGACGTAAAAAGACCTTTACTCAAAACGAGTAAAGGTCTGAATTCGCAGTTAAAAGAGTCCACAACAAAGACTGTTAGTAGACATAAATAAAAACAGTTTTTGTGTATGACAAAATACATGCACCTCTCCCTCGTTGAGTTTTAGCACTGTATAGCATAGGTACTGAAACCAGCTACGTTAAAAAAGGCCTTCATTCCGACCTTTCCTGTTGACCCATTGGCGTCTCTCGACATTTTTGGGCAGCAGCGTTTCTCTATACAGGAGCCTCACCTAACAGAGACCATATTCAATTACATGTTGATGTTAGCACTGTAAAATCGTAGTGTCAATATCTTTTTTATCTGTGTTTTTAAAATATTAAATGGATTTATAATAGATATATGGGATGAAATGCATGATATTGATTATAAATAATATGGAAAATAAATATTTTTATAAAAGGGGAATTTGTAATGGTACCACAAAATTTTATTATAAATATTGAGAATCAAAAATGGTTGTTTAATGAGCAGGAAGATTTATGTTCTCATGGAGAAATATATTTAAATATGGCTGGAACGATTATTACGCAGGCAGGTATGGATGAGGAATGGGGAATAAGTGAATCAGCTTTAGCTTTGTTACGAACTTTAGATAAAGAATATATTTGTGATATTGAAAATGAAGAGGGGCTTATTTTGCACGGATGTGGCACTATGCTAATGTTAGGATGCCCAATTTCAATTCATTGGACTATAAACCATATAGGTAAAAACGTGATTTTAAAGGACTTTGTCAAAGTTATTTCTACTGATCAAAAGGCTATATACTATGAAGGGCTTCATATAGAATTGAATGAAAATGAATATAGAAGACAAATTGTTTCTTTTGCATTACAAGCAAAAGAATTATTTAATAAATCAAGTGACAAGATAATTTTAGATGAGTTTGATCAAAGGATGTATACAAACTTTTGGACGGAATATGACGATTTACTAAATAAGTATAAATAAAAAAGCACTGTAACCAGTGCTTTTTTATTTATAGATTACGAGATTGTAGGGTTTTCAAAAATAACAATCTCTGAACTGTTTGTAGTTGAAACACGTTGGGCGTAATATGTTAAAGCTGAAGAAATATATGCTGGTAACGTATCATTTGTATGTGATGTTGTATATTCATGGATTAATTCCTTTAAAGTTGTCCATTCTAATTGTGCTGGGTGATCAGACACGAAAGAACTTACCCAGCGATCAAATGAAGATGAAAAATCAGTTTGTAAACGAAATACTTCTTTCATAATAAAACGCTCCCTTAAAATGTAGTATAATCATTTTACCATAAAACACGAACGATAGCTAAATTTTTTAAGTATAATGTTCGTGTTATATAGTTGTCTAGATGATTGGTTATGTAAATTCAATTTGCCATTTGAAATAACATTCCGTAAGATGAGAGATAGAGTATATTTAGAGCTGGAGGAAAGAAAGTGGAATTTGTATTTTTAGGAACTGGTGCAGGTGTTCCTTCAAAAGGAAGGAACGTTTCAGCAATTGCTTTACAATTGTTAGAAGAACGAGGACAAACTTGGTTATTTGATTGTGGCGAGGCCACGCAACATCAAATATTACATACATCTGTACGTCCGCGCCGCATTGAAAAAATATTTATTACGCATTTACATGGCGATCATATTTTTGGATTGCCTGGTTTATTAGGTAGCCGTTCATTTCAAGGAGGAACTACGCCTTTAACGGTGTATGGACCGAAAGGAATTAAACAATTTATTGAAGTGGCATTATCGGTAAGTACGACACATGTGAAATATCCACTTGAAGTTGTGGAGATAACAGAAGAAGGTACCGTATTTGAAGATAATGAATTTTATGTAGAAACAAAAAGATTGTCACACGGTATAGAATGTTTTGGATATCGTATTGTAGAGAAAGATATACAAGGTGCTCTTTTAGTTGATAAGTTACTTGAGATGGGTGTGAAACCAGGTCCAATCTTTAAACGTTTAAAAGATGGTGAAGCAGTTGAATTAGAGGATGGCACGATATTAAATGGAAATGAGTTTATCGGCCCACCTCAAAAAGGAAGAATTATTACT
Organism: Bacillus sp. JKS001846; assembly: GCF_900176455.1. NCBI lineage: Bacteria > Bacillati > Bacillota > Bacilli > Caryophanales > Bacillaceae > Bacillus > Bacillus sp. JKS001846. The sequence continues at coordinate 1,573,181 of NZ_FWYG01000001.1, forward strand.
ATCTTAGGTGATACGCGATATTGCGAAGCGAGTAGGGAGCTTGCGCAAGATGCAGATGTACTTGTCCATGAAGCGACTTTCGCAGCAGAAGATGAGCAACAAGCGTATGATTATTTTCATTCTACATCTAAGCAAGCTGCGAGCATTGCACTTCAGGCAAATGCGAAGCGACTAATATTAACTCACATTAGTTCTCGCTATCAAGGAGATACATATAAGGAATTATTGAAAGAGGCTAGAGAGTTGTTTTCTAATACAGAAATAGCGACGGATTTGAAATCATTCCCAGTAGAAAAATGATAATTTTATAAAAAATGGTAACGGCGGGTTACCATTTTTTTTTGTCTAAAAAAATTTAAAAATAAAACTGTTATTATTTTATACTTATACTTGGATGATACAGAAAATTAGGATGGTTTGAATATATAGGATAAAAATACGAAATAATGATTATTTAGAAAAACTGTTATATAAGTCAGATGACATACAAGTGATACAAATAGCAGAAATGGACTTTTATTCAGAACTTTTAAAATTCAACAAAAGTAAGCGTTTTATAAAAAACAAGCTATAATGAGGGCAGATTATAATTTATGATAAGTCACATGTATTTTAGTCATTATCGTAACAAGTGAAGTTGACTAAATCATGAGAGAGTAACACGAGAATTATAATAGGAAAGATATTACTATTATTTGTCATAAGTCTTTTTCACTTTTTAGCTAAACGATATGATTAGCGAGTGTATCTATTGCAAGTTCCTTAGTTGAAGCTTTTTATTAATAAGGTGGTGGAGATTTAATTGGTATACCACTCTTTAAAAGAGTTCAGAACATCAGCAGGTAGTCTAGGTGGAATAGCGGGTGCAAATTTAGTTGCATTAGCAATGGTTATATCACTTGTTTATGCTATGCTTGCAATGGCTTCTGTGTTAAACTTTGGATTGCTACCAGACTTTATTGTGGATTATCTTGTATCATTTTTAAATGAAAATAATGCTAAGATTCTTATGTATTATGATAACTGGTATTATTTCAGGTTATATTGGATTACTTTTATTCAAAAACTATCCAATTCGTATAGCAGAACAAATTCGTGGTACAACTGGAAAAGCGACAGATGTAGCAGCTTAATAGAATAGTAGAATAAATTTTTTTCATAGAGGTTTAGGGGGAGTTATGATGAAGTATCGCTCAGTATTTGATATTATCGGTCCAGTTATGATTGGACCATCAAGTTCACATACAGCAGGCGCGGCAAGAATGGGGCAAGTTGCTCGCCAGCTGTTTCGTCATGAACCAGAAAGAGTAAGCATTTCGTTATATGGATCATTTGCAAAGACGTATCGAGGGCATGGTACGGATGTAGCACTAATCGGTGGAATATTAGGATTTGAAACAGATGACTTACGTATTCCAGAGGCGCTAGAAATAGCAAAAGAGCGCGAAATTGAAGTGGAATTCATTGAAGAAGATGCCAATGCACCTCATCCAAATACAGCGAGAATTCGTTTGTATAAAGGTGAAGATGAAATTGAAGTTGTTGCTTGCTCAATTGGTGGCGGTAAAATTGAAGTTGTAGAATTAAACGGATTCGATCTTCAATTATCAGGCACGAGCCCAGCACTACTTATTGTAAATAACGATCGCTTTGGTGCTATTGCAGCAGTAGCTTCAATCCTTGCGAAACATGAGATTAACATTAGTACGATGAGTGTATCTCGTAAAGAAAAAGGAAGAAGAGCGCTTATGGTCATCGAAACAGATGAATTATTAGCAGATGAAGTAATTGAAGAAATAAAAGCGCAACAAAATATTTGTCAAGTAACTATTATGGAATAATTGCAGGGGGGACACACCATGTTTCGGAACGCAGCGGAACTAGTGGCGCAAGCTAAAGAACAAAATGTAAAAATCGCAGAAATTATGATTCAATGTGAAATGGAAACAAGAAGTATTTCACGTGAAGAAGTAATTGCTGGTATGGAAAAGAACTTAGTAGTGATGGAGCAAGCAGTAGAACGTGGTATTCGCGGCGTGAAATCACCAACTGGTTTAACTGGTGGAGATGCTGTAAAAGTTCAAGCGTATATGAAGAGTGGAAAAGGCTTATCTGGAGATACGATTTTGGATGCAGTAAGCAAAGCTGTTGCAACAAATGAAGTAAACGCAGCGATGGGAATTATTTGTGCAACACCAACAGCAGGGTCTGCTGGAACAGTGCCAGGTGTACTATTTGCACTAAGAGAAAAATTGCAGCCTACACGTGAAGAAATGATTGAATTCTTATTTACAGCAGGAGCTTTCGGTATGGTTGTTGCGAATAACGCTTGTATTTCTGGTGCGGCAGGAGGATGCCAAGCTGAAGTTGGTTCAGCAAGTGGAATGGCGGCTGCAGCTGCAGTTGAGATGGCTGGTGGAACACAAGATCAAGCAGCTACAGCGATGGCAATTTCATTAAAGAACATGCTTGGTTTAGTGTGTGATCCTGTTGCAGGACTTGTAGAAGTACCTTGTGTAAAACGTAATGCAGCAGGAGCTGCAAATGCGATGATCTCAGCAGATTTAGCATTAGCTGGTGTAACGAGTACAATTCCATGTGATGAAGTAATTGAGGCAATGTTTAGAATCGGACAAACGATGCCAGTAGCACTTCGTGAAACAGCAGAAGGTGGACTTGCAGCAACGCCGACTGGTCGTCGCCTGCAAGAAGAGATTTTTGGGAAGAACAATAACTAAGTGTAATTATAGAAAAAGGAGCTCAAATAAACTTGAGCTCCTTTTTCTATTTTTCTTTTGTTAGTTGTTCTAATGTTTTTCCAAGATTATGTGATCGTTTCGTTGCCTGTGTAATACAAGAAACAAGTGCTTGTTGAAATTTATGTTCTTGTAATACTTCAATACCTGCCTCAGTAGTTCCACCAGGAGAAGTAATTTCCTTTCGCAAAATAGAAGGGTGTTTGTCACTTGCTTTTAACATTTCAGCAGCACCAATCATCGTTTGAAGAATAAGTGATTTTGCAACATCTTCTTTTAAACCAATTTTTGTTGCAGCTTCTTCCATAGCTTCCACTACGTAATAAATATAAGCAGGTCCACTTCCGGATAATGCAGTGACAGCATGCATATCTTCTTCCTCTACAACAGAGACGAGACCAATCGTTTCAAATAAAGATGTTGCAGTGTGAATATGTTCCGCTGTTGCATGTTTTGAAGGGGAGATAGCGGTAGCTGATTTTAAAATGGCTGCGGATGTATTTGGCATTGCACGAATAATTGGAACGTCTTTTTGAAGTAGTTTTCTAATTGAGTGAGTAGAAACACCTGCTAGTAATGAAATAATAAGCACGTTATTATTTATGTATTCTTTAAAAGGGGTAAGCGCCTCTGCAACATCCTTTGGTTTCATTGCTAGAAAAAGAATATTTGCATCAGTAAGTAATTCTTTTTTATTATGAGTACCTTTGACACCGTATTTTTTATGTAGCTCTTGTAATCTTGTCTCGTTAGAACGATTACTTACAGTAATTTGTTCACCTTTAACGACATTTGCATGTAACAAGCCACCAATAATAGCTTCGGCAATAGAGCCTGCACCGAGAAAGGAAATGTTTTGAATAGACATGATGTTCCTCCTTTAATTTTGGTTAGAAATTCTTATAAATGTACATACATTCGTTTTTTTATAGGAAACACCTCTTTTTATCTGAAAATAATGACAAATATATATAGAAGTTGTAAACTGAAGAAGTATTCATTTTTGAACCGGAAAGAGACAGGGGGGCTAAGCATGACGGCGATTCACCGAATGGAGATTCCTGTACCATTTGCAGTGGAAACTGTGAATGTGTTTTTAGTTGAGGGGGAGACATTAACATTAATTGATACAGGGACGAATACAGAAGAGGCAAGGAATGCGTTAGAAAGTCAATTAGGTGCATTAGGACATACGATAGAAGATATTGAAACAGTAGTCATTACGCATCATCATGCAGATCATTGTGGACTTTTAAATATATTTTCTGAGAAGACGAATATTATTGGACATCCTTGGAATGAGCCTTGGATCACACAAAATCCAGAATTTTTAAAGCGGTATCATGAATTTTTTAGAGAGACGGCCTTACAGTTTGGTGTGCCAGCAGCATTTTTGAAAGACGAGTCGTTATTGACGACGAGGACACTTAAATATTCTTGTAATAGATCGTTAACGCATACTGTGAGAGAAGGAGATCGTATTGATTCTTTGCCTGGATTTATAGTACTTGAAACACCAGGTCATGCTTCTACTCATATTTCTTTATATAGAGAATCTGATGGAATATTAATTGGTGGAGATGCTCTCATCAGTCATATTTCTTCGAATCCAATACTAGAACCACCATATGAAGGGCAAACAGAACGGGCACGCCCATTACTACAATATAATCAAACATTACAGCGTTTAAGCGAAATGAATATTTCACGCATTTTATCAGGGCATGGGGAAGATGTTCTAAATGTGAAACAACTTATTGAAACGAGATTACAAAAGCAAGAAACACGTGCTTTTAAAGTGCTTGAGTTATTAAAGGAAAAACCAATGACAGCATTTGAAGTATGTGTAAAACTATTTCCGGTATTATATAAAGAACAATTACCACTTACTATTTCAGAAACGGTTGGACAATTGGACTATTTAGCATATAATCAACAAGTGATGATTGATGAATCATCGCAACAATTGATTTATTATGCAAAGTAGGTGACAGCAATGACAGGACGTTTACAAAATAAAGTAATCGTCATTACAGGTGCTTCTAGTGGGATTGGTGAGCAAGTTGCAATGCAAGTTGCAGCACAGGGAGCGACTCCCGTATTAATGGCTCGAACAGAAGAGAAACTACAAGCGTTAGTAGACAAAATTAAAGAAAATTATAATACGCCTTGCTATTATTATGTATTAGATGTAAGTGAAGAGATGGAAGTACAGTCTGTTTTTTCAAAGGTATTACAAGAAGTGGGACGTATTGATATATTAGTAAACAATGCGGGATTTGGTATTTTTAAAACGTTTGAAGATGCGTCAATGGATGAAGTGAAAGATATGTTCCAAGTAAATGTATTTGGATTAGTAGCATGTACGAAAGCGGTACTACCTTATATGGTAAACAAGAACGAAGGACATATTATTAATATTGCTTCCCTTGCCGGAAAAATTGCAACTCCGAAATCAAGTGCGTATGCAGCAACGAAACATGCTGTATTAGGATTTACGAATAGTTTACGCATGGAATTAGCGAATACAGATATTTATGTTACAGCAATTAATCCAGGTCCGATAGATACAAACTTTTTTGAAATAGCGGATCAATCTGGTACCTATGTAAAGAATATGGGACGTTACATGTTAAAACCAACATACGTAGCAGAACAAATCGTAAAGTCGATGCACACGAAAAAACGTGAAGTAAACTTACCGAAGTGGATGGGAATTGGCCCGAAACTTTATGCTTTATTTCCAGGTTTATTTGAACGTGTAGCAGGTAAATCATTAAGTAAAAAATAGGAGATTTCCACATGGAAATCTCCTATTTTTTATTGTTTTCCAGTCACATAATCATAAACAATATCCTCAATCTCCTCGTATAAATCAATTTCAATATTTGAATGAGTCATCGTTTGAATATGTTTCACTAGCATTTCCTGATCTTCTTTTGATATTGGACTGCATTGATATTGCTGAAAACTTTTTATAATCATTTTCTCAATTAATTTTTCGTTCATATTTTTTCCCGCCTGTATGTACGTATGTATTGTTTTATTGTACTTGAAGTGAAATAAAAAAACTACCATGCACTATTTTTGTATAAAAATTCGGTTGTGTGTAATGTTTTTCTAGTAAAATTAAGTTTTTTTACTTTTAAAAATTTATAAATATTTAATTGACTCTATAAATATACAATATTATAATCATACTTAATTTAAAGAATCGATTTGAGGAGGAACTTATGAAAGTCGCAATTATTGGAGCCACTGGATATGGGGGCATTGAGTTAATTCGTTTATTAGAACAACATCCATATTTTTCTATAGCATCTCTTCATTCTTTTTCACAAGTTGGTGAGTGTATAACAAATGTATATCCGCATCTTCGAAATGTCCTCGTTCATACGTTACAAGAAATTGATGTGGAGACAATAGGGAAAGAAGCAGAAATCGTATTTCTAGCAACACCAGCAGGAGTATCGGCGGAGTTAACTCCCAAGTTATTAGCAGAAGGTTTAAAAGTAATTGACCTATCTGGAGACTTTCGTATGATAGATCCTTCGTCATATGAACTGTGGTATAAAAGGCCAGCAGCGAAAGAAGAAATTCTTAGAAAAGCAGTGTATGGGTTAAGTGAATGGAAAAGGACTAAGATTCAAAAGGCAAATTTAATTGCAAACCCAGGATGTTTTGCTACAGCCACATTGCTAGCGATAGCACCGTTAGTACGTAGTAGCAGGATTGAAGAAGATTCGATTATTATTGACGCGAAATCAGGGGTATCAGGAGCAGGTAAAACACCAACAACAATGACTCATTTTCCTGAGCTATACGATAACTTACACATCTATAAAGTAAACCAGCATCAGCACGTTCCAGAGATTGAGCAAATGCTTACAGAATGGAATAGTGAATTACAGCCAATTACATTTAGCACACATTTAATACCGATATCACGAGGAATCATGATTACACTTTATGCAAAAGTAAAACAAAAGATGGAAATAAAGCAACTTCAAAAATTGTATGAAGAAACGTATGAACAATCGCCTTTCATCCGAATTTGTACGCAAGGGAAATTTCCAAGTCCAAAAGAAGTGAGAGGCTCAAATTATTGTGATATTGGCATAGCTTACGATGAAAGAACAGAAAGAGTTACGGTCGTTTCTGTTATAGACAATATGATGAAAGGCGCGGCTGGGCAAGCGATTCAAAATGCAAACATAATAGCGGGACTAGAAGAGACAACAGGTTTACAACATATGCCGCTTTATCTATAAGGGGGACATGATGATTAAAGTAGCGTCTATTACAAAATTAGAAAATGGTTCAATTGTAACGCCGAAAGGCTTTTCGGCAATTGGTACTGCAAATGGTCTGAAAAAGGAGAAAAAGGATTTAGGGGCAATCGTTTGTGACGTACCAGCATCATGTGCCGCTGTGTATACAACGAATCAAATACAAGCAGCCCCTTTGCAAGTAACGAAGGATAGTATAACGGCAGAAGGGAAGTTACAAGCAATTATCGTTAATAGTGGAAATGCAAATGCTTGTACTGGAATGAAAGGATTACAAGACGCATACGAGATGCGCACATTAGGGGCGGAACATTTTGGATTGAAAGAAAATTACGTTGCAGTAGCTTCAACAGGTGTAATTGGTGTTCCGCTGCCGATGGATATAATCCGAAAGGGAGTTGCAACTCTTATACCGACGAAGGAAGAAAGTGAAGCATATTCTTTTTCTGAAGCAATTTTAACGACGGATCTCATAACGAAAGAAACTTGCTATGAAATGATTATTGATGGGAAGAAAGTGACGATTGCGGGTGTTGCAAAAGGTTCAGGGATGATTCATCCGAATATGGCAACGATGCTTAGTTTTATTACGACAGATGCTCATATAGAGCATGACGTATTGCAAACGGCATTATCCCAAATTACGAATCATACATTTAATCAAATTACGGTAGATGGAGATACTTCTACGAATGATATGGTCATCGTTATGGCAAGTGGATTATCAGAAACAAGGCCGATAAATATGGAACATACAGATTGGGAAACTTTCGTATGTGCTTTACAGAAGGTATGTGAAGATTTAGCAAAAAAAATTGCGCAAGATGGTGAAGGCGCTACGAAGTTAATAGAAGTAAATGTGCTAGGAGCTCAAACGAATGAAGAGGCAAAAAAAATTGCAAAGCAAATAGTCGGTTCGAGTCTTGTGAAAACAGCAATACATGGTGAAGACCCAAACTGGGGACGAATTATTAGCAGTATTGGACAAAGTGAAGTAGCTATTAGTCCGAATACAATTGACATTACTCTTCAATCTATATTGGTATTAAAAAATAGTGAGCCTCAAACATTTTCTGAAGAAGAAATGAAAGAGAGATTACAAGAAGATGAAATAGTCATTAATGTGTACTTACACTTAGGAGAAGAGACAGGATCAGCTTGGGGCTGTGACTTAAGCTATGAATATGTGAAAATAAACGCTTGTTATCGTACATAAGGAGAGAGAAGATGAGCGAATATATTGTAGTGAAATGCGGCGGTAGTATGTTGAATCAATTAAAAGCTGTGTTTTTTGAATGTATAAAGAAATTGCAACAGAAGTATAAAGTAGTGATTGTTCATGGTGGTGGGCCAGAAATTGATGCCAAATTAAAAGATTGTAACATCAACGTAGAAAAAAGAGATGGATTACGCGTAACACCAAAAGAAGTTATGGATGTTGTTCAAATGGTGCTATGCGGAAGTACGAATAAAAAACTCGTAATGAATTTACAAAAGCATAATTTACTTGCGGTAGGTTGTTCAGGATGTGACGGCAATTTACTTCAAGTTCAACCTGTCAGTGAAGAGATAGGATATGTGGGGGAAGTAAGTTATGTAGAAACAGCCTTATTAAAAGGATTAATGAATATGGAGTATATTCCTGTTATTGCTCCAATCGGGGTAAATGGTAATGAAGTTTATAACATAAATGCGGACAATGCTGCAGCTGGGATTGCGGCTGCGTTAGGGGCAAAAGAGCTTATTTTTATTACGGATGTAGATGGAATATTACATGAAGGGAATTTGGTAAAGGAAACGGATGAATCTGAAATTGCTACTTTTATAGAAACAGGTGTTATTACAGGTGGGATGATTCCGAAAGTACAGGCGGCACTAGCATCATTAAAAATGGGAGTGCAAAAGATAAGTATTGTGAATGGTACAAAAGATTTTACTGAGGTTACGGGAGAGTGTATTGGAACGACGGTAACGAAAGGTGTGAGTATTGCATGACGAGTCATCTTTTTCAAACGTATGGCAGAAGAACTATTGAGTTTGTAAAGGGAACTGGAACGAAAGTTATTGATAATAACGGTAAGGAATATTTAGATTTCACATCAGGAATTGGCGTATGTAATTTAGGACATTGTCACCCTACTGTTCTCAAAGGTGTACAAGAGCAACTTGATGATATATGGCATATATCTAACCTGTTTACAAACAGCTTGCAAGAAGAAGTTGCGTCATTATTAACAGAAAATAGAGAATTAGATTATGTGTTTTTCTGTAATAGTGGGGCAGAGGCAAATGAAGCGGCTTTAAAGTTAGCACGTAAGCATACTGGAAAATCTCTCGTCGTAACATGCCAGCAGTCTTTTCACGGTAGAACATTTGGAACGATGAGTGCAACGGGCCAAGATAAGGTAAAAGAAGGATTTGGTCCATTACTTCCATCTTTTTTACATATCCCTTTTAACGATATTAAAGCATTAGAGGAAGTAATGAATGAAGAAGTTGCGGCGGTAATGGTAGAAGTTGTTCAAGGAGAGGGAGGAGTAATACCTGCTGATCTATCTTTTTTGAAAGAGATTGAAACATTATGTAATAAGTTCGGTTCCTTATTTATTATAGACGAAGTACAAACGGGGATAGGAAGAACTGGAACACTATTCGCTTATGAACAAGTGGGAATAGAGCCTGATATCGTTACCGTTGCAAAGGCGCTTGGGAATGGGATTCCTGTCGGAGCGATGATTGGCCGGAAAGAGCTCGGAGCGTCGTTTACTGCAGGATCACACGGTTCAACTTTTGGCGGGAATTACATCGCGATGGCTGCAGCGAAAGAAGTATTGCAAGTAAGTGAAAAACCATCGTTTTTAAAAGAAGTACAAGAAAAAGGCGAGTACGTATTAGAGAAGTTGCAAGAGGAATTACAGCATGTCGAATGTATTCAAAATATACGTGGTAAGGGGCTTATGATTGGGATTGAGTGTAAGCATGAAGTTGCAAGTTTTATAGAACAACTAGAAAACGAAGGACTTCTCGTATTACAAGCAGGTCCTAATGTGATAAGACTATTACCGCCACTCATTGTCACGAATGAAGAGTTAGAACAGGCAGTATATATAATAAAAAAAGTAGTTTGTACAAAAAACGTATCAATCATATAAGGGGGAAGTTTCATGTCAACTGTACAAGTACCGAAATTAAATACGAAAGATCTTTTAACACTAGAAGAATTAACGAAAGAAGAAATTATTTCTTTAATTGAGTTCGCTATATATTTAAAAAAGAATAAGCAAGAGCCTTTATTACAAGGCAAAATATTAGGGCTTATTTTTGATAAGCATTCAACTCGTACTCGTGTATCTTTTGAAGCAGGAATGGTACAGCTCGGGGGACATGGTATGTTTTTAAGTGGGAAAGAGATGCAAATGGGAAGAGGAGAAAGCGTTTCAGATACTGCGAAAGTATTATCGCAGTATATTGACGGGATCATGATACGTACATTCTCACACGCGGATGTAGAAGAGCTTGCAAAAGAATCGAGTATTCCTGTTATTAACGGTTTAACGGATGATCATCATCCTTGTCAAGCATTGGCAGACCTTATGACGATATACGAAGAAACAAATACATTTAAAGGAATAAAATTGGCTTACGTAGGTGACGGAAATAATGTATGTCATTCATTGTTGCTAGCGAGTGCAAAAGTCGGAATGCATATGACTGTGGCAACGCCTGTAGGGTATGAACCGAATGAAGAGATTGTAAAAAAAGCGTTAGCAATTGCCAAGGAAACAGGAGCTGAAATTGAAGTTTTGCATGATCCTGAATTAGCGGTGAATGAAGCAGATTTCATTTATACTGACGTTTGGATGAGCATGGGGCAAGAGGGCGAAGAAGAGAAGTATACTTTATTTCAACCTTACCAAATCAATAACGAACTTGTTAAGCATGCGAAGCAAACATATCGTTTCTTACACTGTTTACCTGCCCATCGTGAAGAAGAAGTAACAGGAGAAATTATAGATGGACCGCAGTCTATCGTCTTTGAGCAAGCTGGTAATCGATTGCATGCTCAAAAAGCGTTATTAGTGAGTTTATTTAAAAATGTAGAAGAGCCTTCCTAAAAGGGAGGTTTTTTTATATTAAAATGTCGGATGTATATTTGGTTAACCATTTCGATATCATTTATAATAAAAGAGAAAACTAAATTTGTTTTTCAGAGTGTGTAAGGACATACTACATATAAAAATATAGTTAAAGAGATGATGAGGGTGAAAACAACTAAGAAAACATATTCGTTTTTCCAGCGGATGTGGAGAATATTAAAGTTTCAATATTATAAGTTGCTTCGATCGCCAGAAGGCGCAAAGAAAGTATCGTTAGGGTTTGCTATAGGATTCGGCTTAGAAATGTTAGTCATTTATACGGCATCGCTCGTATATGTAATATTTTATCCAATCGTCAGGTTAGCAAAGGGATCTTTTCCTGCGGCAGTTATTGGCAATATTATTGGGAAAATATCGTTTCTCCCAGTATTTTTATTTCCGCTTGCGTATGCGTTAGGAAAAATGATTTATCCATTTCATGTACAGAAAATTCATCATGAACCATTTACGATATCGGACTTGTTTTCAAGTCACATTTTTACGATATTAAAGAGCTTATTACAAAGTGAAGTGTATGTATTAATTGGAATGACGATTTTAGGAGTTGTGTTTGGTCTCATTTCATATTTCGTTGTGCATTATTTATACGAAAAGAACCGTAAGTTACGTTTGAAGAAAAGGAAGAAACGAGTGAGAGAACCACTTGTACAATTATAAACAATGTCACATTCATTTTCTCCTTTGAATATGTTTAAGAAAAAGGAGGAGAGGATAATGTATTATTATTACGTACCTCAAGTATATCCATATGTAAATTATTATCCGGTTTATGATACGAGTAGACAATACGAATTATATCGGCAACAACAATTACAGCAATTATCACAAATACCACAATTACCAACACAACAGCCTACACAGGAAAAAAAACCATATTTAACAACATGGCCATATTCCAATGTATACTATGGTAACTATTACGAATCATAAAGCTGCTTCTATTTAGAAGCAGCTTTATACGTTTGTTTTCAAAATTAAATTTTGAATGGTTTGAAGAGAATGAATGAGCTTTTCGCGCTCTTCCTCAGATAATGTTTGGAAATTTTCTTTTAGTTTGTCTAAAATGAATTGCTGATACTGATTTACTAATAATTTCCCTTCAGCTGTTAGGGAAATTAAAATGACCCGTCGATCTTTTTCGCTATAATGACGCTCTATTAGTTCTTCTTGAATAAGTTTGTTTAATAGAGGTGTCATGTTAGGCCGTGAAATCGCTAGCCGCTTGCCGATTTCGGAAACTGCTAATGTGCCGTTTTCATGCAAAAGCAGTAATACTTGTGTATGTGATGGCGGCATATGTCTTTGAGAAGAAAATTCTCCAGGAAGCATAAATTTGCGATAAAAAAGAGGCACTAGCGAAAGAAGATGATCAACAATACGTTCCCACTCGCGTGATTCCATATAAAGGCCCCCTTCCACTATCATTGTAACAAAAAAGACATGTTATAAAAATAGAATTGTTTCATGGTCGCTTTAATATTTGTAGGATAACACTTGCTTTGTAAATGTATTGGCAATAATTGCATAGCCGTTATCATTTGGGTGTACTTGGTCAAATAATAACTCTTTTTTATCATTCGATATTAATTTGCGAATTGGTAAAACGATAGATGGTTGATTTGCTTTGGAAATGGAATAAACAGATTCATTCCAGCCATCTAAAAACATATCTGCATAACTTGCGATGGAGTCATCGAGTTGTAACGGGTTATAGAGTTCTGAGAGAATGAGTAAAGCGTCCGGATTTTGATCTCGAACTGTTTTTACAATACTTTTTATATCCGCTTCAAAATGGGCTTTTTCTTTATTTAACATTTTTATACCATCTATAACACCAACATCACGATTTAAACGAAATAAATTATTTCCTCCAATATTAATTGTAATTATATTTGCTGCTCTAATTTTTTCCTTTACATCTTCTGATTGAACTTTTTTAGCGAGACGATCTGTTGTAAGACCGTTTACCCCAAGGTTTTCTACTGTAATTGGTTTATGAATTTGTGCTTCTATTTGCTTAGAAGCTAATTCAGCAAATCCACCTTGTGTCGATCCATATCCTTTAGCGAGTGAATCACCTAATACAAGATGATAAAAAGATTCGTTTGTTTGCTTATCAATCCAATTTGGGGCAGATGTTTTTTTTGTTTTTTCTTCAGTTTCATTTTGTTTTGTCTCGTCGTTCTTTTCAAAATAAGAATAAGAAATGATCAGAAGGAGGAGACAAACAATTGTTAAGATGACTTTTTTCATAAATTCATCCTCCTTGTAATTGGTAATTGTATCATATTCAGCAGTATTAGCAATGTAAGGGCATATTATATGTTTATGAAAAGTTTATAATAACTTTACAGAAAATTTGTTGAAGTTTGTCAAAAAATATTGACGATAGGAAAGAACTTTATATATGATAATGTCAGATAAGGTGAAACTTTAATGAGTGGGAGCTTTATTTCCTATTAATTAATAGTCTTCATCAATCGGGCGTTTAAGGGGACTACTCGTTAGCGCAGGGTGAAATGAAAATTGTGTCTCTAATAGAAGAAAAAAGGTATGTGGTTAGAGACAGATAGGGATTCATTTCATTATTTCTGGTAATTGTATAAGGGGGATTTTTTGTGAAAAAGTCAAAAAAAATGCTAGCTGGAGCAACTCTTGCGATTGGTGTTATAGCACCGCAAGTAATGCCAGCAACAGCTCATGCAGATGAGAACACTGGGGAGAGTACAGTTAAATTACGAATTCTAGAAACATCAGATATTCACGTTAACTTAATGAATTACGATTATTATCAAACGAAAACAGATAATAAAGTAGGTCTCGTACAAACGGCAACACTCGTTAATAAAGCACGTGAAGAAGCGAAAAACTCTGTCCTATTTGATGATGGAGATGCATTACAAGGGACACCGCTTGGAGATTATGTAGCAAATAAAATAAAAGATCCGAAGAATCCTGTGGATCCTAGTTATACACATCCATTATATCGTGTAATGAATTTAATGAAGTATGACGTCATCTCTCTTGGGAATCATGAATTTAACTACGGCTTAGATTATTTAAAAAAAGTGATTAAAAAAACGGATTTCCCGGTTATTAACTCGAATGTCTATATAGATGACCATGATGGTAATGATGAGAATGACGAGCATTACTTTGATAAACCATATCATATTTTAGAGAAAGAAGTAGTGGATGAAGCAGGCCAAAAACAAATAGTGAAAATTGGTGTAATGGGATTTGTTCCACCACAAATCATGAACTGGGATAAAGCGAACTTAGAAGGAAAAGTAAAAGCAAAAGATATTGTGCAAACAGCGAAAAAATTAGTTCCGGAAATGAAGGCGCAAGGTGCGGATATTATAGTTGCACTAGCGCATTCAGGTGTTGATAAGAGTGGATACAACGAAGGAATGGAAAATGCATCGTTTTATTTAGCGACAGAAGTTCCTGGCGTAGATGCAGTATTAATGGGACATTCACATACTGAAGTGGCAAGTGTATTTAATGGTGTTCCAGTTGTAATGCCTGGCGTTTTTGGAAATAACTTAGGTATTATTGATATGCAATTGAAAAAGGTAAACGGAAAATGGGAAGTACAAAAAGATCAATCTAAGCCACAATATCGCCCAATTGTTAATGGTAAAGGTAATGTAGGACCTGATCCAAGATTAGTTAATGAGATTAAAAGTGAGCATGAAGCGACAATCGATTATGTAAATACAGCTGTAGGTACAACGAAAGCACCAATTAATAGTTATTTTTCATTAGTACAAGATGATTCTTCTGTACAAATTGTGACAAATGCGCAAAAATGGTATGTAGAACAAGAACTTAAAAAACCAGAGTACGAAAAGATTAAAGATATTCCGGTTTTATCTGCAGGGGCACCATTTAAAGCAGGTGGTCGAAACGGTGCAACATATTATACGGATATTCCAGCTGGAACGTTAGCGATTAAAAACGTTGCAGATTTATACGTATATCCAAATACGTTATATGCTGTAAAAGTAAATGGGGCACAAGTGAAAGAATGGCTTGAAATGTCTGCAGGTCAGTTTAATACAATTGATCCAAAGAAAACAGAAGAACAGCCATTAGTAAATATAGGCTATCCTACATATAACTTCGATATTTTAGATGGCTTAAAATACGAAATTGATGTAACACAACCGGCGAAATACGATAAAGATGGAAAAGTTGTAAATGCAAATACGAATCGTATTGTAAATATGACATATGAAGGTAAGCCAGTAGCTGACAATCAAGAGTTCATCGTTGCTACAAATAACTATCGTGGAAGTAGCCAGACGTTCCCGGGTGTAAGTAAAGGGGAAGTTGTATATCAATCGCAAGATGAAACACGTCAAATTATTGTAAAGTATATGCAAGAAACGCCAGTTATTAACCCGACAGCAGATAAAAATTGGACGTTTAAACCGATTGTTGCAGATAAATTAAATACAACATTTGATTCTTCACCAAATGCACAAAAGTATATAAAGAAAGATGGGAACATATCATATGTTGGACCATCTGAAAATGAATTTGCTAAATATGCAATTGATATAACGAAGAAAAATGATGATAAAGAAACTGGTAAAGGAAATCCAACGACACCGCCAACAGGTGGGGGAGAAAATCCAACAACACCGCCAACAGGTAATGGAGAAAACCCAACACCACCAACAGAAGAAGGTAATAATGGTAATGAACCAAAACAAGATGGAAACAATACTGGATCTGGACAAACTACAACAGATGATCAAAATACAAAAGAAACAACAACAACTGTAAGTGAAAATAAAGAAGCTGAAAAAGATGAACGTGATTTACCGAAAACAGGTGCAAGTATTGCTTCTACAATTGGAGCGGGTCTTGCGTTTGTTGGAGCGGGATTACTTATGTTATTTAGAAGAAAGAAAGCGAATAGATAGTCGAGAAATATAAAAAGGATTACCGATTTGGTAATCCTTTTTATTATATTATGAAACTGGTACTGCTTTTTCTTTTTTCCATGAAAGACCGAATCCAGTAAAGCCGACGATAATGGTTACGACTGGACATGCTAAACAGAAGATTGCGTATGGCAGGTAATCGAATGTTGGAACGCTAAGAACGTTTGTTAAGAATACGCCACTTACACCCCATGGTACGAGTGGATTAATTACTGTACCAGCATCTTCTAATACTCGTGATAAATTACGACGTTCTAAACCGACTTCATCGTATTTATTAGCAAATGCTTGTCCTGTTAAAACGATGGATAAGTACTGCTCACCGAGTAAGAAGTTTACACCAATTGCAGTTGAAGCAGTAGAAATAATTAAGCGTGTACTAGTTTTTACGAAGCTAGAGATAATATTCATCAGCTGCGCTATAATACCCATTCCTTGTAATAATCCTCCCATACAAAGAGCTAGGAAAATAAGAGCAATTGACATCATCATACTTTGCAGGCCACCGCGAGATAATAAGCTATCAATATCTTTGATACCAGTTTTAGAAACGTAACCGTCTTGCATAATTTTTATTAAATCAGCTAAAGAAGTGCTAGGTTTAAAAATAAAGAGAATAATAATCCCTACCACAATTCCTGCAAGTAATGTTGGAACTGCGGGTACCTTTTTAAATGCGAATAGGAACAGTAATAAAATAGGAATCAGTGTAACGATAGAAATCGTTGCATTTTTTTCTAATGTGTTAATAAATGCTGAGAAATCAACGTTTCCACCAGATCCGCTTCCTAAAATGAAAAATGCGATAAAAGCAATAATGAAAGCTGGCACTGTTGTCCAAAGCATGTTACGAATATGTTCAAATAAATCTACACCCGTTACAGCAGGCGCTAAGTTTGTTGTATCAGATAAAGGAGACATTTTATCTCCGAAGAATGCCCCAGAAATAATTGCCCCAGCAATAAGAGCTGGATCGTATCCAAGGGCAGTACCCATTCCCATAAAGGCAAGTCCTACAGTTGCAGCAGTTGTAAATGCACTACCGATACTCGTTCCAACAATTGCACAAACAACAAAAACAGTTGGAACGAAAATTTTTGGAGATACAAGTTGGAAGCCGTATACCATTAAAGTTGGAATAGTTCCAGCTGCGATCCAAATGCTAATTAATACGCCTACAAGTAAGAAAATAAATATAGATGGAATACCAGCTGAAATACTACTTATCATTCCTTTTTCCATAGTAGACCAATCAATTTTTTTCATAAATCCAAACGCTAATAAAAGAACGATGCCAAATAAAATCGGGATGTGTGGTGAAACTTCTAATTTGATAACACTAAAGCCAATGCAGAAAAAGATAAAAATTGTTAAAAGAACAGACTCAATTTTTGAAACCATTGTTTTCCCCTCCTAAGTAATGTGAAATAGCTCTTTTTTATATAAAATTCGCCAATATTGTATATTTCCTTCTAAAATTTAGAATTTTGTGACAAATTACCGGTAATTGTTAGTTCTTCTATATGATGCGGAAATGATTGGATAAAAAAACGTCCCTGCATATAATTATGCAGGGACGAAGAAATCGCGGTACCACCCTAGCTTGTGAAATGAATGTATCACAAAATAAAGGGTCATATGATATGCGCTTATAAAATAAAAAACGCCCCTGCAATATATGCAGGGACGAAAAATTCGCGGTACCACCCTAAATTGTGAAACAGTGTCGTTTCACCACTCTTTAGACATAACGGTCTATAACCGTCTTTCACTACTCCTCACGTTTCGTAAAAGAAGCTCCAGGGGGTAATTCATAATTCGCTCTGTACTGGTTCGCACCGACCACCAGCTCTCTGAAATCAGAAATCGAAATACTACTAAATCCTATCAACGCCGATTCATATGATGTTAGTTAAATTTTTATCATATTTTCATCTTACATGTCAATAAAAATATTAAATGTTTTTTAGGGAAATAAAGGATAATTGTTTTTAACGCTGTAAAAATGTACGTTATAATGAATTTGAAAGGGGGAGGAAAGAGTGAAGAAAAAAATAATTCTTTTTACCACTTTATTAGTTATTGGAGGAAGTGCTGGAATTTACACAGCTTTTGCGGCTGAATCAGAGCAGTTGAAACAAAAGCAAATACAACAGTCAGAAGTGAAGAAAGTAAAAGAAATAGAAGAGAAGAAATCAATGGAAAAAGCAGCAGAAAAACTAGGAGTTTCTACTGAAGGGAAAACAAAAGAAGAGGTTACGAAAGAAGTAAATACCGCTAGGTTTGAGAAGCGTCATGATTTATTAATTGAGCACGCTAAGCAACTTGGAATTGATACAGAGGGGAAAAAAGATGAAGAAATTATTTTAGAAATTGGAAAGATACAGCATGGAAAGTAGAACAACTTATCATATGATAAGTTGTTCTTTTTTAAGAACCATTTGATTTTAAAATAATTGACAGTCATTCAGATTTAATGTTAACTATATTTATAAACAAGTTAACATTAGGGGTGACAATTGTGAAAATAAATAGTAAAACGATTGAAAAATCATCTTATACATATGAAGAATTAGCAGAGAAAAATAAAGCTTACGTATGGCACCCATTTACACAAATGAAAGATTATTTAGAAGAAGATCCTGTCATTATTGAACGTGGAGAGGGAAGAAAGCTATACGATGTAAATGGTAATGAATATTGGGATGGTGTTTCATCTATATGGTTAAATGTTCACGGACATCAAGTACCGGAATTAGATGAAGCAATTCGTGAGCAATTAAATAAAATTGCTCATTCTACTATGTTAGGACTTGCTAACGTTCCATCTATTTTATTAGCAGAAAAAATTATTGAGGTTGTACCAGATGGATTGAAGAAGGTATTCTATTCTGATTCAGGTTCTACCGCTGTTGAAATTGCAATTAAGATGGCTTTCCAATATTGGCAGCATAAAGGGAAACGAAAGAAACAAAGATTCGTTACATTAAAAGAAGCATATCACGGTGATACAATTGGAGCTGTTTCGGTAGGAGCAATAGACTTGTTTCACCAAGTGTATAGTTCGCTCTTATTTGATGCGATTAAAATGCCGTATCCATATACATATCGTTCTCCTTACGGAAATAATAAGGAGGAAATTGTAAAAAGCCATTTAGAAGAAATGGAAGAATTGTTGAAAGAAAAGCATGAAGAAGTAGCTGCCATCATTGTAGAGCCATTAATGCAAGGTGCTGGCGGGATGATTACAATGCCAAAAGGATATTTAAAAGGACTGCGCGATTTATGTACTAAGTACAATGTATTATTTATTACAGATGAGGTAGCGACTGGATTTGGGCGTACAGGGAAAATGTTTGCGTGTGAACATGAAAATGTGACGCCAGACATTTTAACTGCTGGGAAAGGTTTAACAGGTGGATATTTACCAATTGCAGTTACGGTAACGACAGATGAAATATATAATGCCTTTTTAGGAGAATATGAAGAACAAAAAACATTTTTCCATGGACATAGCTACACAGGCAATCCGTTAGGGTGTGCCGTAGCAATCGCAAATCTAGAACTATATGAAAAAACAAATTTAATAGAAGAAGTGGCACGTAAAACGGATTATGTGGCAGCGCAATTAGAAAAGCTCTTTGCGTATAAACATGTAGGTGATATTCGTCAGTGCGGATTAATGGTTGGTATTGAGCTTGTGAAGAATAAGGAAACGAAAGAAGCGTTTGACTGGACAGAAAGAGTCGGTGTTCAAGTATGTAAACGCGCAAGAGAGCTGGGTATGATTTTACGACCGCTAGGTAACACGATTGTATTTATGCCACCACTTGCTTCTACTTTTGAAGAGATTGATGATATGTTACGCATTTTATATAAGGCAATCTCGGATGTTACGGAGGGAGAATAATGAGTGGTTTTTTTATAACAGCAACTGATACTGAAGTTGGAAAAACAGTAGTTGCAGGTGCTATAGCAGGTGTATTTAGACAATTAGGATATAACGTAGGGGTGTATAAACCGTTGCAAAGTGGGCATGTTGCATCAAACCCTGAGGGAGATGCGGCAAGGTTAAAAGCATTATCAGGTGTGCCGACACAAGAAAATGAAATTTGCCCTTATTCTATTGAAGAACCACTTGCTCCGAGACTTGCCATGAAAAGAGCTGGAAGAGTAGTAAAGTTAAAAGAAATTACTGATTACTATAATGAACTATTAAAAGAGTTTAATAGCTTATTTGTAGAAGGGGCAGGTGGGCTTGCTGTCCCATATACAGAAGATGCTTTAGTAATTGATTTTGCAAAAGAATTACAGTTGCCTCTTATTGTAGTAGCTCGTCCTACATTAGGAACAGTAAATCATACAGTGTTAACGATTGCTTACGCAAAGGCGCATGGCTTAACCGTAGCGGGTGTCATTTTATCAGGTTGCAAAGAATGTGAAATGGAAAGAGTGCAAGAAAATAAAGAGATGATTGAAGAGCTGAGCGGGGTACCAGTTTTAGGATTATTACCATTCTTTGAAGGTGAGTTTACGAAAGAAGAAGTATTAGAATCTGCAAAAGAACATATTATGATTTCAAAATTAGAGGAGTTTATCCAAAATGAATCAAACGTGGCGGGCGCACCTTCAATGTAAATTACAACAATTACATGAGCAAGGGCAGTATCGTGATTTGCATGTAACAGAGAAGGCAGAAGAGACTTGGCTTATTCGAGATAAAAAAAGGATGTTAAATTTAGCGTCAAATAATTATTTAGGGTTAGCTGGAGATGAAAGGTTAAAAGAAGCTGCTATTGCCTGTACAAAAAGATATGGAACTGGAGCGACTGCCTCTCGTCTCGTTGTAGGAAATCATCCATTATATGAAGAGGTTGAGAGAAGCATATGTGACTGGAAAGGTACTGAAAGAGCTTTAATTGTAAATAGTGGGTATACGGCAAATATAGGTGCCATATCTTCTTTGGCCTCTCGGCACGATATTGTTTTTAGTGATAAGTTAAATCACGCAAGTATTGTTGATGGAATCCTATTAAGCGGGGCAGAGCATAAAAGGTATCGTCATAATGATTTGGATCATTTAGAGAAGCTGTTGAAAATGGCTTCGCCTGAAAAAAGGAAATTAATCGTAACAGATACCGTTTTTAGTATGGATGGTGATACTGCGTATTTAAGAGATTTAGTACAGCTGAAAGAGAAGTACGGGGCAATCATTATAGTCGATGAAGCACATGCGAGTGGAATATATGGAATCGGCGGAGCTGGGTTATCTCATATAGAAAAAAATCTTGCTCAAAAAATTGATATACATATGGGGACGTTTAGCAAGGCTTTAGGGTGTTATGGTGCGTATTTGACAGGTGATGAAATTTATATAGAGTATTTACAAAATATGATGAGAAGCTTTATTTTTACTACAGCTTTACCACCAAGTACGTTAGGAGCAGTGCAAAAAGCAATTGAAATTGTAAAAGAAGATAACGAAAGAAGAGAGAACCTTATAGCAAACGGAGAATACTTCAGAACTAAATTAAGGGATGTTGGTTTTGATATTGGGAATAGTTCAACTCATATTGTACCGATTGTAGTCGGTTCAAATGAACATGCTTTACGATTTAGTAAAAGGTTGCAAGAGGCAGGGATTGCGGCCATTGCAATTCGTCCGCCAACTGTGCCGGTTCATAGTTCTCGAATTCGCTTTGCAGTTACATCGCAACATACAATAGCTGATTTAAAATGGGCTATTGACCGAATTATTCACATTGCGAAAGAAGAGGAGATTTTCGTATGAACGAGCTAAAGATTATTTTTATCCCCGGATGGGGAATGGAAGAGAATATTTGGGATTTAGTACTTCCGTATTTTAAAGGATATCCTGTTCAATGCGTAGATTGGCGTAATGTGAAAGAACGAAGTGAATTTGCGGAACGAATTATAGATGTAGCGCATAACGACAACGTAATTTTAGTTGGATGGTCACTAGGAGCGTTAGCAGCAGTTGAAGCTTATAAAAAGATTCAGGCAAAAGGCATCGTATTAATTGGTGGGACTGCTAAATTTACAAATACGAGCGACTATAGTAATGGATGGAATGCTTTGCATGTAGAACGGCTGAAAAGGAATTTGGCGAGAAGGAAAGAAGATACGCTCAAGCGGTTTTATGAAAATATGTTTACGAAAGATGAGCTAAAAGGGAATAAAAACTTTGAAGACATTGTAGACCGTTTTAAAGGTGATTCTATTCAGTCTTTACAACTAGGTTTGGATTATTTAATAGAAACAGATATGAGAGAAGAACTAAAAGAAATTAAAGTACCTATACTACTTATTCACGGAGAACAGGATGTAATATGCCCATTGTCTGCGGCACGTAGTATGACGGAGAATAGCAGCAGCGAGCTGAAAGTAGTAAGTGAAGCAGGGCATGCATTATGTGTAACGAATTTTGAATATTGTGCAAATGAGATAATTCAATTTGTAGAGGGGATACGACATGATCAACAAAACGTTACTACAAAAACGGTTTAATGGGGCAGCCGTATCTTACGATCGATATGCAAATGTACAAAAAAAGATGGCACATTCATTACTTTCAATCTTAAAGGAACGATATAGTGAAACGGCATCAATACGTATTTTAGAACTGGGATGCGGGACGGGGTATGTAACAGAACAATTATCAAAGTTATTTCCGAAAGCACATATTACAGCAGTTGATTTTGCTGAAAGTATGATTGCGATTGCGCAAACTAGACAAAATGTAAAAAATGTAACGTTTCACTGTGAAGATATTGAGCAATTACGATTAGAAGAATCATATGATGTCATTATTTCAAATGCTACATTTCAATGGTTAAATAATTTTCAACAAGTGTTAAGAAATTTATTTCAACATTTGTCTATAGATGGGATATTACTCTTTTCAACGTTTGGACATGAAACATTTCAAGAATTGCATGCTTCGTTCCAACGTGCGAAAGAAGAAAGAAATATAAAAAATGAAATATCGATTGGTCAACGTTTTTATTCAAAAGATCAGTTGCTTCATATATGTAAGATAGAAACAGGGGATGTGCATGTTTCTGAAACATGTTACATAGAGAGTTTTACAGAAGTTAAGGAGTTTCTGCATTCTATTCGAAAAGTAGGAGCAACTAATAGCAATGAAGGATCATATTGTCAAAGTCCCTCACTCTTTCGTGCGATGCTACGCATATACGAAAGAGACTTCACGGGAAATGAAGGGATAATGGCAACGTATCATGCTTTATTTATACATATAACAAAAGAGGGGAAGAGATGAAATGAAACAAGTACAAACAAAAAGGGATTGGAAAAAACTTGCATACGACGTAGTGGAAGAGAAAATGATTACGAAAGAAGATGCAATAGCGATATTAGAAGCTGATGATACAGAAGTTTTAGAAATTATGAATGCAGCTTACATTATTCGCCATCATCACTTTGGTAAGAAAGTAAAATTGAATATGATTATTAATACGAAATCTGGATTATGTCCTGAAGATTGTGGATATTGCTCACAGTCTATTATTTCAGAAGCACCGATTGATAAATATGCATGGTTAACGCAGGAGAAGATTGTAGAAGGGGCACATGAAGCAATACGCCGTAAAGCAGGTACATATTGTATTGTAGCGTCTGGTCGTCGTCCGACGGATAAAGAGGTAAATCACGTAATTGGAGCAGTTAAGGAAATTCGTGAAACGACAGACTTGAAGATTTGTTGTTGTTTAGGTTTCTTAAATGAAGATCAAGCAGGACGTTTAGCGGAAGCAGGCGTGCACCGTTATAACCACAACTTAAATACACATGCAAATAATTACGATAGTATTTGTTCAACTCATACGTATGATGATCGTGTTGATACAGTTCAAAAAGCAAAACAAGCTGGTATTTCACCATGCTCTGGAGCGATTTTTGGCATGGGAGAAACAATTGAAGAGCGTGCTGAAATTGCATTTGAATTACAACGTATAGATGCAGATTCTATCCCTTGTAATTTCCTTGTTGCTGTAAAGGGGACACCTCTTGAAGGGCAAAAAGAGTTAACGCCAGTAGAATGTTTAAAAGTACTTGCAATGATGCGTTTTGTAAACCCAACAAAAGAAATTCGTATTTCAGGAGGACGTGAAATCAATTTACGCTCTGTACAGCCAATCGGTTTATTTGCAGCAAATTCTATTTTTGTCGGGGACTACTTAACGACAGCTGGACAAGAGCCGACTGCGGACTGGGGTATGATTGCAGATTTAGGATTTGAGATTGAAGAATGTGCATTATAAGATAGATGAAAAAGCAAACTTGTAAAAGAGTTTGCTTTTTTGTAAATAAAATGTAATAAATAGTTGTGAACGCTTGATATTATTGGTTTTTGAGCGAAAAAAAGAATTTTTGTGGACGAATTTTCCAAGCCCTAGTTGTACATAGTAAATATGTAATTTATATTGGGTTGGAGGATTTTACATGTACAAATACATATTAGCGATTATGACTTGTTTAATTTTAATAAAAGCAATAAGTTCTGATCCAGTTAAGGCTGCTGAAAATCCTGAACAAAAAGAGATGCAACAAAGAATCGAACAACACTTTCGAACGAAAGCTGAACATTTTGGATTGAAAACGGAAGGAAAAGATTTAAAGGAAGTTAGAAAAGAAATTACTATTATAGAAGAAGCGAAAAAAAGAGAGAATGTATGGAGAACAGCACAAGCTCTTCATATAAAAACAGAAGGAAAAACGATGAATGAATTAATAAAAGATGTACAAAAAAAGGTAAAAAAATAAAAAGAGGCCGCAGCCTCTTTTTTTATGCCCATTGTTTTGATAAGTGAGCCATTTCAATTGCAGCAACAGCTGATTCATATCCTTTATTACCAGCTTTCGTACCTGCGCGTTCAATCGCTTGTTCAATTGTTTCTGTCGTTAATACGCCGAAAATAACTGGGATGTCCATTTGTAGTGATAAAGACGCAACACCTTTTGCTACCTCATTACAAACGTAATCGTAGTGCGTTGTAGCACCTCGGATTACAGTACCTAATGTAATAACAGCATCATACTTTCCGCTACTAGCCATCTTTTTAGCGATTAAAGGAATTTCAAATGCACCAGGAACCCAAGCAACATCAATATCACTTTCTTCTACACCGTGACGCTTTAATCCGTCTAAAGCTCCGCCAAGTAACTTACTTGTAATAAATTCGTTAAAACGTCCAACAACAACTCCAACTTTTAATCCTGTACCAACTAAATGACCTTCGAATACCATAATAAATCTCTCCTTTAATTATAAGTTTAGTAAGTGTCCTAATTTATTTACTTTCGTTTGTAAATACGATTTATTCTCTTCTTTTGCCGGCATTTGCAACGGTACACGCTCGACTACTTCTAAATCGTAACCTTGTAAGCCAGCAATTTTTCTTGGGTTATTCGTTAATAATCGTAAGCTTTGTAAACCTAAATCTTTTAATATTTGAGCACCGATACCGTAATCACGAAGATCAGCAGGGAAGCCGAGTTTTTCATTTGCTTCTACAGTATCGAATCCTTCTTCTTGTAATTTATAAGCGCGAAGCTTATTAAGAAGCCCAATGCCTCTTCCTTCTTGTCTCATATAAAGAAGAACACCTTTTCCTTCACGCTCAATTTGAGCAAGTGCTGCATGGAGTTGTGGTCCGCAATCGCAGCGATGTGAACCGAATACATCTCCTGTTAAGCATTCAGAATGAACACGTACAAGTACCGGTTCACCTGTTGAAATATCACCTTTTACAAGTGCGATATGTTCTTTCGTATCTAATGAGTTAGAATAGCCAATTGCGTGGAAAGTACCGAAATCTGTAGGTAATGTAATTTCCACTTCTCTCGTCACAAGTGTTTCATGATGGCGGCGATAAGCAATTAAATCTTCTATTGTAATCATTTTTATATCAAATTGTTTTGCACATTCTATTAAATCAGGTACACGTGCCATCGTGCCGTCCTCATTTATAATTTCGCAAATAACTCCAGCTGGTTCGGCACCGCATAGCTTTGCTAAATCAACAGCAGCTTCTGTATGACCTGCACGACGCAGGACACCGCCTTCTTTCGCAATTAATGGAAAGATATGTCCAGGTCGATTGAAATCAGCGCCTTTTGATGCGGGGTTTAACAATTCTTGTATCGTAGTTGCACGTTCGTGAGCGCTAATCCCTGTTGTTGTAGAAACATGGTCAATGCTCACTGTAAACGCAGTATGATGTGAATCTGTATTATGAGATACCATTGGTTCTAATTGTAGACGTTCCGCGTACCCTGCTGTAATCGGTACACAAACGAGACCACGGCCATGTGTAATCATAAAATTAATTGTTTCTGGTGTAATGTACTCTGCTAAAGCAATAAAATCGCCTTCATTTTCTCGGTTTTCATCATCACATACGATAACGACTTTACCTTGTTTTAAATCTTCTAGAGCTTCTTCAATACGATGAAACATTGTGCTTCCCCCTTATAGAAATCCGTTTTCTTGTAAAAAGCTTTCAGTCATTGAACCTACTCGTTTTGTAGGTTTAGTAATAAAGCGTTCGATATATTTACCAATCATGTCACACTCAATGTTTACGATATCTCCGGCATTTTTTTCTCCAATGACAGATTCGCTTACTGTGTGCGGGATGAGTGAAATCGTTATGGAAGATTCGTCTATAGCAAATATCGTTAAACTCGTTCCATCAACAGCAATGGACCCTTTCTGCAAACAATAGCGCAGCAGTTCATCAGAAATTGCTATTTTGTAATAGACGGCATTGTAATGTTGTTTTTTATTTAAAATCGTTCCGATGCCATCAATATGTCCTGAAACGAAATGTCCACCGAATCGTCCGTTTGCAGCCATTGCTCGTTCTAAATTTACTTTAGAGTGTGGTTTAAGTATACGAAGTGATGTCGACTGCATCGTTTCGGGCATTGCATCAACTGTAAATGAAGTAGTTGTAAAGTTTGTTACAGTTAAGCAAATACCGTTAACCGCGATACTATCACCTAAGTGAACATCTGATAAAATTTTCTTTGCATGAATCGTTAATTTCATCGCTTCTCCACTTTGTTGCATGTTTGCTATCGTTCCTAATTCTTCTACAATTCCTGTAAACATTTCGTCACCTCGTTTCGGGCATTCGCAACGATTTTTATATCATCACCAATTTGTTTCATCTCTTGAATTTTCAAGGAAAGCGCATCTTGTAATTTTGAAAAACCATTTCCTCCAAATAAAGTAGGAGCATCTTTCCCACCAATTAATTTCGGGCTTATATAGGTTACAATTTCATTAAAATTGTTTGTTTTTAAGAAACTTGCATGAATCGATTGGCCACCTTCAACGAATAGAGAAAGAATTTGTTTCTCTCCAAGAAAGGAAAGAAGGTCCTCGATTTCTATATGCTTCGTTTCCATTTGGAATATAGCTATATTTTTAGATTCATAAGAAGATATCTTCTCTTTCTTTACATCCTTACCGACAATAATCCATGTCGGTGCTAAACCATCTGTTATAACATGAGAAGATGGTGGCGTTCGTAAATGGGTATCTAAAACAACGCGAATAGGATGTTTCCCACCATTTGGAATTCTTGTTGTTAAATGAGGATTATCAGCTATAACTGTATTCACTCCAACAAGAATTGCATCATGTGTATGGCGATATTGGTGAACATCAGCACGTGCTTCTTCACCTGTAATCCACTTACTTTCACCAGTTACAGTTGCTGTTTTTCCATCTAAGCTCATCGCTGTTTTGATTGTTACAAAAGGGCGTTTCGTTTTCATGTAGTGAAAAAAGTAGCGATTTAATAAAACTGCTTCTGCTTCAAGAACACCAGTAGTTACTTCAATTCTAGCTTCCTCTAATCTTCTTTTTCCGTTACCAGAAACGAGCGGATTACAATCGAGAGTAGCAATTACAACACGCTTAACTCCTTTTTCGATGAGCAATTCACAGCAAGGTGGTGTTTTTCCAAAGTGGCTACACGGTTCCAGTGTTACATAAACGGTAGCGTCTTTGGCGTTCTGACCAGCCATTTGAAGGGCATGAACTTCTGCGTGTTCTTCACCAGCTCGTAAATGAGCGCCCATACCAACGATGTTTCCATCTTTTACAACAACAGCACCAACCATAGGATTTGGACTTGTTTGTCCTGATGTTCCTTCTGCTAACTGCAGGGCAATCCTCATATATTCTTGATCTGTCATTTTCTTCACCTCTCCAAAAAAAATCAAAAAACCCCAAGGATTTAATATCCTTGGGGTTTGGGAGACGTGATTTCTAGAAATATAGTTTGAATACGAAAGCATAGGAAAGAAACCTAACGATAATTGATATTTCTGCATAAGGAAAAAACCTAGCAAAATATCGAATTTTTAAACGCTAGTTGTCTCTTTTTATTTCAGTATAAAAAATAAGTATAGAAAATTAAACATATATAAAGAATCAAAATGAATCTTTAAAAATATGCATACTGAAATAAAAGTGTATTCACTATATAAAAAACTAGAAACATATCCTTCTCCCATCCAGACTATACTGTCGGCCCTAGAGTTTCACTAGATCCACCGTTTTCGAGTTGAAAACGGGTCACGGACTTAGAAGTTTTCACTTCATCACCGCCGGTTGGGAATTTCACCCGACCCCGAAGGATGCTGTTTGCTCAAATTATAGCACAAAAAAAATAAAAGGCTAGTAAAAAATATTCGAATGTGAAGAATTGTGTGAAAATATATGCAGGCTGGAATGGAAATAAAAGTATTAGAAATGTTGTAAAGAGAAGGGATATAACGGAGTTGCTAAAAAGAAAAAACATGCACAAAAAAATGTGCATGTCACATGTAAAATTATTCTGCCTCTGGTGCTCTAACAACAGACTCGAATTTACCTTTATGCGAAGCGTCGCAATAAGGCATATTTTTTGATAAACCACAACGGCATAAAGAAAATGCCGGTTTTGCTGGGAATGCATTCCCTTGTGAGTCGACTAATTCCACGTCCCCTGTAACGCGAAAAGAGCCATTATCATTTACTTTAATTTGTACTTTTGCCAACGTTATCCCTCCTTCCCAAACGCTTAATTTCATCATATAATCAAGGGAAGTGCTTGGCAATATAAAGTGAAACTTTAATTAGTGGGGGAGGCATCCCCCACTAATTATTAGTTGAACCAATCGGGCTTTTAGGGGCAGTTAATCTCCTACCTAACTTCTTTGTTTCAGCCGAATTTTGAGGTGGGAGTTTTACTGCCCGCAAATAGCGGAGAAAAAAGAGCACTTTGTTTGAGAAAGAAGAGAGTGTTATAATAGTTTTCATAACTGACTAGAGTAAGGTGACGAGAGATGGATAAACAATTACATACATTACGAAACATTGCAAATGAGCGCACGTGGGCATCATTTTTGAATGATAATCATCCATATAGTTTGTTACATTGGTCCATTGCAGGTGTAGGGCAAGAGGCAAAGGATGTTTGGTTACTGCAAGATGAAGTAACATTTCAAACGACAGAATTCCCAACGTTAGATGATGCAATGCAATGGATTTCTGAAAATATGGAACAAGTTACAGACGTTTTAGCGCAATAAAAAACAGGCTTATGCAAGCCTGTTTTTTGTTTCTTTCACATATGTGTTTAAAAATTGATCGACGGCTGTTTCGTACTCTTCTTTATTTTCGTTATAAGAGCAAGCGTGTGCACCGTGTTCTGCAATATAAAGCTGCTTATTATTTTCTTTCGCTTCATATAACGCTTTTGTCATATCAGCTAAAATATAGTCGTCATCTTTACTATGAATAAAGAGAACGGGATTGTTAATGTTTTTTATACAGTCGATTGGTGAAACTTCACGAATTGTATAACCGTCACGAACTTTCAAAAATGCGTTTGCTAAAGGTAATAAAGGCCATTTTGGTAAATGGAATTCAACCTTTAAACGGTGCTGTAATTGTCCGTGAAAATCAGAGAAAGGACAATCTGCAATATAGAAATCAGCACCATCTTCTACAAGTCCTGCGTATTGAAGAAGTGTTGCAGCTCCCATAGATTCACCATGAATACCAAGTGTAATATTGGTGCCAAAACGGTTTTTTAGCCAGTCAACTACGGATTTTAAATCATGTTTTTCATAGTATCCATAGCTTGTTGTTTTTCCGCCAGTTTTACCATGACGACGATGATCGTAAATGAGGACGTTATATCCTCTTTTTAAGAATAAGTTTGCATATTTTACAGAGTTTATTTTATTTACAGTTACACCGTGGCAAAAAACCATAAACTTATTGGTGGAATGACCAGCAGGAATGTAATATCCGTGAAGGTCGTATCCAAATTGTGAAGGGATATGAATTTCTTCTTTATGAAGAGCATCAAAATCCTCTATACGAAAATGTTTTTTCGTTTCTCTTTCGAGTACTTCTTCCTCTGTTTTTTTCTTTAAGTACATCACTTTATTTGTAAAGAAAATCCCAAGGGCAGTTATTGCACCTAGTATAGTAAACAGTGCTGCAAAAAAACGTTTCATCCTTTACCTCATCCTCCAAATACCGTTACATGTGATACACTTATATTGTATCACAATGATATAAAAGGGGAGAAATAGGAAATGCTGCATATACAAAAAATTACGCCAGCGATGAAAGAAACAATCCGAATGTTCATGTGTGAGAACTGGGGAAGTTCATTGATGGTTTCACGTGGTAAGGGACATCAGTTAGAAGAGTTGCCAGGATTTGTTGCGCTCTCAGATGACAGAATAATCGGAATTATAACGTATGAAGTGACCAGAAATATGTGCGAAATTGTATCGCTAGATAGCTTTGAAGAAAGAAAAGGAATAGGGACGAAACTTGTGGATTGTGTATTACAAGTTGCAGAAGAAGAACGGTGCAGACAGGTTTGGCTTATTACAACTAATGATAATATGAATGCGTTACGATTTTACCAAAAACGTAATTTTGTAATGACTAATTTATATGTGAATGCGGTAGAGGAGGCACGAAAAATAAAGAAAGAAATTCCACGTATTGGATATGATAATATCCCAATTTTACATGAAATTCAGTTGGAGTATCGTTTAGTGAAATGATGTAACAATTTTCAGAAATATGAGTTATTAATCTTGACGGATAGTTTAATTTAGGTTACCGTAAAATTGTAATCTATTACCATATTAAGGGGTGACGATGTGGCAACTATACGTGATGTTGCAAAATTGGCAGGTGTTTCAGTCGCAACCGTTTCACGAGTTATTAATGAAAAAGGATACGTTCATGAGGACACAGTAAAACAAGTAAAGGAAGCAATTGAAGAATTACGTTATAGGCCAAACAGTGCAGCGAAGCCACTATTTAAAGAGGATTCAACGATAATTGCATTACTTGTAGATAATTTATGTAACCAATCAAACATCACTTTGCTACATTGTATTGAGGAAATAGCATATAAAGAAGGTTATCAAATCATTATTTGTAATATAGAGAATAAAGATAGATACATACATATGCTGAAGCAAAATAACATTGCAGGTGTTATTTTGACAAGAGCAGTTTTTAAAAGTGTAGGAAAAATTCCATTTCCGTTTGTTGTGATCGATGAGCAACAATCACATGGAAATTATTATGAAAGTGGACAGAGAGCTGTTTCTTTATTAAAAGAGAAAGGGTGTCACTTTCTTGCATATTTCGGTGAGGGAGAAGAAAGTGAAGAAATGGAAGATCATATAGCAGGGTTTTTAGACGCTGTTTGGGATGAAGGAATCTCTTATCGAGAAGAATGTGTACAAGGGTATACAAATAAACAATTTATTACATTATTGCAAAACAATCCGTATGTAGATGGAATTGTAGCCTCAAGTGATCAGATTGCTATTGAGTTAATTCGGTCAGCGAGATTTCTAAATATACATATACCAGATAAATTAAAAATTGTTGGACCGAATGGGAGTATAGAGTGTGAATGGATAGGTTCATCACTACCGACAATTGAAAACTATGTCAGAGATAATGGAAAAGTAGCTTTTCAACAATTAAAAGGAAAAATAAAAAAGTAAAAGGTGCGTTTTATACGCACCTTTTTATAATGTAATTGCGGCAATAAAGCCAAATATAAGTAACGGTATATTGTAATGTAGAAAAGTGGGTACACATGTATCCCATATATGATGGTGCTGACCATCAGCATTTAAACCGGATGTTGGTCCAAGGGTACTATCCGATGCTGGAGATCCTGCGTCACCTAGTGCTCCGGCTGTACCGATAATTGCAATTGTGGCCATTGGACTAAATCCAAGCTGAATGCAAAGAGGTACAAAAATGGTTGTTAAGATAGGGATGGTTGAAAAGGATGAACCAATTCCCATCGTAACGAGAAGTCCAATAACGAGCATAAGAAATGCAGCGAGTGGTTTGTTATTTCCGATTATATGTGCACTCGTTTGCACCAGAGATTCAACATGTCCTGTTTTTCGAAGAACAGCGCCGAATCCAGCGGCAGCAATCATAACAAAGCCAATGAAGGACATCATACGCATTCCGCTTGTTAATATCGCATCTGCTTCTTTAAGTGGTAGACTGCCACTAACTGATAAGACGATAATACCTGCTAAAGCACCGAAAATCATTGATTCGGTTGTTAATTGAACAGTTAATGTAGCAATAATAGATAATAACCCGAAAGTAATGCTACGTTTTGTATAGGGAACGATTTCATTTTCGGTAGTATGAATTTGTTCTGTTTCATACGTACGAGGTTTTCGGTACGTAATGAATACCGCTACACATAATCCAATAATCATACCGATTGCTGGAATAGTCATTGCTTTTGGAATAAGTGCGACATCAAATGTAAGACCGCTTTGCGCAGCGTTGGTTTGCAATACGTCATGATAAATTTTTCCGAACCCTGCAGGGATCCACATATAAGGAGTAATCAATCCAAATGTAATAATACATGTGACAAGTCTGCGATCCACTTTCAGCTCAGTTAATACTTTTAAAAGTGCTGGAATTAAGATGGGGATGAAAGCAATGTGAACAGGAATCACATTTTGTGAGAAACAAGCCATCATTAAAATAATGAATAAAATAAGTACCTTAGAATAAACTTGTTTTTTCGTGTCTTGTTCATTGCCAATCCATTTTAATGCAGTTTGAATCATAGCATCTGGAAGTCCTGTTTTGGAAAGGGAAATAGCGAAACCACCAAGCATTGCATAACTTAAAGCGATTGGAGCACTGTTTCCAAGACCAGTTGTAAAAGTGTTAATCGTTTCTGAAATACCGAGTCCGCCGATAAGTCCGCCTGTTAAAGCTCCAACAATGATGGCGACAATGACCTGGACACGTAACAAACTAAGCAATAGCATAATTGCTACTGCGACGAGTACAGCGTTCATAATAAATGTAATCTCCCTAAATTTTTATTCTGTTAAGACAAGTACATATGAAACATTTTGCTATGTTTATACATACTTGCGACATATTATTATAAAATGTTTTCTATGAAATGTAAAAGAGCCTTTTGTGACTAATGCTGAAAAGCTAGCTCTTGTTTAATTGATTGCAAAGAATTGGCGAATAATTCTGGTTCTTCTAGATCAGGAGAATGTGCTGAGTTTGGGAACCAAATCATCTTTTTTATAGGCGCTTCAATAATATCGCAATATTCCTGAACGAGTGCATAAGGAGTTTGATAATCATAGCGACCAGAACAAAAATAAACTGGAATAGATAAACTTGAGATAGAAGAAAAGAAATCGATTGTCAGCATTTCTTCCCATAAAACGCCAGATTTTAAATTTCCTGCGAGAAACTTGAACCAATCTAATAGCGTGTACTCAGGAGAAAAGAAACCTTTTCGTATGAAAGAAAAGGAAGATCCATTTTGGATTGCGCCTCCGAATGTGCCAAGCCACTTTCTTTGAATAATGAGACGTCTCGTATCTAAAAATGGTGGCTTTCCTAATTTTAAAAGGGAAGCTAATGCTTTTTTATGATTATGTTTTTTTGCAGAACGAATTAAATGTTGATATAGCAATTCTTCATTTTGTTTCATATGTACAATTTGCCCAATACCGATGTAAGCCTCAATATACTTTGGATATTGATGTGCTATGTTAAGCCCAATGATACTTCCCCAAGAATGACCAGCGAGAAATAGTTTTTGTTTGTTGAACCTTTTAAGTACATATTGAATCACTTCTTTTGCATCGGAAACGAATTGTTCGATTGTGAAATTTGCTCCGAAATCTTTCATTGAAAAGGATTTACCAGCCCCGCGCTGATCCCAATTAATAACAATAAATTGCTTCTCTAATTCTTTTTGAAAATGGCGAATAAATCCGATTTGTGCCATCCCAGGTCCGCCGTGACAGCATAATAAAATAGGTTGCTCTACGTTTTGTCCACGCATAAGGAGAGTTTGTTTTCGATTATTAATCATAACGCTTTCTATCGTAGCGATACTGTTAGGAATGAGTTGTTTGTTTTCATTATAGAACTGAGGGGTGTAGCTACGAAAAAGCATATTGAAAACCTCCTTTTGTGAAATCGTATGAATCGCACAGGCTATTCATTTTGCATATACTGTTAGAAAATCATTGTAACATACCATACTAGTGTCATTTCAACACGGGAGGAGGGAAATTGTGACGATTGGAGAAATTATAGATGGTTTAAATAGACGTGAACCCATCGCTATTATAGCAAAACGTCTTGAAATAAGCCCGTATACATTATCGAAGAAATTAAGATTGATTGGATACGAATATGATGGAGAGCAGAAGAAACGTATTTTTGTAGGAGATGGAGAAGAACCACGTCACTTACAACTCCAAGAAGCGACCGCCCTTCAATATGAGAAAACAGATTATCAATTGTTAATTTATGAGCAATTACAAAGCATTTATGAATTATTAAGAAAAAGAGAAGAAGTAATTGTACCAATTATGAGTAAAAGTACAGAGAAGAAGAGACGAACCTTTTCTATTAATACAGAAATATTATCACAATTGGACCTTATATCAGAATCGAAAGGAATTCAAAAATCTAAACTTGTAGAAGAGGCGTTGCACCAATTTTTACAGCAATATGAAGTTGACAAAACATCACATTTTGATAACTAAAGAAAAGGATACTATGTTCATTGGAAGAACGAGTATCCTTTTTATGATGTATATTACGTATAAAATAGAGGATCAGTATAAATCCTTTATGGCGTGAAAAATGAAATTTATTATTAGAGAAACACTTAATTTACTTTTTGAATTCTTCCATCAATAACTGGCTGAATTGGTTCTTTTAATTGTTTTACGTAATCGACTAACGCTTCAAAGTCGTTTGGACCAGTTTCTGCATTTTTACCATTTTTAAATGATACGAATCCGTCACCGCCAGAAGCTAAGAAGGCATTTGCAACTACGCTATACATTTTAGATGGAGATAATTCTTCTCCGTTTGTTAAACGTATATTTGTAACTTTTTCACCGTTTGGTTTATTTGCATCCCACGTATATTGAATACCTGAAATTTGAAGCATTCTTGTTGTTCCTTTTTGCCATTGCTGATTTAAAATATCGCGAATGTCTTGACCTGTTAAATCTACTTTAATTAATTGATTTCCAAAAGGTTGAATGCCGTATAACTCACCCCACGTAATATCACCAGCATCTAAGTCATTACGAATGCCACCAGGATTCATGAGGGCGATTTGAGTTTGCATCGTTTGACGCTGAGCATCGGCAACTAAATTTCCAAGAGTGGACTCACCAGCATCATTTTGTTTACGGTCGATAGGTGCTGTAGATTTTCCGACTACTTCATTTACAAGTGGTGCAATTTTTTCTTTATATTGATCTAGTTTTTTCTTTACTTGTTTATCAGGTTCTACACCTTCATGATACGTTGTAACAACTTCAGCTTTTTTCTTTACAATATCCTTTGTTTTACGATCAATTGTTACATCCACGTCTGAGAAAGCCGTTCCGTATGAATTTGCTTGGACAATTAGTTTATTATTTACTGTACCATTTACATACGTATGACTATGTCCACCGAAAATAACATCAACTTCTGGGTCTGTTTCATTTGCAATTCGAGTAAGATCGCCATTTGTTACCCCAGACTCATCGGTTGTTCCACCGACATGAGCAAGAACGACGATAGATTTAACGCCGAGACGTTTTAATTGTTGTGTTGATTTATTAATTGCTTCTACTTCATCAGTAATTTGTACATTGTTAAGCATCGTAGGCATAACGACATTTGGTGTATCAGTTGTAACAACCCCAATGAATCCTACAGGAACACCATCTACCATTTTTACAGTAAACGGTGGTAAAAATAAGCGGCCAGTTGATTTGTTGTAGAAGTTAGCAGCTACATAGGGGAAGTTAGCCCCTTTGAAATTCCCTGTTTTTTCATGATATCCACCGTAAATGAGGCGTTGCATTTCATCAATACCTTCATCAAATTCATGGTTTCCGATTGTACCGACATCAAATTTTAAGTCATTTAAAAATTCAATTGTCGGTTCATCTTGTAATAATGCTGAAACTGGTGGACTAGCTCCGACGATATCACCAGCATGTACGAGAAGTGTATTAGGGTTTTGTTTTTTACGTTCTTTTAAATAAGTAGCTAAGTAATCAGCGCCACCAGCTTCTTTATTATTGATTTTTTTAACAGTATCTAGTTGTCCATGGAAATCATTAATACCAAGCATTTGTACGTCTATGTAGCGGTTTTGTTCAGTTGGATTCTGAGATGGGGGAGCGGCAAATACGCTTGAAAAAGTAATGGTGCTTAAAACAGCAACGGCAGGAATAATTTTTTTCCACATAATATAATTCTCCTTTTTTTATAATCTGACATCATACGACATAATTTTAATAGATTCATAGGATTATAGCTACATAAAAATTTAGTCTTTTCGAAAAATTAACATATTTACAAAAAGTGAATAATAGAGTGAAGACCTTTTTTTATTGTCGATTTCATCGTGTATCTACTATAATGGAGAAAAAAGTAAAAGGTGAGTAGCATGAAGAAAAAGAAACAAAGACAAATACAAAGACAATCACAAGTGAATCAACCGAAGAAAGAAACACTTACATTAGGCGATCAATTAAATGATTCACTCATGCAACAATTAAAGAGTAAGAAGAAAGAGTTGCAAGTGAGGGAAGAGGAAAAAGAGGCAGCTGAACTGGAAAGAAAGCGCCAAGAACAAAAAGAACGTGAAAAGAATAAATCATTTGAAGAACTGCTAAGTGAAAGTAACCTTACTTGGAAAGACTTTAAATAATAAAAAATGATCAGTGGTATTTCACTGATCATTTTTTGACGAGCTTGTAAGAAAAGGGGAGTTAGAATGAGAAAAATTATCGTTGTTCCACATGAAAACCATTGGAGTGAAAAATTTCAAATGGAGGCTGAAAGATTAAAAACAGCGATGCCAGAAACGGTGAAAATTCATCATATTGGAAGTACGTCAGTGCCCGGACTGGCAGCTAAACCTATTATTGATATGATCATGGAAGTAGAAAATATCGAAAGAGTAGATGGGTGGAATGAACGATTTATAGAGCTTGGTTACATCGTAAAAGGGGAAAATGGTATTTCAAGACGCCGATATTTTATTCATGGAACTGAAGAAAAACGTTCGTATCATTTACACGTGTTTGAAAAAGGAAATCCAGAGATTGTAAGGCATTTAGCGTTTCGTGATTATATGATGGCTCATTGTGAAGAAGCAGAGGCATATGCAACCTTAAAGAGAGAATTAGCCGAAAAGTATACATATGATGGCACGTTATATACAGAAGGGAAAAATGAGTTTGTGCGCAATGTGGATGAAAAAGCGAAAGAATGGAGAGAAAATAACTTAAATGAATGAGTTCACGTTATTTTTTAGCTATATAAAAGTGTTATGTAAACTGTACGTATGTTTTGACTTTTGGGATGAATCTTGTTGAAATAAAGTTGTGGCTTATAAAAAATGTAACAATGAAAGGGAGACGACTGTGCATATTCCAACAACTACACTTCATAATGGCGTGAAAATGCCGATGATTGGTCTAGGCGTATATAAAGCGAAAGAAGGAGACGAAGTAAAGCAAGCAGTAAAAACAGCGTTAGAAGTTGGATACCGTTCGATTGATACAGCAACTGTATATGAAAATGAAAGCGGTGTCGGAGAGGCGATACGTGAATCAGGAATTCCAAGAGAAGATATATTTATAACAACAAAAGTATGGAACGACGATCAAGGATATGAGGAGACACTCGAGGCGTTTGAAAAGAGTTTGAAAAAATTACAAATGGACTATGTAGATTTATATTTAATACATTGGCCGGTAAGAGGGAAGTATGTTGATACGTACCGAGCTTTGGAGAAATTGTATGAAGAAGGTAAAGTGCGCGCGATTGGTGTTTCTAACTTTCATAAACATCATTTAGAACTATTATTACCAAATTGCAAAGTGAAGCCGATGGTAAACCAAGTGGAACTTCATCCGATGTTGACGCAATTTGAGTTGCGCAATTATTGTCAAGATGAGCAAATTCAAATGGAAGCATGGAGTCCGTTAATGAGGGGCGGAGAAGTATTCCAGCATCCAATCATTCAGGCTATTGCTAACAAATATGAAAAAACACCTGCACAAGTTATATTAAGGTGGGATATTCAAAGCGGAATTGTTACAATTCCTAAATCTGTTACACCATCTCGTATTGAAGAAAACTTTACTATTTTTGATTTTGCACTAACTGAAGAAGAGATACGTCAAATTAACACGTTGAATCGTGATTTACATGTAGGAACGAATCCTGATAAATATGATACGTTATAAAAAAGACTGTCTCCTAATACTGGAGACAGTCTTCTGTTTATCGGTAATTCGATATTTTTAACGATGCAAAGCATATGTGTCATATTTAACAATCTTTTGAAGTTGTATATATTCTTCTTTCGTTAAAGGTAACTGTTGGCTAGCTCGTATATTTTCCTGTAATTGTTGAAGCGAGCTTGCACCAGGTATAACAGCTGCAACAGTCTTATTATGTAAGCAATATTGAATAGCTGTTCCTGTTAAAGAGCGTTCTCCAATCGTTTCTTTTACACTCGCTAGAGTTGTATGTAATTCATCGTAAGAATAAGAGAGATAATCCTTGTCCTTTACTCTTTCTATTTTTATTGCATTGTTGTCAGTTAAAATTCCTTTTGCAAGTGGCCCGCGGGCAATGACGCTAATTTGGTGTTCATTCAGAAGGGGAAACCATTCTTCTGGACGACGATTTAAAAGGCTATATTCCATTAGTACACTAACGATGTTTGAGCGTTTTGCATACTCACGAACGACATTTGGGCGTATAGAAGAAATACCATAATGGCGAATAATACCTTCCTTTTTCAATTCTTCAAAAGCTTCAATTGTTTCATCTATTGGATCTTCAATCGTTCCCCCATGAAGTTGGTAAAGATCAATATAATCAGTTTGAAGTCTACGTAAACTTTCCTTTACTTCAGTTTTTATGTAAGCTTTAGAAGGATCCCAAGACCAGCCATTTTTTTCTTCTGTCCAACGATTTCCAACTTTCGTTGTAAGAACAATTTGGTCTCTTCTTCCCTTCAAGGCTTTTCCAACAAATTCTTCATTTAATCCGTAATCATATAAATCTGCTGTATCAAAAAAATTAATTCCTAAATCGATTGCTTCATCGATAATATGCATAGCTTCTGTTTCAGATGTACCGAGAGACATACAGCCAAGGCCCATTTCTGTAACAAACAAATCTGAGTTTCCTAATTGACGTTTTTTCATAGGTCAACCTCCTTACCTTTATTGTACGAGAGGGAAAAGAGGTTGACAAACGTTTACTTTCCGTTTCGCATTAACTGCCCG
This sequence comes from Bacillus sp. JKS001846, assembly GCF_900176455.1. Classification (NCBI taxonomy): domain Bacteria; kingdom Bacillati; phylum Bacillota; class Bacilli; order Caryophanales; family Bacillaceae; genus Bacillus; species Bacillus sp. JKS001846. The sequence continues at coordinate 1,613,287 of NZ_FWYG01000001.1, forward strand.
TAAAAGCATGATTAATGTTTCACTTTATTTGCTGTAATCCACTCTTGTACAGTTGTATACTCTTTGCTATATTGCTTTAGCTTATGGCGAATTTGCCATGCTTTTCCGACTAAAGTGACGCGATTTGGTAAAATATAAACTTTCATTTCTATCACGCTCCTTTCAATGTGGTAAAATGTATGAGGAAAGAATAGGAAATAGAACAGGGAGATGAAGTAGTATGAGTAATCTTGCAGAGAGAACAGTAAAAACTGAGCCGATTTTTGATGGTAGAGTTATAAAAGTTCGTGTTGATGATGTAGTATTACCAAATGGAGCAATGAGTAAACGTGAAATTGTAAATCACCCTGGTGCAGTTGCTATTATTGCTATTACTGATGAGGGGAAAATTGTGCTTGTTGAGCAGTATCGTAAAGCACTTGAAAAGGCGATTATAGAAATTCCGGCTGGCAAGTTAGAACCTGGTGAAAAACCTGAGGTAACAGCAGTTCGTGAATTAGAAGAGGAAACAGGATATGTATGTGAAAATATGGAGCTCATTACTTCTTTCTATACATCTCCAGGATTCGCAGATGAAATTTTATATGTATATAAAGCGACAGGTTTGACAAAAAAAGAAAATAAAGCTGAGTTAGATGAAGATGAGTTTGTGGAATTAATGGAAGTATCGTTAGAAGAAGCGATTACTCTTATGAAAGATCTTCGTATTCATGATGCGAAGACGATGTTTGCAGTACAATATTTACAACTACAAAAATAAACACTCGCCAAAGGCGAGTGTTTTTTAATTGATTTTTGCATATACACGTGCATCACGTAAGCTACCATCTGGTGCTAGGAAATCATTTTCCATTGTACCTTCTAGAATGAATTCTAGACGTTCTGCTAAGCTACATGCATTTATATTTGTTGCATCAGTACGAATTTCAATTCTTCTAGCGCCTAGTTTATCAAAGGCGAACTGAATTGCACCTTTAACAGCTTCGGTCATATAGCCTTGTTTTGTATAGGCACTATGTAGCCAGAAGTGAAGTGAAAACTTTGGAATATCCCAGTTTTCAGGCTTTAGTGTAATTGCTCCGATGAATGTACCAGATACTTTATCGTATAAGTGAAAATCAAGTGTTTCACGAAGTAAAAACTGTCCGTGAGCTTCGCGAACAATTTCTTCAGCACTCTCTTCTGTTTCAGCGTTAATTGGTATCCACGGTACTAAGTCTTCTAGAGAAGCTTGGATTGCTTCATATACTTCTGCACCATCACCTGGAAATGGTTTACGAACTTGCAAGCGTTCAGTTTGAAATAATGTTGGAAAATCTAATAATAATGGTTTCAAGAGAAATCCCTCCTATTCTCTACTTTTTAGTTTAGCAAAGTAGAGCGGAATTTCAATGTTAATTCGTCATACTTTTTTCTTTCTTTCATACATTTTTAATAAGAGTGTGAACGGAGGGAAGAAAAATGTGGCGAAAAAATTGGCAAGACCGTGTAATGTCTCACATACAGGAAAACTCTTCATTATATATATTTAACGCCGTTTTATTATTGATGGGAGTAATATTCGGAGCTATTCTGGTGAATAGTTTACAAATCAATCAAAAACAAGATTTATCATTTTACTTACAACGTTTTTTTGGACAAGTCTCTAAAGGAGAATTTGCCATTGCGGGCGAAATGTTTCGAGAAAGTTACTTTTCGCAATTAAAATACATCGGATTTATTTGGATTTTAGGGATTTCAATTATTGGATTACCACTTATTTTTATTTTATTATTTGTAAAAGGAGTTGTCGTTGGATTTACAGTTGGTTTTTTAGTAAGTCAGCATGGATGGAATGGACTATTATTAGCATTTGTATCTGTTTTGCCACAAAATTTAATTATCATTCCAGTCTTTCTCGTTATGACAACTATTGCTGCAAGTTTTTCTTTACGGATGATTAGGCATCAATTTATTAGAAAAATAACCGAGCCACTATTACCATTATTAATCCGTTATACATGCTTCTTTCTCGTAATTGGAGTGGTGTTAGCACTTGCTTCTAGTGTGGAGGCTTACGCATCACCAGTTTTAATGAAAGAAGTCGTTGAGGCTATTAATAAAAAATAAATACTTTTTGAGAATAATTATCAATTTGTTTTTATTGTTTTTTTCTTTTGACAGAAGCCCTTCTTCTGATATAATGGTGTAAGAGTGGCGAGGAGGGAGTAGTACCGAATGGAAGAAAGAATTGAACGAATTAAGAAGCAATTACATGCAGCGAGCTACAAATTAACACCGCAACGTGAAGCAACAGTTCGTGTGCTGCTAGAAAATGAAGAAGATCATTTAAGCGCAGAAGATGTTTACCTCCTTGTAAAAGAAAAGTCGCCAGAGATCGGATTAGCAACCGTCTATCGAACTTTAGAACTATTATCTGAGTTAAAAGTTGTCGATAAGATTAACTTCGGAGACGGTGTTTCACGCTATGACTTACGCCAAGAAGGTGCGCAGCGTTTCCACCATCATTTGATTTGTACACAATGTGGTGCTGTACAAGAAATACAAGAAGATTTACTTGGTGAAGTGGAAAGGAAAGTAGAACGAGACTGGAGCTTTAAGGTGAAAGATCATCGTTTAACATTCCATGGGATTTGTAAAAATTGTCAAGAAAATGAAACGGATGAAAAATAACCTTTTCCTATTTATCTAGGAAGAGGTTTTTTATTTGAATAAGGTATAAATTGGTGAAAGCTTGGCATATGTTGTAATAACTTATATTTTGGAGGAATTTACAATGCGCCGAGCTTTAAAATTAACTTTTGATGGAATAAAAGTATTTTTATTATTTACAAGTTGTACGATTTTGTTTTATTTCGCTATACTATGGATAAATGAAGAATATGAAAGCTATCATCGTTATGAAAAACCTAAAGAAGAGACTGTAGAAAAAGTATCAGGGAATGAAGAACCGGCAAAGGATGCTTTCGTAAATAGAATGATGTTTTTCTATGAAAATGGGGAGTAGTGTAGAGTGGAAGATCAATTAAAAGATTTTATTCATTATATGGTTGTCGAAAAAGGATTAGCAAAGAATACAGTAGTATCTTATGAACGGGATTTAAAAAGCTACGTAAAGTATTTGCAAAATGTGGAACAGACGAAAACTTTTCATGAAGTGACCCGTTTACATATTGTTAATTTTTTGCAGTATTTAAAAGAGAACGGAAAATCTTCGAAAACATTGGCGCGTCATATCGCATCAATTCGTTCGTTCCACCAATTTTTACTTCGTGAACGAGCGGTAGAACACGACCCATCCGTACATATTGAAACGCCACAAGGGGAACGGAAATTACCAAAAGTATTATCAGTTGATGAAGTAGAGGCGTTACTTCAAACACCAAAAATGACAAGTGCTTTTGGGATTCGTGATAAGGCGATGCTAGAGTTACTGTATGCGACAGGACTTCGTGTTTCAGAATTGATTGCACTCAATTTAGAAGATGTACATTTAACGATGGGATTTGTTCGTTGCATAGGGAAAGGGAATAAAGAAAGAATTATTCCACTAGGAAGTTTAGCAACGGAAGCGATTCAAAAGTATATTGAAAAAGGAAGAAGAGAATTAATGGGGAAAAAAGTAGTAGATGCACTCTTTTTAAACCATCATGGTAATCGTTTATCAAGACAAGGATTTTGGAAAATATTAAAACGATTAGCGAAAGAAGCAAATATTGAAAAAGAGCTTACACCTCATACGTTGCGTCACTCGTTTGCTACGCACTTATTAGAAAATGGAGCAGATTTACGTGCTGTACAAGAAATGCTTGGACATGCAGATATTTCAACGACTCAAATCTATACGCACGTTTCAAAAACTAGATTAAAAGATGTATATAAACAGTTTCATCCGAGAGCATAGTTACTATGCTCTTTTTTCATAGATTAAGAGGGGAAGACCGCTTCACAGAAACTTCACAAACATTTCGTATATTGTTTTCAGCAGAAGACTGGAATATTACAATGTATTTCCTCTATACTAAATAGAGTATAAAGGAGGAAATGATGATGAAAAAACTGATTATAACTTTATTTATCGCGATGCTAGCGTTGGCTGGCTGTAATACAAACAAAGAAGAACCGAAAAAAGAAAAGAAACTTGAAAGTGTAAACGTAGCAATTCAAACGAATCCGAAAGAAATTAAACCTGGTGAAAAAACAGAAGTACAAGCACTTGTTACACAAGGAAAAGAAAGAGTAACCGATGCCGATGATGTAAAGTTTGAAATTTGGAAAGATGGCGACGAGAAGCACGAGATGTTAGATGGTAAGCATAAAGGAAAAGGTGTTTATGCAGTAGAGAAAACATTTGAAACTGACGGAGTATATCATATTATTCCTCATACAAATGCACGTGATATGCACGTTATGCCAGAACATAAAGTTGCTGTAGGAAATGCGAAAGTAGAAGATGCGAAAAAAGAAAATAGTGACCACAGTGCAGGGCATGGAGATCATAAAAGTGACACAATGATCCATCTTATGGCTGGAGACATAAAGGCAAATGCTGAATCTACAATGAAAGTTCATTTAAAGCAAAAAGAAGAAGCATTAACTGGTGCTGAAGTACAACTAGAGATTTGGAAAGATGGTGTTGAAAAACACGAATTTATTCCAGCGAAAGAAGGGAATAAAGGAGAGTATGAAACGAAACATACTTTCAAAGAGAACGGTGCTTACAAAGTGAAAGTACATGTAAGAAAAGGCGAATTGCATGAACATAAAGAAGAAACAATAGAAGTAAAATAAAAAGTAGCTCTTTAGAGCTACTTTTTATTTTTAATATGAAGAAATAAATCATAAAAAAATTAGCACTTCGTTGCAGAATGGATTACAATAGAAGTGTGAAGAAAATGAGAAATTCTACGAAAATGTATTAAAAAGAAAGCGTAAACATGTTATGATATCAGTATCAGATGTCTGACATCTGACTTAGAAAAAACTAGAAATGTTTTTGAATCGTTTCAAGTAAACGAAATAGGTTAGAAAATGATTTAAAGAAGTACTGTTTGACAATGAGAATTCTTTTGGATAACAGTTTCACTTTATAGCGTTTTGAACATACTACAAGAAGTAGAACTGAACTTATAGGAGGTCGCAGTTATGAATAAATATAAACGTATATTCCTAGTCGTAATGGACTCTGTGGGAATCGGTGAAGCACCAGATGCTGAGCAATTTGGTGATTTAGGATCTGACACAATTGGTCACATTGCTGAACATATGAATGGGTTACAAATGCCTAACATGGTGAAATTAGGTCTTGGTAACATTCGAGAAATGAAAGGTATCTCTAAAGTAGAGAAACCACTTGGATATTACACAAAAATGCAAGAGAAATCTACTGGTAAAGATACAATGACAGGTCACTGGGAAATCATGGGCCTTTACATTGATACACCATTCCAAGTGTTCCCGGAAGGATTCCCGAAAGAATTACTTGATGAATTAGAAGAAAAAACAGGCCGTAAAATTATCGGTAATAAGCCAGCTTCAGGAACTGAGATTCTTGATGAACTTGGTCAAGAGCAAATGGAAACAGGCTCTTTAATCGTTTATACTTCTGCTGATAGCGTATTGCAAATTGCAGCACACGAAGAAGTAGTGCCACTTGATGAGTTATATAAAATCTGTAAAATTGCACGTGAATTAACATTAGATGAGAAATACATGGTAGGTCGTGTTATTGCTCGTCCATTCGTTGGTGAACCTGGAAACTTTACACGTACACCAAACCGTCATGACTATGCACTAAAACCATTCGGCCGTACAGTAATGAATGAATTAAAAGATAGTGACTACGATGTAATTGCTATCGGTAAAATCTCTGATATTTATGATGGCGAAGGGGTAACGGAATCACTTCGTACGAAGTCTAACATGGATGGAATGGATAAGCTTGTAGATACATTAAATATGGACTTTACAGGTCTTAGCTTCTTAAACTTAGTTGACTTTGATGCATTATTCGGCCACCGCCGTGATCCACAAGGATACGGAGAAGCTCTGCAAGAATATGATGCACGTCTTCCAGAAGTATTCGCAAAACTAAAAGAAGATGATTTATTATTAATTACAGCAGACCACGGTAATGATCCAATTCACCCTGGTACTGACCATACGCGTGAATATGTACCATTATTAGCATATAGCCCAAGCATGAAAGAAGGCGGACAAGAGTTACCACTTCGTCAAACATTTGCTGATATTGGTGCAACAGTAGCAGAAAACTTCGGTGTGAAAATGCCAGAATACGGAACAAGCTTCTTAAACGAGCTAAAGAAATAGGGGGATAAACAAATGAATCGTGAACTTATTACAAAATCAGCTTCATACTTAAAAGAGAAATTTCAAGAGACACCACAAGTAGGACTAATCCTTGGATCAGGACTAGGTGTATTAGCAGACGAAATTGAGAACGCAGTAACAGTACCTTACAGTGAAATCCCTGAATTCCCAGTATCAACTGTAGAAGGCCATGCAGGTCAACTAGTATTTGGTACACTTCAAGGTGTAACAGTAGTAGCAATGCAAGGACGTTTCCACTTCTATGAAGGATACGACATGCAAAAAGTAACATTCCCAGTTCGTGTTATGAAAGAACTAGGTGTAGAAACGGTTGTTGTAACAAACGCAGCTGGTGGTGTAAATACATCATTTGAGCCAGGCGATCTTATGTTAATTTCAGACCACATTAACTTCATGGGTACGAATCCATTAATCGGACCAAATGATTCTGAAATGGGCGTACGTTTCCCTGATATGTCTACGTCATATACGGTAGAACTTCGCGAAATGGCGAAACAAGTTGCAGCAGACTTAAATATTAAAGTACAAGAAGGTGTATACGTAGGAATGACAGGTCCTGTATATGAAACACCTGCTGAAATTCGTATGCTTCGTACACTTGGCGGAGATGCAGTTGGTATGTCAACAGTACCTGAAGTAATTGTAGCGCGTCATGCTGGTATGAAAGTGTTAGGTATTTCTTGTATTTCAAATATGGCAGCTGGTATTTTAGATCAACCACTTCACCACGATGAAGTAATTGAAACGACAGAACGTGTTAAAGCTAACTTCTTAGCATTAGTAAAAGCAATCGTAAAACAAATGAAGGGGTGACTTCACAATGAGAATGGTGGACCTAATTGCAAAAAAACGTGACGGACATGCATTAACGACAGAAGAAATTAACTTTATTGTTGAAGGATATACGAATGGTGATATTCCTGATTATCAAGTAAGTTCACTTGCAATGGCAATTTTCTTCCAAGATATGAACGATCAAGAGCGTGCTGATTTAACGATGGCAATGGTAAATAGCGGTGATACAATCGACTTATCAGCTATTGAAGGTGTAAAAGTAGATAAGCATTCAACAGGTGGTGTTGGTGATACAACGACACTTGTATTAGGTCCATTAGTAGCTGCTTTAGATGTACCAGTAGCGAAAATGTCTGGACGCGGTTTAGGACATACTGGTGGTACAATTGATAAATTAGAAGCAGTCCCAGGATTCCATGTGGAAATTGAAAACGATGAATTCATGCGTCTTGTAAATGAAAACAAAATCGCTGTTATCGGTCAAAGTGGTAACTTAACACCTGCTGATAAAAAGCTATATGCACTTCGTGATGTAACAGCAACAGTAAACTCAATTCCGCTTATTGCAAGTTCGATTATGAGTAAAAAAATTGCTGCTGGTGCAGATGCAATTGTTCTTGATGTAAAAACTGGAGCAGGTGCATTTATGAAAACGGATGAAGATGCAAAACGTTTAGCAGAAGCAATGGTACGTATCGGTAATAACGTTGGTCGTAACACGATGGCAGTTATTTCTGATATGAGTCAACCACTCGGTGAAGCTATCGGTAACGCATTAGAAGTTCAAGAAGCAATTGATACATTACAAGGTAAAGGGCCGAAAGATTTAGAAGAGCTATGTTTAACACTTGGAAGTCAAATGGTGTACCTTGCTGGACAAGCTTCATCTTTAGAAGATGCACGTGAAAAGCTAATTGAAGTAATGAACAACGGAAAAGCGCTAGAATCATTTAAAACGTTCTTATCAGCGCAAGGCGGCGACGCATCTGTTGTTGATGACCCTTCTAAATTGCCACAAGCACAATTTAAAATTGAAGTGGAAGCGAAAGAAGACGGATATGTATCAGAAATCGTTGCAGACGAAATCGGAACAGCAGCAATGCTTTTAGGAGCAGGACGTGCAACGAAAGAGTCTGAAATTGATTTAGCAGTTGGTCTAATGCTGCGCAAAAAAGTAGGCGATAGCGTGAAGCAAGGTGAATCTCTCGTTACAATTTACGCAAACCGCGAAAATGTTGAAGATGTAAAAGCGAAAATTTATGAGAACATGAAGATCTCTAAAGAACACGTAGATGCACCAACTTTAGTACACGGTATCGTAACGAAGTAATAAAAAAAAGCTGAGGAGATTTCTCCTTGGCTTTTTTTACTATTTTTTGTTTATAATAATAATGGGTGAAATTATGATTAGAATTTGTGCAGTAACAAAAACAGATGAAGTATTATATGATGTTTCTCTAGAAGAAACAAAGAAAGACCATATTGTATGGTATTGGCTAGATTTATATAAGCCAACGAAAGAAGAGTATACATATATTCTGCAAGACCATTTTAAGTTCCATCCCCTTGCAATTGAAGACTGTATAGAATATGTACAGAGGCCAAAAGTTGATTTTTATGATGGATATAACTTTTTAGTACTTCATGCATTTGGGGAAGATGGACTAGAACCGCACGAAATCGATTTATTTATTAGTGATCGTTATATTGTTTCTTTCCACTTTTCTCATAACAATGCAATCGAAAGAGTATGGAAAACACTTGGAGAAAAGAAGCGTATTAAAAATAGTCCTTTACACGTAGCTCATACAATTATCGACCAAATTGTAGATGACTATTTTGCGCCTGTATATTACATTGAGGATCATTTAAATGCAATTGATGATAATTTAACGGGGGAGACAGCAGGAAGTGTATTAGAAGAGGTATTTGATATACGTACAGATTTATCAAAGCTAAGGCGTACAATCATTCCGATGCGTGATTTATTATATCGTATTTTAAATTCGACTCGTTTTTACGGTATAAGCGATCATGAAATTTACTTTAAAGATATACATGATCATTTGCTTAAACTAACAGAAATGATTGAGGCAAGCCGAGAGTTAACAGCAGATATTCGGGATAGTTATTTTTCATTAAACTCACATCATATGAATAACATTATGAAAACATTAACTGTATTCTCGACTATTTTCATGCCATTAACATTTATTGCGGGAGTATATGGAATGAACTTTACGCATATGCCAGAGCTTGGTGGACAATATAGTTATTTTATTTGTCTACTTATCATGGCACTAATTGGCGGCGGAATGATGGCCTGGTTTTATAAAAAAGGATGGTTTAAGTAAAAAAACACCGAGGATTTCCTCGGTGTTTTTTTTAACCAATAGCATGTAATACAAACATAGCTAAGAATAAGCATGTAATGATATACATAGATGGTGCGACTTCTTTACGCTTTCCAAGAGCAACTTTTAAGATAGGGTAAGCAATAAATCCGAACGCAATGCCATCAGCGATACTATATGTGAGCGGGATCATAACGATAATTAAGAATGCTGGAAATCCTTCTGAAAAGTCATTCAGAGGAATTTGTTGAATGCTTGTAATCATCAGACCGCCAATAATAATTAAGATTGGTGCAATGGCACTATCAGGAATTAATTTGACAAATGGAAGAGCAAACAGTGATGCAAAGAATAGCAACCCAGTAACGATAGACGTCAGACCTGTCTTACCACCTGCAGTAATACCTGCGGCACTTTCTACTGTTGAAACGGTAGGACTTGTGCCAAATAGACCACATGTCATTGCTGAAATTGCATTGGCTTGGTAAGCACGTGGGAATTTACGATCATCTTCTAATAAACCGTGCAGAAGTCCCATGTTCTCAAAGATAAGCACCATGCTTAAAGAGAATGTTGCAATCCAAAATGGTAAGGAAGAAAGTTTCCCAAATGACATAGCTCCAAACACATCACCGTAATTAGCGAATGAGAATGAACTATTTCCCACTTGACTCGTATCCACAAGACCAAATAGCCAGGCGATACCAGTTCCTAGTGCAATCGTCCATAAAAAGTTTCCACGTACGTTACGAATAAATAATACAAGTGCAATGATAAGAGTAAGTAATGTCGCAAGAACGACAGGATTACTTAATTTCCCCATTGCCACAGCGGTATTTGGGTTCGAAACGACTAAACCACCTTTTTGCAATCCGATAAACGCTAAAAATAATCCGATGCCGACAGTAATCGCTTCCTTTAATGACTTTGGAATTGATACTGATAGCACGCGAGCGATTGGTGTAAAAGCGGCAATTGCAAAAATAATACCAGAGATAAAGACAGCAGCCAATGCTTCTTGCCAAGTTAGTCCAAGCGTATGCACAGCTGTGTACGTGAAGAATGCATTTACACCCATACCCGGGACAAGAATAGCAGGTGCATTTGCCCAAAATGCCATGAGTAGACATCCGACAAATGAACTAAAAACAGTTGCTAAAATTCCAGCTTCAAGAGGAATACCAGCATCTGATAAGATTGACGCATTTACAATCATAATATATACGATTGTGAAAAATGACGTAACTCCAGCTAAAACTTCTTGTTTTGGTGATGTTTCGTGTAAACCTAATTTAAATGTTCTTTCAAGTATTCCTTTCATGTTAAACCTTCTTTTTCATATCCCTCTCCCACCCGTGATATCTCTTTTGTAAGAGCTCACCGTTCTTTATTATATCAGAACATCATGTTTTTACAACAAGTAAAATGATAACGTTTACTTGTAAAGAGAATTCGTTATAAATACGTAAAAATAGCCCGTATGGATGAAATGATTTCTAATTCACCCGATTGAATGGGCGGGGCTGCTTGCGCATGTAAAGTAGCATAAGACGTAACCTCCCGTGGTAATTGGGCAGATTCTTCAACGAATGAGAGGGGAACAGGATTAATATTTAAATTATATGTACTCGCAATAGCACGAGCTTTTTCTACTGCTTGGTGCAGAGCTTGAATGAGAGCTTGCTCATAATATTTATTTGGATGAGATACTCGGAAACGTAAACCTTTTGCTACATTTGCGCCATTTGAAACGGCTATATCATATACTTCCCCAGCTTTTTGTACATTTAAAACGGTAATTTCATACAAATGCTCCACGCGGTATCCTTGTAGCAATGCTTTATCATTTACATATTCGTATTGAGGAGTAATTGTATAAGAAATCGTTTCTATATCTTTATCGGCAATACCAAGCTGTTTAAGTGCATCCAGCAATTGTTTGGATTGCACTGCATTTTCTTCTTGAGCCTGTTTTACATTTTTATCATCTGTTCGAATGCCAAGCGTTAATATAACAACATTCGGTTTTGCTTTGACAACGCCTTCGCCTTGTACAGTAATAGTAGCTTCTTTACCAGTATTAGCTGTGCGTACGTTGTGTAAATAAGGATTCATTCCACCCTGCATTTTCCATCACCATCCTTTTTATATGTATATGTGTGAACAAAAAAGAAATTTATATGAAAAAAGTTACATAAATGAGAATGTTGAGGAAAGAAAGCATGTACAACATAGGTATTTATAGATTATAATATGTGTAAATATGATAAAAAAGGGACGAGGCTATTGAACGAAAAAAGAGAAACGCTGATTTTAGATTTATCTGCATCATTTCGAAAAATGATACGTTTATTACAAAATGATATTAATACACGTTTTGCAGAACATATGCCATATAATGAATTTTCTGTATTACGTGCGTTATTTTTAAAGAGTCCACAGATGGCTTCGCAAATTGCGAGTGAAGTAAACGTAACCTCCAGTCATATTACAGCTGTTACAGATCGTCTCGTACGAAAAGGATTAGTAGAAAGAAAACGTTCTAATTCAGATCGTCGAATCGTGTATTTAGAAATTACAGAGCACGGAAGAGAAGTAACTGAAAAACTTGAAGCTGTGCGTAAAGAATATTATAAAGAGAGATTTAAAGGTTGGAGCGACCAAGAAATAGAAATGGTCTTAGAACTATTTGGCCGCGTATTATAATAAATGAGGATAGGAAGCGAAAGCATTCCTATCCTTTTTCTTTTGAATAAAAATATTTTGAAACTCCGATACTTTAATTAAAAGATCGGAGGAAAGATTATGAAATATATTGCTGCACTTACCATTTTATTTGGTGGTTTTTTCTATTTTCAAACATTTACGTACGCAGATACGCCTATCCAAGTGGTACGAAAAGAAGTGAAGTACATTGAAACCGATAATACAGTCTTATATTCGAAATTATGGGTTCGTTCTATGCAAAACGCAGTATTATTCCACCATAGCGATAATATTCGTAATCAGGACACATTACGTAATGTAACAAGTTCATCGCTTGTTAAAGCGAAACAACTACCTTTTCAGAAAGCGGCCCTCTATATACCGAGATTATCGCAATACGTATCAAAAACAGGAAAAGAAAACATTCAAGTGTACTACATTGCGATTCACTATAATGTGAAAAAAGAAAATGCATATCAACTAGATGGCATGAACTATTTTCTACAAGTATTTGTGAAAGAGCGTGGGGAATGGAAAATTGCTGAAAGTGTAGTTGCACCGACAGAGCAAATTGTGCAAAATGGTGATGGATTTGGGATGAAAGAAGAGATGGTGTATGGGGATAGGAGAGAGAATGTGAAATAACCTCCTTTAAAAGGAGGTTATTTCACACGCCAAGAAAATTTGAATTTTAATAAGCGAGATAATAGTAGATAGACTATCGTACTGGTCCCTATAAAACCAATATAATAATTTACGATAGAATGACTTCCGCCCGCTGCCATTCCTCCAAACATTCCAATAAAGGTTACACAACATATCATACATAGTGTTTTAAGCTTCGGATATAATAGAAAGTTTCCGTTTTGTTCATTAGGTGATCTTGTATATAAGTACATTCCTAAAGGTAATAGAATAAGTATATTTACGATTGGACCGATAAGTTTTGTTGCTGAAGGAATATACGTAAAATTAGGTTCATCATGACGTACGCCTTGTTGATCAGTATAAGCACGTTGAGGATCGTAATTAAAATTAATATTGAATCCGCGAACTGGCGCTAAAATACTCACTTTTTCTATTACTGAACCGTAACGATCTACATTTTCCTCCGTATAGACGGGATGATTGGAAATAAGTCCAACCGTATGAATAGAAATAGCCCCGGCAATTAGAGTCGGCAAAATAAAAGGGAATCCAAGTATAGCAACACTGAAAAATCCTTGTGAAATCATATTACCAGCAATTGTTCCTATGCATAATGCAAGTGTATATATAGCAATTAAGATAATAACCATGTATAAGAAGTAAGTATGAAATGGTGAAAATATTTGATACTTATTATGAAAGGTTGTCTTTTTCATAATAGCAAAAAGTCCCCAATTTAGTATAACGATAGCTACAATATTACACACACCAAAAAGCCATTTCGTTATGAAGAGATGTGTTCGTTTAAATGGCATAGACCATAAAATGTCACTTGATTGATTTTGACGTTCCCATCCAATAAGAATACAGGCTAATATAATAAGGAGTCCTCCTTGAACCATAATAGCATCGGGAAGTGAAAGTTGATAATTATATCGGTATATATATTTCCATTCATTATGTTCATGAAAATATTTTAATTGCTCGGCAGCTGCTAAATAGTATTTATATGATAGTACATAAAAACTTACTAACCAAAATAGCCAAACAATATATTTACTTTGTTTGTAGGTATGCACCCATAATGCTTTTTGAAACATAGGATCTCTCCTTTAAAAAACTTTATAGTTTGTAAGACGTGATAATATAAAATAAGTGACGATTCCAAATAAAAAGAATCCAACATAGTAACTAAATAATAAATCAAAACGTTTTAACATTTGCCCACCTATTAATGCAAAATAAAAGGTAGTACCCCACATCCAGAGTGAGTTGTATTTTGGAAAAAGGAAAATTTTCTTATTATGTTCATTAGGTGATCGTGCATAAAGAAACATACCAATTAGTAAGCTGGAAATAGTATAGAAGATAGGAACAAGTATTACTTTTGCAGAGTAGTAACTATGAAAAGTGGGTCCCCTTTGTATTACTTTTCCATGATCTTCATCTGATTGGACAGTAGGGTGGTAATTATAACTAATTGAAAAGTCTAATATAGCGCTTGAAATGTTGGTCTTTTTATTGAATTTATAAATGTTTTCGAAATTCGTATAACTTTTATTCCCCTGTATTGCCTCAGCGTGAGCTGTAAAGAAAAGGAGTAAGAGTGAAAAGATTCCCATTCCCATTATGCAAAAAGTAATGCTGAAGATGCTTTGTGAAATAATACTGCCAGTAAATGTACCTATACATAAAGAGACAGTATAGATAGCGATATATGTGAAAATTGCGTACAGGAAATATCGGTGAAATGGTTCGAAAGATTGATATTCAAAGTGAATCGTAGATTTATAAATAAAATACATAAGACCCCAATTGATTAGAAATGATAGTACAATGAAAAATCCACCGAAAACCCATTTCGATAAGAACATATCACGTCTTTTAAATGGAAATGTCATAAGTGAATCTCCATTTTGATTACTTCGCTCCCAGCCAATTAATATACAGGATAGGATAATTGTAATAATACCTAACCAAAAGCTATTAGAAGAATAAAAAGAATAATGATAGTAGAACTTTTCTTCACCTATTTTTTCTGGATGGAGAAAGAGAGACTGTTGAGTTTCTGCTTCTTGATAGTATTCGAAAGATAAAAAATAAAGTGAACTGAAGAGAAAAAGTAACGCAGCATATTTCCCACGCTTCCAATTCCACATCCACAACGCTTTATGAAACATACCCATCCTCCTCCAGTGTCGTAACGAAGACATCTTCAAGTGACATTGTTAATTCTTCAATAAGTATAGGTTGCTCTTTGTAAAACTTCTCCAGTGTTGTAGCCACATTTCCTTCGATTAAGATTGTATATACTTTTCCTGTTTGATTTAATATTTTAATATTGCTTAAGTTTTCTAGTTTTTGAGGTAGTGAACGTTCATAAGCAACTTGTATTTTAGCAAATCGTGATTTTGCATCGTCTAGTGATGTAATAGACGAGATGGTATGGCCTTTTAATATAATAATTGTATCTGCAATTTGTTCTACTTCATCTAAATGGTGAGTGGAGATGAAAATGGTAATCTCTTTTTCTGCAACTTCTCCAACGAGAAACTGTAAAATTTTCCTTTTCACGATAGGATCAAGTCCATTTGTCGGTTCATCTAAAATGATATATTCTGCCTTTGTAGAAACGGCTAAAATGATGGCGAGCAGTGCTTTCATGCCTTTTGAATAGCTACGAATTCGTTTGTTTGGTAAGTTAAAACGTTCTAACAGTTCATAGAAATGTGTTTCATCAAATGCGGTATAAACTTCTTTATAAAACTTTACGATTTCTTTTATCGTATAGCCGTTCAGTATATTAGTAGAATCAGGAACATATACGATTTTTTGTTTCGTTTCAGGATTTTTATGGATGTCGATATCCTCATATGTAACAGTTCCCTCGTCTGGGTCCAAAATGCCGACCATCGTTCGCAATAAAGTTGTTTTTCCCGCGCCGTTTCTTCCGAGTAATCCGATGATACTCCCTCTTTGCAATGTGAAAGAAACATCGTCTAAAATTGTTTGATTATCAATTGTTTTCTTCAAGCTTGTCACTTTCAACATCCGTATTCCCTCCAATCTCTTTATAGTATGAATCTATCCAATCATGAATTTTATCTTTCGTAATACCAAGATAAGAGGCTTCTAATAGTAATTGATGAAATTGCTTTTCAACCATAGCGATTTTCCTTTCGTCTAATGTTGGGGTAATCGATTGGGATACAAATGTTCCTTTTCCTCGTAACGTTTCAATAATTCCTTGTCGCTCTAACTCTTGATACGCTTTACTCACTGTATTTGGATTTATAACGAGTAAAGAAGCGAGTTCGCGTACAGAAGGAAGTTTATCACTTGGAGCCAACATGTTTTTCAATACGAGTTCTTTTATATTTTGAACAATTTGTTCCCATATCGGAGTGTTGCTTCTTGGGTCAAGTTGAATATGCAAGAGCAATGTCTCCTTCCTCATATGTATTAAGTGTACTACTGTATGTAATACACTTAATACAATATAGAGGACGAATGTATTTGTCAACTGAAAATGTTAGAAAAATTTGGTATTAAAAAAAGGTAAATTGGAAAAAATAGGTCTGATATAGAATGGAGGGTTAGTCATGAAGCGAGTTTTTGGAATACTTGTTTGTTTCATGTTATTGCTTTCTGGAACTTCAGTGAGTTTCGCACAATCTGAGAAAACGAAGCAGGAGAAAACAGAAGAAACAACACCGAAGTTAGCGGAACAAGCGTCGTCAGCAATCGTAATTGAGCAAGATACAGGTAAAGTTTTATTTGATAAAAACCCAAATGAAAAATTACCACCAGCTAGTATGACAAAGATTATGACAATGCTTTTAATTATGGAACAAGTTGAAAAAGGAAAACTAAAACTGACCGATAAAGTTAGAGCGAGCGAACATGCAGCTTCAATGGGTGGATCGCAAATCTTTTTAGAACCTGGGGAAGAGATGACTGTAAATGAGATGTTAAAGGGTATTGCAATTGCATCTGGAAATGACGCATCTGTTGCAGTAGCCGAGCATATCGCAGGTTCAGAAGAAGGATTTGTAAATATGATGAACAAAAAGGCGAAAGATCTAGGACTGAAAAATACACATTTTCAAAACCCAACAGGTCTTCCGGCCAAAGACCATTATTCGACAGCAAATGATATGGCTATAATGGCGAGAGAATTGATGAAGTATCCACTTATTCGTAAATACACAGGTAAGTACGAAGATTATTTACGTGAAGATACGGATAAAAAGTTTTGGCTCGTTAATACGAATAAGCTAGTACGTTTTTATCCTGGCGTAGATGGAGTAAAAACAGGTTTTACGACAGAAGCGAAATATTGTTTAACAGCATCGGCTGAAAAAAATGGCATGCGTGTCATTTCAGTTGTCATGGGAGCACCAACATCAAAAGAACGGAACAACCAAGTGACGAAGCTTCTTGACTACGCATTTGGTCAATATATGACAAAGAAATTGTATACGCGCGGCGAAAAAATTAAGACAGTTCAAGTAGGGAAAGGGAAAAAAGAAAAAGTAGATTTAGTTGCATCAGATAATGTTTCTCTTCTTATGAAGAAGGGCGAGAATATGGACAAGGTAAAACAAGAAGTAATTGCTGAAAAGAAAGTAAAAGCACCGATTAAAAAAGGTGACGCGCTTGGTACACTTGTTATTAAAAAAGATAAAGATGTTTTATTAAAACAAACAATTGTAGCAAAAGAAGATGTTGCTGCAGCGAGCTGGTGGGAGTTATTTAAAAGAAGTTTTGGGATGTTTTCAACATCAAAATAGCGGCAAATATTTTGCCGCTTTTCTATTCGTATGTAAGTGAATAATGCTGAAAGGTTTCACTTTATGACGAAATAGTTCTTCTTTTGTCAGCAGGAAGGATTCTTATTTTGTATCACGAAAATCTTTATGTATGTGAATAAGTAAAGTTTGAGCATAAGGAGGAAATCGTGTGAGTCTTTCCATGCAATTAGAAGTAAAACGTGACGTCCTATGTGTGAGACTAGAGGGTGAATTAGATCATCATACGGCTGAAGAGTTGCGAACGAAAGTAACAGATATGATTGAGACACATGGTGTTCATCATATTGTTTTGAGCCTAGAGAACTTATCTTTTATGGATAGTTCTGGTCTAGGTGTTATATTAGGCCGATATAAACACGTAAAGGGATTAGGTGGAGAAATGGTTGTTTGTGCAATTTCACCGCCTGTTAAGCGTTTATTTGAAATGTCGGGCTTATTCAAAATCGTTCGCTTAGAAGAAAGTGAAGCGCACGCGCTCGCGACGTTGGGGGTGGCATAGATGAGAAATGAAATGAACCTTCAATTTTCAGCATTAAGTCAAAATGAATCGTTCGCTCGCGTTACAGTAGCGGCTTTCATTGCACAACTAGATCCAACGATGGAAGAATTAACGGAGATTAAAACAGTTGTGTCAGAAGCGGTTACAAATGCAATTATTCATGGATACGAAGGAAATGCAGAAGGTATTGTTTATATTTCTGTAATTTTGGAAGAAGCAATGGTGAAACTCACGATTCGAGATGAAGGGATTGGAATCTTTAACTTAGATGAAGCGAGACAACCCCTTTTTACAACTAAACCTGAATTAGAGCGTTCCGGAATGGGATTTACTATCATGGAAAATTTTATGGATGAAGTAGAAGTTATTTCAAACGAATCTTTCGGGACAACAATCCATTTGACAAAATACTTATCAAATAGTAACGCTCTATGCAATTAAGGAGAATAGCCTATGGACATAGAGGTCAAAAATGAGAAGAAGAAACCTCAGTTAAAGGACCACGAGCTAAAAGCGTTAATTCAAAAAAGTCAAGATGGAGATCAACAAGCGAGAGATACAATCGTTCAAAGTAATATGCGCCTCGTTTGGTCGGTTGTACAGCGGTTTCTTAATCGAGGATACGAACCAGACGACCTATTTCAAATTGGATGTATTGGGCTCTTGAAATCGGTAGATAAATTTGATTTATCTTTCGACGTGAAATTTTCAACATATGCAGTTCCAATGATTATTGGTGAAATACAACGTTTCTTACGTGATGATGGATCAGTGAAAGTTAGTAGGTCTTTAAAAGAAACAGGAAACAAAATTCGAAAGATGAGAGATGAGCTTTCGAAAGAATTCGGAAGGGCTCCAACGATTAATGAAGTGGCAGAGGCACTAGAACTAACGCCAGAGGAAGTTGTTCTAGCACAAGAAGCGAGCCGGGCCCCTTCGTCTATACATGAAACTGTATATGAAAACGATGGAGATCCAATCACTATTTTAGATCAAATTGCAGATCAATCTGAAACGAAATGGTTCGATAAAATTGCTTTAAAAGAAGCGATTAGAGAACTAGATGAACGAGAGCGCTTAATTGTATACTTGCGTTACTATAAAGATCAAACACAGTCAGAAGTAGCAGAGCGCATAGGCATTTCGCAAGTACAAGTTTCAAGACTTGAAAAGAAAATATTAAAACAGATGAAAGATCGAATAGACGAATAATTGTCTATTCGATTTTTTTATGCCGTTAATAGGAGAGAGATGTTAATTTCCGTAAAAATTAACAGAATTTATTTAAAATTTAGTTAATTTGAAATATAATCCAAGTATGAACTTGTCATAAAGGGGGAAGGAAACATGGAAACGAGGCAACAATGGGGAACGAGAGCTGGATTTATTTTTGCAGCGGTCGGATCTGCCGTTGGATTAGGAAACATATGGCGTTTTCCTTATACAGCGTATGAAAATGGAGGAGGAGCATTCTTTTTACCGTACTTATTTGCATTATTAACGACTGGTATTTCATTGTTAGCGTTTGAGTTTGCCCTTGGTCATCGTCATCGTGGTTCAGCACCACTTACATTTTTCCGTATTAGCCCGCGTGCCGAATTTATTGGATGGTGGCAAATGTGCGTAACATTTATCGTTTCAACATATTATGCAGTGATTATTGCTTGGTCTATATCGTATACATACTTTGCAATTACTGGAGCATGGGGAAAAGACACGCAATCATTTTTATTTAAAGAGTACTTACATGTTGCAGATAAGCCAGGGCAATTTGGAGGACTTGTACCGGAAGTATTAATTCCGTTAGCTCTCGTTTGGATTATTGTGCTTGGCGTTGCATTTAAAGGAGTTAAAAAAGGAATCGAAGTTGTTAACCGTATATTTATTCCTTTATTAGTTGTTATGTTCCTTATTATTGTCGTTCGTGCAGTGACGATGGAAGGTGCTATGCAAGGACTAGATGCATTCTTTAAACCAGATTGGAGTCGTATTTTTGATGGGAAAGTATGGCTTGCTGCTTATGGTCAAATATTCTTTAGTTTATCTTTAGCATTTGGAATTATGATTACGTATTCTAGTTATTTACCGAAAACCTCGGATACAACAAATAATGCCTTTATTACTGGATTTGCAAATTCAGGATTTGAATTATTAGCAGGTATTGGGGTCTTTGCAGCTCTTGGATTTATGGCAAATAATATGGGAGTACCGGTTGATAAAGTAGCAAGTGCTGGCGTTGGGCTTGCATTCGTAGTATTTCCGCAAATTATTAATGAATTACCGATGTCACCGTTGTTTGGTGTATTATTTTTCTTATCGTTAACGGTTGCTGGAATCACATCACTTATTTCACTCGCGGAAGTATGCTTTGCTGCTGTGTCTGAAAAATTCAGTTTAAGTCGGGAAAAAACCATTGGAATTATGGGAACCTTTCTCGTGTTAGTTTCTCTTATTTTTGCAACACGTGGTGGGCTTATGTTCTTAGATGTTGTCGACTATTTCGCTAATAATTTTGGATTAATTACAATTGCACTTGCGGAAGTAGTGACGATAGGGCTCATTTTACGTCGTTTACCAGTTTATCAAAATCATGCAAACTTTGTATCTGACATTAAATTAGGAACGTTTTGGAGAGTGAGTTTACTCGTTATTACTCCACTTATGTTAGGGTATATGCTAATTGATGGTACAATCCAAAATATTAAAAAGAACTACGGAGATTATCCGACTGAGTTTGTTGTAACGTATGGTTGGTCGATAGCAGCAGCCTTCCTTATCGTTGCGCTAATTATTAGTCTAAAGAAATGGAATGCACAAATACATTCGGATTCTGCCAAGCTTGAAAAAGAATGGAAAGATCGAGGTGTTTCATAATGAGTGGATCAGCAATTATGATGATGGTTATTGGAATAGTAGTCATTTGGGGAGGGCTTGCATTAAGTATTGCAAACTTATTTAAGAAAAAGGCATAAGTAAAAAACATCTGTACCGAAATGGTGCAGATGTTTTTTTATGAAAAAATTGTATTAGAAAAAAATTCAATAACCATACTACAACTACGAGGAAGAGTGAAGGGGTGAATGAAAGTTGGAACAAACGATTTATATTAAAATGCGCAATCGTTTAAAAGTTTCTCCTACTTATGAAGTAAAGCTGGGTGATGTTGCTCAACTTGCCGGAGATTCTTCCGTAGTTGAGTTGTTACAAAATGAGATAGTTTACAAAATAACAGCGCATGATAAGACGCATGTTGTAATTGATGTTATGAAAGTAATTGAGATTATTCAACAGAAAGCATCTCATGTACAAATTAATTTACTCGGTTCTGGACAAACTCTTGTTGAAATTATATACGAAAAAAAGAAGGCACACCCAATTTTTTTCGGGCTTGTATGGCTGTTACTTTTCATTGGAGCGGCCCTTGCGATCATTTATTTCCATGAAGATGTAAGTATGCAACAAGTACATCAACGGTTATATTACATGATTACTGGAGAATTTAATGCGCAACCACTTTTATTTCAAATTCCTTATTCTTTAGGCCTTGGCTTAGGGATGGTTTTATTCTTTAATCATGTATTTCAAAAACGAATTAATGAAGAGCCAAGTCCGCTAGAAGTTGAGATGTTTCAATACCAACAGTCACTTGATCAATATGTAATCGTTAATGAAAACAAGGGTAATATGAAACAACTTACCGATGATTGAGTCTGGATTTGTTATTTTAATTGGTTTAGCTGGAGGGATTGCGGTAGGTAGCGGATATGTCGCATTTTTAGCTGTACTTGGTATAATCCCCCGTTTAGCCCAATTAACGAGAAGTGGAAAGCATATTCAATATTTTGAGTGGGCAGTCATTGCAGGTACTTTAACAGGGGCTTGGTGCAGTTTGAAAAACATTACATTTCAAACGTCGCAATATTGGCTCGTTATATTAGGGATATTTTGTGGCACGTTCATTGGAATGCTTGCTGCGGCATTAACAGAGGTGTTAAATGTTCTACCTATTTTAGCGAAACGAGTAGGGGTAGAGGGCAAGATTATTGTTTTACTCGTTGCTATTGTACTTGGGAAAGTAATAGGATCGTTGTTTCACTGGATTTATTTCGTAAAGTAGGAGGCAGTATATAAATGACAAGTCAGAAATTGAAGGATGATTACATAAATAAAGTGAAGGAGTATCATCCAAAGCCAAACTATTTACTAAATTGTATCAAAGCATTTCTTGTAGGTGGACTCATTTGCACAGTTGGAGAAGCATTGATGAAATTTTATATACATTATTTTCACTTTAGTGAACAAGAGGCAGGAAACCCAACTGTTGCAACTCTTGTTTTATTATCCGCGATTTTAACAGGGTGTGGTGTATATGATAAAATTGGTCAATTTGCTGGAGCAGGATCAGCGGTACCGGTAACAGGATTTGCAAATTCTATGGCGAGCGCTGCCTTAGAACATAAGAGCGAAGGGGTTGTTCTAGGGATTGCTACAAATATGTTTAAACTGGCAGGAAGTGTGATTGTATTTGGGGTTGTTGGTGCATATATCATTGGGTTAATAAGGTATACCTTTAAAATTTTTATGTCTTAAAGGAGGGGCTAGTATGAGGTTGACCGGAAAACAAACGTGGGTATTTCAAAATGATATATATGTAAATGCAACGGGCACTGCTGTCGGTCCGAAAGAAGCTGAGGGCCCTCTTGGGAAAAAATTTGATATTTCATATGATGACTTGCATTGTGGAGAAGAAAATTGGGAGCTCGCCGAACGAAGATTAATGTCAGACTCAATTCAACAAGCGGTGCAAAAAGGGAATATAAAAACATCGCAAATTGATTTCTTTTTAGCGGGAGATTTATTAAATCAAACAGTGACAGCAAATTATGTTGCGCGTAAGTGGGGCATTCCTTTTTTAGGAATGTTTAGCGCTTGTGCGACGTCTATGGAGACTTTAGCAGTTGGCTCAGCTTTTATAGACGGTGGATTTGCAAATCGTGTCTTAGCTACAGTAAGCAGTCATAATGCAACGGCTGAAAGACAATTTCGCTATCCAACAGAGTATGGTGGACAAAAACCAGGGACAGCAAATTCAACTGTGACTGGTGCAGGATCTATATTAATTAGCGATGAAAAAAGTGCAATTAAAATTACGTCAGCTACAATCGGAAAAGTGCAAGATTTAGGAATCACAAATCCTTTGGATATGGGGGCAGCGATGGCTCCAGCAGCAGCTCATACAATTCAACAACATTTTGAAGATTTAAGAAGAAGTGCCGATGATTATGATTTGATTGTTACGGGTGATTTATCAGCTGTTGGGACGCCGATTGCGAAACAACTTTTACTTGAGGAAGGTTATGATCTTGGGCATATATACAATGATTGTGGATTGATGATTTATGAAGCAAGTCAAGAAGAAGTGTTTGCAGGTGGTAGTGGTTGCGCTTGTTCAGCAGTTGTTACGTATGGTCATTTATTACACGAGATGCAAAAAGGGAATTTACAACGAATTTTTGTCGTTGCGACTGGTGCATTATTAAGCCCAATGATGATGCAACAGAAGGAAACGATTCCAACAATTGCACATGGTGTCGTATTTGAGAGAGTTAAAGGAGAGTGAATTGTGGATTTTATATATGCATTTCTTGTAGGTGGAGCTATTTGTTTAATTGGGCAACTATTGTTAGATTTCGTAAAGTTAACACCAGCTCATTTAATGGCAACTTTTGTAGTCATCGGAGCAATTTTAGATGGATTTGGATTATACGATAAACTAATAAAGTTTGCAGGTGCTGGAGCGACAGTCCCTATTACAAGTTTTGGACATTCACTATTGCACGGAGCAATGCATGCAGCAGAAAAACATGGATATTTAGGAATTGGTATTGGCATGTTTAGTTTAACGTCTGCGGGTATTTCCGCAGCGATATTGTTTTCATTTTTTATAGCACTTATATGTAAACCGAAAGGATAAATCAAATGAGACGAAGGGTTGTTTTGGTCACAGATGGAGATGAATATGCAAAGCGGACAATTGAGCTTTTAACGAAGGAATTTGGGGGAAGGTGTATTTCAGCATCACAAAGTAATCCAACCAAATTGACAGGGAAAAAAGTTGTTGAGCTTATTATGCAAACGCCATATGACCCTGTATTTGTCATGTTTGATGACAGTGGATTTATTGGAGAAGGATCTGGTGAAAAGGCTTTAAAATATGTGGCTACCCATAAACAAATTGATGTGCTCGGTATTTTAGCAGTAGCGTCTAATACGCATCATTGGGAATGGGCACGTGTAGATGTAAGTGTAGATCGGAACGGGAATTTAACCGAATACGGTGTTGATAAATTTGGACTTCCAGATGGTGAAATTGGCAGGATTAGCGGAGATACAATATATTGTTTAGACGATTTAAATGTTCCTGTCATTGTTGGAGTTGGTGATATTGGTAAAATGTGCGGAAATGATGAATGGGAGAGAGGGTCACCTATTACAAAGAAAGCAATTCAATTAATTTTAGAAAGGAGTGGATTTTATGACGAAGCCTAAAAAAGTGGATATCCCTATATCAACTTTCATAAGTGACAATGAAAATTATTTAAAACAGACAGTTGGACTAGGCGTTACATACGATGTTGGCATTCGTAAATTTCAAATTTTGAATAAAGAAATTGGTGTGTTATTTGTAAACGGACTTTGTGATACAAATTATATTATCCATATTTTAGAAGAAGCAGTGGATACAAATGAGATAAGGGATGTAGAAGAAGATACAGTTAAGCTTTTAGAGAATCGCTTAATCCATCAACAAGTAAGCAAAGTGAAAACGATGGATGAGGTAATGCTCCAAGTATTATCAGGACTCATTGTGATATTTGTAGAAGGTGAAACGGAAGCGTTCGCGATCGATGTTCGTAGTTATCCAGGGCGAACACCGACAGAACCAGATACCGAAAAGGTAGTACGTGGTGCGAGGGATGGGTTTGTTGAAAATATCGTTGTAAATACAGCATTAATTCGTAGAAGAATTCGAGATCCACGCCTTCGAAATGAAATGGTTCGAGTAGGAGATAGATCGCAAACGGATATTTGTATTACATACGTACAAGATGTTGCAAATGCGGATTTAGTAAAGATTATAAAACAAGAATTAAATAACATTGATGTAGATGGAATTACGATGGCGGATAAAACAGTGGAAGAATTTGTTGTAAAGCAAAGCTATAACCCATTCCCGCTTATTCGATATACAGAAAGACCAGATGTAGCAGCAAATCACCTACTAGAAGGGCATGTGTTAGTACTCGTCGACACATCACCAAGTGCTATGATTACACCGACAACATATTTTCATCATTTACAGCATGCGGAAGAGTTTAGACAAAATCCAGCTGTCGGTACATTTTTACGCTGGGTGCGCTTTTTAGGTGTTATATTTTCGTTATTTTTATTACCATTTTGGTTAGTGTTTGTATTTGATCCAACTCTTTTGCCAGCAAATCTGGCTTTTATTGGACCGACTAAGATGACGCATTTACCAATTTTATTACAAGTGTTAATGGCAGAGGTCGGACTTGAGTTTTTAAGGATGGCAGCCATTCATACTCCAACGCCGTTATCGTCTGCAGCAGGGTTGATTTCCGCTATATTAATTGGTCAAATTGCAATTGATGTAGGTTTGTTTGTGCCAGAAGTAATTTTGTATGTAGCAGTTTCGATGGTTGGTGCATATGCAACACCGAGTTATGAATTAGGATTAGGGAATAAGGTTGGGAAATTGTTTGTTATTATTTTAACAGGTCTCTTCCATGAGATGGGATTTGTAATTGGTATGACGATATTAATTTTATTTTTAACGTCTATAAAAAGTTTACAAACACCTTATTTATGGCCGTTTTTACCATTTGATTGGGGCGCGTTAACAAAAATTTTACTCCGTCCAACAATGTCTAGTTTAAAAGTACGACCAAGTATTGTAAGACCTCAAAATGTAAAAAGACAAAAATAAACGGGATTATACACCCGTTTATTTTTTTTAGCAAAAATTTATTATTTTTTAACAAAAATCAAACATTTTTTGTGTACACTTAGAGTAGATATTGTGTATGGAAGGGGAAGAGGACATGATTAAATTATTTGTAAGTGATTTAGATGACACGCTCGTTTACGATGTGAATCATATGCAAAAAGAAGATGAACGTGCGCTGTGTTGGTTAGCTGAGAAAGGGACAAATATTTGTTTTGCCTCTGGCCGCTTTACACACAGAATTGATGAAGTTGTAAAAAGGTTTTCATTCCCATATTACACAACTGGCTTAAATGGAGCGACAATGTTACTTCCGGATGGGAATTTATTTCATGAATCGAGTTTTGAAAATACGGTTGCTCAGGAAATATATCGGTATATACATAAAAAAGGACTAGCGGATATTGTTTGTGCAAATGAGCAGCGATATACAAAAAGGAAGAATGAACATCACCATAATTTTGAAGCATATATGGGCGTGCATATCGCTGAAATTGAAGCGTTAGAAGAAGAGTTTGGTAAGACTGTACACCCTGCAAAATTGTTTGTTTTTGGAGAAGAAGAGAAAATTGTGACGTTAGATCAAGAGCTACGAGATACGTTTCAAGGCGAAGCGGAAGTTTTTATATCAGGTAAACGCTATGTTGATATTATGCCAAGAGGCGTGAGTAAGGGGAGTGCTCTAAAGCGACTAATGGATCATTTGCAAATTGAAGCAAATGAAGTTGCTTGTATTGGAGATTCTTTCAATGATATTTCTATGTTTGAAGTAACCCCACATTCATTTACTCTTCATCATGCCCATCCATATGTAAAGGAGAAAGCAAATCACATAGTGCGTTCGGTTGAAGAGGCTGTTATGAAATTACCGTTACTTGTATAAAAAAGAAGCCCGTCATTGGCGGGCTTCTTTTTTACTTGAATAAAGATTTAACAAAATCAATGATACTTGAGAAGAAATCTTTCACTTTATCTAGAAAACTTTGCCCTTCTTCAGATCCTAAAAAGGCAGAAACATGTTCTTTTGCTTTGTTTAATTGACTACCAACTTGATTCCAATCGATATTAAGATTCTTCATTTTATCAAATAACGATACTAAGTTATCTAACTGTTCATCTGTTAATGTAATGCCGAGTTGGTCAGCAATTTTTTTAATTAATGAACGTAAATCTTCTGTTGTTTTTGGCTGTTCTTTTGCAATTTCTTCTTTAATTTTTGCAACAAGTTGAACTGCTTTTTCTTCACCAATTTTATCACCAAGCTGGGCTGTTTGTACCATTTCTTCATTCGCTACTTTTTTAACTTCTTCAGGAATTTGTTTATTGGACGCAGTTTCGTATGCTTTCATTAATCCAGTTAAAGCTGCAGTTCCTGAAACTTTAAAAGGTGCAGTAATTTGAATTTCTGCATCTTTTACACCTGCTGTAATCAAAGCGTTAGTGTACATTGCATCTGTTACCCAGTTAATGTTCTTTGATCGTACAATAAGACCAGATCCTGGTTTTGTGTATGTAATCATAGAAGAAGAAATTGCTCTCGTACCAATTTGTGCTTTTGGAACAATGCCTTCTAGAAATTTATGTTCTTCCGCATTAGATACAGTGATAATTGTAGCATCTTTTGGTGCTTTCATTTCTTTTAACAGATCTTGTTTTTGTTGTTCGGATAAGTTCTCTCCTAATGTAACAATTGATTCTCCCTCGATGATGTCTGCAAATGAAGCTGTTGGCATCATAAATACCGTTACAGCTAATAGCAGAGCTAATAATTTCGTTTTCACGAAAAATCGCTCCCTTTCTCTTTCTAAAATTTTCGGGCAACAAAGTTATTATAGTATATATTTCTTATTTGTCACCTAGCTTTTTCCACATTTCAAAAAAGAAGTATCTAGATTGTCGGATTCTTTTTGTTTCTAGTCATGAATGTGGTAATATAGTGCTGAGATAATTGAAAGGAGACATATACGCATGAAAACTTTAGGATACATATTAATGGAAAACGGTGAAAAAATCGACTTGGAATTTTTCCCAGAAGAAGCACCGAAAACAGTAGAAAACTTTAAAAAATTAGCAGAGCAAGGATTTTATGATGGTGTGACATTCCACCGTGTTATTCCTGGCTTCGTAAGCCAAGGTGGAGACCCAACAGGTACAGGTGCAGGTGGCCCAGGTTACTCTATTCCATGTGAAACTGATGGAAACCCTCATAGACACCTTGTAGGATCACTTTCTATGGCTCACGCTGGCCGTAACACAGGCGGTAGCCAATTCTTTATCGTTCATGAGCCACAACCGCATTTAGATGGTGTTCATACTGTATTTGGTAAAGCAACAAGCGGTATTGAAACAGTATTAAAAATGCGTCAAGGCGATGTAATGAAAGAAGTTAAAGTTTGGGAAGAATAAGGTAAGGAAAAAGAGAGCTTTTGCTCTCTTTTTTATTTTTAATGAGATTGAGTACTTCTTCTACAGCTCATCATACAAGTAGTATTGTTGCTAAAATATATTGCTTGTGAGAACAAACCTTTAACCAATTACATAGAATACATTACATTATATGTTTCAATAAATATTTTTTGTTATATTAATTTTGCTAGAATTGTGCTGCTTTAGGGTAACTATAAATGAAGTGCTGTTGAATGATATGTTTCTTTCCATTCCATATAAAATTTTCTTTTTTTAACTCTATTTATTAAAGGAATAGTGCTGAAACATAGATTTGACTTTCTTCTTTTCGCTTTGTATGATTATCAAGTTGTTTTAGACTCTTCTCACTCTGTTGAAAATATTGTAAAATGAATGTGATATGAAAAGAGTGATTGAGGGGATTACTAGTTTGTAACTTTTGTAAGAAGGGATAAGGGTTATGTTAATTCGTTTTAAAAAAAGTTATGAAAAAATTGCAATGGGGCTTCTTTCGTTTATGCCAACTGAAAAAGATGTGAAAACATTACAATTGACAATGAAAGAATATGAAGCAAAAGATGATTGGCAATTGTATTTGTGGAAAGAAAATGAAGATTTTGTTGGAATAATGGGGATTGTAAAAAAAGAGAATCAAGTATTAGAAATTCAGCATTTGAGTGTGAACCCGTCTCACCGTCATGTGGGGATTGGGACGAAGATGGTTCAAGAGTTAAAGAGTAAATTTCTTGAGTTTACAATTTGCGGAAATGAGCAAACGGCAAGTTTTTGCGAAAAATGTAAAGGGCTAGAACAAAATATACATTCGTGAAAGCAGAGATAAGTAGTTTATTATCTCTGCTTTCTTTTTTGTAATTGTTCGTTTCGTTCAGTAATGACCTCTGTGCGATCACGCAAAGTGTGCTTGTTTATAATATATTCACCTGGGATAGCATTCAAGTCTTTCCAAGAGAGGTTTTGTTTTTGACATAACTCTATGCACTGCTTCTCTAACGATGAATCTGATAAGGGTAAAAATAAAGGTACAAAACGTTCTTTTTTATGGATAGATTGCAATCTTTCATTGAGCAAGGAAAGAAGTTGTACTTGATTAATTCCTAAACGTTGTAAAGGCACACCGCTTTTTTCTAAAATTGTGATTGCGCTTTTCATCATTTTTGTGGAACCATTCCAATTAGCACGTCTTTGGTGGTATAAAGAAACTGCGATTTGAATGAGACCAACTAAGTAATGATCACGATTACCTCTTGGTTTTGTTTTCCAATACTCTTCTAGTATTTCGTGGCATTCAAAATAGTCATAATCTCCATGGAAATGAATTAAAAATTGTATGTATTCGGTAGGATACATGTTTTCTCGCTCCTATCTAACGGTTATACATATAAGTGTATCATAGAAATATGAACAATAAACGACTAGGAGGTTTCCCCCTAGCCGTTATTGTTCATATTAGCAGAAGCAAGCTGCTCCTACAATAATTAGTAAAATAAACAGTACAACAAGTAATGCGAACCCACCGCTAAAACCACAATCAACGTGACCCATAGTTTTTTGACCTCCTACATTGTTCTTACTACACTGTTATCATATGAAGTGGTGGGCATGATGACATAGGCATCGGTCTATTTTTAATTAAATTTCTTAAAAAGGTTGGATAGAACATGAGTATGCTCTATACTTATGTTGTTATAGAAAAAATGTGGTGGGATGCTTTGTGCAATATAATTTTAAAGTAGAGGCTTTTGAAGGGCCGTTAGATCTATTGTTACATTTAATACATCGTTATGAAATTGATATATATAATATTCCTGTAGCAGATATTACAGAGCAATATTTATCTTATGTGCATACGATGAAAGAACTTCAATTAGATGTTGCAAGTGAGTATTTAGTAATGGCTGCAACGTTATTACAAATTAAAAGTAAGATGTTGTTGCCGAAACATGAAGAAGATGTACTTGATAACGGTGATGATTTTATAGATGATCCTCGTCAAGAATTGATGGAGAGGTTAATTGAATATAAGAAATATAAGCAAGTTGCTACTGAGTTAAAAGAAAGAGAACAAGAAAGAGCACAGCTATATACACGTCCACCAATTGACTTTACATCGTTGCAACAAGAAGAGGAGACAAGCTTACCTCTTGATGTTACGTTATATGATATGCTAGCAGCATTTCAAAAATTAATGCGCCGTAAAAAGGCAAAAAAACCTGTAACAACACGTATTACTCGTCAAGAAATACCAATTGAACAGCGAATGACTGATATTTTAAAGCAGTTAAAAATAAAGGGTGGTCGCCAAAGTTTTTACGATTTGTTTGTTGATGATGAACGTGAAATAATGGTTGTAACATTTTTAGCAGTTCTGGAACTTATGAAAAATCAACAAATCATAATTGAGCAAGAACATAATTTTGATGAAATTTTCGTATCAAGCTCTAATAAATCTGCATAGAGCAAGTATGTGAAAATGGGATAGAAACATTTTATCTCATGCTATGTTTTAATGTATCGTTTGGAACAAGAGAAAAAATATTGAACCGAACGCATTAATTGTGATTCGGTTTTTTGATGTGTATTTTTATGGGAAAATAGAAGGAAGGAGCTCGTGGAATGGATAGGAAAGAACAAAAGTCAATTATTGAAGGCCTTTTATTTGTTTCTGGTGATGAAGGGATTTATCCAGAACAAATAGCAAAAGTTCTTGAAATTGAAATGAATGAAGTAATTAATATTTTAGAAGAAATGCAACAAGAATGTGAAGGTGCAAACCGTGGTTTGCAAATTGTACAGTATGCAAAAGTATATCGTTTTGCTACAAAGAAAGAACATGCTTCATATTATCAAAAATTAATAGATACACCAACAGCTGCTTCACTCTCACAAGCTGCCCTCGAAACTTTAGCGATTGTTGCATATCGCCAACCAATCACAAGGACTGAAATGGAAGAGATTAGAGGAGTTAAAACCGATAAGGCGTTACAAACGTTGGTTTCACATTTACTTATAAAAGAAATGGGAAGAGCAGAAGGACCAGGGCGTCCTATTTTATACGGAACAACAAAAGAATTTTTGGACACATTTGGATTGAAAACATTAGATGATTTACCACTGCTTTCTGAAGAGAATGAACAAATGAATGAAGCAGATTTATTCTTCGGTTCCTTACAAGAGATATCGAAATAAAAGCTTAGCATTTTGCTAAGCTTTTTTTGTATATCAATTATTTACAGTGCCATACTAAATGAAAAAAGGAGACGAGTTATGAGAGGTATGCGGATTATTTTATTATTAGTTTCTGTTTTATTATGTTTTTCTTTAAATAGCGCATCAGCTAAAAGGTATATGATGTCCATTCATACTACGTCTCCTTTACATATGCATCGGCAACATCTTAGTAAAATGAAAGTGAGCTTTTTAAAAGTGGGGCAAGGTGACGCAACACTTATTATAATGCCAAATGGACAAACAATGTTAATTGATGGAGGACCTTATGAAGCAGGAGAGGTTATTATTCAGAAATTAATTGAGAAAGGGATTAATCATTTAGATGTAATTGTCAGTACGCATCCCGATATGGATCATATAGGAGGGTTAATTCCAATTGTAGAGCAAATGCCGGTATCGCTTATATTAGATAGCGGAAAAACATATAGTTCTCTTACTTATCATACGTATCGGAATAATATTAAAAAAAGAGGGATACCTTTCGTTTCAGTAAAGGAAGGACAATATATACCGCTGGATCCACATGTTTCTATACAAGTATTAAACAACGGGAAATCAAAAGATGAAAATAATGAATCCTCAATTGTTTTAAAGGTGCGATATGGAAAAGCGGATTTTTTATTAATGGGTGACGCGGATGTACGGACAGAACATGAAATATTAAAACAATTTGATGTCCATGCAGATGTGTTAAAAGTGGGGCATCACGGCTCATATACTTCAACAAGTGAAACGTTTATAAAAAAAGTGGAACCGCAGTTTGCTATTTTGTCGTACGGGAGTAGTAATCCGTATGGACATCCTCACCAAAGTGTAGTGAAACGCTTAAAAAGGCACGGTATAATGGTATATAGAACGAATAAACGTACAGTAGAAATGGAAACAGATGGTGAACATATTATGTTAGGATCTAGCGGGTTAATGCCATTATTGAAGTGATTTCTATATTAGGGGGCGATACTGTCCCTTTTTGGAAAAATGAATAATATATATTATAATTATAAGAGACGTAAGAAATTTCCTTTTCTGTTGAATAAAAAGGAAATTTTATTAGAATGTATAGACAACTACTCGTGCGTATATTAAGATGGAACTAGGCGAATAAGGTAATAATAACAAGTAGGTAATTCATGGGAAAGGATCGATGAAAATGAAAACGCAAATTGTCATCAATGCCAAAATTTACACAGGTCAAGAAATAGTGGAAAACGGATTTATTCGTTACGCAGAAACCATTAAAGAAATTGGTTTGATGGCTCAATATGTACCACAAGAAAATGAAACTGTTTTTGATGCTACAGGGAAGATTGTAATTCCAGGTATGATCGATGTTCATATTCATGGTGGATACGATATTGATGCGATGGATGCAAATAGCGATGGGTTAGTAACTCTAGGTAAAGAAATGTTAAAAGAAGGGGTTACAACTTACTTCCCAACAACAATGACACAAGCTCCAGAGGCAATTGAAGCAGCGTTAACTGCTGCAAAAGAAGCAAAAGAAAAAGGAGCGCATTTTGAATATATTCACTTAGAAGGACCTTATGTTTCAAAGAAACGTGCAGGTGCACAACCACTTGAACATATCGTTCCTGCAAATATTGAGCAATTTAAACAATGGCAAGAAGCAAGTGGGAATTTAATTAAATTAGTAACATATGCACCAGAAGAAGAGGGAGCATTAGAGTTTGAACAATATCTTGCTGAAACTGGTGTAGTTGGCACAATGGGGCATACAGATGCAATTGATGCGCAACTAAAAAATAGAAAGATTACACATGCGACACATTTATACAATCAAATGCGTGGATTACATCACCGTGAACCAGGAGTTGTTGGTCATGTGTTATTAAATCCAGATGTAATGGTTGAAGTAATTACAGATGGCATTCATATTCACCCTGATATGGTGAAATTAGCATATAAGTTAAAAGGACCAAAAAAAGTAAGTGTTATTACTGACGCAATGCGTGCAAAAGGTCTTGAAGATGGATTATATGAGCTTGGCGGACAGCCAGTACATGTAAAAGATGGTAGTGCTCGATTAGAAGATGGAACGTTAGCTGGTAGTATTTTAAAAATGGATCAAGCTTTCCGAAATGTAATTGAATTTACAGGTTGTTCAATCGAAGATGCAGTACTGATGACATCAGTTAACCAAGCAGAAGAGTTTGGATTAAATAATAAAGGTGCATTAGCGGTAGGAAAAGATGCAGACTTTGTTGTGATGAATGAAGATTTACATGTATATGATACGGTTCGTTTAGGAATTCATATGAAGGAAGGGAAGTAATTAAATGAATATTCTTGTTGTAAAAACTCCAGAAGAACTAGCAGAAGCAGGTTATAAATTAATTGAAGAAGTTGTAAAAACAAAAGAAAATCCAACATTAGGAATGGCTACAGGAAGCTCTCCATTAGGTATTTATGCAGAAATGCGAAAAAATAAACTTGATACAAGCCGTGTAACCACTGTAAACTTAGATGAGTACGTAAATTTACCACATGAAGATAAAAACAGCTATCACTATTTCATGCAAGAACAGTTGTTTGATCATCTTCCATTTAAACAAACTTATGTACCAAACGGGATGGCAAGTGATTTAGAGGAAGAGTGCAAACGTTACGAGGGCATTCTAGCTGCTAACCCAGTTGACCTACAGATTCTTGGAATCGGTGAAAACGGTCACATCGGATTTAATGAGCCAGGAACACCGTTTAATTCTCCAACAAACATTGTTGAATTAACAGAATCTACACGCCAAGCAAACCTTCGCTTCTTCGAGAAAGAAGAAGATGTGCCAACTCATGCGATTACAATGGGAATTGGAAGCATTATGAAAGCGAAACAAATTCTACTAGTTGCTATGGGTTCTAAAAAGGCAGAAGCTGTTAAAGAATTATTGCAAGGTGAATATAGTGAAGAGTGTCCGGCTACAGTTTTACAACGTCATCCGAATGTAACCGTAATCGCTGATCAAGAAGCTCTATCTTTATGCAGTGAGGCGATTGCTGATGAACATCGACAAGTATTCACCATTTCCGATCTATTATCAGATTCAAGAGTGGGTGAAACAGCTAATTGAGGACGGCGAATGGAAGCCGGGAGATAAAATCCCATCTGAGAATGAACTTTGTGATAAGTTCGAAGTAAGTCGAATGACAATCAGACAGGCGATTAATAATTTAGTGGAACAAGGCTATTTATATCGGAAGCGTGGAATTGGAACATTTGTCCAACTTCCGAAAGTGGAACAAAAATTGCAAGGAATGACGGGATTCACAGAAGACATGATTTCTCGTGGGATGAACCCAAGTAGTCAATTACTTAGTTTCCGCCTAGTTCCAGCTACTGCTAAAATAGCAGACCGGTTGAGAATACAGGAGGGGGAATCGGTTTATGAAGTGAGGCGTATTCGCTTAGCTGATGATGAACCGATTGCTTTTGAGACGACATATTTGTCGCCAGCTCTTGTAAAAGATATTAACGAAGAGATATTGCAACAATCTTTATATGAACATTTAGAGAAAAAACTGGGCTTTAAACTTGTTAGCGCTACTCAATCAATTGAAGCTTCCGTTGCTACGGAAAATGAAGCTGAACATCTGCATATTCCTAAAAAGGCGCCTGTACTTGTAATGCGTCAATGGTCATATTCAGAAGGTGAGGTACCGCTAGAGTACGTGAAATGTATTTATCGTGGAGATCGTTATAAATTTATTACGAATATCGCACGAAACAAATAGTATATTTCAGTTTGTGAAGTACAGTGGAATTGAAAATGGTTAACATGTAAAGAAATAAAAATACGACTCATCCTTATAAGGAATGAGTCGTATTTTTATTATGAGCAATTACGTGGTTAACAGCATCTTTGACGTGATTTACTACATAGTGAGCGTGATTTTTTACTGCATCATCTGCTTGTGACATAGCAAAACTGTGAGGAGTTAAAGAAAACATAGGAATGTCATTGTAAGAATCCCCTATACAAGCAATTTCCTCAGGTTTTATTTGAAACTCATTTAATAAAACAGAAATGGCAGAGCCTTTACTAACATTCGGTGGCATTACATCTAAACATTGTTCTGCTGAGATGAAAGTACTAACTTTCCCGTGGAACTTTTCATCAATTTTTTTCTGAAGGAGTTGTAAGCTCTCCTTTGTTCCACCGACAGAAATTTTATTTGGGAAAATTGTATCATCAATCTTCTGTAGTAAGTTTGGTTCTTCAACAGAAGTCATAGTTACTTGTTGTTCAAGTTCTTGAATAAAAGGTGTTTTCTCTTCAATGTAATAATTATGCTCATCACTTACATAACGGAAATAAGGATCTTCATTCGTTATAGCTAACAAATCGGGAAGTATGCTGGAATCAAAAGTTGCAGATAATAGTTGTTTATTTTCATGTGTATATACAAAAACACCATTTACACTAATACGATGAAAATTTGTATTTACAGCTTTCATTAAGTCTGCAATTTCATTATCAAGTCTTCCGGAAGCGAAGCAAAGAATAACATTTTGTTCGGCAAGGCTGCGTAGTGCCGCAACATCTTGTTCATCAATAAGACCTCCGTGTTGCATCATTGTACCATCGATATCACTTACAAACATTTTAATCATGCTGTTATCTCCTTTCTATGTACAGTTGCTCTTACATTATACGCATCATATATAAACATGTCTAAAAAATGAACTTTTATTAAATGGCAGATGTTTTACATTGACGACAAAGAAGAATATTCTGTAACATAAAAGTAGGCTATTTAAGTACGAGGGTGGTGTTATATGAGTAATTATCTAGAAATTAAAAAAGTTTTAAATAATAATGTCATCATTGCTAGCCATCCGGAACACGAGGAAGTAGTAGTGATTGGTAAAGGAATTGGATTTGGGAAAAAAGCGAAAGATGTATTGGAGCAAGAACAAATCGAAAAAATGTTTGTCTTAAAAAATGAACGTGATCGTGAACAATACAAATTATTAGTGCCGCATATTAGTGAAAAATTAATTGAATTGATGAACGATATTATGCTGTACATTCAAGGAAAAGCGAAATCTCCACTAAATGAACATATTCATATTGCGTTAACGGATCATATTTCATTTGCGATTAAAAGGTTAAAACAAGGACTTACAATTGATAACCCTTTTTTAGTTGAAACAAAAATGCTCTATCCAGAGGAATATGAAATTGCGGAAGGTGTTGTACAACTTTTAAATTCTCGTTTGCAAATTACATTGCCAGAAGGAGAAATTGGTTTTATTGCACTTCACATTTACAGTTCGCTTACAAATTCTGATTTATCTTCAGTTAATCAAAACTCCCGTCTCATTGCACAACTTGTATCTTTAATTGAGACAAATTTACAAATTACATTAGACCAAGAGAGCATTCATTATTTACGCCTTATTCGTCATCTTCAATATGCTATTGAGAGGGTGAAAAAAGGAGAAAAAGTAGAAGAATCGCAAAGTTTTGCTGATTTATTAAAGGCGGAGTATCCAGTTTGCTATAACTTGGCTTGGAAGCTAGTTAAGGTCATGCAAAATGAGTTGCAACTACCTGTATATGAAGCTGAAAGTATTTATTTAACAATGCACTTGCAACGCTTAGTGAAGGCAGAGCATGTGTAAAAAGTCATATATTTTTGTCTAAAATGAAAACGTTAAAAAAAATGATTGAATCGCTTACAATAGTTATGTATAATAACTATTGCAAAGTTATACAAATTTCGACAAACACATTAAGGTGAGTAACGAAAACGTTTGCCTTAATTATAGTGAACTTATACGTAAACCTATTTTTGACACGTGTTACTGATTCGATCAGGCATGAGTGGAGAAAAGTAAGGAATGTAAGCTAGAGAAAGGGATATACTACCCTTTGTATAGCTATCGTTCTATCTTTTTTTCCTCATGTCTTTTTGGCGTTTGTCGGAAGGTATCAATATAGATAAGAGAGGAAGGGTTTCCATGTTTAAGAAGATCTTTGGTGTTCTTCAAAAAGTCGGAAAAGCGTTAATGCTTCCAGTAGCGATTTTACCGGCGGCAGGTATTTTACTTGGATTTGGTAATGCATTTCAAAATCCACAGTTAACAAATATTATTCCTGCTTTAAAAGCAGATTGGTTCGTAATGGTTGCAAAAATTATGGAACAATCTGGTGATATTATTTTCGCTAACCTTGCATTATTATTCGCAGTTGGGGTAGCAATTGGTTTAGCTGGTGGAGACGGAGTAGCTGGTTTAGCAGCATTCGTCGGCTACTTAATTATGAACAAAACGATGAGTGTGTTCTTAGAAGTAGATAAGCTAGTGAAAGTAACAAGTTCTGGAGCAGACCCAGTAAAAATTGGATTTGCAGATCCAGCGTATGCAAACGTATTAGGTATTCCAACGCTACAAACAGGGGTATTTGGTGGTATTATCGTCGGTATAGTAGCGGCATATTGCTATAATAAATACTTCAACATTGAATTACCATCATACTTAGGTTTCTTTGCAGGTAAGCGTTTCGTACCGATCGCAACTGCAACATTCTCTTTAATAGTAGGTATTATCATGTGCTTCGTTTGGCCATACATTCAAGGTGGCTTAAACACGTTCTCACATCAAATGATTGATGCAAATAGAACAATTGCAGCATTTATATTCGGTTTAATTGAACGTTCATTAATTCCATTTGGATTACATCACATTTTCTATTCACCGTTCTGGTTCGAATTCGGTCAGTATACGAATGCAGCTGGCGAATTAATCCGTGGTGACCAAAAAATCTTTATGGCACAGTTAAAAGACGGTGTAGAATTAACAGCAGGTACATTTACAACTGGTAAGTATCCGTTCATGATGTTCGGTCTTCCAGCAGCAGCTTTAGCAATGTACCATGAAGCACGTCCAGAAAATAAAAAATTAGCAGCAGGTATTTTAGGTTCTGCAGCATTAACATCTTTCTTAACAGGTATTACAGAGCCACTTGAATTTTCATTCTTATTCGTAGCGCCAGTATTATTCGGAATTCACGCTGTATTTGCTGGTCTATCATTTATGACAATGCAAATTTTAGGTGTTAAAATTGGTATGACATTCTCTGGTGGTTTAATTGACTTCCTATTATTCGGTGTACTACCAGGCCGTACAGCATGGTGGTGGGTAATTATTGTTGGTCTTGTACTAGCAGTTATTTACTACTTCGGATTCCGCTTTGCAATTCGCAAATGGAATCTAAAAACACCTGGTCGTGAAGTGGCAAATGCAAATGACGGCGCAGGAAAAGCAGAAGCAGGCGAACTTCCTCGTGAAGTATTAGTAGCACTTGGTGGTAAAGAAAACATTGCTTCTTTAGATGCTTGT
Organism: Bacillus sp. JKS001846; assembly: GCF_900176455.1. Classification (NCBI taxonomy): domain Bacteria; kingdom Bacillati; phylum Bacillota; class Bacilli; order Caryophanales; family Bacillaceae; genus Bacillus; species Bacillus sp. JKS001846. Next base: position 1,652,495 of record NZ_FWYG01000001.1, read on the forward strand.
ATTACTCGTTTACGTGTTCAAGTTAACGAACAAAAGAATGTAAACAAAGACCGCTTAAAAGAACTTGGAGCAGCTGGTGTACTTGAAGTTGGAAATAACATTCAAGCAATTTTCGGGCCAAAATCTGACACATTAAAATCACAAATTCATGATATTATGTCAGGTCGTACACCTCATGTTGAAAAAGAAGAACCTGTAAAAGTGGAAGAAACTCCTCAAAAAGTTGATGAAAATGAAACAATTGTATCACCAATCGAAGGAAAAATCTTACCAATTACAGAAGTACCTGACCAAGTATTCTCAGGAAAAATGATGGGAGACGGATTTGCAATTGAGCCAACTGAAGGAACAGTAGTTTCTCCAGTTAACGGTGAGATTGTCAATGTATTCCCTACAAAACATGCGATTGGTATTCAATCTGAAGGCGGAAAAGAAATTTTAATCCACTTCGGTATTGATACTGTAAAATTAAATGGTGAAGGTTTTGAAGCGCTTGTAGCACAAGGCGACAAGGTGAAACAAGGCCAACCATTATTAAAAGTAGATCTTGCATTTGTAAAAGAAAATGCACCATCTATCATTACACCAATTGTCTTTACAAACTTACAACAAGGGCAACAAGTCGAATTGAAAAAAGATGGAAATGTTAAGAAGGGCGAAACCGCTATTATTGACATTCAGTAGGAATTTGACGCAAAATGTTTATAATTATAATAGGCGATGTGGTTGACCGAACATCGCCTATTATATACAATAGATGATGTAGTACTCACGTCTATACAACTAAAAAATACTGTAATTTAAAGGAGATAAATTATCATGGAAAAAATCTTTAAAGTAACTAGCGACTCAGGAATTCATGCTCGTCCAGCAACTCTACTTGTAAACACTGCAAGCAAATTCGGTTCTGACATTAACTTAGAGTATAACGGAAAGAACGTTAACTTAAAATCAATCATGGGCGTTATGTCTTTAGGCATTCAACAAAACGCAGAAATTAAAATCACTGCAAATGGTGATGATGCAGCTCAAGCACTAGCAGCTATCGAAGAAACTATGAAAAACGAAGGATTAGGAGAATAATGACTCTTAACATTCAAGGGATCGCTGCATCAAGTGGGATTGCTATTGCAAAGGCTTTCAGACTTGAAAATCCTGAATTTAACATCGAAAAGAAATCAATTACAAACGAAGCTGCAGAAATTGCACGCTTAGACGCTGCGCTTGAAAAAGCAAAAACTGAATTAGAAGCTATTAAGGACCACGCATTTGCTGAGCTAGGTGCTGACAAAGCTGCGATCTTTGAAGCACATTTATTAGTATTAAATGATCCAGAACTAGTAAACCCAGTAAAAGATAAAGTAAATAGCGAAAAAGTAAACGCTGAATTTGCAATGGATGAAGTTGCATCAATGTTTATTTCTATGTTTGAAAACATGGATAACGAATATATGAAAGAACGTGCTGCTGACATTCGTGACGTAACAAAACGCGTTCTTGCACATTTACTAGGAATTAACTTCTCAAATCCTGGTACAATTTCTGAAGAGGTAATCATCATTGCTGAAGATTTAACACCATCTGATACAGCTCAGTTAAACCGTAAGTATGCAAAAGGTTTCACTACTGATATCGGTGGACGTACATCTCACTCTGCAATTATGGCTCGTTCTATGGAAATTCCAGCTGTTGTTGGTACGAAAGTTGTTATGGAGAAAATCCAAAACGGCGATATCGTTATCATTGACGGTTTAGATGGAGAAGTAATTGTAAACCCATCAGAAGAAACTCTTCGTTCGTTTGAAGAAAAGAAAGCGAAATTTGAAGAGCAAAAAGCTGAATGGGCAAAATTAAAAGACCAAGCTACTGTAACAAGTGACGGACATCACGTTGAGCTTGTTGCAAATATCGGAACACCAAATGATGTACAAGGTATTATCGATAATGGCGGAGAAGGCGTTGGCTTATACCGTACAGAATTCTTATACATGGGCCGTGACAATCTTCCAACAGAAGAAGAGCAGTTCGAAGCGTATAAAGCAGTTCTTGAAGGTGTAAAAGAAGGTCAACCAGTCGTTGTTCGTACACTTGACATCGGTGGAGATAAAGAGCTTCCATACTTACATTTACCAAAAGAAATGAATCCATTCTTAGGATACCGTGCAATTCGCTTATGTCTTGATGAACAAGATGTGTTCCGTACACAACTTCGTGCATTACTTCGTGCTAGCGTATACGGTAACTTAAAAATTATGTTCCCAATGATTGCAACTCTTGATGAGTTCCGTCAAGCGAAAGCGATTTTATTAGAAGAGAAATCGAAACTTGTAGAAGCGGGTACAACTGTTTCTGATTCTATTGAAGTTGGTATGATGGTTGAAATCCCAGCTTCAGCAGTATTAGCAGACCAATTCGCGAAAGAAGTTGACTTCTTCTCTATCGGAACAAATGATTTAATCCAATACACAATGGCTGCAGACCGTATGAACGAACAAGTATCTTACTTATACCAACCATACAACCCATCTATTTTACGTCTTGTAAAAATGGTTATCGATGCTGCTCATAAAGAAGGCAAATGGGCTGGTATGTGTGGTGAGATGGCGGGCGATTCACTTGCTATCCCATTATTATTAGGATTAGGTTTAGATGAGTTCAGTATGAGTGCAACATCTATTCTTCCTGCAAGAACACAGCTAAGCAAGTTGTCAAAAGCAGAAATGGAAACATTAGCAGAAAAAGCATTAATGATGTCAACTGCTGAAGAAGTTGTTGAACTAGTTAAAAGCATATAATTAATAAAAAAACCTGAGCCGATTTGAAATCGGTCTCAGGTTTTTTCTATGAGAAAAGTAAATCTTATTTGCTTACTATTGAGGATAAGAGACAGAATTAGATAGCGATTGCAACGATATCAGTTGGGCATACGCGTAAAATACCAGTAAAAGTATTTCGATTTTGATTGTTCTTATCGTCTTTATTGTTATCTTTGTTATCTTTGCCATTACGAGCTAAAGCAGAGAAAAGAGCAACACCGTTACAGAAACCTTCAAAAATTACATTGTTGAAAGTACCATTACCTCTAATGCTTAAAAGAGAAAGCTCTGTTCCAACTGAAATGCTAGCAAGTACGTTACATACAGCTGGTTGTTGTGGTCTAACTACTTCTCTCTCTTTCTCACGATGGTCGCGATGGTCACACTCTCTTTCACGATGATGACAGTCTCTAAAGTTATCACAGCATCCAAATGATCCAAACATAATCCTCATCACCCCCTTCACACTTATAATCTATGTAAGTTCGGTAGTTAGTGACTGGACAGAGAGTGGAATTTTTTCTAGGGGATTTTCTCATTTTAAATGACTAGCTGGGTGTTTAGTATGGAATGATGTTTAAAATAGGGGAGATATAACAAAAAATGTAAAAACCACCGAAATAAATGAAATGGGTAGCCTTTACACTTTTTTACTTTTATATAAAACGATGATATATACGGGAAGAGCTAGGAGTAATGGTACAATGGATCGTGCAGTGTGTTTTTCTGATTCTAATTGGAATGCTTCTTCTTTTGGAAATTGTAAAATGGAGATGTTTGCGGCATCACCAATAAAATATAGAAGCAGTACAGTTACTATGTAACATAAAAGTGCGATAAAGCTTCCGTATGAACTCAATGAAAATCCCTCTCTTGTTATCTATTTGTTATCATTGTATCACAATTGTAACAAAAATACACGGGTATATTTCAATGCCTTAACAAAATTCGACACGAAACGTCACGTTTATTTATGATAAGGGAATAGAATATACTTTTCCATAAGTATAAATGTCGAATGATTTGTAGTAATATTACAAAAGTATGACAGGGAATAAAAAAACGAAGGCAATGTAGTTGCCTTCGTTTTTTATTATTTTGCCCATTCGCTCACTTGCTCTACGCTCATGCGAGGTGCAGGGTGGCCTTTTAAAGTTGATTCACCAATTGTAATAAGCATAATTGGAACGTAACGAGATGAAACGTTAAATTCGTCTGTCAGTGCTTGTGGGTTGAAGCCACCAATAGCACAAGTATCCCAACCAGTTGCTTTAGCTGCAAGCATAAGTTGCATTGCTGCTAAAGATGCATTTGAAAAGGCAGCATCTCTTGGGAATTGTTCACGAGCATATGCAGATTCAATATTTTTAGCTAAGCGTTCTTTTGCTTCTTCTTTCATAAATCCTTGTTCTACAATTGGACCATATACTGGCTCAACATTTTTATAAGCTTCTAAATCACCTAAAATAGCGACTACTGCAGAAGCATCAAGAATTTGTTGTTGGTTATAAGCTATTGGGTGTAATCGTTTTTGTACATCTTCACCTTGAAAAACAAGGAATTTCCAGTGTTGTAAGTTCCAAGCGGAAGGTGCTTGTGCTGCGGCTTTTAAAATCTCATGTAATTCTGTAGATGAGATTTCTTTATTTGGGTTAAATGCACGTGTAGATGTGCGTTCATATAGAACATCAAAAAAGTTGTCGTTTGTCATTGTATATCCTCCAAATTGTATATCGAATTATTTTCAAAAAAATAATATACACTACTTACATTTTGTAAGTTATCGAATTTAAGAATATAATATCTTTATTTTAATTGTCAAGTTTTAAAAATTAGCTAGGGCATTCATACAAACGATACAATTCCTACAATCATACACTAAAAAAGGAATTTATAGAGTGAAAAGCGAAGATAACATTCTCAATTAGCTTGTTAATATGTATCTCTCACAAATTAAAGTTTATTGAAGACCAGTCTTTTAAAAAAGTTTGTGAGGAATTCAGTAGAACAAGATATATGAAGTGAGTGAAGACTAGTGATGAACATACTACATTTTTTATTAGAGAATACGGTTTTCCAAAATGTGTTACAAGATCTGCAGTTAAATGTCCTTTATATAGAAAATGGATGTAAGCATCAACAAACGGTAGAAAATATCCATCCAAAATGTATGTTTATAGCAAATAGTTTTGAAGAGGGCGAACTATTATTTCAAAGAACGAAACCACACATTATCATTACGTATGTAACAGATTATTCTCAAATAAAATATATAAAGAATATGTATACTCCGCACAGTACATTCATTGTCATTTGGGATCAACAAATAACAAAAGAATTCACAGATGTACTTGCATTAGGAATACGTAATATTGTAATAGCTCCTGTAACTCCGCAAGCAGTGTTAGAGGAAGTGAATAAGAGTTTGTATCAACTTTCTTTAGTAAGGCAAGTTAGTTTGCAGCAGGAATTGCTTCAAACGATGTTTGATTTTCAAAATGATCTATTATTTATAGTAGAAGATGATGAAATAGTTGATTGTAATACAAATTTTTTAGCTTTTTTCGGATATGAAAATTTGTTTGCCTATCGTGAGCAACATTTGGTATTTGCTGAACATTTTATTAGAGAAAATGGATACTACTCGACGACGCATGATATAACATGGCTAGACGATACTTTATCTAGTGGTAGAAGAATTAAGATGTTAAATTATGAAGGGGCAGTATCTACTTTTCTATTACGTGCGACACCATTGCCAGAAGATTTATCAAGATTTATTGTAAAGTGCACGGAAATTACAGAATTAGATGAAATCTATCAAGAACAAGAAAGACTTGCTATGATAGATTCATTGACAGAGATTTATAATCGTTTAAAGTTTCAACAAATACTAGAGGTAGAATGGGAAAAGGTAATACGTAGTGATGAGAAAATAGCAATCATTTTATTTGATATAGATAATTTTAAAACAGTTAATGACACATATGGTCATGATTTTGGCGATTTAGCATTAATACAACTTGCAGAGCTTATGAAATCTAAAGTGGAGCAGCAACATGTATTTGCAAGATGGGGAGGAGAAGAATTCATTATATTAGTGACAAATACAGTAGAAAAGGAAGCATTTCAAGTTGCGGAGTCATTACGATTCTTCATTGAAACAAAGCAATTTACTGGAATTTCGAAGTTAACAGCTAGCTTTGGAGTTGCGTTATATGAACAAGGAACTACAAGAGAAGAATTAATGCAACGAGCGGACATTGCATTATATGAAGCGAAAAAAAATGGAAAGAATCAAGTATGTGTGTATAGAAAAGAAAAAATGTAATTTTTCGCAACAAATTGTTGCGATTTTTTTTTATTGTTTGATAATAGAATAGGGGGGACAATTTTAGCGAAGGAATTATGGAGGATCAATATGATAAAAAAAGTAATGGTGATGGCTTCACTGTCTGCTATAGTTGGCGGCGGAGTATACTATTTTCTTGTTAGCCCCAATATAAAGGAAAACACTGTATTAACAACTAAAGTGAATCCTACTATTGAATCGGAAGTACAAGGGAATATAGAAGAAAAAGAAGAGCAACAAATTGATTATGCTAGCATATCTCAAAAATTAGATCAATATTTAGTTGGAAAGCAATTTAATGGAACAGTTTTGGTAACAGATAAAGAGCATGTTATATTGAATAAAGGATATGGGTATGCTGATGTTCAAAATAAAATAGAAAATACGCCTCAAACAAAATATCGTATCGGTTCTATTACGAAAACAGTTGTTGCCACATCTATTTTACAGTTGCAAGAACAAGGTAAATTGAATATTCAAGATAATGTAAATAAATATATTCCTTCATTTCCGGAGAATAAAAATATTACGCTATATCATTTATTAACGCATACCTCTGGTTTACCTGAACATGCGAAAGGAAATGTGAATGCTGCTTCCCGTTTACAGTTAATTAATTGGATTGGACGTCAAAATTTAGAATTTCCTGCAGGAACAGGTTGGAGATATACAGATTATAATTATATGGTTCTTGCTTATATAATAGAACATATCTCCAAAAAACCTTTAGGAGATTACATAAAAGAAAACATATTTATAAAAGTAGATATGCATGAATCCGGTATGGGAAATATGGTACCTGGAGATAAAAATTTTGCAAAGGGTTATGTGAAAAAAGATAAAGAGCTTGTACCAGCGCAGAAGTTAGGCATGGATTGGCTATATGGTTGTGGTGAGATGTATACGACAGTTGGAGATATGAAGAAATTAGACGAAGCAATTATAAATGGAAAACTTCTTTCTGAACAAAGTATACAAGCAATGTTTTCACCTTCAGCAGAACGGAAATATGCATTTAGTTTTTATATATATCCAGATTATTTTCATAATCATGGTGTATTATCTGGTTGGAACACTTTCAATAATTTTAATAAAGAAAAAGGAACTTTTGTTATGTTATTTTCAAATGTGAAAAATAGTATGGATGATGACTTTAATAAAGAGTTCCGAAAGATGGTAAATGATTTATTAGAACAAAGGGGATGAGAAAATGGAACATAAAACTTTATCAATAGGTTTCATTGGTATTGGCGTAATGGGAAAAAGTATGGTTTATCACTTAATGCAAGATGGTCATAAAGTATATGTATATAATAGAACGAAAGCAAAAACAGATTCTTTAGTGCAAGATGGTGCAAATTGGTGTAATACGCCAAAAGAGTTAGTGAAGCAAGTTGATATTGTAATGACAATGGTTGGATATCCACATGATGTAGAAGAAGTGTATTTTGGTATAGAAGGAATTATAGAACATGCAAAAGAAGGTACGATAGCAATTGACTTTACGACATCTACACCTACTTTAGCAAAACGGATTAATGAAGTTGCAAAAAGCAAAAATATATATACTTTAGATGCACCTGTCTCAGGAGGAGATGTTGGCGCGAAAGAAGCAAAACTCGCAATTATGGTAGGTGGAGAGAAAGAAATATATGATAGATGCTTACCTTTACTTGAAAAGTTAGGAACAAACATTCAATTACAAGGACCAGCTGGGAGTGGACAACATACAAAAATGTGCAATCAAATTGCCATTGCTTCCAATATGATTGGAGTATGTGAAGCTGTTGCTTACGCGAAGAAGGCTGGACTGAATCCAGATAAAGTGTTAGAGAGTATTTCAACAGGGGCAGCAGGTAGCTGGTCATTAAGTAATTTAGCTCCTCGAATGTTAAAAGGAGACTTTGAGCCAGGATTTTATGTAAAGCATTTTATGAAAGATATGAAAATTGCTTTAGAGGAAGCAGAAAAATTACAATTACCAGTCCCAGGCTTAAGTTTGGCGAAAGAATTGTATGAAGAGCTAATTAAGGATGGCGAAGAAAATAGTGGAACACAAGTATTATATAAAAAATATATAAGGGGGTAAACGAGGTGGACCTTCAAAAGTTTGATGAGATGATTGATACTGTACAGCGAGCTACTTGTATGCAAATTAATGAAAGACAAAAAGAAGCTTTTAAACAAAAATATGATTTTGAACCAGAATTTGAATATGGAAGAGATGAGAAGGGGCATTATGTAATTCGAACCTCAAAAAAGATGTTAGAAGAAATGGAGTTTTATTTAGCATTGAAATATGATCGTGATGGAGTGGATCTTTATATGCAAGCTGAGATTGACGGCATATTTTATGTATCTATTAGCTATGGTGAAGATGCCCTACATCTACAAGAATTGTTTCAATTTCTAGAAGAAAATAAATAAAAGTCCTCAAATGAGGACTTTTATTTATTTAGTCATCTTTAATTTTTATAATTATAAGTTAGAAGCCCGGCGGCATCGTTCAACCGGGAACGGGATAATTTGTGCGATGTGATTAGGGCCAAATTGTTTTGTACGAGCATGGCGTATTATATAAAAAGCACACAGAATTGAAACAGGAATAGCGCCGAATAAACCAAATAATAAAGCGCTTACACAAGATGCGACAAATCCTAAAACACCAATTTCTAACTCTTCCATAATAGCTCCTAAAATAACAGGAAATGCTCCACATGTAACTCCAAGTATAAGTGCGATAAGTAAGCTCATGATTATCCCCCTCTGTTTGCGATATTATTTTCCTTCTTAGTTAATTGTAGTATATCACATATAAAACAGAATTTTCAGAAAAAATCAATAAATGTTCAAAAAATGTTCGAAAAATGCACTTGAAAAATCAAGGTGTTAAATTTGTGATGAAATAGTACTTTCAAGTAAATAAAAAATCAGGCTTATTTCAAAATGAAATAAGCCTGTTCCATAGGAGGATGTATATATGTAGAGTGAATAAAAGTTTGGAAAAGGGGGTCCAAGTCCTTTTATTCAACTAACTACCTTAATAGATTGGAACCCAGCCTTCAGTTGTCACAAAAATACGAATAGCTACAACTTGGCGATCATCTTGCAAGGTAAAATAATGTCTTGCATTTTCAGGAACAGATATTAAATCGCCTGGCTCAAGTTCAACATCAAAGAATTTCCCATCTTTACCTTCAATAGCGAAAATGCCATGACCACTGACGATAAAACGAACTTCGTCATCTGTATGATGATGTTCCTTTTGGAAATTAATTAATAATTCGTCAAGGTTAGGGGTGCTATTTGAAAGTGAAATTACATCATGTGCTTTATAACCACGGCGTGCTGAAACATCAGCGATTTCTTTTGAAAACACAGCTAATATTTCAGCTTTGTTTTCATCTGTTAAAGAATAATTTTCATTTAAATGAGTAGGAAGTTTAGAAATATTCCATTTCTCATATAAAACGCCTTCCTCTTGTAGAAATTTAGATACTTCCACTTCATTTTCAATACGAATATTTACTTCATGAATACGAATTTGCGCCATTAGAAACGCCTCCTTGAATTGATAATAGTTTTATATGAAATTGGAATAAAAACTCATAAGCTTCTAATCTCTTCTTTGCATCAAAGCTATCTCGGCCCCATACGGTAATACCGTGGTTACGGATTAATACTGCACCCGAATCTCCTTGTATATGCTTTCGGAAGTTTTCTCCAAGCGTTGGGATATGGGCATGGTTTTCAATAATAGGAATTTGAATTGTTGCACCTTCTTCCCAAATATCGAGAGCTTTAATAATTTCTTGATTTTGAAGGGTGACTGCGTCACTATATAAATTTGTGATGACATTATTATCAGTTGTATGAACATGAAGTACGCACCCGGCATTCGTATTGTTATAAATGTGTGTATGCAATATTGTTTCTGCTGAAGGGCGTAATTCAGTCTCTAAAACGGGAACTCCTACATGATCTACTAATAGAAAATCATCTGGAGTGGTTTTTGTTTTATCTTTACCGCTTGCTGTAATAAGAAAAGTAAGTGGTTCATGGCTAACCTTTATAGAAATATTACCACTTGTTGCTGGAAACCAATTTCGTGTTGTTAACTCTTTTTTTAACTCGCTTAAGTCATACCATTGACGAAAAAGTTGTTTCATGCCTTCACCTCCAACAAAAGTTTTAATTCAGCTTGCACATCTTGAAATGTTTCAAACGGTGTATAAGCAATATGATTTTCTTCACACTTTGTAATAAGAAAATCGCGAGCGAATACTTTATCAGCTTGTTTCGCGGCTTGTAAATCAGTAATAGAATCTCCAATTACAATATGAAAGTCATTTGTATCACTTAATTTACGGATTAATGATGATTTACATAATCCGCAATGATTTTGACAATGATCATCACAAGAATGAGGCCATTTAACTGTAATAAACTCTGCTGAAAAGTCTGTTTCATTACAATAAATTTGCTCTTTTGGAATGATTCCTTGTAAGAGTGGATAGACGAAGAAATCCATTCCACCTGATATCACGTAAAAAGAAATGTTATTTTCCTTTACGAATTGTATAAACTCATGAAAACCACTACGAATTTCAGCAGTTTCTATTAAAAATTGAATAATATCATCGTGCAGATTAGTAGGTATGAATTGAAATAATTGAGAAACACCTTCTTGAATGGATAGTTCTTGTGATAAAATTTTATTCTTTACTTCTTCGGCTTCTGGTGGTGCGAATTTTTCCATAATGGACATAATGTTATCATTATTTGTAATCGTGCCATCGAAATCACAAAATACTTGAATACTCATAATTTTACCTCATAAGAGGGATTTCCCCATATTTGTAGTGCACTATGCAAATTTATGTCGTCTACTTCATGGAGTGGTTTATTTTGCAAAGTAGCATCAATTGCAGTACGGAAAGCTTTACCGCCGCCTTGCGCTCCATTTGGATGTCCGTGTATCCCGCCGCCAGCATTAATAACAACATCTTTACCGAAATCTCGTACAATAAAGGGAACGAAACCAGGATGAATACCAGCAGACGGAACAGAAAAGCTCTTCTTGAAAAATGCATCGTCTTCAGTTAAATATTTTGAGATAGCAAGAGCCTCCTCTTTTTCTAGCGCAACACTTCCGTATGGAGATGGGAATAATGAAAAGTCAGCCCCAGCATAACGTAGTAGCTTTCCAAGTAATAATGGAGATGAAACTCCATATAACTTGGATGCTGAATAAGCACCACTTACAGCAGGATGTGCCATAATAGGAACTGGGATTTCATCATCTTCTGCAAGTGATTGTAGTACATCTAGTCCGTAAGCAAATACGTTGAATAATAGAATATCAGCTCCAGCTTGCACTGCACGTTTAGCATTTTCTTTTAAATCAAAAGTTCGTCCTGTTAAATTTACGGCATATAACGTTTTATGACCGTATGTTTCGTAGACAGATTGTAAAACTTCTTTTCCAGATACAATGCGTTTCGTAAGTGGTGTTAATGCATTTTCAAATAATATTTCATCATCTTTTACTATATCTACACCACCAATTGCTTGATCGCGTAATTGCGTTTTTAAATACCCAATGTTTCGTCCAATCATTCCTTTAAAAATACTCATTAAAAGGGGACGATCATGCACTTGTAAAAGATTTCGAATACCATCTATCCCGAATTTTGGACCAGGAAAATGTTTTTTTAACTCGTCTGAAAAAGTTAAGTCAATTAGTTTTACTTCGCCATCAAGTGATAGCTTTCCAAATGTAGTCGTTAAAATCGCTGGTAAATCTGGACTGAAGTTTAATAGCGGATATTCGATTTTAATAATTCCGCGTTTTACTTTTTTACGTAAATACGAATTGGTATGTTCATGTTCAGCTAATTCCTCAACATGAATGACGTTGCCTTTATGCTGCTTTAATTGTTCTTGCAATAAGTGTGGCAAATGAGTCCAAGAGCCAATTGTTAAACCGAGTGCAATTTGCTCAGCTTTTTTTTCTAAGTTATGTGAATCATCATGGATTAAATACGTCGCTATAATTCCGCTCATTGTTATAACCTCCTAGTTAAATAAAAAAACCTCTCAGCTAAGGAGAGGTTTTTTTACAACCAGCTCCTTATCTGTCAGCGTAATGCTGCGAGAATTAGCACCGTGTCTACAATTGTAGATCGGTTGCCGGGTTTCGTCGGGCTCGTCCCTCCACCTGCTCTTGATAAGAAGTATTTAGAAATGTTTAAAATTTTAAGATAACTGAATTTTGTCAGATATTTTTCGTGTTGTCAATTACTTTTTGAAAAAATTTAATTTACCAATTCGATTAATGGCTTCTCGTAATCTATCTTCTGTATGCAAGAGACCAACACGGACATACCCTTCCCCATGCTTACCAAATCCAACACCAGGAGCAACTGCGACATGTGCTTTTTCTAGTAAAATATCAGAAAATTGCTCAGAGGTATATCCTTTTGGAACGGGAAGCCATGCAAAGAATGATCCTGTTGGAATGTCTACATTCCAACCAATTGAGTGACAGGCTGAAATAAGAGCGTTTCTTCGAGATTCGTAACTATTTACAAGGTCTATTACACAAGACTGTGAACTTAATAGCGCTTCTCGAGCAGCATCTTGAACTGCACCGAATATACTAACATACATATGATCTTGTAATAGGTTAATTGTTTCAATCACACTTTCATTCCCTACAGCAAAAGCGATGCGCCAGCCAGCCATATTGAAAGTTTTTGATAATGTGTAAATTTCAATTCCTATATCTTTCGCACCATCTGCTTGCAAGAAACTAACAGGTTTTTGACCATCAAATCCGATAGCGCCATAAGCAAAATCGTGAACAACTAATATATTATGTTTATTAGCAAAGTGAATGGTTTCATCAAAAAAATCTTTTGATGCAGTAGCACCGGTAGGATTATTTGGATAGTTTAAAAACATTAATTTTGCACGCTCTGCAATAGAGTCATCAATGTTCGTATAATCTGGTAAAAAGTTATTTTCTGCAATAAGCGGCATTGTTTCAAAGTGTGCTTTTGCTAAAGCAACCCCGGATAAATAATCTGGATAACCTGGATCCGGAACGAGAATCGTATCACCAGGATTTGTAAAACAAATCGGTAATTCTACTAGTCCAGCCTTCCCGCCAAACAAAATAGCAACTTCAGTTTTTGGGTTTAATTCGACGCCGTATTCACGTTTATAGAATGTAGCCACGGCTTCCTTTAAGCTTTCATGTCCGCGAAATGGCGGATATTTATGATGAATGGTCTTTTCGGCAGCATCTTGTAAAGCTTTTACGATATGCTGCGGTGTTGGTTGATCTGGATTACCTTGACCTAGATTAATAACATCGTGACCAGCTGCAACGACTTTGTTAACTTTTGCAACAAGTGAAGCGAAAAATTGTGTTGGCAATGATGTTACTATCTCAGAAGGTTGAAATAATTTCATACTTTCCACCTCTTTTGAAAGTTGTTACAATTCTAGTGACAAATGATATAATCTTTCCAGTATTTTGTAAAGAAAAAAATAAGAATGGGGCTGAAAAAATGAAAGTCGCATGTATTCAAATGGATATTGTTTTTGGAGATGTAGAAAAAAATATTGAGAATGCTAAAAATAAAATAAGCGAAGCTATGAAGGAAAGGCCAGATGTTATCGTCTTACCAGAACTATGGACAACAGGATATGATTTAACGAGACTTTCTGAAATTGCAGAAAGGGATGGAGTGGAAACGAAAGAAAAGTTAATAGAATGGGCGAAGCAATATGATATACATATTGTTGGTGGTTCTATAGCAAAGCAAACAGAGCAAGGCGTTACAAATACGATGTATGTTGTAAATAATGAAGGACAGCTAGTCAACGAATATAGTAAAGTACATTTATTTCAGCTTATGGATGAACATAAATATTTAATAGCCGGTAATGGTACGGGCGAATTTAAGCTAGATGATGTCGAATGCGCTGGAACAATTTGTTATGATATTCGTTTTCCAGAGTGGATGCGTGTCCATACTGCTAAAGGGGCAAAAGTATTATTTGTTGTAGCAGAATGGCCATTAGTTCGTTTAGCACATTGGCGTTTGCTATTGCAAGCAAGAGCAGTTGAAAATCAGTGTTATGTTGTTGCGTGTAATAGAGCAGGAAAGGATCCAAATAATGTATTTGCGGGTCATTCTTTAATTGTGGACCCTTGGGGTGAAGTTGTAGTAGAGGCGAATGAAGAGGAATCAATTTTATTTGGAGAGCTTGAATTCGAGAAAATTAAAGAAGTACGTAAAGGAATTCCAGTTTTTGCGGATCGCCGTCCAGAATTATACAAATAAAATGTTGACAAGTGATTTTTATTCTTGGTATAGTCTTCAACATAAAGTTAAAAATTCAAAAAATTATACAACTCTTATCAAGAGCAGGTGGAGGGATTTGGCCCGATGAAGCCCAGCAACCGACCGTAATACCATTGTGAAATGGGGCGTTTATTACGCCAAAAGGCACGGTGCTAATTCCAGCAGAAAGTAAAACTTTCTGGCAGATAAGAGGGGAGAAGATAAACTTCAAACCTCTTTCTTAGTGGAAAGAGGTTTTTCTATGTTAGAAAAACCTCTGAATTTAAAAAGGGGGAGAAGACGATGGGATATTATTCATTAACAGAAATAACAGCTGTACAATATGCGAAAGATCATGGCTATTTTGAAGCGAAGGCAAATGTCGTTTGTCATGAAATTGGAGATGGAAACTTAAATTACGTGTTCAAATTAGATGATGGAGAGAAATCAATTATAATAAAACAAGCACTGCCTTATGCGAAAGTAGTTGGTGAAAGCTGGCCATTGTCTATAAAAAGAGCAACGATTGAAAGCAAGGCATTACAAATTTTTGCGCAGTATGTACCGGATTATGTTCCAGTAGTGTACAGTCATGATGAAGAGTTAGCGATAACGGTAATAGAAGACTTATCAAGACTAACAATTACAAGAAAAGGATTAATAGACGGAGAAGAATATCCGCTTTTATCCCAGCATATCGGCCGTTTTCTAGCACATGTTTTATTTTATACTTCAGATTTTGGTTTACAGTCAGAAGAGAAGAGGGTACTAGAAGGTACCTTTGTAAATCCGGACCTTTGTAAAATTACAGAGGATTTAGTGTTTACAGATCCGTTTGGACATTATGATACAAATGATTATGAGCCAGATTTACAGCTCGTGGTTGATGAACTTTGGAGTGATAAAACTTTAAAACTAAAAGTAGCACAATATAAATATAAGTTCTTAACAAGAAAAGAAACTCTTATTCATGGTGATTTACATACTGGTAGTATTTTTTCGTCACCTTCTGAAACGAAAGTGATTGATCCAGAATTTGCGACATATGGCCCATTTGGATTTGACATAGGTCAATTTATTGCAAATCTATTATTAAATGCTTTATCTAGAGAAGAAGAAAAAAGAAGTGTACTATTTTTCCATATAGAAAAGACGTGGAGTTATTTTGTAGAAACTTTTACAAAGTTATGGATTGGAGAAGGTGTAGAAGCATATAAGAAAGAAAAACAATGGTTACCAATTATTTTGCAAAATATCTTTACTGATGCAGTTGGATTTGCCGGATGTGAACTGATTCGTAGAACAATTGGTTTAGCTCATGTAGCAGATTTAGATGAAATAGAAAATAAAGAAACAAGAATTCAAGCTAAGAAACAAGCGCTATCCTTAGGTAAAGAACTAATAAAATATGAATCTAAAAGTGCTGATATTCAACTGTTTCGAACATTATTTCAACAGACAGTTTCAGGGGGCGTAAAAGCGTGAGTACAATTGTTACTGTTCCGAGATCTGTAAGCTGGAAAGGTGATGCAATTGCGGTATTAAATCAAACGAAATTGCCGCATAGCACAGAATACAAAACATTGACGACTATTGAAGAGGTTTGGAAAAGCATCGTAATGTTAGAAGTACGAGGAGCGCCTGCAATTGGAATTGTAGCTGCATTTGGCTTGGCGCTTGCATCAAAAAAATATAACACTGTACATATTGAAGAATTTCAAAAGAAGTTTAATAGAGATTGTAATTATTTAGGAACGTCACGCCCGACAGCAGTAAATTTATTTTGGGCAATTGATCGTATGAGAGAATCTATTCGAGAGATTACTACAATAAAAGAAGCACAAAAAACATTAGAAGAAGAAGCGCTTCGCATTCAGCAGGAAGATGAAGAGGTGTGCCGAAATATTGGGGAATATGCGTTAACATGTTTTAAAGATGGCGATAATATTTTAACAATCTGTAACGCTGGAAGTATCGCAACTGCCAGATATGGAACTGCATTAGCTCCCTTTTATATTGGAAAAGAGAAAGGTGTGCGTTTACATGCATATGCGTGTGAAACGAGACCAGTTTTACAAGGTGGTCGCTTAACGACCTGGGAATTGAAGCAAGCAAATATTGATGTGACCCTTATTACAGATAATACTGCAGCTCATGCTATTCAAACGAAAGAAATAAATGCAATTATTGTAGGGGCGGATCGAATTGTCGCAAATGGAGATACGGCAAATAAAATAGGGACAATGAATTTAGCTATTTTAGCAAAGCACTTTAATATCCCATTTTACGTTGCTGCTCCACTGTCAACATTTGATGTTACGAAAGAAACTGGAGCTGAAATTATTATTGAAGAAAGAGATGAAACAGAAGTTACGAAAATCTTTGGAAAACAAGTAGCACCAATTGGAACGGATGTTTATAATCCAGCATTTGACATAACGCCGAATGAATTAATTACAGGAATTATTACTGAGAAAGGTATTATACGCGGGGACTATAAACGAGAAATTGCATCATTATTTGAAAAACAAGCTAATACATAATAGCTTGTTTTTTTATGCCTAAATGCAGTGTTTTCTCTTACTTATATAATGAAAGGAGGGGAAGAGGATGGAAGAGTGGATCAAGATGATAGGTAATGTAGGGTTTCCGATTGTTGTAACATTATATTTACTCCACTGTATTGAAAGTAAACTAGAGGGGGTAATTGTTGCAATTGAGAAGCTCCCGCGGCAATTACTAAAGTACGAAGATCCTCGGGAATAAAAATAAAGTTTGCTCTTCTTGAGCAAACTTTATTTTTATTGAGCGGTATAACCACCATCTATAACAACAGCTTGTCCCGTTATACCTTTAGCTTTTTCACTCGCTAAAAACATCGCATAATCAGCGATTTCTTGTACTTGTAATAAGCGCTTTTGTGGGACGAGTGGATAAATAACATCTTCTAAAACATTTTCAAGTGGTACATTTCGTGTAGTAGCTAAGTCTTGTAGTTGATTACGTACAAGAGGGGTATCGACATAACCAGGGCAAAGGGCATTAACAGTAATACCATGCGTAGCACCTTCTAAAGCAGCAACTTTTGTTAATCCAATTACGCCATGTTTTGCACTATTGTAGGCAGCTTTTCCAGCAAATCCGACAAGGCCGTTAATAGAAGCGACATTAATAATACGACCATATTTTTGTTGTTTCATAATCGGAAAGGCATGCTTAATTGCGATAAACGGAGCAATTTGCATAATTTGAATTAGTAGCTCGAACTTTTCAGTTGGAAAGTCTTCAATGGGTGAAACGTGTTGCATTCCTGCGTTGTTAATTAATATATGTAATGAACCGAAATGATCAACTGTTTGAGAAATTGCTGCTGTAATTTCCTCTTCAGATGTAACGTCACATTTTAAACCGATAGCTTGAAAACCTTCATTTTGTAATTGTTCAGCAGCTTCTTTTGCACGTTCTTCAAGTCGATCGGTAATCACAACTTTTGCACCTTCTTTTGCAAAAGCCTTTCCCATTTCATAACCAATACCACTTGCAGCACCTGTTAAAAAGACAACTCGATTTGTAACCATGATGAAAAACATCCCTTCATAATAAAGTTTTCATAGTGCTCTATTTAGAGAAGCTATAATGAAATTCCTGCAAACATTTGGAAAAAATATCGTTAGGAGGATTTAAATTATGTCGACAAGTCAAATGCTGAAAGGGATTTTAGAAGGATGCTTACTTGCTATTATTTCTGAAGGCGAAATATACGGTTATGAAATGAGTGAAAAGCTAGCGAAGTATGGTTTTACAATGGCGAGTGAGGGAAGTATTTATCCGTTATTAATACGAATGCAAAAAGAAGGACTAATAACAAGCGTAATGAAGGAATCTCCATCTGGTCCAAAGAGAAAATATTATACATTAACAGAAAAAGGCGAGGAAGCACTTGGTGAATTTATGGATCGCTGGGAAGCGATGCAAAGTAGTGTAGAGCGTCTACTTGAAGGGAAGGGGAGAAAAAAATAATGCTATCAAGTGAAGCGCGAAAGTTTTTGTTAGATATGAGATTATTTTTGACGGCAAAGAGTGTAAAAGAAAGTGATATTGAAAACTTTTTAGAAGATGCAGAGTTGCATTTAATAGAAGCTGAGAGTGAGGGGAAGAGTGTAGAAGATATTTTCGGAAGCTCACCGAAAGAATATGCAGATGAACTTGTAAAAGTGATGGAAAGGGATAGACAGGAAACGTGGAAGCAAATTGGTTTTACAGTAATGAATATCGTATCGTTTTGGATTATTGCTTCTATCTTAATAGTGAACCATGGAATGTTACAGATTTCACTTATTCAGTGTATCGGTTATAGTTTTTCATTTATTTTAGTTGTTATAGGTCCTAATTTTCTACTTCGCAAAATGACTTTTGTAACAAGTTTTTCAAAAACGTGGTTTTCTATGTGGTTTTTAGTAATGATAGCGCCAATGTTTTTAATGGGAGTTATTATGGTACTAGATGTGATATATCCTACAAAAATGTTTATATTCAATCAAATGCAAAGTTATTTATTGGCTGGTGGTATTTTTATCATTACAGTAGCGGTAAATATGTATTTTGATGGATGGTTTAAAAATTTATATTTAATTATTCCACTTTCGATTATGTTACTATTTAAAACATTTACATCAGAAGATCTCGTGCCAATGTTATTTCAAATTATATGTTTATACGGAAGTTTGTTTATTTTAATCTTCCTTGAAATTATGATGAAGACGAATAGAAGAGAAATGATTAAATAAGGGAGGAGTTATAATGAAGATTTCTAAAGAAGGTGAAAAGTTTTTAATCGATACGAAAGTATATTTAATAACAAAAGGGATTAAAGAAGAAGATGTGGACGCTTTTCTAGAAGATGCAGAGCTTCATTTAATAGAAGGTGAAAAAAAGGGAAAGACAGTAAGTGACATATTTGGTGACTCACCAAAAGAGTATGCGGAAGAATTAGCGAAAGAGATGGAGAAGGATAAAAGCGGGAGCATAAAAAGTATTTTAGGGATGATTATTGGTATTGGTGGATATTGGTTACTGACAAATATTTTATTTGGAAGCCCCGATAACCAATTTACGTTAACAAATGTACAGTTAATTGGTTATCCTATCGTTTTAATCATTACGATTATTGGAATGATTGTTGCATTTAGAATGTCTTCTTTTAAAAGTAAATTAGTAGAATTTGGAATGATTTATGTAATAGTAATGGTTCCTATTTTATTATTGGTGTTATTGATGTTTATGAATAAATGGTATGGGACACCTGTATTGCAATTGTCGACAATGCAAACATATATATTAGCAGCAATTATCTTTTTATTACTTCTTATTGGTGAAGTATATGCTCTTGGCTGGATGGGTGTTTTTGTACTAATTGTTCCTCTTATGATTATGTTCTTATTTAAAGATTTAGAAGAAAGTAATGTATTTTGGGGAATTGCAAAGGTCTTACTTATGTATGGAAGTATATATGGATTAATGAAATGGTCTTTAAAAATTGAAGAAAGAAAAAGTATGAACAAGAAATTCAATAAAAAGCGGCTGCTCTGGATATACCAAAAATTATTTCCAAAGAAATATTATATAGGGATTTTTAGAGGGATTACATTTACATTTAGTTGTCTATTTTTATTTCTAGCAGCCGGGATTTTGTTTGTTGATTGGAACAAGTTGTTTTAAACAGTAACATGAGGGTTACTGTTTTTTTCTTTGTAGTAAAGAGCTTTGTAAAGAGAGCGCTTTTTGTTCTGTTGTTAATAAGGAATGAATATGAACGTTTTCTGGACGAGGGACTATCGGATACATAAGATTTGTTGGAGAAGGGTGGTGCTCCGAGCCGGTTGGAGAATGAGGATCTGCATGAGTAAGTTTTCCATGAATACGTCTTGTAAATAAAATATGACCGATTTCGTGAGCGAGCGTATATATATTTTTCGTAGGGGCAGCCGAATTTGTTAAAACGATATAGCCAGTAAGTTGCTGTTGTTTTGCTAAAGAATAAGCGCAGGCAATTACTGCTGTTTCTTTGAAATAATCACTGCCAATATAACAAATATAAAGGTCGCATTCAGGAGCTTCATTTACACATGTTTGGAAAAAGGATGCCAACTTTTCTTGACTTTGAATGGAATTTTTATAACTGATTTCACGGTCAAAAAAACGGAAAAGTTCATTTAATACAATTACTTCTTGAATTTGAAATGTAATGGGGTGCCAAATTGATTCTGCAACAGCTAAATCTTTTGCGATGCGGTCATCAGAAATATCGGCGCCGGGAGTAATGCAAATACATATATTGACGTATGGATCCATAAGGAACACCTCAAATGAAAAAAAGTTCTTCCTATAATATATGTGGGGAAAAGATGTCATGTATGGATAAACGCCTTCTTTATTGAATATATAGATGACAAGTCGAAAAAATTTCATAGTTCTATAACATGGTATGGTCGTCTTTTTGATATAGTAAAGGAAAGGGGGAGAATATATGTATACATTAAAAATCGTTTCAGACAGAGAAGCACTTTATCAATTTGCGAGTTATGTAAGAGTTGTACAAGGGGTTGAAGATGTATATGTAGAGGTGGGAGAACCTTTATATGAACATCCTTTAATGAAGTTTTATGTACATATTAAGCTGAAAGAAACATATGAGCAGCATAAAGCGTTACAGGAAATAGCAAGATTAGTAGAATTGGGTCGTTTTACATATGTCCATTATCGTAATGATGAAATTGAGGAAGCTTTTGAAGCTGTAAAATATGAAAGTTTTAAGAAATAAAGATGAAAAAACGGAGGCGAAAGCTTCCTTTTTTTCTTTAAAATTACATGAACAAAAAGAGAGAAATTTTGTTATGATAAGGGAGGTTAGGGAAAGGGGAATTTACATATGGGGTATATTGAAGAGTTACGAAAAGTCGTTGGTACAAGACCGCTTATTCTCGTAGGATCAGCAATCATTATATTAAATGATAAACAAGAAGTATTGCTTCAATATCGTTCAGATACATATGATTGGGGTGTACCTGGCGGGGCGATGGAACTGGGTGAAACGACAGAAGAAACGGCACGTAGAGAGTTATTTGAGGAAACGGGGTTAACTGCAAAAATAATGCAATTTCTTGGTGTTCTATCAGGAAAAGAAGTATATTTCCGTTATCCGAATGGCGATGAAATTTTCAATGTCATTCATCTGTATCAGGCACATCATGTGAGCGGGGAATTAAAGCTCGATCATGAAGGGTTGAAACTTCAATATTTTCCAGTAGATAAGTTGCCAAAATTGAATGAAACGACAGAGAAAATTTTGCAAAAGTTTTTATATGCACTGACAGAATAGAAGGTTAATTCCTTCTATTTTTATTATATTAAATATTTTGATTTTTTAGTATGTTTATAGTATGATAGTTATAGATATACATCTTATGGAATTTCACCTAAAAACTTACTAGGGTACATAAGAGAGGGGCAAGTACAAAATGCATAATGTTGTTATTACAGCTGCAGTTCGTTCGCCAATTGGAACTTTTGGAGGAGCGCTAAAAAATGTAACGCCAGTAGAATTAGCTGTTCCTGTACTTCAGGAAGCTGTAAAACGAGGCGGGGTAGAACCACATGAAGTTGATGAAGTAATTTTAGGTCATTGTATTCAAAGAACTGATGAAGCAAATACAGCGAGAACAGCTGCATTAGCGGCAGGATTTCCTGACACAGTTACGGGATATACAATCCAACGTCAATGTTCTTCAGGTATGCAAGCAATTATGTCAGCTGCAATGCAAATCCAATTAGGTGTAAGTGATGTTGTTGTTGCAGGTGGAGTAGAAGCGATGAGTTCGAGCCCTTATGCATTGAAACAGCACCGCTGGGGACAACGTCTACAGCACGGAGAAATTCGTGATACGGTGTGGGAAGTGTTAGAAGATCCGATTCACCATATTATGATGGGTGAAACAGCGGAAAATTTAGTTGAACAATATGAAATTACAAGAGAGGAACAAGATGAAGTTGCTCTTCGCAGTCATACATTGGCACTGAAGGCAATCGAGTCTGGACACTTTGACGATCAAATTGTTCCTATTACAATAAAAGAACGTAGAAAAGAAGTAGTATTTTCGAAGGATGAGCATCCACGTGCAGATATTACAGCGGAAAAATTAGCAGGGTTAAAACCAGCATTCCGTAAAGATGGGTCTGTAACTGCAGGTAATGCATCTGGCCTGAATGACGGAAGTGCAGTTCTAGTATTAATGAGCGAAGAAAAAGCGAAAGAAAAAGGCTTACAACCGTTAGCTAGAATTGTTGGATATTCAGTAGCTGGAGTAGACCCGAAAATTATGGGTATTGGACCAGCACCAGCAATTCGTAAAGGTTTAGAAAAAGTAGATTGGTCATTGGAAGATGCAGATTTACTTGAAATTAATGAAGCTTTCGCGGCTCAATATTTAGCTGTAGAGAAAGAGTTAGGCTTAGACCGTGAAAAAGTGAACGTAAACGGTAGTGGCGTAGGACTTGGGCATCCAATTGGTTGTACAGGGGCTCGTATTACAGTAAGTTTAATTCACGAATTAAAAAGACGTGGGTTAGAAAAAGGAATTGCCTCTTTATGCGTCGGTGGCGGTATCGGGGTTGCCTTATTTATAGAAGCACTATAAAAAAGAAGCAGCTATTGCTGCTTCTTTTTTTACGACTCAAATAGATGATGGAATAATCGATCGCGATTTTCAAAGAAAAGTTTCGTCGTTTGGTAATGCTCAGTTTCTTCTAATGTGGATTCGTGAATTCCCTCTTGTGTTAAAGAATATATAGTGGATTCAGGATAAGCCATTAAAATAGGAGAATGCGTCGCAATAACAAATTGTGAACCTTGTTCCGCTAGCTCATGCATTCGAATAAGCATGGAAAGTTGTCTCATTGGTGATAGAGCGGCCTCAGGCTCATCTAAAATGTATAAACCTTGTCCTGAAAAACGGTTCATAAATAAGGAAAAGAATGATTCACCGTGTGATTGTTTGTGTAGTGAGATACCACCATAAGAGTTGATAACCGGGTTCCCACGTGCTTCTCTATCAGCATCTATTTCATCAATATAAGAAGCAACGTTATAAAATGATTCAGCGCGAAGAAAGAAACCGTCGTTTGGTGTATTGAAACTTTTGGAAATTCGAAGGTATTCATGTAAAGATGAATGTGAATCGTTAGTGCTAAAGCGGAAATTCTTCGTTCCACCTTCTGCATTAAAGCCTAACGAAATTGCAATTCCTTCAAGTAATGTTGATTTACCCGTTCCATTTTCTCCAATAATGAATGTTACATTTGGATGAAAAACTAGTGATTGTAATGTTCGGATAGCAGGTAAGCAGTAAGGATATGCGGAAAAACTAGGGATATTTTCTTTTTTTAATGTAACATTTTGTAAAAAGGGTACGTCAATCAATATATAAACCTCAATTCATAACGGATTTTGATTCTAAAAAGGCGGCAAATACAAGTGTTAATGACACCTGAATCCCTTCCTTATTTTCTGAATATTTTATGTGGATTATATCATTTAAACTATCATATTCCAATGTGAAAATAAATATTGCATGAAGATCCATTCTCTCGTTATGATATATGGTATTCTATTGAAAATGTGAGAAGGAGTTAAAGTATGCCGTTTACATTTGCACATCCAGCAGCAGTTCTTCCTTTTGCGAAAAAGCATTCTAAACATATTTCAGTAACGGCTCTTATATTAGG
Organism: Bacillus sp. JKS001846; assembly: GCF_900176455.1. Classification (NCBI taxonomy): domain Bacteria; kingdom Bacillati; phylum Bacillota; class Bacilli; order Caryophanales; family Bacillaceae; genus Bacillus; species Bacillus sp. JKS001846. Next base: position 1,676,800 of record NZ_FWYG01000001.1, read on the forward strand.
TAGTATGGTGCCTGACTTTGAATATTTTTTACACTTTAGACCGTATGGTGTTACTGGCCATAAATGGCTTGGGTTCTTATATTTAAATTTACCGCTTATATTTCTACTCGCATACATATATCATTACATTTTAAAAAAGCCGTTTATAACGCATTTACCTAAACCGTTTGCTGGTTATTATTCATATGCAATAGATGAGAGGTGGGGGCTACATACCTGGAAAGAATTCTTTGTATTTTGCTATTCTGCATTATTCGGTATGCTCACGCATGTTGTTTGGGATGCATTCACTCATAAGACAGGCTATTTCGTTATGAAAATACCATTATTACAAAGAGAATGGTACGGTATCTCTGTTTATAAATATATGCAACATGGAAGTACATGTATTGGTGTTCTACTATTAGTATACGTTTTATGGAAGTATAGAAATGAAATGGGTAAAGATCTTATTTTAGCTTCGGAAAAAAGAAAGTATTGGGTTTCAGTAATTGTTGTAGCAACTATTATATTTATCGTGCACGCGTTCCTAGATCCCTATTTTCATATTTTCCAAATTGGAGGTATAATAGTATCTGGACTGACAAGTTCATTTTGTGGACTTGTCATTGTTTCTATAGTTTACAAAGCCAGGGACTAATTTTATATTCATGAATGATAGCGTTAGGAGAAATGAAATGATGAAAGCATGGAAAAGTATTTTTGTTTTATGTAGTTTTCTTCTTATGTTAAGTGGTTGCTTCCATCAAGAAGAAAAGAAAGCTGAACCGAAGAAGAAAGAATCTATTCCTGAAACAAAAGAATATGGTGGGCGTGAGCTGAAAAAAGTAGGACAAAAAGTGAAAGAAACAGGATGGGGTACTTTTAAGTTAGAGCAGATGCATTCTGTGAATCAAACATTTGAAGTAGCGCCAATGAAAATTCACGTACAAGATGTGAAAGTAATTTCTTTATCACAGATGAGTGAAAAGGCAAAAAAAACATTGAAAGTATACACGGCACTAACCCCTGAAGAAGTAAAACGGAGATTAGGGGATAAAGTAAGCCAAGAAGATGCAGAATTATATGCATCGCTAAGTGGAACAGAGATTAGTAATACAATTCGTTACGTTGAGATTACATATAAAGTGGAGAATACCGCAAATAAAAATATGCAATTTTTCTCTATGAATGATGTTATGATTAATGGTAAGCAACATTTTAAAGTAGCCACTCAAAACTTTTTATATGACGAAGATACGTTAGTTGGTACAAAAAATGTATCAAGAGAAGACTATAAGCCTGGTGAAACAAGAGATGGTATTATTGGTCTAATACTTGACGATGGAAAAGACAAGGTAAAGGATATTCAGTTTACAACTGATGATTTACTTGCAGGAGATTCAGAAACACAAGATGTTGTAAAAGAGCCACAAACGTTTAACATCTCACTAAAATAATGTAAGGCAAAACAGTCAGCATTCAAATATTATGCTGACTGTTTTTTTATTTCTTTTATGTATGAATCTACATTTTGAAAAGGCACCTTAATTTTAAACGCATCTTTTTGTTCATTAAATTGCTTTTCATTGTAGGGACCGAAACGTTTATTGTGCTTTACGTCAATAATCCAATAATGTTCACTTTTTTTATTTGCAATTGCTGCGTCAGGGTTATTCGGATCTGATTTTTCCTCGGTTTGTTTTGCAATAATGTATTTATCATCCCAAGCAATGTCTGTAATTTTTGCAGGGATGTATTGTGTGGCATATACAGCATCTTGCGAGGGGAAAAGTTCAAATGCATTTCCAGAAGTACGTATGAGTTCGTATTCATCGTTAACCGTATAAGTTAAGTGACCTGTGTTTCCTGCACAACCAGTTAATAGGAAGGCGACGAATAGGATTATCCATTTTTTCAATATGGGAACCTCCTTTATAATGCTATTGTAACAAATTGTACAAGAAAAGTAAGAGAAAGGCTAGTTTACAATGTTTTTTAGAAGTGGTACGATGAGACGGGTAAAGAAGGATATGAAGGAGTCGACATAAAATGAAGTTAAAGATGCATCGTCCAGCGCTTGTAATGAATCGCATAGGTGCTTCCCTAATTGACATGTTTTTAATCTCGGTTATGTATGGTGTAGTAGTAGCTATTATGACCGGAAACTATAGTGCTATGTTTAAGCGCTTTAATATAAGCTTAGGTGATTTTAGATATGATTTCGCAGTAGTTTTTATATTAATGGCGATATATTTTATTGTGTTACCCTTTATTTGGAACGGTGTTACACTTGGAAAAAAGGTAACGAGAATAAAATTAATTTCATTGAAGAGTGAAAAGCTAACGTTGCAAACATTAATTATAAGATTTTTTGTAGTGTTATTACCGAACGTATTGCTATTAGGAATTCCATTAATATGTAATATATATATGATGTTGTTCCGCAAAGATAATTGTGGTTTTCAGGATTTAATTACAAAAACGAAAGTAATAAGTCTTGTATAATGAAAAAAAGACCTTTTTATATATAAAAGGGTCTTTTTGATTTTATAAGTATATGGGGAATGTTTACAGTAAGGAAAAGCTAAAATGTGTTAATTCTATTTATAATAGATTGAAAATTAAGAAAATGATATAATGATTAAAAATAATATCTTTATTCCGCCATATTGGGGCTGATTAAAATTTCACTTTATATAATAAGGGGGAGATTAAAATGACTGGAGGTAGTGTAATCTTTTGGGGGATTTTAATTTTCATCGGTTTAGTTTTCGATCAGCGTAATAATAAGAAAAAAGAAGGATAAAAAGTAAACGTTTACAAGTAAAATAGCAATTTTTCTTGCTTGCAGATTAATCTTATAAAGGAGTATACTGAATGACGGTAAGACTTATAGAAGGGGTAATGAAAATGAAGCTTGCAGGAAAAGTTGCTATCGTAACTGGCGGTGGCATCGGTATTGGACGTAATACAGCTCTTTTGTTGGCTAAACAAGGCGCAAAAGTTATTGTGACGGACATTGATCAAGAGAGTGGACAAGCAACAGTGGAGGAAATTATGAATCTAGGCGGAGAGGCACTTTTTGTATCCTATGATATGGGCAAGCAAGGAGATTGGCAACGCGTTATTAGCATTACTTTGAATGCATTCAGTCGCATTGATATGCTTTTTCAAAATGCAGGTTTATATAAAATAGATTCTATTTTTTCTCGCCAACAAGAGAACGATTCCAATGTACTTTGTATTAATGACGTTTGGATAGAGATAAAACAATTAACGTCATCTTTTATGAAACAGCAAGAAGAAGTGGTGCTTAGTGATTTACCGATTTTCGGTATTATTAGCACAAAAGGACAATCATTTCATACAGTAGAAGCCCTAGTATAATAATAAAAACCGCCCTCAATATATGTGGACGGTTTTTTTGTATGTGTATAGTAAAGATAAATTTTTTAGCGAATACGTTGTTCAGTTTGGTTATCAAAGAAATGTGCTTTATTCATATCAAATGCTAATTTAATTTGATCACCAGGTGAAAATGTATGTCTTGCATCTACACGTGCTGCAAAATCTTGATTTCCAAGTTTCATATATAAAATGGATTCAGCACCTAATAATTCAGCGACTTCAATTTTTGTTGTGAAGGCAGTAGATTGCGAAGCTTCTAAAAATAGTAGTTCATCATGAATGTCCTCTGGGCGAATACCTAAAACAATTTCCTTATTTACATAGCCTTGTTCACGTAGCATCTTCATTTTTCCTTCAGATACTTTAATTTTTATAGTATTGTCTATAACGAAATCGGTTTCAGTCAATTTACCACGGAAGAAATTCATCGCTGGTGAGCCGATAAATCCACCCACGAAAATGTTTTCTGGCGTTTCGTATACTTTTTTTGGAGTTCCAATTTGTTGGATTTTTCCATCCTTCATAACGACAAGACGCGAAGCCATAGTCATTGCTTCTGTTTGGTCATGTGTTACATAAATTGTTGTTGTTCCAAGGCGATGATGTAGCTTAGAAATTTCTGAGCGCATTGCAACACGGAGTTTAGCATCTAAGTTTGATAATGGTTCATCCATTAAGAAAACTTTTGCATCTCGAACGATTGCTCTACCTAACGCAACACGTTGGCGCTGTCCACCTGATAATGCTTTCGGTTTTCTATCTAAATATTGTTCAAGACCTAAAATTTTTGCTGCATCTTTCACACGACGATCGATTTCATCTTTTGGTATTTTTCGAAGTTTTAATCCAAATGCCATATTATCATATACACTCATATGTGGATAAAGAGCGTAGTTTTGGAATACCATAGCGATATCTCGATCTTTTGGAGGAACATCATTCATTAGTTTACCATCAATTGAAAACTCGCCTTTTGAAATATCTTCAAGTCCAGCTACCATTCGTAATGTTGTAGATTTTCCGCATCCAGAAGGACCGACAAATACAATAAATTCTTTATCTTGAATGTGTAAATTAAAATCAGTTACAGCTGTTACGTTATTATCATATATTTTATAAATGTTTTCTAATTTAAGTTCTGCCATGGTATTTCCCCCTAGAAATAATTATGCAAACGTTTTCTTTGAGTTCATTATAAACGAATAGATTCAAAAAATAAATAAAAAAATAAAACGTTTTCATTTATTGGAGATTTATTAGTGGTTTTCATATGTTTTCTTAGAAAAAGAACAATAAAAATTGTAAGCGCTATTTTAAATTGAGATAGAATCTGTTATCATTCATTAATGAAAACGTTTGCGCCTTAAAAAAGAGAAAAATGAATGATGAATGAAATGGGGTAGCATAATGGAAAAACAATGGTGGAAAGAAAGTGTAGTATATCAAATTTATCCTCGTAGCTTTATGGATAGTAATGGTGATGGTATAGGAGATCTTCAAGGGATTATTTCAAAGCTAGATTACTTAAAAGAGTTAGGGATTGATGTGATTTGGTTATCACCAGTCTATGAATCTCCAAATGATGATAATGGTTATGATATAAGCGATTATTGTAAAATTATGAACGAGTTCGGAACAATGGAAGATTGGGATGAGCTATTACATGAAATGCATGAACGTAATATGAAACTTATGATGGACTTAGTTGTTAATCATACTTCGGATGAACATAATTGGTTTATTGAATCACGTAAATCAAAAGATAATAAATATAGAGATTACTATATATGGCGCCCTGGAAAAGAAGGGAAAGAACCGAACAACTGGGGAGCTGCTTTTAGTGGATCTGCATGGCAGTATGATGAAATGACGGATGAATATTATTTACATCTGTTTTCTAAAAAACAGCCAGATTTAAATTGGGATAATGAAAAGGTAAGACAAGATGTTTATGAAATGATGAAGTTTTGGTTAGAAAAAGGAATTGATGGCTTCCGTATGGATGTTATTAATTTTATTTCTAAAGAAGAGGGATTACCAGCTGTTGAAACAGAAGAAGAGGGGTATGTTTCAGGTCATAAGCATTTTATGAACGGTCCAAACATTCATAAATATTTACATGAAATGAATGAGGAAGTATTATCGCATTATGATATTATGACGGTTGGTGAAATGCCTGGTGTAACGACAGAAGAAGCGAAATTGTATACTGGAGAAGAACGAAAAGAGTTGCAAATGGTATTCCAATTTGAACATATGGATTTAGATTCAGGAGAAGGTGGAAAGTGGGATGTAAAACCATGCTCACTTCTTACTTTAAAAGAGAATTTAACAAAGTGGCAAAAAGCATTAGAGCATACCGGATGGAATAGCCTTTATTGGAATAATCATGATCAGCCTCGCGTTGTATCTCGTTTTGGTAATGATGGAATGTATCGCATTGAATCAGCAAAAATGTTAGCGACAGTTCTTCATATGATGAAAGGAACGCCATATATTTATCAAGGAGAGGAAATTGGAATGACGAACGTTCGATTCCAATCAATTGATGAATATCGAGATATTGAAACGTTAAATATGTATAAAGAAAAAGTGATAGACCATGGTGAAGATATAGAAAAAGTAATGGAATCTATTTATATAAAGGGTCGTGATAATGCTAGAACTCCGATGCAGTGGAATGATCAGAATCACGCTGGATTTACAAAAGGTGAACCTTGGATTACTGTAAATCCTAACTATAAAGAGATTAATGTGAAACAAGCAATCCAAGATGAAGGTTCAATTTTTTATTACTATAAGAAATTAATTGAACTACGCAAAAATAATGAAATAGTTGTGTATGGATCATATGATTTAATATTAGATAATGACCCTTCTATTTTTGCTTATGTAAGAACATATGGAGATGAAAAACTACTTGTCATTGCAAACTTTACTGCGGATGAAAGTGTATTTGAAATGCCTAAGGATATTAGTTATAGTGAATCAGAGTTATTTATACACAATTACGATGTAGAAATCGGATCAATAGATAACATTCCATTACGTCCGTATGAAGCGATAGTGTTCAAATTGAAATAAGAAAAAGCCTTATGCCATTTCGAACTTGGCATAAGGCTTTTTTGGATTACCATTTTAATATGGAGAATCCATATGGAGGAAGTGTAACTTGTAATACACTTGCTTCCGCTGAAAATTCTTCGTTTGTATAAATGTTAATTATTTTCTTACCAGTAACATGAAGAGGGAGTGAAACTGTAACTTCACTATTAGTAGAGTTTAAAACGAAAAAGATAGTTTCATCCTCATATGTTTTCGTATAAGAAATATAATTATGTTCATCATTTGCTTCGATGAATTGAAAAGTACCATGTCCTCCAAATGCTTTATGTTGTTTACGTAATAAAATCAATGTTTGTATATGGGTAAATAATGCATGATCTTGTTCTTTAGTATCCCAAATCATACATTTACGGCAATCAGGGTCCATGCCGCCATCCATACCAATTTCATCCCCGTAATAAATACAAGGAGAGCCGATGAAAGAAAGATGGAATACATAGAGCAATTTCAACTTATTTTTATCTCCGTTGCATGTTGTTAAAATTCTTGGAGTATCATGGCTGTCTAATAAATGAAATGCTGCTTCATTTACATTCATAGAGTAGGAATGTAGAGATTCTGTAATTTGCTTCATGAATTCACTTGCTTTAATGGAATCGTTAGCAAAGTAAGAAAGTAGAGCATTTGTAACAGGATAGCTCATGACAGCATCAAATTGATCGCCTTGTAGCCACGGAAGGGCATCGTGCCAAATTTCTCCCAAAATATATACTTCAGGATTTAGTGTCTTTATTTCAGTTCGGAATTCTCTCCAAAAGTTGTGATCGACTTCATTGGCGACATCAAGGCGCCAGCCATCTATATTGAATTCTCGTACCCAATAACGTCCTACTTCAAGTAAGTATTCTTTTACATCTGGATGAGCTGTATTTAATTTAGGCATATACGGTGTAAAGGCGAAAGTATCATAATTTGGAAGTGGTTCGGTTATAATCGGAAATTCATGAATGTGGAACCACTCTTTATATGCGGACTTCTCACCATTCTCTAGTACGTCTTGAAATTTCTCGAAAAAGTATCCACTATGATTAAACACAGCATCGAGCATTACTTTTATACCGTGCTTATGACATTCTTCAACGAGCTCTTTAAAAGTTTCTTTCGTCCCAAATTGTGGGTCAATTTCCATATAGTCAATTGTGTCATATTTATGGTTTGAATGAGCTTTGAAAATAGGTGTGAAATATATTCCGGAAATGCCAAGCTTAACAAGGTAATCAAGGTTTTGAATAACACCAGAAAAATCTCCGCCGAAAAAATTAGTTGGAGTTGGATTCGCACTTCCCCAAGGAAGGGTGTTTTCTGGATTCAGCGTACTATCGCCATTAGCGAATCGCTCAGGGAAAATCTGATACCAAATGGTGTCTTTAATCCAAGATGGTGCTTTGAATACATCATCTGCATGAATAAATGGAAAACAGAAAAAGTTACCAACATCATCATTTGGAATGCTAGAAAAGAATCCTCGCTCTGCATAAATAAGAGTGTCTGTTTCAGATTTTAATTCAAACCCATAACGTAAGCGCTTAAATTTTGGTTCGATTGCAATGGACCAATAATCAAATAATGCAGTAGAACCCGTTTTTTTCATGGGTGTACTTGCTGATATCCATTTCCCGTCTTTCCATTCGTAAGGATCACCGTAAATAAGATCGGCGCTTTGAATATCATCTCTCTTAGTACGTACTCGGATGTGAATTGTTTGTTCATCATAAGCGTATGCATAATTATCTTTCGGCCTATGATAAATGGCTTCTTTAAACATATAGAAAATCCCCCTTCAATATCTCTATACATAGTATTCCCTTAAGTGTAATAATAAAGCCTGTATTGCAAACGATTGCCTTTCTCGTAGCTTTAATATTGCTTATAAGAGTAGTATTCATTTTATATAAAGTCAATGTATAAAGAGTATAATGACATAATTTTTAAATTAATATTTGCAAAATGAATAAAAGAATGTATAATGATAGACAAATAGCGCAAACGTTTTCATAGATTGAGATATTGTTTGCGCTTCAATTAAACTATTAAATGCAAACGTTTTCAGTTAATGAGGTACATAGACAATTTAGGGAGGTTTTTGGGATGAAGAAAGCATTATCATTATTAACGGTTTCAGCATTATCTATTGGTATGTTATCTGCATGTGGACCGAAAGATTCAGGGAAAAAAGAGGAAAGTAAAGCGAAAAAAGACTATGATCTTCTTGTTTGGGAAGATGATAAAAAAGGTGTTGGTTTAGAACCAGCAGTGAAAAGCTTTGAGGAAAAATATAAAGTAAAAGTAAAAGTTGTTGAAATGCAAATGACAGATCAAGTGAAGAAGTTACGCCTTGATGGGCCAGCGGGGACTGGACCAGATGTTGTAACATTGCCACACGATCAAATCGGAAATGCAGTAACAGAAGGTTTACTTTCTGAAGTGAAAGCAGATGATGCTGTAAAGAGTAAATTTACTAATTCATCAATAGAAGCACAGACATATAACGGAAAATTATATGGTTTACCAAAAGCAATTGAGACACCAGTCTTTATTTACAATAAAAAACTAATGCCAAAAGCGCCAGAAACGATGGACGAGCTGTTTAACTTCTCAAAAGAATTTACGAAAGATGGCAAGTACGGATTTTTAGCATTAGGAGATAACTTCTACTTTGCTAATGCATTCATGGCAGGTATGGGCGGTTATGTATTTGGTGAAAAAGATGGAAAGCCAAATGCAAGTGATGTTGGATTAAATAATAGTGGAGCAGTACAAGGTGCTGAATATCTTCAAAAATGGTACAAGGAAAAATTATTCCCAAAAGGTATTATCGGTGAATCAGGTGGGCCTGCTGCTGATGGACTATTCAATGAAGGAAAAGCAGCTTCTATCATGAATGGCCCATGGGCGTTCCAAGCAATGGAAAAGAACGGGATTGATTATGGCGTTGCTCCAATGCCGAAATTACCAAATGGTCAACCAATGAAAACGTTTGTTGGGGTTAAAGGATGGCATGTAACAAGTTTCTCTAAACAAAATGATTTAGCTACAAAATTCACTGAGTGGGTAACAAATGAAGAAAACGCAAAAATTCGATTTGAGAAAACAAAAGAAATTCCTCCAGTAAAATCAGTAATGGAAGATCCAATTATTAAAGATAACGAAGCTGCAAAAGCAGTTGCAACGCAATCTGAAAATGGAATTCCAATGCCAAACATTCCAGAAATGCAAGAAGTTTGGAAACCAGCTGGAGATGCGCTTCAATTAGTTGTTACAGATAAAGAGGCACCAAAAGCGGCGCTTGATAGTGCAGTGAAACAAATTAAAGGTAATATTGAGGCAAATCATAACAAGAAAAAATAAGGTGAAATTCGTGCCTCTAATATGAGAGGCACGAATTCTCTCCCTTCCATGTAGGAAGAAAAAAGGGGGAAGGAACATGCAAACATCTATGGAACCAGCAAATGGGTTAAACCATTCAAAGCATAGGAAAATGGCAACCATGTTATCAATCATTCCAGGCGTGGGCCAAATGTATAATAAACAATTTGTAAAAGGTCTTATTTTTCTAGTATTAACAGGTTCTTTTATTGTAGCCTTTGCTGATTTATTAAATATGGGATTATGGGGTATTGTAACGCTTGGTACAGAAGTTCCACGTGACCATTCTGTCTTTCTATTAGTAGAAGGAATCTTGGCCCTTATCGTTATCGCTTTTGGGCTAGGCATATATGCATTTAACTTATATGATGCATACCAAAATGGAAAGAAACGTGATAGCGGAACACCGTTAAATTCTGTAAAAGAGCAATATCGTAATTTGTTAGATCAAGGTTTTCCTTATTTAATGGTTTCACCAGGTTTTCTACTACTTATCTTTGTGGTCGTATTTCCAATCATCTTCGTAATTTTAATTGGATTTACAAACTATGATTTATATCATTCTCCTCCAGCTAAATTAGTAGATTGGGTGGGCTTTAAAAACTTTATTGATATTTTCACTTTACCGATGTGGAGAGAGACATTTGTAAGTGTATTCTCTTGGACTGTCATTTGGACATTCGTTGCAACAACATTACAAGTTGCACTTGGTATTTTCTTAGCGATTATCGTAAATCAGCCTGGTATTAAAGGAAAGGCGATTATTCGAACAATCTTCATTTTACCGTGGGCGGTTCCAGCATTCGTATCTATTCTTGTTTTCTCTGGTATGTTTAATGAAACATTCGGAGCGATTAACAATCAAGTATTAGCTTTATTCGGAATTGAAAAGATTGCTTGGATGACAGATCCATTTTGGGCGAAGATTGCTTTAATTATGATTCAAACGTGGCTTGGGTTCCCGTTTATCTTTGCGATGACAACAGGTATACTGCAATCGATTCCGGGAGAATTATATGAAGCGGCTACAGTAGATGGAGCGACAGCTTGGCAACAGTTTCGTAAAATTACATTGCCACTTGTGTTATATGCAACAGCACCAATATTAATTACGCAATATACGTTTAACTTTAATAACTTTAGTATCATCTATCTATTTAATGGTGGAGGTCCTGCTGTAGCTGGACAAGACGCAGGTGGAACGGATATTTTAATTTCATGGATTTATAAGTTAACGATGACTTCAGCGCAGTACGGAAAAGCAGCAGCTCTTACAATGATATTATCGTTAATTGTTATTACAGTTGCGTTATGGCAATTTAAGAGAACAAAATCATTCCAAGAAGAGGATATGATGTAAATGAATATTAAAAGACAGAAGATGTTACGTCTCTCATTAAGTTATTTAGTTATTTTCGTAATGTGTGCCATCATTTTCTATCCGTTATTATGGATTATTGGCTCATCGTTTAATCCAGGTGATAGTTTATCTGGATCAAGTATTATTCCACAAAATGCAACGTTAGATCATTATCGTAAGTTATTAGATCTAGAGAATAGTAATTACTTACTATGGTATAAAAACACATTAAAAGTAAGTGTTTTAACGATGATTTTCTCAGTGTTAGCAATTAGTTTTACCGCTTATGCATTTTCGAGATATCGTTTTGTTGGAAGAAAAAATGGTTTATTAACATTTTTAATTCTGCAAATGATTCCAAACTTTGCAGCGTTAATTGCTTTATACGTATTAGCTCAATTAACAGGATTAATTGATACACACCTTGCATTAATTTTAATTTATGTAGGCGGGGCTATTCCGATGAATACATGGCTTATGAAAGGGTATTTTGATACGATTCCGAAAGAACTGGATGAATCAGCTCGAATGGATGGAGCAGGACATTTTCGTATTTTTTGGCAAATCATTATGCCACTTGCAAAGCCAATCGTAGCGGTTGTAGCGTTATTTACTTTCATTGGTCCATTTACAGATTTCATTTTAGCGAGTATTATTTTGCGAACACCAGAAAATTATACTTTAGCAGTTGGATTATATGAAATGGTTGCGAAGAAATTCGGTAATGAATTTACAACGTTTGCAGCGGGTTCTGTGTTAATTGCGATCCCAATTTCAATTTTATTCCTATCACTACAAAAATACTTTATTTCTGGTTTAACAGCTGGAGGTACAAAAGGATGAAAAATGGGACATTACGTCCCATTTTTCTTTTCATCTCCCTATAAATAAGTTTATAGGGAGATGAAAAGAGATTTGACATCACATGTGAAAAGAAGTGAAATAAATAGTATATTATAGTATAGGAAAAAATAGCTATATCCCTTACAATACATGAAGAGGGAGAATAGGATTAGTTTTGCAAGATATAAGAAATGAAAGTTTATGACTTGCAATGAGTGCGAGATAAAATATATGAAAAATGGCAGAGAAATGAGAGGAGGGGGATTTTTATGACAGTTACAATTAAAGATGTGGCGAAGCAAGCGAATGTTGCACCATCAACAGTTTCTCGTGTAATTGCTGATAATCCAAGTATAAGTGAAAAGACAAAGCGCCGTGTTAGGAAAGTGATGAGTGAATTAGGGTATCATCCCAATTTAAATGCGAGAAATCTTGCGAACCAAACGACGAAAACACTTGGTCTTGTTATGCCAAGTTCTGCAAGTAAAGCTTTTCAAAATCCATTTTTCCCAGAAGTTATAAGAGGGATTAGTTCATTTGCACACGTAGAAGGTTATGCGCTTTACATGTCGACAGGTGAAACGGAAGAAGAAATTTTTAATGGTGTCGTAAAGATGGTACAGGGACGCCAAATTGGTGGCATTATTCTTTTATATTCAAGGGAGAATGATCGGATTATTCAATATTTACATGAACAAAATTTCCCGTTTGTTTTAATAGGAAAACCATATGATCGAAAAGATGAAATTACATATGTAGATAATGACAATTATACAGCTGCAAGAGAAGTGGCAGAATATTTAATTTCATTAGGGCATAAGCAAATCGCGTTCATTGGTGGTGGATCAGATTTACTTGTAACGAGAGATCGTTTAGCTGGTATGAGTGATGCCTTGAAATTAGCAGACATTGTATTACCAAAAGAATATATTTTACATTTTGATTTTTCGAGGGAAAGTGGTCAACAAGCTGTTGAGGAATTAATGGGACTGCAGCAACCGCCAACGGCAATTATGGCAACGGATGACTTAATTGGACTTGGTGTGTTAAGTGCTCTTTCTAAAAAAGGATTCGTTGTACCGAAAGATGTTTCTATTGTAAGCTTTAATAATGCTTTATTATCAGAAATTGCGAGCCCTCCACTTTCGACAGTTGATGTGAATATTTATCAGCTAGGATATGAGGCAGCAAAAGCTTTAGTTGATAAAGTAGAGAATGCAGAATCCACTGCAAAGTGTATCATTATTCCTCATAAATTACTAAAACGTCAAACTTGTGATCATTATGCATAAAAAAGCTAAGAGTTTAACTCTTAGCTTTTTTCATTAGAAAGGCTTCTAATCGGTCGCAGCCTTCTTTTAAAGTTTCGATACTATACGCATAGGACAAGCGAAGGTAGCCTTCACCGTATTCAGAGAATGCTGTTCCAGGAACTACAGCTAGTCCCGCTTCTTTGACAAGATCAAGTGCAAAATCAAATGATGAAGATGTCAAATGACCAACATATGGGAATAAGTAAAATGCACCTGTTGGCTTTTCAACTGTTAATCCCATTTGAGTGAGTCTATTATATACGTAATCACGGCGTTTTTTATATTGGTGGCGCATCATTTTTGGTGCGTCTTTAGCTGCTGTTAATGCTTCAATTGCAGCGTATTGAGCGATTGAAGTAGCACACGTTACATTGTATTGATGAACTTTTAATATGTGTCCTGCTAAATAACTTGGTGCAAATAAAAGTCCAACACGCCAGCCAGTCATAGAATGTGATTTAGATAAACCGTTAATGACAATTGTTTTTTCACGCATTTCTGGGAAATGAGCGATAGATGTATGCTTTTGTTCATATACAAGCTCGCTATAAATTTCATCTGAAAGGACGAAAATATTTTTATCTTTTAAAACATCTACAATATCTTTTAGCTCTTCTGTTGATAAAGTTACACCGGTTGGGTTAGAAGGATACGGTAGTACGATGCATCTTGTTTTTTCTGTAATAGCATTTTTAAGCGCTTCAGCTGTTAAACGAAATCCAGTTTCACGAACATCTACAAAAATAGGCGTTGCACCGCATAATCGAATAATAGGTTCGTAGCCTGGATAAATAGGAGCAGGTAAAATTACTTCTGTTCCTGGCTCTAAAATCGTTCGGAATGCAACATCAATTGCTTCGCTAGCACCGATTGTAACGATGGTTTCGTTTTCAGGTGAATAATGTAAATCGTAGTTATCTTTTACGAAGTTACAAGCTGCCTTACGTAATTCTAGTAAACCAGCGTTATGTGTATAGCTTGTATAGTTTTCTGTAATAGCCCGTTTAGCCGCTTCTTTCACGAGAGAAGGTGTAGGGAAATCGGGTTGTCCAATTGTTAAAGAAATCAAATTATCATAGTTTTGAATCATGTTAGAGAACTGACGGATTCCAGAAATTTGGATGTCCTTCACTCTAGGGTTAATGAATTGTTCCATTGTATCTCCCTTTCTTCCGTTTGAAAATTAAGTTCATTTTATCATATTTTCTATGATTACGCTTTGTATATGTTATTTAGAAAGAGAGAGAAAAGAGAAAAAAAGCCGCTATAAGCGACTTTTTAATATCCGTATTCCCAATCTATTTCATCTTCATTCCAGAGTACAGAGGATACCTTGCCAAGGTGAACGACTGATTCGTTTACAGCACATGTGCAGTTTTCATCTCCCGCTTTATGCTGTAACTCTTCATATACTGATTTTTCAACATTTTCTAGAACAACCAAATTTTCTTCTTTTAAAACAAGCGTAGTACCCGCCATATTTATCTTCCTCCTACTAAAGTAATGATCACTTATTTGTAAACATAGATAGTATGGATTATATGCTGTATTTTGCTATAATTGTCCGTCTAAAAAAGTATTTTTATATTTTCTTTGTAATCCGTATTCATTGTATACTGCACGAAGGAAATTTGGTACAGGGTTTACAATCATTTCGAAAATCTGTAACAATTATTATGAGTTGTTAACAAAGAATTAACAAATATGTTAAGAAAAATCAAAATTTTAAAACAAATACACCTATAAAATGATATAATCATATCAAAATACATATAGGGGATGAGAGGTTATGGAGCTTATCCGTGATTTATTGATTCAAATTGCCATCATAATTTTGCCACTATTTTTATATGAAGCGATTCGTTTAAATCGCTATCAAGAAATGCCTCCGAAGCCAAATCGTTACTTTATTATGTTTTTATCTAGCGTTACGCTCGTTCTCTCCATGACATACTCTATTTGTTTTGGCAATGTGTGTGGGTATAACTTTCACCCCATTCCAATTGTCAGTGGTTTTTTATATGGTGGGATTGTTGGTTTAATCCCAGCGGTTATTTTTGTTGCATATGAATGGTTACTAAAGGGAATGAGCTTTCTTCCAGTTTTAGAAGTAATATTTTTATTGATAGTTCCGCTATTTTTATCAAAGAAATGGTCTCTTTTTTCAAGGGATAAGAAATTAATTTTAGCATTTATGATTTCATCATTTTATGTGCTTGTTTCTTTAGTATTAGGCATGATTAATGTTCTTTTGGAAACAGGATTTACACCGTATATTTCGCAAATATATAGCGGATTTATATTTGCCTCGCTTATTATGGTCATGACAATGGTATTCCAGGTGTATTTAACTGAATATTTAAATGAAAATGCATTGCTACGTACAGAGATGCAAAAATCAGAAAAGCTTAATATTGTAAGTGAGTTAGCAGCAAGTGTGGCACATGAAGTTCGAAATCCACTAACTGTTGTTCGTGGATTTATCCAATTGCTAGAAAGTACGGAAGATGTGAAGAATAAGGATTATATGCGTCTCGTATTAGCTGAATTGGATCGGGCGGAACAAATTATTTCAGATTACTTAAATTTAGCAAGGCCGCAAATTGAGAAAAAAGAACACATTTGTTTATCAGCCCAATTAATAGAAATGACCACTCTTATGTCGTCATTTGCAGCGATGCAAGGTGTATATTTACAAGTTGAAATTTCAGAAAGTCTTTATACGATTGGTGATAAGACAAAATTGAAGCAAGCTATTATGAATGTTGTTAAAAATGGTATTGAAGCAATTCAAGGAAATAAAGGATATTTAAAAGTAACAGCTATTCAAAAAGATGAAACAATCATAATAAGAGTTAAAGATAGTGGTGTTGGTATGACGAAAGAACAGTTAGCAAGGCTTGGGCAACCATATTATTCTTTAAAAGAAAAAGGGACAGGATTAGGACTTATGGTAACATTTAGTATTTTACAAGCGCATAATGGTACATTGGAATATAAGAGTGAAAGTGGAAAAGGCACTGAAGCAATTATTATATTACCAGCTGTACAAAATAAGGAATAAAAGTTACCGATGAAAGGTAACTTTTTATTTTATATTGTTTATTCATTTGTTTTTTCTTGTTTTGCTCTGCTAAATAAACTTTTAAATGATTGAAAGAAGCTTTGCTCTTTTGAGGCAGCAACCATTCTTTTTGTTTCTTGAATTTCTCGAATAACTTGCATAAGCTGTGCATCACGGTTACTGTCTTTGTTATAAATTTGACTAACAAGTTTATTCATTTTTTCTTCCTGTTTGGATTCTCGTTTATACATATGATTCATTAATAAGTCCATCTTTTCTTTTTGCAGTGCATCTGTTTGAGCGGCGTGATCGACTAACTCTTGAAGCATTTTTTCTTGAGAGCCTTCTTTTACATAAACTTGTTGCATCAATTCGTCTAGTTTCTCATCCTTTAAACGATTTTGTGTAATTAGAGTAGAATTTTGATGAATAATTGCTTCATTTAATTGAGCTAGCATTTCAAGTTTTAACATGAACTCCTCAAAGTTACGCCCATCTTCTTTTTCTTTCGTTTGTATCTCTTGCTTATCTTGTATAACTGGTACAGGTGGGGCCTCTTTTTCTTTTAAAATAATCGGTATCGTTTCTGAAATATCTTCTTGTAATGTAGCAGCTCTTTCGTGTATAGATTTCAATAGTTTTAAATCATCAAGTTTATAAATACGAGCATCAGCTGTTTTGGAAATCATATAACCATGTTCCTCTAACAGCTGACTATATTTGCGAACTATATGTTTTGGGATGCCTGTTTTATTCGTGACATCTTTCGTTTTATAGGTAGCTTCCATCATATTTCCTCCCCAAAAAGTATCGTATATATCATTTCAATCTTTTATGAGGACTTCCTTTGAAAAAGAATGTCGGAAGGCTATTAGTTTTCTACAGCATTAGTGAAAAAATGAAAATTTTTGGCGGAATGGCAAGGAATAACTAAAATAATGTCTGAAAACATATACAGGAGAAGTTTGTTATAATAACGGAGGAAAAGAAACTGGTAGAAACATGGAGGTATACATGAAGCAATTAAAAGGTATTATCATTTCAATTATCGCAATTCTGTCTATTTTAGTAGCAGTTTATGAAGTACTTGTGCCAGAGGAAACAAGTGTAAAGAAAACGAATACGTATGATCAAGTGTTAGAATTTCCGAAAGAACGTTATCCAGAGACAGGAAAACATATTACGGATGCTATAAAAGAAGGGCATTCAGAAGTTTGTACAATCGATCGTGGTGGTGCTGCAGATAGAAGGAAATTGTCGTTAGCACCATATCCATCAAAAAAAGGGTATGATCGTGATGAATGGCCAATGGCGATGTGCAAGGAAGGCGGAAAAGGAGCACATATTGAATATATAAGTCCGGCGGATAACCGCGGAGCAGGCTCTTGGGTAGGGAATAAGTTAGATAAATACCCAGATGGTACGCGAGTAAAATTTGAAGTGAAGTAGTAGTTGTATATTTCATAATGAAGGAGAAGGGGAACTATGGAGTTAACGATTTCTTATTCGCAATTAATGTTGATGAACTATGACGGTGAGCAGCCTTATGTAGATTGGACTGATGAAGATTTTGAAAGAGGTTATGCTAAGGCAGATGGAACTGTTATTTTTGAAGCACTTTCTGATTATACTTGTGAAGTGAAAGTGACCCCAGGGAAACATATTGAAAAAGAAGAAGTAGTTAGAACGATTACGGTTCCTTTTACAGTTGAAAATGAAAGTATCGTTATAACGAGTATTCTTTCTAATAAATTTCAAATACCTATTCCAAATGGTGAGTATACAGTTGTATTACAAGCAATTCCTCTTGAAGAGCCAACGGATGATGAATTATATAAAATACAATATGAATTCTTTTTTGAAAGTAAAGAATAAAAAATGGGTTATCCTGAGAAAAGGATAACCCATTTTTGTTATGCGTTTGTTTTTAAAAGGGAACGAGCATCTTTCGCTGCTTGCACCATATGTTCTAAAGCTGGAATAACTTCTTCTGTTCTTCTCGTTTTTAAACCACAATCGGGATTAATCCAGAAATATTTAGGATCACATACTTCTAAAGATTGTTCTACGATTTTATACATTTCATCTTTACTCGGTACACGTGGGCTATGAATATCATATACACCTAGGCCAATGCCTTTTTCATATGTTGTATGTTTTAATGTATCAATAAATTCTCCGTGACTTCTTGATGTTTCGATAGAAATTACATCTGCATCTAATGCGCGAATCGCGTCAACAATATCTTCGAAGTTACTGTAACACATATGAGTATGAATTTGTGTTTCATTTGCTACAGAAGAAGTTGCTAAAAGGAAGGATTGTATTGCCCATGTAATATAAGCATCCCAATCTTTTTCTTTTAGTGGCATTCCTTCACGAAGTGCGGGCTCATCGACTTGGATTACTCTAATTCCAGAAGATTCAAGTAGTTCAATTTCGTGACGAAGAGCTAGTGCAATTTGATACGAAACTTCTTTTCTTGGAATATCATTTCGAACGAAGGACCAATTTAAAATTGTAACAGGTCCGGTTAACATTCCTTTTACAACTTTCTCTGTTAAGCTTTGTGCATAAACTGTTTCCTTAATAGTCATGCCGTTAATAAAGGCTACATCACCATAAATAACAGGTGGTTTTACGCAGCGGGAACCGTATGATTGTACCCAACCGTTTTTAGTGAATGAGAAACCAGCAAGGCGCTCACCAAAATATTCGACCATGTCAGTTCTTTCAAATTCACCATGTACAAGTACATCAAGCCCAATTTCTTCTTGGTAACGAATCCATTTTTCTGTCTCTTTTTCAATAAATTGTTCATATTGGTCATTTGAAATAACACCGTTACGCCATTCTTTTCGCGTTTGACGAACTTCAGTTGTTTGCGGGAAGCTACCAATAGTCGTTGTTGGTAATAGCGGTAACTCTAGAGCAACTTGTTGTAATTCGTATCGTTTTTCAAATGGAAGAGGACGTGAAAAATCTTCTTCTTTTAGTGCTGTTCGTGCTGCTTTGACATCTTCTCGGTTACGTGCAGCAGATGAACGAATTGTATGATGTACGTTTCGATATGTTTCCAGCTCATTACTAATGCTTTCTGTACCTTGAGTGAGAGCGGAATGAATAAGAACTAACTCTTCTAATTTTTGATTTGCAAATGCTAACGCATCAAACAGCTCAGTCGATAAGTGAGTTTCTTCTGTTTTATCGATTGGTGTATGCAATAAGCTACAAGAAGGCTGAACGATGATATCTTTCGTTTGGACTTGTTTTTGTAACGTTGTAAATAACTCAAGAACTTCATCAAGGTCAGCTCTCCAAATGTTACGGCCATCTATACAACCGACAGCTAAAGTTTTATCAGTTGGGAATCCATATTTTGAAATAGCATTTAGATTACCTTCTTTACCATGAATGAAATCTAATCCAATACCGGATACCGGGAATGTAATAATTTCTTCATAGTTTTCTTCTACGCTATCAAAATATGTTTGTAAAAGAAGAGTCGCATTTGGAACTTCTTTACGAATAGCTTCATAAATTTCTTTTGCTTGTTGAACTTCTTTTTTAGTTAAAGAAGCGAAAATCGGTTCATCAACTTGAATGGCTTGTGCCCCAGCTGCATGTAGTTCTGAAAGCAGTTGTACGTATGGTGCAACTAACTGTTTTAAAATGTTAGGAAATTGTTCTTGTGTATAGCCTTTAGCTAATTTTAAGAAAGTATATGGTCCTAAAATAACAGGCTTTCCATCTACTCCTAATTCTTGTTTTGCCTCTTCGTATAAGCGAAGTGGGCGATTATCTTTTAAAGAGATTTGTAATCCCTCTTCATATTCAGGAACGATATAGTGATAGTTTGTGTTAAACCATTTTGTCATTTCGGAAGCTACGTGATCTTTAGAGCCACGCGCCATTGCGAAATATACATCAAGGTAAGATGTAAACTCAGAAAAACGTGATGGAATAAATCCTAGCATATAGGCAGTATCCAAAACGTGATCATAATATGTAAAGTCGCCAATTGGAATGAGTTCAATCCCTTTTTCTTGCTGTACTTTTACGTGTTGAAGGCGAATTTCTTTCATTGTTGTTAAAAATTGTTCTTCATCGATTTTATTGGACCAAAAAGCTTCCAATGTTTTTTTCCACTCTCGTTGTAGTCCGATACGTGGATAACCTAAGTTACTTGTTTGAATTGCCATTTTAAATTCCTCCCTAATTGAAAGTAAGCATTTCCGTTTACTAGGAAATACCTATAACAAAAAGTACAAAGACATAGAAAATAAGCCTTCCTTTTTGTTTTAACACCTCATCATCATCCGTGAATCTATCAGTGTTGTTAAAACAGGCAGGTCTCCTGACTTATGCTTCATATAATTTCTTTCACCTTCCCGTTTTCACAGTGGCACCAAAAAGAAATCTCAGCATTTACAGTGGCGGGACCGTGTTGGAGTTTCACCAAGCTTCCCTTTTAAACACGAAACGAAACTTTCGTGTACCTATTTTCCTTTTGAAAGGAATTTAACAAGCGATATGATATTGAAACAAATTCTAACACAATTTTTGGAATTTTGTCTACTGTTTTGAAATAAGAAAATTCAAAAGTTTTTATTTCTTATTATTATGACTTTTCATCCTGGATTAACTAATAATATTACAGTATAAAAAGAGAAATTGAGCTATGAAAGAAGTAGGGATGCCTTCTTTCATAGCTCAATTTTCATCTATAGCAACTTCTGAAAGTCGGCCTGCTATAGCATCTTTAAGGAGGGTGTTTAGCCATTGTAATTCAACTGTAATATGCTCAATTACACTTTGCAAAATATATAGTTGTGCACGTGGAACCTTTCCTTTATTACAATCATATATCGTTTGCATAGTATGTAAATATTGAAGAGTATCGTTTTTCTTTTTTTCTAAAATAGGAACTAATTCGTGATCATTGCTAAAGTGAGCGAAAGATAAGGCCGAATAAATAGGTTTATATATTTGGTTTTTGGCTTCGAATTGTTTTAATAGTAAAGTGTGGAATAGTTTTTTGCCTTCTTCTGTTATATGAAAAATCGTTTTGTCAGGTCGATTTGTGTCTCTAATTACATTTGTAATATGAATTGCGCCTTGCTTTTCTAATTGCTCGAAGGCGTAATAAAGTGATCCTTTAGCATATTTAATGTAACAATCCATTTGTCGTTCTTTCATAATATGCTGCACTTCATATGGATGTTTATCTCCTTCGAGTAGCAAGCCGAGAATGACTAATTTCATGCTCATGCTGTCTCAACTCCTGTATATAAAAACTTTATCCAGTAAGATCCCCACCCAAAAATTCAGCGGAAGCAAAGAAGTTAGGTGGGGATTAACTGCCCGTAAAAGCCCGATTGGTGAGGGCTAATAATCAGTGGGGGATGAACACCCCCCACTGATTAAAGTTTCACTTTATACATATTATAAACGGCATATCCTTTTTCATAAAGGAATATGCCGCTTCTTTTTTATATTAACTAACTTGCTTTTGTTTTTCTTTCTTTTTAGGGCCTGTAAAGAGGCGTTCATTTCCCATAAGTAAAATACAAATAATACTTAGTACAGCCGGGATGAGTGCCCAGAAGAATGTATTCGCAATAGATGTAGCGAGAGCTTCTTTAATACCCGCTAATATTTCAGCAGGAATTTTTGCGGTAGCGCCTGGTGATAATAAGAAACTTGTGTCTCCGCCTTTTGGAGCTAATTTTGCTAGTTCAGGGGGAAATACAGAGTTTAGTTTATCTGTAAAAATATGATTTTGAATTGTACCGAAAATCGTTACACCAAGAGTCATACCGAGTGATCGGAAGAATGAGTTTGTTGATGTCGCCGAACCACGGTCCCGCATTTCCAACTTGTGAATAGAAGACATACTTAATACTGAGAATGAGAAACCAACACCAAGCCCAGCGAGAATCATAAATAGTGTTACGAGTAAACGAGGTGTGTCCATTGTTAAAGTACTTAATAAATAAATACCAAGAACGAAGAAGAAACCAGATACCATCATAATGTTACGATAGCTTGTTCGAGACGCTAATTGTCCTCCGGTTTGACTTCCAATTACAGAACCAACCATCATTGGTGTTAAAATTAATCCAGCATTAGAGGCGGAACCTCCAAGAACGCCTTGAATGAAGATTGGAATATAAACTGTACAGATAATAAAAGCGGCACCATAGAAAAAGGCAACTCCTTGACTAGCTGCGAATAAAGGTTTTTTAAATAGATGGAACGAAATAATAGGCTCGGTTGCTTTTCGTTCTACAAAGAAGAAAATAATAAGCGTAATAACTACTGTTGTAAATAAGCCAATAATTACAGTAGAATTCCAGGCATATTCTTTACCACCAAGTTCTAATGCGAACATTAAGCAAACGATACTTATGACAAGTGTAATAGCACCAGCCCAATCAATTTTTTGTTTTCTAAATTCTAGAGACTCACTGTAGTATTTAGTAATGAAGAAAAAGGAGATAAGTCCTAATGGAATATTAATATAGAAGACCCAATGCCAACTTATATAGTCTGTAATATAAGCACCTAATAAAGGACCGAATACACTAGATGTCCCGAAAACAGCACCGAATAGTCCTGTCATCTTTCCACGTTTTTCTGGTGGGAAGATATCGTACATAATTGTGAAGGCGATAGGCATAAGGGCACCACCACCGATACCTTGAATAGCTCTATAAATACTTAATTGCTCAATACTTGAAGCTGTTCCGCAGAGCGCAGAACCGAATAAGAAAAGAATGAGGCCACCAATATAAAAACGTTTCCGTCCGTACATATCAGAAAGTTTCCCGAAGATAGGCATCCCTGCCATTGTTGCTACCATATAAGCTGATGTGACCCAAACAAACTTATCAAATCCTCCTAGGTCTCCAACGATTGTTGCCATTGCGGTTGCAACGATTGTATTATCCATTGCGGCCATTAATATACCAAGCAGTAAACCAGCAACAACAAATTTTGTCTTGTTGGCTTCTTTTTTTAATGGTTGAGTTTCCAAATATAACCCTCCTTTAGAAATAAGTAAACTATATTAAGTTTTGAGTGCAGTGGATAAAAAATTTTAATGTATAGTTGATTTTAATTTCTTTTCCATAAGTGCACTGATATGCCATAAAGAATATTATAGTCAAATTTGACTATAAGGCAAACTTTTTCTTACGTCAAAATATTCTTTCGTATGAGTAGAGAACGAGTGAGCCATACTGAATATTGCTATGAAGGGAATGAAGTAAATTGTAAAAAAATTTCATAAAGAACACCTTCTGTTAATAGATGAAAAATGGTTTTTTCTTCATATTGTCGAATAGGATAAAAGGAAGAGAAATATTAAACATTGCTTGTAGCAAGCTTTAGTAATTTGGGGAATTCATTGTGTGTATGTTACATCTGAAATGAGGTGAATATATATTATGAAAATATGGGGACGAATTTCGGATACAGGAAAGTATTCAATACCGCTACAACCAGTATTGTGGATTGACGGATCGAAAAAGGAAAACGAATTTCCTCAAGTAGCCGTTACATTACAAATTGGTAGTATGTATACAGAACAGTTTTCGTATGAATTGACCTACGATGTAAACGACATACTTATTATGCGAATTGAAGTGGAAAATAAAGGGGTAGAAATGATTTCGAGAGTTGTTGTAAGTCATATGATTCGAGATTACTTTGCTTATATTCCTAATTCTTTAAAAGTTGATAAGGGGATAAGTGAGTTTTTATTCCAGCTTGTTAGATGGCGAATTGATGATTTGTTACCGAATGAGAAGGTGGAACTACGTTGTAAAATAAAAGCTAATAAAGATAAAGCTCTTAAACAAACATTCTTTCAGGCTACATATACATTTCAAGATAAAGAGATATCATATGGCCCACTGCAAACAAATGAAGTTGTTGTGCGTCAATGATAAAAAGGAACCTGTACAAAAGGTTCCTTTTTTAGTGAAGGTTGTGTTTTTTGAGTATTTTCTTTTGCTCCATTCCTTTTTTTCCTACATAGTTATTTTTGTAGCCAAAGTATAGAATAAATAAAAATGAAACAACATTAACAATAGCGTCGATTTGATCGTTTGTAATAAAGTGTATCCCGAAAGAGGTAAATAATAATTTTAATGATAATAGAAAACCAGCTAGTAAACGCATAGCATCTGATAGATTCTCTTTTTGTAGCATATAGATTACTCCTTTCTATAAAAGTTATATATTATATATATGAAATAGAGTAGAAAAGGTATACAAGCTTAAGCAGAAATGTACATTGCATATGTACATTTTTTATTTTGTAGAAAAACATTATTGATATAGAAACATATATTGGTATAAAAGGGGGAAAAGTATGAAACATAAAGGGAAAATTAGTGGATTATTGCTTGGCAATACTGTGGCAGTTACAGAATGGATTGCACTTCAGGATGTAATTGCAAAACTGGATTCACGATCATTTTATACCGTCTTTATTATTTATATATTGCAAATGATATTAAGTTATTATTTTGGACATTGGTACGATAAAAGAGCGAACGAGCGTATGGGTATGGAAGTAGGAGGAATGGCAAGCAATGATTTTGTTGTTGATTTTTTTGGGAAAGTAGCTGCTTTATCTGAAAGAGATTCTCGTAATATTACAGTGTACATTCTTTCTGTAAAAGAATGGGAAGGATTAAAAGACACGTTGCAAGAAAAAAAGTTGGGAGTGTTAGTACAAAAATTAGAGAGTACCATTGTAAAGACAATTCGGAAGGGCGATGTTGTTACAAAGTGGGATGAAAATAAGTACGTTATTGTAGCAATTGATAATGGTCATGAAACATCAACAATAACAAAACGATTAATGAAAAATATTGAAAGTGAAATAGAAGGTGATTTACTCAGTGTCACTCTTTTATTTGGAGCAGCTAGCTATCCAGTAGAAGGAAAAACGTTTGAAGAACTGTTGAGAAAGTCGCAAAATCAATTGTACCAGTATAGAAATTTGCAAGAAAATGAGTGAAGCTTTGATTTGAAGATATATGATAGGAAGATGTTTTATTTGTAACATTTTTTTGACTTTTATTACAAAAAAACGCCGCGTTTGTAATAAAAGTCTTTAAAAATATATGAAATAAGCATATAATTATGATGGTAGTGTCAATGCAATTTGCACAGTGTGTTTTATTTTAAAAGTGTAGAGGAAAGCAAGCTCTACACTTTTCCTTTTTAGGAAATGAAAAGAATATTTGTAAGTTGTTGCGAGATATCGATTGTACTGTGTAAAATGAACAAAGAGATTAATTGATAGAAAGCTGGAAAGGGAATGATAGACGTGAGAGCGGAGCGATCACCTTTTATCAGGTGAACTATTATAGTTTTATTAAGACTGAGGTGAAATTCCGTGGACATTAAAGTAATACATAGTGTGAACAGGCCTTAAAAAACACGAAGTAGTATACTTAAAGATGGATATGGAATTGCTAAATAATTCAAAAAGAATAATGTAATATCAAGTAATAATTTGTACAAACAATATTAATGATCTTCGTAAAAAAGATGCGAGTGTATAGAACAATTACATATTTTATAACTTTTTTATATTACACGATGGTCGTTTATAAGTAGGAGGAAGAGATGTTGAAATATAGTAAATTAGCAATTGTAACTGCATTATCAATGATTTTATTAGCCGGTTGTTTCGGTCCGAAACCAGAAGAAGAATTATATGTAGCGTTTGAAAACGCTGCCAAACAAGAAAAAACAATGTTTGAAGATGCAAAAAAACTTGAGACTTTAGAGAAAGAAGGACAAGAATTATATAACCAGATTGTTCAAGAAGGAAAAGATAATAATCAAACTGTTAAAGAAAAACTGAATCAAGCAGTGAAAAATACAACTGAACGAGAAAAAGTGCTTGCAAAAGAAAAAGAAGTTTTAAATAAAGCGCAAGAAGAAGTGAAGTCAGCTGATAAGTATGTGAAGAAAATTGAAGATAAGAAATTGAAAGATCAAGCTGATAAAGTGAAAAGCACGTATGAGAAACGACACGATTCATTTAATAAAATGTATGACAGCTATGACAAATCTTTAAAACAAGAAAAAGAGTTATATACAATGTTACAAGATAAAGGTACTAAATTAAAAGATATTAGTGAAAAAGTAAAAGTAGTAAATCAATCTTATAAGGATATTGAGTCAGAAAAAGATAAATTTAATGAATTCACAAAGTCTTATAATACAGAAAAAGTAGCTTTTTATAAACAAGCAAATATTAAAATTAAAGAAGAGAAAAAATAAAACAGTTTGGCCTACACTTGGCCAAACTGTTTTATTTTTTTGTATAAGTACGACTATACCATGGAACAGGTTCACTTAATTTTTTTTCTTGTTTTAATGCTTCAGGACCAATATAATCTTGAATTGTTTTTTTTGCCACTGTTAAAGATAAGGTTGTTTTCGGATTTCGATAGGAGGATTCAAGATGACCAAGATGCGGTAGAATTCGAAAATCTTCTTTCGTAGGAGGGATGTGGAAAAAATAATCGCCTAAACGTATAAGGACATCAGATTGTTGTTGGCTAAAACGTGGGTTTCTAGAAAAATGTAATCCTTCTTTAATTGCTTTTTTTTCAGCAATCAAACGTTCTAAAGCTGTCTTTTTTAACCAGTATAAATATTTAGGATTAGTAGCTGCTTTAGCATGACGATTCACAACGAAAATAGATTGAGCTAGTCGATTAATAGAATGTTGGTTTTGTAATTGAGATTGTGGTTGTGAAGGTTTCATATTGAATCTCCTTTCAATTTTTCATTATTATACCATAAATAAAATAGGTATTTATTATACGCAAAAAGTGATTGTATATATTTTCAATATTAAAGCAATATTGTTACAAAAAACAACTATTTTGTATAATAGTAATAGAATATGTTTTTGAAATTTGATAATGAAAGAGTGAGAAGTTTGAAAGAAATATTAAAACAACAGTATGCCATTATAGATATTGGATCTAATACAATGCGTTTAGTTATTTATGAAAAGCAAAATGGAGGTTTTTATAAAGAGATTGAAAATACGAAAGTTGTTGCTAGGTTAAGGAATTACTTAATTGATGGTGTGTTGAATGAAGAGGGAATAGAAGTATTATTACAGACATTATTTCAATTTCAAGAAAGTACAAGATTCCATCAGTTGCATCATGTACTTTGTGTTGCAACAGCAACAATTAGACAGTCGGAGAATCAAGAGGAAATTAAAAAGCTTGTCGAAGGACAAACGGACTTTACTCTTAGAGTATTATCAGAGTATGAGGAAGCGCGTTACGGATACTTGGCGGTTATGAATTCTACATCGTTTTCAGAAGGAATAACGGTAGATATCGGCGGGGGAAGTACGGAAGTTACATACTTTAGAAATAGAGAAATTTTATATTACCATAGTTTTCCATTCGGGGCACTTTCTTTAAAGCAACAATTTATTAAAGGGGATATTCCTACTAAAGATGAGTTAGAGGGAATGCAACAGTATTTAGAGTTTCAATTTCGAACGTTACCATGGTTAATCAATAAGAAATTACCTCTTATTGCAATTGGTGGTAGTGCTAGGAACTTAGTGAAAATCCATCAAAATTTAATATGTTATCCTATAGCAGGATTACATTTATACAAGATGAAAGAAGAAGATATTGAAAGTGTAAAAGATGAATTGGAAAAATTGTCGTTCATAGAACTTCAGAAATTGGAAGGATTGGCAAAAGATCGAGCAGATACGATTATTCCAGCGGTTGAAGTATTTCATACACTTGTTAATGTTATAGAGGCACCGGCATTTGTATTAAGTAGAAAAGGGTTAAGAGAAGGTGTTTTCTATGAAGAGTTGACAAAAGATTTGGGGATTTCATATTATCCGAACGTAGTTGAAGAAAGTCTGCATTTACTATCACATGAATACGAAATGGACATGGAATTTGTTATTCAGCTTATTAAATATGGAAGACTAATTTGCAAACAACTTGAGGAAATAGGGCTTATTTCTATGTCAGTAAAAGACTGGGAAGTGTTCCATCAAGCAGCGAAAGTATTTAATATAGGCAAATATATAGACGAAGAAGCAAGCCGTTTACATACGTTTTATTTATTAGCGAATAAGACAATTGATGGCATGATGCATAAAGATCGAGTAAGGCTAGCGCTTATTGCATCGTATAAATCAAAAATGTTATTTAAACAACATTTATCTCCATTTGAAGGTTGGTTTGATAAAAGCGAGCAAAAAAAAATACGCCTGTTAGGAGCTGTTTTACAATTTTCAGCTACTTTAAATGTAAGGCAACGATCGCTTATTGATACCATATCTATAACAGAAAACGAAGAAGGATTAACATTTAAAGCTTTATGTGAAAAATCGGCATTAGCGGAAAAAGTGCAGGCTGAAAAACAAAAAAAACAGTTAGAAAGAGTATTAAAAACGAATATTAACTTGTTATTTGAACTAAAACATTAGGTTGTACGGATGTCTTTACGAAAAATTTACACTTTATAATATTGTAATTTGCTAAAATAAAAGTAACTAAATTATAGTAAAAAAGTTTCAAGGGGAAGTGTGAAGAGAATGGAATTATTGAAGGGGAATGCAGTAAATTTAAATGATACAGCTTATTACAATAATCGAGAGTTAAGTTGGTTAGCATTTAATGAACGTGTCTTACAAGAAGCGCAAGATGCAAATAATCCACTTTTGGAAAGATTGAAATTTATTAGTATTTTTAGTTCGAATTTAGATGAATTTTTTATGGTACGTGTAGCGGGATTAAAGGATCAAGTGAGTGCTGGATTTAATCAGCCAGAAAATAAAGCTGGCTTAACACCAAAAAAGCAATTAAATAAAATTGCGATGAAAGCCCATGCACTAATGACAGTACAATATGATACATTTAAAAATTATGTATTACCAGCGCTTGAGTTAGAGGGAATTGAACGTTTAACATTCAATGATTTGACGAAAGAGCAGCGAGAATTTATAGAAGAGTATTTTGATGAGCAAATTTTTCCGGTGTTAACTCCTGTAGCTATTGATGCATATCGCCCATTTCCAATGTTATTAAACAAAAGTTTGAATTTGGCTACTCTTTTATATGATGAGAAGCAAGCGGAAGAGGAAAACAGGACGAAGTTAGGAATTGTGCAAGTTCCTTCATTACTTGAGCGCTTCATAATTTTACCGAGCGAAGGGCAAAAGCATAAATTTATTTTATTAGAAGACGTAATTAGTAGCTTTACTCATAAATTATTTACGGGATATACAGTATCATCTGTTACTCGTTTCCGTATTACACGCAATGCAGATTTAACGATTCATGAAGAAGGTGCGAGAGATTTATTAAAGGTAATTGAAAAAGAATTAAAAAAGCGTAAGTGGGGGGCTGCTGTTCGTTTAGAAGTTGGGAAAGAACACATTGATGAAAGAGTACTAGCGTTATTATATGAGGTTCTGGAAGTAAAAGATGAAGATGTATATATAATGGATGGTCCATTAGATTTAACATGTTTGTTTTCTTTATATAAAAAACTAGCTCCTTTATATGAACATCTTGTATATCCGGCTCTTATTCCGCAACCACCTCAAGATTTAGGTGATGAAGAAGATGTATTTGAAAAAGCAATTGAGCATGATATTTTATTACATCATCCTTTTGAATCATTTCAGCCGGTAGTTGATTTTGTCCGTGATGCGGCGGACGATCCGAATGTACTTGCGATTAAACAAACGTTATATCGTGTAAGTGGTGATTCACCGATTATTCAGGCGTTAAAGATAGCGGCTGAAAAGGGAAAACAAGTGACAGTATTAGTTGAATTAAAGGCAAGATTTGATGAAGAAAACAATGTTCATTGGGCTAAAGAATTGGAACAGGCAGGCTGTCATGTTATTTACGGTGTAAGTCACTTGAAAACACATAGTAAAATTACATTAGTTGTAAGAAGAAAAAACGGAAAAATCGAAAGATTCGTACATCTCGGAACTGGAAACTATAATGATGCAACAGCGAAGTTATATACTGATTTTGGATATATTACATCAAGAAAAGACTTTGGGGTTGATGCAACCAATTTCTTTAATTATTTAAGTGGTTATACAACAAAGCCACATTTTCATCATTTATCGGTTGCTCCATTTGATATAAGAGAGCAATTTATAGATTTAATAGATGAAGAAATCCGTTATCATAGGCAATATGGAAATGGATATATTATCGCTAAGATGAATTCATTAACAGATAAACCATTAATTAAAAAAATGTACGAAGCATCACAAGCTGGAGTAAAGGTAGAGCTCATTGTTCGAGGGACATGTTGTTTAAGACCTGGCATTCCAAATGTAAGTGAAAATATTCGTGTAGTTAGTGTTGTTGGAAGATACTTAGAGCATAGCCGTATTTATTATTTCCATCATAATGGGGAGGAGAAAATATATTTATCTTCAGCTGATTTGATGACGCGAAATATGGAGAAGCGAGTGGAAATATCTTTCCCGATATTAGATATTGAAATGAAGGCACGAATTAAGGCGATTTTACAGCTTACATTAGCTGATAATGTGAAAACACGTGAACAAAATAAAGATGGTGATTACTATTATGTTATTAATAGTAGTACAGAAGAAATTGATAGCCAAGTGAAGTTGTTTAAGATGGCATATCAAAATACAGACGCTGAATAATGAAAAAAGTAAAAACCTCTTATGTCAATAAGAGGTTTTTACTTTTTTCTACTCATATGCTCCAAAAATGGAAGGATGAGTAGAAACAATAGTTTTATTATAAGCGTGTAATGAGATGACTCGTTGAGAGAATAATATTTGAAAGAATCGTTATTTTAACTTAGTAATAGTATGGTTGCTGACATGGTCCACCGTAACAAGGATAAGGTGCTGGCGGCGGGAAAGGTGGTGGATAAGGTGGATAAAATGGTCGAGGGCCGAAAGCTAATGCTCCGCCGAGCAATCCACCAGCAATTCCAGCTAGAAAGGGAACGCCAAAAAACGGGAAGAAGCGTGAGTCGCCTACTGGACCAATAGGTGCTGAACGGACTGGAATTGGTTGATAATATGGATACATGAACATACCTCCTTTATTGGACTCACTTTTATCATATGGTAAACAAAACGTGGATGAGCGCGTACAAGAAAGGATATGTAAGAAAATAGGCGAATTATTACGAATGTTGGAGTGTGAAAATTGTGATTTCAGGTTTTGACATAAAGCGAAATGGGACACGTGTTCTTCCCAGGCCTCGATTGACATAGAGAGTTAAATCCTGAATTGTATAGAAGCCTTCAATATAGTCTTTGGCGAGTGAAGGTGTAATAATAGCTCCTAAAAAAGGAATTTGTACTTGTCCGCCGTGACTATGACCAGAAAGTTGCAAGTTGATTGGATATTTAGAAACTTTGGGCGCGATATCTGGTTCGTGAACAAGAACAATGTTATAAGTACTTTGCCGTGCATGCTCTAATGTTTTCTCTATTTTTGGTTTGCCTAATAGTATATCATCGAGACCGAAAATAGAAATTTCACTATTATCCATTAAACGAATTCTTTTTTCACTATTGAGCAATAGCTCAAATCCTGATTCACGCATGATGTGCTCATAGTATTCAGTTCCATATCCACCGTGATCATGGTTACCATAAATAGCGAATTTACCAAAGGGGGCTTGTATATTTTTTAAAATGGATGCAACGAAAGGAGTGTCAGTATACGTTTGATAATTATCAATGAGATCTCCGGTAAAAAGGACAATATCTGGATTTACAGCATTAATTTTAGAAACAACTTTAGATAAATGTTGAAGCGAGAAATAGTATCCGAGATGTAAATCGCTGAATTGAAGAATTTTCATACCATGAAAACTTTTTGGGATGAGTTGTGATTTTAATGTGTGCTGTGTAAAAGAAATGAAATGGGGCTCTATATATTTAGCATAGTAGTATCCGATGCTACTGGTTATAAATGAATAGAGACAAGTACGCATACCAATTTTTAAAAAATTTCTTCTTGTAATGTGCTTCATAAAAATATGAGTATACCTCAATGTTTTCATTCCATTTATAGGCTACTCAAATCTCCTTTCAGTTTATTTAAAATATACTTTACATAATAAAAAGTAGTATAGATTACGAAAAAAAATGAATAAAAAGAAAGTTCTTTACGCTAAAATATCAGAAAAGTTTAAAAATATAAAGATTTCTATTAAATAAAGTGATAAAATGAATGTGTATTCATTTTTTGGAGGGGATGTATGTGAAAGAAAAGGTAGTTATTATAACAGGTGGATCGAGTGGAATGGGAAAAGGAATGGCGACTCGTTTTGCAAAAGAAGGGGCACGAGTTGTTATTACAGGACGTACAAAGGAAAAACTAGAGGAAACAAAGTTGGAAATTGAACAATTTCCAGGGCAAGTATTACCTGTACAAATGGATGTAAGAAATACGGATGACATTCAGAAAATGATTGAACAGATTGATGAGAAGTTTGGTAGAATTGATGTTTTAATAAATAATGCAGCTGGAAACTTTATTTGTCCAGCAGAAGATTTATCTGTGAATGGCTGGAATTCAGTCATTAATATTGTATTAAACGGTACGTTTTACTGTAGTCATGCTGTCGGAAAATATTGGATTGAAAAAGGTATAAAAGGGAATATCATTAACATGGTAGCAACATATGCATGGGATGCTGGTCCAGGAGTTATTCATTCGGCTGCAGCGAAGGCAGGAGTATTAGCGATGACGAAGACGCTCGCTGTTGAGTGGGGACGTAAATATGGAATACGAGTTAACGCTATCGCGCCAGGACCAATTGAACGTACGGGCGGTGCTGATAAATTATGGATTTCAGAAGAAATGGCTAAACGTACGATACAAAGTGTTCCGCTTGGAAGGCTGGGTACGCCAGAAGAAATCGCTGGTCTAGCTTATTATTTATGTTCAGATGAAGCTGCGTACATAAATGGAACTTGCATGACAATGGATGGAGGACAACATTTACATCAATATCCATTTTAAAAGGGATAAAAAAATGAATATTTGATTCATTTTTTTATGGCTAAATGTGACGGAATTGTGACATATGAAAGAAAAGTGTTTACAAGAGGTCATATATACGTTATATTTAAGACCTCTTTTTTCTTCATAGTAGAATTGCTAATTCCCCTTAGCATTTTACCCCTCTAATCCCTTCAGGAAAACTGAAGGGATTTTTTATTATTTTTCCGTAAATATCATGTTATAATTTTTGAAAAGTAAAGGGAGGGAAGCACGTTGATAGATGCATTAGATGTAATGAGTAACTTGGATAAAGTCCTTCCTTATTATCAAGCTATTTTTAGTGCTGATGAGCATACTGTAATTGGATACGAAGTAGTAGGACGTATTCAAACAGAAGAGGGCATACAAAGTTTAGCTTCTTTCTTTCACGATGATTCGATTCCAAGTGAATTTCAACTGGAAGCGGATAATATTATAGTAGAAAAAGCTTTAAATCGTTATTTAGAAAGCGATCAAAAATTATTATTATTTATACATCGGAATGCTAATGTATTAATGAATGATGATGATGAAAGCTTGCTTCAACTTTTATTGAGGTATGAAGAACAAGGTTTAAATTTAAAACAAATTGTTTTAGAGATTACAGAGCATGAATGTAAAGAAGATATAGAGCAATTTAATCATTTGCTTATGTATTATCGTACATATGGTATTCAAATTTCGATTAATAAAGTCGGAACGGGCACAAGTAATTTAGAGCGTATTAGCGTGTTAGCACCTGATATTTTAAAAGTAGATTTAACGAACTTAAGGCAAACAGCACTTTTACAATCTTATCAAGATATTTTATATTCTTTATCATTACTTGCTAGAAGAATTGGTGCAACTTTGTTATATGAAGAAATAGATGCTTTTTATCAACTGCAATATGCTTGGAAGAACGGCGGAAGATATTATCAAGGTAATTATTTGAAAGAATGTTTACCTGATTTTATTGAAACGAATGTTTTGAAAGAGCGACTAGGTAATGAATGTCATCAGTTTATTCAGCATGAAAAGAAGAAGTTACAAAAAATTTATAATTTAACAGAGATGTTACGCGATCGCATTGGCGATGTTTTATCAAAACAAAAAAAGAATGAAGATATAAATGATTGGTTATTACAATTTAGTCAAAGTGTATCACAGTGTAGTTTTCGTATATTTATTTGTAATGAAGATGGTTTCCAACAATCAGGAAATGTTATGAAAAAAGATGGAGAATGGATTGTGATGCCGGATTATTATATGAAGAACTGGAGTTGGCGCCCGTATTTTCTCGAGAATATCATGAAAATGCGTTTTGAGAATAAGGCGAGGCTTTCAGATTTATATGCAGATATTGAAACGGGAGAAATGGTACGAACATTTTCTTTCCCGATTGATGATGACAACTTTTTATTTATAGATTTATCTTATGAATATTTATATGAAGAAGATGTTTTATTTTAATGCACGAAGAGATTCGTGCATTTTTTGTTTGTTTTTATCATAAATTGGTAATAGTGAAAATGGTGATGAAAATGCTGTCTATCGTTGTAAAGATTTTACGAACGAAATCTGTCCTGTCTTTGCATAATCATTGTTACAATGAATACTACAAAGACAAGTTCTTTTAAAAGGAAGGTGAAAAAATGAGGAAATATGGAATATGGCTTGTTCTATTTGTATGTGTTGCCTTTCTAGTTGGTTATAGTGTTACGACTGTTTTAGGAAAAGAGGAAGTGGAAGTCGATCGGAAAGAAGTATTTACAACGATACAAAAAGGCTATGAAACCCAGTTTTCAATTCGTGGGAAGCATTTGCCGATGAATAAGATGATAGAGACGTTATCACCGTATTTTACAGATAATTTCCTTCAAGTATTTACAGATGAAAATAGCAGAAGTGATAAACAAAGTGGTGAATATTTACTTCCGGCAAAAGAAGCACCGTTTTCTTTTAATTCAGAAACGAAAATGTCGTATGATGAAGAACATAAAAATTTATATGTATATGAGCGGACAAAAAGTGGACAGTATCAAATTGTAACATTGAAAAGGGATCAAGATAAATGGAAGCTAGCAGGATATCATGAAAGTCAGGAACTTTTAACTGAAATAAAAAGGTTGCAACAATTATAAAGTGAAACTTTTAATCAGTGGGAGGGATTACTCTTCCATCTAACTTCTTTGCTGTAGCTAAATTTGGGGTAGGAGTTTTACTACCCACAAATAGCGGGATAAGAATAGGAATAGGTATTTACCTATTCCTATTCTATATTGAGTAGTTGTTGTAACTTTTCAATTTGAAACCCTGCAACTACTTCGCCATCAATTACGACTGTTGGAGTTGAATAAGAATCATAGTCGTATAAAAGACGATTGCGAGCAGCAGCGTCTTTTTTTACGTCAAATTCTTCATATGCAACGTTATTATGCTTCAAAAATTCTTTCACAATAACACAGGGCGGACAATCGGGTTGTGTATAAACCTCAATTTTTTTCATTGTTATTCCTCCTTTTTTCTGTTTTTTATTATATTCTTCCAGTATAAAAACCGCAATAAAGAAGGGGAAATATGTTCTTTCTGTTTTTTCCTTCGCATTTCGACAAATTTTTAGTTGAGTTTCTGGCCAATAACCTTTATCCTAGAGTGTGGAACATTTTTTCTGTTATGACGGATAGAATGAGTATAGCTGTAAAACCTATTGGTAGGAAGATCAGAGAAAGGAGAGATTTCATGTCTCTACTCCAAGGAATTTTAACTCGACTTGTTAGTCTACAAGAACAAGCTGAAAGCGGTGAAGTAGCACAACGCTATTTTGAAGTGAACGGTGAGCGCAAATGTAGCGTGAAATTTTTCGATAAAAGTGAAATGTATGAGTTAGAAGTGTATCAACAAGGTGAAAAACCTCAAGTGTATCAATTCGATAATATCGACATGGTTGCAATTGAGATTTACGATATCATTTCTTGATACATATAAAAAAGGTACTGCCATGTGGCAGTACCTTTTTTAGTTCTATTACTTTCTAGTGGAATGTATAGAAGTTTTTTATTTTTCCTACAATGGTATTAAAATGAAATTTTAATCCGTGCAAGTTTGCTTATCCATGTGGAAAATGAGTCCCGTCAACCGGGTGAATATGTGAAGCTAAACTTCTCACAATCGCTGGGTTCTGCAAATAGCGGGAGAAATATAACTAGGAGGTTATCGTATGGAACGTTTACCAGTTGTGATTTGTCCTAATTGTCAAAGTTCTGCTGAGATTATTCATGTATTAACGGCTCAATCTAATCAAAATGTAATTTATACGTGCCAAGTTTGTCACTTTGTAATTCGAAATATTGAAACGAATAAAGGATAGGAAGTTATAATTTTAGTTTTTGTCCCATACAATGAGAATACGAAAAGTCTGTCTAATTGAAAGGACGTGACTCTGTGGACGGTGCACATAAATTTTACAATGTTTCAGAGAGACATTTAAATTTTGATATGGTCTTTAACCGTATTTGTAGTTTCATTGAAAAGGATCCGCGAAATTTATATCGATTATCCATTGGGACAGACTCACAAGCGCATCAAAAGGATACGAGGTTTATTACAGCAATCCATATTCATCGTGTTGGAAAAGGTGCCTGGGGCTGTTTACACCATAGATCAGTAAAAGATAAGCCGGCAACCTTACGTAAGAAAATATATTTAGAAACGCAGTTTAGTCAAGAAATCGCATGTCTATTTACGCCTACTCATATACAAACAATATGGGAGTTATTGCATCCTTATGCTCAAGATGGGGCTGGATTCATAATGGAAATTCATTTAGACATTGGGAATGATGGTTTAACAAAAGAATTTATTTTAGATATGACAGAAAAAATTCGAGCGATGGGATTAACTGCAAAAATTAAGCCAGATGCTTATGCGGCGTTTAGCTATGCAAATCGATATACGAAATGATTTTTTTTGTATGTATACGATTGCTATATATCTTTTAATAAAAACTGAATATTACATCTATTAAATAGGTTGAATTTTTTATATAATAAGAGTAACGATGCGAGTGTAAGGAGAGGGGTATATGCAAAGGGAAGTTGTTTTAACGAAGGAAGAAGAAAGTTTACTACTAGATATTTTATTTCAGCAAAATTACGCAAGTGAAATTTTAGCTGTGGAACTTACAGATATTGAGAATGGTTTGAAACAGACAGATGTGATGCAATATAAAAAAATCACAAGGTTATTTTACAGATTAAAAAATAAAGGGTATTAAGCGCTACCGGAATGGTAGTCTTTTTTTTGTGCTGTATGCTAAAATAGCTGTGTGATTGTATTTTTATTGAAATAAATTTAGGACAAAATAATAATATGAAAACGCTGTCATAAAATGTGAATAGAGTTGTGAACATAAGCAGGAAAAAGGGAAAATGGGGGATGTAATATGATTAGTATTCCGAAAGACGAATTTCAACAAATTCTTGTGAAGGATTTAATGATTTCATCGGAAAAAGTAGCTCATGTCCAAATTGGAAATAGTTTAGAACATGCTTTACTCGTTCTTGTGAAATCTGGATATTCGGCGATACCTGTCTTAGATCCAATGTATAAACTACATGGTTTGATTAGTACTGCCATGATATTAGATGGTATGTTAGGATTAGAACGTATTGAGTTTGAAAGACTCGATGATATGAAAGTAGAGCAGGTGATGAAAGAAGATATACCTGTTCTTAAATTAGACGATTCATTTGCAAAAGCTTTAGAAATGACAATTGATCATCCTTTTATTTGCGCTGTTAATGAAGAAGGCTATTTTGAGGGGATTTTAACACGTCGGGCTATTTTAAAATTGTTGAATAAGAAAGTAAGGCAACATAATCGATAACGTAAGAAAAGTGACTTCATAGAAACGAAGAAGTC
Source organism: Bacillus sp. JKS001846 (assembly GCF_900176455.1). Lineage (NCBI taxonomy): Bacteria > Bacillati > Bacillota > Bacilli > Caryophanales > Bacillaceae > Bacillus > Bacillus sp. JKS001846. Next base: position 1,715,266 of record NZ_FWYG01000001.1, read on the forward strand.
ACTTTTTTTTTCGTGCATATCACTTGTGTATGTATTATATTTAAAAAGACATAAAACATAAGGAAAGTTTGCGCTGGACAATTGTATTTTCTGAATGAAAGCATTCGGGTAAATTAAGGATGAAAAGCTTATTGAAATAAGGTGTATGGAAGCTAAGGAAAGAGGGAGAAAGTTGCAAATTGATGATTTTCAAATGATGGTTGTGTTAGCTCAGGAATCAAATATGAGAAAAGCGGCGGAACGTTTATTTGTTTCCCAACCTGCGCTGAGTCAACGTTTACAATCTATGGAGAAACAATGGGGAATGAAGTTTTTTATTCGCTCACAAAAAGGATTGACAATTACACCTGAAGGGGAAAAAGTTGCAAATTATGCTAAAGAAATGTTGCAAAGGGAAGAAGATATAAAAAGTGAGCTAGCTGTTTTCAGAACGGAAACTCATGGAACGTTAAAAATAGCTGTTGCATCAGTTATTGGTCAATATTGGCTCCCTCCTGTTTTGAAAAAGTTTGTGCATAAATATCCTTCTGTCAAGATATCGCTGTTTACTGGATGGAGTAGTGAAGTGCAAAAGCAGTTTTATGAAGGAGACGTTCATGTTGCTATACTGAGGGGAACACAAGAATATAAAGGTCAGAAGCAACAATTATTTGAAGATGAACTGTATTTAGTTGATAAAGAAATAAAAGATATTTCGATGTTAAAAGAAACAAATAGGCCGTTCATTCAATTTAAAAGTGATTCGACTTATTATGGACAAATACAAAATTGGTGGTATGGTTTATTTTCTAATCCGCCTAAGCGAACGATTGTAGTTGACCAAATTGAAACATGTAAACAACTTGTTTTAAATGGTATAGGTTATGCCCTTTTACCTTCTACTGTTTTAAAGGAAGTACAGGAAAATATGTATAAAACACCTGTTCAACTGACGAGAGAAACATGGTTGTTAACAAGTGACTCGGCAAGGCAGTTGAAGCAAGTACAAGCATTTTTAGAAATTATAGAAGAAATTCAAAGGGAAAAATAAGATTATTATCTTGCTACTCGCTCTTTCGTTTGGTAGAGTAACATTATAAATGGATTTAGGAGGCAACAAGAATGAAAATGATGGACGCTAACGAAATTATTTCGTTTATTCAAAAAAGTGAAAAGAAAACTCCTGTAAAGGTATACATAAAAGGGGATTTAAAAGAAGTAACATTCCCTGAAACAGTACAAGCATTTGTGAATAAAAAGTCAGGTGTATTATTCGGAGAATGGTCTGAAATTAAGACAATTCTTGATGAGAATAATAAGCACATCGTTGACTACGTTGTAGAAAACGATCGTCGTAATTCTGCAATCCCGATGCTTGATTTAAAAGGTATTAAAGCTCGCATCGAGCCAGGTGCTATTATTCGTGACCATGTTGAAATTGGTGACAACGCTGTAATTATGATGAATGCAACAATTAACATTGGTGCTGTAATTGGTGAAGGTTCTATGATCGACATGAACGCAGTACTTGGTGGACGTGCAACAGTCGGTAAAAACTGTCACGTAGGTGCAGGTGCTGTACTTGCAGGTGTTATTGAGCCACCTTCTGCAAAACCAGTTATCGTTGAAGATGATGTAGTAATCGGTGCAAACGTGGTTGTTTTAGAGGGTGTTACAGTAGGGAAAGGTGCAGTCGTAGCAGCAGGAGCTGTTGTAACAGAAGATGTGCCTCCATACACAGTTGTTGCAGGTACTCCAGCACGTGTAATTAAAGAAATTGATGAGAAGACAAAAGCAAAAACAGAAATTAAACAAGAGCTTCGTCAATTAAACCCAGAGAAATAAAAAGTAAAAAAAGCGTAAGAGCGTAAATGGGCTCTTACGCTTTTTATAGATAGAGGTGCAAAAATGACAGTAAGCAAATTTATCCAAATTCGTAGAGATTTACATAGAATTCCAGAAATCGGATTTAAGGAATGGAAAACACAACAGTATATTTTAGATTATATAGGAACACTTTCTCATGAATTTGTGGAAGTGAAGACATGGAAAACGGGTGTAATCGTTAAAGTAAATGGAAAAAATCCCGAAAAAATAATAGGTTATCGTGCAGATATAGACGGTTTACCAATTACAGAGGAAACTGGATACGAGTTTGCTTCTATTCATGAAGGAATGATGCATGCATGTGGCCATGATGTACATACAACAATCGGTTTAGGCCTTCTAACGAAAGCTGTGAGCGAAAGAATAGATGATGACCTTGTATTTCTATTCCAGCCAGCAGAAGAAGGACCAGGCGGTGCTCTTCCTATGTTAGAAAGTGAAGAGTTAAAAGAATGGAAACCAAATATAATTCTTGGTCTTCATATTGCACCAGAATACGCTGTGGGGACAATTGCAACGAAAGAAGGACTGTTATTTGCCAATACTTCAGAATTATATATTGATTTAAAAGGGAAAGGTGGCCATGCTGCCTATCCGCATACTGCAAATGACATGATTGTTGCAGCGAGCCACCTTGTTACACAGCTTCAATCCGTTATTAGTCGCAATGTAAATCCTCTTGATAGTGCAGTAATTACAATCGGGAAAATTACAGGTGGTACGGTTCAAAATATTATTGCAGAAAAATCTCGTTTAGAAGGAACGATTCGAACATTATCAGTGGAATCAATGAAGCGTGTGAAAAGCAGAATTGAGTCAATTGTTGCAGGTATCGAAGCTTCTTTCCAGTGTGAGGCGATTATGGATTACGGAGCAATGTATCATCAAGTATATAACCATGAAGAGTTAACGAGAGAGTTTATGGAATTTGTACATAAACAAACTGATATGAATGTTATTACATGTACTGAGGCAATGACGGGTGAAGATTTTGGTTATATGCTTCGAGAAATCCCTGGATTTATGTTTTGGCTTGGAGTAAATTCAGAATATGGTTTACATCATGCAAAATTAAAACCAGACGAAGAAGTGATTGAAAAGGCAATCACATTTTTAAGCCAATATGTAAAGTGGAAAGGGAATAGAAAATAAAACTTCCGCTCTCTTGAAGGTTCCAAAAAACTTTTTGTTCTGAGGTGTAAGTAACGCTCGTATAGATTGATTTTAGACATTTACATACAAATGGAAGAATTAAAGTTAATTGTACTGTTTTAATAATGAGCAGGGGGTTTAGCCACTGCTCATTATTAATTATTTGACTAACTTATATATGTTTACTTTTAGTATGAAAAGTGTGTAAAATCAATGTGAAACATAGAAAAAAGGGTGGGGAATTACGTGCAAATTAGCAGTGCGATTTTATGTTTCGTCTTATATGCGTATGTTATTATTGCGGCGGTTTATTTTGGGATAAGTTTTTATGCCTATCGTCTAGTAGATAATAATGAATATGACGAAACATACAAATGGGTGAAGAGATATTTATCACCTGTACTAGAAATTATGAATGGGTTTGTGCTCTTTTTATTTATTGGATTAATTGCTTTCTCAACGAGTTTAGTAGGGAATAAAACTACGTTATTTGTATTGGGTATCATTATTTTTATGTTGTTAGGAATAAGGATTGGTAATACGGTCTTTTGGGATGAAAGAAAAGTAGATGGTTGGACGGGAATGTTAATTCCGTGCATGTTAGCTGCAATCGTGACAAATATAGAGCATGAATATTATCAATTACATTTTTGGCTTATTATCGTTTTAACAATTCTTTCTGTTTTGTATATAAGCACAGTAGTACTAACATATATTGCACATGAAAAAGGAGATGTTAAAGGCACTCGTTTCTTTAGAGGACGGGCATTATTTTGGAGTGTGCCGACGATGGCAGTTATCGCGCTTATTGCGATATTAGTAAATGGATATCAATTTTCTAATTGGCAACTATTTTTAGAAAATTGGTGGATCTTTATCTTTTCGTTTATTGCTTTTTTAGGTGCAACGCATTATTTATTCCATCAACATCATTACATATGGGCGTTGTTATTTGCATTCACACAGCTTCTATTTGCCTTTTTTGGTCAAGAAACATTATTATTCGTTTTTGAAACATTTAGTTCTTTTGGAAATATATTTGTATTTGCTATGCTACTTGTTGGTATCGCTTTTTACTTGCAACAATATTTTTATATACAAAAACAAAAATAAGAGCTAATCATAGTTTTTGTGACGCATATAAAGTGTGTTACACTGAAAATAAATAGTACTTGAAGTTATTGGAGGAATTCTTGTGGGTGAGAAAGAAAAAGAATTTGCTGTCATTGGACTTGGTCGCTTTGGTGGAAGTATTTGCCGAGAACTAGCTCAATTAGGTATGGAAGTAATGGCAATCGATTCAGATGAGGATAAAATTAATGAATTTGCAAATATAGCTTCGCATGCTGTAATTGCAGATTCAACAGATGAGATGGTATTAAAAAGCCTTGGTATTCGAAATTTTGATCACGTAGTCGTTGCTATTGGAGATAATTTAAATTCAAGTATTTTAACGACTTTGATTTTGAAAGAGTTGGGTGTAAAAAATATTACTGTAAAAGCTCAAAATGATTATCATGAAAAAGTGTTAAGTAAAATAGGTGCAGATCATATTGTGCATCCAGAACGTGATATGGGAAAAAGGATTGCTAATAATATTGCATCAAGCAATGTGCTAGACTACCTTGAGCTTTCAGATGAGCATAGTATTGTAGAGATTATTGCGAATAAAAAAATTGATGGGCACTCTTTAATTGAATTAGATATTCGTGCGAAGTTTGGATTGAATATTGTAGCAATTAAACGAGGCAAAGAAGTTATCGTATCCCCTCGAGCTACGGAGAATATTCAAGCAGGAGATATATTAATTGTCATTGGTCATGACGATGAAGTGGATCGATTTAAACACTTTTTAAGATAAGAGAAAAGAAAAGGACAATGCCTTCATGGCATTGTCCTTTTTCTTATATTTCCATAATGATTGGTAAAATCATTGGACGACGTTTCGTTTTCTCATATAGGAATGGGGCTAATGTGTCTGTAATTTCATTTTTAATTTCAGACCATTGTGTTGTTTTACGCTCCATTACTTTTTCTAAATGAGTTGTAATTAATGTTTGTGCATCATTGATTAAATCGCTGCTTTCACGCATGTAAACGAAACCGCGTGAGATGATATCAGGTCCTGCTGCAACTTTAAATTCTTTCATATCAATGCTTACAACTACAATTACAAGTCCTTCTTCAGAAAGGATACGACGATCGCGTAATACGATATTGCCAATATCTCCAATACCGTTTCCATCAATGTAGACCGAACCAGATGGGATTTTTCCAGCTACGCTAGCTTCATCCGAACGTAAAGCAAGAACATCGCCATTATCCATAATGAAGCAATTTTCTTCAGGGATGCCACAATCATTTGCTATGTTCATGTGCATACGCTGCATACGATATTCACCATGAATTGGCATGAAGTACTTCGGTTTAATTAGACGTAACATTAACTTTTGTTCTTCTTGTCCACCGTGTCCACTTGTATGGATATTTGAAAGTTTCCCGTGAATTACATCAGCGCCAGCGCGGTACAACATGTTAATTGTACGACTTACGCTAATTGTATTTCCTGGAATTGGTGAAGAAGAGAAAACAACTGTATCTCCAGGAATAATTTGAATTTGGCGGTGTGTACCATTTGCAATACGTGAAAGTGCTGCCATCGGTTCACCTTGACTACCTGTACATAAAATAACAACTTTATTAGCTGGTAAGCGGTTTAGTTGAGATGCATCTATGAATGTATCTTTCGGGCAACGAATATAACCAAGGTTTTGTCCAATTTCAATCGCTGCTTCCATACTTCGACCAAACACAGCTACTTTACGGTTGTTTTCAACAGCAGCTTCAACAACTTGTTGTAAGCGGTGGATATTTGATGCAAAGGTTGCGAATATAATCCGTCCTTCTACTTTACGGAAAATGTCTTGAATGCTATCACCAACGCGACGCTCAGACATAGTAAAGTTTGGAACTTCACTGTTCGTACTATCAGATAATAGACATAGTACGCCATCTTTACCGATTTCAGCCATTTTTGTTAAATCAGCTGGTTCACCAACTGGTGTGAAGTCAAATTTGAAGTCACCTGTATGAACAACTTGACCTTGAGGTGTTTTCACAACAACGCCGTACGAATCTGGAATACTGTGAGTTGTACGGAAGAAGGATACAGACGTTTTTTTGAATTTAATAACGTCATCTTCTTGAATCTCGTAAAGTTTTGCTTTACGAAGTAAGCCGTGTTCTTCTAATTTGTTTTTGATGAGTGCAATTGCTAATTTTCCGCCGTAAATCGGAATGTTCACTTGACGTAATAGGTAAGGGATTCCGCCGATATGATCTTCGTGACCATGTGTAATGAATAACCCTTTAATTTTATCTTCGTTTCGCACAAAATAAGTGTAGTCTGGTATTACATAATCGATCCCGAGAAGTTCGTCCTCTGGAAATTTAATTCCAGCATCAATTATAATAATTTCATCTTGAAATTGAACAGCGTATGTATTTTTACCGATTTCACCAAGCCCACCGAGAGCAAATACAGCAACTTGGTCGTTTTTTAGAAATTTCATATCGCTATACGATTTCCGCTAATGTTAAATCAGCGTTTTCTTTTTCATATTCAAGATGAGCGCCAGTAACAGACTGAACAAACTCGATATTATATGCGAACTTATTTAACTTTGTACGAACATCCTTTTCAGACGTAGCCTCTAAATATAAAACTTTTGTATTTTCACGTACTGGAACCTCAGTTAATTTTTCTTGATAAAATACTTTAAAAATCATTTGGAAAACCTCTCCTTGTCTATGTTTTGCATTATCTGTTACTTATTATAAAGCAAACAGTCACGATTTTCATGTTTTTTCGAATGAGAATGAAGAAAAAGCCCGAAATGGGCACAATTTAAGCGATTGTCTTTTTACGGACTAGACCGTTTAAATAACGCTTGAGCTTTTTCTTCAGCTTCTTCAGCATGATTACTCCTTCCTTTCCTTATTTTAAACATGCCTATTACTAGTGAAAACTCTATCTCTGATATAAGAGATAGGACAAAAGTGAATGGTGAATCTTGTCCTTTCCCATACAGTGAAAGTTATTCTATAGTAACGATCAGTAGCCGTTAGTTATAGGTATAGTATGAGGAAGAATGGAAAAGAAAATTCATCCGAACAAGTATCTACATGTTTTACTAATATATATATGCAAAGTTTACAAATAAGGTCAGAAAGGGAACGCTTTCTTCACAGATGTTTAATATGTTATACTTTTTTTTAGAATTTGAAAAGTGATATTCAAAATAGGAATATAGAGTCCCAGAAAGGATTTTGACAAATGAATGATAAAATTGTCTTTTTTGATATTGATGGAACATTATTAGATCATGATAAAAAAATTCCGCAATCTACACGAGATGCAGTAAAACAGTTACAAGAAAAAGGTGTACATGTAGCAATTGCGACAGGGCGCGCGCCATTTATGTTCGAAGATATTCGCAGGGAACTTAATATACATAATTATGTTAGTTTTAATGGACAATATGTTGTCTTTGAAGATGAGGTAATATTTAATAATCCGTTACATCCAGATGCTTTACATAGGTTTACTCAGTTTGCAAAACAAGAAGGATATCCACTTGTATATCTTGACCATCAAGATATGAGAGCATCAGTGGAATATCATGATTATGTGAAAGAAGGCTTTGGAAGCTTAAACTTTGAGCATCCAGCATATGAGCCTAATTTTTATGAGGAATGTAATATTTATCAAACACTACTTTTTTGTGAAGTAAATGAAGAGGAAAAGTTTATTAATCATTATCCAGATTTTCATTTTATTCGTTGGCATGCATATTCAATGGATATCATTCCGAATGGTGGTTCTAAGGCAAAAGGAATTGAGAAATACATTGAAAAGTTAGGTTTTAATCGTGATCAAGTGTATGCATTTGGAGATGGCTTAAATGATTTAGAAATGATCGAAGCCGTTGGCACAGGTATTGTGATGGGAAATGGCCATGAAGACTTGAAAAAACTTGCAAATCATGTGACAAAGGATGTTAATGAAGACGGTATATATCATGGACTAAAGTGGGCTGGATTGCTATAAGTGAATATGGAACCCATTTCATAATAAAAAGGCGGAAGATTAACTTCCGCCTTTTTATTATTATCGCTCTAGAGGTTTGGAATCATCAGGAGCGGCAAAAGGATTTTCTTTATTGATATGGTCATAGAACATAACGCCATTTAAATGATCAATCTCGTGTTGGAATACGATTGCTGGTAAACCTTTTAAACGTAATTTTACTTCTTCTCCGTTAATAGAAGTTGCTTTTACTGTAATTCTTGTATAACGAGGAACATAACCAGGTACTTCGCGGTCTACAGACAGACAGCCTTCACCACCCTGTAAATATGTACGTTCAACAGAATGGCTAATGATTTTTGGATTGAATAATGCATGGCTATATAATGTACCATCCGCATCGGTTACATGAACTGCAATCATTTTTTTTGAAACACCGATTTGCGGAGCCGCTAATCCGATTCCAGGGCGTAAACTATATTTTTCAGCCATTTCAGGATCTTGGCTATTTATTACGAATTCAATCATTTCTTTTAAGGTAGTTGTATCTTCTTCGCTTGCCGGTAATGACACCTCTTCTGCAACGTTGCGCAAAATAGGATCTCCTTCGCGAATAACATCTTTCATTGTAAGCATATGTAATCTCTCCTTTCCTCTTTAGTCTACCAAAGGAGATGGAAAAAGTCATCGGCAAGAAAGGGAAGGCATTTTGGAAATTGTTCTATTATAGAGTAGTTATGTATGTGATAAAAAGAAAAAGACAGCAAAGCCGTCTTTTTCTTTCCATAGTTGTTTCGTTTTACATTAGCGAATGCAAGCAGCACCAACGATAATTAAAAGAATAAACAACACAACGATTAAGGCGAAGCCGCGTCCAGACCCGCCACAAGAACCGCCATAACCGTAGGAAGGATATGAACAAGTTGGATAGCAATATGAGTATCCGTACATGAGATGACCTCCTTTATCATTTCCCGCTAATACTGCGGTTACTATAATGTATGGAAGAGAGGGTAGAAATGTATAGGTATTTACCTAAAAAAGGAAGAGTAGTTTGTATATTTTTGTTACGAAGAGAGAAAAACTAAAGAGAATTAAATCGTTTACATATTATTCTAAGAGAAAAAATAAGTGAAAAAGGGAATAATATAACAGTAGGTCAATGCTTACTAATACAGATGTAAAAAATAAAAACACGTTTGTGTAGTAGAAACCTGCATATTATTTATAAAAAAACGTATTCAAAGTAATTGACATCGTAATTAGAATAGTTGTAAACTAAAAAACGTGATCAAGATTGTATTAATATGTTTCTGAAAAAACATTAGTACAGATTGTTAGGTACACAAAATTATTCTCAACCGACATACAAACATGTTGGTTTACATCGTTGCGCTTTTTAAACTGGAAAATAGCCAGTGAAAGCGTTTCAGAATATGGTTCAAGAGAGGAAGAGGTGAACGGAATGGGTACTAAAACAAAAAAGACCCTATTTAATGTTGATGAGCAAATGAAAGCTATCGCAGCTCAATTTGAAACATTACAAATTTTAAATGAAAACGGTGAAGTTGTGAATGAAGCAGCTATGCCTGAATTATCTGATGATCAATTAAAAGAATTAATGCGTCGTATGGTGTATACTCGCGTATTAGATCAACGTTCTATTTCTTTAAACCGTCAAGGACGTTTAGGTTTCTACGCACCTACAGCTGGACAAGAAGCTTCTCAATTAGCAAGTCATTTCGCACTTGAAGCAGAAGACTTCATCTTACCAGGATACCGTGATGTACCACAATTAGTATGGCACGGATTACCATTATACCAAGCATTCTTATTCTCTCGTGGACACTTCATGGGTAACCAAATGCCTGAGAATGTAAATGCATTAGCTCCACAGATTATTATCGGTGCGCAAATCATCCAAACTGCTGGTGTTGCGTTAGGTATGAAACTACGTGGTAAAAAATCTGTTGCAATTACTTACACTGGTGACGGTGGTGCTTCACAAGGTGACTTCTACGAAGGTATGAACTTTGCAGGTGCATTCAAAGCTCCAGCAATCTTCGTTGTTCAAAACAACCGTTATGCAATCTCTACTCCAGTAGAAAAGCAATCTGCAGCTAAAACTGTAGCACAAAAAGCAGTAGCAGCAGGTATTTACGGAATTCAAGTAGACGGTATGGATCCATTAGCTGTATACGCAGCAACTGCTTTTGCTCGTGAGCGCGCAGTAAATGGCGAAGGCCCTACTTTAATCGAGACTTTAACATTCCGTTACGGTCCACATACAATGGCTGGTGATGACCCAACTCGTTACCGTACAAAAGATATCGAAAACGAATGGGAACAAAAAGACCCAATCGTACGCTTCCGTAAGTTCTTAGAAGCTAAAGGCCTATGGTCTCAAGAAGTTGAAGAGACAGTAATCGAAGAAGCAAAAGAAGATATCAAACAAGCAATTGCTAAGGCTGACCAAGCTCCAAAACAAAAAGTAACTGATTTAATGGAAATCATGTACGAAAAAATGCCTTACAACTTAGCTGAACAATATGAAATCTACAAAGAAAAGGAGTCGAAGTAAGCCATGGCTCAAATGACAATGATTCAAGCAATCACTGATGCTTTACGCGTTGAAATGAAAAATGACCCTAACGTACTTGTATTTGGTGAAGACGTTGGTGTAAACGGCGGTGTATTCCGTGCTACTGAAGGTTTACAAGCTGAATTTGGTGAAGATCGTGTAATGGATACTCCACTTGCAGAGTCTGGTATTGGTGGACTTGCAGTTGGTCTTGCACTTGAAGGATTCCGTCCAGTTCCAGAAATCCAATTCTTCGGTTTCGTTTATGAAGTAATGGATTCAATTTCTGGTCAATTAGCTCGTATGCGTTACCGTTCTGGTGGACGTTGGACTGCTCCAGTAACAGTTCGTTCTCCATTCGGTGGTGGTGTTCATACTCCTGAACTACATGCTGATAGCTTAGAAGGATTAGTGGCTCAACAACCTGGTCTAAAAGTTGTTATTCCATCTACTCCATACGATGCTAAAGGTCTTTTAATCTCTGCGATTCGTGACAACGATCCAGTTATCTACTTAGAGCATATGAAATTGTACCGTTCATTCCGTCAAGAGGTACCAGAAGGTGATTACACAATTGATTTAGGTAAAGCTGATATCAAACGTGAAGGTACAGATGTATCTGTTATCGCTTACGGTGCTATGGTTCACGCTGCATTAAAAGCTGCTGAAGAACTTGAAAAAGAAGGTATCTCTTTAGAGGTTGTTGACTTACGTACAGTTCAACCATTAGATATCGAAACAATCATCGCTTCTGTTGAAAAAACAGGTCGCGTAGTTGTAGTTCAAGAAGCTCAAAAACAAGCTGGTATTGCAGCTAACGTTGTAGCGGAAATTAACGACCGTGCAATCTTAAACTTAGAAGCTCCAGTTGTACGTGTTGCAGCTGCTGATACAGTATTCCCATTCTCTCAAGCAGAGAGCGTATGGTTACCAAACCACAAAGATATTGTTGAAGCTGTAAACAAAGTAATGAACTTCTAATTTTTAGCTTTTCATGTGCAAAAGAAATCAGCACATGCTGGCTTCTTTTGTACATATTCCATAATAATGAAATGAATCAGGGGGCTGAATTCCGTGGCATTTGAATTTAAACTACCAGATATCGGTGAAGGTATCCACGAAGGTGAAATCGTAAAATGGTTTATTAAACCAGGCGATGAAGTAAACGAAGACGATGTACTTCTTGAAGTACAAAATGATAAAGCAGTAGTAGAAATCCCTTCTCCTGTTAAAGGTAAAGTACTTGAAGTACTTGTAGAAGAAGGAACAGTTGCAATCGTAGGAGATACATTAATTAAATTTGATGCTCCTGGATACGAAAACCTTAAATTTAAAGGTGACGATCATGATGAAGCTCCAAAAGCTGAAGAAGCAGCAGTAGAAGCTCCAGCAGCGGAAGCTACTCCAGCAGCAACTGCAGAAGTAGTAAATGAGCGCGTAATTGCTATGCCATCTGTTCGTAAATACGCTCGTGAAAAAGGTGTAGACATTCATAAAGTAGCTGGTACTGGTAAGAATGGCCGTATCGTAAAAGCTGACATCGATGCATTTGCAAATGGTGGACAAACTGTAGCAGCAACTGAGGCTCCAGCAGCAGTAGAAGCTACTCCAGCAGCAGCGAAAGAAGAAGCACCAAAAGCACAACCAATCCCAGCTGGTGAATATCCAGAAACTCGTGAGAAAATGAGTGGTATCCGTAAAGCGATTGCGAAAGCAATGGTTAACTCTAAACACACAGCTCCTCACGTAACATTAATGGACGAAGTAGATGTAACAGAACTTGTTGCTCACCGTAAGAAGTTCAAAGCAGTAGCAGCTGACAAAGGTATTAAATTAACTTACCTTCCGTACGTTGTTAAAGCTTTAACATCTGCATTACGTGAATACCCAATGTTAAACACTTCTTTAGACGATGCATCTCAAGAAGTAGTTCATAAACATTACTTCAACATCGGTATCGCAGCTGATACAGACAAAGGTCTATTAGTACCAGTTGTTAAAGATACAGATCGTAAGTCTATCTTCACAATCTCTAACGAGATCAATGATCTTGCTGGTAAAGCACGTGAAGGTCGTCTAGCTCCAGCTGAAATGAAAGGTGCTTCTTGCACAATTACAAACATTGGTTCTGCAGGTGGACAATGGTTCACTCCAGTTATCAACCACCCAGAAGTAGCAATCCTTGGTATCGGCCGTATCGCTGAAAAACCAGTTGTGAAAAACGGTGAGATCGTTGCAGCTCCAGTATTAGCATTATCTCTAAGCTTTGACCATCGTTTAATTGACGGTGCAACTGCTCAAAAAGCGTTAAACCAAATTAAACGTCTATTGAATGACCCACAATTATTAGTAATGGAGGCGTAATAACAATGGTAGTAGGAGATTTCCCAATTGAATTAGATACAGTCGTTGTTGGTGCAGGTCCTGGTGGATACGTTGCGGCAATTCGTGCAGCACAATTAGGTCAAAAGGTAGCAATCATTGAAAAAGCTAACCTTGGTGGCGTATGCTTAAACGTTGGATGTATTCCTTCAAAAGCGTTAATCAATGCAGGTCATCGTTATGAGAATGCAATGCATTCTGATGACATGGGTATTACTGCAGAAAACGTAAAAGTTGACTTTACAAAAGTTCAAGAATGGAAAAACGGCGTAGTTAAGAAATTAACTGGCGGTGTTGAAGGCCTTCTTAAAGGTAACAAAGTTGAAATCATTCGCGGTGAAGCTTACTTCGTAGATGCTAATACATTACGCGTTATGACTGAAGATGCAGCTCAAACTTATACGTTTAAAAATGCTGTTCTTGCAACTGGTTCTACACCAATCGAAATTCCAGGATTCAAATACTCTAAACGTGTTATCAACTCTACAGGTGCTTTAAGCTTACCTGAAATTCCTAAAAAACTTGTTGTAATCGGCGGCGGTTACATCGGTATGGAATTAGGTACTGCATATGCTAACTTCGGTACAGAAGTTACTGTAGTAGAAGCTGGCGACGAAATCTTAGCTGGTTTCGAAAAAGCTATGAGCTCTGTTGTTAAACGTGCTCTACAGAAAAAAGGTAACGTAAATATCCATACAAAAGCTATGGCTAAAGGCGTTGAAGAAACAGAAACTGGCGTAAAAGTTAGCTTTGAAGTTAAAGGTGAAATCCAAACTGTAGAAGCAGATTACGTATTAGTAACTGTAGGTCGTCGTCCAAACACTCAAGAAATCGGTCTTGAGCAAGTTGGAGTTAAAATGACTGACCGCGGCATCATCGAAATCGATGAGCAATGTCGTACAAATGTACCAAACATCTATGCAATCGGTGATATCGTTCCTGGACCACCATTAGCTCACAAAGCTTCTTACGAAGGTAAAGTAGCTGTAGAAGCAATTAGTGGCCATGCATCAGCTATCGATTACATCGGAATTCCTGCAGTATGCTTCACTGATCCAGAACTAGCATCTGTTGGTTACACTAAAAAACAAGCTGAAGAAGCTGGAATGACTGTAACTGTATCTAAGTTCCCATTCGCTGCTAACGGTCGTGCATTATCATTAAACAGCACTGACGGTTTCCTACAACTTGTAACACGTAAAGAAGATGGTCTTCTTGTAGGTGCTCAAGTTGCAGGTGCAGGTGCTTCTGATATTATTTCTGAGATTGGTTTAGCTATCGAAGCTGGAATGACAGCTGAAGATATCGCTCAAACAATCCATGCTCACCCAACATTAGGTGAAATCACAATGGAAGCAGCTGAAGTTGCTCTTGGAATGCCAATTCACATTGTAAAATAATTTAAGTAATGTAAATAGCCCTTCTCTTATTGTAAGAGAGGGGCTATTTTTATTTTCATCAAATGACTTGCAAGGTCTTTAAACGTACTTGTCGAATGAATATATAATACTTTAACAAATGATTCAGGCTTAACTTACTTCGAAGGTAATATATATCATCCTATAATATGTAATTGATTCAAACTTACCCCCATATATTAATAAAATAGAGCATGTCAAAGGAGAAGGTTCCATGAAAATATTACATGTTATATTTTATCATTTACTACTATGGAGTGGCTTTTCCACTGTATTAACATTATCGAATGGTGATAAGTTTCATTATAAAGTTATTCTTTTTTTCGTATTTCTATATTTAGCCTATGTAATAGCATATTTTGTATTGCACGTAAGAAAGCAAGCTTTATTTCTTACATGTTCGAATTGTATATTATTTTTAATCATATTATCTATTTTTTAAATTAGCGTTTATAAAAATACATTGTTCTTCCATTAAATAATTGTAACTCTCCTTCTAATTTCTTCGCTAAAAAACGGCAAAATTCATTTGCTTTCCCTTTGTCACCAAATGTTGCATTAGGTGGTAAAGAAACTTGGATGAAAGATTGTTCATTTTCTATACCAACACCAATATAAATTGAGTCATACCGGTCGTGAGTGGATTGAAGTTTTAATGTTGTTGTAGATGTATCTAAAATTTCATAAGGAAAAGCGGTATTTGTATACGTGTAATTAATTTGGGCACCAGTTTTAGAAGTAACTGTTTTATAATAATGAAAAAGTTGTTTTATATCATCTATTGAAACTGATTGTTGGTTGGATTTCGGTACAAGCGTAATAAAGGCGTGTTGCATATAAGTTCCCCCTAGCTTAGTAGAATACTATCATTCTACATCCTACTGAATTTTTTGACAATTAAAAGGAGTATTACATGTTTTGTTTAATATACTATTAATGAAACGTGATGTAGAAAGGTGGAAACCGATGTTTGAAAAATTGTATGATGAGCATGAAAGTGTGAAGGTACGATTTTTAGGGTTTATGACACATGATACACGTTATGATTTTGGTGTTATTTATACAAATATGTTTTTTGGAAAGCCGCTCATTGTTTGTATGCAAACAGGAAGGTCTACTTTACTCGGACGAGATGATGTAGAGAATGTTCAATATATACAGGAGATTTTTAAATTAGGATCAGAAGAGGAAGCAAAGGAGTTAGCTCAGTTTTTCAAATTTCTAGTTCCGTCAACTTCTTTACATGCGGAATATGAAGAATAATTAATGTGAAACAGTCGTACTTATAAATATG
The DNA here is from genome assembly GCF_900176455.1 of Bacillus sp. JKS001846. NCBI lineage: Bacteria > Bacillati > Bacillota > Bacilli > Caryophanales > Bacillaceae > Bacillus > Bacillus sp. JKS001846. Next base: position 1,731,048 of record NZ_FWYG01000001.1, read on the forward strand.
GCTGTTTTTTATTTTAATATCGCATACTAATTTAAATTAAAAATATTTAATGTGTTATACTAAAAACCTATTGACGTAAAAAGTATAACATATTAAAATAAAGACAGAAAGTTAAGCGGTTACAAAAAGTTTTTGGGATTATAAACTTAGGGGGAAATGAAAAATGGGAACAATCGTATGTCAAGATTGTGAAGGTACAATTGCACACTTCGAAGATGAGAAAGTAACGGTACTTTACGGGAAATGTGGATCTTGCGGATGTGATCACACAGAGCATACAAAAGCCCAATAATTGATAGGAAATGGACAGCTAAAAGTTTTTAGGACCATAAACTTAGGGGGAAATGAAAATGGGAACAATCGTATGCCAAGTATGTGAAGGAACAATCGGACATTTTGAAGATGAGAAAACGACGGTACTTTACGGAAAATGTGGAACAAATTGTGACTGTGCTAGAAAAGATAATGCGAAAGCTTAATGATAAATAAATAGATTACTATTAAAACTCAGGGGGAAATGAAAATGGGAACAATCGTATGCCAAGTATGTGAAGGAACAATTGGACATTTTGAAGATGAAAAATCAACAGTACTATACGGGAAATGTGGATCTCATTGCGAATGTGACCATAAAGAACATACAAAAGCTTAATAATAAGAAAAAGCGCCTACATGTGTAGGCGCTTTTTTAATAAATTGTAGTTGTATGACCAACTGTTGCAACGATTGCATCATCTCTAATTGGAATAAAGCTTATGGATGTATGTGGTGTACTAGAAGAAGCATATTGGCTCATTATACGGCTATCGATACGGGTAATAGTATCAGTCAAGAAAGCTGAAATAAAAGCGTAAGGGACTCTTCGTTCATTTAATGAATAAATAATTTCTTCTTTTGTTTTTACACCCACGCCATGTCCGTAAAAAAAGAAATTTCCTAAATAGATTGTGTTTTCTCCTTGCCACTCAATCGTAGCTGGATTCACTTGTGGGTTTTTAAAGTAAACGAGGTCACCTGGAACAAGATCGCCACCGTTTTTTGTTATGAGCCTTAGATCTTGATCGTAGTCCCATGTATAAAGTAAAAGATTTGCAAATAGACGATTGAAAGTTTCTTCCTCATACAATGATAGTAAAGCTTTATAAAAAATAATGATCATAGCGGTTGCGCATTCAGTTCCATATAGTTTTCCATTTTTAAAAATATCTTGTATGGCAATAGAAGATGGTATGTTTGGAAGAAGCTCGAATCCTCCAAGGGATGTTCTTTTCCAATACTGGGGGTTGCAAAAGGATTGTTGAAATGTGCGAAACTGAAATCCACTTTGAAAAAGCTCTAGTGCAGAGATAATAATATTAACTCGTAAATTGAGATCAAAGCTGAGTTCATCAGCTGTTCGGAAGGAATAAACTTCTTGATTTCCTGCCATTATTGATAAAATTTGTTGTTTCTCTGCTGCAAATGGCTCATATTCATTTGTAATATAAGGATGTACAATAGAACGGCCTATTACAATCATAATAGTATCCCCACCTATACGTTACATTCTTAAGTATCGTATGAAGAAAAGGAAAAAAGGTGAAAAAAAAGCCTATCAACTGATAGGCTTGTACTCTTTAATAACACGTAATGTTTGTAATGTCATATCTTCAGGACCTTGTACAGGTAAACCTGCTTCTAAGTTTTTCCGAATATACTCTAAGTTTTCTTGTGTAATAATTTCCCCCGGAGTAAAGATTGGAATCCCTGGCGGATAAACCATAACAAAATCAGCTATAATACGACCCGCTGCATTTTCAAATGGGATGACTTCTGTTTCCGAATAAAAAGCATCTCGAGGAGAAAGTGCTAGCACTGGAATTTCTGGAATCTCTACTTGTACTTGAACACCTTTATCTGCCCTATTTCTAAATGTTGCTGCTAAATCGTGTAAAGCTGCAATAAGTGTATTTGTATCACTTTCTGTATCTCCCAAAGTGATAAGACATAGTATGTTGTATAGATCTGAGAGTTCTACTTCAATGTTATATTGCTCTCTAAGCCATACTTCAGCTTGGTGGCCGGTAATACCTAAATCTTTTACAGATACAATTATCTTTGTAGGATCATAGTTAAAGGTAGCATCTGTACCTAACATTTCTTTTCCAGGACAGTAAAGATGCTCAATAGAATTTATAGCATCACGAACATGCTCAGCTAATTGTATTGTTTGTTCTATGAGTGCTGTTCCTTCTGTAGCAAGACGTTTTCTCGCAACATCAAGGGATGCTAACAAGATGTAAGAAGTTGATGTAGTTGTAAGCATACTAATAATAGATTGGACATGCTTTACATTCACTAAGCCTTCTTTCACATTAAGAATAGAACTTTGAGTTAAAGAGCCTCCTAATTTGTGAACACTTGTTGCTGCCATATCCGCACCAGCTTGCATCGCTGACATAGGTAATTCATCGTGAAAATGAATATGAACACCATGAGCCTCGTCGACTAGTACAGGGATGTCATAAGAATGTGCTAATTGTACAATCTGTTCTAAGTCTGCAGCAAACCCAAAGTACGTTGGGTTAATAACAAGTAAGCCCTTTGCATCTGAGTGCTCTTCAAGTGCTTTTTTGACAGATTGAATTGTGATTCCATGAGAAATACCGAGCTTCGGATCGATTTCAGGATGCATGAAAATCGGTTTTGCACCTGAGAAAATAATAGCTGACATTACTGATTTATGCACGTTTCGTGGTACTAGGATTTTGTCACCAGGACCGCAAACGCTCATCACCATTGTCATAATAGCGCCACTTGTACCTTGAATAGAAAAGAAAGTATGATCTGCACCGAATGCAGCGGCTGCTAAATCCTGTGCTTCTTTAATCATACCTTTTGGATGATGTAAATCATCGAGTGGCGCAATATTAATTAAATCAATTGCTAATGCATTATGCCCAATAAATTCGCGAAATGTAGGATCCATGCCCTGTCCTTTTTTATGACCAGGAATATGGAATTGAATTGGATTTCGCTTACTGTGCTCAACTAAAGCGGTAAACAATGGTGTTTCGTATTGGGACAATCTATACACCCCTTCTTCTTCATAATATTTAGTGTAATTTGTTTTATATAATCCTGCTCTAAAAAAGTGTAGCCTTTTTTAGAATAAGGCTTGTTTTTCTGCCATTCAAAAAATCGTTTTTGAGATGGTAGCTTCACTTTATTTTCTATAAAACAAAAGCATTATATCACCAATAATTATAGATGTATAGAAAAAAATGTTTTTAAGGTGAGTATGTTTAATAGTTAGCCTCAACTAATGAATAGAGGAAGACAATTCCATTAAAATGAATAAATAGTGTATAATGCAGAGTGGCTATAATGAAGAATAAAATATTCTCTTTAAGATAGCATAATGAAACAAGAAGAAATGATAAATGAGGTGCGAAATGGAATATCAATATCCGTTAGATTATGATTGGTCAAATGAGGAAATGGTTACAATTGTTAAGTTTTATGAAGCGATTGAGAAAGCTTATGAAAAAGGGATTATAAGAGAAGAGTTAATGGGTTTATATCGTCGTTTTAAAGAGATTGTTCCATCGAAAGCAGAAGAAAAGAAAATTGATAAAGAATTTCAAGAAGTAAGTGGATACTCTATATATCGTGCTATTCAAAGGGCAAAAGAAGTCGAAGAACAAAAGCTCGTAAAAATGTAAAAATATTTTGAAAAATAAAAACTGAAGTGATATAATGTGATAACAACTAAAAACGGACAATATAAATTGTCCGTTTTCTACTATCGATTACACAGTGCATATAAAGGAAGGAGTGATTGCATCGTAGATTCAATCTTAGCAAGGAATTGTTCGTTGGTCATTGCTGAAAACTCCTCTGGTGATATATGAATACCAACTAATAATTCTGCTTTTTTTACAGTAGCTAATCGTTCAATCATCTTTTGTAAGTCTTCGGTTTCAAGTGTTTTATGTAATTTCACACTTGGTTTAGTATGGTCAATGGACCAAACGAAGTCATTTGGAATATTTGTTTTTAAATCATTTAAATGTTCTAAGAAGGCATGAGCCGTCTCAACTTTTTGTGGACACTCATAGATTAAACCAAAGTATATGAAGGCATGAGTACCCCATAAGCCGATTTGGAAATGCGGTAGCATTTTATATCCTCGTTTATTTGTTGAAAAAGCAACCCAAGTATCGTTTGGTGGATTGACTTTGCGGCGTGCGTGTTTTGCAACATGATAAAAAAAGTTCTCATCAGTTTGTTTGGATAAGTATTCTGCAAATTGTTCCCCTAAAGCTTCTAGCTTAGGATGAATGTTCGTTTTAATTGCACTCATTCGTTCTTCGAGACCATCAACTGTAAAGACATCAAAATCAGTTGACTTGAATGTTTGTATTGTCATGATTGTTCCTCCAACTCCTATTTTGCTTTTATTTTAGCATAGCTTGTACTATTCATAAAAAAAACAGCACAAAAAAATTTAAATAAAAAAATATAATTTTGTTGCATAGATGATTTATCCAACATAGTATAGTATAAAACAAAAAATCAGAAAATTGAATCAATTATAGTCCGAGGGCAGACGAATATTGGGAGGAGGCAAATAATATGAGACAGGTGATTAATGCGTTAAAGAGAACAGATGCTGAAAAGAGAATACCGGTGCTACGTTTGGAGCTAGATTATGAATTAGCAACTTTATATGATGCGATGATGGAAGATGACAAACAGAAAAAAGAAGAGTGTGTACAAAAGTTAGAAGTGTTAAGACTTGAAATGATTCGTTTAGAAGCGTAATAATAGTATATGTATAAAAAATTAGTTGGTGCGAACCTTATAAAGGGTTCGTTTTTTCTGTGAACAGTATAGATCGGAGTGTTTAAACATGCAAGAAGTATGGAAAGACATTGATGCACACGCCAAACGGTGGATTCGGGATGCAGGAGAGCATTTAATGGCATCAATGAAAAAAGCACTTATTATAGAAACAAAATCAAATGCAGCTGACTTAGTTACAAATATGGACCGAGAGATAGAACAGTTTTTAATTGGGAAAATTAAAGAAACATTCCCGAATCATAATATTTTAGGAGAAGAGGGTTATGGAGACGAGATAACGTCTTCTGACGGGGTTGTTTGGTTAATTGATCCAATTGACGGCACGATGAACTTTGTTCATCAAAAAAGAAATTTTGCGATTTCAATTGGGATTTATGAGAACGGTATCGGAAAGATTGGACTTATATATGATCCAGTGCATGATGAACTATATCATGCAGTCAAGGGATATGGAGCTTTTTGTAATGATATATCAATTCCTACACTGAAAAAAGGAACTGTAGAGCAAGGTATTGTAGCTTTAAATGCGATATGGCTTACAGATAATCCATTGCTTAATATGGAAAGTATGATGGCACTTGTTAAGAAAGCAAGAGGCACAAGATCATATGGCTGTGCAGCGTTAGAGATGGTATACGTTGCAACAGGAAGAATAGATGCATATGTAACGCCGAGATTATCACCATGGGATTTTGGCGGAGGAAAGATAATTGTAGAAGAAGTTGGAGGTAAGGTGACGACATTCTCTGGAGCGCCACTTTCTATCATAGAGAAGAGCAGTGTGTTAGTTGCAAAACCAGGAGTGTATGAAGAAGTGTTATCGTTTATATGAGAGCAACAAAAAAAGTAAGAGGCTGTGTATAAGCTTCTTACTTTTTAGCGTTATTGTGATTTGCGCATTTTTCTTTTTGTTACAAAACCGTATCCAACTGTAACAAATGTGCCGATAATGCAAATAATAATACCGATTGGACTATTTTCAGCAATCATAATGCCGATACCGATTAAGAAAATAACACCGATAATTGCAGTTAATAAAAAGCGATATTGAATGTGTTCCATTTCTTCACCCTCCAATCTCATTTTACTTTCACAAAAGTAAGAATACAACTATATTTTCATTCTTGCTTTTATTTTAATTGCTATTGTATCCCCTTCGCTCTTATAATAGAGAAGGATTAAAAAGACATTAGGAGTTGGACATGTTGAAAAAACGACAAGATTTACGTAATATAGCAATTATTGCCCACGTTGACCATGGTAAAACAACACTTGTTGACCAGTTATTACGTCAAGCGGGGACTTTCCGTGCGAACGAACACGTTGAAGAACGCGCAATGGATTCAAATGATCTAGAAAGAGAACGCGGTATTACAATTTTAGCGAAAAATACAGCGATTCACTATGAAGATAAAAGAATTAACATTTTAGATACACCTGGTCACGCTGACTTCGGTGGAGAAGTAGAACGTATCATGAAAATGGTTGATGGTGTTTTACTTGTTGTTGATGCATATGAAGGTTGTATGCCACAAACACGATTTGTTTTAAAGAAAGCTCTTGAGCAAAACTTAACTCCAATCGTAGTTGTAAACAAAATTGACCGTGACTTCGCTCGTCCAGATGAAGTAGTTGATGAAGTAATCGACTTATTCATTGAGCTTGGTGCAAACGAAGATCAATTAGAGTTCCCAGTTGTATTTGCATCAGCAATGAACGGAACAGCAAGCTTAGATTCAAACCCAGCAAATCAAGAAGAGAATATGAAATCATTATTCGATACAATTATCGAACATATTCCAGCACCAATTGATAACAGCGAAGAGCCACTTCAATTCCAAGTAGCACTTCTTGATTACAACGACTACGTTGGACGTATTGGAGTTGGTCGCGTATTCCGCGGTACAATGAAGGTTGGACAACAAGTTGCTTTAATGAAAGTAGACGGAAGTGTGAAGCAATTCCGCGTAACGAAATTATTCGGTTACATGGGATTAAAACGTCAAGAAATTGAAGAAGCAAAAGCAGGGGACTTAGTAGCCGTTTCTGGTATGGAAGACATTAACGTAGGTGAAACAGTATGTCCAGTTGAACATCAAGATGCGTTACCATTATTACGTATTGATGAGCCAACACTACAAATGACGTTCCTTGTAAATAACAGCCCATTTGCAGGTCGTGAAGGTAAATACATTACATCTCGTAAAATTGAAGAGCGTCTTCGTTCACAATTAGAAACAGATGTAAGTTTACGTGTAGATAATACAGATTCTCCTGATGCGTGGATCGTATCTGGACGTGGGGAACTACATTTATCTATCTTAATTGAAAACATGCGTCGTGAAGGTTATGAATTACAAGTATCTAAGCCAGAAGTAATCATTAAAGAAGTTGATGGCGTAAGATGTGAGCCTGTAGAGCGTGTACAAATCGATGTACCTGAAGAATACACTGGTTCTATTATGGAATCTATGGGTGCACGTAAAGGTGAAATGTTAGATATGGTGAATAACGGAAACGGTCAAGTTCGCCTTACTTTCATGGTTCCAGCACGTGGTTTAATTGGTTACACAACAGAATTCTTAACATTAACTCGTGGTTACGGTATTTTAAACCATACATTCGATTGCTACCAACCAGTACACGCTGGACAAGTTGGTGGACGTCGTCAAGGTGTTCTAGTTTCACTTGAAACAGGAAAAGCATCACAATACGGTATTATGCAAGTTGAAGACCGTGGTGTAATCTTCGTTGAACCAGGTACAGAAGTATATGCTGGTATGATTGTAGGAGAACACACTCGTGAGAATGACTTAACAGTTAACGTTGTGAAAATGAAACAACAAACTAACATTCGTTCTGCGACGAAAGATCAAACTTCAACAATGAAGAAACCACGCCTAATGACTTTAGAAGAATCATTAGAGTACTTAAACGATGACGAGTTCTGTGAAGTAACTCCAGAATCAATTCGTCTACGTAAAAAGATTCTTGATAAGAGTGAGCGCGAAAGAGCTGCTAAGAAAAAGAAATCTGTCGAAGCGTAAAAATAAAAAAACAACGCCCTTTATAAAGGGCGTTGTTTTTTTATTTTGTTTATTTTTTAGAATATTTACTCATTTTTGTGGACAGTATTTTTTTTGCGAGTTACTCTTGTATTAAGTGTATAAAGAAAATTGCATTTTACTGCTAGGGGGGAAGAGTGTGTTAGAAAGGATGTCTTTTTTTGCAAAATTGTGTAAGGTAGATGAAAATCCAGAGTTAGGAATGTGGTTACTTTATGGGACGATTATTATATTAAGTGCTCTCGTTTATAATTTAGGGTTTGCTAGAAAGTTGTCTGTACTAAAAAATATTGTGATATACATATCATTAGCAATTGGATGCACAGTATTAACCTTTTTTGCTGTGTTTTTACCTGTTGGAGAAGGACTTGTTGTAGCGGCAATTGTACTTGGAATTTATAGATTGCGTTTGCGTCAAGCGAAACAACAAAAAGCAGGATAAGGAAGGGGAGTTTTCATGCGTTCAGTACAAGATGCACTATATAATTGGTTAACAATTAAAACAGTTGCGGAAGCACGCCCAGATGATAGTGCTGCAAAAGAAACATATTTGTTATTTCAAAATATGATATATGAAGAACATAAATTAAGAAATGTTGAAGTCGAAAAGAACGAGGAAATGTATTTAATTACATATGAAATGAATGGAGAACGGAAATCTGCAAGGTTTCCGTTAGAAGCCATTGATTGTTTTTTGGATCAGATGAATCGTGAACCAGAAAAATATAAATAAGTCCTTATCTATATGAGTAAGGACTTATTTACATTTTACCAATCATCTTCGATTTTTTTATCACGATATAATCGAAAATTACCACTTGCATGACGTTCCATTGTACGCTCTGCAATTCGTTCCGAACATTCCATGCACATATATGTATGAATAGGGCGATTACGCAGTTTTTTTGCCATAGGATTTTCATCATCTAACATATCTTTTTTATCACAAATCATACATTTGACTCTCATTTCGTCACCTCAATACGAATTCTATCAGTATAAGTATATCATGGAAGTATAATGTTTTTGAATAATAGTGGGAAAAAATAATATTTTCGCAATTCAAAAAATAAGTTATGATAAGGATATACCAAGTATGTTTGGAGGTGAAAATATGGCGAATGTAGTAGAGCCTACCTTAACAGAGGATTTAGTACAAACGTTGCGTAAAGAGTGTATTGTTATGATAGCAACGACAGATTTCGAAAAGCAAGTTCCTAACGTAAGTGCTATTTCTTGGGTGTATGCAGTGAGTAAAACTAGTATTCGATTTGCAGTAGATCAACGTTCACGTATTGTGGAAAATATACGGCATAATACAGGTGTGGTATTGACTATAATGGCGAATGAATCCGTATTTTCTATAAGTGGTGCAGGTGAAATTTTGACAGATAGAATGGAAGGTATTTCTCTAAAATTAACTGTAATAGAAGTAAATGTGCAAGAAGTGCGTGATGTTATGTTTTATGGAGCGAAACTTGCAATTGAACCAACATATGAAAAAACATATGATCTTCGGGCAGCGAAAAAGCTGGATAATGAAGTGTTAGTAGGGATAAGAGAATTATAAAGATGCTAAATAGGAAATTCGTTTATTCACTTTTGTAATCGGTTATTGTGATTTAACGTTAATAATTATAATAAAAAGTAATATATTGAATAGAAATGAATAAAGAATAAATAAAAGGTTTAATGACTATGATTTTCGATTCTACCTCGTTTACACGGTACATATAATTATAACAATGGTTCGTCCATATTGTATGGATGAAACCCTTGTTCTACAAATTTAAAAGTGGAGTCAGGGGGTAACAGGTTGGATAAAATTTATGTGTTAGATACGAATGTACTTTTGCAGGATCCTTTATCTATTTTTTCATTTGAAACCAATGAAGTAGTGATTCCAGCAGTTGTATTAGAAGAGGTTGATTCGAAAAAACGTTATATGGATGAAGTAGGACGAAACGCTCGTTATGTATCTAAGTTAATAGATAAATTTCGTGAAATAGGAAAGCTGCATGAAAGTATCCCGCTAGAAAACGGCGGAACATTTCGTATTGAATTGAACCATCGTTCATTCGTGCAACTACAAGATATTTTTGTAGAAAAAACAAATGATAATCGAATTTTAGCTGTAGCAAAAAATCTATCTTTAGAAGAACAGGAAAAAGAGGACGGGAAGTCTGTTATTTTGGTAAGTAAAGATGTGCTCGTAAGGGTAAAAGCTGATGCAATTGGTTTGAAGGCTGAAGATTATTTAAGTGATCGCGTAATTGAAGTAGAAAATATATATTCTGGCTTTTTAGAAGGATATATATCAAAAGAACAATTGGATTATTTTTATGAGAAAGGTGAATTGCCTCTATCTGAAATTGCGAATCATCCTTTTTACCCAAATCAGTTTGTAGTGATGAAAGATGCATTAGGGGGCTCTAGTTCTGCTCTTGGCATTGTGGATCACTTAGGTAAGAAGGTAAAGAAACTTATTTTTCACAATGAACAAGTGTGGGGGATACGACCACGAAATGTGCAGCAAATTATGGGATTAGAATTGTTGCTTCGTGAAGATATTCCGCTTGTAACGTTAACGGGGAAAGCCGGCACAGGAAAAACGTTACTTGCGTTAGCTTCGGGACTTATGCAAACAGAAGACTTAGGGTTATATAAAAAATTACTTGTGGCAAGACCAATTGTTCCAGTCGGAAAAGATATCGGTTATTTACCAGGAGAAAAAGAAGAAAAGTTAAGACCATGGATGCAGCCAATTTTTGATAACCTAGAGTATTTATTTAATACGAAAAAGCCAGGAGAGTTAGATGCTATTTTAGCTGGAATGGGTTCGATTGAAGTAGAAGCCCTTACTTATATACGCGGGAGAAGTATTCCAGATCAGTTCATTATCATTGACGAAGCACAAAATTTAACAAAGCATGAAGTGAAAACGATATTAACTAGGGTAGGGGAAAAGAGTAAGATTGTATTGATGGGAGATCCTCAGCAAATTGATCACCCATATTTAGATGAATATAATAATGGCTTAACATATGTTGTAGAGAAGTTTAAAGAACAGCGTATTAGTGGTCATGTGAAGTTTGTTAAAGGGGAGCGATCTAATTTAGCTCAACTAGCAGCAGATTTATTGTAAAAAGGAGTGAGCTTAAGCTCACTCCTTTTCTTTAAATAATTGTAAATTTACGGATGTTACGGATTGGATTTTGTTGATTAGATCCATCATTGAAATAGAGATGAACAGGCCCGTCTTCTTTTAATGGTTTTCCTTCTTTTGAAAAGCCTAGTATAGCATTTTTGACAGTTTCTAATGGAAGTGTCATTGTATGATCTACCGTTTCAATTTCAACTTGCCTAGCGTCCTCTAAAATTTCAGCGTTAGCAAGAAATGGATGAAATGGTATACCAAATGTTCCAGTAATCAGCTGTTCTTTTTTATATTTCTTCACACTTTGTTGTATTGGAGGAAAAGCGGCACCATCACGGATTTCGCGATCCCAATGTTCTGAAGTGTTTTTTAAATAAGTTTCTAGTTCAGACGTGTTTTCTCTAGTTTCATCAAAGTAAGTTGTCAAATCTACTTTTCGATCATCAAAGATCCAAACAGTTGGATCAATAGTGATTGGAAAACGTACTTTTCCGTTAATAAATAAAATTTCGCTCATTGTTGTTCCCCCATTTGTGTTATACTCCCACTTTTCAGTATAATAGTATTAGACACTGTTGTCACAAAAAATGTTTCTATTGCAATTTATTAAAACTATCGCTAATATTAATAGATAGGATAGAGGAGAGTAGGACGGAAACGGAGGGAATCAATTTGGCGTCTGAGACAGTAGCAAATCATCAGGAAAAGGCACTAGCCCTTCTACAAGCGGATGCAGAGAAGATTTTAAGACTTATTAAGGTGCAAATGGACCATCTTACAATGCCGCAATGTCCATTATATGAAGAAGTGTTAGACACACAAATGTTTGGACTATCCCGCGAGGTCGATTTTGCGGTTCGCCTTGGTCTTATTGCAGAAGAACAAGGGAAAGCAATGTTAGGTGAGCTCGAACGTGAGTTATCTGCACTTCATGAAGCATTTACAAACAAACAACAATAACGGGTTCAAATAAGGGGGCTCAAACTAAATTAGTTTGAGCTTTTTATTTGTATAATAAAGCAGGAAGAATCAATGTACATATGGAATACAACAATAATTAAATTGAAACAGAAAGAGGAAATGAAATGAAAAAAGTATGGAAATCAATGGATTATTCATTATTACTTCCTCTTGTTATCTTATGTGTGCTGGGAGTAATAATGGTATATAGTTCTAGTTCCATTGTTGCGATTTCGAGGCATAACTGGCCGGCAAATTACTTTTTTAAAAAACAATTAATAACTTTAGCTATTGGAACGGTATTGTTAGTAATTGTAGCTTCGTTACCTTATAAGTTTTGGAGAAAACGAATAATTTTATCGGCGATGGGGCTAGGGAGTATTGCTTTACTAGCAGCAGCCTTGATTTTTGGTAAGGAAATAAATGGTGCAAAAGGTTGGATATTAGGTATACAGCCCGCTGAATTTGTTAAATTATCGATTATTATTATATTAGCTCGCTTTTTTGCAAGGAGACAAGAAACAAATACACCTGTTTTTAAAGGGTCGGGACTTACACTTGGTTTTGTTGGAATGGCAATGTTTTTAATTTTAAAGCAAAATGATTTAGGTACCGATTTGTTAATTGCAGGAACAGTAGGGATTATGTTTCTTTGTTCAGGAGTAAGGATTAATTTATGGATTAAACGAATTGTTTTAACTTCTATAGTATGGATTCCAGCTCTATATTTTTTGGCTAATTATAAATTAAGTGGATATCAAAAGGCACGTTTTTCAGTTTTTCTTGATCCATTCAATGATCCTCAGAATGATGGATTCCAATTAGTAAATTCTTTTATTGGAATTGCTTCAGGAGGGCTAAATGGTCGAGGATTAGGAAATAGTGTGCAAAAATATGGTTATTTACCAGAACCTCAAACAGATTTTATTATGGCTATTATATCTGAAGAATTAGGTTTTATTGGTGTAGCTATTATTTTAATTTGCTTGCTACTTATTATTATTCGTTCATTCAGGATTGCTCAAAAATGTAACGATCCTTTTGGAAGTTTAATTGCAATCGGAATTGCAAGTTTAATAGGAGTACAAACTTTTGTTAATGTTGGTGGTATGTCTGGATTAATACCGCTTACTGGAGTGCCTTTACCGTTTATTAGTTATGGTGGAAGTTCTTTAATAGCTAATCTACTTGCAATGGGAATACTACTTAATATTGCTAGTCACGTGAAACGACAAGAGAAACAACAGAATGGTGTAATGAAAGAAAGAGAACAAAATGGACCACATCTTGTAGTTGTAAAATAAAAACACATTGTGCTTTAGAGCATGATGTGTTTTTTATTTTTAAGTAGTTTTAAATATGATGTACTAATTTCTCTTTCAGTTAAAAGGTATATCACATTAAGTTAAATGTGATATACAATTAAGTTGTTAGAAAAGGAAGAGGTATGCTATACTATTTTTGTGAAACAAATTGCACAGAAAACTTATCATTTGTTAGAAAATAAGGTATGATGGATAAAAATAAAGTGAAGCTTTCTAAGTATAATATAATGTGGAAAGTGAAGAACTTCACGCTTTTTAAGGTGTGTATATATTTTATCTCTAGAGTGGTAGGAAAGTAGAGGGGGAAAATCATGACAAAGCTGCAACGTATTCAAAAAGTATTGGTAGCTAACCGTGGAGAGATTGCAATTCGTGTGTTTCGAGCTTGTTCGGAACTTGGATTAAAAACAGTTGCAATCTATTCTAAAGAGGATAGTGGTTCTTATCATCGCTATAAAGCCGATGAGTCCTATTTAGTTGGGGAAGGAAAAAAACCAATTGATGCTTATCTAGATATTGAAGGCATTATTGAGATTGCAAAAAGTAATCATGTAGATGCAATCCACCCTGGATATGGTTTCTTGTCAGAAAATATTCAATTCGCTAAACGTTGTGAAGAAGAAGGAATTATCTTTATCGGTCCGAAAAGTAAGCATTTAGATATGTTTGGAGATAAAGTGAAAGCAAGAACACAAGCGCAGCTAGCACAAATTCCAGTTATACCTGGTAGTGATGGTCCAGTAAATTCATTAGAAGAAGTCGAAAAATTTGCTGAAAAGTATGATTACCCGATTATTATTAAAGCATCCCTTGGGGGTGGCGGTCGTGGTATGCGTATTGTGCGTACTAGTGAGGAATTAGGAGAATCATATAATCGAGCGAAATCAGAAGCGAAAGCAGCTTTTGGTAATGATGAAGTTTACGTCGAAAAATTCGTTGAAAAACCTAAACATATAGAAGTACAAATTTTAGCAGATGAAGAAGGCAATGTTGTTCATTTATACGAGCGTGACTGTTCTGTACAACGTCGTCATCAAAAAGTTGTAGAAATTGCACCGAGTGTATCACTTTCAGATGATCTGCGTCAGCGTATTTGTGATGCTGCTGTGAAGTTAACGAAAAATGTAAACTATTTAAATGCAGGAACAGTAGAATTCCTTGTAAAAGATGATGAGTTTTACTTTATTGAAGTAAATCCACGTGTTCAAGTAGAACATACGATTACAGAAATGATTACGGGAGTAGATATTGTTCAATCACAAATTTTAATAGCGGATGGACATTCATTACATAGCAAAATGGTAGGTGTTCCGAAGCAAGAGGAAGTAGTTGTACATGGATTTGCAATTCAATCTCGTGTAACAACTGAAGATCCGCTAAATAATTTTATGCCGGATACAGGAAAAATTATGGCGTATCGATCAGGTGGTGGTTTTGGTGTGCGTCTTGATACAGGAAATAGCTTCCAAGGTGCAGTTATTACACCGTACTACGATTCTTTACTTGTAAAAGTTACAACTTGGGCACTTACTTTTGAGCAAGCTGCTGCAAAAATGGAACGTAACTTAAAAGAATTCCGTATTCGTGGTATTAAAACAAATATTCCATTCCTAGAGAATGTAGTAAAGCATAAAAACTTCTTATCAGGAGAATATGATACTTCATTTATCGATGCGTCACCTGAATTGTTCTTGTTCCCGAAACGTAAAGACCGTGGAACGAAAATGTTAAATTACATTGGTACAGTAACAGTAAATGGTTTCCCAGGAGTAGGGAAAAAAGAAAAACCAATATTCCCAGATGCTCGTATTCCATGTTTAAAACATTCAGAGCCAATCCAAAATGGAACGAAACAAATTTTGGACGAGCGTGGAGCGGACGGATTAGTAAAATGGGTACAGGATCAAAAACGTGTACTTTTAACGGATACAACATTCCGTGATGCACACCAGTCATTACTTGCAACTCGTATTCGTACAAAAGATTTACATCAAATTGCGGAGCCAACAGCGAGAATGTTACCGAACCTATTCTCAGCGGAAATGTGGGGCGGTGCAACGTTTGATGTTGCGTATCGTTTCTTAAAAGAAGATCCATGGGAACGATTACTAGATCTTCGTGAAAAAATGCCGAACGTGTTATTCCAAATGTTACTTCGTTCTTCAAACGCAGTTGGATACAAAAACTATCCAGATAATTTAATTCAAAAATTTGTGGAATGTTCTGCTCAAGCAGGCATTGATGTATTCCGTATTTTTGATAGTTTAAACTGGGTGGAAGGCATGAGAGTTGCAATTGACGCTGTACGAGACACTGGTAAAATTGCAGAAGCAACAATGTGCTACACAGGGGATATTCATGATCCACTGCGTAGTAAATATGATTTAAATTATTATAAAAATTTAGCAAAAGAGTTAGAAGCATCAGGAGCTCACATTTTAGGTATTAAAGATATGGCGGGCTTACTAAAACCAAATGCAGCATATGATTTAGTTTCTGCATTAAAAGAGACAGTGTCGATTCCAATTCATCTGCACACGCACGATACGAGTGGAAATGGTATATTAACGTATACGAAGGCAATTGAAGCAGGTGTTGATATCGTCGATGTAGCAGTGAGTTCTATGGCTGGTCAAACGTCACAACCAAGTGCGAACACGCTATACTATGCGTTAGGCGGAAACGAAAGACAACCAGATGTTAATATAGATTCTTTAGAAAAACTATCTCACTATTGGGAAGATGTACGCAAATACTATGCACCGTTTGAAAGTGGTATGAATGCGCCTCATACAGAGGTATATATGCATGAAATGCCGGGTGGGCAGTATAGTAATCTTCAGCAACAAGCGAAGGCGGTTGGTTTAGGAGATCGCTTCGATGAAGTGAAAGTAATGTACCGCCGTGTGAATGACATGTTTGGAGATATTGTAAAAGTAACACCATCATCAAAAGTTGTTGGTGATATGGCATTATTTATGGTTCAAAACCATCTAACAGAACAAGATGTTTTAGAGCGTGGACATGCGATGGACTTCCCAGGGTCTGTTGTTGAAATGTTCTCTGGTGATTTAGGTCAACCGTACGGTGGTTTCCCGAAAGAATTACAAAAGATTATTTTAAAAGGGAAAGAGCCATTAACAGTAAGACCAGGTGAATTACTAGAGCCAGTAGATTTCGAAGCGTTAAAAGAAGAATTATTCCATAAACTTGGACGCGAAGTAACGATTTTTGATGTAGTAGCATATGCTTTATATCCAAAAGTATTTATGGATTATGAAAAAGTTGCTGAGCTTTATGGAAATGTATCTGTACTTGATACACCGACGTTCTTCTATGGTATGAGACTAGGTGAAGAAATTGATGTAGAAATTGAACAGGGTAAAACATTGATGGTTAAACTAGTATCAATTGGAGAACCTCAGTCGGATGGAAACCGTGTTCTTTACTTGGAATTTAACGGTCAACCACGTGAAATTATCGTGAAAGACGAGAGTGTAAAAGCAACAGTTGCACAACGTGTGAAAGGAAACCGTGAGAATCCAAATCATATTAGTGCAACGATGCCAGGAACGGTAATTAAAGTAGTTGTAAAAGAAGGCGACGAAGTGAAAAAAGGCGATTCTATGGCAATTACAGAAGCGATGAAAATGGAAACGACAGTTCAAGCGCCGTTCAATGGTAAAGTGAAGAAAGTATATGTTAACGATGGTGATGCGATTCAAACGGGTGATTTACTTATTGAATTAGATCACTAAAATAAGAAAAGAGCTGTGTAAATACAGCTCTTTTCTTATTGCAAAAAATCCCTTGCCGAATTGGCAAGGGATTTTAGTTTTAAATTATTTTGTTTGTTTAGAAGTTGATTCGGCTTCTTTGGCATTCACTTTACTTCTTGTTCCCAGCATAACTAAATAGCATAGTACGGCAAACAAGCAAGAAATGAATAGAGAATGTAACAATGCCATTGCTAAACTAGCGTTTGTAAATACAACTAAAACTCCTACTACAGCTTGAAGTGTAACAAGGATAAATGAAATAATCCATCCCCAATATACTACAGATTGCTGCTTGTAATGGCGAATAGCGAGAATCATCGCGTATAGTATCCAAGCGAAAATTAACATCGCTGCAACTCTATGGCCCATTTGAACCCATTCATGTAGTTGAGTTGGCATAGGTCTGTTTTTGCTACATAAAGGAAAGTCTGGACAGGCTAAGCTAGCTCGTTCGTGACGTACTAAAGCACCTGTGTAGACGACGATATAACTGTAAATTGTTACACCATAAATATGAAATTTCATTTTTTTGTCCATAATAAGTGAACGTGCATCAAATTTTTGGTCAATTTCAAAGATAAGACACGTTAATAAAATGACAGAAGCAAATGAAATTAAGGAAATACCGAAATGGATAGCAAGTACAGCTGGCATTTGTCCCCAAACAACTGCTGCTGCTCCCATTAATGCTTGTGCAACTAAAAATACGAAGGATAAAATTGCTAACGTTTTTGTTTCACGCACATGTTTATAATATTTCCAGGACAAAATACAAAGTAGAGTGACAAGAATTCCAGCTGATCCTGATGTTAATCGGTGGCTAAGTTCAATAATAGTTTCCATTGATAAATTAGATGGAACAAATTCACCGTTACAAAGTGGCCATGATTTACCACAACCTTGACCAGAACCTGTTTTTGTAACTAAAGCGCCTCCTAATAAAACTATTAATAAATCAAGGCTTGTAATGACTGCTAACCATTTAATAAAGCGTTGCAATCTCTTTCACCATCTTTCTGCTATGAAGTTATTGCGAAATATTTTCATTCCATTATGTATAGAATAAAACGCGCTAGTTCCTATGATATATAAAAAATAATAAAATAGCAAAGAAATGGAGGGGGAAGGAAAGGGAGAGAAAATAGGTGTAAAAACAGGGTTCGCAAGGAAAATTTTGGGTGAAAAATAGGCTATTTTGAAAAGAAATGGGGAGAATACGTGTTAAATAGGACAAAATAGTTTATTATAGAAGGTAACATCATGTTATGATAAGGACAAGTCAGAATGAAGTTTTTTATATTCGACACAAAAAGTTCATGTTTTCTTCACAAAATGTTCGGGAAATATGATTTAATATATTGGAGTATGGGCGTAGATTAGTAGTAGAATGGGTTAACAATGTTTCTACTGTAATAATATTGCTATATAGAAGCGAATTATTTCATTTGAAATAGGCGCAAAAAGAAAGATGAAAGTTTTAAGAGGGGGTTAGAGTGATGAACCATGCAACAAGTGAGCTGCATGATGAGTCCGCTGTTACAAGTGTACCGGAAACAACTCGGTTACAAGATTTAAAAGCACTCGTTAAAATGGGGATTGTAAACTCAAATACACTTACTGTATTTACAGGATTTTGGTTGGCATTACACTTTAATGGATTAAGTGTAATGGACAATCTGGATAAGTTATTCTTTACAATCGTTGGTTCAGGATTAATTATGGCAGGGGTATGTTGTTTAAACAACTACATTGATCGAGACATCGATCCATTAATGGAAAGAACAAAGACCCGTCCAACGGTTACTGGAAAGTATAAACCAGGATTTGCACTTACATTTGGACTAGTCATATTACTTCTTGGTTTTGTATTTTTATTATTAACAACACCAATGGCAGTCTTAATGGGATTTATTGGTGCTTTCACATATGTTGTTCTATATAGTTTATGGACAAAGAGAAAGTATACACTAAATACTGTTGTAGGTAGTATATCTGGTGCAGTTCCTCCTTTAATTGGATGGGCAGCAATCGATCCATCTTTAGGCCATCCAATTGCTTGGATGTTATTTTTAATTATGTTTATTTGGCAAATCCCACATTTCCTTGCATTAGCAATGAAACGTGTTGATGAATATCGAAATGCAGGAATTCCAATGCTTCCTGTAGTTCATGGATTTGAAATTACGAAACGCCAAATTATGATTTGGACAGTATGTTTATTACCACTACCATTTTATATGAGTGGACTAGGGATAACATTTATGGTAATTGCAACACTGCTTAACATCGGATGGATCGTTTTAGGATTTTATGGCTTCCGTAAGAAAGATGACATCAAATGGTCCGTGCAAATGTTTGTTTATTCCCTAAATTATTTAACAATCTTATTTGTATCAATGATTGTAGTTACATTCTTCTAAGACAACGACATAATTGGATTTCTTTACGTTGAGATTTACTTTACTTAACTATAAAGTACAATCTAATTCACAAGGAAAGTGGGGGTTGTTTGTATGAAGAAACAGTGGCGACTGCTTTCGTTCGTTTCACTGCTGGCTTTACTGTTAGGGGGATGCGGTAAAGCCTTTCAATCTACTTTAATTCCGCAAGGAGAAGTAGCAAAAATGCAATATGATTTACTTCTACTGGCGAGTGCAATCATGGTAGGAGTAGTACTAGTAGTTACTATTATTTTCTTATATGTAATTGTGCGTTTCCGACAAAAGAAAGGTCAGGAAGATTATATTCCAGAGCAAGTTGAAGGGAATCACAAGCTAGAAATTATATGGACAGTTATTCCGATTATTCTTTTACTAATCTTAGCTGTTCCAACAGTTACATATACATTCAAACTTGCTGATGTAAGTGCGATGGAGAAAAAGAATATTGATAAAGATACTATCGTTGTTGATGTAACAGCGAATCTTTATTGGTGGGAATTTTCTTATAAATCAGAAAAGATAGTAACTTCGCAAGATTTGGTCATCCCCACAGGTAAGAAAGTGTATTTAAATTTGAAGGGTGCCGATATTAAACACTCATTTTGGGTTCCATCTTTAGCAGGGAAAATGGATACAAATACAGACAATGTGAACAAAATGTGGTTAAAGGCAGATAAATCGGGCACTTATAATGGTTTTTGTACAGAATTTTGCGGCCCATCACATTCTTTAATGCAATTTAAAGTGAAAGCTTTAGATGAAAGCGAGTACAAAAAATGGCTTGCTGATATGAAGAAGATTGATGGGAAGAAAGAAGTAGCTTCAACAAAGGCGCAAGAGGGCCAAGAAATATTTAATAAAAGCTGTATTGGTTGTCACGCAGTTGGATCTAATGATAGTAGACCACCTTCCGCTCGTATCGCACCAAACTTAGCAAACTTTGCGGATCGCGATATGGTTGCCGGTATTGCCGAAAACAATGAAGAAAACTTAAAAAAATGGCTGAAAGATCCTGAAAATATGAAGCCAGGAAACAAAATGACTGGCAAATATGGCAACTTAACGGATGATCAAATTGATGCATTAAATGCATACTTACAAACGTTAAAAGTTGAAAAGTAAAGAGGGACTATTCGCGAAGGGGAGGTTGAAAACGTGAGTTCTGTAGCAAAAAAACAGGGGATGGGTGCTGTCATATGGGATTATTTAACGACAGTAGACCATAAAAAGATTGCCATTCTCTATTTAATTGCAGGTGGATTGTTTTTTGTAATAGGCGGAATAGAAGCTCTATTTATTCGCCTTCAATTAGCGATTCCTAACAACGCTTTTCTTGTTGGGGATGCTTATAATCAAGTATTAACGATGCACGGTACAACAATGATTTTCCTCGCAGCTATGCCACTCGTGTTTGCATTTATGAACGCCGCTGTACCACTTCAAATTGGTGCACGTGATGTAGCGTTCCCGTTTTTGAATTCACTCGGATTTTGGTTATTTTTCTTTGGTGGAGTATTTTTAAATTTAAGTTGGTTTTTAGGTGGAGCACCTGATGCAGGATGGACATCTTATGCATCTTTAGCTTTAGCCTCTAAAGGTCATGGTGTTGATTTCTATGTACTCGGCTTGCAAATCTCAGGTATTGGTACATTAATTGGAGGAATTAACTTCCTTGTAACCATTATTAATATGCGCGCTCCAGGAATGACGTATATGCGTATGCCGATGTTTACATGGACAACATTTGTAACATCTTCGCTTATATTATTCGCTTTTCCGCCGTTAACTGTAGGATTAGGACTTTTAATGTTAGATCGTTTATTTGGAACAAGTTTCTTTAATCCGGCATTGGGCGGGAATACAATTATATGGGAGCATTTATTCTGGATTTTCGGTCATCCAGAAGTATACATTCTTATACTCCCAGCTTTCGGAATATTCTCAGAAATCTTCGCAACATTTTCGAAAAAACGATTGTTTGGTTATTCATCGATGGTGTTTGCGACTGTATTAATTGGATTTTTAGGATTTATGGTATGGGCGCACCATATGTTTACTGTTGGACTTGGTCCAGTTGCTAATGCTATTTTCTCAGTTGCAACAATGGCGATTGCGGTTCCGACTGGTATCAAAATATTCAACTGGCTCTTTACAATGTGGGGCGGAAGTATTCGTTTTACGACACCAATGATGTGGGCAGTAGCTTTCATTCCATCATTCGTAATGGGTGGAGTTACAGGGGTTATGCTAGCATCTGCACCAGCTGATTATCAATTTCATGATAACTATTTCGTAGTAGCACATTTTCATTATGTAATCGTTGGCGGTGTTGTATTTGGTTTACTTGCAGGAGCTCATTATTATTGGCCACTGATGTTTAATAAAGTATTAAATGAAACATTAGGAAAGATAACGTTTTGGCTATTCTTTATCGGCTTCCATTTAACTTTCTTTATTCAGCATTTCCTTGGCTTGATTGGTATGCCACGCCGTTACTACACATATCTTGAAGGGCAAGGGTTGGAAATGGGGAATATGATTAGTTCCATCGGAGCGGTGTTTATGGCTCTTGGAACGATTGTTCTTCTATTCAATGTAATTAAAACAACAGTATCAAAAGAAAAAGCTGGTCGTGATCCGTGGGATGCACGTACATTAGAATGGACAATGCCAGCACCGACACCAGAATATAACTTTAAACAATTACCATTTGTTCGCGGATTAGATCCGTTTTGGATTGAAAAACGTGAAGGTAATAAAGAAATGACAGCAGCGGAACCAGTTGGTGATATTCATATGCCAAATCCTTCGTTTTCACCATTTGTCATTTCTTTCGGATTGTTTATAGCGGCATTTGGTGCGATGTATATGCAGGGCGGAAAAGATAAGTTCTGGTTATTAGTAGCAATTATTGGTTTAATCATTACATTTGGCACAATGTTCCTACGTTCAGTAATTGATGATCATGGGTATCATATTCATAAAGAAGATTTAGAGGATAAGGGGGGCAAGGCATAATGCATGTAGATGAAAAATTAACGAATGAAACATTTCCAGCAGAGCCTGAAAAAGCAACCCTTGAAGGGAAAAATAAGTTTGTCGGTTTTTGGTTATTTCTTGGAGGCGAAACAGTGTTGTTCGCTTCCTTATTCGGAACATATTTAGCGTTAAAGAATTCTACAAATGGTGGACCAACATCTCAAGAGATGTTCCAAATGCCACTCGTTTTCATTATGACGATGCTTTTATTAACGAGTAGCTTAACGAGTGTATATGCGATGTATCACATGAAAAACTTTAACTTTAAGAAAATGCAGCTTTGGTTACTAGTAACAGTATTGCTAGGTTTAGGGTTTTTAGGATTTGAGATATATGAGTTTTATCATTATACACATGAATTTAAGCATACTATGAGAAGTAGTGCCTTTGGCTCTGCGTTTTATGCTCTTGTTGGTACACATGGACTCCACGTATTGTTTGGGTTATGTTGGATTTTAACATTAATCTTTAGAAATGCGAAGAGAGGTCTAAATTTATACAATGCACCGAAGTTTTATGTTGCATCGATTTATTGGCACTTTATTGACGTAGTTTGGGTGTTTATTTTCACTGTAGTATATTTAATGGGAATGGTGGGATAAACAATGGCGATAAAGCAAACGAATAATCCTAAAGTTGATCTTGTTTATCGGAAGAGAAAAAGTGCGGAGGAAATGAGGCATCAAGTTATTACGTTTGCATTAATGATTTTTTTAACATTAGTTGCATTTGTAGCAGTGGCGTATCCAAAAACTTTTAGTCCGATTTTCTCTGTACCGTTTATTTTACTATTAGCAGTGGTACAAGTAATTTTTCAATTGTATTATTTTATGCATATGAGTCATAAAGGACATGAAGCAGCAAGTTTCTTTCTTTACTCTGGTCTGCTAATAGGGTTAATTACAATTTTAGCTTTTATGACAATTGTGTGGATTTGAAAAGTGAAAAATAAGGGAGCTTGTGTTGTCACAGCTCCCTCTTCATATTATGAGATAACCTTACGAAGGCAGGTGTGAAAATGAGTAACTTGTGGATATTTGGTTTTCAGGCTTTATGGAGTCCAATCTTTTTATTATTTATGCTTTCGATTCTTATTGGGTACTTCTTAATTATTGGACCATATAGAATGCGATTTGAAAATGCGACGAAGGTAAGTAAGAAGCAAATTTTTTATTTTACGACTGGTATTGTTCTTTTATATTTTGTAAAGGGAGGGCCTATTGATTTAATTGGCCATATTATATTTAGTGCTCATATGTTTGAAATGGCAGTCATGTATATTGCAGTTCCACCGTTACTGTTGCTTGGTATACCAATTTGGTTATATCGTTACATTACTTCTTTTAAGTTCGTTCAAATTATATTAAAGGCATTTGCTAAACCACTTATTGCGTTGTTTGTATTTAACGGCCTGTTTTCTTTTTATCATTTACCAGTTGTTTTTGATACAGTAAAACAAAGTCAAATAGCTCATCCTATTTGTCTCGCTATATTGTTTTTTACAGCAATCATGATGTGGTGGCCGATGTTAAATCCATTACCAGAATATCAAACGTTAAGTGATATAAAGAAACTTGGTTATATGTTTGCTAACGGCATATTATTAACGCCTGCATGTGCGTTAATCATTTTTGCGACAGCCCCGTTATTTGCAACGTATACGGATCCGGCTGCTTGGATGAAAGCGATGGAACTATGTGTACCAGCGGGCACTTTATCAGATTTAAATATAACGGGACCAGAATTTTTGCACTGGATGCCAGTCGTACAAGATCAGCAAACTGGTGGTATCATAATGAAAATTGTCCAGGAAATAGTGTACGGTACAATTATAGGCTATGTATTCTTTAGATGGGCACGTAGAGAACGTGAAAAGGATAAGGAGCAGTTGCAACAATTGCCGCCGTATTTACAGATTAAGTAAAAAAGTGTATGGGATTCCATGCGCTTTTTCTTTTTTAGCTACCTTAAAAAGATTGAATTTTCTAACTTTTTATGTTAAGTTAGTGTAGGCGTGTACTAAAAGTGGAGATAAAATTTACTACTAGCTTTCATGCGTAATAATTCCATATGTAGTGCAAGTTTTTTAGAGAGTTACAAATATATATTGTTATCTTTAATAAACACGAACTATTTTAAGGGGGAGTTTAAATGGGTAGTAGTGGAAGTATGGTAAAGCCGATTAGTGGTTTTTTGACAGCACTAATTCAATATCCAGTACCAGTAGTAGAATCGCGTGCAGACATTGATAAACAAATTCAACAAATCATAAAAACAATTCATTCGACCAAATCAGGTTACCCTGGTTTAGAATTGATAGTATTTCCTGAATATAGTACACAAGGGCTCAATACAAAAAAATGGACTACAGAAGAATTTTTATGCACAGTGCCTGGGCCAGAAACAGACTTATTTGCTGAGGCATGTAAAGAATCTAAAGTATATGGTGTTTTTTCAATAATGGAGAAAAATCCTGATGGTGGAGAGCCATATAATACAGCAGTTATTATTGATCCACAAGGTGAAATGATTTTGAAGTATCGTAAGCTAAATCCTTGGGTGCCAGTCGAGCCTTGGAAAGCTGGAGATTTAGGCTTACCTGTTTGTGATGGACCTGGAGGAAGTAAATTAGCTGTTTGTATTTGTCATGATGGCATGTTCCCTGAAGTAGCTCGTGAAGCGGCCTATAAAGGTGCAAATGTCTTAATTCGTATTTCTGGATATAGTACACAAGTTAGTGAACAATGGATGCTAACGAATCGTTCAAATGCATGGCAAAATTTAATGTATACATTGTCGGTAAACTTAGCGGGTTATGATGGTGTATTTTATTACTTTGGTGAAGGACAAGTATGTAATTTTGATGGGACTACTTTAGTACAGGGTCATCGAAATCCTTGGGAGATTGTTACTGCTGAAGTATATCCAGAACTAGCAGATCAGGCTAGATTAGGATGGGGATTGGAAAATAATATATATAATTTAGGTTCAAGAGGATATGTAGCAACTCCTGGTGGGGTGAAAGAAAATCCATATACGTTTGTAAAAGATTTAGCTGAAGGTAAATATAAGGTCCCCTGGGAAGATGAGATTAAAGTAAAAGATGGATCTATTTATGGATATCCAGTAAAAAAAACGATTCATTCTTAGGGAAGGGAAATAAAACAAGCGCATCATATTGATGCGCTTGTTTTTGTTAATCAATAATTTGAAATTCTTTTAACTCTTTTTCGACATTTTGTAGGAGTTGTTCGCTTTTTTGAAGTACATTCGTTGGGAAAGTCTCATCATCACCATATTCAACGCCGTGAGGATAATAATGTTTTCCTAATAAGGGGGGGAGTAGTTTTACTTCAGCGTGTCTACTGCCAATGTCACCTTCAACAGCAACTCCTTGCACTCGTAAATAATAAACATCCTTTAATATTTCAAATTTATAATCGTATGTAACTCGTTCATAATCCCACTGTCCGGCAAGTACGAAGTGGTTGTTTTCCATGATTTCAGTTAAAAGAGTTAATTCAACGACGGCTCCATTAAATTTCGTATTTGTAAATTGCATATAATACCTCCTTTTTTAATGTTACACCATTATTTTTATAATAGTATGAATAATAAGAAAGTGCAATTCATATTGAGAGAAAAGGGATAATCCAGACTTTTTTCACAAAAATATGATATAGTGAAAAGAGTACGGTACACACAAAAAGAAAGAAAAGGATTTGTGTATATCTCAATTTTATGTTTTGTTCAGGAGGTATATCGTTTGAAGAAATTATTGCGTATCGTAATGATTACATTTTTAATTTTAGCTGTTGATTTATACGGGAAATTACTCGTTTCACAATATATATTAACCCCATCTCAATCAAAGCAAGAAAATAAAATTGTGAAAAAGAAAAAGCAAATTAAGGAAGACTCCTCAGACACTGTTTTAAATATGATTGGTGAAGACTCTGAAAACCTATTAGCGAAGTGGGGAGAACCCTCTCGAATAGAGCCATCTGCATACGGATATGAATGGTGGGTATACAACCAGGATTTAACTCAGTATGTTCAATTTGGAGTTTCTGAACGTAAAGTTGTAACGGCATACGCAGCTGGTGAACAAGTTAAGGTTCCACCTTATTATATAAATGAAAAATATGAAGAAGTATATAAAAAAAGTCCGCTTTCGCATGAAATTTCATTAAAAAGAGGGAAAAATAGTTATCAATTTGAGCTATCTGATACCGAAGTCATGGAACAACCGTTAATACCTGTAGAAGATGGATGGGCGCAATTGTATTTTGATCAATTTACACATGAGCTTGTTGGTGTTCGTTATATGGATGATGAAACTTTATTACGCCAAAGACCGTATCAGCTCGTTTATTCAGGTGAATTAATAGCAGAACAACCATTGACTCCAGAAAAAATAAAACAAGTAGAAAATGGGAATATGCAACAAATTTTTGATTTAACAAATATCATTCGAAGTCGTCATAAATTACCATTATTAACATGGGATCAGGAAACAGCAGATGTTGCTGTTGGTCACAGTAAAGATATGAAAGACAATAATTATTTTTCTCATGACTCACCTACATTAGGTACACTAGGAGATCGTTTGCAGCGCGGGAAAGTAGGATTTCAACTTGCTGGTGAGAACATAGCGGCGCAACATAGTGATGGAATTGCGGCAGTGCAAGGTTGGTTAAATAGTGAGGGGCATAGAAAGAATTTATTAAATGAACAATTTACAGGATTAGGTGTTGGTGTATACGATAAATTTTATACACAAAACTTTATTCGAAAATAAAGCGAAACTGTAAGCGGTGGGGTGTTACATCACCTAATTAGTTACTTCGTATTCACTGAATTGTAGGTGGGAATCTGACCGTATGCAAATAGCAGAAAAAAAGGTGCATGAATCGTCTAAAAATAGGCGAACCATGCGCCTTTTTTTTCTTACTATATAGTAGATATACATGGAGAGGTGAGGATTATGCCAACAACAAAAGGACCGTTACATCCATCGGTTCAACAGTTTAAAGAATTTGTAAACCATCACCCTAAAATGGTTCATGAGGTTAGAAGTGGTCACAAAACATGGCAACAATTTTATGAAGAATGGTACTTACTTGGTGAAGAAGATCCAATATGGGCAACTTATAGACCGGATGGAGCGCCTGCGTTTTCTTCGGTAAAAGAAAATAAAAAAGAAAAAGATAATCGAACTGAAGAGGAAAAAACTGCTGATGTGATGGGGCAAATGCTTTCTTTTTTTAAAAAGTTGGACGTGGAACAAATGCAGAACCATTTAGCCAATGTGACGAGTGCAATTGGGAGCGTGCAACAAGTTATTCAGCAATTTCAAGGTAACCGTACGCAGCAAGAGCAAAGTACTTCAGAAAATAACCCGTTTTTCTTTCAAAAGGATTAGGGGGAAAGATGATGAGAGCAGAAATTATGGAGTTTATAAAGGCTGATGAGGATTTATCTCGTTATATTAGAGAGCAACCGTACTGGTATAGAAAATTAACACGAAATCCTGAAGAAAAAGAGGCTTTTGAGTTAGCGGCGATGCAACATTTCAAAAAAACGATACCAGATAAAGTGGAAAAGTTTCAAAATCAATTGGCCGTTGCTTCGATCATGATTGATATGTTTCAGTATATGAAGCAACAAAACGCAACCTAATTGGAAGTGAAAAATATGTCCGTCATGCAGAACTTTTGTTACAATAGAAGTTGATTATTTAAAAAGGAGTTGCAGCATGACGGAAATTTGTTTAGTACGACATGGACAAACTGATTGGAATTTTCAAGAAATTATTCAGGGGCGAGAAGATATTCCGCTTAATGAAGTTGGTAAGAAGCAAGCGAGTCAAAGTGCAGCTGCTTTACAAGAAGAAACGTGGGATATCATTATAAGTAGCCCGTTAATTAGAGCGCAAGAAACGGCTAATGAAATCGCAACGGCAGTTGGATTACAATCGATTTTATTAGATGAGCGATTTGTTGAACGGAATTTTGGAGAAGCTTCAGGGAAGCCGGTTGCGGCTGTTAGAGAGTTGATTGCTGAGGGTAAAGTAGAAGGTATGGAGCGAGATGAAGAGATTGTAGCTCGTTGCTTTGCTGCTTTAGAAGATGTTGCGACAACTCATTTTGGCAAACGTATTATTATTGTTGCTCACTCACACGCGATAAAAGCGATTTTACATGCCATTGAACCAGATGAAATTACATTTAAGACACCATTAAAAAATGCGTGTATTAGTTATGTGAAACAAAATAGTGGAAAATGGGATGTTCTTAAATATAATATAGCGGAACATATTAATGTATAAGTGTGTACGGATATAGTGTAAAAATAGTTACGTTATATCTTTCTTTTGAGTAAGTCACTTCAATTAGTAGTTCTAATCTAAATGTGGTATGATGGATACTCGGAGGTGTCTCTCATGATTGTAGCGACGCTAGAAAGCGTATTAATATTAGATAAGGCAGAGCAGCTTGCAAAAGCGATTATCTGTTCAGATATAGCAGAAGATTATCGTAAGTATTATAGAGAATTACATGAAGATATGGAACTTCAGACGCTAATTCAGCAATTTACAGCGATGAAAGAACGGTATGAGGAAGTACAGCGTTTTGGAAAATACCATCCTGACTATACTACCGTGTCGATGAAAATGAGAGAATTAAAGCGTTCTGTGGACTTACATGATAAGGTTGCAGCTTTTAAAAGAGCAGAAACTGCTTTGCAGAAGTTATTAGATGAAGTTAGTGTAGCAATCGGTTCGGAAGTGTCTTCTTCCATTAAAGTGCCAACAGGAAATCCATTCTTTGATGCTGGTGGCTGTGGTGGAGGTTGTGGTACTGGCGGAGGTTGTGGTTGTAAAAAAACGGGGTGATGTACCCCGTTTTTTAGAAGTTGGAAGAAAACGTATACAGAGTTTGTCCTGTAATGTTATAAATTTCTGATTGGTTTTCATAGAATATAAAATATATGTTTTTAAAAGGAGAAGATGGAGAAGATTATGTTCGGGCAACGACAAAGTATGATTGTTTATTTACATTCATTGAAACATGCCAAGATTTTAAGGAAATATGGTAACATACATTACATATCAAAACGATTAAAATATGCTGTAGTATATTGTGATATGGAACAAATTGAGCATATGATGCATAAGTTGAACAAACTTCCTTTTGTGAAAAAGATAGAACAGTCGTATCGCCCGTATTTAAAAACGGAATTTGAAAATTCCCGTCCTGATCGAGCAAAAGAATACGATTATAGCTAATAGAAAAAATCCCCTGCTAAATTTAGCGGGGGATTTTTCACTTGAAATAACGTGTTATTTCATCGGAGGAATGAAATTGTTCATTCGTAAAATACCAATTAAATGATTAAAAAATAGTTCTTTTTCTGGGAAAGTTGTAGATGGTTTTACAGTAAAGGTAGCCACTTTTTTCCCGAGTTGTTCTGCCGTTTCTTCAAATAAAATGACACGTTTACTTTTTTTATTTTCAAATACAGGAATGCCTTCACGACATATGTATAATGGTTGGAAATCACCAGTAGTAGTTGGTTTTAATATTACAACAAGCGAACACACTTTTTTATCGTTTTTTATCGTTTCAAATTGTAACATATGTGCTATACGTTCTTGATTTGTTTTGGCAATTTCAAGTAATTCATATAAATCAGAGTAGCCTTCTCCAAGTTCTATAAAGCGTTGAATCATATCTTTTCCTCCTCTTTCTTTTACTGTACCATTTCACTTTTTAAATGAAAAGCACACAAAGAAAAAAAACCCTGCATAGCAGGGCCCTTCTTATACTAGCATGTACTAGTAAGAAGGCAAAGGGAGAGGAGAAACCGGAGGAAGAACTTATGGGGAAACGTAAGTCTTCTCCGCGGTTGGCAACAACATCGAAGGTGATGTTGTTATAATTATTTATGTCCAATCTAAATGAAGATATACATAATGAAATTAAATTTTATGTTGGGCTTTTTATTTTTCTTTTTTTTATTTTGTGATAGGATAAAAAAGATAAAGTGGAACTAATATACATATTGGGTTCATATTAGTGAATGATGAGATGAATACATAAAAATAACGAGAGGTTATTTGAGGCCGAGTTTTTCTATAGTTAGGTGAATGTGGTTTGTTAACGGTTACCGAAGTGGGAATGGCTTTCTATAATCGCTCGATAGATTGAAATAAAGGTAGTGACAACAGATGAGAGTAGTTTCAGGAAAATGTAAAGGACACCCACTTAAAGCGGTTCCTGGTAATACAACACGTCCAACGACAGATAAAGTAAAAGAATCTATTTTTAATATGATAGGTCCTTATTTTGATGGTGGTATCGCCCTTGATTTATTTGGTGGTAGTGGTGGTCTTGGAATTGAGGCTTTGAGCAGAGGGATCGATAAAGCAATTTTTGTTGATCGGGATAGTAAAGCGATAAAAGTAATTCATCAAAATTTAGAAAGTTGTAGAGTACAGGAACAAGCTGAAGTATATCGAAATGATGCTGAACGTGCAGTAAAGGCGTTAATAAAACGTGAAATGTCATTCGATCTTATATTAATAGATCCTCCATATAAAGAGCAAAAAATTGTATCTTTAATTAGTGTAATGGATCAACATGGATTGCTACATAGTGATGGATTAATTATGGCAGAGCATGGTAATGATGTAGTTTTACCTAATTCAATAGGAAGGCTTGTAAAAGTACGAGCTGAGAATTATGGGATTACTGCAATATCGATTTATAAGTATGAAGGTGAGGGGACAGAATGACAAGTATAGCGATTTCTTCAGGAAGTTTTGATCCAATTACCCTTGGGCATCTGGATATTATTAAAAGGGGAGCAAAAGTATTTGATGAGGTGTACGTAGTCGTTTTAAACAATTCATCAAAAAAACCATTCTTTTCAGTTGAAGAGCGATTAGAACTAATTCGAGAAGCGACAAAGGATATCCCGAATGTAAAGGTAGATTCGCATAGTGGGCTATTAGTAGAGTATGCAAAAATGCGTAATGCAAATGCAATATTACGTGGTTTACGAGCAGTTTCTGATTTTGAATATGAGATGCAAATTACTTCTATGAATCGAAAATTAGATGAAAATATTGAAACATTTTTTATTATGACAAACAACCAATATTCATTTTTAAGCTCGAGTATTGTAAAAGAAGTTGCGAGGTATGGAGGAAGTGTAGTGGATCTTGTACCTCCTATTGTAGAGCGTGCTTTAAAAGAAAAGTTTCAAACCCCGTTAAAGTGAACGGGGTTTTTCTTTATACGTGCGCAAAAATAATAAAATAACATATAAGTATAGACAAAATAATGTAAAAATTGGTCCATAATGTATAAAAGATGTCCAAATTTCATGTAGTATAGAAGGATGCTCGGATAAAAATACAGGAATATCTTTTGGCATAGGTGAGAAAGAACTCACTTTCTCATAAAATGGTGTCCAAAATACAAATGTAAAAATAGGGGCAAGAATACTTTGAATAATTCGTGCGAAAAAATAGGGTTTAAATCGGATATCTGTTTCAGCTAATATACTAGCAACTTGTGCCTGAATAGAAAGGCCGCTAAATGCTAAAATGAAGCTTGTTACCATAGCTTGTTGTAAGAGCGGTGTTTCATTTATTTGACTAATCATTTGGCTTCCGAGTGTCATTTCGAAAATACCTGATAATATAGGTATACTAAAATCTGTACTTAGTTGGAAGAATGATAAAATATGTTGCATAATAAAAGAAAGAGCTGCTGTAATGTGGAATACAGTAATCATTTTATTTAACACAGAGAATAAAATAATAAATCCGCCAATCATAAGTAATGTTTGAATAGAAGAAACAATGGCATCCCCAAGTAATTTACCAATTGGTCTTTTTTCTTGTAAGCGTGTCTCGTGAAGAATTAAAAAAGGGTTTTGAAAGCGACGTTTTTTTGTAGTGTGTGTATTATTTTTGTAAGCGGTATTATCGCCGTAAAAACGCATAATTAATCCGACAGCAAAGTTACTGAAATAATGGGCAGCGGCTAATATAATTCCTAATTTCGGATTATTAAAAAAGCCGATAGACACAGCACCGAAAATAAAAAGTGGATTGGAAGAATTTGTGAAAGAAACGAGGCGCTCCGCTTCAATCTGAGTTAAAAGATTGCTTTTTCGTAGTCTAGCGCTTAATTTGGCGCCTGCAGGGAAACCAGAAGCCATTCCCATCGCCCAAACAAATCCGCCTATCCCTGGAACGCGAAAAAGTGGGCGCATGAGTGGTTCTAATATAACGCCAATAAATTTTACAACACCGATACTAATTAGAAGTTCCGCAATGATGAAAAACGGTAGTAGTGAAGGGAATACAACTTCCCACCATATATTTAACCCGCGAATAGAAGCTTGCAAAGCGGCTTGGGGGTGGAGTACAAGAGAAAAGGTTAAAAATAGCGTTGATATGGTAAGGAAAGCGGTTTTCCATTTTTCATACATGTAAGTAAATCCCCCTTTGTCCCAAAAAACGTTCATTTCAGTATACGTGGATACGTAGTGAATTTAGACCATAAGTATGAAAAAGGAATGAAAAAAATTAAAGGGTGAGAAAAATGAAAGAACCAAAGATTGGTTTAGCGCTTGGGTCTGGAGGAGCGAAAGGGTTTGCTCATATTGGTGTAATAAAGGTTTTAAGGGAAGCGGGTATCCCTATTCACATGATTGCAGGAAGTAGTATGGGGGCGCTAATAGGTACGTTTTATGCGGCAAGTAGTAACGTTGAAAGATTGTATAAATTGGCATCTGTTTTTAAGCGGAAGTATTATTTAGATTTCACGGTACCGAAAATGGGATTTATTGCTGGAAAACGTGTCAAAGATATGATTAAAATGTTTACATATAATAAAAATTTAGAAGAGTTAGATATCCCGACGGCTGTTGTGGCTACTGACATATTGAAGGGGGAAAAAGTGGTTTTTACAAGTGGGCCAGTTGCAGATGCGGTGAGGGCTAGCATATCTGTTCCTGGAGTGTTTGTACCAGAAAAAATAGATGGAAGATTATTAGTGGATGGTGGAGTCATTGATCGCATCCCAGTATCGGTTGTGAAAGAGTTAGGGGCCGATATTGTTATCGCTGTTGATGTATCTCCAATTAAGGTGAATGGCGATGTTACGTCCATTTATGACGTAATCATACAAAGTATTGAAATTATGCAGCATGAGCTTGTAATGAATCGGCAAATTGCATCGGATTTAATGATGCGACCAGCTGTAGAGCAATTTAGTTCACGTGCTTTTACAAACATTGAAGACATTATTCGAGTTGGAGAAGTAGAAGCAGAAAAACATGTTTCAAATATTTATTTATTAATTGAGCAGTGGAAGGAGAAACATAATGTTTAAGCGTTTTCGGTTTATATATGCAATCTTAATAGGGGTTATATTGGCGATGTTACTTGTTTACGTACGTTTACCGTATTATATAACAAAACCAGGAATGGCTGCCAAATTAGAGCCTTATGTTCAAGTTGAGGGTGGAACGAAAGAATCTGGTGATTTTATGCTTGTTACGGTTTCAATGGGACCAGCAAATGTGGTGAATTTAATAGCGGCACAGTTTAATAAATATACACATATTTCGAAAGCGGAAGAAATATTGCAAAAAGGTGAGAGTGATGAAGAATATCAATTTCGCCAAAATTATGCGATGAAAGATTCGCAAAATGCAGCAATTTATAATGCATATAAACGTGCAAATCGCTCAGTATCTTTTGAAAATAAAGGTGTATTAGTTGCTGGTGTGGCAAAAGGAATGCCGTCAGAAGGAAAGCTTAAGCTTGGTGATGTTATTATAGCTGTTGACGGAAAAACATTTGAAAAGACGGAGCAATTTATTGAATATATGACAGGGAAAAAAGAAAACGATGCTGTAAGTATTGAGTACATGAGAAATGGAAAACAATTGAAAGAGAATTTAAATGTAAAGACGATTCCTAATGGGAATGGGCGTGTCGGCATAGGTGTTTCTATCGTTACGGAAAGAGAATTAGTGGTCGATCCGAAAGTGAAAATTAATTCTCATGAAATTGGTGGACCATCCGCAGGTTTAATGTTCACATTAGAAATATATAATCAACTTGTGGAAGAAGACTTAACGAAAGGACATGAAATAGCTGGAACAGGTACAATTAATGAAAAAGGAGAAGTGGGCCCAATTGGTGGTATAAATCAAAAAGTGGTGGCTGCTAGCGATGCCGGGGCTGAAGTGTTCTTTGCGCCAAATGAAAAAGGTGCGGAGAAATCGAACTATAAAGATGCACTTGAGACTGCAAAGGATATTAAAACAAAAATGAAAATTGTACCAGTAGATACGCTGGATGATGCGTTAACATATTTAGAAAAGATGGATAAGGAAAAAACCTCTCTGAAATAGAGAGGTTTTTTTATAGGAATTTTGTAGTTGTTTCATCATAGCGAACAGGATGGTGTGTTATATCCTGTTTTAATAGTTGTGTGCGTAACGGTTCGTGCATGATGGAGAAATATACAGAGTTTGCTTTTTTCTCTATATCTAAAGCGGCATGGTCGAATGTTTTTGTATGAGTAAGGATTGGAAGTTCGATTTTTTTCTTGTTTTTTGAAAGGTAAGTTTGTCCTTTTTGTGACATACCTAGCAGGCGAATATATGGTGCGTGTTGTTCTATATTTGCGCTACGTATTTCCTCTTTTGTTGTGTTTGTTAAAATGTGTGTACAAGCTCTTTGTAATCTAGTCCATGTATAACGTTTTGTTTTTAATGCTTCCATGAATGAATAGAAGGAGGAACTGTTTTGTATTTTTGATAAAATACGATGCTCTAAACCTTCTTCTATTTCATATATATGTCGTAAGTCCCCTGGAGACATCGTCATGAGTCTATATTTAAAAAATGAAAAGTATTGTTCCCAATTATGTAATATCCCGTAATTTTGTTTGTAATTTGCTAAAAGCGAAGTGGTTGCCTGTGGGAGAAAAGGTTCAATTGTTGTAAATGATCCTTCTTCGCTAAAGAGTTGTTTTCGGATGCTTGTCGCGCTTGCAATATGTTGGTCATTAAATGTTTCATCATGATAATGAGAGGCAAATCTTTTTATAGTTTGAGCTTGTATAGAGCTATTTTGTGACAGAATTGCTTTCATATATTGGAAGCCTAAAATATTATTTGGTTGTGACATATCTATGTTTTTTTCAGATGTTAAAATGTGTGAGAAAGCATCCGATGTTGCTTTTGCATAACTATTACCAGCGTCCATGAATTGTTTTACAAGGTAGTTAAAAGTCTCTTCTTCGTTTTTTTGTACGGAGATGGTATTATAAAAATTTTCGATTTGTCCATCCTCACTACCGAAACAAATTTCAGAAACACGTAGGGCATTTAAAATGGAAATAGCACCATTTGCGAAGGTTTCAGCCTTTTGTGTTGCAAAGACGTATGGAAGCTCTACAACAAGGTCTACGCCGTTTGCTAAGGCCATTTTAGTGCGATACCATTTGGAAATGAGTGCGGGCTCACCACGCTGTAAAAAAGGACCACTCATAACGGCAATTATTATATCGGATTGTGTTAACTTTTTTGTCTGTTGCACATGATAAAGATGACCGTTATGAAAAGGGTTATATTCAACAACTATACCACCAGCTTTTATGGTAATCTCTCCTTTCGATGTAGCATCTTTTTGAAAAACGTGATACTCTATATATTATTTACTATGATGACTTCATTATAGTGTAAAGAAAAAACATTGACAAATATAAAATGGCTAGCTATAATTTTGTTTGTTGCCTTGAGGTGATATGATATGAAATGGTCCATCCATCAATTGAATAAATTGAGAAATAAAGGATTGACATTGGATGAGATGGTAGATGTAAGTGAGCTAAAAGAGGTCGAGAAAGATATTCGTGAAATTAATCCTGTTCATGTAACGGGAAGAGTTGATTTTGGCTCCGGTAAGTTTACGTTTCATCTACATATAACTGGAAGCATGGTTTTACCATGTTCTCGCTCTTTAGTAGATGTGACATTACCATTTGACATTAAAACAACTGAGGTGTTCCAAACTTCACAAGAAGAATTTGAAACTGAAGCTGAAATTCATTCTTTAGAAGGAGAAGTACTTGACTTACTGCCCGTAATCAAGGAAAATATACTTTTGGAGATTCCAATGCAAATTTTCAGTGATGATGTTTCTGGTGGAGCACCGATGCAAGGTCAAGACTGGCAAGTGATTTCGGAAGAAGACAAAGAAAAGACTGTTGATCCAAGATTGGCAGGACTTGCAAAGTTTTTTGACAAATAATCGGAAGACTGGTTCAGGCCTTCATATGAAAATAACTATTTCTTTTAAGGAGGTGGGAAGAATGGCTGTACCTTTTAGAAGAACTTCTAAAACAGTAAAAAGAAAGCGTCGTACGCATTTCAAATTATCAGTACCTGGTATGGTAGAGTGCCCAAGCTGTGGTGAAGCGAAATTAGCTCACCGTGTATGTAAAGCATGCGGTACTTACAAAGGTAAAGAAGTAATCAGCAAGTAATTGCGGGAAAATAAACGCAGAAGATATCTTCTGCGTTTATTTTTTTTGTCTTAATCTTTAGTTGTTGTATTCTATCTTTTCTAGTAACTGCATATGCTTAATAAAAAATGCATAGGGAGGACTAGAGAGATGGCGACAACAAGACAAGATGCTTGGACTGATGATGAAGATTTGCTTCTGGCAGAAGTAGTACTCCGGCATATTCGAGAAGGTGGAACACAACTTTCTGCCTTTAAGGAAGTGGGGAAAAATTTATCTCGTACACCAGCAGCATGTGGGTTTAGATGGAATTCTTACGTAAGAAAGCAATATAAAGAACGTATTGAGGAAGCAAAGCAACTTCGTAAAGTAGAAAATTATGAAGTGAAAGAGACAAAGGTGTTAGAACCTACGTCAATTACGTTGAATGATGTTATTGATTTCTTGCAAAATTATAAAGATGAAAACTCTTTAACGGTGTTGCAACAACAAGTTGAATCATTACAAACAGAAAGAGAGCGTCTTCTGGAGCGATTATCAGTATATGAAGAAGAGTATAGAACACTACTTGATTATATCGATCAAAAAAGAAGTGTAATGGTAGCGGAAAGAAACAATGCTCGCTCGAATGAGAAGTTAGAGAAGCTTAAGAAATAAAAAACAGCTGTTATACAGCTGTTTTTTTATTTCTTAAGCCGATTCTTCGTTTGTAACCGCATTCAAATTTGCTTCTGGATGCCAAATATAAAAATCTCCATCAGTTACTGATACGGGGTTGAAATTTAATTTATCCCAAAAACCAGCTGAATGAATACGTGCTATCGTTTTAATAGGAAATTGCATTTGTTTCGCATGATTTACAAGCATTTGCCCGAATCCTTGTTTTTGAAAAGTTGGTAATACTTCAAGTTTATAAAGTTCTAGGTAGGGACCTGTAATTTCGAATGGTTCTCCGCCGTTTCTTTTCATATATAGACTCATACGTGCGATTAGTGATCCGCCATAATAAATACCGTAAAATGGAGATTCACTGTCGTTTTCAATAATGTTTGCTTGTAATTCTTCCAGCATAGATAGTTCCTGGGCTCCGCACCCTTTAAATTTTTTGAATTCATCTAACGTTTTATAATTGATGAGCAAGCGCTCAACTTTTGGGAATCCCATTACATCACATCCTTTTCTTGTCTCGTTGAATGCAGAAAAGTAAAAATATTTATAATAATAGTATAACTCATTTTTTTATTTTTATGAAGAAGATAGTATATTTCTTTTTTTATTTTTTTGAGGATTTGCTAAACTAAGAGTAGAAGCGTATTAATAGGTGGTACATACATAGTGAAAAATGAGAGTATATTTGTTGGGCAGAGGACAGCGGAATTATAGGGCGTGCTCAGGTGCTTTAAAAAGATATAAAGGGGGGAAGGCAAGGGCACTTAGTGTGAATTCCTTGTGTGAAAATGAAAATTGGAATTGTCGGACCAGGTGCTATTGGTCTATTGTATACATTTTATTTACAAAAAAATAACCAAGATGTTACGTTGTTTACAAGAACAGCTAAGCAAGCTGAAGAATTAAATGAAACAGGTGTAACTTGTATTAGAGATGGAAGATGTGAAACAGTATATCCATCTGTTTTACCGATAGAAAGTATGGTAGCGCAAAATTTAGATTATATATTTATTGCTGTGAAGCAATATCATATAGATGACGTACTACCGTTTGTGGAAGGGGCATCATCATTAATCTTTTTGCAAAACGGAATGTCGCATCTTCAAAAGATGCTGAACATAGGGAGTAAAAATATAGCTGTTGGTATTGTAGAACATGGTGCGAAAAAAGAGGGAGGGCATATCGTTCATCATACTGGGATAGGGGTAACAAAATTTGGAGTGGTTTGTGGTCAATCTATACATTTTAAAAAAATATTCAATTATTTTCCTGTTGCTTATTTTCCAGTTCAAATAGAAACGGATTGGGAAGAGATTATGCATAAAAAATTAGTAGTAAATGTATGTATCAATCCGTTGACAGCACTATTGGGAGTTAAGAATGGTGAATTAATCACGAATCGTTTTTTTTATCAAATGATGGAGCAAGTGTTTCAGGAGGCAGCATTTCTTATTAGAGGAGAAAAAGAAATGGTATGGCAAATGGTACGAAATGTGTGTGAAGGAACGTCTCGTAATACATCTTCTATGCTAGCGGATGTAAGAGCGAGTAGAAAGACGGAAATTAATGCGATTGTTGGATATGTATTAGAAGAAGCTAAGAAACAGCAACGACCAGTTCCGACACTTCAATTTTTGTTCGATGCAATAAAAGGTTTAGAAACAAGAGTATAAGTGTTATTCTTTGCTTTTACGTGAAACATTGACTACAATGTGGATTGGTGAGAGAACTGGATACGAAAGGAAGAATTATATGGAGATAAAAGAAATCTCTGTTCCGCAACAAGGTATTGTAGCGGACTATATGAACGGTAAAAAAGAGATACAGTCATGTTTTGATTATATGTTAACAGAAGATGCTTTTAAACAACGTTTACATGATTTGCGTGAAAGGGAGTTTTTCCGCCAAGATTTAGTAGCGCATTTATTAGAATATAATACAAAATTACAAGCGGGAGAATCTACACTTCAAAATGTAAAAGCGCTTGGAGATGAAAATACATATGTTGTTATAGCTGGACAACAAGCGGGGTTATTAACTGGACCGCTTTATACAATTCATAAAGTTATTTCAATTTTACAGCTTGCAAAGGAAAAGGAAGAAAGTTTAGGAGTTAAAGTTGTCCCTGTCTTCTGGATTGCGGGTGAAGACCATGATATGGATGAGATTAATCATACTTTTGTAGCGAAAAATAAAAAGATGAAAAAAACTATTTTTTATGACCGTAATCCGAAAAAGGCAAGTGCTTCTGAGTCTGAACTTTCTGTTGAAGATTGTAGAAATTGGATTGAAGAGATTTTTAAAACATACCCAGAAACAAATTTTACAAAAGATGTATTAAAATTTGTTGATGATGCTTTGAAAAAATCGAATACGTATGTAGATTTCTTTGCTCATCTTATTACGAAAATCTTTGCTAATTCTGGTTTAATCCTTGTTGATTCACATCATCCTGAATTAAGAAAGTTAGAAATTCCATTTTTCAAGCGAATTATAAGTAAGTATAAAGAGGTACAAGAGGGCCTTCGTAATCAGCAGGAAGTAATTAAAGAACTAGGATACAAACCGATTATTGAAACGAAGTCTCATGCAGTGCATATATTCATGGAAATAGATAATGAACGAGTATTGCTTGAAGAGCATCAAGGTAAGTTTGTTGGAAAGGATGGGGCGCATTCCTTTTCATACGAAGAGTTGATTGAAGAGATGGAGAGAAATCCGGCACGTTTTAGTAATAATGTTGTAACACGTCCTCTTATGCAAGAGTATGTATTTCCTACGCTCGCATTTATTGGAGGTCCAGGGGAATTAGCTTATTGGAGTGAATTACAGCAAGTATTCCATACTGTCGGTTTTCAAATGCCACCTGTCGTTCCTCGTCTTACAATTACTTATGTGGAGAGAGATATAGCGACAGATTTATTCGATCTGCAATTGAGAGAAATTGATCCGTTTTTAAATGATGTCGATAAACTGCGTGAAAACTGGTTGTTTAATCAAATAGAGGAACCGATTGATGATCATTTTGAAAAGGCGAAAAAAGAAATTGCCGATATTCATACATCTTTACAGCAATTTGTAAAGAAAATAGAGCCAGGGTTAGGTGCGTTTGCAGGGAAAAACGAATTGAAAATTAATGAACAAATTGAACTGTTGGAAAGAATGTTGAAAAGAAATGTTGAGAAAAAGTATGAGGTTCAGCTAAATAAATTCCGCCGTATACAATTCGCACTTCGTCCATTAGGTGCGCCGCAAGAACGTGTGTGGAATGTATGTTATTATTTAAATCAGTTTGGTTTGGATTTCGTTGATCGTGTAATGGAAAACCCTTTTTCTTGGGACGGAAAACATCATGTTATAAAACTATAAAATCTTGCTCTTTGGAGCAGGATTTTATTTTTATTCCGTTGAATTTACTGTGAAGTGATTTTTTTCTGAATTATCAATCAAAAAATGTTAGATATGGCAATTGTGTTGGATACTTAAATATATGACAAAATAGCACAAAATGTAAACGTATTATTCGCTTTTTCGACAGTTTTTTATTTAAATTCCCGCAAAAGATGATAAAATTTAGTATATAATAAAAGAAAATAGCGATTTGTATAGTATGTTGCCTTTGTTGGTAAGTTAAATGAGTCGTTCTTTCGTATTATTTCATTCTCTAAGCGTGAAATATGTGTTTAGAGGAAGGGATACATTCAACATAATTAATTGGAAAAAGAGTAGGTGCAACAATGTTTAAACACGTAACAGTGCTTTTAAAGGAAACAGTAGACGGCTTAGATATAAAGCCAGATGGTACATATGTAGATTGTACACTGGGGGGAGGAGGACATAGTTCTTATTTATTATCCCAATTAACTGAAGGTGGAAAATTAATAGCGTTTGATCAAGATGAGATAGCGATTCAAAACGCGAAAGAAAAGTTCTCTTCATACGGTGAACAGTTTATAACAGTAAAGAGTAACTTCCGTTATTTAGCTGAAAAACTGCAGGAAATAGGTATAACAGAAGTAGATGGTATTTTATTTGATTTAGGTGTTTCATCCCCACAATTAGATACACCAGAACGAGGCTTTAGTTATCATCATGATGCACCGCTAGATATGCGGATGGATCAAGATGCCCCATTAACAGCGTATGATGTTGTAAATAGCTGGTCATATGAACAACTTGTAAGGATTTTCTTCCAATACGGTGAAGAGAAATTTTCAAAACAAATTGCAAGAAAAATTGAAGCTTATCGTGAGAATAAAGCTATTGAAACGACAGGAGAATTAGTAGAGCTAATTAAAGAAGGTATTCCGGCTCCAGCTCGTAGAACGGGTGGGCATCCTGCTAAGCGAGTGTTTCAGGCAATTCGTATAGCTGTAAATGATGAATTAAAAGTATTTGAAGAAGCATTGGAATCTGCTATTGAGATGGTTAAGCCAGGTGGAAGAGTTAGTGTTATAACATTCCATTCATTAGAAGATCGTATTTGTAAAACAACGTTTAAGCGAAATAGTACAACGCCACAATTGCCGCCAGGATTACCGATTATTCCTGATGAATTTAAGCCGAAATTAAAGCTTATTACAAGAAAACCGATTTTACCTTCTGATATAGAGCTAGAAGAAAATAATCGTGCGCGTTCTGCGAAGTTGAGAATCGCTGAAAAACGATAAAAGGGAGAGAGAGGTATGACTAATTTAGCTGTAAAGTACAAACAACAAGCGCAAGAAGAGGTGCAAATTCAAACGCCCCCACAGCAGATGGCTAAGCCGAAGGTTAAAGCGAAAATTACAAGAATCGAAAAACTGTTGTATGTAGCGTTTATTGGCTTTTTATTGTATGCCTGTGTCGCGTTTATTGGAAATAAAGCAGGCCTTTATCAAGTTAATGTAGAAGCAGCGACGATAGAAGAAAAAATTGTACAGCAGCAAAAAGAAAATCAAGAATTACAAGCTGAAGTAGAGAAGTTAAGTCGCTATGAACGAATCGCTGAAGTTGCAAAAAAACACGGGCTAGAAATTAATGCGAATAATGTGAAAGGCCTCAAATAAGGCAATAGGTGTGAAGGAACGATGAAGAAGAATATGACTAAATTTCATACCAATAAGGGAGCAGGTTATTTTATGATATTTTTCCTCCTGCTCTTTTTGCTGTTATTAGCCCGATTTTTTTACATACAATCAACAGGAACAGTTCATAATCAGGATTTAGATGCACTTGCTAAACAAAAGCATAGTAAAAAAGGAGTTCTTGAAGCGAACCGAGGAACCATTTATGATCAAAACGGTCATGTGTTAGCGCAAGACGCAAACTCTTACAAAATGGTAGCTGCACTAAAAGGTGCTAACTCAGTTGAGAATAAAGAAGATACTGCAAAGAAAATTGCAGGAGTACTTGGAAAAGGCGAAGAGGATATTTTAGCTTCTTTAAATAAGGAAGGTAGAAGTCAAGTCGAATTTGGAACGTTAGGCAAGGATTTGACGAAAGAAAAGAAGGAACAAATAGAAGCGTTGAAGTTGCCGGGAATATCTTTTATTACAGAAAATGCAAGGGTGTATCCAAACGGTGATTTTGCATCTTACGTTATAGGTCATGCAAAACCAAATGAGAATGGAACCTCGGTAGGTCAATTTGGCATAGAGAAAAGCTTGGATAAATACTTAAGTGCCTCGAACGGAGAAGTAGCATATACAGGTGAT
This sequence comes from Bacillus sp. JKS001846, assembly GCF_900176455.1. Taxonomy (NCBI): domain Bacteria; kingdom Bacillati; phylum Bacillota; class Bacilli; order Caryophanales; family Bacillaceae; genus Bacillus; species Bacillus sp. JKS001846. The sequence continues at coordinate 1,774,591 of NZ_FWYG01000001.1, forward strand.
CGTAAAGGTGTGTCCCTTGATGGGGGAAAAGTTAATGTAAAGGCACCTAAAAATGGAGATAACGCTTATTTAACAATCGATCAACGTGTCCAAAGTTATTTAGAAGACGCGATGAAAGCAGCAAGTAAGCAATATGAGCCAGAAAGTTTAATAGGGATTGTTGCAGATCCGAAAACTGGGAAAATATTAGCGATGTCTACTAAACCTAGTTATGACCCTAATGATCGTCAAATTAAATATTTCTTTAATGACGCAATTGCCAATGCATTTGAACCTGGATCAACAATGAAAATTTTCACGTTAGCGGCAGCTATTAATGAAGGTGTGTACAAAGGCCAAGATTATTATCAGTCCGGGACATATCAAGTCGGAAATAGGAAAATAAAAGATCATAACGGTGGTGCTGGTTGGGGCTCTATCACGTTTGATGAAGGGGTAGAGCGTTCTTCAAACGTAGCGTTTGCAATTTTAGGAGATCAAAAACTTGGTCCAGAACGTTTCCGAAAATATATTCATAGTTTTGGATTAGATGAAAAAACGAACATTGATTTATCAGGTGAAGGATCGAATACAATTTTATTTGATCAGCAAATACAACAAGTGACAACAGCTTTTGGACAAGGTTCCACTGTAACACCAATTCAGCTTGTACAAGCTGCAACGGCCATTGCAAATGATGGGAAAATGATGAAACCTTATGCAATTGATAAAATTGTAGATCCGATAACAGACAAAGTAAAATTAGAACATAAGCCAGAAGAAGTAGGAAAACCTGTTACAAAGGAAACAGCAGCGCAAGTAAGACAATTATTAGAACGTGTTGTTACATCTCCGAAAGGTACAGGGACAGCTTATAAAATTGATGGATATTCAGTTGGTGGTAAAACAGGTACAGCGCAAATTCCGGATGGAAAAGGCGGCTATATGACAGGGAGACAGAATTATATATTCTCATTCTTAGGTATGGCACCAATGGACGATCCACAACTTGTTGTGTATGTAGCTGTTAAACAGCCTAAATTAAAAGATGATGAGAACGGTGCACAACCGTTAGCTGATATTTTTAAATATGTAACAAAAAATAGTTTAGAGTATTTAAAGATTAAGCCAAATGAAGTTAAAGATCCGAAAAAACATCTGAAAGAACAACAAACTACTGTTCCGGATGTAAATGGTAAAACGATGGCTGAAGCGGGGAAAGCGATTGATAAAGCAAAACTTCGTCCAATCGTACTAGGTGAAGGGAAAGTACAGCAACAAGTACCAAAAGCGACTGAACAAACATTAAAAGGCGACCGAGTCTTCTTGGTAGGAGATAAGCCTACAATGCCAAATATACAAGGATGGGCACTGCGTGATGTTATGAATTTAGCGAAGACATTACAGCTTAACTTGAAACCTTCTGGTACAGGATACGTAACAGAACAAAGTGTGGCGGAAGGAACATTATTACAACCTGGTACAGAATTAGGTGTCACACTCGTACCGCCACTCGAACCACAGCAAGAAGCAGAAAAGCCGTAATGGTAAAAGAGAATAAGTTCTAATTAAATAAGTACAAGCATATATTGGAACAAGCTAGGCGTAAGGGAGGCTTGTTCCAATATGCGTGTATCAAATGTAACAGTTAGAAAACGACTTATTTTTATACTTATATCAGGTATACTTATTTTCACGATTATCGATATTCGTCTTGGATATGTGCAATTTTTTCTTGGGAATATGTTAACGGATCGTGCGAAAGATTCATGGAGTCGTAATATTACTTTTGAACCCGAACGTGGGAAAATTTTAGACCGAAATGGTGTGGAACTTGCCACGAATAAAAGTGCTCCAACTGTCTTTGTTGTACCGAGGCAAATTGAAAAACCAGCGGAGACTGCAGAGAAGTTAGCTGCAGTATTAGGTGTGGAAAAAGATGAGATTTATAAAAGGATTACAAAAAAAGAATCGATTGTAAGGTTAGATAAAGGCGGAAGGAAAATATCACATGACAAAGCGAAAGAAGTACGAGGATTAAGTCTGAAGGGCGTGTATATCGCAGAGGATTCTATCCGGTACTATCCGTTTGGAAACTTTTTATCACATGTATTAGGTTTTGCAGGTAGCGATAACCAAGGTCTTATGGGACTAGAAAAATATTATGATAAAGAGCTAAATGGGGACAAAGGTCATGTGCGTTTTTTTGCAGATGCGAAAGGACAAAGGATGCCTAATGTTGGTGATGATTTCAAAAAGCCAGAAGCCGGTTTAAATTTAGGATTAACAATCGATGCGCGTATTACAAGGATTATGGAAAGAGAAATGAATATTGCGGAGTCAACTTATAATCCTGACGGTATGATTGCGATTGCAATGAACCCTAAAAATGGTGAAGTTTTAGGGATGTCTAGTCGACCGAGTTTTGACCCAGCGGATTTTCAAAGTGTCTCTCCAGAAGTGTATAACAGAAATCTACCTGTATGGAGTACGTATGAGCCTGGTTCAACATTTAAGATCATTACATTAGCTGCAGCATTGAATGAAAATTTAGTAGACTTAGAGAAGGATACGTTTTATGATGATGGAGCAGCTGAAGTAGGTGGAGCTAGATTGAAATGCTGGAAAGCAGGAGGTCATGGCAGTCAAACGTTTTTAGAAGTCGTTCAAAACTCATGTAACCCGGGATTTATTGAACTTGGTGATCGCCTTGGTAAAGACCGATTATTTAAATACATTCGTAATTTTGGTTTTGGGCAGAAGACTGGAATTGACTTGCAAGGTGAAGGCAGTGGGATTTTATTTAATTTAGATAAAGTTGGTCCAGTAGAGCAAGCAACAACTTCATTCGGCCAAGGAGTTTCTGTTACGCCGATTCAACAAGTAGCAGCTGTAGCGGCGGCTGTAAATGGTGGAACATTGTATCAGCCGTATATAGCTAAGGAGTTTATTGATCCGAAAAATAATCAAGTTGTTAGTAAAAAGACACCTGTTGAGAAAAGAAAAGTTATTTCCAAGGAAACTTCAGAAAAAGTTCGTTATGCATTAGAGAATGTTGTAGCGAAAGGTTCTGGTAAAGGTGCTTATATTGATGGATATCGCGTAGGTGGAAAAACGGGTACTGCTCAAAAGGTGAAGGATGGTAAATATTTAGAGAATAATTATATAGTATCTTTTATCGGATTTGCTCCAGCGGATGATCCAGAGATTGTTGTGTATGTAGCTGTTGATAATCCAAAAGGGGTTACACAGTTTGGTGGAGTGGTAGCAGCTCCGATTGTCGGGAATATCCTTCGAGATGCGCTTCCTGTTATGGGAGTGAAACCGAGAAAAGAACAAGTTGAGAAAGAATATAAATGGGGCGATACACCAACTGTGGAAGTTCCGAATTTAATTGGAATGAAAAAGAAAGACTTACAAACACAACTCGTCGATTTGAAGCTTGATATAAGTGGAGATGGAGAGAAAGTAATTAAACAATCACCAGAAGCGGGAGCTAAAGTAAAAGAAGGCTCAAAAATTAGAATTTACTTCGGGAATTAAAGGTAACATAGTACGTTTTATGGTACAATTGGTGGAAGTGAGTTCTTTATAGAACAGTTACTTAATTTGAGACAGTAAGTGTCTCATTCATAAATAGGTCAGTAGCACTTACCTCCTTATATAGGAGGTAATGTGTTGCTTACTGAAAAAAGATAAATAAACAATGTAGAGAGGGTTTAGTGAAATGAAGTTGCATACACTTGTATCATGTTTGCATGATTTTCCAGTTGTTCCAAAAGAAAATCCAGAAATCACATCTATAGAAGCTGATTCACGTAAAGTGAAAGAGGGAAGCTTATTTGTATGTATGAAAGGATATACGGTTGATAGCCATGATTTTGCTAAGCAAGCAGCGGCACAAGGAGCGGCTGCTATTGTTGCGGAAAGACCAATTGATGTTGACGTTCCAGTTGTACTTGTGAAAAATACTTTTCGTTCGTTAGCGGTTTTAGCTGATTATTTTTATGGTCAACCGACACACAAGTTACATTTAATCGGAATTACAGGTACAAATGGAAAGACAACAACATCGCATATTATGGATGAGATTATGCGAGCACATGGTCATAAAACAGGGCTAATTGGAACGATTAATATGAAAATCGGTGATGAAACATTTGAGGTGAAAAATACAACACCAGATGCACTAACACTTCAACAGACGTTTTCAAAAATGGTTGAACAAGGTGTGGACAGCACGGTAATGGAAGTTTCGTCACATGCGTTAGATCTTGGTCGTGTACACGGATGTGATTACGATGTAGCGGTGTTTACGAATTTAACACAAGATCATTTAGACTATCATAAAACGATGGAAGAATATAAACATGCAAAAGGGTTACTATTTGCACAGCTTGGCAATAGTTATAATCATAATCGTGAAAAGTACGCTGTGCTGAATAGCGATGATAATGTAACAGAAGAGTATATGAGAAGTACTGCAGCAACAGTTGTAACATATGGTATTGATACAACAAGTGACATTATGGCAAAAAATATCGTTATGACGAGTGGCGGGACTACATTTACGCTTGTCACACCATATGAAAGTGTAAATGTTACGATGAAATTAATAGGTAAATTTAATGTATATAACGTACTTGCAGCAACAGCAGCAGGACTTGTTTCGGGTGTGAAATTAGAAACAATCATTGCTGTTATAAAAGAACTAGCTGGGGTTCCAGGGCGTTTTGAAGTTGTTGATGGAGGACAAAATTATACAGTTATTGTTGATTACGCACATACGCCGGATAGTTTAGAAAATGTATTAAAAACTGCAAAACAATTTGCAAAAGGTGATGTGTATTGTATCGTTGGTTGTGGCGGCGATAGGGACCGAACGAAGAGACCGATAATGGCAAGTGTTGCAACAAAATATGCAACTCATGCAATTTACACATCAGATAATCCAAGAAGTGAAGATCCAGCGGCTATTTTAGATGATATGGTACATGGTGCAAGTGGGAAAAATTATGAAGTGATTATTGATAGAAAAGAAGCGATACACCATGCAATCACTAAAGCGAAAGCAGATGATATCATTATTATTGCTGGTAAGGGTCATGAAACGTATCAAATTATTGGTAAAGAAGTTCATCATTTTGATGATCGTGAAGTTGCTAAAGAAGCAATTAAAGGGCGTTTAAGCAACGAAGAGTAACAACGTGAGAGGAGGACTACATGTGCTTGAGCAAGGTTTATTAGTAACGGCTGGGGTAGCATTCTTAATTTCTGTTGCCCTTTCGCCATTGTTTATTCCATTTTTAAGAAAATTAAAGTTCGGACAGAGTATTCGTGATGAGGGACCAAAGTCACATCAAAAAAAATCAGGGACACCGACAATGGGTGGTATCGTCATATACGTATCTATGATGGTAACTTCACTTATTATGGCGATTAAGTTTAATTATTTAGGTGCAGAGGTTTCGTTATTACTATTAGTGACGTTTGGTTACGGCTTGATTGGATTTTTAGATGACTACATAAAGGTGGTTAAGAAGAGAAATCTTGGTTTAACATCAAAACAAAAATTAGTAGGTCAGCTTGTTATTGCTATTGCATTCTTTTTAATTGGAAAAGGGCAAGCGTTCCACACATACATCATGATTCCGGGAACGGATGTTAAGTTTGAATTAGGTTGGGCGTATTTCGTACTTGTACTATTTATGCTTATTGGTGGATCAAATGCAGTTAACTTAACTGACGGTTTAGATGGTTTATTATCAGGAACAGCTGCTATTGCATTTGGAGCATTTAGTATTATTGCTGTGGCACAAGAGCAATTTGGAGTGGCGATATTCTGTATGGCAGTTGTAGGAGCTGTACTTGGATTTTTAGTATTCAATGCGAATCCAGCAAAAGTGTTTATGGGAGATACAGGTTCATTAGCTTTAGGTGGAGCCATTGCAGCTGTAGCGATTTTATTAAAACAAGAATTGCTACTTGTAATTATCGGCGGAGTATTCGTAATGGAAACTTTATCGGTTATCATTCAGGTCATTTCATTTAAAACAACAGGAAAACGTGTCTTTAAAATGAGTCCATTACACCATCATTATGAATTATGTGGTTGGTCAGAGTGGCGTGTTGTTGTGACGTTTTGGTCTGCAGGATTTTTATTAGCTGTGTTAGGAATTTATATCGGGGTGTGGATGTAATTGAAAACTGTAACTGAATTTCAAAATAAGAATATTCTTGTATTAGGCATTGCAAAAAGTGGTTATGCAGCAGCTACATTGTTACAAAAGTTAGGGGCAAATGTTATTGTAAATGACGGAAAGCCTTTAGCAGAGAATGTATTTGCTGCAGAATTACAAGCAAAAGGAATGGACGTTGTATGCGGTGGTCATCCTTTAGAATTATTAGAGAGAAATATTTCTCTTGTAGTAAAAAATCCAGGAATCCCGTATTCTAATCCAATATTAGTTGCTGCGAAAGAAAAGCAAATTCCGATTGTTACGGAAGTTGAATTAGCATATCGTATTTCAGAAGCACCATTTGTTGGGATTACGGGGTCTAACGGTAAAACGACGACGACAATGCTGACATTTGAAATGCTAAAAGAAGGACAAAAGCATCCTGTAATTGCAGGGAACATTGGCACTGTAGCGTGTGAAGTAGCACAGGATGCAAAAGAAAATGAAGTTGTAGTTACAGAACTTTCATCATTTCAATTGATGGGAGTAGAATTGTTCCAACCTAAAATTGCTGCGTTTTTAAATTTATTTGAGGCCCACTTAGATTATCATGGGACGAAGAAAGAATATGGTTTAGCGAAAGCAAATATTTTTAAAAACCAAACAGAAAATGATTATAGTGTAATAAATGCAGATGATGCAGATGTGATGGCTTTGTCTGCGTATTCTAAAGGTCAAAAAATCCTGTTTTCGACAACGAAAGAAATTGAAGATGGCGCGTGTATAAAAGATAACGCTCTTTATTTCAAAGGTGAAAAAGTTGTTGAAGTAAGCGATATCGTTTTACCTGGTCAACATAATTTAGAAAATATTTTAGCTGCGATGAGTATTGCGAAATTATTAGGTACTTCTAATGAAGCAATTACGGTCGTGTTAAAACGTTTTACGGGTGTAAAACATCGTTTAGAATATGTAACAACGATTAACAACCGTAAGTTTTATAATGATTCAAAAGCAACGAATATGTTAGCGACTGAGAAAGCACTATCTGCGTTTACACAACCGATTGTGTTACTAGCAGGTGGGCTTGATCGCGGAAATGAATTCGATGATTTAATTCCGTATTTCAAAAATGTAAAAGCGATTGTAACATTTGGACAAACAGCTCCTAAACTAGTAAGAGCGGCAGAAAAAGCGGGATTAGATATAATTGAAAGTGTCGATACTTTAGATGAAGCAGTGGTGAAAGCTTATGCTCATTCTAAAGATGGCGATGTCGTTCTTCTTTCTCCAGCGTGTGCAAGCTGGGATCAATTTAAAACATTTGAAGAAAGAGGAGACATTTTTATACAAGCTGTGCATAAACTTATATAAAGTAAATCAAAACATCAGTAGGCTAACACCTACTGATGTTTTGTTACATAGGGCAAAAGTTTCTGCCTAAAGAGGTGGTGTTTGTGGGTAATGAAGAAAACGCCTGATTTTATTCTCATCATCGTAACACTTTCATTGTTGACAATCGGAATGATTATGGTTTATAGTGCGAGTGCAGTTTGGGCCTCTTATAAAATGGGGGACTCATTCTTTTTTGCAAAAAGACAATTACTGTTTGCGGGTCTTGGTGTAGTAGCTATGTTTTTTATTATGAAAATTGATTATTGGGTGTGGCGTACGTATTCAAAAGTGATTTTGCTAGTTTGCTTCATTCTTCTTATTCTCGTTCTTATTCCTGGAGTAGGTCTTGTTCGAGGAGGAGCACGAAGTTGGATTGGAATCGGAGCATTTTCGATTCAACCGTCAGAATTTATGAAGTTTGCGATGATTATTTTCTTGGCAAAGTTTTTAGCAGAACGGCAAAAATTGATTACATCTTTTAAACGTGGTTTATTACCGGCCCTTAGTTTTGTGTTTCTTGCTTTTGGGATGATTATGTTACAGCCAGACCTTGGGACAGGAACGGTAATGGTTGGGACATGTATCATTATGATATTCATTTCGGGAGCGAGGGTCTTTCACTTTGCAATGTTTGGTTTGATTGGTGTAGCAGGATTTGTAGGGTTAATTGCATCAGCACCGTATCGAATGAAACGCATTACATCATATTTAGATCCGTGGTCAGATCCGCTCGGGAGTGGATTTCAAATTATCCAATCATTACTTGCAATTGGACCTGGTGGATTATTTGGGCTTGGACTTGGACAAAGTAGACAAAAATTTCTTTATTTACCTGAACCACAAACTGACTTTATATTTGCGATCTTATCCGAGGAATTAGGTTTTATTGGTGGTTCATTTGTGTTATTATTATTTAGTCTATTATTATGGCGCGGGATTCGTATCGCATTAGGAGCGCCAGATTTATATGGTACGTTTTTAGCAGTAGGTATTGTGGCGATGATTGCGATTCAAGTAATGATTAATGTTGGTGTTGTAACAGGACTGATGCCTGTTACGGGTATTACCTTGCCGTTTTTAAGTTATGGTGGATCAAGTTTGACATTAATGTTAATGGCAGTAGGTGTATTATTAAATATAAGTCGCCATTCTCGCTACTAAACCCTGTTTATAAGACAGGGTTTTTCGTATGTGTGTAAAAATGCAATATGTATATAGAAATAAGTATAATGGAAATAAGAAAAGAGAAGCGGAGGAGTTAGTAGTGCGTGTATTAGTGAGTGGTGGGGGTACTGGTGGTCATATTTATCCAGCTCTTGCTTTAATTAGAGAAATAAAAAAGTTAAATCCAGAAGCGAGATTTTTATATATTGGTACGGAAAATGGACTAGAGAGTACAATCGTTCCAAAAGCAGGTATACCATTTCAATCTATTGTTATAAGTGGATTTAAACGAAAAATATCATTAGATAATGTGAAAACAGTAATGCGTTTTCTAAAAGGTGTACAGGATAGTAAACGATACATTCGTCGTTTTAATCCGGATATCGTAATTGGAACGGGTGGATATGTATGTGGACCAGTTGTATACGCTGCAGCCAAATTAGGTATTCCAACTATTGTACATGAACAAAATAGTGTACCAGGTGTAACGAACAAGTTTTTAAGCCGTTATGTTGATAAAGTTGCTGTTTGTTTTGAAGCAGCTATAGAGCATTTTCCAGAGTCAAAAGTGGTAATGACAGGTAATCCACGAGCATCAGAGGTAATGGATCAAAATGGAATGAAGGGGAAACGTTCAGTTGGGCTTTCTCTTCCTAAAAAGTCTGTACTTATATTTGGTGGAAGTCGTGGGGCTAGACCGATTAACGATGCCTTCGTTGAAGCAATTGAACAGTTTGGGAACAAAAGCTACGAAATACTATATGTAACGGGTGAAGTACATTATGATAAAGTGATGGAAGCCGTGAAGCAAAAAGGGAACCCAAGCAATGTTATTATTAAGCCGTTCATTCATAATATGCCAGAGGTACTAACTGGTGTAGACCTTGTTGTTTCAAGGGCTGGGGCAACAACACTTGCAGAATTAACAGCGTTAGGAAAACCAAGTGTGTTAATACCGAGTCCGTATGTAACAAATAATCATCAGGAAAAGAATGCACGTTCAGTTGTTGATAAAGGAGCGGCAAAAATGTTACTTGAAAAAGATTTAACAGCTGAAACGCTTATTCGTGATATTGATGAGATTTTATTGAATGCACAAACATTACAAAATATGAAGCTAGCGGCTAAGCAACTAGGTATTCCAGATGCAGCAAATAAGCTGTATGAAGTAATGAATAAGCTTGTAAAAAAATAAAGTGAGGCTTTAATTAGTGGGGAGTGATTCTCTCTCGTTGATTATTATCTTTCACTAATCGGATGTTTACTGACATCCTGATTCCGCCTAATTTCTTTGTTATCGCCGAATTTTGATTTAGGAGCTGTACTGCCCGTAAATAGAGGGATAACGTTAGGTGAACGCCCTGCATATTATTGTCATAAGGAGACTTAATATGGGGGAGATTGTCTATGGAACAATTAGTAAATGAGCTTATAGAAGCAGACGTTGGTCGTGTTTTAGTTAACGAGCCGTTAGCACGTTATACAACTATGAAAATAGGTGGACCAGCGGATATTTTAATTGTGCCAAAGCATGTAGCCGGTATTGAAAAAACATTACAGTTAGTAAAGCAATACAAAACGAAGTGGACTGTAATTGGTCGCGGTTCAAACCTTCTTGTATCTGATCAAGGCATAGAAGGTGTTGTTATTCGTTTAGGAGAAGGATTAGATCACTTAGAGGTCGAAAAACATAAGGTAAGAGTTGGTAGTGGATATCCTCTTATTAAATTGTCAACTTTACTTAGTCGTCAAGGGTTAGCTGGATTGGAGTTTGCGAGCGGTATTCCAGGAAGTGTCGGTGGTGCAGTATATATGAATGCAGGTGCACATAAATCGGATATATCGAGTGTATTATCGAAGGCTCTCATTCTGTTTGAAGACGGTACAATTGCCTGGTTAACGAATAAAGAACTGGAGTTTTCTTATCGGTCATCTGTATTGCAAACGAAACGTCCTGGTATTGTTTTAGAGGCGGAGTTTCAATTACAGGCGGGAAAACGTGAAGAAATTGTACGTAGCATGCAAAATAATAAAGACTACCGCCGTGAAACGCAACCATGGAATCATCCGTGTGCAGGAAGTATATTTCGGAATCCAATCCCACATTTTGCAGGAGATTTAGTAGAAAAAGCAGGGCTTCGTGGTTATAGGATTGGTGGAGCTCAAATTTCTGAAATGCATGGCAATTTTATTGTTAATACCGGGGGAGCTTCAGCGCAAGATGTATTGTCTTTAATTGAATTAATAAAACATACAATTAAGGATAAATTTGATGTAGATATGCACACAGAAGTAGAAATCATTGGAAGATAACGGTTATTCGTTCCGCTCATTATCATTTATGTTATAATAAGAAGATAAGAACGGCATGAGGAACATGCCGTTCTTTATGTTACATAGGGGGATCGTACATGAATAATAGTAAAGTGATTAAACTACAAGATCGTGTACCAAAATTGAAAAATCAAAAGAAAAAAAACAAAAAAAATGTTAATCATCGATTGATTTTATACATATCAATTTTATTTTTATTAGTGCTCTTTTTAATTTATTTTCGGTCTCCGCTTAGTAATATAAAAAAGATTAGTGTGTTTGGAAATCACTATATGACGGATGAGCAAGTAATGAAGGATTCAGGCGTGACATATGATACAAGTTATTTCCGAGTGACAGCACATAAAGCTGAAGAAAACTTAACGAAGCGAAAAGAAATTAAAGCAGTAAATGTAAAAAAACGTTTTCCAAACAAGATTGATATTCATATCGAAGAATATTTAACGATTGGTTATATAAATAAAGAGGGAAAACTACAACCGTTATTAGAAAATGGAAAAACGCTTGATGTACTACCTAATGGAAAACTTCCTGTTGCAGCACCGATTTTCGAACCTTTTAAAGAAGAGAAAATGAAGGAGTTAATCGCTGAACTAGAAAAATTAACACCAGCTATTTTAAAATCTATTTCGGAGATTCGCTATTCACCAACGAATGCGAATGAAGATCATCTTACTTTATATATGAATGAAGGTTATGAAGTGAGCACTACGATTCAAAATTTCGCAAAACGTATGGAAGCCTATCCACTTATTTTAAAAACAATTGAGCCAGGTAAGAAGGTATTAATTGACTTAGAAGTAGGTGCATATACGAAAGAATTAGGTGCGGAAGACAAAAAAGAATAGAATGGTAGTTTTCGTTGCTTATAGCAGAAAAAACGAAACGAATGTTCTATTATATGTATACGAATTTAGAAGAATGGTTCATTTGATGAAAAATATGTAAAAATTCTTAGATTCATACTAGTATTGGTACAAGTTTCACTTTTCTATGAGTACATCTTAGTGTAGACTTATACTTGGCGGTAAACTTTACACTGGAAATAGAATTATTTCAAGATAAGCAGTTATTCATAGTTTACTGCGATATTCTTAATTGAATGCTAAATAAAAATAAGAAAAATATAGGGTTAAAAAAGGGAAACGTATAAAGACGTTGAATATTTTTCTTATAAATAGTAAAGTTGCGATTGTTGTTCCATATATTGAGTTGTATGGTATAAATAAAGAAGGAGGTGCCAAAGAATGAACAGCAATGAAATATATGTTAGTCTTGACATCGGTACATCCAATGTTAAAGTCATCATTGGTGAAATGGTTAATGACAGCTTAAACATTATTGGTGTTGGAAATGTAAAATCAAATGGTTTAAAGAAGGGATCGATAGTTGATATAGACGAGACTGTTCGATCAATTAAAAAAGCAATTGAACAAGCTGAGCGCATGGTGGGAATCCACATTGAGCAAGTTGTAGTAGGTGTCAATGCAAACCAGGTACAGCTACTTCCTTGTCACGGAGTAGTCGCTGTTTCAAATGAAGATCGTGAAATCGGGAATGAAGATGTCTTACGCGTTCTAGATGCAGCACAAGTTGTGTCAATTGCTCCAGAGCGTGAGTTTATTGATGTGGTACCTCGACAGTTCATCGTAGACGGTCTTGACGAGATTAACGATCCACGCGGGATGATCGGTGTAAGATTAGAAATGGAAGGTACACTTATTACAGGCTCGAGAACTTTACTACATAACCTACTTCGTTGTGTAGAAAAAGCAGGTCTTGAAATTGTTGATATTTGTCTTCAACCTTTAGCGGCTGCAACAGTTGCTATATCTTCAGATGAAAAAAATAGAGGAGTAGCCCTTGTTGATATGGGGGGAGGATCTACAACTTTATCTATTTTTAAAGATGGAGAGTTACAAGCGACGAGCGTATTACCATTAGGTGGAGACCATATAACGAAAGATATTGCGATTGGGTTGAAAACTTCAACAGAAAATGCAGATCAAATTAAGTTGAAATATGGACATGCTTTTTATGATACAGCATCTGAAGAAGAGATGTTTACGGTTCCTATTATGGGAAGTGATCAAACAGAACAATATTCTCAGTTGGAATTATCGGATATAATAGAGGCTCGTGTAGAGGAAATTTTAATGTTTGTTCAAGATGAAGTGCGTAAGTTAGGAGTAAAGCAAGTGGCTTCTGGTTATGTACTAACTGGCGGAATTGCTTCTATGCCAGGTGTTCTTGATCTTGCATATGATATTTTACATGAAAATGTTCGTGTAGCAACTCCTGATTATATTGGTGTGCGTGAGCCCCAATATACAAGTGGAGTTGGATTAATTAAACATTCTTATCAAAAAGCTAAATTACGTGGGAAAAATGTGCAGGAAAAGCAAGAGCATTTTGAACCAGTACCAGCACCAGCACCAACGCCGGTACAACAGCAACCCGCGAAACAAAAAACTCGTAATCAAAACAATAATAATCAAAATGATGACCGCATGATGTCAAAAGTAAAACGTGTATTCCGTTATTTATGGGATTAAAATTGGACACGAAAAATGAGGTTCTAGGGGGATTTCGACATGTTAGAGTTTGATACTACTCAAGATCAATTAGCGAATATAAAAGTTATCGGTGTCGGCGGTGGCGGAAACAATGCTGTAAACCGTATGATTGAACACGGTGTACAAGGTGTAGACTTTATCGCTGTGAACACTGATGCACAAGCATTAAATCTATCAAAAGCTGAAACAAAAATGCAAATTGGTGGAAAATTAACGCGTGGACTTGGTGCAGGCGCAAACCCTGAAGTAGGGAAAAAAGCTGCAGAAGAAAGTAAAGAACAGATCCAAGAAGCACTTCGTGGTGCGGATATGGTCTTCGTAACTGCCGGTATGGGCGGTGGAACTGGAACTGGTGCAGCTCCAGTTGTTGCTCAAGTTGCAAAAGAATTAGGTGCTTTAACAGTTGGTGTTGTAACACGTCCATTTACTTTTGAAGGACGTAAGCGTGCGACGCAAGCAGCATCTGGTATTGCAGCATTTAAAGAAAATGTAGATACTCTTATTGTAATTCCAAACGATCGCTTATTAGAGATTGTTGATAAAAATACGCCAATGTTAGAAGCATTCCGTGAAGCTGATAACGTATTACGTCAAGGTGTTCAAGGTATTTCGGATTTAATTGCAACGCCAGGTTTAATTAACTTAGACTTTGCAGACGTAAAGACAATTATGTCTAATAGAGGTTCTGCTTTAATGGGTATTGGTTCTGGTAACGGGGAAAATCGTGCTGCAGAAGCTGCGAAAAAAGCGATTTCTAGTCCATTACTAGAAACATCTATTGATGGAGCTCAAGGTGTTATCATGAACATTACGGGTGGCGCTAACTTAAGCTTATATGAAGTACAAGAAGCGGCAGATATCGTAGCTTCAGCTTCAGATCCAGAAGTAAATATGATCTTCGGTTCTGTTATTAACGAAGGATTAAAAGATGATATCGTTGTAACTGTAATTGCAACTGGTTTTGATGATAGCATTGCAACTCAACCACCAAAACCAATTATTCGCCCGAATGCGAACCACACGCAACAACAGCAACAACCAGTAGCTCAACCTTCAAAACAACGTGAAGTAAAACGTGAAATGAAGCGTGAAGAGCCAGTTGTACATGAGCGTCATTCAGATTCAGATGATATCGATATTCCAGCATTTTTACGTAACCGTCGTAGACGATAAAAAAAGGAGCTTTCATGCTCCTTTTTTGTTTTTTAAATGGAAAAGACCTGCTAAGCAGGTCTTTTTTTTATTTGGTATATTTTGTTGGTGAAAATAAGAGTATATCATTCTATGAATTTGTACTTTTATTTTTTACCGACAGATTATGTCTAGAAATCACAAAATAACAAAAAAACACCTCCGCAAATTGACACACTTTCCTATTGGATATGCATTATACTAGTCTCAACTTGAAAAAAGAGGTGAATTGTTTGGTTGTTTACGCCGACGTTGTTTGGTTGTTAAACGCCTGCATTGATTTTCTTTTGCTTTTATTAACAGCTACCGTGTTAAAAAAGAAAATCAAAAAATGGAGGCTTGTGTTAGGGGCATTTATAGGTTCAACTATTGTTATTTTTGCCTTTACTCCTTTTGCTTCTATGATGACACATCCAATTATGAAACTACTGTACTCGTTACTTATTGTGTATACAGCATTTGGGTTTACAACATTTAGAAATTATGCACAAACTGTTTTTACTTTTTACTTTGTAACCTTTATGGTTGGCGGAGGATTAATTGGAACTCATTTCTTTTTGCAAACGAATGAAATGGTAAATGGATTGGTTCAATCTCAGTCAATTTCTTACGGTGATCCAATTAGTTGGTTATTTGTTATTTTTGGTTTTCCAGTAATTTATTATTTTTCTAAAAAGCGTATTGAAAGCGTAGAGGTCACGAAAATACACTATGATCAAATTGTGAAAGTAAAAATTCAATTAGCAGAAGAAGAACTAGAACTGGCAGGTCTTATTGACAGTGGGAACCAACTTTATGACCCATTAACAAAAACACCCGTTATGATTATGCATGTTTCATCATTAGAACATTGCTTACCATCTTGGTTAACAGAACAAATTTATTCCAAAACAGAAATTCCTCAAATACCAGAAAATGATTCTGGTTGGGCGACAAAATTACGCTTAATTCCTTTCCGTGCAGTAGGGGTAGAGAGTCAATTTTTGTGGGCAATTAAGCCTGACAGTGTGCAAGTTGACCATGAAGGTAGTTCTATTGTTGTAAACAAAGTATTAATTGGATTAAATACACAACAGCTTTCTACTAATGGGGAGTATCAATGTATTGTGCATCCAAAAATGTTGATTTCACAAAAAATGGTAATTGCTTAATAATGAGAGGCGGGATAATATGATGAAATTAAAATTTTATTTAGTATACCTTTGGTATAAAGTATTGCTGAAATTAGGAATTAAGACCGATGAAATTTATTATATTGGTGGAAGTGAAGCGTTGCCACCACCGTTAACAAAAGAAGAAGAGGAAGTTCTTTTGAATAAATTGCCAAAAGGAGATCAGGCAGCAAGGTCATTACTTATTGAACGTAACTTAAGGCTCGTTGTATATATAGCAAGAAAGTTTGAAAATACAGGGATAAATATTGAAGATTTGATTAGTATAGGAACAATCGGCCTTATTAAAGCGGTAAATACATTTAATCCAGAAAAGAAAATAAAATTAGCAACATATGCATCGCGTTGTATAGAAAATGAAATTTTAATGCATTTACGTCGAAATAACAAAAATCGTTCGGAAGTTTCTTTTGATGAACCACTAAACATTGATTGGGATGGGAATGAACTGTTATTGTCTGACGTGTTAGGTACAGATGATGATATTATTACAAAAGATTTAGAAGCTACTGTAGATCGTCACCTTTTAATGAAAGCATTACACCAATTAAATGATCGTGAAAAACAAATTATGGAACTTCGGTTTGGGCTTGCTGGAGGAGAGGAAAAGACGCAAAAAGATGTGGCTGATATGCTTGGGATTTCACAGTCATACATTTCGCGTTTAGAAAAAAGAATTATAAAAAGATTACGAAAAGAATTTAATAAAATGGTGTAAAGAATAAGACCAGCCGTTATGTAGGCTGGTCTTATTCTATTTAGTTGTATTAGGAAAGATAATTTAAATAACAAATCGTGAAAAAACCACATGCATAAAATCCCCTTCAAAGGAAATACTTTACACTGTACAGCAACTCCCGATAGGAGGGAACACTTTGACGAGAAACAAAGTAGAAATTTGCGGTGTTGATACAGCTAAACTTCCAGTATTAAAAAATGAAGAGATGCGTAAATTATTTCGTGAAATGCAAAGTGGAGAGATAAGCGCAAGAGAAAAATTAGTGAATGGAAACTTACGTCTTGTACTGAGCGTCATCCAAAGATTTAATAACAGAGGAGAATATGTTGACGATTTATTTCAAGTTGGTTGCATCGGACTTATGAAATCAATTGATAATTTTGATTTAGGCCAAAATGTAAAATTTTCAACGTATGCTGTGCCGATGATTATTGGGGAAATACGCAGATATTTGCGTGATAATAATCCGATTCGCGTATCGCGCTCATTGCGAGATATTGCGTATAAAGCTTTGCAAGTAAGAGAAAAGTTGATTGCAGAAAATTCAAAAGAACCAACAGCAATGGATATTGCAAAAGTGCTAGAAGTAACTCATGAAGAGATAGTATTTGCTTTAGATGCAATTCAAGATCCAGTTTCATTATTTGAACCGATTTATAATGATGGGGGAGATCCTATCTTTGTTATGGATCAGTTAAGTGATGAAAAACAAAAGGACGAGCAGTGGGTTGAAGAATTAGCATTGAAAGAAGGAATGAAGCGTTTAAATGATAGAGAGAAAATGATTATTAGAAAACGTTTCTTCCAAGGAAAGACACAGATGGAAGTTGCAGAAGAAATTGGGATTTCCCAAGCGCAAGTATCACGTTTAGAGAAGTCAGCCATTAAACAAATGAATAAAACGATTCAAGGATAAGGTCTCACCAATTATGGTGAGACCTTTTTATATGTAATATGGTTTGTGCTCATAGTAGGGGATTTGTGTTCATATAATGAAACTAGCATGGTGTTTCGTGTAGGTGGCTTCCTGTAAATATGAGAAACAGTTTCCAATTTGTCATATAAGGGAGAGGATAAAAATGGTGATACGAATTTCAGAGTTACAGATGAAGGATGTTATAAATATTTCAGATGGAAAAAGGATTGGGAATATTGGAGATATTGAAATTGATATGAACACAGGGAAAATTTGTTCTGTTATTATTTCAAAACAGACACGTATGCTAGGTATTTTTGGAAAAGATGTTGAGATTGTAATTCCTTGGAAGGAAATTGTGAAAATTGGGGAAGATGTCATACTTGTAAGAGTAAATCCTGTTAATTCTGTAACAGAATCAATACAAACACCGACAATTTCATAAAGAATATTACAAATTCCTCTTTTTTTTCTGTTAGGATTATGAAAAAATAAAAGTATGGTAAAATAGACAGGAAGTACCATGCTTTTTTCTGTTATTTTAATTAAAAGGAGCCGCTTTATTATGAGAGAACCATTTAAATATTTGGACGGTATACTGTATTTACAAGCGTGGAAAGAACTTGGAAACATTACTGCTGGATTTACGACAAAAGATGGTGGGATAAGTACGGGCTCCTTTCATGCGATGAATTTAGGATTACATGTGAATGATATCGTGGAGAACGTTCATGAAAACAGACGCATTTTAGCAAATAAGTTACAAAAACCATTAGAAAATTGGATTTGCTCTGAACAAGTTCATGCTCATCATGTTGAAAAAGTAGGGCAACAGGAAAAGGGAAGTGGTGTCTATTCATATGAGGACGGCATTTCAAAAACAGATGGCATTTATACGAGTAATGAAGATGTTCTGTTAACGTCTTGTTACGCGGATTGTGTTCCGCTCTATTTTTATGCACCATCACATGGTATGATAGGACTTGCGCATGCTGGATGGAAAGGCACTGTACAAGAGATTGCAAAGGAAATGATTCAAAAGTGGAATGCAGAAGGTATTTCAAGTGATGAAATTCATGTTGCAATTGGGCCGTCGATCGGATCTTGTTGTTATGTTGTGGATGATCGTGTATTAACAGCAGCACAGGAAGTAGTTAGGGGTGCTGTTCCTCATCAAAAAATTTCTGACGGGCAGTACGCAATTAATTTAAAAGAAATTAATCGTATATTATGTGTACAAGCAGGCATAAAAGAAGAGCATATTGTAATGTCATCTCTTTGTACAAGCTGTGAAGAGCAACTATTTTTCTCTCATCGTCGTGATCAAGGTAAGACAGGAAGAATGTTGAGTTTCATAGGTTTTAAGGAGGAAGAAAGCAAGTGACAGTACAAGAAAATTTAGAAATTGTAAACGAAGCTATTAAAGAATCTTGCGCTCGAGCTGGACGTTCGTTGCAAGATATTAAACTTGTTGCAGTTACAAAAACTGTAGGGATTGAAAAAACAAACGAAGTAATTGAAGCTGGAGTTATCGATTTAGGTGAAAATAGAAATGAAGGTTTCTTACAGAAATACGAGCATTTCGGTTCAAAAGTTAATTGGCACTTTATTGGCTCATTACAAACGAGAAAAGTAAAAGAAATCATTAATGAAATTGATTATTTACATTCGTTAGATCGTCTTTCACTGGCGAAAGAAATTCAGAAACGTGCTGATAAGAAAGTGAAATGCTTTATTCAAGTGAAAACCTCATCTGAAGAATCGAAGCAAGGATTGGCAATAGAAGAGGTTGTTTCTTTTATTCAAAGTTTGCAAGAATTCGATAAAATTGAAGTGGTTGGACTAATGACGATGGCTCCATTTACAGAAGAAGAGGAAGAAATCAGACGCTGTTTTAAGGAATTACGTATGCTGCAAACAGAGGTGCAGGAGCTAGAGTTATTACATGCGCCATGTAAAGAATTATCAATGGGAATGTCCAACGATTACAAGATTGCAATTGAAGAAGGGGCTACATATATTCGTTTGGGAACGATTTTAGTAGGAAAAGCGTAAAAGGAAGGAGAATCTTATTATGAGTTGGTCAAAAGTAAAATACTTCTTTTTTGATACACCGGAAGAAAAAGAAGCAGCTCAATATGGTTATGAAAAGGAGCAAACAGACATGAAAAAGCAGCAAGATCCACCAGAACAACAAGACGTTACGTTTCCGAAAGCGCAACCGAAGCAAAATGTTGTGAGTATTGAAA
The DNA here is from genome assembly GCF_900176455.1 of Bacillus sp. JKS001846. NCBI lineage: Bacteria > Bacillati > Bacillota > Bacilli > Caryophanales > Bacillaceae > Bacillus > Bacillus sp. JKS001846. Next base: position 1,794,485 of record NZ_FWYG01000001.1, read on the forward strand.
CAGCAAAACAATCTTCAAAAGTTGTTTTATTAGAACCACGCACATATTCGGAAGCACAAGGGATTGCGGACCACTTAAAAGGTAGACGAGCTGTTGTAATTAATTTGCAGAGAATGTCTACTGATCAAGCGGTACGTATCGTTGACTTTTTAAGTGGTACTGTATACGCTATAGGCGGGGACATTCAAAAAATAGGGCCGAAAACATTTATGTGTACACCTGAAAATGTAGATATTGTTGGTGCGATTTCAGAGTTATTCGGTGAAGAAGAAGAAACAAATATAAAGAGGTGGTAATACGCCATGACAACAGTTTTTATAGTGTTAAGTTATGCTATCGAGATTTACTCGTGGGCACTTATTATTTACATTCTCCTATCATGGTTTCCTGGTGCAAAGGAATCATCTTTTGGAGAGTTCCTGGCACGTATTTGTGAACCGTATTTAGAACCATTCCGCCGCTTTATTCCGCCGCTTGGAATGATTGATATTTCTCCAATCGTTGCAATCTTTGCGTTGAAACTTGCTAAAACTGGTTTGTTCAGTTTATTAAGCTATTTCTTATAGTAAGAAGGTAAATACATGAGCATCTACGAACATTTTAGGCCTGATGAGGAGGTCTTTGTGGATAAAGTGCTAGAGTGGAAGCGAGCGGCGGAGTACCATCAAGTGAAGTTAACGGATTTTCTTGATCCTAGGCAACAACAAATTGTTTCTATGGTAATAGGACAAGGTGATGTTGCTGTGCAATTTGGTGGTGCAACGCCTAATGCAGAGCGTAAAAGAGCACTTATTTATCCAGACTATCTAGAATTAAATGAAGAAGAATTTCAAGTAGAAGTATTAGAAATTGACTATCCTTCCAAGTTTTATACGCTAGAACATAGGCAAATATTAGGTACATTTATGTCTCTTGGTTTAACAAGAGAAAAATGTGGTGATATTTTGCTGCAAGAAAATCGTGCCCAAATTGTAGTTGCGAAAGAAATTGTATCGTATATTGAGATGAACTTACAATCAATAGGGAAAGTAAAAGTCTCTTTAGCGTCAGTGCAAGGAGAACAAATTCTACAGATACATGAAACGTGGGGAGAGAAATCTGGAACGGTTTCTTCACTTCGTTTAGATGTTATGTTAGCTGAAATGTTACATTTATCTAGACAGAAAGTACAACCTTTCATAAAAAATGGTTTAGTAAAAGTCAATTGGAAAACAGTGGAGCAAACTTCTTATGAATGTTATCCAGGAGATGTTTTTTCTGTTAGAGGATATGGCCGAAGTAAATTATTTTCTGTAGAAGGTAGAACAAAACGCGACAAATGGAGAATTTTGTATGGTATACTAAAATGATTGGTTTTTTAGAAGGAAATCCTCCTATTTTGTCGAAGAAAAGATATAATTGAAAGAGGAAATTTAGATAACTACTTGGAGGTGGCGTTGTGCCGTTAACACCATTAGATATTCATAACAAAGAATTTGGTCGCGGATTCCGTGGCTATGATGAAGATCAAGTAAATGAGTTTCTTGATCAAATTATCAAAGATTATGAATTGGTCATTCGTGAGAAAAAAGCTTTAGAAGAAAAAGTTGCGCAGTTAGAAGGGAAGTTAGATCATTTCTCTAATATTGAAGATACGTTAAACAAATCTATCGTTGTTGCACAAGAAGCAGCGGAAGAAGTAAAACGTAATGCGCAAAAAGAAGCGAAATTAATTGTGCGTGAAGCTGAAAAGAATGCTGATCGTATTATTAACGAAGCATTAGTAAAATCAAGAAAAGTTGCTTTTGATATTGAAGAGCTAAAGAAACAAGCGAAAGTATTCCGAACTCGTTTCCGTATGTTATTAGAAACACAGCTTGAGATGTTAAACAACGATGATTGGGATAAACTAATTGAATTAGAAGACGAAGTAGATGAACTGTTGAAAAAAGAAGAAACAGTGTAAGCTTGACGTTTTTCTCATTATTACATATAATTTTAAACAACATATTTATTAAGAAAAACGAAGATAGGGATAAGTACCTTTTCAAACCTTATATAGCGAACTGAGGATGGTGTAAGCTCAGGATAAGGAGATAGTGGGAATATCACCCTGGAGTTCCGCGCTGAACAAATAGAGTAAGCGTAGGCGTGTATTCGCGTTAAGAATATAAAGAGGATTCTATACATATGTATAGAATCTACTAGGGTGGTACCGCGGGAGACTTTCTCGTCCCTTTTGGGGATGAGAAGGTCTCTTTTTTATTCCGTTTTTTAAGTATTTCTTTTATACATGTAAGGAGGAATTGAGCATGGAGTACAAAAATACATTACTGATGCCAAAAACAGAGTTCCCAATGCGTGGGAATTTACCAAAACGTGAGCCTGCAATGCAAGAAAAATGGGCTGAAATGAATATTTACGAAAAAGTACAAGAACATACAAAAGGTCGTCCTTTATTTGTATTGCATGATGGACCTCCATATGCGAATGGTGACATTCATATGGGACATGCATTAAATAAAGTATTAAAAGACTTTATTGTTCGTTATAAATCAATGACTGGTTTTAGTGCGCCATATGTTCCGGGATGGGATACGCACGGTTTACCAATTGAACAAGCTTTAACAAATAAAGGTGTAAAACGTAAAGAAATGACAGTTGCTGAGTTCCGTAAGTTATGTGCAGAGTATGCATATGAACAAGTAGAACGTCAACGTGAGCAATTTAAGCGTCTAGGTGTACGTGCAGATTGGGATAATCCATATATTACTTTAGAGCCAGCTTATGAAGCACAACAAATTAAAGTGTTTGGTGACATGGCGAAAAAAGGTTATATCTATAAAGGTCAAAAACCAGTTTACTGGTCTCCAACGAGTGAATCTGCTTTAGCAGAAGCTGAAATTGAATATCAAGATAAAAAATCAGCATCTATTTACGTAGCATTCCCTGTAAAAGATGGAAAGAACGTATTAGAAGGTGATGAAAAGTACATCATTTGGACAACAACACCTTGGACATTACCTGCAAACTTAGGTATTTCTGTTCATCCAGAGCTTGAATATAGCATTGTAAAAGTAAATGATGAGAAATATATCATTGCTTCTGAGCTGTTTGAGACAGTTGCAAAAACGTTAGAGTGGGAAAATGCTGAAGTTGTGAAAACAGTAAAAGGTAGCGAACTTGAGTATACAGTTGCAAAACATCCATTCTACGATCGTGATTCATTAGTTATGCTAGGAGATCACGTAACAACAGATGCAGGTACAGGTTGTGTTCATACAGCACCAGGACACGGGGAAGATGACTTCGTTGTTGGTAAAAAGTATGGATTAGAAGTACTTTGCCCAGTCGATGATAAAGGTGTATTAACAAATGAGGCACCTGGATTTGAAGGCTTATTCTATGATAAAGCTAACAAACCAATTACAGAAAAATTAGAAGAAGTAGGCGCGTTACTGAAACTAACATTCATTACACATTCATACCCACATGATTGGAGAACGAAAAAACCAATTATTTTCCGTGCGACAGCACAGTGGTTTGCATCTATTGAAGCATTCCGTAAAGAATTAATAGAAGCTGTAGCAGAAACAAAATGGGTACCAGCATGGGGAGAAACTCGTCTTCATAATATGGTTCGTGACCGTGGTGACTGGTGTATTTCTCGTCAGCGTGCATGGGGTGTGCCAATTCCGGTATTCTATGCTGAGAATGGTGATCCAATTATTACGGATGAAACAATTAACCATGTAGCAGATTTATTCCGTGAACACGGTTCTAACGTATGGTTCGAGCGTGAAGCGAAAGATCTATTACCAGAAGGATTTACACATCCAGGTAGTCCAAATGGTGAATTCCGTAAAGAAACAGACATCATGGATGTATGGTTCGATTCAGGTTCTTCTCACCAAGCGGTATTAGAAGAGCGCGAAGATTTACAGCGTCCAGCTGATTTATATTTAGAAGGATCTGACCAGTATCGTGGTTGGTTTAACTCTTCATTATCAACAGCAGTTGCTGTAACAGGTAAAGCTCCATATAAAGGCGTACTAAGCCACGGTTTCGTACTAGATGGTGAAGGACGTAAAATGAGTAAGTCGATTGGAAACATCGTCGTACCGAAGAAAATCATGGATCAATTAGGCGGAGACATTTTACGCTTATGGGTATCTTCTGTTGACTATCAATCTGACGTACGTATTTCAGATGATATTTTAAAACAAGTAGCAGAAGTGTATCGTAAAATCCGTAACACATTCCGTTTCTTATTAGGAAACTTAGACGACTTTAAGCCAAGTGAAAATGCAGTAGCTGTAGCTGAACTTCGTGAAGTAGATCGTTACATGTTAGTAAAATTAAATGACTTAATTACAAAAGTTAAAGAAGCATATGAGACATACGATTTCGCTGCTGTGTATCATGCAATTCATAACTTCTGTACAATTGATTTAAGTTCATTCTACTTAGACTTTGCAAAAGACATCTTATACATTGAAGGTGCAAACCACGAAGATCGTCGTGCAATTCAAACTGTATTATATGATGTTCTTGTTGCGTTAACGAAACTTGTAACACCAATCTTACCGCACACAGCTGATGAAGTATGGCCATATATTCCAGGCGTAACAGAAGAAAGTGTACAATTAACTGATATGCCAGAAGCTGTACAATTAGATGACGCGGAAGCGTTAAAAACAAAATGGGATGCATTTATGACATTACGTGATGACGTGTTAAAAGCACTAGAAGTAGCTCGTAATGAAAAAGTAATCGGTAAGTCATTAAATGCAAGCATTACGCTATATCCAACTGCAGAAATGAAAGCTATGTTAGAGTCTATTAGCGAAGACTTAAAGCAATTATTCATCGTTTCTGAGTATAAACTTGGTGGTATGATGGATGAAGCGCCAGCAGATGCACCGAAGTATGAACATACAGCGGTTGTTGTTGTTCAAGCAACTGGTGAAACATGTGAACGTTGTTGGGTAGTTTCAGAAACAATTGGTAAAGATGCTGAACATGAAACATTATGTGAGCGTTGTGCAACAGTTGTTAAAGAAAACTATGTAAAATAATAAAAAACTGACTGCTATTGATGCGGTCAGTTTTTTTGTTGATGGTATATCAAGATCACTTTCAGACTCTTTCCTGTGAAGGAAAAATGTGTGTGAGGTAAGCAAATAAATTTCGGACACACTAACTGTACATTACAGCTAGGAGGAATGTACACGTGAATGAAATTTACATGGAAATAAAAGAAGAATTGCAATTGATGAGAAAAGAGTTGCAAGAGAGACTAGCTAAAGAAGTAATGCACAAATATGATGTCGAGTTCAGCCAAGAGCTTGGATATGAAATTAAGGAAGAGATAAAGAAAAAATTGCTATTACATGATATAAAAGAGGATTTAAAGGATGTAGAACGCGCATTATTTAAAATGGAAATAGACATGTATGGTATTTGTGAAGAGACGGGGAGATTAATTTCCACAAAGCAAATGAAGACAATGCCGACTGCCCGTACGATTCATGAATTCTTCTACGAAAAGGTAAATGTATGAATACGCACAACGATATTATATTACCTTTTTTTAATTTATTTTATTCTTCTATAAAGGTTCATTGTGAAAAGGTAGCAGCTATGCTAAAATTTTGAGGTACACTGTCTTTGTGGGGGAAATGAAAATGATATATTATGTAATAGCGTTATTCGTCATTGCTATCGATCAAATATCGAAGTGGTTAATTGTAAAGAACATGGAATTGGGTACGAGTATTCCGATTATCGACAATGTATTATACATAACATCACATCGAAATAGAGGCGCTGCTTGGGGTATTTTAGAAAATAAAATGTGGTTCTTCTACATTATTACAGTTGTTTTTGTAGTGTTTATTGTATTTTATATGAAAAAGTATGCGAAAACAGACAAGCTTCTAGGTATTTCGTTAAGCCTAATTTTGGGCGGGGCAATTGGTAACTTTATTGATCGTGTATTTAGACAAGAAGTAGTGGATTTCATTCACGTGTATATTTTCTCGTACAACTATCCAGTATTCAATATAGCTGATTCAGCATTATGTATTGGTGTTGTATTAATTATTATTCAAACATTATTAGAAGGCAAGAAAGCGAAGGAGTAATTGAATGAGTGAAGTAGTACAAGTAACAGTTGCAGCAGAGCAAAAAAACGAGCGAATTGATAAATTCGTTGCAGGGATAAATAACGAATGGTCACGTACGCAAGTGCAGCAATGGATTAAAGATGACGTTGTGACAGTAAACGGAAAAGCGGTAAAAGGGAATTATAAAGTAAAAGAAGAAGATGAAATTACAGTAACAATTCCTGAACCAGAAGAGTTAGATATTCAACCAGAGGATTTAAATTTAGAAATTTATTATGAAGATGCAGATGTGCTTGTTGTAAATAAGCCACGTGGTATGGTTGTACATCCAGCACCAGGGCATACAAGTGGTACACTTGTAAACGGCCTTATGCACCATTGTACAGACTTATCAGGCATTAACGGTGTAATGCGTCCAGGTATCGTGCATCGTATTGATAAAGATACATCTGGACTATTAATGGTTGCTAAAAATGATATGGCACATGAATCGCTTGTAAATCAGCTTGTAGCAAAAACAGTAACGAGACGTTACAAAGCGATTGTACACGGTGTGATTCCGCATGATAAGGGAACGATTGATGCTCCGATTGCTCGTGATAAGAAAGAGCGTCAAAGTATGACAGTTGATGAAAATGGTAAGAACGCTGTTACGCACTTCCAAGTGTTAGAACGCTTTAAAGACTTTACGCTTGTAGAATGTCGCTTAGAAACGGGACGTACGCACCAAATTCGTGTTCATATGAAATATATTGGCTATCCACTTGCAGGAGATCCGAAGTATGGTCCGAAGAAAACGTTAGATATGAATGGACAAGCACTTCATGCGGGTATTTTAGGCTTTGATCATCCTCGTACTGGTGAATATATTCAGTTTGAGGCACCGATTCCAGAAGTGTTTGAAGACGTATTAAATATTTTACGAAAATAGTATTGACAAATCATAAGAAAACTGAGATACTGACAACAGTTAAATAATGATCCTTTAACACAGCCCCGTGAGGTTGAGAAGGTAACGGTTTGAAATACTTAGGGTATGTTGTACCCTTTTTTCAAAAGTCCTCTCGCACACGCTGAGAGGACTTTTTTTATACCATTACTCTCACGCAAGAAAAAAGCTTGGAGGTGTAGAGCATGCAAGAGAAAGCTGTCGTTTTAGATGACCAAATGATTCGCCGCGCTTTAACACGAATTAGTCATGAAATCGTGGAACGAAATAAAGGTGTCGATAATTGTGTTCTTGTCGGAATTAAAACTCGTGGAATTTTTATTGCACAACGTTTGGCAGAACGAATTGGTCAAATTGAAGGAAAAGAAATGGAAGTTGGAGAGTTAGACATTACGTTATATCGTGATGATTTAACACTACAATCGAAAAATAAAGAACCACTTGTAAAAGGTTCTGATATCCCTGTAGATATTACGAAGAAGAAAGTTATCCTTGTGGATGACGTATTATATACAGGAAGAACAGTTCGAGCAGCAATGGATGCTCTTATGGATTTAGGTAGACCATCTCAAATCCAATTGGCGGTTCTTGTTGATAGAGGTCATCGCGAATTACCAATTCGCGCTGATTATGTAGGGAAGAACATTCCAACATCAAGTGAAGAGCGTATCGAAGTTGATTTGCAAGAGACAGATCAACAAGATCGAGTAAGCATATACGATAAGTAAAGCCCTTTTAAATGTAGTCCTGTGAGGCTGCCAAAGGGTCTTGGCTTTCATATGTCAAATTTGGCATACGAAAGTGTAGGACTCTTTGTGCACAGGCACAAAGAGTTTTTTTATTGCAAAGATTTAAACTGAAGGAGGATGTAACAATGGAACAAAAGCCAGTGTTAGACGTTAATGAAGTACCGAAACCGGGAAAATGGTTATTTTTAAGTATACAACATTTGTTCGCGATGTTTGGATCAACAGTGCTTGTTCCGTTTTTAACAGGATTGAATCCATCAGTAGCATTAATATCAAGTGGATTAGGAACGTTAGCGTTCCTTCTTATAACGAAAGGTCAAGTACCTGCCTATCTAGGATCATCATTCGCCTTTATCGCACCGATTATAACAGCGAAAACGGCAGGTGGACCGGGAGCAGCAATGCTTGGTGGTTTGCTAGCAGGACTTGTGTACATCTTAATCTCACTCGGAATTAAGAAATCAGGATCAGAGTGGATTATGAAATTACTACCACCAATCGTAGTTGGTCCAGTAGTAATGGTAATCGGTCTAGCTTTAGCACATACAGCAGTTAACATGGCGATGAACGGTGCGGATGGCAAATATAGCTTTACACACTTTTCAGTAGCATTAGTAACATTAGCAATTACAATTATATGCTCGATATTTGGAAAAGGATTTTTCAGTATAATACCAGTGTTACTTGGCATTATCGGCGGATATATCTTCGCTTACTTCCAAGGGCTAGTAGACTTAAAGCCGGTAGCTGAGGCAAAATGGTTTGTTGTACCAGATTTCACAGTACCATTTGTAACATATACACCAGAGTTTTCATGGAAGATTGTACTCTTGATGGTACCAGTTGCACTAGTAACAATATCAGAACATATCGGACATCAAATTGTTCTTGGAAATGTTATTAAAAGAGATTTAATTGAAAAACCAGGTTTACACCGTTCAATCTTCGGTGACGGAGTAGCAACATTAATTGCGTCACTAATCGGTGGGCCACCGAATACAACGTATGGTGAAAACATCGGTGTGCTAGCAATTACGAGAGCATACAGTGTATACTTATTCATCGGTTCAGCAGTATTCGCAATCATGTTCGGGTTTATCGGTAAGATTTCTGCACTGATTCATTCGATCCCAACACCAGTTATGGGTGGTGTATCAATCTTACTATTCGGTGTAATCGCATCAAGCGGATTACGCATGATGGTAGATGATAAAACAGATTTAAGTGACAAACGAAACTTAATGATTGCATCAGTAATATTAGTAATCGGTATTGGTGGAGCGGTACTTCACGTAGGAGAATCATTCCAAGTAGAAGGAATGGCACTAGCAGCAATTGTAGGTGTACTGTTAAATCTACTACTACCGGAAACGAAACAAATAAAACAATCTAAGCAGATTGCTTCATAATAATAACCTTTTAATTCAGTCCTGTGAGACCGGAAAGGGTGGCTTCTTTCTTGCACCCTAGTCTCACATGACTAGGGTATTTTTATGCAAAGGTTGTTATAAAAATTCAAAAGTGGTAACATAAAAATCAGAAAGATGAGGGATGACGATGAGCCATTTGTTAACGATGAGTGAATTATCGGAAGTAGAAATTTCAGAAATCCTAAAAGATGCAGAAGATTTTGCGAATGGAAAAGAGAGCAAAACGACAGAGCAAACTTTTGTTGCGAACTTGTTCTTTGAGAATAGTACGAGAACGAGATTTAGCTTTGAAGTTGCTGAGAAGAGATTAGGACTTGATGTTTTAAACTTTTCAGCTGATGCATCTAGCGTACAAAAAGGAGAAACTTTATACGATACGATAAGAACACTAGAATCAATCGGAACAAAAGCAGTGGTCATCCGCCACGAGCAAGATCGCTACTTCGATGAACTAAAAGATCAGGTGAATATTCCAATCTTAAACGCTGGAGATGGATGCGGAAACCACCCAACGCAGTGCCTACTCGATCTTCTTACAATTAAACAAGAGTTTGGAAGATTTGAAGGTTTGAAGATTGCAATAGTAGGAGATGTTCGTCATAGCCGAGTAGCACGTTCTAATGCAGAAGCATTAACGAAGCTTGGTGCAACAATTTACTTTGCAAGTCCAGAAGAGTGGAAAGATGAAGACAACACATTTGGAACATACAAACCATTAGATGAACTTGTTCCAGAAGTTGATGTAATGATGTTACTCCGTGTACAACATGAGCGTCATGATCATTATGAAACAGACATTATGAAAGAATATCATGAGAAACACGGATTAACAGTAGAAAGAGAAAAGCGTATGAAAGAAGGAAGCATTATTATGCATCCAGCTCCTGTAAACCGTGATGTTGAAATTGCAAGTGAACTTGTTGAGTGTGAGCGTTCACGCATATTTAAACAAATGGAAAATGGAGTTTACGTAAGAATGGCTGTACTAAAACGCGCCTTACCAAATGTATTAGGAGGAATGAAACATGAATTATTTGTTTAAAAATGGTCGTTATATGAATGAAGAAGGAAAAATCGTAGCAACGGATCTTCTCGTACAAGACGGTAAAATCGCTAAGGTAGCAGAAAATATTACGGCAGATAATGCTGAAGTAATCGATGTGAACGGAAAGTTAATCGCACCTGGATTAGTAGATGTACACGTACATCTTCGTGAACCAGGTGGTGAACATAAAGAAACAATTGAAACAGGTACACTAGCAGCGGCAAAAGGTGGATTCACTACAATTTGCGCAATGCCAAATACACGCCCGGTACCAGATTGCAGAGAACATATGGAAGACTTGCAAAAACGTATTGAAGAAAAAGCTCATGTTAACGTACTACCATACGGAGCAATTACAGTACGTCAAGCTGGTTCTGAAATGACAGATTTCGAAACATTAAAAGAACTTGGAGCATTTGCTTTCACAGATGACGGCGTAGGCGTACAAGATGCGAGCATGATGTTAGCGGCTATGAAACGTGCAGCAAAATTAGATATGGCAGTAGTTGCGCACTGTGAAGAGAATACGCTTATTAATAAAGGTTGTGTACATGAAGGGAAGTTTTCTGAGAAACACGCATTAAACGGTATCCCATCAGTATGTGAATCTGTACATATTGCAAGGGATATACTGCTTGCTGAAGCAGCAGATTGCCACTATCACGTATGTCATGTAAGTACGAAAGGTTCGGTACGTGTAATCCGTGATGCGAAACGCGCTGGAATTAAAGTAACAGCAGAAGTAACACCGCATCACCTAGTGTTATGTGAAGATGATATCCCATCAGCTGATCCTAACTTTAAAATGAACCCACCGCTTCGTGGAAAAGAAGACCATGCAGCATTAATTGAAGGTTTATTAGATGGAACGATCGATATGATTGCAACTGACCATGCACCGCATACAGCGGAAGAGAAAGCACAAGGAATTGAAAGAGCACCGTTTGGAATTACTGGTTTTGAAACAGCATTCCCGCTTCTATACACAAACCTTGTGAAAAAGGGAGTTATTACGCTAGAACAGTTAATTCAATTCTTAACAGAAAAGCCAGCTGATACATTCGGCTTAGAAGCAGGTCGCCTAAAAGAAGGTAGAGCAGCTGATATTACAATCATTGATTTAGAACAAGAAGAAGAGATTGACCCAACAACATTCTTATCAAAAGGAAAAAATACACCATTCGCAGGTTGGAAATGCCAAGGATGGCCGGTAATGACAATCGTTGGTGGTAAGATCGCATGGCAAAAGGAGAGTGCATTAGTATGAAAAGACAACTTATCTTAGAAGATGGAACAGTATTAATTGGAACAGGTTTCGGAGGCGAAATCGAAAAGTCAGGTGAGGTTGTATTTACAACAGGAATGACTGGATATCAAGAAACATTATCTGATCCATCATATTGCGGTCAAATCGTAACATTCACGTACCCATTAATCGGAAACTACGGCATTAACCGTGACGATTTTGAATCCATTCACCCATCTGTAAATGGTTTAATCGTAAACGAAATTTGTGATCATCCATCAAACTTCCGTAATGAAATTTCGTTAAATGATTACTTGAAAGAAAGAAATATCCCAGGATTAGCAGGGATTGATACGAGAAAATTAACGAGAAAAATTCGTCAATACGGTACATTACGCGGACGCCTTTGTAATATGGATGCAGATGTAGAGTACATTGTAAGTCAATTAAAAGCGACAGTATTTACAGATCATGTAAAACGCGTATCAACGAAAGATCCATACCCAAGCCCAGGTCGTGGTCACCGAGTTGTACTAGTAGACTTCGGTATGAAACATGGTATTTTACGAGAATTAAATAAGCGTGACTGTGATGTAATTGTAGTTCCTTACAACACAACAGCAGAAGAAATTTTACGCCTTAGCCCAGATGGAATTATGTTAAGTAATGGACCTGGAGATCCGAAAGATGTATCAGAAGCAATTGAAATGTTAAAAGACATTATCGGTAAAGTTCCTTTATTCGGAATTTGCCTAGGACATCAATTGTTCGCTCTAGCATCAGGTGCAAATACAAGTAAGTTGAAATTTGGTCACCGTGGTTTAAACCATCCAGTAAAAAATCTTGCAACTGGAAAAGTAGCAATTACATCTCAAAATCACGGATACGCAGTAGAAGAAGAATCAGTTGAAAATACAGATCTTGAAATTACACATGTTGCTTTAAACGATGGAACGGTAGAAGGTCTTCGTCATAAGAAGTTCCCAGCATTTACAGTACAATACCATCCAGAAGCTTCAGCGGGACCAGAAGATGCAAATGATTTATTCGAAGATTTCTTAACAATGATTGAAAACTTCAAGAAAGAAGGGGAAGAGTTATGCCAAAACGCCTAGACATTAACACAATTTTAGTAATCGGATCAGGACCAATTGTAATTGGGCAAGCAGCGGAGTTTGACTACTCTGGTACACAAGCTTGTCAATCTCTTAAAGAGGAAGGTTACAAAGTAATCCTTGTTAACTCTAACCCAGCAACAATTATGACGGATACTGCAACAGCAGATAAAGTATACATCGAGCCATTAACATTAGAATTCGTAAGCCGTATTATTCGTAAAGAACGTCCTGATGCAATCCTACCAACATTAGGTGGTCAAACAGGTTTAAACATGGCTGTTGAACTTGCAAAATCAGGCGTACTTGACGAGTGCGGAGTTGAAATTTTAGGAACAAAATTATCAGCAATCGAGCAAGCGGAAGATCGTGATTTATTCCGTACATTAATGCAAGATTTAAATGAACCAACACCACCAAGTGAAATTATTCATAACCTTGATGAAGCATATGGATTTGTAAATGAAATTGGTTATCCAGTAATCGTTCGACCAGCGTTCACATTAGGAGGAACGGGCGGGGGAATTTGCCATAACGAAGAAGAGCTAATTGAAATCGTAACAAGTGGTTTAAAACATAGTCCAGTAACACAATGTTTATTAGAGAAAAGTATTGCTGGCTGTAAGGAAATTGAATATGAAGTAATGCGTGATTCAAATGATAACGCGATTGTAGTATGTAACATGGAAAACATCGATCCAGTTGGTGTTCACACAGGTGATTCGATTGTAGTAGCACCGAGCCAAACGCTAAGCGACCGTGAATATCAAATGTTACGTAACACTTCATTACGAATTATTCGTGCACTAGGAATTGAAGGTGGATGTAACGTTCAGCTTGCGCTTGATCCATATAGCTTCCAATACTATGTAATCGAAGTAAATCCACGTGTAAGTCGTTCATCTGCACTAGCATCTAAAGCAACTGGATATCCAATTGCGAAATTAGCAGCAAAAATTGCAGTCGGCTTAACGTTAGATGAAATTGTAAACCCAGTAACACAAAAAACTTACGCTTGCTTCGAGCCAGCGTTAGACTATGTTGTTTCAAAAATTCCACGTTGGCCGTTTGATAAGTTTGAATCAGCGAACAGAACGCTTGGAACACAAATGAAAGCAACTGGTGAAGTTATGTCAATCGGACGTAACTTAGAAGAATCATTACTAAAAGCAGTTCGTTCTTTAGAGCTTGGCATTTATCACTTAGAATTAGACCACTTAAAAGAACTTGATAAAGAAACGATGAAAAAACGTATCATTAAAGCGGATGATGAACGACTGTTTATTGTAGCAGAAGCAATTCGCCAAGGTGTAACGAAAGAAGAAATCAATGAATGGTGTGAAATGGACTTCTTCTTCTTACAAAAAGTTGAAAACATCGTAAATATGGAATGTGAAGTAAAAGCGAATGTAGGAAATATAGAAGTACTACAAACTGCAAAAGAAATGGGCTTCAGCGATCACTACATTGCAGCAGCTTGGAACAAAACGGAGCGCGAAATTTACGATATGCGTAAAGAAAATAATATGATGCCAGTATTCAAAATGGTAGATACTTGTGCGGCAGAGTTTGAATCTGCAACGCCATATTACTACAGCACATATGCGGACGAAAATGAATCGATTGTAACAGATCGTAAGAGTGTAGTAGTTCTAGGATCTGGTCCGATCCGAATTGGTCAAGGTGTTGAGTTTGATTACGCAACAGTTCACTCAGTATGGGCAATTAAAGAAGCTGGATATGAAGCAATTATCATTAACAACAACCCAGAAACAGTTTCAACAGACTTCAGTATTTCTGACAAATTATACTTTGAACCATTAACGATTGAAGATGTAATGCACATTATCGATTTAGAAAAACCAGAAGGTGTTATCGTTCAGTTCGGTGGACAAACGGCAATTAACTTAGCAGCGAAACTAGAAGAACACGGTGTGAAAATTTTAGGAACATCACTTGAAGACTTAGACCGTGCAGAAGATCGTGATAAATTCGAAGCTGCTTTAACAAAACTTGGCATCCCGCAACCAGTTGGTAAAACAGCAACGACTGTAGAACAAGCGGTAGCAATCGCAGAAGAAATTGGTTACCCAGTATTAGTAAGACCATCTTACGTACTAGGTGGACGTGCAATGGAAATCGTATATCGTCAAGAAGAACTGCTGCACTACATGAAAAATGCAGTTAAAGTTCATGCAGATCACCCAGTATTAATCGACCGTTACATGGTTGGTAAAGAAATTGAAGTAGATGCAATTTCGGATGGTGAGAATGTATTCATTCCAGGTATTATGGAACATATTGAACGCGCTGGAGTTCACTCTGGTGACTCAATTGGAGTATATCCACCACAAAGTTTATCTGAAAAACTAAAAGAACAAATCATTGAACATACAATTGCGCTTGGAAAAGGATTAAACATTGTTGGATTACTAAATATCCAGTTTGTAGTATTCAAAGATCAAGTGTACGTAATTGAAGTAAATCCACGTGCAAGCCGTACAGTACCGTTCTTAAGTAAAATTACAGGCGTACCGATGGCGAATGTTGCAACGAAAGTTATTTTAGGGCAAGACCTAGTAGAGCAAGGATACGGAACTGGCTATCACCCAGAAGAGAAAGAAGTATATGTAAAAGCTCCGGTATTCTCATTCGCGAAACTACGCTCAGTTGATACAACATTAGGACCTGAAATGAAATCAACAGGGGAAGTAATGGGTAAAGACTTAACGCTTGAAAAAGCATTATATAAAGGATTAGTTGCTTCTGGAATTAACATCCCAACGCACGGCTCAGTAATCATTACTGTAGCTGATAAAGATAAAGAAGAAGCGATGGAAATTGCAAAACGTTTCCACGAAATCGGCTATAACTTATTAGCAACAGCTGGAACAGCACAATCATTAGAAGAGCAAAATATCCCAGTACAAGTTGTAAACAAAATTGATTCTGAAGACTACAACTTACTAGATATTATCCGTCAAGGAAAAGCACAGTTTGTAATTAACACATTAACAAAAGGTAAACAACCAGCGCGTGATGGTTTCCGCATTCGCCGTGAATCAGTAGAAAATGGTGTGGCTTGCTTAACATCACTTGATACAACGAGAGCAATCTTACGAGTATTAGAATCTATGACATTCTCAGCTCATTCAATGAAAGAAATTACGCAAACAAAGCGTCACGAGGTGGTACATGCATGATGCAAAAGCAAAATATGATCGTCGTTAATCAAAAAGAAATCGCAAAAAATATTTACGAATTAGTGCTTCAAGGAACGTTAGTACAGCAAATGAACGAACCAGGGCAGTTTGTACACATTAAGGTAGCAGAGGGCATTGCGCCCCTTCTGCGCCGCCCAATTAGTATTTGTAATGTAGATCAAGAGAAGAACGAATTTACAATGCTATATCGTGCCGAAGGACAAGGGACAAAAACATTAGCAACTAGAAAACAAGGTGAAATGGTAGATGTACTAGGACCATTAGGACACGGTTTTCCTGTAGAAGAAGCAGAAGCTGGTCAAACAGCTTTACTAGTAGGCGGGGGAATTGGTGTACCACCACTTTATGAATTATCACAGCGCCTCGTTGCAAAAGGTGTACGTGTTATTCACATCTTAGGCTTTCAAACGAAAGATGTAGTTTTCTATGAAGAAAAATTTGCAGAACTTGGTGATACGTACGTTGCAACAGTAGACGGTACACACGGTACAAAAGGATTTGTCACAGATGTAATTGATAATTACGGAATTGACTTTGATATTCTTTATTCATGTGGTCCGTTAGCGATGCTTCGTGCATTAGAAGGACGTTACAAAGAGAAAAAAGCCTATATTTCATTAGAAGAACGTATGGGCTGTGGTATTGGAGCTTGTTTCGCATGTGTATGCCACTTACAAGAAGATCCAAGTGGACATTCTTACAAGAAGGTGTGTAGCGACGGACCAGTATTTCCAATCGGGGAGGTTGTACTATGAACAGATTGCAAGTTGAATTACCAGGATTATCATTAAAAAATCCAATTATACCGGCATCTGGATGCTTTGGGTTTGGTCGTGAATATGCACAGTTTTACGATTTAAGTGTACTAGGATCAATCATGATTAAAGCGACGACAGAACAACCACGTTATGGAAATCCGACGCCTCGTGTTGCTGAAACACCAGGCGGCATGCTAAATGCAATCGGACTTCAAAACCCGGGATTAGACAAAGTAATGAATTCGGAATTACCATGGTTAGAACAATTTGACCTTCCAATTATTGCGAACGTTGCAGGCTCACAAGCTGAGGATTACGTAGCGGTTGCGAAGGAAATTTCTAAAGCGCCTAATGTCCATGCACTAGAATTAAATATTTCTTGTCCGAACGTAAAAACAGGTGGTATCGCCTTTGGTACAAATCCTGAAATTGCTGCTGATTTAACGAAGCGAGTAAAAGAGGTTTCTGAAGTACCTGTATACGTGAAGTTGTCACCGAACGTGGCAAACATTGTGGAAATTGCAAAAGCGATTGAAAATGCAGGTGCAGATGGTTTAACGATGATTAATACATTGCTTGGTATGCGTCTAGATTTAAAAACAGCTAAACCAATTTTAGCAAACCGTACAGGTGGATTATCAGGTCCTGCGATTAAGCCAGTAGCAATTCGTATGGTACATGAAGTAAGCCAAGCGGTAAACATTCCGATTATCGGAATGGGTGGTATTGAGACAGCGGAAGATGTAATTGAATTCTTCTATGCTGGCGCAAGCGCAGTTGCAGTAGGTACAGCGAACTTTATTGATCCGTTCGTATGTCCGACAATTATTGAAGAGTTACCAGCATTACTAGATGAATTAGGATTTGATCACATTTCGGAATGTCAAGGAAGGAGCTGGAAGCAAACATGTCACAGTCGTTAATCGTTGCATTAGATTTTCCAGGGAAACAAGATGTAGAACAATTCTTGCGCCACTTTGAAGGGGAAGAGTTATTTGTCAAAGTTGGTATGGAGTTATTTTACAAAGAAGGCCCTGCGATTATTACGTACTTAAAAGAAAAAGGGCATAAGATCTTTCTAGATTTAAAACTTCATGATATTCCAAATACGGTAAAAAGCGCTATGCGTAGCCTAGCTAGTCTAGATGTTGATATGGTAAATGTTCATGCTGCTGGGGGAAGCAGTATGATGAAAGCTGCGATTGAGGGATTAGAGGAAGGTAAGCAAGAAGGAAAAGAGAGACCGATTTGTATTGCAGTTACACAACTAACAAGCACTTCGGAAGCTATGATGAAAAAAGAGATCGGCATTGAGAAAACGTTAGAAGAAGCGGTTGCTCATTATGCAAAACTAACGAAAGAAAGTGGACTTGATGGCGTTGTTTGTTCAACACTTGAAGTTCCAAAATTACGTGAAGTATGCGGAAATGAATTTGTAACGGTAACACCGGGGATTCGTCTTGCAAGCGATGATGTAAATGACCAAGTGCGCGTAGCGACACCGAAACGTGCGAGGGAACTTGGCTCAAGCTACATTGTAGTTGGACGTAGTATTACAAAAGCAGAAAATCCGCTTGAAGCGTATAAAACAGTAAAACAACAGTGGGAAGGTGTAACAGTATGAAAAAAGAAATCGCATCGCATTTATTAGAAATTGGAGCAGTATTTTTACAACCGAATGATCCATTCACTTGGTCTTCAGGTATGAAATCGCCAATTTATTGTGATAACCGTTTAACTTTATCTTATCCAAAAGTACGTCAAGCGATTGCAGCTGGATTAGAAGAGTTAATTAAAGAGCACTTCCCAACTGTAGAAATTATTGCAGGAACTGCAACTGCTGGTATTGCGCACGCTGCATGGGTAAGCGATCGTATGGATTTACCAATGTGCTACGTACGTAGTAAAGCAAAAGGTCACGGTAAAGGGAACCAAATCGAAGGAAAAGCTGAAAAAGGTCAAAAAGTCGTAGTAGTAGAAGACTTAATTTCAACTGGCGGTAGTGCAATTACATGTGTAGAAGCACTTCGCGAAGCTGGATGTGAAGTATTAGGGATCGTATCAATCTTCACATACGAGCTTGAAGCAGGAAAAGAAAAACTAGAAGCAGCTAACGTAGCATCATATTCTTTAAGTGATTACAGTACATTAACTGAAGTTGCAGCAGAAAAAGGTATGATTGGACAAGCTGAAACGAAGAAATTACAAGAGTGGCGTAAAAATCCAGCTAACGAAGCTTGGATCACAGCGTAACACGAAAAAAGACGACCGCGGGGGAACGCGGTCGTTTTTTATATCATTGTTAAAACTTCAAGTAAAGTTCCATCAATATCAAAGAAAATCATATTACAATCTCCTTAACTACTTAGCGCTTTCTGCAAGCTCATATCCTCTTAAAAACAATAAAGTCATATAAGAAACAATAAATGAGAAGATGCTGTACATGCCAACCCAAAAGAAAAATTTTGGAGTAAAGGCGATAACACCTATTATTAAAAAACTAGCAAACGTTACAATCGGCATTACGTAATACGTTTTCGTCTTGCGCGTTCCAATAACAGAAACGATAAAGATAAGTAATGGACAAATTAATAAGACGAAAATCAATTCATTCATAGGTATGTCCCCTTTTCTAATTGCAGTAATCTGTTTCTCGTAAACGTTTTGAAATAATTACTCTCCTAATATAATTTCGCTAAGTAATAACGAATCCCTCTTGAAAACTGATAATTCATGATGAATTTTACAAGCAAAAAACGTAAGCAAGAGAACACTTGCTTACGTTATAGGATAAACATCGCAACGATCGTGGTGACAATTAAACCGATAACAACCGGTAAAAAGTTTCGGCGTGCAAGTTCAAATGGATCGACTTTACAAATCGCAGCAGCAGGAATAAGTGCCCAAGGAATTAACGTCCCGCCCCCGGTCCATATAGCTGCAATTTGCCCGAGTGCTGTTAATGTAGCTGTTCCATGGCCAAGTGCTGTTCCAAAAAGATTGGCAATGGAACCAGCAAGTGATATACCTGAAAAACCTGATCCATCTAAGCCGGTAATGACACCAACGATGGTTAATGTCCCTGCCGATACATATTGATTTAAAGGAACAGTTTGAGATAAAGCGATGCCTAAGTCGTTAATGATTCCGTGTGAACCTTTCGGTAAATAGTCCCCGATAATTTTTACAAATCCACTATCTCCTAAATAAAAGAGTGCAGCGATAGGAATAACTGGTCCGAAAATTTTAAAGCCAAATTGGAGCCCTTCTATGAAATAATCGGTCGTTTTATTCAGTCCATTTCCTTTGTAGGCGATGAGGGAAATGATGATAATCATAATAACAGTCGTTCCGCCGATAAGTGCAGTTGCGTCGCTTCCTTGTAATTTAAATTGAATCATGCAAAGGATATCAATGATATATATGATAGGGATACAAATAGCGAGCCATTTTTTTATGCGAGAAGATAATGAAGTGAGCGTTTTAGAAGACTCAGTTGATGGAATAGCTTCTTGTATAGATAAGCCTGTATGAAACTCTTTTCGTAAGAAGAAAAAAGCGACAGAAGTTGTCACAATGCCCATAACGATAACGAGTGGAACACTTGCAGATACGATGCTGGAAACAGGGAGACCAGCCGCGTCTGCAGTTAATTTCGGTGCACCTTGAATAACGAAGTCTCCAGATAAGGCGATGCCGTGTCCAAATAAGTTCATAGCAATTGCAACCCCAATTGGAGGAAGGCCGACACGTACAGCAACCGGTAATAAAATAGCTCCCATTAAGGCGACAGCTGGAGAAGGCCAAAAGAAGAAAGAAATGGTCATCATTAAAAGGCCGATAATCCAGTAGGCGAGTGTAGGTGTACGAATCATTTTTGTAAATGGTGAAATCATCGTATCATTTATGCCAGTATGAACGAGTAAATTGCTCATTGATACGATAATGGAGATGATTAATATAGTTGGTAATAGCTCAGTAATGGCGTAAATGAAACTTTGAAAAATTCCGCTAATGGCAAGAGGGATAGAACTTGTTGCAGTTAATGCTAATAAAAAGATAAAAACGATACAAATGATAGTCGTATCTTTTCGGAGAATAAAAAAGGTAATAATAGTGAGTAAACAAATAATGTAGAGAGCGTGTAATAGCGTTAATTCAACTCCCATAACATTCACATCCTTTAGGCATTCGTGTAGTGTATTGTATGAAAGCAGTGAAAGTATGTGAGTATAGGAAAAAGAAAAAATGAAATTTCATGTACTGTAATGGTAAGAATGATAAATGGATGTTACAATACAAATAATCCTAAAAATGGAATTTAAGGAGAACTTATGCGCAAAAAAATTGGGTTTTGGGGATTTACCATATCTTGTAGTCTATTAATCACTTTAAATTTGTTTACAAACAATGAATGGATCAGTATCATACCTGTTTTCGGCTTTGTTTTTATACTGTTATATAACTGGGATGATATGAAACAATATAGTAAGAAAAGTATCGGAATTATGATAGGTGTCATTGTTGTTTGCTCATTTTTCGTAGGGTTTATTTTAATAGAAGGGCAGAAACAAATAGAGAAAACGTCTATTTTTCAAGAATGGATGTCGTCTGCAAAAGGTCTTTATATTGTAATTATAGCTGTTATTTTTCTAAGAATTATTATAAGCATAGCAAGTTACGTATTAAAGGAGAAGTAGAATGGGGGAGTACGAATGAGAGAGAAAATAGGATATTATGGTGTGCTCGTTTGTTTACTATTATCAGTTATTTCAGGACAATTCCTTAACAGTGACTGGGTACCAGCTATATTATGTATAGGAGTATTGATTTTTGCATCTATGTATCGTTGGAATGAATGGAAAGCATATAGCCGAAAAAAGAAATTTGTTTTCAGTATCGAGTTTGTCATTATTATTAGCACAATTCCGTTTTTTCTATTGAAAGGAAATGAGATAATAGATGGAATTGTAATGTTTCAAGGGTGGTTATTTATTGCGAAAATGCTGTATTTAATATGTATATTAATGTCGGTAGTGGTAATCGTTAAAAAAGTAAACGAAAAGTTATTCGTTAATGAATAAAAGAAAATGCCACCTTATTCGGTGGCATTTTTTTCTATGATTTCAACAAGGAATAACAATTAGTTCCCGATTTGATTTTGTAATAACTTCATAGCCTTCTTTTGTAATGACGATATCGTCTTCAATTCTACAACCGCCCCAGTTCGGTATGTAAATGCCCGGCTCAACTGTAACAACCATACCTTCTTGTAAAGTTACCTTACTTTCTTGGGATAGGCGAAGCGGTTCATGTATTTCTAACCCAAGACCGTGCCCAGTAGAGTGGCCAAAGTATTGACCGTATCCATGTTCTGTAATGTAATCCCTCGTTATATCATCGATACTTTTCGCAGTTTCTCCAGGCTTAATCGCTTCAGTCCCACGTTTTAACGCTTCTCGTACAACATTGTATATTTTTTTGAATTCTTCCGATGGTTCCCCTATTGCTACAGTACGTGTTATATCGGAACAATATCCGTCGTAAAGTGCACCGAAGTCTAATGTAACGATATCCCCTCGTTCGATTATTTTATTTGATGCAACTCCATGGGGAAGTGAAGAACGAACGCCTGAGGCTACAATGATTTGGAATGAAGAAGATGTAGCCCCTTTTTTTCGCATGAAAAATTCTAATTCATCTCGTACAGCATTTTCACTTATTCCTGGTTTTAGAAACGTAAGAATGTGGTGAAATGCTTCGTCCGCGATATTAGCTGCAATTTTCATTGTTTCTATTTCAGGCGTGTCTTTAATGATACGAATATTTTCGATAATTTCGCACACTTGAATCATTTCCGCCTGTACGTATTTTTGCAAGTTTTTATATTGTTGCAATGTCATGTTGTTTTCTTCAATTCCAAGTTTTTGAATGTTTAATTTCGATACTTGATGTGCAATTTCTTTTTCTAAATTTCCTTTATGCATAATAATTTCAGCATCTTTTATTTGTGATTTCGCTTGATCTACATAGCGGAAATCAGTGATAAAAACAGCTTGATCGGCAGAGATTAAGACGACGCCAGCACTACCTGTAAAGCCTGTTGCATATTGGCGGTTTTCTTTTTTGGTAATAAGTAACCCGTCAATTTCATAGTTTTGTAATTGATTTTGGATTTTATTAATTTTTAAAGTCATGTTAATTCCTCCTATTCACAGTATTGAATAAAGCAAATAGCGTGCCAAAATGTATATTTGAAGAAAGGATAGTAGGGACAACATATATTTTAGGGGAGATAAAAAAATAGCCCGTAATTTGTGGGAGGCGGTTTGTTCATAAAATCTAGATTGCTTCAATGAATAGCAGGGGGATGGGGAAAAATAATGATTGGAGTTACACTTGTACTTTATTTACATGCTGTAAAAAATTTTATACAAATGTGAAATGATACTGTCAATTTTTTTGACAATATTGAATGAATATAGCAACGAAATTGAAAACATATAAAAAATGCGCTGCATACAAGCAACGCATTTTTTATTTACGCTTTTAATTTCATTACAATATCAGCATCTGGTGTTACATATACGGTTTGCTGATTGTCGTACGTAACAAAACCAAGTTTTGCACCACTCGGTTTTTTGACATGGCGTATTTTGGTGAAATCAACAGGTACAGAGCTAGACTCTTTCGCTTTACTGTAATAGGCAGCAATTTTGGCAGCTTCTAGTAAAGTTTCTTCAGCAGGCTCTAAAGAACGAATGACAACGTGAGAGCCAGGTATGTCTTTCGTATGTAACCAAATTTCATCACGGCGGGCAAACTTCGTTGTTAAATAATCATTTTGTTTATTGTTTTTACCAACGAAAATCTCTGTGCCATCACTTGCTACATATTTATCTAATACTGGTTTAGTAGGCTTTTTCTTTGCGTTTTTCGTTTTGCGATTGCGCACATAACCTTCTTCAGCTAATTCCTCACGAATTTCTTCAATATCTTTTGAAGAAGCAGCTTCCATTTGTTGAAGTAAGCTATCAAAATAAAGAATTTCTTCATTTGTTTTTTCGATTTGTTCTTCTACAACAACAACTGAATTTTTTGCTTTTTGATACTTTTGGAAATAGCGTTGTGCATTTTCAGATGGTGTTTTTAAAGGATCTAATGTAATTTTTACAGTTCCACCATTCTCATCGTAATAATTAACGACCTCAATATCTTTATCGCCCTTTTTTAAAGCGTACATATTGGCTGTAAGTAGCTCTCCAAATAGTTGATATTTATCTGCTTTTCCAGCATCTTGCAGTGTTTTTTCGAGTTTAATGAGTTTTTTCTCGTTTTTATTTTTTTCGTTTTGCATAAAGCGTTCTAAATCATGAGCTTGTTGTTTTACACGATCACGTTCTGCTTTGCCAAAGAAGAAACGATCTAACAATTCGCTCACTGATGAGAATGTTTTTTCTTCTCCTTGCAAGTGTGTAAGAGGGAAAAGATAAAAGAATTCTTTTCCATTTGCAGTAATCATTGTAGGTGTATATGCATGAGATAGTAATGGTGTTTGTATAGAGAAAAATGCTTCTGATAATGCTTTCTCGTTTGCCATACCGGCTTTCTTTACTACTTCTTTTGCAAATAATGGGGATATTCCCATGAAAGCACCGACGAGTTGTTTATCCATATTTCCAGATAGAAAGTCTAGCGGTCTAATAAAATCATCTGCGGTTTCAATTTGCAGAGGATTGATTTTATGTTGGGCTGGTGGCGCGACGTACTCAGCACCAGCATATACAGTTCGGTGACGGTTTACGGCTAATGAAACGTGTTTTAAGCTATCTAAAATCACGTTTGTTTTCGTATCTAATAAGATAATGTTACTATGTCGTCCCATTATTTCAATTACTAATGTTTTTAATGATTCGTCTCCGATTTCATTACGACTGCGAACTGTAATTTGAATAATGCGTTCTAAGTCGATTTGTTCAATTTTTTCAATAAATCCACCTTCTAAATGTTTGCGAAGAAGCATACAGAACATCGGCGGTATTGCTGGCGAATCGTAGTTTTGATTCGTTAAGTGCATACGCGCATATGTAGGATGAGATGAAAGAATTAGTTTTTGGTTCTTTCCATTCGCTCGAATATGTAATAAAATCTCGTATTTTGAAGGTTGATATATTTTGGAAATTCTTCCTGTGTAAAGAGAATTTTCAATTTCATGTGTAATCGCTCTTGTAAATAATCCATCGAATGCCATAAATGAACACTCCTTTCTAACTAAATGTTAATTATAGCATTTTTTTGGACGAGGCTGAATAAGCTTTCAATAGAGTATGTCTGGAATCAGGAGGTCGATAGCAGGATGAACTGGTATGGAATGCGAGCACATGAAGTGGAAGAAAGAACGAATACGAATGTAAAGGTTGGACTTACAGAGAAAGAAGCAGAAGGGCGAGTAAAGAAATTTGGTACTAATGAATTAGAAGAAGCAAAAAGGCCTTCTGCACTAATGGTATTTTTAGCACAGTTTAAAGATTTCATGGTACTCGTTTTGTTTGGAGCAACAATTGTTTCTGCGTTTTTAGGTGAATACATTGATTCTATTGCTATTGTTGCCATTGTTATTATCAATGGTATTCTCGGCTTTTTTCAAGAAAGAAAAGCTGAAAAATCATTGGAAGCTTTAAAGGAACTAGCCGCTCCACAAGTTACTGTAATGCGGAATGGAAAGTGGGTAAAAGCACCATCTAAAGCACTTGTTTTAGGAGATATTATTAAGTTTTCCAGTGGTGATCGTATTGGGGCTGATGTGCGTCTTGTTGAGGCATCAAGTTTATATATTGAAGAGTCTGCTTTGACAGGGGAGTCCGTACCTGTACAAAAGAAGGTAGAAGCATTGCAAGGGCAAGATGTTGCAATTGGGGATCAAAAAAATATGGCTTTTATGGGGACAATGATTACGCGAGGATCTGGTACAGGAGTTGTTGTAGCAACTGGTATGAATACAGCGATGGGGCAAATTGCAAATATGTTGCAAAATGCAGAGCAAATGGAAACGCCACTGCAAAGAAGGTTAGAACAGCTCGGAAAAATATTAATTATTGTAGCTCTTATTTTGACAGCGCTCGTTGTATTGGCTGGTGTGTATCAAGGGAATGAAGTATATCATATGTTTTTAGCTGGCGTATCGCTAGCTGTTGCGGCTATTCCAGAAGGATTGCCAGCAATTGTTACAGTAGCTTTATCACTTGGTGTACAGCGTATGATAAAAAAGAGAGCAATTGTAAGGAAGTTACCGGCCGTAGAAACGTTAGGCTGCGCTTCTGTTATATGCTCTGATAAAACGGGAACAATGACGCAAAACAAAATGATGGTAACACATATGTGGTCAGGCGGAGAATTGTGGAAAGTGACAGGGCAAGGATATGAACCTAATGGCTCTTTTATGAAAGGTGAAAAAGAAGTGAATCCAGCTAAGACAAAATCACTTTATCAGCTACTTACATTTGGTTCACTATGTAACAATGCAAATATTATTCAAAAGAAAAAGGCGTACGTATTAGATGGAGATCCGACAGAGGGAGCGCTTGTAGCTGCAGCAATGAAAGCTGGGATAACACGTGAGGCATTAAAAGGGAAATTTGAAATTATTCGTGAATTCCCCTTTGATTCAACTCGAAAAATGATGAGTGTTATTGTACGAGATCGAGAGGGGAAAAAGTTTATTGTTACGAAAGGAGCACCGGATGTTCTTTTGCAACTGAGTCAAACAATCTTATGGGGGGATAAGCAGCAGCCGTTAAGTGAGCTATATAGAAAAGAAGTACAGGCGGCTATTCATAGCTTAGGTAGTCAAGCGCTTCGAACAATTGCAGTTGCGTTTAAACCTTTAAAAGTCACGGATTCTATTGAACATGAAAGAGACGTTGAAAAAGATTTTATGTTGGTTGGAATACAAGGTATGATTGACCCGCCAAGGCCAGAAGTGGCGCAGGCGGTAAAAGAGTGTAAAGAAGCTGGTATTCGAACAGTAATGATTACAGGTGATCATAAAGTGACAGCAATGGCGATTGCTGAACAATTAGGAGTTTTACCACCAGATGGACGCGTTGTTGAAGGAGTAGAACTCGCGAATATGGATGTGGAGGAATTAGAAAATGTTGTAGAAGATACGTATGTATTCGCTCGTGTATCACCTGAGCATAAATTGAAAATTGTTAAGGCACTGCAAAATCAAGGACATATAGTAGCGATGACAGGTGATGGAGTGAACGATGCTCCAGCGATAAAAACAGCGGATATTGGGATAGCGATGGGAATTACAGGGACAGATGTTGCGAAAGAAGCCTCTTCACTTGTTTTACTAGACGATAATTTTGCTACAATTAAATCAGCAATTAAAGAAGGAAGAAATATATATGAGAACATACGTAAGTTCATTCGCTACTTATTGGCGTCAAATGTTGGAGAAATTTTAGTTATGTTATTTGCGATGTTACTTGCATTACCACTGCCGATGGTTCCTATTCAAATTTTATGGGTGAACTTAGTTACTGATGGTTTACCAGCGATGGCATTAGGTTTGGATAAGGCTGAAGGAGATGTGATGAAGAGAACACCGCGTCACCCGAAAGAAGGGGTATTCGCTAGAGGGCTTGCGTGGAAAATAATAAGTCGAGGGTTTTTAATTGGAGCAGTGACGTTAGTGGCGTTTATTATTGCGTATAACCAACATC
This sequence comes from Bacillus sp. JKS001846, assembly GCF_900176455.1. Taxonomy (NCBI): domain Bacteria; kingdom Bacillati; phylum Bacillota; class Bacilli; order Caryophanales; family Bacillaceae; genus Bacillus; species Bacillus sp. JKS001846. The sequence continues at coordinate 1,821,838 of NZ_FWYG01000001.1, forward strand.
CAAATGAACTGAAATATGCACAAACTGTAGCGTTCGCGACGTTGGTACTTGCTCAGCTTATTCATGTATTTGATTGTCGTAGTGAGCATTCTGTCTTTCACCGTAATCCATTTGGGAACGTGTATTTAGTAGGGGCGGTTATTATTTCGTTACTACTCATGCTAGTGGTTATATATTATCCACCGTTACAACCAATCTTTAGCACAATGCCGATACAAGCAAGAGATTGGTTATTAATTGGAGGTTTGTCATCAATTCCGACTTTCTTACTAGTAGGTTCTTTATTAACAGGGAAAAAGGCTAAGAAGAAAAAGCCGATATTATATAAGAAGGGATTAAACTTGAAATAGTCAATGTTATGAAAATGTGATATAATTTACAGAAGGTAGTAGAGCCTTGTCTCTATTACCTTTTTCATTGAGTTATTTTATGGCTTGGATGTGATAAAAATGATTTCTAGTATGACAGGGTTTGGAAGATCGAAAGTAGAAAGTGATACTTTTCAAATTACAGTAGAAATGAAATCGGTGAACCACCGTTTTTTAGAGATGAGTATTCGACTTCCTAAGCAAATGATGGTATTTGAGGACAAAATTCGTAAAATAATTGCACAGCAAGTTCGACGTGGACGCATTGAAGTGTCTATTAGTATAGCGGGTGAAGGACTTGTTGAAAGAAAATTAAGTGTGAATTGGTCACTTCTTGAGCAGTACCAATCGATGATGGAAGATATAAAAGGGAAATTTCAATTACAAGATTCTATTACACTTCAGCAATTAATGGCAATGCCAGAAGTAACAGCAATTGAAGAAATAGAAAATGTAAATGAACATTTTGAGAACAGTTTATATGAGGCTGTTCGTCAAGCTGCTCATATGTTGAAAACGATGAGAGATGGCGAAGGAGAACGATTACATAAAGATATAGCGTATCGTTTACAAGAGATTAGCAATTGTGTAAATGCAATTATTCCACATGCACCAATTGTTACACAAAAATATCGTGAACGATTAGAAAATCGCTTAAAAGAATTACATAATCAAGATCTAGATGAACAAAGATTGCTAACAGAAGTCGCAATCTTTGCAGAGCGTTGTGATATTCATGAAGAGTTAGTTCGTTTGCAAAGTCATTTAGAGCAATTTCGTGAAACATTGCAGATTGAAGAGCCTGTTGGAAGGAAAATGGATTTCATCGTGCAAGAGATGCATAGAGAAATTAATACGATTGGTTCTAAGGCAAATGACTTAACAATTTCAAAATATGTTGTAGAAATGAAAAATAACCTTGAAAAAATTCGTGAACAAGTACAAAATATTGAGTAGCTTTCAAAAAATATATAAAGTTATACGTGGTGGAGAAATCGGATAGACTTACTAGGAGGCGCAAACTATGGCCATGCGGTTTTTAAATATTGGATACGGAAATATTGTATCTGCTCATCGAATTATTGCTATTGTAAGTCCGGAGTCAGCTCCTATTAAACGAACAGTACAGGAAGCACGCGAACATAATGCTTTGCTTGATGCTACGTATGGGAGAAAAACAAGGGCGGTTATTGTTATGGATGATGGGCATGTTGTATTAAGTCCAATTCAACCAGAGACGATTGCACATCGTTTGAATAATAAAGAAGATTTAAGTGAGGAAGGGTAGGTTTTACATATTTATGAGAAGTAGAAGAGGATTGCTCATCGTTCTTTCAGGGCCTTCTGGGGTTGGAAAAGGGACGGTTCGTAAAGAGCTGTTTAGCCATGAGGATACACGTTTTCAGTACTCTATTTCAGTAACGACACGTAAGCCGCGTGAAGGTGAAGTAGATGGTGTGGATTATTTCTTTAAAGAAAGAGAAGAATTCGAGGAAATGATTCGTAATGAAAAATTACTTGAGTGGGCTGAGTTCGTAGGTAATTATTACGGAACACCGATTGACTATGTTGAAAAAACATTACAAGAAGGAAAAGATGTATTCTTAGAAATTGAAGTGCAAGGAGCAATTCAAGTTAAGAAAGCTTTCCCAGAAGGTGTATTTATTTTCTTAGCACCTCCAAGTTTATCTGAACTAAAGAGCCGTATTGTCGGACGTGGTACAGAGACTGAAGATGTTATTGAAAATCGTTTAACTGTAGCGAAAGAAGAAATCGAGATGATGGACGCTTACGACTATGTAGTAGAAAACGATCAAGTTGAATTAGCTTGTGATAGAATTAAAGCAATTGTGGTTGGCGAACATTGCCGCCGCGAAAGGGTAGCAAAATATTATAAAGAAATGACGGAGGGTCTATAATTATGTTAAATCCATCAATTGACTCATTACTACAAAAAATCGATTCTAAGTACACATTAGTAACAGTAGCTGCAAAACGCGCGCGTGAAATGCAACTTGCTAATAACTGTGTTGTAGAAAAACCTGTTTCTCATAAATGTGTAGGTAAAGCATTAGAAGAAATCGATGCAGAAGCATTAAGCTACGTACCAAGTGAAGATAAAGTAGCTGAATAAGCCTTTGCCTTCGACAAAATAAAACATAGACTTTATAATTTTCTATGTAACGGTAACAACCTATTTACAAGTAGGTTGTTATTTTTTTACGAAAGGAATGAAATATTGGTACTGACGAGCTGAGAATTCTATTTCAGTATTATAAGTTTGAAAAAGAAAGAGGACGAGTCATATGCTAAAAGGGAAAAAGATACTTCTATGTGTAACAGGAGGCATTGCGGTTTTTAAAGCAGCTGCGTTAACGAGTAAATTGACACAATCTGGCGCGATTGTAAAAGTAATGATGAGTGAGTCGGCAATGAAGTTTGTTACGCCTCTTACATTCCAAGCGCTTTCTCGCCATGATGTATATACGGATACATTTGATGAGAAAGACTCAGCTGTTATTGCTCATATTGATTTAGCAGATTGGGCGGATGTTGTACTTGTCGCACCTGCTACTGCCAATTGTATTGGAAAGTTAGCTGGTGGTATTGCAGATGATATGATTACAACTACTTTGTTAGCTACTACAGCTCCGGTATGGATTGCGCCTGCTATGAATGTGCATATGTATGAAAATAAAATAGTTCAAAAAAATATGATGACATTGAAAACGCTAGGATATACATTTATTGAGCCTGGGGAAGGCTTTTTAGCATGTGGATATGTGGCGAAGGGACGACTAGAAGAACCTGAAGCAATTATTGCACGGTTAGAGGAAGCTTTCTCAGAACACAAACCATTGCAGGGAAAAAGAATATTAATAACTGCTGGCCCAACACGTGAAAAGGTTGATCCAGTTCGTTTTATGACAAATTTTTCTTCTGGAAAAATGGGGTATGCGATTGCGGAAGTGGCAGCGAATTTAGGCGCTGATGTTATACTCGTTTCAGGACCGACAGCATTAAATACACCGTTACATGTAACGACAGTGCAAGTGGAATCTGCACAAGATATGTTAGAAGCGGTTCTTCAACATTATCAAAACGTAGACGTTGTCATTAAAACAGCAGCAGTTGCAGATTATCGTCCGAAATATGTTCATGAGAATAAAATGAAAAAGCAAAATGGTGATGCTGTCATTGAACTTGAAAGAACGGTGGATATTTTAAAAACGTTAGGTCAGAAAAAGGATAAACAGTTACTTATCGGTTTTGCTGCTGAAACGACAAATGTAGAGGAATATGCAACGAAAAAACTACGTGAGAAAAATGCAGATATGATTGTCGCGAATGATGTAAAAGCGCAAGGAGCTGGATTTGGCACGGATACGAATATTGTAACAATGTATAGAAAAGATGGAAAAGTTATTGAGTTGCCAATTTTAATGAAAAAAGAGGTAGCTCGTGAAATATTGAAGCAAATTGAAATGATGTTAGAAGATGATCGTTTATGAAATTTGCAAGTGTAATTGTTGATGTACCTGCCCGTCAGACAGATCGACCATTTGATTACATTATCCCTAAAAAATGGGAAGATATTGTACAGACAGGAATGCGTGTAGTAGTTCCGTTTGGCCCAAGAAAATTGCAAGGTTTTATTATTGGGATTAAAGATTCGGTGGATGTAGAAAGTAAGAAGTTAAAGACAATCCATGAAATATTAGATGTAACACCGGTTTTAAATGATGAATTATTAAAGCTTGGATATTGGCTTACAAGTGAAACGTTATGCTACATGATTTCAGCTTTTCAAGTGATGCTTCCAACTGCGATAAAAGCAACGTATAAAAAACGTCTACAACTTTGTAAACAGGAAGAAATAGCACCTGAAATACTATATTTATTTCAGGATGAAGAAGCAATTGATTTTGAAGTAATCGAGCAACAGCCACATTTATACCGAACTATTCAACAAGAAATTAAAAATGGTACGGTTGAAGTCGTTTATCAAGTGAAAGATAAAGTACAAAAGAAGAAGCAAAGAGTGGTTCAGCCGGAGTTGCCAGAAGATAAATTGGAATTAGCGGCATTTGAACTGAAAAGTAAAAAACAACAAGATGTACTTTATTATTTTGTGGAAAATTATAAAAGTGCACCGTTGAAAGTAATTACAGAAGAGTTACAAATAACAGATGCTCCAATAAAAGCACTTGTTAAAAAGGGATTCATTTCAGAAAAGTATGTGGAAGTATACCGAAATCCGTATGACGATGATGATTTTGAACAAACAAAACCATTTCCACTTACGGAGGAACAAAAACAAGTTATTACACCGATTTTATCATCAATTACAAATGAAACTTATAATCCATTTTTACTATATGGTGTTACAGGAAGTGGAAAGACAGAAGTATATTTACAATCTATAGCAGCAGTGCTCAAGAAAGGAAAAGAAGCTATCGTTCTTGTTCCTGAAATTGCACTAACGCCCCAAATGGTGGATCGTTTTAAAGGTAGGTTTGGCTCACAAGTTGCAGTTCTTCATAGTGCGTTGTCTGTTGGAGAAAAGTATGACGAGTGGCGTAAGATTTTAAGAAAAGAAGTGAAAGTTGTAGTTGGTGCGCGTTCAGCTGTTTTTGCGCCTTTTGAGAATTTAGGGATTATTATTATTGATGAAGAGCATGAATCAAGTTACAAACAAGAAGATAATCCGAGGTATCATGCAAGAGATGTAGCTGTCTGGAGAGGACAATATCATAAATGTCCTATCGTTCTTGGTAGTGCGACACCAACACTTGAATCGTTTGCAAGGGCGAAAAAAGGTGTTTATGAACTATTAACAATGGAAAAACGTATGAATGAACAAGCTTTACCAACGGTAGAGATTGTTGACATGCGAGAAGAACTTCGTGACGGGAATCGATCAATGTTTTCTAAGGCGCTGCATGAAAAAATAGCAGATCGATTAGAAAAGAAAGAACAAATGGTACTCTTTTTAAATAGAAGAGGTCATTCTACATTTGTTATGTGCCGTGATTGTGGGTATGTTGTTCAATGTCCGCATTGTGATATTTCATTGACATATCATAAAATGAATCATCGTTTAAAATGTCATTATTGTAGTTACGAAGAGAATATGCCAACTGAGTGTCCAGCTTGTCAAAGTACATACATTCGTTTCTTTGGTACAGGTACACAAAAGGTAGAAGAAGAAATTACAAAACTATTTCCAGAGGCACGAGTCATTCGAATGGATGTAGATACGACAAGTCGAAAAGGAATGCATGAAAAATTATTAAAGGCGTTCGGGGAAGAAAAAGCAGATATATTACTCGGAACACAAATGATTGCTAAAGGATTAGATTTTCCGAAAGTAACGCTCGTTGGGGTGTTAACTGCAGATACGATGCTTCACTTACCTGATTTTCGGGCGAGTGAAAAGACATATCAGCTATTGACGCAAGTAAGTGGACGAGCGGGTAGACATGAATTGCCAGGGGAAGTTGTGATTCAAACGTATACGCCAGAACATTACAGTATAGAGTTAGCGAAGAACCAACAATATGATGTGTTTTTTGACCAAGAAATGCAAATGAGACGAACAAGACAATATCCCCCATATTACTATGTTGTACTCGTAACTGTATCTCATCCTGAATTATTAAAAGCGGTACAAGTGACGGAAAAAATTGCCTCGTATTTACGAACGCATTGCTCACAGCAAACAATGGTGCTAGGACCAGTTGCTTCAGCGATTCCAAGGATAAAAGATAGATATCGTTATCAATGCATGATAAAATACAAACGGGAACCAAACTTAAAGAACGTGCTCAAAATGGTAAATGAACATTATCAAGCAGAAATGCAAAAAGAGCTACAAATCTCAATTGATTTTAATCCAACAATGTTAATGTAGCGGAGGGAAATATGGCAGTTTTAGAAATAATAAAGCATCCAAATGAAGTGTTAGAAACACCATGCGAAAGAGTAATTAACTTTGATAAAAAGTTAGTGAAATTGTTGAAAGATATGCATGAAACAATGTTAATTGCGGACGGAGTCGGTTTAGCTGCGCCTCAAGTAGGTGTAAGCTTGCAAGTAGCGGTTGTTGATGTCGATGATGATACTGGGAAAATCGAGTTAATCAATCCATCAATATTAGAAAAACGTGGTGAACAAGTAGGTCCCGAAGGCTGTTTAAGCTTCCCGGGACTTTATGGTGAAGTAGAACGTGCCGATTATATTAAAGTAAGAGCGCAAAATCGCCGTGGGAAAGTATTCTTATTAGAAGCGGAAGGATTTTTAGCGCGTGCAATTCAACATGAAATTGATCATTTACACGGTGTTTTATTTACATCGAAAGTGACAAGATATTATGAAGAAAACGAACTAGAATAGGTGTTAAAAGGAGCGGTTTTTAAATGATAAAAGTAGTGTTTATGGGAACACCGGACTTTTCAGTGCCGGTGCTTCGTCGTCTTATTGAAGATGGCTATGAGGTAGTAGGTGTTGTGACGCAACCTGATCGTCCAGTAGGTAGAAAAAAAGTATTAACACCTACACCTGTTAAAGTTGAAGCGGAAAAACATGGTATCCCTGTGTTACAGCCGTTAAAAATTCGTGAAAAAGATGAATATGAAAAAGTATTGGCATTAGAGCCAGATTTAATTGTAACAGCTGCATTTGGGCAGATTGTACCAAATGAAATTTTAGAAGCACCGAAGTATGGATGTATTAATGTTCACGCTTCTTTACTTCCTGAACTTCGTGGTGGTGCACCAATTCATTATGCAATTATGGAAGGTAAAGAAAAAACAGGTATTACAATTATGTATATGGTAGAAAAATTGGATGCTGGTGATATCTTAACGCAAGTGGAAGTTGAAATTGAAGAGCGTGAAACGACAGGCTCATTATTTGATAAATTAAGTGAAGCAGGAGCACACCTTCTATCTAAAACAGTACCTTTATTAATCCAAGGTAAGTTAGAACCGATTAAACAAAACGAAGAAGAAGTAACGTTTGCGTACAATATAAAACGTGAGCAAGAGAAAATTGATTGGACAAAAACAGGTGAAGAAGTATACAATCACATTCGCGGATTGAATCCATGGCCAGTTGCTTATACAACTTTAGCGGGACAAGTTGTTAAAGTATGGTGGGGAGAAAAAGTGCCTATAACTGAACCGGCTGAAGCAGGTACGATTGTTGCAATCGAAGAAGATGGTTTTGTTGTAGCAACGAGTAATGAAACAGGTGTTAAAATTACTGAATTGCAACCTTCTGGTAAAAAGCGTATGAGTTGTTCACAATTTTTACGTGGAACAAAACCTGAAATTGGAACGAAGTTAGGAGAAAATGCATGAGACAAAATGTTCGTGAATTAGCTCTTGATGGTTTAATTCAAGTGGAAAAAAGTGGTGCATATAGCAACTTACTTTTAAATAATCTAATTGAAAAAAGTGCAATTGATAGAAAAGATATTGGTTTATTAACTGAAATTGTATATGGAACGATTCAACGTCGTGACACATTAGATTATTATTTACAGCCTTTTTTAAAAAAGAAGGTTGAGGCGTGGGTAAGAGTATTGCTTCGCTTATCTTTATATCAAATGATTTATTTAGACCGAGTGCCAGAAAGAGCGGCTATTCATGAAGCGGTTGAGATTGCAAAGCGTCGCGGGCATAAAGGAATTGCTGGTATGGTGAACGGTGTATTACGTTCGATTCAGAGAGAAGGTGTACCTTCTGTAGATGAAATCAAGGATCCAGTAGAACGTCTTGCAATTACAACAAGTCATCCAGTTTGGCTTGTCCAAGAGTGGACTTCAGAATACGGTTTAGAAACTGCAGAAAAAATGTGCGAAGTAAACATGTTACCCCCTGTACCAACAGCGCGTGTGAATGTTGATAAGGTAACGGTAGAAGAAGCGATTGAGTTGTTGGCAAGTGAAGGTATAGAAGCAAAAAGTGGTGACTTATCAGATGATGCAATTCAGATTGAAAGAGGAAATGTAGCGCATACAGAAGCGTTTAAAAAAGGATTTCTTTCTATTCAAGATGAAAGTTCTATGCTTGTAGCACGCGCTTTAGAACCGAATACGGGAGATGCAGTTCTTGATAGTTGTGCTGCTCCAGGCGGAAAAACAACGCATATCGCGGAACGATTAAAGGGAACTGGTAAGGTCATGTCCCTTGATTTACATGCACACAAAGTACGTTTAATTAAACAGCAAGCAGAGCGACTTGGTCTAGAAAATGTCGAAACTAAAGCGCTAGATGCTAGAAAAGTGCAAGAGCACTTTGCAAATGAAACGTTTGATAAAATATTGGTAGATGCACCGTGTTCTGGATTTGGTGTAATTAGACGTAAGCCTGATATTAAGTTAGGAAAAGATAAAGGCGATAGTGAAAGATTATCGACGATTCAAATTGCAATACTAGAAAAAATAGCACCATTATTAAAACAAGGCGGTCGTCTTGTTTATAGTACGTGCACAATTGAGAAAATAGAAAATGAACAAGTAATAGAGAAATTTTTACAAGAACATCCTGAATTTGAATGGGATACTACGCTTAAAGAGCGTATGCCAGAAAAATTAACTCCGTATATTGATGAAGGTCAAGTACAAATTTTACCGCATTATTTTGCGACGGATGGCTTTTATATTGCTTGTTTAAGGAAGAAGGTGTAGCATCATGGAAACGACTGTAAGAAAACAAAAGAAAAATTTAGAAACGAAGAAACCATCAATTTACTCTTTACAACTTCATGAAATGCAAGATTGGTTAAAGGAACAAGGAGAACCGAAGTTCCGTGCTGGACAAATTTTTGATTGGTTATATAAAAAACGTGTAAAAAATTATGAGGATATGTCAAACCTTTCTAAAGGATTGCGTGATAAATTGTCGAATTCCTTTGATATTACTACTTTAAACACGTTAGTAAAACAAACGTCTTCGGATGGAACAATTAAATTCTTATTCCAATTATATGACGGATATTCTATTGAAACGGTATTAATGCGACACGAATATGGAAATTCCATTTGTGTAACAACGCAAGTTGGTTGTCGTATTGGGTGTACGTTCTGTGCTTCGACACTTGGTGGATTAAAGCGAAACCTAGAAGCTGGAGAAATCGTAGCGCAAGTAGTAGAAGTTCAGCGTGCGCTTGATGAAACGGAAGAACGTGTAAGTTCTCTTGTTGTTATGGGGATTGGAGAACCATTTGATAACTATGATAATTTAATGGGATTCTTACGCATCATTAACCATGAAAAAGGACTTCATATTGGTGCGAGACATATGACTGTTTCGACGAGTGGAATTATCCCGAAAATTTATAAGTTTGCTGAAGAAGATCTACAAATTAATTTTGCGATTTCATTGCATGCTCCAAACTCAGAATTACGTTCAAAATTAATGCCGATTAACCGTGCTTATAAATTACCAGATTTAATGGAAGCTATTAAATACTATGTAAATAGAACAGGGCGTCGTATTACTTTTGAATATGGATTATTTGGAGGAGAAAATGACCAAGTAGAGCATGCTGAAGAGCTTGCTGCGCTCTTAAAAGGTGTAAAATGTCATGTGAACTTGATTCCGGTAAACTACGTACCTGAACGTAATTATGTACGTACGCCACGTGAACAAATTTTCTTGTTCGAGAAAACGTTAAAAGATCGTGGAGTGAATGTAACGATTCGCCGTGAACAAGGTCATGATATTGATGCAGCCTGCGGTCAGTTGCGTGCGAAGGAGCGCAAAGAAGAGACGAGGTGACGAGATGAAAGCCGTATTTCTATCGGATAAAGGAAAAGTTCGTCAACATAATGAAGATAGTGCAGGAGTTTTTCACAATTTAGATGGAAATGTATTAGCGGTAGTAGCAGATGGAATGGGAGGTCATCGAGCTGGTGATGTAGCTAGCTCGATGGCCATTCAATTATTCCATGATTATTGGAAGCAAACACATAATATGAATGAGCCGAAAAAAGTAGAACAATGGTTACATACTAGTGTTGGGATTATTAATGAGCGTATATATGAATACGCTCAGCAAAATGCAGAATGTAATGGTATGGGAACAACGCTTATAATAGCTGTTTGTACACCAAGCTTTGTGACAATAGGGCATATAGGAGATAGTCGTTGCTATATGGTATCAGAAGGAGAAATGACGCTAGTAACGGAAGATCATTCACTTGTAAATGAGCTTGTGAAACATGGTGAAATTTCAAAGGAAGACGCAGAGTATCATCCGAAAAAGAATGTGTTATTAAGAGCATTAGGAACAGAAGAAAAAGTTGGGTTAGATGTTAAAACGTTGGTGATTGAGGAAGATGATCAATTACTTCTTTGCTCTGATGGGTTATCAAACAAAGTTTCTATTGATGATATGCGACAAATTTTACAGTTAAATGAACAGCTTGAAGGTAAAGGGCAGTGTCTCATTCAATTGGCAAATGATCGCGGTGGAGAAGATAATATCACACTTGTTCTTATTGATTATGCGGGTTCGACAAACGAAAGTAGGTGAAGTGCAACGTGCTGATTGGAAAACGCTTAAATGACCGTTATAAGCTGCTGAAAATGATTGGTGGTGGCGGAATGGCCAATGTATATTTAGCTCATGATGATATACTTGGCCGAGATGTAGCGGTAAAAATATTAAGACTCGACTACTCAAATAACGAAGAGTTTATTAAACGTTTCCATCGAGAAGCGCAGTCTGTTACAACGTTGTCGCATCCAAATATTGTGAATATGTATGATGTCGGAGAAGAAGATGGTATATACTATCTTGTCATGGAATATGTACCAGGGCAAACATTGAAGCAATACATAATTGAGCGAGGGATGTTACCTATAGGAGAAGCTCTTGATATTATGGAGCAGTTAACATCCGCTATGGCACATGCCCATCATTTTGAAATTGTGCATCGTGATATAAAGCCGCACAATATTTTAATTCGAGCTGATGGAATAATAAAAGTAACAGATTTTGGAATTGCGACAGCTACAAGTGCAACAACAATTACACATACAAATTCAGTGCTCGGTTCAGTCCATTATTTATCACCAGAACAGGCACGTGGCGGGATAGCAAATAAACAATCAGATATCTATTCTCTTGGAATAGTTATGTTTGAATTGTTAACAGGAAGACAACCGTTTTCTGGCGAATCTGCTGTTGCTATAGCTTTAAAACATTTACAAAGTGAAATCCCATCACCAAAAAGATGGAATGAAAATATTCCGCAAAGTGTTGAAAATATTATATTAAAGGCAACTGCAAAAGATCCGTTTCACCGATATCAATCTGCCAATGCGATGAAGCGAGATATTGAAACTGCGCTATATCCAGAGAGGATAAATGAGCAACCATTTTACATACCGGAAGATATGGAAGCGACGAAAGCGATTCCGATTATTCAACAAGAACAATTATTTGAAAATGTAAGTGATGAAACGATTGTTTTAAAAGGGAGTAAGGTGGAAGAACCGATAAGAGCAGAAGCAGCTGAGTTAGATAAGAAGAAAAAACGGAGTAACAAGTGGCTTAAAGTTTTAATTTCAACATTTTTATTTTTAGCAATAGGAATAACATTAGCACTTACGGTTATTCCAGGATTATTTATTCCGAAAGATGTGAAAGTTCCTGATGTGGCTGGTATGAAATACACGACAGCTGTAAATACATTAGTAGAAAAGGGCTTTGAGGTGACGGAGCCTAATATTGTATATACAGATGATGTTGAAGTTGGGGATGTAATAAAAACGGACCCTGTAGCAGGAAGAGTCGTAAAAGAAAACGCTAAAATTACTATCTATCAATCAGGTGGAAAAAAGAAAAGTAAGATGGCAAATTTCACAGGTCAAAACTTTGAGAGTGTAAAAGCTGAGTTAGAAGAAAAATATAAACAAGTTACGGTAAATTATATTGAAAATGATAAGCCGAAAGGTGAAATTGTAGAACAAATTCCGACGCCTGATCAGATGGTTATAGAAGCGGAGCAAGAACTGAAAATCTGGGTAAGTAAAGGGCCTTATCAAATTAGACCAGGTGACTTTTCGGGGTGGACTGAAAATAGTGTAACTGGTTATTTGAATGAGAGAAAACTAACGTCAGATATAAAACGAGAGTATTCAGATACAGTCGAAAAAGGACTTGTAATTTCGCAATTTCCAAAACCAGGTACACCATTAAAAGAGGGAGATAAAGTAACTATTATTATCTCTGATGGTCAAAAGCCTAAAGTGACTAAAACGGTAAAAGTGGACAATATCTCTATCCCATATGAGCCTGCTGTAACAGGTGAAAAAAAGCCGCAAACAATAGAAATTTATAAAGAAGACATGCAGCAAAAAATGGATAGACCGGTTGAAACGAGAACAATTACTGAATCAGCGACTATTTCTTTAGAATTTGTAATTCAAGAAGGTTCAAAGGGACACTATAAAATTGTACGGGATGGAGTAACGATTATTGATAAAGAAGTACCATATCCAACTCAATAATAGTGAAAGTCTACTTATTATTATTGCCTGTTATGCTGTCTACAAAGTGGACGGTATAGCAGGCAAAAATATATGATTCAAAAAGCTAGTAAAGTGATGCAGCTGTAAATATTTTTTTGCATTTAATGGGAAATTCAATGTATATTAGCGAAAGTATATATGGTAGGTTTTGAAATCGTTATTTGGAAAATTTAAATCCATTCATTTTTAAATTCAGCATCACCTTATACAAAAAAGGAGAATTCTATGCCAGAAGGAAAAATTATAAAAGCTTTAAGTGGGTTTTATTACGTGCAGCATGAAGAAGGGGTTACGCAATGTCGTGGGCGAGGTGTATTTAGAAAAAATAAAATTACACCACTTGTAGGAGACCAAGTTGTTTTTCAGGCAGATAATCCAACTGAAGGTTATGTGCTTGAAGTGTTTGATCGAAAAAATGAACTTGTTAGACCTCCTATTGCTAATGTCGATCAAGCGATCCTTGTGTTCTCTGCAGTAGAACCAGATTTTAATCCTGGACTGTTAGATCGATTTTTAGTGCTGATTGAATATCATAACATTAAGCCAATTATTTGTATTAGCAAGATGGATTTAGTAGATGAAAAGATGAAAGCAACTGTTGAAGCTTATGCGAATGATTATCGTGAGATGGGTTATGATGTTTTATTTACTTCTATTAATACTTCAGAAAGTATTGATATATTAAAACCATACTTAGAAAATTGTGTTTCTGTCGTTGCGGGCCAATCTGGTGTTGGGAAATCTTCAATGCTTAATGTGCTACGTCCAGAATTAGAGCTGAAAACAAATGATATTTCTTCCCATTTAGGACGCGGGAAGCATACGACAAGACACGTAGAATTAATTGCAATTGGGAGTGGACTAGTAGCAGATACACCGGGTTTTAGTTCACTAGATTTCATTGATATAGAAGTAGAAGATCTTACATATTGTTTTCCAGAGTTGAAAGAAGCGAGCCAATACTGTAAATTTAGAGGGTGTACACATCTTTCTGAACCGAAATGTGCGGTGAAAGCTGCGGTTGAAGAAGGGAAGATTACAGAATATCGCTATAAGAACTATAAACAATTCGTAGAAGAAATTAGAGAGAGAAAGCCGAGGTATTAGTTATGATTAAAATTGCACCATCGATTTTATCAGCAGATTTTTCAAAATTAGGGGAAGAGATTAAAGATGTAGAAAAGGGCGGAGCGGATTACATTCACGTTGACGTAATGGATGGACATTTCGTACCAAATATTACGATTGGACCGTTAATTGTAGAAGCAATCCGTCCGATTACATCATTACCATTAGATGTACATTTAATGATTGAAAATCCTGATAACTATATCCCGACTTTCGCACAAGCGGGAGCGGATATTATTACTGTTCACGTAGAGGCGTGTCCGCATCTACATCGTACAATTCAGTTAATTAAATCTCATGGTATTAAAGCGGGCGTTGTATTAAATCCACATACGCCAGTTTCAGTGATTGAGCATGTATTAGAAGATATAGATATGGTATTACTTATGACAGTAAACCCTGGATTTGGTGGACAGAAGTTTATCCATTCTGTATTACCGAAAATTAAACAAGTTGCAGACATGGTGAAAGAGCGCAATCTAGAAGTGGAAATTGAAGTTGATGGTGGTGTAAATGCTGAAACAGCAAGACTTTGTGTGGAAGCAGGAGCAAATGTACTTGTAGCTGGGTCAGCAGTATACAATCAAAAAGACCGCGGTGAAGCAATTCGCGTAATTCGTGGGTAGTGATGAACTTTTATCCTAGTAAGGCATTTATAGGATAGGATAAAAATATGTAAAAAGGCAATCTACCGAATGGCAGATTGCCTTTTTACAATGGAAGGAGAAGAAAAAATGATTATTCATATTTTGGCAGGAGGACCTTCGGAATATTGCGCAGATTTTGCTCGATACGAGAATGAGGAAGTAGTGTGGGCAGCGGTTGATAGGGGAGTATACCGTCTATTAAAGAAAGGGATTACCCCGGCTGTTGCGTTTGGAGATTACGATTCAGTTACTGAAGAAGAATTAGTATGGATGGGACAGCAAACGAACGAATTACATATTGTTCCGCGGGAAAAAGATCAAACGGATTTAGAAATTGCAATCAACTGGGCATTAGAACAGAAGCCGGCACTAATTCGTATTTTTGGTGCTACTGGTGGAAGGCTTGATCACGGTTTGGCAAATATACAGATGCTTTTAAAAGGGTTAGAAGTAGAGATAGAAATGTGTATTGTGGACAATAAAAATGAAATAACAGTTAAAAAAATGGGTACACATATAATTGAAGAAAATAAAAATTTTCCTTATGTATCTTTTGTACCAGTTACTGAAATAGTGGAAGGGATTACATTGTTTGGTTTTAAGTACCCTCTTACTAATAAAACAATAGAGTGGGGATCAACACTTTGTATTAGTAACGAACTCGTTGAGGAAAAAGGTACTTTTTCATTTACTTCTGGCATATTAATGTTGATAAGAAGCACTGATTGAAGAAACAATTTTGCTCCTTACATCATATAGTGACCAAGTGGAGTAATGGGGATTAGGAGGGAAACCATGAGATTTTATACAATTAAGTTACCTAAATTTCTTGGTGGAATAGTTCGTGCAATGTTAAATACCTTCAAAAAAGATTAAAAAAAGCACCTATCACCGGTGCTTTTTCCATTGTTATAGTAAAAAAAGAGCCTATCGGCTCTTTTTTTTATTATTAAACACGTTCGATTTTGCCAGATTTTAATGCTCTAGCAGAAACGTAAACACGTTGAACTTTTCCGTCGATGCGTACGCGAACTTTTTGAAGGTTAGCGCCCCACTTACGTTTTGTAGCGTTCATTGCGTGAGAACGAGAGTTACCAGAACGAGCTTTTCTTCCAGTAATAGCACAAACACGAGCCATTTATATTTCCCTCCCTTGATACCTTACCATACGTAATTTTTCAATGTTAGTCTTTTATGCGATGCTAAAAACACTACTATAATTTAACACAACTAAAAAGAGAATGCAACACCGTAGAAAAAAGAAATCAAGAAAATTTACTTGACACTATATGTCAATGAAGAAAAGTTGAAATCCATAAAAATTGCTTGACATATTATAGTGGTACATGTTGTATAATAACAATGGACTATTTTGCTCATCATAAAAAAGTGTAATTTAAAACATAAAATATGAGAGTGAAAAGAAAGAACGATGGAATTTTCTTTAAAAAGATTATATGATAGTAACTAAAGTAGTCTAGCTCACTTTCACCATTTATGAAGGGGGAAACGAGATGTCAATTGAAATTAAAACGAAGTACGGTCAAATTGATATTAGTACAGATGTAATTGCAACAATTGCTGGAGGTGCCGCGGTAGATTGCTACGGTATCGTAGGTATGGCATCAAAAAATCAGTTAAAAGATGGATTAACAGACATTTTACGAAAAGAAAACTTCACTAGAGGTGTTATTGTTCGTAAAGATGAAGATGAAGTACATATTGATATGTATATTATTGTGAGCTATGGTACGAAAATTTCAGAAGTGGCACATAATGTGCAGACGAAAGTGAAATATACATTAGATCAAACTGTAGGACTAGCAGTAGATTCTGTAAACATCTACGTACAAGGAGTTAAAGTAATAAACTTGTAATGTGCATTAAGGAGGAAAATCTGTGTCAATTCAAAAAATTGATGGAAAACGTTTATCACAAATGATCATGCAAGGAGCGAATAATTTAACAAACAATGTTCAGCTTGTTGATGCATTAAACGTATTTCCAGTTCCAGATGGCGATACCGGTACAAACATGAACTTATCTATGACTTCAGGTGCGCGTGAAGTGAAAGCAAACCCTTCACAGCATGCTGGTAAAGTCGGCGTAAGTTTAGCCAAAGGATTATTAATGGGAGCTCGTGGTAACTCTGGAGTTATTTTATCTCAGTTGTTCCGTGGTTTCTCTAAATCCATTGAACAAAAAGAAGAATTAACAACAGTTGATTTTGCTGCAGCACTAGAAGCTGGAGTAGAGGCGGCTTATAAAGCGGTTATGAAACCGATTGAAGGAACGATTTTAACGGTTGCAAGAGAAACGGGTAAATATGCAGTAACAGTTGCGAAAAAACAGCGCGACTTTGTTTTGTTTATGGAAGACGTTGTGAAAGAAGCAAACGCATCGTTAAATCGTACGCCAGATTTATTACCTGTATTAAAACAAGTTGGCGTTGTAGATAGCGGTGGTAAAGGTCTTGTAGTGGTATACGAAGGATTTTTAGCTGACTTAAAAGGAGAAACGATTTCTTCTGATGCACCGACGCAACCATCTATGAATGAAATGGTACGCGCAGAACATCACCGTAGTGTACAAAGCCAATTGAGTACAGAAGATATTAAGTATGGATATTGTACGGAGTTCATGGTGAAATTAGAGGCTGAAAAGGTGAAAGAGCATAATTTCTCTGAACAAAAATTCCGTGAAGATATTAGTGTATATGGTGATTCTCTACTAGTTGTGTCTGATGATGAAATTGTAAAAGTTCATATCCATGCAGAACATCCTGGAGACGCTATGAACTACGGGCAAAAATACGGTAGTTTAATTAAGATTAAAGTAGAAAATATGCGTGAACAGCATACTGCTTTATTAGATGAACCTACTATGGTTCCTGAACAACCAGCTCAATCGAAAGAAAAACAACCATATGGTATCGTAACTGTAGCTATGGGGTCTGGTATTAAAACTTTATTTGAGAGCATCGGCGCAACGAAAGTTATCGAAGGTGGTCAAACGATGAATCCAAGTACGGAGGATATCGTGAAGGCAATTGAAGAAGCAAATGCTGAAAAAATCATTATTTTACCGAATAACGGAAATATTGTAATGGCAGCAGAACAAGCGGCATCAGTTGTAGATCAAGAAGTTATTGTTGTTCGTTCGAAAACAGTTCCTCAAGGTATGGCAGCAATGTTAGCATTTAACCCAGTTGGAACGTTAGAAGAGAATGAAGAAAACATGCAAGAAGCTTTATCTCATGTGAAAACAGGTCAAATTACGTATGCTGTACGTGATACGGAAATTGATGGTGTAGCAATTCAAAAAGATGATTTCATGTGTATTGCAGATGGGAAAATTGTATCTACAAATGCTGAAAAAGTAGGAGCTGCGAAGCAATTACTAGAAGCGCTTATTGATGAAGATTCTGAAATCGTAACGATTCTACAAGGTGAAGATGCAACTGACGAAGAAGTAGCGGAGTTAGTTGAATTTGTAGAAGAGAAATTTGAAGATGCAGAAGTAGAAGTGCATGCTGGAAACCAACCAGTGTATTCTTTCATCTTCTCTGTAGAATAAGATAAGATTCGTTTTGAAAATAAATGGATTACTTACTTGCTAATGGATAAGAAGTAGTAATATGAAGGTTATTACTAGTTTTTATTCAAAAGGCTAGCATATTGAAGAGAGAAAAGAGCCTTGCTGCTAATAGTGAGGCTCTTTTTTACTTGTTTTATATAAGGGATTTGAGTAGTTTCTCTTAGAATGCCTATGATAGAATATATAAGGTGAAAGAGAGCGATTACAGATGCTAATTGGTACTCAAATAAAATGCAATAAAGAAAATAATGTGACGGGGTGTGAGAATCTTGAATGATGTTGTACAAGTTCCTGTTACGGATGTAAAGGGGATAGGAGGAGAAACATCTGAGTTACTACATGAGATGGGTATTTATACAGTTTCTCATCTATTAGAACATTTTCCGTACCGTTATGAAGATTATGCGATGAAAGATCTTGCTGAAGTAAAGCATGATGAACGTGTAACGGTTGAAGGGAAGATTCATAGTGCTCCTTTGCTGCAATATTATGGTAAGAAGAAATCGCGTTTAACAGTTCGTGTTCTCGTCGGTCGTTATTTAATTACGGCGGTATGTTTTAATAGGCCTTACTATAAGCAAAAATTAAAGTTAGATGAAACGGTAACGATTACTGGTAAATGGGATCAACATCGTCAAACAATTGCTGTATCAGAACTTCATTTTGGGCCGGTTGTACGTCAACAAGAAGTGGAACCTGTTTATTCAGTAAAGGGGAAACTTACAGTAAAACAGATGCGTCGTTTTATTGCTCAAGCGTTAAAGGAATATGGAGATTCTATAGTCGAAGTGTTACCGGATGGTTTGTTAGGGCGATATAAATTATTACCAAGATATGAAGCGCTTAGGGCATTGCATTTTCCGGTAGGACAGGAAGATTTGAAGCAAGCGCGTCGCCGTTTTGTATATGAAGAATTTTTCTTATTTCAGCTGAAAATGCAAACGCTCCGGAAAATGGAGAGGGAAAATTCAAAAGGGACGAAGAAAGAGATTCCGTCAGTAGAATTACAAGAATTTATCGATGCACTGCCGTTTCCATTAACGGGTGCGCAGCACCGAGTTGTAGATGAAATTTTGAAAGATATGACATCTCCTTATCGGATGAACCGACTATTGCAAGGTGACGTTGGTTCTGGGAAAACAGTTGTTGCTGCGATTGGCCTTTATGCATCGAAATTAGCTCATTATCAAGGTGCTTTAATGGTTCCTACAGAAATTTTAGCTGAGCAACATTATCAGTCGCTTGCTGAAACGTTTTCGCATTTTGGTATGAAGGTGGAACTGTTAACAAGTTCTGTTAAAGGTGCGAGACGTCGAGAAATTTTAGCGAAGTTAGAACAAGGAGAAATAGATATTCTTGTTGGAACGCATGCCTTAATTCAAGATGAAGTTATATTTCATAGGTTGGGTCTCGTTATTACAGATGAACAGCATCGATTTGGTGTAGCGCAGCGCCGAGTTTTACGGGAGAAAGGTGAAAGTCCAGATGTATTATTTATGACAGCGACACCAATTCCGCGTACGCTTGCAATTACTGCATTTGGAGAGATGGATGTTTCGATAATCGATGAGATGCCAGCAGGTAGAAAGGTGATTGAAACATATTGGGCAAAACATGATATGTTAGATCGCGTTCTCGGTTTTGTTGAAAAGGAGATAAAAAAAGGAAGACAGGCATACGTTATTTGTCCTCTAATTGAAGAATCTGAGAAACTTGATGTGCAAAATGCTATCGACTTACATAGTATGCTGACGCATCATTACCAAGGGAAATGCCAAGTTGGATTGATGCATGGGAGATTATCGTCTCAGGAAAAAGAAGAGATAATGGGACAGTTTAGTGAAAATAAAGTGCAAATTCTTGTATCGACAACAGTTGTTGAAGTAGGTGTGAACGTACCGAATGCGACTGTAATGGTTATTTATGATGCAGAACGTTTCGGTTTATCGCAGCTTCATCAGCTTAGAGGGCGTGTCGGACGTGGTAGTGAGCAATCATATTGTTTATTAATAGCAGACCCTAAATCAGAAACAGGGAAAGAAAGAATGCGCATAATGACTGAAACAAATGATGGATTTGTATTGTCAGAAAAAGATTTAGAATTACGAGGTCCTGGAGATTTCTTTGGGAGTAAGCAAAGTGGCTTACCAGAATTTAAGGTTGCTGACATGGTACATGATTATCGAGCGTTAGAAACAGCAAGGCAAGATGCGGCGATACTAGTAGATTCAGAAGCGTTTTGGCACAATGATCAGTACGCTGCCTTGCGTACGTATCTTGATGGGACAGGGGTGTTCCAAGGAGAGAAGCTCGATTAAAGGGAGTCAACAAAAGTTTTTGTTGCATTCTACTTTTAATGATTATATACTACTGTTAGTACCTAGTCATAAAAATGGATGGTGCGGTATGAAAAAAAGAAGAAGTAAAAAAGAAAGACAAGAGTTATTACAACAAACAATCGAATCAAATCCTTTTATTACGGATGAAGATTTAGCGGAAAAATTTCAAGTGAGTATACAAACAGTACGACTTGATCGTATGGAATTGTCTATTCCTGAATTAAGAGAGAGAATTAAACATGTAGCTACAAAGCAACATGAAGAAGATGTGAAATCTTTACCGTTAGAAGAGGTTGTTGGAGAAATTATTGATATTGAATTAGATAGACATGCAATCTCTATCTTTGAAGTAAAGGTAGAACATGTATTTAAAAGAAATCAAATTGCCCGTGGGCATCATCTGTTTGCGCAAGCAAACTCACTAGCTGTTGCAGTTATTGATGAAGAATTAGCTTTAACTGCAAAGTCTACCATTCGATACATTCGCCCTGTAAAATTAGGAGAGCGTGTTGTTGCAAAAGCGCGCGTTGAAGATGTAGAGAATGATAAGGGACGGACGGTTGTCAAAGTGCGTAGCTTCGTTGGAGAAGAACTTGTTTTTACAGGCACTTTTGAAATGTATCGATCTAGTAATTATAGTGAGGAAGGTAACAACTTATGAAAATCGCAATAGATGCAATGGGCGGAGATCACGCTCCAAAGGCTGTAGTATTAGGGGCAATGAAAGCTATTAAGGAATATTCTGATTTACATATTACGTTAGTAGGGAAAGAAGAGGAAATTCGTCAATACTTAACGAGTGATGAACGAATTACTATTCTTCATACAGACGAAAAAATAGAATCAACGGAGGAACCAGTAAGAGCGGTTCGTCGAAAAAAACAAGCTTCAATGGTGCTTGCGGCACAACAAGTAAAGGATGGAGAAGCAGACGCTTGTATATCCGCAGGTAGTACAGGAGCTTTAATGGCAGCTGGATTATTTGTTGTCGGTCGTATGGAAGGAATTGAGCGACCAGCTTTATCGCCTACAATGCCAACTGTAGATGGAAAAGGTTTTGTTATGTTAGATGTTGGAGCAAATGTTGATGCAAAACCAATTCATTTATATCAATATGCAGTAATGGGATCTGTTTATGCTGAGAAGGTAAGAGGAATTGAAAATCCTCGCGTTGGACTATTAAACGTTGGAACAGAGGATGGAAAAGGAAACGAGCTTTCAAAGCAAGTATTTGCAATGCTTAAAGATGCGCCAATTAATTTCGTTGGGAACATTGAATCAAGAGATTTATTGCAAGGTGTAGCAGATGTTGTTGTATGTGATGGTTTTACAGGGAATGTAGCGTTGAAATCATTAGAGGGAACAGCACTTGCGCTATTCTCTATGTTGAAAGAACAATTAATGAGTTCATTTACGAGTAAATTAGCAGCGGCGGTATTAAAGCCAAAACTTATGGTATTAAAAGATAAAATGGATTATTCGGAGTATGGAGGAGCTGCATTATTTGGATTGAAAGCACCTGTCATTAAGGCTCACGGTTCTTCTAATGACCAGTCGATATTTAGTGCGATTCGTCAAACGAGAGAAATGGTAGCGAAAGAAGTAATTCCTACGATTTCAAGCGTAATGGAGAAAGAGTCACTCCAATAAGAGGAGGATTTGAAATGGGAAAAATAGCATTTCTTTTTCCGGGCCAAGGTTCACAGGCAGTTGGAATGGGTAAACAATTAGCAGAGAATAATAAAGAGGTTGCAAAAGTGTTTGCAAAAGCAGATGAGGTGTTGCAAGATTCACTTTCAGAAGTGATTTTTGAAGGACCGCAGGAAAAGCTTACATTAACAACAAATGCGCAGCCTGCATTATTAACAACGAGTTTTGCTATTTTGACAGCTTTGAAAGAGTATGACATTACACCTGACTTTGTCGCTGGTCATAGTTTAGGTGAATATAGCGCTCTTGTAGCAGCTGGTGCATTAACTTTTGAAGATGCGGTATATGCTGTAAGGAAACGCGGGGAATATATGGAAGAAGCTGTTCCGGGCAGGGAAGGTGCAATGGCAGCTATATTAGGTGCTGACCCACATATGCTGAAACAAGTTACAGAAGAAGTAACAAGTGAAGGATATGCAGTGCAAATCGCTAATATGAATAGTACGAAGCAAATTGTAATTTCTGGAACGAAGCAAGGCGTAGAGGTTGCTTCTCAAAGAGCGAAAGAAAATGGTGCAAAGAGAGCAATTCCACTAAAAGTAAGTGGGCCATTCCATTCTTCACTTATGAAGCCGGCAGCTGAGAAGTTTCAAAGTGTTTTGAATGAAATTACAATTCATGATACGAACATTCCTGTTATTGCAAATGTTACGGCGGATGTTATTACACGTGGTGCCGACATTCAAGAAAAGTTAATCGAACAGCTTTATTCGCCTGTATTATGGTACCCGTCTATTGAATGTATGGTGAAGCAGGGAGTAGATACATTTATTGAAATTGGGCCTGGAAAAGTACTTGCTGGACTTATGAAGTCAATTGATTCATCAGCGAAAGCATATGCGATATATGATGAAGAGACATTAAAAGATACCATTTCAAATTTGAGAGGAGAAAACTGATGTTAAAAGGGAAGGTAGCATTAGTAACTGGCGCTTCACGTGGAATTGGTCGCGCGATTGTGATCGATTTAGCGAAACAAGGGGCAAATGTAGTAGTAAATTATGCAGGTAATGAACAAAAAGCAAATGAAGTAGTAGATGAAATTAAGAAATTAGGTTCTGATGCAATTGCGGTAAAAGCAGATGTTGCAAATGCTGATGATGTTACAAATATGGTGAAACAAACAGTAGATACATTTGGACAAGTTGATATTCTTGTAAATAATGCTGGTGTAACAAAAGATAATTTATTAATGCGTATGAAAGAAGAAGAATGGGATACAGTTATTAATACAAACTTAAAAGGTGTATTCTTATGTACAAAAGCAGTATCTCGTTATATGATGCGTCAACGTCACGGTAGAATTATAAATATCGCTTCTGTTGTGGGTGTTATAGGAAACCCAGGGCAAGCTAATTATGTTGCTGCTAAAGCGGGTGTTATTGGATTAACAAAAACATCTGCAAAAGAGTTAGCAAGTCGAAATATTACTGTGAATGCAATTGCGCCGGGCTTTATTGCGACTGATATGACGGATGTACTAGATGAGAATATTAAAGCTGAAATGTTAAAAGTTATTCCAGCTGCTCAATTTGGTGAAGCGAAAGATATCGCGAATGCTGTAACGTTTTTTGCTTCTGATCAAAGCAAATATGTTACAGGTCAAACGTTAAATGTTGATGGCGGTATGGTAATGTAATAAAAGAATCGATTTCACCTAGTTTTTTTGGTCAATATTTAATATAATATTTGAGGGGAGGTGAATGGAATGGCAGATGTTTTAGAGCGCGTAACAAAAATCATCGTTGATCGTTTAGGAGTAGAAGAGACTGAGGTAGTACCAGCTGCAAGCTTCAAGGAAGATTTAGGAGCAGACTCCCTAGATGTAGTAGAACTTGTAATGCAATTAGAAGATGAATTCGAAATGGAAATTTCTGATGAAGATGCTGAAAAGATTGCTACTGTTGGCGATGCTGTGACTTACATAGAGAGTCATCTATAATGCTTAAGTGAAGTCCCGTTTTTTAGCGGGGCTTTCTGGCTTATATCTGGAGGGACCTATGCCGTACCGAAAATATAGAGAAAAAAAATACGAAACAAAATATCGTGAAGCATTTAAAGTGTTTCAAGAAAAGATAGGTATTACGTTTACAGATGAAAAATTATTGATTCAAGCATTTACGCATTCATCGTATGTGAATGAGCATCGAAAAAAACCGCATGAAGATAATGAGCGTCTTGAATTTCTTGGAGATGCAGTATTGGAACTGACTGTATCACAGTATCTGTTTCAAAAATATCCGACAATGAGCGAAGGAGAGTTAACAAAACTACGTGCAGCTATTGTATGTGAGCCATCTCTTGTTCGTTTTGCGAACGAATTGTCATTTGGCAGCCTTGTTTTATTAGGAAAAGGTGAAGAAATGACAGGTGGACGTGAACGACCAGCTTTATTAGCGGATGTCTTTGAAGCGTTTATTGGTGCCCTTTATCTTGATCAAGGGCTAGAAACAGTTTGGGAATTCTTAAAAGAAATTGTATATCCGAAAATTAATGAGGGTGCTTTTTCTCATGTGATGGATTATAAGAGTCAGTTGCAAGAATTGATTCAGCGTGATGGCAGTGGCAATGTTGAGTATCAAATTTTGCAAGAAAAAGGACCAGCTCACAATCGAGAATTTGTGTCACGTGTTACGTTAAATAACGTAGCTTTAGGTCTTGGTAGTGGTAAGTCGAAAAAAGAAGCAGAGCAACAAGCTGCTGCAGAAGCATTGAAAAAATTAAAAGAACAACTATAAGGAATCCCCCTTTGAATGAGGGGGATTCCTTATGCATAGAATGAAACTTTCTTTTTGTTTATAAAGAAAAAGAAGGTAAATCCGTATAATACTTGTTTTTATATAGAGAACATTTATAACGACGGAGAATAGGAGGAAGGCCTTTCGTGTTTTTAAAAAGATTAGAAATAGCAGGGTTTAAGTCTTTTGCTGAGCGTGTATCTGTTGATTTTGTCCCAGGTGTAACTTCTGTAGTAGGACCTAATGGAAGCGGGAAAAGTAATATTACTGATGCAATTCGCTGGGTACTTGGTGAACAATCTGCAAAATCATTACGTGGTGCAAAGATGGAGGATATTATTTTTGCAGGCAGTGATACGAGGAGAGCGGTTAATGTTGCTGAAGTAACAATAACTTTAAATAATGAAGATCAACGTTTACCAATTGAATACAATGAGGTGTGTGTAACACGTCGTGTATCTCGTTCAGGTGATAGTGATTTTTATATTAATAAACAATCATGTAGATTGAAAGATATTATCGATTTATTTATGGACTCTGGTATGGGAAGAGAAGCTTTTTCAATTATTAGCCAGGGGAAAGTGGAAGAGATTTTAAGTAGTAAGTCAGAAGAGCGTCGAGGTGTATTTGAAGAAGCGGCAGGCGTACTAAAATACAAACTTCGCAAAAAGAAAGCTGAAGGGAAACTAGCAGAAACACAAGAAAACTTAAATCGTGTACAAGATATAATTCATGAATTAAGTAGTCAAGTAGAACCTTTAGAAAGACAAGCTTCTATTGCGAAAGATTATCTTGAGAATAAAGAAGAATTAGAGAAAGTAGAAGCTGCGCTTATTGTTCATGAAATTGAAGAATTGCATGAGAAATGGGAAGCGCTTCGAAATCAGTTTGGGCATAATAAAAACGAAGAAGCTAAAATGTCAACGAATTTACAAAAAAGTGAAGAAGAGCTTGAGGAATTACGAGGACAATTACAAGCGGTAGACGAGTCTGTAGACTCGTTGCAAGAAGTACTTCTTCTTTCTAGTAAAGAGCTAGAAAAACTAGAAGGGCAGCGTGAGTTGTTAAAAGAAAGAAAGCAAAATGCTACGACGCATTGTGCGCAACTTGAGCAGTTAATTGTTGAATTAACTGAGAAAGCTAAAAGTTACGATGGTGAGATTGAGTCAAGTACAGAATCTTTAATGCAATTTGTGAATGAAGTAAAAGAGTTGGAGCAAAAATTGCATGATAATGAGCAACTGCTTGCTACTTTTGCTGACAATTTAGAGGAACAGATTGAGAATTTAAAAGGTGACTATATTGAGCTTTTAAATCAACAAGCTAGTCATCGTAATGAATTATCTATGATTGAAGAACAATCGAAACAGCAAACGTCTAAAAACGAGCGTCTAGATGAAGAGAATGCGAAATATGTAGAAATGCGTATGGAAATTACAGCGAAAAAGACGAAACTTGTAGAAAGTTACGAACAAGCGAAAGAAAAAGTAGCTGGCATTCTCTCAAATATACAGAAGACAGAGGCGGCGCTTGGGAAATGTAAGACGCAGTATAGTGAAAATGAAACAAAACTGTATCAAGCATATCAATTTGTGCAACAGGCACGTTCTCGAAAAGAAATGCTTGAAGAGATGCAAGAAGATTATTCTGGATTCTATCAAGGTGTACGTGAAGTATTGAAAGCTAGAGAAAATAGGTTGCAAGGTATCGAGGGTGCTGTTGCGGAACTGTTAACGGTACCGAAAGAATACGAAGTTGCAATGGAAATCGCTCTAGGTGCAGCGATGCAGCATATTGTTGTACAAACAGAGGAACATGCTCGTAATGCGATTGCATTTCTAAAGCAAAATAAACATGGACGTGCAACGTTTTTACCGCAAGCTGTTATTAAAAGCAGATCGTTATCATTTGAGCAATTACGCATTGCAAATCAACACCCATCGTTTGTAGGTGTGGCGGCAGAACTTGTGCAGTACAACAATAAATATGAAAATGTAGTTTCAAATTTATTAGGTACTGTTATTGTTGCGAAAGATTTACGTGGAGCAAATGAGTTGGCGAAACAACTGCAATACCGTTATCGCATTGTAACAATCGAAGGTGACGTAGTGAATCCTGGCGGTTCTATGACTGGTGGGGCGGTAAAGCAAGCGAAATCTTCTTTATTAGGACGCCAACGTGAACTGGAAGAGTGGACTCGCAAGTTAACTGATATGGAAGAAAAAACAACGAAGTTAGAAAACTTTGTTAAAGCAGTAAAACAAGAGATTCAAGAAAAAGAAGTGAAAATACGCGAACTAAGGCAAACTGTAGAAGCAGATCGTGTAGATGAGCAGAAATTAAGAGAAGAGATTAATCGTTTAGAATTAGAAGAACATCGTATTAATGATCGGTTGTCTATTTATGATTTAGAGATTGAAGGGTTTTTACAAGATCGAGTAAAAATGCAAGGGCGTAAAGAGGAGTTAGAAGGGGTTTTAACGAATCTTCAAGCTGAAATCACTAAGTTAGATAGTAAAATTGTAGCTTTAACAAAACAAAAAAGTGAGCAACATTCTTCGAAAGAAAAAGTTCAAAAAGAAATGACTGAGTTAAAAGTGCTGGCAGCTGAAAAGCAACAACGCTTATCTAATCAAAAAGAAAAAGTTGAACGATTGACGAAGGAAAAAGAAGAAACGGATGCGACACTTGTAAAAACGAAAGAGGATTTAGCGTTCTTAAAACAAGAAATGACATCTAATTCAAGTGGTGAAGAGCAAATTACGAATATGATTGAGAAGAAAGCATATGATCGTAATCAAACTTCAGAATTAATTCGCTCTCGTCGTGAACAACGTGTATCGTTGCAAGAGAGAGTAGAACATTTAGAGCGCAATTTGAAAGAAACGACAGGTAAACATAAATATGTTCTTGAAATGTTGAAAGATCAAGAAGTGAGAATAAATCGACTGGATGTAGAGTTGGAAAATAGATTACAACATTTACGTGAAACATATACGATTTCATTTGAAGCGGCAAAACTAAAATATACAATGACAATGCCTGCAGAAGATGCGCGTAAGAAAGTAAAATTAATCAAATTATCCATAGAAGAGTTAGGTACAGTGAACCTAGGGGCAATTGATGAATATGAACGTGTAGCGGAGCGTCATACATTCTTACTAGAGCAGAGAGACGACTTAGAAGAAGCGAAAGCGACATTGCACCAGCTTATTACCGAAATGGATGAAGAAATGAAAAAACGCTTTTCTACTACGTTTGAAGGCATTAGAATGGAGTTTCAATCGGTATTCTCTGAATTATTTGGAGGCGGTAGAGCGGATTTAGTAATGACTAATCCAGAGGATTTACTAAATACGGGTATTGATATTGTAGCACAACCGCCAGGGAAGAAACTGCAGAACTTAGGTTTACTTTCAGGTGGAGAGCGTGCTTTAACAGCAATTGCGCTTTTATTTGGTATTTTAAAAGTACGCCCAGTACCGTTCTGTGTACTAGATGAGGTAGAGGCAGCCCTTGATGAGGCGAATGTAGCTCGTTTTGCACAGTATTTAAAGAAATTCAGTGATGAGACGCAGTTTATTGTAATTACACATAGAAAAGGTACAATGGAAGAGTCTGATGTGTTGTACGGTGTAACAATGCAAGAATCGGGGGTATCTAAACTTGTTTCGGTTCGTTTAGACGCCGGAGAAGAACTTATTGCAAGTGAATAGGAAGGATGGGAAAGTATGAGTTTTTTTAAAAAACTAAAAGAAAAAATTTCAAAACAAACGGATACAGTTACAGAGAAATTTAAACAAGGATTAGAAAAAACGAGAAATTCATTTGCGGATAAAGTGAATGATTTAGTGTATCGTTACCGTAAAGTGGACGAAGATTTCTTCGAAGAGTTAGAAGAAATTTTAATCGGTGCAGACGTTGGCGTTGCGACGGTAATGGAATTAATTGACCAATTGAAAGAAGAAGTACAACGTCGTAACATTCAAGATCCAAAAGAAGTACAAGCTGTTATTTCAGAAAAACTAGTAGGAATTTACAAAGGTGACAGCGATTTTAGTAACGAAATTAATATGCAAGAGGACCAATTAACGGTCGTTTTATTTGTTGGTGTTAATGGTGTAGGAAAAACGACGACAATTGGTAAACTGGCGCATAAGTTTAAATCAGAAGGTAAGTCAGTCCTATTGGCGGCAGGAGACACATTCCGTGCTGGAGCGATTGAACAATTAGAAGTATGGGGCGATCGCGTTGGTGTAGAAGTGATTAAACAAGGATCTGGATCTGATCCAGCGGCGGTTATGTATGACGCTGTACAAGCAGCGAAAGCACGTAAGGTAGATGTATTACTATGTGACACAGCAGGACGCTTGCAAAATAAAGTGAACTTAATGAAAGAGTTAGAGAAGGTGAAGCGTGTAATTGAGCGTGAAGTACCAGGTGCTCCTCATGAAGTATTGCTTGTTATTGATGCAACAACAGGACAAAACGGTTTAAGCCAAGCGAAAACATTCCGTGAAGCAACGAATGTAACTGGTATTGTTTTAACGAAGTTAGATGGAACTGCTAAAGGTGGTATTGTATTAGCGATTCGTAACGAAATGGATGTACCGGTGAAGTTTGTTGGATTAGGAGAGCAAATGGATGACTTGCAGCAGTTTGATCCAGAACAATATGTGTATGGTTTATTTGCGAACTTAGTAGAAACAGAAGAAGTATAAGCGAAAGAAGCGGTATTTCCGCTTCTTTTTCTATAAAAAATATATGATGTTAAGAAAAAAACTTGACACTCTTTTGGACTACATGTAAACTAATTCATGTAAAGGGAAATCACTTAACAAAGGATGATCCAACATGCTCGAAAAAACAACGAGAATGAACTATTTATTTGATTTTTATCAATCGTTGTTAACGCAAAAACAAAGAAGTTATATGTCGCTTTATTATCTAGATGATTTATCTCTTGGTGAAATTGCGGAAGAATTTGATGTAAGTCGCCAAGCCGTGTATGATAACATTAAACGGACTGAAGCGATGCTTGAAGAATATGAAGAAAAATTAGTATTACTTCAAAAGTTTCAAGAGCGACAGCGACTTGTTGCAAAGCTAAAACAGCTAATCAGCGAAGAAGAGCATGTGAATGAAGAAATGAAACAAGTTGTTGAAGCTATCGAAAAATTAGATTAGGAGGGCGGCAATATGGCATTTGAAGGATTAGCCGACCGACTTCAACAGACAATGCAAAAAATCCGCGGCAAAGGAAAAGTTTCTGAAGCCGATGTGAAAGAAATGATGAGAGAAGTTCGTCTAGCTCTTTTAGAAGCGGATGTTAACTTTAAAGTAGTAAAAGATTTTGTGAAGCGTGTGTCTGAACGTGCTGTCGGACAAGATGTAATGAAAAGTTTGACACCTGGACAACAAGTAATTAAAGTTGTACAGGAAGAACTTACAGAACTTATGGGCGGAGAGCAAAGCAAAATTGCTGTTGCTAATAAGCCACCGACTGTTATTATGATGGTTGGTCTGCAAGGTGCGGGTAAAACAACGACGACAGGTAAGCTTGCGAATTTGCTTCGTAAAAAGCATAATCGTAAACCGATGCTTGTTGCAGCGGATATTTACCGTCCAGCAGCGATTAAACAGCTTGAAACATTAGGGAAGCAATTGGACATGCCTGTATTTTCTTTAGGAGATCAAGTAAGTCCTGTTGAAATTGCGAAACAAGCGATTGCAAAAGCAAAAGAAGATCATCACGATTATGTTTTAATCGATACAGCGGGTCGCCTGCATATTGATGAAGAATTAATGGATGAATTAGCGAAAGTGAAAGAAGTTGCGAAACCGGATGAAATTTTCCTTGTTGTCGATGCGATGACGGGGCAAGACGCGGTAAATGTTGCACAAAGTTTCCATGAACAGTTAGGTTTAACAGGTGTTGTATTAACGAAATTAGATGGTGATACGCGCGGTGGTGCTGCATTATCTATTAAGGCTGTAACAAACACGCCGATTAAATTTGCTGGTATGGGTGAAAAACTAGATGCAATTGAAGCGTTCCATCCAGAGCGTATGGCATCCCGTATTTTAGGGATGGGCGATGTCTTAACGTTAATTGAAAAAGCGCAAGCTACAGTTGATGAAGAGAAAGCAAAAGAACTTGAGCAAAAAATGCGTACGCTTTCGTTTACGCTTGACGATTTCCTAGAACAACTTGGACAAGTGCGCCAACTTGGGCCGCTTGATGAATTGTTAGGAATGCTTCCTGGTGCAAATAAAATTAAAGGGCTGAAAAATGCGCAAGTTGATGAAAAACAAATTGGGCATATTGAGGCAATTATTCGTTCTATGACTAAATTAGAACGAGAACAACCGGAAATAATCAATGCTAGTCGCAAAAAGCGCATTGCCAAAGGTAGCGGTACAACTGTACAAGAAATCAATCGTCTAATTAAGCAATTCGATGACATGAAAAAAATGATGAAGACGATGACGGGAATGCAAAAAGGTAAGAAAAAAGGACTAGGTGGATTGAAGTTTCCATTCATGTAAGGAAAAAAAGATGGCTCTGTTAAGAAAAAATACTTTACAAAGCAATAGTCTTTTTGCTAATATAATTATCTGTGTGAAATAAATTCGGAGGTGCTTTA
This sequence comes from Bacillus sp. JKS001846, assembly GCF_900176455.1. Lineage (NCBI taxonomy): Bacteria > Bacillati > Bacillota > Bacilli > Caryophanales > Bacillaceae > Bacillus > Bacillus sp. JKS001846. The sequence goes on from NZ_FWYG01000001.1 coordinate 1,853,560, forward strand.
TAAATGGCAGTTAAAATTCGTTTAAAACGTATGGGAGCTAAAAAAACTCCTTTCTATCGTGTAGTTGTTGCAGATTCTCGTTCTCCTCGTGACGGACGTTTCATTGAGGAAATCGGAACTTACAATCCAGTTGCTCAACCAGCTGAAGTTAAGATCAACGAAGAAGCAGCATTAAAATGGTTAGGAAATGGTGCTAAACCATCTGATACAGTTCGTAACTTATTCTCTAACCAAGGTATCATGGAGAAATTCCACTTATCTAAACAAGGTAAGTAATTGAGGCAATGACTATGAAGAAGTTAGTCGAGACGATTGTCAAGCCTCTTGTCGATTATCCTGAAGATGTAAAAGTTACACAGGAACTTTGCAACGGAGAGATAAAGTATCGATTAACTGTACATCCTGAGGATGTTGGAAAAGTCATTGGAAAGCAAGGGAGAGTTGCGAAAGCGATTCGAATGCTCTTGTATTCAGTGGGACATCATAATGATGAAAAAGTAACACTGGAAATTCAATAAACGTAAAAAGGGCGAGGAGTTATTCCTCTCCCTTTTTTAACATTTAAATAGAGATTGCATGTTCCATCTGCGAAATGGAGATGCTTAATTTATATAGAAACCAGGGGTGACATACTATTTATGACAAAATGGTTTAACGTAGGGAAAATTGTAAATACTCATGGCGTAAGAGGAGAAATCCGTGTTATTTCTCGTACTGATTTTCCAGAAGAGCGATATAAAGTAGGAAACACGCTATACATATCGAATGAGAAAGGCACAGACTATCTTCCGGTGAAGGTAACTTCTCATCGCCAACATAAGACATTCGATTTATTAACATTTGAAGGATATAACAATGTAGATGAAGTAGAGAAGTTTAAAGGTTCTTTAATAAAAGTACCAGAAGAGCAGTTAGGCGAACTTGCTGAAGGTGAATACTACTATCATGAAATTATTGGTTGCAGTGTTGTAACGGAAGAAGGAGAAGCGCTAGGGACAATCAAAGAGATTCTATCTCCTGGTGCAAATGATGTTTGGGTAATTAAACGCCCGAAGGGTCAAGATCTCTTAATTCCTTATATCGATGATGTTGTACTTCAAGTTAATATTGAAAATAAATTAGTAACCATTCATGTAATGGAAGGGCTGCTATAATGAAAATTGATATTTTAACGTTGTTCCCAGACATGTTTACCGGTGTATTTGGATCTTCTATATTAAAGAAGGCGCAAGAAAAAGAAGCGGTAAACCTTCGTGTTGTTAACTTTCGTGATTATACAACAAGTAAGCATAATAGCGTAGACGATTATCCTTACGGCGGAGGAGCTGGTATGGTGCTTACTCCTCAGCCTATTTTTGATGCTGTAGAGGATTTGACGAAAGAGACAGAGCGTAAGCCGAGAGTTGTCTTAATGTGTCCGCAGGGCGAAAGATTTACGCAGAAGAAAGCGGAAGAGCTTGCAGGGGAAGAACATTTAATCTTCGTATGTGGGCATTATGAAGGATATGACGAACGAATTCGTGAGCATCTCGTAACGGATGAGATTTCTATTGGTGACTATGTATTAACGGGCGGAGAATTAGCCTCTATGGTTATTACTGATAGTGTGGTACGTCTCTTGCCAGGTGTGCTAGGAAATCATGCTTCACAAGTAGAGGATTCGTTTAGTACAGGTTTATTAGAGCATCCTCATTATACACGTCCAGCTGATTTTCGTGGTATGAAGGTACCGGATGTATTAATGTCAGGGAATCATAAAAACATTGATGAATGGCGACATAAGGAATCTTTGCGCCGAACGTATACGCGTAGACCTGATTTATTAGATGAGAGAGAGCTATCTAAACAAGAGAAAAAATGGCTTGAGGAAATAAAGCGAGAGCAGTAATAACTTCATATATTTGCTATTGCAACAGGCCTAGTAATATGCTATTATAACATTTGTGCTACTGAAATCAGTAGCCGTATTAACGATGTTCCGCTGTAATTTATTAAGACTTTATAAGAGCATCTGTTTAAAGGAGAGAATTTAATATGCAACAATTAATCGCAGAAATTACAAAAGGCCAATTAAAAACTGACCTTCCTTCATTCCGTCCTGGTGACACTTTACGTGTACACGTAAAAGTTGTTGAGGGAACTCGTGAAAGAATTCAGCTTTTCGAAGGTGTTGTAATTAAACGTCGTGGTGGCGGAATCAGTGAAACATTCACAGTTCGTAAGATTTCTTACGGTGTAGGTGTTGAGCGTACATTCCCAGTTCACACGCCAAGAATCGCGAAAATCGAAGTACTTCGCCGTGGTAAAGTACGTCGTGCTAAGTTATACTACTTACGTAACCTTCGCGGTAAAAAAGCACGTATTAAAGAAATTCGATAAGACATGTATGGGAGCTTGTAAATGCACAAGCTCCCTTTTTCCAATCTATATGAAATTTTGGTATAATACGAGCAGTTTACATAACCGTGGAGGGGAAATGCATGAAAAAAGAGAAGAGTTCACTTTGGGAATGGATTAAAGCAATTTTGATTGCTGTTGTATTAGCTGGTGTTATTAGACAGTTTTTCTTTGCGCCAATTCTCGTAGACGGGGTATCGATGGCACCTACTTTACATGATCGTGATCGAATGATTGTGAATAAAATTGGTTATCACATTGGAGATCCAAAACGCTTTGATATTATCGTATTTCGAGCAACAGAAGATAAAGATTACATTAAGCGCATTATAGGCCTGCCAGGCGATGAAATAGAGTATCGTAATGATAAACTGTATATTAACGGAAAGGCTTATGAGGAGCCGTATTTAGACAAGCAGAAAAAGCAAATTGCTGACGGACCGCTTACATATGATTTTAATCTTGAAGAAATGACAGGCAAGAAAACCGTTCCAAAAGATCAATTATTTGTTTTAGGTGATAATCGTCGTTTTAGTAAAGATAGCCGTTCAATCGGTACGATTTCAATGGATCAAGTAATTGGTAAAGCTAATATGTTATATTGGCCGTTAGAAGACGCACGTATTGTGAAATAAATGAAAAAGAAGGTGGCAACATGGTAATTCAATGGTTTCCAGGGCATATGGCGAAGGCTAGACGCCAAGTAACGGAGAAATTAAAATTAATTGATGTTGTAATTGAACTTGTAGATGCTCGATTACCATTATCATCTCGAAACCCAATGATTGATGAAATCATTACACATAAGCCAAGGCTTGTTGTTTTAAATAAAGCGGATATGGCAGATGATCGTTTAACAAAACAATGGATCGCATATTTTAAAGAAAAAGGCCATATGGCAATTTCAATTAACGCGCAAGCTGGACAAGGTATGAAGGAAATTGCAGCAGCTTGTAAAGTGCTTGTTAAAGAAAAATTTGATAAAATGGTTGCAAAAGGTATTAGACCGAGAGCGATTCGTGCATTAATTGTAGGTATACCAAATGTTGGTAAATCTACATTGATTAATAAATTAGCAAAGAAAAATATTGCTAAAACAGGAGATCGTCCAGGTGTGACAACAGCTCAACAATGGATTAAAGTTGGGAAGGAAATGGAATTGTTAGATACACCAGGTATTCTGTGGCCTAAATTTGAAGATCAATTAGTGGGTCTTCGCTTAGCGACAACGGGTGCAATTAAAGATTCAATTTTAAATTTACAAGATGTAGCTGTTTACGCATTACGTTTTATGGAGAAACATTATCCAGAACGCTTGAAAGAACGCTATAATTTAAATGAGATTCCAGAAGATATTGTGGAATTATTCGATGCAATTGGAAAAAATAGAGGCTGCTTAATGGGCGGCGGAATGATTGATTATGATAAGACATCTGAGCTTGTGCTTCGGGAGCTTCGTGGTGGCAAACTTGGAAAAATGACGTTTGAAACACCGGAAGAGTTTGCAGAGCAAGTAGAAGATGTGGAAAAAATAGAAGAAGTATAAGACGTGCGTTTGTGCGTCTTTTCTTTTTGGATATGTTTAAAAAGGAGCTTGTATAAATGCAAACTATAACGATAAAAGAAGCAGAAAATGTATTGAAAGAAATTATGAATGAAGAAGATGATCGCTTTCAACTGTTAATGAAAGATGATCGAAAAGGTGTTCAAAAGCTCGTTTTGAAGTGGTATAAACAAAAAGAGTTAGAACAGAAAGAAAAAGAGAAGTTTTTTGAGATGTCCAAGTATGAAAATGCTTTGCGTGAAAAAGGGGTCACATATATCGCGGGTATTGATGAAGTAGGGCGCGGGCCATTGGCTGGGCCTGTTGTGACGGCAGCTGTCGTTCTTCCTGAGGATTTTTATATTCCAGGGTTAAATGATTCGAAAAAATTGAGTGAAGCGAAACGTGAGCGTTTTTATGATGAAATAAAAGTACAAGCAATTGCAATTGGAGTAGGAATTGTATCGCCGCAAGTTATTGATGACATTAATATTTACCAAGCAACGAAACAAGCGATGTTAGATGCAGTTGCGAATTTATCTTGTACACCCCAACATTTATTAATTGATGCGATGAAACTTCCTACACCAATTCCGCAAACATCAATTATTAAAGGTGATGCGAAAAGTGTTTCGATTTCAGCCGCATCCATTATCGCAAAAGTAACGAGAGATCGTATGATGAAAGAACTGGGAGAGAAGTATCCTCAATATGGATTTGAGCAACATATGGGATATGGCACAAAGCAACATTTAGAGGCAATTCAAGTGCATGGAGTATTAGATGAACACCGAAAGTCATTCGCGCCAATTAAAGATATGATTCAAAAATAAGCTGTAAATATACAGCTTATTTTTTTATTTTGGCATATAAACATTACTATTTCCGAAAAAGAATAAAGCGATTTCAGTTTTCTGACACTTTATTGTAGACAGCGTGCCAATCATCTTATACAATGGCAATGTAATGTTTTTTAAACATTAAAAAACTTTTCGAGTAAAACAGGAAAACAGGGGAGGATGGGACCATGAATATCCATGAGTACCAAGGTAAGGCAGTCCTTAGAAGCTATGGGGTTAGCGTTCCGAACGGGAAGGTTGCATTTACAGTAGAAGAAGCTGTAGAAGCGGCGAAAGAATTAGGAACAGATGTATGTGTAGTGAAAGCACAAATTCACGCTGGTGGACGCGGCAAAGCTGGCGGAGTAAAAGTTGCAAAAAATTTAGATGAAGTTCGTACATATGCAGAAAGCATTTTAGGAACTACACTTGTGACACATCAAACAGGTCCTGAAGGTAAGGAAGTAAAACGCTTACTTATCGAAGAAGGTTGCGATATTAAAAAAGAATATTATGTAGGTCTAGTTTTAGATCGTGCAACTTCTCAAGTTGTTTTAATGGCGTCTGAAGAAGGCGGAACAGAAATTGAAGAAGTAGCAGAAAAAACACCTGAAAAAATCTTTAAAGAATATATTGATCCAGCAGTAGGCTTACAAGGTTTCCAAGCGCGCCGAATCGCATTTAACATCAATATTCCAAAAGAGCTTGTAGGACAAGCTGTGAAGTTTATGATGGGCTTATACCGTGCGTTTATCGAAAAAGATTGCTCTATTGCTGAGATTAACCCACTTGTTACAACAGGTGAAGGTAAAGTTATGGCATTAGATGCAAAATTAAACTTTGATTCTAATGCATTATATCGCCATAAAGACATTTTAGAGCTTCGTGATCTTGATGAAGAGGATTCAAAAGAAATTGAAGCTTCAAAATACGACTTAAACTACATTCCTTTAGATGGAAATATCGGTTGTATGGTTAATGGTGCAGGTTTAGCGATGGCTACAATGGATATCATTAAACATTACCACGGTGACCCAGCTAACTTCTTAGATGTTGGTGGCGGTGCAACTGCAGAAAAAGTTACAGAAGCATTCAAAATTATCCTTTCTGACAAAAATGTAAAAGGTATCTTTGTTAACATTTTTGGTGGCATTATGAAGTGTGATGTTATTGCAGAAGGTGTTATTGAAGCAACGAAACAAGTAGGTCTTGAGTTACCTTTAGTTGTACGTCTTGAAGGTACAAACGTAGAACTAGGTAAGAAAATTTTAAATGAGTCTGGCTTAAATATTGTTGCAGCAGAATCTATGGCAGACGGTGCACAAAAAATTGTTTCACTAGTGGGCTAATAGAAAGCGGGGGAGAAAAATGAGCGTATTAGTTAATAAAGATACAAAAGTTATTGTTCAAGGTATTACAGGTTCTCAAGGTTTATTCCATACAAAACAAATGATTGAATACGGTACGAAAATTGTCGGTGGTGTAACACCAGGTAAGGGCGGCACTGATATTGAAGGTGTACCAGTATTTGATACAGTAGAAGATGCAGTGAAAGCAACAGGCGCAAACGCTTCAGTTGTATACGTTCCACCCGCTTTTGCGGCAGATGCAATTATGGAAGCTGTTGATGCAGAAATTGATTTAGTAGTATGTATTACTGAAGGGATTCCTGTATTAGATATGGTAAACGTAAAGAGATATATGGCGGGTAAACATACACGTTTACTTGGACCAAACTGCCCAGGTGTAATCACACCGGATGAATGTAAGATTGGTATTATGCCAGGATATATTCATAAAAAAGGTCATGTTGGTATCGTATCTCGCTCTGGTACATTAACGTATGAAGCTGTACATCAGTTAACACAAGAAGGTATTGGCCAATCTACTGCTGTAGGTATCGGCGGAGACCCTGTTAACGGTACAGACTTTATTGATGCTTTAAAAGCATTTAATGAAGATGAAGAAACACATGCTGTAATTATGATTGGTGAAATCGGCGGTACAGCAGAAGAAGAGGCAGCTGAATGGGTAAAAGCTAATATGACAAAACCTGTTGTAGGCTTCATTGGTGGTCAAACAGCGCCTGCTGGCAAACGTATGGGCCATGCTGGTGCAATCATTTCTGGCGGTAAAGGAACTGCTGCTGAAAAGATTAAAACAATGGAAGCTTGTGGCATTAAAGTAGCTGAAACTCCAGCAGTTATGGGAGAAACGCTAATCTCTGTTTTAAAAGAAAAAGGTTTATTTGAGACTTGTAAAAACTATTAATCTGTTGAAAGACACCTTCTTACTTGAGGGTGTCTTTTTAGACTTTTTCTGTTTACATAATAAAAATTATGGGTAAGGAGAATCAAGATGAAAAGAGAGAGATTATTACATCTTCATTACTTGCTAGCAGATTATTGGAAAGCGATGGAGAGGCTACTATATGTCGATCCAGAATTAGAGAACATATATAATTTTAACGAAAAACAAATGGAACACTACACTGGAATATCCTCGAAAAAATCTTCAGAACTAGTAAAATTTCTTCAAAGTTCAAATCTTCCGCAATATATATCTTATTTAGAGAAAAATCGTATTTTTTATATAACGATATGGGATGAAAATTATCCGCAATTATTACGTGAAATACAAGACCCTCCCTTCGTTTTATATGGAAAAGGAGAGAAAGATTTCCTGAATAAAGTAAATAAATTAGCAGTTGTTGGAACGAGAGAACCATCATTATATGGTCATGAGAGTTTGAAGTTTATTTTACACCCTTTATTAGAAAGAGAGTGGCTTATTGTCAGTGGGTTTGCAAAAGGGATAGATACAATGTCTCATGAGATTACAGTAAGGCATCATTGCCCGACTATTGCGATATTAGGGCATGGATTGTCTTTTATGTATCCGAAAGAAAATAGACCTTTATATGAAATGTGGAAGGAATATATATTGTTATTGACAGAGTATCCGCCGCACTATGCACCGAAAAAATGGTATTTTCCAAAAAGAAACCGGATTATTAGTGGTATAAGTAAAGGTGTTTTAGTTGTAGAAGCGAAATCGAGAAGTGGAACACTTATTACTGCGGACCTTGCGTTAGAGCAAAGTAGAGAGGTATTTGCGCTTCCTGGACCTATATTTATAGAGGGGGCATCGGGAACGAATCATCTTATTCAGCAAGGAGCAAAACTAGTAAGAAATGCAGAAGATATCTTGGAAGAGATTTTAAATTAACCTTATATTTTTATGTTTTTATTAAACAATTATTGACAAATGGTAGATTGGCACTGTATGGTATATTCATTCTTGATTGACAAAAACAAGAGAAATCAATAAGATTAATGAAGACTTGAATCCACCTCTTAAGGAGGCACTAGCATGTCAGATTACCTCGTAATCGTGGAGTCGCCTTCTAAGGCGAAGACCATTGAGAAATATTTAGGGAAAAAATACAAAGTTGTCGCGTCTATGGGACATGTTCGCGATTTGCCAAAAAGTCAAATGGGGATAGAAGTAAAGAACAACTTCACCCCGAAGTATATTACCATTCGTGGTAAAGGTCCCGTCTTAAAAGATTTAAAATCAGCGGCCAAAAAAGCAAAGAAAGTCTATCTCGCGGCCGATCCAGACCGTGAAGGGGAAGCGATTGCTTGGCATTTAGCGAATACGTTAAATGTGGACGTTGAATCAGATTGTCGGGTTGTGTTTAATGAGATTACGAAAGATGCGATCAAAGAATCATTTAAACATCCTCGTGCAATTAATATGGATTTAGTGGATGCACAACAAGCAAGACGTATACTTGATCGTCTTGTTGGTTACAATATTAGTCCTTTATTATGGAAGAAAGTAAAAAAAGGATTAAGTGCAGGACGTGTACAATCTGTAGCAGTTCGTTTAATCATCGAGCGTGAAAGGGAAATTCAAAACTTTGAACCTGAAGAATTCTGGACAATTAAAACAGAATTTGTAAAAGGAAAAGACACATTTGAAGCAAGCTTTTACGGTGTAGATGGTGAAAAAGTTCAATTAACAAATGAAACGCAAGTGAATGAAATAATTGAACAGATGAAAGACAATGCGTTTTCAGTTGAAAATGTAACGCGCAAAGAGCGAAAACGTAACCCTGCATTACCGTTTACAACATCTTCCTTGCAACAAGAAGCAGCCCGTAAGTTAAACATGCGAGCAAAGAAAACAATGATGCTTGCACAGCAATTGTATGAAGGGATAGATCTTGGAAAACAAGGAACTGTAGGTCTTATTACGTATATGAGAACTGATTCAACACGTATCTCAGAAACAGCTCAAACAGAGGCTCGTACTTACATCACTGAAGCGTATGGTACGGAATACATAGGAACAGAAAAGAAGAAAGAAACGAAAAAGTCAAATGCACAAGATGCGCATGAGGCAATTCGTCCTACTTCGGTAATGAGAAAGCCAGAGGAACTAAAAAGTTTCTTAGGTCGTGATCAACTTCGATTATATAAATTGATTTGGGAGCGATTTGTTGCAAGTCAAATGGCGTCTGCTATAATGGATACTGTGACAGCGAGACTCATTAATAACAATGTTCAGTTCCGTGCAAGTGGATCGGTTGTAAAGTTCCCGGGATTTATGAAAGTGTATGTAGAGTCAAAAGATGATGGTGCTGAAGAAAAGGATAAGATGTTGCCGCCTTTAGAAGTAGGGGAAACTGTATTTTCAAAGGATTTAGAACCAAAGCAACATTTTACACAACCTCCTCCGCGCTATACAGAGGCTCGCCTAGTAAGAACACTTGAAGAACTTGGAATTGGAAGACCGTCGACATATGTACCTACACTTGAAACGATTCAAAAGCGTGGGTATGTAGGCTTGGATAATAAACGCTTCGTTCCGACTGAACTTGGTGAAATAGTAATTGAACTTATTTTAGAGTTTTTCCCAGAAATTATTAACATTGAATTTACTGCCAATATGGAGCAAAGCCTTGATGAAGTAGAAGAAGGAAATGCGAATTGGGTAAAAATTGTTGATGATTTCTACGTAGGTTTTGAACCGCGTTTAGAAAAAGCGGAAAAAGAAATGCGTGAAGTGGAAATTAAAGATGAACCAGCTGGGGAAGATTGTGAATTATGTAATCACCCAATGGTCTTTAAAATGGGTAAATACGGGAAATTTATGGCTTGCTCGAATTTCCCAGATTGTCGTAATACAAAGCCGATTGTGAAAGAAATCGGTGTTACTTGTCCAAAGTGTGATAAGGGTCAAATTATTGAACGCCGTAGTAATAAAAAGAAACGTCTTTTCTATGGGTGCGGTACGTATCCGGAATGCGACTTTGTATCTTGGGATAAGCCAATTGGTCGTAAGTGTCCGAAGTGCGAAGGCATGCTTGTAGAGAAAAAGTTGAAAAAAGGCGTGCAAGTACAATGTATTTCGTGCGATTATGAAGAAGAACAACAAATGTGAGCGTAACTGCTCACATTTTTTTCGGGAAGAAAAGGAAAGGTGATATAAATGACAACACAAGTAGTAAACGTCATTGGCGCAGGTCTTGCAGGAAGTGAAGCAGCTTATCAAATTGCAAAACGTGGTGTCCAAGTTAGATTATATGAAATGAGACCGGTAAGGCAAACGCCAGCTCATCACACAGATAAATTCGCTGAATTAGTATGTAGTAACTCACTTCGTGCAAACACTTTAACAAATGCAGTTGGAGTTATTAAAGAGGAAATGCGCTTAATGGATTCTGTAATTATTCGTGCGGCGGATGAGTGCTCTGTACCAGCTGGAGGCGCTTTAGCTGTAGACCGTCATGAGTTCGCAGCTAAAGTAACAGAATACGTAAAGAACCATCCAAATGTAACTGTAATGAATGAAGAAATTACAGATATTCCAGAGGGACCGACAATTATTGCTACAGGTCCATTAACATCTCCTGATCTTTCTGCAAAATTGAAAGAATTAACAGGAGAAGATTATTTCTACTTCTATGATGCTGCAGCCCCAATCGTAGAAAAAGACAGCATTGACATGAATAAAGTATATTTAAAATCGCGTTATGACAAAGGTGAAGCTGCATATTTAAATTGCCCAATGACAGAAGAAGAGTTTGATCGTTTTTATGAGGCTCTAATTGCTGCTGAGACAGTGCCTTTAAAAGAGTTTGAAAAAGAAATTTTCTTTGAAGGTTGTATGCCAGTAGAGGTTATGGCAAGTAGAGGGAGACAGACGTTAGTATTTGGACCTATGAAACCTGTTGGATTGGAAGATCCAAAAACAGGGAAAACGCCATATGCTGTTGTTCAGTTACGTCAAGATGATGCAGCGGGAACTTTATACAATATCGTAGGTTTCCAAACACATTTAAAGTGGGGACCGCAAAAAGAAGTGTTACAGTTAATTCCAGGATTAGAAAATGCAGAGATTGTACGTTATGGTGTAATGCATCGTAATACGTTTATTAATTCACCTAATTTGCTTCGTCCAACATATCAATATAAACAACGGGATGATTTATTCTTCGCTGGTCAAATGACTGGAGTAGAGGGATATGTTGAATCGGCAGCATCAGGATTATTAGCAGGAATTAATGCTGCGCGTCTTGTGCAAGGTGAAGAGCCAGTTGTATTACCGCCAGTAACTGCGATGGGTAGCATGGCAAATTACATTACGGCAACGAACGCTAAAAACTTCCAACCGATGAATGCGAACTTCGGTCTATTTGCACCGTTAGAGAAGAAGATTAAAAAGAAAGCAGAACGAAATGAAGCGTACGCAGCACGCGCTTTAGAAACGATTCGAAATTTTGTAAATATTTAGTTAAATTTCTTGCAAAGGCTACTAAGTTGTGATACGATTTAGTAGCCTTTATTGAGGTGAGTTGTGTGAATGTGAAGAAATTGTTACAATTATTCGTTGGATATTTACAAATTGAAAGAAATTATTCAAAATATACAATTGCAAGTTATCAAAATGATTTAGAACATTTTGTGCAATTTATGGAACGAGAAGGCATATCCTCTTTTTTAGACGTTACATACGCGGATGTTCGTTTGTACTTAACGACGTTGCACGATGAGAAGTTAGCCCGTAAATCTGTCGCAAGAAAAGTATCAAGCTTACGAAGTTTATATCGTTTTTTGATGCGTGAAGGTTATCGAAAGGATAATCCGTTTGCACTTGCGTCACTCCCCAAAAAAGAATTGTCAATCCCAAAGTTTTTATATGCTGAAGAGTTAGAGGAATTATTTGAAGTTTCTGACACAGAAACACCATTAGGTCAAAGGAATCAAGCTTTGTTAGAGTTGATGTATGCGACTGGGATCCGTGTGAGTGAATGTGTCAATTTACAACTTACCGATATTGACTTTGCGGTGGGAACAATTTTAGTAATGGGAAAAGGAAAAAAACAAAGGTATATTCCGTTCGGAAGCTATGCGCAAGATTCTTTAATTACTTATATAGAGAATGGGAGAAAACAGTTAGTTAATAAGACTGACGAAGACTCTCATATGGTATTTTTAAATGCGAAAGGTAAACCGCTAACAAGTCGTGGAGTTCGTTATGTTTTAAATGAACTCATTAAAAAGGCTTCGCTGACAATGCGGATAAGTCCCCATATGTTAAGGCATACATTTGCTACACATATGCTAGATGAAGGGGCGGATTTACGTACTGTACAGGAGTTATTAGGCCATGAAAATTTGTCGACGACACAAATTTATACGCATGTCTCTAAAGAAAGATTGCGTTCTGTTTACATGAAGCATCACCCGCGGGCATAAATTGCTTTAAAAGCTATAAAAACAAATAAAGGAGTTTTTTCTATGGGAAATTTCCACGCTACAACGATATTTGCAGTTCATCATAATGGAGAATGTGCAATGGCTGGAGATGGCCAAGTGACAATGGGAAATGCTGTTGTAATGAAACATACAGCTCGTAAAGTTCGTAAACTTTTCCAAGGTAAAGTTTTGGCTGGTTTCGCAGGATCAGTTGCTGACGCATTTACTCTTTTTGAAATGTTTGAAGGGAAATTAGAAGAGTATAATGGCAACTTGCAGCGTGCTGCTGTTGAAATGGCCAAACAATGGCGTGGCGATAAAATGTTACGTCAGCTAGAAGCAATGCTCATTGTCATGGATAAAACAACTATGCTCCTTGTTTCAGGTACAGGAGAAGTAATTGAACCGGATGATGGTATTTTAGCAATTGGATCTGGTGGGAATTATGCACTTTCTGCAGGTCGTGCTTTAAAGCAATATGCAAGTGAACACTTAACAGCGAAGCAAATTGCGAAAGCGAGTTTAGAGATTGCTGGCGATATTTGTGTTTATACGAATCACAACATAATTGTTGAAGAATTGTAGAATCGTAAGGGAGGCATTTTATATGCATTTACATTTTACTCCGCGCCAAATTGTGGAAAAATTAGATCAATACATCATCGGTCAAAAAGACGCAAAGAAAGCGGTTGCTGTAGCGTTGAGAAATCGATATCGTCGCAGTAAATTAGCTGAAAATTTACGTGACGAAATTGCACCTAAAAATATCTTAATGATTGGACCGACAGGTGTTGGGAAAACAGAGGTAGCACGACGAATGGCGAAACTCGTTGGAGCACCTTTTATTAAGGTTGAGGCTACAAAATTCACAGAAGTTGGATATGTGGGTAGAGATGTAGAGTCGATGGTACGTGACCTAGTGGAAACATCGGTTCGTATCGTAAAAGAAGAAATGGTAGTGAAAGTTCAAGATAAAGCCGAAGAGCAAGCGAATCAACGTCTTGTTGAAATTTTAGTGCCGAGTCCAGAGAAACAATCTGGATTCAAAAATCCATTAGAGATGCTTTTTGGAGGCACTCAAAATTCGAATCAAACGTCTGATACACAAGAAGATGTTGAAATCGAAAAGAAGCGTCAAGATGTGGAGAGAAAGCTTGCTGCAGGGCTTCTTGAAGACGAAATTGTATCGATTGAAGTGACTGAACAACAGTCTTCCATGTTTGATATGTTACAAGGAACTGGCATGGAGCAAATGGGAATGAATTTCCAAGATGCGCTAGGAAGTTTTATGCCGAAAAAAACGAAAAAACGTAAACTTTCTGTAAAAGAAGCAAGAAAACTCTTGACAAATGAAGAGGCACAGCGCTTAATTGATATGGATGAAGTTACACAAGAGGCTGTTTATCGTGCTGAACAGCTCGGGATTATTTTTATCGATGAAATTGACAAAATTGCTGGTAAGCAGTCGAATAGCGTAGATGTATCACGTGAAGGTGTGCAACGTGACATTTTGCCGATTGTAGAAGGGTCGAATGTTGCGACAAAATACGGATCAGTAAAAACGGATTATATTTTATTCGTTGCAGCTGGAGCGTTCCATATGTCTAAACCGTCGGATTTAATTCCGGAATTGCAAGGGAGATTTCCGATTCGAGTAGAATTAACAAAATTATCGACAGACGATTTTGTTAAAATACTAATCGAGCCTGACAATGCGTTAATTAAACAATATATGGCATTATTAGCGACTGAAGGTATAGAAATTGAATTTTCAGACGAAGCTATTCGTAAGATTGCTGAGATTGCTTATCAAGTTAATCAGGATACAGATAATATTGGAGCAAGAAGACTTCATACGATTATGGAGAAGCTCCTTGAAGATTTATCGTTTGAAGCATCTGAAATTACGTTAGAGAAAATAACGATAACACCTCAATACGTTGAGGAGAAATTAGCAACAATTGCTAAAAATAAAGATGTGAGCCAGTTTATTTTGTAATAGTGTCATCAGGTGACTCGCCCTAGTTTCCAAGTGATGAAAAAATATGTGAGTAACATGTAGGAGGAACTTTTGAAATGGAATTATTAGCAAAAACGAGAAAATTAAATGCGTTATTACAGAGCGCAGCAGGGAAGCCTGTAAACTTTAGAGAAATGTCTGACACAATGTGTGAAGTAATCGAAGCAAACGTATTCGTAGTTAGCCGTCGTGGTAAATTACTAGGTTATGCAATTCACCAACAAATCGAAAACGAACGCATGAAGCAAATGCTTGCAGAACGTCAATTCCCAGAAGAATATACACAAAGCTTATTCAACATTACAGAAACATCTTCAAACTTAGATGTGAACAGTGCTTACACAGCATTCCCAGTAGAAAACAGAGAATTATTTGGTCAAGGTTTAACTACAATCGTACCAATCGTTGGTGGCGGTGAGCGTCTAGGTACATTAGTATTAGCTCGTCTTGGTCAAGAGTTCTTAGATGATGATTTAATCCTTGCTGAGTACAGCTCAACTGTTGTAGGTATGGAAATTTTACGTGAAAAAGCAGAAGAAATCGAAGAGGAAGCACGTAGTAAAGCTGTTGTTCAAATGGCGATCAGCTCATTATCTTACAGTGAGTTAGAAGCGATTGAGCACATCTTCGAAGAATTAAATGGAACAGAAGGTTTACTTGTTGCAAGTAAAATTGCTGATCGCGTAGGAATTACTCGTTCTGTAATCGTAAATGCACTACGTAAATTAGAAAGTGCTGGTGTTATTGAGTCTCGTTCTTTAGGTATGAAAGGAACATACATTAAAGTGCTAAACGACAAGTTTCTACAGGAACTTGCTAAATTAAAAACAAACTAATTTGTAAAAAACTCTCCTCGATTGAGGAGAGTTTTTTATGTGCAATGGATAGATGGTGCTTGTGAAAAGTGTCATAAGCGTGTTTTCTGAGAAAACTATTAATTGTATTTATTTTTTTGCTTAAAAGAAATGAAGGTTGGTAATACTGGAATTCGAGTATGAACAAAGAAAGTTTTACATTGTTCGCATTTTCGACTTGATTGTAATATTTCAGTATGATATAGTAAGCAGTGGTGTCAGTACAAAGTACACACGTTTACTGATTTAAGTGTTGGTGCTACGTTTGTAGTTTCGCTTAGAGATGAAGTAAACGGAGGATATCAAAAACCATTTAGGAGGAACTATATTATGTCAGTAATTTCTATGAAGCAATTGCTTGAAGCTGGTGTTCATTTCGGACATCAAACTCGTCGTTGGAACCCAAAAATGAAGCGTTACATTTTCACAGAGCGTAACGGTATCTACATCATCGACTTACAAAAAACTGTGAAAAAAGTTGAGGAAGCTTACAGAACGATGCGCGACATCGCTGCTGAAGGCGGAGACATCTTATTCGTAGGTACTAAAAAACAAGCACAAGAAGCTATTAAAGAAGAAGCAACTCGTGCTGGTATGTACTTCGTTAACCAACGTTGGTTAGGCGGAACTTTAACAAACTTCCAAACAATCCAAAAGCGTATCAAGCGTCTTAAAGACATCGAAAGAATGCAAGAAGATGGTACTTTCGAAGTACTTCCTAAGAAAGAAGTTGTTCAACTTAAAAAAGAGTTAGAGCGTCTTGAGAAATTCTTAGGCGGTATTAAAGATATGAAAGGTCTTCCAAGTGCATTATTCGTAGTAGACCCTCGTAAAGAGCGTATTGCAGTTGCTGAAGCACGCAAATTACACATTCCAATCATCGGTATCGTTGATACAAACTGTGATCCAGACGAAATCGATCACGTTATCCCAGCAAACGATGATGCAATTCGTGCTGTAAAACTTCTTACATCTAAAATGGCAGACGCGATCCTTGAAGCAAAACAAGGTGAAGAAACTGTTACTGCGTAACAAAGTTGGAAAGGTGATAAGGGGTTCGGCCTTTTATCACCTTTTTTAAGGTATAAACACCTTTATAAAAGGTATAAATACATATTTTAGGAGGATGAAAAGTATGGCAATCACTGCTCAAATGGTAAAAGAATTACGTGAAAAAACTGGCGCAGGTATGATGGACTGCAAAAAAGCTTTAACAGAAACTAACGGCGACATGGAGAAGGCAATTGACTTCTTACGTGAAAAAGGTATTGCGAAAGCTGCTAAAAAAGCTGACCGCATTGCTGCTGAAGGTTTAACTTTCATCGAAACAAACGGTAACGACGCTTTAATCTTAGAATTAAACTCTGAAACTGATTTCGTTGCGAAAAACGAAGGTTTCCAAACACTAATTAAAGAATTAGCTGCTCACTTATTAACTAACAAACCAGCTAACGTTGAAGAAGCTATGGCTCAAACAATGGAAAACGGTAAAAAAGTTGAAGAGCACATCAACGAAGCAATCGCTAAAATTGGTGAAAAACTTACACTTCGTCGTTTCGAAATCGTATCAAAAACTGATGCAGATGCATTCGGCGCTTACCTACACATGGGTGGACGCATTGGTGTATTAACAGTTCTTGAAGGTTCTACTGATGAAGCTGCTGCTAAAGATGTTGCAATGCACATCGCTGCAGTTAACCCTAAATACATCGACCGCGATGCTGTAACAGCTGAAGAAGTTGAGCATGAGCGTCAAGTATTAACACAACAAGCATTAAACGAAGGCAAGCCTGAGAAAATCGTTGCAAAAATGGTTGAAGGCCGTTTAGGCAAATTCTTCGAAGAGATTTGCTTACTTGACCAAGCATTCGTTAAAAACCCTGATATGAAAGTTCGTCAGTTCGTTGAGTCTAAAGGCGGAACATTAAAAGGATTCGTTCGCTACGCTGTTGGTGAAGGTATCGAAAAACGCGAAGACAACTTTGCTGAAGAAGTAATGAACCAAGTAAAAGGTAGCAACTAATACAGATTAGGGAACACATTGTGTTCCCTTTTTTAAAATAAAGATGTAAGCAATTGGAGGTTCATTATGAGTAAACCGAAATATAATCGTGTCGTTTTAAAGCTAAGTGGAGAAGCTTTAGCTGGAGAGCAAGGATTTGGAATTAACCCAACTGTTATTAAGTCAGTTGCGGAACAAGTAAAAGAAATTGCAGAACTTGATGTAGAGGTTGCTGTTGTTGTTGGTGGCGGTAACATTTGGCGTGGGAAAATTGGAAGTGAAATGGGCATGGATCGTGCAGGGGCAGATTACATGGGCATGTTAGCGACAGTTATGAATTCATTAGCTCTTCAAGATAGCTTGGAGAATATCGGAATTCAAACTCGTGTACAAACTTCAATTGAGATGCGTCAAGTTGCAGAACCTTACATTCGTCGTAAAGCAGTTCGTCACTTAGAGAAAAAACGTGTTGTTATCTTTGCAGCAGGTACAGGTAACCCATACTTCTCTACAGATACAACAGCAGCATTACGTGCGGCAGAAATTGAAGCAGATGTAATTTTAATGGCGAAAAACAATGTAGATGGTGTATATAATGCGGATCCATCTATTGATCCAACAGCTACGAAATATGAAACGCTTACTTACTTAGACGTATTAAAAGAAGGTTTAGGTGTAATGGATTCTACAGCTTCTTCTCTATGTATGGATAATGATATTCCATTAATTGTATTCTCAGTTATGGAAAAAGGTAATATTAAACGTGCCGTTTTAGGCGAAAATATCGGAACAGTGGTAAGGGGGAAATAAATATGGGACAACAAGTATTGAAGTCTTCAAATGAAAAAATGGAAAAAGCAGTTGCTGCTTATTCTCGTGAATTAGCAACAGTTCGTGCTGGCCGTGCAAACGCGTCTGTATTAGATAAGGTACAAGTTGATTACTATGGTGCACCAACACCAGTTGTGCAATTAGCGAACATTACAGTTCCAGAAGCGCGTTTACTAGTAATTCAACCTTATGATAAAACTTCTATCGGTGATATTGAAAAAGCAATTTTAAAAGCAGATTTAGGCTTAAATCCTTCTAATGATGGAACTGTAATTCGTATTGCATTCCCTGCATTAACAGAAGAACGTCGTCGTGATCTTGTAAAAGTTGTGAAAAAATATGCTGAAGAAGCTAAAGTTGCTGTTCGTAACGTACGTCGTGACGGAAATGATGATCTTAAGAAGCTTGAAAAAGCTGGCGAGATTACAGAAGATGATTTAAGAGGATATACTGAAGATATCCAAAAAGAAACAGATAAATATATTGCAAAAGTTGACGAAATCGCAAAAAACAAAGAAAAAGAAATCATGGAAGTGTAATAGCGATAACTTCGCAATTATGACCCTCTTCTTAAGGGGGTCTTTTTACACTTTTAGGCATACGTCTGCTTGCTGGAGGGTATGAATGATGTTTAAAAACTTTCCTTTTTTTAAAGGTAAAAAGGACACATCGTTTGATCATCTCGTTGAAGAAGTGAAAAAAGGATATATCCCAGAACATATTGCCATCATTATGGATGGGAATGGAAGATGGGCAAAGAGGAGAGCAATGCCTCGTATTGCGGGACATCATGAAGGTATGCAAGTTGTAAAGAAAATTACAAAATTTGCAAGTAAACTTAATGTGAAAGTGTTAACTCTTTATGCTTTTTCAACTGAGAACTGGAAAAGACCGAAAAAGGAAGTTGATTATTTAATGAAGCTTCCAGAAGAATTTCTAGGTACATTTTTACCAGAATTGATTGAAGAAAACGTACAAGTCCGAGTAATAGGGCAAAAAGATCGTCTTCCTACGCATACACGCAGAGCGATGGAGAAAGCCATGGAAGATACGAAAGAGAATACGGGATTAATTCTTAATTTCGCGTTAAACTATGGAAGTCGAGATGAAATCGTTTCTGCTGTGCAACATATGATGAAAGATAATGAGGAAGGAAAAATTCGTTCTGAAGAGGTAAGTGAAGAAATGCTTTCCTCCTACTTAATGACGAGTTCTTTACCTGATCCAGAGTTGTTAATCCGAACAAGCGGAGAGCTACGTATTAGTAATTTCATGTTATGGCAAATTGCATATTCGGAGTTTTGGTTTACAGACGTGTATTGGCCAGACTTCAAAGAAGAACATTTGCTAAATGCGATTACTGACTTTCAACATAGAGGGCGCAGATTCGGAGGCGTGTAGAAAGAGAGGGTTTGGTAGTGAAACAGAGAATTATTACTGGAGTGGTTGCTGCCGCGCTATTCATTCCCATCGTAATATACGGTGGCGTGCCTTTTACGGTTTTAGTGTATGCACTTGCTTCTATAGGTTTATATGAATTAATTCGTATGAATAAGCTTACGCTTATTTCAGTACCGACAGTTTTAGCTGCAGTATTATTGTGGATTCTTTTAATTCCAAGTAGTGCATCAGAACTGTTTACATGGATTGGATTAGGTAAATTGGAAATCACATTTGTGATTGTTTTATTACTTTTATCATATACAGTCCTTTCTAAGAATACATTTACTTTTGATAATGCTTCATTTTTACTGATGGCAACGACATATGTGGCAATGGGATTCTTATATTTAAATGAAACGAGAATATTAGGAATTAAATATGTATTTTGCGCATTATTTGTTATATGGGCTACTGATTCAGGCGCATATTTCGTAGGAAAAGCATTGGGCAAGAGAAAATTGTGGCCAGAAATCAGTCCAAATAAAACAATTGAAGGTTCATTAGGGGGCATCGTTTGTGGAATTATTGTGGCACTTGTTTACAACGTGTTCTTCCCAGTCGAATCGAATGTAGTAATTTTAATTGTGCTGACAATTATTATTTCTATTTTTGGACAAATTGGTGATTTAGTACAATCTGCTTTTAAACGTCATTATGGCGTAAAGGATTCAGGTACAATTTTACCTGGGCATGGTGGTATATTAGACCGAACAGATAGTTGGTTATTCGTTTTACCAATTCTCTACTTCTTATTACAATATAATTAATAAATGAACGAGGGGTTGGAGTCATGAAAAACATTAGTTTATTAGGTG
Organism: Bacillus sp. JKS001846; assembly: GCF_900176455.1. NCBI lineage: Bacteria > Bacillati > Bacillota > Bacilli > Caryophanales > Bacillaceae > Bacillus > Bacillus sp. JKS001846. The sequence continues at coordinate 1,874,073 of NZ_FWYG01000001.1, forward strand.
CAAGCGGATCAATTGGTACACAAACTTTAGATGTATTACGCTCGCACCCAGACCAATTCCGTCTCGTTGCTTTTTCTGTAGGGAAAAATATTGACTACGCAGTAAAGGTAATTCAAGAATTTTCTCCGCAAATCGTCTCTGTGCAAAGAGAAGAAGATGTTTTAAAATTACAATCTGTTTCTGGTAATACAAAAATTGTATATGGTAGTGAAGGACTTTTAGAAGTAGCACTACATCCAGATGCGGAGATTGTAGTAAATGCTGTTGTAGGTAGCGTAGGGTTGTTACCAACACTTCGTGCAATTGAGGCGAAAAAAACAATTGGAATTGCAAATAAAGAAACGTTAGTAACTGCAGGACATCTTGTAATGGAAGCAGCACGAAAACATAATGTTTCGTTACTTCCAGTTGATAGTGAACATTCGGCTATTTTTCAATGCTTGAATGGTGAAAATGAAAAAAGAATTTCTCGTCTTATTATAACGGCTTCTGGTGGAAGTTTCCGCGATAAAACGAGGGATGAATTGCATCATGTGACCGTAGAAGATGCGCTTCGACATCCAAACTGGTCAATGGGTTCGAAAATTACAATTGATTCTGCTACAATGATGAATAAGGGACTAGAAGTAATTGAAGCACATTGGCTTTTTGGTATTCCTTATGAGCAAATCGATGTTGTTTTACATAAAGAAAGTATTATCCATTCTATGGTTGAATTTGAAGATCGTAGTGTAATGGCGCAGCTTGGTTCACCTGATATGCGAGTACCAATTCAATACGCACTTACATATCCGGATAGATTGCCTCTTTCAGACACAAAACAGTTAAACTTATGGGAAATAGGGACGTTGCATTTTGAGAAAATGGACCAAGAACGATTCCGTTGTTTACGTTTTGCGTATGAAGCTGGAAAAGCAGGTGGAAGTATGCCAGCTGTAATGAACGCAGCGAATGAAGTAGCTGTTGAAGCCTTTTTACAAAAGAGAATTGATTTCTTAACAGTGGAAGACCTCATTGAAAAAGCAATGAACCATCACAATGTCATTGCACGACCGAGCTTAGAGGAAATTTTGGAAATTGATGCGGCCACAAGACGGTTTGTGATGGAACAAATTTAGCAAAGGTGGTTATGGAATTGAATACAGCGATTGCCTTTATATTAATTTTCGGTGCACTCGTATTTTTCCATGAGCTAGGGCATCTATATTTCGCAAAAAGAGCAGGTATTTTATGCCGCGAGTTTGCGATTGGTTTTGGTCCGAAAATATTCTCATTTGAAAAGAATGAAACGGTGTATACGATTCGATTACTGCCCCTTGGTGGCTATGTAAGAATGGCTGGCGAGGATGCGGACACAGTTGAGTTAAAGCCTGGGAAAAAGGTTGGCCTTGTATTAAATGAAAAAGACGAAGTTGTGAAATTAGTTTTTGATGGATATGAAAAGTATCCAAATGTTCGTGTTATTGAAGTCGAACAAGCTGATTTGGAGCATAATTTAACAATTTCGGGCTATGAAGAGTACGAGGAAGAGCTTCAAACATTCCGAGTGAATGAAAAGGCTCGTATTATTACTGCGGGGGAAGAAATTCAAATTGCCCCGTATAATAGACAATTTGGCTCGAAAAAACTAGGGCAACGCGCTTTAACAATCTTTGCGGGTCCTGCAATGAACTTCATTTTAGCATTTGTTATTTTTGTGATTCTTGGATTTGTACAAGGGGTTCCTGTTGACAAACCAATGGTCGGAAAAGTGATGGATAACAGTGCAGCACAGCAAGCTGGATTGAAAGAGAATGATACAATTCAAGCTATTGATGGGAAAAACACAAGTACATGGAAAGATGTTGTTACTATTGTACGTGAAAACCCAAATAAAGAAATTACGTTACAAGTAAAGCGTGATAATGAACAGTTTAATGTGAAAGTAACGCCAACACTCGATAAAGAAGGTAAAGAAGAAGTTGGTAGAATTGGTGTCTACTCTCCTGTAGAGAAAACAGTGATGGGTTCTATTAAATCAGGTTTTGAACAAACGTACCAATGGACGAAACTAATTTTTGAGTCTCTTGTGAAATTAGTAACTGGTCAATTTTCTATTAATGAGTTGTCAGGTCCAGTAGGAATTTATAATCTAACAGATCAAGTTGTAGATTATGGGTTTACGCGTGTACTAAGTTTAGCTGCAGTTCTAAGCATTAATCTTGGTTTATTTAATTTATTACCAGTTCCTGCTTTAGATGGTGGCCGTTTATTCTTCTTCTTAATTGAAGCGTTACGAGGGAAACCAATTGATCGCCAAAAAGAAGGAATGGTTCACTTTATTGGTTTTGCATTATTAATGTTACTTATGTTAGTTGTAACTTGGAATGACATTCGTAAGTTTTTCTTGTAAAATAAAGTGAAACTTATAATGAAATAGAGCTCGTAGAATAAAATCCCTCACCTAACTCGAGGTGAGGGGTTTTACTGCGTGTAAGAGTAAAATGAAGAGGTGCAAATAAATGAAACAAAGTATGGTATTCAGTCCTACATTACGTGAAGTTCCAGCTGATGCTGAAATTAAGAGTCATCAGCTATTACTTCGTGCAGGTTTTATGCGTCAAAATGCTTCTGGTATTTATAGCTTTCTACCATTTGGATTAAAAGTATTACACAAAGTAGAACGTATCGTTCGAGAAGAAATGGAGCGCGCAGGAGCTGTAGAATTATTAATGCCAGCTATGCAAGCTGCAGAATTATGGCAAGAATCAGGTCGTTGGTATTCTTACGGATCTGAATTAATGCGTATGAAAGATCGTAACGCTCGTGAATTCGCATTAGGAGCGACACATGAGGAAGTAATTACGGATCTTGTGCGTGATGAAGTGAAATCATATAAAAAATTACCGTTAACATTATACCAAATTCAAACAAAATTCCGTGATGAGCAAAGACCTCGTTTCGGCTTATTACGTGGAAGAGAGTTTCTAATGAAAGATGCCTACTCTTTCCATGCTACACAAGAGAGCTTAGATGAAGTATACGATCGCTTATATAAAGCATACTCTAACATTTTTACTCGCTGTGGCTTGAATTTCCGTGCAGTTATTGCTGATTCTGGAGCAATGGGCGGAAAAGATACACATGAATTTATGGTATTATCTGATGTTGGTGAAGATACAATTGCATACTCTGACACATCTGATTATGCAGCAAACATCGAAATGGCTCCTGTTGTAGCTACGTATACGAAGAGTGACGAAGCAGAAAAAGCACTTGAAAAAGTAGCAACACCAGACCAAAAAGCAATTGAAGAAGTATCTGCATTCTTAAACATTGCAGCTGACAAGTGCATTAAGTCTATGGTGTTTAAAGTAGATGAGAAATTAGTAGTTGTACTTGTTCGTGGTGATCACGAAGTAAACGATGTGAAAGTGAAAAATGTATATGGCGCTTCAGTTGTTGAGCTTGCTTCTCATGAAGAAGTAAAAGCATTATTAAATTGTGAAGTTGGTTCATTAGGACCGATTAATGTAACAGGTGATATCGAAATTATTGCTGATCACGCTGTAGCATCAATTGTTAACGGATGTTCAGGAGCGAATGAAGAAGGGTTCCATTATGTAAATGTAAATCCAGAACGTGACTTTAAAGTAAGTCAATATACAGATTTACGCTTTATTCAAGAAGGAGACCAATCTCCAGATGGAAACGGAACAATTCTTTTCGCACGCGGAATTGAAGTTGGTCATGTATTCAAATTAGGAACTCGTTATAGTGAAGCAATGAACGCAACATTCCTAGATGAAAATGGAAAAACACAACCACTTATTATGGGTTGTTACGGTATCGGTGTATCTCGTACAGTAGCAGCAATTGCAGAGCAATTTAACGATGAGAACGGCTTAGTTTGGCCAAAAGCGGTAGCACCGTTCCATGTGCATGTAATTCCAGTAAATATGAAATCTGATGCACAACGTGAAATGGGTGAAAATATCTACAACTCATTACAAGAACAAGGCTATGAAGTGTTATTAGACGATCGTGCAGAACGTGCAGGTGTTAAATTTGCAGATGCAGATTTATTCGGTCTTCCAGTTCGTGTTACAGTTGGTAAAAAAGCAGACGAAGGTATTGTAGAAGTGAAAGTACGTGCTACAGGTGAGTCTGAAGAAGTAAAAGTAGAAGAACTTCAAACATATATTGCAAATATTTTAAAATAAGAAGAGGTACCTCGTAATGGGGTACCTTCTCTTTCTTTGTAAACGTATTTTGTAAAAGAAGAGGTGAGAAATCTTTCTTTGTGGTACGTTTCAATTTATAATAGCAAATGGAAGGAGAGTGCTTATGTCTTTAACAAATGAACAACAAGAGCGATTTCAAATTTTGCTCCAGCAGTTGCAAATACCAGACGACCTTATAAATCAATATTTACAAGGCGGTGGTATTGAAAGGCTCGTTATTGATAAAGCGAATAAAAGTTGGCATTTTGATTTACAAGTGCCACGTATTTTGCCTACAGAATTATATGAATTGCTAGAAACAAAGCTTAAGCAATCATTTTCTCATATTGCAAGAACAACATTTGCATTAGAAACAGAGAATAAACAATTTACAGAAGAAGAAGTGAGGGCGTATTGGCCGCTTTGTACGGAACGAATTACATTTTCACCTATGTTCGCATACTTAAAGAAGCAGCTTCCACAGGTGAATGGAGTGAAGTTGTTAATAAATGTAAATAACGAGCTGGAGTCTACGGCTTTAAAGAAAAACGTTGCGAAACCAGTAGGGGATCAATACGAAGTTTTTGGATTCCCGCGTTTTCAGTTAGACACACATATACAGCAAAATACAGAAGAAATGCAAAAGTTTCGTGAACAAACGCAGCAAGAAGACCGTGAGCGTGTTATACAAGCTATGGAAGAAATGGCGAAGAAGCAAGCTGAAGAAAGCAGCGTTGTGTATGAAGGACCGATTACACTCGGGTATCTTATTAAGCCAGATGAAGAGATTACACCGATGCGAGAAATTCAAGATGAAGAAAGAAGAAAAACGGTTCAAGGATATGTCTTTCATGTAGAAACAAAAGAGCTTCGTAGTGGGCGTACGTTATTAACTTTAAAAATAACGGATTATACGGATTCTATTATGATCAAAATGTTCTCGCGTGACAAAGAAGATATTCCAATGCTGCAATCCTTGAAAAAAGGAATGTGGGTGAAAGCGCGTGGTTCTGTTCAAAACGATACATTCGTTCGAGATTTAGTAATGATTGCAAATGATATTAATGAAATAACAGGACCGTCTCGTAAAGATAAAGCACCAGAAGGCGAAAAACGAGTAGAGCTGCATCTCCATACTCCGATGAGTCAAATGGACGCTGTCACTCCAGTTTCTAAGCTTGTTGCTCAAGCTGGTAAATGGGGACATGAGGCTATTGCGGTTACAGATCATGCCGTGGCTCAGTCCTTCCCAGAGGCGTATTCTGCAGGGAAGAAGGCTGGTGTTAAAGTTATATATGGTGTAGAAGCAAATCTAGTTAATGATGGTGTACCGATAGCGTATAACGAAGCGCATCGTTTACTTGCAGAGGAAACGTATGTTGTTTTCGACGTTGAGACGACAGGTTTATCAGCTGTATACGATACAGTCATTGAGTTGGCTGCCGTAAAAGTAAAGGGTGGCGAAATTATTGATCGCTTTGAATCTTTCGCAAATCCACATCAACCATTATCAGCGACGATTATTGAATTGACAGGTATTACGGATGATATGTTAACTGATGCACCTGAAGTGGACGAAGTGTTTAAAAAGTTTGAGGAATGGATGGGCGACCATACACTTGTTGCCCATAACGCGAGCTTTGATATGGGCTTTATTAACGTAGGTTTTAAAAAGGCTGGACTAGAAAAAACGAATAATCCAGTTATTGATACGTTAGAACTTGCACGATTTTTATTCCCAGAAATGAAAAATCATCGATTAAATACGATGTGTAAAAAACTTGATATTGAATTAACACAACATCACCGTGCGATTTATGATACAGAAGCGACGGGATATTTACTTGTGAAAATGTTGAAAGACGTAATTGAAAAGGGATTTGAATATCACGATCAATTAAATGATAGCATGGGACAAGGGGATGCGTATAAGCGTGGCCGTCCAAGTCATATGACGTTACTTGCCACATCAGATGTTGGATTGAAAAATTTATATAAACTTGTTTCATATTCTCACCTTAATTACTTTTACCGTGTACCACGTGTGCCGAGATCACTATTAAAAAAATATCGTGAAGGGATTTTAGTAGGAACGGCTTGTGATAAAGGTGAAGTGTTTGAGGCAATGATGCAAAAGGCACCTGAAGAGGTAGAAGAAATTGCCCAGTTCTATGATTACATTGAAGTAATGCCTCCAGAGGTGTTGCGTCATTTAGTAGAACGTGAGCTTGTTCGAGACGAAGGTCAATTAAAAACAATTATTTCTAACTTAGTAAAACTAGGTGAGACGTTAGATAAACCAGTTGTTGCTACAGGAAACGTGCATTATTTAGACCCTGAGGATGCGATGTATCGTAAAATTTTAGTCAGTTCGCAGGGCGGAGCCAATCCGTTAAATCGACATTCATTACCGCCAGTACATTTCCGTACAACTGATGAGATGTTAGAATGTTTTTCATTCTTAGGTGAAGACAAAGCGAAAGAAGTTGTTGTAACAAATACACAAAAGATTGCGTCATTAATTGGTGATGTGCATCCAGTAAAAGACGATCTATACACACCGAAAATTGAAGGTGCTGATGATGAAACGCGTGATATGAGTTATAAAATGGCGCGTAGCATTTATGGTGAAGAGTTACCGGAAATTGTAGAAGCACGTTTAGAAAAAGAATTAAAAAGTATTATTGGGCATGGATTCGCCGTAATTTATTTAATTTCACATAAGCTTGTGAAAAAATCGTTAGTAGACGGATATCTAGTAGGTTCGCGTGGATCGGTAGGGTCATCATTTGTTGCAACGATGATGGAAATTACAGAAGTAAACCCATTACCACCACACTATGTATGTCCGAAGTGTAAGCAATCAGAATTCTTTAATGATGGTTCTGTAGGTTCTGGTTTTGACTTACCAGATAAAGAATGTCCTGCTTGTAATATTCCATATGTAAAAGATGGACATGACATTCCTTTCGAAACGTTCCTTGGATTTAAAGGAGATAAGGTGCCCGATATCGATTTGAACTTCTCCGGGGAATACCAACCACGTGCCCATAACTATACGAAAGTACTGTTCGGTGAAGACTATGTATATCGTGCAGGAACGATTGGTACAGTTGCGGAAAAAACTGCTTACGGATATGTAAAAGGTTATGCAAATGATCATAACTTAACGATTCGAAATGCAGAGATTGATCGCTTAGTAGCAGGGTGTACCGGTGTAAAACGTACAACAGGACAGCATCCAGGCGGTATTATCGTTGTGCCAGATTACATGGATATCTTTGATTTCTCACCAATACAGTACCCAGCTGATTCAATTGGTGCTGAATGGAGAACAACGCATTTTGATTTCCACTCGATTCATGATAATTTATTAAAACTTGATATACTAGGACACGATGATCCGACCGTTATTCGTATGTTACAAGATTTAAGTGGTATTGATCCGAAAACAATCCCAACGGATGATCCAGAAGTAATGAAAATTTTCTCTGGTCCAGAATCGTTAGGGGTAACGGAAGAGCAAATTAACTGTAAAACAGGTACACTTGGTATACCAGAGTTTGGTACAAAATTCGTAAGACAGATGTTAGAAGAGACAAAACCGACGACATTCTCAGAGTTAGTCCAAATTTCTGGACTATCACATGGTACTGACGTATGGCTTGGTAATGCAAACGAGTTAATTTATAACGGTACATGTACGCTGAGCGAAGTTATCGGTTGTCGTGATGACATCATGGTATATTTAATCTATCAAGGTCTAGATCCATCATTAGCCTTCAAAATCATGGAGTCGGTTCGTAAAGGTAAAGGTGTACCGGAAGAATGGGAAGAAGACATGAAAAATAATAATGTACCAGATTGGTATATTGATTCATGTAAGAAGATTAAATACATGTTCCCTAAAGCCCATGCGGCTGCTTACGTACTTATGGCTGTACGTATCGCATACTTTAAAGTACATTTTGCACTGTTATTCTATGCCGCATATTTTACAGTTCGTGCAGATGATTTTGATGTAGAGGCAATGGCGAAAGGTTCAGCATCTATACGTGCAAGAATTGATGAAATTGCTCAAAAGGGACTCGATGCTGCGCCGAAAGAGAAGAGTTTATTAACAGTACTAGAAATGACACTTGAAATGTGTGAGCGTGGATACTCATTCCAAAAGGTGGATTTATACCGCTCACATGCAACAGAATTTATTATTGATGGAGACACATTAATTCCTCCATTTAATGCGGTACCTGGTCTTGGTACAAACGCAGCTTTAAGTATTGTGGAAGCACGTAAAAATGGAGACTTCTTATCAAAAGAGGACTTGCAGCAGCGTAGTAAGGTTTCGAAAACAATTATTGAGTATTTAGATAGTCAAGGTTGTTTAGGAGATTTACCGGATCAAAACCAGTTATCACTGTTCTAGTAGGTAGGAAAAGTCTTTGCAAATCAACATTTCCTATGATATACTATTAACCGAGATAACCATGTCATGTATATTGTGTAAAGAAAAGAGTGGGGAAACCCACTCTTTCGTGTTACTATCTATGTTTTCTCTACGTAGATAGGTAAAAGATTTCTGTCGTATATACATATTTTGTTACAAGTTTTACTTCTTAAATTTGGTAATACTAAGACAGATAATCCCTGCTGAACAGCAGGGGCTTTTGTTAGCTAACGAGAAAGAATAAGATAGACCGTTTTTAAAGTGGCGGGGTCTTCTTCTTTTAAATGGTACATGACGGCAGGAAGGAGGCTGTTTATGGATAAGAAAGTCACAGAAGTTGTAGAAGCATTTGCGCAGCCGATCGTTGAAGAGTTAAATCTTGAACTTGTAGATGTAGAGTATGTGAAAGAAGGACAAGACTGGTTCTTACGCGTATTCATCGATTCTGAAAAGGGAGTCGACATTGAAGAATGCGGTGCGGTAAGTGAACGTTTAAGCGAAGCTTTAGATAAAGAGGATCCAATTCCTCATCTTTACTTTTTGGATGTATCATCTCCTGGAGCGGAACGCCCATTAAAGAAAGAAAAAGACTTCCAGCAAGCGGTAGGAAAACAAGTGGCAATTAAAACATATGAGCCGATTGATGGTGAAAAGATGTTTGAAGGAAAACTGCTTTCTTACGATGGTACAACAATAACATTATTATTAACAATTAAAACACGTAAAAAAGAAATCCAAATTTCGATGGATAAAGTCGCAAATGCGCGACTTGCTGTTACGTTTTAGTTAGAAGGGGGATCTTCATGAGCACTGAGTTATTAGATGCTTTGCTCGTATTAGAATCTGAAAAAGGCATTAGCAAAGACATTATTATTGATGCGATTGAAGCAGCTTTAATCTCTGCTTATAAGCGCAATTTTAATCAAGCACAAAACGTTCGTGTGAGCTTTAACCCAGAAGTGGGAACAATTCAAGTTTTAGCACGTAAAGACGTAGTAGACAATGTGTTTGATCCACGTCTTGAAATTTCTGTAGAGGAAGCAAGACAAATTAATCCAAACTACCAAGATGGTGACGTACTAGAAATTGAAGTAACACCAAAAGACTTTGGTCGTATTGCAGCACAAACTGCAAAACAAGTTGTCACACAACGAGTGCGTGAAGCAGAGCGCGGTGTTATTTACTCTGAGTTTAGTGACCGTGAAGAAGATATTATGGTAGGTATTGTACAACGTCAAGATGCTCGTTTCATCTATGTAAGCTTAGGAAAAGTAGAAGCTTTATTACCTGTAAGTGAGCAAATGCCTAATGAGCAATACAAACCACATGATCGTATTCGCGTATTCATTACGAAAGTAGAAAAAACGACAAAAGGACCACAAATTTACGTATCACGTACACATCCTGGTCTTTTAAAACGTTTATTCGAAATGGAAGTTCCTGAAATCTATGATGGAACTGTAGAAATTCGTTCTGTAGCACGTGAAGCTGGCGATCGCTCTAAGATCTCTGTATATGCAGAGAACACTGATGTTGATCCAGTTGGTTCTTGTGTAGGACCAAAAGGGCAACGTGTACAACGCATTGTAGACGAATTAAAAGGTGAAAAAATTGACATCGTCCGCTGGTCAAATGATCCAGTTGAATATGTTGCAAATGCATTAAGCCCATCACAAGTTGTTAAAGTACTTGTAGATGAAGAAGAAAAAGCGACAACAGTAGTTGTTCCAGACCACCAGTTATCATTAGCTATCGGTAAGCGTGGACAAAATGCACGTCTTGCAGCTAAATTAACAGGCTGGAAAATTGATATTAAGAGTGAGTCTGATGCGAAACAACTTGGTATTGTAACAGAAGAAGATAGCGTAATCGCATTTGGATTCGATTCAGTGGAAGACGAAATCGAATAGAGGTGATGAGTATGAGCAATCGAAAAGTTCCGTTACGAAAATGTGTTGCAACGCAAGAAATGAAATCAAAACGAGAGCTCGTTCGCATTGTTCGTTCCAAAGAGGGAGAAGTGTCCATTGATTTAACTGGGAAAAAATCAGGACGAGGTGCTTACTTGTCGAAGGACAAGGAGAGCATTCTTCAAGCTCAAAAGAAAAATGTTTTGGAACATCATCTAAAAGCGAAAATCGACGGTTCTTTATATGAAGAGCTTCTTGAGCTTGTTGAGAAGGAGTCGAAATAAGTGTCCGATTGGAAATCGTTTTTAGGACTAGCAAACCGGGCTCGGAAAATTATTTCGGGTGAAGAACTCGTTTTAAAAGAAGTACGAAGTGGCAAAGCAAAACTTGTATTGCTATCTGAAGATGCGTCAGTAAATACTACAAAACGCATCACAGATAAAACTACGTACTACAACGTACCAATGAGAAAGGTCGAAAATCGACAACAATTAGGGCATGCGATTGGGAGAGATGAGCGAGTCGTTGTAGCTGTGTTAGATGTAGGCTTTGCGAAAAAGCTGCGTAGCATGCTCGATACAAATTACCGGGGGTGAAGGTATGAGTAAAATTCGAGTGCATGAATATGCAAAAAAACATAATATCTCAAGTAAAGATCTTATGACAAAACTAAAAGAAATGAATATCGAGGTTTCGAATCATATGACAATGTTAGACGATGAAGTAGTAAATAAATTAGATAATGAATATCAAACTGAAAAACCTTCTGTTGCAGATGAGTTTGAAGTAGAAGAAAAAGTTGTTCGCAGTAAAAAGAACAGCAATAAGAAAAAGAAAAAAGGCAAAGGAAACGAAGACAAACGTCAAGAGAACTTTGCTGGTAGACAACAAACTCAAATTGTAGAAACACCAGATAAAATTACTTTCTCTGGAAGCCTTACAGTAGGAGATCTTGCTAAAAAATTAAGCAAAGAGCCATCTGAAATTATTAAGAAGCTCTTCATGCTTGGAATTATGGCAACAATTAACCAAGACTTGGATAAAGATACAATTGAGTTAATTGCTAACGACTACGGTATTGAAGTAGAAGAAGAAGTAATTGTAAGCGAGACTGAGTTTGAAACATTCATTGATGAGCAAGATGATGAAGAGAACTTAAAAGAACGTCCAGCTGTAGTTACAATCATGGGACACGTTGACCATGGTAAAACAACATTACTGGATTCTATTCGTAACTCAAAAGTAACTGCAGGCGAAGCGGGTGGAATTACTCAGCATATCGGTGCATATCAAGTTGAAGTAAACGATAAGAAGATTACATTCTTAGATACACCTGGTCACGCAGCATTTACAACGATGCGTGCTCGTGGAGCACAAGTAACGGATATTACAATCCTTGTTGTTGCAGCGGATGACGGTGTTATGCCACAAACGGTTGAAGCAATTAACCATGCGAAGGCAGCAGGAGTACCAATTATTGTTGCTGTGAATAAAATGGATAAACCAGCTGCAAACCCTGATCGCGTAATGCAAGAACTAACTGAATATGAATTAGTTCCAGAAGCTTGGGGCGGAGATACTATTTTCGTACCAATTTCTGCAATTCAAGGCGAAGGCATTGACAACTTACTAGAAATGATCCTTCTTGTAAGTGAAGTAGAAGAATATAAAGCAAATCCAAACCGCTATGCAACTGGTACAGTAATCGAAGCACAGCTTGATAAAGGTAAAGGAACTATCGCGACATTACTTGTTCAAAATGGTACGCTTCGAGTTGGAGATCCAATCGTTGTTGGAACTTCATTCGGACGTGTTCGTGCAATGGTAAGTGATATTGGTCGTCGTGTAAAAGTTGCTGGTCCATCAACTCCTGTTGAAATTACTGGTTTAAACGAAGTACCACAGGCTGGAGATCGTTTCATGGCATTTGCTGATGAGAAGAAAGCTCGTCAAATTGGTGAATCACGTGCACAAGAAGCGTTAGTTGCACAACGTGGTGAGAAATCTAAATTAAGCCTTGAAGATTTATTCCAACAAATCCAAGAGGGCGATGTAAAAGAAATTAACTTAATCGTAAAAGCAGACGTACAAGGTTCTGTTGAAGCGATGGCAGCATCACTTCGTAAAATTGATGTTGAAGGCGTAAAAGTTAAAATCATTCACACTGGTGTAGGTGCGATTACAGAATCTGATATCATTTTAGCTTCTGCATCTAATGCAATTGTAATTGGATTTAACGTACGTCCAGATGTGAACGCGAAGCGTACAGCTGAATTAGAGAACGTTGATATTCGTTTACACCGTATTATTTATAAAGTAATCGAAGAGATTGAAGCAGCTATGCAAGGTATGCTTGATCCAGAATTCGAAGAAAAAGTAATCGGTCAAGCAGAAGTTCGTCAAACGTTTAAAGTAACAAAAGTTGGAACAATCGCAGGTTGTTACGTAACAGACGGTAAAATTACGCGTGATAGTGGCGTACGTATTATCCGTGACGGCGTAGTAATTTTCGAAGGACAACTTGATACGTTAAAACGTTTCAAAGACGACGTAAAAGAAGTTGCACAAAACTATGAGTGTGGTATTACAATTGAGAGATATAATGATCTTAAAGAAGGGGACATCATTGAAGCGTACATTATGGAAGAAGTGAAGCGATGATTATCGCTTCACTCTCATTCGAGTGTATGATTTACGATGTGCATTCTTTAAAAGAGAAACGTGCAATTTTACAACGTGTGTTAACTCGTGTAAAACAGCGCTATAATGTAGCTGTTTCTGAAGTTGGGCACCAAGATGTATGGCAACGTACAGAAATTGCAATTGTTTCCGTATCCTCAAATCGTGTTATCTGTGAGAAAGAAATGAATCGTGTACTTGAGTACATCGATTCATTTCCTGAAATTGAACGTACAATAACACATTTGGAATGGTATTGAATGAGGTGAAGAGTTATGAAATTACGTGCGAACCGTGTGGGCGAGCAAATGAAAAAAGAATTAGGCGACATTATCAGTCGTAAAATTAAAGACCCACGTATTGGATTTGTTACAGTAACTGATGTACAAGTGAGTGGTGATTTACAAATTGCTAAAGTATATATTTCTGTTTTAGGTGATGAAGAACAGAAAGAAAATACTTTAAAAGGTTTAGCGAAGGCAAAAGGCTTTATTCGTTCAGAAATTGGCCAACGTATTCGTCTTCGTAAAACACCAGAAATTACCTTTGAGTTTGATGAGTCTATCGGATATGGTCATCGAATTGATACACTTTTACATGAAATTAATAAAGACGGTAAACGTGAAGAATAATGGATAGACATTTGTCTATCCATTTTTTCAATGCAAAATAAGTTTTGGATATTTACTACGAGAGAATTATGATGAGGTGAACATATATGGAAGGTGTAGTATTATTACATAAGCCAAAAGGCATGACATCACATGATTGTGTATTTAAATTAAGAAAGATATTGCGAGAAAAGAGAATTGGTCATACGGGAACATTAGACCCTGATGTAACAGGAGTATTACCAATTTGCGTTGGAAGAGCAACGAAAATTGCACAATTTTTAACAAGTGAAACGAAAACATATGAAGGTGAAGTAACATTAGGGTTTTCAACGACAACTGAAGATGCTTCTGGTGAGGTTGTTGAAACGAAAAATGTAGATCGTACTATTACTCGTAAGGAAGTAGAGAAAGTCCTTGCGGAATTAACAGGCACGATTGAACAAATGCCACCAATGTTCTCGGCTGTAAAAGTAAACGGGAAAAAATTATACGAATATGCAAGAGCAGGGCAAGAGGTGGAACGTCCAGTTCGTACAATTACAATTCATGAATTCATATTACTTGATGATCGTGAAGTTTTTGAAGGAGAAAATATTTCATTCCGTTTCCGTGTAACGTGTAGTAAAGGAACATATGTAAGAACGTTAGCTGTAATGATCGGGGAAAAACTTGGTTTCCCATCACATATGTCGCACCTTATAAGAACGGCATCTGGTGAATTTTTATTAGAAGATTGCATATCATTTGAAGAAATTGAAGAAAACGTGCAAAATGGAACAGTAGAGTCTATCTTCATTTCAATTGATGAAGCATTAAGTAAGTTTCCAAAAATGGTTGTAGATGAAAAGCAAGCAGAGAAAATAAAGAATGGTATGTTCTTAAAAAATGAATTAGAAATAACAGCACCATTTATTACAGTGTTTGATAAAAATGATCGTTGCTTAGCAATTTATGAACATCATCCGAAACATCCTGGTATGTTAAAGCCGATGAAAGTACTTGTGAATAATCAAGAACTAAAGCTATAATGAATTATTGGAAGGATTATTACAGAAAAAGGTGAATTCAAGCGTGAAACTTATTCATTTAACTCATCCACATGAACAAAATAAATTAGAATTACCACCTACTGTAATGGCATTAGGATTTTTTGATGGCATTCATTTAGGACATCAATGTGTAATTCGAACTGCGAAAAAAATAGCGGACGACCGAGGATATAAAAGTGCAGTTATGACATTTCATCCTCATCCATCTGTTGTTTTAGGAAAAAAGGATGCGCATGTGGAGTATATTACACCGATGCGCGATAAAGAAAAAATAGTCGAAAGCTTAGGAATCGATATATTATATGTAATTAAATTTGATGAATCATTTGCAGGGTTATTACCGCAACAATTTGTAGATGATTATATTATTGGTTTAAATGTAAAGCATGTAGTAGCAGGGTTTGATTATTCATATGGACGTTTAGGAAAAGGAAAGATGGAGACTTTACCATTTCATGCAAGAGGGGAGTTTACACAGACTGTGATTGAAAAAGTTGAATTTCAAGAAGAGAAAGTAAGTTCTACAGCATTACGAAAGTTAATTCGAAATGGCGAAATGGAGCAAATTCCATCTATTTTAGGTAGAGCCTATACTGTAGCGGGAACAGTTATACACGGCGACAAACGTGGACGTCAAATTGGTTTTCCAACAGCTAATGTAGGTTTAAGTGATGAGTATTTATTGCCACCTGTAGGTGTTTATGCAGTGAGATTAAAAGTTCACGGTGAATGGTACGATGGTGTATGTAATATTGGATATAAACCGACTTTTAAAGAAGATGAGCGTCAATTATCAATTGAAGTGCATTTATTTGAATTTAACAAAGATATATACGATCAAAATGTTACAGTAGAGTGGCATATGCGTATAAGAGCAGAAAAGAAATTCAACGGTATCGATGAGTTAGTTGAACAAATCGCAAAAGATAAGAAAACAGCCCAAGAATATTTTGTGAGCGAAAAGAATATACTTGCTTTTTCAAATGAAAAGTAGTATTCTATGTTATGTACTTTATGACAACCATTGCTTGGCATTGCGACTCACCGACGCTTGCTAGGTAATTGGGGGTTTAATTAATAGGAGGTGAAATAGGATGGCTTTAACACAAGAGCGTAAAAATGAAATCATTGCACAATTTAGAACTCATGAGACTGATACTGGTTCTCCAGAGGTTCAAATTGCTGTCCTAACGGAGCAAATTAACACTCTAAACGAGCACTTACGTACTCACAAGAAAGATCATCATTCACGTCGTGGTCTATTAAAGATGGTTGGTAAACGTCGTAACTTACTAACTTACCTTCGTAATAGCGATATCACACGTTACCGTGAATTAATCACAAAGCTTGGCTTACGTCGATAGTCAAAGAAGCGGGAATATTCCCGCTTTTTTGTTAGGTAAAAATATATCTTCTACGCTTTATAGCTTACTTAATTTTAGGCAATACTAGAGGTAGAATATTGTGATATACTATCCATTTACATAGAAGAATTGAATACTTTAAATTGAGAGGGGTACTTAAATGAGTCAAGAAAAGCAAGTCTTCTCGATAGATTTAGCTGGTCGCCAGCTAACAGTTGAAACTGGTCAGCTTGCAAAACAAGCGAACGGAGCAGTATTAGTAAGATATGGCGATACAGCGGTTCTATCTACAGCAACTGCATCAAAAGAAGCAAAAAATGTAGATTTCTTCCCACTTACAGTAAACTATGAAGAGCGTTTATATGCAGTCGGAAAAATTCCTGGCGGTTTCATTAAACGTGAAGGTCGTCCAAGTGAAAAAGCAATTTTGGCAAGTCGTTTAATCGACCGTCCAATCCGTCCACTTTTCGCAGATGGTTTCCGTAACGAAGTACAAGTTGTCAGCATCGTAATGAGTGTTGATCAAGATTGTTCTTCTGAAATGGCAGCTATGCTTGGTTCTTCATTAGCGTTATCGATTTCAGATATTCCATTTGAAGGTCCAATCGCGGGTGCAACAGTTGGTCGTATTAACGGCGAATTCGTTATCAACCCAACAGTAGAACAGCAAGAACAAAGTGATATTCACCTTGTTGTAGCTGGTACGAAAGATGCAATTAACATGGTTGAAGCAGGAGCAGATCAAGTGCCTGAGGAAACAATGTTAGAAGCAATTATGTTTGGTCATGACGAAATTAAACGTCTAATTGCATTCCAAGAAGAGATTGTACAAGCTGTAGGTAAAGAGAAATCAGAAGTGAAACTTTATGAAGTTGACGCTGATCTTAACCAAGCTGTACGTGAAATGGCTGAAGAAGATATGCATTCAGCAATTCAAGTACATGAGAAACATGCACGTGAAGATGCAATTAACGAAGTGAAAAAGCGTGTTATTGAGCATTACGAAGCGCAGGAAGCTGACGCTGATACATTAGGACAAGTAAATGAGATTTTATATAAAATTGTAAAAGAAGAAGTACGTCGTCTTATTACAGTTGAAAAAATCCGCCCAGATGGCCGTAAAGGTGACGAAATCCGTCCATTAGCATCAGAGGTTGGCATTTTATCTCGTACACACGGTTCTGGTTTGTTCACTCGTGGACAAACACAAGCATTAAGTATTTGTACATTAGGTGCATTAGGCGATGTGCAAATTTTAGATGGTCTTGGTGTAGAAGAATCAAAACGCTTTATGCACCATTACAATTTCCCATCATTTAGTGTTGGTGAAACTAGACCAATGCGTGGACCAGGTCGTCGTGAAATCGGTCACGGTGCACTAGGAGAACGCGCACTTGAGCCTGTAATTCCATCTGAAAAAGATTTCCCATACACAGTACGTCTTGTATCTGAAGTTTTAGAATCAAATGGTTCTACTTCACAAGCAAGTATTTGTGGTAGTACTTTAGCAATGATGGATGCTGGTGTTCCACTTAAAGCTCCAGTTGCAGGTATTGCAATGGGTCTAGTTAAAACTGGTGAGCATTACACAATTTTATCTGATATTCAAGGTATGGAAGATCATTTAGGTGATATGGACTTTAAAGTAGCAGGTACAGCACAAGGTGTAACTGCACTACAAATGGACATTAAAATCGATGGTCTATCTCGTGAAATTTTAGAAGAGGCATTACAACAAGCGAAAGTTGGTCGTGTGCACATTCTAAATCATATGTTATCTGTTATTCCAGAGCCACGCACTGAATTATCAGCGTACGCTCCAAAGATTATTACAATGACAATTAATCCAGATAAAATCCGTGACGTTATCGGACCGAGCGGTAAACAAATCAATAAAATTATTGAAGAAACTGGCGTTAAAATTGACATCGAGCAAGATGGCACAGTATTCATTTCTTCAATAAACCAAGAAATGAACGACAAAGCTAAGAAAATTATCGAAGATATCGTTCGCGAAGTACAAGTAGGTGAAATCTACGAAGGAAAAGTGAAACGTGTTGAGAAATTCGGTGCTTTCGTTGAATTATTCAGCGGTAAAGATGGATTAGTTCACATTTCTGAACTTGCACTTGAGCGTGTAGGTAAAGTAGAAGACGTTGTAAAAATCGGTGACGTAATTACGGTTAAAGTTATCGAGATTGACAAGCAAGGTCGTGTTAATCTATCTAGAAAAGTATTGCTAAAAGAAGAGCAAGAAAAAGAAGCTGCTAAAGAAGAAAACAAACAAGAGCAGCAATAAGCGAAAGCCAGTTTAACTGGCTTTTTTTGTTATGTAAAAATATGATTTATATATATTTTTATGTCAGTATAGGTATAGTTTTCATTATAACGCTCAAATTAACAAAGATAAGAAGAAAAATGTTTTTTTATATAGTTAATTTGGGAGGGTTTATATGAAAGTTCGTATATTGGCATACATATGTATATTTTCTTTATATGTCAGTTTAGGCTCTTATTCTGTTTTTGCACAGGATAACTTATATGAAGAAATTCAAAAGCATGCAAAACAATATGAGATTGCACCTCAAAATGCGATGATTGATAAGATATGGAAAGCAACACCAGGATATAATGGAAGACAAGTTGATATGGAAGCATCCTATAACAATATGAAGAAGCTAAAGGAATTTGATCAAAAACACCTTGAATTTAAGGAAGTATCACCGAGTGTCCACTTAGAAGATTTATCACCTGCTCCAATTTATAGGGGGCATCCGAATAAAAAGATGGTGGGATTAACAATAAATGTGGCATGGGGAAACGAGTATTTGCCTCGTATATTAGAAATATTGAAAAAGCATGATGTGAAGGCGACTTTCTTTTTAGAAGGACGTTGGGTGAAAGAAAATTTACGATTTGCAAAAATGATTGTCGATGCAAATCAAGAAGTCGGAAATCATTCTTATACGCACCCTAATATGAAAACGCTATCGTCTGATGAAATACGAGAGCAGTTACAAAAAACAAATCGAATGATTGAAGCTGCTACGAATCAAAAGGTGAGATGGTTTGCCCCGCCGAGTGGAAGTTTTCGGGATGAAGTCGTGAAAATCGCTGATGATTTCCAAATGGGAACGATTATGTGGACTGTCGATACAATCGATTGGAAGCGACCTGAGCCAGATGTACTATTGCAGAGAGTAATGAGAAAAATACACCCAGGTGCTATCGTATTAATGCATCCTACTTCGTCAACGGCAGAAGCATTAGATACAATGATTAAAAAATTGAAGGAACAAGGATATAAAGTAGGGAATATAACAGAATTACTGGATGAAAAACGTGTGGATTAAATACATTTGCATGACATTCATCCTTAAACTTGTTATCATTAAATAATAGCACTTATTTAGAGAAACTGGCAGTAGGAGGAAAGTTTTTGATTAAAAAATATACTTGTAAAAATGGTGTAAGAATAGTTATGGAGAATATACCAACTGTAAGATCGGTTGCGATTGGTATTTGGATCCATGCGGGATCAAGAAATGAAAATGAAAAAAATAACGGGATTTCTCACTTTTTAGAGCATATGTTCTTTAAAGGGACAGAAACACGTAGTGCACGCGAAATTGCAGAATCATTTGATAGTATTGGTGGGCAAGTGAATGCTTTTACTTCAAAAGAGTACACTTGTTACTATGCAAAAGTGCTAGATGAACATGCTAAATATGCTTTAGATGTATTAGCTGACATGTTCTTTAATTCAACATTTGATGAAGAAGAATTGAAAAAAGAGAAGAATGTCGTATGTGAAGAAATTAAAATGTACGAAGATGCTCCAGACGATATTGTGCATGATATGTTAACGAAAGCAACATATGAAACGCATCCGCTTGGATATCCTATTTTAGGAACAGAAGAAACACTTGATACGTTTACAGGTGATACGCTACGCCAATATATTAAGGATCATTATACACCTGAAAATGTAGTTGTTTCAGTTGCAGGAAATATTGATGAAGCCTTCTTACAAACGGTAGAGCAATATTTCGGTAGTTATGAAGGAACAACAAATCGTGAACAAGTACATAGTCCAATTTTCCATTTTAACAAAGTAGCACGTAAAAAGGAAACAGAACAAGCTCATTTATGTTTAGGATATAAAGGCTTACAAATGGGACACGAAGATATTTATAACTTAATTGTATTAAATAACGTTTTAGGCGGTAGTATGAGTAGCCGTTTATTCCAAGAAGTACGTGAGCAACGTGGGTTAGCTTACTCAGTATTTTCTTACCATTCTTCTTATGAAGATACAGGTATGTTAACACTGTATGGTGGAACAGGTAGTCAACAATTAGATACACTGTATGAAACAATGCAAGAAACATTAGAAACATTGAAAAATACAGGTATTACAGAAAAAGAGCTTATTAATAGTAAAGAGCAATTAAAAGGAAACTTAATGTTAAGTTTAGAAAGTACGAATAGTCGTATGAGCCGTAATGGTAAAAATGAATTGCTACTTCGTAAGCATCGTTCACTTGATGAGATTATCGAAAGTGTAAACACTGTAACAAAAGAAAATGTAGATGGGTTAATTCGTAACATGTTTACAGATGAATTCTCTGCAGCATTAATTAGTCCAGATGGAAAACTTCCAAAAGGAATAAAACTATAATCAACTTTTACGATGTATCTGAAAATAACCTTCTCTCTTTTTAAATGAGAGAAGGTTATTTTTTTTATACATATAGAATAGGTACTAATTATAGACAATGCAAATGAAAAATTTAGTAGGGGAGTGGAGTGAGTATGCGATTAAGTGAATTAAGCGGTAAAGAGGTTGTAGATATAGAAAAAGCGGAAAAAATGGGAGCCTTAGGTTATATGGATTTAGAGATTAATGAGAAAGACGGACAAATACAAACACTTATAATACCTGTAGGGAAGTGGGGAGGTTTTAAAAAGGAACCACAAGAAGTAAGAGTGGCATGGAGTCAAATAAAGAAAGTCGGACACGATATGCTTCTTTGTGATAGTATAGATCGTTCAAATTCGGAGTGAAGGATGGCCATTTTGGTCATCTTTTTTTGTATCTACATAGAAACCTGATAAATCATATGTGCATTTGGATTTTCAATCACCATAAACTCGTACATTACATATGATGTGGAGGAAAAAGAAAAAGTAGGCACTTTTCTTATAAATGACAGAAAAAGAAGGTGAATTAGGGAATGTTGACTGAGATGCATATTGCTGTCATAGGAGGAGATGCAAGGCAGCTAGAAGTAATTCGTAAGCTAGTTGAATTGGATGCGAAACTTTCTTTGATAGGTTTTGATCAGTTAGATCATGGTTTCACAGGGGCAGCAAAAGAAAGTATACAAAATTTAGATTTCACTTCTGTAGACGCAATTATTTTGCCGGTTGCCGGTACAAATGCCAAAGGAGAAGTAGATACTATTTTTTCAAATGAAAAAGTTTCAATAACGAAAGAACAAATTGAAAATACACCAGAACACTTTACTATATATTCAGGTATTGGTACACCTTACTTGGAAAATCTCGTATCTACTACGAATCGAAAACTTGTTAAATTATTTGATCGTGATGATGTAGCAATATACAATTCTATTCCAACGGTAGAAGGTACATTAATGATGGTAATTCAACATACCGACTATACAATTCATGGGTCCAATGTAATGGTTCTAGGATTTGGGAGAACAGGAATGAGTGTTGCGAGAGCATTTCAATCATTAGGAGCCCATGTCAAAGTTGGAGCAAGACGATCTGAACATATTGCACGTATTACAGAAATGATGTTTTCTCCTTTTCATATGCAAGACATAGAGAAAGAAGTAGGAAATATCGATATTGTAATTAATACGATTCCGCATCTCGTTGTAACAGCGAATGTTATTGCAAAAATGCCAGCTCATACGTTAGTGATTGATTTAGCTTCTAAACCAGGCGGTACTGACTTTAGATATGCGGAAAAAAGAGGAGTCAAAGCATTGCTAGCACCTGGATTACCAGGTATTGTTGCCCCAAAAACGGCTGGGCAAATTTTAGCAAATGTTCTTTCTCAGTTATTAGCAGCAGATGCAATTGCAAAGGAGGAGGAAAAGAAATGAGTTTGAAGGGGAAACGAATTGGTTTCGGATTTACAGGTTCACATTGTACGTACGAAGAAGTAATGCCTCATTTAGAAAAATTAATTGCTGAGGGAGCAGAAGTACGTCCTGTTGTTTCTTACACTGTTCAATCAACAAATACTAGATTTGGAGAAGGAGCAGAGTGGATTAAGAAGATTGAAGAAATAACAGGTTTTAAAGCAATTAATTCAATCGTTGGTGCAGAACCACTAGGACCTAAAATTCCACTAGATTG
This sequence comes from Bacillus sp. JKS001846, assembly GCF_900176455.1. Lineage (NCBI taxonomy): Bacteria > Bacillati > Bacillota > Bacilli > Caryophanales > Bacillaceae > Bacillus > Bacillus sp. JKS001846. Next base: position 1,896,734 of record NZ_FWYG01000001.1, read on the forward strand.
TATGGTAATTGCACCACTAACAGGGAATTCTATGAGTAAATTTGCAAATGCAATGACAGACTCTCCAGTATTAATGGCAGCGAAAGCGACGTTAAGAAATGGCAAGCCTGTCGTATTGGCTGTTTCGACGAATGATGCTCTAGGGCTTAATGGAGTAAATCTCATGCGCCTAATGGCAACAAAAAACATCTACTTCGTCCCATTCGGCCAAGATGCACCAGAGAAAAAACCGAACTCAATGGTAGCTCGCATGGAGCTGCTGGAAGATACAGTGTTAGAAGCGCTGCAAGGGAAGCAATTGCAACCGGTGGTCGTAGAAAAATTCAGATATATGAATTAAAAAACGAAAAAAAACGGACAATTTTTGATGAAACCATCATTCTTACTGTAGAATATGATAAAATTAACGTTATTAAGATTAGAAGGGGTATTGTATACTCCTTCTGATTCTAAGTTATAGAAGGATTGGTATCTAGAAAGGGGCATAGTGATGGAAAAGCAAAAAACTTTTCATGTCGCTGTAGTTGGAGCAACCGGCGCAGTTGGTGAACAAATGTTAAATACTTTAGAGAAACGAGAATTTCCAATCGGGAAATTAACGTTACTTTCATCTAAACGATCTGCAGGTAAGAAACTTGTATTTAAAGGCGAAGAATTTACAGTTCAAGAGGCAACTCCTGAAAGCTTTGAAGGAGTAGATATCGCACTATTTAGTGCTGGTGGATCTGTATCGAAACAATTAGCGCCAGAAGCAGCAAAACGCGGTGCGATTGTTGTTGATAATACAAGTGCATTCCGTATGACAGAAAACGTGCCACTTGTTGTACCTGAAGTAAATGAAAACGACTTAAAAGAACATAATGGTATTATTGCAAATCCAAACTGTTCTACAATTCAAATGGTAGTAGCTCTTGAGCCAGTTCGTCAGCAATATGGTTTAAAACGAGTAATCGTTTCCACATATCAAGCTGTATCAGGTGCTGGTGCGGCAGCTATTGAAGAACTGCATGAACAATCACAAGCAATCTTAAATGGCGAAGAAGTTAAGGCAAATGTTCTTCCTGTATCAGGTGATAAGAAGCATTTCCCAATTGCTTTTAATGCGATTCCACAGATTGATAAATTCCAAGATAATGGATTTACGTTTGAAGAAATGAAAATGATTAACGAAACGAAAAAAATTATGCATATGCCTGAATTAGAAGTAGCGGCAACATGTGTACGTTTACCAGTTGTATCAGGACACTCTGAGTCTGTTTACATCGAAGTAGAAAAAGAAGGCGTAACAGTAGCAGAATTAAAGAGCTTACTTGCAAATGCGGAAGGTATTGTTCTGCAAGATAATCCAGAAGAGCAGTTATATCCAATGCCAGCTACTGCAGTAGGTAAAAACGAAGTATTCGTTGGAAGAATCCGTAAAGATTTAAATAACGATAAAGGATTCCATCTTTGGGTCGTATCTGATAACTTATTAAAAGGCGCTGCATGGAATTCTGTTCAAATTGCAGAGCGCTTAGTAAAATTACAATTAGTGTAAACGGCTAAGAGAAGGTGCAAAATATGAAAATAATTGTTCAAAAATTTGGTGGCACATCAGTACGTGATGACAATGGACGTAAGCATGCGCTTCATCATATAAAAAAATCATTAGCTGCTGGTTATAAAGTAGTTACTGTCGTATCTGCTATGGGCCGTAAAGGTGAACCATATGCAACGGATACGTTATTAAGTCTTGTAAATCAAGAGGAATCTACTATTTCTAAACGTGAGCAAGATTTATTATTATCATGCGGAGAGTTAATCTCTGCAATTGTTTTCTCTAATATGTTGAATGAGAACGGTATAAAAGCAGCAGCATTAAATGGTGCACAAGCTGGTTTTGTAACGAATGATGACTTTACGAATGCAAAGATTATTGAAATGAATTGCGATCGTATACATGAAGAGTTAGAAAATGTAGATGTAATCGTCGTTACAGGATTTCAAGGGCAAACGAAAAAAGGTGATACGACAACACTTGGACGCGGAGGTAGTGATACTTCAGCTTCAGCATTAGGTGTTGCACTTCATGCTGAATATATCGATATATTCACTGATGTAGAAGGTGTTATGACTGCGGATCCTCGTATTGTAAAAGATGCACGTCATCTTCAAACTGTAACGTATAACGAAATTTGTAACATGGCTTATCAAGGTGCGAAAGTCGTTCATCCACGTGCAGTTGAAATTGCGATGCATGCAAAAGTGCCACTTCGTGTACGTTCTACGTATTCTGAAAGTGAAGGTACTCTTATTGCAGCATACGATGGTGCTACAAAAGGGCAGGATGTAGAAGAACGTCCTGTTACAGGTATTGCCCACGTATCGAACGTAACGCAAATTAAAGTACTTGCAAAAGAAACGGCATACGACATACAGCAGCATGTATTTAAAGAAATGGCAAACGAAGGCATTAGTGTTGATTTAATTAACATTTCTCCTACTGGTGTAGCTTACACAGTAAATGATAATGTATCAGCTCGTGCTGTCGAAGTGCTAAAACAACTTGGATATGAGCCAATTGTGACAGAACATTGTGCGAAAGTATCTATCGTTGGAGCTGGAATGGCAGGCATCCCAGGGGTTACTGCAAAAATCGTTACAGCTTTAGCGGAAAAAGGCATTCAAATCCTGCAATCGGCAGATAGTCATACAACAATTTGGGTTCTTGTAAAAGAAATTGATTTAGTGGAGGCTGTAAATGCATTACATAGTGCGTTTGAGCTTTCAAAAGAAAAGCAACTGGAACAATAAGGAGTGAGACCATGATAGATTTTGGGACAATTGCAACCGCGATGGTAACACCGTTTGATATAAACGGGAATATCGATTTTGCAAAGACAACGAAATTGGTAAATTATTTAATTGATAACGGTACAACAGCAATCGTGGTAGGAGGAACGACAGGAGAATCTCCTACATTAACTTCAGAAGAGAAAGTAGCGTTATATCGCCATGTCGTATCTGTTGTCGATAAAAGAGTGCCCGTAATCGCTGGAACAGGTAGCAATAATACGCATGCTTCTATTGACTTAACTAAAAAGGCAACAGAAGTTGGTGTGGATGCAGTAATGCTAGTAGCACCGTATTATAACAAACCGAGTCAAGAAGGAATGTATCAGCATTTTAAAGCAATTGCTGAAAGCACGCCGCTTCCGGTTATGCTATATAACGTTCCAGGACGATCTATTGTACAAATCTCCGTTGATACAGTTGTTCGTTTATCAGAAATAGAAAACATTGTTGCTATTAAAGATGCCGGCGGCGATGTGTTAACAATGACAGAAATCATTGAAAAAACAGCGGACGACTTTGCGGTATACAGCGGTGATGACGGTTTAACGTTACCAGCTATGGCAGTTGGAGCGAAAGGTATCGTTTCGGTAGCCTCTCATGTTATCGGAAACGAAATGCAAGAAATGATTACAGCATTTCAATCAGGAGAATTTAAGAAGGCACAAAAATTACATCAATTACTTGTAAGAGTAACTGATTCATTATTTATGGCGCCAAGTCCAACTCCAGTAAAAACAGCGTTACAAATGGTTGGATTAGATGTAGGTTCTGTACGTTTACCACTTCTTCCATTAACAGAAGAAGAAAGAGTAACGTTACAATCTGTAATGCAATCTATCCCTCGTTAATAAAAAATGACCTAGTGTAGAACTAGGTCATTTTTTATTATATGCAAATCTTTTTCTCGTTTTCTCACCTATATGTGTTCTTATAAGAATATTAATCGCTTCTTCATTATGTGTATAAGAAAATAATCGTACTCCTTTAACCGAGTCAAAAAATGATAGATATTATGGAATAAACGTAATAAACTACGGTGTTTGTTTTTAGAGAAATCCCCTCAAATTTGACGTAATTCATAAAAAAACTCCATTTTGTAAGTGTTTTTGTTGGATTCTAGAAAAATAAATCTTGAAACTCCCTATTATGAAATGAATTTAGCGTATGTATGGCTAGTTCTTCAAAATAATATGGAGTATAAAATCGAAGTAAATATAAAGGAAATACCTTCGATACTTTTGTTGTCATTCCGTTCTTTTACTCTTTCTTTCGCACGATTTAACTTGTGTTCTATTTCTTGTATCAGGTATAATATGGCTAAGTAGCTTAGTACGGGTATGCTTAGCAAAATTGGGAAAAATTATAATTTAATTAAATTTTCATATCATATCGAATAAGATATTTGATTTATATAATGAAAGAGAGGTGAAACCTGGTTTAAAAAATAAACAAGGACATGATATCGCATAACGGTAAGGACATTCGTCTTGGACGGTGAAAATATGGTGGTTGTAGAGTTTCCCCTGGTGTCTCTGCAATTTTAGTGAAATCAGTGTTTGCAAGATTTTTAAACCAGGCAACAACATGAAGAGAAAAGAGAATGAGTCTGTTAAAGTATTTGCTCTTGGTGGAGTAGGTGAAATCGGGAAAAACATGTACTGTGTTGAAATTGATTCTGAAATCTTTATCGTAGATGCAGGGTTAATGTTCCCGGGAGATGAAATGTTTGGAATTGATATCGTTATTCCTGATATTACATATTTAGTGGAAAATCAAGAGCGAGTAAAAGGTTTATTTATTACTCACGGTCATGAAGATCATATTGGTGGAATTGTGTATGTACTTCGTAAATTATCTATTCCAGTCTATGCAACGAAATTAACAGTAGGACTTATACAAGAAAAACTTGGTGAAGCGGGCATGTTAGGCCGTGTAGACCTAAAAACAATCGATTCAAATTCAACAGTAGAATTTAACACTACAACGGTGTCATTCTTCGGAACGACACATAGTATTCCGGATTCTGTTGGCGTTTGTTTCCATACATCAAAAGGTGCAGTCGTATATACGGGAGACTTTAAATTCGATCAAACTCCAATTGGAAATAGTGGAGCAGACCTTGGGAAAATGGCGCAAATCGGAAATGAAGGCGTACTTTGCTTATTATCTGATAGTACAAACGCAGAGCGCCCAGGTTATACAGGTTCAGAAAAAGAAGTTGGTGTAGAAATCTCTAAAGTGTTCTATGGCGCAGAAGGTCGTATTATCGTTGCTTCATTTGCATCAAATGTACATCGTATTCAACAAGTATTTGATGCAGCTGCTGAAACAGGGCGAAAAGTAGCGGTAGTAGGACGTAGTATGGTGAAAGTAGTAGACATTGCAAGACGTCTTGGTTATTTAGATGTTCCAGAAGGTATGGTTATTTCATTACAAGAAGTAGACAACTTCCCAGAGAAAAAGGTAGCTATTTTAACGACAGGTAGTCAAGGTGAACCGATGGCTGCTCTATCTAGAATGGCAAAACAAGCACATAAACAAATTTCAATTCGTAAAGGTGATACTGTTATCATTGCTGCTTCGCCAATTCCGGGTAATGAAATATCTGTATCAAAAATTATTGATTTGTTATTTAGAGCTGGAGCTGAAGTTGTTTATTACGGCGAAAGAAAAGTTCACGTGTCAGGTCACGGTAGCCAAGAAGAATTAAAATTAATGTTAAATTTAATGAAACCAAAGTACTTTGTACCCGTACATGGTGAGTTCCGTATGCAAAAAGCGCATGCATATTTAGCTGAAGATGTAGGTATTACAAGAGAAAATATCTTTATCGTAGAAAAAGGCGATGTAATTGCTTTTGGTGACGATGAAGCGAACTTAGTCGGTAAAGTACAAGCTGGTAATGTTTTAATTGATGGATTAGGTGTAGGTGACGTTGGTAATATCGTTCTTCGAGATAGAAAGATGTTATCTCAAGATGGAATACTAGTAGTTGTTGTAACGCTTGGTAAAGATGAAAAGAAAATTATCTCTGGTCCAGAAATCATTTCACGTGGTTTCGTATATGTTCGTGAATCAGAAGCGTTAATTGAACGTTCTACAGAGATTGTACGTATGATTGTTGAGCAGTCAATTAAAGAATATTCAATTGAATGGTCAATGTTAAAACAAAATATTCGTGAATTATTAGGGCAGTTCTTGTACGAAGAGACAAAGAGAAAACCTATGATTTTACCGATTATTATGGAAGTATAAAAAAGATCACCCTTATGGGTGATCTTTTTTCTTTTTAACCCTATCGAATGAAATTTATAACTTAAGAAATAATAGTTATATACGAGTGAAAGGGGATGCGAAATGACAGAACGTGATCGATATACAAATGAAGAAAAAGAAGCTGAGCCAAAAGAAGCTGGAAAAGAGGCTTCGATAGTCGAAAAAATTCAACAGCTTGGACAGACAAATGTACCACAGATGAATGAATCACGTATTCATTGTTTAACGATTATCGGACAAGTGGAAGGTCATGTTCAATTACCACCGCAAAATAAAACAACAAAATACGAGCATATCATTCCGCAAATTGTTGCGATTGAACAAAATCCGAAAATTGAAGGTTTGCTTTTAATATTAAATACGGTTGGAGGTGACGTTGAAGCTGGGCTAGCAATTTCTGAAATGGTAGCTTCACTTTCAAAACCAACAGTATCTCTAGTTTTAGGTGGGGGACATTCCATCGGTGTACCGATTGCTGTTTCTACTGACTATTCGTTTATTGCGGAAACTGCGACGATGACAATTCATCCAATTCGTTTAACAGGTCTTGTCATAGGTGTGCCACAAACATTTGAGTATTTGGATAAGATGCAAGAAAGAGTCATTCGTTTTGTGACGAAGCACTCGAAAGTAACAGAAGATCGTTTTAAAGAGCTTATGTTTGCGAAAGGAAATTTAACGCGAGATATTGGGACGAATGTAATTGGTGGGGATGCAGTAAAGTACGGTCTTATAGATGATGTCGGCGGTATTGGAAATGCAATTCGAAAATTAAACGAATTAATAGATGTTCGTGCGGAAGATAGTACAGAAGGGACAATGCTACAATGATTTTATATACAATTATGCCAGAGCAACTTGTGTATCCGGCCGATTATTCACAATGTGAAAGTCAAAAAGTTGTAAATATAAATGGTGTGGAATTAATGGTTTCTGAAGAGGAACATGGATGTTATTCTATTGTACGTGTGCTAAGTACGGACCCACTTCACTATTTAGAGTTTGAGCCCGGTCAGAAAATAACCTTTTAGCAAAAAGAAGGATTTTGTTTAGAAGCTATGGTATAATATAAAAAACAAGACGGTTGAGCAGCCATGAGTAGGCTGCTTTCTTCTGTTTATTTAGCATTTTACAAGAAGTGTAAAAATAGAAGATATAAAGACCTGAAAAATAGAGAAAACAGACATATAAATAGAGCATTTTGAGGGGAGCTTTATTTATATGTAGAACGCGAGGTGAAGAAATGGCAAAACAAAAGCAAAGAGGGACGAAGGCAAAGGCAAGGCGTACGATAAAGCCAACTTTGTATTATGAAATTGTCGGTTTAACTCTTTTTGCACTTTCAATCATTACGATTTTACAGCTAGGCGTTGTAGGAAAATCGTTTGTGTTATTTTTTCGCTTCTTCTTTGGTGAGTGGTACATAATTGGTGTGTTAGGTGTAATAGCTTTATCGGTTTCCTTTGTTATAAAACGCGGATGGCCGAACCTTTTAAATAAACGATTAATTGGATTTTATTTAATTGTATTGGCGATATTAATGTTTAGTCATATTACATTATTTAACCTTCTTACAAAAGATGGAGCAGTGCAAAATACTTCTGTTATTGTGAGTACGAAAGATAACTTCTTTCTTGAAATGAAAAAGGGGCCAGATAGCGTTCATTTAGGTGGTGGTATGTTTGGTGCGCTTATGTTCGCAACATGTTACTTCTTATTTGACGAAGTAGGAGCTTATATCATTGGTATTATTCTAGTTATTCTCGGTATACTTTGTATAACAAATAAGCATATTGGAGAAGTGTTAGCGCCAGTTGGTAGAATTCTTAGAAGTCAATTTCAAGTGATGCAAGGGGATTATAAAGATTGGAGAGCTAAAAGAACGGCTGAACAAACAGAAAAGAAAAAAACAACAAGAAGCACAAGAAGCAAACGTGCTGCAGAACAAGAAGAAATTATTGAGCCGATGGAAGAAATCTCAATTGATCCTCCGATTATTTCGAATTTCACTGAGAATTATCCTGTAAATGAAGAAGAGGATAAACGAATTGAAGTAGAGCAAGAAGATTTGATTACTTCACCGTTTATTGAAGAGACTCCGCCAATTGAAGAGCCAAAGAAAAAGCGTGGAGAAAAAATTGTTGAATCGTTAGAGAGTGAAGCGCAAGCACCTCCTATGCAATTTTCCAATGTAGAAAATAAAGATTACAAGCTTCCTTCACTTGATATATTAAAATTTCCAAAGAATAAGCAAGTTACAAATGAAAATGCGGAAATTTATGAGAATGCTCGTAAATTAGAACGTACATTCCAAAGTTTCGGAGTGAAAGCGAAAGTAACAAAAGTACATAGAGGTCCTGCAGTTACAAAATATGAAGTGTATCCTGATATGGGGGTAAAGGTAAGCAAAATTGTCAGTTTAAGTGATGATTTAGCCCTTGCTTTAGCTGCCAAGGACATTCGTATTGAAGCGCCAATTCCCGGGAAATCAGCTGTAGGGATCGAAGTTCCGAACTCAGAAGTTTCGATGGTAACGCTGAGGGAAGTTCTTGATTCTAAGGCTAATAATCATCCGGAAGAGAAGTTGTTAATTGGTCTTGGTCGAGATATTACAGGTGAAGCTGTACTAGCCCGTTTAAATAAAATGCCCCATTTACTCGTAGCTGGTGCGACAGGTAGCGGGAAAAGTGTATGTATTAACGGTATTATTGTTAGTATTTTAATGCGTGCAAAACCACATGAAGTAAAATTAATGATGATTGACCCGAAAATGGTAGAGTTAAATGTATATAATGGTGTGCCTCATTTGTTAACGCCAGTTGTAACTGATCCGAAGAAAGCATCGCAAGCATTGAAAAAAGTTGTGAGTGAAATGGAACGTCGTTATGAATTGTTTGCTCATAGTGGTACACGTAACATTGAAGGATACAACGATTATATAAAAGAGCATAATAGTCAATCAGAAGCGAAACAACCCGAATTACCTTATATTGTAGTAATTGTGGACGAGTTAGCAGATTTAATGATGGTTGCTTCGTCTGATGTAGAAGATGCGATTATGCGTCTAGCACAAATGGCTCGTGCTGCTGGTATTCATTTAATTATTGCAACGCAACGTCCGTCAGTTGACGTTATTACGGGTGTTATTAAAGCAAATATTCCATCACGTATTGCATTCGCTGTATCTTCTCAAACAGATTCTCGTACAATTCTTGACGGTGGTGGTGCAGAGAAGCTATTAGGTCGTGGAGACATGCTGTTTATACCAATTGGTGCATCGAAACCTGTACGTGTACAAGGTGCATTTTTATCAGATGATGAAGTTGAGAGAGTTGTAGAATATGTTATTGGACAGCAAAAAGCACAATATCAAGAAGATATGATTCCGCAAGATGTTCCTGATACGAAGCAGGAAGTAGAAGATGAATTATATGATGAAGCGGTTCAACTTGTAGTGGAAATGCAAACAGCATCTGTTTCTATGTTACAACGTAGGTTTAGAGTAGGTTATACGCGAGCTGCTCGCCTAATTGATGCAATGGAAATGAATGGTGTAGTAGGTCCGTATGAAGGTAGTAAACCGAGAGAAGTGCTCATTAATGATGTACAAGAAAAAAGTTCTTAAAAAAAACCTAATTGTTTTTACAATTAGGCTTTTTTATATAGTGTTTTTGTTATATACTATACTCAGCAATAAAGAAAGGGCTTACATTTAGGGGTGCTCTTTAGAATACGAATACTTTGATTATGTTTTATGTAAATGTTCGATATTTAATGCAGAAAAATGTTGGATTTTGTTGACACGTATGAGAGCAAGTGGTAAGATTACTTCGAAAAGAATCACTGCCTCATATAATCTTGGAGATAAGGTCCATAAGTTTCTACCTGGCAACCATGAATTGCTAGACTATGAGGGGAAAAGTGTGTAACAAAGGATGTAAAGGATCTTTGTGCCGAACTTTTTCTCGAAATGAGGAATGTTTATGGTGCAAAGTTTTTTTTATGCAATAAAGAGTGAAAATTTCATTAAAAAAAATTATTATTATTTATTCGACAATTACGCTTATTTTGGTGTTTAGTCATTTGTACTATGTTGTAAGTTGAAAAAAGAGAAAAGAAGTCTTACATCAGAGGTCGAATAATTGAAATGCGGGGGAGTCTTATGTCAGTAAAATCCGATAGTCGTCACCTATATCTACGGGTGATTGATCACATCAAAGAAAAAATTAAAGATGGGGCTTATAAAGAACGACAAAAGTTACCATCAGAGTTTGATTTAGCGAAAGAACTTGGCGTAAGTAGAGCGACTTTAAGGGAAGCGTTGCGTATTTTAGAAGAAGAAAATGTTGTCATTCGTAGACATGGTGTAGGGACATTTGTAAATGCAAAGCCATTATTTTCTTCTGGAATAGAACAACTTTCTAGTATTACAGATATGATTTCTAGTGTGGGGAAAACACCAGGAACAATCTTTTTATCATCATCTACTACAACTTTAACAGAAGAGGAAAAAGAGAAGTTTAATAGTGAAGATGGTTTTAATGCAGTGATGATTGAACGCGTGCGTACAGCAGATGGGGAACCTGTTGTGTATTGTATCGATAAACTTGCAAAAGAAATATTGCCAGATTTATCGGGTTACAATGAGGAATCATTATTAACGGTGATACATAATAACACACATAAGCGCATAACATATGCGGTTGCCCACATTGAGCCAATTGGCTATCACCCTAAAATCTCACCGATTTTAGAATGTGAGCCTGAAACAGCACTGCTTGTATTAAAACAAATGCACTATGATCAAAATGATGAGCCAATCTTATATTCTATCAATTACTTTAGAGCTGATAAATTTAGCTTCCACGTATTAAGAAAGCGTATGTAGGTAAATTCCTTTTTAGGGAGGTGACAGCAAGAAGTAAGGAACAGCAGCGTAAGAATAAATAAATATATATCATTTTTGGAGGGGTTTCTAGTATGAAGAAAAAAGCAGGCCTTTTATTATCATTAACATTAGCAGCAAGTACAGTTTTAGGTGCATGTGGTAACTCGGATAAGGCGAGCAGTGACAAGAAAGACACGAAAGACAATAAAGACTTCAAGGTTGGTCTTGTAACGGATGTTGGGGGCGTTGATGATAAGTCATTCAACCAATCTTCTTGGGAAGGGTTACAAAAGTTTGGTAAAGATAATGGTTTAAAAGAAAAGACAAATTATCGTTACCTTCAGTCTGAAAAAGAGGCTGATTATATTCCGAATTTAAAAAAATTCTCGAAAGATAAATATGATTTAACATTCGGAATTGGTTATAAATTAGAGGGTGCAATTAAAGAAGTAGCAAAAGAATCGTCAAAACAACAATTTGCAATCGTAGATACTGTTGTAGATGCACCGAACGTAACGAGCATTACGTTTAAAGATCATGAAGGATCATTCCTTGTAGGTGCGGTAGCAGCTATGTCAACAAAATCGAATAAAGTAGGATTTGTTGGTGGAATGAAAAGTGATTTAATTAGTAAATTTGAAAATGGATTTAAAGCTGGTGCAAAGGCAGTAAATCCAAACATTGAAATCGTATCTGAATATGCAGAAGCATTCGATAAGCCTGAAAAAGGTACAGTTCTTGCTTCAGCAATGTATGGTCAAGGCGTAGACGTAATTTATCATGCTGCTGGTGGTACAGGTAACGGTGTGTTCACAGAAGCGAAAAACCGTAAGAAAAAAGGTGAAAATGTTTGGGTAATCGGTGTTGACCGTGACCAACATCAAGAAGGTATGCCTGAAAATGTAACATTAACTTCAATGATTAAACGTGTTGATGTAGCAGTAGAAAAAGTAGCTAAAGAAGCAAAAGATGGGAATTTAAAAGGTGGGAAAATTGAAGAGTTTGGCTTAAAAGATGACGGTATTGGTATTTCAAAAACAACTGATAACGTGAAAAAAGTTAACCCTGAAATTTTAACAAAAGTAGAAGAGCTTGAAAAGAAAATTACAGCCGGTGAAATTAAAGTGCCAGCTACAGATAAAGAGTATAAAGAATACGAAGCTTCTCTAAAAAAATAAATAGAGAAATAGCAAAGGTTAGTTCATAGAACTAACCTTTGTATGTATAAAACTTCCGAATTGCTTAATAAGTTAATAGTGTAATAGGGAATGTTCCCTGTTAAAAGGAGGAACACAATGGAATACGTAATTGAGATGAATAACATTACGAAAGTATTCCCAGGCATTGTAGCGAATGATGATATTACGCTGCAAGTAAAGCAGGGTGAGATACATGCTTTACTTGGAGAAAATGGTGCAGGGAAATCCACATTGATGAATGTACTATTTGGTTTGTACCAACCAGAGCAGGGTGAAATTAAAATTAAAGGTAAACCTGTAAAAATTACAAATCCGAATATAGCAAATGACCTTGGTATTGGAATGGTCCATCAACACTTTATGCTTGTTCATAATTTTACAGTTACAGAGAATATTATTCTCGGAAATGAACCGAAGAAAAAAGGGAAAATTGCTGTTGAGGATGCTGCTAAAGAAATTCAAAAACTGTCTGAACAATACGGTTTGGCTGTAGATCCATATGCGAAAATACAGGATATTTCAGTTGGTATGCAACAGCGTGTGGAGATTTTGAAAACTCTTTACCGCGGTGCAGAAATTTTAATATTTGATGAACCGACAGCTGTGTTAACACCACAAGAAATTCATGAGCTAATTCAAATTATGAAAAAGCTTGTACAAGAAGGAAAATCTATTGTTCTTATTACACATAAGTTGAAAGAAATTATGGAAGTTTGCGATCGTTGTACGATTATTCGTAAAGGAAAAGGGATTGGAACGGTTGACGTTGCAAATACGGATGAAAATAAACTTGCAGAATTAATGGTCGGACGTCAAGTGAATTTTAAAACAGAAAAAATAGACGCGAAGCCAAAAGAAGATGTACTTTCAATTGCAAACCTTGTTGTTCACGATGCACGTCAACTACCTGCTGTAAAAGGCCTTGACTTAACTGTTCGTGCGGGGGAAATTGTTGGGATTGCAGGGATTGATGGAAACGGACAAAGTGAATTAATAGAAGCGATTACTGGTTTACGAAAAGTTGAGTCAGGTTCTATTGCAATTAAAGGAAAAGAAATAACAAATTGGCCTGTTAGAAGAATAACAGAAGAAGGAATTGGTCATATTCCAGAAGATCGTCATAAACACGGACTCGTTCTTGATTTTTCTGTTAGAGATAATATAGTTCTTCAAACGTACTATAAAAATCCGTTTTCAAAGAAAGGGATTTTAAATTTTAGCAAAATTACAGAAAAAGCAAAGGCTCTTATTGAACAGTTTGATGTACGTACACCTAGTGAGCAAACGTTAGCACGCGCTCTATCTGGGGGGAATCAACAAAAAGCAATTATTGCACGTGAAGTAGACCGAAATCCAGATTTATTAATTGCGGCACAGCCAACACGTGGTTTAGATGTAGGAGCAATTGAATTTATTCATAAGAGATTAATAGAGCAAAGGGATAAAGGAAAAGGTGTATTACTTTTATCATTAGAGTTAGATGAAATCTTAAATGTTAGCGATCGAATTGCTGTTATTTATGAAGGGGAAATTGTAGCAATAGTTGATGCGAAAGAAACGAATGAACAACAGCTTGGATTGTTAATGGCTGGAGGAACAAAGAAGGAGCAGGTGGGTACAAATGGCTAAAAAACTTTTAACAGAACGAACGATAAATATTTTAGTCCCAGTACTATCCGTTATTTTCGGCTTACTTGTAGGAGCGATTGTAATGCTAGTTAGTGGCTATGATCCAATTGTTGGTTATAGTGCACTTTGGACAGGAATGTTCGGCAGCGCAAGTGCGATTGGTGAAACGCTCCGTACAATGATACCGCTTATTCTTGCTGGCTTATCGGTCGCGTTTGCATTTCGTACAGGTTTATTTAATATCGGGGTAGAGGGTCAATTGTTAGTTGGTTGGCTTGCAGCGGTTTGGTTCGGTTATGCAGTCTCACTACCAGCGTTCCTTCATATTCCATTATCGATTTTATTTGCCGCATTGGTGGGCGGAATTTGGGGCTTCATTCCGGGATATTTAAAAGGGAAGTTTCAAGTGAATGAAGTTATTGTAACTATTATGATGAACTATATTGCGTTGTATGTAACGTATGACATCATTAAGCGTTTCTTACATGCGGGTAATGACAAAACGTATGATATTAAAGAGAGTGCGTCACTATCTTCAGACTGGCTTGCTTCTATTACTGACGGTTCACGTCTACACTGGGGAATTATTGTAGCAATTTTAATCGCTATTTTAATGTGGTTCTTATTAGATCGAACAACTTTAGGTTACGAATTAAAGTCTGTAGGATTTAATCAGCATGCTTCTCAATATGCAGGTATGAAAGTTTCTCGTAATGTAGTATTCTCTATGACAATTGCTGGTGCATTTGCGGGGATTGGTGGAGCGATGGAAGGATTAGGGACATTCCAGAGTATGACAGCGATGTCTTCGTTTACAGGAGTAGGATTTGATGGGATTGCCGTAGCATTACTTGGAGGGAATAATCCGTTTGGTATAATCCTTTCAGCTTTATTATTTGGTGGTTTGAAAAGTGCTTCCCCTCAAATGAACTTTGAGGCAGATGTACCGTCAGAGCTTATTAATGTAATTATTGCATGTATCATCTTCTTTGTTGCATGTAGTTATGTGTTAAGATGGGCGCTTACACGCATGAGCAAGGAGGGGAAATAAATGAGCTTTTTAGATATATTAGCCATTCTTGTGACGGGTACGTTATATACATCGGCACCTATCATTTTCACAGCACTAGGTGGTGTATTTAGTGAACGATCGGGTGTTGTAAATATCGGATTAGAAGGACTAATGCTATTTGGTGCATTTATTGGAGTTGTTACAAACTTATTAATGGGTGATACTTGGGGAACGATGACTCCATGGATTGCGTTATTATTTGCGGCAATTGGTAGTGGGTTATTTGCATTACTTCATGCGGTAGCTTCTATTACATTCCGAGCAGATCAAGTTGTAAGTGGTGTAGCCATTAACTTCTTATCTCTTGGTTTAACAGTATTTGCAATTAAGAAGATTTTTGATAAAGGGCAGACTGACTTTATTCAGTATCGTATTGAAAAGATTGATATTCCAGGCCTTTCGGATATTCCGGTTTTAGGGAAAATATTTTTCTCGAACGTACCAATAACGTCGTATATTGCCATTATTTTAGCATTCGTTGTTTGGTATGTTATTTATAAAACACCGTTCGGTCTTCGTCTACGTGCTGTTGGTGAACACCCAATGGCAGCGGATACGATGGGGATTAATGTATATAAAATGCGTTATATTGGAGTCTGTATTTCAGGAGTGTTTGCTGGAATCGGTGGAGCGATTTTTGCAATGTCAATTTCTAATAACTTCTCAGGGGCAACTATTACAGGACAAGGTTTCTTAGCTTTAGCTGCTATGATTTTTGGGAAGTGGAATCCACTAGGCGCATTAGGTGCAGCTCTATTCTTTGGTTTTGCGCAATCTCTAAGTGTAACGGGCGGAACAATTCCTGTATTAGATCAAATTCCAAGTGTTTTATTAACGATATTACCATATGTATTCACAATATTAGCGCTTGTTGGTTTTGTAGGTCGTTCTGAAGCTCCGAAAGCATTAGGAACTCCTTATGAAAAAGGAAAACGATAAGTATTTTATAAGTATAAAAAAGCTCGCACATTAGTGTGGGCTTTTTTACATAGAATATATTTAATACGGAATTTTACTATGTTCCTTACATATTAAAGTTTTTAGAAAGAATCATATGTAAGCATAATAAGGGAGAAAAGTTGATTTTTTATTTCTAAAAACTGTATATTGAAGAGGAATATTCCTATATACGTAAAGGAGGGCTATAAATGAAACTAATGGAACAACAACTACATGAGTTAGATGGTTTGCGCGTACATATTATTCCGACTGATAAATATAAAACGAATACCTTTGTATTTCGTTTTAAAGCGCCTTTAAATGAGGAGACGGTGACAGAGCGTGCCTTATTGCCATACGTATTGCAAAGTGCGACAGAAAAATTACCTTCTGTAATTCGTCTTCGTCAATATTTAGAAGAATTATACGGATCTTCTTTAGCGGTAGATGTAAGTAAAAAAGGGGAAGACCATATTATCTCCATTTATGTAGACATTGCAAATGAAGTTTACTTACATGATGCACCACCGTTATTTGAAAAAGCGCTTTCTATGTTGTCAGATATTGTGTTACATCCAGCAACGGAGGGCAACGGTTTCCTATCTTCTATCGTAGAAAGTGAAAAAAGAGCACTGTTACAGAGAATTGAAGCCACTTATGACGATAAAATGCGTTATGCAAACGAGCGTTTAATTGAAGAAATGTGCAAAGTAGAACCGTATCGTTTAAGTGCAAATGGAAAAAAAGAGAGTGTTATGTCTATTACAAATGAAAGTCTGTATCAATATTATCAAAAGGTGTTAGCGGAAGATGAAATGGATCTATATATTATTGGTGATATTTCAGAAAACGCCGTTGATCTTGTAAGTAAGTATTTTTCTATTTCAGCTCGTCCAGTGAGAGAAAGAAATGTACTCCTTCATAGACGAAATAATGAAGAAAAAGAAGTTGTTGAAAAACAAGAATTAAAACAAAGTAAATTACACATCGGTTATCGTACATTTGTCACATATAAAGATGAAGATTATTTTGCATTGCAATTGTTCAATGGATTGTTTGGTGGCTTTTCTCATTCGAAGTTATTCGTAAATGTGCGTGAAAAAAATAGTTTAGCGTACTATGCAGCATCGCGCTTTGAAAGTCATAAAGGTTTATTATTTGTTATGTCAGGAATTGAAGCGAAAAATTATGAAAAAGCAGTTGAGATTATTAAAGAACAAATGCTTGCGATGCAAAACGGAGAGTTTTCTGAAGAAGAAATACATCAAACAAAAAGTGTCATCCAAAATCAAATATTAGAGGCAATTGATACACCACGTGGCTTTGTAGAAATGCTATATCATGGTATTATTTCAGATCGTACACGTCCAGTTGAAGAATGGCTTACAGGTATAGAAAGTGTGACAAAAGAAGAAATTGTAAAAGTTGCTAAAAATATTGAACTAGATACAATTTACTTTTTACAAGGAACGGAGGGAGAGTAAGTGGAGAAAATTGTTTATGAGCAATTAAAAGAAACACTCTATTATGAAAAACTTCCTAATGGATTAGATGTATATGTTTTACCGAAACAAGGATTTAATAAAACATTTGCAACGTTTACGACGAAATATGGTTCTGTAGATAATACATTTGTACCATTAGGGAAAGAAGAAATGATTCGTGTGCCAGATGGGATTGCACATTTTCTTGAGCATAAATTATTTGAAAAAGAAGATCATGATGCTTTCCAATTGTTTAGTAAACAAGGAGCATCGGCAAATGCTTTTACATCCTTCACACGAACAGCTTACCTTTTTTCAGGTACTTCAAACGTAGAACAAAATTTAAATACATTGCTAAACTTCGTACAAGAGCCCTATTTCTCTGAAAAAACGGTTGAAAAAGAGAAGGGGATTATTGGGCAAGAAATTCAAATGTATCAAGATAACCCAGATTGGCGTTTGTACTTTGGGTTAATTGATAGCTTATTTGTAAAACACCCAATTAAAATTGATATTGCGGGGACAATCGAATCTATTAGTAAAATTACGAAAGATTTATTATATGAATGTTATGAAACATTTTATCATCCGAGCAATATGTTATTATTTGTTGTGGGTGCAATTGATCCAGAGAAAACAATGGATTTAGTACGTGAAAATCAAGCGAAAAAAGATTATAAAAACCAGCCAGAAATTGTGCGTTCATTTGAAGAAGAACCAAATGAGGTAAATGAAAAGAAAAAAATTATTTCAATGCCTGTGCAAACACCGAAATGTTTAGTTGGTATTAAAGCGACTAATTTAAAAGAAAAGGGGCAAGCGCTTTTAAAACAAGAAATTGCGCTTACGTTACTTTTAGATTATTTATTTGGAAAAAGTTCTGTTCATTACGAAGCTTTATATAATGAAGGACTTATTGATGATTCATTCTCGTATGACTATACAGAAGAAAATAACTTCGGTTTTGCAATGGTTGGTGGTGATACGAAACAACCTGATGCATTGGCAGATCGTTTAAAAGATATTTTATTAAAAACAGATTATGATCAATTAGATGCGGCGGCATTAGAACGAGTGAAGAAAAAGAAAATTGGTGGTTTTTTACGCTCGTTAAATTCACCAGAATATATTGCAAATCAATTTACACGATACGCGTTTAATGAATCTAGCCTATTTGATGCATTGACTGTATTAGAAGGACTAACCGTTCAAGACTTACAAGAAGTAGCGGGATTATTGTTATCAGAAGAAAAAATGAGTGTTTGTCAGGTGTTACCGAAAAAATAAAATTTTAAAGATACCCTCATCTTATCATTGAAAAATTGTAAGATGAGGGTATTATTTAGTTGTGTGAAAATTGAACTTGTAGAGATAAGAGAGGGAATTTATGAAAAAGTATGCGTTAGTAACTGGAGGGAGCGGAGGGATTGGCTCTGCTATTTCGAAACAATTAATTCAAGATGGATATACAGTTTATGTTCATTACAATAACAGTGAAGAAAAGGTATTGGAATTGCAGAAGGCATGGGGAGAAGTTATCCCTGTTCAAGCTAATTTAGCTTCTAGTGATGGAGCAGAACGATTGTGGGGACAAATTGAACATCCTATTGATGTTATTGTATACGCAGCTGGGAAGAGTATTTTTGGACTAGTAACAGATGTAACAAACGATGAATTGGATTATATGGTAGAACTTCAAGTGAAGAACGTATATAAATTACTTTCTATGGCACTTCCGCCTATGATCGGGAGAAGAAGTGGTAATATTGTAATTGTTTCATCTATATGGGGACAAATAGGGGCTTCTTGTGAAGTACTTTATTCAATGGTAAAAGGGGCGCAAAATTCATATGTGAAAGCTTTAGCGAAAGAAGTTTCTTTAAGTGGATTACGTGTGAATGCAGTAGCACCAGGAGCAATTGAAACGGAAATGTTAAGTGTTTTTTCTGAAGAAGATAAAATGGGAATTGCTGAAGATATACCATTAGGTAGAATAGGATTACCAGAAGAAGTAGCGAAAACAGTTTCATTTCTCGTATCACCAGGAGCGTCTTACATAACTGGACAAATTATCGGAGTGAATGGCGGTTGGCACTGCTAAAAAATTCTTACATAAAAAATGAATAGTTGCACAAATTAAGGATGATTTTATTACTCAATAGTGAGGTGCTTAATTATGTCAGTATTAGATAATTTTGATCAGTGGAAGAGCTTTTTAGGAGAACGTTTAGAGCAAGCGCAAGACAAAGGTTTAGATGGCGGTGCGGTATCAGATATGGCATTTCGAGTTGGCGACTATCTTGCTAATGAAGTAGAAGGACGCAATGACCAAGAGAAATTATTAGCTGAGCTTTGGAAAGTTGCTGATGAACAGGAGCAACATACAATTGCAAATTTAATGGTTAAGTTCGTACAACATAAGTAAAAGTAGAGAGGAGATTCTCCTCTCTACTTTTTTTGTATAATAATTACACAGGATAGATTATACATTTAGCTTCCCTATTAGGGTGAAATCATATAATATAGTACGTAGGTGTAAAGTAAGCAAGGGGAGTGATCTTGGATGATTGAATGGTATTTTGAATATGAAATACATAAAAACCGACCTGGCTTGCTTGGTGACGTTTCTTCGTTAATCGGTATGCTCGGCATTAATATTGTCACAATTAATGGTGTAGATAATGCACGACGTGGGTTACTTCTTATGTGTGATAATCAAGAGCAAATCTCTAGACTTGAATCAATTTTAAATACGATGGATAACATAACGGTAACGAAATATCGTCCGCCCAAGCTAAGAGATAAGCTAGCGGTTAGGCATGGTAGGTACATACAACGAGATGCAGATGATAAGAAAACATTTCGATTTGTGCGTGATGAATTAGGCTTACTTGTAGACTTTATGGCAGAAATCATGAAAAAGAAGGCCATAAACTAATTGGGATACGCGGAATGCCTCGTGTCGGAAAAACAGAATCCATTGTTGCTGCAAGTGTTTGTGCAAATAAAAGGTGGTTATTTGTATCATCTACTCTTATTAAGCAAACTGTTCGCAGTCAATTAATTGAAGATGAGTATAGCGATGACAATATTTTCATCCTAGATGGAATTGTGTCAACGAAGCGTGCTAACGAAAGACATTGGCAGCTCGTTCGTGAAATTATGAGATTGCCTGCAACGAAAGTTGTGGAACATCCTGATGTATTTGTGAGTCAGTCAGAATACACATTGGATGATTTTGATTATATTATCGAGTTGCGTAACGATTATGATGAAGAAATACAATATAATTTAGTAGATGAAATTGAGCAAGGTACGCAAAATAATTTCTCTATGTTTGACTTTTAAAGAAATATTGAGGTGTTAGTAGTGACGGAATTGGGACAAAAGCTGAAAGAAACAAGAGAAGCGAAAGGCTTGTCTATTGATCAGCTGCATGAGATTACAAAAATTCAAAAACGCCATTTAGTGGCAATTGAAGAAGGCAATTATGATGTATTGCCAGGAGCTTTTTATGCGCGTGCATTCATTAAACAATACGCAGATGCGGTTGGATTAAATGGAGAGGAACTGCTTGTAGAACATCAGAGTACGATACCACAATCTGAAAAGCGTGAAGTTCCACAAGTATCAACGGGACAAAAAACACAAGAAACAATGCAAAAATCTTCATCATGGCCAATTGCAGATCACATGCCGAAAATCTTAGTTGCGCTGTTAGTCATCGCAGTTGGAGTGGTAATCTGGTTTGTGTTTCAAGCGTTAACTGGAAAAGATGATGAAAAAGTTCCAAGCGCTCAAAGTGAGAAAATTGAAGTTCAAAAAGCGAAAGATTCTCCGTTAGATACGAAGAAAGATGAAGTGAAAGCGGAAGAGCCAAAAAAAGAGGAACCAAAGAAAGAAGAACCAAAGAAAGAGGAGCAACCAGCACAACCAACTGGACAGCAAGAAGTGAAAGTAGTTGGAACAACTGGAAAGGTATCTACTTTGGAAATTCATAATAATAAAACATTAGAACTGGAAATTTCAGCTAAGGGTACAAGTTATGTAGATGTTAAGGATGATGCGGGTAACGAAATTCTAAACACTACAGTACAAAGCGGTCAAACAGAGAAACGCGATGTATCAACATTAAAAGAAGTACGACTTAATATTGGAAGTGCACCGAATGTTGAAATTAAACTGAATGGCCAAGTGCTTGCTTTCCCGTTAGATCCACAAAAAGAATATCACCAAAGATTGGTGATTAAAAACCAAGGGATAGAGCAACCAGCACAATAACAGTCATCGCTTCGATGACTTTTTTTCGATGAACAAATGTTTTTGATATGATGGAGGAATAGCTGTGAATTTACCAAATAAAATTACAATATCTAGAATCTTCTTAATTCCAATTTTTATGGTAATTATGTTAGCGCCCTTTGATTGGGGTTCATACAAAATTGGTGATGTTGATTTGCCAATTCAACATTTAGTGGGGGCACTTATCTTTATCATTGCTTCAGCTACAGATTGGATTGATGGACATTACGCAAGAAAGTATAATCTTGTAACGAATTTAGGGAAGTTTCTTGACCCGTTAGCTGATAAATTGCTTGTTTCGGCAGCACTTATTACATTGGTAGAGATGCAATATGTACCGGCTTGGATTGTTATTGTAATTATCAGTCGTGAGTTTGCGGTAACAGGTTTACGTCTTGTACTTGCTGGAACAGGGGAAGTAGTTGCAGCAAACCAGCTAGGAAAAATTAAGACGTGGACACAAATTATTGCAATTGCAGCATATTTATTACACGATGTACCTTTAAATTTAATCCATATTCCAGTTGCAGATATCTTCATATGGATTGCATTAATCTTTACTGTTATTTCAGGATGGGATTATTTCTGGAAAAATAGAGCTGCTTTTGTAAACTCAAAATAGAAGTTTATGGGGGAATTGGGATGAATGCTGAGATTATTGCGGTTGGAACTGAATTATTACTTGGACAAATTGCAAATACAAATGCCCAGTTTTTATCTGAAAAGTTAGCTTCAATCGGAATTAACGTGTACTATCATACTGTTGTTGGTGATAATAATAAGCGATTGCAAAAGGCGATTGAAGCTGCGGAAGAACGTGCTGATATACTTATTTTTACAGGTGGATTAGGACCAACAAAAGATGATTTAACGAAAGAAACGATAGCTGCTAGTTTAGATGAAGAGCTTGTGTATGATGAAAAGGCATTAGCCTTAATAAGTAATTACTTTAAGCGTACAGGCCGTGAATTTACGGAGAATAATAAAAAGCAAGCGCTCGTTTTAAATGGAGCAACAGTATTTGCAAATGACCACGGTATGGCGCCTGGTATGGGGGTAAATAAGAACGGAAAAGTTTATATTTTATTACCAGGGCCGCCAAAAGAAATGAAACCAATGTATGTAAGTTACGTAGAGCCTTTTTTACGTAATTTTACAACAGGAGAAAACATTTATTCTCGTGTGCTTCGTTTCTTCGGTATTGGGGAGTCCCAATTAGAGGTGAAAGTGCAAGATTTAATTGATGGACAAACAAACCCAACAATCGCCCCGTTAGCAAATGATGGAGAAGTGACATTACGTTTAACCGCTAAGCATCAAAGTGTTAGCGAAGCGGAGAAATTAATTCAACATGTGGAAGATTTGATTTTAGAAAGAGTAGGAGAATTTTTCTACGGATATGACCAAGAATTTTTGCATTATAAGGCAATCGAGTTATTGAAGAGAAAAGGGTTAACTTTAGCGTGTGCAGAAAGTTTAACAGGTGGTCTTTTTGGAAATCAAGTAACTGAAAACGCTGGTGTTTCTTCTGTATTTAAAGGCGGTGTCATTTGTTATCATAATGATGTGAAGCAACATGTTTTACGTGTGCCTGAAGAAGTGTTGCATACTGATGGTGCAGTTAGTAAAGAATGTGCTCGTTATCTTGCTGAAAATGTTAAGGATGTATTAAAAGCGGATATCGGAATTAGTTTCACTGGGGTAGCAGGGCCAGATGCTTCAGAACAGAAAGAACCAGGAACAGTATTTGTTGGGCTTTCGATTAAGGATGAACCAACTGTAGTCTTTCCTCTTAATTTAAGCGGAAGTCGTCAACAAATTAGAGAACGAACAGCAAAATATGGATTTTATCATTTATATAAAAAGCTAGAAGAGATATAAGTTTCTTCTAGTTTTTTTTACGGTTAAATTTAGATATTATTTGATAGAAAATAAAAAAATCGAATAAATGTTCGATTTTTGTTGGCAAATTGAATTGAAAATAGGTATAATAAGATTAGCAATTCAGTTAAGGAGGAATTTTGAATGAGTGATCGTCAAGCAGCGTTAGATATGGCGTTAAAACAAATAGAGAAGCAATTCGGTAAAGGTTCAATTATGAAATTAGGAGAACAAGCGGAGCGTAGAGTTTCTACGGTTTCTAGTGGTTCTTTAGCACTTGATGTGGCACTAGGAGTAGGCGGATATCCACGTGGCCGTATTATCGAAATTTACGGACCTGAAAGTTCAGGTAAAACGACAGTTTCATTACATGCAATTGCAGAAGTACAACGTCAAGGTGGACAAGCAGCATTCATTGATGCGGAGCACGCAATGGATCCTGTATATGCACAAAAATTAGGCGTTAACATAGATGAATTACTATTATCACAGCCTGATACAGGGGAGCAAGGATTGGAAATCGCGGAAGCACTTGTACGAAGTGGTGCGGTTGACATTATCGTAATTGACTCTGTAGCAGCTCTTGTACCGAAAGCAGAGATTGAAGGCGATATGGGTGACTCACACGTAGGTTTACAAGCACGTTTAATGTCACAAGCACTTCGTAAGCTTTCAGGAGCAATCAACAAATCAAAAACAATTGCAATCTTTATTAACCAAATTCGTGAAAAAGTTGGGGTTATGTTCGGAAACCCAGAAACAACTCCAGGTGGTCGTGCGTTGAAATTCTATTCAACTGTTCGTCTTGAAGTGCGTCGTGCGGAGCAATTAAAGCAAGGTAACGACATTGTTGGTAATAAAACAAAAGTAAAAGTAGTGAAAAATAAAGTAGCACCACCATTCCGTGTTGCGGAAGTTGATATTATGTACGGAGAAGGTATTTCAAGAGAAGGTGAAATCTTGGATATGGCTTCTGAGCTTGATATTGTTCAAAAGAGCGGTGCCTGGTATTCTTATAATGAAGAACGCCTAGGACAAGGTCGTGAAAATTCGAAGCAGTTCTTAAAAGAAAATACAGATTTAAGAGAAGAAATTGCCTTCTTTATTCGTGAGCATCACGGAATTAGTGAAGATTCTGGTGCTGAGGGCGCAGAAGATTCAACTCTTCTTGATTAAAAAAATAAAAGACACGGTCTCGTGTCTTTTATTTTTTTATCTACTATTAAGGAGCATAATACTATAGATAAAAATATTTTTTTACTTCAAATGGGTTGTGTAAAGAAGGATATTTAAATATTTTAAGGAAAAGAAATGGGAATTACTAAGGTTTTCCAGTATAGTAGGCTCCTTACTTTTTAAATTTAGGTCACATTCAAGGCTGAAGGTAAAGAAAGTAAAAGTAGACAACGCTTGACAATGAAAATTACGATAGATACAATGAGAATGTATATTTTTTCTTATATACAATATACTCTTCTCAAGAAGAGAAGTAATATTCGGAGTAAGGTTTAAATCTTACCGAAATAATAATATGACATTTTAATTGTGAAATGAAGAAAGTCCCTTAAAAAAGCGGGACGACGGTCTTTGCTGTATGTTGTAATTCAATGTACATGCCGACAGTCTTTTTTCATTCATAGCAAGGGGAGGTGAAATCATGACGAGTACAGTTTGGATACTCATCTCCATTTTGCTTGCAACAGTCGGTGCAGTTGTTGGCTTTTTTGTTCGAAAGTCTATTGCTGAAGCGAAGATTAATGGTGCAGCTAATGAAGCGAGACGTATTTTAGACGAAGCGAATCGTGATGCTGAAGCACTTAAGAAAGAAGCGCTTTTAGAAGCAAAGGATGAAATTCATACACTTCGTACAGAAGCTGAATTAGAAATTCGTGACCGTAGAAGCGAATTACAAAAACAAGAAAATCGTTTAATGCAAAAAGAAGAGAACCTTGATCGTAAAGACGAAACGCTCGATAAACGCGAGCAACAGTTAGAGAAGAAAGAGGAATCTCTTGTAGCGAGACAACAACAGATTGAAGAGTTGGAAAGCAAAGTGGGAGAGTTAGTTCAAAAGCAACAAACAGAATTAGAGCGCATTTCCAATCTGACACGCGAACAAGCGAAAGCAATTATTCTTGGTAAAGTAGAAAGTGAAGTTTCTCATGAAATCGCTGTTATGGTAAAAGAAAGTGAAGTTCGCGCGAAAGAAGAAGCGGATAAGAAAGCAAAAGAGATTTTATCTCTTGCAATGCAAAGATGTGCAGCTGATCATGTTGCTGAAACAACCGTTTCGGTTGTAAATCTTCCAAATGACGAAATGAAGGGACGTATTATCGGGCGTGAAGGTCGTAATATTCGTACGTTAGAAACGTTAACGGGTATTGACTTAATTATCGATGATACACCAGAGGCGGTAATCCTTTCTGGATTCGACCCAATTCGTCGTGAAACAGCTCGTATCGCTCTTGATAAACTAGTACAGGACGGACGTATTCACCCAGCGCGTATTGAAGAGATGGTCGAAAAATCAAGACGTGAAGTGGACGAGTATATTCGCGAAGTCGGAGAGCAAACAACGTTTGAAGTGGGTGTTCATGGATTACATCCAGATTTAATTAAAATTTTAGGTCGTTTAAAATACCGTACAAGTTATGGTCAAAACGTCTTAAAACACTCTATGGAAGTTGCATATTTAACTGGACTTATGGCGGCAGAGCTTGGCGAGGATGAAAAACTAGCAAGACGTGCAGGTCTATTACATGATATCGGAAAAGCGATTGACCATGAAGTAGAAGGTAGCCACGTTGAAATTGGTGTTGAACTTGCAACGAAATATAAAGAGCATCCTGTAGTTATAAACAGTATCGCATCTCACCATGGTGACACAGAACCAACTTCTATCATTGCAGTTTTAGTTGCAGCAGCAGATGCTTTATCAGCTGCAAGACCGGGAGCTCGTAGTGAAACACTTGAAAACTATATTCGTCGTCTTGAAAAGTTAGAAGAGATTTCAGAGTCTTATGAAGGCGTTGAAAAATCATTTGCAATTCAAGCAGGACGTGAAGTTCGTATTTTGGTAAAACCAGATACAATCGATGACTTAGAAGCTCATCGTTTAGCTCGTGATATCCGAAAACGTATTGAAAATGAACTGGATTACCCAGGGCATATTAAAGTAACTGTTATTCGTGAAACACGTGCAGTGGAATACGCAAAATAAAGTGGTGAAACACCACTTTATTTTTTTGTGTTGGAATTGGATAAAATAAAGACAGTTAGTTATATAGCATAAAAGTGAAACAAACTTATAATAAAGATATTATAAGGAATTTACTTGATGCTATAGCAATAAAAAATGCAGTACATAGAAAGGGTAAGACATATGAGAATATTATTTGTTGGGGATGTAGTAGGATCTCCTGGTAGAGGTATGATTCAACAATACGTACCGGCATTAAAGAAAAAATATACACCTACAGTAACAATCATTAATGGAGAAAATGCAGCAGGTGGCCGTGGGATTACAGAAAAAATATATCGAAACTTTTTAGAGTGTGGGGCGCAGGCAGTTACACTTGGAAACCACGCTTGGGATAATCGTGAAGTATTTGAATTCATCGATGATGCAAAATATCTTGCAAGACCAGCTAACTTTCCAGAAGGAACTCCAGGAAAAGGACTTATCTTTGTGAACTGTAATGGAACAGAAGTTGCAGTTATTAATTTACAAGGACGTACTTTCCTTCCTCCAATTGATTGTCCATTCCGTAAAGTGGATGAATTAATTAATATTGCGAAAAAACGTACGAATATTATATTTGTTGATTTCCATGCGGAGACTACAAGTGAAAAACAAGCGCTAGGTTGGTATGTAGATGGACGTGCTACAGCAGTAGTAGGTACGCATACGCATGTCCCTACAGCGGATAACCGTATTTTACCAAGCGGAACGGCATACATTACAGATGTTGGGATGACAGGGCCGTATGACGGAATATTAGGTATGGACAGAGAAGCAGTATTGAAGAAGTTTTTAACAAACTTACCAGTACGATTTGAAGTAACAAATGGCAGAACGCAATTAAGTGCAGTGTTAATTGATGTGGATCCAAATACAGGAAAAGCAAAGAAAATTGAACGTATTTTAATTAATGACGATCAACCATTTTTTGAGTAAATTTCCGTCAAATTTTAGATAAGTTATTATATTTTAATTTTTTAGAAAAATTACGAAAATTTAGCAGGAATACGCGCCATTCCTCGTGAATATAAGTTAAAGTGAAATAATTGCTAATACTTTTTAAAGAAACGAGGAGGAAACGCGGAATGGAAATATTAAAAGTTAAAGCAACGTCGGTCCCTAATTCTGTAGCTGGTGCACTTGCAGGTGTTATTCGCGAACGCGGAACAGCAGAAATTCAAGCTATTGGTGCAGGTGCATTGAACCAAGCTGTAAAGGCAGTAGCAATCGCAAGAGGATTTGTAGCGCCTAGTGGTTTGGACCTGATTTGTATCCCAGCGTTTACAGATATTATGATTGATGGCGAAGAGCGTACAGCAATAAAATTAATTGTAGAACCTCGTTAAGTTTAAACAACCTGTTTGCAGTATGCAAACAGGTTGTTTTTATAATGGAGGAATGAAAATGAAAATTTTTGATGCTCATTGTGACGTGCTTCTTCAGTTATGGAGTGCACAAGGGAAAAGGAATTTTAAAGATGATTCACAATTACATATTACATTTGAACAGTTAAAGAGAAGAAAAGGAAGTATACAATGTTTTGCTATATATGTACCAGAAACAGTGGCATATGAAAACCGATTTGAAGTAGCATTACAAATGGTAGATATTTTTTATAATGAAATTTTATCCCTACAAGGTGTGAAGTTTATTCAGACAAAAGATGATATTAACATATTAAAACAGGACGAGATTGGAGCGATATTAACAATAGAAGGATGCGAAACAATTGGAAAAGATGCAATGAAATTACGGTTGTTGTATCGCCTAGGAGTACGTTCTTTTGGACTAACATGGAATTATGCCAATCTCTTAGCTGATGGTGCGCTAGAGACACGTGGGGCGGGTTTAACGACTTTTGGTAAACATGTTGTACAAGAACTGAATACGTTACATGTATGGACTGATGTGTCTCATTTGAATGAAAGAAGTTTTTGGGATGTTATAGAGATTGCAAAAAATCCTATTGCTTCCCACTCAAATTGTATGAAACTTTGCGAGCACCCACGTAATTTAAACGATGAACAACTTAAAGCTCTTATAAAGCGAAATGGCATGATTGGTGTCACTTTTGTACCGCAGTTTCTAACAAATGAAAAACAAGCGAATGTAGCAGATATAATAAAACATATCGAATATATTTGCTTGCTAGGTGGAGAAAACAATATAGGGTTTGGTTCAGATTTTGATGGGATTGTAGATACAGTTGTAAATGTATCAGCGTATCGAGATTATGAAAATGTAATGAATGAGCTTTGTAAACACTATGCTGCATCTACTGTAGAACGATTTTTATATGATAATTTTGTAGAACATATGAGTTTTTAAATTCTGATTTAAAATTCAGAAAAATTAAAATTAATTCATTTGATTTTATTGCTTTTTTTAAGACCTAATACTAGAATGAAAAACAAAATAGCTTTATACTAAAGATTCAGGGAAATCAGAAGAGGCATAATTTGCGTCCGTTGTAGTTTATTTGCATAAAAAATGCTAAACTATTACTGTAAAAAAATACACTACAATGAATGCAGCCAAAAGGGGTGTAGGAGATGATTAGTCAACTTTCATGGAAAGTTGGAGGCCAACAAGGTGAAGGAATTGAAAGTACAGGAGAAATCTTCTGTATTGCATTAAACCGATTAGGATATTACCTATACGGTTACCGCCACTTCTCATCACGTATAAAAGGCGGCCATACAAATAATAAAATTCGTGTAAGTACAACAGAAGTACGAGCGATCTCAGATGATTTAGATATTTTAATTGCTTTTGACCAAGAAACAATCGATTTTAATTTCCACGAACTACGTCCAGGTGGAATTGTAGTTGCGGATGCGAAATTTAATCCAACAATACCTGACAATACAGATGTAAATCTATATGTGATACCGTTTACAGATATTGCTTCAGAATTAGGCACATCATTAATGAAAAACATGGTTGCTGTTGGAGCATCAAGTGCAGTATTAGGATTAGATGAAACAGCTTATTTAGATGTTGTTGAAGAAATCTTTGGTCGTAAAGGAGAGCAAGTCGTTCAAAAGAATATGGACGCAATTAAACGCGGCTCTCAATATATGAAAGAATTACTAGGTGAGAAAGTAAACATGATGCAGCTTGAAAAAGCTGATGGTAAAAAACGCATGTTTATGATTGGAAACGATGCAATCGCATTTGGTGCGGTAGCTGGTGGTGCTCGTTTTATGTCAGCATACCCAATCACACCTGCATCAGAAATTATGGAATACTTAATTAAAAAATTACCGAAAGTCGGCGGAACAGTAATCCAAACTGAGGATGAAATCGCAGCTTGTACAATGGCAATCGGTGCAAACTATGCTGGTGTTCGTACATTAACGGCATCTGCTGGTCCAGGTCTTTCATTAATGATGGAAGCAATCGGTTTAGCAGGTATTACAGAAACCCCATTAGTAATTGTTGATACACAACGTGGCGGCCCAAGTACAGGATTACCAACGAAACAAGAACAGTCTGACTTAATGGCGATGATTTACGGTACGCATGGTGAAATTCCAAAAATCGTAATGGCGCCAAGTACAGTTGAAGAAGCTTTCTATGACATTGTAGAAGCATTTAACTTATCTGAAGAATATCAAGTTCCTGTTATTTTCTTAACAGATTTACAGCTTTCGTTAGGAAAACAAACAGTAGAACCACTTAAATTAGATAAAGTAGAAATTCGTCGTGGTAAGCTTGATTTAGAAGCAGAATTACCAGAACGTGAAAATAAAGCATACTTCAAGCGTTATGAAGTAACAGAAGACGGCGTTTCACCACGTGTTTTACCTGGTATGAAAAATGGTGTTCACCATGTTACAGGTGTAGAACATGATGAAACTGGAAAACCATCGGAATCAGCAATAAACCGTAAAGATCAAATGGACAAACGTTTCCGTAAAATGGAGAACTTGAAGTTTAATACCCCTGTTTATAAAAATGTTAAGCATGAAGAAGCAGACGTATTGCTTGTTGGATTTAACTCAACTCGTGGTGCGATCGAAGAGGCAATGACGCGTTTAGAACAAGAGGGTATGAAAGTAAACCATGCTCATGTGCGTTTAATTCACCCGTTCCCAACAGCTGAAATCGATCCACTTGTGAAAAAGGCGAAGCGTGTTGTAGTAGTAGAAAACAATGCAACAGGTCAGCTTGCTAACATTATGAAAATGAATCTTGGTAATGGTGAGAAAATTTCTAGTCTTTTAAAATATGATGGAAACCCATTCTTGCCGAAAGAGATTTACAACGAATGCAAAAAAGGGGTTGTATTAAATGGCAACATTTAAGGACTTTCGTAACAGTGTAAAGCCAAACTGGTGCCCAGGTTGCGGAGACTTCTCAGTGCAAGCTGCAATTCAACGTGCGGCAGCTAACGTTGGCCTAAATCCAGATGAACTTGCTGTTATTTCTGGTATCGGCTGTTCAGGCCGTATTTCAGGTTATATTAATTCATATGGTGTGCATAGTATTCATGGTCGTGCCCTTCCGATTGCACAAGGTGTGAAAATGGCAAATCGTGATTTAACAGTTATCGCTTCAGGTGGTGACGGTGATGGATTTGCGATTGGTATGGGACATACAATCCATTCTATTCGTCGTAATATCGACATTACGTACATCGTAATGGATAACCAAATTTATGGATTAACAAAAGGGCAAACTTCACCACGTAGTGAAGCTGGATTTAAAACGAAAAGCACACCACAAGGTTCAATTGAACCATCACTAAATGTAATGGAAATGGCCTTAACAGCTGGTGCGACATTTGTGGCGCAAAGCTTTTCGAGTGATTTAAAAGAATTAACACAAATTATTGAAGCTGGTATTAACCATAAAGGATTTTCATTAATTAACGTATTTAGCCCATGTGTTACTTACAATAAAGTAAATACTTACGATTGGTTTAAAGAGAACTTAACGAAACTAAGCACAGTAGAGGGATATGATCCATCTAATCGCATGATGGCTATGCAAACTTTAATGGAAAATAACGGTTTAGTAACAGGGTTAATTTATCAAAATACTAAGCAACCATCATATCAAGAACTTGTTAAAGGCTATAGTGAAGAGCCTTTAGTGAAATCTGATTTAAATATGGATCAGAAAATGTTTGATGAGCTTGTTGCTGAATTTATGTAATGTAAGAAAAAAGGTTGCCGATTTGGCAACCTTTTTTTATGTACAAAAATATAGGGTAGCCTTATTTACTTAGAAAATTCAGAATGATAAAATAATATATAAATCGTTGTATGAAAATGGCAAGTTCATTGCTTATGAAATGTAAGGTAATAAAAGGCCTTTGTATTGTTAAGATTGGCGAAACACGTCATACTATGGTAATGTTTATAGGGATAAAGCAATATGCTTTTGGGTAGGACAACAAGAAATGATAAAAAGGGAATGTCTATTTGCGTGGGGAAGACTTCATTCTTATGAATGATTAGATTGATTACTCAAGTTTCAAAGGACAAGTTATCTCTCCAGCTATCTAACCATTTTTGAGGTGAGTCTAAGCGCATTAAAATGGACTATAGAGTGTGTATAGTTAAGGGTGAAAGGAGATTACCGATGAACGAGCAACAACGATTAGCAAGTCAACAAGCAAATTCCTCTACGAAAAAAGAAGAGAAAGATTATAGTCAATACTTTGAAAGTGTATATCAACCACCTTCCTTAAAGGATGCGAAAAAGCGTGGAAAAGAAGAAGTTAAAATTGAACGGGATTTTGGCTTACCTGAAGAGTTTCGCAATTTTGGTACAGGAAGAAAGTTCTATATTCGTACATATGGTTGTCAAATGAATGAGCATGATACGGAAGTAATGGCAGGTATTTTCACAGCACTTGGATATGAACCAACTTTTTCAACTGAGGATGCAGATGTAGTTTTATTAAACACTTGTGCAATTCGTGAAAATGCTGAAAATAAGGTGTTTGGTGAGCTAGGCCATTTAAAGTCACTCAAACGAAGAAATCCAGACCTTTTAATTGGTGTATGTGGTTGTATGTCTCAAGAGGAATCTGTTGTAAATAAAATTATGCAAAAAAATCAGCATGTAGATATGGTATTTGGAACGCATAATATTCATAGATTACCGTACATTCTAAAAGATGCGATGTTCTCGAAAGAGACGGTAGTTGAAGTATGGTCAAAAGAAGGTGACGTAATTGAAAATCTTCCGAAAGTACGTCGTGGTGATATTAAAGCTTGGGTAAATATTATGTATGGCTGTGATAAATTCTGTACGTATTGTATTGTACCGTATACACGCGGAAAAGAGCGAAGTAGACGTCCAGAAGATATTATCCAAGAGATTCGTCATTTAGCTGCAAATGGTTATAAAGAAATTACGTTACTTGGACAAAACGTAAATGCATATGGTAAAGACTTTGAAGATATAGAATACGGTCTTGGCGATTTAATGGACGAACTTCGTAAAGTTGATATTGCCCGTATTCGTTTTACAACGAGCCATCCACGTGATTTCGATGATCACTTAATTGAAGTGCTTGGAAAAGGTGGCAACCTAGTAGAACATATCCATTTACCAGTTCAATCTGGAAGTACAGATATGCTGAAAATTATGGCACGTAAATATTCGCGTGAGCATTATTTAGAACTTGTAAGAAAAATTAAAGAAGCAATTCCAGATGTAGTATTAACAACAGATATTATCGTTGGTTTTCCAAATGAAACAGATGAGCAATTTGAAGAAACGATGTCGTTATATCGTGAAGTAGGGTTTGATACTGCCTTTACATTCATTTATTCTCCTCGCGAAGGTACACCAGCTGCAAAAATGAAAGATAATGTACCGATGGAAGTAAAGAAAGAACGTCTTCAGCGCTTAAATACACTAGTAAATACGTTGGCAATTGAAAAGAATAGTCGTTACAAAGGTCAAATTGTAGAAGTGTTAGTTGATGGGGAAAGTAAAAATAATCCGGAAGTACTTGCAGGTTATACTCGTACGAATAAACTTGTAAACTTCGTCGCTTCAAAATCTTTAATTGGTCAGCTTGTGAAAGTGAAAATAACGGAAGCAAAAACTTGGTCTCTTAACGGGGAATTAGTTGAAGAGCCGATTGAGGTGAAATAATAGATGAAAGTATATTCGAAAGATGACATTGTTGAACAAGCGAAAGAATTAGCAAAAATGATTTCTGAAACAGAAGAAGTTGATTTTTTTAAGAAAGCAGAGGCGCAAATTCATAAAAATGAAAATGTAAAGCGCGCAATCGATGAAATTAAAGCACTGCAAAAACAAGCAGTAAACTTGCAACATTACGGGAAATGGGAAGCTTTAAAAAAGGTAGAAGCTGAAATTGATGCATTGCAAGATAAGTTAGACAGTATTCCAGTCGTACAACAATTTAAATCTTCACAAACATACGTAAATGACTTATTACAGTTAGTTGCTAGTACAATTTCTAACAACGTAACAGATGAAATATTAATTTCAACTGGTGGCGATGTACTAAAGGGTGAAACTGGCGCAGCGGTAGAAAGTAAAAAAGGAAATTGTGGTTGTTAAAGAGATGTCATATTGACATCTCTTTTTTTTTTGTGGATTAAACGTAAGTTCTTCTCAAAAAAAGAATGACACATTCCGCTATTGTCACGCATATGATTAAGTGAATAGTGATTGAGGAGGGTTACGAATGTCCGAATTTAGAGAGATTATTACAAAAGCAGTGGTTGGAAAAGGACGTAAGTATACAAAGTCAACGCATACATGTGAATCGAATAATGAGCCAACAAGTATTTTAGGGTGCTGGGTAATTAACCACTCGTACGAAGCAAGAAAGAATGGAAAACATGTGGAAATTGAAGGTTTCTATGATGTGAACACTTGGTATTCATTTGATGGAAATACAAAGACTGAAGTTGTAACAGAACGTGTGAACTACACGGACGAAGTAAGTATTGGTTATCGTGATAAAAACTTTTCTGGTGACGATTTAGAAATTATTGCTCGTGTTATTCAGCCGCCAAATTGTTTAGAAGCACTTGTATCACCAAATGGTAATAAAATTGTTGTAACTGTAGAACGTGAATTTGTAACAGAAGTAGTTGGAGAAACGAAAATTTGTGTAAGTGTAAATCCTGAAGGCTGCGTAGAATCAGATGATGATTTCCAAATTGCTGATGATGAATTTGAAGAATTAGATCCGAACTTTATCGTTGATGCAGAAGAAGAGTAATAGAAAGCTAGGGAGAAGTTCTTCCTAGCTTTTTACTTTACATAAGTGGCGCTGAATGAACATGATTCTTTATGAAATATGTTATAATGAAGAAAGACTCCTGAAATAGGAGATAAGAGTGTCCGTGAAATGCGACATATATGAAAATAGATTATCATGTAAGAATTATGGAGGAAAAGTATGACTCAATATACGCCTATGATACAGCAATATTTAAAGGTTAAGGCAGATTATCAAGATGCCTTTTTATTTTTTCGCTTAGGCGATTTTTATGAAATGTTCTTTGAGGATGCTGTAAAAGCAGCTCATGAACTTGAAATTACATTAACGAGCCGAGATGGCGGTAGTAGTGAACGTATACCAATGTGCGGTGTACCGTATCATGCGGCTAAAAACTATATTGAACAACTTGTTGAAAAAGGATATAAAGTAGCTGTTTGTGAGCAAGTAGAAGATCCGAAAACAGCTAAAGGTGTAGTACGTCGTGAAGTAGTACAATTAATTACGCCAGGAACGATGATGGAAGGGCGTACAATTGATGAGAAAGAAAATAACTTCTTAGCCGCATTAACACATTTTGAAGATGGATCATATGCATTAGCTTGTAACGACTTAACGACTGGACAAAATACAGTAACGTTATTGACTGGTTCAGTAGAAGATATTTTATTAGAAGTGTATGCAACTGGTTCGAAAGAAATTGTTGTTGATTCTTCATTTTCTAAAGATGAACTAAACAAGTTAACTGAAACATTGAAAATGACGATTTCGTATGAAGATGCAACGGCAATTCCGGAAGGATTAGAACAGCTTGTGAAAAATGTTTCACAAGCAAAATTAATTAAAGCAGTTGGACGTTTATTTAACTATGTAATAAGAACGCAAAAACGTTCTTTAGATCATTTGCAACCAGTAGAAATTTATTATACGAATCAATTTATGAAAATTGATGTACATTCAAAGCGAAATTTAGAACTGACAGAAACACTTCGAACGAAAGAAAAAACAGGATCACTATTATGGTTATTGGACAAGACGAAAACAGCTATGGGTGGTCGTATGTTAAAACAGTGGATGGAACGTCCACTTATACAGAAAGAAAGAATTGAAGAGCGTTTAGAAATGGTTGAAACGTTTGTAAATGATTACTTCTTACGTGAAGATTTAAAAGAAAAGTTAAAAGAAGTATATGATTTAGAACGTTTAGCAGGGAAAGTTGCATTCGGTAACGTAAATGCAAGGGACTTATTACAGTTAAGACGATCTTTACTGCAAGTACCAGCTATTTTAGAAGCGATTAGTTTGTTAGATAACGCGTATGCAGCGAGATTAATTCAAGGTGCAGATCCATGTGAGAGCTTAACAGAATTACTAGGAAGAAGTATTCAAGAAAATCCACCGCTTTCGATTAAAGATGGAGATATTATTAAAGATGGTTATAATGACAAGCTTGATCAATATCGTTACGTTAGTAAAAACGGGAAAACGTGGATTGCTGAGCTTGAAAAAAGAGAACGTGATATTACCGGAATTAAATCGTTAAAAATCGGATACAACCGTATTTTCGGTTACTACATTGAAGTAACGAAAGCGAATCTTGCAGCACTTCCAGAAGGTCGCTATGAGCGTAAACAGACGCTTGCTAATGCTGAACGTTTCATTACAGATGAACTGAAAGAAAAAGAAACGTTAATCTTAGAAGCTGAAGAAAAAATTGTACAGCTAGAATACGATTTATTTACAGCACTTCGTGAAGAAGTAAAAGTATTTATTCCGAAATTACAACATTTAGCGAAAGTAATTAGTGAATTAGACGTACTGCAAAGTTTTGCGACAGTTAGTGAAGAAGAACAGTTTGTAAAACCTGTACTGACAACGAAGCGCGAAATCTTTATTAAAGATGGTCGTCATCCTGTTGTTGAAAAAGTATTGAACGGGAAATTGTATGTACCGAATGATTGTATTATGCCAGAGAATATGGATGTCTTTTTAATTACAGGGCCGAACATGTCTGGTAAAAGTACGTATATGAGACAATTAGCACTTGTAACGGTTATGTCGCAAATCGGTTGTTTCGTACCAGCAACAGAAGCAGTATTACCTGTATTTGACCAAATCTTTACGAGAATTGGTGCAGCGGATGATTTAATTTCAGGTCAAAGTACATTTATGGTCGAAATGTTAGAAGCGAAAAATGCAATTGCAAACGCATCAGAAAGAAGTTTAATTTTATTCGATGAAATTGGACGCGGTACATCTACGTATGATGGTATGGCACTTGCACAAGCGATTATTGAACATATTCATGACCAAATTGGTGCAAAAACGTTATTCTCTACGCATTATCACGAATTGACGGTGTTAGAAGAGAGTTTAGATCAACTGAAAAATGTACACGTTTCAGCAATTGAAGAGAATGGAAAAGTAGTATTCCTTCATAAAATTCAAGATGGAGCAGCTGATAAAAGTTACGGAATTCACGTTGCGCAACTTGCGGAGCTTCCAGATAGCCTAATCGCTCGTGCGAAAGAAGTGTTAGCACAGCTAGAAGGACAGGAAGAAATTATTATTCCAAAACGAGTAGAAGTGAAAGTACAAGAAGCTACTCCAGAACCTGTAGTTGTAAAAGAAGAAATAGCAGAAATACAGGAAACGAAAGTAGAGACTGAAGAAGAATCGCAACTATCTTTCTTTGGAGGAGAACAGTCTTCGAAGAAACAAGAAAAGCCTCTGCTAGATCAAAAAGAAACAGCAGTACTGGCGCAAATTAAAAAAATCGATTTACTTGATATGACACCTTTAGAAGCGATGAACGAATTGTATCGCTTACAGAAAAAGTTAAAGAAAGGATGAGTAAGTAGATGGGGAAAATTCGCAAACTCGATGACCAACTCTCTAACTTAATTGCGGCAGGGGAAGTAGTAGAGCGCCCTGCTTCAGTCGTAAAAGAACTTGTGGAAAATTCTATCGATGCGAATAGTACATCTATTGAAATCCACTTAGAAGAAGCTGGGTTATCGAAAATTCGTATCATTGATAATGGTGATGGTATTGCAGAAGAAGACTGTATCGTCGCTTTTGAACGCCATGCAACGAGTAAAATTAAAGATGAAAACGATCTGTTCCGCATAAGAACACTCGGTTTCCGCGGTGAGGCATTGCCAAGTATTGCCTCAGTTAGTGAATTAGAATTAATTACTAGCACAGGTGATGCGCCTGGTACACACCTTATTATTAAAGGTGGAGACATTATAAAGCAAGAGAAGACTGCGAGCCGAAAAGGAACAGATATTACAGTACAAAACTTATTCTTTAATACACCAGCACGTCTTAAATATATGAAAACCATTCATACAGAGCTCGGAAATATTACAGATATCGTGTATCGTATTGCAATGTCACATCCAGAAGTATCGTTAAAACTATTTCATAATGAAAAGAAATTGCTTCATACGTCAGGTAACGGTGATGTAAGACAAGTACTTGCATCGATTTACAGTATTCAAGTTGCGAAGAAGCTTGTTCCAATTGAAGCTGAATCTTTAGACTTTACAATTAAAGGTTATGTAACATTACCAGAAGTAACGAGAGCATCTCGTAATTATATGTCAACGATTGTAAATGGTCGTTACGTTCGAAACTTTGTATTAATGAAAGCAATTCAGCAAGGATACCATACATTACTGCCAGTTGGCCGGTATCCAATTGGTTTCTTATCGATTGAAATGGATCCAATGCTAGTTGACGTTAACGTACATCCAGCGAAATTAGAAGTTCGTTTTAGTAAAGAACAAGAATTGCTAAAGCTGATCGAAGAAACATTGCAAGCTGCATTTAAAAAAATACAGCTTATTCCAGATGCAGGTGTAACAACGAAGAAAAAAGAAAAAGACGAAAGTGTGCAAGAACAGTTCCAGTTTGAGCATGCGAAGCCGAAAGAACCATCTATGCCGGACATCGTTTTACCGACTGGCATGGATGCAAAACAAGAAGAACCGCAGGCTGTGAAACAGCCTGCGCAGCTTTGGCAACCACCGAAGCAAGAATGGCAACCACCACAGTCGCTCGTGAGAGAAGAACAAAGTTGGCAACCATCCACTAAACCGATAATCGAAGAGCCAATTCAAGAAGAGAAATCGTGGGACAGTAATGAAGAGGACTTTGAACTAGAGGAATTAGAAGAAGAAGTTCGGGAAATAAAAGAGATTGAGATGAACGGGAATGACTTACCACCGCTTTATCCAATTGGACAAATGCATGGAACATATATTTTCGCTCAAAATGATAAAGGATTATATATGATTGACCAGCATGCCGCGCAGGAACGTATTAATTATGAATACTTCCGTGATAAAGTAGGAAGAGTAGCGCAAGAAGTACAAGAGTTACTTGTACCGTACCGTATTGATCTATCTCTTACTGAATTTTTACGTGTCGAAGAGCAGTTAGAAGAACTAAAAAAAGTCGGGCTATTTTTAGAACAATTCGGCCATCAATCCTTTATCGTCCGCTCGCATCCAACATGGTTCCCGAAAGGACAAGAAACAGAAATCATCGATGAAATGATGGAGCAAGTTGTTAAACTAAAAAAAGTTGATATTAAAAAGTTACGTGAAGAAGCAGCCATCATGATGAGCTGTAAAGCATCCATTAAAGCGAATCAATATTTAACGAACGATCAAATATTTGCTTTACTGGAAGAACTACGTACAACAACAAACCCGTACACATGCCCGCACGGAAGACCAATTCTTGTGCATCATTCTACTTATGAGTTGGAGAAGATGTTTAAGAGGGTTATGTAGAGTGAATAGATTACATTTCAAAAGGGAGCAACATTTACTGTTGCTCCCTTTTAATATGTAGATTTAATTGTAAACGAGAATATGGTGGAGTAATTTTGTAGTGTATTTCTTGGTTGCGTTAACTTAAATTTATCTATGTATAAAAAAGCGCTGTATACAGCACTTTTTAAAAGGTGCATGAATTGTATCATTACTAACTAAATAACTATGCATGGCCAAATGTTGCTTCTTATTTAGCCAATTGTCATAAGGATCTATACAATTACTTATTTTTATTATTATTAATTTTTTCAGTGTATAGAACTTGCTCTTTATAGTGCTTCTTAATTGGGAAGTTATGTGTACCTGTGCCGTTCTTGAATTTTTTGTCAATGGGGTTCTTTAGAGGAACTGTTGTAGTTTCAGTAAATTCATATGGGTAATTTATTTTAGATTTATCTTCAAACATGAAAATGCCTCCTTTTAGGATCTCCTAAATTCTTTACTATAACATGATATGCATATAGATATTTTTTGGACTAGTTATTTATATAGGTTAATGGAATTTAATTACATAACTACTGAAACATTTTAAAGGAAAACAATTTGAGAAAGAAATGGTATGAATAGATGTTGGCTCCTATTGTTGTTTTTTTGTTTGACAGCACAGTGAATTGTGCATATAAATTCATTATAGATTGTTTTTATAATATGGTTTATATGGAATTTTCCTGATAATATAATGTGGAATATTATAGTGTTATTAGGTTATTAGGAACATTTAATGCTGTTTCATAACTGAAAGGGAATTGAAAAAAAACTGAAACTTTTCTCATAAAAATTCAATCTAACTTGAAAAATGAAAGGAAAATGAAATTTTCCAAAAGATATTCTTTGTTAAGATAAAAAGCATACATACAAAAAGCATTGACATATCTTAAAAATGTATTTTCAAGATATAGTGGGGGAAAAGATGAGATTAGAAAAACAATTAATAAAAAAGATGTATTATGAAACATTCCTAATGGAGAATGAAACAAAGTCAATTCTTGACGTACTTGGACAAGCTTATGTAAACGAAGAACGAAATGAGATTTCTGATGGGTCTTATATTCGTTTTGCACAAGGTGAATTTTATTATCGTCATCAAGATTTTGAAGCAGCTATTTTTAAATGGGAGAAGGTTAGTAATGAATTAGCACCATGGGCACAAAAAAATATTGCGGATGCTTATTTCGAACTTAATCAATTACCATATGCTGAAAATATTTATACTTCCATTACTACTGATAATAAAATATTGATGACCGAAATTAGATTACAATTACTTTCTCTTTACATTGAGCAAAATAATTTTGATTCAGCTTTCGGTGTTATTAAAGAAGCAGTTTCTTTAAATCCTGATTATCCGAACGTCACAAAAATTGCCCGTTCCTTTTATGAGGAACAGCAAGATTTTGATAGTGCAGTAGAGCTTGCTGTGAATGAGTTAATTCGAATAGAGTCGTATCCGTGGTTTGAGGTGTTAAAAGGATATATCGATAAAGGGTTTACTAAACATATTTCACCAGACTATTTTTATGATGCATTAGCTACATTAAATAATGTAGATCAAGTACAATTTACACAAATGGTTTCATCACTTTGGAACAGTTATAAAGATGAACCAAATTATTTATTATGGCTTAATACAATAAATGAATTTTTCTTACATATTGAAATACATTCGTCCGATATATGGAACAAAGTTTCTGCTCTTTACGAAGAAACGTACTTTACATTAATTCAAGGTCAATATACGCTTAGACAATTAAACGATATCATACCAAATCTGTTAGCAAACTGGTTAAAGGTAGTCAATCCATCTTATGCTGTATTTCCATCTGCAGCTGTATTGGCATGGGATGAGATTTTCCCTTCCAAAATAGATTCAGCAAATATAGAACATGCGGAAAACTTACTGTCACATTCTATTAATCATGTAAATGGCTTAGAGTACAGCTTACACCTTTTTGAATCTATTACACAGTGGGCACAAAAGCAGAATATAGAAATAGGTCACCGATTTAAATGGTTAGTTGACGAGCTCGCAGATTTAAGAACAAATCGTATTTTAGTAACGGGAACTTCAGGGAACGGAAAAACTACATTTATTAACTCTATATTAGGAGAAAATATATTAGAAAAATCAATTTCAAATGTAGTAGTTTTAAAAAATGATGCTCATATAGAAATAAACGCTATAACAGACTCAGCAATTACAACAACGGAAGATATCACTGATTACCATAATATGATGTCTCAGCACCATCAAACATATAGAGATAGAGCGTGTGTTGAATTTAAATTACCATGCAGATTTTTAAATGAAAATAAACTTACATTTGTAGTGACACCTGGCTTTAATAGAAATAACGACACTAGAGATGAGATATTCGAATATTTAAATTCTGTAGACGAATTACTGTTCGTATTGAATGCGGATTCACCTTTTACTGATAAAGAACGTGACATTCTATTAAGTATTCAAGAACATACGCCAAATTTACAAATTCATTTCTTATTAAATAAAATCGATAACATTTACAGTGAAGCAGAAGTGAAAAGGGTATTACATGATACGGCAACGAGAATAAATACATATTTCCCGTATGCGAGAATTTTCCCTTATTCCTCGTTATATACAAGTAGTCAACAATTAAATGGTTTAATCGAGTTTATTCATTTTAACTTTAATCATAAAAATATCGATGCAGAACGTACTGAAAA
Organism: Bacillus sp. JKS001846; assembly: GCF_900176455.1. NCBI lineage: Bacteria > Bacillati > Bacillota > Bacilli > Caryophanales > Bacillaceae > Bacillus > Bacillus sp. JKS001846. The sequence goes on from NZ_FWYG01000001.1 coordinate 1,939,260, forward strand.
GTTATTATTTTTCATTCGAAAAACAATTACATATCTTTTGGATAAACGTGTTGAGAAAGAAAATAACCTGGTGGATGCTATTAATTGGAATGAAGATATGCTAGTGAAACTAAACGGTAGCATTAATAACCTTACTGCATTTGAAAGGGAAAAAATTCATTTCATTACACAATCATATCGTTCAATGAAGACTGAAATTACAAATGATCTTACCGAAAATATTCCGAAGATATTAAAGAGCTGTTCTAATTTAATTAGTGAAGAAAGTGATTTCGGGCACATGGATACGGAACTAAATAAAGCAATGAATGAAAGAGTGCATAAATATTTAGAACAAACTGTATTACCTAATCTTGCTCTTTCTATGCAAAATTGGATTGCAACTTCTAATAATGAGCTTCTTCAAAGTCAAACGTATTTAGAAGAACTTAGTGAAGGGCTTAATTCACTATTTGGAGAAAATAAAATACAGTTAGAATGTGACTTTAAAGTGCTTGATGACTGGCGCAGAGATACTGACAGGATGACGACTAGAATACAAATGGATGAAGTAAATATTTTACGTCGATTTACGCCAGCACAATTTTTACTAAAAAGTGCCGGTAAATTATTTGGAGTTCTTCCTAAAAATAAATCTATGCTATATAACAAATATAAACAGTATGTAGAAAATGAAGATTATACTGAAGTAACGGCTTCTATTATGAAGAAATTTTTCTTGCAATTTGAGCTGTTTGAAAATACACAAGAGAGGGATATTCATATATTCTTTAGGAATCCATTTAACTCCTTAAAGCAAGCTGTAGAAAATACGCAATTAGAAATACAAGAAAAACAAGAGATGTTACATAAAATGAAATCAAATCCTGAAGTTTATCATGATTCTATCATGCTCTTTGAATTGAGATTGCGTCAATGTGAAGTAATTTTAAATATAGGTGATGATAATACCTATACAGATGTAGCTTTAGAAACAAGCGTAGAATAAAAGTAAAAGGGAGCAACTGTAATAAGTTGCTCCTTTTTCATATAGATTATTTTTCTGTTTCTTTAATTTTAGTTTGTACTTCGCCAGTTTTAATTTTATTGCTTTCTGAGAAACGTAATAAATCGCCTTCAATAATTTTGTCAGACATTCGTAATTCATTTTGTGCACGTTTAATGAGGGCTTGAGCTTCTTTTTTTGGTAAATCTACAATTTCACCTGTTATACGGTCGTAGAAAGTGTTGTTTTTGTATGCATACTTATCTGTAACGAAGCTACCATCACGTAAAACAACAAAGCCAGTATATTCATCTGAAAACATATCATGGCCAAAACGGATATCATTCGTAGAATCAACACCTAATAAATTTAGAATCGTAGGTTTCATATCGATTTGTCCCGTAGGCTTTGAAATAGTTTGACCTTCTGTTTGTCCAGGAATATGAATATATAAAGGTGTACGTTGTAAATTTAAAGTATCAAATTCTGTTATTTGATCTTTTTCTAAAAACTGTGCCATTGCACGATTATGTTTTTCGGAAATTCCATAATGATCACCGTATAACACAATAATAGAATTATCGTAAAGCCCCTCGGCCTTTAGACGTTCAATAAATTTTTTAATGGATTCGTCTAAGTAACGTGCTGTTACGATGTAACGATCAAATATGCCATTACCAGAGTTGTATGGTTCAATGAATTTTGTATCTTCATCATACGTAAATGGATAATGGTTTGTTAAAGTAAGGAAACGAGCATAGAATGGTTGATTAACAGTTTTTAATATATCTACTGATTGATCAAAGTATTCGATATCTTTTAATCCCCAATTTAAATTTGTTTCTGGTGTGATTTTGTAATCAAGTTCATTATAGTAACGGTCATAACCAAGAGCGGAGTACATAATATTACGATTCCAAAATGTTGCGTTATTCGCGTGAAATACAGAAGTGAAATAACCTTGTTGACGTAAAATTTCTGGAGTTGCAGTATAATCATTGTTACCGTGTGTGAAGAATACAGCTCCTCGATTTAATGGATACAACGACGTATCGATTAGAAATTCTGAATCGGATGTTTTCCCTTGACCAGTTTGATGGAAAAAGTTATCAAAGTAATAACTTTCATTTATGAATTCATTTAGGAATGGTGTAACTTCTTGCCCGTTCACTGATGCGCCTATTAAGAAGGTCTGCAAGGATTCAAGAGTGACGACAATTACGTTTTTTCCTTTCGCTGCACCAAACATATTAGGGTTTGGCTCGCTTTGATTTGCTTTTACGTAGTTTTCAGTTTCTTGTAATTTACTACTATCAGCAAGTGCTTTTTGTGACCCAGCTTTTACTTGCAGTGTTAAGTCATATACTTGGTGAGTATATAAGCCTAAATTTTTGACAAGCATGACTCGGTCGAATGATCTTGTTAATAATTCAGGGCGCTCTTTTTCTGCAAGATGTAGATTCGCAAAGAATACACCAATCGTTAAAAGAAAGTATAACAAGCGCGTAGAATGAGTTACACGTTCTGTTTTAAAGACCAATGATTTCTTTTTTAATAAAATAAAGAAGAAAACAATGTCTACGAATGCGAGTATAATTTTGTAGTTTAATATTTCTATAATACTGCCGCCTAATTGGCCAAAGTTTGAGGTTTGTCCAAGTACTGGTAATGTAACGAAATCACTATAAAAATCATAGAACATTACATTTCCAACAAGCACGATTGTTAATAAGAAATTAATACAGAGCGCTATATAATTTCGCTTTTCACCAGTTGCAAATAATGCTAATCCAACAAATGCTAATGATGCGGCTAGAGGGCTAATAAACAAAATGAGCTCTTGCGTTGAAGACTCGATTTTTAAATCAAAACTGAATCGCGTAATAAGATATGTTTTTAACCATACTGCTAAAGCCATTATTATAACAAAACTTATATTTTGCATTTGTAAATTTATTTTGTTCTTCATTTTTACACCTTCTTTATATAATTTATTTAACTAAAGTTATATATTATGTTTTTATAACTATTAGACTGTAATGAACCATTTAGACTTTGTTTTCTAAAGGGAATAATTTGAAGTATTCATATATATACAATGGGGATTTTTAAAGCGTAGTAGCATAAATATAACTCTTTTTTGAGAAACAGGCAGAAAAAGTCATAGTTGTAGTGAAATTGACTTATAGACATCCTACCATATTAAACACTATGATGATGTTACAAAATATCGAACAAATAAAAGTGAAAATGGATAGAGACTTTTAAAACTGTTGACATTCAATTTATTAGAATTGAATGCCAATCGTTTTAAATATACAGTTATATTACATATGTATTTTGTAAAATCCCGATTTTTTGTCGGTTAATCATTAGCAGGGAAGGATAGAGGTCTTATTAATATACTTTTACTATATATAAGTAAAGTGTTTTGAAATTGAAAATATTTGACTGATATTTTAATGATAGAAATTAAATGTCAGATAAGTACTTTCCAACATACAGACCACTTGCAGCTGCTTGAGATAATGAATGCGTAACGCCTGAACAATCTCCAATTAAAAATAGCCCATGTATACTAGTTTCAAAATGATTATTAATTTTTATCGTAGGAGCATAGAACTTTCCATCAATTCCATATAGTAAAGTATGTTGATCGATAGGCTCCTGTATAAATTGTTCTAAGCGTAATAAAAATTCTTTTAGCCCTTCAATATATAATTGAGGAATTTCTTGATTCAAATCTCCATAATCCCCCTGTAGTGTAGGCTGTATACGATTATGCTCCATGCTGTTTTCCACCGTAGGTTGTTTCTTTAGTAAGTCCTCTAAGCGCTGTATAACAATCCGATCTCGTCCTTGGTTAATGCCTTCAATAATTGAACTTGCGTATGCATTTGCTTCTTTGAGAGTTGGAAAATAGCGAGGAATAAATAAAGTGAAATTTAAGTTAGAAGTGCCAGTTCCTTGTTCCCGAAAATTTTGACCGTCAGGCATAACTAAACCTTCTTCGTACTTTCGAATGATGCGGCCTTGTGGATTCATACAGTAAGTAGTTGCTGTGAAATGCTCACCTTGATAAGAAAGTTTTGTTTCAAAAGTATCTTTTAATATAGAACGTAATTGATGTTCTTTCATTTCTACTCTAATTCCTAAATCTACACGTGTTTGCTCCTGAGAAATATTTAGGGAACTGCATATTTCTTTTAACCAATCGGCCCCAGAGCGCCCAGTTGCAAATACAAGTTGCTTAGTTTGAACTGTTCCTTGATTTGTCTCTATTATAAAATGATCTTCCTGTTTCAGAATATGTTGTACATCTATATGAAATTGGATCTTTATTTTCGTCAGTAAAAATTCATAGAGCTGCTGAAAAATGTTACTGGAAAGTGTAGTACCAAGATGTCTTACTTCTGTTGTTAGCATTTGTAAACCACACGCTTCAGCTCTCTTAGTGAGACTTGAATTTTCAGTAGAATATTTTGAAACCGAACTTCCACCAAACTGACATAGAATTTCATCTACTTCAGCCATGAGTTGTATAAAACCCTCTTTACCGACTTTTTTCTCAAGTTCTCCGCCAAATCCGTTTGTATAATTAAATTTCCCTTCAGATTTTCCTAAACCACCAAACCCGAAATATTTATCACATGTAGTACAATTACACACTTTTCCTTCGTCTAAAGGACAATGGCGATCTTCTAGCGCTTTACCTTTATCAAGAATTAAAACTTTTTTGTTACTTTTAGCTAGTGAATAAGCCATAAAAATGCTACTTACTCCAGCGCCGATAATTGTAACATCATACATATTCTTCCACCTGCTAACGAATAGTTTGTTTTTTATTTTTCTAGTGTATAACAATTTTATGAAGTTAAGAAATAGCTTTTATTAATAAAGTGGGAGTTTTTGAACTTGATGCTTTATTAATTTCTACGAGTGGCGGAGTAAATACAAAAATTTTTATTTGAAAGAAGAAATAGTTTAAAAAATAACTATGTCATATGATTAATAACATCTTACATAGAAAAAAACAGACCTTTTAAGTGAAGAGGTCTGTTAATGATTTTAAATCTTATTTAGCAAACACATGATTACCAATTACTGCTACTGTCTGACGTGTCGTAATCCACTTGTCTGTTGATGTTTTTGGATTGTAGAAATAAAGCCAGTCAGAATGTACTCCATTTGTGGAGATAGCCTCTTCTACAGCCATTTTTGCTTCTGCGCTTGCAGGCTGATTAATTCTTCCATCTGTAACAGGAGTAAATGCATATCCGTATTTAATAGGTTCATAAATAACGCCTGTTATTGTATTTGGAAAACCTTTTGCATTTACACGATTTAGTATAACTTTCGCTACTGCTACTTTTCCTTTATAGGATTCGCCACCTGCTTCAGCGGTAACTAAGCGTGCCATTAAGTCTTTTTCTTTTTGTGAAATGCTTGAGTTGATTTTTAAATGTTGTCCTGTATAAAGCTTGTTTCCGACTGTATTGTTAATTTGTTTTATAGATTGGACAGTGACATTGTAACGCCTTGCTATCGTTTCTAATGAATCTCCCGGTTGTACTTGATAAATAATTTGTCCAGAAATGTTCGCAGGCTTGGCGTTTTGAGGAACAGTGATTTCATTTGATTTCACGGACCCTGGAATATGTAACTGTTCGCCAATAAAGGTTTGATCGTTTCCTTTATTATTAGCCTGTTTAATGGATTGTATTGAAACTCCGTATTGTTTACTAATGCCCCAAAGTGTATCGTTCTTTTTTACTGTATGAATGGTAGAAGCTTCAGCTGTGCTTTGACTACATACGAATGTAATTGCAGCTGCAGATAAAGGGATTATATGTTTTAGTTTTAGTAATTTCATTGTAAATCCTCCTAACAAAAAATTAAGGTGAAACTATTAAGTAATGTAGTTTGAATGTATATATGCGTAATATATTAATGTAAGTATATTAGCACATATAAAATAAATAATCACTATAAGTTTCATATTCGTGTAGTGTAGAGTCCGAATATGAAATATTGCATATGAAAATACATTGAAGTTCATATTTCTGATTACTATAATCTATTTAGTAGAAAGGGAATACGTTATAGAAATAAAATCATTATAGATTAATATAATGATTAATTATTAATAGGAGGATTAATGTAATGAAAATATTTCAAAAAATGTGTGCGTCAACTGTAATCATTACAACACTTTTAGGAACAGGAGGTACTATCAATAGTGTACATGCTGATTCTATAGAACAGCAGATTAAATCAGGGATAGAACAAGAAACAGATAAGCAAATTATTGTGAAATTTAAAGCGGATTTGGATTTGCCATATGAAGATGGTATTGAAAAACAAATACAATCTCAAACGAATGATAAAGTAATAAAAGATCTTTTGACAGAATATCCAGATGCAACATTTACTCGTTTATTCACATCTGTAAGCCCGGAACAAATACAAAACCTTGAAGTGAAAGCACCTAATCATGTATCTACAAGTTTATTAAACTACTATATTCTTCAAAATCAAAATAGTGGGTATGAAGAAGAAATAGTAGATAAGTTAAAGGCATCTTCTTTAATAGAAGATGCGTATATGAAGAAACAAGAGAAAATAATGCCACCTGAAGTGCAATCATCAAGTGTAGCTCTTAATCCTAGTAACAATCCTAGATTTAAAAAACAAGGTTATCTTGAAGCGGCCCCATACGGTATTAATGCGCCTTTCGCCTGGGGAATTCAAGGCGGTAATGGAAATGGTATCACTTTTGTTGATATGGAATACGGATGGTTATTAAATCATGAGGATTTATTACATCAAAAAATTGAGTTAATGTCTGGAAGAAATATAGATCAGCATGTCGGTCATGGGACGTCTGTACTAGGAATTGTATCCTCTGAGGACAATGAAGTTGGGAATATTGGGATTGCGCCAAAAGCGAAAGCAAAGGTTATCTCTCAAATAAGAGATAATGGACAGTATAATACGGCTGATGCAATATTAAGCGCTGTAAATCAGTTAGAAGCTGGGGATGTTTTATTGTTAGAGGCACAAGCATCTTTCGATGGATATGGTGATAAATATTTACCTGTTGAAGTACAACCAGATATCTTTGATGCAATTCGTGCTGGTACAGATAAAGGGATTGTAATTATAGAGGCCGGAGCAAATGGGTGGAATGATTTAGACCAGTTCAAAGATAGAAAAGGTAAGCAAGTCTTAAATCGTAATAGTAAAGATTTTAAAGATTCGGGTGCAATTATGGTAGGAGCTGGCTCTTCATCTTTCCCTCATGAACGTATGTGGTTTTCGAATTATGGAAGCCGTATTGATGTGTACGGATGGGGAGAAAATGTAGATACAACTACAGCCGAGCAAAGTAGAAGTGCTGTAAATCTTTATACTTCAAGCTTTAGCGGAACATCTAGTGCTTCGCCAATTATTGCTGGGGCAGCGACTTTAGTACAAAGCATTGCTAAAGAAAATTTAGGACAACCATATAGACCAAGTGAACTAAGAGCAATATTAAGTAACCAGAGCACAGGAACAAAATCTAAAGATCCATATGCAGATAAAATTGGTGTTTTACCAGATTTGAAGTCTATACTAGCAAACTTAGGCTATGAACAAAGAAAACCAAACGGTGGGAATGAATTACAAGTAACAGAAAATGAACCAAATAATGAGCCTAGACAGGCAAATAAAGTTAACTTTCATACACCGGTGAAAGGAACGCTACATAATAGTGATAGAGTAGATGTATTTACTTTCCAAATTGATTCGCCGGAAAATATTAATATTTCTCTACTAAATGAACAAAATATTGGAATGACATGGGTACTTCATCATGAATCAGATTTAAATAACTATGTAGCATATGGTGAAAATGAAGGCAATGTAGTTAAAGGAACTTATAATGCAAAGCCAGGTAAATATTATTTATACGTCTATAAATATGAGAATAAAAATGGTTCATACGTATTGAACATAAAATAAGTAAAAGGAACTTCAGATGAAGTTCCTTTAAATTTTTCTAATTTAGTATATGTGAATGATTTTTTAACTTTACTTCTATGCAATATTTCATATTGATGAAATGTTATTTATTTTTTCTGAGCTAGCTTATATTATATTCAATAAGTTTGATATAAAAACAGAAAGAGAGAGGGATAATAATGAGCAATAAGAAGTTAATTTTGAAATTATTCATATGTAGTACAATATTTATCACATTTGTATTTGCTTTACATGATAAGAGAGTAGTTGCAGCTAGCTCTGTTAATGAGCTTGAAAATTTGTCAAAATGGATGCAACCTATACCTGATAATATCCCGTTAGCACGAATTTCAATTCCAGGAACACACGATAGTGGGACGTTCAAGTTGCAAAATCCGATTAAGCAAGTATGGGGAATGACGCAAGAATATGATTTTCGCTATCAAATGGACCATGGAGCTCGCATTTTTGATATAAGAGGACGTTTAACAGATGATAATACGATAGTTCTTCATCATGGGCCATTATATCTTTACGTAACACTGCATGAATTCATAAATGAAGCGAAACAATTTTTAAAAGATAACCCGAGTGAAACAATTATTATGTCTTTAAAAAAAGAGTATGAGGATATGAAAGGGGCAGAAGATTCATTTAGTAGCACGTTTGAAAAAAAATATTTTGTTGATCCTATCTTTTTAAAAACAGAAGGAAATATAAAGCTTGGAGATGCTCGTGGGAAAATTGTACTACTAAAAAGATATAGTGGTAGTAATGAACCTGGAGGATATAATAATTTTTATTGGCCAGATAATGAGACGTTTACCACAACTGTAAACCAAAATGCAAATGTAACAGTACAAGATAAATATAAAGTGAGCTATGATGAGAAAGTAAAATCTATTAAAGATACGATGGATGAAACGATGAACAATAGCGAGGATTTAAATCATCTATATATTAATTTTACAAGCTTGTCTTCTGGTGGTACAGCATGGAATAGTCCATATTACTATGCCTCTTATATAAATCCTGAAATTGCAAACTATATAAAACAAAAGAATCCTTTGAGAGTGGGCTGGGTAATTCAAGACTACATAAATGAAAAGTGGTCACCATTATTGTATCAAGAAGTTATAAGAGCGAATAAGTCATTAATAAAAGAATAAAGATGATGAGAGTAAGAAGCGATAAAATATATCGCTTCTTTTTCTTTTCCAATAACCAACAATATAAATTGTACTTTTATAATAGAAAAAAATAAAAACATAAGATATAATCATACATATAAAATTTGTACCTATAAATTTTATATGTATGATTGAATTTGATTTGTTGTAATGAAATGGAGGTATATACTATGAAGTTTCCACATGATTTTTTATTCGGAGCTGCTTCAGCTTCTTATCAAGTAGAAGGTGCATGGAATGAAGATGGAAAAGGTGTTACGAATTGGGACGAGTTTTCAAAAATTCCTGGCAAAACATACAATGGAACAAATGGTGATGTAGCTGTTGATCATTATCATCGATATAAGGAAGATGTTCGCTTAATGGCTGAGATGGGATTAGAATCGTATCGTTTTTCTATTTCTTGGGCGAGAATATTGCCGACTGGAGATGGAAAGGTAAATGAAAAAGGGATTGAATTTTATAACAACTTAATTGATGAATGTTTAAAATACGGGATTGTGCCGTTTGTCACTTTATATCATTGGGATTTACCATTACCGTTAGAAAAAGATGGTGGATGGACGAATAAAAGAACAGCAGAGGCTTTCGTAAAATATGCAGAAACTTGTTTTAAGGCATTTGGTGACAGAGTTAAGCATTGGATTACTTTTAATGAGACCGTAATGTTTTGTGGATTAGGTTATTTAAAAGGTGCACATCCACCAGGAATACAAAATGATGTTCCAAAGTATTTTCAAGCTACTCATTATGTATTTTATGCACACGCGAAAACAGTTGCGGTGTACAAGCAGCTGAAACAATATGGTGAAATTGGGATTACACATGTTTTCTTACCAGCTTATAGTGTGGATGATCAAAAAGAAAATATACAAGCAGCAAATCATGCGAATGAATATGAAACGTATTGGTATTATGATCCAATTTTAAAAGGCGAGTATCCGTCTTATGTTGTACAACAATTAAAGGAAAAAGGATGGACTCCTAATTGGACGGTTGAAGAATTAGAAATCATTAAACAAAATGCAGAAGAAAATGATTTTATTGGCTTGAATTATTATCAACCAATACGAGTAGAAAGATATGATATGGATATAAAGAGTGAGGAACATTCTCGAGAAAACTCAACGCTTGCTCCAGGTAACTCTTCTTTTGATGGTTTTTATCGAACAGTTAAAATGGATGATAAAACATATACAAAATGGGGATGGGAAATATCTCCCGAAGGTTTCTTAGAGGGATTGCATATGTTGAAAACGCGTTACGGTGACATAAAGATGTATGTAACGGAAAATGGACTTGGTGATGAAGATCCGATCATTGACGGAGAAATTGTAGATGTTCCGAGAATTAAATTTATTGAAGCGCATTTAAAAGTAATGAAGCGTGCAATTGAAGAGGGAATTAACTTAAAAGGTTATTATGCATGGTCAGTGATTGATCTTTTAAGTTGGTTAAATGGATATAAAAAGCAATATGGCTTTATTTTTGTCGATCATAATGATAACTTAAAACGTAAGAAGAAACTTTCGTTTCATTGGTATAAACGTGTGATCGAAACGAGAGGGGAAGAGTTATAACAGATAAAAGAGTATTTTAGGAGAAAGTGTATGAGTGCAAAGTATAAACAAATTGCAGATGTGTTAGAGCAAAACATTCGAGATGGGCTTTTTAATGAAACGAAAAAACTACCTACAGAAGAAGCGTTGATGAATCGATTTGAAGTAAGCCGTAATACGATACGTAAAGTAATTAGTCAGCTTGTGAATAGAGGTTATATTTTTCAAGTGCAAGGTAGTGGCATGTTTTTACGCGAAACTTCTGTAACAGATTACATTAATTTAGGAAGTTTACGTGGATTAACGAAAAATCTTGTTTCACAAAATATTGAAACGAAAGTGTTAGAGCTTGAAGTAATAGATGCGGACGAAGAGATAGCAAAGCAGATGCAATGCGAAGCTGGAACTAGGTTGTATTTTTTGAAGCGCTTAAGAATTGTAGATGCTAAACCATTCTCTATTGAAGTAAGTTATTTCAAAAAGGATATTATTCCATATTTGAACGAAGAAATAGCATTAAGCTCTGTATACAGTTATTTCATTGAAGATTTACGATTAAATATTGGTTTTGCTGATAAAGTTATTAGTTGTGAAAAAGTAAATAAAGAAAATGCACAGCTTTTAGAATTAAATGAAGGTGATCCGGCGCTTCTTATTGAAAATACAGTGTATCTTGTAAATGGAACAATTTTTGAGTTATCTCAGTCGATGTTTCATTATGAAAAGGCGAAACTTTTAAATCGAATTAATTTTAAATGAAAAATTATTGTGTGAAAAAAGCAACTGGTCCTAAGTGATCAGTTGCTTTTTATTTTTTAAGTGGATGAGCAAAAAAACGCGAAAGTGGTTGGTCCGCTTTTTGCAAACATCTATTATGATAAGAGAAGAAAGGTAGTATGTTATCAACGTTTTAAAGAGGAAGGTTTTTATGTAAGTTCTTTAATTAAAATAGATGGGTCTTAGAGAGGTGAAAAGACAATGAGTTTTGCAATTTCACTAGTCGTTATTATTGTAATTGTATCGCTATTTGGGACTGTACTAGTTGCAAGAAACGTGGAGGAGAATTACGGTAAGTCTACAAAAAGAAATGTGAAAAACTTATCTGCAATCTATATTCTTCTTCTTTTTGTTCTACTAGTTGGGGTAACATGGTATGCGGTAATGATTTAATAGTTTGTAAAAGAACTGAAATGAGAGTATGAAGTTGGAATTTCAGAAGCTATTGAGTAATCAGAAAGAGAACCATTTTGGATATATCCATTTACGGATAAGAAAATGTGACTAATTAATACTATTTTTACGGTGAATACTGTTAGTAAAAAATGAGGATAGTTCGTTTTGAAAGGAGGGAACTATATGGAATGGAAACCAAATCGTGCAGATAAGACACCTGTATATAAACAAATTGCAGATTATATTGAAAGAGGCATTTCTTCAGGCGAATTTCCTTCTGATAGTAAGTTACCTTCTGAGCGTATGTTAGCAAAGGAATTACAGGTGAACCGGAGTACAATAGTAGCTGCGTATGAAGAATTAAAATCACTTGGAGTAGTAGAACGGCAAAAGGGAAGCGGAACACGGGTCAATACAGACATATGGGGTGTCTCACATAAACGAATACCGAACTGGGGTAGATACGTGGAGGATGGATCGTTCTTACCTAACGTACCACTCGTTCAACAAATTCGAACGGAAACACAAAAAGATGATTTAATTAATTTAGCAAGTGGTGAACTGTCACCAGAATTAATTCCAAGTGATAGATTTCGAACAATTTTGTCGGAGAAAACATTTATGGAAAACCTCGGTTATGACCATCCACTTGGAAATGAGATGTTGAGAAAAACAATTGCAGCACATGTTCAGCAATATAAACAAATTGAAGCAGATTCAAGCTCTATTCTTATTACGTCAGGAGCACAACAGGCGCTTAATCTTATCGTTCAATGTTTATTAAAACCTGGCGATGCGATCGCGATTGAAGATCCTTCGTATTGTTTTTCGCTTCCAATGTTTAAATCGGCCGGTTTAAACATATTTCATTTACCTGTTGATGAGCATGGAATGAATCCAGATGACTTAATCGATTTGCACAAAAAGCATCGCATTCGTATGGTGTTTTTGAATCCAGATTATCAGAATCCGACGGGTACTGTGCTTTCATTAGCGAGACGTAAAAAAATTTTAGAACTGTCTTCTGAGTTCGGTATACCAATTGTAGAAGATGATCCGTATAGTTTAATTTCTTTTAATGGAGAAGTGAACCCAACATTAAAATCAATGGACCAAAATGGAAATGTTCTTTATATAAGTTCACTATCAAAAATTGTTGCATCAGGATTACGTATTGGATGGGTAATTGGTCCTACACGCGTAATTGAGCGTTTAGCAGATGCAAAGCAACAAGTTGATTTTGGCCATAGTGTATTTACGCAGTGGGTAGCAAATCAATTTTTAGAATCAAAGGATTTCCATACACATATTACGATACTTCGTGGACAATTGAAGCAAAGAAGAGATGAATTAATTGCAGAGCTTGAAGGAACATTGGGAGAACGAGTTGAATGTTTCGTGCCAGAGGGTGGAATACATGTATGGTGTAAAGTAACAGGAAAGTTTGATGAATATCACTTATTAGGTGAATCTATACGGAATGGTGTCGCATTTGTTCCGGGCAGTGTTTTAGGTTCGAAAAATGAATATATACGATTTACGTTTGGTAGAGCGAATATAGAACAAATTCAACTTGGAATTAAACGGTTTGCCGACACGCTAAATGAGATTTCATAATATGGATGTGTGATAGTGAAATGAGGGAAAGAAATGAAGTACGTGACGCTTTTACTTCAAGTAGGCGTGCTATATGTATTTAGCCTAGTGGGTACGTGGATTCAGGAAATATTCCATCTATCAATACCGGGGAATTTAATAGGGATGTTAATACTGTTCCTGCTCCTTTCCACTCGCGTTTTACCGTTAAAATGGTTTGAGTTAGGTTCGGAAAAGTTAATCGTATTTTTACCGTTATTTTTAATCCCTTCGACAACAGGGCTCATGGAATACGGGTCTTTTCTTTTCAGTAAGGGAAGTATTATATTCCTTTTAGTAGTTGCAAGTACTGTAGTAACTTTGATTGTTTCAGGGTATATAAGTCAATTATTAGTCACATCAAAAAAATAAAATCGACAAGGTGCACGATTCAAATGGTCTTAATTATTATTACTGTAGCAATTTATTTCTTGGCGACAAAGCTATATAAAAAATTTACGTTTGCATTTACGTTACCAGTGTTAACAGTTACGGCAATTATGATTTGTTTATTTTTGATTTTTGGTATTTCTCATCATGAGTATAGGGAAAATGGGGGAAACATTCTTTCAAGCTTATTGAGCCCTGCAATTGTAGCATTGGCCATACCTCTATTTAAAGAGCGAAAGATACTGATGAAAAATTTTTCATCGATACTAATCGGAGTAGTGATAGGTATAGTGGCTGTAACGAGCATGAATGTAGTGATTGGCGGAATTTTAAATATAGATAAGGAACTTATATTAACTACTTTACCACAGGTAGCGACAATGCCAATTGCCCTTTCAATAGCGGATCAAATTGGTGGTATTCCATCTATGACTTCTAGTTTTGTAGTTGTTGCAGGAATAACAGGTGCTATGATCGGACCAACAGTACTTAAGTTTTTCCGTATAACAAGTACGATTGGAAAAGGAGTTGGAATGGGCTGTGCATCACATATTATCGGTGTGAGTCGTTTAGTGAAAGAAGGCGAGAAAGAAGCGACTATCGGTTCGGTAACGATGATTGTAACTGGAATACTTATTAGTATACTAATACCGTATGGAACGAAATTTATTTTTTAAATGTAATGGAGATGATAACAATGACAACATGGTTTATAGTTACATTATTTGTTTTTGGAGCTATTAAAGTATTAGTTTCTAGCATGCCCACTTCTGTTGTAGAATCAATTATTAGTAGATTTGAATTGCATCAAAAGCTTGAGGCGGAAAATACTTCTATATCGATAGATGGAAAAAATATAGAGGGAGAAATGAAACTACAAGTTATTCATGAATTTAATGAGGCGTTGTTTTTAGATAAACATTATTTCCCGCCGCACGGAGAAGGGACACCAATAGTCATTGATACGAAGAAAGGGAGTAAAGAGATTAGATTTTCGCTATATAGCTATGAGGAACATGTTGATGTCATTAAGCAATATAAGAAGAAAGTCGTTGCCTATCGTTTACGCTCTAAAAGCCTTCAAACATTGACACCATTAGTAATAACGGAAGAGTATGCTTAAGAAGAGACCTATAATGGTCTCTTTATTTTTTTATCCAATTATATACGTTCCAAATAAAAGAATGAAAAATTATATAACCAAATAAAGAATATGTATGGTTCCAATTCGCACTATGTACAAATAAACCTAAACTTTCAGCAATCTGTTCAAAAAGGCTAGCACAAATACCGATTGAAATAATAAATGAAATTCTAGAAACTTTAGATAATTTTTTTGAAATGTGTATAAAGATAACTGTTAAAATCGGCAGTACGAACAATGTAAAAGCTATATTAACCGAAAATGTGGATGAGAAGGGCCTAGCCGGAAAGGAATATATTTGTTTATGAACAAAAAAGCCATCTAAGCAAGTTGCAATAATAGAAGAGAGAAAGATTGTAACTACTAATGCTAGAAACTCATTCTTCTTCTCGGAGGAGGACATTTTTCTTTGCGAGAATGGCGATTTCAATTTTTTCGAGTGTTTTGCAGTAGTCTTCTGTAATTTGTCCATTTATATTTTCCTCCTTATCAACTAAGTAATTTACAACTTGCCAATCGGTAAACCAATCTTCACTGTCAACTTCTTCATGCTTCATATCTCGCCATGCATAGATGAGTGCAGGGCTGTATATACGATAAGCGCCATTTCGTAACTGGCATTTCTTAATTCGGCGCTTATAAAACTCACGGGAAAAAGATTCATTTACACTTGAAAATAAATGGGGCCAGTAATCTTTCCTAGATCCTGTATGTGGATGGTGTTGAGCCCAGCTTATTATTTGAGATAAAACATGTGTATCTCGAAATAATAATGAGTACAATCTTTTTCCAATTAATATCCGTTCATGTAAGGAAGTGAAATGTTTCATTGTATCACCAAATAGTAATACTTTTTGTTTCTTATCATTTTCGTAGAATGGGAAAAGGATATGATTAAACTGAAAGAAATCAAAGAGTTTAAATCCAATACTATTTAGTACAGTCTTTTTAAATTGTACATTTTGAATTACTCTTTTTTCTAAGTAGTTTTGTTCATTAATAATAGTTGCAATTGCTAAAGTTTTTTTGTTACCTGTTTTCCAAAAATGGTTCCACATCGTTTCCATAAATGTAGAAACATTTAGGTGAGGGAGAAGGTGAAATAACTTTTGTGATCTCTTTACACTTTGTTCGTAAAGTAAAAATTGAGGGTATACATCTTGGAAAATAAGCCAATTCCCTCTTTCTAAAAAAGAAAAAAATATGAATTGATCTTTCTCTGATAAAATTCTCGTATATAAATCGCCCTTTAAATCAGTCATATTCCAACCGCCGTTACGTGATACCATATGCCCAAGCAGTGCCCAATGTATTTCTGGATATTGAATGTAAAATTGGTAGTATGCGCGTGTTCTTGTAACATTATTTTTATTTAGTTGTTCTGTTTGTATTTTTATTTTGTTGATGATGAGTTGTTCTTCTTTCGTTAATTTATACATGGTGTCAGAAGGAATAAGTTTGCTTTTTTGTTTCAATTCATTTTTTACGTCGAATAGGGAGAGAGGCAGTGCTTTGGAAGGTCCGTTATATGTATGATTTGAATTGCTTCGGTCCATTCCGTTACCTCCCTTTTTCATAAATTTAAATATGATTATTGGCTATGAATCATTCTATTTATTTTATTACGAGTATAAGAAATAAATGAGCGGTGTTTTTTTACAAGGAATTTATTTATCATGCAAACAGTATAAAAAATCTTACTGTTGAGAGATGAAATGAAAAACAGAAACTACGTTTAATAGTTTCTGTTTTTTTATTTTGTCAATTAAATGTAACAAACGACGATTATGATTTGAATCAATTGAAAATAATTCAATAAATATTATTTAAATTGAGATGTTTCGTAGGAGGAAGAAGAATGTTAAATAAAATAATTTTAATTACTGGTGGTACAGGTTCGTGGGGGCATGAACTTATAAAACAACTATTAGAAAAATCACCGAAAGAAATTAGAATTTTTTCAAGAAATGAAACGGTTCAGTTTGAAATGCAGCAACAGTTTATAAATGATGATAGGTTAAAATTTATTATTGGAGATATTCGTGATAAAGATCAACTAGTCTATGCTTGCCAAGGTGTACATTATGTGTTCCATCTTGCAGCTTTAAAACATGTTCCAGTATGTGAGTATTATCCTTATGAAGCTATAAAAACCAATATACATGGTACGCAAAATGTAATTGAAGCCTCTATACAGATGCAAGTTGAAAAAGTTATATATGTTTCAACTGATAAAGCAGCTGATCCATCAAATACGTATGGGATGACAAAAGCAATTGGTGAAAAATTAATGGTTCATGCGAATATACAAACGAAGAAAACAAAATTCATTTGTGTTCGTGGTGGAAATGTTTTAGGAACGAGTGGAAGTGTAGTACCACTTTTTAAACAACAAATTAAAAAATCTTCACAAGTAGGGATTACCGATGCGAATATGACTAGATTTTTCTTAACAGTTGAAGATGCTGTTGGGTTGTTATTTAAAGCCGTATCTCAAGGTAGAGGCGGGGAAATCTTTGTTATGAAAATGCCGGCATGTAAAATAACAGATTTAGCAGAAGTATTAATTGAAGATTCCGGAAAAGAAAATGTTAAGGTAAAAGAGGTAGGGATAAGACCGGGTGAAAAATTAAGTGAAATGCTTCTATCTGAGGTAGAGAGTAAAACAAGTATAAGTTTTGATCAAAATTATTTTGTGGTACTACCGACTATTCCTATACAAGGACTTCAACAATATTATTCAAGCTATCCTCTAGTGGATGTGAAGAGTTTTAGTTCTCAACAAGATTTACTTGCAAAACATGAGGTGAAACAAATGCTATTAAAAGGAGGGTTTTTGCGATGAAAAAAAATGCGAGCCTTTTAATAACTGGTGCAAATGGTTTCACAGGACGCCATGCTTGCCACTATTTTTTACAGCAGGGCTTTCATGTAATTCCTATGTTTCAAAATCGTGCATATGGAGAAAAAATTAGAAATGGTATTACTTGTAATTTAACTAATAAGAGCGAAGTAATGAAGGTAATGAAACAAATAAAGCCAGACTACGTATTGCATTTAGCAGGAAGGAATTCGGTTATAGAATCTTGGACAGCTGCCCTTGAATATATAGAGGTTAATGTAATAGGAACATTATATTTATTAGAAGCAATTAAGCAAGAAGCCTCGCATTGTAGAACATTAGTTATAGGATCTGCTTTGCAAGCAGATAGTATGAACGAAATAAAAATTTCAAATCCATATAGTTTAAGTAAAACGATGCAAGTTATTATTGCAGAGGCTTGGGGAGGATTAATGGATTCAAATATTATCATTGCAAAGCCCTCAAACTTAATTGGTCCAGGGGAATCGAATGGCATTTGTTCGATTCTCGCAAAGAAAATGATAGATATAGAATCAGGTAGAAGTAAAGCCATTATTGAAGTAAACAGTTTGAAAGATAGTAGAGATTTTCTAGATGTACGTGATGCGATTAAAGCGTATCATGTGTTATTACGAGATGGAATAAATGGAAAACAATATAATATCGGATCAGGAGTAAAACGATCTTTGTTAAATGTACTAGAACAATATAAAGAATTAACACAGCTAAATTTTTTTATAGAGGAAACAGAGAAAAGTGGGAGCGACTCAAATGAGAGTTTAGCAATAGAGGAAATAAAAAGGTTAGGTTGGATCCCAGAAATTGAATTTCATCAATCATTAAAAGATGTACTTGAGTATGCGAAGTGTAGTGACATCTGCATGCAATGAAAAACAAAAAAGGGTGTAAGAAATATATGAATGATTATGAAATAATAGATAATCAAAATACGCTATTTCTTTCAATTGTTGATGCGTTGGATTGGAGAGATGAAGAAGCGCATGTACTGCGTCTTTATGAGGCAATACATAAATATCAAGCGTATGTAGAAGAAAAAAGGGTTAATCAAATAAAGTCAGCATTAGAGACGGAAACTAGATATGTGATTCAAATCTTTGCTCAATACGAGTGTAGTGAGTATGGAAATGATTTTTATGAACTCATTAAAGATCTTTTACAAGATATAGAGGTGGAGTTAAAGATTTATATAAAAAATAATAATTTTATTTACATTTAAAAGGTAAATATAAAGCTAGATTTTTAATAATAAAGGTGGGTATAAGTTATGAGCAAAACGATTCTTTTTACTGGGGGCGGTACAGCCGGACACGTTATGATTAATATTGTATTAATTCCTAAATTTATAGAGAAAGGCTGGAGAGTCGAGTATATTGGATCCAAAAATGGAATTGAAAAATCATTAGTGCAAAATGTTAAATACAATAGTGTTTCAACGGGCAAGCTTAGGAGATATTGGGATTGGGGAAATTTTAAAGATCCTTTTAAAATTATACGAGGTTGTTTACAAAGTTATAAATTAATTAAGAAAACAAAGCCTGACGTTATCTTTTCAGCAGGAGGATTTGTTTCAGTTCCTGTAGCTATAGGAGCATGGTTAAATCGTGTGCCTATAATTATACGTGAACCAGATAGCACATTAGGACTTGCCAATAAAATAGCATTACCTTTTGCTACAAAGCTATGCACAACATTTCCTCAGACAGGAGAAAATGTAAGTAATGAGAAGAAGGTTTATGTAGGACCAATTGTAAGGGAAGAAATTGAGAAGGGTAACGTATTACGAGGAAGAAGATATTGTGAATTTCAGCAAGATAAACCAGTATTATTAATTATGGGTGGGAGTCAAGGTGCTAAGTGGATAAATGATATGGTAAGGGAATGTTTAGATACAATACTATTAAACTTTAATATTATTCATATATGTGGTAAAGGGAAGGTAGACCCATCTATTGGCATGGAGGGGTATATGCAATTTGAATATATAGGCGACGAGTTGCCGCATATACTAAATATGGCAAGTGTTGTAGTTTCCAGAGCGGGTTCTACTGCTATTTCTGAATTGTTATTTTTGAAGAAACCGATGTTGCTTATCCCGTTAACTAACAGTTCCAGCAGGGGAGATCAAGTTTTAAATGCTGAATATTTTTCACGGCAAGGATATGCGGAAGTTATACTCCAAGACAGAGTAAGTACGAATACATTTATACATGCAGTAAATAAGTTGTATACAAATAAGGAGAAATATATTCAAAACATGAATGGATATAAGAAAACAAATGATGAGGGAATTCATCAAATAATAGATATAATAAATGAAGTGGTGGAGTAATAGAAATGTAAATAGAAAAACAAAAGGAAAGAAGGTATCTTCTTTCCTTTTTACTATATTTGTTCAAATTCATTATTATTTATTCTAATTAGTTATGTACTATCGGTGAATGCCGTTTTCTAATAGCTCAGTAAATGCATGAATATGAATAGGTTTACTGTAATAATAACCTTGAATAAACTGACATTTATTTTTTTGAAGGAAATTTACGTGCTCTTTCGTTTCTACACCTTCAGCAATGACAGACATTCCTAATGTATTTGCTAATGTGATGATCGTTTTAATAATTTCCATTCCATCATCACATGTTTCAGACATTGTAATAAATTCTCTCGGGATTTTTAACGTATCAATTGGATACAAAGGTAAGTAGGCTAGCGAAGAATAACCTGTACCAAAATCGTCGATAGAAATGTGAATCCCTAAACTTTTTAGTGTACGCAGTTTTATCAATGTTTCTCGCTCATCCATCATTGCAATTCGCTCTGTTAATTCAAGATCAAGAGAGCTTGCTGGTAAACCTGTATTTGTTAAAGTAGAAGAAATAGATTTTACAAAATCTTCTTGTTCAAATTCTTTAGCAGATAAATTTACACCTATTTTTAAATGTGAATATCCGAGTGCGTGCCAACGTTTCATTTGCTTGCAAGCCTGCTCTAATGTCCATTTTCCTATTGAAATAATTTGTAGTGTTTCTTCTGCAATCGGAATAAACTCGTATGGAGAAATAATACCTAATTCAGGATGATTCCACCTAATTAAAGCTTCTGCACCGATAATTTTATTAGATTCACTATCAACTTGAGGTTGATACAAAAGGAACAATTCTTCATTTTGTAGTGCGTTTGGTAAATCTTTTTCTAATCGTAATCGTCTTTCAATTTTTTTAGCGATTACATCGTCATAAATAGAGACAGAGTTAAGCTCTTTTGCTTTTGCATCATACATTGCAACATTAGCGTTTTTCAGAAGTGTAGCGGTATCGATTCCGGAATGTGGATAAATAGCGATGCCGATACTCAGTGATAAAGTTAATTTATGCTCATGTATGATAAATGACTTTTTCATGCATTCAAATAATTGGTTACATAATTGGAATAAGTAATCTTCGTCAGTATAGTTTTCAATTATGATTGTAAATTCATCGCCACCGATTCTTGAAAGATGAGTATGTGATGGAAGACATGATTGGAATCGCTTTGCTACTTCTTCTAATATGTAATCTCCTGATGAATGTCCAAGTGTATCGTTAATTGCTTTAAAGCGATCTAAATCTAAATATAATAATGCAAACTCGCTTTCTGTTATTTTAGCATTTTTTATAACTCTCTTTAATTTCTTATGGAAAAAGGCACGGTTCCCAATTTTCGTTACAGTGTCATGGAATGCTAAATATTTTATTTCTTCTTGCTGTTTTTTTAGTGCAGTAATATCTTTCACCATAATATAGCTTCCTGAAATTTGTCCGTCTATTATAATAGGAATGATTGTAACGTATAAAAAATAAGTAAAGCCATCTTTATATTGAGAACTAAGTTGTAAGAATGCCGATTCTTGTTGTTTCACTTTTTCTAATGCCAATGCTAGCTTATGCTTATCTTCATCTAAAATGATCGAAAAACAAGTTTCACCTAGTAACTCATCCGTTGGTGCCCCAAGTAGTACACTCCCAGCCTTATTTACATTTAAGAATATTCCATTTAAATCAATGGTGAAGATAGGGTCAGGATGATATTCATATAATGATTTAAACTTTTGCTGTTTTTGAGAAAGAGCCTCTGATTTATGAACTAAATCAGACGTCCGTAAAGTAACTTTTTCTTCTAGTTGGGCATTAAATGCCTGCAAACGTTTTGTTAAGGAATTGTTTTGCATACGTACGATAGAATGACGAATGAGTACGAAAATAAAAGTAATACAATTTCCTGTAATGAGAGTTGAAGAGGATGTTTGTTCTTTTAATGTAAACCCGATTAGTATTGCAACAGCAAGATAGGGAAATACAACTAAAGCTTTTTTTCCTATTATAGGGTTTACAAGGAAATAATTTTTATGGCTATTATGATCTTCTGAAATAGAGCCAGCTATTGCAATAAGTAATATAGGTATTCTATATAAAAGACGTAATAATATTATAGTTTCAGTTGATAAGTGGTTATTTAAGTAAAAATAAATATAGTTAAAAGTTGCAGAACTTATTAATACAAAAATAAAGATATAAATTTTCCGTTTGGAATTAAAAATTGTTGGACGGAAAAAGAGACTAACACCTAGCAGTAGAAATAATAAATCTGCAATTGGGTATAAAAATGAAAGGAAAACATCTCCTAGTGAAAGAGCGAATATATTTAAATTTGGTTGATTAAATAAATACCATTCTAATGTGAATATGGAAGTAAGCACTATGCATATATCACAAATAAAGAACGCTTTTTCCCATTTATTGCATTCCTTTAAGATTTTATAGCAGAAAGCGATAAGACAGAAAAATAGAAAAAACATGTAAAATACATCAGAAACCGTAAAACGATGTATTGGAATTTCGAAGAAGCTATCTTGATATGTATATACTATTTTTCCTAATAAAAAACTACCAATTGCTATTGTAATACATATCCAAAACGGATTTGAACTGACTTTCTTAGAATATATAGAGTAAATCAGTGATACAAATGTAATGGCTTCAACGACAAGTGAAGCGAAGCGTACATCTGAATTTGAAAAATGAGTAGGGAACAGATAGAAAAACATAAAATAGATTGAATAGCATATCAATGTTCCAATTAATATACATAATTGTAAATTTTTATTTAATTTCAATGAAATCACCTTCTTTAATTATGCACTATGTTCGTTATATCTATACATAATAATATTATTTAAGAATTGTATCAGATTTCCTTATAAAAATCATGTTTATAAGGAAAGTGTTAAAGAGTGTAAGTATTCTTAAGGTTGAAAAAATATTGCGGTTGATAGTATAGACTGTATCAAGACTTTAAATAGAAATTGTATATTTAGTCATCCTTTGAATTGTAAAGTTTTTTTAGTGATTTGTAAGTGGAGATGCAAAATTGCATATAAAATGATGTGTATCTTTTTTTGGTGAGATTTTTATTTTTAATCTGAAAATTAACATTTGTGAAAATGTTGAGAAAGGATATAAAATAAGAACGTGTATTCTTACAGAGTGGAATAGTATTGCCACTAAATAGGGAGGCTTTTTTATGATATATCGAATTAAAGATGCAGAAATATACTATGAAATTGTGGGAGAGGGTAAACCAGTCATTATCATACATGGCTGCTCCCCTGACCATAGGTTAATGATGAAATGTATGGAATCAGTATTTCAGAAGTATGAAGGTTATAAGCGAATATATATTGATTTACCTGGTATGGGAAAATCGAATGCTCCAAATTGGATAAATAGTTCAGATCGTATAGTAGAAGTGCTTATCACATTTATTGAGGAAATCATTTCTACTGAAAAATTTTTATTGGTAGGAGAATCATATGGAGGCTATTTAGCTAAAGGTATACTTGCAAAGATGTTTGAGAGAGTTAGCGGATTACTATTAGTATGTCCTGTTGTTGTAGCGGAGCCAGAAAAAAGGATTCTTCCAGATAAACAGGTAATTGTACAAGATGAGGAATTTTTAAATACGCTCACTTCCACAGAAAGAGAGGAATTTTGTGAGTTAGCTGTAATAGCAAATGAATATACATATAAGCGATTTAAAGAAGAAATTAAGCCTGGGTTAGATGTTGTTAATGATGAATTTATTGAAAGGTTGCAAAAGAATTACTCTCTTACTATGTATTTTCAGCATGAAAAATATGAAAATCCCGTTCTTTTACTGACTGGAAGACAAGATATATCAGTAGGTTATCAAAATATTATAGAAATTATTGAAGAATATCCAAGGGCAACATTAGCAGTGTTAGATATGGCAGGG
Source organism: Bacillus sp. JKS001846 (assembly GCF_900176455.1). Taxonomy (NCBI): domain Bacteria; kingdom Bacillati; phylum Bacillota; class Bacilli; order Caryophanales; family Bacillaceae; genus Bacillus; species Bacillus sp. JKS001846. The sequence continues at coordinate 1,963,513 of NZ_FWYG01000001.1, forward strand.
CATAATTTGCAAATTGAGCAGCCTGAATTATTTGAGAGTTTAGTAGGAGAATGGATTAGACGAACAAATCAGCACAGTTTATAAAGTATTGTAGTATTACGCCTAAGTGTTGAAATGGGATAAATGAACGTGATTTATTAACTTATCTCGCTATTTTCCTGTAAAAGCCCGATTAGTAAGGGCTAATTAAAGTTTCACTTTATAAAAAATTTTAAGGAGAAATTATGAGCACATATATTTATATGGTTAGACATGGTGAATCACCAAAACTAGAAGGAAATGAAAGAATGCGCGGGTTAACTGAGAGGGGACATATGGATGCCCGTAGAGTAACTGACATATTAAAAGCGGAGAGGATTGATACTTTTATTTCAAGTCCTTATAATCGGGCTGTGTTAACGATAGAGGAGTCAGCTAATTTCCATGAAAAAGAAATAGTAGTATATGAAAATCTTAAAGAGTGTATGTTTTCAAGTGAGGATCAGGTTATATCAGACAAAGAGGTGTATCCACTTGTACAGAAGATGTTCTCTAATCCGGACTTTGCACGAACGGAAGGAGAGTCATATGCAGATTGCCAGAGAAGAGTAGTGAAAGTATTAAAAGAAATCTTAATGGATTTTCAAGGATGCAAAATTGTAATTGGTACACATGGGCTTGTCATGACATTAATGATAAACTATTTTGATAAACAATATGGTTTTGAATTTTTAATGAATACGTCAAAACCGGATATATATAAGATGGAGTTTAAAGAAGAACAATTAATGAATGTAGAGAGATTATGGAAAGAGGAATAAAATTAGTTGCATGGATTTTGTTGTAAAAGTTACTTTTATAGCAAAGTCTTTTTTTTTGAATAGAAAGCATCTTTATCAACTATTTTTAGAATGTTAAATAAATAAGTAATTATTCAGTCTTTGAATAAATTATGGAGAAATTGGTTTAGGGAAACAATTTTAAATGTGTCAAAACTCCAAACGTTGGATTTATATTCAATAGGAGAAAAAGATGTAGAATTTTGTCTTACAGTCCCCGTTTACTTTTCATTTCATTACATATAGGCTTTGTGGTGTAAGGGAGGACATCACCTTTACACAAAATCTATAAGGAGGTCATTGTAATGAAACAGATTAAAAAGTTTGCGGGAGTTGCTTTAGCGGGGACGATTGGATTGAGTGGACTACTGTTTTTAGAACCAAGTGTAAGCGTTGCGGAAGCACAGCAAGTGAAAGTAGAAAATTTCAATATAATTGATGTAACGATGAATCTAAATGAATTGTATGTATTAAGTGGCAGAAGTATTGATATTCTTTCTGGAGATAAAGAAGCAATTCAGTTAAATAAATACACAATTAGTTTTAATAAACCTGGGAAGTATGTGATTAAAGTAAATGGCTGTATTTATGATGATGTATATACTTTTATTGTAAATGAGTAGTATATATTCTTAAATTGCGAGATAAAAACAGAAACACCCTATTTGCGATGAGAGTCGTAAATAGGGTGAATTTATTTGTATTAAGCTGTACTTTAAATATGTTCACTAATTTTCTTTTTGTTATGTAAAATATGTAAAAGTGTTAACAATGTAAATGAAATATACATCTTCACATTCAAAAAAGTTAAAATATTTCGTTTTAAGGATTATAATGGAGGGAGAAACATAAAAGGGAGTGAATGAACTTGAAACAAGAACTTATTGAAAGATTTACGAGATATGTAAAAATTGATACGCAATCAAATGAAGAAAGCCATACAGTACCAACAACACCAGGACAAATTGAGTTTGGTAAGTTATTAGTGGAAGAGCTAAAAGAAATTGGTTTAACAGAAGTAACGATGGATGATAATGGTTATGTAATGGCAACACTTCCAGCTAATACGGACAAGGATGTTCCTGTAATTGGATTTTTAGCCCATTTAGATACAGCAACAGACTTTACAGGGAAAAACGTCAAACCACAAATTCATGAAAATTTTGATGGTAATGCAATTACGTTAAATGAAGAGCTAAATGTTGTGTTAACACCAGAGCAGTTCCCGGAATTACCATCATATAAAGGACATACCATTATTACAACTGATGGTACAACACTTCTAGGAGCAGATGATAAAGCTGGTCTTACAGAAATTATGGTTGCAATGAACCATTTAATACATAATCCGCAAATTAAGCACGGGAAAATAAGAGTAGCATTTACACCGGATGAAGAAATTGGTCGTGGGCCAGCGCATTTTGATGTAGAAGCGTTTGGTGCATCATTCGCTTATACGATGGATGGAGGTCCATTAGGTGGTTTAGAGTATGAAAGTTTTAATGCTGCAGGTGCTAAGTTAACGTTTAACGGAACGAATACACATCCTGGAACAGCGAAAAATAAAATGCGCAATGCTACTAAACTGGCTATGGAGTTTAACGGGTATTTACCAGTAGAAGAGGCGCCAGAATATACAGAAGGCTATGAAGGATTCTATCATTTACTTTCTTTAAATGGTGATGTTGAGCAAAGTAAAGCGTATTATATTATTCGAGACTTTGATCGTGAAAATTTTGAGGCGCGTAAAAATAACGTTAAAAATATTGTGAAGACTATGCAAGAAAAGTATGGCGAAGATGCAGTCGTTTTAGAAATGAATGATCAATACTATAACATGCTTGAAAAAGTTGAACCGGTAAGAGAAATTGTTGATATTGCATATGAAGCAATGAAAAGTTTAGACATTGAACCAAATATTCATCCGATTCGCGGAGGCACAGATGGATCACAATTATCATATATGGGATTACCGACGCCGAATATTTTCACTGGTGGTGAAAACTATCACGGTAAATTTGAATATGTTTCGGTAGATACTATGGAAAAAGCCGTTCAAGTTATTGTGGAAATTGCAAGACGTTTTGAGGAGCAAGCTTAAAAAAGAACCAAGTAGTACGAATGTGCTACTTGGTTTTTTTAATATAGTACTCGCCACAAATAAAAAGTCGCATAAGACTCCCAATTAGCCCAGTTTGCCGCGAAACCTTTTATTTCATTTTTAGTCGGTTTATTTTCGGAACCTGTTATAAATTTAATTGCATTATGCAGACCAACATCATCAATTGGAAAAGCTGAAGGAAATCTTAAACAACGCATTAAAACATAGTTGGCAGTCCATGGTCCTATACCATGGATAGCGGTTAATTGTTTCTCAGCAACCTTTACATCTTGTGTTTGCAGTAAATCCTCTTTTGATAGTTTTCTCTCTGTAATAAGCTTCGCAATACCGATTAAATATTCACATTTTCTAGTCGTCATTTTTAATTGTTGGAGATCTTCTACATGTAGATTTGCAATTGTTTCAGGTAATGGGAATATCCAATGCTTTCTACCGTCCCATTCTACATAACTGCCAAATTGCTCAACTAATCTTCTTTTTAGCGTATAAGCATATGTTAAGTTAATTTGTTGACCGATAATTCCCCAGGAAAGTGCCTCAAATAAGTCTGGAATACCTAAAGTACGAAGGCCATAATATTGTTCAATTGGTCCTTGAAGGAGTAAATCATGTTTAGCTAATGTATAAAAGGGAGCTAAATCAGTAGTTAAATCAAACCATTCTTTTACATAGTTAGCTACAGTTTCACGTATCGATTTTTCAGATGTATATGATTCTTCTAAACAACGTATTTGAATATTGCCATCTGTATTCACACAAATTTCAACTAAAGGATTTACATCTTGAACAGGGATAACTTTATAAATTTTGTTATCTTCAATATGAAACATACATTCATTGTTAGAACGTGATAGATAACGTAAATTTTCTTGGAAACAAAATTCTTTTGGAACTACTATAGATAATGCGCTATTATATTCTGCTGTCATATGAATTCCACCTGTAACTTTTCTAATGTAAGCAATTTTTTCTTCATTTCTAATCCACCCCTAAATCCGGTTAGTTTCCCATTCTTCCCAATAACACGGTGACAAGGAATAGTAATAAGGAGAGGGTTAGCAGCAATAGCAGAAGCAACGGCGCGCACAGCTTTAGGTTTTTGAATTCTTTCAGCAATTTCTGTATAAGAATATGTCTTTCCATAAGGAATTTCACGTACCGTATTCCAAACAGATAATTGAAAATTAGTTCCATAAGCATCGATAGGAAATGTAAAAGTTTCTCGCTTGTTTTCTAAATACTCGATAACTTCTTGCGTATATATTTGCAAGTAATCTGGACTATGAATCAATATATGTTGGGGCAGTTTTTTTCTAGCCCATATATTTAATTCTTCAAAGTTTTCGTCTTGTGATCCAATGAAACATAGTCCATTTTCAGTTGCAGCAATATGAAATCGCCAATTTTTATGTGTAAGTAGCGTCCAATATATATATTTATTTTTGTAGGAATTCATTATCGTATCCCTCTTTCATTTCGTTCTTTTTTCGATATTCAGTAGGAGTAAATCCGGTTTTCTTTTTAAATAAAGTTGCGAAATACTCTGGGTTTTCTATCCCGACAGCAGTACTAATTTCTTTAATAGATTGATTTGTGTGTAAAAGGTATTTGGTTGCTTTAAGAACCCTGAATTGTTGTATATATTCTATAGGAGTTAGCCCTATTATTCTTTTGAAAGTACGCTGTAAATGAAAAGGGCTACCGTGACACATTTCCGCAAGCATGTCGAGAGTTAAGGATTCGTCATAATGCTTTTCGATATAGTCTTTAATTTGTTCTACCCACTCTTCATTAGGTAAAGTGATCCCATTTGGCTTACAACGTTTGCACGGGCGAAAGTTTTCGCTTAATGCTTGCTCTGCATGATGAAAAATTCGTACATTGTTTCTATTCGGTATTCTTGATTTGCATGATGGCCTGCAAAAAATTCCAGTTGATTTCACAGCATAAAAGAATTTGCTATCATAGGAAGAATCGTTATGAATAATTGCTTGCCAATACTCATTTGTTAATGTAACTCCTTCATTGTGCAAAGAACATCACCTCTGAAATTAGTATAACCTGAATAAAGTGCGTATGTATGCATTCATAAATGTAAGAGCAAGATTACAAAGGTGAAAATATCGGATGGCGTTTAGATTATTTTGTTGTTTCGGAAAGAATGAAAGACCAGATAACAGAAGCGAAAATTAATAGTGAAGTGATGGGATCAGACCATTGTCCAGTTGAATTACATATAAATTTCTAAAAAAGAAGTATCTCCCTAATATTAGGGAGATACTTCTTTTTTTAATTCAGTTTGTTAAAATTTTTCAAATCATTCTTGAAATAATTTCATATTAAATATATACTTAGTAACGATAATCATTATCAGTGAAAATGATTATCAAGTGATGAAGACGTAAAAGAATTATAGTCTAGGGGAAGTGAACGTGAATGAGTTCTGGATAAAATTATTAATCTAATGAAATATATATATGGAATAAGATTCATATAGTTAAATTCTATTGAGAATATAGTTTGAAAATTTGAGAGGAGACATATAAAGATGAACAAGAAATTATTTACTTTAGGGATGGTTACCGTTTTAAGTGTAGGTTTAGCGGCATGTAATAGTGCGGATAAAACTTCAGGCGAGCAAAAACAACAGACAAAAGCTACGGAAACGAAAAAAGATGAAAAACGAAAAATTACATATTTAGGTAAAGAATATACAGTGCCAGCAAAAGTAGATAAAATTGCGACAGCTAGTTTAGAGTCAATGGAAGATGCGGCAGTACTTGGAATTAAACCAGTTGGTGCCATTACTGTAGGTGGTAAACTACCAAAATACCTGGAAAAAGAGTTAGAAGGTGCGAAATCTGTTGGTGAGAAAATGCAACCCAATTTCGAAACATTACTACAATTAAAACCAGATGTGATTACATCAAGTACGAAATTCCCAGCAGAAACAGCTGAAAAGTTTACGAAAGTAGCTCCTACATTCCCGGTATCACACGTTTCAACAAATTGGGAAGATAACTTAAAGTTAATGGGAGAATTAACTGGTAAAAAAGATAAAGCAGAAAAAATTATTAAAGACTACAATTCAGATGCTGAAAGAGCAAAAGCAAAACTAGGAGATAAGTTAAAAGATAAAAAAGTACTTGTCATTAGACTAAGAGCAAACGAATTATTCCTATATCCAGAAGGAGTATACTTCAACCCTGTAATTTATAAAGATCTTGGACTAACTGCTCCAGAACAATTGAAAACTGTAAAAGCACAAGAGAAAATTTCATTTGAAAAACTTGCTGAACTTAACCCAGATTATATTTTCTTACAATATGAGGCAAGTGAAAATAAAAATCCAAAAGTGTTAGAAGAAATTGAAAGTAATCCAATTTGGCAAAGTATGAATGCTGCGAAGGAAAAGAAAGTATTTGTAAACGTTGTAGATCCAATGGCGCAAGGTGGTACTGCTTGGAGTAAAACTGCCTTCTTAAAAGAAGCAGTGAAAAATTTATCTAAATAATACAATAAGTAAGGTGCGTTGAATGATATGCAGAAAACAAATGCAGTACCAGTAACTATATTATGTATAGCACCCATACTCATCTTATTTACAGTTATACTTTCGATTTTGTATGGGGCGAAAAGTATTGATGCTGAAACAGTGTGGAACGCATTATTTCATTTTGATTCAAGTGATGTAAATCATAATATTATTATTACTTCACGTTTACCAAGGGTAGTTGCAGCTCTTTTAGTCGGAGCATTTCTAGCCATATCAGGAGCACTTATGCAGGGGATGACAAGAAACTATCTTGCATCCCCTTCTATTATGGGTGTGACGGATGGTGCTGCCTTTGTTATTACACTTTGTATAATTTTTCTTCCAGGAATGTCATCAATTGGTATGGTTATATGTTCAATGATTGGTTCTGCACTCGGAGCCGGTATCGTGTTTGGTTTTGGTTCGCTCCTTCAAAATGGCTTATCACCAGTTAGGTTAGCGATTATAGGAACAGTTATTGGAACATTTTTAAGCAGTGTATCGGCTGCAATGGCTTCGTATTTCCAAATTTCTCAAAATGTTAGTTTTTGGTTTAATGCAAAGTTAGATCAAGTAGATCCTAATATAATTAAAATCACGATACCGTTTGGGATAATTGGAATAATTTTAGCATTGTTAATATCAAAATCTATTACCATTCTTTCATTAGGCGAAGAGGTTTCTATTAATTTAGGACAGCGTACAAAACTAGTTAAAGCGATGGCAATTTTATCGGTAATTTTTTTAACAGGAACAGCAGTTGCTTTAGTGGGGAAAGTTGGTTTTGTAGGTTTAATTATTCCACACATTACCCGCTTTATAATTGGGGTAGATTATAAGTGGATTTTGCCATGTGCAGGTGTTATTGGTGGCGTTTTCTTAGCGTTATGTGACGTTTTGAGTAGATTTGTAAACTATCCATTTGAAACACCTATTGGAGTCGTTACCTCCTTAATTGGAATTCCTTTCTTCCTTTATTTAATCCGTACTAGAGGAGGAGAGAGACATGCTTAAAAGTTCAAGTCAACGTTTCGGAATGACGATGGGGATTATTATATTTTTAATACTATGTGCTATCTATATTAGTTTAACAAATGGTACGTTCGACATTACGATTACAGATGTATTTAAAACACTTTTTAGAATTGATCCAGTACCAGAACATGATTTAGTTATTTTTGAGTTTCGTCTTCCGCGTATCGTAATTGCTGGATTAGTAGGATTAGGCCTTGGTGTTGCAGGTGCTGTTATTCAAGGGATTACGAGAAATGGATTGGCGGACCCAGGTATTTTAGGAGTAAATGCCGGAGCGGGAACAGCGATTGTCATTTTTATGTTTTTCTTTCAAGGACAATTAAAAAGCACAGACTGGGTTTCTATTATGATGATGCCAATGTTTGGTTTAGTAGGTGGATTAGGTGCAGCTATCATCATTTATCTGTTTTCTTGGAAAAACGGTAAATTAGATTCGCAGCGACTTTTATTAACAGGGATTGCAATTGGATCGGGATTTGGAGCTTTTTCTATGTACTTATCACTCAAAATGAAGTCAACTGATTTCGAGATGGCTGCAGTGTGGGTGTCTGGAAGCATATATAGTGCGAACTGGAAGTATATTGTGGCTATGTTACCATGGCTTATTATCTTAATTCCACTTATACAAAAGAAAGCTTATTTATTAGATTTATTCCAATTGGAAGAAACGAGTATTACAAGTTTAGGTGTTTCAGTAGAAAGAGAGAAATCGATTTTATTATTAAGCAGTATCGGGCTTGTGAGTGCATGTGTTGCTGTTTCAGGGAGTATCGGTTTTATTGGCTTAATGGCACCGCATATAGCGAAAAGACTTGTCGGTATTCAACATAAGTATATAATTCCTACGTGCGGCGTAATCGGAATGTTTCTTGTAATTGCCTCAGACTTTATTGCAAAAACAGTTTTCACACCTGTAGAGTTACCAGTTGGAATCGTTATTTCTATTGTCGGTGTACCGTATTTCTTATATTTACTTTATAAGGCGAAAGCGTAAGAGGAGGAATAAAAGTGAGTATTTTAAGTGCAAAAAATTTAGAAACAAGTTATGAAAAGCTTACAGTGTTTCGCGATTTAAATGTGGAAATACAAGAAGGAAAAGTAACGACAATTATAGGTCCAAACGGTTGCGGTAAATCGACATTGTTAAAAACAATGGGAAGAATTTTAAAACAAAAAAGCGGAAAAGTATATTTGCAAGGGCAAGATTTACATACAATTTCAACGAAAGAAATTGCGAAGCAGTTAGCTTTACTCCCGCAAACTCCAATTGCACCAGGTGAACTTAAAGTGGAAGAATTAATTTCTTATGGACGCTATCCACATCGAAATAACGTAAATAAGTTAACGACAAAAGATAAAGAAATGATTGATTGGGCATTAAATATAACGAAAACTTCTGAATTTCGAACGAGACAAATTGCAAATTTATCAGGTGGTCAAAGACAAAAGGTATGGCTAGCGATGGCATTAGCACAAGAGACAGAAGTGTTGCTATTAGATGAGCCAACTACATACCTTGATATGTCTCATCAATTAGATGTATTACAAATTGTGGAGAAGTTAAATAAAGAACATAATTGTACGGTTGTTATGGTATTACATGATATCAACCATGCAGCAAGATTTTCAGATGAAATTATTGCAATGAAGGAAGGAGAAATTGTTACAACTGGTAGCCCAGAAGAAATCATTACAAATGAAGTATTAAAAGAAGTATTTCATATTGATGCACGTGTCATGATTGATCCGTATAACGGGGCTCCTGTTTGTTTCGGTTATGATAGCGTTGTATCTCAAGAAGAAAAAATCGAAATATATGTAACAAGTTAAAAAGGGGGGATAGGGTGAATACTACAGTTGAAAAACAGCAGATTATAATATCTAATACAGAACAGTGGAAAATGTATTCAAAATTAGAAGGTAAGGAATATCAAATTCATATTTCAAAGCCGAGGCAACCAGCACCGGATTCAGGATATCCTGTCATTTACGTATTAGATGGCAATGCCTTTTTTCAAACATTTCATGAAGCAGTTAAAATACAATCAGTAAGAGCGGAAAAAACTGGTGTTTCACCAGCTGTTATAGTAGGAGTGGGTTATCCAATTGAAGGCGCATTTTCAGGGGAAGAAAGATGTTATGATTTTACGCCTAGCGTAATTTCAAAAGATGCCCCTTTAAAACCAGACGGTAAACCGTGGCCTAAAACAGGAGGAGCACATAATTTCTTTACTTTTATTGAAGAAGAACTGAAACCACAAATTGAAAAGAATTTTGAGATTGATAAAGGTAAGCAAACGTTATTTGGGCATTCTTTAGGTGGATTATTTGCTCTCCATATACTATTTACAAACTTAAATGCTTTTCAAAATTATTTTATTAGTAGTCCATCTATATGGTGGAATAATAAATCCGTACTTGAAAAAGAAGAGAACCTTATAAATGAATTAAACAATGCTAAGTTTGAAACAGGAGTGTTCCTTACAGTTGGGTCACTAGAACGAGAGCATATGGTTGTAGGTGCAAATGAATTATCAGAGCGCCTTCTCCAAGTAAACCACGATAAACTTAAATTTAAGTTTTATGAAGCTGAAGGGGAGAATCATGCATCTGTTGTGCCGACGTCTTTAAGTAAAGGGTTGAGATTTATTAGTTACATATAGGAAAAAAGGTTATGGATGAAACATTCCATAACCTTTTTTGATATGTAGAATTGTCCTTTTTGAAAGTTTTGTTTCAACTTTTCGTCTAAAGAGACAAAAAGTTGTCACAAAACGGTCACAATTAGCATAAACATAAAATAGACGAAATGAACTTATTTCCAAAAAGGCTCGGTTTATTCCGATCATGATTTGTAGAGCTGAAAAAGTATGGATTAAAAGTTCACTATATTCCCAAGGAGGTAGATCGTATGAAAACTATTCTTGCTATCGCTGGACTTATTTGGGTTCTATCGCATGGCATCCCAATTTATGAAGGAGAACAAATTCGCAGTGCTCTGAATAAAAATTTTAATGAATATCATATCATTGACCGGCAAGATAATGTTGTAACAGTTCGAGTAAATGACTGTTTTCATACGGTAACCGTTGAAGGAACTTCAGTAGTGAATGATACAAAAGTATGTGATCAACAATAATTATATATGGAAAGAAAAAATTCTTGGATTAAATATCTGAAAATTAAGATTTTAATATTATAGATGAAGAATAAGCGGGGGCGGGTAATCCCCGCTTATTCTTGTTTCACTTTATTGAATTTTGATGAGAGATATAATGATTTTTTTGACAAAAAGGAAAGGGTATACTAAAAATTGAGATTAAGAAGCTAATGCATTGTTAAGAATAATCATAAAGCGTAAATATACTCTTATGGGGTATCGTGCGTAGATATTTAATGCTATAATTGGTATACTCATAAAAACAATTGTTTTATTGGGTGAAGAGAAACTTTAAGAAGGTGATAATATGGATCATAAAGAGCATGAAGCAGTAACACATAGATCAGAAAAAGAAAAAGAACAGATTATAAATAGATTAAAGAGAATTGAAGGACAGGTCCGCGGTATTCAAAATATGATTGAAAATGATCGTTATTGCGTGGATATTTTAGTGCAAATTTCAGCGATTAATGCAGCGATGAAAAAAGTAGGAATGGGTGTATTAAAAAACCATACAAGTCATTGTGTTTCAGGTGCTATTAAAGATGGCAATGGTGACGAAGCAATTGAAGAATTAATGACTGTATTTGAACGTTTTTCAAAAGCGTAAAAACAAGCTAGTATGTCACTGGCTTGTTTTTTTTTGTTTACCTTCATAATAAGATCTCGGCGTATTGATGTGAAAAAGTGTGTGTAAAATAAACTTTTAGAAAATAATTGAAAAATCATGATATAAAACCATTGATTACCTTAGGGGGGTATGGTAAGATGTAATTGTGATTAACAAACAATGAATAAACAAGAGGAGGATTTTAAATGGAACAGTTAACATTACAGGTTGAAGGTATGTCTTGTGGACATTGTGTAAATGCTATCGAAAGCAGTGTGAAAGAGCTAAACGGTGTTGAACAAGTGAAGGTTCAATTAGCAGAAGGAACTGTTGAAGTTACTATCGACTCGTCTGCCGTAACATTAAAAGATATCGTTGCTGTAATCGAAGACCAAGGATACGATGTTCAATAATTATTTTTAGATATGGAAATAAATCGTACTTTAAATGAAGTACGATTTATTTTGCTAATAATTATACCTCATAAGGGTATATAGAGGTGAGAGACATGAATGAAAAAAAAGAGGCCAATCTTCAAATATCAGGAATGACATGTGCGGCATGTGCAAATAGAATTGAAAAAGGTCTAAAAAAAGTAGAAGGTGTTCATGAGGCGAATGTAAATTTTGCACTTGAAAAAACAAAAATAATGTACGATCCAACTAAAACAAATCCGCAACAGTTTAAAGAAAAAGTTGAATCGTTAGGATATGGAATTGTAAGTGATAAAGCTGAATTTACTGTTTCAGGAATGACATGTGCAGCATGTGCAAATAGAGTTGAAAAGCGCTTAAATAAGTTAGATGGTGTGAACAAAGCGACAGTAAATTTTGCTTTAGAATCAGCTACAGTAGACTTTAATCCTGATGAAGTTAATGTAAATGAAATGAAGAGTGCGATTACGAAGCTAGGATATAAATTAGAAGTGAAACCAGATAATCAAGATGCATCAACTGATCATCGATTACAAGAAATTGAAAGACAAAAGAAGAAGTTTATTATTTCGTTTATTTTATCTTTCCCATTATTGTGGGCAATGGTTAGTCATTTCTCATTTACGTCGTTTATTTATTTACCGGATATGTTAATGAGCCCTTGGGTGCAACTAGCACTTGCAACCCCTGTTCAATTTATCATTGGTGGACAGTTTTATGTTGGAGCTTATAAAGCGTTACGTAATAAAAGTGCGAATATGGATGTTCTCGTGGCACTTGGAACGTCGGCCGCGTATTTCTATAGTGTATATTTAAGTATTCAATCTATTGGTTCTTCGAAACATATGACAGATTTATATTTTGAAACGAGTGCGGTACTTATTACATTAATTATTTTAGGTAAATTATTTGAAGCGAAAGCAAAAGGGCGCTCATCAGAAGCAATTAAAAAATTGATGGGTTTACAAGCGAAGACAGCTACAGTTGTGCGAGATGGAACAGAAATAAAAATTTTGATTGAAGAAGTAGTAGCTGGTGATATCGTCTATGTAAAGCCTGGTGAAAAAATACCAGTAGATGGTGAGATTGTAGAAGGAAAGTCAGCAATTGATGAATCGATGTTAACGGGTGAAAGTATTCCTGTTGATAAGTCAATTGGGGATGTAGTAATAGGTTCGACAATAAATAAAAATGGATTTTTAAAAGTGAAAGCAACTAAAGTAGGAAGAGATACTGCATTAGCTCAAATTATTAAAGTAGTAGAAGAGGCACAAGGTTCAAAAGCTCCTATTCAAAGGGTAGCAGATCAAATTTCAGGTATTTTCGTACCGGTTGTAGTTGTGATTGCGATTATCACATTTGCAGTATGGATGATATTTGTTACACCTGGTGATTTTGGCGGAGCACTTGAGAAAATGATAGCAGTACTTGTTATCGCTTGTCCATGTGCATTAGGTCTTGCAACGCCTACATCTATTATGGCAGGATCAGGAAGATCAGCAGAGTATGGTATTTTATTTAAAGGTGGAGAGCATTTAGAAGCAACGCACCGATTAGATACGGTTATTTTAGATAAAACGGGTACAGTGACAAATGGGAAGCCGGTGTTAACAGATGTAATTGTAGCAGATGGATTCAATGAAAATGAACTGCTTAGATTAGTAGGGGCAGCAGAAAGAAATTCTGAACATCCACTTGCAGAAGCGATTGTAGAAGGAATTAAAGAAAAGAAAATTGATATCCCAAGTTCAGAAACGTTTGAAGCGATTCCGGGATTTGGTATCGAATCAGTTGTAGAAGGAAAACACTTATTAATTGGTACACGTCGATTAATGAAGAAATTCAATATTGATATTGAAGAAGTTTCTAAATCAATGGAAGCGCAAGAACGAGAAGGAAAAACAGCAATGCTTATTGCAATCGATAAAGAATATGCTGGTATAGTTGCCGTTGCAGATACTGTAAAAGATACTTCAAAAGCAGCTATCGCAAGACTGAAAAAAATGGGTCTAGACGTTGTGATGATTACAGGAGATAATACACAAACTGCTCAGGCAATTGCAAAGCAAGTTGGTATTGATCACGTAATTGCAGAAGTATTGCCAGAAGGAAAAGCAGAAGAAGTGAAAAAACTGCAAGCAAATGGTAAGAAAGTAGCGATGGTTGGAGACGGGATAAATGATGCTCCTGCTCTTGCTACAGCGAACATTGGTATGGCAATTGGAACGGGAACGGATGTAGCGATGGAAGCAGCGGATATAACGTTAATCCGCGGTGACTTAAATAGTATTGCTGATGCGATCTTTATGAGTAAAATGACGATAAGAAATATTAAACAAAATTTATTCTGGGCATTAGCTTATAACGCGTTAGGAATTCCAATTGCGGCATTAGGTTTCTTAGCCCCTTGGGTTGCTGGAGCAGCGATGGCATTTAGTTCTGTATCCGTTGTATTAAATGCATTACGATTACAAAGAGTTAAATTAAAATCTTAAAGAGCTACATTAAGTAATTGAATAGAATTAAAAAACAATACTTTGAATAAGTATTGTTTTTTTTGTTCGTATAGAAATTAAAACGATATAATAAAGTAGAAATATAGAATCGTATGTAGTAGAAAAGTTAAGAGGTAGTTTCGTAAGGAGACTTATATATGTTAAAAGATATTATAATTAGAACATTCCAGAAAGAAGATTTAGATCAAGTATTACAATTGTTCTATGAAACAGTTCATACGGTTAATGCAAAAGATTATAATGAGTTACAGCTACAGGCGTGGGCACCGGAGCAACTAGATAGAGAAAATTGGTTACAGTCTTTAGAAAAGAATATTAGCTATGTAGCGGATCATAAAGGTGTGATTGTGGGGTTTGGGGATTATAACGATGATCGTTACGTAGATCGTTTATTTACGCATAAAGATTATCAAGGGAAAAGAGTCGCTTCATACATACTACAGAAGTTAGAAAAAGAAGCAGTGAACCTAGGGCATAGGGAGATATATACAGAGGCGAGCATTACCGCAAAACCTTTTTTTGAAAGTAAAGGTTTTATTTGCATAAAAGAACAAAAGAAACAACATAATGGTCAGATTTTTATTAATTATGTTATGAAAAAAATATCCTTCTCATAAATGAGAAGGATATTTTTCATTATTTTACAGCTTCTTTTAGTTCTTTACCAGCTTTGAAAGCAGGTACTTTAGAAGCTGCGATTTGCATTTCTTCACCAGTTTGTGGGTTACGGCCTGTACGAGCAGCTCTTTCACGAACTTCGAATGTACCGAATCCGATAAGTTGTACTTTTTCACCAGCAGCTAAAGTGTTAGTGATTGATTCTACTACAGTTTGTACAACTACAGTAGCTTCTTTTTGAGAAATCTCAGCATTTTGTGCTACGTTTTTAATTAATTCTGTTTTGTTCATGTTTTTCACCTCATATGTAAATAATGCTATTTAAGTTGTTATTATAACGTATAAAACATTCGAGAACAAGTGTACGTACATATATTCGCAAAAAAAATGAAATTTGTAATATTTTTTAGGGCACTTTATAGACATTCCATTTAAGCGGACAGAGATTTGTTCTTCATTTCAGTCTTCTCTTGATGAGCAGGTAGTTTCTTATTATAAGATATGAAGTAAGGTAGTGCTACAAATAACATACCTCCTACTAAATTTCCAAAGAAAACAAAAATAAAGTTTGGAAAATATTCAGCCCAAGTGAAATGACCGGCAAAAATGGCGGCTGGGATGACAAACATATTGGCTACAACGTGTTGAAATCCAATCGCAACAAAAGTCATAACCGGGAACCAAATACCGATAATCTTTCCGATAAATTCTTTACTTCCCATACTGAGCCAAACAGCTAAACAAACGAGCCAATTACATCCGATTGCAGAAATAAATGCTTGCAATGGTGTATCTTGTAGTTTCGCTTGAGCGATAGAAATAGTTTTTGCTAAAAAAGCTCCTTCAGTTAAGCCAACGATATGACCGAAAAAGTAGGCTACAAATACAGCCCCTATGAAATTGCTAAATGTAACAATAACTAAATTTCGTATGAAATAAAATAAAGTAATTTTCTTTTGAAGCCAGGCCATAGAAACTGTCATCATGTTACCAGTTACTAGTTCACCGCCTGCAAGAATAACGAGAATAAGGCCAATAGGGAATACAGCAGCGCCTAGAAAACTAGTAAATGATCCCCAAGCCTTTGGCATTGTTCCAATAACATGAATATCGAGTAAATACCCTAATGCTATAAAAGCACCGCCAAAAAAACCGAGAATTAACATAGGGAGTAATGATAAATGAGCTTTTTTTCTTCCGGAATTAGCAGCAAGTTCCGTAATTTCTTCTGGTGTAAATACAGACATGAATAACCCCTCCGTAATAAAATGATGGAATGAATAGAAAAAATTTCGAAAATCTATGTATTATAAAAATATGTTATGACTTCTGTATAAAATTGTCAAAGTGAATAGAGAGGGAATTACATATTGATAACATTGTTCATGTTGTCACATGAATGTAACAATAAGGATTTAAAGTGTTTCTAGAGGTGAAAACATGAATACGAATCATGTAAAAAAAGAACGAAAAAAATCAATCGTAAAGATATTTATTATTAGTTTTATAAGTATATTAATGATACCAGTAAGTTTGTATTATTATGCGACAGAAATAGAACGAAAACTAGTAACAGTTACGTGGAATGAAATAGAAGCTTCTACAATTCCTAAAGAGTTTAATAATAAAAAAATATTGCAGTTTTCAGATGTACATTTAGGACCAGAGTTTACACTGAAACAACTTGAACATTTAGTGGAGAAGATGAATGAATTACATCCAGATATAGTAGTTTTTACCGGAGATTTAATAGATAAATTTGGGTCTTATAGTGCGGAAAGAGAAGAAGCGAAGGTTATTTTGCAGAAAATTTACGCTCCCTTAGGGAAATATGCTGTGTTTGGGAATCATGATAGGGGCGGGGGCGGTAGTTTATTTTACAAAAAATATATGGAAGAAGCTGGTTTTTCTGTATTAGTAAATGAAGTGCAGAAAATTAAAGTGGAAAACGGCAAATATATTATAATATCAGGTTTGGATGATTTTCTATTAGGGAAGCCGCAAATAGATTCAACTTTAAAAAACTTGAAACAAAATGATTTCAACATGTTATTAGTACATGAGCCGGATGTTGTAACCAAAATAAATCGTTACCCAGTTGATCTTCAACTGTCAGGACATAGTCACGGAGGACAAGTCCAAATTCCTTTTGTAGGTCCGTTAATTACTACCAAACTAGCTGAGCACTACGTTGAAGGTATGTATGAAGTAGAGGGGAAGAGTAAGCCGTTATATTTATATGTAAATCGTGGCATTGGGACTACTAGGATGCCTGTTAGATTTTGTAGTGTACCTGAGCTTTCAATTTTTGTGTTGAAGCAAAATAGTAACTAGAATATTTAACAATATGATTCCAAGGAACGTGCGATGTTGGTCGATGGAAAAGAGTTTCTTAAAACTTTAGATGTGACAAAGTAATTTTCATAAGTAAAAAACAACAATAGGACCTATAAAGGGACCTATTGTTGTTTTTATCCTGCATTGATTGCCCATAAATGTCCGATTGATGAGGGCTAATTATAGTTTTACTTTGTTATTTTTGCAAGGAAAGACCATCAAAATATGTTCTATAGTTACTAGAGAATTCAAAGTTGTTTTTTGCATCCCAATTAATAGACCAAGACATTAGGCCGCGGAATGCAGGATAGCCACTCTGGTTAGAAAGTTTATACTTTCCTCCGAATGGAACTCCTTTAATGATATAATTTAAAGCTTTTTTCATTTCAGTTGGCGAAATGTATCCACCACTTGGAGCTGCCGCTGGTGCTGCTGGAAGCCCAATCATGACTTGATCTGAACGAAGAGCTGGGAAAATGTTATTTGCATTACCACCTACAGGAAAACCATGTAAGAGCATATCTGCCATAGCGACCTCGTAGTCTGCAGTACCTTGATTGTAGTTATTACCGTCCATTCCAATCCCGCTACCAGCGTTGTAGTGTTGAACGTGAATGTATGTTAGTTTATCTTTCACTCCGTAAATAATTGGTAAATATGCACCCCATATGCTTCCATATGCGCTATATCCGCCTTGAACATAAGCTGTTTCAGGGGCCATGCTTAATAGAAAATCTGGACCATAATGATCTGAGATTGTTCGAATAGCTGAAATAAGATTTACGATTTGAGGGGTAGTTGGGTTTTTGAAGTTAGTGTCATTTCCGTTTAAGTAAATACCTGATTCAAGGTCAATATCTATTCCGTCAAAACCGTATTTATCGATCAGAGATTGTATGGAATTAATAAAACGATCCTTAGCGGCATTGTCAGGAAGTAAAACGACCCCATTTTGTCCACCTATTGAAAGAACTATTTTCTTTCCTTTACTTTTTAAATAAGAAATATCTGATTTGAATTCTGCATCTGTACCATACACAGGAGAAAATTCAACAGTGGAACGATCACCACCAGTTTCACCAAAAGATACATTGATTACATCCCATTTTGGTGAAACGTCTTTTAATTTAATAATGCCAGTACCGTTATCAAAATTATGCCAGTATCCAACGAGTAATTTTGAACCTAAATTGTTTGCTGCTTGTGCTTGGAAAGGGGATAACGGTAGAAGTAAGAACATTACTAAAATACAACAAAAAAATTTGAACTTGTTTAACATATCAACACTCCTATACAAAAAGTTGTCTAGATGTATAATCTTGTTTATTTAATAATATCTGAAAATTCTTTCTTTTGTAAAGGGACTATAATTTTCTCAACAATTGTGTATGGGAAAGTATTAAACCTAATGTAATAATTTTTGAAGGAGGTTGAATTTTAATTGTTGAATTCAGAATATTTTGATATATTTTAAAGTATAGGACAAAATCTTTCGCACAGTACTCTTACATAAATTTCAAAATTTAGTTTGGAAGGGGATGTACAAGATTTGGATAAAAATCTAAAGAAAGACCTCAAAATACGCCACATTACAATGATTTCAATTGGCGGTGTAATAGGGGCTGGTTTGTTTGTTGGAAGTGGTGCAGTTGTACATTCGGCAGGACCAGGTTCTATCGTTTCATATGCATTAGCAGGACTTCTAGTCATTTTCGTCATGAGAATGCTAGGAGAAATGGCAGCTGTTAATCCGACAAGTGGTTCATTTGCAACGTATGCAAGAGAAGCGATTGGTCCTTGGGCGGGTTATACAATAGGCTGGTTATACTGGTTTTTTTGGGTAATTGTTATTGCAATAGAAGCCACAGCAGGTGCTGGTATTATCCAATATTGGATTCCACAAATACCGCTTTGGTTATTAAGTTTAATATTAACAATTTTATTAACGCTGACGAACGTTTTTTCGGTGAAATCATTTGGAGAGTTTGAATATTGGTTTTCTTTTATTAAAGTAATAAGTATTGTTTTGTTCCTTTGTCTAGGTCTTGCTGTTATTTTAGGATTTGTTCCAGGAACAGAAGCACCCGGCACTTCGAATTTAATTGGACAAGGTGGATTTATGCCAAACGGTATAAGTTCGGTACTGCTTGGAATTACTGTCGTTATATTTTCATTTATGGGATCAGAAATTGTAGCGGTAGCCGCAGGTGAATCTGCAGAACCTGTAAAAGCAGTAAAAACAGCAACAAACAGTGTGATTTGGCGTATTCTTGTATTTTTTATTGGGTCTATAGCGGTAGTTGTTACGCTACTGCCATGGAATTCAGCAAACATATTAAAAAGTCCATTTGTAGCTGTATTGGAACATATAGGAATACCAGCTGCGGCACAAATTATGAATTTTATCGTTTTAACAGCTGTACTCTCTTGTTTAAATTCGGGTTTATATACAAACTCAAGAATGCTTTTTTCGATGGCAGAAAGAGGAGATGCTCCAAAGGCGTTTTTGAAATTGAACAGTAGTGGTGTTCCAGTTCGGGCCGTTTTATTTGGAACTTTCTTCGCTTATATTGGCGTTGTGTTTAGTTACATTTCTCCAGATAAAGTCTTTTTGTTTTTAGTGAATGCATCTGGCGGGATTGCGTTACTAGTTTATCTCGTTATTGCAGTTTCGCATTTAAAGATGCGTAAAAAAATGGGGAAAGTGGAACAACAAAATTTGAAAGTGAAAATGTGGCTTTTTCCGTATGTAACGTATGTTACAATTGTTGCTATTATAGCAGTTTTAGTTGCGATGTTCGCAATTGATACTTTACGTTCACAAGCACTTTTAACAATGTTTGTTACTGTTCTTATCATACTTTCTTATTTTATTTTTAATAGAAATAAAAATAGCACAGTTTTGAATCCTAAAAGTAAGAATGAGGAATCTGTTCGATTCTAATTTTCGAAGAGAGTTACACCCAGTCATTGCTATAAAAGAATCATATATAATCATAGAAACAAGTAATTACTATTGTCATAGTGGATATAAACTTTTTTCTTGACTTTTTATACGAAGGCGAGCAAAATGGTAAAAAAGGAAGGGGGGGATGATAATGGAAGAGTACGTATTAGAGCTGTATAACCTGTTATATACGACAGAATGGCAAGATATTGTTTCGTTTCTAGGAATCGTATTTTGCATGAAAATTGTAATTGTATATATGGAAGAGCAAGGTATGTTCTATTCCTTCTCATCCCCGTTCGATATGCAGCGCGAGCCGTTGCTAAACTATGCCAATGTGAATTACGAACAAATTCCTTTTGTTATTTTCTTTATGATTCGATTTATTACAGCAATTGTAAGGAAAAAGGAAAGTGACGATGAAGAGTGCCACTCAACTTGTAATATAGCGAATGTTTTTTAAGCTAAATACAAGGAGGAGATTTATATGTGGTTTCGATTTCTTATGATTGGTTTCTTTTCATTAACAGCAATTTCTTTAATGGGATATCAAGTGTCTGAAATTTTTCAAGCATATAGCGATACATTTTTTAACAAAAACTAATCGCGTTGCTATTTGAATAATAAAGCGATAAAATCCTTCTTAAGAAGTTTTATTAAGAAGGATTTTTTCTTTGTCTTATCTTGCTGTGTCAAACTATTGTCACATTTACACTGTGAATAGTATGTTAAAATAGTGAGGTTACGTATACATATTTGAAGGAAGAGGGAGTGACCATTTTGGTGGATCAATCAACAAATCAGAAAAGCTATGCTCCTATTGTGATAACGCTTTCTGTAATTGTAAATGCGATTATTTTATTTTTGTTCTTTGGACCTGTTGGCTATGAAGGAGAATTACATTTTGATGTAACAATTTTACCAATGTTAAATGCAATTTTTAATAGCTTTACGTTCGTATTCTTATTAGCAGCTCTATACTCTATTATTAAGAAGAATGTGAAAATGCACCGTGGTTTCATCCTGGCAGCATTTACAACGACGTTGCTATTTTGTGTTTCTTATTTATCTTATCATTACTTAGCGCCAGCAACACATTTTGGCGGAGAAGGATTCATTAAATATGTGTATTTCATCATTTTAATTACACATATTATCCTGGCGGCAATTATTGTACCGCTTGCATTGTTTGCACTTGTATTTGGTTTTACAAATCAATTAACACGTCATCGTAAAATTGTACGTTGGACGATGCCGATTTGGTTATATGTAAGTTTATCTGGTGTTATTGTTTACTTAATGATCTCACCTTATTACCAATAAAAAATCTCAGCCTGTAGGCTGGGATTTTTTTATTAAGCAAATATTTTTGTGAAATGAAAAAAATATGGTATACAAAAGTATAGTTGCTTTTCATATAGAAGGGATGGTAAAGGAATATGCAA
Organism: Bacillus sp. JKS001846; assembly: GCF_900176455.1. NCBI lineage: Bacteria > Bacillati > Bacillota > Bacilli > Caryophanales > Bacillaceae > Bacillus > Bacillus sp. JKS001846. The sequence goes on from NZ_FWYG01000001.1 coordinate 1,985,090, forward strand.
AATTTTGTATTTCGTAATCCAACGAAACTTATTTTCGGTAAAGGTCAATTAGAGCAGTTAAAAACTGAAATTCCACAGTTCGGTAAAAAAGTTCTTCTCGTATACGGGGGAGGCAGCATTAAAAGAAACGGTATTTATGATAATGTAATTTCTATTTTAAAGGATATAAATGCAGAAGTATTTGAATTGACAGGTGTTGAACCGAATCCACGTGTATCAACTGTAAAGAAAGGGATTCAAATTTGTAAAGAAAATGGTGTTGAATTTATTTTAGCAGTTGGTGGAGGAAGTGTGATCGACTGTACGAAGGCAATTGCAGCTGGTAGTAAGTACGATGGAGATGTATGGGATATTGTAACGAAAAAAACATTTGCTAATGAGGCATTACCATTTGGTACTGTACTTACTCTTGCAGCAACAGGATCTGAAATGAATGCAGGCTCGGTAATTACAAACTGGGAAACGAATGAAAAGTATGGATGGGGTAGCCCGGTTACTTTCCCGCAGTTTTCAATTTTAGATCCAGTTCATACTACTTCTGTACCGAAAGATCAAACAATTTACGGTATGGTAGATATTATGTCGCACGTATTAGAACAATATTTCCATCATGGAACGAATACAGAACTACAAGATCGTTATTGTGAAGCTGTTTTAAAAACAGTAATTGAGACAGCACCTAAGCTTTTAAGTGATTTAGAAAATTATGAGCATAGAGAAACTATTTTATATTGTGGTACTATGGCGTTAAACGGCATTTTAGCGATGGGAGTAAAAGGAGATTGGGCGACTCATAATATTGAGCATGCAGTTTCTGCTGTTCATGATATACCACACGGGGGTGGCCTTGCGATTTTATTCCCGAACTGGATGAAACATGTTGTAGAGGAAAATGTAAGTCGTTTTAAACAGTTCGCTATTCGTGTATTTGATATAGAAACAGATGGCAAAACAGATAAAGAAGTGGCTTTAGAAGGAATTAAGGCGCTGCGTCAATTTTGGACTTCAATTGAAGCGCCAGCAACATTAGCTGATTACGGTATTGGAGAAAATGAAATTGATATAATGGCTAATAAAGCGATGGCGTATGGTGAATTTGGTAACTTTAAAAAATTAAATAAAGATGATGTTTTAAGTATATATAAAGCTTCTTTATAAGTGAATTTAGAAAAGAAACCTATTTGATTGTTTAATCGAATAGGTTTCTTTTTACTGTTTATAAATGTTTATGGGTGTTTTTGATTATTTTTGATTGTTTGTGGTTGATTTTTGTGACCGTTTTCATTATACTGTAATCAAAGAAGAGGTGAATAAAATGTTAACTCCTGAACGTCATCAAATGATATTGCAACTTGTAAAAGAACAGAAAGTTGTAAAATTACAGCAATTAGTTGAAAGAACAGAAAGCTCTGAGTCGACAATTCGCCGTGATTTAGCACAATTGGAAAAGCAAAGGTTATTAAAAAGAGTTCATGGTGGTGCCGCTGTTTTAACAGGAAAAGGGCAAGAACCAACGATGGTTGAAAAATCATCCAAAAACATTCAAATAAAACAACAAATTGCTAATTATGCGGCTAGCGTTATTGAACAAGGTGATTGTATTTATTTAGATGCAGGAAGTACAACATTTGAAATGATTCCATTTTTAATAAATAAAGATGTGACTGTCGTTACGAATGGACTTATGCATATTGAAGCTTTAGTTGAAAATAATATTCGTGCGTATTTACTAGGTGGAATGATGAAGAGTAGGACGAAAGCTTTAATCGGTGCTATGGCACAGGAAAGTATGCAGAAGTATCGTTTTGATAAATGTTTTTTAGGTGCAAATGGTGTACATGAACAGCTTGGCTTTACAACGCCAGATCCAGAAGAAGCGCTCTTAAAACAAATGGCATTAACATTAGCAAACGAAGGATATTTCTTAATTGATGAAAGTAAGTTTTCAGAAGTTGCATTTGCGAAAATTGCAAATGTTGAAGAAGCAAATATTATTACAAACCATTTAGAAATTGATTTAGAAAAATATAAAAGACAAACCAATGTAATTGAGGCTGATAAACAATGATCTATACAGTTACTTTAAACCCATCTATTGATTATGTAGTACAAGTTAATTCCTTTGATTTAGGCGCAGTCAATCGAGCAGAGAAAGATATGAAGTTTCCTGGAGGAAAAGGGATTAATGTTTCTCGCGTTCTCCATCGTTTAGGTGTGGAAAATATAGCACTTGGATTTACTGGTGGATTCACCGGTCAATTTATTAAAGGTGTATTACAGGCGGAAGGCGTAATGACAAACTTCATCCAAGTAGACGGAGATTCCCGAATTAATGTGAAAATAAAAGGACAAGAAGAGACAGAATTAAATGGGCAAGGTCCTAATGTGACAAATGAGCAATTTGAACAATTAATGAAACAAATCGAAAGTATGAAGCAGGGAGATTGCGTTGTGCTAGCTGGAAGTGTACCTGCATCTATCCCAACTACCTTTTATGAATCAATCGCAGCGCTCGGAGCTGAAAAAGGTATTCGAGTAGTAGTCGATGCGAGTGGAAGTGCACTGCAGCATGTAATTAAAAATAAGCCATTTTTAATTAAGCCAAACCATCATGAACTTGGTGAGTTGTTTGGAGTGGAGCTTTCAACAGTAGAGGACGTTTTACCTTATGGAAGAAAATTAATTGAACAAGGTATAAAACACGTTATCGTATCGATGGCTGGAGAGGGAGCTTTATTATTTACGGCAGAAGGTATATATGAAGCGACTGTTCCAAAAGGTGTTGTAATTAATTCAGTTGGGGCCGGAGATTCTCTTGTTGCAGGGTTTGTAGGCAAATATGAACAGACAAAAGATATTGAAAAGGCATTTCAATACGGCGTTGCAACAGGGAGTGCAACAGCATTTTCAGCTGATTTATGTAAGAAGGAAAAAGTAGAAGAATTATTGTCGCAAGTAATTGTAGCTAAGCGATAGGGGGAAGCAACATATGAAAATTACAGAACTATTAAAAAGAGATACAGTCATTATGGATTTGACAGCTTCAAATAAAGAAGCTGTCATAGATGAATTAGTTGAGAAATTAAATGGGGCAAATCGTTTAAATAGTAAAATGGAATTTAAAGAAGCTATTTTAAAGCGGGAGTCCCAAAGTACGACTGGAATAGGGGAAGGTATTGCAATACCTCATGCGAAGACAAAGGCTGTTAAACAACCATCGATTTGTTTTGGTAGAAGTGTAAGCGGTATCAATTATGAGTCGCTTGACGGACAGCCAGCACACTTATTCTTTATGATTGCTGCAAGTGAAGGAGCGAATAATACTCATTTAGAAACGTTGTCTCGTTTATCGACATTATTAATGGATGAAGGGTTTCGCAAGCAACTATTAGAAGCAAAGGATGAAAGTGAGCTTCTTCAACTATTTGATGAAAAAGAGAATGAAAAAGAAGAAGAGATTGAAGTCGCCAAACCAGAAGGAAATGAACCGTACGTATTGGCAGTTACGGCTTGCCCAACTGGAATCGCTCACACGTATATGGCCGCAGATAGCTTGAAAGCAAAAGCAGCAGAGCTAGGAATCGCAATTAAAGTTGAAACGAACGGATCAACAGGTATAAAAAACGGTTTAACAAAAGAAGACATTGAACGAGCAACAGCTATTATTGTTGCGGCGGATAAACAAGTAGAAATGAATCGTTTTGCTGGTAAACATGTCATTCAAGTACCAGTCGCTGATGGGATTAGAAAAACGGAAACACTTCTTAATCGAGCTGTAAAGCAAGATGCACCAATCTTTAAAGGTGTAAAAGAAGATGGAAAGGCAGAAAGTACGGAAAAAGAAAAAGGATTAGGAATTTATAAGCATTTAATGAATGGCGTAAGTAATATGCTTCCGTTCGTTGTTGGCGGCGGGATTTTAATAGCGCTAGCGTTTTCGTTTGGTGGTATAAAGGCGGAAGGTCCTTTAGCTGAATTGTTCATGTCAATTGGTGGAGGAAAAACAGGTGCGTTTTTATTCCTTGTACCAATTTTAGCTGGATTTATTGCAAGTTCTATTGCTGATCGTCCTGGTTTTATGCCTGGTGTTGTAGGTGGATTTTTAGCGGCGAATGCGAATGCTGGCTTTTTAGGTGGATTAATTGCTGGTTTCTTAGCTGGATATGTTGTTTTAGGGTTGAAAAGATTATTTTCAGGACTACCAGTACAATTAGAAGGAATTAAACCTGTTTTGTTATATCCAGTCTTTGGATTATTGATTACAGGAGTTGTAATGCAAAAAGCAGTGATTCCGCCTGTAGTAGCATTAAATGAAATGTTGACAGGGTGGTTAAATGGTTTAAACGGTACGAATGCTATATTACTAGGTCTTATTTTAGGTGGTATGATGGCAATTGATATGGGTGGTCCAATTAATAAAGCGGCGTTTACGTTTGGTATTGCTGCAATAGAAGCACAGAATTTTGGAGTGCACTCAGCAGTTATGGCTGGTGGTATGGTACCGCCACTTGCGATTGCATTTGCAACTACATTCTTTAAATCAAAGTTTACAGAAGCGGAACGTAAATCTGGTTTAACAAATTATATTATGGGAGCATCGTTCATTACAGAAGGTGCGATTCCGTTTGCAGCTGCAGATCCGGTTCGAGTAATCGTAAGTTGTGTTGTTGGTTCAAGTATTGCAGGTGCGTTATCTATGTTATTCCAAATTACATTACCAGCACCGCATGGTGGATTATTTGTAATAGCGTTAGTAAATAAACCGTTACTATATATTTTCTCTATATTAATTGGAACGATTGTCTCGGCTATTATGCTAGGTGTTTGGAAAAAGAAAGTTCAATAACAAATGAAAAGAGAGCAGCTTTTAGTAGCTGCTCTCTTTTTATTACAAAAAAATAGGTTAACAATTAAATATTGATGTTTTTTGGTAAAAGATGTAACGAATTGTGAATTTTTTGTAACAAAAAAGTAACACTGTAATTTTTTCTGGAAAAAAGTTCTTGTGCTCGTATATGAAAAATATATGAAAACCACTGGAGATTGTATGAGAAATACATTTTATTAATATGGAAATTTATGTTACAACTCGTTAATCGTATATTACGAATGCTTTGTAATTGTGTGATTTCTAAAAATTCTAAAAATCTGTTGCTATAATGAAAATACGAAAACAAAGCAAATGGAGGCTATTCATGAAAAAATTATTAGGTATAGCAACAGCAGCAGTTTTTGGTCTTGGGATTTTTGCGGGTTCTGCTAAAGCGGAAACAATTGTAACAACAGACGTATTAAATGTTAGAGAAAACCCAAATGTAGAGTCAAAGCTTGTAGGTAAAGTGTTAAGTGGGAATACACTAGATGTTATAAATACAGAAAATGGATGGACAAAAATTAAGTTGAACGGTAAGGAAGCGTTTGTAAGTGCCGATTTTACAAAGAGCACATATTATGTAACGGCGGGCGTATTAAATGTTCGTGCTGGAGCGAATACTGATTCTGAAATTTTAGGTAAACTTAATAAAAATGATGTGATTGAAACGACGAATCAAGTTCAAAATGAATGGTTACAATTCGACTACAATGGAAAAGTTGGATATGTTCACGTGCCATTTTTAACAGGAACAGCACCTGTAATCGAAAAGAAAGAGGTTGTAGCTCAAGAAGAAGCGCCAGCTAGAACAAATACGCCGGTTAAAAATAATACAGTAGTTAAGAATAAAGAGTCTGTTAAGAGTAACGATTCTATTAAGAATGTAGAATCAAGTAAACCTGTGGTAAAAGAAAAACCGGCTGCAAAACCAGTTGCAAAATCTACTGAAACAAGTGCGCCTACTGGTGGTCGTGAAATTACAGTAGAAGCGACGGCATATACAGCAGATCCGAGTGAGAATGGTTCGTATGGTGGTCGTGTATTAACTGCAATGGGGCATGATTTAACAGCAAATCCAAATATGAAAGTAATTGCTGTTGATCCGAAAGTAATTCCGCTTGGATCAAAAGTATGGGTAGAAGGATATGGAGAAGCGATTGCTGGAGACACTGGTGGTGCGATTAAAGGAAATCGTATTGATGTATTAGTCGGTTCAGATGGTAGTGCTAATAGCTGGGGGCGTAAATCTGTAAAAGTGAAAGTTATACAATAGGTTATCGATATTAATATAAAAAGCGGTTGCTTGAAATTATGTAAGCAGCCGCTTTTTATGGATTATTGAAATGGATAAATAGTTTTACCTGTAATAATTTTATATGCACTGCAAAATTGCGTTTGTATATATTCTGTATTTTTATTTTCTGGATGTAATGTTGTTTCATGGAGGGTAGAATGAAAAGCCCGTAGTAAACAATTTAGGGCGAAGTATAATTCCTCTTGTGAACAATTTTGTTCTTTTATAGAAGTAGCTAAAATGAGGTCTTTTGTCAAAGATGAAAAATTGATGGTGGATTGTTTCATAGTTAACTCATCCTCTCGAAACTATTTTTATCATGTATATGCAGAATTGGACAAACTATGTTCTTTTTTCTGTGTAATTTCATGTACCGAAATGAAAGAACTTGCAATCATGCCGTTAAAATTGGTAAGATTGGGTATAATCAATAGATGGAGTATATTACATAAAGAGAGTTGAATGATATGGGAGAAGTGCAACGTGAAAAAGTTGCTGTCATCATTGGACCAACTGCTGTTGGAAAGACGAAGTTAAGTATCGATCTTGCCAAAGCGTTGAACGGTGAAATTATTAGTGGTGATTCCATGCAGATCTATCGAACGATGGATATTGGAACTGCAAAGGTAACAAAAGCAGAGATGGACGGAATTCCACATTATATGATCGATATAAAAAATCCGGAAGATTCATTTTCTGTCGCGGAATTTCAAGAACGTGTTCGCAAGCATATTCGAGAAATTACAGAACGTGGTAAATTACCAATTATAGTTGGTGGGACCGGTCTTTATATACAATCTGTTTTATTCGATTATCAGTTTACAGATGATGCTGGTGATGTGATATACCGAGAGCAAATGGAAAAGTTAGCTTTAGAACGCGGTGTGGAATATGTACATAAAAAATTGCAAGAAGTAGATCCAGAAAGTGCGGAGCGTATTCACGCAAATAATGTACGACGTGTCATTCGGGCGTTAGAAATTTTCCACACGTCGGGTGAAAAAATGAGTGAACAAATTGAGAAACAAGAAAAAGAGTTACTCTATGATGTTTCATTAATTGGCTTGACAATGGATCGAGAAATGCTATACGATCGCATTAACTTACGAGTGGATTTGATGATGGAACAAGGCCTATTAGAGGAAGTAGAAGGGCTGTATAATAGAGGGATACGAGATTGTCAATCTATTCAAGCGATTGGATATAAAGAAATCTATGATTATTTTGAGAATCGAGTTTCTTTAGAAGATGCGGTATCACAATTAAAGACGAATTCGCGTCGTTATGCAAAGCGTCAATTAACGTGGTTCCGTAATAAAATGGATGTCACGTGGTTTGATGTTACAAACGGTGAAAAAACGTCAGAAATTTTACGATACATAGAAGGAAAGTTACAAGTAAAGTCGAATAATAGTAAGTAGAGAAAAAGAGGAGGATTCGACATGAAGCAATCAATCAATATTCAAGATCAGTTTTTAAATCAACTCCGTAAAGAAAATACGTTTGTTACGCTGTACTTATTAAATGGTTTCCAGCTTCGTGGACTAATTAAAGGATTTGATAATTTTACAGTCCTGCTGGAAACAGAAGGTAAGCAACAGCTTATTTATAAACATGCAATTTCTACATTTGTACCACAAAAAAATGTTTCAATTGAATTAGAATAGTAATGAATTATTGTACATAACAAAAAAGAGCGAGTTTCCTCGCTCTTTTTTTATTTGTCATAAACAATATATAGTGAAATTTAAGCGATTCTAAATACAGTAAGGCGGATGTTAGTATTTCCTGTTGCAGGGATCGTAATCTCATTAAGTGTAGATTGGACAGAGATTCTTGCACCAGCTGCTAATGTTTCTATTGTAGTAAATGAAAGTGAGTCGCCTATTAAATTTGAAGAGAAATTATCAGTTGCGACTGCTCCATTAATTGAAATTCCTACTCCGAGTGGAGCGCATCCTGGCGCAGTTGTAGAAATGGATACGCTAATTACATAAATACCACCGTTAATAACAGTAACTGTATCTGTGCCGTTGAAGATAATATTGTTTACGTTAATTGCAGTACTAAAAATAAAATTATTAAATTGCAGTACTGTTTGCTGAATATTGTTTGTTACAACAATTGTTGCTATAGGGAAGCTAGGTCCAGTAGGCCCAGTAGGTCCGGTAGGTCCACCAGAAGGTCCAGTAGGTCCAGTAACTCCTATGCCAGTAGCGCCGGTAGCACCCGTTGGTCCTTGAATGCCTTGAGGCCCGGTAGCGCCTGTGTTACCTTGAACACCTTGAGGTCCAGTGGCACCAGTAGCGCCAGTAGCACCCGTGTTACCTTGAGCACCTTGAGGTCCAGTAGCACCAGTAGCGCCAGTAGCACCCGTGTTACCTTGAACACCTTGAGGTCCAGTGGCACCAGTAGCGCCGGTAGCGCCTGTGTTACCTTGAACACCTTGAGGTCCAGTGGCACCAGTAGCGCCAGTAGCACCCGTGTTACCTTGAGCACCTTGAGGTCCAGTAGCACCAGTAGCGCCAGTAGCACCCGTGTTACCTTGAACACCTTGAGGTCCAGTGGCACCGGTAGCGCCTGTGTTACCTTGAACACCTTGAGGTCCAGTAGCACCAGTAGCACCCGTGTTACCTTGAACACCTTGAGGTCCAGTAGCACCAGTAGCACCTGTGTTACCTTGAGCGCCTTGAGGTCCAGTAGCGCCAGTAGCACCTGTGTTACCTTGAACACCTTGAGGTCCAGTAGCACCAGTAGCGCCGGTAGCGCCTGTGTTACCTTGAACACCTTGAGGTCCAGTGGCACCAGTAGCGCCGGTAGCGCCTGTGTTACCTTGAACACCTTGAGGTCCAGTGGCACCAGTAGCACCTGTGTTACCTTGAACACCTTGAGGTCCAGTGGCACCAGTAGCACCTGTGTTACCTTGAACACCTTGAGGTCCAGTAGCACCAGTAGCACCTGTGTTACCTTGAGCGCCTTGAGGTCCAGTAGCGCCAGTAGCACCTGTGTTACCTTGAACACCTTGAGGTCCAGTGGCACCGGTAGCGCCTGTGTTACCTTGAACACCTTGAGGTCCAGTAGCACCAGTAGCGCCGGTAGCGCCTGTGTTACCTTGAACACCTTGAGGTCCAGTGGCACCAGTAGCGCCAGTAGCACCCGTGTTACCTTGAGCACCTTGAGGTCCAGTGGCACCAGTAGCACCCGTGTTACCTTGAGCACCTTGAGGTCCAGTGGCACCAGTAGCACCTGTGTTACCTTGAACACCTTGAGGTCCAGTAGCACCAGTAGCGCCGGTAGCGCCTGTGTTACCTTGAACACCTTGAGGTCCAGTGGCACCAGTAGCACCAGTAGCACCTGTGTTACCTTGAGCGCCTTGAGGTCCAGTGGCACCAGTAGCACCTGTGTTACCTTGAACACCTTGAGGTCCAGTAGCACCAGTAGCGCCGGTAGCGCCTGTGTTACCTTGAACACCTTGAGGTCCAGTGGCACCAGTAGCACCTGTGTTACCTTGAGCGCCTTGAGGTCCAGTAGCACCAGTAGCACCTGTGTTACCTTGAGCGCCTTGAGGTCCAGTAGCGCCAGTAGCACCTGTGTTACCTTGAGCGCCTTGAGGTCCAGTAGCGCCCGTGTTACCTCGAGGCCCAGTGGCACCGGTAGCGCCAGTAGCGCCCGTGTTACCTCGAGGCCCAGTGGCACCGGTAGCGCCAGTAGCGCCAGTATTACCTCGAGGCCCAGTAGCGCCAGTAGCGCCTGTGTTACCTTGAGGCCCAGTGGCACCGGTAGCGCCAGTAGCGCCCGTGTTACCTTGAGGTCCAGTGGCACCAGTGGCGCCCGTGTTACCTCGAGGCCCAGTGGCACCGGTAGCGCCAGTAGCGCCCGTGTTACCTTGAGGTCCAGTGGCACCAGTAGCGCCCGTGTTACCTTGAGGTCCAGTAGCGCCAGTAGCGCCCGTGTTACCTCGAGGTCCAGTGGCACCGGTAGCGCCAGTAGCGCCCGTGTTACCTCGAGGCCCAGTAGCGCCGGTAGCGCCCGTGTTACCTCGAGGCCCAGTAGCGCCGGTAGCGCCCGTGTTACCTCGAGGCCCAGTGGCACCAGTAGCGCCTGCTGGTCCAGTAGGTCCGGTAGGTCCTTGAATGAACGAAGCAGAATTAACTAGAGCAGTTTGTAATGCTGCTATTAATTTAAGGAGCTCTTGAAGTGTGCAAGGGTCAATTCGGAATAATTTTGTAATGTATAGTAAATAGTTAATGAGATTTTGAAGCTCAATAAATACAGCGCTTGCTACAAAGGTTGGATTTCTTAATATAGTTATTAAGTTTTTAATAATAGCTAACCCTTGTGCTTTCAGGGAGGAAGTAGCGTCTAGTGAACAAATAAATTTACTCAGTAGGTTCAATGTATCGATTAGGTCTTCAATATTTTGGGGAGATGGATTTGCGAAAAGTTTTGGGATTATTTTTGTTAAATCAATAATAATCGCACGAAATGTTCTAAGTTGAGCTTTAGTAATTGGGATTGATGGAGTATTCGGGATTCGTCCGGCGCTACTTGGAAAGCATGGTTTGGAGAATTTGTTTTGATTGTCGTTATAACGAGACATTAAATCTCTCCTTTCTCACGAAAATGTGAACGAAACTCATCATAGTAGATGCAGAAATTAGTTAAATGGTCATAGTAAAATCGTTTGTTTAAAGAAAAAATAGAAAAAACGCCTTACAATAAGGCGTTTTTTCTATTTTCTGCGTATTGATAATATCGCTTTAAGGAAATTTTTGATTTGAATCCAGCGAGTTTTATAATTTCTGATTCAGGAGTTTCTTTTTTTATTAAGTTTAAAATATAGGTGTTACGAAAATGTTGTCCTGAAATTCCTTTACGTAAATTGGCTCTAGCCACTTCGAGGCGAATCATTTTTTGTATAGCAATTTCCGTTAATGCCTTTGGTGCATCATTTTCATATACCCACCTGTATGTTCCACGGTTAAAATCGAATGCGACAAATAATGGATCATCACTATGGTATTTAGGACGAACTGGTTCTGGGATGCTTTTGTAATAATTATATAGTTGTTTTTTGTCTTCTTTTGCTAATGTAATTGTTCTTTCTACACCTGCGGTTGCTGGGATTGATAATGTATTAGTTTCAAAGTGAACGTGATGCATTGTTAATGCTGTAAGTTCCTGTAAGGATAAACCGTAGTCAATCAATAGATTTAAAATAGCAATATTGCGATCCATTAATAAGGGGCGCACAGGAAGTTGTTTTTCTGAAAGTCCTTCTAATGAAGTGACTATATACTTTAACCTTTTTTCTTCATCAGGTGAAATGAAATCTTCGTTACGAAGTGTACGGTCTGGTTGAATAGATATTTCCATATTCTTCAATGGATTAGGAATGTTTAGAAAATGATGCATTCTATTTAGTACAATAAATACACGATGCATCGTTTTTTCTGAGTAATGTCGATTCGTTTTTAAATCGGAAAAGTAATCTTCGTAGTCTTTTGTACAAAGTGTAGCCCATATATTACTGGAAGGGAGCTTTTTGTTTTTTTCTAACCAATGTCCGAAGTCTTCAATGTCATAAACATAACGTTTAATAGTTGAGGGTTTTCGGCCTTTATTCAATAAAAAAATAGAAAAGGCTTGTATTGTATCATGGAATTCCGTTGTCTCCATAGTCCCACCACCTTAATTATTTCTTATATTATAGCAAACTTTTCTGAAAATAGGCATTTACAAGGGGGACAGGAATAATAATATTTGGTGAGTGGATAAAATGAGGTGATTGTATGGAACAATCGATGCGAAAGAAAAACAACAATCAAATTAATATTGTGTTAAACCATCGAAAGAAAATTTCTTTGCCAGCCGCAGAAAATAAAACGGTAATTTCAAATGAAACTGCAATTAAACATGAAATGCTGCAGAGAATTGAAGAAGAGATGGGGAAGCTTGTTGGGATGGAGGATATAAAAAAGATAATAAAAGAAATATATGCTTGGATTTATGTGAATAAAAAAAGACAAGAAAAGGGATTGAAGTCAGAGAAGCAAGTACTTCATATGCTGTTTAAAGGGAATCCAGGTACAGGGAAGACAACTGTTGCTAGAATGATAGGAAAATTGCTGTTTGAGATGAATATTCTATCGAAAGGCCACTTGGTTGAAGCTGAACGTGCTGATCTTGTAGGAGAGTACATCGGCCATACAGCCCAAAAAACAAGAGATTTAATAAAAAAAGCAATGGGAGGTATTTTGTTTATTGATGAGGCGTATTCTTTAGCTCGAGGAGGAGAGAAGGACTTTGGAAAAGAAGCAATTGATACGCTTGTAAAACATATGGAAGATAAACAACATGGTTTTGTATTGATTTTAGCTGGATATTCAAGAGAGATGAATCACTTTCTTTCATTAAATCCAGGGCTTCAATCTCGTTTTCCATTTATTATTGAGTTTGCGGATTACTCGGTAAATCAGCTATTGGAAATTGGGAAGAGAATGTATGAAGATCGTGAATATCAGTTATCAAAAGAAGCTGAATGGAAATTTAGGGATCATTTACATGCGGTGAAGTATTCGTCGCAAATTACATCGTTTAGTAATGGGCGATATGTACGGAATATTGTTGAAAAATCAATTCGTACACAGGCGATGCGGTTGTTGCAAGAAGATGCGTATGATAAAAATGATTTAATTGGAATATCGAGTATGGATTTGATGCTCGAAGAGGAGACGCACAGTACATAAACTGTGCGTCAATTTTTGTGTATAAGTTCGTTTACTCTTTTTTTGCTTTTTCTTGGTGTGTTTTATGGAAGTGTTCCATTTTAGCGCTCTTTTCGTGTGCTGAATTAGGATCGTGTCCAAATTGATTTACTGAGCTTTTTTGAGCTCCTTTATTAACGTGGTTTGTCATTTGTATTCACCTCACTTTAAAAATTAGTATAAACATTATATAAAGAAAAAATCGTTAGAAAAGAAAAACCTCTTTACGATATGTAAAGAGGTTAGATTGCTATTTATGCATTGAACGTTCTTTCGTTTCGATACGTCTGTGCGGTAAATGCCATTTGTAATGAATAGAAACCATGCGGAAGCAAACAATTAAAATGAATAGAATGTAAAGAGCCCAATCGCTAACAATAATTTGAGCTCCAATTAAGAAACCTGCTAAAATTGTCCAAAAGGCATATACTTCAGCTCGAAGAACGAGAGGTTTTCTGCGGGCTAAAAGATCGCGAATGATACCGCCGCCGATACCAGTTAAAACAGCTGCTACAATTGTGGCGCTAATTGGTAAATTTAATTTTTGGGCATATAATGCTCCTTGTACAGCAAATGCCGATAAGCCGATAGCGTCAGTGATATTTTCCCACTTTTTCCAATGTCTAATTAACTTATTTGGAAAAAGAAAAATAATAGTCATTGATAAAAGTGCGATTTGGAATAACATGTCTTGTTGCCAAAACGCGACAATCGGATAACCGATTAATAAATTACGAAGGGCACCTCCCCCAAATGCGGTTGCCATTCCTAAAATATACACCCCGAAAATATCATAATCCTCTTCCATTGCAACAATGGCTCCGCTTAGTGCGAAAGCGATTGTGCCTATGATGCTAAAAATCTCCCATGCCATGAATTTTCTCCCCCGCTAACTAGATGAAATGTGCTTCCTCTGCTATTATATTAGAAGGTTTAAATTTCGAAAAGGATGAGTGAACATATTTGATGGAAGAAAAAGAAAAAGTCATATTAGTAGGCTGTCAATTGCCACAAGATGATGATGAAAAATTTATGCATTCCATGAAAGAGCTTGCATCACTAGCGAAGACTGCACGAGCAGAATTGTTAGTGTCAACAACGCAAAAACGACCAAAGTTTCATCCGGCAACTTACATAGGTAAAGGGAAATTAGAAGAGCTTACAATGTTAACTGAAGAGTTAGAGCCGGATGTTATTGTATTTAATAATGAATTAACGCCGAGTCAAATTCGGAATTTATCCTCAGTATTAGATGCGAGAGTAATTGATCGAACGCAACTAATACTGGATATTTTTGCGCAACGTGCGAAGTCGAGGGAAGGTAAGCTTCAAGTAGAATTAGCTCAGTTGCAATATACAATGCCGCGTCTTATGGGGCAAGGATTGTCCTTATCGCGTCTTGGTGGTGGTATTGGAACAAGAGGACCGGGTGAGACGAAATTAGAGACGGATCGTCGTCATATTCGATCGCGTATTGATGAAATAAAGAAACAACTTGCAGTTGTTGTGGAACATCGAAAAAGATATCGTGAGAGAAGAAAAGATAATAAAGTATTTCAAGTGTCATTAATAGGGTATACAAATGCAGGGAAATCGACACTGTTTAATAGATTAACGGAAGCTGATACGTTTGAAGAAAACCTTCTGTTTGCAACATTAGACCCAACGACAAGGAAGATGCCGTTACCTTCTGGTTATACAGTATTACTAACTGATACTGTTGGTTTTATACAAGATTTACCTACTTCATTAATCGCTGCTTTTCGTTCAACACTGGAAGAAGCGGGGGAAGCAGATGTCATTTTACATGTAGTTGATTCCGCGGATCCTAACTACATAGGGCATGAAAAAACAGTAAAAAGATTATTATCAGAACTTGAAATTAACCATATTCCTGTTATTACGTTATATAATAAAAAAGATGAATTACATCAAAACTTTATTCCGTTTCCGAAAAGTGATTTCTTAATGACTAGTGCTTTTGAAGAAAGTGATTTATTGCGTATAAAAGAAGCGATAGAAACGAAGATGAAGAAAGAAATGGATCGTTATCGAGTGGAAATCCCTCCGAGTGAAGGTAAGTTGTTAACGCTTTTAAAGACGGAAACTCTATTAGCAAAGATGGAGTTTCTAGAAGATAAATTTGTATATGATTGTGCAGGGTATATTTTTACTCATTCATCGCTTAATGTGCAATTAAAGAGATTTTTAGTGGAAGAAGGAGAAAATAAAAATGTTTGATCGTTTGAAAAATGGAGAAAAAATTGCTCCAATCGTAAAAGAAGTAGAGAGTCAGATTACAGAAGTACATAAACGTGCGGATGAAGTAATTGAAAGCAATCAGTTTCGTGTATTAGAAAGTTTTCGTAAACATAAAATTAGTGACTCGCATTTTATCCCGACAACAGGTTATGGTTATGATGATATTGGCCGTGATACGTTAGAAAAAGTGTATGCTGATGTATTTGGGGCGGAAGCTGGACTTGTTCGTCCGCAAATTATTTCAGGTACTCACGCTATCTCTACAGCGTTATTTGGTATTTTACGCCCGGGAGATGAGTTATTGTATATCACTGGGAAACCGTATGATACGTTAGAGGAAATTGTTGGTGTGCGTGGGAAAGGTGTAGGTTCATTTAAAGAATATAATATCGGTTACAATGCAGTTCCGCTAACTGAAGCTGGGCTTGTTGATTTTGAGGCTGTTGCAGCAGCGATTCATAATAATACGAAAATGATCGGTATTCAGCGCTCGAAAGGTTATGCTACTCGTCCATCGTTTACTATTTCTCAAATTAAAGAGATGATCGCGTTTGTTAAAGAAATTAAACCTGATGTTGTTGTGTTTGTAGATAACTGTTATGGCGAGTTTATTGAAGAGCAAGAGCCATGTCATGTTGGTGCAGATTTAATGGCGGGTTCGCTTATTAAAAACCCGGGCGGCGGAATTGTTAAAACTGGTGGTTATATTGTCGGGAAAGAACAGTATGTTGAAGCGTGTGCATATCGTTTAACATCTCCGGGAATTGGCGCGGAAGCTGGAGCGTCTTTATACAGTCTGCAAGAAATGTATCAAGGGTTCTTCTTAGCGCCACATGTTGCAGGACAAGCGCTGAAAGGTGCAATTTTTACAGCTGCGTTTTTAGAAAAGTTAGGAATGAACACGTCACCAGCGTGGAATGCACCAAGAACAGACTTAATTCAATCTGTTCAATTTGATGATAAAGACCGTATGATTGCCTTCTGCCAAGCGATTCAATATGCATCTCCAATTAATTCGCATTTTACTCCGTATGCAAACTATATGCCAGGCTATGAAGATGATGTAATTATGGCTGCGGGAACATTTATTCAAGGTGCAAGTATTGAATTGTCTGCTGATGGTCCAATTCGTCCGCCTTATGTTGCTTACGTCCAAGGTGGGTTAACTTATTCACATGTGAAGATTGCGATTTGTTCTGCAATTGATGCATTAATTGAAAAAGAATTATTAACAATTTCTTAAGGGGAAGCTGTCGATTTCGGCAGCTTTTTTCGTATAAAAGTAATGATTTATGCGATTAGAAAAAGAATGAAAAAATTCATAAAAAAAATTATAAAAAATCATGTAAGAAAATCTAACATCTATTGACACTAAACATAACATAGTATAAAATGAGAAGCAGTTAAGGCGAAGGAGGAACTGAAAAATGAAAGAAGATAGACGTTCTGCCCCGCTGTTTCCTATTGGTATTGTTATGGATTTAACACAATTGTCTGCACGTCAAATTCGCTACTATGAAGAGCATAATCTTGTTTCTCCAACCCGTACAAAGGGGAATCGTAGATTATTTTCATTTAACGATGTAGATAAGTTGTTAGAAATTAAAGATTTGTTAGATCAAGGCTTGAATATGGCTGGTATTAAACAAGTGTTACTAATGAAAGAAAATCAAACAGAAGCAGTGAAAGTAAAAGAAGAAACGAAAGAAATTTCAAAAACTGAGCTTCGCAAAATACTTCGAGATGAACTACAACATACAGGTAGATTCAATCGAACTTCATTGCGACAAGGTGACATTTCAAGATTTTTTCACTAAAGATAACTGATTCTGAAGGCGATTAGAGGGACTAAGGAGGAATTTATAATGTCTAGATACACAAAAGAAGATATTTTCCGTTTGGCGAAAGAAGAGAATGTAAAGTATATCCGTTTACAATTTACGGACCTTTTAGGGGTAATTAAAAACGTAGAGATTCCAGTGAGACAATTAACGAAAGCTCTTGATAACAAAATGATGTTTGATGGATCTTCGATTGAAGGTTTCGTACGTATTGAAGAATCTGATATGTATTTATATCCTGATTTAGACACTTGGGTAATTTTCCCTTGGACAGCTGAAAAAGGTAAAGTAGCTCGACTAATCTGTGATATTTACAATGCAGATGGCACTCCATTTGATGGAGACCCACGTAACAACTTAAAACGTGTGTTAAAAGAAATGGAAGCTTTAGGATTTTCAGACTTCAATCTTGGACCAGAGCCAGAATTCTTCCTATTTAAGGTTGATGAAAAAGGAAATCCAACATTAGAACTAAACGATAACGGTGGATACTTCGACCTTGCGCCGATGGATCTAGGGGAAAACTGTCGTCGTGATATCGTTCTTGAACTTGAAGAAATGGGATTTGAAATTGAAGCATCTCACCATGAGGTTGCTCCAGGGCAGCACGAAATTGACTTTAAATATGCAAATGCAATTCGCTCATGTGATGACATTCAAACATTCAAACTTGTTGTAAAAACAATTGCTCGTAAACATGGTTTACACGCAACGTTTATGCCAAAACCACTATACGGTGTGAACGGTTCAGGTATGCACTGTAACTTATCATTATTTAAAAATGGTGAGAACGTATTCTTTGATGCAAACGGTGACTTACAATTAAGTGATGATGCTCGTCACTTCATCGCAGGTATTTTAAAACATGCACCAGCATTTACAGCGATAGCAAACCCAACTGTAAACTCATACAAACGTCTAGTGCCTGGATATGAAGCGCCTTGTTACGTAGCATGGTCTGCACAAAACCGTAGTCCGTTAGTACGTATCCCTGCATCTCGTGGTATTAGTACACGCGTAGAAGTACGTAGTGTTGACCCAGCTGCAAACCCATATTTAGTAATGGCTACATTATTAGCTGCAGGTCTTGATGGAATTAAAAACAAATTAACTCCACCAGCAGCAGTAGATCGTAACATCTATGTAATGACAAAAGAAGAGCGCGAAGAAGCGGGTATCGTTGACTTACCAGCAACATTAGCGCAAGCATTAGTTACATTACAATCTAATGAAGTAGTATGCGGTGCACTAGGAGAACACTTACTTGAGCACTTCATCGAAGCGAAAGAGATTGAGTGGGATATATTTAGAACACAAGTTCACCAATGGGAACGCGATCAATATATGTCTCTATACTAAGAGGCTTGAACCCTTGATACAACTCGTATCAAGGGTTTTTTAATTCCCAATTATTACACTTTTATGTGCTTGCAAAATAAAAAAAGCCACATAAAAGCCACGAATTAATAACAAGTAGTGATATCATAGAAAAACATTATCAGATAAACGTAAGTTTTATATAATTTGTGAAATGAAAAAGCCTTGATACTACGGTATCAGGGCTTTTTTTAGCTTTTTTAAGTGAAGTTATTGGATTGTTTTTGATTTCCTTGGATCATTTTACTAAGAAAATTTTTTCGATAGAATCGATCTTCTCTTTTTTTAATTACTTGTGCTATAACTTAATAATTTTTTACTGCCTGTACGACGCGACCAATGATTTTTACGTCCTCATCTGCAAGGTTGTAAGTTTGTGGCTTGTGAATCGAATCATTACTCAATGGTATTAACGTAATGATACTTAGTTATAAAACAGTCTTATTCAGGGATTCGTCAGTTTATTTTCTAAATTTAGGCAATAAATATAGCTTAGTACCTTGCAATAAACAATACCGAGTGGTATATTATGGATAAGATAGGTACTGTGCATTGAACAGTACTAAGATAGGAAAGGAGGATGGCACTTGAACGTTCAGTTTAAAAAAGGTGTGCTTGAACTTTGTGTATTAGCACTTGTAAAACGTAAAGATAGTTACGGTTATGAACTTGTTCAGCAAATTTCTAATAAATTTTTAATATCGGAAGGGTCAGTATACCCTTTATTACGTCGTTTGACGAAAGAAGGGTATTTTCAAACGTATTTAAAGGAATCTACGGAAGGGCCACCTCGTAAATATTATCAATTAACAGAGCAAGGGGAGACGCAATTTCATTTGTTAGTAACAGAATGGTGTGATTTTGCGAAAGGGGTACAAGAAATTATTGAAGGGGTGGAATGGGATGAGTAAAGAAGGGTTTCTTAAAGAATTATCAAGTTATCTTAGAAAGTTACCAGAGGAAGAGAGGCAAGATATTTTATTGGATTATGAAGAGCACTTTCAGTTTGGACTAGAAGAGGGGAAAACTGAATCAGAAATAATACAAGGCCTTGGTTCTCCGAAAGTAATAGCGAAAGAATTACTTGCGATGTATCGCTTCGATGAAATGAAAAAAAATCCATCGACTTCAAATGTGACAAGAGCTGTTATGGCAGCGATTGGACTTAGTTTGTTTAATTTTATTATTGTGTTAGGACCGTTAGTCGCAATTATTGCTTTTATATTTTCTTTTTGGATCGGTGGTATTGCTAGTGTAGTAACACCATTTTTCGTTATTGGAAAAGTATTTATGGGTACTTTTATATGGTTGGATCTTTTCGTTAGTATAACGTTTGTTGGAGTAGGTTTATTGTTATGTATTATCGCTTTTTATAGTACAAAGTGGTTTAAGAGATTGTGTGTACGATATGTAATATGGAACTTCAAAATGATAAAAGGAGAGTAAATGATGAAAAAACTATTTTTAATCGCTATTGCTTGTATCATTATTGGAGTAATAGGAATTTCCCAAACATATGAAAAAGCAGTACAAACTGCTAAAAAAGGCGATAAAGAAAATGTAATTAAAAACGAAACATTAAAAAATATAGAAGTTAAGTTAGATGCCGGGGATATTATTGTCCAAAAATCTCCTGACTCTTCTTTTTATATCAAGCAATCAGGAGATGTACGTAAACAAGAGATTCGTATCGCAGAAGATGGTGACACATTAAAAGTTATTGGGGAAAGAGAAAAAGGTGCTTCATTTGATTTTTCTTTTTACGATTTTAGGTTTCAAACGTCTAAATTGACTCTCCTTGTGCCCGAACGCTCTTACCAAGATGTAAAAGTAAATTCATCTGCTGGACAAATCGAGATGAGTGATGTGAAAAGTGATAGCGTAAGTGTTAGAACACTTGCTGGAGAAGTAGAGTTGAAACAAATAACGGCTAAGAATGTGGAGGGATCGACAAAAGCTGGTGAGGTGAATTTTAAGAAGGTATTAGGGAAAGTGACCGCAAAAACAACAAGTGGGGAAATAAATATTCAAGATCATGATTCTAAGTATAATCTAGAAGCAAGTTCAACTGCGGGAGATATAGATATTACTTTATCGGAAAAACCACAAGATGCGGTAATTACTGGGCAAAGTGCTGCCGGAGATGTAACGATTTTTAATGAAGAAAATAAAAACGTAACAATTGGAAATGGTAGTAAAAAGATTAGTGGTAAAACGGCTGCTGGAGATGTGACGATTAAAACTCGTTAATAAGAAATAGAATGCATGGAAATCTATCAAAATACAAAAAAGAAGATAATTACCGTATATAAATAAGGTAATTATCTTCTTTTTATTATTTTTTAATGTAAATCACGATATACGCCAATTACTTTCCCGATAACTGACACTTGTTTTAAAATGATAGGTTCTAATGAAGAATTTTCTGGTTGTAAACGGAAATGGTCTTTTTCTTTATAGAAACGTTTAACAGTTGCTTCATTATCTTCTGTTAAAGCGACTACAATTTCACCATTATATGCAGACTGTTGTTGGCGAACAACAACTAAATCTCCATCGAAAATACCAGCTTCAATCATACTATCTCCAGAAATACGTAACATGAACACTTGGTCTGCTCCAGCAACAATACTAGCTGGAAGTGGGAAATGTTCCTCTACGCTTTCGACCGCTGTAATTGGTAAACCAGCAGTAACTTTTCCGACAATTGGAACTTGAATAACAGATTGTGTTTCCGTATCCATTCGGTCTTCACCTAAAATTTCAATGGCACGTGGTTTTGTTGGATCGCGTCGAATGTATCCTTTTTCTTCTAATCGTGATAAATGTCCGTGCACTGTAGAACTAGAAGCGAGGCCGACTGCTTGACCAATTTCACGTACGGAAGGTGGATATCCTTTTTCTTGTACTTTTAGCTTAATAAAGTCGAGAATGTCTTGCTGGCGTTTCGTTAACTTTTCCATGTTTTCTAACACCTCGTTTTCTTTCATTTTTCTTATTAATAAGTATAACATGTGAAAAAACATTCTACAAACATAAGTTCGAACAAATGGCGGATTTATGTTACACTATAGGGAAATAATAGGGAGAAAGAGGGGTTCAAAATGAATGCAATTATTTATGCACGTGTGAGTACAACGAAAGAAGCACAAGAAACATCATTATTACGTCAAAAAGATGAATTATTGCATTTAGCTGAGCGCTATCAAATGAATGTTACTAAGGTGATTGAAGAGCAGGCTAGTGGATATACAATTGAACGTGACGGTATATTAGAGGTGTTGGATACAATTCGAGACGAACAAATTGATGTGTTACTTATACAAGATGAAACGCGTCTTGGTAGAGGAAATGCGAAGATCGCGTTAATGCATTGTTTACATAAAGAAGGCATAAAAGTATATACGCATACACATAACGGTGAATTACAATTGTCGGATTCTGATTCGATGGTATTAGATATTATTGGTATTGTTGAAGAATATCAAAGAAAGATTCATAATATGAAAATTAAACGAGGTATGCAACGTGCAGTAGAAAAAGGTTATCGTCCAGAAAAAAATTTAAAAAATCGTCATTTAAGTGTAGGAAGAGAGAAAAAAGAAGTGCCAATTGAGGAAATTGTACGTTTGCGAAAAAGTGAACTCACGTTTGAAGAAATTGCAGCAACATTACGTGGATTTGGTCATAATGTTTCAAAGGCGACTGTACATCGTAGATATGTAGAGTATACGAAGCAATTGCTTGATAAAGAAGAGTAACTATTGTATGATAATAATCAGTTTTGATTAGAAGGGGGATTCGAGATGATTAATCACGAACTCGTTGAACGCATTAACTTCTTAGCGAAAAAAGCAAAAGCTGAAGGTTTAACTGAAGAAGAGCAACGTGAGCGTCAATCGCTACGTGAACAATATTTAAAAGGATTTCGTCAAAATATGTTAAACGAACTTAAAGGTATTAAAGTTGTTAACGAAGAAGGTACAGATGTTACACCGACGAAATTAAAAGCTTTAAAAAAGCAAGATAATGCAAAATTAAATTAAAAGATGGGCGAAGCCCATCTTTTTTATTTGTAAAAATCGTTATTTAATAACTTTCCAGTTGTTATTAACTGTTGCTTCTATCGTTTTATGTTCCAATATATAATTAGCGATAAGTTCAGACATATCTGTGGGTATATCTTTTACTACTGGTTTGTTTTGAAACATAAAGAAATTTCCCCCGCCACTTGCACGATAATTATTCATTACAACGTCATATTCTTCATTCATATTAAGAGGAGCACTGTTATGCTGTAAAGATTCTACTCTTTCACCAATTGGTTTTGAAATGTTTAATACGTATGAAATCCCTTCCCACATATCATAATTATAATGTTGTGGCTTTGGTTCTATGTAGGTAGGACTTATGGTGATTGATCCATCTGTTTTTAATGTGAAATAAGAAGCAGAGAGTTCAAGAGCATTTTTTATATCTGCTCCAGTTATTTTAATTACTTTTAATGTGTTTGGATAAATATAATTAGAAACGATATCACGCATTGTTACATGTTCCGGGAAACCTGGAGATGTATTATGGAACAAACTTGTACAAGAAATTGATACATTAGCTATATTCATCTGTATTTTATTTATGAATTCTATAAAAGGATGATCATGCAAACGAGTTTGCATAGCATCTGAAATTTGCATGTCCCCTTGAATGATTCCAATAGGTTGATCAAGCCACTTTTGTGTTTTCTTTTCGTAATCGGCTACCAATGAAAGTACATCTTGGTCCGCCTCAAATCCTTGTACAGATAATAATTCAGAAGAACTCTCTTTTTTCACCCATTTATGTTTCGTTTTTTCGAATGTTACTTTTACTTTTCCAACTGAGTGTCCATTGCATCCGGTCTGTAAAATTGTTACACCGTTAGCCATTGTGTGAGAAATTTCCCGGTGTTGGTGGCCTGTTAATAAGATATCTATGCCTTCAATTTCATGGCACATTGCATATCCTTGGTTTTCTCCTGTTAACACTTCAGTCGGTACCCCGGTTTGTAAATCTCGTTCAACTCCCCCGTGATACGCTACGACTAGTAAATCTGGTTTCTCATGTTCGCGAATATAAGAAACCCATTCTTTTGTAGTCTTTAATGCATCTTCAAATAGTAAATCTTTAATGTGATGGGACTGTTCCCAATTTGGTATGTAATGTGTTGTTACCCCTAAAATAGCAATTTTTATATTGGATTCAATCTGTTTGATTATATAAGGTTTTCCGAAATAAGGTTTCTTTATGTTTTTATCTAAAATGTTTGCTGATAGGTACGGGAAGTTCGCAGTAGTCACAGCATTATTTAATATATCCATCCCGTAATTAAATTCATGATTGCCGATAATTGCAGCGTCATACTGTAAGTAATTCGCTAATAACGACATTGGGTTTTTTTTGTTTTTTTCGTATGTAACATAATGATAAGTAAATGGTGTTCCTTGAATAAAGTCGCCATTATCAATTAAAAGAACGTTTGTATTTTGGGAACGTTCTTTTTTTATAAGAGTAGAAATTTTAGCTAAACCAAGTTCTGCTGGGGAGTTATCTTGGTAGTGAATAGGATAAACAGTGCCATGTATATCGCTTGTTAATAAGATGTTTAAAGTTACAGTTTGATTTTGTTCCAATATGACTCACCTTTTCTATTGTTATCTTCCAATTCATCATATCAAATATGTGAAGAGAATTTTAATGTGAGTGTATAGAATGTGTAAAGATTCTGTAAATAATCAATTATTTGTAAAAATATGTGATATATTTCTTCATGTTTATGAAAGGTTATTTTATAACAATGAAAAATGGAGGCATTAATATGTTGAAAAAAGTTTTTGCAATGAGCACAACAGTTGTACTAGCAGCGGGATTATTAAGTGGCTGTGGAACGAAGGAATCAAGCGCAAGTAAAAATGAAGATACGAAAAAAGGGTATGTACCGAAGACTTTAAATGTTCAATTTGTTCCTTCTCAAAATGCAGATACGTTAGAGGCGAAGGCAAAACCGCTTGAGAAGCTATTAAGTGATAAGTTAAATATTCCAGTAAAAGTTAGTATTTCAACGAACTACAATACAATTGTAGAAGCGATGGCATCTAAACAAGTAGATGTAGGATTTTTACCGCCGACAGCGTACGTATTAGCACATGAAAAGAAGGCTGCAAATGTAATTTTACAAGCACAACGTTTTGGAGTAGAGAATGAAACAGGAGCCCCTACAAAAGATTTAGTAGATTATTATAAATCTGAGTTTGTTGTTAAGAAAGATTCAAATATTAATAGTGTAAAAGATTTAAAAGGTAAAAAAATTGGCTATCAAGATGTAACGTCATCAGCGGGATATGTGTGGCCTGCAGCTGTTCTATTAAAAGAGGGAATTGATCCGTTAAAAGATGTGAAACCTGTTACATTAAAAGGTCACGATCAGTCGCTTATTGCTCTTTTAAATGGTGACGTAGATGCGGCTGTTGTATTCCAAGATGCTCGTAATATTGTAAAAAAAGATTATCCGAATATATTTGATCAAACGAAAATAGTGAAATTTACTGAGAAAATTCCGAACGATACAATTTCTGTACGATCTGATTTAGATGCAGAATGGAGCAAGAAATTACAAGATGCTTTCATTGAAATTGGAAAGAATGAGGAAGGCCGTAAAATCATTAAAGAAGTATATTCACATGAAGGATATGTTAAATCTGATGATAGTAAATTTGATATCGTTCGTGAATATGGGAAGAAAGTAAAAACGCAATAATACATATGGAAATGGCAGCTAGCTGAAAGGGGATGTTTTCAGTTAGTTTGCCGTTTTGAATACATAGAAGGTAGGTAAGATGTGTGATAGAGTTTCGAAATGTCTCCAAAGTGTATCCAAACGGTACAAAAGGATTGAATAATATAAACTTGAAAATTCAAAAAGGTGAGTTTGTTGTAATGGTAGGGCTGTCTGGAGCTGGAAAATCTACACTTCTCAGATCCGTAAATCGTCTTCATGAGATTACCGAAGGAGAAATCATTATTGAAGGTGAGTCTATTACTGCTGCGAAAGGAAAAGGATTAAGGCGTATGCGCCGGGATATCGGTATGATCTTCCAAAGTTTTAACCTTGTAAAGCGATCAACAGTATTAAAAAATGTATTAGCTGGTCGTGTTGGATATCATTCCACATTACGTACAACGTTAGGTTTGTTTCCGAAAGAAGATGTGGAGCTCGCATTTCAAGCGTTAAAAAGAGTGAATATTTTAGAAAAAGCATATGCACGTGCTGATGAATTATCAGGAGGACAACAGCAACGTGTATCAATAGCTAGAGCATTGGCACAAGAAGCAAAAATCATATTGGCAGATGAGCCTGTTGCATCGTTAGATCCACTTACGACAAAGCAAGTATTAAATGATTTGAAAAAAATCAATGAAGATTTTGGAATTACAACAATTGTGAATTTGCATTCTATTGATTTAGCTAGGCAATATGCGACACGTATTATTGGATTACATGCAGGAGAAATTGTTTTTGATGGTTCAGTAGAAGAGGCGACAGATGAAAAATTTGCTGAAATTTATGGAGATGTAGCACAGAAAAATGAATTGTTAGAGGTGGCAGTTAAATGAGTGACGTAACGATATATTCGAAATCGATACCGAAGCCGCCGAGTAAGTTGAAACATATGTTAACGTTTATTTTAGTTATTTTAATGCTGTGGAGTAGTAGTGTACAAGTAGATGCATCATTTTCAAAACTGGTAGACGGTTTTCCCAATATGGTAGATCTATTGAAAGAGATGGTGCCACCTGATTGGAGTTATTTTCAAGTTATTACAACAGCGATGTTAGATACAATACGTATGGCCATTATTGGGACGACCTTAGGAGCGATTTTAGCTATTCCACTTGCACTGTTTGCAGCAAGTAATGTGTTTACTAACACATTTTTATACAGTCTAGCTCGAATGATTTTAAATTTGATACGAACGATACCAGATTTATTATTAGCGGCAATTTTCGTAGCGATTTTTGGAATTGGGCCACTTCCAGGTATTTTGGCTCTTACTTTTTTTTCAATTGGACTTGTAGCGAAATTGTTGTATGAGTCAATTGAATCAATTGATCCAGGTCCGTTAGAGGCGATGACAGCGGTAGGAGCTAATAAGGTGCAATGGATTGTTTATGGGGTAATTCCGCAAGTGAAAGCACATTTTGTCTCCTATGTTCTTTATACATTTGAGGTGAACGTACGTGCAGCAGCTGTTTTAGGTTTAGTAGGAGCAGGTGGTATTGGACTATATTATGATCGTACACTTGGATTTTTACAATATAAACAAACTGCTTCTATAATTATTTATACCCTTATTGTTGTTTTGTTAATTGACTACATTAGTACATTGTTACGGGAGAAACTATAATGAATAGAACGACGATGATTGTGCCAAAACCGAAGAAACCGAGTATATATCGCTGGATTATTTTAATAGCACTTACAGTTGTATATGTATGGGCCTTTTCAGGAGTACCATTAGAGGGGATAAAGGACACAGCAGGTGAAATCACGAAAGCAATTATGACAGGGATATTGAATCCAGACTGGTCGTATGTATCTTTGCCAGATGGTGAAGATTTATTACATGGATTAATTGATACGTTGGCAATTGCAATATTAGGTACATTTATTTCTGCATTTTTATCTGTTCCGTTTGCCTTTTGGGCGGCAACGAATATGAGTATTGGAAAATTAACTTCAGGATCTGGGAAATTTGTGCTTAGTTTTGTTCGTACGTTTCCTGAATTAGTTATGGCTCTTTTATTTATAAAAGCTGTTGGTCCAGGCTCTTTTGCAGGAGTATTAGCCTTAGGATTACATTCTATTGGAATGTTAGGAAAACTATATTCAGAAGGAATTGAAAACATAGATAAAGGACCGACGGAAGCGTTACTAGCAACAGGAGCAAACCGTTTTCAAATACTTTGGTATGCAGTGTTACCACAAGTGTTACCGGATTTTCTATCGTATACGTTATACAGATTTGAAATTAATGTACGATCCGCTGCGATTTTAGGGGTTATTGGAGCAGGAGGGATTGGTACACCTTTAATTTTTGCGCTGAGTTCACGGAATTGGTCTCGTGTTGGGATTATTTTATTAGGTATCATTTTAATGGTAATTATAATTGATTGGATTTCAAGTTCGATTCGGAAACGGATTGTTTAACTTATTGGAAAAGCATCGAAGTTAGATGCTTTTTGTGTTTTTAAAAACGTATTAAAAAAAGTAAGTATAGAAGAAGTTTGTATAAATATGCAGATAATTCCCTTTCTTTTCAAAATAAAAATAATGAAAAAGTATGTCATATTGAATGCCCATACATTCACGGAAACATTGATTTTTTTATAAAAAATCAAAAAAATATCAACATATTTGTCGATACATGTTGTATAATCTTGCGTGGGAAGCTATCATATAAATGTATAAAACGTTTACTAATATAAGCGAAGGGAAGAATAGCATGTCACATTCAATCGAACAACTTTCTATCAACACGATTCGCACATTATCCATCGATGCGATTGAAAAAGCAAACTCTGGTCACCCAGGAATGCCAATGGGTGCAGCACCAATGGCTTATACATTATGGACTCAATTTATGAAACACAATCCAAATAACCCAACGTGGTTTAACCGTGATCGTTTCGTATTATCTGCAGGTCATGGTTCAATGTTATTATACAGCCTACTTCACCTATCTGGTTATGATGTAACAATGGATGACTTAAAGAACTTCCGTCAATGGGGAAGCAAAACTCCAGGACATCCTGAGTACGGTCATACAGCTGGTGTAGATGCAACGACTGGTCCACTTGGACAAGGTATTGCAACTGCTGTAGGTATGGCAATGGCTGAAAGACATTTAGCTGCTAAATATAACCGTGATGCGTATAGTGTAGTAGATCATTATACATACGCTATTTGTGGTGATGGAGATTTAATGGAGGGCGTTTCTGCTGAAGCATCTTCATTAGCTGCTCATTTACAATTAGGTCGTCTTGTTGTGCTTTATGATTCAAACGATATTTCATTAGATGGCGATTTAAATCGTTCATTCTCTGAAAGTGTAGAAGATCGTTACAAAGCATACGGATGGCAAGTAATCCGTGTTGAGGATGGAAACGATATTGAAGCAATCGCGAAAGCAATTGAAGAAGCGAAAGCTGACGAAAAACGCCCAACGCTAATTGAAGTAAGAACGACAATTGGTTTCGGTTCTCCAAACAAATCAGGAAAATCAGCTTCACATGGTTCTCCACTTGGTGTAGAAGAAACGAAATTAACGAAAGAAGCATATGCTTGGACTGCTGAGCAAGACTTCCACGTAGCAGAAGAAGTATATGACAACTTCCGTAAAACAGTACAAGATGTTGGTGAAACTGCGCAAGCTGAGTGGAACACGATGCTAGGTGAATATGCACAAGCATACCCAGAATTAGCAAACGAATTCCAAGCAGCAATGAACGGTCAACTTCCAGAAGGTTGGGAGCAAAACCTACCAACTTATGAATTAGGATCAAAAGCAGCAACTCGTAATTCTTCTGGTGCTGTAATTAATGCAATTGCAGAGTCTGTACCATCATTCTTCGGTGGATCTGCTGACCTTGCTGGTTCTAACAAAACATACATGAATAACGAAAAAGACTTTACAAGAGATGATTACAGCGGTAAAAACATTTGGTACGGTGTACGTGAGTTCGCAATGGGTGCAGCAATGAACGGTATTGCACTACATGGTGGTTTAAAAACTTACGGTGGTACGTTCTTCGTATTCTCTGATTACTTACGTCCAGCAATTCGCCTTGCAGCATTAATGCAATTGCCAGTAACGTATGTATTCACACATGACAGTATCGCTGTTGGTGAAGATGGTCCAACACATGAACCAATCGAGCAATTAGCAGCGCTTCGTGCAATGCCAAACGTTTCTGTTATCCGTCCTGCTGATGGTAACGAATCTGTTGCAGCTTGGAGACTTGCTTTAGAATCTACAAACAAACCAACTGCTTTAGTATTAACTCGTCAAGACCTTCCAACATTAGAAGGTGCAAAAGATGATACGTATGAAAAAGTAGCAAAAGGTGCATATGTAGTTTCTGCAAGCAAGAAAGAAACGGCTGATGTAATCTTACTTGCAACTGGATCTGAAGTAAGCCTAGCTGTTGAAGCTCAAAAAGCATTAGCAGTAGACGGCGTTGACGCAGCGGTTGTCAGCATGCCATCTATGGATCGCTTCGAAGCTCAAACTGCAGAGTACAAAGAATCTGTATTACCAAAAGCAGTAACAAAACGTTTCGCAATCGAAATGGGTGCTACATTCGGATGGCACCGTTACGTAGGTCTTGAAGGAGATGTGTTAGGTATCGATACATTCGGTGCTTCTGCTCCTGGTGAGAAGATTATGGAAGAGTATGGATTTACTGTAGAGAACGTTGTTCGTAAAGTAAAAGAAATGCTTTAATGATTTCAGAAAAATCTCTCCGGCATGGAGAGGTTTTTCTATGTAAATGAGTTTTTTCGACAGAAAAAGTTTTTTATCTCTCCGCAGTCAGACAATCATTGCAAATTTTCTTATATATAATGAAGAGAAAAGGTTGTCCAGATTGGGAGTGGAAAAATGAAAACGTATGAATTGTATTTAATTCAAGAGGATATTGCGAAAGCTTATTTTGGTCGTGAATATTTGTTTTTTGATTTATTTGCTCGATTTTCAGAATCTGGGTCCCTTTCGGAGAAAAAAGTGTTATATAAGCAAATGATGTATATAACGATGCCATTGCAAGTAATGAAAATTCATCATAAATTAGAACAAGCTTTGCGCGTTCTTGGTAAATATGATAGAACACATCATACACATACACTTTATACGGGAGCGGAGTACGGCGAAATAATGGTGAAACCGCACTATATTCGTATGAATACCTCTGGAAATGTCTCTATGGAAACAACATTCTTTGAGGTGTTAAGAAAGTGTGAATTAACATTTTTAGCTATGGATTATGAAAATACAAAGTACGGATGGCTGAATCCTCTAAAACAAGTACGAACATATGTGTAAAAAATGTCGAATTGTATCTTGTCTTATTGAAAAGGTTTTAGTACACTGTAAGGTAGACAACATGAAGGAGGAAAATATATGCCAATTTGGTTAGGTATTCTAGTGGGCGTAGTAGCACTAGTAGCAGGCGTGGCGTTAGGATTTTTCATTGCCCGCAAATATATGATGAATTACTTACAAAAAAATCCACCAATTAACGAACAAATGTTAAAAATGATGATGATGCAAATGGGACAAAAACCTTCCCAAAAGAAAATCAATCAAATGATGAGCGCAATGAACAAGCAACAAATGAAATAAGCGCTAAAAGACACTCGCTAAAAGACACTCGCTAAGAGTGTCTTTCTTTTTGTTAGTTATAGTTTTTAAAACTTTTAAAAATTCTGTATTTTTGGTAAACTGAAAACATCGCTCATTTTAAGGGAGGAGGAAAAAAATGAAAGTGTTTATGAATTTAGCGTGGTTTTTTAAACAAGAAAAACGAGCGTACATAACTGGAATTATTTTATTGTTTGGCGTTGCACTTTTAGAACTTGTAGCACCAAAAGTAATTGGAATCGTTGTAGATGAAATTAATGATGGAACATTGACGACCGATAAGTTACTAAAATGGGTTGTACTATTAGTAATTGTAGGCATTACGATGTACATATTACGTTACATATGGCGTATTATGATTTTCGGGTCTTCATTAAAATTAGCTCGCCAATTACGAAAAAATTTATATGAACATTTTACAAAGATGAGTCCATCTTTCTATCAGTCAAATCGAACAGGTGATTTAATGGCACATGCGACCAATGATATTCAAGCGATCCAGCAAACTGCTGGAGCAGGTGTTTTGACGCTTGTTGACTCATTAGCTGTCGGAGGATGTGTACTCGTAGCGATGGGTTTTACAATTAGCTGGAAGTTAACATTATTAAGTTTAATTCCAATGCCGATTGTAGCTATTTCGACAAATTATTATGGAACTTTATTACATAAAAGGTTTCATAAAGCACAGCAATCGTTTTCGGAAATCAATGATAAAGTGCAAGAGAGTATGAGTGGAATGAAAGTGATTCGCTCGCTTGGACAAGAGAAAGAAGATTTGCAGGCGTTTCGAAGAAAATCAGAAGATGTTGTACATAAAAATGTGTTAGTTGCACGTATTGATTCGTTATTTGATCCGACAATCTCTCTTATCGTTGGATTTTCTTTTTTAATCGCAGTATGTTATGGATCGGTATTAGTTGTAAGAGGTGAATTAACAGTAGGTGATCTCGTTACATTTACGACATATTTAGGTACCCTCGTTTGGCCAATGTTAGCGTTTGGATGGTTATTCAATATTATGGAGCGTGGGCGAGCTTCATATGACCGTGTAGAAAAAATTCTTTCACAAAAATCAGATGTAGTAAATAGCGAAAAAGCTGTACAGACAATAGCGAGCGGTAATGTTTCGTTTGCCGTTGATTCATTTTCGTATAAGAAAAATGAATTGTTACATTTAAACGATATTCACTTTGATTTGAAGAAGGGCGAAACGCTAGGAGTTGTAGGACGTACAGGCGCAGGGAAAACAACTTTATTAAAATGTTTAATCCGTGAGTATGATCATTTTAATGGTGAATTAAAAATTGGGGAGCGAGATATTCGAGATATAACACTTCATGGTGTCCGTTCTGCCATTTCATACGTGCCGCAAGATCATTTTTTATTCTCAGCAAGTATTGGTGAGAATATTGCCTTTGGAAAGGCGGATGCTACATATAATGAAATTACCCAAGCTGCAGAGATTGCTTGTATTCATAATGACATCCTCCAATTTTCAGAAGGATATGAAACAGTAGTAGGGGAAAGAGGTGTTTCGTTATCTGGTGGCCAAAAACAGCGAATCTCTATTGCTCGTGCTTTATTAACAAATGCTGAAATTTTAATTTTGGATGATTGTTTATCAGCAGTAGATGCAAAAACAGAAGAGACGATTTTAAGTGCCTTAAAGAGGGAAAGAGCAGGGAAAACGACGATTATTACTGCACACCGATTAAGTGCAATTCAGCATGCCAATCTTATTCTTGTTGTTGATGAAGGTAGAATTGTACAAAGAGGTACACATGAGGAATTAATGAAGGAAAACGGCTGGTATAAGGAAATGTATGAAAGCCAGCAATTAGAAGCTTTAGTCGAGAAAGGAGGCGTATGATGGTAGAGAAGAAGCGAAGTGATTTAAGTAGATTGCTTTCCTATATGAAGCCATATAAAGGGTTGCTATCTTTAGCATTTATCTTTTTAGTTGGTGCGACAGTAACGGAAATGATGGGTCCTTTTTTAATTAAACAATTCCTCGATGAACACCTAGTACCGCGGGATTTTGAACGATCAGCGCTCGTTACTTTATTTGTAATTTACATAGTTGCTCATTTATTAAAAGTATTATTTACGTATTTAAATCTATTGTACTTTCAGAACATTGCTTTTAAGATTGTTCAAGATATGCGAGTTGAAGTATATGAACATGTTCAAAAGCTGTCATTAAGTTTCTTTGATCGTACGCCGATTGGTACACTTGTATCGCGTATAACAAATGATACGGAAGCGATTAAAGATTTTTATGTTAGTGTATTATCAACATTTGTGAAAAATGTAGTCTTTTTAGTAGGTATTTTAGTAGCGATGTTTTTATTAGATGTAAAATTAGCGCTATTTTCTCTCGTATTAATTCCGATAATGTTTGCGATTATGGTATTATATCGCCGGAAAAGTGCAGCTTTTTATTTAGAAGTACGTAATCAACTAAGCGTGTTAAATGCAAAGTTGAACGAGTCCATACAAGGAATGAATATTGTTCAAGTGTTCAGACAAGAAAAACGTATGAGAAAAGAGTTTGAAGAAGTGAATAATAAACATTATAGTGCAGGGCGACGTACTTTGAAGTTAGACGCATTACTTTTACGACCAGCTACGGATTTAGTGCATATTGTAGCTATTGCGTTAGTACTAGGTTTATTTGGGATTGATGCTTTAAAGAGCCCTGTTGAAGTAGGAGTTTTATATGCTTTTGTTAACTATATACATCGTTTCTTCCAACCTGTAAATGAGATGATGATGAAATTGTCCTTTTTTCAACAGGCACTTGTTTCGTCATCACGTGTATTTCATTTAATGGACGAGAAAGATTTAGCACCGGTTCAAAAAGGCAATGAGAATCCTCAAGTTGTGGATGGGGATATTGAATTTAAAAATGTTACTTTTTCATATGATGGAAAGCGTGACGTTTTAAAAAATGTATCATTTCACGTGAAACAAGGGCAAACGGTTGCTTTTGTTGGGCATACTGGTAGCGGAAAAAGTACGATTATGAATTTGTTAATGCGATTTTATAATATTAAGTCAGGAAATATTGTAATAGACGGTGTAGATTTAGAAAAATTTGAAGAACGAGAAATTAGAAAGAAAATAGGACTCGTATTGCAAGATGCATTTTTATTTGCTGGAAATGTAAAGCAAAATATTCGTATGTATAATGAAGAAATTACGGATGAAGAAGTAAAAGAAGCTGCTCGATTTGTGCAAGCAAATACGTTTATTGAAAAGTTACCAAAACAGTATGAAACAGAAGTAGTAGAAAGAGGTGCAGCATTTTCAAGCGGTCAACGACAATTAATTGCTTTTGCTAGAACGATAGCAACGAATCCGAAAGTATTAGTATTAGATGAAGCAACAGCTAATATCGATACAGAAACAGAAGAGGCTATTCAAACAGCGTTGCAACAAATGCGAAAAGGTAGAACGACGATAGCCATTGCGCATAGGTTATCTACAATTCAAGATTCAGATCAAATTTTTGTGATGCATGATGGAGAGATAGTAGAAAGAGGAACACATCAAGAATTACTAAGTGAGCAAGGTTTGTATTATAATATGTACTTGCTACAAAATAAAGTGAGTTTGCAAAAGGCCTTGTAATACAAGGTCTTTTTTATTTTGTATACAACATATGTTTACTCTTTGTTTCTATAGCATAAATGTTGTGTCCTCTTATGAAACTTGTACATATTGTATGTATACGAAGTAAAAAAATTGATAGGAGATTTTATATGCAAAACAGATCAAGTTCAAATGTTACGTTTATTGATGTGTCTCATTGGGAAGGGAATATTGATTGGAATGCAGTGAAGGCATCTGGAATTCCAGCAGCGTATGCAAAAGCGACAGAAGGTGTAAACTACATTGATCCTACTTTTACTAAGAATGTACAAGCAGCACGAAATGCGAATGTATTAATTGGTGCATACCATTTTGCACGCCCAGAACAAAATGATGCAATTTCAGAGGCAAAATATTTTGTGGGTATATTACAAAATAACCAGACAGACTTAATGCCAGTTCTGGATTTAGAATCACCAACAGATCCGAGCAACAGTAATTTAACTGGTAACGCTATATCGAATTGGGCAAGAAGCTTCATAAATTATGTGAAACAGGCTACTGGAAAAGATGTAATGTTATATACAGGAGTTTGGTATATTAATGAGTTCGGAATTAGCGGATTAAGTGATATACCGCTTTGGATTGCTAAATACTCGAGTACACCGCCTGCTGATGCTGGTGGATGGACAGCGTGGACAGCGTGGCAGTACACAGATTCTGGACAAATTTCAGGCGTAGGAAATTGTGATGTATCAGCTGCAGTTTCATTAGAAGCTTTAAAAGGGAATGGAGCAAGTGGTGGAGGTAATGTTTCCCCGCCTAATAATGCAACTCCAGTGTACGGGGTTGCTATAATTAATGGAGATAATGTGAATTTGAGAAGTGGACCATCTTTACAGTCTAGTGTAATTCGCCAATTGAATCGTGGCGAAACATATGAAGTTTGGGGAGAACAAGATGGATGGCTTTGTTTAGGGACAAATCAGTGGGTATATAATGATCCGAGTTATATTCAGTATAAACATTATGTAGCGACTATTACTGGTGATAATGTAAATTTGCGTGATGCTCCATCATTAAATGGAAATGTTATAAGACAGTTACATCAGGGTGAATCGTATCGAGTGTGGAGTAAGCAAGATGGATGGCTTTGCTTAGGGACAAATCAATGGATATACTACGATCCGAGTTATATTCAGTATGGTGTACAATAGAGTGAAAATAAAAGGTGCCCCGTCAGAGGTGCCTTTTATTAAAAATATACAACTTTTACAAAGTCTATATCGAAACCATAGTATACTATAGTAGATATATTTATAAAAAATAATCGAAAATGAAATAAAGGAGTAAAAATATGAATTATGTGCTAATAGGTGCGATTTTAATATTATTAGCTGTAGCATTTGTGCTGTTTTATAAAAATAAACAGTTAGAATCAGAGAGTCAGCAAGTGGAATTTGAAAAGAAACAAGCGATTGAAACGTATAAAAATGAAATTGCAGCTACAGTGATAGAGCATAAAGAACAACAAAATAATTTAAAAAATATGGAACAGAAAAAATACAATGATTTACAAGTAAGTGCAAATAGAGAAATTGAAAATATGCGTATGATGAAAAATCAATTAGCTATGCAGCATAGTAAAGAACGTAGTGAAATGCAAAATAAACATAATAACGAAATACATATGTTTCAAAAATTAATTGCAAATTTACGAGAATATACTAAAAACGGTGCTGAAATGAATACGTACGAAACATTACATTATATGAAGCGAGGATTCATAGAGCAAGGCATCATATTAGATGCTGAAATTCAAATCATGCCGAATGTTTTTATTAAAAATAATAGTGAAATAAACGATAATCGAATCCATCATCTCATCTTGTGCAAAACTGGTATTTATCTATTTGAGACGAAAGAATGGGAAGAGAAATTAATTCATGGTTTAACGAAAGAAAATGCTGGTATATATTCATTTATGATTGATGAAATGGGTAAGTATCAACAAGAAGTTGAAAAAGAAGAGACATTTGAATATATAGTAGGTAAAGATTCGTCAACTATACAAGTGAAAAATGAAGGAAATCCAGTATATAAGGTGAAGAAACTATCTCAAATTTTATACAATTGTTTGAAAGAAATGCAGGCTAATAGTATAAAAGAAAAGGTAAAACCAGTTGTATATTTTTATAATGAAAATGGAAAAGAAATAATAGATCTTTCTAGTGAGGAAACACCTAGATTAAAAAATCGGGAGCAAATTGTAACGTTCTTCAGAAATGAAATCTTAGCAGGGAAAGTAGTATATACAGTGCAAGAATTAGAACAGATTCGAGAAATGATTAGCCGGATGAATTATATAGTGAGTTAAAAGGGGAGATCTTTCTGAACGCTATGCTACGTGGCATTTTGTATGTCTATTTTTGTTTGTATATAGTAATGTACATTCTATTTATATTCGTCATTGATATGGTCCATATACCCTTAAGTGTAAGGAGCATTTTTGTAGTATTCATACCATTTGTTTTATTAGTCATGATTCAAAGGGCTATTTTATATGTTTCTAAAAATCGTAATGAAGAAAAGAAGCAAATGTTGGGGGTTTTAATAGTAGCACTCATACCATTAATAGTGTGCACTGTACAACTAAGTGTAAATGAATATACATCAAAGTTTAATCAAAATAGATGGTTAAATCATGCAGATAAGCGGGTATATATGGTAGATGATCTATTACAAAAATATAAATTAATAGGGAAATCAAATGAAGAAATTATACAATTGTTAGGAGCTCCAACGGAAACGAGAAGTGGGGAAGAAGGAGTTACCACTTTGTATTATCTTGGGACTGAACGTGGCTTTATTCCAATAGATAGCGAACAGCTTGTTTTCCAATTTGATAGAGATGGAAAAGTCATGGAATATACGGTGCATAAAGATTAATGAAACGTAGAGGGAAGCTATATGTTATAGCTTCTTTTTTATTTTTCAATATGTCACGGAAGGGGGAGAAGGTTTTTGAGTGGAATAAGGAATGAAAGCGGAGGTGATGCATATATATAGATGCATTGGGTGATTATTAGTCCGATTGGTGAGGGGTAATAATTAATAAGTACGGACAAAAACCCCACTCATTAAAGTTTTACTTTATCATATTGTATAAATGAAAAGGAGGTAAGACGGTGAAAGCAATCCCGACTGATGTCCTGAGTAAAGAATTGATGGAAAGAGAAGGAGTTATATCTATTACAGTAAAGGAATTTGAAAAAATAGAAGTAGCTGGAGTAGTGGTCGCTGGTCCAGCGGTTATTTTGATTAATCAAGATTAAGTACATATTTTTGAAATAAAAAGCATCCGTCTAGGATGCTTTTTATTTGTATGTAAGGATAAATATGATGGATAATTGTGTTACTGGAGGGAAAGTCTGTGGCAATTATTATAACAATGTTAGTAATGGGTATTTTATTAGGATTTGTTGGAGCTGGAGGAGCTGGGTTTATTATCGCGATACTCACTTTAGTATTTCATATTCCTATTCATGTTGCTCTTGCAACATCTTTAACTGCAATGGCATTTACGACATTATCAGGTGTTGTCAGTCATTACCGTGAAGGCAATGTTGCATTTATTATAGGCGGGATTGTTGGAGGATTTGGCGCAATTGGCTCTTATATTGGTTCTAAATTTGGTTCACTTATACCAGCACATCTTCTTCATTGGTTTACAGCTGGGATGTTATTTTTATCGGCAATTTTTATGTTTATTAAATTAATTATGTTCCAAAACAAAGAACAGTCATCTTTATATAAGCATAAAGAGTTTTCCATGAACTACTTGTTGAAATGTATATGCCTTGGATTAGTTACTGGAATGATGGCTGGTTCATTTGGGATTGGTTCTGCACCGTTTATTCAGCTTGGATTAATGGTTCTATTGAGACTAACGATTCAGCAATCTGTAGGGACAACGATGCTTGTTATATTACCGATTGCAATTGGGGGTGGGCTAGGATATAGTTCGGAAGGATATTTAGATTATATATTGTTATTGCAAGTATTAATCGGGACCATGTTAGGGGCATATATTGGCGCGAAGTTTACAAATTATGCACCGCGAATGCTTTTGAGGTTTTCGATGATTATGACACCGGTTTTAGCTGGATGTATGCTATTGATGGAATAAGGTGAAATTATAATAAGTAGGGGGTTACTGCTTACAAATAGCGGGATAAAATTAATATAGCAAACTATTAATATATTTTACGAATGAATTATGTAGGTAATTCATATTTCCCATATAAAAGGATTTGTTTTAATATTATGAGTGTAAAGTTCGAGTATTCGAAGTACTACTTGAATTATATCCCTATCCCTTTTCTAAAAATGCGAACAAGTTTTGCCCTATTCTATTCAATAGTTAATTGTATAGAAATATATTGTTCGATGACCATTATGGAACGTACATAATGGGAAAATCCCGATCCTTAAAGAGGATGCCCCTAATCTTCATGTGAAAATATGATCGGATAAGAAAGCTGACCAATTGATGGTCAGCTTTCTTTTTGTTCAAAAACAATTTTTTCTTTAATTTCTGTTTGTAATAATACAGTTTTTCCGAAGCGACGTTTGCATTCCGCACGCACTTTTTCAATGGCTAGTAGCTGAGTAGTGGCGGGAACTGTGACAATAGCTTGGCGAGGCTTTCGATTTTCTTCACAAAAGACACATTCCACAACATAATTAGAAATCATATTTTCATCCTTCCAGTTTTAATTTCTAAGAAGGGATTGCCTATGAAGTTGATGTAATCTTTCGTCATTGTTTTATTTTTTTCCTCTTTTTTTCAAGGGGAAAATAAAAAAGAGGGCGAATTTTAGTAGGGGAGGGATGTTTATGGAGAGATGGATAGGTAGTGCAGCGGTATGTGTAAATGAAAGAAAGGAAGTTTTAATGGTACTGCAGGGC
The DNA here is from genome assembly GCF_900176455.1 of Bacillus sp. JKS001846. Lineage (NCBI taxonomy): Bacteria > Bacillati > Bacillota > Bacilli > Caryophanales > Bacillaceae > Bacillus > Bacillus sp. JKS001846. The sequence continues at coordinate 2,024,524 of NZ_FWYG01000001.1, forward strand.
AAAGAGGGAGAAGAAAAAAGGTGGTCTGTCCCAAGTGGAGGACTTGAAAAGGGAGAGACACTAGAAGAATGTTGTATTAGGGAAGTTTGGGAAGAAACAGGTTACAATGTGGAAGTTGTAAATAAAATATATGAAAAAGAGGGTATTACATACGGTGTTCCAGTGTATGTCCATTATTATTTTGTTAAACAAATAGGCGGTAATATGAAAATCCAAGATCCTGATGAGTTAATACATGAAATTGCTTGGAAAGGGATACATGAAGTTGAACAATTGTGTTTAGCTTTTCCAGAGGATTATGAATTGCTGTGCCAATATATAGATAAAGAAGCAAGTATGTAAATACTTGCTTCTTTAATGTATCCAAGACAAGAAAAGCGGAACGATAACTAAACTAGCGCCTGCTGTTAAAAGCATAGATAAACTTGCAATTGTTCCTTCCACAGGACCGATTTCGAATGCTTTTGATGTACCGGTTCCATTTGCGCTTGTTCCTAACATAATACCTTTTGCGATTGCTGTTTTAATACGGCAAATACGTATGAGAGAAGGACCGAGCAATGCTCCTGTTAAGGCAGTTAAAACGACAAATACAGCAGTTAATTGTGACATGCCACCAATCATTTCTGAAATAGCCATTGCGATTGGTGTTGTTACGATATGTGGCGCTAAACTATGTTCTAGTGATGAATCAATTTGAAAATAATTTGCTAGTAGTGCTGAAGTAATGACTGATAAAAACGAACCGACAATGACATTAAGTAAGATAGCCATTCCATGTTTCTTTAATAAATCAAAGTATTTATAGATTGGCCATGCAAAAGCAACTGTTGCGGGTTTTAATAATTCAGTTAACCAATGACCACCAGATTCATATGTTTCATAAGGTGTATCTAATCCGAGCAATAAAGCAATTAAAATAATGGGACAGACGAGAAGAGGAGAAAGTAGACTCCAATTCCAGCGTTGATACATTTTTTTTGATAGCCAATATGTGAATAGTGTTAATAGTAAACAAAGAAATCCGATCATTGCGTTGATCCTTTCCGCTTTAGTAGCAATTCTGTTAAAAGTCCTGTAACTAAGGTAACGCAAAGAGTGCTAATCATAATAATTAAAATGAGATCGATTCCATATTGTGTTAGTGTATCTCTGTAACGTATGACAGCGACTGCAGAAGGGATGAAAAATAAAATAAGTTCTTTTAATAAAAAATCTGCTCCGTCCTGTATCCATTCTTTTTTAACTAGGTTAAATTTTAATGAAATTAATAATAAGAAAATACCGATTATACTTCCTGGAACTGGGAGGTGTGCCTGTTTTGCAATCCATTCACCTGTCCAAGCGAAACAAAATAGTAATAAAATTTGTCCGCTTAACTTCCACCATTTCATACAGTAACCACCTCTTTCTTTTGTTACATAAAAATTGTAAAAAAGAATTAACAATTTCTACTATACGTTCATTCAAAATATTTGTCTAATATATAAATTATATGTTATTAATATATAAGACGTATTAATCGAAAGTGAAAAGGGTGTCCAAAAATGGAATTACGGCATTTGCAATATTTTGTTGTTGTGGCAGAAGAGTTACACTTTGGACGGGCGGCTGCTCGTTTACAAATGACACAACCACCACTTAGTCAACAAATACAGCAATTAGAAAAAGAAATGGGAGTTACATTATTTTCAAGAACGAAAAGAAAGGTTGAACTAACAGAAGCAGGAGAAATGTTTTTAAAAGAAGTAAAAAAAGCGTTTGAACAAATTGAAAAAGCAGTAGAAGTTGCACAAAGTGCGCAAAGGGGAGAAGTAGGATCACTTTCAATTGGTTTTGTAGGTGCGGCGATATATGATATTTTACCATCAATTGTTAGGGAATATAGAAAGAAATTTCCGAGAGTGTCTGTTGCATTACATGAATTGTCAACACCAGATCAAGTTCATGCACTTCATGATAACCGTATCGATATTGGCTTTTTACGTCCACCAATTCCAACGCAATTATTAGAATTAGAGCCAATTCAAAGGTTATCTTGCACTTTGTGTTTACCAAAGGCACATCCACTTGCAGAGAAAGATGAAATACATATAGAAGATTTACGAGATGAGCCGTTTGTATTTATTACGAGACCAGTATGGCCAGCTTTGTATGATACAATTTTATCTCTTTGTAGAGAAGTTGGATTTAGTCCACGTATTGTACAAGAAGCAACAGAGTATCAAACAGTTATGGGGCTTGTAGCAGCAGGGATTGGAATTACAGTAATACCCGTGTCGGCAAATAAGTTATATAAAACAGAAGTTGTATATAAAGAGTTATATGATTCTAATTTCGTTGCAGAAATGTCAGTGGCTTACAAAAAAATGAATAGTAATCCAGAGCTGCTAGAGTTTTTAAAAATTGCAAGAGAGAAGAAAAGAATAGAAGTAGAAGATGAGTAATAGTAGTAACAGAAAATGGATTTGATTCAAATCCATAAAAGTACACCTTATTAAACAATAAAGCGGAAATGCAACTTAAGTTGCATTTCCGCTTTATTGTTCTTTTTTTAGCTCGATACTAAATAGATAAACGTGTTCATTTTCTTTTAAGAGTAAATCAATACCCTTTTCTTCGTCAATTGTAGGGACGCTTACAGTTTCTTTACTGGTTTGGATTACAGCAGCTAAAGTTGTTTTTTGATTGTATTTTAAATTTTTTATAGATTGGATTGTAGTAGTTGCAGAGCTATTTACGCTTGGTGGCGCTTCTTCAGGAACAAGTGTTGAACCACCTTCAATATTCAGATACCACTGCCTTTTTTCTTGTATATCTTTATCAAATTGGAAATGTGGTGGTAAAAAAGAAAGCTTTACTTTCTTTTTTGAAAAATGTGGGGTAGCTATATTAGCAATTTCTTTTGTTTTCTTACCATTGTTATAATAATCAATTGTAGCATTTATTTCATCTTTATCATTTTTAAGCGTAACGTTATAAAATATGCTATTTCCTTCTTGAAAAGGAGTCATTTGTAAAATAGAAGCTTGCTCTTTTGTTAATTTGTATGGCTCAACAATGGCAACTTCATTGTTTTTTATTTGGCTACAACTTGTGAGTAATAATAAACACAAGATTGATAGTAATTTTATACGCATGCAACCTCCTCCTTTTTACAATTATATTCTAAATGTGATTTTTTATCATTTCGTTTTCTAGGACTAAAGACTTAGAAGAAATTCCGATTGTAGTGCGATGTTTAAAATGTCATATTTTTATACACTAGTAGTATAGAATGCGTATGTAATAAGGTAGGGGAAGAATTTTATGTCTTTATGTCGGTTAGCGAGAAAAAATATTATAACATTTGCTACCAAAAGGATGAAGCAATTTATGTGGATTGCTATGAGTACTATGATTTTGTTTTTTATGATATCGTTACAATTTAATGAAGGAGCTATTTTGAAAGTAGGGAATGCATTTGTATTTCAAATGTACTTTTACACACTTTTTATTGTGCTAATTTTCATATGTATTTTTACTACATATAAAATGATGTACTCCCTTTTGCATGTGAGGAGGGAGGAGTTTATATCTTATGTAGAAGAAAATATGAAAAGAAAAGAGGTACTATGTGTATTATGTCAGGAGCAATTATTCATTTATGGAGCAGCATTTGTTTTTGGATTAATTAATGGGATGCTATTTTTGAAATTATTCACGGTTATCTTTATGAAAATCGCAGGGATACAAGGAATAAATAGTGCGCCAATTACAATATATGCAGTTGTAATTATTAGTGTAATTATGATGACTGTCGTTTTAATATCGATGATGCAATGTTATCGATTTGTTCGAAATTTAAAAGATGAAAATTCGTTGCGGTTTAAAGAAAGGGCATGAGAAATCATGCTTTTTTCTATTTTACACATAAAAATAATCATGTTACAGTGAAAAGACCTGACAAAGAATGGGAAGGAAAGGTTGTATAGAATGACAAATGAACAATCAATTGTAAAAGTCGATCGGTTAACGAAGCGAATCGGATCAAAGACACTTGTACAAAATATTAGTTTTGAAGTGAAAAAAGGCGAGGTTGTCGGTTTACTCGGACCAAACGGTGCTGGAAAAACGACTTTAATGAGAATGATGGTTGGTATGATCCGTATGACAGAAGGTGAAGTATGGATTGATGGTCAATCTGTGAAACAGCAATTCGAAAAAACAGCTGCGAAAATTGGAGCGGTAATTGAGACACCTGAATTTTATCCTTTTTTGAGCGGCTATGAAAATTTAACATATTTCGGACGAATGAATGGTAATGTGACCGAAGAACGTATCGATGAAGTAGTGAAATTGTTAGGGATGGGACAAGTAATTGATCGCAAAGTAAAAGCGTATTCACTCGGCATGAGACAACGTTTAGGAATCGCTCAGGCACTTATTCACGATCCAGACGTGTTGATACTAGATGAACCGACAAATGGATTAGACCCTAGTGGAATACATGAAATGAGAATGTACATAAAAAAAATTGCACATGAACAAGGAAAAGCTGTACTTGTATCAAGTCACTTACTTTCAGAAGTTGAATTAATGTGTGACAGAGTTATCATTATTCAGCACGGGGAATATGTGGCTACGCAAAATATTCAGCGTAGCCAAAGCGAAGAGATGGAGACGATCCGTATACGTGTAGATGATGCGAATAAAGCAGCAGAAATATTAGGGCATGATGTTTTAGTAAAAGATAATGAATTACTTATTAATGTAAAAGATGAAGAAATCCCAAATGTTATTCGTACATTGCTTGAGAAAAATATTCAAGTGTATCGTGTATATGAAGAAAGAAAAACGTTAGAAGAGCAATTTTTAGAATTAACAGGGGGAAAAGATATTGTTTAATTTAGTATATAACGAACTGTATAAAATATTTAAGCGGAAGCGAACGATTATTCCATTTGCAGTTATTGCAGTATTAATAATCGGATTAGGATGGGTTACGGTAAAGTATTTTGAACCGGAAACAAAAGGATGGAAAGTAGATTATACAGAACGAACTGTAGAAATTGAGAAAAAGCTTGGCATGAAAAAAGAAGCTATTTTAGCAGAAAAATCAGGGGATGAGCTTGTAAAAGAATACCAGCTTAAGATGAAGCATTTAGATACGGATACAGCAGCGGCAAGCAGTTCTCCACTTTCTTTCATGAGAGATACAGGTTTTATCGTATTTCCAATTTTGCTCCCATTTATCCTCGTGTATGCAAGTACAATTTTTGCGAATGAATATAGCTGGGGAACATATAAATTTTTAACGATACGACCAGCGAGTCGCTTTAAAATTTTAACAGCAAAATTTTTAGCAATTGTTATATTTGCAGCTTTATTATTTATATTTAATATGATCTTCTCCGCTTTATGTGGACTTGTTATTTATAAATTCCAACAGCCTGCATGGAGTGAGTTTATTTTCCAAGATGGAAATATAATAAAACAAAACATTTTTGTAGAAGCAAGTAAATATTATGTTTTATCGTGGTTACCAACGGTTGTGTACGCATCGTTTGCATTTATGATTTCTGTGTTAACAAGATCTAGTGGAGGTGCAATTGGTATTTCACTATTCCTTGCTTTATCAGGCAATATTGCGCTATTAGCAGCCACTAGATATAACTGGGCGAAATATTTATTGCCAGCAAACACAGATTTATATAGTATTTCAAAGAATGGAAGTTTTATTGATGGAGTAACATTCCCGTTTGCATCATGTATGTTGTTACTTTATTTGTTCGTATTTTTATGTATTTCATATACTGTGTTTTTAAAACGTGATTTAACTTAATAAGAAAAGCCGTTCAGGGTGCTGAGATGCACTTTGAACGGCTTTTTTTATGAGAATTGTTTAAGTGCTCTTTCGGCTAGTAAAGCAAAGTATTCTGCACTTATAGGCAGTGCCTCTTCATTAATTGTAAAAGCAGGATGATGCCATTCATGTGTACCGCTCGTTCCCATAAAGACGAATGAACCTGGTATTTCCTGTTGGTAAAATGAGAAATCTTCTCCAGCCATTGACGGACTAGGCGAGATGATATTAAGATTCATCTTTGTGGCAACTTGAGTAGATAAGTCTGTAAGAGCTTTATCGTTGTGAACAGCAGGAGGACCTGAATAAAAACGGAATTTCGTTTTTACACCTAATGCATCAGATACACCTTTAATAATACGCTCCATGAGTGCTGGAATCTTTTCACGTGTTTCAGCTTGGAATGTGCGAATCGTTCCTTCTAACGTAGCTTTTTCAGGAATCACGTTCCACGTATTTCCTGCATGAATATTTGTAACACTAACAACTGCATTATGAGATGAACTTATATTTCGGCTTACAATTGTTTGCAGTGCCATCACAATTTGAGAGGATGCGACAATAGGATCTACTCCAGCATCTGGTACAGCCGCGTGTGTACCAACTCCGTGAATTTCAATTTCAAATCGATCAACTCCGGCCATCAGTGGACCATCTTTAATGCCAATTGTACCTATTGGTAAATCAGGTTTATTATGCATGCCGAAAATCGCTTGCACATTACGTAAATGTCCAGCATCAATAACTTTGCAAGCGCCATTACTACTTTCTTCAGCTGGTTGGAATATGAAGCGAACCGTTCCATTTAGGGAAGATTCTCTTTCTTTTAATAAGAAAGCAGTACCTAAAATAGCAGATGTATGAAAATCGTGTCCACAAGCATGCATTTTCCCTCGTACTTTAGATGCATAGGACAAATGTGTTTCTTCTTGAATAGGAAGGGCATCAATATCAGCACGAACTGCTACAATTGGTCCGTTTTTATTACCAGACACTTCAGCGATAATTCCTGTTTCTAAATTGGAATCAATGATAGTAATGTTTTTTTCTTCTAACCAATTTTTTATTGCTTTTGTTGTTTCGAACTCTTCATATGATAGTTCTGGATACTCATGTAAATGTCGACGGATGGAAATAAGTTTTTCTTTTAGTTGATTTGAAATAGATACCATGTAGTATGCCTTCTTTCTTCAGCAAAATATTTATCATAAGTATACAACAATAAAAGAGAGGATTCTCAAATGAAAATCCTCTCTCGTTTATCCCATAAAAGCCCGATTGGTTCAACTAATTAAAGTTTCACTTTATGCTGCGACTTTTTTATGCGTATGATGTTTACGATAACGTCCACGCATTGCGTATGCAATTTGCGGGATTGCAATCCCAATTAATATAAGTGATACACCGAACCATTGTGAAGATAGTACAGCCTCTTTTAAAACGAATACTGACATAATTGTTGTAACTGGTAGTTCCGCTGCACCAAGAATAGTCGCTAAGCCAGAACCGATTTTTGGAATCCCGATTGTAAAGGCAATAGATGGAATAACGATACTAAATGTTCCTAATCCTAAACCGTATTTCCAAAGACCTTGAGAAATGGCACCATTAAAAATAAATGTTGGTGGGAATACAATCATGACTAAAGTTAAAGCACCAGTCATTAAGAGAACACCGCGCGGTAATGAAGGTACTTCAACAGCAACTTTTCCGCTTACGAAAATGTATGTTGCGAATGTAACAGCAGATAATAAACCTAAAATGACCCCAGTCGTATCGAAAGCACCTACTGATTGTTCAAGTAAACCACTTGATAAAAATGTCCCTACAAGTAAGAAAATAACAGAAATAACTTTTTCTCTTGAAGGTAATGTTTTTGTTGCGACTGCTTCAATGATAATTCCGACCCAAACGAATTGGAATAAAAGAATAATTGCAATAGAAGCTGGTACAGTTTTTAATGAAGCATAATAAAAAATTCCGGTAAAACTTGCAGATGTTCCTGCAACGAATAAAAGTAATGCTTGCTTTAAAGGAACGCGATGTCTAGAAAATAGAAGTGTAATAGCAAGCAAAATAATCCAACCGAACAAATATTGGCTGCCAATTACCTCTCCAAGTGAAAATCCTTCTGCATATGCAAGCTTAACAAAAATAGCTAAAATTCCATAACTACACGCTCCTAATAAAACTAAAAGAGAATAACGAAGCATGAAAAATTCCTCCCATCTATATGAAGTTGTTCCGTATCGAAAATATATAACTAGAGGGAAGTATACAAAATTAGAAATAAAGGGTCAAATGAAAGAAAAGTATGACATTTTATAGAATAATAATAAAAGTATGATATTTATGCATAATCTTGAAATTTTTAATAGTAGAAGTATTATAAAATAAACTTTGCATTGTATAGAGATAGCATTTGAAAAAAATATTTTTTAAACCAATATGTATATAGACGTACTAGTAACGTGCTAATTATTTGAGAAACTATGTTACCTTTGTTATGGTAATAACAATTAAAGGAGTTTTATAATCCATTTGGTTTTTTTCTATATAATAGAAGGAAATGAAAACGTTTTATTAGAAACTGTGAGGAAGTGCGGTTTTTCTTATTGCCACGTTGTAAAAGTGATTTCACGAATTGTTCATAGTATTTTTATGTGTTTTTGTTACAATATTTAGGGAGAGGAGTGGAATGATGCAAGATATTAGTATTTTTTTAGCGTTTGGCGCCGGGTTCTTATCATTTATTTCCCCATGTTGCTTACCGCTTTATCCGGCATTTTTATCGTACATAACAGGTATGTCGGTTTCTGAATTGAAAGAAGAAAATGCAATGCTTCGCAAAAGAAGTATGATACATACAGCGTTTTTCTTACTTGGATTTTCAATTATATTTATTGCAATTGGATTTGGTACAAGTTTTATTGGAGGAATCTTTACTGACTATAAAGATTTAATCAGACAGTTAGGTGGTATATTTATCATCGTGTTCGGCTTAATTATTGTCGGGGTGTTTAAGCCGAAATTTTTAATGCAAGACCGTAAATTTACATTTAAAAATCGTCCAAGTGGCTATTTTGGATCAGTACTAATCGGATTAGCTTTTGCAGCAGGGTGGACGCCATGTACCGGACCAATTCTAGTGTCTGTAATTGGATTAGCAGCAACAAATCCAGAATCAGCAATGATATATATGATTGCTTACATACTTGGATTTGCAATCCCGTTTTTCGTACTGTCATTCTTTATTACGAAAATGTCTTGGATTAAAAGAAATAGTATGGCCTTCATGAAAGTCGGAGGATATATTATGATTGTTATGGGTGTCTTCCTATACTTTAACTGGATGACGAAAATTATCGTATATTTCTCAAGTTTATTTGGTGGTTTTACTGGTTTTTAGTATTATTCTGCGAAAATGTTGGAAATACTAACGGAAAAGCATATAATGAAAGTATATTTTGCATATAGCCACAAAAAAGGATGAGAAAATATGAACATAGTTCTTTTATCAAGTATCGTTGCTGTTTGTATGGCTGTCGGTGCGATGTTTATTCGTTTAAAAGCAGCTAAGAAACCTGCAACATTGAAAAAAATTATACTTCCACCATTTTTTATGAGTACGGGTGCATTGATGTATGTTTTTCCTGAATTTCGATTAACTCCAGCAGAAATGTTAGAAGCAATTGGTGTCGGTTTGATTTTCTCTATTTTTCTTATTAAAACATCTAAATTTGAAATTAGAGGACAAGAGATTTATTTGAAGCGTTCAAAAGCCTTTGTTTTCATATTAATTGGATTACTTGTAGTGCGGATTGTATTTAAAACCTACTTAAGTCAATCTCTTGATTTAGGACAACTTAGTGGCATGTTCTTCTTACTTGCGTTTGCGATGATTGTGTCATGGAGAATTGCAATGTATCGTTCCTTTACGAAATTACAGAAGGAAATGGAAAAAGAAGATGGTTTTTATAATGAAAAAGATATGAAGCTAACTTAAAAACTGTATATGTACCAAATAAAAAGACAGCGTCAAAGGCGCTGTCTTTTTTATCGAAAATAATATGAAGTTACTTTGCGAGTAAAGATCGATAGTTAGAATAATCAATCTTTTTTTCTTGTAGTTTTTTTATTAAAAATTTATGATCACGCTTTGGTGTGGCAATGATATATCCCTTAATAATCAAGTCTTGTGTAATTTGAGAGGCATTTTCTTGTAATGCAAGTTCCCCGATTTTGCCAGCAATCTTTGATTTTGCAACATCACGAAATAGTTCTGGAACAGGACTTACAAGCTCTTCTAACAATTGTTTTTGTTCGTCAGCCCATAAATGTCTCGTTTTATTTATGTAGTGTTCTTCCCAATCCAAAATGGACATGCCGTCTTCTTTTGGTAAACGTTTTAAAAATTTTCTGAACATAAAGTATCCACCGATAGACATAAGCCCTAATAAAATAACCGTCCATAATACAATGAACCAACTGAACCATCCTTCGAGCACGCATATCCCCCCTTAATGATAGCGGTTTTCTTTTATTCATATTATATACAGTGAGATTCATAGAAAGCAAGAACGCTTGGTCATTTTGACCAAGCGTTATAGTTTAAACGAAGTATAGTTGTTCAACACATAAATTATTATTATCGTCTTCAACATACTCAATAATAAGTGTGCCAACTTTACGATCTTTATCTTCAGTTGTGAAAATAGAGTAAGAAGTAAAACGTGTTTTTGATAGGCCGCTTATATGTGTAGGTAAAGAAATGTAGTCGTTATCGCGGAAGAATTCCATCAGTTCAATATCCTCAAATTCTTTTCGGTCAACTTGTTTGTTTGTATAGCGGCGTTGAAGTTGTTTTAAAGATTCATTCCAAGAAATTGCTTTTGTGTCGTATACCATTGTTCTATCTCCTTACTGTATGTAATTACTAAGAACATACGTTCTAATCTAGTATACTCTTTTTATTAGAAAAGGGAAAGCAAAAAATAATGTAAGCTTGGATTTCCAAGCTTACATTATTGATGCGTCCGTCATAATCTCTATTTTTCATTATAAGTTAGATATGAATAAGAAACAAGATGATATATATAATGTTGAGAGTTTTCAAGATTCTGTATATTATAGGTGTACTAAAGTGTAAGGGAATGAGAGGTGTGGCATACGTAATTTCACTGCAAGGGCCGATGGCTAGCGGAAAAACAACATTAGCAAAAAGGTTAGAAAAGAGAGGGTTTCGAGTTATATATGAAAATCCATATCCAATTGTAGAGAAGCGAAAAAAATTGAATTTAGATATGAATTCAAAAGTAGGGTTTATTATGAATCAAAAAATGTTTATGGAAGCAAAAATAAAGGAGTTTCAAAATGTGAAAGATTCAGTCGTAATTTTTGATCGCGGACCAGAAGACATTGAGTTCTTTACACTCTTTTATCCAACGATTATAGGAGAAGAGTGGGATATAGAAACTGAATTGAAAGATGAATTATATAAATTAAGAGCATGCCGTTCGGATGTGATTTTTTACTTAGATGTTACGAAAAAGAATGTATATGATAGAAAAAATAATGATAGAACAAGAAACAGAAGTACGTTTGCGGAGCAATTTAAATTAGTAGAAACTGAAAAAGACTGGTATAAACAATTTCCTGTAACTTATGTGGACACGAATAGATTAACAGTGGACGATTTAGAGGTATATTTTATGGACTGGTTAAAGGAGAGAGAGCTATGAAAAAAATACTTTTATTTGTATACTCAACATTTGCAGAGTTTGAAATAACAGTAGCAACGGCATTGCTGAAAAATAAATATGAAATCATTACAGCGGGCTTAACTAAAGAATTGGTTATAAGTGAAACTGGATTGCAAGTGCAGCCGCATATAGAAGTAAGTGAAGCACGTGTAGATGAGTATGAGGGGATACTTATTCCAGGTGGAGAAGAAGGACAGTTGGAAGATGCAAAACCTCTTTTTTCAATCATTCGTCAATTTCATGAACAAGAAAAATTAGTGGCGGCAATTTGTGCTGGACCGTATGCACTAGTAAAAGCAGGGTTATTTAAAGGGATTTCTTATACTGCGACTATAGATTATCAAAAATTTGATTGTTTTCCAGTAGAAAATTTCGTGTATGAAGAAGTTGTGCAACACTCAAATATCATTACAGCACAAGGGCATGCATTTGTACCATTTGGAATAGCAATTGCCTCTTATTTTGGAGTGGCAGACGAACATAATACAGATTTTTATTGTGGTAAAGGTAATGTAGTAATGGAGAAACTTTTACGAGAAAACGTGTAGAAGCTAGCAAATGCTAGCTTTTTTCTTTTTGACATCGATAAATGGCTAACGTTTTTGGGTCACGCCATATACCGTTATGAAGTGACAATTCATTTTCTACTTCTTCTTTTAGCCATACCTTCATTTCCGCGTGAAGGTATGTATTATCAGGTATATTTAGCGACGGAAACATGCTAGAAATATAGTTTACAATCGGAGTAGCATGATGAAAAACGAGAGCATTATGAATAACTGTTTCTTCAACAGTTGGAAAAACAGATTGTAATATCTCTTTACCGTTTTCTAAACAAAATGGAGTGACTGATGATGTTGTTTTCGGTAAATCAAATGCGTCTAACATACGGTTACACATTTCAACTATACGAGGTAGTGTAACGCTAGAATTTGTTGTAGCTAAAAGTGTTCCGCCAGGACGAATTACTTTATGGAATCCTTGAATCGTTTTTTCAACATCTTTCACATGGTTATAACATATGTCTTGCAATTATTAGGTCATAACAATTTGTTTCGAAAGGAAGTTTACTAGCATCCCCTCGTTTCCATTCTATTAAGTTATTTGTTTTAGCAGCTTCAGCAAGCATAGCTTCGGATTGATCAAACCCGGTTAATGGGCCTTTATGACCATTTGTTTGTAAAAGGGAAAGGAATTTTCCACTAGCGCACCCAACCTCTAATATGTTTTCTTCCCCTTGAAGTTGTAAATGTTTAATGACGAGTTTATCTAAATCTACGTGTTTTTCTTCGTAATGTGTATGTGTGTCGATGCGTGTTTGTAAATGGTTGCTAACGTTATATTGACGTTTTACATCATTCATTTTTTCACATTCCACCTTCGTGCAAAATTGCTGAATCGCATGTGTTAATATGTCGGTTTTCTTTAAACCTTCGTAATGGAGTGCAGCTTCAAACCTTGCAAGTAATTTTTCTTCAATTCGAAAATGAATATCTTTTCGCTTCGTCATTGAAATCTCGCCCCTTTGCATCTGTTAATGAGACTATAGCATGCTTGGAAAAATTGTGTAAATAATTTGTGTACACAAATGGAGGGGATGAAAAAATTGTTTGAATGTGAGTTTAAACTATTGACGATTTAAACGTTTTCATATATTCTTAAATTAAGTAATATTCAAATAATTCAAAAGAAATGAGAGAGTCACATGCTTCTTCAAGGAACACATCGAATTGGTCGTATGGCCATGCTGTTGGCACTTGCGGATGAGAATGAAAGTCCTGTATTATCCATTCCAAAAGGTTGGAAGTATTGTACGGGGAAAGTGGGTTCGATGAATTCGCAAAAGGTTGTCGCAGCAATGGAAACAGCGGCTAAAAGCAACCAAGTTATTGAAACAGACGTTTACAGAGAAACACATGCACTTTATCATGCAATTATGGAAGCTTTGTACGGAGTGACGAGAGGTCAAATTCAGTTAGCAGACGTTCTTCGTACAGTAGGACTTCGTTTTGCGATTGTGCGCGGTACACCATACGACGGAAAAAAAGAAGGCGAATGGGTTGCTGTTGCATTATATGGAACGATTGGTGCACCTGTAAAAGGATCTGAGCATGAGGCGATTGGTTTAGGAATTAATCACATATGATTTGCCCATAGTCTATTAGTTAGAAGGGGGCCTTACTTTTTTAGGACAGAAGTCTGTCTTAAAAAGATAAGGTCCCCTTTTGCCTTTTTAAGGAGGAAAAATGATGATTACGTTAACAGGACATACATTGACAGTTGAAGAAATGAAGAGGTTATTACTGGAAGGAGAAGGTGTAACAGCTTGTCCAACTAGTATGCAAAAGGTAGCGGAGTGCCGCGAAGTAGTTGAGAAAATTGTAGAGGACGGAAAAGTCGTTTACGGAATTACAACTGGATTTGGAAAGTTTAGTGATGTGCTTATCCAAAAAGATGATGTAAAGGCACTTCAACATAATTTAATTCAGTCACATGCATGTGGGATTGGTGATCCATTCCCGGAAGAAGTATCGCGTGGAATGTTAATTTTACGAGCGAACACGATGCTTAAAGGAGTATCTGGTGTTAGGCCGCTTGTTGTAAATATGCTTCTTGAGTTTGTAAACCGTAAAATTCATCCAGTCGTTCCGCAACAAGGTTCACTTGGTGCAAGTGGCGATTTAGCACCTTTATCTCATCTTGCGCTCGTATTATTAGGCGAAGGTGAAGTGTTCTATAAGGGGAAACGCGTTCATGCAATGGTTGCTCTTACAGAAGAAGGGCTTGAGCCAATTGAACTTGAAGCAAAAGAAGGTCTTGCGTTAATTAATGGTACGCAGGCGATGACAGCACAAGGAGTTCTTTCTTATATAGAAGCAGAAGCAACGGCGTATCAAGCTGAACTAATTGCTTCGATGACAATTGAAGGGTTACAAGGCATTATTGATGCATTTGATGAAAATGTTCATAAAGCACGTGGTTATAAAGAGCAAGTGGAAGTAGCGAGCAGAATTCGTGACATTCTTCATGATAGTAAATTAACAACAAAACAAGGAGAACTACGTGTACAGGATGCCTATTCACTTCGCTGTATCCCGCAAGTACACGGTGCTTCTTGGCAAGTTTTAAATTATGTGAAAGAAAAATTAGAAATTGAAATGAATGCAGCAACAGATAATCCGCTTATCTTTGATGGTGGGGAAAAAGTAATTTCGGGCGGGAATTTCCATGGTCAACCGATTGCGTTTGCGATGGACTTCTTAAAAGTAGGAATGGCAGAACTTGCAAATATTTCGGAGCGCCGTATTGAGCGTTTAGTGAATCCGCAATTAAATGATTTACCACCATTTTTAAGTCCAGAACCAGGACTTCAGTCTGGTGCAATGATTATGCAATATGCTGCAGCGTCACTAGTTTCTGAAAATAAAACGTTGGCACATCCGGCGAGTGTAGATTCAATTCCGTCTTCTGCTAACCAAGAAGATCATGTAAGTATGGGAACAATTGCTTCACGCCATGCACATCAGATTATTCAAAATGCAAGACGTGTTCTTTCTATTGAGATGATTTGTGCGATGCAAGCAGCAGAATATCGCGGAATTGAAAACATGAGTACAGTGACGAAGAGCTTCTACCATCAAGGTCGTCAGCAGGTGCCATCTATTAAAAATGACCGTATATTCTCAACAGATATTGAAAATATTGCGCATTGGTTAAAAACGAATTATTCGATAAAAGAAAGATTAGATGTAAACGCAGCACTATAAAATGAGAAAAGGGAGAGATTGAAATGGAAAAAGTACAACAAACAATTCGCGCGCCAAGAGGTACAGAGTTACAAACGAAAGGGTGGGTGCAAGAAGCTGCACTTCGTATGTTAATGAACAATTTAGATCCTGAAGTTGCTGAAAAACCAGAAGAATTAGTTGTATATGGCGGAATTGGCCGTGCAGCTCGTAACTGGGAAAGTTATCAGGCGATTGTAGATTCATTAAAAACGTTAGAAAGCGATGAAACGTTACTTGTTCAATCAGGAAAGCCAGTTGCCATTTTTAAATCACATGAAGATGCACCTCGCGTTTTGTTAGCGAACTCAAACTTAGTACCGAAATGGGCAAACTGGGATCACTTCCGAGAACTAGAGAAAAAAGGTCTTATGATGTACGGACAAATGACAGCTGGTAGCTGGATTTACATTGGAACGCAAGGGATTCTACAAGGAACATATGAAACATTTGGTGAAGCAGCTCGTCAACATTTCGATGGTTCATTAAAAGGTACATTAACACTTACTGCTGGTTTAGGTGGTATGGGTGGTGCACAACCTCTTGCTGTAACGATGAACGGCGGTGTTGTCATTGCTATTGATGTTGATAAGCGCAGCATCGATCGTCGTATTGAAAAGAGATACTGTGATATGTATACAGAATCATTAGAAGAAGCGTTAACGGTTGCGAACGAGTATAAAGAGAAGAAAGAACCGATTTCTATTGGTTTATTAGGAAATGCGGCAGAAATTTTACCAGAACTAGTGAAGCGCAATATTACACCAGACTTAGTTACAGATCAAACATCTGCTCATGATCCATTAAACGGTTATATTCCAGTAGGCTACACGTTAGAAGAAGCAGCGAAACTTCGTGAAGAAGATCCAGAACGCTACGTACAATTATCAAAAGAAAGTATGACAAAACATGTGGAAGCAATGCTTGCTATGCAAGAAAAAGGCGCAATTACATTTGATTACGGAAATAACATTCGCCAAGTTGCTTTCGATGAAGGTTTGAAAAATGCATTCGATTTCCCAGGATTCGTTCCAGCATTTATCCGTCCATTATTCTGCGAAGGAAAAGGACCATTCCGCTGGGTAGCACTTTCTGGTGATCCAGAAGATATTTATAAAACAGACGAAGTAATTTTACGTGAGTTCGCTGATAATGAACATTTATGTAACTGGATTCGTATGGCACGTCAACAAGTTGAATTCCAAGGGCTTCCATCACGTATTTGTTGGCTTGGTTACGGTGAGCGAGCGAAATTTGGTCGCATCATTAATGAAATGGTTGCAAATGGTGAATTATCAGCACCAATCGTTATCGGTCGTGACCATTTAGATTGTGGATCAGTAGCATCTCCAAATCGTGAAACAGAAGCGATGAAAGATGGTAGTGATGCAGTAGCTGACTGGCCAATTTTAAATGCATTAATTAATAGTGTAAACGGTGCAAGCTGGGTATCTGTTCACCACGGTGGTGGCGTTGGTATGGGTTATTCACTTCATGCGGGAATGGTTATCGTTGCAGATGGAACAGAAGCAGCAGCAAAACGAATTGAGCGCGTATTAACTTCTGACCCTGGTATGGGTGTTGTTCGTCACGTGGATGCAGGGTATGACTTAGCTGTGGAAACTGCGAAAGAAAAAGGCGTTAACATTCCGATGATGAAATAAGGAGGAGAAAACATGCTGGACACTTTACTAATAAATATCGGTCAATTACTAACAATGGATCAAGAAGATGGCTTGTTAAGACGGGAAGCGATGAACACGCTTCCTGTTATCGAAAACGGTGCGGTTGGAATTGAAAATGGTGTAATTACTTTCGTTGGAACAGCGGAAGAAGCGAAAGGATTACAAGCGAGAGAAGTTATTGATTGCGGCGGGAAAATGGTTTCTCCTGGTCTCGTTGACCCGCATACTCATCTTGTATTTGGTGGATCTCGTGAAAATGAAATCGCACTAAAACTACAAGGAGTTCCGTACTTAGAAATTTTAGAACAAGGCGGAGGCATACTTTCAACTGTAAATGCAACGAAACAGGCGTCGAAAGAAGAACTTGTTCAAAAAGCGAAATTCCATTTAGACCGTATGCTATCTTTCGGAGTTACTACTGTAGAAGCGAAGAGTGGTTACGGATTAGATGATGAGACGGAATGGAAACAATTAGAGGCAACAGCACAATTACAAAAAGAGCATCCGATCGATTTAGTTTCAACATTTTTAGGTGCTCATGCAGTTCCGAAAGAGTATAAAGGTAGATCGAAAGAATTTTTACAATGGATGTTAGACCTACTACCAGAAATGAAAGAGAAGCAATTAGCGGAGTTCGTTGATATTTTCTGTGAAACAGGTGTGTTCTCTGTAGAAGAATCAAAAGAATTTTTATTAAAAGCGAAAGAGCTTGGCTTTGATGTGAAAATTCATGCAGATGAAATCGACCCTCTTGGTGGTGCGGAAGCAGCGGCAGAAATCGGTGCAGCATCAGCGGACCATTTAGTTGGTGCTTCTGATAAAGGAATTGAAATGCTTGCAAATTCTAATACAGTAGCAACTTTATTACCAGGAACAACTTTCTATTTAAATAAAGAAAGCTTTGCTCGTGGACGTAAAATGATTGATGAAGGTGTTGCAGTTGCGTTAGCTACAGACTTTAACCCAGGTAGCTGTCCAACTGAAAATATTCAGCTTATTATGAGCATTGCGATGCTAAAATTGAAAATGACACCAGAAGAAGTTTGGAATGCCGTAACGGTTAACTCATCATATGCCATTAACCGTGGTGATGTAGCTGGGAAAATTAGAGTTGGTCGTAAGGCAGATTTAGTTTTATGGGATGCTTACAATTATGCTTACGTACCGTATCATTACGGCGTAAGTCATGTGAATACAGTATGGAAGAATGGTAATATTGCATATACAAGAGGTGAACAATCGTGGAGCACGGCCACTATTTAAAGAAAAATGCAAAGTTTATTGATCGTGAAGTGACGAAATGGAGTGAGATGATTAAAGATTGGGAGGAAGGTGTGGAAATATTCGGTGCTGCCTTAATTGGAGCACCCCTTTCTAAACCGTCTATTAGTCATTCAGGAGCGAGTTTTGCGCCAAAAACAATTCGTGCGATGTTAGATGCATATAGCACATATGCAATTACAGAAGAACACGATATGAAGGAAAGTGTCTTATATGATTGCGGCGATATTACGATGCATGTGACGGATATAAAAGAAAGTCATAAACGAATTGCGAAAACAGTTGGGCATGTAACGAAAGTAAACCCGAACATGATACCAATCGTTCTTGGCGGTGACCACTCGATTAGTTTTCCGAGTATAACAGGTTTTGCAAACAGTAAAGGGAAGGTCGGAATTATTCAATTTGATGCTCATCATGATTTACGTAATTTAGATGATGGAGGCCCGTCAAATGGTACACCATTCCGTAGTTTACTAGAAAATGATGTCATTACTGGAAAACAACTTGTTCAAATTGGAATTCGTAATTTTTCTAATGCACGTGCGTACCATGAATATGCAATAGAGCATGGTGTAACAGTGTATACAATGAAAGACGTACGAGAGCGAGAAATAAAAGATATTATCACGGAAAGTATTGAAGTATTAAGAAATCAAGGTGTGACTTCTATTTATATTTCTCTTGATATGGATGTGCTAGACCAAGCGTTTGCACCAGGTTGTCCAGCAATTGGGCCTGGTGGGATGGATAGTACGACTTTACTAGATGCGATTGAATTCCTTGGTAAAGAATCGCTCGTTCAAGGGATGGATATAGTAGAGATTGATCCAACTCTTGATTTCAGAGATATGACGAGTAGAGTAGCAGCGCAAGTGATTATGAGTTTTCTTTTAGCGAGGGAAACAGTTAGCAAACAGGTTAGTATATAGACGGAAAAGTAGATATTTATTTATGCCTTATCAAAAACACATCACTACTTAAATGTAGTGATGTGTTTTTGTGTTAAAGGAGAATGAATGTGTGTGGAACCGTTAATGGAATTGCGATTTTTATAGTGTATTGTGTAAATTTAATTTCTTGCTTCTGAAGTATTGACTCGTAAAATAATTTTATGATAAAATAAAAATTTTGCTAAAAAACTAAAAGTATGTTAAGCTTGAGAAGGTTACCATATATGGAGGTGGATTATTTGTTTCAAATTGGTGATAATATTGTTTATCCAATGCAGGGAGCAGGTATAATTAAAGCCATAGAAGAGAAGGAAATCTCAGGAGAAAAACAACAGTATTATGTTATAAAAATGTCGGCTAGTAATATGGAACTAATGATTCCAGCAGGGAGAATATTGAATTCGAATATACGACCAGTTACGGATATAACCGCATTAGCACACATAATGGATATTTTTCAACATGGGGAATCAGATAGATTACTTACGTGGAAACAAAGGTATAAATTGAACACTGATAAAATAAAGACGGGTAAAATGCAAGAAGGTGCTGAAGTTGTGCGTGATTTAATGCGTATACAGAAAGAAAAAGCACTTAATGCAAGCGAAAAGAAGATGTTAGATAACGCATATGAATTTTTGATTAGTGAACTGGGATTAATTGAAGGTATCACAGAAAATCAGATAAAAAGCTTTTGTTAAGGTTCATTACAAATAATGTATTATATCCCAAAAAAGATCTTGAATTTTTTGGGAACATAATTATAGAAAATTTATCATTTCAAAGACATTCAACTCTTTCAAACCACTTTTAGAGCATTACCTCTATTGTTATTACTACAATCAAATCCATTTTTATTTTTTAATTTCATTTATGAATGTTCGAAGTTTAATTGAATACTTCGATAAAATAGTTACTTGATTTTTGCAATCCTGATTCACACTGGCACGGACGAGGAGCCGTAAGGATGAAAGAGAGGTAGGGCTTTCATTGTTTTAGGTATATAAGTTATTATTTTTAGAAGAATACTGAACCATTTTCACTTCTATTGATAAGGTGTTTTTTATTAAAGAGATAAACGAATTGACAGCCATATATGGTCAACAAAAAAGGTTTCCTCCTAAGGAAACCTTTTTAATATTATTTATAGCATTTTATTTTTTGGATATTCGAATTTTTTATTGTAAAGTCGTAAAAATTGACGTTACTATCTAAAAGTAAGTATGATGCGATTATAGTAAGATTTTTTAGGGGGAAGAAAAATGACAAGTTCAAGTAATAAAGCAGCGAGTATTTATGAAGGAACAAATGTAAATGCTGGGGGATTTTTTGAAAACGTTGAAGAAACAAAGTTGTTTGATCCAATTCAAGTTGGAACTTGGTCTCTTCGTAATCGTATAGCGATGGCACCGATGACAAGATGCTTTGCAGATAATGAGACTGGAGCAGTTGGTGCTGATGTAGTGGAGTACTACAGAAAACGTGCTGCGGATGGAATAGGACTAATTATTACAGAAGGAATTGTCATTAGTCCGAGAGCAAAAGGAAACCCAGGAGTACCAGGTATTTATACACAAGAACAAATCGATTCTTGGAAACCTGTTACAGAGGCAGTACATAAAGAAGGCGGGACGATTATTGCTCAAATATGGCATGTTGGGCGTATGAGTCATCATGAAATAATTGGTGGTCAAATGCCACAAGCACCATCGGCTATCGCTGCAGAGGGAAATGTTCCACGCTTTCGTAAACCGTTTGATACGCCAGAAGCAATGACGTTAGAAGAAATACAAGAAGTGATCGGTCAATACGCACAAGCTGCGAAAAATGCGATCGAAGCTGGATTTGATGGAGTAGAAATTCACGGTGCACACGGATATTTAATCGATCAATTTACGTATGAGTTTGCGAATAAGCGAACAGATAAATATGGCGGTGATTTAAAACAAAGGTTAACGTTTATGAAAGAAGTAACGGCGGCTGTAATAGAAGCTGTTGGAGCTAATAAAACACTTCTTCGTTTCTCTGCTTTCAAAGGTGATAATCCTACTTATATGTGGGAAAACCCTGAGTTTGCAATTGAAACGTTCATAAATATGTTTAAAGAGGTTGGGTTAACGATGATCCATCCTTCAACGATGAATTATACGCAAGAGATTGCTGATGGAAAGAATTTTCATCAACTAGTAAGAAAATATTGGGATGGTACGATTGTTGGGGTTGGTAATTTAAATCCGAAAGAGGCTGAAGAAGCGTTGCAAGAAGGAACGATTGATGTAGCGGCATTCGGAAGACCGTTAATTGCTAATCCAGACTTTGTTCATCGAATTAAACACGCTGAAAGTTTAGTTGAATATGACGCGAAAGAGCATCTTGCTACGTTAGTATGAATAAAGATAAAAGGAGAGCACATCGAGTGTTCTCCTTTTATTATGGAATTTCATAGGGGGAAGCGGGATGAGTGAAACGCTACTCGTTATTATTAGTATATTACTATTTTTAATGTTGCTTTTAATCGTCTTTTTTATCATTACATTTTTTATAAAAAAACGAACACACCATTCTATTTTAAAATTACATCCGTACTTAGGAAGAATGCGCTACTTACTGGAAAAGATAGGGCCTGAATTTCGACAATATTGGTTTGATCATGATACGGATGGAAAGCCTTTCTCACGTTATGATTTTCAAAGTGTTATGTTTTTAGCGAAATATCGCTCTGAAATACTTGGTTTTGGATCAAAACGAGATTTTGAAGCTTCTGGATATTATATTGCTAATACATTATTTCCGATATTAACTGAGGAATTAAGTGTGAATCTCACGCAAGAGCGGGAAGGTAAAAAGTACGTGATTCATAAAGAAGGGTTATTTTCAAGAAGAGAAAAATTGACAGCGGATACAACGAATCTTTGGCTGTACGAAGAAGATGATGCAATTATAGTCGGTGAGAACCGTAAATATCCGTGGAAGCTACATGGCATGTTTGGTGCATCTGCGACTTCTTACGGTGCGATTGGAGAAAATTATATTTTAGCGAGTGGTTTTGGAGCAAAAATGGCAGGCGGATCGTGGATTAATACGGGTGAAGGTGGCGTTATTCCAGAACATTTACATACAGGAGCGAATATCGTTGCGCAAATTGGTCCAGGGTTATTTGGATACCGTGATGAAGACGGTAATTTTTCAATGGGAAAATTCATGGAGAAAGCGAAAGAAAGTAATATTAGAGCATTCGAATTGAAATTTGGGCAAGGTGCTAAAATACGTGGTGGTCATTTAGAGGGACAAAAAGTAAATGAGAAAATTGCTTTTGTTCGCAACGTCCGAAAGGGAGAGACGATTAATTCACCGAATCGATTTTCATTTTTAAAGAATGCAGCGGATACACTTTGTTTTATTCAACAGTTGCAAGAAAACAGCGGTAAACCAGTTGGAATGAAAATTGTAATTGGTCAGCAGGAGCCTTTGGAAGATTTAATAAAAACAATGAAAGAACTAAACATTTACCCAGATTTTATTACAATCGACGGTTCAGAAGGCGGGTCAGGGGCAACGTATAAATCGATGGCAGATTGTATGGGACTGCCGCTTATTCCAGCATTACTTACATTTATTGATACAGCAAACCATTATGGTGTCCGTAACAAGTTTAAAGTATTTGCATCGGGTAAATTAATCACACCAGATAAAGTGGCGATTGCTTTAGCGATTGGGGCGGATGCTGTAAGTTCAGCCCGTGGGTTTATGATGGCAAGTGGCTGTATTATGGCCCTTCAATGTAATTCTGGTCAATGTCCATCTGGTGTAGCCACGACGAATCCGCATTATCAAAAAGCGTTAGATCCGTATGAGAAGAAGTGGCGAGTCATGAATTATATTATTAGTATGAGATATAGTTTATTTTCATTAGCGGCAGCGGCGGGAGTGAAGAGCCCGCGCCATTTAACTAGAGAGCATATTGTGTTTAAAGACGAGGTGGGGAGAGTAGTTCCTCTTTCGGAATTGTTTCCTATAGTAAATCAAACCTAAAAGTATATTTGATGTGTAAGATTTTTTAGAGGAATAATTATATTTTTGGAAAAATTAGGAGTATAATAGGGGAGTATTTTTGAAAATGACTATTTTTAGGGAGAGATTCACTTGCAGCAAGGTTCGTACAGTATTACAATTTTTTTACTCGTCATAGGGCTCGTTATATTTAGACGCATGCGCTCTATGAATCGACCAATTAATAATAAAGGAAGACGACTACTATTGCCATTATTCTTCTTATTACCAGGTTTTTCTTTATACGCAGCACCGATACAACTTGCTGGTTGGCAAATTGGTATAGCTGCTGGGATCGGACTGTTATTGTCAATTCCACTTATTATTTTAAGTGGGTATGAAGTCAGAGAAGATGGTCAAATTTATGCAAAAAAAAGTATCGCTTTTATTGCTACATTTTTAGTTATCGTTCTTTTACGTGCTTATTTTAGAAGACATTTACAAGGTCTAGATCCAAAGTCAATCGGCATTCTTTTCTACACTCTTGCGGTTTGTTATATAGTACCTTGGCGTATTGGATGCTATATGAAATTTCGTAAAGTATATGTAGAGAAAGCAAAATTTGAGACGTCAATAAGCTAAAAGTCATACATTTGTATGGCTTTTAGTTTTTAAAATTTATCGGGTAAAGGAATGAAAATAAGGTGTGAAAAAACACTCTTTAATTTTCTGAATATTATTACTTTAATCCCTTGAAAAATCATTGTAATCCACTGGGATAAAGGCGTTTATAAAGGTTTTCACATGTAATGAAAAGTGCTCGTTCACTTGAAAGAACAAAAAATGTTTGTTAAGGTAGGGAACCATAAGTGAAAACAAGAAAAATGAAAGTAAGGACTTATTGACAATAAAAAATAAGTAACTTATAATAAATCTTGAGTTCGAGATAAATAATGTTCATAATGAAAATTTATTATGGTTATAAATCGAACAAATATTTTTTGTGAATTATCTTGAATTCGAGATAATTCAATAGGTTAGACGCCGATACGTAATTTTTTGATTAATATCTCGAATTCGAGATAAAATTATAATGACGGATTTTACTTTGTAGCATGGACAAAATGAATAATGAATTTAAATGTAAAAGAATTTTTATAATGAAATAAAAAAGGAGTGGAAGAAATGGAAAAGAAAACAATGGGAATCCATCATATTACAGCGATTGTAGGGCATCCACAAGAAAATGTAGACTTTTATGCTGGTGTATTGGGGTTACGTTTAGTGAAACAAACAGTGAATTTTGATGATCCAGGTACGTACCATCTTTATTTTGGAAATGAAGGAGGAAAGCCTGGAACAATTATTACGTTTTTCCCATGGGCAGGTGCTCGTCAAGGTATTATTGGAGATGGTCAAGTAGGAATTACGTCTTACGTTGTACCAAAAGGTGCAATGGAGTTTTGGGAAAATAGATTAGAAAAATTCGATGTTTCGTATACAAAAATGACTCGTTTTGGAGAGCAGTATTTAGAATTTGATGATCCGCATGGTTTGCATATAGAATTAGTTGAAAGAGAAAAAGGCGAATTAAATAATTGGAGTTTTGGAGAAGTTACACCAGAAGTAGCAATTAAAGGGTTTGGAGGTGCTGTTCTTTTATCTACACAGCCTCAAAAAACAGCTGAATTGTTAGAACATATTATGGGTCTTGAGAAAATTGGAGAAGAGGGTGAATTTGTTCGATTCCGTTCTTCTGCTGACATTGGAAATATTATTGATTTGAAATTATCAACAATCGGTCGTGGCCAAATGGGCGTTGGCACAGTTCATCATATTGCCTGGAGAGCGAGTGACGATGCTGATCAGCTAGACTGGAAAGAGCATGTGTCGCGTTTTGGATATCACGTAACTCCTGTACAAGATCGAAATTATTTTAACGCGATTTATTTTAGAGAACATGGTGAAATCTTATTTGAAATTGCAACAGATCCTCCTGGTTTCGCTCATGATGAATCGTTAGAGACGATGGGTGAGGAATTAAAGTTACCGGAACAATATGAACAACATAGAAAACAGATTGAACAAACGCTTTTACCATTTGAAGTGAGAAATTTAGATTAAAGTGATTGAAGGGGGAAAAGGATTATGATGAAACATGTTTTTCAAAAAGGAAAAGATACGTCGAAACCAGTGTTGTTATTACTTCATGGCACAGGTGGTAATGAATTAGATTTACTACCACTTGCAGAAATAGTTGATCCGGAAGCGTCGGTATTAAGCGTTAGGGGAAATGTGTTAGAGAATGAGATGCCGCGTTTCTTCCGCCGATTAGCAGAGGGCATTTTTGATGAAGAGGATTTAATTTTCCGTACGAAGGAATTAAATGAATTTTTAGATGAAGCGGCTAAAGAATATAAATTCGATAGAAATAACATTGTAGCTATCGGTTATTCGAATGGGGCAAATATCGCAGCAAGCTTATTATTCCATTACGAAAATGCATTGAAAGGTGCTGTGCTTCATCACCCAATGGTACCAAGAAGAGGAATGCAATTAGCAAATTTAGCAGGGAAATCTGTGTTTATTGCTGCTGGGACAAATGACCCAATTTGTTCATCAGCAGAGTCAGAGGAATTGAAGATACTATTAGAAAATGCAAACGCGAATGTAACAATGCATTGGGAAAATCGAGGGCATCAATTAACGATGGGTGAAGTAGAAAAAGCAAAAGAGTGGTATGACAAAGTATTTTAAAAAAGAAGCATCTGCTAACCATTAGCAGATGCTTCTTTTTTATTTAAGACTGGATTGCAAGATGAGATGAAGAAAGTGGTAGCTCAATATCAACAATTGTACCTTTATTTAATTCGCTTGAAATGTGTAATTTACCATGATGTTCTTCAATTATTTTGTAACACATCATTAATCCTAGTCCTGTGCCTTTTTCTTTTAAACTATAAAAAGGTTCGCCTAGACGGGAGATACGATCTTCTGGAATGCCACAACCTTCATCGATAATTCGTATTAAGATGAAATTATCCTCTAATGGTTTTGTTTGGATGAAAATATTTCCGCCATTTGGCATCGCTTCTATCGCATTTTTTAATATGTTTATAAAAACTTGTTTTAATTGGTTACCGTCACATTGAATATCATATACGTAATCAAAATGATCCATGATGATATGAACGCTATGCATAATTGCAGTCGGTAAAATAAATGTAACTACCTCTTCAATTAAAGTTTGTATGTTACAAGTTTGGATAGATAATACTTGTGGCTTAGACATCGCCATAAATTGACTCGTGATGGATTCCATTTGTGAAATCTCACTTAACATAACATCGATATACCATTTTTGCTCCTCATTTATTTCAGGGAGGAGCAATGTTAGAAAACCCTTTAGGGAAGTGAGTGGATTTCGAATTTCATGGGCAATTCCAGCTGTCAGTTGTCCGACTACTGCGAGCTTCTCAGATTTGCGTAGTAACTTTTCAGTTTCTTTTAGCTCAGTAACATCTCTCCCCATCACGATAAGACCTTTGCGAGAACCATCAGGATGATAAAGCGGAACTTTTGATATACTTAAGATTAAATCGAAATCATCTCTATGTATAATAAATTCCTCGCCATGAAGAATTTGTCTTTGTTGCCATGCTAGTTCATCGACTTCTTCACAATGTAAAAAAGCTTCTCGGTATGCTTCATTATATTGAATGAGTTCGCTATCTTTTTTCCCGTGGTAAGGTACATGATGGAAGTTGAAGCAAGAAAGTGCGTAGTCATTTGCCTCAAGCCAGCGCCCTTCATGATCTTTAAATATAACAAACGCAGGCATGGAGTTTACTAATGTACGTAATCTCTTCTCACTTTCTTTTAACATATTCTCAATTCTTTCTGATTTTTCAAGTGGCTTCATAATAGCGTATACGCCAGTAAGACGATTTTGAACAAAAATAGGAACTAGTTTTGTCACAACATCTAATAAGAATCCATTTTTATGATAAATAGATAAGATATACTCTTGTTGATTATCCGCTTCAGTATTCTTTATATTTTGTAATACTTGCTCAGAAATATGTGCTCCTAAAATAGAGGTAATATTTTTCTGTTCTAATTCTAAAGAAGTGTAACCTAATATTCTTTCGGCAGAAGGATTTATATGTAGAATAACTCCTTCTAAATTTAAGGAAATAATACTATCAGGATTATGTTCGAACAGAGATGCGTACATTTCTGTTAATGAACGATCTTGTATATGGTTTCGCAAACGTCTAGAAATGTTCGGATGACGTTTTTTTTGAGTTGGTGAATATTTTTTACGACTCATAATAGTTCCTCCGTACAAATAGCATCTAAAAAGATTTGTCTATTCATAACTATAATATAGATGTGATGTGTATTTCTATAAAAAATGGAAGTTATAGAATAAATTTTATTTTTTTATTTTTTTTGCAAAGTGAATGCAGGATGGTAATAAGGGGAGCTTATATTGTTTTATAACCCTTTTGTAAGTTACAGACGGCTGTTTTCCGTATAACATTAGGGTAGAGGAGGGGGAGAGAAAATGAAAAATTATATTCAAGGGATTGATCACGTGCAAGTAGCTGCACCTGTAGAGTGTGAAGAAGAGGCGCGTGATTTTTATGGGAATAAAATTGGTATGGTAGAAATTCCAAAGCCAGAAGAGTTGAAAAAACGAGGTGGATGTTGGTTTAAATGTGGAAATCAAGAAATCCATATTGGTGTCGAGCGGAACTTTACACCAGCTAAAAAGGCTCATCCAGCTTTTTATGTGAATGAAATTAATGAATTTAAGCAAACACTTATAGAGCAAGGTGTAAAAGTGATTGATGATTATGCACGGCCAGATGTAATTCGATTTTACGTATCAGACCCGTTTGGAAACAGAATTGAATTTATGCAAAATAAAGACTAGGTGTATTCCCACCTAGTCTTTAACTTCTTCTGAAAAGTCCTAACACTTCTACAGTTTCTGTAATATTAACGAATGCATTCGGGTCAATTTCAGAAATTGTAAGTTTCATACTTGCTAATTCTTCACGAGAAACGACCGTCATAAGTACACGCTTTTTCTCGCTTGAATAAGCGCCTTCGCCATCAAGTAACGTTATTCCACGTACAACAGTTGAAAGAAGCTGTTTTTTCATTTTTTCTGCTTCATTTGTTACAATCATAAGTGTAACTTTACGATGTTTTGTATGAACAGCATCAATTACTTTACCAGTTACATAAATTGAAAGTAAGCTTGTAAGTGCAACATCCCAGGTGAAGAAGAATCCTGCGATTATTACAACGACTGCATTTAAAATAATAAGGAATCCGCCAAGTTTAATGTCTCGCTTGCGGGATAAAAGCATACCGATAATATCAAATCCACCAGTGGATCCATTACAGTTAAAAACAAGACCAATACCAGCTCCGGCGATGACACCCCCGAAGATAGAAGATAACAATGGATCTGTTGCTACGACTTTTACTGGAACGTAGTATAATGCAACAGATAATACAACTACAGAGACAACTGTGTTAAAAATTACTTTTTTTCCAAGGCCTATGTACCCTAAAATAAGGATAGGTAAGTTTAATACAAAGTTAATAATGCCTGTGTTTACAGGGGTTACAATCCCTAAAATAATAGCAATTCCGCCAATTCCACTACTTAAAATTTTGTGGGGGATAAGGAAAAGATTAAAGGCAACCGCAATAATAATAGAACCGATAATAACACCAAGGAATCTGACCATTTCTTTCCCGTCCTTCACTGAAAAATTCATATTATTTCAAGATTATATATGATATTGAAAGTTTTGGGTAAAAACAGTTTATTTCGGTAAATTAGATTAATCGAAAGAATTTGAGTATTTTATCATTTGAAAGGGGATACAGTTGTGAAGATAAAAACATATCAACAGAAAAGCCCGTTGAAGCAAGAATGTGAGGATTCTTATTTTTGTAATAAAGATAAAAAGATTTATGGTGTATGTGACGGTGCAACACCACTTGTCCCGTTTTGTGATGAAAATGGACATAATGGAGCATACATCGCTTCGCATTTATTTGCAAATTATTTTACTGCATTACGAGAGAATCATAGTTTACAATTTGCAGTTGCCAAAGCAAATGAAGCATTACAAAGCAAAATGTTAGAATATGAAGTAGACACGAGAAAAAAAGAGCATTTGTGGTGCACATGTATCGCGGCAGTTCAAATAGTTGGTGAGAAAATTGAATATGCGCAGCTTGGGGACTGTATGATTGTCGCAACTTTTCAAAATGGAACGATGCAAGTATTAACGAAAGACACAGTTGAAGGAATTAGTAAACGAGCAAAAAGGAAGAGGGAAGAAGATCGTAAGAAAGGTTTATCTGTGCCGGAAGAACCTGTTTTTCAAGATGTTCGAGAACAATTAAAGTACAATCGTTATCTTGCAAATATGCCAAATGGTTACTCAGTTGCAAATGGAATGAAAGAAGCGATACATTATTTACAACATGGTGAATTACATATAGATGAAGTGAGTGGAATTTTTATTTGTTCAGACGGGTTATTCCACCCAGATTGGTCATTAGAACAAACTGTTGCATATATAAGAAAGAATAGTATAAACGAATATGTAGCAATCATTGAAAAGCTGGAAGGGGAAAAGAGAATAAAACCAGATGATAAAACGATTATTATGATTGATTTTTAAGAGGAGGCAGTTCAAATGGAAATTAAATATGTCAATCTAACATTTCAAGATGAATTAGTTCCTTTAGGAAAAGTAAATCAACTGATTATCCACCATACAGCTGAAGATGGATGGGACGTGTATAAAACACATGAATTTCATCAAACTGTAAGAGGGTGGAGCGGGATTGGTTACAACTATTTTATCGAAAAGGACGGAACTGTAGTGGAAGGGCGAGGTTTACATATTGGAGCGCACGCGAAAGACCATAACCGTCATACAATTGGAATATGTATGACGGGAAATTTCGATAAATACGATCCAACTTCTGCGCAAGTGAATGCATTATATTCTTTATGTAAAATGTTTATGAAGCAATTTGCTATAAAGAAAGAAAATATACTAGGTCATAGAGAGTTAGAAGGAGTTACAAAAAGCTGTCCTGGTAATCGTTTTTCTATGGTAGAGTTAAGGAAGATATTATCTTAAATATAGAGGAGTAACAACGATGATGAATATAAAAATACCAAATGATAAAAAAGAAGAGCTTGTAGCGCAAATTCAGCAATTTTTCGTTGAAGAAGATTTAGATGAAATTGGACGTTTCCAAGCAGAGCGTTTAATAGAAGAAATGGTTAAATTAGTTGGACCATTTGCATACAATCAAGCAATTGGAGATGCAAGAAAGCTTGTAAGTGAGAAATTAACGAATATCGAAGAAGATTTATACGTGTTAGAGAAGAATGAAGGAAAATAAAAAAAGAGCCCATCGGCTCTTTTTTTATTTGATTGATAGCAAAAAAAACATAGGGAAAACACGGAAAAGACATTGAAAATACACCTTTTATTTTTAGAATATTCTTAGTTTTAAAATACTTCAGAAAGGAAGATTGTAATGAGATTAACGCCAAGAGAAATTGATAAACTGCTAGTAGTTGTTGCGGCTGATTTAGCTTATCGACGAAAGGAGAGGGGGCTTAAGTTAAACTATCCAGAAAGTATCGCTATTATTACGTATGAAATTTTGGAAGGAGCAAGAGATGGTAAAAATGTAGCGGAATTAATGGAACTTGGAAAAAACATTTTAAGTGCTGAAGATGTTATGGATGGTATTGCAGACATGATATCAGATATTCAAGTTGAGGCAACTTTTCCTGATGGAACAAAATTAGTAACTATTCATCAGCCAATTCATTAAAGGAAGTGAATGTTATGATTCCAGGGCAATATATCCTTGCGAAAGAAGACATAGTATGTAATGGAAATAAAAAAGCAATGAAAGTCAAAGTGATAAATCAGGGAGATAGACCCATTCAAATTGGATCTCATTACCACTTTTATGAAGTGAATGAGGCGTTAAAATTCAATCGCAGTGTAGCAATTGGACAACATTTAAATATTCCAGCAGGTACAGCGGTAAGATTTGAGCCTGGAGATGAAAAAACGATTGAACTAGTTCCATATTCAGGGGAACAAGAAGTATATGGATTTAAAAATAAAGTGGATGGCGATATTCAATCTTACACAAAAAGAGGGAGATAGCATGAGTTTTAAGATGTCACGTAAACAATATGCTGATTTATATGGTCCAACTACAGGAGATTCTATTCGTTTAGCGGATACACAATTATTCGCACATGTTGATCGAAATGCCACTGTATATGGTGATGAAGCTGTCTTTGGTGGAGGAAAATCAATTAGGGATGGTATGGGACAAAATTCACAACTTACAAGAGAACAGGGGGTTGTGGATGTTGTTATTACGAATGCAATTATTATTGATTATACGGGAGTATATAAAGCGGATATTGGTATAAAAGATGGGAAGATTTCAGCAATTGGTAAGAGTGGTAATCCTTCAGTTATGGATAATATTGATATCATCATTGGAACATCAACGGAAGTAATTTCTGGTGAGCGGAAAATCGTTACAGCTGGAGGTATTGATACACATGTGCATTTCATATCCCCACAACAAATTGATACGGCATTGGCTTCAGGTATAACAACTTTAATTGGTGGGGGAACAGGACCGGCAGAAGGGACTAAGGCAACTACAATAACACCTGGATCTTGGAATTTAAGAAAAATGCTAGAAGCAGCAGAAGCTTTTCCTATAAATCTTGGATTTTTAGGGAAAGGAAATAGTTCAAGTTTACCTGCCCTGGAAGAACAAATATTTGCAGGGGCTATCGGATTGAAAATCCATGAAGATTGGGGAGCAACTTCGTCAGCAATTAATCACTCGTTACAGATTGCTGATAAATATGATATTCAAGTCGCTATTCATACGGATACGTTAAACGAATGTGGTTTTGTGGAAGAAACGATAAAAGCTATTGATAATCGTGTTATTCATACGTACCACACTGAAGGAGCTGGAGGTGGGCATGCACCAGATATTATAAAGATTGCTGCGCTGAATAATATTTTACCATCATCAACGAACCCGACCTTGCCATATACAGTGAATACGCTGGATGAACATTTAGATATGCTCATGGTATGTCATCATTTAAAAGCGAATATTCCAGAAGATGTAATGTTTGCAGATTCAAGGATTCGAAAAGAAACAATCGCGGCAGAGGATATTTTGCAAGATTTAGGGGTTTTCAGCATGATTAGCTCTGACTCACAGGCGATGGGAAGGGTTGGAGAGGTTATTATTCGCAATTGGCAAACCGCCGATAAAATGAAAAAGCAGATTGGTAGTTTAGAGGGAGATAAAGAATATAACGATAATAATAGAATTCAACGTTATATAGCTAAGTATACAATTAATCCAGCTATTACACATGGGATTTCAGAATACGTGGGCTCTATTGAAATAGGAAAGTATGCAGACCTTGTAATATGGGATCCACAATTTTTCGGTGTTAAGCCAGATATGGTTTTGAAAAACGGAATGGTAGTGATGGCATTAATGGGAGACGAGAATGCTTCAATTCCTACCCCACAACCATATTATGAAAAAAAGATGTTTGGTGCATATGGAAAAGCAGTACAGTCAAGTTCGATTACATTTGTATCGAAAGTAGCTTATGAGAATAATATTAAAGAAAAATTGGGTTTAAATAAAGTTGTATTACCTGTTAAAAATACGAGAGAGATTTCGAAGCAAGATATGAAGTTAAATAATGCAACACCAGAAATTGAAGTAGATCCGCAGACATATGAAGTTAAAGTTGATGGACAAGTAATCACGTGTGAAGCAGTAGATGTACTACCTATGGCTCAAAGATATTTTTTATTTTGATATAACGGGGGAGATAAAATGATTATTGAAAAAATTAATAACAACGTATGCAATATGAATGATTTCTCAAACACAAAAAAGCATCTTGATAAGATATTAATTTCTAGTGAGCTTTTACTGAAGAGAGTTCAGAAATTATATTCAGAATCTGGTTTTGAAATTGGGGTGTCTTTAGATAGTGGAGAAACATTAAAGAACGGTGATATTTTATATGAAGATGAAAATCGAATTGTGTATATTGAAGTATTACCAGAAGAGGTAATTGTAATTACTCCAAAATCAATAAAAGAAATGGGGATTATTGCTCATAACTTAGGGAATAGACATTTACCAGCACAATTCGATGAAGGGTGCATGATTTTGGCGAACGACTACTTAGTAGAAGATTTACTTAAAAAGGAAGGTGTTCCTTATCAAAAAGAAAATAGAGTATTACCAAAACCGTTCAAGCATGCTTCGCACAAACATATTTAACCTACTTAACCTACTCCAAATTAGTGATTCGAACTTCCCAACAGGAAGTTTTAGTCACTCTTTTGGATTAGAAACATTTATTCAAGAGGGACAAGTTACAAATAAAGACGGGTTTTTCAAATGGGTTAATCGATATGTAAAAGTCCAATTAACATACACGGACGGCTTAATTTGCAAATATACTTACGAAGCCATTAAGAATAATGAGGGAGAACAAATTACATTTTTAGATGATTTAATAACAGCACAAACATTGCCTTTTGAATGTAGAAAAGCAAATAGAATGATTAGTAAAAGTACTTCTAAATTATTGTGTGAATTGTTCTCGTTTGTAAATTTAAATATATATAAAGAAAATATTATGGGTAATAAATTACAAGGTCATCCGAGTATTGTATACGGAATATTAGGGGCGGAATTGAAAATGACAATAGAAGAAACGCTCTTAGTTTTCTTATACTCAAGTGTTGGAAGTATAATTCAAAACGGTGTGAGAGCCATTCCTCTTGGACAAACAGATGGTCAAAAACTATTACAAGAATGCCATGAATTAATCTGCGAATCTATTGATAGAATTCAAATACTTTCATTAGAAGATTTTGGATTGAATGATCCTGAATTCGAAATAAATCAAATGCAACATGAAGATGTAAATGTAAGGGTCTTCATGTCATAGGGAGGAAGAATAAAATGATAAAGCCTATTAAAATTGGTATCGGTGGTCCGGTAGGTGCTGGGAAAACCATGTTAGTTGAAAAGTTAACAAAACATCTAAATACAGATTATGAAATTGCAGCAATTACAAACGATATTTATACGAAAGAAGATGCAAAGATTTTATTGAAAACAGGTGTTTTATCAGAAGATAGAATTATTGGTGTAGAGACAGGGGGGTGCCCGCATACAGCAATTCGAGAGGACGCTTCTATGAATTTTGAAGCAATTGAAGAACTCATGATTAGACATAATAATTTAGATATTATTTTTATTGAAAGCGGGGGTGATAATTTAGCTGCCACATTTAGTCCGGAGCTAGTGGATTTTTCAATTTATATTATTGATGTGGCACAGGGAGAAAAGATTCCGCGTAAAGGTGGACAAGGAATGATCAAATCTGATGTATTTGTAATTAATAAAACGGATTTGGCACCTTATGTAGGAGCTAATCTTGGAGTTATGGAGCAGGATACGAAAAATTACCGACATAATAAACCATACTTTTTTACAAATTTGAAGGATGAGGAAGGTTTACAAGAATTAATAAATTGGATGAGACAGAACATTATGTTAGAAGGACTGAAAAAATGAAATCCCCTACAGGTGTCTTAAACATTGATATGATGGAAAAGAGACATAAAACCGTACCTATTAAGGTTTATCATAAAGATGCCTTAAAAGTAACGCAGCCAATATATTTGGATGAGTATGGTAGAGCATATTACTATATTATGAATTCTGGTGGAGGCTATTTAAAAGGAGATTTCTATTCTATAAATATAAATGTTGGTAAAGATGCGAAAACATATATAACAAGCCAATCAGCAACGAAAGTTTACAAGACTCCAAATAGTTATGCTTTGCAAGAATTGAATTTTTATATTGGTGAGAATGCTGTTATGGAGTATTTACCAGACCCGTTAATTATGTACAAGGATGCAGCATATAAGCAAAAAACAAATATATATATGCAAAATAATTCTACATTGATTTTATGCGATTCAGTTACGCCTGGTTGGTCGCCAAATATGGAGAAGTTCACATACCAATATTTTGATTCGTTAACAAAAATATATATGGAAAATAAACTTGTAGTATACGATCATTTATTGCTAAACCCTTTCAAAGAGTCGTTAGATCAAATGGGAATATTAAATCAATATTCCCATTATGGTACTTTCATAGTTATTAATGAGAACATTACAAATGATTTAATTGCAACATTGAAAACATCACTTTCTAACACTAACAATATGAAAATTGGAATATCTTCTACACCATGTAAAGGCTTTGTCATTCGCATACTTAGTCATAATACTGAGGATATGGAGTCTATATTTTTTCAGTGTCATCGTTTTGTTAGAGAGAATTGTCTACATGAAGAATTAACATCCTATCGAAAATATTAAGTAGGAGAAGGGGATACTATGACTAATGTGGGATTATTGTTTGTCGGTGCAGTTCTATTTATGAATTCACTAGCAGCTTTTAAACTTATTGATAGCAAAAGTGTAGGATACTTTAATTTATTTGTAGGGGCATTACAAACTTTGACACCATTATATTTATTATTTACAGGAAGTCAATCCGATGAGTGGACTATCCTATCTAATGGAACTATTTTTTTATTTGGTTTTACTTATTTATATGTTGGTCTTACGAATATATTAAAACTTGATTCTTCAGGTGTAGGTTACTATTCTCTTTGGGTTGCTATCATTGCAACGGTTATGGGAATTGTGAATCAATTACATGAGAGTGGTAGTTTGCAAAGTACAATAATTTGGTTCTTTTGGGCATTCCTTTGGTTTTTATTTTTCCTACAAGATGGATTGAAAAAGAAGATTCATATTTATGTAGGTATTGTTTGCTTCATTGAATCTTGGATTACTGCAACAGTACCAGCTCTGTTAACACTTACAAATCATACCGACGTGTTAAATAATTTTGTAATTATTTTAGCGACTATTATAACGATTTTAGTTTTTATTATGGCACTTTTCTTTTTCAAGAGTATTCAATTTAAAGTAGAAAGGGTTAGTAACTATGTGGAAAAGTGAACTGAAAAAGGCAACCAACTTTTTTGTTATTATTATATTTCTTCATGTGCTTGGAATTTTATTATTATTACCGGCGCTATATAAAGGTAATAGCATAATCGGAATGGCTATTATTGCATATTCTTTAGGGTTGCGTCATGCGTTTGATAGTGATCATATTGTCGCAATTGATAATACTGTTCGGAAATTAATTGAAAAAGGTAAAAACTCACAGGGGGTGGGATTTTACTTCTCATTAGGACACTCTACGGTAGTATTTGCGATGATTGTATTAATTGCTTTAATTGGAAAAACGGCAAAACATGGAATGGAGAGCTTTTCAACTATAGGCGGTATTATCGGTACAATCGTTTCTAGTACATTCCTTATCATTATTGGTCTTACCAATCTGTTGTACCTTATTAAAGTGTTGAGAAGCCACGAGGACAAACAGCCAGAAAATTTAGGGTTTATATATCGTTTCACACAGCGCTTATTTACGTTTATTGATAGTCAGAAGCAATTGTATATAATCGGTTTTTTATTTGGACTTGGTTTTGATACAGCGAGTGAAATTGGATTAATTGCTCTTTCTACAGTAACTGCAACAAGTCAATCTATTCCACTTGTAAGTATATTTGCTTTCCCCGTTTTGTTTGCTGCCGGAATGTCATTGATGGATACATTAGATAGTACATTCATGAATACGAATTATAAGTGGGCAATGGAAAATAGTCGAATAAGAAATTCATATAATGTATTAATTACCTCAATATCTGTTATTACGGCTTTTTTAATAGGGGGATATCAACTATTATCTTTGCTTATTGAAAGCTATAATTTACAGGGCCCGTTTTGGAATCTCATACAAGTAGTTAATTTTGATTATCTGGGTATATGTCTTGTTGCATTCTTTATTATTTCTCTTATTGTTTTTGTTGTATGGAATAGAAATGCCTTTAAAGAACCGCTTACAAAGAGCATAGAGAAATAAAAATATATCATATGTCATTTGGTTCATTATGTATATAAAGTAAAATAAAAAACACGTTAGATGAAAATTCATCCAACGTGTTTTTTATTATTTATGTTCCTTATATTCATGTACTTTTTCTTTCACATTACCAACTGTATCTTTAGCAGTGCCTTTCACCTTATCCCATTTTCCTTCAGCTTGTAATTTCTTATTGTCAGTTACTTTCCCAACAGCTTCTTTTACTTCGCCTTTTACCTTATCAATGGCACCTTCTACTTTTTCTTTTAAACCGTGTTCATGCTTAGTCATACATTTCTCCTCCTTGTAGTTTGATTAGAATTCTCTTTTCATAGTGCAAGTTGAATGATGTACCTAGTAATAGCGTAACAAATCTAGTTGGAATATTCAAATGATTAATAGGATAGAAAAGGAATTGTCATAAAATGTTTAAAAATGTAACGGAAGGAGAAATAAAGTAAATTATAATATGTCTCTTGCGGTCCATATTGATTTTGTATAAGCAATTTTCATGTGGGCACGTTCCATGTTATTTTGACTGCCGCTACCGAACCTTGCTTGTCCAACTATTAAAGTACAATTGGATTCAATAGCTGTCTTAATTCGTTTTTGAATTAATGCAGTATGACAGCCTTTACGCTGAAATTCTGGCAAAGTAGCAGAAGCAGCTAATGATGCGACACCCTTATTTATATA
Organism: Bacillus sp. JKS001846; assembly: GCF_900176455.1. NCBI lineage: Bacteria > Bacillati > Bacillota > Bacilli > Caryophanales > Bacillaceae > Bacillus > Bacillus sp. JKS001846. The sequence continues at coordinate 2,062,699 of NZ_FWYG01000001.1, forward strand.
CAGGACACCAATACCAGCAGGGATATTTTGAACTTCAGCTATGAAAAAATGCCATCCTGGTTCATTGTAAAGAATTTCATTATTTTGGCGCACGCTATCTTTTGTAAAGGATGGCATATTAAATCCACATACATAAATGTCTGCAAAAATATCAAACTCATTTTCTTTTAGTTTTCGTATTGTAATATTAGAAGGAAGAAGTGATGAACCCTCTCTCGGTATACTATACAAAGCGGTATGGAAGCTAGATTGATAAAACCCTTTTTGAGATAAGTATTGAAATAATTCAGTTGTACCTTGTGCTGGGGTAATTTCAAAACGACAAGGGATTTGTAGTGATTCATAATAAGAAATGATTGCATCAATCGCATCTGCATTTGTAATACCTTTTACCGTATTAAAAGCAGGACCAGCAATTATTTTTGATGAAAAGGCAGTGGCGCTACCGAATTTTTTCATTTGCACTTGCATGGGGTTTCCGCTTATTGTTTGTAGTCTCTCTAATCTAGAAGAGAGCATATCAATTTCTGCATTTTCAATTTCTGTTGCCATATCGAGTGTCATAACAGTAGTCATAAAATTCCTCCGTTAATAAATATATTTCATAGTACATATACGATTTTTGTTTTGAGATTCCTGTTGAAATGTGAGAGAATAAGAGGTTTTTTGGAAGGGAAATGGAAGTGAACTGTCGAAGGGAGTAGAAACAGATTAAAGGTGGTGCTCTCATGAAACAAAAAGCCGTGCAGACATGCTCTAATTGTGGTTCTCAAAATATAGGAGAAGGTGAGTTTGTCGGATATGCACAAATACGGAAAAAGGAAACGATGTTCACATCTTCGCCGGTGGATGCTTATATTTGTACAGATTGTGGGAATATCCTTTTACTAAAGGTAAGGAATTATGAAAGGTTTAAACAGAAACCGTTATGATTATTGAGAAGTGGTCATATCCAACTTTGTATACGAAACGACTTATGTTAAGGAAAATGAATATGAGTGATAGTTTACATATATATGAGTATGCTACAGATAAAGAGATGACAACTTTTACTGTATGGGATGCTCATCGATTGTTATGTGACACATATAACTATATAGAAGAAATTGTGGGTCAGTACAATGGAGGGCAAGTAGCACCTCTTGGAATTGTATTAAAAGAGGAGAAGAAACTTATAGGCACGTGTGGATTTATTAAATATGATTTGGTCACACATACAGCAGAAATTGCATACGCCTTATCTCGAAAATATTGGGGAAGAGGATTAGCTACGGAGGCTGCATTAGCTTTTTTCTACTATGGTTTTCATGAGTTGCATCTTAATAGTATTGAAGCGGGATGTGATTCAGAAAATGAAGCATCTGAAAAATTAATGAAACGTTTGAATATGGAGTACGAGTGCACGATTCAAAAGGATATGTTCATTAAAGGTAAGTATCGTGACACGAAAAGATATTGTATATCTCGAGAAAGATATATGGATAAATGAAATATTTCATATAAAAAACTCCTTTAAATGAATAAAGGAGTTTTTTTATTTTTTATAACAATAATTACCTTTAATTGTTATAATTGGTTGTTAAGGGGTCTTGGTTTATTAACGCCATAATCATAGAAGGAAAATAGCTAAATCGTCTATAAAACCACTAAATAACACAATCGCAACCGTAAGTTGACAAAGTGCAACCCCGGGAAGATAGAGATAAGGGCAATGTCTACATACAATTTAGGTAAGAAAACAAAGGGGGGCACACATATGGGATTTGGTGAAAAGCTTTTTAAATTAAGAAAGGAAAAGGGCCTTTCTCAAGAAGCATTAGCTGAAAAATTAAACACAACAAGGCAAGCGGTTAGTAAATGGGAAAACGGTCAAGGTTTTCCTGAAACTGAAAAGTTAATAATGATTGGAAATGTTTTTGAGGTATCACTCGACTATTTATTAAAAGAAACTGCAGAGCAAAGTAATGAAAATGTGGATGGCTATTACGTAAGTCAGGAAATGGCAGAAGGGTATATAGTGTACGGACAAAAGATTTCAAAATATATAGCGTTAGGGTTTAGTTTGCTTATTTTGTCTACAATACCGTATCTATTATTTAAAGAAAATGCAACAATGTCGACATTTCTTGTCATTATCATTGCTGTTCTTGGAATTGGAGCAATGATGGCACCTGTAACGATAGAAGAGAGTCGATACAATGTATTGAAAAAGGAAGAACTACTATTTGATCAAAACTTTCTAAAAGAATTGACAAAAAGATATGTGATTATTAAGAAGAAGTATGCTGCGGTAATGATCGTTGGATTTTGTTTTATAGCAGCAGGCGCGATCCCGTTTTTGTTTGAGAAAAAGCATATCACTTCAGGGGAATTAGTTCAGTATTATCCGTACTGTGTTGTACTTATTGCTATCGGAGTTTATCTTTTTGTTCGTGTGTTAGGAGTATGGGAGATATATCGAATTTTAGTAGAAAATAAGGAATACAGTAATCGTTTTATTTTTAAACTGAAAAAGAAAGTAAGAAAAAAGGTAGATAGTTTATAAAAGATAAAAAACATGTTTCGAATCAATGTATTCAAAACATGTTTTTTCTGAATTATTTCCAAAGAAATAATTCAGAAAAAACAGAAAAATGTCGTAACCATTTGCGGAATTCTGTTATAATAAACGAAAAATGAAAACGCTTTAAAGGGGGATATAACCAATATGATGATGAATGTACCGCTAACAATTAGTTCTATGATGGAAAGAGCAGAGAAACTGTTTTCGAAGAAAGAAATTGTTTCACGGACACATGATACAGTTACAACGTTAACGTATAAGCAGTTAGGGGAAAGGACGAGAAGACTTTCCAGTGCGTTGAAAAAGCTTGGAATTAAAGAAGGTGAACGTGTAGGAACGTTAGCGTGGAACCATCATCGACATGTAGAAGCGTATTTTGCTATTCCAGGTATTGCTTCTGTTTTGCACACGATTAATATTCGTTTATCTCCTCAACATATTTCATACATTATTCAGCACGCAGAAGACCGAATTCTACTTATAGATGAAGATCTCATACCGCTCGTTGAAAATATTCAATCACAATTATCAACTGTACAGGCTTACATTATTATGACTGATAAAGATGAACTTCCAAATACTATGCTGGAGCCTGTATATCATTATGAAAAGCTATTAGAAGAAGGCGATCCCAATTTCCAATTTGTAAAAGATATTGATGAAAATACACCTGCTGGTATGTGTTATACGTCAGCGACTACAGGAAACCCAAAAGGTGTTGTATATACGCATCGTAGTACTGTATTGCATTGTATGGCACTCGGTTTAGCTGATACAGCTGCTTTATCGGAAAGTGACGCAGCAATGGCAATCGTCCCGATGTTTCATGTGAACGCTTGGGGACTTCCTTTTGCCGCTACTTGGTTTGGATCAAAACAAGTTCTTCCTGGACCGATGTTTACCCCAAAAATTTTATTAGAGATGATTCAATCAGAAAAAGTGACGTTAGCTGCGGGTGTGCCGACAATTTGGCTCGGCGTATTACAAGAGTTAGAAAATAATAGTTACGATTTATCTAGTATGACGAGAATACTATGCGGAGGTGCAGCTGCGCCGAAAAGCGTTATTAAAGCATTTGAACAGAAACATAATGTTCCATTCATACATGCATATGGTATGACTGAAACGAGCCCACTCGTAACACTTGCACGTTTAAAAAGTTATGAAACAGAATTATCGTATGAAGAGCAATTAGAAATTAGATCAAAACAAGGGTATCTTGTCCCTGGTGTAGAGATGAAAGTAGTCGGTACAAATGGTGAAGTGAAGTGGGATGGTACGGAGATGGGAGAACTATGTTTACGAGCGCCATGGATCGCTGAAAGCTATTATAACGATAATCGTACTGTCGAAGGTTTTCGTGATGGTTGGTTATATACAGGAGATGTCGTTACGGTTGATGAGGAAGGCTGCGTGAAAATTGTTGACCGTACGAAGGATGTTATTAAAAGCGGGGGAGAATGGATTTCTTCGGTCGATCTTGAAAATGCTTTAATGGCACATGATGCTATATTTGAAGCGGCCGTCGTTGCGATTCCTCACCCTCAGTGGCAAGAACGACCAATTGCCTGCGTCGTTCAAAAGAAAAATAGTACGGTTACAAAAGAAGAAATATATGAGTTTTTAAAACCACAGTTTGCGAAGTGGTGGTTACCAGATGATATTGTATTTATGGAAGAAATACCGAAAACATCTGTTGGGAAGTTTTTGAAACAGGCGCTTCGGAAAGAACTGGAGCATTTGCATAGAGAGAAATAAGTAAATTCTTATTTGTAAACTTAAATGAAATAAAAGTTGACAAAAGAAGGGTGGAAAGATAATATAATTTTCGTGATATGTTACCTAAAAACACTTTTAAGTTTACAAACAGGAGAAGAAAATATGCATACAAAAAAATTAGTTTTCGTCGCTTTATTTAGTTCTATTATGGGAGTGTTAGGGTTAATACCTCCGATTGCTCTTTCTATTACACCAGTTCCGATTACATTGCAATCACTCGGTGTTATGCTTGCGGGTGGATTGTTAGGGTCACGCCTTGGTGCATTAAGTCAGCTTATTTTCTTACTTATTGTAGGAGTTGGAGCACCATTACTTGCTGGTGGACGCGGTGGCCTTGGTGTATTTGTTGGGCCAAGTGCAGGATATTTACTTGGTTACATCATTGGAGCGTTTGTTATTGGTTATTTAATTGAGCGTTTACGTGAAGTTTCTATTATAAAAGTATTATGTATTAATATAATTGGTGGTATTTTCGTAGTTTATGTATTTGGTATTACTGTACAAGCGTTTTTAATGGATGTTTCTGTATGGGAGACAATGAAAGTGAGTGCTGTGTTTTTACCAGGGGATTGTATAAAAGCAATTATCGCGGCGATTCTCGTAACAAAATTACATCGTTCATTGAAACATATTATTACGCCCGCTTTAAAGAATGGAAAATATACAAATGCGGGATGATAAAGGGAAGAAACACGTTAATTCCGTGTTTCTTTTTATTATTTTTGTAAAGAAAGGACATCTCATATGGGTATTACAAAAGAATACAAAAAGCATGCCTCTTTACAACCAAATAAAATAGCGATAAAGGAAAATGATAGAGTTTTAACATATAAAGAGTGGTTCGAATCAGTTTGTAAAGTAGCAAACTGGTTGCACGCAACAGAATCAAAGAATAAAACAATAGCAATCCTATTAGAAAATCGTATAGAGTTTTTACAACTATTTGCTGGTGCCGCTATGGCCGGGTGGGTTTGTGTTCCGTTAGATATAAAGTGGAAACAAGATGAGCTCAGAGAAAGAATTGAAATCAGTAATCCGGATATGATTGTGACAGAAAGATATAAGGTAAATGATTTATCGCATGAAGAAGGAAGAGTAATTGAAATTGATGAGTGGAAAAGAATGATAGAGAAATATCTTCCTACACATTCCACTGTAGAAAGTTTACGAAATGCTCCCTTTTATATGGGATTTACATCAGGATCAACTGGAAAAGCAAAAGCATTTTTACGTGCACAGCAATCGTGGATTCATAGTTTTGATTGTAATGTACATGACTTTCATATGAAAACGGAGGATTCAATTTTAATAGCTGGGACGCTCGTTCATTCTCTTTTCTTATACGGGGCAATAAGTGCATTATATGTAGGACAAACGGTGCACATTATGAGAAAGTTCATTCCGAATCAAGTATTAGATAAGTTAGAAACTGAAAATATATCGGTTATGTATACAGTTCCGACAATGCTTGAATCTTTATATAAAGAAAATAGATTAATAGAAAATAAAATGAAAATTATTTCATCAGGAGCGAAATGGGAAGCTGAAGCGAAAGAAAAAATAAAGAATATATTTCCTTATGCGAAAAGATATGAATTTTATGGTGCATCAGAGTTAAGTTTTGTAACAGCACTAGTCGATGCAGAAAGCGAAAGAAGGCCAAATTCAGTAGGAAAACCTTGTCACAATGTGCAAGTTCGAATATGTAATGAAGCAGGCGAAGAAGTACAAAAAGGCGAGATAGGAACTGTTTATGTGAAAAGTGATCAGTTTTTTATGGGATACATAATAGATGGGGGTTTAACACGGGAGTTGAATGCAGATGGCTGGATGACAGTGCGAGATGTAGGCTATGAAGATGAAGAAGGCTTTATATATATTGTTGGTAGAGAGAAGAATATGATTTTATTTGGAGGAATCAATATTTATCCAGAAGAAATAGAAAGTGTATTACATGAACACCCAGCTGTTGATGAAATAGTTGTAATTGGTGTGAAAGATAGTTACTGGGGTGAAAAGCCCGTCGCGATCGTAAAAGGAAGTGCTACGAAACAACAATTAAAGAGTTTTTGCTTACAACGATTATCCTCGTTTAAAATACCGAAAGAATGGCATTTTGTAGATGGAATACCTTATACAAATAGTGGGAAAATCGCTCGTATGGAAGCAAAAAGTATGATTGAAAACCGGGAGAAAACATATGAATAAGGCAGTTATTGTAGAGGCGAAAAGAACACCTATCGGTAAGAAGGATGGGATATTAAAAGAGTATGAAGTTCAGCAATTAGCAACGCCGCTTCTTACGTTTTTAAGTAAAGGAATTAAGAGAGAGATAGACGATGTTATATTAGGAAATGTTGTTGGGCCAGGAGGGAATGTTGCAAGATTATCTGCTTTAGAGGCAGGACTTGGCTATCATATTCCTGGTGTAACGATTGATCGGCAATGTGGTGCTGGTTTAGAAGCAATTCGAACTGCGTGTCATCTCATTCAAGGCGGGGCAGGTAATTGCTATATCGCCGGAGGAGTAGAGAGTACAAGTACGTCACCTTTTCAAAAAAGAGCAAGATTTTCACCTGAAACAATTGGTGATCCTGACATGGGAGTAGCTGCTGAATATGTTGCGGAGCGTTATAACATAACGAGAGAAATGCAAGACGAGTACGCTTGTCTTAGTTATAAGCGGACACTGCAAGCGTTAGAAAAAGGATATATACATGATGAAATATTTTCTTTTAATGGATTATTAGATGAATCTATAAAGCCAGAAATGAATTATGAACGAATCATTAAAAGAACAAAGCCCGCATTTTTACAAAATGGAACAGTGACGGCAGGTAATTCATGTGGTGTAAATGATGGGGCATGTGCTGTTCTTGTAATGGAAGAGGGACAAGCCCTAAAGTTCGGTTATAAACCTGTCCTTCGTTTCGTTCGTAGTACTGTAGTGGGAGTGGATCCCAATCTTCCAGGGACTGGTCCGATATTTGCGGTGAACAGATTATTAAACGAAATGAATGTAAAAGTAGAGGACATCGATTATTTTGAAATAAATGAAGCATTCGCCTCAAAAGTTGTTGCTTGCGCAAAAGAGTTACAAATTCCGTATGAAAAATTAAATGTAAATGGTGGGGCAATTGCGCTCGGTCATCCGTACGGTGCATCTGGGGCTATGCTTGTAACACGTTTGTTTTATCAGGCTCAAAGAGAGTCTATGAAATATGGAATTGCTACATTAGGAATTGGAGGCGGGATAGGGATTGCGCTATTATTTGAGAAAGTAGAAGACTAGTGAGGTAACTAGTTTTCTACTTTTTGAGGAACATAAACATTGCTGCCAGGCTTCGCTTTCATTTCGTTCCAAGCAGCAATCGCATCAGCTTTTGCTTTTCCTTTATTATTTGGATCTTCGAAAAAGTCCCGAGTAAAGCGATTGTATTCAAATTGCGCGCTGATCGTTGTTTTATAAGTAGGATCTTTTTTCGTTCGTTTTCTTCATACCAAAATGTTATCGCGTCTTCATATGTTTTTCCAACATTCTCTTTAAAAAACTTTTGAAGAGCTACTGTAAAGCGGAAGTTTGTTCCGATTTTTTCTTTGAAAAAAGCACGAACATCTTCGCTACAGCGGTGATTTTTAGTAATAATCGTTTGAAGAGAAAGGTCTTTATAAGAGAGGGGAGCTTTGCTCACTTTTGGCACAGAGCTGTTTTTTAAGACTTTCCCCGTAGTTAAATAATGTGAGATACGCTCGGTTATTTCGGTCTTAGAGCCACTAGCTGGCAAACCATGCTCGCGACAAAATGTTTGCAGTTCTGCTTTTAACCAATAATAGTTTTGAAAATCTTCAAGTGATATAGATTTTGTTAAAGGTGGACGCATGAATATAACAACTTCTTTCTTCCATAATTTTCTTTAATTATAAAACGTATGTTCTCTTTGTGGAAGGATTAATTTGTAAATATAACAGGAAGAGGAGATTACATATGGAAAATGTAATGCAAGTTCGTGTTACGGGAATTTTAATTGAAGATGAAAAAGTATTGCTAGTAAAGCAAAAAGTGGCTAATCGCGATTGGTCTTTACCTGGAGGAAGGGTAGAGAATGGTGAAACGTTAGAAGAAGCGATGATTCGAGAAATGAGAGAAGAAACGGGATTAGAAGTTAAAATTAAGAAGCTACTCTATGTTTGTGATAAACCAGATGCTAGTCCATCTTTGTTACATATTACGTTTCTGCTTGAAAGGATTGAAGGTGAAATTACACTACCTTCTAACGAGTTCGATCATAATCCGATTCATGATGTGCAAATGGTACCGATTAACGAATTAAGTTATTATGGTTTTTCGGAAACTTTTATCAATCTTATAAGTGGCGGTTTTGCAAATGCAGGAAGTTATCAAGGGTTGAAACAACATATAGGCCTGTAAATATAGTTGAAGGATAGCCGTTAGCTATCCTTCATAAACATGTTTTACACTGCTGACTGTAAAGAAGAGACAAGCTGATTTAAAAACTCGTCCCCGTTCATCACCGCTTTTCCGCCGCCGCGTGCACTCTTTTTATTTCCGCCACCTTTTCCTTCAATTGCAGGAAGAGCATCTTTTAAAAGAGCATTCATATCGAGCGTTACTGTTTTTCCGCAAGCGAGAATACATTGTAGTTTGTCATCATTTTCGATGACGAAATACGTAATTGCATGCTCTTGTTGTTCTGTAATGATAGCTGATAGTTTTGCAATTTCTTGCATAGAACGATCTGTAAATGCTTTAGAAATAAGTAACCCAGCATGTATTTCGGTGGGCTGTTGCAGTAATTCATTTGCCTCTGCAAATAATAATTTTTCATTCATTGTTTGTATTGTTTTTTCGTTTTCCTTTTGAGAGGTAAGAAGCTGTGCTACTTTTGCTGGGATATCAGTTTCGCTACTGTTTAATTGTTTGGAAACATCTTTCATAATTTGTTGCTGTTGCCCCATTAATTTAAGTGTACGCCAACCAGCGATAAAGGTTAAGCGTATACCACCTTTATTGCGCTCCCATCCTAGTACTTGAATAGGACCAACTTCACCAGTGCATTTCGGATGGGTTCCACCACAGCCATTGTAGTCGTAATTTTCGATAATAACAACACGTATATTCTCTGTCATAGTTGGTTCTTTACGAAGAGGTAATGTTTTTGCTTCTTCTAAGTTCATCCACTCTATACGGATTGGGTGGTTTTCAAAAACGATTTTATTGGCAATTTGTACTGCCTTTTCAACCGTTTCTGCATGCAGATTTTCTGTTTCTAAATCAATTGTTATCGTTTCTTTTCCAAGATGGAATCCAATCGTAGGTATGTTGAAATAGTCCCAAAAAACAGCAGATAAAATGTGCTGAGCTGCATGTTGCTGCATATGATCAAACCGGCGCTCCCAATTGATTTTACCTTCTACGTCTTCTGTGTGTAATTGTTCTGCAATGAAGTGGCGGATTTCTTCGTCGACTTCTTCAACATCAAGTACAGCAATACCATTTAAAGTTCCAGTGTCATGTGGTTGTCCGCCACCAGTCGGATAAAATGCGGTTTCGTTTAAAACAACGTATAAGTTACCGTCTTTATCATAATCTTGCTTTATAATTTTAGTAGTAAATTCTTGCTTATAAGCGTCAGTGTAATATAATTTGTGCTCCAATTTTCTTTCTCCTCTCGCATTAACTAGTTTCATTGTAAAGCAATTGAAATTAGTTTCCTAATATTTCAGAAGAAAGAAACTATTTTTAGAATTTTCTTGCTATAATAAGAAGAAAATGCGGGGGTGGAATAAATATGTTATATGAAAATGGCGTAGATAAACTGCTTAGTTTAAGCAAAAATATTTCTGAATTGTATCGAGAATTAAATGAAATGACCCGGATTTTAACGGATTGTAATCGAGAAAGTGTGAAGTTTGATCGGTTATATGTAAAAGAGTTACTTTGGAAGAAAGAAGATGTAATAGAGAAATATGACCAGCTACTTGTACAACTTTGTATTAACGAATGCTTTGATCTAAAAAGTGTCATTACAGGCGAATATAAGTATACATATGAAGAAGTGGAGAACATCGTTTTACAATTTAATGAGAAGTATAATGTTGCAATATTAATTAAAGATGTTTGTAAAGAATTACAGTTTACATATGGCATAGATATGGATATAACGAGAACAGCGCGGGTATCAACAGCGCAAGTATAAAAAGGGAAAAGAAAGCAGATCCTTTGCTTTCTTTTTTTATGTAAGAACAGGGAGAGTAGGTTTTTAAGATGAAGGGGAAGTTGCAAAATATTCATCCGTTAGGAATGACAATTATAATAGGGACTTTATTTGCGAGGTTCGCCACGTCAATGAGTATTCCTTTTTTAGCGATTTATTTAACGACTGTGAAAGGTGTATCAGCTGGAATGACAGGTGCTATTATCGGAACGAGTGCACTTGTTGGAGTGTTTGCTAGTTTTATCGGAGGGAATTTATCAGATCGATTCGGTCGAAATATGATTATAATATGGTCCATGATCGTTTGGGTCTTTGTATTCATTGGTTTTTCACTTGCAGATCATGTTTTAAGTTTCTTTTTATTAAATGCTTTGAATGGATTATGTAGGTCATTTTTTGAGCCAACATCAAGAGCGTTATTATCAGATTTAACGAAACCTGAGTATCGTTTACTCGTATATAATTTGCGTTACGGTGCAATCAATGTTGGAGTAGCGATTGGCCCACTTGTCGGGTTACAGATTGGAAGCGCAAAATCAACAATTCCGTTTTTAGTAGCAGCTGGAGTATACATTTTATATACAGCTATATTAGCGTTCCAATTTAAGAAGTATCCGATTGAAAAAAAGAAAGTAAATACAGAAAAGCCTGTCACAATGTTAAAGGCAATTCGTATTGTGCGAAAGGATGTCGTATTTTTAGTTGCACTAGTTGGTATTATTTTGAGTAATTGTGGTTTTTCTCATTTAACGACAACAGTATCTCAATATTTTGCAAATGCACATATATTTCAGGATGGAGTGAAATTATTTTCATATATGCTAGCTTTAAATGCGATTGTTGTAGTCGTAATTCAATACCCTGTTATTCAAATTTGTAAAAAGTATACACCGTTAGTATCCATTATGGTGGGGGCTTTATTTGTGAGTGGGGGATTATTTGGCTTTGGAATAGTAGAATCCATGCTAGGTGCTGCCGTTTGTACAATTATTTTTACAATTGGAGAAGTCTTAATGTTTTCGATGACGGATGTATTTATTGATGATATTGCTGTTGCGTATCTAAAAGGAACATACTTCGGTGCGATGGGCTTTTCGGGAATTGGAGCAGTAATAGGTCCGTGGTTTGGAGGAGTACTTCTCGATTACTACGGGTACCAAAATGGGTTTGCAGTATTTTCAGCATTAGCTATATTCTCAACTGTGGCATTTCCTGTGCTTTTAGTTACAAAAGGTTTATTGAAAAAAAGATATGATAGAAATTCTAATATAGAAATACATGCGAAATAACATAAGCCCCAGTACCAACTGGGGCTTATGTTTGTATTATATTAACTCTTAATTTGAAAAAAGAACTTTCTTTTCATGTTTATCAGCAACTTCATTTTTGGAAATATGAATGGCCAAAAAACCATTCTCTAAGCAGGCTAGCATCTTCTTATAAATAACATTAGCGGGTAAAGGGATAGTTCGCTGCAAAGAAATGTTTTTATGAAGTATGCAAATGGTTAGGCCTGTCTCCATCTTTTTAATGACTACATTTTGTTCATTGGCATTTGGTACATCTGTTTCCAAAATGTATTCTTGTTCAGTTTCGCAAAGGTCAATATGAATTTGATTTGGGAAACTAAAGTTACTACAAGAGTCAGAACAAAACTGATCCATCCATTCTTCGAAACCATCAACATGAAAAAGACAATCCTTCTTTTTCTTGCCCATGTAAGACACCCTCCGTAAAATCTCAATTCATACTATGTTATGCATGAATGAATTAGGGGTGAAGAATAAATGGAAAAATATAAACATTGTATGTGGAAAAGATAGCTAGTGTGCACTTTTTGTTTTACATATCATGATGCGCATGATGTTTTTGGCGTGAATGGTTACGGTTTTTTACTTTATGAGATCCGCTTAATGGTTCAGGTTGTCCTTTTTTTTCTTTCGCTTCACGATTGTTTTTTCCCATTGTATGTGACACCTCCTCTTCCTTTTTAGAATGAGAGAAGTTTGCAAATTTATACGAGAATGTTTTTAGAAAAAAAGGTAAAGATAATTGGGACTAACTATTACAGAAAGGGGATTATATAATGCCATATCATAAAGATAAACAACAAGCGTTTCAAGCAGCGCAGCAAGGCGTTACACAAGCAGAAAATGCATTTAACAACATTGTGAAAAATGATCCAAACTACGGTCATGATTTAAAAGAATTACGCCAAGAGGTTCAGGAAGCATATGAACAAATTCAAAATGCACTAGAGGTAGCTTCAGAAACACAACGTCCACAACTTGAGCAATATGAAAATAATCTCCAAAATATAATGCGAAATGTAGATCAATTAGAAAAGTAAATTAGGTTGTTGTGTATTTGACAACCTCTTACTTTAATGAACATTATGCGAAAACAGAAAATTTTTCTATTCGTTTTTTCTTTATTATGCGCAGTACATATATTTCAAGTTGAAAAAGTGGAAGCGAAAATGTTGCTCAGAAAAGAGCTAGAACCAACTGGCTATGTAACGTGGGAAGTACCTAATAATGAAAAAATTATTGCCATTACATTTGATGATGGACCAGATCCAACGTATACACCACAAGTTTTACATTTATTACGTCAATATAAGGCTGAAGCGACATTTTTTATGATTGGATTTCGAGTTCAGCGCAATCCATATTTAGTGAAACAAGTGTTAAAAGAGGGACATGAGATTGGAAATCATACGATGAATCATTTATATGCAAATAGTTCATCAGATGAAAAATTAAAAAAAGATATTTTGGATGGAAAGAAATTTTTCGAAAAATGGGTGAAAGAACCGTTGCTATTCCGTCCTCCTGGTGGATATATTAACGATGCTGTATTTAAAACAGCAAAAGAAGCAGGTTATCAAACCGTTCTATGGTCGTGGCATCAAGACCCACGTGATTGGGCAAATCCAGGGGTGGAATCTATCGTAAATCATGTAGTGAAAAATGCTAAAAGTGGCGATATTGTATTGTTACATGATGGAGGAAATGATCGTAGTCAAACGGTAGCAGCACTAGCAAAAATTTTACCTGAGCTAAAAAAACAAGGCTATCGATTTGTAACGGTTTCAGAATTGTTACGTTATAAACATTAGAAAAAATCCCAAAAGGTGAATGTTCCTTTTGGGATTTTTCGTTACTGGTTCTTTTTGCGTTTCTTATTATTTTGTCTTTCTGCAGGAGTTAAGTTTTCATTTGCAAACTCTTCGTTATAACCAGTACCTTGTCCTTGTGCGGACGCTGCATTCATTCCTGAAATAGTATGATTTGCTTTTCTTTTACCCATTTTATTTCACCTCTATAACATTTTTTTGTATGTTGAATGATGAGCAGTTCATAGTGTGTATGAACTATAAGTAAAGCGCTAATAGAGCACTTTACTTTATGGTAATAGTATTCATAAGGAGCATGAACACTATTCAAATTTAGAAACATAAAGAAAACTTATGATAATCTATAAGTTTCTTATTATTTACTTATTTAGAAAGTTGTAATAAGATATTATCGTAAGGTATTGAAAAGTTTGTCTACATTTTATATTCAGACAACTTAGTCACGTTTAACAGGGGGGAAACATAATGGTCAAACATAATCCATTTCAATCACGTGCAACTTTTGAAGTAGATGGAAAAACGTATCATTATTATGATTTGAAAGCGCTTGAAAATGCAGGGGTTGGCAACGTATCTCAATTACCATATTCCGTGAAAGTTTTACTTGAATCAGTACTTCGTCAAGTAGACGGACGTGTAATTACAGAAGAGCATGTTACAAATTTAGCGAAATGGGGAACGAAAGATGTGCAAGATATCGATGTTCCATTTAAACCATCTCGTGTAATTTTACAAGATTTCACTGGTGTACCAGCTGTTGTTGATTTGGCTTCGCTTCGTAAAGCAATGGCAGACATGGGTGGAGATCCTGATAAAATCAATCCAGAAATTACTGTAGACCTTGTAATTGATCACTCTGTACAGGTTGATAGAGCGGGTACGGCAGACGCGCTTGCATTCAACATGGACTTAGAGTTTAAACGTAATGAAGAACGTTATAAATTTTTAAGCTGGGCACAAAAATCATTTGATAACTATCGTGCAGTTCCACCAGCTACAGGTATTGTACACCAAGTAAACCTTGAATATTTAGCACCAGTTGTTCATGCTGTGAAAAATGCTGAAGGTGACTTAGTTGCATACCCAGATTCATTAGTTGGAACAGACTCACATACAACAATGATTAATGGTATCGGCGTTCTTGGATGGGGTGTTGGTGGTATTGAAGCAGAAGCAGGAATGCTTGGACAGCCTTCATACTTCCCAGTACCTGAAGTAATCGGTGTGAAATTAACAGGTACACTTCCAAGTGGTACTACAGCAACTGACGTTGCCTTAAAAGTAACGCAAGTATTACGTCAAAAAGGTGTAGTTGGTAAATTCGTTGAGTTCTTCGGTAATGGACTAAAGAGCATGCCTTTAGCTGACCGTGCAACAATTTCAAATATGGCACCAGAATACGGCGCAACTTGTGGATTCTTCCCAATCGATGATATTTCATTAGAATACTTACGTTTAACAGGTAGAGATGAAGAACAAATTCGCGTTGTTGAAGAATACTGTAAAGCGAACGGTTTATTCTATACAGCAGACAGTAAAGATCCAATCTACACTGATCTTGTAGAAATTGATTTAAATACAATCGAATCTAACCTTTCTGGACCGAAACGCCCACAAGATTTAATTCCACTTTCAGATATGAAAGATGCGTTCCACAAAGCTGTTTTAGCACCAGTTGGAACACAAGGACTTGGATTTAATGAGCAAGAGTTCGATAAAGAAGTGAAGGTTACATTAGAAGATAAAGAAGTAACGATGAAAACAGGTGCAATTGCAATCGCTGCAATTACAAGCTGTACAAATACATCAAACCCATACGTATTAATTGGAGCAGGTCTAGTTGCGAAGAAAGCAATTGAAAAAGGACTTGTAGTACCTGAGTATGTAAAAACATCATTAGCACCAGGATCTAAAGTTGTTACTGAGTACTTAGATAAGTCTGGTTTAACAACATATTTAGATCAATTAGGTTTCCAAACAGTTGGTTACGGTTGTACGACTTGTATCGGTAACTCTGGTCCATTAGCGCCAGAATTAGAAGAAGCAATCGCAGCAAACGACTTACTAGTAACATCTGTTTTATCTGGTAACCGTAACTTTGAAGGGCGTATCCACCCACTTGTAAAAGCAAACTACTTAGCATCACCACCACTAGTTGTGGCATATGCACTTGCAGGTACTGTTGATATTGACCTGAAAAATGATGAAATCGGTAAAGATGCAAATGGCAATGCTGTTTACTTCAACGATATTTGGCCATCAGCTAAAGAAATTGAAGATGTAGTTCAAAGTGTTGTTACATCTGAACTGTTCAAGAAAGAATATGCACAAGTATTTAACAGCAATGAGCGTTGGAATGAAATCCAAACTTCAAATGAAGCGTTATATACTTGGGATAATGATTCAACATACATTCAAAACCCACCATTCTTTGAAGGATTATCTAAAGAGCCAGGTGAAGTTGAAACATTATCAGGCCTACGCGTAGTTGGTAAATTTGGTGACTCTGTAACGACAGACCACATTTCACCAGCAGGTTCAATCGGTAAGCATACACCAGCTGGACGCTACTTATTAGAAAACGGCGTACAACCAGTTGACTTCAATTCTTACGGTTCTCGTCGTGGTAACCATGAAGTTATGATGCGTGGTACATTCGCGAACATCCGTATTAAAAACCAAATCGCACCAGGAACAGAAGGCGGATATACAACATATTGGCCAACAGGTGAAGTAACGTCTATCTATGATGCTGCTATGAAATATAAAGAAGATGGCACAGGCCTTCTAGTTGTTGCTGGTAAAGATTACGGTATGGGAAGTTCTCGTGACTGGGCTGCGAAAGGAACAAACTTACTAGGTATTAAAGCAGTAATTGCAGAAAGCTTTGAGCGTATTCACCGCAGTAACTTAGTGTTAATGGGTGTACTACCACTTCAATTTAAAGATGGCGAAAGTGCTGAAACGTTAGGTCTTGTTGGTAACGAGTCATTTGAAATTCAAATCGACAAAACAGTTAGACCACGCGATCTTGTGAAAGTAGTTGCAACTGATGCAGATGGCAATGAAAAACAATTTGAAGTAGTAGCTCGTTTCGATAGTGAAGTAGAAATTGACTACTACCGTCACGGTGGTATTCTGCAAATGGTTCTTCGTGAGAAAATTGAAGAGTCTAAAGTGTCGAACTAAATAATTGAAATGAATAATAAGGAAGCTAACAATAGTTAGCTTCCTTATTTTATGGAAAGGGATGAAACCATATGGTTTCATCCCTTTCTTTTTTACTACGAAAAATGGAGGAAACGTCATGAAAGAATATAAAAGAATTTTGTTACCGTTACAGAAAGAAAAAATATTAGTAATAGCAGCTGTATGTAGTGGGATAATTGCTGCCATTTTAAATTTATCTCGCCCAATTTTCATGGGATTAATTGTAGACAATCTTATTCAAAGGGAGCTAAAAGGTGCGTATGTATATATAGCTTTGTTTGCGGGTAGTCACTTTTTAATGTGGGCGAACAATCTTTTATTTGATTATATAAGTTCAAAAGCGAGTCAACGTATATTACAAACGAAACGTATAGAATTATTGAGTCACTATTTCTCATTACCGTTTGAAGAGAGTGAGAAGATTAAGCAAGGAGAGTTAGAAACTTTGGTCGTGTCTGATATTCCGAACTGGGTCAGATTATATGGCTCTATATTAATAGACTATATACACGCTATTGCCCAATTTATTGGAGCTTTCATAGCACTACAACATATAGATATACAGTTTATATTGTGGGTAACTCCGTTTTTATTTTTAAGTACAATTGTTCCAATACTGATGGGAGAAAAGGTAAGAGATATTGCAAGCGTTTCTCAAAAAAATCACTCAAGTGTTGTAGAGATGGTGTCACAGTTTGTAAAGGGGATACAAGATTTGCGGAGTTTACAAAAAGAAAAATGGGCAATTCGCTTATTTAAAGAAGTAACGGCACAATCGTATAAATCAGAAGTAAAGAAGACGATGATGCAACATTGCATTGGAGTAGTTGGAACGGTGATTGAAACAGGAGCATATATTGTTGTTCTCATTATAGGTGCACAAAAAATAATGAGGGGAGAAATAGAAGTTGGTTCACTCATTGCAGTGTTAGCGACAATTGAGATGCTCTTTTTCCCTGTCCGTTATGTGGGCGATTTATTAATAATGACACAAGTTGCAGTCGCTTCGGCAAATAGAGCTTTTTGCTTTTTAAATAAACGAGCAGCAGATAGCAATGTAGAAAGAGCGATGGGGATCAGGATAACAAATGTTTCATTTCAGGAGAATGACGAAGAGAAATGCAGAATTCATAATATTGATTTGCAAATTCGTCCTGGTGAACTCGTTATGATTGTGGGAGAAAGCGGTGCAGGAAAAACAACGCTTTTAAAGTTAATAACGGGCTTGTATAAACCATCTAACGGTAGCATTGCTTATTATGGTAATGAAGCTCGTATGACTACAGTGTGGCAAGAACCACGTTTTTTCCGAACGACGGTAACAGAGAATATGTATTTCGGGGAAGAGGGTTTAGAAAATCAGTTAGAAAAAAATAGTGAACTTATAAATGCAACGCCGATTATTAGAGGGTTACCTGAAGGGAGTCAAACTGTGCTACATAAAAGCGGTGAAGAGTTTTCGGGAGGCGAAAGAAAACGTCTTGCATTATTGCGCGCGATTGTATCAAATCCAACTCTTATTATTTTAGATGAACCGACGGCTGGGTTAGATCCGGGCAATCAAGAACTGGTTTGGAATATGATTGAAGGGATAGGGAGAGATGTAACGAGAATTGTGGCAACACATGATGTAGAGAGAGCGATGATAGCAGATTGTGTTGTTGTCATAAAGAATGGGACTATTGTGGAATGTGGGAATCCTAGAGAATTATTAAATTGCAACTCATTGTACAAAGAGTTGCAAACAAAAAGATAAGAGATATGTAATGCTCTTATCTTTATTCCGCTATTTGCCGGGCAGCCCGATTGGTGAGGGCTGATTAAAGTTTCACTTTATTCGGTCTCATTAAGTTGATAAGTATAAGAATTCGAATCACTAGAATTAACTTCTTTGACGAGAGTAAGTTGATTTGTATCTGGATTATATTTGAAAATCTTAATTGTATGTTCGCTACTTAGTAATGGATTATATTCTTGAATAGCGAATGTATTTTCCGCGATTTGTGTCATATTACTGGTGGGAACATTTTCTATGGAATCATGATTTGTAGAAATTTCAACGACTTTTTCACTGTTGAAAAATAAAAGAACGATTACTAAAATAACTAAGCATATTCGTATATAGCGTAGCTCTTTGGTGATAGGGTGTTCTCCCAAAACAATCATCCTTTCTATAGCTATTCTATAGTAGTAATGGTAGTCATCGTGAAAAAAGTAATAATGCCGAGGTCTGCCAAAAGGATAAATGAGATTAATGCGATATAGAGACAAATATGTCCAACTTGTTTTTTTTTCAGGATCTTTACTAAATAGTGAGATAATCCATGTGATAATTCCGATTGGGGAAAATATAAAACTAAGAATATATAGAAGTATTTTTTTAAATAAATTCATGAGAGCTCCTTTCATTGTAAAATGTTCTATGTATTTCTAATTATATGATTAAAAGGTAAATATTTCATCTTAGTTATAAAAATTCTGATTATTTAGAATGTGAATATTTCCAAGCTTGTCCGTATAAGCTAAAATAAGGTATATAGTATTTTGATGAATGTGTTAAAAGAAGATAATACGTTAGGGTGATATAAAATGTGGCGGAAGCTTACGATTATTGTAGTGTTACTTTGTTTAGCGGGATATGCAGCTTATGAACAGTTTGGTCATAAAGAGCAGGCGGTAAAAGTGAAGCAAGAAAAAAGTGAAGCTGCGATGAAAGAGATTATCGCAAGGAATGGTATTGAGATAGGGAAGAGTGCACCGGACTTTACATTAACGAAGTTAGATGGGACAAATGTAAAGTTATCGGATTTAAAAGGAAAGAAAGTAATTTTAAACTTTTGGGCTACGTGGTGTGGACCATGTCAGCAAGAAATGCCTGATATGGAGGCTTTCTATAAAGAACATAAAGAGAACGTAGAAATTTTAGCGGTCAATTATACGCCTTCAGAAAAAGGTGGGGGGAAGAGAAGGTAAGCAATTTTGCTAAAGAAAAAGGAATTACTTTTCCTATTTTATTGGACAAGAACATTGATGTGACAACAGCTTATAAAGTAATTACGATTCCAACTTCGTATTTTATAGATACAAAAGGTGTCATTCAAGATAAGTTTATTGGGCCGATGACACAAAAAGAGATGGAGAAAAGAGTTGCTAAATTAAAATAATGGTGAAAAGGTAGAGATGGAGAGTTCCCATTTCTGCCTTTTCTTTTTCAAGTAGTAATCACTTCATGATATGATGTAAGAAATATAACCGTTTAGAGATAAAGGAGTGTATGGAGTGGGGAATGTATCCTTACCGTTAGATTATGTTGTAATTGATTTTGAAACAACAGGATTTAACCCTTATAATGATAAAATTATTCAAGTTGCAGCAGTGAAATATCGTAATCATGAATTAGTAGATCAATTTGTTTCATACGTGAATCCAGAGCGGCCAATTCCGGACCGAATAACGAGTTTAACAGGTATTACTAATTATCGCGTTTCAGATGCACCGACGATTGAAGAAGTGTTACCTTTATTTTTAGCATTTTTACATACAAATGTTATTGTGGCCCATAATGCTTCTTTTGATATGCGCTTTTTGAAAAGTAATGTAAATATGCTTGGGTTGCCTGAACCTAAAAATAAAGTAATTGATACTGTATTTTTAGCAAAGAAATACATGAAGCATGCGCCTAATCATAAACTTGAAACGTTAAAACGAATGCTTGGAATTCGTTTAAGCTCTCATAATGCATTTGACGATTGCATTACGTGTGCTGCTGTTTATCAAAAGTGTGCAGCTATTGAAGAAGAAGGGAAACGAAAAGTAAATAAGGCTATGCTTGATGAAACTGCGGTATATGAAGCGGTGAAAGAAATACTTGCATGTAATAAACGTAATGTAGAATGGCTACGTTGTATGAACGTAGGAAGTTATTTAGATATAAAAGCTTTTTATCCAGTTATGAGATTAAAGGTAAAAGGGCGAAAGAAATATGTATTAACAGAGATATTAGAAGAAGATGTGAAAGAAATATGTACAAGTTTAAAATGTGAACCGGCGTTAAAAAGTGAAGTTGGTAATACGAGAATTATGCTTAATAGCTTAGAGGATGTTATGAAATTAGAAAGTTATATTTTAGAGCAGTATGATTTTGTATTACAGGCGCTTCATGATTATAAAGAAAATGAAATGAATGCAGATGAAAAGTTGAAAGAGTATTTAAATATTATGGTATAAAAAACTCCGTGTGCAATATATTGTACACGGAGTTTTTTTAGGAGTACTAAAACATAAAATTTTCTTATAAATCTGATTAAAGAGTTTTTTGTTTGCTCATACTATGTAATAAGAAAGCGAAGGAGAGAGGGTGAACAACATGAGAAGAAGTCGCCGTAAATCGTTTGAAGAACTTGTAAATGAAAATAAACAACAATTATTAAGCGATCGTGAGGCAATTGATCGCATTGAAGAGCGCATTGAAAAACGTTATGAAATGAAACTTTTTAAGCAAGCTGAATAATTCTTAACACTAGTACGATACTAGTGTTAAGGAGGCGATAGTAATGGGTAATCCGAAAAAAAATTCAAAAGACTTTGCACCGAATCATATTGGAACACAATCAAAAAAAGCTGGTGGAAATAAAGGAAAGCAAATGCAAGATCAAACAGGTAAACAACCGATTGTTGATAATGGTTAAAGACAAGGAGAATATTACATTCTCCTTTTTTATGTATAAATTTGAGGGAAGATAGGTAATTTAAGATGGTGTGTATATACAATATTAGGAGGGAAGTACATGCCAAATCCAGATAATCGAAGTGACAACGCTGAAAAGTTACAAGAAATGGTGCAAAATACAGTTGATAACTTTAATGAAGCAAAAGAAACAGCGGAACTTTCTAATGAAAAAGATCGTGCTGCTATTGAAGCAAAAAATCAAAGACGTTTAGAAAGTATTGACTCATTAAAAAGTGAAATCAAAGATGAATCTTAACAAAATGTACAAAAAGGGCTGACTTTTGTCAGCCCTTTTTCGTAATCGTAAAGTTTTCAACAAGTAAACGCCAATTTTGTGGAAATGGCAAGCCAATCTTCCAATAACTAATACCGCCAATGCCCTGCTCTTTCATTAAATTGAATTTACTTTGAATAGACCTCGCATCTTCAAACCAAACTTCATGTTGTACGCCATTTTCGTCAAAGTAATTAAAATGTGGAGCTTGAGCTGTGAAATCATAGCGGATAGGAACATTATATTTACGAGCAAGTGCAACAGCTGCGACAGAGCTAACTGCTTTTGCTGGTGGATTCCCTTGTTTGAACGGAAGTTTCCAATCGAATCCGTATAAGTTTTGCCCCATCATAATTTTTTGGGGAGGCATTTGAGATTTTGCGTATTGAAGTACTTCTTTTACAGGACCGATAGGAGAGATTGCCATTGGTGGCCCGCCCTGCCAACCCCAGTCATATGTCATAATGACGACGAAATCAACAATTTGCCCTTGCGCTTTATAATCATGGGCTTCGAAAAATTTTCCCTTTTGATTTGAACTTGTTTTCGGTACGAGAGTTGTGCTTAATGTGTACCCGCTAGGTAAGCGTGTTTTTACATTTCGTAAAAAGCGATTATACGCCTCGCGGTCTTCGGGTGCTACACTCTCGAAATCGAAATGAATGTCTCGCATGCCATATTTTTCAGCTGTTTGCAAAATGTTAGTAATAAATTTGTTTTGAATCGTTGCGTCGCGTAAAATAACCGATGTTAGATCGGCACTGAAATTACCATTTTCAATATTTGTAATAACGAGCATAGGGATTGTTTGCCCTTGCGTTGCAATATTAGCAATTTTAGCTGTTTCAGTAGGTTCTTTTAATGTGCCATCTCTTTTTGCCTCAAAACTAAAATAAGCTAAATATGTTAAAAATGGATTGATGGCACGTGTAGCATTAACTAAACTCTCTTTAATCGGTATAGTGGAAGGTTGTAAATAAGCGATGGATTCTACAGCTCGTTTTGTGCCTTTTGGTACATATAATTGTTGTCCGACATGGAGAATAGATTTTAAAGATAAATTATTAACTTTAGCTAAACTAGCGAGGGGGACATTATATGTTTGAGAAATCCGATAGAGGCTGTCACCAGGCTGTACATAATAATTATTTCCTTTCGTATTAACGATAAGTGCCTGACCAACAACGAGCGTTTCAGCGGGATTTAGTCCATTGTCTTTTACTATTTCGTCAGGTGTTGATCCATATTTTGATGCCAAGCTATATACGCTATCACCGCTACGAACCGTTACAATTTGAATCATATGCTTGCTCCTTTCGGGAAAAGATTCACTATTTTTATTTTATTTTTGATGTCACTGTATTATGATTAAATGTATGCAAGGTAGCAGAAGTGAAAGAAGGGAAGAAACAGTTAGTGTATATCTACAAAAATATATAATTAGTGATAAAATATTTGTAGATGAAAAATTGTCGCCGGAGTAAAGTAGTTTCATGGGATGAAAAATATGAAAGTATATTCAATTGGTGATTTTGCAAAAAAAGGCAGGTAGGATAGAACAAACTAGTTGCCATCTTCAAGGGAAAATAAGCTAAGAAGATGGTTAAGGGGTTGCTGGAAAATGATGCTTGCGAAGAAAGTGAGAATCAAGCCGAATAAAGAACAAGAATTGCAACTTTGGAAATCTGTTGGTACGGCAAGATGGGCTTATAATTGGACACTGGCGAAGCAAGAAGAGAATTACAAGAATGGCGGAAAGTTCATATCAGACGTTTTTTTACGGAAAGAATTAACTGTATTAAAGCAGTCTGAAGAATATGCTTGGTTGTACGATGTTTCAAATAATATAGCCAAACAAGCGATTAAAGATGCTTGTGAAGCATATAAGCGATTTTTCAAGGGACTGGCTGATAAACCACGATTCAAAAGCAGAAGGAAAGCAAAACTCTCTTTTTACAATGATAATGTCAAGTTAAAAGTAAAAGAAAAACAAGTTTTGATTGAGAAAGTTGGTTGGGTAAAAACATCCGAAAAGTTACCTGTAGGGGTTAAGTACTCTAATCCACGCGTTAGCTTTGACGGTAAGTATTGGTATTTGTCTGTCGGTATTGAACAGGAGTTTACAAAAGAGAAATTAACGGCTGTTTCGTTAGGAATAGATATTGGAATCAAAGAATTAGCATATTGTTCTGATGGGCAGAGGAAGAACAATATCAACAAAACAAAAATGGTAAGACAGGTAGAGAAACGCCTTCGTAGGTTGCAACGTCAAGTTTCTCGTAAATATGAAATGAATAAGGAGGGAAACCGTTTTGTCAAAACAAGCAACATTATAAAAATCGAGAAAGAGATACGACAACTACATAGAAGGTTATCAAATATCAGAAAGAATCATCTTCATCAATCCACGAGCGAAATTGTGAAAACCAAGCCATTTCGCATTGTGATGGAGACGTTGCATATGAAAGGTCTGATGAAGAAAAGATACCTAGCTAAAGCGATTGCGAAGCAGTGTTTATATGAGTTCAAAAGACAAATTCAATACAAGTGTGAAAAATATGGTATTGAATTTGTAGAAGCTGATACATGGTATCCTTCTTCAAAAATGTGTTCCAGTTGTGGAAGCATTAACAAAGAACTAAAACTTTCTGACCGTGTATACAAATGCACTTGTGGTCACGAAATGGATAGGGATTTAAATGCGGCTATCAATTTGTCACGGTATGAATTAGCCAGTTAACATCTAAAAAAGTTACGGCTAATATGTAGGATTCGTTGTATCCGAATTTACGCCCTCGGAGTGTTACATCAAACGAAAGTAGCTTCTGTGAAATCGGACACGTAGAACAGGGAAATAAACAAAAATTATAGATTTTTATAAGTTTATGGCAACGGCGAATATACATATGTTTGTAGCAGAACATGAAGTTGAAATCCGTTATGCGGAAACAGATCAAATGGGTGTTGTTTACCATTCAAACTACTTAGTGTGGCTTGAGTTAGGTCGCACGAAACTTATACAAGATTTAGGTTTTTCATATGTTGAAATGGAGAAAGAAGGAATTATTTCTCCTGTGTTAGATTTACAAATTTCATACCGTAAAGCGATGCGTTACGGAGAAAAAGCAATCGTAAAAACATGGGTAGATACTGTGAGCCCACTTCGCGTTGTATATGGATATGAAATATATAATGGTGATGGTGAACTTTGTATTACTGCAAGTACGACGAATATTTGTGCGAAAAAAGAAGGGTTCCGCCCTGTATCATTTAAAAAGTTATATCCTGAGTGGTATGCGAAATATGAGGAAATTAAGAAAAAATAAAAAAGCGTGGCAGAAGCCACGTTTTTTTATTTTTCATAATTAAATTGTGGGAAGTCGTCACCTTCGTTAAGTGTAACAGATAAATTATGTCCATCGAAGAACCATTCATCATCGCCTTCAATAAAGAAGTTAATACCTTCTTCTTGAATTTGAACAGCAGGATGTGCAGGATCATCTTTACGAATCCCTAAAGAAAGTCCTTTTTGCACAGTACTGCAACCACCGTATTGTACGAAAAAGCGTAGTGTTTCATTTGATTGTAAGTTTAATTCATTTTTATACCATTGTGCTGCTTCTTTTGTTACGGAAAGATTCATGTATAGTTCCTCCAAATTATGTTGCTTTTTCTTTAGTATAAAAAATAACGCAAAAAGACGCTATTAATATGCTTCACGTTTTCTTTTTGCGTTATGTGGGTTACGATCTTATTTTTGCTTTTTTGAAAAGTTTGCTTTTGGTTCAGTTTTATTTATAATTCGTCCGATATTTGCACGGTGTTTATAAATAACCATACCTGCTAATAAACACATCGCAATAATGAAGATTTTATCCCCGCTAACAATGGATGCAATAACAGCAACAACTGCTGTTACCATAGAAGAAAGTGATACGTATCTTGTTGTAAATAAAAGGGTGAAAAATACAACAGCCAATATTGCAAAAACAACTGGTGAATAGCATAATAGCACCCCAGCAGAAGTTGCAACTGCTTTACCACCGCGGAATTTCGCGAAGATTGGATAGACATGTCCAAGAACAGCCGCTAACCCGAACCATAGTGGATGAATATCTAATCCGAAAATCATTGGTAGACTTGTTGCTAATGTCCCTTTTAAAATGTCAGCAATTGTAACGGTAAAACCTGCTTTTTTCCCTAATGTGCGGAATGTGTTTGTTCCGCCTAGATTACCGCTCCCGTGCTCACGAATATCGATTCCGTAGCCGATTTTTCCAACAACTAGTGCAAATGGAATCGAGCCAAGTAAGTAGGCAACGATAAATAAAAGATATGTAGTAACCATAAGTTCAGTCTCCTTTATTCAAATGTGTTGATAAAGGGTAAAAAGAGTTTTTCCCGTATATTGTACCATACATTTGTAAAGAGCACATTTCTTTTTTGTAAATGAAAAATTCATTATTTCGTGAAAAAAATTTCACAGTAATGTTACATTTCTCACAGAAACAGTAAGACTATATGTAGTAACATTTTAATCAAAAGATAACAACATATTGGTGGAGGGTTATAAATGTTACAAAATAATACACGTGGAGAAGAAGAATTAATGAAAGTGTTCGAGACAATAGTCCACGGCAATGAACAAGATTTAATGCAAGAAAATGCAAATGTAGACGGCCGCTCTCCAATGGGCGTAATGGGAACGTTCGCATCTGAGAGTGCAAAATATTATGCTGTTGAGAATTTATTGTCAGATCAAGTGAAAAAAGCGATAAATGAAAATATATTATATCCACATGATTTAGATTTTTATGCGACAGGAACGACGACTTGTTCACAAATTCCGTTAGCGCAAATGCTTGCTAACGGTTTTCATACTGGACATGGACATATGAGACAACCGCAAGACATTAAAAGTGCATTGGCTCTTTCGTCTATTATTTTTCAAGCGAATCAAAATATGCAGCATGGTGGTCAATCGTTTGCACTCTTTGATATTGATTTAGCACTTTATGTACGAAAAACAATTGAGAGACATAAAAAACGATTACAATCATATCCGCTTACGAAAGAACAAATAGAGGAATTTGCATGGAAAGAAACGGAAAATGATACGTATCAAGCGTGTGAGGCTTTCGTTCATAATTCGAATAGTATGCATAGTAGGGGCGGAGGACAAGTACCATTTATTTCTATTAATTATGGAACAGATACATCAAAAGAAGGAAGAATGTTAATTAAACAACTTTTAAAAGCGACACAAGCTGGACTTGGTAAAGGAGAGACACCGATTTTTCCGATTCAAATTTTCAAGATGAAAAAAGGTGTAAATTTTGAAGAAAGTGATCCGAACTACGATTTATTTGAATTAGCATTAGAGACAACGGCTGAACGATTGTTCCCTAACTTTTCATTTTTAGATGCTCCGTTTAATGCAGTACATTATGATGGAAGACCGGAAAGTGAAGTATGTTACATGGGATGTCGTACCCGTGTTATGTCTAATATGCATGGAGAAGAAACAGCGATTGGTAGAGGGAATTTATCATTTACGTCTATTAATTTAGTGAAATTAGCGTTAATTAGTGGTTCAAAAGAAGCGTTTTTTGAAGCGCTAAACTATTATTTAGATTTAGGAATTAAGCAGCTATTAGAAAGATATGCGTATCAATGTACGAAGCGAGCAAGAGATTTTCAGTTTTTATATTCACAAGGTGTATGGCGTGGTGGAGAAATGTTGCACCCTGAAGACTCCGTAGCCTCGATTTTAAAACAAGGGACGTTAAGTATTGGTTTTATCGGTCTTGCGGAATGTTTAGTAGCTTTAACAGGAAAGCATCATGGGGAAGATGGAGAATCATGGAAACTTGGATATGAAATTATTTCCTTTATGAGAGATAGAATGGATAAAGCGACAGAAGAACATCAACTGAATTTCTCAGTAATTGCAACTCCAGCAGAAGGATTATCAGGGAAGTTTGTGAAAAAAGATAGAGAAGAATTTGGTGAAATTAACGGTATAACGAACCATAATTACTATACGAATTCATTCCATATTCCAGTTTATTATAACATTCAAGCTATAAATAAAATCCGTTTAGAAGGCCCGTTCCATGCTCTCTGTAATGGAGGACACATTACTTATATTGAACTAGACGGAGCAGCAATGCATAACAAAAAGGCATTAAAACAAATTGTACAAGCCATGGCAGAACATGGCGTTGGATACGGTTCAATTAATCATCCTGTTGACCGTTGTAAGTGCTGTAGTTATCACGGGGTTATTGGGAATGAATGTCCAAGTTGCGGGAATGAAGATGAGGCTAATATAGAAAGAATTCGCCGTATAACAGGCTATCTTGTAGGAGATATGTCGAAGTGGAATAGTGCGAAACGTAGTGAAGAGATAGATCGGGTGAAACATAAATGAAAGTGATAAATATTATTCATGATAGTGTAGTAGATGGAGAAGGATTGCGGACAGTCGTGTTTTTTGCGGGCTGTCCGCATCGTTGCGTTGGTTGCCATAATCCTAAATCGTGGAATATTTGCAATGGAACAGAAATGACAGTAGAAGAAATTGTGAAAGAGATTGCAAGTAATCCATTAACTGATGTAACATTTTCAGGTGGAGATCCATTTTTTCAAGCTGCTGAAGTGAAAAAGGTAGCAAAAATCGTGAAAGATTTGAAAAAAAACCTATGGATGTATACAGGTTATACGTTAGAAGAGATACAGAGTTCTCAAAATAATGATATGATAGAGTTGTTACATTATGGGGATGTTTTAGTCGATGGAAGGTTTGAAATTGAGAAAAAAGATTTAACACTTCCATTTCGCGGAAGCTCCAATCAACGTATTATTCGATTGAAAGAGTAAAAAGGCGGGATAGATTATATGAATAAAACAGTATTGCTTGTTGAAGATGAAAGAAGATTACGTGAAATTGTTAGTGATTATTTTCGTAATGAAGGTTTTGAAGTAATCGAAGCAGAAGATGGAAAAAAAGCGTTAGAGTTATTTGCAGAGCATGAAATTGATTTAATTATGTTAGATATTATGTTACCGGAAATAGATGGATGGTCTGTTTGTAGAAGAATTAGAAAAGAATCAGCAGTACCAATTATTATGTTGACAGCACGTTCGGATGAGGATGATACATTGCTAGGTTTTGAATTAGGTGCAGATGAGTATGTAACGAAACCATTTAGCCCGAAAGTATTAGTAGCTCGTGCAAAGACGTTATTGAAACGTGCGGATGGTGCGGTAGGAGTAGCGGAAGAAAATGCTATGTCTTTAGCTGGAATAGAAGTGAATCGTCTATCTAGAACTGTTTTAGTAGATGGAGAAGAAATTATATTGACACATAAAGAATTTGAACTTCTCGTTTATTTAATGGAGAACAAAGGAATTGTGTTATCACGTCAACATTTATTAGACCAGTTATGGGGATATGACTATTACGGTGATGACAGAACGGTTGATACCCATATTAAAAAACTTCGAAATAAGCTAGGAGATAAAGCGAAGCATATCGGTACTGTTATTCGAGTTGGTTATAAATTTGAAGAATAATCTAGAACGATTTGTGTAATTTAGCCTAGGGAAATGGCGATTTTATACTCTCTTTTGAAGGTAGAATGTACAAAAAATACTTTTTTTGTCTACAATGTTAGATAGGAGTATTTTTTTAATTAGATTTCACGATGAGTTCACAAGAAGGACACAAAACGTGACTATACTGAAAATACGAATTCACCAGAGAGGGGAAATAAAACATGGGATATTACGACGGACCAAATTTAAATGAAGAGCATAGTGAGACGAGAGAAGTGAGAAAATCAGGTAGTAAAAAAGGCTATTTCTTCACAGGTTTAGTGGGGGCTGTAGTCGGAGCGGTTTCGATTAGTTTTGCAGCACCATATATGCCATGGGCTCAAAATAATGGAGCGCCAGTATCATCATTTAGTTCGGATTCAAAAGTAGAAGGTACTGTAGTTCCAGTTGTAAATAAAGCGAAAAATGAAACTGATTTACCTGGTATGATTGAAGGGGCGAAAGATGTTGTTGTAGGTGTTATTAATATGCAACAAAGTGTAGATCCATTTGCAATGCAACCGACAGGTCAAGAGCAAACAGCTGGTACAGGATCAGGTGTTATTTATAAAAAAGCAGGAAATAAAGCATATATTGTAACAAACAACCATGTAGTAGATGGTGCGAATAAACTTGCTGTTAAACTAAGCAATGAAAAGCAAGTTGATGCGAAATTAGTGGGGAAGGACCCTTGGTTAGACTTAGCTGTTGTAGAAATTGATGGGGCTAATGTGAATAAAGTTGCAAGTTTAGGCGACTCAAGTAAAATCCGTGCTGGTGAGAAAGCAATTGCCATCGGTAACCCGTTAGGATTTGATGGAAGTGTAACGGAAGGTATTATTAGTAGTAAAGAACGTGAAATTCCAGTTGATATTGATGGGGATAAACGACCAGATTGGCAAGCACAAGTTATTCAAACAGATGCAGCGATTAACCCAGGTAACAGTGGTGGTGCATTATTTAACCAAAACGGTGAGGTAATTGGTATCAATTCAAGTAAAATAGCTCAGCAATCAGTAGAGGGAATTGGTTTTGCAATCCCAATTAATATTGCGAAACCAGTCATTGAATCACTTGAAAAAGATGGTGTAGTGAAACGTCCAGCACTTGGCGTAGGTGTTGTTTCATTAGAAGATGTGCAAGCTTATGCAGTAAATCAATTGAAAGTACCGAAAGAGGTAACAAATGGCGTTGTATTAGGTAAAATTTACCCAATATCACCGGCTGAAAAAGCTGGTTTAGAGCAATATGATATTGTAGTAGCATTAGATGGCCAAAAAGTAGAAAATTCACTTCAATTCCGCAAATATTTATATGAAAAGAAAAAAGTAGGCGAGAAAGTAGAAGTTACATTCTATCGCAACGGCCAAAAAATGACGAAAACAGCTACATTAGCAGATAATTCAACTACTAAGAATCAATAAGTTTAAACCTTAATTAGTAAGGTTATCCGCAAATAGTGGATAAAAGAAAGTCTCTTTCATATTGAAAGAGACTTTCTTTATCGGCTATACTAAAGGAATAGGAGGGATTAATTATGACAATTGAAAACCCAACTCGTACGGAAATTGGTGAAGTGTTAAAGAAAAGCAAAACAATTGCGGTTGTTGGATTATCAGATAAGCCAGAACGTACATCGTATATGGTTTCAAAAGCAATGCAAGATGCTGGATACCGCATTATTCCAGTTAATCCAACAGTAGATGAGGTGCTTGGAGAAAAGGCAGTTTCTTCACTAAAGGATATTAAGGAACACGTTGACATAGTAAATGTATTTCGTCGCTCAGAGTTTTTAATGGATGTTGCAAAAGAATTTGTAGAGATTGATGCAGATGTTTTTTGGGCACAATTAGGAGTACAAGATGAGGATACATACAAATTTTTAAAAGAAAAAGACTATACTGTAATAATGGATCGTTGTATTAAAGTAGAACATGCGATGACAAAATAGTATAGATTTAAAGGTAGAAAGATTGATTCAGCCCTCATTATAGATAAGTAGGGCCGATGAACGAGGTGTTCATCATGAGATTTTTTAAAGGCTGTTTTTGGGGGTTGTTATTTGTAATCCCATTTTGGATCTTGATCATTTGGATCATAATAAAGGTTTGGAATGTGTAATCTTGGAATACATATCCATTTCTCGTTGACAAACGATTATTTTTCTGAAATAGTAGCCTAGAGGAATCCTTGTGAGAAAACAAGGATTTTTCTATTGAAAATGGTATATAAAAGAGATAAGATAACTTGCCAAAACTATAGTCGAGGCGTTATTCTATAATAGAAACATATGTTCTGATTTTGGATTAGGAAAGGGGCAAGGAGTTTGGCGAAGCATCAGTTCCAATATAATGAAGATGCGATTCAAGTGTTAGAAGGACTTGAAGCCGTTCGAAAACGCCCGGGTATGTATATCGGGAGCACGGACAGCCGTGGATTGCATCATTTAGTATATGAAATAGTAGATAACTCCGTTGACGAAGCGTTAGCGGGATTTGGCGACGAAATTTCAGTCGTAATACATAAAGATAATAGTATTAGCGTTATAGATAAAGGGCGAGGAATGCCTACGGGAATGCATAAACTTGGGAAACCTACACCTGAAGTTATTTTAACTGTACTTCATGCCGGTGGTAAGTTTGGTCAAGGTGGTTACAAAACGAGTGGTGGTTTGCACGGGGTTGGGGCATCGGTTGTAAATGCCTTATCAGAATGGTTAGTCGTAACGATTAAGCGTGACGGAAATATTTACGAACAACGCTTTGAAAATGGCGGTGTTCCTGTAACGACGCTTGAGAAAATCGGGAAGACGAAAGAGTCTGGTACTACGATGCATTTCAAACCAGATACAACGATTTTCAGCACAACAAATTATAATTATGAAACATTATGTGAGAGATTACGTGAATCTGCATTCTTATTAAAAGGAATGAAAATATCAATAAAAGATGAACGAAATGATTTAGAGGATGTATTTCATTATGAAACGGGAATTGAAGCTTTCGTTTCATATTTAAACGAAGAAAAAGATTCCATTCATCCAGTTGTATATTTCACTGGTGAACAAAATGGAATTGAAGCAGAACTAGCATTTCAATTTAACGATGGCTACTCAGAAAACATTTTATCGTTTGTAAATAACGTACGTACAAAAGATGGTGGAACACACGAAGCTGGATTTAAAACAGCGATGACGCGTGTGTTTAACGAGTATGCTCGTAAAGTAGCACTATTAAAAGAAAAAGATAAAAACTTAGAAGGCACAGATATTCGTGAAGGTGTAGCGGCTATCGTTTCGGTACGTGTACCAGAAGAAGTGCTTCAGTTTGAAGGGCAAACGAAAGGGAAACTAGGTACAAGTGAAGCGCGTTCTTCAATTGATGCCATTGTATCTGAGCATTTAGCATACTTTTTAGAAGAAAATCCTGATGTAGCTACACTTCTTGTGAGAAAAGCAATTAAAGCAGCACAAGCCCGTGAAGCAGCCCGTAAAGCAAGAGAAGAAGCGCGTAGTGGTAAGAAAAAGAAAAAATCAGAAGGTACGTTAAGCGGGAAATTAACACCTGCACAATCACGTAACCCGCAAAAAAATGAACTGTACCTAGTAGAGGGTGACTCTGCCGGTGGTTCTGCGAAACAAGGACGAGACCGACGTTTCCAGGCCGTATTACCGTTACGTGGTAAAGTAATTAATACAGAAAAAGCAAAGCTTGCTGATATCTTTAAAAATGAAGAGATTAATACAATCATTTATGCGATTGGCGGCGGTGTAGGAAATGAATTTGATGTTGAAGATATTAACTACGATAAAGTTGTAATTATGACCGATGCCGATACGGATGGGGCTCATATTCAAGTATTGTTATTAACGTTCTTCTACAGATATATGAAGCCACTTATCGAAGCTGGTAAAGTGTTTATCGCACTTCCTCCTTTATACAAAGTAAGTAAAGGAAAAGGTAAGAGTGAGGTAATTGAATACGCTTGGTCAGACGAGGAATTAGACGGTGTAACGAAAAAAGTTGGAAAAGGCTATATGTTACAACGTTATAAAGGACTTGGTGAAATGAATGCGGATCAATTATGGGAAACAACAATGAATCCTGAAACGCGTACATTAATTCGCGTGAAAATTGATGATGCAGCAAGAGCAGAGCGTCGCGTTACAACATTAATGGGCGATAAAGTAGAACCGCGCCGTAAATGGATTGAACGTAATGTACAGTTTGGTATGCAAGAAGAAGGAAATATTTTAGAAAATGAAATGATTATGGAGACGGAGGTGGAATAACATGCAAGCAGAGAAGTTTCATGACCTCCCGCTTGAAGACGTGTTAGGTGATCGCTTTGCACGTTATAGTAAATATATTATTCAAGATCGTGCACTTCCAGATGCACGTGATGGCTTAAAGCCAGTACAAAGACGTATTTTATATTCTATGTATGTAGAAGGTAATGTACATGATAAAGCGTTTCGTAAATCAGCTAAAACAGTAGGTAATGTTATCGGTAATTATCATCCACATGGAGATTCCTCTGTATATGAAGCAATGGTACGCTTAAGCCAAACTTGGAAAGTACGTAATGTTTTAGTTGAAATGCATGGTAATAACGGTAGTGTTGATGGGGATCCAGCGGCAGCGATGCGTTATACGGAAGCTCGTTTATCACCAATCGCATCTGAATTATTACGTGATCTTGATAAAGAAACAGTTGAATTCGTGTCAAACTTTGATGATACGAGTGAAGAACCGGTTGTATTACCAGCAGCGTTCCCGAATTTATTAGTGAACGGATCTACAGGGATTTCCGCTGGTTATGCAACAGAAATTCCTCCGCATCATCTTGGAGAAGTTATTGATGCTACAATGATGCGTATTGATAAGCCAAATAGTACTGTTGATGATTTATTAACAGTTATGAAAGGACCAGATTTCCCAACAGGCGGTATTATTCAGGGGATTGATGGTATTAAAAAGGCGTATGAAACAGGTAAAGGTAAAATTATTATTCGCGGAAAAGCAGAAGTTGAAACAGTGCGCGGTGGGAAACAACAAATTGTAATCACTGAAATTCCTTACGAAGTGAATAAGGCAAATCTTGTAAAGAAAATGGATGAATTACGTCTAGATAAAAAGTTAGATGGTATTGCTGAAGTGCGTGATGAGACAGATCGTACTGGTTTACGAATTGTTGTTGAATTAAAGAAAGAAGCAAACGCTGAAGGTATTTTAAATTATTTATATAAAAATACAGATTTGCAAATTCCATATAACTTTAATATGGTAGCGATCAATAATCGTCGTCCAACACTTATGACATTACCGAAAATTTTAGATGCTTATATTGGACATCAAAAAGAGGTTATTACGAGACGTTCGCAATATGAATTAAGAAAAGCAGAAAATCGTCAACATATTGTAGAAGGTTTAAAGAAAGCATTATCGATTTTAGACCAAGTAATTGAAACAATTCGAGCTTCAAAAGATAAACGTAACGCGAAAGATAATTTAAGTGCAAAATTTGGCTTTACAGAAGCACAGGCAGAAGCAATTGTTTCCTTGCAATTATATCGCTTAACGAATACAGACATTACGGCGTTACAAGAAGAAGCAGATGAGCTTAATAAGAAAATTATTGAGCTACAGGCAATTTTACAAAGTGAAAAAAGATTACTTCAAG
The DNA here is from genome assembly GCF_900176455.1 of Bacillus sp. JKS001846. Lineage (NCBI taxonomy): Bacteria > Bacillati > Bacillota > Bacilli > Caryophanales > Bacillaceae > Bacillus > Bacillus sp. JKS001846. The sequence goes on from NZ_FWYG01000001.1 coordinate 2,097,910, forward strand.
TAATTAAAACAGATTTAAAGAGAGTTAAGAAAACATATAGTGATGATCGACGCGCGATTATTGAAGATCAAATCGAGGAAATTAAAATCGATGTAGAAGTTATGATCCCACAAGAAGATGTCATCGTTACTGTAACGAAAGAAGGATATGTGAAACGTACTGGATGGCGCTCACACAATGCCTCAAACGGCAAAGACTTCGGTATGAAAGAGGGTGACATCTTACTTGAACGATTCGATACGAATACGACAGAGACAGTCCTCTTATTTACGAATAAAGGAAACTATATATATCTGCCAGTATACGAAATGCCAGATATTCGTTGGAAAGATTTAGGTCAGCACGTTGCTAATATCGTTTCACTCGACCGGGATGAAACAATCATTTGGGCAACGGTTGTACAGAACTTTGAGGAAGAAAAACGATTTATCGTATTTGTAACAAGAAATGGTATGATAAAGAAAACAGAATTAAATCAATATAAAGTTCAGCGTTATTCAAGGGCATTCGTTGCTGTAAACTTGAAAAAAGATGATGAAGTTGTCGATATATTTGCGACAGATGGAACGAGTGATATCGTTCTTGCTACACACGGTGCATATGCACTTATTTTCCATGAAGATGAAGTAAGTCCAGTCGGTGTAAGAGCTGCTGGCGTGAAAGCAATTAATTTAAAAGAAGATGACTATGTCGCTTCTGGTAAACCGTTAAATGGTGACAAAGATCAACTTATTCTCGTAACACAGCGCGGTGCTGTAAAACGTCTAAAAGCATCAGAAATTGAAAAATCAACGAGGGCGAAACGAGGTCTTGTTATTTTCAAAGAATTAAAACGTAATCCGTACCGCATTGTCGGTATTGAAATTGTTCGGGACGATGAATTAGTTTACATGAAGACAGAGAAAAACATTGTAGAAGAGATTGATCCGAAAGCGTATCGAAATAAAGACCGGTATAGTAATGGTAGCCTAGTGCTAGATGTTAATGATACTGGTGAAGTAGTAGAAACGTGGACGAAGAAAAGACCAGAATAAAGAGGGCATCTTGCTATGAATAATAGCAAGATGCTTTTTTCTAGGCAATTTATTATGTAAATAATAATAATCTTGTTATAATAACTGAATGAAATCGTTCTCATAAAGTGAAACTTTAATCAATGGGGATTTTCTTTATCCACACTGATTATTAGTTGAACCAATCGGGCTTTAACGAGCAGTTGATTCCTCACCTAGTTCCTTAGTTTTCGCTGAATTTTGAGTTAGGAATCTTACTGCCCGTTAAAGCGGGACAAATGGAGGGACAACATGAAAAAAATAGGTGTAGGGATTGTAGGATTTGGTTTTTCTAGTACGACATTTCATATCCCACTATTACAAACGATAGAAGAATATGATATTCGTGCTGTATTATCCTCAAAAGAAGAGGTAGTAAAAGAAACATTACCAAATGCTAATGTTGTTAGTACAATTGATGAATTGGTGAAGCGAGCTGATGTTGACTTAGTTGTTATTACATCACCTAATACAACTCATTTTCCATATGTAAAAGAAGCAATTTTAAACGGTAAGCATGTTGTTGTAGAAAAACCATTTGTTGTCTCAATTGAAGAAGGGGAAAAGCTTATTTCATTAGCAGAGCAGCATAATATAATGTTAAGTGTATATCATAATCGTCGTTTTGATAATGATTTCTTAACAATTAAGAAATTGTTAGGAGAAAACAGAGTAGGGAATGTATACGCATATGAATCGAATTTTGATCGTTTCCGTCCACATGTACGTGATCGATGGAGAGAAAAAAATCTACCAGGCTCCGGTATATTATACGATTTAGGATCGCATTTAATTGACCAAGCGTTATCAATATTCGGGAAACCGGATGCGATAAGTGCAGATGTAATAAAACAAAGACCAGGTGCAGAGGTGGATGATTATTTCCACATAGTACTTCATTACGGAGTTAAACGTGTCATTTTACGTAGTAGCAGTTATGTGAAAAAAGCTGGACCGCATTTTATAGTGCATGGAGAGAAAGGTTCTATCGTGAAGTACGGTATGGATTCGCAGGAAGAGCAATTAAAAAATGGAATGAAGCCAGGTGATAACGGTTATGGAGTAGACGATGAAGAGAATTTTGCTACTTTAGAAACAGAAGAAAGCTTAGAGCGTATTCCAACAGAAGTCGGTTGTTATGACAATTATTATAAAGGTGTACGAGATAGTATATTAAATGGTGAGAAACTACCTGTAACAGCAAAAGAAGGTTTAGATGTTATTAAACTGATTCAATTAGCGATTGAAAGCAGTGAAAAAGGTAGAGTCATTTCTATAAAATAAAAAGACACGAAATTCGTGTCTTTTTTATTAGGAATATGTGAATATGATTAATTATTTAGTTTAGTCGTTTATCATACATTAATTGGATTTGTATGCCATAAGGATCTTCAATAATACCATATGCTTCACTAAATATATTTTTTTCTAGCGGAGAGATTATTTTCACATGCTTATCGGAAATTAAATTATTATAAAACCTTTGTATTTCTTCTAAATTAGCGCTTTGAATGCAAAGTGACATGTTATTTCCAACGTTATAACGTTCATTAGTATTCATTGTATCTTCTGCTATCATTAGCTTTGTATTCCCAATTTGTAAAACAGAGTGAGCAATATGTTCTTTATTTTCACTTGTAATTTTAAAAGAACGATCTCTTTTCGCCAGTTCTTCATACGTAACAACCATTAATTTTTTGGCTTCTAAATTACGTGTATAAAAGTTAATTGCCTCCTTTGCTTGCCCATTCATTGAGAGAAAAATAGCTATTTCTAATGTCATAAATTTACAACTCCTTTATTAGTTAATAATTATAATATAGACTAAAAAGGTTTCAATACATGACACCTTTCGGGAGGTAAATATGAAAAAAACGGAACGAATAAATGACATGCTTATTTTCTTAAATAATAAAAGATATTTTAATTTAAAAGATTTAATGGCTAGATATGATATTTCTAAAAGTACAGCTTTACGAGATATTCAATCATTGGAAGAAATAGGTGTACCCATATATTCTGAACTAGGTAGAAATGGAAGTTATAAAATTATAGAAAATAGTGTGTTATCGCCAATTTATTTTAGTGTGGATGAAATGTATGCGTTATACTTTTCGATTCTTACGCTAAATGGATACAAGACAAAACCATTTAATATAGAAAGTATTGCGCTTGAAAATAAATTTAAACATGTATTACCTGATAATGTGAGTAAAAATATTTCAATTATGGAACGAACGCTTTCCTTTGAAGTAACAAATCATAGTAATTTTAGTCCGTTCTTAAAAGAAATTTTACAGGGAATTTTTGCTGAGCGAGTTTATTATTTAACATATTTAAAAAAAGATGAGGAGAAAGTATTGGTCGCCCAATTTATTCGAATCGAATCTAAATTTGGCCAGTGGTATGCTAAAATCTTTAATTTTGAGACAAATGGTGTTCAAATAATTAGATGTGATAAAATTCTTTCTATTGAGGAAACAAGCAACACGAATTCAAAAAATCTTGAAGAACTATTAAGTTATCTTACAAACTTTCACAGAAAACCTGATGCAATTGATTTTAGTGTCATTGTTAATCAAAAAGGAAAAGATATTTTTGATAAAGAGAATTATCCTTCCATGAGGATACAAAAAGAAAATGAAAATTATAGTATAACAGGCTATTTTAACAAGCAAGAAATTGAGTTTATTTCAAGTTATTTTCTAAATTTTGGTGAAACAATTATTTCAATTCAGCCTGTGATGCTAAAAGAGTTAATCTATAATAAGGTGTTATCTATAAAGCAGCATTTAACTTCTTTAAGATAAAGTTAGTTTTAGTCATTTTTTGATATGAAAAAGCCCTTGCGATTTAAATATCCAAGGGGCTTTTTGGTGATTTTATTTGTTCTTTAGAAAAATTACTTTTGTGGAACAGAAAGACCATAGAAGAACATCGTAACGATATCTTTTATATGTTTTTCCCGATCTCCTTCAAGAAGTTGTGCTCCAAATTCATCACCTAATTTTGTAAACATTTGAATGTAAAGTAACATCATTTCTTTAGTAAGGTGTGGATTAATTTCGTTTTTGCGCTGAGCTCGTTCTAATATTTCTAAATACCAGGGTAGGATTTTTTCATTTTGATAACTATAAATAAACTTACGGAGTTCTTCGTCCCTTTGCATCATTTGTAGTAACATATCAGGTTGAAATAATCCGCCAGTATTCATTTTTCTTACAATCATTTTTTGCATCATATCATGAAAAGGTAATTTTTCTTCTGCAAGCTCTTTATAATATTGAAATTCAGATATGATAAATTCTTGTATAAGCTCCCTAAATAACGCATCTTTACTTCCGAAATGATTATAAATTGTAACTTGAGAAACGTTTGCTTCTTTTGCGATATGTTCTATTTTCACTTCATTAAATCCACGTTCTGAAAATAATAAGAATGCTGCTTCTTTAATGGCACGCTTTTTCTTTTCTTTTACTCTTTCAAAGCCGTTCAATGCAATCACCTCACTTAAAATATACAAGAAAAAATAATGGAAAACAATAATTTTGAAATATAGACTGATAAATATTTCAAAAAGTTGTTGCGAATATGAAAGATGAGGAGTACAATAATTTTGAAATATCACATATTAAATATTTCAAAAAATGAGGTGGAATTATGATTTCAGTTCAAGATGTCACAAAACAGTTTTCGAATGGAAAAGGTTTGTTTCATATTACATTTGATGTAAAAGAGGGAGAAGTATTTGGTTATTTAGGACCGAATGGTGCCGGAAAATCAACGACGATTCGTAATTTAATGGGATTTATAAAACCGACAGCTGGTAAAGCGACAATTTTCGGATTAGATTGTTGGAATGAAGCAGCGAAAATTCAAAGGGAAGTTGGTTATCTACCGGGTGAAATTTCTTTTATTGAAGGAATGAACGGATTAGAGTTTTTAAAATTAATGCAAGGAATGCGTGGATTAAAGGATACGAAAAGACGAGATGAACTGATAGAGCGTCTGCAATTTGATGTGAAAACACCGATTCGCAAAATGTCTAAAGGAATGAAGCAAAAAGTAGGGATAGTCGCTGCATTTATGCACGATCCAGAGGTGTTAATTTTAGATGAACCAACATCTGGACTTGATCCACTTATGCAGCAAGTGTTTATAGATTTAATATTAGAGGAAAAGCAAAGAGGAAAAACAATTCTTATGTCTTCGCATATTTTCACTGAAATTGAGAGAACTTGTGACAGAGTAGCTATTATTAAAGATGGTCGACTCGTAACAGTTGAAAATATTCACGATTTACAAAGTATGAGAAGACAAGTGATAGATGTAACAGTATCATCACAAGAAGAGATTGAGTCTCTTACAAAGTGTAATTTGCAATTTGAAGCGGTAAAAGGCAGAGAGGCATCTATCATTGTACAAGGAAACTATCAAACTGTTTTACAAACACTTTCAAACTACAATGTAACGGCACTTCAAACGAGAGCGATGGATTTAGAACATTTATTTATGCATTATTACGATAAGAAAGAAGGGATAACGCATGAATAAGCAATTATTTTTAGCTAGTTTGAAAGAAACACAAAAAAGTATTTTGAGTTATGCGTCTGGTGCAGCTTTATATCTGTGGTTATTAATTTGGATATTCCCGTCAATGGTATCAGCGAAAGGGCTAAATGAATTAATAGGTGCCATGCCTGATAGTGTGAAAAAAATCGTTGGTATGGAAAGTCCGATTCAAAACGTAATGGATTTTCTAGCGGGCGAATACTATAGTTTATTGTTTATTATCATTTTAACAATTTTTTGCGTAACAGTTGCGACACATTTAATTGCTCGTCATGTAGATAAAGGAGCAATGGCATACATGCTAGCAACACCTGTATCTAGAGTGCAAATTGCGATTACACAAGCTGCTGTTCTCATATTGGGACTTCTGATTATTGTATCTGTTACGTATGTAGCTGGGTTAGTAGGTGCAGAATGGTTTTTACAAGATAATAACTTAAATAAAGAGTTATTTTTGAAGATAAATGTAGTCGGAGGGCTCATATTTTTAGTCGTTAGTGCGTATTCATTTTTCTTTTCTTGTATATGTAATGACGAAAGAAAAGCACTAAGTTATTCAGCGAGTTTAACTATCTTATTTTTCGTATTGGATATGGTAGGGAAGTTAAGTGATAAGTTAGAATGGATGAAAAACCTATCATTATTCACGCTGTTTCGTCCGAAAGAAATTGCTGAAGGATCATATAATATATGGCCGGTAAGCATAGGTTTAACTGCTGTAGCGCTTTGTATTTTTATCGTAGCGATTGTAGTATTTAGGAAGAGGGATTTACCGTTATAGAGTAGAAAGTCCACTGAGAAAGTGGGCTTTTTTTATTTGTAAATTTAAACTAGTATGTTTATTGCATCCTTATAAAGGATATTTATCTTTTTAATTAAAAAAATATTCAAAAAAGTGAACCTTTTTCTAGGTTCATACGTCTAATATATGTAAAGTTAAATTGGAAGTGATGAAGTGAGGATGAAACAGGAGGAGCGATTGTGAAAGTAATCCCTTTATATAAAATGATTATAAAAGAAGAAACGGATGTTTCTTTAGCGAAAAAAGGTGATCATGAAGCCTTTATAGCGCTTATACATACAGAAAAAGTGAAGATGTATCGAATAGCAAAGGCGATGTTACGTGATGAGACAAATATAGAGGATGCGATACAGACAACAATTTTAAAAGCCTATGAAAATATAAAAAAATTAAAAAAAGAAGAATTTTTTCAAACTTGGTTAATTCGAATACTAATAAATGAGTGTAACAATATTATTAGAGCGTATAAAAATGTAATTGTGACAGAAGAGAATGATTACAATATGAGTGCGTGTGATCAGTATGAAGATATAGATTTGTGTAATGCGATTCAATCGTTACATGAAGAATTAAGAGCCGTTACGGTGCTTTATTACTATGAAGACATGAATCAAGAGAGTATAGCAAAGCTGTTAGAAATACCGAAAGGAACAGTGAAATCAAGATTGTCACGCGCGAGGGAACAACTACAAAAACGATTAAAGATGGAATAGGGGGTGTAAAGGATGGATAATGAAAAATTATTTGATGAGAAATTAAAAAAGAGAATAAAAGATGAAAATGTTATAGTACCTCCAGAGTTAAATGAAAAAATTAATGGCACGCTACATAATCTTAAGGTGAAAAAGAAGAGTTACAAAATTCATATGATGATAATTAGTGCAGCGGTTTGTATACTTTCAGTGGTATCTATGTCTGAGTTTTCTATACAAAGTTTTGCGCAAAAGGGTGGAGTATTTGAATATGTAAAGAAAAAAGCGTTTTCTGATTATGAAAATGAAGAAGAAATAAAATCGAATGTACATTATCCAGATAAAGAAAAGATTCATCAAAAAATGCTAGATTCTATTGATTATTTTAAAAATATTTCAGGACAATTTGAGGAATATTCTAGCTCATCAAGAATTGCTACAACATATAAGTATGCGATTGATACGGAGAAACAAAGAGGTATCTCTTCGAAAGAAGATAAACTAGCGAAAAAACGAACAATTATATATAACGAGGGCAAGAAAAAAGAGTTTGATGATGAGAAGTATACCTATAAAGAGACAAAATGGAACCCGAAAGGAAGAAACAATGAACTATTAAAATTAAATCCTACGGAAAGGTTAGTGAGAAAATCAGATGAGAAAAAGAGATATGATGATGAATATGTAGGGCTAGCTAAATATAGTATTCAATCAGAATTCGCAGATTTGTTAATTCGATATAAAGATTGGAATTATAAAGAAACGAAATATCTTGGATTAGATTGTTACAAAATTGAAGGAGTTATCAACATAGAGGTGCCTGTTAGCACCTCTGAAGATTTAAGAGGGAAATTCGAAATGGTTGTGGAGAAAAATACAGGGATTATGTTGAAATTTCTTAGTTTTCAAGAAGGCTTGATTCAATATTCAGTTACGACTGAATGGATACAAATAGATAAGGGATTGAAAGAAAGTATGTTTCAAAAGGATAGCGCTAAATATGAAAAAATGAAAAACATATTGGGTGAATAGAAACAGGAGGAGAGTAAATGGGGAATCATTCATCTTTAAGAGAAGAGAAAAATAAGCAAAAATATAAAAAGAAAACGATAGTAAGTTTACTACTGGCGGTATTACTATTTGGTGGAATTGGCTATGGAGCCTATGTATATATGAAAACTTCTAGTCTCGTACAAAAATCTAATTTGAATTTAGCACGAGGCGAAAAATCCAATTTACGTGAGAAATCTGTAAAGCCAATTGCAAATCATGTTTCACTTTTAATTATGGGAATTGATGAAAATCAAGAACGACAAAAGGAATATAATGGTGCATTTCATACAGATGCATTATTGTTAGCGACTTTTAATAAAGACGATAAAACAGTGAAATTAACGAGCATACCGCGTGATACATATACATATGTTCCAGTTGAAAAGAAAAAAGATAAAATAACCCATGCATATGGAAGTGGTTTCGTTAAAAATGGTAAAGATGGAGGACCGCAAGCTTCTGTGGAAGCGGTAGAAAAATTGTTACAGGTGCCTGTTGATTATTTTGTGAAATTTAATTTTGGTTCCTTTACTAAAATTGTTGATGGGTTAGATGGTATTGAAGTGGATGTCCCAGTTGAATTTACGGAGCAAAATAGTAAAGATGAACCTGATGCGATTCATTTGAAAAAAGGATTACAAAAATTAAATGGGGAAGAAGCACTTGCACTAGCAAGAACGCGCCATATTGATAGTGATGCAATGAGAGGACAGCGCCAACAACTTGTTATTGAAGCGATTTTAAGTAAATTAAAAAGTGTAGGATCGATTACGAAGCTAGAAAAAATAGTTGAGGCGGTTGATGGTGATTTTAAAACAAATTTAGTAATGGATGATATTTTATCTTTTTATAAATACGGTTTAAACGGTTCAGTTGAAAAAATACAATTAGCTGGTGATGATTTATACTTACCTAATGGCCCAAACGGGCAACGTGTATATTATTATAATCCTAATAAAAAAGATCTACAGAGTTTGAGTAATACTCTTAGAACACATCTAGGATTAAGTGAAAAGCAAATTGAGGAGAATTAAAGCAGACGAAATGTCTGCTTTTTTATTTTTGTAGAAAAGATGTTTTTAGATATATGCATTATTTATTAGCAATAATTAACAAGTATTCAAGCGGTAAATGAGATCGAAGTGATTAAAACAACGAATGTGTATGAATGCAAAATAAGGTTTGAACAACATATGGAATTTTTATGAATATTACTGTAAAAAAATAATTTTTTAAAAATTTTCAATAATAATACTTTACAAAAATTAAAAAATTAGTAGAATAAGAATTAGTAAGAATCGTCTGATAAATATATAGAGAAAAACAGAATTATCAGAAAATTCTTTAATAGCTATCGTTAAGAATTAGGGAGGGTACAAAATGAAAAAGAAACAAATGAAAAAACTAACAGCAGTTGTAGCACCGGTTTTAGCAATGAGCATGGCGTTAACAGCATGTTCTACATCAGGTGGAGATAAGAAGACAAGCACAAATTCTAACTCTAGTGGAGATAGTAAGTCAGGGGAAAAATTAGCAGCAAAACAAGTGCTAAACCGCACAGAAACAAATGAGATCCCAACAATGGATACTTCAAAAAATACAGATACATTAGGTTCTCAAATTTTAGGAAACACAATGGAAGGGTTATATCGATTAGATAAAGATAATAAACCAATCCCAGCTGCAGCAGAATCTAGTACGAAAAGTGAAGATGGTAAAAAATATACATTTAAACTACGTAAAGATGCAAAATGGTCAAATGGTGATCCTGTAACAGCAAAAGACTTTGCTTATGCATGGCAACGATTATTAGATCCAAAAACAACTGCAGAATATGCGTTTATCGCATTCCCAATTAAAAATGCAGAGGCGATTAATAAAGGTGAAAAACCAGTAACTGAACTAGGAGTTAAGGCGGTAGATGACTATACATTAGAAGTTGAATTAGAACAAGCGGTACCATACTTCTTAAACTTAGTAGCGTTTCCATCGTACTATCCATTAAATGAGAAGTTCGTAAAAGAAAAAGGTGATAAATACGGTTTAGAGTCTGATACAACAGTATATAACGGACCATTCGTTCTTACTGATTGGAAGCATGAGCAAGGCTGGAAACTAAAGAAAAATGATCAATATTGGGATAAAAAGACTGTAAAATTAGATGAAATTAACTATAGTGTAGTAAAAGAAATAAATACAAGGGTAAACTTATTTGATACAGGTGCAATTGATTTCGCACTTCTATCAGGTGAATTCGTTGACAAATATAGAAATAACAAAGAGGAGTTTGGCACATACTCACAAGTAAGTACATTCTTCTTACGTATGAATCAAAAACGTGGTGGACAAGATACACCATTAAAGAGTCAGAAATTACGTGAAGCAATCGCGCTTTCTATCGATAAGAAAAATCTAGCAAACGTTATTTTAAATGACGGATCTAAACCAGCAGACTTCTTAGTACCGAAAGGGTTAGCGACTGGACCAGACGGAAAAGACTTCCAAGAAACATTTAAAAATGGTATCAAACCAGATGCGAAAAAAGCTGCTGCAGCCTGGGAAGAAGCGAAAAAAGAACTTGGAAAAGACCAAGTTACAATTGAGCTATTAAACTATGATACTGGTAATGCGAAAAAAGTTGGGGAATATGTAAAAGATCAAATTGAGAAAAACTTAAAAGGTGTAACTGTTAATATTAAACTTCAACCATTCAAACAAAAACTGAAATTAGAAACAGAGCAAGATTATGATTTATCATATGCTGGTTGGGGACCTGACTATGCTGACCCAATGACATTCTTAGATATGTTCCAGTCTAAACATTCTCATAACCAAATGAGCTTCGCTGATCCAAAGTATGATGATATGATCAAAAAAGCTGGCACTGAATTAATGGGTGACGCGAAGAAACGTTGGGAAGAGTTAGGGAAAGCTGAGAAATTACTTCTTGAGCAAGATGTAGCACTTGTACCTTTATACCAACGTGGTGATGCATATGTTCTAAAACAAAATATTAAAGGTATTGTAAAACATAATATCAGTCCGGAATATAGCTTTAAATGGGCATATGTAACTGAAAAATAATAGAGTAAAAAAAGCATTTCAAAGTAGCTTAGCTACCTTGAAATGCTTTTTTGTATATTGCAAATTAAAATGTAAACTTGTAGTATAGCAAAATAAAGAAGAATAAGGAGCAAAGTATGCACATATGGTAGATGGGGGATAAGCTCTACTAAATTACAAAAAGTTAAAACCAGAATATTTAAAATAAAACTATTTACAAATACGAAAAAAAGAGTAGAATAACATTAGTTGTAATTTTCCGAAAAATAAATCTTTAGTAAGGAGTCTCTCAAGGGTTGGTAATGTACATATAATTAGGGAGGGTACAAAAATGAAGAGAAAAAAGATGAAAAAGTTAACGGCAGTTGTAGTACCAGTTTTAGCGATGAGTGTTGCATTGACAGCATGTTCTGGGGCAGGTGGGGAAAAGAAAACGACTACTACATCAAATAGTGGAGAAGAAAAAAAATCTGATATTAAATATGCAGCGAAACAAGTATTAAATCGTACGGAAAACCAAGAAATTCCGACGATGGATACTTCTAAATCTACTGATACATTAGGTTCGCAAATTTTAGGGAACACGATGGAAGGCCTATATCGCCTTGATAAAGATAATAAGCCAATTCCTGCTGCGGCAGAGTCTAGTACGAAAAGTGAAGATGGTAAAAAGTATACGTTTAAACTGCGAAAAGATGCAAAATGGTCAAATGGTGATCCTGTAACAGCGAAAGATTTCGTTTTTGCGTGGAAGCGCTTACTTGATAAGAATACTGCGGCAGAATATGCATTTATTGCTTACTATATTAAAAATGCAGAAGCGATTAATAAAGGAGAAAAACCTGTAACTGAATTAGGAGCGAAGGCGGTAGATGATTACACGCTAGAAGTAGAATTAGAAAAACCGGTACCGTATTTCTTAAATTTATTAGCATTCCCATCATACTATCCATTAAATGAAAAATTCGTAAAAGAAAAAGGTGATAAGTACGGTTTAGAAGCAGATACAACTGTGTATAATGGTCCATTCGTTATGTCTTCATGGAAACATGAACAAGGTTGGCAGCTGAAGAAAAATGATAAGTACTGGGATAAAAAGACTGTGAAATTGGAAGAAATTAACTATAGTGTAGTAAAAGAGGTTGCAACGAAAGTAAACTTATATGATACAGGATCAATTGATTTTACATTACTATCAGGAGAGTTTGTAGATAAATATAAATCGAACAAAGAAGAATATGGTGAGTATGCGGAATCAAGTACATTCTTCTTACGTTTAAATCAAAAACGTAACGGACAAGATACGCCTTTAAAGAGCAAAAAACTTCGTGAAGCAATTGCATTATCAGTTGATAAAAAAGGATTGGCAAATGTAATTTTAAATAATGGTTCAAAAGCAACAGATCAATTGGTTCCAAAAGGACTTGCGACAGGGCCAGATGGTAAAGATTATCAAGATACATTTAAAAATGGTCTGAAATATAATCCGAAAAAAGGAGCAGCAGCGTGGGAAGAAGCGAAAAAAGAACTTGGAAAAGATCAAGTTACAATTGAATTGCTAAGCTATGATGATGGAACTGCGAAAAAGATTGCTGACTATGTAAAAGATCAAATTGAGAAAAATTTAAAAGGTGTAACGATTAATACGAAAATTCAGCCGTTCAAACAAAAATTAAAATTAGAAACTGCGCAAGATTATGAAATTTCTTATGCAGGTTGGAGTCCAGACTATGCGGATCCAATGACATTTATTGATATGTTTGAATCGAAGAGCCCGTACAACCAAATGAGTTATTCAAATCCAAAATACGATGAAATGGTAGGAAAAGCAGGTAACGAATTAATGAGTGATGCGAAAAAACGATGGGAAATGTTAGGGAAAGCTGAAAAATTATTCCTTGAAGAAGATGCAGGGTTAGTTCCTTTATATCAAACAGGAAGATCGTACGTAATGAAACCGAATGTAAAAGGAATTGTGAAACATAACATCAGTCCAGAATATAGCTTTAAGTGGGCGTATGTAACTGAGGATGGCGGAAAAAAATAAAGTGAAAGCATTTCAAAAGTGGCTGAGCTGCTTTTGAAATGCTTTTTAGTATGTATAAGGGAATAAATCTCGTTAGCCTATTGAGAATCGGGTAGGTAATTAGGAAGGTTCTATCGGAGGGATTTAGAGAGGTCAGTAAGTAGTAAGACAGATGATAGTAAGAGACCTCATGCTAATAAGAAAAATATAGAACGTAGTAATAGAGTGGAATAAGGGGAGGGATGTTTACATATAGTAGACGGGGATAATTCATATAGTAGTTAAAACAACAAGTTACTATAATAAAAAAATAAATATTTAGAAAATTTTAAAAAATACTTTACAAAATTTAAAAAAACAGTAGAATATTAATTAATAAGAATTTTCTGATAACTAAAGTTAGTAGAGAATTTCTAAATGTTAATATCGTACATATAATTGGGGAGGGTACAAAAAAATGAAGAGAAAAAAGATGAAAAAATTGACAGCGGTCGTAGCACCAGTTTTAGTAATGAGTATGGCATTAACAGCTTGCTCTGGATCAGGAGATAAAGAGAAGGCAAGCACAACACCAAAAAGCGGTGAAAAAGAAGGCGGAAAGCTAGCGGCGAAGCAAGTGCTTAATTTAACAGAGTCTCAAGAGATTCCATCTATGGACTCTGCTAAAGCGACAGACCAAGTATCGTTTCTAGCTTTAAACAACGTAATGGAAGGTTTATATCGACTTGATAAAGATAATAAAGCAACACCAGGAGTTGCTGAATCATATAAAAAGAGTGATGATGGTAAAAAGTATACATTTACATTAAATAAAAATGCAAAATGGTCAAATGGAGAGCCTGTAACAGCGAAAGATTTCGTGTTTGCTTGGAAACGTGCGGTAGATAAAAATACAGCAGCAGAATATGCATACATTATGTTTGATTTGAAAAATGCACAAGCGATTAATGAAGGAAAAGCTGAACTAGATACGTTAGGAGTAAAAGCTGTAGATGACTATACGTTAGAAGTAGAATTAGAAAATCCAGTTCCTTACTTTGTAGAATTAACTTCATTTGGAACATTTTATCCATTAAACGAGAAATTTGTAAAAGAAAAAGGTGAAAAGTACGGTTTAGAATCAGATACGACGTTATACAACGGACCGTTTACATTGACAGACTGGAAACATGAAGAAGGTTGGAAGTTAAAGAAAAATGCACAATATTGGGATAATAAAACAGTTAAGTTAGATGAAATCAACTTTAACGTAGTAAAAGATAGCGGTACACGTGTTAACTTATATGAAAGTGGACAAATCGATCGTTCAGGACTTACATCTGAATTTGTTGACAAATATAAATCAAGCCCCGACTTCTTTACACAAAAAACACCGTCAACGTACTTCTTACGCTTAAACCAAAAACGTGGTGGGCAAGATACAGTGTTAAAGAGCAAAGATCTACGTTTAGCGATTGCAAAAGCGTATGATAAAAAAGGCTTAACGAACGTTATTTTAAATGACGGATCTACACCGGCAGATTACTTAGTACCAAAAGAATTTGCTAAGAGCCCAGATGGAAAAGACTTCCGTAAAGAAAATGGAGATATTTTAAAAACAGATGTGAAAAAAGCAAAAGAGCATTGGGAAAAAGCGAAAAAAGAACTTGGAAAAGATGCAATTACAGTAGAACTATTAAACTATGATGGTGATGGTGCGAAAAAAGTAGGAGAATTCTTAAAAGGAGAACTTGAGAAAAACTTACCAGGTTTAACAGTGAATTTGAAAAACCAGCCATTTAAACAAAAGTTAAAGTTAGAATCAGATCTAGATTATGATTTATCTTACGCTGGTTGGGGACCTGACTACTTAGATCCAATGACATTCATTGATATGTTCGTTACAAATGGCCCTCATAACCAAACAGGATATTCAAATCCTAAATATGATGAAATTGTACAAAAAGGTAAAGGTGAGCTATTAACGAAAACGAAAGAGCGTTGGGATAGCTTACTAAAAGCGGAGAAAATGTTATTGGAAGATGCAGCAATTGCACCATTATATCAACGTGGTGATGCTATCGTTCAAAGACCTAAAGTAAAAGGTATTGTTCACCATCCAGTTGGTGGAGACTACAGCTATAAATGGGCATATATTACAGAGGATAAGTAAGATGAGGGGCGTACAATACGCCCCTTTTTCTATGCACTTTTCTTCCGTGCTCGAATATATAAAATAAAAAAGGGAGAATCCCATGAAGCGAAACACATACATCGATTTCCTAGCTTATTACGGAATAGGAAGTGCTCATCCTGGTGGTTTTACGTTAACAAAACAATTGTTAGCACAACTGCCTTTTAAATATGGAGCGAATGTCCTGGAGATAGGTTGCGGTACAGGGAAAACAGCGGCATATATGACAAGGGAATTTGGTTATAAAGTAACAGCGGTTGAAAAGAATGAAATTATGATTCAAAAGGCAAAAGATAGATGGTTGTTTGAAGGGTTAGATATACAATTAATTGAAGGAAATGTAGAGAATTTACCGTGTTTGAATAACTCATTTGAGTTCGTACTTGGAGAATCAATCATCGCTTTTACAGACAAAGAAAGGGTTATCTCGGAGTGTTATCGTGTATTACAGCAGGACGGTAAGCTTGTTGTCATTGAAATGATTATTGATAGGCACATTGATAAGGGTGAGGAAGAAAAAATCGCCCAATTATATGGTATGAAAGAACTATTAACTGAGAATGAGTGGGTACAATTATTTCAGAAAGCAAATTTTAAAAGAATTACAATTGCTGGTGGTGGCACGATTGCAGAAACGATCTCTGGCTATGTAGAAGAGCCAGAATGGAATGTATCCTCACATATTCCGAATGAGTTATATGAGGCGTGGGTACAGCATGAAAATGTACGGCTTATGTACCAACACATTTTAGGGCATCGTATTTTTATATGTGAAAAATAAAGAAAAAGAGTTGGCTAAAGGTAGCCAACTCTTTACTATGTTAAATGAAAAATAATGCAGCTAATGTAATTCCGAAGATGAAACCAAATCCGAGTTCAACACCCCAGCCACAACCGCCGCCTCCCCAGCCGCCGCAACCACAACTACTACAACCACGACCACCACATCCGCAGCTGCTGAATCCACCACCGCATCCGAATCCACAACTATCACACCTGCTAAGGCCTCCACAAAGGTCACAACCACCGTTTGCATAAGCGTCGTAGTATCCGAACCCTGAATCAAAAGATGAGCGCTGTTGCACCGGTTCGATCCATACAGAGTTTTGTGTCACATCGATTATTTTACCTAAATGTATACGGCCATCACGGTCTTCAATCCGAACAACTTTTCCGAAATAACGTTGGCATGTATCATAACATTTTTGTCTATGCATATTCTTTCCTCCTTCCGCATTACAGTAATACGATATGTAAGGGGGACAAGTGCGGCTTGTACGAATGCCCTATCTATCATAATTGTTATAGGAAAGGGGAAATATAAGAAGAGGATATATAAGGAGGAAAAGGCATGAAATCTACAGATCAGTTTCAGACATACGAAGTACCATGGGAAGATTTTATTGAAGCGTTACGAGAGGAAATGAAGAAGCAAGTAGGGACAGATATTATTGATACAGTAGTTTGCAATTTAGAAGATGGTTTTGAAGTGTATACATATGTGCAGGGGGATTTAGATTTTGAATATAAGGAGGCGCTTGAGAGAAAATACGGAAGTGATGCGAAGACACCTAATGTGTTAACGATAATGTTATTAGCTAGTATTTATAATACAAGTGAAGAGAATATACGCTTGCATGCGGATAATAAAGAGAATCCGATTGTTGAAGTGTATGTAAAGCAATGAAACACGCTGTGGAAGGCGTGTTTTTTATTTGTATGATAAAATGTTAGAAAATTGAGAAAGAAGGTGAAGGATTGGGAATTAAACATCTTAATTTAACAGTTACAGATGTAACAGCAGCTAGAGAGTTTTTAGAGAAGTATTTTGGTCTAATTTGTAGTGGAACAAGGGGAAATGGCTTTGCAGTTATGCGTGATAATGATGGATTTATACTAACTTTAATGAAAGGAAAAGAAGTTCAGTATCCAAGAACATTTCACGTAGGATTTCCACAAGAAAGTGAAGAACAAGTAGATAAGATAAATGAAAGATTGAAGGAAGATGGATTTTTGGTCGAGCCTCCTAAGCATGTCCATGCGTATACGTTTTACGTTGAAGCACCTGGTGGATTTACAATAGAAGTGATGTGTTAAGTCAAAAATCAAACTTTTTGTTATGTGTTTTTAAAATAAAAAGTAGGAAAAGTCTGTTTTAAGTGTGGAGCTTAAACAGGCTTTTTTACTTATAGTATCGGATAGAAAACGCTAGAAGGAATAATATTCAGTTCTTATAACTGTTTACATAATAAAATTATGCTGGGTTCGTTGTCCTAAAATACAAGTCATATATCTTGTTTCCTCTCATAAATTTAAACATAGGAATTTGTCTACAAAGGTGGCGAAGCCTCATCATGAAAATCCGAATTTGTGCCACGTTCATGTTGTTTCTATTTATATGTTTACCTTTATCAGCTTTTGCAAAAGGAGAGGAGGCAAAGGAAAGGGTCGTTTCACTTGTATATGACGATTCGGGCAGCATGAGAAATAACGATCGCTGGAAATATGCCAATTATGCTTTGCAAAGTTTAGTTGCGCTATTGGATGAAAAAGATAAATTTTCTTACGTTCCAATGAGTAAGCCGAATGAGCCATTAAACATTTCGTTAACGAAGGATAAAAGGCAAACAGAAATTGAGGGAATTGGAGCATGGAAAACGTATTTAAATACTCCATTTAGCGCGGTAGAAACGGCGATGCAATCTATAAAAAAGGAAGCAGATATAGATGGAAAACGTGAATTTTGGCTTATTGTATTAACTGACGGGGCATTTAATGATTTAGAGAAAGATAAGGTTGGCGGAAAAGAACAAATTTTGCAGAAATTAGCCCAGTTTAAGAAAGAAATGGATGCAAAAAAGATATCGTTACATCCAGTCTTAATTACGATGGAAGAAGATTTAGGACAACAAGAAAAAGAACAACTAAATACGTTCAAGGAAATATGGAAGAAAGAGATAAATGGTGTTACGATGCCGTCAAGCGGAGAAGATGGCATTGTAAAAAGTGTAAATCAAGTGGCAGCATTAGTTGCAAATCGTGATCCATTCTCCTCTGTTGAATCGATTGTAAAAACGAAAGTAGTGGGGAAAAGAGTAGAGATTACAACACCGTTTCCGTTAAAGCGTATGACGCTTGTACGACAATCGTCTTCTCTGCCCGATTATCAGGTCACACAAATTTCTAAACCATTACAATTACAATCTTCTTTTTCCATACATGCACCAGGAGAAGCAAAATTGTTCGGAAATATAGTTCATATAAGTACGGAAAATGAGGAAGTTATTAAACCAGGAACTTATACGATAGAAGTGGACCAGGACATTGAGAAAGAAGGACTACAAGTACTAGTTGAACCAGCGCTTAATTATACGGTTTCTACTTATGCCAAAGATGATAGTAGTCAAAAAAATGTAGAGAAAATGTATGAAGGTGTTACTGCTGTTATTGAAGCAAAGCCTACGGAGTTGCCAGTTCAGTCTTCTTACTTTCAGGCAGAATTAGAAATAGAAGGAAAACAGTACCCGATGAAGTGGGACGATAAAAAACATGTATTTTACTACGAAATGAAGATTGCTAAAGGGCTAGTGCGTGGGAAAGTTCATATGAACATAAAGGGATTTTACAGACAGACGAAAGAATTTAAAATCGAAGTAACGGAAAAACCAAAATTATCACTACAAACGATTACGAAAGATTATGAAGAAAAAGTAACAAATTTAGAGAATAGTAAACCGTTTATTATACAACCACAGTTAGATGGTAAGCCGATGACAGAAGAGGCTGTAAAGAAACTATTAAAATCTACTGGTGTCACATCTAAACAATCAATCAACTATGAAATAAAGCAACATGGAAATCAAATCTATGTTTATCCTCGTCCTTATTACTCCGACACATTTAATTTTACAGATACCGGCACCGTAGAAGCTACCATCGTAATGCAGGATTCAAAGTTACAAGAAGTAAAGAAAAACATAACATTCCATATTCAAGATGCTCCGTTTTATGAAAAATATGCGCTTATTTTTAAGTTTGTCATTCCTATCACTTTATTACTGTTAGTAGTAGGAATCATTGTTTTAGGATGGATTGTTCGGCCAAGATTTCACCGGAAAGCACTACTGTATTATGAATGGGATCAAGAGGTAGCGAAAGATTGGCTATATCAATCTGAACCAGAATTACTTCGAAATAAATGGTGGAACCATTATTTTGGGATCCCATTTAGAGCAGAAAGAAAAACTGTGCAATCCGTTACATTTATAGCGAAGAAAGGTTCGAAATCTGTCTTTGTAGCGAAAGAATCACAAGTAGTTGGAATGATTATTGATGGAATGTTTATAACAGAGGATGAAGTAGGAATGGAACATAAGACACTATATCCAAATGAACTTTTACTAATTGATAGAGGATATGGTAAGGAGATTTACAAGTACGAATGTGAATAGTAGGTAGGGATAAGAAGGGGATGGAGTATTCATTCTCTTTCCCTTTTTTCAAACAAGCAAGAATAGGAAGGTGGTTCACATGACATTACAAGTTCCAACAATATTAATTGGTTTAGGTGGAATCGGTAGTACTGTGACGCATCAAATATATGAAAAACTGCCTGAAGAGCGCCGAAAAAAGGTAGCAATGCACGTATTTGATACAGATGTGAATACATTAAGTAAATTTGATCATATTCGAAAGTTTAAGACACAAACAAGTTCTAGTAAAACGCCTAGGGAGTATATTGCAGGAGATCCAACGATCCCAGAGTGGTTTCCGATGGATCCGACTATACTTGATAAGCCATTAACAGAAGGAGCAGGACAGTTACGCGTTATTTCACGTTTAGCGTTACGTGCTGCGATGAAAGAAGATAAATTGACGTCTTTTTGGCAAGAAATCGAGAAAATTTTTCCGGTTACAAGTGATCAAACGGAATATGGTGTGCGTGTCATTATAGTAACATCACTAGCAGGCGGAACAGGTTCAGGGATGTTTCTGCAAATTGCATTATATTTACGTGAAATGCTTCGGAAGAAATTGCAGCATCATAACATTTTAATACGCGGTGCGTTTTTAATGCCGGATGTTTTAGTAAAGACGAGAACAGTTAGCGCGAAAGAATTTGAAACGGTGCAAGCAAATGGCTATGCATCGTTAAAAGAATTACATGCTATTACGCTCGGTTCTACTGGAGAATTATCAAAACGCGGCGGTGTAACAATTGAATTAGAGTATCGCCCTGATCAAGTAGATGAAGACGGAAGAACGAATCATACAATTAAACAACATCATTTACCGTACAATTATTGTTTCTTATACGATTATGAAAACCTACATGGACACCATTTACACAATTTATCAGATTATATGGAACAGATGGCAAATACAATTTATTTACAGTTATTTAGCCCGATGTCCACAAGTCATTTTGCACAAGAAGACAATCAAATTCAGCAATTAGCAGAATCAAGCGGAAAAGGACGATATTGCGGGGCAGGAACGGCAAAACTCATTTATCCGTATGAGCATGTGTTAAAATATTGTGCTTTAAAATGGGCTGTGCAAGGTTTAGATGAATCGTGGCTTCATTTAGATCAACTGTTTCAAGAGAAGAAGCAAAGATATGACCAAGATGTAAAACGTGGGATGCAGCGTGAAAAGCCGGAGAGAGGTAAAAGTTATTTAGAGGACTTGGAACATCTTGCTACCCGTCCAGAGCAAGCTCATATTTTCTATAGACAAATGTACAATGAAACACGTGAAGGAGCAGAGGGTGGTAAGCTCGGAGTTGCGAAATCAAAACTGTTTTTAGAAGCTGTAGAAAGTTATGTACAACGAACGGTGCAAAAAGATGAGGAATTAAATCGTCTGCAACATGAGTGTAAAATTTCAGCTGCGAAACTGAAAATGATGGAACAAATGAAAGGTGAAGTGGCAAGAGTGGATCATGCGGTTCGTTTATATGCGTATGCGATTCCGAGCCGTGTACATGAACATGTAACGACACTTTTATATGACATGATTGAATCAGACCGCTTTTCACCAAGTGGTTCTGAAGGGCAGTCCTATCAATTAAATACATGGTTTTTAAAGAAAACAGATCCAGTTCACCCAGTAGCAGCACGTTTTATGTTATATGAAATTCGAAAGCAGTTAGTGGAAAAAATGAATCGACTACATGAAAATAATGAACAAAAGCGAAATGTAATTCAAAACTACGATAAAAAATTTAATGTGGGTAATATCGATGGAACGGTAACGGCTGTACGCCGAGTAGAAATTGCTCAACAACAAGGCTGGTTTGGAAAAATGATTAATAATCAGCAACGTTTATTCAAAAGAGAATTTGAAGACATCATAACGCAATATGTACACAAATTAAATGAATATCGAAAAGAAATGCTATTAGAACTTGTATATCAATCGCTATATCAAGCAGTTAATAAAATGATTCAATATTGGGAAAGATTTTTTGATAATTTACATGAAACACGTGAAAATTTACTGTTTGAAATCCAAAAGCGCAGTAAGGAATTTGAAGGGAAAACAAACCCGACGAATGTATATGTATTAGCTGAGGAACAGCTGCAAGAAAAGATATGGCAAGATATGCAGCAACATTTAAATTTAGGTGTACTACCGAAAGATATATCAGCGGAAATTTATATGAGTTTGTACGGGGAATATTGTCGTGATGCGAAAACAGAAGAGATTCAGTCGAAAAAGGTAGAGGATTTCTACCGAGAACATATACTGAGCTATTGTTATGACGAACTGCAAGTACGCTATCGTGATAAATTAGAACTGAATATCATTGAAGCGTTGCGAAAAGAAGCAGATTATAAGAAACGTGATCGCGATGAATACGTTCGTGAAAAAATTGAAGACCTGTTCCATTTAGCGAGTCCATTCGTTCCGAAAGTTGCTCATCATAGGGAATTACAATATTGGGGTATACATCCTTCTTTAAAGAAAGAGCTGCAAGAGGAATTAATTCAAGAAATGTTTAAAGAAAAAGATACAGTACATGAAGCCTTTTCGCCATTTGAAGTAATCTGTTATCGAGCGCATTACGGCTTATCGCTGCAAGATTTTCCTAAATTATCATCAGGACATATTTCAAACGGATTTATGAATGATAAAGGTGACTATTTCCAATCGTATTATCGCCGTGTAAATAAATTAAATAGTAAAAAATCTAGTTTAACGCCGCATTTAGATAAGTATTGGCACTTACCAGCCTTTATGCCAGATTTAAACGCGACTCAAACAAAATTAGATTATGATAAATGTAATCGTGCATTACTATACGCATATATGTATCGCTGGATTAGTTTAGTTGCTGTTGATGGACAATTTGTGTATCAATATAACGGTGTAGGACGTAGCTTTTTAATTCAGTCGATGGGGAAAAATATTTCAAGCGAAAGTTATAAATTACACAGAGCATTGCTTCATAATCCGTTTATTTATGAAAACATCTTGTCACGATTTGAAGAAGAGCAAGAAAAGGCGATGATACAAGGTGGACATTTATATACACATCCGTTCGTATTAGGAGCCCAAGATGTAAGATGGCTTAGAAAAGAACATGTCCACAATCTTTTAGATATGATTTTAATGTATGACCGTGAAGCGAAGTATGATCCGACATTAGAAGAAACATCAGATGAATTATTAAGACTATTCCTCGATGAAATCGAGTTGTATTTCCAGAACTATTACGGTACAGGTGCCGATATGGTGGCAAAGAAAGAGAAAGAAATGTTTATTAAACAATTGTGGGATCGCTCGCATGCAAAAGGATATGTAGATCCAAATAGCGCTCCGTATAAAAAATGGCAAAATTTATTAAGTGTTCAAGATGAAGAAGAAACGCCAAAAACGAATGTATAATGAATGAAAAGGGAATCCTTAAAAGTGGCAATACAACTTTAGAAAAGAGGGATTCTGATGCCGTTTTTAGGAAGTGTATATCAAATATTTGGGTTATATCCGGAACTTTATTATGGGATGATTTCAGCAGAGTTGCAAGAGGAAGCTCAGAAGGAGCATCTTGAAAATAGTAGTGCAGAAGCTGAAGTGGAAGAATAAAAAAAAGTGCAGATGAAAATCTGCACTTTTTTGTTAGTATTAAAATGGTGACATAACCTCAAATAAATTATTATCTAAAAATAATAATTTATTTGAGGTTATTATGATTTTTATTGCATTGTATGTAATGAAAATTGTATGAAAATCAATGTAATAAAATGCATATGAATATTAAGGTGGAAAACAACAATGTTTTTGAGAAAATAATTATGTATAAAAATAACATTTGATACATAATCAGCCGATTATTTTTGAGTGATTTATTATTGACAATATAATTAATTGTATGATAAATTCAATCAGCATTCTTAATGGTTTTTTGGTATAGTTAATATTTTGAAAATTCAATACGGTATAAAGAGATTGATTTTTCTGTTTTTATTGAGACGGGTTACTAAGTCTATAGGGGAAGTGAACTATGTATATTTTTATTTTTAAAATAGAACAGTAATAAAGAATGTAACGAGTAAGAGATAAACTTGAAAAAGAGGTTTCAAAGAATGAGTCTTTTCATAAAGAAAGCAATGGATGAAGAAAAGAAAAAAGTATTGAATCAAACTTTAGGAGCGATTGATTTAACTCTTTTAGGTATTGGAGCAATTATTGGTACAGGTATTTTCGTATTAACTGGTATTGTAGCAGCGAAACATGCTGGTCCGGCGATTGTATTATCTTTTGTATTAGCGGCAATTATATGTGCATGTGTAGCTTTCTGTTATGCTGAATTTGCATCTACAGTTCCAGTTTCGGGAAGTGTATATTCATATACATATATGACACTAGGTGAGATTTTTGCATTTATAGTTGGCTGGTGTGTTATGCTGGAGTATTTATTAGCGACTTCTGCGGTTGCAGCAGGCTGGTCAGCATATTTTCAGTCATTACTACTAGGTTTTAATATTCACATTCCTACGGTTTTTGCTTCGGCACCAGGAATGGGGAAGGGTGGAATCATTGATTTACCAGCAGTTCTTATTATTTTAGTTGTTACATTTTTATTAAGCCGTGGTGCAAAAGAAAGTGCACGAATTAATAATATAATGGTTATTATTAAACTGGCTGTTATTGTAGGATTTATTGTTGTAGGGACACAATATGTAAGACCAGAGAATTGGCAACCATTTCTACCGTTTGGTTTTCACGGTGTGGTAGGGGGCGCTGCTACTGTATTTTTTGCTTTTTTAGGATTTGATGCAGTTGCAACAGCCGCAGAGGAAGTGAAGCGTCCACAACGTAACGTGCCAATTGGGCTACTTGTTTCCTTGTTCATTTGTACCGTTCTATATGTAGGTGTTTCATTCGTGCTAACTGGAATGGTTCCGTTTACGGAATTAAATGTTGCTGATCCGGTTGCATATGCGTTGCGCACTGTAGGAGAAGATAGAATTGCTGGGTTGTTATCGGTGGGAGCGATAGCAGGTCTAACAACAGTTCTGTTAGTAGCTATGTTTGCATTTGTTCGTGTATCTTACTCGATGAGTCGAGATGGACTGTTACCAAAAAGACTTTCAAGTGTCCATAAACGTTTACAAACTCCATTTTTTAATACGTGGGTTACAGGTATACTAGCAGCTTTATTAGCGGGATTAGTGGATTTGAATTTATTAGCTAATTTAGTGAATATGGGAACGATAACAGCATTTGTGTTTGTATCTATAGCTGTCATTGTATTAAGAAAGACACATCCTAATATGAAGAGGCCATTCCGTGCCCCTCTAGTACCTTTTTTACCTATCGTTTCAATAGTAAGTTGTATATATTTGGCATTGAACCTTTCTAAGCTTACTTTAATTAGTTTTGTGGCATGGATTATAATAGGGGTTTTCATATATTTTGTATATGCTAAAAAACATAGTAATGTTAGAAATAGAAATAAAGTATAGTCCATTGAAATAATACTTGTAATGGAAATGAAAACACGCTACTTATTCATATAAGAACAAGTAGCGTGTTTTTTCTATTTAATAATCCCATTTTCTAAAATTTTAATAGTTGGTGCCACTTTCACATTAGCTTTTGAAAAGGCACACGGCCAATCATCTTCGACTTGTTTCCATTCTTTATATTGAAACGCTCTCGCATAATCACCAAATCCGAATGGATCAAGTTGCTGTTTTTGAATGTTGTGGATTAAATCGTTCAAATCTTTGTTTAGTTGTTTTGTAATAAGAGAAGTTAATTTCTTTCTATCTTTGTCTATATCCATATTGAATGTAAGTTCAGAGACAGCAATTTTCAAATCCATTTTAACATGAAATTTGAAGTGGTTATCGCTATAATCTGTATGGATATCACGATCCATGCTAAGAACATTTATTGTTACGAAATCGCCGCCATCGGTATCTTTTAAATCACTATTACTTTCAACTGAAGTAGAAGGGATTTTCAATGTAAGCGAAACCGGTGTATTCGCTTTCTTTTGTAACAAAAGAAGAAGGGCGCTTTCATAACGATTTAATGACATTTTATAAATTCCGCGAGAAGTTAATAGCGCGGAACCAGTAACGATAACATCCTTTTTACCTTTTTTTATTTCTGAAATAGCAGGTGTTATACCTTTATTAAACGTTTGCCTGTGAAATTCATGGAATGTCGTAAAAACGGTCCGATTGTACAGTTTGTTCGTATTAATTAAATCTGTTAAATACTCGGGAAGGGCAGGCTTATCTTTAAAGTTATTATATATAACTGAAGAAATTGGACCGTCTACTGCAACCATGCGCATGTTTCCAGTGTTTTTAGGATCACGATACCAAACATCAAGGTAAGGCATAGCCCCTTCTTGTTTTAAAAAATTTGTGCTAAATAAAATGAGCTGTAACTTTTCTGTAGATACTAAACCGCCACTTGAACTATTAAACGTTGCTTTTGCTTCTCGAGGTGTACGTACTTTCGCTTCATGTGTTTCGTACTTTTTTTCTACGTCTTCATTAAAAATAGGATTTACGTGGTACACAATTAATTTTCCTTTTGCTTTTGCATCAAAGCCGTAAATTAATGAAATCGATTGTTTTTCTAAGTCGAGTCGATCTCCACAGCCTGTTAAAAAGGTTATGAGAAAGTAAAGTATAGTGAAATGAATAAAGCGCCTCATTTAAACTCTTCTCCTTTTCCAATGCTGATAAAGTGTCATGTATAAGAGAAATACGACCGGGAATAGAAAAACGATAAAATAACTTGCAGTTCCCCAAAATTCTCGCAACGCACTTATTTGGTAAGAGGAAGGGATATAAAAGAATAAGATGAAGATACACCCGAATAATAAACCATAAATAGGTAATGAACTCCTTTTTTTGTTAAGTAATTGATTGATTCCATCTGAAGCAGTAAAAATATAAGGAATGCAAGAATCAAAAATAATAAAGAGATAAAATGACAAAAAGATAATTTCAAATCGCTCAAGAAATGAGAAGTGAAATGGTGTAACAAGAGAAAGAGTCGGCCATAAAAACTTAGTTATACCATCTGGGCTAAAATAAAGGAAAGAAACGAACGTCACTTGCAGGTAAACGAATAAAGTAATCAAATTCGCAAGAACAATCCCTTTTTTTGCAGATGATTTATTACTGAGGTAAGGATAAAGGACGAATGCAAACTCAAATCCGAGAAAGGCAATAATAGTTGATTTTACTGTGTTGAAAACTGGTATCCATCCCTCTTTAAGGAGAGGAAGAAGATAAATCCAATGCCCATCTTTAAGTGGGATAAATAATAGTAATGGCATCCAGAGTGTAAATAAGACAGTAAAAACAGCATAGCGGCTAATAATAAGAACACCTTTACATGCGAGCATTACCATTGGAATAGATAATAGCATCATGATTAAAAACATTGGAGATCTAGGCAAAATCCAAATGTGAATAACGTATAAGAGGGAAAAAATTAAAGAAACCGCTGCAAGAACAGCATATAAAATCCAAAAAATCATTCCTACTCTTCCTAACCATTTTCCAATATAACGAGTTAGCACATCAAGTAAATGGTAACCAGGATGCTTCTCCATGATTTTTACAATACATAGACTGACTAAAGTAGTGATAGCGCATCCTATAATAATAGACATCCAGCCATCTGTATTCGCCCCTTGGGCCACTTCACGTGGCAGTGTAAGTACACCGAATCCTACTTGAACACCACTAATCGTTAAAATGTATTGAAATAAACTAATCTCCCTCTTTACACGCTTTGTCACTTATCTTCCTCCTTTTCTTCTATATCCGGTTGTCGATTTTCTTGTTTTAAGTTAAGGGATAGTGGTCGTTTCTTCATTAGTTTCCATGGCAAACGCACAAGAACGTCTTTTAAATCCGTAGCAAATGATGGAGAAAAAGGACTACCGTAAGGAACACCAAGTGATTCCATAGAAAGAATATGGATGATGATAACTGACATTCCAACCATAATTCCAATGACTCCGAATAAAGAAGCGATTATCATCATTGGAAAGCGAAGAATCCGAACTCCTGCTGACATTTCCAGATTGGGAATGATAAAAGAAGCGACTGCGGTAATAGATACGACGATAACCATAACATTACTTACGATTCCTGCTTGAACTGCAGCTTGTCCAATAACAATCCCTCCTACGACGCCAATTGTTTGTCCGACGGGACCGGGAAGTCGAACTGCAGCTTCGCGTAGCATTTCAAGTACTAATTCCATCAAAAGTGCTTCTAATATAGGCGGAAAAGGAATTTTAGCTCGAGATTCTCCAATTGTTAACAATAATTTAAGTGGAATTACTTCATAATGAAAGGAAATCATAGCAATATAAAGAGCAGGAGCAAATATTGCAATAAATAGTCCAGTGAAACGAAGGAGTCGTATAAAAGATGGAATCATAGGTCTGAAGCTGTAATCATCTATCGTCTGAAAAAAGGATGAAAAGGTCATAGGTCCTATTAATACGCCTGGTGAGCGATCTACAATAACGGCAATTCGCCCATCTAGAATATGATGTGCTGTTGTGTCAGGACGTTCAGTTATTGATAATTGCGGAAAGAGAGTAAAGGAATTATCTTCAACAAATCCCTCTAATTCACCAGTAGTAAGAATCGCATCAACTTTTACTGACTCGATACGGGATGCCATTTCTTTTACGACATTTTCGTTCGCAACATCTGCTAGATAAAGCAAAAAAACCTTTGAAGTAGCTCGTTCACCAACAGTGAATTCCTTCACTTTCAATTCGCGATTTGGAATATATCGACGAATAAGTGCAAGGCTGTCGCTCGCTACTTCATTAAATCCTTCGTGTGAGCTTTTTATGGAGCTCTCTGTTGTAGGTTCTTCAATGCTCCTTTTTGGTGCCGCTTGCGTATCAAGCTCTAAAGCGGATAGTTGCCCGTTTATAAATAAAATACTTTTGCCGTGTAAAAGAGATTGTTCAATGTCTGTCCACTGTTGAACTTTTTTAATATTTCCGATAGAAACAGAGGCTTCCCAAAAATCGTCTTCATTCCACTCTTTAAATAAGAGAGGACGAAGAATGTTTACGTTAATAACAGTTTTGTCTACAAGTCCTTCCATATATATAAGTGCAGCTTCCTGTCCGTTTTTTAATGG
Organism: Bacillus sp. JKS001846; assembly: GCF_900176455.1. NCBI lineage: Bacteria > Bacillati > Bacillota > Bacilli > Caryophanales > Bacillaceae > Bacillus > Bacillus sp. JKS001846. The sequence continues at coordinate 2,126,999 of NZ_FWYG01000001.1, forward strand.
AAAAGTGCGTGTTATTAATTCTGGAATACCGCTAAACAGTTTGGACAAGTGCTTTAAATTAAGGGAAAGGGAAGAAGAGATAGATTTATTTAATGTGTGATTAGCTTGCTCTTTGGTAGAAAAAGATTTTTCACCACGAATCCATTTATTAAAAGACCCCATTTGTTCGCTTACTCCTTGTTATGTTTTATATGGGTTATTATGGATAGTTACAAGCTGACATATGCGTAGTTTAAATTTTATATTGTATATTTTTAACTTTAACGCTATAATTATAGTGTTAAAGATGGAATCGTGATATGACCTGTTATGAATCTATCGTTTTATTTATGAATAAATGGATTGGTATTTTAGCAAGATGTGCTAATAAACTACTCCACCATGATGATAGCGTGCCAAAAATGTGGTGCGTATATTTTCGTGGTGGAGTTTTTTTATTCTCAAAAAGGGGGAAAGACCATGAATGACAACATGGTTCATATTACAATTGACGGAAAAAAGTATACAGCGGAGCCTGGTTCGACGATATTGGGTGTTATTAATGAGAACGGGATTGAACATCCGCAAATTTGTTACGTGCCAGAAGTAGATCCTATTCAAACATGTGACACTTGTATTGTAGAAGTTGACGGAAAGTTAATGCGTTCTTGTTCGACGATAGCAACGGAAGGTATGAACATTGAACGTGCTTCTGTTCGCGCAAAAGAAGCACAAACAGAGGCGATGGATCGGTTACTAGAAAATCATTTATTATACTGTACAGTATGTGACAACAACAATGGGAACTGTAAACTGCATAATACAGCAGAATTAATGGAAATCGAACATCAAAAATATCCGTATGAACCGAAAGTAGATGTAAGTGAAGTTGATATGACGCATCCGTTTTATCGCTATGATCCTAATCAATGTATTGCATGCGGTCAATGCGTTGAGGTGTGTCAAAACTTACAAGTAAATGAAACGTTATCGATAGACTGGGAAGCGGAACGCCCACGAGTTATTTGGGATGAAGGAGTAAATATTAATGATTCTTCATGCGTTAGCTGTGGTCAATGTGTAACGATTTGTCCTTGTAACGCTTTAATGGAGAAAACGATGCTCGGTGAAGCTGGATTTATGACGGGATTAAAACCAGATATTCTTGAACCGATGGTAGATTTAATTAAAGAAGTTGAGCCTGGGTATAGCGGTATTTTTGCGGTATCAGAAGTGGAAGCGGCCATGCGTGATACTCGTACGAAGAAAACGAAAACAGTATGTACATTTTGTGGTGTAGGTTGTTCGTTTGAAGTGTGGACGAAGGGGCGTAAAATCCTTAAAGTACAGCCATCTTCAGATGCACCAGTTAACGCAATTTCCACTTGTGTAAAAGGGAAATTTGGTTGGGATTTCGTAAATTCTAAAGAACGAATAACAAAACCTTTAATTCGTAAAAATGGAACGTTTGTTGAATCTACATGGGAAGAAGCACTGAATGTAGTTGCAAATAAATTAGGCGCTATTAAAGAAGAGTACGGTAAAGGTTCTATTGGATTTATTTCTTCCTCTAAAATTACAAATGAAGACAATTATGTAATTCAAAAATTAGCTCGACAAGTATTTGGAACGAATAATATTGATAACTGCTCACGTTATTGCCAATCACCAGCAACGGATGGTTTGTTCCGTACAATTGGTATGGGCGGTGATGCCGGAACGATTAAAGATATTGCGCAATCTGGTCTTGTTATTATTGTGGGATGTAATCCGACAGAAGGTCATCCTGTTCTAGCTACACGTATTAAACGTGCACATAAATTACACGGACAAAAGTTAATTGTAGCTGATCTTCGTAAAACCGAAATGGCAGAGCGATCAGATGTCTTTATTAGTCCAAAACAAGGAACAGATCAAGTATGGTTAATGGCTGTTACGAAATATATGATCGATCAAGGTTGGCATGATCAGGAATTTATTAATGAGAATGTAAACTTCTTTGAAGATTTCAAAGAGAGCCTAAAAGAATATACACTTGAATATGCAGAAGAAGTAACAGGTATTTCAAAAGAAACACTTATTCAAATGGCTGAAATGATTCGTGATGCAGATGGTACATGTATCCTTTGGGGTATGGGGGTAACGCAAAATACAGGTGGTTCTGATACTTCCGCTGCAATTTCAAACTTACTTCTTGCAACAGGGAACTATCGTCGTCCAGGAGCAGGTGCATACCCACTTCGAGGTCACAATAACGTACAAGGTGCTTGTGATATGGGTACTTTACCAGGATGGCTTCCAGGATATCAGCACGTTACTAACGAAATGGAACGTGTGAAATTTGAAACTGCTTACGGAGTGAAAATTGATAGTGAACCAGGTCTTAATAATATTGAAATGCTTCACGCAATTGACGAAGGAAAAATGAAAGCAATGTATCTTGTCGGAGAAGATATGGCTCTTGTAGATTCTAATGCAAATCATGTACATGAAGTGTTGTCGAGCCTTGATTTCTTCGTTGTGCAAGATGTTTTCCTTTCTAAAACTGCTCAATATGCAGATGTTGTATTACCAGCAGCGCCATCTCTTGAGAAAGAAGGTACTTTCACAAATACAGAGCGCCGTGTCCAAAGATTATATCAAGTTCTTCCTACGCTAGGAGACGCGAAACCAGACTGGTGGATCGTCCAAGAGGTTGCGAATAAACTAGGGGCAAACTGGAATTATAGCCACCCAAGTGAAATCTTTGCTGAAATGGCAAGTTTATCACCATTATTCTCGCAAGCGAACTATGAAGTGCTTGAAGGATGGAACAGTTTCCATTGGGGAAGTTTTGATGGAACAAATACACCACTTCTGTTCCAAGATGGATTTAACTTCCCAGATAAAAAAGCTCGTTTTGCGATTGCTGACTGGGTACGTCCAGCTGAATTTCCAGCTGAGTTCGACCTTCACATTAACAACGGTCGTATGCTTGAGCATTTCCATGAAGGGAATATGACAAATAAATCAACAGGTATTCAAACGAAAGTACCTGGTGTTTTCGTTGAAATCTCTCCAGACCTTGCAAAAGAACGTGGCGTAAAAACAGGTTCGTTAGTTCGTCTTGTCTCTCCTTTTGGAGCATTAAAATTACGTGCACTCGTTACAGATCGTGTAAAAGCGAATGAGTTATATTTACCGATGAACTCTACAGATAACGAAACGGCAATTAATTTCTTAACAGGTCCTGCTGTGGATGTACGTACGAATACACCTGCGTATAAACAAACGAAAGTGCGTATGGAAGTGTTAGAAGTTGATGGCGAAAATCCGATGCCAAAAGCGAACCCACGCAATAAAAAACGTCACCCTCAAGCTGGCATTGAGGTACATCGTAAGTGGGCACGTCCAGGGTATGTGCATTTAACGGATAAGTAGGAGGAGAAAACTATGGCTGCACCTATAAAAATGATTCAAAAACAAGAATTAACTGAGGAAGAAATAAAACAGCAAAAATTAGATGATTTAAAGGAGCTTTTAACTAATAATGAAGAAGCTCTAAATCAGATGTTTAATATAGTAGGGGAATTAAATGACATTGGAATGCTAGAAGCTGCAAATTCTATGCTGAAAGCGAAAGAACCAATTGCAAAGATCGTTCTAGGTCAAGTAACTCGTGAGCCTGTTACAAATTTAATTAATAATATGATGGGTGCTGCAGGGGCGTTAACTGAACTTGACCCAGAACTTACGAAAAAGCTTATAGGTAGTTTATTAGTCGGGCTAGAAGAAGGTAATGAACATCTAGAAAGTAATAAAAAAGTAGGGGTATTCGATCTTATGAAAGTATTGAAAGACCCAGATATTAACCGTGCTATCGGGTTTGGGCTTCATTTCTTAAAAGGTATGGGGAAAGGGTTAAAAGACGAATAAACTTCATGAAGTGAACCTTTCCGCCTAAATATTTGTACGAAATAGTTTGGGCGGAAGGCTCATTTTGGTAAAATATATAATAAAGTAAAATGAGGCTTTTGGGAGGTATGATTGTATGTCAAAAAAAGTACATGAATTTAATGATATGATACGAAAACTTCGAAAAGAACTTTTCGGAAAAGGACCAGAACGAATTCATACTGTTTTTGCAGAAAATATGGCTATAGCGACTCTTTATGGAAACTTAACACCTACTGAAAAATTTATTTCAAGTACGATGGACGGTGCGGAAATGGTTCATATGGCTAGAACGAAAATGATTCAAGAGGTGTATGCTGTGAATTCACGTGAACATTTGGAGGAACTTGTTGGAGCGAAATTAGTGAATTTGTTTTCAGATATGAAAGTAGAAGAAGATATTGCAGTTTCTGTATTTGTTTTTGATAAAAATATAACGTGAGAGAAGGATACTGATCGTGAAACCGATACAGGTAGAAAGAGAAATCTTTCGTTATGAACAAGGAGCATTTAAACATATAGAGGACAGCATTGTAACAGAGTTTCCTGTCACCATTAAAATGAACGGACAGGAGTTTGTTACAATGGTTAGTACTCCAGAATATATAGAAGATATGGTAATAGGCTTCTTAGCGTCTGAAGGAATCATTCGGAAGTATGAAGATATTGATAGTGTATGGGTGCAGGAGAAAGAAGGATTTGTGCATGTAACAACGACAAAAGTAAATCCGTATTATGAACAAATGCAAAATAAACGCTATATTACGTCTTGTTGTGGTATGAGTAGGCAAGGGTTTGTTTTTGCAAATGATGCACTAAGTGCAAAAAAAATGAAGGGTGTCCATGTACAGGTTGCTGCAGAGGATTGTTTTCGGTTAATGAAAGAAATGCAGCAATCTGCGGATACGTTTCATCATACTGGTGGGGTTCATAATGCAGCTTTATGTGATGTGAATGGTATTATTTTAAGTCGAATGGATATTGGTAGGCATAATGCATTAGACAAAATTTACGGTTATTGTTTAAGAAACGATATTTCTATAAAAGATAAAATCATTGTTTTTAGTGGTCGTATTTCTTCGGAAATATTATTGAAAGTTGCAAAAATCGGTTGTGAAATTATACTATCAAAATCAGCTCCAACTGAGTTAGCTTTGCAACTAGCGGAAGATTTAGGTATTACGACAATAGGATTTATTCGTAATCACTCCTTAAATGTATATACCCATCCAGAACGTGTTTTAAATATAAAATAAAAGTGAGGCAATGAAGATGAAATCAGTTACATTAGACAAGTTGCAACGTCCGTTAAAGGATTTACGTATTTCAGTTACTGATCGCTGTAATTTTCGCTGTCGATATTGTATGCCAGAAGAAATATTTGGTCCTGATTACTCGTTTTTGTCTAATGATAAAATTTTATCTTTTGATGAAATTGAAAGGATAACACGTATTTTCGTTTCTTTAGGTGTGAGAAAATTACGGATTACGGGCGGAGAACCGTTACTTCGAAGAGGGCTTCCAAAGCTTATTGAGCGCCTTAATAAAATTGATGGTGTAGAAGATATCGGTTTAACAACCAATGGATCGTTACTTAAAAAGTTTGCTCCTGATTTATATAAGGCGGGACTATCACGTGTAACAGTTAGCTTAGATTCCTTAGAAGAAGAGCGGTTTTTCTATTTAAATGGTAATAGGAGCAAAGTGCAAAGGGTTCTGGAAGGAATACAGGCTGCAGCTGAAGTTGGAATGAAAATTAAAATAAACATGGTCGTTCAAAAGGGAAAAAACGAACAGGACATTTTGCAGATGGCGCAATATTTTAAGGAAAATAAGCATATTCTTCGTTTTATTGAGTATATGGATGTTGGAAATTATAATGGTTGGGATTTAAAAGAGGTCGTCTCTAAACAAGAAATAGTAGATACGATTCATCAAGTTATGCCGTTAGAACGGATAGAAGCAAATTATTCTGGTGAAGTGGCTACTAGGTATCGTTATATAGGAAGCGATGAGGAAATAGGTATTATTTCATCAGTAACAGATTCTTTTTGCTCATCATGTACGAGAGCTCGTATTTCTGCAGAAGGAAAATTATATACTTGCTTATTTGCTTCTAAAGGAAATGATTTAAGAGAATTGCTTCGTTCTGAACATACAGATGAGGACATTACAGATGTAGTACGCGATATATGGAATAATAGGGAAGATCGTTATTCAGATGAACGCTTAAATCATACAAATAAGAAAACAATACCTAAAATTGAAATGTCACATATCGGTGGTTAATATATAAAGCTAGCTTCATAGTGAAAAATGGAAAATTTACAAGAGTTGTGGATTTTCTATTTTATAGTAAAAGTGATGATTGATACCTCTGTAAAAGATGTGCAGAGAAATTAAGCAGCATTCAAAAACCTTTATTTTGAGGAGGTTTTTTGAAGCTGCTTTTTTATTTGGAGAAAATGGAGGAATGGGTAATGGCATTTCATAAGCCGGAACAAATTGCTGAGCTTGTCATTGAGGCCGGTGTTCAAAAAGTAAGACAGACATTGCCAGCGATGCTTATTCTCGGTTTTTTAGGAGGAGCGTTTATTGCGATAGGTTTTTTACTTAACATTCGAGTTTTAGGGAATTTACCTGAGCGCTGGGGAAGTCTAGTGAATGTTTTAGGAGGAGCAGTATTTCCTGTTGGACTCATGCTCGTAGTATTAGCAGGAGGAGAATTAATTACGGGAAATATGATGTCACTGTCTATGGCGCTTTATGCAAAGAAAATTACATTGATAAGCGTACTGAATAACTGGGTTTGGATTACTCTCATGAATTTTATTGGGGCAATTTTCGTTGCGTATTGCTTTGGGCATCTTGGCGGATTAACAGAGGGAGAGTATTTAAATAAAACGGTAGCGATAGCGGAAGGGAAGTTACATGAATCATTTGGGAGAACTTTAATTTTAGCAATTGGTTGTAATTGGCTCGTTTGTCTTGCTCTTTGGCTCGCTTACGGGACGAGTGATTTTGTCGGAAAAATCATCGGAATTTGGATTCCAATTATGGCATTTGTAGTGATTGGATTTCAGCAAGTAGTAGCAAATATGTTTGTCATTTCCGCTGTTATTTTTGCTGGTCATCTAACGTGGATGGATCTGGCTAAAAATTTTGTTCCTGTTTTTATCGGAAATGTAATTGGAGGAGCTGGGTTTGTTGGTTTTGCTTACTTTGCTTGTTATCAGAAACAACATTCTAATATGAAATAGAGTTCTTGAGAGGAAGGGTATATAATGGCTGATCGGTATTCACGACAACAGTTGTTCAAACCAATTGGGAGTAAAGGACAAGAAAAAATTCGAAATAAACATGTGTTAATTGTAGGGGCAGGCGCATTAGGAAGTGCAAGTGCCGAAAGTTTCGTACGTGCAGGTGTTGGCAAGTTGACGATTATTGATCGTGACTACGTTGAATGGAGTAATTTACAAAGGCAACAATTGTACTCTGAACAAAATGCGAGAGAGAAAATGCCGAAAGCAATTGCTGCAAAAAATCGGTTAGAACAAATTAATTCGGAAGTACAAATACATGCTTTCGTAATGGATGCAACTTCAGAAAATATGGAAGGTCTATTAAAAAATGTAGATGTAATCATTGATGCAACAGATAATTTTGATATTCGATTTGTAATAAATGATTTATCACAAAAACATAATATTCCGTGGGTATATGGTTCTTGCGTTGGATCGTATGGTATGAGTTATACAATTATTCCACAAGAGACACCGTGTTTACATTGTATGCTTAAAAATATTCCTGTTACAGGTGTGACATGTGATACCGCTGGAATTATTAGCCCTACTGTTCAAATCGTCGCAGCATATCAAGTGGCAGAAGCACTCAAAATTTTAGTGGAAGATTTCTCAGCAATTAGAAAAACATTTTTCATGTTTGATATATGGAGTAATCAAAATCATTTTATAAAATTAGGGAAAATAAAAACAGACGCTTGTCTCTCATGCGGTTCAAATCGAACTTATCCTTATTTATCATACGAAAACCAAACGAAAGCAGCTGTTTTATGCGGAAGAAATACAGTTCAAATTAGAACAGTAGACAATAAGAAATACAATTTTGATGATATAGAAAAAGTATTAAAAAAATTGGGGAAAGTAGATCGGAATCCGTATTTACTATCTTGCCGATTCGATGATTACCGCATCGTTGTTTTTCAGGATGATCGTGTTTTTATTCATGGTACAAATGATATTTCGAAAGCGAAACAACTATATTATCGCGTATTCGGTTAATAGAGAGGGTGTCAACAATGGAAAGAAGAGTGCCAATTACGGTTGAAGAAGCTGTTCGTAAAGTGATGGGATTTGCTGATAAAGGCTTAAAGGAGCTATTACCAATTGAATTAGCTTATGGACGTATATTAGCAGAGGATTTAGTAGCTGACCATGATGTACCGTCATTTAATCGTTCGCCAAATGACGGATTTGCTATTCGAGCAGAAGATACTAATTTAGCAAGTTATGAAACGCCAATTGTATTTGAAGTAGTGGGTGAAATTGGTGCAGGATCGCTATTCCATGAGAAAGTAGCTCCGTTTCAAGCAGTTCGAATTATGACGGGAGCACAAATTCCGAATGGGTGTGATGCGGTTGTTATGTTAGAGCTGACTCGTCAATATGAGAAGAATGGCAACAATTATATGGAAGTGAAGCGATCATTCAAAAAGGGCGACAATATTTCTTTTCAAGGTGAAGATGCTCGTAAAGGAACAGTTCTTGCAAAGAAGGGATCGTACATTAATCCAGGTATTTCAGCTCTTCTTGCTACATTCGGTTATAGTGAAGTACCAGTTGCGAGAAAGCCTGTAATTGGACTGTTAGCGACTGGGAGTGAATTACTGGATGTCAATGATTCATTACAGCCAGGGAAAATCCGAAACAGTAATACGTACATGATATTGTCTCAAATTCGAAGAGCGGGCGGAAGAGTAAAATATTTTGGGAAGTTTAGTGATGATTTTAATACGTGTTTTACAGCTGTGAAAGAAGCGCTTGGCCAAGTAGATATGTTAATTACAACGGGCGGTGTATCAGTAGGAGATTATGATTATTTACCAGCTATTTACGAAAAGTTAGGTGCATCTGTTCTTTTTAATAAAGTTGCAATGCGACCAGGAAGTGTTACGACTGTAGCACAATTAAATGGCAAGTTATTATTTGGTTTATCAGGAAATCCATCAGCTTGTTACGTAGGGTTTGAATTATTCGTAAGACCGTGTATTCGGACGTATATGTTTAGTGAAAAAGTACATTTAAAAAGAGAAAAAGCGTTATTAGGAGAAGATTTTCTAAAACCGAATCCATTTACAAGATTTGTACGAGCAAAATTGCAATATGATGAGGGGAAATTAATCGCTTATCCATCAGGGTTTGATAAATCTAGCTCAGTTTCTTCATTGGCAGAATCCAACGCGTTTATCGTATTGCCGGGCGGGACAAGAGGATATAAAAAAGATATGTTTGTCGATGTTCTTTTATTAGAAGATAACGAAGGTAGTGAATGGCCTTGGACATTTCATAAAGTGAGAGGTGGTTTTAATGGAACAAGTGCTATTTGAGATTGTAGATAATCCGATTTTAGTTGAAGAAGTAACGAATAAAGTCGCAAGAAGAGAAGCAGGTGCGATTACAACATTTATTGGTACGGTGAGAGAATTAACAAAAGGAAAACGAACGCTACATTTAGAGTATGAAGCATATAAACCGATGGCAGTAAAACAACTTATGAGAATTGGAGAAGAAATTTGTGAAAGATGGCCGGATACAAAAGTAGCAATTACGCACCGTGTAGGGCGGCTAGAAATAATGGATATTGCGGTAGTCATTGCAGTTTCATCACCGCATCGTAAAGTAGCTTATGAAGCGAATGAGTACGCGATTGAACGTATAAAACGAATTGTTCCAATTTGGAAAAAAGAATTTTGGGAAGATGGAACGATGTGGATTGGAGATCAACTTGAAAATACACCATATCCAGAAGGAAAACCAAAGAAGGAAGAATGAGAAAATGATTATAATTTTATTGTTTGCAAATTTGCGTGAGGAAGTTGGATCGGATCGATTAGTGATTTCAGAAAAGCAAGAAATGACAGTGCAACAATTAAAAGAATGGCTTAAAGCCAGCTATTGTTTACAATCGTTGGATAAAGTGATGGTCGCTGTTAACGAAGAGTTTGTAATGAATGAAGAGATGATAAAAGCTGGAGATATAGTCGCATTAATCCCGCCTGTTAGCGGTGGATGATAAGCTTTTTCACCAGATGAAGCGCCAAGAAAATGTTGTATATAAATTAGAATAAGAGAAGGGATGAGTTCTATGCTTACTCAAGAACAAATAATGAATGCATTAAAACATGTAGAGGATCCAGAGTTACACAAAAGTGTTGTAGAATTAAATATGGTTAGAAATATACAAATGAACGGAACAGAGGTTAAACTTGAAGTAGTACTAACAATCCAAGGTTGTCCGTTAAAAGCAAAAATTCAACAAGATATTGAAGAATCACTTCACGCAATTGGTGCCTCTAAAGTGGAGGTAACATTTGGTTCTATGACACAAGAAGAACGTACAGCTTTAACAGAGAAATTAAAGAAAAATACTAGAACAGAAACTGGCATGCCGAGCATGCTTCGCCCGGATTCAGGAGTACGTTTTATTACTGTAACGAGCGGAAAAGGCGGAGTTGGAAAATCAACGGTGACAATTAATCTTGCAACTGCACTAGCGCGTATGGGCAAAAAGGTGGGGATATTAGATGCAGATATATATGGTTTTAGTATTCCAGCTATGATGGAAACGAATAAGAAACCAACGATGATTGATCAAACGGCAATTCCAGTCATTAGTCACGGTGTTAAAATCATGTCGATGGGATTTTTTACAGAAGGAAATAACCCAGTTATGTGGCGCGGACCGATGCTAAATAAATGGATTCAAAATTTTCTTGCGAATACGCACTGGGGAGAATTAGATTATTTATTACTTGATTTACCACCAGGTACAGGAGATGTTGCGATCGATGTTGCAGCGATGATTCCGCAAGCGAAAGAAATAATTGTTACAACTCCGCACAATGTAGCTTCATTCGTTGCTTCAAGAGTCGGTGTAATGGCAAAACATACGAAGCATGAGATTTTAGGTATTGTGGAAAATATGGCTTATTATGAAGAACAAGATGGATCGAAAAATTATCTCTTCGGAAAAGGCGGCGGCGAAATGCTTGCAGAACAATTGCAAACAGAAGTAATTGCTCAAATACCTTTTGCGAAACGTGAAGAAAATAATGGTTCATCTGTATATGATGAAGATTCTCTTGTTGGAGAAGTGTTTACATCGTTAGCTGAGGATATTATTTATAGAGGATAGAGGGGGAAGTTTAGTATGGCATGTAACATTGATCATTCTATTGAAGATGTGATGAATAAGCTTGAAAGTCAAAAGAGTTTTTTATCAGAAGAGATTTTTAAAGGGTTAAAAAATTTTTTACAAGGTAATCACTCACAAGAAATATTAAATGATGTATTTCATCTTTTAAAAAAGTATGACTTAGTAAGTGAAGAAGAAAGAGAGACGAGAAATAATCAATTATTGTTGATTATAAAATAAGTATACTTTGGCTTTTGTTTTGTAACAGGAGGGGTAAATGGAATGGATATGAAAAAGATGATTGAAATGATAGAAGCAACAAAAGTGACTAAAGAAGAATTATCAATTTCTACTTTACATGAAGAGCTTGTGAAGTTATATAGTCAAAAAAATGTTGCTCATTATACCGAGTTATTAAAGTATATTTTATCATTATCCGTGCAGCTCAACCTACATCTTGTATTGAAATATTTTGGCGTGCGACCGGTTGTTGCGACAGATGAGCGTATGCAATTTCAAGAGATATTTAAATGCTTAGCTAAGAAAGATGAGAATGGGGAATGGTTTCTAAATTTTGTTTCTTTATATGTAGGGCTAATTGTAGTTCTTCGTTTTGATGAGAAAGTGATTGAGAGCAATTTTTTTGATGATATGGTAGTGGATGAATGTAATGAAATATAGGATTCTGCTCATAACATTTTTCTATATTAAATGCTTTAACTGCGATTTTAGTTGGTTATGTAAATATGAAGGTAACTAATTAAGAAAAAGGAATGAAACTAGTTGGATAAAAAGAGTTCTTCAGTTGTTTCCGTCGTTTTTTCGTGTTACCATTAAGCGAATTTTTCATAAGGAGAGAAAGCGATGAAATGGATTTATTTTCTTATTATTAACATTATAGCTTTTAGCCTTATGGGGCTTGATAAACGAAAAGCGAAGAAGAAACAGTGGAGAACGCCAGAAAGTACGTTGTTTTTATCAGCGGCAGCTGGGGGAGCAGTTGGAGCTTGGATTGGCATGTATATGTTTCATCATAAAACTCATAAAAAGAAATTTGTTTTCGGCATACCGTTACTTGTTGTAATAACGGTATGTTTATTATTCGTTGTATGAGAAATGTCGAAAGAAATGCAGATTGATTATTGGTAAAGTGAGCATGTGAGACCGTATAATGGAGAAAAAATGAGAAGAGGAGAAAAAGGAAGATGGGGAGTCAATCAGCAGAGCAAAAAAAAGGGATACTATATGCGGCTGGTGCTTACACGATGTGGGGAATCCTACCGATTTATTGGAAATGGGTTGAGGAAGTTCCAGCAGATGAAATATTAGCACACCGCATCGTTTGGGCGTTTGTTTTTATGTTACTCGTATTAGGTGTTACGAAGAGGTTTCGCCAGTTTATTGGGGAATTTGTGAATCTTTTTAAACGACCTAAATTATTAATGTCATTAACAATAGCTTCAGTCTTGATTAGTGGAAACTGGTTTGTTTACATATGGGCCGTTAATCATAATCATGTTATTGAAGCGAGTCTTGGCTATTATATTAATCCGCTTATTAGTATTTTACTTGGTACAGTCGTTTTAAAGGAAAAGTTAAACTTCTGGCAATATGTTGCAGTTGGTTTAGCTGGAGTGGGGGTTATCATTTTAACAGTACGTTTCGGGGCTATCCCGTGGGTTTCTCTTTCACTTGCCTTTTCATTTGGATTATACGGATTAACGAAAAAATTGTTAAACTATGATGCGACAATTGGACTTACGATGGAAACGATGTTAGTAACGCCGTTTGCGATTATTTATCTAGTAATGACAGGAGTACATGGTTTCGGCTCATTTGGCTCTATCTCAATGTTATCGACATTACTATTAATAGGAGCGGGTATTGTTACAGCTCTACCACTTTTTTATTTTGCAAAAGGAGCCCAACTTATTCCGCTTTATATGGTAGGTTTTTTACAATATATTGCACCAACAATTAGCTTAATTTTAGGTGTATTCGTATTTGGTGAACATTTCACATCTACTCATATGATTGCATTTTTCTGTATATGGGTTGCATTATTTGTATTCTCGGTAGCGAAGACTAAGTTTTTAGTGCAGAAACAACCGAAATTTATAAAAAATAAATCAGCAAAAGTATCATAATGCGTAGTATTTTCTACGCATTTTTCTTTATACTGATACTATATAGGATTTCCATTATAGCTAGTAAGGAGCTGAGAACATGGAAACAATTTTACATAATGATCCGCTTATGGCAGCTGTAATTTCATGGTTTTTAGCACAATTAACGAAAGTAGTCTTTAAATTAGTTAAAACAGGTGAATTTGATTTTGCAAAGTTTTTTGCTTCAGGTGGGATGCCAAGTTCTCATGCTTCAACAGTTACAGCGCTTGCTACAGGAGTTGGAGTAGTGGAAGGTGTGGAAAGCTCGATGTTTGCGGTTGCTACTATTTTTGCCATTATTGTTATGTATGATGCTTCAGGAGTAAGGCTTGCAGTAAGTAAACAAGCAAAAATATTGAATGACTTTTTTCACGGTAGAGAAACAGAATATAAGAAGTTAAATGAACTTGTTGGGCATACACCGTATGAAGTAGTAGTCGGTGCTTTATTAGGAATTATTGTCGGAGTAGGGTATTGTTTATGAGCAGAACATTTTATATGTTCTGCTTTTCTTTGTTTTTATACATATTCAGCTACCTTTTTGAATATCGTTATACGGATTTCGAAAGGGTGGGTGAGTAACTTGTTATTATATGAAAAAGTGCATGAAGAAATAGCGAGAAGAACAACTGCACTTCAAACAATGCAACGGCAAGATGGTACGTGGCGGTTTTGTTTTGAAGGAGCTCCATTAACAGATTGCCATATGATTTTTTTATTAAAATTATTAGGTAGAGATAAAGAGATAGAACCGTTTGTGAAAAGATTAGCATCACTTCAAACAAATGAAGGAACATGGAAATTGTATGAAGATGAAGTGGGAGGTAATTTATCAGCTACCATTCAATCTTATGCCGCCTTACTTGCATCGGAAAAATACACAAAAGAAGATGCGAATATGAAGCGAGCGGAAATGTTTATAAATGAGCGCGGTGGGGTAGCACGTGCTCATTTTATGACGAAGTTTTTATTAGCGATTCATGGAGAATATGAATATCCTTTTCTCTTTCATTTGCCAACACCAATTATGTTTCTGCAGAATGATTCCCCTCTCAGTATATTTGAACTGAGTAGCTCAGCACGTATTCATTTAATTCCGATGATGTTGTGTTTAAATAAAAGATTTCGAGTAGGGAAAAAGTTATTGCCAAATTTAAATCACATTGCAGGCGGGGGCGGAGAATGGTTTCGGGAGGATCGGTCTCCAGTTTTTCAAACGTTAGTAAGTGACGTGAAGAAAATTATAACGTATCCACTTTCTTTGCATCATAAAGGATATGAGGAAGTAGAACGTTTTATGAAAGGGCGTATTGATGAAAATGGAACATTATATAGCTACGCAACTGCCTCGTTTTATATGATTTATGCTTTACTTGCATTAGGACATTCTATTCAATCACCAATTATTGAGAAGGCTATAATGGGAATTACATCTTATATATGGAAGATGGAGAGAGGGAGCCATTTGCAAAACTCTCCGTCAACTATATGGGATACAGCTTTACTCAGTTATGCTTTGCAAGAAGCTCAAGTTCCGAAAGTAAGTAAAGTGATTCAAAATGCATCAGCGTATTTACTAAGAAAACAGCAAACGAAGAAAGTAGATTGGAGTGTACATGCACCGGATCTCTTCCCAGGTGGTTGGGGCTTTTCGGATGTGAATACGACGATTCCAGATATTGATGATACAACTGCTGTGTTAAGAGCGTTGGCGCGAAGTAGAGGGAACGAAAATGTAGATAATGCTTGGAAGCGAGCGGTTAATTGGGTTAAAGGATTGCAAAATAATGATGGTGGTTGGGGAGCTTTTGAAAAAGGGGTAACGAGCCGTATATTAGCAAATTTACCAATCGAGAATGCAAGTGATATGATTACAGATCCTTCTACACCAGATATTACAGGAAGAGTGCTAGAATTTTTTGGGACGTATACGCAAAATGAATTGCCCGAGAAACAAAAACAAAGTGCGATAAATTGGTTAATGAATGTACAGGAAGAAAATGGATCGTGGTATGGGAAATGGGGAATTTGTTATATATATGGTACGTGGGCAGTGTTGACTGGTTTACGGTCACTAGGAATACCATCTAGTGATCCATCATTGAAACGAGCAGCTTTATGGCTTGAACATATACAGCATGAAGATGGTGGCTGGGGAGAATCTTGCCAAAGTAGTGTAGAAAAAAGATTTGTTACTTTGCCATTTAGTACACCATCCCAAACAGCATGGGCGTTAGATGCCCTCATTTCTTACTATGATAAAGAAACGCCAGTTATTCGAAAAGGTATTTCATATTTGCTCTCCAACCCTTATATAAATGAAAAATATCCTACTGGAACAGGTTTACCAGGTGGGTTTTATATTCGTTATCATAGTTATGCTCATATATATCCGTTGCTTACTTTGGCTCATTATGCAAAAAAATATAGAAAATAAACCGAGAGATGTCTCTCGGTTTATTTTGTTGGGTAGTAGGTCCCTTTTGAAAAGAATAAGGTTGTCATGTACCTTATTTTTCGGTTGGTTGGCGCTTTTGACGTGCATCAGCGGCATTTGCACGTGCGTTTGCTTCTAAGTCATTGTGGTCAGCGAGTTCGCGAGAGAACTCAACATCAATGCCATCCGTTGCTTTGCTTTGTTTGAAATTCTTTTTATTCATTCGACACAATCTCCTTGCACTTTATCCCGCATAACGGGTAGTAAAACTCCAACCTTAAAACTCAGATGGAACAAAGAAGCTAGGTGGGAGATTAACTGCCCGTAACTGCCCGATTGGTGAGGGCTGATAATCAGTGGGGGATGAACAAACTTCCCACTGATTAAAGTTTCACTTTATGCGACGTTGCAAAGTTAGTTTGACACAAATAGACTTTTTTATACAAAGAGGAGTTGGAAAGTAAAAAGCCGAAATATACAGTATAAGTAATAGAAATGGGGGATAGGAATGGAGTTTTTAAATGGGAAAACAGCTGTTGTAACAGGAGCTGCACAGGGAATTGGAAAAGAGATTGCAAGGGTTTATGCAAAGCTAGGGGCGAAAGTATTAATTAGCGATGTAAATGAAGAGACGCTACAAAAAACGACACGTGAGTTATCAGATGAAGGATATGAAGTGTGCTCATATCGATGTGATGTGAGTAATCAAAATGAAGCAAAGTCGTTAATTGAATATGCGGTTCAAAAATTTGGTACATTACATATTTTGGTGAATAATGCTGGAATTACAAGAGACGCAATGTTACATAAAATGGAGAAATCTGCTTGGGAACAAGTATTACAAGTGAATTTAACTGGTGTTTTTTATTGTATGCAACCAGCACTTCTTTATATGAGACAACAAGGATATGGAAGAATTATTAATATTTCTTCTATAAGTAGAGAGGGGAATATTGGACAGGCAAATTATGCTGCAACGAAAGCTGGAGTTGTAGGATTAACAAAAACAGCAGCGAAAGAAGTTGGAAGTTTCGGTATTACTTGTAATGCGATTTGTCCGGGGTTTATGGATACAGATATGACCAAAACGATACCAGATAAAGTGAAAGAAAAGATGGTTGGCGCTATTCCAGTTGGTAGAATTGGAACGCCAGAAGATATTGCGAACGCAGCAGCCTTTTTAGCATCAGAATACGCATCTTATATTACAGGTGAAGTACTAAATGTGAGCGGAGGACTGCAAGTTTAAAGGAATACATAATGAAAAGAACCTGACCGGATAGGTCAGGTTCTTTTCATTAATTTAAGTTAAGCCAAACGCTCTTTACTTCTGTATAGTTATTTAATGCATAAGATCCCATTTCACGGCCAAGACCAGATTGTTTAAATCCTCCAAATGGAGATGCTGCATCAAACACGTTATAACAGTTTACCCACACTGTACCTGCACGTACTTTACTTGCAACATAGTGTGCTGTTTTAACATTTTCTGTCCACACACCAGCCGCTAAGCCGAATTGTGATTTATTTGCACGTTCAATTACTTCATCAATATCGTTAAATGGTATTGCAGAAATAACTGGACCGAAAATTTCTTCTTTTGCGATCGTCATTTCATCATTTACGTCAGCGAATACTGTAGGAGAAACGAAGTAGCCTTGATCGAATGGATTACTTCCTCCGCAAAGTACTTCAGCGCCTTCTTCAATCCCTTTTTCAATGTAGCCCATTACACGTTTTTGTTGTTCTTCAGAAACGAGAGGACCAATTGTTGTTTCAGGGTTAAGACCGACACCTTGATTTAGTTTTTTAGAATAGAGGACGAGATCAGCCATGACATTATCATACATTTTCTTCGGAACAAATAAGCGTGATCCAGCAGAGCATACTTGTCCTTGGTTAAACATAACACCAGAAAGTGCACCAGGAATCGCGCGAGATAAATCAGCATCCGGCAAGATGATATTTGGTGATTTACCGCCTAACTCAAGTGTAACGCGTTTTAATGATTCGGATGCTTGTCGCATAATTTGTTTACCGACAGGAGTAGAACCGGTAAATGCAATTTTATCAACGAGTGGATGATTAACGAGAGCTTGTCCAGCTGATTCACCGAATCCAGGTACGATATTAATAACACCTTTCGGGAATCCAGCTTCTTCAATTAATTCAGCTAAGTATAGAGCAGATAGTGGAGTTTGTTCTGCAGGTTTTAAAACGATTGTACATCCTGTAGCAAGCGCTGCTCCCATTTTCCACATTGCCATAAGAAGCGGGAAGTTCCAAGGAATAATTTGACCAACGACACCAACAGCTTCATGGCGTGTATAGTTAAAGTAATCACCGGAAACAGGAATTGTTTGACCAACGATTTTCGTAGCCCAGCCAGCGTAATAGCGCATATGCTCAATTGCAAGTGGGATGTCTGCTGCCATTGTTTCACGGATTGGCTTTCCGTTATCTAATGTTTCGAGCTGTGCGAGCTCTTCTTTATGTTCTTCCATTAAATCAGCTAACTTGTACATGAGACGGCTTCGCTCAGCAGTGCTCATACGAGACCAAGGACCTTCGTCAAAAGCCATACGAGCTGCGACTACAGCTTTATGAATATCTTCGCGACCAGCTTCAGAAACGACGGCAAGTGTTTCACCAGTTGCTGGGTTAGGTGTTTTAAATGTTTTACCGGAAGCGCTTTCAATGAAAGATCCATTCACATATAACTTTTTTGTACCTTGAAGAAACTTCTCTACCTTTTCATGAAGATTTACAGCTAGTTGACTCATTGTATAACCCCCTTGAAAATATAATGTAAACGCAGTACGAGACGGCGCTTATTCCGAAATCAAGGATGTGGAAACTAGATGGAAAGCCTCTAATTAAAATCATAATTAAGAAATACTGAAAATTCAAATTTCATTTGTGTTACAATTGTAAAAAATATGTAATGTAAGAGAATCTTCTATATGATTATAAAAAAATCCTGCTTGTTTTTGCTTTCTAGTAGGAAAAACTAGAAGAACAATGGTACAATAATACATCGTGAGAGGAGGGGGAAAAATGAAAGATTATCATGATGATCCACGCTTTCGAATAGCCCATAGAGAAGCGTTAATTGGTCTTGGACTTGCTATTATTAATTTTATAATTTGGTACGGATTTGCTTATGGGCTTGGTAGTAAAAATCCGAATGAATATACATATGTATTAGGTTTTCCCGCATGGTTTTTTTATAGCTGTATCGTTGGATTTATCGTTATGGTTATTTTACTTAGTTTAGTTGTTCGTTTTGTATTTCAAGATATTTCACTCGATGAGGAAGAAAAAAGTGAGGAATAATAGATGAATTGGTATGTAATCATTCCAATGATAATTTCGTTTATCGTTGTATTTTTAATTGGTGTATATGCTTCAAGACGCGTGCAAGCAACTGCTCATAATAAATTTTTGCAAGAATATTTTCTTGGTGGGCGTGAGCTAGGCGGTTTATTATTAGCGATGACAATGATTGCTACGTACGGTAGTGCAAGTAGCTTTATTGGTGGCCCTGGTATTGCTTACAATATGGGTCTTGGATGGGTACTGTTATCTGCGATTCAAGTTGTAACAGGGTATATCGTTTTAACGGTTATCGGTAAAAAGTTTGCAATTATCGCTAGGAAGATGGAAGCAATTACTCTTATCGATTATTTAAAAGGGAGATACAATAATAAAGCAGTTGTTATACTTTCTGCGTTATGTATTATTATCTTTTTATTTTCAGCGACAGTAGCCCAGTGGGTCGGTGGTGGACGATTAATCGAGTCACTAACGGGGCTATCGTATACAACAGCACTATTTTTATTTACTTTTTCTGTACTTGTGTACGTATTAATTGGTGGATTTCGTGCAGTTGCTCTATCAGATACATTATTAGGAATCATTATGTTAGTTGGAACAACAATCATTTTAATTGCTACTGTCATTGCTGGTGGTGGAATTGAAAAGATTATGCAGGAACTTGTTCAAATTAATCCAAAGTTAATTACACCATTCGGAGCAGATGGCAGTTTAACGAAATCATATGTTACATCATTTTGGATTTTAATTGGAATTGGCGTTGTCGGTTTACCGCAAATTAGCGTGCGTGCCATGTCTTATAAAAATTCAAAAGCGATGCACCAAGCTTTAATAATTGGAACCGTTGTCGTTGGCACAATTATGATCGGTATGCATTTAACAGGTGTATTTGCAAGAGTAGTACTTCCAGGTATAACGGTACCAGATAAAGTAATGCCGCTACTTGCGATGGAAGTGTTGCCACCTTGGTTAGCTGGAGTTTTCTTAGCTGCACCGATGGCAGCGATTATGTCTACAGTAAACTCTTTATTATTACTTGTAAGCTCGTCAATTATTAAAGATATATACGTAAATTACATAAATAAAGATGCAGCAGACAGTACGATAAAAAAAGGAAGTTTGTGGATTACGGGTATTGTAGGACTACTCGTTTATGCAGCGGCAATTAAACCACCAGATTTTTTAATATGGCTAAATTTATTTTCTTTCGGTGGATTAGAAGCAGCATTCATTTGGCCAATCGTATTAGGGTTATATTGGAGGAAAGGAAATGCTACAGGAGCGCTTGCGTCTATTTTAGTTGGGGTAGGCTCATATATGTGTATTCATCTTTTCTATCCAAATCCGTTCGGTATACATACAGTTGTCTTCCCGATTTGTTTTGCGTTTATCGCTTACATCATTGGAAGTATGAGTGCTATAAAAAAAACAGTATAGGTTAGCTGAAGAAACGTAGTCCTTATAAGACTGCGTTTTTTTGTGTGAATTTGTTCATTTTTTATTCTGTATATCCACGGTTATTCATAAATTAATAACAACTGAGGGGATGGAGTTGAGGTCGATGAAAAAAGTATTATTTTTAGGAGACCCAGGCATTGATGACTCTTTAGCAATTATGTATGGATTGTTGCATCCTGATATTGATATTGTTGGTGTAGTAACGGGATATGGAAATGTAACACAAGAAAAGGCGACAAGTAATGCCGCATATTTATTGCAAATGGCAGGACGGGAAGATATACCTGTTATTAATGGTGCGAAAATTCCTTTATCCGGAGATATTACGACGTATTATCCAGAAATTCATGGGACAGACGGTTTAGGGCCAATTAAACCTCCAAAAACTTTTTCACCAAATATAAAGCCTTTTTGTACATTTTTTGATCTTCTTGAAAAATATAAAGGAGAATTAATAATAGTCGATGCTGGTAGATCAACAACATTAGCGACAGCATTTATTTTAGAAAAGCCGATGATGAAGTATGTGAAAGAATATTATATAATGGGCGGTGCTTTCTTAATGCCTGGCAATGTAACACCAGTCGCAGAGGCGAATTTTCATGGTGATCCCATTGCGTCACAATTAGTTATGCAAAATGCCAAAAATGTAACATTAGTGCCACTTAACGTTACATCTGAAGCAATTATTACACCGGAAATGGTAAAATATATTACGAAACACTCTAAAACGAGTTTTA
The DNA here is from genome assembly GCF_900176455.1 of Bacillus sp. JKS001846. Classification (NCBI taxonomy): domain Bacteria; kingdom Bacillati; phylum Bacillota; class Bacilli; order Caryophanales; family Bacillaceae; genus Bacillus; species Bacillus sp. JKS001846. The sequence goes on from NZ_FWYG01000001.1 coordinate 2,148,484, forward strand.
ATAAGTTAATCGAGCCGATATTTACGTACTATTATAAAGCTTATAGAAAGTTAAATCCGAAAATAAAAGGAAGTCCAGTACATGACGTCGTTACAATGATGGTTGCGGCAAATCCATCCCTTTTAGATTATGTATATCGTCGTGTCGATGTAGATACAGTTGGAATTGCAAAAGGAGAGAGTATTGCTGATTTTCGGCCTCAACCTGATGCAAAAGCATTAAAAAATTGGGTGCGAATTGGTTGGTCGTTACATTATAAAAAGTTTCTTGAGGATTTTGTGAAATTTATGACGTAGACATAATAGGAGCATACAAGTTAAAATAATGGAGATGGTTATTTAAATGACCATCTCCATTATTTTGTTTTTAAATGATAAATAGAGAAGAGTTACACAATAGGAGAGGAATTTTACTTGAAAAAAACTATAGTATGCGCAGTAATTGTGGGTATTTTTGTTTTGCTAATATCGGGTAACTTTTTAGTGAAAAAAGTGTGGAGTTCAAATAATGATGATGCACAGTATATTGCATCTTTTATTGAAGAACATAAAGATGAAAAAAATAGTGCGCTTCTAGTAAAGAGAAATGATAAAGTTGTTTATTCTGTAAACCCAAATGTTGTATTGCCAGTTGCTAGTACGATGAAATTAATTGTGGCGCTTGAATATACGAAACAAGTTACTGAAGGGAAAATTGATTCTTCTAGTTTCGTGTCGATTAATGATGTGAATCGTTATTATGTGCCGAATACAGATGGTGGTGCACAAGATAGATGGCAAAAGTATTTGGAGAAGACGGGCAAGATAACTGAAGGAGCGGTTTCTTTAGAAGAAGTGGCAAAAGGAATGGTTAAGTTTAGTTCGAATGCAAATGCTGAATACTTAATGGAATTGTTAGGATTAGATAACATCAATCGAAATTTACAAAGTTTATCACTTCCTGCACATCAACCACTATTTCCAATCGTTTCATCTTTGTATATCCCGGGATATTTGCATAAAGAATTACATGTTCCAAAATATAAAATAGAGAAAAAGTTAAAAGAAATGTCTCAAGAGCAATATCGTGAATATGCGATGATTATTCATGAACGCTTAAAGAAGAAGGGACCATTATTACAGAAGGAAATTCCGCTTTATTTAGAGGAACGTTACGACAAAATTTGGTCAGATAGATTACCAGCAGCTTCTGCAAATGATTATATGGTATTACTTCAAAAGGCAAACCATAAAGGTGGCTTGACAGAGGCTGAAGAAAAAGTGTGGGCAAATATCGTTGAAACAGACATGAGTGCCAAGAAATACCGTAAAACATTCAGACATGCGGGGCAAAAGAATGGTTACACACCATGGACGGTTACAAAAGCAGTTTATGCTATGGATAAACGTGGAAACTGTACAGAAATTGTGTTTTTGGCGAATAATTTAAATGAAGACGATAGTGCAGAAATACGGAAGCATTTAGCAAACTTGCATTTCCAAGTGTTGCAAAGTGATAAGTATGATGCGACTTTTATTAAATAAACTCGGTGCAGAGAGCACCGAGTTTATTTTTATGTACAAGCACTTTTTTTCTATCTCTGGGTATGATGGGTAGTAATACTTAGGTGAGAGGGGAAAAGGTGATGAAACAAAGTAAAGAAGAGTTTATAAAGAGTGAAGGCGCTGATTTCCCTGGGAAAACATATGTGGATTGTGTATTACAACATGTATTTGATTTTCAACGAAATTACTTATTGAAAGATATGTTTCAAGTGCATAAAGCACATATTACGATGCTGACGGAAGAAAATTTAATGAAAAAGGAAGAAGCTAAAGTTATATTACACGCATTAAAAAAGGTAGAGGGAATTCCAGAAGAGCAATTGCTCTATACAGAGCAGCATGAAGATCTCTTTTTTTTAGTCGAACATTTAATTTCTCAAGAAGCGAAATGCGATTTTGTAAGTAATATGCATATTGGTAGAAGTAGAAATGATATGGGCGTAACGATGTATCGCATGAGTTTAAGGCGATATGTATTACGATTAATAGAACATCATTTGTTATTGCAAGAAAGTGTACTGCAACTTGCTGCTGATCATAAGGAAACGATCATGCCAGCTTATACACATACACAACCAGCACAGCCAACAACATTTGGTCATTATACGTTAGCAATTTATGATACGATGCAAAGAGATTTAGAACGAATGAAAAAAACGTACCAGCTTTTAAATCAGTCTCCAATGGGGGCGGCTGCACTCTCTACAACAAGTTTCCCGATTAAACGAGAACGAGTTGCTCATCTACTTGGATTTACAAATGTAATTGAGAACTCATATGATGCTGTTGCTGGAGCGGATTATTTATTAGAAGTTAGCTCGCTACTTATGGTAATGATGACGAATACGAGTAGATGGATTCATGACTTTTTGTTGTTAGCAACGAAAGAATATGACGGTATTACTGTTGCAAAGTCATATGTACAAATCAGTAGTATTATGCCGCAAAAACGAAACCCGGTTTCAATTGAACATGCTCGTGCAATTACGAGTAGTGCTTTAGGAGAAGCATTTACAGTATTTCAAATGATTCATAATACACCATTTGGTGATATTGTCGATACGGAAGATGACTTGCAGCCATATTTATATAAAGGGATTGAAAAGGCAATTCGTGTTTTTTGTATGATGAATGCAGTGATCCGAACGATGAAAGTAGAAGAAGAAACGTTAAAAAGTCGTTCCTATAAACATGCAATAACGATAACGGATTTCGCCGATGTTTTAACAAAAAACTATGAAATTCCATTTCGGCATGCTCATCATGCAGCAAGTGCTATTGCAAATATGTCATTGGAGCAGAAAAAAGAACTACATGAATTACACTTCAAAGAGGTAAATATGTACTTGCAAGAACATTTTAAAATAAATTTATTAGAAAAAGAGTGGAAAGAAATTATATCGCCAGAAGCTTTTATTCAAAAAAGAAATGTATACGGTGGACCGAGTAAAAAAGAGATGGAGCGCATGATCAAAAATCGAAAAGAGTCATTTCAACAAGAAGAAGATGTATTTGAAAAGGAAAAACAGAGAATTTTACAAGCTGAAAATGCTTTGAATACATTAGCTTTGAATATTATTGAATCGTAAAAGAGGGATTTGATGAATTAATCGCCAATACTTAATTAAACTATGAATAGAGAGAAGAGATTGTCGATGATTCAATTACATGTATATGAAGAGATTTTTCATTTTAAAGAAGATGTTACACCATTTCTAGAAAAGAATGAGCAGGAAAACAATCTCATATTAGGTGTATTACAAATGGTCCAAGAACCGATATTTATGGGGATAGCGAAACAAGGAGAAGAAATTGCGGTTGTATTTCTGCAAACAGAAGAGAAGAAACAAATCATTGTTGCAACTTCTGAAATTGCGGGAGTAACTATTGAGGAACTTGCAAAAGAATTAACGAAAGTATATCCGGATATTCCTGGATTGATCGGTAATAAGAAAATTGTACAGAAATTAGCGGAAGAGATTGCCGTATTAGAAAATAAAAAAACGAATGTTGCAATGGAGCAAGGTGTGTATGAGCTGAACAGAGTAAAGAAGAAGTGTAATGCGAATGGACTTTTCCGAGCGGTAAATAATGATGAATTACCATTAATAGAACAGTGGATATATCAATTTTGTGAAGACGTAAAGCTTCCTACTACGAAAGAAGAAGCAAAACAAACTGCGTATACATTAATAACTACAAATCGACTGTTTGGTTTGGAAGTGGATGGGAAACTCGTTTCTGTAGCTGCAAAAACGAGACCAACTAAAAATAATATAACAGTCAATTTCGTATATACGCCGAAAGAAGCAAGGAAAAAAGGGTATGCATCTCATTGTGTAGCAGCACTTAGTCAACGTATGTTAGATGAAGGCTACCAGACGACTACGTTATATACTGATCTAGCGAATCCGACATCTAATAAAATTTATCAAGAAATTGGTTATGAACAAATTGCGGAATCTGTGCTCATATTTTTAGAGAAGTAAAACAAAAAGGCGTGCTATTTTAGCACGCCTTTTTGTTATTCATCAATTCTAATAACCTCGCCTTGAGGGAATTCCTCAGTTTCTAGTAAGTTACGAATAGCTTTCGCAACATATTCAGGTGATAATAGCTTTCCTTCTTCTTTTAATGCAATGAAGCGGTCTAAATTTGTGAAGTCTTCTTTAGCTGTTTCACGAATTTGTGCTTGCATATTTGTATCAACAACACCGGGGGCAAAAGCGACGATTTTTACTGGATATTCTTTTTCCCCTTCTTCAGTTGCTACGCATTGTGTAAACATATTTACACCAGCTTTCGTCGTACAATAAGCGCCCCATCCGAAATAAGGATTTTTTCCTGCACCAGATGAAATATTTATAACGCGTTTATCTACTTTCCATTCTTTCGTATGTTTCATAAACGTAGATGTAAGAATCATAGGTGCAAGTAAATTAATGTGAACGTTCGTAATGAATTGTTCACTTTCTGCTTTTTCAATCGGCTTCATAGGTGCAACTGTACCTGCATTATTAATTAAATGAATAGAGGATACATTGTCTTCTTTAATGGATGAAATGATTTCTTTAAAGTTAGTTTCTAAGTTATGTACATCTTGAAGATCTAAGGAATGAAAAATGCAATTGCTGTTATATTGCTCTGCAAGTTTAGTAAGTTCTTTATTTTCTCTTCTAGAAATAGAGATGACAGTTGTACTTTCTTCTAACAATTGAGTGGCAATAGCCTCACCTAAACCTTGTGAAGTTCCTGTTATGATAACGTAGCGCATAGTTTTATAAACTCCTCTCGTATGTGCGGAATTTTGTTGGACAACGTACATTGCATAGTTTGTCTACATTTTATAGTATAGAGCACTTTTTACTATAAATGAAATGAGATGATTGTGTGCCTTTTATAAACCGTTTTACAACAACAGTACCTGGTGCCGTCACGTTCACTGGGAACACGTTAGGGCTTAGCCCTACATCACCTGCGCCAGGTAATATTTTTGGTACACTTGCTGTATTTACTACGGTAAATACAGCGCTGCAAGTACCAGGGTTCCCAGCAGGAACGACGGATGAATGGCAATTGAATTCTTCGAGTGCAATTTTAAATCTTCCGGCGGGGAGTAGTGTGCTATATGCAGAGTTAGTTTGGGCTGGTACTTTTCGGACTGATACGGAAGATGTTTTACCATTTTTAAATGATGATATTACATTTACAACACCATCAGGGACGTTTGCTGTTACGCCAGATCCCGCTACCGCGCAGCAAGGTTCAGTAGGAAATCAGTTTTATTATGCTCGCTCTGCTAATGTAACGAATCTTGTTAGTGCAGGTGGGGCAGGCACATATACAACAGGTGCTGTGCCCGCTGCAAGAACTTCAGCTGATCCAACAATCAGTCGTTCAGCTGGCTGGACGCTTGAGGTTGTATATCAAAATGCAAGTTTACCTCTTCGGAATTTGTCAGTTTATGCAGGCCAAGAAATTATTGATGCTTCATCCCCGCCTGTTGATGCTACTATTTCAGGATTTGCTACTCCAGCTACAGGAGCTGTTACAGGAAGAGTACTCGTAACTGTTCAAGAGGGAGATTCCAACATTTCTGGAGATCAACTTCGCTTTGGACCAAACCCAAATGCTACAGTTGCATTATTCGGACCGAGAAATCCGGCAAATAATTTCTTTCAATCTCAAATTTGTAATGACTTTGGGGAATTAGATACAACCGGAACGTTTGGAGATTTGAATCAGCCATTAGGGATAGCTTTGGCTGTTCGAAGACAAGGATGGGATATTACAAACGTAGATGCTTCATCATCATTAGTAAATAATCAAACGTCAGCAACCGTTCGGTTCGTTACAAATGGTGATGGTTATGCAGCGGCTGGTTTTGGTGTTCAAATTGATGCGACGGGACCGATTATAAATCCTGTCAAATCTGTTGATAAAGCAGTTGCAGGTATAGGAGATATTCTCACTTATACGATTACAGTTCCGAATACAGGAACAGGAAGTGCGGACAACGTTTTATTACAAGATAGTATTCCGAACGGCACAGCATTTATAGCTGGTAGTGTAACGGTTGGTGGAGTAACACAACCAAGTGCGAATCCAGCTAGTGGAATTAATTTAGGAACGATACCAAATAATGCTCAAAGAATCGTTACATTCCAAGTAAGAATTACATCGTTTCCAAATCCAAACCCTATTTCAAATCGTGCAATGGTGTCTTACCAATTTCGTCCTTTCGTTGGTAGCCTTCCTATTGCAAGTACGTCTTCTTCAAATACAGTACAAACGACAGTGAATCAAGCAACTATAAGTATGCAAAAGTCTGTAGATCTACAGACGGCAACACTTAATGATGTATTAACGTACACGGTTAATGTAACGAATAATGGAAACATCACTGCAAACAATGTTATTTTTGTTGATAGTATCCCTGCTGGAACAACATTTGTCGCAAATAGCGTTACGGTAAACGGGGTAGCACGTCCAGGAGCGAATCCAGCAAGTAGTATTAATCTTGGAAGTATTAATGCATCGCAAACGACTGTAGTGCGCTTTCAAGTTCGAGTGACATCAAACCCTCTTGTCAATCCAATTCCAAACCGTGCGAGTGTAACATTTAACTTTACTCCAGTACCTGGTCAACCACCAGTTTCAGGGCAAGCGACAAGCAATACTGTAGTTACGACAATTAATATAGCTGATATAACAACGAGAAAAACAGTGGATAAAGCTTTTGCAACGGTTAACGACGTTCTTACGTACACGGTAACAATTCAAAATACAGGAAATGTACTTGCGACGAATGTTATTTTTCAAGATCCAATCCCAACTGGAACGACTTTTATCACAAATAGTGTAACTGTAGATGGAATTTCGCAACCTGGGGCAAATCCGGCAACTGGCTTTACAGTTGCTAACATATCTCCAGGTGGGACTAGGACAGTTACATTTCAAGTACGAGTAACTTCTACGCCATCAGGAGGTACGATTCCGAATCGCGGAAATGTGTCTGCTAATTTCGTCGTTATTCCGAATCAGCCGCCAATAACGATTAATAGACAAACGAATACAGTTGTGACACAAGTTAATACAGGCGGTTTAAATGTAATAAAAGAAGTGAATACAACACAAGCAGCAGTAGGAGATACTTTAACATATACGATTGCCGTTCAAAATACAGGAAACGTTCCGCTAACAAATGTGTTATTTCAAGACACTATTTCTTCCGCTGTTTCCTTCGTTGCAAATTCTGTAACAATTAATGGAGTACAGCAAAGTGGACTAAATCCGAATACAGGATTCTCTCTTCCGAATATTCCTGCGGCTCAAACGGTTGTAGTCACATTTGACGTAGTAATTGTACAGAATCCAGAAAATGAAGATATTTTAAATCAAGCAAATGTAACAGCAAGCTTTCAAGTGAATCCGAATGAACCACCAGTAACAATCAATGTACCGAGTAACGTTGTGAATACGACAGTACAATCAGGGAACTTTGAAGTTGTGAAAGCAGTGAATACGAATGTGGCAACGGTAGGAGATGTTTTAGTATATACAATCGAAGTTATAAATGCAGGTAGTGTACCAGCTACAAGTATATTTTTCCAAGATTCAATTCCGCCAGGGACATTATTTATTGAAAATAGTGTATTGGTTAATGGTGTTTTACAAGAGGGGGCAGATCCAGGACTAGGATTCCCATTAAATGATTTACCTACTGGCGCGAGTGTAATTATTTCATTTGAAGTATTAATTGATGAAATTCCGCCAGGGAATAATGTTGTAAATAACGCGAATGTAACTGGAGATTTTCTTGTAAATCCAACAGAGCCACCAATTACTGTGACGGTTCCAAGTAATACTGTTATGACAGTTGTGAATTCCTCAGGACTAAATGTAATGAAGAGTGTAAGCGCTACTGAAGCAGGTGTAGGAGATACACTAACATATACAGTTGCTATACAAAATAGTGGAACGGTAGTAGCGACAAATGTATCATTCCTTGATCCGATTCCAGTTGGAACCGCTTTTGTAGCGAATAGTGTAACAATAAACGGGACACCTCAACCAGGTTTAAACCCGACAACTGGATTTCCACTTGCTAATATTCCAGTAGGAGGTATAGTAACAGTTACTTTCCAAGTGGCAATCACGAGTGTACCACCAAATAGAGTTCTTCCGAATAATGCGAATGTAACTGCTGATTTCCAAGTAAGTCCTCTCCAGCCACCAATTACAATTGTAACGATTAGTAATATTGTTGTGACGCGAGTGAATGTAGGATCAATTAATGTAATAAAAAGTGTAAATACACCACAAGCAGGTGTAGGAGATACGTTAACGTATACGATTCTTATTCAAAATACAGGAACTGTCCCCGCAACGAATATTATTTTTCAAGATCCAATCCCATCTGGAGCTACATTTGTAGCGAATAGTGTAACGATTAATGGAGTCGTTCAGCAAGGTGCGAATCCTATAGTGGGTTTTCCTGTTACAAATATTCCAGTTGGGCAAACTGCTACAATTACGTTCCAAGTGACAGTGACAAGCGTTCCGAGTGGTGGAAATATAAGAAATCAATCGAATGTTACTGCAAGTTTCCTTATAAATCCGGCAGGACCTCCTATAACGACTACTACAAATAGTAATTTTGTAGTAACACAAGTAAATACAGCGAGACTAACTATACAAAAATCTTCATCTGTACAACAAGCAGCACTTGGAGAGACTTACACATATTCTGTTGTTATACGAAATACAGGTACAGTTGCAGCTACAAATATTTCTTTCATTGACACGATTGCTCCAGAAACAACATTTGTAGCAAATAGTGTAACGATAAATGGAACGCCTCAACCTGGATTTGATCCAAATATTGGTTTCCCGCTTCCTAATATTGCAGCTGGCACATCATTGACAGTAACATTCCAAGTGATAGTTGTTGCACCATCAACGCTTGGGGCAGTTCTAAACACAGCGTCTGCTACAGCTACTTTCTTATTGAATCCTTTACAACCACCTGTAACAACAACGAACTCAAGTAATACAACGGTAGTTACAATACCGTTACCTCCTCCTGGTGAAGTGACAGCAATAAAAACAGTAAATATTGCAACTGGGGCTGTTGGGGATGTATTAACGTATACAGTGCTAATAACGAATGTAGGAATTATCCCTGTTACAGATGTACTCTTCCAAGATGTCATTCCAGAAGGGACGACGTTTGTTGACAACAGTGTAACGATAGGTGGAATACAGCAACCTGGATTAAATCCAGAAATAGGCTTTACAGTTAGTCCGTTATTAAATGCTGGTGCGAGTATTTCTGTAACGTTCCAAGTGACCATTACGGAAATTCCTGATAATGAAGTCATATTAAATGATGCTGACGTTACATTTACTTCACAACCGAATCCGCAGGAGCCACCGATTACGCAAACGATATTAACGAATTTAGTCGTTACGACAATTAATATAGCTTCAATTTTTCCAGTAAAAATAGTAGATAAAGAGGCAGCGACGGTTGGGGAAATATTAACCTATGATGTACTAATTTTTAACTTTGGAACGGTACCGGCAACGAATGTCCAATTTCTTGATTCTAGTACGAGTGGTGTAGCATTTGTTCCAGGAAGTGTGAGTATAAACGGAGTGCCAGAACCAGGATTAGATCCGTTTATAGGCTTTGCAGTTCCAGATATACCTGTAGGTGATTTTGTACTTGTCACATACCAAGAGATGGTAACGAGCATACCTCAAGGTGGAACAGTTGTTAACTTTGTGGACGTTACGGCTACGTTTGCTGTAAGTGAAACAGAGCCGCCTATTACTGAAACGACGACAAGTAACACGACATTAACAGAAATAAATGAATCTGGTTTGAATGTTTTAAAATCAGTAAGTCAGCCGGTTGTTGCAGTAGGCGATACAATCACATATACAACAGTAGTTCAAAATACGGGAACAGTGATAGCGACGAATGTTCAATATAGTGATGTATTACCATCCTCTATAACATTCGTACCGAATAGTGTAACGATAAACGGTGTGTTACAGCCTGGATTAGATCCTAACACTGGATTCTCACTTCCGGATATAACTCCAGGTGAAAGTGTAGAAGTCACATTCCAAGTAACAGTTGTTAGCGTTCCGTCAAACGGAACAATTGCCAATACGGCAAATGTTACCGGAAGCTTTATTTTAGTACCAGGAGAACCACCAGTTATAGTAAATCAGCCAAGTAATACAACACTCACAACTGTAAATAGAGGACGCTTTAATGTTATTAAACAAGTAAATAGAGCCGCTACTCTAGTTGGAGATGTATTGACGTATACAGTGCAAATAACGAATACAGGAACAGTAACAGCTAACAATGTTCAGTTTATTGATACGATTTCAACAGGTGCGTCATTTGTACCAAATAGTGTAACGATAAATGGAGCCCCGCAACCAAACTTAAATCCGATTACTGGATTTGGAGTTGGAGATATCCCAGTTGGTGAAACAGTTATAGTGACGTTTCAAGCGACAGTTACAAACATCCCGTCATCAGGAACAATTACGAACGTTGCAAATATAACAGGAAGCTTTACTTTAGTGCCAGGAGAGCCACCGGTTGTAGTAACAGAGCCGAGTAATACGACGATAACTAGAGTGAATAGAGGACGGTTCAGCGTTATAAAATCTGTAAATAAAGAAGCGACACGATTAGGAGATACGTTAACGTATAGTGTGCAAGTTACAAATACGGGAACGGTAACAGCGACAAACGTTCAGTTTAGTGATGTTCCATCACCTAGTTTAGAATTCGTTCCTGGAAGTGTACAAATAAATGGGATTCCGCAAGTAGGTTTAGATCCATTTGTAGGCTTTGCATTGCCTAATCTTGCAGTAGGGGATAGCGTATTAATTACATTTGAAGTAAATGTAATCGCAGTTCCGCCTTCTAGTAGCATTATGAATACAGCAAGAGTAACGGGTGATTTTGAATTAATTCCAGGAGAACCTCCGTTTACAATTACGAATTCAAGTAATACGACAGTCACACCAGTAAATAGAGGCAGTTTAGATATGCAAAAAGAAGTAGATCATTCAATTGTTGGAGTAGGAGAAACAGTAAAGTATACGGTTCGAATATTAAATACTGGTACTGCTGATGCGATGAATATTCTATTTATCGATGTCCTATCTCCGGAAGCTGTTTTTATACCAAATAGTGTAACTGTAAATGGAGTAGCTCGTCCGGGAGTAAATCCGCAGGTTGGATTTACGATTGTAGACATTCCAGTTGGTGAGACGGCGATTGTAACATATGAAGCTACGATTACGAGCTTTCCAGATGGTGGCACAGTAGTGAACGTTGCTGGGGCGTTAGCAGAATATATTTTAGTACCAGGGGAGCCTCCAGTTACAGTGATGGATACGAGCAATACAGTTATAGTGACGGTAAATACTGCAATCTTATTTGTTGCAAAAGGAGCAAACTTTGAAGTAGCGATGGTAGGAGATGTTGTCACTTATGGAATTGCCGTTATAAATGACAGTACAGTTCCTGTGACGAATATTGTTTTAACAGATATCATTGATCCGAATACTTTATTTATAAATGGCACGGTAACGGTAAATGATGTACCTCTTCCATTTGCTAATCCGAATACCGGTATTCCGTTAGGTGATTTTCAGCCAAATGACGCAGCAATTATTAATTTCCAAGTTGTAATAACAGGAGGACAAATAAATAATTTAGTTACAAATACTGCTATAGCAAATGGGCTCGCAACTGTAAATCCGAATGAGCCGCCAGTAGTAGTTGAAGGTGATAGCAATACAGTTGTTATCCCGTTTATTTCTCAAAATGTCTCAACGACAGTCGTAAAAACGGCAAATTTACAGGCAGCAACAATTGGCGATGTTATTACGTTTACGACAGTTATTACAAATACGGGGGATACAGCAATACAAAATATTCGTTTTCAAGATATGTTAGATAGTAGTGTTCAATTTGTCCTTGGAACTGTAACGATTGATAATACGCCAGTGCTAAATGTAAACCCAGTATCAGGTTTTATTATAGGAAATTTAAATCCAGGTGAAGCACGGACAGTTTCGTTCCAAGTAGTAGTGCAGAGCGCGCCAAATGGTTCAGGAAATTATATAAATCAAGCGAGTATTCGTTTCGAACATCAAGTAGGCACAGTATTGCCACCTGTTACACAAATGGTAGAAAGTAACATAGTTGTCATTCCATTTGTTCCAACGATAGAACAAATTTGTGAAACGAATCTTAATTGCTTAGGGAAAATTCCTTTTCAATGTTCTCCGTGTAATCATTTGCAAATAAATAAAAAATAAATACAGAAAGAGCATCCGGAAAAAAGGATGCTCTTTCTGTATTTATCATGTAGATTCTTTTTCGGGTGAGGTGAAAAATTCGTCGATTTTGTCGGAGAGTAGTAATGGAATGGCTCCTTTTATAACAGAAATGTCCCAGTCCCACCATGCGAGATTCTCTAGTTTGTCAATCGTTTCTTGCGGGAAACGATATCGAACAAATTTTGCAGGATTACCAGCTACAATTGCATACGGGGGTACATCTTTTGTAACAATGCTCCTGGCGCCGATAATGGCCCCGTTACCAATTGTAACACCAGATAAAATGCAGGATTGATAACCAATCCATACATCATTGCCGACTACGATATCACCTTTTGAAGAAGGGTGACCAGTAATATGTGCTCCTTCATCAAAAAGTGCATTAAATGGATAAGTTGTTATCCAGTCTGCGCGATGTTCACCGCCAAGTATGAAAACGACTTCTTCTGCTAATGAACAAAACTTACCTATTTTTAATTTTGTTTCATCGTTCCAAGAAAAAATGGTTGGCCCTACTTTACTATAAGTATAATCACCAATATCATATTTATTATATTCAGGTTTTTGATTTAAATATAACATGCTTCTTCAGCCTCCTTTCTCAATTAAGTGATACGTATGGAATATTATATGCAAGATGTAGTAATGTGAACTGTATTAATAGGTGAAATGAACAAAAGGAAGTGGGATATATGCGATACGAACTGGGTCTATATAATAAACCGTTTCAGTCAATTCAATCAGGAAAAAAAGTATATGAAGTACGCCTATACGATGAAAAACGTCAACTAATAAACAAAGGCGATGAAATCGTATTTACGAATCTTACGACAAAAGAAATGATGACGGTAAAAGTAACGGAAATAAAGCGATACGAGAGCTTTAAAGCCATGTATGAACAAATCGATAAAAAATTATTGGATTGTGAAAATGATAGTTTAGAGGAAATGTTAGAAAGTACATACAAAATATATACGAAAGAACAAGAAAAAGAGTGGGGAACAGTTGCGATTCGTATTGAGGTAATAAAATGATAAGAAATCGCGGAGCGGCTATCATTGTACAGGAAGGAAAAATCGCTCTTATAAAACGTATTCGAGAAGAGGAAACATATTATGTGTTTCCTGGCGGAGGGATTGAGGAAGGTGAAACGCCTGAAGAGGCAACGAAAAGAGAGGTATACGAAGAATTAGGGGTACATATAAAAGTGGAGCACCTTATTGCAAAGGTAAAATATAAAGGAAATGAATATTATTATGCTGCCTATATTACAGGCGGAGTGTTCGGAAGTGGAACAGCTGAGGAATTTCAGTGGGAAGGTAGAGGAAGTTATATTCCGTTATGGCTACCGATAAATGAGTTGGAAAAAGTGAATATAAAACCTTATGAAGTGGTCGGAAATATATTTAATCATTATAAAATATAACGTCTGACAACATACAAAAAAAACCATTGACATCGGCTTCTGATTTAAGTATTGTATTCGAGTATGTTTATAATCAGGAGGTTTATATGAGCAATCAAACTACTACACATCATGTGAAAATGACAACAGCAGATCCATCTGGAATTGGTCTATTTGGATTAGCGATGGTAACACTTGTAGCATCATCTCAAAAGTTAGGCTTAACAGATGGCGTTTCACTTGTATTACCGTGGGCAATCTTTTTAGGAGGATTTGCACAAATCTTTGCTTGCATTCATGATGCAAAGCATAACAATACATTCGGTACAACAGCATTCGGTGCGTACGGTCTATTTTGGCTAGGTGTTGGAATGACTTGGTTAATTCAACTTGGAGTATTTGGCGAAAAATTAGCACAAGCTGCAGATTCAAAACAGCTTGGTGTAGCCTTTATCGGATATTTGATTTTCACAATCTTTATGACAATTGGTGCAATGGAAACACATAAAGTATTATTTATGATTTTCGTCCTTATTGATTTCTTATTTATCGGTCTTTCATTAAGTACTTTAGGTGTTATGCCGCATGCAATGCATAATTTAGCAGCATATTCTGAACTTCTTATTTCATTATTATCTTTCTATGGTTCAGCAGCAGCAGTGTTAAACACACACTTCGGAAAAGTTGTTTTACCAGTTGGAAAGCCGTTTGGTATTTTTAAAAAGTAATAAAAAAGCACAGATGATTGTATAGTCATCTGTGCTTTTTTATTTATTGAAAGCTATAGCAGTCGTCTTTGTTAATTCAGAAATTTTTTGAGAGCTCGCAGAATTACCGTCTATTGTTACATGAACTTGTTGCTTAGGGTTCGCTGTAACTACCCATGCGTTTGGTAAATAGCGTGATTTATGAGATAAGGTGGAAGGGATATTTAAAATATCTCCCATTGCATATAATGTTGCTGATGATCCACCGTCCATTGCCATCGCATTGACAGCACCTTTTTCATAAAGAATATCTTGACAATCTCTCAAGGAAGCACCAATGCTATGAGGTTGTCTACCATCAATGACGAAAAACATAATCGATCCATCTTTTTTCTGAGCCATAATGCTTCGAGGGCCATATCCCCAACCACCATCATTTGTAATCATTTTTTCTCCATTTACAATTAGCTGAGGCATAAATCCAGCAGCGGAAACAACATTTTTATTTAACAATTGGTTAGCAGAAAACTCTCCAGAAACCATTTGTCCATATTTTGTAATACCACTAGTGAGGGTAGGGGTATTAATATCTTTCGGCGTGTTTATAACTTTACCGTTTTCAATAACAATACCGATTCCGGTTTTACCACCACCATGCCCGGTTTCATCCCAAAAACCACTGGCATTGACAGCGGCAACTGCATGGTTTCGCTTTGCCATTACGTATATTTTTTCTCCGACGTCTTTACCTTCTGAACCTTGCTGGGTAACAAGTTTTACGTTGAATGGATTACTAATTGTCATTAATTTCCCTTCGAAAAAATGATCATTATATTTTTTCTTTATTGTTTCAATAGAAACATCTAGTGGTAAATCTTTTCGTCTTTCTAACTCTTTTTTTGAAAGTTTAGAAGTTAAAAATTCACTATTTTTCCATTTTGGATTTGTGATGGATTGAGAAATATCATTTAATTCTTCATCAGACAATAACGTGAATTTTGCATATTGTGGATGCTGAGAAGTTAAAATACTCTCGGCTGCGATAACACGTAAATTATGACCGTATGAAGTACCGAATAAAATAATAGCAGCTCCTATTAGTAAGAATATTGTTAAAAGGGAGGTTGCTTTTAAAAATCTAATAAAATACTTTCTCATCATAAGGACTCCTCTTTCTGTAAAGTGAACAATTGATTAGAGATTGAGCATGATACAAAAACATTTTTTATTTGAAATAAGTAATGTGAAATGATGATAATACAATAATGTTTGAAGATAGATTTGGCAATAGTTGAATATGAATGTAGATATTTAAAATGAAATATAAATAGTCAGATGTGAAATGTAAATAAAAGTAGAAAAAAATCAATTGAAATTGATTCTCATTATTAATATAATGAGAATGAGAATCATTTATTGTTAGAGGGGGATGCCAAAGTGGCAAAAATTTTAATAGCTTATGCAAGTATGTCAGGAAATACAGAGAGTATTGCTGATTTAATTAAAGTTAGTTTAGATGCTTTTGATCATGAAGTAGTATTGCAAGAAATGGAAGGCATGGATGCTGAAGAATTATTAGCTTATGATGGAATCATTTTAGGATCTTATACGTGGGGCGATGGTGAATTACCATTTGAAGCGGAAGATTTTCATGATGACTTAGAAAATATAGATTTAGCTGGGAAAAAGGTAGCGGTGTTCGGATCGGGTGATACAGCGTATGAACTGTTTTGTGAAGCGGTAACGATATTTGAAGAACGTCTTGTAGAGCGCGGTGCAGAGCTTGTACAAGAAGGGCTAAAAATTGAATTAGCTCCAGAAGATGAAGAGGATGTTGAAAAATGCAGTAATTTTGCAATTGTATTTGCTGAGAAGTTCTAAGAATGGGAGTGTCAACGTGGAGACAATGTTAAGTGTAACTGCTATTACAAAGTTAAGAGATGGAAAACTGTTGTTAGCTACTACATATAATGGCTTATTTGTTGAACAAGACGGAGAATGGAAACGAATTTTAAATGGTTTTCAAAAACGAATTAGGGATTTACATAGCGAAGATAATGTAGTTTATGGTGTAGGTGACGAAGGGATTTTTATTCGTAGTATGAATGGTGGAGAGAACTGGACAATTCAGCGTTTTCCAACAAAAGCAACGAGTTGGAATGTATGTAGCAATGTACAAGGAAATGTTGTTGCTCATGGAGAAAAAACGCTGTATCTTTCTAATAATTTCGGTTCGACATGGGAAACTATTCATCCGTTTCTTGAGTATGGCAGTGCGGCACCGTCTATTCGATCGTTATTTTTATATAAACATTACTTATTTATTGGTACGAAAATACATGCTAAATATGGTGGTGTTTGGCTCTTTGATTTGAAGACACGTAAATTAAAGAGGATTAAAATTGCGATGAATCAAATGATCTCCGCGTTGACTTTACACAATTCTTATTTAGTAGCGGCAAGTGGATCGTGCAAGGGAGTTAGCGGGAATATTTCTTATTGTAAAATAGATGAAAGTATTGCAAGTGAAAAAATATATTGGCACACATGTCAAAGTGAGCAGAAAGCAAGTAGTTATTTAGACTTAAGTGTAGATCAACATGTTTTATATACAACTTCAACGCAAAATAAGGCGGGTATTAGTAGTGTGTGCCGTGTGCTTCTTGAAGAAGGTATTGTTACAGTATGTGATTCAGTTAAAGGGCACGGATGGCGCATTGTTAATCAAAAAGAGGGTTATGTAGTAGCCGGATCAGGTGAATTAAAAGCAATGCAGTGGGAACAAAAAATAATTTAAGAAAAAACTTTACTTTTATTATATTGATATGATATAGTATGTTTAAACCATTTTACTTTTAATAATATAGAGATTTAAATGAGCTGTAACTTCCGAGGAGGATAGCAATGTTAAATCTCCTCAGGGGTTGCAGTTTTTTAATATCTGGCTTATTATTGTAAGGTGGTTGAAAATGAATATGTACATATAGGTACATTGTAGGAGGATTTTTTTCATGCAAAACGGTAAAGTAAAATGGTTTAACTCAGAAAAAGGTTTCGGTTTCATCGAAGTTGAAGGCGGAGAAGACGTATTCGTTCATTTCTCAGCTATCCAAGGCGAAGGCTTCAAAACTTTAGAAGAAGGTCAAGAAGTTACTTTCGAAGTAGAACAAGGTAACCGTGGACCTCAAGCTACTAACGTAAACAAGAAGTAATTTTTGAAAAAAGAAGGGCTCGCCCTTCTTTTTTTTTGCACTTTTATAGATGTCCTCCTACTTACATATCATAACAAGACTGAATTTTCATTTATTTATTCGGAGTATTTTTGTATAAAGTACATGAATAAATAAATACTGAAAATAAAGTGTTTGTGTGAAAAGCAATTTAGAAAGAGGTAAATAAATTGAAAAACGCTACACATTTCATTGTGTTTGATATTGAAAGGAATTTCAGACCGTATAAATCAGAAGATCCATCAGAAATAGTTGATATCGGAGCTGTAAAAATAGAAATAGGTACAATGAAGATAATTGAAGAATTTTCGGAGTTAGTAAAACCAAGTGCACGATTAACTCGTCATACAACAAAATTAACCGGTATTACGAAAAAAGATTTAATGGGTGTAGAAAAATTCCCTCAAATTATAGAGAAATTTATTCAGTTCATCGGCGAAGGTTCTATATTTGTTTCATGGGGAAAAGAAGATTATCGCTTTCTATCTCATGATTGTACATTATATGGTGTTGAATGCCCAAGTATAGAAAAAGAAAATAGAATTGATTTGCAAAAATTTGTTTTCCAAGCATATGAGGAATTGTTTGAACATACGCCAAGTTTACAATTTGCGGTAGAACAGCTCGCTTTAACGTGGGAAGGAAAACAGCACCGTGCTTTAGCAGATGCTGAAAATACAGCAAATATACTTCTTAAAGTGTATAGCGAGAGAGATATTAATAAGCGATACAAAAGACATGGTGAACTTGAACTTGTAAAAAACGGAAAACTAACAGAAAAAGCGAAAAAAAAGATGCGAAAATGGGTGTTTAAAGAACTAAAGAAAAATACAGAACGCCCTTTTGAATGGAGTACATTTGAAAGTGGTGACACGTGGGAAAGTATAACGGAAAGATATTATATAAGTGAAAATACAGTAGAACTCCTGAAAAAACATTTTCGTACAGCAGTGAGAAAAGCGGAACGACAGATTAGGTATTTGGCTGAGATGGAGGAGAATACAGAGGTTAAATGAATTGCTCCTCCATCTCTAACTACATACATGTAATAACAGCGTATTGATATTAAATAGGCATCAACTTGTTGTTGTGATTGTACATTATAATTGCTTTGGGAGTGTTAAGACGTAATAAGAGTTTTAAACTGTATTAATAAAATAAAAATATATATAAAGAAAAGAGTGTAGTTTAATGGAAACAATCTTTAACATTTTAACTGTTTTAGTTTTTGGGATAATATTTACCACACAATTAGCATTAACTACACTTTCTTTCATAGTAAAGAAGAATTGGAAAAAACTTAATATCTCTTTAAGTTGTGGTGTATTAAAGTTTAAAATAGAAGAGTAAGATTGAGTTTTGTACAAGGGAGGTATGATAGTGGTAGACTTGGATATTAAAGATGTCACAGTAAAGATGGAATTAAACGGTGTCTTTTGGAATGAGGATCGGATTGCTGAAATGAAGGTGACTACAAAAGAAGAGCATTCTGTTATTCTTCGTCTAGTAGTTGATTTAGAAAGTAAAACTATTAGGGCGACGAGTGCGGAAATAGTGAATGGATTCTGCCCTCTGTGCAAACAGAAAAGGGACGAATGTAGTGAACTTAATGACTTGCAAAACAAAATGGAAATTTTAGAAGAAGCCTACGATTGGGTGAGAGAACATCCGGAATATCGTTTTCAATTATCTTTTTACGAGTACAATAAATTTGAGGTAGTAAAGTGAAATTTGCATTTTAACAACTTATAGAAGGACTTGGTCAACTAGAAATATTGAAGTAGATATTTCTAATGGAAATAAGCCTGTATAACAAGGAAGGGATATATTTGATTCTGCAACAAATGTCATCTTGCATCAAAAAAATTTAAAAATAAACATGTTTTATTATAAAGCAGAAAAATCGATTCTTAGTAGAATCGGTTTTTAATATAAATAAAAGAGCGCTTATTAAAAGCGCCCAGTAACAACAGTTATATGGAAGTATTTATCCCGTAAAAGCCCGATTGGTGAGGGCTAATAATTAGTGGGGGATGAACAAAACCCCACAGATTAAAGTTTCACTTTATTCAATACCGCTCGGATCAAACGAATACTGCTGCTTATTCTCAATCTGCTCAATCACATCTTGCAGCTCATCTGGCTTCAGAAACTCAATAGGAGAGAAGCCTTTTTCAAATGTAAGTGTGTCTGCTTCAATCATAAGTACATATCGATCATTTACCTTCGCAATATGTATTTGATCCCCAAAATCCGCAAGCAACGCCTTCACAGAGATATGATCGGCTTTTAGTTTTAATTCCACTTCAGGAGCATGCTCGACGATTTGAGCGGTTGCTTCCATTACTTCTTCAGTTGAAAATTGTTCCATAATTTCGCGTTTCGGACTGGCAGCCCATACTTCCATCGCTTGGTCGAATTGTTCGCGTTCTTCCGTACCTTCTTCAAATACATCTTCAATTTGGTCGTATACCATGTCCATTACTTGTGTTTTCATAATTTCAGGCATAGAGCGTTCATATTCGACGAATTTTAAGAAGTCTTCAAAGTAGCGGGCATGTGATGCTTGATGTATTTTTAGTTCGCCTACTTCAACCATTCCTTCTTCAGGCATGTACGGATATTGGATAGATTTCATATTCTTTGTTGTGATGGCCATTTCAACGTTACGAATCAGTGTTGATTCATCAGAAATAGAAGCAACCTTTGGTTCAAAGTCGCATTTCATTACGAATACGAATGGATCATCAAAGTATTTGCGTAGTTTTGCCTGAGCAATTAAAAATACACCACCACGTACAGCGCTTGTGTCAAGATATGTATAAACGAGAGGTTCGCTCATATCTTTAAAGTTTTCTTTTGTTTCTGCAAAGCGAATACGATTAAAAAGGTTGTAATGAGGGTTTGAATCAAGTTCGTGCCCTTCTTCTACAATAAAGCGACCAATTTTTGTTGGGGCTTGTTCTGTTTTTGCATGACGTTCTACTTTTCGCTTCGATATTTTTAATAACTCACCATTCAAAAATTCTTTTAAGGAACTATCTTCATATTCTTCAGCGTCTAAAGTTTGAAAATGTTTGTAGCGTTTATCAACTGCTTCACCTTTTCCTTCTACTTGTACAACATAAAAGGAAAGATAATTTATTTCAAAATCCATATTTATCACCTTGTTTCATTTCATTAACTCTTATCAGTATAGAGATGGAAAAAACTTTCGTCAATTTATATAAGGAAGGGGAAGCCCCTTCCTTTATATAATCTTTATTTTCTCGATTAAAATCCGTCTTCTAATGCTGCGAATGGAATGTTTAGTCTGTTTTCTACTGTGCGTAAACGTTGGTTTAAGCGGTTTAGTCTACGTGTATGGCGCTCAACTGTATTTTCTAGTTGACGAACTCTTTGTTCAAGCTCATTTACGCGTCTTTCTAATTGACGATTTCCAGTGCCAGGAAAAGAGATTGGAAGTTGGAATTGTCTATTTTGGTCATATGGATTCGTGTGCTCTGCTTGATCTATATAAGATTGATATTGTGTTTGTAAGTCATACTGTGGTTGTTGGTACGCATATTGATTATATGGATCATATGGATTGTAGGGATACATAATAACATCCTCCATTTCTTTAAAATAGGTTGAATTCACCATAATGTATGTGCAAAAGCGGAGCGGTGGCACGGCAAATACCTATTTATGTTGACGGGATTTCTCTTTATCCCGCTATTTGCTGGGCAATAAGACCCCCACTGATTACAGTTTCACTTTATAAAAAATAGCTTGAGGGTTTTTGATTTGTATTTCTTTTGTGTAATGGTATATACTGGATAAAAGGGAGAGTTTACATAAAAGTTACAATTCTATCAAACTCAAACTTTTATGTAAATATGTATAGACATTTATAAAAGAAAAGAGTAATTTATATAGAGTGAAAAATAACTTGTAACATTTTATAAACATATTGTAAAATGATTGTAACAAAACATACATAAAAATGAAATAAATACATAATAGTGATGTTGGGGAAAGGGAGAGAGTATATTGTTCCGTAAAGTAAAGGGTATATTAGTTGGGGTGTTATGTGTAGCTATAATGAGTGGCTGTGGTGCAAAAGTAAGTGATGTTGCATTGGTAAGTGATATTGGTGGGCACACTGTAGAGGCTAAAGCAGAAGTACAGGATACTATTAGTTTAGTTGATGGTCGAACTGGTACTGAAGTGAAAAAATTAGATTTATCTAGTTTAGGCTATTTTGAAGATGAAGCGAAATTTAAAAAGTCTGTCACAAAGGTTGTTGGTGAGATTGGAAAAAGCGTCGACAAAAAAATGGTTCCTTCACGTATAGCACCTGATGGAAGTTGGCAAGAAGGAAAACCTTCTTATGAATTAATGGAAAAAGAATTAGTAGATAAATTGTTAAATGTTGGTATGTGGGATGCTACGTATCAGTTGCCGATCGTGGAGAAAAAACCAGTCGCAACATTAAGTGATGCGCAAGGAAATGGTGCGGTAATTGGTAGATATGAAACGAACTTAGGTGGTTCAACAGGTGGCCGTATTGAGAATATTCGTTTGTCAGCAGCGAGCATAAATGGAGTTGTGTTAGCAAAAGGAGACCGTTTCTCTTTTAATTCATTAATCGGTGATACAACACCAGATAAAGGATATCAATTAGGGAAAGAAATAGTTGATGGTAAATTAGTAGATGGATATGGCGGTGGTGTTTGTCAAACATCTTCAACTTTATACAATGCAGCAGATCAAGCTGGCCTGAAAATGGTGGAGAGAACTACACATTCTAAAACGGTAGGTTATGTTCCACAAGGAAGAGATGCTACAATTGCATATCCATATTTAGATTTAGTATTTGAAAATACGAATGATGCACCTGTGAAGCTTTATATGGGCATTCAGGGTGGAAAGCTAGTTGCTGAAGTACATAAAATGAGATAAGAGTTATAAAGCCACCTTTTCTGAAATTTAGAAAAGGTGGCATTTTTATTATGAAAATAAAAATGTATATAAATTCTGACTTTTCTTATTTACATAGGATGATTTTAGTTGTATCCTTCATAGTAACGGTTATATGTAATGGAAAAATATAGGGATAAGGAGATGGAGTTATTCATGGTACAAATTCATCCGAAAACACGTATTGGTCATGTTGAATTTAAAGTGAAAGACTTAGAGCGTCAAATTGCTTTTTATGAGAATGTTGTAGGATTAGAGGTAATTAAGCAAGAGGGGAATAAAGCATATTTATCTGGAAAAGGTGGAAAGAACGCGTTACTTGTTCTTGAAAAGCTAGAGGACGGGGTACTGCAAGAACCGCGTACGACTGGTATATATCATGTAGCCTTTTTAGTTCCGACTCGTGAAGCTTTTGCTTCTGCGCTATTTGGGGTTCTTCGTAATAAGAATGTAATTGACAGCCCGGATGAGCAAGAAGGGCGTTATACATATTCAAATGAAATTTTACCAATTTCAAGGTTTAATAGTGCAAGTGATCATACATATAGCGAAGCTTTTTATTTGCAAGATTTAGAGGGGAATGGTATTGAAATTTATGCAGACCGTCCGCGTGATCAATGGGGAGAAGGGTCAGGAGGAAGTACACCACTTGATTTAAAAGAATTGGCGACACTCGTTGATTATGAGTTTGATGGTTTGCCTGCTAATACTGTCGTTGGGCACGTACATTTACGAATAGCTGATGTAGAGAAATCACATGAATTTTATGTGGAAACAGTAGGTTTTGAAGTACAACAGCGTGAAGAGGATTGCTTATTTATTTCAGCAGGGGGATATCATCACCATATTGGTGCAAATACGTGGAACGGAGTAAACAATCCACACCCACCAGTATATGCAACTGGACTAAAGGTATATGCTATTGTACTACCGCATAAAGAAGCGTTAGACGAAGTGAAAGAAAGATTAATAGAAAAACAACATGAAATAAATGAAACTACAAATGGGTTTGTGGTGGTAGATCCAAGTGGTATTACAGTGCAGTTTGAAATAGAAGCAGTGTAAAATAAGCGAGAAAGTGTATAATCACTTTCTCGCTTATTTGTGATTATTCATAGCTCAATCCAATATCTTCTTACTATATTCCCATCTTCCTCAGTGAAATCATCATCACGAATCCCGCCGTTATGCAAAATCGTTTTTTCAGAAGCGGTATTCACAGCGTCGCAAACGACAAGTACTTTCGTGATGTCTAACTCCTTCGTTTTTTCTAATGATAATGCTAGTAACTTCGTAGCATAACCTTTTCTTCTTTCAGAAGGGCGAATGCCATAACCAATGTGACCGCCAGCGTTAAATAAATGTTTGGTTAAACTATGACGTATATTAACAGCTCCCACAATTTTATTTTCATCTGTAACAAGCCAATATGTAGAGTCTGGTACCCAAGTTTCAGGGATATTTATTCCGTTATGCGCATCGAGAAGTTCTTGAACCATAGCTGGGAAGTTGGCAGGATTTTTTGAGATAACCCACGGGATCATTGTTTCACCGCTATCTTTCCATTCGTTATAGAAATCTAAGTATTCTTCTTGTAAATCAGTAGTAGGTGTGAGTAATGAGACGTTCATTGTTAGTAAGCTCCTTTATTTATATAGTTTTTATAAAAAATTACGATACAAAGTGAAAGCGTTTTCTATAGTTTCTCAACCTAATTTCACGTAATTCATCTTTGATTTTTTAGAAAATTAGTGAAGGTTTAAAATTAGAAGTTATTTATTTTATGTTAATATTTTAAATATTAACATAAAACGGTCGGAGTATTAAGTATATTTTAGCGGTACCCCTATATGTAAATAAAAGGATGTTTGTGATAATTTTTGTTTTATCTATCTATAATGAATGAAAGGGGGAAGTGCCCGTGAGTGTAGATTTTGATTTTATTATACGAATCGGTGTTGCTGGCTTGTTAGGAGCAATGATTGGTATTGAAAGAGAAATTCGATCGAAAGAAGCTGGATTAAAGACTCATTTCCTCGTAGCGGTAGGAAGTGCGTTAATAATGGTTGTTTCGAAATATGCCTTTTCAGATATTGTGTTTGAAGAGCATATGTCTCTAGACCCAAGTCGTATTGCAGCACAAGTCGTTAGTGGAGTTGGTTTTTTAGGTGCAGGCACAATTATTATTCAAAAGCAGGCGGTGAAAGGATTAACGACCGCGGCTGGTTTATGGGCTACTGCCGGCATAGGATTAGCAATTGGAGCGGGAATGTATGTAGTAGGTATTGGAGCGACGATTCTCGTTTTAATTGGTTTAGAAATTGTAAGTCGTATTTTTAAGGTGCAATTTTTATTTCCACAAAATATAACAGTGCAAATGTTTGTAAATAAACATGAAGCGGTACAACAAATATTAGAAACACTACAAGTGAAAGGCATCCCAATACTCTCATATGAGGTGGAAGCTTCACAGCAAAGTACAGAAACTGTTTATAAGGTAGGGATGCAACTGAAAAATATATCGTCAGAAGAAAAGAATGAGTTTATTCAGCACATGCAAACATTACCGGAAGTTACATTTATAAAGTTAAAATCATAGTGTTGAAAACGAGGATAGATGTAGCAGGAATTTTGCTATCATCTATCTTTTTTGATATAAAATGCACGGAAAGTCAAGCGTTAATTTTATATGGAATGGATACATGTGTGAACGTTACCTTATTTTTTCTCAATACAGGACAAAAAGTAAAAATAGTAAAATAATGGAGCGGGACACTAAAAATGTAAGGTAGGGGAGAGCATGAAAGGCTATTCAAAGAAAATGTTAGTAGGGGTAAGTTTTGCTAGTTTAATGTTAGGGAGTTTTCAAGGGGTAAGTTTGGCAGAAGATACTAAGGGAGAGCAAGTTTCTTATCGAAATGTGCTCAAAATGGAGCCAGTCGGTGTACAACTACCAGTACAAGAATTAGCTCATTCATCGAAAGTGCTCGAAAGCAAGTCTTTTGAGAAAAGGTTACAATTTGCCGATTTATCACAAAGACCACCTGAGGTGAAAAAAGAAAGTAAGCAATTAGCTGTAGCGAAAACTTATACAATTGCCGAATTAAATCAATTAAGCAATCAGCAGTTAGCAGATTTACTTGTAACAATTGATTGGGAGCAAATTACGGGGCTATTTCAGTTTAATACAGACAGTCTAGCATTCTATCAAAATGATAGTAGGATGCAGGCGATTATTGATAAATTGAAGCAGCAAGGACAAGCCTATACGAAGGATGATTCAAAAGGGATTGAGACATTAGTAGAGGTATTACGTTCAGGATTTTATTTAGGATTTTATAATTCGGAACTTAGTAAATTAAATGAACGGAGTTATCATGATAAATGCTTACCTGCATTAAAAGCGATGGCTAACAATTCAAATTTCAAGCTGGGTACATTAGAGCAAAATAGAGTGGTATCATCATACGGAAAGTTAATAGGAAACGCTTCGAGCGATGTGGAAACGATAACATCGGCTGCAAAGATTTTTAAACAATATAATGATAATTTTTCTACATTAGTAGATAATCTTTCAGCTGGAAATGCTATTTACGATATTATGCAAGGTGTTGATTACGACATTCAATCGTATTTGTACGATACGAGGAAAGCACCGAAAGATACAGTATGGTATCAGAAAATAGATAGTTATATTAATGAATTAAGTCGTTTTGCATTAATGGGAACGATTACAGAAAAAAATGGTTGGCTTATTAATAATGGCATTTATTATACAGGTAGACTCGGTATGTTCCATAGTACAGGAACGAAAGGGTTACAAGTTGTAACAGATGCGATGAAAATGTATCCGTATTTAGGGGAGCAATATTTCGTAGCTGCTGAGCAAATTGCAACGAATTATGGCGGAAAAGATGCAAATGGTAAAGTAGTGAATTTAAATCAAATAAGAGAAGATGGAAAGAAAAAATATTTGCCAAAAACGTATACGTTTGATGATGGGGCAATTGTTTTAAAAGCTGGAGATAAAGTGACAGAAGAAAAAGTAAAACGTTTATATTGGGCGGCAAAAGAAGTAAAGGCACAATTCCATCGTACGGTTGAAAGTGATCAACCTTTAGAAAAAGGAAATCCTGATGATGTATTAACGATGGTTATTTATAATAGCCCAGCAGAATATCAATTTAATCGTCAATTGTACGGTTATGAAACGAATAACGGTGGTCTTTATATAGAAGGAACAGGTACGTTCTTTACTTATGAGCGTACGCCAGAAGAAAGTATTTATAGTTTAGAAGAATTATTCAGACACGAGTTCACGCATTATTTACAAGGTAGATATGAAGTACCAGGGTTATGGGGACAAGGGAAAATATATGAAAATGAAAGATTATCTTGGTTTGAAGAAGGAAATGCTGAATTTTTTGCAGGGGCAACGAGAACGGATAATGTTGTACCGAGAAAGAGTATTATAGGAAGATTATCTTCAAATCCAGCAGAGCGTTATACGGCAGAGCGAACGTTAAATGCAAAGTATGGAACGTGGGATTTCTATAATTATTCCTTTGCTTTACAATCGTATATGTACAATAAGAGATATGATATGTTCGATAAAATACATGATCTTATTAGGAAAAATGATGTAACAGCATATGATGCATATCGCTCTACATTAAGTAAAGATGCGAATTTAAATAAAGAATATCAGGACTATATGCAAATGCTAGTTGATAATCGTGAGAAATATAATGTGCCATTAGTATCAGACGATTATTTAGCGAATCATGCATCGAAGCCAGTTTCAGATATTGCAGCAGAAATAACAGCGGAAGCAAAATTGAAAAATGTATCAGTGAAGAAAAATAAATCACAGTTCTTTAATACATTCACACTACAAGGAACATATACAGGAACTGCAGCAAAAGGAGAATATGAAGATTGGAAAACAATTACACAAAACGTTAATGATACGTTAAAACGTTTAAGTGCAAAGGAATGGACAGGCTATAAAACAGTAACAGCATACTTTGTAAATTATCGCGTGAATACATCAGGACAATTTGAATATGATGTTGTGTTCCACGGTATTAATACAGAAGAAGGTGCAGAGAATAAAGCACCAGTTGCAGTTATAAACGGTCCGTATAGCGGAAATGTAAATGAAGCAATTTCATTTACAAGCGACGGATCAAAAGATGAAGACGGGAAAATTACTTCGTATAAATGGGAGTTTGGTGATGGAGCAGTAAGTAATGAGCAAAATCCAACTCACGTATATACAAAAGAAGGAACGTATACGACGAAATTAACGGTAACAGACGATAAAGGAGCAACTAATACTGCTACAGCGACTGTAACTGTTCAAAAGAAAGAAGATAACAGTGTAGAAAAAGAACCGAATAACTCATTCCAAACAGCAAACAAATTGCAGTTAAATCAAGTTTTACGTGCTAGTTTAGGAAATGGCGATACAAGTGATTTCTTTGAAATTAATGTGGAGACTGCTAAAAACCTTCAAATTAACGTAACGAATGAAAATAATATTGGAATGAACTGGGTACTTTATTCTGAAGCAGATTTAAATAATTATGTTACGTATGCTCAGCAACAAGGGAATAAACTAGTAGGTAGTTACTATACGTATCCAGGGAAGTATTATTTACATGTGTATCAGTATGGCGGGGGGACAGGGAATTATACGGTGGAAGTGAAGTAGTAAAAGGGGAGTTATCTTGTTCAATGAATGGAAAAAGGTCTGTACTTTAATGAAAAAACAACTGCAGGCAATGTCTCTAATGATAATAACAAATTAAGTGTCGCGAGATGTTATATTTATATTAAACCAATCTAATCAGTAAATAAGATAAAATAGATGAACTAGTATTTCATCACGATGTAAGAAAAGTTATAAATATTAAGTGTTTTTAATTGAATTAAACTAAAGGATCAGAGTGTATCTGTAACAATAGATAGGCTCTGATCCTTATTATATTTAATTAACGCATATGAATTTAAGATAATTAATAAGTAAGCTAGCTAGCGGGATTCTTAAAATTCATTTATGTAATTAACTAAACAGAAAATTGTTATCACATTAGCAAGGGATACTAATAGAAAAGCGTGTCCCTTTACCTAATTCACTCTCTATTTCTATATCTCCGTTTAATTCTCTAATAATACTATAAGCAATCATAGTACCAAGCCCAGTTCCTTTTTCTGTTGTTGAATAGAATGGCAAAGCAATTCGTTTTATTTGTTGAGATGACATCCCAATTCCTGAATCAATAATATCAATCATGATATTTCCTTTTACTTTTTGTATATTTATTTGTAATAATCCACCATTTTTCATAGCCTCAATTCCGTTTTGGATGATGTTGTTTAGACAGAGTTTGAATTTTTCGGGGTCCCCATTTATATAAAAGGAATCTGTACTATTTTGTTTGATTTCAACTTTGTATGATAGAGCGAGTGGTGAAATAGTATCTTTCACCTGATTTAAAATGTGATTAATATCTATTTTTTCTTTTAGGGTATTCTGTGGTTTGGTTAAAGATAAATAGTTATTAATAGTAGATTGTATTTGCTGCATTTCAATTAACATGATTTCTAAGTATTGATCCTGAGATAGCTTAGAGGCATGTTTTTCATTTAATAATTGAGTGAATCCATGTACCGTGGTTAGTGGATTGTGGATTTCGTGTGCAATTGACGCTGCTAGTTCGCTAGCTATATAAAATTTTTCAGCCCGTTGCAGTTTTTCTTTCATTTTATATTTCTCAATCATTTCCTCTATAAAATAAACTGATAATAATACTGTGAAAATATTAATGACTATATAATTTAATAAAAATTCTATGAGAGTAGAGTCTATTTTACCTCCTGTATTTATTTGAGTTACAATACCGCAAATAGAAAGGGAAGCTGTACATACTAAAATAAGAAGTAAGCTTAATAATATCTTTTTTTCTTTAAAATACATAGGTAATAAGTAACGAAAGAGCATTGTTATAACAGAAATGATAGTAAAGATAATAAATGATGGAAGAACGCCATTTCCGCCTAAGTAAAACCGGTAAGAAAGATATAAAATTCCTATAAAAACAATGTTTTTTGTATTTCCATATAGAAAAACTAATATTATAGGAATAAAACGTAAATCATAAATAAATCCCACATGTAAATGAAAAGGAAAAGTCATACAAAAAATAATAGCAATGGAGGAAAGGATAGAAAATAACATATTATTACATGTTATTTTTTCTTTAAACTCTAGCCAAAATACGTGATAGCTAAGGATACAAATTATTATAATAAAGGTATTTAATAAAAGAGTAGAAATTCCCATAGTTTTGCATCTCCGATAGTTTGTAAGTAGAATTATGTATGAGTTGGACATAGATGTTTAGTATTAGTAGACTTTTTATCTAAAAAAGGAAGGGTACTTGAAAAGTGCTGTTATATTACTCGTATTAAAATTAATAAGGAAAATAGAAAAAAATAATAGATAAAAAATCTATTTAAATTTATGTACATATGAAATCATAAACTAACTTTTGTATAGGTGAAATTTGGATTGAGTTACTGATAAAATAAGTCTTTTTAAGTATGAATATTCTGTGAAAAAGATATGCGTGGTGACTCCTGTTTTGTAGCCTTCGTTATATTAACATGGAATATATCAAATTACAAAGTGAAATTTTAGAAAAATTTTATTAGTACATTTTATCTGAAATAGAAATGCTATTTATTTGAGTATTTTGGTACTTACTCGTATAAAACTTTGTTAGAAAAAGACTTTAAAATTTACATGTTTTTTATGAAGTGTAATATTGTAGCTTTATCTATGGGGCTTTCTCAATAACTATTAAGGCGAAAAGTTAAAATATATAGGTTTATAGATATGAATTATTACATAAAAACGCACTTAAAAAAGGATGTATGATGGTAATAGAATACAAACATCAAGGGGGAACTTAAAATGAAGTTAAATAAACTAGTGCTTAGTTGTGGAGTAGTTTCAGCATTAACACTTGGTGTGTTAGGGAATAATACTTATGCTGAAGAAGTACACAAAACGAATGATCCAATTCATGTAGTTGAACATGTTTCTGCAGACTTATTATTAACCCAAACAATGAATTATAGTGGCGAGGCTGTAACTTCTTTCGTATATGATGGGAGTACTGACTTAAGCTTCTCTATGAAAAATAATGGTCAAAATACAATGGGATATAGTGTAAAAGGTCCAAATACAGAGCTAATTGTTGGTGGTTATATAAAACCTGGAGAACAACAAATTAATGTTACAAATGTACGGAATGCTTTATCTCCATTACCGAATGGAACATATAAAATTTACGTTTCAAATGATGATGGTTCTAAGGGGCAATTCCAAGTTTCAGTAAGATCTGTGAATTAAATTTAAAACGCTTTGTTTTTAAGTTAATTTAATCTTTGCTTATTGGAAAGAAGCTAAAATGAATTGAGAATTACCGATAAAAATGAAAACGAGCACCTTATCTAATTGTGAGAGGGTGTTCGTTTTTTGCTATTAAACAGAAAATAATTATAAATATATTTTGATATCCCCATTGCTAACCTACTAGATTGTGTCAACGAGAGAATGTCTACTATAAAAGATATTAAAATAAAGATGATGTAACATTCCGCTAAATTATATGGGGAAATAGAAAAACCACCCTTATATGAGTGGTTTTTAGTAATTATTTTTAGGTTATACATTTAAAATTAGGCTAAGTTATAGAAATAATAAACATTTAATCTGTTGTTATTATTTTGGTTCTGGATAATGATTGTAGTATGAGATTCTAATAAATTCTTGGTAGACATTTGTTAATTTGGCATCTCTAAGAGCATCGTTGAATTTTTGCATACGTACACTCCCTTGAGCGTAGCCTCCACCTGGAGTATAAGGGTTTCTAGCTTCAAAGTCATCCAAAAATACTTTTAATTTTTTATAGTCTTGAGATTGATAGAAAGCCACAGCCTCTTCAGGAGTGACATCAAAGTAAGAGGATGACGTTGAGTTATAAGAAGCTGCTTGAGCAGTAGGTGCCTCTAGCATAGTTGCAGCTCCACCGAACATAGTAAGCGCCATAGAAGATACAATAATTTTTTTAAACATAATAAAACCTCCATGTAGAATATTAGATTAATAGTAACCCTGTAATCATTATAGTTACAATGAAAATGATTATCAAATGCAATATTGCATAATATATCCCGTTATTTTTGGGCAGTAAGACTCCCGCCCAAAAATTCAATGAAAGCAAAGAAGTTAGGTGGGAATCGGGCGGATTAAAGTTTCACTTTATTATTTGAACGAGAAGTCACCTTTATATTTAAATGGAGGAGTGTAATAGATTAAAAGAGGTGTATAAATTACTCAGGTTAACAAGAAAATGAAAAGGCTATTTTTAATAGGGGAAAGCTTAATAACTGGAGTAAAGGAATTGCTATTTATATATTTAACATACATATTTGTCTTTTAAATTGTAGGCGTGTTTTAGAATTTGTATATAGTAAATTCGTTAAAAAACTTGATAAATAATAAAATGTGTAAATTTTTTGACTATTTTATTAAAATTATTTAATATTTGTAATTTATTGTTTTATAATGATAATTGGGTCGATCGTGAATGTTTTAGATATTGCGATATATACTCGGATTAATTTATTTTAGGGAGGTTACAAAATTGGGTAAGAGAGTCATTATAAGAGTTTTTACATTATTATCAGTACTGGCATTATTCCTTAATGTATTTTTACCTAGGGCTAGTGCAGAGGTTATGACGCATGAGAAATATTCAATGGACTGGAGTTATAGTAATAGTCTAGGTAAGTACATTCGCACTGAAATGATTAAAAATTCAAGTGGTCAAATTGCTTATTGCTTAACCCTTGGATTAAAATCACCAAATGGTGAAGATCTTCCTGAAATGGGGAAAACAGATAATGTAGTATATAGAGTCTTATTAAATGGTTTCCCGCAAAAAAGTGCTGAACAGCTGGGAGTAGCTAATAAAAATGAAGCGCATTATGCAACGCAACTTGCGGTTTGGAATGCATTAGGTCAACTCGATGTAAATGAATTAAAACATGAGAATAAAAATGTTGAAAAAGCAGCTAAGGCTATTATTAGTAATGCTAACAATAGTGAAGAGACTCAAGATGTTTTTATGAATGTGATTCCTGCTGAAAAGCAAAAAGCAGAATTAAAGGGTGAATTCTTCGAAACAAATCTATATTCAGTACAAACAAATGCTAAGAGTGGTTCTTATAAGGTAGTAGCGAAAAATGCACCTAATGGAGTTAGAATTGTTAGTGAAAATGGAGAAGTGAAAGATCAGCTTTCAGTTGGAGAAAAATTTCGTATCCAAATTCCTAAGAATACAAAAACGGGTGAATTTAATTTAAGTGTTGCTGCTAATTTAACTAAAGTTCAAGCAATTGCTTATCGTGGTACGGATACTGTTCAGAATGCTACAGTACTATTAGAGAGAAATGAAGAAAAGCTTAGTAGTGATCTTGCAGTAAATTGGGAAGCAGCTGGTTCTTTAAAAATTAAAAAGGTTGGAGAAAATGGAGAAGTTTTAGCTGGTGCAGTATTTGAGGTCTTTAATGCAAATAATGAATCAGTCGGAAAAATCACGACTGGTGCTGATGGTATGGCAGAATTAAACAACTTACCAATTGGTACTTACACATTAAAAGAAATTAAAGCACCAACAGGCTATGTTTCAGATGATAAACCACAAACTATTGAAGTTAAGACAGGGGAAACAGGAGCTGTCCAAATAGTAAATAACAAAGTAAAAGGTAACATCGAAATTAAAAAGCTTAGTGATTCAGGAAAGATTTTACCAAATGTTGAATTCACAGTCTTCACTGAAGATGGAAAAGAAGTGAAAAAAGTAGTAACAAAAGAAAATGGAATTGCAAACGTTGAAGATCTTACGTATGGTAAATATTATTTCTTAGAGACAAAAACACCTAATGGATATATTGGAAATAAAACAAAGTATCCTTTTGAAATTAAAGAGCACAATAAAACACTTACTTTTACAGTGGAAAATACCGAAGTGAAAGGTAGTGTAAAATTACTAAAAGTAGATAATGAAGATATTAGTAAAAAATTAGAAGGTGCAGCATTCGAGCTAAAAGATGCAAGTGGAAAAGTAGTTGGGGAATATAAGACAGATAAAAATGGTGAGATTAACGTCAAAGATTTAGCGTATGGTAAATATTCATTTGTAGAAAAGGCTTCTCCAAATGGTTACGTTCTTGTTAAAGAACCGATTACGTTCGAAATAAAGGAACATGGAAAGATTATTGAGTTATTGGCAGTTAATCATCTTATCAAAGGTGATCTAGAAATTACAAAGGTAGATGTAGCTGATGGAAATAACAAGCTTCCAAATGCAGAATTTACAATTTATAACGAAGCAGGAAAAGAAGTAGTAAAAGGTAAAACAGATGATAAAGGTATCGCTAAATTTGAAAAGCTACCATTTGGAAAATACACATATAAAGAAACTGTTGCACCAAACGGTTATATCTTAAATGAAGAGACGTTTTCTTTTGAAATTAAAGAGAATGGTCAAATCATTAAACACGTTGTCAAAGATGAGAAGATTCCTTCAATAAAAACAACAGCTACTGATAAAACAGATGGTACAAAAGAAATGCACACGTCTAAGTCTGTAACAATCCAAGATAAAGTGGAATTCAAAGACCTACAAGTAGGTAAAGAGTACACTTTAAAAGGTAAATTAATGGATAAAAAGACTAATAAACCATTCGTTGTAAATGGTAAAGAAGTAACAGCTGAAACGAAGTTTACACCAAAAGAAGCAAATGGTTCTATTACATTAGACTTCACATTTGATGCAACTGGTTTAGAAGAAAAAGAAGTAGTAGTATTTGAAGAGTTACTGAAAGACGGAAAAGTTGTTACGACACATGCTGATATCAATGATAAAGATCAAACAGTTAAGTTCGTTAAGCCATCAGTAAAAACGACAGCAACAAACAAAGCTGATGGTGGAAAAGAGATTCATTCAAAGGATTCTATCACAATCCAGGATAAAGTGGAGTACACTAACTTAGTTGTTGGTAAAGAGTACACTGTAAAAGGAAAATTAATGAACAAAGCTATTAACAAACCATTACTAATTGATGGTAAAGAAGTAACAGCTGAGACTAAATTTACTGCAAAAGAAAAGAACGGTTTTGTAACATTAGACTTTACTTTTGTTGGTGCTGAACAGCAAGGAAGAGAAGTAGTTGTGTTCGAAGACTTATTACATGAAGGGCAAGTAATTGCAACTCACGCTGATATTAACGATGTAGGTCAAACAGTTCGATTTGTAGAGCCTTCTATTAAAACGACAGCTACAAATAAAGCTGATGGTTCTAAAGAGTTAGACGCTTCTAAAACTGTAACAATCCAAGATAAAGTGGAATACAAAGACTTAATCGTGGGTAAAGAGTACGTAGTAAAAGGTAAACTAGTGGATAAAGCAACAAACAAGCCATTATTAGTTGATGGTAAAGAAGTAACAGTAGAATCTAAGTTTACTGCTAAAGAGAAGAATGGTTCTATCACATTAGACTTCACTTTCAATGCTTCTGCATTACAAGGTAAAGAAGTAGTAGTATTTGAAGAACTGTATCAAGATAATATATTAGTAGCTATTCACGCTGAAATTGAAGATAAGGGACAAACAGTGAAATTTAAAGAGGGAAAACCGGAGCAACCAAAACCAGAACAGCCGAATTCAGGTAAAAATACGCCAACACCAGAGCAACCTAACGAGCAAGTAAAAGAACAACCACAACTTAAGAAAGAAATTCAATCTAAAATTGGATGGTTACCGCAAACAGGTACTAATCTTACAAGTTGGATTTCTATGGCTGCAGGAGCATTACTGTTAATTGTTGGTGGAGTGATTTTCTTAAAACGTAAAAATGCATAGAAATTAAAAAATAAGCACATCTGTTTTTATAACAAGATGTGCTTATTTTTATCATTTTAGCCAAGAAGACTCCTATATTTAAGCGTGAATGGCATTTAAAATAGCAACCATATTTTATAGGTAATTTTGAACAGTTAAAAGAAATATTACAGGAGGGTGAAAAGCAAGGAGTTTTTCATTTCTTCTCCATAAATCATACAATACATTGGATCACTTCTATTGTTTTATTTCCAAAGTTTAAAAAGTTTATTGATTTTTTAGGACCAAATGAAACGAATGATACAAATCATGAATGGATGCCAGAAAACTTAGTGGACAGGGTTGTTACTGCATTAACAGATAAACCTATTGTGTAAATTATTCAGTGTTTATGAATTCTATTATTACTATTTAAAGCCTAATTTCTCAATGTATTGTAGAGAAATTAGGCTTTTTTTATCAATTCATTAAAGTTTTTATAATTCAAAGACTCAAGTTAATGATTATATTTTCAAGTATTCGTTTTGAGCTACATAGATATAGTTTTCGTTGCAACTGTTTGTTGAAATATTTTATCATGCTCAACAATAACCATTGTGGGATTAAATTGTTGAATAAGTTCTTCAATCTGCATGCGGGAATAGATATCTATAAAATTTAGTGGTTCGTCCCATATATATATATGAGCTTTTTCACATAAACTTTTAGCGATAAGCAGTTTTTTCTTTTGTCCACCAGAATAATGAGATATATCTTTTTCAAATTGAATTCGGTCAAAGTCCATCTTACTTAGGATGGACTTAAATAAGGTTTCATCAATCTTGTGCTCTTCAATAAAGCCTGATAGTGATCCCTTCAAATGAGAAGTATCTTGTTGGACATAGGAAATGATGAGTCCTGTACCTAAAGTAACTAAGCCTGTATGCTGTATCGGATGTCCTAGAATTAGTTTTAGGATACTACTTTTTCCGCTCCCATTCGTTCCATCAAGTACAATTCGGTCACCTTGTTCAACTATGAAGCTAATCGGCTCATTCACAATTTGATCATTGTACTTAACGGATACGTCAACTAAAGTAACCAATTCATTTGATTTAAATTGCAATTGTTCCAATTTTAATGACTCAGTTTTTTCCACATTTTTTAGTAATTTTGATTTTTCCTCAATAGCTTTTTGTTGCCTTGATTCAAGGTTTTTTGCTCTTTTCATCATCTTGGCTGCTTTATGTCCTACAAACCCCTTATCCAACTTAGAGCCTGAATTCCTCGTTCCATTTTTTGAAGCTTCCACGTCATTAGACCAACTTGCTGAACGTTTGGAAGACTGTTTTAATCGCCCTATGTCTTTTTGTAGACGCTCATTTGTAGCCTTCTCGTGTTCTTGCTGTCTATCAAAATTTAACTTCCAAGAAGAATAGTTACCACTTTGAACCTCAATATTTGCTCTATTAATAGATAGGATATGGTCAACGCACCCATCTAAAAAGATTCTGTCATGTGAAATTAAAATAAATCCTTTTTTCTTCCTTAGATAATCGGAGACTATCTTTCGTGCATCTGTATCTAAGTGATTTGTTGGTTCATCAATTAATAGAAATTGACCCGCATTTAAAAACAGTGCAGCAAGCAACACTTTTGTTTGTTCCCCATTTGATAATGTTTTAAATGGTCTGTACATGACCTCAGCATCAACATTTAAATAGGATATCTCACGTAGAAGTTCCCAATCTGCGGCTTGGGGACAAATTTCTTCAAGGATTTCATGAGTGAATTTGTTCTTATCTGAAACAGAGTAGGGGAAGTAATTGAATTCTACTGAAGCAAGGATTTTCCCGCTATACTCATAATTCCCTAACAATAAATTAAAGAATGTCGTTTTACCTCGTCCGTTTCTACCAATAAATCCTAGCTTCCAATCCGTATCTATTTGGAAGTTTACACTTTCAAAAATATTATCAAAGCTACCTGGGTATGAAAAAGTTAAGTCTTGGACCTTTATCATTGACATAATAATTCCTCCTTTATATATCGAAACGTTTCATATAAAGTCGGAACATCCATCCATTTTTTAATTCCTCTATATAAGTTTGATGGATATTAACGACTTATATAGAGCATTACATGTGTAACAATAGTATCTGAAGTACTCATTTTTCTCGCTCCTTTATTTGTGAAGTACATTTAACAATTAGTAAGTTTCAACTAAGACAAACGGGAATAAAAAAATCCCCCAATTTGTAATCGGAAGGATTAGTCTTTCGTCTATACTTAATAAGTACTTATTAATCATTTGAATCATGACAAATAAAGTATGAACTGAATTTTAAAAATGGATAGACTAACCCTATATTTTGTAGTTTGAAGTTATAAAATTCAACTTAAAATATAAATTAGTTAATCATTATTCATCCATCATTCCTTTCATAATTCTATTTTTAGAGTAACATTCTTTTTAGGGAGATGCAATATTGGCTTCAATTTCATCTAATTCTAAATCATTTATAATTCTTTGAGTAAGGAGATAAAACTTTACCGCCCTTTTTATAAACATCACATTTTTGTTCAATAGGTCATGTCTTTTGTCCGTTAAAAAGGGAGGATATGAAATTGACATCAACTTTTTGTGTAACTATAATAGTTACAGTTGGTTTCGTAAACTAATTTGAATTTCTATTTTAATGATAGTATATTTTCATTCCTTTTTAAGTGTGACAGATAGCAACTATAATCCAATAGAGGAGTAGATTCTATCTCATATGTAAAGAGTAGATAAGTTGTACCCGCCAAATTTACGATGCTCAAATACTTAAAAAATTACATTTTTCAGCTTATCCTTTTTAGAATCCTCAGTATTGATAATTGTAAACATCTACAAAAAGTTAATAAGATTGTTGTGTGTAGAAAGAAATCTTTTAAAAAGGTCATAATATGGATAATAGATAGCACACATTTTAATTAGTAGGACTTGTGCCACCATCAAGCCATTTTTTAATAAAAGTATAGAAAAATCAAGAAGGTGAATCCATTGCGTAAACATGTATATGTGCAATTTTATGTATTGATATTGGCTTTAATAACTTATATAAGCTTTTGCTTTATATTTTTATTTGTTTTTCCGAATCATTATTTCGTATCAGATTTTAATATCCGACTATCATCTTTAGTCGTTGAAACTACTGTATTTATCTCATTACTGTATTCTATATTATCCCAAAAAATTAAGTTAGGAGTATTCTGGGTTTGCATTACTATTGCAATAGGGTGTTTTTTGATAGGAAATTTCATATCCGCTTTTCAAGTACTTAATGTAGAATTGCCAATACAAAATTTTAATATTTCTGATGTATTTCTACTGTTTTTCTTATTCTTCTTTCTTTTTGCGTTCTTTTATAAAATTATGATGGAATGTAACAAATGGGAGAAAGCGTATTTACTTTGTGATTTATGCATTGTTGTTACTGCTATTTTTACATTAGAGTGGTACCTATTTAATAAACCATCTGCAAATATTTTATTCTTATCAATTGGAGATGTTTTTCTCTCATTTATTTTTCCGATTATAGATTTATTGCTTCTATTACTTGGAGTTACACTGATCTTTCGACCTGCTATTTTCAATGCAAAAAGTAAATTGTTTATTTTTATCCTAGTATTAACTGGATTGGCTATTACGGACTATTTGTATTTTTACTTACAAGGTGATTTGTCAGAGCGTTCAGTTATATTTTTAAGGTGTTTGTATAGAGTTTTCCTATTATTTATCGCTATTGCTGCTACAATCCCAAAGAATACTTCTTCTAAAAGAAATTATTTTATTATTAATCCGACATTTGGAGAGAAACTTCTTGGTATATTCCCTTATCTTGCAGTTGCAGTCTTAATTGGCTTTACTTTGAAAGAGCAAACTTCTTCAGCTACATTAATTACGGGAAATTGTATTGCTTTTGTATTTGTACTGATTCGTCATACAATCGTACGAATGCAAAACAAAGAGTTAACTAAAACATTAAAAGTGTTTAATAATCAATTAGAACAAACAGTATCTCAAAGAACAAGGGATTTAATAAATAAATCTAATGATTTAGTAAAAAATCAAGAGAGATTTAAGTCATTATATGAGTATCATCCGGATCCTATTTTAACGATTGATTCAAACGGTATCGTATTAAATATAAACCAGGCTGGAAGTATGTTATTAGGAAAAGAAAGTGCTGCATTGATAGGCAAAGAGTGCTTCTCTATTTTTTTAGATGAAGATAAATCTGAATTGGAAGCAGCTATAAAGAAAGGGAAACGATGTAGTTCATCTTCACTACAGTTACGTGTGAAAAATAACAATGAGAAAGATATACTCTTTTGGTATGTCACTATAGTTCCTATTATGATAGAAGGACAAACCTTTGGGAGCTATGTAATGGTAAAAGACATAACAAGGATGAAACTACAACAGGAAGAGATAAATTACCTTGCATTCCATGATACGGTGACGGAGATTGGAAATCGTATATTCTTCCAACAAGAATTAGATAGATCTATTAAGCGTGCACAAAAAACACAGGATAAGTTTGGGCTCCTGTATATTGATTTAAATCGCTTTAAGACTATTAATGATACATTGGGTCATTCGATTGGTGACAAGGTTTTAAAAGAAGTTGCCAAACGTTTTAGGACATGTCTGTCACCGACTATTCCTCTAGCAAGAATAGGTGGTGATGAGTTTGCGATCATTGTCCATAACCAAACAGAGCAACAGCTATTGGATTTGTGTAAAACTCTATTTCGTAAAACTGAAGAACCATTTGTAGTAAATCAGCATAGTTTTTACTTATCTCTTAGTATAGGAATAGCAGTGTATCCATTTGGAGGAATAAATACTACTACACTTTTACAACACGCTGATATCGCTATGTATAGCGCAAAGGAAAAAGGTAACAATGCTGTTTGTATGTATGACGAGACATTATCTCAAAAAGTAACTCGTCGATTACGATTAGAACAGGATTTACCAAATGCAATTGAAAATAATGAGTTGTTTTTATTGTATCAACCACAAATTGATAGTAAGGCAGGTAAGGTTATTGGTGCAGAGGCTTTAATACGTTGGCAACATCCAGAGCTTGGACTGATTTCTCCTTTTGAGTTTATACCTATCGCAGAAGAAACGGCGCAGATTATTTCAATTGGGAAGTGGACGTTACAGAAAGCGTGTCAACAACTGAAAGAATGGCATTCTGCGGGCTTTTCAAATCTAAAGATGGGGATAAATTTATCAGCTATAGAGTTTGAACAGAAAGATTTTGTTCAAACCATTATATCTACCATAGAAGAGATAGGAGTACCTGCTAATTCGATTGATTTGGAATTAACAGAGCGAATAGCAATGGTAGATGAAAAGGAAACCTTATCGAAGTTAAAAGCATTAAAATCATATGGTGTACATTTATCAATTGACGATTTTGGTACAGGTTATTCTTCATTAGCGTATCTGCCTCTTTATCCAATTGATACTTTGAAAATTCCAAGAGAATTTGTTAATAGGATTGGAACTTCTACTGATGGAGATGAAATTATACAAACCATTATTTCACTTGCTCATACTTTAAACATGAAAGTGATAGCAGAAGGGGTAGAAACGAAGGAACAATTAACAGTGTTACAACGTAATGCATGTTATCTAATTCAGGGCTATTACTACAGTAAACCTGTAAATGAAGATGAATTTATTGGTTTTTTAAGTACAATACAAAATGAATAAGTGAAAAATCAGTATATGTATGAAATAAAGTGAAAAGACGATCTATCCATATGGATTTGAACGTCTTTTCACTTTATTTTCAGTAGTTATGCAGCAAGGTTTCAGCCTTTGAAAGTAAAATAAGTATCTATATTCCTTGTATTTAGGGCTAATGGGATATGAGGTGAAAGTTGCTTCTTGTGAAACCGCATTAGGGACAGCTCGTATATTCTTAAAGCAATTTGAAAAAGCGGAAGAACATTTCAATCGTTCCATTGACCTTTTGCAAAAACATAATGAAGAAAAATTGATTTTAATAGTAAGGCATAATCTAGGACTATTATATGCAACTCAAAATTTATCTAAATTAGCAATTCGTCATTTATCAGAAGTCACAGAGAAGAATATTGCCCATTTTAAAGCAGTGTTCTTACAAGCGCGTGAACACTATAAGCTAAGAAAAACAAATATTGTAAAAGAACTTATTGAAAAAGGATTAGCAGTTTGTATGGAATTAGGAAATGAAGAGTATGTATATCATTTCAATATTTTACGTTCTCTTAATGAAGATGAAGCAATTAAACTCTTAGAAGAAGTGAAAAAAGTATTTCTTACTTCGAAAAGCAAGGTTTATGGGATTTCGTAGAAGAATATGCAGATCTAAAAAAGGAAGAAATTATACAATAATCACATGCTATCATTTTTAATAGCTAATTAACAAAAGGACTCCAATTATGGAGTCCCTTTGTTAATGGGATAATGCTTTAGTTTATCTAATTATAACAATATTTGTAAAAAGTGTAAAGGGGTCCTAGTTTGGAGGGGGAATTATTTAATCTTTTTTATTTAATAAAGGGATGATATTTAGTTATCTGCGCTTCTTAATTATGTTTTTTATCACAATTTGAAGTAAATTTCAGTTAATCTTATTTATTTTATAGGAATTATAAGTTATACTAAAAGTAGGTGCAAAATGTACCATTTGAAAAAGAGTGCATTGCAAAAAGGAATCCGTAAAGGATTCCTTTTTTGTTTCTTTTAAAATGAAGCAACGTTCTAATTATCTCTTTCTTTTTTTATGAATG
The DNA here is from genome assembly GCF_900176455.1 of Bacillus sp. JKS001846. Lineage (NCBI taxonomy): Bacteria > Bacillati > Bacillota > Bacilli > Caryophanales > Bacillaceae > Bacillus > Bacillus sp. JKS001846. Next base: position 2,191,018 of record NZ_FWYG01000001.1, read on the forward strand.
AACTACCAATGTATAAATTTAAAAGGTATTTTTGGAAAATTGCCATATTCCTGTAACAAAACAAAGGTATGTTATGTGTGTTAAATATAAAGAGAAAGAAGGAAAAGTTGTGAAAAAAGTTTTGCCAATTGTTGCGTTATTAGGCATGATGAGTTTTGGAGTACAGGAAATGAATGTAAGAGCTGATACATACCACAAGGGCGATTCAAAAATTAGTTTTTGGGATTCGAAAAGAAAGGGTACTAATTTCATGAATAGTACGTCATTACCTGAAAACTATAAAAGTGCAAAAGAAGCTAATATTGAATATGTACGTTTAGCACCTGATAAATGGGCAAAAGATAAAGATTTTCTATTTGAGGATAAACCAGATACTTCTGGAAAGGATTTTCTGATAGGTAATGCAGATAACTATCGGGGATTAGTAAAGGAAGATCTAGAAAAATTAAAGGCGGATTTAGATGCCGCACAATCACAAGGAATGAAAGTCGTTCTTACAATGTTATCCTTACCTGGTGATCGATGGCGCCAATTTAATAATAATAAGAATGACGACAGAATATGGGAAGAAGAGAAGTATCAAGAACAAGCAAGTCAATTTTGGAAGGACCTCGCTCTGGAACTAAAAGATCACCCCGCGGTGGTTGGTTATAATATTATAAATGAACCACATCCAGAAACAGCTAAAAATAATAGATATAATGATTTTTGGACGGAAGATTACGAGAAATGGTATGCAAAAGTAAAAGGAACGACAGCTGATTTAAACAGATTTTATGAAAAGGTGATTAACTCCATTCGTGAAGTGGACAAAGAAACACCGATTATTTTAGATTCAGGTTTATATGCTACTCCATGGGCCTTTAAATACTTAAAGCCAGTAAAGGATAAAAAAACGCTTTACGCATTTCATATGTATGAACCATATGAATTAACGAGTCAAGGTGAAAAGAAAAATAAAGAATATCAATATCCAGGATTAGTAAAAGTAGGAGACTTAGAGAAACCTGTAATGTGGAATAAGCAGGGATTAGAGAAATTTTTGAAGCCAATTCAACAATGGTCTAAGAAAAATCATGTACCATCTAATCGAATTATTGCAGAGGAGTTTGGAATTAACCGTACTGTTCCAGGTGCTACCCAATACATGCAAGATCTTATTTCTATCTTTAACCAAAAAGGATGGCATAAATCATTCTATGCATTCCGTGAAGACACATGGACAGGGATGAATTATGAATTGGGAACAGAAAAAATAAAATGGGATGAAGAGGGTAAACCGATGCGTCAAGATAATTCACTCTGGGATGTAATAAAAAAAGATTTACAAACGCGTAAATAGTTTAGAATATTAGGTTTAAGGACTAAATATAAGCATCTAATTCAAATAGAATTAGATGCTTTTTATTTCGAAAAAAGGTGGAGTTGAATTAAAGGTTCCATCTTTTCTTTTGCATAAAGAGTACCAATCAGGTTTATTTACAACGAAAAATAAGATTTTTAGAGAATAGCTTAGAAAAAAATTGTGGAGGTTCAAACAAATGTGGTCACAATTGTTTAAACCTTTAAAGTAAAAAAAATTTATGAATTTTTCGTGAGATCCCAACCTTTAAATGTTGTAATTTATTTACTTATTTCTCCAATTGGATATATTTCTCTAATTGGATGGAAGTTTAGAATACAGAATCAAAACATAATAGGCTGTTATCGATGAGTTTATCGTAAAGTTGTTATTTAATGTGTCATCAAATAACATTTATATACAATAATACATAAAGAAAAGGAGATATTTATGAAAAAATATAGAGTAATAGACACAATTTAAATAGTATGAATAGTTTAGATTGTAAAAACATGGAGAAGAAAACAAAAAAACTTAAGAGTACTAAGGAAAAATGAGGGAGATAATATGGGGAATAATTCAAAACATAAAACTAGAAAAATACTTGCGGCCACTGCTACAGTAACTATGCTTGCGACTGGAATGATTTTTTCATCGGATGTCTTTGCGGAGCAAAAGGAGCAGCAAAAAAATTTATCGACATCATTGCAAAAAGAAAAGTCAGTTAAATCAGAAAATAGAACATTTACAGTCCCAGGAAAAGGGGATGTTGAGGTACTGAAACAACAGGAAAGAAAAAGTATGGCATTTAGTCCATATGAACCAACTGGTTTATATGCAAAGCCAAATGAACAAATAACGATTAATGTAGAAGGTAATCAAGATATTCAGGTATATATTGGAACTTATTCGTATGATGCTTCTTGGAGAGAAGATTCTAAGATAAAATCATTTACATTAAAACCTGGTATAAACACAATCCAATCTCCAAGTGGGGGGATGATTTATTTTTATAATAAACAACAAGGGGGTACCATTCGAACAACAATCACAACAGGTGGAACGACTACGCCTTTCTTTGAACTAGGAAAGCATACGAAACAAGATTTAATAAACATGCTGGACCAATATCCTAATGCACATGCAGTGGAGTTAAAAGGAGAACGTGTATTAATTACGGCCAGCCTTGCACGTGTTAAGAAATATTTGTTGGGTTCTAATACAGATCCTGTACAACTCTTAAAAAAGATGGATGAAGCTACTCGAATTCAAGACAAAGTAGCTGGATTATCCGAAGAACAAGTAGATAAACATTATGTTCATTACGTAGAAGAAAATCATTCTCCCGATTATTATATGTATGCAACTTCTTATCGAACAGCATATGTAGGAGATGCAATCCAATACGTGTTAGATGTTAATAAATTTATAACAGATGGTTGGGGCCCTTGGCATGAGGCAGGACATTTGAGACAACAATCGCCCTGGAAGTTTTATAATATGACAGAAGTACAAAATAATATATACAGCCTTTCTGTAGAAAAAGCATTTAATCAACCATCCAACTTAGAGAAAAGTGGAATTTATCCAAAAGCATTTCAATATCTAGAACAAGTGAATAAAAATTATGATGAAATTAGCGATGTTTTTGTAAAGCTTGTTATGCTTTGGCAACTACAGTTAGCGTATGGAGAGGATTTCTATCCTAAATTGCATCAATTGTATAGAGACATGCCTTCAGGTGAACTTCCACAAACTGATGAAAATAAAAAACAATTATTTATGATTTCAGCATCAAAAGTAGCCAAACAAAATTTGATTCCTTTCTTTGAGAAGTGGGGATTACGTCCAAATAACGATACCATTCAAAAAGTAGCTGCATTAGGATATCCAATTTTAACAGCAGAGATTTGGAAGGGGACGGATTCTAATCCAATTAAACCAGATATGCCTAATGTAAATAATATTTTAGAAGGAAACCAGTTTGCATGGTCGCTAAAAGGAATTAGTGATTTCGAGTTTGCAAAAATTAATTTCAATAAGTCGACAGAAGAAATGCAAGTAGACTTAAAAGCAGGCGTACCGCATCATTATTTTAATGAAACATATGCGAGTATTAAAGTACAAAATGCAACAGGGAAAGTAGTATACAATAAAGACATTTATGGAAATAAACAACAAAATGCTGAATCGCAAAAAGTTTCAGTCAAAGTAGGAGATTATATTGAGTTAACACATCTAGAAGGTTTGCATAGAGCTACTCTCACAAATATAGATAATAGTAAACAAGAGAGCTTTGGAAAAAAAGCCATGTACGAAGTTACAAAGGAAGGTCTGAAGAAAGTAAATCAAATTGTTAATCCGAAACCGGACACAGAAGCTCCAACACAGCCACAAGGATTATATGCAAGCAACCTTACTTCTAACAGTGTAGAGCTAAAATGGAATCCTTCTACAGATAATGTAGGTGTAAAAGAATATCAGGTATTACGCGATGGACAATTGATTCAAACGGTACAAGGAACGACGTTTACTGATCAAAACTTAACAGTTAATAAGGAATATAAATATGCAGTGAAGGCTGTAGATGCAGCTGGAAATACATCAATCCAAAGTGAAATTCTTCTTGTAAAAACCAAAGATCAAAATGTATCTTATGAAAAATGGGATCCAAAGAAGGCATATACAAAGGGCGATAAAGTAGAACATCAAGGGACAGTGTATGAAGCTGTTCAAAATCATCAAGGAAATGGTGACCCGAATTGGATATTTGCACTATCGTTATGGAAAGCAATTACAATCAATTAATATGTAAGAATCAGATGTAAAGATAGAACAACATCCAGTATTTTAAAGAATTACTGGATGTTGTTTGAATTTTGATAGATTTCTCTACTACGTTAGTATTCAATAATAAAAATTAGAAAAGGATGTAGATTAGTGATTAGTCAGAAAACAAAGAAAAGATTTAATAAAGTTATTATAATTACCGCAGCATGTAGCATGTTTTCTATGTTTGGAACGTCTATTTTGCACACTAAAGCTGCAACACATTCAGCTGCTCCAGCAGTTTATGTGAGTCCCCAAAATATACCTGCCTCAGATATTATTAGTATAGACTGGTCACCAGTTCAGACACCACCTTATACGTACTGGGCTGTACACAACTGGAATGCAGGTGGTGAAGCTGGAGGATATGCTGGTTTTCAACAACAAAGTGGGTTTGATGAAAATGGAAAACGTACTTTACATTTTGCCTTATGGGATCCAATTTCCTCTAAAGAAGCAATAAAGGCCGAATACTTATCTCCGAATTCGCAAGCTGGACCCTTTGGAGGAGAAGGAACAGGAATGAAGGTTCAAACAACTTATGGTTGGAAAGACTACAATTGGTACACAATGACAATGCGTTCATGGCAAGAAAATGGTCATACTAAATTTGGACAATGGATGAAAGATGTAACAAAGAATAAATGGCATCAAATTGCAATTATGGACTTTCCGGTTGCTAATGTTGCATTTAATCATGGTTTAGGAATGTTTCAAGAAGACTGGGCTGATAGTGGACAGAATGTTCGAGAAGCGCGCTTGAAAAATGGTTATAGCCGAAAATTAGTTGATAAACAATGGAGTTCTTGGAATAATCAAAGTATTTCTGGAACGCATGATAATACTTATCAATATGATGGAGGATCTACTTCAGAATATGTATGGGTCAAAGCAGGAGGTAATACGCAGTCTACTATTGGGGCAGGAAAAATATTCACGCTAAATCAACCTACTCAACCTGAAATAGGAAAATTAGATTTTGATATCCAATCTATATATTGTGAAAATGAAAAATTAAATGTATCTTGGAAACTAAAAGAAAATAGTACACCGCAATTTAAGGGGAAAATTGAAATTTATAACAATGAAAATATGACGGGCCAACCTATTAACGTAATTAATGATATTAAATCTTATCAAAATGGAATCAGTCAATCTATATCATTACCAACAAATGCTTATGCAAAAATTGTATTAACGGATATATTTGATCAAACTGTTGAGAAAAAGGTACAAATCAAAAATGAATCTCCAAACATTTTTGAAGGTAATGAATTTGCATGGTCGCTGAAAGGGATTGGAGATTTTGAATTTGCGAAAGTAAATTTAAATAAATCAACAGAAGAAATGCAAATTGATCTAAAAGCAGGTGTACCACATGACTACTTTGATAGTACATATGCAAGTATTAAAGTACAAAACACATCAGGTAAAGTGGTCTATAACAAAGAGATTTATGGAAACAAACAGCAAAATGCTGAATCGCAGAAAGTTCCAGTCAAAGTAGGCGATTATATAGAGTTAACACATCTAGAAGGTGTACATAGAGCTACTCTTACAAATGTAGATAATAGTAAACAAGAGAGCTTTGGAAAAAAAGCCCTATACGAGGTTACAAAGGAAGGCCTGAAGAAAATAGAAAAAATGCCAGAAGCAACAATTTTAGAAGGAAACAAGTTTGCATGGTCATTAAAAGGATATAGTGATAGAGAAATTGCAAAAGTAGATTATGATAAAACGGTAGAAGAGATGAAGGTAAAACTAGAAGCAGGTGTACCACATTCCTATTTTGCTAGTACGTATGCTAGTATTAAGGTCCAGAATTCTTCTGGTAACGTTCTGTACAAAAAGGAAATCGTGGGAAATAAACAACAAAATGCTGAAAGCCAAACTGTGCCCGTCAAGGTAGGGGATTACATTGAATTTACCCATATAGAAGGAGAAGCAACAAAGGAAAAAACGCGAGCAACTTTAATTAACCTTGAAAATAACAAAAATGAAACCATTGGAAAAACAGCAAGATATCAAGTTACAAAAGAAGGCTTGAAGAAAGTAGAGAAAATGCCAGAAACAACGGTTTTAGATGGAAATCAATTCGCTTGGTCATTAAAGGGATATAATAATCGAGAAATCGCGAAAATAGAATATAACAAAGCAACAGAAAAAATGCAGCTTAAATTAGAAGCGGGTATACCCCATCCTTATTTTACTAATACGTATGCAAGCATTAAAGTCCAGAATTTATCCGGTAATATTTTGTACAATAAAGAAATTATAGGAAATAGACAACAAGATGCTGAGAGCCAAACCGTTTCAGTCAAAGTAGGAGATTGTATTGAGTTTACTCATATAGAGGGAGAAGCACAAACGGAAAAGACACGCGCCACACTTACTAATCTTGAGAATAGTAAACAGGAGTATATGGGAAAGAAAAGAATATATCAGGTTACCTCTATGGGATTATTAATAAAGTCATAGATTTCACTACAAAAGTTAAATTATAGATATATATATTATATAAAAATCTTAACCATTATACGCATTAAAAAATTCTCAAGAGAATATAGATTGGCGGGTATAGTATGAACATATTCAAAGGGTTTCTAATTTCATCAATTGCAATGACCACATTTGTAGGAACAGATTTAATCCTACAAAATGATAGTATTCATAATAAAGTTTACGCTGAATCTAATAATGTCACATACAAAGAAAGAGATTCACAGGAAGAAAGATTAATTGTAAAGTTTAAAAATCAAATTGACTTACCTTATGAAGATGGTATTGAGAAACGAATAAAAAATGGGGATTATGATAACAATTTAAAGCAGTTATTTTCCGAAAATACAAAACTTACTTTGAATCGTCTGTTCTCATCTGTAAATCCGATAGAGATTGAAAAGTTATCAGTACAATCTAAATCAGTTGCTAATGAATCAGCTAATAATTTATTAAATTATTATATTGTACAAGCTCCTAATAACATAGAAATAGAATTATTACTGAAAAAATTTGAAACATCTCCTCTCGTAGAGGAGGCTTATATACAAGAAAAACAAATTTTGACCCCTCCTGAAATACAGTTACCAAATTTATCTGTTAATCCGTACGATGACCCTAGATTTAAAAATCAAGGATATCTTGAAGCGGCACCAAAGGGAATTAATGCCTCGCATGCTTGGAGCATTAAAGGTGGTGATGGGAAGGATACAACTTTTGTGGATATGGAATATGGATGGTTATTGAACCATGAGGATTTAGTCAATAAAAATATTAAGCTTATGTCGGGACAAAATATAAGCCAGCATAGAGCTCATGGTACTTCTGTATTAGGAATTGTTTCATCTGAAGATAATCAAATTGGAAATATTGGAATTGCACCAAAAGCAAATGTAAAAGTAATATCCCAGATTAGGGATAATGGAATTTATAATACAGCGGATGCTATTTTAAGTGCTGTACATAATTTACAAGCGGGAGATATTCTTTTATTAGAGGCACAAGCTTCGTATGATGGGTATGGGGATAAATATTTACCTGTAGAAGTACATCCAGATATTTTTGATGCAATTCGTGTTGGTACAGATAAAGGGATTATTATTATAGAAGCTGGCGCAAATGGTTCAAACGACTTAGATAATTTTAAAGATCGTAATGGAAAAAAGATCTTAAATCGAAATAGTCCAGACTTCAAGGATTCAGGTGCTATTATGGTTGGGGCGGGATCATCAACTGTTCCACATCAACGTTTATGGTTTTCAAATTATGGAAGTCGATTAGATGTATATGGATGGGGAGAAAATGTTGATACAACATCAGCAAATCCAAGTCAAAATACTACAAATTTATATACATCAACATTTAGTGGAACATCAAGTGCTTCACCAATTATTGCTGGAGCAGCAACTTCGATTCAAGGTATTGCTAAAGAACATCGAGGTTCTCCTTATACACCAGCCGAATTAAGAAATATCTTAAGTAATCCGAATACAGGAACAAAATCTCAAGATCCGTGGAATGATAGAATAGGTGTTTTACCTGATCTAAAATCTATATTAGATAACTTAGGTTTTAATTCAGATATCCCGAACTCTTCTAGTATTTTAGAAGGAAACCAGTTTGCATGGTCACTAAAAGGAATTAGTGATTTCGAGTTTGCAAAAATTAATTTCAATAAGTCGACAGAAGAAATGCAAATCGACTTAAAAGCAGGCGTACCGCATCATTATTTTAATCAGACATATGCGAGTATTAAAGTACAAAATGCAACAGGGAAAGTAGTATACAATAAAGACATTTATGGAAACAAACAACAAAATGCTGAATCGCAAAAAGTTCCAGTTAAAGTAGGAGATTATATTGAGTTGACACACCTAGAAGGTGTGCATAGAGCTACTTTAATAAATGTAGACAGCAGTAAACAAGAAAGTTTTGGAAAAAAAGTCATGTACGAAGTTACAAAAGAAGGCTTGAAGAAAGTAGAAAAAATGCCAGAAACAACGGTTTTAGATGGAAATCATTTTAGGTGGTCTTTAAAAGGATATAGTGATAGAGAAATCGCAAAAGTTGATTATAATAGGACAACAGAGAAAATGCAGGTGAATTTAGAAGCAGGCGTACCACATTCTTACTTTAATCAGACATATGCAAGTATTACAGTAAAGAATTCAACCGGTAATGTTGTGTATAATAAGGAAATAGTGGGAAACAGACAACAAACTGCTGAAATCCAAACGGTGTCCTTAAAAGCGGGGGATTACATTGAGTTTACCCATATAGAAGGGGAAGCAGTAAAGGAAAAGACACGTGCTACACTTCTTAACCTTGAGAATAATAAACAAGAATATATAGGCAAAAAAAGAACCTATCAAGTTACTTCAACGGGATTAAACAAAATAGATTAACATGAAGAACCTTCTAATTATTCGTTAGATGCAAATAGTCGTTCATTATGAACGGCTATTTGGTTTTTATTTAAAGAAAAGTGAAATGAAAATACTCTCTCTTTTGTATATACTCTCCTTGCTATCAACTGCTATATTTGTTTATCAGGGGGGATTTTAAAAATGTGCTTGAGAATTGATAAATGTTTAAGTGCTATAGATTTGAGAAAAAAGAAACAGAATAGTAAGGTATTTATTGATAAAACCCCTCTTATGTTACAATATTTTACATATTTGGTATGATGTATATGAGTTCTATGCATATTAAGGGAGGAATGGGAATGAAGAGGTTCATAACACGTGCAAGTGGTAATACAATCTCAAAAAAGTTAGTTTTAATGATGTTGCCGATGGTTTTAATGATATTGATGATTACACCATCGAATGATGTATCGGCAGCAAATCTATCAAGAGCAGGTTCACTAAAAGGCGTGAATTTATTTAATGGAAGTTGGACAGTTGCTATACAGGCAGCAAATTTACAATATGTTTCTGCTGAGCCATCGGGTAATGTAGTAGCAAATCGTAATGCAGTTAATGAATGGGAGAAATTTGAATTAATTCCGACTGGGGAATTATATACGTTTGCTTTAAAAGCAAAAAGTAATGGAAAGTACGTTTCGTTTGAGCCAAACGGTAGAGTAGTAGCAGATCGTACATCAATTGGGGCATGGGAAAAATTTATCTTATATAATGGTGGAGACAATAGGATATATGTATTACAAGCACTAAGTAATGGTAGATTTATATCAGCAAATGGTGGTAGAGAATTAACTGCTAATAGTTATGTAGCTGGAAGTTGGGAAAGATTTGTTATTGTATACTTCTAAACTTTGAAGTGTTATATATCTAAATAATAATGGCATGTTTAGTTTGTATAAACGCCTAATACAAGAAAGTATTAAGTATTTAATACAAGTGTATATTAACATGTAAAAGGGCTGCAAGTAATTAGCAGTCCTTTTGCATGTTAAATAAGGACTTACTGAGGTTATAATGAAAAGAAAAAGAACCCTATAGGGTTCTTTTTCAAGGCATATTAACAGTAAGGAGAATCATGAAATGCTACTTCAAATCTTTATTAGGGGAAAGATTTTGAATAAGCTTAACATACATCTATTTTTACATAAATGTAAGATATAGTAAATTGATAATGTTTATACTTATTATTGCTAATATTCAATTAAGATAGTTAATACTATTTATATAGTGTTAACTGGTGTATAGTACAGTATAGATTTAGAAATTTAATATTAGATTACATTTGTTAAAAAAGTTAATAGATATATTTTTTCAAATTCTAACTAACATTTAAACGGTTTTAATTGAAATTGGTTGTGTATTAACCTTTATAAGCCAATAAAAGTAAATAAAATAAACAAAGACCCTGTAATAAATACAGGGCCGGATACAGGGTTAAGGGAACGCATAGTTTCTTAATATCATAGTAGCATATATTCTTTGTATAGCTACATGAGGATTTTGACAGAATTAAGAACAAGACAGAAAATCTGTAGGAAAGCAAATATAGTGCTGGAAATGTGATTTTAAATTAAGCTATAGGTATATTGAAATGGATGAAAACTCTTGAGTACCATGATTAAATTGCCTTTAATTATGAGGTTTAGGTTAGAGGGATAATTGGATCTTACTGAACAGAAAAAATGTTTTTTAGATTAAAAGAAGAAAAGACACCTTTTGGGTGTCTTTTCTTTAGGTAAACAGTTCACATATTGCTGAATTAGATACGAAACCATAATTCGACTACGAAGTAAATCCTAACATAATCTGAACAGAAAAAATATGTAATATTACATATTTAGTTTTTAATTATTTTACTCAATATAGAGAAGCAACGTAAATAAAAGGGCATGCAGTCGTATCTGCAGCCCTTTTTAGGAGGAATTCAAGACACCATTAGGACACGTATCGGTAAACAGGTTCAAAAATAGTATGTGTGAAAAGAAAAAGTCCTATACCAAAAGTAGACAGGATCTTATCTTTTTTACATTTTTAAAAATGAAATGCTGTCCTTTTGAAATCAGTACAGCACACATTTGGTTTGTAATGAAATTAGAAAAAGTATACATGAAAATGGCAGACAACTATTTTGTTGCCTGCCGGTGCCAGTGGATTGAATGAGTTAGTCAATTCAATAAATTGTGCTATCTCATTACCAGAAGAGTGAAGCCGCTAGTTCAAACGGCTTAGACATAGTTTGTCTAATAAAGAAAAAATTATGGGTAGAAATTTTGTTTGCTCTATATGAAAAGATAAATAGATATTCATCAGACAAGGATAATTTAGCATATCTTGAATAGGGTGTAGGAACGAATTAAAGAAAGGGATATTTGTTTAGGAAGGGACTGACTCAGGAGTGGGACTTTCGGACAGGGTTTGGGGAGCGGTGATTGCCTTTGGCATTGCGACTAATATCGTTGCTTGTATAATGGCAGTATACATTCAAAAATATGAGCTAATGATAAATCATCTTACAAATATTTTATTTTTAATAATTATCTCTTTAACGTTTATAAAGATGAAAATTAACAGATGGGTGGCTTTAGGATTTACATTAGTTGTAATAGAGAAAGGTATTAAAGCGGGCTATGACTTCTACACACATAATTATTATAGTGTCAGTTGGAGTTTAGCTATCATTATCTATTGCATATACGAGATGGAAAAGTATTATATTGAAATAAACGAATAGGCGCAACAAAAAGGTGTTAGTAGGTGGAATTCTTTTTAAAATACTATAAAAAAGACACTACAAGAGTGTCTTTTTTTTGAAAATACTCTATAATTAACTTTGGGGAAGGTAATGTTAGAGTATTCGTTTAGCATTATCTTTATATTTGATAAACCATGAAATCGAAAGATTTTGTGGTTTATTTTATGAACAATAGATATTACAGTATTGGCAGTGAGTTATTAACCATTTTAAGCATTAGGGGAGAATGGATTAAAAGTCTAACATCGAATAACGGTTCCGGAATATAGTGTTGCGAAATGATCTCCCATATCCCAAACGGTACTTGCCTGTATATAGCCCTTAAAGCCTTCTGAAGAATAATAAATCTCTTTTGGTATACTTTCTTTAGTTTGGAAATGTGCTTTAGAGTACTTTACATAATGGTTTTTAACAACTTTTGCTTCTGGAACAATAGTGTTTTTTTGTTCCAATTTTGGCCTAGCACTAGAAGGTGGTATGAATTTTATATTGTCTTGGTAATTAGGATCTAAGGTGTCAGCTTGTACACTGTGTGACGAAACAAAGGTGCTTAGACTACTTCCCGCGATTAAAGTTGCAAATACTAACTTTGAGAATTTTGTTAATCTACTCATTCTATAATCTCCTTTTTATTATTTTGTAAGGTATCTCCTTACACCTCACAGTCTATATCCACTACAAAAGGGTGTACATACATATTGATAGACAAAATTCTACAAAATACCGCATGTTTTTGGGATTTATGTATAATAATCCAATGTCTAATAATCTATCAAAAGTAAAAAGGTAGGTCTTATATAAAAGAAAATGAATAATTTATGCAGGTAATGTATATGGAATTATTGTTTAAATATTCTAAAATGAGTTGATAAAGATGTTGGTAGGTTTTTTGGAAAACAAATAATTCCCTAGGTGAAATTTGGAAGGAAGATTCTCTGTTAGAGTTTTTATAAGGGAATTCATTTTCGTAGATTCAAAATGTAAAAATAACTAAAAGAGCAAGTGTTTCAATGGGTAAAAAGCTATGTTGAGTCTTTTTTCTCTGTCGGTGGTCGTCTAATCAATGAAATGACGGATGCTTATGATAGTTTGTGTCTAGCAACATTCGTGTATAAACGAATGAATTAAGAAAAGGGTGAAATATTGGATAACTCGAAATGGATGCCTTTAAGTAATGTTGATGATGATGAGGAAATTTGGGTAGGAGCAAGAGTTAGGGTGTACAATGTTGGTATGAATAGAGAAGATAAAGAAAATAATTTCTATGAATATATTATTTCTTATATCTACGACAACACTAACTACTTACAACTAACTAATTTAACAACAGGAAAAGCAGGTTATATTATTTGTGTCATTGAAAAAGAATTACCAAATAATTATGCTTTGGGCAGAACATTAAAGCAAAGAATAGGTTTAGAAAATACCTATTTTAGATTTGAATAATCAACAAATAAGGGAAGCACCAACTCTAAGGTGTCTTCCCTTATTTAATACTTTTTATCAATAATCAATATTAACAGAGCCTAAATAAAAAAGTGAGAAAAATGATAAACACTCTTCTCACTTTCATCAATTAGGGTGGCATATACATAAATATGCGTTTGGGTGGATTTTGGATGAAAAATCCACATGCATAGTATAACAAAAAAATTATGGCTTTTCGCATGTAATATTGCATATGAAAAATAGTAAAGTTTTAAATTTTAATATTAACAACTTATATATATGTGTTACAATGTAATTCTCTAATTTATTTTATTCTCCTATTTAGAATTTATAGTTTAGTGATTCAATAATACAAAAGTGGTTGTAATAAATAGATAAAACGATGAAATAATACAGTTAGAATGGTTAAAAGGCAGTTAAATATAAGTATTAAAAGAAATAAATTTACTTATTTATGTTTAGTGAATGTATTATGGTAAGAATTTCATCCGATTGGATTAGCGCTAAACTAGATTTTTATCCAAACAAATCCAATAATTATTTTTTAAATGAAGTATATGTTGCATCAAGTTTATTTGGAATAATTCGTAGTCTAGTAATTGCTGAATCTAGAAAAATAACATATTCGAAAGGAGGGCAGATAAAACTCTGTCTGTGAAAATTAAATCTCTAAATTATAAAGTGCGGATAATAGGATGTAATTGTGGTTTCATTTCGAATGGTACCATAAATGAATGTGGAAAAGTAAAGGAGAAAAATTTAAATAAACTATATAAGTAGTAAAAATGAAAAGGAGAAGTAGCTAGTGTTTAATATAAAAGAAAGATTGGGGAAAATAAAGCTTAAAACGAAGTTGTCTATGGCATTTATAGCAATATTAATTATACCAAGCCTTATCGTAGGAGTATCATCTTATAATAAAGCAAAAACAGATCTTAATGAAACAATTCTACAATCAGCAAAAGATAATATAAGTATTTTAGATAAGATTGTTGATGATGAATTAGAAAATAAGCATACAGATATCACTCATTTTGCAAAGGTACTCACACAAGGGGATTATAATCCTGAACAATCGCAAAATGTACAGAATAAATTTGATCAATATATACAGTTACATCCAGAGATAGAAACGATTTATACGGCATCCAGTAACAATCAATTTATTCATGCACCTGTTGGAAAAATACCAGAAGGGTTTAATCCGCTAGAAAGCAGTTGGTATAAGGATGCAGTAAAAGCAGATGGAGAGATTATTGTTTCATCTCCATATAAATCAAAGTCTACAGGAAATATGGTAATTGCAATTGCAAAGCAGAATGCAGATAAAAGTGGTGTCATTGGCGTAGATTTGAATATTAAAGATATCGTAAAAACATCCAAAATGATAAAAATTGGGAAGCAAGGATTTGTATCTATAGTTAGTCAAGATAAAACTATAGTTGTTCATCCATCACTAAAACCTGGAGAGAAATTAGATAAAACTTTAGTGGATGAATTGTACAAGACAGAAGATGGAGTAATTACTTATAGCCTCAATGGTGAAGATCGAAACATAAGCTTTAAGACAAATAAAAAAACAGGTTGGAAAATAGCTGGCGTAATGCCTACGAAAGAAATTGAAGAAGCTACCAATCCTATTTTTTATAAAACACTCACTATAATAGGTGCTTCATTATTGTTAGGTGGAATTGTAATTCTATTCATACTCAAATCTATAATTACTCCACTAAGACAATTAGTCATTTCAGCTCAAAGAATTAGTCAAGGAGATTTAACCGAGAAAATAGATATTCGTTCAAAGGATGAACTTGGTCAATTAGGTGGTAGTTTCAATACAATGGCAGAGTCGTTACGTAATATTATTTCTCAAATTAACACATCTGCAGGACATGTAGCTGCGTCTTCTGAGGAACTAACTGCTAGTGTAGAGCAAGCAAGTGTTGCGACAGAACAAATTACAAAAGAGATGGAAGAAATCTCGAACAGTGCAGAGGTTCAAAATAATGAAGTTGAGTCTGGAGCTGAATTAATTGGTGAGGTAACACGAAATATTCAATACGTAGCTGAGAATGCTTCTGAAGTATCGGCTTCATCCATATACACTAAACAAAAAGCCAATGAAGGTGAACAATTAGTAGAACAAACTGTAACACAAATGCAGTCTATCCATCACTCTGTTTCTCAATCCGATAATGTCATAAAATTATTAGATAAGAAATCACAGCAAATTGGCAGTATATTAGAAGCGATTCAAAATATTGCGGAACAAACAAATTTATTAGCATTAAATGCAGCGATTGAAGCAGCTAGAGCTGGGGAACAGGGGAGAGGATTTGCAATTGTTGCCGATGAAGTTAGAAAGTTGGCGGAGCAATCATCCGAATCTTCAATGGAAATTGGAAGTTTAATTAAGGAAATACAAGCAGACGTATATGAGACTGTAAAAGCTATGAATGAAGTAGGCGTAGAAGTACAGTCGGGAATTAAAGTTGCTAACGATACAAAACAAAGTTTTTATGAGATTTCAAAATCTGCAAATGATATTGTGTCAAAAGTGCATGGTATGGTGGAACTATCTAATACAATGACTACTGATGCAATGAAAGTCGATACATCGATTGATCAAATAGCTATGGCTGTAAAAGAAAATTCTTCAAGTATGCAAACGATAGCTGGTTCATCTGAGGAACAACATGCTTCTATGGAAGAGATAAATTCTTCAGCAATACAATTAGCACAGATGGCGGAAGAACTTCAAGAGTTAATTGGTGGATTTAAGATTTAAGTTGAGATTCTAGGAGAGAATGCTAGAATCTTGTTACAGAGTGGAAATGAAAAATCTTATAACATAGTAAATAAGTATAATATGTACTCTCTATGCGTATTGAACAGGCAGATAAGCCATTTAAAAACCCTCCATTTGGAGGGTTTTTAAATACATTTACATTAAATTTGTGGTGGTGCACCACCATAATCGCCAACACTATATGAAGGAGCAGGATAATGCCCATGAGTAGCAAGCTGATCTGTTTTAGAAAACTGAAAAATTCCCACCGTTAATACCCCAATAAAAGCAATGCTTGATAATAATAAGCTAATTTTTTTCATTATTTTAACACTCCTTTTGCGATTGATTTTTGTCTTGCTTGATAACAAATATGGAAATAGTCACTTACTTTTTGGTGGTTCTCTAATTGTCTACATTTTGTGGCAAATAATTCGGCGTATTCGACAACATATTCCCATAATTCTTCTTCCTCAAAGTATAAGATTCCTTCTTGAATGATTTTTTCTAATTCTTCCAATGGAATATTTTCGTTTAATTTTTTTAAAATAGAGAAGTGGTGTGTATATTCTTCGTTATGAATCTCTCTGCAAATCTGTAGTCCCTTATCAATGAGTTGGCTGGCCGTTGATTGTTCTCCTAACTTATAATGTTCCTTAGCTTGTAGGAAGATGGCCTTGAAGTGTGTAGGGATTTTCTCTGTTACTTCTGAAAGGTGACGAATAGCTAAAGTAGACATACTTTGATCAGAATACAGCCACCCCATAGTATTTTTTACGTATAACAAGGAATCTTCTTCCCTATTTTTTTGTAGTAAATCAATTGCACAATGTAGATATTCTTCTGCTTGTTCGTACTGTTTTAAATAGATGCAGCAACCACCTAGCAAACTATTACAAAAGGCTGTTTTTACTTCATAACCTTCGTACTTTGAAAAGATTGCTCTCGATTTATTTGCGTATTCGATAGAAGCGAGATTGTTATAGGTATGGTGATAGAAAGTAGCAATTCTATAGTAAAATTCGGCGTGTTCAATTTCATCTGGTATAGCTACCAATATTTTTTCTGCTAGTTTATAATGTTCCTCTGCCTCAGTATAATTTGATATAAAAGTGGAATGAATGGATTTGAAAAAATGATAATAGAATTGTAGAAATTGATCTGTAGGCATATCATAATCGCTAATAGTATCAAAACTATTTTGTTGAATACCAAGGCTATCTGTTAAGACCTTGTAACGAAATTCGAGTAGTGAATAGTATAGTAACAAATTTTGATCCTGATGCTCTTGATTCGGTTCAATGCTTAACTTATTAATTTTTTCATCAATTTTCTTTTTTAGATTAGTAGCTTTTATAACTTGCTGAGATAGCATAGATCGATACCAGTCGTTCAATAGAGAGGTTAATTGCTCATTTCCTTTTACTGAGACACTCATAATATACGCCCCCATTTTCTAAAAAAATCCTAATCCAATTTAATTATAAACATCATAACAAAATAGAAGAAAAAATGGAGTGATATTACAATATTTTTCAAGAAAATTCATAAAAAACAATCAATTTGTGTCGAATATACGTAGAATAAAACATCCAAAAATAATCAAAAGATGATATGAGTCTTTATACGTTCTATTAGGTGAACTAAGAACTGTGATTGAAGATTTATGAAATTTCTTTTTCTTAAAACGATCAATTATGTATTAATTTTTAGATTATTTTATCGGATAAATATAGTATGTATCACCACCAAATGTATAAATCTTGCGTATGTAAATAAGAAGAGAATAAAGGAAATAAAAAAGAACTTGTAAGAATTCCTACAAGTTCTTTTTTAGATAATGTAAAAGGTGAAACAGACTATGTCATTATTTGTAATAGTAAAATTATCTTACGTATGGTTTTATTTTATAGAAGATGTACTATATTGAAGATTTGTTCTTATTGTTGATTAAAGGGAAATTTAAGACTGGTAAGGGGAAAGTGCATAAAAGAGAAAGTCTCCTTTATTTATTCTGAAAAGATAATTCAAAAAGCTATTTGTGTATAGAATAAGCTATGCATAAATTCATCAACATTGGTGATAATAAATAAGAGAATCAATATATAAGCATAAACTTGTTAAAGCTCAGTGTAATTCTATAAATAGTAGATATAATTATCTGAAAAATAACATTATTTACTTTTCGAGTAGGATAAGTAAAAAAAAAAAGGAAGTTTTTCTTTGAAGAAAGCTCTTTTGACAGGAATAGATTTTTTCATAACTAGAACAAATAAATTAATAATCACATATACTGTATTGTCGTTAAAGCAAGACATTATTTTCTCAGAACAAGGGAATCACTAGAAAAATACGTGATTCCTTTATTCTTCAATATAATGTCAATAGTTGATTTGAAATAACCGAAGAAATAAAATTTTTGTTAATGGACAATCACATAATTTTAGGTATAGTAGGTTTATAATTTAGACTATAAAAATTAATGTATCTTTTATTATTTTAACCAAGAAGACTCCCTCCATAAGGAACTCACAGCAAGTATGGGTAAGTGGGAGTAGTTCAAAGCATGCAATATTGTTTGATTTGGCTAATACATAGATTTCTCATCTCAGAACTGGTGTAAGAATTATAATGTTTATACCATTCTATTGTATTTTCTAAAGTCTGTTGTAGGGACCATTTTGGCTGCCAATTAAGATTGAATTTTGCTTTGCTAATGTCAAGGTTTAGTAAATTTGCTTCATGAAAATTTATTGTACCTATATTTTCTGCTGTCCAATCCCCGTAGCCCCAAATGTCTAGTAAACTTGTCACTAATTTTTCTACTGAAACAATATTGCTTAGGGATGGCCCGAAGTTCCATGCTCCTGAAAAAAGGATACCATTATTTATAATTTTTTCTGTAAGGAGTAAATACCCGCTTAAAGGTTCTAGTACATGTTGCCAGGGTCTAATAGCAGTAGGATTTCTAATAATAATCTTTTTGTTTGATTCTAA
Organism: Bacillus sp. JKS001846; assembly: GCF_900176455.1. Lineage (NCBI taxonomy): Bacteria > Bacillati > Bacillota > Bacilli > Caryophanales > Bacillaceae > Bacillus > Bacillus sp. JKS001846. The sequence continues at coordinate 2,210,100 of NZ_FWYG01000001.1, forward strand.
TGCTCGTATACAATCGGGAATAATTCTATCTATTGACCAATCACCACCACCAATTACATTACCAGCTCGAACACTTGCAATTATTTTCTTGTGTTGAGAAAATTTTTCTTCTGAAAAGTAAGAATTACGATAGGAAGAAATTAAAAGTTCGCAGCATCCTTTGCTTGAGCTATATATGTCATGGCCGCCCATAGGGTCAATTTCACGATAACCCCAAGGCCATTCTTTATTTTCATAGCACTTGTCACTTGTCACCATAATTCCTATTTTAGCTGATTCATGTAATCGAATTGCCTCTAGTACATTCATAGTTCCTACAACGTTTACCTCGTATGTTTCTCTAGGATATTCATATGAATACTTAACTAGAGGTTGGGCAGCTAAATGGAATACAATTTCAGGTTTATAATCTGTAAAAACGTTATTTAATTTATTAAAATCTCTAATGTCTCCACGAATATCAATTATATTATTTTGAAGGTTAGTAATGTTAAAGTTATCATTTTTATTTTTAGGATCTAATGAATATCCGATTACAGCAGCACCTAATTCATTCAACCATAGGGATAACCAAGAACCTTTAAAACCAGTATGTCCAGTAATTAAAATTCTTTTTCCGTAAAAAGCATTATTAAAGTTTCGGTTTAACAATTAGTCCACCTCCTTTAGTACCCTATTTTTAGGGGGTTAGGTATAAATGTTTATTATTTTTATACCAATTAACAGTTTTTATAATTCCTTCTTCAATATTAATTCTAGGTTCCCAAGAAAGAGAGTTTTTTATTTTTTGCACATCTGCTTCAGGAACCCATCTTTCATTTGTTCTAGAGGAAATTGCACCGTAATTTGGTCTGGAATTGGTTTTCAAATGTTTGAATAATAATTCTACATAATGTTTCAAGGGGTGAATAGTGCCGCTCCCAATATTAAAGATTTCATTTTGTACAGTAGTATTTTCTACTGCTAGGATACAGGCATCTATTACATTTTCTATATAACAATAATCTCTTAATTGATTACATAAAGTTAAATTTACATCTTTGTTTTGTAATACTCGCAAGATTATATAGCTAAAAATTTTATGCGGCTCTTCGCCTTCTCCGAATATGCCAAAAGGTCTTAATGTTATAAGATTAATATTGTTTTCGCTAGCAATTTGATGGGCGAGTATAGTAGCAGCAGCTTTGGTACTTCCATAGATGTCCACAGGAGTTAGTAACATATTTTCATGAATAGGTTCCATCTTGTTACCGTATTCAGAACTACTCCCAAAATTGATGATTTTTTTACAATTCACCAATTTTGCTGCTTGAATAATGTTACAAGTCCCTATAACATTTGTTTCTATAGCATGGATGTAATCTGTATGGGCAGAATTTACACCATAGGCTGCCAGGTGAAAGATATAATCGGGATTAATTTTCTTTATTGCATCTTGTACTTGTTTTTTATCTCGTATATCTATTTCATAGGTTTCAATATATTTTAGAATATCCTTTAGTCTCCAAGAATTTGATGGTGTTCTTATGAAAAGAACAATTTTTGCTTGTAAATTTAAAAGTCTTCGTGCCAAGTGAGAACCAATAAAACCGTATCCACCAGTAATAAGGAAAGTTTTATTTTTAAATGAAGCAATCATAGTGATAATCTATCCTTTATTAAGATGTATTTTTAGTTGCTGAAATAAATAGATTTATTTTTAAATAAGGAAAGTATCAGTCTTAATTGTGATGAGGGGAGGGGTATTTAAAATAATTTTTTATTGTTGTTGTATCAATTTGGTCAGCAAATAAAGAGGAGGGAGATTTTTGAAAAGTATTATGAAGGGTATGACATGTCTTGTTCAATTGTTCAATATAAGGAATGTATATATAATCTAAAACTGCTGGAGGTAATTCTAAAGTTTCTTGTTTCCATAAATCGAACTCATTTGGATTAATAATTTGCATACTTCCAAAATGAAAAGCTATTAATTCATCTTGATCAATAAAAACTTTATTATCTGTTTTGGATATAGAACTGCTATTTAAAATGACATTCCAAGGTGCTGCATCAATACCTTTATGAGTCATAATTTTTATATTAGAAAAGATGTTAGGAATGTGATTTAAATATTTTTGGTCACCCCATCTATTCATTTCAACATCATATTGATTATTGCAATATTCTAGGCATTTATCTTTCCACCATGTTAAAATTTCTTTACTATTTTGATCGTTTTTGAAGCCTACTAAACCAGCTTGGTATATACCGTGTATGCTTTCAATTTCAGTAGAGCTTCTTTGAGGGCAAAGGAATACAGAGTACTTCCACCATTCATCAAGAATGATATTAGGTGTTGTAAAGAAATACATATCAGCATCACAATATATAATGTGATCAACTTCCGGATAAAGACTAAGGACATGTAGACATAGGGGCGCTTTTAATGTCCAACAATATTCTTGTAAACTTCTATCATTTTTTATACTGAGGAGTTCATGATTTTCAATATCCTTTACCGGAATTAGTATGGCGTGCTTTAATTTTAATTTCTCTAATATTTGATACGTTAGATCATCCATACAACAAATCCATACAGTAAATTTAGCGTTGAAATTTTCTAAGGAATAATAAGAAGTCAATCCTTGGATTAATCGTTCTTTACTTATAATCATGGAAAAGTTCATAAAATGATTGGATTGATTCATTTTTCTTCTTAATTGTGAATCTTTATATAAAGTTTGAGCTTTATTTATATCTTTTTTACTTAAAAATTGTTTAGTATCTTTATTGAATTTATCCTTTAATTGCTTTAAAACAAATTGAATTCTCTCTAAATACGGAGTGTAAATATGGTTTAATATATTATTGGGTATTGAAATTTCTCCCAAAGACCAAAGATCAAAATCATTTTCAGTAAAGATAGTAATACATGCAAAATGGTAAACAACTAGTTTGTCGTTTTCAATAAATATATCGTTTTTAGTCTTGTCAATTTTATAATCGTTATTATATATACAGTTCCAAGGTGCAGCATTTATACCTAAGTTATTTGAAATTTTTACTTTTGGAAAATATATAGGGATATAATCTAAATACTTTTGGTCTCCAAATTTCCCCTCCTCAGCCTCGGCACTGCACCAATCTATACATTTATTTTTCCACCATCTTACACTTTTTAGTCCATAGAGATCATTCTTAAATCCAATTAGACCAGCCTGATATTTTCCATACATTTTTTCTACCCAATCACGATCTCTTTGGGGGGTTAGGAAAATAGAATGGTCACCCCATTCCTCAAAAATAATATTAGGGTCAGAGAAAAAGCATAAATCACCATCACAATATAGAATAGATGGTAAATCATAATTGACCAATAAATATTCTATCAAGACAGATTTTAAAGTCCAACAATATTCATTTACTTTTCTTTTTCTCTTAATTGCTTTTAGTTCACGATCTTCCAATTCTTCAACTTGTAAAAGGTTTACATTAATTAAACTCATTTCTTTTAATAGTGAATATGCAAAAGGATCTATACAACAAATCCACAATGTGAATTTTTCTGAGTACTGCATTAATGATTGCTGTAAAGCAATAATTTTCAAGACATACTCACTACCTACAATGACGCAGAAATGATTATTTAGATCATGTTGTTGATTATAGAATTGGGGATCAATTCTTTTTTGAGTATTTTTTTTGGAGAGATTTGAAGCTTTAATTCCTGTTGAAAGTGGGTTAACCATTTTCTCATTAGAGGGGATATACAATCGAGGTAAACTTATTTTTTTATCATTAGAGTTCAATGCTTATTCAGTCCTCTCCACTAAAATTTATTTGGATTCCAACTTTCATTTACAGTTTTTAAATCTTTAGGTGTATCGACACTAGCCCAAAAGTCATTGTGTTCATAGACTGCGAGCTCATTGTCTTTTATTAAATTTCGAAGAGGATCTTCTTCTAGAACACAATCATCATTATTACTTAAATAATCGAATATTTCTTTGTTAAATACAAAAAAACCGCCATTAATTACTTCATCAAGTAATGGTTTTTCTTTAAAATCAATAGCAATTCCATCTTCGACCGCCAATAGGCCGTATTGACTATTTTTTTTAATTCCAGTTAATGTAGCAATTTTTCCTTTTTCTTTATGGAATGCTATTAGTTGATCAATATCTATATTGGCTAATCCGTCACCATAAGTTAATAAAAAGGTTTCACCCTGTACAAAGGATTCAAGTTTTTTTAGTCTTGCCCCGGTCATTGTATCAATTCCTGTATCTATAAAGTGTATATTCCAATTTTCTAATTTCTGAAGTAGCGTATATTGACTGGTTTTAAAATTCAAACTAAAGTCATTCTCTTTCCAGCTAAAGTCCATAAAATATTCCTTAATTTTCTCACCTTTATATCCTAAGGGCAAAATGAAATCAGAATGTCCATATTTTCTATACCAATTCATTATATGCAAGAGGAGAGGCTTTCCTTGAACTCGAACTAATGGTTTGGGAATGTCCTCTAAAATTCCTTGCATCCGAAGCCCTTTTCCGCCACACAAAATTATGACTTTCATAGATTTATTTCCTTCCTCTCAATATATTTTACTAATTTAAACTATGTAGTTTGTTTGGTAAATGTATACACGGTTGTACCATAATGACAATCAACTAAAAAAAATATGTTAGATTTATAATTCAGATGTTGATTAAACGTGGAGAATACATATTGTAGTTTATCATTAATTATATGTAAATTAGGTTCTTTTAAAATCTATGCTTTAGTTTATTTAATATTAATGAAAGAAATTGCTTGTTCTTAAGATAAAAGAAGGGGAAGGAAATCAAGGGAATTGAAGAAGCTTATAATGAAATATCCAAGAAGACAAAATATAAGATAAAGTATGGAAGTAAGTAGTCGTGAATGCACTACATAAGCAGAATATGCTGATCGCATAAATGATTATACAGAAATCAACAGAAGAATAACAAAGGGAATTAGCCATTTGAAGGAAAATGGAACAACTATTTTTACATTTTATAAATTCAAAAAAGAGCACCGCATAAAGGTGCTCTAGTGATGGAACTAATTTTGTAAAGAACTATTTATTCAATAAAGAAGGACTTACGAATTATTATATGAACGTTTTGTTAATTAAGTGTGTATCAATTAGACAGGAATTTTATTTCTCTACACCTATTTGATTTTACGGGCCAAATCATGTTAAAAGTAAGAAGAAAATTATTAAGTTAATGTTATTTTGTTTAAAATAACATCCCAATCGGAATCATCACCTTCCCATCTATCCTGATAACGTGGGAGTTCAATTGAACAAACCCTCGATATTCCCCAATTTTGTTCAACAATATTAGATATACCCTCCTTGAAATTAACAATAAGGATATTAAAATCCTTATTTGTAATTTTAGATAATACGTTTTGTAATTCAACCGCTTCATCTCGATTTCCCCAAATTCTAATGAATAAAATGGATTCACTACTATTTATTTTTTCAAGGAATCGATTAATTCTAGTGTCTAATTTAGCTTTAAAAGAAGGATAGGTTGATTTCAAATCCTTTTCTGAATTAATAGGAAAATCATGCATTGAAAAACAATTATAATAAGTGTCCTTTATACAGTAGGTAATTCGTTCTGCCCATTTAATTTGATTATCAAATTCTGATTCAATAAGACCGTAACTTTCTGAACCTTCTATAACCATATTTTCCAACTTCATAAATTTTTTAAATCGATTTTGAAGTAATCTGTTTACATCTGAAAGTGATGGATAATAAAACCAATCTAAAGGTCCAGAAAATGTTCTTAAATTGTGTCTTTTGATTTGGTTGGTGACTTGACACAATCCTCCTAAACTTACAATTACGCCATAGGATTTTTGTATATCTTCTAAGTTCATCCTCATCATCCTTTATAAAAGTAATTTAAATTATCTGTTCAGTATATGATGCAATAACATATTGATGTGGACCTATATATCACAGTACATAGAGCTAAGACATTTGTATAAATTTAAAAAGTCAAATACCTAAGTTGAGGGATTTCATCTTTGACGTTATATCATGGAGTTATTATTGGAATGAAAGCTGGTAGGGATATTGCACCAGAGTTATATATTCTCCAGTAACTTAATTTAGAAACCTGTGCTTGTTTACTATAGGAAAATTGTAATCCTAAAAAAATACTTAGATAAAAAGAAAGATCTAGTAGTTAGCATTTAACCATTAGATCTTTCTTTGAATTAGTATCTTTTACATAATAATTATTGAAGAGGGAAAATTCTATTAAGAAATGCTATTAAATATTAGACTAATTTCTAATGGTCCCAGTATCTTTTATTTTGACGTGTGTCTTTACATTTATTTTAGCCTCTGCTAACGCTTGCGACCAATCTCCTTTTACTTTTTTCCACTCTTTATATTGAAATGCTTTAGCATATAGGGATAATCCGATTGGATCAATTTTATTCTGCTGTATTTCATACAACATATTTTGTAAATTATTATTAATTTCTTTTTGAATAGCACTTTTTAAATTATTTATATTTTTTTTATTATCATAGTACCCCTTAATTAAATTAGGATTGGTTTTTTCTATTAAAGCTACATTAGCATATATATCGAGATTAAATACAAACTTTCCGTTTTGAAAAGTAACATCTACCTTCCTTGTCGCGTTCTGTACGAAGATAGAAGTATTTGTTTTTTTGTTGGAATTTTTAGGAGGAAGTGCAAGGTGTAGTATCATTCGCCCGTTACTTTTTGGCTTATTTATAAGATTGAAAAATTTAACATCTTTTTTAGGGATATAAGTCAAATATTTCCCTTTTCGATTTAAAAATGCAATTCCTACTGTGTCGATTTCATTCTTTGTTTTTTTGATAATTGGAACAGTTTGCGTCATTCCATCTTCATTTTGTTCTCTCATTAATTGCTGAATTGTAGAAGAGACGGATTGGTTATTTTGAATTGAGGATTCGATTACACCATTTATATAAGATGATAGTGATGGTTTACTAGGCTTATAAATTTTAAAAATTTCTTCTGCAGGCCCATCTACAAGTACTACTTTAGCATTAATGGTAGCGTAAGGATCACGGTAAGAAGAATCAAGCTCCTGCAACCAATTTGCTTCTTGCGCTAATTTTTTCCCAATTAAAATGATTTCAGCTTTGGAAGCTGTCAGATATCCCGTTAACTTCGTATCTATCTTACTGAATCCATTATATACAGTTGATGCTTGTGTCCAATGCTCTATAGTACTTTTTTGCTGCTTATGATGAAAGAGTGGTATGCTTGTTCCAACTTTTATGTTTCCATTAGAGGTTCTATCCAAGCCAATTAAAAGGATTAATGAAACCTTCTCAAGAGGAATTCTCTGACTACAACCAATTATATACACACAACAAATTACAATCCATATCCATTTTCGAATCAAAGTTGTTTCCTCCTAGTAATCCAAGTAAAAAGAATACTGTAAGCGAAAAATAAGATTGGTAATAGAATGAAGAAAATGACATTTAAGATATCCATAAGAGAATATATAAACAAATATTGATCCACATCGGGATTTAGGAAAATAAATAGCCCAACTATAAATAACATAAAAGCAAGCAGCGCCCAATTTCGGGCGTTTTTTTGAAGTGATATGGTCATAGATTCAAAACTGAAAAATAAATACGGATATAAAGTAGTGGAGAATACAATTAAATAGTAAGCGATATAAATAATTTCTAATCGTTCCATGAAAGAAAAACGAACCCCTTGTAACAAATGAAATACGGGCCAAATTACGTCTTTTATCCCCTCTGGACTAAAGTATATATAAGAAAGAATAGTAACATATAGATAGAAAAACATGGTTCCAGTATTCGCTATTAGTAGTCCTTTTATGGCCTTTTGTTTTTTTGTAAGAACGGATATATATAATATGCAATTTCTAAGCCAGCATAAGGAGTAATAGTTTCTTTTGTTGCCTTTAAAATAGGGTATAATCCCTCTTTAAAAATAGGTAGTAGGTGTAAAGGATTGTAGTTACTCTTTAGTGAAAAAAGAAGAAATAGTGGCATCCAAGTAGTGAAGAAGAAAACAAGCATAGAATAACTAGTAAGAGCCCTTAACCCACTCAAGGCTAAAATAATAAAAGGTAATAGTAATAATATGGTGATTTGATAAGCAGGAGTGGAAGGGAATATCCACACTTTTACAATATCAGTTGCCTTTAATAAAGTATTAAATCCAGCAAAAAATAGATAAAAGGCATATGTAAGAAAAAGAATTGTCCCTATCCATTTACCAAAGTATGTTTTTAAGATTTGTGAGAAATTTTTGTTAGGATTTTTTTGTAACATTAATATAATAAATACACCGATTATAGAAGTAACCATCCATCCAAGAATGATTGAAATCCAGCCATCTGTGCCAGCAGTAGTTGCAAGTGGGCTTGGCATAATTAACATACCAGATGCAAGTTGCAGGGAATGGATGAAAATAATAAATTCGAATAAAGTTATATTTTTAAATTTAAGATTCCCCATGTTAACCACCTTCTTTTTTCTTTCTTTGTTTCGGCTGCCCTGTACTCGAACGGCTGGTAAGCATAGAAATAGGAAATCTTACAAAAGAATCTTTTAACTCTTGGAGACGAAATGGCGCGATTGGCAATCCATATGGTGAACCATATGAAGTTAGTGAAACAAAATGAGCAAATAAGAGCATTAATCCACTAACAATACCTACAATGCCATAAAAGTAAGCCAATAACATCATTGGAAAACGAATAAGGCGTATAGAACTTGATAAATCATAATTAGAAACAATAAATGAAGCAATGGCTGTAATAGATACGATGATAACCATAACGTTACTAACAAGACCAGCTTGAACAGCCGCTTGTCCAATTACAATTCCTCCAACTATTCCAATGGTTTGTCCAATTGGTTGTGGTAAGCGAATACCCGCTTCACGTAGCATTTCTAGTGTGATTTCCATTATAAAAGCTTCCAATAAGGGAGAGAAAGGGACTTTGACTCTTGACGTTGCAATAGAAGTGTATAAATCTATAGGAATGATTTCAAAGTGAAAAGAGACTATAGCTATATAAAATGCTGGTAAAAAAATAGCTATAATAAATCCTGCAAATCGTAATAAGCGAAAAAATGATGCAACGAGCCAATGAATATTATAATCATCTGGAGTTTGAAAGAATCCAATTAAATTCATTGGAACAATCATTGCGCCAGGGGATCTATCCATTAACACCGCTACTTTTCCATCAAGTATATGATTTGAAATAGCATCTGGGCGTTCGCTTAAATAAGCCTGTGGAAAAGGAGACCAATTTTGATCCTTTGTAAAATTAGATAGTTCACCAATGCTCAATATTGCATCTGTTTTAATTTTACAGATTCTGGTTTCTACTTCTTGGACTACATCTGCGTTTGCTACATCACCTAAGTAAATTAAGTATACGAAAGAAGTGGCCCGTTCTCCAATCGTCAACTTTTTGATTTTTAACTCTGCAGAAGGAAGATATCGACGAATTAAGCCTATATTTTTTGTGGCATTTTCAATGAAACCATCATGTGATCCTTTAATAGTAACTTCTGAAATTGGCTCTTGAATTGCTCTCTCTGCCCAGCCTTTTGTATTTATTAGAAGTGACCGATTTTCTCCTTCCATAAATAGTACACATTGCCCCTCAAGTAATCCTTCTTTAATTTCATTCCATGTATATACTATTTTGGTATGAGTAGCAATAATATTAGAATTAAATATTTGACTGTCTTCATTCACTTTTTGTAATAATGGTGTAACAACATTGCTTTTTAATGCGACACTATCTGTAAGTCCTTCAAAATAATATAGTAAAATATTTGTGTTTGTTTTTAATTGCAAAGGATGTTCAATTAAATCTGCACTAATATCAAAGATATTATCTAGTGTATTTTTAAGTTGTTTTAAGTTATTTGTTTGGATCTTTTCAATGTTTTTATCTGTTTTAGTTTCTAAAATCTCTTCATTTAAAGACAAAATTGACACCTCTTTAATATATAACGATTAGTTGTATTTATTATTTTTATAAGATGGAATTTTATTCACAAATTCAATTAAATTGGGAACGGAAATTAATAATTGAGAGCAAAAAAAGTAGAGGTGATTTGTGGGGGAATCTAAGTATCAAGATAGAATTGAAATTTGAATGATCATAAAAAAAAAGAACCCTTGATAGGCTCTTTTTCATAGTTGATAAATATATTGTCAACAATAGATGGCGTTTAAGGTAGTAATTTAGATATCTTTAAGTTCATCAGCTGAATTTTGTAGGAAGAACTCTTTTTTCATATCTTAATGCTCAATTAAAAAGACAGTACATTTATTTGGGTGTTCTAGTGTAATTAAAGTTTGCGCGCTAACAAATTTTGTTTAGGGACAAAATGTTTTTTCTGAATTAACAGAAAAAATGCGCAAAATTCCTATTAATTATTTTGGTAGGTATCAAATATTTCTTTGGCCTTATTTTCTTGATATTACCGTACGTTTATATGTTTCTAAGGGAAAGAAATACTTTCATGTTACCATCTATTGTTTGATTAAGATGGTAACATGAAAGTGAAACGTTTACAACCAGAAAATAAAGAAAAAATATTAAAATACGACTTTTTTCGACAATTATTCTATGTCTATATTTAATTTTATTATAGGAAAAGGCGGAGAGAAGCGGACCTTTTCCTATAAACTGTTTTGTTGGAATTAGAAATAACTAAAAAAGTAATAATAGCTTAAAATTAAAATGAAATTCAATGATAAAGTTATTATTGAATTTTTGAAGCTCAGATATCTTGAAAGTATGGTCAAATTTTAATCCACTTTGCGTTTCTTCCTTTTGTAACTAGCTTAATATGGCCAAACAGTTGCAAGGAATTTAAAGCCTTACTGATTGTACTCTCTGCAATGTCTGGATAAGTGTTACGAATACTTTCCTTAGTAAAGGGTTGTTTTTGTTTAAGTATAAAATCCTGAATTCTCTCAACTTTAGTATGTTTACATATAGAATCTAGAACTGTGTTATGAAGATCTTTGTAAGCCTCTAATATAATGGTTAAAAACGTTTTTAACCAAAAGCTATTATTATGTTCCTCGCAGTACCAATTCATCGAAGATTTATAAAGCGAATTGTAATAATCAGATTCATGTTTCTTAATATATTTATCCAAACATACATATTTTACAAATGTATGTCCACTCTTAATTAACAGCAATTGCATTAACATAAATGCCAACCTGTTATTACCTTGATTGAAAGGGACTATGCAATAAAAATTTAATATAAAACGAGCTATTAATAAAAGTGAATGTAGCCCCTTACTAGTATTTAATGAGTTGTATTGATCACATAATTGCTCCATAAACTGTGGAATAAGTTCATGCGGAAGAATGCGGTAACTATTCAAGTGCATTCCATGTTCTGGAATTCCTGGAATGATAAAAGGTTTTTCACGCCATTTGGCACTGTCAGAGGTAATGTAATGTATTAGTTGAAAATGTAATTCCTGTATAGTTGCTGGATTGATTAATAAAGTACAGGAGTTTTTATGTACAAAAGAAAGTGTTTGATAATAGCAAAAAATAGCATCTTCCGAAATATTTTGAGGTACGATATCATCTAAAATAAGTTCTTTTAATCTTTTATTAGGAACTTTTATATCCTCATAAATAGTTGTGAAATTTTTTATGTAATGTAGTGGTATAGTTTTTTCTAAGCTATTAAATATGTCTGGGTTTTGTTCCTGATAAGCAGCTAATTTTCCTTTGAATTCGCTAATTTCACTTATTAAATTTATTAACCTCCTTTTTAATTCAATATTTTTATACTTATCATCAAAAAAGTCTCTCATTTTTGTTCCCCCTGTAAGCCCTTAACACGTTGTTGCATATATCTTTCCATTCTAAAGGTATTCCACGAAATCATTGTAAAATAACGACATTTTCGTTCTGATTTTAAATATATATCAGAATCTATATTTTTATTTAACAATTAAAACATGGAAATTATAAAGAAGAATCGTTAGGATTCAATTTTAATAGGCATAATCCTAACATCAAATGTACAAATGTACAATAAAAAAATAAAAAATATAAAACTAGCGACTCTTTTGAAAGATTATTTAAAAGGGTTTTAAGAAATTGTAAGTATAGAGTGCTTTAGTTTATCGATAAATATTGAAGTGGTAATAAAATTTTCATAGGTAATCATAAAGTAGATAAACTATTAATTTGTGACAATTATGTGTCTAATCTATTATATACTTTTATGAGAATTCTAAAATAAAATCCTAAAGAGCCGAATTTTCTATATTTATCATAAAGATTAGAAGAGGCGTGTTGATGAAATGTATCATTTTATATAAAAATATGTAACGTTTAATACTCGTATTGTAAAATATTTTGACATCCGTTAATTTAAATATTAGGTACAGGAACATTTAATAAAAACCCAGTACTAAAATACCCTTTAAACGTTTCACCCTAAGAACCTTTTCTAAAGCACACTGAAGTTCATCTTTTGTTTCTGTGCCTTATTAGATAAAAATAACACAATAAATTATTAAAATTTGATAGTTAAAACTAGATTTTTAAATACTTTCTCTTTTCTTAAACGTTAACAATTTCTTGATAATCTGTTTAAAGTAAGGAAATACAGAATAGAAAATAGCTATTAATAAAGAAAATACAGTTAAGCTAGATACCTTAAGTTATTTTATAAGTAATTAAGCGTTAGTTTGAATTAGTAGGGGTATTATATGTGTTTTAACCTCAAGTGTATATGTTTAAGGTTAAAGGATTTGTGAGTGGTATAAAAGTAGCGGAAGTCTGGAAGAAACGGATATAATCGGTTTCTTCCAGACTTTTTTGCTTTTTGTAATATAAAAAATTTATTTTTCCTACATGAGGATTTTTTTGTTTTAATATTTGAATTTTTTGTGAAATTAAATGGGGTTTTTATTCTTCTTTTAATGCATAATGTTACAAAATTCCTTAATTGTATGTACTTTATTTTTATAGGAGATTAAAAATAATAATAAATGTACCAATTTATGAGAGATATTAATATATTAATTGACGATTTGTTCGTTTATCCCTATATTGCTATTATATTAGCGAAAGCAATATATTGGGGGGACAAAAATGAAATTGAAATTAACATCTAAATTGGAAAGATTAAGAACAAGTAAAAAGGGGATTGGTGCTTGTGTTTTGGCTGCAGGCATGACGGCAATCACAATGACTCCTCAAAGTGCGTATGCACATGGGTTTGTTGAAAAGCCGAGTAGTCGTGCTGCTTTATGTAGTCAGAATTATGGGGCATTAAATTTAAATTGTGGAAATGTAATGTATGAACCTCAAAGTCTAGAAGCACCTAAAGGATTTCCAGATAGTGGACCGATTGATGGGGAAATTGCTTCGGCAGGAGGATTGTTTGGAGGTATTCTTGACCAACAAACATCAAATCGTTGGTTCAAAAACACAATTAAAGGTGGAGTAAATACATTTACATGGAAATATACAGCGCCACATTCTACAAGTAAATGGCATTATTACATTACCAAAAAAGGATGGGATCCTAACAAACCATTAACACGTGCTGAATTAGAACCAATCGGAACTGTGAAACATGACGGTTCGGCCGCATCAAATAATTTAACACATACAATTAATGTACCAACTGATCGTAATGGTTATCATGTTATTTTAGCTGTATGGGATGTAGCAGATACGTCAAACGCTTTTTATAATGTAGTTGATGTAAATTTAGTAAATAATGAAACTCCTGATACAGTAGCTCCAAGTCAACCAACTGAATTAAATGCCTCTAAAGTTTCTGCCAATAGTGTTGAAATAACATGGAAGGCCTCCACTGATAATATAGGTGTAAAAGAATATCAAGTGTTACGTAATGGAGAAGTAATTGATACGGTATCAGGTACAACTTTTATTGATAAAAAATTAAAAGCAGATACGGAATATACTTATACAATAAAGGCATTAGACTCTGCTGGAAACATATCAAAAGAAAGTGAAAAACTGAAGGTTAAGACAACACATACAATCCCAGATATAGAGGCTCCAACTCAACCAAAAGGATTACATAGTATGGGTACAACAGCGACAACTGTTGATTTAATGTGGAGTCCGTCAGAAGATAATGTAGGTGTTGACCATTATATTGTATATAGAGAAAGCGCTGGGGTTATGAATAAAATTGGGACGGCGGCTAATACATCTTTTATGGATAAAGATTTGAAGGCTAATACATCGTATAAATATGTAGTGACGGCGGTTGATTTAGCTGGAAATGAATCTAGTAGAAGTGATGTTTTGAATGTAACAACAAAGTTAGAGGATTCCGCATATGAAAAATGGGATGCAAGAAAAGCATATACTAAAGGTGATAGAGTAGTACATGAGGGGAAAGTGTACGAAGCGGTTCAAAATCATCAAGGAAATGGCGACTCAAATTGGATTTTTGCTTTATCGCTTTGGAAGCCAGTTTTGAATAAGTGATAAGCTGAAAAAGGTAGTTAACAATTTTGGATTGCTCTTTAAAAAGTAAGGGTCGTTCCAAGCATGAATTATCTAATGGTTTAAATGGTATATTAATAAATTTAATCATCATCCTAATGTTAACGAATTAAAATCAAAAAAGAATCCGAATGGTATTCCATCAAAAAGGAATTCCATTTGGATTCTTTATTTTCTAATTTGTAATAGCATATATTTTCACTGTGAATTTGCTAGTGGCACCAATTGGACTTGCAATATAATATTTAGTATTTGTGTAAGCTTCAGTCCTAGATTCATGTAAAATATTTTTCCAACGAGTAGAATCTATTCCTAGGGAAACATCAATCATTACATTGAAAGAAATAGTAGAAGGATAATCTTTTTCTGAAGGCTCAATAACCCATTTTAATTCTTTGGTACCTACAGGTAAACTATCAATTTTAAAGTTTTGGCTGGATCGATTTTGTTGCCCTGATAAAGGACTAGATTCAGATGATATTTGTGAAATTAATATTTCTTTTTCATTTGAATGTATACCATTTAATTTAATGATACTATCAATTAAACCTGGACCGGGAAAATCAGCTGCGATGATACCAGAATGTTTAATTGCGCCTTGTTGTAAGAGTTCGGTCCCAAGTGTATTCATCCCCCCATAGTATACTTGTCCGTTTCTATCGCGAGGAAAATCACTCCACGCATTAGTGGAATTCATTTGAATCAATTTAGGACTACTGTCAGTATTTCTGCTCTCTTTTCCGCTTGCAACAAACCAAGGATATACATTATTTAAAAATGCGGCTGCGCCTCCCGTACCACTAAAATGGTTGAGATAAATTTTTTCATTATTAAAATTAGTATTTGTATTTTGTAGATGGTTTTTTATCGCAATCCATTTTGTATATATTTCG
The DNA here is from genome assembly GCF_900176455.1 of Bacillus sp. JKS001846. Classification (NCBI taxonomy): domain Bacteria; kingdom Bacillati; phylum Bacillota; class Bacilli; order Caryophanales; family Bacillaceae; genus Bacillus; species Bacillus sp. JKS001846. The sequence goes on from NZ_FWYG01000001.1 coordinate 2,225,580, forward strand.
TCTGGTCCGCTTCCAATTTCAAATTTATCTTGTATATTCAAACCTTCGTAATCAATCCCGTACAATTGAGCGGATGTAAAGTTTTGTAAGATTACAATTTTCCCGCGGGTATCTCCTAAAGTAGGGTTATTTCTATCTGAAGTTGGTACGGAATTAGGATCCCAAAAATATGAAGCATTAACGTTTTTATATTTTAAAAATATCTCCTCAAATGATAGAGATCCACTTTCAGGAGTAGTTTCTTCTTTTAAGCGCATTAATATTGTTTCTGTTGGATGATCTTTTAAAAATTGAATGGTCTCTTTTAACACATCTTCAAACACAGCTTTTTGATTTACAACGCCATGATACATTGCAAAAGAATCTTTTACACGTTTAACACGCATATCTACATATCGAATTCCGGAATTTAATTGTTGGGATAAACTCATAGTTTGATTTCTTGTCAAATTTTCATCAAGAAAACTCGCTCCATGTAAAGCCATCGTACCGTGAGTCCCTGGAATAGATATTTCACTTATTTTTGTTGAATCTTCTATTTTCGACATCCACGATGGATTTTGATACCCTATATTGGATTCATAGGAGTAACCTGGATGACTATCAGCTAAAATAGTAGATGGTCTACTTAAATTTGCTAGTGTAATACAAGTAAGGATGCTAATTTTAAAGAAATTTCTCATTTTTATTTTGTTCATTTTTTCTCTCCTGACCTTTAAACAATTGTTAGATGATTTTTTACTATATTTATTGTTTTTCATTCTTAAGATAATAAATTTTTGTATTTAAAAATAATTAACAATAGGGGGGAGTAAGTTATTTGAGACTTTAATAATTTTTTATTATAAATTGTCCCTAATAGTCAAACGGATTCTTGAAAACTCGAAGTATAGCCTCCAAAAAACAACTGTTTATCGTATTGAATACAAACAAAACAGAAGTCCTAAAAAAGACTTCTATTTTGTGACATATAATGAATGATAAGGTGGTAAACAAATCAAGATAATGTGATTGAGTGGTAAAAATTTATTAATAGCTGTTTTAGAATCTCTTATAACAAGGCTGATTACAAAAAGCGGATCTCTACACTGCTAATAAAAATTGAAAAATTCTACTCATTAAAACTTAGACTAACTACAGTTGCAATTGATTGGGCTGCATGTTCCCAGCTTCCATCTATAACTTTACCAATCTGCTGACCAAGTGTATTTAAATCATTTGGATTAACTGGAATTCCATTATACGCAGCAAGAATTGATAAAAGTGGAGCAGCAAATGGTGTCCAACCACCTCTATCAATATTAAATACAGGTTTATCTAGTACCTTTCCATCTTGTACTGTAAACTCATAATAAAATTGATCATCTGGACGAAAACTTAAATGGTGAGAGATTTGCCCCTTAACATATTTTTTTCCTGCACCTAGATTTACTACTTCTATTTCTTTTACATTAAATTCATGTTCGAATACTTTGATTTTTTTGACTTCTGGACCATTTAAGGCAGCTTGAACGGCTGTTTCCAAATTGTTTTGTGCAAAAGGTTGAATACTTAATTGTGCCTCTTTTGGTTGAATAGGAGCCTCCTTTTCTGCAGCAAACACCGAGGTAGTAGGTAGTGCACCTGTAGCTAACGTAGCTGCAAGTGCTGTTGTCATAATGATTTTTCGTTTCATCTTCATAGTTTTCCTTCCTCTCTTAAAGTTATGATATATAATTTTTTAAGATTGACACGGTACAATTTTTTCATAATGCACGCAAAAAACTAGTTTAAGAACTATGTGAAAAAACGTGTCGGAAAATTAAAATTAATTATATATGTATTTTAAATGATATCTATCTACACATATTTTTTCAATTTTTCGACAAATTAAACGATAATTACTGCATAAGAGTCAATTTAGCACTTTATTTATCTATAAATTTCCTATAAACACATTTAGTTCATAGTAAAAGTAATATATTTGATATTAAATGTCTTGCATAATGCGATAAAATTTCACAATTTTTTATCAATATATACAGAAAAAAAGTAACGAAACTTAAGTGATATTTAATACTTTTCATATTTGTGAAGTATGTGAATTTGTTTATTGTAACATCTAAGCTGTCAGATGTTGTTTTTAAAACATTACTTATCCGGATTCATGAAAAGTATTTTAATATATTATCTTATATAACAATATATAGTTTTGATATTAAAACTAAAATATGGAAGTAACATAGTGGATTTACGCATATAGTAATGTTGATGGTAAAATTAACAAAATTTTCATTTAAATCAGATAAAACTATGGTGTTTTTAACTTATAATAATGTTACTACGATGAAAAAATGGCTACTAATTAGTTAATTTAAAAATCAATTTTAGATAGGAAGAGGATAATGAAGACCAGAGATAGTTATAAAATTATTGTAATTGGTGCTGGGACAGCAGGACTATCTTCTACTGCACATTTATTACGAAATGTACCCCTATTGAAAGAAAGTATAGCAATTATTGATCCATCAAAAAAACATTACTTTCAGCCACTATGGAGTCTAGTGGGGGGAGGAATTGTTTCAAAGGAAAGTACGATGCGTAATCAGGAATCGCTTATTCCAAAAGGGGCAACGTGGATCCCTAAAAGTGTTGTTAAGTTATTTCCATCTGAAAATAAGATACTTTTAGATGACGGACTGTTACTTGAATATGAAATTCTTATTGTAGCAGCTGGTATACAAATAAATTGGGACAGTATTAAAGGCTTAAAAGAGTCTATTGGCACTAATGGGGTATGTAGCAATTATTCTTATACATATGTTGATTCTACTTGGAGAGAAATCGAAAAATTCAAAGGAGGAAATGCGCTTTTTACCCACCCTAATACTCCTATTAAATGCGGTGGTGCTCCACAAAAAATTATGTACTTAGCAGAGGAGTATTTTTGTAATAGTGGTGTAAGAAACAGAAGTGAAGTAATGTTTTATTCTGCAAACAATAACATATTTCAGGTTCCACGATATGCAAATACTTTAGAACAAGTACTAGAAAGAAAGCAAATTATAACGAATTATAATAAAAATTTAGTGGAAATTATCGCCGAAAAGAGAGAGGCAATTTTTGAAGATACGCAAACACTAAAAAGAGAAACCGTACCATATAGTATGATACATGTTGTTCCACCAATGGGGCCACCTAATTTTATTAAAGAGAGTGAGATAAGTGATCATCAGGGATGGGTAGATATAAGCCCTTATACTTTGCAGCATGTGCAATATAAAAATATTTTTGGACTTGGAGATTGTACCAATTTACCTACCTCTAAAACTGGAGCAGCAATTCGAAAACAAATACCCGTCTTAAAACAAAATATTATGGACGTACTTAGCGGAAGAGATTTACAGGCTAAATATGATGGATATACATCATGTCCGATTGTTACAGGATATAAAAGTCTTATACTCGCTGAATTTAACTATGAACATGAGCCACAAGAAACGTTTCCATTTAATCAAGCGAAAGAAAGGTATAGTATGTTTTTACTTAAAAGATATATGTTGCCATATATGTATTGGAATTTAATGTTGAAAGGGATTCTATAGGAGAAGATAAAAAATGGTTACAAAAATTGAAAATCAATTTGAAATAACTAATTGGAGGGAATAGATATGCTTTTAAAATATTTTTATGATGAAAAATTAGCACATGCTTCCTATTTAGTCGGTTGTCAGAAAGAAGGCGTAGCAATCGTTATTTATCCTAGTCGCTATATAGAACAATATATAGAATTTGCTAAGAAAGAGGGGATGGAAGTAATTGCTGCGGCTGAGACTCATATTCATGCTGATTTTCTTTCTGGGTCTAGAGAACTTTCTACTCTTTATCATGCAAATTTATATGTATCTGATGAAGGAGATTGTGATTGGAAATATCAATATCTTAACGAAGGTCGATACAAATTGGTTAGAGAGGGTACAGAGTTTAAAGTAGGTCATATAAAATTTGATGTAATTCACACCCCAGGGCATACGCCTGAAAGTATTTCTTTTTTAGTAACTGATACAAGTCAAAATAACTATACGAATGATAAGCCGATAGGGATATTCACAGGTGATTTTATATTTGTAGGAGATATAGGAAGGCCGGATTTATTAGAAACTGCAGTCGGTATGAAAGATACTGCAAAAATAGGAGCAAAACAATTATTTGATTCTATACAAAAAATAAAAATACTTCCTGATTATTTGCAAATATGGCCATCACATGGTGCGGGAAGCGCATGTGGAAAAGCATTAGGAGCAATTCCAACTTCTACATTAGGTTATGAAAAGATGTTCAATTGGGCATTTCAGTGTAATGAAGAAAGTGATTTTATATCGACTTTATTGACGGGACAGCCAGAGCCTCCAAAGTATTTTTCATTAATGAAGAATTTAAATAAGTATGGTCCGCCAATTCGTAAGAAGAGAAAAAGTACTGCTATTAATACAGTAGAAGAACTTCAAGAAATTTTGAAGAGCGTTTATCAAATAGTTGATATAAGGGATGTAGAGAGTTTTGCTGCAGGTCATATCGAGAAGTCAATTAACATACCTTATAACAATTCTTTCACAACTTGGTGTGGATGGTTATTAGATTATAAAAAAGAAACTTTAATAATTCTAGATGAGGAAAAAGTTAAAGTAGAGGCAGTTATTAGAGAATTTGAATCTATTGGGTTAGATAATATTATTGCTTTTGCACCCTTAAAAGTAATACAAAGACTTGATAGATTTGAAAGTTACAAAGAAAAAACATCGATTGAATTATATCCGCATATAAAAGGTGGAAGCGTTAAGGTTATCGATGTGCGTAGTAAAAAAGAGTGGGAGGAAGGACACCTTCATGATGCAATACATATCACTTTAGGTAATCTATTTGAACAACTAGATTATATACCGAAAGATTTTCCAATAGTTTTGCAATGTCGAACCGGATTACGTTCCGCTATAGCAGCTAGTATTTTACAAAGAGCTGGTATAAAGGAAGTAGTGAATTTAAAGGGAGGATTTCTTGCATGGAAAGAAGAAGGGCTTCCTTATACAACATGCAATCTCAATGTGTAGGAAAATATTATATGCTAGGTAAGAATAATTAAAAGAAGTTATAGATGACGTGTTAGAAAAGGGAATCATAATTGTCGCAGATTCAGGAAATACATTAGGATTATTAATTGATTATCCAGTTAAATATGAAAATGTAATATTTGTTTTAGCATTAAATAATTTAACATTGGATCCATCTTTTATGGAATGGCAGTGTTGGAAGTACTTAGGTATTATCAATAAGAACCCAATTTAAAATTCTCTTGGATGCAAGAGAATTTTTTTATTGGGAATAGTAAGGGGGAGGGGAGGTGCATTACATATGGGAAAAGGTAGAAGTAATAATGCTGGTAAAAAGCAACCGAATTTTGATGATTCATCTAATTTTGCTAAACAAAGCCAACCGACAGAAAAGAAGAAGAAATAAGAACAGGAGCTCTCTTGATAAAGGGAGCTCCTGTTAAAAGTGGACTGACGTTTCAGAATAACATATCGATGGATTAACCCAATAGCCATAAATACAAGGTTTTAATTTTTCGAAGGGCACCTAATTTAATATTATTGTCCCGCTTTTTTATACTTATTGACGCGTTAAATCCATTTAAAATGCTCCTTAATGGCGTTGGGCGTGACCTTCATTAAAATTTTTTAAACCTAATGGGACTTACCATTAAGAGGGCGAGGATTAAAGTAATCCATGCATTACTATATGAAAACAATGCCATACCAGCCAATGATAATCCTGCAGCTGGAATAGGTAATCCCTTAAAATATCCAATAGTTGGTTTAATACTAAATTTAGCTAATCTTAAAGCACCCATTGTTGGGAATAGGATAAATGCCAAAGAAGTTAAAATAGAAGGTGTTGCTATCGTATGAAATAAAAGCGCAGGAGCGACGCCGAAACTAACAATATCAGCTAAGGAATCCAATTCTACGCCAAACTCACTGTTCACTTTTAATTTTCTTGCAATTCTTCCATCAAGAAAATCTAAAACAGCTGAAAAGAAAATGAGAATGGAGGCTGCTCCTAAATATTCACTCATATTTAAGGTGATTGAGAAAACACCGCACAATAAATTTCCAATCGTAAATAAATTCGGTATAACTTTTACAAGCTGATTAAACAAGTTTGTTCCTCCTAAATTAATTAAACTTCACATTTCTGTAGCAATTTCTATATATTCTTCCGTTATTCTTAAAAATATATGACCACTGTATTACTGTAAGCTAATTAAATTTCGATAAGAGAAAAATTGATTTCTTAAATGCTCCACTGGTTTATAAAAATGTTTAATCATTTTCAGTACGCGTTATTGAATATTAGCACTTGATAGTTGATCTTTCGAGTAGTCAGGGATTTTCCAGTTCTGGTGCAAAAAATTCAAGGTAATTAAAAATAATCTCTAAAAAGGAGACATAATGATACTATTATTTTAAAAAGGTTCGTGGTTGGTATCGAATATAAAAAAATAGAATTTTTATACAAAAATCACCCGAAAGGGTGCCTTTTGTACCTCTTAAAATGACTGAAGATGTGTTTACTTGAGTTCATTAGGTAGTTAGAGGTTGATAGACTATCTTTAACGAAAATGTTGAGTAGTTCATCTTCATTATATATCAATTTAATAATGATTGGGGATTTAGAAAGTTCCATGGAAAGTACATATCAACCTGATTGGAAGATTGGAAATTTAATAACTGGTGATACATTTTACTTAACGCAACATTTTGGTGCGCAAATGAAAATTTTTAAAGTCCACACAAATGGTACCCTAGAACGATTCCAAACAATAGAACCAGAATTAAAATAAAATTTTTGTAGCATCAATTAAATTCATTTCTTTTTATGCAAACACACTTTCAGCGGAACTAACTTCTTCACTATTTTGCGCTGGAAAGACTTTATAAAAAATGGTTACGTTTTCTGATCTTGAAATAACCCTCTCAAATTGCAATCCTGCTTTTTCTAAAAGCTTTACTGCATCAACAATAGAAGTAATTGCTACAAAAGTTTTTCAAATAAAATTTATAAAAGCTTGATAGGTAACACCAAGGGAAAAGACCGTAGCTACTATATGTGCAGTCCATTTAGGCATATTTAAATTTAATACGGTATTGTACAACATTCCATATACGATACAAATGATTAATATGAATGCAATGAATTGAAGAACTAATAAAAATAGCGGTTGTTCCATTTATTCTCACTTCCTTTATTTGATATATTAATATAATTTATTTAAATGTGAAAGTTTTATTTCTATGAATTTCCAAAAAATGTGATATGAAAGGCATAGTAGTAATCACAAGAATTACTGTAAAACTATAAATGGAACTAAAAGTATTATGACGAGATCAGTAAAATAGTAAAGAAGGTCACCATTCACGGCGACCTTCTTTACTATGCGTTATACCCAAATAATTTTAAATCTTCTCCTGAATCTGAAATGATTTTCTCAAATCGTAATCCTACTTTTTCTAAAAGCTTTCCTGAGGCGATGTTATCTACAGAAGTAATTGCTACAATTCGTTTCATGCCGAGCTTTTGTACACCGTATTCGATTATCGCAGAAGCTGACTCGTAGCCATATCCTTTTGAACGGAATGTCTCTAAAAAGGCAAACCCGATATCAACGTCTTCTAATGAATCTCTTTTAATAAGGCCACACATACCAAGTGGAGTGAGATCTTTTTTTCGTTCTACTAAGTAAAGGCCGAATCCAAGTTTGTTATACATATCGATGGGACCGTTTACAATATAATTTTTTGCATCTTCTAAGTTACTAACTCCTTTGTCACCGATAAACTGAATCCATGCAGGATCGTTTACTAACTCAAGAATAAAAGGAGCGTCTTTTATATCAAACCAGCGAAGATTAAGACGTTCAGTTTCAAGAACTATCAATAATTACACCACCTTTAAAAAGTTATAACAATTAGTATGGATTGTGTAAAACAAAAGTGCAACATATTTTAATGGGGGTGTTTGTTCACATAAAGTTCGTTTGTTTTGTATAGAGAGATATCTTATAATTAGGATTGATTGTAAAGAGTGAGATGCTTATACAATGACTCCTAGGTGACTAGGAGTTTTTACTATATAACTATCATTATTACTAAATATGACACACTATACATTCTACTCAAGGAGGTACATAATGAAGAAATTATATAATGCATCGTTTACGTATTTGATTATCGGTTTATTATCAGGGATTTTCGCTAGGGAGTATGGTAAGTATAAAGGGATTTTAGGGTCTACTTTGTTAAATCTTTTGCATACGCATACACTTGTACTTGGCTTTTTCTTCTTTTTAATTGCTTTAGGATTAGCAAAAGTATTCGCGTTTCATGAAGTGCAAGGGTTTAATAAGTGGTTTGTTTTACATAATATTGCATTAACATTAATGTTAGGTTCGCTAGCAGCGAGAGGGCTTCTTCAGTTAAATGGAGCTGACTTTAAAGGGTTAACTTATATTGTAGGATTTTCTCATTCGTTGATGGCAGTTACTTTAATTTGGTTTATGTTGTTAATAAAGAAATCGTTTAAAATGTAGTGAAAAAGAACTTGTAGCGTGTGCTGCAGGTTCTTTTTTGTATGTTCAGGTTTAATAATCTTATTTTTCTAATTATTTTGTATAAAGATGGTATACTTGTTTTAAAATTAAAAAGGAGAGTTGATTATGGAAATAACAATTGAACATGTAGTAAATGAATTAAAAGGCATACTTCCTGAAGATCGAGTAGTAATAAATATGACAGTACGAGAGTTACATAGTAAAGATGAATCTTACCATAGTAGTAGTTTGCCTGATGTAGTTGTTTTTCCAAAAACGACCGAAGAAGTTAGCGCGATAATGAAAATAGCGATTCAGCACGGAACAGCTGTCGTTCCATTTGGAGTAGGGTCCAGTTTAGAGGGACATGTAATTCCTTACGAAAAAGGAATTACAATGGACTTTTCTCTTATGAACAAAATACTTGAAATAAGAGAAAAGGATTTTCTTGTGAGAGTACAGCCAGGGGTGACGCGCTCTCAGCTTAATAAAGAATTGAAAAAGTATGGATTATTTTTTAGTGTAGACCCAGGAGCTGATGCAACGTTAGGAGGAATGGCTGCTACAAATGCGAGCGGAACGACAGCGGTAAAGTATGGGGTAATGCGTGATCAAGTTCGAGATTTAGAAGTCGTTCTTGCTGATGGAGGAGTAATACATACCGGGAATTTAGCGGCGAAGTCATCATCAGGTTATCATTTAAATGGTATTTTCGTAGGCTCAGAAGGAACACTTGGATGTTTCACGGAGTTAACTTTAAAAGTATACGGTATACCAGAACATGTTATGGCTGCGAGGGCATCGTTTCCAACTATAAATGATGCAGTAGAAGCTGTAATTAACATATTACAAGCAGGTATTCCAATCGCGAGAATTGAACTCGTTGATGAATTATCTATGAAACAAGTAAATTATTACAATGAAACAAGTTACAGAGAAGAACCGACACTGTTTTTAGAGTTTCACGGCAATGAAGCAGGGTTAAAGCAAGATATTGAATTTACGAAAGAAATCGTTCTTGATCATAAATGTATAGAAATTGCGTTTGAGACGGAAACAGCAGCGAGAAATAAGCTGTGGGATGCAAGACATAACTTAGCGTACTCTTACGTGCATAGTTATCCTGGTAAAAAGCTAATGAGTACAGACGTATGTGTACCAATTTCGGAATTAGCTGGAGCGATTCAACATGCGAAAGAGGTATTACATAAAGTAGGGCTTATTGGCGGTATTCTCGGTCATGTTGGGGATGGGAATTTCCATGTACTCTTAATGATTGACACAAATGATAAGGAGGAAGTGAAGAAGGCAGACGAAATAAATGAAAGTATCGTTCAGTATGCTCTTAAACGAGGAGGAACGTGTACAGGAGAACATGGCGTTGGAATCGGGAAACGAAAGTATCAAGAAGAAGAACATGGGGCGGCATTATTTGTAATGGAGAAAATAAAGAAAGTTCTTGATCCGCAAAATATTTTGAATCCGAAAAAGGTGTTTCAATTAAAAAATAGGGGCTGAGTGGATGAAAGTACTAGAAGCGATAAGTAATATAGCTGGAAAGTATTTTGCATTTTGGGTTATTTGTATTGCAGCTATTGCATATTTCATTCCCGCGCCATTTCTCGGGTTAACTAGTTACATAACGATTTTACTTGGGGTTGTCATGTTTGGGATGGGATTAACATTGAAGGCTGTTGATTTCAAAATCATAGCTACAAAACCATTACCAGTTATTATCGGTGTATGTGCTCAGTTTATTATTATGCCACTTGTCGCATACGTACTAGCCTACGTTATGAATCTGCCAGCGGAATTAGCAGCTGGGTTAGTGTTGCTCGGTTCAGTACCGGGTGGCACTGCATCAAATGTTATGGTTTATTTAGCAAAAGGGAACTTAGCGTTGTCTATTGCAATGACTTCAGTATCAACGTTACTAGCACCAATTGCTACACCGCTCATTCTACTATTACTTGCAGGGCAATGGATGCCAGTAAATGCTATGTCCATGTTTCTTTCTATCGTACAAGTCATTATTGTGCCTATTATTTTAGGACTAGTAGTGAAAAAGTTTTTCCCTCATATCGTTAATAAAGGAATGACTGTTATTCCTTTAATATCAGTTGTAGCAATTATCATAATTGTTTCTGCAGTTGTTTCAGCAAATGTAAGTAGCATTACTTCTTCAGGACTTCTTATCTTTATTGCGGTGATGCTCCATAATGCTTTCGGTTTTTTGCTCGGATATATAACTGCGTTCGTACTTGGACTAGACGAAGGGACAAGAAGGGCTATTTCAATAGAAGTAGGAATGCAAAATTCAGGTTTAGGTGTTGCGCTGGCGACAGCACATTTTGGACCGGTTGCTGCACTCCCAAGTGTATTAGCGGCAGTATGGCATAACATTGCAGGGCCAATATTAGCAACCATCTGGTCAAAAAATACAAAGAATACTTTCAGCGATGAAAATGTATCAATAAATATAGAAAAATAGGAATGATAAATAATGCAAAAACGTATTGTACATTTTGAAGGAATGGTTGTATTTTTAGCCACGATTTATATGTATTCGATATATGAGTTTAGTTGGATTATATTTTTTGTATTCCTTTTAGCGCCGGATCTATCAATGTTAGCATATGGGATTAATAATCACGTTGGTGCAAAAATATATAATGTATGTCACACATATATCATATCCATATTAATTGTTCTAATAGGTGTCTATTTTAAGATGGATATCGTTATAATGATTAGCTTAATATGGACAGCACATATTGGAATGGATCGAATGTTTGGATATGGATTGAAATATGAGACGGATTTTAAGGATACTCATATTCAGAGGTTATAAGAAAAAGTATTCATATTTACAGCGGGTCTATTAAAATATTGAACAAAATTCAGTGAATGAATTTCGTTCAATTGTTGAGAAATATATATATATATAGATAGATATAAATAATTGAATTATGTTATTTTTATGATAATTAAAAGAAGGAGAGTGGATTTGATGAATATACAAATCACTGGCAATGAATTAATTAATAAGATGCTGAATGATTGGTATCGAGATATTAGAGCTCAACGTATAAGTGAGGCAAAAAAATTAAAAGAAGAGATCGATAAAAAGCTTTATATTATCGAATCAGATATAAAGGTTTCATTTCACTATTATCTGTTAGAATTTCGATATAAAGTGCTAATAGATGGTTTAGGTAATTTGAAAAAAGCTTTTGATAAAATAGATGCATTGCCTAAACCAAATGATGAATATTCTAATTATTATTATTATTTATTCAAAGCCATTCATTATACAATTCTTACTAATTATAGTGAAGCTAGCAACTATTTTGAAAAAGCTGAAGGGTTATTAGAGCATATTTCAGATGAAATTGAATATGCAGAGTTTAATTATAGAGTTGCTATATTAAAATACCACTTGCATTACGCATATTCAGCTATTGAATACGCTTCAAAGGCAAGAGATATCTTTGTTAAACAAGCAGGGTATGAAGTGAACATAGCGCTGTGCGAAAATATATTAGGATTATCTTTTTCGGAATTAAAGCAGCATGATAAAGGTGAGGAATATATTGCGTCAGCAATAAACATTTTACAAAAAAATGATGCAGAAATGTTAGTATTAAGAATCAGACATAATTTAGGTTTATTGTATGCGAGTCAAAATCTTTCAGTTTTAGCAATTAGACACTTATCTGAGGTTTCTAAAAAAATGCCTACTCATTATAAGGCAATCTTTTTAGAGGCAAGAGAATATTATAAATTAGGTGAAATAGAAAAAGCGAAGGAATTAATTGAAAGTGGATTGAAGGTTTGTGAGGAATTAAAAAATGATGAATATAGATATCACTTTTTAATTCTAAAGGGATTTTGTCAGCATTTAGAGGTAGAAAAAATAGAAAAAATTATTCTTGAAGGTTTTTCTTACTTTGAAAGAAAAAATTTATCGGAGTATATTCACGAATATACTGAAAGTCTGGCATTAGAGTTTCATAAAGTAGGTAATATAGAAAAAGCAGAAAAGTATTTTTTTATGAGTTATGAAATAAAAAAGAGAATATTTGAAAAAGAAGCATTAAAATAAAGAAAAAACTTGGATTATCTATAATGGGAATAGCAGCTGGAGTTATGGGGTTTTATGGTAGAAGGTCTTTGCAATAAATTAGCTCACAGTGGATATGGTGGAACGTTTATAATTATAAAACCTAATGAAAATCCATATGCTGTCTCTGAAGATACAACGATGCCTGCAAAACAAACCTTCTATTGAACGTGGGTAATTAAACAAGTCACAAATTATAATTTGTGACTTGTTTAAGGTTGGATACTAAATGTGTTGCTTTCAATATTGAAAGCAACTTTTAAGTTTGTGATTAATAGTTAACTTAATAAATTTTGGGTTAAAATAAAAACAAATTTTTAATCAAGTCCCACAAAAAGTACGATAAGGGCGATTCGTCGGTGCAGGCGGAATGCAGTATTCTTCTTGATCTGTAGAATACGCATAAGGATTTGATAAAGCTTCAAGAAGTTTCTCCATTACGCTATAGTCGTCATTTGTAACAGCTGCTTCTAGTGCTTCTTCTACACGGTGGTTCCTCGGGATGATTGATGGGTTATTATTTTTCATCATCTCGTAGGCGTTTTCTTTCGATTCTTCTTGTTTTTCTAATCGAGATTGCCACAGTTTGTACCATTCTTTAAATTCAGGACTATCGAATAGAGGGATATTTTCTAACGTATCAAGAGTTAATGAACGGAATGTATTAGTGTAATCTGCTTTATATTTCTCCATCATTTTTAAAAGTTGCTCAATAAGTGATTGATCTTGTTCTTCGTTGCTAAATAGTCCTAATTTCTTTTTCATTCCAAGGAACCAATTGTTTTCATACTGTACGCTAAATTTCGAAATTTCGTCTTGAGCGATTTTTAGTGCTTCTTCATCATCTTCGTGCAGAATCGGTATTAAAGATTCTGCTAGTCGTGCGAGATCCCATGCGGCCATATATGGTTGATTTCCATATGCATAACGACCTTGTGTGTCAATAGAGCTAAATACGGTTCCTTGGTCGTAATTGTCCATAAATGCACAAGGACCGTAATCAATTGTTTCGCCACTGATCGTTATATTGTCAGTGTTCATTACACCGTGAATAAATCCAACAAGTTGCCATTTTGCGATAAGACTAGCTTGTCTTTTAATGACTGCTTGTAGTAATGCAGTATATCGGTTTTCATGGGATTCAATTTCTGGGTAATGCCTTTTTATCGTATAGTCAGCTAGTGATTTCAGGTCCTCTATTGAACCACGAGCTGCAGCATATTGAAATGTACCGACGCGTATATGGCTACTAGCTACTCTAGTTAAAATTGCTCCAGGTAACTTTGTTTCACGATATGTTGGTTCACCGGTTGTGACAACTGCTAAACTGCGGGTAGTTGGAATATCGAGTGCATACATTGCTTCGCTAATAATATATTCACGTAGCATCGGACCGAGTGCAGCACGACCATCTCCTCGGCGTGAATAGGGAGTAGGGCCAGAACCTTTCAGTTGAATATCGAAACGCTTACCTGAAGGAGTAATTTGTTCGCCAATTAAAAGAGCACGACCGTCGCCTAACATATTAAAATGTCCGAATTGATGGCCAGCATATGCTTGAGCTAATGGATGAGCTCCTTCTGGGAGTGCATTACCAGCGAAAATAGCAATTTCAGCTTCCTTTTTCAGTTCTTCAGGGGTCAAGCCAAGAGATATCGCTAATGAATGGTTTAGTTTAACTAACTCCGGTGAACTTACGGGAGTAGGGGGGATTTCTGTATAAAATGATTGTGGTAAAGTCGTATAACTATTATCTAAATTCCAACCTGTTTCATTATTTTTAGTCATTGTATCTCCTCCTTTTTGTATTTTAAGTTATGTATTTGTACGTATGTATTCTTTGTAAAGTTAACTAAAAGTATAATATAATATTTCCCCTTGCAATCTATTGTAAGGACTTCATTGCACTATGTCTATTTAACAGCAAATTTAAAACCTCCATTTTAAGAAAATGGAGGTTTTTATTATTATTTAATTTTTACAATTATTTTTCCTTTTGCTCTTCCAGACTCTGAATATTCCATTGCTTTTTGAGCATCTTCAAAAGGGAAAACTCGATCGATTACCGGTTTGATTTTTCCGGCTTCAATATAGTTTGCAATAGTACGTAATTGATCCCCGCTTGGCTTCATAAATAAAAATGAATATTGAGCATTATGCTTTTTTTCAAGTGCAGTAAGTTTTTTGCTGGCTAATGAAAATAAGAGAGTTTTAAAGAAGCCTGAACCAAATTCTTTACCGAAGCGAGCATTCGGCATACCTGAAACTGAAACAATGTTTCCTCCGCTTTTTATAATATTGAATGATTTTTCAAGTGTTGTTCCGCCGATTGTATCAAATACTGCATCATAATTTTTGAGTATTTCTTCAAATTTTTCTGTTTTGTAATTAATAATTTGATCTGCGCCAAGAGACTTTACTAAATCGGAACCAGCTTCACTAGCAGTTGTTGTAACGGTAGCGCCCATTATTTTTGCTAACTGAATTGCGAAAGTACCAACACCACCAGACCCAGCGTGAATTAATATTTTTTGTCCTTTTTGTAAATGCATAACATCATGTAGTGCTTGATAGGATGTTAAGCCAACGAGTGGAATCGACGCCGCTTCCTCAAAACTTAAATTTTTTGGTTTTAAAGCTATATCATCTTCATGAATGGCTATATATTCCGCGAAAGTACCGATCTTATTTTTTCTTGGACGTGCATATATTGCATCGCCGACTTTAAAACGAGTTACTTGCGATCCAACCTTCACGATGACACCGGAAAAGTCATTACCAAGGATTAGAGGCATTTCATATTTCAGTAACATCTTTACTTTTCCATCACGTATTTTAAAGTCAATTGGGTTAATACTAGCTGCATGAATTTCTGCGAGCACTTCATACCCATTAATTTCAGGAGTAGGTACCTCTGCCATACGCATTGGGACTTTTCCATATCTATCAATTATCATTGCTTTCATTTCTTATACCTCCAAGTTTTAATAAAAGTTTTGCAATAGCTTCTCAATATCTAATACAAGATTTTTTAATAAACCTAATTTTGTACGTATATCAATATAATAAAAATTCTTTGTACCTTCTTTTCTCATTAAAATAATGCCAGCTTCTCGTAAAATCTTAAGGTGATGTGATACTGCTGGACGGGAAAGGTGTGTTTGCTTCGTAATTTCTCCTACACGTAATCCTGTTTGACATTCCGTTTCCATTAGCACTAATAAAATAGCTTGACGTGTTTCATCACCAATTGCCAATAATACTTTTTGAGAATCAATAAAATCTTTTTTTATAATATTTAATTGTTCTTGTTTATTCATTTCAATCACTTTGCCTCCAGGTAATTAGTCGAAAGGTTTAAGATGATGAACCATTACTTCGATACGGTAATGCTACATGATTGTTGTATGAGGTGCAATATTGAGAAAGAAAATCGAGACGAATGAATTTTTTATTGTTGAAAATTATAGGGAGATAGAAAAGGGATTGGAAGGATTACATAACACAATAGATGAAGTTTTAAAAACAAAAAATGATGTAACAATAAAATAAGCGGTCGTAACCTTGTATAATCCATAAGGTTGCGACCGCTTATAATGTTTGTATTATTTTTGATTTTTACGATAGAACATGGTTCAACGTAAAGTACATTCTTTTGTTTTACACTTTCATACAGACACAATTCAGGTGGATTATAGATGTATGAAAAGGTAAAAGGAATTTTGAGGCGTAATCTATCTATATGATAATTCAAAATGAAATATAAGTCTATATTTTAATGTTTTTTTTGATTATATTTATGTCACTGAGCTCAGAACAATGATGTGGAGGGTAAATATATGAAATCGAATTATGTACCAGTTTTAATTGTTGGAGGGGGATTATCTGGGTTAGCGTCTGCGTTATTTCTTGCAAAACATAATATTGAGTACTTACTTATTGAAAGGCATCCGTCTACTGCCATTCATCCGAAAGCAGGCGGTCTTACTTTACGTACAATGGAGTTATTTCGAGAATTAGGTTTGGAAAAAAGAATTAAATTGGCAGGTAAAGCATTAGAGAACTGCAGAGGAAGAATAGCGGTTCATACAATAGCTGAGGCGAATAAAGAAGAATTGGAACAAATGAGAGCGACGCAATACGGAAACGATGAAGAGTTACTTCAAAAAATAGAAAAGATTAGTCCATCAAAACAAACTGCGTGTTATCAAATTATTTTAGAAGAGATGATGTTACAAGAAGCGAAAACATTAGGCGAGCAACTATCTTTTTATCATGAATTAGTTTCATTTGAACAAAATGAAAACGGGGTAAAAGCAACGATTCGAAATCGTGAAACAGAAAAAGAAAGTGTCATACATTGTGACTATGTAATTGCAGCGGATGGAGCGAAAAGTAAAATACGTGAGCAGTTAGGGATTAAAACTGAGGGTCGTGGAACCATTGGTGGCTATTATATGAATATTTATTTTGAAGCTGATTTAAGTGAGTTTATACAAGGAGATGCATTCGGTTTTTCGATGGTACTTCATCCGGAGGTTCTTGGTGCACTTATCCCGGTTGATAACGTAAAAAAATGGATTTATCATGTAGCCTACGATCCATTAAAAGGAGAGGGGCTAGAGGACTTCACTATAGAACGTTGTAAACAAATTATTCAAATAGCAATTGGAAGTACAAATGTTGAATCAAAAATATTAAGTGTTTTACCGTGGGAAGCCGCTGAAAGTACAGCGGTGAAATTTCAAGGAAATCGAACCTTTTTAGTTGGCGATTCTGCACATATTATGCCGCCAACAGGAGGATTTGGTTCAAATACAGGAATACAAGATGCGCACAATCTAGCTTGGAAATTAGCGGCTGTTATAAAAGGGAAGGCAAAACCAAAATTGTTAGAAACATATCATGAGGAGAGACACTCTGTTGCAAAATTAACGACAGCTTATGCAAGTAGTTTACTGTTTCGTGCTGCGAATAGAGAGGAAGGCAGTTTGAATAATATGGATGGTTTAGCTGTTACAGTTGGATATCAGTATTGTTCAGAGGCGATTATAGATGATTCAGTCACTCCGCATAGAATGGATAGCATAGAGTTGAACGGAAGACCTGGAACGCGAGCGCCACATTTATGGGGAACATATGAGGGGAAGAAAGTTTCTACATTAGACTTATTCGGTAACAGTTTTGTATTACTTACAGGAGTAGAAAATAGTTCTTGGGCTGAGGCAGCACATGCTGTTTCAGCTAAATTAGGAATACATCTAAAAGGGTATCGTGTTGGCTTAAGTGGAGACTTTATTGTTCCAGAAGATATTTTTAGCAAATTATATGGTATAGAGAATGGAGGTGCTGTATTAATTAGACCAGATGGCTTTATCGGATGGCGTTCGGAAAAAACGGTAGTAAATCCAGATATAGTATTGGAAGAGGTAATGAGAAATTTATTATGTGATTTTTAAGTAACTACAGAAATATTGTTTTATGTACTTCACTGTACTGAAAAAAATATTCACAAATTTCAATAGGTTTGATATGATTAAATTCGACAAGTTAATAGAGGCCGGAGATATTTGAGAAAAGCCATAAATTTATTTAGGGATACAGGAGTGTATTCTAAATAATTTATGGCTTTTTTTATTGAATGAACCGTACAAAATAGGGAGTTACATGTGAAAAGGAGGGCTATAGAAATTAAATAGGATAATACTAGTTTTCTATATTAATAATATAGAAAACATTTGTAAGATTGGAATTTTAATATAGGTTTATAAAAATAATGAAAGTGTGTCTTCTATTTCGTGTAAATCTCATTAGCTTGTTGAAATTTGCAACGTAGGAAGGGTTTGAAGGATGAGAAAGATTATTAGCGTTTTAGTTATTTTCTTTATGACAGGAAGCATCTTTGCTGGGGGAGCTGTTCATGCGAAAGCAGAAGGAAAGCATGAATGGAATACGAATAAGTTTTTAAATATTGCACATCGCGGAGCAAGTGGACATGCACCTGAGCATACTTTTGCTTCTTATGATCTAGTGAAAAAAATGAAAGCGGATTATTTAGAGTTAGATATTCAATTAACAAAGGATGGCCAATTAATTGCAATGCATGATACAGCAGTTGATCGCACTACAAATGGAACAGGCGAAGTACGAGATAAAACGTTAAGCGAAATAAAGAGTTTAGATGCTGGATCATGGTTTAATAAAGCGTATCCAGAAAAGGCTAAGCAAGAGTATGTTGGGCAAAAGGTTCCAACTCTTGAAGAAATCTTCCAAAAGTATGGAAGAAGTATGAAGTATTATATTGAAACAAAATCACCAGATGTGTATCCAGGAATGGAAGAGAAATTGTTGGCGTTGTTACAAAAATATAATTTAGTAGGCCAAAACATGTCTTCTAGCCGTGTTATGATTCAATCATTTAGTAAAGATAGTTTGAAAAAGATTCATAGTATGAATGAAAATATTCCGTTAGTTCAATTGCTTTGGTATTATCCAAATGAAAACAATGAAATTGTTGAATGGTCTGGTATTACACATGAACCGAAAAGTGTAACAAATGATGATTTTCAAGAAATTAAAAAGTATGCAGCTGGTATTGGACCAAACTTACGTAATGATAACGGAGAACTAATTATTGATGAGTCATATATGAAAATGGCTAGGAAAAATGGACTGTTAATTCACCCTTATACAATTAATGAGAAACCCGATATGAGACTGTTAATCAAATGGGGTGCTACAGGAATGTTTACAAATTATCCGGATCGATTACATAGTGTATTAAAGGAAAAATAAGTGGAAAAGGGTATACCAGTGTTTTAGGTATACCCTTTTTAATTTAACTCCCCGATAAACGTAATCTCTTTTTCATAGCATTCATCTGCATCATAAATAATTTCTTGAAAGTGAAGCGTTTTGAAGGAATGACAAACTGAAATTTCCCATGTCTCCCAAAAATCAATTTCATTTGAAAGAAGAATCCATTTTTGAAATTCACTATCTCTATTAAAGAAATTATGAAAGTAGTCCTCATTTTTAAATATAATGATTTGCGAATCCCATAAATTATTTATAGAAATCAAAACAACAACTCGATATGTATGTGTATCCCTAGGTTTTATATTTATTAAATGATTTGCTTGATTTAATAAGGTTTGAATACATAATCGTTTTACTTTTCTAGGCGTTTTACAAGAATCGATAAAAGCTTGAGAAACTGGTAAAGGCATATTCCAGTATTCATCGTTATAGAAAGTAGAAGGGAACATTTTTGTATGTTCCTCAATTCGCTTTATCATAGTGTTTGTTTTTCGTTTCATACCACGTATTTTCTTTTCACGCATTGTGAGTCATCTCCATAAATTTTTGTAATGCAGCAGAGTGATATATATCTTTTCTAGTAATAAAAGTAGTAGGAACTTTTTGGAAGCTATTTGGTAAAGGATTGAATGATATGTCATGTTTATGACCATTTAAAATAGACTTCATCATAATTGCTATGCCCATACCTGATTTTACACATGCGAGTATCGCTTCAATTGTTCCAAACTCAAATACTCGCTTAGGTGAAATTCCTTCTTCTTGAAGCCAATCTTCTAATAAATTTCTATAATAGCACCCGTGACTAAATGCAAGTAAATTCATGTCTCCTATGTCTTTAAAGGAAGATAAAGGCTTTTTGCTAATGAGAACTAATTCTTCTTCACGAAATATATTTGTATGAAGTTCGGCATGCTGAGTAGAGCCAGCTATAAAAGCTCCGTCCAGTTTTCGTTCTAGTACAAGCCTAATTAATTGTTCCGTCGTATTTGATTCTAAAATTAATTCGACTTTTGGGTATTTCTCATAATAGGCCATTAATATAGATGGAAGTCTTACAGCGGTTGTAGATTCTGTACATCCAATTTTTAAAGTGCCTCTTGGTTCGATCCCATTACTTTGAACTGCTTTAACAGATTGATCCATTAAGTGGATAATTTGTTTGGCGTATGTTAATAAAATCTCACCGTTAGAAGTTAAAGTTACACCTTTTCCGTTTCGATAAAATAAAGGCACACCTAATTCGTTTTCTAGTTGTTTCATACGCATTGTTACGCCAGACTGTACATAGTTTAAATTTTTAGCTGCATGAGATATGTTTTTTTCTTTCGCAACTTCGTAAAATACAGTTAAATCTTTTATATCCAAGTATCATCCCTCCAGAAAAGGTATCATTTTTTTTGATGGATTACATGATAAATCTTTATTTTATATGATATCAGAACTTTCATACAATGGAAGGGGATGGAGGGATTATTGTGTTAATGGAAGAAAGGGTGAATAGTACTTATAAGTGGGTTATGTTAATTTTTGCGACGGTTGCTCAAACAACAGCGACACTTATAACGTATGGTGTTGGAGCGTTTGCTTTATTTTGGAAAGAAGAATATGCACTTACGAATACGGAGATTGGATTGTTAGTAAGTGTTGTAAATATAGGACCGCTATTTTGTATGCTTTTTGTCGGGCGGCTACTTGATCAATACAATGAAAAGTTGTTAATTTCGATAAGTTCATTTTTACTAGGAAGTTCGTTTTTACTGACTAATATGGTCAATGGATTTAATGGGTTACTCTTTGTACTTTTATTAGTAGGAACGTTTTATAGTGTTTCGCAGCCAGGAGGAAGTAAGGTGATAATGAAGTGGTTCTCAAAAGAAAATCGCGGGTTAGCGATGGGGATTAGACAAGCCGGTATACCGATTGGTGGTACATTAGCGGGAGTATTGATCCCGTTTCTTACAATAAAATATAATATGGCCTATGCGGTAAATAGCATTGCATGTATTTGTATAATTGGAGGGTTTTTATTTTTTATATTTTATAAGGAACCATATATTCAAGAGAAAGTTAAACAAGAACGTAGTAAACTTTCTTTTTGGATGCAGTTAAAAGAAGTGATGTGTAAAAAAGAATTGTATGCAATTTATATAACTGGCATTTGTATGATTTCATTGCAAATGGTGTTAGTTGCACACTTTATAAAATTTTTAGTATTGGAACAATCAATCACGCCAATTTTAGCTGGAAAAGTATTTTCCGTTATGTTCTTTTCTGGAATGGTTGGTAGGGTTATATTAGCAGCTACTAGTGATTTGTTTTATAAGGGAAATCGGCGTACCCTCTTATTTATAACTGTTTGTATTTCTATTTTCTTCATTCTAATATTAGTAATGAGCATACATACAATAACGAATGTATTGTATGGTGTAAGTGCATTGTTAGGGTTCTTTTCAATTGGATGGTTTAGTCTTTTTATAACTGAAGTTGCGGAATCAGCAAGTGAAGAATCGGTAGGGATGACAGTGAGTTTTGCACTTACATTAAATCAAATTGCTATTATTGCTGCGCCTGCTTTATTTGGTTATATTGTAGATAAGAAGGGATATACGTATGCGTGGTTATGCATAGTTGTATTACTAACTATTTCAGCGGTTAGCTTATATAGGAAGTATAGAAAATGAAGGAATGTTAGCAATGTAAATTTTTTATGAAGAAAGTCTAAAGAAATGTTGAATGAGCGACATTTCTTTTTTTATTTGTTGTATAATCAAAATGTAAATGAGATTCGTTTTCAATTTCGTTCATTACCTCTTTTGAAATTACCTGTAATTTTAGCCATAATTAGCTGTTTTTCTTTATTGTTATTTGCATGATTTATTTTATTTAAAAATTTTTCAGCATCATTTCCTTTTAATGCCATAATCTGTTTTCCGTAATATTCAATTAATAACATGTTATTTTTTGTTATCCGATAATGAAACATCTTATCATCTAAACGATTGCGTTTATCGGTGTTTTTCATATTACATCTCCATTCTTTTTAGTATGTAACAAATGTTACAAAAGAATTTGAAATTATATTGTAATGCATCCGATTGTATGTTGGAAATTTTGCAAGAAAGAAATACAATAGAGAGTAGTCAAAATTGAAAGTGAGAAAAAGGAATCTAGTTTTAACAGAGTGAATATTAAATAATATTATAATATACTTGATAATTAAAAGATATAAAATAGAATGGATGTACGTTAAGTGAAACTAGATAAAAGAGGGCTCCTAGTATGTTAAAGAAATGGTTAATCATTTTCTTTATTTTTGCTGTTTTTTGTGGAAGTGTTGTTACACTAATACATGCAAATAAAGGAAAAAAATATGATGCAAAGGCATTTTCTAATGTAAATAGTAAGCAAAAAGATGTTAAGCAGGAAATTGATGCGAATGAGAAAAAGCGTTATGAAATTGCAGCTGGAAAACTAGATCAGTACTTAAAAGATAAAGGATTTAATGGGAGTGTTCTTGTAGCAAGTAAAGGTCATGTCATTTTACGAAAAGGCTACGGTTATGCGAATGTGAAAGATCAAGTACTAACAACGCCAAGAACGAAATATCGCATTGGCTCTATTACGAAAACAGTTGTTGCAATATCTATTATGCAACTAAAAGAAAAAGGGAAGTTGAACATTGAAGACAATGTAAATAAATATATCCCATCGTTTCCAGCAGATAAAAACATTACGTTACGAAACTTGTTAACACATACGTCTGGATTACCAGAACAGGGACAAGGTAGTGTTGACGCAGCATCACGGTTAAAATTAGTAACGTGGATTGGGGCACAAACGTTACAATTTCCAGCAGGGACAGGATGGAAATATACAGATTATAATTATATGGTGCTTGCATATATTGTAGAAAAAATATCAAATAAACCACTTGCTGAATATGTGAAAGAAAATATTTTGAATCCTGTTGAAATGCATGAATCTGGAATGGGCGCAACACTCCCAGAAGATATTTTCTTAGCAGAAGGGTATACGAAAAAAGATAATAAGTTAATAGCCACACCTCGCTTAAAAATGAACTGGCTGTATGGTTGTGGTGAAATGTATACGACTGTTGAAGATATGAAAAAGTTAGATGAAGCTATTATGGATGGTAAACTACTTTCTAAACAAAGTGTATCAGATATGTTTTCTGCATCACCTGCAAGAAAATATGGATTTAGTTTCTATATTTACCCAGATTATTATCATAACCACGGTGTATTAGCTGGCTGGAACACTTTTAATAATTTTAACTGGGATAAACGAACGTTTGTCATATTATTTTCTAACGTCCAAAATGGTATGAATGATGCATTTAATCAAGAATTTAGGAAAATGGCGAATGATTTAATAGAAGGAAAATAATTATAAAAAATCGGTATTGATATGGAATTATCAATACCGATTTTTTTATTTTGTAAAGTTTTACTTACTGAATAAAGTGAAACTTTAATCAGTGGAGAGGCTTTGTTCATCCACCACTGAGTAGAAGCCCTCATCAATCGGGCTTTTACGGGCAACAGGGCCCCACTTAAATTCTTTGCTTCCGCTGAATTTTGAGGTGGGGGTCTTACTGCCCATAAATAGCGGGATAAATAGGTAAGAAAGGCGATTGGCATTTGAATAAATCTAAATAGGTAGTTAAATGTTAAGTAATGCAAAGAACAATTGGTAATTTTTACATTGATAAAAAAGCTTGAGCTTCACACTATGTGAAGCTTTACATTATTGGAGACAAGAACAGGAGGTTGAAAAAATGAAAAAAGCAATAAAGTTTTGTTTAATAGCTACATTATCTACAACGATTATTAGTGGATGCTCTTTTGAGGGTAACAATGAAAATGTTAAAGGGAAAGAAGGGGAAAAAGTAGAGGTACAGAAAAATGCTGGGAAATATACGATGCCAGATGAAAAAGATAAACATGAAGGTACATGGCTACAATGGCCACATGAATACACATATGGTGAAGAGTATAAGAAGGAAGTTGAACCTATTTGGGTTAAGATGGCAAGTGCTTTAACTGAGGGTGAGAAAGTCCACATTGTTGCATATGACCAGGAAGAAAAAGAAAGAATCAATAACCTTTTAACAGATGAAGGGTTAAATATGGAGAAGATTGATTTCTTTATCGCGCCTACTGATGATGTATGGGCAAGGGACAGTGGACCAATTTTTGTTTATGACAGCAATAAAAATCTCAAAATATTAGATCCAGCATTTAATGGTTGGGGGAAGAAAACACCGTATAAAAATGATGCTCAAATACGTAAGAATGTTAGTAAACAATTAGGAATTGAAAGAATTGATTGGGGAAAATTTGTCCTTGAAGGCGGCGCAATTGAATTAGACAGCAATGGGACTGCGTTATTAACTCGAAGTGCGGTGACGAATAAAAATAGAAATCCTGATTTATCAGAAAAAGAAATTGAAAAATATATAAGTGATCTTGGGGTATCAAACTTTATTTGGTTAGACGGAGTACCTAATTTAGATATTACGGACTTTCATATTGATGGATTTGCTAAATTCCATAATAAATCTACCATTGTAACGATGAAAGAAGATGACCTAGCCGAATGGGGTTTATCTAATAAAGATATGGATACATTGTTAGATGCAAAAAATGCTTCAGGACAGAAATATAAGTATGAATACTTGCCGCTTAGTAAAGAAAAGGTTGCTTTAGAAAATGGAAAAACTCTCGATTATAAGGGGTCATATATCAATTATTATATCGGAAATACAGTTGTATTAGTGCCTAATTATAATGATCCGAATGATAAAATCGCAAACGATACGATTCAGAAGTTATACCCAGGTCATAAAGTAGTCGGTATTGATGTGAGAGAGTTGTATAAAAACGGCGGTATGATTCATTGTGTGACACAACAACAACCCATTGCATTGAAGTAATTGATTGTAATTTCGTTGTTCTGCTATATAGACAAAATAGGTGGAATCTTATTACCTATTTTGTCGTTCCTTATTATTTATAATAATAAAATTTTAATATAATGATAAATTAATTATAGTGTATATTCGCTTTTCGTTTTATATGGTAAAGGAGAAAAATGTTTGTGTTAAAGAATTTTAAAATAGTGTTTTCGTATTTCCCTATCGTTTTACAGTACATTTTAAATGTAGCTTTAATTTGCTTAGGGGTTATTCTAAGTGTGTTTCTTATGAAAGAAGTCATTCAGTTTATACAAGAACTGAAATTGGATGGTAATGAATCGAGTTATCATTTAATCATTTATTGTTGTTTTAAAATATGGTATTAAAAAAACTTGTCAAGAGTCAATATAAGGCTTAACGTCAGCCTTATATTTTTTATATAAATATATAATATTTCTCCATGCTATAATCCATTCATAAAATGTACATGTTGCATGAGTTGTAACGAAAAAAGACATAAATTTAGGAATAGTTGGCTTTTTAAAATCAGTTATGTAACTACTATTAAAAAGCGAGGTGAATAATATGGAACAAAAACATAATGGCATTATTTTTACTGCAATACCAGACGAATCAAATGAATATTATCAACCATTTTATGAAGACTTGATTTACTTTAATGAATGTTTAAATGAAAAGAAATCAATTGCGGATCAACTTATATCTTTATCTGTTGAAGAACAAGACTTTCATACGAGCTGTTTTGAGTATGATGATATTTGGCTAAGAGATGTTGCACCGGTTGTCACAAATCATCTAGTTAAATTTAAATATCGACCAAATTATTTGCCAGATGATCAAGGGCGATATTTAGATCAACAATTTAATAAATGGTTGAAAAAGAATGACTTTGAATATGTAAAATCCCCATTAATATTAGATGGTGGTAATCTTATTTGGAATAAAAAAGATACTGTAATATTAACAGAACGCATATTTGATGATAACGATGATTGGACAGAAGAGGAAATTATTGAGCAGTTAGAATGGGATTTAGATGTGAGCCGAGTTATTATTATTCCTGCTGAAGAAGGGGATGTACTAGCACACGCAGACGGAATGGTTAAATTTATTGATGAACATACAATGTTTATTAGTGATTTTTTAGGGGATCATGAATTTGCATATAGTGTTCAAGAGATTATTAAAGAACAAATGCCAGAAGCTGAATTTATAGTTGTTCCTTCATCATATACAGAGAAAGGACAATATGATCAAGAGATAGCATCGGCAAAAGGGTTGTATATAAATATGTTAGAATCATGTGATGCTCTTTATGTTCCTAAGTTTGGACTAGCTAAAGATGAGGAAGTTTTACGATATATTCAACAGTATACGGAGAAACAAGTTATTCAAATTCATGTAGGAGAAATATCAACAATGGGGGGCGCGATGAATTGTTTAACGTGGTATTGTCCAAGTCATTTGTTACCTTCGAAAATGAGAAGATTGAAAAATCAGAATGGAAATTTTTCAATGAAGAAGATTTTTGATTGGTTTTAATAAATAAGTAATGAAAAGAAAATATATTCAAGGAGTATTGATATGTATACCATCGCTGAGTTTTCTCGGATTTGTAAAATGAGTACGCGGATGTTAAGACATTATGACAAAGAGGAGATATTAAAACCGGCATATGTGAATCCGGTTAATGGGTATAGGTATTATGAACAAGAGCAACTGGAAGTAGCGCTGAAAATAAAAAAGCTAAGGGAGTATAAATTTCCTCTTCCAAAAATTAAAATTGTTTTGCAGTCATCGGATCAAGATTCGTTTGTTCAACATATACAATCACAAATTATCGAGTTGTCTCAGGAAGTGAAGCAAAATTTACAGGTTATTTCAGAAATGAATGAAATGGTAATGGTGAATAGTAGTCTAAATATTGCTCGCCATAGAAGTTACGATATATTAATGGGAATGAGGAACGAAGTAACGTTAATTACTCAAAGAGTAAAAATAGATATAGATGATATGGATGATTATTTTTATGACTTATATGAAGAGGTACAAAAAAATAACTTTCAAATAGTTGGTTCTCCATCTGCAGTCTTTTATGATGAAGAATATATTCCAAGTAACAGTGATATTGAGTTAAGAATTCCGGTTATGCAGGGGAATGATGAAGACGTAGCACAAGAGTATGAAATGAAACAACTAAGTCCACATCATATCGTTACTACTATGCATTATGGAAATTACGACTATATAGGTTACGCTTATATAGCGTTAGAAGAATGGATTGAAAGAAATGGGTATGTAATAATTAATTCGCCATATGAGGTTTATATAAAGGGACCTGAATGTGATTGTTTAGCAGAAGAGTATGTGACACAAATTTGTTTTCTAGTTACGAAAATAGAATGAGAATAAGGATTGACATTAACATTATGTCAATCCTTATTCTATGTATGAAAGCAATTTATCATAATAAAAAGGAGAAGTAAAGAATCACCTTATAAAGTTGCTACAAGTAAATGAAGATATTCCTGTTGACCTTAACACGATGTCAAAGTATAGACTGTACGTACATTCATATAAGGGGTGAACACGTATGAGAAATATAGAGAATAGTTTGTTTTATATGCCTGCGGAATGGGAGAAACATGAAGGTACATGGCTCCAATGGCCACATGATAAAGCACATAGAGGTGAAGGCTACAGAGCTAAGTTAGATGATATTTGGATATCGATGGCAAAGGAGCTTCACTATGGAGAAAATGTCCATATTGTTGTATGTGATGAAGAAGAGAAAATACATGTCCAATCGAAGTTAATTGAAGCTAATGTAAATATGGATAAAATTGATTTCTTAATTCAAGAAACTGATGATATTTGGATACGAGATAACGGACCAATCTTTGTAACGGATAAGGAAGGGAATCGCTGCCTAACGCACTGGATATTTAATGGTTGGGGAAATAAATATCCGTACGAAAAAGACGCTAATATTCCGAATAAAATAAGTGAAATGTATCGTATTCCAAAAGTTGAATCTAGTGTCTGTCTAGAGGGTGGGGGAATTGAGATAAACGGAAACGGGACCTTAATGGCGGCGAAAACGTCTATTATAAATGAAAATCGAAATCCCACACTAAGTCAGAAAGAAATTGAAATGGAGTTAACGAAATATTTAGGAGTAACAAATTTTATATGGATAACTGGTATACGCGGAGAAGATAATTATGATGAAGATACGGATTATCATATTGATGGCGCGGCGCGGTTTGTAAATGAAAATACGATACTGTATGAATATGATCCTTTCGATGAAGGAGAGCCATACCTTTTGGAGGCGTACGAAAAGCATTATCAAGAATTACGGCAAGCGAAAAATATAGATGGAAAGCCATTTCAGCTCATTCCAGTACCAGTAACAAGAAAAGTGGTAAAAGAAGCAGATTGTAAAGGATCGTACTTAAATTTTTACATTGGTAATGAAGTTGTATTGGTACCTATATACGGTGATGAACATGATAAATTAGGGCTTCAAATCATTGAAGGTCAATTTCCAGGGAGAAGAATTGTCGGTATATATGTTAACGAATTGTATGCATACGGTGGTATGATTCATTGTGTGACGCAGCAGCATATAGAATAGAGTAATTCAAATAAAAAGCATGCAGAGCATATACTCTGCATGCTTTTTATAATGTTGAAAACTCCTCAACAAGTTGAGTGAATTGTTTTAATGCACTTTCAATCGGTTCTGGCGTTGTTAAATCGACGCCAGCTTTTTTCAATAAGTTTAATGGGTAGTCTGAACTTCCGCCTTTAAGGAATTCAATATAATTTTTCTGAGCATCCGGATCACGGCTTAATAGTTTATCAGCGATTTGAATGGCAGATGCGAATCCAGTTGCATATTTGTATACGTAAAACGGGCGATAGAAATGAGGGATTCTAGCCCATCCGTATTTTACTTCTTCATCAAATACAAGTGAATCACCGTTATATTCTTTAAATAGCTTTTCATAAATTTCACTGAAGACTTGTGCATGTAATGGTTTACCTTGTTCAGCCATTTCATGTGTGATTTTTTCAAATTCTGCAAACATAATTTGTGTAAAGAAAGTACCTTTAAATTTCTCAATAAAATGGTTAACTAAATGGTTACGCACGTTCGTATCTTTTGCTTCTTTTAATAAATAGTGAATTAATAACACTTCATTTACTGTAGAAGCGACTTCTGCGACAAAGATAGAATAATGTGCAGAAATTCTTGGTTGGTATCCATGTGAATAGTGCGTATGCATACCGTGACCGCATTCATGAGTAAGAGTGAACAGGCTGTTTAAATCATCGTGATGATTTAAAAGAATGAAAGGATGAACGCCGTATACACCAAAGTTATAAGCACCAGAACGTTTCCCTGGTGTTTCTCTTACGTCTATATATCTTTTATCTTTAAAACTTTTTAATGTCTCAATATATTCTTCTCCTAAAGGAGCTAGTGATGCAATCATAATGTCAAATGCTTCACTATATGGGATGTCTTGTTTTGCACCTTCTACTAAATCGACGCCTAAGTCGTATTGTCTTAGTTCATCTACGTTTAATTTTTCTTTTCGAATTTCATTGTATGTATGTAATGTTTGAATGTTTTTTTTCGTTGTATCAATTAGGTTTTCATATACTTCTTTCGGAACCATATCGCCAAATAATGATTTCTCTAGCGCTGATGGATAGTTTCTTAATTTCGAAACAGTAACATTATTTTTAATAGCAGCGGATAAAGTAGATGCGATGGAATTCTTTAACTGAACATATGGTTTGTAATATGCTTTATAAGCTTCTTTACGCTTTTCACGATTCGTATCTTCTATTAACTTTGCATACATTCCGCGTGTTAAGTTCACTTTTTCTCCATCTTCAGTCGTCACTTCACCAAATAATATATCTGCATTATTTAACATACCAAATGTGTGCTGTGGAGAAGAAAGAGCTTCACCCATTTGTGATAAAATTTCTTCTTGGTCCTTATTTAATACGTGTTTTTTATAACGGTATAATTCAAATAAGTCTTCTTTATAATATTGTAAGCCTTCTGTTTCTTCTATGTAAGAATGTAATGTGTTTTCGTCTATGCTAAGTAAGAAGGGGGAAAAGAAAGATTTCGCTGCACTTACTTTCACGTGTAATTGTGATACTTTATCGACAAGAGATTGCGCGTCAGTATCGCGTGTATCAAGGTCAGATTGTAATCGTGCATAAGCGAACATTAAAGATATTATGCTAGAAACTTCTTCACTCTTCGTTAAATAAGCTAATAAACTATTGCCATCGTGAATATTTCCATTAAACTCGTGTAATTCCTTCGTTAATACTTCAATTTTATGAAAATCACTTTCCCAATCTTCAATTGTATGGTAAATGTCTGTTAAATCCCATTTTTCTATATCAGCTACTTGTAATCGATCTTTAAGTTCTGTCATAATCATTTCCTTTCTAAACATGTAGTTATATTTCTATATAACTATGAAATACAACAAATTGCAAAAAATCCCTGCTGAAAATTGAAAAGCCCTGCTGAAATAACAAGGCTTACTTACTTATAGTGTAATTCCGAATTTTGAATGTAAAAGGTTTGTATATTGCATGTCTGTAACGGTTTCTTTCGTTTTTTTACCATTTTTTGCTACTGTAAGGCTATCTTTCGTTAAAGAGGCATGCCCATCTTCAGTTAGTTTTACAATAAGAGGTACTTTATTAAAGGGTGATCCTTCATGTTCAACGATAATTTTTTGTGCTGTATTTGCTTTTTCTTCATCCACTTCTTCTATATAAAATGCATAGCCTAACGTCCAATCATCAGCAGAAGATTGATCCAAGAACTCATTGTTTTTCCGCATCTCTAAAATGTAGTTTCCCTTTTCGGTCATTTCTTTACGAATACGATAATCTCCTGTAATAGAGTGAATGACTTCACCTGAGAAAGGGACAGGGGCAAGAGGTAAGTATGATCCGAATCCTACTTCAATTAAATAAAGTTCATTATGATGTGTTAAAACGGTTGCGATATGGCCAGAATCAACAGCCCATATGGAGTTTGCAGCGTTATAAACTGTTCCTGAAACGAGATGAACATCGAATCCAGAATCTTTCAGGAAGTAATACATAGTAGGGTTGAGTTCATAACAAAGACCGCCACGGTTATTTACTAAAATTTTCTCTTTCAAATTTTCTTTTGATATTTCTTTAAAATTCTTTTCGAGAATATTTAAGTTTTCAAAAGGAACAGTTTGTGCCATTGCGTACATAATGTTAGATAAATCTTCAAATGAAACTGTGTCTTTTTCTTCTATATGTAATCGTGCGAAAAATTGTTTTTGAAAGTCTGTCATCGAAATCCCTCCGTTATGCTTTTATAGGTAAATTGTAAACAATCTTGAATAGGATGTGAAATTAAAACTACGTTGAATATTTGAAATTAGATTAAAAATAATATGAGAGAGTGAGAGATTGCTACTTTACTAACGGTGGGACGAATATTATAATAATTCTGATAAACTATGCAAACGCTTTCTTGGAAGGGGATGGTGTACAGATGTTTAAAAGAATAACAATAGTCGGATTGTCAGTTGTTATGTTTTTACCTAGTATATATGAGGGGAGTAAAGCATATGCAGATACAGTTAACAATGGAACGTTAATGCAGTATTTTGAGTGGTATGCTCCGAATGATGGAGATCATTGGAATCGTTTGCGTACTGATGCTGAAAATTTAGCGCAAAAAGGAATTACATCTGTTTGGATACCACCTGCATATAAAGGAACTACGCAAAATGACGTAGGATATGGAGCATATGATTTATATGATTTGGGGGAATTCAATCAAAAGGGAACAGTGCGGACGAAATATGGGACGAAAGCACAATTGAAGTCTGCAATTGACGCTTTACATAAGAAAAACATCAATGTATACGGTGATGTAGTTATGAATCATAAAGGTGGGGCTGATTATACAGAAACTGTCACAGCAGTTGAGGTAGACCCGAGCAATCGGAATATTGAAGTATCAGGTGATTATGAAATTAGTGCGTGGACGGGATTTAACTTTCCAGGGCGTGGAGATTCTTATTCTAATTTCAAATGGAAATGGTATCATTTTGATGGAACGGATTGGGATGAAGGAAGGAAATTAAACCGAATTTATAAATTTAGGGGCATAGGTAAAGCATGGGACTGGGAAGTGTCTAGCGAGAATGGGAATTATGATTATTTGATGTATGCGGATCTTGATTTTGATCATCCAGATGTTGCGAATGAAATGAAAAAATGGGGAACGTGGTATGCGAATGAATTAAATTTAGATGGTTTTCGTTTAGATGCTGTTAAACATATTGATCATGAATACTTGCGCGATTGGGTAAATCACGTTAGACAGCAAACAGGGAAAGAAATGTTTACAGTAGCTGAATATTGGCAAAATGATATCCAGACTTTAAATAATTATTTAGCGAAGGTTAATTATAATCAATCTGTGTTCGATGCACCACTTCATTATAATTTTCATTATGCTTCAACAGGAAATGGAAATTATGATATGAGAAATATTTTAAAAGGAACGGTAGTTGCGAATCATCCTACACTTGCGGTTACTCTAGTTGAAAATCATGATTCACAGCCTGGTCAGTCATTGGAATCTGTAGTGAACCCTTGGTTCAAGCCGCTGGCATATGCATTTATTTTAACGCGTGCAGAGGGGTATCCTTCTGTTTTCTATGGTGATTACTATGGTACAAAAGGAAATAGTAACTATGAAATTCCAGCGTTAAAGGATAAAATTGATCCGATTTTGACGGCACGAAAAAACTTTGCATATGGTACGCAGCGTGATTATTTTGATCATCCAGATGTGATTGGCTGGACAAGAGAAGGTGATAGTGTACATGCTAATTCTGGTTTAGCAACATTAATCTCTGATGGAACAGGAGGGTCAAAGTGGATGGATGTTGGGAAGAATAACGCAGGTGAAGTATGGTACGATATTACGGGTAATCAAACAAATACTGTAACAATTAATAAGGATGGTTGGGGACAATTCCAAGTAAGTGGAGGATCAGTTTCCATATATGTTCAGCAGTAATTTGGTGATGAAAAAGAAGAGGTAGACTGAAATATAAGTTTTCCTCTTCCTTTTTACATTCTGTATAGTTATAAAAGTATGACACCTTTACTTCTCACGTAACATATAGTATGATGATTTCAATAAATTAGATTTCAATGACTATAATATAAATTAATGAGAGGTGCTTTTTGTGAGTGCGGTAGGTATTAAATAGGAAAAATTTAATGAAATAAATCGGATAAGACCAGGGGATTTTTATGTACATCATACCCCTAATTTTGTCATGCATTTATTTCAAAACCTATGAAGATACCTACAATACTTTATAAAGCGTGTAATAAGGGACTGCCATCTATTTTTTATGGCTTATTTCCTCATATGTTATTACAAATGCCTTGTAAATGTAAAAGCTGCGGTATCCCCGCAGCTTTTTTGTATATATTTTTATTGTATAATTATGGAATTTTATATATGACTCATTGGAATCTAATGAGTAGGTATCTTCATTTATGATAAAAATCAATCATAGTGAGGAGAAACAAAATGAATACGATGACTTTTGAAAAGCTACAATATAACGAATTAAAGGATATAGTGAAATCTTATTGTGTAAGTGGATTAGGTAAGGAATTATTAAACAAATTAGAGCCGAGTACGAGTATAAAAGTAGTGAGAAATCGGTTGAATGAAACGACAGAAGCACGAGCTATATTAGATGCAGAAGGGCATGTTCCTTTCTTCGGCATTTCTAATATTGCTAGTACAATTCAAAAATTAGAAAAAGGGATGATTTTAGATCCAGAAGAATTAGTCAGTGTTTCAGACTTTTTACGCGGATGTAGAAAGATTAAAAAGTTTATGTTAGATAAAGAATTTTTTGCACCAGTATTAGCTTCTTATGCAAATTCAATGACTGAATATAAAAGTATTGAAGAGGAAATTAACTTTTCAATTAAAGGAAATAGTATTGATGCAGCTGCAAGTAAAGAGTTAAAACGAATTCGAAATAATATCGATTCTGTAGATGGGAAAATAAAAGAACGTTTAACGAAGTTTTTAAATAGTAGTGCAAATAAGAAATTCATTCAGGAATTCTTTATTAGTAAAAAGGATGACCGTTACACGATTCCAATTAAATCTTCCTATAAAAACCAAGTTGCTGGAAGTATTATTGAAGCCTCGGCAAAAGGTTCTACTGTATTTATAGAACCGCATACGGTTACGAAATTGAATGCGGAACTAGCGGGTTTGAAAGCAGAAGAAGCGGTTGAAGAATATCAAATTTTAGCGACTTTATCAGGAATGGTGTTAGAAAACATTTATAGTATAAAGATTAATATGGAGATAATTAGTCAGTATGATATGGTATTTGCAAAAGCGAAGTTTAGTAAATCGATTGATGGAATAGAACCGAAGTTAAATGATCATGGCTACATTCATTTAGTGAATTGTAAGCATCCGCTTTTAACAGGGCAAGTTGTACCCTTAAATTTTAAAATTGGTCAAGAGTATCGTAGTTTAATTATTACAGGGCCGAATGCGGGCGGAAAGACAATTGTGTTAAAAACGATTGGATTGTTAACATTAGCTACAATGTCAGGTCTTCATATTGCAGGAGATAAAGGTACAGAAATCGCTATTTTTGAAAATGTATTTGTAGATATTGGTGATAATCAAAGTATCGAAAACGCATTAAGTACATTTTCATCTCATATGAAAAATCTTTCTGAGATTATGAGGATGTCAAATAATAATACGTTACTTTTATTTGATGAAATAGGAAGCGGTACAGAACCGAATGAAGGTGCAGCACTTGCAATATCTATTTTAGAAGAGTTGTACCTTACGGGATGTATTACCGTTGCGAGTACGCATTACGGAGAAATTAAACGATTCTCAGAAATGCACGATGACTTTATGAATGCAGCGATGCAGTTTAATAGTGAAACGCTAGAGCCGCTTTATAAATTAGTTATCGGAAAATCAGGAGAAAGTAATGCACTTTGGATTGCGAATAAAATGAGCGTAAAAGAACATGTGCTGAAAAGAGCGAAAGAGTATATGGGAAATAAAAAGTACGCTTTAGAAAAAGTGAATGAAAGTAAAATTAGAAAACCGAAATTTGTACAAGAAAAAAGAGAATTTCATTATGAGTACAAAATTGGCGATCGTGTGAATTTATTAGATTATGATGATTTTGGTATCATCTATAAGGAAAAAGATAATTTTTATAACGTCGTTGTATATTATAACGGTGAATTCGTTGAAGTAAATGTAAAACGTATTACTTTAGAGGTAGCAGCGAAGGAGTTATATCCAGAGGGATACGATTTAAATACACTATTTGTCGATTATAAAGAGAGAAAAATGCAACACGATATTGAGCGCGGATCGAAAAAAGCACTTCGTAAAATTCAAAAAGAAATAAGAAAGAATAGAGGATAAGTTAAAATGGTAACGATTAGACAAGAACAAAAAAATGATTATAGAAAAACAGAAGAAGTTGTAAAAGAAGCATTTTTACATGAAGAGTTTAGTGATAAAAAGGAACATGAACTTGTAAAACGTATTAGAGAGTGTGACGCATTTATTTCAGAGTTATCAATCGTTGCAGTAGATGAGGAAATAGTCGGTCACATTATGTTATCTAAAATTGCGATAGAACAAGATGGAACTTCTGTAGAATCGTTAGCACTTGCACCAGTTTCAGTTGCTAGGGGCCATCAGAAGAAAGGAATTGGTGGAAAACTGATTACGGCTGCTTTAGAAAAAGCGAAACAACTTGGATACGGATCAGTTGTAGTATTAGGACATCCAGAGTACTACCCGAAATTTGGTTTTAAGAAAGCAAGTGAGTGGAATGTAAAAGCACCGTTTGAAGTGCCTGAAGAGGTATTTATGATAATGGAATTAACAGAAAATTCTCTTCGAGGTGTAGAAGGAATTGTACAATATTCGAGTGCTTTTGCTGAATAGGAGTACCGGTTAAGAAATGTAATCATAAAAGATGCTATCTTTTTGTATGGATATACAGAAA
Organism: Bacillus sp. JKS001846; assembly: GCF_900176455.1. Taxonomy (NCBI): domain Bacteria; kingdom Bacillati; phylum Bacillota; class Bacilli; order Caryophanales; family Bacillaceae; genus Bacillus; species Bacillus sp. JKS001846. The sequence goes on from NZ_FWYG01000001.1 coordinate 2,262,257, forward strand.
GATAGCTTTTTTTATTAAGCGGATCTACTGACGTATATTTTGCTCAATGAATAATTGAGGTGGTAAAATTGATATAGAAACGTAAAGGGAGAGAATGAAATGAATAAGCGAGAAACACATAGCAATGAGAATGTAGTGACGTTATATGTTACAAGACACGGTAAAACAATATTAAATACGAATCATCGCGCGCAAGGTTGGGCAGATTCTCCTTTAGTAGAAAGAGGTGTTGAAGTTGCCACAAATTTAGGAACAGGATTAAAAGATATTCATTTTATGAGTGCGTATAGTAGTGATAGCGGCCGCGCAATTGAAACTGCTAATTTAGTATTAAAATATAGTGAGCAATCAAAATTAAAACTTGAGCAAAGAAAAGATTTGCGAGAATTAAATTTCGGTATTTTTGAAGGTGAAAAACTTGAGAATATGTGGGATGTGGTTGGAAAAGCTGCAGGCGTTGCATCACCAGAAGAACTCTTGAAGCTTTCTATTCAAGAAGTGATTAATCTTATTAGAGTAGCAGATCCGACAAAACAGGCGGAAGATTGGGAATTGTTTTCTACTCGTATAAAAACAGAGATAGATAAAATTAGTGAAGAAGCTGCTGAAAATGGTGGCGGTAACGTCTTAGTTGTCGTTCATGGGCTTTTGATTACTACCTTAATAGAAATGTTAGACAGTAGCAAAACAAAACTTGGAGTGGAAAATGCTAGCGTGACGAAGATTGTATATCAAGATGGAACATACACAGTGGAGTCGGTTGGAGATATGAGTTATGTTGCAAAAGGGAAAGAAAGTGTGGAAATATAATACTATCTTAAATAGATATAAGAAAAGGAAGTTAGTAAAATCTAGCTTCCTTTTTATTTTTTAGTGCATCATTTATAAGGTTATATTGGGATATTATAATGAAACTTTCTATTGTGTAGAACGTTTCTTTGTTCAACAATCGGGTCATTTAATTGAATAAGGGCGTATTTTTTTGAATAGGACCACTTTGTTAAAAAGGATACATCCAATTTTTAGCGAATACAGGGTTATAAATAAGAAAAAGTGGTGAGATAAATAGGAAAAGAATGTAATTCCTTTTTGGACAATAAAACGGAAAAATGTATAATTAACAGACTTCAGAGCGCGGGTTGTGTTTTCGCAGAAGAAGAGACCCGGTTACTTATTTCAGCAGCCCGAACTCCAGAGGAGCTCAAGAGAATGGTGGAAATGCGAGCCAATGGTTTGCCACTTGAATATGTTGTTGGATACGCAGAATTTTGTGGGTTGCGGATAGAAGTGGACCGAGGTGTTTTCGTACCTCGTCAACGTACCGAGTTTCTTGTTCGCCAAGCAGAAGCTCTGTTATGCTTTGGTGATATCGTCGTTGATCTATGTTGCGGTTCAGGTGCTGTGGGTGTAGCTCTGGCGGCAGCTTTAGGACGAATTGAATTGTATTCTGTTGACATTGATCCTGTCGCAGTACGATGTGCTAGCCGCAACGTAACAAATTTCGGTGGCCATGTTTTTGAAGGTGACTTGTATAAAGCTTTGCCTCACGCACTTAAAGGCCATGTGAATACCCTAGTTGCAAACGTACCTTATGTTCCTACCGAGACAATAAAGCTGCTTCCACAGGAGGCCCGTCTACATGAACCGAAAATGGCGCTAGACGGAGGAGAGGATGGACTCGACATTCAGCGAAGAGTAGCAAAAGAAGCATTTCTCTGGCTCGCATCGGGAGGGCATCTTTTAATAGAGACGAGTGAAATGCAGGCAACTCAGACTTTTGAAATCTTTGCTGGTGCTGGGCTTACCACGAAAGTGACTAGAGATGAGGAATTAGATGCCACTGTTGTTATAGGATCAAAATCTAGTTTTTAGCTTAAATCGGTACGTAGCCTTATTCATAAATAAAAATGATAATTTTCTAGCAATATACAAATAAAAGAACATATGCAATTAAAGGGAGTTTTAATTGAGAAAAGAGCTCAAAAATTATTCGAGTGATACATGGGATCGTTATTTGAAGAAGTAAGGACATAACATATTAGTTATATAAAATATGTCATGTCCTTTCATTTATCAATTTTTTTCACTATAGGTCTTCACAAAATTTTAATCTAGCTTTCTTTTTGGGATCAATAAAATCTTCCCAGTACTTTTTCTGCTCTCTAATAATTCATGTGCACGGGCACCGTCTTGTAAAGAGAATGTAGTAGGACTTGCAATGTTCAATTTTCCAGTAGCGATCCAATCAAATAATTGAGTAGAGCGCTGCTTACGTTCTTCAAAAGTAGTAAGTACGTTCCAAAGGTCTCCGCCAGTTAAAGTTTTCGAAGTATCCATAAGCATACGTGGATCAATGGGCGCAGGATTACCACCGGCCATTCCGTAAAATACGACAGTACCACCGATTTTAGTAGCGTTAAAACTTTCCTCAAGTGTAGAGCCTACTGATTCATATACAACATTTACTCCAGTACCGTTTGTTGTTTCAAGTACTTTTGAATGCCATTTTTCAGTATATAAAAATACATGATCAGCCCCAACTAACGTGGCTACTTTGGTTTTTTCGGTTGATGACGTAAGACCGATTACTTTTCCGCCTAGTAGTTTAATCATTTGAATAAGAAGTTGACCAACGCCACCAGCCGCAGCATGGACTAAAGCTGTATCACCTTGTTTTATTTGATAACTATCTTTCGTTAAATAATGTGCCGTTAGACCTTGCAATAAGATAGAAGCGGCTGTTTCAAAAGAAATTGAATCTGGAAGCGGGATTGCTTTTTCTGCTGGAACGGCAACTAATTCTGCATTTGCGAATGGAACGTCAGCAAATGCAATACGGTCTCCAGGATTGATAGTAGTAACGTTAGCACCTACTTCTTCAACGATACCAGCGCCTTCATAACCTAATATATAAGGAGGGTTACCAGCGAGGTGATAATCACCACGGCGTCTATAAATATCTGCGAAATTTAGACCGATTGCTTTCGTGCGGATAAGAATTTCATTTGGATTAATGATTGGATCAGGGATTTCTTTATATTGAAGTACATCAGCATCTCCGAATGTTTCGAAACAAAGTGCTTTCATATGGAATACCTCCATTTTATTGTTTGTCGATGCTCTTTATCATACAATATAAATATCAATAGACAAAGAGGATTATTTCGATGAAATCAATCGGAAATATCGATTGAAAAAGAGGGATGATAAATGGAGATAAAACAATTAATTACATTTAAAGTAGCAGCAGATACTTTGAACTTTACACAAACTGCGAAGAAATTAAACTTTGCTCAATCGAGCGTTACAGCACAAATTAAAACGTTAGAGGCTGAGCTCGGTACACCACTATTTGAGAGATTAGGGAAACGTCTTTTCTTAACTGAAGCAGGAAGAAAGTTTCAACTATATGCAGACAAGATAATCGCACTTAGTAACGAAGCAAAGACGGCCGTGAAAGATGATGAGGAAATAGCAGGTACGTTAATAATTGGTGCACAAGAAAGTCAATGTACATACAGACTGCCTTCTATATTAAAGAGGTTTAAAATACAATTCCCCAAAATAAAGCTTATATTTAAACCAGCACATTCCAATAAAGATGCGAAGGAACAATTGATGGAGGGAAAAGTAGATCTTGCATTTATTTTGGACGAATGTAAAACAGAAGATGTTTTACATGTGGAACCACTTATGAAAGAAGAATTAAAAGTAGTAGCTGCTCCAGGGCATATTTTACTTGAACAGACTACTGTTTCTATAAAAGATTTAGAGAGTGAAACACTTTTATTAACAGAATTAGGCTGCTCATATAGAACTTTATTTGAAGAGCTATTTCGCGGGGAAGATCTATATCCAGCAAATAAAATTGAGTTTGTTAGTGTGGAAGCAATTAAACAATGTGTTATTGCAGATTTAGGTATAGCCGTTTTACCAGCGATAGTAGTAGAAAAAGATATACGGGAAGGGACGTTAAAGGAGTTAATGTTAAACGAAACAATACCTCCAATTTATACACAAATTGCTTGGCATAAAGATAAATGGATGACAGCACCACTGCAGCAATTTATTGATGTAACGAGGGAGTTTTTTACAACAGATTAAGTGGAGAAATATTTATTTTATATAAAAGAAAAAATGGCAATTTTGTATAAAGAACCGATGCTTGAATATAACAAGTATCGGTTCTTTTATGTTTTAAATAAAGGATGCTATAAAATGTGTATTTCTCAACTTTTTTTCTTACAAGGATAAGTAAAGTTCTTCGTATATTCCAATAATCATAAGGGAATTTACAACGTTAATTCGTTTTTGTAAGATGCCTCTAGGAAGCATGGAAGGAGGGCTGACACAGCAGTATAGGTTGTGTTTAGTATACATAATCATTTTGAGGGGGAATTAAAAATGTTTAAAAAGTTAATGAAAGTATGTGTGTTAAGTGTAGCGAGTGTAGGGGTATTATTTAGTTTTCAAGAAAGTACATTTGCAGCTACTGATCTGAGTAGCTATTATGACGGAAAAAATCCAGCAACAACGAAAGTATACGGGGGAAGTACAACATGTGATGCAGATGGATTTAATGCAAAGTCTACAGCAGTTTATGAAGGTAGTAAAAAAGTAGGAACAGTGTATTTACGTTACAGTAATACATGTCATGCGGCATGGTCTAAGCTTGTTTTAGATCAACCAGCACCTTCTGTTTCTGGAGGAGTATATGCTTACGCTGTTATTAATAAATATAAAAATGGTGTATTCCAAAAATCAGTAGATTCTAATAGTGGTAATGGAGCAATTAAAACGGGGCAAACGAGCACTTATACAGGAATGGTGTTTGATTTGACTGCTGATTTTGGTTATACAGCTGATGCCGAAGCAGTGACGATTAATAATGGTTACGGGAAAACTGGACGTTATTAATAAAGGAGTGGAATCCTGTGAAACTTATTAAAAAGGTAAGCGCATGTCTTTGTCTGGCATTGCTCGTCGTAACTAGTGTGTTTAGTACGACCAATAATGATAAAGCATTTGCAGAAGACCATTCGTATGATGGGAAAAGTCCGTATTACAATAGTTGTGATCAATCAGCAGTAACGAAAGAAAAGAAGTGGATTGATTCAAATTCTTATGTGGAATTAAAATTTAGCACGACGTGTAAAACAGCGTGGGCAAAAGTTACTGTAACTCGCCTGGCAGTTTATAATAATGAAGCTGATGCAAGGATTGTTAGAAAAACAGATGGAAAGGCATACACTTGCGGAAGTGCTGGAGGAAATGGTGTTGTAAATAAAGGGCAAACATCATGCTATACGCCAATGGTATATGATTTAGATCCAAGCAAAGCACAAGCGCAGGGGAAACATGCAATTCCGAATAGTGATGCATATAATTATGCGGAGACTATTTGGTATTGATACGATTATACATGTTTTAAGAGCTGTTATTTGATATAAAAATGAAAGAGCCTTACTGCATTTTATTGTGGTAAGGTTCTTTAAAATTGTTTAATAGATTAAGTACATTCATTTACAAAGGTCTCTCTATATAATCACTTTTAAGTATGGCCATAATAATTTCATCTGAGTATGTATCGTTATAAAATAAAGATTGACGTAAGGTTCCTTCTTTTGCAAAACCAACTTTTTCATAAGCTTTAATTCCGCGTAAATTATGGCTAAATACTTCTAACTGTAAACGATTTAATGATAGTTGTTCAAAAACAAATCTTAAAACGATTTTAATAGCTTCAGTTCCATAACCTTGTCCTGTTAATGCTATGGAAAGCATTGATATTCTGAATCCTGCTCTTTCGTTCTCCTCATCGATATCTAAAAGCGACAACTCTCCAATCATCTCGTCAGTACTTTGTAAACAAATAGCGAAATCATAGCGACTTGAATCATTATTTATATGATCTATATGTTTCGTAATTTGCTCCAATGAAAAAGTGGACTTAGTTCCAGTCATATATCTTATTTCATCATCCATTGTACTTTCTAATATAATAGGAGCATCTAGCTGGCAAAGAGGCCTTAAATAAATTCTTTCGCTCTCTAATCTCATTATAATTTTCTCCTTTAGTTAGTAATTGAATGTATAAATACTTAAACTTTCTTCAATGAGTTACATAAAAAATATGAACCTTAATTCGATGTTACATGAATTTTATAATGGTATGGTATACCTAAAACAAATAATAAAAGTTTTATACACAACAAAATGTATCAACGAGTTTTTTGATCATACTATTATTCTTGCTGCCCATTCCGCTTTGAAATGAACATGAATGTATTAACTAAGGTCTGTATCAGGAGGAGTATATCCAAGGTGCCTAGCCATTGATACAATTTGTCCTTTATGATGAAACTCATGGGTTTCCGTATGAGTTAAAAGCCATAGCGGAGTTGTACTCCAAGGCCCTTTTTGCCACTTTACTTCATTTGCAATATTTTCGAGCCAACGGTCATTGTATTCATCTAAAAAACGTTGTACAGTCTCATCTACTAACTTAAATCTAGCGCGAACTTTTTTCACATCTGCATGCTCAATTTCGTAATCGCTAGCAAATGAAAAGTCTACTCGCTTTTGTTTAAATGCGAATGATCCAAGCCAGTATCGGTAGCAATCGGCTACATGAATATGAGTCTTTATAATGCTACCGCTCCCGAAATTAGGAACTGTGCTATGTAATTTTTCTACTGGGATTTCTTCCAAAAACGAAAATAGAGTTTCTCTTGTAGAGCTAATAAGATTATATTGCTGTTTTAAAACATGTAACATGAAATTAACACTCCTCTTTTATTTACTAAACTATTTGTGTAATAAGTAATTCTATATGTACGAGAGGTGAACCTTTTTATTATTTTTACTAAGCATATTAGATGTATTTCTTCATTGTTTCTGATAGATTAAACAAAGTGAAACTTTAATGAATTGAACATTCTTAGTTCATAATAAAATGTACATGAAGAAGGAGAACGATAAAATGAATAGAATAATTGGTCTAAAACAATTTGAAATAACGCGCGGGGCATTACTTAAATTTATGGAGACGCTAGATGATAAAACTGTGGATACGCAGCCAGAGGGTTTTAACAATACAATTCGTTGGCATATCGGTCATGTATTAACGGCAGCAGAAGTTTTCATGTTTGGAAAAGAATTCAAACAATTACCAACTGAATATCCAGGTATGTTTGGATATGGATCAAGACCATCTAAATGGACAACAGAAGGACCATCATTAGAAGTGTTAACGGTCCAATTAAAAGAACAAGCAAAACGTATTAAAGAAATTCCAGCAGAAGCATTTGAAAATAAACTGCCAGAGCCATTTCTAGGATTGGAAACAGTTGGTGAGCTTTACGGTATGATGCTTTATCATGAAGCTGATCATATTGGACAAATGAAGGCGATGGAACGTATTATTAAAGCTCTTTAGTCTTAATTGCATATAACAAGCAATACAGGTGTAATGTTAAATGATATAAACAAAAAAGGTAGATAAATTATTATCTACCTTTTTTGTTTAACTTCTTGAAGGATTAGGGAGTATCATCGTGATGCTGATGAAGAAGGATAAGAGGATTTTATAATTTTTATGGTGTGATTATTAATTGTAGTATTCCTAAATATGGAATATAAGTATAATGATAGAGAAGAACTAGAAATAGGGGTGAATACTATGATTACATTAGAGCAAAAGTTGGAGCAATATAAACATACATATGTACAGTTAAAGGGAGAACTAAAATGGAAAACGAGCGATTCTCGAACAGGAATGATGATTGCTGCTATGTATGCAGGTAGTGATAAACTGTTTGATCGCGGACGTTTTTTAGAAATTAGTAGTTATATTAAGAATCAGGTAGGGATGTTTTCATACTTAAAGTCTTATCATCGTTTTGTAGTGGCAGCAACATTAGATATTCACTTTACAGATTACCAGAAAGCTTTTCGGGAGTTTTTAGATTTATATGAACAATTGGTCACTGGTGGGTTTAGCCGCAGTATATTTACTTATCTCGCAGCAGCTGTACTTTTAACAGAAGAAAATGAACAGCATGGCGCGCACATTCAACGCTCAATGCAAGTATATAAACGCATGAAAAAGGATCACCTCTTTCTTACAAGTACAAATGATTATCCGCTCGCGGTTTTATTAGCAGGACAATCAGAGAATGTAGACACACTTATGGACCGAGTGGAACGCCTTTATCAGAAACTAGCGACAGCTGGTTTGCATAAAGGGAATGATCTTCAATTTTTGAGTCATATTCTTTCACTAAAGAAGGATGTCAGGGAAGAACTGTTAGTCGCAAAATGCACAAATATATGGAATTTGTTAAAGCAAGAAAAGGTAAAAGTAAAACAGATGCATTACCCAGCTATCGGGTTACTAGCGTTACTCGAGGATGGAGAAAAAGAGATTCATTCTATTAGAGCATTTATTGAAAAATTGCAGGGGGATAAATTGTTCCGTTGGCATACAGATACAAATATTCTTATTGCTATTCAACTGTTCGTAAGTCAGAAAGGTGAGGAAAGTAAAACTACCAACACAGGTTTACAAACAATGATAGAAGTCCTCATACAAGCACAACAGGCTGCTATGATGGCAACGATTGCCGCTTCATCTGCAGCAACATCTTCTGCTAGTAGTAGTTCATAATGTGCAACTGCTTATACTCTTGTAAATTATAACTCCTTTGATAAGGTTGGTTTAAAAAATATTACTAAAAAAAAGCCCATCACTCTCTAATGATTGATGGGCTAACTGTTTTTACATAATTAGCATTATCTTTTTGATTGCTTCAAATGTTTGAGCTGCGTGACAATCATAATGCTAATAACAACGAGTAAAAACCATGAGCTGATTTTACTTAAGTGAACGAGATTCCAAGCTTCCCGTTGGTTTGGATATTGCCATGCACCGAAAAATGTTGCGATGTTTTCTGCAATCCAAATAAAGAATCCGATAAGAAAAAAGGAGAGAACGAGCGGCATTTTATATGTAACGCCTCGTAATGAAAATTCCACAAATGTTCGAAAGAAAACGATGAATAGAAGTAACGTTAAGAACCATCTAAAATCGTATAGAAAATGATGTGTGAAAAAATTGAAGTAAATCAGTGCTCCTAGAGGTATTACAAAAATAGCTTTCGGCCAATGATGCATTTGTAAATGCAATCTTCTCCACGCTTGGCATATGTAACTGGCAACACTTGCATACATAAAGCCGCTGTAAAGTGGAACTCCAAAAACCTTTGAATATGCCTCTTCCGGATAACTCCATGAACCGAAATGAACTTTATATATTTCTAGTAAAAGGCCGATGAGGTGGAAGACAGTAATTACTTTTAATTCGTCTTTCGTCTCAAGGCCAGTCTTGTACATAACCCACTGCATAAGAAGGCATACGATGAGTATGAAATCGTAGCGGTATAACCCTGGGATCGAAACGATTTTTGAAAGGGCTAGTGTTAAGAAAATAACGACTGGGAATAAGCAGGATAATGCTTGTTCATAAGTAAAATAGAGTAGTTGTTTTATATATAACATTGCATCACCTTGGATGTTTTTATTTGAAAACTCAAAATAATGATTAAGTATACTACACTTTTAAAAATAAGCTAGTATTCTATTTTGCGTGTATTTGTAAGTTTTGGAAGGGAATTGTAATAAGTATTTTAATATTTAACGAAGTAAAAAAATAGTTTGCTATTTAAAAAAAGTGAGGATATAATATCTAAATGAAAATGATAATTATTATCAGTAATGATTATAAATTAAAAATAATTATAAAAAACAACTGCATATAAAGGATGAAATGAAACATGTTACATAAGTCTACTATACATGCTGGCAATAACCGCTGGATACATATTAAGTTCATATGTTTTATGAGCTTAACAATTATATGTTTAATTGGATCTATATTTTTGGCCGTCGCATTTGGTGCAAAGGATATTCATTTGCAAACGGTGTGGACAGCGGTTTTTGATTACAATCCGAAATTAACGCAGCATCAAATCATTTACGAATTAAGGCTCCCAAGGGTAATTGGCGCAGCAGTTGTAGGAGCGGCTTTTGCGGTCGCTGGGGCTGTTATGCAAGGAGTAACACGAAATCCTTTAGCTGATGCAGGTGTACTTGGCATAAATGCAGGTGCGATGTTTGTAGTAGCACTTAGTTTTGCCTTTTTTCCGCATATGCCGTATTCCTATTTAATGATTGTCTCCTTTATTGGAGCGGTCTTAAGTACAGTACTCATTTTTATTATCGGATCGGCCACATCAGGCGGATTAACACCGATGAGATTAACGATCGCTGGGGCAGTTATGGCTGCGCTTTTACATTCGTTAAGTTCAGGTGTCGCGATTTATTATGACTTAAGTCAAGATTTAGCTTTTTGGTACGCTGGTGGTGTTGCAGGGGTTAAGTGGGAACACTTGAAATTTTTAGTTCCTATTATTCTCATAACAATTGTTTTTGCGACAATTTTAGGGCGGTCTATTTCACTCATATCAATGGGGGATGATGTCGCTACGAATTTAGGAGTAAAAACGAACCGAACGAGAATACTAGGGATGATTATAGTAGTCATTCTTGCAGGTGTATCTGTTTCAGCTGTTGGCTCTATTGGATTTGTAGGACTAGTTATCCCGCATATTGCTAGAAAATTAGTTGGTGTGAATTATCGACTCATTATTCCTATGTCAGCATTATTAGGTGCTATGTTATTAGTTTTAGCTGACCTAGGGGCAAGAACAGTAAACCCTCCTAAAGAACTGGCGATAGGAATTATGGTGGCTCTTGTTGGAGTTCCGTTCTTCCTCTATATAGCACGTAAAGTTGGGAGGGAGTTGTAAGTGAAGAAGATTTTAAACACAGATAAAACGAGAGCCGTTACTGTAACTACAATATTTGGTTGTATTAGTATCGCTGTCATTTTGCTTAGCTTAAATACGGGGACACTTAGCATTGCACCGCTCAAAGTAATTCAAACGCTTTTCGGTCATGGTGATTTTGAGAGTGCAACCGTGCTGTACGATTATCGTATGCCAAGAATTATAATCACAATGTTAGCTGGTATTGGCCTTGGGATTTCCGGTGCGATTTTGCAAGGGTTATCAAGGAATGCGTTGGCCGATCCTGGTATTCTTGGACTGCATTCAGGTGCATCTTTCGGGCTAATTATATTCGTTACTTTCTTTCATTCTATTAATGAGAATGCATCGATATTAATACCGTTATTTACATTTGGCGGAGGAGTATTAGCTGCATTTCTTATTATTTTACTTGCGAGTGATCGATCAAAAGGTTTACTTCCCATTAGACTTATTCTCGTTGGTATTGCGGTTTCAGCTGGCTTTAGTGCAATTTCGTTATTTTTCTCTCTCAAGTTAAATGATGAGACATATACATTCGCTTCTAGATGGTTAGTTGGTAACGTGTGGGGAAGGGATTGGATTCATGTCCTTGCATTATTACCTTGGATTTTCATACTAACTCCGTATGCATGGCTAAAATCTGAAACGTTAAATGCATTGTCACTCGGTGATAGTGTGGCAGCGGGACTTGGTGTTTCTGTTCAAAAAGAACGGTTACTCCTTTTAGCTACAGCGGTTGGATTATCTTGCGCGAGTGTATCGATGGCAGGAGGGATTGGTTTTATTGGTTTAGTTGCTCCGCATATTGCAAGAAAGTTAGTAGGTACTACGTATCAACATTTCCTTCCACTAGCTGGCATTATCGGAATGATTATTTTAGTGCTAGCAGATACGATAGGTCGTTCTATATTTGAGCCAAACTCTATTCCAGCTGGTGTAGTAGTGGCAGCTTTAGGAGCGCCGTATTTTCTTTATTTACTTACAAAAACAAAATAAATACTTCAAAGAGGAGAACATATGAAAAAGAAACTTACTATTTTATTTAGCATCATGTGTATTTTAGTACTAGCAGCATGTGGTCAAACGAAATCTAATGAAGAGGCAACGAAAAAAACGAAAAAAAGTAATGACCCAAAAATCGCCTCTATGTCTATTCATTTAACGAATGATTTACTTGCATTAGGAATTACACCAGTAGGTTCTGTTATTGGTGGAGATTTAAAAGATTTCTTACCGCACGCTAAAGAGAAGTTGAAAGATACGAAGAAGCTTGGTGTTGTAACAGATCCGAATATGGAAGCGTTACTTCAATTAAAGCCAACTGACATTTATGTTGATGAAAAATATGCTGGTAAAGATGTAGCGAAATACGAAAAAATTGCAAAAACGCATACTTTCAATTTAGATGAAGGTACATGGAGAGACCATTTAAAACAAGTTGGTAAACTTGTAAACCGTGAGAAAGAAGCGGATCAATATATTCAAGATTACGAAGAGCAATCAAAACGAGTAAAAGGTTTAATAGATAAAGAGCTAGGTAATAACGAAAAAGTAATGGCAATTCGCGTTACTGCAAAAGAATTACGTGTATTTAGTACGAAAAGACCGATGGGACCAATTTTATTCCAAGACTTAGGATTACAACCTGCAAATGGTGTAGAGAAAATCAATGGAAAACGTCCTTTCGAAGTCATTTCACAAGAAGTATTACCTGACTTTGATGCAGATGCGATTTTCGTTGTTGTAAATAGAGATGATAAAGCAAAAGCTGCATTTAAACAACTTCAAGAAACACCAATTTGGAAAGACTTAAAAGCTGTTAAAGGCAAGCATGTATATATTATCAATGACCAACCATGGCTTGACTATTCTGCTTTAGGTAACAAAATGGCAATGGATGAAGCAGAGAAAATGTTTACGAAATAATATAGTTTTGCTATTAGGAAAGGCCCTCTAAATTTGGAGGGCTTTTTATTATTGTTAGAATAAACGAAAAATTATACAATGAAGTTAATTTCGTGTAGAGGAGATGTGCCAATGTCAGCGCTTATTGTAAGTATCCCGTTTATAAAGCAGTTTATGGAACAAGGGGATAAATAGGCTAAAATAAGTATCCCCGTTATTAAAAAAGGGGGAGTTTGAAATGACGATGAATCTTTTTCAAAATAAAATTGTAAAATTATCCGCTATTAGAGAATCAGATGCTGTAGTAATGGTTATGTGGCAAGAGGATAGTGAGTATTTAAGAAATGTCGATACAGATGTAGCGTTTCCGCAATCGTTACAAGAAATAGCAAGTGATGAGTTATTAAAAGGACGGAGATCGAATAGTGTTTCTTTCATGGTAAGGACAGTTCAAGAAGATCGCTTAATTGGTTTTGTGGCGATTCATGGTATAGAGTGGAATAACAAAACAGGTTTATTAGCCATTGGTATAGGAGATGCGAATGATAGAGGAAGAGGATATGGGAAAGAAGCAATACATCTTATTCTAAAGTATGCTTTCTATGAATTGAATTTACACCGCATCGGTTTCGATGTTATTTCGTATAATAAACCTGCCATTGCATTGTATAAAAAGATGGGTTTTCAAATGGAAGGCTGTATGAGAGAAGCGGTTCAAAGAGATGGGAAGTGTTTTGACCGTATGATTATGGGGATATTGCGGGATGAATGGATAGAGCTGCAAGGTTAGAAAGTACATTCGAAATTATATATGTAGTATGCAGGAGATATAATGGTAATTGGCGAAAATTTACAGTGTGTTGATTGAATTTATAAGGAGTCATGTAAAATGAATTTAGAAAAGGCAAAACCAGTAAATGAAGAGGTCGCCGAATTAAAAGAACTTATTAAAGAGTTACACGGAAGTGTGCACCAACTTCAAAGTGAAGTGCAGCAACTAAGGCACGAAAGACCAGTTGTTGAAGTGAGAAAAGGTGTTCAATTATCACCAACAATTGTCGGACAAATTGGTGGTATGATTTTAGGTGGTTTAGCAATTATCGGTATATTTTGGTGATGAAAAAAGGTTTGCAGCACGGATGCTGCAAACCTTTTGTATTTGACGATATAATTTCATGCAATACAACTTTTACATTAAATAACGTAAATATATATAAGCATGTGATAACAAGAGTGCAACAATAGTTAATGGTAAACCAATTTTTAAGAAGTCCATATAAGAGAAGCCATGTCCTTCACGTTTTGCAATACCAGCAACGACTACGTTTGCAGATGCACCGATTAGTGTTCCATTTCCTCCTAAGCAAGCTCCAAGAGATAACGCCCACCATAGTACTTCGATTTGCGGAGAATCGACAGATAGTCCGAGTCCTGTAGCTAAGTCTTGAATAAGAGGAATCATCGTTGCGACAAATGGGATGTTGTCGATTGTCGCAGATGCGATGCCAGATACCCATAAAATAAGTATAGCTGCGAATCCGATGTCACCGTTTGTTACGTCGATTACTTCTCTTGCAAGTGAAGAGATAAGTCCGATATCAATTAACCCGCCAACGAGAACAAATAATCCGGCGAAGAAGAAAATGGTTACCCATTCAACATGGGCAAATACATCTTCAATATCATGTTCTTTCACGCCGATTAACATAAGAAGTGTAGCGCCTGTCATCGCGATAACAGCAGCGTCTACATGAATAATCGAATGAAGTACGAAGCCTAAAATAGTTAGTCCTAAAATCGAAATAGATTTTAAAAGGAGGCTTTGATCTTTAATGTAATCTTTTTCGTTTAATGCCATTAGTTTTTCGATTTGTTCAGGTGTTGTTTTTAGTTTGTTACGATACATGAAGTAAATAATGCCAAGTGTCACGATAGAAATAATAATTACGATTGGAGCTAAGTTAAGTAAAAAGGCGTTAAAGTCTAAATGCTTGTTTGCTGATCCAATCATAATATTAGGTGGATCACCGATTAATGTTGCTGTTCCGCCTATATTTGAAAACAGCACTTCTGAAATCAAATAAGGCACAGGATTTACTTTTAAAATACGTGTAATGGATAATGTAACAGGAACGATTAATAAAACAGTCGTTACATTGTCCAAAAATGCTGATCCGACAGCAGTTAATAGGGATAGTAATAATAAAATGCGAATCGGTTTTCCACCAGCTGCTTTTGCCGCTTTAATGGCCACAAATTCAAAGACGCCTGATTGACTCGTAATATGTACGAGAATCATCATCCCAATTAAAAGGGTAATCGTTTCCCATTGAATATGTGATGTGAAAGCAGTATGTAAATCTACAACTCCAAAAATAATCATAATAGCAGCACCGAATAGTGCGATTACAGCACGATTCAATTTCTCAGAAATAATAAATCCGTACGTGATTAAAAATACGGCAATTGCAAAATAATATTGCCAATTTGCTACTTCATGTGCTGACTGTTCCAATCATGTCACCTTCTTTAAATTATGTATTCAATTGTCGAAATGTATCTCGCTGCAATAATACGGGATAAAATATATTGTAGCAAATTCAAAAAAGAAAGAAAACTATTTAACAAAGTGAAGGAAAAAATGTATTTTTTACATATCATATAAAAAATATAAAAAACACAGTGCAAATTATTAGGAAAAGTGAGCGTTGTCCTCTAATATAGAGATAGCAATTTACATTATTTTTGCGTAAAATGGTTTAAAGAGGTGAATTCCGATGGAAATAGTAAAAGATAGTTCTCTTATTCAAAATGAAATTGAACGTTTTGTAAATAAAGATGTATATATTCATTTAGAAACGACAAACGGAGCGTATGCATCACACATAAATGAAAAGATGATGACAGTTGGTGCTTTCATTCGAAATGCGATTATCCGTTTTGAACGCGGGAAGATAACTGGAACAAATCCATACCGAGTTGGTTTGAAAATGGATCACGGTTGGGTATATGCTGAAGGTATTACGCACTGGGAAGTAGACGATCAAGAGCGTTTATTATTAGCTGGACATGATAATTTAGGTCGTCTAGCAGTTGCACTTGAGTTAAGCTTAACACCATTTAAGTAAGAAGGAGGGAAACTTATGGAGAGACATGTACTTGTTGTATTTCCGCATCCAGATGATGAAGCATATGCTGCGGGAGGAACAATTCGCTTATTAACAGATCAAGGAGTACCTGTAACGTATGCATGTGGTACTCTAGGACAAATGGGGCGTAACATGGGTAAGAACGTATTCGCTAACCGTGAAACGATTCCACATATCCGTAAGAAAGAATTGAAAGATGCTTGTGAAGCGATGGGTATTAAAGATTTAAGAATGCTTGGCTTCCATGATAAAACGTTAGAATTTGAAGATGTTGATTTCGTTGCTGACAAAATTGAAGCAATTATTCAAGAAGTAAATCCATCTCGAATTATTACATTTTATCCAGAGCACGGTGTACATCCAGATCATAATGCATTTGGCCGCGCTGTCGTTCGCGCTGTATCACGTATGCCAAAAGAAGAGCGCCCAGTTATCCATGCTGTTGCGATTACGAAAAATCGTGAAGCAGTATTAGGAGAACCGGATGTTGTAAATAACATTAGTGAAGTATTTGATCATAAATTAACTGCATTAGGTGCGCACCGTTCACAAACAGAAGCAATGCTTGAAGACACGCATGCAAAAATAAAAAACAAAGATGCAGCAACATTAAAATGGCTGCAACTTGAACAGTTTTGGACTTATAAATGGGAGTAGGCTAGAAGGATACCTTCTAGTTGCTCTTACATAGAAAAAGCGCCGTCACTTGTGATGGCGCTTTTTCTTGTTGAAGACTATATATTTCTTAGGGTGCTTCAAAATTTTTAAATTAACGTGCAGTATAGCCTCCATCAACAAGAAGTGTTGTACCGTTAACAAAACTAGCATCATCACTTGCTAAAAATAAGACAGCTTTAGCGACTTCTTCTGGTGTTCCAAGTCTGCCTTGTGGATGAAGTGAAGCTAAATATTCTTTCTGTTCAGGATTAACACTACCAAGTAAAGGGGTGTCAATATAACCGGGGCACACCGCATTAATACGTATTCCATATTTAGCGTAGGCAGTACATAAATTTTGAGTTAATAGTTTCACACCACCTTTTGCAGAGGAGTATGCTGTTGGGGTAGGTAATGAAACAAAACTATGAATCGAACCAGCGTTAACGATGACACCACCTGTACCTTGTTTAAGGAATTGTTCAATCGAATATTTATCAGAAAGGAATACCCCAGACAAATTAATATCAATAGTTCTTTTCCACTTTTCATAGGATAATTCGTTTGCTGGTGCATCATCAGCAACGCCGGCATTGGCATACATAATATCTAATTTACCGTATGTACTTACTGTCTCATGAATTAGCTGTTTAATATCTGCCTCTTTTGTTACATCAGTTTTAATAAATAACGTATTATATCCATGTGCATTCAATTCATCTGATAGTTCTTTTCCACGTTCAGAAAAGTCAGCAATAACTACTTTTGCACCTTCTTCGATAAAAAGACGAACAGTAGATTCGCCAATTCCACTTGCACCACCAGTTATGATTGCTACTTTGTCTTTCAATTTCATATAAACCTCTCCATTCATCAATGAATTTAAGTCGAATTTTTAAATCTGGTTATATCACTATTAACCTTAAATAGTAAGTAGATAGAAGAAAAAGCTCGCGTTTACTTAATTGTGAGAGTGCTATTTTTTCTTTAGTGTACTTTTTGATACAGTTATGGACGAAAATATTAATTTGGTCAATCTTATCATTAGATTGAATATTTGGTAAAGAGCTCTCGAACAGAGCGAGTACGGATGCTGAAAAATTAAAATAAATATGAAGTATTATTTGTAGGGTAAGGAACAAGGGGGAGAGAAGCATAACGAAAACTACTACTCTATTTAAATAGGAAAAAACCTTGCAGGGGGGCAAGGCTTTAAACAGGGTATTAAAAATGATTGATTTATTAAGAAGAACTTCTTCTTGTGAATAAACTAATTTTAGCATGATAACTCATATATATGTGTTACGAATTTGTGAATAAAAACTCAATGATAAAAGTATGAGTGAAAGGAAATAATGTATTTGAAATATGTATTATTACACAAAGTTTAGTTGAAATAGTGAGGAAAATAAAAAAGCGCAATGAGCAAAATAATTAAGAGACGAATTATATGAAAGATTAGTTGAACGCCTAATATTTAATTTGTTTTACTATATTATTAATTCCGATGATACAAAATTCAAGAAATGACTTATCAATATAAAAACAAAAAGTCCTTAGAATCTACGGCTTTAATATGAAAAGATTTTAATCATTGGGCATAAGGGAATTCTATATTGATTGGTTGAAAGAGGGGATTTGTATATGTAATTTCTTTTTTCATTTAATTCTTTAGAACCTATTTTTAATAATGTATATAAGAAGCGTATATTTTGAATTATTTAATAGAATAATATATATTTATATTGATTTAGTGATTTTAGTTTGTTAAAAATGGGGAAATCGATATGAAGGTTAAATTTGCCGTAATAAAAGATGAGAGCTTTGATTGTAGTTTATTGGAAACAAAATTATTGAAAACTTTTAAAGAAGTAGATTGTGAAGCAGATATTGTAAAGGTTGAGGATGAAATTTTTGAAAACAATGATGTACAAACGCATTTATCAGAAATAACCATTCATGTTACTGGAAAAAATATTGGATATAGATCCGTTTCAGCCAGTATATTTATTGTTCTAGAGAGTTTATCAATACAGCTATTTCGTATTCATATTAGTATACTTTAAGCAGTTCAAAAATTGGCTTCTTCAGAAAATCATACTGATTATATGGAGTTGTAAATATGAAAACAATAGAAATTATCGTAGGTGCTCCCGAATGGTGGATTGCACCTTGTTTGTTGTTAAATAAACAAGGGATTCCTTTTCTAATTTTAATGTATCTCAACGCTAATTTATAAATAGAAGAATGGAAACGTGTGAGTAATTCAATTAGATTGTACAAAAAATTTGGTACGCGGATATACGCAACGTATTCACAGATAAGAGGGTTGTCTCATAATATATATAGATTTTTCTATTAAGATGAACAGAGGGTGTGAATATATGGAAGATGTTTACGCTAAAATTGACAATCTCAAGGCGGAGCAAAAAGAAATTATGAGAGACATTCGAAATTTAGAAACGCGTACCACTATTAATGAGAAAGACATAGCAACAATCAATAAGCAATTAGAAAAAATAAGTACAAACACTACTTGGATTTTGCGAATTATTATTAGCGCGATAATAATGTCAGTTTTAGGATTAATATTAAAAGGAATGATTTAGTCTTGTGAAATAGGACGATATAAAAGAAAGAGGGGAACTCCCTCTTTCTTTTATGTAAATGAGAATCTATAAATTTTCCGTTTCCTTTTCGTCTGCATACTTATCCTCTAAGGAAATTAATAGAGGGATTGATATAGTTACTAGAATGATTAAAGTAGTTATAAAAGATTTAGAAAGAGAAAAAGAACCTTCAATTAAAGGTGATAAAAACTTGAATGAAAGTATACTTGTTATGAAGGAAATTACTAAAAAGCTAAAAAGAGAGGTATTTTTATTCTTTATAGATGTTTCTATAAAGTCTTTAACACAGGTTATTACAACAAATATAGTTAATATGATAAGAGAAACAAAATAATGTGTTAAATTCGTCATACTAATAGTAGAATCGTCTATTATGTAAGCAAGTAACTTAGATACTAATATTCCTCCAAACAATAAAATAATAAAAGCAAGTAATCCTTCCGATATATAAGTGCTGAAATTGTTTTTCTTGTTAAAAAGCTTATAGTTCAGAGTAGATTGGATTATTTGAATTAGGAATAGGGTAATAATCCATACATAATACACAAAGGGTAATTCTCCTGAGAATAGAGAAATTAGGAAGTTTAATACTGTCCTTAAAATTTCAATCATTACGAAAGTCCTCCTACTTGTTCAACTTTATGACATTAGGAATATATGAGTCTATCATTTTATAATCAGGTTCATTAATTCAAACTATTTCTAATTATTCCATAATAAGGAGTTCATATCAAGTTGTTATTTTTTATGGCGTGTATTATTTGTTCACTAATATAAAAAGAGCATTCGAAATGATAATACTAGAAAAATAAAAGTAATATGTAATATAATTGAAAAAGTATATTTAAAAATCGATGTTAATATTACCCTCCTATAAGTATTAGCATACGTAATTGAGGTGTTTTCTTTGTTGTTTTATGACCGGATTTCTATAATGGCCCCTCCTGTTCCGTAGCTTAGGAAAGTCTTTTTACTTCTGAGATTTTCAAAGTTATAGGAGGGTATGAAAAATGAAAAAAGTCTCAGTACCATCACTTTTGTTAATGATTATTCTTGTCGCATTTCCGCAAATTAGTGAAACGATTTACACACCGTCTTTACCGGACATTTCAAAGGCGTTACATGTAAGTAATAATGAGGTGCAGTTAACGCTTAGTGTGTATTTTGCTGGATTTGCTTTAGGTGTATTTTTTATTGGATGGCTATCAGATATAATTGGCCGTCGCTGGGCAATGTTATTTGGAATTGTTGTATACGGCGCTGGGAGTTTCTTGTGCTTTATTGCAAATTCCATTGAAGTTTTATTGGTAAGTCGTTTTATTCAAGCGTTTGGAGCAAGTGCAGGATCAGTTGTGACGCAAACGATTCTTCGTGAAAGTGTAGAAGGGCATAAGAGGCATGTTATGTTTGCTCAAATCTCGGCAGTCATTGCTTTTACACCAGCGATAGGACCGTTAATTGGTGGCTTTCTTGATCAAATGTTTGGATTTAAAATAGTATTTTTAAGTTTAGTAGTTATGAGTATCGGTATTTTTCTGTATACGTTTGTTTCTCTTCCTGAAACAAAAACGGGCTCAGTAACGAATAAAATAAATGTATTTTCAGTCTTGAAGAGGTTAATTACAAATCCGAAAGTGGTAACATATGGGTTGTTAATTGGAGGAGCAAATGGTGTTTTATTTAGCTATTACGCAGAAGCGCCGTTTATCTTTATTGAATATTTTCAATTATCGCCTAGTATGTATGGATTTCTAGGAATTGTTGTAGCGTCTGCTTCTATTGTTGGAGCGAAAATTTCAAAACGTTTACTTGCTACTTATAAACCAGAGAAAATTATATATATCGGTTGTCTCGTAATGACAGGAGGAGCTATCTTTTTATCTGTTATTACGTTTGTGGGATCAAATCCGAATGTAATATATATGGTTGTATTTTTAATAGCGATGTTTATATTGCTATTAGGAATTGGAGTAGCGTTACCTAATTGTTTAAGTTTAGCGTTAGTAGATTTTCAAGATGTCATTGGTACAGCTGGAGCGTTGTTTAGCTTAGGATACTATGTAATTGTAACGATGACAATTTGGGGAATGAGTCAATTGCATACGGGCTCGTTACTGGTGATGCCACTTTATTTTCTAGTTATTGTAGTTATAATGGCAGTGTTTACTAGGGTATTTATCTTTGGTAAGCAAACTTCGAAATCGATTTAAATATGAAAATGTAAAAGAGTCTCATTTTTTAATGAGACTCTTTTATATTTTATCCCGTTGTTTTGAGGCAGAAAGGTTTCTGCCTCAAAATTTGGCTGGGGTAAAGAAGTTAGTAGTTTATTAATATATTAAATTTCTTATTGGTATATGAATCGAATGTGTGGGAAATTACGTTATCAACTATAAAGGTTGAAGTATTTGAGATATGAAACCGAGGAAGATAGCATCTCCTCGGTTATTTATATTGTAATAATATACATGCCGGAATCATATTGAATAGATGTATTTTATTGTTAATTTAGTTAAAAATTAATCAGATTTATGTATAATAATTTATTGAAAAAATAATTGAATTTTTCAGATTAATGAATTAATATAAGATAAGTAATTTTAAGATTTATAGAATATTGGAAGATGAAAGGTTTTGAGAATTTTATTAGGAGCACAAAACGATTTTAGGATAGCTTTAAAGCTAGTGTAAAATGACGTTTGCTTCATCATTTTCAGGGCCGAAAGGAGTTAGGGGAAAGCATCTTGTGTTAAAATGCGGCTATGAATCATCTAAGAGGGGGAAGTGAAGTGGCAAACAAAGAATTGAAAAGAGGTTTAGAAGCACGTCATATTCAAATGATTGCTTTAGGCGGAACGATTGGTGTTGGTTTGTTTATGGGATCAGCCAGCACAATTAAATGGACAGGTCCGTCAGTAATGCTTGCTTATGCAATTGCAGGTATTTTCATCTTCTTCATCATGCGTGCCATGGGAGAAATGTTGTATATGGAGCCAAGTACAGGCTCATTTGCGACATTCGGTCATAAGTATATTCATCCACTAGCTGGTTATATGACAGCGTGGAGTAACTGGTTCCAGTGGGTTATCGTTGGGATGTCAGAAATTATCGCGGTTGGAGCGTATATGCAATATTGGTTCCCGGATTTACCAGCTTGGATACCAGGTATAATTGCAATGGTTATTCTTGGTGCAGCTAACTTAATTTCTGTTAAGTCATTTGGTGAATTTGAATTTTGGTTTGCGATGATTAAAATCGTTACGATTCTATTAATGATTATTGCAGGATTTGGCCTTATTTTCTTCGGAATTGGTAACGGCGGAGAAGCGATTGGCATATCTAATCTTTGGTCAAATGGCGGTTTCTTTACAGGTGGTTTTTCAGGATTCTTCTTTGCATTATCACTTGTAGTTGGAGCGTATCAAGGTGTGGAATTAATCGGTATTACTGCTGGTGAAGCGAAGGATCCAAAGAAGACACTTACAAGAGCGATTCAAAGTACAATTTGGCGTATTTTAATTTTTTACATCGGTGCTATTTTCGTTATTGTAACTGTGTATCCGTGGGATCAATTAAGTACAATTGGTAGCCCGTTCGTAGCAACTTTTGCGAAGGTTGGTATTACGGCAGCAGCTGGCCTTATTAACTTCGTTGTTATTACAGCAGCAATGTCTGGTTGTAATAGTGGTATTTATAGTGCTGGACGTATGCTGTATACATTAGGTGTAAATGGACAAGCACCGAAATATTTCACGAAACTTTCTGGAAATGGTGTACCTTTATTCGGTACAGTTGGTGTAATTATCGGTTTAGCGGTTGGTGTTGTTTTAAGTTATATCGCACCGAAAAACTTATTCGTATATGTATATAGTGCGAGTGTACTTCCTGGTATGGTACCATGGTTCGTCATTTTAATTAGTCAAATTCGTTTTAGGAAAGAAAAGGGAGCAGAGATGAAAGATCATCCGTTCAAAATGCCATTTGCTCCTGTAACAAACTATTTAACAATTGCCTTTTTAATTATGGTATTAATCGGAATGTGGTTTAACGATGATACACGCATTTCATTAGTTGTAGGTATTATTTTCTTAGCTATCGTTACAATTAGTTTCTATGCTTTCGGAATAGGAAAGCGAGCTCCGTTAGACGTTCAAAATAATAAAGAGATTTCAAGTAAATAAAGAAGAGGCTGTTCATCTGGAACAGCCTTTTCTTATTGTTGTTATTTGTCGATAAATCGATATAACTTGTCGAATCGTTGATATAATTTGATTTGTGATAGATATATTCGAAAAATCGTTAATATAATTTCACATACTACCTATCACTATCATGATTAAAATTTCTCTAATACGATTTTCCCAATGGTGTGCCCGCTTTCAAGTAGTGCATGTGCTTTTTTTAGTTTTCAGCGTTAATCGGTGTTAATGTTTCATTTAAAGTAAGAATTCTTTACTTCTATATTATAGATGGTGAAATACTGCTATGTAAAAAAATACCCTCTTTTTTATGCAAGCTGTACTGATAGTCTAGAAGGAGTTTATTTCTAAAAAGAAGAATTTTTTACTGTATTACTTTATCCAAAACTAAATGTAAAGGTGGATACATAATGACAGTAAAGAAACTTTATTTCATCCCAGCAGGTCGTTGCATGTTGGATCATTCGTCTGTTAACAGTGCGTTAACACCGGGGAAACTATTAAACTTGCCGGTGTGGTGTTATCTTCTGGAGACGGAAGAAGGTCCTATTTTAGTAGACACAGGTATGCCAGAAAGTGCAGTTAATAATGAAGGGCTTTTTAACGGTACATTTGTTGAAGGACAGATTTTACCGAAAATGACTGAAGAAGATAGAATCGTGAATATATTAAAGCGTGTAGGGTATGAACCAGACGACCTTTTATATATTATTAGCTCTCACTTACATTTTGATCATGCAGGAGGAAACGGTGCTTTTACAAATACACCGATTATTGTGCAGCGAACGGAATATGAGGCAGCACTTCATAGAGAAGAATATATGAAAGAATGTATATTACCGCATTTGAACTACAAAATTATTGAAGGGGATTATGAAGTGGTACCAGGTGTTCAATTATTGTATACGCCAGGTCATTCTCCAGGCCATCAGTCGCTATTCATTGAGACGGAGCAATCCGGTTCAGTTTTATTAACGATTGATGCATCGTACACGAAAGAGAATTTTGAAGATGAAGTGCCGTTCGCAGGATTTGATCCAGAATTAGCTTTATCTTCAATTAAACGTTTAAAAGAAGTTGTGAAAAAAGAGAAACCAATTATTTTCTTTGGTCATGATATAGAGCAGGAAAAGGGCTGTAGAGTGTTCCCGGAATATATATAGTGCAAAAAGTCATGAGTTCGCGTGCTCATGACTTTTTCATTTAAATAATTTTTTTAAATAAATTATAAACTTTTTTTGAACTATCTTCGTTTAACTGATAGTACGTAAGGTTTACATCATCAGGAGTATCTTGCTGCGCAATCATCACTTCGCTGCTGTGATGATCAACTACCCATATGAAATATTTTTTATAAGTTCCATCCTCGAAAGTAATCCACATATCACAATCTATTAAATCTGATCCTTCTTCATCCAATGTTAATTTGCCTTTTTTTGCGGTATTCATACTGTTAATAAACGTTTTTAATTCATCTGTTTTTGTGAGAAAGATATCCTTTTTTGTTTTAATTGATTCTACATGTATATCTTTTATTTCCTGTTTACCTAAAAAAACAGGAGGCTCATTTGGATCTCGCGAGCTTGAAATAATAGTAGCTTTCTTTTTCGGTTTGTTTGCAGTATAGAGATCTTGAATAGATTTTCCCGAGTTTATAAACCATACAATTCCACAAATAATTAATACGCTACCTAGCAATAAAATAATTTTTTTAATAGGATTTTCTCCTCTCTATTACTTCGTGTGAAGAGCTTTTCTATTAATATATGATAGGTAAGCGTAAAGTATTATAGTTGAACTTGGTTATGCTTCACAGTTTTTATCGGGCGATCTATGAGTAAATTGTAAGTGAGCCCAATTAATACGAAAATGCCACCGATAACTTTCCCGATCGAGAGTTCATTTGTCAGGAAGAAATCAATAATAGTCCCCGCAAATAATTGTCCGATAAAGATGAGTAATGTTAAATAAAAGGCTGATATTTTAGGAGTAATATAGTTGGATAATGAAATAACGATAACGCCTACTAATCCGCCTAAGTACACGGCGATAGGAATAGATTGCAACGTATGAATAGGGATATACAATGAATCTGGACTGAAAATTAAAAATAACATAGAGAAAAATAATCCAGTAATATAATTGAAAAACGTACCTTCCCAGTTTCCAATTTCCTTTGCTAAATTCGCGTTAATAATTCTAGCAACAACGATAGAAACACCAGCTAAAATAGCGATCGTAATATATAACATTTTCTTGCCCCCATTAATAAATTGTCATGATTATAATTCCAGAAGAGATGAAACATAATCCAATTAGTTTTTTCTTTTCAAACTTTGCAACTTTCATTCCTAATAAGCCGAAATGATCGATAATGATGGAAGCAATGGATTGGCCGAGTAAACTTAATGCGATCGTAATAGAGGCACCAAGGACGGAGAAACTTATATTATTAAAAAGAACAGTGAATACTCCAATCGCTCCAGCGCTATATAAAAAAAGCGGAATACCTTTATCGAAATGAATTTTATGTTTGTTTAAGATTAAAACGAAAATAACTGCAATTAAACCGACAAGGTGAATGACAACGCTTGCTGTATACTTTCCAATTAACTCGGATAAAATTCCGTTTAATGGAAGCATAACGGCGATGAGCACACCAATAAAGACAGAAAGAAAGTTATACAATGTAATATCCCCTTTATATTTCATATTTGTAATGACTGTATCATGCTGAAATTGTGTATTGTTATGACATATGTCATAGTGGAAGAAGAAAATTTTGATTACAATGGGGATGAGTTGTAAAGGTGGGGAACTATGAAGAAAGTATGTAATTCTATTAAATTAGCAGAGTATATAAAGCAAAATAATATTGATTCATTTTTTAGTCATGATATGAAGCCATATATGGAACTTATATTTTTTAAAAAGAATGAGTTTATTTGTAGAGAAAATGAAGAGATAGATTATTTATATTTCTTTGTTGAAGGAAAAGCGAAAGCGTTTAACACATTAAGTAACGGGAAATCGGTATTATTATGTTTTTACGATAGTTTGCAGTTACTTGGAGATGTGGAGTTAATTCATTCTCAAAGAATCACTTCAAACGTACAAGTGATGGCAGATTCGTATTGTGTGGGTTTACCTTTAGGAAAGGTGAGAAATAAGCTATTTCATGATGCGAAATTTTTAAGATGTATTTGCGGATCATTGGCACATAAATTAAACCGACTTTCCAAAAACAGTACAATTAATTTATTGTATCCGCTTGAAAATAGACTTGCGAGTTACATGTTAGCAGCAGGAGAACGAGCAGTTCAGCATGAAAATAGAATTGTGTTTAGTGGGAATTTAACGGAAATAGCGGAGTTGTTAGGAACGAGTTATCGGCATTTATTACGTACTTTGAATCTCTTTTGTGATAAAAATATAATCAAGAAAAACAATGGTTGTTTTGAAGTAGTGAATGTAGAAGTTTTGAGGGAATTGGCTGCAGATGTTTATAAATAATATATTAAAGTAGGGATTAAGATGAAAATAGCTATAATTTCAGATATCCACGGAAATAGTCACGCTTTAAAATCGGTATTAAAAGATATTACACGTCGCAAGGTCGAAATGATAATAAATTTAGGAGATAGTGTGTATGGGCCGTTAGAGCCTCTAGAGACAATTGAAATATTAATGAGTAGCGAGATGATACATATTAAAGGCAATTGGGATCGCATGCTTTGGGAACCTATACAAGAGCAATCTGCTACACTAACTTTTGTTCAAAATCAATTAACAAATTATCATATAGGTTGGTTAAAACAACATCCTTCACAATTTATTGTAGACGATATGTTATGTTGTCACGGTACGCCAACTTCAGATGAAGTGTATTTGTTAGAAGAGATGAATGAGAATGGTGCAATATTAAAGAATGAAAAAAATATAATGGATCAACTCCAAAATATAGAACAAAAAATAATAGTATGTGGTCATACACATATTCCTAGAGTTGTTTATTTAGCGAACGGAAAGATCATTATAAATCCAGGAAGTGTAGGACTTCCAGCATACAAAGATGAGTTACCTGTTATGCATAAAATGGAATCAGGAACTCCGCATGCAAAATATGTAGTGATAGAAAAGGTTTTGGGAGAATGGACAATTGAACAAATTTCAGTTCCTTATAATTGGGAAGAAGCTGCTGGATTGGCTGTTCAACAAGAAAGATATGACTGGGCACAGGCGCTAAAGACTGGGAAGATAGAATGAAGGGGAGTTTACTTTATGGTAAACTGGTTTTGTTCAAAATTATAATTGGATTGAAATTGAACAGGCAGTGAATGAGAAAGGATTTCCTAATCATATAAAGGGAATCAGTCCAGTAAAAGGATTGTATTATATCGGTTTACCATGGCAATCTCAAAGGGGTTCCGCACTTATTTGTGGTGTAGGAAAGGATGCAGCGTATGTACTTTCTGAAATCAAAAAAATAGATCAGTAGCGATAACTACTGATCATCCATATGTACATGAATTAGGAGAGGTCAAACATTTATTAACTTTATTATAATAGATTTTTACGGAATTAAAAACTGAAAATTCAAATTTAATGTTGAGAAAGTTTTTTGTATCGAAATATATGAAAGAATAGGGATTTTTATTGAAACAGAAAAAGATATTTCTATTTTAGTAAATTATGATATAGTCTAAATAAGCGTGTTTTTCCATAAATGTAATTATTTTCATTGTAGTTTTGTTTATATGAGGGAAGGAGAAGTAATTATGAAGTTTGATGATCAACGCTTATTAGGAGTCCGATTAGGTTCTGTACTTGTGACAGAGGAAAATCAATATTTAGTAATTAAGAAAAAAGATCATTATGCACTGTTAAATATACATAATTTAGAATGCACACATGTTGAAGTGCAGTTAGAACATTTGGAAGAAATGTTGCGGGAAGATTTCCAAGAAAGTATAACGGAAATTATCGCACCAGAACATATAAAAATTGTTGCGAAAAATGTTATATAGATAAAGAAGCTGGAAGGAACAGCTTCTTTATCTATATAAGGATAACGTTTTTACAACCTCACCAATGATCCCTTCCATTTGATGAACACCTAAATCGGAATTGGTCATAATAACAGCACCATTCCCGCAGTATGGATAACAAACCATCATACATTGAAATCCGACGCCCCATCCGAGTGAATAAATCTGTAATTCTTCATTAGAATCATCTAGAAAAACACCTAATCCAGTCCATTTTGAGCAACCTTGAGGAGAAATCATGTCTAGTACAAATTTTTGAGAAAGTTTTAGTTTGCCCTTTCCTTGTAAGGAATGAATGATTTCAATAACTAAAGCTGATAAGTTAGTGAAATAAAACAAATGAAAGTTAGTAAGGGGGAACATTTATGGAATTCTGGATGGTTATACTGATATTAGCCTTTGGTTTCAT
This sequence comes from Bacillus sp. JKS001846, assembly GCF_900176455.1. Classification (NCBI taxonomy): domain Bacteria; kingdom Bacillati; phylum Bacillota; class Bacilli; order Caryophanales; family Bacillaceae; genus Bacillus; species Bacillus sp. JKS001846. Next base: position 2,291,143 of record NZ_FWYG01000001.1, read on the forward strand.
TTATATCGCTGAAAAATTAGCTACAATTGAAAAGAAAAATGATGCGCGTTTAAAGAGAATTGAAGATAGATTACAATTAATTACGAAAGAAATGGGAATTGTAGAAAGAGAACCTGAAATTAATAAAGAACTACGCCAGCTTGTAGAAGAAGGAAAAAAAGTTACAGCAGTTAAGAGAGTAAGAGAAGCTTTTGGTTTTTCCTTACTAGAAGCGAAGCAATATGTTGATAAATTATAAAAAAGATCATCCATTTGGGTGATCTTTTTCACTGCGCCATGCGTGTATTTACATAAGCGGCGATAATAAAGTGTCCAATTATATGGAACAAACATTTGAGATGAATTGTCTAATATAGGTAATAACTATTTAGCTTGAAAGAAAGGGTTGATAACATGAAAAAGAATACGTTGTTAAAAGTAGGATTATGTGTAGGTTTACTAGGAACAATTCAATTTGTTAGCACAATTTCTTCTGTACAAGCATCACAAAAGGTAGAGAAAACAGTAATAAAAAATGAGACGGGAACCATTTCAATATCTCAGTTAAACAAGAATGTATGGGTTCATACGGAGTTAGGTTCTTTTAATGGAGAAGCAGTTCCTTCGAACGGTCTAGTTCTTAATACTTCTAAAGGGTTAGTACTTGTGGATTCTTCTTGGGATGACAAATTAACGAAGGAACTAATAGAAATGGTAGAAAAGAAATTTCAGAAGCGCGTAACGGATGTCATTATTACACATGCGCACGCTGATCGAATTGGCGGAATAAAAACGTTGAAAGAAAGAGGCATTAAAGCGCATAGTACAGCATTAACTGCAGAACTAGCAAAGAAAAATGGATATGAAGAACCGCTTGGAGATTTACAAACCGTTACAAATTTGAAGTTTGGAAATATGAAAGTAGAAACATTTTATCCAGGGAAAGGGCATACAGAAGATAATATTGTCGTATGGTTACCGCAATACAATATTTTAGTTGGAGGCTGTTTAGTGAAATCTACGTCCGCGAAAGATTTAGGAAACGTTGCGGATGCTTATGTAAATGAATGGTCTACATCGATTGAGAATGTGCTGAAGCGATATAGAAATATAAATGTAGTAGTGCCTGGTCATGGAGAAGTAGGGAACAAAGGATTACTTTTACATACATTGGATTTATTAAAATAAGAAATTGTAGAAATACAAAAGAGAGGAGAAATAATTTTCTCCTCTCTTTCTTCTAACTATATTTAAATGCTGAATCTGTTGATTACGTCAGCATATATTACTGAGATTTTAATTCCAAGTATACAAATACTAGTACTGTCATAATTGCTATAACAACATAAGTAGCATCAAGCATTATAAGTGTTTTTAAAGTTTCAGTCATCGTAATTCACCCCTGTTATAAAAATATAACATGATCTTTTTATTGATTAGATAAGAGATCATAAAGATAAAATGTATATGAAATTTCTTAAGTAGCTTCTATATAAATATATCATATAAATAATGTAAGTAATGTTAAGATAATGTAAATGTATTGTAAATGAAAAGGTTTACAATAAAGACTTTAATAAAAAATGATAGTTCCTTAAAATGAAAAATACGCTCTTCTTTCTATTGAATGATAGAAAGAAGAGCGTATTTTTATGTCTATTTTCATATGTGATGAATTGCAACTATTTGTACATGGGATTCAAAAATTTTTTTCGTTGTATATATTTCTCCAAATTAATTAGCTATTTAAAAGTATCGAAAGATGTGTGCACACTAATGCATATTTTTTAGTGTCAATAAAAATATTATGTCAACAATATGAACTGTCACAAATCTTTATATATTATTGTGATTGATATCACATCACTTTTTTTCAATGGGTATTATGCTTAAGGTGTAATGAATGATTGGGAGAGGGTGGGATGATATGTTTTGTTATCAATGTGAACAAACGCCAGCAGGCGGATGTAAAGTAATGGGTGTGTGCGGCAAGAATGAAACGATTGCGAGTTTACAAGATACGATTGTGTTTGGGCTAAAAGGAATTGCAGCTTATCGCACACATGCTGCTCAGCTAGGATATACGGATGCATTTGTAGATGCTACAACACAAGAAGCTTTATATATGACATTAACAAATTCTAACTTTAACGAACAAGAGCATATTGATATGGCTATGAAAGTGGGGAAATCAGCTTTACGGGTGATGGAATTATTAGATGAGGCACATACGAATCATTTTGGTGTGCCAGAGCCTGTACAAATTACACAAAATCGTGTAGAAGGTAAAGCAATTGTAGTTACGGGTCATAATTTATTTGCACTAGAAGAACTATTAAAGCAAACAGAAGGAAAAGACATTAATATTTATACGCATTCTGAAATGCTACCAGCACACGGATACCCGCAGCTGAAAAAATATAAACATTTAAAAGGAAACATCGGTAAGGCATGGTATGATCAAAGACGCCTTTTTGAAAAATTTACTGGTGCCATATTAGCTACAACGAACTGTGTTATGCCAATTAAAGGCTCGTACTCTGATCGATTCTTTTCATATGACATTGCAGGTTTAGAAGGTGTACAAAAAATTGAAAATGATGATTTTACACCATTAATTCAAAAAGCACTAGAACTTCCAGAAGTACATATGGAGTCGGATGAACAGTTAGTGACAGGGTTTCATCATAATACAGTATTATCATTAGCTCCAGAAATTATTGATGCAGTAAAAGAGGGGAAAATAAAGCGTTTCTTTGTTATCGCCGGTTGTGATGCACCGGGAAAAGGCGGAGAATATTATCGTGAATTAGCAACGTCACTTCCGCCAGAAACGGTTATTTTAACAACTTCTTGCGGGAAATTCCGCTTTAATGATGTGGATTACGGTGTTGTACCTGGTACGGAAATTCCGCGTTACATTGATTTAGGACAGTGCAATAATTCAATTTCTACAGTGAAAATAGCGGCTGCTTTAGCTGATGCTTTCCAATGTGAAGTGAATGAATTGCCAGTAAGTATTGTGCTATCATGGTTTGAACAAAAAGCGGTTGCCATTTTACTCGGGCTATTTAGTCTTGGGATTCAAGATATTCGCATCGGTCCAAAGGCTCCTGAATTTATTTCACCTGGCGTGCTTGATGTATTACAAGAAACATTTGGTTTAAAACTAATTACAAATGCAGCAGAAGACATGGCTATGATGTTATCGTAACGGAAAAGATGTTTTCACTTAATTGTAGCTTTATAAATCATTTGTATGTATGTGAGTAAACGTACATACAAATGATTATTAATAAAGAAAATCTGCTATATCTATAAATTTTATAATTTTATAAAGCTTTTAAAGTGTAACACCACATGCCCATCACCTTAAGATTTTAAGTATCCCCAAAACGAAATTTCTACATGAATATCTATAATTTTACCTCTTTTTCATTTGATTTGAAAATAAGCTTTCTATTTTTAAAAACCAACGATACCACCTCAAATTATATGAATAAAATCCATTCATTTATTAGGAAAATGGATTGAAAATAATAAGGTAGACTAAAAATTAAAATATTATTTATGATAATCATTCTTTTATAAAATTTAAATTAGAAATAGCCCTACTCATTTTGATTGCGCATTTTCAAAATGGAGGGGCTTTTTTTACTGTAAAATCAATAACTGCAGCTTATTTTTGTTGAAAAAATTCTCATTCTTATTTTGAAAGTGATATGGGTACATTTACATTCACATCAATCTTTTATTATGAAGTGGCCCTTGAATATATTGTTTTTTATTGACAGACATAAAAATGATTTATTTGCTGTATTGATAATTTATAGACGTTATAATAAAATGTTTACGTATATATAAACTTAATTTATTCTTGTTTGGTTTTATTGTGGGGTTAGGCAGTGTTAATAACAATAAAATAATGAATATATCACCTGCAAAAAGAATGAAACCAATACGGAGAAGATGATTTCGTTAAAAATTCGAAAAATAAGCGTTATTAGCTCTTGAAGAAAAATTATAAGCATATGGAAAATAGGGTTATACAAAAAGTCCTAAAGGGGGACGGAATTATGGAGAAAAGAAAGTATTCAGTAACACCACAAGATCGAATGAATTATGTATTAGGTCTTTATTCTGCAGATCAACAAATTAATGCAGTTCTTTATTTTCCTGTAGGTATATCAAAGGATATACTTGAAGAATCAGTAAGGATAACGTTGCAATTGCAACCAGTTTTGAACAGCCGGTTTGTAGAAAATGATATTCCTTACTGGGAGGAACATTCATCTGACACTAACTCATCTATTTGCTTTTTTGCAGAAGGAAATAATCAAGAACTTGAAATAATGGCAATAGATTTTATTAAGGAACCTGGTGATCGTATTCAGGGGCCTATGGTTCAAACGAAATTATTACGGGGCACTACAACAGATATGTTAGTTGTGAAATTGTCTCATCTATGTTCAGATGGTGCAGGAGTCAAGGAATATATTAAATTGCTTGGAATGATATATACTCACCTTTCATTGGGACGGTCTAAGAAGCAAATTATAAAGGAATTTGATGAGGGAAATGAGAGTTGTCGAGATCAATCACATGTATTCAAATACGCTGGAATATCGGACATAAAAAGTGCGTATCGTCCTAACCAAGAACAACAGGCATCGTTATGGTCTTTTCCATCTCAACCTAACAAAAATAAATTTCCCCAAATGTCCGTACGGCGATTGAGCCATGAGCAAACTCTACGTTTAACCCAATGGACAAAAGCTCAACAGGCTACCTTGAATGATGTAATCATGACTGCATACTTCCGAGCTTTATCACATTTCACTGTGTATGCAGAACCGCGCACTGCAGAAAAAATGATTGGCTTGACAATTGATTTACGTCGATATCTGCCTAATAATACAACTGGTGCTATTTGCAACTTATCCGGTATGGAAATGCCAGTGATTAAAATGGAAGACGATGAAACATTTAAGCAGACTCTTGTTCGAGTTAAACAATCAATGGATAAAATAAAGTCTCAAAATCCAGGTCTTTCTTCAGCAGCAGGAATGGAGTTACTGGCAGAAATGAAGCTATCTACAGTGAAGGAAATGTATAATCAGCAATATGAACAGGCTGTACAGATGGGGATGGCGTTGCCATTACTGACAAATTTGGGAGTAATCGCTGAGGAACCTATTCAGTTTGGTGAAATTCAAGCTGAGGACGGGTATATGACATCACCTATTATGTATGCACCATTCTTTTCAATGGGAGCAAGCTCTTATAATGGAAGGCTTACATTTACGATCGGTTATCATGCGCCGGATACATCAAAAGAAAAGGTAGAAAAATTTTTAGATAGTGTTGCTAATCAACTATCAGAAATAAAATAAAAGAGAATATAGAGAACAGATTTCTAATAGAATTGTATTTTTGGGGCTCGTATCATGTACGGATAATCTCTGGAAATTTTCTCTGACCGCACTTGCCTTTATGCTTTATATGCAATGGGAATGGTAGGGAGAAACAATTTGTATCGTGAAAAAACAAGATATAACGGTATGAAAACAATAAAGCAGAGCTGATTTAAATTACACTTTGAATCAGCTCTGTTTTACTAGTTTGATGGCCCTTACAACAAAAAAGGAGGCTGTATCTGGTTAGGGTAAAGCGGATTTTTAATTTTTTTGAAAATAAAGTTGACATCCACAACTACTTAGTCATACAATGTAGTTGTAATAAGTAATACTGAATAGTGTGGTTTTACTCAAAAGCTATTCAGTAAAAAATTCGCCTTAGTACTCTGTGATACTGAATATAAGTCAGACAGAATAGGGGGTAAAGGAGGATCAGGACATGGAAAATTTAACTGAAATGCTAAAAGGTTCACTGGAAGGGTGTGTACTGGAAATCATCAGTCGCCGTGAAACGTATGGCTATGAGATTACCCGCCATCTGAATGATCTTGGGTTTACTGAAGTTGTGGAAGGTACGGTGTATACCATCCTTGTACGATTAGAGAAGAAAAAGCTTGTGAATATTGAAAAGAAACCATCAGATATGGGACCGCCTCGTAAGTTTTATTCATTAAATGAAGAGGGCCGCCAAGAGCTTGAATTGTTTTGGAAAAAATGGGATTTTGTATCGTCAAAAATTAACGTCTTGAAGTCAAAATAGGTTCATAAGATAAAATGTTCCGGCCGATACTTTGGGAATTTCTTGTTCGGTTTTATAAAAAAGGAGGAAAATAAGATGTTAGAAATGTTTAAAAAGTTAATTGGTGATAAAAAAGAGTACAAAATGATGATGGCACGAGTTGAGGCTCTGCCAGAGGACTACCAATTTGTATTTAAGAAAATTCAAAACTACATGTGGAATTTCTCAGCGGGTAACGGGATGGATATGTTACACATACAGTATGAATTAATCGATTTGTTTGAAGCTGGTGCAGCAGAAGGAAGACAAGTGCTTGACATTACTGGGGATGACGTGGCTTCCTTTGCTGACGAACTAGTGGCAAATGCTAAAACTTACGTCTCCAAGTATCGTGAAGATTTGAATGAAAGTATTATGAAGAAATTGAGAAAAAAATAAATGGAATAAGTAATACCGACTGATTAGCTGGTTACACATATGAATTGCCACCATAGCTATTCAGTTATATTTTTAGCTTGGTACTAAGTGGTACAGAATATCAGTGGTACTAAATAGATAGAGGTAAATAAATTATCTCCGCAAAACATTTTTATAGGGAGGAAAAAAGTATGAGTAATGCAGCGATTTCTATAAAAGGCTTGAAAAAATCCTTTAAAGACAAGGAAGTTTTAAAAGGGGTAGATTTTGAGGTGCAGCGTGGAGAAATTTTCGCGCTGCTAGGCTCAAATGGAGCGGGAAAGACGACAACGGTTAACATCCTTTCGACGCTAATGAAGCAAGATAGCGGTGAAGTAAGTATTTGCGGATTTGATGTACAGCGTCAACCAGACCATGTTCGTCAAAGTATCAGTTTGACAGGGCAGTTCGCAGCTTTAGACGGTATGCTGACAGGGAGGGAAAACTTGATAATGATCGCCAAATTACGTGGTGTTTCCAGTCCCGCTCAAGTTGCTGACAATCTACTTGCAAGATTTAGCCTGACTGATGCGGCAAACCAAAGGGCAGATCAGTATTCAGGTGGGATGAAGCGCCGGCTTGATATCGCGATGAGTTTGATTGGGGGGCCAGCAGTTATTTTTCTTGACGAACCAACGACTGGACTCGATCCTGAAGCGCGGATTGAAGTGTGGGATACAGTCAAGGAACTTGCTGATAGTGGTACAACTATTTTGCTTACGACTCAGTACTTAGAGGAAGCAGAACAACTGGCAGACCGTATCGCTATTTTGCATGGCGGAAAAATTATTACGACAGGTACTCTTACTGAACTGAAAGAGATGTTCCCACCGGCAAAAGTGGAGTATATCGAGAAGCAGCCTACATTGGAAGAAATATTCCTTGCGATCATTGGCAAAAAGGAGGAGATGTAAATGAAAAGCAAAACAGGGCTATTACTTGGGCGCTTAATGCGCAATATTATGCGTAGTCCAGATACAATTATTACGGTAGCGATTACACCGATTATGATGATGCTATTGTTTGTATACGTATTTGGTGGGGCTATACAGACAGGAACAGATAACTACGTCAATTATTTATTGCCGGGAATTTTGCTAATGGCTATCGCATCCGGTGTAGCTTACACTTCCGTGCGACTCTTTACGGATGTAAAGAGTGGGCTGATGGCACGTTTCATTACGATGCCTATTAAGCGTTCATCGTTATTGTGGGCTCATGTTTTAACCTCTCTTGTTGCTAATGTACTTACTATCGTTGTAGTTATTCTTGTTGCGCTCTTAATGGGTTTCCGTTCCAGTGCGAATATTCTAGATTGGCTTGCAGTAGCTGGGATACTAGGAATGTTTACGTTAGCGCTAACATGGTTGGCTATCATTCCAGGGCTGACGGCAAAGTCTATGGAAGGGGCGACAGCCTACTCGTACCCACTAGTTTTTCTTCCATTTATTAGTTCAGCCTTCGTACCTACCGAAACGATGCCAAAAATTGTTCGTGCGTTTGCAGAGAATCAGCCTGTAACTTCAATCGTGAATGCGATTCGTGCTCTTTTATATGAAGGAACTGTTGGAAACGATATTTGGATTGCGCTCGCTTGGTGCGTAGGTATAATGGTCATCTCTTACTTTTTCGCCAGTAAAGCATTTAAACGTCAGTTAGGGTAAGAAACGAGATAAACGAAACCTTCAGGAATAATATATATTTAGAAAAGCACGGGAGATTTTCCGTGCTTTTATTATTTATCATGCTCTCATTGTAGTAAATGAAATGGTATTTAAAAATAGAATAATTGTCCAGTGATAAAGCTTAATATTTGAGGCTCACTGCTTATGGAATGTATAAGCACACTCGTTTTTGTAAATCTGCTAATACTTCATCGGGTATTTCTTTGATTTTAATATCTTTCCCTAGAAAAAGCAGCCAATTTATTATTTCCGTCACTTCATCGGGATTGTTAACATTGATAAAAGTTTTTAAAATGGCTGTGGATTGGTAAGGATTAGTATAAGATATTGAAATTTTTAAAGGATGGTATTTTTTGAACTGGGCAATTGCTGTCGGACCAAGTTCAAGTACAAGGTTAATTGCTTCAGCCTTCTTACTTAGTTTTTCTAAAATCTTTTTCTTATTGAGCCTTTTATTCGTCGTGTATGGTTCGATATTGATGAGATCATCGACAGGAAACATTAACTTCTTTTCTTCTTTTAAGTCAAATCCTTCAATAATCCAATGGCTTTTTTCTTGATAAAGGTGTAATAGATAAATTGGATAAGACTTAATTTCTTCATCTTTTTTAATGGTAATCAATAAATGGTTATCCAAAAGAAGGATTTGAATGAGTTTTTCTAACATAGGATGGGGGAGATCAGAAAGCTCAAGTAGATCGGGATTATGAGGATTAGTTCCTTGGAACAGCAAGAGTTGATTTAAAAGAACAAGGTCATCCTGCTGGGTTTCTGAGATGAGTCCTAGTAGTTTTTCGGCTAAAGATTGACGACTCTTTAGGTAGGGAAGTTGTTGATTCCTCGTAGCCATAAAGGCAATAAAAAGAGCTTTCACTTCATTATCAGTAAAGCGAACAACGGGCAGGATAGAATTATGCATAACAAAATATCCACCCGTTCTCCCAACTTCAGCGACAAGTGGCATTCCCATAGCTTCAATTTCTCTAATGTCTCTAATAGCTGTCGATCTTGATATGTTAAATTCTCGTATGATTTCAGAAATTGTAAAGTGGGAGCGGTTGTTGATATATCGCATAATTGTATTGATCCGTTCAACTTTTTTCATGTTGGTCTCCTAAACAGTATCATTTTTTGACATGGTTTAAAGATATTATAAACGTATCAGATGAAAAGATAAATCGTTTGATTAATAAAAAAAGAGGCAGGTTTTGCATATGAAAAATTATACTATAGAAGAAAAAGATAGCTTTATTGTGTTAGGTATTGGAACTGAAATTAAGAGTGAATATACAGACTTTGCTGGAATAAATAAAGAAAAGGAAGCCTTTTGGTCGGCTGTTAAAGAAGATGGAAGGCTGGACACTTTAAAAGCTTTAGCGACAAATGAATACATTTTTTCTGTGAGCGAAGCGGTGAATAACAAAATGATGTATTATGCGGGTGTCATGACAGAAGCACAAATAGAAGAAGAATCTAGAGTAATTCAGTTTCCGAGGGGAGAATACTTAGTAGTAAAAGGGGAAGACAAAACAGCTGAAGAGTTAAGTAATAAGTTGACTGGCATCGCCTTCGGTCAAGCTTTACCAGATGCAAATGAGTTTGCTTATGTTGGTGGACCAAATACGACGGTTGAGATGGGGAAAAGAAACGGCTTAGTGTTTGGTGAAATGTGGATTCCAGTTGTAAGGAAGTAAAGTGATAAAAGATACGAATATGGGGAGTAGAGGCTAACAATCTTGGATTGTTGGCCTTTTTAACATGAATATAATATTCATATGTCTATTGTATTTTTTGCGGCAAGATTAAATAGCTTTTTTGTTACTTTACAATAAAGTATACTTAATATCAGTAATTCATATAATTAGGAGTGGTTTCTATATTTAGAGAAAATACAAAAAGGATACTTCTGTCATTAGTAACAAATCCAATACTAATAATTGTATACGGGATCTTTTGCTATGAGTTGGCCTTATACTGTAAGTACGGAAGAATGAATTATAATATTTACATTTTGTTATTGTGTATAGTACTTTTTATATCCATAACTACATTTACTACAATGCGGGTGATAAAAAATAGAGAATATGAATCTAAAAAATTAACAAATTCAATAGCATGGAGATCCATTTCTATTATCATTATTGTTGCAATTACATCATTTTATGGGATGCAGATTTATAAAAGTGCAATAAATTACAATGGCAAATTGGCATGGTTTATAGAAAAGTTAAAACATGAAAGGTCAGTTAAACTTAAACATAATAATATATATAAATCTGGAGTAGAAGGTATTTTTGAAGATATAAATAAAAAATATCCTTTGCCAAAGAAATTGTATATGGCAACTGATTTTGATCTTACATTTCATTCAGATGGAACAATCACAGCGTTTGATACATTTGTTTATGGGAAAAATGTTGATGGGAAAGAAGAAACTTATTTAATCTCTTATAATAAGAAGAAATCAGAAGATATTACTATAATACGAGATGGATATGCAAAGCCTGATTATAATGATGATAAATTAGTAGAACCTTTAATTAAAACGGTTAAGGCGATCCCAGTTAAGCAAACGGTCAAAAAATGGAATGAAAGTAAGTATGGGTTGATTTATTATGGAAAAAGAAATTGGGGATCCAATACAGAGGGAATTATTAATATTACTGAGGATGGTAAGAGGCAGAGTGTTAAAGAAGCAGCTTCTGATATCATTGGATATACTGTATCTATATTTGTCCCTGGAAAAGAGAAAGAGCTAGTCCCTGCTAGATATAATTTAATAAGTGACGCAAGTTGGAGTAAATCAAAGACGCCTCCAAAAGAAGATATGCTTAAAGAGAAGGAACAACAAGATTTAAAGAATGAAAAAGAACAGTTTTTCCTATCGAAAGAAGTTGGTTATAAACTAAATATGACAGATAAAGCATTAGGGAGCGCTTTTTATTCATTAAGCAAGACTAGTGATGAAGGGAAAACATGGGAGGTTATCAATCCAGACCCATTTAATGGGGGGATTGGTAGTGTATCAGGAATCATTTTTATAAATGATAAACTTGGGTTTTTAGGAGCAATTAGGCCTTCTGGTAATGAAGGAGAGTTATATCGCACAGATGATGGGGGAGTATCTTTCAAAAAGGTAGAATATCCGCCGCATGAAGTGAAATTAGATCATACACAGTCCACAATAAGTCCTTTTGATTCTCCTAGTATGCCATATGAGAAAGATGGGGTTTTTAATATGTTAGTTGGACAAGGGGCAGATGGAGACTACAATGGCGATAGTAGTGCACTTTATCAATCAAAAGATAACGGAGAGACATGGGAATTTGTAGAAGAAGTGAAAAAGAAATAATCAGAATGTTTTTTTAAAAATAAGGTAACTACTCAGCTATACATTTCATGACGGACAGGAAGAATTTACGAGTGAAATAATTAAAGTTCTTTCTCATGCTGGAGATTGGTTAATATGGTCTACTATTCTTGCATCTTCCATCATGTATACTGTTACTTTATATAAGAATCATCCAGATATCAGAAAAATTATACATGCTCGTTTTGAAGAAATAAAGCAACGAATAAAATATTAATGTAACTAATAAAAAACGTTATTCTTTCTAGTAATTTTGCTTATTTAGAAAGAATAACGTTTTTATTTTTTAATACTCAAGTAATAGTTTACCTGCAGTTCCTATCATATAATTTATTGAATTTTAATATACGTTATGTATAACAGATATTTACCTTATAAAATAAGGGGGGCATATTATGACTGAGACAAACGAATCTTCAGGAGTCAATTTGAAAAAAGATGTGAAGTTTTCTATTATAATTCCTGCACACAATGAAGAAAAGTACATTAGAAAATGTTTAGATTCAATTGCAAAGGCATCAGAGGCATATAAAGAGCAAACGGAAGTTATAGTTGTTTTAAATCGTTGCACAGATAAAACAGAGGAAATAGCAAAATCTTATAATTGTGTTACATTGAAAAATAACGATAAAAACTTATCTAAAATTCGAAATGCAGGGGCTAAAATAGCTAATGGAGAAATAATCGTCACTATAGACGCTGATACCATAATGACAGAGTCTATGTTGTCTAATGTAGATAAATATTTAGCTTCAGGTAAATACATTGGTGGTGGGGTAAATGGAAAGTTTGAAAGAATATCTTTAGGAATATTTCTCTCCGCAATGTTAATAATCATCCCCCTACTTTTTAAGTACGGAGCTATATCTGTAGGGATTTTTTGGTGCTATAGAAAAGACTTTATGGCAATTAACGGATTTAATGAAAACATGCTTATGGCAGAAGATGCAGATTTCGCTAAACGGTTAAAAGAATGGGGAAAGAAAAATAATAAGAAATTCGGTACTATTAAAAATGGAATGATGACTTCATGCAGAAGATTTGATACATATGGAGACTGGACTTTACTTAAAAATCCAAAAGTAATTTTAGCTTATCTAAAAGGAAATGATAGAAAATACGCAGATAAGACATATTATGATAACCAAGAAAGATAAAAATGGAGAAAACCGGTAGAAAATAGTTAGTGCTTTTTTAGATATAATGAGAATCCAACTTAATTTAATAGATATTATAAGAAAACCATCAATTTGATTACCCTTTTTCAAATTGATGGTTTTTATTTTTGAAATAAATATGTATTTTTTTATGAAAATATTTTTTGACCCCCATAAAACTTTGTACTCCTCCGAATATGTATAGTGAAAAAAATAAATAGAAGAAAAATGACTATGAAAGAATATAGAAGTATTAATAAAATTACTAGATTAAGTGGCATCCAAAATGGAAGGATGAAATTACCAATTATATAGAGAAGAGTTATTCAAGGATTGCAGATAAAATAGAAAGAGAATAAGCAAAACGAACGGTAGAAAATAAGAAAGTAGATAAAAATACAAACTTAACTTTAGTGCCGAGAGAAAAGGAAAATTATTAAGAAAACGTTGGGAAAAGTTAGACTCGAAAAATATAACTAACAGCAAGAAAACAAGACCGAAGAAAAGTACCAAGAAAATCTGGTTAAATGGTCACTTGTGTAGTGGCCATTTTGCTATTTGAAGGAGGCTGGGAGATTACAAGTGTTGAGTTTAGTAATGAAGATCTTAAGAAAACCGAAAATAGAAGATATCGTATGTAACATACAAAACAACGAAGAAGACAAAGAAGCGTTTATCGTACAGTATCAGCCTTTTATTAGAAAATCAATCTCATCTGTCTGCCGTCGATATATTACAGAACAGGATGATGAATATAGCATTGGATTGTTTGCTTTTAACGAAGCAATTGAACAGTATTCCTATACAAAAGGAAAATCCTTTTTAGCGTTTGCTGATCTTCTTATAAAAAGAGATGTAATTGACTATATACGTAAGGAGTCTAAACATAACTTTGTCTTTTTAAAAGAAGATGAGCAAGAGGAAATGTTAGAAATGCAAGTGTCGCTTACGGAGTATATGAAAGAGATGGAAAATAGTAACCGTAAGGAGGAAATTCTTCATTTTCAAAGTGTGCTAGCTGAGTTTAAAATCACATTCTCAGAGCTTGCTAAAGAATCTCCTAAGCATCGTGATACACGTGAGCACTTAATAGAAATTGTGAAAATAATTATAAAAGAAGAGGAAATGATGGAAGAGCTGTTCCGAAAGAAAAAGTTACCGCTTAAACAGATTGAACCGCGTGTTAGGGTAAGTCGTAAAACGTTGGAACGACATAGAAAATACATTATTGCAATGTGTATTATTTTTGCAAACAACTATACATATATTCTGGATTACATAAGAGGGGAAAAGCATGATGAATAAAGGAATTGTGATGGATATAAAAAAGCATAGCGTAGTTGTTTTAACACCAAATGGAGAGTTTATTACGTGTAAAAGAAGAGGGGATTCTTGCATAATCGGGGAGGAAATCTCGTTTGATGAGCAAGAACAAAAAGCATCGCATTTTTCGATTCCTTCCTTTTTAAAGCCTGCATCAATACTTGTTGCTTGTTTTCTATTTGCAGTGCTGTTTTTCTACAACCAACCAGAAGAAAAAGTATTTGCTTACGTCTCAGTTGATATAAATCCAAGTTTAGAGGTGAGCGTAACAAAGGATTTTCGTGTTATAGATTTGCAGGCTTGTAATGATGATGGAAGGCGTATTTTAAAAGAATTGAAGCAATGGAAAAATAAACAATTACAAGAAGTAATACGTACTATTATAAAGCAAAGTCAAGAGGATAAGTATTTAACGAATGATAAGCAAGTTATGCTAACAGCTGTTGCAAAGGACAAGGCACTAGAACCACTTTTGGAAAAGGCAATGAAAGAATTAAAGAAAGAATATGAGCTAAAACATATTACAGTTGAATATCAAAGTAGCACAATGCAAATACGAGAGAATGCTAGAAAAGCTGGAATTGGCACAGGTGTTTATATAAAGCAAGAGAATGAGAAGAACAAATCACTTACGCCTCCTGTCACCCCGTCTAATCCGGTGGAAAACGAAGAAGAGGTGCAATCACACCCGGAGTCATCTCCTGATGCAACACTCGATTTGTCTCCTGTAAAAGAAAAAAAATATGAAAAGCAAGAGCAGAAAGAACAAAAGAAAACAGAGGAACAGCCATCGAAGCAAATAAAAGAAAACAATGGAAGAGGATCTCAGCAAGAAAATAGAGGGAATCAACAGGAGAATAACAGTAGAGAAGCTCAACAAGGAAATAATGGGAATCAGCAAGGGAACAACGGAAGAGGATCTCAACAAGGGAATAATGGAAATGGGAAAGGGAACAACGGAAGAGGATCTCAACAGGGAAATAATGGAAATGGGAAAGGGAACAACGGAAGAGGATCTCAACAGGGAAATAACGGAAACGAGCAAGGGAACAATGGAAGAGGATCTCAACAAGGAAATAATGGAAACGAGCAAGGGAACAATGGAAGAGGATCTCAACAAGGAAATAATGGAAATGAGCAAGAGAACAATGGAAGAGGGTCTCAACAAGGGAATAATGGAAATGGGCAAGGGAACAATGGAAGAAATCCTCAACAAGGAAATAATGGGAATCAGCAAGGGAACAATGGAAGAGGATCTCAACAAGGGAATAATGGAAATGGGCAAGGGAACAATGGAAGAGGATCCCAGAAAGAAAATGACGGAAACGAGCAAGGGAACAATGGTAGGGGGTCTCAACAAGAAAATAGGGGCCACCAGCAAGGGAATGAAAAGAAGAATCAATAGAATATGGAAGTGAGAGATTCACTTCAAAGCTAAAAGGATTTATTCCGCTATTTGCTGGGCAGCCCGATTGGTGAGGGCTGATGATTAGTGGGGGGGTGAACAAAACCCCCACTGATTAAAGTTGCACTTTAATATTCTATAGTTCTATTAAGAAGGAGTATGTGAAAAATATAATGGAGAAAAACATTCAACAAGAGAAAGATAAAGAAAAACCTGTTTTTTATGATCCGAAAGGAAGGAGAAACATAGCCTTTATTTGGTTTCTATGTATCTCAATAGTTAGTGTAAGTGTTGTATTTTATTTTTTCTTTCAAAGTATTTTTTCAACACCAGAAATTCCAAATATGAATACCGCTGTACAACAAGATACTAAACTTGTACCAATTAATCAAAAACTTAGTGATCAGCAGTTAAAGGAGGAAGCATTTAACCCAAATACCGAAACGAAGGATAATAAAAATTTGGTGAATCCGCCGAAGGATAGTAAACATCCTAAAGAAGTGTATGGTTTTTATGTAAACTGGGATGAAAATAGTACCGCTTCTTTAAAAGAAAATATCGATTCATTAACTACGTTAGTACCAGAGTGGTATCATTTAAAAGCAGATTTAACGATTAGAAGTGAGATAAAACCTGAGATAGTAAAGTTGGCAGAAAAAAATCAAGTGAAGATTATGCCTTTGCTTACTAACTATACTGAGGAAGCTTCTGGTCCTGATAGTGGGCTAATTCATAAGTTACTGAGTTCCTCAAACGATGTAAAGACAAAGTTTATTAATGATTTAGTAATCCAAGTTAAAAAAAATCAGTTTTCAGGTATTAATATTGACTTTGAGGCCGTACCTGAAAGTGATAGAGAAAACTTAACAAATTTTATGAAAGAACTTACTACGGAATTTCATGAACATGATTTGCTCGTTACACAAGATGTTCCAGCTAATGATAAGGCTTTTGATTATAGTGCGTTAGCAAAAATAATAGATCGAATGATTGTAATGATGTACGATGAGCACTATGGAGCCGGGGAACCAGGACCAATTGCTTCAAATAAATGGTTCCAACATACATTGAAAGAACTGAATATTCCGTCTGATAAACTTGTAGTTGCTTTCGGTAACTATGGATATGATTGGGAAGTAAATAGTAAAGAAGCTGCAAAGTCTATGACTTTCTCAGAAGTTATGGCAATGGCTCATGATTCAAATATAAAAATTCAATGGGATAAGGTGAGTGGAAATCCGTATTTTAGATATAAAACAGGAGAGAAAGAACATACTGCTTGGTTCTTAGACGGTGTTACTCTTTATAATCAAGTGAAAATCGCAATGGACAATCATGCAAAGGGGTTTGCGCTATGGAGATTAGGAGCAGAAGATCCTACAATATGGAAAGTTTTAAAAAATCCTATTGAGGTACAAAAAAATCCTAATGTATTACATAAAATCAGTAGTTTAGATGAAGTGAATTATTCTGGACAAGGTGAAATTTTACAGATTGAGAATGAAAGAAAAAATGGATTGAGAGATTTTAAAGTAGGCAAAGATGATTATATTACAGATGAAGTATATCAATCCTTACCATCTGCATATGAAGTGCAACGATATGGAAAACCAAATGGGAAACAAGTAGTATTAACATTTGATGATGGACCAGACCCGAAATATACGCCAGAAATATTAGATATATTAAAAGAGAATCAAATAAAAGCTGCTTTTTTTGTACTTGGTGAAAACGCGCAACTAAATACTAGTATTGTAAAAAGAATATACGATGAAGGGCATGAAATTGGCAATCATACTTTCAAGCATCCTAACATAGCAGATACGTCTTTACTACGAACGAAAGTAGAACTTAATACGACGCAACGTTTAATTCAGGAAGTAACTGGACATTCTACGGTTTTATTTAGACCGCCATATGAAGCGGATGCTAACCCGGATTCATCAAATGAAATATTGCCTATTTTACGTGCGCAAAATATGAACTATACAATGGTAGCGGAAAAAGTTGATCCCGAAGACTGGGCAATACCATCAACAAATGAATTAGTAAAGCGTGCTCTTAATCCCATTTATAAGGGAGAGGGAAATATTATTCTTCTCCATGATGCGGGAGGGAACCGTACACATACAGTAGAGGCGCTCCCAATCATTATTAAAGACCTAAAAAAGCATGGATATAGTTTTGTAACAATTTCAGATTTAATGAATAAAGAACGAGATGAAATCATGCCTCCTGTTTCTTCTGAGGGGAAGCAATATTTACTTTACAATAAAGCTGTCTTTTCAGGGGCAGGATACTTTAAGCATATATTAACAACTATTTTTTATATTGCTATTGGATTAGGGATTTTTCGATTTTTATTCTTAATTTATTTTGCATGGAAGCAGAAAAGAAAAACGTTATCTCGCTATATTAATTCGTCCTATCAACCTTTTGTTAGTGTTGTCATGGCAGCATATAATGAAGAAAAGGTGATAGCCAAGACAATTCACTCAATTTTGGATAGTAATTATAGAGAATTTGAAGTTATTGTTGTGGATGACGGATCGACAGATGGTACGTCAAAAGTAATGAAAGAAACATTTTATAAACACCCTAAAGTTCGTTTCATTCAGAAAGAAAACGGCGGGAAATCATCGGCAATGAACCTAGGGTTTCAACAATCGCGAGGAGAAATCATTGTCACTTTAGATGCGGATACTATTATTGCGCAAGACGCCATTTCTCTAATGGTTAGACACTTTGAAGATCAGAATGTAGCTGCAGTTTCAGGTAATGTCAAAGTGGGGAATAGACGGAATTTGTTAACTACTTGGCAACATGTTGAGTACATTACAGGGTTTAATTTAGAACGTAGAGCTTTTGATGAGTTAAATTGTATTACAGTAGTTCCAGGAGCTATTGGGGCGTGGCGCAAAAAGAATGTAGTTGAATCTGGATATTTAAGCGAAGATACGTTAGCAGAAGATACGGATCTTACTATTACATTTTTACGTCAAGGGCATAGAATTGTATATGAAGAAAAAGCGCATGCTTTTACGGAATCACCTGAAGATGTGAAAAGTCTCATTAAACAGCGGTATCGTTGGTCATATGGTACACTTCAATGTCTTTGGAAACATCGAAAAGCGTTATGTAATCCAAAGCATAAAACATTAGGATTTATTGCACTGCCTAATATGTGGTTATTCCAATATGTGCTGCAATTCATTGCTCCTTTTGCAGATATATTAATGATTATAGGACTATTTAGTAGTAATCCGCTAAAAGTTTTAGGATTTTATCTTGTTTTCTTTTTAATGGATCTTCTCGCTTCTCTGTTCGCATTTAAATTAGAGGAAGAGAACCCAAAACCATTGGCATGGTTAATTTTACAACGTTTTATTTATCGCCAATTTATGACTTATGTTGTCATTAAATCTATATTCTCATCGCTTCGAGGAGTAGCGGTAGGGTGGAATAAACTAAAGAGACTGGGGAGTGTTAAACATTCCACGGAACATAAGGAGGCATCATAAAAGAGCAGACTATCTGCTCTTTTTTTCATTGGTTTTAGTTAGTTGAATGTAGAGTTGTAGTATAAAAACTGCTGCTTCTATAATGAGATTCCTATTCATCATTAATGGTGAGACATTATGTTAAGCTAATCCTTTAGTTTCGGATTAAAGTTTTTTTTATATTTTTTTAAAATGACGGACACAAAAACGCATATACCTCCGAATTATATATATGGATAACATAAATATGTATATAAAAGGGGAGAAATAAGATGAAAGAAAAAAAAGAAATGTTTCAAGAAATCGCTGAGGTGTTAAAGGTATTGGCGCATCCAGTTCGTCTATCTTTAGTAAAAATAATGCTTGCAAAAGGTCCTACTAATGTAACAACAATGTATGGAGATTTACAAATGCCTCAAAGTACAATTAGTCAACATTTATCTAAACTAAAAGCTGCTAAAATGGTTACAGGTACTCGGAAAGGATTAGAAATTTATTATGAGGTAACTGACAATCGCACAAAATCAATATTAGCATGTTTAGTTTAAATGATGATTTCTATTTCAAAATAAAAAGCGCTATTCTTTTCTATGATTTTACAGAGAGAATAGCGTTTTTATTTTTAAGGAGTATCTTTTTATATGCCTATAGAACGGAGTGAAAGGTTTATGGGTTTAAATGTACCTACTATTACCTTAGGTTCTAATGCGTCTAATAATGAAAAAATTCTCGGTTTAGGGGTGCTTCTTTATAGCTTACGTACAATTGAGATTAGAAAAAGTAGAGCGAGCGTTTAATGAGGCGGAAGTAGTGTTTATATGTGAAACTTTATAGAAATCTCATTTTTCTAATTGTATCTTTTTAGATTGATGGATGTGGGGTCACGTCCATCAATCTAAGAAAACAAGTTAGCTAAAAAATGATGAAAATAAACTTTATAGAAATAAAAAATATGAACGTAGAGGATTAAACAAAGTATATAGTGCTTTTTTAGTCATGTAATCTTTTAATCTGATGATCTTTTCCCCATTCAAACAGATTATCCATTATTTGCATTAAAGATTTTCCATATTCACTTAGTGTGTACTCAACCTTTGGTGGAACTTCTTGATATACGGTACGATAGATAATCCCATCAGCTTCAAGTTGCCGAAGTTGTTGTGTAAGAACCTTTTGTGTAATGTTTGGGATTTCTCGTTTAATTTCATTTGTTCGCATTTTTCCATCCGACAAAATACATAAAATATGAACTTTCCATTTTCCACCGATTACATCGAGTGTTGTTGCAATTGGGCAATTATCATTTTGATTCATATAACACCTCCACAGGTACTTTAAGGTTCCTATAGCACTTTAAAGTACGTACTTTTCAATTATATGTGACTCATTCATACTAATACGTAAAGGGTTGAATAATTTATAAAGGGGATGAAAAAAGATGAAAACACTTGTAATTGTAGCACATCCTGATATTGAAAAATCAAAAATTAATAAAAGATGGATTGAAGAACTTGAGAAATATTCGGATGAAATTACGGTGCATGAATTGTATAAAGTGGCACCGAATTGGGAGTTTGATATTGAAGAAGAGCAAAAGTTATTAGTAGAACATGACAGATATATATTTCAATTTCCGCTTTACTGGTACAGTTCACCACCATTATTAAAAAAATGGTTCGATGATGTATTAACATATGGATTTGCGTACGGATCTAAAGGAGATAAAGTGAAGGGGAAAGAATTTGGTGTGGCTATTTCTATAGGTGGATTAGAAAAAGACTATGAAAATAGTGGAATTACAATGGATGAGTTGACGAAACCATTCCAAGCTACATGCTTATACACAGGTATGGAATTTATACCTTCCTTTTATTTATATGGTGCAGAATATAAACTAAGTGATGAAGAGATTGATAAAAGTGCACCTGAGTATGTGCAATATGTGATGAACAAGAAGTATTCTAATATATAATGGGAAATATCCATTTACTTGTAAAGTAAATGGATATTTTATATTCTTTTTATATTCACTAAGTGTAATCTTTAGTAAATTAATAGTTAATCTGGTAAAATAAAAAACCTAACATATATAAAGGGGAGTTTTACTTGAGAACGATGCGACAATTATTACAAAAGAGAGCAATGCAATCACCAAATTTGGAAGCGCTTGTAGGGGGGAAGAAAAGATATTCGTTTCAGCAATATAATGAACGAGTAAATCAGTTTGCACATTATTTGTTATATAATGGTGTGCAAAGAGGAGATCGTATAGGAATACTATGCAAAAATAATCACCCATTTCCAAGCGTTATGATGGCAAGTTTAAAAATTGGAGCGGTATTTATTCCGCTAAATCATCAGCTGACTGTTTATGAATTAGAAACGATTGTAAAAGAAGCGAAATTAAAAGTGTTAGTTATTGATGAAGAATTTAATGAAGTGTTATTAAAGGTTGATGCTGTTAAAGAAATTCCTTATGTAATTCAAACAACAAAAGAAGGCTTTGGTTCATTTGAATTAGAGTTGCAAAAACAGCCAACGACAGAACCGAACGTAGAAGTTCATGAAGAAGACGATGCCATTTACTTGTTTACATCAGGAACGACTGGACAGGCAAAAGCATGTGTAATTGGACATAAAAACTTACATCATTATTTTGCTGAAATTGCGGGACAAAGAGAAATCCCAGCAGGTGAACGCTTTTTATCTGTGCATCCATTGTTTCATATGAGTGGCGTGCTTTCTATTTTAAATTGTATTTATCATGGCGTTACGATGATCTTCTTAGCTGATTCGAATCCTGCTCTTATTTGGGATAAGATTGAAGAAGAGAAAATTACTACGATGCTTGCTTTCCCAGCTGTTTATAGTTACATGCTTGATGAACTAAATAAAAAAGAACGTAACATTTCAACCTTTAAAGTAGCACAAAGCGGTGGTACAAAAGTGCCAGAAACACTCATTCAAAAATATATGGAAAAAGGCATATATATGGTGCAAGGCTATGGTAGTACAGAAGGTTGGGTTGTAACCTCATGGCATCCAATGATGGGAAAAGAAAAGATGTCTTCTGTAGGAAAGACCTTGAAAAATGTAGAGGTGAAAATTGTTCACCCGGAAACAGGACATGAACTAACAACAAATGAAGTTGGAGAGATTCATGTGAAAAGTCCATACATGTTTAAAGGATATTGGAATAATGAAAAGGCAACAAAGAAGGTAGTAAAAGATAACTGGTTTAACATGGGCGATGCTGGCATGATAGATGATGATGGATTCCTGCATATTATGGGAAGATATAAAGACGTTATTATACGCGGTGGTGACAACGTATATCCAGATCAAGTAGAAGATGTTATTCATGAAATACATGGTGTTTTAGAAGTTGCAGTAGTTGGAGTTCCAGATGACTTTTGGGGAGAGGTTCCAAGAGCTTACATTGTGAAGGATGGCGAAACAACATTAACAGAAGAAAGTATTCTTCAGTATTGTAAAGAGAAGTTAGCAAGTTACAAAATTCCAGAAGTGGTATTCTTAGAAGAGTTACCGAAAAATGCTTTAGGAAAAGTGTTGAAGAGGGAATTAAGAGAAAATGTACTTGTAAAATAAAAAACATTAGATAATGAGGAATCCAGTTATGTACAAAGCATAACTGGATTTTTTGTTTATGGTTCTGTTAGTAGATATCATAAAGATTTTAAAAATTTTGTGTTTTTGGTGTAATATTGAAAATAAAGGGATCTAACTAATTTCAGTACAAGGGGGAGAAAAGATGGCTATAAAATTAGAAACTGAGCATTTATGTATAGAACCTTTTACCAATGATGATGTTTTTAGAATTAAAGAATTGGCTAATGACAAGGAATTAGCTAATATTCTTGGGCTTCCGCATCCATATAAACTGGAGTTCGCGCAAGATTGGGTTGATATGCAACCAGAACTTATTAGGAAAGGAATCGAATATCCTTTAGGAATTGTCTCTAAAGAATCAAGAGAAATTGTAGGTACAATTACACTAAGAATTGACAAGGGTAACAATAGAGGTGAACTTGGTTATTGGATTGGTAAGAATTATTGGGGAAAGGGTTTTGCAACTGAGGCTGTAAACAGAATGATTCAATTTGGCTTTATCGAATTAGGTCTAAACAAAATTTGGGCATCTGCCATTTCCAGAAATAGATCGTCGATTAAAGTATTAGAGAAGTCGGGTTTACGTAAAGAAGGCACATTGAGACAAAATAGACTTTTATTAAATACATATGAAGATGTTGATGTTTATGGAATATTAAAGACAGAATACAACGTTTTAAATTACAGATAAGTTTGGTAGTGTGATGACAAAAGGAAATCCTTTAGAACAGGGTTTCCTTTTGTATTTTAATAGAAGCATGTTTATCAAAAACATAATAATTTACTAGATTTTGTATTTTGTGTAAGATAATAAAGAATATTCAAATATTAATCAAGGGAAGAGATGTAAATGAAGCTGCCGCTATTACAGATAGAGACAGAGAGACTCATGATCCGTCCGTTCCAAAATGATGATTATGAAAGTTGGTTAGATGGATTTAATAAGAGGCTGCCATCTCAGTATAAATACGACGATGGTTATCAAGTTATGGCATCATCAACAAAAGAATGGTTCACGGAATGGATTAGAGGATTTGATGAAGCAGCACATCGAGATGAGATGTATGTATTAGGTATTTTTCGTAAAGAAGATGGGGCTAATATTGGAAAGCTAGAGCTAATAAAAATTTTACGTATGGACTATCAATGGGCGATGATGGGATACTCCATACATAATCAATATTGGAGAAATGGATATGGTGTTGAAAGTGTGAAAGCTGCGTTACCGTTATTTTTTAGTAGCCTTGATTTTCATAGAATCGAATTACATATACGTGTTGATAATGAGCCATCGGTTCGTCTTGCGGAAAGAGCAGGCTTTTCATTTGAATGCAAGAGAAAGGCGTTTTCATTAGAGAATGGTAAGTGGATGGATTTTCTTATTTATTTTAAAAATAAGGAGATGAGTATATGAGAGTGGTTATTACGGATAGAAATTGTAGATTGGAGGTGCAGTGGTGAAGTACGATCTTACAGTCATCAAAAACTTATTTGGCCCTTCTAAAAAAATATTAAATGGCTTACCAAAGGCAGTAACGATTGAAGAAATAGAAGAAGATGTTTTGTATAACGTACAAACATATAAAGAAAAGATAAGTAGATTGGAAGAGGTTTGTTTTAATTGGGAGTTAAAAAGAGCGAGTATTGTATTAAACAAAAGGTTTAGTAGTTATAACTCAAGTGTGAAAGTGTTACTTGATGCCGGTTTTTCTTTGTATGCCGCAAAGATAGAAGTATGTAGAGAATTGAATAATGTAGAAAAGCTTGAAAGACAATATACATATCGATCAATAGCAGAAGGAACGTTATCGGAAAAAGAATTTAAATATATTTGGGAACAATGTATGTCGGGTTCAGGGAATCAAACTTCAATTTTAACTATCAATGAACATTTTTATTCAGTGCAAACAGAGTTAGGTACGGGCTGGGAAAAGTCATGTATTGTTTTTTATGATAAAAATGAGCCGATTGGTATGTCCATACCGCATATAGAAACTGGAACAGAAAGTGAAGGACGGTTATTTTATTTTGGGGTAATGCCTTATTATCGGGGGAAAGGAATTGCTTCCCATATGCATTTTCAATCGTTGCATATGTTAAAGGAAATAGGGGCTACTTATTACATTGGAAGCACACATACTTCAAATGAAAAGATGCAGAGGATATTTTGGAGAAATAATTGTTCGTTGAAAACGGAGATAGAGCTGTATTATAAAATCTTTAAAGAAGGTTAGGAGAAAAGAAAATGAAGACTATAAATGTATTTCATTACGACGCATTTACGAATAAACCAAATAAGGGAAATCCAGCAGGTATTGTATTAGAAGCAGATGGATTAACGGAAGAGGAAATGCAAATTATTGCTGAAAAAGTTGGATATAACGAAATAACTTTTGTTCTTTCCACAGAAGTAGGAGATATAAGAATGCGCTATTTTACACCTGGTTTTGAAATGGATTTATGTGGTCATGGGACAGTAGGGACGATATTTGCCTTGCGCGAAAAAGGTTTATTAGAAGAGAAAAGTAACCTTACGATTGAAACGAAGGCTGGGATTTTACCGATACAAATAGGTGTAAATGAAAATGGAGAAACCTTTATTAAAATGAGACAGGCAGCACCTCAGTTTAAAGAATTTACAGGTTCAACAGAAGAATTAGCTCATAGTATCGGTTTAGAAGTAAATGATTTAGATGTAAGTTTACCGATTGTATATGGAAGTACCGGTAATTGGACTGTAATTGTACCGATTAAAAATCTTAATGCATGTGAGAGAATGAAACCTAATAATGCTGCATTTCCATCAGTATTAAAAGAAATACCTAATGCTTCTATTCACCCAATTTGTCTAGAAACTTATGATGAACTAGCACAAATGCACGGCCGTCATTTTTCATCAGCTTACGCTGGGACGATTGAAGATCCAGTGACAGGAACAGCTTCAGGTGTAATGGGAGCGTATTATGTGGAGTATTTAGAGAAAGGTTTTGAACATGAATTGGGTTTAATCGTTGAGCAAGGACAGGAAATAAATAAAGATGGTCGTGTAACTGTTTATGTAACGAAAGGGATAGAAAACGAAAAGTTACAAATAGATATTGCTGGAACAGCGGTGTATGTGAAAGAGTTTGAAGTTTCAATATAAAGTGGAACTTTAATCAGTGGGGTCTTACTGCCCGGTGAATAGCGGGATAAAAAGAAAGCCCGGAATACATCCGGACTTTCATTATCTGTTCAATACTTCAATGTACGAAGCATTTCCAGTTGTTCTTAAAGCGGAGCGGAAATTATTATTTTCTAACGCCTTAGCAACTTGTTGTAACTGCTGTGCATCATCATGATGAATAAGTAAGCTGTCAGCACCGCTTTCCTCTATATGAATGTGTTCGACATTTCCGATTGCATCATGTACAGCTTTTAAAAATTCAGGTTTCATATTGTCCTCCTATATGTATGTAACGTTGTAATTTAGTATTTCCTTATTTATGAAATATAAAAGTAAATGAAAGGAGAAATAAAAATGAATATAAAGCAATTTAATGAACATATAACATCACTATTTGGAGAGCATCTTCATAAATATGGCGATGATGAATATGGTTTTACTTATATAAGTAAAGATGAATTTCACAAAATCGGTTACACAACAAATTTAACGTTAGAAACTATTGAAGAAGCGTATCGAAATGGAGTCGATATGATAGTTACACATCATGCGCCGTGGAGTTTTTTATTTGGTATGGAAGAGGCATGTATTGAGAAATTGAAGCAATATGAAATGAATCATTTTTGGATTCATTTGCCGTTAGATTTTGTAAAGTTTGGCACGTGTACATCGTTATTTAACGAAATTAGGATAGATACAATACTGGAATATTCAACCTATGAGGAAGAAGAACTACCAGGAATAGGAGAATATAAAGAAGCCATTCCTTTTTCAAACTTAGTTGGAAAACTTGAAGAAAAAATGGAAGAGAAAGTGAAGAGCTGGAGAAATCACGATAAACCAGTAAAACGGATTGCAATCTTAACCGGTGCAGGAAATAATACAAATTTGATTGAACGTGCATTAGAAAAAGGATGTGACACGTACATAACAGGTGAAAAAACATTATATACAGTGCAACATGCGAAATTTAAAGGAATTAATTTAATTGTAGGTAGTCATACGTTTACAGAAGTGTTTGGTGTAGAAAGTTTGGCTCATAAATTACAAGACAGAGACCCTGCAATAGAAATTATTAGAGTATATGAAGAGCATTTAGAGTGATAAAATCACGTTATCATAAATGGAATATTGAAGAAAGTCATTGTAATAAAATAAAATTGTTGTTTGTTATATCAGGGCGATTGAAAGGATTTTACTTTTGTTTGTCAAATGATAGTAAAGTTGTCTTTTGAATTAAGGAAATATTCGGAGTTGAAGGGTGAGAGAATGGACATTTCAATAATCACTGCACAACTAGTTAAGGAAAAAGTTATTTCACATTATCCAAATAGCGTAAAAGCATTAAACGGGGGAACGACAAGTACTATATATTTGTTAGATGAACAATACGTTATAAAGTTGAATGAATCGGATGTCATACGTGAAGAAGCTTATTTTCTTCAGTTTTATAAAAAGGACGAATTATTTCCAAAGCTTTTATATAAGGAACCTTTAAATCGCTATATTGTTTACTCATTCCTTGAGGGCACAACTTCTTGCAAACTAGGCCATAAACGGAGTGTTCTTAGTAAACTTGTAAAGGAAGTTATCAATAAGTATGAAGTAGCTACAGAGGTTGATGGCTGGGGATGGAAAGAAAGCCCAGTTCAATCTTGGAATGAATTTTTAACGACAAATGTGATGGAAGCTCATGAAAATGTAAGACGTTACATAAGTGAGGAAGAGTATAGAACGGTTTTTAAGTTAGCAAATAGTCCAAGTAGGGGGACTGGAATAAATCAGCCATTTTTATTGCATGGTGATCTTGGATTTCATAATTTTATATTTCAAGAGAATAAACTGCACGGTGTAATTGATCCTTTACCAGTGTTAGGAGATCCTATATATGATTTAATTTATGCGTTCTGTTCAACCCCGGAAGATTTAACAAAAGAAACAATCGATTATGCGATGAAACAATGTGTATTTCATAAAAAAGACCGTGATTTATATGAAGAAATAGTCATAGGATTATATTTGCGTATAGATACATGTTTACGGCACCACCCGAAAGATTTAGAAGATTATTTAGCAGCTTGGCGTTATTGGATGGGTGAGGTTGAGGTGACTTTATAGCACAAATATTTTTGGGGAGATAGTGAGATGAATGTTGCAGAAGCGAAAAAGGATTTACTGTAATTCCATTGTCAGTTACAGTTGTTTATTTACTTACTTTTATAAGTTTATTAATTGAAAATAAAAAAGTAGATTATTATCAACAAAAATCAGTTTAATAAAAATATAGGGATAGGGGGAATTATGATGAAAAATTACGTTTGTACAACGTGCGGTGTGCAGTATGCAGCGAGTGTAGAGGAACCGGTGAGTTGTCATATTTGTGATGAAGAGAGGCAATATGTGAATCCGAAAGGGCAGTCTTGGACGACTTTAGAAAATTTGCAAACAGATGATACATATAAAAATGTAATAATCGAAGAGGAAAATGGACTTTATAGTATTACGACAAAACCAGGATTTGCGATCGGTCAAACGGCATTTATAGTGAAAACAGAGTCATATCGTTTACTATGGGACTGCATTACGTATTTAGATGAAACGACAATTGCGAAAATAAAAGAGCTTGGTGGATTAGATGCAATTGCATTGTCTCATCCTCATTATTATTCAACGCAAGTAGAATGGGCAGAGACATTTGATGTACCAATTTATATACATGAAGATGATAAAGAATGGGTGATGCGCCCAAGTAGTCGTATTATTTATTGGTCTGGTGAGTCTTTACAATTAGCGGATGGGATTACTGTACATCGTCTTGGAGGACATTTTAGTGGTGGTTCTGTATTGCATTGGGAAGAAGGTAATGATGGAAAAGGGATTTTGTTAACAGGTGATATTATTCAAGTTGTAGCGGATGAGCGGTGGGTAAGTTTTATGTATAGCTATCCAAACTTAATTCCATTACCAGCGAGAAAAGTGGAAGAAATGGTGAACCGAGTGAAGCCGTTACAGTTTAATCGTTTATACAATGCTTTTCATCGAGTAGTAAAAGAAAATGCAAATGAGGCAGTTGAACGTTCTGCTGAAAGATATATAAAAGCAATAGAAGGAAAGTTGTTTCATACGTAAAAGGAGAGTAGCTTAATGAAAACGTTAGTATGCTTTGGAGATAGTATTACAGCTGATGAAACATTTTTTGATGGAATGCCGAGATTAACACCACGTTTGCAAGAGATGTTTCCGAAGTGGAAAGTAGTGAATGCAGGTGTTCCAGGGGATAATACATTCGATGCGTTAAATAGGATTGAAGAAGATGTAATATCATATAAACCAGATTTCGTAACAGTTTTTCTTGGTACGAATGATGCGGTTTCTTTTTCTCAAGTGTCATTACAAGCATATAAAGAAAACTTAGAGAAGATTGTGAACCATATGTCATCAGATAAAGTACTACTGATTAGTCCTGCACCAGTTGATGAAGAAAGACAGCGTAATAGAACAAATAGAGTGCTTGGTCAGTATGCAGACGTGGTGGAGAAAGTGGCGAGGGAAACAGGAAGTTATTTTCTAAACGTATTCGCTGAAATGATTCAAGAACGGGATTATAAAAGATTTGTAGAAAATGGTGAAAAAGATGGATTACACTTTGGACCAGAAGGCTATGAGTATGTAGCGAGGTTAATTGGTGAAAAGTTAAAAGGAATTTTATAAGGAGCAAAGCACTTAGTGTTTTGCTTTTTCTTGTTTTTTTGCAGTCTATAAACTTATTCACCGCTGTAAATTGCACAGATATTTTGTTTTTTTATATGCGTAAAAGGTTAGCTCTGTTTTAAAGTAATATAAATTTATTTTTAAAAATTTATATTTCGTAGTTGAAAATCAATAAAGGTGTAACTATAATAGTTACAGTGAGTTTGTTATTTTGAAATATATACATTGAATTACAAGAATGAAAGGAGTTTTTATGTAAATCAAAAAGTTATAAAAATCTATTAATTTTTATAATAAGATAAAAAGCTTTTTGGTTCATACACATTATTAAATATGTTAATTCTAATAGAAAACTAGAGGTGGAAAGATGAAAAATTTTAAAGGTATGTTGATATCATCACTTGCAATTACAACTTTTGCTGGGGTAGGTACGACATTTGTAACAAATACAGTATATGCTGCTAATGACAATTCTAGTAAAATACTAGTTCGTTCTAATAAGAGTATAAATACAACAACTAGCTCGAGATTGCCTGTATTATCAGTCAATCCTTATGATGAACCTAGATTTTCGAGACAGGGATATCTTGAAGAGGCACCTTTAGGAATTAATGCTCCTTATGCTTGGGGAATTAAAGGAGGAGATGGTCAAGGAGCAACTTTTGTAGATTTGGAAGAAGGCTGGTTATTAAATCATGAAGATTTAGTCGGGCAAAATATTGAATTTATGTCTGGAAAAATGAGTAATGATCTTTCTCATGGCACTTCAGTTCTAGGTGTTGTTTCTGCAGCTGACAATCGGATTGGGAACATTGGGATTGCACCAAAAGCAAAGGCAAAAGTAATTTCAGTGATCCGAGATAATGGGAGAATCGATGTAAGAGATGCTATTTTAAGTGCCGTAGATTCTTTACAGGCTGGAGATGTTTTATTAATAGAAGAATCCTTTAAATATGATGGATATGGAGATGACCCTTTACCAGTAGAAGTATACCCGAGTATATTTAACGCAATTCGTAAAGGTACAGATAAAGGTATTATTATTGTAGAAGCAGCTGGTAATGGTGGGATTGATTTAGATAAATTTAAAGACCGTAATGGTAAACAGATTTTAAATCGAAATAGTCCAGACTTTAAAGATTCAGGAGCTATTATAGTTGGAGCATCTACTGCAAGAGTTCCTCATAAACGTTTAGGTTTCTCTAACTATGGTAGTAGAATTGATGTATATGGTTGGGGAGAGTATGTTGATACATTAGATACATATCAAAATCAAAATAGTAAAGGACAAAAAGTTACAGATCAGAGTATAATGAATCGTTATACTTCTAATTTCCGTGGTACTTCTAGCGCTTCGCCTATAATCGCTGGGGCTGCTGTATCAATTCAAGGGATTGCTAAAGAACATTTAGGTAAGGCATATACACCAAAAGAATTGAGAGCAATTTTAAGTAATCCTAATACAGGCACAAAGTCTAATGACCCATCATCTGATAAAATAGGGGTTTTACCAGATTTAAAAGCGATTTTGTCTAACCTTGGTTTTCATAGTGATTTGACTACCAATGATTCTATGGTATTTCCAGATAACGTAGAAAAAAATGAAGGAAAAGAAAATTCAACTTTCGTATTTCCAGGTGAAGAAACAAAAAAAACAGGGGATAAAAATTCAACTGTAACATTCCCAGAAGAAGATTTAAAACAGGAGGAAAAAGAAGAGGGATTAATTGTTTTTCCTGATTAATAAAAAAATACTACCTTCCATTTGGAGGTAGTATTTTTTATTTCTTGTCATTAACAAGCAGGCATGAAATTTGTATTTGTTTATCTTTCATAATGAACTTAACCACAAAGTCGAATGTTTGACTGTTAATTAACTTTTTCGTCTCAATCAATTACATGAATCAATCTAGAAATGCTTGCTGCAATGCTTTCAGTCCATCGCTGTATATACCATGAAACAGATTTATTGCCTCTTCATCACTAACTGCAACAGGAGTGAACGTACCAGACCACTCTACTAACGATGTGTTACTTTCAGTACCTTCTTTAACTTGGATTGTAGATAAATAATTAGTGACCGGGAACGGTGCATTCATGATTGAATACGTGTAGTAGCGTTCCTTATCATTGAATACTTCTAAGCGTTCTATAATTGTTTCACCATCTGGATTAGCTAGATGACGTACACGACCGCCTTCAGTTAATTTACTGCTAGGTATATAAGGTAACCAGTCTGGAAGGGAGTTGAAACCTCCGATTAATTTCCATACTTGTTCAGTTGAGCCGAAAATTTCCATAGATATAGTAGTATATGCCATGTTCATTACGCTCCTTTTCATCCCGGTATTTACGGGTAAATAATCAGTAGAGAATAAATCGCCCCACTGATTAAAGTTTCACTTTATAGGTCCATAACTTATAGTGAGAACGAATTTTATCGTGGATTTTTTATTTAATATATAATTTAATTATTAAAACTATATACTTTTAATAATTAAATTATATAATAAATATAGAAACGAAAATTTATGAGCAAGGAAGTTGAAAAATATGACATTAACAATGGGCTTTATTGGATTTGGAAAGTCAGCTAACCGCTATCACTTACCTTATGTAAACACGCGTAATAATATAAAAATAAAAACGATTTTTGTACGTCAAATAAATGAAAAATTAGCGGCTCCATATAAGGGAAAAGGTGTTTACTTCACTACTGATTTGGACGAATTGTTGAATGACAAGGAAATTCAAGTGGTGACGGTCTGTACGCCAGCACATACGCATTACGAATTAGCGAAAAAAGTTATACTTGCTGGAAAATCAGTTATCGTTGAAAAACCATTTTGCGATACAGTGGAACATGCGAAAGAATTATTAGCTTTAGGACGAGAAAAAGGTGTAGTAGTTATGCCTTATCAAAACCGCCGTTTTGATGGTGATTTTTTAGCTGTGAAGCAAGTAATTGAACAAGGATTCCTTGGTGATATTATTGAGATTGAATCACATATTGATTATTTCCGTCCTGGTTCAATCACTCATGAAGCTCCAAAAGAAGAAGGTTCATTTTACAGTTTAGGTATTCATACGATGGACCGTATGATTTCACTATTCGGCCGTCCAGATACGGTTACATACGATATTCGTAATAATGAAATGGAAGGTGCGGTTGATAACTATTTCGATGTTGGTTTACATTACGGAAATCAGTTGAAGATTAAGCTGAAAACGAACCATGTCGTAGCAAAAGATTATCCACGCTTTATCGTTCATGGAACAAACGGATCATTTATTAAATATGGTGAAGATCAGCAGGAAAATGATTTGAAAGCGGGTGTTATGCCTGAGAGTGCAGGATTTGGTGAAGATTCACCGATGTACTATGGAGTTGCTAAGTATCGTAATGCAAATGGTGACTGGATTGAAAAACAAATTAAAACGCCACTTGGTGATTACGGTCGTTTCTATGATGCCGCGTATGAAACAATTATAAATGGTGCACCAAAACTTGTGAAAGACGAAGAAGCGGTAACGAATATTGAAATCTTAGAAAATGGATTTGCTGCCCCATCACCTTCAGTTTACAAACTTGAGGCTTTACATTTGAATGAATAGAAGAGAGTTTGCAGTATAAAGGAGGTATGGAAATGGCAAGCGGATCAACACAAGTAAAATACCTCGGCATTTATCAAAAGATTAAACAGCAAATTTTAGATGGTGAATATAAAATCAACGAAAAAATTCCGAGTAGCCTCGTCCTTGCTGAAGAATTTGGTGTTTCAGCCCTTACTATTAAGAAAGCGCTGGATCTATTAGTTAGAGATGGCTACATCATCCGCCGGCGCGGAAGTGGAACAGTGGTGCAAGATTGGCGTCAACAGGAAAAGGCACGAATGATTCAAACTTTAACGGGTACGAAAGCTGTATACGGCAGTGAGGTAGAAAGTAAAATTATCGAGTTTGCGATTGTTGGGGCTGATGAAGTAGTTGCTGAGAAATTGGGAGTTTCAATCGGTGATTTCGTCTATAAAATCATTCGCCTCCGCATCATTCACAGCATTCCGACGATTATGGAGCATACATGGATGCCAATTTCGGTTATCCCAGGTGTTGAGGCTTCTGTTTTAGAGGAGTCGATATACTCACATATTCAAAATAAACTTGGTCTTGAAGTAGGGACATCTGTTGTCAGGGTTAAAGGAATTCGCCCAGATGATAGGGAAAAGCAGTTTATGAACTTAACAAATCAGGATTTCCTAATGCGAGTTGAACAAGTAGCTTATTTAACGGATGGACGAACTTTTGAATATTCTTATGCAGATCATCTACCCGAAACCTTTGAGTTTGAAACAGTCATTACTGCAAAAAATTATAAAGAGATATAAAAATCGGTTGAGGCAAGTATTGTCTCAACTGCTCCTATTATACGTTAATAGAATGAATCCAAGACTTAACATTTGATTTATAGAACTGTAAAGTTTAAAATTACAGTATAGTTTTTAGAAGTGAGTTGTTATCGTCTGTAAAATGTAGATAAATTAAATATTCTCGAATAAATAATATTGCTTGTATTTGATTCTAAACTGTAATTTTTTTTAATACATTTCAATAACCGATGTTTAAAATGTACGTTTCATAACATTAAAGGAGTGAGTTAAATATGGTAATTCTATATACAACAGCAAGCTGTGCCTCATGCCGAAAAGCGAAAGCATGGCTTGAAGAGCATCAAATTGATTATATTGAAAAAAACATCGTATCAAATTCTATGACAGTTGATGAGCTTAAATCAATTCTTCGTTTAACTGAAGAGGGGGCTACTGAAATTATTTCAACTAGATCCAAAACTTTTCAGGACTTAAATATAAATATTGAGGAGCTCTCGCTCAATGAATTTTATACATTAATAATTGAGCATCCACTAATGTTACGTCGCCCAATTATGCTGGACGAAAAAAGATTGCAGATTGGTTTTAATGAGGAAGAAATTCGTAAATTTTTACCACGTAGCGTTCGAACGTTTTTGAACATTGAATTGCAAAAATTGGCCAATTAATAAGTAGTATTTTTAGAAAAAGTTTTTTGAAAGGAGGAAGCAGAAGATGATTGAAGTATGTGTTACAGTTAATTATAATGATAGAAATTATCAAACAAATGTTATTGTGAGTAAAGATACGATTTGGACAAAAATTAAACAGTTGGCAGAAGAACAAGTGAAGAAACAGTGGAGTGTTTAATTTTATTTTCAACTTAAAAAGCTAAATGAAGTTATCAGATATAGGTGGGACCGGATAGAATATAAGAGAATTAATTTTTTATGGCAAGAAGTATTCTATATGTTTTAACGTTCTAACCTATCTGTAATATTTATGGCTACAGTTAATATATGAGAAACAATATTTTTGATCGTAGGAGGAAAATCATGAACAGCGACTTTACCTTGGCCATACACAGTTTAACTTATTTAGCTTTACAGCCAGATCGGATGTCAACAAGTAATGCTATTTCAGAAAGTGCAGGTGTACATCCAGTACGCATTCGCAAAGTACTAAGTTTGTTAAAAAAACATAAGTTTATACAATCGAAAGAGGGGACTGGTGGCGGTTTTATTTTCGCTCGCGATTTAGATGAAATTAATCTTTGGCATATTTATCAGATAACCTCTGAAGGTGCTTTGCAGCCGAAGTGTCCAGAATCAAACAATCAGTGTGTTGTAGGTTCGAACATGCGAAAAGTTCTTTTCGCTATTTTCTTAGGTGCTGAAGAGCATCTAGGTGAATACTTAAAGAATTATACAATGAAAGAAGTTGTTGACCTTATCAATCAAGAGCGTTAAGCGGCTTAATTATTATATAGCCGTGAGTTCTTAACACTTAAATGTAATGAAAAATATTACAGTATAATTGTTTTTATATCTTTTTTATTGTCACAAAAAATATTTATAGGAAGGTGAAACGGTATGATGTCAAATAATAATCATGTTTTAAAAGTAGGAGATTGGGTTCGTGGAATATCAAATGAAGGTGAATTAATAGTTGGTTATATTGTATCACTTGATGATGTAGAGGATATAGTTACAGTTAGTATTGTGAAACGTGACGGCCAGTACACAATAAACGAAGCGATTTTACTCTTTAGTAAACACGTTAACAAACTCCCTGAATCAAAGGTAATAAATAAGGAACAAATCCTTTATCTTATAGATCTTGCATTATTAACAGGGGATGAAGAATGGTTTATCGAGCTTTCTTCAAAATTAAACTCGATAAAAGAGCTAGTTAATGAGGGATTTTAAAATTTAAACTTTTGAGGGTGCACACAATCCGCCTTATGGAGAGGACACAATTACTTTTCGCATAAAAGGAAATGATGTAAAAACGATTCATTACAAACATAGAGATATTCCTGATAACGATAATTATGTAAATGAGCTGTCCATATGGGGCAGCTTTTTTGTTTTTTACTCAGTGTATCTTTTTAAAATGTATATGAATTCAATATTAATAATATATATCCTAAAATTTGGTTTTTTTATTTTGGAATTTTTTCTTTTTACCTACATTAATTATTTATTAGAATATCTTTTATGTTTAAAATGAAATTTTTTGATAAAGGGGATATAAGTATCTTTATAATGAGTAACCTAGAAAAACAATGTATTATTGTATTTTTTTACTAACTAATTCAGCTTTAAGCGATAAAAACAATGGCTACATGCTAACTGTAAAATATTATCCATATAAAAATATTCCACTTTAATATTTCTGAAAATATAAAAATATTAATTTTATAAATATACACGTTATAATGAGGGCGTCGAGAGAAATTTTATTATCTCTGGAGAAAATATAAAAAATGCGATTACTAGTAAGAAAGGTGTGTGATTAGAGGCGAAATGTATGTAATGTGCTTCAGTGGCTTG
Organism: Bacillus sp. JKS001846; assembly: GCF_900176455.1. Taxonomy (NCBI): domain Bacteria; kingdom Bacillati; phylum Bacillota; class Bacilli; order Caryophanales; family Bacillaceae; genus Bacillus; species Bacillus sp. JKS001846. The sequence goes on from NZ_FWYG01000001.1 coordinate 2,327,603, forward strand.
TGTAAGCAATATCATCAGTGCTACCGAAGTTATGAAGGTAATGTATAGAATTGAGAAAGAAATGCCTCGCAAATGAAGAGAGGCCGGTTTAGCTAAAATTACTGTTAAAAGTAAAAAAGAGAAACCATTAAAGTAATACACTGTTATTAGAAATGTTGCAACGTATTTATGAAGTCTATTCTATATTGTTCTCTTAAGAGGTCTTTATATAAAGAGCGGATATTACGAGTAAACTTTTTTGTGAACGCTAACAATTATATTAGGACGCTAACTAGCGAATGTTTCAATTTGGATTCATTATGATGAAGGACATACAAAGTGGGGCAACTTGTAAGGAATTCATTTTCCGAAAAGGGAATATTTGTTAGGTGCAAAGAGAGATGCAGGAATAGATACAAGGGGGAGTTATTATATGAACGGGAATACTGCAAAGAAAATAGAAGTTCAAGCTGAAAATACCGCACGAAAAAATGAGCAATATGCAGATCCGAAAAAGTGGCATAAGCAGGATACTACATGGGCACTCAGTCTATTTGGAACTGCAATTGGAGCAGGGGTGCTCTTTTTACCGATTAATGCAGGTTCAGGTGGTTTATTATCTTTACTACTAATTACATTACTTGCATATCCAGTTATGTATTACTCACATAGGGCGCTTGCTAAAATGATATACGCTTCTAATTCTGCTGATGAGGGGATCACAGGTACAATTAGAGAGTATTTCGGAAATAAAGCGAGTATCATTTTTAACATCGTATATTTCGGTTCAATTTATACAATCGTACTAATGTATTCGGTTGCGCTTACAAACACTGCAAGTAGTTTTATCGTGCATCAATTGCACATGCCAGAACCTCCAAGAGCTATTTTATCACTTGTATTAGTTCTTGGTCTTATCGCTATACTGAATTTTGGTCAAGATATTACTGTAAAGGTAATGAGTATGTTAGTGTATCCTTTCATAGTTTCTTTACTTTTTATCGCAATATCTTTAATTCCACAGTGGAATACGTCAATGCTTAGTTTTTCAGCTGTTTCAACTGCTTCAACAGGAACAGGCTATTTTGGAACGATATTGATGATTCTACCAATCATCGTATTCTCATTTAATCATTCACCTATGATTTCATCATTTGTTGTGAAACAGAGAGCTACGTATGGAATCGAAGCCACTGATGCTAAATGTGCGCAAATACAAAAGGTTTGTTATATCATGACATTCGCTGTTGTTATGTTCTTCGTTTGGAGTAGCGCATTGAGCTTGACTCCAGATGATATAAAAATGGCAAAAGAACAAAACTTATCAATTCTTTCATATCTTGCTAATGAGCTTAATTCGCCTGTAATCACTATTGCAGCTCCAATTATTGCTTTTGTGGCTATTACAAAGTCTTTCCTTGGCCATTATATCGGAGCATTTGAAGTAATGCGTGACATGATTATTAAGCTCGGTAAATCACGTGGAAAAGATATTGAAGAAAAAACAATTAAGACAGTAATCCTTACTTTTGTTGTATTATCATGCTGGTTTGTTGCTTATACAAATCCAAGTATTCTTGGACTTATTGATTCTCTAAGCGGTCCATTAGTTGCTGCTATCTTATGTCTATTACCGATGTATGCGATTCAAAAAGTTCCAGTACTAGCTAAATACAAAGGGAAAATGAGTAACGTATTTGTTATTATTGTAGGTGTACTTACTGTCTTAGCAAGTATTAAGTCATTATTCTAATTCACGATTGTTAGTTCTAGTGCAAAATAAAATAAAGCGATTTTGGGACAGGCTTCTCCATTTGGAGAGTTTGTCCCTTTTTAAATGAGTGACAAAAGGTCATCTTTTACATAGTCTCTTTTCGTACATAAGGTTGCTTTATTGAGTGTAATTTTTTGATGATTATGAACAAGCATTCCTTTGGTTAAATGAATATCCCATATGAAACTTTTAGCGAACCGGTTGCTCAATCAACTGTTTTTTATGTTTGTAAGTAGTATTCGGAAGAAAACTTCTATACGAAATGTTTAGCACTAGAGGACATACATTTTTAATGAGTTAAATATAATTCATAATAGCACCAAGAAGAAATGAATACGCTTTACGGTATTAGTTATATGGAAAGACCGCACGATAGGATTGCATAATTTTAAAAGTAGCAATCTGGCATAAAGTGAGTAAGGGGGACAAAGATATGAGTACTTCAAATTTGAATGAAATAAGTAAACAAATTTTAAAAGAGGAGGAAACACTTCAATTTTCCTCTTTTACAAATGAAGATGCCTTGCAACTAGGTTTATTTATCGTTGAAACAGCAAAGCAAGAGGGGAAATTGATTGCTGTTGATATAACGAAAAATGGTGTGCAATTATTTCATTTCAAGATGACAGGGACAAATGAGGAAAATACGAAATGGATTGAGCGTAAAAAACGAGTCGTTTCCCTGCATGATCGTAGCTCGTATTATATGCAGATACAAAGTGAAATAACTGGGGTCTCCTATAATGAAAAATATCTTTTAGATACTTCAGAATACGCTGCGTTTGGTGGATGTTTTCCTATCAGAATAAAAAACGTAGGGGTTATTGGAATGATAACAGTTTCAGGATTACCACCAGAAGAAGATCACGAATTGGTAATAAGGGCAGTTAAAAATCATTTGAAGCAATAGTAAAAATAAATGTGATGGTTAAGTAAAAGCCAAGAATGAACATATTATTGTTCGTTTTTGGCTTTTTATTATTTTTTCTTATAGTCGGCTAAGAGGGTTCTTTTACAGGTAGTACTTAATTTTGCAATGTTCTTTAAATTGCATCGTTTTGTTCGAGTGAGCGAAATTGCTGTAATTGAAGATGCTCTAAATTAATGTGAAATTTGGTGATTAAAGTAGCTACATTTCATATTTGTGTAAATATGAAACAAGCAGGATACATGAATAGAGAATGGGTAAAATAGTACCGAATGATGATTAGATTTTATGAATGATGTTATAAGGCTTTTTTTAGGAAAACTGAAGGAAGCAGTGTGTTTAGATTTAGAATGACTGGCAATGGGTGCTAGGAAGTTCAATGATTCAAAAATGAACTCATTTAAACGCATACTATCTTCGAGATGTATCATTTTGAAGAATATTAAAACTTAGGAGGAACGGAATTATGACAAAAGATTTCTATACTGCACTGAAAGAAAGACGTACTTACTATGGGATTAATAAAGAGGTACAAGTATCGGATGAAAAAATTAAAGAAATCGTGGAGTTTGCTGTGAAATATACTCCATCCGCTTTCAATTCTCAAACTGCACGATTAGTTGTATTATTTGGTGAAGCTCATGATAAATTATGGGATATTACCACTGAAACATTAAGAAAAGTAGTTGGAAATGGAGACTTTTCAGGAACGCAACAAAAAATGGATTCTTTTAAAGCTGGTTATGGAACAGTATTATTCTTTGAAGATGAGGCTATCGTTAAATCGCTTCAAGAAAAGTTTGCTGCATATGCTGAAAACTTCCCAATTTGGTCACACCAAGCATCAGGTATGCACCAATTAGTCGTGTGGACAGGTTTAGAAGCAGAGGGATTAGGGGCATCATTACAACATTATAATCCATTAATTGACGATGAGGTAAAACAAGAATGGAATGTCCCTGCTAATTGGAAACTAATTGCACAAATGCCATTTGGTAATCCAACAGCTGCACCAGGTGAAAAAGAATTCCAACCACTTGAAGAGCGTGTGAAATTTCATAAGTAATATTCGAATGTAATAAAATAGAAATTTAATCAGTGGTGGTCTTACTGTCCGCAAATAGCAGGGGAAGCTAACTGTATTGTAAAAATAAAACTGTTTATTAATAAAAAAGCTTATTCGTTTTTTTTATTAATCGAGTATGTATGAATAAAAGATTTTAAAACACTATTTTAATCTGTAAGGGAACAAGGTGATCGTTTTGATCACCTTGCTTTATTTCTTACATTTTATTTATTAAAAAACGCTAGCTTTTCATAAATGCTTGAAAAATTAGCGTTTTAATAATAGGTATCTGTAATTTGATTACTTAAAACTATATACGAAAAAGCTTTTATGTTATTCCTCAAGTTCTATCCATTCCTGTGACCATTCTTCTATTCCGCGAATAATAGCTTCTAAAGCAAATCCTTTTTGAGTTAAAGAATATTCTATACGAACTGGTGTCTCAGGAAAGACTTTACGTTCGACAATTCCTTCTAGTTCTAATTCTTTCAATCTTTCTGAAAGTAATCTTCCGCTAACAGGAAGAGAAGATTCAAGTGTACAAAAGCGCTGAGATCCAGAAAAAAGTTGGTAAATAATTAGTGCTGTCCATCGTTGACTAAAAAATTTCATTCCTTTTTCAAAGCGAGGGCATAATGTAGAATCATTCATTTTCCTTCACCTCCTAAAATAAATTATATAACATCTTACTATTAGTAACAAATGTTTTTATAATTAATTACTTGACGTAAATTGATTACGAATGTATACTAACTTACATAAAGTAACTAAGTTGTTTTATGTAACTAAAACTCTTTTCTTTAAATGGCCAAAGTTGTAATGATACATATTGCATATAAGCTGAGAGAAAAAAGAATAGCATCTGTAAAAACACTTACGTTGTGTAAGTTAAACAATAAAAAATATAACAATGGAAGAGAATTTTAGAGATTCTCTATACTAGGAGGTACCTAATGGTTACAACAGATACAATTCATATGTTAGAAGATAAAATTCAATTTATACATCAAGATGGAAAGGATATTTATTTAGTAGGTCCTATCAAATTGCCAATTAATTTATATGGGGAGACTAAAGTTTTTCAATGGTATTCTTGGTTACAATGTAGTGAGGTTACAAATAGTGTAGAAGGAATTATCGAAAAACTCTCATCTATTAATTTAGCTGATATGCAGCAATCTAGTGTACTTGTATATGGTGATTTTGAGAATTCTGAAGATGCCCTAATTCGTATGCATAGTATTTGTCACACCGGTGATATCTTTGGTAGTAAACGTTGTGACTGTGGATTCCAATTAAAGCAGTCTTTACAAATGATTACAGAACATGGTTCAGGTGCTTTATTTTACTTAGCGAATCATGAAGGAAGAGGAATTGGCTTGTTTAGTAAAGCTATGACGTACCTCTTGCAAGAAAATGGGTTAGATACAGTAGAAGCTAATCTGAACCTAGGTTTTGAAGATGATGTTCGAAACTATGATGATACAATTGAAGTATTAAAAGCGCTACGCTCAAAACCTGTAAAACTTATTACAAATAATCCGAAAAAATTAGAAGCGTTACAAAAAGCTGGATTAAATGTTACGAGTCGTGAACCGTTATGGGGTGATGTCTCAGAGTTTAATGAGAAATATTTGCAAACGAAGATTCAGCGTTCTGGACATTTTGAAGGGGGACACTTACATGCTTGAGCATGAATTGTATATGAAGCTAGCACTAGAAAATGCCAAGGCTATGAAGGGACAAACGACTCCAAATCCATTGGTTGGATCTGTAATTGTAAATGATAATCGAATTGTAGGGGTCGGAGCACATATGAAGGCCGGAGAACCACATGCCGAAATACATGCGATACGTATGGCTGGAGAACAGGCACGTGGTGGTACAATTTATGTAACTCTTGAACCTTGTTCTCATCATGGTAGAACAGGGCCTTGTGCTGAAGCAATTGTACAAGCAGGAATTAAGAAGGTAGTAGTTGCTACACTTGATCCCAACCCGCTTGTTTCTGGACGTGGAATTAAAATTCTACAAGATGCAGGTATTGAAGTACTTGTAGGAGTGTGTGAAGAAGAATCTAAAAAAATGAATGAAGTCTTTAATAAATATATTTTGACAAAGCGCCCATTTGTAACGATTAAATCAGGAGTTACATTAGATGGGAAAATCGCTACGTCTTTATCGGATAGTAAGTGGATTACATCTACAGAAGCAAGACAAGAAGTACACCAAATACGAAACGAAAATGCGGCTATTTTAGTAGGAGCGAATACTGTTCAAAAGGATAATCCATCATTGACAACGCGTATTCCAAATGGCCGAAATCCAATTCGAGTAATATTGGACTCGACATTACGCATACCGATGGAAGCTAACGTTGTTACAGATAGAGAAGCTCCTACCTGGATATTTACAACAAGTAATCATGCAGAGGAAAAAAAGAAAGCATTAGAAAATGCAGGAGTTAAAGTATTTGTTACTAGCGGAGAAAAGCATATAAACTTACATGAAATGCTTGATGTTTTAGGACAAAAAGGAGTTTCCTCCCTGCTTATTGAAGGTGGTGGAGAAGTAAATGCTTCGTTTATTGAAAATAAACTAATGGATAAAATTATTTTATATTTCGCACCTAAAATTATTGGAGGTAGATTGGCGCCTAGTTTTGTAGAGGGGACTGGTATTACTAAAATGAAAGATGCAATTGAATTTAAGGATATATCATTTACCCAGATTGGAAAAGATTATAGATTTATTGGCTATCCAGCATATCGGAAAGATGAGCAATAAGGGGAATAAAAACTACTTATATGTTCCGATAAATGGATTGCAGAAAGGAGCGATGAAGAGTGAAGTTTGGATTTGATATCGATGATACACTAATTGATTTAAGGCAGCATGCTTTTCATTTATATAATAAGAAATTAAACAAAAAAGTAGGGTTGGATGTATTCCATTCTTTAAAAACAATTGAAATTCATGAAGCATTTGGCATGACTTCCGAGGAAGGCGGTCATATGTGGAATAGTTTGCTGGATGAGATTTATTATACTTCTTGTTCACCGTTTCCGTATGCTGTAGAGACATTGCAAGAATTAGAAAGACAGGGACATGAAATTTACTATATAACGGCGCGACCTAAAGAGCATGGAGAGCAAACAAAAAAATGGTTAATAGAAAAAGGATTTCCGGTACATGAAGATCGCTTTTTCTATGGAATGAAGGATGAAGAAAAAATACACTTCATACAAGAAATAAAATTAAACTATTTCTTTGATGATAAGCCGGCTGTTTTAGAAACGTTAATAGGAAAACCGATAAATGTATATGCAAAAACTACTTCTTACAATCAATATCTCAATATCCCGCGTATTACAAATTGGATGGAGTTAGGAGATATTATAAAGAAAGATATGTGAGGATTTAAATGGAAAATCAAATAGAGCCAAGAGCATATTGAGTATTACAATTTTAGAGGAAAGACATACGTATTATGTCTTTCCTTATTTTTTAATATTATCGTTTTTATTAGTGTGATGTGCTAGGAGTACTTCTAATAGAGGGGGAATAGAAAAATGAGCAATAAGAAAAATATTTTTAAGCTAGTCTTGTATGGAAGCGTAATTTATATATCATACCAGTGATGGTTTTCCCTGGTGCCACAGTATATGCGGATATTTTGGGTAAGAAGTTCAAGAATTAATGAGATGTGTTCATGATCATGAATTTTTGGAAAACGAAAATTATAATGTTAGGTTATTTTGAATCAGTAGTGGACGATATGCAAAATTACATATTACAAAATAAACATCGTAATTTTTGGATTCTTGGTATAAAATACATTACTTAAACTATATATTAGAATGGAGAAAGTGAATTGGAATTATTAAGAAACAGTAAGATTGGTACAAAACTAAACATATTAATAACTATATCAAGTATTGCATGTATAGTATTATCCCTAATAGGGTTTTGGGGGTTAGAAAGAGGGAAAAGTACTTCCTCTAATATGTATGAGGATAATTTACTGCCAATTGAGTGGATTGGAATTGTAGAATCTAATTTTTATCACGTTAATATGAACTTTATGGAAATAATGTTATCAAAAGATGAAAAAAGAATGAACGAATTAATAAGAGAAATGGATGGGATTCGTAAGGAAAATGATCATCTTTTAAAGCAGTTTGAGGCTAAACTTATTTCTACTAAAGAAAAAGAATTATATAACACGTTTCATGAAACATTTAATGAATTAAGGACTCAAATGAAGAAAGCACAAGAATTAGGGAAGTCTAATAATGAGGAAGCATATGCATATTATCTAAAAGAGATTGAACCTAATATGCAAAAATCAATAAAATCAATTCGTGAATTGATTTTATATAATAGTAATAATGCAGAGCTTTTACAGAAGGAAAATAATAATAGTGCTCAAAATACAATGATAATGTTTGTTAGTATTTCGATTTTAGCAATTTTAATAATTATATTAATTGGATATGTTATTAAATTAACTATCCGAAAACCACTTGCATTACTACAAAATGATATGGAAAAAGTAGCAGCTGGAGATTTAACAACACGTACTCCTTATAAAGCAAATAATGAATTAGGGCATATTGTTCAGTCTTTTAATAGTATGTTAGATAACCTTCAACAATTAATTGCGAATGTTAAGATGACAACACAAGAGGTTATTTTTACTACGGAGAGTGTATTACAAGATACAAATCGAGCGTCTAGTATTTCAAATGAGGTTGTACAGACTGTTTTAGAAGTAAAAACAAAAATAGAAGGACAGGTAACTAGTATTCAGGAGAGCTCATCCTCAATGGAAGAAATTACAACCGGGGTGCAAACTGTAGCTGAATCTTCAGCAGTAGTCGCTGAGGTAGCAGTAACGACTACAGAACGAATAAATATCGGTAGTGAAGTGATAAATCACTCTATTCTTCAAATGAATAGTGTGCATGATGTTGTCGAGGAAACATCAAAAGTAATAAATAAACTTGTTACACGTACACAACAGATTGATACAGCTCTCGCTGCAATTACTAATATTGCCGAACAAACGAATCTTCTTGCCTTAAATGCCGCTATTGAAGCGGCACGTGCTGGAGAGAATGGGAAAGGATTTGCAGTGGTTGCCGCAGAAGTTCGAGACTTGGCTGAGCAATCTAAAGAATCTGCAAAAGAAGTTAATCATTTAATAAAATCCATTCAAAAAGATACCCAAGATACAGTTAATGTCATGCAAAAAGGACAACAAAAGGCAGTAGAAGGAAAAGAAGCTGCTTACAAAGCGAATCAAACCTTCTTGTCTATTATGAGAGATATTGATAAGATTACAGGTCAAATTCAAGAAGTATCCGCAGCGACAGAAGAGATGTCTGCTGGTACAGAAGAAGTAAATGCTTCTCTTTCGCTAGTTTCTGAAACTGCAACGGATGTGAAAAAGGAGACTCTTCAAACTGTAAATTCAATTCAATCACAGGCCGTATCAATTGAACAAATATCAATCCAATCCAACAAAATGAAAGAAAAGGTGGAAGAATTAACGGAATTGGTTTCAAAATTTAATATTACAGAACAAAAAGAATAAGTAAATTGTAAAAGATTAGGTACGGCTATCAGCCTAAAAATAATTGATTTTTTACGATTAAAAAGATTTTAGTAATTAATTCAATCACAAGTGTAATAACATGTATAAAAAACATGAAGACTTAAGAGTCTTCGTGTTTTTTTTATTGAATAATGTCTGAAAAAATATTGATAATTATACGATATTTTGGAATTTATCACAAAATATTCATATATGCAAAATTACATACATTTAATGATTGATAATCACGAGTTAATGTAACTATAATAATTACACTGATAAGTAACTTATTGACGACAGTTATAAGTGAAGAAGGAGGGCTTTATTGTATTTTGTATATAAAAAAATAGAGAAGGAGATATGCAAATGAAAAGGTTACTTGTTATAGGCCTAATGTATACAATGTTTTTCCTCATAGGAAATATACACTTACATGCTGATGAACGAATAAATGCAAAAAAAATTACTAGTTTAGAAGAGCCTACTTGGATATTTCAGGCGGGCATAAGTAAGGGGAAATATCATGACCGACAAGATTTAGGATTTATTTTGAAGAGAAATACACCATTAAAGGTAAGACAAACAAATCCTAATTTTAAAGACAAATTAACATTACGTTTATTGTCTAATGACTCAAAAAATGAAAAATCCATACAAGTAGGAAATGAATGGGTTACTATCCAAGGTGATACGTCTTTAGTTCCTTTCATAGATACTCCGTACGGTGAAGAGCACGCTGTACTTGAGTACCAAGTAGGGAATGAAAGTGCTACTAAACCCCTTCCCATTTATAAACAACAAGGAAGTGTATCTCAATTTTTTAGTGCATGGGATCAATTTGATGGAGAGTATGCGTTACTTCAAGGGGAGAGTTTTCAATTATTTGTACCTAAAAAAGATAAAGAGTTAGTAAGATCTTTAAAAGATTTTCAATCATTGGATGAGTTAATTGCGTATTATGAAGATATTTTTGTGATGTATGATTCAATTATTGGTTTAGATGGCTCAACGTTTGAAAATAAAAAAAGTCAAAATCGTTATTTCTTAAAAGCAGATATATCTGGTGCTGGCGGTGCCTATTATGGCACAAATTGGACAGCGAATAGTACAGATAGTACAAAGATGTGGTTAGATAAACTAAGTTGGGGAACTTTACATGAAATCGCTCATGGATACCAAGCTGGTTTTGATAATCAAGGAATATTTACAGGAGAAGTTTCTAATAATCTATTTGGTGTTCAATATCAATATAGTAAATACGGCAAAAAAGCAGATCAACTTGGTTGGTTGTTTAATTTCGGGAAAAAGGAACAGGTAGAACGGAATTTATATAATGCTTTAATGAAAGAAAATAAAAATTATGATGATTTAGATTTACGACAAAAACTTATTCTTTTAACGATGGCGAAACAAAAAGCTGGCGATGAAGCATTTGCAAAAATGTATCAAGGTTATCGAAAACTAGCTAGCAATGCTGCTTTCAAAAAAGGTGACCATTCTTTACCAGATTTAATGAATCAGTATTATAGTGAGAATGGACAAGTTGATTTTACACCTGTTTTTGAAAGGTGGGGCTTTAAGCTTAATCATAAACAAATAGAGATGAATAGGGCGAAAGGTTTTCCGGCTGTTACTTCTTTAGCTTATATAGTGCCTGAATCACAATTAGCGAAAGCAAGAGCTATAGTTGATCCTGATATTCCGATAAACTCCAACTTCGAAATAGTTACGAATCAGCAAATTGCTCCACTTGGGCTAAAAGGGAATTTGCATATCCATTTAAATACAAATGAAATAGATACATTAAAAGGAGGAAAAATTAAATTAAAAGAAGGGAATACAGTTATTCAAGAGAAAACAATTGAAACAACAGATATCAATTTACAAGACGTACCAAATGGAGTGTATACGGTTGAAATTTCAGGTGGGAAAACGAATAGTATGTACCATTTCAGTTCGTATTATGCCTATGTAAAAGAAAAAGATAATAGTCTAAAGATTGATATTAACGAAATGAAAGTGAGTAAGTTGGTAAATGAAACGATTCAATTCCTAGGATTAGGAGATGACCAGTTTGCCGTATTAAATACAGACTTAGAGCAAAATCGAGCTATTTTTACGATTACTACTAAAACGCCTCATAGCTATTATGCAGGTGAAAAATATGCATCGATAGAGGTCTTTAATGAAAAAGGTGAAAAAATTTATACGAAGGAAATGGAAGGAACAAATGTAACAATTGTAAAAGATATCATTCCACTAAAAGAGGGATATAGAATTAAAATCTATCATGATGAAATAAAAAAACGATTAACTAGTAAAGCTACTATTATTAATCCTATGAATAAAACGAATGAATTTATAATAACAAAATGGGGATTGAAAAATACTTCTTTGCAAAATAATCCAGAAGAAAATCTTATACAAAGAATTGATGAAGAAATGGAAGCGATTATAGGTAATCAGTTTTTAAAAGAGATACCAATGCAAAAATTAGAAATGAAAAAGAATGTGTGGATGGCAATAAATATGTTATCAGAACCACAAAAAATAACGTATATGAATAAATATAAAGATAGCTTATATAATGAATAATTTTTGAGAAATGAATTGAATTGAATTGAATCTAAAAAAGTAGCAAACCAATCTATTAACCTATGTATGTAGAGGTATGTAAAAACGATTGGCTATAGTTAAAATTTTTTATCTATGCTTAAAATTCTAAAATACATTTATTTAATTTAATAATACGATTATAAAGGAGTAAAAATATGAATAATTTCGTAAAGGTAGGTTTAACTACAGGAGTGGTGTTATCGGCGATTATGCCTTATGGAGGAGTACATGCGGAAACAGAAGATTTAAAAGTGGAAACAAAGGAAGATACGTTCCGAACAGGTAATTTAACAGCACCTTCTCAAAATTCGGCAGAAAATGTAGCAAAGGATGCACTAAAAGGAAAAACAGAACAAGCATTATCATCAAAGCAAGTTAATACGGAATCCAAAGTTAATTATAATGTTACGCAAAGTCGTAAATCTTATGATGGTACTACATTGGTACGTCTTCAACAAACGTATGAAGGACGTGATGTATACGGATATCAACTAACAGCACATATTAATGATGATGGTGTACTTACGAGCGTTTCGGGAGATAGTGCCCAAAATTTACAACAACAGGAAGATTTGAAACAACCTATTACTCTATCAGAAGAGGATGCAAAGAAACAGCTTTTCAACATCTATGGAAATGATCTCACATTTATCGAAGAACCAGAAATTAAACAAGTGGTATATGTAGATGAAAATACAAATAAAGCTACAAACGCATATCAAATTACTTTTAGTGCATCTACACCTGAATATGTATCCGGTACAGTATTAATTGATGCTTTTGGTGGTAATCTATTAAAAGAACTCGTTCAAAAATTGGGTATACAAGTAGAGAGTAGTATTGTCCAATCTGCGACATCAAATAAATCAACAGATCCTTCAAAATTAACAGGTACAGGAAAAGATGACTTAGGTATTAATCGTACGTTTGGAATTACACAAAGAAGTGATGGAATGTACATGCTTGCAGATTATTCTCGTGGTAAGGGAATTGAAACATATACTGCTAATTATAAAGATTATAATAATTATAGAAGAAATGTATGGGGTTATCTCGATGATTTAGTAACAAGTAATTCTACAAATTTTACAGATCCTAAAGCAGTTAGTGCCCATTATTTAGCAACGAAAGTATATGATTTTTATCAAGAAAAATATGGCCGTAACAGCTTTGATAATAACGGACAAAAAGTAATTTCTGTCGTTCATGGTTGGAACACAAATGGTACGAATAAAGGAAATCCTAAGCAGTGGTTTAATGCATTTAGTAATGGCGCTATGCTAGTATACGGAGATCCAATTGTTAGAGCATTTGATGTGGCAGGACATGAATTTACACACGCGGTTACAAGAAATGAGTCTGGACTTGAGTACGCAGGAGAAGCTGGTGCAATTAATGAAGCGTTATCTGATATTTTAGGAGTAGCAGTTGAAAAGTATGCCAATAACGGAAAGTTCAATTGGACAATGGGAGAACAATCAGGTCGTATTTTTAGAGATATGAAAAACCCATCATCTATCTCTTCTAGATATCCAGAGGATTATAGGCATTATAATAACTTACCTATTGATGCTGACCACGATCATGGTGGTGTACACACGAACTCTAGCATTATTAATAAAGTAGCTTACTTGATTGCTAGTGGTGGAAGCCATAATGGAGTAAACGTACATGGCATTGGAGAAGATAAAATGTTTGATATTTTCTATTATGCAAATACGGATGAATTAAATATGACTTCTGATTTTAAAGAATTAAAAGAAGCTTGTATTCGTGTAGCAACGAACTTATATGGTAAAGACTCATTAGAAGTACAAGCTGTCCAACAAGCCTTTAAAGCAGCGTATATTTAATATTATTGTGATGAATTACAAACTCTTTCATTTTAATATAGTGATTAATTTGTATTTATAGACAAAAACCTTGTAGAATTTTTCTGCAAGGTTTTTTTGAATGTTATCCCGCTATTTGCTGGGCAGTAAGACCCCCACCTCAAAATTTAGCTGTTATTTTTTTACTTGTTGTAAAGGATGGAAAGCTTTTAAGGTTGTGGCACGCCTCTTAAGAAAAAGATAAGGCGAAGCGATCTCGCTGTTATTTCCCAACAACAAACATTTTATTTAGTGAAAGTTACCAAACGTTTTTCAAAACTATTTTACCTATTGCTTTATTTGACTCCAAATATTCATGTGCTTGTGCAACTTCATCAAACGTAAAAGATTTAGAATCTAGCAATGGACGAAGTTTTCCTTCTTCTACAATTTGCGTTATTTTCGTTAAGATTTCTCCGCAATCATTACGCTTATCTGTATGTAATATTTTTAATGCCATAAAAGTAACGTGCAGAGAGAGTCCTTTTGCGTGTAAAGGAGAGAGGTCATGGGTTGAACGAGCTGCAATAGTTACGACAGTTCCATTGACCGCAGCAGCTTCAAAAGAATGATCAAGATTCTTGCCGCCTACTGTATCAAATATAACTTCAAATCCGTTTCCGTTCGTATGTTTTTGTACATATTCTTGAACAGATTCTTCTTTATAATTAATAGCTATATCGGCTCCTAAACGATGGGCTATTTCCATTTTGTTTTGCTGAGAAGCTGTTGTAAAAACTTTAGCGCCTGCCCATTTAGCTAGTTGAATGGCTACGTGTCCTACGCCACCAGTAGCTCCATGAATGAGAACATTTTGACCAGGTTTAATATTTGCACGATCAAATAAAGATTCCCAAGCTGTAATTGCAACTAATGGTAGAGCAGCAGCTTCTTCCATTGTTAAATTATTAGGTTTGTGAGCAATTAATCGTGCATCAGCAAGCATAAATTCTGCAAGTGCACCTCCAGTTTCTTTAAAACCTCCGGCACATCCGTATACTTTATCCCCTGATTTGAATTTCGAAACACCTTCTCCTACTTCAATAACAATACCAGCTACATCGCCGTGTAATATAGCTGGAAACTCAGGAGCGACGGCTGAAACGGCCCCACTACGCATTTTTGTATCGATTGGATTTACACTTGTTGCTTTTACATCGATTAGAACATGACCTGGTAAAAGTTTCGGTTTTGAAACTTCTTCTAATTGAAATACAGATGAATCCCCAAAAGAATGGATAATTTGTGCTTTCATAGTTTATACCTCCTGTTTGTGGTTATAGCATAGCAAAGTACGAAAAATAAGTATAATATTTTGAATTTTGTTAGTGAGAATTTTATATAGAGAAGGGGAAAGTGCATGAAATGAAATAATGTAACGTACTTCTAAAAACTACTGTAAAGCTTTTTGAAGAAAGGGTAGATGTTATTTTTGCAGCATGATTTATTCATTATGTTTATTATTACTCACTTAGTATAGGTATTTTAAAGTGCTACATCACTTTAAAGTACGTACTGCTATTCATGTTATGGCCGATTTATAATAACACTCGTAGCACAAAGAAAGTTATAACGATTACAATAGGCAACAATGTGGTGTTACAGTATTGCCTATCAATTTTGAGTAGAAATATGAAAAGTATAGATTTATATGAATGAAGGAAAGAAAGTGGATTGTGAGCTACAAAAGGATTAAATCGTCTTATTATAGAGAAGCCTTTTGGTTATAATGTAACGTCTGCTCGTGAGTTTAGTGTTAAATTAATTGAATATTTTGATAAAAATGATATTTATTATAACGATCATTATCTTTGAAAATGAATGGTAACTAGGAATACACTTAGAAAAGTATTACGAAATAAATCGTATGTAATTCAAGACATTTTTATTGACGATAATAATTTATGTGGTTAATATATTAGACATAAGATTATTTAATTACTAAAAGTAATCAGATATAAAATGTTTCGTTAAATTCTATAAATAAGTAAGTTGTGGTAGAAATGCTTTGAATTGCCACTATTAATATTGGGGACAATTAAAAAGCGAAAGGTATAAAAAGAATTGGGATTTGATAACTCTTTGTTTTTTTATAAAAACAGGGGCTTCTGTACAATTCATTTTTAGTATATCGACGAGGATTATACAACAAGAGGGGGACTGAACTTGGAATCAATGACCTTTGTTTTATTTGGAGCGACAGGGGACTTAGCGAAACGCAAAATTTACCCAGCACTATATAATTTATATAGAGATCAAAAGCTTCCAAAGCAAATATCCGTTATCGGGCTTGGGAGACGTCAAGTATCTCATGTAGATTTTCAAGAAAGAATAAAAGAATCAATAGAGACGTTTTCCCGTCATAGAGAAGAAGGTACTCCGGAACTGGAAGGTTTTTTAGATAATTTTCGCTATTGTCCATTAGATGTGAGTAAGCCGGAAGACTATGAGAGGTTATTACAAGTCGTTCGTGAAAGGGAAGAAGAATTACATATAAAAGGAAATAGAATGTTTTATCTTTCCGTTGCTCCTGAATTTTTCGAGACTATTGCTTTAAATATTAAGGAAAGCGGACTTGATAAAACGGATGGATGGAAACGTCTGATGATTGAGAAACCATTCGGGCACGACCTTACATCTGCTCGTGAGCTTAACGATAAGCTTAGTCGCACGTTTGAAGAAGACGAGATATACCGTATCGATCATTATTTAGGTAAACCGATGATTCAAAATCTTGAAGCATTAGAATTTGCAAATCCTGTTCTCCAATCAATTTGGAATAAAGAACATATAGCGAATGTACAAATCACAGCGAGTGAAACAGTTGGGGTTGAAGAAAGGGCAGGATATTATGACCAGGCAGGGGCCATTCGAGATATGGTTCAAAATCATATGTTACAAATATTAATGATGACTGCTATGAATCTGCCGGAAAAGGTTAATGCATGTGAAATTCGAGAGGAAAAGCGAAAGGTAATGGAAACGCTTCGTAAAGTGAAAAAAGAAGACGTTCAAAGCCATATCATTCGCGGACAATACGCTGCAGGTGAGATAAAAGGCGGGCAAGTTGTAGCATACAAAGAGGAGCCAGGAGTAAATCCTTCTTCTAACATAGACACATTTGTTGCTGCTCGCCTGTGGATCGATAATCCATTTTGGACTGGCGTTCCCTTCTATATACGAACAGGCAAACGAATGAAAGAAAAGTCTACTCGTATTGTAATCGAATTTAAAAATACGTTAAAACAGCAATATCAAGATAATAATCCAAATGCAGCACCTAACTTATTAATAATTGAAATTAGCCCAGGTGAGAACGTTTCATTACAGTTAAACAGTAAAAATCCATTGAAAAATGGAGAAATTGAACCGATGCGTATTAACTTTACTTGTGAGCAAGCGGATGTGGGAGTACCTGAAGCGTATGAAAGACTCATTCATGATGCTGTGAGTGGAGACGCTACATTCTTTGCACATTGGAGAGAAGTTGAATTGTCATGGGAATGGGTACAACCAATTCTTGAAGCGTTCGAGGAAAACTTATTACCGCTTCATGAATATGAGTCTGGTTCATATGGTCCAGAAGCGTCTAATGAACTGTTACAAGAAAGTGGATTTAAATGGTGGTTAGATCAAGAGACGGAAAAATAAGTACTTTCTTTAATGAAAGCATTTAGGGGGACGATTACTATGACACAAAACATAAATCAATTAGCAGTGAATACACTTCGTACGTTATCGATTGATGCTATTAATGCGGCAAACTCAGGTCATCCAGGTCTTCCGATGGGAGCAGCACCAATGGCTTATGCATTATGGGCGAATCATTTAAATTACAATCCTAATCACCCAGAATGGTTTAACCGTGATCGTTTCGTTTTATCGGCGGGACATGGATCTAGTCTGTTATATAGCCTACTTCATTTAGCTGGATATGACGTTTCAATTGATGACTTGAAAAATTTCAGAAAGTTAAATAGTAAAACACCTGGACATCCTGAGTTTGGGCATACTCCTGGAGTTGAAGCGACTACAGGCCCGTTAGGACAAGGGATTGCTAATGCTGTAGGAATGGCAATGGCAGAAGCTCATTTAGCAGCGAAGTTCAATAAGGATGGTCACTCTATTATAGATCACAATACGTATGCTTTAGTCGGAGATGGTGACTTAATGGAGGGTGTCGCTTATGAAGCGATGTCAATGGCAGGACATATGAAACTTGGCAAGTTAATTGTACTGTATGATTCAAATGAAATTTCACTTGATGGTGAATTAGGCATTGCTTTCTCTGAAGATATTCAGAAAAGGGCAGAATCTGTACATTGGCAATATGTAAGAGTTGAAGATGGAAACGATGTTGATGCGATTACAAAAGCTATTCAATCAGCGAAAGAAAATACGGATCAACCTACTCTTATAGAAATTAGAACCATTATAGGTTATGGAAGTCCAAAAGTTGCTGGAACGAACAAAGCACATGGTAATCCGCTTGGAGTAGAAGAAGCGACAGCGACAAAACAAGTGTATGGTTGGGATTATGAGGAAGATTTCTTTGTACCTGAAGAAGTAAAAGCTCATTTTAATGAACTAAAACAAAAAGGTATTGAAAAAGACAATGACTGGAATGAGCAGTTCAACTTATACAGAGAAGCGAATCCTACACTGGCAGATGAATTAGAAAAAGCGATTACAGGTGAGGTTTTAATTGAAGCAAAAGACATTCTATCTTTTGATACTGAAAAAACGATTTCCACTCGTGTTGCAAGTGGGGAAGCTATTAATCATTATGTGAAATCGATTCCTTCTATTTTCGGTGGAAGTGCGGATCTTTCTCATTCTACGATGACAGATATAAAAGGTGAAGCAGTATATGCAGTAGAATCATATGCTGGACGAAATATATATTTCGGTGTACGTGAACATGCAATGGGCGCTGCAGCGAATGGATTGGCGCTTCATGGAGGAGTAAAACCTTTCGTAAGTACATTCTTTGTATTTAATGATTATCTTCGTCCGTCCATTCGACTGGCTGCACTGCAAAAGTTACCTGTTACTTACGTATTTACACATGATTCGATTGCTGTAGGAGAAGATGGTCCAACGCATGAACCAATTGAACAATTGGCAGCTCTTCGAGCAATTCCTGGTTTAACAGTTATCCGCCCGTCAGATGCAAATGAAACAGCAAGTGCTTGGGCGTATGCTTTACAGCAAACGGATGGTCCAGTCGTTTTAGTACTGAGTCGTCAAAATTTACCGGTGTTTAATGAAACGAAAGCGAACATAGAGAATTTCTCTAAAGGAGCTTACGTATTAACACAAACAAATGAAAATCCGGATGTAATTTTAATTGCGACAGGTTCTGAAGTATCCTTAGCTGCTAGTGCGAAAGCAAAATTAGAAGAAGATCAAGTTTCTGTTCGCATCGTTGCAATGCCGAGCTGGGAGTTATTCGATCGCCAATCGAACGAATATAAAGAATCCGTTCTTCCGTCTTCTATAACGAAACGAGTATCTCTTGAGATGGGTGTATCTCTCGGTTGGGAACGTTATGTAGGACAAGAAGGAAAAGTAATATCAATTGAAACATTTGGAGCTTCAGGTACTGGAGCTGAAGTCATGAATCTATTTGGATTTACGACAGAAAATGTTGTTCAAATTACAAAAAATGTGTTGAATTCTTAAGCTATGACTGTGAATACCTTTCTGTACATACTAACATTTCAGTGCTGAAAGGTATTCCAGATTGTAGTGATATGGATTTTTAATAAAAGATGATTTGAGGAGGAATTATATTATGCAAGTAGGATTAATTGGGTTAGGTAAAATGGGATTAAATTTAGGGAAAAATTTAATGGATCATAAACATGAAGTAGTAGCGTTTGATTTAAATACGAGCGCAGTAGAAGAAACGAAAGAGTACGGGGCAACAGGTACATCTAGTTTAAGTGAACTTGTTCAGTCATTACAATCACCAAGAATTCTTTGGGTAATGGTACCACACGCTGTTGTTGATTCTGTTATTGATGAGGTTACACCACTTTTATCAAAAGGAGATATTTTAATTGAAGCTGGTAATTCACATTATAAAGAGTCTATCCGCCGATATGAGCAATTAAAGAAAGATGGCATTCACTTTATGGATGCAGGAACTTCTGGTGGAATGGAAGGCGCTCGTAATGGTGCTTGTTACATGATCGGAGGAGATCAAGAAGCTTGGGACATCGTTGAACCTATCTTCCGCGATACTGCTGTAGAAAATGGATTCTTATATGCTGGAAAAGCTGGTAGTGGTCACTTCTTAAAAATGGTTCATAACGGAATTGAATACGGTATGATGGCTGCTATTGGTGAAGGATTTGAGATTCTAGAAAAAAGTGAATTTGACTACGATTATGAAAAAGTATCAAGAGTATGGAACAACGGTTCAGTCATTCGTTCTTGGTTAATGGAATTAACAGAAAATGCATTTTCTAAAGATGCAAAACTGGATGAGATTAAGGGTGTTATGCATTCTTCTGGTGAAGGAAAATGGACAGTAGAAACAGCATTAGACCTTCAAACAGCAACTCCTGTTATCGCAATGTCTCTATTAATGCGCTACCGCTCATTAGACAATGATACATTTACAGGAAAAGTTGTAGCAGCTCTGCGCAATGAATTTGGCGGACATGCAGTAGAAAAGAAATAAAGTGAAACTTTAATAAGTAGGGGCTTCATTCCACACAAATCGGGCTTTTACGGGATAAGCATATTAAACATGTAACTCATCAACGTTTAAAAACTGGAGGGAATTAATCATGAAATTTTTTATTGATACTGCAAATCTTGAGGATATAAAAAAAGCATATAAACTTGGAGTTTTAGCTGGTGTTACAACGAATCCTTCTTTAGTAGCAAAAGAGGGCATTAAATTTGAAGACCGTATTGCAGAAATTTGTCAGGCAGTTCCTAAAGTTGAATCTGTTTCGGCAGAAGTAACGCCAGATGCTGTTACAGCTGAAGAGATGATCGCCCAAGCAGAAGAACTGATTAAAATTAACGGTGGCGATGAAAAAGTTACAATTAAACTTCCGATGACGTTAGCAGGATTAGAAGCTTGTCGCTACCTTACTGAAAAAGGTGTGAAAACGAATGTTACACTTATTTTCACGGTGAACCAAGCACTTTTAGCTGCTCGAGCAGGTGCAACGTACGTTTCTCCATTTTTAGGTCGCTTAGATGATATTTCTGAAGATGGTGTACTATTAGTTGCTAAAATTGCTGAATTATTCGATGTTCATCAACTAGATACACAAATTATTGCGGCTTCTGTTAGACATCCAGATCATGTAACTCGTGTAGCGATGGCAGGTGCTCACATTGCAACAATCCCTTATAAAGTAATTGAACAACTTGCTATGCACCCATTAACAGACCAAGGTATTGAGAAATTTGCTGCTGATTGGGCGAAAGCGCCTAAATTATAATGTTATGAAAGTGAAGGTGCTTTCCGAAAGTTGTTTTTCATGAGAAGACAAATCCTAAGTAACTTCATCGTTTAAAGTGGATACTGAGTTTGTAGTCTTACTACGTGAAAACAGCAAGAGAAGAAAGTGTCATTCACTTTTAAAAAAGGGAAAATTGATCGCGCGAAGCGTTTATCACAATAACATTATAATTATGGAAGAGAAATCCCCTTATCAGAGAGGTGAGTTAACATGTATCTCTGATAAGGGAGATTCTTTTTGTATAAATTATTATTTTGTGAAGATGATTTGTATATCGATATATAAATTCTTACTCATGAAAGAACTATATAGGTTCTCTTAATTGTATAGCAATTTTGAAAGGGTTTACATAAAGGGGTGGAACTGCGTATGAATATGTACCTTTTAATGATTACATTATTATCAATCGTAATTGTTATTTTAGGGGTATCGTGGTGGAGATGGCATGCATTTATTAGTTTAACGATTGCAAGTTTGTTTTTAGCAATTATGTCTGGGATGCCAATGGATAAAATAGTGAGTGCTTATGAAACGGGAGTCGGCAGTGTTCTCGGGCATTTAGTAGGTATTTTAGTATTAGGTACAATTTTAGGGAAAATGATGGCAGAGTCAGGTGCTGGAATGCAAGTGGCAGAGTTCTTTATTAAATCCTTTGGGATAAAAAACTTACCATGGGCGATGTTAATTGCAGGTTTTATTATTGGAATCCCGGTGTTTTTTGAAGTAGGCATTTTAATATTACTGCCGTTAGTAATTTCAATTCATAAAACAACGAAACAAAATATTTTATTGATAGCATTACCAGCAATTGCTGGGCTATCTGTCGTACACGGCCTTGTTCCTCCGCATCCAGGGGCCATAGTTGCAATTGGTATTTATAAAGCGAACCTTGGGAAGGTACTATTGTATTCACTCATTATTACATTTTTTGCAGCGATTATTGCAGGTCCTATATTCGCTAAATGGATTCACAAACGTGTAATTCCTGAAAATGAGCCAGAATTGATTCGTGTAAATACAAAATCAACGAAATTACCAGGAATAGGAGTTTCATTTTTAGTTATATTGTTACCAGTTATGTTAATGGTTTTAGCTGCAGCGGCTCCGTATGTTCCACTGTCTACTACTTTGATGAAGATTGTCACATTAATCGGTAGTCCTATCATTGCGTTATTGATTGCATGTTTTGCAGCATTTTATTTTCTTGGATTTCGTCAAGGTATCGATAAAAAGGCTATTAAGAAGGTAACAGAAGATAGCTTATTACCAATCGGTTCAATTGTTGCGATTATTGGTGCTGGTGGCGGATTTAAGCAAATTCTTATCGATAGTGGTGTAGGGAATGCTATTGCTCAAATGTCTGAGCATTTAGCTCTATCTCCAATTGTATTAGCATTTATAGTAGCAGGATTAATTCGAATTGCGACAGGGTCAGCGACAGTCGCTTTAACAACAGCAGCGGGTATCGTTTCGCCAATCGTTGAAAATACGATAGGTGTGAACTTAGAGTTACTCGTTATTGCAACAGGTGCAGGAGCGTTAATGTTTTCTCACGTAAACGATGCTGGGTTCTGGATGGTAAAAGAATACCTAGGCTTAACAGTGAAAGAAACATTTAAAACATGGACAGTATTAGAAACGTTACTTTCATTTATCGCTTTTGGAGGCGTTTTACTACTCGATATGTTTGTTTAAAATAAGGATATTTTTATATGAATTGAGAGAGACAACTTTAGCACATAACGTTATGAATAGATAAAATAAATATATTTTTATGGTTCTTATATGATTAGGACACTGTAGGGATTTTTGTTAGGAGGAAGAGATGGTGAGCTCAAAATATATGATTGGTGTAGATATTGGGACAACTAGTACAAAATCAGTTCTATTTTCTACTGATGGATCTGTTATTGCTAGTCATGGAATTGAATATCCTTTATATTCTCCTACACCTGAAACAGCAGAACAAGACCCAGAAGAAATCTTTCATGCAGTAATAAATACGATTAAAGAAACTGTACGAATAAGTAGTGTACAGCCGAATGATATTCTTTGTGTCTCTTTTAGTTCGGCAATGCATAGTATCATTGCTGTAGATGAAAAGGGAAAGCCGTTAACGAGATGTATCACTTGGGCAGATAATAGAAGTGCAAGCTGGGCGGAGAAAATAAAGAATGATATGAATGGTCATGAAATTTATCTTCGTACTGGGACACCAATTCATCCGATGTCACCACTTTCGAAATTAGTTTGGCTACAGAATGAGCAAGCAGAGTTATTCGCAAAAAGTTATAAATTCATTTCTATTAAAGAATATGTTTTTTACAAGTTATATAAAGAATATGTAATTGATTATTCTATAGCATCAGCGACAGGAATGTTCAATTTAAAATCTTTAAAGTGGGATGAAGAGGCTTTACATGTAGCAGGAATTACAGATGAAAAGCTTTCAAAGCTTGTTCCAACAACGCACAGTTTAACAGGATTAGATGAAGAGTTTGCCAAAGAGATGAATGTACTTGTTTCTACGCCTTTTGTAGTAGGAGCGAGTGATGGAGTACTATCTAATTTAGGTGTAAATGCAATAGATCCTGGCGTTGTGGCTGTTACAATTGGTACAAGCGGTGCGATACGTGCTGTAACAAATCGTCCTGTAACAGATCCAAAAGGTAGAATTTTTTGTTATGCGTTAACTGAAGACCATTGGGTAATCGGTGGACCAGTTAATAACGGCGGTATGATTTTCAGATGGGCTCGTGACCAATTGGGCACTTCAGAGATTGAACTTGCAAAGCGCTTAGGAAAAGATCCATATGAGGTGCTTACTGAAATAGCAGCAAAAGTGAATCCGGGATCTGACGGTTTATTATTTCACCCGTATTTAGCGGGGGAAAGGGCTCCTTTATGGAATGCAAATGCGCGAGGATCTTTCTTTGGACTCGGATTGCATCATAAGAAAGAACATCTGATACGTGCTGTTTTAGAAGGAGTAATTTATAACTTATATACAGTTCTTCTCGCTTTAAAAGAACTAATTGGCGAACCGAAAAAAATTCAAGCGACAGGCGGTTTTGCAAGGTCGGAACTTTGGAGACAGATGATGGCGGATATTTTCCATCAAGACGTATATGTTCCGGAAAGTTTCGAAAGCTCTTGCTTAGGAGCTGCAATCCTCGGTTTATATAGTTTAGGTGAAATAGATACATTATCCGTAGTTTCTGAAATGGTAGGTGCAGATTTTCATCATGAGCCAAACATGGAAAGTGTGGAAAAATATAAAGATTTAACGCCAATCTATATCCGCTTGTCCCGTCAATTGGAAGAAGAATATGAAAGTATAGCAGCGTATCAAAAAAAGTGGGTTTAAAAGCTATTTACCAAGAAAATATGGTAACGTATAAAGAGGTACTCCGATTTTTTAGGATACTCTTTCAACATAAAATATTTTAAAAAGTATGATGAACGAAAAATATAGGGAGAGAGGGTTATGAAAATGAAGGATAACAAAGAGTTTATCGGATATGTTGGGACTTACACGAAAGAAAATAGCGAAGGAATATATAAGTTTATTTTAGACACGGAAGCAAAAAAAATTGGTAATGTAACACTTACTGCTAAGCTGGATAACCCTACATATGTAACGATTAACCGAAATAATGAATATCTCTATTCTGTTGTTAAGGAAGGCGAATCTGGCGGTGTAGCTGCTTATTCCATTGATAGTCATACTGGAGAACTAAAAGCGAAAAATAGACAAGTAGTAGAAGGGGCTTCTCCTTGTCATATTAGTGTTGATAGTGGAAATCATACAGTAGTTACAGCAAATTACCATAAAGGAACGATTGAGTCTTTTGAAATAAATGAAGAAAATGGAACTGTAAATCCTGCTTCATCTATTATGGCACATGAAGGTTCAGGTCCGAATAAAGAAAGACAAGAAAAACCACATGCACATTACGCGGGGTACACTCCTGATGAAAAATATGTAGTGGGCGTTGATTTAGGGATAGATAAAATAATTACGTATGAAGTAAAAGATAGTACATTAATAGAAGTGAATAGCCTGTCTGTGAATCCGGGAAGTGGACCAAGACACATTGCTTTTCATCCAAATGGAAAATACGCTTATGTAATGACGGAGCTTAGTTCAGAGGTTATTGCGCTAACATATAACTCGGAAGAAGGATCCTTTACAGAATTACAGTATATTTCTACTCTTCCAGAACAATTTGATGAAAATAGTCAAGGCAGTGCTATCCATATTTCTTCTGACGGCCGCTTTGTATATGCAGGTAATCGTGGTCATAATAGTATCGCTGTTTATAGCGTAGATCAAAACTCAGGTGAGCTTGCATTTGTGGAACATACATCTACAGAAGGAAATTGGCCAAGAGACTTTGTATTAGATCCTACTGAAAAGTTTCTTGTTGCTACAAATGAAAAGTCACATAATCTTGTGCTATTTTCAAGAGATGAATCTACAGGAAAGTTAACACTTTTACAATCTGATGTTGCTGTGCCAGAGCCTGTTTGTGTGAAGTTTTTAAATGTTTAAGTTGTGTTCGATATAATTTCATATACTCAGAAAACAATAAAAAGCAAAGCGATATCGCTTTGCTTTTTATTGTTTCTTTTTCGGCCTACGTACTAATTCGCCGCCGCAGTTTGGACAAACGTTTTGTCTTTCTTCTGTACATGGTGCGCAAAATGTACATTCATATACACAAATGTATGCTTCAGAATCTTGTTCGAGCGATTGATCGCAAATTTGACAGTTTGTTTTCATTTCTAGTGCCATAATAAGTCTCCTTTTAGTTAGAAAATTTATAATTTAATTATAATTCATTAAATAGAAATAGTCCTTTTCAATTGAAAGGAAATCGAATGATAAAGTTATGAATTGGAACGAAAGATGCCGGTTTATTTTAAAATTGATTATTTATTACAGTTGGAATATTATGAAATAGTCAAAAGACAACAGGGGGTATAGATTTTGACTAATCATAATGATCATTTAAAAGCAAACTGCGAAAAATGCTTCGGTCTATGTTGCGTTGCATTACCGTTCGCAGCATCGGTAGATTTTGCAGTGAATAAAGATGGTGGTAAACCATGTTCTAACTTACAATCAGATTTTAAATGTAGTATACATAAAAATCTTAGAGGAAAAGGTTATAAAGGTTGTACAGTATTTGAGTGTTTCGGTGCTGGGCAGAAGATTTCTCAGGGTACGTTTAAAGGGATTGATTGGCGGAAAGATGCAAAGCATGCAAGAAAAATGTACGATGCTTTTCCGGTTATGCATCAACTTCATGAAATGCTTTGGTATTTGAATGAAGCGATTCTTTTAAAGGCAACACAGCCAATTCATAAAGAGCTGGAGACCGCAATTGAGGAGACAGAGCGACTTTCGAATTTAAATCCAGATGAGTTAATGAAAATAAATGTTCCAATGCATAGGGCAGAGGTGAACATTCTTCTTTTAGAAACGAGCGAATTAGTATGGAAGGAAATGAATACTGCACGTAAGAAACGAATCATTCACCGCGGAGCAGATCTTATGGGAGCAAATTTGAAAAAGAAAAATTTACAAGGTGCAAATTTAAGGGGTGCTTACTTAATTGCGGCTAACTTAAATGGAGCAAATTTAAGAGGAGCAGATCTTATCGGAGCAGATTTAAGAGATGCAGATATTCGCGGGGCTGATTTTACAAATAGTATTTTTCTGACGCAAGTTCAAATTAACGCAGCGAAAGGGGATAAGCATACGAAATTACCGAAAATGTTATCCCGTCCATCGCATTGGAGTGCGTAAAGAGTGAGGAGTGTTTAGTGTGGATATATTTCAGTATTTAGAAGAGATGCAAGAGGATCTCTTTTCGTTAGCAGTAGAGCAAATAGAAGCGAAGTATTATGATATATACCGATTTGTATTGGTTTTCACGACCAAGATCCAATAATGCGAACAGGCAGAGACTAAAAATCTCTGCCTGCTTTTTATTTCTTTTCAAAAGTAGTAATTAAAACGCTACATATAATAAGAATACCGCCAATAAAAAAGTTACTATTTAATGTCTCATTTAATAAGAGCCAGCCAAGTAATGATCCAACAATAGGTTGGAAGAAGAAAAATAAGGAACCGATGCTTGCATCTATTAATTCTAATCCTTTATTCCAAAGGAAAAAGGCACCTGCTGTTGAGACAATACCTAAGTATAATACGCCTAATATTACGTACGTATTTACTGTTCCGATAGAGGATGTTTGTAGTTCCCATATCATAAAGGGTGTAATAAAAAAGAGTGAAAAGAATATGGCATACGTTGTAATAACTAAGGATGAGAATTGGATTGAAGCGATCTTTACATAAATAGATAGTAAAGCCCACGTAATAGCGGCTCCAACTAAAATGATTGTTCCAATAAAATAGGAGCCAATTTCAATATCCCACCCGATTACGATAATGACGCCGATTGTCGCTATTATAGTAGATAAAAGTCTACGAGCGGTTAGTTTTTCTTTCAAAATGAGCGCTGCAAATATAACCATAAATGCAGGTGTAGCTGATGTAACTAACGAGCCTGTATGAGCGTCGGATAATTTTGTTCCGATAAATTGGCATGTGATCGAAATGAAATAGCCGATAAATCCAATCCAAGCGAATAGGAGCCAATCTTTTTTGCGAATGGTTACTTTTTTCTTTTGCTTTTTCTCAGCTAGTTTCAAAATGCCATACAAAACAACAAAAGCAATGATAAAGCGTAGCCAAACGAGGGTTAGTGGTGGGATAAAATCGAGTACGTATTTGCTAACAACATACATACCACCCCATATACTTGCTGCTAGTGATAAACATATAGCTCCTAAAATTGTTTGTTTCATGTAAAGTACCTCCGTCTATTTTTAGGGTATTATGAGTTCCCTAAGACGAGGCGTAGTGTATGTGTTATATGATTGCCCGTCTTAGTTTATAGACGGCCTACAGGTTGATCGTTTTCGAATGAAGTGTTGTAGTACATGCGTGCATTCCTCCTCTTTAAGTTATAATGATATTATAACTTAATTTTCTGATTATTGGAGGTTGTTATGAAATATATCGTTATAAAATCACATGTTAGCAATTATCCTAATCCAATTCGCTTAGAAGAGGGGGATGTAGTGAAAATGATAGAGAGTTACGCTGGTCCGGAAAACTGGGAAAACTGGATGTTTTGTCACGAAGAGAAATATGACCGGAAAGGATGGGTTCCGGAGCAAATTATAAAAAAAGATATGAATGGAACAGGAATTATTATAAAACAATATACTGCGAAAGAATTAAATGTGAGTATTGGAGAAAGAGTGATTGGATTAGAAGAATTCAATGGATGGGTTTGGGGCGAAGGAAGAGATGGTGAGAAGGGCTGGGTACCAAAGGAAAACTTACAAAAATATTAATAATAATATTTGATCAATAATTAGGAAACATATTTTTGCTTATGAGTATATTGGTTGTAGGATAAAAAGTAGATTAATAGAGAAAGAGGAGGAGATTATTATAACTACAACCGTTATTTCGCATTTTTACAATGAAGAATATTTATTGCCATGGTGGCTTATGCATCATACGAAACTTTTTGATCATGGTATTTTAATTAATAAAGGTTCAACAGATCGTTCCGTTGAGATTTGTAAAAAATTCGCACCGCATTGGGAAGTGCGAGATTCTGTAAATCCAGAGTTTGATGCATATGCGACAGATCATGAAGTGATGAGGATAGAACAAGAAGTACAAGGATGGAAAATGATTTTAAATACGACTGAGTTTCTTTGCATGCAAGATAAAAATCAGTTTTGGAAATCACTAGATGAATTGGGAGGTAGGATGTATTGGCTAGAAGGGCTTATTATGGTCGATGATCCTAACTATAATTATCCGGAACTTAACTTTGGAATACCTTTAATGAAACAGCGATTTCATGGTTATTTACCAGAGGAGTGGAGACTATGGAGAAGGGGAAGATTTATTCATAATCATGAGCATGGAAGTTATACGGTTGGAAGACATTTATCTGCGCATGAATCGATGATTTATCCACCTCTTGCCTGTATATTATGGTTTGGGTTTAGTCCGTGGAATGATGCGATGAGAAAGAGAAAGTTACAAATTGGTCCGACTCTTTCTGAAGCTAGTAAGCATGGAGGAATGGGTACGCATCATATTGTTACGCCGGAAAGATTAGAAGAATGGTATAAGGAATTAGCGAGAGGAACGAAGGATTTACGTTTTAATGATGCATATCGTTATGTTTTTGTATAAATGATTTCCACCATAAAATTGTTTCTTCTATTCCTGTATTTAGATCGTATGTTGGTTTCCAGTTTACTTCAGTTTTTAAACGTTCTACATTAACCCCGACAAATAAAGGTTCATCTTTAGAGAAAGGGATTGCACCTAGTTTAATTAAATGTTCTTTTCCTATCTTTTTAGCAATGATAGAAGCTAACTCTTTAATTTGTACAGATTGACCAGAAGCGATATTGATGGTGCCTGTAACGCCGTGTTCTAATATTGTTACGAGAGCGTCAGCGACGTCACTCACATGGAGGAAATCTCTCGATTGTTTTCCATGTGTACATAGTGCTTCCTCGTTTTTTAATAAGGAAGTGATAATGTTAGAAACGAGCCGATTACCTTGTTCGTGAGGTCCATACATATGAAAAATGCGGCCCCAACACATGCTGAGGCCTGTTTGTTGTGCATACGTTTCTAGCCAGGAGTGCAGTGCATTTTTACATAAAGAATACGGGGTTTTATAGGAAAGGAGCGGTGAATCTTCAAATAATACGCCGTTAAACCATTCGTATTCTGCGCCAGTACCTGCAACGACAACACGCTTTCCGCCGCATGTTGTAAAGTGCTGAATCAATGAAATACTAGACTTTAGCCAATAGTAATTATTAATAGATACATAGCATGCTGGTGGTACTGCTTCCCAAGCAAGGTGAATGAGATGGCTAGGCTGAACGTCGTAAATGAATTGTTTTACTTCGTCATTACGGAGCAAGTTTACTTTATGCCAGTGGCAAGGGAGGTGAGAGGGGTTATTTTTATTATACGTGGCGTGCACTTCGTATCCCTTTTGTATAAGTGAATGTACAACATATTTACCTATCCAGCCACTACCACCTGTTACAACAACTTTCTTCATGGCTCAATCACCTCAACTTCTGGAACTGTCACTAAAAATTTACCGCCCCATTCACGAATGAAAGAGCATTCTTTTATAATTTCGTCTTTCAAATTCCAAGGAAGTATGAGAATGTAATCCGGTTTTGTACGTTTAATTTCTGCTGGAGATTTTATTGGAATACGAGTTCCTGGTAAAAGGAGATTTTGTTTGTGAGGATTTTTATCTACTGTATACGCTAAAAATTCTTTACCTATTCCGCAATAATTCAACAGGGTGTTTCCTTTAGCCGGAGCGCCGTAGCCGATGATTTGTTTGTTTAAAGCTTTTGCTTCGATAAAAAACTTTAAAATATTTATTTTCAATTGTTCCACTCGTTTAGAAAAAAGGAGATAGCAATCTAATGTATCGAGTCCGTAATTGATTTCTTTTTGGAGTAAGTTTGTAACGTTGGAATGGATAGTGGATTGGGAACTTAGATGGTTTACAAAAATACGTAATGAACCACCATGTGTTGAAAGCTCTTCTACATCAACAATTTGTAAATGATGATGAGCTAAAATTTTTTGAAGGCTTATAAGTGAGAAGTAGGAGAAGTGTTCATGGTAGATGGTATCAAATTGGTTAAAGGATATAAGGTTTAATAAGTGCGGGAATTCAATTGTTATCGTGCCATCACGTTTTAATAGTGTTTTTAAACCAGCAACAAAATCATGCAAGTTTGGAACATGTGCTAATACGTTATTTGCGACGATTAAATCAGCTTGTGGCAATTTTTTTGCTAAGTCATTACTAAAAAAATTCACATGAGTAGGAATTCCTTTTTTGATAGCAATTTCTGCTACGTTTTTCGCGGGTTCAATTCCCAATGTCTCGATATTTTCTTTTTTAAAGTATTGTAATAAGTACCCATCGTTACTTGCGATTTCAATCACTTTTGAATGTTTCGTTAAGTTGAAACGCTTAATCGCCATTTCTACATATTGTTTAGCGTGTAGTAGCCAACTTGAGGAGTAAGAGCTGAAGTATAAATAGTTATGAAAAATATTTTGCGGGGATTCAAATTCATCTAGCTGTACGAGTAAACAAGAGTGACAAACAAATGTGTGCAGCGGATAAAAAGGTTCCATTTTATATGAGCTTTCAGGAGCTACAAATGAATTAGCGAGAGGGGAAACGCCCAAATCTAAAAAAGTGTTGGTTAGTAATGAGTGGCAAAAACGGCATTTTTTCTGTTCCATTTTATAGCCCCTTTATAAATTTTTGAATGCATCGATTTGTTGTCGTGTGAAAGATTCTATATTTTCACCAGATGCATATTTTTTGTACCAATCAACAGTCCAAGCGATAGAATCATCTGTTGATAACTTAGGAGTCCAGCCGAGTTTGTTTACTGCTTTTGTACTATCGAGTGTTAAAACAGGTGATTCATAAGGAGTATTTGTAGAGGAGGAAATGATTGTTAGTGGGTTATTCCATAATTTTATTACAGATTCAATGACATCATGAACGGTTCTGTTATGTTCATTTATTGGGCCGAAATTCCACGCTTCTGCATATTTAGCATCATTCCAAAGTTTCTCAGCTAAAAGGATATAGCCATGTAGAGGATCTAAAACATGTTGCCACGGACGGACGGCATATTTGTTTCGAATACACAAAGTATGATTGTACAAATATGCCCGAATGATATCAGGGAATAATCGATCTTCTGCCCAATCACCACCGCCGATGACGTTACCAGCTCTGACTGAGGCGAGTTTCTGGGTATTAGTGCGGAAGAATGATTTTTGATAGGATGTTGCCACTATTTCAGCGCAAGCTTTACTAGCGCTATAAGGGTCGAAACCTCCTAGTCGGTCATTTTCCACGAACGCTCGGTCGCCACTACCGTCATTCTCATAACATTTATCGCTTGTCACATTAATAATGGCACGTACGCTTTGGACGGACTTTGCTGCTTCTAGCACGTGGACAGTACCTAAAACATTCGTTTTGAATGTATCGATAGGATTTTTGTATGAAGCGGTTACGATTGGCTGAGCTGCTAAATGAAATATTATGTCAGGTTTATGCTGCTTCATGGCATGAAATAAAGAATGGTAATCTGTAATATCGCCTTTCATTGTCGTGCACTCTTTTGCTACGTTACCTTGTTCAAAAATGTTAGGAATGGATGGGGGATGAGAAGAAAAGCCTACTACTTCTGCACCTAAAGAACTTAAGAAAAGGGTGAGCCAGGAGCCTTTAAATCCAGTATGTCCCGTAATAAATACTTTTTTCTTATTCCAAAAAGATGATGAAGCCATATTACCAAACCTTCCACGGAGCGTTATTACTTTCCCATAGCTCGACTAATTTATTTTTATCGCGCAATGTATCCATCGGATGCCAAAAACCAGAATGTTGATATGCGGCCAATTCATTTTTATTTACTAACTGAACTAAAGAGTCTGTTTCAAAAACAGACTTATCTCCACTAATGTAATTGAAAACTTCAGGATTTAAAACGAAAAATCCACCATTAACCCATCCGCCATCACCTAATGGTTTTTCTTGAAAAGATGTTACAGACTGTTTATCTAATATGAGAGAACCGAATCTACCAGGAGGTTGTACGGCAGTAACAGTAGCCATTTTTCCATGTTTTTTATGGAATGTAATAAGTTCTTTTATATTTACATTACTTAATCCATCACCATAAGTGAGGCAGAAAGGTTCGTCTCCGACATAATTTTGAATCTTTTTCACTCGGCCACCCGTTTCGGTATTTACACCAGTATCGATTAGTGTAACTTTCCATGGTTCTACACGATGAGAATGGCTAGTAATTGTATTATCGTTTAACTGTATTGTGAAATCAGACATGTGTAAGTTGTAATTTAGAAAGAACTCTTTAATTGCATATCCTTTATAGCCTAAGCAAATAATAAACTCAGTAATTCCGTAATGACTATACAAACTCATAATGTGCCATAGAATGGGTTTTGTTTCAATTTCAATCATAGGTTTCGGTTTTAAATGTGTTTCTTCCCCAATTCTTGTACCGTACCCACCAGCAAGAATAACAGCTTTCATTTTTTCCTCCTAAAATAAAAATTTATTATTTATACAGTATTCATGTTTTATGCAAATGAGATTGTTTTTGATTAAGTGAATGAAAATGTTTGAGGTGATGACGATGCAGAAAATATTACGGTTTGAATTTTGGAAATAATTCTTGATATTCAGGGTTATGACGGAGGTCTTGTGTTAGGTTACTAAGCTCTAAAAAACGTATGTCCAGTACTTCAGGAGATTGACCGTAATGTGTTTGAAGTCCCATTTGAACACCCCTTTTTGAAAGGGTAGGTGTAATTTGTAATTTTCTTGCCTTTGATTGTTCATTCCAAGGGCTAAAATAAAATTTTAAAATAAATGAAGGATAGTCATAAATTATATATCCGTGCCGCGAATGATGTCTACCAGGTAAATATGCACCGTCTAGATGATTGTGAATAAATCTCCAAGCACATCCGAGATTTGGGTTATAAGGGAAGACACCGTGGTATCGCTGTTCTACTAAGGGGATAGAATATCTAGGCTTTGAATAATTATAATTATGATTATCTATCATTAAAATCATTCTAATCGCATACATGTTTTGGCCTAGTGTATGAAGAGATGAAAAAAATTCTTCAGTATTATTACAACAAAAGAATTCAGTAGTATTTAAAACGATTTTCCAACCTGAAACTTCTCTTTCAATTTCCATCACTTCAATATCAGTATTAGTTGGATCAAACTCAAGAAATCTTGAATTTCGTACCTCCCAGTGGGGTGCTAATAGTTTACAAATCTCTACGGAACGATCTGTAGACCCTCTATTAATTAAAATGCCGTGATCGAATATTTTCGTGTGATGCATAAGCCACCATGGAAGTAGGTATTCTTCATTATAAAAATGAGAAATGATTGTCTTTTTCATATTAATTCCCTCCTATACAAGCAATCATTATTAGTAGGATATGCTTTTAAATAAGAAAGGTTAAAAGTGGCAGACAATGTAGTGATTAGGTAGTAGTTTAGTAATTTTATTGTATAAGTGTAGATTACTCGTATTGAATCATCATAGGAGGAGATTGGAATTTTGTATAAATTGTGAATAATAAACCGTCACGTTTGACTGTACAGTTTATGTGTTGTATGATGTAAGTAATATAAACAAGGGGGGAAGATCGTTGGGAAGGTGTATCGAATCGGACAGTTGGCTCTCATGGCTCACGTGTCGAAACGAACGATTGATTATTATACGAATCTAGGTATCTTAAAAGCGGAGCGATCTCAATCTAATTATCGCTATTACGACGAAACAGCATTTGAGACATTACAATTTATTGAGAAGTGCAAAGAAATGCATATGCCGCTTTGTGAGATTAAAGAGAAAATCGAGGAGAAGAAGAAGCTGCTCGGTATCAATGAACACGTTTCGAAACAAGTGAATGAAGTGACAGACCATATTCATCAATTAGAAGTGGAGCTTACTGAGTTAAAGCCGCTTTTAGATGAATTGACTGATTCACAACGTGAAAAAATATCGAAATCTTTATCAGGTCAAACGACAGCTTTAATACAGACACTTGCTCTATTATTATAGAATAAGTGAAATCCGACCTCTTTAATTTTTGTATCGGGCTATGTTTTCTAACAAACAAATAAGAAAACATTATAGTATACAGGAGGTGGACACCTTAGTTTTTTAACTAAGGGGATTCATTGGAAATATTTAATTTAGTCATGGTTGCGATTTTAATCGCATTTACTGGATTTTTCGTAGCAGCAGAGTTTGCGATTGTAAAGATACGTTCAAGTCGTATCGATCAGCTTGTTGCGGAAGGAAAACGCGGTGCTTTAGCAGCGAAAAAGGTAACAACAAATTTAGATGAATATTTATCTGCTTGTCAATTAGGTATTACAGTTACAGCTATGGGATTAGGTTGGTTAGGTGAACCGACAATTGAAAAGTTATTACACCCGTTATTTGAGAAATGGAACTTAAATCCTTCTATTTCATCAGTATTAACATTTGGTCTTGCTTTTATGATTATGACGTATTTACACGTTGTAGTAGGGGAATTAGCTCCGAAAACGATGGCAATTCAAAAGGCTGAAAGGGTAACGTTATTATTGGCAGGTCCATTAATGATGTTCTATAAAGTAATGTATCCATTTATTTGGGTATTGAACGGTTCAGCTCGTGTGATAACTGGTTTATTCGGTTTAAAGCCAGCTTCAGAACATGAAGTAGCTCATACAGAAGAAGAATTACGTCTTATCCTTTCAGATAGCTATGAAAGTGGCGAAATTAATCAAGCTGAATACAAGTATGTAAATAACATTTTTGAATTTGATAATCGTATTGCAAAAGAGATTATGGTACCGCGAACAGAAATCGTTGGTTTCTACCTGGAAGATTCAGTAGAAGAACACATGAAAGTAATCCAAAATGAGCGATACACACGTTATCCGATTTTTGGAGAAGATAAAGATGATATTATCGGTATGGTCAACGTAAAAGATTTCTTTATTCGATATATGACCGAGGATCAAAAAGATTTATCATCTATTCGCTCGTATATGCGTCCGATTATTGAAGTGATGGAAACGACTCCAATTCACGATTTATTACTTCAAATGCAGAAGAAGCGAATTCCGATGGCTGTTTTATATGATGAGTACGGAGGAACAGCCGGAATTGTAACGCTTGAAGATATCTTGGAGGAAATCGTCGGCGAAATTCGTGACGAATATGATGAAGATGAGGCACCGCCAATTCAACATGTGAACGAGCAACATATCATTGTTGATGGAAAAGTGCTTATTTCAGAAGTGAAAGATTTATTTGGATTACACATCGAAGAAGATGATGTGGATACAATCGGTGGATGGATTATGATGCAAAATCATGAAATCGAAGAAGGACAACATGTTGACGCGGAAGGTTATGAATTTAAAGTGTTAGAAAAAGACGCTTACCAAATTAAACGTGTTGAAATTCGTAAGATGGAACAAGAACAAGAAGAAGAGAAAGCAGCAACTGTGTAAGTTGCTGCTTTTCTTCTAAAGTACAAAAAATGAGAACTTAGGAGCGGATATTTTGATTCAAGAAGCCTTACGTGTATATCGATTACAATTGTATGTGATCTTTAGTGGTTTACTACTTATGTGGACGATTACTCCGTTTGGAAAACAAGTGACAGGGTTCGGTATTGGATTAGCAGTAAGCGCCTATTGTCTTTGGTTATTAGCTCGCAGAGTGGAGAAACTCGGAAAAAGTATCGTAATGAAGGAAAAGGCTCCTGGATTAGGAGTTTTAAACCGATTTGCAGCTGCTATTTTAGGAGCTATCATCATGTATGAAATTGAGCATGAGATGGAAATGTGGGCATTCGGTACAGGTATTTTAGGTGGCCACTTTTTAATGATTGCAAATTTAGCGTATGCAAATATGCAGTTAGTGAAAGAAGAAGAGAAGCAAAGGGAACATGCTTCGAAAAACATAGAGCTATGATGAAAGGGACCTAATCGGGTTCCTTTTTTATTTTAGTGATTTGATACAAGTAAACAAATTAACGACAAATATAATACGCTTCTTTTTTACGTTTTTCAATAGTATGAAAAATAATAAAAAAAATTTAAAAAACCCATCGATTTCTAAAGGTTATGTATGTTATTATGACAAAAGACTTTTTGAAAGAGGTGGATACCAATGTTACAAGCGCTACTTATTTTTGTGCTACAAATTATTTACGTTCCAATTTTAACAATCCGTACGATTTTGCTTGTAAAGAATCAAACAAGATCCGCTGCTGGTGTTGGATTGTTAGAAGGAGCTATTTACATTGTCAGTTTAGGTATTGTGTTTCAAGATTTATCAAATTGGATGAACATCGTTGCCTATGTCATTGGCTTTAGTGCGGGACTGTTATTAGGCGGTTATATAGAGAATAAATTAGCAATTGGTTATATTACGTATCAAGTTAGTTTACTAGACCGTTGTAATGAATTAGTAGATGAGTTACGTCACTCTGGATTTGGCGTTACAGTATTTGAAGGCGAAGGTATTAATTCTATACGTTATCGCTTAGATATCGTCGCAAAGCGTTCTAGAGAGAAAGAGCTTTTAGAAATCATTAATGAAATTGCACCGAAAGCGTTTATGTCTTCGTATGAAATTCGCTCGTTTAAGGGTGGATATTTAACGAAGGCGATGAAGAAAAGAGCGTTAATGAAGAAGAAAGATGAACATGCATCGTAAAAAAGAGGAGTAGTGCTGCAGTAAAAGTGCAGTATAAGTCCAAATGTAAAAGGAGGAATCTATTTTGATGTAGATTCCTCTCTTTTTTTATGAAAAATATTGATCTGTTAATTCAAAAAAACTAAATCGTATAATTATTTTTTTTACTCATTCTCAAATTAATGATTAGCCATATAATTTGAAAAAATACCGGTATGATAAACGCAATTAATAAAACGATAAGTGATATTGATTTAATTTCAGGTGTTTGAATAACACCAGCACCATCAACATCTCGTAGCCAAATAATAGCGGCCCATATTCCAAAAACGATAATCCAAAATATGTTACCAATCCACCAAGAAATCCATCGTTTTTTCATGTTAGCACCCCCTACATTTATCTACTGTTAAAAGTATATTTTCGTTCGTTACATTTATAATGAAACAACTTTAAAATCAGTTTTTAACTGTATATCTAACTTGTTTGAAGATTACCATTTCTCCATCATCATTATCATCTTTCGTTTGGAAAAGTTGAACTTTTGGTTTGTAGTCTGTCCTATGAGCGTGTTCGATATCTTTAATATTAAGCTTGTAGGATTCACCATTTTTTAGTTTTTGTTCCAATACTTTTTTATTAGCAACATAAATAAAAGTTACTTTATTTTCATCAATGCCTTTAGTTTTAATTTCTAATTCATTATCTTTTGCTGTGATCGTTGGTGTTAATAATTCCATACTGCCTTTCCCGCTTTCTAAAGAATTCTCTGCTATAGTTGAACATCCTGATAATATGATTCCAGTGAATAGAAGAACAGCTAATTTCTGTTTCATAACATCCCTCAATTCCATGTGAATTTTGATTTTGGTATTGCTAGATTACTAGTGTGGAGCGTAAATGTTTAGTTAGTACCCTTTTAAGTGTACCATAATATGTAAATTAAAACAGGATGTATATCCAATTTAAGGGAGATTGAAAAATTTACTCATTATTGTAAATTCGTGTGTTTTAGCTTCTATTTCACTCGAAATGTAGACGAGAGAAAGAAATTTTTTTATAGAAATTATAATTTTCACATTTTACAATAATGATAGGGAATAGATGAATTCATTTACTTCGGAGGTAGTTGTTTGAACATTAATGAGAAGGCAATTGAAATGTTTGAACAAAATAAATATGAGGAAGCAATGGAACTGTTTCAACAAGCAGTACATGAATCTAGAGACGTACAATCTCTCAATAATCTTGCTTGGATGTACTTCTATGAGGAAGAGAATGATGATAAAGCTCTTGAATTAATAAGAGAAGTTGTTAAGTTGAATCCTTCTTCATACTTTCCTTATAACATCTTAGGGGACATTTACATGAAACAAGAAAAATGGACAGAAGCGAAAGAAGTATTACAAAAATCTATTTCGATTCAACCATCGGATGAAGCATATCATAATGTAGCTGTAGCTCATTATAACCTTGGAGAGCTGGAAAAAGCTTCGGAATTTTTTTACGAGTTGCAGGGGATTCGGACTATATCATGTATAGCTATGTAAAATGTTTAATTGATTTAGAACGAACGACAGAAGCAAAAGAGAAGTTAGATACTTTTAACAGGGAATCTGATAATTTTTTAGGGGAAATTAATGTAGCAGATTTATATGTTGAATTGAATTGCTATAAAGAAGCAATTGAATGGTTCGAAAAGGGATATAAAGAATGCTGGAAAAGTCCTAATTGGATTGGTAGATTTGTGTATGCTCTATATAAAACGAATAATTTCTCCCGTATAAATGAAGTTATACGGGAATCTATCGAAGCGAAAACAGCATAAATAGAAGATGTTCAGAGTGAAGAAGTAGAAGAAAACTGGACAGAAAATGATAAGAAAGAGTTAATTGAGGAATATACAGAAGAGAATAATTGTTATAAAACAATGGTAGAACGTATCAAATCTGGATACGTTCCAGGATTAGAGTTTGAAACTGATTATATAGGGGCTTGCTATTTATTTCGTTGTAAAAGACATAATCACCTTGAATATGAAAAATAAAAAGATTCGACTGTCACATATGATGGTCGAATCTTTTTCGTTATAGGTCGCTTGTATTACATAGGTGTATATCCTCTTTAGAGGCCACTTTTTTTATATTCAAAATATGTAGTGAAATAAAACCAATAAGTCCTATTCCGCCAAAAATAAGCCATGGTGTATACATTCCGCTTAAGTTGGATGTAAAAGATGTACCGGTATAATTACCAATGATAAAACCAAATGCGAGTGATAGTTGATAAAATCCGAAGAAAGTGGCTGTATATGATTCATTACTGTAATTTGCAATAGCGATATCAGCGTTAGGTAATACGAGTGTTTCACCGATTGTAAATAAAATTACACAAATAAAGAACCAATATGGGTGTTGAAATAAAGGAATGAGTAAAAAGGAAATACTCATTAATAAAACACCGTATTTAATAATCGAAAGTGTGTTGTATTTGTGGAATAATTTTCGGAATAATACCATAAATATGACGCCTGTTATCGCATTTATCGTAATAACGAGTGTAGCAAGTTGATTGCTATTACTAATGTTTTTCATATGAAGTGGAAGTGCGACAGTAAGCTGAGTAAACATAATATAGAAGAAAATCATGATAAAGGAAAACAGAAGGAAAGATTTGTTTTGTAAGATGACCTGTATTCCTAATGTAATAGACGTGTTTTCAGTAGTGACTTGGAAGTGATTTTTAAGTAAGTAAAAAATAAAAGCAAATAACAGCATAAGAGATCCTGTTAGAGAGAAAGCGTAGAGTGGATCGAGTAAGAGTAAGAATCCTCCTGCAATTGGTCCGATTATTGCACCGCAATTAAAGCTAAGGTTTAAATATGTAAATAAATTTTTTCTCAAATGAGCTGGCTGTGAGCCAAATATAGCGCGAGCGGCAGGTTCGTAAAATGCAGTTCCGAAGCCAATAAGTGCAGAAGAAATAGAAATTGTATAGAAATCAGAGCATATTCCTAAAGCGATAAATCCGACTCCTCTTAAAAATAATCCGGCTATCATCATAATGATATAGCCTATTTTGTCAGCAATTAACCCTGAGAATAATGGGATAACTCGTGATGTAATTGTCATAATCGTCAACACTGTTCCTACTTGGACAGCAGAAAAATGAAGAAAGGTTAATAGATAAATAGCTAAAAATGCGTATACTGCAAAATACCCAAAAGACATAAAAAATGAAGAAATAAGCATGAAACGTATCGGTGTTGAGAAACTTTTCATAGAAATCCTCCTAATTATGTAACCAGTAAAATTATTTGATGGTTAACTACTTTATATTATAATTATACATAAAGTCAGAAAAAAGTAAATTTTAAGAAGAAGGTGGATTGAATTGAATCAAAACGCTCCAAATGAACTAGAATATATTCGGGAATTTTTAAATACATGGAGAATACCAAACGATACGAGAGAGCCAATTGATTTGCTGCAAACAAAAGAAGATATAAAGCTCTTTATGAAAGAATATTTTGATGAAGAGTTTCCATTTCATACGATAGAGGAATTAAGAGGTTTTCGAGAAGATATTCGGATGACAATTGAAGGCGAAGGATCATTGCAAAAATGGTTAGAGAAATACCCATTTCATGTACATATAAAGGATGATATGAAAGGTATTACATATGAACCAGTATATGAAGAGAATGTGTATACAAAAGTGTTAAGCATTGTGTTAATGTCAATTCAAGAAAATGTGTGGGGAAGGTTAAAAGCATGTCCAGATTGTCGCTGGGTATTTTATGATCATTCGCGAAATGGAAGTAAAAGATGGTGCGGTATGTATGCTGGAGAAGAAGGAGGAAGAGCATGCGGTACGATTGCGAAAGTGAAAAACTACCGGGCGAAGAGAAAAGGGCGATCTGGTTATGATATGTAAGTAATATTAGAGAAAGAAAAATGGATGGGGGAATGAATAATATGAAAGGCACACAAATGCTAGCTACAAATAAAAAGTGTTGGGATACAGTTGCACCTTATTTCTTTCAAGTGGATTGTTTACCTAAATATGGTCCGTATACGGCGTCTGAAGATGAGATTCGTTTGTTCGATTCAATCAGAAAGAAAAAGGTTCTTGATATTGGCTGTGGAAGTGGGCATTCGTTGCAATATATGGCGGAACAAGGGGCAGAGGAATTATGGGGGCTTGATCTTTCGAGTACACAAATTGAAATAGCGAATAAGACGTTAAAGGATTGGAATCCAAAGTTAGTATGCGGAGCAATGGAAGAAGAAGGAGATATTCCGAAAGGATATTTTGATATTGTATATTCCATTTATGCATTAGGTTGGACTTCAG
This sequence comes from Bacillus sp. JKS001846, assembly GCF_900176455.1. NCBI lineage: Bacteria > Bacillati > Bacillota > Bacilli > Caryophanales > Bacillaceae > Bacillus > Bacillus sp. JKS001846. Next base: position 2,369,728 of record NZ_FWYG01000001.1, read on the forward strand.
ATTTAAGAAAAACGTTGGAACTGATTTATTCATATGTAAAGCCAGGGGGAAGTTTTATTTTTAGTTGGGAGCACCCAGTATATTCAAACTTACAGTATGGTACGGAAGAAGTTGCTATAAAGTCTTCTTATCATGAGGAAACGCCCATTACGTTTGAAACTTTTAAAGGAGAAAATGTACAAGCGACATTATATAAGAGAAAAATAAGTACATACATAAATGAGTTAAATAGAGCGGGATTTAAAATTGAGAGAATAGAAGAGCCTGAACCATCAAGCTCGTTTGATGGAGAACTAGCTGAGCCGTCTACGAAATATTATTCTTTATATAAAGCTAGGATGGTGCCAACTACTTTTATTATTAAGGCGAGGAAGTAAATTGTTTTATAAAAAGAAGCCTATCATTTCAAATAGATGAAATGATAGGCTTCTTTATTTTAAAAAATGAGGTCAAAGGTGTACTTTTTTTATAAAAATGCATTTCATATAAAAGGTGTAATATTTTCAAGGGGATGCAAATGGTGGGAATGAGACAGTATCTGTTAGATTGCTATTAAATGGAACGCAACTAACAGGGAGTTTTATACAAAACGTAACGACATCAACTGTAGTAATCGAACCAGCCATTTCAAATACACTTCTTGTGAATGTGACGAGTGCCAATTCAACATTAATATTACAAAATGGCCCGTTAGGTGTAGGGCATGTGACTACTATAGCAGGTGCGATTACAGCAAGCTTAAATGTAGTGAGAATTTTATAAAGAATATAAAAAACACAAGGAATGTCTTTGTAAGACACACCTTGTGTTTTTTAATATTAAATAAACATTTTCTTTATCTTTTCGGTTGAAAAATATGCTGAAAGAAGTATTTGTGATGTAAGTTATCTACAACCTTATTTGCTTGATATGTGCGTTGTTTTTCAATTCGAAGTCTTTGCTCCATCATTTTAATTGCGTGATCAGATAAACGTAACATAATACATTCTCCTTTTCTATAAATATAGGTGACTATTTGATATCGATCCCATATTTATAATTAAGGAGGCAAAATGTGTAACATAGGCAAAAAGCACCTTCCTCTCCCATTACGCTTACGAGGTTAGCTGTCGGACTCGGGAAGTGAGAGTTTCCCTACTTAAAAAAGATTCGCCCCAAGTAGCATAGCTACAAAAATGGTTCCCCCGCTCCAAAATTTGGACTCAGCAAAAGGTTTTATAAAGTAAAAAATAACATAAAGGAGCGAACAAGTCAAATTATTTTGTGTATTCTGTCTTTTTTAATTGCGTAAGAATCATACCGTCAGGAAGTATTGTATCTGATACTGTAATGAATCCGTGTTTTTTATATAAAGTAATAGCAGGGGTATTCGCTTTACCTGTTTGTACAATGTATGTCATTGAAGAGGGAAACATGTTAAATATATAAATTAGGAGTTTCGTTGCGATTCCTTTTTGAAAAAAATCGGGCGATACAACTAACCTGTGGATATCGATTAGTTTTTCTTCTTGTACAAAAGAAATAAAACCGACAAGTTTATTTTCAGAAAAATATCCATAGAATGTTTCAACGCAATTTTGAATATCGTTTACAGTATCATATAAACGAGGTATGGCAGTACTATTTAAGTAGTCTGCTTCAACTTTATAAGCTGGAATTTGAACCTGTAAAATGGATGTTGCTACTTCAAAAGAAGTGGAATTTAACTTAAGAATCATAGATAATGAAGCCTCCTTTAAATATGGTATATGAATATAATTGCTTTATGGGTGAGTTTGACAATATTTTTCTTTTTTGCATATAATATATGTATCTCCATATGTAAAATAGTAGTAAATATATTTCTATAGTGAAATATGATTAGCAATGATAAATACATATGTTTGTATTAAATCATACAAACTATAATAGAAATGGAGGGCTAAAAATGGGATGGATTATCACATTAATAGTTGGTGCTATTATAGGTGCAATTGCTAGTTCTATAACGGGTAAAAATTTCCCGGGTGGTATGTTCGGAAATATTATCGCAGGTTTATTAGGTGCTTCGTTAGGTGGTAGATTATTTGGATCCTTTGGGCCATCATTTGGTGGGATTCATGTAGTGCCAGCATTATTAGGTGCAATCGTGTTAATTTTTATTGTATCATTTGTAGTGAAAGCTACAAAGAAATAGATATATAGATTATGATGAAGAGCCCTGAATAAGGGCTTTTCATCATTCGAAGAGGTGGTTTCGTTGGAGAAAATAAATATAAGAAAAAGAGATAAGTTAAGAAAGTTTTTTAGAGAACAAAATTATTTGGCGGTATTACTTGGATTTGCGTTATTGTTCATTAATATTTTATTGCTAACAAAAATATCATTTGTTTTTACACCGTTTATCGTATTTTTAAAAACAATTTTCTTCCCAGTACTATTAGCAGGCGTGCTATTTTATATTTTACATCCATTCGTTTCGCTTTTAGAAAAGAAAGGTGTTTCAAGAATCGTATCGATAGCTTCCATATATTTAATCGTACTAGGATTATTTGTATTTTTAGTTGTAACGGTTATCCCTATTATTAAAGATCAAATTGATGCATTAATTGATAACTTACCGTATTTTGGCCATGAGATTGAACAAGCAGCACGTAGATTCGGGGAAAGTAATTTACTCGGTAAAATTCAAGAGAATTTAAATATTAATGTTGCGAATATGGTAAAAGAATACACAGTTGATTTTACAAAGTCATTATCATCAGTAACTGGGAATGTAACTGGATTTTTGAGTACTGTTACAGAGGTTGTTTTAACATTTGTAATGGTTCCATTTATATTGTTCTATCTTTTAAAAGATGGTGAGCAATTGCCGAATCACTTTTTAAAGTTTATTTCAGAGCAAAGACAACCAGCAGCAATGAGAATACTAGATGATATGCATTATGCGATTAGCTCGTATATTAGAGGTCAAATTATCGTGAGCTTATTTATCGGTATTATGTTATTAATCGGTTACCTTATTATCGGTATTAAATATGCTGTACTGCTTGCTATTTTAGCGATGATTGTAAATATCGTTCCGTACGTAGGACCAATTATCGCCATTACACCAGCGTTAATTATCGCATTTATCGACTCGCCAGCAATGGTGTTAAAAGTAATCATTGTTATGATGGTTGTACAATTAGCAGAAGGTAAATTTATTTCTCCGCAAGTCATGGGTAAAAAGTTAGATATTCACCCGATTACTATCATTTTTATCATTTTAACTGCCGGAAACTTATTCGGGATTATGGGGATTATCTTAGCGATTCCAGGATATGCGATATTGAAAGTATTAGTTACGCACGGTTATAGATTTGTTAAGTTGAATACGTGAAAAAAAGCGCTAAAACAGTGGGAACTGTTTTAGCGCTTTTTTATTAACAATTCATTTGCATATTGGCGCGCCCATTGATCCGCTTCTAATATAGCATCTAGTGAAGGATCTTTTACGTTATGATGAGCTTCAACTGTTTTGTAAATTGTTTTTTCAATATCGAAAAAGGCAATTTCATTTTTTAAGAATAGTGCATTCGCAAGTTCATTTGCTGCATTTAATACAGCGGGAGTAGTACCACCGATTTTGCCACATTCATATGCGTATTGTAGACAAGGGAACTTCTCTAAATCTGGTTTTTCAAAATGTAAACTACCGATTTCTAATAAATTTAATTTTTCATAGGAAGAAGGTAGCCGAGTAGGATAGTGAAACGCATATTGAATCGGCATTCTCATATCAGGAGCACCGAGCTGTGCCATAACTGATCCATCAATAAATTCTACTAAAGAATGAATGATACTTTCTTTATGAATCATTACATCAATTTTTTCATATGGAATATCAAATAGCCATCTCGCTTCCATTACTTCGAACCCTTTATTCATTAATGTGGCAGAATCAATCGTTAGTTTTGCGCCCATTAACCAGTTTGGGTGCTTTAAAGCATCTTTAGCTTGTAATGTTTGCATTTCATCACGTGTTTTATCACGGAATGCACCGCCAGAAGCTGTAACGATTAATTTCTCAATTTCTTTATTATTTTCTCCGTTTAAACATTGGAAAATAGCTGAATGTTCGCTATCTACTGGAATTAAGCGACATCCGTTTTGTTTCGCTAGTTCAGTTACGATATGTCCAGCTGCAACTAACGTTTCTTTATTAGCGATGGCAATATCTTTCTTCGCCTTTAATGCTTCAATCGTTGGAAGTAGTCCGGAAACTCCGACAACAGAACTTAATACAAGATTTGAATCAGGGTGAGTAGCTACCGCAATTAAGCCATCAGTTCCGTATGTGATTTTTGTATTCGCTGAAATACGCGTACGAAGCGTGTCTGCTAAGTCTTTTGTTGCAACGCTTACAATACGAGGTTGAAACGTTTTGATTTGTTGCTCAAGAAGATCGATATTATAATTTGCGCTTAAACCGACGATTTTGAAATGTTCAGGATGAGCTGAAACGACATCTAATGCAGATGTGCCGATGGATCCTGTGGAGCCTAAAATGGATATATATTTTACCATGAAAAAACCTCCAAAGTTGTTTCGAATATTTCTGCAAACCTATATAACATTAGACAATTGAAGTGAAAATTCCTGCTATATAAAATAGAAAATTCGGGTTTGTTTGGAAGTGAAATGTGATAAACTGTAAAAAATAACGAAAAAGCAATGAAAGAGAAGAGTACATATTCGAAACTTTTCAGAGAGCTGATATGTGGTGAGAATCAGTAAGGGATGAATATGGAATGGACTCTGGAGCTTCTAACTGAAATGAGTAGGTAAAGACGGTTACTTCACGTTATTGAAGTATGAAGTGAGCTAATGATAGCTAATTAAGGTGGTACCGCGGGAGTCTCTCGTCCTTTTTTAAGGATGAGGGGCTCTTTTTATTTTGAGAAAGGAGGAGTTAGTGTGAGTGAAAAAATAATGTTAACAGGAATTAAGCCGACAGGTTATCCGCATTTAGGGAATTATATTGGCGCGATTAAACCTGCATTACAAATGTCAAAGAATAATGAAGGAAAAGCATTGTACTTTATAGCTGATTATCATGCATTAAATGCTGTGCATGATTCAGAAAAGTTCAGCAGTTATACGAAAGAGGTAGCAGCTACTTGGTTATCACTTGGACTTGGAGAAGATGTTGTTTTTTATCGGCAAACAGAAGTACCAGAAATTCTAGAATTAGCTTGGATTTTAGCTTGCCTAACTCCGAAAGGTCTTATGAACCGTGCTCATGCGTATAAAGCGAAGGTGGAGCAAAATAAAGAAGCGGGGTTAGAGGTCGATGCAGGAGTGAATATGGGGTTATATACGTATCCGATTTTAATGGCAGCTGACATATTATTATTTCAAGCTACCCATGTACCTGTCGGAAAAGACCAAATTCAACATATTGAAATCGCGCGTGATATTGCGACGTATTTTAATCATACATTTGGCACGACATTTACACTTCCGGAGTATGTCATACAAGAAGAAGGAGCTATTTTACCTGGTCTTGATGGAAGGAAGATGAGTAAAAGTTACGGAAATGTGATCCCATTATTTGCAGAGCAAGAAAAACTACGAAAGTTAATATTTAAAATCAAAACAGACTCTTCACTTCCAAATGAACCGAAAGAATTAGAAACATTATTTATGATATATAAAGAGTTTGCGACCGAAGATGAAATACAGTCGATGTGTGAAAAGTATGAGACTGGAATCGGATGGGGCGATGTGAAAAAAGAGTTGTTTCGCGTTGTAGATCGTGAGTTAGCTGGACCTCGTGAAAAGTACGCAATGTATATGAATGAGCCGAATTTATTATATGAGGCGTTAGAAAACGGTGCTGAGAAGGCACGCGCTATTGCAAAGGTAAATTTAGCGGAAATTAAAAAACGGATTGGATTTGAGAGGGAACGTTAAGCGTTCCCTTATTTTTTTAGATAATCTGTAATAATCCTCTCAATAACAGGGGGAAGATTATTAGGTAATTCATTAAGTGAAAAGAAGCGTAGTTCTTTTGATTCACTTTGATCGCATACAAGTTCACCATGAAATTCTCGGCAAATATAAACAACGAGTACACCGTGTACTTGATCGCCGTTTGGATAGATTTGAAAGAAGTCTGGCCCTGAGTATGTACGGAATAGTTCTGGATTTTTAATAATAAGTCCAGTTTCTTCAAACACTTCTCGTTTTAAAGCATCTTCTAACGTTTCGTTATATTCTAAGGCACCGCCAATAATGCCCCAGCGGTTAAAATCTGTACGGAGTTGCAGCAATACTTCATCTTTTTCATTTAATATAATGGCGTGTGATCCTATTAAAATAAGTGGATGATTTCCTACTAGATTTCTCATATCTTCAATATAACCCATGTCATTGCTCCTTGTATTTAATAATAGTTAGGAAGTTCTTTTAACATTCTTTCTGTTTTACGTGCTGTAAAGGCTAAGTTATGGTCATCTTTCGTTCTGAAAAATAATGTGCGTAAAAAGGTTTTAATATTGGCACATAAAATACAATACTCATTAAGCGAAAGGCGTTTTCTAATTTGAGGAAGCCTTTTTATTTTTTTATGAATAATAGAAATTAAATCGTTCTGAGGAAAATCATGATACAGCATTGCTAGTAATGGAGTAACAATGCGTTCATCTTCGTTATTATGAAAAAGGTCAGATGGAATAAAGATTTTATTTAATAAACAATGAATTAATTCTTCGTACCATTCAAAAGTTGTATACGTATTATGAACAATTTCAGTAAAGGCATCAGATACGTGAGCAAGACAATGAGCCCATCCTTTATTTTCGATATAGCCCCGAAAATCCGTTTCTAAGTTTGTGTATGTAATGAGTTTGTTTTTTATTTCTTCGATATCCTCCTCTGTACAAAAGTAGTGCGAATTAGCGAATTGGAGTATTAACGCAATTAACGAAATAGTGTAAGAACGTGTGAAAACCCCATCTGAATGTGGGGAGTAAATGTCACAATATAAATACTCATCACTTAAACAAGTTTGCAGAAGTAATTTCAGCTGATCGTCCATAAGGAATTCATGATGAATGAAATGCGCAAAACATTTATATATAAGTTGGTAACGAACGTAGCTATCAGTCGTTCCGATATACTGAAGCATGTTCAAAGTTAACTCATTTACGTCTATATGCTGTAGTTGCGTATAGTCATTTTGTTGTATAAGCTCTAACTGTTGTTGCAATGCTGTAATATCCACTGGAGAACCTCCTCCGCACTTTAAAGATGCGATCTTTTCTAGTATTCTATATATTCAAGGACAATCCTGCTCATGCAAGGAGAACGATTAGAAATTCGAGTATGATATAGATGAGGGAAGAATATGACGACGATAGAACAGTTAGAAAAATATTTTAAAATAAGAAGAAATGCTTCTTCTATTATGATAAAAGAAAATAATGCAGAGATTTTTACAGAAGAGCAATTAGAGGAAATGATGCAATATTGCGTTGCTGAAGCTAAAAAAGATGGATTAGAAAAACTACATTTTGAAATCTCTTCAAAAAGTCCAAATTATGATGTGTATAAAAAATGTTTTGAAACGTATTCATTTGAATATGTTACGGAAAACATGATTGTATTTAAAGATATATATGAAGTAGAAGATGCAGAAAGTGAAATTGATTTTAAGCTTATTGAAGAAGTTGGAGAAGAGGCTTTTTATTCACTGTGGAATGAAGCGACGGGAGAACCAGTCGCTCATGATCAATTTGTGCATATGATGCTACAAGAAATTGGTGAGCAATGGAAAGAACATTGCTTAACAGCGAGTGTCGATAAAAAGCCGATAGGAATTGTAATCCCGCATATTGAAAGAGGTACGTTAGAAGAAGGGAAACTTATGTACTTCGCAGTTACTCCAAATATGCGTAATAAGGGATATGAAGCGGCATTATTTGCAGGTGCGATGTTTGTCTTAAAGGAAATAGGTGCATCTTATTATATTGGTGAGACAAATATACAAAATGAATGGATGAAGGATGTTTTTGAAAAGAATGGATGTCAGCTGCTTAGTTCAACTGAGAGATATGTGAGAAAGTTTTAGGAGGATGAATGATGTATACTCTCGAACTCGTATAGCGGGAGGGGACTATATATGTTAAAGCAATCCATGCATTCATTCGTGTTATTGTATCCAAATGTATTGTTAGAAGGCTGGAATGTTGAAAAAGTTTCAGAACGTTATGAAGGTGAAAAGTGGGGAACTTTTTGGTTTCAGGTTGTTACTCCAACTGGGATGTTTCGAGTAAAGGAATTTTTTCTCGATATAATGGAACCAGTATTTCCGGATAGCTGTATTTCTCAAGCAAAAGGAGATTGTTTTCAATATAAAGGGCTTGTGTATTGGAAAGGTATAAATTATAAAGGAAAAGAAAGTTACGTTACATCTATATGGAAAACACAAGTTGAAATTTCTGTTGATCATGGATATGTAAACCAAGACGAAATGGAACGATTTCTATTTGAATTACAACCAGTAAATATGGAGCTTGGGAAAACGATATTACATACATCATTTCACTTATTAAGCTTTCAAGTGAAGAGAAGTGAAATGGGTGAGATAGGAAGATGTAGAGAGTGGAATGCTCCAGATGACGTATCCTATGTAAATTTGTTAATTCATGAAAAACTAAATTGGAAACTTGAATCGGTCGGTTTCGGAAATGACGAAACGCAGTATGTATACTGGGACGAAGTTAATAAACTATATGCACTTTGGGTTTGTAGACATAAAAACAAAGCGTATTATCCTATTTCTTCATGGACAATGAACTATGGCCCAAAACAAATTATAAACGGGTTAGAGTTTTATCCGCACCCTAATCGCGGAACAGTTGTATACGAAGATTTAGGTAATGAACAAATCGCATACGTATTTCGCGGTAATCCATGTACAAATTTTGAACAAGTAAAAGAACTTTTCGCCTGTTTGTAAGATAAAAAGAAAAATGAGAACGACAAAGTAGATATTTGTATAATACAATAGAGTGAGATTCGATTATATGAGAAAGCGTTGGTGAAAGAATGGGACAGCAAAGAAATTGGTTACAAGCAACTGTAGAAAGAAATAAAGATAATACGTTACAAATAAAGTGGGAAAATAATATAGAAGAAGTTCGTATTTATTGGAGTACTTCACCAGATCATATTGAAGAAAATGGAGAATTACTTGCAACAGTAAATGGGGAATTATCATATACAATTGAAAACCCGAGTGAAAATGAGCGTCCATATTTTAAATTAGTAGGAAGTAATGGACAAGCAGTAACAGTAGCCGAGCGTAGATTGCCATTACAAGGTGCGTTTAACTTCCGTGATATGGGAGGATATGAAACGACTGAAGGCCGTAAAGTAAAATGGGGCAAATTATACCGCTCTGAAGAATTAGCAGGGCTAACTGAATGGGATATTGCCTATTTACAAAAGTCTGGTTTAAAGTTAATTTGCGATTACCGTACAGACTTTGAAGTGAAGCATAAGCCGAATCCAGAAATTACGGGTGCTCGTCAAGTGTGCTTACCAGTTATGCAAGACTTAGCGAAAGACTTAAATATAAATGAGTTTTTCCAAGTTGGTGACCTTTCTATGTTAGGAAAACCAGGTGAGTATCTTGTGAAAATGAATCAAGATTTCGTAAGTGGTAACGAGGCATTCGTGAGCTTCTTAAACTTAGCGCAAAACCCGGAAAACTTACCGTTAGTAAACCACTGTACAGCTGGAAAAGATCGTACTGGATTTGGTTCAGCATTATTACTACTTTTACTAGGTGTACCAGAAAAAACAGTAATGGAAGACTACTTACTAAGTAACGGATTCCGTGAAAAGCTAAATGAAAAAATGATGGCCTTTTTAGGTGCGAAATTACAAAACGATGAGAGCAGAGCGATATTAGGTGCAATGTTTGAAGCACGTGCTGAATACTTGCAAGCTGCGATTGGTGAAATTCAAAAGCAATACGGATCAGTTGAAGCATACGCTGAAAAAGCTCTTGGCTTTACGAAAGAGTCGTTAGAGGAAATGAAAGAGTTATTGCTAGAAGATTAATAATGAGAAGGAGGCTGAGCGGATTAGCCTCCTTTTACTATTGTTGCTATAATTTTGTTAATGAGGATGTTGTGCACAGAGGAGAAAATGGATGAAAAGAACTTAAGAATCGGGGGATAAAATGATTCATACACGTGTAAAAGCAGAGGGGTTAAGAGAGAAGCTGGCAACAATACTAAGTCAAGAGTATAAGGAACTAGCTATTCAAGATTTAAAGGTGATTGGAACGGGAGTGCAAAATATTGTTTTTCAAGGAGATTCAGAAAAGGGGTCTTTGGCATTTCGAGTACCGTGGGAAAGAGAAGTGGAAAATATAAATGAAGACTTATTTAACAGTCGGATTTCGTTGCAAAAGGAAGCGGTGCTGTCTAAGTATTGTCATTCAAAAGGTATTCCAGTACCAAGGATACACGGATTGCATCTTTCAACCGAACTTGATTTTTTAATTTCGGATTGTGTGTATGCTGATCATATGCCAATTTCCGCATGCAAAATAGGGGAGTTAGTGAGCAATCTTCATAGTATGCCAATTGATGGTTTGTATTACAAACAAAAGCCCATTAGTAAGTATATAGCAGAACGAATTGTGAAACGGATAGAAGGGTTTAATACAATCACGAACTGCAAAATTAATCTTCCGGATACAAAAACAATTGAATATATTCTTAGTACAGCAGATCATGTAAAATGTTTATTACATATGGACATTCGACCAGCCAATTTAATCGGGTATAATGGAGAAGTTAAAGCAATAGTTGATTGGGATAATGCTTTAATTGGTCATCCATTGCTGGAGCTTATGAGAATAGCTGAAACAAATGAGGTTAGTTGGGATGAATTTAAAGATGGATATAAGAATGATAGTATCTTTAATGTTACTCCTCATATTGTTAGTTTATTTTATAGACTAGATACAGCAGTCATGCTAGCAAATTTATTTATAGCACATTTGAAAATAAAAGATAAAGGTGTATTCTATAAAGAGCGGGTTAAAGCGCTTCATCACGACATATATAAAAACTTATAAGCAATGAGAACGAAGCTTTTAAAATAGGAATTGAGGAGAACATCATGAAATACAAATTTATATTATTCGACGTAGACGATACATTATTAGATTTCCCTGAAACGGAAAGACACGCATTACATAATGCGTTTGTACAGTTTGGTATGCCTACAGGGTATAATGATCATCTTGCAAGTTATAAAGAGATTAGTAATGGATTATGGAGAGATTTAGAAAATAAAATGATTACGCTAAGTGAATTAGCCGTAGAGCGATTTAGACAATTATTTGCACTTCATAATATAGACGTAGATGCGCAGCAATTTAGTGATGTATATCTTGAAAACTTAGGAAAAGAGGTACACCTTATAGAAGGTGCAGTGCAATTATGTGAAAATCTTCAAGATTGCAAGTTAGGTATTATTACGAATGGATATACGAAGGTGCAACAATCAAGAATCGGAAATTCGCCTTTATGTAATTTCTTTGATCACATTATTATTTCTGAAGAAGTTGGTCATCAAAAACCAGCGCGTGAGATTTTTGATTATGCATTTGAGAAATTTGGAATTACGGATAAATCAAGTGTACTAATGGTCGGAGATTCGCTAACTTCTGATATGAAAGGCGGAGAAGACTTCGGCATTGATACGTGTTGGTATAATCCGAGTTTGAAAGAAAACGGGACAGATGTTAGCCCGACTTATGAAGTGGAGAGTCTGCTACAAATTTTAGAAATTGTAGAAGTGGCGGAAGAAAAGGTAGCTTCATTTTAATCATGCTGATATTTGTCGAAAAATCAATATATTGAAAAAATCGTTGATATATTGTAAGTTGCGATAGATATATTTGAAAAATCGCTCATATAAATTCATATACTAAGATATAGAACAAAAAAATAGAGCTACTATACAAGGTCATTCACGTGTTATAATGCGTGAATTAAATATGCGTATATAAATAGTTTCCTAGCGTGATGCGATGTCATGTATGATTAGTGTGACAACTAGAGGTGAATAAAGGATGTTAATGTTTTTATTTGAGTTAGACAAGAATCTCCCGCAGAAGGATGAGCCACGGTATGATGCTTATTCAAAGGGTTTTATCGAAGGAGATGTAACGATTTGCGCGAGTGACAGCGTATTTTTTCAAAAATCATGTATGAAGGTTGCAGAGCTGGGCATTTATTTAGGTCAGTGGATGGAGCAAGTTCAACATGGGCAGAACGTGCCTATGAAATATGAAACGGCTGACCGTGAAGAGGTAATTCTTGGTTTCTTCTATGAAGAGGATCATAATCAATGGAATGTTTTTTCCAGTTGGCAAGAATTTGAACTTCAAGAGCGTATAGCTACTACAACATTAATAGAGAGTGTTCAACACTATTTGTATGAGCTAAATAAAGAACTGCGCATGATAGAATATCCTGTGACGTTTGATCAGTACTTAAGAGGAGAGCGAATGATGCAGCTCTCTTACAAACGACCGTGTGATAGCAAAGCAGATACGACACCGATAGAGGTTTATAATGGAAGTGAGCAAGTAGGTGTAGTAAGGGGCTATTATAAAAATACGCTGATGAGAGTGCTGGATTTTATTCCGAAAATTGGTAGTAATATTATTTATGAAATAAAGGATAGTAAGGACAATATTCGCGTCATTGCAAAGGATGTAAGTAGGCAGCGCCAAAGAAAGATTTTAGTAACGTACAAAGATAATCATGATGCAGAGCATGAAATACTTGTATGTGACGGAAAGTTATTGGATGCAAATTTCTTATTTACCTTTACATATAAGGCAGAAGAATATGTTGTTCATAAAACTTCATTTGGAATGGGAAAGTTATTACGAAAGGGCTATGTAATTGCAGATTGGAATATTCGTCTTGAGGAAGATATGTATTACATTGAGATGAATGTATATGATGAAGATTACATTCAGGATCAATACTTACTATTAGGCGTATTTCATGCGGTTTTATATGGATAATCAATGAGAAATACCGTCATTCTTCTTGGAAAGAATGACGGTATTTTTTATTTATCCTCAAAAATAAAAATCTCATCAATCATACTATGTAGTGCCTTCGCTATATCGTGAGCAAGTTGTAAGGAAGGATTGTATTTACCTTTTTCGAGATGACTAATTGTTTCACGTCGCACACCAACGCTCTTCGCTAAATCTTCTTGTGTCATGTTCAATTTGGCACGGTATTCTTTTATCTTCGTTACGAACGCCATGGTGCATCTTCCATTTCATCAACAGGTTTATCATAAAAGAACATAGAAAAGCCGAATGTAAGAATGAGTGTGCCGAAAATAAGAGCGATATCAATCTCTTGTAGCGTAGGGTTTGGAAATAACATTTCAATAAACATAATGATTGTGGTAGTTAGTAACGTAACGATAAATGCATTGCGACACGATTTATTGACAATTTGTTCAAACAGTTCATCGTGTTGAACTGTTCTATACGATGTGAAAAAGGAGAAGAAACAGAACATAGTAAACAATCCTTTTTCATAAAAAAATCCGAGGAAACCGAAGAAACCGAGAAATCCTAAATATTTTATCCAAGTTGTTTTCATGATAGGTCCTCCTTACGTTGTTAGAAATAAGTCACGTTATGTTACAAATATATCACAATTGGATAGGAATGGTAATAATAGTTTTCCAGCTTGCTTCATAATAATAGTAAAAAGAGGAAATATGCTGCGAAATAAAGAGGATAATATTGTAAAATGGTTGTAAGGAGGGGGAGGAAGAAATGCTAACTTGGATCATGATCGTTGTATTACTTGTAGTGATTACTGTCATTGCGACGGTGTTAATTGGGCGGAATGGTGATGCAAATTATAGCAAAGCGACAAAGGGGAATATTAAACGCTTAACAATGATTTATATTATACTAGCTGTCGTTTTAGTTGTTGGATTAGGGGTGTATATTTATTTTAAAGGTTAAATAAACTGAAAAATGTAAAAATCTTAAAATAGAAGTATGCTATAATATCAATATAGTTATTTGGTAATTAAGGAAAGGATTGGATGGAATGATTGAAATTACGAATGTGTCAAAAAGTTATAATGGGTCTACCTATGCAGTAAAAGACTTAAGTTTATCTGTACCTAGCGGCGAAATCTTTGGATTTTTAGGACCGAATGGTGCGGGTAAATCAACGACAATTAAGATGATTACTGGCATTCACGGGGTGGACAAAGGGACTATTACGATTAACGGAAAAAATATTATGGAAGAGCCGATGGAAGCGAAGAAGACGTTTGGTTATGTACCAGATAGTCCAGATATGTTTTTACGATTAAAAGGAATTGAATATTTAAACTTTATGGCCGATATGTATGAAGTGCCGAAAGAAGTACGACAAGAACGAATAGAGTCTTTAGCGAAGAAGTTTGATCTTTATAATGCTTTATCTGATCAAATTCAAAGTTATTCGCACGGTATGAGACAAAAAATCGTTATTATTGGTGTGCTCGTACATGAGCCAGATGTATGGATTTTAGATGAACCATTAACTGGGCTTGATCCGAAATCTGCATATATTTTAAAAGAAATGATGAGAGAACATGCGGATAAAGGAAAGATTGTATTCTTCTCTACACACGTATTAGAAGTGGCAGAAAAATTATGTGACCGCGTCGCGATTATTAATAAGGGAAACCTTCAGTTTAAAGGGAATTTAGATGAAATGAGAGATCATTTTAAATCCAATGAATCACTTGAAAAAATGTTCTTGGAGATGACGGGCAATGAGTAAAATTTGGACGTTAACGAAAGTATTATTGAAATTAAATTATGCAGATTTTATAACAGATAAGAAGAAGCGATGGGCGTATGTATTTTCATTTGCAGCTATTTTATTTGTCGGCTTTTTACTGTTTGGTTCTATCACGCATGCAATGTATGAGGGAATGATACATTTAGGGCAAGATCCAGGAATGATTATCGCAATGGGACTTGCGATTGCGAGTATATGGGTATTTTTAATGAGTATTACGAACATTTTAACTGTATTTTACTACAGCAATGACATTGAAATGTTATTACCATTACCATTAAAACCAGCGCAAATTATTTCAGCCAAATTTTTAACAGTATTAATTACACAATACGTAATGAGTTCATTTATTTTATTACCGATCTTTATTACGTACGGTTTAAAAAGTGGCGCATTTATTACATATTACATATATATGATTTTCATTTACTTACTCTTCCCAATTGTGCCGTTAGTACTAGCTTCGTTACTGATGACAGTTATTATGAGGTATACAAATATAGCGAAAAATAAAGACCGAGGAAATATATTTATTGGAATCGTAAGTATACTATTTATTGTAGGAATTAACGTATTTTTGCAGTGGAAAAATAAAAGTTCGTTTTCTGAAGATGCAATTGCGGATTACCTTGCAAACAACCAGTCTTCTCTTTTAGTACAAATGACAAACTATTTTCCAACTACATATTTTGGAGCAGTAGCATTAGTAGAAAATGCAAATTGGAAGGGACCTTTATATGTAATAATCTTTGCAGTTATTTCATTTGTCTTCTTTGTGTTGTTTTATTACATAGCAGAGCGTACATATTTAAAAGGGGTTATTGGACTTTCAACGAGTACAGCAAAGAAACAAGTTATTTCGGCGGAAGGTTTACAAAAATCAACAGTACAAAGTTCGCATTTAAAAGCGTATGTGAAAAAAGAATTTAAAACGTTATTCCGTACACCACAATTTTTCTTAAATTGCATTGTACAAACTTTCGTTATGCCAATTATGTTGTTCTTTATTTTATTTGTGCAAGATGGAAATTTAAAGTTTATTACAGAGTATATTAACAATCCAGAGACAACGGGATTTGCAATTGGTGTTGGCCTTTGTGCATCGTTATTTTTAATGGGTAGTAACGTCATTGCAACAACGTCATTTTCGCGAGATGGAAGCTCTTGGTTTGTGAATCGTTATTTACCAGTAAAGGCTTCGGATATCTTTTTTGCGAAAGCAATCACTGCTTGGTTAATTAATGTGATCATTTTAGCAGTATTCGGTATTACGATGGCAGTTGTAGCTGGGATTTCTCCAGTCTTTATGATACTGTGGTTTTTACTAAGTGCGAACGGGTTGTTATTAATTAATTTAATCGGAACACGCTGGGACGCGCAAACTGCAGATATTCATTGGGATACAGAGCAGAAATTATTTAAAAGTCGATATACAACTTTGTGGAATTTTTTAGCTAATATTTTAATAGCTTTAATTATTGTGGGGGGAGTAAGTGTATTATACTTCTTCCTTCATGTCGGACTGTGGGTTATGTTTATCGTTTTATTTGTAATGTTTACGATTGTAAATTATATCTTTATTAAAATGTTAAAATTAGGTGCTGAACGTATACTGTCAAATATTCAATAAGAAGATAGATCCTCTGTATTCATACAGGGGATCTGTGTATAGATGGAGGAGAAAAAGGTGAAGAAAATAGCAATTGTAACAGGGGCAACTCGTCTGAATGGAATTGGTGCAGCTGTATGCAAGGTGCTTGCTCAAAAGGGGATAGACATTTTTTTCACGTACTGGCCAAAGTATGATAAAGCGATGCCATGGGGAATGAGTGATCAAGAACCCTTTTTGCTGAAAAAGGAAATTGAAAGTTACGATGTTCGATGTGAAATGGCAGAAATCAATTTATCGCAGTCTTATTCGCCAAATCGTTTGTTTTATATGGTATCAGAACGGTTAGGTGATCCATCTATTCTAGTTAATAATGCAGTGTATTCTAATCATACGAGGATTGAGGAATTAGATGTAGAGCAGTTGGATAAACATTATACAGTTAATGTTCGGGCTACTATGCTATTAAGTTCAATGTTTATAAAACATTATTCACTTAAAACGGGCGGGAGTATTATTAATCTTACTTCAGGACAGTCAGTAGGCCCAATGCCAGATGAACTAGCATATGCAGCAACGAAAGGGGCAATTGAAGCATTTACAAAGTCAGTAGCACCAGTTGCAATGGAGAAGGGGATTACAGTGAATGCTGTAGATCCAGGACCGACGAATACAGGATGGATTACAGAAGAGCTGAAGCATCATTTAGTATGGAAATTCCCGCAAGGTAAAGTAGGAGAACCGGTGGATGCTGCGCGCTTAATTTCTTTTTTAGTAAGTGAAGAAGCGAAATGGGTTACTGGGCAAGTCATTCACTCGAATGGTGGTTATTCATAAAAATATTATGTTAACAAATGTTGAGAAACAAAAAACGAAAGAAAATTTTATTTTTTTGTATAAATAAAATGTCAAGAAAGATAAAAATTTGATAGAAGAGTATATTGTCATATGAAGATAGTAATTCTTAATGTGACAATATACTCTTTTTCTTTTACTTGTGAGCAGAAAAATGAAGTAGAAGAAACTCGAATATTAAAATGAGTTTATCAGTTTTTGTACGTATTATTATGAAGATTACTGTCGGAAAGATGATAATTCGTATGAAAAGGGATTTTTTAAGGGGAAATCGAATCGTAAAGGGGAGGATAAATTATGTAAAACATAGGGGGATTTATATGAAAATGAAAAAGGTCGCTATCGCATCGATTACAATTGGTACAATGCTTACTATGGCAGCTTGTAGTCCTTCAGCAGATAAAGAAACGGAAAAGAAAGAGCAAGTAACTGCGCAAAAGGATGGAGAAGCAAAAACGACAAGTGCAGATGAAGCTTCAAAAACAACGAAAGATACTGAAAAAGAAACAAATACTTCTTCAAATGAAAAAACAGATAAGGATGCAAAAAATACGAAAGAATCATCAGGAACAGAAAGTAACGGCAAAACGTCAACTCAAAACGAAAATGTAAAAACAAAAGAAAAAGAAACGACAGGAAAAACGAATGATCAAACGACTAGCGGGAAAACAGCAGATCAAAGCACAAGTACAAGCACAAACAATAACGGAAAGGCAACGAAAGATCCGAAGAAAAGTGTTGCTGTGAAAACGAATGTTAAAGAAGTTGTAGCATTAATTGATAGCTTGGACAAGCAGTTAGCTGCTAATCCGAAATTGGAAACAGTGAATAAGCTTGGCAAACAAATTAACGAAAAGTGGGATGTGATTGAAAAAGAGCTAGAAGCATCACATCCGACGGATTCTAAAACAATCGGTCAAAGTATGTATCCGTTAATTGTAGGGGCGGAGAAGGAAAAGATTGATGTTAATAAAATGAAATCATTAACGACGAAAACGAAAAAAGATTTAAATCAGTTATTGACGAAACTTTCATAGTTTCAAAAGCCTACTCGTGTGAGTAGGCCTTTTTTAGGTTGTTGTAATGTGCACAGTATAACTTATTTATTTTCATTTTCAATTACGATGCGAAAGGAACTGAATGCTTGTTGACTGACATAATCTTCTTCGCTAACTTTATAAGGAAATGGAAAAGCGACGAGTTGAAAATTACTTTCTTGATCCACTGAAGGCAATGTGAAATTAAAGATTTGTCTTGTTTCAGGTGCAACCTTAGTATAAACGACTTTTCTATTGCTAAATATTTCAACTTGTTTCCAATCTTTAAAAGCCACGATTGCGTAAGTCATTTCATCATTTGTTTCATTACCGTTTGATAAAATTAATTGCTTGCCTTCCTTTTCAAAGAAGACAGTTTGTAAGTTCTCTTCACGGTTCGTAACAAATACTGGTTCGTAAAGACCATCTTTTAAAATAGCATCTGGATCTATAAGGGGGAGTTTTATTTTTTCGTTTTCTTTCTGAAGAGGATGCATTGAATATCGCATACTTAGAATATCTTCTAAAATAGCTGCTTTATTTAAGTTATTATCTTTTAATTTGTATTCAGGTTTTTTTATTATTAAAAAGGTTAATGCACTTGCATTAGGAGAAGTGTGTAAAGAGATTTTCGTAGTCATTGAACTGTTTGGTTTCATATCAAAAAAATAGTGTGATATTTCATTAGTAGTATCTTCTATTTTAAAAGGTTTTTGTTCGTAATCTTCTAGAACAATTAATCCATATTTTCGGTTTTCATTAATAGTATGTACGAATGATAATGTTACATTAATTTTATTATCCTCACTAGTAATTGTACTGCCATTGTTAATATGTTGGCCTTGATTATCCTTCAATCCGTAAGAAATAGTATTGGTTTGTTGCTCGCGTTTATTTTCTATGGAAGGTGGATGAGGTTGTATGATTGAAGTATTGAACAAAATATAAATTGTAAGTAATGAAATAAGTAAAACACCGCTAATAATATATATTTGTTTCATAAATAGCACCTCAATATATGTAAAATATTAGAGAAAAAAGATATGCAAGATGCATATCTTTTTTCTCTTTCTTACCAGAAAGCTTTTGTTTCGTGATTCACATCATTATAACCACTTAATTTATAGGTATGATTACCGATAGCGTAATCATCTCCATAATAAATGCTTGTGTTGGTCGCTGTAGCACTTACAAAGGATGATTTTTTTGCACTATTACTTTTCGTATTTACTAATGAGCCATCGCCATTGAAAGTTCTTGCTTTTGCATAAACATAGTCTTCGGTCGTAGTTGATTTCGATTTAGCAACTGCATATGGGTTACCAAAAAAGGGAGTATATACGCTAATGTTAGAGTCATTCTTAGGTGCAGCTGCAATAGTCAAACTAGGAACACTAGATGTTTTTGTTGATTGAATTGTATCAAAGTCAACTAAAACGGGCTGCTTGTCTACAGTATCGATCTCTGAAGCACTTGCGTTATTAGTAAAACCAAAACCTAAAACCGCTAACCCTAAAGTTGTCACCGATAAAGATTTTTTCATATTCACTAATTTTCCCACCTTTTTAAATTTTTGAGTTCGAACTCAATTCATACAATATATGAAAATTTCGAAACTCTCAATGGTTTATCCCATACTTAACTTTTCTTTTACTTTCGATTCAACATGTCTTCATTTGCAAAAAAGCGAATATATCTTCTAATGCTTAGCCAGCAAGGGATACAGGTTTAATTTTATGAAATTCATGTAAATTTAAATCTATTCATGTCAGAATCTCTGTTATTTTTAAGTTCATATGGGAAACTTATTAAAAAAAGGATGGTGACAAAAATGACAATCGATCGAATTTGTACAATTGGACCCGCAAGTAATAATAAAGAAACATTAGCACAGTTAATAAAGAATGGTATGAAAATTATTCGACTGAATTTATCGCATGGCACGCATGAAAGTCATAAAGACATCATTCGTTTAGTGAAATCATTAGATGACTCTATTAAATTTTTGGGTGATGTACAAGGACCTAAAATAAGATTAGGTGAAGTGAAGGGAGAGCAAATTACACTTCAGGCAGGAGATTCATTTATTTTACATACACAACCAGTTACAGGGAGTAATACAGAAGCGAGTGTTGATTATGAAGGAATACCGAATGATGTGAAAGTAGGCAGTAGAATTTTAATTAATGATGGAGAAGTTGAATTAATTGTTGAAAAGATAAGTACGGACAAAATAGAAACGAAGGTAAAAACAGGTGGCAATATCTCATCTCATAAAGGAGTTAATTTACCAGATGCGGCTGTTCGTTTACCAGCTATTACAGAGAAAGATAAAAAAGATATTCAGTTTCTTTTAGAGGAGAATGTTGATTTTATCGCATGTTCTTTCGTAAGAAAACCTAGTCATATAAAAGAAATACGAGATTTTATACAACAGTATAAAGAAACGTCACCTAATGTAATTGCAAAAATAGAAACGATGGAAGCAATCGAGAATTTTCAGGATATATGTAAAGAAGCAGATGGAATTATGATTGCAAGGGGCGATTTAGGAGTAGAGTTACCGTATCAATGCATTCCGCTTTTACAGAAAATGATGATTCAGGAATGTAATCGAACGAATACATATGTCATTACAGCAACACAAATGCTTCAATCTATGGTAGATCATTCTATTCCAACAAGGGCTGAGGTGACTGATGTGTTTCAAGCTGTACTGGACGGGACGAATGCAGTTATGCTTTCAGCTGAAAGTGCATCAGGAGAACATCCAATCGAAAGTGTGAGAACATTACGTCTCGTTTCAGAATTTGCGGAGCATGTTAAAAAAGATGGACCTTTTGCGATGAAAGATGTACTGCAATTACTGCGTGAGTCTCTGGATGAGTAATAAAAAGAGGGCGGATATGCATCCGCCCTCGTGTTTTTCATTCATACTATTCTTGCTCTTGCTCATCCAAAATCTTTTCAAACGCAGCAGATACTTTATCAAACTCTTCATCATTTTCAATGTATGAAAACTCATTATCTTCTTCTACTTTTAAAAAGAAAATATCAATGTCTTCCTCAGTTTCTGTTTGGATATCTTCAACAAAGGCAACTGCAATATATTCTGCGCCTTCGACATCCATCGCTCCAAGTACTTCTACTTCTTGCTCTTCGTTATTCTCATCACTAAGAGTAAACACTTCGCCAACTTCAATATCAGACATATTCATTCTCCTCCTGTTCGACTCTAAAAAATAGAGTGCTCAAACTGCATACATACTAATATATCTTTCCATGAAAAACCAAATTCATACATAAGAAAAACGACTAATAGTTCTTTAGTATAAGTATCCAGCTATTAGGAGCATTATTTGTGTGTGCTACATTACTTAATCCATTCAACAATTGTATCTATAGTCTGTCTTGTTTTATCACGTTTTGGATCTTCTTTACGGTAACCAAAGGCAACCATAACAGATACTTCAAAGTTATCGCCCTGTATAATGCCTTCTTGACGAAGTAAAGAGTCTACTTTCTCTTTATCGAATCCTTCTATCGGACAAGAATCAATACCGATTTGAGCTGCGCTCGTCATCATATTACCTAAAGCAATATAAGTTTGTTTAGATGCCCAATCAAATACAGTACGATCGGATTGTAATAAGTTAAAATCTGTTTCCTGGAACTTTTTGAAGAATTCATATCTAATTTTTTGAGTGTCTTCAGGCAATCCAATAATATCGTTCATCATATATTTAATATACTCTGCATCATAATGCATATCTTTAATGTTTCTTGAAAGAACAATGACGAAATGGCTTGCTGTTGCAAGTTGCCCACCAGCGCCCCATGAATACGGTTGTAGTTTTTCTCTTAATTCTTTATTTTGTACGACAATAAATTTCCAAGGTTCATATCCAAAAGAAGAAGGAGATAATCTGCCTGTTTCTAAAATGAATTTAAAATCCTCTTCTGAAATTTTGTGCATAGGATCGAACTCTTTACATGCATGTCTGAAATGAAAAGCCTCCATAATTTTCTCTTTTGTAATTTCGTTTGTATTTGTCATAAAAGTTCCTCTTTTCGTTAATTTATTTTGTAAATAAATTATATTTTTAAAGTAACATAGATACAAGTACGCACATTTATGTGTTATAGTATCAAAAAAGATACTATTGTTAAGGGAAGGGGTTTATTATGGATTGTTCAAATGAAAAAAATATAAATTACCCATTTTTAAATAAATATTCTTGTCCAGTTGAAGCGATGGTAGAGGTGATTGGTGGAAAATGGAAAGGTGTTATTTTGTATCATTTATTAGATGGGAAAAAGAGGTTTAATGAATTAAAAAGATTAAAACCTAATATCACACAAAGAATGTTAACACTGCAGCTTAGAGAACTTGAAGCAGATGGCATCATACATCGTGAAGTATACCGTGAAGTGCCACCTAAAGTAGAATATTCGTTAACCGAGCTTGGTGAATCACTTCGTCCAATGATTCTATTAATGATGGAATGGGCAACTCATAATATGGAGAAAGTTTTGGAGAGTAGGGATACGAAAAATAATAATTAAGAGTTGAAATTGTTATAGAAGAAATAATTGTAGAAATAAAAGGTGTTTTCATACGTGAAAACACCTTTTATTTTTAAATTTTTTAACTTTTTAACTTCAACTGCTGAAGTTGGAAAATTATTTAAGTTTGCAATTTGACCATACCAATCAGCGTGTTTAAAAACAACACCTTTTCCATATCCGTCCGTTGAAGTACGTTCCCATAGCGTTGTTGAATAGCTAGCAGTGGGGGATGCTGTACGTACAGAAACAATTTGATTTTGCCAACTAGCAGACAAGTTTTTATAACCGCTACTTAGAGAAAAATACTCGCTACCTTGATTTGTGTGTTTATAGAAGTCTGTACTACCAGGTCCGCTTCCACCAACACCAAGGGGAGTGATTGAATTATTCAACCTTTGTTTATCTTTTTCAATAAAAGACTCTAAACTTTCTTTGCTCGAAAATCCATAAGATAACCAGTCTCCATTTTGATTTTGTTTCGGTAGAACTAATGTTATTTTTATGTCTTCCTTTGATGGAGCACTCAATTTGTTAAACGAATCAACAGTCTTTTCATCTACAGTTACATATTCGAAAGAGGAAATCGAATAATCCTTTTCGGTACTAGCTGATACTAATCCCACTCCTCCAGTTAACGACGAAACAGTTAATAATGCACCTGCTATCAACTTTTTAAGCATGGATTCATCTCCTTAAAACTTAGATTTTTTACATAACTAAAATGTATGTTAATTTGAATGTTTTATAAATATTTAGAAATTTATAAAAATCAAACAGAATATTCTTTTATTATTCTGGAGTAAGGAAAGTAATTAAAAATGAAAAAAGGTTTACTTAAAAAGTAAATCCTTTTTGCTGACCTATTTCAAAACTCAATGGATTAAAGTTTCATTTTATCCATCTATGAATCATAAACTTCTTTTGCATTCGTAGAAGCAGCATCTAATATAAGGAAAATGGCTGCTATCATATGTAGAAAGATGTCTATATAAGGAAAGAAGGCAACTAGAGTAACGATAATACCGATATAATGAGGGTACGTATTCATGCCTTCTTTTTTAGCTAATAAAATAGTAGTGATATGTAAAACAATCAATAGTAGTAAAGGTAACCCATATAGGTTAACAAGACTTGGAAATACATAATAACAAGGAAGTAATAAAAGATGATAGATCCCTGTAGTCCACTTTAGTGCTTGAATGTAGGTTTTCAAAGTTAATCCTCCTAAAACAATTCATATCTATACATTACCAAAAATAATAGGTAATTGGATATTGTTTATTTGTATTTTTAATAGATTATAATAATTTTATGTAAACTAATTGTTAGGTATCTATAAAATAGAAAAACCACCCAAACGAGGGTGGTTCGTATTATAAATGACTACTTAAAGAAGAAATCGGAACCTTTACCTCACTACCTTCCTTCATATTCCGCAGCACAACAGTGTCTGCACTAAGTTCTTCTTCACCAACAATAAGCACATAAGGGATATTCTCTTTATTGGCATAATTAAGGGCACGTTTTAATTTGCGTCCTGCTAGTTCAAGTTCAACTTTTAAGGAAGTGGTGGAACGTAATTGCTGGGCAATTTGTAAGCATTGTAATTCTGTCCCGAGCGGGATGATAAATAGATCCGCTGTAGATGAGATTGTTTCTTTCTGCGATAGTGCTGCATAAATAACGTCTAAACCGAATGAGATACCGACTGTTGGATAGTTCATACTATCACCACGGAATGCTCCGATAATGTTATCGTAACGGCCGCCGCTACCGATGCTAGATGTAATTGAGCCATCTTTTAGGAAGATTTCATATACAGTACCTGTGTACATTGTCAGTCCTCTTGCTAAAAACGGATTGAATATCGTATTTTCATTTATTCCGAGAGCGATTAAATATTGCTGTAATTGTTGCAATTCGTTTACTCCATCGGCAACGAGTTGGTTATTGAAAGCTTCTTTAAAGTCAGCTATTGTAAGCTTTAGACAAGATAATACAGTATTACATATTGTATCAGCCATTTCTTCAGAAATTCCGCGCTCTAATACATCTTTTCGTACACCATCAATCCCAATCTTTTCGATTTTGTCTAATGATAAAATGACGTCATTTGTTAATTCAGTAGGGATGTTAATGGCCTGAAGAATACCATTTAACAATTTTCGGTTATTATATTGAATCGTTATCTCTAAGTTTAATGTTCGGAACAGCTCAAACGCCATGCTCATGAGTTCCGCTTCAGCCATGACTGATTCTACACCGACAATATCAACGTCGCATTGTATAAATTCACGAAATCTTCCTTGTTTAATTGGCCCATCTCGAAATACTTTCCCAATTTCATAACGTTTAAAAGGGAGGCGGAGGTTCGGATTCATTGCCACAACTTTTGCGAATGGAATAGTTAAATCGTATCGTAAGGCGAGCTCACGTTTTCCTTGATCTTGAAGTGTATATATTTCTTTTAATATTTCATCACCACCGCCGTACTTGTAAGACATAAGCTCATACATATTTAACGTCGGCGTTTCTAAAGGTTTGCATCCGTATCGTTCAAACGTATCTTCACAAGCTCTTTTAATTTTATTTCGCAGCACTTGTTCCTCTGGTAAATAGTCTTTCGTTCCTTTTACATTTCTCATTTCCATTGTAATCACTCCTTTTTAAATTAAAAAAAGCTATGTGAGTATAAAAATACCCACATAGCTTTATGAACGCTTCGTGGGTCAACAGGAAAAGCCCTGTACCCACGAAGAAAAATTTTTCTTCGGATACACGGCGTTACGTATGATGATGAAGTTGGAAAGAAGTATTAAAATTTCGCATTACAAATCTCTCCTTAACATAAGTTTTTCCAAATTATATCAGATGATTTTTGAATTATCAATATTTTTAGTTTTGAAATATACGTGAAGTTATGTAGGAGAAATGGAAAAGGGTGTATAATAAAACTTAATAATATGAAATAACCTTTTAAGGAGAACGTTATGAAAAAAGATAAAACAAATGCGATGCGAATATTAGATAAAGAAAAAATTGAATATTCGATGATGTCATATGA
Source organism: Bacillus sp. JKS001846 (assembly GCF_900176455.1). Lineage (NCBI taxonomy): Bacteria > Bacillati > Bacillota > Bacilli > Caryophanales > Bacillaceae > Bacillus > Bacillus sp. JKS001846. Next base: position 2,395,759 of record NZ_FWYG01000001.1, read on the forward strand.
TCCAGACGATGGGAAAATTGATGGCGTATCAGTAGCCGAGAAAATTGGACGAGAAGTGAGAGAAGTATATAAAACGTTAATCGCTCAAGGGAATAGTAAAAATTATCATGTGTTTATTATTCCGGTAGATGAGGAACTAAATTTAAAAGCTGCCGCAAAAGCAGTAAGTGAAAAGAAAATTGAAATGATTCCTGTTAAAGATATTACGAAAGTGTCAGGATACATTCGCGGCGGTTGTTCACCAGTCGGAATGAAAAAGCTATTTTCTACATGTATTGATGAAAGTGCCCAATCACTTAATACGATCATTGTAAGTGGAGGGAAAATTGGTATACAAATTGAGCTTAAAGTAGATGACTTGGCGAAAGTGACGAGAGCGCAGTTTGGTGAAGTAACGAAATAATGATACATAGGAAAAGAAGTTCTAGTTTTATCCCGCTATTCGCCGGGAAGTAAGACCCTCACCTCAAAATTCAGCGGAAGCAAAGAAATTAGATGGGGATCAACTATTTGTACTCCTGTCTATATAATTTAAACGAATAAATAGCTCCAATAAAGAATACAAAAGCTTCAAATAATATAAAGATTTGACGGAAATTCTCAATATCTTTACCAACTAAAGAAATAAATATAGCATTCATTAGAATTTGAGTAGTAAACATACGAGAAGTAATTTTTAAATAAATAGTATTTGTTCTTTCAACCGGTTTACCAATTTTTTTGTAAATAATAATAAGTGCAATTACTGAACCCAAAAATAGAAGTGCTGTAAGTCCTACAACGATATTAAAATTGGCTGTACTTTCTAACATCCATTTATTTAATAGATCAATCATTATTATCTTCCTTTTCTACATAAGAGAATATTTTGTTCTTCTTTTTCACTATAATAAAAAAAGGAAAAAGAAAACATCGAACTTTCTTACAAACATTCGTGTATTCTTACAGTTTTGTCATTTTGTAAATGTATTCATCGCCCTGTTTTTCACTATTTTCTTTGGAAAACATAGTGAATTACGAGAAAGGGCGCTACAAAATCAACTTCCGAGAACAAAAATTATGTAAATAAGCTGTTCACTGGATTCTCGTAGAAAACTGTGGTGAGATAAAATTTTTGATTTTGTAGCACTTTAAAATCTTAGCTAGAGGGCTATTTATCGGTATCCCACAATAAAAAGGCAGGAACATATCAAATATGCTCCTGCCTTTGATTTTATTAAGTTTAATATCTATGACCTAAATATAATAGAATTTGGAGCTTCTTTTTATTTTAAGTAGATTGGGTAATTAGACTATAACATTAATGTTTATCGTTGAATATCATAATAATATAATGGGGGTGATGTTATATGGCTCTTACTACAGGACCAATTGAAAACGTAGGAAATCAACCTGCTAATGCAAATAAAGTTAGGGTGAAAATCCTTAACCGTACTGCGGGCCCACTTACTGGAGTAGCTAGAGTTTTTAGACTTGACGGTTCATTAGTATTAATTGAACAGGTAAACTTCAATGTGAATTCTAATGCTTCTACTTTTGTAACTCTAAGTTTAGTTCATCCTGCTTTTGGACAAGCATTTGAATATGAAGTTCAAATTGTTCCTAATCAACCTGGTGGACTATATAGTGTTTATGGACTAACAGCTGACAGTGTTATCATTACTGCACAACGTATTGTGAACTCAGAATTGACACAGTTTCTTTAATTAAAATAGATTGGTGCCTAAATGGTATCCAATCTATTTTTGTACGTATTATTCAGAGAAAGAAAGGTTTTACACAAAAATAAAGACAGTTATGGAAAAGGGAAAAGTCGAGCTATCATCTTGATTTTTATTATTTCTGTCTTAGACTGTATCTGTTTTGTTGCACGGTTTTCTTTGAATGCATTTTATTCAAACTATTTTTTTAAGTATTTATCAAATATGCATTATTGCATAAATAAATTAAAATTTATAAGTTAATATTAAACTACTTTTTAGTTGTAAAGAATATGTTAATAATCTTTATAAGAGAAGGATATTCCTTGTAAAAAGTGAAATTGTTTGGAATGTGAATAAATAAAAAGTTTAGAAGTGATACAGACTGGATAGAGTCTTGTATTAAATAAACAGAAAAGGGGTAGGGGTTTCTAAAAGGTTTTGGGGGTTAGAAAGCACTTTTTAGTTAATAGCTTTAAATTATATTTTAAAGGGGAATGGGTATATGAAGTTTCGAAATACAAAGATTGCTATGGTTACACTATCTTCATTTTTTATTTTAGGTTCTGCATCTCTATCATTCACAGATACTATACACGGTGAAGTAGCTTCTGCATCAGCACAAGAGATTATTGTAAAAAATTATGACGATACATATTATAATAACGCAATAGGAAAAACGGGGTTAGAATTAAAGAAGGAACTGCATAATATTATTGATAATCATACAAAGCTATCATACAGTGCGGTTTGGGAAGCGCTAAGAGATACTGATGAGGACCCAAATAATAAAAATAATGTGATACTCTTATATACTGGTCGTTCGCATGGGAAACTTACGAATGGATCAGGAGTAAATAACTGGAACCGAGAGCATGTTTGGGCAAAATCTCACGGTGACTTTGGAACGACTGCAGGACCTGGAACAGATCTACATCATTTAAGAGCAACGGATGTATCTGTAAATAGTTCACGTGGAAATCTAGATTTTGATAATGGTGGTGTGAATCATTCTGAAGCGACAGAGTGTAAATATGATAGTGATTCCTGGGAACCTCGTGATAGTGTAAAAGGAGATATTGCTAGAATGCTGTTTTATATGGCTGTTCGTTACGAGGGAGACAACGGCGAAATAGATTTAGAACTGAATGAAAAAGTAAATAACAATAAAGATCCATACATGGGGAAACTATCTGTCTTATTAAAATGGAATGAACAAGACCCGGTCGATGATTTAGAGCGAAAGCGTAATGAAGTGATTTTTACAAAATATCAACATAACCGCAATCCTTTTATTGATCATCCTGAATGGGTAAATAAAATCTGGAACTAAGATCTTTAAAGGTATTATATTTTGATAAAAGGGATTGATCATTATGATCAATCCCTTCTTATATTTTTACTAGAATAAATGATTTTTATAGGACTAGTGAGGGAAATAGAATAGATATTTATATGGAACGATAGTACTTATTTATCTAGTTAAGTATTTAGTAAGGTCCCCACTCAATATTCACCCCAACAATAAGAAAAACAAGTCCAATGATAAACCAAATGAGTGCAAGTGGAGCCATGAAACGAATCCATTTTCCATAAGAAATGCCGCTCGCTGCGAGAACGCCCATTAAAACACCGGAAGTTGGATTAAGGCAGTTTACTACACCCTCGCCGAGCATAACAGCCTGTACTGTAACTTGGCGTGTAATGTGCATGAAATCAGCTAATGGAGCTAATATCGGAATAAAAATAACCGATTCTCCTGTTCCGGATGAAATAAGGAAATGTAATGCGGCACTACTTACGTACATACCGATAACACCAAATACAGGGCTTTGTCCTTCAAGAGACTGTGCGAGCTGGTTAACGATAGTATCAAGTAATTTGCCTTGTTCTAAAATGACTGAAATACAGCGAGCCATTCCGACAATTAAAGCACCATAGATAAGGTTTTGGCAGCCATTTAGAAAAGTAGAAGCGATATCGTTTGCTTTCATGCCACCTATTATTCCGGCTGTAATTGCTATGAAAATAAAAGTAGCGGTCATTTCTGCGTCCGTCCAATGTAGACGAAAAGCGCCTATTAAAAATGCAATTAATGATAAAGCTGAAACGAGTAAAATTAATTTATGACGTATCGTCCAAGGAACTTCTTTTTTCTCTGCTTCCTTTTCGCTTGAAAGAGCGTTACTTGGAAACCAGTTGTCGCCAAGAATGCTTCCTTTATTCAATTTTTTCAAGCGCTTTACATACCAATTAATATAAAGGATAGTGGCAAGTAAAAAAGATATATAGATAGCTGTGCGTAAACCAATTCCCGAAAATATCGGAAGTTCTGCGATCTTTTGTGAAATGCCTAAAGGTGAGGGGGATAAAATAGTAGCATTAAAACCAGCATAAGTGCCTAAATAAATAATTGCTACACCGACGATAGCGTCCCATTTTAATGTGCGTGCAACGATGATACCGATGGGGATAAAACCGATAACTGAATTAACGATAATGCCAGTCGTTCCGAGAATAGAAAAAAGTGCGGCAACGATACAAATGAAAAGTAATTGCTGATTACGAAATTTGTTTATAACATGATAGATTAAACCGTCAAGAGCACCTGTTTTTTCAAGAATGGCAATGGCACCGCCTGTAAATAAAATTAAAAAGATGATCGGAGCAGCAAGTGTCATTCCTTTTTCAATATCGGTAAAAAAAGAAACAAATCCTACAGGTGATTGCGGAACAGAATGATAGCTACCTGGTATTGTCGTTGTAACGGTCCCGTTTGTAACTCTTTTAAATTCTCCAGCAGGAACGAAATACGTAGCAATGGCGCAAAGTAAGGCAATAAAAAATAGTAGTACGTACGCATCAGGCATTTTAAACTTTTGTTTACTAGGTTGTTTTTTGCCTCAGTTTGTATTTGCATAAAATTCCTCCTTCTTCACTTTATTAATTTTAATATTCTGAATTCAATCCGTGAAATAGATTATAATAAAGGTAGCTTCTTAAGGCAATAGTTTTTGTATCCTTTTCCCGTACATACAAATTATTGCAATATTAGACAGGGAAACGATAATAAGCCAAGAATATGTTATGTAGAAAGAAAAAGGAAAAGAGGGAACAAGATGTGGAAAACTACAGATCTATGTGATGAATTTGAAAAGGAATTACAAATATGTCGCCAGTCTTTTCGGTCTTTTGGGAAGAAAGAACAATTCCACGGGAAAATTGCAACTGTAAAAGTGAAAGATGATAATGTACTAGTGAAGGAAGGATTGCAAACATTACCAGAAGGAACAGTATTAGTTGTTGATGGCGGAGCGTCTACTAATTGTGCGTTACTTGGTGATAATTTGGCAGCTATTGCGGAAGAAAGAAAGCTAGCAGGAATTATTGTGAATGGGTATGTTCGTGATTCTAGTGAACTAAAGAATATTAATATTGGTATTTTAGCGTTAGGAACGATGCCAAATAGAAGTGTGAAAGAAGGAAAAGGAGAACGAAATATTTCATTGCATTTTGGACAAGTGGATTGGAATCCAAATGAATATGTTTATGCGGATGAAGATGGCGTCATTATTAGTGAAAAGAGTTTACATAGTTAAGAGTTAATAAGTTATTATTCTTAGAAAATAAATCCGATAAAGCATGGACAAAATTCTTTGTCAATAGTAAAATAATACAGAAATTTAAAATTTACAGAATGTATAGGTTTATCGTTTTACGATAACTTAAATGGAAGTAAGTTGTGCCAAGAAAAGTGAATGTTATCACAATGATACGTTCATAAACAAAATTATTTTTCCTATACAAATATAGCCGCGAATAATGCGGGTAGGAGGTGTTGTACATTTTTGTTCGACACTTACAAAAAGAGAGTGTCAATCGCACGCCCTTGAAGGGCCTTTTTTTGTGTAAATGGTAGTAAGGGAGGAAATTTTGGGATGGCAATGTTGAAAAAGTGGCTGCTTACGTCGTTAATGGCAGTGACACTTGTATTTGTTTCTTTTGCGAATACAGTACATATTACGTTTGCTGAAGAAAATACAGCAAAACTTGCAATTATTGGGGAATCACAAAAAGGCATTATGTTATGTCCGAAAGAAGAGCAAATTAAAGATGGGGAAACAGCTTTAAGTTTGCTGCAAAAGGTCATGGGGGACAAGGTAGAATCTGAAACGATGTCGTTTGGAACATATGTAAAAGGAATCGATGGTTTAATGGCCGGGGATACAAGTGCTTGGCTGTATGATGTAAATGATAAGTCTGCAGAAGTCGGAGCAGATAGTTATAAATTAAAATCTGGAGATGTTGTTGTCTTTCGCTTTGTTTCAGACTGGAGCAATATAAGCCAGGAAACATTGAAAGAAACGTTAGATAAGTTTGGGACGTGTAAAACAGAAGAACCAAAGACGGATGATCCAAAACAAGAAAAACCAGAAGAGCCAAAGACGGATGATCCAAAACAAGAAAAACCAGAAGAGCCAAAGACGGATGATCCAAAACAAGAAAAACCAGAAGAGCCAAAGACGGATGATCCAAAACAAGAAAAACCAGAAGAACCAAAGACGGATGATCCAAAACAAGAAAAACCAGAAGAACCGAAGACGGATGATCCAAGACCAGAACAACCAGAACAACCAAAGCAAGAGAACATTCAAGATCCAAGTGCACAATTAAACGAAGCCATTTCTAAAACATCAGATAAGATGTTACAAGATGGAATTGAAAGTGACTGGGTAGCTGTAGCGCTTTCTCGTTCTGGAAAGAATGTGCCAATTGAGGCAAAATTAAATTATGTTAAGTCAGTAACTGAAAAAGTAGAAAAGCGCATTAATCGTTTTTCAGCGACAGATTTAGCTAGAACAATTATTATGATGAATGCAATGAGTGCAGACCCTAAAAATGTAGGTGGACATAATTTAGTTCAAAAATTGTATGAGTCAGATAAAGTGAATTCTGTTACAGGTTATGCATTTGCTTTACTTGCATTTGATACGAAGAAGTATGAGATTCCAGTTGAATCAAAATGGAACAGAGTTGCTCTAGTGGAAGCACTGTTAAATAATCAGCATACAGACGGTGGATGGACTTATAATAGTTCAGGTAGTAAAGATAGTGCTAGTAGCGTTGATGTAACAGGTATGGTTTTATCAGCATTAGCTCCTTATCAAGAGCGATCAGATGTGAAACCAGCTATACAAAAAGCTGTTGCGTATTTATATAACGAACAGCTGCAAAATGGTGGTTTTTCAGCTGATGGACAAGAAAATTCAAATAGTACTGCGCAAGCAATTATTGGATTATCGCTTGTTAAAGGTGTAGATCAAAACCGTCTTCATAAGGCAATGCAAAACCTATTATCATATCAACTTTCAAATGGTGAATTTAAATGGTTACCAAGTGATCAAAATGGTAACGGAATGGCTACAGAACAGGCTCTTTTAGCATTACTTCAATTTAAGGAAATGGGAAAATCTATTTATGATTGGTCTAATGTAGACGCTGGTGATGTAATTAAGCCAAAACCGATTGAAGAGCCAGAAAAGGTCGTTGAACCAGAAAATAATGTAGTAGAAAAAGAAGTTACTGAAGAACCGAAAGAACAAGACCAAGTACAACAAGAAACAAAAGATGAAAATCTAAAAGTAGTTGTAGATAACGAACCGGTTAAGAATAAAAAAATCGGAAACGGTAACAGTCTACCAAAAACAGGAGCATCTTCTCATAGTCCAGCAACAGAAGTAGGTATGGGTGTATTATGTATTGCTTCTGCATATGTATTATGGAGACGTAAAGCAGCTTAACAAAAAATTAGGAGCAATTATTTGCTCCTAATTTTCGTATGAAAGGTGAGAGATAGGATGAGTAAGGTGAAATGGTTCATTTCTTTACTGCTTTCGCTCGGGCTACTTGCCGGATGTGAAGAGGCAGCTGTAAAGCCTGAGAAGAAGGTAGAACCGAAGCAAGAAGAGGTAGCGAAACAAAAAGAACAAAAAGATGAAGCGAAGCCGGAAGAAAAAACAAAAGAAAAGCAAGCTGAATCAGAGCAAAAGCAGCAAGAAGAACAGAAAGAGAAACAAGAACAAAAAGTAGAAGAGAAGCCGAAAGAGGAAAAGCCGCAGGCACAACCAGAGGTAAAGAAAGAAGAGAAACAACAGGAACAACCGAAAGAGCAACCTGCTGTAAATAAGCAACCAGAGCAGCAACAAGTACAAGAAGAGAAACAACAACCGAAAGCACCAGAAGTAAAAGAAGAAGCAAAGGTTGTGAATCAGCCGAAAGAAACACCGAAGCAGGAGCAAAAAGAAGATCCGAATAAAGCGGAGAAAACGATACCGACTCCGGCAGTACCAAAACCTGAACCACCAAAACCAGATCCAGTACCAGTACCGAAACCGCAAGCAAAACAAGTAACAATCTCAGTAAAAGGAAATAACGGATATATAATGGGTGCGAAAAAGATGGATGTACAAGATGGCGATACTGTGTATAAAGTATTGCAACGTACAGGATTAGATGTTGATGCAAGCGGATCTAGAGATAGTATTTATGTAAAAGGTATTAATGATTTATATGAAAAAGATATTGCGGATACTAGTGGATGGAAATATCGTGTGAACGGTGCTTTTCCAAACCATAGTGCTGGTGTAGCTACGGTAAAACCAGGAGATACAATTGAGTGGGTATACGTATTACAATAAGAAAGGCATTCGGTAAAGGGCTATGAAAATAAGTTTTTCTTCTTTACATCCTTTTGTGAATTTTTTCTATTATATCGGGGTGATGATACTATGTATGATGTGTCTTCATCCTCTTTTTTTAATTGGAGCAATAGTATTAATTATTATGTTAAATGTGATGCAAGGAAATAGCGAAAAGATAAGAAAGATGCTACCGAGCACAATTGTTTTCTTCTTTATGGTAATTTTATTTAATTCGTTATTAACGCATAGAGGTCGAACTACGTTATTTTGGTTAGGTGATAGCCGTATTAAGCTTGAGGCGATTATGTTTGGAATAGTAATGGGGTTATTACTAGTTGCAGTTATGTTTACGTTTGCGTCATACAATGATATTATTTCCAGTCATAAATTTTTATATTTGTTTTCAAGAATTTCACCGAAAGTTGCATTGTTAACGATGATTACAGTGAGATTTGTTCCTTTGTTTATAAGGCGATTAAAGAAAATCACACTCGTTCAAAAGACGAAAGGTGTGCAGGTAGATTCAGGTTCGATAATTGAACGCGTCAAAAATGGTATGCAATTGCTGCAAGTATTATTAATTTGTTCATTAGAAGATGCACTGCAAACGGCAGATTCTATGCAAGCTCGTGGATTTGGTGTAACGAAGCGTACGACGTATATTCGCTATAGAATGGAAAGGCGCGATTGGTATACGCTCAGTTATTTAATCATTTTATTTATAGCTGCTATTATATGTAGTAATTATGGCGGGGGGAAATTGATTATTTATCCGAAAGTCGAATCGATTCTATTTCAGCAATACGATGGGATGATGTTTGTCGTATTTACGATGTTTATTAGTTTACCAATCATAATGGAAGGGAGAGAATGGATATGGTGGCGCATGCAGAAATAAACAATTTATCATTTGTATATGCTGATGAAAATGAAAAAGCGTTACAGCATATTTCTCTTTCTGTTCAAAAAGGTGAGTTTATTGCACTTGCTGGAGGATCGGGATCTGGGAAGACGACTTTATTAAAACATTTTAAAAAGGAGTTACTTCCAATTGGTACGCGTTCTGGAGAGATATTTTATGAGGGTGTTTTAATAGAGGAAGTAGCTGATTTGTTATCTGCCCAAGAAATTGGGATGGTATTTCAAAACCCAGAAAATCAGATCGTTATGGATACAGTAATTCAAGAATTAGCATTTTCTTTAGAAAATATCGGATTATCATCACATATTATTCAAAAAAGAATAGCAGAGCTTATTAGCTTTTTAGGATTTCAAGATTTATTGCATCAATCTGTTCACACGTTATCTGGTGGGCAAAAGCAACTTGTTAATTTAGCTGCGGTATTAGTTATGCAGCCGAAATTGCTATTATTAGATGAACCGACAGCGCAGTTAGATCCAATCGCTGCAAAAGAGTTTTTAGGATTATTAAAACGGATTAATGAAGAACTTGGAATTACGATTATTTTAAGTGAACATCGTTTAGATGAAGTTATCCCGCTTGCAACACGCGTTGTTTGTATGGATAATGGCCGTATTATGTATGATGGTAGTCCTAAATTTGTTATTACGGATATGTGGGGAGTAGAATCATTCCGTCCATTTATTCCGCAAATTCCAAGGCTATTTTTAGAGTGGAATGTGAGAGATATTCCGTTTACAGTGCGAGAGGCGCAAATGAAAATGAATGATTTTGCAGCGATATCATATGTAAATGAGCCAATAGCACAAAGTGAAAAGCAAGAGGTTATTTTAAGCGCAGAGCATATTTCGTTCCAATATGAAAAAAATAGTCCGCTTATTTTACATGATTTATCAGTTTCGATTGAAAAAGGAAAATGGGTAGCGCTCGTTGGGAAGAACGGTACAGGTAAGTCTACACTGTTAACGATTTTAGCAGGATTACAAAAAGCGAGAAGAGGGAAAGTAAAGTGGAACGGAAAAGTGATACATAAAATTGATTCGAAAGAACGATTTAAAAGTATTGGGTATGTATCGCAGCATCCGTATTATCATTTTACATTTGATACAGTATGGGACGAGGTTTATGAACGTGCACGTGAATTATACGGAGAACAAGGAAAAGAAATAGCAGAAGATACGCTAAAACAGTTTTGGTTGTATTCGCTTAAAGAACGCCATCCGCACGATTGTAGCGGAGGAGAGCAACAACTTCTTGCATTATGTACAACGTTATTATCAAAGCCGACTTTATTATTACTTGATGAACCGACAAAGGGATTAGATCCATGGAAGAAAGAAAGAGTAGGAGAGCTATTTAGGAAGCTACAAAAAGAAGGTACAACAATTGTAATGGCAACGCATGATATTGAGTTTGCAGCGAAATACGTTGATCAATGTATGATGTTATTTGATGGAACAGTCATTATGAATGATGCACCGAAAGAATTTTTTAGCGGCAACTTCTTTTATACAACATCTATTAACCGATTCATTCGAAAAGAATTGCCATATGCATTAACGTGGGAGGATGTGTACGAAGCTTGTCCAAAAGATATGTTGCATTCATAATATGTATCTTTGCAGTAATAATCGGCACATTACTCCTTACGACACTTGTCATGGACGGTTATTACATGTTAAGTAGTTTGTTTATATTAGCGGTTATTATGTTACCTTTCTATATCCGTTTTGAAAGAAAGGCGTTTGTTTCACGTGAAATTGTTCTCGTTGCTGTATTAGCGGCAATTGCAGCAGTAAGCCGGGTGCCATTTTCTATTTTACCAAGTGTACAACCAACTTCTTTTGTCATTATCGTTTCTGCAATTGTATTTGGTAGTGAAACTGGTTTTATGATTGGTGCTACAGCAGCAATCGTATCTAATATTTTTTTAGGACAAGGTCCATGGACACCGTGGCAAATGTTTTCATGGGGCATGATTGGTTTTATAGCAGGTTTACTTCGTAATACATTTTTTATGAAAAAGCTATGGGGAAGACTTCTTTACGGAGTAATTGTTGGCTTTTTATTTGGCTGGATTATGAATTTCTGGGGTCTTCTCGGTTTTATACGAGAAGCAACATGGGAAACTGTCATTTCGTATTATATCGCAAGTTTTTACTTTGATTTGAGCCATGCGATTTCGAATGTTATTTTCTTATTACTATTTAGTACTTCATGGATTACGATTCTTACAAGATTTAAAAAGAAATACGGTATATTAGATGAGCATAACGTGACATAGAAAAGCATACTCATATAAGGTAGGGTCGCGACTTACATATTCGTTTGCCTCTTTCATGCTTCTTACATATTGTAAGGAGCATTTTTTTGTCAAAAAATCGATTTAATATACATCCGTTATTATATAAAATTATTTGTATAATGGTAGGTGAGAACTTTTTTCAAAAGGGAGGTGTATAGTTAATGAAGTTAGTTATTCCGAAGCAACATGGTGCATGGGCTATGCTTGTTATTCCTTTTTTATTAAGTGTCATACTTGGGAAACCTACTATTTATCATATTCCATTGTTTTTAGCGTGGTTTTTTATCTATTTAGCCACGTATCCATTTCTTACGTACATAAAGCAAAGACGAAAAAAAGAGTTTTTACAAGCTGCCATTGTTTATTTCAGCATTGCGTTCCTATTTGGGATGATTTCTTTATTATATGAGTGGCGAATTCTTTTATTCGTAATAGTAATGATTCCATTATTTATAGTGAATATGTATTACGCTCGTCAAAAAAATGAAAGAGCACTATTAAATGATATTTGTGCGATTATTGTGTTTTGTATCGGTGGATTAATTAGTTATTACTTTTCAATGAAGCAAATCGATCATACAGCTATATTCATTGCACTTATTTCATTTTTATACTTTTTAGGTAGTACGTTCTATGTGAAAACGATGATTCGTGAAAAAAATAACCCGAAGTATCGTCTTATATCTTGGGGATATCATATCGTATTAACAATAATCATATTTGTGATTAATCCCTGGTGTTCTCTTATTTTTATACCAAGTGCCATTCGAGCAATTGTGTTGTATGGCAAAAAAATTTCTATTATAAAAGTAGGAATTTTAGAAATTGCTAATTCTGTATATTTTTTAATCATAACGGCAATAATTATGAAGTATGCCATTTGAAAAAACTTCCCATCAATTGATGGGAAGTTTTTAATCTTTTTCTAAAATGTGAACGGTGTACTCGCAACGTTGAATAGCTTGTTCAACAGCATAAAGTGATTGTTCAATACGAGCGCGATTAAAATCTTTTTCAACTGTTTCGAGCGCTTCTTCTAAACAATTTTTAGCTTCTTGTAATGATTGAAAAGAATCTTGTACATATCCGCGAGCATTTTGATGCATTTCATAATCCTCCTTGCGTGTTCGTATATGGGTAGTATGAACAGTAAGGAAGAAAATATAATTTGTTATATTTATTTGACAATTAAAGTGGAATTACGTATAGTAAGAATTAAGTGAATATTTTCTTATCCAGAGAGGTGGAGGGACTGGCCCGATGAAACCCAGCAACCGCGATGCAGGTGCTAATTCCAGCAGAACATATTTGTTCTGGGAGATAAGACGAAGATATATACGTAACTTCTTCTTATCGGAGAGGTTTTTTTATTGCAAAAAAACCGATTACGAAAATTTATATTAAGAAGAAAGGGGTTGCGCATTACTGTGACACTCGAAAAATACGTAAAACTGCGTAGTACAGTTTATGAATATATGATAGAGCAAGATAAGCCGATATCATTGTTAGATATTCAAGAACATATCGTTTCGCATCATGAAGGGAAATTCACGAAAAAGATGTTGCATCAATTTTATTTATCAAGATTATTAGACGAACTAAAACTGGATGGGAAAATTACATTAGCTGATGAATATCTCTATGCTGAAAAAGGGGTATTGTATAAGGCGAGAAAAGGGAGCTAAGCTCTCTTTTTTTCTTAAAATAACGGAGTATGTAGAGTAAAAGACTGCTAAAGCAGCCTGATACAGGGAATGGTGTTGAGTGTGTAGTGTCAAAAATTGAATGTGCCTGAAAGAGGCAATTCATATCGGCTGCAAATGAAAAGAGACACCTTCGCCGAATAGGTGTCAGTCGTTTTGTCATATAGACTTGCTATTTGACAGTTATTAGAATAACATACAGGATTTTTGAAGTCAAAAGGGAATTAAAGGAAGGGGTACAATTATGTACGCTTACTTATTAAAAGATATAACGAAATGGATCCCAAAGTACATTGTAGATAAGGGATATGAATATTATGAAGATGGACATGTAGAAGATGTTGAAATACATGATAAAAAAGTGTTTGCTTTCGTTACTGGAAATGCAGGAAATTATGAAGTAGTTATCGATCTCGAAGATTTTTCAGAAAGTAGCTGCGAATGTCCATATGAGAATCTTTGTAAGCATATGGCGGCAGTTGTTTATGATATTCAAGGTGCTGGTGAGAGTGCAGTTAAAGAGAAACTGAGAGATTTAGAAAAAGAAGAATTACTTATATTATTGAATCGATTATTGCAAAGTTCGAAAAACGTACAGATTGTAGAGAAGATGTTAAAGAAGGGGTAACTTTAACGTATAGAGGGAGTTGTTATGTAGTGAACGTACTAATTGTATACGCTCATCCTAATCCTTCAAGTTTTAACGCGGCGATTTTAAATCATGTGCAAAAAGGACTACCGGAAACAAATCATTCAGTTACGCTGCTTGATTTATACAAAGAACAATTTGATCTAGTCCTCGTATTTAATGAAGAGAAGAAAAGACGTGATTTAGTAAATGAAGAAGAAACAGCTCGGTACAGAACGTTAGTAGAAGAAGTAGATACACTTTTATTCATCTATCCAATATGGTGGTGGGGGATGCCAGCAATTTTAAAAGGATTTATCGATCGTATTTTCGTAGCTGGATTTGCTTATAAATATGAAGGGGCTCTGCCGAAAGGATTATTGCAAGGGAAAAAAGCATGGGTTATTAATAAGTTAGACTCGCCCCTATGGTACGTCGCACTATTATATCGATCAGCAGATTGGATTATGATGAAGAGAGGTGTTTTACGTTTTTGTGGCATTCGCGATATAAAACGTTCAGTGTTTCAATCTGTGAAAACGAGTAAAGTATCAAAGCGTGAAAAATGGTTATTACAAATAGAAGAAAAGGCTCGTACATTATGAATGAAGTCGACCGTATTATAAACTGTATTCAGTATGACGGCGAACTTTTTCGGAAGTATGTTACGCGTTTACTTCAATTGAAAAAATGTAGCGAAACATTTCAGCAAATTCAAATAGAGTTAAGAAATGATTATTTAATAAGAGGAATTTGTGAAAGAGAAGTAGATGAGATAGTACGGGGAAGTAAAGAATATGAAACATATTTTCTTCCTAAAGCGTTACAGTGGAATTTTTTGAGTGAACATCCACACTTAATCGGAAAAATTTGCGAAGATTTTTTTGCATTTGAGTCATTACATCTTACGGAGATAGAGTGGGAGAAGATTATAAATTGCATGGGAAATAAGTGATTTATTATGTAAAAAAGCTAGTATAAAACTAGCTTTTCGTTTAAATAAATAAGAAGCATAGACTGATGATAAAACCCGCATATAGTAAGTTCACAACACAAAATCCCATAATGTCACGAGCACCTAAACCAGCTATCGCTAATGCTGGTAATGCCCAGAAAGGTTGAATTAAATTCGTCCAAGCATCGCCCCATGCAATTGCCATTGCTGTTTTTGCAGCAGGTACACCAAGTTCAGCGCCAGCTGGAATCATAATTGGTGCTTGCACAGCCCATTGACCGCCGCCAGATGGAACGAAAATGTTAACAATGCCAGCACTTAAAAATGTAAAGAGCGGAAAAGTCGTTTCATTTGAAATGCTAATAAAGAAATTAGAAATAGCTCCTCCAAGTGAAAGTCCTTCACTATTTGCTCCAATCATCATGCCCATAATTCCTGCGTAAAACGGAAATTGAAGTAAAATGCCAGAAGCACTTTTCGTAGAGTCTGAAAAAGCGCGAATATACTGAATCGGAGTACTGTGGAAAATAAGACCTGCAATTAATAACATAAAAATCACGATATCGAGAGTAAGGTTAAAACCTTTCGTATAAAAGTAATTGAAAATATAAATGAGACCTAACAATCCAACGCAAAGTGTAATAATAATGCTATTTTCCATCTTTTCAGCGAATGTATTTTTTTCTACTTCTTGAGCAGCGGCTTCTTCATGGAACACGCTAGGATCTACAGTGATCGTATGTTTTTCATCTGGATGCATCGCCTTATTAATGAGAGGCATCGTAATGAGAAAAATAATAACTGGAACGAGAGCGTATGGTGAGAATAACGTTTCTGTTATTGGAATCGCCTCTTTAATACTTCCAGCAGTCGTTTTAATTAACGTTTCACCGCCTGTTGCTAACGTAAGAGGGATGGAGGCAGAAAGACCCGCATGCCAAATGAGAAATCCAGAGTAAGAAGAGGCGATTGCTAGTCTATAATCTAATCCGTCCAGCTGCCTTGCCACTTCTTTTGCGTATAAAACAGATACAACAATTCCAAAGCCCCAGTTTATGTATGCACCAAGTAAACTTACAATTGAAATGGCAATAATGCCTTGTCCATTCGTTTTTGGTAGTCTGGCAGCTTTCGTTAATCCTTTTTTTATAAGAGGAGCATTTGCTAAAGCAGATCCAGTCACGAGTACAAGTGCCATTTGCATAGAAAAGGCGAGGAGTCCCCAAATTCCATTACCCCAGTGATTAATCATTTCTACAGGGGTTTGGTGAGTCGCAAACATACCAAAGAAGATAACGAAAACAGTTAGTAAACATGATAAAATAAACGGTTCTGGCAAGAAGCGTTGCACTAAGGCGACGCAACCATTTGTAAAGGAACGAAACAAAATAGATCACCCTCCTTATGTATATGTAGTACAATTATTCGAGGTTGTTTGGGAGATAACCTCTAATATAAAGAAAATTCAGATATTTATAGGGTGATAATTTATTGATAGGTTGATATAGAGCCTTGTATCAGATTCTGCTTTTAATATACTAGAAGAAAACGGTTGGAAATGGGGTAGCACTTATAGGGATAGTATAGAGAAAGGTTACTAGCTGGCTTCAAAGCAACTGTTGCAAAGGGAGAGGAGATTCAATACAATAGTGTTGTATTACATGAGAAATATGTTTTAGCACAAATCTAGCTAAAAATGTTTATACAAATACATTTAAAATTGATGGGGGAATTATGATCAAAAGTTTTTATCTTTTAAAGCCTAAAATGTTTACGGCAGATATGTATTATAAAGTTTTTATTACAGGTGACTGTATATATTTTATAAAGATTGGCGGACAGTTTCATAGTCGACATGCTTATAAAAAACAATTACCTGGTATTTCAGAGCTATTGTTTTTGTTCTGGTTCAAAAAAATTGAGAAAAAACAATTAAACTTAGAAACTGAAATAGATACAAAAATACATACTGGCGATGTACATGAACTCTTGCAATTAAAGAATAACTTTTCAATGGAAATAAATACAATTGAAGAGGTAGTATTAAATAAACGAGGAACGTTTCATACAGGTTTTAATGATAATGGAACAATTTCCTTTATGTTAAAAAATGGTCAAAAAATAAAGTTCATCATCCCGGAAGAAACTTTATTTTCATCTATAGAAGAAATTTTCGACCAATATGAACAGACAATCTTTGTAAGGGAAGTGTTTTAACGAATTCTCCAAAAGGTGTGGATGTATTAGTTAAACACTTAATTAAACATGTAAACTGCTTATATAAATTTTGATAGGCGTATTTTAAGCAGTTATTCTTTCAGTATCTTCTAATATGTAGGAGTATAAATAAAATATCCCAACAAGAAAAAGCTTCCACTACTGTGGAAGCTTTGCTAAATGATGTGCAATATCAACATACATATTTGAGTAAACTGAATGTATTTCATTACTTGGCGTTGCGTTAGAAGAGAAGTGGGCGATTACCATATTTGCTTTCGGATCGATGTAAAGTGTTTGTCCGTAACTACCTAACACTTCGAAAGCACCTTGTTCATTGTGGGGAATCCACCATTGATTATGATAAGAAATAGAAGCGCCACTACTAATTTCAAGTTCACCTTCTTGTACATTTTTTACACTTTCTGTAATAGAAGAAGGGAGAATTTGTTTTCCGTTATATTCCCCGTTGTTTAATAGTAATTGCCCGAATCTCGCCATATCTCTAGCAGTTGCATTTAATCCAGCACTAGCTTGTTCTACTTTTGTTTCATCTGTAACGTAATACGCGTTTTCTTCCATACCAATTTGAGACCAAATTCGTTCGCTTACATTTTCAGCTAGTGATTTACCAGTAATAGTTCTAATAATCCAAGCGAGCGTTTCTGTTGATCCGTTATTGTAAGAAAAGGAAGAACCAGGTGGTGCAGTTTCTTCGGCTTCTCGTAACATATCATAAATTTTCATCGGACCGTCGTAGTTTTTGCCGCGGGGTAAAATATTGCTAGCTAAATATAATTGTGCATCTTGATTTTCTAGCCCAGGCTGCTCATATCCGTGGGTCGGGTATTCTGCTGAAACTTGCATGTCCATTAATTGCTGAAGTGTGGCATTACCGAACGGTGTGTTTTTTAATTCTTTTATGTAAGTGTCAGCTGTTTTTTCTAAGTCAATACGTTTTTCTTCAGCGAGAGATTGTATAATCGCCCCGGTAAAGACTTTTGCTAATGATGCCATACCATGAGGTTCATTCTGTTTATACCCATTGAAATATCGTTCATAAACAAGTTGTCCATTATGTACAACGACAAAAGCATCTGTTTTGTTATCGTCTAAAAGTTTTTTTAGAGGAGTTGTATTTCCGAATCTACGCTCCACAGCAAAATCGTCTAAGTTTTGCAATGCGGAAGGGAAGTGAGCAATTTGGTCAGGATTGTTTTTTACGTTATTAACTAAAGTGAATTCTTTCATATGTGTGTACGACCAACGTAAGTAAGGGTCATTTAACCAGTTTTCTTTTGTCACATTATGTTTTGATGGGGTCGTTTTATTTTGTTTGAAGTAAGTAAACCCAAGCCCTGTAATTACAAATATGAATGTTAGTATAAGTAAGAGTAGGGGAGATTTTTTTAGTTTCATATATGGCCCTCCTTTTTATTTCTACTATAAGTATACGCTCGTCTTGAAAGAAATACAAAATAAGGAAAGTAAACGGGGAAGTTTACTTTCCTTATTAACGTTAAGCGGAAATTTTTCCGTCTGTAGGTTGTTTCTTGAATTTTTGTTTTCGTCCGTGTAATCCATAATATAAAAGTAAAGTGAACGCAACGATAATAGCTGCGATAAAATACATATTATGATAACTGGATTTCGCTGCGACAATACCTAAAATGAAAGAACCAAAGCCAATACCACTATCAAAGAATGAGAAATACGTAGCTGTCGCAGAACCACGTCTATGGTTTGGAGCGGCAGAAATCGCAATCGTTTGGAAACTCGGAATTAATGTTCCGTAACCTAAACCGATTAGCATACCTGCGCCAAGGAACCAAAATGAAGTTTGTGCTTGGCTTAATATGAACATTCCGATTGTGAAAATAATGATAGCAGGGTAAACGAGTACATTTTCACCGAAGCGATCAAAAATCTTTCCTGTAAATGGACGAGAAATGACAACAACAAGTGCGTATAAAATAAAGAAGTAACTTGCAATTTCACTTAAACCGAGTTCTTTCGCATAAATAGGAATAAAGGATAAAATACCACTATAAGAAAAGGCTAAAACAAATCCTGTAAGTGCAATTGGAATAGAAGATGGTTCGATTAAGTCTTTCCATTTCATTTTTTCACGTTTTTGTTTGCTAACAGGTGCTTCGTGTGGAATATCTACAAGTAGTCCTAATAAAAATGCAAGTAATGAAAATACGGAACAAACGATAAATAACACAGTAAACGAAAAATGAGAAATAATTGTTAAACCTAAAAAAGGACCAATTACCATCGGCAGACTCATAAATACGCCGAAATATGCAAGTGCTTCGCCTCGTCGATGAGCTGGCGCAACATCAGTTACGATCGTACCAGTAGCTGTCGTTGCCATCCCGAACCCAATACCGTGTAAGAAGCGAAGGGCAAGTAATAAGAATAAACTTTGCGCACCGAAATACATAACAGTAGCGGCTAAAAATAATGAAAGTGAAATAAATAATATTTTCTTTCTTCCTAAATCATCGAGCCATTTTCCTGTGAATGGTCTACATAAAACAGAAGAAATAAGAAACACAGTTGCAACTAAACCAATTTCCTCAGGTTTTCCTTTTAGGCCGTCTATTACATAGACAGGCAGAGTAGTCATAAGCATGTAAAATGTTAAGAAGAGAAATAGACTACTAAAACAAGTTCCGAGGAAATCCTTCGTCCAAAGTTTCTCACTTTGCATCGTCATCCCTCCAATTTAATCTAAATTTTTAATAATTTGTTGTAACACTTGAAATGCTTGATGTAAATCATCTTCGTTAATACCTTCTAGCGTTTTTTCTTCGAAAGTATCAACTTCTTCTTGCCATATTGGAATCATCTTTATCGCTGTTTCGGATAAAGAAATGAGCTTCTCACGGCGATCTTTACCTTCTGTACGAATAATCCATCCCATCGTTTCCATACGTGTTAACGTACGAGTCATCGTTGGTGATTCAACATTTAAATACTGGCACAATTCTGTTTGCGTACAAGAACCAGTTTGATTAATGCGGAAAATAACAGCCCATTGCGCACTAAATAACCCTGTTGGAGATACACGTTCATTAAATTTCTTCGTAAACTTTCGAGAAGTCTGGCTGACGATGTGAAAAAAATGTTGTTTTTCGTCCATGTATTTTGATCCTTTCAAATTAGTTACCTAGCTAACTATATACTTTTTTATAATAATTGTCTAGTAATAGACATGTTGGTTTATGTAAAAAATTCTTATAGCTTTTATGTTGCGAACGTACATTCTACGTGCTATTCTTTAATTAAGTAAAGAATTTTCTTTCTATTAAATAGAATGGGGGAACTTGTGATGATTAAGCCTGCAACAATGGAGTTTGTTTCACTATCGAACGGAGAAACGATTGCATATCAGGAAGTTGGAAGGCGAAATACAGATATTCTTGTACTCATTCACGGGAACATGACATCGTCACAACATTGGGATTTAGTTATTGAAAAGTTGCAAGATCAATACCATATTTACGCTCTTGATTTAAGAGGGTTTGGACAATCAACGTATAATCAATCGATAGATTCATTACAAGACTTTGCAGACGATGTAAAATTATTTATCGACGAGTTAAAACTAGAGAAATTCTCATTAATGGGCTGGTCAATGGGCGGTGGCGTTGCGATGCAATTTACAGCGAATCACCCAACTTTTGTAGAAAAGTTAATTTTAGTAGAATCAGTAGGAATGAAAGGTTACCCAATCTTTAAAAAAGATACGAATGGGCAGCCGATTGTATCAAGTTTAGTAAAGACGAAAGAAGAAATTGCACAAGATCCAGTACAAATTGCTCCAGTATTAGACGCGATAAAAAATATGAACAAACTATATTACCGTACAGTATGGAATCTATTAATATATACGCATAACCAACCTGAACCGGACCGTTATGAAAAGTATTTAGATGATATGTTAACGCAACGTAATTTCGTAGATGTGAATTATGCGCTCATTACATTTAATATTTCAGATGAACATAATGGGGTTGTAGAGGGAAGTAAACAAATTCATCGTATTAAAGCGCCAACACTCGTCATACAAGGCGATAGAGATTATGTCGTTCCGCAAGTAGTCGGTGAGGAATTAGCGAAACATTTGCAAAATGCAGAGTTGAAGGTATTAGAAGATTGCGGACACTCGCCGTTTATTGATTGTTTAGATGTATTTATAAAACATGTAGAGAATTGGTTAGAACAGAAATAATCCCCGAAATGAACAGTATTGCATATACTATAACATTTGTATGTTAAAGGGGAGATTATCAATGCATCAACCATTTTTCATCGCTTATTCGCCATATAATCATTACGCATATACAAAAATGATGATAAACCCGCTGTATATGCAAGTTTCGCCAGCTGTACTTCCTTTACAAATGCAATATCCGCAGCCACCAATCGCTAACGCACAGCAATACTTATATGAAACTGCTTTTTATAAACATCCATACTTTAAGCAATTTCATAACAATGTGAAAGCACAAGTTTGGGAAGGATAAGGTAACAAGCTAAAAGATTCATTCTTTTAGCTTGTTTTTTATTGCGAATATTCGTACACGCATTTGCAGAAACAGTTTATAATGAAAAGTGGAAGCGTGAGAAGGAGAGGGAAAGGGATGTCAATGCGTTTTACTTTTTGGATTATGGTTGGGATTGTAGCAATCTCGGGTTTATCACAAGGAATGCTCTTACCGGCCATTGCAATGATTTTTGAACAAGAAGGGGTTAGTTCAAGTATTAATGGTATTCATGCGACGGCATTGTACATTGGGATATTAGTCATTTCGCCGTTTCTTGAAAAACCGATGCAAAGGTTTGGAATGAAGCCGATTATTGTTATAGGTGGGTTTCTCGTTATTATTTCATTATTCTTTTTTACACAAACATTTTCGTTTTGGGTATGGTTTATCCTTAGATTTCTAGTTGGAGTCGGAGATCATATGCTTCATGTCGGAACACAAACGTGGATCACGACAACATCAGACCCAAGTAAAATAGGGAGACAAGTATCGATATACGGTGTATTCTTCGGAATTGGTTTTGCCGTTGGCCCGTATTTAGCAAGCACTGTGCAGTACGGTCTTGCAACGCCATTTATTATATCTACTATACTTTGTCTAATAGGTTGGCTTTTACTACTTCCAACAAAAAATGCATTCCCAGCGCAAGATGAAAGAGAAGCGAAGAGTGAATCATCATTTTCTCGTTATAAACAAGTTGTTGGATTAGGATGGATTGCACTGCTAGGTCCACTTGCATATGGCGTACTTGAAGCAATGCTAAACAGTAACTTACCAGTATACGCACTTCGTAAAGGGTGGTCTGTTTCAGATGTATCCTTCTTATTACCAGCATTTGCAGTTGGGGGTATTATTACACAAATTCCGCTCGGTATATTGAGTGATAAATACGGAAGGGACCGTATATTAACGTGGACGTTTAGCATAAGTACGGGCATTTTTCTACTTGCCGCCGTATTTGATCAATATTACTGGATCGTCTTTGCCTGCATGCTTTTAGCGGGTATGGTTATTGGATCGTGCTTCTCTTTAGGGCTTGGATTTATGACTGATTTATTACCGAGACATTTACTACCGGCAGGTAATATATTATCCGGAATCGCTTTTAGTTTAGGAAGTATTATGGGACCTGTATTAGGCGGCGTATTTATAGAAAAAATACAGTATACAAGCTTTTTTATTGCGGTTATGATTATAATGGGAATTCTCGCAATGTTATATATGGTCTACATGAAAAATCAATTTGCATCAAGAAAAATAGAAAGTAGGTTAGGGCATGACAAAACAACCTAATAAAAAGAAATTTGAAGTACTTGAAAATGAAACAATTACAGACTGCTTAGCACGTATGGAACAAGAAGGCTACGCTCCTTCTCGTCGTATGGAAGAGCCAATCTTTCATGAAGTAAAAAAAGACGGCAAAACAGTAGTTGAACCGTGCGGTAGGAAGATTGTTTTTGAAGGGAAATTGAAGTAATCCAATAACAAATTCTCTTTATAGTATAGAGCCATCCAATAGTTGGATGGCTTGTTTTTTTATTAATCAATGCAGGAATTGAATAGAATGAATCTCTCGTTCATTTCTCCTAATGGGCTTCTTTATATGGGACAAAAGATTGCTACTTTTTTCGTATATTGGTAAAATAAGTTCTTGGGTCTTACTTATTGTTATCGGTATAATGTTTGTCGCTTGAATGAAAGAAATTAGTTACAAAAATTTCGCACTATGTAAAGGGGTACAGCAACGATCCCTTTTTTTGGAGGCACCTTAAACATAAAGCGAGAGAAGAAGCTATATGAACGATTCTCCTATCTTGTTTAAATATTAAACGAGTTACTGCAATTGGAACAGGGATATCAAACTAGTCGATATCCTGGTGGATCATCTTTTTCTAGTAATCTATCACTTCTGATGGAATCGATAGATTGCTAGAAAGCGGAAAACAATTATTAGTATATTCCGAAGCAGGTGTAACAGAGTGTCCTTCCATAATTAAGGGTAAAACCAAAATACGTTGTTTTAAAGAATGATTTTTTAGAACTGGTTATAAGGAATAAAACAGAAAAGAGGATCACATGTTAGATACTTTACAGAGAAGTAAAAAGTTTTTTTTAGTATGTCTTATTTTTTTAGTGCTTTTAACCGCTTGTGGTAATACAGATGTTAAGACATCTAAAGCTTCATTACCACCAGCTGAATCCAATATAGATACATCATTAAAAGCACCAAATTGGGTAGAGAAAAGTCCTATCCAACAGTCTCCTAATTTTACGGAAGATAAAAAAGTACAATCGGTTGTGAATTTAATAGCAACGGGTGATAATTTATATCATGACGCAGTAATTAAAGATGGCAAACAAAAAGACGGTTCATATGATTATAATTATATTTATGAAAATATCAAAAAAGCTGTTAAATCAAGTGATCTTGCTATAGTGAACCAGGAGACTCCGATTGCCGGAAATAATTTAAAAGTACAGGGATATCCGACTTTCAATACACCTGAAGAAGTAGGCCAATCTTTAGTGGACACTGGATTCAATATAGTGACGCAAGCGACAAATCACGCTATGGATATGGGTATTAAAGGTGTTGCGAATACAAGAGAATACTGGAAGAAATATCCGGATGTTATCCCGGTAGGTATTAATGAGAGTAAAAACGAGCGTAATGAAATAAAAACGATTACAAAAAATGGTATTCGTTTTGCGTTACTAAATTATACATATGGTACGAATGGAATTAAAATTCCAGCTGATAAGTCTTGGGCTTTAAATTTAATTGATAAAAAAGCGATACAAAATGATGTGGAAAAGGCAAAGAGTAGCTCTGATATGGTGATTGTTATGGTGCATTGGGGAGTAGAATATACCTCAACACCTTCAAAGCAACAAAAAGAAGTTGCTCAATATTTAACAGATTTAGGTGTAGATGTAGTAATTGGAAATCATCCACATGTAATTCAACCAATTGAGTGGAAACAAAATAAAGATGGACATGAAACGCTAATCTATTATTCTCTTGGAAATCTTATTTCTGCGCAAGAAAAATTAGAAACATTAGTTGGAGGATTATCTTATGTACAATTTGTTAAGTATGAAGATAAAACTTTTGGTATACGACAAGCGGCAATCGTACCGACAGTAACCGACTATGCCGATGGTAAGAAACAATTTAAAATTCAATTTTTAAAAGATTATTCGGATGAAAATTCTAAAAAACATGGAATTAAAAAATTTGTCGGTCCTGTTTCTTTGAAGGATTTCAAGGAGATTCCTAGAGACGTGTTGGGAAATTGGTATAAAGACTAATAAACAAAAAGGGAATGAGATACAATTAAAAAATTTATAATTTTAGCATTGGTATTAGCAATGGGATGGAGTCTTGCTGCTTGTAGTGGAAAGCAAACATCTCAGGCAACTACTAATAATAACGATAAAAATAAAAATGAAATACATGCGAAGAGAAAAGATGTTTTACCTATCTCTGATGTTAATGATTGGAGAATTATCCTTGTAAATAGAGAGCATATGTTATCAAAGGAACTAGGAATTGAATTAACAAGTATCACCCAAAATGCGAAGCCAAATATGAAAATAGATAGTAGAATTGCAACTTCCTATCAGGATATGGTAGCAGCTGCAAAAAAAGAGGGAATCAATCTTTATTTAAGATCAGGTTATCGAGCTATAAAATTACAACAAACTTATTATGATGCTTCAGTTAAAAGCTATAAATCTCAAGGCTTGTCGGATAAAGAGGCTAGTGCTAAGGCATTGGAATATCTTCAGTATCCTGGTGCAAGTGAACATCATACTGGATTAGCGTTAGACATTATTTCAGTTGAATGGCAAAATACTGTAGAAGATTTAAATGCAAAATTTGAAACTACCGATGCATTCAAATGGTTAGATAAGAATGCTGCAGAATATGGGTTTACTCTCCGCTATCCAAAAGATAAAGAGAATATTACTGGCATTAAGTATGAGCCATGGCACTATCGTTATGTAGGAAAAGAAGTTGCCGTTTATCTAAAAGAAAAAGGGTTAACTTTAGAAGAATATAACGAAAAAATTAAGTCTGGTAAGTAAAAATATGCTTTAATTTTATTAAACATTATGCACTGCTACAAGAAAAGGTGAATCTGAGGATGTGTTAACCTTCCGCCTAGTATTGTAAAAACTGAGTATGATAATTTGAGCACGTATGAACCAGTTATCGTGTAAAAAGATGTATGTATTAAGAAATTAAAGTTAAGGATCTGATATTCATATCAGATCCTTTTTCTATTGTTCTTTTAAGAGCGACTGAGCCAAAATATTGGAATGAATATAGAAATAAAACAGCCTAAGGAATAGTAAAACGAGTCCGGGAGCCTACTCGTACGCTTCATTGGGATTATCCAGAAATAGTTGTTGATGAAATAAGAAAGAACTGGTCTTACTCTCAAGCAAGGATTTAATACGAATGAATTGGATAAAAGGTAGTAATAAAAAACACTGCGCCTGGCAGTGTTTTTTATTATTTCTGCACATAAATACATAGTCATATTGATTAAAGTTTCACTTTATTGAAGAAAAATGCGAAAGCCATTCATAAAATATGGAAATGTTAAAATCCCTTTGATAAAATAGCAATATGTAAAAATAATTATTTGTTAATTCTTAATGTAATGAATATTCATGTTTAAATATACGAATTTAACTACATAGTTATTGTGCTAAAGGGGGAGAAAGATGTTAGATGAATTGTACAATGCTTTTTTAAATGCGTCTGGTTTTACAGAAAGTGCGAGGAAACGAGATCGGTATGATGATTTACATGATTATTTAAAAGATAAAGAAAGAGAGTTAAAGCAATTCATTCAAGAGGCTGAATCAGCGAAGAGAGAGTATGAGAGTAAAAGTAATGGCTTAGAAGCTAATAAAATTCCGGCAGTTGAATTTGAACAAAAACGTCATGAAAAGGATGAAGAATTACATACATTAGTATCCTATTTTAAAAGTGCATTAAGCGATGTTGGATCTGCAAAAAGTACAGCTTATGCAAAGTATTTGGAATATAAAGCGAAAGCAGAATCGGAGAAAGCGTCAGCATACGCTGCAGCGACCAAGGCTTTTGAAGAAAAGAAAAAGGAATTTGAAAAACTTATCCATTAAGCATACAAAGAATGGAGGGAACCAACATGAGTGGTAAAGAGGTTGAAATTATAGGAAGTAACACTGCAAGTGCCATTTCTTACGCACAAAACATTGAAAATGGTATGAAGGATTCTTTAAACCAAGCGAAAGACTTAAAAGCATATGTCACAGGTGCGAAATGGAATGGAAAAACGAGAGATGCATTTTTAAGTTATCTTGATTTGATTATTCAATATAATTCAGAAATGGTAGAGGCATTTGAAGGACATACGAAAGCTTTGAAAGAGTTAGATAAAAGCATTCAAACGTACGGAGATAAATCGGAAGTAAGGGCGATAAAACAACTGTGATGGAGAAACGAGGGATAAAAGAATGGGGAAAGAAATGAGTTTTGCACCTGCTGAATTATATGTTCTCGCAGGTGCAGCTGGGGTTACCGATATATTTGGATTGCCAAACCGTGACGCAATTATTTTACTTGATGCAGAATGTGTCACGAAAGCAACTACGAGTTTAAAAGAAAAAGGCCTACTTACAAGTGAAAATGGAATTACCCCTGCAGCTTTTCAAATAATTGAACTATTAAAGGAATATGAAAATTGTCATGAATACACGAGAATGAATAATGTATTAATTGGCTTTTTAAAAGAGGATAAAGACCGAGTGGCTGTATTAACAGAAATAGAACCAAATAAAAAATACGAGATCGACTACATACCAAAACCGGACGTATATTTTTCATTATTAACACGCATTCCTTTCTTATTGAGAGAACCGAGGGAAATAGAAGATACATTTTTCTCAAAGAGAATGACAGAGGCAGAACAACAAACATTTGAGGAAAAAGATTTATCAAATAAAGACGTTATAGCGATAGAAACGTATACGAGGCCTCGAAGTAATAGAGGAGGAAAATGGGAATGTTTCTTATATTTTACTGAAGGAGAAGATTTCGTTCAAATAGATGTAGATCGTAATCGATATGACTGGGTGAGCCTCTATGCGGTTAATAAGAAATTGTATGACGTGTTAAAAATGCCATATAAAAAGTTAATTGACCCGAGACAATTCTCGTTAGGAGGTATTCAATAATGCAAGTATCAATGGGAGATAGTGGTTCTGGTGGTGGAGAAGAAGTATTAGTTAATTTTCAAGAACTACTTGATATAGTAATGAAGTTAGAAAATATATATAAAATCCATGTAGACGTCATTGGAACGAATATTGAGAGTTTATTAAGCTGTGATTTTTATCAAAAAGGTGAAGCGATGAGAGTAATTGAAAAATATCCTGATATATTACACAAAACACTAGAATTGGCTGAACACTATTCTAGGTCAGCGACAGTTGTAGGAAATGTATGTGTAGAAATGCTTGAAAAGGACGAACAATTACGTGAAATATTAAGTAAGTTGTAGAAATCACCATACGGCTGGGGGGATGAAAACGAGATGGATGTGAAATATAGACCTGAACCATGGCAAAACATGGGGGATGGTATGAATCGAATTACAAAAGATGCACTCATAAAATTACGGGAAGCAAATGAATCATTAAAAAGAATTGATGGAAGAATACGAGATTTAGACTCGGATGGTAGTATACATTTTAATCCTAAAGATCAATCGCAAAAAATCGGGGAATTACTTGATAGCTATTCAACATTACAAAAATATTGCGGAGAAGCAGGGCGATTAGTCTCTGAACATATAGATAAACCTTTTTTAGTAGAAATGGATAAATTCGCTCAAAAAATGAGAGATACATCTATTCTCAGTTTTGAAACAAATAACCGAATTGGCTCTACAACAACGACAGTATTACCAGGTGCGCATGCAGGCTACGGAAGTGTACCACAAACAATACAGAAGAAGAAAGATAAAATAACAGTAGAAGATATTTTTAAAGATTCACCTGCATTTGATAACGTACTTAGGGCGGAATACAAAGAACTAAAAAAACAAAATCCAGATGCAAAACTAAATTATGAAGAATACAAGAAAGTAGTCCCATCCACACGAGGATTTGAATACAAATCGATAGAAGATGAACAGAAAAAACTAGAAATGGTGCGAGACATAGGAATAGGCGTAGGAATCATCATCACAACAATCCTTTGTCCACCACTCGGGGCCGCTGCCGCAGTAGTATACGGAGGTGTACAAATAAAAAGCGGTATCGACGGAGAAGACTGGGGAACACATAGGAAATTGAGCCAAGAAGAGCGGGTAGGAAACATCATTTTTGGCGGATTAGATGCAATCCCAGTTGTTGGAGCAGTAGGAAAAGGAGTAAAAGCATTCAAAGGCACGAGTGAATTAGCTGATTTAGCGAAATTATTAAAATTCAAAGAAGGAATGCCTGGTTTTAATCCAAATTTGGGTGGAAATGTGGTACAATCGCTTAAGGAAAATAAGACTTTAAAGAATGCACTAGATGCTATGAAAAATACTCCTATTCCAGTAGCAGTTAGGACGGTGGATACTGGAATAGGAATGAAGCTTCCTTATATAGAATCTTCAACTGTTGGAGAAGTAGCTGGAAAGTTTTCAAAGGCAAGTACGGCAGCTAAGGATGACGCTTATCAACTTGCTAAGGGTACGGGTGAAGTAAAGAACCTAGATAACGTTCCGCGAATTGATGAAATTGAAGTAAACTTTAATTATAAAACTAAATTCGATTCAGAAGAATTTGCAAGACAGTTAAAGGATCAAGAAAAAGGTATGAATGAATTAACCGTATATGAGTATCAGCAAAATCGGAAGCGATTTATTGATGAAGGTAGAGCAATAGAAGGAAATGCAGCACAACAAGCAGCTCGTGAAAAAGCCTTAAGTAAAAAAATAGAAGAATTATTTGAAAGTGGAATGTCTTGGGAAGAAGCTGAGGGAAAAGCAGCTAGTTGGTTGAAAACACAGGCAGCACTTCATAATCCTGATCAAATAGCAGGGGGAAATCCGTTGCATATTGGTGGTCTGGGGGATAAAAGGATAAATTCTTCACTAGGTAGTCAATGGCGGTATAGAATTGATATTGTTGATGAACAAATCAAGGAATTAGAAAAGAGTTTAACCCTAGAACAACGGAAAAATACGTATTTAAATGTTAAACTTACATATTAAAGGAGGATTGTCAATTGAGTATTTATAGTGATTTTAAAAAAAATAGTAAAGTAGAAGAGTCTACAATAAATAAGTATAAAGAATACCTTCCTAAAGAATTGATTGAAGCATGGAGAATTTATGGCTATGGGACTTTTATGGATGGCTATTTAAAAGTAATAAATCCGGATGATTTTAGTTCTTTAGTAAGTGACACATACTTAAGGAGTAAAGGAACGATTCCTATTTTTACTACATCCCTAGGTGATATTATAATTTTTGAGAAAGATGAAAATCAAGAGTCGTATATAGTTATGATTAACTATCGGAAAGGTAAAACAAAAGTGTTAGCCTCAAAATTCTCCTTGTTTATTAGATTTTTAGAGGAAGAAGCATTTAAACAAAGGGCATTAGGTTGGTTACCTTATCCAGAGGCAATAAAACAATATAATGAACCAGAGTATGAAGAATGTTTTGGTTATACACCTTTACTAGGGCTTGGTGGAGAAGAAAAAGTAGAGAATTTAAAAAAGGTGAAATTGAAGGAACATATTCTAATTATTACTGAGTTTATGGGCCCTGTCCAATAATAGAAGAAGCAAGTGTTTTACTCCTATGCGAATGGATATATAGGATTAGTTTTAATAACTTACACTTACTAATTCATTTGCAGATATGTCAATGTTTGTATTGCTAAAGTTAAATATACAATAATTCATAAAAAGATCAATGAAAATAAAGTATATGTGGTGTGGAGAGAAAAAAATAGAGTGTTTGAAAATACGTACTTCATGATGGTTGTACCGTCATGGAGTATTATGTGCAATGATAGAATAGAAAAAGAATTACGAGCTTAGGAGAGATGACATTTTACTGTGCGACGAATATAAAGACATGGAATGGACATGAAACTAACGGACTCGTACAAACTCGTAAGTTTTAACGTAGTAGTTGTCACGACATACAAAAGGTGTCATACTGTTACTACAAAACTTACAAACTTATGTTACTTAAAAACATATGAACTTAAAGCACTTGATTGTCAATTAAAGGCAACAAGTGCTTTTTTGCGTTTAAGCGTAGAAATTTAAAAGAGCATTATAATTTTATAAGTGTATTAAGTGTTAAATTTTTATTGTTGTTTTATAGATTGTAATGGCTATGTACAGCGTACGACGATAGTAGAGGAAAAAATAAAGGGTTGTATTATTTTTGGAAATCATCGTAAAGTACGTTTTAACGGATGGACGTTATGCACACGTTATCCGCAAAAAACGGGTAAACGTTACAGGGATTGTAATTGCTGTAACGGGAAGGGGCTCAATATGGGAGAGAAAGTAGTTGGTTATGTACGAGTTTCAACGGAAGGACAAGTGCGTGAAGGGTATAGCCTAACGTATCAAGTAGAAGAAATTGAACGGTACTGCATCGAAAATAAACTACAACTGCTTCACATATACGAAGATAAAGGAATCAGCGGAGCGAAAGTAGATGAAGATGGATTAACAGTTGAACGTGAAGGTCTACAAGAGCTATTGTCGGATATGGCATATCATCAAGTGAGCAAAGTTATTGTACTAAATACATCTCGGTTATGGCGCTCTGATATGGCAAAAGTGTTAATACAACGAGAGCTAAAGAAACACAAGGTAGATGTGAAAGCAATTGAACAACCAAATTATAGTATATACACGCATGACCCAAATGACTTTTTAGTAAATGGTATGTTAGAGCTATTAGATCAATATCAACGTCTTGAGATTGCATTAAAGCTAAGTCGAGGCAGAAAGAAGAAAGCAGAACAAGGTGGATATGCGGGGGGCGGTGTGATGTTTGGTTATAGAGTAAAGAAAGAACAAAAGGTGTTAGAAGTAGATACGGAGAAAGCAGTGGTTGTACGTAGACTATTTGAGTTAAGACACTTTTTTAAACATTGGTCGCTGACTCAATTGGCAGAACGACTGAATAGGGAAGGTTATCGTACAGAGAAAGGAAAACAATTTACGAAAGTACAAGTGAAACGCATGTTAGACCGAGAGAGTTTTTATCGAGGGATATATACATACGGGCAAATACAAACAAACGGTAAACATCCAGCAATTATATAATAGTCGTACTTAAAAAAATCACTCATTTTACTATATGTACTTATGAAATTATGAAAATGGATAGGCTTGCGTACCTATGCGCATCGGAAGATGAACGCTCGAACTAAGGTTGCCGACGTTTTTATATATGACTAAATCATTGAATAGAGGGATGAGTTATGCATAATAGACAGAACTATTTGTATGTAGGAGTAGATTTACATAAGGAGCATCATACGGCTGTTATGATTAATTGTTGGCAAGAAAAATTAGGAGAAATACAATTTGATAATAAACCATCTGCATTTTCGAAGTTTTTATTAGAAGTAGAGACATATGTGAGTGCTGGGATAACTGTTGTATTTGGTTTAGAGGATGTTGGTGGTTATGGAAGAGCGTTAGCGAAATATTTAGTAGATCATGAACAAGTAGTGAAAGAAGGAAATCCAGCTTTATCATTTTTAGAGCGAAAAAGCCATGTGACGACACAAAAAAGTGATAGTTGGGATGCGGAATGCGTAGCCCGTATACTAATAAATAAGTTAAATCAATTACCAGATGCAAAGCCAAACGATTTATTTTGGTCGATACAACAACTAGTTTCAACAAGGAATGCATTAGTAAAAGCACAAAGTGCGTTAAAGAACCAATTACATATTCAATTAAACCACCATTATCCAAGTTATAAAAAGTTTTTCTCAGAGTTAGATGGAAAAACAGCATTAGCATTTTGGCAGCAGTATCCGTCACCCTTTTGTTTAGAGGGTGCGAATATAAAGCAATTAACAGCTTTTTTATTAGATGTTAGCAACAATACATGTTCAGTAAAGAAAGCAAGCGACATATTAAAACTTGTAAAAGAAGATGGACAAACAATGAAAGAGTATCAAGAAACACGAGACTTTTTAGTAAGAAGTATTGTACGGGATATTGAGTTTAAAAAGAAGGAAATGAAATACATCGAAAGAGAATTAAAACGGTTAGTAAATCTACTAGATTATCAATTAGAGACGATGCCGGGAATAGAACTTGTAACGGCATCAGCATTAATTGCAGAAATTGGGGATGTAAGGCGATTTCCAAATGCCAATAAATTAGCACGATTTGCGGGGATTGCGCCTGTTTACTTTGGTTCTGGTGGGAAAGGTAAGATACACAAAAGCAAACAAGGAAACAGGGCGCTACACGCTTTATTTTATAATTTAGCAGTACAGCAAGTGCAAGTAGCGAAAGGAAGTAAGTTACCTAGAAACCCAGTGTTTCATGCATACTATCAAAAGAAACTTAAAGAGGGAAAAACAAAAGGACAAGCATTGGTATGTATTATGAGAAGGCTTGTAAACATTGTATATGGCATGATGAAATATAAAACAGCTTATGAGTTGCCAGTAGTGGAAGAAAAAGAAGTAGTTTAATAAGGGTTTACATGGTTTGCTTTTTTATTGTGAGGGTTTAAGATTACAACATAGGGTACGGGTGAAGGTAGTACAAAAGTTAAAAAAACTGATAGTTTGTATAAGAGAAGTAGTTTTAGAAAAGGTACTCGTGTTAAAGCAGAAAGTGAAGCACCAAAAAATGCATCAGGAAAAATGATTTGTCCCACGTGCGGAAAAGATATTCCAGATAGTATTACCATTAATACTAAAAATGGACCAGTAAAAAGAATTGGATATGACTTAGATCATTATCCAGATACTTGGGCAGAAAGAGTTGTAAGTATGAAAACAGGTGAAGTAAAACCAACACGAAAAGAAGTATTGGATGAATATAATGCTCGACTAAGGGTTCAATGTCATGAATGTAATATAAGTCATAAATTTGAAGGAATAGAAGGAACATATAAAGGGGAGATAAAAGAATGATAAATTACGGAGAGCTTTATTATGACCATTATAGTAAATATTTAGGTGATCCAATAGACCGAGAGGTTTTTAAAAATAATGAAGAGCTTCCGAGTATGCAAATTTTAAAATATGAAAATGTATTTGAAGAATGTTTAGTTTTTAATACACTTGGACTCAGTAAATATGAAGAAATAGTAGGGGATAATGTTGAAATTTCAATGGTAGTTGATGGGGCATTTAATAGTACAGGGTATATCCTTGCAAGTGCTTTATTTTATTGTATAGGTAATGGAATAGAAATAGGACGAGGAACAGCAATTAGTGGTATTGAAAGTATTGATAAATCATTTGTTCAAAAATATAATAAAAGTGCAGTTTACTTTACTGAACCATTCGCTTTTCCAGAAGAATATGGTGATGTACGTACTGGAAGTGAAGATCAAGATGGTAAAATTTTGTTAGCATTCTTTATTTCCCAGTCGGAATATGAATGTTTTGTAAAATACGGAACAGAAAAATTTGAAGATTTGTTAGAGGAAAATAACGTAGATCCTTTTAATGTTAGCAGGAAATCTATAATTTGAGGGTTAATTAGTATTGAAAGGTATAGACAATTAGGGTTAGAAATTAAAGAATTCACATAAGACAAGTAAACGAAAAAGAATAAGAATAAGAATAAGAATAAGCTGTTAAAAAGTAAATACTTCATGATGGTTGTACCATCATGGAGTATTGTGTGCAATGATAGAATAGAAAACGAAGTACGAGCTTAGGCGATATGACATTTTACATGGTGGTGAATATAAACACATGAGATGGACATAAAACTAACGAACTCGTACAAACTCGTAAGTTTTAACGTAGTAGTTGCCACGATATATAAAAGGTGTCAAACTGTACTACAAAACTTACAAAATTAGCGATACTTAAAAATATATTAACTTAAAGTACTTGATTGTCGATTACAGGCAACAAGTGCTTTTTTTGTTTTAGTGTAGAAATAATGTGGTACAATCGCCTAGGGAAAATAAGACTTTAAAGAATGCACTAGATGCTATGAAAAATACTCCTATTCCAGTAGCAGTTAGGATGGTGGATACTGGAATAGGAGTGAGGATTCCTTATGTAGAATCTTCAACTGTTGGAGAAGTAGCTGGAAAGTTTTCAAAGGCAAGTACGGCAGCTAAGGATGACGCTTATCAACTTGCTAAGGGTAGTGGTGGTTCAGGAGTTAGTAAGGAAGGTAGTGTGGCTAAGGGTACGGGTGATATTGATAATCCTATTAGAACATATCGTGGTGTAGAACTTCAAAATATAGATCCAGTTTATATTGCGGATCAACGTACAGTCGTTGAGATGCCTTTTGTTGGGAAAGGCGAAAAGTACACTAATGCAGAAGGATGGAGACGTGATTTAAAGTATTTTTGGAGTGAACTCCTTGATCGACATCCAGAAGCATTCAGCCCGAATAATAGAGCAATAATAGAAGGTAGGAATCCTTTTACTGATAGTCCTGTTAATGATAAGGTGTTTAGGGAATACTTCTCTCAATATGATGTTAAAGGTGTTAGGGGGGACAAATTAGTTCATCATCATATTGGTGGAGGTGGACAAGCATTTCCAGTGCCCCAAAAACTACACCCAGGCTCCGGTGGAATTCATAATATAGAAAAAGAGGCAGGGATATGGGGGAAAGATAAAATTTATTCAGAGTTACTACAGAAACTTATTAAGGAGTGATTTCTAATATGAAAGAGATTATGAAAGACTATTTTGAAAAATTTATAGATAAATGGATGGAGTACAACAATTCCTTACCGCAAATAGCATGGAATGAAGATGTAGATGAATTTATATATTCGGGTGAAGAAGATGAATATGGATATATTCCTTGGAAACCAATAGAGAAGGGAGTGGAATTTTCCTTTGATGAAATTGAAAGTCAATATAACGTTCAGTTACATGATTCGGTGAAGCAGTATTTCAATTCATATTGGTTTTTAGAATTAACGGGATGGGTTTCTTCTTATAATATTAATTTGCACCCCGTTATTCCAGGGATTGAACCAGATTATTTTATTTCACTTGTCAAAGACTATGCAGAATCTAAAGAGGATATTTTTAAATTTATCCCAATTGGTTTTGAATCAAATGGCATGTTAATAGTGCTAGACAACAATACAGGTGAAATTTTAGTTGAAGATTTTGAATTAAATGAGTATAAACGAATAACTAATAGTTTAGAAAGTCTCATTTCACAATTGAAATTTAAGGATGAACAATAGAAATCTATGGTTGAACTTTAAGTACGACAAAGTGTTTAACCTATTTTTGTTTCTTGTGGGAACTGGATTGATTTAGATACAAGTACTGAAATTGTTATGAACTGTATTAATAATGAGAGTCATTTACCTATTCCTGTTAGATTAGCAGATTTAGAAACACATAAAATGAGGAAGAAGTTAATAGGAGAATAAAACAATGTATTCTATATTTATTAAGCAATAACTACAAGTAGAATGCATTTATATAAACTTGTAAGTTTTACCTAGGATTTGTCACAACATGTAAGGCTGTCGAACTGTTACTAAAAAACTTACAAATTTAATACTACTTAAAAACATATAAATTTAAAGCACTTGATTGTCTACTGAAGGCAACAAGTGCTTTTTTAATAGATAAGCATGCTATAAATTTATAAAAATTATTTTTGTGAATTAAGGCTAACCCAAATTACTAGTATTATATAATTGGAAATACATTAGCAAAAGGTGTGGACTCCGTAACCCCATTCGCTAAAGGTGTAGAAATCATGCCAGATGGAAGTGTCGTTAGATCTGGAACGAACTATAGCGGGAAACTCCAAGAAGCCCATGATGCCTCAAAGGCGAGTATTCAGAGTAGGATCTCGAATTTGGAGAGTGGTGGGGTTAAGGGTACGGGTGAAACTCCTAAAGGTTATTATCAAGATGTAAATGGAAAATGGCACCGACCAGATGGGGGTTACGCAAGTAATAAAGAAGTGGGTTTACCTGAACCAAGTAGCATAACAAAACGCTTGGAATATATGGAGAATACGCCTGGAAAAGGCTCCAAAACGGGTAAAGAAGTAATGGAAAGAATGGAAAATGAAATTCCACCAAAAATCCGTACAACACGTGATGGTGAAATAGAATTTATGGCAAGTGATAATAAATGGTATCCAATAGATCAAGCAGATATGGCTCATTTAACAGATGCAGTTTCATGGTGGAACAGTACAGGTAGATATTATGGAGCGAAGTCCCCAGAAGTTAGAGAATGGATGTTAGACTCCAATAATTATGTATTAGATCATTATAGGTTAAATCGATCCGCAGGTGCAAAGTTAAATGAAACCTACTTGTCACCAAATAAATGATTATTGGGAGGGGTTTATATTGGAACTCAACGATCAAGTGTATGATCGAATTGTAAAATTATGTAATGAGGGAAATGCTTTTATTGAAAAAGGGAAAGATGATAAGGCAATAGAGAGTTATATAGCTGCTCTGGATTTGGTTCCGTTGCCGAAGACCGATTGGGAAACAAGTACATGGATTTATACAGCATTAGGAGATACTTATTTTTTAAATCGTGAGTATGAGAAAGCAAAAAGTAATTTATATAATGCACTAAATTGTCCGGATGGTATTTCAAATCCATTTATTTTACTGAGACTTGGAGAGAGTTTATTCGAGTGTGGAGAGCTTGATAAAGCTAAGGAGTATTTGTTAAGAGCTTACATTTTAGAAGGCTATAAACTCTATTATAATGAGGATGAAAAGTATTTTGAATTGATTAAGGATATGATTTGAGGAGGATAAATATGGCTATTTTACAATCACCTATAAAAGAAGAATTTGAAAGTCTTTTGGAAAAAAGTAATGAACAATTTAATAATGGTAACTATAATGATTCTATTGTGTTATTAGAAGAGGCATGGGATATAATACCTAATCCTAAAGGTATTTATTGTGAAGAGAGTTACCATTTAGTTAAGGATATTATCTCTACTTGTTTTATGGTAAATGATTTAAAAAAAGCAAAGGAGTGGGCAGATAAAATATTTTTAACTGGATTTGCACGTATAGATTCCGGTGACAAGGAATTTATTGCAGGGAAAGTTGCTTTTGAATTAGATGATTTAGAAACCGCAAAAGAATTTTTTAGCATTGCCAATACAAAATCAGAAGGTAGATGTTTTGGGAATCCGAAGAATACTAAGTATCTTAAATTTTTGAAAAGTTAAATGTTTAGCTGCGTAAAAGGAATTTAAAGATAGATTTAGTGACTTATAAAGGTTACAGCATTTGCATACAGGAGTGACAAAGTATTGGCTGTAATTAATTTAAAACATATTATGAAGTGTACAGGAAAATAATAGGCTGTTAGAAAGTACGTACTCCATGATGGTTGTACCATCATAGAGTACTGTGTGCAATGATAGAATAGAAAACGAAGTACGAGCTTAGGCGAGATGGCATTTTACTGTGCGACGAATATAAAGACATGGAATGGACATAAAACTAACGAACTCGTACAAACTCGTAAGTTTTAACTTAGTACTTGTTACCACATATAAACGGTGTCATACTGTTACTACAAAACTTACAAATTTATGCTGCTTAAAAACAGATGAAACTTAAAGCACTTGATTGTCTATTTGAGGCAACAAGTGCTTTTTTGTGTTTTAGCGTAGAAATAATGTGGTACAATCGCCTAGGGAAAATAAGACTTTAAAGAATGCACTAGATGCTATGAAAAATACTCCTATTCCAGTAACGGTTAGGATGGTGGATACTGGAATAGGAGTGAAGCTTCCTTCAACTGTTGGAGAAGTAACTGGAAAGTTTTCAAAGGCAAGTACGGTAACTAAGGATGACGCTTATCAACTTGCTCATGGGCATAGTAAATTAGAAGGAAGTAATAAAACTAGCGGAGTGGGTAATAATAGCTCGCGTACTGACGAAATTGGAATCGAATTTAAACGTAATCGGAAACATAATGAAGATGAGTTTATACGACAATTAAAAAACCAAGAAGATGGACTGGGAAAATTGACAGTTTATGAGTTTATTTAGAATCGGAACCAATTTTTAAAATATGGGAGATCAAAACAAGCAAATTCAGCTCAAAGATTAACACGAAAACAAGCTGTGCAAGATAAAATTGATGAATTTATGGAAGAAGGTTTTTCATTTAGGGAAGCAGAAGAGCAAGCTTTAAAGTGGATAAAGGATAAAGCTGCATTACATGACCCAGATCAAATTGCGGGTGGAAATCCATTAAAAATAACTGGCATGGGTGATTCTAGAATTAATTCATCAATAGGTTCGCAGTGGAAAAGCAGGATTGGTAATGTGGATAAGGAAATTAGACGAGTTGCTGACACCTTATCAGAGGAAGAAAAAAATTGACATATCTTAATGTTAGATTGAAATCGGAGTAGGGGGATACTATGGAAAATATAAATGATTTTATATCTTTCGAAAAACCATCAACAGAGGTTATTGAAAAGTATACAGGGAAAGTTCCAAATCAAATAATAGATTTATGGAAATGCTATGGGTTTGGGAGTATGTTAAATGGATACTTAAGAGCAATAAACCCAGAAAAATATTTAGATATATTAAAGGAAAGTTATATCCGTTATGAAGAAGCTATCCCAATTTTTACAACAGGTATGGGAGATATTCTTGTGTGGGAAAATAACTATTTATTATTACTTAAGTATCGAAAAGGTACGGTAGATGTAGTAGCTGGAAAATTCAAGTTTTTCTTTATAAATACGAAAGATGATTATTTTTTAGAGAAAGTATTGGATTGGAAGCATTATCAACAGGCATTAAATAAATACGGAAAGCTTGAAATAGATGAATGTTTTGGTTACACACCTTTACTTGCACTAGGTGGACCAGAAAAAGTAGAAAACTTACAAAAAGTCAAACTTATCGAGCATGTTTATTTAATTACTCAATTTATGGGGCCGATAGAATAATGAACGAAGAAACTGGAAGGTGGATAAATCCTCTTTCAGTTTTTTTATTTAAAAGGCTATTAATGTAAATGAAGCTTTAAAAGATACGATTGAGTTAATGTTATAATATAGAAATGTGGTAACGAGAAACTTGGATTAAATTTATAAAAAGTAATTTTTTATGAATTAAGGCTAACATAAATTCCTAGTATTATATAATTGAAAATACATTAGCAAAAGGTGTGGACTCCGTAACCCCATTCGCTAAAGGTGTAGAAATAATGCCAGATGGAAGTGTCGTTAGATCTGGAACGAACTATAGCGGGAAATTCCAAGAAGCCCATGATGCCTAAAAAGCGAGTATTCAGAGTAGGATCTCGAATTTGGAGAGTGGTGGGGTTAAGGGTACGGGGGATAGTGGAATTCCTCCTAGGTACGGTGAGAGAAAGATTACAGATGAAGAATATGAAGCATTAAGAAAAAAAACACCGACAGCAAAAATAAGAAAACAAGTAAATAAAGGCCACAATAAAAAGATAGAAACAGAGGATCAGGCTCTTCCTGGAAAAACTTTTATAGGTTCACTAGAAGCAGATCATATTGTGTCTATGGACAGAATTGCAAGTATGGATGGTTTTGGTAATTTAACAAAAAAACAACAGTTAGAAGTATTAAATAACCCAGAAAACTTTACAGGATTAAGTAAATCTGCAAACACTTCAAAGCAATCTAAATCGTATGAAGAATGTACACATTATAAAAAGGGAACACCAGATGAGATAGAAGTTAGTCTTGACTTTAGGAGCAAGATAATTACAAGAGAAAAACAGCTTGAAAGAATATTGCAAAAACAAATTGATGATTTTAAAAAAGAATAATATAAAATAATATTAAAAAGGATGGGGAAAAATGAGTTCTAAGTTAGATATATTAAGAGAGTATAATGAAGATATTCAATTGATTAATGCAAATGAATTTAAGAATATAAATGCATCTTTAATTCCTGATTTATGGGTGGAAGTATTTAGTGAACATAATAGAGAAAAGAGAATCAAGAAAATTTTAAGTATATGGAAAAAATATGTAGATAATAATTTATCTAATACTATTGCTTACTTATCAGAATACCTTGAGGATATTGAACTGATGATAAGTGAGGACACCTATTCAATCTTGTATACAATAAAAAATCAAGGTGGAGAAGATTTATATTATGAAGGAAGAAATCCTAAAGATAGTTTTAATAATGAGGAATTAGAATCTTCATGGAGAGAAATTCCTGAATCTATTAGGGACTTTTATGAAAATGTTCATAATGGATTTTATGATTACACAAGTGAATCGATGGGATTGATGCCATTAGAAGCTATAACTTACTTTGGGGATGATGACTTAGAGTGGGGGATTATAGATGAATTGGAAGAACCTATAAAGATTAATTTAAAAACATCTTTTGGATTCTTTAGTAATGGTATGGGGAGCTACATAGCTATAGATTATGAAAATTGTAAGAATAACAATGCTACTTTTTGGTCAGCTAAGAGTCAGCCTAAATATAATGTTCACTTTTGGGATTTTGTAGATGAATGGATTGTTATCGGTTTTGAATAAAAGGTTTTTAAAATTTTGATACAAAGTCTATAAACCTTTTGACGTGATTGTGACATCTGAGGGGAAATTAAAAATTTATTATGGGTATACTAAATGGTATCAATCTACTTTTGGACCGAATGACCGAGTGGATTATTTTGAATATAAATATTTAGGGAAGAAACCGAGTAATGAAAATGAGCGAAGAAAATTCGAAGAGATGAAAGAATATGAAGAGCAAAATAAATCTTAAAATATTCTCTGTTAAATTAAGGAATGCATTATTAGCGAGTAAATATGTAAAATATCCAAATCAACTAACTTTAGTTGGGCTATTGAAAAAAGAATAGTGACGGATTAATGTTACTTATAAAACAGATGAACTTAGAGCACTTGATTGTCAATTAAAGGCAACGAGTGCTTTTTTGCGTTTTAGCGTAGAAATAATGTGGTACAATCGCTTAAGGAAAATAAGACTTTAAAGAATACACTAGATGCTATGAAAAATACTCCTATTCCAGTAGCAGTTAGGATGGTGGATACTGGAATAGGAATGAAGCTTCCTTATATAGAATCTTCAACTGTTGGAGAAGTAGCTGGAAAGTTTTCAAAGGCAAGTACGGCAGCTAAGGATGACGCTTATCAACTTGCTAAGGGTAGTGGAGGGGTTAAGGGTACGGGTAAAAATCCAGAAATAGTGAAATTTACAGAGGAACAATTATCTACTAAACCCTTATATTCTAGAGATCCTGAAAAATGGCAGAAAAAAGGTGGGAAAATCGAAATTAGTGAGGAAGGAATATGGACTTATATTGATTGGGAGATTCCTCCAAATCGAGTTTCTTATCCTGGTGGTTTTTCCGACTTTAAATCTGCTGGGTTGGTAAGACAAGAAGTTCCGATAGGTGAATTTAATAGATATGACATTGATTTTGCTAAAGCTGATGAATTAGCTCCAAATGGACCAAAATTAGATGAAAACACATGGCACCATC
This sequence comes from Bacillus sp. JKS001846, assembly GCF_900176455.1. NCBI lineage: Bacteria > Bacillati > Bacillota > Bacilli > Caryophanales > Bacillaceae > Bacillus > Bacillus sp. JKS001846. Next base: position 2,438,206 of record NZ_FWYG01000001.1, read on the forward strand.
ATCAAGATTTAACAACAACGCAAGAAGTTAGTAAAGAGATGCATAGAAGATTTCGACATATGGGTGGAATGTCATTAGCTAAGAAGTTAAAAGATTAAATAGGAGTGAAATAAATGAATTTAAATGCTTTTGGTAAAGCAACTGAAGAATCAATTGAAGAATTAGAAGAGTTTTTAGGATTTTTACTTCCGGAAGATTATAAAAAATTTTTAAGTGAATATAACGGAGGTACTTCGAAAGTTAGGTATAGTAAATTTTTTGTTAAAGAATTAAATCAGGAAATCCCTTTAGATGTTTTGTATGGTATAGGTGTAAAAAAAACTTTTGATTTAAGTGAATGCTATGAAGAGTTTGAAGAAGATATGTTACCGACCAGTTTAATCATAGGAGATGATCCGAGTTCAGGGTTAATTGTACTTATTACAGATACTGAAAACCATGGTGTATATTATTGGGATCACTCTTTTTATTTTCCACAGTCTAGTGAAGAAGAAAATACGTATAAAATAGCTGATAGCTTTAAGGATTTTATTAATGGATTGAAGAATCCTTAATTACCAACTTTTATATGTTGTAATTAATAATTTAAGATATTAAGCAAATATACGAAATGGATTACAGTAACTTTATAAATGCTAAAACTATACTTTATATATGAGAATGCTAAAAAATGTGGTGCTTGGTTAAAGGTAACAATCATATATGTAGATGAATAGAAAATAAAGTGTATTTGCAGTGGAAAAAAAGAATAGGCTATTAAAAAGTGCATACTTCAAAACACATGGAATGCATATTAAACTAACGAACTGATAGAAACTCGTAAGTTTTAACGTAGTAGTTGTCATGACATATAAAAGGTGTCGTACTGTTAATACCAAACTTACAGATCTTATAAATCTTACAAATTTATGCTACTTAAAAACATATGAACTTAAAGCACTTGATTGTCTACGAAAGGCAACGAGTGCTTTTTTAATAGATAAACATGCTGTAAATTTTTAGAAATTATTTTTTGTGAATTCAGGCTAACAAAAATTACAAGTATTATATAATTGAAATTAAACTAGCAAAAGGTGTGGACTCCGTATCCCCAATCTTTAAAGGTGTAGAAATAATGCTCGATGGAAGTGTCGCTAGATCTGGAACGAACTATAGCGGGAAATTCCAAGAAGCCCATGATGCCTCAAAGGCGAGTATTCAGAGTAAGATCTCGAATTTGGAGAGTGGTGGGGTTAAGGGTACGGGTAAGGTTACTAAGGATGTAGACAAAATTGATTATGGAGCTTATTTAAAAAAGAATATAGGAGATCCTCCAAAAGATATGTATGATCCGCATGCGCATCATATTGTATTTAAAAAGGGAAATGGAAAAGCCCAAAAAGAATTAGTTAAAGAGGGGCAAGAGATATTAAAGGAATATGATATTGATCCGATTTTAGGACTTGAAAATCTTGTTTGGGCTCCCAATAGGGTTAAAGGTCAGCATGGTATTGAAGCGCTTAGAAATGTTGTTGATAACCTAAAAAAAGTAAGAGATGCTGGTGGAGATAGAGATGATATATTAGAAATGCTTAATAAACTTGGAGATATTGCAAAAAGGAGGAAGTAATTAAGATGGATAGTAAGCAGGTTGCAAAAGAAATCAGGTCATCTATAAAAAATGGCAATGTTGAAGAGGTGGCTGAATTAATTGGTTCTAATAAAGAACTTTTAAATATGATGACACCTTTTGGGACATGGCTTCACGTTGCTGCTTCTAGAGGGAAGTTGGATATAGTAAAAAAACTAGTAGAACTTGGGTCAAATATAAATACGTTAGGTGGTGTATATGGTGGTGGAGCATTAAACGAAGCTGCTTCTGAAGGGTATATTGATATAGTAAGATATTTATTGTCATGTGGAGCTGATATGGACACAAGTGAGCCCGAAAGGAATCCATTGTTTGGTGCAATTAGTAATGGGCATGTTGATATTGCAAAACTGTTAATTGAGAGTGGGATAGGTACAAAAGTTAAATATAGTGGTGAATCCATGAAAGATATAGATGCATTAACTTTTGCAAGGGAACAGGGTCAATTAGAAATTGTAAAGTTATTAGAGAACCAAAAAGAATTGAATACTACTATAACCGAAGTAAATGATAATAATCAAGATTATCATGATGAAATCTTAGAGCATGTAACTAAATACTTTGGAACTATCCAAAATACTATAATTGAGATTGTTCCTGGTAGTAAAGTTTCAGTCAATATCCATATAATTTCTCCGTCAATGAATAAAGATTTTGTAACTATGGTAACTACAGGTATGAGTGATGTACCTATGGGTTATTCAAATGAAGAAAGCGAGTTTAAATATGCAGAATTGTTATTGAAATTGCCTTCGAGTTGGGTAGTTGGGAAAGAGAATATGGAGGACAAAAACTATTATTGGCCTCTTGAATGGTTAAGGAAAGTAGCTCATATTCCACATATTTATGATGGATGGCTTGCTGAAGGAGTTATTCTTCCCAATGGAGAACCCCCACAACCATTTGCATCGAATACAAAATTATCATGTATAATGGTATGTCGTCCCAAAGAATTCGGACTAGATAAAGTTCAAGTTGAACAAGGAGATATAAATATTTATACACTTGTTCCTATTTATGAAGAAGAAAGAAATCTGGCGTTAGAAAAGGGTTATGAGTACCTACTTAAAAAAATGAATGAGAAAGGTATCTCAGATGTTTTAGATATAAACAGGGTAAATGTTGGTTTATAGTAAGAATTATAGATATTATTTAACGTAATAATGCTACGTTAGACAGGCCGATTATAGTCAGATAACACTATGATTGGTCTGTTTTTTTGTTTATTTAACTTAGTGCTTGCTTGTTTTACAAGAGAAGAAGAGTACTTTTTTGATTTTAGAATGAAAAGTGAAAAGAGAATTATAATTTTATAAGTGCACTAAGGGTACAGGAGAATCCAGATTAGAATATTTGAGAGGGAAATATGGCAAATTAACTTCTGAACAGCTCCATGCTAATATTAATGAAAGGGCCGGTATTGCATTTCCGCAAAGGTCCTCTAGGAGTCAACTTAAAAATGGAGGTTATATTGTTGAAGATGTTGACTTGTATAAAAAAATGAGTCCAAATAAGAATCGTGCTCTAGGTTTTCAGAATACAAAAAATGATGGATTGGTACAAGCGCATCACGCAATACAAGATGAATGGGCTAAGATATGGGCTAAAACAAGCGGTAATAATTATAGCAGTCGACAAGCACCATCAATATTACTCAAATCTACCTCTGGTGAACCACATGCTATAATATCCGCTCTTCAAAGAGCTAGAAGAAGGAATGAAGGTTTTAGTACGGATATAATATACGAATTTAATATTAGCTATAAAGAAATGATTGAAGCGGGTGTAGATTTAAAAGTAGCAAAAAAAGTAATGCGAGAAGCATATAGATATTTTGATGGATTAGGAGGATTTAAATGATAAATGTTCAAAAATTGTCGACTTATGAATTATATTCTCCAGTTGATGAAAATGAAATTAAAAAAATTGAAGAGGAAATGGGATTAATACTCCCTAATGCTTATAAACAATTACTAAAGCATACAAATGGTTTTGTGTCCGATAATGGAGTCGTTATATTTGGAGTGGATATAATAGATGAAATGAATAAAACATATGAAGTCCATGAATATGCAAAGGGTTATGTTGCTGTAGGAAGTAATGGTGGAGGCAAAATACTGTTAATGACTGCAAATGAAAACGCAACAGAGTTAGTACAAGTTGATTCGGGGATTATGGATCCGAATTATGCAACCACAGTAAGTGAGAATTTTATACAGTGGATAAATGACGGAGCGATAGATATTGACTGTGTGGACGAAGAACAGGAAGTGTTTAAGGAAAAACTGTGTAATCTTATATTGGTAAGTCCACCAGTAGGAGGGGCTATGGATTTAAAGAAAATACAAGAGGTATTTATCATCAAAAAGGGATTGTTTGACTTATTAAAAGGATCAAAACAATTACCATTCGTGTTAATGAAAGACATACCTGTTGAGTTGGCTTTAAAAAACATAGAACTGTTAGGCGAATTAGGGGATATATTGAAAATATCTAGTACTGATTAACTGATTTTAGGGCTTAAAATAGAGGGTATTTGAATCAAGCACCGTTTAATACAATTATTAATTCAAAATAATATTGTTGAAAAATTGCTATTGGTTCCGTGTATGTCTTATATAATCAATAAATTAAACTCTTAGAAAATATTATTTGAATTTAGAGCACTTGATTGTCGACTAAAGGCAACGAGTGCTTTTTATTAGATAGAAATGCTATAAATTTTTAGAAATTATTTTTTATGAATTCAGGCTAACAAAAATTACTAGTATTATATAATTGAAAGTACATTAGCAAAAGGTGCGGACTCCGTATCCCCATTCGTTAAAGGTGTAGAAATAATGCCAGATGGAAGTGTCGCTAGAACTGGAACGAACTATAGCGGGAAATTCCAAGGAGCCCATGATACCTCAAAGGCGAGTATTCAGAGTAGGATCTCGAATTTGGAGAGTGGTGGGGTTAAGGGTACTGGTAATATTGGTAAGGGAGCCAGTGGGGCTAATGAATTCGATGATATCTTAATTGATTCATACAAAAATCTGAGGAAAAATAAAGAAATTTCAGGTCAAGCACATCATTTGAATCAAGATGCTGCTTTTAGAGACTATATTCCAAGAAATGACGGACTTTCTGTAAAATTGGAAGGAAATATATTTAAAGATATAGATAGCCCCCATTACAATGCTCATAAAAGTTTAGAAGATTTTTGGAATATTTACAGGAAAAATGGAGATCTAGCAGGGCTTAAGCCTAATTTAACAGACTATAACAATGCATTGAGAGATTCTTTAATTAATGTAGGGTTATCAGAAGCACAAGTAAACAAAGCAGTTTCAGAAGCGATCAAGCAACAAATAAATGCTGGTCTTTTGGCTGATGATTTCGTGCCTAGAATACCGGGGAGAATTAATTTACCAAAACCAAAACCTTGATGGAGGAAGTAAAGTGAGATTAGAAAATGAAGTCGTGCAGTCTTTATGTAGAATTGATTTTTTATCACACACTAGAAAATTAGAAGTTGATTTTGAGATAGTACCAACTTTAAAATTGGCTAGTAAAAGTATTAATCAATTAAAGTGGGAGAACCTTTGTTTAGATAAGATAGGAGATGTTACTTCACATTTATCAAAGAATTATAAAGAAATGTATAATAAAAATTGGAATAATTTAGCGATGGATATAAAAAAGGAAATTATTCCTATTGTTGATGGGAAATTGTCTGTTCTGATTAGTGAAGGACAACTTTTAGAAAACATGAAAAGTCAAATTTTATTTGATATAATGAATATCGCACTATATAAAAGTTATTCTTTAGTATGCGAGTCTGAATTTTATAATTGTTTATACGAAATATATATAAATGGTTATATTCCATGTGGGTGGACTGGAGAATATCCTAAAGGAAATATAAAAGTTATATGATAAGGAGTGAAGTTTTTTGGAAGAAAATAAAGATTTCCTTAATGAATGTATGAATATTATAAATACTACCATATATAAGGTTATTAAAATAGACATCAATGATGAACAAGAAAAGCAAATCTTAGGTGCATACCTTTTTGGAATGTTTAATGGATTAGGACACGAAAAAAATATTAAACCTGTTGACATACAAGGTGCTATGATTCAGATTTTAAACGAAAAACTAAATTATTCTTTAGAGTCTGCTGTTCAATTTAGCCAGTTTCTTATTAATTCCACAGATAAAAATTTCCATCCTACTATGTTTGCTATTATTCATAGAGGATTGGAAGGATATTTCATGTATAAAGATGGTAGAAATGAAGAATTATCACGAGATTTTCATGATATTATTGAAGTTGTTAAAACAGCAACTTAAATTAGAATTAAGATAGTATGTGCTATTTCACTAGATTCTATGAGCGAAGGAGAAAGATTTTTAAAGAATAAAGTGAAATGGCTAAAGCAAGTGATGGGCATGTTAAACTAGAAAGCGGTCGAGATAATTCAAAGCCAATTATTATAGTGAAAGTTTCTTGAGAACTTATTCGGAAACAGGGTACGATGCACATGAAAATAAAAATGACATTTATAGTGGTTACTGGAGTTTTGAAAGTGGAGCAATCGTAAAAATTTTAAAATTAGATGACTCAACTTTGAAAGATACTTCGTACTACCCTTATGATATGGTGCATTACCAAGAAAAATAAATGTAAGAATCCACAGTGATAAACTTTTACACTGTGGATTTTTTTGTCCATTTAATCGTTTTATTAAGGGTGAAAAAAGTTCATTTTGTTAATCCAATAAGTAAACATGGTGATATAGGTTCTACTACAGCAAATAATGAGTTGTTAAAAATTATTGATAGTTCTCTAGATTATAGTACATTTAAAAGAAGATTAAAAAATTGAGCACATTATAGATTGGAAGATGGAATAAATTCATTACCTGAAGGCTTAAGATAATTGATGTTACTATAATTTGTATATAGGGGGATTCATTATGGAAAATCCAGGCGTAATGTCTTTATGGATAGGTAATTTTAGAACTAAGCAAAGCCTAAAAGAATATGTTGAGATTAAGTTTGATGAAGTTGGGGATAGAACTCAATCTAAATTCATGAGAGACTTTAATCTCGATTTTATTGATTATAACCAAGATTTATTAGAGAGCACCTTGATAGAGGACTCCACTACATCGTTGACTACCCTTTTAAGTGGTTCCTCTTACGAAACGGAAATTTTATCACAATTTGTGGAACATTACGGGGAAGAATTGCCAGAAATCTATGATTCTGTTATTAGATTATATGATTTTGAGTACGATGGAGATATAGATGAAGTTAAATTTATAAGTGGAAATTTAATTCATATGGGGTCAGTTGTATATGAGGAATGGGATGAATAGTTTGTGATTTAGTGAAGGAAACTAACACGATTAGCTACAGTAACTGTCTAAGTATTTATTGCTGGATTTATAGGTTATATACTAGAGTGATAAAGCATGTGGTACTAAAATTGTATACGCAGCCAGGTAAGGCATGAGAACGAAAAAGAATAGGCTGTTAAAAAGTAAAGACCTCATGATGGTTGTACCATCATAGAGTATTATGTGCAATGATAGAATAGAAAATGAAGTACGAGCTTAGGCGAGAAGACATTTTATTGTGCGACGAATATAAAGACATGGAATGGATATTAAATTAACGAACTCGTACAAATTCGTAAGTTTTAACATAGTAGTTGTCATGACATACAAAAGGTGTCATACTTTTACTACAAAACTTACAAATTTATGCTATTTAAAAACATATGAACTTAAAGCGCTTGATTGTCAATTAAAGGCAACAAGTGCTTTTTTGCGTTTTAGCGTAGAAATAATGTGGTACAATCGCTTAAGGAAAATAAGACTTAAAAAAATGCATTAGATGCTATGAAAAATACTCCTATTCCAGTAGCAGTTAGGACGGTGGATACTGGAATAGGAATGAAGCTTCCTTATATAGAATCTTCAACTGTTGGAGAAGTAGCCGGAAAGTTTTCAAAGGCAAGTACGGCAGCTAAGGATGACGCTTATCAATTTGCTAAGGGTAGTGGTGGTTCAGGAGTTAGTAAGGTAGGTAGTGTGGCTAAGGGTACGGGTAATAAGGAGGAAACCTTTACTGTTCCTAAATGGAGTAATGATGGCAAATATGATAAGGTTAGAGGATATAGAGGTAGAGACCTCACAAAGTATGATGAAGAGTATTTAGTTGACCCTAGACTTGTAGTTGAAATGAACTTTAAAGGGAAAACTAATTCAGGAACTAATGCTGCAGGATGGGAGAGAAATGCAAAAAAGTTCTTCAATACATTACTTAAAAGTAATCCGGAGTTTTGGAGTGCAGAAAATACGGCTTTGATAAAGAGAGGTCGAGTTCCAATTGTTGATGAACAATTTATAAAATATTTTTCGCAGTATAAGGAGTATATAAAAGACCCAATGAGGCATCATCATATAGGAGAAGGTGGTCAAGCTGTAGCTTTACCAAAAAGTTTGCATCCTGGATATGGTGGTATTCATAATGTAGAAAAGGAATGGGGAATTACTGGAATAGATGATGAAATTGCAACTAGATTAGAAACTTTTATAAATAATTTAAGAAGGTGAGAAGATGATACTACCAGAGGAATTTAATGATAAATGGGATGTTAACAAAGATGGTCCACTAATTAAATTTAATTCCAAAGATTTAATGAGCACAAATTTTTCGGATGATGTGAAGGAGTTTTTGTCTATAGGAGGTTTACCAGAAACTCCGCCACCATATTTAGAGTTTACTTCGTCACAATCTTTAATAAGATCTATTACAAATGTATTTAATATGCCAGAAGAGTTTCAAAAATATTGGTTTCTGGGATCAACTAGTTCTGGCGATCCGATATGTATAATTGAGAAACAAGAAAATATAGTGTTTCTTAATAATAGTGATAATTATAAAGAAGTATTTATTAATTCTTCTATAAATCAATTTGCAGAATGTTTATTAGTGTATTCAAAAATGATTGATAAGGCAATAGAGGTAAATGGTGAGGATGCCTTTATTGATAATGATATACCAGAATCTGTGATTAATTGGTTAAAAGAAGAATTAAAAAGAATTGACGCTAAGTGTATGGAAGAGGGATGTTTTTGGTTTACTGAGATTGAGAATTTATATGAATAACTAATAGCATTTTATTTAAAATAGGTTATTGTTTTTAAAAAGTCTATGGTGTATTGCAGAAGGACAAGAGTGCTTGAAGTAACTTCATAAGTGTTACTAGCATGACTTTTTCAAATTATATTTGAAAATGAAGAAGTTGTTTTTGAATTGGAAAGAAAAAGAATAAGCTGTATAAAAGTAAAGACCTCATGATGGTTGTACCATCATAGAGTATTATGTGCAATGATAGAACAGAAAACGAAGTACGAGCTTAGGCGAGATGACATTTTACTGGGTGATGAATATAGAACACATGGAATGTATATTAAACTAACGAACTCGTACAAACTCGTAAGTTTTAACGTAGTGGTTGTCATGACGTATAAAAGGTGTCATACTGTTACTACAAAACTTACAAAATTAATGCTACTTAAAAACATATGAACTTAAAGCACTTGATTGTCAATTAAAGGCAACGAGTGTTTTTTTGCGTATTAGCGTAGAAATTTAACAGATCACTATAATTTTATTATGTAAACTTTTTACATAGTTTTCTATACAACTAAAGAGAAGAAAAATGTTCACTATTACTTTCATTTCTGTTATAAAAATTCTACAATAGAAGGCAGAACGTATATTTGGTATAATCAAAATATACTATATGAAATGATGTACATGAGTTTGAAATTCATGTAACGAGGTAAGCACTACATAACAATGGCTAATATTTAAAGTTTTCGTACCTATAGAATTCAATTCATGTTATATAAATCAATTGTTAGAAAGGAACAGATGTAATGAATCAAATTTCATTTGAAGATTTATTTGAAGAAGAAAAAGAAAAGGTGGAGGTAGCTGAGGTATGTAAGGTACCAGCCCCTTTATCACCATTACAAAAAGATATTTTAGAATTAATTGATTCTGAAGAAATAAGTGCGCTTGAGCTATGTGAACGATTAATACGATCGGGTAAAATACCCGATGAAAGATTCACTACGAATAAGCCTAAAGCATATGGACAAGTATGTTTACTATTAGAAGGTTTTGTTACAGAAGGAAAACTTATTTTTATCAAAGATGATGAGAAAAGAGATAGGGTATATAAATTGAAAGAAGAAGTTTGAGATGTATAGTGGGAGATGAATGATTGGTTTCCTTTAACTTGCAGCTCCGTTAGTCTAGTAATGTCCACAAAAAAGGTGTCAATCTCTCCTACATTGACACCTTCATACTTTTAACACCTTACATACTTACGCTTAAAACCAAGTCTTCCTCTATCAAGTTCTTTCTGAATACTCTCTGTAGCATTTAGCAAACTGCTTTTTTTATTATCACGTTTGACTTCAACTATACCAACTTCTTTTGCAATCTCGACTGCTTTTTCATGTAGTGGTACATATGATATTGCCACGGTGTTTAGGAAATTATTCATAGCGGATTTTGTTCGTTCTGGAGAATGATGAATTGTATCTTTCACCATTTCAAGCATATCGGAAATTTTACTTTCGGAAAATTCATTGTCTTTGCGATTTCCTAAAAGCCAACAGTAGCAACTCCAGCCTGCAGACATTTTAAGCTCGTCCCCACTTGCAATCCATTTATCAGCAACATCTTGTGCAATATTTGACTCCGATAAAGTTACTGCCACTACATAATCAGATAGCATATAAAAATATGCCCCGTCTATCCAGCGATCAAAATCAGACTTACTCATAGCTTTTGGATCGGCAATAATACCTGCAAAGTACATAGCATCGTAGTTACCTGTGGCATAAAGCTCTTCAGCTAACTCTTGATTTAATTTTATTTTTTTAGCGATTGGTTTCATAGCACCTGTAGCTACTCCGAATACTGGCTCATGCGCACCGTTAGATATGTATATTTTTTTCGTTCGTTCCTTACCTAGAGATTCAAGTTCTTGCATAACTGTTTTAAAATCCATAGTTGTGCAACTTCCTTTCTTCATGTGAAAGCCTTTTTAAGCCTTTCGTATTTCATGTGTTAATACTAATTGTATTCAAGGGGTATGTCTACTTTCTAAAAGTATCGAAACCGGTTAGTAATTTTGAAGGTTTTGATTTTGTGACTGCTACAAGCTATCTATAATGGTAAGAAGGTCACTGTAAGGTAAGGAAGAATGAAAAGTATGTATAGTTTTTCCAGTGAATATTTGGTATGATGGTGAATGGGAAAAATATACAAGTTGTTAGTGGTTCATAAAAGGGGGATTGAATTGAAAAGAACACCTGAATTCGTATTAGGTTTAATTGGTGGCATTTTGGGAATTATTATTTCCATAATATTAATAGTTGTAGCGTTTAATATTATGGAAGGTGTTGATTACGAACTTTTAGCTTATTACTCTATTATTTTAACGGTTCAAATAGGATTGTTCATTTTATCGTGTTTAGTAAACAAGGTTAATAATAAAGTTTATGGAGTTTGTATGATTGTGATTCCTATAGTTATGTTATTTATGTCATTATTCTTTTTACTTATTCCGACAATTTTACAAATTATATCTGGTTCATTTGCATTTAGGACATTAAAGTTAGAATCGAATGTAAGCTAAATATAATTATTAACGTCTGAATATTCGGTTTTTTAAACATTTTCGTTTGCAGTTCAAATTAACATAAAGTACAAAGTTGTACGCTTTAGGAGGAGAAATAGATGATTATTTGGTCTGGTTGGGGTTTTTTAGTCGCAATTATTGTAATTATTAATACTCTTTTGGGTAAGGCTATCTTTGGATCTATAACGGGGGACGCTACATATTTTCAAGACCATAGTTGGCCAATGGCGGTAATGTTTATTATATCAGGGGTTATGTCTTGGTATTTAGGTAAATATATTAATAAGCCAGATGGGAAAGTTTATATAGATGCCGAAACTGGTGAAAAAGTTATGTTTAACAAAAAGCACTCATTATTTTTTATAAAAATGGAATATTGGGGACCGATTCTAGGAGTTATTGCGATTGTAACTTTAATTACAAGATAAAAAAAGAGGATGGGTATAGCAAGAGTAATCTATTCAAGTAGAAGGAGAAATCAGTCATGAATGCAAAGAAACTACTAGGGGTAGCAGTTCCGGTCATGTTGTTATTTGGTTGTGGAGTTTCTGAGAAAACGAACACTTCTAAACAGGAGAAAACGGAAGAGTCTAAAGTAAAAGAATCGAAGTCTAATAGTAAGAAAGAAAAAGTTTCAAAGGAAGACTATCCTAATAAAGTGTATAAATTAGGGGTAGAGTTTGATAAGTTGTTTGCGGAGCATAACAATATTACAAGAGAGGTTTTTGACGGTAAGAAAAAGAAATCAGATATAGTAGATAGTGTGAAAGAATTAAATAAAGTGTTAGATAAATTTGAGTCAATAGATCCCCCTACAGAGTATGTAAACCAACAAAAAGATTTTGAAAAAGCAATTAGTTATTTTAGAGAGTCTTTTTCTTTAATAAATGAAGTATTCACCAGAAAAGAAAAAAGAGAAAAAGGTGATAAGACTGATAAAGAGTTAATAGAGAAATCTGAAAAGCTAGTGAAAGAAGGAGATATTTACTGGCTTAAGGCATTCAAAGATCTTGAAGGGGATATTAAAATCGGTGACGGTACAGTATCAATGAAAGATTTGAAAGAGTTAGATAAGAAAGCTGGAATTAATACAGATAACGTTATGAAGAATGTGAAGGATGGTACGGAATTAATCGGTAATTGGGGATTCCAAGGAACAGACGGTTTCAATATGTCACTCATTTTAAAAGGTGATAAGACATTTGAAACGTATGGTAAAGGTGAGTATCCAAATAAAAAGAATTATATTGAAGGAACTTGGGAATATGATAAGGAAGCTTTTACAATCTATTTACATCTCAATAAACGTTTAGTAGACGGTGTAGAAGATACAATTCAAAAAAAGAAAATAGCATATAAAGTTCAAGATTATGATGGGGAAAACTTGCAATTATTTAATGAGACGTCATTTAATACAATTAAGTATGTGAAGCAAAGTTAAAGTTATGTAGGACTAGGTTTAAATGGCCTGGTCCTTCATTAAAGTGCGAGTATGTAAATAATATGTTATCTTTCGTTCTGTTTACTTAGTATCATGTTATTCTTTAATAGAGTAATAAATGGAGTTTTGCATTAAATATATGAGGTTGGTTACAAATGATAAAAAAATTTACTAGATTAGTATTAATAGTGGTTATCCCAATCAGTCTTATTACAGGTTGTGGGGCTGCTGAAAAAACTGAAGCACAAAAGCCGAAAGCGGTACAAACGGAGAAAAAGGACTATATGGATTACTCATATGGTAGCAAAGGTATATTAGTAAGTGGCAAAGCGAAAGAACGGCAACAATACGAGATTGGATATATGGATGATAATAAGTTAATTGGGATTGACGAAAATATTGAAGACTGCATTATTTTAGATAATAAAGATGAAGCAGGTCTCATTTGGAAGCAAATAGAGCGTGGATCTATTATTGAAGTGCAATACGGTAAGGATCGCAATGATATCGTAGGCGTGCAATTCGTAGGAGATCGTGAGTCATATGAAATTAGTGATAAGTTTGATCGGAATACGATAAATGAGATTGTTGAAAACGTTAAAGGGAATTTGTAATAGATGTATTTCGATAGTATAGGATCTCTTATTATGAAATTGTATGCCAGTTATTTGTCTAAGTTTAAATTGATTATTTTGACGGTATTTGTAATTAGTTGTAAAATAATGTTTGTTGACGAATTTTATAAAAAGTATGTTAGATGAAATTCATCTGTAGGGATGACATATAAATATTTTCTTAATGGGTATAAGATAAAATAATTAAAATATATAAATAAAAAGAAAATATAATAGAAGTACATAGTAGATTTATATTTTTAAAAATTAATGTGACAATAAAGGGAGGTTGAGATACATACACGGTGGGAGTGTGTATGTATTTATTATAATAATGAATAAGACAATCAAACAACAAGTAATCGCACTATCAACAAGTCTAGTGATTTTAGGGAGCGTACCTTTATCAGCATCAGCAGAAGAGATAAACAACTCTCAAACTGATCAACTTAATATTGCCCAAGGAGAACACGGAACGAGCGGATTAAATTATTCTAATTTCAAGTTGGAAGTTCCTAATCATGTACAAATTAACGAAGCAGAAGTATCTGAAAATGAAAAAATGCTTTTAGAAGAATATAAGCATAAACATGATGAAACAGAAGAATTAAACAAAATGCAAAATGCTAAGAAGGGACAAGTAGCAGAAAAGGAAGCTATTTCAAACATTGAAAAGGCATTTGAATCTGTAGATGGTCGAAATGATGGATCTGATCGTCAAATGAAACCTGTTGCAAAGCCAAGAGGTATTCAATATAGTGCACAGAGTACGAAGAAATATGGAACACTTGCAGGAGTTCCATTTGTGGAGTGGATTGTTCCAGCAGGAAATCCTGATATTCGTCCTGCAAATCCGATGAAAGCACGTTACATTACAATTCATGAGACCGCAAATACAGCCGCTGGTGCTAATGCTGAAAATCATGCGAAATATTTATACAAGCAAGCAACTGAAGGCACTTTCCGAACAGCTTCATGGCATTTTACTGTAGACGATAAACAAATTTATCAACACTTACCAACAAACGAAAATGGTTGGCATGCAGGAGATGGAGATGGATCAGGAAACAGGGAGTCTATCGGTATCGAGATCGCGGTTAACCAAGATGGTGATTACAATAAAGCTTTAGAAAATGCAAAACGACTTGCAGGTTATTTAATGAACAAAGAAGGAATTGGTGCAGATCATATTTACAAGCATCAACAATGGAGCGGGAAAAAATGTCCTGACATTTTAATTTCACGTGGTAATTGGGCTGGTTTCGTACAAGGAATTCAGTGGTATGCAAATATAAATGCGCAGATTGATACGCCTTTACAAGATAAAAATGACTCATTTAATCCAAATGAAAATAATCCGGCTGAACCTAGCATGGAACTAGTGGTAAATGGTAGTGGCATCAATGTACGTAGTGATGCGGGTATTGAACATCGTGTTGTACGTAAAGCTTCAACCGGAGATCGTTACAAAGTATTAGCGGTTAAAAATGGTTGGTATAAAGTAGGTAATGGAGAATGGATTTTCTATGACCCAAGCTGGATTAAAATTAACTACAATGTACCAAAGGAAGAAGTACAAAAGCCTAAGGAAGAAGTACAAAAACCAAAAGATGATATTACAGGTGGCTGGTTTGAAGGGCATATTCGTAAATTAAACAGTCTAGGTATTATGCAAGGCGAAGGTAATGGTGTATTTGCGCCATATCGAAATGTAACGAGAGCGGAGTTTGCGAAATTAATCTCGAATGCTCTTAAACTACCAGAGGGAAATAAGTCATTTGTAGATATTAATGAGGCACATCCATCACTTCATGACGGTATTAAACGTTGTGCAAGTGTAGGAATTATTAATGGTCGTGGTGAAGGGATTTTTGATCCTAACTCACCAATTACTCGTGAAGAAGTATCTATTATGATTGACAAAGCATTACGATATAAAGGAATTACAGGTGAGTTAGTAGCATTACCATTTACAGATAAGCATTTAATAACATACAAAGAATCGGTTCAACGATTATACAGTCTAAAGGTAGTTAATGGTATTGGAAATAATGAGTTTGATCCCCGAGGTACAGCAACTCGTGGTCAGGCAGCTGCCTTTATTGTGAAGATGTTAGATTCAATGCAAAAATAAAAGGAAACTTTAATCAGTGAGGGCCACTCGCATTGCAATCGAGCAGTTTATTCACCGAATTTTGAAATGAGAGTTGTACTGTCCGCAAATAGCAGAATAAATGGTATGTAGAAGCTGACATTGGTAGAAGTAAAAAATAAGAAGAATTTGAAAGGAGCTATCCAAAATAATAATTTGGAATAGCTCCTATTTAGTAGGAAGAACAAATTGTATTTCATAGATTGTAATGTAGAATGCCCTTCCAAGCCCCTTATAAGCCCCTACCAAGTAATAAATCACTAAGAAAAAACAAAAACAAGAACAAAACAAGCGCGAAAAAATGAAACCGGCGTTGTAGTAGTAAAAAAATTGTAATTCGAATGCCAAAACCATTCCCGTATGCCTATCTTTATAATGAAGGATTAAAATTTTCCTATTTACTAGCAAAGAGTGGAGGGAAACATATGGCGGTATACCGTAATGTGCAGGTGAACTTTTGGCAAGATGAATTCATATTAGATTTAACGCCAGAGGAGCGTTATTTTTACATATATTTGTTAACTGGTACGAAAACAAAGCAATGTGGTATTTACATATTACCGAAGCGTGTGGCAGAGCTTGAAACAGGTTATAGTATGGAGACTGTTGAGAAGTTGCTAAACAGGTTTGTTGAGTATGGAAAGATTTTATATGATACGGAAACGAAAGAGGTATTCATAATAAATTGGTTACACTATAACCCTATTTCAAATACGAATGTGGAGAAGTGCGTATTACGTGAGTTAAAGACTATAAAAAGTAATGAGTTCATACATATATTTTTACGTAAATGCCTTGAAGAAGAATACAAGATTCCATTATTATTGCAGCATTTTGGTATGCCAAAAGAAGAGGATAATAGTAGTTCACAAGTAGTTATTGAAGAGAAAGAAGAAGCGGAAGAGATAGAGGTGGAAACCATAGAAGAGGACGTTCCAAATAGTGAAGTTTATAAGTTTTATGAACAAAATATTAGTAGTTTATCCCCATATATTGTGAAGGAATTGAAGAATTGGATACAAAGACTTTCTGGAGAGAAAGTGTTAGAGGTACTTAAAATTGCGTTTGAAAATAATAAGAAAACGTTAGCTTATGTGAGGGGGATTTTGAGGAATTGGTGTAGTGAAAAATTAAAGGATTTTAGTGGGGAGAAGTGCGTAATGGGAAGTTTAGAGAGAAGGAAATGTATTTTGAGTAGTGTATTTTAATTTACATTAACTTAACATAGAATGTATGTTCGTTTTTGTGAGATTTATGCTATACTACCATTAAATAAGGGTATTTTTATAATAGATAAAAAGATGCGGGGGGTACAAAGTTTGACTACTAGTACATCTGAGTTGTTTCAATATATTAATATGACAGAAGAACAGAAACAATTATCACAACGATATTTACAGACAAAAGAAGAAGAGATTTTAAAAGATATTCAACTAACGACAATTCGTGATCAAAAAAGAAGCGATTTTGCGGAGCGATTTATAAACGATTTTAGGAAAGTGCATAAACAAGATCCGGATTTTTTTCGATTATTTTACCATATACTCGAGGAGCAATTATTAAATGTTCTTGTAGTCCGTTTTGCGCATGTCAGTTTTTCTAAAATGAAGATTTATTTAGAAAAAAGTGCACTTCCTTTGGACAAACTTGTAGCAATCGCATGTAAATATTTATCCAGTATTTCAAGTTATGTGAATGAAGCAGATGTTTTTCTTAGAGAGTTAACAAGAGAGAATCCGAACTATATAGAGGGACAATTACATACTTTACCAACTAACCAGCAAGTAACATTACTTCTTGTAATGTTTGATGTAGATTATGAAAAGTTTCGTACATATAGTTCTTTATTGAATGAGAGGTTAGAAGAACATACAGAATTTATATTGAAACTGCTAGGGGAAAAGGAAAAGGTTGAAGCAGTTAAACGGTATTTAAAAGGTAAAGATGATAGTGAAGTATTTATAGGTGGGAATTTACCGGAACATATTTGGCGGCTATTATTTTGTGTTCATAAATATTCGAATGTTGCGAGGCGATATATTGAAATATTGGCGAAGAAAAATGTTTGGGGTTTTATAAACTATGCAACACGTTATATGTGTCACACTCTCGGTCAGTCTCAAAACTACAAAAAAACTGGTAGTGTAAATAGAGAAACATATGAAGAAATTCAAAGTTTTTGTACACAGTTTTGGATTTCTAAGGAAAGATTTTTTGCGCATCGTCTAAGGCAACATGATTTAAATAGTGAGGATTTTTGTAAGACGTATGAATATGAATTGCTATGCTTTATGTTGGAGGAAGATCCTGAATTTATTCAACGTACTTTGCAATATGTAAGTAAAATGAATTATCTCATCATCGCACGCACGTTAGCTGAAAAAGGATATGAGCTAAATATAGGGAAAATGCGAGAAGAATTTTTTGTTGCTGCTTTGCAAATAAAATTGTCTACAGTGCGGGATACATATCGTGATTATTTACTAGGGAAATTGTCACTTGAGGATATGGAGCAAATACTTAAAAATCCGAAATATAGAAGTATGTATTGGGGTATGCCGGTGTTAGAGGTTGCGCTTCTTTGGGATATAGATGATGTAGCGAAGAGGGAAGCTGTACTTACACTACAGTTTGGAGATGAAGATAGTGTTAATTTATACGAACTTCTTTACGAATGTTCTGTCAGAGGAGTAGAACCGAAACAAGTATTAGAAGATCTGCTTTCGTATGGATTAAGTAAGGAAAAGCTTATCGCTTATGCAGTTGAAGAAGCTGCATGCTACAGTGAAGAGCGAAATAAGGCGAAGGAAGCGCTTGTTTGTGTAATTGTAAAAGAACAAGCGTACATCATTGAACGATTTGATGAGTATTCTGCTGTGGCCAAAGCATATATTTTAGAAGAGTTAGCAAAGGATAACATGATTAAAATGCGTCCAATTTTAATTAAAAGCTTAGGAGATTCATCTAAAAAAATGCGTGAGTCTGTAGTTAAACTGCTTTCAAAAGATGTAGAAGCTGCAGCAGATGTAGCAGTTGAACTTCATAATAAAAAGAAAATTGTTCGTGAAAATGTGATGAAAATACTTATAGAGTATAAGCTTGAAAAATATACGAAACTTGTACAGGAAGCTTTGCAAGAAAGTAAAAATGAATCTTTCGCAGGAAAATTCTCGTTTTTATTTCAAACGGAGGAAGAAAAGATAGAAGAACTATGTGCACGTATTTTAACTGAACAAACAAGAAATTCACTTCTGCAATTGATTGGGGATGAGCCACAAATCCGTTTACGTGACTCTGATGAAATTGCTGATGCTGCAATTCCGTTAGCCTATTTACAACAGTATATTTCAGATGCTGTTATTGAGAAGAAAGAAACAGCAGAAGTAATTGGTAGAGCTTTAAATGAAGAGGACTTAAAAGAATATGTGCAAACAATATATCAAATATGGATTTCTCAAGACGCAGATGTGAAGAAACGTGGAATTCTTTCGTTATACGGAATGTATAGTGACGACAAAATGGTCGACATACTTATAAAGCAAATTGATGAATGGGTGCTTCAAATGAGAGGAAAGATAGCAGCGGATGCCGTTCGTGCTTTAGGTTTGTCTTCATCTAAGCTTGCACTTATGTCTATTCATGCAATAGCATTTAAATATAAACATAAGCAAGTACGTAATGCAGCAAAAGAAGCGCTAAGTCTTGCTGCGAAAACACGTGGTATAACAGAGGAAGAGCTGGAAGATCAATTGGTGCCGGACCTTGGCTTTACTATACATGGTGAAAAAATAATTGATTTCGGGAATCGAAGTTTTACTGCCATTTTAACTACAGAGTCAAAAATTGAATTAGAGACAGAAGAAGGAAAACGTATGAAGTCACTTCCAAAGCCGGATGCAAAAGATGATGTAGAAAAGGCTGAAGAGGCTAAAAAAGAATTAGCCTCTTTAAAGAAGGAACTCCGAAATACTCTTTCAATGCAAAAACAACGATTGGAAACGGCACTTTCATTAAAGCGTTATTGGTCACATAATGCATGGAAGTCTGTATTTATGGATAATCCAATTATGAAGCAATTTTCTATTTCACTCATTTGGGGTGAGTATAAGGAAGGGAAGTTGCTGAAGGCATTCCGTTATGCAGAAGGTGGCGTGTTCTGTACAATTGACGGGAAGAGTTATGAACTTTCATCTGGCACTGTTATTGGTTTCGTTCATCCGTTAGAATTGCCTGAGGCGGAGAAGGAATTATGGAAAGAGCAATTAGAAAGTGCGGGAATTGTTCAGCCGTTCCTACAAATTGAGCGTCCAGTGTTTGTAGTAAAAGAGAATGATGAGAGTGCTATTGAGAGATTTGGCGGTATTTTACTAAATGGTCGTTCGTTATTCGGTAAGATGACGAAGCTTGGATGGATCCGTGGGTCTGTTCAAGATGGCGGTGTATATTATACATTTTACAAAGAAGATACTCGTACCGGATTAGGAGTGCAATTGTCATTTAGCGGAGCACCGATTGGTTATGAAGATGAAGAAGATGTATGTGTATTTGACATTCAATTTTATAAAGCAGGTACAGTGAATCGTGGTTCATATGAATACGATGAGATTGATGATGAAAGACGCATTGTACCAAAAGAAGTAGATAAACGCTTCTTTAGTGAAATGTTATATGATGTGCAAGTAGCGACAGATTCAAATCTTGGGCATAATGAAAGTTGGCATAGCGAACGATAAGAAAAACCCCTTCATTGGTAGGAAAATGAAGGGGGTTTTTCAATGTTTCAAAAGGTTCTTTCATAATAGAAGCGAATTAGGGGGAAGAGGATTTTTATCCTTTTAGAAGGGATTGGTATCATGATCAAATAGATGATTTATCATACGACTACACTGAATACAGCGGGAATAGAAGGGAAAATGTTAACGTTACAGCCACGGTAATGATAGAAAAGACTTTTACTATATGTAAGAGTCTCTTTTTTTGTAAACGCGACAAAATTTGACAAAAAAATTTGTAGGAACTTGTTATAATTTCTGTTGGAATATTTTGTTTAACGAGAAATGGGTGTATAGCGTAAAAGATTTCGGTGTCATACAAATACATTTTTTGTTTTACATTCAAGGATTTCATAAGAGAAGAATTACAAAAATGAATGACATGGAGAAGTCATAGGGGGAGAGGAGATTTAGCATGAGTATTAAAGTAATAAGAGCAACAGGGGTAATGGGAGGAGCAGCAAGAGTTGCTGTAAAGGTAGATAACGAAGTAGTAATGAAACTTGAGAATAACGAAGAATATACGCTTCCTTTTGAATTAGATGAAGCGAATATTAAAGTAAAACAATTCTTTTTTGGAAGTAAAGAAAAGAAAGTAAAGGATGGCGATGTAGTAGAAATTAAGATAAATAGTATTGCTATGCTATTACTGATGGTGTCAATGATGGCTGTTTTATTTGGTTCGTCAATTGGTATAAATATTGTTGTTTTTGGTATGATAGGAGCTTTAGTTACATTAGTATACGGATTGAATAACTGGTTTCGTTTAGAGGTTAAATAATTATTGTATATATATTTATTTCAGTTGATTTACTATACATGGGATGAAAATATTTTTAAGTGGGAAATGGGGAGAATCAGTATGAAGAAAATGGTTGTAATATCTAGTTTGGCGCTAATAGTAGGTTTAACAACTGGTTGTAGCAGTGAAAAAACAAGTGGACCTAAAACAGTATCTGTAAAAAAAGAAAAAGAGTTAGTAGCGAAAGATATTTTTAAAAAAGCAGCTGACGGATTAAAACAAGAGGAATATCTTACATTGACATCTCTTATGTCAATGAAGGGGAGCGGCCAATCAGAAGAAATTAAAATGAAAATACAAATGGAGCCGAAACTGAAGAATTCTAGAGCTGAAATGAAAATAAGTGGTACAGATATTGTAACGTATGAAGTAGATGGAAAGGTCGCTGCTCAAGTGAAAAACCCTGATACAGGAGAGTTAGTTACGATACCTAATAATCAATTTAATGTAAATGATGTAATGGTCAGTAAAAATTTACTTAATGAGTTAGATTTACCGGAAGCTTTGGCTAAGAAAATGAAAGCAAAGAAAGATGGAGACACATATAAACTTACACTTGAATTAAAGGGAAAAGAAGCGGTAGATACGTTACAAAAAATTAATGGAGATATGAAAAAATTAACGGAAGGATTTAATATGGATGCGTTTAACATTGAATATATAATAACAAAAGATTATAAATTTGAAGAGATGCGAACAACTATAAAAGTGAGTGAAAGTAACTCAGATAAAAAAGCTAGTACAGATAAGGAAAATTTGGATGCAGTTGTGAGTATAAAGATTGATTCATATGAAAAGTTTGATTCAATTAAGTTACCAGAAGGGATTCAATAATTTCAATCGTAAAAGGATAAAAAGGAGCGGAAATCTGCTCCTTTTTTATTTTTCCTACTATTTTTAGAAGATTTATATGAATATAGTTGAACGGTACTTCATTTTTTTTCTGGAATAAATGTGAAACGTTGTATAAAATAATCAAGAAAGGCAAAAATTATAGGGGGAAAGTTGTGAAGAAAAATAAGAGTTTAATAAGTTTTTTAGGAGTGTTTATTATGTTGTTTTCTTTTTGTTTTCAAGGAAACGTACAGGCAGATGTAAATACTGTTCAATCTGGAAAAATCAAATCAGGAAACGTAACAGTATGGGAAGTTGGAAATGTAGCGAAAGTATTAGCGGATGTGGAGCGCTTAAATTTAAATACAGTAAATGTACCGATTCAAGTAGATATCCCAAATGTGACTTCTACTAACATGGTAATTAATCAAGCGCAAAAGCAACAAGCTATTATTTTAATTCAAGAATTATTAAAGCGTAATATTCAAGTTATAGTGGAACCGTTCCCATATATTCAGCAGGGGAATGTTGGAGAGACAGAATGGAACCCAAGTAACATTAATGATTTCTTCTGGAATTGGAAGACGGTTATTCTGCAAGATATTTTTAATTCCATTACAAGTAAATACAATGTGTATGGACTAAAGATTGCTTCTAATTTCGTGAATATGGAGTATGCAGAAGGATACTGGAGCGATACAATTGATTTTGTTCGTAATCAGTATAAAGGAAATATTTTGTATCAAATGAACTGGTGGTTAACAGCAAGCTGGGATCCTTCTTATGAAGAGAAGTTTATAGAGAAAATAAACCGTCCGTATTTAAAGAAGGTAGATATTGTTAGTATCGATAGTTGGTTTGAAGTTTCTGGAAAAAGAAATCCGTCATATGAAGAAGTGAAGCAAAGTTTATTTGCGACGACAGTATATAATCGTGGGCAAAATGTTGTTCAGCAATTGGAACAATTACATAATGCAACAGGAAAGCCAGTTTATTTTGGTGGATTTAACGTTCCAGCACGTGAACTTGGATTACAAAATCCATGGAATCCAGATGTTTCAAATGTGTTTTCGAAAGATGTACAATTAAATGGATGGCGTGCTTACCGAGATGTATTAGAACCGAAACCATATTTTAAAGGTTTTTCAATTTGGTTTATTGGCTCTAATGATAGTACACATGCGTATCAAATACATAGTAAAGAAGCAGAGACAGTTATTAACGGGTGGTACCGAAAATAATTTTTATAAAATAGGTAAGTTTTAAAGTTTACTACATATATTTTTAGTGAAAGGCCTTTCACCATCTTATCACCTAGGGGGCAATCATAATGAAATTTTTGTCTTACCTTACAGTAATTTTGGTGATTCTTGGCGGTTTGAATTGGTTATTGGTAGCGTTAGATTACAATGTAGTTGAGAAATGGTTTGGTTCTATGCCGGCGCTTGTGGACACTATTTATTGGCTCATTGGTCTTTCTGCTATTTATCAAATTTTTGATCGGTTCTTTACGAACGACTAGCTATTATTCTTTCATTATTAGAGTGTTAAGTACGATTATGTACTTAACACTTTTTTATATGTCCATAAAAAAGTCTGCACTTGCAAGCGATTCCATCGCGTCTTGCGCCGTAATAATAGAAAACAAATTGACCGTATATTATATTTTAGGTTATAATTCAGAAAGTTTAAAAATTAATAAAAATGAGAAATAGGGAGGTTATGAGGGTAATGGAGAGAGTCTATAATTTTTCAGCAGGACCATCAATACTCCCTTTGCCAGTTTTAGAGAAAGTGCAAAAGGAGCTTGTAAATTATAACGGGACAGGCATGTCTATTATGGAAATGAGTCATCGATCTTCTTATTTTCAAAGTATTATAGAGGAAGCGAGTAACTTACTTCGTGAATTAATGAGCATCCCTGATGAGTATGAAGTTTTATTTTTACAAGGCGGTGCATCATTACAATTCTCTATGATACCACTGAACTTAATGAATACGTATAAAAAAGCTGGATACGTACTAACTGGCTCATGGTCTAAAAAGGCACTACAAGAAGCCGAAAAAGTTGGAGAAGTACAAGTAATTGCTTCTTCCGAGCAAGAGAAGTTTACTACGATTCCTAAACTGGACGGTTTACTAAGCGATGAAAAACTAGATTATGTACATATTACAACGAATAATACAATTGAGGGGACAAAATATGTGGATATTCCACATATAGAAAGAGTGCCGCTCGTTGCGGATATGTCTTCAAATATTTTGTCAGAACAATATGATGTTTCGAAGTTTGGTCTTATATACGCAGGGGCGCAAAAGAATTTAGGACCAGCGGGCTTAACGATTGCTATTATAAAAAGAGATTTAATTGGGGGAGCAGATCGCTCTTGTCCGACAATGTTAAATTATGAAACTTACAGTAAAAATAACTCCTTATATAATACACCGCCATCCTTTAGTATTTACGTAACAAAACTTGTACTAGAGTGGTTGAAAGAGCAAGGCGGAGTATCTGCGATTGAAGAACAAAATAGAATGAAATCTTCACTTATTTATCATTTTTTAGATGAATCTAAATTGTTTACTTCACCAGTTGATCCTGCGTATCGATCACTTATGAACATTCCATTTACAACACCGTCAGAAGAACTTAACAATGAGTTTTTACAAAAAGCGAAGGAACGCGGCCTTGTTACGTTAAAAGGACATCGCTCAGTTGGCGGTATGCGTGCCAGTATTTACAATGCGATGCCAGCACACGGCGTAAAACGATTAGTAGATTATATGAAGGAATTTGAGCTTGAGAATAGATAGGGAGATGGGGATATGTTTCGTGTTCAAACGTTAAATCAAATTGCAGAAAAAGGTTTGCAAGTTTTTACTGAAGAACGTTATGAAGTAGGAGATAGAATCAATCATCCAGATGGAATTTTGCTTCGTAGCTACTCTCTACATCAAGAAGAGTTTTCAAAAGACTTAAAGGCGATTGCAAGAGCTGGCGCTGGTGTAAATAATATTCCTGTCGAGCGATGTACAGAAAAAGGAATTGTAGTATTTAACACGCCGGGGGCAAATGCAAACGCTGTAAAGGAACTCATTATTGCCAGTCTTATTATGTCTTCACGTAACATTATTAATGGTGTAAGTTGGACGAAAAACTTAGAGGGTGAAGAAGTACCACAGCTTGTTGAATCAGGAAAAAAACAATTTGTTGGATCAGAAATTGCAGGGAAACGTCTAGGTGTTATCGGACTTGGCGCAATCGGTGCTTTAGTTGCGAACGATGCGTTAGCGTTAGGCATGGATGTTATCGGATATGATCCTTATATTTCAGTTGAAACAGCTTGGCGTCTTTCTACACATGTGCAAAGAGCATTTAGCCTTGATGAAATTTTTGCAACGTGTGATTATATTACACTGCATATTCCTCTTACGAATCAAACGAAGGGGATTATTGGGGAACACGCTGTAGAGAAGATGAAAAGAGGGATGCGTCTATTTAATTTCTCTAGAGGAGAACTTGTAGATGAAAAGGTTCTTCAAACAGCATTAGAAGAAGATATTATTACACATTACGTAACGGATTTCCCGAATGAAAATGTAATAAAGATGAAAAATGTAACAGCGACGCCTCACCTTGGTGCATCAACGTCTGAATCGGAAGAAAATTGTGCAGTAATGGCGGCGCGTCAATTACGTGAATATTTAGAGACAGGAAATATTCGTAACTCAGTAAATTATCCAAACGTAGAATTGCCGTATATCGGAAAGAAACGAATTACAATTATGCATCAAAACGTCCCGAATATGGTAGGGCAAATTACAGGATGCTTAGCGGAACATCATATTAATATTGCCGATATGATTAATCGTAGTAAACATTCTTGGGCATACACAATGATTGATATCGATAACGGAATTGATGATATAATAAAAGAGAATATTGTAGAAAATATAAGCAAAATTACAGGTGTTGTAGCCGTTCGAATGATTGTGTAAAGGAGAGAGGAATGTGGCAAAAATACGACCGTTTCGGGCCATTCGTCCAGTAGAGGAAAAAGCGGCACAAGTGGCAGCTTTACCGTATGACGTATTAAATAGTGAAGAGGCAAGGGAAGTTGTAAAAGGGAATCCATATTCTTTCTTGCATGTTGATAAAGCAGAAATTGATTTAGATCCTGAATTGTCACCGTATGATGATCGCGTGTATGAAAAAGCGGGCGACAATTTAAAGCAATTTATACGAGAAGAAGTGTTCATACAAGATGAAGAGCCAGCGCTATATATTTATGAACTGACGATGCAAGGAAGAACGCAGTCAGGCCTTGTCGTTTGTACATCTATTGATGAGTATGAAGATGATACAATTAAAAAACATGAAAGAACACGTCATGAAAAAGAACTAGATCGTATTCGCCACGTAGATGTGTGTGACGCAAATACAGGTCCGATATTTTTAACTTACCGTACAAAAGATGAAGTAAAGCATTTAATTAGAAGCTGGAAAGAAGAGCATGCGCCAATTTATACATTTACAGCAGAAGACGGTGTTAAGCATGTTGCGTGGAAGATTGCAGATGAAGATGTAATTACGACTTTAGTAAACGCATTTGAAGATATTCCTAATCTTTATATTGCAGATGGGCATCACCGTTCTGCATCAGCTGCAAAAGTAGGACTTATGAGAAGAGAACAATATCCAAATTACACAGGAGAAGAGGAATTTAATTTCTTCTTATCGGTTCTATTCCCTCATGATGAATTATCGATTTGGGACTATAACCGAGTTGTGAAAGATTTAAACGGTTTATCAGAAGAACAGTTTTTAAAACAAATCAAGCAATACTTCTATGTAGAAGAAGCACCTGTTTCTCCGTATAAACCAAATGAACCAAAAGCATTTGGAATGTATGTAAATGAGAAGTGGTATAAGCTTACTGTGAAAGAAGAAACATTTGATGCGAATGATCTTGTTAGAGGTTTAGATGTATCTATTCTGCAAGATCATTTATTAAGCCAAGTACTTGAAATACATGATCCGCGTTCTGATTCACGCATTGATTTTGTTGGCGGAATACGGGGGCTAGAAGAACTAGAACGCCTTGTGAACAGCGGCGAATACAAAGCAGCATTCGCATTATATCCGACATCTATGGAAGATTTATTAGCAATCGCAGATGCCGGAGAAGTCATGCCGCCGAAATCAACGTGGTTTGAACCGAAACTGCGTAGTGGGTTGTTTGTTCATTCTTTAAAGTAAATATTGACTTCTATAGTTTTGAAAAACCGAAATGATTTGAGTTTCGGTTTTTCTTATTTTGGCTCAGTTAACGTTTAATGTTGATTTTCATGTTAAGATTGAAATATGTAACAGCAGGTCGCTACAAAAAAATGGAGGAAATACGATGAAAATGCATCTTCAAAAAAGTTTTTATGTTGAATTGAAAAATGCAATTCGTTGTCATTATAACGAACTTTTAACTAGGTTCGGTGTTGACACAATATATGGGTACTCCATATTAACAGACGATTGTGTCAATAGCATTGGACCAGTGGCTAATGAAGAAAGACTAATCAAAGTTAATAAATCGGACCCTTTATACAATTATTATAGATACGGAGCTGTTGAGTGGAGCGAATGGGACGATTTTGATTCTTCGAACGAAATCATGATTGAATCAGCTCGATTGCTTAATACATTAAAGACATACGAAGAATATGCTTCAGAATTTGCATAAGAATAAATATAAGTAAAACTGCTCTCTATAAGAGGCGATTTTCATTTGATCGAAAGTCACCAATTAATAGTAACTATTCGTTGTGACGTAACAATTGAACAATTAGAACCTGATGAAAAAAACGTACAAAGATAATTGCGATGTTTACATGTGTGAATCAAGTTGGAAAAGAAGTTATGAAGGGAAGTTTTTCGGGGATTATTCTTTAGTAGGAGAAGTAATGAATAAGTGGGTTCTCCATGCCTCTCAGGCTTAGCGTTTTAATTCCCCCATAACGTATATTCTGTTCTTTTCTTAACTATTAGAAAATAGTTGAATAAGCTCGTCAACAAAAAGGACATTCCGAGTATTACAAGAAATGTCCTTTCTGCTAAAATGTAAGGTATTTTGCTAAAATTCAAACTCTAAAATCAGTTTACTAGTTTGACCTGTAAACTGATAATTATAGGACCCTCTCAGATTTTCTAAGTTACCGGTAGCTTTAATAATTGTTCCTGGGGAATCTAAATTTCCTTTATCAAATATTCCTTGCTCTATAGCTGTGAATGTCCCTTGTTGCCCCTTATAAATTCCTTCAAAGTGTAAAAATCCAGAAATTTTAGCCGTAGCCAAGTGACCATCATTTATATTTGAGTCTAGATAATATAATAAGTATTCAACAAAAGCTTTTCCTTTTAATTCTCCATCAATATCATATTCAACATGGGCAATATTAATAGGGAAATCTTTTCTAGTATCATCAATTAGTTTTTCATCCCATTTACTTACTGTAAATGTTACTTCCATACACGTAAATCCCCCTTTATCATTAGATAAGTAATCTCCATATCATTTAAAAAGTACTAATTCACAGTCATATCTTATAGGAGTGTTTTTATTTATTTGAGCCCTGTCATATCGTTATCTTATCTCAGAATCACCTGCGCCTCCCCATGAAGGACTTACTGTTGTCACGGTGTCTTCTGCTTGTAACCTCTTTGGTTTTATTAACATGTTAACTCCGCTGCTACAGAATGTAATGGACTACGATTATACAAACTGTATCATTGAAATACATGATGTATGACATTAGTTTCTTCATCATCAATCCGTTTACCTGCTGGGATTCAAGAATTCAGTCTTAGTGTTGAATATAGGAATAACCTATTTATATTTGAAAATCAAAGTATGCAACATTGCATGAGGAAAACGGTTGTTATTTTCACTACCTGTAACTATAATGATTACAGGTTGGTCGATACCAATCAAAAAAATAAAATCATCGTGAATGGAGATGTTTCATAATGGGTATGAAAAAATTAATTTTAGCAGGTGCTTTAGGGATCGCAGCATTATCAGGAACAAATTTACCAGGACTAGAAGTAACAAAAGCGAGTGCAGCTTCTATTGAATCGAATTTCTCGACGTTAGAAGGACAAGTAGTAGAAGTAGATAACGGTGTAATTGTTGTAAAATCTAAGCAATATGAGGAACCGGTTAGTGTGTATATTGATTCACTTTCAAATGTGAAAGTAGGAGATGAAGTAAAAGCTACTGGATCTATGATGCGTAATTTTACAGAATATATGGTTGCAACTGCAGTTGAAAATACAACAAACAAGTTAGGTATGCACATGAAAGAAGATGGCTCACCTAATTATGTAATTGGAGAAGTATCAAAAGTAGGAACGATGGAAGATGAGGGAGACGGTGCTACTAAATATGTTGTAGTTGAGTATCCATCGCTAAATGGGAAGAAAGCTATTATTGATGTTTTCTTAACAAAGGGACAAGTATTTAATGCGGGTGAGAAAGTGAAAATTGATATGAAGTATGTAGGGTGGGGCGGAAGTTCTATTAATTGGAACACAGTTGACCATATTGAAAAAGTTCATGAAGCAAAGACGAACGCTGAAAATAATGATGGTGTATGGATTTGGTCTTAATTAAAATCCTGTAAATAACAAATGTATCATGTAGTATCCAGCAAATGGTGATGTGTATGACCATTTGCTGGATACTTTTTTGCTTTGTATTTTTTGAGAATAAGGGATATCCGACTAGAATATGATGTTTAAATCGGAGCGAGTTAAAAAATACAATAATGAAAGAGGTGTTTATATATGGAGCGAGATGAGAATTATTTACGAGCTAAAAAAAGAGTGGAGAATTTAAAAGCGTTTTACATTCATTTAACGGTCTATATATTAGTTAACTTAATGCTTTTTTTCATAAATATAAGCTCTGATTCAAGTAAATTATGGTTTTTATATCCACTTGGAGGTTGGGGGATTGGTATCGTTATACACGGTTTAACAACTTTTCCATTTGGGATATTCGGAAAAGAATGGGAAGAACGAAAAATTAAAGAGTATATGGAGAAAGATAAGTGAAAAAATCAGAGATTTATGAATATAAATCTCTGTGAGCACACGTTTGATGCGAAGCCTATTCTATAGCTTCGCCTATTTGTTTTGTACTCGAAGTTAATGCGAGTACGTGTTCCTATTCATTTTTAGCATGAATTGCATGTGAAATCAAAACTTTAGTTGTAGTACATAATAAATACAGTTATTTTACTTTCTTAATTACAAGTGGATATAGGATAAAGTTGATTTATCATCCTATATTAAAATAAAAAACAAACCACTGTTCGATTTGAATATTCCACGATATAATGGTGAGAGTTTATGACAGAATAAATATTTACATAAGAAGTGAGGTACTGTATGAAAAAAAGAACGACAGACATTATTTTTATTATTATTGGTGCATTTCTTTTTGCTTTAGGTGTCAATTTATTTGTTATCCCGAACGAGTTTGGTGAGGGTGGGGTAACAGGTATCACGATTATTACGTACTATTTATTTGAATGGTCACCAGGTTTAGTTAACTTAATTTTAAATGCGATTTTGTTAATAGTCGGTTATAAATTTTTAAATAAAATCACAACAATTTATACGATTATCGCTGTAGTGACTAACTCGCTATTTCTTCATTTAACAGAAGGCTGGACGATTGCTTCGGATGAAATGCTTGTAAATGCCATTTTCGGAGGAATATTTATCGGGTGTGGTATTGGTCTTATCATTCGCGTTGGCGGAACAACTGCAGGTACTACGATCTTAGCAAGGATGACACATAAATATTTAGGCTGGAGCATTAGCTACGGTCTACTGTTCTTCGATTTAATCGTTGCATTTTCATCTTATTTCATCATTGGTGCAGAAAAACTGATGATAACAATTATTATGCTATATGTAGCAACGAAAGTGATGGAATTTGTAATTGAAGGGTTAAATCCGAAGAAGGCTATTACGATTATTTCTGATAATCCAGATGAAATTGCCGGGAAGGTGACAACCTTAATGGGGAGAGGGGTTACCGTGTATTCAGGTCATGGCTATTACACGAAAACGCCGAAGGAAATTCTTTATGTTGTTATTAATAAGCAAGAAGTAGTGAAGTTAAAGCGGATTGTTCAAACTACGGATCCGGCGGCGTTCATCGCTATACACGATGTTCGTGATGTGTTCGGAGAAGGGTTTGTTGATATTTCGAAGGCTTAGAAATTGTTTTTGATTAAAATAATCTTAATACTAAAACGTAAGAATCTATTTTGAATAATCTTTTTTCAAAATAGATTCTTTTTCTTTTTCTTTTTCTTTTTCTTGCAAAAAATCCAATTGTTTCTTAATGTAGTGATGTAGAAGGATGAACGAGAGAGGGTTTAATGAAGATGATACATATTTTATTAGCTGATGATGATAAGCATATTAGAGAGTTGTTGCATTACCATTTACAAAAAGAGGGGTTTAAAGTTTTTGAAGCAGAAGATGGAAAGGTAGCGCAAGATGTTTTAGAGAAGGAAAATATTCATCTTGCGATCGTAGACATTATGATGCCGTTCGTTGATGGCTATACGTTATGTGAAGAAATCCGGAAGTATCATGATATACCGGTTATTTTATTAACGGCGAAAGATCAGTTAGTTGATAAAGAAAAAGGATTCATTTCTGGTACGGACGATTATATCGTAAAACCATTTGAACCAGCTGAAGTGATTTTCCGTATGAAAGCTTTATTACGACGTTATCAAATGCTGAGTGCAGATATTATTACGTTGCACGGAACGACAATTGATCGAAAAGGTGTAGAAGTAAAGTGTAACGGTCAAACAATTTTGCTTCCTTTAAAGGAATTTGAGTTATTATCACAACTTGCTAGTTATCCTGGAAGAACATTTTCAAGAGAAGAGCTAATTGAATTAGTATGGGGAATGGATTTTGAAGGAGATGAACGAACAGTTGATGTTCATGTGAAAAGGCTGCGAGATCGTTTCTCAAAACGAACGGATGATTTTCAAATTACAACAGTGCGCGGCCTCGGGTATAAGTTGGAGTTGAAATAAGATGAAATCACTATATTCTAGATTTGTATTTATGACGGTCGGCATTATGCTACTTAGTAGTATTATCGGCTTTTTATTAACGAACGTATATTATCAAGTGAAGTTAAAACCATATAACAGTGAAAAGATTTTAAAGTATGCGGAAGAAGTTAAATCGTTATATGAAAAGCAAAGTGAAGAAAATCAAGAGACGTATTTGCATTCTATTGCAAAATTAGGGTATGAGATTTACATTGTTGATGATCAAAAGAATGGAAAGCGTATCGGTAATGCGTTTCGTAAGACGACAATAAGTGATGATACCGTTCATAAAGTATTGCAGGGGGAGACATTTAATGGTGTTTCTACTTATCCAACGCGCCTCTTTATTACAGGTTTTTTCGATAATGAATTAATTAATAGCGTCGGTGTCCCAGTACAACACGGTGATAAACAGTACGCTTTATTCATTCGCCCTGACGTTCAACAACAATTCGGCGAGATGAGAATTTTTCTAGCGGTATTATTAGGGTTTATCGTACTATTAAGTATTATTTTTATAGCGATTGCAGCAGGTTACATCGTTCGCCCAATCCGTAAATTTACGAAGGCTACGCAAAAAATTGCGAGTGGGGAATATGAAATTGAATTAGATGTAAAACGAAAAGATGAAATAGGAACGTTATCTACAAGCTTCCAAAAGATGACGAAGAGTATTAAAGAACTAGATGAAATGAGACAAGAATTCGTTTCGAACGTTTCACATGAATTTCAGTCGCCACTTTCTTCCATACAAGGTTTTTCAAAGACGTTGCAAACAGAAAAGATGAGTGAGGAAGAAAGAAATCATTACTTACAAATTATTGAGGGTGAAAGTAAGCGAATGTCTAGTTTATGTAAACAGTTACTTACGCTCGCTTCATTAGATAAAGAGGAAAAGGTTCTACAAATAAGAGAATTCAATCTGCAGAAGCAAATTAAAGACGTCATTTTTATGCTTGAGTGGAAATGGCGGGAAAAAGATATCGCCGTTGAATTTAATGTGCCAGATATCACTATAAAAGGTGATGAAAACTTACTTCATCAAGTTTGGAGTAACATTTTCACGAATAGCATTAAGTTTTCAAACGATGGTGGAACGATTGAGTTTTTCGTCGAAGAGTTAGAGTCTAGTGTCATTATTTCTATATCAGACAACGGAATCGGTATGGAAAAAGAAGAAATGGATCGTATTTTTGACCGTTTTTACAAAGTAGATACAGCAAGGACGAGAAACGTAGAAGGTAGCGGTTTGGGATTGTCGATTGTGCAGAAGATTGTTGAACTGCATCATGGAAACGTTTCGGTGTATAGTACGAAGGGGGAAGGAACGACCGTCCGGGTGGAGCTTCCGAAATAGATGGAAAGAAAGAGGCTGTTTCGGAACTGCCTCTTTTTTGTCGTTTTATGTCGGCAAGTCGATATAATCGGAAAATCGCTGATATAATTTGAGTTGCGCCGATATAATTCGAGTTGCGCTGATATATTTGAAAAATCGCTGATATAAATTTCACGTACTCCCATTTCTGCTATAAAGCCACACCTTTCCCGCGCTCAAAAAGTATCAGATGTAATTTAATTTCCCCTCTGTAATCTTCTGTTCATATTCCGTTCATATTTCTTTTTTATGATAAGTGCATAGAAAGAAAGAGGAAGGAGCGAGCGAAATGTTTTTAGCTCTGCGTGAATTGAAACAATCAAAATTAAGATACGGATTAATCGGACTGATTATGGTGTTATTATCATTTTTAGTTCTTGTTATTTCAGGATTAGCAAATGGACTATCATATGATAATGCTTCATCGATTCAAAATATGGAGGCAAATAAGTTCGTTTTAGCAGATGATGCGGAAAATAAATTACTTCGTTCACAAATTAAGAAAGACGATGTAGATAACGTAGTCAATCAAGTAGGCGAGAAAGAGGCCGTTCCGTTTCGTGTAAAAGTTTCAACATATGAAAAGAAAGATAGTTCGAAAAAAGTGGATGTCGCTATTTTCTCAAGTGAACGTGATTCATTTTTAGAACCCAAAATTGTAAAAGGTGAGAAATTAGGTACAGCAAATAACGAAATGGTTGCTGACGAATCAATTAAAGAAAAAGGAATTAATATTGGAGATACAATTATTGATCCTGTTTCAAAGAAAGAATTTACAATCGTTGGATTTACGAAAGATCAAATGTTTAGCCATACACCAGTCGTTTATGTAAATGAAGACGTATGGGGTGCTATTTCACAACCAAACCAAAAAGATTATAGTGCAATTGCACTTAACACAGATAAAGAGATTAAAAATGCACACGTAATTGACAAAAAAGAAGTGCTACAAAGTATTCCAGGATTTAAAGAAGAACAAGGAACATTAACGATGATCATTGCGTTCTTACTTGTTATCGCTGCATTACTAATCGGTGTATTCTTCTACGTTATTACACTGCAAAAAACACAGCAATTAGGTGTATTAAAAGCAATCGGTACAAAGAACTCGTATTTAGCAAATAGCTTAGTCGTGCAGGCGTTATTCTTATCAGTCGTTGCGATGGTAATCAGTATCGTTCTTGTACAAGGGTTAGAACAAATTTTACCAGCAGGTATGCCGTTCTTATTAACAACACCGATGATTGCGCAATATGCAGCAATCTTTATCGTAATTAGTATTTTAGGAACACTTATTTCGTTATACCAAGTATTAAAAGTTGATGCATTAGAAGCAATTGGAGGCGGGATGTAATGACTTCATTATTAAAATTAGACAAAGTAAGTAAAGTGTACGGAGAAGGGAATACGGAAGTAACAGCCCTTCATCCGATATCGCTTGATGTGAAAGCCGGAGAATTTATCGGAATCGTCGGTCCTTCTGGATCAGGAAAAAGTACGTTATTATCAATCGCGGGTGCATTATTATCACCGTCAAAAGGGGATATTTACATTCGCGAGCAAAATATTACGAAGCTATCAGAAAAGGAAATGACGGACATTCGTTTGAAAAAAATCGGCTTCATTTTCCAGTTCGCAAATCTTGTTCCATATTTAAATGTAAAAGAACAATTGCTTTACATTGCAAAGCTAAAAAAAGAAAGTAAACAAGAATCCGAAAAGCGTGCTGATCATTTATTAGCAGCATTTGGATTAGGAGAAAGAAAAAATCATTATCCAAATCAACTATCTGGCGGAGAAAAACAAAGGGTAGCAATCGCTCGTGCGTTCATGAACAACCCAGATTTAATATTAGCGGATGAACCAACTGCAAGCTTAGACTCAAAACGCGCACGTGAAGTTGTTGAAATGATGAAACGTGAAGTGAAAGAGAGCCAAAAAGCAGCAATTATGATTACACATGATGAAAGAATGCTGGATGTATGTGACCGTATATTGACGCTTCGAGATGGACAATTAATATAAAGAAAAAGGGCCAACCGTACATGCAGTTGGCCTTTTGTATAATTGTTTTTAATAAGTATAATGGCTTTATTTTGAGAATAACGTTTTAATTTTATTACGAGTAAGTAATAAAACACCGCCTAATACAGATAGCATTCCTAGAGGCATATTGTTTGATTGCTCGCTACCAGCGTTAGGAAGTTCTTTAGCGTTATTGTTTTTAGTACCATTATCTGCTTGCGTTTGTTTAGACTGTGATACTTCATTAATCTTGTTGTCAACATTTTGCTTCGTTGTATGTAACTCAGCTAATTTGTCGTCAATTTTTTTCTCAGTATGCTTAAAGTCGTTGATTTTAATATCTAAGTCTTGTTTTTTCTTTGATAAATCATCTGAAACAGTTTGTTTCGATTGTTTAATTTCGTTAATTTTATTTAGTAAATCTTCTCTAGCCTTTTGTAATTCAGCTAGTTTGTTTTTTACATCTTGTTTAGCTAGTTCTAAGTTAGCGGAAAGACTGTCTAAATTGCCTTTAATTTTCTTAAGTTCCTCTAACGTGTTACCAGTATTCGGCTTGTTTTCTTTTAGTTCAGCGAGTTTATCCTCAGCAGTTTGTTTCGCTTTTTTTAACTCAGCTAATTTTTCATCTACTTGTTTTTTAACTTCCTTAAGTTCATTAACCTTTTGATCAATGTTCTCTTTATGTTGCTTCATTTCATTCACTTTTTCATCGACAGTTTGTTTATGTTCTTTAATCTCATTCACTTTGTTATCGATATTTTGCTTATGTTCTTTTACTTCAGCAACTTTATCTTCTACTTGTTTTTTATGCTCTTTAATTTCAGCGATTTTATCTTCGGCAATTTGTTTGTCTTGCTGCAGTTTTGCATCTAGTTCTTGTTTATGCTGTTTAACTTCGTTAATTTTTTCATCAGCAACTTGTTTACGTTCATGTAGTTCATTCACCTTCGTATCAACATTTTCCTTAACTTTGTTAAGTTCGTTTAATGTTTGATCCACGTTTTCTTTTTGTTGCTGTAATTTCGCATCTAACTCTTGTTTATGTTGCTTAATTTCAGCTAATCGATCTCCTGTACTTTGCTGGGGAGTAGTATCATTTACTTCCGCATGAGCAGAGTTCGCGCCAGCAATCATTGCTAAAGCTAGTGTAGACGCAGCGATTGTTTGTTTTGTTTTCATATTTTTGTACCTCTTTTCTTTCATATGCATGAACTGTTTTGTGTAAAAATGAGCATATAGAAGTAGATTCTTCCATCATTATATACCATCTGCGCCGTCTAGAGGAAGTATTTGCATAATAATCTATGATTATGTAATTTTTATAATCTCTTATTTTGGAGTAGGGGATAAATCTTTAGCTAGATGAACAATTTCTTCAATAGTAAAGCTTATATCTTTATTATTGCGAATAACAAACAAATAATCAGCCTCATTTTCTATAGGATCTACCACATCATCGTGAAGTGATTCAGTTTATTGTCGATCAAATACTTCTTTGAAACTAGAATATCCACCTCTAAAAATATTGGTACTTCGCGTGCTTCGAGCCACTCTTTCGTAAAGTACATCATCTGGAATGTCAAAATGAACGAGTATGCGTACATATTCATTCTGTGGAAATAATTCGTTTAGTAAATATAACCTTCCATTTTTACTGCGATTGGAGTTACTAATAATAAGGTGTAAATTTGTATGTTCTTTCGCATAATCAACAATGAATTTTGAAAGACCGTGCTTAAATGTATTAGGGCCTTTAGCCGGCTGTAATTTTTCGTAATGCGTGTTAATAAATTCAGCTTGATTATCTTGATCCATAACGAAAGAGTGGGGTAACTCTTTTTCTAATGCTCTTGCAAATGTAGTTTTTCCACTGTGTGTTTTTCCAACTGTAATGATGACTAATCTTTTCATGACGCCCTCCATTTGTATTGTTATGAACTGGAATATTCGGTGTAGATCGAAATCTTCCTGCTAGAGATTACACAAATTGTTGAGCGTTAGTAGGCTGAAAACTTGACAAAAAAACTTATTTATTCTATAATTTACCAATATAAAAATAAAGTGTATAATAGGGTTCTCCTGGCCAGGGGAACCCTATTTTTGTTGTAAAAATGAAGGAGAGTGTATGGACGTGAAACAAGGTGAAGCAAGTGTAACGTCGTTAGTATCAGCTTTCAGCAGGGCATATCATAGTGAATTTGATAATCCGAAGGTCTTTGATGATTATATCGCTAAAGAATTCATATCGCCAAAAGAACGTAACAATATTGAAACGAACATGGTTCAAGGGATTCACTTTTTCAATACAGACATTGCAGAGCGGTTTCAAGACAATCCAAAAGAAATATTAAAATGGATTACACAAGTTCAGTTATCACCAACACCTTTAGCACGTGCCGCATATTGTGAAAGAGTATTACTACATGAAATTACATTAGGAGCGAAACAATACGTCATACTCGGTGCAGGCTTAGATACGTTCAGTTTTAGAAACCGAGAGTTAGAGAATAAAATAGAAATATTTGAAGTGGATCATCCTTCTACGCAGGCGTTTAAGAAGGAAAGAATAAAAGAAGTAGAACTTGAAGTTCCAAATAACCTTCATTTTGTTTCGATGGATTTCACGAAAGGATTTTTCTATGAGCAGTTACGGAATGAAGGATTTGAAAATAAAAAGACGTTCTTTAGTCTATTAGGTGTAACGTACTATTTAACGAAAGAGGAACTTTCTAGTTTAATAGAATGTTTATTTGAGGTGGTTCCGGCAGGAAGTTCTATCGTTTTCGATTATCCCGATGAAAACTTGTTTACGGAAAAGGGACTGTCCAATCGAGTTGAAAATATGGTAAAAATGGCTGCGGTAGGCGGAGAACCGATGAAATCATGTTTTTCTTATGCCGAAATGGAAGCACTGTTAGAGAAGGCGGGCTTACTCATTTATGAACATTTATCGCCAGAAGACATAAATAAATTATATTTTGAAGGACGAAACGATTATTTGAAAGCTTTTGAGACAGTGCATTATGTGCATGCGGTGAAAAGGTAGGAAATTAGTAGGCATGGGGAGGAATCTCTGTGTCTTTTTTTATAAAAAAGGAAATGAGCTGTAGTGGTGGAAAATATAATTATAAATATATATAAATTAATGTTTTGTAGAAACTAAAGGAAAGGGGAAATAGAAGATGTTGAAATTACAAGGGAAATACAATGAAGCAAAAGTGTTTACTACGAATGTAGAAAAAACTGCAGCAGGTCAAATTATTGATCTTTGTAACCAAGAATTCGTAAAGGATAGCAAGATTCGTATTATGCCAGATACACATGCGGGTGCAGGTTGCACGATTGGGACAACAATGACAATTCAAGATAAGATTGTTCCTAATTTAGTCGGGGTTAACTAATCGGCTCAGACTTTAAACTACTCACTCAATTGACTGGGAACCCTAACGATAAAAGGCGAGGGCAATCAGCAGCCAGTGGTTATGGTGACATAATCGAATGGTTCAGAGACTTGTACCATGTTAGCAGACTAAGGTACAGAATTATTCCTCATCTATTTTGAATTGAAGAGGAATAATTAATACGGTGAGCCTACAGTAGAGACTGCATATCTCGATGACTGTAGAGAAGGTATAGTCCACTCTTTCAGGAAACTGAGAGGTAAGTACGATATTGGTTGTGGCATGGAAGTTGTTATGATTAATAAGAAAAAAGAGGAAATCAACTTCGATCACTTAGACGAAACGATACGTAAATTTGTCCCAAGTGGTTTTCGTATTCGAGATAAGGAACATAGATTTTCAAAAATGATTGATTTTGATAGTGTAAGAGCCCCGTTTACATTGCAACGTGCTCAAAAAAGTATTGGTACACTTGGCGGGGGCAATCATTTTGTCGAACTGAATGAGGATGATAAAG
Source organism: Bacillus sp. JKS001846 (assembly GCF_900176455.1). NCBI lineage: Bacteria > Bacillati > Bacillota > Bacilli > Caryophanales > Bacillaceae > Bacillus > Bacillus sp. JKS001846. The sequence continues at coordinate 2,477,640 of NZ_FWYG01000001.1, forward strand.
GAAATGTATACATTGTCATTCATAGTGGTTCGCGTAATTTAGGGAAACAAGTAGCAGAGTATTATCAAAACTTTGCTTACGAGCAACTTATAAACGTTAAATCTATTAAAGAAGAACTGATTGAGCGTTTAACGAAAGAAGGTAGACAACAAGAAATACATGAAGCTTTACGTGAAATTAAGAAACCGGTGATTCGCAAAGAATTAGCTTATTTAGAAGGACAAGGATTTAAAGATTACATGAATGATATGAAAATTGCACAAAAATATGCAGAGTTAAATCGTAAGGCAATGATTGATGAAATCGTCACTAAAATGGATTGGAAAGTAACCGATCAATTCACTACAATTCATAACTACATCGATATGGAAAATATGATTCTACGAAAAGGTGCTATTTCAGCTCAGAAAAATGAACGAGTAATCATTCCAATCAATATGAGAGATGGTTCAATCATTGCATTTGGTAAAGGAAATCCAGATTGGAACTTTTCTGGCCCTCATGGAGCAGGGCGTATTATGAGTCGCAAGAAGGCGAAAGAAGTACTTAACTTAGAGGATTTTCAAAATACAATGACAGAGGTTTGGACTACATCTGTTGCAGAAAGTACTTTAGATGAAGCACCAATGGTATATAAGCCAATGGATGAAATTATTGAGAATACAAAAGAAACAATTGATATTAAACATATTATTAAGCCACTTTACAATTTTAAGGCTAATTAAAAGAGGAGTAACGTTTATTAAAGAAAGAAAACTTGAAAAGATAGCATATTTTGTGGCGGTTATATAACAGAGATTAAAAAGACAACATATTAAACTAAGAGATTCATCATATTCATTTACATTTATGTAATGTTAAAGACTAGAAAGCTAGATTGGCGCGAATTGCTAATTGTGGAGTGTGTAGAAAAGACAAAATCTCTTAAAAAACACTTAATTTTTTATTCCATTAATCTTTACAATCTCCCCCTATAATGTGAATTGGACAAGCACCTAAGAGAAGCAGAACATGTCAGTTGGTACATTCTATTATTAGGGGGAGAATTTGTATGAAAAAGACAGTTGCTTCGTTAGCAGTTATGGTGGCATTATTACCGACATTTTCAGCACATGCGGAAGGGAAAGAGCAAGTTCGAAAATCAGCTACAACTTTTAATGTTATTAGTGACATTCAAGGTGATTTAGGAGATTTTGATCACGTATTAAAAGATATGAATAAAGTAACGCCACTTTCTAGAGCGCTTATTATGAATGGGGATATAACGTCGACTGGACAACAGTCACAATATGATGATGTAAAGCGTGTGTTAAATAAAAATAAGCATCCGGAAAATGTATGGTCTACTGTTGGGAATCATGAGTTTTATGCTGGTAAATGGACAGCAGATGGGAAACTCTCTCAAAGTACATGGCCAAATGGTGTAACTGAGGAAACTTTATTTAACCGCTATCTGAAATTTAGTGGACAAGAAAAGGTATATCATAAAAAAGAATTAGATGGCTATCCACTTTTATTTTTAGGAACTGAAAAATATATGAAATACCACGATTCAAAAATGTGGGATGAAGTATATATGAGTGATGAGCAATTAGGTTGGTTAAAACAAAATTTAGAAGAGTATAGTCAAAAAGATAAAAATAAACCAATCTTTATTTTCTCTCATCACGTTTTACCTGATACAGTATCTGGATCAAGACAATCACCATATTTACAAGATTATTTAAACGTGGATAAATTGTACGATATATTAAAAGACTATCCGCAGGTTGTTTTCTTCACGAGTCATACGCATTGGGATTTAAACTTACCTGACTGGGCTGGTAAAAAGAAAATTAAAGGTGGAGATGAAAAAGGTTTCACTGTTGTAAATACGGGCGGGATTGAAACAGGCTGGATGTCAGCAGGACCAAATGGAGGAGAGAAAACTGCTCCAGATGGCTATTCATTTAAACAAGGGTTACAAGTGAAAGCATATGGTAACGATGTAATTGTGACAGCTTACGATTACAAACGTGATAAGGATATAAAGAAGTTATTAATTAGTGATTCAAAAATTGCGCAGATGACACCAAATGTAACGGCAGATGATAGTAAAAATATAATTGTCGGTGCAACTGAATATATGGAGTATTCTATAGAAGGAACGAATGAGTGGCATACGTATAGTAAAGCAAACCCTCCGAAATTTGATGGAGATAAAGTCGTATACGTACGTCATAAAGGTGAAATGAATTTAGAGCCGGGATTAACGCAGTTACTTCGTTTTTCGGTAAATAAGTGATTGGAGGGAGTCTGCATTTGAATGTGTGGGCTCTTTTTTTGTTGATGAGAAAGGGGGTGCCTGTCTGTCGTTTTTTTGTCGATAGATCGATATATTAAGAAAATCGTTGATATATTGCAAGTTACGATAGATATATTTGAAAAATCGTTGATATATTGAAAGGAATGAACGATATATTTGAAAAATCGTTGATATAAATTTCATGTACCGTAATTAAGTTAAAATCATTAATACGGTTTTACTTATCAAAATGAAATTCTAATACATTTTTAACCGAGAAAGATGACTTCACCATTTTTACGTGTAATAATAGTAACGTTACATATATTGTGAAAGAAGTACAAAAGGAGCGTTACAATGAATTTAGCTAAATTCCCGAGAAAAAAATATACAGAATCATATACACCAATTGAAAAGTTAAACAACTTTTCTGAAGCACTTGGTGGCCCGACTATTTATTTTAAACGAGATGATTTACTTGGTTTAACAGCTGGTGGCAATAAGACGAGAAAATTAGAATTTTTAGTTGCAGATGCACAGGAAAATGGTGCAGATACGTTAATTACAGCTGGTGGTATTCAGTCAAATCATTGCCGCCTGACACTGGCAGCTGCGGTAAAAGAAAAAATGAAATGTATCCTTGTATTAGAGGAAGGGCTTGAGCCAGAAGAGAAGAGAGACTTTAACGGAAACTATTTCTTATATCACTTATTAGGTGCTGAAAATGTCATTGTTGTACCGAACGGAGCAGATCTTATGGAAGAAATGCATAAAGTAGCACAAGAAGTAAGTGAAAAAGGTAATACACCATATGTAATTCCAGTTGGTGGATCAAACCCTACGGGTGCTATGGGATACGTTGCTTGTGCGCAAGAAATTATGGCGCAATCATTTGAGCAAGGAATTGATTTCAGTTCAGTTGTTTGTGTAAGTGGTAGCGGCGGTATGCATGCTGGTTTAGTTACTGGTTTTTCTGGAACACAAAGCCATATTCCTGTAATCGGGATTAACGTAAGTAGAGGAAAAGCTGAGCAAGAAGAGAAAGTAGCAAAACTTGTAGATGAAACTTCAGCACATGTTGGTATTCCAAACTTTATCTCGCGCGACGCTGTTACATGCTTTGATGAATATGTAGGACCAGGCTATGCGTTACCAACGCCGGAAATGGTAGAGGCAGTTCAGTTACTTGCGAAAACAGAAGGTATTTTACTTGATCCAGTGTATACAGGTAAGGCAGTAGCGGGATTAATCGACTTAATTAGAAAAGATAAATTTAATAAGGAAGACAATATTTTATTCGTACATTCAGGTGGTTCACCAGCTTTATATGCGAATACTTCTTTATTTGCGTAAGTGTAAAAAGCATTGGGTATCCAATGCTTTTTTGTTATATACTGGAATTATCTAGAGGTGGGAGGATGATATGAATTCAAATTTAAAATGGATTATATATACGGTACTCGGCATTTCTATTCTATTAATCTTATTTGTGGCTTATGGGGTGTATTCGTATTTTATATTTTAAAAGCGTAATGGAAGTGAACCATAATGTAATGTATGTTATAGTTTGATATGTTAATTACTTACAATACTTTCTACAAGGAGAATACATAATGAGAGCAAAGAAACTAGTAACGTTAGCAGTTCCATTTATGCTGTTAGTCGGATGCGAGGTAGGAGATAAAGATTCTACTCATAAGACTGAGCAAACTAGTAAAGCAATAACGAAAACAGTAATTTCTGAACAACAGTATCCGTACTACATATGTGAGCAAGTGGTAGAGTTCCAATTTAAGAAGGATGAACTATTACTAAACTTAGGAGAATCCTTAAAGGACAAAGAAAAAGCAAAAGCTGTTTTAAAAACATCAAACGAGATAGATAAAATTTTAGACAATATGGAACACATAAAAGTACCTGATACATACAAAGACATTCACAAATCCATACAAGAAGGGGTAACAGAGGCAAGAAAAGCAACGAAGTTAATTAAGGATGCTGGTAAAGAAGATAAACAGAAGATTCAAGAAGCTACAATGAAAGGTACTGAATTTTTATCAGGTGTAGACGGAGAGCATTGGAAAAAAGCAATTTATGAGTTATCACAGGAAAACAAAGATGCTTATAGTAAGGCACTTGATAAGAAAGTAAAGGAGCACTCAAAGTAAAACAGTAACTTGTAACAATACATATCCATCTAAAATTTCCGCGAATGCTATGCTAGGAAGTTAGGTGGGAGATTACTGTCTTTAAATGTGGTTGATTAAAGCTACAGCCACATTCTCCTGTTCTAATTAACTAAAAGAAGAACTTCCCCATCCCGATTAGACTACTGATCATTCCTATTCCACTCATGGTGCCTTTTCCTGCTGTAAGTAAGTTTCCAAGCATTCCTAGCTGACCGTAACCTCCGTTATTCCCCCATCCCATGGGACTTATCTGTCCTCCCCATCCCATGGGACTTATCTGTCCTCCCCATCCTGGAGAGTTTCCGAAAATACCCCCGTTATTGGTATTGAATTTAAAAGCCTTAGCTGGCGGCGATAGTAAAGCTGCGAGATGACCTTGTGCGAACATCCCTGTATGATTGAATGGTTGCGCCCAGGGGAAGGGAGGTTTTTGAAAATTAAAACCTGCATGACCTGGTAATGGAGTCCAATTAGCAGGGTGACCTTGTGGTAGTATCTCTGCATAATTAATTGGCTGCTGCCCCCAAGAGAAGGGAGGAGGTTGGGGATTGAACCCCGTATAATTGGCTGATGAATCCCAACTAACTGGATAGACTCGGTAACTCCAATTCTCAGGAAGCTTCAAATCATTCATTACCTCAGATGTAGTTATTTCGGGCTGTGAATATAATGAAATTTGGTTAGTATATTGTTGCCCATTTCCCTTTGAATTCAAATACCAATATTGGTCCATACGCTTATTCTCCTCACTTTAAAAATGTAATGTTAGACTTAGCCTATGTAATATTCCTTTTTATGGATGGTTACATAACTAGATCTACAAGCCTGTATTTAAAGGAATGGGTGCGTAGTCTTTTTGATTTTTCTCGCTGCCTGTAAAAATCTCATTGATGTAAAGTTTCACTTTATTTTAGAAGGGGATTTTCAGTTGCTTCTTTTTTGTATTTCAGCCTAATTTAAATTCCGTTAACAAATATTTTTATAAAGGTTTAATCAACAAAAAGATTTTAAAATGGTATGTTGAGCAAGTGGAATTGCTAAAAAGAGAATATCCATTCGAAGAGTTTGGCAAAATACTGTAAGGGTAATGTTTTCTTGTGCAAATATGTAAACGATTTAAACGAATCAATGAAATTTATAATGAAGGGGCAATTAAATATATGAGTGAAACATTACATAAAAGAAAACCACCATATGTAATGCTTGTAATCCTTTTTATTGGGGCATTTGTTTCATTTCTAAATAACTCCCTTTTAAATGTAGCCTTGCCATCAATAATGAAAGATTTAAACATTCAAGATTATTCAACGATCCAGTGGCTTTCTACAGGGTATATGCTTGTAAGTGGTATATTAATTCCGGCCTCAGCATTTTTAATAACGCGTTTCTCGAATAGGAGCCTATTTATTACATCTATGGTGATTTTTATTCTTGGTACTGCCTTAGCGGCTGTAGCACCTAACTTTGGTTTATTACTTACTGGTCGGATGGTTCAAGCGGCAGGCTCTTCAGTTATGGGACCTTTGTTAATGAATATTATGCTAGTAAGCTTTCCAAGAGAAAAAAGGGGAACAGCAATGGGGATTTTTGGACTAGTTATGATTACAGCTCCAGCAATTGGGCCGACACTATCAGGTTATATTGTAGAGTATTATGACTGGCGTTTGCTTTTTGAAATGATTTTACCGTTAGCAATCATTAGCTTACTGTTAGGGATTTGGAAATCTGAGAATGTCATGAAACAAAACAAAAATGCAAAACTTGATTATCTCTCATTACTATTATCTTCTGTCGGTTTTGGCGGTTTGTTATATGGATTCAGTTCTGCAAGCTCCGATGGTTGGACAAATAAAGTTGTCTTAACAACCTTAATCATAGGCGCAATTGCCCTAATTGCTTTCATTATTCGTCAATTAAAAATGGATGAGCCGTTATTGGATTTACGTGTTTACAAGTACCCAATGTTTGCACTTGCGTCTGTAATTGCAATTGTCAACGCGGTGGCCATGTTTTCGGGTATGATTTTAACACCAGCTTATGTACAAAACGTCCGTGGCATTTCTCCGCTGAGCTCTGGACTGATGATGCTTCCAGGTGCGGTTATAATGGGGATTATGTCACCAATTACAGGTAAACTATTTGATAAATATGGTCCTCGGATTCTTGGCATAGTGGGGCTTTCCATTACAGCTGTTTCAACTTATATGTTGGCAAGTCTGCAAATTGACTCTAGTCACACACATATTATTCTTATCTACACACTGCGGATGTTTGGGATGGCGATGGTTATGATGCCACTTATGACAAATGGTCTTAATCAATTGCCAACTCGCTTAAACCCGCACGGTACAGCTGTTAATAATACGGCTCAACAAGTGTCCGGTTCGATTGGTACTGCTATTCTTGTTACGATTATGAACTCTGTAACAAAAACAAAAGCTGAAAGTTTAATGTCTCATATAGATCCAACAACCTTTACAGAAACTACGAAGGCAATAGTAACTCAGAAGGCTTTATTATCTGGAATTCAATATTCGTTTTATGTAGCGCTTGGCATGAATGTTGTTGCACTACTATTAGTTTTTTTCGTTAAACGTGTAGATACAAGTGCGGAAGCTGTCGAGAAGCTAAATCGGTAGAGAAAAATAAAACGCTTGATAATGATTCCTACAAGTTTTTTGCTGCTAAGGCGCCGGTATTTAAAGCTGGAAAAGAACTAAAAGAAGCAGGGAAATAATTATATAGTAAAAGAGGACCTGATGTTCATATCAGGTCCTCTTTCATTAGTAACACGGTATACTTGCTTATCGTATTGGTTTAACTAAACTACTGATTTTTCGAATACTACAATCTTAAGCTCGTCAACTTCTCTATTTTTGGGGTGTTTTAGAAGAAAAATGAATCAAAATAATCGTTTTTATAAACAAATACAAGAGATGAGATCCGTTTGCAATTTCTCATAAACATTACAAGTTTAGATTATCTTTTAACACCAACATTAAAAGGCTCCAACTATATTTATTCGCTTCATTTTAATTTAGTATTTTTCTACAAGTTATAAGTCTAATTGCCAAGCTTATACGTAATATCATAATCATGAATAGTTAGGGAAAAGATAAAATAAGGTAATCAATTACATATCTTTATCCCAGGCGATTAGTTGCTATTTCCTCTTTATTAAATGGGATATGTTATTTCATGCTTTTTTGAAAGGATGTTTTAAATGGAAAAAAAAGTATCTGCCATTCCTCAGCCGAAAACATATGGACCGCTGGGTAATCTCCCATTAATCGATAAAGATAAACCGACCCTATCCTTTATCAAGATAGCGGAAGAGTATGGTCCCATTTTTCAAATTCAAACTTTAAGTGATACCATTATTGTCGTTTCCGGACATGAACTGGTAGCAGAAGTCTGTGACGAAACACGGTTCGATAAAAGTATAGAGGGTGCTTTAGCAAAAGTTCGCGCCTTTGCTGGAGACGGATTATTTACAAGCGAGACTCACGAGCCTAACTGGAAAAAAGCTCATAATATTTTGATGCCTACATTTAGCCAACGGGCAATGAAAGATTACCATGCTATGATGGTTGATATTGCTGTACAACTCGTTCAAAAATGGGCACGGCTTAATCCGAATGAAAACGTGGATGTTCCGGAGGATATGACTCGTCTTACGTTAGATACAATTGGTCTATGTGGTTTTAATTACCGATTTAATAGCTTTTATCGTGAGACCCCTCATCCTTTTATTACTAGCATGACTCGTGCTCTAGATGAGGCGATGCACCAATTGCAGCGGCTGGATATAGAAGACAAACTTATGTGGAGAACGAAACGTCAATTTCAGCATGATATCCAATCTATGTTTTCTTTAGTAGATAATATTATTGCTGAACGTAAAAGTAGTGGAGATCAGGAAGAAAATGATTTACTTTCCCGTATGTTAAATGTGTCAGATCCGGAAACTGGTGAAAATTTAGATGATGAAAACATTCGTTTCCAAATTATCACTTTTTTAATAGCTGGGCATGAGACAACAAGTGGATTGTTATCTTTTGCAATTTACTTTTTATTAAAGAATCCGGATAAATTGAAAAAAGCCTATGAAGAAGTAGACCGTGTTTTGACAGATCCTACTCCAACATACCAACAAGTTATGAAACTGAAGTATATACGGATGATTTTAAATGAATCACTGCGTCTATGGCCTACCGCTCCAGCATTCAGTCTCTATGCAAAAGAAGATACAGTGATTGGCGGGAAATACCCAATTAAGAAAGGAGAAGATCGTATTTCTGTTCTTATTCCACAGCTACATAGGGATAAAGATGCATGGGGAGACAACGTGGAAGAATTCCAACCTGAACGATTTGAAGAGCTGGATAAGGTTCCTTATCATGCTTATAAGCCATTTGGAAATGGCCAGAGAGCATGTATCGGTATGCAATTTGCACTTCATGAAGCCACTCTTGTAATGGGAATGCTTCTTCAACATTTTGAATTAATCGATTATCAAAACTATCAGCTGGACGTAAAACAAACATTAACGCTAAAGCCCGGTGATTTTAAGATTAGGATTCTACCCCGAAAACAAACTATTAGCCATCCTACTGCTCTTCCACCTACAGAGGACAAGCTGAAAAACGATGAAATTAAGCAACACGTCCAGAAGACACCTTCTATTATTGGGGCCGATAATCTTTCGCTTCTTGTTCTGTATGGCTCGGATACAGGGGTAGCAGAAGGTATTGCAAGAGAATTAGCGGATACAGCTAGTTTAGAAGGGGTTCAAACGGAAGTGGTAGCTCTTAACGATCGAATTGGAAGTTTACCAAAAGAAGGAGCGGTACTTATTGTGACTTCTTCTTATAATGGAAAACCACCAAGTAATGCAGGGCAGTTTGTGCAATGGTTGGAGGAACTAAAACCGGATGAGCTAAAAGGTGTTCAATACGCAGTTTTTGGTTGTGGAGATCATAATTGGGCTAGTACCTATCAACGGATTCCAAGATACATTGATGAGCAGATGGCTCAAAAAGGAGCAACAAGATTTTCTAAACGCGGAGAAGCAGATGCAAGTGGTGATTTCGAGGAACAGCTTGAGCAATGGAAACAAAGTATGTGGTCTGATGCAATGAAGGCATTTGGATTGGAGCTCAACAAAAATATGGAAAAAGAGCGCAGTACTTTGAGTTTGCAATTTGTCAGTCGTCTTGGAGGATCTCCTCTTGCACGAACATATGAAGCAGTTTATGCATCTATACTAGAAAATCGTGAACTCCAATCATCCAGTAGTGATAGAAGTACACGACATATCGAGGTATCCTTGCCAGAAGGCGCTACATATAAAGAAGGAGACCACCTTGGAGTGTTGCCAGTTAATAGCGAGAAAAATATCAACCGAATTTTAAAACGTTTTGGATTAAATGGGAAGGATCAAGTTATACTGAGTGCAAGTGGACGAAGTATAAATCACATACCTTTAGACAGTCCTGTTAGTTTATTGGACCTTCTTAGTTATAGTGTTGAAGTTCAAGAAGCAGCCACTCGAGCACAAATACGAGAAATGGTAACATTCACAGCATGTCCTCCTCATAAAAAAGAATTGGAAGCATTATTAGAAGAAGGAGTTTACCATGAACAAATACTAAAGAAACGGATTTCAATGTTGGACCTTCTTGAAAAGTATGAGGCTTGTGAAATCCGATTTGAACGCTTTTTAGAACTTCTTCCTGCGCTCAAACCGCGTTACTATTCTATTTCAAGCTCTCCACTCGTTGTACAGAATCGTCTGAGCATTACGGTCGGTGTTGTTAATGCGCCTGCATGGAGTGGGGAAGGGACATATGAAGGAGTCGCTTCTAATTACTTAGCTCAGCGTCATAATAAAGATGAGATTATCTGTTTCATTCGAACGCCACAATCAAACTTTGAATTACCTAAAGATCCAGAAACACCAATTATTATGGTTGGGCCAGGTACTGGAATTGCACCATTCCGTGGATTCTTGCAAGCGCGTCGTGTTCAAAAGCAAAAAGGTATTAACTTAGGAGAAGCACATCTATATTTTGGTTGTCGTCATCCTGAAAAAGATTATCTTTATCGTACAGAACTAGAAAATGATGAAAGAGATGGATTAATCTCTTTACACACAGCTTTTTCTCGTCTAGAGGGACATCCAAAAACATATGTACAGCATTTAATAAAACAAGATAGAATCAATTTAATTTCGTTATTAGATAATGGAGCTCATCTTTATATATGTGGTGATGGAAGTAAAATGGCTCCGGATGTAGAAGATACCCTTTGTCAAGCATATCAAGAAATTCATGAAGTCAGTGAACAAGAAGCAAGAAATTGGTTGGATCGTGTGCAAGATGAAGGGCGATATGGAAAAGATGTTTGGGCTGGTATATGACTGTTTCTTAATTAGATACATATTAACTAATGAACTTCTTTCGAATAAATTTCACTTTATTAGTATAGTGTATTTAGATGAATAGTGATTAACCGGACTATTTAGTATCTACTAAATAAAAAACAGGACCTGATATGCATCTATCAGGTCCTGTTTCACATAGACATTATACATCGATATTTTCCACGCATTATCAATGTTTGCAATGTAGTTAGCCTTTTGAGTCAGCTATAAAATCAGATATTATTTTTTCAATATCAAAAGGAGTAATCCCTTTATCCAAAGAAAAAATGCTTTCTGCTTCTTCGATGTCTTGAACGAGTTCACCTCTAGCTTCAATATGTAATCGGAACAAGTCATATAAATTCGGTTTAACTAAATTAGTTAAAGCCTTCCCAACTAGTATCATACCTTTTTGATTAGCCTCGATGGTATTATCATAAGTTAGATCTCTTGTAAGAGACAAATCTGTCCAAATCAATTTTCGTTCCTTTAAGTCTAAAATAACTGGAATAGAGATTTGGGTGTCGGCAGTAATATCCACTTTATCTTGAACAGTAGAAGGTTCAAATATTTCACCTGAACCAGGATATTGACGAACCATCCAACCAGTAAAGCATTCTGGTAAATCTTTATACGGTTGGTCTGTGTAAGAAAGCAAAGTCATTACTACATAGCGTGCACCATATTTCAGCACAGACGGAATATCGAAATCAATGAATTCAGATGCCCCCTTTGGTGCAGAAGTAATATCTCCGCTATGGTAGGCTTTGAAATTTTTTGAACGTAAGTTCGTGAAGGATACATGTTCTTTGTATTGCCAATCTTCGTCGTACATTGCAGCAGATAAATCAATGTCAACGCGTCCTGTATGTTGTCCATTCACATAGCCTTCTTTCCACCATAGGAAAAAACGAATCGTATCTCCTTCTGGCAAATCTACTTTACTTCCTCGAGATAATGTGCGAAGCGCTTTGTTGGCTGAACGTTGAGAGAAGGGAACTAAGTGATTTTTTAACTGTTCATCCAAAAATACTTTTCCGAGACTTGGAAGTTCTGCGAAGCGATTTTTTAAAGTATCTTCACACATTTTTACAATCATTAAACAAATATCCTCTGAGATAAATGGAAGTGTATTTTCAATACCTATAGCTTTTGCTACATTACCCTTTGGAAAAAAGGTGCGAAATTCATTTTTATCATTTCGATGCTTAAAATGAGCTGTGAGTTGAAGTAATACAGGAGTAGAAACGTTTCCTATTATACTTAGAAAATCTTCGAGAATATTGAAAACATCTGTTGACTTATCACTACATAAACGGATTAAATGATCCAAGCGTCTGGCAAATTCCCCCGGGCGAGTTTTTAAAAGATTTTTTGCTGTCATGATATCACGATTCAACAAAGCTGCTTCTATTTTTCCATTAAATGTTTCAACTTTAATGTTGTTGCGAAGAATCTCAAATGCTCGGTGGGTTTTTGGGAAACGAGTATGATATTCTGCTGGATGAAGAATTTCACCTAAACGAATCCAACGTTTTTTGTATCGAAGCATATCTTCGGTAATGTTTCCGCATTGCTCTAACAATCCTAAAAGGAAGCGTCTTTCTGCTCGGTTAAACTTCTTGAATCGGACGGAGGATGATAAACTCACATCGCCTTCAGATAAAGCAACTGCAAGGCGAAGAACATCAGTTGCTGTTTTAAAATACTTTGCAGCAGCATCGGCTGATATTTTTCTGTTTATTAATAAAACCCCAATTATAAAAGACATATTTTCCTTATGAGGAATTACATTAGGTAGAAAACAGGAAACATCTTCAGTGTGTGTAATAGCCCATTCTACATCCGTCTTATCAGTTGAGGAAATAGAGCTGTTTGCACTAATCAATTGAGAAATCATTTGATTGAAATCTTCTTCACTTCCTAAGTCAATAACTTTCAAATCAACTCTATCTAAAAGAGGGAGTCGTTCTTCTACTTTTGATACAGGTAGGCGCAACGTCACATAATGAATAATGGCATTGATGTATAAATCAGCGTCACTTAAATCCATCATTTGTTGCGGAAAGTTTGGATACATAGGAGTAAACTGAATATGTGCTCCAACCATTTCTTTTAAATGTTTTACCAACTCTTTGTAAAACGATGTGAATGCATCAACCGAAAGGGTTTGCAACTCTTCTATTAAAGGCTCGGAAAAAGTAAATCCTAAACTTTCCAAGTTTTTTAAAACAGTGGCTAAATAAATGTTCGGTAGTTTATTTTCTTCTCTTTTTATAATTACTTTCAAACTTCTTCTTATGTAAATAGAATTTTTCATGAGAACGCCAGCTATTCACGCCTTATAAAAGAGGGGAATAGTCTGACTGTCCTCCTTTCAGTGGTAGATTTTTATTTTTATATGTATAAACACACTAATTGTAGAAAAATGCACAGAGGGTACATAGCTATTTTTTAGTGAAAAATTAGGGGTATAACATTTAGTTGTTAAGTGGTAATTTGTTAATTAAGAAAAGAAAACCTCTACATCAATGGTTGATAAACTAAAGTTTATTCAATCCCAAAGAAGAAAGAGGTTTTATAGTCTAATTATTTTTCATAGGGAATTGACAACTCTAAAACAATTTGAAATTTCTACAAAGAAGGAAGAATTGTCATAGCCTATGTGTTTAGCAGGAAAGTAACATCCCTATTTCGCCAAAGAAGTTAGAAGGAAGGAACGTCATAGCCTGCTTTATTAGTATATTCTCTTGCGAAGAGCAATTCAAGTATACTGTCTGATTTTTTATTTTTTTCTTAAAGGGGAATTTTCATGATTATCCCGCATTAACGGGCAGCCAGATTGGTGAGGGTGATTAAAGTTTCACTTTATAAATAGCGAGACCATCACATGCCCTTTTTATAATACTATTACGGGAGGATTTTTATTTTTGATATATTATACCATTTATTTAATGGTATAATATGGTATGCGTTCTGTGGAATGGAGTTGAATGAGTATTATAAATACAAAAGGTGAAATTAAAAAAACGAAAAGAAAAGTATTACTAACTATACTTACTATGTTAGTAATTATAATTGGATTTGGATATTGGAAACTTTTTAGTTTGCAAGGTGTTCCAAAAGGGGAATTAATTCGAACAGTGAAATCTCCAGATGGAAAATATCTCATCAAGACTTATTTTCATAATGCAGGATCATTAAGTGCGGATGCTGTTAGGGGTGAATTAGTTAACCTTGATACAGATTCAGAGAAAAATATATATTGGAACTATCCAGATACAGATCCATATATTGAATGGGTAAATAAGAATATTGTTAGAATTGGAGATCAAACTTTAGATGTTTCACAGAAAGAAACCTATGATTGGCGTGATGACGATAAGCACGTTAAAGAAATGCCTAAACAGTTTATTAGATAAAATAAGAAAAATTAAATTTATTTAATCTTATTCGTTTAACTATAGATAGGATTATATGAGTGAAAAAGTCCATTTAGATTTTCTAAATGGACTTTTTTAGATTTCTAGATACGACTACTGATAAAAATGGAACAAACTTGTTATTTAGGTTGTCTATTAAGTATACGTATAAAACAGGGGTTCATGATAGTTCACTCATTTTATGAAAAGTGAGATGCAAGAGAGTGATATCCGATACACTCTTTAATTGTATCGATATGTATAACATCTAAAAAACATATATTCTTGAAAGAGGTTGAAAATGTATGATAGTCTTAAACAAGTTTTTTAACATTTTACATTACAAAAAGATGGTACCTGTAGTATTTCTTTCATGTGCAACGCTTATAGGCTGTTCTGATGGTAATACTCAATCTGAATTACCTAAACAAACGAAACAAACAAATCAAATCAAACAAGAAATTACTGGTAATGATTCTTTTGTTAAACTTGAAAAAGAATTTGATGCTAAACTCGGTATTTATGCATTGGACACTGATACGAATCAAACCGTTACTTATCAATCAGATGAACGGTTTGCATACGCATCTACCCACAAAGCTTTAGCTGTGGGAGTACTTTTACAAAAGAAATCAATAGAAGATCTAAATCAAAGAGTTTTGTATACCCGTGAAGATCTTGTTAATTACAATCCAATTACAGAAAAGTATGTTGATAGTGGTATGACCCTGAAAGAGCTTGCAGATGCTTCTCTTCGATATAGTGATAATACTGCACAAAATCTTATTCTTAAACAATTAGGTGGACCTAGTGAATTCAAAAAATCACTAAGAGAAGTAGGAGACACCGTTACAAATCCTGAACGTTTTGAACCAGAATTAAACGAAGTGCCTCCAGGAGACGTACGTGATACTAGTACCCCAAAGGCATTAGCTACTAGTCTTCAGGCTTTTACGCTAGGAGATGTACTTTCAACTGAGAAACGGGATTTATTAATAGATTGGATGAAAAGGAATACTACCGGAGACAACTTAATTCGTGCCGGAGTTCCAGGAGGATGGGAAGTAGCTGATAAGACTGGCTCGGGATCTTATGGAACCAGAAATGATATCGCAATTATTTGGCCACCAAATAAAAAACCAATTGTTCTTGCGATACTTTCTAATCATGATAAAGAGGATGCTAAATACGATGATAAGCTTATTGCAGAAGCAACCAAGATAGTGTTAGATGCTTTAAAAGTGACAAATAAATAATAATTGTAAATAGTTATTAATATTTTCCTGTGTACCCGTCACAATACTGTGACGGTCTTTTTGTGTATATTAAAAAGAATCTACTTAAGTAAAGAAAAAAGATAGAAACAATCCCTATTGAAATTATTAATTAAATAACAACAAATATACGCTTTATTGGATACTTATTGCATTTAAGGGGGGAGGTAAGATATCATCTTTTTTACATAAGTAAAATATTAAATAACAAATGAATTTTAGAAATTGCGCCTAAATTAAAGGAGAGTACGTTATGAATACAATCATGATTGTAGAAGATGATATAAAAATTGCTGAATTACTGGGAACTCATATTAAAAAATATGGATATCAAAGTGTTATTATAGAGGACTTCGAAAATGTCTTAGATATATTTCAAGAGATAAAACCAGATATAGTGCTATTAGATGTGAATTTACCTAATTTTGACGGTTATTATTGGTGTCGTAAAATACGAGCTATTTCTACTTGTCCAATTGTATTTCTATCTGCAAGGAGTGGAGAGATGGATCAAGTTATGGCTTTAGAAAATGGTGGTGATGATTACATTACGAAACCTTTTTATTATGAGGTTGTAATGTCTAAAATTCGTAGTCAACTCAGAAGAGCATACGGTGAATATGCTCCTAAAGTAAAAGAACGAATAGTTGAGCAATCGGGATTATTCCTGTTCCCAGAAAGAATGGAACTTCAATTAAATGATAAGACAATTTTACTTACTAGAAAAGAAACAACCTTATTAGAGATATTGATAACAAAGTCTCCGCTCCTTGTAAAACGTGAAGTGATTTTAGAACAATTATGGGATAGTTCATATATAGATGAAAATACATTGAGTGTAAATATAGGTAGAATTAGAAAGAAACTGCAAGATTTAGGTATCGAAAACGCATTGGAGACGGTTCGTGGTGCTGGATATCGTTTGCATGCTACTTGGAAAAAGGAAGGAAAGGAATAATGAAATTATTTTTACAAGAACATATCCCACTTATTTTTTATACATTTGCCCAATTGCTTATCATTCTTTTTATATATTGGTTTGATGGCTATCCACATATTTTGACAGCATTATATTCTGTATTTTTGGGTGTTTTTTTATTAATGGGTTATTTAATCTATCGTTATTATAGTCATCGTTCATTCTATAAGCGTCTATCAACACCAATGGAAACTTTAAATGAGTCAATAAAAGATAGTGATTTGACTCCATTATCAATGGCCTTAGAAACATTACTACAATCTCAATATCAATATTATCAAAACCAATTAAAAAAATGGGAACGAAAACAACAAGAGCAAATGACTTTTATGAATCAATGGGTTCATCAAATGAAAACACCTATTTCTGTTATTGAGTTAATTACACAAGATGCAGAAGACTCACGATTTGACAGTATTAATGAAGAAACGGAAAGAATCAAAAAAGGACTAGAAATGGTCTTATATGTTGCTCGCTTAGAAACATTTGAACAAGATTTTCAAGTGAACAGATTGCAGTTATTGGGAATGATTGATTCTGCTATTCATGAAAATAAACGTCTATTTATACGTAGTTATGTGTATCCAGAGGTAAAAGTAGATCCGAATCTTATTGTAGAAACAGATAAGAAATGGTTTCGATTTATACTCAATCAAGTATTGTCAAATGCAATTAAATATTCATCAAGTAAGAAAGAAAAAGTAATAGTATCGGCGTGTTCGAAGGGACGAGCAATTATCTTGGAAGTAAAAGATTATGGGGTTGGTATTCCTTCTGCTGATTTACCACGTGTTTTCAATCCATTTTATACTGGAGAAAATGGTAGGAAATTTAAAGAGTCTACGGGAATGGGATTATATCTTGTTAAAGAAGTATGTGAAAAATTAAATCATAAGATTGAGCTAGAATCTGAGGTAGGTAAGGGAACAAAAATTAGAATCATATTCCCGTATGCATCTCGTTAACCGATGAAAGGTATACCTTTCATCGGTTTTTCTTTTGAATCTTACAAACTTGTTAGATAAATGTTAGGAAAATCGATATGAGACATACTATATATAAGTTACACTTCATGTATCGAAAAGAGAAATGGAAGGTGAAATACTTGTGGAGATACTACATGTTTCAGATTTAGGGAAAGTTTATTCTGGGAAAATTTCTTATACAGCATTATCCCATATTGATTTAAAAATAAACAAAGGTGAATTTGTAGGAATTATGGGACCATCTGGGAGTGGTAAAACAACGCTATTAAATATGGTTTCTACTATAGATGCTCCAACATCAGGAGAAGTATTAATTCATGGAGAAAATCCATATCTGTTATCTCCAGATCAGTTGTCTTTATTTCGAAGACGTGAATTAGGGTTTGTTTTTCAATCATTTAATCTCCTTAATACATTGACAGTGAAAGAAAATATTGTTCTTCCACTTACGCTTGATGGTGTAAGCCCTAGAGAAATGGAAGGTAAAGTGGAAGCTATTGCTGAAAAACTAGGGATAACTGAAATATTAGATAAACGTACGTATGAAATCTCTGGTGGGCAAGCACAAAGAACAGCTATCGCACGAGCTACAATTCATAATCCGAAATTATTACTTGCGGATGAGCCTACAGGAAATCTGGATTCAAAATCTGCTAGTGATGTGATGGAATTATTGACAAAGCTTAATAAAGAAAATAGCACAACGATGATGTTAGTGACACATGATGCAATGGCTGCAAGTTATTGTGATCGAATTGTGTTTATCAAAGATGGACAGTTATACAATGAGATTTATTGTGGAGATAATCGCAAAGTATTTTATCAAAAAATTCTAGAGGTTTTAGCATTATTAGGAGGAAATGCAAATGACTTTTCGACAGTTCGCATTTAATAACGTCATTCGAAGTAAACGAACATATTTGGCTCATTTTTTAAGTAGTACGTTTGCTATTATGATTTTCTTTACCTATGCATTACTTGCATTTCATCCTAATTTACAAGGGGATCTTGCTGCTAGTATAACAATCAATACATTTGCAAAGTCAGGATTACAGATATCGCAGGGGTTAATATTTTTCTTCTCATTCTTCTTTATCTTATATTCTGTAAGTGCATTTTTAAAAACAAGAAAAAAAGATTTTGGAATTCTAATGCTACATGGGATGTCGCGTTCACAGTTGAATAAATTAGTATTTATTGAAAATATAATAATTGGTACCACTTCTATTTTAACAGGAATTACAATTGGAATGGCGTTCTCTAAGTTTATCTTAATTATGAGCAACAATCTGTTAATGATTGATAAAGGACTTCCATTTTACATGCCCTTTAAAGCAATTGGGATAACATTTGGAGCATTCTTATTACTATTTTTATTTATTTCACTTTTTACTTCTCGACTAATAAATGTAGAGCAATTAGTAGAATTAATAAAAGCAGAAGAAAAGCCAAAGCCTGAACCAAAAGCATCCCTTTGGCTATCTTTATTCGCACTTATTTGTATTGGATTAGGATATACGGCTGTTTTCCATAGTGTTAACGCAATTCATTACAAGGATGTGAAATATGTATTATTCATGATGGCGACAGGGGTGAGCTTTGTTGTACTTGGAACGTACTTCTTATTTACACAACTCAGTGTGTATGTGTTACGTGTATTAAAGAAAAGGGAAAATATTTTCTTTAAGAAAACAAACATACTCACCATCTCAGATTTAGTGTATCAATTAAAAGATAATGCAAAGATGTTTTTTATGGTAACTATTATTTCTGCTGTTGCTTTCACTGCAGTGGGGACTTGTATGGGATTAGGAAATTCATCCATGGCTGAATCGGATAGCCCTTTTGCATTTTCTTATCGGTCTTATAATAATAACAATTTAGAAAAAGAACATATAAAAAGGATTGAAAGTGAACTCAATGATGGCGGGTTTAATTTCAAACGAGTGACTTATTCAATCAAACAAATTTCGGATACCATTTATAACAGTAATTTTTTATTAAGTGTTATAAAAATAAGTGATTATAATAAGTTAGCTGAGGCATTTGGTTTTGAAAAAGAAAGCTTAAAAGATGAAAATGATAGTTTTGTCATACCATCAAGAAAAGTCACTAATACAAAATCTAATCAAAATAACTTTCAATTGTTGCATGGAAATATAAAAAAAGCTATGCATGTAAATAAAATACTAACGCCAAAAGAACTACAAGATACAAACATAACGACAATTATTATTCCGGATTCTGTATATAATCAAATGATTGTGGATCCAGACAATCAATACGGTCAATTCACTATCAATGGTTTTGTTGTGAAAGATTGGGAGAAAACAAAAAAAGTTGCTGAAAAAATCTTGGCTTCCTTACAGAAAGGGAATAAAGATATAAATGATTCTAGGGTATACAACGAATCATATCAATTTTCGGCTTTAATTTTTATATGGATAGCTATGAAGCAAAGTTTTGGAGTTGCATCTATCATGAGTGTATTAATAGGTATTGTTTTCTTTACGTTTGCTGCAAGCTTTTTATATTTCCGATTATACACAGACTTAGAACGAAATCAGCAGCAATATAAAATGATAGCAAAAGTTGGTTTAAGTAAACCTGAATTAAAGAAAATTGTGACACGTCAACTTGCATTACTATTCTTTTTACCCATTGTAATAGCAATTACACATAGTGCCGTAGCTTTTATGGCCTTGCAAAAGTTAGCTAATTTTTCAGTCTTGGGTAGTTCCGTTATAGTATTAGTTTGTTTCTTAGTCTTACAAATTATATACTTTTACTTTGTTCGATCTCAATACTTGAAAAAAATGTATAAAACGATTTTTTAATTCAAATATAATTTAAAAGAAGGAGAATATAGATTGAAAAAAAGAATTGGATTATTTATAGTAGCTGGTATTTCAATTACGATATTAGGAGCATATTCATTATTTGGTACAAAAGAATCTCCGGCAAATGGAATTTCAATAGAAGTAGGAGAGATAAGCGAACAAACAAGAAACTCTATAGTTGACTTGTACAAAGATATAACAACCTCGCAAGACTTATATCAATTAAAAGAAGGGACGATAGATAATAACAAGCTCAACATAAAGCTACCGACTAATTTTGGGGATTCTATGGATACTGCTACTAGTAATTTACTATTTATTAGTAGAACAACTGCTGAAAAAATGAATAAAAAGGGACTTATACGTGAAAGGGATAATAACGAGGGGCTCCTATATTCAGACCCTCTCGATTCGTTACCGAAAATAGGGAAAAATGAAACTATCATATTTGCAAATAAAGAATATAAAGACTTAAAAGAATTAACATTCGATAACAAAAAAATGAATGTTCAATACAAAGGGGATGTATGGCTATCTCCATATCGTGGTGGATCCAACGAAATCCTATTAATTGTAGATGATACATTATTTAAAGAAATAAATGGGAAAGAAAAAACTAGACAGATTCTATCTTTTAATAAATCTTTTGGGAATCTTAATTTAGTCAATCAAGGGAAAGCACCAGAATTAAGAAAGGAAATAGATAAAGTGAATATGGTTTTAGGAACTAAGGACAAGGGAGCCGTTAATTTTGTAAATATTACAGAGAAATAAATAAATATATCCATATAGAACAGAAAAAGTAAAAACCTATTAAACGATGAATGAAAGTTCAGTTATTATTTTTTTCAAATATGATTATTTTTAAGGACACAAATAAGTGGATCAGATTTTTTAGTCATAATAAAAAATCTGATCCACTTTTGAAATTATAACTATCATCTAAATTTATACACTTGTTTTTTGTGTCTAAACCTACAATTTTCTCGCAATGATATGGTGACCCCTAATAGAATATTATATTTTCAAGGGGGTGATGGATTAAAAACTGGATTTAAAGATACAGTAGGTTACTATTTTGCAGGAACAGCAAAACAAGATGGTAAAAGGATGCTTTCTGTTGTAATGGGAAATAGTAATGGTTCTCAGCGTTTTATTGAAACTAAGAAACTATTCTCATATGGATTTGATAAATTTTATATACCTTTTCTTTAATAGGGTACCACAATATGCGGTGCACACTGGTTTGATTTTTTTGTAAATGTGGAACAAATGTATTACTTAGATTGTCTATTAAGTGTAACCCTGAAAAATATGAAATTACGGACTATTTCGAAAGGAGAGAGGGTATTAAAAATAGGGATGTGTGTGGAAATAAAGAGTGTTAGTCTTACAAGTGTAGAACTTTTATAGGTGAATCATTTCAGATAAACGCAAAAAAGTTGAGAAAACTAAACTTACAAATCATGCGATTCATCGAGAATCCGCTCAATGTAAGAAAAGTTTGTCGCTAGAATGGGGGCCTATACTATTGATACCGATACCCTACAAATTGGTAAGCGCCTGTTCGATTTAATGAGCGTTTTCACTTATATGTTTTTGGCTGCAGGAGTAGTACTAAAGTAAATTTCAATTGACAAATTTGATAAATTTATAACCTTTACGAAAGGTGACTGAGTTGAATATTTACTAATCATAAAAAATATGTGGATATTAGTATGACTCTTGAAGTATTTGCAGGGACCACTATTCGTTAAGGTGATAAAACTGAAGGAGACTAACTGATTCGTGTTAGCGCCTATAAGATTGAGATGAGATGGTTTATTTAAAAATGATTCTAATATCTTATATGTATTTAGGATTTGATAACACAGTCTATTTTGGGGCGGATTATGTTAGAATAACGTTTTTTTGAGTGTAAGATATTGAAGGTAACAGAAGTAAAAAGTATGTTTTGTAAGAGATTCATAGCAATAGTAACTGTGCTTACACTATTTTTTAGCGTGTTAGTTACATAGGGAAGTGTATCAGCAGATTTCGGAGAAATCCTCCCTTATTAATGTTAAAAAATAGTAATTATTTTTTGTTTTAAGAACGGAAACAAAATGAACTTTCATTCAAATAAACTACAACAATCTTGAAACACTTTTTATTCTTAAAAATGAGCATGCTAAATAAACCTAAATAGGTATCGTTTTTAAAGATTGTACAGCCTTCTTTTGTTTTCTAAGTCCACTATACTTATAGACAACACCCATAAATATCAAAGACTGTTTTCTTCTCATATCAATGAGATTTCCGCCCATTTTTTTATAGTAGGTGGAATAGACGGATTAGAATCTCTGTTAAATCAAGGGTTATTAGCATACAGAGCACACAATATGTTGATGCTATCCATTCATATAGTTTATTAATATTTACTTGTAGGAACGAAAAAATTGAATATATTTAAATGTGAATAGAAGTATTATAGAGAAATGCTATTAAAGAAAGGAATTTCATAGAATGGGAAATGTATTAAATGTAAAAAGAATAATAGTCACAATAGTGGCTATTATTGCAATCGCAATTGGGTATTTTATGTTTCAATCAATTACTTCACCGGCTAGAGCAGTAGCCAGCCAAGTAAATGCAGTACATCTTGCAGGTGAGCAGTCGAAGGTGAAGATGAATAAGGCTGCACCAGATCAATTTAATGGTCAAGTGAGGAAAATTGCTTATCTTACATTTGATGATGGTCCAGGAAAATATACAGCTGAATTGTTAAATATATTAAAACAAAATGATACGAAAGCAACTTTTTTCTTAATTGGTGCAAATGTAAAGCAGTATCCGGATTTAGTAAAACGTGAAAAAGCAGAAGGGCACTATGTAGGTATGCATAGTATGACACACAATTCCAAGAAGTTATATACAAATGGCGAGTATGTCAATGAAATGAAAGAAGACCAGGGGTTAATAGCAAATATTATTGGTGAATCGCCAAAACTAACACGCCCTCCATATGGTTCTTCGCCTGGATTAAATGAAGCACTTCGTAATAAGGTTGTAGAAAGTGGTTTAAGAGTTTGGGATTGGACGATAGATACTTCAGACTGGAGATATGGTAACATGCCAGTGGATGCTGCTGCGGCAAAAATTGCTGAAAGTGTAATTACAGGTGCAACAAAGTCCAAAGAGATTATTTTAATGCATGATATTCATCCACAATCTGTTGCAGCAATACCAGCAATAATAGAAGGATTAAAAGCAAAAGGTTATGAATTTGAAGCATATCATGAAGATGAGCATTTTTCGTTAAACTTTTGGCATGATAATCGTATATAGCATAGGAAGAAATGAAGTTGACTTATAAAAAAGAGTTCTGTTGCATATATTTCAAAAACACTTGTAGAATTCGAGTTTTTTGAAAATGCAGGTGTAATATCTCGTTATAATTCTTTGTCAAATGTTTGTAATTTATCTTAAATCATGTGATTCATAAAAAACGTTATTTTTTCTAATCTAGCTTATTTAGAAAGAATAACGTTTTTTGGTACTGTCTAAACAAAACAAGAGATCAAAAGGCTGCAAAGCGCTTTTTTAGGAAAGTGTTGCGGCCTTTTCATGTTTCAAAGCCACGTGTAATAACAGTCGATAAGAATGCGGCTTATTCTATAGCAATTGAGTAGTTGAAAAAAGAAAAAAGAAAAAGGCATACCTGATAGTAAGCAACTTAGACAACAAAAGTACTTGAATAATATAGTAGATGGACTTGTAACATAAAATACGATTCCGTTATATATATGTTTTATTCTCTTTTACTTTGTTTTTGCACCAGAACCAAAATACAAAGGGAGTAAGAAGAGCTACGTAACCGTCAAGAGAAAATAAAGAAAGAGACAGAAGAACGACAATATATTCAAATACAGAAAGCGTAGCTATATAGAAAAAAGCGCTATGGAACAAATGAAACTTGTATCATGTCTATATATTGAAACCATATTAAAAGTGAGGGCAGTTTTATGTTTATTCAAATAAGTTTGAGGTGTGGAAATGGAACAGAAGTTTACTGGAAAATGTAATCATGACGAGCTCGACTATGTTATTAAAGACTATTGGCAAGATGTATGGAATTATTCATTTATTATTACGAAAGATCCACACTTATCAGATGATATCACACAAGATGTCTTTATAAAGGTTTTTAAAAATTGGAATTCATTTCGAAAGGAGTCATCTATTAAAACGTGGATATTAAAAATCACAAGAAATACAGCAATAAACTATTTAAAATCCTCCTATTTTAAAAGGATATCTTTAATAGGATTTTTTAGTGACGATAAGCAATCCCTGTCAGCAGAACAACAGTTTTTTAAGCAAGAGGAACTAAATGAAGTGTGGGATGTTGTATTAAAACTACCTAAAAAACACCGTGAAATACTAATATTAGACGCAAAATATGAATTATCTTATGAAGAAATGGCTGAAACATTAGGTGTGTCAATTGGAACAGTCAAATCTAGATTAAGTAGAGCGAGAAGTAAAGTTTCAAAACTAATAGGGGAGGGAAGAAGTGATGAACAGTAAAAAAAATCCTGACTGGTATAGTAAATTGAAAAAAGGACCAATGGAGCATCGGAAAGATGAAGAAGAATATATTGATAAAATAAAGCAATCGGTATATCAAAATAGTGAAGTAGATTCTGTAACATATAAGAGACCATTTCGAAAAAAAGCATTGCCTGTTGTAGTTGTTTTGGTTTGTACAATGTTATTTTTCATTGTTCAACAACCTTGGCTTGATGATAATAAATCACCGGTACAAAGTAGTACTCAAATTGAGCCGAAAACAAAAGATGAATCTGCTCAAGATCCATCATTGAAACAATTTATGAATGATTTATATCAAAGTACAAATTCAAAAAATGAAAATGATTTGTATAGAGTATTAAATGATGAAGTTCTATTTAAAGGGAAGAGTTATAAGAAGGATGAATTGAAGTTTGATGAAGATATTTTTCATGAGTTGCAAGTCGCTCTTACAATGGGGGGAGAGTTTGCAAATGATACAAAGAAAGTATATAAAGTACCAAGTGGAATGACAGAAAGTAACCAATCAAAGCGAGACCATTATATATATGTAACTGTTACTGGAAATAAAACGAAAATTTTAGCTGAACCAAAACGAGAATCACAAATTTTATATGAAGTATCTAATGAAATTGTAAAAGCTTGGATTCCAGAAAAAGTGCAGAATGATGAATATATGAAAATATCGACATTTAACGGCAATACTGGGTATGTACAAAAAGAGTATGTTTTAACTGATATTAAATATTCATTTATGTTCGAAAAGAATAATGAAGGTATATGGAAAATAATAAATATAGATTCTATATGGTAAAAGAGGAAGGTTCATTAAAGTGAACCTTCCTCTTTATTTTTATTTTCGTTTTGAAGAGTATTCCAGTACTCTAAAATTTCTGATGTAACGAGAGCGGCAATGTTTTTTTCTGAATTACTACCAGGAATAACGACAGAAACGGCAATTTGTGGATCTTCCGTAGGAGCATACGCAATGAAAAGAGAATGATTTATCATTTTTGCTTGCTCATTCGGAGAACCTGTACTACCCGTTTTACCTGCGACATGAAAGGGTAAATTTTTAATCTCCTCTATATTCTGACTCATTCCCTCTTGCAAGACACTCCAAAATTCCATAGGATAACGATTTGAACTTTCTAAAATTGGTTTAAACTTTTTTGTTTCCTTACCGTCCTGACCAATAATCGCACTTACGATTTGAGGTTTATATTTATCACCTTTACTTGCCAAAGTTGCTGCATATTGAGCGAGTTGAAGAGGGGTATGCACTTCATTTTCTCCCCAAGAGGCATTTAATAAAGCGGAGATTCCCTTTTCAAACGTATTAGATGGATGGAATTCATATTGTCCGTCTTCTTCAAAGGGTAAATCAATCCCGGTTTTAGAACGTAGGCCGAATTGCATTAAATAATCTGTCCATATATGTGCCACTTTTTCTATATTCCCATTATTTTGGTTGAATAAGGGCAGAGCTACTTTTGCTGTCATAAATGTGTTAGATGAATTAATGATAGCCTGCCTCGGTGTAATCTCCCCTGTTGGTGTTCCAGGTGCATTCGAAATGTTATTTTGATTATCATACTGAAAAGTACCTTTATCTAAATAAGTATCTTCAGGTTGAAAAAGCTTTTCGCTTAATCCAATTAAAATAGTAAGCGGCTTTATAGTAGAGGACATATTTACATAAGATTCACCATACTTTAATTTTTGAATTGTTTTATTTTGCAAAAGTGATTTAAAGTTTTCATTTTTAGATGATACATGTGTATTTGGATTAAATACTGCCGAGTTGGCCATAGTTAAAATTACGCCAGTTTTTACATCGCTCACTACAGCATAACCAGCTTTAGCATCAGGTATTTTCTTAATTTGAGATCTTAATGCTTCCTCTGTTTTTTGCTGCAAGTTAGAGTCTAAGGCTAGCCGGACATCTTTTCCTTTTTGTACGCTTTGAATGTTCCAGAAGAACTTTTTATTACCAATCTTAAAAATAAGAGTTTTTCCTGGTTTTCCTTTTAAATCATTTTCATATTGTAGCTCAATCCCACTTTTTCCAACAAGCATATGGTTTGAATTAAGGTCATTTTCTACATACCCAATTACTTGTGAACCAATTTCATGTTTAGGATAATATCGAATCCATTCATCTTTAATTATTACATTATTGGGTTTATTTTTGTTTATGAATGCAAGTTCGTTCTCAGTTATATCAGAGTATAACGGTATATCATTCATAGTCTGCTTTTTACAAGATTGTTGTAATTGAGATTTTATGTTCTTTGTAGAAATATCATGTTGAAACTCGCTTGAAAATTGATTAAAAAAAGCTAATGTGTTTGATGTGTCTTGTTTCGATAGCTTTTCATAATTAGAAGTGCAATATAGAGACTTAACTTTCTTATTTGTAGCTAGTATTACACCATTTTGATCAAAAATCTTACCTCTTTCAGCTGAAGAAGTTGCGATAGTAATTGAAATGAAGTTGATTTTTAATAAAATTAGTAAAATCAAACCTACAATAGAAAGAACCGCAAAAAATCTCCATTTTTTTGTATGTAACATATAACCCTCCCTTGTGTAGCCTATTTCATCTTATATTTAATTATTTTTTTTGTAAATGTGGAACAACTTTATTGTTTAGGTTGTCTATTAAGTATTACAGCATGAAGAAAGGAATAATTAGTATGAAAAGTTACTAACAAGTCTATTTATAAGTTTAATATGAGTCATTATACAGTTTAGCATTTCTAATGTAAGCAACAAAAAATAGAGAGAAAAACAAGAAGGGCGATTTATCAATTACTGGGCTGTACCCTATGCGCATCAAGCTAATATTTTCAGGAACCCCCAAAACAATAATTCTATCTCTTGACAGTTATTTATGTAAATTCAGCTCGTATTTTTGAACGACATGACGATTTTATCTTATTCAGCCTTGTTTAAAATTACTTCCCTAACGGATAAATCCTACATCTGTTGCGAGCCTTTGAAAATTCAAAGCTTGATTGTTGTATTAGTAATCACTATATAAAATGCATATGTACAAAATTATATTCATAAAAACAGAGGTGTAAAATGAACATTATTTTCAATCTAATCGCTAGTTATGCGATTCCTACGATACTACTCACACTCTTGTTACTACTTGTATTTGTTTTTAGTTATTTTGTAGTATACAAAAAGATATATAAAAGAGAAAAAAAACTAACTGTAAAACAAATTATATTGTTTGTTTTAATAACAGGATACTATTCCCTTGCATTATCAGCTACTTCATTTGGTCGTTCAGATGATATGGCCTTTGCAAGAACCATTGATTTTGATGTACTTAGTGTTTATAAAAAAGCATGGAATACATTTTCATTTACTTCCTTTTTCCATATCATTGTGAATATAGGTATGCTTTTTCCTTTAGGAATTTTATTCCCTTTATTTAGTAAGGTTTTTCAAAAAACAAAATGGATGTTAATGATCTCAATTATAGCAAGTTTATTGATTGAAATTCTTGAATTTACACTGCAACGAGGAAGTATGGAACTAGCAGATTTACTTCATAATACTTTAGGCATGATGCTAGGATATTCTGTGTTAAACATAGTTCTTATATTTTTGAAAAAAAATGAAACAGATACAAAAATAATCAAATATTTATATCTGCCCATTACAGTAAGTTTCGTCGCACTCGGAATAATGATTTCGTATCAAATGAAGGAATTTGGAAATATGCCTATTGATCCTATTACCAAAAATGATATGTCTCAAGTTACTATAAAGACATCAATAGAGTTAAAAGATGAAGGGGAAAAAATGCCTGTTTACAAATATTATGGTACAAAAAAATCACATGTTCGAGATGTTGAAATTCTTTCACCAAAGGAAGCATTCCAAAAACTGAAACAAGGAGAATTTGATCCTATAGGATCTTTCAAAGCAGGTGATACATTATTCATCACAAAATATAATATAGATTACTATACTGATACAAAAGGTTTCGCACAGCCTATATATGTTTTTGAAGTTGACTTAAATGGTAGGGATAGTTGGTTTCAACCTATTTCTGCAAAGAAATAACGTAATTTGGGTTTTGTTGCAAGTCTTTTAAGAAATAAACAGAGATCTGAATGTATGAAGAAATATTATGAAGAGCATGAGGATTGGTATGAAAATGAGACGGAAGCAGTTAAGCAACGATATGAGTGGTTAGAAGAAGAGTACCGACTTGAAATAAAATCGTTTGAAGAATTGCAATATAAAACAATTACTGGAACAGATGGAGAAGATAGATAGATTCATTAGTGACTTTGGTGATTATTTTAAACATTACTGCAGTGGTAGGTTTATCACTACACGTTCTTGTATACCAACCTATGAAAAGGATTTGAAACGAATTTAAAAGAGACCTTCAAATAAAATAATTATATTTGAGGTACCATCACATCGCTATTGAGCTAAAAAAATATATCCATAAAAAAATACGCTATTCTTTCTGTAGAATTATAGAAAAGGATAACATATTTTTTCTTTTTGAGGAGATTTCTTTTTATTGGCTAGATAGCGATGAGGTACTTCAAAATCTTAAGCTGATGGGCATATATGGTCCCCCTAATATAAACTCAACATTAATTTGAGAAGACTCTTCAAAAAATCTTTTTTGATTATCTAGTTTTTGAAACAATGTACTTGCTTCTTGACCATAATCTCTAAATATACCTCCAGTAACAGGATCGTTTACTTCATTTAACTTTAATTTTTTTCAAGCCATATATTTGCTAATTTACAGATACCTTCAGTAATCTCATGTTCACTTAAGTTTCCTAAACCTAATTGAATATGTGGATATTTAGGTACTTTTTTAACAAAATATTGAGAGCATGGATAAACAGTAACGCCATTGCTAAATGCTTTATTTATCAAATCTTTCTCGCTCATTTGAGTTTTGACCTCAATAACTACATAAATACCAGAGTAGTAACCCTTGATTTTTATATTGTTTTTAAAATGTTTATTTATCTCTTCGCATAGTACTTTTATTTTACGTTTATAAAGAGTTTTCATTTTCCTTAAATGTGTATACCAATATCCCTCTGATATAAAGTGGGCTAGCGTTCTTTGATGAACAGAAGAAGCAGTTTGTTCTAGTAAAGGCCCAATTTTCTCATACGTAGGAAGTAATCGTTTAGGTAATACCATGTAACTTACACGGATTGAGGGTAATAATGCTTTAGAAAATGTGCTCAAATACACAGTTCTATCATTAGAATCTATACTCTGTAAAGAGGGGACAGGTTGATGAATATAACGAAATTCACTATCGTAATCATCTTCAATAATATATCCATTAACCTGTTCAGCCCAGTTAATGAGTTGTAACCTTTCACTAACAGGCATCGTTAATCCATATGGAAAATGATGAGTGGGTGTAACGTATACCAATCTTGTGTCTGTTGTACACAATTGATCAACGTCAAGGCCATTTTCAATAACAGATATAGGTTCCACGGTGAATGACTGTAAGGAAAAAATTTCCCTTGCTCCATTGTAACCAGGGTCTTCTACAGCTATCTTATGAAATTCTTTTTTTAAAAGAAGGGTTAAAATCAATAACAAATGTTGTGTACTGCTACCAATTAGTATTTGCTTATTAACAGCACTTACACCTCTTGATTGAAACAGATAATCTGATATAGCTGTCCTTAACAACATGTCCCCTTGTTTTTCCCCGTAGGAATACATGATAGGATCCATTAAGACTTTATTTGTTAGGCTTCTCCACTTTGCAATAGGAAAGTTCTCCCTGTTCACCGTACCAATTTTAAAATCAATAGTTTTTCTTATATCTTTTTGTCTTTCTCTAGGAGTTATTACAGTAGGCTCATATATAAGTACTTGATTAGACACATTTGCCTGTACAAAATAGCCCTTTTTATTTTCACTTCGTATATAACCTTCTGCTAGAAGTTGTTCATAAGCCACTTGTGTAGTATTTCTACTTACATTTAAAAGTTCTGCTAATTGTCGAATAGAAGGTAGTTTTGTATCATAGGTAATTTTTCCTGATAATATTTGCATCCGTATATAAACATATATTTGCTGATACATTGGAACATTACCACTCTGATCTATATTAAAAATGAGTTCTTTCACTTAATACCCTCCAACTGTCATTTTAAATTATTATAAACTGTACCTTTTATAAATGACAGTAAGGATTAGTATTAAGTATAGGAATTCATACGATATTTTTTAAGAGGAATGATGATAAGTTGGTTAAAATTATGTATTTATTTTGTTTAATTGTTTGGGGACTTAATTTTATTGTAGTTAAGATTCAAGGTACACCAGTTAGTCTAGAACTCTCGTTATTATACCGTTTAGTTCTAACGGCAATCTTATTTTTAGTTCTTATATGGCTTATTAAACCTAATGGAAAACCTAATAGAAAAGATATTCCATTTGTCGTTTTATTTGGCATTTGCAATTTTGCATTGAGTTATCTATGTCTCTATTATGCTACTATAATGAGTTCTGCCGCTATCGTAACTTTGATTTTTTCATTGAAAGTTATTTTAACTCCAATTGCCCTTCGAATTTTTTTGAAAGAGAAGCTACATTCTCGTGTTTTAATTGGAGGAATTCTAGGAGTGCTAGGCGTATGTATTCTTATCTATCCTAATATAAACAGTTTTAAAGGATTTGATGATGTAAAAGGAATTATGATGGCAATTCTAGGTACTATTCTTACAGCGATAGGAGATGCTAGCTCTGCAAGAAATTCAAAACATAAGGTTAATCCCATATATGCAAATTCAATTGGCTTTACAGCAGGAAGTGTATTGATAGGAGCGATTGTATTACTTCAAGGAGAAAAGCTAGTCTTTCCAACATCTATTTCATACTTATCTGCTTTACTATACTTAACCCTAATTGCTTCTTTTGCAGCATGGTTATTCTATTTGAAACTTGTAGATAGAATTGGAGGGGCAAAAGGTGGTTATATGGTAGCACTTTTTCCTGCAATTGGAGGAATAGCTTCTGTGATAATTGGCGAATCAGATTTATCTGTATACTTATTTGCTGGCTGTCTCTCAAGTTGTATTGGAGCTGCTATTGCTTTAGGATTTAGAACAAAATATCAAAATATGGAATTACGGATAAAAAAGACTAGTTAAAAATCAGAATTTAGTGTTGATAATGGTTGGAAGCGGAGCATGGTGATTTATTAGGGGGCACTATACATGCCCATCATGCTAAGGTCTTGAAGTACCCTCTAAACGGAATTTTTACTTTTCTACAGTTATTTATGTGAATTCAATTCGTTTTTTTCGTTTTGGGGTGATTGATTTCTTAGGTTGATAGACATGTGGTGATGCCCATCAACTTAAGAATGGAAAAAAAGTGTACTTTCATTTTGTGGGGTAAAGCATTCCTAAAATAGAAGCATACTCTTAATATTACGCATACCAAATAAACCCTACCGTTTTATTAAAAATCAAGGGAATAGTAATGAAATCCTATATTTATGCGATTGAATATAATGTCACACATTGTATAAGGTAAAAAGGAAAGGATAGATGAACAGAAGAGTATACCTGTTTACATCTATCCTTTTTTATAACAATATGACCACATTTACTACTACAACAAAGATTTTTACCACAACAAATTTTCATATAGTTATTGAACTATTTTTTGAATAACTAAATTAACCCCTTCGTTAACTTTAATTACGAATAAATGGTCCTCTTCACCTTCAATTGGATTAACTACATCTTCATTAAAAGATTCAGCATGTTGTCTACCATATCTATTAAACTAGCGGTTTTTATTTTCCCTGATTCCTTTCCATACCTAAGGTACCCAAAAGTCCACTGGATTCCCGAGGCTACCATCCACATTTGCGTCTTTGAAAAGGCATTTTGTGCCACTAGACATAACTGTAGATTCCTGAACAAGCAAAATCATGAAAATACACACAAAGTTAGATTATCATCCATTACATTACTGTTTTGCTTCGTTCGAATAGAAAAACTCGGAAGAACGCCACTTGTTCGCTATCTCCTCAATGTGATAAGGTGTCGTTCTGCAGCATCCACCTATTAAACGTGCACCTGCTCGGTACCATTCATCAGATTGAATATCCAACGCGTTACATTGTTCATGACCACGCCATGTTTTTGTTTCCGGATTATAAGTTTCACCAGAGTTTGGATAAACAATAATCGGTTTTTTGGTGTTTGCCCTCAACTCTTGGATTGCACCAGTCACAACGGTTACTGGCGCACAATTGATGCCTATCGCTACAATTTGTTCACTTTTCTCAAAAACTCGTGCACACTCCACGAGTTTCATACCTTCACTAATCTCTTTCTCATTTTTTAGCGAAAAGGAAAGCCACGCATATGTTTCTGGAAACTCCCGCAATAATGTATCTAATACTCTTGCTTCTTGCAGGGAAGGGATCGTTTCAAATGCCAATAGATCTGCACCTGCTTCGATTAACGCAGACATTCTCGAACGATGAAAGTCTGCTAATGTTTTATCTGTCACACCATAGCTACCTACATACTCAGAACCATCTGCAAGGTAAGCCCCGTACGGCCCAACTGATGCAACAACCAATGGTTTTGGCCTATTCGTTTGAATATTTTCCTTCCAAAAATCATCTCTTGCCCTTCTTGCAAGTAACACCGTTTTCTTAATTAATTCCAAAGCTTCCTGTTCTTGTATTCCACGCTTGGAAAAACCACTAATAGTAGCTTGATAGCTTGCTGTTATGGCACAGTCTGCTCCAGCACGAAAATAGTCCGAATGAACCTGATAAATTAGTTCCGGATTTTCTAGTAACACACGTGCCGACCAAAGGGGATCGTCCAAATTACATCCATGCGCCTCCAATTCAGTAGCTAATGCTCCGTCAAGAAGCATAATGGAATGTTGGGATAAAATAGCATCAATTGGGTTGGTTTTGTTCGACATAATCTACACCCCTCTTTTTTAGATTTTTTGTTAGATAATAACTTCCATAGCAAAATAAAATAAAAGGTATGCCGCAATATAAGGCAATTCTCTGTGTTGGATCGAATGCAATTCCAATACACGATGCCAGACAAAGGATAAAAGAAGCAATTGGTACTAATGGATATAGTGGTGTGCGATAAATCAAATCCTTTTCAGAATTTCCTTCTTTTAAAAATTGTCTGCGAAATAGGAACTGGGAAGCACTAATACTCATCCAAACTATAACTACTGCTAGACCGGAAATGGAAACAAGTACGATATAGACAGTGTCTGGTGCCACAATACTTGAGAGCAAAGCCAAAGCTCCACCCACCATGCTGAAAATGACGGCGTTGATTGGAACACCTTGCTTCGTCATTTTCCCAAAAATCGGGGATATCGTATTCTTATTAGCAAGCGACCAAAGCATTCTAGAAGAGGCATAAAGGCCTGAGTTTGCCGCAGATAAAATGGCTGTTAAGATAACGAAATTCATTATGTCAGCTGAATATGGCACCCCAATTCGTTCTAGAACTGCAACAAAAGGGCTCTCTAATACCCCTGCATCGGAAATAGGCAATAACGCAGATAAAACAACAATCGTTCCTACAAAAAAGATAATTAATCTCCACAGAGTAGTTCGAATGGCCTTCGGTATCATTTTTTCCGGGTTCGCTGTTTCTCCAGCTGCAATGCCTATTAATTCTGTTCCCGAAAAAGCAAAATTAACCGCAAGCATGGTCATCATAATGGCCGTAGCACCATGAGGAAATAAACCTCCACTTGTAAAATTAGAAAAGAATGGTGCTGCTTTTGAATGAGTCATCGGAAGAAACCCTAGCATTGCCGCTACTCCTAAAACAATAAAAAACACAATAGCTATAACCTTTATCGATGAAAACCAAAATTCGGATTCGGCGAAAAATTTAACAGTCAGGACATTTAATACAAAGATCAAAATGGCAAAAAGAGCACTCCATACCCAAACATTAACCGATGGAAACCATCGCTTCATAAGTAATCCTGCAGCTGTAAATTCAGAACCTAAAGCAACAGTCCAAGTTAACCAATACAACCAGGCTACTGTATACCCTGTACCCGGTCCAATGTATTTAACTGCATAACTATGAAATGCGCCCGTTTCAGGCATATGTACGGAAAGCTCGCCTAAACATAGCATAACTAGATAAACCACTAGCGCACCAACCAGATAGGATAGAATTGTTCCAAATGGGCCAGCTTGTTGAATAGTGTAACCCGAACTTAAGAATAAGCCAGTTCCAATCACCCCACCAAGTGATAGCATGACTAAATGACGTGCTTGCATTTTCCTTTGAAATTCTTGCCCATTTTTGTTCTCCATTTCTACTCTCCTTTAGTTACTATCCAGAAAAAACAAAAGCGCACTCTAAAAAAGAGGGCGCTACTGACAAATAAAAACGGAAGCTCTCATCTATCAGGATTATCACCCGCTGGAATTAGCACAGTGTCTACTTAAGCAGACCTGTTGCTGAGGTTTCATAAGGCCAGTCCCTCCACCTCTCTGGATAAGAAATATTTTTTATAACCTTATCAATCCATTTAATAACTGTCAAGATAATTCTGTTTTTTGAAAAAATATCTATTATAGAAATACAAAAAATAGAGTATTACTATAACTGCAACCCACTCCTGCTCGGGTGTTATTTAAAAATCGAACATACAAAACCTGATTTATTTATGATAGGGTTCACAAGCACTTCCTCAAAATTTAATGCATTTCTAAATATCTTCTTACTTTTTTGGCTATGGGGTCACCATACATAACCATCAACTCAGGAGATTTTAATATCTTCCAATATCATAAAACATTATCCTTTCTAAACAAGTTAAATTAGAAAGGATAATGTTTTCTTATGAATCTCTCGATTCAAGATGAATTATTACCATTTGCAGAAGAATTACAAAGATATGTTACACCTGTATTCCTAGAAGAACTTACAAGAGAAATAGGATTTATTAAGCGAAAACTTAAGTTTTCTGCATCAGAATTAGCTGCTATTTGCATTTGGATTAGTCAACGGGTGGCAAGTGATTCCTTGGTTCGATTATGTAGTAGGCTTCATGCAGCGACAGGCACATTACTTAGCCCTGAGGAACTTAATAAAACTCCTGTTGAAGTTTCTAATTGACTACAAAGTTGAGTAAGAGAGGTAGTAGCGATTTGTTGATTTAACCATACACACAAAGATAAAAAATGGTGCCTATGGCACTTGCATTTTCGTTCCATTCCGCCTGCTTCTATAGCTAATTGATTAAGTGTAGTGGGAGACATATATCGATATAACTCTTCAGCAAATAAAGAAAACTCTTGTTTTTGATGAATATTTATAAAAAGCACGTCACCCTTACTCATTAACATAAGAGAATAGTAACGTGCTTTTAACTTCAAGGATAGTCTAAATCCTTAAGTTGATGGATGTGGGGTACCGCCACATCCATCAAGCTAAAAATGGATTTTCTATGAAATTCCATTTTTTTGTTGTGCCACTAATACCGTTTCTGTTTCGTTATCAGATAAGCTCAAATTTCTTCCTCATCTTAAAGTGGAACAAATTTATTACTTAAATTGTCTATTTAGTACACTTTTTAAATATGAATATATTTCTTAAAGTGACTTCAATAATTTTAAGCAAATCAACAGGAGAATTGAAAGGCAGGAGAATATAGCATGTCAGAAAATTATCGTTCTCGAGAGGAGCGA
Organism: Bacillus sp. JKS001846; assembly: GCF_900176455.1. NCBI lineage: Bacteria > Bacillati > Bacillota > Bacilli > Caryophanales > Bacillaceae > Bacillus > Bacillus sp. JKS001846. The sequence goes on from NZ_FWYG01000001.1 coordinate 2,514,365, forward strand.
CGACAAGTTAAAAAGAAAAAACAGCCAGCAGCTAAAAAACAAAAACCAAAAGGCAAAACATCATTTTTTCGTAAGTTTTTAATTAGTTGTTTATTAGTTGGTATTGTAGGGTTAGTCACAGGGGTTACTACTTTTTTCGTTATGATCAAGGATGCGCCAAAACTCGAGAAAGCAAAACTTGTTAATCCGTTATCCTCAAAAATTTATGATAAAGATGGGAAATTGATATATGAATATGGGAAAGAAAAACGAACGAATATTATGTATGGTCAAATTCCTAAGTTAGTAGAAAATGCGTTTTTAGCGACAGAAGATGCACGTTTTTACGAGCACAGTGGCGTAGATTTTCAAGGTACTGCACGTGCAGTTTTAGTCAGCCTAAAAGGGGATTACGGCTCTCAAGGTGGAAGTACGATTACACAGCAAGTTATTAAAAATTACTTCTTATCGATGGAAAAAACGTCAAAGAGAAAGGCGCAAGAAATATATTTAGCATATAAGCTAGAACAACAGTATTCAAAACATGAAATTTTAGAAATGTATTTAAATAAAGTTTACTTAGGTAACCGTTCATACGGAATAGCAACAGCAGTACAAAATTATTATGGTAAGGAATTAAAAGATTTAACACTACCAGAAGTTGCAATGCTTGCTGGTTTAATGAAAGCTCCTAATAACTATGATCCAACGAAAGAACAAAATATCAAAAAAGCAACAGAAAGAAGAAATGTTGTACTTAAATTAATGAATCGACATGGTTATATTACAAAAAAGAAATGGAAGAAGCATCAAAAGTTCCAGTAACAGAAGGACTTAAGAAAGCAACTGCACAAAAAGAAATGCCCTATCCAGCTTTTATGGATGCGGTTGTGAAAGAAGTTGAAAAAGAGTTGCCAGATGTTAATATGGGATCTGACGGTTTAGAAATTTATACAACATTAGATCCAAAGGCACAGGATTTTGCGGACAAACTTTTAAATAAAGATATTATTAATTATCCAAATGAGAAATTCCAAGTGGCTTTCACATTTATGGATACGGAAACAGGAGAAGTACGTGCAATTGGTAGTGGGCGTGGTGAAAATAAAGCTGTTTTTAAAGGACATAATATTGCAATTGAATTAAATCGCTCAGCAGGTTCAACGATGAAACCAATTTTTGATTACGCTCCTGCAATTGAATATTTAAAATGGGCTACTTACCATCAAATTGATGACTCTCCATTTAAGTACTCAACGGGACAAGAAGTTAGAAATGCTGATAGAAAGCATTTAGGACCAATTACAATACGTGATGCATTGAAAACTTCCCGAAATATCCCGGCTATTAAAACTGCAAAAGAAGTAGGAATTGATAAATCAAAAGCTTTCTCTGAAAAGCTAGGTATTACATTTAATGTAGCACCGACCGAATCAACAGCGATTGGTACAAATGAAGCGTCACCAACTGAAATTGCAGGCGCTTATGCGGCATTTGGTAATGATGGTAAGTATACGAAACCACATTTTGTTAAGAAAATCGTTTATCCAGATGGTAAATCAAAAAACTTTGAGCCAAAGCCAAAACGAGTTATGAAGGATTCAACAGCATATATGATTACTGATATGCTTCGTACTTTTGTTTCATCCGGTTTAGGTACAACAGCTAATGTAGGTTATTTAGATATGGCGGGTAAAACAGGGACAACAAACTATTCTTTAGAACAAATAGCACAATATAATTTACCAGAAAGTGCAACTCGTGATAGTTGGTTTGCTGGTTATACACCACAATATACGATGGCTGTATGGACCGGATATACAAAGGATAGTAAAGATGATTATATTAGTAGTAAAAATACGAAAATAGCTCAATTGATTTTTAAAGAAATGATGAGTAAGTTTGCTACAGATAAGTCACAATTTAAAATGCCAAACAGTGTAGTTCAAGAAGGTAGCGAATTACGTATTAAAGGTGAGAAGCGTGATTCTTCTCCAAATACGAAAATAGTAAATACGGCTGAACAGCCGAGTGAAAATAAGCAAAAAGAAAAGCAAAAGAAACAAGAAGAAAAGCAAAAGAAACAAGAAGATCAAAAGCAAAGTGAGTCAAACAGTGGTAGTGGCGAAGGAAATACAAAGCCACCAAACAGTGGTAGTGGCGAAGGAAATACAAAGCCGCCAAACAGTGGTAGTGGCGAAGGAAATACAAAGCCGCCAAACAACGGTAGTGGTGAAGGAAATACAAAGCCACCAAACAATGGTAGTGGCGAAGGAAATACAAAGCCGCCAAACAACGGTAGTGGCGAAGGAAATACAAAGCCGCCAAACAACGGTAGTGGCGAAGGAAATACAAAGCCACCAAACAATGGTAGTGGCGAAGGAAATACAAAGCCGCCAAACAGTGGTAGTGGCGAAGGAAATACAACACTGCCAAACAATGGGGATGGCCATGGAACGCCAATGCAACCAAGTAATGATGGGAGTTCAGGAGAGCATCCAGCCAATAATAGTTAATAAGTAATATGAAGATATTGTTGGTCCTTTTGCAAATTTTAAAAAAGCATAAATAGATTAGTAAATGAGGAACAACGTTTAGGAAGTAGCTACTAGTCGTTGAAGTACATTGTAAGTCGAAAGGGTGAAGTCTCTTTATATAGTACCTTTTAAATGAAAAATGCGCTATTCTTTCTGTAGAATCATAGGAAAGGATGGCGTTTTTTATGTCTGTTTCTGTGTCTGACGAATTACAACTATTTGCTCAAGAGATTCAAAGTTTTTTATCTCCAAATACCTTACGGGATCTTGCTAGAGATGTTGGTTTTGTACAACGAGTGAACCGGCACTGACAGATATATCGGTGGAGATAAAACGTGGCGAGACTGTGGGAATTATCGGTGGTACTGGTTCAGGCAAATCTACATTTGTGAACTTGATTCCGAGATTTTATGACGCTACCTCTGGACAAATACTCGTCAATGGAATTGATGTAAGGAATTATAGTCTACATGAGCTACGCGGCGAGATCGGAATCGTTCCGCAGAAGGCACTGCTCTTCACAGGGACGATTGCCGATAATATCCGCTGGGGCAACGAATTAGCTTCGGATCAAGAGGTCAAACGGGCAGCTACCATTGCCCAGGCCGATGAATTTATAACGAAAATGCCAGAAGGCTATAACACTTTGTTATCCAGGGGCGGACTGAATCTGTCGGGTGGACAGAAGCAGCGCTTAACAATCGCTCGGGCAATTGTTGCCAGTCCCGATATTCTCATCCTTGATAATTCTTCGAGTGCACTTGATTTTGCCACAGATGTAGCGTTAAGAAGGTCAATCCGGGAAAACAACCAGGGAATTACGGTAATCATCGTCTCGCAGCGGGTTAGCACCGTGCAGCAGGCGAATAAAATTATCGTCATCGAAGACGGACGGATTGCTGGCATCGGCACTGATGCCGAACTCAAGCGAGATTGTAGTGTCTATCAAGAGATTTGCCGCTCACAGTTGCGCTAATGAGGAGGTAGGACAACAATGAACATGAAGCAAACATGGGGAAGACTACTAATTTATACAGGAAAATATAAAAGGTATACAATCTGGGCCTTCATTAGTGCGATTATTAGCGTAGCTTCCAGCTTAATCGGTCCATTTATGATTGGGATTACGATCGATCATATGGTCGGCAAGGTGCTGTTGAGTTCGCGGATATCTTCAGACTACTTATACAGCTTAGTCTGGTGTATCTCATCGGAGGCTTGTTCGGCTGGTTGTTGACATATCTTACGAATCGGCTTGCTAATCAAACAGTAAACGATTTGCGCAGCGAAATGTTCGACAGGCTGAATGTACTGCCACTGAAATATCATGATAATCATCCGCAAGGGGACAGCATCAGCCGATTCGTAAACGATATGGATGCCATATCGGACGGGTTGCTGCAGGGATTCTCCACATTATTAACCGGTGTTGTTACAATCATCGGAGCGATTGCGCTCATGTTGTATACGAATCCGCTCATGACCATCGTCGCGCTGTTATCTGCACCAGTGACTTTCTTCGTAGCGCGGTTCATCACGATGCGCTCCCAGCAGCTATTTCGTGATCAGGCCCGCATATTGGGTGGACTGAATGGCTATGTCGAGGAGATGATCGGCGGGCGGAAGGTTGTTCAGGCCTTCCGTTATGAAGATAACTCTTTTGCGGAGTTTACAGCACGAAATGATAAATTGTATCACACAGGGGTAAAATCACAATTCGTCAGCTCTCTGTCGAATCCATCCACCCGTTTGGTGAGCAATGTTACCTTCTCAATCATCGCCTTAATTGGGAGTATTATGGTCATTATGTCTAGAATATCGGTCGGGGGATTATCGAGTTTCCTGATTTATGCCAACCTGTTCGCTAAACCGTTCAACGAGATTACCGGAGTAATTACACAGTTGCAATTAGCTACGGCCTCGGCGCAACATATCTTTCAGGTACTTGATGAATCGGCGGAGTCACCGGAGGCTGAAGATGCAGTTCATATCCCAGCTAAGCAGGGGACGATTACATTCCATCATGTGAAGTTCGCTTACCAGCCTGACCGTCCCCTTATTACCGATTTGAACCTAGTTGTTGAACCAGGAACACGTGTCGCAATCGTGGGACAGACGGGTGCTGGCAAGACAACATTAGTGAATCTGTTAATGCGATTCTATGATATTGATGCCGGTGAGATTGCGATAGATGGTATTAACATTAACGATATGGCCCGTGACAGCTTACGCCATACTTTTGGGATGGTGCTACAGGATACTTGGCTGTTTGGTGGGACAATCCATGACAATATCGCCTATGGGAAACCGAATGCTAGCCAGGATGAGGTTATAGCAGCCGCTAAGGCAGCTAACGCCCACAGCTTCATCAAGCGGCTGCCGAAGGGCTATAATACAGTAATCAACGGCTCCGGCGACAGCCTGTCCCAGGGACAGAAACAGCTCTTGACAATCGCTCGAGTTATGCTGGTTGATCCGCCTATGCTAATTCTCGACGAAGCGACGAGTAGCATTGATACGCTGACGGAGATTCGTATCCAGGCGGCGTTCCTGAAGATGATGGAAGGCAGAACGAGTTTCGTTATCGCTCACCGTCTGTCGACGATCCGTGAGGCAGATATGATCCTCTACATGAAGGACGGGGATGTCGTCGAAAGCGGGAGTCATGAGCAGCTGCTGGAGCGGGGTGGGTACTACGCCAATCTGTATAACAGCCAATTCGCGGGTGTGAATGGTTAGTAGACTATTTGTAACATTATTCCGAAAGTGCTCACGATGCGTGGACCGGGTCTTGGCCTAAATAATTTCCATCATTTTATACTATATTTATCATATGTATTAGAAGATGGTGCAACATTAAAAATTAACTCTGATACAGTGTAGTCATATTGTATCAGAGTTTGTATTATTTTATAAAAAAACATAATATATTCAGTTGAATAAACTTTGCTGTAATGAATAATAAGAGTAATCAAGGTGTTTCAGTAAAAACACCTATTGCTTTTTTTAACTTATTATTTCTCCCCATAAATAATTCTCCCTTCTATCCATTCGGAAGAAAAGGAGGCGATATAACAAGGAATTATTGTTTGAACTTTTAAAAGAAATTGCCGGAGCAGTTGTGCGTGAGCTTTCAGCCTACATATTAAGATAGCAAATGCAAAAAAGATAACAAAAAACCCGCGCTTCACCGACCAAAGTACAAGCGTGGGTCTAAAAGAAAAAGGTAATGCATAATAACAACCACCTTGACAGTAGCAGTTATGAGACGGGATGTGTCCAGCATTTCGCCTATTTTATTTTATCATTATAAAGAATGAAGCAATAAGGCGTCTAACCGCAAGGACTGCGGGGTTAGCCTAATCAATTAGAGTTCGATAGAACTCTTTACTTAGGAATCCCCCACTTCTAAACGAAGTGAAAGTGGGGATAGTTCAATATATTGTAAATAGAAAGAGGATTAAATTTAGGAGAAAATTTGCATCTTGTAACTACAGTTTACTTTGCTGTAGAGAAACAAAAAAACACTTTTTTATTCAATAATTCCAATTTCTAGAGCCTTTTGAACAGCTTCTTCTTTGTTAGAGACTCCTAGCTTTGTATAAGCTGTAGAAGCATAATTTCTGACCGTACCATTTGACAAATATAACCTTGATGCTATGGTAGTGTAACGAAGTCCTTTTGCTACTAGCTGTAATATTTCTATTTCCCTAGCTGTTAGCTCATAAGCGGTTGCTTTTGATTGTGGTGTCTCTTTTTGCTCATCAAACTTCTCAAATATTTTGTGAGACATTCCCTGATCAATTAGTGTCCCACCTTTGTGAATAAGTCGGATCGTATTGGCTAGCTCCAACGTTTCAATAGATTTAAGTAAAAAACCATCCGCACCGTTGCGAAGTGATTCCACTGCCTGTTCGGTATCTTGAAACGTTGTAAAAATCAATACGCGGATATGTGGCCATTGTTGCTTAATCTTTTTGGTTGCTTCGATTCCATCCATGTGCTGCATATCTAAATCCATAAGTATAACATGGGGTTGAAGGCGCCCACACAAATCGATGGCTTCATTGCCATCCTCAGCCAAACCGACTACATTTAAATCTTCATATCTATCGAGTAGTGTCCTCAAACTTTCCCGAACAAATGGCTGATCGTCTACAATTAACAAACGAATAAGTCCATTTTTTATTTCAGTTTGTCGCGGTATGGTGCATGTAACAAGCATTCCTTCTTCTGGCTTTGTATATACAGACAAATGACCTTGCAAGTTCATTGCCCGTTCTTTCATCGCATTCATACCGAAGCCTTCCTGCCATTCTACATTTCCTTTTCCATTATCTTGAACTTCTAACCTCGTATATTGTTGTTCAAACTGCAATGAAACTATAATTTCAGTCCCTTGACCATGACGTACTGCATTCGTAAGGGACTCCTGTAAGCAACGAATGAATGTGATCTTCGCTTGCCGAGATAGTTGATATTCCTCTCCGAATGTCCTAAAACTTACATTTACCTGAGCGTGCTCCTGAAATTCGGCTCCAAGATTTTGTAGAGATTGAATCAAGGAAGGAGATTGACATGGAGAATCCATTTGATGTAGGTAACCTCTCACGTCCTCGATGCTTTTACGTCCCATTTCAAGCAGAGAATCTAGCCTCTGTATACCCATTTCAGTAGCAAGTTCGGTGCGCAACGTTTCCATCCCCATAATAATAGAAGTATAAGCGTGACCAACTGTATCATGAAGCTCACTCGACAGTCTGTTCCGTTCTTCTGCCAATGTAATGCGTTCAATTTGAGACATATATTGCTCAAGTACCGCGTTTTGTTTACGAATCGCTTCATTTTGCTTATGATTGACGATTAGTAAATGGAAAGCGAATCCCATTACATAAGCAAGTCCATAGTAGGTAACTAAAATCCAATAGCTATTACTTGGTGCAACCGCATAGAGAATTCCAGTTGTTATAAAAACTGTTGTTGGAGCTGTCCAATAATAGGACAAATGCTTACTATTCGCAGCAATTAGAAACACCGATATAAGAAATGTCTTGTTAGCTTCCGGAAATAAGGAGGTTAAATATATACACAGTCCACCATATAGCAGTATTTCTGTGGACAAGTAATATTTGTAATTGAACAGTAAGGCTACCCATGGAATAGAGAAGGCAACAACCTCCCAAAAAATAATAATCCAAAGCGGTAGTGTCAAACTATTCTGAAAATCTAATGTGATTACGACGATAGAGACACTAACAAGTATACGGACTCCTAACATAATCCAATCGTACCAAACCCAATACTTAACCATATCTAACAAGTTATCCCCCCCTAAGTAGCCTACCATTTTACTTCCTATATTATAAATTAATCCTTCATACATTGTTATACTTTTTAATTTTACACTACAATTTTCTCACAAAAGGGAAACTTCTATCGATTTAGTTGCCGAATCATGCTACGGGTATAGCCACCAATTTTCTTTGTCAAACGTTCTACTATTCTAATACTTATGGCGGTAAATACTATACCCATAAACATTACAAAGAGTGACTTGGCAAAAGTATCTATCTGTATGAATATAATATTCATTTCAATGTAGCGATACAGTAGTGGTGCCAACAGGAACATAAGTGGCATTACATAAAAAATGATTGTACTAATGAGACTGAAAATGCCAATCACTAATTTCTGCATTAACCAAAAGACAGCAGACCAAGTACGACGATCAGTAAGCACTAATTTCACCTGAGCCCAGTTCGATGTATCTATTGTTATACTTCTGTCATAAGAGTCTGTTGAAATATCTGTATAAATTTTCGTCTGTACGCGTTCGAATTGGATAAAAGGTGTAGTAGTCTGTAGTACACGTATAATTAGTGGAATCCCAATTACCGTAAATGAAAGGGTGAAGCTGAATAGCAGAGCTATTAGATAAAAACAAAAATAAAACAATCCTGTAACGAAAGTTAGCAATAAAAAATAACCATTCTGGATGAATCTTGATTTCATAAAGCTCATCGCTCCTATCTATATAATAACCGAATCATACTGCTCTTTTTGTCATTCTCACTAGTGTAAAAGTGTCATATGACATTTTTAAATGATGATAAAAAGGGGAGAGTAACCTACTTCTGGTTAAAAAAAGCTGCTTTTATTAGTCCTCTACAAAACAATCCCCTTCTTGCAGATGCAAGAAGGGATTGTTTTGTACTTTTATCCCACTTTAATGGGCAGTAAGACCCCCACCTCAAAATGCAGCGAAAGCAAAGAATTTAGGTGGGGGATCAACTGCCCATAAAAGTCCGATTGGTTCAACTAATAATCAGTGGGGGATGAAGAAAATCCCCACTGATTAAAGTTTCACTTTATTTAATATGAGATGGACTTGTTTTTCGAATATGAAAAATAATATCAAATTGCTCAAGCAATGACGTATCAAAGTATGCCGATTCGTTCGGTAAGAGTCGTGCCCCAATACTTAGTAATGGTCTTTTTGTTTTAACCCATTTCTCTGCTGGTCCTTTAAGGTGACGGTTATCCAATAAAAACATGTTATATGGTACTTTTCCAAAGGTATAATTGAAACTATTTACATCTTGTGGAATCGGATCTGTTTTAATCTTATCTTGGTTGTCGCTGTACAAGGTGAAATTCCCCTCCGTAGTTGTACTGCCAATTGTGACATAATTATTGTCTAAACGTTCCTTGAAAATCTGCCCCGCAACATAAGGGTATAATTTCTCATCGATAATTCCTTTAGCTATATGAATATTGTGTCCCCATACCATCGTTTTACCACCCAATGTCTCTTGTGCCCACATTGCATGATCGGTCAAGTATTGCTCATGTAGCTTTAACATACTTGGATAGTCGTTAGGAATTAGCATTGTTGTAAATTTCTCTATTGCACTTGCCGTTGCTTTCGCCCAGATGTACTCGGGTGAAGCTATTTCTGTGTTGGCTTGCCCATTCTCATCTTTTAGTAATTGGGCTACTCTTTCAGCGTTTGCTTTGAACTTTTCTTTTATTTCAGGAGCAAGGTCCATATATTCCTTTGTACTTCCATTAAAAGCTGACAATTCTTTATAATTTTCTTCTACTTCTGCCAGCAAATCTGGTCGATGCAGTCTTACATAATCAATTACTTTATTAAAGCAACCTTGGTCCATCTCTTTTAAGTCAAGCCCAATAAATTGGATCTTTTTTTTATTGGATGGATTAGCATTATAATCTTTCATCCACTCAATCATGGCTATAATTTCATCAGTAGGATATAACAAGTTTAAAAATTCCCTAGGGTTTCCTTTTCCAGTTTGGATATATTCATTTAGCTTTAAGCCGTTTCCCCAATCTTCTTCCATTGTGAAATTTGTAAAACCCATCTCAGTAACCAAATATTTCACAAGGCGAAACTTCATAGTAAAAACTTCAGAGCTTCCATGAGTAGGCTCTCCTAATCCTACATATTGTGCGCTCCCAATCATTTTCTTAAGTGGTTTTAAATCCTCAAATGATTTTGACGGCTCTATCGTTTTTAATGGGTAAGCCTGTGATTGTATGGATTTAACTATATTTTTTTGGATTGATTGACCTGAATTTTCGACTGCTACTGTTTGAGCCTTTCCTACTTCTACACACCCTGTGACTAATAAAGCTGTACTAACCATTGCAATGATTCTTTTCTTATTCATTTTTCCACCTCAATTGAATTATTTGTAAAAGCAAGATTGATTCATTGTACTTGCACGAATCAATTGCCTTAATTCAATTGTTATCTATCCCGTATCATATTTTCTAGTTACATATTGTCATAAAGTTAATTGACACAGATCATATGCTAATCATTACACTTTTGTACTATCGGCTATGACAACTTATAAATAATAATTACATTGATGAGTCGTAAGTAAGACTAGATTATACATGGGGGAGGGATTTTAAAGATGAATGAATTTGTATACAAAAATATTTTTATTCTAAGTTGTGTCTGTGGAAATGACAAGAAGTATATTCGATAAACAAGTGAATTATAGGGGAAGGGCGGATTACAATGATATTAAGCGCAAAATCGTTCCACAATAAAGATAAAATCCAACGTGCTAAAATAGGACTTCAACTTTTTCTGAGTATCTTAATCATTACTTCAATTATCCTAAATGTAGTAGTAATAATTACGAAAAGTATGCCACTTATTGTGGTATATATGTTTACCCCAGCATTATCTTCTATTTTGACTCGCATAATACTGAAAGAAGGGTTTAAAGATGTATCTTTTAGTCTCGGTAACTTAAAGATATGGAAGGGGATCGGTTTTGCTCTGCTAATCCCTATGATTATTTGTGGAATTACGTATTCTATCGCCTGGTTGAGCGGAATTGCGGGGTTTCAGTATCCCGAAGTTGGTATGTTTATTTTAGAACCGATCTACAATATGCTTGGGCTTCAGTATGTAACGGCACCATTCAGCTTCATTTATCTAGTAGTATTGAGCGGCATTTTCGGAAGCTTGCTTGGCTTAATCCCAGCTTTGGGAGAAGAAATGGGTTGGCGAGGTTATATGCTCACAAGGCTAGTCGATGCAGAGTTTTCACGGCCCATCCTTATTAGTGGATTGATTTGGGCAACGTGGCATGTTCCAATAGTTATTGCTGGTCTATATGTAGCGGGACCATCTGTCGTTCTTTCAGTACTTGGTATCTATCTTTGTATTGTACCATTCGGTTATATTATAGCTTATTTACGACTTATCACAGGTAGCATTTGGCCTTCGGTTATCATCCATGCTACTTGGAATGCCATTATTCAAGGACCTTTCACACGTGCAAGTACAGGGTATCAAACTGAGATTTGGATTGGAGAATCTGGCTTGATAACCGCTAGTATTATCTTGATTACTGCAATAATTACGTCTCGAATCGTAAATTTTACTAAATAGCATACGGATGTGTTTTAAATTCAATTAGTGAAATATGACGAGGGGAAATAAGATGCTCCTAAAAATATTAGAAAAAATCTAGTTGAACAGACTCTTACTTCATCTTAGGCTGCTGGATATGTGGGTACATCAAGCTAAGAAAATAAACTTGGTTGCCATAAAAAACATAATGTTTTCATTTAAAGGCTATGAGATGAAATTTCATCATCTTCATCAAGTTTGACCTTCAGGAAATAAAAACTTAAACGATTATACAAATACTCTAACTGAAAAAACGATAGTCCTTCTACATTTTAGATAGAAGGACTATCGTTTATTTTTTTGACAAAATTAGGAGGTGATGTTCATAAAATGGATAATATAATTCGTATTTGCGTAAAGAGAAAAAGTTTTCCAAAGAAGATGTAGTTAATTTCCTTGGTATAACGGTTGATTGAAATTTCATTTTATAACTTGTAAAGGGCTGTGCAATGCATCGTACTATTGAAAAATCTAAATTTAATCATTAAATTGCGATAAAATGTGGTCGGAAATAATGAAATTTTAGGAAAAATAAGGTACACTAGTTTATGATTTTAGTTGAAAATCGTTTGACGTTAATGCATACGGGGGAAAGATTGATGAACAACAATACAACAAATGAATCAGTTGAAGAAATTGATCAAAAACGAGTAAGATCAAAAAAACGTTATACAAATTGGAAGTTTATTGCAGCGGGTATTGGTGTAATTGCACTTCTTATTGGGGGAATGAGTTATTATCAGGCAACTCACTTCAATTCGAATGTTACAATTAATGACACAAAAGTTGGTGGTCTGAGCGCTGATCAGGCAATACAGAAATTAAAGACATCTGGACTAGCAAACAAAGTCTATGTTGATCAACAACAAATTTTAGATGAAAAAGATACAAAAACGGAACTTACGGAAAAAGATTTGCCTCAAGTTAAGAAACTATTAAAAAACCAGTGGACATTTTTCCCTTCCTCAAAGGTAGAAAATTATTCATTGCTACCAGAGAAGGCAGATCAGTATCGTAGTGAAACGTTGAAAAAACTTGTAGAAGAAAAGCTCATCTCTATGAATGAGAAATTAAAAGCGCCTCAAGATGCTATGGCGAAGCTAGAACAAGGGAAAATTGTTATTTCGAAAAGTGTTGAAGGAAAACAGTATGATGTTACTAGTCTACTGAAAGATTATGATAAGCAAAAATATAAAAGCGAAATTCATCTGAAGTCTGCATACATAAAACCTATTAAAGAAGACGATCCGATTGTCAAAAAAGAGGAGAAAGCACTACAGAATCTTCTTGGGCAGTCTGTTGAGTATAAAGTGCAGGATGAAGTTTATCCTTTAAAAGCGAAAGATTTAATTCAAAATGCCTCTATGTCAAAGGATATGAAAGTTACAATTGATGCGAGTGACATTAAGAAGAAAATTACTGAAATTAATAATGCCAAATCAACATTAAATAAAGATTTCTCATTTAAAACTCATTCCGGTTCAGTCATATCAGTAAAAGGAGAAGGATACGGCTGGGCACTAGATGTTGAAAAAGAAACTAAACAAGTTCAACAAGCCTTTGAGAAAGGCGAAAAATCGCTTTCTGCTTCTAATATTCACGGGAATGGTTGGGAGAAGGAAGGTATCGGTTATAAAACAACATCGAATAATGGCATCGGAGACACGTATGCAGAAGTTTCAATTGCAGAGCAACAAATTTGGATTTACAAAGATGGAAAATTAGTTGTTACAACAAATGTAGTAACTGGTAAACATAGTACTGGTGAAGATACATCACCAGGTGTGTGGTACGTCCTATATAAACGAACACCATATACGCTAAGAGGTAACGCAGTAGGAAAAGCTGATTATGCGGTTAAAGTAGATTACTGGGTTCCATTCACAAATAGTGGTCAAGGATTCCACGATGCCGGCTGGCGCAAAGACTGGGGAAATAATGCTTATTTAACAGGAGGATCAGGTGGGTGTGTGAACCTTCTTCCTAATGTTGCAAAAACTGTATATGATAGTTTGAACACGTATGATCCAGTTATTGTGTATTAAAAAATAGCTACGTATCAAGAAATAAACAAAGCAGGAAATCTTACCTGATGGTATATAAAAAAACACCTCTTGCATTCGCATACTAAGTGTGCAAATGTAATGGAGGTGTTTTTGTTTGAATATAAAAGTGTATTGCTTATAAGAAACAAAGTAGAAAGAAATAATAAGTATTCAAATAGTCAATAAAATTGACGATGAATATCATTTTCATTTAATATAGAATCGTTGCATGTAATTAGACATGAATTTTTTGTTAATATAATAGATTTCTATTAAGTTGTCACATTTAAGAACTATCATTAAATATTTTAAGAATTTAAACGTAGGAAAGGGTAATATAAAATGAACTGGAAAAAAGGCGGATTATGGGTTATTATTTTTTTCGTTGTAAAAGGCACGATTTCTACACTTTTAATCGTTACAGGTGCTAAATATTTTGATTTATCATTTATGCAACTTATCTTATTAATTCTGACCTTATTAGTGATTTCTCTAATAAGCCGAAAATTGCTGTATAGACATAAACAAAACAAAAAGCAAAAAGAGCTAAATATATAATGGAGCCCCAGAGACCTTTGGATTTCTGGGGTTTTATTTATTCAATAGTGAGTTTTCGGTCCGCGATACGAATGGTACATTCCATCAGTTTTATCGATTGTAAATCAAGAATTCGCTGATTTTATTGAATAAATAGAAAATGATTTTCTTTTTCTTGTGTTTCATTTAATATCAATAAGGGCACTAAAAAATAGATAGGGGTGCTAAAATGTACGGTATTATTAATTATGAAGTGTTTTTACTAACAGGAATTTTATTAAATCTAATTCCTGGTGCAGACACCATGTATATTGTGGGAAAAAGTATTTCACAAGGTAGAAAAGCAGGTGTGTATTCTGTTTTTGGTATTATTACTGGTTCTTTAGTCCATACGTTATTGGTTGCTTTTGGTTTATCTATTATACTTACAAAATCCGTTGTGTTATTTAACACCATTAAGATTATAGGTGTTATCTATCTTGTATATTTAGGAATGAAAATGATACTTGATAAGACAAATGTAGATTTTCAAGCCCCATCCAATAAATTGAACATTAGAAAGATATATTTACAAGGGCTCTTAACAAGTCTTACGAATCCAAAAGTCTCTTTATTCTTTATTGCGTTTCTGCCGCAGTTTATAGATACAAAGGCTTCAGGTCCTATACCTTTTATCATTTTAGGAATTACTTTTACAGTAACAGGACTATTGTGGTGTTTATTTGTTGCTTATTTTTCTTCCTATGTCACCAAAAAATTAAGAGGAAGTCAAAAGGTAGGAATGATTCTAAATAAAGTAACAGGACTAATTTTTATTGGGATGGGGTTAAAGTTGCTTCAAGCGAAGGCTCCTCAATAAACATGAATAATAAAAAAATGCCCCCTTCAAGAGATGTTATCTTTGCTTTAAGCTAATTTCTATATATTAAAAAGCCCCTTCAAATTTGAAGGGGCTTTTTGCTGGTTATTTTGGTTTATCTAAAAATTTATTTCATCGTGCATGACCTATTTTAATCAATTGTCATGTATATATGTGTCCTCTAATAACAAGGTTAAATCCATTCAGTTCGTCATCGTAGCTTCGTTATCTTGCTGTTACATTCCAAAATGCGTACAACAGCGTGCCTTCAAGGTTATACTGATGCTGGAGGTGATTCAAAGTGACATACAATCGGAAAATGAATTCGAAGCAAGCTAATTAATAACTAGATTCTTACAAATAAATCTCATCTGTATATCAATTGATTTATAAACGAATGCAGAATTATTTTTCGGAAAATGAGCTTTTTAATAGCCAAGAGAGCTCTAAAGATCAAGTCTTCATTTTGAAACTAAAATCGCTTTTATATTAGGCTTCGAATTTTTATGTGCTACAGACATTAGTTGAAAGATAGGCTTTTCCTGTTCTTATTTATATCGTTAACTTGATAATTTATAAATATGAATTTAGTGGGGGGATATTATGAAAGGTAGCAAATATTTTAATTTTCACAAGCTTTGGTTAGGACAGTCTATAAGTTTGTTGGGTACTCAGTTTACAATAGTAGCTTTGCCACTTTTTGCATTAGAGGTGTTACAAACAAGCGAAGCAAATGCTGCTATGCTTCGTGGGATTATATTCGTTCCTTATCTAATTTTCGGGTTAGTAGCCGGTGCTTTAATAGACATTTTTCATAGGAAAAATGTCTTGCTAATTTGTAGTTTATGTCAAGGAGTATTGTTTTTATCAGTATTCATACTGACTGTAACAAATATTATAACGTTCCCTTTATTGGTGTTTATCATGTTTTTAAATGGAATATTCACCACGTTTTACAACATTGCCATTCCTTCTTTTTTACCGGAAATAGTAACAGATAAAGACCACTTAAAAAAAGGAAATGCACAACTAGCACTTTCGGAGTCTCTTTCTATAGTAATTGGTCCTATGCTAGCTGGAATCGTCATTACTCTAGTTGGATTAACAGGCTCATTCACTGTTGACGCAGTAACGTATTTTGTTTGCTTTATGTTTGTATTAATTATTTCAAAGTTTAAACCGCATACAGAAGGTTCTTTAAAAGACGTAAATGTAAAATCTATATACCAAAACATATATGAAGGTTTGGTATATTTCAAAAAACACCCTGTATTGGAGCCGATTGTAACTTGTGGTGCTGTTTACGGTTTTTTTAAATACATATTAAATAGCATTTTAGTAATATTCCTTTATAAGGTAATGAATCTATCTGAAATTGAAATAGGATTTGTTATAGGTTCAGCAGCGGTGGGATTTTTAATAGGTAATACGATACTTATGAAAAAAAGTCAACAAATTAATAATGCAAAAATGCTTATTTATAGCGCTGCTGTATCAGTTACCGGTTTGGCTTTTATACCGATAATGGGGTATATGGGAACAGTTTACGGAATAGTAGCCGCAAGTATCATACATGGTATGGGAGAAGGTGTATTTGGCCCTTACGCTGCAACTATACGACAACTTGCCTCACCAAATCACATGCTAGGCCGAGTAAATGCTGTACAGCGTACGCTGAATTGGGGAGCTTGGGCATTAGGAAGTTTTGCTAGTGCATTTTTAATTTCTATATTTGGGCTTCAAACTACGTTATTTATAGGGGGCTTCGGAACAACATTGTGTTTAGTGGCGTTGTTAAGACGAGGCGTATCAAAAGGAAATGAAATTGAATATACGAGTTCATATTAGAGGAGATGATTATGATGCATAAGGTATTAAAAGGAAATGACATAGAAAATAAAACACACATTTTATTTATAGGGGGATGGACAAAGCCTATACAAGATGCATTAGACAGTGGGTATACTGTTTCGTATATAGGATCTTACGCTAAACACATATATTTTGATGGGGCTATCTTAGAAAAATGTTTCTATAAAAAAGAATTAGACACGACAAACATACCCTTGTCTATATACTACGCTGAAGGATTATTCAAAGAGAAACCATTTGATGTGGTTGTATCTTTCAACGAAACAGCATTAGATACGGCTTGCATAATTGCAAAGATTTTTAATGTTAAAGGACCTTCTTACAATGCTAATATGATAACCCGTAATAAAGACATGATGCGTGAAATGCTAGCAGGTAAAGACTTTTCTATAGATTCGAAAGTTTGCAATAACATTAAAGGTATTAATGAATTTTTGAACAAAAAAGATAGGATTATAATAAAGCCCCCGATTGGCGCAGGTGGTAAAGGTGTATCTAAGCTAGACACGGGAGATGACGTAGAGGTATTTATTAAAGAGAATGGTATTCAACTACCTGTTTTAGTGGAAGAGTATATTGAAGGTGATATAGTTTATACGGTTGAAACCGTTTCTTATAACAAAAAACATTCTATACTAGCGATATCAGCTGAAGTATTTAAAGAAGATACGTTTATAATAAACTATACTATTATGCCAGCACCTATAGATGAATCTCAAAAACAATTAATTATGGAAAAAGTAATGCAATTTTTGGACGACATGCAAATGGAAAACGGCATTACTCATACAGAAGTAAAGATAGACAAACAAAATAAGCCAATAATTATAGAATCTCAAGTTAGAATAGGTGGCGGCAACATCTGGAAGATGGTGGAACTAACAACTGGCATTTCTCAATTTGGATACTATTATGATGCGTTAGCTACTGAGACTATAGATGAATTTAGATGTGTACCTTCAAAATGTCAAGCTATGTCTTTAAGTCTGATCCCAAAACCAGGTTGCATAAAAGAAATCAAGTATAAAGAGTTAACTAACATATTGGAGGTTGTATTAATTGATCTATTAGTAAAAGAGGGTGACACCATACCAACTATTGTAGATAGCACTCAACGCAAAGGGTCTATAGTATTTACGGCTAATGATATAAAACATATGTACGAAGTTGCAGAGAGAATATGTAATAATATAACGTTTGTTTATCAGGATTTATCAGAATGGAAACCTTCTTTTAGAAAAAAATATAAAAATAAATGTGGAAAATGACTGGATCCAAATACCACTTCTTAACAAAAGAAAAAATAATAAAGAAACCGAAACCCTTAAGCGGTGGGATTCGGTTTCTTACTACAATATTTAACTGCAATTAGGAAATGATTGTAAACTTTAAAAGGTAATCAGTAAGCTTTACAGTTTCTTTTTCACTCTTACTTTCTTCCTCAAATACCTTATTCTTTTTCTCTAACTTTTCAATTCTTCTTTTAATAGAAGCAATGACGGCGTTTTGATTGTTCTCGTTCCGTTTGGTTACACAGTGTGGTTTTACTAATCAGGCTTCTTTTTGTCACACTCTTGAAGTTAATTATATTTTTCTACGTACGAAATAAAAAGCTAAGGACCCCATAATAACAGGTGCAACAAAGTCAAAGAAATGCGAAAAATTAAAAGGAAAAAGAACAAGAAATGGTATAATTGTATAGAGAGCTGCTTGTCCTATAAATACAGGGACTCCAAATTGAAATTCTCTACATCGCTTGATTTTCCTGTATAACACTTCCCCGATTAGACAAGCTATAAGAGCTGGTATACTACCATAAGTGAAGATCGTTTTAATGAATCCTAATACAACGTTCGGGTGAATAAAGCTAGGATGAGAAATATATGAAATCAAGAACCATCCAAAAATAAAAGCAAACAGACTTGCAGCATAACTAATTACAAATTTTATCAACGTAATCATCCCCACAGTTTTCTAATATTAACTCCATTGTATGACATGAAATCCTATTATTGGTACCGAGAAAAAAGCGGATCCCTACTCTAAAATGCATCCACTCATCCTTCTATACTTGTTTTATTTTCTTTGCTCTAGCAAACTTCCAAAAAGCTGCAAGTAGTATGAGCAGCGGTATTCCCTGAATAAAGAGAAATCCTCCCAAAAAATAAAGTGCACGACTAACTAGAGGAGGCGCTGTTGTCGACTCGCCCGCAAAATAAGCCCCATAATTAGCTGCTACACCTGCATAATCAGCTATCCCACCTATAAGAAAAGCCGCTGGACTTATGATTAGATTTATTCCTAAACAGATCATTATTGAAGATAGGTTTTTAGCCTTAATTTTTGGTGAAACAGACAAGAAAAATAACAATATTGCAGTGCCGTCTATAAGAAGTAGTGTTATTACAAAAAAATTCCCATAATATCCCTCCATGATTTTAATTGTACCATCAGCAAGGACAACTTTGTGTAAATTTGGATGAATAGGGTCTTCATGTGAGGTTAACATAACGTCTCATTAACAGTAGTCAATGATGCATATAATTTTCGTTTTTGCTTTCTTATCTGAGCTGGATAGCGGTGGGGGGAGTCATAAATTGTGGAACACACTCTTAAGTTATTTGATATGAAAAAATGAAATTCTCCTTCTGTAATTTATTCAAATGACTCAATCTCCGCATCTTTTGAATGCCCTTCAATAAAACATAAGCAAAATAATTACCAATCCTATGCAAGAAAGTTAGGCTAGTTAATCGCATATGTTTTATGGAAGGGATGTGATTGAATTATGGAACGGCCGAATTGGGGAATTGGAGGATTAGTATTCGTTGGCTGTATGTTTCTTGGTGGAGGAGTGGGATCTATGTTAGGTAATGCCCAAACTGGATGGCTAATAGGAATGGGCGCTGGATTTCTTGGTATGGCTTTAACGAGACTGTTCAGAAAATAATGTAACTGAGATTCTTCTTCTGGTAAATAAGGAAATATGTAAGTAAGTCATGGCATAAGAGTTCTATAAATTATAGTTAGAATCTTCTCTTTTGTATTTGTCTTTTCTAAATTTCTCCATACATAGATATAATTCTCAAGTCGGAGGATGGCACCTTAGGGTGTCTTTTTTATGCTCTTTAAAAATGTCTTACCATTATAATAGCTGAGTTTTGCTTTCAGTCTCCGATGTCCATTAAGCATAAAATAAAAATTCTGCACCATTTAAACTCTGATAACAATTCATACGATCAAGAATAATTGAGTTAATAGCTTTCGGTAGATCGCCATCATTTTTTTATAATAGATTAGATTCATTGCCGTTTCAGACCTATGTATGAATTCATAATCTAATAGTAAAAGGAGGAATGATTAAAGGTATGGCGGTTAATGAGGAATCAATTTGTCAACAGTTTGCAAGAATCATTGGCGGTCAAGAAGGATTCGCTGGTGGGAAATGCGTGGCAACAATAAACCGAGATGAAATACGAGCAACAATCTTGGGAAAACGTTTTAGAGTAACAACTTCCTTTTCATTCGAATCACGAGACAATAAAACTGGACGGGCATTATGCCTAGGCCGAGTAGCACTCTTACAAAAAGAAGTCACTGAATTTGTGGCGACAATTATTAAACAAGGAATAATCGTTTCGTCTATACACAATGAGTGGTTATGTGATGATCCAAATTTAATTTACGTTAATATCGAAGACGTTGATGATCCACTAAATTTTGCAAGAAAAGTGAGAAGAGCGTTATGCACGTAATCAATTTCTTTAGTTAAACGAGTGATTATATTAAATTGAAAAGTTCAGCGTGTTGGATGGTTTTATAAAACGAAAGAAGGCGTTTCATATTTGGAATGCCTTTTCTTTATGTGTTCGTTACTAATGTGGGTGGTTAACTGATTATATGCTGTTTATCTTGCAACAGCAAGAACTGGACGAGGTATCTTTAAAGGTGTTTGACTGTCTGTAGATACCGTATTTTACCAAATGTTATTAGCATATCATAAAACGATAAGGGAGAAATCGCCTTCATACCAACCAATCAAAATCTTGAGGTACTATTCTTTATGTTGTAAGGTTCCACTATTATTTTCATCAATTACTCAACGTACTGCTTCGATGTTTTCTGGAGTCATTTTAATAAATCCTTGCTTTTCATGAGATAATACTTTTTGATGAGTCATTTTGTGCATGGCATTGATTATATGACGATCAGAATTGAGGTCAAGTATTACCTCTTCACCTTTAATTCTATCAGTCTGCTTTTCCTTAAATCCTGATTATATTCTTAATGAAAAGCTTTAATAACATATAATCATTCTTAAGAATGTCATTGAAATGTACGAATAGATGTTAGTGCAGCAAAATAAATTGTGTTATGATATGAGGAAATATAAAGCTATGTAACGGAGGGAATAACATGCCGCATGTTGTGTTTCGTGGAATTACTACTGAACAATTAAAAAGCATAAGCAAGCCATTAGTAGAAGAACTCGCAGATATCTGTGAGTGTGGTACGGATAATTTCACCTTGGAATTACCAAGTTCTACGTTTGTATTCAATGGAGAAGAAATAGAAGCGTTTCCTCTTATTGAAGTGAAATGGTTCGAGCGTGGACAGGAAATTCGTGATCGATTTGCCAAGGCCATTACTACATATGTAATGGATTTTGGACTTCCAGAAGTAGAGGTTGTATTTACAGTTTTCACAGAATCAGCCTATTATATTAACGGGAAGCATTGTGCAAGTTAGAGCTATTAGAAAGATTTTTATTCCTATAATAAAATATGTTTCGTTAAAAACAAGGGCCGGAATTCCGGCTCCTTTTCTATCCCGCAAAATAAAGTCTTACTTTATCTCTCCGTCTCAAAAAACTCAATCCACTCTCCATCAGGGCCAGCGAAGAATATGTAACGTGTTCCATCTGGTAATGTTTCAATTTCTTCTCCTAGTAAAAAGGTTACTTTTTGTTTCTTTAGTCTTTCGATCTCATCCTCTAATGAATCCACTTTAAAGCAAATGTGATGTACTTTTCCTTCTGCCGGAAGAGAAGAGTTGTAGCCTTCAATGAGTTCTAGTATCGTTTCTTTTGATTCTTCTACACCTAAAAAAGCGAGTTTTAAGTCTGGATTCGGATGACCCATACGTTTCATGAGCTGTAAGCCGACTACTTCTTCATAAAATGAAATAGATGTTTCTAAGTTTGCAACCATAAGTCCAACGTGTTCAATTCTTCTAACTGGCATGTAGATTCCTTCTTTCTGAAAATTATATACAATATATTATTGAAAATTAAGAAAATAAGCAAGATAAAAACCTTACAAATTTTAGCGTGATATATGGTATAGTGAGAAAGTATGTTTGGGGAGAAGGAAGGAGATTATACGATGAATACAACTACTCAAACTCCTTCATTATCGGAAACGATGAAAGAGTGGCATTATGCATTAGCGTATGAAATTAAACATTGGAAAACGATAGGTGGTAGTAAAATTTCTATCATGAACGGTCGTTTTTTATATACAGATTATGAAAGTACAGTATACGTATTTCAGCTTATTTCGGAAGTAAGCTTACCTGAAGGTTCACCCATTCGAATTGAGTTCGATGGTGAGGAAGCGACAGGGGAAGTATTATCTATACATGGATTAGAAATAGAGCTGAAATTAAATGATTATATACAAGGTGAAATAAGAGAAGCGGTTTTATATAGTGAACCGTGGCAATTGTTAGAGCAACTACAAGAGCGATTGAAAGAAGCACGTAAAGATAAACTGAAACGTAATCGTATAAAGCGTCTTGTTGATGGGACGAGCAGTCCGAAACATATTGAGAAGATGAAAAATCCAAAAAATGAACTGGCATATCGTTCGTTTTATAATCCGACAACGTACGTATGGGGACCGCCGGGAACAGGGAAGTCTTACAATTTATCACGTATTATTTCGGCTCATTATCAAAAAGGAAAATCGGTACTTGTGTTAGCTCATAGTAATGCGGCAGTAGACGTATTAATGAGTGAAGTAACGAAGCAAATTGAGAAGAAAAAGAAATGGACGCCTGGTGAAATTGTTCGTTACGGTTATAGTCAACATGAACATATACGAAATCATGAAACGTTACTTGCGTCGAAGTTAGTTGAAACGACGAACGGATCTTGGGGTGAGGAAAGACTCTATTTAGAAGAGACACGACAAGATCTTCGTGAAAAAATCTTATCGTATAAAGCAACATCTGCTGATAAGAAGCGTATACAAGAGATTGAAAGTGATCTTCGAAAGCAAAAGGCTAAAATTAAAGAAGTAGAAAAAGAATATATTGAAAATGCAAAAGTAATCGGCGCAACTTTATCAAAATGTGCCATTGATTCACTTATTTATGAGCGTACATTTGATTTAGTTGTTGTAGATGAAGTAAGTATGGCATATGTTCCGCAAATTGCATTAGCTGCTTCACTTGGAAAACGTATCGTCGTTTGCGGTGACTTTTTACAGTTACCTCCAATTGCGATGGCAAATCATGAACTCGTTCGTAAATGGCTTGGGGAAGATATGTTTTACCATGCTGGGATTGTTGAGTCTGTTAATAAATCAGAAGCACACCCAAACCTATTTATGTTGCAGGAACAAAGACGTATGCATGCGGATATATCGAAGTTTACGAATTCGTTTATTTATAAAAATAGAGTACACGATCATCCGTCTGTTTCAGAGCGTAAAGAACTTGCGCAATTGCAGCCGTTCGCAAATGAAGCGAGTGTTTTATTTGATACGAGCCAAATGGGAGCTTTTTCGTTAAAAGATGCTGCTTCTGGTTCACGTTTTAACATTATGTCTGGTTTAGTAGCAATGCAAATGATGTTAATCGGATTGTTAGATGGTGTGCAATCAATTGGTATTGTGACACCTTACAGGGCGCAGTCACGCTTTTTATCAACGTGTATTAGAGAAATGTTGCAGAGAACGAAATATCAAAACATACCAGTTTTAGCGGCGACAGTTCATAAGTTCCAAGGCTCTGAAAGAGATATGATGATCTTTGATACGGTTGACAGTTATCCGCAAGAACGACCTGGCATATTATTCTTTGATCACAAAAACCATCGCCTCGTCAATGTAGCAGTGACAAGGGCGAGAGGGAAGTTCATTCAATTATCTGATTGCCATTATATGCGTAAAAACCTTTCGAGAAAACAAGCGTTATCACAATTAACAGCTCATATAGAACGTCACGGAGATGTGTATGATCGTACGACATCAAGACAATTGTGGGAACGGAAAATTACGAAACGTTTACGCTGGTTTATGGAAATGAATCTTGAGGAAACGAAAGGGGTATTAAAAGATATTTTAGCCTCAAAACGAAAAATTATTATTTCACTTCCAAGTACAAAACAAGTGGATAAGCGAGTATGGCAAGCGTTAATGCGTACAAATGCGCAAATAACAGTTTATAGTGATGGACCAGTTCCACTGAAAAATGTAAAGTTACAAAGACAAAATAAAGCATTCCCATTCTTAGTAATTGATGATGAAATCTTCTGGGCAGGCGCACCGCTTACATCTCAAATGATGTTTGAAGGTAGTACGGAATTTCCGTACGTATGTGCAAGACTGCAAGCACCTGAGACAATTGGTGTATTAAAAGGATTTTTAGATATTCGGTAAATTCGGATAGGAATTCCTTGACTTTTACTTGGAATGAACTTAGAATAAAAAATAATTTAATATAATTTTATGAAAATTCTTATCACGAGAGGTGGAGGGACTGGCCCTATGATACCTCGGCAGCGGATTCGTTATGAATACTGTGCCAATTCCAGCAAGGTAACTTGAAAGATAAGAAAGAAGCTCATTTTGACTGTATATACAGAAGCCTCTTTCTATCTTTAGAAAGAGGCTTTTTTATGTGAAAATAAAAGGAGGAAGAAAAATGGGAGCGACAGGAGTAACGTCACAAAGAAAAACAATTGAAGAGAGTATCGAAAGAAATAAGGAAAAGTACATAGAAACAAGTCATGATATTCATGCGAATCCGGAAATTGGTAACCAAGAGTTTTATGCATCTAGAACGTTAAGTTTATTGCTAGGCAGTGCAGGATTTCAGTTGCAGCACAATATAGCTGGACATGAAACGGGATTTATCGCGCGAAAAAGCTCTGGAAAACAAGGACCAGCAATCGCATTTTTAGCGGAGTACGACGCTTTACCAGGACTAGGCCATGCGTGTGGTCACAATTTAATCGGCACAATTAGCGTTGCAGCAGCAATTGCATTATCAGAAACGCTTGAAGAAATTGGCGGGGAAGTTATCGTGTTCGGAACACCAGCTGAAGAAGGAGGACCGAACGGTAGCGCAAAATCGAGTTATGTAAAGGCAGGTTTATTTAAAGACATTGATGCGGCGCTTATGATTCATCCGAGCGGAAAGACAGCGACAACGAGTCCTTCACTAGCAGTCGATCCACTTGATTTTCATTTTTACGGAAAAACAGCTCACGCTGCAGCTTCGCCAGAAGAAGGGATTAACGCATTAGATGCGGTTATTCAGCTCTATAACGGTATTAACGCACTTCGCCAACAACTTCCGTCAGATGTGAAAATTCATGGCATTATTACTGAGGGCGGAAAAGCACCTAATATTATTCCTGACTATGCCGCAGCAAGATTCTTCATCCGTGCAGCAACGAGAAAAAGATGCGCGGAAGTAACAGAAAAAGTAAGAAACATTGCACAGGGAGCAGCATTAGCAACAGGTGCAAAAGTAAAAATCCATCAATTTCAAAATGAAATCGATGAATTACTCGTAACAAAAACATATAACGATATCGTAGCGGAAGAACTAGAACTATTAGGTGAAGATGTAAATCGTAAAGAAAGAGTAGGGATTGGTTCAACCGACGCAGGAAACGTAAGTCAAGTCGTACCGACAATTCATCCGTACATTAAAATCGGACCAGATGATTTAATTGCACATACGAATGAATTTAGAGAAGCAGCACGTTCAGAACTTGGAGATAAAGCATTAATTACATCGGCAAAAGCATTAGCAAATACGGCGTATCGATTAATTACGGAAGAAGGGTTGTTAGAGAAGGTGAAGGAGGAGTTTAGAGAGGCGCAGAGGAATCAGGGGTAAGGGGATTAAGGTGCTTTTTTCGAATAGAGATCTAATTCATAAGTAGAGATATAAAAAAGAACATTGAAATATCAATGTTCTTTTTTTGTTTACTAATCATTGATTTCATTGGCTTTTCTCATAAAGGAAAAACTTTTACTGTTAGCCGGGGATAATACGTATCCTTTTATTAGAACGACAATTTCTCCTCAAACTCACTCTTTAAAACAATTAAAGGAGACGATAATCCAAATTGCATTAAAGAGTCTAAAAATGTAGCGAGAGAATCCATCGAATCGCTCATGACCTTCATCATATAATTAAATTCCCCGCTAATTCGGTATAAATCTGTTACTTCAGGAGCGGCATTACAAAATTGAATAAAATCAGAGCATTGGCTCGTTTTAAACATGATGAATGCTTGAATGTTTTTATTAATTTTTGCAGGCTCAAATTTCGTTCGATAAGCCGCTATAACTCCTTGATCTTCAAGCTTGTTAATACGTTCTTTTACAGCAGGTTGCGTCATGGATATAATTCGTCCTATTTCTGAAACAGAAATTCTCGCATTTTCATATAACAGGTTCATAATTTTATGATCGATTTCATCCAATTTTACAGCGTTTTGCATTGTGTAGCCTCCTTGTTGTGTTTTCTAAAGTGAATTGCGAATTATAACTATAATATCATAAGTGAACGAACTAAATTACCTATAAATCTATATTTAAAATGATTAGTATTTGCATGAAAATATAAGTATAGGGTTTATCAAAAGGGAATTTAGGAAGGATGGAAAAAATGAAGAATCTTGATGGGAAAGTAGCATTAGTAACAGGGGCAAGTCGCGGCATTGGTCGTGCGATTGCGATGAGATTGGCAAACGACGGTGCATTAGTTGCGATTCACTACGGCCGAAATAAAATAGCTGCAGATGAAACAATTAGTGAGATTGAATCTAATGGAGGAAAGGCATTCTTAATTGAAGCTGATCTCAATTTAATGGATGGTGTCAAAAAAATAGTAGAACAATTGAAGAATGAATTACAAATAAGAGTTGGTACATCAGAGATTGATATTTTAGTAAACAATGCAGGGATAGGTACACAAGGGACGATTGAAAATACGACAGAAGAAGTTTTTGATGAAATTATGGCCGTAAATATTAAGGCGCCATTCTTTTTAATTCAGCAAACATTACCGTTACTACGAGTAGAAGGGCGCGTTATTAACATTTCATCAGCGGAAGTAAGACTTGGTTTTACAGGGTCCATTGCATACGGTTTAAGTAAAGGTGCACTAAATACGATGACACTTCCTCTAGCTAAACATCTTGGAGAACGAGGTATAACAGTGAATACAATTATGCCTGGATATACGAAGACAGATATCAATGCGAAATTGCTAGATGATTCAGAAATACGGAATTTTGCTACGGATTCATCTGTGTTCGGACGAATAGGGCAAGTTGAAGATATTGCAGATGTAGTAGCATTCCTTGCTTCTTCTGATAGCCGCTGGGTAACAGGGCAGATTATAGATGTCTCTGGAGGGTTTTGTTTATAGGGGCACTACTCCATAACCAGCAAGCTAATTAAGTAAATTACTAGTTATGAAACGATCCTCGTTTCATAACTAGTAATCTATAGAAAGGTAGAGATGATAAAGAAATCTATTAAAACGTGATTTTTTCGCTAGGCAATTTGAATAAGGGGGCTATTTTTAATTATTCATAATCTAAAATAATCCAATTTTATTTTACAGTAACATTAAAACAAAATTATTGACCGCGTGGTACAAAAAGGAGTATTCTATTCATGTTATCTTTAAAATGAGAGGAGGATACGATTGAATAAACGCGGCAGACCTCGAGAGTTTGATTATTCCTCAATTGTAGATGTTGCAATGAAAACATTTTGGTTAAGAGGATATGAAGGATGTTCTACACAAGATTTATGCAGTGATACAGGACTTGGAAAAGGAAGTTTATACAATACTTTCGGTAGTAAACATGAACTGTATAAACAAGTATTAGAACGCTACCATGAAATTGGGATTAGGGAACAAAAGAAATTGTTACATACTCCAATTCCAGTTAAAGAACGATTAAGTAATTTTTTTGAATGGGCATTGAAAGAAGACTTTGAGAATATGGATCAAAAAGGATGCTTATTGATTAATGCCAGTATAGAACGTGCTAAAAACGATTTAATGGTACAAGAAATTTTCTCGAAGCATGTTGAACTTCTTAAACAAGCTATTGAAACAGTGATGGAGGAAGGATTGCAAACAGGTGAAATTTCAAAGAAGCAATCAGCTGAAGAATTAGCTAGTCTGCTTTTAAGCAGTTATTACGGATTCCGTGTTCTTAATGTATCGATGCAAAATCGGATGTTGTCTGAACAAGTTATCAAAGGAACAGTAGAGTCTATTTGTGGCGCTTAGTGCGCCCTTTTTTCGCACTATTTTTGTACCGATCATTACAGTAATGGATAAGGAGTGTTTTTATGCCATCGATTATTTATTTATTAGCTTTAGCAATCTTTTGTATGACTACATCAGAATTTATGGTTGCAGGTATGATGAATGAACTTGCTCTTGCATTCCAGGTTTCTGTATCATCCATTGGGTATTTAATTTCAGCTTATGCAGGAGCAATGGTAATAGGAGGCCCCATTTTAACTGCAATCCTCTTACGAATGCGCAGCAAACAAGCATTATTGTTTTTAATGTTCATATTTTTAATTGGTCAATCGCTCGGAGCTATTGCTTGGAACTATGATATTATGATGATTTCACGTATTATAACTGGTATTGCTTCAGCTTCAGCTTTTGGAGTTGCGATTTCCTTTTCTGCGACATTGGTTCACTCTGATTCAAGGGGAAAAGCTGCATCAATTGTACTTGCAGGTTTAATGTTCGCAACTGTATTAGGTTTACCTATAACAACCGTTATTTCGCAATATTTTGGCTGGCGTATTAGTTTTGGGGCTGTTTCTGTTCTTGTGCTAGTATCAGCAATTATGATTCAACGGTTATTACCATCTTCTTCAAATAAAGAGCAATTAAATTGGAAAGATGAACTTCTGCGATTTAAGAATATTCATCTTTGGGCAGCGTACGTAACAAGTATGTTCATTATTGGTGGTACGTTTGCAGCATTTAGTTATTTCACTCCTATCTTTACAAATGTTACAGGGTTTTCAAGTGCAAGTATTCCATATTTACTTGCTCTCTATGGTAGTGCGACGGTAATTGGGAATATAATAATTGGCAAGTTCGCTGATAAATTTACAATGAAAATACTTATGGGTGGATTAATTATATTAATCATAGCGTTGTCTTTATTTGCTTTAAGTGCAGAGAATAAATACATTGCAGTTATTTCTATGATTTTTATTGGTTTAACTGGTGTAGCATTGAATCCAGCTATGGTTGCGAGGGTGATGAAAACAGCTAGTAATGGAATAATGATAAATACCGTTCATAGTTCTTTTATTACGCTAGGTATTGTTATTGGTTCGTCACTAGGTGGTCTTGGGATTAGTAAAGGATATGGTTTTGTATCTCCGCTATGGATTGGAGCTTGTTTAGCTATCCTTGGGGTAATTTCGTTATTCCCATATTTACATAAAGGAAAGGCAGATTAAGATGTTTAAAATTTCTTTATATGAGGTACTGCCACATTACCATCAAGCTAATACTTTCATATCCCCCTAAATTAAATTTTTCTTTCTCTACAGATAGCTATTCTGAGAAGCCGCTCATTTTTTCGTTTTGGGGGCATTTCTTTTTCTTAAGTTGATGGGCATAGGGTACCGCCCCACAACCATCAACTTAAGGATTAAAACTATTTTTGTAATTAAAAGCATGTTACTATTCTCATTAACATAAGAGAATAGTAACGTGCTTTTTATGAATATGCACCAAAAACAAGAGTTATATCAATTTTTCTCATTTTGGGGTATTTGTTTTTCTTAGATTGATGGTGATGGGGCACTACTCTATAATGATCAAATTAAAATTTAAAATAGTTATAGAGACTCCATTTCTCGGAAATATTGTAACTATTAAGTTGTAAAAAGAGCCGTAGTTTTTCATTTTTGAAAAGGCTGGGGTCCTTTTTAGTTGTAGCAAAGATATAATGGGAGGAAGTTTTTCTAAATCACAAAAAATTGATTAATAAGTTGTATAATAAACTCAATAGCGTATATACTATAAGCATCAAAAAAAGTTGATGAAGGGAAGTGAACTACAGTGACACAAGATTTTAAGTTATATGAGAAAAAGTTTAAAGCGTT
This sequence comes from Bacillus sp. JKS001846, assembly GCF_900176455.1. Lineage (NCBI taxonomy): Bacteria > Bacillati > Bacillota > Bacilli > Caryophanales > Bacillaceae > Bacillus > Bacillus sp. JKS001846. Next base: position 2,544,565 of record NZ_FWYG01000001.1, read on the forward strand.
GGCTGATCAGAAGCGTTTAGAGATTATGTATGAACTTTGCCAGCGAGGCCAGACTTGCGTATGTGATTTAACAGAGATTTTTGAAATGACGCAATCTAAGTTGTCATATCATTTAAAGATTTTATTAGATGCAGGTTTAATTGTAAAAGAAACAAAAGGCACGTGGAGTTATTATGATCTAAATGATGCGGAAGTAAATAATTTATTATCAGAAGAATTATGTTGTATCTTTAGAAAAACAGGAAAGGGTAGCTGTTGTTAAAATTTTGCACTATTAATCAAAAAAAATTGATTAATAACATATAAAGAGGAGGAATAAGCTATGATATATGTTCACGTTGGTATAAACGTTACGAATTTAGAGAAGTCTATTGAATTTTACGAAAAGGTATTTGGTGTGTCACCAGTTAAGGTGAAAGTAGATTATGCAAAATTTTTATTAGAGACGCCAGGACTTAATTTCACGCTAAACGTACGAGATGAAGTGAATGGAAATCAAGTAAATCACTTTGGTTTTCAAGTGGATACAGCTGAAGAAATTACATTACATAAAGAACGATTAGAAAAAGAAGGTTTCTTTGCGCGTGATGAGATGGATACGACTTGTTGCTATGCAGTACAAGATAAGTTTTGGGTAACGGATCCCGATGGTAATGAGTGGGAGTTCTTTTATACAAAAGCAGATAGTGATGTTCACAAAATAGAAGATCCATCTTGTTGTACGACTTCTAAAGTAGTAGAAAAAAATTCTTGTTGTTAATAGGAGCTGGAAAATAAAATGAAACGTTTATCTTTTCTAGACCGCTATTTAACACTATGGATCTTTCTAGCGATGGCTGTTGGGATTGGTTTAGGGTTTGTGTTTCCTAGTGTAGTAGACGGACTACATACATTACAAGTTGGAACGACGTCTATTCCACTTGCTGTTGGTTTAATTGTAATGATGTATCCACCATTAGCGAAAGTTCGCTATGAGGAAATGGGCCGAGTATTTAAAGATGTAAAAGTGTTAGTTCTATCTTTAGTACAAAACTGGATTATCGGTCCGGTACTTATGTTTGTGTTAGCAATTATTTTTCTTCCTGATAAACCAGAATACATGGTTGGTCTCATTATGATTGGATTAGCACGTTGTATTGCAATGGTTATTGTTTGGAACGATCTTGCTGATGGGGATAAAGAGTATGCGGCAGGTTTAGTTGCTTTTAATTCGGTATTCCAAATGCTTTTTTTCTCAGTTTATGCATACGTATTTGTAACTGTAATTCCAGAATGGTTAGGGATTGAAGGGGCTATTGTCGATATTACAATGATAGAAGTAGCAAAATCAGTATTTATCTATTTGGGAATTCCTTTTATAGCAGGTATGTTGACACGCTTTGTACTAGTTAAGTTAAAAGGAAGACAGTGGTATGAAAAGGTGTTTATACCTAAAATTAGTCCACTTACATTACTTGCATTGCTATTTACGATCGTCATTATGTTTTCTTTAAAAGGAGAGATGATTGTTAGCGTGCCACTAGATGTGGTAAGAATAGCGATTCCGTTATTAATCTATTTTATTGTAATGTTTTTTGTATCTTTCTTTATGGGAAGAAAAATTGGTGCAAACTATCCGGTGACGACAACGTTAGCATTTACAGCAGGTAGTAATAACTTTGAGTTAGCAATTGCTGTAGCAGTTGGGGTGTTTGGTATTCATTCAGGCGCAGCATTTGCAGCAGTTATCGGACCATTAGTTGAAGTACCTGTAATGATTGCACTTGTAAACGTCGCTTTTTGGTTTAAGCGTAAATATTTTAATGATCAACCAGCATAATTTAAAAACAAAGGCGGAAAACAACATGGAAAACAAAAAGACAATCTATTTCTTATGCACAGGAAATTCATGCCGAAGCCAAATGGCAGAAGCATGGGGCAAACAATATTTAGGTGATAAATGGAATGTATATTCTGCAGGAATTGAAGCACATGGAGTAAATCCAAATGCAATTAAAGCAATGAACGAAGTAAATATCGACATAACAAATCAAACATCAGATATAATTGATGCAAACATTTTAAATAGTGCTGATTTAGTCGTTACGCTGTGTAGTCATGCGGATTCTGTTTGTCCATCTACTCCGCCGCATGTAAATCGTGTTCATTGGGGATTTGATGATCCAGCAGGAAAAGAGTGGTCCGAATTTCAACGTGTTCGTGATGAAATTGGTGAACGTATAAAGCGATTTTCTGAAACAGGGGAGTAAATAAAGGAAAGAGTCAATCTTCTATCTTATAGGGGATTGGCTCTTTTTTATTATGTATTTCATTTACTTATCGCATCGCTTTAAAACCACTCTTGAAAATAATACAGAATATTATGTGAAAGTGGTAAAGTTAGAATAGAACAGTTTAAAAAAGGGGATGTAACGTATGATCTGTGAACTAAGCAAGAATGATTTTTATAGGTGTAATAGTTTAGTGAATGAACAAGGTCAATTAGAGGTACGTGCTGTAATTGCAGGAGTGAACCCTGGTCGTATATTTGTAGATAATAGTACTGCTCCTAATTCGGGACTTATTTGGTTAGGTAATAATGATGGATTCTTCTTCATTGGAGATTCTGCAAATGAAGAGTTTAATAAAGAAATGAATCATTTTATTAATAATGTAATAGTACCTGAGGCGAGGAAGGTAGGACTAGATTGCTTTGAAGGAATCGGTAATCATTCAAAATGGAACAAAACAATTGAAAGAATATTTCAGCACCGTAAATTAAAGAGTTGGAATCAAAGAGTGTATACGCTAAGAAAAGAGGATTATGACAATCATCATGAGCCTAAATTTGAACAGGGATATACTGTGCTGAAAATGAGTAAAGCTCTCTATGAAAATAATAACAATACATTTAAGAATATTGATTTTTTACAATCAAAAATTTTAGAGTTTTGGTCTTCACCGGATTGTTTTTTCGATGAGGGAATCGGTTATTGCGTTGTTTATGATGATCTAATTGTAAGTGTATGTTTTTCAGGTTTTGTATTTGCAAATATCCATTGTATAGATATTGAAACGATAAAAGGTCACCAAGGGAGAAAATTAGCTCAAAAGATAGCGCATAGTTTTGTGAAAGATTGTTTGGAGAATGATATTATTCCATATTGGGACTGTATGGAATTGAACAAGCCTTCTGTTGCAGTTGTGGAAAATGTAGGGTTTACAAATGTATTTAACTATGTGGGATATTATTTTTTATTTGAATAATCTAGGTATACTTTACAATTTACACTTTGAGGTTGCCCAATCATTATATATATCTACAATTTAAAAAAGAAAGCATATGAGGTGTCCGAAAATGAAAATACAAATAGTATTGTTTGATGGTTTCGGAGAACTTGTCTCTTTCGCACCGTTTGAGGTACTGAAAAGAGCGATAGAAGAAGGGGCTCCATTTACAATTGAATTCGTTTCGAGTGAACAAAAACAAGAAGTTACGACTTCATTTGGAGTTACGGTTAAACTACATGATTTTTTACGAATGGATAATAGGCCAGATTTGTTAATTGTACCTGGTGGTGGCTGGAATCATAAAGCAGAGCATGGGGCATGAAAGCAAGCAGAGCTTGGTACTTTGACCGAAATGATTAGCGAGATGCACAATGCAGGAACAATTGTTGCTGGTGTGTGTACAGGAGGTATGCTATTAGCTGCCTCTGGTATATTGAACGGTCGAAAGGCAACGATGCACTATTTGGCACAGGATGAAATGAGTGAATACGGGGCAGAGCTTCTTCATTACAGAATTGCGGATCAAGGGGATATTATCACTGCAAGAGGAGTTACTTCAGGAGTTGATTTGGGACTTTGGATCACGGAAAGATTCGCAAGCCCTAAAATTGCGGCTGCCGTTGAATACAGAATGGAATATGAGAGGCGAGGTGTTGTTTGGAAGTAATTTGACTTCTTTTTTATCCCGCATTAACGGGCAGTAAGACTCCCACCACAAAATTCAACGAATGGGAGGGCTGCCCGTAAAAAAACAATGGATATGTACTAATAATCAGTGGGGGTGACAAAATTCCTACTGATTAAAGTTTCATTTTATAATTTTTCACCTTATTAAAAGTTGATTTGTTAGAAAGGATAATCATTTATTGATATAATGAATGGATGCGTGGCAGGAAATAGATAGAAAGATACTGCTAGTAATTTATACTTAAAATGTAGGGAGATTGAACAGAGTTATGGGGACAGAAAAAGAAATTAGTTCCGCTAAATTAATATGGAAGATGACGCGCCCGCATACATTAACGGCGACGTTTTCTCCTGTAATTTTAGGAACAGTGGCATCACTTTATGTTGCCAAAATTGATTGGCTGTTATTTATTGCGATGATGGTTGCATGTTTAGCATTGCAAATAGCAACGAACTTATTTAATGAGTACTATGATTTTAAACGTGGATTAGACACTGCTGAATCCGTTGGCATCGGTGGCGGAATTGTCCGTCATGGATTGAAGCCAAAAAATGTTTTAACAGTTGCGCTTTTATTGTATGTCGTAGCAGCTTTTATTGGCATTTATATTTGTATGAATAGTAGTTGGTGGTTAGTGGTTATTGGTTTAATTGGGATGGCAGTTGGCTATTTATATACAGGTGGTCCACTACCAATTGCGTACACCCCGTTTGGAGAATTAGTTTCTGGATTGTTAATGGGGACATGTTTTGTACTCATTGCTTTCTTTATTCAAACGAATACGATAACGATTGAAAGTGTATTGATTTCCATTCCAATTGGAATTTTAGTCGGTGCAATCAATATGTCGAATAACATCAGAGATATCGAAGAAGATATTAAAGGTGGAAGAAAGACATTAGTAATCCTCCTTGGGAGAGAGAAAGCTGTGGTAACACTAGCGGTAGCCTTTTTCATTGCGTATTTATGGATTGCCGTAATTGTATTAATGGGTTATATAAGCCCTTGGGCATTAGTTATGTTCCTAGGTTTGAGAAAGCCGATTTCTGCGATTCAAAGTTTCCAAAAAGGGGCAAAGGATCCTGGGTATATGCGCATCGCAATGAAATCAACAGCGATGACAAATACGATTTTTGGCTTCTTATTATCAGCAGGGTTATTAATTAGTTATTTGTTTTAAATAAAAAATATGGTTAAATAACTTAACCCCAGTTTCTCAATTTTAATATAGAGAAATTGGGGTTTTTATTTTGACTTTGTTTAATGTTAAAAACAGTTTCATTTGAAATGCAAATACCAATAAATTGCAACTTCATCATTTTCAATATCCAAACCTTTATAAACAAGAAAATCACACCCACCAATTACAAATCCGCATTTTTCATAGAACTTACATGCTGCGACATTATTATTTTGCGTTTCAAGCATGATACCTGGCATATTGCCTTTTTTTGCCCACTGCTTTGCTTGATCAACTAATCTTTTACCAACTCCGAGTGTACGATATTTTTTATCTACCGTTATATCTTCTATGTAAGCATAGTGGTTCCAATTCTTTTTCAATACCATTAATCCAATGATTTGGTTATGTAACAGTGCTATGTAAATGACTTGATTAGGTTTATTTATATATTCATTGTAAGCCAGTTCTTCATTATCATCTTGATTTTGTAAATAACTTTTTTCATAACTCGGAACGTCTTCTACTGTATATTCTATACGTTTATTTCCTTTGGAAAGAGAAAGAATTAACCGAGCATTCACTATAAAACTGTCATCAATCTCCGGGAGATTATCTAAATCATTTGTTTCTAACTCTCTAATTACAAGGTTCATCGGGGCACCTCCACATAATAATATTTCTTCTAGTTCTTCATTTGGTTCAAATGAATTCCAATTACAAAATTATAATAGAATTTCAATAGTACGGCTATCTTTGTATTTTATCTTTATACCAGCATGTTGTTATCTTGATATGAAAATATTGTTTAGAAAGAGTAGTATCTTTTATTTTGGATGTATATCCAGTTTTCAAATTTAACTGTAGTAGAGAAACAAATATTTTTTTAAAGAGTGGATGCCATACGTTATTCTTTAACTAAATTCGACATTATCTGCATTTTATCTTCACCTTCCTCTATTAATCTATTTATTGTAAACATCAGCTGGAGTTAATGCTCAGCTGTATAAATAATGAATATAAAAATTAATAGGGAAAGGATCGAAAAATAATGAAAGAATCACAAAGTAAGAAAAAAACAAGTCGACTAACTAAGGTAATAATATCTCTAGGAGTTGTTTTAGCAACGACCTTTTTCACCTTCTTTTTAATAGGAAAATGGAACTCTATCCCAGCGAAGGGAATAGCTAACGAAAGTAGTAATCAAGTTAACACGCAACAACAAGAAAAGAAAAAAGAAACACCACCAGCAAAACAGAAAAGACCTGATGGAAAACCGGTGGGAAAGGTTGTTTATTTAACATTCGATGATGGTCCTAGCGAACTAACTGGGAAATTTTTAGATGTACTAAAAGAGCAAAATGTCGCCTCGACATTTTTTATGCAAGGTAGCAATTTACAAAATACAGGTTTTCAGGAAAACGTAAAGCGAGCAGTAAAAGAAGGGCATTATATTGGTGCACATAGTATGACACATAATAGTGATAAGCTATACAAAAAAGGACAATTTGTAACGGAGATGAAAGAAACGTTAGCTCTTATTCATAATATTACGGGTACAACTCCTAAATTAGTTCGTCCGCCATATGGATCTGCACCAGGATTAAAGGGCGAGGAAATTCGTAACCAAATTGTAGAAGCAGCAATAAAAGTTTGGGATTGGACAATAGACTCAAATGATTGGAAATTAAAAGATAATCCAACTCAGATTATCGATAATGTAAAGAAACAGACAACAGAAGAAGTAGAAGTTGTTTTAATGCATGAAAAGGCGCAAACATTACAAGCTCTTCCTGAAATTATTAAATTTTATAAAGAGAAAGGGTATGAATTTGGTGTATATAATGACGAGGATCATTTTCGTCTAAACTTCCAAAAAGATCAACGTCTATAGTATAAACATAGTTATTTTAAAAGGTGTTTTTATTACTAAATCAATAATTAAGCAAAAGTCGATTTCCTATTTTATAAAGAAATCGACTCTTTCGTTTATGTATTATGTCACAAGAGTTTCCTTATTTTCTCCGGAATGTCCTTTTTAGAAATCTATGCAACAGAGCCTTTATAGTAAGAGTATCTTGTTGGGAATGATCAAAAAAATCTATATTGTAATATAAAAAATCGCTATGATATGAAAGGATACTATACAACAATCCCAATAAATTCTTCTCAATAATTGAAAATAAAATCAATCCGGATTATTATATTGTTATTGTAAATTTATTTTATTGAAGGAGGATACATAGATGAAAAGCTCAAAAGGCTCTATTGAATCAGAGATAAGCAAAGCAATTACTCACTGGGAAAAGGACTACCTAGGACGCGGGTCTATATCCGTTAAGACAGATATATTACGGGATATGATTATCGTAAATTTACAAGGTGTTTTAACGCCGGCTGAATATAGTGTTTGCGAAACAAAAGACGGGATGCTAACGATAAAGAAGAATCGTTCGGAGCTAGTTGAATCTGGAATTGATGATCTGAAAGAGATTATACTAGAATTAACTGGAGAGAAAGTGAAAAGCTTTCATACGGATATAAGCTCCCGTACAGGTGAACGAGTAATGATTTTTAAATTGCTTCATAATCTTGAGGAGAAATTTTAAAAATACCTTAAGGTTAGTGGAAGGATTAAGAAACCTACAAGTTTTACACTTTATTAACAGGCTAATAATTAAAAACTTGAAGTTATTTAGGTATAATAAATCTTAATTCTGATAACTCTTAAAAAACGGATAAAGAAATTGACAAACTGCTTAATATGGTTTATCTTATAATTGTTTTAAAAAATTGATAGATGCTCATTTTAACAGTTTGCTATAATTAAGGCTTTAGCATTTTTTTAATATGTAATATTGACTAAATGAAAAAGTTTCTTAATTAAAAGATAGCGTATAACATAAATTGATATATTGATTGCATAATCTAGGAGATCAGAAATATACATTTCTTTTTAATAGGAGTAATACATACATTATTATCCTCTATAAAATGGGAGCTCTTCAAAAAACTTTATTGAAGTTAGTTGAAGGGAAACCGACAATCTCCATAATTCAATGATGATATAAAATCATTGAATTATGGAAGTTGTCGGTTTTTTTTATGGGAAAAAACGATGCACTAAAAAGAGTGAATGAAAATTGAAATTTAAAAAACTATCGTAATTAAAAGGAATTTTTATAGGTTATTTTCGCTTAGAAGGGAGTATTTAACATGTTAATTTCGCTGAGTTCATCAACACTGTTAACTTTATTTTTTATGGCGCTTAGTGCTTCTTGGCTAAGTGGATTATTGTTTTTACATGCAAGGATACCTTTACGTTTTGTTCATATCCATATTGGTATCGCTGCTTTACCTTCATTGGTTTCTTTGCTCGCACTTGTTAATAACAATGGAGATAGAGTTGTGGGACCTTGGCATCTAGATACTTTAGCTTGGTTAATGGCTTTCTTTGTTCTTACAATTGGTTTAATCATTCAGCGTTTTTCTGTACGTTACTTAATGGGAGATCGCTCATATCGAAAATACTTTGTACTTTTTACATTTACTACAGGTGTATCTTCGGTTGCATGGTTAAGTGATGATCTTCGTTTCATGATTATTTGTTGGGGAGCAACGCTTATAGGATTGGTTCTACTCATAGGGCTAAATAAAGGGTGGAAAGTAGTTAGTGAAGCAACTAAAATCTCTGGCTATTTATTTACAATAAGTTGGATTGCGTTGCTATCAGCTATCATTTGGCTTTTTCAAGTAACTGGACAGTGGCAATTAACATCAGTTTTAACGAATGAAAATGTAGCGCTACATGGAACATTGGAGAGAACAGGAATTAACTTATTAATTATATTAGCGGTGATGATTCCAGCAGCACAATGGCCTTTTCAAAGATGGTTAATTGAGTCCGCTGTTGCTCCAACTCCTGTTTCTGCTATTATGCATGCGGGTTTAGTAAATGCTGGCGGTATCATGTTAACTAGATTTTCACCTCTTTTTCATGATGATATTGCACAAATAATTTTACTAATTTTCTCTAGTATTTCTGTCTTGATAGGTACAGGAATTAGTTTAGTCCAAGTTGATTATAAACGTCAGCTAGTAGGTTCAACTATTGCACAAATGGGATTTATGCTTATTCAATGTGCATTAGGCGCCTATTTAGCGGCTGTTATTCATTTAATTTTACATGGTTTGTTTAAAGCTACACTGTTTTTACAAGCTGGTTCTTCAGTGCAACGTTTTGGGGTAGTGAATCAGTCTAATGAAAAGATGTCCAATTTATGGATTAGAGTCGGGCGTGTTTTAGGATTATTTATAGCAATTACTTTCTGGTTTATGACTTCTGGAGAGGGGTATCAACTAGTTAGTGCGTTAATCTTAGGCTGGTCACTATACTTTTCATGGAAACAGCTTGTTGTTTTTGGAGAGGGAAGAATGGGACGAATTGCTGGCGTAATTGTTTTGATTGGATTTTCTCTCATTTACTTTACCGTTCATAATTCTCTTTATAAATGGTTGCATACTGATATTTATCAAAGTGTTCAACCTTCAGCTCCAGCCGTTATCTTTGTTATATGTATTTTACTATTTAGTAGTGTTACTAGTACTTTCGTTACTCGTCATCAATCTTCTACTTTATTCGCTGTACTTTATCTTTGGTTAGTTCGAGTAGGTGAGGCGAGAAGAAAATCAGTAGAAAGTCACCCAAGCTATCTGAAACATTATGTATCAAAGGGAGGTAATTCGTGATGAGCATATCGTCAATATTAAAGAAAGATACAAACATTGATATGCAAGAAAATAATATAAATGATTTAGTTGCATCTGCTAGCCGAGTTATTGCACCACTTTGGCCTATCTCTACGTTTGCAGCTCACCACCCTTGGATGGGACTTGAAAAGCAATCATTTGAACAAGTCGCAAATTGGCTAAAAGAAGCTCGTAATGTGGATATGTATCCTAGTACTTCCATGATTCATTCGGCAAAAGCGAAAGGTGAGATTGAGGAATCATTTTTACAAAGTAGTTTGTCTCGTTGGCTGGATTCACAATCTTTTCATATTCCGCGAGAGAAAGTAGAGCGATTTTGCCAAGCGGCTTTAAAGTTAGAAAAATTACCTTCTAGTCTATTATCATCGCCAGAATTAAATAAATTGGCAGAAGAAATGAGTTATATAAATACAGCAAATATGAAAGCCTCTGTTATGCAGCCAATAAGTTCGCTTATAGAGAATCAAAATAGTGAAAACCTATCTGATATTCTTAATTATCATATCATTAAATGGTGTAAATTATATCTTGATGACTCCGGATCAAGTTGGACGATGCCAAATCGAGAGAAAGGTTTTTATCGTGCATGGCAACACCTTATTACATTTGATCCAGCGCTCAGTAAAAATGAGCGTAAAGTTTTAAAAGATTGGCCACAAGATGCCGAAGTAGCTTTAGCGAGAGCGTTATTTGAACTAGGAATTTCTGAATCTAACATACAAGCTTATCTTGAAGGGCACTTACTTTCTTTACCTGGGTGGGCAGGAATGATACGATGGCGCTCACAACAATCAATTCAGGAACAGGGGCTTTTAATAGAATATTTAGCAGTTCGAATTTCTATGGAGCTGGCTATTGCAAAACCTTATTTATCTTTAAAAAATCAAAAGGTTGAGAAAAAAGTTTCGATCGTCCCACTTATAGCTTCTTGGATCTATTGGGGGAATATTTCAACACGGGAATGGTCACAAATGTCTGCAGCTGAACAAAGCGAATTGTTAGCATTTGCATATCGTTTTGATGAAAATATTCGCAGGAAACTTTGGCTGGAAGCTTGGGAACAAACGCATGCAGAGCAATTAAGAGAGAAGATTGCTTCTAAACAACGCGCAACCAATGATAAAAAGCGTGTATTAGCTCAATTAGCATTTTGTATTGATGTACGTTCAGAACCGTTTCGTCGCCACTTAGAAAAACTAGGTCCGTTTGAAACGTTTGGAATAGCTGGTTTCTTTGGGTTACCAATTGCGACTAGTGAACTAGGTAGTAATGACAGCCATCCTTCCTTGCCAGTTATACTGAAACCGAAGCATCAAATAAAAGAGCTTACAGATGAAAATGAATTTAAATCTTATGAGCAACGTAAGAGGGTAGGCAGTTCGGTGCGTTATACATTTAAAACGATGAAACAGAACGTACTGACAAGTATGGCGCTACCTGAGTTAAGTGGTCCTTTACTTGGTCTACAGATGGTGACAAGAAGCTTTGTCCCAAGAGGAGTTGGTGGTTTCATTCGTAAACTTCGTAAAACTATGTTACAAAAACCTGATACAACATTCTCGCTTAATCATGTTCATGACACAAAAGGTGAGATACCTATCGGTTTTACGAAAGAAGAAAAAGTGAACTATGTGCGTCAAGCTTTAAAAATGGTGGGACTGACAGAAAAATTTGCTCCTTTAGTTGTAATGTGCGGACATAGTAGTCAAAGTACGAACAACCCTTATGCTGCAGCACTTGAGTGTGGTGCTTGTGGCGGAGCAGCAGGAGGATTCAATGCAAGAGTTTTTGCGACTTTATGTAATCTTCCAGAAGTGAGAGAGGCGTTGTTTGCTGAAGGCATTAACATTCCTAAGGATACCATTTTTGCAGCAGCTGAACATAAAACAACAGTGGACGAATTGGAATGGATTTACGTCCCAGAACTTTCGAAAACTGCGCAAGAAGCGTTTGATTGTATCGAGACGATTATGCCAAATGTGAGCCAACATGCAAATAGAGAACGTTTAACGCAATTACCTAATTTTAAAACGAAAATAAAAAATCCGAGTAAAGAGGCACATCGATTTGCAGAAGATTGGAGTGAAATACGTCCAGAATGGGGATTAGCGCGTAATGCATCTTTTATTATCGGACAGCGTGAATTAACTCAAGATTGTGACTTAGAAGGCAGGGCTTTCCTTCATAATTATGATTGGAAACAGGATGAAAGTGGCGATATATTAGCTAACATTATTGCAGGACCAGGAACAGTTGCACAGTGGATAAATCTACAATATTACGCATCAACTGTAGCTCCTCATTATTATGGTAGTGGAAATAAAACAACCCAAACCGTAACGGCGGGTCTCGGTGTTATGCAAGGGAATGCTAGTGACCTGTTGCCAGGCTTACCTTGGCAATCGGTTATGCAGTCAGATAGTGAGACGTATCATTCACCACTTCGTTTACTAATTGTCATTCAAGCACCTATTGAATATATAGAACGTTTGTTAAATAATGATTTCACATTTCGAGAAAAAGTTCAAAATGGATGGGTTAGACTTGCAAGTGTTGATCCAGAGGGAAGCTGGAAAAACTGGTAACAATTATTATTGTTACTAGCTTAAAAGTTTCATAAATACAATAATGAAGAAGGAGTGCTCCATATGAATTCAAAGAATAAAAAAGTTTTATTATTAACAGACATTGAACACGGAATAGAGCCTAGTATCCAACAAGTAACTAACATTCAACAAGAAAACATGTTGACTATACACAGCTATGATTCTGTAATTGTACATCCTTATGGAGATATAATGAGATCTATTATTATTGCTATTTATCAAGAAAATGTTAAAGAAATTTTTGTTGTCGGAATAGAGGATAAAGAAACTTCTTCAGTTAATCTACAAACTCAACGTGATTTCATAAAAGATAATATAGAATTAGACTATCTCTTTAAAAATTGCATGCCTGAATTTTCAAGTGGTAGCCTTAATCAATGGCTGAGTGCACAAAAAAATGTTAGTGAAAATATTGAAAAGAGTATAGATATGATCCGTCATCATCCATTAGTACCTTCTGATATTGAAGTTCATGGTTTCATAATTGATAGAACGGGTGAAAAAGAAACGGTTGTTAAAGTTTTTGCTAATAAAGTACTGAAACAAATGCATTCTTATGTGTAAGTTATCGATAGATAAGCAACTTTTATTTGGACTTGTGTCCTTTACAAAGAGCAAAAGAAATCTTCTATAAATGGGGATCTTTTGCTCTTTTTGTTTGAATTTTTAATGTGTTTTATAGGAGATACCTAATATGTACATAATAAAAATATATAACTTTTTGCATAAAATTTTAAGGACGGATTAGCAGGTGATAATAAAGTTAATCGTAAAATAGAAGTGTATATTGTGATTGATCCCGCATTAACGGGCAGCCCTATTGGTGAGGGCTGATTAAAGTTTCACTTTATTTTAAGATTATTACTAAAAAGAATGGAGATTCTTTAATTATGAGAATAAAACAGTTAAAACCTAAAGTGATATGGAAAAAAAGAATGTTGCTAACTCTTTTTATTGTTTTCGGATTGATTATTGCGGGGGTTGTTTTTTGGAATGTTTCACCTATTCCGAAAGCGTTTCTCATAAAAAAAGCATTTGAAGGTGGAATGTTTGTTCAATCTAATAATTATAAAAACGCTCTAAAAGAGACACGAATTGTTAAAGATATCAATTATAATTCTAAATTTCCTGATGGTACATTAGACATTATTTATCCCAAAAATTTTATAGGGAAAACACCTGTTATTTTTTGGGTGCACGGGGGTGGATTTGTAGGTGGAGATAAATCAGACATTACTGGTTATGCAGTAGAATTAGCTGCTCGTGGTTATACAGTGATAAATATAAATTATGCTCTTGCTCCTAAAAGAAAGTATCCTACACCAGTACTACAACTTGGTGAGGCTTATGAATATATAAAAGCAAATGCAAAGAAATATAATGTAAAACTAGATGACCTATATTTTGCAGGAGATTCTGCGGGAGCGCAAATATCTGGACAATTTGTTACTATTCAAACATCTCCAGATTATGCGAAATTAACCGGGATTGACGCTGTTGTTGCTCCTTCTACAATTAAAGGTATATTGCTATTTTGCGGCCCGTATAATATGCCTGCATTAGCTAAAATGGAAACATCCAAAGAAGTGCAAGACTTTATGCGTACTACTGGCTGGGCTTACTTTGGGAAAAAGAAATTTGAAACATTACCTGAAATGGAAATCGCCTCTATTTATAAACACGTTACAAAAGATTACCCACCAACGTTCATCACAGATGGAAATACTGCATCATTTGAAGAGCAAGGTAAAGCATTAGCTTCTACTTTACAAAATAAAGGAGTACCTGTAGATACACTTTTCTTTGATAAAAATATCTCTGGCGAGTTAGCACATGAATTTCAATTTAAAATGAACACTCCAGCAGGTGAAGAAGCTTTTAACCAAGTTCTTAAATTTCTAAATGAAAATAAATAATATATATACTATTAACTTTTTATAAGCCTAGTTTAATACCATATAGGGGTGAACAAAATATTGCATTAATAATCTAATGGTAGCAAAAATAAATTTGATAAGAAGTATATAGTAAGAATGATTTGGAGATACAGATGGGGATATAACTATTTTATTTAGGACGGTGCACTTTAAATGGATTTACAGAAAGGGAAATTATATTGGAACACAACTTTTTCTAATACATCTTCTTATCCTCGCTTGGAAGAAGATATAAAATGTGACGTACTAATAATAGGAGCAGGAAGTTCAGGTGCTCAATCAGCATACTATTTGAGTGAATCAGATTTAAATATTGTTGTCGTTGATAAAAGAAAGGTAGGACACGGGAGTAACCTTACAAATACAGCACTTATTCAATATTTAGGTGACAAGATGTTTTTTGAACTTGTAAATACATTTGGAGAAGAGTATGCAGTTAAGCATATGAAATTATGTGAACAAGCTATTAATGATATTGAATATGCTGATCAAAACTTGCCTTATTGCTCTGATTTTAAACGACGTGACAGTTTATATTATGCAAGTTATGAAGAGGATATAAAGAAATTAGAAAAAGAACTGTATTATTTACATAAGCATGATTTTAAAGCGACTTGGCTATCAGAGGAACAAATTGGACAGAGATATCCATTTAAAAAACGTGCAGCTATTTATACGTATAATGATGGTGAAATAAATCCTTATAAATTTACACATAGTTTATTAGAACAAGCTGCTAATAAAGGAGTTCAAATTTATGAAGATACAGAGATTGTTGGCAAAAAGTTAGAGAAAGAATGTGCTATCTTTTATACAAAGGGGGGCAATTCTATTACTGCCAATAAAGTAATTGTGGCTGCAGGATATGAAGGGTTGGAATTTAAAAAGGAAAAGAACGCTACACTGATTAGCTCATATGCAGTTGTTACTAATCCTGTAGAAGATTTATCTTCTTGGTATAAACGTACTCTCATTTGGGAAACTGCGAGACCATATATTTATATGAGAACTACTGCAGATAACAGGATTATTATAGGTGGGTTAGATGAAGATACAAACATTGCTCAAGAAAGAGATTCAAAATTAATCCATAAAAAAGAGAAATTAGTAAATGAATTTAATAAGCTCTTTCCCAATATAACAGTTGAACCTGAATTTTATTTAAGTGCTTTTTATGGTGGTACTCATGATGGTTTACCTATAATTGGAATGTATGAAGAGTTTCCAAATTGTCACTTTATCTATGCGTATGGAGATAATGGATTAGTATATAGTATGGTGCTTTCTAAAATTGTTCGAGATATAATTATTAGCGGTTCAAGTCCGGATTTGAATTTATATTTACAAACTAGACCAAAACTAAATGAGTAAGCTACATGTATGCAAAATCATAGTAGTAACGAGTTTATTTAGGGTTCCATTGTAAAAAAACGCTATTTTAAATGTATTAGTTTAATGTGACTATTTGTTATGTTTATGAATGCTTAAATAAAGCATTTATAAACAATATTATTTGTTAAACCCATTCATCTTACTAATTTCTGTTATTTGTATAATCCATTCTTTTTTTAGGTAGGGTAGAGTTGCTTGGATATGATGATATTCCCATTCTTCCTCAATGGTAGGATAAAGGTTAAATAAGTATTTTTCTTCATCATTTGTTACACTTGCTTTAGGATTGCCAGTGAGTTTAAAATAAATGTCGCACCATCCGCTATAGTTTGTTAACATAAATAAAAAATTAGGACATGTGAATTCGATGAGGTATATTTCTTTCTCTAATTGAATATCTGATAGTAATTCCCTTGCAGTCTCAAAAGTAGGCTTCTTTTTGTAACCATTGCATGAATGCCATGCCCAAATGGGGAAATCTATAGTAAAGTCAATACCTTTCTGTTTCATGTGTCTTACAATGTATTTATATGCTGTGAAATCTTCTTTACTAACAAAAATAGGATTGGCTATAAGCTTACCTTCATTCAAAAGTGTATTTATAGCATTTTTGTTTTGAAAAGTCCATAGGATTGTTGAATCAATAAATGTATTTAAGTTTGATTGTTTATCAAATTGTTTTTTCATCTTTCGCTCCATTTTCTTTTTTATTTTGCAGAATTAAGAATAAATATGACTAATCGGATAATAAGAAATACCTATGCTAGATACAATTGTAAATGCTTATTTAAAGTAACAGCAAGGAATAACCTTTGTATATAGAGTGTACAATACATGCAAAACAGGATTAAAGAAGATTTTAAATATAATATGAAATAGTACAAAATAAGAATTTGATACATCTTTTATATATAAACTATTAATTGAAGTTTGTAATTACACATTATAGTTAGTATACTAACTATATAATTAGTGTACTAACTATATTGGAGGTTATATGAATAATTTAGGCTATTTATTACACAAGGTAAGTATAATGACGAAAACAGAATTATCAAATCAATTAAAAGAATATAAAATAACAGCTCAGCAATGGTCTGTGTTAAAGGATATATCTCTTTATCCAAATGGAACCACCCCGGCTATGATTGCTGAAAGGCTCTTAGCAGACCGTCCAACAGTAACCGGAATTATACAAAGATTATTGCAAAAAGAATGGATTCTTATAAAACATAATCCTAAAGATAAACGGTCACATTTAATATTTTTAACAGATGAAACTAAGGCATTAATACAGGAGATAGAAAATGTAAGCGATGAAGTTATAAAAAATGCTACAGCTAGTATTCCTAAAGAGGAAGTAGAAAATACAGTTCGAGTTTTGCAAAGTATGATTCAAAATTTACAAAAAAATAAAGGGTGATTAAAATGATTTTAGTAACAGGTGCTACAGGGAATGTAGGAAAAGAGGTTGTAAAATGCCTAATAAAAAGAAATGCTACTTTCAAAGTCACAACGCGCAGTAGAGAAACTGAAGGAGTGTATTTTGATTTTGAAAACCCCTCATCTGTAAAGGCGGCTTTAACAGGTGTTACTAAAGTCTTTCTAATAAGACCACCACATCTAGCTGATGCAAAAAAGTATTTCCAGCCTGTTGTAGATGCCGCAAAAGAAATAGGTATAAAACACATTGTATTTTTATCTTTATTAGGTGTAGAAAAAAATCCGATAGTACCTCATGCTAAAATTGAAGCTATGATAAAGGCTTCTGGGATCCCTTACACATTCCTAAGACCGAGTTTTTTTATGCAAAATTTATTATCACAACATGGTGATGAATTAAGAAATGAAAAAATAATTGAAGTACCTGCTGGTAAAGGGGAAACAAGTTTTATAGATGTACGGGATATTGGAGAAGTTGCAGCTAAAATATTAACCGAAGAGGGACATGAATTTAAAGCTTATTCTTTAACGGGAAATGAGGCATTAACATATTATGAAGTTGCTGCTATTATTTCAAAAATAATAAATAAAGATATTACTTATACAAATCCAAGTATATTTAAATTTAGAAAAAGAATGATTCAAAAGGGACTTAACAGTGACTTTATTTGGGTTATGATTGGAATATATACAACTGCAAAATTAGGGTTAGCTAAAAAAGTCACATCAGATTTATCGAATTTACTAGATAGAAGTCCAATAACTATGGAAACGTTTGTTTACGATTACAAAGAATTATTAATATAATAATGCAAAAGTAAAAAAGAGGATTATTCACATAAAGAATCTATTATGTTTTAAGAGTAAGAGGGGATAGCCATGCAAAACAAAATTATCGTTATGTTTCAAAAAGATTTTCGTTTATATGATAACCCAGCTCTATTTGAGGCTGTTCAGTCCGGGGAGGTTCTTCCGGTATATGTACAAGATGAAACTTTTTCAATAGGAAGTGCGGCAAAGTGGTGGTTACACCATGCTATAATAGATGTCCAAAAGCAACTTAAGGCATTGGGCTCTACTTTAATAATCCGCAAAGGAAATACACAGGAAGAAATACTTTCTCTCATAAAACAATTAGATATAACGGCTGTATATTGGAATAGTTGTTATGATCCAGACAGGTTAAAATCTAATCAAAAAATGAAAATGATATTAGAAGATAAAGGTATTATTTGTAAGGAATTTAATTCGCATTTATTATTAGAACCGTGGATTATAAAAAAGAAGGATAACACTGAATATAAGGTGTTTACGCCTTTTTACAATGCATTTCAAAAGCAGGTAATACCTAAACCTATTAACAGAGTGCAGAGTATAAAGTGGGGAAACTCTTTACCAGCAAGCTTATCTGTCTCAGAATTACACTTGTTGCCGACTATACCGTGGACATCTCATATGGAAGCAATATGGGAGCCTACAGAGGAAGGGGCATACAAAACATTTAAGAAATTTTTCTCTAGTAAATTAGCCTCTTATAGTGAAGGAAGAGATTTTCCAAATCAAAATGTCCATTCGATGTTGGCACCGTATCTTTCATTTGGACAAATATCAGTAAAGCTAATGTTTCATTACTTAATAAATAAAAGTACTGAAAGACAATCTAGTCTCTTTGAAAAACAAGTTAATAGCTTTATACGTCAATTAATTTGGCGAGAGTTTTCTTATTATTTACTATACCATTATCCATTTACAGTATATAAACCTCTTAATAAGAGCTTTGAACATTTTCCGTGGAATAAGGAAGAGGAGTTATTAAGAGTATGGCAGAAGGGTGAAACTGGTTATCCGTTTATTGATGCGGGAATGCGAGAACTATGGCAAACCGGTTTTATGCATAATCGGGCAAGAATGGCTGTAGCCTCTTTTCTTGTAAAGCATTTGTTAATTCCGTGGCAAGAAGGTGCAAAATGGTTTATGGATACACTACTAGATGCTGATATTGCAAATAATACAATGGGATGGCAATGGGTTGCTGGAAGTGGAGCAGATGCATCACCGTACTTTCGTATTTTTAATCCTATCACACAAGGAGAAAAGTTTGATAAAAATGGAGAGTATATAAGAAGATGGGTACCAGAATTAAGAGATATCCCAAACAAATATATACATAAACCTTGGGAAGCACCTGAGCATATTTTACAAAAATCCAATATAAAACTTGGGAATACATACCCTTATCCGATTGTTGATCATAAGGCAGCACGAGAGAGAGCCCTTTGTGCATATAAAAGTATGAAAGAATTTATATAAAATACACGAGTCAATATGAATTTGATATGTAAAAGTTATAATGTCTATTTGCGTATTAAAGTTGTATTCATTGAAAGAGTATACGAATCATATAGAGTTTCTAAAACCTTCTATTAAAAAGGAGAATGTTTATGAAAAAATCTAGTATTATAGTATTTTTACTAACATATGGTTTGTTTTATGTTTCTAGTGTTTTATTCCCTATTGATCGTACTTGGTATGATGCGTTAGAAAAGCCGTCTTGGACACCTCCTGGTATGACAATCGGAATGATATGGGCTGTATTATTTGGACTTATTGCATTATCAGTAGCAATTATTTACAACAACTATGGATTTAAGCCAAAAACATTTTGGTTTTTATTCCTTTTAAATTATATATTCAATCAAGCGTTCAGCTATTTTCAATTTAGCCAAAAGAATTTGTTTTTAGCAACAATAGATTGTTTACTAGTCGCTATTACTACGTTGCTTCTCATAGCGGTTTCTTCCAATTTATCTAAAGTATCGACATGGTTGCTAATTCCATATTTTTTATGGACTGCATTTGCTACATATTTATCTTGGACCATTTATAGTATAAATTAAAGGCGTAAATAAAAACTTGAGCATAATAAAAATGCTCGAGTTTTTATGTGTGTTAATGATAATCCGAAATATGGAATATATACATCTTATGGAGGTCATCTTTGTGAAGAAATGGATAAAAATTACGCTGTACTCTTTACTAGCTATTTTAATTATAGGAAGTATTACTTTTTTGACTTGGTCTCAGTTTACTTATAAACCGACGCAAGAGGCTTTGTCGTTAGTAGATGATAAAAAAGATGAAGATAATATCGTTTTTGGAGCGAAAGATGCGAAAGTAGGGGTTATTTTTTATCAAGGAGCTAAAGTAGAAGCTGAGGCTTATAGTTACTTAGGAGAAGCTCTTGCAAAAGATGGGCACTTTGTAGTAATGCCTCAGTTACCATTAAATTTAGCGATACTTGGAATAAATGAGGTAGACAGTGTAATTGAAAAGTATCCGGAAGTTCAAAAATGGTATGTTGCAGGGCATTCAATGGGAGGAGCTATGATTTCTAAGTATGCCTTTCAACATGAAGACAAGGTAGACGGAATCATTTTCTTAGGTTCGTATCCTGCAGATGACTTCTCTACGAAATCGATTCCGATGTTATCAATTTATGGGGAAGTAGATGCTTTAGCAACTGTAGAAAAAATAGAAAACAATAAAAAGTTCATGTCCAAAAATACAACTATGCACATGATAAAAGGGGGCAATCATGCTCATTTTGGTATGTATGGTGAGCAAAAAGGTGATAATGCGAGTTTAATTACGCCAAAAGCACAACGAGATGAAACAGTAAAAGTAATTGAGCAATGGTTATTGGAACAATGATAACGAATTTAATAAATCTACCGAAAGAATTATCCAAACGGTAGATGGGAGAGAGAATAAAGAGCCAAATCGTATGAATTGGCTCTTTTATTTATTTGCTATCTCCAATTGTCCCCTTATTTTCTCCGGAATGTCCTTTTCAGAAATAACGTCGTAAGAATAGACATACTTTCCTTTTACATGAATTTTTAAGTAAGTTTTTCTTCTAAAATCATTAGGCGTGTTCGTTCCAATTTTATATTCTTTTTCATTGCTTAATTCATCAACACCTTTTAGTGAGTACATAGCTCTTCCTTTATGATGATAATCTGGAACACCATATCCTTTCGCAACGGCATATACATTTTTTTCTTCAGCAATCGGATTAAATCTGTCTAAATCTCCACGTAATATGAAAGGTAGTAAGTATATAGGGAGGCCTATTCCTAGTATAAAAATTACAAATTTCTTCATGAACGTTTCTCCTTTTGTTAAATTACTTATTTTTAAGTATAGGAAAAAATTCTTATGAATTTAGAAGTGAATTTCTTAAGTTTTTCTTAAATAGGTGTTTAAAGGAGGGATAACATTGTATGGTTATTCTTTCGTGCAAATCGTATTATTTTTTATTTATATCTTCGTGGCTTTTATGCAAAACACAACATTTCTAGATGAAATTAGATCTCCTTATATATATTAGAAAATGTATTTTGTGAATTAATTATGAATATATTTTATTTTAAAAAACATCCCTTGATAAATACACAGAGTTATTGTAAAGTGATGATAATTAAAATGTATATTGTGTGAAAACGATAAAAGGAAAGAGTAAAAGTAGTTTTTCTTTTAGAGAGTCGGTCGGTGGTGTAAACCGAAGATGGGGAAATAAACCAAATTAGGTTCAAAGATGGTTCGTATGCTGACATTATTTTTATGGCTCTTTATATAAAAATACCGAGTAACCACTCATTCTAAGGATGAGTGGTTACTTGCAGTTTGTTTAAATAGAGAAATATTGCTACCAAGGAAGCAAATTTATATATACGGTTCTCTTCCTTTTATGGAAGCTAGTATTAAAATTTTGTATAAATGGGAAGTACCAAAGGAATTGATTCATTATGAATCGTTTAGCCCTGTTGCAATTATAGGTGATTAACTAATACCGGATAGGATTATAATCATAATAATGTAAATAAATAGTTTTTTGCGATATTTCAATAGTGAAGTATCGTTTTTCATTGTATAACTAAAGCCCAGCTATGGATTCTGATGTAATGTTGAAAAATGATCCCAAGTAATGATTTGTCTGTTGCAATACTAAGTAACTATGACGAATTTGAATCTAAAAAGTATGCTAATAAAATAGCGGAATTTTTTTTAAAAAAAGTAAAAAACAATAGAGCTTAGATTTGCAATGATAAATGTTTTTTCATTAGATAATTACTTTACCGATAATCGAGATGTTTGCGGATACATTTATTTTTTGGATACATAATTATATTTAGAGAATACCCAGTTACAGTATTTGAATTTTTAATAAGAAGGGATGCGAAGGAATGAACTCACAGAGACAAGGCTATGTAGGCTGGTGGCAAGGCGGGCACGGTGGTGGTTGGCCGGGTGGACACGGTGGTTGGCAAGGCGGACACGGTGGTTGGCAAGGTGGACATGGTGGTTGGCAAGGTGGACATGGTGGTTGGCAAGGCGGACACGGTGGTTGGCCGGGTGGACACGGTGGTTGGCAAGGCGGACATAGTGGTTGGCAAGGTGGACACGGTGGTTGGCAAGGCGGACACAGTGGTTGGCAAGGCGGACACGGTGGTTGGCAAGGTGGACACGGTGGCTGGCAAAGTGGGCATGGATATTAAAAAGAGGCTATAAAATCATTTTTTATGCAAAGTTTGTATATTTAGTATCGTTGTATATTTTCATTTGTATAGTAAGTATATAGTGAAAACAGCAAAAAATTCTGTGAAGTAAGAATTCCATCCGAAAAATTAAAGCAGCAGAAATGTCAAAAGAACAAAAGACATCGCTTTTTATTATTCAAGGTGAAAGAGACTATCAAGTTCAATCGAAAATCGAAATCTCTCTATGGAAAGAACAATTAAAAGAACGAGATAACATTGATTATCGACTATATCCAAAGTTAAATCATTTCTTTACAGAAGGGGATGGAGAAATAAGTAAACCGGATGAATATTATAGTCCTGCTAATATTCTTGAGTATGTTATAAATGATATTGCTGCTTGGGTGCAAGGAAGATCGCAATTAAATTAGCAACTATATGTTTTAATAAAGACTTTCTTTCTGTAATTAAACTAGAAACATTATTAGGGTATATGTTTTTTAGCACTCTTTTAAAAAGAGTGTTTTTTTATTTTCCTTTGATTTAATTAACGAAAAAAATATCTTGTACTCCTTTTGTAACTTTTTTAAATCGAAATTTTCTATAAAACAATAGGCTTGTCTTCCAAATAAAGCGTTATTTGTAACACTGTTATCAAAGCAAAGTGCTCGTGACATTTCCTTGATATTCAAAAACATTAATAACCTATTATGTGAAGTTTTTTGAAAATTTAGGTTTAACATCTTTAAAATAGGTGTATTACATATTACATAACAACTAAATAAGAAAATAAAAAATCTAAGGGAGGAAAAATACGATGCATAAGAATGAAAGAAAACCGGTGGTTTATGAATATCAAAATGAACAGGAAGTAGTTATGAAAGTAAAAGAGCTAGAATTGCAAGGGATTCACCAAGATGACATTTACGTCTTAACACATGAAAAACATATAACAAAAAAGATTGCGGATGATACAAACACAAATACGATTGGAGTAAAAGAACAAGGATTGGGCACAAGTATTATCAACTTTTTCTCCAAAAAAGGGACGAGCTCCGAAATCAAATGGAGGAAATGGGGTTGTCGAAGGAGGAAGCTAACTTATATGAAGAAAAACTAGATCAAGGGAGAATTTTACTTCTAGTAACAGATGAAACACTAACGGCGAGTGATAGGCAGCCGCAAAACTATCATTCTCTCTAATAGATTGCAATATCTGATAAATAGATAAGTTAATTATTTTAGGTTGTAGCATGGAAGAAAATAAAAGTAGAGAAGGGTGAGAAAAATGAAACATACAATATTTAAATATGCTGTGATTGGGATTACGACCGGAGTCATGGTATCTCTGTTAAAAAAAGAAAATCGGAAAGCTATACAAACAAAAGGAAAAAGCGTAAAAGACAAACTACAAGAAGGAAACATAAAGGAAACATTAGAGAAGGTAACCGAGACAAGTAAACAATTCTCTGTAACTGCAGCTAATGTTGCAAAACAAACATTACCACAACTGCTTACAGCCACACCGGTTGTCATTTCTACTATTAAAGATTTAACAGAAAACGAAAATAACAAAAAGAAAAAAGATGAAAAGGATAATGAAATAAAACAAAATAGTAAGAACCTAGACGGAGAAAAAACGGAAAATGAAAAGAAATATGTGAAAGAAGGGAAAGAAGAGAGTGCTTAGATTTAATTCTAAAAAGAGAAAGTGAGGAAAAAAGTATGAAATCTCTGTATGCAATTGATGTAGGAATTGGTTTTACTAAGCGGGCATATCGACAGGATGTAGATTCTGAGGTGACGATTAAGAGTGAAGCTGCCACACTAGCTCCTGTACCTAATCATGCTGAAAGTGAAGATTTAACAAAGGTAAGTTTTATAGACTTAGACTTTGCATACTACATGGGAAATGAAGCACATCAATCTGACGCTTCATTTCTTCCTCCATTTGACGAAGAAATAGAAAATTATTATGAAAGCGAACAGTTTAAACAACAAATATTTGGTTGCATTGCAAAGGATTATAAAGAAAATGTCGTGTTACCTTTAGTTGTTACCGGGCTTCCAGTCACTTGTTTTGGTAGTCAGCATGAGCAATTACAACGTGCACTAAAAAAAGAAACTTCCGTACAAATTGATGGGAAATTTATTAATATTACGGTTGAAAATGCTTTGATTCTTCAGCAACCGATCGCTTTACATGCCTATTTCTTAAAAGAGGGAATCATTCAGGAACAAGATCGCATCTTAATTATTGATGGTGGATTTCGTACATTAGAAATGACAGATATGAAACAGAATGTCATTTTAAATCATTATGAGACGGAACTAGGATGTAGCAAGCCTTTGAAAAATATTAAGAATATCCTGCAGAATCATGCGGGTGAAAGTAATCAATTGCATATTAATGACATGCCAAAAATATTAGAAAAAGGATATGGAGATAAAGAAGAAAATTATGAGACAAGTCAGGTGGATATTTTAATTCAAAAAGAGTTGGATACACATTTCCAAGACATCATGCGTGTATTACAAGAACAATTTAAGTTAGACCAGTATGATACTATTATTTGGACAGGAGGAGTAGTAGATCTCCACAAAAAACAAATTGAAAAAATGCAAGGTGAAATTGTTTCTTTCCGTATGGTAGACGCTTCAAAAGAGGCCGCGCTTCATGGATACTATATTATTGGAAGTCAAGTATTTGAGGACATCACCAATCAATCTGCATATAAATCCAAATTATAATGACGACCGAAATGGAGTTCGTTGAATAGACGTGCCAAATTGTGTGGCTTCTTTTCCAAATATAAATAAGAAAAGATAAAAAGTGCTTGTATAGAGGAAATGTTTAAAATTGAGAATAAAAATAACTAATATATAGGGGGTCTTCCTTTTTAAAGAATAAGACCTCCTATGCATTTATTTTGTAATTTAGATGATTTAAAAACTTTTCCTCCAAGATATGGATACCTACATACAAATTTCATATTACGGATATGATTCGATCAAACATAAAACTATTTAGAAAGGAAGAATAATATGGAATGCATAAAAATGACGAAATGGAGTTGGTATCATGTGAAAACTAGTGAGCTTGAAGAAATTTCTTCTATAATCCCCCGTGATGTAACATCTTATTTCCCTCAATTTGTAAAGAAAATAAGTTCTCCTTGTGAAAATGGATTATATGTTTATACGTTATCACCAAGTCAAACTTGTGTATATGGTTCGTTTTTATATGATCAAGATAAAAAGGACGCCAAAATTCAAAAATTTCTTCATTATTTCGTAGCTCATGGGATACTGATAACGGTCCAAGAAAAAGAGGAAGAAGATTTTCAAGAATTAATACATAAATTCCCTATAGGTATAAAAAATTGTAATAGTTCCGCTGAAGGACTATGTGCCATCTTATCGATATTTATATCTCACTATTTACGAAAGGTTGACTATTTTGAAAACAATTTCAGAAATGTGTTATGGGATTTTTATCATTATAATAACATAGCAGTTTTAGAAAGGATTTATCATATTCGTCATGAATTATTTATGAACACACATGTGTTTCGCTTAATACAAGAAGTGTTACAAGGCTTGGAGGAAGCTTGGTTAGAAAAACTAACAAACACCCTTTGTTATAAACAAACACACGTAAAATTAGAGCGTGGATTACAACTTGTTAAAGAGTACCAAGAAGAATTAGACACGATGATTCATTTGCAAGAAGTTGTTTCTTCTCATCGTGGGAATGAAATTATGAAAGCTCTTACTGTATTAACTGCTGTGAGTACGCCTTTGACAGCCTTAGGAGCATTATGGGGTATGAATTTTAAATACATGCCTGAACTAGAATGGAAATATAGCTATTTAATCGCTCTCTTATTTATTATTTTCACAACAGCGGGTATGTATATGTATATGCGATTCAAAGGATGGACAGGTGATTTATTACGAGTAAAGAAAAAGAAGTCTTTTTTTAAATCTAATTAGTCCTGTTTATAAAAAATATGATAGACATATAGTTAATAATATTTATTAATTGGGGTAGTGCCATATCCCTATCAAGTTAAAGTTTTGATGTCCCCGCAATGATAAAAATAAACTTGGTTTCCATAAAAAACATAATATTTTCATTTAAAGGCTATGAGGTGAAATGTCATCATCTTCATCACGTTTGACCTTCAAGAAATAAAAAGTTAAACTATTCTTGTACTCGAAGTACTATTATAGTACTGGAGAGATAATAACTTTACTATTTTGGTATGAGGTGAATAAATGATGAAAGATCGGATTGCCAAAACTGCTATTGCGCTTTTTCATGTAAGGGGAATAAAATTCACAATGAGTGATTTAGCTCGTGATCTAGGTGTAAGCAAAAGTACGCTTTACGAGCATTTTCCATCTAAGGACGAGCTTATTGGTTATGTAGTTGAGCAAATAAATGAAGAAGCCCAAATACGTTTTCGGGAAATTATCGATAATTCGAATTTGACCATACCGGAAAAATTAAAAGGGATTCTTTTAATTGTGCCTAAGGATTTTCAGCACAGCTTCGTACGTTTACTGATTGAACTGCGACGTTACCATCCAGAGCAGTGGGCAAAAATAGAACAAGGCATAAATGAAGAATGGGAGGTAATTACTGGGCTAGTTGAAGAGGGCATCAATAGCGGTGTTTTACGTTCAATGGACATTCCAGTGCTAATCCAAACACTCAAAACGTTAATGAAATCAATTTTTGAACAGGGGAGTATAGCCTCTAACCAAATTACTCTACAAGAGTCACTTGCAATGATGGCCGATATCATATTGCATGGAATCACAAGTAAGGATTAAATAGTACTTCTACATAAAAAATGAGTAGGGTCACAATAACCATACAGGTTAACGTAGCCTCGCTCATTTTTTATTTTTATCCCGCTTTAATGGGCAGTAAGATTCCTACCTCAAAATTCAGTGAAAGCAAAGAATTTAGGTGGGAGATCAACTGCCCATAAAAGTCCGATTGGTGAGGGCTGATTAAAGTTTCACTTTATGTCGATTTTACTTAAGGGTAATTATACTTTACAGTCTGGAAGATTTCGGTATAATATAAAATGAGTACCAAAAATAATTTTTCGGTACTGAAGGTACGAATTAAGGTAATCAGAGATGGAAACGAAAAGTTTGTAATTTTAAATTGTTTTTTCAATTTGGCTGGGATGTCCTTGAAGATAAAATACGGGTATAGGAGGAATGTAAATGGATTTTTTTGAGACTGTTATAATCATTGTGAATTTTAGTATTCTAGGCTGTATATTGTTTTTTAGTGAGAAAATAAAACAATGGTCTGTCTTCATTCTAACAGTTGCCTTTTGTGTGGTTGGTGTGCAGCTTATCGTAGAAGGGTATCGCTGGCAGATGATTCCTGCTTATTTGTCCCCATTTATTTTAACAAGCTGCTATCTATTTGCTGAATCAAAAAAGAACGTTAAAAGTTGTGGGGCATTCACAGTCAAGACATCGCTACTGGTCATTTATTTGACTATTGCGGTCATGCTTCCTTCCCTCATGCCGGTAGTTTTATTTGAAAAAACGAGCGGTCCCTTCAAGGTTGGTACTACACTTTATCATTGGATTGATTATAATCGAGAAGAACCTTATATGAAAGATTTGAACGGCCGGCGCGAGCTGATGGTTCAGGTTTGGTATCCTGCAAAAGAAAAAGGAGAGATGAATCGCGCACCTTATATCCATAACTCGGATGAGATTGCCAAGGGGTTGGAAAAATCATTGTCTATTCCAGCATTCGCGTTTCATCATCTAGGCTTGATGAAGTCGAATGCATTCATGGAAGCTCAATTGTCAGATTCAGAGGAACGTTATCCGGTCCTACTCTTTTCCCATGGTTTAAGCGGTTTTCGCAATCAAAACACGTTTGAGGTGGAGGAGTTGGCCAGCCAAGGTTACATCGTCGTAGGAATTGATCATACCTATGATGCTGCAGCTACCGTCTTTCCAGATGGCAGAACCGCTTTTGTACAGTCGATCAATTTAACTGATTTTGCCGAACGAGATCGCCATATCAAATTATGGAAGGAAGATGTTGTTTTTGTACTTAATCAAATAGAGAAGCTTAACCAAAGCGATAAAGATAATCGCTTTACAGGAAGAATGGATACATCCCGAATTGGAATGTTTGGACATTCTTATGGTGGAGCTACAGCTGCGCAAGTGTTAGTGGAAGACTCCCGTGTCAAAGCAGCCATCAATATGGATGGTACATTATATGGGGAAAATGTTCCGAAATCTAGAGTTGGAAAACCGTTTTTGATTATGAATGCAGAGACTAGTGATGATTCCACGGAAGATTTTTTAGAGGGAAAAGTTCGTAGTGACCATGCACTTGCAGGTGGTGGCATGTCAATGGTTATTCCCCATACCAATCATACGAGTTTCACTGATTTTCATTTGTTCTCTCCTTTGTTACGAAGCTTAGATGAAGATCCAAGATACGTTCACCGTATTATAAACGAATTCAGTCTCGCTTTTTTTGATCGATATGTGAAACAGGTAGACGATAGCTCTGCGCTTGAAAAATTGGACTCCAAATACCCAGAAGTGAAATTTAAAGTGAATTGATGACAATGTCTTTTAATATATTTGCTAACAGTTGGGTATATATTTTAATCATCAAGAAAGATTGCCCTCTGTAGCATACAGAGGGCAATCTTTTTTAAATTAATATAAAGGAGTTTTTTTATGTTTAATAGATTGAAGTATTTTCTTTTATCCGAGAAAGAAATAGTTGAAACTGTGAAGAATTACAAGGAGGAAAAAATACATGTTTTCATAATAAAAGATTTTTTAGGGGAGTTAATCTTAATAAGAACTCTTATATTTTTAATGTTTGTTCCAATATCAACTTTTATTTTTTCAGTTGTAATTTTTGGAGCTGTTTTCTTTTTATCCGGTATTAAGATTACCATTTGGGGCATTGCTATAATGTTATTGGTTCCAATAACATTACTTTTCTATATGAATATAACTAATACATCAATTATTATTACTGATTTAGTGAAGAAATTTTTATTAACCATAAAATATCTAAATCCATTTTACTCAATATTAAATAAACCTTGGTTATTTATTTTTGAATTATTATTTGGTTTTTTATATGTCTTCGTGCTATCTTTGTTTTCTATTTGGATAGTATTACATTCATTAGAAATAGGTTTCTCTGAATTTAGTTCGGAGGACAATCGAAGTTTCCAATTTTCAATTATTATTTTGCATACAGCAATTTATTTGTTTATAAGAGTTCATGGCCAGCCTTGTAAGACAACTAAGCAAAAAATTAAAAAACTGAAAATGAAATTTTATTTATGGTTTTGTTCTATGATTGCAAGTATTGTATATATATTTGAATCACTCTTTAATTATATGAATGGAATTCAAGCAATTTATTTTATATTTGTTTTAATGATTGCTTTAGAAAGAACAGTGACACATTATAAGAAATTTATAGATTTTTTAGAATCTGAAAATTTGTATGAAAAATAATTTTAGAGAGAAAAGTCATTTGAAATATAAAAAGTTATACCTACTAAGTACTGAACGAGTAAAAAAACGCTATTCTTTCTCTAGAATCATAGGAAAGGATAGCGTTTTTTATGTCTATTTTTGTATCTGATGAACTACAACTATTTGCTCAAGAAATTCAATGTTATTTATCCCCGAACATCTTAAGAAATCTTGCCAGAGAGTCTGGTTTCGTGCAACGAACCTGTAAATTCCAAACAAAAAGTTTACTCAATTTATGAGTATGTATGGAAAAAGAAAGAGATTCAATAATGCTTTATTTAATATTAATTTATACAGAAATACATATTAAACAATATGTAATAATACATTTTATGATGATTTATTAAAATAAAATGTTATATTTTTGGGTGGAATATATAAATGGAGGAAATGTTATGAACAAGAATTTAAAATTTACTCAAATGATGATCGGTATTAGTACGATGGCATTATCATTTGGAAGTATTCAAACACAGGTATCCGCAGAAGAAAAAGCACCCTATAATACGTTACAGATGAAACCGATTGGGACAGAAACTTTAAAAGATGAAATTGCACATGCTACAAAAGCGGATGGAACTTTAACTTTTGAAGAGCGTTTAAAAGTAGGCGATTTTTCACAACGACCTACTTCGGTGATGAAACATGATGAAAGGCAATTAAAGCAAAGCTATACTCTGGCAGAATTGAATAAAATGCCTGATAGTCAATTCATTGATACGCTATCAAGAGTTTCATGGAATCAAATTACAGACTTATTTCAATTCAATCAAGATACGAAAGCTTTTTATCAAAATAAAGAACGTATGAACGTTATCATTGATGAATTAGGACAAAGAGGGACATCTTTTACGAAAGAGGATTCAAAGGGAATTGAAACTTTTGTTGAAGTATTACGTTCTGCTTTTTATGTGGGATATTTTAATAATGAAGTAGGTTACTTAAAAGAGAGAAGCTTCCATGACAAATGTTTACCATCATTAAAAGCAATTGCAAAAAATCCAAACTTTACATTAGGTACAGCTGAGCAAGATAGAGTAGTAGTTGCGTATGGAAAGTTAATTAGTAATGCTTCTAGTGATGCTGAAACAGTACAGTATGCAGCAAATATTTTAAAACAGTTTAATGATAACCTTTCTATGTATGCTAAAAATTATACGAAAGAACAAGCTGTATATGAAATTGTAAAAGGTATTGATTATGATCTACAGTCTTATTTGCAGGAAACGAATAAAAAACCTAATGCAACAATGTGGTATGGAAAAATTGATAATTTTATAAATGAGATTAGTAGAATTGCTCTCATACGGAATTTAACAACTGAGAATAGTTGGCTAATTAATAATGGGATTTATTATGCAGGACGTTTAGGGAAATTTCATAGCAATCCAAACAAAGGATTGGAAGTTATTACACAAGCGATGAATATGTATCCTCGCCTAAGTGGACCTTATTTTATAGCGGTAGAGCAAATCAAAACAAACTACGGTGGAAAAGATTATGATGGAAATACAGTAGATTTACAGAAAATACGTGAAGAAGGGAAGTTACAATACTTACCTAAAACATATACATTTGATGATGGATCTATTGTTTTTAAGACAGGCGATAAAGTAACAGAAGAGAAAATTAAAAGGTTATATTGGGCAGCCAAAGAAGTAAAGGCACAATATCACCGTGTAATTGGAAATGATAAAGCACTAGAACCAGGTAACGCAGATGATGTGCTGACAATTGTAATTTATAATAATCCAGATGATTATCAATTAAATAGACAATTATATGGATATGAAACGAACAACGGCGGTATTTATATTGAAGAGAAGGGTACTTTCTTTACATATGAGCGTACACCAAAACAGAGTATTTATAGTCTAGAAGAGTTATTCCGTCACGAATTCACTCATTATTTACAAGGAAGATACGAGGTTCCTGGTTTATTTGGGAGTGGAGAACTATATCAAAATGAACGCTTAACTTGGTTCCAAGAAGGGAATGCAGAATTCTTTGCAGGATCTACACGTACAAATAATGTTGTTCCACGTAAAAGTATTATAAGTGGCTTATCATCTGATCCGGCAAGCCGTTATACTGCAAAGCAAACTTTGTTCGCAAAATATGGATCATGGGATTTTTATAATTATTCCTTTGCACTACAGTCTTATCTATATAATCACCACTTTGAAACCTTTGATAAGATTCAGGATTTAATCCGTGCAAACGATGTGAAAAATTATGACGCGTATCGTGAAGCATTAAGTAAAGATGCACAGCTGAATACAGAATATCAAACGTATATGCAGCAGTTGATTGATAATCAAGATAAATACAATGTACCACAAGTAACAAATGATTACTTAATACAACATGCACCTAAGCCGTTAGCTGAAGTGAAGAAAGAAATTGTCGATGTAACTAATATAAAAGATGCAAAAATCACAAAACATGAGTCTCAATTTTTTAACACATTTACTGTAGAAGGCAAGTACATAGGTAGTACATCAAAAGGTGAGTCTGAAGACTGGAAAACAATGAGTAAACAAGTCAATCAAACCTTGGAGCAGTTGTCTCAAACAGGATGGAGCGGCTATAAAACAGTTACAGCCTATTTTGTTAACTATCGTGTGAATGCAGCCAATCAATTTGAATATGATATTGTTTTCCATGGTGTTGCAACAGAGGAAAAAGAAAAAACAACGACTATAGTAAATATGAATGGACCATATAGCGGGATAGTAAATGAAGGAATTCAATTCCATAGTGATGGTACAGAAAGTGAAAATGGAAAAATTATTTCTTATCTATGGAACTTTGGAGATGGTACAACAAGTACTGAAGCCAACCCTACCCATGTATATGGGGAAAAAGGAACATATACTGTGGAACTAACTGTGAAAGATAGTAGAGGAAAAGAAAGTAAAGAACAAACAAAAGTTACTGTAAAACAAGATCCGCAAACAGGTGAATCCCTTGAAGAGGAAAAGGTACTCCCATTTAATAAGCTTGTAAAAGGAAATCTGATTGCTCCTGATCAAACAGATGTTTATACGTTTGATGTTACAGTTCCAAAAGAAGTAGATATTTCTGTGGTAAATGAACAAAACATTGGGATGACATGGGTACTTTATCATGAATCAGACATGCAAAATTACGTAGTTTGTGGTGAAGATGAAGGAAATGCTATAAAGGGAAAATTCGTAGCGAAACCAGGGAAATATTATTTGAATGTGTATAAATTTGATGATAACACTGGTGAATATTCATTATTAATAAAATAAATTTATTTTCCATATGTATATAACGGTTGTTTTTTAGGAGGAGTCTGTCACGATAGGCTTCTCCTAATTTTTACTCTAAAATAAGTTAATAAATTAGGTAATTATCTCTAAAAATAAATCATTATAAACCTAAAATATTCAATTAAAAAATAGAAGAGAGGGAGCTTGCGTCTTAATAAAACTAATATTAGGAGTTATGTCACATTTCGATTAAATAAAATATCGTAAAATCCTCAGAATAAATTTTTTTGCATGTTCATTCATTTAGGGTAATTCTCAACTCTTAAGCAGATGTATGTGGGGGACCGATTCATATACATCTGCTTAAATAATTAGATATTTTATTTATTAAGTTAAGCGAAATTTTATTCGTATATGAGGAAGGCGCATTTAATTCTTTTTTCGAATGTTATTCATGTTAATCGTATTCCATCGAATGCGCTTGTTACCAAGTGATGTACATAGGAATCATCCAACTTATCACCGGTTACTAGCAACCGATAAAAAATTGGTCCGTAAATGAGATCGATGGATAATTCAATATCAAGGTTTTCTTTCAATTCTCCTCTTTGAATTCCCCTCTCTAGAAGTTGCTTTGCTTGCAGTCGACGGGGCGGAAACATCGAGTACGATATTCTTCCGCCAGTTTTAAGTCAACGTTTGATTTTCTCTTTGCAACCAGAAGTGCGTAGTCGCTTAAATGGATTATTCATGTCTATTTTCTTTTTGGGTGGTGCTGTTGGACCCTTTGTCGGAGGATGGGCATACGCTTGAGGTGGATGGAGTGTAGCATTGTGGATCGGAATCGCTTGAATGCGTATTCATTGATATGTCTGAGTTTTATAGATTATTTGCGGTTATTTTGAAGTTTTTACATCACAACCAGATTTTTTGTCTCTATCGCTAAAAGAGGGCAAAACTCACCATATAAAATGTGTCCGAATTCCATTTAGACTATGAAAAAAGAGAGCTTGCGCTAGACAACAAGCCCTCTAAAAAATAACGTAATTGAGATATCTATATATTAACAGTTATTTTCTAACGATTCCATATGTCTTATGTTGAGAAATAAATTATAAGTGGCTTGATAAAGCTAAAATGAATGATTGACATAATATTTTGACGATAATATAATAAATCTCGAATTCAAGGTAATTTGTAAAGGATTGGTAATTGTGAGCGTGATTAACGATGAGAGCTTATCTTTAAAGTTAATTGTTATATTATCAAGGGAATTACAGCCAATCACTAAACGTATTGAAAAGGATCTAAAAATTTATGGACTTAATGCAACTGAATTTGCAGTGCTTGAGCTACTATACAGTAAAGCTGATCAGCCTATAAAAAAATTGGGGACAAAATATTACTTGCAAGTTTTTGTATCACGTATGTAGTGGATAGGTTGGAAAAGAAGAGGTGAAACCATGTCCTAAAGACCGCCGTGTCACGTATGCATCAATTATTTCAGAAAGTATTGAATTGGTGACACTAATTTTTCCTCAGCATAAAGAGGGGATTCGGCAAATATTTGGTAGTTTGGACTATATTGAGAAAAAATGATAAGTAAACAGTTGAAAAAGTTAGGATATTACGCACAGAAAGTGTAAGTTTTTAGATGTTATTTCTGTTTAGTAATATCCTAATTAAATATAAATTAAATAAATAGGAGGGAAAATTAATAAATAGTAGTAAATGTATTGTAGTACAAAATAAAGAAATTATGTAATTGCAATTGATATAGTAGGAAAGATAGTTGTTATGCATAACGTATACATATTGTCCTTTTCATTATAAATCTTTCATAAAGCGGAGAGTGGGAGTGGGTATCAAGAATGGAATTACGTCATTTAGAGTACTTTATTCAAGTTTGTAATAATAATAGTTTTACTAAAGCTGCGGAAGTTCTAGGTATTTCACAGCCGACTTTAAGTCAACAAATCCGTGTGTTAGAAGGTGAACTTGATACACCTTTGTTTCATCGAGTTGGAAGAGGTATCAAAATGACAGAAGCGGGTAAGCTGCTATTTGATAAAGGAAAATTTATCATGCAACAATTTGATGACGTTTATAATGAAATTTTTGAATTAAAGGGTGTAAAAAGAGGTGTAATTACTATAGGAGGTTTATTAGAGGATCTCACTTATTTAACACCTTATATTATGAAGTTTCAACAACATTATCCCAACATCGTTGTAAAAATTATAGAATCCGAAGTTGCTGTAAATCAAATCGTTGATAAAAATATTGATATAGGCATCACGCGTAGTGCTCAAATTCCAGACACATTAACAAGTACCCTTTTGTATAGCGAAGAGCTTGTCCTTGTCATTCCCAAAAACCATCCTTTGAATGAAACATCATTTGTTTCTTTTAGAGAATTAGTAGGGCTCAGTAGAATAATGGTTTCATGTAGTTGTCGTGAAACTATTAAAATATATTGTGAGAGTTTAGGGCTATCTTTATCTGAAGTAAATATAGAAACAAAATCTTCCATTTCTCTATTGAGCCTTGTATGCAATGGACATGGGGTTGCTATAATACCTCTTTCACTAGTTGACTTTGTTAATAATGATACTTTGAGCATAGTTCGTATTATTGATCCAACACCAAGGCAAGATATTAATCTTATTCACTTTGATGATAAATTTTTAAGTTTTGCAGCACGTATCTTTATGCAGAAGTTACATGATCCTGAAAAAGTATTAGTATAATAGAAATAATAATGATTATAGTGTGAGAATTAAAAATGATACATAATCCTTGGGGTAAGAGCTAAATTACAGTCAAAGGGCATTGACTTTATATGTGTGGTGTGATCGATTCAAATGGGAATATCATTGACTTTTACTTAAGGAAAAAAGGGCAGACTTTGCAAGGGGAGAAGGCTGTTAAAAATAAGTCAAGTTAATTAATTAACTCTTCGGTTTTATCACATAGTAATAGATTCCATTAGGGAGATACTGCTATTTCTTTTTACATATCCTTATTGCATAAAGAAAACCACCGGCATTATACCGGTGGTTTTGATTTAGAAAGCAAAGCAAGTACAACCAATACCCCATTTAGTTCCATCTTTTCCTATTACGGTATGAGTGTGTTGATGGAGAGGGTTACTGCAACTATGTAACTTGTTATCATGGGCATCGTGAGAAAGTATAGTGTTGGCTAGGTTAGCACCGCCATAACCATAAACGCCCGTCGGTGACCAGTCAGGTGATGCTGGCGGCAATTCAGGTGATAAATTTTTAAATTCATCATTTCCATACACAACCTGTCCGCCCATAATTGTGAGTAATGATTCAAGGTTCTTGATTTCTTCTTCTGGCACAGTAAAGTAGTCAGCAGACAATACAGCAAGATCAGCAAACTGACCTACTGCAAGGGTTCCTTTTTTACCTTCATCACCAGAGAACCACGCACTTCCTTTTGAATATAATTCCAGGGCTACTTTTCTATCCAGTTTATTTTTTTCATCGTATATCGAAAGTCCACCAATGGTTTTTCCGGCAACCATCCAATAAAGAGCGACCCAAGGGTTATAGCTGGAAACTCTAGTTGCATCACTACCGGCGCCAACAGGTATACCAAGGTCTAACATACGATAAATCGGAGGAGTACGCTTTGCAGCTTCCTTTCCGTATAAATCAACAAAGTATTCACCTTGAAAAGCCATGCGGTCTTGGATGGCAATACCTCCATTTAAAGCCTTAACACGTTCCATGCTACGATCTGAGATTGTTTCTGCATGATCAAACCACCATCGTAGACCATTAAAAGGAATTTCACTGTTAACTTCCTCGAATACATTTAAGAAACGTGTGATTGACTCATCATAAGTTGCATGTAAACGGAAGGGCCAACGGTTTTCCACCAATAGAGAAATTACTTTCTTTAAGTCAGCTTCCATCATCGTAGCTAGTTCAGGCCGTGGCATTTGAAATTTTTCAAAATCGGCTGCTGAGAATACTAACATCTCTCCGGCACCATTCATTTTATACTTATCAGTTCCTTGACCTGGAGAAACAATTTTTGCCCATGAAGCAAAGTCTTCATATTCATGATTTGGATTTTGCGTAAATAGATTATAAGCAATACGCAAAGTTAATTGTTCCTTCTCGGCTAAATGTTCAACAACTTTGTAATCATCAGGATAATTTTGGAATCCACCACCTGCGTCAATAGCACTTGTAATACCTAATCTATTTAATTCGCGCATAAAATGGCGAGTTGAATTAATCTGGTCGTCAAAATTAAGTGCTGGTGCTTTACCCAAACTTGAATAAAGAATAGAAGCGTTAGGATTCGCAATTAAAAGGCCCGTTGGATTACCTCGTTTGTCCCGCTCAATTAAGCAGCCTGGAGGGTCTGGTGTATCTTTTGTATATCCCAGTGCATGCAGCCCAGCACGATTTACAAGTGCTCTATCGTAAAGATGTAGCACAAAGACAGGAGTGTCTTCAGAAACGGCATTAATTTCTTCCAAAGTTGGCAACCGTCTCTCTTTAAATTGAAATTCAGACCAACCTCCAACTACCCTTACCCACTGAGGAGCAGGTGTACGCCTTGCCTGTTCTTTGAGCATTTCTAGAGCAATAAAAAGTGATGGCACGCCTTCCCAACGTAATTCCATATTATAATGCAGACCACCACGAATAACGTGTATATGAGAGTCATTCAGGCCTGGAATAGCTCTCTTTCTTTTAAGGTCTATTTTTTTTGTTTTTTCCGTGGCACTATTAAGAAGCTCATCTCCACCTACTGCAGTGACTAAACCATCAGTTATGGCGATAGCAGATACCTCAGGCTGAGAAGGGTCAAGGGTAGTAATTTTTCCGTTATATAAGATCATATCCGGTAAATTCATGTTCACACCTCGTCTACTTTCTATTATTTTGTAACCATGGATGAAATAATTTACCGAAAATCGGCATGACTACCCATGATAGCAAGGACACTATACATACTGAAACAAAAAAGGCCGACATAATAGGATTCATATGTTTTATAATAGGTCCTATCACTTTAGGAACTAACATGCTAAGAGGCCATACACCCAAAAGGGTAACGATAGACATTTTCCATTTTGGCGGTGGAACTGGCGTTTTCGGAGTAACAAACCAATAAGCCAAACTACTTTCAGTTTTGTAACTCGGATTAGTAACTTGAAATTGTTCTGCCGTTTTTAACAAATCCCGGCGAATGTCTGATTCTTGCCAAGCACGTAGATGCTCATACGTATCAAAGCGAAAAATAACAGTATACTCTCTCGATTCGTTATTTGGGACTATTAGATTTACACCTAAATGCCCTGGGAATTTAGTAGCGGCAGCTTCGATTTCATGTCTCCATGTTTCAAACTGTTTTTCTTTACCTTGTTGAATTTCCCATGTAACAATCGTTGTTACTGGATCAGCAGCATCCATCGTGTTCCCTGTATAAGTCTCTTCGACAGCTACTCCTTCTTGTTTCATATTTTCCTGCTTGGAAGCGCGCCGTGCACCATAGTATATGCGTATTCTACTCCTTGACCATAAGCGCCAGTGTGCTCCTTTACAATTTCCATTACAGCATCATAAGTGTCTTTGTGTGCCCAGTCACGTTGGTATTCAAGTAAAACTTGAATTGCTGTCACTGGAATTGCACCAGCTTGTTCTACACGACGCATAGCAGCGTTATGTGCTGTCAGACTAGTACCACCTGAAGCATCATCAACTGCATACACTTCATAGCCAGCTTTCATTGCTTCAAGCACAGGGAATGCAAGGCAAACTTCAGTCCAAAGTGCTGCAAATATTAATTTCTTTCTACCTGTTGCTTTAACTGCTTCAACAAATTTTGGATCTTCCCAAGAGTTCATTGAACTGCGTTCTATAATTTCATGGTTTGGGAATATGTCAAGAATTTGTGGCCAAAAATAACCAGAAAAGCTGCGTGTCTCAACTGTAGTAAGAATAGTAGGTACGTTAAAAGTTTTTGCTGATTTAGCAAGCAACATAACGTTATTAATCAATGTTTGTCTATCAATACTTGCAACTCCAAAAGTCATTTGGGGTTGAAAATCAATCAAAATTAATGCACTGTTCTCCGGATTTAACAATTCTAACTTACTCATAATAAAACGCTCCTTTTTTAATTGTTTATCGAAAATAATATATTTTCTGTCAATTAAAACACTGCTATACTTTTTAATGTAAAATTTAGTGCTGATTTAATCAGCACTAAATTTATACTATCTACTTTAAAAAGTGATTTAAAGCTATTTCCTTGGAATACACTTATACATTTTGCTTACTAAGATCTCGTTGAGCTCCCCTATAGCTTCCAATTATATTTTGATAGCCTGGAAGATTGCTAGCAAGCAAATTGCCAAAACCTTCGACATCGTTGCGCCAATCGCGTTGTAATTCGCAAGCTACGCTAAACCAGTTCATAAGTTGTACGCCATTATGTGCCATACGCGTATTGGCAGCATCTGCAACTTGTTTACTGAAAGTTCCTGAAGCATCAGTAACAGCAAATACTTCATATCCAGCTTTTATAGCGGAAAGTGCTGGGAAAGCAACACAAACGTCCGTAACTACGCCCGCGATGATAAGTTGTTTTTTTCCAGTTTCTTCGATTGCTTTTACAAAATCATCATTATCCCATGCGTTAATTTGTCCAGGTCGAGCTATTTTTGGTGCATGAGGAAAGAGATCAACCAATTCTTGCATTAAAGGTCCATTAGGCCCGTTTTCGAAACTTGTTGTTAAAATAACTGGTAAATCAAAAAACTTAGCAGTATGAGCAAGGGCTAAAACATTGTTCTTGAATTCATCAACACCATAGTCACGTACTAGTCCGGACATAAGACCAGTTTGATGATCTACTAAAAGCACGAGAGCATCATCTTTGTTAATACGAGAATAGAGATCAGTCATTATGTATTCCTCCTAAAAATTAAGTAATCAAAGAAAGTTTAAATAGTCGAATACTATCATAAGTTTCTTCGTTTATAACTAAGCTGACCAATAATATTGGTTATAGCAGCATTCACGGAACATGAAGCGCTATACAAATTTATAGTATTTGAAAACTGATTCGTTAATCAATTCTAAATTATCTATAGTTTGTATAGGTGGTAACTATAGTTATTTTCACTATAAAATGAATTGGTTTTACCTATACATTCTATAGATAGAACGATATTGATAGTCACCTACTTTTGTTATTACAATTGAATAGGAGAAATGTTCAGCAAATACTTCGTGATGAAAAAAGTATGAGATGGGGAAGCGTTCCATAAACAGAAAATGAATTCATCGGAACAATAGAGTTTCATACTTAGCGTTCACAATATAAATGTGCATAAATAGGTTATGAGATTCATCCGGATTATTGAAGAAAAGGATATATATTAAAGGAGGTAGGAAAATGGCAAAAATTACTGTAGGAACCGAAAATCAAGCACCAATTGAGATATATTATGAGGATCATGGCATAGGAAAACCAGTTGTACTCATTCATGGTTGGCCGTTAAGTGGTCGATCTTGGGAATATCAAGTTCCCGCTCTTGTTGAGGCTGGATACAGAGTTATAACGTATGATCGTCGAGGTTTTGGAAAATCATCTCAGCCGTGGGAAGGGTATGAATATGATACCTTTACTTCTGATTTACATCAACTATTAGAACATTTAGAGCTTCAAAATGTCACACTTGTTGGTTTTTCTATGGGTGGAGGCGAAGTAGCCCGGTATATTAGTACGTATGGAACAGATCGTATTGAAAAGGCTGTTTTTGCTGGAGCAGTTCCTCCATATTTATACAAATCAGAGGATCATCCTGAAGGGGCATTAGATGATGCAACAATTGAAGCATTCAAAAGTGGTGTGATAAATGACCGCCTTGCATTTCTTGATGAATTTACTAAGGGATTTTTCGCGGCTGGTAATCGAACAGATTTAGTTAGTGAGCCATTCCGTTTATATAATTGGGATATTGCAGCCAGTGCATCACCTAAAGGAACACTTGATTGTATTACTGCCTTTAGTAAGACAGATTTTAGAAAAGACTTGGAGCAGTTTAATATACCTACTCTTATTATTCATGGTGATTCAGATGCAACTGTACCATTTGAATATAGTGGGAAATTAACACATGAATCAATTCCTAATTCTAAAGTAGCGTTAATAAAGGGTGGTCCACATGGGTTAAATGCAACGCATGCCAAAGAATTTAATGAAGCACTCCTATCATTTTTAAAGGACTAATTACAACTATATAATTGTTAATTAATAAATTATAAACAAGTTAAAATAAAGCTTTATAAAAGATGCTCTTGGATAAATCCAGGAGCATCTTTTTAAATACGGAGTAGTGCACCACCGTAATCTTCCATTACGAAATTTCTATTTATTTTTAAATTTTGATATTGGGATGTTAACTTAAAAAATACTCATTAATTTCGAATTGAATATTCTTCTTAACAGCTAAAATTTATGGATTAGAGTTTTTTAGGTCTCTTAGGGGGATTGCTATATTACTATCAAGATAATATTTTGAATAATCCTCAAAACAAAGAAATGTACATGTTCTTGTTTGTGTAGTGAAGTTTCTTAAGTTGAGAGGGAGCCTTTATATCCTAATCCAAAAGTGTAGACTACAGCCTACAAATAATCATCTTCCTCTTAAAATTGTTGTTTTACATCTTCACATTTTTGAAGAAGAAGTGTTTTGTTGGGAAATGATAAAATCTTATTAATTTTTATAATTAGTAGAATTTTTTATAGAAATAATCCTCTTAATATATTAAAATAACATTGTATTATGTAAGATTTTAATTAGGGGAGAGAAATTTTATGTTAAAAAAAATCATTCCAGTTGCTTTAGCATTAAGTACAGTTACTTTTACTAGTGTATTCGCTATGCCTTCAGCCCAAGCAAGTACAGAACCAAACCGCTACATAGATGTACAAATGCTCGGTATTAACGATTTTCATGGGCAACTAGACACAGTAAAAAAAATTAACAATAAAGATGCAGGGGGAATTGAGTACTTAGGGGCTTATTTACGTGATCGTGAAAAACAAAATCCGAATACATTAAAAGTACATGCTGGCGACGTTGTTGGAGCAAGTACTCCTGTTTCAGCATTATTACAAGACGAACCTACCATTGAATTTCTAAATGATTTGAAATTCGATGTTGGAACGATAGGAAATCATGAATTTGATGAAGGTGTTGCGGAAATGAACCGCCTTATTTATGGTGGATACCATGAGAAAACAGGAAATTTTAAAGGAGCAAAATTCCCATATGTTGCTGCAAATTTCTATAATAAATCCACCGGTCGTTTATTTTTACCACCATTCACTATAAAAAAGGTGCAAGGAGTTCCAGTTGGATTTATCGGAGTTGTAACAACGGATGTTCCTAACCTTGTTATGCCTACTATGCTAAAGAATGTAGAAATTACAGATGAAGTTGAAGCTATTAACAAATCCGTAAAGCAATTACAAAAACTAGGCGTTAAATCTATCGTTGTTCTTGCGCATAACGGAGGTACAACAGATGGGAACGGCGTAACAAATGGTGATATTGTCCGATTAGCAAATGAGACTGATCCAGAAGTTGATGTTATTTTTGGTGGGCATAGCCACACTTATGTAAATGGAACTGTTAATAATAAACTTGTCGTACAAGCAAATTCTTATGGTATGGCTTTTGCTGATGTTGATGTAAAGATTGATCGTAAGACACAAGATATTGTTGAGAAAAAAGCAGAAATTGTTACAACTTACCATGAAGGCATGGAGCCTGATAAAAAAATAAAGAAGAAGATGGAGAAATATCAAGCAAAAATCGCACCTCTTGTTAATGAAGTTGTAGGTAAGTCTATTGCTCCACTAGATCGCAAACTAAATACGGCTGGTGAATCTACTCTTGGAAATTTAGTTGCTGATGCCCAGCGTGCAACGATGCAATCCCAAATTGCACTTATGAATCCTGGTGGTATTCGTAATGACTTAGATGCTGGTGATATTACATGGGGAGAGATATATGGTATTCAACCATTCGGAAATCAATTAATAAAATTAAATTTAACAGGTCAAGACATTCGTGATATTTTAAATCAACAATGGCAAAAAGACATAACAAGAATGCTTCAAATTTCAGGGATCCAATACACTTGGGATGCGAACAAGCCCAATGGAGAAAAAGTAACAAGTATTCGCTTAACAAATGGAGAAGAAATCATTCCTTCTAAAACTTACAGCGTCGTTGCGAACGCATTTTTAGCTTCAGGTGGAGATGGATTTGTATCTTTTAAAAATGGTAAAGATGCTGAAACAGGACCAACTGATTTTGAAGCATTAGTAGATTATATAAAAAAATCAAAAGAACCAATTCAGTCTGTTATTGATGGAAGAATTCAAAAAATAAATTAGGTTTTTATTAATCTCAAAAACAAATAGATTACCTGTGCACCATTCTTTTTCTTGTGCAGGTAATCTATTTGTTTGCGCTTTCGAGCACAGACGCTACTTCAATCCTATCAATATAGAAACAATTTCGAATGTAAGGAATTTGTAAGGAAAAAGAGATTTTCAATTATATGTA
Source organism: Bacillus sp. JKS001846 (assembly GCF_900176455.1). Classification (NCBI taxonomy): domain Bacteria; kingdom Bacillati; phylum Bacillota; class Bacilli; order Caryophanales; family Bacillaceae; genus Bacillus; species Bacillus sp. JKS001846. Next base: position 2,588,838 of record NZ_FWYG01000001.1, read on the forward strand.
CATTTATTTAATAAAGTAGCGTATCTCATTGAAGATAGTTTGTTAAAACGCTCATTGTTACAAGATACTTACATGATTAAATATAAACCAGTATTAAACAAAGAAGTACAAAAAGAATTCTCAGAGTTGTATACTCAATACATTAAGCAGACAAATAAAAAATCTATGTTGTTAGAAATTGATGAAGCTAAAGAAAAAGGGGAGGAGTTAAAGAATAAATTAGTAAAATTAGTGGATGGAAAAACTATGTTTTATGACATAATTTCTCTGTTAAACAATGGATATAACTATCATGTCCTTTAATTGGCAGAAAAAGGGGAGGGAAAGGGTTCCCATAAAAATACTAGAAGAAATTAGGTTATTCATGCATAAATAGCATAATTAGGCACATGTTATTTATAAATATTCAAAGATACGAAAGTAATGCAAATGAAATTCTTATTTCTACTACTACAAGTACTATTGAGCAAATGAAGTATGAAATTGCTTTTGAACTAGGAGTAACACTGGGACTTGATACATCATCATCTACAAATGGTTCGGATCGGTGGAGAGATTACAAAACGCTTAGTTCGAATGGTTGAAAAACAGTTAACAGGTCAATACAGATTACACTAAGAAAATAATCCGTATATATATGGATTATTTTTCCTTTAATTTACAAAAAAATAAAATTTGAAATCGAAAAAACTTCTCAGATTCCTTTGTAATAAACTTTTTTAGTCATGTTAATGGAATAGGTATCGAAAGATAAGGAATTAGATACGAACGATGTATGAGCCCTTAAAAGAGTTTTGGTTTTATTTGCAATTTTAATTTCATAATACTTAAGCCGATATAATAAAATGTTTTATGTGTAAATTGATATAAAGTAATAATTATTAAGTGATATTTCTTTTTTATAGAATAAGTAAAAACTGATATTGTAGTAATTACTGTTTTGAGGTCAATTTATTGTGCACCTTAATTATTGAAGTTTTTTTTGATTAACAACTATTGTATTTGGAAATTAATAATAAGTTTATCCCGCTATTTGTGGGCAGTAAGACCCCCACCTCAAAATTCAGCGGAAGCAAAGAAGTTAGGTAGGGGATGAACAAAACCCCCACTGATTAAAGTTTCACTTTATGTGATGCGGTAATAAAACTATCTAGTTTTCTATTCTTAGTATTTGTAAATATTGTATATTTTTCCTCTTTTGTGGAAAGTAAAACTATTGTTACGACCAGTAATATAGTGTCATTTTTTTGAATATTCCATTCGTTTTTTTATTTTTAGTTGATGAAAAGACCTTTCTCTCAATTAAATGTTTAATTGAGTACTTGAATTTCCTCCACCTTGTACTTTTCAAAGCATAGTGCTTCAAAAATAGCCGTATCGCTTTCATCTGTTTCCAATTTCACAACTTCTTTATTATCTTTTTCTAAAATTTGGAGCAAAATAGTTTTTCAGTTTCACATTTAAATTAGCAGTATTTATTTTTTGAATTCAATTTGTATAAATAATTGAATTGGAACTTTGACTGTTGTTTCTTGCGGTGGTACAGTATCTTCTTTTAATTTCGCTTTATTTTAAATCTTTTTCCAGCTTGGTCCTCGCATTGACTACCACTGTATTTTGTAGTACTTCACTGTTTTCTCAAGTACAATAATATATCTTGTAGAATTAAGAAAAGAACTTAGTGTATTTCCTTTACTTATCTACTCTGATATTTAGATGCTAACTACAATTAAATAATATATGATTTTTATAAAAAAGATATAGTAACATTTTGTTGTGAATTGTACTAATTTGATATTTTATAGTATTATTTGTCGTGAATTATATATAACAGAATATATTTTATGGATCTATAAAGGAGAATGTAATGAATACTTCCATCGATATACAACACTTGTGTGATCTTGCACATAAAGCATTTAATGCCCCTGTGCATATTTTGTCTACAGACAGAAAAATTTTATATCATTCTACATCTGATAATGTTTGTAGTCCTTTTTATTCTTCAAAAGAAGAACATCTTAGTGATATTTATCAAGAAAATGATCCCTTTAACTTGCCACTTTTCCGAAGCAACAACTATCTTGAAAATTTTGTTCTAATTCATATAGAAAATCATGATGATATTAAAGGGACTATTATAATCGGTCCTACTATACATTCAAAAGATTCAGATGATATGATCATAAAATTTCAGAAAGAATTTAAATCAAATGATAACATTCAAGAAAGACTTGCCTATTATCAGTGTTTATCTGAGATTAAAAAAACTACATTAATTGATATGGGAATTTTATTACATTACATGATTTTCAATGAAAAGTTAGATGTAGATATTGTCTTGGAAAAAAATAAAGTACTAGAGGAAGTTCCTAATAAAATTGTAAAACCTGATTTATATATTTTAAAACGCCGACAAAACAAACCTAAAACGCACAATATGGCATTAGTAAATGATTTCTTTTCGACTATCAAAGAAGGAAATAAAAAAAAGTTAATACAGTATATGTATGCGGTTTCACAAGAAGATGTTGAACTTATGCTAATAGAGGATCCGCTCAGGAATCAAAAAAACCTTGGAATTATTGCGATTACCTTAGCCACTCGATATGCAATAGAAGGAAATCTGCCACCAGATATTGCTTTTGCTCATAGTATTTTATATATACAAACCCTAGAACAATTAGATAATGTAGAATCTGTAAAGCGATTGTCAGGGGACGCTTTACGTACCTTTGCAGATCGTGTGAAAGAATACAATGCAAAAAAGTATTCTTACGCGGTTACTACATGTATAAAACATATTAATAAAAATGTTTACGATGGAATATCTCTGAATGAACTTGCTAATCATTTAGAAATTACGCCTACTTATCTATCTAAACTATTTAAAAAAGAAATGGGAATTACTTTAAGCGAATATATTCAAAGGGAACGAGTGGAAGAAGCAAAGAAATTATTAACACTCACTACTTATTCGTTATCAGATATCTGTGCGTGGCTTAACTTTAATGACCAAAGTTATTTTATAAGAGTTTTCAAAAAAAACACTAGCATGACTCCTAGGCAGTACCGTGAAAAATATACAATAATATAAGCTTGTTATTTGCTGTCTCCAATGTAAAGACTTAAACATGGGTGTAAGTATCCCAAAAAATGAAAATACTGAACTTATTACGCTAGAAAGAGTTTTTGATTTGTCTAGAAAAAGCACCTGTATTCAAATAGACATGTGAGATTAACCTGTTATTATCTTGTAGCGGAACAGTTTCAATTTTTAGGAGTTAGAAAAATAATGGAGAAACAAAGTATATCTATTTTTTTAATAGCAATCAGGTGCTGAATTTATCGGTATAGTTCTGAATCAGATAAACTAGTCTGACGTCAGCCCAAACAAATAGCTCTTGAAGACTTTATAAACACATATGTGAGCAAAAGCTCAATGGAAATCTTTGTACCATATTGTTAATTTGAAAAAATACATTAACCGCTATTTTGCTAAAGGAAATAAAAAGACAGAAGGCTGCAAAGTGTTCCATGGAAGCTTTGCAGCTTTTTTGTAATTTAAAACCTATGTTTATAATGATGATAAGTTTATAGACTAACATCTTCATACTAGATATTTGTTAATAATGATATTAGAATGTTATGTAAAAAATCAATAATATAACATATATTACTAAATATATCTACATGTTATGCAATTATGCATAACTAAATAAAGGTAAAAAAGTATAAAAAGACCTATTATATTATTCTATAAGTATTTTTTCTAAAATAAAATTTCTCGGTTGAGCTAAAATAGTTATTTTTAACCGTATACACATTAATTTGTAATCATTACAATTACAGAAATGAAATTTACGAATAACTATATTCATATAATTTTTTTCGGTTCATATTTTTATTTAACAGTAAATTATCGAGCTTAATCGACAAAATTTTTCTATTTACGCATTAAAAATTTAATGTTTTAATGAACAACATAACTGGTATGACCAGACAGAAAGGAGAAGGTTACGCTAATAGGAATTACAGTGAAGTTATAAGTAACATTATGTCTTTAATAATTTTCTAAATAGTCAATTTATTTATAAGAGGTCAAGAATCAAATTGGTAATAAACGTGTTCTAAGTTTCTGCATAACAAAAGTGAAGTTATTCCGCAATAAAAGTATAAGCGATGTACAGTATAATTTCACCTTTTGTTGTCTAGTAAGGAGTTTGCTGACAAAAACTAAGAGGGATATTATCAAATTGAAATTAAACAATGTTATGACAGGATTAACTGTAAGCATTGGTTTATTGATCCTCACGATTCTGTAAGTTAAACCGCAAATTTAGGAAAGAATTAATAATTTACTACTCATAGGGTGCCTGATTCAAATATAGTTAATAAATTTTTGTTATTTATATTTTAAAAAATAGAGTATCGAAATGAGAGATAAATAAAATCCTTACATCCTATTAGAAGTAAAAAACAACGTTATTAACGTATCTGAAAGATTTCTCCTTCTTATCCAGTTTACAAAGAGAGCGGTCGTACAAGTTATATGAATTAAGTTATAAAAACAATGGTAAAGGAGTGTACGGAATGAAAACTAAAATAATGACAGGATTTTTAATAACATCCATTGTAACTGGAGCAACTATTCCTATCAATACTCTCGCAACACCAATCGTTCAAGCAGAAACTCAACAAGAAAACATGGATATTTCTTCATCATTACGAAAATTAGGTGCGCAATCTAAATTAATTCAAACGTATATTGATCAATCTTTAATGAGTCCTAATGTACAGCTAGAGGAAGTCCCAGCTTTAAATACCAATCAATTCCTAATCAAACAAGATATGAAGGAATGGTCATCGGAACTCTATCCACAGTTAATTCTATTAAATTCAAAAAGTAAAGGATTTGTAACAAAATTTAATAGTTATTACCCGACATTAAAATCGTTTGTAGACAATAAAGAAGATAGAGAAGGGTTTTCGGATAGACTTGAAGTACTTCAAGAAATGGCTATGACGAATCAAGAAAATGCGCAACGACAAATCAATGAATTAACAGATCTTAAATTACAGCTGGATAAAAAATTAAAAGATTTTGATACTAATGTGGCAACTGCGCAAGGCATACTAAGTACAGATGGGACAGGAAAAATAGATCAGTTAAAAAATGAAATATTAAATACCAAAAAAGCAATTCAAAATGATTTACAGCAAATTGCATTAATACCAGGAGCTTTAAATGAACAGGGATTTGCTATATTTAAAGAAGTTTATAGTCTTTCAAAAGAAATTATTGAACCAGCTGCTCAAGCAGGGGTGGCAGCGTATAACAAAGGAAAAGAAATTAACAACTCTATTCTAGAAGCTGAGAAAAAAGCAGTGCAAGAAGCAACAGAGCAAGGTAAAACTGCTCTAGAGATTGAATCAGCAAAAAAAGCAGCTCGTGAAGCAATTGAGAAAAGCAAACAAGGTGAAATAGCAGCCGCAGCCGCAGCAAAAACACAAGAGTATGACCTGATGAAGGTCATTGATACCGAAAAGATTAAGAAAACATTTAGCGTTTTTGCTGAAGTAAATAAATTAACAGCAGAACAGCGAGCATATTTAGATGATTTAGAGAAACAAAATCAAAAAATATATGATTTAACAACGAAATTATCAATAGCTGATTTACAAAAATCAATGCTTCTTCTTACACAAAATGATTTGCATACGTTTGCAAATCAAGTAGATGTAGAACTTGATCTACTAAAGCGCTATAAAGAAGATTTAAATCTAATAAAAAGTAGCATTACAAAATTATCTACTAATGTTGATACAACTAACGAGCAGTCTCAAAAAGATACATTAAGACAATTAAAAAATGTAATAAGTTACCTTGAAGAACAAGTATATAAATTTTAATATTGCGTTTTTGGGGAATTCATAAAGATTATAAGCATTTAGCGAAAGAAGGAGAATAGTCATGAAAAAATTTCCATTCAAAGTACTAACTTTAGCTACATTAGCAACTGTTATAACTGCTACTACCGGTAACACTATTCATGCATTTGCACAAGAAACGACCGCTCAAGAACAAAAAGTAGGCAATTATGCATTAGGCCCCGAAGGACTGAAGAAAGCATTGGCTGAAACAGGGTCTCATATTCTAGTAATGGATTTATATGCAAAAACAATGATTAAGCAACCAAATGTAAATTTATCTAATATCGATTTAGGGTCAGAGGGGGGAGAGTTGCTCAAAAATATTCACCTTAATCAAGAGCTGTCACGAATCAATGCGAATTACTGGTTAGATACAGCGAAGCCACAGATTCAAAAAACTGCTCGTAATATTGTAAATTACGATGAACAATTTCAAAATTATTACGACACATTAGTAGAAACTGTACAAAAGAAAGATAAGGTAGGTCTAAAAGAGGGTATAAATGATTTAATTACTACAATCAATACAAATTCAAAAGAAGTTACAGATGTGATTAAGATGCTACAAGACTTCAAAGGGAAACTATATCAAAATTCTACAGATTTTAAAAATAATGTTGGTGGTCCGGATGGGAAAGGTGGATTAACTGCAATATTAGCAGGTCAACAGGCAACGATTCCACAACTTCAAGCTGAAATTGAGCAACTTCGTTCTACTCAGAAAAAACATTTTGATGATGTATTAGCATGGTCAATTGGTGGTGGATTGGGAGCAGCTATTTTAGTTATTGCAGCTATTGGAGGAGCGGTAGTTATTGTTGTAACTGGCGGTACAGCAACACCGGCTGTTGTTGGTGGACTCTCGGCTCTTGGCGCAGCTGGTATCGGTCTAGGAACTGCGGCTGGTGTCACAGCATCTAAGCATATGGATTCCTATAATGAAATTTCTAACAAAATCGGAGAATTAAGTATGAAAGCAGATCGTGCTAATCAAGCAGTTCTTTCGCTTACTAACGCGAAAGAAACATTGGCATATTTATACCAGACTGTAGATCAAGCGATATTGTCTCTAACAAATATTCAAAAGCAATGGAATACAATGGGCGCAAATTATACAGATTTATTGGATAATATCGATTCTATGCAAGACCACAAATTCTCTTTAATACCAGATGATTTAAAAGCCGCTAAAGAAAGTTGGAATGATATTCATAAAGATGCAGAATTCATTTCAAAAGATATTGCTTTTAAACAGGAGTAGAACTGAATTTTAAAACCTAAATTGGAGGAAAATGAAATGATAAAAAAAATCCCTTACAAATTACTCGCTGTATCGACGCTATTAACTATTACAACTGCTAATGTAGCTTCACCAGTAACAACTTTTGCAAGTGAAATTGAACAAACGAACAATGGAGATACGGCTCTTTCTGCAAATGAAGCGAGAATGAAAGAGACCTTGCAAAAGGCTGGATTATTTGCAAAATCTATGAATGCCTATTCTTATATGTTAATTAAGAATCCTGATGTGAATTTTGAGGGAATTACCATTAATGGATATGTAGATTTACCTGGTAGAATCGTACAAGATCAAAAGAATGCAAGGGCACATGCCGTTACTTGGGATACGAAAGTAAAAAAACAGCTTTTAGATACATTGAATGGTATTGTTGAATACGATACAACATTTGATAATTATTATGAAACAATGATAGAGGCGATTAATACAGGGGATGGAGAAACTTTAAAAGAAGGGATTACAGATTTACGAGGTGAAATTCAACAAAATCAAAAGTATGCACAACAACTAATAGAAGAATTAACTAAATTAAGAGACTCTATTGGACACGATGTTAGAGCATTTGGAAGTAATAAAGAGCTCTTGCAGTCAATTTTAAAAAATCAAGGTGCAGATGTTGATGCCGATCAAAAGCGTCTAGAAGAAGTATTAGGATCAGTAAACTATTATAAACAATTAGAATCTGATGGGTTTAATGTAATGAAGGGTGCTATTTTGGGTCTACCAATAATTGGCGGTATCATAGTGGGAGTAGCAAGGGATAATTTAGGTAAGTTAGAGCCTTTATTAGCAGAATTACGTCAGACCGTGGATTATAAAGTAACCTTAAATCGTGTAGTTGGAGTTGCTTACAGTAATATTAATGAAATGCACAAGGCGCTTGATGATGCTATTAACGCTCTTACTTATATGTCCACGCAGTGGCATGATTTAGATTCTCAATATTCGGGCGTTCTAGGGCATATTGAGAATGCAGCTCAAAAAGCCGATCAAAATAAATTTAAATTCTTAAAACCTAATTTAAATGCAGCGAAAGACAGTTGGAAAACATTACGAACAGATGCTGTTACATTAAAAGAAGGAATAAAGGAATTAAAAGTGGAAACTGTTACTCCACAAAAATAGGGAAATATTAATTCTGTTGTAAAGTGAACTAAAACATAGAAAGTCTATGATTACACTGTTAAACAGAAAAGTAATAATTAATAAATCCTTATATAACAGAAAGGCGGAGTCTCATTAAAGACTTCGCCTTTCAATTATATATAAGTATGATTCGAATAAAGAATAACCTTGTAGTTTAATTGCTTTTTTAAAATTTGCAATAGAATCGGTTAATTTGAAGCAGATGATATACATTTTCTTTAATACTTAATGATTTGAAGGCTGCTAAAGAAAGTTCAAACGATACTGATAAAAGATGTAGAACTCATTTTGAAAGACATCGCTTTTTAATAAGATTAGAACTTGAAACCATACCTTATATAGGAGGAATACAAAATGATGAAAAAAATCCCTCATAAACTACTCGCTGTATCAGCGTTTTTAACTATAACAACTACTTATGCAGTCATACCACTAGAAACTTTTGCAATTGAAATTGAACAAACGAACACTGAAAATATGTCTCTTTCAGCAAATGAAGAACAGATGAAAAAAGCTTTGCAAGATACTGGTTTATTTGCAAAAGCTATGAATGAATATTCTTATTTGCTAATTAATAATCCAGATGTGAGTTTTGAAGGAATAACTATTAATGGAAATGCAGATTTACCTAGTAAAATTGTACAAGATCAAAAGAATGCAAGAGCACATGCTGTTACATGGAATACACAAGTAAAAAAACAGCTTTTTGATACATTGACAGGCATTATAGAATACGATACAAAATTTGAAAATTATTATGAAACATTAGTAGAGGCGATCAATACTGGAAATGGAGATACTTTAAAAAAAGGGATTACAGATTTACAGGGAGGAATTCAACAAAATCAAAAGTCTGCAAAAGCATTAATAGAAGAATTAATTCAATTAAAAAATGCTATTGGAGAAGATGTTAGAACATTTGGAAGTCATAAAGAGACATTGCAATCGATTTTAAAAAACCAAGGTGCTGATGTGGAGGCTGACCAAAAGCGTCTAGAGGACCTTTTAGGACAAGTAAAATATCAGAAAGACATAGAATCTAAGGGCTTAGACATGGTGAAAATCCCCTTTATTCCAACCTTGATTGCTGGTGGCATAATGATAGGTGATGCAAGAGGTAAGTTAGGTTGGCTAGAACCTGAATTAGCAAAATTGTGTCAGACTGTAGATTATAAAATAACATTGAATCGTGTAGTTGGAGTTGCATTTCATAATATTAGTGATATGCATAGTATGCTTGATAGTGCTATCACTGCTCTTACTTATATGTCTACGCAATGGGAGGATTTAGATTCTCAATATTCGGGTGTACTGGGACATATTGATAAAGCTGATCAAAAAGCTGATCAAAATAAATATAAATTCTTAACCCCTAGCTTGAATGCAGCGAAAAACAGTTGGAAAACATTAAAAACAGATGTTGTCACTTTGCAAGAAGGGATAAAAATTGCAGAGAAAAAAGAACAGGATTTTTTGAATCAGCTTCGTCCATCAAACGTGTTCTACTTTTATAAAAAAATTCATAACGCATACACTTTTGAAATAAAGACTGGAACAAATGCGCCAAATGCGTCTTATAAAGTTATGAATTTAACTAAAAACACTGTTCATAATATGTGGAGTGGAGGGGCTAATACTAACATGTGGGCTGATTGGCTTTCATTCAATCCAAATGATGAATTTGCAGTAGTAGCAGTAGTGGATGGTAAAGAATATGTTGTGTATAAAGACAAAGTACAAAATATAATGAACTGAATCTGAAAGTAACGAAGTAATTGGAACTGGACAATAAACTAGACACCAAGTTAATTGAAAAATCTCCTTATATCCTAGAATATTTTGCTCAAGAAAAAGAATTTGTTCAGCGAAAAAGTAAATATTGAACCAAGGAGTTAGTTGTCTTATGTGTATGGTTTTACCGAAAGGTTTCAAGTACATTACTCATACAATTATGTAGTTATCCTGAAGCATCTACAGGTGTTCTTATCGACCTTGAAGAACTACTTAGCTTCCTAAGTTGAGTAATTTTATGCAAAATTAAGTGAACGTTTTTGTACATAGATTAGTTGACATTTATATAGTTTTTTTCCATTTTTAAAGATAGTTTTGTTTTTTATGTTATTTTTCAAAAATTACTGCTGAAATTTCTATATTCATCACTCAGCATATAATCATTGTTTGATGAAATGACATACCACGTCCCTTAGAGTTTCAGACATATTACGATAAATTAAAGAAAAAAGATAATAGTAGTCAACGGTTACTATTATCTTTTTTTGAACTATTTTTCATTAAAATATCTCATCTGCTGTGCCCCTTATTTACTTTTCTAGATTTTATCCTAGTTTAAAATTTATGCATTTGAACTGTTTATACAATTTGTAGGATTTTTAGCTTTTTTGTCGAATACACTTAATGCAAGGAGGGACATTACATGATTATTAAAGATTATTTCATCAACCTTTCTATTTTTTCTTTATTAGTTAGCGCAGCAATATTTATTCAAGTGTTTACAATTAATTCTAGTCGATATTTTGAAAAGCTCTATGGAGGGATTATTGCAGTTACGTTAATGTTCTTTTCTTTTCCATACATGGGATTTTCCTACGATCTTCGAGTTGTTCCTCTTATTCTATCTTTTATTTACTTTGGTCGTATTGCTGGTTGGATTACGTTAATTAGCATAATTGTAATGCGTATCTTTTACACAGGAGGGTACTGGGAACCTCCTGTGATTGCTTATTTTGGTATGGGGATTCTATTTTCTACCTTTAAAACTTATTTTAAAAAACTACATCCTTTTAAAAGTGCATCGTTATATTTTTCTGTTTTTATTGGAATAAAGTGGTTAGTTGGCGTATTATTTAATACTACATTACTTTACACAGGAGGCTTATTATATATAGCGTTAGGACTTTTAATTGGGCTATTTCTTATGGAAGCCTACCAGAGATTGTATTATTTAACACAGGACTTATCTAAAATGAATCGAGAATTAAAAAAATCGAAGCAAGAACTTGCAGATACCGTACATGAGCTTCAAGGAGGAATTTTTAAATTTAAAAAAGTGGGTAAGCACTTTATACACACTTTATGTGATGGACAGTTTTATTATCAAAACGGATTTTATTCTGAACAGGTGGTAGGAAAAAGCTTACGTACTATTGATGCTTCTATTGTTCCTCCACATTTAGTTCCACAATTGATGAAGTACTATCTTCAGGCATGGGAAGGAAAAGAAATTATATTTGAATTACCTTGGCCAAATGATAAAACTATTATTCTTATTGCGCTTAGGCCGATTAAACGAAATGGACAAGTTATTGAAGTTGTTGGTTCTACAGTTGATATAACCGAAAGGAAAAAGGTAGAATCAGAATTAAGCGCTACCAAAGAATTATTGGAATCATTTATAAAGCACAATCTAGATGCTATTACCATTTCTGATCGAGAAGGGCATATTTTACAAGCGAATAAAGCTTATGAAAAGATATTTGGGTGGTCATCACAAGAAATCATAGGTAAGAGATTACCTTGTGTACCAGATTTTTTAATGGAAGAATCGCTTAAAAATATTCAGAATATTCTAACTGGAGAATCTGTGGTTACTAGATTAGAAACTGTTAGACAAAGGAGTGATGGGAGTCTTCTTGATGTTAGTCTGACAGTTTCTCCTATACTAGATGTAAGAGGAAATGTGATAGCTTTATCAGCAATATGTAGAGACATCTCTGAAAGAAAACAAGCAGAAAGAGAACGACATCGATTACACCAGCAATTAAGAGATAGTGAAATGAAGTACCGTGCACTAATCGAACAAGCAACTGATGCGGTATATGTAGTAGAGCTGAATGAAGAGAATGCTCCAAGTCGATTTATTGAGGTAAACCCTGTTGGGTGTAGAAGGTTTGGATATAGTAGAGAAGAGTTGCTCTCATTATCATTTTCAAATATAGTACCACAAGATTCTCAAATGATCGTAAGGTTATTAGAAAAAATTAAAAAGGGACAAACTTCCTTCACTTTGCAAGATGAATATGTTTTTCCAACAGGAAAAGTAATAACAACTGAGTTTAGTGTTCGTGTTTTTAACTTAAATGGTAAAAAAGTTTTCCTAAGTATTTCTCGTGATATCACTGAACGGCTAAAAACAGAAGAATTATTACGAAAATCTGAAAAACTTGCTGTTGTAGGACAATTAGCGACTGTAATGGCTCATGAGATTAATAATCCATTAACTGCAATGAAAGGGTTCATGCAATTACTAAAATCAACGGAAAGTGAGAATAATCAGGGTTATATTAATATAGTATCATCAGAGATTGAGCGTATAGAGAGCATTACAACTGAATTTATGGCGGTAGCCAAACCACAGGTGGTAAAAATGCAACCTAATAACATTAGTGTGCTAATGGATCAAGTTTTAATGCTACTACAACCTCAAGCAATGATGAATAATATAAAAATTAAAATCGATCTTAACCCTGGTATTCCATTGATTTCATGTGAAGGAAATCAATTAAAGCAAGTATTTGTTAATATATTAAAAAATGCAATTGAATCTATGCCGATGGGAGGAGAAATTCTCATTCAATTAAATATACTTGATAATAATCAATTAAGTATTCGTTTTATCGATCAAGGGTGTGGCATTCCAAAAGAACGTATACCATACCTCGGAGAACCTTTTTATAGTATTAAAGAAGAGGGGATTGGCTTAGGGTTAATGATCTGTTATAAAATCATTGAAACACATCAGGGAAAGGTATTTATTGAGAGTGAAGTGAATAAGGGAACTACAGTTGAAGTCACTCTCCCTATTTGTACACTTCAAAATTAATATGTTCTTTTACTGAAATTTTTTAAGAAACCATATAAAACGTAATGCTATTAAACAAAAACTGAATAGAACTTTCTATCGTTGTTTACAAGAGGAAATGACAAACGCAATAAGACATGGAAAAGCGAGAAACGATACAAGTCTTGTTACAATAGCATACAAATCATGTAATACTTCCAAAACAAGATTGTCTGTATATGTCGAAGAGTTATATCCCCGATACACTTAATCAATTAACTATAGAAACTGGTGGAATGAAACGAAAATGTAAGTATCATAGGAACTTATGGTTAAATCAAAAAATCTCTACTACGGCTCTTACTCAACTGTGTAGTCATTTTAGAAATCATAACAGGGATTTTATTAAGCATGGAGGGAATTAATCGACACTTTAACTTAGTTTCTGCAGCTGTCTACTGTTCAAAAAATAATTTCTGTATGTTATACCAAAAATAAAGAATGTACTTTTAGAATTTATAAAAAATATAATTAGGATTAAATTAAAACCTTCCAAAAAGCCTGTTATAAAAACATCTTTTCTTTACAACCAAAAGAAAGGATGTTTTTAATATTGTAATTATGCTTGAAAATATTTCAAATTTTTACTTGTAATTTTAATGAAAAATATAGTCTCGCAGGAGATTAGGGAGAAGAGAAACTATTAACAAAGAATTTCATAAACATTAAGATGCTTTGTTAATAGTTTTTATACCTGTAGCGGTTTGTCCGGTTTGATAATATTAATCAGTTCTTCTTTATAATAAAACCATGAAGTACAACTCTTTTAAGTTAGTTAACATTGTTATGGTGTTCGCTATTTGGTTACTTTATACTTTAATTCATGTTTTCACCAATTAATTACTACCTCAAAATGCAAAGTTTTTGGAAATAACTATTTTAGATGTGAGATGAAAATGGGGGATAGATACTTAGCATTTAATAAAAAAGATAAGATTACGAAATGTAATCTTATCTTTTTATTAAGAATAATGAATTGTAGCTTCAAGGCTTCAGAATGACTTTTATACAATCATCTTCACGATTATTAAAAATTTGATAACCGTAGCTCGCTTCTTCAAGGGGGATTTTGTGTGTAATAATCTCTTTTGGATCAAATTCTTTATTTGTTATTTTTTTAAATAGTTCTGGCATAAAATGAATGACAGGTGCTTGTCCCATTTTAAGATTAATATTTCTAACCCAAAATGCTCCGAGTGGAAATGCATTATAATTGCCACCATAAACGCCAGTCATTTGAACCGTTCCATATTTTCTTACGGCTTTCGTAGCTATTTGAATAGGGCCGAGAGTTCCGCCTTGTAATTTCAATTTTTGTTCCAGAAATTCTAGTGGCGATTTTTTTCCATCCATCCCCACACAATCAATAACTACATCGGCACCACCATGTGTAATTTCCTTTAAATGTTCTCCCATATCGGGGAATTTTGTAAACTCAAATACCTCAACATTGTTAATCTTTTTTGCATAATTCATCCGATAATCTAAGTAATCCACTGCAATTACACGTTTAGCACCTTGCATCCAAGCAAATTTTTGTGTCATTAATCCAACAGGTCCACAACCAAGGACGATAACAGTATCACCTGGCTTAACGCCTGCGTTTATTACACTCCAATAGGCTGTAGGTAAAACATCTGATAAAAATAGTAGGGATTCATCTTCAAGCTCGCATGATTCCGGTATAACAAATGGAGTAAAATTGCCAAATGGAACTTTTAAATATTCTGCTTGTCCGCCTGGATGATTACCAAATTTCTCCGTATAACCAAAGTATCCACCAGAATCGTAATGAGGATTTGAGTTATCACATTGACTTTCCATTTCATGTTGGCAATAGAAACAATGTCCACAAGAAACGTTGAAGGGGATGACAACACGATCGCCTTTTTTCACTTTAGTGACATCTGGCCCGACTTCTTCAACGATTCCCATTGGTTCATGGCCGATAATGTATCCTTGAGGTAAGGGCATGTTACCTTGATATAAATGTAAATCAGAACCGCAAATAGCGGTTGAAGTAATTCTTACAATAATATCATCTTTTTTCTCTAACTTTGCATCATCAACTTGTTTAACTTGTACTTGATTTGGTCCTTGATAGGTTACAGCTTTCATCTCATATCTCCTTTTGGATTATGTCTCAAAACATAATTTTATTTAATCTCTTGGTGAAATAGAAATCTTTCTTTTATTTACTGAAGGGAATTAGGAAGTATACATAGTGTTGTTATGAAAGTATGTTATATCAGTTATTCTTTCTTATATGTTTTGCCCTACTTTAAGAAAAAAATCAATTTTTATTCATAATCTAATTTCCATAAAAAGGATAATTATTATTTCATAATTTGTAGCATATTAAAAACATCGGAGGTGAAATAAGATGGCAAACAATAATAGTGGAAGTCGTAATGAATTGTTAGTTCGAGGTGCTGAACAAGCTCTTGATCAAATGAAATATGAAATTGCACAAGAGTTTGGTGTACAACTTGGTGCAGATACAACAGCTCGTGCAAACGGATCTGTTGGTGGCGAAATTACAAAACGTTTAGTAGCAATGGCAGAACAACAACTTGGTGGTAGAGCTAACCGCTAAGTAAATTGGCTTAAAATATACCAAATATGTAAATCAATTTCTTTTGTGTATTCATAAAAATAAAAAACCTTATATTAAACAGATACTCACTCAAAGATTATTGATAATCTTCTTTCATAATCTTTGAGTATTTAATTTGTAAACTACTTTCCTAAACAATAAACACGCGGTGTTGGAAAGGTGTTTTCCATGCATAGTAGAAAATCTTTTGCAGGAAAAAGCATACTTAAAAATTTGATTTCAATATTGAAATCAATATTTATTATGATATTTTCGAAAGGTAGGAATTTAAAAATGGGTATATTAAGTGGAAATCCTCAAAATGAACCGTTACATTACGGTGAAGTATTTGACATTTGGAGCTATCTTCTTGCTGCACAGGGTGCGATTGCAAGCCATCAAGTATTTATGAATCATACAGGTGATGAAGACTTGAAGAAGTTTTTAGAAGGCTTAATTGAAAATGATATGAATTCGGAAATAGAAGAATTAAAAGCTCTTTTAAAGATTAATGGGGTCGCTTTACCGCCTGCTCCTCCAGAACGACCAGTTGCATCTATCGAAGACATTCCTCCGGGAGCACGTATTAATGATGTTGAAATTGCTGCTGCTGTTTCTGCAGGATTAGCAGCTGGACTTGTGACATGTAGTCAGGTGATGGGAAAATGTCTTCGAGAAGATGTAGGGATGCTATTTGGCCAATTTCATATGAAAAAAGCGCAGGCAGGTGTAACTCTGCTACGTTTAAGTAAGAAAAAAGGATGGGTAGTTCCACCTCCGTTACATGTAAGAAATTCCGATCAAGCTTAATAAACAAAAATAAAAAGTGGCGTTGGCCACTTTTTTATTTTTTAGATGTATCCTCAAGATTGGATTTATTTATTGTGGAAGAATCCATATATTCCTCTGACATCTCCATAGCATATTTATCATGATGAATATGATTGCGATTTTTTAATTCATCGTCGTTACGTAGCACTAGCCTCTTCATATAAATATGGAAGAAAACTTCTGTTCCACCAATAATTAAAGCGGCTATAAATGAAGAAAGTCCAATGTTACGAGTAGCATCTAAATTAGTAAACAAGGATGTTAGTAACCAAGTTCCGAAAAAGCTTAAGCCGAAATCTGCCATTGTAGCAATCATATTTCCGTATTTAGGTAAAATGAAGAGGTCTCCGATTAAATAGGCAGCTCCCGTAAGAAAAAGAGAAATTAGTAATACTCTAGGAATTGAAATGCCTTGAAAGATACTGAGCATGATTAGCAATACTGCAGTTATCGCTGTGTATTTAATTAATAAGGCAACAATATGTTTCATCATTTTCCTCCATTGTTTAAACGTATATGGAATACAATATTTCATTAAAAACGGATTATGCTTTTATATAGCGTAACCCGTTTTAATCACCCCTTAATGGTAAGAAGTACAACCTGGGTAAGAAGCAGGCTTATACTATGGATAGTATTTGCGGAATATCGAGCTTTATTCATAAAGGGTAGTTCCATTCTTATAATAGAGATGTTGCCTAAGTACAGTGTTTTTTCATATTAAACTTAATATTCGTTGGTGTTTTGATTCATTAATATAAAAATAAACAAAGTATTTCCGCATTTAATGCATCTTTTTATCTATATATTTTCCGTAATCAGGTACAGCAATTTTATCAAATTCTTGAACCAGTGTTTTGAGGTTCGTTGATAGCAATTCACCTGACATTGGTATCCCATGTCCAGTAATAGCGACTAGAGGCTTTAATTCTTCTAATTTAATGACTGATTCTTTAGCGGCTTTCCAGTCTGTTGTTAAATAACGAGGAGGACCGCTTATTTCCTGTTCTTGAGTTATTACTTTATACAGATACTCCTGTTTCACTGTAACAAAAGCGTCCCCAGCAATTAAAGTTCGGTCTTTCTCTCGGAATAATGAAATATGCCCAGGAGTATGCCCTGGTGTATGAATCCATCTAAACTCTGGCATATGGGGAACAGTTCCATCGATAGGTAGTGCTTTTACGCTATTTCCTAAATCAATCGGTTCATTAGGGAACAGGGGAGACATTTTCGCTACCATACCACCTTCAACTGTTGGATCTGGTTCAGGATAGCTTTGTTGTCCAGTCAAAAACGGTATCTCCATTTGATGGGCATAGACTGGAACATCCCAATATTTAATGAGTTCAATTATTCCTCCAACATGATCAAAATGCCCATGAGTTAAAATAATTGCTTTTGGACGGCTATTTGTACCAAATCGCTCCTCAGTAACAGAGATAATTTCATTTGCACATTTAGGCATTCCAGCGTCAACTAAAACAAAATCATCGGTATGCGGATTCCCAACAAAACATATGTTGACGATTTGAATCGTGTAGCAAAATAAATCAGGTAATACTTCGATGCCGTGACCACTTTCAATTGAAGTTGCTGGAATAAACTTGTAATCACTTCCATAATTCATTTCCTTGTTCACCTTTTGTCCCCCTTAATATGTTTCAATACGACATTATAGTTCCCTAATTTCTCAAATCCATTTTGGGGGATTTGAGAAAAGAATTAGTGGGGATTACAAAAAACAAAAATTAAGGTGGAGACATATCGATTTATATAAAGTGCAAACAGAAAATATTGATTTCACAAGTGTAGTTTTTACTATTTTTTGAGGAGGGGTTATGAGTTAATAAAAGGTTCATCTGAATATTTTAACGTAGGTTTATAAAGAATACAGAACAGTTTCTAATAGAAATTCATTAAATGAGGCGATTACTTGTACCGATGCTTTTCATAATCAAAGGATATTTAAGTTTTGTGATGTAATTGAGATTGATTAAATTATGCTTTTCAATAGCTATTAACAGCCCGTTCAGTGATACTAATATCTCTTACTAGCTATATGATATATTCTATTTTTTATCTAACTAACGCTCTTAGTGTAGCTGGTGTCCTTGCATTGAGTACTTCATGGTTTTTATTCATTTTCACATGTTTCATCCGAAAGAAAAACGGAAATCCCTTCTTTATTAGAGATAGGAAATTCCGGTTCATCTTTTTTATAAACAGTTCAATTGTATTTCAAATTCACATGATGATTCGGTAAATCACCTTGGATAAAGTAGGCTTTATTGATAGCGAATCTGTATTTCTTGATTGATTACCGCCTATTCCTCATACATCATTTTCCTCGTCATTCCACCGTCTACGACAAGGTTTATACCTGTAACAAAATCATTTTCGCTGGCTGTTAAATACAGACAGGCTCGTGCAATATCATCTGGTGTTCCTACACGCTTTGATAGGTGCTGTTCATGATCAATTTTACTTAATTTTGAATAATCTCCTGTTTCAATCCAACCTGGGGAAATAGCATTCACGGTAATCCTAGCTTCGCTAAATGAGGCTGCGAGCGCGTGTGTAATAGCAACGATCCCACCTTTTGTGGCAGCATAAGATTCTGAATTTGGCTCAGACATAATCGCCCTTGTAGAGGCAATATTCACGATAGATCCACCTTCTTTGTTATGACGCATATACTTTGCTGCTTCACGTGAACCCAAGAAAACGCTTCTTAGGTTTGTGCTTATTACATCGTCCCATTCTTCTAGCGAAATATCGTAAGGAGACTTGAATAACTCTTTTCCTGCATTATTAATTAAAATATCTATCTGACCGTATGTTTGATTAGCTACTTCCATTAATCGAATAATATCTGTTTCCAGCCTTACATCTGTTTGTACGAAAAGTGCTTCTTTACCCTGTTCTTTCATCTTAGTAACTGTTTTTGCACCTGCTTTTTCGTCTATATCTGCTAAAATAACATTGGCCCCTTTTTCTGCATAATGTAAAGCAATTCCTCTCCCGATTCCATTTCCAGCCCCTGTTATGATCACTGATTTATTAGAAAAATCCATTGTAATTACACTCCTTTTAAAAAAATATAACGTCTTTATTTTTTAATATAACATACAAAAATTATCCTTCTGCATAAGCAATAGTTAATTGATTATGCCCGTATTTTTATTCTTCACTAATAAAAGGAGTAATTATCTTTTTTTCATAAGAAGATAACACAATATTCGTTGATGGCGTACCATATTGCATTGAATCATCAATAAATTGTTCTAAACTTTCTACAGAATGTGTTGCTATTTTGACAATATAGCTAATTTCTCCTGCTACTCTGTAACACTCAAGTACATCTGGATGATTGTAGCAAAAGTTAGATAATGATTTACAATTTGTTGATTTAAACAGTATAAGTGCAGAAATTGGACGATTTATTTTTTTTAGAGAAACATGTGCATGGTAACCTTCAATAATTTGTTGTTCCTCTAACTTTCGTACTCGCTCAGTTACTGACGGGGAAGATAAGTGAACCGCTTCCGCTAAATCCTTCATTGAAATTTTTGCATTTGACTGTAATAGTCCCACGATTTTTTTAT
Source organism: Bacillus sp. JKS001846 (assembly GCF_900176455.1). Taxonomy (NCBI): domain Bacteria; kingdom Bacillati; phylum Bacillota; class Bacilli; order Caryophanales; family Bacillaceae; genus Bacillus; species Bacillus sp. JKS001846. The sequence goes on from NZ_FWYG01000001.1 coordinate 2,609,111, forward strand.
CAATTTGATCCATAAATTATCCAACCTTTTTTTATAAAATAGAATAACCTAAATTCTTTATAAAATAAAGAAAAACAATCAAATATCCTTATTGAACTTATTTATCAGCCTTCTATACTTGTATAAAATAAGGGTAGAAGGAGGCGGTTTACGATATGAAAAAGATTTTATTATTATTAGCTGACGGGTTTGAAGCAGTAGAAGCTAGTGTATTTACAGATGTACTAGGCTGGAATAAATGGGAGGGAGATGGATCAACCGAGGTCGTAACAGTTGGTCTTCGGAATAAATTAACTTGTACTTGGAATTTCACTGTCATACCGGAAAAAACGGTTGATGATATTCAATTAGATGAATTTGATGCACTAGCTATTCCAGGAGGATTTGAAGAGGCTGGTTTTTATCGGGATGCATACAGTAGAGAATTCTTACATGTTATTCAACATTTTTATGCCAAGCAGAAGCCTATTGCCAGTATTTGTGTTGCATCATTAACGCTTGGAAAAAGTGGAATTCTTGTAGGTAAAAAAGCTACCACATACAGTCATCCGACGAGTAAACGAAAAGAGCAGTTAAAGAATTTCGGTGCAATAGTACAAAATGATTTAATAGTACAAGATGGAAATATTATTACATCATCAAATCCAGGCACAGCTTTTGATGTTGCGTTTTTATTACTTGAAAAATTAACATCTAAAAAGAATGCTGAACATGTAAAGGATCTTATGGGATTTTAGGCATTTATCTTCTTATGAGTTTTTGATGCTTGCTAGAAGTAATGTGAAAAGTCGCCGTGCTGTAGTTCTATTTGCTGAACCCGAGGAAAAAGAAAAAGGGTTTGATTATTACAATACTTATAATAGGAGAATTTTTATGATTATAACACTTTTCACATATATTTTGTTAGGTTTATCTTTAGCAATACCCGCAGGTGCTATGACAGTCCAAATGACTAAACAAGGAATGAGAAATGGTTTCGTACATGGTTGGTTTGTAGGTATAGGAGGAATGACTGTAGATTTATCTTTAATCGTCCTGATTTATCTAGGGTTCTCTAGTGTATTAACCAATCCATGGGTAGAAACAGTTATGTGGCTCCTAGGTTTTATATTTTTAATGTTTATTGGAATAGAAAGCATTAAAGAAGCAAAGTCGGAAGTTAACATAGATGGAGAAGATCCTAATAAATCTTTATTATCAGCTTATTTATCTGGTTTTATGATTGCTATATCACCGGCTAATATTGTATTTTGGATAGGGGTCTTTGGCCCGGTTCTAGTTTCTTCATTAGGTAATGCAAGTACATCTACATTTATATTAATAGCTGTAGGTATTTTATTAGGTATCTTTATGCATGATATGATCTTATTAAGCTTTGTTCATTTTACTAGACGTTTTCTAAATCCAACCTTTATTAAAAGAGTATCTATATTTGCCGCAATAGTCCTATTCGGATTTAGTGGTTATTTTGGTTACGAGTTTATAAAACAAGTAATGACTTTTATCTCAAAAGCATAGTTCTTATAAACTTAAATAGGGTGGTTATAAGGTAAATGAAAAAGATACGTATTTTAAACGTAACATAATTGTAAATATGTTATATCACGTAGGCAACCCCTCAGGAATTCATTGATCCCTGAGGGGTCTTTAAATTCTTTACACGTAGCCTCTACTATAATTGATGGTGTATGAGCTTAGCTCAATAGCGATGGGGTACTACCCGCATTTTAACGAAAATATACGCTAAGCAAATTTCGATATAAAAGAAGCCGAATTTTCTACTTTAAGAAACTTTCGGTTTCAATTCGTTATGACATTGCTCTATGTTGTTATAGATATATAATTTAATTAAAGTTTCAATTAGTTTAGATCATCAAAAATAATGTCTTTTTTATCTAAATTTCTTAGAACTTATATATGAGATGAATATTAATTTATAAGCATTAAATATTTGTGAAGATTTAATTGACGAACATATTTTTTGACTTTTATTGAAAGTGGATTACACTATAAAAATTTTAGAGAATGGCTATCTATATAAAAATTACATAACAGTAGCTAATATAAATCCATTAAATAAGACGATTACTTGTACGGATGCTTTTCATAATCAAAGAATGTTTAAGTTTGGAGATGTAATTGAAGTGGATTAGAGGGGGAGAAATAAAAATAGTTATCTCTTCCTAACTTAATTATATCATGTAAATCAAGTTCGAAATAGACTGTTTATTCGTATTTACTACTGCTACAATCAAGAACACATGCATAGTAAGGAGAGATGTTATATGAGTTCTTTCGTTCTCGATTTTCAGGAAATAGAAAACACGCAGCTTTCGCTCGTCGGTGGAAAAGGTTTGAATTTAGGGGAATTAACAAACATTCAAGATATACAAGTGCCAGAAGGTTTTTGTGTTACAACGGTAGGATATGAAAAGGCTATCGAGAAAAATGAAGAGCTTCAGGCTTTGTTGCAGCAACTAACAAAGTTGAAAATGGAAGAGCGAGCTCAAATTGGTGAAATGAGTAAGAAGATTAGAGAAGTCATTATGGCAGTAGAAATCCCTTCTGATGTAGTGGAAGCAGTAACTCATTATCTCTCACGTTTTGGAAATGAACATGCGTATGCCGTGCGTTCTAGTGCGACGGCTGAAGATTTACCGTATGCTTCATTTGCAGGTCAACAAGATACGTATTTAAATATTATCGGAGAAGAAGCGATTTTACAGCATGTAAGAAAGTGCTGGGCGTCTTTATTTACAGAGCGAGCAGTTACGTACCGCATGCAAAATGGTTTTGAACATAATCAAGTTTCTATATGTGTTGTCGTTCAAAAAATGGTTTTCCCTGAGGCTTCGGGTATTTTATTTACGGCTGATCCGATTACTTCAAATAGGAAGGTGTTGTCAATCGATGCCAGCTTTGGACTTGGCGAGGCGCTAGTATCTGGATTGGTTTCTGCCGATAATTATAAGGTAAAAGAAGATGAAATCGTCGAAAAGGTCATCGCAATGAAAAAATTAGCCATCTATGGACGAAAAGAAGGCGGAACAGAGAGAAAGAAAATTGCTCCTAATCAGCAAAAAGTTCAAACACTTACTGAACAACAGATTTTACAACTAGCACGCATCGGAAGACAAATCGAAGCTTATTTTGGTTGTCCGCAAGATATTGAATGGTGCTTAGTTGATGATACAATTTATATAGTCCAAAGTCGCCCCATTACGACTTTATATCCAATTCCTGAAGAAAATGATGAGGGAAATCATGTGTATATATCGGTTGGCCATCAACAAATGATGACCGATGCGATGAAACCATTAGGTTTATCTTTTTTCCTGTTAACGACTAGTGCCCCTATGCGTAAAGCGGGAGGCAGGTTATTTGTCGATGCTACGCAAAAATTAGCTTTACCTGCTAGCAGAGATTACTTAATAAACACTTTAGGAAAATCGGATCCACTCGTAAGAGATGCATTAACGACTATAGTTAAGCGAGATAATTTTATTAAATTATTACCAGATGATGAAAAAGGGAAGAGTGTTGGTAAAAGTGTGCCACCTGCAAATTCTCAACCGGAAATTGAAAATGATCCGGCAATCGTTACAAATTTAATACAGAATAGTCAAGCATCACTTGAAGAGTTAAAACAAAATATGCAACTGAAATCAGGAGTGGACGTACTTGATTTTATTTTGGAAGATATTCAGCAATTAAAGAAAGTATTGTTTAACCCGCAAAGTATCGCTGTCATTATGGCTGGTATGAATGCTTCAACATGGATAAATGAAAAGATGGAGCAATGGTTAGGTGAAAAAAATGCAGCAGACACGCTTTCTCAATCCGTACAAAATAATATTACATCTGAAATGGGTTTAGCGTTAATGGATGTCGCTGATGTGATTCGGCCGTACAAAGAAGTTATTACGTATTTACAACATGTAGAAGATGATAGCTTTTTAAATGAACTAGTTCAGTTTAAAGGTGGAGAAGAAGCTCGAGATGCTATTCTAACTTTTCTAAATAAATACGGAATGAGATGTAGCGGAGAAATAGATATTACGAAAACGCGCTGGAGTGAAAAGCCAACTACAATTATCCCGATGATTTTAAATAATATAAGAGATTTTGAATATGGTGCGAGTAAGCGGAAATTTGAAGAAGGACTGCAAGAAGCTTTGAAAAAAGAAGAAGAGTTAGTAGATCGATTACAGCACTTATCGGGTGGAAAACAAAAAGTAGAAGAAACGAAGCGAATGATTCGTAATATCCGTAATTTTATCGGTTATCGTGAATATCCAAAATACGGTATGATTAATCGTTATTTCATATATAAGCAAGCGTTACTGAAAGAAGCTGAGCAACTTGTGCAGAGCGGTGTCATTCGTGAAGTGGATGATATATACTATTTAACTTTTGAAGAACTTCACGAAGTAGTCTGCACGAATAAACTAGATTACGAACTGATACAAAAACAAAAAAATGATTACAAATTATATGAAAAACTAACGCCTCCTCGTATAATGACGTCTGATGGAGAAATCATTACAGGTAAATATAAACGAGAAAACCTCCCAGATGATGCGATTGTAGGTTTGCCTGTTTCTTCAGGAGTGATTGAGGGGAGAGCTCGCGTTATTTTAAACATGGAAGAAGCGAATTTAGAAGAGGGCGATATATTAGTTACAGCTTTTACTGATCCGGGCTGGACACCATTGTTTGTGTCTATAAAAGGGTTAGTCACTGAAGTTGGCGGACTTATGACGCACGGAGCAGTAATTGCACGTGAATATGGATTACCGGCAGTCGTTGGAGTAGAGAATGCTACGAAATTAATAAAAGACGGACAACGAATTCGGGTACATGGAACAGAAGGGTATATTGAAGTGTTGTAATGAAATAAAAGAACATCCGCTATTATAGTGGATGTTCTTTTATTATATAGCTGACTTATTTCTTTAAGCCAGCCGCATAAAAAGGTCCATGAACTGCGATTGTTGATAAAAAGCGAGCAATCTCCTCAGGTGTTTCTTTTTGTCCATTATTTAACCATTGTTGGATGACACCTATATGCGCAGATGCCATATAAGAAGTTAAGTATTCGCTTGGAACAAGTAAATTCTCCTTATTAATGAGAGGACCATTCGTATCTTCAAATAATGTTTTCCACATAAAGTCTTTCAGTTTTGTTTGGAAAGATAAATCTCCTTTCGGACTTAGTACAGCTCTCATAAAATCACTATTTTCATTTAGAAATGCAAGAATAGAAGTGATAAGTATAAATGGCATTGTTGGAGAAGGATTTGATCCAAGGTCAGCAATAACTTCTGGGAATTTCTGTTTAGCAATGTTAGAAAACTCGTACATAATGTCTTCTTGGCATTTTGTCATTAAATCAAATTTATCTTGATAGTGCGCATAGAAAGTACCGCGATTAATGTTTGCTTTCGTTGTAATATCTTTCACTGTAATGGCGTCAAAACCTTTTTCTTCAATTAGCTCCACCAATGCATTTCGTATGGCAGTTTTTGTACGAACAACACGCAAATCTAAATTATTATCGCGCAAAGCATATCCCTCCTTAATTTTACTCAACACATTTAGAAAATGTGTCTTATAACCAACACATTCACGATTTTTGATTATTGTATAAGGTTCAACTCGAACATATAATTCAAAATATAAATAAACAACACGTTGTTGGTTATTATAGATCAAATTAAGGGAGGAGAAAAGAAAATGTTTAAAAATAAACTTTTATTGTTATCACCAGTTATTGCACTACTTGTTGTTTTTATTTTTTCATTAACGTTATTTCCAACTGTTCAACCAAAGCCGAAAAACTTGCCAATTGCAATTGTAAATGAGGATCAAGGTGTAGAAATTCCAAATCAACCGAAAATGAATATGGGGCAAACGATCGTTGATAACATGAAAAAAACAGCGAAATCAGAGGAAGAACCCGCAGTGAAGTGGGTAGAAGTAAAAAATAAAGAAGCCGTTCAAAAGGGATTAAACAATAAAGAGTATTACGCGGCATTAGTCATCCCGAAAGAATTTAGCGCAAAACAAGCGTCGTTACGAACACCACAGCCATCTTCACCTGAGATAGAAATATATATTAATCAAGGAATGAATACGGCTGCATCAACTATGGCAGGACAAATATTACAGGCGATTGTTGATAATATGAACAATACTGTTCGCGCGCAAGTATTAGAAGGATATAAGGAAAAAGGAGGTACATTAACAACAGATCAAGCTGCGAAATTAGTAACACCTATTGTAAAGAACGTGAAAAATATGAATGAGGTCGGCAAAAATAGTGCGAACGGTAACTCACCAATATCATTGTTCCAGCCGTTATGGATTGCAAGTTTAGCTAGTGCAGCGATTATTTTTATTGCGATTAGTAAAATGCCAGTAAGCTCAAGAAAAGAAAACTTTCTGTTAAAAGTAAACCAAATCGTAACAGGAGCTATTGCGACACTTGTAATTGGATTTGGTCTTACATGGATTGCGGATGGGATGGTAGGGTTAAATATTTCGAACTTCACGGATACAGCTCTATTCTTATCCATTACTTCTTTTAGTTTCTTCTTAATGATATCTGCGGTACTTTCATTGGTTGGGCTAAAAGGAATCGGTTTATTCGCTTTATTACTATTCTTCGGGGCGCCGTTACTATCGTTAGCACCTGAGATGTTGTCTCCGTTTTATCAAGACTGGGTTTACTCATGGTTACCAATGAAATTTATGATTGAAGGCTTAAGAGAAATCTTCTTCTTCGGAAAAGGATTAAGCTGGAATACACCTGTTACTGTACTCGTTTGGATTGGTATAGTAAGTATGGTTACTATATTAGCAACTGCATTCAAACGTAGTGCAGTAAAAGGGTATAAAACAGAATTGAACGCTTAAAAAAAAGCCGTTTCACTAATTAGTGAAACGGCTTTTTTTGATGAAATCTATAAGCTGAAGAATGAATATTTGCTGATAATAAAGTTTGTTAATTTTTCTGGCTTTTCCTCAATGTAAACACCTAATTGTTGAAAAGTGTTATGTTTAGAATTAAGTCGGGATTTCTAAAGGTCACGTACATTCCAGACAATCTCACCACGTTCGTCATCCCACGTACTGTGATGACGCTTAAATCCTATCTTTTCTAGTACCCGGAGGGAAGCGATATTCCAAGCACCTACAGTCGACCAAAGTCTTTGGCGCCCAGTAGCAATCGCCGCGTCCAGTACAACAGATGCCGCCTCAGTCGCATAACCTTTACCATGAGCGCTGCGGAACAACTCGTATGCAATCTCCGGCTCTTCAAGTGTGGAACGACCGATAATCAAGCCGCAGTATCCGATGAAATCGCCTTCGTCTCTTCTTCGAATAGTGAGAAGGGAAATGCCATTTTCATCTGCCTTCTTACGCATCTCAATAAGCCGGTTACGAACGGAGTCGAGGGTCGGCATGTCCACACCACGTTCGCCAATTAATTTCCTCATCCAAACTGAATCGGATTCCTCCCACATACTCAGGTCAAGTCGTTCGGTTTTTAGCTGGAACTCCATAGTTTTAAATAAAGATGGCATAGTGGAACCTCCTAATTATGTCACTTAACTCATAATAGCTTCGCACCGCATCATGTTGAACCAATCGTTGATTCGCGAATTTATTTTCCTAACTCCCGCGAGAGTTTATAGCAACAGTATACAATAGTATTATTTTATGCATAAGCAATTCCTTTGCAAAATAGACCCTTTTCTCAAACTTTTCTTTCATTCTAAAGCCGTCCCGTTAAATACACAGGCTCCTACTATTTCTAAATGCATAAAATGGTAAGCGAAAGTATGGGGGGATACGATGTATAATTCAAATTATTATGATTGTTATAGGCAAAATGATAAGTTGATTAGTGATATTGAAAAAGCTATAAATGGAGAGTATAGCGCCATAAGCTGCTATGCAAAATTAGCGAATATGGCTCCAAATCAAGTAGAACAAAAACAAATTCTTGAAATTCGTAATGATGAAATAAAGCATTTCCACAACTTTGTACAAATTTATACGAACTTAACTGGCAGGCAGCCGAAACCACAAATTACTGAAGACTGCCCAAATACGTATTTACAAGGATTAGAGTTCGCTATACAAGATGAACAAAAAACAGTAGATTTTTATTTGGAAATTTCAGATGAGACATCCGATGTACATTTGAAAGAGTTGTTACGGAGAATAGCTGCGGATGAACAAAATCATGCAGTATGGTTTTTATATTATTTTGTAAAGTCGAAGTGAGCATTAAGAATGAACGGCTAATGTGGTGCATATATTAGAAATTATTTTAAAAGGCAGTGCAACAATTGAATGAAATATTTAAATGTAAGAAAAAGGAAACCGTTTCACTAATAGTGGAGCGGTTTTTTATGATGTACATATGTATCGACAAAATATAGTAATTACATTTCATATATAATGTATGAAAATGAATAAGTTAGGAGCAAGCATATGAAAAGAGGGATTTTTGTAGATATTCCAAATGAATACAGCAATGTACTTTGGAAAGTGTTAAACCCAATTGATATTACTGAATTTGATTGGCGAGTGAGGGATGAGGAGTCCTACTTAATAGCACGTGGTGAATTGGATGAGGCATTATTTCCAGAAGAACCAAGTGTAGTGGAAGGGTTAGCATTGAAAAAGTTAGTTAAAGACAACATATATTATCTTATTTTTGCAGATTTAAAAGCATATCCTAAAGGAGAAAAAACGATAGATATTGAAACATATGAAGAGTTTAAGGAAAGTAAGTGTGAGCTAATCGTATTAGCAGTGGATGCTCAATGCATACAAATTTATGCGAAAGATCAAAAAGCGATTGAATTGATGTATGAAAACGCACGGAATCAAGGATTTTATGTAGAATATATTACAGATGAAAATGATGGAAGGACTCGTTTGTCAGTATGGTAGCAATTTGAAAGGGGAAAGGCAATATGGAGAGCAATATAAGTAAAGAATATGCAATTCGAATTGCTACTGAAAATGAAAGTGATAGTATTATCATTTTATTAAAAGAAGTAGCACAATGGCTACAATATAAAGAAGTGGATCAGTGGCAGTATCTTTTAGGAGAGGAAGCTACGGCTGAAATACTAGAATGTATAAGAGAGAAATATACGCATGTTGTTATGAAAGAAGATGAAATAGTTGGTACGATTACAGTTTCTCCTAAACAAAATGAATGGGATGAATACATTTTTGGTAAAGAGGAAGTTTCTAATTCATTATATATTCATAGATTTGCGGTGAAACGAAAATATAAGGGGAATGGAATAGGAGAGAGGGTTTTACAGTGGATAGACGAGAATGTACAATGTGATAAAGAGTATTTGAAGTTAGATTGCGTTGGACATAATCGTACGCTGAATGATTTTTATAAAAGAAGTGGTTTTGAGTATGTTGGGAGTACAGATGGACTTAGTAAATTTCAAAAGAGAAGGGGCAAGTGAATGAATCAAATTCATACTGATTTAGTTAAAAGATTGATAGGGGAACAATTTCCTAAATGGGCACATTTAGAAGTGAAGCCTGTAAAGTTTAGTGGGCATGATAATAGAACGTTTCATCTAGGGGATGAGATGAGTGTAAGATTGCCAAGTGACGCGGCATATGCGCCGCAAGTAGAGAAAGAAAATAAGTGGCTACCTATATTAAGTAAGGAGCTTTCTTTACCGATTTCTGCACCAATTGCGAAAGGAAATCCATCTGAAGAGTATCCATGGCCTTGGTCTATTAATAAGTGGATAGAAGGAGATACTATTACGAAACAAAATGTCCGTGACCTAAATGAATTTGCGGCGGACTTAGGATCATTTTTAGTGGAATTGCAGGCTATTGATGCGAGTAATGGCCCAATAGCTGGAGCGCATAATTTTTACCGAGGCGGGCTTATATCTGTATATGATGAAGAGGCGAGAGTTGCTATTGAAAATAATAAGGATGTTTTTGACGAGGCATTATTAAAGCACCTTTGGAATGTAGCACTTAGTTCAACATGGGACCGTAAGCCAGTTTGGGTTCATGGGGATGTTGCACCTGGAAACTTACTCGTTAAGGACGGAAAGCTTTGTGCCGTAATTGATTTTGGTATTTTAGGAGTAGGGGATCCGGCTTGTGATGCAGCGATGGCATGGACTTTTTTTGATAAGAATAGCAGAAACGTATTTAAAGAAGTATTGCGCATAGATGAAGAAACGTGGAATAGAGCAAGAGGATGGGCACTTTGGAAAGCGTTAATTACATATGATGCGAATAAGACTAGTAATAAAATAGTGGCAGAAGAATCGCATCGTGTTATTCAAGTAATTGTGGATGATTATGAGAGGTAGTAGAAAAAGCCTATTTTAAAATAGGCTTTTTTTATATGATTAAATATTAGAAACTGAAAGAAGGAATCTAACATTAATATACAGAATATTTAGATAATGGGAGGTGTCGAATTTTGAGTGAAATTGAATTAAAAAGGAATGTAATTAAGACTAGGAGTGAGAAGGGGGGTATTCTCCGTTTTATACTCGCTAGTCTCGTTGGAGTGTTTATGTTTTTCGTCCCTGTTACGATAAACGGTGCATCGTCTATTATGATTGATCATATCGTATCGTGGATTAGGGCTTCGGTTCCAGGCGTAGTACCTTATTATGCATTATTTGTTATGGCAATTGGTGCGATTTATCCATTTTATACGAAGAAATGGAATGCATCTATCGTAGACATTTGTTTTTCTATTTTAAAAGTAGTTGGCGTTGTATTTGGCATATTATATTGTTTAAAAGTAGGACCAGCTTGGTTCTTTGCGCCAGATGTTGGACCGTTTTTGTATGAGAAGCTAGTCATATCAGTAAGTTTGCTCGTTCCAATTGGCTCGGCGTTTTTAGCGTTATTAGTCGGATATGGATTGCTTGAATTTATCGGTACATTTTGTCGTCCGATTATGAGGCCATTATGGAATACGCCGGGGAGATCGGCAATCGATGCAGTTGCGTCCTTCGTTGGAAGTTATTCGCTTGCTCTCCTTATTACGAATCGGGTGTATAAAGAAGGAAAGTATACGACAAAAGAAGCGGCGATTATCGCTACAGGATTTTCTACAGTATCCGCTACATTTATGATCATCATCGCAAAAACATTAGATATTATGCATTTATGGAATGTTTATTTTTGGACTACGCTTGTTGTAACATTCATCGTGACTGCTATCACCGTAAGAATCCCGCCCCTCAGTAGAAAACCAGATACATATGTAACAGAAGAAGGGTTCCCAGAGCCTGTTTATAAAGAGAAAATGTTAGAACGTGCTTGGGAAGGTGCATTAGAAGTATCAAATTCAGCACCGAGCATTATGAAAAATATTGCAGTGAATTTAAAAGACGGATTTATTATGACGATGGGAATTTTACCATCCATTATGTCAGTAGGATTAATTGGTATCGTCTTAGCGAAGTTTACGCCAATATTTGATTGGATCAGTTATATTTTCTATCCATTTACATGGCTATTACAATTACCGGAAGCAGACTTAGCCGCTAAAGCCGCATCAGTTGGTATTGCAGAAATGTTTTTACCGTCATTATTAGTAGTAAGTGCACCAATTGTGACAAAGTTTGTTATTGCAGTTGTTTCCGTATCATCTATTTTGTTTTTCTCCGCTTCCATTCCTTGTATATTATCAACAGATATTCCGTTAAAAGTATCTGAACTTATTATTTTATATGTGCAGAGAACGATTTTAACGTTACTTATTATTACGCCGATTGCTTATTTATTGCTTTAAAGTTTTAATAAGATAAAGTTATAAAAAAGAAGCCGTCTGTAAAAAGAGGGCTTCTTTTGTTTAAAAGCAGGATATTCTTATTTATTTTTCGTATATGACGTAACGCTTCTTAAGAAGATTCCTAGTCCCGCAAAAAAGAACCCTAAGCATAATAAGCTGCCTGGCGTTCCCCAAGTAATTTGATCTAGCATTTTTTATCCCCTCCCGTTTATCATTATATAGAATTTATTGGGAATTACCAAAAAATTCTTTTTTAAGGGTTACTGATGAGTCTTCCTACCTTCCTTATACGAGAAGAATATATTTGAAAAGAATTCTTCTCTCTATATTTTTATATTATTATAATACGTTTTTATTCTTATGATATAGTAACAACAAAGGGGGCTTAAAAATGGAAATTATTCACGAAAGAGCAAAGTTGCGGTTAATGGATAATACTGATGTCGAAACTTTGTTTTCGATTGTAGAAGGAAATCGGGATATTTGGGCGTATTTAATCTCTAAAATGGATAGTGTGCAAGATATGCAACAATACGTTCAAAAAGCGATAAAGGGTTACGGAAGAGGTACTCAAATACCTTTCATAGTCGTAGATCAACAGTCGAATAAGATTGTAGGAAGTACACGTTTATATAATATTTCAGTAGAAGATAAGACAGTTGAGTTAGGGCAAACGTGGTATCATCCGAGTGTACAACGTACGAGTATAAATACAGAGTGTAAGTATATGCTTCTCCAGTATGCTTTTGAAAAATTGCATATGCTGAGAGTGCAAATTAAGACGGATGCAAGAAATGAAAAAGCACAACGAGCAGTTGAAAGATTAGGCGCAGTAAAAGAAGGTGTGCTTAGAAATGAAAGAAAATTACCGAATGGTTATGTGAGAGATGCGGTGGTGTACAGTATTATCTCGAGTGAATGGCCAGGCGTAAAAGAACAATTGTTAGAAAAATTAGAGTTATATAAAGAAAAGTTATAATTCGTGTTTTGAAAGGTATATTGTTCGTGAGACATGAAAAATATACCTTTTTTCTTACAAAATGCTACTTTATTTTAATTCCTTTTGTTTCATCGTTCCCTTCTGAGAAAAAATTCGTTACAATGTAGTTGTATAGTAATAAACTTATGAATTTAAAAAATGTAATGAAAACCGCAAATGAAAATGAATTGATAATCCTCAATTTTAAATGAAAACCCTTTTATACATAAATAACAAGTAAAGTTCCTTCTTTTAAATAAACTCAAACAAAACGATTTGATATAAATGTTTTTTATAGAAGTATGGATGATGTACGGAGGCAATTACAAATGAAAGAAAATAAGACGAGTAAGAAAAGACGAATCTTTCAAGTATTTTTACTAATGATTTGTTCTGCTATTTTATATGTAAGTTATGCAGCTTACGATATTTGGAGTTATCGTTTTAAAGCAAATGATGACGTGAAAACGGATGCTGGTATCGTACTAGGAGCAGCTTCGTGGAACGGAAAACCATCTCCTGTATTTAAAGAAAGAATTAATCATGCGATTTCTTTATATAAGAATGGAAATATCAAAAAGATTATTTTTACAGGTGGTACAAAGTTCGAGGCAGAACTTGAGGAAGCACGTACTGCAAGAGTATATGCAATGAAACAAGGTGTAAAAGAGGAAGATATTTTAATTGAAACTAAATCCCTTTTCACTGAAGAAAATTTAAAAAATGCGAAGCAAGTTGGAATAGAGAACGGAATACGCACATACACGATTGTAAGTGATCCACTTCATATGAAACGCGCAATGAGAATTGCAAAACATATTAATATTGAAGCGTATGCTTCACCAACGCCGACATCAGCATATAAAACGTTAGACACAGAAATTCCATTCTTCTTTAAAGAATTATTCTCGTATATTGGATATGTAACCTCTTTGCCATTAAAGGCATTGAAAGGAGATTAACATAAGAAAAGAACCTATCCTTAAATAGGAACTTTTCTTATTAGTCAAAAACATTGTATTTTTATCGGAATAGTGAAACAATAGAGAGGTAGCTTCATATAATCATAATGAAAAAGTGAGCGGTTGATGAATCGAACATAAAGGAGATTATAGTATGGCACTCTCATTTGTTGAAACAGAAGAACAATCTTTCATTATTGCACAAATAAATAAATTGATTCCGAAGTTCATGGAAAGGGAGCATCAGCTAAGTGAATTGGGATCATTTCCGTATGAAAATATAAATGATTTGAAAGATATCGGATATACGAAATTAACGTTACCGAAGGAATTTGGTGGTAGTGCAATTTCTTTATATGACTTTGTTTTATTTCAAGAGAAAATCGCGGAAGGCTGCGGAGCTACTGCATTATCGATTGGCTGGCATCTTGGCATTGTGAAAGAGCTAGCGGAAAATCGCTCTTGGAATGATGAGATGTTCAAATGGTTTTGCGAAGAAGTACGTAATGGTGCGCTCTTTAACAGGGCAGCGACAGAACCGAAAACAGGGAGTCCGACGCGTGGCGGCAAACCAGAAACAATAGCGGTTCAACAAGGCGAGAAGTGGGTTATAAATGGAAGAAAAACTTTTACAACGATGGCACCAGTACTTGATTATTTTATTATTTCAGCAAGTATGGAAGGCCAAGAAGAAGTTGGTGAGTTTGTTATTCCAAGAAATACACCCGGTGTATCTATTGAAGAAACGTGGGATAGCGTTGCAATGCGAGGGACTGCTAGCCACGACCTTGTCTTACAAAATGTAGAGATAGAAAGTCGCTTTTTTACAGATATAAAAGGCGGGAAAGTAAAGCAAAAGGGTGTTGGCTGGTTGCTACATATACCAGCATGTTATTTAGGAATTGCACAATCAGCAAGAAATTATGCAGTTCAATTTGCGGAATCATACAAGCCAAACAGTTTAAACCATTCTATTAGTTTATTGCCGAATGTTAGAAGATTAGTTGGAGAATTAGAACTCGAGCTTATGCAAGCTCGCGTCTTTTTATATCAAATTGCGAAAAAGTACGATGAGGCAGAAGATAAACTATCACTGCAAGCAGAATTAGCAGCCGTGAAATATGCTGTAACAAATGCGGCGATATCTATAGTGGATAAATCGATGCGCATCGTAGGAGCAAAAAGTTTATCAGAAAAAAATCCGCTCCATCGTTACTATTTAAACGTCAGAGCAGGACTGCATAATCCACCGATGGATGATGCAACATTGTCTATGCTGGCGGATGCGGCGTTTCGGTCGTAGTTTTTAAATTTTACATTTTATTGTTTATGGATATTATAGTTGTTTTGAAAGCACGGGTTTGATTAGTAATCAAACCCGTGCTTTTTATGTGTATGAAGTACTTAGTTGAGATGTAGGTTTTTAATATAAATGATTATCATGGTTTTGTGATTGTTTCTTGTTGAAAAATTCTTATTGTAATGCCAGTTTGGAGGCTGTATAAACATTTTTCGTATTTAATCCCAAATTAATGGTCTTTCTAAGTTTACCATTCGTAAATATTGTAAAAATTGACCTGCATGGACCGCATCATGATAGGCAATTCGTAATAGCATATCGCCTAAATATCGTTGATAGCCAACATCGCTTCTATCAATAAGTCTTGAATCTAGATCGGCTATGCTTATTGATTGAACATATTCTATGAAGTCAGTAAAGTATGATTGTGCCAATTCAATTTCTTTTTTTACACAAGTAATCGGCTCGTCATCATACGGGATACGTATGTCGTTTATTGAACCGTTGTTTTTTATAATCATATGGTAGTAAAAAGTTGAACTCCATACATGACGAATCATCTCACCAAAAGACATAGCCTCAGGATCAGGCTTCCAATTAAGGAAATTATTAGGAAGAGAATTCCATAATTTTTCTGAGCGCCTTCTCGTTTCTTTCAAATTTAATATACTAAGATCAATTGCATTCATAATACATTCTCCTTTACTATTAAACTTAAAATAATTGTATCAATTTAATAGTTAGGGTATCATCGAAATATGAATGTATATCCGAATATCTCATATATAGCTAAACTAATTGCTGAACCTACAAGAGCAATCATATTAGATTGTCTAATGAATAATCAGGCACTACCTGCTAGTGAATTGGCTTATATGGCAAAAGTGTCACATCCAACAATTAGTTCGCATCTTTCTAAATTAGTAGAAGGGAATTTACTTACAGTTGAACAACATGGTAGACATCGTTACTATCGACTTGCTAATCAAGAAGTTGCAGAAGTGCTTGAAAAGTTAGGGACAATCGCACCAACAGTTCAAGTTCGTTCTTTAAAACAATCAGGTCAACTAAAACAAATTCGTTATGCTCGAACTTGTTATGATCATCTTGCAGGCAAACTCGGTGTAGAGATAACTGAAAAATTACTAGATAGGCAATTTATAATTTTAGAGGATGGAGAATACATTGTAACGGAACAAGGTAAGCAATGGTTTCTGAATTTTGGAATAAATGTTGATGAGGCAGATACAAAAAGGAGGGTATTTGCAAAACCTTGCCTTGATTGGAGTGAACGACGCTACCATATTGCCGGTTGGTTAGGATCTGCAATAGCAAAACTATTTTTTGAACAGGAATGGATTACAAAAACGGATAAGAATCGGGCTGTCCATCTTACAAAGAAAGGTGTAAAGTTATTGGAAGATCAATTAGGCATTGATATGAAAACTGAGGAAAGGAAAGCTTGAAATTAGAAAAGTCCGTCAAAATGACGGGTTTTTTCATTATGGTAGGAGTGTACATGAATAATAGGATGTTACCAATAATTGTTGCCAATAAAAAAATCTTTCTTTTCATTCTTCTTTTTTAAGTTTTAAAGGAGAAAGCTAGGCTTCTTATTTTTACTAATGTTATAATAAGAAAAAAGCACGAAAAGAGGTCATCTCATGCTAGAGGTTATTGCAACATGTTTAGAAGATGTAAAACGAATTGAAAGCGCTGGCGGGAAGCGGATTGAATTAATTTCATCTTATACAGAAGGTGGTTTAACACCGAGTTATGCTTTTATAAAAAAAGCGGTAGAAGCGGTAAGTATACCAATTCATGTTATGATTCGTCCGCATGCGAAGTCTTTTACATATACGGAAGAAGAAATTGAAATGATGAAAGAAGATATTATAGTTGCACAGAAGTTAGGAGCAGCTGGTGTAGTATTAGGCGTATTAAATGAACGAAATGAAGTGGATGAAGAGAAATTAGCGGACTTACTATCTGTTGTAGATGGAATAAATGTAACGTACCACCGTGCGATAGATGATATAGAAAATCCAGTAGAAGCGATGAGAACTTTAAAGAAGTTTCATAAAGTGACTCACGTTTTAACTTCAGGTGGACAAGGAAATATAGTAGAGAATATTCCGGTGCTTACAGAAATGCAAAAGGTAAGCGATGGTCAAATTCAGCTTGTAGCTGGAGCTGGCGTGACGAAAGAAAATATAAAGCGATTGCTAGATGAAACTGGAATTACGCAGGCGCACGTCGGTACAGCGGTAAGAGAAGGAAAATCATGTTTTTCTGAAATAGATCCTAATTTAGTACAAGAATTAGTTGGAATAATAAAATAAGTGCTTAAGAAAGAGGAGAAACGATGAAGGAAAATACGAAGAAAGAATTATTCTCATGGGCTAAAACGATAGGGTTTACCCTTGTATTAATTGCTATTATTCGCGGTGTTTTATTTACACCTTCTTTAGTACAAGGTGAATCGATGATGCCCACTTTAGAAAATAACGAACGAGTTCTCGTGAATAAGATTGGTTATAGTATAAGTGGATTAGATCGCTTTGATATTATCGTCTTCCACGGAAAAGAAGGTTACGATTTAGTAAAACGAGTAATTGGTTTGCCAGGCGATACAGTTGAGTATCAAAATGATGTTTTATATGTAAACGGAAAAGCGATGGAAGAACCATATTTAAAAGAGTTTAAAGAAAAAGCAGTAGGCCGTGTATTAACTCCAGACTTTACGTTAGAACAAATCACAGGGAAAACGAAAGTGCCAGAAGGCCAAGTATTTGTTTTAGGGGATAATCGTGAAGTTTCTAAGGATGGTCGCATGTTTGGCTTTATTTCAGAAGATGAAATTGTTGGAAAAGGACAAGCTGTTTTCTGGCCGTTGAAACAAGTAAGAGCGTTATAAAGTGTAGTGAAGTATGGGAGAGATATTCTTCCATGCTTTTTTATTTGCTTAAAATCTATTGATTGAATTGAAAGAATATTTTATAATTTTAAATTATATGTTTGTTTCGAAAAACGGAATTTAAGTTCCGTTTTTCGGAACGAAAGGGAGATAGAATGAGTATAAATAAAACGGCAGTTAAGACAATGGATATTTTAGAGTTGTTTTATGAGCATGAAGAGCTAAGTTTAACTGAGATGGTTCAGCTTACAAATATGCCGAAAACATCTGTTTATCGTTTAATTGGCTCGTTAGAAGAGATGGCGTTTTTACAAAAAAACGAAAAGGGGAAATATCGTTTAGGGGTCGTATTTTTACGGTTCGGTCAACTTGTTTCACACCGATTATCAGTAAGAAATATAGCAATTCCTTATATGAAAGAACTTAGAGATAGTTTAGGACAGGCAGTTAATTTAATAATTCAAGATGGTAATGACGCAATTTATGTTGAAAAGATGGAAGGTGTTCAGCCAGTACGCGTGTATACGGCAGTTGGAAGAAGAGCACCGCTTTATGCTGGTGCATGTCCAAGAATTTTACTATCGTATTTCTCTGAGGAAGAGAAACGGAGATACATAGAGGAAGTGGATTTAAAACAGTTTGCAGATGGAACAATCGTGGATAAGGAACAATTGTTAGAAGTGTTGCAAATGGCAAAAAAGGAAGGCTACACAATTAGTTATTCTGAGTTAGAAAATCATACAGCCGCGATAGCAGCACCCATTTTCGCGAGCGATGGAACGGTTGTAGCAGGCATTAGTATTTCAGGATTAGCAATTGAGTACAGAGAAAGTAACATTTCATATTTTATTGCGAAGGTGAAAGAAACAGCGCATCGCATTTCGAAAGAACTCGGCTTTTTGGCATAGAAAGAGGGAGTAGGATGAAATTTTCTGCGTTAGGGGATCAAGCAATTATTGTTACATTTGGTGAAGAAATTAAGATGGATATATATGAGAAAGTACAGCGGTTATTTCAAGCACTGCAGCAACATCCGTTTGCAGGAATGATTGAGTGTGTTCCATCGTTTACTTCATTAGCTGTTTACTACAATGTATACGAAGTATGGAAGAGAAATGAGAGAAGTGAAAGGTCATATGATTACGTTCGCCAGTATATAAAGGAACTGTGTGATTCTTATAAAGAAGAAGTAAAACAGGATGTGAAACATATTTCTATACCAGTGTGCTACGGGGAAGAATATGGACCTGATTTAGAAGAGGTCGCGCATTATCACGGTTTACAAGTAGAAGATGTGATTCGAATACATAGTGAAACTACATATTTTGTATATATGCTTGGTTTTACACCAGGGTTCCCGTATTTAGGAGGATTATCAAAAGAATTAGAAACACCTAGAAAAGAAACACCACGGTTACAAATCTCTCCTGGTTCAGTAGGTATTGGGGGAAATCAAACAGGTATATATCCGCTTGAAACACCGGGAGGATGGAATATTATCGGCCGAACTCCTATTTCATTATTTAATCCGGAAGAAGAAATACCAACATATATTCAAAGTGGTATGTATTTACGATTTATTCCAATAACGAAGGAAGAGTACGTATCACTTGAGGGGGTTAAAGAATGGATGTAGAAGTTTTGCATGCGGGAATGTTTACAACAGTCCAAGATTTAGGGCGATCTCATTATCAACAATACGGTGTGCCAGTTGGCGGGGCGATGGATCAAAGTGCACTTCGGATGATCAATATGTTAGTTGGTAATGAAGAGAATGAAGCGGGACTCGAAATGACGATTATGGGACCTAAATTGTTAATAAAGAAAACGACTTTACTTGCGATTGGCGGAGCAGACATGGAACCGTTGTTAAATGGAGAACGTATCCCATTATGGCGTCCCATTTTAGCGGAAGAAGGTAGTATGCTTTGTTTTGGAAAAGTGAAAAGTGGTTGTAGAGCGTATGTGACTTTTGCGGGTGGTATACATATTGAGCGTACAATGGGAAGCAAAAGTACGTACATACGTGCTGCGATTGGTGGTATAGAAGGAAGAATGCTGAAAAAAGGAGATTGTTTTCAAATTGGTACGTACTCAGAAATGGCGAATCGTTTCATTCAAGACTTACAAAAAGATGAGCGAATAAAAACGAAATGGGTAATTAGCAACAGCGTACTACCAAAGTATAAGAAACATCCTAAGCTTCGTGTCATAGCTGACTTTGAATACGATCAATTTACAGAAGAAAGTAGAAAGGCATTTTTTACGAAAGAGTATAAGGTATCTAATTATGCTGACCGTATGGGCTATAGGGTTGAGGGAGAAGTTTTAAATAGGATTGAAGAAAAAGAGATTTTATCGAGTCCTGTTACATTTGGAACCATTCAAGTTCCTAATGGCGGACAGCCGATTATATTAATGGCAGATAGGCAAACGACAGGTGGCTATCCGAGAATGGGAAATATCATTTCAGTAGATTTACCTCTTCTTGCCCAGCTAAAGCCGGGGGACTATGTTTCTTTTGAGAAAATTACGCTTGAAGAAGCGGAACAATTGTACATAGAACAAGAAGTAAATATGAATCTATTAAAGAAATTCATCGCTTTACGAAGCTGGAATTAGGAGGAATACATTGTGACTACAATCGATTTAAACTGTGATTTAGGAGAAAGTTTTGGAGCTTATAAAATGGGGAATGATGATGAAATTCTTCCGTTCGTTTCCTCTATAAACGTTGCTTGCGGTTTTCATGCGGGTGATCCGTCTATTATGCGTCAAACTGTTGAAAAAGCTTTGGAGTATAACGTAGCAATAGGGGCGCATCCTGGATTTCCTGATTTAATTGGATTTGGTAGAAGAAACATGAATGTTTCAGCAAGTGAAGTATACGATTATGTTTTATATCAAATCGGCGCATTAGACGGGTTTGTAAAAGTGGCTGGCGGGAAGATGCATCATGTAAAGCCGCACGGTGCCTTATATAATATGGCGGCGTCTAATCCGGAAATTGCAGATGCAATCGCAAAGGCAATTTATCATATAAATCCAAGTCTATTACTTTACGGATTAGCAAATAGCGAGGCGTTTATACAGGCTGCAGAAAAATACAATGTAACTCTCGTACAAGAGGCTTTTGCGGATCGTACGTATAAGCAAGATGGTACATTAACGAGCCGTACAGAAGAAAATGCGCTTATAAAAGATGAAGACGAAGCAATAAAGCAAGTACTTCAAATGGTGAAAGAAGGCCATGTAAATTCGATCAATGGAGAGAAAGTAGCAGTTCAGGCGCAAACGATTTGTTTACACGGTGATGGGGAAAAAGCAGTGCAATTTGCAGAAAGAATATACAGAACATTCGGACATGATGGTATTTCTATATGTGCACCGAAATAAAAAATGAGGGGAAGTGTTGGAATTGGTGAAATTAATCGGGATATTATTAGTGGCAGTGGGCTTTTTATTTAGATTAAATACACTTTTAGTAGTTATGGTTGCAGGTATTGTTACTGGTATGGTTTCAGGATTAAGTTTTTATGATGTGATCAGCATGTTCGGTAAATTTTTCATAGAAAATAGATATATGTCTATGCCAATTATATTAACTTTACCGGTAATCGGAATTTTAGAGCGTTACGGTTTAAAAGAAAGAGCCGAAGCACTTATAACGAAATCAAAAGGAGCAACAACTGGAAGAGTATTAATGTCATATTTTACGATAAGAGAATCATCAGCAGCACTAGGGCTTAATATTGGTGGGCATGCGCAAACAGTAAGGCCGCTCGTTGCACCGATGGCAGAAGGGGCTGCGCAAGGTAAATACGGTAAACTTCCTGAAAAATTAAGAGAAAAGATTAAAGCAAACGCAGCTGCTGCGGAAAATACAGCTTGGTTTTTCGGAGAAGATATTTTCATCGCAACTGGTGCTATTTTATTAATGAAAGGATTCTTCGATTCAGTAGGTATGCATGTTGGTGTATGGGATATGGCACTTTGGGGCATTCCGACAGCAATATCTGCACTTATTGTAAGCTGGATTAGATTTAGAAGGTTTGATAAATATATAGAGAAAACAATGAAGGCAGAAGGAAAAGAAGAGAAGGAGGCAATCTAATATGAACATCATCACAATGGATACAATCTATTATGTATTAGGGATAATTGTTGCTTTTATCGCTGTTCGTATCGCATTCGATCGTGAACATCCAAACAGATTCGGTTCTAGTTTATTTTGGGCATTGTTTGCAGTTACATTTTTATTTGGAAATGTAATTCCTTCGTTTTACGTTGGCTGTATCGTGCTCGCTATGGTCGTTTTAGCCTCGCTAAATAAAGTGACAAAATCAGAGGAAAAAGAAGTTCCAGTACAAGAACGTGTAAAACATGCTGAGAAATTAAAAAATAAAATTTTTATGCCTGCACTATTAATTCCTATTTTTACAATTATCGGTACGTTGACGTTAGGGAAAATTAAATGGGGAAATGTCTCTCTTGTTGATCCAGATAAAGTAACTTTAGTTGCATTAGCGCTTGGTGCATTACTCGCATTTGTCGCGGCGATGCGTATTACAAAATCGAAAATAACAACGCCTGTTCAAGAAGGAAGCAGACTATTACAAGCTGTCGGCTGGGCTGTTATTTTACCACAAATGTTAGCGGCACTTGGCGGTATTTTCGCGAAGTCGGGCGTTGGACAAGTCGTTTCTGATTTAGTCGGACAAGTGTTACCGACAGAGTATCCGTTCGTTGCTGTTATGGCGTACTGTTTAGGCATGATGCTATTTACAGTCGTAATGGGAAATGCATTCGCAGCGTTTGCTGTTATTACTGGCGGAATTGGCTTACCTTTAATAGTTCAAATGCACGGCGGAAACCCAGCAATTATGGCAGCACTCGGTATGTTTGCTGGATATTGCGGAACACTGCTTACGCCAATGGCAGCAAACTTTAATATCGTACCTGCGATGCTTTTAGAGCTAAAGGATAAAAATGCGGTTATTAAAGCGCAAGTACCAATTGCTCTTTCAATTTTTATCATAAATATGTTTATTATGTACGGCCTTGTATATCGTTTTTAATTAGGAGGATAAAACTATGAAAACAGTATTATTAACAGGGTTTGATCCGTTTGGCGGAGAAAATATCAATCCAGCTTGGGAAGTAGCAAAAGGTTTGCATGAAAAAACAATTGGAGAATACAAGATAATAAGCAAACAAATACCAACTGTATTTCATAAATCAATAAGCGTATTAAAAGAGTATATAGAAGAACTAGGGCCGGAAATTACTATATGTATCGGACAAGCTGGGGGCAGACCAGATATTACGATAGAACGTGTCGCAATTAATATTGATGATGCAAGAATTGCTGATAATGAAGGGAATCAGCCAGTAGATGTACCGGTTGTAGAAGAAGGAGCGATTGCGTATTGGTCTACACTTCCGATGAAAGCAATCGTAAAAAAACTTCGCGAAGAGGGCATACCGTCATCTGTTTCACAGACGGCAGGCACATTCGTTTGTAATCACTTATTCTATGGACTTATGCATGAATTAGAGAAACATGATAAGAAAATAAAAGGCGGATTCATTCATATTCCGTTTTTACCAGAACAAGCGAGTAATTATCCAGAGCAACCGAGTATGTCACTTTCTACTATTAGTAAGGGAATAGAATTGGCAATTGAAGTAACGATGACAGTTGAAGTAGATATTGTAGAGATTGGGGGCGCAACGCATTAAGTAAAATGAATTGTACAACACCTCCTGTAAACAACTGGTATAATAAGAATAGGAAAATACATAGAGGTGATTTTTGTGCAACAATTTGAAGAAGTACGTTTAATTTTAGAAAAAGCGAAGAAAATTACAGTATTAACAGGCGCTGGTGCAAGTACGGAAAGTGGTATCCCAGATTTCCGTTCAGCAAATGGATTGTATGCTGATGCGAATGTGGAGATGTATTTATCAAGAGGGTACTATAACCGAAGTCCGAAAGAATTTTGGAAGCATTATAAAGAAATCTTTCAAATTAATACGTTCCATCAATATAAACCAAATCGTGGACATCGTTTTTTAGCTGAGCTAGAAGAACAAGGGAAAGATATTACGATTTTAACGCAAAATATTGACGGTTTACATCAATTAGGTGGCAGTAAACATGTCATTGATTTACATGGAACACTTCAAACAGCACATTGTCCGAAGTGTAAAGCGGGATATGATTTACAGTATATGATTGATCATGAAGTGCCGCGCTGTGAGAAGTGTAATTTCATTTTAAATCCAGACGTTGTTTTATACGGAGATACACTGCCTCAATATCAAAATGCGATGAAACGTTTATATGAAACAGATGTACTTCTCGTTATGGGAACGTCATTAAAAGTACAACCTGTCGCTTCATTCCCGGAAATCGCAAAGAGAGAAGTAGGGGCAACAACTATTTTAGTAAATGAAGAGTTAACAGGACAAGAATATAACTTTGACTTTGTTTTTCAAAATAAGATTGGTGAGTTTGTTGAAGGGTTATCTTCAATGAAATAAGTTAACGAAAAAACTGAGGTATCTACCTCAGTTTTTTATTTGGGTAATCGCTGTATTAAGCAACATGAAAACAGGTCGATAATGTAGTAACCACATCTCTATAATTTATAAAAAAGGTTTTAGTCGGCAAAATAGCAGAATAGGAAGAAATGTTTTCTTTAACCAATAAACAATCGTCATAAAGTAAGCTAATATGTAGCTGTTGTAAAGGTTCTATTTCGTTTTGCTTTAAGTATAAAACTAAATCGTTAAAAAGTTGTTGCCCATATTCATCTACAGAACGTTCTAATGAAAGTTGACCTACTATGCTAGTCCACCATACTTGAAAACTACATACTAATTCTTTAAAAGAGTCTTCATTACATAATTGGGTGTTAAAAAGCTTCTCATAGAAGATATGGTTTTCTTCATGAAAAATTTGTAAATCATATCTGTCGTTAGCAGTTTGCTTACGAAGAGTCAGCCATAATTCTTTGAAATTTGTTTTAAAGTCAGTGGAGAAATGTAATGTTTTTGTTATGTAAGGAAAACGAAAATTTTCTTTTTTTCCTTTTTGATTGAGATAAATATTTTGAATGTAGATCATAAAGTTTAAACAATGTGGCGTTTTAGTATGTATGATAAACGAATCTGTCATTTTCGTTCTCTCCTTAAGTAATGTCTTTTATGAATTTATTTCTTTAGTATACAAAGAAATGTAAACTAATGGTATAAAAATAAATTTGCTCCATTTTTCTTTTAGAATAATATTCATTTTATTGTGCATTAAGGGAATGGTAATAAATAGGGTATAAAAATAAAAAAACTGAAAATTAAATCTTTTATTTCTTTTATAATTAATATAAAATTCTATATATATCATATAAATAAATTTGATACATAATGACTTTGCGTAGAAATGTTAATAGAATGAAGCGAGGGAGCGAAATGAGACAGAAAAAGGAGCAGAAAAAACTATCGAAAAAGAAAAAGACTCATATTCCATTTCGGTTAAATGTACTATTTTTTATTGTCTTTCTTTTATTTTCAGCTATTATAATTCAATTAGGTAAAGTACAAATCATTGATGGAGAAACGTATAGAAATGAAGTAAATAAAAAGGAAGATGTAACGGTAAGCACTCCCGTTCCTAGAGGGAAAATGTTTGATCGGCAAGGTCACGTTATTGTAAATAATAAACCATTGCGAACCGTTACATATACGAAAATGAGAGGAGTAGACTCGAAAGAAGTTTTACAAGTAGCAAGAGGTTTAGCTAAGCTAATTGAAATGTCGCAAGAGGACATAGACAAGTTAACAGAAACAGATAAAAAGGATTTTTGGATGCAGTTAAATGAAAAGCGGGCAGCAGCGAAAGTAACGAAAGAAGATGAGAGTAAATTTAGAAAGCAGGAGATAGAAGGGAAAGAATTAGATAAAAAAGTTGAAGAGTTACGTAGGGAAAGAATTACACAAGAAGAATTAAGTGAACTTTCAAAAGAAGACCTAGAAGTACTAGCCATTAAAAGCAAAATGAATGCGGGATATAAAATGACGCCGCAAATCGTTAAAAAAGATGTAAGTCAAAATGAATATGCTGTCGTTAGTGAAAGGTTGGCAAGTTTACCGGGGGTAGATACAACAGTAGATTGGGAACGTGAATACCCAAATGATAAAATACTGCGCTCTATACTAGGTAGCGTTTCTAATGAAAATGAAGGGTTGCCAAGAGAACAATTAGATTATTATTTAGTTCGTGATTATAATCGAAACGACCGTATTGGTAAAAGTTACATCGAAAAACAATACGAAGATGCACTACACGGAACGAAAGAACAGTCTAAAAATATTATGGATAAAGCAGGGAAGATTGTTCGCACAGAAAAAGTGACTGAAGGAAAAAGTGGAAATAACTTGATGTTAACAGTCGATATGGATTTACAGAAAAGAGTAGAGGGAAGTCTTGAAAAGAATTTACGAGCCTTTCATGCTGCAGAGCCGATGATGGATCGTGCGTTCGTAGTAATGATGAATCCGAAAAACGGTCAAATTTTATCAATGGCAGGAAAGAAAATTGTAAATAAAGATGGCGGTATGCAAATAGAAGATTATGCATTAGGAACGATGACAAGTTCTTATGAGTTAGGGTCAACTGTAAAAGGTGCTACTTTATTAACTGGATATCAAACAGAAGCGATTAAGCCGTATACACATTTCTTTGATGCACCAATGTATTTTAAAGGAAGTTCTAAGCCGAAGAAATCGTGGAAAGAATTTGGGGATATTGATGATTTAAGAGCTTTGCAAGTGTCATCGAACGTTTATATGTTTAATACGGCTTTAAAAATGGCAGGCATTAATTATGTCCCAAACAATCCATTAGATATTAAACAAGAAACATTTAATAAAATGCGCTACTATTTTAGACAATTTGGCCTAGGTGTGTCGACTGGTATTGACCTGCCAAATGAATCAATTGGTCAAGTAGGTAGAACTGATAACATACCCGGATTTTTACTTGATTACGCGATTGGACAGTATGATACATATACGCCGCTTCAGCTTGCACAATATATTTCAACCATTGCAAATGGCGGTTACCGAATGAAGCCACAAATTGTACAAGAAGTTAGAGAGCAACCGAATAGACCAGAGGATGTAGGAAAAGTCGTTCGGTCGATTGAACCAGTTGTATTAAATAGAGTGGATATGGACACTTCGTACATTAATCATGTAAAAGAAGGATTTAGAAGAGTTTTTCAAGAAGCTGACGGAACAGGTACCGGAACGTTTAAAGGTCTACCATATAAACCAGCGGGAAAAACAGGAACAGCTGAGACAGTATATGGTGGAGAAAGTGATATTGGAAGAGATGAGAACAACAACCGAAAAAAATGTTATAATTTAACTCTTGCCGGTTATGCACCATATGATGCTGATCCGGAAGTAGCTTTTTCAGTTGTTGTACCATGGGTGAATGATGATAAATCAGGAATTAATTCTGCGATTGGTAAAGAGATTTTGGATGCGTATTTTGAATTAAAAACAAATAGATCAAATACAAATTCAATTCCAGTAGAACAACCGAACAAGGCACAGTAAAAATAGTATCACTGCATGGAAACATATTGTGCAGTGATATATTTTTTGAGTTAAAAAGCGCTTTATAAGGTGGGAATGGATATGAAAAAGGAGATTAAGAGAGGCTGGGGAAAGTACATACTATTTATATTGGTGATAGTCATAGGCTACCATTCTTTTACTTTATGTAAGGTGGAAGGGGAATCGATGCAGCCGACTTTATATGAAGAAGACTACGTATTTGTAAATAAAGCAGTAGTACGTCTTTCTAATTTACAACACGGAGAAATTGTCATTATAAAGGAAGCGGATGAATCGAAATATTATGTGAAACGTGTAATAGGGCTTCCTGGTGATGTAATTAACATAACGAACGGAAAGGTATATGTGAACGATAAAAAGCAAGAAGAACCATATACAAACAAAGATTTATTTAACAACACACAAGTGTTTTATAACTTTCAAAAGACAAAAATTCCGCCAAATAAGTTATTTGTAATGGGAGATAACCGCGAAGTCAGTAGAGATAGTCGAAATGGCTTAGGATATATTGAAGAAGATAACATAATTGGCAAGGTGGAATTTGTATATTATCCTTTTTCAAAAATGAAAATAATAGAATAAGTGGGAGAGGAGCAAAACCCCACTTATTAAAGTTTCACTTTATTTTCTTTAAAAAACCTTTTGGATTAAATGATATGAAAAATTTATGTTTAGACTCGTCGATACTTGAAAATAAGCCAAATAACTCATGTGGAAAATGAAAGGAAATGATCGTATGTACAAATACACAATTTGCTTTATTAGAAAAAGCGATAAAATACTGCTATTAAATAGAAATAAAAAGCCGAATATGGGGATGTGGAATGGTGTTGGAGGAAAAATAGAAGATAATGAAACGCCATACGAAGGAATAATTAGAGAAACATTTGAGGAAACGGGCATAGAACTTTCAAGTGTAACGTATAAAGGGACTGTTGGTTTTAAAGGTAAAGATGAGCCCCAGGCTAGTGAAGGAATGTATGTGTTCGTTGCTGATTTGCCAGATGGAATGCAAATGAATACACCATTACGTACGGCTGAAGGTCTATTAGAATGGAAAGAAATTGATTGGATATTAGATGGTGATAATAGAGGAGTAGTTAGCAATTTACCAAAATACTTACCGACAGTATTAACAGAAGAAAATAAGTTAGAACATATGTTTACGTATGATAACCAGAATATTATTCATTACACAACTGCATGTTTGACAGAAGATGATGCGAACAAGCGATATGAAAAACAACTCATTTCTCAATAGAAGAGGAAAGTGAAAAATCACGTTTTTGCTCTCATCATATATGCGAGGTGATTATATGTTTCAGAAATACAATTCATTGGTCATAATTGTAATATGCATGATATAACTTTTCTTATTATGAAAGAGTAGAGAACATATGTAAACGGAGCAAAAAGGAGGTGGCTTTGCCACCTCTTTTTGTTAGCTACAAATCGCCTTAATCATAAAACGATGTTGCTTCACATCAAAATAACCTTTTTGTAAGATGATTTCATGTATACGATATAATTCCTCACAATACCTTTCAACAGTAAAATCAGGAATTTGCCACGGAATCGCTTTTAAATAATAGACGATAGCGCCAATGTCATAAAAGCGTTGGAAAGGGAATTCCTCTTTTGCATCTAAGATAGTAAATCCATTTTGCTTTAACTCACTGCATGCGGTTTCGAGAGACCAACTTGCAAATTCGCTATTTAGTGGTGAGCCAAACTGCTCATTAAGTTCCGCGCAATCAAGACCGCCAACTTGTTGTGTAAGAAAAACGCCACTTGGAGAAAGAATTCTGTTTACCTCAGAAGCAGCATACGATTCATGTTGATTTATAATTAAATTAAATTGACCATCTTGAAATGGCAAAGCAGTATCATCGGTCACTTCTACAACGGCAACCCCTAAAGGCTCTAATTTCTTTCGAGCAATTGGCACATTTGGAGCGTAGCCCTCAGTAGCGAATATAGTTGACGGGAACGGTTGTAACATAGATAAAAACTCTCCGCCAGTACCCATATCGAGCATTGATTCTGCACGTTGCATAAGCTGAAAAGCAGTACTGCCGTACGACCACGATAAAGGCTCGCTCTTCATTCGACCCGTTTCTGAAATGAAAGAAAAATCCCAACCGCTAAAATGTGTATTTGCACTTTCTAATAAAGTTAAAAATAATGGATCACGTTTCATAATTATGTCCTCCTATTTTTTTAATGGATGATATGATGAGAAAAGAAAAAGGGAGGACCTCTTATTAAAGTGGAACGGTTTTATGTTTCGTGTTCGAATAGATTCATATAAAGTTACTCCTTGTGAGAATTGTTATTTATATATTCGGGTTAATTGAGTGAAAATCCTTTGAGGGTATAAAAGAAGGCAGTTGTTTAATGAAAAAGTAAATTGAGTTATCTACTTTTATAGTGTAATTGTTCATTCATACGCATAAAAAAATTATTCTCTCCATAAAATAGTAAAATTATATTGGAGGTTGAATTATGAAAAAATTTAGTGTATTTTCAATAACCTTGATGACTTTTGGAATGTTATTATTTGGATTAAATAGGATAATAGATAGCTATTATGAGCCTATTATCCTATTAGGGTATATTTCTTTTTTAATTGGAGTGGTTCTGAGTATTATAGCGATTGCTAGACGTGAAGATGGAAGATTAAAATTCATATCACTTATCTCTTTCTTTGTTGTCCTGTTTTTCATTACTTGGTTTGAGTCGTTTCAGGTACTACGAATTATTACTTGGCTAAAAAATATCTATTAAAATTTAAATTGTTGGTAAAAATGGGAAACCTTAAATTTAGGTTTCTTTTTATTATATTCGATTATCAATATTAAAACTTATTAGAGCCATTAATAAAAGAAATAGATATATATACCGAGTGTAAAAATATTTTAATTCTTTGAAAACATTCAGCGATTTAGTATTCTTTATATATGGAATATTTTGTTTATGCGAAAAGAGGGCAAGGTGCTATATGAAAAGAATGAAAAATGTAATGTTACTATTGTTATGTTTCTTATGTTTAAGTGGGTGTAATTATAAAGATGACGATCAGGTGAAAAAATATGTGAAAAAAAAGCACGGAATTGATGTGATTGTAACACATTGGGGTGCTATAAACGAAGGAAATATGGGGCATACATATCATACTGTTCAAGCAAAAAATAACAAAAATATTCAATTTAGAGTAGAGGTAGATGGCTTCTTATATTCAAGAATAAAAGGTGATGAATATCAATACGGAAAAAAAACATATGAGGAATATAAGAAATTTAAACCAATGCTAGAAGAAATTAAAAAATTAGGTTACGTGGAACCTGAAAATAAAAATGTTTTTCAATATATAGTGGATGATGATATAGAGGAGAAACCAACGGATAAGTTATTATTAACTTTAAAAACGAGTGACAAGATTGATTACAGTCAATTTGAATCAAAAGAATTAGATCGTTTATATGCTCTAATCCAATTCATTCAGAAGAGTAATAGAAAGATAACAACACTTGAAATTGAGGATTATAATGGTGAATCTATAGGCTTGCCTTTTCAAAATGTGCAAAAAGCTATAACGAAAGAAGAACTGCTTTTAACAATGAAAAACACAGTAAGCAGTTATTGGACATATTTGGTTCAAACTGAAACAAAAGTAGGCGTAAGGTTAAATGAAATTCAAAATGATCGTTTTGAAATTGAGGATATTACTTGTCCACACCCGAAAGACGGCAATTGTCTAGAGTATGAATTGACATTAGTTTTCAATG
Organism: Bacillus sp. JKS001846; assembly: GCF_900176455.1. Lineage (NCBI taxonomy): Bacteria > Bacillati > Bacillota > Bacilli > Caryophanales > Bacillaceae > Bacillus > Bacillus sp. JKS001846. The sequence continues at coordinate 2,640,535 of NZ_FWYG01000001.1, forward strand.
ACAGTGAGATAAAATATAGAAATGATCCATATGTAATAGATGATTTGAGAAAGGTAGTCACTATTCTTAAAGAAGAACTATATAATAAGGATTTTAACATATATTTAAGGAACAAGGATGGAACAAGTTATTCACTCTGGCTATCATCCGAAAAAATTAAGGAAAGTAATAACATAGAAGAGTTAGTAAAATAATGATATAAAGAAGAAATTTAAAGTGCTTTTTATGTTTGTTATTTCTGTATTCAAAAGGAAAACCGCTTATGTTTCATTTTTGAAGCATAAGCGGTTTTGTTTAAAATACTCAAAAACAAAAATCTTTTGGTAAAGTACCACTTTTTATTATTGTTCTTAACCCATGTTTTATAATCCAAGGTTTAATAGGATGCTGTTTATCACGTAATTGCTGTAACCACTGAAAAACGAGTTCTTTATCTTCTTTCGTAATATCGTTCATATGATTGGCTACAGATTTTTGAACATATTTAGAAGGGTCATTCATTAAAGGTTCAAGAAGCTGTAAATTGTTCTTAAAGTCACCTTTTAGAGCTCCAATTTTTTTAGCCCAAGGAAGCCTTGGTCTTGTACCTTCAGAAACTAATCTTCTAATGTGGCTGTTTTCGTCATGAATCCACTGTTGCAATATGTCTAGTGTGTCTTCATGGTATGTTTGAAGAAAAGGCCGAATGGCATATTCAGCAGTATTCCTTTTCGTTATTTCATACATGTAAATGTGCCTACTTCTGTTGTATTTTCTAGTCCTAATGTTTTCAGTAATATATGTATGGCTGCATTAAAATCTTTTTGTAAAGCATTGTGTAATTCATCTGCAATTACTTCAATACGATGCTTTAACTCTAAATTTTCAACTTTACATGTTACGGAAGATACAAAGTTTCTTTTAGAGAAAGTAGGATCGTGTTTACAAATAGAATCAGCCATTTTTTCTGCTAATTCTTCGTTAAATAAAAATTTTAACGGAACATATTTACCCATTTTTTCACCTCAGTGGTCAAATGAAAACAATTTTTATTTTTTAAGCGACAATCCATAAACTAAAGTCTCACTCGGAGTCGTAATACTAAAACCTGTCGTCTTATAATCAAGTTTCACCGTATCACCAGTGTAGTCTTTCGTGAATGAATCCATTTGTACGATAAGATCTGCATCTTCATATACAACATCATCTGCGTTATATGTATCCCAAATTAAATCGACATCAACGAAAATACTACAAGAGTTTGTCATTGTCCCTCTAATGCGAATGATCTTTTTGTCTTTACGTTCTAATCTATGTATAGCTGCTTTTGCTTCATCAGTAATGCGAATGTTCATTGTATCCCAACCTTTAATTATATTTCTTCTATTATGGCAAAAACAGGAGTAATAGGGAAGCAAAGAGGTTTGCAATAAAAAACGAGCAAACAAATTTGTTTGCTCGTTTCACTTTATTTTAGTTCACATTTATCAAGTGGAATCACTTTTGTTTTTTTCGTAAATTTATATCCTAACCATAGTACTAAGAAGAGTGGTAAACCGATGTAAGAAACGAGTACGCCGTTCCAATCGATTGATTCACCCATAAATGCGCCGTAGTTTTGTCCTAAAATTACGATGATACAAAGTGTAAATGCGAAGATTGGACCGAATGGGAACCATTTTGCTCTATATGGTAAGTCTTTTAAATCTTTGCCTTGTACGGTATATGCTTTACGGAAACGGTAATGACTAATTGCTATTCCAACCCATGCGATAAAGCCAGACATTCCAGATGCGTTTAATAACCAAATGTATACAACACCGTCACCGAATAAAGAAGCAATGAAAGCGATACTACCGACAATTGACGTTACGATTAATGCGTTTACAGGTACACCGCGGCTATCTAATTTGCCTAAGAATTTTGGTGCTTTTCCTTGGCGAGCTAAATCCCAAAGCATACGAGTTGATGCGTACATACCAGAGTTACCAGCAGATAGTACTGCCGTTAAAATAACAGCGTTCATAACAGAGGCAGCAAAGGCAACGCCCGCTTTTTCAAAAATAAGTGTAAATGGACTTACTGTTACATCACTTGCAGCAAGACTTTCAGTTGTATAAGGAATTAATAAACCGATAACGAGAATCGCAAGGATATAGAATAAAAGAATACGCCAAAAGATTGAACGAATTGCTTTTGGGATATTACGTTCTGGATCAGATGTTTCACCAGCAGCTACTCCTAATAATTCAGTTCCTTGGAAGGAGAAACCAGCTGCCATAAATACACCGATAATTGCCATGATACCGCCGTTAAATGGTGCATCTGCAACAGTGAAGTTTTTGAATCCAACAGTTTCGCCCCCCATAATTCCGAAAATCATCATAAAGCCGACAATTAAAAAGATAATAATTGTAACTACTTTAATAAGTGCGAACCAATATTCAGATTCACCAAACCCTTTAACAGATAAATAGTTTAAAAGGAAAATAATAGCTAAACATAATCCGCTCCAAATAAGAGAAGGGGTATCTGGGAACCAAAATTTCATAATTAATGTTACGGCTGCAAGTTCAGCAGCGATCGTAATCGCCCAGTTATACCAATAGTTCCATCCAAGTGCAAAGCCAAGTGATGGATCAACAAATTTTGTTGCATACGTACTAAAAGATCCAGTAACAGGCATGTAAGCTGCGAGTTCAGCTAAGCTTGTCATTAAGAAGTAAACCATAATTCCAATTGCGGCGTATGCAATTAATGCGCCGCCAGGACCAGCTGAATGGATGACACCACCGCTGGCAAGAAATAGTCCGGTACCAATTGTACCGCCGAGAGAAATCATCGTAAGGTGACGCGATTTTAATCCGCGTTTTAATTCACCTTGTCCTTGTGTAGTTTGCGTTTTAGAGGTAGATTGATTTGTTGCGCTATTCATGTTCAACACTCCTTTTCTTGTAGGTTAGGAAGGAGCGGGGGAGAAAAATACAAAAAACCGCCAAAGGAATTTGGCGGAACGTTTCACAAATAACCACCCCATCATACCCTTCCGTTAAGATAGCACCCCACGTTTACACGGTAATTTTGTAAACGTGACAGTTCTGTTCCTTTCGGAGACAGCCCCAGCTCATATTTCCAGAGAAGAAATATAAACTTCGGCAACTTTTCCTTTCAAACGGAGTCGGTGACATTCTCTGTGTCTCGTCCGTTTTACTATTAAAAGTCGCAACCTCTACCTCATCGGATTGATGAGGATTTATATATTGCTAAGATTTTTAATATATGGCAATTGTAATGACTTTCTGAATATATTGCAAGATATTTTGTTAGGAAAAGTCAAAAAATATCGGTTATTGTATAGGAAACGCTTGCAAAACTCCACCCGAACCTACTATTATGTAGCAATAAGCAAAGAAAAAATTGTTATACAAATGTTTCGCAAAAAATATTGAAAAACCCTCTAAATAAAAAGAAAATTCAGAAAAATATAATTCGACATTCATGATAAAGTCATATTATTTGTTATAATTAGAGTAACGTTTAAGCAAAAAGGGGAAATCAAAATGAAATTAGAAACAGAAAGGCTCTATATAGTGCCGTGTACAGAAGAGAGTATTCAAGTCGCTAACGAGCAAGGATATAATAGCGGTCCGCATATTGTAGGGCATGTAGAGAATGTAAAACAAGATGCGGCTTTATTACCATGGGGGGCGTGGTATGTTCTTCGGAAAGAAGATGATAGCGTTTTAGGTGATATTGGGTTTAAAGGGAAACCAAACGAGAATCAAACAGTAGAAATAGGCTATGGATTTATTGAGAAATATTGGAATCAGGGCTATGCAACAGAAGCTGTAAGAGAACTAATCGATTGGGCTTTCAAAACAGGAGAGGTAGAAACAATAATTGCGGAGACACTCCTAGATAACTATAGTTCGATGCGTGTTTTAGAAAAGTTACATATGAAGAGAGTAAATGCTACAGAAACGATGATTAATTGGAAAATAGAAAAATAAAAAATACCGCTCTAAATTGAGCGGTATTTTTTATAGTTATGGTAGCATTTGCTTCTGATCATTCGGATACTCAGCCGTTGATGCGTGAGGGCGATTGGAATGATTTCGAACAGCAATGAAAATAGAAATAATAACGACAAGACCAACTGCAACGTAAGAAAGTGAAATAACAGTTGGATCCACTTTAAATGTAGTAAGCAGTGTACGTATATTTGTAAATATAATAAGACCACCAACTAATACGCCAAGTAAATGGGGTGGAACGATGCGGACTAACCATGCAGCAATTGGAGCTGCGACAATACCGCCGAGCATTAAGGCAAATACCCAAACCCAGCTTACTTGTTCCCAGCCAAGTGAGATGAAGAAGCCGATTGTTGCAGCGAGTGAAACAGGAAATTCACTCGTATCTACAGATCCAATAACTTTTCTAGCTTCATTTCCTCTTGCTAGAAGAACGGGTGTCGTAATCGGCCCCCAACCACCGCCACCAGTTGAATCAACGAATCCAGCGAATAAACCAAGCGGCACAAGTTGTTTGGCAGACATACGCTTATTTGAAGTGACAATTTGTTTTTGAATGATGAATCGTAATAAAATATAAACCCCTAAAGTAAATAAAAATACGGAAATGTACGGTTTGATTACATCTCCAGGCAAATTACTTAAAAAACATGCCCCAATAAATGCGCCGATTGCCCCAGGTAATGTAAGCCTGGAAACTGTATATTTATCAACGTTTCCAAATTTGATATGAGATGCGCCAGAAGCTGCAGTTGTAACGACTTCAGCTAAATGAACTGATGCGGAAGCTACAGCCGGTGCAATACCAAACATTAATAATAGTGAAGTAGACGTTACCCCATACGCCATTCCGAGTGCTCCATCGATCAATTGAGCGAAAAATCCAATAATAGCAAAGACAATTAATTTCTGCATAAATAATCCCCCTGTAATAATAAATGAAAAAGACACTTTTCCCGTATGAGAAAAGTGCCTTTGGTTTTTCCAATCAGCAATAATTAAATTTGTTTCATTATAATACATATTAATCGTATAAATCAACTGGGTTTTAAAGTTTTTGAATTGAATGAAAGAAAAATAAAATATACAATAAAAGGATGGAGAGAAAGGGGAGAAAGACATGTTACGATTTGATCATCTCGTTCACACAGTTCATGGTACACCGGAGGAAGCGGCAAAACAAATGCAGGAACTGGGATTTCATACTGTATTAGGCGGAGAGCATACGAATTGGGGTACTTGGAATAGTTTAAGTTATTTTGACTTATCATACATAGAATTTTTAGCAGTTCAACATGAAGAAAAAGCGAAAGAAGCAGAAAATCCATTAGTACAAGAAACAGTGGTGAAACTACAAAATGGAGAAGGAATGCTACAAATCGCGATCCGAACAGATGCAATTGAGGAGCTAGCAGTTAACTTTAATAAGTACGGCTTACATACGATAGGGCCATTTGAAGGGAAACGTATGAGAAAAGATGGCCGACTTTTAGAATGGAAAATGTTATTCGTTAAGCAAGAAGAGAACGGACCGAAATTACCTTTCTTTATACAGTGGAATGAAACGGACGAAGAAAGAAGAAATGATTTACGTAACAGTGGGACGATTACTGAACATAAAAACAAAGTGCAACAAATTGAAACGATTCATTACGCAGTAAAAAATGTTCGAGAAACAGTACGGAAATGGAAAGAAGTAATGGGACTATCTACAAGCTCAGTTGTGAAAAATGAAAAATGGAATGCTGAGTGTCAAAGTGTATCGTTTGGTGACATTCAAGTACAGTTTTGTGAACCGGTTGGAGAAGGTCTAGTGCAAGAATACATAAAGAATCATGGCGAATATCCATTTGCAGTAGAGTTTAAAGGGGGAAATAAACGAGAGCATGAAGTGTTAGGGAGTTTGTACATATATTGATAGAGGTGAACGTTGTGGAAGAAATGCTTAGAGAGATAGAGAGAATACTAGAATGGCCTCGCATGTTAAAAGCGACTGTTATTTCAAAAGGCTTTTCATTCGATGAGAAATATAAAATTGAATTAGAGAGTGGGGCCTCGTATTTTATTAAAGTATGCGATTCATCATATTTTGAACGGAAGCAGGAAGAATATGAATATATGCAGCAGCTAGATTCTTTACATATTCCTATGCCAAAATTAATTCATTTTATTAGTCTTACTAAATTCAATAAATGTGTACAAGTTTTTGAATGGATTGATGGATTAGATGGTGAAGATATATTAAGAACGTTGTCTACAGAAGAGCAGTATAGGGCTGGAAAAAAGGCTGGAGAAGTACTAAAAAAGATTCATTTAGTTGAAAAAGAAGATAAAAGTAATTCATGGGAAATGTCTATATGGAGTAAATATGAGAGATACTTAGAAGCGTTGAAAGAATATGAAGTAGACTTTTTTCATTTAAATACAGTGATAGATTTTGTAGGAAATCATAAAGATTTATTAAAAAATCGTCCCATCGTATTTTTACATGACGATTTTCATCCGGCTAATATAATGATTGACCAAAATGAGTTTAGGGCTGTCATTGATTTTGCTAGATTCGATATTGGTGATCCTATTCATGATTTTCATAAAGTAGCACTATTTACAACGAATATAAGCAAACCATTCGCGATTGGACAAGTTCACGGTTATTGCGGAGGAGAACCTGATCTACATTTTTGGAAACTGTACTCATTATATGCAGCAATGATATTCCCGGCTGATATCGTATGGACAAACCGAAGCACACCATATTTATTAGATGATATGAAGGAAAGATTAAATGGAATTTTAGAAGATCATAATCATTTTTCATCTTATATTCCAAAATGGTATCAATCAAGCGAATTTAATAAATAAAGGAGTAATTTATATGGATAAAATAGCAGTAATTTCAGATATTCACGGTAATATTCAAGCATTAGAATCCGTGTTGAATGATATTAAATTAAGAGGAATCGAGCGCATTATTTGCCTTGGAGATTTAGTAGGAAAAGGACCTCATTCCAGTGAAGCAATTGAAATCATTCGTAAAGAATGTGAAGTAGTCGTAATGGGAAACTGGGATGATTTTATTACAAAGCCGACTGAATTTGAAGCATTGAAATGGCATCAAAAACAATTATCGGAAGAACAAAATGACTATTTAAGAAACTTACCATTTTCAATCGAGTTTTATATGAGTGGGAAATTCATTCGTATGTTTCACGCTTCACCGAGAAGTTTATATGAAAGAATTCAACCACACGCTTCAAGAGAAGAACGTATTAGTATGTTCGAAAATAGTGATCTGACGGAAAATATAGAAGGGGAAAGAAAACCAGATGTCGTTTGTTACGGTGACGTTCACCAAGCATTCGTTCAAAATTTCAGAGGGAAAACGTTATGTAATGCCGGTAGCGTAGGAAACCCACTTGAAATAACACAAGCTTCCTATTTAATATTTGAAGGAACTTACAATGAAAAAGAAGCAGCGAGCTTTTCTATTCAACTTGTACGAGTACCGTATGATATTGAATTAGCTATCAGACTAGCAGAAGAACTCGAAATGCCAGAAATTGAAGAATACAAACAAGAATTACGGACTGCTTTATATCGAGGATTTAAGGGGAAGTAAGCTAATAATATATCAACGATTTTTCAAATATATCTATCATAACTTAAAATATATCAACGATTTTTTCGAGATATCAGCGATTCGAGAAAGGATATCGATTTACCGACAAATAGTGACATGAATTATTACCTATAATTATATTATGTAAACTAATTATAAAGGGAGATATCATGAACCGAAAACAACGAATCAAAGAAATTGCAGATCATATTGTAAAGCTAAACTTAACCCATCCAATAAGAGTTGGAGTAAGCGGTATTACAGCCTCAGGAAAAACAACATTTGCAAGCGAACTAGCGGAAGAAATAAAAAAACGAGGATTACCAGTAACACGCGCCAGCATTGATGATTTTCATAATCCAAGAGTGATTCGCTATGCAAAAGGAAAAGAATCTGCAAGAGGGTATTATGAAGATGCACACGATTATACAGCTTTCAAAGAAAGATTATTAATGCCTTTAGGACCTAACGGAAATTTACAGTATGAAACGATTTCTCATAACTTAATAACGGATATGCCTGTACATAATGAGCCGCTATTGGCCACGCAAAATATGATATTAATAGTAGATGGAACGTTTCTATTGAAAAAAGACGTTGCGCATTTATTTGATTACAAAATCTTTGTAGATACAAATTTTGAGATTGCGAGAAAACGTGGTGCTAAGCGGGAAACTGAAGCTTTTGGAAGTTATGAAGAAGCAGAGAAGATGTTTTTAAACAGGTATCACGCGACTTGTAAAATGTATATAGATGAGCATAATCCGAAAGAGTGTGCGAATGTTATATTTAAGAATAGTGATTTAGGAAATCCAGAAGTTATATTTCATGAAAGAGCGTAATACATAATCAGAAATATATGTATAGCCTTTTGTTTATTGTTATAATTAAATTAATTTTATGAAGCAAATAAAAGGGGATAAGACAATAAAAAACGCAAAAAGGGGACAAGAAATATAATGAATGAAGTACTAGAACTAAAAGAAGAACTACTACAAATTAAAAATAATAATTATGCTGTACCAGAAGACGTAGATGCATATCCATATGCGCAGTGGATGCTAGATTATATCGGATCACCTGATGCTGAATTACGTGATGATTTAATTTATAGTACGCTTCACACATGGATTACAAATGATGTATTTAGACAAAAAGAGTTAAGAGGATTAATGTTACAAGCAATTAGTCCTGATTATTTATTTTATAAAATTGGTGAAAAGGGAACAGACTCTGTATTTAAACGTGCATTCTCCGTATTAATTCCACCACTTATTTTATCTGTTCATGAAAGAGAACCGTTGTTATCCGAAGAACAACTGTACAGTGTAGCAGAACAAGTGCTGGAATATGTATATTTAGAAGAAGATGTAAGAGGTTACGTAGAAGGAAAAGGCTGGGCACACTCTACTGCACACGCTGCTGATGCACTAGATGCTTTAGTGCGTACTATACAAAATCGTGAGTTTTCATATGCAATTCTTGCAGCTGTTCGTCAAAAGGTTCGATTAAGTGATTACGTATATGTACACTTTGAAGATGAGAGATTAGTAAAGCCAATTATGTCTTTACGTAACCAAAATCTTTTAACTGAAGAAGAGTGGAGCAACTGGTTACATAGTATAGCAACTGTTGAAGACATCCGACATCCGCAGCATGCTATTTTAGTACAAAATATTAGAACTTTCCTAAGAAGTTTTTATTTCAGAGCTTTAGAGACAGAAGGTAGTACAGCCTTTACAGATGATATATTGGAGACTTTGAAGGGGTTGCGTAGGTATTAAAAATTCGTTTTTCTAACAGAAAATTACATAAAACCAACACCTCCCAACCATACTAATAAAATGTTTTGGAGGTGAGTTTAATGGACAAAAAAGACTTTGAAAAAGTATATAATGATTATTTACATCAAGGGGAAGAGCAAGCTCAATTTGAAATAGCTCAGGAAGTTACTTCAGGAGCAGAACAAATTGTTGCTGTTCGTAAAAATGATGAAGGTGATTTGATTGCTTTTAAAACAAGTAGCGGGAGAGAGTTAGATTATATGACTGCTCTTAGTGAAGCAAAATCAGGGAAGTTAGCTCATGTGGACGTATTTCATAAGTATGGTAGAGATATTATACGTAGTGAACCTGATGGAATAAAAGAAAATAACTTAGATAATTTACCTTCATTTTAAAGGGTAAACCTCAAGAAGAGAATGTTCATTACGATATTCTCTTCTTTGTTTTGCGAAGTTTTCCTTGCAAATAGACGATTCATTTTTAAAGTGCGATCATACTTTTAAAGAGCTCTCTAAATTTCTCTTTATCTTCTGCTGTAAATGGTTTCGGTCCCTTTGTACGTTTACCACTTTTTCGAACCATTGCACTTAAATATCGTGTTTGTAACAATTGTTCGATGTTATCATTCGTATACTTATAGCCTTTATGGTGTAGAACGATACAGCCTTTTGCTAAAGCGAGCGAAGCAAGACCGTAATCTTGTGTTACGATTAAATCTTCTTTTTTTGCTAACTGCATAATTCGGTAATCTGCAGCATCTGCTCCGGAATCAACATAAATTGTTTCTACACCTTTAGGCTGCTGAGCATTAGAATAATGAGAAAAGCTAGTAACTAGAGTTACAGGAATTTCTGCACTCGTAGCTTCAAAAATAATTACATCTTTTACAGGACAAGCATCTGCATCAACGTAAATTTTCATTTTTACCACTCCTATAAAGTGAAACTTTAATCAGTGGGGGGATTCACCCTCCACTGATTATTAGTTGAACCAATCGGGCATTTACGGGCAGTTAATCTCCCACCTAACTTCTTTGTTACAGCTGAATTTTGAGCTGGGAGTTTTATTGCCCGTTAATGCGGGGTAACTAGGTTCGTGTTGATAATAATGGTAGATTTTTCTTTTGTCAAACGATAGAGCTTTATGTAAAGTTATTTTTCACAAACTAAAATAGCCTCACGCAAACGAGAAATACCTTCCTCAATTTGATCAATATTCACTTTTCCATAAGATAAACGAATATAACCATCTTTCGCACCGAAAATACTACCCGGCATAAACGCGATTTCTTGTTTTAAACTTTGCATAATAAGTTGTTTTTCGTTTATCGGTTCTTTTAGTTTCCCCCATATGTATATACCGCCGGTTGGGTTTGAAAAAGAGATTTTATCGTGAAGTTGCTCGTTTAGGGCGCGAACGATAACGTCTCTTTTTTCTGCTAGTTGTTTTCGTAACGGTACGATATGCGACTGAAATGGTACAGTTTCGAAAAACTGCTGCATAAGCCACTGCGGGAATATGCTCATACCTAATTCCATTTGGTGCCTTGCGTCGGATAACCTTTCTACTACGGATTGCGGAGCGACGAGCCAGCCGACTCGTAATCCTGGCGCAATCATTTTTGATAAAGAATGTACATAAATGACTGTTCCATTTTCATCAATCGATTTTAAAGTAGGGCAAGGTTGTTTCTTTTCTAGCGTAAGTAAACTGGACGGATCATCTTCAACGATTGCAATTCGTAAATCTGCGCAAAGTGATAATAGTTTTTTTCTACGGTTTGGATGAAGCATCGTTCCCGTAGGGTTTTGGAAATTTGGATTTAAAAAGATCATTTTAATACGGTGTTTTCTATATAACTCCTGTACATCATCTGGGTTAATTCCATGTTCATCGACAGGTAATGGGAAAATACGAATACCTGCTGATTGGAATAGAGGCAGGGAATAACAGTGTGAAGGACTTTCGAAAGCAACAGCATCACCTGGATTTAATAAACATTGTACGATCAGGTGAAGTGCTTGCTGTGCGCCAGATGTAATCATAATGGATTGCTCAGTTGCTTCAACTTTTAAATATTCCCTCATATATTTTACAACCGCTTGTCTCAGCGGAAGATAGCCTTGTGGATGATCATAACTTAATGAATGTGTTAACGGTTGTTCTCGTAAAATTGTTTGTAGTTGATCGTGTGGGTAGAGATTACAACCGAGTTCTCCGTTTGCGAAATCAATAATATTTTCATTTTGTTGTACTTCTGCCCGAATATGGCGAAGTAACGGTAAGTTTGGTAAGAACGTACCGCCTTCTACGAAATTTCTCCAGTTCGGCGTTAATGTTGGAGAAACGCCCCACATATGTGTACTTACACGTGTACCTTTACCAGTCGTACTTTCTACAATTCCCATAGCACGTAGTTCGTTATAAGCAGTCGTTACTGTACTTCGGTTTACATTTAACTGTGTAGCTAATTTTCGTTCGGAAGGTAGGAAGCTTCCTGGAGGAAGTTCTCCGTATGTAATACGTTTTTCAATAAAGTCAACAACTTGCTGATAAATAGGGATTTTACTGTCACTATCTAGCTTCCATTCCATACAAACGCCTCCGCATCTCTTATATACATTCAGTATAACAAATTGGCTGGGTAAAAAAACAGCCAATTGGACGGTGTTATATCCAGCCAATTTTACTATGCTAAATATGGAAGGGGAGATTCGGATGAAACGATGGCAAATGGAATGGCTCCTAGTATCTGTTGCATTAGTATGGGGAGCAAATTATACAATAGGAAAGTATGGCGTGGCATATATGTCATCCATTCAATTTAATAGTTTACGATTTTTAGTAGCATCACCGGTATTATTACTTATTACTTTTATGATGGAACGCTCATTACGTATTGAAAGAAAAGATTGGTTACGATTAGTAGCAGTCGGCATCGTTGGAACGACAATGTATCAAACGATGTTTATGCTATCTGTGAAATATACTTCAGCAACGAACGCTTCATTATTAATTGCAATGTCACCTATTTTTACAGGGATATTAGCAGTATTGCACAAACAAGAACGTTTTTCGATGAAAGTACAAATTGGTTCAATCGTAGCCTTTATTGGTGCAGCATTCGTTTTATTAACAGGACATACAGGAGGAGCTACTTACGAGTATGCGTGGCTCGGAAATATAATTGGATTAGTCGCAGCAATTGCGTGGGGATGGTATCCAATTTTAGCGCAACCACTCATTACAAAATACTCCGCAATGAGAGTTACATCATGGTCTACTTTAATTGGAATTGTACCGCTAGTTATATACTGTTTATTCAACGTAAATTCTTTAACGTGGCCAGTAGATACGCCAAGCTGGGGATCGCTTGCATATTCAATCGTCTTTGCGACCATCTTCGGACTAGCAATGTGGTATGTCGGTATTAGTCAAATAGGCTCAACAAAAGTAATGGTTTATATGTATCTCGTACCATTATTTGCAGTTATCTTTGCGGCTGTAACAATAGGGGAGCAAATTAATTTGATGCAACTAGTTGGCGGGCTTATTATCTTCATCGGTTTATATGTTGTAAAAAAAGGTGGAATGAAAAAGCCTGCTCTCAATTTGAAAAAAGTAAGTTAACAGTAAAAAGGATCTCTTTCATATAGAAGGAGATCCTTTTTGTTTTTGTAATAAAAGCGCTTGTTCAACGGCCCATTTTTGATGATCGTGCATGAGAAGCTCTATAGCATGCAATGGAGACATCCACCTTAGAACATGATCCTCCTCACAGTTTTCAGTTTGTTTCTGCACCATATTCGCAATATAAAAAAATCCATCGTTTAAATAATATATATCTTCCTTTTCTGCATAAAAATATCGAGCCGCATTACCGATATACTGATCAATTTTAATTGCCCATCCTAATTCCTCTAGTAGTTCACGGTGCAAACATTCTTCTTTTGTTTCATTACCTTCCATACCGCCACCAGGTAAAAAGTAACGGTCTCCTTTTTGGATAACAGCAATCTTTGAAGAAGATGATTGAAAAATAATCGCATAACAACTAGGCCTTAATGTATAATGAACGTTAATTTTTTTAGAGCCAAATGTGAGTTTTGAAATCATAAAACACGACCTTTCTCTATAAAATACATAAAAGGAATATTAAGGTAAACGTAGAATTGTATAAGTATAATCTTAACAGATTGGAGTGATAACAACATGATAAATCGAAAATGTTCAAGATGTAAAGAAATAACAGGTACGATGCACGGTGGTAAAAAAATTAAGGAAGAATTTCTATGTGAAGACTGTTTGCAAAAAGGAATTGAGAGCGGGGAAATCGAATTATCACAAGTGGAACAAGAAAAAAACTCGTATCTTTCTATAAAGATATTAAAAATAACGAGTGTTATTTATTTAATAGTATCAATTATAACTGCTTTTTCTGCTGGAGCATTTATACAAGATCCAGGGCTTGGTGGAATATCTTTTTCAATAACAGGTACAGTTGGTGTTATGATAATTGGATCCATATTCCAGTCTGTTCTTGTATTTTGCGGGATATGGGTATTCATCCTATTAGTAGAAACAGTCATTAAAATTTATGAAAAAATGAAGTGAGTGAGAGGGAGAAACATATGCGAGTAAGAAATATCCAAGGGGAAGATTATGTAAAGATTCATTCAGTTTTAAATGAATGGTGGGGCGGGAGAGACATGGTTGCCATGTTGCCAAAACTGTTTTTTGTTCACTTTCAAGAAACGAGTTTTATCATTGAAGAAGAGGGCGAAACGTTAGGTTTCTTATGCGGATTTTTTTCACAAACATATAAAGATGAAGCATACGTTCATTTTATCGGTGTAAATCCGAAGTATAGAAGAAGAGGAATCGCATCGACATTGTATTCTTATTTCTTTGATGTCGCTCGTGCAAATAATCGTAAAGTTGTAAAAGCAATTACGTCACCAACTAATAAAAAGTCGATACAGTTTCATCAAGAAATCGGTTTTCGAATTGAGGCTGGGGATGATGAGGTAGAGGGTGTATCGGTACATACAAATTATGATGGGAATGGTGGTAGTAGAGTTTTATTTTTGAAAAATGTATAAAAGTAGGCTAGCTTAACGTTAGCCTTTTTGTTTTGAGGAGATAAAAATATGGAGAGTAAACAAAGTAGAAATGAGTACTTACGACGCATTCATAAAGTACAAGATTATATCGAATCACACATAGATGATTCACTTTCAATTGAAAAGCTAGCGGATGTAGCAGGATTTTCAAAGTTTCATTTTCATCGGATTTTTAAGGGGATAGTAGACGAGCCATTATCACGGTATGTAAACCGATTGAAGTTAGAAAGGGCAACAAATCTACTTACATATCGCACAGATATGACGATTACACATATTGCGTATCACTTCGGATTCACAGATTCAGCAGTTTTCTCCCGTACATTTAAAAATTATTACGGAGTAAGTCCGTCGCAATATCGAAACGACAATAGCAAGAATTGCAAAGACGTAAGCGGAACTTCTCAATACAATGAGTGTAAGAAGGTTCGAGGAAATGTTGAAATTGTATCAGCGGACGATATACACGTCGCATACATAAGGCATATCGGTACATATGAAGAGTTAATGATAGCTTTTCCAAAAATGATAGAGAAATTATTTCATTACGCAGCGGGGGAAAACTATTATGTATTTGAGGATATGAAAGTATTAACCATTTACCACGATCATCATGAATTTACTGAGGACAATCATTTAAGAACTAGTTTATGCATAACAATTCCGAATGAGTCCGCAGTAGAAACGAACGACATTGGAATAATGGTAATACCTTCTGGAAAGTATGCGGTAGGTCATTTTGAATTATTCCAAGATGAATATAAAGGAGCATGGGATTTCTTATACGGTGAATGGCTTCCAAATAGCGGATATAAGCCGAGAGATTCGTATCCTTTTGAAATGTATAAAAATGACCCAAGGCAGCACCCGGAAAATAAACATATAGTTGATATATATGTACCTATCGAACCTTTTTAATCATGGATTAAAGGGGAATGAATAATGAAAATCGCTGAAAAGTTAGATCAGATTATAAAAGAAGAATACAAAAATATTAATGGTATGTTAGTAGTGCAGAGAGGTAATGTTATTTTTGAAAAATATTATAACGGTCACGGTCCAGATGATGCATTTCATATAGCATCAGTCACAAAAACGATTATTTCTGCCTTAATTGGACTATGTGTAGATAAAGGGTATATAAAAAGTGTTGATCAAAAAGTAATAGAATTTTTCCCGGAATATAACGTTCATTCACCTGAAATAACAGTAGGGCATCTTCTTACGATGACAGCTCCACATCCTTTCGTAGACTGGCAGGAACCGTTAGAAGAATTATGTACGCAAGAGGATTGGGTACAGTATACACTTAATAGAATGGGGAATGGTGGAGAAATCGGATCTTTTAAATACTCATCTGCAGGAGCTCATTTACTATCAGCAATCATAACGAGCGCAACAGGAAAAAGCGTGCGTGAATTTGCGAATGAATACTTATTTCAGCCACTTAGCATGAGAGAAATTCCAAACTACAATATGAAAGCATTTGGATTTGCTGACTTATTTGGAAAAGATGTAAAGGGATGGGTTCATGATCCAAATGGTATTTCGACGGGCGGCTGGGGACTAACGTTAACAATTAAAGATATGGCTAAGTTTGGACAGCTGTATTTGAATAAAGGTATTTATAAGGGAAAACAAATATTAGCAAAATCATGGATAAAAGAATCGACAACAATGAACCAAAATCAATATGGTTACTTATGGTGGTTACGAGAAGAGGATGGAATCTTTTCATACTGTGCAATGGGCGATGGTGGGAATGTGATTTGCTGCATACCAGAGAAGGAACTGGTGGTGGCGATTGCTTCTGAAGTCATACCGAATGCAGGGGATAGATGGAAGTTAATTAAAGAATCCATATTTCCTTATTTAAACGATTAATATGGTTATTTTTATAAAAATAAGAATAAAAGGTTTAGTTAAACTTGTTTTATTCTCTATGATAGAAAAAAGTGTTGTATTAACCAAGTTGTGCAACTAAAATTATAAAACTTCAACCCCTATACGATTATTGAATAGGGGTTGAAGTACTTAATGAGCTAATTATTAAGATACATAAAAATGAAATGTTTTTTATTGTTAACTATTTTTTAACTTTTTTTTAACTTTTTGCTGTATAAGGTACATCATGCCAAACACAATTACCAGCAAGATAAATTTAATTAATTCCATTAGGCTAATATCCCATTTTGTTTCTACTCCATCTGTTAAATAAAATACATTAAACATACCATGTAAAATTGCGGGTGTTATCACAGAATGGCTATACTCTCTCGTATACGTCAAAATTATAGATAATATAAATAATAATGAGAGATAGCTTAATATTCCTACAAGCTGAAACTGATAATTTTTATAAAAGATTGATACTGGTAAATGCCATAAAGACCAAAGCAATGCAGTAATGATTGCTGTTTGTTTTAATGAATATTTTTTTCGTAAATGGTAATGAAAATTTCCCCGCCATATGATTTCTTCTAAAAATGCAGACAAAGCAGCAATTGTAAGACCAATGAGTAGGAGAAATCCTAATTCATTACAATGATGAAATAAGAATTTTATATTATAAATATAAAAATAGAAATAGAAATGCAGACATAGACCTAGAAGTATTGGGAATAAAATGGAGAAAATTAATGTTCTTATTTTTGGACGTGAAATTCCAAATGTATGAACTATTTTTTGTTTCTTATATAATTTCTGATATAAAATAGCAGCTAAAAGCGGAATAACCATCGTAAACCCTAAATAATTACGACCATTTTCTATGTTCAGTAAGATGATATATACAAGCGATGTGAGAAAATAAATACATAATGTTGAATGATAAACTATGTTTCTATTCATATTTTTCACCTACTTACATGTATAAGTGCTTAATCAAATATCCGATATTTTAATTATATATGAAATGGAAATTACATATGTTGAACTTGCAGAAAAAATCAGACCAACCCCGTAACTTTCCACAACAAAAAATCGTTTAACAAAAGAAACAATTTTCAATCACGAATGGGGGCGAAACATGAAAATTCTAATTCTAGGTGGTACACGATTTTTAGGAAAAGCTTTCGTAGAAGAGGCTTTGAACAGAGGGCATGAAGTTACATTATTTAACCGCGGAACAAACAAAGAAATCTTTCCTGAAGTAGAGCATCTTATCGGTGATAGAAATGGTGATGTTTCAAGTTTAGAAAATCGAAAATGGGATGTTGTCGTAGATACATGTGGGTTTTCTCCCCATCACATTAGAAATATTGGAGAAGTACTGAAAGATAATATTGAACACTATATATTCATCTCAAGCCTTTCCGTATATAAAGATTGGATTCCGCATGCCATAAAAGAAGATTATATATTACAGCCCGAACCAACGGATGATCAAATAAAGGCTGTAGAGAATGGTGAAGTTTCTCCTTATGAGTATTACGGTGCGTTGAAAGTATTATGTGAAAAAGAAGTAGAGAAGTATTGGTCGGGGCGTGCTCTACACGTAAGAGCAGGACTTCTTTCAGGTATGTATGATTATACAGACCGACTTCCATACTGGATTGGGCGTGTAGCAAAGGGAGGAGAAGTGTTAGTTCCAGGAAGAAATGACCGCCCAGTGCAGGTAGTGGATATAAAAGACGTCGCAAACTGGGGACTAAACATGGCAGAAAACAATAAAGCAGGTATATTCAATGTAACAGGTCCAAGTTATGAATTGACGATGGAAGAGCTATTAAATACGTGTAAAAAGGTTACAAATAGTGATGCTGCATTCGTTTGGGTAGATGAATCATTTATGAATGAACATAAAGTACAGCCTTGGACAGAGATGCCACTATGGCTTCCAGAAACTTTTTCATTAGAAGGTGAGACGAAGCCTTGGAAAGGTGGTTTTTCTATTAGTGTCGAGAATGCTGTTAAAGCGGGACTTACTTTTAGCAGATTAGAAGATACTGTGACGGATGTGTATGAGTGGATGAAGAGTATGGAGGAATGGGAATTAAAAGCAGGGATTTCAGGCGAAAGGGAGAAGGGATTGTTAGAAAAATGGTATCAATAAATTTAGAGGAGCTCTTTGAATATAGTTGATTGCACATAAGGAGGAGAAAAGGTTATGTGGAAAGAAACCATTCATAGTATTTCATCAAACTTAAGCTTAAAAAATCCCGCTATGAAGGAAGAGCTTATTGAAATACAAAAGTGTTTACTTGTGGAATTACCGAATGACTTATCACAGCTATTACAAGAAACAAACGGTATAGCAGGTGAATACGGGGACTTTATTTGGTCTGCCTCGAAAATAAAAAGAGAAAATATGAATATGAGATATATAGTTGATTTTAAAGATTTATATATGCCTTTTGACTGTTTATTGTTTTTCGCTGATGGTGGAAATGGTGATTTGTTTGGTTATTCCATTTTGAATGGGATAGTGCAAAGAGATGATATATATGTATGGAACCATGAAAATGATAGTAGAACGTGGGTTGCTCCTTCTTTAAAAACTTTTATGGAGTGGTGGGAAAGTGGGAAGATAACAATTTAAATATAGTATCAAGAAAAAACGCTTTGTTATTAAAGAAACAAGGCGTTTTTCGCGTGTACTGTCATTGTAATATATACATATGTATTGTTGATGATGGGAAGATTCGTAAAATTGAAAACCATTGAATAAACTAGAAAAATTTAGTAATCTTATTTGTACGATAAATAATAGTTTTATAGCAATTTTTAAATGAAATATAGGAGGCAATCGTTGTGGATCTTACGTTCAAAGTTGAGGAAACATGTTTTAATTACCGAGTCGGAGCAATTTGTAAACATGATAATAAAATTCTTATTCTACAAGGTGACGGTGAAGATTTTTGGTACGTACCAGGCGGAAGAGTGAAAATGCTAGAAAATAGTGAAGATGCGTTAAAACGAGAGCTTGCTGAAGAGTTAGCGGTTCCTATCGAGATAAATAGATTAATATGGTCAGTAGAAAATTTCTTTACACTTTCTGAGAGGAAATTTCATGAAATTAGTTTTTATTATGAAGTAGAGCTTCATGAGTTACCTGCAAATGGGGCAGAGGAATATATTTTGGAAGAAGAAGGTAGAACATATTTCTTTAAGTGGGTGCCGGTAGAAGAGTTAGATACATATAACTTACAGCCAGCGTTTATAAAAGAGAAAGTAAAGGATGTATCAGTTCATACAGCACATATCGTTTTACAAAAGTAAATGTATTAGGAGGGGAAAAGGGTGAAGGGGACAAAAAAAGAGATTCATATAGAAGGAAAAGTAATTCCATATACACATATTGAAAAAGGTTCAAATAAGATATGCTTTATGTTCTCAGGTTCAGGATATAATTACGATAAACCGTTATTTTATTATGCGACGATGTTAATGTTTGAACATAAAATAGATGTAGTACATATTCATTATTCTTATGACGAACAAGTAATGAATAAATCAATGGAAGAAATAACGAAAGTAATGATGGATGATATTAATCCTATAATGAAGGAAGTATTAAAGGGTAAGCAATATAACGATACTATGTTTTTAGGGAAGTCACTTGGAACAATTCCGATTGCAAATAATTTAATGAAGAGAGAAGAGTTTTTACAGTCAAAAATGATACTACTTACACCTTTACTAACTTTTGATTCTATTTTTGAGGCGATTTTACATAGTCATCATGAAGGGATATTAGTAATTGGAGATAAAGATCACCAATATAATGCAGATCAAATTGATCAGTTGAATAAAACGAATCTAACGATCGATGTTGTTAAAAATGCAAATCATTCTGTAAATGTTGGGGAATATGAAACAGAGAATTCAATTGAGGCGATAGCAAATATAATAGAAAAACTTAAAGAAGTTATTAGTGTTAGGAGATAATAAAGTTGTTTAATTTACAATAAAGTCCTTTGAAAAATAATATAGTTGTTTAATTCTTATTGAACTAACGGTGCAGGATAGTTAAATAAGGATGATGATATAATTAAGAGGAAATTTACTTTATTTTATAATTTATGAGGTGGAAAATGGACTCTTTAGAATTAAATAAATCTAAATATATTGTCTCTAATATCAAAGAAATTTTGCATAAAAAGCTTATTCTTGATAAACCGTTAACTAAAGATGAGGTGAAAAAATTAAACCTAGTTAATCCCCCTGTATACGAAAATGAAAAGTATCTCATTCAAAAACGGTGGTGTTATAGTATTAATATCGGAGAATGGGAAGATGTGGATATTATTATTCAGGGGAATAATGAAAATCCCGATGTGGAGATTATCGAAATGGCAGAAAAAACATTCGATGAACTCCATCTACATATAAGCTGTGCATTAAAATATTTACAGAAATTCTTCCCAAATCAAGAAATGAAGAACTACTATCTATCCACAATATGTTTTGGAAAGATGGTTAATTTTGACGATTATATATTTTCTGGGTTTAGTTTAGCTTTTATTTATGATGGTCACTTTGAGTTTCAGTATAAAGTAAAATTTAAAGTCGATGGATGGCCTATTGGTTTTGAAGGTGGGCCACTTTAATAATAATAGATAATTTTTTCTAATTGAACTAACGGGTGATTTAGTTGAACAAGATTTAAACAACTTTATTATTAATTTTTGTCTACAAGCACATTTAAATGCTTAGAAATTAAACAACTTTAAAGAGCTTTACTACAATATGATTTGTAGCCAGGCTCTTATATTTTTAAATCAGAATTAAATAACTTTATTATCACTTTACAATTAGGACAAACTAACCTATCAATACATGCAAAAGAGGTGCAATTTGCACCTCTTTTTTACTTAATAAGCCCTCAAAACATGAATTAAATAATCCTTACGATTCAGCGGATTATAATCAACACGTTTTCGAGTAGGAAAGGGAGCCTTCAGTTCTTTGTAACCAGATGGCTTCATTGTAAATATTCCTTCTCCTTCAGTGAATGAATGGAGTATTCGCTTAAAATTCTCTGTTTTCGCAACAGGTAATGAGCCTGTTAACTGGTAAGAATCATTGTATAATTTAGGTTCGCTAAAAGTTGCTGGAATAGCAGCTAATTTATACATCGCGGTACTAATTGCGTACTCCGGTACATTCAATTCAAACTCGTTTACTGGTTCATATACATATGTTTCAGCTTGAATTAAAGCATCCATTAAAACGAGTGGTGTTAAGTTCCTAAAGTCACTCGCTGTTGTAACAGGACTAGCATAACCTGTATGTGTTAACGTGACGATAATGTCCGTAACTTCCCATCCGTATAAACCTTGTTTTAACGTTTGAAATACAGTATCTTCAATTGCTTTATGAAATGCTAATGGAAGTGATCCCAGTTCAACACCTAACTTATATGTTACGCCAGAATTAAGTTCATCACGTTCGATTTTAAAACCAATTGTTGCGTAAAATGGATTCGCTTTTTCGCCCATTACTTCAACACTTTTCCCTATGCCAATGGGTTTTTCAATACATACGACACGCGTATTTGAGAAAGTAACTTGCAAATTATATTTCTCATAAAGAGTTGTTTCAATTACTTCTTTTTGAACTTCACCGAAAAGGCGAATATATAGTTCATTATGAATATCATCTTTCCACACTTTAATAAGCGGATCTTCTTCACATAGCTCCATAAGTGCAGCGTATAGATCATGAATACGTTCTTTTGGTAATGCTTCAATAGCAGCTTCCATTTGTGGTTCGGCAAAGTGAATATCTTTTATATAATCAGTCCGTTCACCGATAATATCACCAATTTTAATATCACTAAGTCCCCACACTTTGCAAAATTCTCCGCTTGGAACGATAGCGGTTTGAATAGCATCTCCGTTATGAAATACACATAATTTCTTAATCTTTTCTTTATGTGCTAGAGATTCACTACGTTGTATATGAACATATTTTCTAACGTGTAAATGACCAGAAAAAACTCTTACATATGCAATCTTTTCCCCAGAAGGCTCACGTTCAATTTTAAACACAACACCGGATAATGTTTCATTTTCTGCCGACTTTTTAGCTGGAAATAAGACTGAAATATTTTCTAGTAGTTCAGTTACGCCCATGCCTGTCATGGCTGATCCGAAAAAGATTGGATACACATTTGCTTGCTGTATTTGTTGCTCTAGCTCTTTTCTTAATAATGCGTCTGGTATTATTTCGTTATTTACATATGATGCAAGCAATGATTCGTTATATGGTACTAATCGTTCTATGCAATCGTCATATGATTTGTATTCAATAATCCGGGCTTCTTTCGTTCCTTCGTTTAGAGCAGAGTAGAAGGGGAACGTTTCATTTGAAAGAACCTCTTTTATTTGTTTCATAACTTTTTTAGTGTTTGCGCCACTACGATCAATTTTATTAACGAATAAAATAGTCGGTATGTTTAGTTTCTGTAATGTTCGCATTAAAATTTTTGTTTGTGCTTGCACACCTTCTACGGCAGAAATAACTAAAATTGCACCGTCTAAAACGCGGAATGACCGCTCCACTTCAGCGATAAAATCAGCGTGTCCAGGTGTATCAATGACATTTACTTTTAAGTCATTGATGTAGAAAGAAACGACAGATGCTTTAATCGTAATGCCGCGCTGTCTTTCTAATTCCATTGAATCGGTTTGTGTATTACCACTATCTACTCGGCCAATTTCTTTAATCACATTCGTTTCATAAAGAATACGCTCAGTCAAACTCGTCTTGCCAGCGTCCACGTGCGCGACAATCCCTATATTTATTGTTGTCATTTGTGAATATCCTCATTTCATTTTCCATTTTTATTTCCTCATTTCTATTTGTGTATTGCCGCATTACAATCACTCTCCAGTCATTTAAATTATTACTATTATAATGTAATTTACATTTTTTGTAACGCCAAAAAGCGCCTTAATTTGGAAAAATAAAAATGAAAACAAAAAGCTTGCATTCTAAATAGATATAGATTATATTAATTGACATATCAACTATTGATGCATCAAACGTTTTTATTTTGTGTATAAAGGAGGGATAGTTTGACAAGTTCATGCTCAAAAGAAGCGATTATTTTATATAAATTACACTTTCTAAATAAAGAAGTAAGTTCGAAGTTTGAAGGTTGTACGGGTATGAGCCAGTCCCGATTAGAGCTTATACTTCAGTTATATGAAGTAGGTGAAATTAGTCAAAAAGCACTTCAACAAGAAGTGAATATTGATAATGCTGCGATAACGAGGCATTTAAAGCAGCTTGAGGCTAATGAAATGATTGTAAGACGTAAAAATCCAGCTGATAACAGAATTACGTTAGTTTCTCTAACTGAAGAGGGACGGAATAAAATTCAGGCATTTCAAGAGGAAAAAGAACGTTTTGCAGCATCTGCATTTAAAGGATTGAGTGAAGAAGAGCGCGATAATCTTTTAAATATGTTAAATCACATTCAAGAAAATATAAAAGAATTATAAAAAAGGGAGAATACAACTATGACTAACTCAGTAAAAACAAATGATTTTAATGAAATTTTAACAGGACGTCGTTCAATTCGTAAATACGACACATCAGTGAAAATTAGTAAAGAAGAAATGACAGAAATTCTTACAGAAGCAACACTTGCACCATCATCAGTAAACATGCAACCATGGAGATTTTTAGTGATTGAAAGTGACGAAGCGAAAGCAACACTAGCGCCACTTGCAAAATTCAATCAATCTCAAGTAGAAACATCTTCAGCAATGATCGCTTTATTCGGTGATTTAAACAACTTTGATAACGCAGAAGAAATTTACGGTACAGCAGTAGAGCGCGGTTTAATGCCAGCAGAAGTAAAAGAAGATCAAATGAAAAAACTTTCAGCTTACTTCTCAACGGTTACACCAGAAGTCATGAAAGATACAGTATTAATTGACGGTGGCCTTGTAGCAATGCAATTTATGCTAGCAGCTCGTGCTCACGGTTATGACACTTGCCCAATTGGCGGATTTGAAAAAGACCAAATCGCAGAAGCTTTCGGATTAGATAAAGAACGTCACGTACCAGTTATGTTAATCTCAATCGGAAAAGCTGCTGACAGTGGTTACCAATCAGTACGTCTTCCAGTTGAAAAAGTTGCAGAGTGGAAGTAATTTCAAAGAAAAAAGTGGAATATGAGAGGGGAAACACCATGATTATTATTCACGCAATATTTCAAGTAGACTCAGCAAATCAACAATCATTTTTAGAAGAAATTCGTCCGCTCATTCATAGTTCAAGAGAAGAAAGTGGAAATATTTCGTATGACCTTTATAAAGATACAGAAAATGAAAATGTATATACGATGGTAGAAGTATGGAAAGATGAAGCAGCAGTTGCGAGTCATAATACGAGTGAACACTTCACATCTTTCGTTAGCAAAGTAAAACAGTTGTTAACTGCTCCTCTTGATATAAAAGCTTATAATGGAGAGTTAGTGAAATAATAAGGTAGAGAAAGATGACTTTAGCGAATGGCTGAGGTCATCTTTTTTTGTATAAGTAGAATCCACTTTGGATCCAGTTATATTGATAGGTGAGTGTTGCTCGATCCTCAGGAACAGTGGTTAATTGTTTATTGAATTCGAACATTCGGTTTATTAGAATATTTTTCCATGTTATAATTTTCTTGAAAATATAAGATAGAGGGGAGTAAGTGATGGGAGAATTTCAAAGTAATTTGCATAGAGCAACGCAACTTGCAACGAAAATGAGAAATGCTTCAGATAGGATGCAAAGTGCTACTAGTCGCTCTATAAATAAGGCAACGCGTACGACACTATCTGTGAACTTCAAAGCACAAGAAGCAAATCAACAAAATTTACAAATCACGAAACAGTTTTGCGCTGCTTTTCAACAAACGATTGATAATATCCATTCCGTAGCAAATGAATTTGAGAAAATGGATACCGGACTTCAAAAGACTTTTCAATAATGTAACAACCTACGTAAAGGAGAAAAGGTAGGGAGAAAAGATGAGTCAAGAAATTGAAACGAGAATCAGTCAATGTAATCAAAAATTACGAATTATATTTGAAGAACAAAATGAAAACCGAATCGCGCTGCAAAATCAAGAACGAGCTGAGGCTAGTTTTCATGAATGGAAAAATAGAAATAATCGTTTATTTAACCGAATACTAGAAACTTGGTATGGTGACAAAGAAGCATTTCACCTTTTTACGAATATGCGGCAAGAGATCGGGCAGTACGAAAGAAAACTTACATTCGAATTAGAAAACGAAAAAGAGACGTTGCTTAAAGAAAAACGGCATCTCAGTGAGAAAGAAAACGACCTTTCCTATGAACAGCAGCAACTACAAAGGGAGGCCAATACATGAGTTTAAACATGTATTTGGGAGAAGTACAAAGTCAAACGCAAAGTATGAACGCTATATGTAATGCTACGATTCAAAGTATGGAACAAGCCATTCAATCTATTGATGCATTT
Organism: Bacillus sp. JKS001846; assembly: GCF_900176455.1. NCBI lineage: Bacteria > Bacillati > Bacillota > Bacilli > Caryophanales > Bacillaceae > Bacillus > Bacillus sp. JKS001846. The sequence continues at coordinate 2,666,516 of NZ_FWYG01000001.1, forward strand.
GCGATAGACACAGTATTACAAGGACAAACATACAGTAGTGCAAAAGCCTACCTTGTCCAAACATTTCGGCCATTAGCGCAAGGAATCATATGCTTATGTGAAGAATTAATTCGCCAAAATGGAGCATTTCCAAATGAGTTCCAAGCGAAAGTTGCTTCGACAGATGTGATCGAACAAGAAATAAGAGAACAAATACGGGGAATTAATCAATCGATTACAAGTATAGAAGCAATAGAAGTACTTACACCAATGCCTGGAGTAGGTGCAATTGTAACGGTATTAGGAGCAATGAGAAAAAAACTGGAAGAAAAACTAGAGCATTTATATGAATTCAATCATTCATCCAGCAACAACTACAGCACCGCCCTCCAATTAGCGGCTAGCATCACAGCCGGACTCGCTGAAGTGCAAAGCGGGAAAGGATTTAGTCCTGTGAGTGGGACGTTTAGTACACAAAGGTTGAATATGGATTGGGTGAGTTCGATTCAGGGGATTATAGAAGAAACAGCTCGAAAAAACGATCAGTCAATTAAAGATATAGAAACAAATAACATAATTGAGGAGAAATCTCCGGTTAGAAATGCTTGGGACGATGCGGCAGACGGTATAGTTAGCACGTTTGAAACAGCGAAAAAGATGTGGGAAGCTATTCAAAGAGGATCGGGGAAAGCTATTGGTGATGAAATCGAGTCCGCAATAGCTTTAAGTAATATGGACATAGGAACTTTTATTAATGTAACCTATGCACTTTTCCATTTGGATGAAACTGCAAAAAATATGTGGCATGCATTTTCAAATAAAATAAAACGAGATATGATAGAGGGAGATGCAGAGAGTCGTACAGAATTGACTACCTATGGATTAACACAAATAGCTACCACAATATTAGGCGATAGGGCACTAAATAAAGTAGGCCATATCACAAAAGGAGCAAAAGCATCAAGTGGAGTAAGTACATTTGCTAATGCAGTAAAACTAGCAAAAGAATTGCAGCCTACGCTTGAAATGTTACAATCATTTAAGAGAGAGGCTTCCTATGCATTCTCTAGTGTTGGTGGAACTATCATAACCAAAATACCACAAGGTGAATTGATAGAAGCTTATTATAAGTTTGCGAAGTCTAAAGATGGTGGTAAGGGTAAACCTAGCAGTAACAAAAACACAACTGTAGATAATTTTGATGCAAAAACAGCTACAAATAAGCAAAAAGGGAATTATGGTGAAATAAAATCTAGTGACAATTTATTGAATAATCAAAGTTTAAAAGAAGCTGGATTTGATTTAAAGCCAGTCGGAAAAAGTGCACCATCAGGCATAAATGATAAAATAGTAAAAGGAATTGATGGATTATACGAAAATACAAATGCAGAATCAAAGATCAAATATGTTATTGATGAAGCTAAATTTGGTAGTTCACAATTAGGGAAAACTAAAGATGGACGACAAATGTCAAATGATTGGTTGAACGGTTCTGAAACTGGAAAAAGTAGAATATTGAAAGCTGTTGATGGAGATGAAGTATTAGCAGAAAAGATTGCTAATGCATTGGAAGATAGTGAAGTTGAAAGAGTATTATCAAAAGTCGATAGTAGTGGAAAAGTAAAAACATATAGGTTAGATGAAGAAGGAAACAACATCGGAGAATGGCCATAATTTAGAAGCTAGGAGGAATTAAATAGAATGAGAGATCAATTATGCATAGAAGAAAAATGTAAAAAAGGAATAGAATTCCATAAAAAGTTTATTGAAGATAATAGAGAGGAGATTAGAGGTTTAGAAGAAGATGAAAAGAATGGTATACAAAGAAAGCCTAAAGATAATATAAGTATTATAAAAGGAAGATATTTAAGGAATTTTATACATGAGATGAACGATATTAGAGCAATGTATTCTTTAGGAGAAGACATTAGCTCAATGGAAGTATATTTTTATAATGCAATGGATGATTTAGAGCATACAGGGACTAGCAAAGTGGGTTATATATATATGCTTTGGATAATTTCTTTAGGAATTTTGTTAGAAACGGATAAAAAGAATATAGAAAGATTAAAAAAGATAGTTGATAAAAAAAATGTGAATGATGCAGTAATCGATTTCCTCTTATGCGCTAGTGATATCGGATACACAAAAATGACGAATGTTTATTTTAAAGAAAATCCATATGCAAAAACGAGAGAGATTATAGAACTTGCACAAACAGATAAAAAAGAAGCGTCTAAAAGATTGCAAACGTATATGGAGAAAGAATGGTTTAAAGGCCATTATGATTATGAATGGAAAAATGCCCACAAAGAACCTGGATATGTGGGGTATTGGAGCTTTGAGACAGCTGCAATAGTAAAGATACTCGGACTTGATGATACAAGTTTAAAAGATAATAATCATTATCCATATGATTTGGCACATTATAAAAATGAAATGAAATTCAAGCATATAGACCTAAGTGAATATCACTATGAAGATGAGACAGAAGAAATCGAGGATATAGTAAAAGGAATTGAACATAATCCTGCATTGGAAAATATTATTCCTCCAAGATGGCATTCATTGGTCAATGAATTAATACATGATTATGAGAATATGGATGATAGTAGTTTTTATAAAAAATACAAAAAAACGATAGGAATAGGTCAAGTGTGGTTCTTACCACAAGAATATGAAGAAGAAAATGAGCAAAAAAATCTATTAGGAAGTTTAATTGTGTTTGCCCTGACGGTAAGAGATTATATATTACAACTGGACTATAAAGAAGATTTAGAAGACTACATTGATAATCTTAAAAATTTCTGGAATGGATCAGAAACAAAGTTAATTCAATTTATGTTAGAGAATGATCAAAATTATTATGCATGGGTACCAAAAGAAGCAAACATCCCAAATATGTATGAAGTGAAGATTGAGAGTGTCGATGTAGAGGAAGTTCTATAATAAGCAAATTAAAACATTGTGTATCATGAGTAATGTTGAAAAACTAATTTATACGGAATTTAATGAATTAAGAGGTTAAAAATAGTGGTAGTTTGGAGAATCCAACTGCCACTATTTTTGTGTTTACGAATGGTTCTGTAAATTAAGTAGAGTATTTCAGAGTGTATATATTATGTAGGAGAAGTAAATAAGTTAAAGGCGCTAAATAAAATCGGTCATATCGCAAAGACATCAAGTGGAATAAGTACATTTGCTAATGCAGTAAAACTAGCAAAAGAATTGCAGCCTACGCTTGAAATGTTACAATCATTTAAGAGAGAGGCTTCCTATGCATTTTCTAGTGTTGGTGGAATTATCATAACCAAAATACCACAAGGTGAATTGATAGAAGCTTATTATAAGTTTGCGAAGTCTAAAGATGGTGGTAAGGGTACAGGTGATGGTGGCCAGGGAGCCAGTGTAGCAGGGAACATTGGAAAAAATGATAAACTAGCAAGTCAAGGACATGTTGATGCTGGCGTTTCAGGGGCTCCAAAAGTTGATGCAGGAAAACAAGGTAAACATGTTCCTGGTCATGGGAATAATGTCTCAACCAAATCGCAGTGGGGAGCAGGGAAGAATGGAGTAGTAGAGACACAAGAAGCATGGGTGAAAGGAACACCAGTAAAGCCAGATGGAAGTGTTAGAGTACATGATTTTGGAAAACCAATAGGTCCAAATGGAGAAACGAGGGTAAAGGTTCATATGGATGGTAAAGGAAATATACATGGATACCCTGTACAATAAAGGAGAATAATTATGAGTGATGAGATACTAAAAGTTGTTAATAAATTATATAAACAAGGTGATTTCCAATATGTTTTGGGGAAATTTGTTGATAAACATTTCTGGGATGGAGAAATTAATAAAATATCAAATATAAACGTTGATAATATTACTGATTTTAGTTATTCATCATGTTTTTCTTACATTCTTCTACCACTAGATGTGAAATTTCGTTTTGGTAGTGTAGAATTCAGTGAGTATGTTCGGAAGCAATCAGAAATTAATTGTGTAATGCTAATGATTTCGGCAATCGCGCCATATGCAGTGGTTAAATATTTAAGATATAGATACACTAATGGTACAATCGAGCTAGTTGAAGAGTCCTCGCCATACAATGATGAATCTAAGAAAATAGGAAGTAGTATTTTAAAATTATTAGATAGTAACGGAATAAAGAATCTTGATAAAGAAACGTTAAGTATTGAAGTGGAGGATGTTTCGTTAGAGTTAAAGGAAACAGGTGTTACTATATATAATTGTTTATTTGAAGATGAGTATTAAAAAGAAGCATTAATGATTGTCCAGAAACCAAAGAAGGGATACAAATAATAGAGGTAGATTAGTAGTTGTTAAGAAGTGATTACAGTTCGAAAATATAGCTGGTTATTTGAAAAGCCATTTAAAAGTCTGATTAATGTTATTTTGTGTAATGATAATACAAAATTTTGTGAATTCATGAAAAAATACTTGTTAGGGCAATGGTATGTTGGGCATAATAATATGGTATGGTATGAATGCCATAAACATTAAGAAAAATTATATTTTGGTTATTGGAGTTTTGAAAGTGGAGCAATTATGAAAATTTTAGGATTAGATGATAGTATATTAAAAGATATTTCTTATTATCCTTATGACATGGTTCATTTTAAAAATGAATAAATTCTCTATGCGAAAAAATAATATTAGTACAAAGAGATAATTATTGTTAAAATAATCAAAAAATATTTAATTACGCTTGTAACAGAAATATGTACTTATAGCACTTGATTGTCGACTAAAGGCAACAAGTGCTTTTTATTTAGGGTATGGTTCAAGTTGATAAAGTAGCAGAGAGCATTATGTTGCTAGAAACTTAAATGAACATCAATTAAAAGTTGTAGAAGCCAAGAAAAATATTATGAAAAAAAGAAAAAAAGGGAATTATGGTGAAATAAAATCTAGTGACAATTTATTGAATAATCAAAGTTTAAAAGAAGCTGGATTTGATTTAAAGCCAGTCGGAAAAAGTGTACCATCAGGCATAAATGATAAAATAGTAAAAGGAATTGATGGATTATACGAAAATGCAAATGCAGAGTCAAAGATCAAATACGTTATAGATGAAGCTAAGTTTGGTAGTTCACAATTGGGGAAAACTAAAGATGGACGACAAATGTCAAATGATTGGTTGAAAGGTTCTGAAACTGGAAAAAGTAGAATATTAAAAGCTGTTGAGGGAGATGAAGTATTAGTTGAACAGATTACGAAAGCCTTGAAAAGAGGTAAAGTTGAAAGAGTATTATCAAAAGTTGATAGTAGTGGAAAGGTTAAAACATTTAAGATAGATGCAAAGGGTAACATCGTTGGAGAGTGGCCATAATCTAGAAGCGAGGAGGAATTAAAAAGAATGAGAGATCATTTATGTATAGAAGAAAAATGTAAAAGGGGAATAGAGTATCATAAAGAGTTTATCGAAGAAAATAGAGAAGAGATTAAAAGTTTAGAAGAAGATGAAAAAAATGGTATTCAAAGATATCCTAATGATAACAAAAGTATTATATTAGAAAATTATTTGTCGAATTTTATACATGAGATGAACGACATTAGGGCAATGTATTCTTTAGGAGAAGACATTAGTAAAATGGAAGTATATTTTTATAATGCGATAGATGATTTAGAGCATACAGGGACTAGCAAAGTGGGTTATATATATATGCTTTGGATAATTTCTTTAGGAATTTTGTTAGAGACGGATAGAAAGAATATAGAAAGATTAAAAAAGATAGTTGATAAAAAAAATGTGAATGATGCAGTAATCGATTTCCTCTTATGCGCTAGTGATATCGGATACACAAAAATGACGAATGTTTATTTTAAAGAAAATCCATATGCAAAAACGAGAGAGATTATAGAACTTGCACAAACAGATAAAAAAGAAGCGTCTAAAAGATTGCAAACGTATATGGAGAAAGAATGGTTTAAAGGCCATTATGATTATGAATGGAAAAATGCCCACAAAGAACCTGGATATGTGGGGTATTGGAGCTTTGAGACAGCTGCAATAGTAAAGATACTCGGACTTGATGATACAAGTTTAAAAGATAATAATCATTATCCATATGATTTGGCACATTATAAAAATGAAATGAAATTCAAGCATATAGACCTAAGTGAATATCACTATGAAGATGAGACAGAAGAAATCGAGGATATAGTAGAAGGAATTGAACATAATCCTGCATTGGAAAATATTATTCCGCCAAAATGGCATTCATTGGTCAATGAATTGATTCATGACTATGAGAATATGGATGATAGTAGTTTTTATGAAAAATACAAAAAAACGATAGGAATAGGTCAAGTGTGGTTCTTACCACAAGAGTATGAAGAAGAAAATGAGCAAAAAAATCTATTAGGAAGTTTAATTGTGTTTGCCCTGACGGTAAGAGATTATATATTACAATTGGATTATAAAGAGGATTTAGAGGACTATATTGATAATCTTAAAAATTTCTGGAATGGATCAGAAACAAAGTTAATTCAATTTATGTTAGAGAATGATCAAGACTATTATGCATGGGTACCAAAAGAAGTAAATATCCTAAATATGTATGAAGTGAAGATAGAGAGTGTTGATGTAGAGGAAGTTCTATAACGAACATATCGAAATATTACGCATCATGAGTAACGTTAAAAAACTAATTTATACGGAATTTAATGAATGAAAAATTAAAAAATAGTGGTAGTTTGGAGAATCCAACTACCACTATTTTTGTATTTACGAATGGTTCTGTAAAGTAAGTAGCGTGTTTAATGAATTCAATCAATCATTCATCCAGCAACAACTACAGCACCGCCCTCCAATTAGCGGCTAGCATCACAGCCGGACTCGCTGAAGTGCAAAGCGAGAAAGGATTTAGTCCTGTGAGTGGAACGTTTAGTATACAAGGATTGAATATGGATTGGGTGAGTTCGATTCAGGGGATTATAGAAGAAACAGCTCGAAAAAACGAGATGAAAGAAATTACTTTGCAAAAACAAGAAATGAACTTACAAGAACAGGAAGACAATAGATCATGGCATGAAAAAACAGCCATTTATGCGCAATCATTTTTGCATGGAGTTATCGAATTTTTTCAAGGTGCTGGTGATGCAGCACTAGAAAACTTTGTTGGACTACAACCACATGAGAATGATAAATTAGAAAGTAAGACAACTTACCAAGCTGGAAGGTTGGCTGGAAATGTTATATCAATAGCCGGGTCCATTGTAGAAATGTTTGAAGCTATTTCGCTCATAGGCGGATCTAATTTCTTAACTATCGTCGCAGAAGTAGGAACTGGCGGATTAGCATCACCAATTGTTATTCCATTAGATATAGCAGCAACAGCTGCTGGGGCTAGTCTTTTTGCACATGGTGGATTTGTATGGGATAAATCGATTCAAAATACTAAGGATACTATTCAAAAAATCCAGTCTTCTGGTGGAGGTAAGGGTGCGAGTAATCGAATACCTTCTTATGGAAAAGATTCTGTACCTAAAGGTCCATACCGTGAAGTAAATGGTTATCCAATAAAAGTGAAAGCAGGAGCTCAAGAGAAGCATATTCCTGATACACCGAACTATAAACAAGAATTAGCAAATGGAAAAAATAAGAGCATTTTCTATGGCGATAATAAAATAGCACAAGAATTGCTTGATAAGTTCGCCGGAAAAGGTGAACTATTAAAAAACGGTAGAGAAAGAGTAGACTTTGGTGAGCCAATAGGAAAATATTATGACCGCAATACTGGTGAATACCATGAGACTACTAAAGGGTTGATTCATTATGGAAAAGATGGCGCTCATATAGTACCATCAAGACCATAAAAATCATAAGAAAAGAGGATGCAAATGGGGTACGATTCTTTAATTGGAACATTAATAAATTATGAACATAGTGACATGATACTAGAATGGAAAAGTGGATTGAGGATTATTGGAGAACTAGATACAGTTTTTGAAACAGACAATGGACTAGATGAGGATGATATAAATTATACAGAATATGATGCAGCTGTATTTAGAGTAAATAATATTTTATCTCGACCTAATACAAACGAAGGTACTGTATATAATTGGTTAAAACAAGAAAAAAGTTCATTGGTTGAAATTTCTCTCTATGATGATCCGCCAAGTGCAGTGTTTTTAACTGACGGAAAAAGAGTATGGGAAAGAGAAATGTGTAAATAATAGGTGGCATTTAAACTGTTACCTTATTAGTCAAATTAGATTTAGTTAATTTTGATATATGGTTTTTAAAGGAATCAGAACAGGCTACTAACATATACTCTGGTATGAAGAAAAGATATCCTAATCGTAAGCTGATTCCTTTTGCTAAAAGATTTGATAATGATGATACTGCATGTTTTGAAATCGGCAAAGGAAGTAAAGTTCAATTTATTCATGATTTTACTTGTGAAGGTTTTGAACAAAGAAAAGAATTTGATGACTTTTGGGATTGGGTTGAATGTGCTATGAAAGAAATGATAGATTACAATCGAAGTGAAAAAAACAATAATCAAAATCATTTAAAAATTTAATTGAATAAGTATCTTATGCTTTACGTCATGCTCCGTGGGAATACGAATTGGAGTTAGATGAGAATGGCTGGGTGTCTGTTGAGCAACTTTTACACGCACTTCACCAATCCATTGAATGGAGAGATGTGAAGATAGAAGATTTAAAAATAATGATTGAGAAATCTGAGAAAAAAGGCATGAGCTAAAAGAAAATAAAATTCGTGCGTTGTATGAACATTCTATTCCCATGAAAATAGTAAAGGAAGAAGGCGTTCCACCTAAATTTCTTTATCATGGTACATCTCCTCGCTTTTTAAATTCTATTGAATTAAATGGGCTATCACCTATGTATAGACAATATGTCCATCTTTCTGAAGATATTGTAACTGCTGAATTAGTGGGGAAAAGAAAAGATAAGCATCCTATTATTTTAGAAGTTAATACTGAAAAAGCTAGAGAAGAAGGCGTTAAATTTTATTTAGGAAATGAAAAAGCTTGGTTAGCAGATGAGATTCCTAGTGAGTTTATCGCAATTAATAAGAATTAATTGAATCTATTCTACTAGATTATGACGGCAGGAAAAAATTTTTCTTTAGGATATATATTTGAATGAACCATGTTATCTGTCTTAAAATAAACAAATAAAAGGCGAGTTACTTATGGAAAATAATCAACAAGAGAGACTTCACATTTGAGGTCTCTTTTGTTGATTTAAATTGAAAATTATTATTTAAGCGAATGCACTTTCGTACCTCGCATTTCACAGGCACATAGGCTTCAATTGATGTTATATAGTATGTTTTTCAATGTAAAGAAACATTAGAAAAAGCTGGACAATATTATTAAATAGCCGGGTCCATTGTAGAAATGTTTGAAGCTATTTCGCTCATAGGCGGATCTAATTTCTTAACTATCGTTGCAGAAGTAGGAACTGGCGGATTAGCATCACCAATTGTTATTCCATTAGATATAGCAGCAACAGCTACTGGGGCAAGTCTTTTTGTACATGGTGGATTTGTTTGGAATAAATCGATTCAAAATACTAAGGATACTATTCAAAAAATCCAGTCTTCTGGTGGAGGTGCGGCTAACGGTAAACCTAGCAGTAACAAAAATACAACTGTAGATAATTTTGATGCAAAAACAGCTACAAATAAGCAAAAAGGTAATTATGGTGAAATAAAATCTAGTGACAATTTATTGAATAATCAAAGTTTAAAAGAAGCTGGATTTGATTTAAAGCCAGTCGGAAAAAGTGCACCATCAGGCATAAATGATAAAATAGTAAAAGGAATTGATGGATTATACGAAAATGCAAATGCAGAATCAAAGATCAAATATGTTATTGATGAAGCAAAGTTTGGTAGTTCACAATTGGGGAAAACTAAAGATGGACGACAAATGTCAAATATGGATAGATGGTTCTAGACGTTTGGAATCAACTGTTGGAGAAGAAATGGCAGATAAAATTCGAGAAGAAATGCTTTTGAATCCTGAAAATGTACAAAATATACTAATTAATGTTGATAAGGATGGTAATGTGGTTAAAAACATTTTGGATTCTTCTGGGAAGAAAATAATTGAGTAAGGAGAATGAAATGAGAGATATTTTAAAAAATGAAGATTATTTCGAGGATTATTTAAATAGACAGAATAATAGAATAGAAAAATATAAAGAATTAGCAATAAAAGTAAAAAATGAAAGACCAAATGATTTAGGTAGTATTAAAAGAGCTTATGGATATATTGAATCAATTTGTATTGATAAATTTAATTGTTTATATTCAATGGGAAGACCTATGGAAGTACTAAGAGATTTTTACCCCGAAATAATTGAGGCGATGAAAAAGGGGTGGAGTGGCAAATATAGATATGTAGATTTATTGTGGGTTCTTTCTATTGGGATAATGCTTGATGTTTCAAAAGATTATATAATTGAATTAGAAAAGTTGGTAGAAAAAGAGAAATTGAATGATTATTTGATTGATTTTTTATTTAGTTATAAAGATGAAAATTGGGAAGGGAATACCACAGAATTTATCTTTGTAGACCCATATAAATCAATTTATCATGTGATCAATGCAAAGAATAAAGAAGAATCAGTAAAGGAATTGAAAGAATATTTAGAGGGGAAATGGTATAAGGGGCATAGTGATACAGGCTGGTATGACTCACATGAAAATAAAAATGATATCTACAATGGTTATTGGAGTTACGAAAGCGGAGCAATCGTAAAGATTTTAAAATTAGATGATTCAAGTTTAAAAAATACTTTATACTACCCTTATGATATGGTGCATTATCAAGGAAAATAAATGTAAGAATCCACAGTGTTCAACTTTTTACACTGTGGATTTTTTAGTTTGTGTTAAAGTATCTATAAGGGTAATGTTGGTAAGGGATCTAGTGAGCTAGAAGTAAGATTGATGCAGAACTAATTAGGAATTATCACTGTTTTTTTTATCTAAATAATCATAATATCTATAGGAGGAATCAAATAGAATGAGAGATTATTTAATTATAGAAGAAAAATGTAGAGAAGGAATTGAATATAATAAAGAGTTTATTCAAGAAAATAAAGAGGATATTAAAAGTTTAGAAGAAGGTGAGAAAAAGGGAATTCAAAGATATTCTAAGGATAATAATAGTATTATAGAAGGAACCTACTTATCAAGCTTTAATTATGAGTTAGAGGATATTATTGCAAAATATTCTCTAGGAGAAGCTATCCATACAATAGAAGGAGATTTTGACAAAGCTCTTATTAATTTGAAGCATATAGGAAAAAAAGAAGTTGGATATTTAAATCTAATTTGGATGATATCTCTAGGGATTTTATTAGAGACGGAGAAAAAGAATCTTGTAAGTTTAGCTAAGCTAGTTGAGAAGGAAAATATGAATGACGCAGTAATTGATTTCCTCTTATGCGCTAGTGATATCGGATACACAAAAGTGACGAATAGATATTATAAAGAAAATCCATATGCAAAAACGAGAGAGATTATAGAACTTGCACAAACAGATAAAAAAGAAGCATCTAAAAGATTACAAACGTACATGGAGAAAGAATGGTTTAAAGGCCATTATGATTATGAATGGAAAAATGCGCATAAAGAACCTGGATATGTAGGGTATTGGAGCTTTGAGACAGCTGCAATAGTAAAGATACTCGAACTTGATGATACAAGTTTAAAAGATAATAATCATTATCCATATGATTTGGCACATTATAAAAATGAAATGAAATTCAAGCATATAGACCTAAGTGAATATCACTATGAAGATGAGACAGAAGAAATCGAGGATATAGTAGAAGGAATTGAACATAATCCTGCATTGGAAAATATTATTCCGCCAAAATGGCATTCATTGGTCAATGAATTAATACATGATTATGAGAATATGGATGATAGTAGTTTTTATGAAAAATACAAAAAAACGATAGGAATAGGTCAAGTGTGGTTCTTACCACAAGAGTATGAAGAAGAAAATGAGCAAAAAAATCTATTAGGAAGTTTAATTGTGTTTGCCCTGACGGTAAGAGATTATATATTACAACTGGACTATAAAGAAGATTTAGAGGACTACATTGATAATCTTAAAAATTTCTGGAATGGATCAGAAACAAAGTTAATTCAATTTATGTTAGAAAATGATCAAAATTATTATGCATGGGTACCAAAAGAAGCAAGTATCCCAAATATGTATGAAGTAAAGATAGAGAGTGTCGATGTAGAGGAAGTTCTATAACGAACAAATCGAAATGTTTTTTATTATATGTAATATTAGAATGCATTTTACTAGTTAATTGAAAACAATGCATGCGTGGCAGAAAAAAGGATGTATCGTTACTAAAAATTAGAGGGAAAGAAGGGTGTTGGATTGAGTTAAGCACCTCATTGTCAATATACGACAATAGGTGCTTTTTTGCGTGCAATGAAGAAAAAATAAAAGATTCATTTTCACTCTATTTCATCTTTGAAATACATGTTATAATTTGGAAAAAATATATTCTTAATTTTTAGATAATTAAAAGGTGGTAGATTACTATATGAGTACATTAAAGAAAATTACTAACAATATTTCGAAAGTTATTATAGGAAAAAACGAATCGATAGAACTAGCAGCCATTGCTCTAATAGCAAGAGGACACATTTTATTAGAGGATGTACCTGGGACAGGAAAAACAACATTAGCGAAAAGTTTGGCTAAAAGTGTGGACGCTAAATTTCAAAGAATACAATTTACAGCGGATACTTTGCCGGGAGATGTTATTGGTCTTGAATATTTTGATGTGAAGGAATCCGAATTTAAAACGAGGTTGGGTCCTATTTTTGCAAATATAGTAGTAGTAGACGAAATAAATCGTGCTGTACCGAGAACGCAATCTTCGTTACTGGAAGTGATGGAAGAACGTACTGTTACGATTGCGAAACAGACACATTCATTACCAGAACCCTTTTTAGTAATTGCAACGCAAAATCCTCTTGAATCGGCCGGTACATTTCCTTTACCTGATGCTCAGTTAGATCGATTTTTACTTACTATACGCCAAGGCTATCCTACAAGAGAAGCAGAAAAGGAGATGATGAATCGTTTCCAAACAAATGATCCGTTAGAAACGTTACATTCCATTATTTCAACTGAAGAAATTATTACAGTGCAAAAACGTGCAAGAGAAGTGTTAGTAGGAAATGATGTGCAAGATTATCTACTTGAAATTATTGAGGCAACGCGTAAACATGAGTTAATTGAAATTGGTGTAAGTCCTCGGGGTACTTTGGCATTTATGAGAGCAATTCAAGCACGGGCAATATTAAATGAAAGAGATTATTGTACGCCAGATGATATTAAGACGCTTGCTGCATCTGTTTGCGCTCATCGGTTAACGTTAACGATTGAGGGGGAGATGAAAACGACGAAAGAACAAATTATGAAAGAAATTCTTCATACGATTAGTGTGCCAGTGGAGAATGTACGATGAATCAACAGCTTGTGTATACACCTTTAGCGGAGCCTTTCGTAATGGTTGTTATGTCAGTTGTAGCCGTTATTTTATGTGTATTTTCAAGTAATCTACTGTTTCTATCTCTCGTATTTTTGTATGTAATTTTAATAGGTGCTATGCATGTATATATACGTAAAGTATCTCGTGTTGAATGGGAATATAGCCAAGGAAATTCAAACGTTTTTATAGGTGAAACGAATATGTGCAAAATGAAAATCTCAAACAAGTCGTTATTCCCTATTTTCAATATCGTATTTCGATTTAAATGTGAAAATAAGTTAACTTGGAATCATGATGAAATAAACAAAAATCATAGTACAGGTTCAAATTATTATATGAATTTTAATATAAAAGGAAGAGAATCGGTTTCATTTGATTTGCAAGCTGTAGCTGTAAAAAGAGGAATTGCGAAATGGGAAGAAGTTGAAATTGTCATTACGGATCCTTTTGGATTCATAACGAACCATATAACGTATAAACAAGTTGGAACGCCGTCTTATTTAGTTTTACCAGCTGTTCCGAAAATGCAAGTTCCTGAATTGCAAGAATGGTCACGAGGGTTTCGAAAAGCGATGTCATCCCCCTTATATGATGAAACGAAAGTAATGGGAGTGAAGTCGTATGAAAATGAAGATTTTCGTTCTATCCACTGGAGTGCAACAGCGAAAACAGGGACGATAACCGCGAAAAAGTACGAGCGAACACAATCAGATAAATATGCGATATATCTCAACTTGCAAAATAAAAGCGGTATTTCTTTGCGAAATGATACAGAGGAACTCATTGAATTAACGGCAGGCATATGTAAACAACTGCTTATGCAAAACTGTTCATTTGAAGTATGGATCAATAGCGTAAAAGATAACGGTTTGCTACATATAAAGAACGGTCATAACCGAAAACATTTGCAAAATGTATTAAAAGTACTTGCCTCAATATCGGACCAAGATACTCCTGTATCGTCTACTTATTTTTACACAGCAGGCTTTCGGCGAAAAGAATTGGATGCAGTTCCTTTAATTCTTGGTACTTCCCCAAAGAAATACAGTAGAACGAATAAATGGGTCGTAATTAAAGAATAAGAAGGGGTTTATGTTATGGCTAATAAAGAGCGACATATGAAGGTGAAGATTTGGAGTATTAGAGTTTTCATGATACTTTTCTTTACGGTTAGTGCGATAACGTTATCACAAGGTGTTGTGCATGTACAAGACATAGTAAAAGGGCTTTTTTCTAGTAAGACGGAGACAATATCGGAAAGAAATTATGATTTTACTAGTTTAGATGAACAGTTTGATGAACCTGAAAGAATTATAGATGAAGAAACAGGAGTTGTAGATACAAGAACAAAAATAGATAGGAAAATTCCACTTTTTGTACGAAAAAATTCATGGACTGATGTGTTTTCTGTTCTTTCAAATGCATGGATTAGTGTCGTTTTTTATGTAATTATTGCAGTGGTCATTCTCTATGCTTTTTATAAATTAACGAGGAGAAAGGTAACGAAATTAGAAATAGAACAGGATAAACAATCGATAACAAAAGAAAATATGGATAGAACCGAAAAGAACAAGAAAGTGAAGCATCAGTTTGAACAGCCGTTACTTAAAGATAAGATAAGGCAAACGTTAGTGGAATGGGAAAGAACATTACCGTTTCATGAACAGAGAAGGTCATATGAAACGATGCAACAATGGTTAAGCAGAATTTGTAGAACGCAAGATATTATTCCGATATATGAGTCTGTCCGATATGGAGAAAAGACGTATACGGAGTTAGATGTAGAGAAGACTGTACGATGGATAGAGCGAGACGGGAAGGCGTGACATTAATATAAGTAAATGAAATTAACTGTAAATTAATTTCATTTACTTATATTTAATTACATGGTAATGTATACTTACTTTTTTATATCTCTACCAATGTAAAAAGGTAGCCTTAGTAAAGTATTGCTCGTTGAATTTTTTTTGAGGTTATCTTCACTTCATCAATATAGAATGAAAAAGTGATGAATCCATTACGGGTATCATGTAAATAAAAAATATAATTTATATTTAAATTTTTGTGAGGGTGTGAAAATAGAATGAAACCGGTATTGAAAAACATACTCCTTTCCTTTATTTTTTCTGCAGCAGGGATGTGTTGGTTCCTATTTATGTTAGTTAGAGGAGACGGAGATTGGTTATTGTCTTGGGTAGGTGTATTAATGGCCTTTTTATCTTTATACACGTTAATAGATTTATATTGTAAGTATACATACGATAAAAAATTAAGTGAATTGTTTATCAAAGCAACAATTACTACCTTTAGTTTTGCAGTATTGGGAATCACATTTGGTATTGTACACGAGCTATTACAGCCATGGAGTCTTAGTTTAATGGTTTGGTATTGGTTGTTAGTGTTACTTTTATTTGTAACGACCATAATATTATTAGTTTTTGTATTATTTGTTAATCGTAAAAATTATAATATTCCTGGGAGATATAGAATACTTATACTGTTTAATCTATTTCTTACGTTAGCCCCAGTGCTGTGGCCATTACTACTTACTCTTATCGGGAATGGCATGAACGCTAGTGCAGGATGGTAAAAGTGAATGAACTAAAAAGTTGATATAGGGTTTTAAGTATGTAAGAGAACGTGTTTTGATAAATTGAAAACACGTTCTTTTTTTATTTTCATACATTACTTTTTCTCATCTGGGCGTCTAATTTTGAAAGTAAGTATTTCGTAAGGAATGGATAAGAAAAAAGAGAGATTTATTATATAAGATGAAAGTGTAGCTTGAATCAATACGATATGGATAGAGGAGAGAACCTTATGAAAAAATGTACTTCAATAAAGTTAGGAAGTTTTGCAGTTTTAATAGCGGGTACTACTCTTTTCGCACCAGGTTTTAATGTGAAAGCAGAGTCTACTCAAAATATTTCTAGTCCGTCACAAGCACAGGATCAAAAGAATCGGAATAGTTGGAAACAAATAATGCAGGAAACAGTACAGCTTGGAACACCAGGGGTATTAGCGAGGGCATCAAACAATGGAAAGATTAGTAGTTATACTGCAGGCGTCGCGGATTTAAATAGTAAGAAACCAATGAAATCGGATTATCGTTTTCGGATTGGAAGTGTGACGAAGACTTTTACTGCTACGACTGTTCTTCAATTAGTAGGAGAAAATCGTGTACAACTTGACGATTCTATTGAAAAGTGGCTACCTGGCCTCATTCAAGGAAATGGATATGATGGCAATCAAATTACGATACGTCAACTTTTGAACCATACAAGTGGTATAGCTGAATATTTAAAGTCAAAAGACGCTGACATTATGAATTCGAAAAAAACGTATACAGCAGAAGAAATAGTGGAAATAGGGCTTGCTCTACCTCCAGATTTTTCGCCAGGTAAAGGTTGGTCGTATTCAAACACGGGATACGTAATACTAGGAATGCTTATTGAAAAAATAACTGGTAATAGTTATGCGGAAGAAATTGAAAAGCGAATTATTGAACCTTTGGACTTGTTAAATACGTTTTTACCAGGTAATTCACCAGTCATCCCAGGAAAGAATCATGCTCGAGGGTATATGAAAATTGACGAAACAAGTGAATTGAAAGACATGACGTATTATAATCCGAGTTTAGCTAATTCAGCGGGAGATATGATTTCAGATGCGGACGATTTAAATAAGTTCTTTTCATCTTTGCTCGGTGGTAAGTTATTGAAAGAACGCGAGCTAAAAGAAATGCTTACTACAGTTCCAATAGAAGGAAAAGATCTTGGTGATGGATATGGCCTTGGGATCTATGAGACGAAACTTCCAAACGGTGTTTCAGTTTGGGGTCACGGAGGAGCAATTCCTGGGTTTATGACTTTTGCTGGCGGAGTAATTGGAGGCAAGCATACATTTGCTGTCAATGTTAACTCTTTAGGTGCGGCTGGTATTCTTACACAGTTTAATAAAATGATGCAAATTGAATTTAAGAAATAAATGAAAAGAATGTAAATGGGATCCTGTTTTAAGGGCAGTATTAGTATTCATAGTATGGCATCAAGTGTAATTCAAACTTATAGTCTGGTGGTAAAAAAGGATGTCGGTTACACGACATCCTTTTTTATTGAGAATCAAAGAGGTGTGTTTTGAATTTTGAAAATTGTTATTTTTGCAATCATTCCATATAATGAAAGGTATAGGGGATATACAGGGGAGTTATGAATGGAGAATACTTTAGTTTGTTAATTGTTTTTATTTTAATAAATAAAAGTAAATTGATTTGGAGTGAAATTCATTGGGAGAAAATCAGTTTAGATGGAGTAACACACAATTACGAGAACATGTTGAAGTAATAGATGGTAAAAGAAGTCCGCACATTTTATGTAAGAACGCAACTTATTTAAATTCCTATATGCGCGAGTGGATGCAAGCAAATATTTGGATCTATGATGACCGGATTGTTTATGTAGGGGAAAAGCTGCCAGTGCAACTGCATGAATGTGAAGTCATTGATTGTGATGGAAAGTATGTAGTTCCAAGTTACATAGAACCTCATGCACATCCGTATCAATTATATAATCCTGAAACTTTAGCGAATCATGCGATGCAGTTTGGGACAACAACTTTTATTAATGATAATTTAACTTTATTTTTCACATTACAACGTGAAGAAGCATTTCGTTTATTAGATGAATTTGAAAAGATTCCAGCAAGTATGTATTGGTGGTGTCGTTTTGATGGACAAACTGAATTGCAAAACGGGGAAACTTTATTTAATCGTGAAGAAATAATAGAATGGCTTAAGCATAAAGCAGTTCTTCAAGGCGGCGAACTAACAGCGTGGCCAAAACTATTACATGGCGATGATGAAATGTTAACTTGGATGCAGGAAACGAAGCGATTGCAGAAGAAAGTAGAAGGACATTTTCCAGGTGCATCTGAAACGACTTTAGCGAAGTTAAAACTGTTAGGTACAGATTGTGATCATGAAGCGATGACAGGGCAGGAAGCTTTCACTCGTCTTATGCAAGGTTACACTGTTTCCCTAAGAAATTCTTCAATCCGCCCAGATTTAGAAGTTTTACTGAAAGAATTGTTGGAACTAGGCGTAAAGCAGTTTGATAGATTCTTTTTTACAACAGACGGCTCACATCCTTCGTTTTATGAGAATGGAATGACAAACGTTATGATTTCTACCGCGATAAAACAAGGAGTGCCAGTAATAGATGCATACGATATGGCAAGTTATAATATTGCTCGTTATTATAATATGGAACATGTACATGGTTCGATTGCGACAGGTAGAATTGCTAATATCAATATTTTAGAAAGTAAAGAAAACCCAGTACCAATTAGTGTCCTTGCAAAGGGGAAATGGGTGAAGCGTGACGGTGTAAATACACATGAGGCATTACATATAGACTGGAGTAAACATAAAGTAACTCCATTATCATTAGATTGGTCAATAGAAAAAGAGGATATGATTTTCTCTAATAAAACGGGGATACACTTATTAAATAACGTTATTACAAAACCATACACTAGTGAAATCAATATAGACTGTGATGAATTGTCCACAGATCATGATGAATGTTTCCTTATGATGATTGCCCGTGATGGCAGTTGGCAAGTGAATACAGCTGTGAAAGGTTTTGCGAAAAAACTAGGTGGGCTTGCTAGCTCTTATTCTGGTACAGGTGACATCATTCTTATCGGAAAAAGAAAAGAAGATATGCTAACAGCTTTTCGTAGAGTAAAAGAGCTCGGTGGTGGAATGGTCATAGTAGAAAACAATGAAGTGTTACACGAAATAGCATTACCATTGCTCGGGATTATGTCTAATTTAAAAATGAGAGAATTAATACAGGAAGAGAAACAGATGGTGAAATTACTACAAGAGCGTGGCTACGCGTATGATGATCCAGCATTTACAATTTTATTCTTTTCTGCGACGCACTTGCCTTTTATACGAGTAACACCTATAGGATTATATGATGTGAAAAGTAGTAAGGTAGTTGCCCCGCCCGTGAATTTGATAAAGCAATATTAAAAGGAAAGATCCTATAAAAATTTTATTTTATAGGATCTTTCTTATTATTAGCATAAGAATATTGTAAGCCTCAAATGATATAGTATCTAAATCATTTGAGGTGATATGTAAATATGAAAAAAATATTTTACATTTTAAGCGTATTTATTCTGTGTGTATCGATACAACACGTTGTACATTCCCAATCAGATGCACCAGAGTTATCTTCGGATTGTCTCGAAGAAAGAAAAGTTAGAGATGAAAAGTATGTGAAGAATATAATACAGGACATTAAATCCACATTTAATTTAAATATTGATGAACATAGTTTTTGGGAAGTAAGTAAAAGAGATTTGGAGGCTGCCCATTTGATGTATGGTGGAAAGGAAAATGATTCTTATTATAATTCGCTAACTAAAATTTATGACAGTGGTAGATTTAGCGAACAGCCCAGCCTATTTGTGAGGGCGCAAGAAGCATTTTTACTTTATAAAGAACAAGATAATATCAATGTAATGAAAAGCCTAAAACTAGACGTTGAAAAAGGGGAATGGCTCGTTATAAAAACGAAAAAGAAGAAAGGGAAAAAAGTGAAATTCAAGCCGTTGCAATGTGAAAAAGATTATATGAAAAAGAGAAATGAATAACAAAATACTTATTCATGCTATTTTATTCAACGATATTTTGCTGTTGATATGAAATAACAAAGGTAAACGAACATATTAGCTTTATGGAATATGTTTGTTTACCTTTGTTTGAGAGATTTAAAAATTGGGATGTTGTTAGTTGAAATTTATTTACTGGCTAATGAGCTTATAGCATTCAATGAATTTGTTCTTCATAAACATTAGATTTTGTGTCAAATGATTTATACATTGCCGAATCACCTATGTATATTTTATTCTACAGTATTTATAAAAAATGTTGGCTATTCATAAGAAATATAATTGGCACAGTTTTTGCTTGTATTACATGTAAGGAAGGGAGATTGTATGTAAGGAATCTGTACTCGTAATAGTATAAAACAAGCTACTATTGCATTATTAATCATATTTGTATTTATGGCGGAACTGTAAATACATACAAATAAGTGGTTTTTTGGTTTTAAAATTCTGAATTTTCTTTTAAATTATTAGGGGGCAATGGTATGGTTAAATATTCGAAAATTTCTAAGTGGATTCTTGGTGTGGGACTAGTGACGATAACATGTAATGGTTTGCAAATTCAAGCAGAGACAAAAGAGAAAAATGTGAAGAACGTATTACAAATGGAGCCGGTAGGAATACAGAAATCTGTTGATGAATTGGCGCACCCTTCAAAAGTACAAGAAAATGCATCTTTTACAAAACGATTAAAATTAGCGGATTTATCGCAGCGTCCACTAGCACCAACCGATAATATTAAACCGTTAGCTGAAGAAAAAAAGTATTCAATGGCTGAGTTAAATCAATTAAATAACAAACAATTAACTGATCTTCTTGTGACAATTAAATGGTATCAAATTCCGGAATTATTTCAGTTTAATAGTGATAGTCTTAAATTCTATCAAGATGATAGTCGAATGCAAGCAATTATTAATAAACTAGCAGAACAAGGACAAACTTATACGAAAGATGATTCAAAAGGAATTGAAACATTAGTAGAAGCTCTACGTGCAGCATTTTATTTAGGTTTTTACCATGATGAATTAAGCAAACTAAATGAGCGTAGCTACCATGATAAATGTTTACCAGCTTTAAAAACAATTGCAAAAAATCCAAATTTCAAACTTGGTACATCAGAACAAAATAAAGTAATTGCATCATATGGAAAATTAATTGGAAATGCATCAGCAGATGTTGAAACGGTTTTATATGCAGGTGAAATTTTTAAACAATATAACGATAATCTTGCAACTTTCATTGAAGACCGAACAAAAGGAGACGCTATATATGAGTTGATGAAGGGAATTGACTTTGATATTCAGACGGATATGTACACGACTGGAAAAGAGCCAAAAGATACGATGTGGTATCGAAATATCGATAACTTTATTAATGAAATAAATCGTTTTGCACTACTTGGTACAGTAACAAATAAAAACGGATGGTTAATTAATAATGGAATTTACTATGCTGGCCGATTGGGCAAGCTTCATAGCACGCCGACAAAAGGACAACAAGTTGCTACAGATGCAATGCGAATTTATCCATATTTAGGAGAGCAATACTTTGTTGCGGCAGAACAAATTACTACAAATTATGGAGGAATAGATGCGAATGGAAAAACTGTAAATTTAGATCAAATTCGAGAAGAGGGTAAAAAGAAATATTTACCGAAAACGTATAAGTTTGATGATGGTGCAATTGTCTTTAAAGCTGGGGATAAAGTTAGCGAAGAGAAAATTAAACGTCTATACTGGGCGGCAAAAGAAGTGCGTTCTCAATTTTATCGTACAGTTGGTAGCGATAAACCACTTGAAAGTGGACATGCTGATGATGTGTTAACGATGGTTATTTATAATAGCCCAGATGAGTATCAATTTAATCGTCAACTGTACGGATATGAAACGAATAATGGTGGGATTTATATTGAAGGGACAGGGACTTTCTTTACATATGAACGTACACCAGAGCAAAGTATTTATAGTCTGGAAGAATTGTTCCGCCATGAATTTACGCACTACTTACAGGGAAGGTACGAAGTTCAGGGATTATGGGGCCAAGGGGAAATGTATCAAAATGAACGTTTAACATGGTTTGAAGAAGGGAATGCAGAGTTCTTTGCAGGTGCAACGCGATTAGATAGTGTAGTACCACGAAAAAGTATAATTGGTGGGTTATCTAATGATCCTACAAAACGTTATACAGCATCACAAACATTAAATGCGAAATATGGAACGTGGGATTTTTATAATTATTCGTTTGCACTACAATCATATATGTATAATAAGCGCCCAGAAATGTTCGATAAAGTACATGATTTAATTCGCGCAAATGATGTTTCAAGTTACGATGAATACCGTGCTACATTAAGCAAAGATAATAAGTTAAATGAAGAATATCAATCTTATATGCAAATGCTTATTGATAATCGTGATAAGTATACAATTCCACAAGTATCAGATGAGTATTTAACTCAGCATGATCCAAAATCGCTTTCGGACGTTACTTCAGATATTACGAATGAAGCGAAACTAAAAGATGTGAAAGTAACAAAGAATAAATCACAATTCTTTAATACATTTACACTACAGGGGACATATACAGGAAGTGCGGCTAAAGGAGAAGTTGAGGACTGGAAAGTGATGAATGAAGCAACAAATGATATGTTGAAACGCCTTTCAGGAAAAGAGTGGACTGGATATAAAACATTGACTGCTTATTTTGTAAATTACCGTGTAAATAATGCTGGGCAATTTGAATATGATGTTGTGTTTAGCGGAGTGAATACGGAAGAAGGTACGGCTGTAGAAAAAGAACCAAATAATTCATTTGAAACAGCAAACCCACTATCTTTGAATATTTTGTTAAGAGGAACCTTGAGCGATCAAGATCAGGGGGATAAATTTGTTATTGATGTAAAGGATCAAAAAGATTTACAAATTTCGGTTACGAACGAACAAAATCTTGGACTGAACTGGGTATTATATTCTGAATCAGATCTAAATAATTATGTAGCTTATGCAACAAAACGTGATGGAAACAAATTGCTTGGAAATTATAATGCAAAGCCAGGGAAATATTACTTAAGTGTATATAAGTATGGTGGTGGAACAGGGAATTATACGGTACAAGTAAAATAGTTTACTATAGTTTGTTTTGAAAGGCTACTTATCGCATTTTGTAGCGAAATAAAGTAGTTTAATGTTAAACATTAAACTACTTCAATATATCCCTGTTCTAATTATAGAACAGGGATATATTGGCTTTACATTTTTAAATTAAATAATCTCATTGGATTTTGATAAGAAAATAATTAATATAGATTTGAATTCTCATTCGTAAAGCATGTTTTAATCTTCTTAATGCTCTTTCATTTTTGTCTCAATGTTTGTTTTCAAATCAGTGGATACTTGATTGAAATACCCCAAAACGATCTTCCTAATATCATCGGATATAACTTTCAAATCACTAGCTAAGTTTTCAGCGAGATGTTCTTTTTCTATTGGCTGTAACTTCGTATAAAATTCACTAGCCTGCGTAAAGTTATCCTGTTTCGTTATAGAAGTTCTTTCAAGTTTACCTTCAACGTACCTTCCTTCACCGGTTGTAATTTGATTAGCAGGTGTCCAATCTTGCTGCTGGTTAATCGTTAATTTGCGAAATTCGGGACCAATTCTTCTTCTTTGTGAATCACTGTAAATGTTAGCGCGACCTTGCAGCATTTTATCATCTGATAGTTCTGCACCATCCAGTAAATTAGAAGGGGAGAATGCGACTTTTTCTACTTGTTCCATAAAATTTTCAGGATTTTTATTTAATACCATTTTCCCGACTGGTATGAGAGGATACGTTTGTTCATCCCATACTTTTGTGTCATCTAAAGGATCATAAGAAAGGTGCGCTTCATCTTTCGGATCCATGAGCTGGACGTATAAACCATACTCCACTGGTTTACCATTTTCAATAGCATCATATAAATCTTTCCCGCTATAATCAGGATTTTCGGCAGCTAGTTTAATTGCTTCTTTACTAGTAATGTACTGTACACCTTCAAACGGGTACCAATGATACTTTACATACTTTCGATTACCTTCCGCATTTCTCCATACATATGTATTAACACTATGTCCTGGAATGTGGCGAAGACTTTTGGCCGTACCATTATTAGAGTATAAACGGACAACAAAATGAATAGATTCAGGTGCTTTAGCGACAAAACTCCAAAATCTATTAGGGTCTATTAAGTTATTTTTAGGTGAAGGCAATAATGCTTGAATCGTTTCAGGGAAACGCATCGGATCACGGACAGAAAAAACAGGAATGTGATTACATAAAAGGTCAAAAATGCCTTCTTTTGTATAAAATTTTGTAGAAAAACCGCGTACATTTCTAGCAGTATCCGGTGTTCCTTTCGTACTAACAGCTAACGAAAATCGCACCATAATAGGAACTTTCTCATTAGAATTTTGTAAAAAACTTAATTTAGTATGTTCAGACATCGAATATATCGTTTGAAAATAACCGAACGCACCAAATCCTTTTACATGAACAGGTCTTTCTAAAATTTTTTCATGAATAAATTCTTGTAACGTCTCGTGAAGTACACTATCTTGCTCTAGAACAGGTCCACGTGAACCAACTGTTTGTGAGTGGAGTGTAGCTTGTTCATTACGTTCTCTATCTTCATTAAAGTCATTCCCTAGTAAAGATTGCCCCTGTTTATCATAGTTTTCATTCATCGATATAGCCTCCAAATTTATTTCGTCTATTGTTACTAAATATGATTTTATAACCTTGATTATGTATGACATGCAAAGTAGTAACAGACCGCTAGATGAAAAAAATGCACATGTAGTGGACCTGTTGAAATAGAAGAAATTATGGAAAAATGAATATCGTGAAGAAAATTACTATTAAAATTTTAATCTGAAAAATAAATTTATAGAGAATAAACATAAATAAACAGGAAAAATAACTAGGAGGAATTTAACATGTCGGATTGGTTTCAATTAGATAAAGAATATATGATGTCTACATATTGTCGTACAGAGGTTGCAATGGAAAGAGGAGAAGGGTGTAAACTGTATGATGTAGATGGTAAAGAGTATTTAGATTTATTTTCTGGCGTAGGAGTAAATGTATTAGGATACAATCATCCTAAAATTGTACAAACGACAATGGAGCAAGTTACAAAATCGTTGCATTTACCGTTTCATTTTTTAAACCCAGTTGCGATTGAGTATGCAAAGAAATTAGTGGATTGCTCATTAAAAAACGGAAAGGTCTTTTTTACAAACTCTGGTACGGAAGCGACAGAAACAACTTTGAAATTAATTGATAAATATAGAGCTAATACGAATGAAGAACGTGAAGGAATTGTAGTGCTGAAGAAAAGTTTCCATGGGCGTACGTTAGGGGCACTACATTTTACGAGACAAGAAAGTGTATATCAAAATTTCCCTAAAACATCGATTCCTGTATACGAAGTAGAGCGCGAAAATATAGACCAATTAGAAGAGACTATTATTAAAGAAAACCCAATTGCGATTATGCTAGAGCCTGTATTAGGAAGTGGGGGGATTTATCCTTTATCAAGTGAATATTTGCATGGTATTCAATATTTATGTGAAAAATATAATGTACTTCTTGTCGTTGATGAAGTTCAAAGTGGTATGGGGAGAACCGGGAAACTGTTTGCGTATCAAAATTTTAATATTACACCGGACATTATTCAAATTGGTAAAGGAGCAGGAGGCGGGATACCGCTAGGGGGAATTATTGTAGGTGAAAAGTTATGTGATGTATTTTCACCAGGAGATCACGGGACAACATTTGCTCATTCATCAATGGGAACAGCTTTAGGTTTAACTGTATTAAATACATTACTTGATGAGGGGTTAATGCAAGAAGCTTATGAAACGTCACTATATTTGAATGACAAACTGCAAGACATTCAGAAAGAAAATTCTTATTATATTCAGGAAGTGCGTCATGCTGGCATGATGTTTGGAATTAGTCTGAATGATACGAATGAAAATGTGAAGAAATTACAGGTTGAGCTAATGAATAAAGGAATGTTAGTCGATGTAACACAAGGGAATATTATTCGATTACTTCCGCCGTATATTATTACAAAAGAGGAAATTGATGCATTTATTAATCAGTTTATTTCTTGTCTGGTTAAAGTAGCTGTTTTAACAATTGTTTAAAAATAAATTTCAAGTTCTACTCTTCAGAATACATTCTTTTTTTCATAAATATATCAGTAGCTATGAAATATTCTTAATTATTTCTTCAGTTGTGATTGGTAAAATAGTATGTCTTCATCTACCAAAAAAATGTGTCTAAAAGGGGAATAATTTGAGTTATTGATTTGAATTTTAAAAGTTTTATTTCAGAAGCATTATTTTATTTAGTAATTTATATATTACTAGACGACATTTGTCTGGTAAAAAGCCAAAAAATAAGAATGCTAGAACATTTTCAAAAAAATAACATACGAATATAAATATAATGAGAATGAGGTGATATGTTGGAATACAAGGATATTCAATTCACGTCCTTACAAATGAGAACTGATAGATTTGGGTGGGCCGGTATTCAATATACAAATAAAAAGCAAGCTATTTTATTTACTCGAAATGGAGGGGAAGAATGGGATATTGTCAATCCTCTTAATTCTATAATATTATCCATATATCCGATAAACTCTCGAAGCTCTTGGGCATATGGTTTAACAAAAACGAATGATAATCTAGTGCCTGCTATATTTTATACAGTTAACAGAGGGGAAAAATGGAGTGAGTTTATTTTACCAATTGAAGAAAATTGGGAGAAATCGACTGATGTTCAGGTACAATTGCATGCCACGAATATGGATAGTATATGGATTATAATATCTAGAAAACTCGCATCGAATAAATTTGAGCATAATTTGTATTATTTGAAAACTAAAGGACAAGTATGGAAGGTAATAAGAAAAATAAATATTAGTGATAGTATATCAGGTGTAACATTTATAAATAGGTTAGTTGGTTTTATTTCTCTACAAAAAAAATATAAAGAATCAACGATATATAAAACGGTAGATGGTGGTAGAACTTGGCACCCTATAAAAAACAATCAGAATATTCAAGAGGTTAATAACGGGAATTCCATGGCTTATAAAACGATCTATAAAAATAACTTGTTAGCGATACCAACTAAAACGAATGATAATATATTTTTTATAAATTATTCATTTGATAAAGGTAATACATGGCATACTCCAAATCGAAAAATAAACACTAGTAAAGTTGCTATTTCTTTTTTCAGTGCACATTATGGTTGGGTTATAAATAGTGAGAACGGAGATGTGTATCAAGTAAAGAAAAAAGCATCGGAATGGATAAAATTATCAAGTAATCCGTTGTTAAAAAATGTATTTTGTTTACATTTTATAAATGAGCATAGTGGCTGGGCTTGTAGTAAAGAAGAAATATTTACTACAACAGATAGGGGTATAACCTGGAAGAAAGTGTTATATAAAATTAATCATATTGATAAATTAACTTAAAAAAGAGTCCTAAAAAATTAGGACTTTTTTTATGATTTTTAAAAGGCGAGAGTTGTAATATACATAATTAGAAGGGGGAAGGATAAAAGCGTAAAGCATATATTTTCAAAAAAATGGACGTTTGTTTTTACACAGTACAATCCATTTTTGAATATATTGATAAAGTAGCAAATTTAGAGGGAATAGTAATACTTAATATTTTATGTTCATATTAATGATGCCACATGGTGTGTAAAAAAGGGGGATTGTAATGAGATCATTAACAGTTATTATTTCGTATAGTGATAGAGCACAAATATTAGAAGATTTAATTAAAAATGTATGGGAGCTAAACCCAATTGAAATTATTGTTATGCTCCCTAATGATAGAAGTAAATTATATGAAATAGCAAAGAAATATAGATGCCGAATTGTTTTGACAGAGAAATATAGTGGGCATTATCGCGGATATGAAGCTTTTATAAAGGAAGCAAGAGGAGATGCTTTATTATTTTTAGATGGTAAATTTTCATTATCTACAGATGAAATGAAGGGATTTATTGAACCAATTGTTACAAATCAGGCTGATGTAATTTTGAATAAAATAGATAAGTTTATAGAAATAGATAAATGTCCGAATGTGGATATTGTATGGAGAAAAATGTTAAATGAAATTTTAGGTCGGCCAGATTTAAAATGCAATTCAATGCTTTCATTACCATATGTGCTTACGAAGGAAGTATTGGTTAATATCGGTTGTGATTTTATAGAAGATGCCATTCTTTCTCATATCAAGATTGTGAGTCAAGGGTGGCGGATTAGCGATCAATATGCAATAAACACTTTATCTAAAGATGAAACTTTAGAAGAAAAAGGATATTTAATAAAAAAGGAACTATCAAAAAATGAAAAAGAGAAAGTGAAAAAATATCTAATTGGAATATCTAAAGGGATAGAGGAAAAAGGGAGAAGAGGAGGGTTTACTGATGCAGGAAAAAGAAGAGATATTATTCAAAGGTTAGGTGAATTAAAACAATACCCTTGTTATCATCAAGGTTTTGGGATGCATTCTTCAATTTATGGTGGAAAGCAACTTTCTGTAATTATACCGGTGCAGGATGAAGAAGACACTATAGAACAAGTGATACTTGAGACTAGAAAAATAGAACCGCTAGAAATTATTGTTGTTGTAAATGGGTCAACAGATAATACCGCCAATATTGCTAAAAGTCTTGGTGCTACTGTTATTAAATATAACGAGCGACTTGGCCATAATGTTGGACGTGCAATTGGGGCACTTGAAGCGATAGGAGATATTCTCTTATTTATTGATGGTGATTTTAGTATTTCAGGAAGTGATTTGCATTGCTTTACGCAAGCAGTCTCAGATGGTGTAGATATAGCATTAAATAAT
This sequence comes from Bacillus sp. JKS001846, assembly GCF_900176455.1. Taxonomy (NCBI): domain Bacteria; kingdom Bacillati; phylum Bacillota; class Bacilli; order Caryophanales; family Bacillaceae; genus Bacillus; species Bacillus sp. JKS001846. The sequence continues at coordinate 2,695,648 of NZ_FWYG01000001.1, forward strand.
CTAAATCCAAGTTTAAATCCGCCTTTTTATATTGTTGATATTGTAAAGTATATGCTTAATTTAGCATATAATCGTCCTGAATTAAGTAATGGTTCGTTAGTAGCTATTCCACATGCAATGAGTAGATCATGTTTAGATGCAATAGGATGGGAAACTTTATTATGCCCTAGCCTTGCTCAAGTGAAAGCTATATTACAAGGATACAGAGTAGAGTGTGTGCACTATGTAGATGTTGTAAAGCCGAATAGAATTCGTTTAAAAGAACATGTAGATTACACTGGGCATCCTCCAGCAGTATTAAGAATTCTGGGTGATCATATTGAAGCACTCTCCTACTTAATAGAAAAGTTAGATTAGGGCAATGAGTTATATAAGAGAATTGGTGAGGTGTAAAAATGAAGAAATTACTTTCCATAATCATATTAGTTGAATATGAAATAGGTTTGTTAAATGAAATTATTCAGAGTGCTAAAAGTTTATTTCCATATGAGATTATTATAGTAATAAATGAGAAGCGAAACATAAACAAAAAAACTCTAACTGAATCTGGAGTTAAATGTATTAGAAGTGATTCAGAAAATATGCGTGTTATAGGGGCAAAAGAAGCAAAAGGAGATATATTGTTATTTTTAGATGATAGTAATAGTATTTCTGCATGTGAACTTAAACAATTTATGCAACCTGCTATTAAAGATAATGCAGATGTGGTTTTAAATAACTTGCACTCTTTCTTTATTGAAAGACAGAAAAAAGAATTTCCAGGTGCTAATATTATTTGGAGACAAATTATAAATGAAGTGTTAGGAGCGAATGAATTAAAAATAAATTCTTTGCTCTCTTTACCAAATATAATTACAAAAAAAGCTTTACAAGAAATTAAATATGAAACTCTTAAAAACCCTGTTTTGGCGCAAATAAGACTTATTGAAGAAGAAAAAAAGTTTAGTTGCCATTACTTTATAGAAACACAATTGGCTAAAGAGTTTTGTTTAGAAGAAAGAGCATTAAATGAAAGATCATTAGTAGATATAGAAAAGAAAAATATGAACAAACACTTAGTTGCTATGGCAGAATGGTTAATGAAAACTGGAATTAGGGGAATGTATCATGATGTTACAAGAAATCGAAAACTTGTAAATATTCTTAAAAAACATAATACCATCCCTTTTTCACAAAAAGGATGGGGAATTCAATCACAAAAATATAACGGAAAACAATTGTCTGTAATTATACCCGCTCAGAATGAGGAAGCAACAATTGGACAAGTGATTTGTGAAGTGAGAAAAATTGAGCCCCTAGAAATTATTGTCGTTGTAAATGGTTCCACAGATAATACAGCAAATGTTGCTACGCAACTTGGTGCTACTGTTATTACGTATAAAAATCCGTTAGGGCATGATGTGGGAAGAGCAATTGGCACTGTAGCAGCAAAGGGAGATATTCTTTTATTTTTAGATGGTGATCTTGTTGTTTCTGCAAAAGATCTATATCCATTTCCACAAGCTATTGCAGATGGATGTGATGTTGCCTTAAATGATTTAAATCCCTTTTTATGTAAACATTTTCCCCTTCATATTGTCACCTTATTTAAATACGCGTTGAACTTAGCATGTGATAGAAAAGATTTAGGTGTAGGTTCACTTACAGCAATTCCACATGCAATTAGTAAACAATTTATAAATGATATCGGATGGGATATATTACTCTGTCCAAGCGTTGCGCAGGTAAACGCTATTTTAAATGATTACAAGATAGAATGTGTACATTATGTAGACGTAATTAAAAATAATCGGCTCCGCCCGAATGAAAATGTTGTAGCGAAAGGAATTTCTCCAACTATATCACTCATTCTGGGAGATCATTTGGAGGGTTTCTCTTATTTGTTGAATCATAGCAAAATGTAAGTATATTTTAGATAGATGGGAAGGGTGATTAAACTGTTAGATCAGTATAAAAAAATCAATATTTCATATGAACAATTACAGCAAATGAATTTTCAAACTACGGAACCTTTTATACTCAAAATTGATTGGGATAAAGTAGCTTATGAATTTTTAATTCGTATTAAGCATAATGCTTCCAATGTTATTGTTTTTGGCTCTGGAGCAGGTGGTTTTCAAGAACAACCAATTGGTCCACCTATTTTTCATAGACATTCTTGGATGGAAGAATTTGAAGATACTGTTATATATTATAATGATCCTACTTTATATCATGGAGAAATATCTTTAGGTTGGGGACAGGGGGAGTTAGATAGATTTTATTTACAAGATATCGCAAATATTTTAAAACTATTATTGATAAAGTTGCAAGTTGATTCGAAAAATGTGTTGTTTTATGGAAGTTCCGGGGGAGGATTTATGTCTTTAATATTAGCTGGTTTCGTAAAGGGTTCCACAGCTTTAGTTAATAATCCTCAAACAAATTTAATGAAATGGATACCTGTACCGGTAAATCAAGTTTTCAATTTATCTTATCCAGGCTTATCAAGAGAAGAAATTGAAGAGAAATTTGGCGAAAGAATTAACATCACGGATTTTTTTAAGAGTATTGAATACGTTCCAAATATTTATTTTTTACAAAATGTCGCATGTGAATTTGATGTGCAAAATCACTTACTACCATTTATTTCTGGGTTAGAGCAAATGGATGAAAATACGGAAGTGAATCAAATTTTAGTAGACTTATATTTCGACAAGAAAGCAGGGCATGCAGCTTTAGAGAAGAATGAAACGATTGAATATATAAAAAAGGTAAAACCTAATCAGACTGTAAGAGAGGTGAAAGAAGGAGTGGAATTGTCAGTCGTTATTGTCGTGGGAGAGCAAAAGTCGAAATTAAATCGAATTTTAGAGAAATTAAATTATTTAAAACCACTAGAAATTATCATTGTAGCTGATAATAGAATGAATACTATACAATCAATAACGACAATTGTTGAAAGTAATGTTGTTGTTATTGAAGAGAAAAACAAATGTAAAGCACCAGTTAATGGGGCAAGAATAGCCAATGGAGATGCTGTCTTATTTTTAGACGGAGAAGATGTTGTTTTTTCAGTGGAGTTAGCACAATTTTTAAAGCCGCTATTAAAAAAAGAAACAGATGTAATATTGAATAACGCAGACTCCGTATATTTTGAAAAAATGAAAATAGAGTGGCCGAGTATTGCTATGGTGTATAGAAAAGTATTAAATGACGTATTAGGACATATAGATTTAAAGTATGATTCGATGTTATCTATGCCATATGCCATTTCAAAAAAAGTAATTGAAGACATTGGATATGACATCTTACAGAATCCTATACTTGCTCAAGCAACACTTATTGAGAAAGGGTGGCGAGTACACACCTCATCAGCAATTACTAAAACCTCTTTGAATAATATATCTACAAATAAAAACTCTTTCTCTGGAAATGAATTAACTAAATTAGAAGTGCGTGAGATTAAAAAAAATGTAAAAGTATTAGAAAACTGGTTACAACGAAAAGGTGATAGAGGTAACTATACGGATGGAGGAAGGAAAAGAGAAATTATAGAGCAACTAAAAATACAAAAAAATTATTTGCGTTTCCATAAAGGATGGGGAATGAAGTCTTCTATTTATAATGGAAAACAGCTATCAATTATTATACCAGCACAAAATGAAGAAGCGACGATTAAACAAGTTATTCTTGAGGCAAGAAAAATTGAACCGAAAGAAATAATTGTTGTTATAAATGGATCGACAGATCGGACAGAGGAAATTTCAAAGCAATTAGGAGCAACAGTGATTGTCTATCAAGAAGCGTTAGGACATGATGTCGGGCGTGCAATTGGTGCGCAGGAGGCCATAGGAGATATACTTCTCTTTATAGATGCCGATTTTGCTATTCCAGCAAAAGATTTACATCCATTAACGCAAGCTGTTACTGACGGTGTTGATATTGCTTTAAACGATTTAAATTTAAATCTTAGATTCCCTCTATATATTGTAAATATATATAAATATATGTTGAATATTGCTTGTAACCGTAAAGATTTAGGAGTGGGATCTCTTGTAGCGGTTCCTCATGCTATTAGTAGAAAATGTTTAGAGGGAATTGGCTGGGATACTCTTCACACATCATGTATTGCACAAGTAAAAGCAATATTAGAAGGATATAAAGTAGAATGTGTTCATTATGTAGATGTAATGAAACCAAATCGTATTCGACCACATGAGCACTTCGCGACAATAGGGCATCCGCCAGCTGTATTAAGAATTACTGGTGATCATTTAGAAGGCCTTTCGTATTTATTGAAGCATAGGAATTTTAAAGATTTATTTCTATTTTAAGAGGTGATTCAGTCGATTAATCAATTGAGAAATGTAAATATTTCATATGAGCAACTTGAAGACATTTATTTTAATATGGAAGAACCGTTTTTACTAAGTGTAGAATGGCAAGGAATAAATTATGAGTTTATTATTAGAATGAAATTACAATCAAAAAAACTTATTATTTTGGGTTCGGGGGCAAGTGAAAAGCAGTCGCCACCTATTTTTCAAAGATACACTTGGATTAAGGATTTCGAAGAATCTGTAATTTTTTATAATGATCCAACCCTTTATTTAGGTGAAATTTCTTTAGGGTGGGGGCAAGGAACGATAGATAGGTATTACTTGAAAGATATAGCGATAATTTTAGAAAAAATAATAAGAAAGATAAATATTTTAAAAGAAAATGTGTTACTTTATGGAAGTTCAGGTGGAGGATTTATGTCCCTTATATTAGCAGGTTATTTAAGAGGGACTTTCGCATTGGTCAACAATCCTCAAACCATATTAACAAATTGGTATACTACTCCTATTACACAAGTTTTTCAGCTATCATATCCTAACTTATCAATACAAGAAATTAAAGATACGTTTGCAGAGAGAATAAATGTTATTGCATTTTATAATAAGATAGGCTATGTACCGCCAATTTATTACTTGCAAAATATAGCAGCTGATTTTGATATGAAAAATCATTTGGAGCCTTTTATAACTGGATTACAAGAATTAGAAAGGATAGATGCTGTAAATAAAGTTAAATTAGATTTATATTTTGATAAACAATTAGGGCACATCCCTTTAGAGAAGAATAAAATTATGCCATATATGAAACAAACGCTCTATGAAGATAGAATATTGTAATTAAAAGTTGAGAATCTCTTCATGTATTTGAAGAAGTTTTTACCTCTTTAGTTTATTTTATCTCACTATTTGCGGGCAGTAAAACTCCCACCTCAAAATTCGGCTGTAGCAAAGAAGTTAGGTGGGAGATTAACTGCCCATAATAGCCCGATTGGTGAGGGCTGAATAAAGTTGTAACGATATTATTATTTTCTCATAAATTGATATTATGTGTAAGAAAGGAGGGAATATCTTGTCTTGCATCAACAAGAGTTGTTTTAACATTTGCTTAGAATCTATAGTTAATCCAAATGGTGGGGCAGAAATATTTGTAAGGTGCAATGATGAATGTCCATCTAATTTCAATGTAATACCATTCATTGCATGTATTGCTATTTCAGTAAAGGATGATTTTAGTTTCTTATCTTATTTAGATAGTTTAATAAAACGTTAATTAACTATCCAATTAATATTAAAGAAGCACCTAATTTATTAAATTTAGTAAGAGAGTTGTATCCGAATTTAAGTAACTGCATATATTGTTAAGAGAAAGGAGGGAGAGTTATGGCATGTACTACGAATAATGTTTGTTTTGATGTGTGCCTTAAGATTACAATTACCCCTGGAAGTGGAATTGATGCAGTAGTGGATTGTGGGGGCACATGTGGGACAAGTCCTACAATTGTAATTAGTTCTAGTGGATCAATTGTTATTACTTTACCATTAATTGCATGTTTCTCAATCTCGCTAAACGATGATTTAAGTGTTGCATCTTCATTAACAAGCCTCTATTTTCAAACTTCTTAAGAAAGATACAGAAATGAAAAGCCTGCCTGCTACTTTTCTTTTGATCTAATGTAAAAATAAAAAAGATGGTTACAACCATCTTTTTTATTTTGCTATATATTTAAAATAAATTCATATATTATTTGGTGGTAAGAATATACAATTAAAAGCATTCAGTGTTTCTTTTTTGTTCGATGAGGTAAGAAATTGCTTCTATATGATCACCAATGATTTGTTGCGTTGCTAATGAAAGAAAACCTTCTTGAGAGAAGTGTTTTTCTGGTCGAACACGATTCATCTTATCAACATCGACAGAATGGGCATTTTTCACATGAAGGCCTGCTAAAATTGTTTTAACTTGACTTGAGGTAGGTGAAAGAAGTGAATCAAAACCAATTGTATCAATACATTTGCGACTAAAAGCATGAGGCACAGCAATTGTGGATCCCATCCCTAAATCCTTTCGATTACATGCTAAATTCACAACATATTTACATGCGGTCACGATAGAATAAGGAAATCGATACATATAGTAATACTCTAACTTATTTAAAGCTAAATCTGTACCATTTTGAACAGATTGTACAAATGGTAATAGATCAGAACTAGGAATTAAGAAATCACCATCTATAAATAATAATATATCACCTTTTGCAAAACGTGCGCCAACAGCACGTCCAGTATCATTACCAAGTGGCTCTTTGTAGCTAATAACTGTTGCACCACAATTCTTTGCCAATGCCTCTGTTTTATCTGTTGCTCCATTAACAATAATGATAATCTCTAAAGGTTTTAATTTTTGTACCTCATAAATTACAGATTCTATCGTTTTTTCTTCATTTTGAACAGGGATGATAACCGATAATTGTTTATCCCCATAAGTATTCGAATAAAATTCTTTACCTGTACTTATTTTTGGCATATATTTTTGTTCGCCGTTTTGAAGCCCTAAAATAATATCCCGCCTTCGGCTACTATCAGTGTAGTTTCCTCTTGAATCTTGCGCTATATTTATCCAATGTTCAATAGCTTCAAGATGATAACAAGTGAGTTGTTTTGAAGGGAAGGAGGGGATTTGAGGTATATAAATTTTTAGATGATTGCAAATCTGAAATTTATATTTAATAATTTTCATTTGTGCCAATATCGGATTTGATAAACTTTCTGGAGTAATTGCCTCTAGAACTTTTTTTGTTATTGCATAGGGAGGAAATAATAATGAGTTAACATTTAAATCTGAACGATGAAAAAAATGATTCGTAACTTGCTGCCACATCATTGCTATATTAGGCCGTTGCTTCTTATAAAAAAAATAATCCAAATTATTTAATACTACATCAGCGGATCCGTCTAGTAATGGTTGAAGAAATTGTATAAGTGTGGAAGATTGAATAATGTAATTTTCATCTAAAAATAATAGGCAATTACCTCTTGCCTTTTTTGCTCCAATTGTATAACAAATATTATATTCTGTTGATTCTTCTAGTGTAATAACTTTACAACTGTAAGATCGTGTAATATCAATACAATCATCAATACATCCGTTAATAATAAGAATAACTTCTAAAGGTTTCAGTTGTTGACATGCTTTTAGAATTTCGGGTAAAACGCTTGTTTGATGCTGTATGGGGATAATAATAGAGATTGGATTTTTACACATAAGTAGTCTCCTTTTTAATCAGAGGTAGTTATTAATAAGAATAGATAAAATAGGAGATAAATATTTTCTTGTTACAAACATAGCAATTATTTAGTTTTATCTGCCTCCGAATTTTCATTAACTGAATTAGAACCTTTGTTTATACCAGAAGCTATTAAATTATTGAGAACACTAAGATCTAATTGCATAGGGATTGAGTTTTCGGATGTAGTTTTCTCATTTTCTTTTTTTGTAGTTAATATTGTTCTTATGGTTTTTATTTCTTTATATTGTTTTAAGATGATGAAAAAACCAGAAATGATTAAGAGAAAAGACAAAGAAGTAAGCAAAAATATTATCTCCAACATAAAATATCCTCCTTCAAAAAGAAAATTATAATAATATTATCTAATTAGGTATTTAATGATACTCCATATTTTTATGGTTGAATGCAATAAGAAGAAATTCGTATTAATGAGTTCGCTTTTCTAAATATATGCAAAATTTCAGTAAAAGTTACTGGTTTTTAAGTTAGAGGAAATAATTATAGGTACGTTGTACAATCTAATGAATTAAAGATTTATTTGTAGTGTAAAGGTATATATTATATAAGCTACACGTCATTATATAAAAGTTAAACAGGGTGTAACTTTATAGAAAAAGAGCATTTAATTGGACAAATAATTAATTATGTGAAATAATAATAACAGATAAGGAGACGTTGTTTTTCCTTAAGTGCTTCGAATTAATTTTATTCAATAAGAGAAGGTGTGCTTAAAGAAGTTAAATTAAATAAGGAGCTGTTTTATTATATGCAACAAAATAATGATTTAAATTTTGAACCTCAAGACGTTAATATTGTCAATCCTAAACAAGCCAGGAAAGCAGTAATTGCTACTGGTATAGGGAACGCAATGGAGTGGTTTGACTTCGGATTATACGCGTATTTAGCGGTAATTTTAAGTCAATTATTCTTCTCAGGTGTTGATAATAGTGGATTGCAACTTGTACTTACATTCGGTACATTTGCAGCAGCCTTTCTCGTTCGACCAATCGGAGGTGTATTCTTTGGTAGAATAGGAGATAAGTACGGCCGAAAAATCGTGTTAAGTACTACTATTATTTTAATGGCACTTTCTACATTATTCATCGCATTACTACCAACCTATGAACAAATTGGTGTATGGGCACCAATACTACTTTTAGTTGCCCGAATGATTCAAGGCTTCTCTACAGGCGGCGAATATTCAGGAGCAATGGTTTATATCGCAGAATCTTCTCCAGATAAAAAGCGTGGTATACTCGGTAGTGGTCTTGAAATTGGAACACTCTCAGGTTACATTGCTGCATCGGTAATTGTTACCATTTTGACGTTATTGTTAACAGATGAGCAAATGCTCAGCTGGGGATGGCGTATTCCATTCTTAATAGCTGCACCAATTGGTTTGGTCGGTTTATACTTACGCCGTCATCTAGATGAATCTCCAATCTTTGAAGAGATGGAAAAAGCACAAGAGGAATCTGAAGACAATGAACAATTTTCATTTATGGATATTATTAAATATCACAAAAAAGACTTCTTATTAAGCACAGTAATTGTCGCCTTCTTTAATATTACAAATTATATGATTCTTTCGTATATTCCTTCTTATCTAACTCAAGTACTTAAAGTCGAAGAAACAACAGGCTTATTAATTATTTCTATTACGATGGCACTTATGATTCCACTAGCACTATATTTCGGTAAATTAAGTGATAAAATTGGTAATAAACGTGTTGTGCAAATTGGTTTACTTGGTTTAACTGTATTTGCAATTCCAGCATTTTTACTAATAGGTAACGGACATATTGCAGCTATATTTGCAGGTATTTTCGTACTAGGTTTCTTCTTAAGTGTATATGAAGGAACATTACCTTCATTATTACCATCACTCTTTTTCACTGATGTACGTTATCGAGCACTTTCGATCTCATTTAATATTTCTGTATCGATATTCGGTGGAACAACACCGCTTGTATGTTCATACTTAGTTCATGCAACTGGTAACCCGCTCGCACCGGCATTTTATTTAGCAGGTGTAAGTATTATTGGATTAGTTGTATTTAGTGTACTATTCGTTACGACTTCAGGGCGTGCGCTAAAAGGTTCATATCCTACAGTAGAAACGAAAAAAGAAGCACACCAAATCGCTAAAGAAGATCCTGAAGAAACACTTTGGTGGCATGAAGAGTCATTAGAAATTGAAGCAGGGAAGAATGCTTCCATTTAAAAAGCAACGTAGAAGTATAAAAAGACTCCTATGAATATAGGAGTCTTTTTGTTACGTTATTTCTTTCGTTTCTTCAAACTTTTTTGATATGCATAAAGCTTATGAATCTCTTCCTTAAATTCATGTAGAAGTACAGTGTTTGCACCATTTGAATACCGCACCGTATTATAAGCATCTATAATAATATCACTTTGAATATTTACATCTTCTTCATCGTTTATTCTTTCTAGCCAAGCCTCAACAGTTTCTCCCCGTTTTCTATTTAAAGGAGAGGTTAACTTACTCTCTAGCTTGAAAATTTCCTTCCGAATTTCGTTATGTGGCGGTTTATTTCGTTTAAAACGATTTTGGCTTATTCCTTCTTTATCAGTAATGATAGTAGATTCGAAGGCGGGCATATTTGGTAAACTTAAATGTTTTCGTTTTTTTACTATTTTCCAAACGACGTAAATAGCGATAGCTGTACAGACTATTATTGTAGCGCTATTTATGAGTATTGGATCAAAATCAGGAATTTTTTTTCCGTCTTCAATTTTGGGTTTTAAGAGATGTCCTTTATTTGCCCAAACATCTTCAGTATCTTTTAATTCCGCTGCTTTAATTAATGGCATTAAAGCATAGCCGACGCCTAATGCGACTACTTCCGTTATAAAACCAAAAATAAGTCGAATGAAAGGAAATACTTGAACAATTAATATACTCATTAAGCCAATCGTAATGATAGAAGCAAAACGTAATAGTTGTTGTTTGCGATTTGCCCCGGTTAACCAAAATGTAATCATAAGATGCAAGGCTAACATTAATAGTTTCCACAACGGTGGAAAGGGTGCATAAAATATAGCTGAAACGACAAACCATACAATACCACCTAAAGATTTTTGAACTGGATATCCAGGTCCGACCACATGTACGATAAAGAAAAATAGTGGTAATATGATTGTGCCAAAAAGAGAAAAAGGTAAAAATAAAGAGAAAAGAACGATTTGAAGAACTAAAAGTATTACAAATCCTGTTGTTTTTTTCTGCATAAATTTATGAATAAGAAATACTCCAATATAGCCTGTTGTTAAAAATATTGCAATACTAATTAGTTCATCTCTTTCTGTTAATAATGAAAGCAGGAGGAGCAGAATGAAATCATGAATGTGATATAGCCAAGTTTTCAACTGGTTCCACCATCCCTTCACTAGTAATGAGAAACGTTGGCTGCGAGAGAAGAGGGAGTTCATTTCTTTGTAAACCAATGTATATCATTGTAGACGATCGTTCTCTCTTTCTCTTTACATAATGAAGGAATCCTTGTTTCGGAAGTAACGTACTATCATCTGAAATACGGGCTAATTCTTCTAAAGCTTTTGCATATTGTGTTTGTCCTTCATTTAACGGTACATGTAATGCACCGCCTTCTGCTAATACACTAATAAACAATTCAAACGGAATGTGGTGCTTCGTTGTGTACTGGAAAATGTATGTTGCATATGAAATAAGTTCTTCTACATTATCTTTCCAACCAAATCCACGATCGGCAGCTAAAGAAAGACAAATCGTCCAACTATAATTTTTTACAGGTTCATATTGCTTCGCTTGTAATTGTTGCATTTTAGCAGATGCCTTCCAATGAATAGAGCGGAAAGACTCACGCTCATATCGCTTTACACCGATAATAGATGTTTCATCATTGTAAAAAGAAAAATTCGTTCGATAAAATCCATTCAAAAGTTGCTGAAGTTCTTGCAAACCTGCTACTTCTTTAGGAGAAGGATACACAATAATTTCAGTCCTTAATTTATCAAAAACAGGTAAATGTACAGTTAATAGATGAAATGGATCTTTTAATACACATTCAAACTGTTCAATTTGAAACACACCACGCTTCGTTGCGGTTAATGTTAAACCCCATTTTTGTGCCGAATGTGCGGGTTGTGAAAATGGGAAAGAGAATAATGTTTTTGATATTTGTTCAATGCCTTGCTCTTTATGCGGTATAAGGGACGAATTTAAATGAAAGTAACAAACACCATTAACGAGCGGTATGCTGGCTCCATTTTTTAAATGAATAAAAAACTGTCCAGATTCCTCAGGAAAAAGCCGTGTAGTTTGTTTCTCATTTATGATTTGAAACTTCTTCTCTATGAAAGCGACATATTTATAAATAAAAATCGCAAATATATAATAGAAGAAAAAGAGAAACATAAGCATTCGTTGCGGGAAAAAGAATGTGAAAAGTAACGCGATTGGAACGGTTAGTTGAATAATATGGAGTTGAAAAAATAAAGGCACAGTTACAACACGCTGTCCATTCATGCTTGCTCAATCTCCACAGGTACGTCAACTTCTTTTAAAATACTTTGCATTATATCATTTTTAGTCGTGCGCAGGGCACCTTCCATTGATAAGACGATACGGTGATTCCAAACAGAAGGAACTAACAATTGTATATCTTCTGGTGTGCAATATTCTCTCCCGCGTAAAAAGGCTAAAGCTTGAACAGCACGTACTAAAGCTAATGTGGCACGTGGGCTTACACCGTTAGCGATATAATCATGATTTCTTGTAGCATGAGCAAGTTTAATAATGTAATGTTCTAACGGTTCCGAAACAAATATTTCTTTTACTCGTTTTTGAGATTCTAAAATATCTTCTAATGAGATGACAGATGTGACACTTTCTAATGGTAAATCGTTCCGAAAACGTCGCATCATTTGTAGCTCATCTTCAGGAGTAGGATAACCGATTGAAATCGTCATTAAAAAGCGATCAAGCTGTGCATCTGGAAGAGGGAAAGTCCCTTGTGATTCAATTGGGTTTTGCGTCGCAATAACAAAGAACGGTTTCGGCAGAGGCGTAGATTGTTTTTCGAGCGTCACTTGTCGTTCTTCCATCGCTTCTAACAAACTCGACTGCGTTCTCGGCATTGCACGGTTAATTTCATCTGCTAGCAAAATGTTTGTCATAACTGGTCCAATTCTTAATTCGAATTCGCTTGTTTTTGGGTTGAAGTATTCAATACCTGTTACATCACTTGGAAGTACATCAGGGGTGAATTGAACGCGAGAAAAACTACCACCAATACTTTTGGAAATGGTTTTCGCCAGTAACGTTTTCCCAGTACCAGGCACGTCTTCGAGCAATACATGCCCACCAGCAAGAAGTGAAACGAGCAGTAGATCAATAACATTTTCTTTCCCAACAAACACAGATCCGATGTTTTCTTTCAATTTATTTATCATATGTACCATTCCTTTCATTATAAAAGAGCTAATATTTCTATATTTTAACAAATTATTCAGAAAATTTGTATGGTTTTTTAATTCAAAGAAATGGATATTTAATTATTAAATTACTCTTGCATATTTTGGAATATGATTATACAATATCGATATGCGATGTATCGTAAGTCGATATATCATAAGGCGATGTATCGGAGGTAGTTATAATGAATGGGAAGGCGCAAAAATATATTCCGTTAACTGAGGCGACATATTACATATTATTGTCACTCGTGAAGCCGTTGCATGGCTACGGAATTATGCAAATGGTAGAAGAGATGACAAATGGGGAAGTAAAGCTCGGCCCTGGTACTTTATATGGAAATACGACGAAATTACTAAAAGAGAAGTTAATTGTTGAAGTTGCCTCTACAGACAGAAAGAAGTGCTATGAGTTAACGCCGTTTGGGAGAGAAGTGCTGGAACTGGAGTACAATAGATTGCAGAGATCTGTAAGGAATGGAAATAGTATATTAGGGGAGTGAATGGAAGATGGAGATAAAAAGGGTATTTAAATTTTTTACGGCATGGAATTTAGAAAAAGAAGAAGCTTTTTTACGAAAGATGCATCAGCAAGGTTGGGCATTACAAAAATATAATTTAATGTATACGTTTCAGAAAACTGAGCCAAAAGATGTAATATACAAAGCTGATTTTAGATTGGTTTATAGAGATTCGAAAGAACAACAACAAGAGTATTTCGAAATATACGAAATGTCAGGTTGGAAACGCGTAACAAGTTTCACAAGATGGAATTATTTTTGTAAAGAGGTAGAAGAGGTTAATGAATTGCCTGATATTTACTCAGAAAAAGAGACGAGGATACAAAAACTAAATGAATTATTGCTATTCCTTGTTATTATATCAGCAAGTATATTACCATCAATGTATAACCTATTTTTAAGCCCGATGGAATCAAGATTGCCAATGTGGGCGAAAGTTACGACAGGTCTTTCAGGTTGTATGTGGATGTACTTTTTTATAAGACTCTCTTGGAAAATCAAAAAATTAAAAAGTGAAATATTATAATAAAGAGTGGAGTTTAAAAGAAGTTGATGAGAGGGAAAACCGGGATCAACTTCTTTTGTTTCTATATAAACGTAATTTGCTCACTCTTTTTTACATAATAAAAACTATGCAATTAAGGTGTAGAACTACTAGTTAAGTATTAAAATCTTATAACCAAATAAAAATCATAAATGAATAAGAAATGATTCTTAATAATAAACCACTAGTCAAAATGATCCGAAATCCTAAATATTAATATTACTTGATGTATTGCCCTTTTTTGAATATTAGCAAAATAGTGCGAAGTTTAACATATAATAAGGAAGAAATCCATTTTTAATTAACTTATTAAACGAAAAAATCCCTTATAGAAAAATCTATTTCTATAAGGGATAATCATGTTTTTATTAGAAAGACTGATTTTGAGCAGGTTTAATAAATTGTTCTGGGTTTTCAACAAGCCCACATACAGCGCATTGGACGCGATAAGTAGGTCCTTGATAGGCCATATGAAAAGCATTCATCGTTTCATTTGTGTATTCTTCTTCTACTTGACCAGTTTGTGGATTTAATTTGACTGGTTTTACTTGTTGCTCAAGAATATTAAAGCGGGTACGGTTTGTTTTACAACTTGGACATAGCATTGGTTCCATATGTATACACCTCCATTTGTATCATTTCTTAAAATCTTTAATTTTATGCAAGCAAAAAACTTTCTCAATATAAATAGGTGTTTAATGTATTTAAAATTCAGAAAAAATAAAATATAATAAAAGTACGAACTGGTTATGTCCAAACCAAATCTCCTGTTTTATGCCAATAAGCTGGGGGGCCGAGAAATCGGCCTCATTTTTTTTTGCTCATTACTACAAGGAACAAGGTTTTTATGAGACTTTTGTCGAAATTTTAGGAATAGATACAAAGGGGGATGTAAAATGAATTTGAAAATGAAGTACATCATTTTATATGTAGAAAAGTTTGAGGCATGTTTAAGGTTCTATAAAGATATTTTACAGTTACCTATAAAAGCAGAGCACGGAACATATATTGAATTTAATACTGGAACTACCATTTTAGCGATGAATACGCGGCAAGATGTGAAAGAATTAACAGGACTACCGCTTACAGAAGGTGAATTACAGTCTTCTCATTTCGAATTAGGATTCGTTGTTGAGAATGTACAAGAAACGATTGAGCAATTTAGAGAACAAGGAATCAAGATTTTAGTTGAACCTATTGTAAAACCGTGGGGACAAACAATTGCCTACATTGCTGATCCAGATGGAAATTATATTGAAATTTGCAGTTCATTAGAATAGAAGGAGAAAAAGAGATGGGGTTTCCGAGACTAGAAACAGAACGTTTACAATTAAGAGAACTAACACTGTTAGATGCAGAAACGATGTTCCGTTATTTTTCAAAAGAATCTGTTATACGTTATTTCGGAATGGATTCTTTTGAAAATATTGAGCAAGCGAAAACAACGATTCAAACGTTTAAAAATCGTTATGAAGAGGGCAGTGTATTTCGCTGGGGAATCGAGAAAAAAGGGACGGGCCAATTAATCGGAACGTGCGGATTTCATTTAATTAATAATCATCATAAACGAGCTGAAATTGGTTATGAATTAGACGATACATATTGGGGACAGGGGTATGCATCTGAAGCATTACAAGCAATTTTAGCTTATGGATTTGAAACATTGCAACTTATAAGAATCGCAGCGGTTGTATATGTAGAAAATAAATCTTCTCAAAAATTGTTAATAAAAGCAGGATTTCAAGAAGAAGGATTACTTCGAAAATATATGATTCAAAATGGAGTTGCTCATGATACTATTTTATATTCTTTATTAAAAGAAGAGTGGAAGAAGTAATGAGCACAAACGAACTTATAACGATTATGAAGAAGCATAGGGAAAATAGATTCATTTTAGGTATAGATGGTTTAAGTCGATCTGGAAAAACAACATTCGTAGCAAATTTAAAAGAAAATATGAAACAAGAAGGCATTCCGTTTCATATTTTCCATATTGATGATCACATAGTGGAGCGTAATAAACGATATCATACTGGATATGAAGAATGGTACGAGTATTATTATTTACAATGGGACATTGAATGGCTAAGGCAGAAATTTTTTCAAAAGCTACAACATGAAACAAAATTGAAATTACCTTTCTTTCATGAAGAAACAGATATATGTGAAATGGAAAAAGTACAGATTCCTATTGTAGGGGTAATTGTTATTGAAGGAGTTTTTCTGCAGCGAAAAGAATGGAGAGATTTCTTTCATTATATGGTCTATTTGGACTGTCCAAGAGAGACAAGGTTTCTACGTGAGAGTGAGGAGACACAGAAAAACCTTTCAAAGTTTGAAAATAGGTATTGGAAAGCAGAGGATTATTACTTAGAAACGGAATTGCCTAGGGATAGGGCGGATTTAGTCATCCAATGATTTGAAAATAGAAGGTGAATAGAATGAATATTTTATGGGATTTTGATGGGACGTTATTTGATACGTATCCTGCATATACAATAATGCTTTCTGAAATATTAGGTGACTCAGTAGAAAAACAAGAAATATACAAAAACTTAAAAATATCATACTCTCATGCAATTCAGTATTATAATATTTCATGCGAGCAGGAAGAAAAGATTAAAGTTTTGAAGGGAAAATTCACGCCAAAAGATATGAAACCTTTTGCAGGTGTCGAAGAGGTTTTGAAATTTGCAGATAAAAATGTGATTATGACCCATAAACATAGGGCAGGAGTTATGGACATTTTAAAATATTACGGCTGGGAAAAATACTTTGTAGATATGGTTACAATTGACGATGGCTTTCCCCGAAAGCCCAACTCTTTAGCTTATAATCATTTACATAAAAAGCATAATATTGATTTAGCTATTGGAGATAGAGAATTAGATTTATTACCTGCAAAAGAATTAGGTATTTCAACATGTATGTTTCAAGGTAATTGTGATGTAGCGGATTATTCTTTATCACATTACTCGGAGTTTTTTAAGATAGTGAGTGATAGAGAGTTTTCTTTATAAAAAAAGTTATTAATAAAGACTGAATCTTTCATTTTAAAGGTACAGTCTTTATTTTTTAGAACTCTTTCATTTTGTTCTGCATTAACAGGCAGCCTGATTGGTTCAACTAATAATCAGTGGAGGGTGAACAAAACTTCCACTGATTAAAGTTTCACTTTATTTTCTGTATATAATAATTACTAGAGATAAAAGGATAATCGTCCATTTTTATTAAGGAAGTAGCCAGGTTAATTGTTAGATAGAAATAAACTGAAAGATAAAGTGATAGCGTCCACTTTATCTTTTTTATATTTTAACCAAATTATGGTTATTCATGTTAATATGAACTCATAGCTATATAGAAGGGATGGGGTTAGTATGAAAACTGAAATTGTTCCTAAAAAGAAGTACAGTATAATAAGCTATGTATCTTTACTCATCGGCATTTTGTGTTTTCTATTCGTTTTTATAACGCCAACAAGGATAGCCAATGCAGGTAATATAGTTGGAGATTATATTACAATTGCCCTGACAGGTGTAGGTATCATGCTTTCAATAATCACAATGACGAAAAGAACAGAGAAGAAGGGAATTGCTATTCTTTCATTAATACTGCCCTCATCATTTTTTATATTCTGGATCATAGCAATTATCCTATTGTTTACTGGTCAAATTAGTTTTGCGCCGTAATGTATAATAAAAAGATTCCTTCTCGTATGATATCGATATCAGGTTCAGTTACGGGAGAGAGAATATAAAATAACACATAAATTAGGGATGTAAATCACATATGATTTAGCAACCCTTTTTTTATTGTTATTATAGTGTTTAAGCACTTTTATATAGTTAAATAGCGTTCTAAATAACAAGATAAATGGAAGAATTATGTTAAAATAATTATAAAGATTATGAAAAAATGTTCTTAAACTAACAGTCAGGTTACTTTAAGAAAGTTTTTTCAAAGGAAATGGTAAATATCATATTTTGAAGGGGTGATTGTAGTGGAGTAAGTAATGTTTTTAATCTTGGTTAAATACTTTGAAGGTAGGGGTTTATAGCTATGAATACAAAACTAATAATAGTAGAAGGGTTACCTGGATTTGGAAAATCAACCGCTGCAAAGCTAATAAATGAAATTTTAAGCCAAAATAAAATTGAAGTTGAACTATTTTTAGAAGGAAATTTGAACCACCCAGCCGACTATGATGGTGTATCTTGTTTTAATAAATTTGAGTTTGATAGATTATTATCTAACAGTGGGGATTTTAAAGAAGTGCTCCTTAAGAAAGTTCTAAAAAAAGGAAGCAATTATTTATTACCATACAGAAAGATAAAAAATGAGTTTGGTAACCAGTTTTCGGACGAATTATTTAACGTTATTTTAAAAAATGATATATATGAATTATCATTCGATAAAAATGTTGAATTAATTGTTGACAAATGGAATGACTTTGCTGAAACTGCTCTAGAAGACAATAAGGTTTATATCTTTGAATGTTGTTTCATACAAAATCCATTAACAATTGGGATGATTAAATATGGTGAACAAAAAGAAAAAATAATAAATTATGTAATGAAAGTTGCAAAAATCATAGAGAATTTAAATCCAATGTTATTGTATGTAGAACAAGATAATCTTGAATTTTCATTTAGGAAGGCGTTAAAAGAAAGAACTCCAGAATGGTCCACAGGAATTATTGACTATTACACTAACCAAGGCTATGGGAAAGAACATAACCATTCAGGTGTAGAAGGAGCGATAAAAGTTCTTGAAGCTAGAAGGAATTTAGAATTAGAAATATTCGATATGTTAAAAATGAAAAAAGAAAAAATCAATAATACAAAATATGAAATTGACTCATATAGGTCAATGTTAAAAGATAAGTTAGCCATACAAATGGTGAAATAGCTTTTTACACTAACTGGTGCTTTAGTTGAAGAAGGAAATAAAGACGCTCAGAATATCTTCTGAGCGTTTTATTTTGTTATTTCTAATGGTTATTAGCATTTTTCTCTTCCTACACTGAACCCATTACTCATATGAAGGACTCTTTTTACTCGGTATCTTCAGGTTGATATTCTAAAATATCACCCGGTTGGCATTCTAATGCTTTACATATTGCTTCTAAAGTTGAAAAACGGACTGCTTTTGCTTTTCCATTTTTCAAGATAGAAAGGTTAGCCATTGTAATTCCAACCTTCTCCGAAAGTTCTGTTACACTCATTTTTCTTTTTGCTAACATTACATCAATATTAATAATAATTGCCATATTATTCACCTCAGACCGTTAAATCATTTTCTGATTTTATATCTATAGCATCTTTTAATAGTCTTTGGAGAACGGCAGCAAAGACCGCGATTACCATTGAAGCAAAAATCATAATCATTCCGATAATAATAATGCCGGGGGCGTCATCTCTCTCTGCCACGAGATAGAAAAGTGGCATACCTAATATATATAATACACTAATTGCCAATGCGCTGTACTTAATATTTTTTAATGCTTGAACAGATAACTCTGAGAATGCGTTATTTTTATCAATATAGTTTAAAAGCTTAAATGTTTGGTACAGTGCGAAGTAATAAGGTATTGCTGTTGCGTATAAATTGATAAATACAAGATATTTAATATATGCAATATCTGGATATAATTCTGCGGCGAAATTTCCTATTTTAGGCACTAAAAAAATGCACATAGCAAGAACCGGGATTCCGATCAGAATTACAACGGTCTTTAAAAAGAGTGTGGATCCTTGTTTCATAAAAAGCACCTCATTTATTTAATATCTTATTAATTTAACATGGAATTTATTGTTTAACAATAAATTTTTATTTCTTTTAATCGAGGATTTATTGTTAAACAAGTAATTAATGAAAAGGATGTTAAATCTTTTTTATAAGATAAATGATACATATCGATATTTAATTAAAGAAAGAGAAAGTAACTATTGTTAGCTTTATGAGAATTGGGAACTAATAAAACATATGTAGGTTTTGGTATGGAAAAGGAAATAAGGTGTATTGAAATGAATGCAAAGTTTATGGAGGAACAATCATGTTGAATTATGGTGTGAAGATGAAAAAGTTACTATTAGTGGGAGCTATAATAGTAAGCGTATTAAGTACGGAAAGTATGATGAATTATCATGCGGCCAAAGCTAAGGTGAAAAAAGTAGAACACCAGCCTAAAAATATAATTATGATGGTTATGGACGGAACGAGTTCAACGGCGACAACATTGGCTCGCTGGTATAAAGGGGCACCGCTTACGTTAGATCAAATTGTAACAGGAGGTGTTCGTACGTTTTCGGCGGAATCAGCTATTACAGACTCAGCGCCAGCAGCAACAGCTTTAGCAACTGGAAATAAATCGAATTCAGGATATGTAGGTATATTACCTTCTATTGTAAGTTCGCCTAGCTTACAGCCAATAAAAGAAGAAGAAAAGTTACGGCCGGTCGCAAACGTATTAGAAGGCGCAAAATGTACTGGTCGTGCAACTGGCATTGTTGCTACATCTGAAATTCAGCATGCTACTCCGGCCGGATTCTCCGCTCACCATGTCAATCGCAAACATTTTGACGTAATTGCGAAGCAACAAGTGTATCAAAATATAGATGTTGTATTAGGTGGGGGAAAAGCGGCACTGCTACCTATAAAAAGTAATGGGATCCGAAAAGATGGTGAAGATTTAGTAAAGGTGATTCAAAACAAAGGATACGACTTTGTTGAAACGAAAGATGCGTTATTGAACTCCAAATCTAATAAAATTTGGGGCTCTTTCTCACATCATGCTCTTGCGTTTGATATGGATCGTATAGCAACAAATCCAGAACAACCAACACTTTCTCAAATGACAGAAAAAGCAATTCAAACATTATCAAAAGATAAAGATGGCTTCTTTTTATTCATAGAAGGTAGTAAGCCTGATTGGGCAGCTCATGCTAATGATCCAATTGGGATGATTAGTGATGTATTGGCATTTGATGAAGCGGTAGCAAAGGCGTTACAATTTGCGAAGAAAGATGGGGATACGATGCTCATCGCTTTAACTGATCATGGTAACAGCGGCATCTCTATAGGGAATAGGAATACGACAAAAGGATACAATACTACACCGGTTTCTGCATACATTGATCCATTGAAAAAGGCGAAAATGACACTTGAAGGAACTATAAATAAACTGAAATCTGATTTATCAAATGTAGAAGATGTAGCTAAACTATACGGTTTGGATAATCTAACTCATGATGAAAAAGAAAAATTAAAAGTGGCAAAAAAGAAAATGGATGTAGGACGAATTCTTACTACATTATTGGCTAATCGTGCAAATATCGGCTTTACGACAGGAGGACATACAGGTGAGGATGTATTCTTACATTCTTATGGACCTCAAAAACCAGAAGGCTTAATCCAAAATACAGACATTGCGAAGACGATGGCGAAAGCGATGGGCTTTAACTTAGAAGAAGTAACGAATAAAATATTTTTAGAGAGTGAACAAGCCTTTAAGAAAATCGGTGCAACTGTAACAGCCAACAAAACCGAAGGAGCAAACCCGTTACTCGTAGTAAAACATAATAAAGTAGAAGCACAATTATTTGGTAACAAAAATATAATTCGTATCAATGGTAAAGGGTATGAATTAAGAAGTATTATTGTAGAGAGTAATGGAAAGTGCTATGTACCAGAAGAAGCAATTCAACTATTTGTAAAGCATTCTCGTTAAAAAATTGCCAACCAGTTAAGCTAACTGGTGGCAATTTTTTGTGTTTATTCTAAATATAAGTGTTCGAATTGTTTTGTAAAGTTTTCCATATGAGACTTGTATAAATGTTAAAGGGAAATTATATTTTTTTCTTACATTAAAAAATTTCGTTTTGTAGAATAAGAAGTTATACATATAGTAAAGTCTAATGTGTTATCAATTAATATTTACGAAAAATATATTAATAATTTAGAATTTCTTTAATGTTCATTATTTTTTATTTAAGGTTATCCGTTATATTTATAATATGTTTATTTCAATTTATTGTATTGAAGCTCAGTTTTATATAATTATAAAGCAATCATCAAAATAAAATCTCCACTAGAGTAAATTTATTATTTTTTTGCGGAAATTATTATGCAGCTAAGAAAACTGTAATTTATTGAATTAGAAATATATTAGAATTTAGTTGAAGAAAGAGAGAGGGAATAAAATGAATATAGTGCACTTACGTCCTAAACAGCGGTCTAAGTATCGCATTATGCTAGGGAAGTGGTATTACTCTACAAAGAGGTACATTCAGTGGTTAGCAGACGGAAAAACATATGCAAAAAGGTTTCAACAAGAAAAGCTACCTTGTACAGCAATTCAGCACCGAACGATATTACTTCGTAAGCTCAAAGATGTAGATATGTGGTATCAACAGAATAAGGTTGTTAATTTGAAAATTGCTGTTAAAAAACTAAATGGTATCGTCATTAGACCGGGAGAAACATTTTCTTACTGGCGTTTAATAGGTAAGCCAACGAGGAAAAAAGGGTATGTAGAAGGTATGGTATTACATTACGGATCTTTTCAAACAGGTATTGGAGGAGGTCTTTGTCAGCTTTCGAATTTAATATATTGGATGACTTTACATACACCACTGACAGTAACAGAACGATATCGTCATAGCTTTGATGTCTTTCCTGACTCTAGGCGCACTCAACCGTTTGGGAGTGGGGCGACTTGTTCCTATAACTATTTGGATTTACAAATTAAAAATGAAACGGACCAACCGTATCAACTTCACCTTTATATGACAGATGAACATTTAGTTGGTGAATGGAGAACAGTCTATCCGCAACTTTATCAATATGAAGTGTATGAGAAAGAACACTCAATTCAACCTGCATACTGGGGCGGTTATATACGACATAATGTGATTCAACGTAAAGTATATAATCAACAGAAACAGTTAATAGAAGATCAATATGTAACAGAGAATCACGCTATAATGATGTACGAACCACTATTAGCTTGTAATAATGAGAATAGTGAGTAATATGGTAATCCATAGATTAAATAGTATAGAAAATATTTAATTCTTATTTTTATTAAAAAAGCATGAATCCCAGATTTACTGGGTTTTGATTGTAACTAAGAACATATAAAAGTTCACTGTTATTTATAGGAGAGTCTGTTTGTTTTTATATCTTATGTATTTCACCCTGCATAAAAAAATCTTTTTCAACATTTTATTTGTTGAAAAAGATTGAATATTCGTATTATAACGAATATTATGTTGTTATCGGCAAAAAACGATAATTTGCAGACACTGGGGAGGAAATACATTGAAAAAGAAAAAGAAATTAAAACCATTAGCGGTATTAACAACAGCAGCAGTACTAAGTAGTACGTTTGCTTTTGGAGGTCACGCAGCGTATGCTGAGACACCAACATCATCTCTACCAATAGATGAGCACTTAATACCGGAGGAGCGTTTGGCTGAAGCGCTAAAACAACGGGGGGTAATTGATCAATCTGCATCACAAGCTGAGACTTCAAAGGCTGTCGAAAAATATGTTGAGAAAAAGAAAGGGGAAAACCCTGGGAAAGAAATCTTAACAGGAGATAGTCTTACGCAAGAAGCCTCTGACTTTATGAAAAAAGTAAAAGATGCAAAAATGAGGGAAAATGAACAGGCGCAGCAGCCTGAAGTAGGCCCAGTAGCTGGACAAGGTGCAGCATTGAACCCTGGGAAATTAAATGGAAAAGTACCTACTACATCAGCGAAGCAAGAAGAATACAATGGAGCTGTTCGAAAAGATAAAGTACTTGTTTTACTTGTAGAATTTAGCGATTTTAAACATAACAATATTGATCAAGAGCCAGGATACATGTATTCTAAGGACTTTAATCGTGAACATTATCAAAAAATGTTATTTGGTGATGAACCATTTACTTTATTTGATGGATCGAAGATTAACACATTTAAGCAATATTATGAAGAACAATCTGGTGGTAGCTATACAGTTGATGGGACTGTAACAGAATGGCTTACTGTTCCAGGAAAAGCATCAGATTATGGTGCTGATGCGGGTACTGGTCATGATAACAAGGGACCTTTAGGACCAAAAGATCTTGTGAAAGAAGCATTAAAAGCAGCGGTAGCAAAAGGGATAAATTTAGCAGACTTTGATCAATATGATCAGTACGATCAAAATGGTAATGGAAATAAAAACGAGCCAGACGGCATTATTGATCATTTAATGGTTGTACATGCTGGTGTTGGTCAAGAAGCTGGCGGCGGTAAATTGAAAGATGATGCGATTTGGTCACATCGTTCAAAATTAGGTTCAAAACCATATGCAATTGATGGCACGAAATCTTCTGTTTCGAACTGGGGCGGAAAGATGGCTGCATATGATTATACAATCGAGCCTGAAGACGGAGCAGTTGGTGTGTTTGCACATGAGTATGGCCATGATTTAGGCTTACCAGATGAATATGATACAAAGTACTCAGGACAAGGTGAACCTGTTGAGTCATGGTCTATTATGAGTGGTGGTAGCTGGGCTGGAAAAATTGCAGGAACAGAGCCAACGAGTTTCTCGCCACAAAATAAAGAGTTTTTCCAAAAGAATATGAAGGGGAACTGGGCGAATATTCTTGAAGTAGATTATGACAAACTTAGCAAAGGAATCGGTGTTGCAACATATGTAGATCAAAGTACTACAAAATCTAAACGACCTGGAATTGTTCGTGTTAACTTGCCGGACAAAGATATAAAAAATATCGAATCAGCGTTTGGTAAGAAGTTCTATTACAGTACAAAAGGAAATGACATTCATACAACACTTGAGACACCAGTATTTGACTTAACAAATGCAAAGGATGCTAAGTTCGATTATAAGGCATTTTACGAACTTGAAGCGAAGTATGATTTCCTTGACGTATATGCGATTGCAGAAGATGGAACGAAGACACGCATTGATAGAATGGGCGAAAAAGATATAAAAGGCGGCGCGGATACAACTGATGGTAAGTGGGTTGATAAATCATACGATTTAAGCCAATTCAAAGGAAAAAAAGTAAAACTGCAATTTGAGTACTTAACAGATATTGCAGTAGCTTATAAAGGATTTGCGTTAGATAATGCAGCCTTAACTGTAGATGGAAAAGTTGTTTTCTCTGATGATGCAGAAGGTCAGCCTGCAATGACGTTAAAAGGCTTTACTGTGTCTAACGGATTTGAACAGAAAAAACATAATTACTATGTAGAGTGGAGAAATTACGCTGGTTCTGACACTGCGTTACAATATGCACGTGGCCCAGTATTTAATACAGGAATGGTTGTATGGTATGCGGATCAAAGCTTTACAGATAACTGGGTAGGCGTTCATCCAGGTGAAGGGTTCTTAGGAGTAGTAGATTCTCATCCAGAGGCAATTGTAGGGACATTAAACGGACAACCTACTGTGAAGAGCAGTACGCGTTATCAAATTGCCGATGCGGCATTCTCATTTGATCAAACACCAGCATGGAAAGTAAATTCACCAACACGCGGTATCTTTGATTATAAAGGATTACCAGGAGTGGCAAAATTTGATGATTCTAAGCAATACATCAACAGCGTTATTCCTGATGCAGGACGTAAGTTACCGAAGCTAGGACTGAAGTTTGAAGTGGTAGGCCAAGCTGAAGACAAGTCTGCAGGTGCAGTTTGGCTTCATCGATAAAATAAGGTAAAAAGAAGAGAAGCTGCGATAAGTCGGTGAAACTGACTGATTGCAGCTTTTTTCTTCTTGTGAAAAAACTCGCTGTTTTTTATGTACTTATTGGAAAAATATGAAGTTTCTTTGATACATAAAATGCTCCGTCTGTCCAATTATAGAAGCTATTTTGGACGTAAGAAATTTGTAAGTAATGAGTAAGAAAAAAGAGATTTTCATAGTATAAAATATTTATTATAGCTACTTTTAACACCTGCTACTAATAGTGTGCTATAATATGAATTAGCAACAAAAAGGAAAGGAATTAGAACAATGACCTTAGAAAATACTAAAAATTTAAAAAAACAAGTTGCTCCTTTTGAAAAATCAACGATTAAAAAAAGTGTTTGGCAACTGATCAACACAATCGTGCCATTTATTATTTTATGGTACCTTGCTTATAAAAGTTTGTCAGTTTCTTATTGGTTAACATTAGTTCCAGCACTGTTAGCCGCTGGATTTATGACAAGGATTTTCATTATTTTTCATGATTGTACCCATTATTCATTCTTTAAAAGTCGACGTGCAAATAGAATAGTTGGAACGTGTATGGGTGTTTTAACATTATTCCCATTTGATCAGTGGGGGCATGAGCATTCTATTCACCACGCTACGAGTGGTAATTTGGATAAGAGGGGTACAGGGGATATTTGGACGCTTACAGTAGATGAATATGTAGCAGCACCATTTAGACTCCGTTTAGCATATCGTTTATATCGCAATCCATTCGTTATGTTTGGGTTAGGCCCGATTTATGTTTTCTTGCTTAAAAATAGATTTAACCGAAAAGGTGCTAGAAAAAAAGAACGTATGAACACTTATTTAACGAATATTTTAATCGTTGCTATTGTAGGAATGCTTTGCTGGGCAATTGGATGGCAATCGTTTCTTTTAGTACATGGTTCTATATTTTTAATAGCAGGTTCAATAGGGATTTGGCTGTTTTACGTACAGCACACATTCGAGGATTCTTATTTTGAAGAAGATAAAGAATGGGAATATGTGAAAGCGGCAGTGGAAGGAAGTTCTTTTTATAAACTTCCAAAAATTTTGCAATTTCTAACGGGTAATATTGGATTTCATCATGTTCACCATTTAAGTCCAAGAGTACCTAACTATAAACTAGAAGAGGCACACAACAATACCCTTCCTTTAAAAAATGTACCAACAATTACGCTTGCTACAAGCTTGCGTTCACTCCGTTTCCGTCTTTGGGATGAGAAAAGTAACAATTTTGTTAGCTTTAAAGATGTCAAAAATATAATTAAAAATAATGTTTCTGTTCGGGTGAAATCTGAACTATAATTGCATCGTATATAAAATTCCCCTTAATCATTTTCGATTTAAGGGGAGTTTTTGTTTAAAGATTAGATGCCAGATAAGAAGAAAAATTAAATGTTCAAATTGTAATGGAAGCAGATTAGGAATTGCTAGTACGTAAGTACAAATACAAGATAACAATAAATGCATTATGTTAACAAGTGGAGTTATCATGAATTTTCCATTACGATAACTGTTCATAAATCCGACGAAAATTAATAGCAAAAGGGGGATCGTACAACAGTATATCTAAAAAATTAGAAAAGACTTGAACGGAAATTTCATTCATTTTTCTTGGTGTTCCGCATTCCATACACTTAAATAGGATGCATATTCTAATTCATCTGGATTGTCATGTAACATAGAAATGAATTCTAATTTATTTCTATCACAATCTAGAAAGTATACACTTGCAGCGGGCATCCACCTTTGGACAATTGGCTCTTGATTTCCTTTTCCTTGACTTCCTATCACTTCTATTCCACGCTCCTCTAACCACGCTTTAGAAGTCATTAAAAACTCTAAATTTACACCAAAAGCAAAATGTCTCAGCTCAAAGTCTTCGATATTATTTACTTCCCATAGTCCAAGCATTTGTTTTTTATTTTCTCCGACCCAAAAGAAAGCCACTCTTCTTTTGGAGAGTTTTCTTGCTAAGGTTAATCCTAGCTTGTTTTGATAGAAATTTATCGCTTTTTCTAAATTTCTTACATGTAAATGAGTTTCGTATATGTTCTGTATCATTATGATCATTCCTTTCTTTCTTGATAACTACCAGTTGAGTAATAAATGTAGTTCTAATAATGTACAGCTATATCTGATATACCTATTTATTATTATATCGAAATTGAAATACGATAAATCCAACTGAGGTAGCAAGTTCAAATGAAAATTTTACTACTTTTGTAGGAGAAGAGAAAAATCCATTAAATTCAGGTGAACTCATATTTAAATAATAAAAAAAGACAACACATGAAGTGAAACGCCACGTGTTGTCTTTTTTGTATCGTACAATATTACGAAGTTTCGCTAATTTTAGTTTCACTTTGAGTGTTAGTTGCAATTCTTTTCTTAACTTTAAAGTGATAGTAAGTATAGCAAAAGATGATAAATGGTACAGTACAATAAATGCCTAGTCTTTGATCTGGGATAAAGATAAGACTTACTAATATAATGCCATACAATCCAAAACCAAGAATTGGTACAAGGGGATAGAGTGGAGTTCTGAACTTCAAGTCGTCTAATTTCCCACCTTCAGCTAAATAGTGTTTGCGGAAAAAGAATTGAGAAACACAAATTGACATCCAAACAATAATTGTTATGACTCCAGAAATGGAAATTAACCATAAGTAAACCGTTTCAGCAGCTACGACGCTTGTTAAAAGAGAAAAAGCAGAAATAGCTATTGTCATGATTAAAGCGTTGAGAGGAATCCCACGTGATGATAATTTCTTTAAAAATGCTGGAGCCATTTCGTTTTTTGATAAAGACCAAAGCATTCGAGTAGCAGCGTATAGTCCTGAGTTTGCAACAGAAAGAACAGCAGTAAGAATAACAAAGTTCATAATATCAGCTGCATATGGAATACCGATATTATCAAAAACAGCAACGAATGGGCTCTTTGTGAGTCCTGCTTCTTCCCAAGGAATTAAAGCAACAAGAACAAAGATTGCTAAAACGAAGAAAAACATTGTGCGCCATATAATATTTCTAATAGAACGAGGTAAAGTTTTTGCTGGATCTTCACTTTCACCTGCTGCGATTCCGACAAGCTCTGTACCTTGGAAGGAATAATTGACTGTAACCATTGTTAATAGAATAGCTGCAAGTCCATTCGGAAATAAACCACCATGATTTACGAAATTTGAAAGGAGTGGAGCTGGTTCGTCGCCTTTTAAATCAATAAAGCCGAACATAGCGGCGCCACCAAGAATTATAAAAGCTATAATGGCAGATACTTTTATACTTGAAAACCAAAATTCTGTTTCTGCATAACTACGAGCAGATAATGCGTTAATAGTAAAGATTGTAACGCCAAATATTAAACACCAAGCCCAAACAGGAATATCAGGAAACCAGCGCTGCATTGTAATACCGGCAGTTGTAAATTCAAGACCGGTCGTATTCGCCCAGCTTAACCAATACAACCATCCGATTGTAAAGCCAGTTGCAGGATTGATGAATTTAGTGGCATATTCCTGGAAAGAACCCGAAACAGGCATGGCTACAGCGAGTTCACCAAGACATAGCATAACGAAATACATTAATAATCCACCGGCCATAAAGGCAAGTACGGATCCACCAGGTCCAGCTTGACTTATTATAAAGCCAGATCCGTTAAATAACCCCGTTCCAATCACACCACCGAGTGCAATCATGAATAAGTGTCTACTTTTCATCGTACGTTTTAATTCATTGTTTGTATTGTTTACTTGCGCCATTGTTTTCCTCACTTTCGTAGTTGATAGAATAAAGTTTGATGTTTTTCCGTATTATGGAATGTATTCCGTGATGTGAAATCTTGTTATAATTTTCAGATAATTAAAAAGAAAAGTCAATATTTTTTTGTTTGCGTTTTCAATTCGTTGTTAGTGATATATTTTTATTGTTAGAAAATTGAATAAATATATTGATTTCATTTCGAATGTTTGCTAAATTGATAGTTAATTAAACGTACTAACATACTACGAGTAAAGTTGAGGCGAGTTATGGTACAGTCCATTGATCGAGCGATAAGTATTATTAAATTATTGAATTCTACAAATGAAAAAGAGTATTGGGCTATTTCTGATATAGCTGATGGAACACATCTCCCAGTTAGTACAGTACATAGATTACTTAACTCTCTAATGGAGCATGGGTTAGTTACACAAATACCAGAGACAAAACAGTACAAAATTGGACCAATGTGGATGGAAATAGGGTTACGTCAATTGGAGAAGGTAGACTACAGATCAGTTGCAAGAGAAGTGATGAAGCGGTTGGCCTTTGAAGTCGAAGAAAGTGTCTATTTAAATATTCCAAACGGAACACATTCTATTATCATTGAAAGAATTGATAGTCCTTTAAAAATTCGAGTTATCGATAATCTAGGGGAACAAATTCCACTTTCAATTGGTGCCGCAAATAAAACGATGCTTGCCAATATGAAAACGAATGAAATGGAACATATTGTAGAACATTTACTTTCTTCATTACCAGAACAAAAGCAAATTCTTCTTAATCAAATAAAGCAAATAAAAAATGAAGGATATGCTGTCAGTTATGGTGAAAAAACAGAAGGGACAGCTTCAGTAGCTGCACCTATTATCGGATTTAATCATAAAGTAGTAGGAGCATTAAGTGTTGGGTTAATTAGTCATCGTATTAATGATGATCGACTATCTTTTCTTATTAGCAAGGTAAAACAAGCAGCTCATGAAATATCAATAAAAATCGGCAGTACATCAGAACTATAATTTTGATAGCTGTCGTCATTTTTTATTCATATACTGGAATTCGTTTTCATAATGCGGAAAAATAGGGGGATTTATATGTCAAGGTGGCAATCAAAAGAACAATTGATTCAATTATTAAGCAGTCTTGTTGAAATTCCTAGTATTACAGGTACAGAGGCTGAAGTGATATTGCCAGACTTTGTTGTGGAGCAATTATCTGATTTACAGTACTTCAAAGAAAACCCGCACCATGTGCAAAAAAATCCGACGGGGGACGGACGATATTTTGTTACAGCACTAGTAAAGAAAAGTGATAGTACAAAAAATACTGTAATTCTAGTAAGTCACTTTGATGTTGTAGATGTACAAGATTACGGAGTGTGGAAAGAAGATGCATTTAATCCTAAAAAGTTAACATCTATGTTTTATTCTCATAAAGATGAACTTCCAGACCATGTACGTGAAGATATAGAACATGGAGATTGGCTGTTTGGTAGAGGAACAATGGACATGAAATGCGGCCTCGCATTACAAATGGCAATGATTGAACAAGCATGTGAAGGAAGATTCGATGGGAATGTTCTTTTATTGGCTGTACCAGATGAAGAAGTGAATTCTGTAGGGATGAGGGCCGCTGTTCCGAGACTATTAGATTTAGCAAGAGAGCATAATTTAGATTATAAAACGGTCTTAAACTCAGAGCCTATGTTTTCAAGACATCCTGGTGACCAAAATAAGTATATTTACACTGGCTCTATTGGTAAAGTGTTACCTGGTTTTCTTTGCTACGGAAAAGAGACACATGTAGGTGAACCTTTTGCAGGGTTAAATGGGAGTTATATGGCTTCATTAATAACAGCAGAACTAGAGTTAAACACAGACCTTTGTGATATTGTAGAAGGGGAAGCGAGTCCTCCACCAACTAACTTACTTCAAAGGGACTTAAAAGAGGATTATTCTGTACAAATTCCGCATCGTGCAGTCACATTATTTAATTTGTTTTTATTAGAAAAATCAATGACAGATGTAGTTTCATTGTTACGTCAAAAAGTAACGAAAGTAGCAGAGAAAATAGAAGAGTCGTATGAAAAACATGCATATCGTTTTTCTAAATATAATCCATTTATACCACCTAATCTCAAAGTAAATGTATTAACTTATGAAGAGCTTATCACATATGCAATTGAGCAACATGGACGAGAAAAAATAGATCATATTCAATCTAATATTATAAAAAATAGAGGAGATAAAGATGATCGTGCGGTAACGATTGATTTAGTAGATAAATTAGCGATTTTATGTAAAGAAAAGGCACCGATGATTGTACTTTTCTTCGCTCCGCCGTACTATCCAGCTGTGAGTTCACGCAACAATCCTTTAATAAAAGAGGTAGTTGTAGAAATGGAAAAGTATGCACATTACAATCATAAAATTACATTTGAAAACCAAAATTATTTTGGGGGGATTTCAGATTTAAGCTATGTAGGCTTGCAGTATCCACTGGATTCAATGAGTTCGCTTGTAGACAATATGCCATTATGGGATAAAGGCTATTCAATTCCGCTTCAGGAATTAGAAGAGTTTGATGTTCCAGTATTAAATATGGGACCGGTAGGAAAAGATGCACATCAATGGACAGAACGTCTAGATGTAAACTACGCATTTGAAACACTATTAGATATGTTACCGAAATGCATTGAAAAATTATTAGTTTCTAATAAAATTACACAATCATAGTAGGGAATAGGTAAGGGATAAAACAGAACCTTTAAAGAAGAGTCGAATCAAATTATTTTAATATAATTAAAAAGTAGAACGGCCAAGCTCAATTTTATATGAGTTTGGCCGTTTATCATGTAGTGAATTTTTAATTAAAATTATGTGAATTCATAGCTAACGTAATCTCTTTTATAGTTTTATTTTTTAGTTTGACCAGATAGTTCAACAGACTTTTGCGTACAACGCTGCATAGCTGAAATAATCGCTGTTCGTAATCCTTTTTCCTCTAATGTTGCTACAGCTTCTATTGTCGTTCCGCCAGGAGAACAAACCATATCTTTCAATTCACCTGGATGTATTCCTGTTTCTAGTACCATTTTTGCAGAGCCTAACACAGCTTGAGCAGCGAATTTATATGCTTGATTTCTTGGCATACCATCTAGTACAGCAGCATCTGCCATCGCTTCTATAATCATATATACATAAGCTGGTGAAGAACCACTTACGGATGTGACAACATCCATTAATTTTTCACTTACGATCTCTGTTTGACCAAAACTATTGAAAATGTTTAGTACATCTTCTAAATCTTTTTCTGTCACCATTTCATTAGGGCATAATGCAGACATTCCTTCTCCAACAAGAGCAGGAGTATTAGGCATTACTCTTACAACCTTTACTTTTTTATTAAAGGCATTTTCAGTACTTTCAATACTTTTTCCAGCAGCGATCGTAACGATGATAGCATCGTTTTTGATTACTTCTTTTATTTCATTAATTATTGATGAATATAGGTCTGGTTTGATTGATAAAATTAAAATATCAGCATTTTTAGCTACTTTATTGTTGTCGGTAGTTGTAGTTAGCCCATATTTTTCACTAGCATTTTTTAAATTAGCAGTGTTTAAATCTGAACAAATAATTTGATTTGAAGATACTATATTTTTGTTTATCATTCCGCCAATCATAGCCATTCCCATATTTCCGCAACCGATGAATCCAATTTGTTTATCCATAATAACTCAATCTTGCTCCTTTTATAATCAATTATATCGGTTTGATATTATTTTCTTAGAATAAGAATAACATCCCTGTGCAATATAAAGAAACATTCTAAGAGAATATATTCCTTTTTGCAACACTAAAAGACAAAAATTAATTATATTCGACATTATGTAAATATATACACTATAATGTAAGGTTTTATGTTTATGAATATGAGTTAAACTTATATCATTTTGTATTTTCATTCAGTAGGGCGATAATTTCATACAAATAACTTGTGGCTCTATTTATTTTTAAAAATACCTCTTGACACCGAATCGAACTATATCGCATAATATAAAAAAATTAGATTGAAAATCGTTGAAGGGAATTAGTACATATGTCTTCTTGCGAAAGAGAGTGGAATTCACCGGCTGAAAGATTCCTCGTATAGAATATATCGAACCTATCCCTGAGTCTTAAATGAAAGTTTAGGCGTTCGCCTGCGTTATAGGCACCAAGTGGATATCTATGTATATCAATTAAGGTGGTACCGCGGAACAATGACCGTTTCGTCCTTTTTATTTTATTAAGGGCGAAGCGGTCATTTTTATTTTGCTCTTAAATACTTCAGTGCAGCATTGATGAGAATAGATATAGTTACAAAGTGAATGAAGTGTAATTTATAAAAAAACTTTGATTTTAGACTTGGGGGATAAAAAAGTGAAAAAACAACGAATTGTTGTAAAGATTGGGAGTAGTTCCTTGGCAGATAGTCATGGAGGCATCTCTACAGAACAGCTTTCAGATCACGTTGCCGCATTGGCTCGGTTGAAAGAAGATGGGCACGAGGTTGTGTTAATTACATCTGGAGCCGTCGCTGCAGGTTTTTCAGCGCTAGGATATCCTAGCAGACCTGTAACGATTAAAGGGAAACAGGCTGCAGCAGCTGTCGGACAAAGTTTGTTAATGCAGGCGTACACGGAGGAATTCCGTAAATATGGCATCGTTACTGCGCAACTTTTGCTGACGAGAAGTGATTTTTCTAGAAAAGAACAATATAGTAATGCTTACGCTACGTTAGGAGAATTATTAAACCGTTCCGCTCTTCCAATTATTAATGAAAATGATTCCATCTCTTTAGAGGAGCTAACGTTCGGTGATAATGATATGCTGTCAGCTTTAGTAAGCGGGCTTGTTTCGGCGGATATGCTTATGATCTTTACGGATGTGAACGGGTTATATGACAAAAATCCTCAGAAAAATGCGGATGCAAAAAAATATTATTTTCTTCCTGAAGTTACGGAAGAAATTTCTTCTCTTGCAGGAGATGCAGGCTCAAAACTTGGGACTGGCGGTATGAAATCAAAAATCGATGCTGCAAAGACAGCACTCTCTCTTGGTGTGAGTGTATTTATCGGAACAGGACGTGGACAGGAAAAGTTTGTAGATGTTTTGAAGGGTAAGGGTGATGGAACGTATGTTGGTAATGCTCCTCAAAAAGAAATGAAGATGAACAAGCAATGGATTGCCTTGCATTCGCTTGTTAGCGGACAAATTGAAGTAGATGCTGGGGCAGCTACTGCCATCATTCAGCATGGGAAGAGTTTACTTCCAGCTGGTGTTACGAATGTATCAGGATTTTTCCAAGTGGGTGAAGTTGTAGAGGTTGTAACGCAACAAGGGCGCGTAATAGGAAAAGGACAATGCACATATAGTGCAGAGGAACTAAGAGATGTAAAAGGTATGCAAAGCCAAGATATTCAAGTAAGAGGCGAGAGACATAGTTATGAAGTCATCCATAGGGATCATTGGGTTTCACTTTAAAAAGGAGGAAATAAAAATGAATGAAGTGTTAGCAAAGGGGATAAAAGCAAAAGAGGTTGCTAGAGAACTTGTGCTTAAAACTACAGATCAAAAAAATGAAGCACTTGCTGCAATTGCTAATCAGCTGATAGTAGAAACAGCTTATATTTTAGAAGAAAACAAACGGGATATTGAAGAAGGTAAGGAGAAAGGATTTTCTCATTCACTCCTTGATCGCCTTTTGCTGAATGAACAACGAATTGTTGATATGACAGAGGGTATTAAGCAGTTAATTGAATTACGTGATCCTATTGGAGAATGTGTAAGTGCATGGGAACGACCAAATGGACTATCTATTCAGGAGATGCGCGTACCACTTGGTGTTGTCGGAATGATTTATGAGGCAAGACCGAATGTAACTGTTGATGCTGCTACAATTTGTTTAAAAACAGGAAACGCAGTAATACTACGTGGTAGTTCTTCTGCTATACATTCTAACAAAGCTATCGTTAGCGTTATTCACCGGGCGCTTAAGCAAACTAGCTTGCCTTCAGAAAGTGTACAGCTCATAGAAGATACAACGAGAGATAGTGCAAAACAGTTGTTTACATTGAACGAGTACTTGGATGTTCTTATACCAAGAGGCGGTAAACAATTAATTGATACAGTAGTGAGAGAAGCGTCTGTTCCAGTACTTGAAACAGGTGCGGGAAATTGTCATATATTCATTGATGAAACAGCAGATAAACAAATGGCGTTTAATATTATTATAAACGCAAAAACGCAGCGTCCATCTGTATGTAATGCAATTGAGACGATTGTACTTCATGAGAATTGGGCAGAGCAATATGGTAGCGAGTTGTTTTCTTCCTTGAAGGAAAGAGGAGTGGAGCTACGTGGTGATAATAAAGCAGTGGCGATTGATCCTTCTATCTTACTTGCGACAGAAGAAGACTGGGAAACTGAGTTTTTATCTCTCACACTAGCAGTGAAAGTGGTTTCCACTGTTGAAGAAGCGATTCATCATATAAATACGTATGGATCTATGCATTCTGAAGCGATTATTACTGAAAACGAGGAAAACGTCAGCAAGTTTTTTACTTCTGTAGATGCCGCGGCACTTTATCATAATGCATCGACTCGTTTTACAGATGGATCCGAATTTGGATTCGGAGCGGAAATTGGTATCAGTACACAAAAGTTACACGTAAGAGGACCAATGGGGCTTCCAGCATTAACTTCTACAAAATATGTGATTCGTGGAAATGGGCAAATTCGAAAATAATAATAAAAGACACTCAATTGGCTTGGGTGTCTTTTATTATAAAAATTATTTACCATACAAATAGCCCAACGAGCATAGCACTTAATAAAGAAACAGCCATCCCGCTAACAAGAAGCTTCCAAACATTTTTACCGATGACTGATGATTTTTCTCCGCCAAATAATGAATTGTAAGTTCCGTAAATCATACCTACTGTACTAAAGTTAGCAAAAGAAGCTAGAAATGTCGTTGCAACCGCAACCGTATGCGGTTGTAACGACTTTAAGTTTGATTTTAAATCCATCATTGCAACAAATTCATTCGTCGTTATTTTGATCCCCATTAATTCAGCTACATACATAGCATCACTGCCTGATAAACCGAGTAAAAATGCAAAAGGACTAAAGATAATGGAGAAGATTTTTTGAATTGTTAACCCCGTTACAAAAAATCCTAAAATCCCATTTAAACATGCTGTTAAAGCTACATAACCAATTACCATAGCTAAAATAACGATAACCATATTCATCCCAACTAACATACTGTTTGAAATAGTAGAAAAGAAATCCTTTTTTTCATGTTTTGAAGGTGTGTAAACAACGTCTTCTTCTTTCGAAACTTCCACAGGATTTAATACATTGGCTAAAATTAATGCGTTAATACAATTTAATGGAATGGCACTGAAAATATATGTTGCTGGCACCATTGATAAATAAGCGCCAAGAATGGATCCGCTAACGCTACTCATACTCATAATTCCAAAAGTTAATAATCGATTTTCTTTTAACACAGATAATTGATCACGAACAACCGCAAGTGCTTCGGTGTTTCCTAAAAACATCATTTGAATCGAAAAGAAACTTTCTAACTTTGGTAAACGAGAAATCTTTGAAATAACTGCACCTACTTTATCAATAATCCAAGTTAAGATTCCGAAATAAGATAGAATATCGAAAAAAGTAATAACAAAAATGATAGGAAGTAACGCACTAAAGAAGAAATCAATGTGCTGACTTTCCATAGCTGAAGGAAATGCAAATCGAATACCTTCATTCGCACATGCTAGTAGCCAACTGAAAAATGACGCAATTTTATTAATGATAATACTGCCGAGCTTTGTGCCTAACATAAACCATGTAATAAAAAGCTCCAATAGGATGAGAATTACAATTGGTCTCCATTTTATATGTTTTTTATTAGGCGAACATAAGAAAACGATTAATATGACAACGAAAATCCCTAACATATTCAATATGAAATGCATGTCAACAACTCCTTGAGGCTTATTATTTGTATATAAAAAAGCATCTATTCTTCCAAATTTGGATTATGATTAGAAGTTATGAAGCATGTAAGTTATGTTAGGAATCAATGTATTTTAATTTGCTTTATTTTGAGCAATCGCAGTAATTATCGAACAATTAGTTGTTTTCAATTGTTTTGTTGGATATTAAACGTATGCGATTTTAAACATCGTTTATCCCGGATTAACGGGCAGTAAGACTTTTACCTCAAAATTCAGGGAAAGCAAAGAAGTGAAGTGGGGATGGGCTGCCCGCAAAATCCCGATTGGTAAGAGCTGATTAAAATTTCACTTTATAAATAAGAACGGTGAGTTGGCCATGAACCTTGAAGTTTCCGAAGCTGTATAATTTGTCCTGTATGATAAGCATCATGCAAAAGGATATTCATATATTGTTGCCAAACTGGTAGAGAAGGACTTAGTTGATCTAGTTCTGCTTCTTGAAGGGCGGTTAATGAAGATTGTAAGGCATCATGTACTTGAAGCGTTCGCTTTACTGTTTGTTGCCAAGCGTCATCATCATTAGGCTCACCTTGGATAAAGGTTTCATCATTATTTTGTGGAGCAACAAATGTATTATCTTCATGTAAGCGGGAAAGTAAGCGCTCTTTAAAAATTAATAAATGGTTCACATTTTCCCAAATCGTATTACTGGCAGCACCTTCTGGTTTCCAACATGCTTGTTCAGCAGTAAGATTTTTTAACGCTTCAGATATCGGTGGGTACCATTCTTCCTCGTAAAAAACTTGTTGGACTCCATTTTGCAACATTTCTTTTCTTCTCATTCTTATAGCCTCCTGCTCATTTTTCTTAATGAAATAATTTCTCTCTTCTCTTTAATAAACCTTCTCTATAGTTGAACAAGAGAGTGAAATACAACGTATAATTGAGCCATTAAAAAATCTCATTTTTAATATGATATTTAATAATCAAGGCTTTCATTGAGTCAGAATGAAAAGAGTATAAACCTTTTTTTGTTTGCTCATTGATTAAAGTTTTTTTAAAGTTGCAAAACGGTTCTAAAAATATAGAAGGTAAAATTCGATAAAAATAGAATATATTATATAGCAAACAAGGAGGGGATAAAAATGGAGGTCTATCACATAACGAGCAGAAAAAGGGAAACATACAACGTTCAGGTGAAATATTCGATACTTTTCGAATGTGCACTTGGCATTGCTGCGATTACTCATAAAAGGTTAATTGATACTCTTGAAAAGAGTCAAAATGAATGGGAAGAAATTAAGGAAGCATTAACAGAAGAAATGAGAGAACACTTACAGTTTGTAGAAGAACATAATACGTGGAAAGCATTACTCCAGTTATTGTATGAAGAGGATTTTCAAGATTTATCGCAGTTTAATTTTAAAATTGATTCATTTTCAGAAGAAGATTTGAAATTTATATGTTTACCGTTTTTAGGAGAGAAGTATGAAGAGAAAAGACGTTTAGCTGCAACGGGAGTTGTATGTGCAATACACGAACTAAAGGAACTAACAGATAATCATCAGTTTTTTTCTACTTATATTAGCTTTATATGTAATGTAGATGTACAAGTGCTGAAATCGCATTTAATCGCTGTTATGACAGGTTGGTATGAGAGTGTTATTAAAAGAGAGGAAGAACAAATACTTTCTATATTAAAACGAGATTATGAAGCGAAAAATGAAATGAATAAAAAGATGAAGCCGGAAGAGTTTGTCGAGTGGGCGACTGGCGGAGTGAACTATATGCCAGAGCCAAGTGTTCATCACGTACTTCTTATTCCGCAAATGACGTACAGACCGTGGAATATTGAAGCGGATATTGATGATACGAAAGTATTTCATTATCCAGTTGCGAATGAAAGCATTCATCCTGAAGATCCGTATGGACCGAATTATTTTTTAGTTCAAAAACATAAGGCTCTTGGGGATGAGGCGAGATTGCGAATTGTAAAAATGTTATTTGAAAAAGAACGTACATTACAGGAAATAACGGAAAGATTACAGCTTGGTAAATCGACTGTACACCATCATTTGAAATTGTTACGTGCAGCGAAGTTAGTTGATATACATGACGGAAAATATGTATTAAGAAAGAAAGCAGTACAGTCTTTAGCGAAAGAATTAGATATGTTTTTGAATAGATAATTAACAACGAGAATGTACATAAAGGGAGGAATATAAAAGAAAAGTTGGTGTGTGAAATTGAAAAATATATTGAAAAATCGTTCGTTCTTTTTTATGTGGATTGGTAGTGCAATCTCTGAATTAGGAGGGGCTTTCGGAACGTTATGTAATTCAATTCTAGTATATGAGTTAACAGGATCGGAAATGGCTTTAAGTAGTATGTGGCTATTATATTTCATCCCATCACTCATACTGCAATTAATAAGTGGCCCATTTATTGATAAATGGAGCCGGAAGTGGATTATGATTTTTTCACAATGGATACGGGCGTCCGTATTCTTATTACCTTTGGTGATGCTAGTTACAGGTAGTATAGAAGTTTGGCACATTTATGTTGTTCAAATTGTAGTGGGACTTATTACACCTCTTTATACACCTGCAAGTCAAGCAATTACACCGAGCATTGTAAGTCAAGGACAACTTCAAGACGCAAATGCGTATATTGATGGAATGACTCGTCTCATGATGTTTCTTGCGCCAGTATTAGGCGGAGTAGTCATTCATTTCATTGGAACAGAACTTACATTATCTTTCGTATATATTTGTCTATTTGTTAGTGGTGCTTTCTTACTTTATATAAAAGAAAAGAGAACTACAACAGATATACGAAAAACGTGGCTAGAACAATTTCTTCAAGGTTTTACATATTTTTTTACAAAGCCAATCATCGTTTGGCTCGGTATATTTCTTACTTTCGTGCAGTTTGGAGTAGGGGTAACGATGGTCACAAATCTTCCTTATATAAAAGACGAGCTGTTAGCGGGATATGCAGAGTACGGCTATTTTATGGCAGGTTTTCCACTTGGCTACGTAATTGGCTCAGTATTAGTCGGAAAAGTAACATATAAAAGCCGGCGTATACTTATGCTTGGGGGATTGTTTATAGGGGGACTCACATACATTTCGCTAGGGTTCAATCATAGTATTATCATTGCAATACTAATTGAAGTAATAGCAGGGATTTGTATTGCATTTTTCAATGTTCATAACACAACAATATGCCAACAAATCGTCCCAAATAATATGATAGGACAAGTATTTTCAGTGCGTTTATTTTTCATACGATCCGCTATGCCATTAGGTGTGTTAGTAGGGGGAATATTGAGTGAAATGTGGGGAGTAAGAGCGCTATATGTAATTATCGGTGCAATTATATGTGTTACATCTTTAATAGGGATGTTACTTCCATATTTCAAATTTTTAGATGAGGCGATAGAAAAGAAATCAGCATAATTCAAAAAATTAAAACTTTACAATTGAAAATAATTATCATAATCAATTATAATAGAAGAATACTAGTATTCGTATAACAAAGAGGGAGTGGAATATATGTTTATCGAAACGAAAACATTTACAGTAAAAGAAGGTACATCAAATATAGTTGTAGAACGTTTCACTGGAGAAGGTATTATTGAAAAATTTGAAGGCTTCATCGATTTAAGTGTTCTCGTGAAAAAAGTAAGACGCGGCGACGAAGAAGTTGTCGTAATGATTCGCTGGGAATCGGAAGAAGCATGGAAAAACTGGGAAACAAGTGAAGAACACTTAGCTGGACATAGAGCGGGCCGTGGTAAACCAAAACCAGATCATATTATTAATGTGGATCATGCGGTTTATTATGTGAAATCATCGAAATCAGCTTATCAACAGTTGTAATATACAAGCAGAGGATACATGTTGTAGAAGCAAACATGTATCCTCTTTTTTATTACTGGGGGGATGGGAATGATAGGAAATCTTTCATTCATTTAAAAAACGTTCTAGGCTATAGAAAAAAATATTAGACTTATAAAGCATAGTCTTAGACGGAACGCTTGAATATTTTCCCTTACATATTTAAGTGTTATGAAAAAAATGAATCCATATACCCTCAGTTTAAAAGGAGATGAGTACATGAAGCTGAATCATTTAAATTTATGTGTTGATGATTTATCGGAAGCGAGACATTTCTTTGAAACATTTTTTGATTTTCAATTTTTGGAGCAAAAAGGGAAAGCACTTGTAGTCATGAGTGATGAGAGTGGTTTTATACTTGTACTAAGTGATCCAAAAGCATTTAAAGGGAATAAGGAAGTTACGTATCCGGAAGCTTTTCATATTGGTTTTTTAGTGGATACATCAAGTGAAGTGGATCAAGCATATAATCGTTTAGTAGCCGGCGGCATTGAAATAGACAAGGAACCTTATTCGATGAGAGGTTGTAGTTATGGTTTTTATTTTACAGTATTTAATGGCTTATTAATTGAAGTGTCTTGTCTTGATTATAGAGAAGATAAGAAAGTTTCAAAGCTTAATAGTAATCATCAAGAGTAATCATTTGAAGGTGTATAAATTTAAATATGTATCATATTAGAAGACGGATTAAGAAAGTTTCACTGTAAAGTAAAAAAGACAGACTAATAAATAGTCTGTCTTTTTTACTTTAATTCTTCACATCATCATAAAGTTCAAGTGCCTCTTTCACATTCAATCCATTTTTTACAATGCCATGTATTGCTTGAATCATCGCAGCTGGATGCTCGGATTGCCATATGTTTCGGCCCATGTCTACTCCAATTGCGCCTTCTTGTAGCGCATTGTACGTAATGTTTAATGCGTCTTCAATTGAATCTAGTTTTGG
This sequence comes from Bacillus sp. JKS001846, assembly GCF_900176455.1. Lineage (NCBI taxonomy): Bacteria > Bacillati > Bacillota > Bacilli > Caryophanales > Bacillaceae > Bacillus > Bacillus sp. JKS001846. Next base: position 2,738,163 of record NZ_FWYG01000001.1, read on the forward strand.
GCCGCCCGCGATGACGACTGGGGCAGGGCATGTGCTCGTTATTTTTTCGAATCCTTCGCAGTAATACGTTTTAATAATATCAGCACCCATTTCAACACATACGCGGGAAGCAAGTGCTAGAAAGCGAGCTTCACGTTTTTGTAATTCTTTTGCGACTGCGGTAATGCCGAGTACAGGTAGGCCGTAATCGTGAGCTTCAGAGACTACATTTGCGAGATTCGAAACAGTTTGTGTTTCATAGTCTGATCCGACAAAAACAGAAACGCCAACGCCAATTGCGTTTTGCTTCACTGCTTCTTTCACAGGTGTAACAATTGTTTCATTCGCTAAATCTTTACCGACGACAGTAGCGCCGCCAGATACACGCATAACCATCGGTGTGCTGCAGTTTTCAGGAATGCAGGAGCTAAGTACACCGCGCGTTAAAAAGAGGGAGTCTGTATAAGGAAGTAAGTTTTTTACTGTTTCAAGTGGTTGTTCTAGCCCGTGAATTGGTCCTAAGAAATAACCATGATCTATTGCTAACATAACCGCTCTACCATCAGGTAAAATTGTATTTAATCGATTTTTAAATCCCCAAGTCATTCCAAATCACTCCTTCGTTAATGTTGGATTTTCCGTTTGTACTGTATCTTTATTTGGTAAATGTGGTGACTTTATAAAAACAGCTTTAAAAGGTTTGTCAGAATGGTTAATTAGATAGTGAGATTCATGAGGGCGAACTTGCAGGACATCACCTTGTTTAATCGGAACTCTTTCGTTATTTACATAGAAGTCTATTTCACCTTCTAACGCATAAAAAACTTCTTCACACGTCGTATGGTAATGGTTTTGAAACTCTTGCCCAGGCTGAATGACAACAAGACCTAGATCAATATTCGGGCCTTGTATTAAATATTTCGGCCCGTTATCACCGAAGCGATAGGAGAAATCATTTTCATTCGCTTTTAACATACAGTTCACTCCTTTATGTAAATGAGTTACAGTGCACCAGGTGCAATCCACATATGTGTTGTAAGTCCTTTATCAGCTAAAGCGAGCTGATTGCTATACACGGTTTTCCATGTTTCATAGAATTCTTTGTATAGCTCGTGATTTTCAGTGATTGGTTCAAATGTATTTTCCCACTGTACAAATTGTTCGGCAGTCTCTTCCATAGATGTATATATTCCAGCGCCAACTCCAGCAGCAATTGCAGTTCCTAAAGCAGCTGCTTCTTTCACAACGGGTACTTTTATAGGAATACCGAGTACGTCTGATAGAATTTGTGGCCATAGTTTTCCTTTAGCGGCACCGCCAGCAAAAACGACTTCAGAAGGGAATGTACCAGTAAGATTTTCAATTAGTTTTAAGTTTCCAAGTGTAACGAAGGCGGCATTTTCTTCAATAGCACGGAACATTTCCTTTTTTCCGCATTTGTCAGCATCTAAACTTAAATTTAAGAATGAAGGTGCGGCATGACGCCAAGAAATGTAGTTCATAACGTTTGAAAAAGTAGGGATAATACCATATGAACCGACAGGTACGTCTTTCGCTTGTTCTTCTAATAATTCATAAGCATCTACACCGAGTTTGTCAGCAAGTTTCTTTTCCTCTTGGCAAAAAGCGTCTCGAAACCAACGCATAACGAGGCCAGGGAAAAAGGCAATCGTTTCATATTGCCAAAGGTTCGGAACGACGTGACAATTTACTCGAATTGCAGCATTTGGATCCGTTGTTGACTCTGTAATATTCACTTCCTGTTGCCAAAAGCTGCCGCCGCATATTAAAGTTTGATTTGGTTTTACGATTCCTGTTCCGAGCGATGCCATTTGAGCATCACCGCCGCCAGCGACGACAGGAATCCCTTCAAGTAAACCAGTTAGTGCTGCACACTCTTTTGTAACATTACCAATCACAGTGCCAGCTTCATTTACTTTTGGTGAAAATTGTAAAGATATACCACACTCTTTAGCGACATCGTTATCCCAATTCCTATTTTGTAAATCAAAGATTCCGGACGTACAACCGTTGGAAGGGTCGATTTGCAGTACGCCGCTTAATTTATACAAAATCCAATCATTTAACATTGTAAAGGAGTGAATATTGCTATAGACGTCTGGTTCATGTTTTTTAATCCAAAGTAGACGTGGTAAAGCACCCAATGAAAAAGTTTGCCCAGATTTTCTGTATAAATCTTTTTCAAGATGTGAGCGGATTTCTTTTAGCTCACTAACTTCAGCGGATGCACGGCCATCAACATTTGCACATGCCCATATTTCTTGCCCATGTTTATCATATAAAACAAAACCTTCTCGCATACTTGTAGCGCTAATAGCAAGAATAGAAGAGGCAGGGGTATTGCTTTTTTGAAGAACCTCTTTCGTACATTCTTGTACTAGCTTCCAATTTTCTATTACATCAAAGTTCATAGAGCCTGGATAACGAGGGTCAGATTTGTGAATCCATTCTTTTTGACTTACTGCAGTTTGATTCCCATGTAAGTCAAAAAGAACTGCTCGAATGCTTCCTGTACCAGCATCGAAAGCTAATAAATTGGACATTAACAATCACCATCCTTTCGTAATAAGGAGAGGGCAGTTTCCTCATCGGTAATTAATGTATGAATAAACTTTCCTTTTAAGGCACCATAAATTGCATCTATCTTTTCTATACCTCCAGCAACACCGACGACATGATTCATATTGCGCAAAATAGAGAGAGGCGTGCCAATTAGACGATTATGATGCGAGAGCTCTAATAACTCACCATTCGTATTATAAAACTGTCCTAAAATATCGCCCGCCCCGTTTTGACTTCGAATATATGTCATTTCACGTAGCGTTAATTTTTCTTCTTTTACAATTGTAGCGTCTTGAGATAACCCGCCAATACCGACAACTGCTGTATGTGCAAGTGAAGCGACATGAAGCATATCTTTCACACTTGGTTCTGATAAAATACTTCGTGCCATTTCAGTAGAAGATGCTAGAAAAGGAGTAGGAATAATATGAAGATCACCTTGCATGTAGTGTAAATAGTTTTGTTTTCTTGGGAGATAGTGGTTTACTCCGCCTGTTAGCGTTACGAATGAAAGATTAATAGAACTTTCAAAATGAATGTTTTCTAGCATTTTACTTATCGTTTCACCCCAGCCGATGCCGAGTAAATCACCTTGTTGGAGATGAGTCTCTAAATATTGTGCAGCGGCTTTTCCGAGAGAAGTAGCATAATTGTTTATTGGAGTAGGGATAATGAAAGCATCTTTTAAGTGGAACTTTTTCATTAAGTCACGTTCAATGCTCAAGCAATGCAAACCGGTTCCTTTTACGTGAAATGTAACGATGCCTTCACTGCGTGCCTTATCTAATAACCGGACGACTTTATTTCTTGAAATATGAAGAAGTGCAGCAATCTCTTGTTGTGTTAATTGATCTTTATAATAGTACCAGGCTACTTTAGTTAATAAATTTTCTTCAAAGTTCAGCTGTGACATACTCTTCATCCCTTTCAACAATTGACCAATGCTTAAACATATGTGTCACATATTTTGTTTATTCCAGTTGAAACGATTAATAGTACATTGAAAAAAGTGTTCTAGATATGAAAAAAGGAATATACAATGCTACAAAACAAGTAGAACAAATAATCATTTTCTCAAAAAATGTTCTGGATAAAGGCAGGTGACATCATGTGGAGAACGTACCTTTACTTATTATCATATTAGATAGCGTCATGAAGAGGTGGAAAGCAGAAAGGAGGATGAATCTATGAAGTATGTATATAGATGGGAAGGGGTTCTAATTGTATTACTTCTTGTAGAATTCATCCTTTTTAGTTTAATAAATAGTGATTTCTTAAATATTAGTAATCTCCTTTTTAGTACAAATGATTTTCTATTCATAGCAATCGCGGCAATTCCAATGACTTTCGTTATTGTAACAGGAGGAATTGACGTATCTGTAGGATCAATTATGGGGCTAACCTCGATTTTAATTGGTGTGTTTTGGATGAATGGAATTCATATTTTACTAGCAGTAATAATGGCACTTATAGTCAGTTGCTTAGCAGGAGCTTTAAATGGACTCATTATAAAAATGACAGATGTAGAACCACTAGTCGTTACACTCGGAACGATGTTTTTATACGGAGGAATTGCGCTTGTCGTTTCAGGAGGGGCGGGTGCTTCTGGATATGAAGGGATAAGCGGTTTACCTGATACTTATGTACAACTAGCAAATGGTAGTTTTATAGGAATACCCAATTTATTATGGCTACTTATTTCATTAACAATTGTATGCACGATTTTGTTTCACCGAACGATATATGGGCGCCACGTACAATTAACAGGCGCGAATGAAAATGCAGCAAAATACACCGGGATTAAGACGAAGAAAGTAGTAATCATTGCTTACATACTTTCTGGGTTAGGAGGTGGATTAGGAGGAGCTTTCTTAACTGCATATTTCGGTTCTGCACGTGCTGATATAGGAAGCGAAACAATATTACCAATCATTACAGCAGTCGTCTTAGGCGGTACACTTATTACAGGCGGAAAAGGAAGCATTATCGGTACTGTACTGGCGAGTATTTTCATTGGGCTCATGCAGTATGGCTTGCAAATGGCGGGTTTAACAAATGAACAATCCAATGTAGTAATAGGTATTATCCTTATTCTTTCAGTTATTATGAGACATTTCAAATTACATCAATTTTTAGCGGGGAAAAGACAGAGTTTGCATAAGGGGGAAATGTCATGAAGAGAAAACTAGGGATTGTATTGATTGTATGTATTTGTTTAATCGGTTTAATTGCGTGTTCTAGCCAAACGGCAGATAAGAAAAAGGCTGATGATGTGAAATTTGCATTTATTCCGAAATTAACAGGAGTTGGTTTCTTCACATCGGGAGGTGAAGGAGCAAAGGAGATGGGAGAGAAGCTAGGCGTACAAGTGAAATATGATGGGCCGTCTGAAGCGAGTGTATCAGGGCAAGTAAAGTATATAAATAATTTTATTAACCAAAACTATGATGCACTTATGGTTTCCTCTACATCAGTTGATGGTTTATCGCAATCACTACAACGTGCTAAGAAAAAAGGAATGACCGTCTTAACGTGGGATTCTGATGTGAATCCGAAAGATCGTTCTTTTTATATAAGCCAAGGAACACCAGACCAACTTGCTAACTTATTAATAGAAATGACTTCTAAGCAAATTGGAGATAAAGGAAAAGTAGCATTCTTTTATTCTAGCCCGACAGTAACGGATCAAAACCAATGGGTAACGAAAGCGAAAGAAATTATTAAAAAGAAATATCCGAACTGGGAAATTGTAACGACGCAGTACGGTGAAAATAATGCACAAAAATCTTTAACCGTAGGGGAGAACATATTAAAAACGTATCCAGATATTAACGCAGTTATTTGTCCAGATGCAACAGCACTCCCAGCAATGGCGCAGGCAGCTGAAAACTTAAAAATGGATAAAAAAGTAGTGGTAACTGGATTTTCTACACCGAACGTTATGCGTGATTATGTAAAACGAGGAACAGTACAACAATTTGGTTTATGGGATGTAAAACAACAAGGTGCTCTCGCAACGTATGTAGCAAATGAAATTGTTGTAAAAGGGAAGAAGTTAAAAGTAGGGGATAGCTTCGAAGTAAAAGGAATTGGAAAAGTGAAAGTAGAGCCAAACTCCATTCAAGGATATGATTATGAGGCAGAAGGGAACGGAATTATCGTATTACCAGAACGAGTTGTATTTACGAAAGATAATATTGATAAGTATAATTTTTAGTAGACAAAAAAACGTCCGAATATATCGGACGTTTTTTTATTTCTGCATTAATTATGAACAGTTTCTTTTTCGTTTAATCCAAGTGTACGACCAGTAGAAGTGTGAAGATCTTGGAACAATCTTGGATTTTCAGTTAGTGAAATGCCATATGAAGGAATCATTTCTTTTATTTTTTCTTCCCATTCTACCATGCGGCTTGGGAAACATTTTTCTAATACTTCAAGCATGACGTGAACAGCAGTAGAAGCACCTGGTGATGCGCCTAGTAATGCGGCGATTGAGCCGTCAGCTGCACTTACTACTTCTGTACCAAATTGAAGTGTTCCTTTACCGCCAGCATCAGTATCTTTAATTACTTGTACACGTTGTCCAGCAACTACAATATCCCAATCTTCACCTTTCGCGTTCGGAATGAATTCGCGTAATTCTTCCATACGTTTTTCATGTGATAACATAACTTGCTGAATTAAGTATTTTGTAAGTCCCATTTCTTTTACACCAGCGGCTAACATCGTTAAGACGTTATTCGGTTTTACAGAACCGATTAAGTCAAGATTTGAGCCAGTTTTTAAGAATTTAGGTGAGAAGCCTGCGAATGGTCCAAACAGTAAAGCTTTTTTATTGTCTATATATCTCGTATCTAGATGAGGTACAGACATTGGCGGAGCGCCAACTTTAGCTTTACCGTACACTTTCGCATGATGCTGCTCTACAACTTTTTGGTTTTTACATACCATAAATAGTCCACTTACTGGGAAGCCACCGATATGCTTTGATTCAGGGATACCAGTCTTTTGGAGTAGAGGTAGGCTACCGCCACCGCCGCCAATAAAGACGAATTTAGCAGTATGATGCTCAATTTTACCACTATTCATATCGTGTACTTTTACTTCCCACAAACCATTTTTCGTGCGCTTAATATTTTCGACACTATGCTTGTAGTTTAGCTCGACATTTTTTGTTTTTAAGTAATCAAACAACATACGTGTTAATGCACCGAAGTTAACATCTGTTCCAGAGTCAATCTTCGTTGCCGCCATCGGTTCATTAGATGTGCGACCTTCCATAATGAGTGGAAGCCATTTTTTTAATGTTTCAGGAGCATCAGAAAATTCCATTCCTTGAAACAGTGGATTTTTTGAAAGCGCTTCAAAACGGTTTTTTAGAAACTCAACATTTTTTTCCCCTTGTACTAAACTCATATGAGGTAGTGGCATAATAAAATCTTGTGGATTACGAATTAATTTGCTCTTTACAAGATATGCCCAAAATTGTCTTGAAAGCTGGAATTGCTCATTCACTTTTACAGCCTTACTAATATCTATAGATCCGTCAGCTTTTTCGGAAGTATAGTTCAGTTCGCATAGCGCAGAATGCCCTGTACCTGCATTATTCCATTCGTTAGAGCTTTCTTCCCCGGCACTTGCGAGTTTTTCAAAAACTTTAATTTCCCATTCTGGTGCTAATTCTTTTAGTAATGAGCCTAATGTTGCACTCATAATTCCTGCACCAATTAAGATAACGTCTGTTTTTTGCTGCATGTTGCTCATGATAATCTCTCCATCCCCTATATTGGCAAAAAAGTGTAGGTGTTTTCTATGTCTAAGCCGTAAAAGAGAAACACCGCCTAGGCCCCACCTAGGTGTATACCTTTTTTGTCTCAATTATATAACCATCTCATACTCTATTATAATAATTAATAGACTAAAATATCTAGTGTTATCTGATAATTTTAAACTATTTAACGTTTTATTCGCTAAAAATCTTATTTAACAAGCTCTTTTAAGGTGGTAAATAGAAAAAAATTACAGTTTGAAATTATCTCGAAAAAGCTTACGTATCCTTAAGTGACTAAATCGAGTACCTTTTTATGGGATTATTCTTTCCGTAATGGTAAGATTATTCTGAAAAATAAAAAGGAGGGACTCTAATGTGTACAAAAGAACAAATTTCAAACTTATTTCGAAACTTTTCAATAAAGGAATGTAAAGGGTCAAGTGATTTATATGAATATTTATCAATGAAAATTGCTGAAGATGAGGAAGTACTTACACTATCGTCCTATGCTCAGGTAGGTCAACCAGTCCCAAACTTACTATTAGGTGCAGTACATTATTTATTGCTAGCAGGGAAAGAACATCATTTAAAAACGTATTATAGTAGTTTAGTTGAAAATGCTGATACAAATTTAGATAAAGCTTTTAATCATTTTAAAGATTTCTGTAAAGAGTACCGAGAAGAAATCATTACTTTGTTACAAACGAAACTCGTTCAAACAAATGAAGTAAGACGGTGCGCATACTTATACCCAAGTTTCTGCTACATATTTAACAAAGTGAAGAAGCCGTTAGCGTTAATTGAAATTGGGACAAGTTCTGGGTTGCAACTGTTCTGGGACCAATATCGTTATTCGTACGGGACGGATGAAATGTACGGAAATATAGATTCAAATGTGCATGTAACTTCTGAAATAAGAGGGGAGAATGTGCCGCATTTTCTAAAAGAAAGCCCATCTGTCGTAGAAAGAATCGGACTGGACTTACATGTGAATGATTTACATAATGAGGAAGATTATTTATGGTTACGTGCTTTAATTTGGCCAGAGCATAAAGAAAGGTTTGAGATGTTTGATCAAGCTGCATCTTTAGTGAAAAATGAATCTGTCCAATTAATAGAAGGAGACGGTGTAGAGCTATTATCATCTATTATTGAACAAATAAGTGAAGAAGCTGTTATTTGTATTTTCCATACACACGTCGCAAATCAAATACAAGAACAAGTAAAACATAAGTTAGAAAAACAAATACAAGAAATTGGCGCAAAACGTGATGTATTCCACCTGTATAACAACATGTGGGATCGTGACCTTCATATTGATTATTATATTAACGGAAACGAATATCGTGAAACGGTTGGAGAAACAGAAGGGCATGGGAGATGGTTTAGCTGGAAGATTGGAAATGAGACGCTTATTTAGATTAATAGGGGCGCCCTCACTTGTAAAAGAAGGGACCATAGGCTCAAGCATTGACTAAATGGTTAAGGAATAAATGTATTAGTAACATTCAAAAAATGCTTCGGAGAAATCCTAAGCATTTTTTGAATTACATTTAAACCCCATAATGGATCATGTACTTCTGTTCTGCTGTAGCTTGTACAATTTTTGAAGCTAACTCATTCAGCTCATCAGATTTTCTGAAGAACTTTGAAGATGTAACTGTTTCATAGAGAATTGCTAAAGATTCAGGAGGGATAATTGTAATACCACAATAAGCTAAACCGTATTCCTGATTTTTGACTGTATGAAAGTAAGTTTTCATAATTGATAAATTTTGATTTAAACTACTGATAATATCATCATTAACAGAAATACAATGATATTTCTCTGGTGTATAATCATTGTAACTTTTTTGAGAATTAAATTCGTCAATTATTCCAAAATCATGGACACATGCCATCATTATCATCCTTTCAACTTTAATAAAGTGAGTTCTATTAAAGCAAAATGGTCATTTTGTTTACGTGTAATAGAAATGATTATGTAGTTCATTAGTATAGTACTTCATAAAATATCTTCGTTTCTTCTTCGTGAAGACAGTTTACTTATCGATAAACGCATCAGGAGCCCAAGTGGCGATTTCATTCCCAGGTGCAGCGACTACAAGCCATTGCTCACATAGGACACCAGCTTGCCAACATTCATAATAATCATGAAAACCATTTAAAAAAATAATTTGTCCACTATCTAATGTAATAATTAAATGAGGGCTTTCTAAGCCAAGTTGTATATCGGTAACTTTTTGTCTTCTTATCTTAAATATTCTTTCATATTCTTCTTCCTCAGAATAAACTTCAAATTCATCTTCATTTAATGGGTATCTTTTTTGAGGTTTATTAAATAAACACCATTTTGATTCGATATTGATATATAATTGCTCGTCATAATCAACGGAGTCGTGAAAGTTTGTAAATTGAATCTTTATAGCGCCTGAAGAAATACCAAATTGTAATCCATCAACTTGTGATCCGATAAAGAGATTTTTTAACACTTTTTCAGCGTAAATTTTATCCTCTGTATTCATTCTTGAATTCCTCCTTTTCATAAAAATATACCTTATATTTTTATTGTAATAAATAAATTTTCATGTAAAATGAACCTTTTGTGAAAAACGAGCGAATATAGTGTGAAGGATCATGAGAGGAGAACGGAGCTTTGGATGAAGTACAATTAAAAGAATGGCTATATAAACGAAAGTATGTTGTCCAAAAAAGAGTTTGAGAAAGTGTTACTTTGGATTGTTGAATAGATATTTAGTAAAAGAATTAACCAATAATTATATTATGTAAACTTTATTTATAAAACACCCATTTAAAAAATGGATGTTTTATATTTTAATATATTAGGTGGAATATATAGTTTAAAAAAGCGGAATACTTTGCGGAAAGTTAAAAACATTTTTCGGATCATATTTCGCTTTTACTTCCATTACTCGGTCAAAGTTGCAACTGAAGTATGCATCTGGCCAATTTTTAATGGATAGGTCAGGCGTATTAACGTAGACACCTTTTGTAAATGGAAGCATCGCTAAGCGGAAGTCTTCAACCCATCGAATACTTCCAGCGGCACCTTCTGGTTGCTTCCAAGTAGCGAATATTGACATGTTTGATAGCGCTTTTCGGTAAAAGTAAGCAGTTGCCTCATTTGGCACCTCAGCAACAGCACCGCCTAATCCGTGGAAAAATACGGAGGTGGTGGAAAAGGGAGGTGCATTATTAATAAAGTGATCGATAATGGATAATCCTTCTTCTGGTAATAGTTCATATACATATGGACCAACACTTTTAAATGGTAAAGGTGTTGCAGGTTGCTTTTCAGCTATTTTCGCTGCTGCTTCTGCCCATGGTATTTCTTCGATAGTTACTTGCATTGGTGAACCAGCTTCTAGTAATGGCTGTAGTAGCGACTGCAATTCTTGTACAGAACCGAGAAATACACCTTGCATTAATAATGATGGTTCTAATTCTGCAGACATAAAAAGAGTAGTTGTAAATCGTTTATTAGCGCAAGGTAGCGTATATTCTTGCCAAGAGGTTAATACAGGTTTTAAATCTGATATCCCCCAGCTTATTTCTGCAAATCCTACCGTATTAATTTTATGTGTTCGAAACTTAAACGAAGTACATATTCCAAAGTTACCACCACCAGCACCGCGCGAAGCCCAATAGAGATCGTAGTTACACTTGGCGTTAGCGCGTATTATACAACCATTCGCGTCTACCATTTCTAATTCAAGTAAATGATCGAGAGTTAATCCAAACGGACGAGAGAGAATACTATGTCCGCCACCTAAAGTAACACCTGCAATCCCGGGAGTAGGACAAACACCACTCGGCACAACTAACCCTTCAGCTGCAAGTGTTTCAATTAAAGAAATATTTCTCCATCCAGTCCCGATAGTTACAGTTCCATTATTGTGATCTATTTCTAATTGTTTCATTTCACTTACATCAATTACAAGACCAGCATTACTGACGGATAATGCCTCATAATTATGACGTCCAGAGCGCATGCGTATAGGAACGTTATGTAGCCTTGACCAGCGAACAGCGTTTACTACATCCTGCGTATTTTGAGCAAAAACAATGATTAACGGAAATTTGTTGAAGAATGTATTGAATTCTTCACGCGCTGAATTATAATCAGGATCATTAGGTGTAACGATACGACCAGTAAGTTCAATTTTTTGATTATTCATTTCAGTCATCTCTCCTTGACGTGAAATATTTATAATGTGGAAATACAGAACATAAAGAAGAACTGACAATACTTTATAAGTAAATGAATAAAGGAAAAGGATTATTCCAATAAAGAAAAAGGCAGTGCTACATAAGTAGCGCTGCCTTTTTGGAATTATATGTATGTGCTCAAAATTTCCCCAGGTAATCCATCAATCTCACAAACTTTCTCCGATGTAAAACCTACACTTAGTAAAATTTTGCGAGAAGGGATATTATTCGGATCGATAATTGCTTTTAGTACGTTTACATCTGTTTGCTTCGCTATTAAAGCTAGTTGTTAATTTTTGATTATATACGTACATACAATATGTAATTAAGTGAATGACCGTCATAGTAATTACAGAAAAGGGTGAATACAGCATATGAATCAATTTGAGCAAATGATGTACGTTGGTGTCATCATGTCTATTGTACTATCTGTAATGATTTTAGGGTCCTTATATTATAATCCTCGACTATCGTTAACTGATTATCCGAAAGATATTCAAAAAGTAGTTTTTCCAAAATCGATTCATGAAAAAAAGCAAAGCATTTATTTTAATATTGTATATAATACTATTCTTTTCGGTAGTCCTTTCGTTTCTACATATATACTACATAAGCATGAAAAGTTAATGTATATGGATGCCTATTTACACACTTTTGGTATTTTAATGATTTTCAATTTAGTAGATTTACTTATAATTGATTTGCTAATTTTTTGCTGGATTACTCCAAGGTTTGTTGTGATTCCTAGTACGGAAGGTATGAAAGGATATAAAGATTATAAGTTTCATTTAAGAGGGGCTATTGTTGCTACTCAAATTTTAGCAATCGTAAGTTTATTTTTGGCGGGAATTGCCACAACTATTTAGTGTGAAGAAGGGTATGGAGCTTTTATAAAAGATAAGGAGATTTATAATATATAGAATTAGAAATGAGAATTTGATAGTATTGGAGTAAGGAGTTTTAATAACAGTATATTAAACAATATTAATATACTGTTGCAAATGTTTTGATATTATGTAAAATTATACAATTTTACGGAGGCATTTGATAAAATTCAAAAAATTTAATGGAGGTTAATATGAAAAAAGTAATTGGCGCAGCAACAGCAACTGTTTTTGGATTGGGGGCGTTTACCACAACTGCTACCGCAGAAACAATTGTAACAGCAGATGTACTTAACGTACGTGAAAAACCGACTACAGAATCAAAAGTTGTCGAAAAAGTAAAGAATGGGCAAGAGTTAAAAGTCATAAATACCGAAGATGGCTGGTCAAAAATTGAGTTGAATGGTAAAGAAGTGTTTGTAAGTTCGGAGTTTACAAAAGATGTATATCATGTAACGGCGAATTTGTTAAATGTACGCACTGAAGCAAACACGGATTCAGAAATTCTTGGCAGACTAAAAAAAGATGATGTAATTGAATCAACGCATCAAGTAAAAGACGGATGGCTGCAATTTGAGTATAAAGGAAAAACTGCTTATGCAAACGTTTCTTTCCTATCAAGTACAGCACCAACTGAAAAGAAAACTGAAGAGAAAACGAAGCAAGTAGCGAAAGTACAAAAATCAGTTAAAGAAAAGAAAGAAGTAAAGACGCAGAAAGTAGCAAAAGCGAAAGAAACAACGAAAGCACAAGAAATAGTAAAGCCTAAAGAAGAGGTAAAAGTCAAAGAAGAAGTAAAAGTTAAAAAAGAAGAGAAAGCGCAAGAAATAGTAAAGCCTAAAGAAGAGGTAAAAGTCAAAGAAGAAGTAAAAGTTAAAGAAGAACCGAAAGTGCAAGAAATAGTAAAGCCTAAAGAAGAAGCAAAAGTCAAAGAAGAAGTAAAAGCGCAAGAAATAGTAAAGCCTAAAGAAGAGGAAAAAGTCAAAGAAGAACCGAAAGCGCAAGAAATAGTAAAGCCTAAAGAAGAGGCAAAAGTCAAAGAAGAACCGAAAGCGCAAGAAATAGTAAAAGCTAAAGAAGAAGAAAAAGCAAGAGAAATAGCAAAAGCTAAAGAAGAAGAAAAAGCAAGAGAAATAGCAAAAGCTAAAGAAGAAGAGAAGGCAAGAGAAATAGCAAAAGCTAAAGAAGAAGAGAAGGCAAGAGAAATAGCAAAAGCTAAAGAAGAAGAAAAAGCAAGAGAAATAGCAAAAGCTAAAGAAGAAGAGAAGGCAAGAGAAATAGCAAAAACTAAAGAAGAAGAAAAAGCAAGAGAAATAGCAAAAGCTAAAGAAGAAGAGAAGGCAAGAGAAATAGCAAAAACTAAAGAAGAAGAGAGAGCGAAAGAAGCATCTAAAAACAACATACAGTCTGCTAAACGTGAATTAACGGTAGTAGCGACAGCGTATACTGCTGATCCAAGTGAAAATGGTACATATGGTGGACGCGTTTTAACTGCGATGGGGCATGATTTAACGGTAAATCCGAATATGAGAATTATCGCAGTTGACCCGAAAGTAATCCCATTAGGATCTAAAGTATGGGTAGAAGGTTATGGAGAAGCTATCGCTGGTGATACTGGAAGTGCAATTAAAGGTAATCGTATTGATGTTTTAATGGGTTCAAAAAGTAAAGCTATGAATTGGGGAAGACAAACTGTTAAAGTGAAAATTTTATAGTAACAATAATTATCCAAATAGAAGTCAGTTCTCTTTATTGAGGCTGGCTTTTATTTTTTTAGTAGAAGGATAATAGGATTTTTAAATGGCTTATTACTAAACCTGTAACAAAACATAAAAATTAATTCTCTGTTTTGATTTAAAAGATGGGAGACTTGCTGAACTTAAAAGTAATGAACTAAATATTTTACCATTCGTTTCATGCTTGAACTGCGCGATGGTGTGGGAACCGCAATATTTTCAGTTAAGTGATGGAGGGAAAACTGTTCAAATCATACAGCAGCAAAATACAGAAGAATGGATAATGGAAGAGGAATATAAGTTACCAGTTTTATTACCAAAAACAACGGTAAAGCTTATAAATATGAAAAATGAAGATATACCTACAGATGAAGATAGTTACTGGGAAGCTTTTGACTTGTTCGGTTCTGAATATGTATGTAGATTATTAGGGGTACCGTTATATGATGATCTTCCAAAGGATTTGGCGTGTCCAACTTGTGCGAAAGAGATGAAATATGTTGCTACAATTGCTCAAGATATTGAGGAACGTGGACTTATTTCAGTAGTTAATTTCCAGTTTGGGGAAATGAATATATACTATTATTTATGTATAGATTGTTCAATTATAAAAACTGAAATACAAAATACATAACAAGCCTAACATATTATGTTAGGCTTGTTTTTTGATTGCAACATCATTAAGAACTGCATCAAATATATCTTTTTGCGTAAAGTTATCTGTAAAAATAGTTTCTCTGGCAACCTTAATAGTATCGTGCGGATTATACCATTTTTGTAGGGAATCTTCACCAAATTCGTGTCGTTTGTCCCTTGTGTTATGTCGTCTAATAGTTTCCTCTAATGATAAATCAAAGTAATATGCAAATGCATTTTCATCAAAATAACGAATTAATTCTTTTAACATCTCACCATACCTATGACTGTTCAATATACCTTCTAAAATAACAAATTCACATTTTCCTTTTCCGTACTTCGTAATTTCAAATAGTAAATCATGTGATAAATTACCCATTGTGTCGTGTACTCTAAGCATATCTCTACGTACAATATCCTGTGATACTAAAAGTGTCCCTTGTCCGAAATGTTCTTGTAGTTGTTTTGCAATCGTTGTTTTACCACTTGCGGAGTTTCCTCTAAGAATGATTAAAGTGGATGTAAATATAGGATTAGACATAATGTATTCCCCCCAAACAGCATTAATTATATAGAAAATTTTAACAAATAAAGTGAGGAAAGTGTATAATCAATATGATGGATATTTAAGGAGGGGGTAAGATGGGGGATATATTAAAAAATGCACAACCTATATGGAAACGGACTTGGTTTCGTTATCTAGGGGCATTTTTTATTGTTCAGTTACTGTTTATTTTGTGTGAAATAACTGGGTGGGTACCAAACTTTAGGCCAGGCGGAGAGTTTTTTAATAGAATATTAAATTCTCAATTTTTCACTGAATGGTTCACACTCTATACAATCCCGCAATTTAACGTATTTACAGCATTTTTTGCGATTACATTACTACCATATGCATTAGTAGGTGCAATGAAAGATGTAACAGCAAGAAAAAATATAAAGGAATAATAGAGGTATAATATGCTTTTTCAAAAAGAAGGTTTATTGATTAGATACGTAATGGAAGATGATGCATCTATCATTTCTAAATGGTTAACGGACCCAGAAGTCCTGCGGTATTACGAAGGACGAGATAATCCGCAATCTGTAGAAAAGGTGCTTGATTATTTTATACATAGTCCAAACAGTAATGAAAAAAGATGTTTAATAGAATTTGATACCATTCCGATTGGTTACATACAAATGTATCCAGTGGATTCAGAGTGGAAAGCGTTATATGGCTATAAAGAATCACAAAATGTATGGGGTATGGACCAATTTATCGGTGAACCAGCCTATTGGGGAAAGGGAATTGGAACAAAACTCGTTCAGGCAGCAATTACATATATTATGGGTGAAATGGGAGCAGAAGCAATTGCAATGGATCCGAAAGTAAATAATGAACGGGCAATAAAGTGTTATGAAAAAAGTGGATTTAAAAAAGTAAAGATTTTAAAGGAACATGAGTTGCATGAGGGGAAATTAGAAGATTGTTGGATGATGGAATATAAACAATAATAATGGCTTATACAAACAAAGGGGGATGTGTGAAATGAAAAAAGCATTAATCGAAATTGATGTGCAAGCGGGTATGTATACAGCTGGAATGCCAGTACATAATGGGGGAAAGTTTTTACAAACACTGCAAGAGCTTATTAGGGAATGTCGTTCAAATGATATTCCAGTTATTTATATCCAACATAACGGTCCTAAAGACCATCCGTTAGAAAAAGGTACGGATGGATGGCGAATCCATGCGGCCATCGCTCCGCAAGAAGGAGATAATATAGTTGAAAAGACGACTCCAGATTCATTCCATAATACAAACTTAAGCGAAGTGTTACAAGAGAAAGGAATTGAACACGTTATTCTTTCGGGAATGCAAACAGAGTATTGTGTAGATACGACAACGCGCAGAGCATGTAGTGAAGGATATAAAGTAACGTTAGTGAGTGATGCACATAGTACATTTAATACAGAAGTGTTACGTGCTGAAGATATTGTGAAACATCATAACGCAGTATTGGGAGCGTTTGCGGATGTTGTTGAAGTAAAAGACTTAAAAGTGGCTGCCTCTAAATAAGAGGCAGTTTTCATTAGAAAAAATAGCGTCAAATATTGTTAGTAGGTCGGTATTTTGAAATAATCACTTATATAATTTCACGTACCATAATGAAAAAATACAAAAAAGGAGCACCACATAATTAAAAAGGGCGCTCCTGCATTAAAACGTTACTTTTTTTTATCTTTATCCAATATATTTTGTTCTTCAGCAAACTCTGTACCATATGCAAAGCGGCGATTAATACGAATGTTATCATTGTTGTGCCTTGTATGAGAGTTAGAGAAGCGATGAACGATTACTTCAGATAAAGTGAAGACGATGGCAGAAAGGATACTGCCCCATGCAATTTGCATATAGTTGTCTAATAAAATATTACCGAAAATCCATACGCTTAAATATGTTAATAAGAAATCCGACATAATGGCACCAGTATTGCCAATTCGATTTAAAATGATTTTATCAACGAACATGTAGGATACGATTGTAACAAAGAGACTGAATGAAATAATTTGAACAAACGTTGCAGGGAAAAATAAAGCAAGCCCAATGCTAAATGCGATAATGCACGATATAAACTTGATAAGCACTACTGTGAAATCATTCAAAATTTACACCTCCGATTTATACATAGTTTTTCAATAAATTCTGGAGTTCATACATTGTAACGGATTTATTTACATAAAACTTTTTCATGTTCGGAATTTAGTCTAAATATTATAAAAACAATGAAAAAATGTTATAGTAAAATGAGAGTGTATGACATTTTTAGGTAAGGGGGAATCCAGGATGTGGATTACTTCAGAAGTAGAAATTCCAGATGAGTTAATTGATCACCTTGAGCAAGGAAAGTTAGTATTATTTGTTGGAGCGGGAGTTTCTATGAAAGGGAAATCAAACTTACCGAATTTTGATGATTTAGTTGATGAAATTGCAAAAACGTTATATGTCGAAAAACGTGAAATAACAGAACCACATGATTATTATCTTGGTAAAATTGCGAAAACAAAAGATGTACATCAAGTCGCAAGAGATCTTGTTCATATAGAGAAATCAAAACCGAATCCATTGCATTATGCAATTCCAAGGCTATTTCCTTTAGATACAGATATCCGCATTGTAACAACAAATTTTGATCAACATTTTACAACAGCAATTAAAGAAATAAATAGAGATATCAATGTTTATTACGCTCCAGCTTTACCGACTGGGAGAGCTTTTAAAGGTCTTGCTTATATACATGGTAATGTAGAACAGGAGAAAGAGGCTTTAATTTTAACAGATGGTGATTTTGGAAGGGCTTACTTAACGGAAGGGTGGGCGAGAAGATTTTTAGTTGATCTATTCTCAAATTACACCGTTTTATTCATTGGATATAGTCATAATGACCCAGTAATGAAATATTTAGCAACTGGTTTACCACCAAGTACAAGACGATTTGCTTTTGTCGCACAAGGAGAAAATACGTACCACTGGGAACATTTAGGGATAAGACCAATTGTGTATCCGAATAAGGTGAATAATCATCAATCCCTCGTAAAAGCAGTAAAACGCTGGGCTGAATTAATGGGTGATAATTATATTACGAAAAGAATGCGTATTCGGGATATTGTAACGGTTCCCCCGTCAGTAGAACAGGAACAATTATCATACATAAAGCAATCGATTAAAAAAATTGAAACAGTACGTTACTTTGTGGAATTTGCTCATGATTATGAATGGGTCGAATGGTTAGAAGCAGAAGGTAAATTACAAAATTTGTTTATGC
Source organism: Bacillus sp. JKS001846 (assembly GCF_900176455.1). Classification (NCBI taxonomy): domain Bacteria; kingdom Bacillati; phylum Bacillota; class Bacilli; order Caryophanales; family Bacillaceae; genus Bacillus; species Bacillus sp. JKS001846. Next base: position 2,756,794 of record NZ_FWYG01000001.1, read on the forward strand.
TTACGCTAAACTATAATGAAGTAGATGAATTACTTGCAGAATGGTTAGTGGAACAATTTCTTTTTAGTCATCAGAAAGAATTATTTCAATTAATTTATAAAAACTATTCTAAAATATCACCGTTATTATGGAGAACAATTTGTAACTACTTAAACGAAACGAAGAGTAAGATGGACCCGCTGTTGTTTGCAAGGTGGACACTCCTTTTATTAGAAACAGCTGAAAAAGATAGTAGCTCTATAGAAAAGATTTCTAAGTTACTGCAAAAATGTTCTTTTCCTGAGCATAAAGAAATTGCCTTATTGTTACTAACTTTTATTTTAGACGGAAAACTGAAGTTGAAACGTGTAAGAAAATGGGGGAATGATACGCAAGAATCAATAGAACTCGAGGAATCGAGTCGCTTACCAGTATCTACATTTTCTCATGTGGAGCAAATTTGGAACGAAAAGATGAGGCCATATATCGCTTATTATGCTGTTCCAATTATGATGATTGGATTAGAAAAATTGAGAATGTTGTCGTTAAGACAAACGGCACTGAAAAAAAGAAATAAGGAAAATGTAGAGAAAGAGTTTCATCAAAATGATCTTGCATTTTTAATACGAATTGTAAAAGAGTGTCTAACTTATTTATGCGAAAACAATGAAAAAAAAGCGGATTATTATATTACAGAAATGATAGAAGCAAATAGTGTACTTCAAAAGCGAATTGCAATTGATGCGATGAATAAAAATATTTTTGTTCGTGTAGATGACAAAATGAAATGGTTGTTACATGAAGGACTTCTTTTAGATTTCACTTATAAACACGAAGTTTTTCAACTTTTAAAAAGGCATTATGCATATTGTTTAGAAAAAACAAAAGAAGAAGTCACTCGAACTGTAATAAAGCATCTTACAGAAGAGAGGGTATTTGATGCATGTCTCGTATTAGACTTATTATTCAAGTGTGATTCGAATAGCCCATCTACGGCAAATGGGTATGAGTTAATGAAGCAAAAGCATCCTCATTTTCATTCTGAACGATACAGTGTACAAAAGAAAGAAGATACAGCAGAAAGCATTACTTGTAATGTAACTGCTGACGGATTATTGCAGCTGAAAGATGTTGAAATTATGAAGCAAGTTCAGCAATTTTCGCAAGATGGTGTTTTTGAACAACGCCATTTTTTAGAGATGTTATCAAAAGCATGTAAATTAAACACAGAGTGGAGTATTTCATTTGCATACCAATTAGTAGGAGTGCAAGAAATAAGTAATGAAGTATGGTTTGTTTGTATTAGAGAATGGCGAAATAATCGAGGATTGACGAATGAGCAAATCCAAAAAATTATTCCGCTATTGCAGAAATTTGTTAGAAATACTGCTTTTCATTGGTTAATTAGTAGTTTTCTATATGAAATTAGTAATCGACTAGAAGAGTTAGAAGAGAATAGTATACGTGTTGTAAAACGATTTGCTTTTTCAGTGTTCCCTCAAGTTATGAAGAGTGATGCAGACTTTAAGCTTGGGAAACAAGATTTTTATAATGAATCAATTCAGCATCCAGTTGGAAAAATGACGGCTGTATTATTAAAGTTGTTATCATATGATCATTTATACGATCGTAATGTATATGAATATTTATTTTTATTTGAAGAACAAGTAAGAGTTAATTCGGAACGAACAAACTTTATGTTTGCTCGTTTAATAGCAGATATTACATTTCTATATCATATTGAAAAACAATGGTGCCGAAAATATTTGTTACCATACTTAGATTTAAAAAAACAAAATGAGATTACGGAATATGCATGGGCCGGCTTATGTTACACGCAAATAAATTTACCTTTATTTACAGAAATGAAGCGATTTATTAAGTATGCGATAGAACATTTGGAAGTATTACATCCGCATACGAGAGAAGCTTTCTTGAAGTGGCTTAGCTTTGTATTTATTAAATGTGTACTATATTGGGAGCAAAAAACAAATTGGTTATACCCGTTACTCATACTAGAAAATGAAGAAAATAAAATTAAGTTTATGCAGTTTTTATGCTATTACGTCAAAACATTAAGTGTAAAAGAACAACAAAAGTTTTGGACAGCTTGGCTCAGTGTATTTTTGCGAGAACGACCAAAAATGGGTGAGATAACTGCGAGAGAATATGTGATGCTTTTACGTATTATTTTATACATGGATGAAATATTAGAAAAAGGATTATGTATTATGTCTCGTGCATTTTCAAGTGTACAAGGTAAATGTACAGGTGAGGAAATGAAGCGGTTATTGATTGAAATGCTTCATAAAAAAGAAAGTATGAAAGCGCATAAAGAAATGTTTGCAAATGTGTTTTTTATTTTACTACAAACATGTCACGAAGCCGTTTTATTTGAAAAAGAAATCATACAAATAAAAGAATTATTAGTTCAGTATGAAGTAGAGGAATATGTTTTACATTTACTAGAAAATGAAATAATTCGCATAGGAATTGTAATGGGTGATTTACAAAAAGAATTATAGGACGAAAGTGGAATTTAAAAAAATATATAAAAAGTTGTTGACAGTGTTTTGAAAAGCGTTCTATAATACGAATCATACTTATTCAATTTCAAAAACATTTGAATAAACAAAGTGCAATGAAGAGATCACAGTAGTGGTTAGTCTTACTGTAACAGAGAGCTGGTGGTTGGTGTGAACCAGTACAGGGATAATCATGAATTACAGTCTTGGAGCATCTTTTTCGTAATAAAGATAGTTTGTCTTTATGAGGAAAAAGCGGTCAATTGATCGTTAACAGTGAAGAGAGGTAGACGGAAAGTTAGTCTACAACTAGGGTGGTACCGCGATAAATATCGTCCCTACTGATTTATTCAGTAGGGACTTTTTGTATTTTAGTGGTTCAACTTGAAAATTAAATAGTCATGCATTGAAAGGAAAAGCAGTAGTTGTTGTTTCCCTGTAACAGAGAGCTGGTGGTTGGTGCAAACCAGTACATAAACAAGAGCGAATTACAGTCCTGGAGCATCTTTTTCGTAGTAAAGATAGTATTGTCTTTATGAAGGGAAAGACGGTCAGATGATCGTTAACAATGAAGAGAGGTAGACGAAAGAAGTCTACAACTAGGGTGGTACCGCGATAAATATCGTCCCTACTGATTGAATCAGTAGGGCTTTTTTGTACAAAAAAGTGGGTTTTTAACTAGTAGTTCATGTCTTTGTACGAATTATTAGTTTAAAATAAGAAGAGGTATCGATTCCACTATAAATTTGTATAATTAGTCAGTTCAGAAAATAGAGAATTTTTTATTCTCTTACTATACTTTTAAAACATTAGAGGAGGATTTCCAAATGGCAAATCATGAATTAGATCAATTACGTAAACAGGTAGATGAAATTAACTTACAACTATTACACCTTTTAAACAAACGTGGTGAAATTGTTCAAAAAATTGGAGAGCAAAAGCAAGTACAAGGCACGAAACGCTTTGATCCAGTACGTGAGCGTGAAGTACTTGATATGATTGCAGAGCATAACGAAGGACCATTCGAAACATCAACAGTTCAACATATTTTCAAAACGATTTTCAAAGCAAGCTTAGAGTTACAAGAAGATGATAACCGTAAAGCGTTACTAGTATCACGTAAAAAGAAACAAGAAAATACAATTGTTGATGTAAAAGGTGAATTGATTGGAAACGGAACACAAACGTTCATCATGGGACCTTGTGCAGTAGAAAGTTTAGAACAAGTTCGTCAAGTAGGGCAAGCGATGAAAGACCAAGGCTTAAAATTAATGCGCGGTGGTGCATTCAAACCGAGAACTTCTCCATATGATTTCCAAGGTTTAGGAGTAGAAGGACTTCAAATTTTACGTCAAGTAGCAGACGAGTTTGACTTAGCAATTATTAGTGAAATTTTAAATCCGAACGATGTTGAAATGGCATTAGACTACGTTGATGTAATTCAAGTTGGCGCACGTAACATGCAAAACTTCGATTTATTACGAGCTGTAGGTAAAGTTAACAAACCAGTATTATTAAAACGTGGATTAGCAGCAACAATTGATGAGTTCATTAACGCAGCGGAATACATCATTGCGCAAGGTAACGATCAAATTATTCTTTGTGAGCGCGGTATCCGCACATACGAAAGAGCAACACGTAACACATTAGACATTTCTGCAGTACCAATTTTAAAGAAAGAAACACATTTACCAGTTATCGTTGATGTAACACATTCAACTGGACGCAGAGATTTATTATTACCAACAGCGAAAGCGGCACTTGCAATTGGCGCAGATGCAGTAATGGCTGAAGTTCATCCAGATCCAGCAGTTGCATTATCAGATTCTGCACAACAAATGGACATTCCAGAATTCCATAGATTCATGGATGAGTTAAAAGGTTTCAAAAATAAATTATCTTAATTCCATATCATATATGCATTGAAGAGGAAACAGTAGTGCTTATCTCACTGTTAAAGAGAGCTGATGGTCGGTGTGAATCAGTACAAAGGTAAGCATGAATTACAGCCTTGGAGCATCTTTCCCGACAACTTTTGGAGGGTAAGACGGTCGAACGATCGTTAAAGAAGAAGAGAGGTAGACGAAAGAAGTCTACAACTAGGGTGGTACCGCGATAAACATCGTCCCTACTGAGCGCTCAGTAGGGACTTTTTTGTACAAAAAAATAGTAAAGGGGCAAGAGAAATGAGATACATTACAGCTGGAGAATCACATGGACCGCAGTTAACAGTTATTTTAGAAGGTGTACCAGCAGGTTTGACACTTACGGCGGAACATATTAATAAAGAATTATTAAGAAGACAAAAAGGTCATGGACGCGGAAGACGTATGCAAATTGAAACAGATACAGTTGAAATTGTAAGTGGTGTTCGTCACGGGATGACACTTGGATCACCGATTACGTTAATTGTAAAAAATGATGATTTCAAACATTGGACGAAAGTAATGGGTGCAGAGCCAATTTCGGAAAAAGAAAGTAAAGACATGAAACGTACAATTACAAAACCACGTCCCGGACATGCAGATTTAAATGGAGCAATTAAATATGGTCATCGTGATATAAGAAACGTATTAGAGCGGTCATCTGCAAGAGAAACGACAGTTCGTGTAGCTGCTGGTGCAGTTGCAAAACAAATTTTAAGCGAATTAGGCGTGGGAATTGCAGGACATGTTCTTGAAATTGGTGGAGTAAAAGCAAAACATATTTCAAACTTATCAATTGAAGAAATTCAAACAATTACTGAAAACTCACCAGTTCGATGTTTAGATAAAGAAGTAGAGCAAGAAATGATGAATGCGATTGACAACGCAAAAAGTAGTGGAGATTCAATCGGTGGTATTGTGGAAGTCATTGCAGAAGGTATGCCGATTGGCGTTGGTAGTTACGTTCATTACGATCGTAAATTAGATGCAAAACTTGCTGGTGCAATTATGAGTATAAATGCATTTAAAGGTGCTGAAATCGGCGTAGGTTTTGAAGCGGCACGACAACCAGGAAGCAAAGTGCATGATGAAATTCTGTGGGATGAAAAAAAAGGATACACGAGAAAAACGAATAATGCCGGCGGTTTAGAAGGCGGTATGACAACAGGTATGCCAATTATCGTAAGAGGCGTGATGAAGCCAATTCCTACTTTATACAAACCGTTAGCAAGCGTTGATATTGATACGAAAGAAGCATTCCAAGCGAGTATTGAAAGATCTGATAGTTGCGCAGTACCAGCAGCGGGTGTAGTAGCTGAATCTGTTGTGGCATGGGAACTTGCAGATGCACTAGTCGAACAATTCGGAAAAGATCGTATGGAATTATTAAAACAAAACATTATGCAACACAATAACTACGCAAAAGAATTTTAATAAAAAGGTGGGTTTAACGTGCAAGTAAAAGATCAACTATCATCATTACAACCATATAAACCAGGTAAATCACCAGAACAAATGAAAGAAGTGTACGGAGATCATTCGTTTGTGAAATTAGCATCGAATGAAAATCCATTTGGTTGTTCACCGAGAGTTTTAGAAGAGTTGCAAAACTCTTGGTTGGAACATGCTTTATATCCTGACGGAGGTGCTACAACGCTCCGTCAAACAATCGCAGATAAGTTGCATGTGCAAATGGAACAAGTACTTTGTGGTAGTGGTTTAGATGAAATCATTCAAATAATAAGCCGCGCCGTATTACGAGCGGGAGATAACATTGTAACAGCAGGTGCAACATTCCCGCAGTACCGCCATCATGCGATTATTGAAGGGTGTGAAGTGAAAGAAATTCCTTTAAATAAAGGTGTATACGATTTAGACGAAATTTCGTCAGCGGTAAATAATAATACGAAAATCGTATGGATTTGTAATCCAAACAACCCGACGGGCACATATGTGAATGAGCAAAAATTAACTCGATTTATTGAAGGCATTAGTGAAAATACGTTAATTGTCATTGATGAAGCGTACTATGAATACGTAACAGCAAAAGATTTCCCTGAGACATTACCGCTTTTAGAAAAACATAAAAACATTCTTGTACTTAGAACGTTTTCTAAAGCATACGGATTAGCTTCTTTCCGCGTTGGATATGCGATCGGACAGGAAGAGCTAATTGAGAAATTAAATGTCGTACGTTTACCATTTAACGTATCTTCATTAGCGCAAAAAGCAGCGACGATTGCTTTTGGTGATGACGAGTTTATTAAAGAAATAGTTCACATGAATACAGAAGGATTACAGCAATACGAGAGTTTCTGTAAGGAAAACGGTATACCATTTTATTCGTCACAAACTAATTTCATCTTCTTACCGGTAGATAATGCTGGAGAGATTTATGAAGCTTGTGCACATGCAGGATTTATTATTCGTCCGTTCCCGAATGGTGTCCGTATTACAGTTGGAACAAGGGAGCAAAATGAAGGGGTGATTTCAGTGTTAAAACAACACTTTGAAAATAAAAAAAATAAGTCTCGAGATGAGGCAAATGCGTAAAAAGGTAGTATTAATTGGAACAGGTTTAATAGGAGGCTCTCTCGCATTAGCAATTAAGAAAGAGCACGATGTAACGATAACAGGGTACGATATATTTAAAGAGCAAGTAGAGCGTGCAAAAGAATTACACGTAGTAGATGAAATAGGAGTTGATTTACAGCGTGCATGTGAAGAGGCACATTTAATTGTTTTTGCTTCTCCAGTTGAAGAAACGAAGAAGCTATTACACAAACTTGCGTCATTCCGTTTACGAGAAGATGTTATAGTGACTGATGTTGGTAGTACAAAAGGGTCTATTATGAACGAAGCGGAAGCTTTATTTTCAAAGGATGTTTCTTTCATTGGTGGACATCCGATGGCGGGTTCTCATAAAACGGGAGTTGAAAGTGCAAAGGCACATTTATTTGAAAATGCATTTTACATTTTAACACCGATGAATCACGTGCCAAATAAACAAGTGGAAGACCTTAAAGTATGGTTAAAAGGAACAGGGTCACATTTTCTTGTTTTAAATACGGAAGAACATGATTATGTAACAGGGATCGTTAGTCATTTTCCGCACCTTATCGCAGCAGGTTTAGTAAAGCAAGTTGAGAAACATGCAGGAGATAATCCGCTCATTCATCAACTAGCTGCTGGAGGTTTCAAAGACATTACACGTATCGCATCTAGTAGTCCAAAAATGTGGAGTGATATTGTAAAGCAAAATCGAGAGCATTTAATGGTATTATTAAAAGAGTGGATCTCTGAAATGGAAGATTTATATAAAACAGTTTCTACCGGAGATGCAGGCGAGATTCAAAACTATTTTGCAGATGCGAAAGAATACCGTGATTCTTTACCAGTAAGAAAGAGAGGGGCAATTCCTGCCTATCACGACTTATACGTCGATGTATTAGATAAGGTGGGGGCATTGGCTCATATTACGAGTATTTTAGCGCGCGAGGAAATTAGTATTACGAACTTGCAAATATTAGAAGCGCGTGAAGGACTGCTTGGGGTATTACGTATTAGCTTCCAAAGGGAAGAAGATCGTATGAAAGCAAAGCTAGCGCTTGGAGAAGAAGAATACCAAACTTATGAAACAATTTAAATGAGAAGGTGAAAAACGTGAAAGAAAGAACAATACAACCTGTTAATAACGGATTGAATGGCAATATTACAATCCCAGGTGATAAATCCATTTCACACCGTGCTGTTATGTTCGGTTCTATTGCAGAAGGGAAAACAATAATTAGAGGTTTCTTGCCCGGTGCAGACTGTTTAAGTACGATTTCATGTTTTAAAGAAATGGGAGTAGAAATTACGCAAAACGGTGATGAGGTTACTGTAGTTGGTAAAGGATTAGAAGGTTTACAAGAACCGAAAGCTGTATTAGATGTTGGTAATTCTGGTACAACAATCCGATTAATGTCAGGTATATTAGCTAACACACCATTTTTCTCTTGCGTACAAGGTGATGAATCTATCGCAAAAAGACCGATGAAGCGTGTAACAAACCCATTAAAACAAATGGGCGCAAACATAGACGGCCGAGAAGAAGGAACATTTACACCGTTAACAATACGTGGCGGCGATTTAAAAGCAATTGAATATATTTCTCCTGTTGCAAGTGCACAAGTAAAGTCGGCTATTTTACTTGCAGGTCTTCGTGCAGAAGGTGTAACAGCTGTTACAGAACCACATATTTCACGCGACCATACGGAAAGAATGCTCGAAGCATTTGGTGTTAAAGTAACTCGCGAAGGGAAAACAGTGAAGCTGTCAGGTGGACAAAAATTAACAGCAACAGACATTCAAGTGCCAGGTGACGTATCATCAGCAGCGTTTTTCTTAGTAGCAGGTGCAATCATCCCAAATAGTAAACTAGTATTACAAAATGTAGGAATGAATCCAACCCGTACAGGTATTATTGATGTTTTAGAAAAAATGGGTGCTACGTTCACTGTAGATCTAATTAACGAAGAGGCATCAGAACCAGCTGCAAATATTACAATCGAAACATCTTCATTAAAAGGAATTGAAATTGGCGGAGATATTATCCCTAGATTAATCGATGAGATTCCTGTAATCGCATTAGCGGCAACGCAAGCAAAAGGAATTACAGTAATTAAAGATGCACACGAATTAAAAGTAAAAGAAACAAACCGTATTGATACAGTCGTTGCTGAGTTAACGAAACTAGGAGCTCGCATAGAAGCAACTGATGACGGTATGATCATTTACGGAAAATCAGCTCTAAAAGGCAATACAGTAAATAGTTATGGTGATCACCGTATCGGAATGATGCTTGCAATTGCTGGCTGTTTGGCAGAAGGAAAAACAATTATTGAAGATGCAGAAGCAGTAGGTGTATCATATCCTACATTCTTTGACGAACTTCAAAAGTTAGCTAAATAAAAAGGGTGGAAAGCAGATACGTGATGTATCTGCTTTTTTTGTTAAAACGTCCTTGTAATTTCACTTATCGAACTATAATAGTAAGAATTATGATACAATTCAAACAGAGAATGGAGGAGAATTATATGAATGTCATACAATTAAAAGAAGATAAGTTTAGAGAAGCATTACGTTTATCAGAATACGCTTTTCAATATAAAGTAGATGAGGAACGATTACAGCAGCAACTTACAAAAATGAAGGAAAGTCATGAAATATACGGCATTATGGAAGGGGAAGACTTAGCTGCAAAACTACACCTCATCCCGTTTCATATTTACATAGGTAAAGAAAAATTTAAAATGGGTGGCGTTGCAGGAGTAGCGACGTATCCAGAGTACAGAAGAAGTGGGTATGTAAAAGAGCTACTTCAACATTCACTTCAAACAATGAAAAAAGATGGCTTTACAGTCTCTATGTTACATCCATTTGCTGTTTCGTTTTACCGTAAATACGGCTGGGAACTTTGTGCGAATCTACTCAAATGTCATATAAGTAAGAGCGATTTAGTGATGAAAAAACAAGTAAATGGTACTGTGAAACGTTTTAATAAAGAAAATCATCCAGAAGAAGTCGAGAAGCTCTATGAAGCATTTGCAGAACGTTTTTCATGTATGTTAGTTCGAGAGAAGAACTGGTGGTTACAAGCGGTTTATGATGATTTAACATTAGCGATTTACTATGATGAAAATAAAAAAGCAGCAGGTTACATGTTATACAAAATAGAAAACTATAAAATGACAGTAGAAGAATTTGTACCACTGCATAATGAAGCACGAAATGGTCTGTGGAACTTTATTTGTCAGCATGATTCTATGATTAAAGAAATTGAAATGACAGTAAGTGAAAGCGAACCGTTATTATATTCATTGCAAGAGCCACGCGTGAAGACAGAAATAAAACCATATTTTATGGGAAGAATTGTAGATGTAGAGCAGTTCTTAAAACAATATGAGTTGAATTGGAACAATGTAGAGCAAGAAGTGATCCTAAACATTACAGACGCATTTGCTCCGTGGAATAACATAACAGTGAGACTTGCAAATCATGAAATAACAATAATAAAAGAAAAAACAATAGATAAAGGCATCAAACTGGATATAAACGAGTTATCTACAATAATGTTCGGCTATAAACGTCCGTTACAACTGAATGAATTAGAATTAATTAGCGGAAGTGAAGAGGAAATACAAGCGTTTGAGAAAATAGTTCCGGTACGAGAAGCATTTATTTATGATTTCTTTTAAGTTTTCAATAGAAAATTGGGCTGCCCAAAAACAATTTTTGGGACAGCTTTCTCTTTGGTTGTCGGTAAGTCGATATATCCTGAAAATCGCTGATATAATTGGAGATGCGCCGATATATTCTGAAAATCGCTGATATAATTAGACTTGCGCTGATATATTCTAATAATCGTTGATATAATTTTTTCACTAAAACGTAACTATACTTTGTCACGCACTTGACTTTTAATCCATGTAATTTATAATTAAAAACGGAATGAATTTTCATTCCTGGAAATAGAGGTGGAAAAAATGGCTAAAAACAAACAAGAGGATATTTTTGATGCTGCGATGCAACTTTTTGCAGAGCGTGGTTACGATGGTACGACAATTCCAATGATCGCTGAAAAGGCAAAAGTCGGTGCGGGTACTATTTATCGCTATTTTGAAAATAAAGAGGCACTTGTTAACTCATTATTTTCAAAAAGTATGTTACAGCTTTCTGAAATAATAAAAACGGATTTTCCTGTTGAAGCAAATATTCGTGAACAGTTTAGTCATACGTACAACCGTTTATTTGAATTTGCGAGAAACAATGTAGATGCTTTTTTATTTACAAATTCTCACTGTGATAGTTATTTTCTTGATGAACAGAGTAAGAAAATATTTGATGATTTTATAGGCTTCTTTATGAATATTATTGAAGATGGAATCGCAAAAGGTTTTCTTCGTCCATTGCCTCCAGTTGCTTTAATTATTATTGTATATCAACCGCTAGAAAAATTAACGAAAGTAATTGCAACAGGGCAATTAGAATACTCGAAAGAGTTAGTAAAAGAATTAGAAGAAAGCTCTTGGAACGCTATTAGAATCATTTGATTCTATAGCTTTATAAGGAAAGGAATGAATATTCATTCCTAAATAGATTTAAAAAATGAGAGTAGGAAAGGATGTTTGTGTAACTAAGGGAATGAACATTCATTCCGGAAAGACTAGTTTAATAGAATTTACAAAATAATGTAATAGAACAATAGGAATGAACGTTCATTCCGTTACTAACGTGAAACTTTCAAAACGGGAGATGATTCAAATGAGCAAGTTAAAAAGTTGGAGAAGTTTATCTTTTCTATTATGGATAGTTATTACTATTACAATGGTCGTAACGATGCCTAATATGGATCAATTAGTGAAAGAAAAAGGGAAAATTACAATCCCTAATACAAAGCAAAGCAGTATTGCTGACAAGATGATGAAAGAGATGGATAAAGAAGGGGTTGAAAAGTATGAAATTATAGCCGTTTTTAATAGTGGCAATAAGGCAGCTTTAACAGATGAACAAAAAAAGGAAATAACAAAAACAATCAACGCCCTGCAAACTGAAAAAGAGCAATTAGGAATTAAGGAAGTTGTTTCACATTTAGACAATAAAGACTTGGAGAAACAATTAGTTTCTAAAGATAATACGACTATTTTAACGCAAATATCGATAGATAAAAAACATGGTGAAATATCAAAAGTTTCAAATAATCTTCATGAAAAAGTGCAAACGAAAGGGGTAAAAACGTATTTAACAGGAAGTGACTTAATAGCGGGTGATTTTCTTAAATCCTCTCAAGAGGGAGTGAAAAAGACAGAAGTTATTTCAATCATTTTCATTCTTGTAGTATTAATCCTCGTATTCCGTTCACCAGTTGTTCCAATTGTTTCTCTTCTTACAGTTGGTATATCGTATTTAGTTTCAATGGGGATTATTGCCCAGCTTGTAGATCAATTTAATTTTCCATTCTCAAACTTTACACAAGTGTTCGTAGTCGTCGTCCTGTTTGGGGTAGGAACAGATTATAACATTTTATTATATACGAGGTTTAAAGAAGAATTAAGTAAACAAGAAAATGCATTTTTAGCTACGAAAGAAACATTCAAATCAGCAGGTAAAACTGTATTATATAGCGGAATAGCGGTGCTAATTGGTTTTGCATCACTTGCTTTAGCAAGTTTTAAATTATATCAATCGACTTCAGCGGTAGCAATTGGTGTTTTAGTATTATTACTCGTATTAACGACTTTAAATCCATTTTTCATGGTGCTTTTAGGAAAAGGAATGTTTTATCCAGTTAAAACATTTAAAGGTCATGAGGATAGTCGCTTATGGGGATTCTTTGCGAAAAACTCAGTAGCAAGGCCATTTGTCGCTTTAATCATCGTATTCGTAATATCGATTCCTTTCGTATTAAAATACTCTAATACACTTAATTACAATGATTTATTTGAAGTGGATAATAAGTATGAATCCAAGATGGGTATTAACGTAATAGAGGATCATTTTCCGCCTGGTTTCTCTTCACCGAGTACATTAGTCATTCAATCTGATAAAAAGCTGGATGAAGGAACTTCTCTACAAATTTTAGACGAATTAACTGATAAAATTTCGAAAGTTAAAGGTGTGTCAGAAGTATATGCACCAACACGTCCAACTGGTGAGAAGATAAAAGAATTATATTTAAATAAGCAAGCGGGAGAATTGAATACAGGATTAGGAGATGCCGATGGTGGCATAAAGGAAATTAATGATGGATTAACAGATGCGAAAAATAAAATGGGAAGTAATGATTCAAATAGTCTTGCGAATGTTCAAAAATTAATTGATGGAACGAACGAGGTGAAAAACGGGGTATCAGCATTAGGAACAGCTTTACATCAATTATCAAATGGCATAAACGACGGTGCACAAGGAGCACAGCAAATTGAGAGTGGTTTAGCTTCAGTAAACGAAAATATAAATGTTCTATCTAATGCAACGTCGCAGCTGCATGCTGGTTATGCACAGTTAGAAAAAGGTTTAAACTCTTACGATCAATACTTCGGAAGTATTTCTCAAGCGATTGATGGTGCGAAAAAGGGATATGAACAAATTGAAATGTTAATGACCAATTTCGTTCAAACGAAACCAGAATTAGCGAATGATCCAAACATACAACAAACGATAGGAATTGCTAAAGAGGCTCAAAAGAAATTAAGCGTACTTTCAAATGAATTAAATCAATTAGCAACACAGCACAAAACGGCGATGAGTTCATTTAAAGAAGCGAATCAATCGTTACTGAAAGTGGATAACGGCTTAAAAGAAATGAGCAATGGAGTTAATAAGTTACAAAAGGGAGCAGCCGATCTTAAAAATGGATTAAATGAAGGTTCTTCAGGTTCAAAACAAATTGCAAATAAATCAGTTGAGTTACTATCTGGATTAACGAAAATAAACGATGGGCAAGGACAACTTTTAACGGGCCTTAAAGACCTGCAAGAAAAGATGGGGCAATTACAATCCGGTTTATCTAAAAGTACAGAAGGGCTTGGAAAAGTAAGTAATGGCCTGCATGACGCACAAAAATATTTAGGGGAGCTCAATGAATCGAAGAGCTCTGAGAAGTTTTATATTCCAAAAGAAGTGCTAGAGGGAGAAGATTTCCAAAAAGCATTGAACACGTACATGTCGCAGGATAGAAAAATTGCTAAAATGACTATCATTTTAGATGTAAATCCGTATTCAAAAGAAGCGATGCCAATTATTCAAGAAATCAATAAAACAATCGATGGCACTGTAAAGGGAACGGAATTACATGATGCGAAAACAGCAATTGGCGGAACAACAGCTAGAAACGTTGATTTAAAAGAAGTAACAGGGCAAGATTTCTTACGTACAGCTACAATTATGTTAATTGGAATTGCGATTGTATTAATCGTAATTACTCGCTCATTACTAAACACAATATTTATTATTGGCTCATTACTATTAGCGTACTTCGCATCACTCGGTATAAGCGAACAAATTAGTGCACATGTATTACATGTAGATTCATTAAGCTGGAATGTTCCATTCTTTAGCTTCATTATGATTGTCGCTTTAGGAGTGGATTATAGTATTTTCGTAATGATGCGCTATAACGAGATAGAAGGGGATTCGGTAACGAAAATTGTAACTGCATCTCGTCATATAGGAGGAGTTGTATTATCAGCTGCGCTAATTTTAGGCGGGACATTTGCAGCATTAATTCCATCAGGTGTATTAACACTTATACAAGTTGCATCAGTAGTTGGCGTTGCACTTCTTCTATTAGCTTTAATTGTGATGCCGATATTATTACCGGCGTTAATAGGGTTAACGAGTAAAATGAAGAGTTACAAAGAGAAAATAATAAATACGAAATAAGAAGAGACTGTAGGGAATGATTTCTCTACAGTTTTTTCGGTATATAATATTTCAGATGAAAATGAATCCGATATATTACAGAATGAGCAGTGAAAGGTTATATGAGAAAGAGGTCGATGATATACATACAATAGCTAGGGGAATGGACAAAAACTATCCGATTTCATTGTAGAAAGGTAATCAACCGTTGCTATTCATCCAGCTTCTACTATATAATAGCTATAGTCTACAATAATTGAGTCGTAATATGCGATTTTTTAAGACAATCGGTGAGAAAACGCTGAAATAAGCGGTATTAGTAGGAGGACACAAATGATTACAGTAAGTAACGTTAGTTTGCGTTTCGCGGATCGCAAATTATTTGAAGATGTTAACATAAAATTCACGCCAGGTAACTGCTACGGTTTAATCGGAGCAAACGGTGCTGGTAAATCTACATTCCTAAAGATTTTATCTGGAGAAATTGAACCATCAACAGGTGACATACATATTACGCCAGGTGAGCGTCTAGCAGTATTAAAACAGAACCACTTCGAATATGAAGAGTTCCCAGTATTAGAAACAGTAATTATGGGTCACACGCAACTTTACAAAGTAATGCAAGAGAAAAATGCTATTTACATGAAAGAAGACTTTAGTGATGAAGATGGAATGCGCGCTGCTGAACTTGAAGGTGAGTTCGCTGAGCTTAACGGTTGGGAAGCTGAGTCAGAAGCTGCAATTCTTCTTAAAGGTTTAGGTATTGGTGAAGACCTTCATGATAAGAAATTGTCAGAATTAACTGGGGCAGAGAAAGTAAAAGTATTACTTGCTCAAGCTTTATTCGGTCAACCTGATATTCTATTATTAGATGAGCCTACCAACCACTTGGACTTAAAAGCGATTCAATGGTTAGAAAATTTCTTAATGAACTTTGAAAACACAGTTATCGTAGTATCCCATGACCGTCACTTCTTAAATAAAGTATGTACGCACATGGCTGACCTTGATTTCGGTAAAATTCAACTTTATGTTGGTAACTATGACTTCTGGTATGAGTCAAGCCAATTAGCTTTAAAATTAACACAAGATGCTAATAAGAAAAAAGAAGAGAAAGTAAAAGAGTTACAAAACTTCATTGCACGCTTTAGTTCAAACGCTTCTAAAGCGAAACAAGCAACTTCTCGTAAAAAATTATTAGACAAAATTACATTAGATGATATTAGACCGTCATCACGTCGTTACCCATTCGTTGGCTTCACACCTGAGCGTGAAGTAGGGAATGACTTATTAACTGTTGAAGGTCTTTCTAAAACAATTGATGGTGAAAAAGTGTTAGATAATGTGTACTTCACTTTAAATAAAGGTGATAAAGTTGCATTTATCGGCCGTAACGATATTGCGATGACAACATTATTTAAAATTCTTATGGGTGAAATGGAGCCGGATAGCGGTTCATTCAAATGGGGTGTTACAACCTCTCAATCTTACTTCCCAAGAGATAACTCTAAGTACTTTGAGAACAGTGATTACAACTTAGTTGAATGGTTACGTCAATTCTCTCCACAAGATGAGTCTGAAAGCTTCTTACGTGGTTTCTTAGGCCGTATGTTATTCTCAGGTGAAGAAGTTAAGAAGAACGTTTCTGTATTATCTGGAGGCGAAAAAGTTCGTTGTATGTTATCTAAAATGATGTTAAGTGGTGCGAACGTAATCACACTTGACGATCCAACGAACCACTTAGACCTTGAGTCAATCACAGCATTAAACAACGGTTTAATTGCATTCAAAGGTACAATCTTATTCACATCTCATGACCATCAGTTCGTGCAAACAATTGCAAACCGCATTATCGAAGTAACACCAAACGGTGTAATCGATAAAGAGGCTACTTATGATGAGTTCTTAGAAAATGAGGAACTTCAAAAACAAGTAGATGCAATGTACAAAGGTCAATAATATATAATGAAAAAACTCGTTCTTTTTAGAGCGAGTTTTTTTGTCGAGAAAACGTAACATCGCTGGTCGGTCAAATGAATAATTATTCAAATATAATATTAATGAACAGGAGAATTCTTTCATGTATGGAAGGGATGTAATGACTTTAAGATTTAAAGAGTTAGTTGAAGAAGGGAAATGTAAGTGGAGTAATATAATCAAATCGTATTATTTTGTCATGTGAAATATGTACCAAATTTGGAGATAGAATAGTTTGCGAATGAGTTTATAAAGGTATATAGTATGGGGTGTCATAATTAGTGGATGAATCTTGGGAGAAAACAGGAAATGTTACAAATTTATTTTGTTAAATAGAAACCAAGGTCAAAATGTCTAGAAAGAAATAGTTGAATAAATACTAGCTTCAAATTATAATTACTAATATTCTTCATATAGTTAAATAAAGATAATCTATTTGAAGAAGAAAATTTGAATAGAGAGACAGACTTATAAAAAATAAGCCTTGGATGATCAAAAGAGGTGGAGAAATGAAACAGTTCTTATTAAAGAGCAAAAGTGTGTTAAGCAATCATTTTGGATTCTTTCTGTTTGCCGTTATTTTATTGTGGCTCAAAACATATGCAGCTTATGTAACGGAATTCAATTTAGGAATTTCAAACACAATCCAAAAATTCTTGCTGTTTTTTAACCCGCTTAGTTCAGCAGTTCTATTTTTAGGACTTGCATTATTTGCAAAAGGGAAACGATCTTATATTTGGTTAATTATCATTAATTTGTTATTGTCGATTCTTTTATACGCAAACGTAGTATACTATCGCTTTTTCAGTGACTTTATTACGTTCCCGACATTAACACAAACGAATAACTTTGGAGATTTAGGTGGTAGTATTCTTGCGTTGCTACATCTTTATGATCCATTATACTTCTTAGACACGATTATATTAATTGTGTTAGTCGCAACAAAATTTGCAAATCCAAAACCAATTCGTGTTGCGAAGCATAAATTATCTCTAGTATTTGTAGTAGGTATTTTATTATTCAGTGTTAACTTAGGTCTTGCAGAGTCTGACCGTCCTGAATTATTAACAAGAACGTTTGACCGTAATTATATTGTGAAATATTTAGGTGCATACAACTACACAATTTATGATGGAATTCAAAGTGCGAAAGCATCGACAGAACGAGCATTAGCGGATGGCGATAATATGACAGAAGTACGAAATTATTTAACATCAACTTATGCAAGTCCAAATCCTGAGTATTTCGGTAAAGGAAAGGGAATGAACGTAATTTACATTCATTTAGAGTCATTCCAAAACTTCTTAATTGATTACAAATTAAATGGTCAAGAAGTTACACCGTTCTTAAACTCATTTACAAAAGATGCGAATACACTATACTTTGATAACTTCTTCCATCAAACAGGACAAGGGAAAACATCAGATGCGGAGTTTATGTTAGAGAATTCAATGTTTGGCTTACCGCAAGGTTCTGTTTTTACAACGAAATCTCATAATACGTATCAATCAGCACCAGCTATTTTAGGACAACAAGGATACACATCAGCAGTATTCCACGGTAACTACAAAACATTCTGGAACCGTGACGATATTTATAAATCATTTGGTTTTAATAAATTCTTTGATGCGTCATACTACGATATGAATGAAAAAGACGTAGTAAACTACGGATTAAAAGATAAACCGTTCTTTAATGAATCTATTCCGTTATTACAAACGTTGAAACAACCGTTCTATACAAAGTTTATTACGTTATCGAACCATTTCCCTTATCCAATCGATAAGGCAGAAGCAACGATTGAACCAGCAACAACAGGTGATTCATCAGTAGATACGTACTTCCAAACAGCACGCTATTTAGATGAATCTGTAAAAGGCTTCATCGATTACTTGAAACAATCTGGTTTATATGATAACTCAATTATTGTTATGTACGGAGACCATTACGGTATTTCAGATAATCATAATGCAGCAATGTCAAAAGTAATGGGTAAAGAAATGAACTCATTTGAAAATGCACAGTTACAACGTGTACCATTAATCGTTCGTGTACCAGGAGTGAAAGGTGGCGTACAACATCAATACGGTGGTGAAATTGACGTTCTTCCAACGCTATTACACTTACTAGGTACAGATACAAAGAATTATGTTCAATTCGGTTCTGATTTATTATCACCAGATCATAAACAAGTCGTTGCGTTCCGTAACGGTAACTACGTAAGCCCAACAGTTACTGCACTAAACGGCAAATACTATGATACAACTACTGGAAAACCTGTAGAATTTACAGATGAAATAAAGAAAAATGAACAAATGGTTCAAAACTCACTAAAATACTCTGACCAAGTCGTAAATGGTGACTTATTACGATTCTACACACCGGAAGGATTCACTCCAGTAGATCGTTCGAAGTATAACTATAACAACCGTGATAAAAACAAAACGAAGGTAAAAACGACTCCGGAAGGGGAAGCTAAATAAATAATAAAAGGCGCTATTCATATGAATAGCGCCTTTTATTTGTAAATATACCATCATTATGAGACAAAACCAGCTGTTGCTTTTTGTTTTGTCTTTCCGAAGAAAACTACACCGACGATGATAATAATGATAAATGCCCATTTAACGAAAGGGTTACTTTCGAAAAATCCAGCGAACCATTTCTCATCTACAATCATTTTCGCGGCAGTATAAGCTAAAACGGCTGCTCCGATCGTAATGATGACAGGAAAACGATCCACCCATTTTAAAATTAATGTGCTGCCCCATACGACTACTGGAATAGACACTAATAGTCCGATGATTACTAAAGAAAAGTTACCATGGGCAGCTCCTGCAACAGCGAGTACATTATCAATGCCCATTAACGCATCAGCAATAATAATGGTTTTAATAGCAGACCAAAATCCTTCTTCGGCTTTAATATCATGATTTTTGCCCTCAGCGATCAGCTTGTAAGCGATCCAAATAAGAAGTACACCACCAATTAGGAGTAATCCAGGTATTTTTAATAACCAAACGACAACTAAGGTAGCGAGAGCCCTAATAGCGATTGCTCCAATGGTTCCCCAAATGATAACTTTCTTTTGTTGGTCTTTCGGTAATCTTCTTGCTGCTAATCCAATTACGATGGCATTATCTCCGGCTAACACTAAATCGATTACAATAATGGCAAGCAAGGCAGACAAATATTCAGGTGAAAGAAAATCCATATACATATCACTCCTTAAGAGTAATATGTGCTAAAGTGTTGATAATATAAAAAAGGATTGAAATTGTATATTCAATCCTTTTTTGACTGTATTCTGATATGTATGTTTTTATTTTGAATAAGTCGCTTTTGTAGTTTTTACTTATCGCGTTTCTTTCTTAAATTGATTCCAAGTTTCTTCAGTTTGCACTATAAATACGATTATATAACATCTACTTATTTAAACTAGGTTAAAGATAGCATGTGATATTTCAAAGTTAAATTTATTTGATAAAAGGGAAGGGACGTATAATATTGATATGGTGCAAGCGTGTATAGGTTTTCTCTATAAGGAAATTCTAAAAACGATAAAAAAGACTTGATAACCTACTAGAGGGGATCAAGTCTTTTCATTACATACGATTATCATGCCAGAAGTTTAATGGGAAGTGTTCGTTCTCATTATATGCTTCTAATTCATATCCTTTTTCTTTCAGTCCTTTAATAATTCCAGGTACTGCTTTTACTGATTGTGGATGAATATCATGCATAAGGATAACTTCTGTTGGGTTTGTAGAATGAGCTAGAACGTTTTCTACAATTTTAGCTGATGCAGCATCAACTTGCATTTTGTTATATTTCCAGTCTAAAGAATCAATTGTCCAATCCCAAACTTTTAAGCCATTGTCTACAACTTTGTTGCGAAGAGCTTCGTTTAATCCTGGCATAGAGCCGTAAGCTGGACGAGTTAATACTGGTGATTTACCTAAAACACCAGCGATTAAGCCTTGGTCTTCCTTCATTTCATCTACGTAATGACCTTCAGTATAAAGTTTCTTGTAGTTATGAGTCATACTGTGCATCCCAACGTAGTGGCCTTCAGCATCTTCGCGTTTTACAAGATCAGGGAAAGCTTTTACGTTTGAACCAATTAGGAAAAATGTTGCTTTTGCATTTTCTTTCTTTAACATATCTAAAAGCTCAGCTGTGTATTTTCCAGGACCGTCATCAAATGTTAAATAAGCGACTTTTCTAACTTGCCCGTTATAATGTTTTGGAGCTTCTTTCGGAGCAAGAGATGTTTGAATCTCACTTACAAGTTGAACAGATTTTGCTTCATCCTCTGTACTAGCTAAAGCAGTATGTACTGATCCAAAAGCCGCTTCGTATGTGAATAATACTCCCGCACAAACTAACATAGCCCTTTTTACTAAAGTTGTCATTCGAATTCCATTGTGCATAATTTTCCTTCTCTCTATAAAAGTTCTACTCTACTATATTAGCAATTATAGGTAGGGAAATGCAAAGAAACTTTTTTACACTTGTAAAAAAGTTTACCCAAAAGTATGCAAGATTTTATATCAATTGCAGTTTTGAAAAATAGAATGAATTTAAACTTTATTATTTAAACTTTCAATCACCAAATCATACTTTCGTATCACTTCGTTTTCGTTCCAAATATTGATTCGAATATTTTTGATTTTTATTAAAATATTGGTAAAGAAACAATTATATGAAAAAAGGAGCGGGAATATGAATAATTATATTTGCACTACATGTGGAGTACAGTATCCCGAAAATGAAGAAGCACCTTCTCACTGTAAAATTTGTAATGAGGAAAGGCCATATGTTAATCCAATTGGGCAGTCATGGATAACATTAGAAACAATGCAAAATAGCAATTTATACTAAAGACCTATTGTTTATTAACTAATAGGTCTTTCAACTTAGGAAGCTCACACTAATGAGGGATGTTAAAGGGAATATATCTAACCTATACTAATTACTATAAAGCTTTGGAAAATGAAAAGGAGGAGATTTGCATGAAGAATTGGGTTCAATTTAGAATTGCAAGACCAACAGATAAATTGGAAGAAGTGATTAGTTTTTATGAAACAGGATTAGGATTAAAACGTATAGGGGAATTTCACAATCATGAAGGATATGACGGGGTTATGTTTGGATTACCAGATGAAGAGTATCATTTGGAGTTTACTTCACATGTTAATGGAAGTCCATGTCCGGCACCGACAAAAGATAATTTACTAGTTTTTTATATGCCTAATAAAGATGAAATTGAAAATATAGTAAATCGATTAAGTAATATGGGCTACCATGAGGTGGAACCAGAAAACCCGTATTGGATAGAGAAAGGAACCACCATAGAGGATCCAGATGGTTGGAGAATTGTGCTTATGAATGCATCTGAATAAGGAAACTATTTTCATATGAAATAGAGTGTAGCAAAATGATTTAGACATAAATCCCTACAGCGTTTGTAGGGATTTTTATATAAGAAAATCTTATTGAGAGAGTTATTAAAATGTAGAAAGTATTTTGGCTAAGAATAAATGTAGTAAACATAATTTATGAAGGAGGTATAAAAGTATGATAGTAAACCATTTTAAAGAGTTTTCTAAACATGTTGGAAATACACATCTCATTAAAAGTTCTTTCGTAGTTTATATCTTATTCTACGGAAAATTGATACCATCAAAAAACTGTATGTTTAACATGTATAGTTTTTTGATGGTGTAGCTGTGCAATGTTTAAAAATTTCACATACCGTATTTTAAAAATAAATATAGGAAAACCAAAAAGTAATGTAGAATATATCGTACATACATATATACAGTCAACATAAAAGATAAAGAGGTGGGTATATGTTACTTGAGGAAGTAATGCAGCAACTAGAGGAATATGGAACAGAACAAAATCGAAAAACGTATAAAAACCACGGAGCGAAAGAGCCGTTATTTGGAGTTAGTTTTGCGAATTTAAAATTGTTAAAAAAGAAGATAAAAAAAGATCATGATTTAGCAGTTGGATTGTGGGAAACGAAAAATATGGACGCAATGACATTAGCAACTTATATTTTAGATCCGAAAAAAATAACGACAGAACAGCTTAATAGTTGGATTCAGGATGTTGATTATTACTGTTTGATGGATGTTCTTATGACATCTATATGTACTTCGCCAATTGCAATAGAAAGAATGGAAGAGTGGACAAAGTCTAATGATGAATGGATTGGAAGAGCTGGCTGGTCTTTATTAGCAAATATAGCGATTAAAAATAAAACGTTACATGATGATTTCTTCTCTCCGTACTTAGAAGAGATTAAAGAAAATATACATAATGAAAAAAATAGAAAAAAAGAAGCGATGAATAGTGCTTTAATCGCAATAGGAATTCGTAATGAAGACTTAGAGCGACAAGCGATTGAAATTGCACGTGAAATTGGAAAAGTAGAGGTTGATCACGGTGCAACATCATGTAAAACACCAGATGCAGAAAGCTATATAAAAAAAGCGAGAGAAAGAGCTGAAAAAAAGAAAGTGAAATAAGAAAAGAGGATCGGTTATGAAAGCAATTGACGCAGCACAAAACATAATTACATTACAATTTTCGAATTGTGATGTAGCTTTACTCGGCGGAAGCGTTGCACGAGGAGAAGCGACGAAAACATCTGACCTTGATATTGTAATAGTTGACCAAAGTTTAACTTCTTGCTATAGGGAATCTTTCTATAGTAATGGATGGCCTGTTGAGGTGTTTGTTCATAATTTTGAAACATATAAAACCTTTTTCAAAATGGATTGTGATCGAGGGAGACCGTCGTTACCACAATTAGTTTCGGAAGGGATTGCATTAAAAGGGGAAAAGGAAATTGTTGAGAAATTAAAAAAAGAAGCGAATGATTTACTACATAAAGGACCAGCTAAATGGACCGAAGAAACGATTAAGCAGAAGCGATATTTTATTACGGATACTTTAGATGACTTTATTGGTGCAACAAAAAGAGAAGAAGAATTGTTTATCGCTAATTTATTAGCGGATTTAGTACATGAATATGTATTAAGAGTAAATGGTAAGTGGCTTGGGAGTTCAAAATGGTTTATTAGGGTGCTAAGAAGATATGATGAGCAATATGCAAACAAATTTGTAGCCGCTTTTGATCATTTTTATAAAACGGGAGAGAAAAATGAATTAATTTATTTTATAGAAAAGACGTTAGAACAGTATGGTGGAAGAGTGTTCGAATGATTTTCTATTGGTAAATAAAAAGGGGCGAGAAAAATGAATGTACCATATGTTCAATTAAGAGAATTGACACTAGATGATGTAGAAAATCGCTATCAATGGTCATTAGATAGAGATGTAACAAAGCATTTAGTTGTACCAGATCAATATCCTCCATTCACTCGTGGAGATACGAGAAACTGGATTGAAGCTTGTATAAGCCGAAAAAATGGTTATGAACAAAGGGCAATCGTTACTGAGAAAGGTATACATATTGGATGGGTAGACCTTAAAAATTTTGATAAAACAAATAAAAATGCTGAACTAGGAATTGCGATTGGAAATAAAGACTATTGGGGTAAAGGATTTGGAATGGCAGCTCTAAACAGCATGTTACAAATAGGTTTTTCTCAGTTTGAATTGGAGAAAATTTGGTTACGTGTAGATGAAGATAATACAAAAGCTAAAAAGAGTTATGAAAGTGCCGGATTTGTATGCGAAGGGTTAATGAGAAATGATCGATTGAGACAGGGGAAGTTCATTCATCGCTATCGTTACAGTATATTAAAAGAAGAGTATGAATCAAAAAAGTAGCCTATAAAAATATTATGTAAATTAAAAAGGGGGAAATAAAATGATTCGATTACTTACAAAAGCGGATGCAAAACAATATTGGGAGTTGCGTTTACAAGCATTACAAGTAAATCCAGAAGCATTTGTAACGACTTATGAAGAAGCAGTACGTCAAGAAAACCCTCTTGAACGAGTTGCTAGTAATCTTTCATCCAATAGTAGTTTTACATTTGGTGCTTTTAATAATGAAAATCGTTTAGTTGGGGTTGTTACTTTATTAACAGAAGAAAAAGACGCATATAGGCATAAAGGACATATCGTTGCAATGTATGTAGATACTGAAAATCGAAGAAGTGGTCTTGCACGTGATTTAATACGTAAAGCAATTGAAAGGGCAAAAGAGATGAAGCTAGAGCAATTGAATTTAGGGGTTGTGTCAACGAACGAACCAGCCAAACGATTATATGAATCAATGGGATTTAAAACATACGGAATTGAAAAAAGGGCTATAAAAATGAATAGTGTGTATAGTGATGATGAACATATGGTGTTGTTCTTTTAAGAGAGGAAGTTTTGTATGAAAAAGGCGAAACTGCGACAATAAGATGGGGAATATGGCATATAGCAGATCATAATTGGTATCATCAAGCTCATATCAGTCGTTTGAGGAAATTATACAGAGAATATAAACTACATATTCTTTAATTTTTGAATGAACGAACGCTCCAAAATAATAATTAAAGGAGGCGTTTGTTTTTATTCGTTCGCTTTTCTTCCCAAGCTATCATTAAATTTTTATGATAATCTTTTGGTTTTTCAATAGAAAACCAGTAAATTGAATGTGCAATAGTTGGTAGCCATCTTTTATAGCGGATGTGTATATTTTCATGGTGAGTATAGTAGGTCGAGATTAAAGTAGATTTTGACCCTTAAAAATTTTAATATGTAATGGCCTCGATTTCATACCAATGCACTTTATTCCCATGTAAATCTACTACAATTCCTTCATCATCCCAAAGTGAAATGTAAGTTTGTATGTAGATTTTTAATCGCGTATACTAAAATATATGTCATAGAGATAAAAAATTAAATACAAGGGGTTTTACAATGAAAGCAATTGTTATAGGGATACTGGCATCATTTTTCTTTGCCTTTACTTTTGTTTTAAACAGGGCAATGGACTTAGAAGGTGGAAGCTGGATTTGGAGTGCATCATTACGGTACTATTTTATGGTTCCAATGTTATTACTTATTGTTATGTATAGAGGGAACTTAAAGCAACTCTTTCAATATATGAAAAACAATCCGAAAGAATGGTTAGTATGGAGTATCGTTGGATTTGGTCTCTTTTATGCGCCGCTTAGTTTTGCTGGAGCGTTCGGACCAGGTTGGCTTGTTGCATCAACATGGCAAATTACAATCGTTGCAGGGATTTTGTTAACACCATTTTTTGCGGTGAATCCACTACATAAAAAACTTCCGATGAAGGAATTAGTTATGTCGGGCATTATTTTATTCGGTGTTGTTCTCATGCAAGTAGAACATGCTTCTTCATTAGGTATTCGTGAAACCGTTTTATGTGTAGTTCCTGTACTTATTGCAGCATTTGCGTATCCTCTTGGAAATAGAAAAATGATGCAAGTTTGTAAAGGGGAATTAGATGTATTTCAGCGAGTACTCGGTATGACATTAGCAAGTTTACCATTTTGGTTTTTATTATCTGGTTACGAAGTATCAACAGGCGGATTACCGTCAAGTAGCCAAGTTTTTCAATGTTTTATTGTAGCAGTTAGCTCTGGGTTAATCGCGACAGTATTATTTTTCTTTGCAACAGATCTTGTGAAAGATGATCCGCAAAAATTAGCAACAGTGGAAGCGACGCAGTCTGGTGAAGTTTTATTTGCGCTAGTAGGAGAGCTGATCTGGTTATCTGCACCAATTCCGTCATCATTATCTTGGATTGGTATGAGTCTCGTTATTATTGGAATGATACTTCATAGTTATGTGGCTGTCGTTGTAAAAAAAGAAGAAAAAATAACGGCGTAATGAGATTAGCTCTTTTTATTAAGAGTTAGTCTTTTTTTCATAGAAAGGGATGAAAATATGAATTTACATCGCGTTGAACAAATTGAAAAAGATTCAATATTAAATGTGCTACAATATGCCGTCGGTCCAAATGAAATAAGCTTAAAGAAAGCAGTATTATTTTATCAAAGTAATAAAGGGACTTTGTACAAATATGAAGAAAAAGCTTGTCTAGGTATTGAAGTAATCGGAGCAACTAAAGCACGAGTATGTCATATAGCAGTGGCTCCAGATTATCGTCAAAAAGGAATTGCACTGCAAATGATTAAAGAAGTGGTAAGGATATATCAATTGACTTATATAGAAGCAGAGACAGACGATGGGGCGGTAGAATTTTATAAAAGAATTGGTTTTCAAGTTAAAAGTTTAGGAGAAAAATATCCAGGGATAGAAAGATTTCATTGTTACATGGAAAAATAGCATGAAAATATACAATTGTACATATTGAATATAGTTTGAAAAAAATAATAATTTCATTATATAATATAGGTATCTGGAAAAATATAGATAAAAGAAGATGGGTGTATAACAAGTGAGAATGGATAAAAGTAAGTTTATAAAAATAGCTACTTCAATAGGGGTGTCATCTTTTTTATTAACAGGTTGTGGTGATTATGAAGAAGAAACTGCTCAGCAAGAAAGTACAGCTGTTAAAACAGATGGTGCAAAACAAAGAAATGAGCAAGAAACATTAAATTGTGATGATAAAGCCCCAACCAATGAAAATGTAGAGAAAGATGAGTTATGCAAGGAAAATAATCCGTCATTTTCATCTTATCATGAAAACTCTCATTTACCGATACTTCCATTTGTAGCAGGATATTTATTAGCGAGTAGAACTTCAAATATGAATTATACAGCAAAACCAAATTTAATGAAGAAACCGTATGCAAATAATGTTATTCCATATCGTGAAAAAGATGAGCGTAGAACAGGTGGCGGTAGTAGCGGTGGTTATTCTGGTGGTTCTAACGGTAACAATAATACTTCCAATAAAGTAGATTTAAATAAACAGCAGCCAAATCCATCCAATAAAGTAACACCAGATACAAATATGCCAAAATCATCTACTACGCAAACACCGAAAGTAAACTCTGGTTCAAGTGGAATTGGAAACGCAAAAGCGCCAGCAGGATCCTAAAACGAAAGGGTAATGGAGTAATGTATACAGAACGAGAGCAAGAAGAGTATATGAAAGTATGGTTTTCACTTGCAGAAGAGGCTAGTAGGAATGGTTTCACTTGGCCTAGTCTGTTAGAGAATGAAGAATGGAATCAATATATGGCAACAGGGATGTATCGCATGCCAGCAAAAACTTATACTGCTATCTCAAAAGCGACAGAAGAAATCATGTATGTGTTATATAGAACGTATCAATATATTGTAAATACGACAGAAGATTTTCAAAAACTTGGATTCCCAGCTGAAGCGTGGGAAATGGCGAGAATGAAACATAATGGTTTATTTTCATATTTTACAAGGTTTGATTTTATCGTAAATGGTGACGATATAAAATTAATAGAAGTAAATTGTGATACGCCAACAGGCTATTTAGAACCGTCTGTCGCAAATGAAGTGTTATGCCGTTATCATGATGTAAATCACCCAAACCATATAGAAGAGCATATTGTGCAGGCATGGGAACAAATTAAACATGACTATCATATAGGCCCTGAAGAGACGATATATTTTACTAGTTATGATTGGCACGATGAAGATAGTCAAACGGTTCAGTTTTTAAGAACGTATTGCTTAAATCAGTCAACGGACTATGTAGGAATACAAGACATTGTCGTTGCGGAAGATGGTATATATACGCCAAGTGGAGAAAAAATAAAATATTTATATAGACTGTATCCAATAGAGTATTTAGTAACGGACGTTGATAAGAATGGAAAAAGGATTGGTTTACAATTTTTAGATCATATTGCGCAAGAAAGAGTGAAAATTATTAATCCGCCAGCCGCGTTTGTTATGCAAAACAAAAGTGTACTCGCACTAATTTGGAAGCTTTATGAAGAAAGTGTTTTCTTTACAGAAGAAGAGCAAGACATTATTTATAAATACTTTCTACCAACATATTTTTCAAATAAGCGATTTCTAGAAAGACATGAATCATACGTTTCAAAACCTGTATTTGGTCGTGAAGGTGGCGGCGTATCTATATACGAAAATGATGAATTATTAGCTGAAGATAAAACAGAGTATTACTTTGAACAAAGGAAGATATACCAGCAATACATAGAAATGCCTGACTATACCATTGACACATGGGATGGTCCATATACTGGTAAACTATTAATTGGCTCTCACTGTATAAGTGGAAGAGCAGCAGGCTTATTTTTACGTGTAGGTGAGAAAATAACGGGAAACTTATCAATGTTTACTGGGGTTACAATTGAAGGATAAAGTAAACAAAGAGCTCATCATTTGTGATGAGCTCTTTCGTCTATGTATAAAACAGCTTTTTATGGTTGGATGTAAAATCTTCACTTTCTTTTTGTGTTTTAAATCTGAATATTATAATTCAAATATTTTTTTGTGTAATAATATTACTATTTTTTATAGATGTGAAAAATGATTAAGTTAAAAATTAAGAAAAATATGATAATATATTTATATAAAAGTTTAAATTTACGTAGCTAGTGGGGGAACCAATATGAAAATGAATGAAATAGTAGCAAGTACACAATTTCCAAATACAATCGAAACAATAACAAAAGATTTAAAAGCATTAGGAGTCGAAAAAGGAATGACAATTATCGTTCATTCATCACTAAGTTCTATCGGGTGGATATCTGGTGGTGCGGTTGCTGTAGTAGAAGCATTAATGAAAGTTGTTACGGAAGAAGGAACGATAATAATGCCAACGCAATCTTCGGATTTGTCCGATCCGAAACATTGGTCAAGACCACCTGTACCGGAAGACTGGTGGCAAATTATCCGAGATAACGTCCCAGCATTTGATTCACGTATAACCCCAACAAGGGAATGGGTGAAATAGTTGAATGTTTTCGTACATATCCGAATGTAGTACGTAGTAATCATCCGTTAGGAAGTTTTGCTGCATGGGGAAAACATGCAGTAGAAATAACAATGAACCATTCGTTATCAATGAGCTTTGGAGAAGAATCTCCATTAAGAAAAATATATGATTTAGACGGGTACGTATTATTAATTGGTGTTGGATATGATTCCAATACGTCTGTTCATTTATCCGAGGTGCGTTCTGGTGCATGTGAGTTAATACAAGTAGGAGCACCTATTATAGAAAACGGTGAAAGAGTGTGGAAAGAGTTTTTTGAAATGGATTACGAATCTGAGAAGTTTGTAGAAATTGGTGTGGAGTTTGAGCGAAAAGGAACTGTAAAAAATGGGAAGATAGGGAATGCAACGTGTCGTCTAATGAAACAGCGTGATATAGTTGACTTTGGAACAGAATGGTTTCGTAAGAAAAATTAGTAAGGGATGGTTACAATGAAGGGGAAAAAGGTATTAATTACGAGCGGTGGTTGTCTAGAAAAATGGGATCAAGTACGCGGGCATACGAATATGGCCAAAGGTACAATCGGAAGGATAATCGCAGAAGAACTTCTAGCTAAAGGGGCACATGTTATATATTTACACGGTTATTTTGCGGAGAAACCGAGTGATGTACATAGAGGGTTAGAATTACATCCATTTGAAGGAATCGTTGATTTACAAGATAAAATGAAAAGTATCATATCACATGAAAAGATTGATGCAGTCATTATGGCAGCGGCTGGATCAGATTGGATTGTGGAGAAAATTTGTGATCAAGATGGTAATGTTCTTAATATGAACGGAAAAATTTCAAGTGATATAGCACCGATTATTCACTTTCAAAAGGCTCCAAAAGTATTAAAACAAATAAAAGAATGGGACCCAGAAACAGTACTTGTTGGTTTTAAACTTGAAAGTGATTTAAATGAAGAAGAACTGTTTGAAAGAGCAAAAAATAGAATGAAAGAAGCAAGGGCGAATGTAATGATTGCGAATTCACCACATTCTTTATATTCGCGCGGAGCTGTGCATTATGTAATTGGACAGGATGGTAAAGGGAAGTTGTGTAATGGGAAAGATGAAACAGCGAAAGAAATTGTCAAAAGCTTAGAGTTATTATGTAATCGTGTCACTGCTTTTTAAAATTAAGTTTTTAGATGAGAATGAATCCGCATAGTAATAAGTAAGCGAAACTTTAATTGGTGGGAATTTTACTTTTACACGAATGTGAAGCGTATACCAATCAAGAGCTATACACAGAATAATTGGTGAGGAGTGGATTCTATGGAACATTTATTAAAGCAAGCTATTAAACTTAGAAACGAAAAGAAATATGCGCAGTCTAAAGAGATGCTTATAGGATTAACAAACTTTACAAAGGATGCAGAAGTACTGTATCAGTGTGCGTGGATACATGATGTAATGGGGCTAGAAACAGAAGCAGTTCCGTATTATGAGCAGGCAATCGCAAATGGACTTGATGGCGAATCGCTTTGCGGTGCTTATATTGGTTTAGGAAGTACATATCGTTGTATAGGGGAATATGAAAAGGCAATTACAGTATTAGAAGCTGGGGTGAAAAAATTCCCAGAGAACGCTCCGATGAAAGTATTTTTATCATTAGCAAAATATAACGTAAACGATCACGAATCAGCGATGAAATTATTACTTGAAACTGTCGTGAAAGTAGAGGAAGTAAAAGAATTTGAACGTGCCATTTCATTTTATAAAGACCATTTAAATGAGGTTTTTAAATAAAGGAGTGAACGTATGGAGGTTACACTATCACGAAGGCGAAAAGGTGTTTGGATTGGACTCGTCTTTTTAATTATGCTACCAAACTATTTATTGTATGCCCTTCCAATTGTACCAGTTGCGCCGAAAGAAGTTGTGCTTGGGTCATTATTAGATTGCATGTTTGTCATTCCAATCATCACGTATTTCTTCATTATTCGAAAAAGATACTCGTTAACGTATATAGTTCCTGTTGTAATAGCTGGTTATATTTTTGCGAGATTTATTATTCCAAGTGACTATTTACAAGCTTTTTCATTCATCTCTTATATTATTGTTGCGGCTGAAATTGCATTTGTAGGTCTAGAATTATTCCTTCTCTATAAAATTGTTAGAGTGCTTCCTAAAATAATAAAAAAATATAAAGAATATAGAAGAGAAAATTATTCCTTTTCTTATGCAATTGATGCAGCGTTTGACGCTACTATGAAAAGAAGTAAGTTAGTAGATGTCATTCTAACAGAGTGTAAGTTAATCTATTATGCGTTTTTATCGTGGCGTGAAAAAGTACCAACAGGTAAATCTGTATACTCATATCATAAAAAGACTGGTGCTATAGGTGTGTATATCATGATTATTCATGCAACAATAATTGAAAGCATTGGTTTTCATTATTTACTACATCAGTGGAATCCAGTAATAGCATGGATTTTACTTATTTTAAATGTATACGCGATGATTTATTTTATAGCTGAAATACAAGCGATGCGCAAAAATCCCCTTGTCGTAACAGAAGAACAAGTAGTCATTCAAATCGGATTAGGAAAGAAAATTGTTATGCCATTTACACAAATTGATAATATTGCGTTCTACAAGGGTGAATTGCTAACGGCAAAAGAAAGGAAACAGGTATTGGATGCAACTGTTATGGAGTTCATAAAAGAACCTGCTACTTTTGAAATAACATTAAAAGAGCCAGTGAAAGCGTAGTTGTTATACGGCTTTTCTAAAACAGTAAGTCGTGTTTACTTAAATGTTGATGAAGAACGAAAATTTTATGATGCGGTTAAGGAAAAGTTAAAACATGAGTAATAGTGCTGTTAGTTACATAAAAACAAATGAGCTTCCGTTAGAAGTGAAAAAATATGAAACATGGATAGTGAAAAACTCTTTCTAAATAAGAAGGAGTTTTTATTATATACTTTTATAAATCATTATATAAAAAACTATACACTTCTTTATCACTACATAAATGGATATAATTGAGGATAGAACTAGCATAAGGGGAAACAAAATAATGAATAAGTTACTTACATCGAAAATTGAAATTATAGAAAGAAAAATCCGGTATAACTCAACAATAGTAGATCACAATTGCTTATTACTTGAAAAGCAATCACAAAGTATCGTTTTATTTCACGAGGTGCAGTATTCAT
This sequence comes from Bacillus sp. JKS001846, assembly GCF_900176455.1. Classification (NCBI taxonomy): domain Bacteria; kingdom Bacillati; phylum Bacillota; class Bacilli; order Caryophanales; family Bacillaceae; genus Bacillus; species Bacillus sp. JKS001846. The sequence continues at coordinate 2,789,668 of NZ_FWYG01000001.1, forward strand.
TTACAATGACTGCAAATGATACTAAGTTAACAATCCCAAAAGGAAGTTATACAATCGCATATTACTGGAAAGATCGTCCGTACAATTTATACGTATGGAGAGATATAAAAGGAAAGTATTTAGGTTCCTATTTTAATATTGTAAAAAACACACAAATAAAAGATGAAGTGGTTTCCTTTGAAGATTTAATCATCGATATTATGGTACTTCCAAATGGAGAATACTTCATATTGGATGAAGATGAATTACCAGAACCATTAGGGAATTTCGAAGGTGGTTATGTGAGGAAAGCTCTTTATGGATTAAAAGAAATCATTCAAAAAGAGCTGCCACCAATAGTTTTGGAGACAGCCAGGGTGCAGAGGAAATAAAATTTAATTACATAAATATTTTGAATGGGAATGAGTAGTCTCAAGTTATATGATCTAACTTTTTTAATAAATCTAAGGTTAGTAGCATATTTCTTGAAATTACTCTTTTTTTTGTAGAAATTTCGTCGCTTAGTTATTAAATCCCATCAAATGCATTTAGCGTGTGAGTTTTCTTATTGGTTACAGTGGATTAAAAATCAGAAAAAATAGTAAGTAAATGATATCGTTCAAATAAACAACAGTAAAAATATTCAAACGAATCATATGTATGTTTTGATAAAACCTAGTTGACTTATCGGAAATATTTGTATAATATGTACTTAATTCCATAACGTATTGCTGATTGGAGAAACCAAAGGCATTTTATCTGTTGATAAAATGCCTTTGGTTTTTTTATTGCACAAATACTGAATCTGTTCATTTATATGAATCATTTTAAGGAGGAGAAGAAATGACTGTTTCAATTGATGGGGTATCAAAATATTTTTTGAAACAAACTGGTACTGTTCAAGTATTAGAGAATATTAATTTTCAATTAGAGAAAGGGGATTTTGTTACAGTAATTGGTCCGAGTGGGTGCGGAAAAAGTACATTACTAAAAATTGTTGCCGGTCTAGATAATGATTTTGAAGGTGAAGTTGTTATTGACGGGGAGCCTATCTTAAAAACGAGCAAGAAACAAGGTTTTATTTTTCAAGAACATAGGCTTTTTCCATGGTTAACAGTTGAAGAAAATATAGCGGCAGATTTATCGTTAAAAGATAAGTATGTGAAAGATAAGGTAAGAGAATGGGTTGAAATCGTTCGGTTAGATGGCTTTGAAAAATCGTATCCGAAAGAAATTTCAGGCGGGATGTCACAACGTGTTGCGATAGCGAGAGCGTTATTAAGAGATCCAAATGTATTATTACTTGATGAACCTTTTGGAGCGCTGGATGCTTTTACTCGAAGTCATTTACAAGAAGTATTGCTAAATATTTGGGAGCAGAAGAAAACAACAATGATATTCGTTACACATGATATAGACGAAGCGATATATCTTTCAAACCGAATCATCATTATGAGTGCAAAACCAGGGAAAATACATAAAGTGATTGAAAATAATTTGCCTTATCCGCGAAATAAAACTTCTCAATCGTTCCAACAACTTCGAACGAAAGTATTACAGCAGTTTGAATATGGAGGGTTGATTCAAACAAGTATATAGGAAAAGGGTGATTTTATATGTATAAAAAATTAAAAATTCTTTCTTTTGCTTTAGCTATATCAGTATGTTTGTTAGGATGTGAAAAAAGTACAGCAAGTAGTAAGAAAGAAGATGTAACAATACAAATTGGTATACAACAAGGATTAAGCCCGCTATTACTATCAAAGAAAAAGGGATGGTTTGAAGAGGAGTTTAAAAAAGAAGGAGTTAAAGTGAAATGGACAGAGTTCCAAAGTGGACCTCCTTATTTTGAAGCAATCGCATCAAACCGGTTAGACTTTGGTGAAGTAGGGAATTCTCCAGTCATTTCAGCGCAAGCAGCAGGTATTGGATTTACCGAAATCGCCAATACAAGTTATGCGAGAAAAGGAACTGGAATTCTCGTTCAAAAAGATAGTAAGATTGCGAGTGTAAAAGATTTAAAAGGTAAAAAAATTGCAGTAGCAAAAGGAAGTAGTGCCTTTAATTTATTATATCGAGCACTTGATAAAGAAGGTATTGATGCAAAAGATGTAAATGTCATTCAATTACAACCAGATGAAGCGCAGCCTGCATTCGAATCAGGATCAGTAGATGCATGGGCGATTTGGGACCCTTTCATATCATTACATACGTTAAATAAAGGTGCGAAGGTGATTGCAGACGGTGAAACATTAAATGTCTCTTCACCAGAATTTTTAATTACGAGGACAAAATTTGCGAAAGAACATCCAGAATTAGTTGAGAAATTCCTCAAAGTTTATGAGAAAGCACGTGTATGGCAAGATGCTAACTTAGATGAAGCAATAAAAGTATACACTTCTGTAAAAAAGATAGATGCAGAGATTGTAAAAGAAGTGTTTAATCACGACAAACCAATTTTAGTTCCGGTAACTAAGGAAATAATAGCAGAACAACAAAAGACTGCGGATTTTCAATATAAGCTCGGTTCTATAAAGAAAGAAATTAAGACGGAAAAAGTTGTAGATAATTCTTTCGTAGAAAAAGCATTGAAAACGAAGTGAAAAGAGGTTTTGTAAAGTGGAAAATACGAAAGCTGTTATGAAACCAGCGAGTATAACGATTAAGAAAAATGGCATAAAGAAGGTACGAAAGTTAAATGTAAAAGTTTTAGTAAGGGCGATTACTATACCGGTTATTATATTAATAATTTGGCAGTTGGCTGGCGTATTCGGTCTTGTTTCTAAAACAGTTTTACCAACACCATTAGATATTTTTCTAGCTTTCCAAGAGCTTATTAAAACAGGAGAGTTATTCGGCCATTTAAGTATTAGTGTATTCAGGGCTGCGGCTGGTTTCTTTATTGGTGGGGGCTTAGGAATCATTTTAGGAACGATTGTTGGATTTTCAACGAGAAGTGAGCAATATTTAGACCCATCTGTGCAAATGTTAAGAACTGTACCTCATTTAGCTGTTGCGCCGCTTTTCGTATTATGGTTCGGTTTTGGTGAAACATCAAAAGTGTTATTAATTGCAGATGGTGCATTTTTTCCTTTATACGTAAACGCATTTTTAGGTATTAGAGGTGTGGATTCAAAGTTATTTGATGTTGCGAGAGTGTTAGAGTTTAGTAAAAGAAAATTAATCACGAAACTAATTTTACCAGCTGCATTGCCTAACCTTTTACTAGGAGCAAGGTTATCGTTAGGTGTTGCGTGGGTGAGTTTAGTAGTAGCAGAACTTATGGGATCTACAGAAGGTATTGGCTATATGATTATGGATGCAAGGCAATTTTCAAATACAGATATCGTATTTGTCGGCATAATTATATTTGCATTTGTTGGGAAGTTTTCTGACTCTCTAGTACGTTTACTAGAAGTGAAGTTTTTAAGATGGCGAGATAACTTTAAAGGTGAGACAGGGAATTAACATATAAATTATTAGGGGTAATTTATATAGAATGGGTTAGTATACGATTCAAAATAAATAAGGGGTGTGTAAAGGTATGGAATTATTATGGTTTATTCCGGCTTATGGAGATGGTCGATATTTAGGAACGACAAAACGAGGGAGAGCAGCTGAATATGGTTATTATAAGCAAGTTGCTGCGGCAGCTGATTATTTAGGATATACGGGTGTTTTACTTCCAACTGGTCAAGGATGTGAAGACCCTTGGGTGTTAGCTTCAGCTCTTGCTGCTGAAACAGAAAAACTAAAATTTTTAGTAGCAGTGAGACCAGGACTAATGTCCCCTACAGTTGCAGCGAGGATGGCATCTACATTTGATAGAATTTCACATGGGAGGCTGCTTATTAATGTAGTAGCTGGAGGAGATCCAGTTGAACTACAAGGAGATGGATTATATCTTGATCATGATGAAAGATATGAAGCAGCGGATGAATTTTTAAAAGTTTGGAAATCGACATTGCAAGGTGAAACGATCTCTTTAGAAGGAAAACATATTAAAGTTACAGATAGTAAAGTTGTATTCCCACCAGTTCAAACGCCATATCCTCCTATATATTTCGGAGGATCGTCAGCTGCTGGAAAAGAAGTAGCAGCTGAACATAGTGATGTATATTTAACGTGGGGAGAGCCGCCAGAGCAAGTGAAAGAGAAAATAGAAGAAGTAAGAAAACTTGCAGAAGAGAAGGGGCGTACAGTGCGATTTGGCATTAGATTACACGTAATTGTAAGAGAAACAGAAGAAGAAGCATGGGAAGAGGCAGAACGTTTAATTCAATATGTGGATAATGAAACAATTGAGCTTGCTCAAAAGACATTTGCAAGATATGATTCAGTTGGTCAAAAACGGATGACCCATTTAAATAAAGGTACGAGAGAGTCGTTAGAGATAAGCCCTAATTTATGGGCTGGAATCGGACTTGTAAGAGGTGGGGCAGGTACTGCACTTGTAGGCGATCCGCATACAGTAGCAGAAAGGATAAAAGAATATGAATCGTTAGGAATTGATACGTTTGTTTTATCAGGATATCCGCATTTAGAAGAAGCGTATGAAGTGGCAGAATTGTTATTCCCATTATTGAAAGACGAGAAGAAAGAAGAAAATAAAATTGTTGGTGAAATGATTGCTGATGCATATGCATTAAAAAAATAGTGAGAAATAAAGTTTCACTTATTTATTGCTTCATTTTGTTTACTGCCTGTTAACACGAGATAAAAAACCCGCAAGTTATTCGCTTGCGGGTTTTCATCGTAAATTATTAGAAAATATGGTAAAATTAAAGGGTAACTTAAGGTGCGGTTGGTTGTTCAATTATCACTTCTCCGAGTAGGAGGGGGGTGATAATACGTGAGTGAAATAGCGTTGCTACTGCAGGGTGGACTGTTTCTCGTTGCATTGTTAACGTTCGTCGTCGTTTTAATAGACAAGCTCAAAAAATAACAACCCACCTATGCCTATAGAATGTGGGTTGTTTTGTTTGTAAGAAACAAATAGGATAAATGAACAATCCAATCTGCTAAGTTACGTGGACTAGTGTGTAGCCGCACACTAGTTTTTTTTATTTATATACAATTTATAATTGGTTTATGTGATTGTATTGTTCTTTTCATACTCATTATAACACAGTGTCTTTTCATCAAGAAAGGAGACCGTATGTTCTGGTCTCTGTTATATAGTAGGTGCTTTTTCTTTAAACAGCCCATCCATATACTGTTTTAAACTTTGGACATAAAATTTTTGTGTATTCACATTATTTACACCGACAATGGGTGATGGAAGGTCAAATCTTTTTTCTGATAAATGAACGACAACATCAAAAATGTCAAACAAACGAATGAAGCAAAACAGACCGTCTTTATCGCTAAGTAAAATAAAGTAATGATTTTCACTACTTGTATTTAGCGTATTCCATAAAGAACTTTTGCTTAAATCACGTACAATGCTTTTTTCTTTTAGTTCCACGAAATCTGCATTTGAGAGAATGGTAGAGATATCAATCGCATCTTGATCTTCAAAGTAGCCATCAACTGTTTGTACAGCGAATGTATAAGCCATTTTTAATATACTCATTTTATATTTACGGTTATCCAAGAGCAATTCACGTTGAATAGAACTGGCTACTTTCGTTACACGTTCCTCTTTCCAAATTTCATTATGTAAGGAAATATCGTGCTTTTTACATAGTTTCATAATTAATGCATTAGAATAAAGAATTTCGTCGCTTACTTCGACAACATCAGTCTCAGCAGCCGCAAGTTCCTCACCGTGCTCATTCGTATAGAGTGGGGAATCAATTTGTCTTTTCATTTGTTCAATCTTAAATTGACTCAATTTATGCCTAATTAAAGGACGATCAATATTTGTTGTCATTTGTTCATGACAAGTATCACAAATTGAGTTTGTGAAATAATATCCACATAATATTTCTGGAATGACATATTGTTCACTAAGTTCTTTCGTATCTTTTCTGCAAATGATGCATTGTGTCATTTTTATCACCTTTACCTGCAAATTTGTATGTAATCTCATTGTAGTGTATTTATTGGTATTTTGGAATATTGTAAAGGAAAATATTATGTGAAATTCATACTTATTTTGGTACAATGAAGAGAAGTGCTAGTTTAAAGGAGGCCATTTTTTTGAAATCAAAAGTGCACTTTTGGACATTAGAAGTGCTAATGGTTGTAGGAATCATATTTATTTGCACAAAAATATCATTTTTATTTCAACCGATTGGTATCTTCATATCAACATTATTTTTCCCAATCTTAATCGCGCTTTTTTTATACTTCATATTTAATCCTGTATTAATCTTTTTGGAGAATAAAAAAGTACCTAGAAATTTAGCGATATTGCTGTTATATCTTTTTATCATAACATTAACTGCGGTTGGCGTTGGAGTAGTTGTTCCTACGATTTCACAACAGCTAATGGACTTGGTTAAAAATATGCCAGGCTACATAAAAGAGGGAAAAGTATACATACAAGAATTATCACATCATAGGTTGTTTGAATGGTTATCTACACAAAACTACGTTTCCATTGAAACAATTGAAAAAAATGCGATTGAATACTTAAAAGATATACCAAATACAATTACGTCGAGTGCAACGGCTTTATTTGGTATTATCACGAACGTTGCATTAGTTGTATTTACTGTACCGTTCATTTTATTTTACATGTTTAAAGATGGACATGCCTTTCCAGGAAAAGCGGTAAGTTTATTACCAGAGTCTTACCGTGAAGAGGGGCTTCGTATCATTAAGGAAACGAACGAAACATTATCTGCATATATTCAAGGGCAAGCGCTCGTTTGTATATTTGTAGGTGCGTTTACTTTTATCGGTTATTTAATTATCGATTTACCGTACGCTTTCGTTTTAGGAATTATTGCAGCATTTACAAACATCATTCCTAACTTAGGTCCATTTATCGGAGCAGCACCAGCTGTTATTGTAGGACTGTTCGTATCTCCGATGCAAGCCTTATACGTAATTATTATCGTAACAATTGTACAACAGTTTGAAAGTAATATTATTTCACCACGTATTATGAGCTCGAAATTAAACATCCACCCATTAACAATTATTATCCTAATTTTAGGGGTAGGTAACTTTGCTGGAATCATCGGAATGATTTTAGCAGTACCAGTTTATGCAGTAACAAAAACAGTTGTTTCGAACTTAGTGAGATTGTTTAAGACGAAGAGAAGTAATCGGAAATAGTAAAACCTGAGAAAGATACACCTCTTTTTAAGTGGTGTATCTTTTGTTTATAAAAAATAATTAAAAGCGGGTTGATTTGATTTTATTATATATTTTTTATACATCAAATTCAGTGATGAACTTGTGTGATATAAGCTCTATAAAGCTATGTGGAATCCCTCTGAACTATCCAAATCATTTCCTTACAGCGTGCTACCATCATCATAATCGACTCCTTTCAATTCTATATAGTTAAACGATTAAAGGTGAGTGTAGTACTTGCTTCTACGATCTCGAATTTCATCAATAACTTGTTTATATTGTCTTTCTTGTTTTAATTCATTTTGAGATATTGTTTCTTTTTGAATCGTAATCGTTAAAAAGAATAGGTGAAACTTCATATGTGAATTCCTCCTTTCGAATTGGAATTACAGATGACTACAGTAATGACTTTGTCTTTCTTTTACAGAATCCATAGCCTGATTAATTTGTCGTTCATGAAGCATTTCAGACTCAGAAAATTTATTTTTTTGAATGGTAATGGTTAAAAAGAATACTTTAAATTTCATAAAATAATTGCCCCTTTATAAGTGATTTAGAAAAAACGAGTGTAATAAGAAATTACAGGTGACTACAGTAATGACTTTGTCTTTCTTTTACAGAATCCATAGCCTGATTAATTTGTCGCTCATGAAGCATTTCAGACTCGGAAAATTTATTTTTTTGAATGGTAATGGTTAAAAAGAATACTTTAAATTTCATAAAATAATTGCCCCTTTATAAGTGTTTTAGAAAAGACGAGTGTAATAAGAAGATTGGCGTTCTTTTACTTCGTCCATAATATTTTGGATGTGTTGCTCACGTAAAATCTCTTTCTGTGAAAGTTTACGTTTTTGAATGGTGATTGTTAAAAAGAATGCTTTAAATTTCATGAATATATTACCCCTTTAAAATATATTTTTAATACATTTGAGTGTAGTATGAACTTTTAATGTCAGTTATTTTATCAGTCAGTTGTTTTAACTGTTGTTTACGATTGATTTCATTTTCAGATAAAGTATTTTTTTGAAGTACAGTCGTAAAAAAGAAAATATGAAAAGTCATAAATGAATTCCTCCTTTCGAAAAGGAATTACAGGTGATCACAGTAAAGTGCTTGGCGCTCCTTAACATCATTCATAGCTTTTTCAATTTGCTCATTATGAAGAATTTCATCTTTGGAAATTATATTTCTTTGAATCGTAATACTTAAAAACAATACGCTAATAGTCATTGAATGTTGCTCCTTTCTTAGAAAAATAATGTAAGAGACTAAAAAATCGCGCAAAAAAACCACAGGAAGATACAGTTCTCCTATGGCTGGGCGTGAAAAAGCCACAGGAAAGTATACGGCCTCCTGTGGCGAATTTATGAATTAAATGAAATAAAGTACGATTTTCAATTCTCCATTAGGGTGGTCGAATTCATATTTAATTGTCCAGAAAACACAGGTGCAGTTAACGCTAAAGTTAATGCATGTAATTGTAATTTCATCATTTCCTTCGACCTCCTTTTAGAATTTTTTTCTTACGTTAGTAAGTATATACAATTAATGGATAATTGTAAACATAAAAAATGAAAATTTTTAATTTTGATTAAAATGCGTATATTTAAAAGGGATTTGAAAGTAAATATTGTAATTAACGAAATATCGATAAAAATGGGGGATGCTAAATGAAATATATGCATCATAACATGATCGTTATGCTAACAATTTTTTTATTCATTGCGGCTTGTTCTAATGGAGAAAGAATAAAAGATATATATGATATTAGGTCAGATGATTTTAAGAAATATACTGGGACATACGTTGGTAATAATTCAGATGTGGTTGCAATTGTTAATCATTTACCCGGTGGTGGAACAGTTCAAAGTATAAGTTTAGAAAATGAAAATATAAAAGTGAACTATGGCGCAAAAGAAAGTGGGGCTCTTACAGAAGAAATGATTGAGACGTATTGGTTTGATGAGAAGGATACGATGAAGAAGAATTTTTTCTTTAATGCTATATATTTAGTGATTTTAGTGCCAAATGCAAAAAGTTATGAGTTTCAGGTAGAGAATAAAAACTTTAAGATAACGAGGGAAGAAATGTTATCAATTTTGCATAGAATATTCGATGATTTTCCAAAAGAAAAAGATATATGGGATAAAAATAAAGTTATAAAGTTCTTTAACGGCAATGAAGAAAAAATTAAAATGCTTGTGGAAGATAAAGATTTTCGGAAATCTTTATTTGCTAAATATCCAGTGAGCCAGTTGAAATAATGGAGGGGAGAAGATGGAGTTAGTATACAAAATTTCTTATCATAGAATACAGGACCTTTATTACAATTTTTGAAAGAAGACATTCCGTACATCCCGCATGTAACAGTCGGAAGAAAAGAAAGTGCCAAATTAGCTGCTGAAGTAGTGAAGGAGATTCCTAGTTTTCATGGGAAGTTAAATTGTGTGATTGATAGAATAAGCGTGGAGCGAATTGAAGAGAACGGGGAATCAATTATTGAATTTGAAGTGCCATTTTTAAAAAGCTGACAAAAGTCAGCTTTTTATTTCGTAGCATGAAGTAATGCACCAATTGCACCGCTATTACCACCATCTTGTAAAAAGATTGGTGTTTTATTTTGATATTCGGTGTAGCTACTTATAATATGTTGAAGTTGTACGTTATTACATAAAGTCGAACCAATATAAATAATATGTTTAATGTTTTTTGTTTCAGCGAATTGAAGGCTTAATGCAGTAACGACTTCACCGACAAGTCCTTGTACAGTAGCTAGTATATCGGAGCTACTATTATTTGATTCTGTAATGGCTGCTTTTCCGAAGTTGCTAGCAGTTAAGTTATTATCGATAGGGGAAAGAATACCACCATAAATATCTCCAACCGTAATATCTAGTTCTTTTCTAGATCCTACTTTTGTTAGAGGGATTACATCTTCAAAATGATCTATATTTGTTAACAAGTTTGAAAGTCCCATAATAGTCCCACCGCCAACTCCGGTTCCACCAGCGCGAATATATTGTTCATTATAAACATAATGGATAGAAGTACCTGTACCGATATTGGTTAAAATAAAATTGCGTATAGCATGTTTTTCTTCTTTTAATATGTATTGGACGCCTGCAAGAGTAGCCTCAAATTCGTTTAGCTCTATTATTTTATATGAACCTGTAAGCAGATGCTGTAATAATTTCGATTTACCACCCGTAATACATATTTGTTTTATACCATTGTTGTTTTTAATCCAATCTATTATTTTATGTTGTTCATGAGAATAAAATTTTTCAAAAGTTAATAGCTTTTTTTCGTTAAAATAAGCTATTTTCGTTAATGTGCCTCCAGCATCGATACCGATAGTACGTTCCATTTTCCTGCTCCTAACTACGTAATATGTTTTCCTATTTACTTAATTGGTTGAGAATAGATATTTCCAACTGATATAAGGAACACTTTAATCTGCTTGATATATTAATAGTTTTTCTATAGTTACAATAGGCTGGTCGTTTACAGTTGCAATACCTTTACCAAGAACAAAACCTCGGCGATTGCGCGTTAGCTCATAATGTAAATCAAGTTTATCACCGGGATATGCTTTTCCGTGGAATTCAACTCCATCTAAAGAGGAGAGAAATCCTAGTCCTTCAGAATCACTTGTATGTACAAATGCACTAAGCTGGGCAAGTGATTCTACAATTAACATATGAGGCATATGTTTTTGACTATCATTTATAAACCATTCGTTATTTGTAATGAGTTTATATCCTGTAACGGATTCACCTTGTTTTACATTTGTTACTTTATCAATCATTAAAAATGGATAACGATGGGGAAGCGTGTCTTTAATATGCATATGAAAGTACCTCCAATTAATAATACCCCTGCTAAAGTTAAGCAGGGGAGTGGGAACTAATTTTTAACTAATTCATCTACTTTTTCAAGGACGAAAATGCCGCTATTTCTAATATTTTCAACAACTTGTTGCAACACTTCTTTATCTTGAACGAGTGCAATACGTACGAAGCCTTCTCCATGAGGTCCAAATGCATGACCAGGTGTAACAACGACATTCGCACGATCCATTAATGCATAAGCGAAGTCTAGAGAAGTCCATCCTTGTGGAATTTCAGCCCAGACAAACATACTACCAGCTGGCTTATCGACATTCCAGCCAAATGTTCGGAATCCATCGACTAAAGTATCTCTCCGTTCTTGATAAATATCGCGGTTTTTCTCACAAAATGCAGCGCCATTTCTTAGTGCTGCAGATGCCGCTTTTTGAATTGGTAAAAATACACCGTAATCGGTATTAGATTTAAATTGAGTAAGTGCACGAACAATTTCTTCGTTTCCAATCATATATCCAATACGGCTACCTGCTAAACTATAACTTTTTGACAAAGAATTGATTTCTACACCAACTTCTTTAGCACCAGGTACAGAGAGAAAGCTAATTGGCTTATTACCATCGAAATAAAATTCAGCATAAGCAAAATCATGGACAACGATAATATTATGCTTTTTCGCGAATGCGATTACTTCTTTAAAGAAATCTTCATGAGCCATTGCTGGAACGGGATTCCCTGGGAAGTTTAAAATCATCATCTTCGCTTGATCGGCAATTTCTTCAGGGATGACTTCTAAGTCTGGTAAGAAATCATTCTCTTTCTTTAAAGGCATGTAGTAAGATGTTGCACCAGCCATTTGAATACCTGTTTCATAAGCTGTATATCCTGGATCAGGAACTAATATAATATCACCTGGATTTGCATAAACCATAGGTAAATGAACGAGCCCGTCTTGTGAACCCATTAATAATAAAACTTCTTTATCCGCATTTAATAAAACGTTATGAGTGTTGTTGTAATATTCAGTTACAGCTTCGTGAAATTCTTGAATACCTGATAATGTATACCCATAGCTCTCTTTTTCACTCGCTGTATGTACCATTGTTTTTCTTACAAAATCAGCGGGCGGCATATCAGGATTTCCGATGCTCAAATCAATCATGTTATGACCTGCTGCAATTTTTTCTTTTTTATAGGCTCCTAATTCACTAAATATAGAAGATTGGAATGCTTTCATTCTAGTTGCTAACGTGTAAGTCATCAAAACCCCTCCTAAAAACAGTGCTTTCATTCTGCGTTTTTAATTATTCTGAAAACACATGTTTACATTTTATCATTTTTTTATGAAAATTAAAACGATTGACAAATTTAGAGGGAGGATTAGCCTATTTTGAAAAGTAACGATGTAAATAGCGTAGATATATTAATTGAAATGTGTATTATATGATTCATTTTATATAACTTAAGGTATTTTCTAGCTTTTATTAAGTATATTTCTCATGTTTTGAATGAAAAAGAATACGAAAACAAGGGCTATTTTTGCGGACGATTTCTAAAGTGAAATAACGCAGAAAATATTTTCTGCGTCTCCTCTGAAATGTAATCATTTCTTTTTATATGTGCATAATTTTTCGGCTGTCAAAAAGTATACATTTAATGTACCGTCGGCAACTTTTAAAGTTTGGTCCGATGTAAATGAATTACCATAATCAATGTGATATACATTAGAATTTTTGACAAATGAGCCTTTATATAAATCGTCTTTATTCTTTGTTGTTTGCATTTCTACTAAATTTTGCACAATTTCCTCTTTATTTTCTTTTTTGACAACTGTTTCAAATTTATAATATACAGGGCATTCACCTTTTTTATTGTCAACGACTTCCCAAGAACCGTATATATCGTTATTACTGCATCCACTAAGTAGGATGATTAGTATAGGAATTGTAAGTAGAACCTTTTTCATTTTGTGCTCCTTTCTTTTAAATTTGAATAAACGTGCGAATACGATAGGGATATTATAATAAATAAAGTTTAAATTTTTTTAAAGAATTATTTAATTTCATATAAAAATTTAGGAGAAATTAAATAAGCATGAATCTAGTGTAAAGTCAGATTCATGCTAGTACTATAGCCTATGTTATGTCTTTTTTGAGGATAAATAAAGAGGAAAGCAGAATTACTATTCCATTTAATATATATACGCTTGCGATCATAAAGGCTAACGTACCTGCGCCAAATCCTGCTTTATCGAATATAGAAGCAAATGTTGCGATAGTCAAAAAGATAATGGGAGTCAGTAGTAAAAATATGAAACCTGCCACGATTCTTTTTTTAAAACTATGTCCAGATAAGGAAATGGCTAAAAAGTTTAGGATGCTAAACAGAGCAATTGCAAAGAGCAGGACAATAAATACTTCGATGCCATCAGACATTTTACCACTCCTTTTATAAAGAGTACTTTTTATAATCTATTCGAAATAAAAGGGGGATACTCCTTTAGGTAATTTCAATAAACGTAATAAATAGGCGTATTATAAAACAAAGAAGTATGGATTCAATATTAGACCCATACTTCTTTGTTTATTTTATAAATTTGCAGATTGCGAATGCTGTTTTTCATAATGTTTCTGCTTAGAAAGGGAAATAGAAATAATCAATAATGAAACGACTCCAAAGATGAGAACCATATATTGTAACCCAATTGTATCTAAGAAGAAGCCTGTGCCAAGTAAGATGATTTGGAACATAACCCTCTCAAACATATTACGGAATGAGAAGAGGCGACCGTGATAACTTTTTTCCACTTTCGTTTGGAAAATCGTCGACATAATAGGGAAGAAGCAGCCAACACTAAACCCAAACAAACCAAATGATGTAAGAGCCATCCATTTTATATCGCTAAAGAACAATGACAGATGTGCAAAAGCAGTACAAACTGCGAAGAAATATAGTAATTTTTCAGGTTTGAAATGATCAGATAGACGTTTAATTACGAAGGCACCTAACATAAATGCGACACCTTCAATTGTATATATGAACCCTTTAATCGTAGGATCATGTTGCATTTCGCTAATGTTAATAACCATTAAATTAAACCCAGCTATAAATAATAGAGGGATGATACTTAATATAAGTGCTGTAAAAGCAATAGGAATTCCTTTTAAAATACGAAATACTTCCATAAAGCTATTATCTTTTGCAGCTTGTTTACTTGGTGTTGTTGATTTCTTGTCTTCGAATTGTAGGAAGAAAGTCGAGAGGAATAATAAGGCGTATGCTGCCATTGAGAAGGCATACATGTACTGTAAACTCATCACAACTAAAAGAATTCCACCTAGTGAAGTGCCTGCAATACGAGCAATTGTACCAACATTCATATGTACACCGTTCATTTGTAATAACTCATGCTCACGTACGATGAGTGGAATTACAGATTGTAATGCAGGGAAATAAAATGCTGCTGAAATTTGAAGAGCAACCATAAATGCGATCATAAATGCGATACTTTCAAATTGAATAGCAAAAAACATGAAAATAACACTTAAAACTCGACCAAACCCAGCGTAAAGAAGAACTTTTTTCTTTTCATACTGATCGATGACACGGCCAGCCATAGGTCCAACTAGAACACCGGCTAATAGTCCGATAAATAATATAACTGATTTCATGAAATCAGAAGGGACATATTTTTGCATAAATTCAAGGTTGCCAAGAATACCAAGCCATAATCCTAGACCTGCAATAAACTCCCCAATTAGAACAATCCAAACATTTTTATTACGCCACATAACATAAAACCTCTCCGTCTTTTAAAAATGAAAAACTCGTATATAAAACCTCCTTATTTATGCACTATTTTCATACGAACTTTTTTAGAGTCAGAGTCTATATTACGTGTTTCATAATTGGATTTCAATCTTTTTGATTTGTCAAAAATTTGATGTGTTAATTGATGAAATAAGTGAATCAAAACGTAAAAAATTTATGATTAAAGCTAATAGAAAGTAAGGATACATATAAAAAAGCAAGAACGTATAACTACGCCTCGCTTTTCTCAAGTACAAAATTAAATATTAGATTCACTTAGCAACATTTACGCTCTTGTCCAATAGCTAAAGCGCTAAAAGATAATGGGCCAACAACTTCTGCGCTTGCACCACTAGTAAGGTTTTCTACAGTTAATGAATATTCGTGTGTTCCACTGCCAACGTTTTGATCTATAGCTTGAAATGTTTGTACGTAAAATTGTTCAGAACCTGTTGATTCAATACCTACTTGTGCATTAAAAATTTCAATGTTATCACGGAAAATTCGGAATAAAACTTGGGAAATCTCAGTTATACCTTCTACACCAACTGTAGCGATTAATTCTACTCGATTATTTCGTGAATCTCTACTTGAAATTCTCAATTTTAAATTTGCTAAAATTGCTTTATTTGGAGAAGCTGGGATTGCAAAAGTTGTTTCACCAGTTTTACTTATAGGCTGAGTAGCTTGGTAATCAATGATATGAGTCATATTCTTCACCTCCTCATATACTAGAATATGAAAATAGTGAAGAATTAGCTTGGACAAATACTGGATTATTTAATAGAGTCAACAATAATTATTGAAAAGAAGAAATTCACATAAAAGCATTAAGAATATATCACAATAAGATGATATTTTTCTTAATGCTTTTTGTAATTAAGCAGAATATTCTTCTTTACGTACTTCAAAAAATTCATTACGTCGCAAGTAATTATAAATTTTCTCTGAAACCTCTTCTTCTTCAGACACTAAGAAACGATGATCAAAAGCGTAGAAAGATTGACCTTTAATTAATTTTACGTAATACATATTAAACGCCTCCTGACACTAGATTATTACTTGCTTCATATTATGATGGCCTATATGTCTGCTAAAAATACTTGGAGTTTCAAAGGGGATAAGTAAAGGGATAAAAGAGCTTACAATTCTGTAAGGTTTATGTCACCTTTTTCGATAGTTTGTATTTACCAATTTCTTCTATAATGCAAATAGGTTACATAAAATAAGGGGGTAAAAAGATGGATGAAATACTTGGAGAAGTTGTAGCTGGTATTTGTGAATTTGTAGTGGAAGTAACAGCGGATGCTATAGGAAATTTAGTTTCTGGAAATGATGAGGAAAAAGAAACATTATAATAATTTGTAAAAGAATAAAGTTGATCAAATTATAAAGGCTGATTTCTAAAGGGAAATCAGCTTTTTTATTTTTTACATTATATTAACTTAATTTGAATATTCATTTGTTATCATATTTAAGAAGCCTATATAAGGAGGTGAATAAACAAATATGTCGAATTCAGGGCCTGATTTATCTGTTTCTCGTTTGATTGTGGTAAATATAGAAGAAAAAGAATATCATTTTATTGTTCGTGAACATCCGATTGTAGGGAAATTTATATCGCTATTTGAAAATGGGAAAGAATACGGTTTAATAGATAAACAAATCGCTAATAAAGATAAATTTATTACATCGGAGCTTACTAAGTTAGATTATTTTAATATAGATGTTTTATATCTTACACCTGGGTGGATATGGATTGGTATGGATCAATTTGGTTTACATGCTCGTGAGGCTACTTATAACGAAGTAGATGTTATTATGAAGTTGAAAGAGGATTTATATTATATAGATATATACGAAGAAATAAAAATGTAGTAAATATTTATTCAGGTTAGGGGGGAAGTTCCCATAGCCTCTTTTTTGTTTAATAATAAAATGCAAAATTATATTATTTTAATGAAAGGTAAATATGATAAGAAGTGAGATGAAAAGAGGATTTGAAAATACATTAAGAGAATTGTAATAATTATATGAGTCGTATATGTAAATAACAATAGAAAGAAGATGATAATATGAGTAAAGAAGAGCTTGTGAAAAAACAGTTTGGCAGCAATGCAGATAAATATATAAATAGTAAAATACATGCTAAAGGACTGGATTTACAATATGTAGTTCAACAAGTTGAGTCTCGTCATAATAATCGTCTTCTTGATGTTGCTACTGGTGGCGGGCATGTGGCAAATATGTTAGCACCTATGTTTGAAGAAGTAGTTGCACTTGATTTAACAGAACAGATGTTAGAAAAAGCAAAAGTTTTTATAAAGCAGAATGGTCATGAAAATGTATCTTTTGTAGCAGGAAATGCAGAGAATTTACCATTTGCAGACCATTTTTTTGATACAATTACATGCCGGATTGCAGCCCATCATTTTACGAGTCCGGCTCAATTTATTTATGAAGTAAATCGTACGTTGGAGAATAATGGATTATTCATCTTAATAGATAATGTTTCGCCAGAAAATAATGAATATGATACATTTTATAATTTTATAGAAAAAAAGCGTGACCCAAGTCATGAACGAGCTCTAAAAAAGACAGAATGGCTTACTTTATTAGAAAAAAACGGTTTGCAAATGCAGTCATGTCTTACTTTTGATAAGAAGTTTGATTTTGACTGGTGGTGTAATATGATGGATGTCCCTTTACAAAAGCGTGAAAAATTAACAGAATGTATGATGAAAGCACCAAACGAAATGAAGGGATATTTTAATATTCAATTTAAAAATAATAAAGTAGAATCGTTCTATACTGAAATGGCTATGTTTATATGTAAAAAAAGTACAACGTTAAAAAGATAAAGATAAATGTGTTGCAGTCTTTCTGAAGTACGATATACTTAGTACAGAGAAACTGAGAATTGAGGAATAGTTATAATGATTCGTGTACGCATTGAAGGTACTGAGGAAGAAATGCTTGAATTTATGGGGAAAATGCCAGACATTCCTGGATTTGAAAAGACACATATGAGAGAGCCGAGAAAAGGAAATAACCCGAAATACGATTCAAGTAAAAATGTACTTGCATATTTGTCTTATAAAAAGATTGAAGTCGCCAATAAATAGGCGGCTCTTTTAGTTTGCGCTGTTTCACCGCCTTGTCTTTTTCACATAATAATAATAGTAGATTATGCTCAAGAGGGGTGAGAATAGTTAATAAGAAAATTATCTTTTTTGGAGACTTTGGTATTGATGACGCCGTAGCGTTAATTTATGCAAATAAAACATGTAAATTAGATATTTTAGGTATTGTTGCTGAGTATGGGAATGTATCACGAGATATCGTTACGGAAAATGTTTATTTTTTAGAAAGGTATTATGCTACACAAGTGAAAATTATTGAAGGTGCGAGTAGACCGATGACAGCTGAAGAGCCTTTGTTTTTCCCTGAAATCCACGGGGATCACGGTTTAGGTCCTATTATTCCACCTGAGATGAGAATTTGTAAACGAGAAAATTTTTGTGAATTAATCAAATTAATCGAACCTTGTCCAGAAGATATTATAATTGTGGCGACAGGGAGACTAACGACGCTTGCTACGTTATTTTTATTGTATCCAAATATAATGGATCGTATTTGTTCGTATTATATAATGGGCGGCGCTTTCCTATTTCCAGGTAATGTTACACCAGTATCTGAAGCGAATTTTTATGGTGATCCAATTGCAGCAAATATTGTTATGAAATATGCGAAAAACGCTAGCATATACCCGTTAAATGTAACACAGGGCGCGCTTATAACACCTGAAATGGCCAATATAATAGATAAACAAGGAACTGGACAGGCGAAACTCATTAAACCAATGATTGATTTTTATTATGAGAACTTTTATAAAAAAGAATATCCGGGTATTGGTGGGAGTCCTATACACGATTTATTACCGTTTATCTCGTTTATAAATGACAGTATTTTCGAATATAAAAAATCGGCAGTGTGGATTAGTACGACAAATGATGTGACTAGGGGCCAAAGTGTAGCAGACTTTAGAAAAATAGCTGAGCCAACAAGGTTTGATGATCGGCCGATTCAAAGAATTGCTGTTGGTTTTAACTATGCAGCTTTTAAAGAAGAGTTTATGCGAACAATATTGAAGCCAGATTGTCCTTAATGTGTGTAATAACAAGTCGGATAAATCGTTAGTTCAAAAAAAGGTTTAATCTGTGTGTATTATTCTCAAAAATCTTAAAGTTGAACAACATGAATAACTTATGAAAAATGTCACATAACTAATGGTAAGCAATTGTTTCTAATTATATTTTGATTGGTGAAATGTAAAGGAGGTTATTATATGATTTGGTCTTTAATCGTCGGTGGTATATTAGGGTGGCTTGCGAGCTTAATTACTGGAAAGGACGTACCTGGTGGTGTAATAGGTAATATTATTGCTGGTATTATCGGTTCTTGGGTTGGTTCGAAATTACTTGGTAGTTTTGGTCCAGTCATTGGCGGATATGCAATTATTCCAGCTTTAATCGGTGCGATCATTTTAATTTTCATCGTAAGCTTCTTATTACGAGCAATGCGAAAATGAATGTAAGGACTGTTTACATTTGTAAGCAGTCCTTTTTATATGTTATGCTAGTATTATACAATCAGGAGGTGTCAGCATTGAAAACATTCACAGTAAATTTCCATCAAGAAGATAATGCTAAAGCGACAACAGTACATAAATTAAGTGAAGAGGACTTTAACAAAGCAACAGAAAAAGGCACTCGTCATCTATTTGATTTAGATACAAACGTTGGATTCTTCGTATTCTTTGACGCAGAAGATGCAGAAGGAAACGATCAATACTTAATGTTACAATACGAAGGTGATCATGAAGAGCCAACTGCGTGCTACGGATTTGATTTAAAACTATACTATCAATTTTTAGCACTGTACTTAAACGATCTTGAGTTCCAAGGTGAAACAGATGAGGAAGAGGAAGAATACGGTCCAATTCATCATTTAGCGCATTTACTTTATCATATTGTTGAAGATGGTAAATCAATCGAAGTGTAATATACATATTTGAAGCTGCCCTTTTTGGGCAGCTTTTTTATATGACATTGGAATGGTGTACTGTGAGCTAAATAAAGTGAAACTTTAATCAGTGGGGGGTGTTCATCCCCACTGATTATCAGCCCTCACCAATCGGGCTTTTACGGACAGTAGGGCCCCCACCTAACTTCTTTGTTTCCGCTGAATTTTGAGGTGGGGATCTTACTGCCCGGCAAATAGCGGGATAAATTAATAATAGAAATTTATTTATTACTTTCATGTTAGCATCGTAAAACACCTGTTATAATGATTGTAATTAAATTCATGGAGGCTAATTCTATGCTTGTAGATGTAAAAGCTTTTATTAAAGCTGCAGGTTTAACATGTATTTCATTATTAAGTGGAGATAACACGTTTGCTTATAATTTTGAAACTGTAAAAAATACTATCGCTACATTTTTTAAGAAGCTAAGATTTACCGTATAATTTTATTTCAATCAGTAGGAAAAGAGTAATCACTTCCTACTGTTTTTTTTCTGTTTCAAGGAGCTGTTGTGAGAGCATGTTTTAAGTTATAGATAGAGGATATTATCATTGAGAAGAGAAGGTTTAAATAAGGAGATGAAAATGGTTTCGTTTATCAAGAGGTAGTTACTTCGGATATAACAGACTTGGTTACTTTTTAGAAACAGCTTTTGTAATATGTTTTGTACAAGCTTTTGGAGAGAGTGAAGCACTGACTTTTTGGAACAAACATAATTTGAAAAGTAATGTAATGGGTTGGTTAACGAAATGAATAAGATGCAATAGGGGGTAAAAATGATGAAAATATATTTAAAAATAGTTATGTTATTTTTGGTGTTTACATGTATGTTTGCGCTAGTCGCATGTAAAGGGACAGACGAAAAAAAGGAAACAAATCCAACCTCGGAAAATAATAAAAATGAACAAAGTAATTTTTCAGAAGAACAGAAAAATCCTGAAGCAAAACCAAGCAATGAAAAAACAACAAAACCATCGCCTGACCCAGATTCGAAAAATAGAACACTTAATCAAAAATCAATTAACCACGTTAAAGATTTGTTTGAACTCGCAAAAGAAGGAAAAGTACCTAATGTACCATTTGGAGCCCATACAGGGGATATTGAAGAAATTGAAAAAGCGTGGGGGAAAGCAAATAAAACCGAATATGCAGGGAACGGAATGTACGCAACTTTTACAAATAAAAATATTGTTTTCGGATTTAATAAAGGGTCACAAGTTTTTGATGTACGCTCATATCATGCAGAACTAAAATTGATTACATTACAAGAAATTGAAAAAGCATTAGGAAAACCATCTTCAGTTAAAGAGAATGGTGAAGATAAAATATATGTATACAAAGTAAATAACCAGTATGAGCTGAAATTTGTCATTCCAAAATCGACTGGTAAGGTAGATCATATTTCTGTATTTTCACCAGAGGATAGTATTAATAAAATGGCAGGATAAGAAATTAAGTGATTTCAAAAACACCTCACTTTCCTTAAGTGAGGTGTTTTTAGTTGTAAATAAGGAACGTCTCCTGCCATATAAAACATACTTTCATACGCGAAATACTTCACTTTTGTTTTTTAATATTCATCCAATAAGAAATATTGATCTACTGAAAAAGTAGTAACCTATAAATTATGTGTAGGCTGGTTCATGATTTTTTTACGTTCTAAATTTTGAACAAACAGTGCTTGAACAATACCTCCAATTAATAAGAAACTAGCACAAATATAAAACAGCATACTTCCATTTAACTTACTTAATAAAACTGCACCCATAACTGGTCCGCACGTTCGAGATATATCCCAGTGTATACCGTAAATTGAAAAATATAAACCACGTTTATTGTGAGGTGCAATTTCTGAAACGAATCGTAATAAGTGGTTTAGAGCAATACTTTCTCCAATGACTAAAAAGAGTAAGGTGAAGAATAACGACAATATCGTCGTTGAAGAACTAAAGCCAACTGCAGCTATTGTATAGCAGGCGTAAGAAATAAGGATGATTTTCGCCATAGAAAATCGTTCAGACCATTTTACGAGGAAGATTTGTAGTATGATTTCCAAAATGGCTTTGCATGTTGAAATAAATGCGAGTATGAATAAGAGATTAGGAAATACATGTTCTGCAAAAATACGATAATTCGTCTCAGTTTGTGCATAAAAAAAGCTAATAGGAAGTGTAGAAACCATAAGACCGAATATGGCATAATGTTTAAAAATAAATTGCTTTGGTGAACTTGCCTCAACTGTTTGTTTCGACTTACTCATAGGTGGAACGGTTTCTGGGAGCTGGGTCCAAACAACAACGGCATATATCGTAAGGGTTACACTTTGCACGATAAATAAATATTCTGGGTGAGTATTATAAAAACATGCACCGATTAAAGGGCCGATTACGGATCCAATTGCTCCCATCGTTTGTAGGAGAGCAAAAATTTCTGCTTGCTGCTCTTGTTTTGTTAAATCAGCAATTTGTGCACGCTGAGCTGGAATGTATAAGGAACGGCCAATACCATTAATGACATATAACAGTGCAAATATAAAAACAGATTGAGCGAAAACGAAACTGCCGATTGCAACACCTTGTAGTAATAATCCGAGTAACATAATCTTTTTTCGGCCATATTTATCAGTAATTCCTCCAGCAATAAGTGTAAATAAAATGTCTGAAAGTGGCTGTAATCCGAAAATTAGCATAGTTATTATTACATTGCCGTTTAACATTTTATTGACGTAAATAATCATAATGAGAGCTAACATAGATTCAGTCGTTCGGGTTAATAATTCACCACACAATCTAATAAAAATAGGTTTATTGTAACGAAGTAAGAGATAATTCAATATTAATTCCTCCTTTCTATATTGAAATGATAAGATGAAAGGAGAGTTGGAAAAAGGGTAGAGACTATAGGGAGGATTTTTCACCTTTTAGGGGGAGTATGATGTTTATTTTAGATCAATACATTGAACTATGGATTGCTTATGGAAAAGGAAAAAAAGAGGGAGAACGATTGGAAGTAACAGTGCAAAATATATCTGGTACATTATTTTGTACAGAGCGCAATAGTAAATTAATTATAAAAAAATTAGATGAGTTAAATTGGATTAAGTGGTTTCCAGGTCGCGGCAGAGGAAATCGGTCTAAGTTAATATTTCAAAAGCACCCGATGTCTTTAATTTTAGATAGAGGAAAAGAAATAATGAAAAAAGGGGATGTGAAAAGCGGAAGTATATTTGTGGAACGCTATAGCTCACATTTTCCATCAGTAAAGGGAGAATATCATTCCTGGGTGGATTCAATATTTGGTCATAAGGTTGAAATGACATCTGAAGGGAGAAGAGATGTACTCCGGTTGCAAGTACAAATGAATTTAGATATCACATTAGATCCTGTATACGCTACAATGCGCTCAGAATGCCATATGGTAAAACATATATTCGACACACTCGTGTATGTAGACGGTAATACAAACATTATAGAGCCAAGACTTGCATTTCACTGGGAATATAATGACGCTGAAAAAATATGGACGTTTTACTTACGAAAAGGAGTTCACTTTCATAATGGAAAACAACTTACTGCACATGATGTTATATACTCGTTGAATAGATTTATAAAGCTGGAAAATAATGCACACGCATGGATGTTACAACACGTTGAAAGTATCCGTTCAGTGGATGACTACGTTTTCGAAATTCAATTACATACAGAAAATCGAATGTTTTTACATATGCTAAGTGCAGAACAGTGTTCTATCGTGAATGAAGTTGAAGCAGGAGGGCTAATTGGAACCGGGCCTTTTCAATTATATAAAAGTAATGAAAATCTGTTCATTTTAGAAGGACATCCTTTATATTTTCGTGAAAGACCTTTTTTAGATCGTGTTGAGTTGTGGAATGTAGAACAAGGTGTAGGTACATACGATGTTTTAGTAAAGGCGCAGTATAAAGATAAAGAAAAACATAATAAAGAATTGTCTCGGCTTGAGTCGAACGTGACATATATAACATGTAATCTTACGAAAGAAGGACCAATGCAAGATGAGTTATTTCGGAAAGCGTTATATAACATCATTCATGGTTATACAATCGTTCAAGAACTCGGCGGAGAACGTGGAGAAGTGGCAAAAAAACTAATATTAGCAGGTGAAAGCATTGTAGAGATTGAGGAAGATGTAGAAAGTTTAATTAAAAGGAGTACTTATCATAATGAAGTGCTACAACTCTACACATTTACAGGACGAGATCATGTTGAAGATGCACAGTGGATACAAAAAGAGTGTGCGAAATATGGGATTCGTGTAGAAAATAATTTTCTTGATATAGAAGAGCTATTGGAAGTAAGTACGATACAAAAGGCCGATATGATGCATGATAGTGCCACAATCAGTGAACGAATAGAAGATAGTCTATTATATATGTTTCTTACAAAAAATAGTTTTATTCATGGACAAAGCAGCATGGACTTTCATGAAAAGTTGTCTCCTTATTTTAGACAAGAAGAATTAGAGAAAAGAGTTGCACTGTTACGCGATATCGAGGATACTTTGTTACGTCAAATTCATATTATTCCTTTATATCGTAATAAACAAGAGGTAAGTACACATGAAAAAGTTCAAAATATAATGATTAATTCACAAGGTTGGATTGATTTTTATAATATTTGGTTTAAGTCTTGATATATAAGGGCTTTTGCACATTTTCATAAGGTGTGTAAGAGCCTTTTTTGTATGTAGGAATAGGTTTGTTTTACACATTGTTACGCTACTTGTGATAAAAGTCTATTTACAGCGTAACAGTGTTATGTTACATTGTTATCAGGAAGGAGTGTTATAGAGTTGAGTACAGATTTAATTTCAAAAAAAGATTTATTAGAACTAACTGGTATTTCATACGGACAGTTATATAGGTGGAAAAGAAAAAATTTAATTCCGGAAGATTGGTTTGTACGAAAATCAACGTTTACAGGTCAAGAGACATTTTTTCCGAAAGAAAAGATATTAGAGCGTATCGATAAAATCCAAACGATGAAAGAGGATTTATCACTTGATGAACTAGCGAACATGTTTTCGCCGAGTGTGAGAGAAATTCTTTTAACAAAGGAAGACATTTTATGCAAGGGGATTGCATCAGAACCAGTTTTACAATTTTTCATAGAACAAACGAATAAAAGAGCAGAGTTTCAATTTGTAGATATTCTTTATGTGTACATGTTAGAAGAATTACTGCAATCAGGAGAGATTAGTTTAGAAGAAGGAAAAATGGTCTTGCAAGTTTTACGTGAAAATTATGAAGCAATTAAACATAAAACTTGTGACTTAATTATTGTCCGAAAGTTAGGGATTTCTACATGTTTATTAGTCTCAAACGTGGACGATTTAATTTTTGAAAAAGGCACCAAAATCGTTTTACGCGAAGCGATTATGAAATATACCGAAGCATTAAAAACTAAATTGTTGTAGTGGAGGAGAAAGTATGCGTACAGATAATTTGATTATAAATGGTTACGGTTCATCGAATGGTGGCGAGTTTCATAAAGTGCAATTAAACGGAAAAGGAACTGTGAATGGAAATGTTGAATGTGAGCAATTTGAATGTAACGGTTACGGTGCAGTTACTGGCGATTTGAAAAGTAGCAGTGCACGAATTAGCGGATCTGGTAAAGTTGATGGCACAGTTCAAGCTGAAACGATGCGAATTGATGGAAAAGCAACAATTACGCAAAATGTAAAAGCAAACAGTTTGAAAATTGCAGGAAAAGGTACGATAGGTGGAAATGTCACTGGTGAAGAATTTAAAGTCAATGGTCAAGCTACAATTGACGGTAATTGTGAAGTGGATACTTTTTCTTCAGAAGGACAATTTACAATCGGTGGTTTATTAAGCGCAGATGAAATTAATATAAATATTCACGGTACATGTCGAGCGAAAGAAATTGGTGGTCAAACGATTAAAGTAAGACATAGATCAGGTACATTTAGTAGACTATTTAAAACAGTGTTTGGCTTGCAGTTAGAAGCTGAACTATTAGAAGGTGACAATATCGATATTGATTATGCTCACATAAGAACGGTAAGAGGAAACAATGTTACAGTAGGAGCAAACTGTGAGATTGAACTGATTGAATATACCGGTGTTCTTACTGTTGATAAAAATGCAAATGTAAAAGAAATTAAGCAGGTTTAACGGAAGGGAGAAATCAGTATGGAACATCCACATAGTCTCACAGTAAATGGTTCTGGTAATTCAGCAGGCGGAGATTATAATAAAGTGAAGATTCGCGGTGAAGGAACAATTACGAATGATATGAGTTGCAATGAGTTTAAAACGTACGGAACGAGTGATGTACGCGGTAATGTGAAAGTGAAAAACTATGTCGTGTATGGAGATAACGAAGTACAAGGAAATGTAGATGCGGAATATGTAAAAGTATATGGTAATACACAAATTCATGGTGATGCTCATATTGAAAAAACAAAAGTTAGAGGTATGATAGATATTGAAGGAAAGTTTTCAGGTGATTTCGTAGATGTAAAAGGTGCTTTAAATGTAAAGGGAGATATTGAAGTAGAAGATTTATCATTAACTGGTGGTCTTGAAAGTGATGGATTACTTAATGCTGAAAATATTCAAATCTCACTTCGTTATGAAGGCAGTAAGGTAAGAGAAATTGGTGGTAAAAAAATTACCGTTCGTAAAAAAGCGAGATTTATTCCTTTTACTAGTCATGCTGGAAACCTCCAAACTTCAATTGTTGAAGGAGATGATATCTATTTAGAACATACGATTGCTGAAGTTGTAAGAGGCAACAACGTCACAATTGGTCCTGGATGTGAAATTAGTGTTGTAGAATATCATACTAGTTTTAATCAAAAAGGTAATGCAGTCGTAAAAGAACATAAACAAATATAAGTAGTATGAGGGAGAGCAAGAGATATGGTTGAGAAGAATAATAAGCTCGGCTTTGTTGTGGCGGGCTTATTGCTAGGTATTTTAATGGCATCGATGGATAATACCATTGTCGTAACGGCGATGGGAACAATCGTTGGTGACTTAGGAGGCCTCGAAAACTTTGTATGGGTCGTTTCTGCCTATATGGTCGCAGAAATGGCAGGCATGCCTATTTTCGGTAAGCTATCAGATATGTATGGTAGAAAGAGATTCTTTATTTTCGGTTTAATTGTCTTTATGATTGGTTCGGCACTTTGTGGTACTGCTGAAAATATTACACAGTTAGGTATTTATCGTGCCATTCAAGGTATTGGCGGCGGGGCATTAGTGCCGATCGCGTTTACTATCGTTTTTGATATTTTTCCACCTGAAAAACGCGGGAAAATGGGTGGTTTATTCGGAGCTGTATTTGGATTATCTAGTATTTTCGGGCCATTACTTGGCGCATATATTACCGATTATATTAGCTGGCACTGGGTATTTTATATTAACTTACCACTTGGCATTTTAGCACTTATTTTTATTACATTCTTTTATAAAGAATCACGCGTTCATAGAAAGCAAAAGATTGATTGGTTTGGCGCAATTACTTTAGTTGGTGCAGTAGTTTCTTTAATGTTTGCGCTTGAACTAGGCGGACAAAAATATGATTGGGATTCTAGCTTTATTTTAAGTTTATTTGGTGGATTCGCTATTTTAATCATCGCATTCATTTTTATTGAACGAAAAGTAGAAGAACCAATTATTTCATTTGAGATGTTTAAGCAGCGCTTATTCGGAATGAGTACAATTATTGCATTATGTTACGGTGCTGCATTTATGTCAGCAACTGTTTACATTCCGTTATTCATTCAAGGTGTATACGGCGGGACTGCAACAAACTCAGGATTATTACTTTTACCTATGATGCTAGGATCAGTCGTAACAGCGCAGTTAGGTGGATTTTTAACGACTAAGCTGAGCTACCGAAACATTATGATTATTTCTGCTGTTATTATGTTAATCGGATTATTCTTATTAAGTACATTAACGCCAGAAACAAGTCGTGCATTATTAACGGTTTATATGATTATTATCGGATTTGGAGTAGGTTTCTCATTCTCTGTACTAAGTATGGCTTCAATTCATAACTTCGGTATGGAACAGCGTGGATCTGCGACTTCAACGAGTAACTTCATTCGTTCATTAGGAATGACACTAGGTATTACAATCTTCGGAATGATCCAAAGAACAGGTTTCCAAGATCAATTAGAAGAAGCATTTAAAGGGATGAGCGGGGGAATGAATACAAAATTAGGGGATTCAAGAGCCATTTTATCAGAATCGGCAAGATCTCAAATCCCTCCGCAAATATTAGATAAGATTATTGACGCTCTTTCTAGTTCAATTGTTCAAACATTCATGTGGGCATTGGTACCAGCTGGATTAGCATTCATATTCATTTTCTTTATGGGAAATGAGCGTATGGTAATTAAGAAAGAACAAATGAATAAAAAGAGTGAAACATCAAAAGCGTAATGAAAAATCTCCTTTCCAATTGGAAAGGAGATTTTTCGTATGTACGGTGTTAGATTAGCCTTCGATAATTTCGTATTCTTCGTCTGCAAGTAATAAAATTTGCGTTTTCTTGCCTTTGTTTTGAACTTCGATTACATCGTATGCGCCTAAGTCTCTTACTTTGCTTTGAGAAGCGTTAACCATAACTTCAATAGAATCAATTAAGATATCTTCTTCAATATATGATTCAGGCAATGCCATATCTTCAGTATCTAATACACACGCATATAGATTTTGTAAATTTTCAGTAGTTGGGTTTTGTTCCTCAACATCAATGATATTTTTTACTGCATCCATATTTTCTTCTTTTGCTTGGTACACTTTAATTTTAGCCATAATTTTAATCTCCTTTATAACGTAATCGTAGAGGCTACACCTCATTATAACGTTTTTTTTATGAAAGATGAAATTGTTATATGTATTTATAGTAAAAATTATGTGTCCTTACTCAAAATTGGTGTGATTTCCATATAAATGTACGAGTAGGTAACGATAATGTTACGTTAAAGTTATATTGTCCAAGCTTTTCTTATTTTCTTCCTATATATATGTAGTAGCAATTCTATATAGAGAAGGGATGGAGTGTAAGTGGGTTGTGAACCGAGAGTTTCTAGAGATTTTGTTCAAGTACCTGAACTGGTAGGTTTTCGATTACTTTTATCACATCCAGCTGGAGACCCTTTAAACTACGGATTATTATTTATTAATTTTCCTGATACGATTTTTATTTTTATATTGGCATCAAGCGGATACCTTGCCATTTCGAACTGTTTAAAAATAGAGGGCGGAACTGGTGATGCCGAAATAGAAGAGATGAAAAAATGATAGAGGATGACGATAATACGTACAAGTCAGTTGTTAAATTGACTAAAGTATATAAGAACGGTGAGACGGAATCTTTTATTTATAAAAATGAGTTATAATACATGTATTTAAATGAACCCTCAAACTATTGTTGAGGGTTGTTACATAATTAATTATGTTGATCCTTTAAGCCATTTGTTAACGAGTAAGAAATATATTTATTGTTGACTTATTTTATAGGTTGATCATTTCATAGTTAGTAGATGTTATAATCATTTTATGTTTACTGATATTTTATAAATATTCGAAGTTTCAATTTAATAGTCAATTGCTTTTATGATGAACAGGTGGGTGTGTATATGAATACGAATTATGGAGCGCTCATGAAAATGTTAAGAGTGGTTGATTCTAAAGAAGGCGGGAATGTAAATGATATATGAAGCGAATATACATACAAGAAAAAAACTAGTTTCTATGTTTGAGGATTTCAATAACGTTGTTTTACTTTCTTATTTACAAGGGCATATGGGTACTGCTTGGGTAAATGATCTTGAAAATCCAACAGTAGCACAAGTTACGGTAGGAATTTTTACATTTTACGCTGGAGACCCAAATACGAAAGAAACAGAAGAGTTATTACGTAATATTCCAGAAAGAATTTTAGTTATCGTAAATAGTGAAGAGTGGAAACAACGCTTAGAAACATTCCATGAAAGAAAAATAGATAAGTTTTTACGTTATAAATTCAAACGAAATCCAGAAGTTTTTAATCGTTCAAAATTACAATCTTTTATATCAGCACTTCCAAAAGAATATGAGTTAAGAAGAATAGATGAGCATATCGCAAATAGCCCCAAATTACATAAGATATCTGAAGATTTTACAAGTCAATTTCATTCGATAGAAGATTATATAAACCGTGGTATAGGTTATAGCATTTTATATAATGGAGAAGTTGTATGCGGTGCATCCTCCTATAGTATTTATAATGATGGGATTGAAATTGAAGTTGCGACTGATCACAATCATAGAAGAGAGGGCTTGGCAACTGTAGTTAGTGCAGCTATTATATTGGATTGCTTAGAAAATGGAAAGTATCCAAACTGGGACGCAGCGAATACTACATCTGCTAAACTAGCAGAAAAGTTAGGATATGAATTTGATAAGGCATATGATACTTATTTTGTAGATAATAGATGAGTGAAGGAGTTACATACTAAAAAATACATGCGCCCTAGTACGTAAGTCTAGGGCGCATGTATTAGTTGGTAAATATCTTCATAACAATTTTATCACATTTTATCTTTTGAATGTTTGGAATTAAAGATATTTATGTGACTTTTTGAAAAAATAAAAGAGCAGTTAGCAAAAGCTAACTGCTCTTCTCCAAGGGGGAATGGAGAAATACAATCATGTTACCTATAGTATTGACAGAACATTGAGTTTTAATCAGCCATTTATAAAAGGAGAGATAAAATATCTTTGATTAATCTTTAGCTCCCATTAGGAGTACTGATAGAAAAACGATTGAGAATATATTTTTTTATTACATTTACAATTTGAAGAGTAGAACGTGTTTATCGTAATTCTCCAAACACCAATTATATTTTTTTAGAATGATTGGATGGACTGCTTCTTTCGTAGTATCGACTTCAGTATATCCATATTTCTTATAAAAGTTTTCTAATTCCTCAAAAGGAAGACAATATACATTTTGTATTTGTGATTTTTTTGCAGTTTCTACTAAAAATGAAACAAGCTCACCAGCTAATTGTAGCCCTCTAAATTGAGGCAGAATAAAAATTCCGCCCATTTCTAAAGTATCTTCATCTATTTGGACTAATCGGCCAACGCCTGCATACTCGTTGTTATATGTAATAATTGCAACTTTATCTCTCTTTAAATCACTCCGTACAAATCCTATTGAGTCATATTGATTATTAACCCATTCTAAATCGTTAGATGTAGCCAATTGAATACTCATATACATCCTCCTTGGAAATACTAGCGCTCTCTTCATTATATAGAACATAAGATACTATATCAAAAGAACCTTGAGATAGCACATTTGTTTAAGTTATTAGTTAAAAGTGTGGGATTGCTGGCATTGAAATGATGGCTTCACCAAACATAGGATAATAATCTTGTGAATTTAGTGTTACATAGTCAAAATAAAAATTAGTTTATGTGTTCGGTAACGCAAGATTGTTTAAGTGTAGAGAAAATCATAGGGTTATTTTAATTAGTAGCTACTGTATTCATTGAAGCTATTAAGGAAACGTGGTAATCGCCAGCCCTAGTGATACAAATCATATTAGGATTTAGTAAAAAAAATTCTTCCTGAAAAAGAGGGGGATTAAAGATAAGAGCACTTCGAAAAGTGCCCTTCAGTAACGACTACTTATTCTAAAAAGAAAGGATGCAATATATCATATGAAGTTTAGTGTATTTAAGTATGGGTCTTTTATATAAATGTGAAATAAAAGAGGGTTGTCTTCTTATTAGAAGGCAGCTTTTTGTTATTACAAAAAAGAATTAGAAATAAAATATAAATTCAGTTACTTGTCCAAACAATTTTTTTGAAAATACATAAAATGCTAGTAGTTAGCCAATATTTTTATATTGTTAATTTTTTAGACTAAAAGGGGTGATTTTATGTGTGATTGTGAAGTTTGTAGAAGAAAGAAAAAACGTGATCCATTAAATCGGGGTTCTGAACCAAAAAAACAGGATTCCGAATCAGTAAATTCTTATTCATTTAGTAAAAATGCAAATTTTTTAGAAGAAGCTATACAAACAGATGAAATCGATCAAGTTTCTGAGGAATATATTGAAATAGTAGATTCAGCAGATGTACAAGTTACTACTACAGATACAAAAGCTGCACTATCTATCCAAGCCGCGTTACAAGCAGCTATTGTGGTTGTAGTAAGTATTTCTATAGCAGATAGTGAAAAGGCAGATAAAATAGCACAAGAATTGTTTCAAAAATCATCTATTAAACAAATTAATAAACAAGAAACTGTTATTAGAAATTCTAGAAATGTTACAGTTACGACTACAGATACAGACATAGCAGTAAATGTTCAAATTCTTCTCCAAATTTTATTAGCTTTACTAGTAAAATTAAATATTTTATAAAATGTTTAACCTTCTTTAGATATAGTGCATCTTACAGGTAAATATTCACTGTTTTAATTATAGTACAGGCTATAAATATTTATCATAACTGGATTAATATTCAACATCACCAAAGTATGAATGTAAACAAACAATGTGATGGAAAATAAAGTTTGGTTATTTTATGAAAATTGAAAAGCCATTTCCTTTATTGGATTTGGCTTTTCAATTTTAAACAGTATGAATTTGAAAAGATAATATTAAGCTAAAGAAGTAAAATATACTGATACAAAATACTTATAAAATTACTCGTGTTATAGAAAAATAATAAGAAAAAGGTGTTTAAAATAGAATCATTTTCATAAATAGTTCAAGTTTTGAAGAATAGTGCATACAATATAAAGTGTTTTCCTTTCTTCATTTAAGTTTTACGTATATAATTTAAAAGTACTATTTTTATTTTATTATTTTATATTTATAACAGAATAGAGGTTTAAAAATGAGTGTTAAAATCATTACGGATAGTGCGGCGGATTTACCAGTAGAATTGCTGCAAGCATATGATATTGATTTAATTCCACTCCGTGTATATGATGAAGCAGAAACAGAGTATTTAGATGGAGTAACATTAGAGTCAGTTACATTATTACAAAAAATGAGAGAAGGCGCTGTTTATAGAACATCATTGCCTTCACTTGAAACTTTCCAAGAAAAATTTGTTTCTTATGCAAAAGAAGGTAATCCTTGTATATATTTAGCTTTTTCATCTGAACTGTCTGGTACATATCAATCATCAGTTGTCATTAAAGAGGAAGTAAAAGAAACATATGCAGATTTAGATTTAGAAATTATTGATACAAAATGTGCTTCGCTTGGTCAAGGTCTTGTCGTTTTAGAAGCTGCTAAAATGGCAAAAGACGGCGCACCAAAAGAAGATATTTTAAACCGTGTCGCTTTTCTAATGAACCATATGGAGCACATCTTCACTGTAGCTGACTTACAGTACCTTGTTAGAGGTGGACGTTTAAGTAAAGTAGCTGGTTTTATCGGTGGTTTACTAAACATTAAGCCTATCTTAAACGTGGAAGAAGGAAAACTTGTACCACTTGAAAAGGTAAGAGGGAAAAAGAAAGTATTAAGCCGAATTGTTGATATTATGGAAGAGCGTGGTAAAGACCTTAAAGGTCAAACAATCGGTATCACTCATGGTGATGACTTAGAAACAGCGGAAGCATTAAAATCATTAATTACGGAAAGATTCGGTTGTGAAGTATTTATCGTAAATACAATTGGTGCAGCAATCGGAGCACATACAGGACCTGGCGTTATAACGTTATTTTTCTTAAATGAAGTAGAGTAAAGGATTGATCATTTGATCAATCCTTTTTTCTTTAATCTGTGATTACCGGTCGATATGGTATTGGTGAAGATAAAATCTTTGAAGTTTTCCTATATGAATTGCTCTCTTGTAGAGGGAGTATTTTTTATATGTGGAATGATACTTAATGGTAGAAGAAAAGAGTATAAATAAGAATGTATTTGTAGGAATTTAAATATTTGAAGATATCAAAATTTTGCCATTTCATATATAATTGTGTGGGGAGAAATATCTGTAACTATTTGTAAAAATAGGAGGCGACTATAAAAATGCAAGAAATTGCTAGATGGGATTTAAATCGCTTGTATTTGAATGAGGATATTCTATTTCCAATTTTGGAGTTGAAAGAGAAATATTTTGTAACAAAAGATGTAGAGGTTCTTTCAAAGCTAATACAAGCTATTGAGAAAACAGAATACTATTTGTACTGTAGATCAGTTGAAGAAAGTGTACCATCTGACCTTACTAAATTGACCGTGAAAGTGAAGGAACTAAAAAATGAATTACAGCAAGTAATAAAACATAATGAAGTGGAAACTTCAGATAATACTAAGTTAATAAAAGATGAGCTTAATGCTTGGGAAAATATGTACATACAATTACGGGATAGGATAGAAATAGAGCACAATAATAAACAATTATCCTTTGGACAAGCAAATACTATTGCAATGAATAGTGATAATGAAAAGGAAAGATTAGAAGTATTCGAGTTACTTACAAGTACTTTACATAAGGAAAAAGAAATCTTTGCTACTGTATTAAATCAAATAGGGAGATTGCGTAATGCAAAGAGTAATGAAATAGAAGATAGAGAGATTTTAACACAATCTTTTCATGCGAATGGCATTTCAGAAACTGTATTATTCCAAATGTGGAATGCGACAGAAGAAAACCTTGATAAATTAGTAAGTGCTTTAAACGTGTATAAGAAAGGAAAAGCTTCAATTACATGGCATGAACTTATGACGGTAAAGGAAAGTAATGAGATCATGATTCCTTTTTCAGTAGCAATACAAAACGTTTATGATGCATGTAAGAATATTGATGAAGAATTAGCAGAATTTGCACGTAATGCGATAGAAAGTGGTTGGGTAGATGCTGAACCGAGAGAGAATAAACCACCAGGTGGGTTTTGTGCTCCATTTTTCAGTGAGAAAGAATCGCGAATTTCCATTCGTTATGATGGGAGTATAGATAGTGTAAGAGTGCTCGCTCATGAATTAGGACATGCTTGGCATTTTTATAATATGAGTTTTGAACAATCTACATCTTTTTTAGATGATTATTTGCCAATGAGTACGGCTGAATCAGCATCTATTTTCTTTGAAACGGTACTCTTAAATTATCTAATTGAAACAACGGATAGTAAAGATATGAAAAAGTCATTACTTAGCTGGAAAATAAGAAATAGTTTTAATTATGTAATGGCAATACGAGCATCGTATCAGTTTGAAAAAACATTTTATGAAAAATGTAAAGAGGGTCCTTTAAGTGCTGATGAAATTGAGAAATTATCTATAATTGCACAAAAAGAAGCTTATGGAAAAGCTTTAAGTGAATACCAGCCGTTTGTATGGATGAAATATATTCAATTTTATATAGCAGATGTTCCTTTTTACAATTATCCATACACATTTGGATATTTAGTAAGTTTTAGCTTATTAGAAATAGCTCAAGAAGGTAAAAGTACTTTTCATTCGAAATATAAAGAGTTCTTACGAGAAACAGGAAAGGCTCCAGTAGAGGAGCTTATGAAAAAACATTTTGAAATAGATATAAGAAATTATGAATTTTGGAATAAAGCTTTTATTCAAATTTCTAAAGACATTGATGAATATTTGCAGCTTATGTAAGGGGAGAGTACAGTGGATCAGCAGTTTATAAAAGGTATACCTTTTTCAACTTTAGAATATGCAAAAGCTATAAGTTTATTAAAAGGTTGGCTACATGAACAACAAGAGAAACCAAGGTTTGTAGTAACTGCAAATCCTGAAATTGTTATGTCTGCAAAGGAAAATACGGAAAAATCAAAGGAGTTTAAAAAGATGTTACTATCTGCGGATTTAATAACAGCGGATGGGATTGGTGTCATAATTGGCTCGAAAATATTAAAAGGAACTTTGAAAGAACGTGTTACTGGGGCGGATTTAACTCACGATTTAATAAAATATTGTAACGACAATGAATATCGTGTCTTTCTTTTTGGAGCTGCGCCAGAAAGTAATAAAAAGGCATTAGAAAAATTAAATGAGCAGTTCCCAGGAGCACAATTTAAAGGACAGCATGGATTTGTAAATGGTGAAGAAATAGAAGAAATAAAAATGAAAATTAAGCAGTTCAAGCCGCATTTACTACTCGTAGGACTAGGTTCACCAAAACAAGAAGAGTTCATCTATGAAAACATACAAACATTAAACGTTCCGCTATCTATTGGTATCGGAGGCATGATTGATATAATATCTGGTACTGTAAAAAGAGCACCAAAAATAATGAGGGATACTGGAACTGAATGGCTGTATAGGTTACTCTCACAGCCGAAAAGATTAAAGAGACAACTTGTACTTCCGAAATTTTTATTATCGGTTATGTCTGAGCGGATTAAAGGGATTAATTAATAAAGGGGACTACATACATAAACAGAATCGGCATTATCGGAGCAATGCAAATTGAAATAGATTTACTTTTAAAAAAGCTAGTAATACAAGAAGAACAGACAATTGCGGGAATGCCATTTTATATTGGAGAATTCATGGGAACAGAAGTAATTATTACACGTTCTGGTGTAGGGAAAGTAAATGCTGCTGCATGTGTGCAAACATTAATTCATAAATTTAATGTAGACTCTATCATCAATACGGGCGTTGCTGGTGGATTACATCCAGGTGTAAAAGTTGGCGATTTAGTTATTTCAACTAACGTTACCCATCATGATTTTACATATATAAAAGAAAATAATTGTTCCATTTACATTGCTAGTAATGGTTTGAAAGAATATTTACGAGCAATCGTAACTTATTATGCTTTAGACAAGTGGGTGACAGAAACGTTTAGTATTGAACAAATACAATCGCTAAATAAAGGTGACTTAGTTAAAAGTATTATGAACCAATATGATATAAAAGAGGCAGCGGTAGTTGGTGACCGGCTATGTGATATAAATGCAGCGAAAGACAACGGTTTACTTGCAATTGGGTGCAATTTTGATTTTGCGCAAGAAGATGAACTTGCTCAGGCTGATGTAGTAATAGATGATTTAATGGAGTTGAAGGGGATATTACCTGCTGTACAGAGGTAAATAAAGTGTGTGCGTTTTTTGCCAAGTCCTATATGTCTTAGTTTATGGAGGGAATATGATTAAAAATAATTTTAAAATTAGTAATATTCCTGCGGTTTTATGGGGAGATAAGAGTGATAAAATTTTTATTGCAGTACATGGAAATATGTCAAATAAGGAAGATACAATTATTCAAATATTAGCTGAAGAAGCCAAACAAAAAGGTTATCAAGTATTAAGCTTTGATTTACCTGAGCATGGAGAAAGAAAAGATGATAATACGCCTTGCAAAGTACAGATTTGTGTTAGTGAATTATCTATAATTATGAATTATGCAAAAGAACATTGGAAAGAAATAAACGTGTTTGCATGTAGTATGGGAGCGTATTTTAGCCTTTTAGCTTATCAAAATGATGTGGTAGAAAAGGCATTATTTTTATCACCAGTAGTTAATATGGAACGAATTATCGAAAATATGATGAAATGGTTTAATGTAACACCAGAGCTTTTGCAAAAAGAAATGACTATAGAGACACCTATTGGTCAAAAGTTACATTGGGATTATTTATGCTATGTAAAAGAACATCCGATTAATACATGGAATATAGATACATATATTTTGTACGGAGCCAAGGATGAACTGTGTGAACTTGAAACTATTAACTATTTTACAGAAAAACATCGTTGTGAATTAGAAGTTATGGAGACGGGTGAACATTACTTTCATACCGAAGAACAGTTAAAGATATTTGAACAGTGGTTACACAAGCATATCGATTAACAAATTACAATTTATTTTGAACCTGTTAGAGAAGAATGAGAAATATATAAACTTATAGTATATTTGAGAGAATTTATAAATGGTGAATGTATACACTTAAACAAACACATGCTTTAATTCGATAAGAATTAAACAACTTTAAAGAGCCTTATCACACACTAGATTGTAGCAAGGCTCTTATATTTTCATAAT
Source organism: Bacillus sp. JKS001846 (assembly GCF_900176455.1). Lineage (NCBI taxonomy): Bacteria > Bacillati > Bacillota > Bacilli > Caryophanales > Bacillaceae > Bacillus > Bacillus sp. JKS001846. Next base: position 2,827,688 of record NZ_FWYG01000001.1, read on the forward strand.
AAAATTAATCAACTGTATTATCGATTTACATATGAAGTGAAGAATACGCACGCTATAAATTACATAAAGTAACAACCATAAAAATGCTCAGAATAAAAGATTCTCGAGCATTTTTATGTATTTTCATACTTAGGGGGAATGGACTTGAAAGATATACATATTCAACAAATAGAAAATTTAATGGAATATGAATTCAGTCATCTCGTTCAAGACAGTGAAGAAGAAGGTTTTAATTTCCTTATAAGGCTAATAAATGAATATAAAAACAAAATAAATGTATTCAATAAAACTGGAGAATGTTTATATGGTGTTTTCCAAGGTGATATGTTAATTGGAGTTGGAGGTTTAAATGAGGATCCGTACACAAAAGACAATAAGATTGGGCGGTTAAGGAGATTTTATATTTCAAGGGATTATCGGCGTATAGGGTTAGGGAACTTATTATTAAACCAACTATTATGTCATGCGGAAAAATATTTTGAAGTGATTGTTTTACATACTGACACGAAGCAAGGGGATGTGTTTTATACTGCGAATGGATTTGTAAAAGGGGGATTATATAAGGGATCGAGTCACTACAAACTATTATAGAGATTGCTATCCAAATAATAGCTACGAACAGGTTTTTTGTTGGTAAATCGATATATCTTAAAAATCGCTGATATATGAAGTTGCGATCCTTATATTAAAAGACAACTTTTATAATTTCATTTACTAAATTGTTATTATAAAAAAGAGCACCTTAGCTTTTAAAATTTAGCTTATAAGGTGACTCCTTTTCAGTCAATTACGTTTTAACGTTCATTTGTTTCAATAATAATCCTGGTTTACCTTTTACATAATAAAAATGCGGGTTATTTTCATCATCATAAAGCATAATATAAGGCTTTTCATTTAGTGGGAGCAGTATAAGTACTTCGTCTATTGTAGTGTGTAACCATTGATTAGTAATAGAAACCGGCTTAGATAATGGGATTTTTATCATATAGCCATCTTTTGGAACGACATTTAAGTTTTTAAATGGACCAGTAATTGCTTTAGCGTATTGAACTGCTTCTTTTTGGACTATTGGATCTAAAGATTGTTTTTGAATGACCATTTCTTTTTGACAATCAAATACTTCAATTTGTTGATTTGTATTTGCGAACGCATTTGTTGATAATAGAAATAGAAGAAGAGAAATGACCCCGATTTTTTTTATCATAGTACAACACCTCACCATTACTATCCCCTCAAAAGCTTTAAATATTTTTCTGTCACATTCATGTAACAAAGATGTTGTATGATACAATTGGTTTTTGTTTAAAAGCAATGGAGGAAAAAATATGAAAGTTTTAATTGCAGATGACGAACAAGATATGTTAAGGATTTTAAAAGCTTATTTTGAAAAAGAAGGCTTTGAAGTATTATTAGCGAAAGACGGAGAGGAAGCACTTCAAATATTTTATGATGAAAAAATTGATTTAGCTATTTTGGATTGGATGATGCCGAAACATAGTGGTATTACTGTCTGTCAGGAAATAAAAAAGAATTCAAGCGTAAAAGTATTAATGCTTACGGCGAAAAGTGAAAGTGAAGATGAATTAGCAGCGCTTCAAAGTGGGGCAGATGAGTACGTAAAAAAACCATTTCATCCAGGAGTACTAATTACACGAGCGAAAAAACTTATTCAGCATGATGATATTATTCAAGTACAAGATGTAAAGATAAATTTCGCCAAAAATAAAGTATATAAAAATGATATAGAGTTAGAAATTACAAAAACAGAGCTCGAATTAATAAAATGCTTTTTAAATCATAAAGGAACTATTTTAACTCGTAAAAAATTGTTAGACATTGTATGGGGATTTGACTATTTTGGAGAAGAGAGAACGGTTGATACACATGTAAGAAGGCTGCGTAAAAAAATTGGAGAAAATATTATTAAGACGCATCGTGGGCTGGGTTATAGTTTGGAGGAACAAAGTGAATAAACTTGGGAAAAAGCTATTTCTCAGCATTTCTTTAACCGTTATTCTTATATTTACAATTTCTTTATTATTAATTAACTTTCTCTTGCCGAAATATAATATTTATAAAACACGTGAAAACTTAAATGAATTTACAACTCAAATACAAAATGCGCCAGTCAATGATTTAGAAGATATTATTCATACAATTGAAAGTGAAAATAATGTTACAATTGCGTATACGCCAATTAATCAGTCAGAAGATGCTATGAACGACGCGTTACGCATGCAACTTACGAAAAAGAAAGTGACGTTAAATAAGCTTTGGATTACGAAAGACGAAGTTATGAAAGTGAAGACGGAAGGGCAATCGAATAAACTGTACGATCAAGGAAAGGTAAAAGCGAGTTTTTTTGCTAAATATATTGCGAAAGATGATACGATAATTTTAATTGGAACTTCCATTGCGAATTCAAATGAAATTATAAATACGTTAAATACATTTTACTTATACATCGTATGTTTCTCGCTGCTTCTTATTATTTTACTTGTGTGGATACTTTCAAAAATAATAACGACGCCACTGAAAGAGCTAAGTGATGTGGCTCAGGATATTTCACATTTGCAGTTTAAAAGAACGAAAGTGAAAACGAATGATGAAATAGGAGAGTTGGCCAATAGTATTAATATCATGAGTGAAAAACTACATGAAGCACATCAAGACTTAACTGATCGTAATGAACATTTAAAACGATTTATGGGTGATGTAACGCATGAATTAAAGACACCGATCGCATTAGTAAAAGCATACTCTATGGGGATTAAAGATGGATTAGATGATGGGACTTATGTAGATACAATTATTAAACAAACAGATCAAATATCAAACTTAATTGAAGAACTATTACGATTTTCTAAACTAGAAAGAGATATTTTACAAAAAGAAGAATTCCCCATTGAACCACTGGTCCAGAGTATATTAGATAAGCATCAGATTGAACTGGATTCGAAAGAAATTAACTTGCAAGTAAATTGTAATGCGGGCGATACAATCGTTTATGCAGATTTAAATAAAATGAGAATGGTGTTTCAAAATTTAATTTCTAATGCGATAAAATATACAGCAAATCAAAACATAATAATTACATTAGAAGATAGAAATAAAAGTATATATTTCCAAATAAAAAATGGCATTCCTACGGATAAAATTAAGGATATCGAGAAAATTTGGGAGCCTTTTTATGTACTAGAATCTTCTCGTAGTAAAGAAAAATCAGGTACAGGATTAGGTCTAGCGATAGTGAAAAGTATTTTAGAAAGGCATGGTTTTGAATATGGAGTTTCCTCTATAGATGGAGAAATTCAATTTTATATAAATGTGAAAAAGGACTAATGAAAATATTAGTCCTTTTTGCAGCTTTAGAGATTAGCGATACAGGATGAATCACCATAATTTTCAAAATTGATGTATTAAATGGAGAATTAGCAAATGTTCTACTTTCATTAAATTCACGTGAAGTTCACAGGGAAACGTTATATTTACATAGTTATATTTGAATTTAATGAAGTGAGGTATTCAGATTTGAAAAGAAAGAAATTAGTAATTGGTAGCATTTTAATGGGTATGACGTTATCTTTATCTGCATGTGGTTCATCAGATAATATTGTAACGACAAAATCAGGAAGCATTTCAGAAAGTGATTTTAACAAAAAATTAAAAGAAAACTACGGTAAACAGAATTTATCTGAAATGGTAGTAGAAAAAGTATTAAATGATAAATATAAAGTTACGGATGAAGAGGTAACGAAACAACTAAAAGAATTAAAAGACAAGATGGGCGATAATTTTAATACATATATGGAATCTAATGGTGTGAAAAATGAAGATCAGTTGAAAGAGAAATTAAAGCTTACTTTTGCTTTTGAAAAAGCTATTAAAGCAACCGTAACGGAAAAAGATATTAAAGATCATTATAAGCCAAAGCTTCAAGTTAGCCATATTTTAGTAAAAGATGAAAAGACAGCAAAAGAAATTAAAGAAAAATTAAATAGTGGCGAAGATTTCGCGGCATTGGCTAAACAATATTCAGAGGATCCAGGTTCTAAAGAAAAAGGTGGGGAACTATCTGAATTTGGACCTGGTATGATGGTGAAAGAATTTGAGGATGCTGCGTATAAGTTAGAAGTTGGTCAATTGAGTGAACCTGTTAAATCTTCTTTCGGATATCATATTATTAAGCTAACGGATAAAAAAGAGCTTAAACCGTATGAGGAAGAGAAAGAGAATATTCGTAAAGAATTAGAACAGCAACGTATACAAGATCCTCAATTCCATCAACAAGTTACTAGAGAACTGCTTAAAAATGCAGATATAAAGGTATCTGATAAAGACTTGAAAGATACCTTTAAAGAGTTAGAAAAATAATAAATGGAATGTAAGGCAAGCGATAGAAATATCGGTTGTCTTTTTCTCTATTTATCCCGCTATTTGCCGGGCAGTAAGACCCCACCTCAAAATTCAGCGAAAGCAAAGAAGTGGCCCTGCTGATCGTAAACGCCCAATTGGTGAGGGCTGATTAAAGTTTCACTTTATAAAGAAGGAGGAAGTGGGAAAATACTTTCATACCTGCATTAAATTTTACTTAATAAGAAATCTTTGAGTTTCTCAACTTTTATATAAAATAAAACTGAATTTTCAGTTATTTTGTTATATAGTAAAAGAGAACGAATAAGGGGAGGGAACATTTTGAGTAAAAAGAAAATGGCAATTACACTGTCAGCAATGCTATCTGCAACAATTATACCTAGCTTTACTATGGATGTGCATGCAGAGAAGAAGCAAGAGACTAAAAGTACGAAAATTGAATTAGAAAATGGGATGACAAAACCGATTTATTCTCTCGATGAAGCTATTATCGAAAATTTATATGTAGAGACAGAAGTTGATAGTGATCGAGACGGTAAGAAAGACAGAGTATCGATAAAAGTTATGCGTCCAAAGACAGATCCGAATGTGAAAGTTCCTGTTATTTATGAAATGAGTCCATATCGATCTGGATTAAAAGATGTTCCTGTATATAATGTAGATGAAGAATTGTATGCGTATGAAGGAAAACCGTATGGAGCGGTTAATCTTGGTTCGTATGGGAACTATTACGTGCCAAGAGGTTATGCAGTTATTCTAGGCGAAAGTATCGGTACTGGAAAATCAGATGGATGCCCTACAACTGGAGATGAACAAGAGATACTCGGGACAAAATCTGTTATTGATTGGGTAAACGGTCGCGCGAAAGCATTTACAGAACAGGGTGAGGAAGTTCAGGCAAATTGGTCTACAGGAAATGTAGGTATGACTGGAGTTTCCTATAATGGTACTTTACCAAATGCTGTTGCGACTACTGGAGTCGAAGGTTTAAAAACAATTATTCCAATCGCAGCAATTAGTAGTTGGTATGATTATTATCGTGCAAATGGTGCGGTCATTGCTCCAGGCGGATATCAAGGGGAAGATACAGATAATATGGCAGAAGCAGTACTGACAAGGGAAAACCCTGAAGTTTGCGGACAAGTTATAAAAGAGTTAACGGCTGGACAAGACCGAAAAACAGGTAATTATAATGATTTTTGGGATAAACGTAACTATGTAAAAGATGCTAAAAATGTAAAAGCGAGTGTATTTGTTGTTCATGGTTTAAACGATTGGAATGTTAAAACAAAACAGTTCGCGCAATGGTGGGAAGCACTTGGAGAAAATAATGTTCCGCGTAAAATGTGGCTACACCAAGGTGGTCATGGTGGGACATCAAGTAATAACTGGCAGCAAACACAAAATAAATGGTTAGATTATTGGTTATACGGAATTGAAAATGGAATTATGGATGAACCAATGGTTGATGTGCAAAGAGAAAATAAAACGTGGCAAAAGATAAAAAATTGGCCAGATCCATCAGCTGTACCTTCAAAAATCCGTATGTATTTAAGTAATAAATTAGTCAATTTGCCATTAAGTATGGGATCGGCTAATAAAGTTTTCTCATTCTTAGATGATGCACAAATGAAATCAAACCAATTAGTAGCAAACCCAGAATTAGAAGTAGCAAATCGATTAGTATATACAATGCCTGTACTGCAAAAAGATACGCGTATAAGTGGTACACCAAAGATTTCAATTACAGGAAATATTGATCGATCTGTATCAAATTTAACAGCATTACTTGTTGACTATGGAGGAGCGAAGCCGGAAATCGTAACGAGAGGCTGGATGGATCCACAAAACTTAAAGAGTATAGAAAATTCAACAGCGATTCAACCGGGCAAAGATTATACATTTACATGGGACATGCAGCCAGATGATTATGTATTTAAAGCGGGGCATCAAATCGGAGTTGTTTTAATTGCAAGTGATTATGATTATACAATTAGACCGAAAGCTGGCACGAAACTTACAGTGAAATTAAGTGAAGTGACATTGCCGATTGTGAAATAAATATTTTTTCTAAAGAGCTTACTAAAGTAAGCTCTTTAATTTGTAGTCTGAATTTTTAATTTTTATATTTCAAATTGGAAGGTTATGTAATACAATATCATTATATTCTATGGAAAGTGAGTGATATATTATGACAGTCAGCTCTTTCGAAATATCATTAAAATCAGAGGTGCAGGAAGATTAGTTGAATTGAAATCTTCCGTACGTAAAAACGGAGGAGAAAATAAATGTTTAGCTTTTATAGTACACTTTGTACAGAACTGTATGATTACACAAAACCAGTCGGTTATTCTTTAAATGGTGATATTGAGTATTACAAAAAACGTTTAAAAGATTGTAGAGGAAGAATCCTCGAAGCCGCAGTAGGTTCAGGACGTGTCATCATTCCGCTTCTAGAGGCTGGTTTTAAAGTGGATGGGATAGATTATTCACCTGAAATGCTAGATTCTTGCCGTAAGCGCTGTAAAGAGAGAGGCTTACATCCTAATTTATATGAAGGAAGCTTGCAACAATTTTCACTTCCGCATAAATATGACGCAATTATCATTCCTACTGGATCTTTTTGTTTAATTGAAAATCGTGTGGATTCTATAAATGCATTGAAATGTTTTTATGAACATCTTAATCCAGATGGACGATTAATCGTAGATATTATGCTTCCGCATGACTGGAAGACTGGGGAAATTCATACATCGACTTTCTCTTTGCCGAGTGGAGACGGAATCACATTAGAAAATAAATCAATTGAAATAGATTGGCTGAACCAAGTTACTGTATCATATTTGAAATATGAAAAGTGGAGTAAAGGACAGTTAGTACAAACAGAACTACAACGCTTTGCGCTGCGCTGGTATGGAATAGAAGAGTTTAAACTTCTTTTAGAAAGTATAGGTTTCTCTAATATTACGTGCTCTGCTGAATATGATTATGAAAAAGAACCGTCAAATGCAAATCAAATGATTACTTTTGAAGCTGTGCGAAAAGAATAGAACTAAAACTATGAATAAAAAATAAGGCAATTGATTTAAAATCGGCTGCCTTATTTTTTATTTTATGTAATGGTTTATAGAGAAAGATTGGAGGGAAATAAATGAAACTTATATTAATATTTGGCCCACAAGCAGTTGGAAAAATGACAGTGGGGCAAGAATTAGCAACATTAACCGGTTTAAAACTTTTTCATAACCACATGACAATTGATTTAGTAAGTCCAATTTTTGATTACAGTACGAAAGAAGCAAAAAGACTAGTAAGTTTATTTCGTAATGAAATATTTGAAGAAGTATCTAAAAGTGATTTATCTGGAATGATTTTTACGTATATATGGGCATTTGACCTCCAAGCGGATTGGGATTATATACATCATGTAGAAAGTATTTTTGAATCAAAAGGTGGGACAGTGTATTTTGTAGAGCTGGAAGCGGAATTAGATGAAAGATTAGAACGAAATAAAAGCCCGAATAGATTAGAACATAAACCGAAAAAAAGAGATATTGAGTGGTCTGAAAATAATTTGAAAGAAACGATGAAAAAGCATAGATTAAACTCTCTTCATGGTGAAATTGAAAAAGAAGAGTATATAAAAATTAATAACACGTATTTGAGTGCAAAAGAAGTAGCGGAAATGATTAAAGAGAAGTTTCAATTGTGAAATTTTTGAAGTCTATTTCGTTTTCGTTGTCCAAGCATTCTCCTACTAATTACATATACTATTTATGTTAAAGTCGGCTACTATTTTATATAGGGCTGTTATTTTCCTATAAATGCTATTTTAGTGAAGTGGGAGGAATCAATTTGGAAAACGTAGAACAAGATAGAATTGAAAATCAAGTGTATTCAAATCGTGTAGTAAGATCAGAATTTGATTCGAATTGGGAAACTTGTATATCAAAGAGTGGTTATGTAATTTATGTAGCAACAAGTAATAATGCTGAAGTAATGGTGCTTCTTGCAGATGGTTCAAGTAAATTATTAATTTTCGAAAAAGGCGGTAAAGTAGTAGTTGGTGGCGGTGGAACAAGTCATTACAGTAAGCCGCATATTGCAAGAAATATTTAAGATAGAACATGTTAATTAAGAAGAAGCTGGAAAACGGTTGTCATTCATGTTTAGGGCATGATAGACGAACCGTTTTTTATTTGTTTATAAATTTAGAAGAACTTCATTGATTACAAATACATCAGGATGAGCAGCGAAATTAGAAGAAAACTTGGCGGGTAATGGTACAAAATATTATGTAGGTTTGCAAGAATCTTATAAGCGATATAAAAAAGCATTTCCTATTTGGGGAAACACTACTTCTATGTTATAGTATAATAGTGTTTTTAGATGGTGCTATTTTAATATATTTATAATTTTGTTATGTATTATTTTTATATTAAATAAGCGTCTAAAGTATTTTTTTATATAAGGAGTAATAATTAGAGAAATGAAAAATATAGACTTTATACTAGAAAGTGATGAGGCATTAAAACCGTCTGAACGATTAGTACTATTATTATTAGAGAAGCATAGAATGCTATATACGAACGATCTATTGGCATTATCAAATTTATCATATAAAACATTAACAGATTCATTAACGGCGCTAGTTTTAAAATCGTATGTGTTAAAGGAAACAGGTAAGGGAAGAAGACAGAATTGCTATAGATTAGTATGATAAGGCAGCTGTTTTAGAGACTTTTACATATGTTTTTTCAATCGTAAGGTGGAAGTGTGTTTTTGTTTTCAAACGAAAAATTTACTATAAGAGGGTTTAAGATAGTATCGTTTCATTTTTGTGAATGTAATTATTTCATCATTGAAAATACAAAAATAAAATAAATAGTATAAAAAAGAAATAAAAAAACAATCCATTTTAAAAAGGGATTGTTTTTTTATTGGAATAATATTATTTGATATGTTGAAAGCATAAATAGCAGAATAAACATTACCTGTTTTAGTTCATGAAACTGAACAAATATGATGAAAACTATGTGTATAGTTTTTTGCTTGCTTTTTCAGTAACTCTAATGAAATCATGGTCTTCATTGTTTAAAGGCAGTATTTTTAACATTATTGCTATTCAGCCATTAAGCACAAAAAAGTAATATATATAATATTATTATGTAAACTTAAGATTTTAAAAGGAAAATATAATAATTAATAGAACATGTAGAAGGAGATGCTTAAATATTTTGAAGGATGGGAGATTATTATGGAGCATTTACAATCAATAGCACAAGCTGTTATAAGTGGTAATAAGGAAAAAGTAGTGAAGTTTATAAAGGCGAGTCCAAGTATTGTTAGCGAATGTAGTGAAGATGGCTGGACACCACTTCATTTAGCAGCTTATTTTGGACAGAAAGAAATAGCGAGTTTTCTTTTAGAAAGCGGTGCAGATATACATAGTAGAGCGAAAAACGAAAATGAAAATACACCTTTGCAAGCGGCAATTGCGAACAAGCAAAGTGAACTTGTCGCTTTCTTAATTGAAAAAGAATCAGATGTAAATATTATGCAAAGTGGTGGCTGGACAGGACTCCACGAAGCAGCATTATTAGGAAATGAAGAAATAATTATGTTGCTCCTTAAAAATGGAGCTAATAAGATGATTAAGAAAAATGATGGGAAAACAGCGTATGATATTGCATTAGAAAAAGGATATAATCACCTTTTACATCATTTGAAACAGGAAGTGAACTTATGATGAATAAATGGAGTGTTGGTATATTTTTATTTAATGAAGTAGAAGTGTTAGACTTTGCAGGGCCATTTGAAGTTTTTTCTGTAACTGAGGTGAATGAAGAAAAAACATTTACTGTTTATACAGTTAGCGAGAATGGGGAAATGATTACAGCAAGGAATGGATTGAAGGTACAGCCAGATTATAGTATTGAAAATTTACCACCAGTGGATATTTTAATAATTCCGGGTGGGCTAGGTGCTAGAAAATATGAAATAAAAAATGAAATAGTAATAAAATGGATTCGCCAACAAATGAAAGAAGTAAAGCTGATGACTTCAGTTTGTACAGGAGCGCTATTACTGGCGAAAGCAGGTTTACTGGAAGGTTTAAAAGCAACAACACATTGGGCTAGTATTGAAAAGTTTAAAAATGAGTTTCAAAATGTTGAAGTTATAGAAAATGTAAAGTTTGTAGATGAAGGACATATTATAACATCTGCCGGAATTTCAGCTGGAATTAATATGGCATTTCATATTGTGAAAAACTTGTTAGGTGTGCATGTTGCGGAGGACACAGCGAAGCGAATGGAGTATGATATTAGTTTGCCAAATTAAAAAGCCCGGATTGGGCTTTTTATATTGAATGAATATAGTTAAGCTCTTCATCACTCAAAATAGGGCGAACAGATGCATTTGCATTTTCTTGTGCTTGTGTTCCTGTTTTTGCACCAGGAATTACAACACTTACTGCCGGATGAGAGAGTACATAGCGAAGTGCAAGTTGCCCTAGGGTCTGATTTTTATTTGAGAGCAGCCGAAGTTTCTCTACGGTTTGTAAGTCTTCTTGAAACCAAGTTTCATTTGGCCAATCTTTGCGTAAATCTCCATCTGGAAAAATTGTTTTATTTGTGAATTTTCCAGTTAAAATGCCCATTTTTAATGGACCACGAATAACAGCTCCTAGATTTTTCTCTTGTAAGAATGGTAATATATCTTTTTCTGGTTTTCGATTTAATATATTGTAATCAAGTTGTACGATATCAATTTCGTTGTTGTTATTGAAATGATGAATGTATTGTAAATCATGAGTCGAAACACCGACTGCTCTTACTTTGCCATCACGTTTTAATATGTCAAATGCACGTAGAAATGCTTCTGTTTCTCTACGATTATGCCACCAAATATGACAAAAATAAAGATCAATATAATCTGTTTGAAGACGTTGTAAACTTGTTTCGAATACGGCGATGATTTTTTCGGGAGTATCATATACAGGAACTCCATTAGGGTCGTAGTGATGTCCGATTAAACCACCTTTCGTTGATAGGATAATATCATTACGATGTCCTTTAATCGCGGTAGCTACCAACTTTTCACTATGTCCTAAACCATACACATCCGCAGTATCAATAAAATTCACACCACACTCAATTGCTTTTTTTATAGCGGTTATAGATTGTTTATCGTTAACAGGTCCCCATTCATCACCACCGATTGCCCATGCGCCAAAACCTATTTCAGAAACAGTTATTCCAGTTTTACCTAATGTGCGGTAATGCATATTCCCCCTCCTTGTAAGCATGTTATAACATGGATATGTGGGGAAGGAATTTTGTGTGTGAAAAAACTCTTCTACAATAGTAGAAAAAGAATTACAGAAACTACTATTTTATAGCAGCATGTATAAAAAAAATCGGTGTAAATATGGAAATGTCGTCGAATGCTATCTTTAATTGGTTAATTTATGGGATATTTTTGTGAAGGAGTTTATTTTATAAGAATAGAATTTAGTTTAGTAAGAAAACGTGCCGATGGTAGTGAAAAATATGGGTTAGGGGGATTTGAATGAGGAAACTCGAGCGAGTAAATGTTCCTAATATACCAGAGCAATTATCACAACCTAGTGACAAGCGTAGGATAAATAAAAAGAAGTTAAGGCGACTTATTTTAATGGTCCTTTTTATTGCGGCAACTACTCTATATGTTCAATATATTTTAACGAAACAACAAGAAGTAATTGATAAAAAGAAAGATACGATTACGGATCAAAAGAAGCAATTAGTATCTTTAAAGAAAGATAAAGATTCTTTAAAGACTAACATAGAAAATTTAACAGACGATGAGGAAGAAATTTTGAAGTTAGCGAGAAAAGAGTATCAATTTTCTAAGTCAAATGAAACTATATTTGTGATGCCAAAGTAATAAAAACAGTTAGCCATTGAACTGCACCCCCAATTGTTAGACACCGTCTAACAATTGGGGGTGCAGTTTTTTTTGTATGAATGTCATGGTACAAGGAACAATCACATATTGTAGAAATGAAGAGTTTAAGCTATTTTCATAAATATGGAATATGCACTAAAATAAATGTTGTTAAAATTCTGTCAATTATATTATAATACAAGGTAAGCGGATACATTTTTTAATCAACGTTGAGTTCCTCGCTCATACGACTATTAAGAAACCCGTTATCCTCGTATAAGAAAGGAAGATAGCTGTGTACGCTTCAAATACAATTTATATCGTAGGGGATGCGAAAGCACCTCAAAATAATCCCATTACTGAAAAGTTTAAAAGCTATTTCGTAGCATTTATACTTGTTAAGGATACAGGGGAAATTGTAGATGCAGACTGCTCAGCGACAATTGCATTAACATCTCAATTTGTTAAATATTTATTTCTACATAAAAATATAAATGACCCGGCGTTAGTAATGGAAGTAAAGAACCGATATTTCGGTTCTTCTCAAAAAGCGTTACTTGTAGCGCTAAAAGATGCACAGAAAAAATATAATCAGATTGCTGCTTTGTCTACTCAATCATAGACAAAATCCAGCCGTAAGAATCATTCTTATGGCTGGATTTTTTTATTTCACATTATCGTCCTACATCAAAAGTGAACGAAAACAAAGTAGAGAGATAGAAGAGTAAATGCCCAATAGGTTTACCTAATAATCCGTGGGTATAAATCTCCGGTGGATTAAAATTTCACTTCATTGGAGAATGAAAGGATGAACAAAATGAAAATTACAGATGTAAAAGTAAATCGTAGACGTGTAAAACTGCATACACCGTTTAAAACCGCGCTTCGTACTGTAACAGAAATTGAAAGTATAGATGTTTATATTCATACAGACGAAGGAGTGATTGGTAAGGGGGCTGCAGCCGCAACGCCAGTTATTACGGGGGATTTCACCAGCGGAATGGAAGAAGCGATTTTAGGACCGATGCGTTCATGTTTAATTGGTCAAAATATCATTCAGTTTCAGCAGTTACTACAGGGCATTCAAATGAGTTGTATTGGAAATTCAAGTGCCAAAGCAGCGGTAGATATCGCTTTATATGATGTATATTGCCAATATCAAAATGTGCCGTTATATGCCTTGTTAGGCGGGAAGAAAGAAATTCATACCGATATTACAGTGAGTGTGGATGAGCCTGTATTAATGGCAAAAGAAGCGAAGAAACATATAGAAAAAGGATTTCAAACATTAAAGATTAAAGTGGGTAAAGAGGCGCATTTAGATTTGGAACGTATTGAGGCAATTCGAAATGTGGTACCAAGAAATACGATATTACGTTTAGATGCGAATCAAGGTTGGAGTCCAAAAGAAGCGGTCTCTATTATTCAAGAAATGGAAAATCGTAATTTAAATATAGAATTTATTGAACAACCAGTACATGCGAAAGATTGGGATGGGTTAAAGTATGTCAAAGATCGTGTGCAAACGCCAATTATGGCCGATGAAAGTATATTTTCAGCAAGTGACGCATTAAAGCTCGTTCAAGGAAGATATGCAGACTTCATTAATATTAAATTAATGAAATGTGGTGGTATACGTGAAGCATGGCGTATTGCAGATATTGCAGAAACAGCTGGTGTGAAGTGTATGGTGGGCAGCATGATGGAATCTTCACTTTCCGTTAGTGTTGTTGCGCATTTAGCGGCAGCGCATCCTAATATTCATTATTTTGATCTTGATGCACCGCTTTGGTTAATGGAAGAGCCAGAAGGAATGACTTATTCTGGATCAAAGGTAAACCTTCAATCGACAGTGAATAGTAAGTCTTAGGAGAAGAGACTAGTAAACTATCTTTTAAGGGGGATAAATATGAAAAAAGTAGGAACTGCATTTTTAACAACTTTATTTATATTTTCATCGTTTACATCGGCAAATGCTGAAGAAAAGAAGGATAATAAAGCATTTATAGATGTATCTGCTGCAACGTTATGGACAGTACCTGATTCATTAAGGCCAATCGATACACCGAGTACAACAAATCCAGTGGATCTATGGAAATGGACGAAATCAATGACACTTGACGAGAAACTATGGTTAACAAATGCAAATAAATTAGAAACACAAGCGTTACTCGGTCAAGAAGTAACTGTTATTGATAAGAAAGGCGAATGGGTGAAGGTATTAGTGCATGGACAGCCAACACCCCGAAATGAAGAAGGTTATCCGGGCTGGATGCCTGAAAAACAATTAACATATAATCAAGAATTTGCAGATAAAACAAATGAACCTTTTGTCTTAATAACCAAACCAACAGCGATTTTATATATAAACCCTTCTGAAAAACATAAATCACTTGAAGTCAGTTATAATACAAGACTGCCGCTATTAAGTGAAGACACAATTTCATACCGTGTATTGTTGCCAAATGGGCAAAAAGCATGGATACGTAAAAATGATGGAACAGTTTACCAATCTCAAACTGATATTCCAACTCCGGCGGCCGATGATTTAATTAACACAGGGAAAATGTTTTTAGGATTACCGTATATATGGGCTGGTACAAGTGGTTTTGGATTTGATTGCTCTGGCTTCACGCATACGATCTATAAATCGCACGGCATTACAATTCCGCGAGATTCTGGACCGCAATCAAGAGCAGGAGTTGCAGTTGATAAAGAAAATCTACAAAAAGGAGATTTAATTTTCTTTGCACATGATCAAGGGAAAGGTAGTGTCCATCACGTCGCAATGTATATTGGTGATGGCAATATGATTCACTCACCAAGAGCTGAAAGATCGGTAGAGATTATACCGCTAAATACACCAGGATATATAGAAGAATACGCTGGTGCTCGTCGTTACTTACCTTAAAAATAGAGGGGGTTTTTAAATGAAAAAAGTTGTTCGTTACTCATTAGTTAGTACTCTATTAGTTTCTTCATTTTTAGTTGGCTGCGCAAAAGAAAAAACTGCAACAAAGCCCAAAGATGAGAAGAAAGTATTACAGTTACTAGAAACGGGTGAAATTCCGTCGTTAAATTCAGGGAAAGTAACAGATGCAGTCTCGTTTAACGTTTTAAATAACGTAATGGAAGGACTATTTCGTCTATCGAAAAATGATGAAGAAATTGAAGCCGGCGCACAAAAATATGAAGTGAGTAAAGATGGAAAGACATATACATTCCAATTGCGTGATGCGAAATGGTCTAACGGAGATCCAGTAACCGCCCATGATTACGTATACGCTTGGAAGCAATTGATTAATCCAGATACAGCTTCTCAATATGCATACATTGCGTACGATGTAAAAAATGCTGAGAAGATAAATAAAAAACAACTAGGTCTAGATGAATTAGGAGTAAAAGCGAAGGATGATAAAACATTCGTCGTAGAGCTAGAACATCCTGTACCG
Organism: Bacillus sp. JKS001846; assembly: GCF_900176455.1. NCBI lineage: Bacteria > Bacillati > Bacillota > Bacilli > Caryophanales > Bacillaceae > Bacillus > Bacillus sp. JKS001846. The sequence goes on from NZ_FWYG01000001.1 coordinate 2,843,443, forward strand.
TATTTTACGAAATTATTAATTTTACCATCCTTCTATCCAATTAACGAAAAATATGCGAAAGAGCAAGGTGATAAATATGGATTAGAAGCAAATAAAGCGGTATATAATGGACCGTTTACATTATCAGAGTGGAAGCATGAAGCTAGCTTTACAATGAAGAAAAACGATAAGTATTGGGATAAAAAAGAAGTGAAGTTAGATGAAGTAAACTATCAAATTGTAAAAGAAATTTCAACTGCGGTAAATTTATATGAAACAGATAAAGTTGATAGAGCTGTTATTTCTACAGAATTCGTAGATAAATATAAAAATAATAAAGAGCTAAAACAATATACAGATCCAGTTATGTACTTCTTCCGATTTAATGAAAATGTACCGATTCTTAAAAATAAAAATGCACGTCTTGCGCTAAGTACAGTTTTTGATAAGAAGGGACTCGCAGATTCATTTTTAAATGATGGATCGGTTGCAGCGAACTATTACGTACCAAAAGGATTTTTAAAGGGCCCAGATAAGAAAGATTTTAGAAGTACGTCTGGTGAGTTTAATAAGACAAATGTAAAACAGGCGAAGGAATATTGGGAGAAAGCAAAACAAGAGACAGGTACAAATGAAGTGACTTTAGAATTATTAAATTATGACTTAGAAAACTTTAAAAAAGTTGGAGAGTACATTAAAGAGCAGCTTGAGAAAAACTTACCAGGATTAAAAGTGAATGTGAAATTACAGCCGCATACGCAAAAATTAGCACTTGAGAAGAAGAAAGAATATGAAATGTCGTTATCACGCTGGTTACCAGATTATCCAGATCCAATGACTTACTTAGAAGTATTCCTTTCTGGAAGCAGTGTTAATAATACAGAATATGCAAATCCAGAATATGATGCATTAATTAAGAAGATTAAAACAGAATTAGGTAATGATGAAAAGGCTCGCTGGAAAGCAATGCAAGATGCTGAAAAAATGCTACTTGATGATGCAGTAATTGCACCGGTATTCCAGCGTGGATTATCTTACTTACAAAAACCATATGTGAAAGATTTATATGTACATCAATTTGGTCCAGCTACAAGTTTAAAATGGGCAGATTTACAAAAATAAAAGAATGGGGAAACAGACTTCACGTATGTGATAGTCTGTTTTTTCTTATTTAAAGTTAGAAAAATAGTTCATGGTATAATTTATTAGTCTGTAAACAGTATTTGGAGGGAAAATGATGTCTATGTTTGAAGAAGAGAAAGTAATTTATACAAAAAGATTATTTATGAGGAAACCAATTGTAGAAGATATTGATCAGTTTTATAACATATTAAAAAAAGATACTGTTGGCAAATGGCTGGCTAAATCAAGAGGAATGTCGAAGGAAGAAACAAATGATTATATTGGGCAACTTATCTTACATTGGGAACAGTATGACTTCGGGGTATGGTTGTTATTTAATAGTGAAACAGGAAAGCTTTTAGGACATTGTGGTTTAAGAAAGGTAGATGAAACAGGTGAAATAGAAATTATGTATCTTCTTGAGCCAGAACATTGGAGGAATGGGTATGCATTAGAAGCAGCAGAGGCTTCCATTAAATATGCAATAGAGACTTTGAATGTAACAAGAATAATTGCTAGAGTTAAAGTAGCAAATGAGAGCTCGAAAAAACTTTTACGAAAGCTCGGGTTTATATATACTCATGAAGTTGATCATAGCGGGCGCTTATTATCATATTTTGAACTCCATACATCATCCAAAGAATTCTAGACATTTCATATATTTTTTCATTGTTAAAAAATAAAATTATTACTAAAATTCCAGTGTGAAATTTATGTAGAATCTTGTATAATTAACATGTTTCTATGGAAACATTTTCTTGCGCTATTTATATAGGGCTTAATAGAACAAGGAAGGAAATACATACATGTATATAATAGATAAATAGAATGGAACATGTATAGAGACAAAGGAGAGAAAAGATGACGTGTCAAAAACAAGGGTTACAATTTAATAACGATAGAAAGAGGGACAGAAGATGAAAATGAAGCATGCTTTTGGTCCTATAATTTTAGCGTGTGTGCTTTTTTTCATTATCATTCTAATCCCATCGAAAAGTTTAGTATCGCTTATTAGTGATAAGAAGGTAGAAGATGCGGCAACTTCTTTACAAAAAGAGAAATTACAAAGTGTTTTCTTACAGCAAAAAATGTTAGAGAATTCACAGTATTTACCGATGTACGGTTCATCAGAATTTTTACGAATGGATGCATATCATCCGTCTAATTATTTCAAAGTAAATCCAGCTGGTTTTACACCGTTTTTAATTGGAACTGGTGGTACACAAAGTTTAGCTCATATTTTAAATATGACATCTACTATGGATGAATTAGAAGGTAAAAAAGTAGTGTTTGTTCTTTCACCACAATGGTTTACAAAGACTGGTGTATCACAAGGGGATTTCACTAATAATTTCTCCAAACAACAAGCATATCATTTTATTTTTAATGATGAGATAAATCCAGGAATGAAGAAGCAAATCGCGAAACGGCTATTAGATTATAAAGTTGTTCAAGAAGATGATATATTAAAAAATTCATTAGAAGGTATTGTATATAATGATACGAAACATAACATAAAAGCAGGTTTAGTTAAACCACTTGCTTATATGCATCGAAATATTTTAGATCATAGAGATTTATTTAACTCTTTATTTAAAATCGAACCGATGAAAGAGAAAACAAATATCGGACTTCGTTCAATTTCTTGGGAAGACGCACGTAAACACGCAGAACAAGAAGGGAAAGCAGAGTCTACTACAAATACATTCGGAATTGAAAATCCGTATTATCATAAGAATAATCTGAAGAAAAAACTAAAAGGTTTAAAAAACTTTAGAGCAAATGAAACATATGATGAATCACCAGAATACGATGATTTACAAATTATTTTAGATTTATTTAAAGAGAAAAATGTCAAACCACTCTTTATTTCTGTACCCGTAAATGGGCCTTGGTATGATTATACTGGCTTCCCGAAAGAACGCCGTGAAGTGTATTATAAAAAAGTTCGAGAACAGGTTGAGAAAGCAGGATATCCAGTAGTTGATTTCTCTGGTCATGAATATGATAAGTATTTCTTAAAAGATACGATTCATTTGGGCTGGAAAGGTTGGATTTATTTTGATGAAGCAGTGCATAAATTTAATTCTGAGAAATAAAGTATAGAAATCGGAATGGCTATGAGCCGTTCCGATTTTTTTAGTATAGAGGATTTTGGTGAGGACAATTTGGGAATGCATGTATATCTTGAATCTGTCTATAATCATAATGTTTCATTGCGAACTGGGCTTGATAAGGTATTCATACACATATAATTGACCATCATGAGCTGAACATAATACACCAGAAGTTCCTTGCCCATTTATGAAGGAAATACCGATAGGGCGTCCGATTAAGTATGGTATTTTTTGCTGCCAATGCATAGGGGAATCACTCCTTTTTGAGATAATATACGAAAGAAATGATTGAATGGTTGCTTATCCATGTAAATGTAGATGGAAAGGTGTTATATAATTCCTGAAGATTAATATAAATAAAAAACCGCTATAATTCTGAATTTATAGCGGCTTTTTTATATTCTTAAGCAAGATTTTTACGCTTTTTTGTCCATTTTTTTATAACGAAGTATAAAAGTATAAGTACGACGCCACCAATTGCGAATGATTTCACATACGGACCAGCAATATCGTTAATATTTTCCCAATTTTCACCTAGCTTTTCACCTAAATAAATGAAAATAATAGACCAAGGGATAATCGCAAGTGCTGTTAGTGTAGTGAAACGTAGTAAAGGCATTTTTGTAATACCAGCAGGAATTGAAATCGCATGACGCACTACTGGAATGAAGCGTGCTGTAAAAATGACACCAGTTCCGTAACGATTAAACCAATCTTCTGCAGCGTCTATTTGCTTTTTATGTATGAAAATATATTTTCCATAACGTTCTAATATAGGGCGTCCACCATATCGTCCAAGCCAATAAATAAAGATTTGGGCAATAACACCGCCAATTGTACCGAATACAACTGCGCCTATAAATGAGATACTTCCATTGAATACTAAGTATCCTGCATAAGCAAGGACAATTTCACTTGGGATAATCTCAATCATAAGTCCAAGCATAATGCCCCAATAACCTAATCCTTCAAAAAACGTTAATACTGAATGAATAAAACTACTTAACATTGTTGCACCTTCTAGTTTATGAATTTTTGATTATAAGAACCTTTTATTTAATTGCATAAAAGGTTCACCATATGTAGATTATACCTTATTTACATAGGGGATTGCTATTTCAATTCTTTTATGTCTCTCATAAGTATTATAGTAAAGTATATAAGCCACGTTTTCATGAAGGGTTAATGAAAAGATTATTAAAAATTTCTCATATATCAATGATAATAGACTGAAAATTAAGTATAATGATATAGGTCTTTCATTTACAAAAATAGGAGGAGAACGTATGTATATTACAGATCCGATTTATGGACCAATCTCTATTCGTGATAGAGATATCCTTCGATTGATAGATACAAAAGCATTTCAAAGGTTGGCGAATATTAAACAACAAGGACATACTTATTTTTTACATGAGAACGCAATACATACGAGGAAAGAACATTCGATAGGTGTATATGTGCTAGTAAATAAAGTGATAGAACATCTGACTGAGATTGGTGACATACATTTATCGAAATATGAACGAAAGCTAGTATCTACTGTAGCCCTTCTACATGATGTTGGACATGGGCCATATTCACATTGTTTTCAGCAAATATCGGGTGAAGATCATAGTGAGTGGACGGTACGAATCATTCAAGAGGACGAAGAAATACGTACGATTTTAAATCAAACACCTAGATTATTAGATGATGTAACGAAAGCTTTAACAGAAGATGGAGTTTTTCCAATTATAGATGAGCTCTTATTTAATTCATTAGGAATGGATCAATTAGATTTTTGGAATAGAGATTTATATTACTCGTCGCTTGAATTAGAAGGTTTACAGATAGAAGAATTGATTGCTAACATGCGTTTCATTGACGGTAAACTTGTTATTGAAGAATCGGGAATCCCCTTCATCGAACAATTAATGAAAATGAAAGAAGGGCTTTACAATAATGGATTTGGCCACCCGTTTGTGATAGGAAAAGACATATTGCTGCAAATAATTTTTAAAATGATAGAGGAGAAAAATCTTTCGTTCTATACTCCTGAACTTCAAAACTTCTTTCATAAAGGAGAGAAGTTAGAAGTAGAAGACTTTCTTCCGTTACAAGATGAAATGATTTTAAATGAAATACAGTGCTTTGCAAAACCAGATGATGTTGAAAGAGTATCTTTAATTCAACTTTATGTTTCACCAACTAAAAGTTTATCATTTCAAAAAGGAGTGGAGGGTGATTTTAAAAAGGAAAATAACAATTTAGCGATAATAACTGAGAAAAAGGCGTACAGTTCATATGCAGGTGGTATTTACGTCCATAGTGAGGGGCAGTTAGAGGACATTTTAGAGAAATCAAATTTCATTCAAGAGATAGTAAAATTGCCTAAAAAAGAATATGCCTACTCAATTTGATTTGGTTCGAAAATAAAAAATGAATGAGATGGAAACGTAAATTTAGAGGAGGGAATAAAATACATGAAACATAAAATTGCTGTACTGGCAGATGTACATGGAAATGCAACTGCTTTAAAAGCAGTTATCGAAGATTCTATGAAAGAAGGTGTGACTGATTATTGGTTTTTAGGAGATTTAATTATGCCTGGTCCTGGATCGAATGATTTATTTGAAATATTAGAAAGTATTAACGTTGATACTTATGTACAAGGAAACTGGGAAGATAGTTTTCTTGACGTTCTTAATAAAAATATTGATATTGATAACGTAACTGATATTTATGTTTCTAGATTAGTTCAGTATCAATGTGAAAACCTGGATGAAAACTATATTAAGCATGTTAAAAATTTACCATTACATATAACAAAACAGGTTAATGATTTATCAATCAGTATTAGTCATAATCTACAAAATAAAAATTATGGAGGAGATTTGTGGCCCACTAATAATCAGGAACAGTTTGATCGGCTATTTGATCGTGATTATGATATTGCGATTTACGCTCATACCCACCATCAATTGTTGCGCTATAGTAGCAATGATCAATTAATTATTAACCCAGGAACAGTTGGACAACCTTTTTACAAGTGGAATAAGCTAAACTCTGACTTGCGTGCTCAGTATGCAATTCTTGAAATTGATGAGGCAGGGATTACTGATGTGAGGTTTAAAAAGGTTTTTTACGATGTAGAAAAGGAATATAAAAATGCCATGAATAAAAATCTTCCTTACATTGATTTATATCGTGAGCTGTTAGAGACAGGAAAAACTCATACGCATGATATTGAATTATTACAAGAAATTAATGACAAATATAATTATAAAGATGAAGTAATTAAGTTTATCGAGAAAATCAGATAGGAATTTAATGGAAATAAATGAACGTTGTTGAATGTTAGGTTAGTAATGATTTTTACATAATCAAGAGCTATTGTAGAATGAAACTTAGATGAAAAATGATTTTTGTATTTTATATTGATTGAAAACAAGCATCCCCCTGTCCTACGTATATGACAGGGGGATGCTTGTTTTTTTTACGGCTTCACATCTAAGTTCTGTAAAAATAAAGTTGCTGTTACGTAACGCTTTGCTAACATTTGTACATAAGCGGTATGTACAGAAAGGGTCGCAATAATAATAGCGTTACGAATTGCTTCGCGTTGTTCGTTATTAATTTGATCGAACTTGCTTGCGATTTTATCAGCTTTTTCTTTTACGATGTTTTCAATTGTATGAACGGTATCTGTTGCATTTAATTGTAAGCAATTCCCTTGATTGAGTTCTTCAAATAGAGAAGAGTATGCTACATATAAATGAACAGGATTGATTAAATCATCACTTCGATCAGCTGGGTCATTTACAATAAGGCGTAATAGCTTACGAATGGATTCAAAATCAAGTGCTGTTTTTAAATCTTCGACAATAAATAGTAAGGCTGCTTGTTCAATTGAATATTTTTTTCCTTTTTGAGGAGAGCCAATCATTTCTTTTATATCTCGTTTCACCCAGTTTTGCATAGCAGTTACAGAGAAACTTGTGTTTTCAATCTGATTGCCAAGCGCAACTATTTCATTTAAAGAAAAACCGACATCAGTATCGTCAATTTTAATCAGCTTTTCAAAAATAGGTGAAAGTGCGGTAGTAATAAAAGCTGTAACGCTTTGTCCGCTTTCAATATCTTTTTTATGTGACTTTGCCCAAGCTTCTTGTAAAATACCGAGAGGCTTTTTCGTATTCCATCCTCTTAGTGATAGAAGAAGGGTAGCCATTTCGTTTCGTGTGAGATGAAATGTTTCCATCTTTTCACCTCCAAAATAATAAAAAGTTCTTATGAACTTATAATATGTTTTGTTTCATTTAAAGTCAATTCTGTTTTGCTTAATTTTTCCTTTGTGACCAAACTGTTGAAAGTAAATAATACTTGCATATTTCGACAAAAGTTCATATAATAAGTTCATAAGAACTTTTAAAATGTTCTTAAAAACAAATCTATCATTCTGAATTTACTAGAAAGATAGATTTCACATATATCTATATAAAAGGAGAATGGATATAATATGTTGAAAAAACTTGTAGCAGTAATGACAGCATTCATGGTTATCTTTGGGGCTAGCAGCTTTATGTTCGTAGATCATGCAGCAGCGAAAAGTTACAAATCTGGTAAAAAATCATTTACACCAAGTTCAGGTCAAAAGTCAAAAGTTGATTTAAACAAAAAAGACTCAAATGTAAATTCTCAAAAAACGACTCCAGATTCAAAAACGAAAGCAACAAACACGGCACCAAAAAGTAATAAAGGAAGCTTTATGAAAGGTTTATTACTAGGTGGTCTTGGTGGTTTACTAATGGGTAGCTTATTTGCAAATATGGGAGCTCTTGGTTCTGTATTAGCATTTATGGTAAATATGTTAGTAATGGCTGGTATCGTAATGTTAGCAGTTCGTGCATTTAAATACTTCAAAGACCAACGTAAGAAGAAGGCAGATGAAGTAGCATGGAAACAATAAAAATTTCTGAACAAGAGCTTATAAATGCGCTTTGTATATATATCGCTGAAAAAAGACAAGTGGGTCCAGAAGAAGTATTAGTTGAACTCATGTATGATGACGACTACGGTTTCTCTGCGGAAGTAGAGGTAAATGGTCGCCAGCAAATTTTAATTCAAGCAAACTTAATCGAAGCTTTACGCTTATTGCTTGACAGAGAATATAATGTCAATCCATTCGCAGCGAGATTACAACTTGAATTAGATGATGAAGAAGGCATTTACGCATTAGCGAAATTTAATAACTCAGATGAGTAGAGAAGAGAGCTGTTGAGAATAATCTCAGCAGCTCTTTTTAGTATGTGCATATGTAGATGAGTAATCACGCCAAATTTCATTCATCTTTCGTCTACCGATATCTACCATCGGATTAAACTGAATTGCAGATTTCTGACGAACAAAGTGAACGTTTTGAATGGCGTGAGATAATTGTTGGTCGACTATATCACGTTTTTTGCTTGCATATTTAGCAATAGATAGACCTGCAACTGTTCCTTGCGCCATCGCAATTTTTCCGCTTTCAATGCCTGTAATATTGCCAGCTACAAATAAACCAGGAAGAGGAGTTTCCATTGTTTCGGAATGGAGAGGAACGTGTCCACCTAATTCTGAAATGTAATGGAAGGGACAACCAGCTACAGCTGCAAGTTCGGCAAGTGGGTATAATCCCCCGGCAATACAAACAAAATCTGCTTCATATATTTTCTCTGATCCATTAATAACATTTCCTTTAGAGTCAATATTAGCAACACGTACACCTTCAACTTGATCTGTTCCGATAATTTCAAGAGCTGCTTTCCGAAGGTGAAGTGGCGTTCCGTTTATTTTCATTCCGCTGTTTGGATAGAATGTTAATCCAGCTTTTCGAACCCAATCATATTTCATAAAGTGGCTACCTATTCGCAAAATAGCAGAAGGAGCGAGATGTGCTGCATTTAAAAGAGAGTTTAAAACTTCTTCAGGTTCACCAGCTTTTTGACTTAACTCGCTTTTCTCAGGGAGTACAATATGATCCACTGTAATTCCCGCTAATTGCAATTCACTTAAAATGGCGAAAGACAAAATGTTAGCACCAATAATAATTCCTTTTTTTCCAACTTGCACGCGATGAACATTTGTCATAACTTGAGCTGCTCCAATTGACATCACTCCTGGAAGTGTCCAGCCAGGAAGGGGAATAGAATATTCCGCAGCTCCAGTAGCAAGTAGTACGAAAGGCGCTTCTAACGTACCGATATTAGTATGTACAAACCAATTGTTTTCATCTCTATCTAAATTATAGACCGAAACACCGCACCTGATATGTACTGAAAGTGATTCTGCTTCTTCATGAAGTCGCTTCGATTCTTTTATTCCGTTCCACCATTCTCCAGTAGGCTCTTGATGCAACTGTCCTAACAATCTCCCGCCCGGCTTCATAAATTCATCAATAACGAGCACTTTTAGTCCGAAACGAGCACAAGAAATAGAAGCAGATAATCCCGCTGGCCCTGCGCCAATAATAATTACATCACTCATCGTTTTTTCACCATCTCTCTCACGATATTCGGATGCTGTTTCCTGCTTTCAACAACCATGTTTTCTTCTACAACAGTTAAGCATGCGCGTACATTTGTTTGATTATTTACTGTCATGCGGCATTCGGAACAGTGTCCGATATTACAATAAATACCTCGCGGTGTTCCGCTATCTTCATGAACTCTTAATGTCCTAATCCCATTTGCTAACAGGGCAGCAGCTATCGTTTCATGTTCATATGCTCCGTATTGATGACCGTTAAATTGAAAGGTAATACGCTCACTACTTTGTAAAGTACCTAAAATAGGGTGATGTGTAATTCTACTCATTTACTTTCACCTACCGATCCAAAAGTAACTGCACGTATTGGTGGTTGATATTTTAACGGTAGTTCATTAAGAGTTACGTCAGGATTCGCATTTTCAATCATTCGATCTATCATTATTCTGCATGTGCGACCACCGCAAAATCCCATGCCAGCACGTGTTCTTAGTTTTAATTCTCTTGCCGAGCAGTTATATTCAGCAATTGTCGATTGAAGTTGCCCATATGTAACCTCTTCACAACGACAAACGATTAAGTTGTTTTTATTTGTCATGTGTATTCCTCCTCTAGTTCGGTTTTCACAAATTATATATGCAAAAATCATGCCAATATAGAGGAGGGAGAGAGGGCTACCTGTAAACGCCTGATCGGTGCATACTGATTCTTTATTGAAGTCCAAGTTTCTTTAAACGGTTATATAAAGTAGCCCTTGTTACACCAAGTTGTTTTGCGCATTCTAATTTATTCCCATTTAAAATTCGTAAAGCCCTTTCAATAACTTTTTTCTCATGCTCATCCATCTCTTCTTGTAAAGAAAGGATTGTATTATTGTTGCTGAGTAATAGGGAATGGGCTGTATGGTTGTCTAAAGTTTCAGTCGTATGAAATGGTAAATATTCTTGTTTTATAATTCCGTCTGTTGCGAATACCACAAGCCGTTCAACAACGTTTCGAAGTTCGCGAATATTACCTGGCCAATTGTAATGAAGCAGTTCATGCATAATGCTTGAAGGTAAGTCACGAATTGGTCTGTTATAGTTGATTGAAAAATCGTTTAAGAAAGAATAGGTTAATTCAATAATATCCTCGCGTCTTTCGCGCAGCGGTGGAATCTGCAAGCTAACTACATTTAAGCGGTAATATAAATCTTCTCGGAAAGTTCCTTTTCTCATTTCTTCTTGTAAATCACGATTTGTAGCAGCGATAATACGGAAATCAATATTAATTTCTTTTTCACCACCAACTCGGTAATACTTTCGCTCTTGCAGTACACGTAACAGTTTTACTTGCATATCAAGTGGCATTTCACCTATTTCATCAAGAAATAAAGTACCGCCTTGCGCGAGTTCAATTTTACCTTTTTTTCCTTTACTATTTGCTCCAGAAAACGCCCCACGCTCGTAACCGAATAATTCACTTTCAAATAATGCTTCTGGAATTGCCCCGCAGTTAATCGAAATGAAAGGCGCCTTCGCTGCTTCACTTGCTTCATGAATTGCTTTCGCAAATACTTCTTTTCCAACTCCGCTTTCCCCAAGTATTAAAACAGTTGATTTCACCGAACAAACTTTTCTAGCTAATTGTATCGTTCTTTGTATAACAGGACTTTTTCCATTCATCGCAAGGAATGGATCGGATTCATCTTTATACTTTGCCACTTCTTGTTCTAAACGGTGCATTTCATGTGACATATTAAATAGTTTTTCATTTAAAGCGACTTGATTTGTAACATCTGTTTCTGAAACGACTGCTCCTATAATTTCATCATTACAATAAACTGGATTTGAATTAATTAATACGAATAAATCGGGGCGAGGCTGATGGAACTGAGCGACTATGCTTTTTCCATCATGTAAAGATTGTAAAATTTCCAAGTCTTTATAATCAAAAAAACGAGTAATCGGTTGCCCAATAATCTCATTATGGTTGACTGAAAATATTTTTTCAGCACCATCTGTCCAAGTTCGAACGCATTCTTTACTATCAATTACTGTAACAGAAGAGTCAGTTGTTTGTATTACAGTGTCATAAAATGACTGTAGTTCATTGTAGGACTTATAAAGAAATGGAATCATTTGCTGAGAAGTTATACAGCATATCGGCTCATCGTTTTCGTTAAGGATGATAACAGCTAATTCATAAGAAAAAGCGTCAATTAATGCAGTGAATGAGTCATCTACATAAATAATTGCGCAATTATATTCTTCTGTAGTAGAAGGGAGGTAATAAAACCTTTCGTTTATTTTCTTAATGCGATCAAGGCTACATGTATGATTGATTAAAACGCTTTCCAAAAATTCTTGTATAGTCGGAAATGAGAATTCCATAATGTCCTCCTGTTATGTATAAAAATTTTGACAGTGATAAAAAAATAATACACCTATTTACTATGAATTTAAAATATTTTTACAAATAAAAATATTTTTTATAAAAATTGTATATGTACAGAATTGGCACGTCAATTGCATAAAAAGAAAGTGAGAGGGCTAGGAAAGGAGGAGTATATTGTGAGGCACTGCGACGTTTTAATTATAGGTGGTGGAATAATAGGGTGTTCTATCGCTTATTACACTTCAAAATACGGAAGAGACGTAACAATCATTGAAAAAGGGGAATTTGTCAGCGGGACGTCTTCACGGTGTGATGGGAATATTTTGGCCATTGATAAAGACCCGGGATTTGATAGTCAAATGTCTTTAGTAAGTCAAAAATTAGTAACTGATTTAAGTGAAGAATTAGAGCATTCATTTGAATATAGGGCACCAGGAAGTATTCTCGTATGTGAGTCAGACGAAGAGATGGAAGCTGCGCAGCAATGGGTAAATCGGCAAAAAGAAGCTGGATTACCGTTTCGAATGCTTGATAGGCAAGATATAAGGGAAGAGTCGCCTTTTTTTGCTGATGATTTATTAGGCGGTTTAGAATGTGCGACGGATTCAACTGTGAATCCATATCTCCTTGCTTTCTCGCTTCTGTCAGAGGCACAAAAGTTTGGCGCAAAAGCTTTTAAGCAGACGGAAGTAAAGAGTATGGAAATAGAGACGGATGGTTCATTTGTTGTAGAAACTACGAATGGAACTTTTACAGCAAAACAAGTTGTAAATGCAGCCGGTGTGTGGGCTCCTAAGATTGGTCAGATGTTAAATATAAATATACCAATTGAACCGAGAAAAGGGCATATTATTGTAGCTTCAAGGCAACAACACGTAGGATGCCGTAAAGTAATGGAATTCGGTTATTTAATTTCTAAATTTGGCGGAAAACGAAAAGTGGATGCTTTAACTGAAAAATACGGGGTTGCGCTCGTATTTGAGCCTACTGAAAGTCAAAATTTCTTAATTGGTAGTAGTCGTGAATTTGTAGGATTTCATACGAGGATAAATAATGAAGTCATTAAATGTATCGCAAATAGAGCAATTCGCTTTTATCCGAAAATGGCAGATATGATGGTAATTCGTTCTTACGCTGGTTTACGTCCGTGGACAGAAGATCATTTACCGATTATTTCACGAGTGGAACATATTCCGAATTATTTCATTGCCGCTGGACATGAAGGTGATGGGATTAGTCTTGCAGCAGTTACTGGAAAAGTAATTGAAGAGTTATTAAATGAAAAAGAGACAATTATTCCTATTGAACCACTTCGTTTGAGTCGTTTTACAGAAAGGGTGTTAAACGGATGAGGTCACAAAGAGTCTTTACGACGATTGATACACACACAGGTGGGAATCCAACGAGGACATTAATTAGTGGACTTCCAAAGTTGATTGGAGAGACGATGGCAGAGAAGATGTTACATATGAAAAAGGAGTATGATTGGATTCGAAAATTGTTAATGAATGAACCGCGTGGTCATGATGTAATGTCAGGAGCATTATTAACAGACCCATGTCATCCTGAGGCTGATATAGGTGTTATATACATAGAGACAGGTGGATATTTACCGATGTGTGGTCACGATACAATCGGTGTATGTACAGCGTTAGTTGAATCAGGTTTAATTCCGGTAGTTGAACCGATTACTTCTTTAAAACTAGATACACCGGCTGGCTTAGTTGAAGTAGATATTGCTGTTCAAGATGGAAAAGCAAAAGAAGTATCTTTCTGTAACATACCAGCTTTTTTATTGAAAAATATTACTGTACAAGTGAAAGACATTGGGACTATAGAGGCTGATATTGCGTATGGAGGGAATTTTTATGCCATTATTGATGCGAAATCAGTAGATCTAGAATTAGTACCAGAAAATGCATCTACAATCATCGATAAGGCGATTCATATAAGAAACACAATTAATGAGAAGTTTGAAATCACTCATCCAGAGTATTCGTTTATAAGAGGATTAACACATGTTGAATTTTATACAGATCCTACTCATGAATGTGCGCATGTGAAAAATACAGTTGTTGTACCACCAGGCGGAATAGATCGATCTCCATGCGGTACAGGAACATCTGCGAAGCTAGCTGTATTATACGCTCAGAAAGAAATCGAAATTGGTGAAGAGTTCATTCATGAGAGTATCGTTGGTTCTTTATTTAAAGGATATGTCATGAATACGACACATGTTGAAAATATTGAAGCTGTCATAACGAAAATTACGGGATCAGCTTGGCTTATGGGTATGCATAGATTTTTTTACAATGAAATGGATCCACTTAAAGAAGGATTTTTGCTAATTCCGCCGATGGAACATGAAACGGAGGATATAAAATGAACATTCAAAAAATGTATACAGCAGTAGACGTACATGTAAATGGCGAGGCATTTCGTGTAATGAAAGACGTACCATGCAAATACTACTACAGTTTGGAGCAATTAAATGAACAATTTTCAGGTGAATTAGCAGAAGAGATGAAGCTTTTATTAAATGAACCACGTGGTTTTATCGGTTTGAATGGGTGTATTGTCGTTCCATCTATCTATAACGAAGTGGATGCAGCTGTATTATTTTTTAATCATGAAGGTTCGGTTCCGCTTCATTATGGAGGCATTGTTGCAGTAATAACGATGTTACTCGAAAGTGGGTATTTAAAAAAGAGAGAGTCCAATCAATACAAAATTGAAACGTTATCTGGAATATTTTTAGTTCATGCGTATGTAGAGAATGATGAAGTTATATCGGTTTCGTTTGAAAGCAAACTATGCTATATGATTGAGGAAAATTTACAGGTTGGTAATGTAAGTTATTCTCTCATACAAGCAGATAAAGTATATGCAGTTGTAGAGAAAGGTGCGTATTCGCCAGAAATTCGCATGGAAAACATTTCTGAATTGAAAAGATGGGGAGAAGCTACACTACAGACTATACAAAAACAGTCGCTAATAAAAAGGCTTATTTTAGTAGATCCTTCGCAAAAAGAAAAGAACCATATAAAATCGATTACATTTCATGAAGATAACTTTATCGTACATTCGCCAGGTTTTGTTTCTACTATTGTTTCCTATGTTCATGCGTTATTTAAAAATGATTATATAGCGGATAAACCTTTTAAAAATGAAAGTATATTTAATAGTTTTATAACTGTGGAGAAAGTGAAGAAGGAGGAACTAGGATACATTTTCCGTTTTGAAAGTAGAGGGTTTATTACAGGGATGCAGACGTTTCTATTAGACCCTACGGATCCGTTTCCGGCAGGTTTCTTATTAAAATAAAATGTGATAAGGAGAGATAAATATGCAAAAAATTAAAGGGGCATTTCCAGTATTAATAACACCGATGGATGAATTTCAGGAAATTAATTGGGATGGGGTAAAGCAAAATGTAAATTACTTTATCGAACAAAACGTTGCAGGTATCATCATTAATGGAAGTACAGGAGAATTTGTAAGTTTATCAAAAGAAGAACGATTTAAAATGGTAGCAACCGTGTTGAAAGAAATTGATGGCCGTATTCCAGTTATTGTTGGAACTGCAGCAGAGACGACGAAAGAAACAATTGAATATACGAAACATGCAGAAGCGCACGGAGCGGATTGTGCATTAATTATAAACTCTTACTATTGTAAACCGAAGGAAGAGGAGATTTATTTTCATTTTAAAGAAATCTCAAACTCTGTAAATATACCAATTATGTTATACAATAATCCATTTACTTCTGGTGTTGATATGAGTACAGAGCTAATGCTCCGTATTGGAAAAGAGTGTGAAAATGTTACACATATTAAAGAATCTAGCGGAGATATTCGAAAAGCGAGAGATTTAGTAAGACAAAGTGAAGGGGCTTTCCAAGTCTTCTGTGGTTCTGAAGATTTAGTTATGGAATCATATTTAGTTGGTGCCTCGGGATGGGTTTCAGTAGCAGGAAATATCGTTCCCGGTCTCGTTACAAAAATGTATGAGCATTTTCAAAATGGTGAATTAGAAAAGGCGTGGGAAATAAACGATGCTATTTTACCACTTTGTGAGTTTCTTGAAGGATCAGGGAAATATGTTCAAATCGTTAAACGTTCTATGGAATTACATGGGCAAGCGGGAGGACCTTCTCGCTATCCAAGACTAGGGTTAACTGTAGAAGAAGATCAAAAGCTTCAAACGATTTTATCAAATATTGCAGCTCATGCAGCTGTTTAAATAAGGAGGAGAACATAATGTTAAAGACAAATATTGAGCTGAAACCAAAAGTGGAAGCGTTTTTAAATGAAGAAATTAAAATGTTTATTAATGGCGAATTTGTTTCTGCTATTGGCGGAAAGACGTTTGAAACGTACAATCCAGCAACAGAAGAGGTTCTAGCAGTCGTATGTGAAGCGCAAGAAGAGGATATTGATGCTGCAGTAAAAGCGGCAAGATCTGCATTTGAATCTGGCCCGTGGGCAGAAATGGCTACTGCTGAAAGAGCGCATCTTATTTATAAATTAGCAGATTTAATTGAAGAACATAGAGAAGAATTAGCGCAACTAGAAGCTTTAGATAATGGAAAGCCATATCAAGTAGCACTTGATGATGATATTTCAGCGACTGTAGAAAATTATCGTTATTACGCAGGATGGGCTACAAAAATTATTGGGCAAACAATCCCGATTTCAAAAGATTACTTGAATTATACGAGACATGAACCTGTTGGTGTTGTAGGACAAATTATTCCGTGGAATTTTCCGCTTGTTATGTCTTCTTGGAAAATGGGAGCTGCACTGGCGACAGGTTGTACGATTGTATTAAAGCCAGCAGAGCAAACGCCTTTATCTTTACTATATACAGCGAAACTCTTTAAAGAGGCTGGATTTCCAAACGGCGTTGTAAACTTTGTATCAGGCTTTGGTCCTGAAGCAGGGGCTGCAATTGTAAATCATCATGACATTGATAAAGTTGCTTTTACAGGATCTACTGTTACAGGAAAGTATATTATGCGTCAATCTGCAGAAATGATTAAGCATGTAACGTTAGAGCTTGGCGGAAAATCACCAAATATCATTTTAGAAGATGCGGACTTGGAAGAAGCGATAAATGGTGCATTCCAAGGTATTATGTATAATCACGGTCAAAATTGTAGCGCAGGATCACGTGTATTTGTTCATCGTAAACATTATGAAACTGTAGTAGATGCACTTGTGAAAATGGCGAACAACGTAAAACTTGGAGCAGGTATGGAGAAAGGAACGGAAATGGGTCCACTCGTATCTAAGAAACAACAAGAGCGTGTGTTAAATTACATTGAGCAAGGGAAGAAAGAAGGTGCTACAGTTGCGGCTGGTGGCGAACGTGCGCTTGAAAAAGGTTATTTCGTTAAGCCAACTATATTCACAGATGTTACAGACGATATGACAATCGTTAAGGAAGAAATATTTGGACCAGTTGTTGTCGTACTTCCATTTGATTCGACAGAAGAAGTAATTGAACGAGCGAACAACTCATCCTATGGCCTTGCTGCGGGTGTATGGACGCAAAATATCAAAACGGGTCATCAAGTAGCAAATAAATTAAAAGCAGGAACAGTGTGGATTAATGATTATAACTTAGAAAATGCAGCTACACCATTTGGTGGATATAAACAATCTGGTATTGGCCGCGAATTAGGTTCATATGCGCTTGATAATTATACAGAAGTGAAAAGTGTTTGGGTAAATATAAAGTAATAGGGCGTTTTACTGATAAAAATTGAGGGATGAAATAATGAAAGATGCGGACAACTAGAAAGTTTGATAATAGTTGTCCGTTTTTTTTATATACAAAATTGCTTTTCCAAAGAATGATAAGGGGGATTTGGATGGAGAATTTAGTAGAATGGTTAGTAGGGCAAGTGTGGAGTATCGGTTTAGTTGTTTTTGCATTAGGGGCAGGCGTATATTTCACGATTGCAACACGCTTTTTGCAAATCCGTTATTTTAAAGAGATGATTAAACTATTATTTGAAGGAAAGAGTTCAGAGACGGGAATATCATCTTTTCAGGCATTTTGTTTAGCCTTATCAGGAAGAGTTGGAATTGGTAATATTGCAGGGGTAGCGACAGCAATTGCTTTCGGCGGTCCTGGAGCTGTATTTTGGATGTGGGTAATGGCTTTGTTAGGGGCAGCGAGCGCGTTTGTAGAATCAACATTATCTCAAGTATACAAAAGTAAAGTAGGGAATGAATATCGCGGCGGTACTCCATATTTCATTGAGAAAGGTTTGAAAATGAAATGGTTTGCAGTCATTGTAGCAGTAGTTGTAACACTTTCATATGGCGTGTTATTACCAGGTATTCAATCTAGTAGTATCGCAGTTGGATTTGAAAACTCTAATGGTATTAGCAAATATATAACTGGTATATTTTTAGTCGTGTTACTAGCAGCAATTATTTTTGGTGGTGTAAAGAGAATTGCTGGCGTTTCTCAAATGCTTGTTCCATTTATGGCAATTGGTTATGTAATTGTTACATGTATCATATTAATTGCGAATGTAACGGAGATTCCAAGTATGTTTGCTTTAATTTTCTCTAGCGCATTTGGTGTAAATGAAATGTTTGGTGGAATTGTTGGTGCAGCTATTGCATGGGGCGTAAAACGCGCTGTATTTTCAAACGTTGCTGGTGTCGGAGAAGCGACGTATAGTTCGGCGGCTGCTGAAGTATCGCATCCCGCAAAACAAGGATTAGTTCAAGCGTTTTCCGTATATATCGATACAATTGTCGTATGTACAGCGACAGCTCTTATGATTTTAATAACAGGTATGTATAATGTTATACCTGAAGGGAAAACCGCCATTGTACAAAACATAGGAAATGTGGAAGCTGGTCCAATTTATACACAACAAGCAGTTGAAACTGTGATAACAGGGTTTGGTCCAATATTTATTTCAATTGCGATTTTCTTTTTTGCATTTACAACGTTACTCGCTTATTACTATATCGCTGAAACGACACTTACTTATTTAGATCGTCAACTGAAGTATGGCTGGTTAAAACCAGTTTTGAAATTTGGATTTTTAATTATGGTTTACATCGGTAGCGTTGAATCAGCGTCGCTTTTATGGAATCTTGGAGATTTAGGAATCGGTAGTATGGCATGGTTAAACTTAATCGCAATCTTACTTTTAAGTAAAACCGCATTAAAAGTGTTAAAAGATTATGAAACGCAGAAAAAAGAAGGGAAAGATCCAGTATTTAATCCTAAAAATGTGGGGATTGAAGGATTAACATTTTGGGAAGAAAGAAGTAAAGAGGTTGAAAGAAAAAGTTCTAGAGAAAAAGTTATTGTCGATGATAATTTAAAATTATAACTCAAATTAATTGAAAATTCTTAATTTAAAAGAAGGTATATTGCCTCCATTTCATCACATACTACAATAAGTATGGATAATATGACTGGAGGGAATAAGATGGAACATGAGCAACATAGTTCGATAAATGATATTCTACATCATTATAAAGAAGGTATAGGTAGTTTTACAAATCAAATTCCTGAAATCGCTGAGACATATAATGCGTTCACGCAAGCTTGTTTTCAAGAGGGTTCTTTAACAAAAAGAGAAAAACAACTTATTGCATTAGGAATTAGTTTAGCAACGCAAGATGAGTATTGTACAATTTATCATACAAAAGGTTGTCTTGATCAAGGATGTTCGGATAAAGAGATTCTGGAAGCATGTGGTGTTTCAGCAGCATTTGCTGGCGGAGCTGCGATGAGTCAAGCGGTAACTTTAGTGCAAGAGTGTTTAACAGAATTGAAAAATCAAAAGCATTGAATAAAAAAACGTTTTAAACTTTATGTTTAAAACGTTTTTTATGTGAAATTAAATTTGAGTATAAAAATTATCTAGGATGGGTTCAATTTATGGTTATACAATAATGGGAGAATTTTAAATTTAGTAGGAATGAGAAATAACAACTATTTATTTAATTTTAAGGTTTTGTAAAAAGCTTCAATTGCTTCATATAATCAATGGCTTTTGTTTTATTTTTCTGTTTAGAAACATAATGTGCCTCATTAAAATCTCTATAGTAACTGTTAACTACTTCTTCAGAAAGAGCACCGTCAGAGATAGCTCTTTTAACCGCGCAGTTTGGTTCGTTTGTATGTGAACAGTTAGAAAATTTACATCTCATAGAAATCTTTTTTATATCTTCATATCCAAATTCAAAATTCCCCTCAAGGTTTATCAAGTCAAATCCTATTTTACTAATAAGAAATCCCTCCATTTTTGAAAGAGTCTTTTAGAAACATAAATACAAATTTTATCGCTTTCAATTTGTATTTACTTTAATATTCTATATCTTCATAAATAGATTTTTCTACATCAGGAAGAACTGTGTATATACTCTTACCGATTAAAGCTTCTAATTCTTTCTTAATCGCATAAAACCCTTTCCAATGTAAAGATGTATGAGATGTTGTACCATGACGCAAACCAACAGAAATTAATCTTCTTTCCAGCGTAGTAAAGCCATCCGCATCAGCAAGAGCGTCACAAAGAGTAATTACTTTATTGTATAAGTCGTAGTTACAATGTTCATTTAATATTTCAACTAATCGGCTTCTCATATGGTCAGGAACGAGACTCCATTCTGCTGCGATATCTATATGTTCATTTTTGCATGGGAATGAGTGTGTCACACAAATAACAGCGTTTCCTGTATACCCTAAATCATTCATATACATATAACCATCATAGGAATGAATGACCGATTTGGTAAAACCTTTGTATCTTCCGATATCATGCAAAAGGGCAGCGTTATATGCTATGTCAGCATCTAGCTTGTACCCTTTTTTTATAAGTTCTATAATTATGTTTTCAGTTGCATGAGCAACATGTAGTGAATGTTCAAACCAAGGGCCCGGGTTTTGTTCATATGCCCATTCGAGTAATTCTTTTGCGTACATTCTATCTAATATATATTTCATATCGTTATCCTTTCACAAAAAATCATATCTTAACTATAAATTCCTCTTATTATTTCATTATTCCTTCTTTAAAAATTGTTACAATGAAACAAAAGGGGGAAAAGTAATGCGAAATTTAGTAATTGAAGAAATTAAGAAACTAGAAAATGATATAGAAGAACTTTCGAAACTTTTGAAAATGGTTGTAAATGATGGGGCATCAATTGGTTTTTTGCCTCCACTGGAACAAAAAGATGCAACAAAGTATTGGCAAACAGTATTAGCGCCAGAAGTGATATTGTATGTGGCTAAAATAAACAACGAAGTAGCAGGGAGTATTCAATTACAATTAGTTACTAAGCCTAACGGAATTCATAGAGCTGAGATTTGCAAATTAATGACTCATCCAAACTTTAGACGAAACGGTATTGGACGATCGCTTATGCAAAAAGCAGAGGAACGAGCAAAGCAAGAAAACAGGTCTCTTTTAGTATTAGATACTAGAGAAGGAGATCCTTCCAATAAATTGTACAAATCACTAGACTACCAAGAAGTTGGAACAATACCAGGGTATGCAATTTCTCCGAATGGAAAGTTAGATGCTACGGTTCTTTATTATAAAAACATTTAAGTTATAATCAAACGGGGAGAGTGCTTAATTATTAGTAAGTGAATAATAAACGACTATTTTTAACACCGTCTATATTTTTCTGGCAGTGTTAAAATAGTTAATTATAATCTAATTAACGCACTAAATGAATTTGAGAAAGTTTTTAGAGGGTTCTTTTAGTAATGATTCTCGTCTTATAATAAATGTAGAGAAGATGACTAGCCGACTATAGTTATTTTCGCTTTATTATGGGAAGGGGATGAAAGAATGAAAAAGAATAGTTTACAAAAGATGAAGAAAGTTATTTTAAGTGGTGGCGTATTACTTACGGGATTATTAACATTTGGGTTTTCAGAAAAGGCTTCAGCTCATGGATATGTAGAATCACCAGCGAGCCGATCTTATTTATGTAAGCAAGGTGTAAATGTAAATTGTGGACCAATTCAATATGAACCACAAAGTGTAGAAGGGATAGGTGGATTTCCACAACTAGGACCTTCTGATGGACAAATTGCAGGGGCTGGTCATTTTCCCGCTTTAGATGTTCAAACTGTAGATAGGTGGAAGAAAGTTACGTTAAATGGCGGGACGAATACATTCAAGTGGAAACTAACGGCTCCTCATAGTACGAAAGAGTGGAAATATTATATTACGAAAAAAGGTTGGAATCCAAATAAACCTTTGACGCGATCAGATTTAGATTTAGTGCCATTCTATGTAAAAAATGACGGTGGAGCTAGACCAGGGACAACAGTAACGCACGAAGCAAATGTACCAACTGACCGTAGTGGATACCATCTTATTTTAGCTGTTTGGGAAATTGCAGACACTGGAAATGCGTTTTATCAAGTTATAGATGTAAACCTTTTGAATAATGGCTTATCCTCAAATTTCGCTTTTAACAATGTAGTGCAAGCTCCTACACTATTTTAATTCAAACATACATTTCGATCATCTAATTCATTTTAGATGATTTTTTTTATGAAAATGATGAAAAATATAGAAGAAAGTGCAATTATTTATAAAAAAATATGCTTTAAATATTGTCATATTTGCTTCTTTAAGATATCCTTTTCATGAAGAGGTGGAAAACATGGAAAAAGTACTAGTTTTCGGGCATAAAAACCCAGATACAGATGCAATTTGTTCTGCAATTGCTTATGCAGAATTGAAAAAAGAATTAGGAATGAATGCTGAGCCTGTACGTTTAGGCGAAATCAGCGGTGAAACTCAATTTGCGTTAGACTATTTTAAAGTAGAAGGACCGCGTTTTGTTGAGACAGTAGCAAGCGAAGTGGACAACGTTATTTTAGTTGACCATAACGAGCGTCAACAAAGTGCTAACGATATCGAATCAGTTCGTGTGTTAGAAGTTATTGACCATCACCGTATTGCTAACTTTGAAACAAGCGATCCTATATACTATCGTTGTGAGCCAGTTGGCTGTACAGCTACAATCTTAAACAAAATGTACAAAGAAAATGGCGTAACAATTCGTAAAGAAGTTGCAGGTTTAATGTTATCTGCAATCATTTCAGATTCTTTACTATTCAAATCTCCAACTTGCACAGAACAAGATGTAGCAGCTGCTCGTGAATTAGCGGAAATCGCTGGTGTAGATGCAGATAACTACGGCTTAGAAATGTTAAAAGCTGGTGCTGACTTAAGCGGAAAAACAATGGAGCAATTAATCTCTCTTGATGCTAAAGAATTCCAAATGGGTAATGCGAAAGTTGAAATCGCACAAGTAAACGCTGTTGATACAAACGACGTTCTTGTACACCAAGCGGAACTTGAAAAAGTAATTTCTGCAGTAGTAGAAGAAAAAGGTTTAGACCTATTCTTATTCGTTGTAACTGATATCTTAACTAACGATTCTGTCGGTCTTGCGATCGGTAAAGCAGTAAACGTTGTTGAGAAAGCATACAACGTATCACTAGAAAACAATACAGCTACTTTAAAAGGTGTTGTATCTCGTAAAAAACAAATCGTACCAGTATTAACAGAAGCATTCCAAGCTTAATCGTATTGCGTACAGATGAACAGTAAGGACAAATAGTCAGATTGGCTATTTGTCCTTTTTTATTTATAATAAGCAGAAATTTTTAACTTTTAAACAGTCGCATTGTGTATGCTTAATGATATGGAAGTATTGAAAAGTAAATTACAGGGGCTTTTTGAAAAAATATTGCATCTGTTTCAAAATTAGAGAGCTGGATTTCGGAGGAACTGCGTTTAAACGCTGAAATACAGATGTTGCGTTTAACTTTTTAGAAGAAAGGATATAAAGTTTTGATTAACGAATTAAAATAAGGATAGCGTTAGCTATCCTTATAATCGTTTATTCGTAAGATTTTTTCTTGTTTATATAAAATGTGATTATCGTAGTAATGAAGAAAATAGGTATCGCATACACTTGCCCAACAAATAACTTCCAGCCGACATAATTATAGCCTTCAGATGCTGGGATGATAACGGAAATAACGCAAACGATAAAATAGACTAATAGTGCAGGAATAATATTTTTCATTTTTATGAACCTCCTTTATTGTTTTATTAATACATACTTGCATTATAATTTAGTTTCATTATTTTGAAGAAAAAATGAAAAATTTTTTATGGTATTATAATATTTGCAATGAGAGTAATCTATAGTACGCATATGGTAAAATGTGTAATTTTAACTTTCAGAATTATTATATAGTATCTCGAGAAAAAAATGTACAAAATAACGAATTTTATTTACCAAAGTAAAGGGAGTAGAAATATATATGAAAAGGCTATGTATAATTCCATGCGGAAAAAAGAAAATTTGGGATAAACATTCAGACTACGGACCGATGGAAGCAAAAGATGTATATATTAGTCCGTTCGGAAAAGCATGTCAGGCGTACGCAACTATGTTTTTCGAAAACTGGGTTATATTATCAGCGAAACATGGATTTTTAAGACCAAGTGATATTGTATTAGAAAACTATGATCTTGCATTTGATTCAAAAAGCGATGAGGTAATAAGTATAGAGCAATTACAAAAACAGATGGTAGATAAAAGTTTACTACAGTTTGACGAAATCGTCTTACTAGCAGGGAAGAAGCATAAAAAAGTAGTGACAAAGTTATATCCAGAAGAAATGATTACATATCCGCTAGAGGGGTGTAAAGGAATTGGGTATATGTTGCAGAGGTTGAAAGAAGCTGTGAAGGAAAGGGAGGAAATATAGGTGTAGTTTCAGTGATTTTAAACTCTATTTATTTAGGGAGCTGAAAAGTAAAATAGAGTTTTTAGGCATCGCCGAAAGGGTGATGCTTTTTTGTTCGTGTCGTCATTCATGTAAAAGTAATTTAGAGAATAAATCATTCGATTTATGAAGCGATAGCTTTTTTATATCGAAAACAAATTGCATCACTTTTAGAAAATATAGGACGTATGGGCACAGTTAAGATTGTAAGTGGGAATAGCAATAAGACAAGTTTTGAATAAGATATTAAGAAAGGAGATGTTGATGAATAATGGCTAGATATAGTTTGCACGGAGGACACAATAGTATTGTTCAAGGTGCTAATTTCGGGAATCGGAAAGAACACGTTCTAGATAGGCAAGTTAAAGATGCCGTGGCGGCTAAGTTAAGAGCCCTAGGACACACGGTTTATGACGATACGGACGAGGTAGGGGCAACTCAATCACAAAATTTAAATAATATCATTCGGAATAGCAATTCCCATGCTGTGGATTTAGTTATTTCTTTTCATCTTAATGCAAGTGATGGAAATGGACAGGGTGTTGAGGTTTTATATTATGATCAGAAAGATTTGGCGGCTAAAATCTCAGCTCAACTAGCAAAAGATATTGGATGGCGTGATCGAGGTGCGAAACAACGTACAGATTTAGCGGTATTAAATGGAACGAAGGCACCGGCTATTCTTATTGAATTAGGGTTTATTGATAATGAATCCGACATGGCAAAATGGAATGTTGATAAAATCGCTAATTCTATTGTATTTGCTCTTACAGGACAAACTGGAGGAGGTGCAGCGAATTTGCTCAAAGTAAAAACTGGTGGTGTAGCATTTAGTAATTTACAAGATTTGGCTCAAGCTATGGTTGATGCGGGTATTGATGGACAAATTGTCGTTCAAAAAGATGGCATTGGTTATGCTATAACGAATGGCTATCCGTCCGGGAATATCGATAAATTTACAGCTTGGTTAGATGCACGTAAATGGTACTATGAGTACGTGAGATAAAACGAAAATTGGTTTGATTAAAAACTAAAAATTGTCTTATTTTTAGTTAACAAGTATATTAAGTAACTATAAAAATATGGACAATTTATATGTAAATTAGTACACAAAACCACCTGTCAGAAAGGTGGTTTTATTTATCAAGCTATTTGCGGGAAGTAAAATTCTCACCTCAAAATTCGGATGAAGCTAAGAAATTAGGTGGGAATTACACTGCTCGTAGCCTCCTACTAATTATCGTTTCACTTTATATAGTTTAGAGTTTTGTAAATCTTTACTTATTAAACCCGTAATAATATTTTGTTTTCTCAATACATAAGCCGAATTTTAAATTATTACCCAATAATATAATACCTCTCATACTATTTATTAGTTGATAATAACAAAAAAACAAGCTTTGAATATAATAATGAAAAAGGAGATGTTAAATAATGGGTTATATTGTAGATATTTCGAAATGGAATGGCGACATTAACTGGGATATCGCAGCACCACAATTAGATTTCGTAATTGCACGTGTGCAAGATGGTTCAAACTATGTAGATCCTTTATATAAAAATTATGTACAAGCAATGAAAGCAAGGAATATTCCGTTTGGTAATTATGCGTTCTGTCGTTTCGTTTCAGTAGAGGATGCACGGATAGAAGCAAGAGACTTTTGGAACCGTGGTGATAAAAATGCAACAGTTTGGGTAGCTGACGTAGAAGTAAGAACAATGAACGATATGAGAGCGGGTGCACAAGCTTTTATTGATGAATTACGCAGATTAGGAGCTAAGAAAGTCGGTTTATATATTGCTCATCATATGTATGCTCCATTTGGAATGGAAAATGTCAATTGTGATTTTGTATGGATTCCTCGTTATGGTGGTAACAAACCGGCGTATCCATGTGATATTTGGCAATACACAGAGACAGGAAATGTGGCTGGTATCGGCAAGTGTGATTTAAATAAGCTGATTGGAAATAAGCCGTTAGCTTGGTTTACAAATCAAATTGTTGAGCCGATAAAAAAACAAGAAGGGGTTGGAATTATAGTGAATAAATATAGCAAAGTAGTTACTTATGAATTTGGTGTAAATTTAATTTCTGACATGATTCAAATGATGGATAAGCTTGGATATACTTCTAAAATAATATCTCGTGGAGATAACCAAGGGCTTGTGTATTTCGAAACAGATTATCGTCAAGGGAACGAACTGGACAAAGCAACTGCTTGGTTAGATATGAAAGGAATTAAATATTTTTATACAAAAGAGTAGTTTGCAAAAATAAGAGCCGTCATGTGACGGTTTTTATTTTTATTTAATCTTTTAACTCTACTTATAATATGGAGAAAATAGACTAATAAACAAGCCTTTGTATACTTTCAAACATAGAATATGATGAATTCTATCAAGGAGGAAGCATATTTATGAGAAATACTTGTCATTGTGGACATTTTCAAGATTGTAATAAATTTTGGGATGATTTAATGTTTGGGAGATGTAGATGTAAGCGCAATGATTTTCACGAGTGTTGTTGCAAAGAGAAACCGAAGTGTGAGTGTGAAAAATGTCATTGTAAAACAAAAGCGAAATGCCATTGTAGGCATGAAGAGGAAGGGTATTAATAATAAAAAAGAGTACGATTGGTCATCTCCCTGTCAAGTAGACAGAAATAAAAAGAGTATTATGCCACGGCCTTTTCCCGATATTCTATCGGGGAAAGGCCGTGAAGTTTTTCTTGGAATCTTTCTGTATTATAAAATTGAATATATTCTTGAATTGCTCGGTAGGCCATTTCATATGTTTTTGGGCACACTAAATACAACTTCTCTGTTTTTAAATGTGAGAAGAATGATTCGATACACGCATTATCAAAACAGTTTCCACGTCTAGAATGACTACCGACAAATCCTAATTTCTCTAACTGTTTTGCGTAGGATTTAGATGTATATTGAAACCCTTGATCTGAATGGAAAAGGGGCTTAGTAGTTAATGACTTCCCTTCTAATTGACGTAATGTAGTTAAAACCAAATCTAAATCATTTCTTGAAGATAGCTTCCAGGCAACAATTTCATTGTTGTATAAATCTAACACAGCCGACAAATAGGCAAATTGTTCTCCGATTCGTACATAAGTAATATCTGTTACGAATTTTTGATTTTGCTTTTCAGCTTGAAACTCTCGATTCAAATGATTTTTAAATACCACAGATGTTTTTCTTCCATAAAACGGACGTTTTTTTCGAATGATAGATTGAATACCCAGCTCTCTCATAAGACGACGAACACGTTTATGATTCATTACCATTCCTTCTCGAGCCAAAGCACGAGTCATACGTTTATACCCATAGTAAGGGTGCTGACGATGAATAGATAAAATATGTTCTTTATGCCACATATCCCTTTTCTGACGTAAACGCTGCACGTTATGATATTTCCGCCATTTATAGTAGCCAGCCTTAGAAACTTCCGCGATTTGAAGCAACCATCGGAGTGGATAGGCTTGGCGTAATGAATCGATAAGAGAAAATCGTTCTTTCTTTAGGACCATTCCTTCCCGTGTAGATTTGGATTGCGCTTTTTTAAATACTCAACCTGTGCCTTCAAATAAGCATTTTCTTCTTCTAGACTATTAAAATTCTTTCGATTCCAGACACCACGTTGATCATCAAAGGACTCCCCTTGTTGCGCACGTTTTACCCACTCAATAATCTGGGCATCGCTCTTCACACCGAGTTGTTCACGAATTTCTCGCAATGATTTTCTCTCTTCTAATCGAAGACGAACTGCTTCTCGCTTTAGTTCTTCTGTATATTTTTGAAATGATTGTCCTTTTCTTGCCATAAAAAAATCCCCTCCAGATAAAACAGTATTGAGTCCATCATATCAGATGGACTCTTTTTTTACTGTCTACCTATAGGGGATAATACCAGATGCGTACTCTTTTTTTGGATGATTATATTCCATCTTGAACAGATTTCTTTACAATTACCCATGTGTCTTTCTTTTTAACCGTTATAGCTACATTAGTTCCATTAGATTCCTTATAAAAGATATATCCATTGTTTGAGTTTACATATGTAACTGGTTCACCTATGCAATCTCGCGAGCAGGATTTGTTGACTAGTTCAATTAAGGATAGTTCACTTGGATCGGTTTTACTGGCTTCTATAACAGCATCAAGGCTTGTTTTTCGATAACCTTGCAAGTTTATATGAAAAAGCTGCTCTATTTCTCCTGTAATGCTAGTGTTCATTACTTCTACTGAATTCTTTTTTTCTTGAAGAAAGCCGTTTTCATAAAGTAATTTTGTATAGCCAATCCATGCTATTAACACTAGCATGAAAAACATACCCGTCATTTTAAGTATTCGAAGTCGTTTGCTTATAATTGTTTCTGAGTATTTCATTCACTCTAATCCTCCAATGTTTTTAATTTAAAATATGCTTGGATACATACTTTTAGAAGAGGATGAAAGTTAATGAGTTTTTAATAAAAAAGAAAACATCCAGGGTTAGATGCTTTCTTTTTTTGGTATTTTTGGCTATCTGTTAGTTACTTGTTTCATAAGTGGTCTTATTTCTTTAACTGGTGGTTTCTTATCATAGGCATCAACGTAAGAAAAGTAATAGTTTAAGTTTCTTAGAAGACCTTTTCCTATTTTTGCACTTAAGAAAGGAAAGACTTGTCCGGTATAATCATCGAGAGATTTACAGTAATATTTTTCATCTAAATATATACTGTATTTACATGTTAGTTCTACTAAAGGATTCCCTTCATCATCAAATACTTCTTTAGAATCAATAATATCTATTAGTGCAAATTTTTCATTTAAGTAAACTTTCTTTTTTTTCTCGTGTTTATTTGTAAGTATAAAAACGAGACCAATCGCGTTAATCAAACTATTTCCTCCTATAAAAAACGGATATTAATAAAATATATCGATATAAGCTAAATGTAAAGAGGAGAGGTGAAATATCATGGAGAGAAAACTAAATAAGCCGATTGGTGAGAGCTGATAATCAGTGGGGGATGAACAACCCCCTCACTGATTAAAGTTTCACTTTATTGAAATACTTGCGGGAATTGTTTTACGATTGCGTTTGTTATCATGTCAGCCATTTCTAATGCTTCTTTTTCAATTTTATCGTAAAGTTTTACTCCTGCTTCATAATCTTTATTTAGGAAGGCAAGTGCTTCTGCTTTCGTTAGTGCTAAATGTTCATAAAACATTTTTCTAAATTCTTCTTTATCTATATATGGGTTGATCCTGTTAAGGAATTCAATAATTGCGTCACCATTAGCGTACCATTTTTTCTCTATAGCGGCCGCTGCATTTTGATTACCAGCTTTTGCGGCTTTAACAAGATCCGCTGCAATTACTAAGTGATCTTTAATTAATGCACTATATTTTTTCACTGCATCCTCACCGTAAAATGGTTCAAGTGATAGTCCCATATGTGTTGCGTTTTGTAGAAGTCGTCCAACAGTAACATTAACATCTGGTAAATTAAATACTATACTTATAATAGCCAATCTCGTCCAAGCGACGTGTTGTTCCCATAAAGAACGCATATACCCTTTTAAAAAATTCTCATTTTTACTAATTCGGTAGTTCCGTACGGATAAATCATAGTTTACATAAGGGTTATGGTAGGGGGAGTAATACGATTGCCAATAAGAATACATAAATAGTAACACTCCTTTGAACATGTATAACTCAAAGTATGATGAAGATTTATTTTTAGTTACGTGTCCTAGATTATTTTTAGGGAATTTGAAATGGAGAAATTCAATGAATGGTGTTGTGGTATATATGAATAAATTGAATATAAAGTAAAAGAGGGTCTGTAAGGGAAGTTGCAGACCCTCAAAAGGGTATTGCCGAGATGTCGGACTCGACTACGTAATGTTATCATAAAATTCTTTTGAAAAAACCTGGTAAATGTGTCCAAATGAAATTGGGACCTTAATACAGTCAAAGGGACCTGCTTCCCGCGGCAGGCCCCAATAACTAGATAATGTCGATGAGCAAAAAACTCATCTGGAGTACTTTTATAGTAACAAGTAAAATGTGTTTTGTGTATTGAGAAAGAAGAATTGCATAATTATATGTGAACAATTTAAATCCCAACAATTTATGATTATCATTAATTGTTGGGATCTAAATATGGTTATAAAATGGAGAAAAGACTTGGAAGTGAGATCGAGGTACACAGAAGTATGTAATCATGAAAAAGACCTGCTAATATAAGCAGGTCAACTTAAGGGGTTTATCCAACAGATTATTATATATGGTAACAACTGAATTGTAGTAAGTCTATACATTTAATATTGAGAAAAATTCTGTGAATGATATATTTTTTGCACATATATTAACGTCTAAAAAGTTGAGAAAGAAAATTAAAAAGCTTTTTATAAGAGAATAATGGCTGGTACTTATAGTATAATTCATATTTCCACGCATCATTATTAGAGAATTGGAGTTTTTGTGTTTTCGTTTTTGCCTTGATGGAACTCATATTACGATGTTTCATATAGTAACCTCCTGAATTTATATGTATACGATTAGTAGTATTCAAGAAAGGGAAATAAAATGAACATTTAAATTGAAACTCTTTCTTCTTGTGTACTGGATTTACGTTATAAATGTTGTAAAACATATAAAATAATGATGCTAATTCATATTAAATAAGTGAAGAAACATAGAATAATGAAAAAACAATAAGCATCTAATCATCCCTTTCAAGTCGCATAAGTGATTGATATAATAGAAGTAGATGAAAGATAAAGAAAAGCGGGTGACTCTTTTTTGTTTACTAAAGCACAAGAACTTTTAGCGTCCTACTTTGGTTATTCTTCGTTTCGAAGAGGACAAGATGAAACAATTAAAAATGTACTAGATGGGAAAGATACGGTTTGTATTATGCCAACGGGTGGCGGTAAGTCGATTTGTTATCAAATTCCGGCATTAGTATTTGAAGGAACGACGTTGGTTATATCGCCTCTAATATCACTTATGAAGGATCAAGTAGATACATTGGTACAGAATGGCATTTCAGCTACATATATTAATAGTTCTATATCTATTGCAGAAGCAAATCAGCGAATTCAATTAGCGAAACAAGGACATTACAAGTTACTTTATGTGGCGCCTGAGCGTCTTGATTCGATGGAGTTTGTTGATCAACTTATTGATATGAAAATCCCTATGATTGCGATTGATGAAGCACACTGTATTTCACAGTGGGGACATGATTTCCGTCCAAGTTATTTACATATACATCGCATATTAGATTATCTTCCAGAAAAGCCGCTCGTATTAGCATTAACAGCAACAGCAACACCGCAAGTACGTGATGATATTTGTAACACACTTGAAATTAATCAAGAAAATACAATTATGACAACGTTTGAGCGTGAGAACTTATCGTTTTCTGTCATTAAAGGGCAAGATCGAAATGCATATTTGGCGGATTATATTCGTCAAAATCAAAAGGAATCCGGGATTATATATGCAGCTACTAGAAAAGTAGTCGATCAGTTATATGAAGATTTGATGAAGGCAGGTGTTTCTGTATCAAAATATCATGCTGGTATGAGTGATAGTGATCGAAATGAGCAACAAGAACTCTTTTTACGAGATGAAGTAAGTGTAATGGTAGCAACATCTGCATTCGGGATGGGTATTGATAAATCGAATATTCGTTACGTAATTCATTATCAGCTTCCAAAAAATATGGAAAGTTACTATCAAGAAGCAGGACGTGCTGGTCGTGACGGATTAGATAGTACATGTATATTGTTATATTCTTCTCAAGATGTACAAGTACAGCGTTTTTTAATTGATCAATCAACTGGAGAATCACGTTTTTCAAATGAACTTGAAAAATTGCAAAATATGACCGATTACTGTCATACAGAACAATGTTTACAATCATTCATTTTGCAATACTTTGGAGAAGAACCGAAAGAAGATTGTGGACGCTGTGGTAATTGTACAGACAATCGCGAGAGCATCGATGTGACAAGAGAATCACAAATGGTTTTATCATGCATGATTAGAACGAACCAACGCTTTGGAAAGCAAATGATAGCGCAAGTATTAACTGGGTCGAAGAATAAGAAAGTTATTGAATTTAATTTTCATACTTTACCAACGTATGGGCTTTTATCGAACCGTAGTGTAAAAGAGGTCAGTGAGTTTATTGAGTTTTTAATTTCAGACGAGTTAATTGCAGTTGAACATGGCACTTATCCGACGTTAAAAGTAACTGAAAAAGGGAAAGAAGTATTACTTGGCAAAGAGAATGTTTTACGAAAAGAACGAGTAGAGACAAGACAAATTGTTCAAGACCATCCTTTATTTGAAGTGCTTCGTGAAGTACGTAAAGAAATTGCACAAGGAGAAGGTGTACCTCCGTTCGTTATTTTCTCTGACCAAACATTAAAAGATATGTGTGTGAAAATGCCGCAAAATGATTCTGAATTGTTGACGGTAAAAGGTATCGGAGAACACAAACTTGTGAAATATGGCTCGCACTTCTTACAAGCAGTTCAGCATTTTATTGAGGAAAATCCAAATTATGCTGAAACGATTAAGACAGAAGTAGTTTCAGAGCGTAAAAAGTCAGGAAAAGCGTCCGCAAATTCTCATTTAGAAACATATGAAATGTATAAACAAGGTATTGATTTGAATGAGATTGCAAAAGAACGTAACTTATCAAGACAAACAATTGAAAACCATTTAATTCGCTGCTATGAGGATGGAATGGAAGTAGATTGGCAAAGCTTTGTTCCAGCAGAGTATGAATCTCTTATTGAAACTGCCGTTCAAAATGCAGAGGGTGGGCTGAAATCTATTAAAGAACAGCTTCCGAATGAAGTGAGTTACTTTATGATTCGTGCTTATTTACAAATAAGAAAGTAGAGACATATAAAGGGGATAAGAATTTATGTATCATGTGTTCGTTTATGGCACATTAAGAAGAGGACAAACGAATGCTCATTATATGCAAGGTGCAACATGCATCGCAGACAGAGCTTGGACATATGGAAAATTATTTGATACGAATGAAGGATATCCGGCCATGACTTATTCGATTGAAGAACAGGTGTATGGAGAAGTTTATGTAGTAAATGATAAGATATTGTGTAAGTTAGATGAACTAGAAGAATATACAGGTAATGCGGAGACTGATTTATATGATCGAATCACGCAAACAGTATATGTTGCTGATAGGGAAATTGAGGCATATGTGTATATCGCTCAGAATAAAAAGATGTTAAAGAAAGTGATAGACTCTGGTGACTGGCTTATGTATCAAAAAATATAATAAGGTAGTTTTAAAAATTGGAAAGCAGATAATGACGAATTCATTATCTGCTTTTTATTGTGTGAATAATTGTCGTTCTCTTTTTATTCTTATAGTTCTTAGTACGATTCCAATTCCGAGAAATAAAACAGTAGCAGCGACCCCGCTAGTAGGATTTAACCAAAAATCACTACTGTTTGTAAGAGTAATAATCCCTGTTATTGTAACTAAAACAGTAGGAACAGCATCCTTGATTGCATGCATGATAACACATGGCCAGACTGATTTTGTAAGTCTATATATTTCAACATACATAATTGACCAACAAAGCATAAGGATACAGCCAGATAGAAGCATATTTAATCTTGAGATAGATTCAAAATATTCATTTGAAGAGCCTCCTTTACTTTTATTTATCCTATTATTTGTGGGCAGTAAAACGCCCATTGATTAAAGTCTTTAATTTTTACAATATTTGTTAATGGATAAATTAAATAGGAGACAAATAGAAAGTAGTATCTTTTGTATGCATCACTATACTATATGTGTATTTGTGTGATTTTGATGTTGCATATTCTTTTTAAATTAGAAAGATGAAAAGTAAGTTTTTTCGGAAAATTTAAACGGAAACTATTGACTTTATGATTGGGTTTTTAATACAATGATACTTCGACTGAAAAATTAGAACGGACAGGAGGGAATCGTCGAAATGAGCAACATATTTGAAGATGAGTTACAAAAAATGAAGGATACTTTACATACGATGGATGAGCAATTGGATAAGCTTGAAAAAACCCCGGTTTATTATGGAGAAGATTTTAAAGAGCAAATTCTTGAAAGTATGAGGGAGTCTAATAGACAAAACTTACGTATTGGTGTGCAAGAGCCGTACTTTGGAAGGTTAGATTTTCAGGAAGATGGAAAAGAAGAAGTTATGCCGATTTATATCGGAAAAGTAGGGGTTTCGGATATGGACACGATGAAGCCAATCATTATTGATTGGCGGGCGCCTGTCGCCAGTATGTTTTATTCATTTACCGGTGGAGAAGAATTAGCATTTTATCAATCACCAGATGGGTTAGTAGAAGGTGATGTGTATTTAAAACGAAACATTTCCATTCGAAAAAGAGAACTTGAACGTGTTGTTGATACATATGTAAAAGGAAATGAAGATGTATCGCATGCCGATGATTTTCTTCTATATCGATTAGGTGAGAATAAAGATAATAAGCTAAAGGATATTGTTTCAACGATTCAATCGGAACAAAATGATATTATTCGAGCGGAAAGAAATTTACCATTACTTATTCAAGGGGTTGCAGGGAGCGGAAAGACAACAATTGCTTTACATCGCCTTGCTTTTTTAATTTATGAATATCGTGAACAACTAGAAGCAGAAAGAATGATCGTATTTGCGCCGAATAGTCTGTTTTTAGACTACATTTCGAGTGTACTTCCTGAATTAGGTGTAGGGAATATTAGTCAAACAACGTTTCTGGATTGGGCATTACGTACGTTAGATGATTCAGTGAAACTAAAGCAGACAGAAGAAAAATTGAAAGAAGCATTTTCAATTAATCGTGATGAAAAGAAGATAATGCTAGGTAAATTAAAGGGTACGTTGGAATTTAAGACGTTTATTGAAGAGAGAATGATCCAATTTGAAAATGAGTTAGTTCCGACAAAAGATTTTGAGGCGTGGGATAGAGCGATTATTCCAGTAGAAGATATTAAAAAATGGATGCAAGTTGAATATAAACATTATCCTTTACAGAAAAGAAGAGAACGATTAGTAGGACGAATGAAGCGCTGGATTGAAATTGAACTTAAAAAATTCGGGGAAACAAACGAGAAAAAATTACTTAAAAAAGAAGCGACTAAGAGACTGAACGCATATATGAAGTTTTGGCCGAAAATGAGTGCTCTTTCACTGTATAGTTCAATAGTAAAAAGTAAAGAAATACTCGAGGTATTACCTGAAGAACTTGTTAAAGAAACAGAAAAGAGTTGTCGTAAAAAAGAAGTGTATGTAGAAGATTTACCAGCTTTAATATACATACATCATCGTATAACAGGGATTGAAATCGGGCAGAAGTTTCATCACGTTGTTATTGATGAAGCGCAAGATTTTTCGCCTTTCCAAGTTTATGTATTAAAAGAAATTACATTAGGTAATTCTTTCACTATATTAGGTGATTTATCGCAAGCGATTTATGATTACCAAGGAATTGAAGATTGGAATGCTTTTAAGGAAGTATTCCAAGAAACCGGTTATTATGAATTGACAAGAAGTTATCGTTCTACAAAAGAAATTATTGAATTTGCAAATGAAATAATTAAAAATGCAGAAATCCCAGTAGGACTCGCAACACCAGTCTTCCGCAGTGGAGAAGATGTGAAAGTAATTCATGCGGAAAATCAATTTACTGAAATTGTGAAGACGGTAAAACATTTGCAAAATGCAGATGTGAAAACAATTGCGGTAATCGGAAGAACAGAAGATGAATGCCGTGATATATATGTGGAATTAACAAATGCAGGATTAACGGTAAACGTAATTGAAGCAAACCAAAGTAAATATGAAGGTGGTATATCAGTAGTACCTGTCTATTTAGCGAAAGGTTTAGAATTTGATGCGGTGCTTTTAATTGATGTGGATGAAGAACATTACAAAGACACAAAACATGATGCAAAGTTACTATATGTTGGATGTACGAGATCACTTCATGACCTATGGATTTTCCATAGTGGGGAAGCGTCACCTTTAATTAAAGGATTAAAATAAAGTGAAACTATAATCAGTGGGGAGTTTTACTGCAAGCTAATGTGAGATAAATATAAAAAGAGGGTTTCTATTACTGTCTACTTAACAGGGAGATGACTATGAAGACCCTCTTTTTATATTGAAATTAATGTTCAATTTTAAACGAATAAAGCTATTAATATTAAATCTTGATAGCTACCATCCAATTTTACACCCTTTGCTTTTCTACCCTCTTCAAAGAAGCCTAGATTCTTATATAATTGGATTGCACCTAGATTATCTTCCATTACCTCAAGACAAACTTTTTCAATCTTACTGTTATTTTTAGCCCAATTGATTAACGTTTCTAGAAGAGCTCTTCCAATACCATAATTTCGATATTCGGGTAGTATGGTCATCGCAAAAGCCCCTTGATGACTAATTTTTTCTTTGTTTCCGTTCTTAAAATCTATTGCACCGACTAACTTACCATCAACTTCAGCAATAAACTGTACATAATTTGGATTTTCATGATAAGCTTTTAACGTTTTTTGAATAGCATCGATACGCACCTTTTTTACATCCTCAACCGTACTTAGCATGTATGGAGCGTTTATTAAAGCTTTTGAAGCAGAATCTAGTATTCTTTCTGCATCCCGTTCTTTAGCTTCTCTAATTATTATTGTTTTTCCATCCTTAGATTTATAAGTAAAAACATTAGTTGATAAGATACTACACACACCCTTTCGGAATATAATTAGTTGAATTTTTTAACTATCATGCAATTATTAAGTAAGAAAAAGTCGTATCACCTTTTTCTGCAATCGCTCTACTTCAACTTAATGACGATTATTTCAAATATTTTTAATTTTTACAAGGATTTATTCCGTTATATAGCCCGATTGTTGAATAACATGACTGGCGTTTTTTAAACAACTTTATTATCTCTGTACACGATGAATTAACGACTTGAGCTGTTGTGTAAATAATATACAATGACCTTTTCTAATTCCTTAGTTTGTTCTTTTTCCCGTACACGAACGGCATCTACTGGAATTTGTGTATGTTTTAACCAATCTAGAATAAGGTGTAGTTGTTCTTGTATTTGCCCAATGTTTTGCTCCTTTATGTTCTTATTCTGAATTCTATCAATTAATTGAAGCATATAGGGAAGTTTTTCTATACATTCACTTAAATCTCCGCAATAACCTGAAGGGAATTCATGTGTACCAAATTCTAAAGTATTGATGTAATTAGAAACTAGGTATATCATGGCTTCTTGTTCGGTATCACCACCTAATTCAATCGCTTTTCGAAGGGATTTTTCTAAATCGTCTTCTTTATTGCTAGAGTCCATATAAATTCCTATCCATCTAAAAGGTCTTGAATCAAATGGGTTGTTTTCTGTCCATCTATATAGAATGTCAATTAGAAAACTATTTAGTGAGAAAGTTAAGACCTCATCTTTTTCGTTTAATACATCTAAAATAGTAAACAGCGAAATGGCAAACTCTTCTTGATCTTTTGATTCCCATTTCTTTGCATTTGTAATAAATGTCTCTAAATGTTTAAAAGCTAATTTTCGAAGTCCCGCTTCGCGATGCTGACAGTAACAAATAAAATCATGCCAATGCTCAGTTGTATTCATATGTATAATAATAGTTTGTAATGCAGTGAGAGGTTTATCCATTATAAGTCCCCAATCTATTAAGCACGTGTTGAAAATTTAGTGTTATTATATCATTACATAAATTAAAGTGGGAAGAATTTAAGGTGGATTTTATTGGTCACGGGATCCAATCGATTGGTAATGTAGCGGTTCTAACAGGAGTCATTATTGACTTTGAAGATGAAACGTAAAAAAGTTATTATGTTTATCTGAATATTGAGGGAATACAAGAATTTTATTTATTTAATTTTCAGAAAAAATAGACTAAAACATTAATAAATGGTATAATTTCCTTGTTATTGGAATTAAAATGAAAATATTAGAAGAAAAAGGATAGGGTTGGTTTTAATGGGGGATTCTGATCACAAAGAAACAAAGGCAATATTAAAGTTATGGTTTATTTATATACCACTTGCATTTGGAGAATTTGTCTTTTCGAATATCATAGGTTATTTAAAAAAATAAAGATTTTGTATTTGAAAAACAATTAACCTAATTTAATTGTTTTTTTATTTGTCTCTAATAAACCAAACAAAAATAAAGATTTTGAACAAGATGAAGTTTATGAAGGAAATAACGTTGATTAGGTGCTGAAAACGGGAATTATTCAAGCATGGTAATTCACCGTTTTTATAGCTTCCTATAGTGAGATGTTATGTTCACATCATATGTATACGATATTTGTAACTTAATATAGCATTACTGGAACTTCAAAATTAGTAGTTAAGGTTGTTACCTTATAGAGTGTTATATATAACTTAGCTAAAAAAGCACAAATCATATAATTTGAGCTGTTCATTATCTGTTTTTTGGTAAAAAATTATAGTTTTTGTCACATTAATACTGTACGATACATAGTATAAAACACATACTGTATGACATATAGTAATGGAAATGAGGTGAGTGAATGGATACTTTATTAAATTCGTTAATTACTGAGTTAAGAAGAGGGACATTAACGTTAGCTGTTTTAAGTCAATTAAGAACGCCGCAGTACGGATATTCACTTGTCCACTTATTAGAGCAATCAGGGGTTACAATTGATCAAAGTACTTTATATCCACTACTTCGCCGATTAGAAAAGCAGGAATTAGTGACGAGTAGTTGGGATAAAACGGAGAGTAGACCTCGTAAGTATTATGTTTTAAGTGATTATGGATTAGAAATATTTTTGCAGTTGAAAAAAGAATGGATAAAGGATTCGAAAGAACTTTATAACTTATTAAAGGAGGAGGAAGAGAATGAATTTAATTGATCTCTATATCCAAGAGGTTGCGAAGAGATTACCTGAAAAAAATCGTGAAGATATTACACTTGAACTAAGGTCAACTATAGATGATATGTTACCTGAAGATTATAATGAGAAAGATGTAAAGAGCGTTCTCGAAAAATTGGGGAGTCCGGTTTCATTGGCTAATGGTTATTTGGATAGACCGATGCATTTAATTGGACCACGTTATTTTGATGTATATACAACGTTGTTAAAAATGATTATACCAATCGCAGCTGTCATTGCACTCATATCAATGGTTGCAGAAAATTTTATAGGCTATAGTGGTGATCAAGCGGTATTAAATGTTATTTTACAATTGATAGGTAAAGGCATTGGGGAAATTTTTGAAGTGAGCCTCCATGTATTTTTCTGGTTGACAGTTGTGTTTGTTATTTTAGAAAGAACAGATAAAGACAAAGGTATCGAGCCGTTGACGACAAGTTTAAAAAAATGGACACCAGATGATTTGAAAAACATCTCGTATATCCCAAAGAAAAAAGCAATCTCGAAGTTTGAAGTTTTTGGAGGTTTAATGTGGACAGCAGTTTGGGCTACACTTTACTTTTATGCGAATTATCTTGTTGGCGTATATAACGGTACGGCAAATGGACTGAAGTTTGTCTCGCCAACTTTTAATCAAGATGTTTTATTGCAGTACTGGCCAATCGTTGTAATTATGATCGTTTTTGAAATATGTATATCCCTTTATAAATTAGTGCAGGGACAATGGACGCAAAGATTGGCGATTGGGAATGCTATTCTTCAAATAGCTGGGACGATAGTATTCATTGTAATTGTAGTAAATCCACATGTATTTAACGCAGGGTTTATTACGTATTTGGCAAATGCATTTACTATTTCCTCAGAGGAGTTTAAAACGTGGCTCATTGGGGGAGGAATTTTCTTCTACATGTTATCTGCTGCAATAAATATATTTGATGGTTTCCGAAAAGCTAGTATTCGTATGTAGATAAAAATCGGAAATTTCGATAAAATAAAACTATTAAAAAGATAGTAAAATAAGGTGAACATGATGAAAGGAAGAAAATAATGATAAGGGAAGCAACGAAAAAAGATTTAGCATACATTTTAGATATTTATAACGATGCGATACTTTATACAACAGCTGTATATGCGTATAAACCTGTAACCCTTGAAAATAGAATAGATTGGTATGAACAAAAAAAGGCTGAAGAGTATCCAATTATCGTATATGAATTAGATAATAAAGTAGTAGGATTTGCGACATTCGGCCCATTTAGAGCGTGGCCTGCTTATAAATATTCAGTTGAACATTCTGTGTATGTAGATAAGGCATATAGAAAAAATGGCATTGGGTCTTCATTAATGAAAGAATTAATCAAAATTGCAAAGGAAAGAGAGTATATGACCTTAATTGCTGGAATTGATGCAGAGAATGAGAAAAGTATTGCCTTGCATCAAAACTATGGATTTGTTCATGCAGGAACAATAAAAAAAGCTGGTTATAAGTTTAATAAATGGCTAGATTTAGCTTTTTATCAGCTGGAACTTAACGGTCCTGAAAATCCTATAGAAGAATAAATATTTTTCGGTAGCAAGAAAAAATTCATGCTACCTTTTTCTTATTTTAATAGCTAATGAAAAGGTTTTTTACATTCAATGTTGAAATATTAGAAGTTAATATAACGATATAAAAAGAGGGATAGAAATGGAAACTGTTATAAATAAAATAAAAGAGGTACAATCTAATTATGTGGGAATGGCAATTTATTCTACAAAAAATAATCGTATAGTTGCTTCGTATAATAGTGAATTAAATATTCCGTTAGCATCAGCAGCAAAATTAGTCATTGGATTTGTAGTAACGCAAATGGTGAAGGAAAATAAACATAATTGGAATGATATACTTCATTACATTAAATTTAATCCACATGAAGATAGTGCGCAGTTATATCCGCATTTACAAGGAAGAACTTCTTTAACACTTAGTCAAGCGGTAGAGGTAATGATTGCTTGTCATGATAGTTACGTTGCACAGTCAGTTGTAATGCACTGTGGTGGATGGGATGCTGTGAAAATGTACGCACAAACGTACTTTTCAAAAATTCATATACAAGAGAATGCTAGAGATGAGAAGAATGTTGGAGAATTAAGTGAAGTTCTTGCCCTTTTCATACAAACCTTTCAAGGTTATAAATCAGAACCAGAATTATGGGAACCAATTATTAGCGGCATGGTAAGACAGCAAGGAGAGTATGAAGAAATTCCATATTATCATATAACTCATATGACAGGTGGATTACTCACAGCTACAATAAATATTGGTATAATAGGAATGTTTAACGAATTTCCACTTCTTTATGTGATTGGGGGAAAAGATTTACCGAATCGCCGTGAAAATAAAGAGGTAGATGAAGCTTTTGCAGTAGTTTTAAAGTACATATACAAAGAATATAGTGAAAGCATGCTAGGAGTGAGCGATTGAAAAGAAACTTAAAGACTTTAACAATCATTATTTTAATTTTAACGATTATTGCTCTTGAAGTTGGAATCGCCCTATATGATCACAATTTGTCATTAGATACAATTTACTTTGCAGCGATCCTTATTTGTATTGTATTGCTTTTTGGCACACGTGTTTCTGAAGAGAAAGAAAGTACATCGAAACGAGAGCGAAGAAAAATAGCTGTTATATTTTGGCCATCTATTTTATTGTCTATCGCTTGTTTTGCAGTTATAAATTACATAAGGGTAGGCTATGTCTCTGTACCAGGGATAATTGGCTTTTCATGCTTTGTTACATATGGTGGATTCGTTTTGATTAGTATTTTAAAGGGGAAAAATAAAATGTAGCTTACTAAGTTGAAAGGAAGCAATGTATATGAAACATATAGAGAACGGTACACGTATTGAAGGAGAATACATTAAAAATAAAGTCATTCAATATAATATGTCCATCTTAACAGATGAAGTAAAACAGCCGATGGAAAAAGTAAGCCTCGTAGTAAAAAATGAAGAAGGAAAAATATTTGGTGGTGTAACAGGTACGATGTATTTTTATCATCTTCATATCGACTTTTTATGGGTTGATAAATCAGTTCGTCATGACGGTTATGGTAGTCAACTGTTACATAAAATTGAAGAAATTGCGAAGGAAAAAGGGTGCAGATTAATATTGCTAGATTCATTTAGTTTTCAAGCGCCAGAATTTTATAAAAAGCACGGTTACCGAGAGTATGGTATCGTTGAAGATCATCCAAAAGGTCATAGTCAGCACTTTTTTGAAAAGAGATTATAATAATATTATGTATACTGATTGATGGGAGAAAGCATATGTACACGTATAAATTGCAACAAGAACAACCAATCTGTGCAGAAAAAATTAAGAAGCTTTATGATTCTGTCGGTTGGTGGCCAGAAAGAAAAGAAGTCGATATTGAAAAAATGTTAAAGAATAGTATAGCCATTGGAGTATGGGAAGAAAATGAATTAGTTGGATTTGCTAGAGTCGTTTCTGATGGTGTTTTTCGAGCATACATTGAAGATGTTGTCGTACATGAGAATGTAAGAAATAAAGGTATTGGAGAGAAAATGCTTACAATGTTACTTCGAGAAATATCTCATATTGATATTGTTAGTCTATTTTGCGGAGAGAAGCTAAT
The DNA here is from genome assembly GCF_900176455.1 of Bacillus sp. JKS001846. NCBI lineage: Bacteria > Bacillati > Bacillota > Bacilli > Caryophanales > Bacillaceae > Bacillus > Bacillus sp. JKS001846. The sequence continues at coordinate 2,886,995 of NZ_FWYG01000001.1, forward strand.
AAAGTTTTACGGTGAGCAGCAATTTCAAGCAACGAAGCAAATTGTGATGCATCGTAATCAAACAGGGAAAGAATAAGAGGTGCCAATTAAAATGAATGCAACAAGAGCGTACTGTTTATCGAAAAGAAAAGCGACAGAAGATTCTCCAGATGGCTGGAGTGCAACATGTATGAGGCTTAATAATAAAATATTTGCGATAGTAAATCATGAAGAAGGTGAAAAGGCTGCGATTACATTGAAGTGTGATCCAGAAGTCGCATTAAGAATAAGAGAAGATTATCCAGAAACAATTATTCCAGGGTATCATATGAATAAAAAACATTGGAATACCGTTTATATTCATAAGGGTATAGAGCAGGAGCAAATTAATAAAATGATTGATTGGTCGTATGATTTAGTACTACAATCATTTTCAAAGAAAAAGCAGCAGGAGTTAATGGGTTAATATGTATTAGGAGTGTGTGTAATGAAAGATTCGATTAAAGATACGTATGATAAATTAGCGAGTACATATAAAGAAAATCTAGATTTCGCAAATCCATATAACAGTTATTATGAAAGACCGGCGATGATGGAGCTTATTCCAAAGGAACTAGAAGGAAAAAAGATATTAGATGCTGGATGTGCAGCTGGATGGTATACTTCTCAATTCATAGGAAGAGGAGCAAATGTTACAGCAATTGATGTAAGTCCTGAAATGGTAAAAGCAGCAAAAGAAAATATAGGAGAAGAAGCGACGTTCCTTTGTCATGATCTGCAAGAAACATTGCCATTTGAAGATAATACGTATGATGTGATTGTAAGTTCATTAACTCTTCATTATATAGAAAATTGGAATCAAGTATTTCAAGAATTTCGTCGTGTATTGAAGCCAGGTGGAGAACTTATTTATTCTATTCATCATCCTTTTATGGATTTCACAAAGTTTCCATGTGAAAATTATTTTGAAAAACAGTTATTAATAGATACTTGGGTTAAACCGAATATTACTATTGAAGTCAAGTTTTTTAGAAGATCATTACAAGACATACTAAATGAAACTACAAATTATTTTGTATTAGAAGAGATAGTGGAACCGAAGGCAATTGAAAAAATGAAAGAAGTAAGCGAAAAATCATATCATTATTTAAATATGAATCCACATTTTCTTATCATAAAAGCAATCAATAAATAGCTAGTAAAATAACTTTGTTTTACTAGCTATTTACAGTTTTACATTACATATTAGGAGACTTTAAAATGAATATGAAACGAAATAGAGTAGTATATGCACTATTTACTATAGTTGTTATTATTTTAGGTCTTAGCTCAAGAAAGTTTGCTTTTGCACTACCACATCTATTAAATGATTATTTAGGTGATGCATTATGGGCATTAATGATTTTCACTGGCTTTGGATTTTTGTTTCCTAAAACAGAGACGAAGAAGTTGGCTTTTATTAGTTTAATGTTTTGCTACGGGATTGAAGCGAGCCAATTGTATCATGCGGAATGGATAGATAGCATTCGTGCAACGACTTTGGGGGGACTCGTGTTGGGATACGGTTTTTTGTGGAGTGATGTAGTGGCTTATACAATTGGTGTTGGAGTGGGAATACTGTGTGAGGTTATTTTTCGGAAGAAATAAGAATTGTAAAAGGGGTATTTGTAAATGGAACAAGCACTGGAAATTGCAAAGCTTTGGTTTCGAAATGAACATGTCACAGCTACTGTAATGCAACCAAAAGTAGCGAAGGTTTTATGCAAGAATAAAGAGTACATTTTAAAGAGAACGGGATCGATAAAGCAACTTCTAGTTGAATTCGATGTTTTGAAGCAACTGTATGAAAAGGGAATTAAAGTACAGAGAGTAGTAAAGACAGAAAATGATGAACAATATGTATTATATAAAGAAAAATATTATTGCTTATATGAGTATGTTGCCGGAAGTGTTTTAGAAATAAAAGATACGAATAAGCTGGAAAGGCTAGCAAGTACAATTGGAGAAGAAATAGCTAATCTGCACAAAGCATTACATGCGGTGAATAGTGACCATGAGTTAATAAAAAGAGATTTATATAAGATGGTATTTGAATGGGCTATACCGATTTTAGAAAAGAATGAGTATGTTCATCGAGAGGTAATTCAAAAGATGGAGCGAATGCACGCAGCTTTCAAGGAAACGGTCCATTCATTACCGAGACAAATTATTCATCGTGATATGCATCTATCAAATGTAATCTTTAAAGATGATAAACTGGAAGGGTTTATAGATTTTGAGATTTTAGAAAATAATGTAAAAATATTCGATCTATGTTATTGCTGTACAAGTGTATTAAGCGAGCTATTTAGTAATGAAAGATTAAGAGGGAAATGGTTACATATCGTTAGCAAAGTCTTTGAAGGTTATTATAAACAAAATGATTTAACGAAAGAAGAACTAAAAGCTATTTGGTATGTTATGCTTTCAATTCAAATTATCTTTATTGCTTATTTTGTCCAGTTACCAGATTTATTAAAGTTAAATGAAGAAATGTTCTTCTGGATTTTTGCTAATAAGGAAGCTATTGAAGAAGTTATAGAATGTATCGTAAAGGTATGAAAAAAATAATATTAATTGGTTCTGGTGGTTCAGGAAAATCTACATTAGCAAGGCAGTTAGGAAATAAATTAAATATTAAGGTGCATCATCTTGATGCATTATTTTGGAAACCGAATTGGGAAGGTGTTCCGAGAGAAGAACAAATAGCAGTTCAAAATAACTTAATTAAAGATGAGAAGTGGATTATTGATGGGAATTATGGCGGGACGATGGATATCAGACTGAATGCAGCTGATACAATTATCTTCCTTGATATTCATAGAACAATTTGTATTTATCGTGCGTTTAAAAGAATTGTAAAATACCGGAATAAAACAAGACCAGATATGGGCGCGGGATGTGAAGAAAGATTTGATTTGCAATTTTTTAAATGGATATGGAAATATCCTAATGCTAAACGACCTACAATTTTAAAAGGGTTAGAGCAATTGTCCGAAGAGAAAAAGGTTATTGTTTTAAAATCTCCAAATGAGGTTCGGAAATTTTTAGAGCACATATAATAATACAATGTGACACAACAATTCTTTTTGGATCTTACCGATTAGTTTAATTAAACTAATCGTTTTTTATTATGAAAAATTTAACGCTTTTTGAAAATTGTATTTTGTAATGAGTATATGACTATAAATTCATATAAAATGAACGTTTGGAGGAATAGAAAATGACTAATGATTTAATTCAAACAATCGATTCATTAATGGTAAATATTCCAGCTGGAGAGGTAGTATTAAGAGATGATCGAATAAAAAAAGAATGGCTAGTGCAAATTCAACCATTTCTTCTTGCGAAGTATGCTGTAACAATGGAACTATATGATGCTATTACAAATAGTCCATTAAATAATTTTGATAAAAATCATAAACCAGTTGTCAATATTTCATGGAACGATGCCATTGCGTTTTGTAATGTACTTTCAAAAAAAGCGGGATTAAAAGAATATTATTCTATTAGTGATGGTGGTCAAATTGTGAAATGTAATTTAGATTCAAATGGCTACCGATTACCATGTGAGGCAGAGTGGCAATATGCATGTAAAGCAAGTACAACCGGATATACATACGGGAAACTTCATGATATAGCGTGGTATAATGAAAATTCAAATGGAGAGATTCATGACGTTGGCCAAAAAGAACCGAATGCATGGGGACTTTATGATATGCTAGGGAACGTTTGGGAATGGTGTTATGATTTGTATGATGAAACAGTGTACGGATCATATCGCATTTTTCGTGGTGGTAGTTGGGCTGAAACAGCGAGAGGGTGCGGCGCTACTTGTCGTCGTCGAAGCCATCCTACATTTCATATAGATGATCTCGGTTTTAGACTCGCTAGGTCAATTTAGTAGGAACATGCTACGAACAACTAAGAAAAGAGTATGGAGAAAATCCGTACTCTTGCCAACATAGAAACGATTTAACGTAAGGAGTGTTTATTATGGCGCGTGTTTTATTTATTAACGCTGGATCAGAAGGACATATAAATCCAACTTTACAAGTTGTAGAAGAATTGATTTCTCGTGGTGAAGAGGTCGTTTATTTTTCAATAGAAGCTTTCAGGGATCGGATTGAGAAGACAGGTGCTACTGTACGAACGATTGATGATCAAAAATTTATAAAAGCGTTTCTATCTGGAGGCAGAAATTATTTACAGGAAAGAATAAACGGCCTTCTACATACAGCGGATATTGTAATATCTAGCGTTCTAGAACAAATTGAAGGTGAACATTTTGATTACATGATTCATGATTCTATGTTTGGTTGTGGCCATTTAATTGCTCAAATTCTTAAACTTCCAGCCATAAATTCATGCACATCTTTTGCGCAGGATGAAAAATCCTTTGAGCAAATGTTAGGTCATCTGTCAAAAAATATCCCAGTAGAAATTCATGATAAAATACAGAATGATTTTCAAAACTTAACGAAGGGAATTGCTGAAAAATATGGTGTTGAAATAAAATCATCGTATGAAGTTTTCTGTAATCCTGCACCTCTTACTATTGTGTATACAATTAAGGAGTTTCAGCCTTTTGGTGATACGTTTGATGAAACATATAAATTTGTAGGACCATCTATCTCTGCACAAATGAAAAACAGAGACGTTGATTTTACTTCAATTGAAGAAAAAAGTCCGATTTATATTTCATTAGGTACTGTTTTTAATGAAGCGATTGACTTTTATAAACTGTGTATGAAGGCCTTTGAGAATAGTGAGCATACAATTGTTATGTCTATTGGTAATAAAACAAAAATAAGTGATCTAGGCGAAATCCCTAAAAACTTCATTGTGAAAAACTATGTGCCTCAAACCGAACTGCTTACTTATACGAAACTATTTATTACACACGGCGGGATGAACAGTACGCATGAAGGATTATATAACGGGGTTCCGCTCGTTGTAATACCGCAAAGTGCAGATCAGCCAGCAATTGCAAAGCAAGTGGAGAGTCTTGGAGCAGGAGTTCAATTACATATGAATGAATTAACCGTGGAGAAATTGCGTGAAAGTGTGGAGTTAATTTTAAATAACCCTTCATATAAAGAGGCTACTTTGAATTTGAAGGAATCATTCCGAACATCGGGTGGATATAAAGAAGCTGTTGATGAAATCTTTACATTTGTAGGTCAGTAATAAATATAAAGTTATACATGAAAAAAGTGTCTATATTAAATGATATAGACACTTTTCTGTTGTAAGAAGAGAAGAATTGTTTAAATGGAAAAAATGAAAATACTAAATGTGAATTTTGAGAACTAAGTCTACAATTTCTGCTGCACACTTTTATTTTATCCCGTATTAACCGACCGTAAAACCCCAACTAATTAAAGTTTTACTTTATGATTTCAGGATGTGGTTTTATATGTTAGTAATAATTTCACTGTTTCTGCACAACTTCTGCACATGCTTAGGCGAGTTCTATGTCATGATATATTCATAAAGTGAAATATTTCACAAGGAAAAAATATATTTTCACTGCGGTGTATGCATAATTAACACATACATCGGTACAAGTTTGTCTCTTGTTATTCTTTTACATCAAAGCCCACATTCCACTACAAAGTATAACAAGAAGGGGACATGAACATGAATAATCGATTTTTAAAACAACTACAAAATATGAAAATGAACAAAAAAAGTTTAGGAGTTGTAGCATTAACAGCTGGAATTATTAGTACGACACTTATTCCTCAAAATGCTTATGCGCACGGTTTTGTTGAAAAGCCCGGTAGCCGATCCGCTTTATGTAGTCCAACTTATGGTGCGCTAAATGTAAACTGTGGAAGTGTTATGTATGAACCACAAAGTTTAGAAGCTCCAAAAGGGTTCCCACAAGGTGGTCCAGTAGATGGACAAATTGCTTCAGCAGGCGGAAAATTTGGTGGTATTTTAGATCAACAAACAGAAAATCGTTGGTTTAAAAATACAATCACTGGTGGGGAAAATACATTTACTTGGAAGTATACTGCGCCTCACTTAACGAGTAAGTGGCATTACTATATTACTAAAAAAGGATGGAATCCAAATAAAGCGCTAACAAGAGCAGATTTCGAACCAATTGGAACTGTACAACATGATGGTTCTGCAGCTTCAAATAATTTAACTCATAAAATCAATGTACCTACTGATCGTAGTGGATATCATGTGATTTTAGCAGTATGGGATGTAGCTGATACAGCAAATGCATTCTATAATGTAATTGATGTTAATCTTATTAATGATGTGAAACCAGACATAGAAGCACCAAGTATTCCAAATGGACTTCAGACGCAAAAAGTAACAGCGAATAGTGTAGAACTAACATGGAACGCTTCTACGGATAATGTAGGGGTAAAAGGATATCAAATCTTCCGTAACGGAGAGATGATTGATACAGTACCAGGGACTCATTTTATTGATAAGAAGTTACAACCAAGTACAGAATACTCTTATACTGTAAAAGCAATTGACGCAGCTGGCAATGTATCGACAGAAAGTACAGCGCTTACAGTAAAAACGACAGTTGAGACTCCTGATACAGAAGCACCAACACAACCAAAAGGATTACATAGTATGGGAACGACAGCGTCAAGTGTGGATTTAATGTGGAGTCCATCTGACGATAATATTGGTGTAGACCATTATGATATTTATAGAGAAACAGAAGGATCAATGAAAAAGATTGCAACATCCAATACAACTTCTTATTTGGATAAAAATCTGCTCGCTAATACTACTTATAAATATGTAGTGAAAGCTGTTGATGTAGCTGGAAATGAATCCGTACAGAGTGATATATTCACAATTACTACAAAAACCGAAAGCGCTTCATATGAAGCGTGGGATGCAAAAAAAGCATATAAAAAGGGAGATAGAGTTCTACACGAAGGAAAAGTATATGAAGCAGTCCAGAGTTATCAAGGAAATGGTGATCCAAACTGGATTTATGCATTATCATTATGGAAAACAGTGTAAGCTTTACTTAGGTATGAACTAAGAGATGATGGGCTTTGATGCAAAAGGTAATCTTGAGAATTCACTTTTCTATTAATAAAAAAGGGTAGTGTATGAATACATAAGATTCATATACTACCCTTTTTATTATGATAACATTTTCGTCATAAGTATGTGCGGAATGCCATCTTCCATAAATATATCAGAAGAAGTTTCATAGTCTAATTTTTTATAAAATCCTTCAGCTTGTGTTTGACCGTGTAGTTTCACTTTCGTAACTTGTTCGTTACGAGCAAGTTCTTCTAACGTTTGAATGATGACTTTACCTAATCCGTATGTACGATAATCTTTTAAAATACAAATACGTTCTAATTTTCCGACACCATCAACAAATCGTATACGACCTGTGCCTACAGGAAGTTCATGATAATAAACTAAAATATGTTTACATTGCTCTCCGATTTCATCGAATGTATCGAATTCATCTGCAAGAGGGACACCTTGTTCTTTTACAAATACTTCTTTTCGAATATGAAAGGCAGTTTCTAAATCAGCAAGTTCTGTTATAAGTTTGGATTGCAAAATGTTCAGTCCTTTCTAGTGTAATCAGTTTGCGTTTTCCTAGTATATCATAATAAAGCACTATTAAGAGAAGAAGAACATACTAAAAAGCCAACTTTAAAAAGTTAGCTTTTATTACAATTTCTTTATCCCATTTTTAGTACCAATAATTGCTGTACTCGTCATACTTATAAACAACCCTGTTTCAACTACACCAGTAATCATTTTTAATTGGGTGTGTAAATGGGCAGGATTAGAAATATGATTAGGGAATATACAATCGATAATCAGGTTATTGTTATCGGTTATATAAGTTTCATCATTTTTCAAACGTAACGTTGTTTGACACCCTAAAGACTGAATTTTATTTTCGGTTTGTTTCCATGAAAAAGGGATGATTTCAACAGGTAATGGAAAATTACCTAAATGTGTTACAAATTTCGATTCATCAGCAATGATAATTAGTTCTTTAGAGGAAGAGGCAACGATTTTTTCACGAAGTAATGCACCACCACCGCCTTTTATAAGTTGTAAATTTGAATCAATTTCATCCGCTCCATCAATTGTAAGATCAAGGCTTTGTACGTCGTTTAACGAAATTAGGGGGATATTTAGTTGCTGTGCTAATGCTTCAGTTTCCTTTGATGTTGGTACAGCTTGAAATGATAATCCTTCTTTTACACGTTCACCTAATTTTTGTATTGTCCAATATACAGTAGAACCTGTACCAAGCCCAATTTTCATGCCATCATTTACAAAGTTAGCAGCATATTCGCCAGCGAGCTGTTTTAAATTCATCACTTTACTCCGCCGGGCGTGGCCCAGCATCAAGACCTGAATTTTCAACTGTAAGTACCGGACGAACGACTATATCTTTATGTACACGCATTTGACAAGATAATCGTAAATGATCTTCAATTCCTTTTTCCGTCATTGCATGTTTCTCATTCGCACTCGCTTCACAGAAATCACCTGCTAGTATTTCTACTCTACAAGTTGTACAACGTGCATTCCCGCCGCAACGATGAAGAATGTTGACACCGCTATCTTCAATTGCTAATACTAACTTTGTTCCTTCTTTCACATCAAAAGTTCCCGCACCTTCAATTGTTAATTTTGGCAAATTTGTTCCTTCTCACGTAAAATTGTACCTAACATATTTATGACCGCGAATTATTGAACATAAACATTATTTTTTTATATCCCCGTAACTTTTTTTAATGTTGAATCGTTTATTAAGTAAGCGCTGAAAAGGAGTGGTTATTTTGTGCACAAAAGTAACTCATGTTTTAAAGAATCATATCGATATGAATCATTCAAATATAAACTTTTTAATTGAACAATATGGAGAGTTAAAAAGATACTGTACTTTTTTAACGAAAAACAAATGGGATGGGGAAGATCTCGCCCAAGAAACAGTGTGTAAAGTGCTTCGAAAATATAGAAATAAAGATATTTGTATGACACTCGTCTATAAAATAGCAAGAAATCGTTGGTTAGATCAGATGAAGTCTAAGTCTGTTCATGAAAAAATAAGAGGACAAATCACTTTTGAAGAACCACATGAGAACATTGCAGATTTGCATGAAATGGTAGGGAAAGTATTGTCTTCATTAAATGTACAGCAATCCGCAATTTTATTATTAAAAGATGTTTTTCAATATAGTATCGCTGATATTGCTAAAGTGTGTTCTGTATCAGAAGGTGCAGTGAAAGCTTCTTTATTTCGGAGTAGAAATAGGCTGAAAACTGTAAGTGAAGAAGGGATTGAGATAGTCGAATTCACAGAGGATATTGAAGTTGTTGTAACATCTATTCGTGAGGAAAGACCAGAATTATTAACGAAGCTTCTTCCGGCAATAGATTTTACTAAATTACCATCTAAACAGCCAGTCTTATTATTTAATGTGAAAAAACCTTCTTCCTACAGTTATATGCTTTACGCAGCATAACAAGTATTGGAGGGATTTAAAATGAATGCAATTCCATATGTAGTAGAACAAACAAAATTAGGAGAACGTTCCTATGATATATATTCAAGGTTATTAAAAGACCGCATTATTATTATCGGCTCAGAAATTAATGATCAAGTAGCGAGTAGTGTCGTAGCGCAATTATTATTTTTAGAAGCAGAAGATGCAGAAAAAGATATATTCTTATACATCAATAGCCCTGGCGGTTCAACGACAGCAGGTTTTGCAATATTAGATACGATGAATTTAATTAAACCAGATGTGCAAACGCTATGCATGGGCTTTGCGGCATCATTCGGTGCATTGTTATTATTATCAGGAGCAAAAGGAAAACGGTTTGCTCTCCCTAACAGTGAAATTATGATTCATCAGCCGCTTGGTGGTGCACAAGGGCAAGCAACAGAAATTGAAATAACTGCGAAAAGAATATTAAAGTTAAAGCATGATATTAATAAAATGATTGCAGAAAAAACGGGGCAACCGATTGAAAGAGTAGCACATGATACAGAAAGAGATTATTTTATGACTGCAGAAGAAGCGAAGGCATATGGGATTGTAGATAACGTTGTTACGAAAAAATAAGTTAAAAACAGGCTAGAGGATATGCTAACCCTCTAGCCTATTTTTATTAATCTTTTATCCATTCATCAACTAGCGCTTGATTCTTCTTAATCCATTTTCGCGCCGCTTCTTCGGGATCTTTCGTTTTATTTAACTCGACCATTAATGTACCAAGCTGTTCATCGTTCATCTTCCATTTGTCAAAGTATTTTATGATATCCGGATGGTCTTTTTCGAAACCTTTACGAACAGAGTAATAAATGTCATCTTTTTCACCATATACTTTCTTAGGGTCTTTTAAATATTTTAAGTCAAATTCTGAAAAGCCCCAATGCGGATTCCAAAGCGTAACAGCGATTGGTTTCTTTTTCGTATATGCTTTCTTTAGTTCACTCATCATCGCAGCTTCAGAGGATTGGACAAGTTTTAGTTTTATATCATATTCTTTCATTGCTTTATTCGTTAAATTCATAAGACTACTACCGGGTTCGATACCGACAATTTTATTCTCTAGTTCATCTTTATGAGCATTTAAATCTTCGATACTGTTTATGTTTTTCATATAAGAAGGGACGACTAAACCTAGTCCAGTACCTTCGTACCATTTTGATTTTAAGACAATATCATCTTTATAACGATCGTTTAGCGGTTTATCTGTAACTGGTAGCCATACTTCTAAATTCGCATCAACATCACCACGAGCGACACCAGTCCAAATTGCGGCTTTTTCTAAATACATGAGCTCAACTTTGTAGCCTTTTTCTTCTAATAAAACTTTCCACATGTTTGCGGTTGCAATATTTTCTTTCCAACTTGTTACACCAAGTTTAATTTTTCCTTTCGAATTTGCATTTGTTGCATTACATGAAGTGAAAATCATAGTAATAAATAATGCAAGGCATATAAACCAAATTTTCTTTCGCATCGAAAACCTCCTAAGTAACGTTTGCCTTATAAAATAAATGTATAAGTAAGCATTCTTATTATGAACGGAAACGAGAATTTTAAAGAAATCTTATGAATGTCATTTTTATGTAATATTTCTTTGTAAAATCGCAACACTATGTGAATAGATGGGTAGAAAAGGAGTAGTGACATGGATAATACAAAGGTGCGTGTTGAAAACGTAACAAAAGTATTCGGGAAACATCCGCAAAGGGCCCTTTCCTTATTAAAAGAAGGAAAAAGTAAATCGGAAATTTTAAAAGAGACAGGAATGAACGTTGGGGTGAAAAAAGCAACGTTTGAAGTTTACTCTGGAGAGATTTTCGTTATTATGGGTTTGTCTGGTAGCGGGAAATCTACGCTAGTTCGTATGTTAAATCAATTGATTAAACCAACTGCAGGTCATATATACATAGATGGTGAAGACATCGCAACGATGGGAAAAGAAGAGTTACGGAGAGTAAGAAGAACGAAAATGAGTATGGTATTTCAGAAATTCGCTCTATTTCCGCATCGTACAGTTATACAAAATGTTGCATATGGTTTAGAAATACAAGGAGTTCCGGTTGAAGAGCGAGAGAAAAAAGCGTTAGAATCGCTACAGTTAGTAGGACTCGATCATCATAAAGATAATTACCCAAGTCAACTTAGTGGTGGTATGCAACAGCGCGTTGGAATCGCAAGGGCACTAACGAATAATCCAGATGTATTACTAATGGACGAGTCATTCAGTGCATTAGATCCACTTATTCGAAAAGAAATGCAAGATGAATTGTTAGAGTTACAAGATAAAATGGAAAAAACGATTATATTTATTACGCATGATTTAGATGAAGCGCTTCGAATTGGAGATCGTATCGCATTAATGAAAGATGGAGAAATCGTCCAAATTGGAACACCAGAAGAAATTATGATGAGCCCCGCTAATGAATTTGTAGAAAAGTTTGTTGCGGATGTGAATTTAGGAAAAGTAATTACGGCGGAGTCTATTTTAAAACGACCAGAAACTTTATTAATTGATCGTGGACCTCGTGTAGCCCTTCAAATTATGAGGAATGCAGGTGTTTCAACTGTATATGTTGTAAACAAAAAGTATGAGTTTTTAGGTATATTAACTGCGGATGATGCGAGTAAAGCAGTACAAAAACAGTGGCCGATTGCTGATTTATTACTTAATGATATTCCGCATGTGTATTTGGATACTTTACTGGAAGAGACATATGCAAAAATGGCAGAGATGAAATATCCGTTACCAGTAATCGATGAGAAGAAAAGGCTAAGAGGAATTATTAAACGTGAAAGTGTCATTCAAGCTCTTGCAGGAAACATTGAGGAAGAGGTGAAAGACGATGAATAGTATACCGCGGATTCCATTAGGGGAATGGGTCGACTCATTTGTTGCAAGTTTATATGAGCACTTTGAAGGCTTATTCCGAGGATTCTCTTATATTATTGGCGGATTTGTTGATTTACTCACTAATTTTTTAACAATAATACCCGCCATATTGATGATTATTATCTTATGTTTCCTCATTTGGTACACAACGAGGAAATTATCTTTAGTCATTTTTACGCTTATTGGATTATTATTTATTTTGAATATTAACTACTGGGCACAAACAATGCAAACATTAGCACTCGTACTTACGTCTGTTATTATTTCAATTATTGTCGGAATTCCAATTGGTATATTAGCATCTCAAAATGAACGTTTCTCAAAATTTTTAAAACCAACATTAGATTTTATGCAAACAATGCCTGCATTCGTATACCTTATTCCAGCGATTACATTTTTCGGAGTAGGTGTAGTACCTGGAATTATTGCATCAGTAATCTTTGCAATGCCACCGACAATTCGTTTTACTGACTTAGGAATTAGACAAGTTCCAGAAGATTTAATTGAAGCAGCGAATGCATTTGGATCCACAGCATCACAAAAACTATTTAAAGTACAATTACCACTTGCAACCGGAACGATTATGGCTGGTGTGAACCAAAGCATTATGCTTTCGTTATCGATGGTTGTAACAGCATCACTTGTAGGAGCTCCAGGACTTGGAGTTGATGTATATCGCTCTGTAACACAAGTTAATATCGGAATGGGATTTGAAGCTGGATTAGCTATCGTAGTAATCGCAATTATATTAGATCGAATTACACAAGGGTTCCATACGAAAAGAAAATAATGAATAAAAAACACACTTTTATAATACAAAGTGTGTTTTTTATTGCATCCAGATCACATACGAACGATAACAGAACCTCCAGCTGGCGCACAAACTTGGTTTTTTTGTTGTTCCATTGATTTAATTAATTGATTATTTTCCTCGATTAATGAGATTAATTTAGTTAATTGATTTTCAAGACTTGCAATACGCTGCATCATATATTGTGAATCATGATGCAATGTATTCCTTGCGGGATGAGGGGAATAAACATACTGTTGATTTATATTTGGATTCCAATGAGGATACATTTGAATCGTTCCTCCTTCAATAAATTACGAAGCTTTCTTATAGTAAATGCCTATGTATAATTAATAGTTACTTGAAAATTTTCCAATATAAAAGGAGTATGTACAGAAAATGGAAAATATTATATGTAAAGTTACAGTACATTTTTTGGAAATATTTAAGCGAGATAGTCCTTATATTAATACATTCAAGTAAATGTATGTTATTTAGGGAGAAATGATGGGAGGAGATGCAATTTTGGCTAAAAATAAAAAAAGAAATGATGCTTTGGCAATAGGTGTCGGTATAGGAGTTGTAATTGGTGTATTTCAAGGGCACTTTACAAATAATTTAGTAATCGGAATTGTGATTGGGATTATAATTGGGATTGCGTTTTTGAAGAAATAATGAGATGTAAATTCATTTCAAAAATTGTTGTATCAAAAGAATGAAAATTCGGAATACGAAACCTGTTTTTCCTTTTTTTGTGATATTATATATGAAAAGGAAGGTGATGGATATGTCAACAAACAATCAAATAGAACAAAACTGTTTCATTTGCAAAAAACATATAGGAAATATTATAGTTCCAGGTGGAGCTATTTACGAAGATGAACTCGTTTACGTTGGACATGTCCACTGGGATAGTGAAGAAACATACCTGGGTTATGTAATGATAGATATAAAAAGACATGTACCTGGCCTTGCTGAACTAACAGATGAAGAAGCGAAAGCGTTCGGACTTATAACAAGTAGAGTAAGTAAAGCGCTAAAAGAAAGCGAAGGTGCAGAGCATATTTACACTTTTGTTTCAGGAAATGGTGTACCACATATGCATATGCACATTATTCCGCGTTATCCGAATACACCAAAAGAGTTTTGGTCACCAACCGAGATAGCGAAATGGACTGGCGCACCATATGGTGACGAAGAGAAAATAAAAAAACTATGTGAAAGAATACGAAAGTATATGGTAAATGAGTATGCATACAACAAATAATACACAATATTCATGGGTTGGAAATATAGAAATGTGTTTAGGAGAAATTTCAGTTAAACAATATGGTGATATTGTACTTGGTAAATATGGCGGGAATAAAAGTGCTGGAGCGAAAAAGAATGAAGATGGTGCATTAGTTTGGTCAAATGGTGAATGGGAATTTGCAGCTATATTAGATGGACATAATAGTGCAGAAAGTGTTGATTTAGTAGTAAATACAATCGAAAAAGAATATGAAAATATAAAAGTAATTTTGAATGAACCAATTAATACAGTGTTTCAATCTGTTGAAAATCATATACTGACAATTTTTCAGGCATCTTCATTTAAGGAAAAGTGCAAAAAAATTAAAGGTGAAACAGCTTGCTTACTATGTGTAAGGAAAGAAAATTATATATGGTGGCTTTCTATCGGTGATTGTTTAGTGTATGTATTTCATGAAGAGTTACATAAGTTAGGACAATATGCATTAAATCAACGTCATTTTTACGAATGGATTGGAAATGTAAACACATTTGATTTACCTGTTCCTTGCTATTCATCAGGTATTCGTGAATTACGTACTGGAAAGAACCGAATTGTAATGGTGACAGATGGAGTATTAGAATGCGGGGAACGCCGATATGAAATACCTGTAAATTTGTATAATGCTATGAACAGAAATGATAAAACACTTAAAGAAAATATTCACAATGTTTTAGAACACGTGCATCATCAGTTGGGACGTGATAGTGCGACTATAATTAGTTGGGACGTTGAAAATAAAGAGAATGCTACGTATCCGAGTGATCAGCCGGAGAAAATGAAAGTAAGAAAATAAAAGGATAGTTTTTTTGTCAATTAGAAAAATAACTCTATTAATTTTATGAGTACTATCTGCATTCATTTTGAAAAAATAGCAAGAAAAAAGTTATACATCCCGAAGAAAAGGATGGGAAATAGATTGTTGTTGTACAATACATAAAACATGTCTTGATAAAACTACTACTAAAGAAGTAAGCATAAAGAAAATGAAGATATTATCGAAACATTAAAAAATTATATAGTCCACTTTGTTACGAAAACATAATTAATTTAATAGGAGGGAATGCAATGGGCAACTCTACTATTTGGATTATAGTTATTAGTATGATAATTGGAGGATATTTTTTAGAAAAGTTTTTAAGGAAAAAATTAAATATGCCAAAGGGGAATGTTTGGATATATAAACATATAAATGGTTTACATGTAAAATTAGAAATAGGTCTTTTTATCATATATCTTATAGTAAGTTTTATTTATCTGTTCAAAGTAGAAAATGCTAATATAGGAATTGCTGTACTTACTTATTTTGGAGCAATTTCCTTATTACGCGTATGGATGGAATGGAAGTATAACAGAGAAACAAAGGAATATATTCTTTCTATAATTGGATTCTTTGCATTTGTTTTTATGGTTTCAATGTTACTTTATTTTGATCCTCTTTCTACATATTAATATCGTTTTGTTTTTTTATGATGAATATTTAAAAAGAGTAGCTACCATTATTTATCTTGATAGTTACTCTTTTTATTTACAACTTCCTAAAACTCCTCAAAACAAGATATTCCCACAATCTCCAAGGAAGAATCTTCTTCGCAAAGATCATAAATTTCACACCTTTACCGATTGGATATCGTAAATTTGTACGCTTAGATTCAGCAATTTCTACAATTTTATTAGCAACATCTATCGGATTACCAAATGTATCACTGCCGCTATTAATATGTTTTTGTATTTTATCCATATACTCTTTGTAAGGAGATGTTGTATCAGATTGGTTTTCAGCGAGTTGTTTCCCAACCTCCCATATGTTTGTGTTATAAGAACCTGGTTCAATTAAAGCAACATCTATTCCGAAAGGTTTTACTTCTAAGCGAAGTGATTCACTCCAGCCTTCTAATGCATATTTTGAAGATACATAAGGAGATAAACCAGGGAATCCAACTTGGCCGCTAATGCTGCTAATATTAATGATTTTTCCACTTCTTTGTTTTCTCATATACGGTAAGACAAGCTGGGTAATTGATATAGCCCCAAATAGGTTCGTTTCAAATTGTTTGCGGTATTCCTCTACTGGAATTTCTTCTACAAAGCCCCCATTTGCATATCCTGCGTTATTAACAAGAAGGTCTACTTTTTGTATTTCTTTTAAAAATAATTGGAAGTTATGTATAGAATTTTGATCGGTTACATCTAATTGTTGAACTTTTATATTTTGCTGTAAGTTGAGTTCAGTAACTTGAGATAGTAAGGTTCCTTGTTTTTCTAGGTTTCGCATTGTAGCAATGACTAAATAGTCTTTTTTCGCAAGTTCAAGCGTTGCTAATAGGCCGAATCCACTTGAAGCCCCAGTAATAATTGCAATTTTTTTATTCATTGTCGGCTCGCTTTCTTTTTCTTTTATCATAACGAGATATAAAGGTAAAAGCTATTTATTGTATAAAGATATTTGTTATAATTGAAAATAATTATCAATTGATTGTAATTTGTATATAAAAGGAGTGTGGATTTCATGAAGACTAACAGTTTTCATGATATTTTTAGTAAATATTTTCATGGGTTACAAGTTGTAGAAGAAAGATATATGTATGTGCCAAAAACAATAGGTATGGGTGAAGTGCGAAGGTGGAGCTCGTTTTCTGGAATGGAAATAGTGCTATCAAATTACCAGTTTCATAAAAACCATCGCATTCAATTTGCATCGGATGCAGCAATGGTGGAACTTAATTTTTGTTTACAAGGATCCGGGGAAGTACAAGTTGGTTACTCTACAAATAAATTAATGGCTGGGAATAGCTATTTATATTTTATGAATGACTTTGAAGTTCTATTTGAATATGAAAAAGAAACTCCACTATATTCATTAGCAATTGGAATTCCTGTACAGTTGTTTAATCATTTCATGCTAAATTGTGCTATTGAAAAAAGTCATGATTTTCATACTATAATAGGAAATCAATCTTTTAAAAAGTTTCAAACCCCCATTGATGCCCTAACATCTAATATTATTAAGAGAATGTTAGAGAATCCCCAAAAGGATCGTATTAATCAACTCGAAATAGAAAGTAAAGCGCTCGAATTGCTTTCTATATACTTTGGGAAAGTATTACTGAATGATCGTGATGCAAATAAAAGGAGCCAATTATCCAAAAAGGATTTAAATAAAATAAAACAAGCTGAAGAAATTTTACTTCAAAGAATGGAGTCACCCCCATCATTATTAGAATTGGCTAAAATAGTAGGATTAAATGATTATAAATTAAAAATTGGTTTTAAAGAATTATTTGGCACGTCCACATTTGCATATTTAAGAGAACAGCGAATGGAAAGAGCAATGCTTTTATTGCGTTCGGGAACTAGTAATGTGACCGAAACGGCAGTTGCTGTTGGATACAATAATATTAGTCATTTTTCAGAGTCATTTAAAAAGAAATATGGAATGAAACCTTCTGAAATTTTGCGTATGTATTAAAAATCCGTTATACCGTAAACTCCTCCACCATTTGGTAGTTGTATTTTGTCATAATCATTATAATTACAATCAACATCCAATTGGAAATAATTTTTTATGGAGGAATTTAAATGAAAGAGCGGAATGAAAGTCATTTTTGGATATTTGTATTAATAGGAATCTTTCTTATTATAACAACAACTGGTTTCGCCCGTATGGCATATGGAATTATACTGCCATTTATGCAGGAAGGACTTCACTTATCTACGGCTCAATCAGGTATGCTAGGAACCATACTTTTTTTAGGTTATTTATTAACTGTAGGAACATCTGGAATATTTACTATCCGTTTTGGCGCAAAATCAGTTTTATTAATAGGCAGTTGGTTCGTCGTTATAAGCTTAATGGGATTAGCGTTTGTTTCTTCATTTTGGATAGTTGCTTTTTGTATGCTATGTGCTGGAGCTGGTAGTGCTCTTGTATATACACCACTCATGTCAATAACGGTAGGGTGGTTTCCAGACAAAAGAGGAACTGTAATGGGATTGTTATTAAGCGGTGCAGGTATAGGTATGCTATTTAGTGGAATAATTGTTCCTTATGTAGTGCGCACATTTCCTGAGTATAGTTGGCGTGGTGCATGGTTTTTGTTTGGAGTTATTACATGTATCATTGTATTTGCCGCTTCAGTTGTTTTGAAAAATCCAGAAGTTACTGAAGATGAGCAAAAAATGAGTAATAAATCGTTTTTATGGAAAACGAAAGAACTATATATCATTGCATGGATGTATTTTATTGTTGGTGTTGTATATTTAATTCCAAATTTATATCAAACTAGTTTTATGATTGATAGTGGTATCTCAGCATCAATTTCGGGGACTGTTTATGCAATTGCTGGCATCTTTTCAATCGTAGGAGCATCTGTCTGGGGATTTATTTCGGATCGAATTGGTATAAAGAAGAGTTTATGTAGTGCGCTTTTATTAGCTATTATAGGTGATATGGCTCCAATTATATTTGGAAATATAACTGGTTTTATCGTGTCGGCAATTATTTGGGGTTCTAGCCTCGGAGGTATACTATTATTAATTCAAGTTGCAGCTTCAAAGCAAGTATCTCCGAAATATGTCTCAATGGCAATTAGTTTTATATCTGTTTTCTATGCAGTTGGGCAAATGATTGGACCTGGAATTGCGGGCTGGGTTATTGGGAGAAGTGGTTATGCATTAGCTTATGTATTAGGTGCTTTCGGTTTCTTTATGTGCATATGTATGGGGTTATGCTTAAAAAGAGGAAATCTTACAAACTCAGCGTATTTAGAGAAGTGAGTATTGTCATGAAATGAATCTTTTTAACAGGAGGGAAGAAAAATGGTCCATGTGAAAGATGTATTAGCAGATCAGTTATTAGCAAATGCAAATGATCCCAGTTGGTATATGCCATTTTCAGATGCAGTTAAGGATTTATCTGAGAGGGAAGCTTTCTGGAAACCGAATGAAGAGAGTAATAGTATAGCTGAAATCGTACAACATTTACTGTATTGGAACTCTACGTGGCAAACTAGGTATAAAGAATCAAATGTTAATGCAGTACCCTCTATAGGAGATAATAACAAAAGTTTTATGCTTTCAGATAATCAAACTTTCGATGAATTACGGGAAAAACTACTAGAAAAACTGTTACAATGGCAAAATCTTATAAATGAAGAAAAGGTTGAAAGTGATGTAGTAGGATTTCCTGTTTCTGCAAAGCGGTGGGAAGTGTTAGCGAATGTAACAACTCATAATGCATATCATATTGGCCAAATTATTTACATCCGAAAATTACAGCAGAGCTTTGATAATGAATAAGATAATAGTTCTCAAATTAGGTGAACAAAAGTGGACAAAACGAGACAGATGTCTCATTTTGTCCACTTTTTTATTATGAAAGAAAAGAGAAAACCTATTAAATCAAGGATTAGAATTTGGCACGGTACTTGCAATATAAAAGATGATCAAGAAAATAGGAGGGCTGGACATGTTAAAAACAACTGAAAGTAAAGGGAATGAAATTACGAAAGAACAAGCTCGTTGGATGTATGAAAAAATGTTAGAGATTCGTAAGTTTGAAGATAAGGTACATGAATTGTTCGCGCAAGGCGTTTTGCCAGGTTTCGTTCATTTATACGCAGGTGAAGAAGCGGTAGCAGTTGGTGTATGTGCCCACTTAACGGATAGTGACAGTATTACAAGTACACATAGAGGTCATGGACATTGTATCGCAAAAGGTTGTGATTTAAATGGTATGATGGCTGAACTTTTCGGGAAAGCGACAGGATTATGTAAAGGTAAAGGCGGTTCCATGCATATTGCGGATTTAGATAAAGGAATGCTTGGTGCTAATGGCATTGTAGGCGGGGGTTTCCCACTTGCTTGCGGTTCAGCATTGACAGCTAAATATAAAGGAACAAAAGATGTAAGTGTTTGTTTCTTCGGTGACGGAGCAAATAATGAAGGAACATTCCATGAAGGGGTTAATTTAGCGGCGATTTGGAAGTTACCAGTTATTTTTATTGCAGAAAATAACGGTTACGGTGAAGCAACTACATTTGAATATGCTTCAAGTTGTGATTCTATTGCGGATCGTGCAAAAGCTTATAATATTCCAGGCGTTCAAGTAGATGGAAAAGATCTTCTAGCTGTATATAAAGCTGCTGCAGAAGCAGTGGAACGTGCGCGTAATGGTGATGGTCCAACAATTATTGAATGTATGACATATCGTAATTACGGTCATTTTGAAGGTGAAGCGCAAACATATAAAACATCAGAAGAAAAAGAAGAACATTTAAATGAAAAAGATGCGATTGTGAATTTCCGTAAGCATTTAATTCATGAAGGTTTATTAACGGAATCTGAACTTGTTGATATGGAAAAAGCAGTAGATGATGCAGTACAAAGATCCATTGAATTTAGTGAAAATAGTCCATACCCAGACGATGAAGAATTATTAAAAGATGTATACGTTTCTTACAAATAAGAGGAGGGTGAAAAATTATGACTAGAACAGTAAGTATGTCAACTGCAATTAATGAAGCGATGAAAATCTCAATGCGTCGTGATGAAAATGTAATTTTAATAGGTGAAGACGTTGCAGGCGGTGCACAAGTTGATCATCTGCAAGATGATGAAGCTTGGGGTGGTGTTCTTGGTGTTACGAAAGGACTTGTACAAGAGTTTGGCCGAAATCGTATATTGGATACACCAATTTCTGAAGCGGGTTATATGGGAGCTGCGATGGCAGCTGCTGCAACTGGGTTACGTCCGATAGCTGAATTAATGTTTAATGATTTTATTGGTAGTTGTCTTGATCAAGTATTAAACCAAGGTGCAAAATTCCGCTATATGTTTGGTGGTAAAGCGAAAGTGCCAGTTACGGTACGTACGATGCACGGTGCAGGTTTTAGCGCAGCTGCACAACATTCACAAAGTTTGTATGCCTTATTTACGAGCATTCCAGGTATAAAAGTTGTCGTTCCTTCTACTCCATATGACGCAAAAGGCTTATTATTAGCGGCAATTGAAGATGACGACCCGGTAATCTTCTTTGAAGATAAAACACTTTACATTATGAAAGGTGAAGTGCCGGAAGGGTATTATACAATTTCTTTAGGAAAAGCAGATATTAAACGAGAAGGTTCTGATGTAACAATTGTCGCAATCGGAAAACAAGTTCATACAGCACTTGCAGCTGCAAAGCAATTATCGAAAAAGGGGCTTGAAGTAGAAGTAATTGATCCACGATCTTTATCACCGCTTGATGAAGATACTATTTTATCATCTGTTGAAAAAACAAATCGTCTTATCGTTATTGACGAAGCGAATCCAAGATGTAGTATCGCAACAGATATTGCGGCAATTGTAGCGGATAAAGGTTTTGATTTGTTAGATGCACCTATTAAACGAATTACAGCACCACATACACCTGTTCCGTTCTCACCACCACTTGAAAAGTTGTATTTGCCAACGCCAGAAAAAGTAATTGAAACTGTATCAGAAATGATTGGAGACCAATCTTTATTACATGTGTAATAAAACGATGAGAAGGGAGAGAGACACATGGCTGTAGAAGTTGTAATGCCGAAGTTAGGTATGGCGATGAAAGAAGGTATTATTACGAGCTGGAATATTAAAGCAGGCGATAATGTAGCAAAAGGAGAACTAATTGCTAGTATTAATTCAGAAAAAATTGAAACGGAAATTGAAGCGCCAGCTGATGGTACGGTACTTGATATAGCTGTAAGTGAAGATGAAGGAGTGCCGCCTGGTACTGTAATTTGCTACATCGGTAAACCGAATGAAAAAGTAGAAATGCAGGAAAGCACACATGTGGTAGAAGAAAAAACATCTAATATAGAAGTACAAAATCAAGAACCAAATGGGAAAGAAGTAGCGAAGCAAAGAATTAAAATTTCACCTGTAGCGAAGAAAATTGCAGAGTCTGAAAATCTGGATATCAAGGCATTAGTTGGTACAGGTCCTGGCGGAAGGATTACAAAGGCAGATGTATTAAAGGCGCTAGAAGAAAGAGTAGCAAATCCAGAAGTACCTGAACAAGAAGAAAGTACAGTCGTTCCTGTTACTGGTATGAGAAAAGCAATTGCGAGTCGTATGCATGCAAGCTTACAAAATAGTGCGCAATTAACATTAACGATGAAAGTAGATGTTACAGATTTAGTTGCATTACATAAAGACATAGCGGAAGTTGTACAAAAACGATACGAAAACAAACTAACCATTACGGATTTCGTTTCTCGTGCTGTTGTATTAGCGCTTAGAGAGCATAAAGAAATGAACAGCGCTTATATAGATGATGCAATTCATCAATTTGAACATGTGCATTTAGGCATAGCAGTCGCATTAGAAAAAGGATTAGCC
Source organism: Bacillus sp. JKS001846 (assembly GCF_900176455.1). Taxonomy (NCBI): domain Bacteria; kingdom Bacillati; phylum Bacillota; class Bacilli; order Caryophanales; family Bacillaceae; genus Bacillus; species Bacillus sp. JKS001846. The sequence goes on from NZ_FWYG01000001.1 coordinate 2,909,884, forward strand.
GTTCCAGCTATTCGCTTTGCAAATAATTTATCTTTAGTAGAGTTGTCTAAAGAGATTAAGGATATGGCACAAAAGGCGCGAGCAGGTAGCTTAAGTAGTGATGATATGCACGGAACGACATTTACAATTAGTAATTTAGGTAGCTTTGGTATTGAATATTTCACACCTGTATTAAATACACCTGAGACTGGTATTTTAGGTATTGGCGCAATTGAACATGTTCCTGTATATAAAGGGAAAAAATTAAAAAAAGGTAGTATGTTACCTTTAAGTTTAACATTCGATCATCGTGTACTAGACGGTGCACCAGCAGCAGCATTTTTACGCACAATTAAACATTATTTAGAAGAACCTATAACAATTCTTTTATAAAGAGAAGGTGAGAGAATGAGTAAATTAGTTATAATTGGAGGCGGACCAGCTGGATATGTAGCGGCAATTACCGCGGCTCAAAATGGAAAAGAGGTCACTCTTATTGATGAAGCTGACCTTGGCGGAACGTGTTTAAATGTTGGGTGTATGCCGACGAAATCATTGTTAGAAAGTGCAGAAGTGCATGACATTGTGAGAAAAGCGAATGATTATGGGGTTACGCTTAATACAGGATGTATATCAATTGATTGGGATCAAATACAGGCGAGGAAATCACAAATCGTAATGCAACTCGTCCAAGGAATACAATATTTAATGAAGAAAAATAAAATTAAAGTTATAAAAGGAAAAGCGAAATTCGAAACGGATCATCGTGTGCGAGTTGCACAAGGAAATAAAGAAGAAGTAGTGGATGGAGAGAGGTTTATTATCGCAGCTGGTTCCGAACCTACAGAATTACCATTCGCTCCGTTTGATGGAAAATGGATTTTAAATAGTAGCCATGTCATGTCTCTTGAGAGTGTACCATCTTCATTGTTAATCGTTGGCGGTGGTGTAATAGGATGCGAGTTTGCAAGTATTTATAGTCGCCTTGGGACAAAAGTTACGATTGTTGAAATGGCACCGCAATTATTACCAGGTGAAGATGAAGATATCGCACATATTTTAAGAGAGAAATTAGAAAGTGATGGCGTAGAAATATTTACAGGAGCTGCTTTAAAAGGATTAAATAATTATAAGAAGCAAGCTTCATTTGAATATGAAGGTAGTATCCAAGAAGCTAACCCGGAATATGTTCTCATTTCTGTCGGCCGAAAACCACGTGTACAACAATTAGATTTAGAAAAAGCAGGGGTTCAGTTTTCAAATAAAGGGATTGCTGTGAACGAACATATGCAAACGAACGTATCACATATTTACGCAGCTGGTGATGTGATCGGTGGAATCCAGCTTGCTCACGTTGCCTTCCATGAAGGAACTACGGCAGCATTACACGCGAGTGGAGAAGATGTAAAAGTAAACTACCATGCTGTACCTCGCTGTATTTATACAGCTCCAGAAATTGCTAGTGTCGGTTTAACAGAAAAAGATGCAAGAGAGCAGTACGGTGACATACAAATTGGAGAATTTCCTTTTACAGCAAACGGAAAAGCGCTTATTATTGGCGAACAAATGGGTAAAGTAAAAGTCATTGTGGAACCTAAATACCAAGAAATTGTAGGGATTTCTATTATTGGTCCTCATGCCACTGAACTGATTGGACAAGGAACTGTAATGATTCATACAGAAGTTACCGCTGATATAATGAGAGATTATATTGCAGCACATCCAACTTTATCTGAGGCGATTCATGAAGCGTTAATGCAAGCAGTAGGACATGCTGTACATGCTTAAATAGAAATATGATAAACCACTATTCTCTAAATGAAAGAGAGAATAGTGGTTTGAATTTTTATAGAAGAAATTAAATGTCTTATTACTATTTAATTTCAATCGCTGAAGTAATATCGTTCCAATCAGCAGCTAAATTAGCAGTTTTACCGTACCAATCAGCGTGTTTAAATAAAACGCCTTTTCCATATCCTTGTGTTGAAGTGTGCTCCCAAAGTGTCGTTGAATAACTTGCAGAAGGTGACGCTGTACTTACAGAAGAAATTCTGTCATTCCAGCTAGATGGTAAGTTTTTAAATCCGCTGCTCCAGTAAATATATTGGCCACCTTTATCTTTATGTTCATAAAAATCAGTACTACCAGCACCGCTACCTAAAGGATTAATTTTATTTTTAATTGCTTTTTTATCCTTTTCAATATACGCATCTAATGTTTCACGACTAGTAAAACCGTAAGCTAGCCAATCCCTATTTTCATTTTGCTCTGGTAATACCATAGTAATTTGGATATTTTTCTTATCCTGATCATTTAATTTTGCAAATGAATTAACATTTTGTTCATCCACTTTTAAATAATCAAATGACTTACTTGAAGTAACCTTTATAGGAGTAACAAAGTGTTCTATGCCGGAAAACTTTGAAAATGCTTGGTGGTTATATCATGAAATAGCTCTTACTGAAGATGGTTTTGAACTAGGTGTTTTATTTGACTCTCCATTTAGAGAAGTGACGATTTTCGCGGCAGATGTATTACTTGTGAAGAAATAATGTTGTATGGAGTATTACAAACGTTTGACATAATAAAAAAATAAAGTTATTGTAGATACATGAAGTCTACAATAGGAGCTGTATTATGAAATATTCTAAAGCTACAAATTATGCTCTTCATACAATGCTTTTTCTGGCAAAGGCTACACCAAATAAGTTAGTTAGTGTTCACCAATTAGCAGAAATGCAAAATGTTTCACCAACGTACTTGTCTAAAATACTAACTAAGTTGACGAAGGAAGGGATGATACATTCATCATCTGGTCCAAAGGGCGGTTACTCGCTTAGTAAGAATTGGGAAGATATTTCATTTTTAGATATTATACATGCAATTGAAGGTAAAACATCATTGTTTGAATGTTGTTTACATGACAAACCTGGATGTTTAATTAATGAAGTAATGCTTGCAGCAGAAGAGAAAATGGAAGAAAAGTTACGAAATCAAAAAATCGTAGATCTTGCGAAAAAAATAAAAGTGGATTTTTAATCTGCTTTTATTTTTAAATTAATTAAGGATAAAAAGACTCTTCGATATCTTTAATTGTAGTTAGAAAATGATATGAAGAAGGAGAGAAGATGATGACTAAATTTTGGAATGATCGATATAAATCAGATGAATATTTTTACGGGGAAGAACCTAATACATTTATTAAAGAACAAGCATTTCGTTTAGCAAATCACAATAAAGTAATAGCATTTGCGGAGGGAGAAGGTAGAAATGCTGTATTTCTAGCAAGACAAGGGAACGAAGTAACAGCTATTGATTATTCGGAAGATGGATTAGAGAAGACAAAAAAATTGGCAGAGAAGCATAACGTAAACGTGCATACAAAAAAAGTAGATTTATTAGCTGATAGTTTGCCAGAAAATGAATATGATGCAGCAATTATGGTATTTGGACATTTTCATGATAATTATAAAAAAATGATATTAGGTAAAATGATACAAACGATAAAGCCTGGTGGTTTAATTATGTTTGAAGTTTACTCAAAAAAACAAATAAACTATAGTACTGGTGGACCAAAAGATGTTGATATGCTGTATGATCCAATTGATATCCTTACTTGGTGTGAAGAACATAAGGTAATTCATTTCTTTAATGGCGAACAAGAGCGAATTGAAGGGAAAGGGCACACTGGTTTAGCTGATGTTATTCAAGTTGTTATTAGAAAATGAATATAAGTGTTAATGAAAGTTAAATGTATGAATGTAAAAGACCAGTCATGTAAGACTGGTCTTTCTATTTAGATACTAAATTATCAAGCTTCCAATATGTATCTGTTAACGGCGCTGCTTTGCTATCTATGTATAAATACATATTATTTAAATCTTTTGGTGAAGTTTTCAGTTCAAACACAACGTCAGTAGTTAAAGAGAATTCGTGTGGAACATTTTTATAGTGCTCGTCATCTATCGGATGAGCTTCACCTTCATATTTCTGACCAGTTTTTTCATCTTGTATGAAATATTTTATTTCCGAAAGATCAATAGTTTGTCCATCGTCCCGAACATTATTAATCATAACACGAGTAGTAAGGCGTCGCTCTTTGTCTATTTTTTCAAACTTTGCATTTTCAACTGTCGCTCTATAGTATTCGTTTTTAACTATTTCTCCATAGTGCATTGCATTCTTTTCGAGAGCGCTCTTTTCTTGTTTTGATGTAGTATTGCTATTACATCCTGTTAATACTCCAGTAAATAATAATGCTGTACATGTCGTTTTGATTAATGATTTCATAGTAATCCCTTTCTGTATTAAAAAGTAAAACATAGGAATAATTTTACATCAACAGGAAGGTAAATGAAAGTATTTTTGCGTAATATACAGATATACATTTATTCGGTTGGCAAATTAATGGGATAGAAAGCGGGAGAAGACTGTATAAAACAGAATAAATAAGAACTGAAAATATTGTAAAACAGAAGAGGCATACATATAATTAAAATAAAGTTTAAGTTTCTGAATCTTCAATAACGGTGGTGATAACATGTTTACTGAAGAACGTCGAGAGAGAATCTTAGAACTACTTAATACAGATGGAAGAGTAATCGCAAAGGAACTTGCGGAAAGATTTGAAATGTCTATTGATTCTATAAGAAGAGATTTGTCTATTATGGAAAAGGATGGTTTATTAAAAAGAACGCACGGAGGTGCAATTGAACTTACGCGAGTGAGGAACTTAGCTGCGGAACCAGCTAAACGTTATAGTGATAGCTCAATATATGAGAACACAATTGCAAAAGTTGCGACATCTTATATACAAGAAGATGATTCTATTTTTATTGGCGGGGCTCCCGTTCATAATGCGATGCTGAAATATTTACCGGAAGTATCATTTACGGTTATTACGAATTCTATAGAAATAGCTGGTCATCTAAGAGAATATAAGAACATCGATACATATTTAATTGGTGGAAAAGTAAAGCCTTCAGGAAATATTACTGATACATTTGCCTCTGAATTGATAAGTAGATTTTCTATTGATCTTTATTTCTCTACAGGTGGAGGCATTTCATTACAAGGTATTAGTACTGCAACACCTGAAGTTGCTTATTTTAGTAAAAGAGTAAGTGAAATTGCTAGAAGAAATATTTGTTTAGCTCCGCATAATAAACTTGGAATAGATTGTTTTATAAGAGGAGAGTCTCTAAAAGAAGTTGACCTTATTATAACTGACGAAGAGGCTAGTAAAGAAACTGTTCAGGAATTTGAGAAACAAGGTAAACAAGTTGTAATAGCGCCATTATATTGATTTGAAAGGAGTTTGACATGATTGTAAAAGAGCAAGAGTATCATATAAATGGATTAACTTATACAATTCGTTCTGCAGTTGAAAAAGATGCTGAGCAGTTATCGAAAATTAGAGTTCAGATTGATGGAGAAACTGAAAATATGGATAGAGATGCTGGAGAGGGATTTATAGATGACCTAGGGTTTCAAAAAATAATAAAAACAGATAGTGAAGAAACGAAGAATCTCTTTTTAGTTGTAGAAGTGCACAATCGAATTGTTGGATTTTCAAGATGTGAAGGATCAAATTTTAAGAGATTATCTCATAAAGTGGAGTTTGGCGTTTGTATTTTAAAAGAGTTTTGGGGATATAGAATGGGGAAGAGCCTATTACAACAATCTATTAAATGGGCTGACGAAAATGCAGTAAATAAAATATCTTTACAAGTATTAGAGACAAACGAGAAAGCTATTCATCTTTATAAAAAATTAGGTTTTGAAGTAGAAGGCATTTTGAAAAATGACAAAAGACTATCGGATGGAAAGTATTATAATACGGTAGTGATGGGAAGATTTACTAATACTTTTCATGAAAGAGGTGAAGAAGTATGTTTTACAGAAGGAAGTACTATGTAGTGAAAAATGAATTCATAGAAGTATTTAATGATCATTTCAATCACACGAACTTACCTAATCAATTAAAGCATGGTTCTAGGCTAATAGGACGCTGGATGAAAGATAATAAGAATGGTACGTCTGAAGTATTTGCCATATGGGAATATGATAGTTATGAACAGTATAATGAAATAGAATCGAAAATTAGAAGTGACGAGAGGCATATTAAAGGAATACATGAATGGTATGAAAACCATGGCGGGAAAGAATATGTTTTACAGGAGTACATAGTAGAGATGAAAAATGAAGAGTTAGTATGTACTGTAAAGTAACAGAGGGGTGAGGGATAAGAGAAATTAAAACAAAATTATATTTTAGTTTAGCATCCACTATTTTATTTGCAATAGCCGTGATTGTTTTCTTTATAAATGGTAATCCACAAAAGTGGTTTTGGTTATGTATTTTCTTTGCGTCCATTATACAAAATATAGTGCTACTAAAAAAGAATAAAGAAGTGCATTAAGATATTCAAATTATTAACATATTTGTGTCGTCTTGCTAGTTGTATTGAAAACGCTTTTATTCAGTTTTATAATAAAAGTATGTTTTATAAATCTCCAAAACAATTAAAAGGGAGATGATACAATGTTAGCTTCACCGTTTTACTTACATACATGGAAAAAGTTTGTTAATGAAGGTGTTCTTGATTCAAATCGCATAAATCAAAGAATTTCAGAATCGTGGCATCGATGTAAACAGGCTAATGTTAATCCTCACATGAATAAAGGTCAGAAAATTTTGTCTTCTAACATTTTTCAAGAACAAAAGAAAAAGAGTGAAATTTTCCTTGATATCGCATTACCTCAAATACAAAATATGAGAAAAACCATTGATGAACTACAAATGATGGCATTATTAATCGATCCAGATGGTTATGTTCTATCGTTAAGTGGAAATAAACAAACGTTAAAGCGAGCGAAACATATTAATTTTATTGAAGGTGTAAAATGGACGGAATCAGCTGTTGGCACAAATGCAATTGGAACAGCGCTAGAAATTGAAGAAGCTATTATGATAAGTGGTACTGAACATTACACCGTGGCATCTCATAGCTGGAGTTGTGCGGCTGCTCCCATTCATAATGATGATGGGAAATTAATTGGTGTTCTAGATTTCTCGTGTCCGATTGAATTTTCGCATCCATATATGCTCGGTATGGTAACTTCAATTGCACATGCGATAGAACGTGAATGTAGCATAAGAGTTCATCAAAATGAATTACACTTAATCCATCGTTTTTTAGATGTCATTGATAGTGATGAACAAGTAGTTATTTGTAATCATCGTGATGTTATCGTTTCTGCGAGTAAGAGCGTTCGTGAACGAATAAATAATTGGTCAAGAATGAAACTTGAAGAGTTAATGCACCATGGATTGGAAACTAAATTAGAGATACCAGTATATAGTAATGAAAGAATGATTGGGAAATGTATGTATTTAAAGGAAAATAAACAAATGAATACATATTCTGCTCTCACATTTATAAAAGGGATTACTTTTTCAGGAGTTACCGGGACAAGCAGAGCATTTCAACACACACTGGAAGAAATTAAGCTTGTTTCACCGACTGATGCTAGTGTGTATGTATGTGGTGAGACAGGAGTAGGAAAGGAATATGTCGCGAGAGCGATTCATGAAAATAGTCCAAGAAAAGACGGGCCCTTTATAGCTGTTAACTGCGGTTCTTTGCCTAAAGAATTAATGGAAAGTGAATTGTTCGGTTATGCTGAAGGTGCGTTTACAGGTGCGCGACGTCAAGGATATAAAGGGAAATTTGAACAAGCAAACGGAGGAACATTATTTTTAGATGAAATTGGTGAAGTACCACCAGAGATGCAAGTAGCATTATTGCGTGTTTTACAAGAACGCACAATAACTCCAATTGGGAGTTCAAAATTGGTACCAGTAAATATTCGTATTATTACTGCCACACATAAAGATTTACTACGGTTAGTAGAAGAAGGGAAATTCCGTCAAGATTTATATTATCGTTTGCACGTTTATCCGTTATATGTTCCATCGTTAATAGAAAGAAAAGAGGATATCCCATATTTTATACAACACTTTTGCGAACGGAAGAATTGGAATGTTGTATTTCCAAAGAGTATATACAATCAATTTTTACAACATACATGGCCCGGAAATATTCGGGAACTAGTAAATGTATTAGAACGCATTTACATTTTGTCGCAAGGACGGGAAATATGCGAAAAACAAGTAGATTTTTTGTTACAAACAATGAGGGGAAATCAACAACAACTTGAGTTACAAGTTGAAAATAAAACAGAACATACATTACATTTTCGCGAAAAAATACAGCGTGATAGCATGATTGAAGCATTACAAAAGACAAATGGAAATGTTTCGTTAGCTGCAAAACTATTAAATGTACCCCGTAGTACATTTTATAAACGAATGCAAAAATATAAGTTATAAAGTAGATTTTTGCAATCTACTTTTTCTTTGTGGGCTCATGTTCTGTCGGAATGTGCGCTTACCGGGGAAATAATAGAACAGTTAGAAATTAATTTCCGAAAGGGGGACTTATGTGAAGTATATTGAAATTGGCTTCGGAAATAGGTGGTTCGTTCGAACAGAAACTGAAAATAAAGATGGAACTGAATTTGAGGAACGAGGAATTATAAAACCTATTTATTTTGAGTCTTTATATGTACGAATTTGGTTTCGGAAAACGTGTTTTATTTTTGATACGAAAGAAGGGTTTAAAAAAACTAAGAAGAGGAGGATTGAATATAAATTTATAGTTGGAATTGTAAGTAGACTGAATAAAGAAAAAGTGTGCTGATATACGTTATTATATTGACCAGGAAATTCTTTGGACTTATATTAAATTCATAAAAAGCAATTTTACTAAGTATAAATTGTTAATAAAACCACTAAAAATTATTATCAAGACCTAAAAGCTAAAAATCCTAAAAAAATAAAGGTGAGCGCATATTAGTCATGTATAATATGTACTCACCTTTATTTTCTTGTTCAAAGCACCCGTTAGTCACTCATGGAACATGGAATAAAGTGTGGTATTGATTTAAAATAAAGTTTGATAATTTATAAAAAAGATTGATAAAACCCTGTATTAATATAAGATTTTTCTTTCGCCCCTTAAATTTCAGTTGTATTGTTCAATTAAAGGGCCAGATTGTTGAGGAAACAGGAATAATAAGAATACTCAAAAGATTGTTTGTGAAGTGCTACACTTAAACTAACGGGCAGTTTAGCTTAAGTACATTTTTTCACAAATTTAAAGGGGGATATTTCCCCATTTTTTATACCAGCTTAACGTTGATTCGGGAATGTTGAACTTCGCTACCTGCTAATTGAATTCTACTTCATCTGGAGACCTTTAAATTAAAATGTTTCCTTTCTTCTGACAGACTTATTAAATTTCGAAAACAATCAATTCAATCATCTTTTCGTATAGAAAAACTTATTAAGAAACATGCACTAGAAAAAATATAAATCATATATAGGAGATATCCCGTTTGAATGCTTGAGGAGGATATTATGAAACCTATGTTACCTAGTGAAAAATATTTCGGTAATTTAGAACTAGTTTATGCATTTTATGGGGCTATGCCTACAGGTGTTACTGTTTCAGAAACCGGTCGTATTTTCATTTGCTTTCCGAAATGGGGAGACGATGTTAAATTTACGGTGGCGGAAATTTTTGAGGATAAATTGCAGCCTTATCCTAATTTACAAACCAATTTGGTTAATCCCGAGAATATCCCAATGACTTTCATCAGTGTCCAAAGTGTAGTTGCTGATGGAAGGGGAACGCTTTGGATATTAGATACAGCGGCACCCAATTTTTCTGAACCTATTAAAGGGGGGGCAAAATTAGTCGCTGTTGATTTAGAAACCAATACAATAAGAAAAGTATATACCTTTACAGAAGATGTTGTCCTGCCTACAACTTATCTGAATGATGTCCGTTTTGATTTTCGTGTTGGAAAAGCAGGTTATGCCTATATAACGGATTCTTCTTCAAGAGGACCAGGAGCTATTATCGTCGTAGATTTATCAAATGGAAACGCGTTTAGACGGTTAAATGGAGCAAATTCAACTTCACCCGATCCCTATTTTTTACCGAAAGTAGAAGGTCAAATTTTAATGAATCGAAACAAAGACGGTTCAACTTCTCCATTTAGGTTGGCGTCTGATAGTCTTGCGATTTCTCCCGATGGAAAGATATTATTTTTTGCTCCACTAACCAGTCGGCATTTGTTCTCGATCTCAACAGAAGCCTTGAGAGACAGAACGATACCGGACATGAATTTACCTTATCATGTGGAGTATTGGGGAGAAAAAGGTGCGTCTGATGGAATGATCACCGATGCAAAGGGAGCTGTTTATGCTGGAGATTATGAAAACAACAGTATCCGTAAGATATTGCCAAATGGCATAATGGAAGCTATCGCACATGATCCGAGAATTTTGTGGCCGGATACTTTTTCAATTGGTCCGGATCAATATTTGTATGTCATTGTGAACCAATTACATCGACAGCCTAGATTTCATTATGGAAAAGACTTACGACAGAAACCTTATAGTTTACTTCGTATCAAAATTGATGAATTTCCTGCTCCGACCTCTTCATAATAAAAATAGTCAATTAATTGTTTTCATTGATAGAAAATGATCAAACTTTTTTATAAAACCAAAACATAAACCTGCTGGATAAGAATCCATTTTGATCAATCTTTTTCAAAATGGATTCTTTTTATTTACCATAGAATACGGGTTAAAACGATATTTTTAATCAAACTTTATTTTAAAATTACGAAGGAACTCATGAATGTTTTAAAAAATATGGTGAAGTAGTAATACCCCAACTTATGAGTGAAATTAATGAAAAGTTAAAATGGGATGTTATTTCAAATGTATAAATAAAGGTAAAGAAATAGGCGCTGAAGAAATTGAAAAACTATTAGCGGATTTATCACCAGAACAAGTAAAGATTGTTTTTTATCAAGAAAGTAAGGAATATGTAAAAATACTAAATCAAACTGATTATAATCAAAGAAGTAAATTAGAAGAAAGTGAATTAAAAGCAATTCTAAGTGAAATGAAAGAGGAGGAAATAATAGAGTTTTTAAAATTTGAAAAGAATTCATTGATGAGATGGACTTCAATTAGTATTGCTTGGGATATTATTGGAAATCGTGGTGAGATTTCTAAGGACATTGCTGAAGAATTTACTGAAATTATTTTAAGTAGATTAGAGAGTTATTCTTGGGAAAATTCGGGGGATAAGCATTGTTGGAAAAATTAAAAATATATTAAAAGAAGATTTTTTATGGGATTTGGCGGAATATAATATAAAAAATCTTGATGACGATGACAATTATTATACTTGTAGCTCGAATATGGAGTTTCTGTTGCAATACGCAGGAGATTTATTATTTATAGATATTGTGAAATATATGTTCGATGAAGAGTTGAAATGTCACTATATGTGGCTAACTGGATGTGGATATATAAGCTTTAATTTTGAAATTGCTCCTTCAACTAGCTATTTACCTCAGCCTAAAGATATTAAAGAACTTGTTTGTAATATTCTATTTGAAGATTTTTCATTGAAAATCTCAATAGCTCTTTCATATATTTCTTTATCAACACAAAATCTTTCTGTTATCCAATAATTAAGTTCAGAAGATGTAATGATTTGTTCTCTTTTCTTACCTTGGAAATATCGTTTTAAAACATTATCATTAATAGAAGTTGGAATACCATCGATATAACCGAAAATCTGAATTTTCTTTAATACAGGAGATGTATGCCAATCGTTAGACCTTGAAATAAGTTCTTTCATATTTGATAAGTGTATTGGTTCTTTTACTTTTTCTTGATGAGCTTTAATAAGCTCATTTAAAAACTTTAAGCTAGTAGGCTGTTTTGTCGTTCCTAAAAATGATAGGAAGCTATTTACTAGTTGTACTTGGGTCATTTTCTTATCCTTTCTATATAGAAATTGTTATTGGTATTATTATAGAATATATGTCAGAAAATACAGTTATTCATTAATGGAGTGGGAGAGAATTATATGTCGATGTCGCTATATTATAAAAAAATCCGGGAGCAATTAGGACATGAACTAATATTCATGCCAAGTGTAGCTGCAGTTATTAAAAACGAGCAGGGAGAACTCTTATTTCAATATCCTGGCGGAGAATATTGGAGTTTGCCGGCTGGAGCAATTGAACCTGGGGAAACTCCAGAAGAAGCAGTAATTCGGGAAGTATGGGAAGAAACAGGATTGAAAGTACAAGTGAAAAAACAAAAAGGGGTATTTGGAGGGAAAGAGTTTCGTTATACATATGCAAATGGCGATAAGGTAGAATATATTGTTGTTGTGTTTGAGTGTGAAATTACTAGTGGAAAACTGAAATCGATAGATGGTGAATCTTTAAAACTACAATATTTCTCATTTTCTGAAAAGCCTCCTTTAGCACTACCATACCCGGATAATATATTTTTATAGATATAAAATAGCACACCTTATTTATTGAAGGTGTGCTATTTATATAACCCGGTCGTATACATCTCCGTTAACGTATACACAATTTCCTCTAAGTTAATCTTTTTGTCATTTTGCATAATAGTCCAAAGAAACGATTCATTCATCGCGAACCAACCGCGTGCTACAATCTCTTTATTTAAATTAGGTTGTGCTAATCCACTTTCTTGAGAGTAAGTAATATCCTGTTTAATGCTTGTTATAAAACGTTCCCGAATCTCATCCCATTTTTGCCGTATTTCTCTTGATAATCCTATCGCTTCCTCTACAACTTGCAAAATAGCCCGTTCTTCATCTGCTAATTGCAGGAATGCTCTAACTTGATTTTGGATCATTATACGTGCTTCCTCTTTTGTTTGTGGAGAAAAAGAGCGTTCAGCGATATTATAAAAACGATTCATAACATCTTCCATTAAACTAATTAGGAGATCATCTTTGTTTTTGAAGTATACATATGCTGTACCATATCCGGTTTCTGCATGTTTAATAATTTGTGTAATTGTCGTTTTTTGAAATCCGTTACGTATAAAAATAGTGTAACCAGAGTGTAATAGTTTCTTCTTCGTTTCTAAGGAGCGGTGTTTTCTGGATGAAAGGGTACTGTTTTTCAAAGAATCACCTCTTTATACTGAAATATCTGAAAATATAATTGTATTGTAAAAGAAGTTCATATATAAAGTCAACTGACATAATATCATTGACGTTGTATCAATTAAGGTGATATATTTCAATTAGTTAGAATAAAAAGAAAATTAAGAGAAGGTGACACCATGTATAAAGAACCATTTCAACCAACTTATGAGTATGCGCTTGAATGTGATAAACATGATGAACTGAAAGATTTTCAAACTGAATTCTATAAAAAAGAAAGTACTATATATTTAGATGGAAACTCATTAGGGCTACTTTCAAAAAGAGCAGAGAAATCATTACTTACGTTGCTAGATTCGTGGAAAGAGTATGGTATTGACGGCTGGACAGAAGGTGAGCATCCATGGTTTTTCCTTTCAGAGAAATTAGGTAAACTTACAGCCCCTCTTATTGGAGCTTTACCGGAAGAAACTATTGTAACCGGTTCCACAACTGCGAATATACACCAAGTTATTGCGACGTTTTATGAGCCGAAAGGAATACGTACAAAAATACTTGCGGATGAATTGACTTTCCCATCAGATATTTATGCACTTCAAAGTCAAATTCGTTTAAAAGGATTAGATCCAGAGGAGCATTTAGTAAGAGTGAAAAGCCGAGATGGTAGAACACTTTCTGAAGAAGATATTATCCATGCGCTGGAAGATGATATCGCTTTAATTTTATTACCTTCTGTTTTATATAGAAGTGGTCAAATTCTTGATATGAAAAGTTTAACAACGGAAGCTCATAAACGCGGCATTCACATTGGATTTGATTTATGCCATTCAATAGGATCTATTCCGCATCATTTCAAAGATTGGGATGTCGATTTTGCTGTTTGGTGCAATTATAAATATTTAAATGCAGGACCGGGTAGTGTTGCAGGCCTTTATGTAAATAGTAAACATTTTAATAGACTGCCAGGATTGTCTGGATGGTTTAGTTCTAGAAAAGATAAACAGTTTGATATGGAGCATACATTAACAGCTTCCGATCATGCAGGTGCTTATCAAATTGGTACACCGCACGTATTAAGTACAGCACCTTTAATTGGTTCTCTTGAAATGTTTAAAGATGCTGGTATTGAACGTTTACGCGAAAAATCTTTACATATTACAAGATATATGCTGAATTTAATTGATCACGAATTAAAAGATTTCGGATTTACAATTGGAAATCCATTAGAGGATGAAAAACGTGGCGGGCACATATATTTAGAACATGCAGAAGCAGCACGTATTTGTAAAGCGCTAAAAGCAAATGGAGTTATCCCTGATTTCCGAGCACCTAATGGAGTAAGACTGGCGCCGGTCGCTTTATATAACACATATGAAGAAGTGTGGAAATCTGTACAAATATTAAAGAAAATTATGAAAGAAGAAGAGTATAAACAGTTTGAAAATAAGCGAGAGGTTGTGGCATAAGCATGAAAACATCAGAGTGGATTGATATTTCACAACCGCTAAATAATGATATTGCAACGTGGCCAGGAGACACACCGTTCTCATATGAAGTTTCATGGTCAAAAGAAGAAAGTGGCTCGGTAAATGTTGGAAAGTTAACGATGAGTATTCATACAGGCACTCATATTGATGCACCATTTCATTTTGATAATGATGGAAAGAAAGTATTGGATTTAGATGTTCAAGTTTATGTTGGCCCAGCACGGATTATTGACGTTTCTAATCTTGAAAGCATCGGGAAAAAGGAATTAGAAAGCTTTCATTTAGAAGGTGTAGAACGATTATTATTACGTACATCTTCACATGGAAAAGCTGAAGAATTTCCAGATGTGATCCCTCATTTACGTGCAGACATAGCACCTTTTCTTTCGGAGAAAGGTATTCGTTTAATCGGAGTAGATGTACCATCAGTTGATCCGCTAGATGATAAAGAATTAGCAGCGCATCATCAATTATTTAAACATGGAATTCATATTTTAGAAAATGTCGTACTAGATCATGTAGCAGACGGTGATTATGAATTGATTGCATTACCACTTGCATTAACTGATGCCGATGGAAGTCCAGTTCGAGCCGTTATTAGACCAATATAAGTAGAATCATATAAAAGGGGCGTTTGGCTAATATGAAAGAAAATGAAAAAGTAATTATGGAAAAAGGGATTCATACGGATTTTAAAGAGAATATGACGTATGGGGAATATTTACAATTAGATAGTTTACTATCTTCTCAAAAAAGATTATCAGACCATCATGATGAAATGTTATTTATCGTTATTCACCAAGCAAGTGAGCTTTGGATGAAGCTCATTTTACATGAGCTAAATGCGGCGATTGAATCTATTAAACAAGATAAATTACAACCAGCTTTTAAAATGTTAGCACGTGTATCAAAAATTCAGTCTCAAATTATTCAATCTTGGGATATTCTTGCGACATTAACACCATCAGAATATATTGAGTTTCGTGATTCACTCGGTCAAGCTTCAGGTTTTCAATCGTATCAATATCGTATGATTGAGTATGCACTTGGCTATAAAACGCCACATGCATTAAAAATTTATGAAAAGGATCCAGAATTACATGCACGACTTCATAAAGCGCTACATGCACCAAGTCTATATGATGTCGCGATTCAAGCATTAGTAAAAGAAGGATTCCCTATTCATAAAGATGTGTTAAACCGTGATATTACGCAGCCTTATGAAGAAGATGCAACAGTAGAAGCAGCATGGTTAGAAGTGTATGCGGATGTGAAAAAATATTGGAATTTATATCAGCTTGCTGAAAAATTGATTGATATTGAAGACTGGCTACAACAATGGCGTTTCCGTCATATGAAAACAGTAGAAAGAATTATTGGACATAAAATGGGTACAGGTGGATCCTCCGGTGTTTCTTATTTAAAGCGAGTACTTGATCAACAATTCTTCCCAGAGCTTTGGAATGTTCGTACGAAATTATAAAAATAAACCTGTCAGTTCATTATGGCTGACAGGTTTATTTTTATTTGAGCACAATTATGTTTAAAATGAAGGAACAAGATATAATAAATGGATTAACTATTTAAATGGAGGTAAAGTTTTTGGATTTCAAGCAACTAGAAAATAAATTCGAAAAGAAAAAAGTGAATACATTTCTTGTTTATCAAAAAGGACAATTAACAACTGAGTATTATAAAACACCCGAATGTGCAAATAACTTATATAAAATAAATTCGATTACAAAAAGTATCGTATCTTTATTAATTGGTATTGCAGTTGATAAGGGCTATATAAATGATATACATACACCGATCACAGAGTGGATTGAAAATGTACCTAGGGGAAAACATAATTTAACACTATATCACTTATTAACAATGACTACTGGTGAGGACTGGAAAGAGTTTGGGAATGGAGTAGTATTCCCAAATGACTTTGTAGAATCAGAGAACTGGGTACAGTACATATTAGAAAAGCCAATAATTGAAGAACCTGCTACAAAAATGAATTATAATTCAGGTTCTTCTCATTTACTGAGCTATATTATTCAAGAAGCTACTGGAATGTCGACAGAGCGGTTTGCAAAGAAATATTTATTTAATCCATTAGAAATTAACGAATACGAGTGGCAACAAGATCCGCAGGGTATATATGTCGGCGGCTTCGGTATGAAAATGAAATCTACCGATTTATTAAAATTAGGAAAATTATGTTTGCAAAATGGATATTGGAATGAAAAAGAAATTGTATCAGCGAAATGGTTAGAAGAGTCAAGTAGGGCGCATTTTGAAACATATGAACATGTCGGCGCATATGGATATCACTGGTGGGTATTACATACCGAAAGATTTCACATACCGTATTGTATATATTTCGCTATGGGATACGGCGGACAATACATCGTTATCATTCCTCAGTTAGAAGTAGTAGCTATTATAAGTAGTCATATGCCAAAACGTGGGCTCGTTCCATTAAAACTATTTATTGAGTATGTACAGGGAAATTCTAATTATATATAAGAAAAGGAGGGAATGTATGAAGGATGAAAAAATTTTATCTTTATTTAGATTCTGTTTAAGTCTTCTAGTATGTAGCGCTATTATTACGCAATTCATAATCAGGGCACAAGTGAAACCGTTCAATCCAGTTAACTTTTTTAGTTTCTTTACTATCGAAAGTAACATTTTAGTTGCATGTATTCTCCTTTTAAGTAGTATCGGAACAGCTACATTTGGTCGCTCAGAGCAGTTTAGTATACTTCGTGGTGCGGCGACGGTATATATACTTACGACAGGACTCGTTTATTTTTTGTTACTAAGAGGGTTAGAAGAGTCACTTCAAACGGCAATGCCATGGGTAAATACTGTGCTACATTATATCATGCCGATTACAATGCTTTTAGATTGGATTTTAAATCCACCTATTAAGAAAATCACTTGGAAACAAGCTGCAAGTTGGCTTTTATTCCCGTTTTTTTACGTTGTATATAGCTTAATACGTGGTCCAATCGTGAATTGGTATCCATATCCGTTTTTAGATCCGAGAATAGGTGGATATGGTAAAGTACTTTTATACAGTATAGGGATAGCAGTTGTAATTGGTGCTATTTGTATATTGGTAAGATTTTTAGGGAATCGAAACTTTAGAAAAGAATTTTAGAAATGCAAGAACCCCACTGTATCTGTTTTTAACAGTGGGGGTTTCACTTTATCCAGCTATTTGTCGGGCTGCCCGTAAAAGTCCGATTGGTGAGGGCTGATGATTAGTGGGAGATGAACAAAACCCCCACTGATTAAGGTTTCACTTTATCTACTCGTCTTCTGAAACGACAACTTTATAAATTTCTCCGTCTTTGTTTCAAATTCTACATCAACAAAAACACCGTATTCTTTTCCGTTCTCACGTAACCACAATTTAAATTTTTCAACAGTTATTTGAACTGTTTTTGGTTTTCTACCTATATGAAGATAGTCAATAATTTCTGCTTTTGGGTATTGTTCTTTCGTCTTTTCTACGGCAAGTTTACCCCATTTGGCATACGGCGGCTGCGCATGAACAATTGATGAGCCTGTATATATATTTGAACATGTTGTTAGGAACAGAATGACAAGTGCAACACGTTTTAACAATTTTTTCATGATGAACTCCTTTTATCCTTTTTTATATTGTTTACATATTTTTTCAACGATATTAGTTTGGATTTTTTTGTCTTCTTTACATAAAAGCGAGGCTTTTACAAAACATAACCAAGAAATCATTTCCGTAATTAAGGAGGGAAAATTATGCGCCAAAAAGCTATTTTTAAAATAGCAGTTTTACTTGCGTTCATAGGACTGTCTTTAATGGTCAGTAGTATACAATTAAAGAATGTAGAAGCTTTTTCTAATCAAGTTATTCAAAGAGGAGCATCTGGCGAAGATGTCATTGAACTGCAATCTCGTTTGAAATATAACGGGTTTTATACGGGAAAAGTGGATGGTGTTTTCGGATGGGGTACATATTGGGCACTTCGGAATTTTCAAGAGAAATTCGGATTACCCGTTGATGGTTTAGCTGGAGCTAAAACGAAGCAAATGCTCGTGAAGGCAACGAAGTATGACAAGTCAACTGCTAATAAAGGGACGACAACGAATAAAGGAAATAGCGGTGGCACTGCACAAGAGAATAAACCACCTCAAAATAAAGGGACAAATGTTCCGAACGGTTATTCTCAAAATGATATTCAGCTTATGGCAAACGCAGTATACGGAGAATCGCGTGGTGAACCGTATTTAGGACAAGTTGCAGTAGCTGCCGTTATTTTGAATCGTGTTACAAGTGCGTCATTCCCAAATACTGTTTCAGGTGTAATCTTTGAACCTAGAGCATTTACAGCGGTAGCCGATGGACAAATATATTTAACGCCAAATGAAACAGCAAAAAAAGCAGTTTTAGATGCGATTAACGGATGGGATCCAACAGGAAATGCTTTATATTATTTCAATCCAGATACTGCGACTAGTAAATGGATTTGGACTCGTCCACAAATTAAAAAAATCGGTAAACATATTTTCTGTAAATAGAGCGGAGGTGGGACAATGTTACGAGGTATTATCATTGTATTATTAACAGTCGGTGTAGTAGGAACAGGCTATTGGGGCTATAAAGAGCACCAAGAGAAAAATGCAGTTTTAATTCGAGCGGAAAATAGCTATCAACGTGCATTCCATGATTTAGCATACGAAGTCGATTTATTACACGATAAAATTGGCACAACACTTGCGATGAATTCACGATCATCTTTATCACCTGCATTAGCGGATGTATGGCGTTTAACATCTGAAGCTCGCTCGGATGTAGGGCAACTTCCTTTAACATTAATGCCATTTAATAAAACGGAAGAATTTTTAGCGAATATCGGTGATTTCAGTTACCGTGCAGCCATTCGTGATTTAGAAAAAGAGCCGTTAAATGAGCAAGAATATAAAACGCTACAAACTTTATATTCAAATGCAGGAAATATACAAGATGAACTAAGAAAAGTACAACATCTTGTTTTGAAAAATAATTTACGCTGGATGGATGTAGAAATGGCACTTGCATCAAATCGCGATCCAGCAGATAACACAATTATTGATGGATTGAAAACTGTAGAGAAAAACGTAACATCATATTCTTCTACAAACTTCGGACCGACCTTTACAAGTGCGCAAAAAAATAAAAAAGGCGGATTTGAAGCGGAAGGAAAGGCAATTTCTAAAGATGAAGCGGCGAAAATCGCAAAATCGTTTCTGAATTTAAAAGGAAATGAAAAAGTAGATGTAGAGAAAAGCGGAAAAGGTGCGAAAGAATCCTTCTATAGTGTGAAAATTAAAGATGAAGCAACGAATAATGAGTTCTATATGGATATTACCGGAAAAGGCGGATATCCAATTTGGGTTATGAATAACCGCGAAATTAAAGAACAGAAAGTTAGTTTAAACGATGCAGGTAGTAAAGGTTTGAAATTTTTAAAGGACCATAAGTTTAATAATATGGAGCTTTATGATAGCTCTCAATATGATAATGTTGGTGTATTTACGTATGTAGTAAATGAAAATGGAGTACGAATTTATCCAGAAGCAATCCAAATGAAAATTGCTTTAGATGATGGTTCTATCGTTGGGTTCTCCGCAAAAGAATATTTAGCGTCACATCAAAAGCGAACAGTTCCATCGGCAAAGCTAACTGCAGCAGAAGCAAGAAAGAAAATCAATCCGGATGTAAAAGTCATGGAAGAACGTAAAGCTTTAGTAGTCAATGATTTGCATAATGAAGTGCTTTGCTATGAATTTGTAGGCACTTTAGGAAAAGATACGTACCAAATATTCATTAATGCTAATAGCGGGGCCGAGGAAAAGGTAAAGAAAATGCAAGCTGTTGAAAAAATTTATGATTAAACCTTAATAGTGAAGTGGTGAAAATAATGAAAACTCTAATATATATATTGATGCTTTGCTTCGTTATAACTGGATGCAGTATTGGAAAAAAAGACAATCCAAACGAAAAACCGGAACAAAAAAATGTTTCAATGAAAAATGTTAATTATACGAATAAATCAAATAAGCCAAATGAAAAAGCAGCAGATCATTTAGCATCTTTAGCGGCAAGTGTGCCAGGTGTGAATGATGCAACCGCGGTCGTTGTTGGAAAATATGCTATTGTAGGTATTGATGTAAAAGCAAAACTTGATCGAACTCGAGTTGAATCAATTAAATACTCTGTTGCAGAAAGTTTAAAAAATGACCCTGACGGTGCTAATGCAGTCGTTGTAGCAGATGTTGATACGTATGAACGGCTCAAACAAATTGGAAAGCAAATTAAAAAAGGAAAAACAGGTGAAGGTATACTAGATGAATTAGCCGCTATTGTGGGCCGAGTAATGCCACAAGTTCCAAATGATATGATAGAAAATAGAGAAACGAATCCAATTAAGGATAATGATAAACAATTACCAAAAGATGAAGAACAAGAGTTAAGAAAAGAACAGAATGATCAATCAAATAATCATTTGAATAAATGAAATTAGCCTCGTACTTAATTGTACGAGGTTTTTAAATATAATATTAAATATTCAGTTTATTTTTAAGGGAAAATATGGTTTAATTATGATGGGAGGGACAACTGTTATGATGAAAAAAAGCGCATGTATATTGTTTGGTTTATGCTTAGGTTTCAGTATGACAGCGTGTGAACAGAGAAAAGAAGTGAAAAATCAAACAGCAACTTCTTCTACTGTGATGGAAAGGCAACAGAAAGAGTCTATCAATATAAATCATTTTTCGAGTATAAATGAAGGGATGACTTATACAGAAGTGAAAGATTTAATTGGTTTTGAAGGAGATTTACTTATAGAAGAAGGGGTAGAACATTCTACACAAATTAAACAAATTTTTGCTTGGAAAGGGAACAATCCAAATTCATTTGTTGAAATTACCTTTTTAGATGGAAGAGTGCATTCAAAAGCACAGCAAGGTATAAGTTAATAAGCTAAAAAATGGGAGAGTTTAGCATGAACATACACACAGGGGAAATTCAATTAGTTCCGTATAAGGAGAAATATAAAGAAGTTATACAAACATTTACTTTACCAAGTGAACAAGTTCAGTTTACATCAGATCCAAGCGCATTACTGGAGAAAGCAAAAAGTGATCGTACAAAAAATGTGATTGTTATTTTAGATTACAATGGGGTACCGGTGGGTCTTTTCGCATTGCAAACAGGCGATAGAGTACAGGAATTCACAGACAATAAAAACGCTTTACTTTTAACCTCATTTTCTATAAATCACAATAGACAAAGAAAGGGATACGCTAAAAAGTCATTGTTATTATTAGACGAGTTTGTAAAACGTTATTTTCCAATAAAAAATGAAGTTGTACTTGCTGTGAATGAAAGAAATATTCCTGCACAAAATTTATATGTAAAAGTCGGCTTCCAAGATAAAGGTTTTAGAAGAATGGGACCAATAGGCCAACAAATAATAATGCATTTGTCTATAATGAAATAATGAGATAGAAAACTTACTCTTGAATATTCATGTAGTAGGTTTTTTTATTTTAATAATATACAATATATGTATATAAAATGAAATAGAAATGAAGGATATAAAAAATAAATCAAGATAGAAAATGGAATATCGTTGGGGGAAGAGTGATTAAAACTGGGATTGCAGTTTTTCTTACAGTGTTAGTTTGTGAATTTTTTAATATCTCAACTTGGAGTTATAAAAATGATTTAAAAGATTATAAACCAAATCATTATCATCACCATTTTTCAAGTGAGTATATTATTTTATTTGAGGTATTATCTATTCATGATATGTTAGAAGAATTAAAACAAATATCCGAGAAATATGAGTGGGGAAATCGATTCAATTGATAAGTTCATTTTATTGTGGGGGGAATAGTATGACACTTTATATTGCATTACTAAGAGGAATCAATGTCGGTGGACATAAAGTAATCAAAATGGCTGAGTTAAAACGAGTGTTTGAATCAATAGGGTTAAAACAAGTGAAAACGTATATACAAAGTGGTAATATCGTGTTCGAATCTGAGGAAGATATAAACTTTCTAAAAGACCGAATACAAACGGAAATAAAAAATGAATTTGATTTCGATGTTCCATTCATGCTAAGAACACATGATGAATTTATAAATATTATTAAACAATGTCCGTATGAAGTTCATTCATTGTTAGAAGGAGAAAGTGTTCATATTGCTTTTTTAGCGAATGTACTTTCTGAAGAAGAGAGTAGTCAATTGCTTACATTTAAAAGTGAACTTGAAGATTGCTATATAGATGAGAAAGTCGTTTATTTGTTTTTCAAAAATAGCATTCGAAATTCTAAATTAATGAACCAGTTTCAGAAGTTACATACACCAGCTACAGTTAGGAATTGGCGGACTGTGAACAAATTAAAAGCAATTGTAGAGGGTATGTAAATATAAAAAGATGAGGTTTTCTACATGTAGAAAACCTCATCTTTTTATTTATATTGTTTTGCAACTACGAGTTCGACAATAGGATAAATAAAGAAGGAAGAGCAAATTGCGATGAACAGAGGGAGGTTTTTTACTCCATCTAAATTAGCCCCCATAGAAAATCCTTCAGAGAAGATTAATATAAGGAACATTACAATTACAAGCACAAAATATGCAATTTTAAAGCTTTTATATGTAATTTGTTGTCCCATTTCATCTTGACTTTCTTCTGATACACCGTGGGGATCTCCCCAAGTAATGTAATTAATTAAATTACTAAGTATTAACGAAATAGCAAAAATCGTACCGCCCAAAATAGAACCTTCAGTTATGTATTTATATGTGCCATGTACTAGTATTGCAATTAATGCTAAAACAATGATTATAAAAATAGTTTTTTTAGTATTCAATAAATAATTGCCCCCTCGATTGTAAAAAACTCTTTACAAATATAAGTATAAAATTGGAAAAGTATCATGTCAAATACTTTTTACACGAAATATGTAAGTATGTAATATTTTAGTTCTATGATAAATAAAAAATTACAATACATTTGAATGTAAAAGAATGGGCTCGCATATATTTGGAAGGGATGTCAGATTAATTTAGGGGGTAGTTATGTCTATACTTTTAAAAGCTGGTGCAGATGCAGGAAACAACGGTTTGAAGTTAATGGTGAAAGGGCAAGACCCTATTTTTATTCCGAGTATTTATTCTTTATATATAGGTGAGCCTACAGGACTCTTAGATGAGGTAGATGTTTCATTATCTGAATTAGAAAACCACATTGATGTGACTATAAGTTCGCCATCGTTAATGCTAAATAATGTACGATACATCGTTGGAGAAAAAGTCATTCAAGATCAATTAAAAGGTACTGAGGTAGAGAAGAAATCAAATAAGTCAACGGATGAGTTAATGGTTATTACAATACTATCAGGTTTGGCGGTAAGCGCTATGCGTCAAAGTCCAACTTCTAGCCATATTAATATTCGTTATGATTTATCTGTCGCTCTTCCTATGCAGCTTATTACACAAGAAATAGCTGCTGAAAATGCAAAACGTTATATGGGAAATCATAAGGTTATTTTCCATTATCCGAACGGACGCGATGTGACAATTAATGTTTCAATTGAGTATTGTAAATGCCTACCTGAGGGTGCTTCTGGGACGTGGGGCATTGTATACGATGAAGAAGGAAATGTTGTGAAACATAAAATAGAATGTGAGCAAAATCAAGTTTCTGAAATTGATTTTGTAGATAAAACTCTACTCTCTTTTGATATTGGCGCAGGGACGACAGAAGAAGTCGTTTCATTAGGGGTGAATTTCCGTCCGCAACTAAGTAAAGGTTTATCTTATGGTGTAAAAGAGACGTTACTACAAATCATTACGAGATGGAACCGGAAGTATCCAACTAAAACGATTGATAGCATTACAGAATTCAATCAAATTTATTTAAATGATAAGCATCCGAGAAATACATTATTAGTTGAGGAATCACAGCCAGCGCTATTAGGTTTAGCAGCGCGTGTTGCAACAGATATTATAAATAAAATTGATGATATGAAAGACGATCCATACGTGTTTATTTATGGCGGGGGTGCAGTAATTATTAAAAACAGTTTAAAAATGATTTTAAAGCAAAAAGGACGACTCAAAAATGTAATCTTTGTAGATAATCCGTTATTTACAAATGCACGAGGATTATTAGTCTATACTTGTTCGCCAAAATATAGAGAGCATAAGCAAAAAGAGTTAGGATTTACAAACTTAACGATAAGTTAGTTGGTGGAAGTATGCGATCTAGGCGATATAAACGTGGTGATCGAGTAAAAATCAATATTCATAAATCGGTATCACCTGAAATGCTTGCGTGGCTGAATAAACAATCAAATCCAACTAATTTCTTCTTCTTTGCTGCGCAGCAACTATTTAAACAAGTAGGAGATATTGATGTTTCTAAAGCTTTACCAAGCAGCCATGTTTTCTCATTATATGTGGAGCCTTCATCCTTATTAAAAGTCGAAGTAAACCCTTTTAAAAACATGACACTAGACACAAATACATCCACTGAAAATGCAAAAAAAAAATTATGGGAATCTGTTGATCAATTAGATTGTCCATTTTTTTAAACATAGAAAAATATAAGAAGTCCCCATCACTATACATACGAATACAGTGATGGGGTTTTGTTTGTAAATGGAAGGGGCACAATACAATTTGTGACCCTTCCATTAGTTATTTATCTAAATTTTAGATGTATGTTTAGAAACAGCATTAATTATGCTTTCCCAGTCATCTGGATGGTTTTCATGGCCTGCCCCTTTAAGGGTTAATAGTACTGAGTTTGGAATTTCATCAATTAGTGCGAGGCCATGTTCAAATGGTAGTGCTGTATCGTCTGTTCCGTGAATAACTAATGTAGGTGCTTGTATGGATTGAAGTACACCTTCATATGCATCATCACCTTGAAGTAAAGCGTGATTAAACATACTTAATAAATTGTTTGCGCGTTCTATTTCTTGTTTTACTTGTTTATAAACTCTATTTTCATCAAATATTCGTTCTGATCCACATAATAGACGAGATCCTGAAACTAAATACTCTGCCACATCATTTTTATTTGCCCAATCTATACTTGTGCCATTTACATGATGTGTTAAAATCCTTTCATCCATTGGAGGTAAATCGCGAGTATTGTCATCAGATCCTATTACACTAGTCGCTAGTAAAGTTAGCGTCAAAATTCTTTCGGGATGTTTTACAGCGGCAATTTGAGCAATCATACCACCTAATGACATGCCAAATAGGTGAGCTTTATCAATATGATAAGCATCTAGTACTCCAATTGCATCTTCAGCCATATCTGTTACTGTGTAATTGGAAGTTCTAGGTTCATAGGCAACAGAGCGCCCAACATCACGGTTATCAAAGCGAATAACAAACTTCCCCGTACTAGCCAACAGCTCACAAAACTCTTCATCCCAATAAACCATGGAACATGTAGCGCCCATAATTAATAAAATAGCAGGGTTCTTAGGGTTCCCAAAGCTTTCTGTACATATATCAATTCCGTTTATTTTAAATATCTTTTCACTCATATAGTTAGCCTCATTTCTTTTGAATTTAATTAATAAAACAATTTTGGATGATTCTAAGATGTGTGTAAGATTCGTGGTGGAATTCATCCCGCTATTTGCTGGACAGTAAGAGTCCCATCTTAAAATTCAGGGAAAGTAAAGAAGTTGGGAGGGGACCAACTTCCCGAAAAAGCCCGATTGGCGAGGGTTGATTAAAGTTTCACTTTATAATGCTTCTTGCATAATTACCCCCAAAAATAATTATATGTTAATTCAAGGCAAAAAATTTTGAGAAATAATTGTATGTTATTAAAATAAACAGCAAGGAGGAGAGGAAATGAAAGCAATTGTTATTGATCAATATGGTATTGTTGAAGAATTAAAAGAAAGACAAGTTTTAAAACCGGTTGTTCAGAATAACGAAAAAGCTCAACAATAAATAATATCCCATACTATACATTTTCATTTTCGAGTATTATTTATTGTTAGCTATTGTGATATTACTTCTAACAAATACTGTTTCGTATTGTATCGTGTAATTTTTCTAATCCAATTTCCATATCTTTCTCGTTTAACATTGAATAGCTAATTCTTAATTGGTTATCATTTGTTTCGTAATTTAATAGACAAGCTGTTCCTGGTAAAAAAGAGACATCTACTTCATTTGCTTTTTGTAATAAGGTAAAGGGATCTATCGAATCAGGCAGTGTCACCCATAAATTAAAACCTCCATTTGGTATTTCAAAGTGTAGTTCTTTTAATGGCGACAATATATCAATTGTTAAATCACGTCTCATTTGTAAAGCTGTACGTAATTTTTCTAAATGGTTTTTCATACGTTCTGCACGTAAAAATGGTAGAAGTGCCTTCTGTGTTAATAAAGGACTACCGATATCCATCGAACCTTTTACTGCATATAGCCATTCAAAAATAGGGCCATCGGCAATAAGTGCTGCGATACGCAGTCCTGGTGCTAACGTTTTACTAAATCCTTTTATATATATTACGTGGCCATCTTTATCAAAACTTTTGATTGGGGGCGGGACTATAGCATCCTCAAAATATATTTCTCCGAAAGAATCATCTTCAATAATAAAAAATTGATATAGCTCCGATAGTTCTATAAGTTCCATTCTTCGTTCTTTACTCATTACTGTACCTGTCGGATTCTGGAAGGTGGGATTCGTATACAATAAAACGGGATTTTTACTTTGACAAATATCATCAATTAAATCGGAGCGAACTCCATGATTATCAAGAGAAACGGGAATGATTTGAACACCTTTATTGATGAAAATATCAAGCGCAGCACTGTAACATGGACTTTCTACTAATACAATATCTCCAGGTTTTAATAATGTTTGAGCAATTAAATCAATTCCTTGTTGTGCGCCGCTTGTAATTAATAATTGAGATGGGTCTGTCACTAATTTCTGGTGTTCATTTAAGTAATTTGCTATTTCAACTCGCAATTCATAATCGCCTTGAACTGGCCCGTAAGTTGCTAACAACATCGGATTTTTATCCAGCAATTTATGCATTTCATCTGCCAAAAATGGATTTGGTAACAGACGAGGATACAGAATTGCTTGTGAAAAATTATAATATTTACGGTGCTTATTCATTGCATATTGAGAACGCATAACATTAATCGTTTTCATTTGTTGCCATTTATACGGAATTGGTTTGAAATCTTTCTTTACCCGTTTATATATGTAAGCACCTTTTCCTTGTTCGATGCGTATATACCCTTTCGTTTCTAACTGTTTATACGCTTTACGAACTGTTAATACATTGATTTGTAAATCTGTGGCCATACAACGTAAAGAAGGAAGAGATTCACCATGTGAAAGCATACCACTTTGTATTCTGTCAACAATTTGCATATATATTTGCTTGTAATACGGTATGTTTGTTTCTTTACGCAATACAATTTTCATAGGTTCACCTATTTTTCTTTTTAACTTAATTAAAGCGAAAAATATATAGGGAATCAACTACAACTTGAAGTAACTGTTATATGTACCGATACACTGTTATACACCATAGCCTCTATACTCATTCTAAGAGTAAAAAGGAGGAAGCAAAATGGTCATTTTTAATTACATTTTAGTATGTATTATTTTCGGGACAACATTTTTAACGATAAAAATTGGAATTGAAGCAGGGGCGCCACCGTTGTTTTCAGCAGGAATTCGCTTCTTTTTAGCGGGCATAATCCTTATGATTATTTTTAAATTAAAGCGAAAAGAAATTATGCCACATATATTTTCAAAACGCATTATGTATGCTGGATTTTGTTTAACATTTATGACATTCGCAAGTTTATATTGGTCAGAACAATATATTTCTTCGGGATTAGCTGCTGTTCTTTCTGCTACGGGACCAATGATGATTTTATTAATACAAGCAAAGAGGAATAGGGAGAAATTACAAAAGGAACAACTCGTTGCTTTAGTTATTGCACTAGCAGGTGTTATATTTGTTTCTTTACCAGGAATGCATCAACAAGTAAGTTTCATATGGAGTATTGCTTGTATTGTGTTAGTTATAGGGGAGTTATTTTACGGAATAGGCTCTATTCGTTCGAAAGAAATACTGTCAGATTTATCAAATGTATCACCATTTCTTATTAACGGTATTCAAATGTTTTATGGAGGGATTTTACTACTAATCGCATCTATTATTGTAGAACAACCAAATGTAACCGTATTAACTTCATGGAGTGTGCAATGGCCTATTTTATATCTCATATTTATCGGATCGATTGGTGGACACGGATTATATTACTGGCTCTTATCAAAAACAAATCCAGTATTTCCATCGACGTGGTTATATGTATCACCATTAATTGCAATAATTGTGGGATATATCATTTTAGGAGAACCTTTAAATCCTACAATGGGAATGGGGGCTTGTCTTATATTGATTGGTGTATTTTTGGCCAATCGTTCAACACTACGGACTTATTTCAAAAAAGGGCGGTTATTAGAGAAGGAGATGTAGTTTAATAAAGCAATAGCCCTGTATATTACAGGACTGATAAAATCAAAAACACAGTTGGAAAAATAACCAACTGTGTTTTTAATAATTAATTCACTTTTTTAATAAAGCCTTTATAATGACGTTTTACAAGCTGGCTTTCTAACGTCTTCATAGTTTCTAGTGCTACACCGACAATGATAAGTAAGCTTGTACCACCAATTTGAGCAGAAGGTGGTAACGTAGCAATTTTCGTGAATACGAGCGGTAATATAGAAATAGCACCTAAGAAAATTGCACCGATAAATGTTAAACGGTATAGAATTTTAGTTACATATTGTTCAGTTGCTTTACCAGGACGAATACCAGGAACATATCCATTTTGCTTTTTCAAATTCTCAGCCATTTGTTCAGGATTTACTTGAATAAATGCGTAGAAGTATGTGAAAGCAACGATAAGACCGACATAAAGTGTCATTCCAATTGGATGTGCGAAATCCAGATTTGCAACTAACCATTTTGATACGCTTGAATCAGGGAAGAGCTGCGCAATTGTACGCGGCGTCATTAAAAATGCAGAAGCAAAGATAACTGGTATAACACCAGCACTATTTACTTTAAGCGGTAAATGAGTGTTTTTTGCTCCTTGATATTGATTGTTTCCTGAAACAGCTTTTGCATATTGGATCGGTATTTTACGTACAGCTTGTTGAATGTAAATAACACCAACAACTATCGCTAAAATTACGAGTCCAATTAAAACAATTTTTATTATGTGCATAAATAGCTGATCGCCAGCATTTTGGAATTGTTGTAAATAAATTTGATTTGCAACATTTGGAATGGCGGCAACGAGACCTGCGAAGATAATCATCGAAATACCATTACCAACTCCGTTAGCGGTAATTTGTTCGCCTAACCAAAGTAAAAATGCAGTACCTGCAGTTAAAACTGTCGCAATAAATAAGTATGTAGTCCAGCTTTGATCTGTTATTAATTGTCCACCTGCTATATTATTAAAGCCATAAGACATTCCGATGGCCTGTATGAATGCGAGAATGATTGTAAAGTATCGAGTGAATTGAGCTGATTTCTTACGGCCCATTTCTCCTTGCTTTGCCCATTCCGAAAATTTAGGTATAACATCCATTTGTAGTAACTGTACTATGATGGAAGCTGTAATATATGGTGTAATACCTACAGCGAAGATTGAGAAGTGTTGCAATGCTCCTCCGCCAAATACGTTTAACATACCTAGAACGTTAGCTTGATCTTGTACTTTTAATACCTCTGCGTTAGTATGAGGAACTGGAATAAACGTGCCAATTCGAAAAACGATTAACATCGCTAGTGTAAAAAGGATTTTCCTTCTTATCTCAGCTACTCTCATGAAATTTGAAATCGTACGAAACATTATGTCGCCTCCTATATTTTTATCAGTAAAAAACTGATTATTATACCCTATGAAGTAACCACAAACCTCCTTCCGCACTAAATTCATTTGACAAATGGATTTTCATACACTTTGTAGTTTTCACGGATATAAAAATATAAGGTGTTATATAAGCGACCTATACACTTCACGTAATCATTCAATACCCATAATATATCGAATAAATTAACAAATGTACATACATACGCATTAAAAATGAATAAATAGGGTCATTTTTTACATTTATTTAATGATAAATTGATAGGACATTATACTGGTAAATGCGCTTCGTATATTCCTTTAATCAATTAAAATCCTCCACCTTTTTATTTTCTTACAATTAATATATCGATTTAAAAAGAATTTAAAATCAAATAAAAGTATGAAAGCACATACTACTTTAGTAGTAGTAATAGTAATCAATTGTATTTCAATTAAAATTCATGTGATTAGAGGATTCTTTTTATTTAAGAAGGAATAAATATTTAAAGAAAGCTAAATAAACAGTGTACATATTTATAGGGGAGAAGATGTAAATGAAAGTTTTTATAAAAAAATTTCCACCATTAGAAGTAGCATATATAAGACGAACTGGTAGCTACTTTGAACCACAAGATCACTGGGGAAAGTTACTGAATTGGTCAATTGAAAATAAACTTTATCCACCAGAGCAATCATTTATCGGAATATCATTAGATAATCCTGAACTTGTTGCAAGTCATAAGTGCCGGCATGATGCATGTGTTACGATTCCTGAAAACTTCGATAAAGAAAAGCATCATGATGTGCAATTTAAAAGATTAGATGGAGGTACATATGGTCTATACCAGTTCTATGATGAACCTCATAAATTAAGTGAAGCGTATCAATACATGTATGCAGAGTGGCTACCAAATAGTGAGTATGATGCAGATTATGATAGAGATAATTTAGAGTTTTGCTTAAATAATGTTGCTGAAGATCTAGACGGAAAGTTAAAGGTTAATTTATTTGTGCCAATTAAAAAGATATAAAAAACAAATAATTTCATTTGTAGCTTTAAAATGAAATTGGAATAGTAGTGAAAGAAAAACTTTTTTTGAAGATAATATTTCTAGCGTAGGAATTTAAGTATGTAGGTTGCAATGAAAGGAGAATCCACATGGATACATTTGTAAATGACAAGTTTTATGAAACGAGAGATCAATTAGTTGAGGAAATTAATTTGTTGAGTGATGCTCAATTTAATAGGAAACCAGATAAGGATAAATGGAGTATTGCACAAGTTTGTCATCATTTAGTTTTATTAGATGAGAGAGTTATAACAGTTATTTCATCAGGATTAAAAAAGTTAGATAGTACCCAAAATGAGCGTAAAGAAATTCACACTATTTTATTAGATAGAACGAAAAAGTTTATAGCTCCAGAAATGATTGAACCAAGTATAGAACCATTTGAAGTGGAGCAAATGCTCAATATGCTAAACGAATCAAGAAAAGAATTGATGCGTTTCCTGAGTACAATAGAAGATGAGTCTATATTAGCGAAAAAAGCAGTGATGCATCCAGCTCTTGGAGAATTATCCCTTGATCAGTGGATAGAACTGATTTATTTACATGAACAGCGTCATATTTCACAAATAAAAGAGATAAAATTACTTTGTGAAATTGAAAAGTAAAAATCATTCCCTATTTATTGATGCGTATTATAAACAGGGAAAACGGTTGATTCATATTGATTCAGAAGAAAACAAAAATAGAATGAAATTAGTTGAAAGTAACCAATAAGCTTAAGAAAATATGAAACTATCCGATTTTCTGTATAAGTGTAACCCCGTCTTAAATGAAGAGCGGGGTTATTTTTTTGGAAGTATTTTCATTGAGAAGGAAATACTTCGACAATGAAATTCAAAAAAATAATCATCATAACATATTTTATATGCGAATTTTAGTAAATTGAAATAATGATTTTATGATGATGAATGATATGTCCTTATTTTGAAAGTACTCTTCACACGCTTAAGGAAGGGGTATTCTGTCAGGAAACGATAAAATACAATTCTGTTAGGGGATGTATGCAATTTATTCTCTTTATTTTGCAACAGAACCACCTTCAAAATTATCTTTTGTAGTTGAAGTTTCCTGAATAATAAGTTACATTTTTAAAGTTCAAGCAACTTTATGAAAGTACAAAAAGGGGAGAAATATTATTATTATGCAAAAAATGAAATGGAAGAACTATGTATGTTACTTTGTAATTCTATTACTGCTTGGAACAGCAGTAATAGTCAAACCACCTATCTCTAAGGCTGAGGAATCTGAAGTTAATATCACATTGTTAGGTACTGCAGATATTCATGGTAGATTTATGCCTTGGGATTATGCGCTTGATGGAGCAAATATGAGTGGAAGTTTGACGCAGCTTTATACGGTTATAAAGAAGGTCCGTCAAGAAAATCCAAATACCATATTAGTAGATGCTGGGGATACAATTCAAGGAAACTCAGTAGAATTATTCAACGATAAACCACAATCGCCAATGATGGTAGCGATGAATACAATGGGATATGACGCCTGGGCATTTGGAAATCATGAATTCAATTTTGGATTAGATACATTGAAAAAAGTTAGTGAGCAATATAAGGGAAAAACGTTAGCAGGAAATATTTATAAGGAAAATGGAGAGCGCTTTCTTCCTGCATATACAATTGTAGAAAAAGGTGGAATTAAAGTTGGGATTATTGGTATGAATACACCAATGATTAGTGATTTTGAAAAAGGGACAGATCACTTAGATGGTTTAGTGGTGAAAAATTCGGTAGAAGAGACGAAAAAGGCAATTAAGGAATTAGAAGGTAAAGTAGATGTAATGGTAGGAGTTATGCATATGGGATTAGAAAATGAGAATGGTATCCCTGGTACTGGTGTTCAAGATATTGCAAATGCTTGTCCGGAACTAAGCGCTATTTTTGCGGCTCACATGCATAAACTTGTAAAAAAAGAAGTTGTAAATGGCGTAATTATTACAGAACCAGATAAATATGGAACACATATTTCACGTATTGACCTTACTTTTACAAAGCAAGATGGGAAGTTGACTTTTAAAAATAAAACTGCTACCGCTATACCTGTAAAAAATGCTGATGGAACAACGATATTATCTGATCCTACACTTGAAGAAACATTAACACCTTTTCACGAATATGCGAGAGGAGATGCAAATGTTGTAGTCGCTCAATTAAAGGGTAGAAATCTTGTTCCTGAAAATGAAATAAAGGGTATTCCAAGTGTTCAGATTCAAGAAACACCTTTATCAGATTTCTTTCATGAAGTCATGCTCTACTACAGTAAAGCAGATGTAGTAGCCCATCAAATTGATAATGATTATGCCCGTTTAGATACAGGTCCTATTAAGAAAAAAGATATTGCGTACAATTACCAATATGCCTTGGGAGAAATTACAGTATATAAGATTTCTGGAAAAGATTTAAAAGACTATATGGAATGGGCAGCAGGATATTTTAACTCATCTCGTGCCGGAGATGTAACCGTTAGCTTTGATAAAACCCGCCGTGCATCTAAATACAGTACGAACGATTTCTTTGGAGGCGTAAAATACGAAATTGACTTAACAAAACCATATGGAAGCAGAATTACAAATTTACGCTCTATTCGTACAAACAAACCAATCAAAATGAGCGATGTTATGACGCTAGGAATGAATGCATATAGAATGGAGGCTCTTCAGGCAAAAGGGGGAGCTTTAGAGGGGCGTAAGTTTGAACAAATTTGGTCATCTAAACAAGAGAATGCATTTGGAGAAACAGGCGGAACCATTCGTAACCTTGCTATTACATATTTAAAAGAGGTAAAGAATGGTGTATACACTCCAAAAGTTATGCGTAATTGGAAAATTACTGGTGTAGATTTACATTCTTCAGAGCATAAGGCTGTAGTTGATCTCGTGAATAAAGGGATTTTAGAAATTCCAAAAACAGAAGACGGAAAATACACAAATATAGCATCTATAAATACGAAAGACTCAATTTCAAAAGAAGAAATTGTAGCACTCTCACAAAAAGCAAATATTAATCCAAATGAGTTTAATCATGCAAAGACAAAAGGTGAATTTTATAAAAAACTTAATAGGATTACTAAAAAAATATAAATTATAAGGTTTCTTAT
The DNA here is from genome assembly GCF_900176455.1 of Bacillus sp. JKS001846. Taxonomy (NCBI): domain Bacteria; kingdom Bacillati; phylum Bacillota; class Bacilli; order Caryophanales; family Bacillaceae; genus Bacillus; species Bacillus sp. JKS001846. The sequence continues at coordinate 2,944,605 of NZ_FWYG01000001.1, forward strand.
AGTAATTGTTATTTTAATAGCATTAAACCCACTCTTACAATAGTAAAGAGTGGGTTTTTATGTTGTTATTTAGATGTAAGTATACTTTTATTAGAATGAATATAGATAATTAATAACTAACCAATTGGATGAGCGTCTATAAGGATTCTCTTTTATTCGAATTAATGTACATATGTGTTCCGTTCATTATTTATAATATTGACCACAATTTATGTAATTTTGCATAATGTTACATAAATTTAGTATTTTCTCTTTTTTCCGACAGAAATAGACAGTATACTTTGTACAAGCTTTCTATTTCAAAAATTATACGAGGTGAAATAATGAAAAACAAAAAGACATTAACTAAGGTAGCATTAACAACAGGATTAGCTTTAACAGCTGTGGCACCATATGGCGTAGGTCATGCAGAGGAAACAGATCAACTACAAGTCCAAATTCAAGAGGAATCGTTCCGTTCGGGTGAACTTACACAACCGTCACAAAAGGCACCAGAAAATGTAGTAAAGGATGCACTTAAGGAGAAAACAGAACAAGCTCTGTCCCAAAAACAAGTCAATGGAGAAGCAGGAGTAGATTATAAAGTTCTTCAAAAACGTGGTTCGTATGATGGAACTACACTTGTGCGTATGCAACAAACATACGAAGGAAAAGAAGTATATGGCCATCAATTAACTGCACACGTAGATAATAATGGTGTTATTAAAAGTGTTTCAGGTGATAGCGCGCAAAATTTAAAACAAGAAGAATTGAAAAAACCTATTAATCTATCAAAAGATGAAGCAAAACAATTTATTTATACGAAGTACGGGAACGATCTCAAGTTTATTTCTGAGCCAGAAGTTAAAGAGGTTATTTTTGTTGATGAAAATAATGGACAAGCTAAAAATGCATACCAAGTTACCTTTGAAGCTGCAACACCAAACTATGTTTCTGGTACTTATTTAGTAAATGCACAAAATGGTGATATGTTAAAAAATATGGTACAAGAATCTAACTTAAAAGCCAGTGACAAACTAGTTGGAGCTTTAAAGAAAAGTAAACAAAGCAGTCTTACATCATTAACTGGAACAGGAAAAGATGATTTAGGTATTTCTCGTTCATTTGGTATCTCTAAACAAAGTAATGGCAAATATGCTCTTGCTGATTATACAAGAGGGCAAGGCATTGAAACATATGATGTGAATTACAGAGATATTACTAAAGAAGAAAGCTATTATCCTGGTACATTAGCGACTAGTACTTCGGCAACATTTAACGATCCGAAAGCAGTAAGTGCTCATTACTTAGCAACAAAAGTATTTGATTTTTATAAAGATAAATACAAGCGTAATAGCTTTGATAATAAAGGACAAAAAGTAGTTTCAGTTGTACACGCTTGGGATTCTGAAGAGACGAATGATCCGAAAAATTGGCAGAATGCATTAAGTGCTAATAATGGAAGTATGCTTGTATATGGCGATCCTATTGTTAAAGCATATGACGTAGCTGGACATGAATTTACACACGCTGTTACTTCTAGCGAATCTAATCTTGAATATTACGGAGAATCCGGTGCGATTAATGAGGCATTATCTGATATTATGGGAACATCTATTGAGAAATACGTAAATAATGGAAAATTCAACTGGACAATGGGAGAACAAACGGGATCTGTTTTCCGTGATATGGAAAACCCAGCTTCTGTTCCATCTTCACTTGGAGTACCTTATCCAGATGATTACAGTGAATTTAACGATTTTAATGGATGGGATCAAGGCGGTGTTCATTTTAATTCAAGTATTATTAATAAAGTTGCGTATCTCATTGCGAAAGGCGGAACTCATAACGGAGTAACTGTTAAAGGAATTGGTGAAGATAAAATGTTTGATATTTTCTATTATGCAAATACAGATGAGTTAAACATGACTTCTAATTTCAAAGAATTGAGATCAGCATGTATTCGAGTGGCAACTAATAAATATGGTGCGAATACAGCTGAAGTTCAAGCAGTTCAAAAAGCATTTGATGCAGCAAAAATTAAGTAATTTAGAAATATAGTTCTCATTCATATATTAATACATTATGAAAAACAGCTAATGTCATTTTAAGGATATTAGCTGTTTTTTTACGTAGCAATGTATTATTGAAAATAAACTGACTAAGCAATAATGAGGCGCTTTCTCTTTAAGAAGTAGTGACAAATCAATAAGGTTTAAAGTGTATAAAAACAGAAAATTAATAATATATTGACCTCTTGATAGAGAATCTATAAAATGAAAGCGATAACAAACGATTGCTTTAAAATGATTTCCCTGATCTTTTAGTATTTACAAATATATGAAGGCATAAACAAATCTATTTTTTTAAGCGTTAATGCAAACGCTTTCGTATTAAAAGGTCATTGAAATACATACGTGAAAATAGCCAATATGGAGGTGAAGTTAAAGAGATTTCTAGATAAATTTAAGCAGTTTTATTCAGTGAAAGCATAATAAATCGTTAGTAATATTTGAAGAAAGGGTGTATGTGGTGCAAATTACAAAAAGATTAATTAACAAAACAGTTTTATTACTTACTTTAATTATTATGTTATCATCTGTTTTCTCTTTTCAGAGTGTGAAGGCAGTTTCAAATTCGAAAACAACTGAAATTATCATTCATTACAAAGAAAAGCTTGGAAATACAAAAGACTGGAATCTTTGGTTATGGGGAGAAAATGCAAATGGTACATCTTATGAATTTACTGGTGAAGATGAATTTGGAAAATACGCTAAGATAAAAATAGACGGTGACTATAATCGTGTAGGATTTATAGTTCGAACAAATGAATGGGAAAAAGATGGTGGGGATCGTTGGATTGAAAATATAAAGGACGGTCGTGCTGAAGTATGGATTCTTTCGGGTGATGAAAAAGTATATAACTCTAAGCCTTCATCGGATCTCTCAATTCAAAAAGCAACTATTGATAGTTTCAATGAAATTACTGTAACGACTAATGTCCCGTTTCATATTAAGGAAAAGAAAATTGAAATTGAAGGCATTAAAATTAAAAATATTACTCCTTATGATACAAACAGTGGAGATATTACTAATAAGGTTAAAATAATTACGGAACAGAAAATTGATTTAAAACAAACATACAAAGTTAAAATTGAAAACTTAGCTGATACGAATACTGAAATTGGTAAAGTCATTCGTAGCGAAGAATTTGATAATTTATTTTATTATGGTGGCAACGATTTAGGAAATACATATACTCCGCAACATACAAAGTTCCGTTTATGGGCTCCTACTGCAAGCGAAGCGAAGTTAGTTACATATAAAAACTGGAACGATAAAATAGGTGCTGAAATAAACATGCAACAAGGTGAAAAGGGAACTTGGACAGCAGAACTAAAGGGGAACCAAAAAGGGCTCTTTTATACGTATAAGGTCAAAATTGGTGATAAGTGGGCTGAAGCGGTTGATCCATATGTGCGTGCTGCTTCTGTAAATGGCGATAAAGGTGCAGTCGTTAATTTAGAAGAAACAAATCCGAAAAAATGGAAAGCAAACAAAAAGCCAAAATTTAAAAATCCGGAAGATGCTATTATTTATGAGTTACATGTACGCGATCTTTCCATTCAACCTGAAAGTGGTATTAAACAGAAAGGGAAGTATTTAGGTGTAACAGAAAAAGGAACAAAAGGGCCAGGAGGTGTAAAAACAGGACTTGATCATATAAAGGACCTTGGTGTTACTCACGTTCAGTTTTTACCGATATTTGATTATGCTTCAGTAAATGAAGAGACTTTAAATGAACCGCAATATAACTGGGGATATGATCCTAAAAATTTCAACGTTCCAGAAGGCTCCTATTCTACAAATCCTTATGAGCCAACTGTTCGAATAACTGAATTAAAGCAAATGGTTCAAACACTACATGATAATAATCTTCGAGTAGTGATGGATGTAGTATATAACCATATGTATAATGCTGCTGAATCTAATTTTCATAAGTTAGTTCCAGGTTATTATTATCGTTACAATGAAGATGGAACATTTGCAAATGGAACTGGAGTAGGAAATGATACTGCTTCAGAAAGAAAAATGATGAGGAAATTTATGATAGATTCCGTAACATATTGGGCAAAAGAATACAATTTAGATGGATTCCGTTTTGATTTAATGGGTATTCATGATTATGAAACGATGAATGAAATACGTAAAGCTGTTAATCAAATTGACCCTTCTATTATACTACACGGAGAAGGATGGGATTTAAATACACCTCTTGCAGCTGAGTTGAAAGCAAATCAAAAAAATGCAGAGAAAATGAAAGGGATTGCTCATTTTAACGATAATATACGTGATGGGTTGAAAGGTAGTGTATTTGAGGAAAAGGAAAATGGTTTTGTAAATGGAAAGCAAAACATGGAAGATCGTATTAAAAAAGGCATTACAGCAGGTATTGACTATGATACAAATTCGTCTACCTATCAAGATCCTGAACAGGTATTAACTTATGTGGAAGCACATGACAATCATACATTATGGGATAAACTTGAGTTAACTAATCCAGGTGACAGTGAAGAAATGCGAAAACAAATGCACAAATTGTCTTCTTCAATTTTATTAACATCACAAGGGATTCCATTTTTACATGCAGGGCAAGAGTTTATGCGGACGAAATACGGTGATCATAATAGTTACAAATCTCCAGATTCAATTAACCAGATGGATTGGCTGCGCCGTGCAACGTTTAATAATGAAGTAGATTATATGAAGGGTTTAATAGAATTACGCAAAAAGTACTCAGCTTTTCGAATGACATCTGCAGAGCAAATAAAAACACATGTATCATTTATTGATGCTCCGAAAAACACTGTAGCTTATACAATAGAGGGGAATAAAAATGAATACTTTACAGTGGCTCACAATGCAAATAGAGAAGCTGTTGAAATAACACTTCCATCGAAAGGGCCTTGGAAAGTACTAGTAGACGGCAAGCAGGCGGGAAGTAAACCACTTTATGTTGTCCATGACAATAAAATTAAAGTTCCTGCATTAAGTTCATTTGTCTTAAAAACAGAGAAACCGATTAAATAAAAACGAAGAATGTGGAAATAAATACTGCATTGAGCAAATTTAATAAGGATTGCAAATGAAAAAAGCGAAGTGAAGATTATTCTCACTTCGCTTTTAAAGTTAATGTAATATAATTTCACATACTGTAATTATATTACAATTTAATAAAAGAAATAAGCAATAGATTATTTCTTTTGTGACAGTAGGAGGAGAAGATATCTTTGAGTTTATTTATAAAATTACCTGAAATACATTCGTAATTTATATAATGTTTATTATATATTCGAACATATAACGAACTAGATGTTAGAGTTGTATTAATTCCTACAAATCGTTTAAAAATAACAAAGGCGTAAAAAGTATATGGAATTAAAATAGAGAAAAGACACCATTCAAGGTGTCTTTTCTCTATTTTGAATATGAAATGTAAGTAACTCGATTGTATGTAATAGTATGTGATATTTTCACACTAACTGATTAAGAAAAATTTAAAACTCTTTTCTTAATCTATTTGTAATAAATTACATCATAAAATTTTATCGATATAATAAATAAAACTTTCTCAACATTATTTGATTTAATAACTATATTCAACCGCTCTCCAATCCATTACAATAATTTCACATTGGAAATACATGAATATTCTCAATGTTATAAATGGTTTATACCTTATAGGATTACTATGGGAAAGGATGTGAAATATCCAAAAAGAAATCATTTTTTATGATGAAATAAAAAATTTTAATGAAGAAAAAGTTATTTCATTATTTTCAAGTTTCGTTAAAGTGCATGTATTTATAATCACTATGAGACAAGGAGCAGAATCCGAAAAAATTTTTGTAAATTAGAAAATTGCATTTCAAAAATAAGTTAAACGTTTATGGAGGGTTATATGAGCGAGAAAATTTATTACTGGTCTCCGATTAAGCATTGGGAGAAGTTGCATAATGAAGTTTTGATCGGGGAAATGAGATTTACAGGTATTCTGTCTGAGTGGTTTCCTGATTTTTATTTTATGGCTCAAAAAGGTGTGAAAATCAGTGAACTAGTAGAGCGCTTTTCATTAGGAAATGTAGAAGAGACACACAAAAACATAGAGCTCATGATAAAAAATCGTGTGTTAGTAAGTAACATATTACACCCAAGAGAAGTATTTTCTTCACAAGAAAAGATTTTTTCAAATCCATATAGCAACCAGATTCGCTTTTCTAAAGAAAAGTTAGATAAGTATATGAGTGAACAATTAAATCGCACGCACGTTGCTGCACGGTCGACCGAAATTCAACTTGAAACAACAAATGAGCTACCTACTATAATCAAGGAACGTAGATCTTGTCGTCAATTTGATATGGAAAAACATATTAGTTTTTCGGAATTTTCCCGATTCTTATCAACTCTAAAACAGGTTAGGGAAGAAAAAATATACTATCATTACGCAAGTGCAGGCGGGCTCTATCCCATTGATATCTTTGTTTATGTAAAACCAAAACGTATAGAGGGTATGAAAGCTGGATTTTATTATTATAACCCATCAAAAAATAGTCTTGTGATTGTAAATAGCATTGATCAAGTAATCAAAAGTGATCATGAGTTAATTAATCAGGATTTATTTACTCAATCTGCCTTCTCAGTTTATTTGGTTTATAATGCGAACGCTTCCATCCCGAAATACGGTTCAGATGGATATTTATTTGCTTGTATTGAGTCAGGCATTATCACTGCTACCTTAAATATGGTTGCTGAGACATTAAATTTAGGGGTTTGTTCAGTTGGTCATATGAAATTTGAAGATATTCAGCAATTTTTATGTTTGGATAATCATCAAGTGTTTCTCCATGGGCTTGAAGTTGGCTTGAAAATTAACGAGTAGAAGAAATGAATATTAGGGGGATAAAGATAAAAATGCACATTAAAGATCGAAGTTCGATTCATGAAAATAAAGAAGTAGAAGCGTTTTGGAAGGAGCAATTATCTTCCGAGATTCTCGATTTTTCTGTATTTAAATTTAATAGCGATTACCAACTAAATAAAGAAACACCTTGTGAATACGTTCAAGTCATAGTGAATGTAGAATTTAGTAAAAGTATACAAAAAATAAGTAAGTCTCAAGATTTATTATTATTTAGCTGGTTTCAAGCCGCTTTAAGGGTTTGTTTGGCACATTATACAGATCAAGAAAGAATTACTATTGGTATTCCTATAATTGAAAAGAATCTTGAACAAAGTGAGAATCTTAATAAGTTGATTCCTTTAGGAAGTGAAATCCAGCCGCATCACACCTTTAAACAATTAGTAAATGAGATTGAACAAACGACTTTATTCGGGTATGAAAATCAGGAGTATCCGCTCTCTGAATTATTAGTTAAACACAATTTAACTCCTTTTCAAATTGTAATCGGGATGGAAGGATTACATAATGAAAATTCGCTAGAAGAATACGCAGAGAATAATTTAGCCCTATGGATACGAAGAAAATGGAATGAAATACATAATGAATTTGAATTTCAAATTTCTTGCAAGTCCCGTTCATTCTCTTCTTTGCAACAGTTTGCCAATTCGTATTGTTATGTTTTAAAGCAAGTTTCACAAAATCCGAATTTGGCATTGAAAGATATTTGTATTATTGCAGAAGAAGAAAAAGAGTTGTTAGAAGGATTGAATACTTTTCAAACGGGCATAGACTTGTTTCAATCATTTCAAGATTTGTTTGAAGCGCAAGTATTAAAAACTCCAGATCAAATTGCTGTTGTTTGTAATGATCAATCTTTGACATATAGAGAATTGAATAAGAAAGCGAATCAATTGGCTTCTATTCTTCAAAGTAAAGGTGTTTCAAAAGAAAGTATTATTGGCGTTATGGTAGATCGGTCATTAGAAATGATTATTGGTATGATGGGGATTTTAAAAGCAGGAGCAGCGTATTTACCAATCGACCCTAACTACCCAACTGAACGAATTGAATATATGTTACAAGATAGTCAAGCAAAATATTTACTTAGTAAGCGAACAGAGGAAGTATTGCCACAATTTGCAGGTGAAGTACTGTATCTTGATAAAGAATATCTTTTTCAAGGTGAAGAAAGTAATTTAGTTCGAGAACATAATCCTAATGATTTAGCTTATGTTATTTACACATCAGGATCGACAGGAAATCCAAAAGGGGTAATGATAGAACAAAAATCGCTAGTTCATTTTTTAAATGTAATGAGAGAAAAAGTAAAAGCTAATCAATCATTCTTGTTTCTTGCTAGTGTATCTTTTGATATTTCCTTGTTAGAAATATGTCTTCCTTTAACGCAAGGTTCAAAAGTAGTAATTGCTACAGAGGACCAGTTTGCAACAAAAGAATTGTCTCATTTGGTCAAAAAACATAAGGTGGATTTATGGGAATCAACGCCATCGCGAATGGAAATGATTTTGAGTGATCCAGAAGGGGCGATTTTTCTAAAAGATTTAAAATCTATTTTATTAGCAGGAGAATCATTTTCCATTGATTTGGTTGAAAAAATTCGTTGTATCAGTGAAGCAACAATTTTAAATATTTATGGTCCCACAGAAACAACCATTTGCGCAACAGTAAAAGACTTGAGCACTTCCAAAGAAGTTACGATTGGCAAACCTAACCCGAATTATCATTCCTATATATTGAATAAGTATGGCCAATTAAAGCCATTTGGAATTCCCGGTGAACTCTGCATTGCTGGCGTAGCGGTAGCACGAGGGTATCTTGGTAAAAATAAACTGACAGATGAAAAATTTGTACCGAGTCCTTTTGCGGCAGGGGAAATGATGTATCATACAGGTGATCTCGTTCGTTGGTTGCCTAATGGAGAACTTGAATATTTAGGTAGAATGGATCATCAAGTGAAAATTCGGGGGTATCGGATTGAATTAAGAGAAATCGAAACTCAATTAAGGGAATATCCAGAAATAAACCAGGCTATCGTTGTTGATCAAGTATATGGAAATAGGAAATTATTAGCTGCCTACTATGTATCGGATAACAAGGTGTCTTTTGGTGAAATCAGAAAATATTTAAGTGATAAATTACCTGAGTTTATGATTCCTGAAAAAATGATTCAGGTAGAAGAGATTCCATTGAATCCAAATGGAAAAGTGGATAGAAAAAGATTGTTGGATATAACACAAACGGATTATGTATCAATTCCATACGTTGCTCCGCGCAATGAAATTGAACAAAAATTAGTGCGTGCATGGGAAAAAGTTATGGAGATTGAGGGAATCGGTATTCATGATAATTTTTTTGCATTAAAAGGAGAATCTATTAAAGCACTTCAGGTAATTAATTTATTAAGAAAAGACTGCTTAAAAATAAGTACAACAGATTTTTTTAAGCACCCCACAATCGCTCAATTGAGTTCTTGTGTAAAGTTAGAGCATAAAGAGGAAAACCTTGAAAGTAGACCAACTCATGTTAAAGATTTGTCTAAGCCATTTTCCTTAACAGAAGTTCAGACAGCGTATATGATAGGACGGAATTCACAGTTTGAATTAAGCGGTATTTCACCTCAAACATATTTTGAATATGAAACAGCATTGGATATCAATCGTCTTTCAAAAAGTTTTCAAAAGGTAATTCATCGCCATCCAATGTTGCGAGCTGTAATTTTACCAGAGGGAAAACAGCAAATATTACAAAGCGTTCCTGATTACGAGATTGAAATAGTGAGTCTCATAGATTTAGATGATAGGAATCAACATGCTCGCTTACAAGAAGAGCGTTCTCGAATGACTAACCATGTATTCCCTTTGGGGCAATGGCCTTTGTTTGAATTGAAAGCTTTTCTTTTAAAAGAAGACACGTATTTATTATGTTTTCGATACGATGCTTTATTAATGGACGGAGCAAGCATGAACATTGTTGGACAGGATTTGTTGCATTATTATTATAAACCAAATCAAAAATTAGAATCTTTATCTTTTGATTTTCAAGATTATATGTTTATCTATGATGAAATGGAACAAAGCGAAGAATATAAAACAGCAAAAGATTATTGGACAAGTAAGCTTCCTGACTTTCCGTTTGCACCTTCTTTGCTGTTAAAAAAGGATCCAGCAGAGATTGCTACTCCTAAATTCCAATCACTTACAAAAATCCTGGATAATAAAAAATGGACAAAGCTACGAAAGTTAGCACAAGAGAAAGAGGTAACGCCTTCCGCTCTACTTTGTACAATATATGGTGATGTGTTGGCATATTGGAGTAATCAACGTCGATTAGCAATTAACTTGACTGTATTTAACCGTTATCCTGTTCATGATGAAGTAGAACAGATTGTTGGAGATTTCACATCACTTATTTTATTGGATGTTGATGTAAAACCAGAGCAAACTTTCTTTGCTAGAGTAAAAGAAACGCAAGCTACTTTATTAGATGGCCTTGAACATCGTCATTACGATGGAGTTAACTTTATTCGAGATTTTACTCGATATCATCAAATGACGCCAAAAGCAGTTATGCCAATCGTTTTCACCTCGATGTTAGCAGGTGCAGGTGCTTTCTCTTGGGAACAACTTGGTTCTCTTCGCTATATTCATGCTCGGACTCCACAAGTGTATTTGGATAATGTAGTAATTGAAAAAAATGGAGAGTTATTAATTAGCTGGAACTATGTTGAAGAGTTGTTTGATGTTGATGTAATAGAAGCAATGTTTTCCCAATTTGTTGACTTATTGGAACAATTGGTGAAACAAAGCGATATAACATCTTTGCATATGAAAGAATCGGATCAAACTCTAATTAAGCAATACAATGAAACAACAGAAAAAATACCTTCAACTACTCTGTATCAATTATTTACAGACCAAGTAAAACGTACGCCGGATGAAGTAGCAGTGGTATTTGAACAAGAATGGTTAACATACTCGGAACTTCATAAACGTTCTAATCAAATTGCCCACTTCTTAAAAGAGCAAGGTATTGGTCTAGGTGACAAAGTGGGTCTTTTAGCAAAAAGGCGAGTTGACACAATTGTTAATATGTTAGGTATTTTAAAATCAGGTGCCGCTTATGTTCCGATTGATCCCGATCATCCTTTAGATCGCCAAACATATATTTTAAAAAATAGCTCATGCAAGCTTTTATTAGAACCTAGTCTTTATGAAGAAAATCATTTGTCATTTTATACAACAGAAGATATGCCCGCTATTGCTGGTCCAGAAGATATTGCCTATATTATATACACTTCAGGAAGTACAGGAAAACCAAAAGGAGTAATTATTACTCACCAAGCGGTTACAAATACTATTCAAGACATAAATCAAAAATATGAGGTGAATGAAGATGATCGTATTATTGGTATCTCTTCCATGTGTTTTGACCTATCTGTATACGATATTTTCGGAGCTTTAAGCACAGGTGCAATGTTAGTAATGATTCGTGATCCGAGAGACATGCAAGAATTAATCCGCACTGTCGAACGTAGAGGGATTACAATTTGGAATACGGTGCCTGCAATCATGGATTTGGCATTGGATCAAGTAGGTTCTCATTTTGAATATCCTTCTTTACGTTTAGTTTTACATAGTGGAGATTGGATTCCGCTTTCTTTACCAGAAAAAATAAAAAGACATTTTCCAATTGCAGAAGTAGTTTCACTAGGAGGGGCAACAGAAGCATCGATTTGGTCAATTTATTATCCGGTCAAACAGGTGGAATCACATTGGAATAGTATTCCATACGGGATGCCCTTGGCAAACCAAACGTATTATGTGTTGAACTATGAAAAGAAAATGTGCCCTGTTGGTGTAATTGGAGATTTATATATCGGGGGAGTGGGCCTTGCTAAAGGATATGTAAATGATGAAAAGAAAACAAATGAAGCGTTTGTGTCACATCCTGATTTTGGTCTTATATATAAAACAGGAGATTGTGGAAAAATGCATTCTGAGGGATATATTGAATTTTTAGGCCGCCAAGATTACCAAGTGAAAATTCAGGGATATCGAGTAGAGTTAGAAGAAATCTCTCATTGTCTTCTAACTTATAAACAAGTCGAACATGCTGTCGTAATTGATCAAACAGATGAGAACGGAATAAAATTTTTAGTTGCATATGTGGTAACTGAGCAAAATATTAGTACAACAGAACTACGAAAGCATTTGCGAGATCACTTGCCAGATTATATGATTCCTTCTTATTTTGTTTATTTGGACCAATTACCCTTGACTCCAAACGGGAAATTAGATAGAAAAGCGCTCCCTACTCCGGAGAAACAAAAAAATGAAGTATTTATTGCCCCAAAAACTGAAATGGAAAAAATATTAATTAGTATTTGGCAAGAAGTACTCAAAATAGATCAAGTTGGAGTAAATGATCATTTCTTCGCCTTAGGTGGAGATTCGATAAAAGCGATTCAAGTGTCCGTCAGACTGTATCGACAAGGATTCGAGCTTGAACCAAAAAATATATTTTCATTTCCTATATTAAGGGACATGGTTCAATTTGTTAAAAAGCTAGACCAGTTTTCAAGTTCACAAACAAATGATGTAAACATAATGAACGATAATAAAGCTACATTACTAAATGTTAAAGATAAACAACTTAATCAACATACACTTAACAAAATACAAGAAAAAATGCCGGATATAAAAATAGAACGTATTTACCCGTTAGCACCTTTCCAGGAAGTTATTTATGAGCATGCTACGAATGAACCTGATACAAATGCATATTTTGAACAAACAATTTGGGCACTTGAGGGGGAGCTGGATATTAAACTCTTTATTCAGTGTTTCCAACGATTAGTTGATCGTCATGATTCTTTAAGAACAATAATTGTGCAAGATGAACAAGCAAAACCTTGGCAAGCTGTTCTATATGATGTTCAAATAAATTCAGAAATAAAAAACTTGATCGAGATGACGAAACAAGAACAGCAAGAATTCCTAAAACAGTGGATGAATGAAAATTTAAGTCGAGGATTTAAAAATGATGAACTTATGACACGTCTCTGTATATTCCAACTAGGTAATAACGAGCATAAAGTAATTTGGAGTTCCCATCATCTATTATGTGATGGTTGGAGCGTCAGCATTTTGATAGACGAATTATTCCAGCTCTACGAAACTACAAATGCCGGAACTACGGCGGGGTTACCCATGGTAAAACCTTTTGAAACATTTATAGATTGGACTTTGGCACAAGATCATGAGAAAGCACGTCATTTTTGGCGAGATTATTTATCAGGATACAATCAGAAAATTAGTATTCCTAAAAAGAAAGTCCCATCTAAAAGTGAAGGGTTAAACTTCACTTTTATGGATTTAACATTAGACAAGGATTTGACTGATCAGTTACAGACATTTGTAACTAAAAATAATATAACTATGAATACGGCATTACTAGCTGTATGGGGAATATTGCTTGGCAAATTCAACGGAACGAGAGAAGTAGTATTGCCTAATCTAGTATCAGTCAGACCTCCCGAAGTAGAAGGAATTGAAAATATGTTCGGTCTGTTCACAAATGTTTTGCCTATCCGATTAGCATGGACAGAAACGCAATCTTTTGTGGACTTCCTGCAAAAGGTACAACTAGAGACATTGAAATGTAATGAGTATGCATACTATTCATTTGTTGATATACAAAAGCAAAGTGAATTAAAAACTGAGTTGACTGACCATCTTTGGGTTTTTGAAAACTATCCAACTAATCCAGCAATCTTTTCTTCAAATGAAAACAGACATTTTGCTATCACGGATTACGAAGTTGTTGATGAGCCACATGTAAAGTATGGAATTATGTGCTTCCCTGAAGAAAGACTTACAATAAAGTTTGGATATGATCAAACCGTATATGAAGCAGAGAAAATACAGGAAATATTAAATCACATCCATGGGTTAATCAACACGATTCTTCAAAATCCAATACAAACAATTTGTGATTACAAATTATAAAAAATGAAAAGGCGAGCAAGAACTCGCCTTTTTAAATAGAATAGGAGTAAATCAAATGACAAAAAAATTACAGTTATCAGCCGAAGAAATGCGTCAGTTAGGATATCAAGCGGTTGACTTGATTGTTGATCATATGAATCATTTAAAAAGTAAACCAGTTTCAGAAACGATTGATAGTAATATTTTTAGAGACAAGCTAATTGAAACGATTCCGGAAAACGGATCTAATCCAAAAGAATTACTTCATTTTCTTAATAACAATGTGTTTAATCAAATTACTCATGTGGATCATCCTCATTTTATGGCTTTTGTGCCAGGTCCTAATAATTATGTTGGTGTATTAGCAGATTTTTTAGCAAGTGGGTTTAATGTATTTCCTACAGCTTGGATAGTAGGTGCAGGTGCCGAACAAATTGAATTAACGACAATTAACTGGTTAAAATCAATGCTAGGATTCCCTGATTCAGCTGAAGGACTATTTGTCAGTGGTGGTTCCATGGCTAATTTGACTGCACTTACTGTAGCGAGACAGGTCAAGCTGAATAATGACATAGAAAATGCGATTGTTTATTTTTCTAACCAAACTCATTTTTCTGTAGATCGAGCACTTAAAGTATTAGGTTTTAAACAGCATCAAATTTGCCGAATTGAGACAGATGAAGACTTAAAAATTTCAGTTAGTACTTTAAGAAAACAAATAAAAGAAGATCGATTAAAAGGGAAAAAACCATTCTGTGTTATTGCTAATGCAGGGACAACGAATTGCGGAGCGGTGGACTCCCTCGATGAATTGGCTGATGTATGTGGTGATGAAGATATATGGCTACACGTGGATGGGGCTTATGGGGCTGCAGCAATTCTCAGTGAAAAAGGGAGGGAGTTATTAAGTGGAATTCATCGTGCCGATTCTTTAACGTTAGACCCGCATAAATGGCTTTTTCAGCCTTATGATGTTGGTTGTGTACTTATTCGAAATAGCCAATATTTAAGTGAAACATTCCGTATGATCCCAGAGTATATTAAGGATACAGAAACTAATATAGAAGAAAAAGTGAATTTTGGGGAGCGTGGAATTGAACTTTCTCGTAGATTTAGAGCATTAAAGGTATGGCTTTCTTTTAAAGCATTCGGAGTTACAGCTTTTCGTGAGGCAATTGATCATGGCATTATGCTAGCTGAACAAGTTGAAGAGTTTTTAAGGAAAGAAAAAGATTGGGAAGTAGTAACACCTGCCCAATTAGGAATTGTTACTTTTCGTTATATTCCATGTGAGCTAACATCTACAGATACAATTCATGAAATAAACAAAAAATTGGTGGAAGAAATTAATCAAAGAGGATTTGCTATGCTAAGTACGACTAAATTAAAAGAAAAAGTAGTAATTCGACTTTGCTCTATCAACCCAAGAACAACAAAAGAAGAAATACTTCAAATCATGATGAACATAAAAGCATTAGCAGAGGAAATAAACACATCGCCTAAACATCTTATATCTGTTTCTCAACCTTGATATATTAGGCGGATTTTACATATTAATAGCCGATTCTTATTTAGAATCGGCTATTATATTTAAATGATAAATACATATATACTATTTATAAGTGTTTCTCTTGTAATGGGATTAAGCCTCAACCTTGGATACTCGTTTGAAACCAGTCTTTATTGCTTGTACTATTTCGTTCACAGCATAAATAGATACATCGGCATTTGGATTTAACCCTTCAAACCAGTGATAGGCATTTGGATATAAATGAAACTCCACATCAACACCAGCTTGTGCTAGTTTGCTTACATAGGTTAATGTTTCGCTGCGGAATGGATCTAATTGACCAACAAATGTGTAAGTATACGGTAAGTCACTATAATCCTCAGCTCGAGAAGGTGCTGCATAGGCAGGGATTTGATCCGTTCCATACATTTCTCCTAAATACATTTTCCAGCCAGCCTCATTTGCCTTTTGGTTCCAAACAAATCCCTCATTAATTTCATTCGCTGAAGGTGTATCATTTCTGTCATCAATCATTGGATATAGTGGCATTTGTAAACAAATTGAAGGATATTTTCGATCTCGTGCTAATAATGATAATGCTGCTGTTAGTCCACCGCCAGCGCTTACTCCTGCAACCCCAATTCGATTCGAATCAATGTTTAATGAATTTGCATTATCAGCAATCCATTTTAAAGCTGAATAACAATCCTCAATTGGTGCTGGGTAAGGGTGTTCAGGTGCTAAGCGGTAGTCTACAGACACGACCACACAGCTAGCTTCTTTTGCAAACCTCATACAAGTATCATCGTTATCATCTATAGACCCTAAGATATAACCTCCACCATGTATCCATAATAAGACAGGTAAAGATTCATGATTTGATTTTGGACGATAAATTCGTAATGGTAACGGATTATCATCAGGCCCAACAATGACTTTATCTGTTAAAGAAAGAGAGTCATCACCAACGGTAGGTGGTCTCATTTGAGCTATTCCTTCTCTGATTGATTGCAAATTTTCTGGGCGTAAATCGAGATCCGGAAACATCTCTAACCCTTGTAATAATTCTGGATTTACTCTAGTTTTCATTTTAGCACCTCTATTTGTAATTGTTTTCAAATAAATGAAGTGTATTCTAAGTAGTTTAATTGTGAAAGAACACCACAATTAAATTGTAAATTGGATATGTTATAACGGTCAACAGAATATTCGGAAACTAAAACCTTTCTCAAGAAGGAGTTTCATGCAATCAATAATACAAGTAGTGGATTTAAGAGCAAAGTGGTTTAATGTCGTTGTAATTATGTACATTAGAAAAATTTCTTTTTGAGTCTAGAAAAGGATTAGATTCTTTTCTAGACTCATGAAGAATTATGAAAAGCAAAATTTTATAGATAGTTATCTTAAAAATAAACAAAGAGAGAAGAACTAACCAATGTTCTTCTCTCTTTTTCATATGTAATTAGGGTATCCATAACTGTAAATACGGATGGTATAGATTTATGGATGAATAATTTATTTTTAAATTAATAACGTAATACATAAAGATTTTTGTATGTAATATTGCATATACAGGGACCACTGGTGAAAATGCTGAGCAATGTTTTTCCATATGGTAAATTAGTTCCTTAGTTATTTATTTTATTTCATTTTCAATCGTGTAAGGCTTGGGGCTAAGATTTACAAAGGTGACTAGTAAAAAATATAACAATATAAGTATAAGATTTTGTACTTAGTAATCTCACAATTTAAGGCATGACATTGGATAAGTGTGAGGAGTTCAATCGATTTTGAATAAAATCAATAGTATCAGTTGCAATTTTTTTACGTTTAAGAACGATCCCGGCATGCCCACATTTATAAATATATCGTGTAGGTCTTTCCCAAGATTCCCACAAGTAGTCTGTATCCTCAGAATGCACATATAGATCATGCTTACCTGAAATTAATAAAATATTTTCTTTTTTTACTTTTGGCAATGCTTGACTCGGTTCAGTGATTTTCCAATAATCTATTAAATCATCATACGTAACACCATGATGTTCCAAGTCTTCTCTAATAAATTTACCTGGAGTTGTATTCCAAATAGAATAAGAAAGTCGATTTGCATAGAAAATGGATGCTAACACATCAATTTCTTCTTCAACAAGAGAGGTTAAGTTAGTAATAAATCCGCCTAAACTAATTCCTATTAGAATCAGGGTCCCCTTTTTATTTGCTTTAATCCATTTAATCAAAGCTCGTAAATCAGCTACCGCTTGTCTAGTTGCTTGTAATGTTCGTTCAATATTTGCACTTACCATATACTCTCCACTGAATAAGGATTGATCGGGTTTTCTTTCAAAATGATAGGGTAGAGTGAAATAATACATATTCCACTTCAGGCTGGTCATATGATCGTGGAATATTTTTTTCACACGTTCGTTAGAATCCATTCTCCAACCGTGAACAAAGATAACATGAGGTGCATTTTCATTTTCATGTAAGAATAATTCCCCAGTTACAGAGTCGTTGCGTGAATCACCGGATTGAACCGAACTTTTATAGTTGAATTGCCCAACCATGTATTCATTTTCCTGCTTTGAATGCTTAATGTCAAAATGAAAATGTGATGGTTTTACTTTATAAAAAGATTCTATGTTCTTTATATTTAATGAAGTGTTAGAAAGGGAAGTAAACTGAAATGCTACACTTCTTTTTTTGTGTAAATCATATAAGGCGTACCGATCAATGAGTTTTGAAAAAATCAAATTAACCTCCTCCAAAATACATATTGTTTAAAACATAGACAAAATTTATGTTTTAAATTAATTAGGAAATATTCTCTTTTCCTAATAGTAGGTGCTTGAATTATAAAAATAGGTGATAAATTTGTATATTATATTATAAATCGTGCAATAAAATAAAACTATAAATAATTTATATTAAAATTTAAGAAGAATGTTAACTTGTTTCTTTTCTTATTAAAAGATGTAATTTCTATGAGGAACTTAACAATTCCCATCTAGATATTCACAAATAGCTTCTCTATATTTATTGTATAATTTCTATACAATAAATATATTTTTTATATTATATACATTAAATTAAGCTTAACCTCTTTTTCTATAAGTCTCTTAAATTGACTAACTCCTTACCAATATTCAAAAACGACTGCATTTTTGAATTTGTGTTCTAGTTTTTCTTGAACAGGTAAATGAATAACTACACATAAACTCCTTATATCTTTAGTTAAACTACCGATTAGCTCCATATAAACTCTAGATAACCAATATAGAATACAAGTTATCAAGGAGGTAAGAAAAATGAATTTTATGAAACGAGCAATTCTCAGTATGAAAAAAAGGATAGGAACATCATTAATTTTGATGGCAGTTTTTCTGATTGTTACAAATTTGGTTCTTTCAGGTTACACAATCCAAAATGCATCAAAAAAAGCAGCGGATGCTGCAAGAAAAAAACTTGGTGCAGATGTTACTTTAGGTCTTGATTTCGACAAAATAGGTCAAAAAGCTAAGGAAACTGGAGAAATGCCAAATCCGCCGCAGCTCGATGCAAAAGAAACAAATCAATTAGCGAAGTCCAAGTATGTAAAAGATTATAATTACATAGCTAACACTTTCGGTATTTCTGATGGGCTTAAACTAGTAGGAGCTTCAGAAGGAGAAGAAGAAGGAAAAGGTAAAGTGGGAATGACGGCTGCGCGAGGCGGTTCAAGTTCTGGTACAGAAATAGATATGAATGCTTCTTTTATGATTGAGGGAGTTCGCAAGACTGCATTACAAGAAAGCTTTAAAAACGGAAAAAGTAAAATCATTGATGGAAAACCAATAACAGAGCAAATGAAAGATCAGAATGTAGCTTTAATGGAAAAACGATTAGCGGAATTAAACAATTTGAAAGTAGGAGACAAAGTTAAAGTACAATCAGGGGATAAGAAGGAAACTCTTGAGGTTGAAATTATCGGCATTTACGAAACAAATGAGCAAGCAATGGGTCAACAGGCTCCTCCTATTATGGATCCAGCTAATAAACTATATATGCCGCATTCAACTATGAAAAAATTAGAAGTAGACCAAGGTATAAGTAGTGGTCAAGTCGTGTATTTCTTGAATGATCCACAATATATTGATGCATTTAAAAAAGAAGCAAAAAAATCTAACATTGATTTTAATTATTATAAATTAGATGCGCATGATTCATTGTACAAGCAAATGATTGGTCCTATCGAAAATATCTCTTCGACTTCTCAAATGATTATTTATATTGTATCGATTGCAGGTGCAATTATTTTAGGATTAATCATTATGCTATCAATTAAAGGACGTCGTAAAGAAATGGGAATTCTATTGTCTATTGGAGAGAAAAAGTGGAAATTGATAGCGCAATTCGTAGTAGAAGTAGTGTGTGTCGCTATTTTAGCATTTGGATTATCCATAACAACAGGAGCTAAAGTTTCTCAATATATCGGAGATAATTTACTTTCGAATGAAATTGCTACTGCAAGCGAAGAAACAGATACTTCGCAACATGGTACTGTAATGATGGCTGGATCTGGTGGTACTCTACAAAATCAAAAAGAAGATCCAATTGATAAAATTGATGTAAGTGTAACAGGAGAAGATGTAGGGAAAATGGGTGGAATTGGACTAGCTATTGCTATAATAGCAACGCTTCTTCCAGCATTATCTATTCTACGTTTAAACCCAAAACAAATTCTTTTAAAAGATGAATGAGGAGGCTTAATATGGAGACGATTTTACAGTTTAAAAATTTGGATTATTATTATGAAAGTAATGGGAAAAATGTAGCGATACTAGATAATGTTAACTTTTCTTTTCAAAAAGGACATTTCTACACGATTTTAGGACCATCTGGATCTGGTAAAACCACAACTCTGAGCTTAGGTTGTGGACTGGACGTCCCTAAAAATGGTTATGTACTGTATAATGGCAAAGATATTAGAAAAATTGGTTTGGATCGATACCGTAATCAAAATGTATCTGTAATTTTCCAATCTTATAATTTGATAACCTATATGACAGCTCTTCAAAATGTCTTAACAGCAATGGAAATTACGGGTGTTAAAGTGCAAAATAAAACAGCAAGAGCATTAGAATTGTTAGAAAGGGTAGGACTCACAGAAGTTGAAGCGAAACGAAACGTCCTGCAACTAAGCGGTGGACAACAACAGCGTGTAGCAATTGCTCGAGCACTATCTTGTAATGTTGATTTACTGATTGCAGATGAGCCGACAGGAAACCTCGACGAGGAAACTGCAATGGATATAATAGAACTATTTCAAGAACTTGCACATAAAGAGAATAAATGCATTATTGTTGTGACGCACTCACAGGAGGTTGCTAAAAAATCAGATCGTGCAGTGTATTTAAGTAAGAAGAAGTTGGTCGTAAATGAAATCTAATATAAACATCGTAGCTTTTTAATTCACATAATTTTCAAAATCTAGACCTTTCAAAAGCTTATATTTGATTTATAATAAAATCAAGCCATAATCAAAATGGTCTCCCTGTACTGAATGTTAAAATAGTTTGTTGTTCCCGTTTTAATAATATAATAAAAAGAACTTGTAGGATATTCTACAGGTTCTTTTTATTATAATTGGTTACCTATATCATGGGATAATCACACATAAAAAACGGGACATTACCTAGATGTATGACCTAAATATCGTCCCGTTTACCTACTCTGTATAGTTATTGCAGAATTAAACCTACAATCATAATTAAACTAAATACTATTATCCAACCAAACGCACAATAGCCAAAAATTCTAATCCATTTAGGTAATTGATGCATGTTAATTTTATTTGTGGGAACTCCTTGCATAGAAAACATCATTTTTTGATCTCTATCTCTATTATTTTGTTGTTCATACATACTATCATCACCTTTCCAGAACTATTGCGTTTATAGTATATCAGCCTAAAGAAAATTATGTACAGAATAAGAAGGGATAGCATAAATATTATGTGGTGAATTTTATAAATAAATGCATTTAATTGCCATGGTTCTAAGCGCTAATAGAGCACTACATAAATAGGACTCATTTTCTTCAAATATTAAGTTGCTGGATATAGATCAGGACCAAGGTAACGTTCTTTTATAATTTGAAGATGATGAAGCTCATGACCAGCAATAATGTATGCTAATGCATGAACTGTAACTTCAGAATTATTCGCATTTCCTCTTTGTGACCAAGCTTCTTTATCTAAGCTTCTAAGTAAATGCAGGGTAGATTGGCGAACAACTATTAAATTCCCAAGAAGATCTTGCATAGATTGCTTATCAAAAGCAGCTCTAAGAACATACATATCATCAAATGAAAAACCTGTTAATAAGTTTATACTTACTACAAAAACAAACAAACTCGTCCTATTTAAAGGAGAGTTTGTTTGTTTTTATGTTTAGATAATGGAATACTCATGCAAAATTGCACACTATGTTCCATATTTTTCATTGAATACTTTATATCTAGTGTTTCAAGAATTTGTTTAACAATATATAGCCCCAAACCATTTCCTCCAGTATTTCGATTTCTTGATTTTTCAATTCGATAAAATGGTTTGAAAATTTGTTGTAAATCTTCATCTTTAATATTGACACCTGTATTTATAATTTGCATTTTGATTTGACCTTGTTTCGAATCCTCATTTAACTTTATATAGACTTTTTCATTATGTGGTGAATACATAACCGCATTGTGTATAATATTTTTACATGCTTTTTCTAAAAGAGCACAATCTGTATAAATAGAAAGGTCAAAATCAATTTCTTTTATTATTTCGATGTTTTTTTGAGAAGCAAAAAATTCGAGATCTTTTGTAATTGTACCTATTAATTTTGAAAGATTAACTTTCTCTACTTTTAGTTTGAAGGTGTGTTGTTCTAATTTCGATACGCTTAAAATTTCACGAACTAATTGTTCCATACTTTCAATAATTTGATGATTTTTCTTTAAATATTGATCGCGATTTTGATAAGGGCCAATATTGTATATCATTCCTTCTAAGTATCCTTTCATTACAGTAAGAGGGGACTTTAATTCATGTGCTACAATCGCAAAAAACTCTCTGCGTTTTGTTTCTATTTCTCTTTCTTTTTCAATATCATTTTTTAATTGTTCATTTGCTTTTTTTAAATCAAACATAGCTTGTTGCAAGTTAATAGACATGTCATTCAAACTATTAGATAATTCTCCTAACTCATCTGTAGAGCGAACCTCAATTTTTTCGGAGAAATCTAAATTTGCCATCTTTTGTGCACCTTCATTAATATAAATAAGTGGCTTTGTAATAAACCTGGAATAAAAATAAGCACTTCCTATACCAATAACGAGCACAATGATACTAATATAAGGGAGAAAGCGTACTAAAACCTGTGAAGCTTCATCAATCGGTTGAAATGTAGCAAACACTATAAGCGTTAAACTACCATCTTGAAATTGAATTGGTTTCGTAACATTATATGAATTGCTGAGGGTACTTGCATTCTCGAATCGTGTTGCTTTAGTAACTACTGTTTTTTGCGTACCACTTTGAATAAAAGAAAATGAAGGAGAGTAAATAATTACTCCTTCTTTATTTTGAAGATAAAGCATCGCATTATTTTTTTTTGCGTATTCATCAAAAAGTGGTATCGCATCTTGAAACGTAAGATTTTTAGACTTATCAATGATTTCGTTTATCCCTGTTTGAAGTTGATCTGTTTTATATTGCTCATAAAACGTAGGGAGAAAGAAGTATAAAGTTAAATAAATCAATACTGCAAAGGATAATAAAATGAGAGATGTAGTCATAAAGAGTTTATAAGTAATTTGCTTCATTTTCATGAGTTTCACAATACTATTCATCAATTTTATAACCAATACCCTTTATTGTTTTAATATAAGGGATAGCTAATTTTTTGCGTAGGTTTTTAATATGTGTATCAATTATTCGTGTTTCTCCAAAATAATCGTAACCCCAGACTTTCTCTACGATATTTTCTCTTGTGAGTACTTTTCTCTCATTTTGAAATAGTAGTTGTAGAATTTCAAACTCTTTTGTCGTTAATATAATTTCAACGTCATTTACATATACTCTATATGCATCCACATCAATACGCACTTCTTTAAATATCAAATGATTATTTACATTTTTATCATAACTTCTTCTAAGTACAGCTTCGACTCGTCTAATCAAAACATGAAATGAAAAGGGCTTTGTTATATAATCATCGATCCCAAGGTCGAATCCTTTCATTTGATCTTCCTCTTCTTCCAACGCAGTTAGCATAATAATTGGTACGTTTGACTGACTTCGAATCATTTTAGAAACTTCAAACCCATTAAGATTGGGCATCATGACATCTAGAAGAATTAAATCAAATGATTGCTTATTAAATTGTGTCATACCCTCTAGTCCATCTGAAGCGACTATCACTGTATAATGCTGCGTCATTAAAAATTGTTTAATTAATTCCTGAATTTCTTGATCGTCCTCTACCACGAGAATATGATAGTTTTTCATAATATCACCTCTGGTAGTCATTATAGCCGTACTATCTGGAGTTTATGTGGAGATACAATAGGAACTTCATAGGACGTTTAACGTATTAGCTTCATTTTCAAGAATGTGTATTCTCCAAAAAAATATGATTAGCCATATTCCTTTTTATGAAAAAATAATTGTATGCTTGAAAAAACTTATCGTATGAAAAGCTGAACGATTTATATTTCTAAAAAACCAATGTATAATATTGGGAACTGCATGTGATTTCTTAAACTGTGTGAACATATACTTTCGCTACTTACTAGAAGGGGAAACGGAAATGAATTTCAATATAAAAAAAGCTAGCGAAATTATAGAGTGTACTTCACAAACTTTAGAGTTTTTTGCTAATTTAGTAAACGATTAAGGTGTGAACTAAGGATTATTTAAATCATGCGAGAAAGGTTGTGAAATTATTTGATGGGTTATAAAGCGATGCTGTTTGATTTAGATGATACATTACTTGATAGGGATAAAGCAGTAGAGGCATTATTTTTAATTGTTTTAGAAAAGTGTTATGAAAATGTAGATGGTGCGGCTAAAAGCAACATGTTACAGAAATTCAAAGAATACGATAAAAGAGAATATGGCATAAGTAATAAAACGACAGTTTTAGAATCATTGTTTGATGAATTCACGCCAAGGTATAGATTGCCACGCAATTACATCCAAGATTTTTGGAATAATAATTTCCCTAGATGTTTTTCAATTGACCAAAATACTATTCATTTCTTAAATCAAATAAAGAAGCGCTTTAAAGTTGGAATTATAACAAATGGCTCAACTCAGAGGCAAAAAGCTAAAATATTTAACACGAATTTAAATAGGTATTTTGAAACAATCATTATTTCTGAAGAAGTGGGATTTAGTAAACCTGATAAACGTATATTCGAACTAGCATTAGATAAGCTAAATTTACAACCGGAAAATACTTTATTTGTTGGGGATGACTTAGAAAAGGATATTGCTGGTCCTCAAAATGCAAATATAAAAGGTGTGTGGTTTAACCCTCAGAAAATCAAGAATACTACCAAAATACAACCATATGCCGAGATTAACACTTTGGATAGTTTGTTAAGTTATGTTACTCCACAATATTTTTATAACAAGTAAAAGTAATTCCATATATATATTCAAAAATATAAAAAAAGAGAAACTATCATTAATTTCATTGACCGTATTAGTAATAAAAAATATGTATTTACAACAAAAAATAGAGGCTATTTTAATAGCTGAGGCTAATTTAATCTATGATTAATACGAAGTTTTGTAAAACAATTTTACTCATACTGTATAAATTATAAAGGGGTGGGACTATGGAAATAAAGAAAGTAGTAATCGATGGAATCAATATTGCGGTCATTAGGAACGATAAGGTATTAATATCGGATGTTCAGTCTGCATTAGATACTATGGCAACAGTTCAATATGAGGTAGATGCGAAACATATTATTATCCATAAATCTTTAATAAGTGAAGATTTCTTTGATCTAAAAACACGGCTTGCGGGCGATATCCTTCAAAAGTTTATAAACTACAAGGTAAAGATTGCTATTGTTGGAGATTTCTCTATGTATACTAGTAAAAGCTTAAAGGATTTTATTTATGAATGTAATAAAGGAAAAGATATTTTTTACTTAGCAACTGAACAACAAGCAATTGAAAAACTAAGTACATTAAAGTAATAATTATATCCTGCTAAATTCCCCCATTTCACTTAGTTCATGATTATATACGATATAGAAGAACTGATGTTTGTGGTAAACTAAGAGATGAATAAAGGGGGCGTTTTCTTGAACAATTTTAATGATACGATCCGAGATTTAAACAATATAGTTTACAAACCTAACAATTTAATGATTACGAATCTAAAAGAAGAAAAGCAAAACGCAGAATATGCAGGATGTTTATTCCACTTAAATAACAAAACCATTCGTTTTAGAAAATCAAAAGTTACTCCTAATAAAATTGGTCAATTTGTTTCTTTTTGGGAGAAAGATGAAAATATGCGAAATAGAGCTTTCTCTTATGAAGCTGCTCCTGATTTATTAGTAATCACTTGTATTGCTGATAATAAACTAGGACAATTTATTTTTCCTAAAGAGGTTCTTCTTAAAGAAAAAATATTGAGAACACAAAGTCAAACAGGGAAAATGGCAATGAGAATTTATCCTGTTTGGGATACCACTGTTAGCAATCAAGCTAAAAGGAGCCAAACGTGGCAACTTCACTATTTTGTTGATTTAAGTGATAGTAATAATTTGCCTATAGATAAACTATTAAATTTATATTCGTAGCTTTTGATTTGCCTCAAAAAGAAGTAATTACAGAAAAGACATTTGTAATGACGCTTTCTATTAATTTACCTCGTGAATCGTAATTTTTGTACCGGTACAGTTAAATGAAATGTACATTGTTACAGTGCCCCTTAAAATTTACAATCAGCATATATTATTTAAACTTATAAATTTTTAAGGGGTGCTAATTATGACAAGTTTACAAAATCAGCTTTTCACAAGATTAAATCTTAAAAAACGTAATGAAGTAACGTTTGAAGAATTACCTACTATACTCTTTTCATTTGCACACACTATACCATTTGAGAATTTAGATGTTATAGCACGAAATACGAATCAAATCTCTCTGGAAAACTTACGAGAGAAAATTTTAACTAGTTCCCGTGGTGGACTTTGCTACGAATTAAATACTCTTTTTTACTATTTCTTAAGAGACTGTGGCTATGATGTACAACTGGCATTAGGTACGGTTTATAAAAACGATATAAATGCATGGGCACTTGAGGATGGCCATATAACAATTATTTTAACTTATGATAATGTACAGTATTTAATTGATGTAGGTATAGCTTCGTTAGTACCTCTTGTTCCTGTACCTTTTACTGGTAAGTCTGTTTCTTCAAAAAATGGTTCGTACCGGGTGAGACGAAAAGATACGAGTAAGGGAAATTATGTTTTAGAAAGAATAGATACTGATGGAGAATGGAAAGTTTGTCATGCTTTTTATAAACATAATATTGATGAGATAATAGTAAACGATGTTCAAAGAAGAGTGATAGAAGATGAGAAGTCTATTTTTAATAAAGGACCAATTGCAGTAAAGTTGACGAACTCCGGTCATATTTCATTAACGAATACAAGTTTAACTGAAGCTATTCGTGGGAAAAAAACTAAGCATGAAATTACAGAAGATCAATATAAAGAGTTTTTATATACTTTATTTGCTATTAAGTTATGAATAATAAAGATAGCCGGTTCTTATTCAGAAGCGGCTATCTTTATTATTTTTGGTGTAAATGGTTTTCTTCTAATATGTTTCGGAAACTGCGGTATAGTTAGTGTTTTTAATGTTTTCTCAGCTTCTTCATATGTATGAAAAATTGGTTCTTTTCCATCATCCCCTTGTAAAACTAGCCCTTCATCTCGAATTACATATGGCATAAAACCACCCCATCTAGTAAAGAATTATGTTCTTTTGCAGCAGAATAATACGATTTAAAGTTTGATTTTCTTAATACATATAATACACTAGAACAGTACGAAAAAGTATGTACAATGAATTTTGAATGTAAAGGAAGATTATTATGTCAGTTATTGATAAATTGAAACTTAATAAGTATACAAATATGGTCGTTATTAACGAACCAAGTGATTATGACATTTTTACAGGTAAAGAAACTGCATTCTCAAAAGAACACGATGCTATCTTTATATTTGTAGAAACGCTTGATGAAATGGTGAAACAAACGAATTTTATTATTAGTAATGAAGAATTACTAATTGAAAAGGGTTACGTATTCTTCGCATATCCGAAAAAAGGTAATGCTCGTTATAGTACGTTTATTCACCGTGATGAGATGTTTCCGGCATTAAACGTTGGAGAAGATGGTTATGTGGGAGAAAGCGACATTAAATTTGCACGAATGGTAAGTATGGATGAAGTCTTTACTGTTGTAGGTTTAAAACGCGAGAAGAAAAAAACAACGAAAACATCTGCTATGAGTCAATGTGTTGCCGATTATGCAGATCGAATTAAAGATGTTGAAGCATTATTAGCTAATCATCCGAATGAACTTAAGTTTTATCAAAGTTTAACGCCTGGATATCAGAAAGATTGGGCACGTAATCTTTTTTCTGTAAAACAAGAAAAAACACGTGAAAAACGTCTAGAGAAAATGATAGAGATCCTTTCACAAGGCTATAAAACAATTGAATTATTCCGTAAGAAGAAAAAATAATGATTAAGAAAGTCACAATGCTGCAACAATTAATTGTGATGAGTACATTGAAAAAAGCATTCCTTCCATTATACTAAGGAATGTTCTTATATTTATATAATTAGTAAAAGAGAAAAGGTGTTTGAAATGAAATCGTATATTGTAGTTGGATCTGGAATTTTAGGAGCGTCTACTGCTTATCATCTTGCTAAGGCAGGTGCGAATGTTACTATCGTGGATCGCCAACAATTAGGACAAGCAACTGATGCAGGAGCAGGTATTGTATGTCCATGGCTATCGCAGCGTCGTAATAAAGCATGGTATAAAATTGTTAAAGGCGGTGCACGTTACTATTCTTCGTTAATTCAGCAATTAGAAGAAGACGGTGAAACTGACACAGGATATAATCGTGTAGGTGCAATTAGTTTACATACTGACGAGAAAAAGTTAGATCAAATGGAAGAGCGAGCTTATAAACGACGTGAAGATGCCCCAGAGATTGGTGAAATCACTCGCTTATCAGCTGAAGAAACAAAAAAATTATTCCCAGCATTATCAGACGAATATAGTTCTGTTCATATTAGTGGTGCTGCACGAGTAAATGGAAGATTATTACGTAATGCATTAATAAGTGCTGCGAAAAAACATGGTGCAACTTTCATAAAAGGCGATGCCATATTAGTCCGTGAAGGAAATCATGTTACGGGAGTTACAGTAAACGATGAAACAATCTTAGCGGAAAAGGTTATTGTAACTGCAGGCGCATGGGCGAATGAAATCTTGAATCCATTAGGAATTAATTTCTTAGTTACATTCCAAAAAGGACAAATTGTTCATCTGCAAATCGAGAATACAGCAACAGAAAATATGCCAGTTGTTATGCCACCGAACGATCAATATATTTTAACGTTTGACAATGGGCATGTCGTAATTGGTGCAACACATGAGAATGATACTGGTTTCGATCATCGTGTAACAGCAGGTGGTTTACATGAAGTATTCCATAAGGCATTAGCAGTTGCACCTGGCTTAGAAAATGCTACAATGCTTGAAACGAGAGTTGGATTCAGACCATTCACACCAGGATTCTTACCTGTTATCGGACCACTACCTAACTTTGAAGGAATTCTCGTTGCGAATGGATTAGGAGCTTCGGGTTTAACAGCTGGTCCATACTTAGGAGCGGAACTTGCTAAATTAGCGCTGGGACAACCAATTGAGTTAGATTTAAATGATTATGATGTTGCTGGCGCAATTGAATAATATAGGGTACTGCTAACATTTAGGAAGAACCATGCTAAACAAATTCGACAAGGAATAAGCAGTTTTCCCTCTGTTAAGAGTAAGCCTGTTTATGAAAAATAAAATTCTTTAAAAATAGAAGGCCGACATTATAAACCTGCATTAATAATGTAGAATTGTGATGTCGGCTCTTTATTTATATTTATTTAAAACTTATTTTTGAGAGGAGCTTAAGCAATGAGAGCGCCATATCAAGTATTGATATTTCCTTATATAAAAACTACTGATTCCATTCAATATGCTATTTTCAACCAAAGTGATTATAGTTATTGGCAAGGAATAGCTGGTGGCGGAGAAGTCGGTGAGATTCCTATTGAATCAGCAAAACGGGAAGCGTTTGAAGAGGCTGGTATTACAAGAGAATGTCCATATATACAATTAGATTCTGTGTCTTCACTACCAGTAGAGGATGTAGTTAGAGGATTCCTTTGGGGAGAAGAGGTTTATGTAATAAAAGAATTTTCTTTTGGAGTTAAAGTCCCTACAAAAAACATATCATTATCTAAAGAACACTTTAATTATAAATGGTTATGCTTTGAGGAAGCAGTAACGCTTTTGAAATGGGATAGCAACAAAACAGCATTGTGGGAATTAAACAAAAGACTATTAAAACAATAAAAGTTTTTGCTAACAAAAATAGTTGTGGAAGAAGAATTGAACCATTAACAAACCCTTGCTACACTTCTAAACAATATTTTATAGATTTGGCATGGGTAATGAACGAAGAGAACTTGCACTAAGAAAAGCCCTATACAGTTGCCTCTGAAAAAATGAAAATAGTTAGAAATATTTTTATATCGTACGGTTTTTGGCTATGAATAACGAAATAAATATTAAGTATTCAACAGTTCAAATAAAACGAGCCAGCTTTTTATTTTAGGAAGAAAGATGACTCGTTTTATGCTAAAATTCGCTTAGTGTATATTTTCGTTAAAATGTGGGTGGGCCCCCTTTTAGCAAAACCGGAGTGGGAATGATGAGTATAAATAGTTTTGTGGGATTGATAAATGACGAATTATTAAAAGAGGTAAGTATAAGAAGTGAGGATGAATTCGAGCCTGTAGTAGTTAAAGATATTCCTAGACTTTGGAAGTGTTTAGGAACAGGTAATTATGCCGCAGTATTCATGCACAAAGAATACAAAGATTGGGTAGTGAAAGTTTACGTGCGAGAAGGAGAAGGAATTGAAAAAGAGTCAGAAGTATACCGAAGAATTGGAGGTCATCCTTCTTATTCAAAGCTTATATATAAAGGGGAAAATTTCATAGTATTGAAACGTTTAAAAGAAATTACCTTATACGATGCTATTCATAAGGGTATTAAAATTCCTAAGCAAGTAATACTTGATATTAATGAGGCTTTAGAGTATGCGAGGGAACAAGGGTTAACTCCTTGTGATGTTCACGGGAAAAATGTGATGATGGAAAAAGGAAGGGGATATGTAGTCGATGTATCTGATTTCTTAAAAACAAAAGAAGATAGTAAGTGGAGAGATCTAGAAAAGGCATATTTCACCTTTTATTTTCCTTTCATATATAAATTGCCTTTCCCGGTTAAAATACCGTATTTTATGTTAAACATTGTTAGGCGTTCGTATAGAAAATATAAGAAGCTTAAAAAGAACTTCAAATTATAAAAGGACCATATATGTTCCTGAAAACGAGTTAAATTCACATAAATAACTTTAGAAAAATTTCAAATTTTGTTTAGGGGCTATTTCAAGACCTTAGCTTGCTGGGCATATGGTGTTACCTCAAAAAATAAAAAGATTAGGAGTAAATCCTAATCTTTTTATTTATACATATTTTTGTTAGTTATATCACTATCAATTCCAAAACGGGACATTTTGAATAAATGAAACCGTCAAAATAAGTGTTGATGCGGAACCAGCAGTTACTAAAGTTACTATTTTTCGTCCATTCTGTTCTTTTGAAGGTTTTATAAGTTCTGTAATTAACACAATCCATATTATGATAGATACTATTGAAATAATATTTATAGACATATGTAACACATCCCTTCGTGTTTTTACATAAATATTTCTTCTTTTATAAAATAAAAGCAATTTAACAAGAAAATATGTAACGCATTAAAAATCAATATTTTCCTGTTAAACCACCTTTTTTAAATAGAAATACGACTGATAAAACGATAACAACAGCCTTCAAACTGCCCCAATATGGATAAATAGCATGATCTGTTAGACTAGCATGCTGAAAAATATTCTCTAAACCGAAAATTCCTATCATGACTGCTAAAAGAAATGAAGCTGATCCATACGTCCCTTTACGATAGAGGATAAATAAATAGACTGTGAAAATTAGTGGTAAGATGATTTGTAGTACGATTATCATAGTTCGTCCCCCAGATTATTTATAATTATATTATATACAAAATTGTAATAAAAAGGAATGCGACTTATTTGATACTAACAGAACTACTCTAATCATATTCTTCTATAAAAAAGAAGAAAAAGGGGTGTACAGTTAATTGACAAAAGTTAAAGTTAGTTTACGACCCATTGTTCATAACGTAAATTTACCAACTGTATTGAAAACAACGATACTTCCAGGTGAATCGACCGAAAGACTATTTATCGCAACTCAATTAGGGGAGATTTTTTACATAGGGGACGGAGTTATAAAGACATTTTTAGATATTCGTCACCTAATTATTAAATTAGGTACATTTGAAGAAGGTGTTTCTAGTAGCGGTTATGATGAACGCGGATTGCTTGGACTTGCGTTCCATCCACAATTTTATCAAAATGGGTTATTTTATCTTCATTATTCAGTAGCTGGAACTCAAGGGCCAGGTGCATTTTCTGAGCAATTTAAACCGAATCCTTGTGACCCTAAAACGTTAAATTTAAAGTGGTTTAATAGAAATACGCAATATGATCACATTGATACAGTGGAAGAATGGACTTTACAATCTAATGGTCAAGCTCAAAAACGACGAACATTACTGAATGTAAGAAGACCATTTTTTAATCATAACGGAGTCAATAGTTTAAACTTTTCACCTGAGACTGGAAAACTTGTTTTTACAAATGGAGATGGCGGATCAGGTTATGATCCATTTAATTTAAGCCAAGATGATTTAGAAATAGCAGGAAAAATAATTGAAATCGATGTAAGTAAAAATACATTTATAAATAACCCTCCTGTAGTTACACGCTTTAATGAACTTCCTTTATCTATACAAGAAACACTTACAGTAATTGCAAAAGGAGTACGTAATATAACCGGCATTTCATTTCAAAGGTTTTATAATCAATATATCAAATACGCCGGAAATGTCGGACAAGATATTGTAGAGTCTATTTTTTCATTTGTTCAATATAAACCTATACCGGTTACAAAACTTGTTCAAATGCATTTTATGAGGTTAACTCCCAAACAAGATGGGTTTATCAATTTTGGGTGGCGAGGATGGGAAGGGGATTTACCTACTTCTTTTATACGACATTGTTCTGAGAATCAGACTTTGGATGAGAGAACAATGGTTTATTATGATGAAACAATACAAACTTCAGTGAAGCGTATTCTGCCTCTACTTAGTTATTTTCATAAAGATTCTAGAACAGATAAGTTTGGAGGAACTTCACTTACAGGAGTTCAGCCATATATGGGAAATGCAATTCCAAATTTAACAGGTAGCGTTGTTTTTACTGACCTTGCCAAGAAAGGAGAATCTCAGTCTCCAATTAAGGGTGTTTTAGCCTATACTAGAGCAGGTACAGACGGTAAACATGCTGACTTTTATGCTATTGAAACCAATTATGATTTTGGTACGCAACCAGCTTATTATATGAGTTTAGGAACAAATTCGGATCAAACTAAATTATATTTAGGAGTTTACAGTTCTATGAAAGTAACTGATTTTAACAAAGGTACCATTTTTGAAATTATTCCTTGATACGATATAAATTCTCAGTTTAAAAACATAAAGAGTTTATTCTGCTTCAAAAACGCACAACTTGACTTGTCCCCCTAAAAATCTTCAATCTATAAGTATCTATTATATAGTGATTTATAACTAGTAGAAAGCAACTCATAAACCATAAGTGTATGAATAATATAGAAAGTAATGAATGTGGTATCTTTAGGGGGTATTTTAATGAATTGGTTTGTACGTTATTGGTATCAACTGATGATAGAACATGATGCGAGCTTTGTTCATAAAAGAAAATTGTCTCTTGCGAATAAGTTAGTACTTACAGCTTTGATGAGTGCATTGGCCACCATGTTTCAAGCAGCTGGAAACTTAGTTCCTGGTATAGGTTTGCTCATTAGTCCATTTTCGACATTACCGATTTTTTTTGCTATTTTCTATTCTATTCGTGAGGGAATACTTTCTTATATTCTTACTATTTTTCTATTATTTATTATTGAGCCCAGTGAACTAATTGTCTTTCCTTTTACTACAGGCTTATTAGGTCTAGCCTTAGGAGTATCCTTTTTAAAATTAAAGAGGAGAATTTGGATTGTTTCTTTTTCAGCAACTTGTCTACTTATAGGTATTATGATCGTTCTCGATGTTTTCCACTTTCCGGTACTTGGTCCTGCTGTTCATACAACTATGGATATAAAAATTATTTTATCAATATTTATAATGAGCTTTCTATACTGTTGGATTTATGCAGGTTTTTGCAGAATAATGATGAATAGATTATATAAAGTGTTGTATTGACAATGGCATAATGAGGATTGGAGATTGAATTCATGACTAACGTTGCAGTTAGAAGACCGAATTTGAATGATGTAGATGAACTATATTTATTTTTCCGTATAGTTATTACGAATACATACAAAGATGAAGGATTGTCACAATTATTAGATGACATAGAAAATGAAATTAACTCAAAAAATCAGTATTTGAAAAGTGACTTTGATAGTAACGGAGAAAGTCGTTACTTTTTATTAGCAATTGATACAAGTAACGATAAAATCATTGGAACAATCGAAATCGGTCCAGCAAGTACATTGATTAATAGTTGTACAGGTGGTGTACTTAAAAATTTGTATGAAATAGGAACTGTATTCATACTTCCGGAGTATCAGAGAAAGGGAATAGGGAGTTTATTACTACATACAATGTTTCTTACATTACTTAGCAGAGGGATAACAGAATATTGTTTAGATAGTGGATATAAAAATGCGCAAAGTATATGGATGAAAAAGTTTGGAAAACCTAGCTATGTATTGAAAGATTACTGGGGAGAATCCAGTGATCATATGATTTGGAAGAAAAGTTTACATGATACACCTATAATATTTGAATTATAAAATGAAATATGCCTCTGAACATAGCTTTTCTTACTTATGTATGCTATTATTTATCTTTATAATAAAAGAGGACGTGAATGAACTTGATTAAAATTAATATTCCTGAAGCTGATGTTTCAATTACTGAACGTAAACAAGTTATTAAAGGAGACGAGCCAATCATTACTCCAATTAATGGATTTATCGATTTCCACTTGTTCCCTAGAGATAAAGGCGGCATTTTTATGTTTTACAATATTAATGACGAACTTCTTTTCGTAGGTAAAGCTCGTAAAATTAGACAACGTATTAAGAAGCATTTTGAAGATAATGTTTCACCAATTAAAAATCACCGTGATGAGGTATACCGCATTGATGCATGTATCGTAGAAGATCCAACAGAAAGAGAAATTTACGAAACATATATCATTAATGAATACAAAGCGAAATATAACGTTGATAAAGTATTCTACAAATAATCAACATTAATAAAAAACAATCCTAGCTAATATGCAAGGATTGTTTTTTATTTAGATTTATTCTTCATATCTTTCTCCTTTTTTCAAATGATTAGCAGCAACAAAACAGATTACACCTATAAATATAAGTACAATACCAACCGTTTTATGTTTTCCCTCAAAGAAAGGAATATCTGAAATAACATTTGTCATACATAGTCCTAAAAATACAAGGATAGGGCCCACCCAAAGTAATACATTACCGAATTTTGTGTGCTTCCACATAATAACCCTCCTTAACCCTCTTTACATATATATCCATAAATAAAAAGTAAATTCATAGAGAAATATAGTTTTTTTCATATCGGAAATTTAACCCTCATATATTGGTACAAGCAAAAGAGAAAGGAGACCATCATGAATTGGTTAGAAGCTTTCATACTAGGTATAATTCAAGGTTTAACAGAATTTTTACCAATCAGTAGTACCGGACATCTTTATTTAGGAAGGCATTTGTTCCGATTAGATGAGGCTGGCTTATTTTTAGATACGATGCTGCATATTGGGACTTTACTTGCGGTTTTTATTTATTACAAAAAAGAATTTATATATTTAATTAAAAACCCATTTTCAAAGCTCATGTTATTACTTATCGTTGGGACAATACCCGCAGTTGTAATTGGTTTATTGTTTAAAGACTTCTTTGAAGATATTTCAAAAACAGGAATCACGATCGGTTGGGAGTTTTTAGTGACCGGATTCTTTCTCTACATGGCAGATAAACAAAAGAATGGTCGTAAAAAAATGGATGACATAACATATAAAGACGCATTAATTATCGGTTCATTTCAAGCTGCTGCTATTTTTCCAGCCATTTCCCGTTCTGGAATGACAATTGTCGCTGCATTATGGAGAAAATTAGACCGTGAAACTGCTGCGTACTTTTCTTTTTTACTATCGACACCAGCCATCGTTGGAGCTATCATTTTGCAATTTGTAGACGTTTTTCAAGGGAAAGCAGAATCTATTTCTAGTACATCTTTAATTGTCGGAACGTTATCAGCAGCGTTTTTTGGATACATAGCCGTTTCATGGATGATTCAATATTTAAAACGTCACTCCTTAAAAGTATTCGCGTATTACGTATGGGGATTAGGTATTTTAATTTTAATGTTGCAATTTACTGATGTATTTTAAGTATAATGATAAAGCAGTTAATTAGTTTAAGATCCTGTTTCATTCATACAAGGCAGGATCTCTTTTTATTAAGGGGGAAAATATGTTTAATAAGGCTATCGTTATTGGTGGAAGTATGGCAGGAAAGTTTGCAGCAAAAGCATTATCAACTTCTTTTAAAGAAGTAATCATTATAGAAGCTGGTGAAAGATGGGATGGAAAGTCTTTGAGAAAAAGAGTTCCACAAAGTAATCATCCTCACGTGTTATTAAAAGGTGGAGAAAACGCAATTGAAGAATTGTTTCCTAATATTACGAACGAATTAATAGAAGCGGGTAGTATTATAAACAACTTTACGCGTGATTTGAAATGGCATCAATTCGGTCTATGGAAACAACCGTTCATAGGGGAAGTACATATGATTCAACAAAGTCGTCCTTTGCTAGAATGGCATATTCAAAAACGAATACATCAAATTTCAAATATTACTATTAAATATGAAACATTGGTTAAAGGGTTATTGGTAGATGCAAAGCTTAACAAAGTGTGTGGAGTAAAAGTTAAATATTTAGAGACAAACACACAAGAAGAAGTTCATGCGGATCTTGTAGTTGATGCGAGTGGATTTGGCTCAAAAAGTATAGAGTGGCTACGAGAATACGAAATTAAAGTACAAGAAGAGAAAGTTCGTATTGATTTATTTTACGCAACGAAAATGTTCAAACTTAAAGAAAATGAGGAGTTAGACTGTTGTAATATGCTAATGTCTCCTAGTTTCCCTGATAACCCTTATGGCGTTCTTATTCAAACGATAGAAGATAATCGTTATTTTGTTACTTTTAGTGGATACGCAAATGAGAAAGCACCACAAACAGATGATGAGTTTTATGATTTTGCTGAAAATCTATCAATTTCTAATGTTACAGACTTCTTAAATAAGGCTGAGGGAATTACTGATATAAAGACATACAAAATTCCTTATCAAGTACGCCGGCGATTTGATTTAGTGAATAATGTACCAGAAGGATTATTAGTTATTGGAGATGCGCAATGTCGTTTTGATCCCGTTTTCGGCCAAGGCGTATCAGTTGCTGCTATGGAGGCTCACCAATTGCAATTACTTTTGCAAGATAGAAAACAACTTGATAAAACATTTACACAACAATTTTATAAAAAGGCAGCTACTATAATAGAAACCCCTTGGGATATGACAACAACAGAAATATCACGTCACCCGCAACTAAAGAGAGAATTAACTACAAAACAAAAATTTCAACTATGGTATACGAAGCAAATATATCGACTATCCGCAAGTAATTCTGATGTTTATATTCGGTTAGTACGAGTGATGAATTTAATTCGTAGTCCATTTCATCTCTTTCATCCGAAAGTGCTACTATCTGTATTACTTAATCGAAAGAAATAGCAGGAATATAATTGATTAAAAAAGAATGTATAACAGTTAGTAAATCAAGAAGGAGAATACGGGATGGAAATATACATAGAGCAACTAAAGAAACAAGATGCTAAGGATTTATTTACGTTTGAACTTACAAATAAATCTTTTTTTGAAACAATGGTACCAAATCGTGGCTCGAAATATTTTGAATTTGAATATTTCCAAAAACTACTAGACGATTTATTAATAGAACAGGCAGATGGAGATTCTTATTTTTATTTAATTCGTAATGAAGAAAAAGAAATTGTAGGGCGAATCAATTTAGTAGATATAGATACGGAAACTCGAATTAGTTCGCTCGGGTATCGTGTCGGAGAAAAATTCACTAAAAAAGGAGTTGCAACAGCAGCCGTAAAATTAATTTTAGATGTAGCGAAAAATAATGAAATTACTGAAGTTCATGCTAAAACAACGACTAATAATCTCGCATCACAAATTGTACTAGAAAAAAGCGGATTTTCTTCTTATCAAAACGAATCAGATATAACATCTGTAGAATTAAATGGAGAACATGTGAAGTTTGTACACTATATTTGGAGAAATACTTCGCACTTATAATAAGGAGGACTTATTCATGAATGATTTACGTTATCCAATTGGCCAATTTACATACAAACGTCCTATAACTGAAGAAATGATTGATACATGGATTCAAGAAATTGAAGATTTACCTAATGAACTAACAAAGGCAATTAAAGATTTAGATCAGAAGCAGTTAGATACACCATATCGCGTTGGAGGTTGGACTGTACGTCAAGTAGTTCATCACGTCGTTGATAGCCATATGAATAGCTACATACGCTTTAAATTAGCACTGACAGAAAAGAATCCAACTATTAAGCCGTATAAAGAAGAGAAGTGGGCAGAGTTACCTGATTCAAAATTACCGGTAGATGTTTCACTAGTAATGCTAGATTCATTACATAAAAGATGGGTTAATCTTTTATATTCTCTAGAAATTGAAGATTTAGAAAAGACATTTAACCATCCTGAAACTGGTGAAACAAAACTTGCTGTTGCAATAGGACTATATGCATGGCATGGTCGTCACCATACCGCTCATATTACTTCTTTAAGAAAGCGTCTAAATTGGTAACATGGAGATTATATTAGAAAAGGTGACAGAAACTGATGCAGAAGTTATATTTCAAATGCAAATAGACTCATTTAGCTCTTTATTACATAAATATAAAGACTATGAAACAAATCCAGCAAATGAAACTATTGAAAAAACTATTTTTAGAATAAATAATCCCAGCAGTAATTTTTATAAGGTGATAATAGATTCGAAACTTGTTGGAGCGATATGTATATCCGCAAAAGAACTACCTTATAAATTTTGGATTAGTCCAATGTTTATTCATCCAATCTATCAAGGGAAAGGAATTGCTCAGAAGGTACTTATTTTAATTGAAGAAATGTTTCCAGAAGCACGAAGTTTTGAACTTGCTACGATTTTAGAAGAAGAAAGAAATTGTTTTCTATACGAGAAAATGGGGTATAAAAGAACAGAAGTAATAAAGAAATTAAATGATAAAACTACACTTGTTTATTACAAAAAAGAAAGGTAAAGCATTTAAAATACGCTTTACCTTTTTATGTTATTTTAGATTAAATATACAAAAATAATGTATGTTCTTCCAAAATAATCGGGTTAGTAATTTCGAAAATGAATAAAGATACAAAAAACACTACTTTGTCGTAAAGGTTACTAGCGCTTTTTGAATGCTTAAAATACTATCGTCACCTTTAAATTCTTTCGTAATTGGTTCGTCCATACTAGACACCCAAATTTTAAGTTCTGCATCTAAATCAAAATGCCCAGCCGTTTCGATGCTATATTGTGTAATACTTTTATAAGGAATAGAATGGTATTCTGTTTTTTTGCCAGTTACTCCTTGTTTATCTACTAATATAAGACGACGATTTGTAAATACGATTAGATCACGAATTAATTTATAAGCATGCTCTACTTTTTCATCGTCTAGCATAATCTTCTCTAAATCACGTTCTACGCTTTCAGAACTCGTATTTGATGCATTTCCTAAAATACCGCTAAATAAACCCATATTAAATTCCTCCTTTAATATATGTGGAATGAATTACTTATATTGTAACATGTTACTCACAAAGATATTATCACATTACTTTAGTAGTTTCTGGTTATTGTTGTAATTAGTTTATATAACCTCATCTTAAAATCTTATGCTAATATGAAATTAAGAAAAAAGAAGCAGAGGGATATAGAATGAAGAATATCGGTTTAGTATTAGAGGGCGGAGGAATGAAAGGTTTATATACTGCAGGTGTACTCGAATATTTCATGGAAAAGAACTTATTCTTTCCATATGTAGTCGGCGTATCAGCTGGAGCCTGTATGGGAGCAACCTATTTGTCGCGTCAACAAGGGAGAAATAAGAAAGTAAATACAGAGCTAGTATCAGATTACAGGTATATATCTTATCGAAATTTAATTCGAAAACGTGAATTATTTGGAATGGACTTTTTATTTGATGAAGTACCTAATAAAATTGTTCCATTTGATTTTCAAACTTTCTTAAACTGTAATGAACAATTTGTTATAGGGACGACTGATTGCGAATCAGGACAAGCTGTTTATTATAATAAAACAGAACATGGAAATGATATTTTAAAAATCATCCGTGCATCCAGCTCTGTGCCGTTTATAGCACCTGCTGTAGAATATGATAATCGAAAATTACTAGATGGAGGAATTATAGATCCTATACCAGTTTTAAAAGCTCAAACTGATGGTTATGAAAAGAACGTTGTAATTATGACAAAGCCAGAAGGATACGAGAAGCAGCGAAATAAATTTTCTGGTCTAGCTAAAATTCTATATAGAAAATATCCGAAAATCGCAGAGAATTTAGTAGACCATTATCGTTTTTATAATGAGACGATATCTTATATGAATCAAGAAGAACAAAAAGATAATTTTTATGTAATTCAACCAAGTGTACAGCTTCCTATAAGCGGAATAGAAAGAAATAAGGAAAAGCTCGTTAATTTATATAATCTTGGGTATATCGATGCTCAATATCATTATGAAAACTTATTAAATTGGCTAGAGAAATAAAGGAGTGGTAGGTAAAAAGGTTATTTTTAATGAATTGCAGAACATGCCTAGTCTACTGTATAAACCGTTTCCGAATTGTGACATTCGAAAAATAAGAAAAGATTTTAATAATACGTTTACAGAAGATGATTGTATAAGCGCTGATTTAAATTATTATTGGATGCATACAGCAGGTACTTTAAGTTACGTGCTTAATAATAATGAACAGGAGATTGTGTTTAATCAAATTAAGTGGCTAAGAAAATCGTTTTTTGAGTGGTTTCCGCAATATCGTTTTCTAGAAACAGAGATTATGAATTATCCCATTTTATATAGAGATTTCATGAATTATGAAAAGACCCGTAAGCTATTACTTTATTATCTTACTGAATAAAAATTAAAACGTACAAGTGATGCTGCTTGTACGTTTTTTGTTCATAAAATATACAATATTAACACCTTGTCCATGTAGGTATTTTAACGAGAAAAAAGAAGTACATATAGAATATGTAAGAGGGAGGAGATAGAAGCTTGTTAGCTGTTTTCCTTTCAATTCATGTCCAACTCAAATATTTCAAGTAAAATTCGCTTCTAAATGGTATTATCAAATATCAAGAAAACTAATTTAGAAACGAAGAAGGGACAGGTTTAATATGGAAAACGTATCAAATGTAGATAAAGTAGAATCTATACAGTCTTTACAGTCAACAATCCGTAAACTTGAAAATGCACTATCTCAGATGACTCAAAAAGGTGCAAATACTACATTAGTGAAAAAAAGACTCAAAGCAGCTAGTATCGGCTTAGCTATGTTAGAAAGTATTTGGAATCAAGAAACCCATCATTACACCCAAGAGGATTTAGCAGACGCTCGAAATGTTCTAATTGGTTTGTTGCCATCAATTGAAAAGATTTATGTTAAGTCAAAGCTTGGGAGTCCTCAAAGAACACTGTTAGAAAGAAGAATAAAATCATTGGAACTTTCTATTCAAGCAATTGATCATCTTTCTAATCAATAACTTCTCTAAACACATAACTTACGACTACTTTTATATAGGTATTCTAATGAAAAAACTACATATAGAATACTACAAAGGAGAAAGAGAGGTGATGGAGAAGGTACCAATAAAGCGTCTGTGTTAAAAATAGGTATGGACGTGCAGTATAGCAGTCGTTTTCCTTCAAATGATTATCCATCCGGAAAGATTGAAACATATTCTTTTTATAGTTCGATTTTAAATAACACACGTAAAATTCATATTTATACGCCTCATGATTATTCTCACACTTCACATCTTCAAGAACTTCTCATTGTATTTGATGGGAATTCATTCATAACCTTCCAATCGCAAAAACACTTAATTATTTAATTTACAAAAATGAAATCCCATCTTGTATTGCTGTTGCTATAGATCCTGTCGATCGATTAGAAGAGCTAACTTATAATGATAAAATGAATGCATTTTTCAAGGAGGAATTACTTCCGTGGTGTGCATCAAGAAGCAAAACATACAACAATTGCTGGTTTCAGTCTTGGTGGCTTAGCAGCTTTTTATGCAACACTTCAAAATCCACATGTTTTCGGAAATGTGTTGTCAATGTCTGGATCCGTACATTGGAAAAAAGATGATTATGAAAATGCAATTCCTTGGATTGAAAATCAAATTTAATCAATAGATTCTAATGCGACTCATCTCTATTCTTACATAGCAGTAGGAGAACTTGAAAACAAACCTCTTTTAACGGCTAATAGACGTCTGTATAAAGCTTTAAAAGAAAAGGAATACCAAATTACTTATGAAGAGTTTCAAGGCGGTCATGATAGCGTGTGGTGGCGAGAAAAGCTATTCGAAGGATTAAGGGCATTGAATTTTACAAAAACGACACTAAAAAATAAAAAGGAGAGAGAAGCTATGAATCAAGAAGAACTAGATAAAAAACTAAAAAAGCAAGAGATTTTAGTAAAAGATGAGAAAGTTTGGTCGTATACGTATGAGGATCATATTAGTTCTATCGTTAAACAAGCAGAACAGAAAGGAGCTTTTGATAATTTACCTGGTAAAGGTAAACCTCTTAATCTCGATAAAGATCTTTCTTACAATCCTGAAAAACAACTTTATAGAACTTTAGCAAATAATCATGTTTTGCCTAGGTGGATTGAGCTTTCAAAAGAAATTGACGATTTAAAAGAAAGACTAAAAGAAAATACAAATACGGCAGAAGCAGCGGATTTAATTCGAACTATTAATAAAAAGGTTTTAGAACATAATTTACTTTGTCCACCAAGTGCGCAAAAAACGAGGGTGAAAACGGACTTTTAACAATTTTTCACGAAGCTATTTCTTGCTATATAATTAAGTAAGGCATTTTCAATTCATTACTAAAGGGAGGCAAATGTGATGAAGAATACGTATCAACTTCAAATTCCGAAAGAGCTAGAACAGTATCGTAGTATTTTAGAAGAAAGTGTAAAACCGTATATTAATGTGTCTGGAACATTAGCAGAGACAACGCTTTTTGAAAGTAAGTTTGGTGGTTATCCGTATTTACCTATAGATCAAGAGCATCCTAAAGATTCAAACGGACTACCTATGATGTTACTTGCACAGTTAAACTTTGAAGAAATTCCGCATGTTGAATATATGCCTCAAAAGGGAATGTTACAGTTTTTCGTAAGTGCTGATGATGAGCTTTACGGAGCAGATTTTGATCATCCAACAATCCAAAAAGACTTTCGAATTATTTATCATTCTACAATTATAGAAGATTTAAATAAGGTAATTACTGATTTTAGTTATTTAAACACTTTAGAATTAGAAGACTTTATCATACCTGAAGCAGCAAAACTGAATTTTGAGTTAGCTTATCAACCAGTAACACCAAGAGATTATCGATTTGAAATGATTTTTAGTGATAACATTGATTGGGAAGAAATTGTTGATGAAGAAAATAATACAGAATTAGGCGAACTGTATGATGATTTATGTAAAGATCAAGGACATAAAATTGGTGGATATCCATTTTTCACACAGACAGATCCGAGAGAATGGGAAGAAAAATACCAGCAACATGACATATTATTGCTGCAAATTGATACAGACGATTCATTAAATATTATGTGGGGCGATTCTGGGGTTGCTAATTTCTTTATACGTAAGGAAGAGCTGTTAAATCTAGATTTTTCCAATGTCATTTACAATTGGGATTGTTACTAGAGGATATAAATAAAATAATAGCTAACAAAAAATCTTCCTGAAGGTGAGGAGGATTTTTTTATGTTAAAAATAAGCGTTATGTTAACTAGAATAAAAAAACAATGGGTGTAATGAAAGTCAAGCCTAAATAACAGAAATAACAACAAATAATCTAAAG
This sequence comes from Bacillus sp. JKS001846, assembly GCF_900176455.1. Classification (NCBI taxonomy): domain Bacteria; kingdom Bacillati; phylum Bacillota; class Bacilli; order Caryophanales; family Bacillaceae; genus Bacillus; species Bacillus sp. JKS001846. The sequence goes on from NZ_FWYG01000001.1 coordinate 2,988,963, forward strand.
TTATAAAACGTGTGTAAATAGCAACAAATTCATAAAGTAAAACATAAAATGAATATAATAATTTATATTTTGTATAGAAATAATTTTTCTGTATAAAAAATTTCTTGTCGATCAAAAATGTTTTTGATTCGATAATTCTTAATTGATTATTGATTTGAATTTGCTGTGATGGATTTATAGCAAAATAAATGATAAAAACTGTAGAAATTCGTTTAGATAAGATTTTGTGTAAATCTCACTAAAAATCTCTGTTTCGTCTCATTAAGTATAGTTTACTTGGTTTTTGATACCCGATATCGCTTTGTTTCTATAACTGCCTATAATATATATTATGTTAACTGTAAAAAAGTAATAAACTTACTAAGTTTTAGTTGTGCTTATTATGATCCCCTTTTCCACCGAATTAGTAATGTGTGATTGGTTATGTATTTATTCGCTTTATTAGCTATTGATAATAATATTTTCGGATATAAATTAGATTTTAAATAATAAAAATACAATTCGTTTAATCTGTTCATTTTAAACGAATTGTATTATGATGACGAATATTTTTTTATAACTAGTTTGCTACAGCGATTGCTTCGATTTCAATTAATAAGTTATCGTTAATTAACTTTCTAACTTCTACAGCTGAACTTGCTGGTGGATTATTAGTGTCAATGTATTGATCTCGAATATTTCTCACAATGGCCATTTGAGAAATATCTGTTAAAAAAAATGTTAATTTGACTACATCATTAAATTTTAATTCCGAAGTTTCCAATGCACTTTTAATATTTTCGAATACTTGTCGCGTTTGTGTAGCTAAATCGTCAATTCCAACTATTTGACCGTCAGTGTTAATCGCTACTTGTCCAGATATGTAAATTGTTCGTTTAGCGTTTGTAACTTCGACTACATGCGAGTATCCAAAAGTTGGTGGCATCGTTTCTGGATTGATAAATTTCTTTTGCAAGGCTCTTCTCCCCTTTAAACATTTCATTTTCTTAATGTTAGGTTTTGATTTCAGATTATCCTCTATTTACTAATAATTATTTATCGATTTAGCTGCTACATTTGTAAAAGTGTATTAGCACTTTAATTTAAAGTTATTGATGGATTATGTACGTTTGATTTTTTTTGTGCTTGTTATAGCTTGTTATAATTACACCTTGTTTTATTAATTCTTCAGTTACTTTTGTATAGAAAAAGTGATACCACCAGATAAAAAACTCTTCATAAGTAATTTCTTTTGAGTATCTGCTGCTGGCAAAGTATTCTTTTAAAGATTTATCGTTTTCATTAAACAATAAGACTAAATCTTTACTGATCCAAGATGAAGCATTACAAGTAAATATTGAAGTTTCGTTCCTTTTATTTTTATAGATGGCGAATTATCTCCAGAGAAAATCATTTTAGCTTCATAAGCTGTATGTAATATATTCTCCGGAATATTATTAGTAAACACTTCATAACCCCTCCCTTACTAGTAAATTCATTGTAAGATTTATGTATTTACTAACTTCTATAAACGAAAATAAGTATCCTCTAATAATCTCAAATTAAAAACCTTAGCATAGATATACTAAGGTTTTTTGTATTTTTATAATGAATGAATTCTTTCATAGTCTTTTTTAAATTGATTATCATTTTTTAACCAACTTTTAAAAGTTGGTTCCTTTATTTCTAAAATGGAACAAGTTTTAGCGATACATTTATTTTTCATATATTCCTTAAGGAAATTTTGTTTTCTCTGCTTAACAGCAGATTGGGTTCTTTTTAGGTTTCGATCTTTTAATTGATCTAGACTTAGACTTTCTTTCTGAAATTCTTCATATTTTCTATGCAAATAAATATCTTTGTCTTTATAAATCCAATTTGAAAATAGTTGTATTGATTTTCTCCCGGTTAAAATGACGCGATAATGTTTATTTTGATTTAGTAAATCGGCTGGTAAATTGTGATTTTGTAGTACCTGATTTAAAGAATTCATAAAGCTATATGATCCTCCTACAAAGCTTACTGTATACGTTTCATACTTGACGTAACCATCCCCATCAAAATATCCACGAACAAAATGATGTAAATATTCTTCAGGCACGAATGGAAATTTAATATTTAATGATTTACATGGCATGATTCCATGTATGTTCATAAGGTCGTCTTTTATTGTTTTGCTATTAATGTTTAGCATATATACGTCTGTTTTTTTGTTTTGATAAAGTGGCTGGTTGGTGTTTAATTCTTTTTTTATATCTTCTAAAATATAACTTTCTTTTTGTGATATACTGACGCATTGATTTTCTTTTTGTATAACGCCGTCAGCTGCTATAAATCCTAAAATATAAGCCATATTATTTGACCAAGTTTTAAAATAATTTTCTTTTATGTCATACTTTCTCTTCCAACTCCCTATAGCGCGCCTTGGGACGTTGCTGTCTGATAAAACCATACGAATATACCTTGCAGACACATTAGCAAGTGTAGCAATCTCTGAGGTGCTTTTCCCCTCTGCATATAGCTGCGTTATCTCAGATTTTGATAGTTTACATTTTGATTTCTTTTTTCGCTCTATGTGCACTTACATCCTCTCCTTCCTTTCTTTTATTAGAGACATATTTTCTTCTATAACATACAATGAAACATATGTTCTCTGTCGCGTATAAGAAGGAATTTACTAAATAAAAACAATTTACATGTACTTAATATTTGTCTTAGCTGCTGCTATGCGATTTGTACTTTATAGATACAAATAATGAATTTGACGGATTTATGAAATACAAGGCATTTTAGATGAAAGGTAAAATAATATAGTTTAAACTACAAATAGCTACAATAACAACATACGTAAATTGTTAATCGTAAAAAGGAGAACGAATGAATAAGAAATATACAAATCAAATTCATACTGATATGAGTTTTAAACCGAAAGATATTATAAGTTTAATGACGGATTACTTTAAAATAAAATCAAAGCTGCGTCCTATAAAGGATTTGCCTGTTGTTTTATCAAATAAAGATAATGAAGCGTTAGAGAGTGTTACATGGTTTGGCCATTCTGCTTCTCTTTTGAAAATAGAAGGTAAAAAACTGTTATTAGACCCGATGTTTGGAGATGCCTCTTCCCCATTTCCCTTGTTTAATAGTAAGCGTTATAGTGGTGCTTTTTCTTTAGAACGTGATGACCTTCAAGAAATTGATGCGATTATCATTTCTCATAATCACTATGATCATTTGAATTACAAAAGTATTATGCAGTTAAAAAATCGCGCAAAACACTTTTATGTTCCAACTGGAGTTGCACAATATCTTATTAAATGGGGTGTTTCACCTAGTAAAATTAGTGAGCATAATTGGTGGGACGAAATTACGTTTGATAATATTAAGTTAGTATGTGCGCCTGCAAGGCATTTCTCTGGACGTGGTATGACAGATAGAGATCGTTCATTATGGTGTTCATGGCTTATTCTTGGTCAAGAGACTAAAATTTTCTTTAGTGGTGATAGCGGTTATGCCCCTCACTTTAAGGAAATTGGTGATAAATACGTTCCATTCGATCTTACATTAATGGAATGCGGGCAATATGATCCGAGGTGGTCTGCTATTCATATGTTGCCTGAAGAAACGGTACAAGCTCATATTGATGTTAAAGGAGAATTACTTCTTCCGATTCATTGGGGTGCTTTTACGTTAGCATTACACGAATGGAGTGACCCGATAGAACGTGTTACGAAAGAAGCTAACCGTTTAGGAGTTAAAATTACAACGCCACAAATTGGCGAATCTATTACGTTAAAATCTACAGACTATCCTTTATCCGCTTGGTGGAAGGAAATTTAATTTTAAAATATAAAAAGAGCGAATCCTCTTATAAAGAATTCGCTCTTTTTTCTGTATTTAAACTTATTTCACTATATTGGATCTCCCACTATCTAATACTCTATTTGCTGGTACACTGGACATTTCAACCACTGTATTCATACTCTTATCAGTCAGTTCAATGAGTTCGTTTTCATGTTTTATTTTATTTAAATCCCACACCATCCCATGAAATTCATTATGTTGACCACTTACCTGTATAATGCTTTTTGTTTTATTTGAAGGCTGTATTTGAAGGTTTGTAAATTGATTCCCACTAATTTCATTTGGCGTAGTTACTTGACTATCCATATAAATCATATTTACACAGTCTTCTAAAGAAAAGTTCATAAAACGATTGGCATTTATCCAAGCTTGTCCGGTGCTCGGTTTTTTCGCTACTAATTTCAGTCCAGTTTCCATTCCTACAACTTTAATATTTTCGAAGTTAACAAACGAAATTTCATTTTCTTTTCCAGCAGAGTATAAAGAAATTCCGGTACCTTTATTTGTTTCCGTCCAATTGATAATATTTATATCTTTAATTTGTGTTTTGTTCCAAGTGTTATAATATTTATTTTTACCGTCTAAATAAATAACTTCAGAGTTAAATTTAGGATCGTCAATAGTTATATACGCTCCTTCAATGGATGCGTTTTTCTCTAGTTCTAAAACTCTAAAGTTTCCCTCAACTACAAATTGGGATCCATAACCAAATAATAATTTCACACCTTTTTTAACAATGATTGGTGACGTGATTTTATACTTTTTATCATCAAGCAATACAGTTTTAATTTTACTAGACTCTGCTTTATTAATAGCAGATTGTATTTTTATTGAATCATTTTCCCCTTTAAAGTTTTCTACATACAAGTTAGTACTTTTAGCTGCATAGTCTTTTTTGTTGTATTGATAAAAAGCAAAAATAATTAAAACTATACCAATGAGTAAAACAATTATTTTCTTCATCGTACTCACCCCATATCGATTAGTCTATGGCTTTTATATTCAGGTTATTATTATTTTGCTTTGTATTTCAGATTACCATTGCTGCTTTGTCTATTAATCCCTTCCTCTATCCTTAATAAGCTCTTACTGGCGATATAAGATGTACTGCTGCAGATTGCTCTCCTGCTTCAATCAATATCGGTCGCATAGAACCTCCAAAACTTAAAGTAATCGTTTCTTCTTTTATTGCTCTTAAAGCATCAACCATAAAACGCCCATCGAAAGATATATTTAATTGTTTTTCACCTTGAATCGCATCTATTTGTTGCGTTTCAGATATTTTCCCAATTTGAGAAGCGTTTGAAGAAATTTTAATTGTGGATTCGTTTATGATTTCTAAGTTAACATTGTTATTAGCCCATTCACTTGCTAATAAACTTGATCGGTCTACACCTTGTAATATCTTTTTTCTATCTACGTTAATAATCGTTTTAAAATCATTTGGAATAAGGTTAGAAATATTAGGATATTTCCCTTCAATTAGTCTTGAATATAATGTAGTTGTTCCGAGCGTAAATATAATATGACTCTCTGAAAGGTAGATATATACGAATTCCGAATTGCTGTTCATTAATTTTAGAAGTTCACTAATGGTTGCGCTTGGTACAATACAATTTGCTTTTACATCTGAGGAAAGTAATGTTTCGCGTATCGCTAGTCTATGTGAGTCAGTTGCAGCGCAAATTAACTTATTATTAGATAACTCTATATGCACCCCAGTAAGAACAGGTCTAGATTCATTTTTTGCTACCGCAAAGACTGTTTGTTTAAATACTTCAATCAATTGCTCTGTCTCTACCTTGATTTCTGCATGATTGTCTATAAGCGGTACATTCGGAAACTCATCTGCAGGAAATCCATTTAAACTTAATGTGATTTCTTCTGATTGTATCTTAATAGTTTGCTCATTCTTACTTTTTATTGCGATATCACTTGGCATTTTCTTTATTATTTCAATGAAATACTTTGCAGGTACAACAATAGTTCCTACCTTTAAAATAGTTGCAATCTTTTCGTCTTCAATTGAAACAGGAATGAATTTTTCAATAAAAATATTTGAGTTACTTGCAATTAAAGTAATTCCAGATTGATCTGCAGTTATTTTTATACCAGATAATATAGGAATTAAAGATTTTGTTGATATTGCTTTGTTGACTTCTGAAAGTGCTTGAGTGAATTGTTTGTGATTAACGATAAACTCCATGTTTCCCCCGCCTTACATGAGATAATATTTTTATGAAGATTGATGAACGATTGTTCCGTTAAAAAAATAAGGTACTGTTTCTTTCTTTTGTAATAAATATAGTAAATGTTCTGGTATGCGTAAATACGGTGCTGCTATATGTAATTCCATCCAAGTAATCTCTTCGATTTCTTTTGGCCTTGATATATATGTCTCCCCGCCGATTATTTCGCCTAGAAAATTAAAGAAAATTGCATGATGATCTCTTTCCTCGAAAAAGGCTTCACTGATAGAACAAATCCCGTTTACGTTTATATGTAACCCTGTTTCTTCTTTTACTTCTCGAATTACTGCTTCTTCTAATGTTTCTCCTAATTTAACTGCGCCACCTGGTAATGTATAATAAGAACCATTTTCCCCTTTGTTTTTTACCATTAAGATCTTTTCATTAGTTTTATCGTACAAAATCGCGTATGTAACATTAACTTTTTTCATATGTACCTCCTCTATTTTAAATAAAAGGAATTTTCTGTCTTCTATTCATTCTACCATTAACTCCTTTTAATATATATAAGTTAGTTAAATCTTGCCTTTACCGCTATTGTTGGAGTTAATAAGAATAGGCTACTGATATAAAAAAAGAACGTACCTTAGGAAGATTATCCAAAGTACGTTCTTGCAGTTTTAGTATAAAAATTGATTCAATTAATACTGAAATTAATAATAACCTCGCCCTTATTGCATTTGTATTTCAAATACTAACGTTAACAAATTCTATATACTTTTTAACCGTTTTTCTAAATAATAATGATTATGTCCTTTCGGATGATCTTCACTTACTCCAATTACTTTATATCCATGTTTCTTATAAAAATCAGGAGCTTGGAAACTAAAAGTATCTAAATTAATTAACCTACACCCTTTTTCAATTGCAAATTCTTCAATAAGCTTTATTAACTTGCTTCCGTAACCTTCATGCCTATATTCTTCAGAAACCCATAGAAAGTCAATGTGTACATGGTGCCAAAAAGTTATTGCCGTTACCCCACCTACTATTTCTTCTTTTTCATTTCTTACTATGAAACTAACCTTTTCTGAAGGTGTTTTTTCTTCATCTGCAAGATATTTTTGATTGTATTCAATTACTTTCTCTCTTATGTAATCACTATCTTCTTGTACCCACTGCTGTACTATTTTCATTTTAAGTGTCACGCTCCTTTTTACTTATCTATTCAATTTTATAATGAAATTGTTCTGTCTTTAATAAGTTCGTAAAGAAGCAAAGTTAATGGAATAAAAAAGAGCCCTAGCATGAGGACTCTTTTTAAAATTAAGCTACTTTCCGATGTAAATGTTTTAGTTCCTTTTTCTTCTCTGCATTTGGTGGGCGGATTAATATTGAAATAATGAAGGAAATAACACTTAAAACACCGATTATAATAAAAGTTGGTTGAAATCCCCCGAGTATCGCTCCAATAAATGATCCTGCAAGCGCACCAAATCCGAAACCTTGGTAGACAATCCCGTAATTTGTACTATGGTTTTTTAATCCAAAGAAATCTCCGACAATAGCTGGGAATATAGTTATATTACCGCCGAAGCAAAAGGCGACACTTGCTACACAAGCAAAATAGATTCCGTAATTTAGCGGAATAAAACTTAAAGTAAAGACTGACAAACCTATAATAATAAAAGTTGCAGAGACAATTTTCATTCGGCCGATTTTATCTGATAACGTCCCAAGAATGATTCTACCTACTGTATTAAAGATTGCAATCATAGCAACGGCGTTTGCAGCGGTTGCTGCGCTAAGTCCGACGAGTTGTACACCGATATCTTTTACCATACTTATTAAATACAAACCACCCATACACGAGGTGAATAACATAAAAAATAGTAGATATACTTGTTTCGTTTGCATCATTTCACGCGGAGTATAGTCATTGTGTAATGTTTCAGTTACAGCATTACTTACGATTGCCTCACGTAAGAAGAACGATCCAATTAATACTAAAAGTAACACGATAATGCCCCAATATAAGAATGCTTGTGATACACCAAGATTATCGATAAGATTTCCGTTTATATATCTAAAGATTAAGCTGCCCATTCCATAAGCTGATACAGATATACCTGAAATAAGCCCTTTCCGATTTGGAAACCATTTAATTAAATTAGATAGTGATGTAATATAAGCTGTTCCATCCGCATAACCAACAACAACACCAGCTAATAAATATAATAGTGGTAAGGAAGAAACTTGTGAACTAAGTATTAAGCCGAGTCCTAAAACAATTCCTGCAGTAGCAATAAGTTTCCGAAGTCCTAATTTTTTCTGCAATTTTGCTGCAAATAAAGTTGAGAATGATAAAGAAAAACTTGTTATAGAGAAAGTTATCGCTACTGAATTAAGATTCCATCCAAACTTACTTACAAGGGGTTGATTAAATAAACTCCATGTATAAATTGTTCCAAGGCCAATTTGAACAATGATTGTACCTAGAACAATTAGTAACGGATTTATAGAAGTTTGTTTCATACTAACTGTCCCCTTCTTTTATCTTGACATAGATTTTCACAGTTAGTATATCCATCGTAAATTGCAAGATACTGTACGGAAAATGGTAATTAAGTTCATATACACAAAAAGACACTTCATAAAGAAGTGTCTTTTGCAGGTTATATCAGATGTTTCTAAAGAAAGCTTTGTTAAGATAAGCCATTTTCGAATGCTTATGTATATATGTTATCAAATAATTTCTTATATGTGATGAGACTTAAGACGTATTTTTCATTCATCATATAGTCGGATGAAAAATTAATATTCGATTTCATCAAAATCCTTCGGCTGCGGTACAGTTTGCATATTAGCTGCATCTTTAGGATCGCTATAAATTGCATTTTTCTCTGTATTTACATCTTTTATATTTTGTTTTTTATTTTTGTTCACTTTATCTTTCACTTACAATCACTCCTTTTTGTTATAGGAGTAATTATGCCCTATTACCGTTACTAAATGTATCAGCGACTAAATTACTAAATTCACGTAAATAATATAAGTAATTATCACCGCCGTAGTTATATCTTTTGTTATACATTTTTGCAACAACTACATTATATTCAGGTATTACTAAAATAGTCGGTCCAGTAATCCCTAATATTTGATATGACCCTTTTGGAACACGTTCACCAAGTTCGCTTAATTGTGCAGGTTCATTTTGAACGAACCAAAACAAGCCATTTTGTGGTAGCTCTTTATTTACATATGTTGGACTCTGCAAACTCGTAGCGATTTTTATAACTTCTTTTGGAACAATTTGCTTACCGTTTATCACACCTTGATTTAAATGAAGATTGCCCCAATAAGCAAATTCTCTAGCTGAGACAAACAGATTTTTTTCAGTACCGTCATCTACCGTACCAATTTCACTAGTCGCGTCTTCATTTGGATTATTAACAACGTCAACTAAATTTTCATCTCGCTGAACTCTCCAACCTGTTTCTTGAAAATTAGCAGGCTTAAAAACACGCTCCTTTAACAATTCAGGAAAACTTTTGTTATATAGCTGATAAATAAGACGTGTCATCATTCTTACATTAATATCTCTATATGCCCATGCTTGTCCCGGTTCAAATTCACGAAAAATTGTCCCGTCATTCATTTCTTCTAATCCGTGCGAATGTGTTACCAAATGTCTTATCGTTGTTTTACCAAGCAATGCAGGATTAAAGTCTTTAAAATATTTTATCGCTTCATCATCAATAGAGTTTATTTTCCCCTCGTAAAGCGCATACGCTATCATTAATCCTAAATAACTTTTTCTAGCAGAAGCAACGTTGAACTGCGAAGATGCGGTTACTTTTTTATTAGTCGATGTATTTGAGTGATAACCGCTATAATGCTCTAATACGACTTTATTATTTTTTATAATACAAATTGCTGTAGCAGAACTATGATTTTTTTCTTTTATATTCTCTACCCAAGAAATCAACTTATCATATGTATACAAATAAATCCCCCTTAATACACATCAAAATTACAGTATGAAAGAAAAGTATAAACAGTATTTACACCTTTCTTTCATATAAAATATTAATGATGTACTATATTTAAATAATCCACCAGTTCCAGCAATTAAAGCAACCAAAACATCCGGCACAACCTACGCAACCACCACATCTGCCACCGCCGCAACCGCCACAGCGTCCACCACAACCTCCGCATCCGCCACAACGACGTGCATCGCCTTGGATGTAATAATATGGATATTGGCTTTGTTGTTGATCCCAATACACAACATTACCAGTTTGATAATCATTAAGGTTTAATGTTTGTAATTCATGTTGAAACTGATTCATTACGAACCCCTCCATTTATAAATATAAATTTCGCCCAAACGTTAAAGTTTATATATTTTTGTAAACAAAATAGAAACAAGACTATAGACTAAATGCGTACATCAACAAAATATGAACTTACACTAGGTGATGTACCTTGTTTTTCAGCCTATTTTCTTTATATTTATTCGATGGACGTATTTACTATAAATAAAGTGATTTAAAAATTACTAATCCAACAATTTAGTAGTTCATCACTTAACTTTCTTTCTAGTAATTCCTTCACTAAAGGCATTGGCATGATTTCATAATGATTTAAGGCTTCTTTATTATAATCTATCCAGTGAAATGCTAAATGAGACTCGCTCGATTTCGGTGTTAAGTCCGTATGTAAATCTTGTGACTCTACTTCAAAAATGTGATTAATTTCATGATGGAGCACTTCTTTATCTTGCCATTGATTTTCTATGACTCCTAAAAATTGTTGTATACTACAGTTTACTCCAAGTTCTTCTCTTAACTCTCTTATTAATGCATTCTCTACTGATTCTCCAATTTCAACATGGCCACCAGGTAAAAAATAATGATGGCCAATATATTCAGCAACTAATAATTTTTCATCTTTTATCATGACTGCTCGTACAATATGATGGAATTTACTTTTCAATTGATATTCCTCCTAGTTATTCAATGTATAGTTGCTCAAAATAGTCATTTAGTATTGGTATAATATAAATCATAGGTGTTTCATACGGATGCATATCATTAATAATTTCAAGAGCATCTTTTACAAGTTCTCGTTTACACTTTATTTCAACTTTACATTCTTGCCCTTCGCATATTCGACCAATTTCTCCATTAAAAGGAGATGCCTCGTCTAAAGGTCTCCAATATCCTTTCACTGAACTATAGGAAAGACAATGGTCATATTCGCCCGTTTTACATGCTCCAATTTTATTTAATTCATCCCTTAATGTTTCAATATATTCTTCAGGAATGAATACTTCAATTTTCAATTCAGTAAATTGCATATTTCATTTCACACCTTTACTTCATAATAGTTAAACAAATAAACGATATACTTGCTCACCATCATACTCCTGTCCTAATGATATGAAACCATATCGTTCATATAGTTTCTTTGCAGAGATATTATCTTTATGTACTGTTAATCTAATTTCTTTACACGATTTAAAAGTATTTTTTATTATATTAATACTTTCTTGTAATGCTGCTTTTCCATAACCATTACCTTGCTGCGATTGATCAATAATAAATCCGTTAATCCAATACATATCTGATGTCTCTCTTACAACAGCATGCATAACAAAACCAACCATAAGGTCACCATCGTATATAGCGAGTGGTATGTACTCTACATTGTCACCATCTGGTTTTATATATACTTTAGCAAGCGAAACTGCTACGGATGGAACAAATTTCAACTGATTTTCTTTAACTTGTAGTTTTAATGCTTCTTCCCAATTTTCTCTCGTAACAACCTTTAACTGGACATTCAATATTGTAAGCTCCCTTATATAGAGGATGTATGTTTATATTCAACGTAGCGAAATAATTCCCTTTTTCGACAACGACTTATAACATAATTTTTATAAAATCTTGAATGAATTTTTCTGCATCTATTTCTAAAGCTATACGGGCTCCTTCAGATTTAGAGTTAGGGCGAAAATCAGCAAATGTTTGTCCTTTCGTATCTCCGTATGTATCTACATTCACTGTACGATGCGCAAATTCAAAAAAACTTTGGTTAACTAATCCACTTATAGCAACCACATCATGAAGCAATGGCCCTTCGATAGATGGATTAAGTTTTTGGTATGCAGAAAAATAGTAATCATACATTGGTTTCATTATCGTATGGAATGGATTCTTTGAATTAGCTTGAATATAGTCAAACACATTTGGTGTTAACACAGCTTTGTTTGTTACATTTAAAGGGAATATGAATAAATTCTTTGCTTGATGGAAAACAATTTTACTTGCTATAGGATCTCCATACACATTTGCCTCTGCTAACGGCGTAACGTTTCCTACTTCTAAAAAAACACCACCCATGAAATAGATTCCTTTTACATTTAGCATTAAATCATTCCATAAATTAAAAGCAATTGCTAACGAGGTAGATCTTCCTACATCAACAATTGTCAAATCTTTTCCGTACTTTATAAGAATCGCAGCAATACTGCCGAAATTATATATTGGAATAGATAATACATTTTCTGGAACATGGATAGGCCCTAATCCTTCTGCTCCGTGAATTTCAGGATAGTACGTAGTAATTTCTTCTGTAAGTGGTTTTGTTGCACCACTAATGACAGGAATGTCTTGTCTATTTGCTAACTGCAAAATATACGCTGCATTATGTGCAGCATGTATATGCTCAACATTTCCGTATCCAGTTACAATACCGACAATTTCAATTTCGGGATGCAGTAAGCCATACATAATGGCAAATGAGTCATCAATACCTGGGTCTCCGAAAAATAATACTTTTTCCAAGAAATACGCTCCTCTCACGAAAAAATTGAGTCATTAGTAACTATGTATATGAAAAAAGCAAGTATATCTATGCAAATTTTAGAATGGATAATGTTTTACAAAATATTAAAAAGGAACTAGCGTATGCTAATTCCTTTCTTGAGTAACCATTCTCAAATTTAATTAATTATCGTATCCTTCATAAATTGCATCATTTATTTGATTTTGTATTTTTGTATCATCAGGTACAGGTTTCCACCAATTTCCTGTAATAAATAACATAGTTAATAAATTATAACTATCACTAAAATAACTTTCTCTCTTATTCTTCATCCAATCCCAACCGCTATTTACCCACTTTTGATTATTGCTACTTGTTATACTTGCAGCAATAAACGGTGAAACAAATACAGCAGTTGAATAACTACCAATATTAGATCCATTTAATTGATAACCATCCACAATTTTAGAAGGATTTCCATTCGTTTTATTTTGAATCCACGAAGAAACTTTATCAGAAATGACTTTACTTCTTTTCTCGCCGTACATCGCATAGTCCATTACAATTCTCAATGGTACCCGACTAGCATTGTAATAATATGCATTTGTATATTCTGACTCATCTAAGAAGTCTTTAGGTGCGGGTTGTGGTGGGTTTTTTACAACGAAATCTGAAATAAGTCCTGTATTTGGAGAGTATGTATTACTAAATTGCGTATAAACATCGTACAAATTATTAATAACAGTAAGCCAAGTTTTATCACCTGTAAATTCATAAAATGCTCTAAGGTGTGACATCATCCAATCAGATGGTCTCGTATCAAGTGAACTTTTAGAATCCCAATCTCCTAAATTTAGTCGGTTATTATTTGTAACATTACTAGCTTTAATACCTTTTGTAATCATGTCTTGTGCTTCTTTCAAATAATTAACTGTTCCATTAGATCCCCACTGCTTATGAGCAAGAAGAAGAGAATACGCAATATCTAAATCTCCATCAGTAGCAGAATCAAAATGACCTTGTGCTTTTTTACTATCTGCGACAACCCATCCCATTAAATTAGGATTTTGAGAACTTTTAAAAGTTCTTGCTGTTTTAAATAAACCGTCATAGATTTTTTGAGCATTCGAATCATAACCAGCCATTAATACTGTAATTATCATCCCATACCCTTGACCTTCTGAAGTTCCAAGTGGCTTAAACCCATCTGCATCACCTGTAATCTCTCCTTTTACGTAATAACCACCAGGTAAAGAAGATAAATCATTTTTCAAATATTTCTTTTTCCAATTATCGTAGTAACTTCTTACAGAAGCATTTAAACTTTCCTGTGTAACATGATTCGGTTTTATAACACCTGCATAATTAACTTGCTGGGGAAATGGTTTCATTTCCTTTGCAGCAGCTACTTGTTGATTAACTACAGGAATAGAATTTTGTACTGAATTGTCCGTTACACTTGCTGCGAAACTAGAATTAGAAAAACTAGCTAGTCCGATTCCTACAATAGAAATACATGTGAAAATTTTTCTTTTTCCATTCATTATGTTGTCAGCTCCTTTTAAAATGCTTACTACATAAAATGTAACATACAATATTTAACTGAAATACAAAATATTATATTTATCAACATAAGAAAGAAACTATATAAAAAAGTATCATAAAATCATTATTGAATTACATTATACGGATTGATTATTTACTAAATTCCTATGTTTTTCTTTTCTTAATACTGGTATATGAGCAATCACAATTCCAAGTATAGTAATTCCGCCGCCAATTATTGAAACTAAAGTTGGCACTTCTCCTAACCATATCCAAGCAATGAAACACGCGGTTATTGGCGTTAAATATAGAGAACTTGTTGCTTCAGAAGCACCAGCACGAGATATAATATAGGCCAATGCAATATACGGGAGTACTGTTGGAAAGACACCTAAATATATAACACTCAAGTTAACTTCAAGAGGAGCTGCTAATATTTCTTGATAAACTCCGGGTAAGAAAATAAGCATACATACAGTACTAGAAAAAATTGTATATATGGTAAATGGTAAGAAACCGTATTTTTTTAAGTAAGATGTTTGGAAAACGAAAAATAGACTTTCTGAAATCGCCGCTAATAATATAAATAATCCCCCGCTATTTAATTGAATAGCGTCGCCTTGGCTAAATGAAATTAAGGCAATTCCTGCAAAACTCATTACACCACCGATCCAGCCATTTAATTTCATTTTTTCATTCAAAAAAACAGAAGCAAAAATTGCCGTCACTATTGGAGTGACTGAAATTATTAAACTTGCAGATCCAGCATTGACTGTTTTTTCGCCGTAATTTAATGCGATGTGATAAATAGTAAACCCTAAAGCACCAAATATAAAAAATGCTGGGATATCCTTTAAATCCGGTAATCGTAGTTTGTATATAAATGAAAATAACAAAAGTATAAATGAGGCGATTAATAAGCGTAGTAAAGTAAGGTGTTCAGGCGTATAAGATTCAAGCCCCAGACGAATTGCTGGAAAAGCAGTTCCCCATATAAGAATTGTAAAAGCATGAGCACATATAATGCGTAAATCCCATTTTTTATTATGCATGTTTTCTCTCCCTCCTTAATAAACCAACCATTTTTAAATTACCAATTATTTCTTTTCATCATATTTAATAGTTGATACAATGTCTTCAACCAGTTATTTATCGGAAAAACCAACCACTTTGAATCTTTTAAATTAACGAAGGAGTTTTTTATATGACAACCGATAAAAAAGTGCCCAAATATCGGCAGATAATAGACTATATGAAAGAAAAAATTGAAAACGGAGAATGGCCAATTGGAAGTAAAATCCCTAGTCAGCGGCAGTTAGCAAAATTATTTCATGTAAATCGAAGTACTGTAATAACTGCGCTAGATGAACTTATGGCAGATGGTTTAATTCAAGGACAAATCGGAGCAGGAACAATTGTAACAAATAATACATGGTCATTATTAGCAACTAATCCCCCGCCTGATTGGAGTGAATATGTAAAGGCCGGTATTCATAAACCAAGTAAGTTAATGGTGCGAGAAATAAATGAAGCAGAAGCAAATAAAACGCTTATCCATCTTAGTAAAGGTGAACTTGCACCTCATCTTTTTCCGCTCGAAACTATGCAATCTATAATAAAAAACGTCAGTGAGGAATTAGATTATTTCGGATACGAAGAACAAAAAGGTTTTTATCCGTTACGTGAAGCAATAAGCAAATACGTAAAATCATTTGGAATACATGCATCACCGGGTTCTATATTAATAGTCTCGGGTGCACTCCAAGCATTACAATTAATATCAATTGGTCTTTTACATAGAAAATCAACTGTTTTACTTGAACAACCTTCTTACTTATATTCACTTCATGTTTTTCAATCAGCAAATATAAACTTATCCGGTATATCAATGGATCATCACGGTATTTTACCTAACGACTTGTTAAAACGAATTAAATATAGTCAAAAGAATAATATTTTATATTCAATCCCTTGTTTTCAAAATCCAACGGGGATATTGATGTCCAAAGAGCGAAGAAAAGAAATATTAAAAATATGTAAAAAAGAGCAGTTGCCTATCATCGAGGATGATATTTACCGAGAGTTATGGATTGATGAATCACCTCCAGCTCCTTTAAAGTCAATAGATAAACATGGACATGTATTATATATTGGTAGTCTCTCTAAAACACTTAGCCCTGGACTTAGAATTGGATGGATAATTGGACCAGAACCTGTTATTGATAGATTGTCAGATATAAAAATGCAAACAGACTATGGATCAAGCTCTTTATCTCAAAGAGTAGCTGCTGAATGGATAAATGAAGGTTTTTATGAAGAACATGTAGCAAACGTAAGAATGCACCTGAAAAAACGAAGACAAATAATGATACGAGCTTTAAATAAATATTGTGCAGATATTGCATCGTGGGATATTCCTAGTGGTGGAGTTTTTATATGGCTAAAGGTTGTACATAACATTCCGATGAAAAAACTATTTTCAGAGGCACTATCAAAAGGAATTCTTTTAAACCCGGGACGTATTTATGAAGAAGAATCAGATCAGTACATTCGTTTATCATATGGATATGCTTCTCCAGAACAAATGACTAACGGAATTAAATTGCTCAGTGAATTAATTCGGAAGTTAACGGCATAAAAAAATCCTCTTTTGTTTTTGGAGGATTTTTTTACGTATTTTATTTACCACAATTTCATTTCCTGCCCTAATAAAATAAGTTCTTCATAAGGATCTCCGTCAATATTTAATACTTGAGCAAAAGCAGGTTCTGTTTTTAAACCTTGTTCCTTTAAGTGAATAACTTCTTCCCTTATATGAGGATGCTGCATTAATAACATGTGCTCCACTATCATATGTCTATATGCATTTTGATTACGCACTGGCTTAGGTTGAGCAAATAATTCAAATTCAAAACCTTCGAATTCAAAATTCACCTTTATCGATTCAGTACCTTTCATTTTTTTCTTTTTTATGTTGAACCCTCTATAAGAACCATATAAAGATCTCATTTCTTGCTCAAAAACATCAAAGTTATATACTTCCATTACAATATCTAAGTCAGATTGAGGAGTATCAATTCTTATCGGGATTGTCCCGCAAAGAACGGGATTATATAAAGCTAAATCCTCCATAATATTTAGTTTGTTCAAAACATCATATACCTTTTGTTGCTTGTCATTCCCTGATTGTAAATATGTAATAGATGTAAACATGGAAGTCTCTCCTTCATTTCACGTAATACGTGTCTCACTAAACTCAAGAAAAATTTGTCCGTTTAAACTTGTTCTAGAAGTACCTTTATTTCAATATATTAAGGCGAATAAACAATATGTTTCAACTTTTCTCCTATACTGCAATACTATAAAAATAAAAAAAGGAGGAATTATTATGAGCATTTTCAACGTTCTTTTAGCCATCCACATATTATTTGGAACGATATGTTTAATCACCGGTATTGTAGCGATGGTTGCTCAAAAGAAGAAAGGAAAACATACGGAATGGGGTGAAATATATCATGCATCCTATGTTGTGATCACCGTTACTGCCATTATATTATCCGTTATAAACTGGGATAAAATCGCATATTTATTTTATGTAGCAATTTTCTCTTATTCATTTGCGATTTATGGATACCTCGCACGAAAAAAACGTTGGAAGAATTGGCTTCACCACCATATTAGAGGTATGTTAGGCTCTTATATCGGTGCTGTTACTGCACTTTTAGTAAATGTCGGTATTCATATTCCCTTAATTAATTTACTTCCGCCTATATGGTTTTGGTTTTTACCTACATTAATCGGTATTCCTCTCGTAGCCAGTGTATCAAAAAAATATAAAAAGCGTAGTTAAACTTCATTACATTTTCGTTACTTTCTGATGATTATTATGAAAAATCATACTCAATGTAATATTTTTTTTATAAATTCAAGATCGTATTGCTTTAAGTTAGTCACTTAGCGCTAAATAAGAAGAATCCAATAACAGTATTGGATTCTTTTTCAAATTTCATTTCAATATCGGCTTTATGCATTCAATGATGTTACCATTTGGACCAAAAACCATCTTTGTATACTTGTGGGTACTTGTTTTATTGGTTCAGTGATAATTACACCATTATAGTTTAAGATTGTAATAACGAATGTAAACGATCCGGGTAATTCGTAAACATCCCATCAACGCCCCATAAAAGTAACTTTTTCATATCTTTTTCATTATCTACAGTAAATGGATGAACTTCTAATCCGTGCTTCTTTATTCTCTTTACATAAGCGGAATCAATATATTTATAGTTCATCCCAAGACCGATGCAGTATGTTTTATACTTTTTTATCTCTAATTCAGTTAATTGAACTGACTTTTTGTAAGGTAGTAATTGTACTAGCGGTAAAGTAACATCTAAACTATGAATTTTTTGCAGACTTTCTTCACTAAATGATTGAATAATAACGTTATCACTTATTTCGTAGTGCTGTATAATTTCTAATAGCTTCTCTTCCATACCAGCGTATTCATCTGGTGATTTTGTTTCAATATAATAGTTTGCACCATTCCCGAACGTTTCAATAATTTCTTCTAGTGTTGGGACTTTAGCATCTTCAAAGTCTTTCTTTGCTAAACTTGGATGCTTTTCATTGAAAAAAGAACCTGCATTAAGTTTCTTTATTTCTTCTAATGTATGTTCCTTAACTAGACCCGTACCATTTGTAGTGCGGTTTACTGTTTCATCATGCATAGCTACTAAATGTCCGTCTTTTGTCATTTGAAGATCAATTTCTATATAATCTCCTTTTAATTGTTGTCCTAATTTATACGCTGCTATTGTATGTTCCGGCGCATACGCAGAAGCGCCTCTATGTGCAATGTTTTTTATATGATTTGCTTGATTAATAGCTTTCGTGTACTTACGTTCATCTACTTTATGTAAAACGAAAGTACCTAGTAATATAATGGTGCAAATGATTGTAATGATATATATCTTTTTCATAATGATGTATTAACTCCTACATGAAAGCAATTTGGATCGAATAATTTATTCAATTAAATGTCGATTTTCAAATACAGTCATTTGTCCAACAGATTGAAAACCAGCCTTTTTATAAATATTAATCCCATCAGGTGAAGCTTGTAATACGCATTGAGAAACTTTCAATTGTTTTGCTTCTTGCAGCAAGTAATTAAACATAGTGGAGCCAAATCCTTGCCCTCGCATTTTTTCTTTAGTTGCTATATCATAAATACCAATACTATCTTTTGTACATACTAATGAACCAACAGATACGACTTCATCTTTAAAAATCCCTAAATATAGTTTCATATTTTCACTATTCCATAAATCGAAAGAAGCAGTTTCATTATAAAATGTTTGCACATGTATACCTTCCTCTGATGTACCAAATAGATTAGCTAACGTTTCCCCAAACTTTTTAATTTGTCCTAACGAAGATGCTCTTTGTATCGTAAAACCTTCTGGCATTTTTATTGTTGGTTGAATTGTCTTTAAGTCTGCTACCATCGCAATATTTTGTTCTGCTTCTTTTAAGCCAAGTTTTATTAATTCGTTTTTTATAGCCTGTTCATAGCTATTATCCCAAAACCAAACACACATTGGAAACTTCTTTTTATTATAGTTGTTTATCACTTTATATAATTTCTCAATGTCTTCCGTTACATCATTGTTTAGTAAAGTAATGATATTAAATGTATCTGCAGGTAAACCACAATCTACAGCAATGTAGTCCTTCGTTTCTTTTACATTCATTCCATGTACATGACGCGCAATATATGACATTTTATATGTGAAGTTATCTATTAATAACTGTTTATAATTCATTCTTTTTTCTCCTTTCATAAAAATTCGTATTCAAATCGTTCAGTATTAAATATAACATATACGAAATGTAACTATTTCTATAAAAATATCTCTATAAATCACTCTATACGCTCTGAAAGAATTAAAAATGATATAACGTTGTCGGAATGAAAAAAGTGGTATATAATAAATATTAACATTACTAGTAATTATTTTAGGTATTCCTAGAATAAAGGAGCGATACATATGAAAATTACTATTTATTTCGGAAGTCATGAAGATCAAGATGTTCGTACTATGGACTGTCATTTAGATGTAGAAGATACAGAAGAGATTGTTTCTGTATCATAATATAAATTGTAGGGATGAACCCTCTTCCCTACAGCGTTTAAGGCACCCTTTACAGGTGTCTTTTTTGTTGTTTTTTTCGTCAAAAACCCTTTACTTTATAGCGTTTTAATAGTAAAATATAAATATACGAACAAACGTTCTTTTTATTTTAATTGTACATGAAGGGATGATTTTAACAATGGCTCCATTAAAGCGCAGAGGAAGAAAAAAGCAAGCACCTATTATTTCAAATACAGGCTTTATCGGCTCTGTCTTTATTGATACATTGGAGTTACAAAAGAAATCCTATTATTTCGCTCGTAAAAAACTTCAAATTGTTCATCACGTACTTGATGGCCTCTCTGGGGCAACAAGTTCTCTATTTAAAGAACATAACATTTCAGCATACATGTCATGTGTGTATTTACATAAACAAAAGAAAATCGGCTTTGTTCTTTCAACGAAACCATTTGAACAAAGTGATGGTATTGCTTATTTTGTAAATTATTTAATCGAAAAGAATTTTTACGGTAATGATGAAGAAGTAGAATATCAAGAAGTATTTAATACAGGTTTTATTGGTGTAGTATTCGCTGATTTATGTAGTATAGATCGCTTTAATTTCGAGTTTGAAATGGGTATGTTAACGAAATTAATGAAAGATATGATTATTCCGGTTAAAGAACTCTTTTTACGCCACAATGTACCGGCTTACATCTCCACTTCTCATTTAGAAGAACAAAACAAATTAGGTTTCGTTTTATCTGTAAAACCGTATGATGAACGTGCAGAAGCAGATTTATATTTTGAAGCGTATTTAAAAGAGCGCGGGTTATTTATTGGTGATGAAGAAGATGATATTGATAAGATTGTTATTAGAAAAACAGCTGAATTACGATAGAAAAGCGCAGGATGCTGATCCTGCGCTTTTTAAGTTACGTTAAACACTATAATCTTTTGAATGAATTTCTAAATTTAACTTATTTGCTAAAATTTTATTCAAAGTAAAAAATACAATACCTCCTGCAATGGGAAGCGTGTAGGCTGGAATGAAATTTAATAACAGTCCTGATATTGCAAGTGCTATTGGCTGCATTATTTTACCTAAGCTTAATCCAATACTAAGAACTCTTCCTCTATATTCTTCAGGAATCTCATTTTGCATGAAATACATTAAAGGAATATCAATTTGTGCTATCATAAATCCTAAAAAGAACATAATCATGCAATACGTAGTAACATATACCAAATTATTTACTACAATAGGTTTAAATAAAACAGGTATTCCTGAAACTATCATAAAAATTGCCAACATAAAACTTATTTTTTTCAATAGATAAGAATAAGAAAAACAATCAGTTATCTTTTTTACTAATATTGCACCAACTATCATACCTATCGGAAAAGCCCCTTGAATCATACCAAATTGCTTAGAATTAAGATTGAGAACTGTGTTAATAATGTATGGCAACGGAACGGTTACAGCAAAGCCTAAAAAGAAATTAAGAGAAATTAAAATACTAAAAGTATTTTTTAAGCTTTTCCGCTCCAATAAGTAAGAGTATCCCTCCTTTATATCTTCAATAAAATTAATTTCTCTAATTGACCATTCCTCATTTATGTTTTGCTCGCACAATTTAAAGTTTATAAACAATATGGATATAGCCGAAAGGATAAATGAAATACCGTTAATAATGATAAAAGTTTTTATATCCAAGATTGCAAAAACAATGCACCCTAACATAGGCCCTAAAATTAAAGATATAGAATCGATAATTTTACTTATAGAATTAATACTCATTAACCGTTCTTTAGTAACCATATTCGGTTTTACGGCCTCTAATCCTATTCCAAAAAACGTTGTAAATACTGTCATAAGAAGGGTAGTAGTATAAATAATGAATAAGTTTAATCCATAATAGTTGCTTAATATATAAACAGTTATTAATAAGCACCCGCTTAATACATCCATGCAAACGACGAGTTTCTTTTTATCAACCTTATCAGCAATGACACCGGCAAATGGATTCATAACAATCATTGGAATCGTTCCTAATATGAGCGTAATCGCAAAATGTAACGCAGATCCGGTTATTTGTAAAACATACAATCCTAATGCAAAACTATAAATTGAGCTACCGAATAGTGATACTGTTTTTGCAATTGAATATAAACAAATATTTCTTAGTTCTTGGTTTCTTTTTTTATTTTCTATATGTAATCGTAAACTTCCCATCACTTTTCCCCCACTTTTCTTTGTATTACATAAAGTGTAAATTCTCGGGTTAACCCAATATCAATACACTGTGTTTAAAAATTACTACAAAGAAATGAAAAAAGATGGGGTTAACCCTGTGCACATCAACTGAAGATATTAGTGCCTCCTACAACGATAAAAAATAAAATGATTAATAAGATCACATGTACAAATGCAAATTTTTTATTGAAATCTAAAAAATAATATGGTATCTTCTATTACGTTGATTAATTACATATGAGAATCATGTATAACTCCAAGAATATGGCTTGGGGGTCTCTACCAGGAACCAACAACTCCTGACTACAAAATGCGTCTTTTAGCGTTTGTAGTCAGGAGTTTTTTTGTTCTACGGTAAATAATGCAGAGAAGGGAATATAAAAAATGAATTTCAAAGTATTTATATTAGCTTTAGCAACGATAGCGGTAGGTCTTGTAGAACTTATCGTTGGAGGAATATTGCCAGACATCGCTAAAGATTTTAATGTTTCATTAAGTTCTGCTGGTCAATTAATTACAATTTTCGCCTTTACTTATGCAATAGCAGGTCCTGTATTATTGATTTTCACAAGTAAAGTGGAAAGAAAAAAATTATATATTATTTCACTTTACATTTTTCTAATTGGTAATCTACTTACTTATTTTAGTCCGAACTTTACTTTTATGATGATAGCAAGAATTTTAACTGCTATGAGTACTGCTTTAGTTGTAGTACTTTCCCTAACAATTGCAGCTAAAATTGTTAATCCCGCTTATCGAGCAAAAGCATTAGGATTAATTTATATGGGTATTAGCTCTTCACTTGTACTAGGAGTACCACTAGGCATATTAATTGCAAACACATTTGGCTGGAGAATTATTTTTTTATGTATAGCTATTTTATCATTGGGGTCTATTATCTTAATTTCAGTATTTTTAGATAAAATACCTGGAGAGGAAAACCGAACTCCTTTATCTATCCAATTAAAGGCCGTTTGTAGTCTTAAACTAGGATCTGCCCATCTAGCTACCATGTTTATGTTAGCAGGACACTATACTCTATATGCTTATTTTACTCCTTTTTTAGAAAATAAGTTTCACCTAAGCCCTTATTGGATTAGCATATTTTATTTAGTGTTTGGTATAGCTGCAGTAAGTGGCGGTGCGTTTGGCGGTGTATTATCAGATAAAATAGGCGCTCAAAAAAGTATTTTGATAGTTATTACTCTATTTGCTCTAATCTTATTTATATTACCGTTTACTGCAGTTTCTATTATCCTATTTATTCCTGTTATGATAGTTTGGGCTGCATTGAGTTGGGGGCTTGCACCACCTCAACAAAGTTATTTAATCCAAACTGCCCCGGATACGTCAGATATACAGCAAAGTTTTAATAATTCAGCCCTACAAATAGGAATTTCACTCGGCTCTGCAGTTGGAGGTATAGCTTTAAAACAAGTACATAATGTCGCCAATATGGCCTGGGTTGGTGGATCTTTAGTTTTATTATCTTTAGGTTTGGCTATCTTTTCTCTTACTAGACATACACCGACAAGAGACTGTCCAGTGAGTGCTAAATATGTAGATTAACATTCTCCTTTTCTTTAAATCACAAAAAGTATAAATCAACATAAAAAGTCCAGTTTTATAACCGGACTTTTTATGTTGAGGTTAACCCCATCTTTTTCCTAAAAATGAATATGTATAAATTTCTTCACCTTGAACAAAGAAATCCTCGTACTTTCCGCCTTGTTTCAAATAATTTGAAGTACTTTCATCAATCGATTGAAACTGTAGATTTTGGATTTCTTTCGTTACTTTTACAGATGTAAAATTCTCTCTGAGTCTAGGTGAAATTTGGCTATTTATACTAAATTTATTAAATAAAATAAACGAACTTAATAAATAACTATTGTGTTTAAAAAGAGAATTTAATTCGCACAATAAGAACTCCTCATGTTCAAAACTATAATTACTTGTACCTGATTGATCAATTACAATATCAATAGAATAATTCTGAATAGGTATGTTTAGAAAATCGGCACAGATAAATACAATATTTCTTTTCACATTTCTTCTCTCAATTACATCTTTTAAAAGTAAAAGTTTATTCAAATCTCGATCAACAGCAATATATAAACACTCTTCCGGTAGTTCTTCATAAATATTTCGTAAAAAGAATCCAATACCAGACCCTAAATCAAGTAGTATTTTTTCATTTAAATCTAATTGCATTAGTTTCTTTTTCGCCCATTCTCCTCCTCTTTGAACATTTTCCAAAAAAGCAGTATCAGTTTCATGAATATAATCCGAAATAGAATCTTCAAGTGATTTCTTTTCATACGCTTTCACTGAGTTACCAGCTGTTAAAACCCCTGAAATAATCGTGTATTCTTCACCACAATTACAAATTAACTTTCCCTCAATAATTTGATTCTTATTAATAATGCCATCTTCAAGAATTAAATTTCCGTTACACTTAACACATTTAAATAAATGAAGTACTTTTAAATCTATCCCTAAAATTGAACTCGAAATTTCAGTTTCTATAGATAAATTATGTAACGCTTCCTTTAATTTGCATTTTCGTTCCTCTAAAGTTTTTATTTCTTGTTCAATCTTTTCATATTTTACTTTAAATAAAGATTGATAAAAATTATCCTTTTCATAGCCTAAGGATTTCCCTAAATTTTTATAAAGAAACAGTTCTTTAATTTCATACAAGCTAAATCCTAGCCATTTGTACTCTAATATAAGTTCTATATCCTTTTGACAATACTCGTCAAAAAAATAGTGACTTCCTTTTTTCTCGGGAATAACGAGTCCGAGGTCCATATAATGTCTAATCGTATCTACACTTACATTATTTACTTCTGCAAACTTACTGATTTTCATCCTAATCACTACCATTTATATATTTGTTTATACATACTTCTTTATTATTTTAAAAAATCCTTTCATCTCCCTATACAAAATTATTTATGCTATGAAAAAGATGTAATTAATTTTAAAGTTCCGCCACATCCCCATTAAGCTAAGCTTATATAAGTTTAACTACTCCTTTTGTAATCTTGAATTTAAAAAAGAGTAGCAAGTAGTACGTTTATGTTTATATATCTAAAAAACTGTGAGTTCATGGATGAATTTAAAACTGCGGCGTAAGTACTGCAGTTTCTTCCTTTTTCATTGAGTTGAAATATGTAAAGTTACGTACTTTAACTGTAGCGGACTTGTACTACGCGTTCATATTAATTTTATAGACGTTTAAGGATTTTGTTTTATGGGAAGTATTCTTGCTGTGAAATTAGGATTGTAAATATAGATGAACGTGATTCAAATCAAAAAAAGGTACTCCTAGAAGTACCTTTTTTACTATTCTATATGTGCGAACGCTTTCAAAATTATTGGATATAAATCGATGTACGCATTGTATTAAATGGTGCATTTATAGATGTCTTTTGGTACTCAAAAGTTCCTTGTTGGTGTCCAGAAGCATCCCATTTATAATACCAGCCAACGATTGGTCTTCCGCCAATTATAGTGGAATCAATACTTTTTACATTAGAACCATTCATTTTAGCAAATGGGTTTTGGCCATAGCCCATTTCTTTCGTTGTAATATATAAATATTTTCCCCCGTGGTTACGCGATGTGCTGAAGCTGTTCTGATTAATTGTTTCTACCCCGCCTAGCTCAGACTCTACTTGTACGACGTTTAGTGAAGTAAGTGGTGCTGCTGGTCCAGCTGAAGCTTCTGTTGCCATCCCTAATCCGACGAACGCTGTGATTGCTAACGACGAAATCCCTAGTGCTGCTTTTTTTAACATAAAAACATCCCCTTCCATCTATTGTTTTCTCTTTCATTGTCAATATAATCCTAATAATCTTATATGTAAATAGATTGTAACTGCAGAAATAATAGAAAGAATATTCTGATTTATTAACATTGAAAAATATGACTTCAACTTTTTTCGTTAAAGATAGTCATCAATCTCTAACTACCTAATGACCTCAAATAAACGCTATTCAAGCCATTTTAAGAGGTACAAAAGACCTTATAGTATATAAGGTCTTTCCCGACACTCTGAAAAAACCCGTGAATCATTCACGGGTTTTACTTTAATAACTGATTGCTATTGTACCTTCACCTGCATGAACTGCAAATGAAATTGGTAATGGATATAATTTGAAATCCATTTCAGGGAATGCTTGTCTAATATCTGCAATCCATTCTTCAGCTCCAGCTTTATCGTTAGCATGGAACATGTGAAGTACTTTTGGTAATTCTTTTTCAAGTTCATTTTTAATATATTCTCGACATTTTTGGATTTTACGAACTTTCTTTTCAAGTAAAAGCTCTCCACCTTTTACTTCTAATATTAAGTTAACACTTAATAAACTTCCAAGTAAAAATTGCATGCCCTTTACACGGCCACTTGCATATAGACCTTTTAAACTCTTTGGGAATACATGAAAAGGTCTTCTTTTTTCATCTACTAATGTTTTGTGTATATCTTGTAAAGTCATACCATCATTGTATAACGATTTCGCTTTTCTAATTAGTTCATCCATTGGATAACTTGTTGTTTCACTGTCTAATACCGTTAATGGAAAACCTGCCATTTCTGCAGCTAACTTCATATTTTGATAGGTTCCACTTACTTTTCCGCTAATAGCAACTGCAAATCCTTCTTCATATTCTTCTTTGCATTTCGTAAATAACTCTACCATTTCCCCAATATTAGGTTGTGAAGTAGTGACTGTTTTACCTTCGTTTAACGCATTATAAACCCTTTCACGTACACCTTCTTCACAATCTTTGTACGAAATTCCATCAATAATAACTTCGATTGGGATAACAAAGTTATCTCCTTCTGTTTTAAAATTCGCAGTTGTACTATCAGTAATCCAAGCAACACGCTTCATGTTGTTCCTCCCTTAATTCAATTCCTCTTTTCTAATTTTTCTATATATTTATGTTATGAAAAGAGAATATCCCTGTAATAGTAACAGGACTTTATTGTTTTGGCTATAGTAGATGTATATTAAATGTGACTATTTCTTGTCTATTTCACAAATAAAAAAGAAAATCAAGGAATTTGCTCGATTTTCTTGTTATCATATACTATTTAAAAGTTTCATTATCTAAAATTACAACATAATCATTCGTTAATCGGCCAGCTTCTTTTGTATAACTAACAAGCCTTTGTATATTATCACAGCAAATTTTTGCTCCCCATACGAGTAACGGTACGCCAATAAAATCGATATGGAACCTTCTAGAAAACAGCCCACCGAAAGTCATTGGTAAAGGTACGGTTGGTGATGTATTAGAAAAAATAATCTTTTCATGACTTTGATAATGTTTTTGCAAGATTTCTCCTAAATGCTTCATCGCTGGTACAACAACTTTTGATGCGCCGCATCCAATCGTATATACAGGATGACCATGTTCATCTATGCCATGAAAAATAATTTTTCCCATATCTTCTGTTTTCAATTTATTAAAGTAATCTACATTCAAAATTTCTTCTTTCGTTAACTTGCGATCCGTTGGTAATTTATTTAAATGATACGCTGCAGCTAGTGAGGTAGTATGTGTTCCACCAAAATCTGTGTAAATGTATATCATATTATCATCCCTTGTTGTAAAAGTTCAATGTTAATTAGTATTACCGTTCTTAGCAATGTTAAACAAGGGATGAATGTATTTACGCTTTTTGTGTTAATTCATTATATTTTTTCCAAATATAATAACGTCTACTAATCACAGTGCCTAATGTAATACATAAAAAGGCATTTGTTACAACCATTAATGTCTGGTGCGTACTACCCGAAAACATACTTTGTTTAATCATAATTTTTGCTCCTAAAATAACAAGAAGGATTATTGTACTTACCCAATTTCCTTTTCGTAGTACATGACCTGTTTCACTATCTAATCGAAATGTTAAAGCTCTTCCCCGTATAATCCCAAGACATAAGCCAATTCCAAGCATTACAACAAACAGTAGTCCTTGCAGCAAAGTTATTTGTCCCATATGAATAATGGATTGAACTGTTACAAAACACAACAAAGCCGGAATGAGCCAAATACGGTTTATTTTCACTTTTCGTTCTTTACTTTGCATCAAAACAATAATAAGAATAACAAGCAAAATATCCATTTAGAATCCTCCTATAAACTTGTTTATCTTTAAAGATTATATTCTCCTCTTTTCATTCCATACTTGAAATACGATAGCTACTTTCAAGTGTAAGATGGAAAATGTGATTTCTCATCAGCCTTAAGCATTATTTATAAAAATAAAAAGACGTACTTTTTACTCGTACGCCTTTAATAACTCGTTTAAACTCCTATTTATCAACTAATTCCACACCTTTAGAATTAGCTTTACCCAACAATCGAATGTTAAATTTATTAATAGCTTTTAAAAAGATAATATAAATACAATACCCAACAATAGAACCTATAACATTACAGATCACATCATCAATATCAGTAATACGTCCCACTCCACTAAATAAAGACTCAATTAATTGTAGCAATTCAATACTAGCTGATATAGAAAATCCTAATAAAATTGTATTTTTGAATTTCTTATATTTATCCCATAGGATTGGTGCTAAAAATCCTAAAGGCATTAATAATAAAATATTCCCGCCTACATTTCTTACAATTAGACCAATCATAAATAGACTATCTCCATCATAAGCACTACCAATTTGATTGATGTCTTTAATAATTGATGCAAATGGTATTATATTGACCGAGCGATTCAGATTTTCAATATTAAAAGGAAAACCGATTGGTAAAGGGAATAAAGTTACTGCAACAACCATACAAATGTAGATCACAAATAAAAAACTTATTATTTCTTTCCACCAAATTACATGTTTTGTATTTTTGGTACCAATTAATATTCCACGTACAATTAAATAACAAATAACTCCTAAAATAATAAACACACTACCGTTAATCATATACAAATTGTTAACACATCCTTTCATATGAATTAATAATAAAAATTTACAACTATATAGTAATGTTTTCTAATTTAAAAATCCATATAATTATATATAATTGTACAGAATTACAAAAAACCCTTATTTAATAAATAAAGGGTTCCTCGTTAACTAAAATATTTTTCAAAACAGAAACAATCATGAACCCGTTTAAATTATTTTCGTATCTCTTCTTTTAAATCCATATAATTAAAAAGCTCTTTCTATTTCTGTCATTAATTTTTCAGGTCCTGCCCCTTTATTCGACGTAATAACTAAAGTTATTCCTAATTCTGGATATATAGCCGAGCGAAAACTGACGCCTGGATCATATCCCATTACATGATATTTGAATACCTTGTTTTCTCGTGTTTCAATCCATATTCCATAGCCGTAGGACTGTTTATCATTTACTTGAATGTGAGGAGTTAAAAGTAATTTTGTATACTTGTTTGTATCGTATTGTTTATACATTCACTTTGGTTTGCGTAACCCAAAGCTTTTTCATAGACTAAGTCTTTTTCTTTTTTTACTAAAACTACTCCAGAGAAATCTATTTTCTTTTGTATTTCTTTTACAATTTTATCAATTTCATCTTTTGTTTTTATCACGACAACGACCCTTATCTTTCGGTATTGTTCTTTCCCCTTATTGATTTTTCCATATAAAGGGGAAAGAACCCTTTTATTAAATACGATAAATTGTTAATGAGAACACAAAGTTCATTTCGAATTTATCCCGCTATTTGTGGACAGTAAGACCCCCATCTCAAAATTCAGCGAAAGCAAAGAAGTTAAGTGGGGACCCTGCTGCCCGTAAAAGCTCGATTGGTGAGGGCTGATAATCAGTGGGGGGATGCCCCCTGATTAAAGTTTCACTTTATTGATTCAGTAGAATACAACTTAGATTGTGATGGGAATAAAGTAAACACACACAAGACGATAGTAATAAATAACATGATCAATGAACCTACAATAACTACAAGTTGTATAGAAATGAACTGAGTCGCAACACCAGATAATATTGTAACAAAGATTGTTACTATCGCAATAACAAGTCCATATATACTCCCGATCCGTCCCATCATATGAACAGGGATATTATTTTGGTAAAATGTATAAAATCCTGTATTTGCATATGCCATTGAAAAAGATAAAATAAAGAATCCAATAACAGCTATTAAAAATACATTTGAAAAAGCATAAATTAAATAACCAATTGCAATAAATAATGATCCTATTCCAATTAGAAGTGAAGGTGCTAATTTCTTTGACAAAATTGTATTTGTTATGGCACCTAAAATAAATCCTGCACCAGCTATACTAACTAGAAAACCATATTCACTATCTGTTAGTAGTAATACCTCTTTCGCAAACGATAGTTCAAGTGAATCAGTAGCGGTTGCTAATACGAACATACTTTGAAATAAGAAGTACACGCATACGACATACACATGTTTTCTACTAAAATTTATAACAGTGTTCCAATCTTTTTTTAATACTGTAAGAGATAATGTATTACTTGTTGTATCCGAAGCTTCTTTCTTATCAAGATTAGGTAAAAGTAATGTAATGAATCCTGATAAGAGAAATGCTATAGCATTTATATATATAGCAATCTCTGGTGTACTCGCAATTAATAAAACCCCTGCTATCGCTGGACCAATTAAAAATGCACCAGATCCTATTAAACTACGTAATGAGTTGAAACGTTGTCTTTGTTCTACTGGAATTAATTTCGTCATATACGTCATAGCAGTTGGCTCATAAATTGCACTGGCCATACTTATAAAGAATACAAATACATAAACAATCCAAATTGACGGAAGTAAAGGTAAAATAGCGATAAATAACGCACGATATATATCGAGGTGAATCATTAACTTCCGTTTATTTAAACGATCAATCATACTCCCAGACCAAGCGTTTGTAAATAAAGTGGCTAATGGTTTTATTACATATAAAGCAGCAACAGCTAAGGCTGATCCACCCATATTATAGACAAGTACATTCAGTGCTATTAAGTAAATCCATGCCCCTAAATTCGCAATACCAACACCGGACAGTAGTAATAAAGGATATTTCCAATCTTTAAGAAAGTTTTTCATTTTTGGCCTCCGCTTTCCAAATTGTTTTAAAACAATAAAAAAATCCCACCCCCAAGACTTTTAATCTTAGGGACGAGATTTATCATCGCGGTGCCACCCTAGTTTGTTAATATGTCACCATATTAACCTTATCAGGTACTGCATTCTAACTCATGCTTATACCATAGCTCTATAACGGGAGCTCCCGTCACACCATCCCCTAATAATAGGTTCCGATGCGCTGCTCAGAGGCTTGGTTCAATAAAGAATTTTTACTCCTTTTCAGCTAAATGGAGCTCTCTGTAAAAAATTCATTTTATTTACTCTTCTCTTCACTGCATTTGATTTTTTCCATATTATCACAATTATTTTTAACTGTAAATAAAAAATAATCAGATATTTAATAACGTGTCTCTATTAATTCATTTATTTATTTATTGTTTTTTCTGAAAATTACGGTGCGTGAAATTACTTACAGCTCTAAAGAAAGAGCCATTTGCATCTAGCTCCTTCCAAATACCTGAATTAATTCGTATTCGCCTCTGTTAACGGTTGTAACGGCGGTTCTAATTCTAGTTCTAGTGTATCTCCTTCATGTAAATCTTGTCCTTTTTCAATACTTTGGCTCGTTACATAACCTGTACCAGAAGTTTTCAAATCTAATTTCAAAAGCTTAGAGAAATACATAACATCACGCATGGACCAACCTTTTACATTTGGCATTTGTACGTTATTCCCTAATAAAAATATACGATCACCTTCACTCATTACCTCGCCAGACTGTGGATATTGTTTTATTATTTTTCCTTCTCCTAAAATTACCGGCTGTAGCTTCTCTTTTTCTACACTTTTCTCTGCTGTACCCATCGACTGATTTACATAATTTTGTACTTTTAATTGAGATTGTTTCGCTGCATCAGCTATTTGTTTTTCGGTATACGGTTTCACCTTTAAATATTCAAGGCTGTTTTTTATAACAGGTTTAAATATTTCAGCAAGAGGCTGAGCTCCATACTCATCTCCTTTTAACTTTGGCTGCTTAATAGCTAAGTATACGATTAACTCCGGATCATCAATTGGAGCCATTCCTAAAAAGGAGAAAATGTAATTCTCTTTCCCTTCCATATATCGGCCGTTTTCAGGATTCGGGATTTGTGCTGTTCCTGTCTTACCTCCAATTGGATAACCATCCACTTTATACATTGTACCAGTTCCTTTTGAAGATGTTATAACACGCTCCATTAAGCTTCTAACCTTGTCCGCTGTTACTTTTTTTATCGGATTCCCAATTTCTTTCGGTTGATTTTCCATAATAACTTCTTTGTTTGTTGGATTTACAACTTTATCAACAATATATGGCTGCATCATTTTCCCGTCATTTGCGATAGCAGTAGCCGCTTGGATTAATTGAATCGGAGTTACTGTAGAACCTTGACCGAAAGAAGTTGTAACCTGTTGAATTTGCGTATTTAATAATAAAGTATTTTTACTTTCTCCAGGTAAATCTATTCCTGTTTTTTGATTGAATCCAAATTTATTCATATATTGCTTAAATTTATTTGGTTTCAGTAACTGATCTTCTAAAATAGAAAAAGCTACGTTTGATGATCTTTCAAAACCTTCATCAAATGTAATTGATCCCCATCCAAATCCACCATTATGATCTTTTATATCAGAGGAACCAACGGAATATTTTCCAGATTGAAAATATTCTTTTCCGTTATATACACCTTCATTAATGGCAGCTGCTAACGTAAAAACTTTCATAGTTGAACCTGGTTCATATGCATTTGCAATCGGATCATTTAAAAAGTATTCGATATCACCTACATTAGGATTGTAACTAGGTTTACTCGCCATCGCTAAAACCTTTCCTGTTTTTGGATCAGCAATAATGCCAATTAACATCGAAGGATCATAATGCTCTTGTGCTTTGTTCATCGCTTCTTCTAAAAAGCTATTAATTTGTTTATCAAGCGTTAAATACACATTATTCCCATTTTTAGCAGGTTCTACTTTACCTATATCATTTGTAAGCGGAATCCCCCTTCGTGTACCCACATATTCTATATTCCCGTTTGTCGAGCGCAAATATTTATCCAAACTCTTTTCAAGCCCAAACTTCCCTTCCGTATTCCCTTTATCATCTGGTCTAGCAAAACCCAGTATATAGGATGCAAAGTCTTCATTCGGATACACTCTTGCTTTTTCCGACATAAAAGATACACCTGGTATTTTTAAATCATTAATTTTTTCCTTCTTTTCCCTAGATAAGTTCCGACCAATTTTCCCAATTTCAACTTGCGTACGCCCTTCATGAAAGTTTTTTAATACTTCTTCTTTATCAATTTCAAGCGCATCGGCTAATTGTTGTGCGGTTTCATCTTTATTTTTCACTTTATCTTTTCCTTTTAAATTAACAACAACTCGATATGTTGTAGAATCTTGTACTAACACCTTTCCGGTTTGGTCATAGATAGTACCACGATTCGCTTCTAAAATACCTTTTTTATTATGTTGTTCATCCGCTAGATCCTTTACATTTACATTATGCACGACTCCTACTGCCTGAATATAGACTATACGCAAAATCATAATAAGAAACAAAACAATAAAAGCAATCATCATATATCGAGCGCCTTTATTCGTTTGAAGTTTTTGCATACTTATCTCCTCTCTTTTGGAATGGATTCGTACGAAGATGCGTTTTATAATTTGTAGTTTTTGTTTACGATACTATATGTTTCGAAGTTTTCTTTTTAATTCCTTTAAAACAATACGAAACTAACTATTGTTATTTTTTGTTTTTGTTTTATTTCATTAAAATACGGTGCGTGAAATTTCTGAATATTAACTTCACCAAAACTTGATTGCATAGCACTCTAAACTCTTTTCTTATTTACTATAAAAAGTTCCCATCTGGATTTCCAAATGGGAACTTTTTATAAGAAAATTATGCGATATGGTTATATTTTGCTAAGAAAGGAATTCGTCTCGCTACTAATGCATACATTTTGAATACAAATTTCGCTATTGGTTCAAACATACGTGTACTTTGCATTACTAAACCGCTCGTAACAAGTGTTAAGAATGCTGCACCAAGTATATCTAAAGGATAATGAACACCTACGTACATACGTGATATACCGACTAACACAGCCCATAATAGCGCGATATATTTCAGTTTTTCTCCTCTAAGAATAAATACGAAAGCAATTGAAAATACAAGTACAGAATGATCACTAACGAATGATGAATCCGCTGCGTGTGGTACTAATTGGTGTACATCATGTGATACAAACGGACGCGGATGGTAATATACTGCGTGTATAAGAACATTTACTAAGAATGCAATAATAACCGAAAGCGTCGTATATAAAACTGTATATTGTTTTCTAATTGCGTTCTCTTTCTTTCCATTATTAAACCATAAGATAAGCATAAATAAAATGGCTACGTATGCAGCGCTATTTGTAATAGCAACCATTATCGTATCTAATAGTTTGGATGAATCAGCAAAATTATTAAACCACTGAAATACTGTGTAATTCATAATACTCTCTCCCTACTTACAAGTGTTCTTGATTTACACAGTATACAATACCATTATGAAAATGGGCTTAAACTTTTCTCATCTAATTCTCATTTTACTATTACTCATGTGACAATTATAAAACAAATTTTATACGCTATTTATGTATAAAGTTCGTAAACCTTTATAATAAGGCGATTCGTTTTTTTTTCATGTTTGGAATACATAACATATTCATTTAAATATACTAATTGCAAAATCATATTTTTTAATTCATTTGAAGTACAATATTTCCAAATTGTTCTCCATGTTCCATACGGCTTAGTGCTCGAATTGCTTCTTCTAACGAGTAAACTTTGTCAATAATTGGTTTAATTTGATATTTTTCTATAAACTTTATCATCTCATTAAATTCCTCACGGCTACCCATGGATGTTCCCATAATATCAATTTGATTGTAAAATAGCGCGCGTAATGGTAATTCAATTTTATCTCCTGAGCTTGCACCAAAATTCACGATTCTTCCGTTTGGTTTTAATACATCAAAATATTTCAAAAAAGTTGCTGGACCTATACTATCTATTATTAAATCTACTTTTTCACCTTGTAAGCCCTCTTCCCAATTTCCAGCACTATGAAAAGAAATATCTGCACCATATTTTGCAGCAAGTTCCCTTTTATTCTCTACCCTTGAAGTAACACTCACTTTTGCGCCAATTGCTTTCGCGAATAACATGGCAAATGTAGCAACACCACCGCCTATTCCCGGAATTAAAACGTGTTCGCCGCACTTCAATCTCCCTTTTGTAAAAAGCGCTCTATATGCAGTTAATGCGGATAAAGATAAAACACCTGATTCTTCCCAAGTAAGATATGACGGCCTTTCTACTACATTTTCAGCTGGTACAATTACATATTCAGCAAACGTTCCATCTTTCGGTCCACCTAGCACTTCCGGTAACTCCGGTACTTCAGTAGCATGTTCCCATCCAATACTAGGATTAATAATAACTTCTGTATGTAATATGTTATCAGAAACACCGTTTCCAATTTCCGTAACAATACCTGCACCATCTGATCCTAAGATTAAAGGTAATTGCATTTCTTTTCTATTATTCATAATAAATAAATCCCGATGATTTAAGCCTGCTGATTTTAATTTCACTTTAACTTCCCCATCATTAAGTGCTCTCTCAGGTGATATTTTATATTCTACACCGTCAAACCCAGTTTTATATTGATGTACGATAGCTTTCATTATTATTCCCCCTTAATAATTTTAATGTACTAGAAATTTCGAAATAAACAAAATGATTTGATCGTAAAAAAAGAAGGAATGCAAGAAGCACCCCTTCTTTGAAGGCTTATTTTATTATACATGGTAATGTAATCGTAACGATTGTTCCTTCATTTTCTTTACTCTCTATTTTAATAGCTCCGTTATATTTTTCTACAAGTCGTTTTGCAATAGACAAACCTAGTCCGTTTCCACCTTGTTTTCGACTTCTCGCTTTGTCAACTCGGTAAAACCGATTAAGAACAAATGGTAAATCGGATTCAGGTATTCCCGCTCCATGATCTATTACACGAATTGTAACTTTCCCTGATTGTAAACTGGATTTTATGCAAATATATTTATTAACCTCTTTTGTATGCTTAACTGCATTATCCATTATGATAATAATAATTTGTTCTAAGTAAGATGATGGCATTGACACATAAGCCTCGTCATCCCCGAATTTCATATCAAATTGAAAATCACTTTGGAGTACTACAAAGTTTTGTGTAACATGTTTTAATACGCTATTTACATGAACTGGCTCAGCTGCTATTGGATGCAATTGTTCAGATTCAGCTCTTGATAGTTCTAGCAATTCTGAAACTAATTTATTTAAACGATCTACTTCCTTTAAACTAGATTGAAGAGATTTATCTAATACTGCTGGATCATTTTTCCCCCATCGGTTTAACATCGCTAAGTGACCATGAATAATTGTTAACGGTGTTCTTAGTTCATGAGATGCGTCTTCGACAAACTGTTTCTGTTGTGTAAAAGAAGTTTCTACTTCATCCATCATCTCGTTAAAGAGAAATGATAATTTTGCAAGCTCATCATTATTTTCTCGTACTGGAACCCGTTCATTTAGTCCATTCTTTTTAATACGTTTCATCGTATCTGTTATATTTTGAACACTTGATAATAGTTTCTTCGTTATAAGAATCCCACCTAAAAAACTAAATATCAATCCAAATATTCCAGCAATAAGCATTACCACTAAAATAACTTTTAATAAATAATCAAATGTCTCTAGGTTTTTCGTAAGTTCAATAGTTCCAGTAAACTCTTTCGTTTTAATTGGTATGCGCTTAACTAATATTCGATCTTCTAAATGCCTTTTTATAAATGACTCATCTTTTATAACCTGTTTCGGCTTTATCCACGTTTCATTAAAATCTCGTGAAACAGTAATAATCGGCTCCCCATCCATGTCAATAATACGAATCATTTGATGCTTATCAATCATATTGTTTAGAAAATCTTTACTGTTTTTAAATGTTTTACTCGAAAGGGTATCATTTTTATCTTGGAAATATGCCGCTATTTCCGTAACTTGCCTATTTATTTGTTTCTGTTCATAATCTATAGTCCACTTATTAATTACAATAAACTGCAAAGCACTATATAAGATGAATAAAATAAATACTAGTGTAGTGGACCAAAGTGTTAGTTTCCACTTTATAGGTAGATTTCGAATTCGAAACATAATATTTTTTATCATTTCATTATATATCCCGCACCACGCACTGTTTGGATATACTCCTCCTTATCTACACTATGTAACTTGTTTCGCAAATAACGAACATATACATCAACAATATTTGTCTCAACAATTGCATCATATCCCCATACTTGATCCAGTAAAACATCACGAGTAAGTACGCGATTAATATTTTTCATAAACATAAGCAATAACTCGAATTCTTTATTTGTAAGTTCAATTTCTTCATTTCCTTTAGTTATAGTTCGAGATTCAATCTGAAGCTGCAAATCTTTGAATGTAAGAAATGAAACCTGCTTGTTTTCAATATGTTCTTCTCTTCTAAATATCACTCTCATACGTGCTAACAGTTCTTCAATTGCAAATGGTTTCGGAAGATAATCATCCGCTCCACTATCTAAACCTGTCACACGGTCCATAATACTATCACGAGCAGTCAGCATAATAATAGGTGTATTTTTAGTCGCTCTTAGTCGACGACATACCTCTAGTCCATTTAATCCAGGCAGCATTAAATCAAGCAAAATGAGATCGTAATTCTTTTCAAGTGCTGCGCTTAACCCTTTTCTTCCATCTAGTTGTATATCTACTTTATACCCTTCATATTTTAGTTCTAATTCTAGAAAATCTGCTAAACTTTCCTCATCCTCAATAATTAAAATGTGTTGCAACGATAGTTCCTCCTAGACAATTAAATGAATAAATAATCCTATTCCAAATATAATTACAATGATTTGATGCACTTTTCTATACATCATAAATTTTTCTTTTTTATTTACTTGCTGTAAAGAAAACCCAAAAACCCCTAGTACAATTAAGGCTAATAGAGAAAATATACCACTGTATATGAGTAAAATATGACGACTCCCTTTTATAAAAAAGTAAACACCATGAGTAATTGCAACAGCTATTATAGCGTATCCAATTAATACATGAAACTTTTTTGCAAATAGATACACTTCTTTAACTTTTTTAAACCCTTGTATATTTTTCTTCTTTAAAAACACCCATATATGGCGTAAAAACCATAATGAAGCAGCGATAATAGCCCCATATTCACCAAAAGAGCCTAATTTTTTATTTAACCATTTTACATTCAGAACATTGCCGTACATAACATTAATAAATAGCATCTCTACACTACAAATAATAATAGTAATACCTATAATTTTAACACACACATGGAAATATTTATTTCTTAATATCTTCTCCATTTTATTTAATCTCCTTACTAATAAAGGCTTTGTAACAAGCAGTCTATCAAATAAAAAAGAAAATAAAATGAGAGAAAGATTAAAATAAAATGAGAATTTCAATATCACTGACAACTATTATTGATTTTTTTCAGCTAACTTTATTATGTTTTGAATAAACGGCGCTTTTGCCTTTGTATATGAAACACGATCAAAAGCATATGTAATAGCAAGCCTCTCTTTTAATTCTCTATATTCTTTACGTGCCCATTTATGGCTTATTAGAAAGTTGCGAAATAAAATATTGTTTCTCCACTCGTCACTATTATAAATATAAACATGCAAATGATGAGTACCTGCTCTCCATTTTCCCTTTCTAAAAAAACGCCAATTGGTTGCATCTTTTGGAACATACTCATATCCAATTTCCGATAGAACTTCAATCCAGTTTTCAGTAATTTGTAAGTCTGTTACGCCAATCATCATATCAATAAGAGGTTTAGCTCCTAATCCTTCTACTGCTGTGCTCCCTATATGTTCAACAGCGATTATTCCTTGTCCTAACAAGGAACAGAATTTCTCTTCTTCTTTTATATACTCTTCAACCCAGTCTTTTTGATACGGTTTAATAACAATTTGTTGGTCCATTGTACTCACCTCTCTATAAGTATTTATCAGTATATTTATAAAATTTTATGTTGTTAGCATAGGACTTCCATAAAATATGTCGAATAGTGGAATGTACAACTTAATTATATTAAATGTGAGGTAATCTATGAAAGATAATTCCGTCGAAGTTCAGTTAAATAGTGTAATATTCCAATTAAAAGAACATTATAATTTTGATTGGCTTATTAAATTAGGTACCGTATTTGCAGTTTTTGACCAGCAAGATTCAGGTAATATAAGTTTTGGTGTAGAAAAAGATGGGCATAAGAAATTTATCAAATACGCAGGAGCACAAACAATTGCATATGAAGGAACAACGGGTGATGCTATTGAAAGGCTAAAAAATTCAGTTACTATTTATGAAGATTTAAAGCATGAATCGCTCATAAAATTAATTGATCATTTTCCAGTTCAATCTGGATATGTATTAATTTTCGATTGGTTTGATGGTGAATGTCTTCATTCGCATTGGCGCTTCCCACCTCCTGAGAAATATAAAAATCCAAACTCTCCATTTTATAAATTTAGACATTTATCTGCTATAGAACGAGTTCATTCCTTACATTCCATTTTTTCTTTCCATACTTATGTAGAAAAGAAAAATTATGTAGCGATAGATTTTTATGACGGTAGTATTTTATATAATTTTAATACAAACGAAACAAAAATTTGTGATATAGATTTCTACAGTAAGAAACCTTACATAAATAAAATGGGCCGGCTATGGGGTTCCTCCCGTTTTATGTCACCAGAGGAATTTGAACTAAACGCAATAATTGATGAAAGAACAAATGTATTTAATATGGGAGCAATGGCTTTCTCACTCTTAGGCGGTGAAAAAGATCGTTCTTTTATAAAATGGGAAGCAAGTAAGGAATTATATGAGGTAGCGTATCGTGCTGTAAATGACAATCGGGCAGAACGGTATGCATCAGTTACAGAATTCTACGAAGCGTGGTTAAAAGCGGCTGATGCAGAAAAGATATAACCCTAAATTATTAAAAGAAATATAGAGTTTATACTATTATCATGTATAGCAAGAATGATTTTATGAGCATTTCATATTATTGTGTTCTAATTTTAAAACGAAATAAAAAGGACACCTATTCCTAAAACAGCTTTAATTGCTACTTTAATGAATTGTTGTCCTCTAGTTTTCTAGCCGGACTATATTCGAATGTTATTTTAAACATCCCAATAGTCACTATTAACATCATTAGTATATTTGCTGATTTCCTTCTCTTTCCCACACTTTTCACATTTATAATAACTAACTATCCCCATCTTACCAGTTCTAAAATCTTCATTGTCATAACTTTTATTAAGTTTATATCTATGTATACATTTAGGTTCTTTTAATTTATCAAACTAATTTCCTAACATAAATTAAATCCCTTTCCTCTCGAAAATATTCTTTTTATTCCCATCCCCTTAACCACACCTTAGAAAAGATTCACAATCAATGAAACGAGGTAGCTTGTTTTTCTATAAACAAAAGGATTATTTTATTAAGTTTTTCACAAGCTATATCTTTGAATTTTCAAACTTAAATGAACCTCTAGACACATACACCATATACTAATATAAATACTCCCTAAGAAAGAAGGTGAAAGCTATGCCATCTATTGTCGGAAATATGGTTGTACAAAATAGTAACGGTTCTTTCAACTTAGGTGATTTTTATAACGTTTCTCCAAAAGAAAATACAAAAGCTTATAATGGTTCGGGTTCATCTAATGTCGCTTTTGTTCTTAATACATTTAACGGTGTTAGTGCAACAAACACATTTGATTCTGATGTTGCCGACCAAAGCCAAGTTGGAACAGCCTAAATTTATTTATTTCCCTCTACACCTGAATAAAACCCAATATACCGTTAATAATGTATATACAGTTTCTGATTTCCCTTCATACCCGAAGGCTTAGCAGCTAGCTTTTGCTAGCTGCTTTTAGTTTTGCACCGAAGATA
The DNA here is from genome assembly GCF_900176455.1 of Bacillus sp. JKS001846. Classification (NCBI taxonomy): domain Bacteria; kingdom Bacillati; phylum Bacillota; class Bacilli; order Caryophanales; family Bacillaceae; genus Bacillus; species Bacillus sp. JKS001846. The sequence goes on from NZ_FWYG01000001.1 coordinate 3,030,983, forward strand.
ACTTATCAAAAGCACTAGGCACCTCTTATTCCCTGTCTTTAATTCATTTTATTAACTTATATTTCAATTTTTTGGTTAACAATTAAATATGCCCACGGGAAACATATTGAAACCTTTTCAATTTTTATTGTCTTTTGCAAAAAGATTGCTATAGACCCACTGTATATTGAACTGATAACATAAAAAATAATTAATAAAAGGTAGGGGGGATATGTAACAATGAATTCATCAAAAGTAGCTTTTTCGTCAGTATTAAGTAACACTTTTATCGTCATTTTAAAAGTTGTTATTGGTATTTTTACTGGTTCAGTAGCTATTCTTTCCGAAGCAATTCATTCCTCTTTAGATTTATTAGCTTCAATCATCGCTTTCTTTTCTGTCCGAATTTCAAATAAACCAGCGGATAAATTACATCCCTATGGACATGGAAAAGTAGAAAATATTTCTGGAACAATCGAAACATTATTAATTTTTATAGCTGGTTTTTGGATTATTTATGAATGTACCCTTAAATTGATACACCCCGAACCCATTCATCTCCCATTTTTAGGAATAGTTGTTATGTTGATTGGAGCACTCATCAATTTTGTAGTATCACGAATTGTTAACAGAACTGCTGAAAAAACAAATTCTATTGCAATGAAATCTAATGCACTACATTTACTCACTGATGTATACACTTCTTTAGGTGTTGCAATCAGCTTACTTTTAGTTAGTATAACAGAATGGTATTTCCTAGACCCAATCATTGGAATTATTTTAGCTGTTTATATCATGACTGAAGCCTTCGAATTAATGAAGGAGTCCTTTCCCCCATTAATTGATGCACGTTTATTACCAGTAGAGGAACAAAAAATCATAAAAATTATAGAATCTTATAGAGATGAATATATTGAGTTTCATGATTTTCGTTCAAGACGTTCTGGTCCAACTGAATACATAGATTTTCATCTTGTCGTTTCATCTCACTATAACATTGAAACTGCCCATGAATTATGTGATCGGATAGAGAAAAATATTAAGAAACAATTTAATCGTGCTCACATACTAATCCATTTAGAACCAGAACATGAAATTTTATTAAAATAACTAGAAACGCCATTAAAGGAATTAGGGATATTGTAGGTCGTGAAGGTACTACTCTCACGACCTACAAATATCTCTATAAAAGTAAGACTCATATCACCATCTCGCAGTCTAATAAAATAGCGTTTTTGTTGAATTTTTATTGAGTTTACATTGGCCTTTTGTTGATTTTTTCTTCACATTTAAAAGAAACAAACATATGGATATTGTATGTAGTCTCTCCGCTCATAGAGATCTACCTTTCTTATCAAAGAGCATGCTTATATGTGTGCTCCTTTTCGCTTATTATGAAATATCGTTTGGGTTAAAACTCCAACTCGCATCGTTTCTTTAATGACAGGCTCCATAAATTCACATAAGGAATACAATATTAAAAATTTACTCATGAAAATCTGATTACAACTTTTTGGATTTTTCTGTTTCATGAGACATTCATCTACCTTATTGAGAGCACATATACAAGTGTGCTCTTTTTATTAATAAAACTAATTCAAATAACTATTTTGTTAGGTTCTGCCCCATCCATTTTTTATACGTCTTTCCGCTAATCACATTTTTTTAGAAAATCCTATATTATTGAACAGAGTTATCGACTTTCAACTTGAAAATTTTCACTTTTGATGATGTAACCACCTATAATGGAAATATACTTTTTTTCAAAGGAGGTATCTAATGTATATATCAAATAAAATTGGCTTATTTAGCTGGATTGCAACTTGTCTATACTTTTTAATTGAACCTTTCTTTATTTTCACTTCTACAGCACCTTATAACTATTTGCATCATGCAATGAGTGATCTAGGTGTAACAACCTGCGGAGAATTCACCTACGAAATAGCTCCGTATGAAATATGCTCCCCTAATCATTTTGGGATGAATATACTCTTTATTGTTAATGGAATAACATTTTGTATTGGAGTACTATATATTTCACAACATCTAGAAAAAACAAGAATTAATAGAATAGCAACATTTTTTATACTTATAATAGGAATCTCTACTATAGTTTCAGGATTAATTCCTGCAGATGTAAACCTAATTGGACATTCCATTCTAGTTTGGATAGGCATGCTTACGGTATTTCCAGGACTATTTATTTTTGCTAAGAATCTTAAAAAAACTAGAAAATGGACATATTTCTGTTTACTAAGCTTAATAGTAATAACTATCCTTATCTCACTTGTTTTTCTTTTCCCCTTACCTGCAGGTCTACTACAAAGACTTTTTTACTTGGTTCTTTTCGTTTGGGGAACTGTATCAACCTATAAATTGATAAAATAAAGATTTTATTCAGACTTGCACATACACTGAAAACATACATAAAATTTAATTGCCGATACTTTTTAATATATCTTGGTCAAAGAGCGCTTTCCCATGCGGTCTTTTTTTCTGTTCAAATAAGGATTTTGTTTTAAACTTGCACATACACTCAAAACTTAAATAATATATATCGCTGTCACATTTTCGCTTTTTCGATATGAGTCTTGATCAAGGAACGCTTTCCTGGGCGTTCTTTTTCTATTCTTTTAACTCGCTTTCTATTCAAGTGATTATTTTATTGAGTTTTCAATCAAACTTCATTTCAAAATTCTCCGTTTCAAATGAACCTCTAGACACATACACCATATACTAATTTAAATACTCCCTAAGAAAGTAGGTGAAAGCTATGCCAGCTATTCTTGGAAACCTTGTCTTACAAACCAGTAACGGTTCTTTCAACTTAGGTGATTTTTATAACGTTTCTCCAAAAGCAAATACAAAATCTTATAATGGCTCGGGCGGTTCCAATGCCGCTTTTATCGTTAATAATTTTAATGGTGTTAGTGCAACGAATACATTTGATTCTGATGTTGCAGATCAAGATCAAGTAGTAGCAAATTAGGCTACTACTGAATAAAACACAACATTCCGTTAATAATGTATATACAGTTTCTGATTCCCCTTCATACCCGAAAGCTTAGCAGCTAGCTTTTACTAGCTGCTCTTTTTATGCTTTACACGAATAAATCTCTAAATTTCACCGATACTATATACGACTTTAAAAAGTCAGCTTTAAATTCTTCCCACTCTAGCTCTCTTGGTCGAGAGTCGAGCAGTTAGCTCTTGCTAGCTGCTCTTTTATTGAATAAATTTCTAAAAAGTGTTAACAATATAAGTACACCAAGGTTGAATACGAATGACCATTGTGTTCTTCTTATTCACCAGGGCAGTTAGCTTTTGCTAGCTGCTTTTTTGTTCTTATTTTCCTATTTGTTACATACATTTTTAACGTGTTCATTTTGTTCACTGAGTTATCTCCTATCTGTAGAGCAACCTGAGTGGTTGCTCTTTATAATTTTTTTCTGAATAGACCTTCAAATTATGTCCATACTATAAATACACTTGAGTTCTGAACTTCCTTCTTAATGTTTTTCTGAAGAGCGGTTAGCTTTTGCTAGCTGCTCTTTTGTATTAAATCTAAAATGAAATTTTGTTCTCATTTCCTTTTCACATCATATATTTCTAACCTGAACGTTCCGCTTAAAGAGTTACCTCCTTTCTTAAAGAGCACTTATGCATAGTACTTTTTTATTTTCCTTATTTCTACAAAATGAGGTTTTTATCAAAATAACTTTCGTATAACATTTCAAATCTGGCTTACACTATAACTGTAACTTTAAGTTACACATCCTAACTTGCAGGGCCTAATTTTCTTTTGTGTAACAGGTGGTTAGCTAATAAAGTTGACCACTTTGTTGCGCCAAATATTTTTTATTTCTCAATACTTAGCACCTGAAATGAATTCTCGTTTATTGATACTATATTGGTGACATTGATTTTCCTCATAGGCATTTTTGTAACGGACCTGTTCTCCCACAGCAGGTCCTTTTTTATTTATTTACTACTATAGCGTTTTTGTTGATTTTCCGTTGATATTATAAAAAAACTTCACCTTCTAATTAGACAAGCATATTGTATAGGGCAATCCAGTCCATACGTTCAATCCTGTTAATCTAAATGCACACTTATATGTGTACCCTTTTTTATTTAAATCCACTTTATTATTTTTATTACTATAAAAAATATATAGTTTCATACGAAATCAATAAAAAGAATATTCTATTCTGGATAATCTACATTGGGTAATACGATTGTGTTGGGTAATAAGGTTGTAAAGAATAATATGATTGTGCTGGGGTATAAGGTTGTAAAGAATAATATGATTGTGCTGGGGTATAAGGTTGTAAAGAATAATATGATTGTGCTGGGGTATAACTTTGTTGCGTGTGCTGTGATTGCAGCGCTTGTTGTTGTGCTTGTATAGCCTGATGAACTGCTTGAATAGTACTTTGTGCAGGCCCCGATCCTCCTAAAGGGCGCATTTGCGTTTTATTATAAAAAAAATCAAAAAACATCCTATATTCACCTCATCCTTTAAATATTTTGTCTTCCATCTTTCATACTATGAATATTTAATTACAATGGATAATACATGACGCTTTTCACCTTATAATTCTTGAATCTCTTTCTATTCAAATAACTAACTATTTTGTTTCAAGTTTTAACAACATATTTATGAAAATCATTCATATACTTTTATAGGTGTTGTCATTAGCGACATGGAGTGCTTTGGTCACGCACTCCTGTTTTTTTATGCAAAATAACTATTTTGTTAAGCTTTATCAATTCCTACATTCTCTTAATAAGTCCCGTATAATAATCTTTTCCAAATCATTGTGTTTCTCTCTGCAATACTACTTTTCTAAAGAATCCAACAAAATTTGACAAACATAGTCAACTATATTTGTTATGATGTTCTAGGTATTTCGCTTCTAAGACTTCGTACAGTTTAAATTTTGTTTAACCTATATCAAATATTGATAACTGGCCTTCGATTTCCACTACTTCCATCACAGGTTCCCCCTTTTGATTTGACTGAAATGCTATTCTTTATCCTTATACTCCATCTCCAAAAATTCAGCTAAATTAATCTCTTTCATTATCAATTCTTCTAGAAAGTAAAACGCTTCTTGTTCCCCTTCATTTTCTCTTACATTTTGAAACTGTAATTTTTGTTCTTCATCTAATTCAAATTTCACCTTTGCTTCTACAACCATCATTCATCCTCCTCACCTACTAAAATGAAGTTTTTATTTTCATTAACTTCGCTTAAAGTGAAATATTCATTTTTTCATTCACCGAAGTTCATAACATATTCTTTTCCTCTGGTATAATAATGATTAGGTGCCCCATGCGCATTTTATCTACTGGAAATAATACCTTTTACGCACTTAACTAATAGAAACTTCATTTCTACTACTTCTACAATAACAATTTTGTTCACTTGTTTGATACATTTATGAAACATTCACATGTTATCTTCAATATGTTCTATTCTTTTTGAAAAACCATGTGAGAATACCAAAACAAGAAGCCCTAGAGCCCTAACTCTAGGGCTTCTTGTTTTCAAATAAGGATTTTGTTAAATATTCAATTGAACCTTCTTACACTCTCCGTATTACTAGCCCATAAGATATTCAGAAACCGTATGAAATTGTAATACTAATGTAAGGTTTCTCAATATGAGCCAATGTATTTATGTAGTAAACTATTTATCGGCAATACATATAAAAGGAGAAACATTTATGACTTTTGAAGACGATCGTAAATTAGGCATTCAACAAGGGTGTATAGTAATAACAGATCAATCGCAATATCTTGTCGTTAAAAAGAATGAAAATTATTCTTTATTAAGCATCGCATCTGCGGAATGTATAAACTTTGAAGTTTCACTTGAACATCTTGAAGAAATGGTCCAAGTAGATTTAAAAGAAAAAATTCAAGATATCATTCCACCAGAGAATATTAAAATCGTAGCTCAAAACAGAATATAAAATGTATTGATGGTGCTCTTTTTTCATGAACAGTTTCAAATAACGATTTTATTATGTTTCCAAACTTACAGTAATGTCCTTAAAAAACATTCATATATATTTATCAGATGCACTTTTAAATCCCAGAGTATCAAATGCTTTTAAAAGTTAACTGACCAACAATATTCAACTTCTCTTTAAAAATAACTTAGATACAAAAAAGCTACGTTTTATATAGGATAAAAAATTATCTTACGCAAAGGAGCTTGATTATTTGTGAATTACCAAAATGATAATAACCCTAACATTCACAAACCTTGCACTTGTCCATCCCCCACGGCTAACAGTTTAAATGTTGTTCAAACTACCCCATCAATAGTTTCTGTAAATTCTGCGATTCCACTAGATACCGTGGTAAATTCTAATGGTACGGCAATCTCATTCACACCACCAACAACTGTTTTACTTGAAGGTGGAAGAACCTATTTGGCAATCTATGAAGTGCAAGTTATCATTCAACCAGGAGGTAATTCGGCAGGTATCACTATGTATCTTAATAATAATCCAATCATTGGCTCTGGTACTTCTCTGGGATATACTGCAGGATTCACTTCTGTATCAGCACCCGCTATTTTCACTACACCTTTAGGTATAACAAGTACTCTTACTGTTAATGTAGGACCATATTCTAATACATTAAATACATTGGGCTTAACTCTTGCTGTTGTAGCATTAACATAATAAAATGTAAAACTCTCTAAAATGATTTTATTTATCCCTTAACTGTCTATTGGGCTAGCCTCTAAGAACTCCACATAACTACATATAGAAAAAGAACATTATTTGGTTCCATAGTACTAGGTGACTCGGCTAGCACAATTGCTGAGTCACCTATTTATCTATAATAAAATAAAGCTTTTGTTTAATTTATTACTTGTTCTTTTTTATGCATTATTCTATTACAATCCATTTTCATGTTATAATTACCAACAGTACATATTTTAATAGGCACAACAAATTCCTATTATTTCTAAATGGATTAACAAATAAAAATACGTGTAAAAGAATTCAGTGTTTTACTGAATTCTTTTTATGGATCTTTCAAAATCTTTTACATCTTCCTTCATTCCTTCTTTTTAATAAACTTCAAATTTTATTACAATAACGCTTTTTTAAAATACAATCGCTTGCCTATAAACTTTGTAACCTTCATTTTCTTTCCTATGATTACAACATCCTCCTAACAACCAAGTATTGGTTATATATCCCATATGAACACCTCTATTTTATTGGCATATACTTTGAAGGAAAAAACATTTCACATTAAACATATACCTACAAAGTCAGTTGCTAATAATTTACCAAAAATTACTTAATATTCAATTTTTAAAAGGAGGTATTTATGAGATATAATCGAAAATCAAATTCCAAAAATCCGTGTGATAAATTTCAGCAACCCTGCTTTATTTCTATATCCCCTTGTGATCAAAGTAATTGCTGTACACCTGTTTTTTTCTCGAATTCTCAACAACAAGAATTATTACAAATAATAAATCAATTAAATCAAGCCATCCTTTCTTTTTTCACAACACCAAATCCAACAACTATACAAATACTCCAATCAGCATTACAGGCATTAAATGATTTATTAATAACAGTACAACCAAATACACCAAATAGAAATTTAGTTATAAGAACTATAAATCAATTAATTAATTCCTTACCTACTGCATCCCTCACTCAAATCTCAGCATTATTCCAATTTCTATTCCAAAGCTTGTCTTCACTTATAAGTTGTTCAAATATATCGGACCCCTTATTACAGCAAACATTCAACTTAATTTTACAAGGAATCTTAAATAGTTCGCTATTAAGTAACATCGGAATACCGGGGCCGACTGGAGCCACTGGACCTAGAGGATTTCCTGGACCTAGAGGCGCTCAGGGTTCTCAAGGTGTGCAAGGAATTCAGGGGCCGGAAGGACCAGAAGGACCGGAAGGACCTCAAGGTGTGCAAGGGATTCAGGGACCGGAAGGGCCGGAAGGACCGGAAGGACCTCAAGGCGTGCCAGGGATTCAGGGGCCGGAAGGACCACCGGGACCTCAAGGACTTCAAGGCGTACAAGGGATTCAAGGGCCTCCGGGACCACCGGGACCTACTGGTTCAGGGACCGGAATGGGAATTCCCGGACCACCGGGACCCACTGGACCTCAAGGTGTACAAGGAATTCAAGGACCTGAAGGGCCGGAAGGATCCACTGGACCTCAGGGTGTGCCAGGTATTCAAGGGCCGGAAGGACCACCGGGAACCACTGGACCTCAAGGTGTGTCAGGTATTCAAGGGCCGGAAGGACCACCGGGACCTACTGGACCTCAAGGTGTGCAAGGGATTCAAGGACCTGAAGGACCACCAGGACCTACTGGAGATTGTGATTGTCCACCGGGACCGACTGGACCTACCGGACCTGCATGTAATTTCCTAGTATATGCTACAAATGCAGGACTCATAGATGACCCTACAAATGATACAGTATCTGTAATTAACACCGGAACAAATATAGTAGTTGATACAATTACTGTAGGTAATGCACCACTTGAAGTAACCGTTTCACCAAATGGAGCTCGTGCCTATGTTACTAATATTTTTTCTAATACCGTTTCCGTTATTGATACTGCTACTAATGCCGTTATCGCTACCATTCCTGTTGGAACTAACCCAATAGGTGTAGCTGTTTCTCCAAATAACACAACTGTTTATGTTGGAAATCATGGCAATAATACTGTTTCTGTCATTAATGCGGCAACAAACACAGTTATTAATACCATTCCTGTTGGCATCGCTCCACAAGGAATTACTGTTTCCCCAAATGGTGCCCTTGCATATGTTGCAAACGAATTAAGCAACACAATTTCTGTCATTAATACTGCTACCAACACAGTTATTGCTACCATCCCTGTTGGCATTCGTCCTAGAATAATCGTGTTTACACTAGATGGTACTCGTGCGTATGTCACGAATCAAAACAGCAATACGGTTTCTGTTATTAACACCGCTACCAATGCAGTTATTAATACAATTAACGTAGGTACCGAACCTGTTGGCATAGATATTACACCGGGTGGAAACCTTATTTACGTTGTAAATAAAGTTAGCAATAATGTATCGGTAATAAATGTGGCGACAAATACTGTGATTGATACAATTTCTGTTGGTTTATCCCCTGATCAAGTAACCATCATACCTGATGGCACTCGAGCATATGTTACAAATCAAGCTAGTAATACTGTTTCCGTTATTGATATTGCTACGAATACTGTTATCACTAATGTCCCAGTAGGTGTCGCTCCAACCGGAATAGCTACTGGAACTATTTGTGAATAAAATAAAGAAGTGAAAGCCACAGATAGTTTTTATTAAAATTGATAGTATGTGATATTCTTTCTTTAACTACGTTCAAACAACCAGAATAAACCTCTATATTCTGTTAATATTCTTTTCTGTTTTGTCTTACAGAACCTGCAGATCAGCTAGCTGTTGTTAGCTGATCTCTTTCTATAAAACTCAAATCACATACCAATTAATTTACTAACATTGAATTTTTTAGAATTTAATAATAATATTTACCTATAAAACCATTACCCTTATTCAAAGAGCTATGAGCCTTTCCACTCATGACTCTTTTTTTTTACGATTTTCACTTCACATCTACGCGATTTTGACTAGCTTCTCGACTAAATCCGTCTGGGTATCTTTCTAAAAATAATCATTTTATCTTTTCAGTAAACTTAGTATCTACACGATCAACCTTACCGTTTATCTAAACCGCGACTTGCTCACCAAATCCGCTCATTGGTGGATTGACTACTGTCACATTCCCGTCCTGCACTATTAAAAGTTTGTTGCTACTAACATCAATTTCTACTTTTTTCATATGTCCATCTACCTTTTACTACCACATGTACTCAACAACATCAGTTTTAAAAGCCACCTCCCAAATAAACTCTTACTGGAATTACTACACGACCTAGCTCGTCCACTTTTCTTGAAACACCTGTTTTTTCATACCTTACTTTCCTTTAGTATTTTTATATTTATTTAGAATCTCATGCAAACGTTTCTTATTACCAATCAGTTCTGCTTATCAAGATTTAGATTTAATTAATTGTAATAAATCAGGTGGGGGGTTATGCAGAAATGCTTTCAGGGAAAAGTTTTATAAGGAAATAAAAAATGCAGCAGTGAAAAAAATTAAAATTCGTAATTTAAGACATCCACACGCAACTATACTATTGAAACAAGGAGTTAATCCTAAAATTATCAGTGAGAGATTAGGTCATACAGACATTTCATTAACTCTTAGGATTTATTCTCATGTTTTACCGAACATGCAGGAAGAAGGAGTAAAAAATTTTAGTAAAAGTATCTTTGGATAGCTAACGTTTGAAAAATGTTTGCATTTTATAACAAAAAGCCAAACAAATCTTGTATTAACAAGGTTTATTCACCTTAACATATGTTATTATGTATAATACATATGTTAAGTAAATTCAGAATAACGAGGCAAATATTATGGACTTTGTTTATATTAATCAAAACGTATTAAATAATCTTCTATACATTTTATGTAGTATATTTGTTTTTTATTTCATATATGATAGCGGGCGCTATTTAAAGAAATATAAAATACTACTGATTACCCTTTGTTCTAGTATCCCGCTTATTTTATGTATGCGATACCCTATCTATATGGATGAAAGTTGTATTCATGATTTAAGACAAATTCCGGTCATAATAGGTACGCTTTATGGTGGATTCCCTGTCGGTATCATATTGTTTACAATTTTATTAATTACAAGATTTTTATTTTATGGCTTTAACATGCTGACCGTTGTTGTTTACGGAATAATGTTCATCGTTACAGCACTCGCATCTTCAAAATTTAATACATATAATAGAAAACTTAAAGTAGCTTTTTCCATGTTTTTAACCTTTTTCCTAGCCATATTTACAACTTTAATTGTATTAACTTTATCAGATTTTGAAGTGAATAATTTGTATATTATTTATTTCATGGTATTACCGACTACTTTGATGTTATTTATTGTTTATATAAATGAAGTTATAAAAGATGCTGTATTAATGCGCTCAAAATTAATTAAAATGGAAAAAATGGAGATTGTTAGCCAACTCGCTGCAAGTATATCGCACGAAGTAAGGAATCCCTTAACGGTTGTAAAAGGATTTACACAGCTTTTAAAAACACCAAATTTAACTCCTGAGTCAAGAGACGAATATATTAAACATATACTTGAAGAGTTAAATCGTGCCCAAGAAATTATCGATGATTATTTAACGTTTGCCAAACCTGCTCCAGAAAAATTAGATCAAATTTCAATAAAACAAGAGTTAAATCGGGTTATTAATATGATATTGCCATTGTGTAATATGAATACGATACATATTACACAGGATTTTTCTGAGGCAACCATTGTTGGTAATAAACAGCACTTTCAACAATGTTTTTTAAACTTAATAAAGAACAGTATTGAAGCAATGCCTAATGGTGGTACCTTAAATATTTCCTCATCTATCAATAATAGTAAAGTTGAAATACGAATTGAAGATAGCGGAGTTGGAATGTCACAGGAGCAAATACATCGATTCGGTGAACCGTATTTTAGTACAAAAACAAAAGGAACCGGTTTAGGTACGATGGTTGCTGTTAAGATTATTGAGACGATGCATGGAAGTTTAAAAATTCGAAGTATCGTTAGTAAAGGAACGACTTTAACGATTACGTTCCCGAAATATAATAAGAATACGCATTAAAACAAATAAAAAAGGAGCATAGTCGCTCCTTTTTTATTTGTTTCGATACATAAGTATCTTCAATGTTTTTTTAGTTTACATTTGTGAAGACTAATTAAAAATTAGTATCCTCCGCCCCAGCAGCTGCATCCTACAATTATTAATAGAATGAATAACACAACTAGTAAAGCAAAACCTCCACCAAAACCACAAGAACCACCGTAACTCATATTTTCTCCTCCTTTTGGTTTGAAAACTAATAGGTAGTTGATCATTTTAACTGGTTCGTATTATACATTATGTATATATCCCTTTTTTGAGCATGTCTACATAAAAATAAGTAAAAGCACTCGTTTAAAGAGTGCTTTAAAATGGATACCAAAAGTTTTGAAATACGTTTAATTTTAAATATACCGCAACAATAAATATGAAAATACCGGCAAATAAAGCGATGAAATCTTCACGTTTCGCCTTACTTGTATAAAACCAGGTACGTTTATCCTTCTTTCCAAATCCTCTTAAATCCATTGCATTTGAAACCGTATCTATTCTTTCTAGAGAATGAATGATTAGTGGCCAGAAAATTAAAACACGGTTCTTCATACGAACCCATAAACTTGCTTCTCCTTTTTCAAAAGCCACTCCTCTCGCTTCTTGCGCGTGTTTAATAATTTTATACTCAGACTGGATGTCAGGAATATAACGTAGTGCAATATTTATTGCATAAGTAATCTTATAATGAATACCAAGTTTACTTAAGCTACTTACAAATTCGCTTGGATCTGTCGTGTAAATAAAAAGAAGTGTAAATGGTAATAACGTAAAATACTTTAATGAAAGTGTAGCTGCATAAAATAATGTTTCATATGTAATCGTTGCATATCCAACATGTAAAAACGCGGTATATGATTCAGTTAATTCAGATCCATGAGTTGGTGTAATCAATAAAATCATGACAGAGTTTAATAAACTAAATGTAAATATGACACTAAAAACAATTAAAATTTTACGAAATGGAATTTTAGCAATGCTGAGCCCGATACACCCAATAATAAATAATATTAGCAACACCCGAAAATCAAAAAACAAAAAAGTAAGCGTCATACAAAAAATAAATAAAAACAATTTCACTATCCCATCCATACGATGAAAATATGTACTATGCACCTTCCTCCCTCCTATTACTGTCTAAATAAAGCTCCATAAATTTTTCTGGACATGCAATCCCACTAAATTTAACAAGCTTGTTTAAAGAACTCTCTCTTAAGTTGGCTCTTTGTAACGTTTCTTGATCGCCTAATACATCAAACACTGTATTATCCGCAATAATTTTCCCTTCATGTAGAACTACTGCACGGTCTGTATATTCTAGCGCGAGATTCATATCGTGAGTGATAAAAACAAATGAAATTCCCTTTTTAGCTAGGTTTTTAATAAAAGACATAAATTGTTTATAGTGATAATAATCTTGTCCCGCTGTCGGTTCATCTAATATGATAAGTTTAGGATTTGTTGTTAATACAGATGCGATTGTTAATCTCTTTTTTTGCCCATAGCTTAGTGCTTGAATTGGCCAATTACGAAATGGATATAAACCACAAATTTTTAAAGTTCCTTCTACTCTATTCTTAATTTCTTCCTTAGAAAAATTATGTAATGTTAATGTAAATGAAACTTCTTCAAAAACAGTAGGCTGTGTAATCATATGATTTGGATTTTGCATCACGTAAGATATGATTTCCCCACGTTTACGAATAGACCAAGAACTAATATCTTCACCTTTTAACAAGATTTTCCCATTTTTCATTTTGTTTATGCCTATAAGACTATGAGCTAATGTTGATTTCCCTGCTCCATTATGTCCTAACAGTGCCACAATTTCTCCTTCATATATTGAAAGGTTTACATTTTCTAATACTTTTTGTTTATTAGAGTATGAAAATGATAAATTCTCCACTTTAAGTAATTCCTTGTTTTTAGTATTCCCTTTTAATATGACTTGTTTCTCCATCCACTCTTTTATAACGTTGCTTACCTTTTCTTTTTGAAGGTTTTCCATTGGATATATTACGTCATTATTACTATCAAAATGTAATCTCTTTAATGCTTCGATGTAAATAGGCTCTCTTAAGCCGATACGTGGTAATATATTTGACGCTAAGATTTCTTTTGGTGTTCCTATCGCAATGACTTTACCTTCATCAATTAATATAACTTTGTCTAAATCCAGGTTTAAAATTTCTTCTATTCTATGTTCGATAATAACAATCGTTTTATTATATTGTTCATGTATATCTTTCATAAGTTTTATCGTATGTAAGGCGCTTAGTGGATCTAAATTAGCTAACGGTTCATCGAACAATAATATATCCGCATTTGTTGTTAATAAACCCGCTAGAGAAACTGTTTGCTTTTGACCTCCTGATAATTCATGTGGACTTTGTTTATGAAACGTATGCATCTTCACCTTTCTTAATGAGTCCGAAACAATCTTTTTCATGTCATCTTGCTTTACACATTCATTTTCTAAATAAAAAGCTACATCTTCCTCTACTGTCAGACCAATAAATTGAGCATCTTGATCTTGCAAAATTGTTCCTACCTGTTTACTTTGTTCAAAAATACTTCCTTCCCTCGGATCTTTACCGGCAATTAAAACGTTACCTGTACTATTCCCTTCGTAAGAAAATGGGATTAGCCCATTTATACAATGAGCTAATGTCGACTTTCCTGAGCCACTTCGTCCAGCAATTAGCACTTTTTCCCCAGGGTATATATGAAAGGTAATATCACTTAAAGTAGGCTGCACAGCATGCCCATATTGAAAGGTGAATTGTTCAAACGAAATAATTGGTTGCATGTTAACATCCCTACTTTTCAATTTTTAAATGTGTATGTTTCTTATTGGATTTCGCCAAACCAATTGTAAGTGGCAATCCAAGTACTAAGAAAACGATGACATCGGAAATTGTTGCTCCTAATACTTGTATAACAATTTTGTCAAATGGTTCTCCCATCACAATAATATCGAATGCCCCAGCAAATATAATAGCAATGACAATACCAACTAGCCCAGTAATTGCTAAATAAGAAATATCCCCCTTGTTAAATGACCCGTTTTTCACACTAAAACCAACTCTTTTTTGAATAAGCCCCATTGAAAAACCAATAATACCTGAACTAATAACCCAGCCCCACCAAATACCCCAGCCAGCAATCGTATCTGTTACGGTATGACCGATAAGTCCGATTAACAGTCCTGCCACTGGACCAAATAATGCTCCAAAAACAGTTAATATAGCTAATGCTGGTTTAATAAATGTATTCGGTGCAATAGAAAATCCCCAAAGTCCTAATATCCCGTATAATGCTGCTCCAATACCGATTGCTACTACTAACTTTGTTGATAATTTGTTCATGACAATTCCCCTCTCATATTAGTCAACTTTTATTACTCTATATTTAATTTAAAAATGAATTATGCATCGACACTCCCTTTCTATACAACAAAAAAATGACCTCTTACATAAGAGGTCATTTTCTTTCACATTCAAGAATCCTCTTATCTTTCAAAAAACACATCGTGTCCTCTGCGGAATTAGCACCTTCCTATAAAATTGCATAGGGGTTGCTGAGGTTTCTTAGGGCCGTTCCCTCCACCTCTCTGGATAAGTATTAATTTGTAATTCGTATTATGGCACTAAAGAATGTAAATTTCAACACTTTTCTTACTATTTTTATTTTTTGTTAAATAGATCATTTAAATCATTGTATTCTTATCGGAATTATGAAATAATAAATTCAAAATCGTTTCGGGAGGAATGCATTATGAAAGTTATTGGTTTGATTGGAGGATTAAGTTGGGAATCTACATCATTATACTATAAACATATTAATACACTTACACTCTCTCAATACGATCAAAATGCAAAGTTAGTTTTATATAGTATGGACTTTGGTGAAGTAACTACTTTATTACAAAACCATCAATATGAAGAAGTGAAAAATGAACTAGTTACAGTTGCAAAGAAAGTTGAAAAATCTGGGGCTGAATGTTTATTAATGTGTTCAAATACCGTACATCTATTTGCCGAGGAAGTAGAACAAGCAATATCTATCCCGCTTCTTCACATTGGTGATGTAAGTGCTAAAGAAATGGTAGAACAGAGTATAAAACGTATCGGACTATTAGGAACAAAACAAACGATGGAGCAAGATTTCTATAAATCACGATTAGCGAAATATAACATTGAGACAATTATCCCAAATGAAGAGGAAAGAACCTTTATCCACCATGTCATATTAGATGAATTAAGTAGAGGGATCATTTCAGAAACATCTAAAGAAAAGTTATTACAAATTACAAAATCATTAATTCAAAACGGCGCTGAAGGTATATTATTAGGCTGTACTGAAATACCTTTACTTATCTCCCAAAATGATCTTACTGTTCCCGTTTTTGATACTGCTTTTTTACACGCAAATACTGCTGTGCAATTTGCTGGATAAGAATATACAAGCATAAAGGTGAGAACCTCTATGCTTGTATACAGTTACGACTATTTATCCCGCTATTTATGGGTAGTAAAATCCCTACCGATTAAAGTTTTACTTTATTTAAAAGAGATTCAATAACTGCAATTGCTTCTTTTGAACCACCACATTCTAAAAAGCTATCATTAAGTTTTCTTATACCATGTTTATACTTTTCATTTGAAAGAACATCTGTTACGGCCTCTTTTAAAGTGTGCACATTAACATGTTCTTTCAATAGTCTATGTGCCGCTTCAAGCTCAGTTAATCTTTGCGCTATCATTGGCTGGTCTTTATCATGCGGTATTATTACAAATGGGACATTATAATGAATGGCATCGTGTACGCTATTCATACCGCCATGTGTAATAAAAACATCTGCTTCATTTAATATTTCTGATTGAGGTACGTATGGAGCAATTATAAAATTATCTGGTGCTTTCTTAATTTTAGAAATATCATTTCTATCACCAATTGCCATTACAACTATCCCATCAAAATCTGAAAAAGTATCAATACAAGTATTAAAGAATGGTTCGAGTCCTTCAAGCAGTGTTCCCATTGAAATATAAATAACTTTCTTTTCTTTAAGTGATTCCAGTGGAAACTTTATATTTGTTTTACGCTTTGAAATACTCGGTCCAATAAAAATGTTATTTTCTCCGAACGATTCGTTATTAGGTTGGAAATAGCGACTTGTGTATACGAGACAAACATCACCCTTATTATTCATAAATTGAAGATTATTCTTTGGTTTTACTCCAAATTTATGTTCCATCTGATTTAGTAATTTTTCAGAGATTTCCTCTGGTTGGAATGGCATATCTGCATTTGGATGAAAAGGTAATGTCTTCAAAAATTCTGGCGGAATTAAAAATATAGGTGAGGACACTACACCTGGAACTTGTAAATACTCCTTTACTAACTCTCCTGCGCCAAATATATCATAAATTACGAAATCAAAATTTATACTTTCACATAATTGTTTCGTAATTTCTAATATATATAAAGAAGTTTGAACATGCACATGAAAGAAAGCATTTAACCCAGATGAGGTTTCAGCATCAATAGAAATCTCTTTTAATAGATCCGGATGAATATGTACAGTAGCTCCTAAATCTTCAATTCTATCCTTAAAGTTTGCCGTTGTAATATAATGTACGTTATCCCCTCGTTTAGTAAAAGCTTTTACTAAATTTAATGTAGGGTTTACATGTCCCTCTGCTGGAAAATTAACCACTAAAATATTTAGCACTTATTCCTCACTCCTTACATTTCATTGTTTTAATTAAGCATACTGTTATTTGTACAAGTAATCTTCCCCTAATAGTCCTAATATGCTTGCTACATTATATTGATAAATAATTTTCAGTCATCAACATAAAAAAAGCATCTACCTATGTAGATGCCTAACCGTGATAAGGAGTGTTCTGTGAGGTTAGAACAAGCTTTTCTGCTTGTCCTATGCTATTAATATATGATTGATTTTATAAAACGTGAATAGTTAATAGAATTATTTTATCCATTTTATATGATCAAATGGATAAAATACCATTTCTACTTTACCTATTATATTTGACTCATCAATAAGTCCAAGTGTATTCCTACTATCTTTACTATGATTACGATTATCACCTAACACAAATAATTTATGCGTAGGAACTTTTATTTCTCTAAAATTTGAAAAACGATTGGATACTTGTGACATATCTAAATGTATATACGACTCATCACGCTTTTTACCGTTAATAAATACCTTATCCTTTTTTAGTTGTATTTTATCCCCCGATAATCCAATAATTCGTTTCACATAGTAAGTAGGCTCGTCTTCTTTTTTTATAATGACAACATCTCCATGATGAAAAGACGATAAACAGACATTTACCTTATTAACAAGTATATAATCTTTTTCATTCAAAGTAGGTTGCATCGAAATTCCTTCTACCATACAAAATAAAAAGGACTTATTAATAAAAATAACCCCTATTATAATTAATATGTAGCTACATATGTTCCTCCAATATTTTAGAATAAACAGCTTCATATATACCTCATTTCTAATCTATCCCCAGATAAAAACGCCTCTAGTTTACAGGAATGCTAGAGACGTTTCGTACATTTTAATTCTCTTTAGAGGCATCTGTTTTTGGCGCTTCACCAGTTAACCGCTTATTTTTCAAATCAAAATAAGCATCTAAAACTTCTTTTCCAATATCGGAGTTAATGCCCGATTTATCATTTTCAACCCACGGTACTACAACAGAAAATGCTACTTCTGGATCATCATATGGCGCATATCCAGCTAATGTTAAGTTATAACATTCTCTACGATCGCCTTTCGCATTTCGCCCAATTGCATTTTCTCCACCATATACAGTTTGTGCGGTCCCTGTTTTACCAGCTGGTTTATATGGTGCTTTTTGGAACGCTCTTACTCCTGTTCCATCTCCTTCTTGAAATACTTTTCTAAATCCTTCTTTTACTTGATTAATATATTCTTGTTTCATATCGATTCTATTTAAAACAACGGGTTCTATTGATTGTACTACTTTACCAACCTCATCTTTTTGAACGGTTTGTTCTCTAATCTCTTGAACAATTTGTGGTTTCATTCGATATCCTCCATTTGCGATAGTCGAAATATATTGTGCAAGCTGAAGTGGTGTATACGTATCATATTGCCCAATAGAATAATCTAATAAGAAACCAGGCTGATTATCTTTTTTTCCAATTTGCCCTGCAGTTTCATTTGGTAAATCAATACCAGTTTGTACACCTAGTCCAAATTGCCTGAAATAATACCTCATTTTATCAAAATATTCTTGTTTAATATCTAGTGAACTATTTTTTACATAATCCACGCCAGCAATTTTTAATGCTATATTAAACATATAAACGTTTGAAGAAACTTGTAACGCTCTTAGATCGTCTATATCACCAAAATTTTTCCAAGACTTCTTTTCCTTAGTTCCTTTAAACTTCATAGGTGCATCATAAAAATGTGTTCCAGGAGTTATTGCATTTGTTTCAAACCCTGTTAACACTGTCGCACCTTTAACCGTTGATCCAAGCTCATATGAACTTGTCAGCGTGCCTAAAGCATAATCTTCTACTTCCATTTTCCCGTCTTTTTCTACAAGCCTTTTCCCAGCCATTGATAATACTTGGCCATTTTTAGGATTCATCATCACTACGAAAGCACGGTCTAACATTGATTCTGATCCTTTATATTGTTTTAATATTTTTTCTATGCTCTCCTCTACTTTTTTTTGCAATTCCATATCTATTGTTAAAGTTAA
The DNA here is from genome assembly GCF_900176455.1 of Bacillus sp. JKS001846. Classification (NCBI taxonomy): domain Bacteria; kingdom Bacillati; phylum Bacillota; class Bacilli; order Caryophanales; family Bacillaceae; genus Bacillus; species Bacillus sp. JKS001846. Next base: position 3,050,563 of record NZ_FWYG01000001.1, read on the forward strand.
ATTTTTACCGCTTTTTCCTTCCGAAACCGTTTCCGTTCTAATAGTATTTCCTTGTTTATCAGCAATGCTTCTTACTTCTTTTTTTGTACCATGAAGTACATCTTCGTATTGCTGTTCGATATAACTTTTGCCGACCCTATCATTTCGGCTATAATCACGCACTAAATAATAATCTAATCGTTCACGTGGCAATCCTTCATCAGCATTTGAAACGTTACCAAGGACAGAACGGAATAATCCATCATTTACATAGATTCTCTCCCAATCAACTGATGCGTCTACTCCTGGAAGGTTCGCTAAATTTTCACTAATCACCGCATATTCCTGTTCACTAACGTCCTTTTTAATAATTTGAGGTGCCATTTGAAAACCTGAGGTCATTTTACTTTTAATAGCTAACACTTCTATATCTTTAGCCGTTAGTTCTTGAAGATTTTTATCTGTAACGCGTTTCCTTTTTAAATCTTCTATTTTTTTGTCTAGCTCTTTTCCGGTAATATCCTTATCTCGGAACTTATCTATTTCTTTTTTTGATACTAAGTCTTGAGCCAGTTCTGGATTCAATTGCATCCAAAAGTCTTTCTTATCAGTCTCAGTTAACTTATCTATATCTTCTTGTGGCATTTCAATAATATCTACAAGTTGTCTTGCTGATTTTAATATTTCTTCTTGTTTTACACCTTTCACCTTTGTATATGTAATCGTACGTAAAGACTTATTATCAACTACTGGATTTCCTTCACGATCAAATATTTTCCCACGTGGTACAGAAAGGCCCACGGTTGCATTTTCTCTCTTCTCTAATTCATTTTTATATGTTTCTCCATCAAAAATTTGCACTTTCCCTAACTGAATAATAATGCCAGAGAATAATAAAAATACACAAAGGAATAAAATATTTAACCGGAGAGGTACTACTCTACCACTTTTCTTCTCTTGCTTTTTCACCTTGTCATAATCTCCTCCTTACAATATTTCAAATAATAATCACATTTCTATATTAAAAGTAATGTACAATTTCTATACATTGCTTTGTACAAATATTAATATAATGTTTAAAACTTAATAGAAATTAAAACAAAGGTAAAGAAAAGGTAAAGTTTACTAAATTAAATATAAAAAATACCCAATAACAAAAAGCTTAGTTTTCACTAATCGCTTTGTTATTGGGTATTAATTGATTTAAGAATTACTACTAGTGCGTATTGCTATACATTTGTCGTCACAATTAGAAAGAGATTGTTTACTTAGTACTTTCGGTAAGTAAATAGTTACTGTTGTCCCGACACCAACCTCGCTCATGATACTAATTGTCCCTTGATGACTTTCAATAATTTTATAACTTAACATTAATCCAATACCAGTCCCTTTTTCTTTCGTACTATAAAAAGGTTCACCTAATCTCTTAATTCTTTCTTCAGGTATTCCTATTCCTTCATCTATTACATGAATGATGACACCATCATCATTTATTTCTTTTATGTGAATTGAAATTTCCCCACCATTTGGCATAGCTTCGATTGAATTTTGCAAAATATTAATAAATACTTGTTTCAATTGATTTTCTGAGCATTCAATAATTATATCTTTGTCATCCGTAAATAGTTCAACTTGAATATTTGTCATAATTGCTTTTGTATTCATTAACGATACGACATTTTTAAAAATTTGATAAATATTTTTCTTTTCTGTATTTATCTCATCTGTTTTAGCAATTGCCAGAAATTCTTGCAGGATCGCTTCTATCCTTTCAATTTCAGAGAGCATAAGATCAAAATATTTTTCTTGATCTTCTTTATTAATTTGAAATAACTGTATAAAACCTTTAATTACAGTTAAAGGATTTCTTACTTCATGAGCCACGCCAGCTGCTAATTGACCAATTGCTGCAAGCGTATCTGATTTATTTAGCAATTCTTCTGTCTTTTTTCGCTCTGTAATGTCGCGTACAATAATCATAATTTTATCATGTAATAATGGTAAGCACCTAGCCTCAAAGAAATCAATACTTCCATTAAGTGTGAGTGGATATTCTACAATTACATTCGTTCCTTTTTCCTTCACTTGATTAATGGCTTCCTGAAACTGCTGTGCTACTGAAGATGGTAATACTTCGTAAAACTTTTTTCCCATAAAAGCTTCTGCGGGTACGTAAAACTTTGTAGGAGATCCTGCCTTGTAATCTATAATTGTGCCATCATCTTCTGTTAAGAAACATAAATCTGGTAAAGCTTTAAAAATTAATTCCAGTTCAGATGTTTGTTGTTTTAACTGCTCTTCTATCGCTTTTAAATGTGTAATATCTACACCAACAGCCCAATAACTATATCCTGTTACAGGAAACTGTTCTGATATATTCGACCACATTATTGTTTTGATTTCACCATTTTTACATGTTAAGTGCATTTCCCAATCTCTGAAATTTTTTCCACAAGTTAAAAATTTCTTTTGTATTTGATGGCGATAATTATAATCAGGATACAATAATTGCAGTGCATTTGGATTTCCAATTATTTCTTCAGCGGTATAACCTGTTACAATTTCACATTCTCGATTCCACAAAACAAAATCTCCATTATAATCAAGCGCATCGACCATAACAGGCATGTTTTGTAAAATCGTATGTAGTTCCTCCTCTTTCCGAGAAAGCAACGTTGTACTTTTACTTTGAAATACTTTTATTGCGCCATCTAAAATTAAACTTGAGAGCATTTCAAAGTATTTTTGACAACTGAAAATTTCACTTTTTTTGGACCATACAACAAAAGATCCTAAATGTTGATTGTATAAGAAAATGGGGATTTCAATCTTTGGAAGTTTACTCTTTTTTATCTCATTCATTCCGAATGAAAAAACACATTCTTTTTCAGCATCAAGAAGTTGATGTGATATATTAGTTAATTTATAAAATTGTTCTGCCATGGTTTCTATTGTACTCACATCAATAAGTTCCATTAGCCGCGAATTCATTCCTTTTTCACCTCAATATGTAAAATTAATACAAATCTAAAATTCATACTTCTCCATTATACGAAGAAAGCTAGTGTAGGTATATAGCTGTAGAATAATTATTCGAACAAATTTTATTTTTCAATTAAAATAAGAAAAGAATATATATACTGAATATACCTTTAATTAGTATATATTTCGTTGATTCCTCACTTATTGTCTAGTAACTTGAATTCCTCCTTACATTCACTGAATTTTCACTTGAGAGTCATACACGTTACTAATAGCGGTATAAACATGCAATAAGTATAAAGTTCATAAAATATTCACAATTTTTATGAAAAATATAAACATTTATTCCAATATATTCTATATAATAAAATGTAATAAGGCTTCTATGAATCTCATAGAATACCTTACCCCTAATAAAAAAGAAAAAAGAATCCATTTGGATTCTTTTTTCTTTTTTAATTACATTACATATTTATATAAAGCATGTGCCACACCATGTTCTTCATTTGATAACGTTTCGTATTTACACATTGCTTTTATTTCTTCTACTGCATTCCCCATTGCAATTGATATGTTCGCTTTTTCCATCATAGAAACATCGTTTAGCCCATCACCTATCGCTACAGTGTTTTCAACCGGAATATTAAGATGTTCTGCTAAAGTATATAATCCATTCCCTTTTTGAGCATCTCGATGATTAATCTCTAAATTGTGCCAATATGAAGATGTAATTGCTAAATCTGTATTATGAAGAAATGTTTCTTTGAGTTTTTTTAATTTCTCAATTTCATAAGAAAATGGTAATAGTTTATGCACATGTATATCTGTTTCTACAATTGGTTTACAACTTTCCGCACTATGAAACGCTGTATGCTCAAGATATAATGCTGCGATTGTTTCTAACTCTTTCAAGTCGAAATTTTCTTTTGAATTCTTCACATGCTCAATTTCATTACGTACACTCTCTACTCCATAATCCGGTACATACACACCTTTATCAGTATAGAGCTGATAATATAAACCATTCTCTTCAAGATATTCTACAATTTCAAGTGCCTGCATATTTTGAATTGGATATCTCTTCATCATTTTTTTATCTTTATATATAAGAGCACCATTTTCCGCAATGATTGGACACTCTAAATCAACTTCTAACAATAATCGCTCAATGTCAACAATTGAACGTCCTGTACAAATTGCTACAACATGGCCAGCTTCTTGACATGTTCGAATTGCTTCTGCATTTTCTTTACTTATCATTTTATTCCCCGAAAGAAGAGTTCCATCTAAATCAATTGCGATTAATTTCATTATTTCTTCACCACTTTCTATAAATACACGAGTTCTAATTAATTATTAGGTATCGTTTTCATACAATCCTCGTGAGGTACTTCTTATTTATAATTTATGAAAAGCGTTTCAGGTCAAGAAATAATTAAAAATAAAATCCAAAGCTTTTCTTTTTAAAAAAGCTTTGGATTTTAAACTATGAATTATAACTAATGTATTTTGTCTCACACATGTACACATTTTTTTCTTCAGTTGGGATATATACTTTAAACTTTTCTAACCGTTTTCCATAGACATGAATCGTAATAACGCTTTCATTTTTGCTAATTTCAAGAATATGACAATCCGCTGGTGGAATTACTTTATCTGTTTCTCCTTCTCCCAAATAAAGATTTCCTGTATGTGTTAAATAAACAAGTGAATTTCCAAGTTGTTTCGTTTGTATAAAGTTCTGCACCATAATCCTTCCTGAAAAAACGCCTTCTACTCCCCATGTGCCGTCATGATCATGTAAAGGTGTAGATTGTCCATCTTTCCATACGAGAGCTAGTACTTCAAAACGTTTGAGCGGATCTTCATACAATAAATGTCGTGCATATTGAGTCAAATTGGCCTTCTGTTTATCTAACGGAAGCCATGTTTTCTTTTCTAAAAGTTCTTCTAGTAACTTTTCAATGCCACACACTATTTCTTCTTCAAATAAACCGTTTTCCATAAGATCTGTAACACCTTTAATAAACTTTTGAAATGATTTACTTCCATTACAAGTCAACATAAGAATCCTCCTCTACGTTTTATACAATTCCATATTAAGGTGATTACCGAAAACTCACAATTGAGAAACAAAAAACAAGATGCAAATGTATGCACCTTGTTAAGATTTTTATTTAGCTTTCAATCGAATAGGTAAGTATTTTAATGTTTGTTCATTTTCTAATATACATTTTTCTAAACAGAAAGATGGAGATAGCTCTATTTTTTCAAAAGCATTTATAAAGGTAGTTAATGCAATCTCAGCCTCTAAACGTGCAAGTGGTGCTCCTAAGCAAAAGTGAGGACCTTTCCCAAAGGTTAAATGCTTTTCATTTCCTGTTCGATGTACATTAAATTGAGAGGCTTGTGAAAATTTTTTCTCGTCTAAATTCGCTGCACTAACCCACGCAACAATCATCTGATCCTTTTTCATTAAAGAACCAAATATATTTGTATCCTCTGTAATCCTCCGGGCTAATGTAACAGGAAAGCGATAGCGTAATACTTCCTCAATCGCTTTTGAAATTAAGTTAGGTTCTTTTCTTAACTCTTCATAAATTCCAGGTGAATCTACTAAAAAGCAATAAAAGCTATTAATAATTAAATTTGTAGTGGTTTCATTCCCAGCTGCTAGTAAACCTAATGAAAAGGTTACAATTTCTTCATCGGTTAATCTTTCGCCTTCATATTCAGCTCGAATTAAATCAGAAATGATATCATCGGTTAAATGATATCTCTTTTCCTGAACAATCGGTAGAAGGTATGCTTTGAATTCATTTAATGCTATCCCTTTCTCAGCATCCAGATCATTAAACTTTTCTTTACTATACGGCATAAATAAAATATCAGACCATTCTTTAATTTTTTTACGATCTGTTGTTGGGACTCCTAATAAATCAGAAATAACGGTAACAGGTAAAGGTGCAGCAAACTGTTCAACGATATTAACTTCACTACATTTTTCGATATGTTGTACAAGTTCATCTGCGATAGCCTGTATTCGAGGTTTCCACTGTTCTAAACTTCTTGGAGTAAATGCCTTAGAAACAATGGAACGTACATTGCGATGTTCTGGTGGATCTGTAGAGTTTATATTTATTCTAGTTTCTAAAGGAGGGATTGAGAATTGTCTGCGCTCCCTTCTACTTGAAAATAAGCGATAATCTGATAAAACACGATTTACATCATCATATAAAAAAACATTCCATACATCCTGCTCTTCATCATAATGAACTGGGTGATTATCCCTCATCAAACGATACCATTCATATGGATTCCATAATTCTTCTTTTGTTTTCAGCTTTGAAATTTCATGAACTAAAATAACATTTTCAGGTGAAGCCATAGTTCTTTCCTCCCTTTTCTTTTACAATAAAAGTGATAGGTCGGCAGTTCAAAGTTGTATAAACTATCATATGTTATTTTAACATATACTAAAGGGGATTTTTCATTAGAGAACTTGAGAAATATATAAGGGGGATTTTTATGTACGTTGATATTTTACTACTAGCAGAATTAACGACCGGACCAAAACATGGATATGAAATCAAAAAAAATGTTCAAAATCGTTTAGGTGAGAATTTTGAATTAAATCACAACATGCTTTACCCTGCCCTTCGGCGCTTTGAAAATATGGGTGCTATAACGAAAAAAATACATAAACAAGTTGGAAAACCAAACCGAAATATGTACGATATAACAGAAACAGGAGAAGAAATTTTTTCTGAAATGTTACGAGAGTTTCCCGAAAAACTTGCGACAAATAATGCAGAATTTCTTGTTCGTATCGCGTTATTTGAAAAACTTGAATATGAAGCTAGAAAAGAGATTTTGACTGTACGTCAAAACGTACTACATAGTCAACTTACCGCTATTCAGTCTCTAGAGGTTACCTCAGCCTTTATTACTGAAGTCATTGAATTTAGTAAATCACGAATTGAACATGAATTGAGTTGGATTACATCACTTATGAAGAAAATATGAAAAAATAACAAAAAAAGCTAAAATTAATGAATGAAAATGATATTTATTATCAATACTATCATTAATAAAAGGGCAACCACGATTTGGCTACCCTTAAAGAATTTACACTTCTGGATCAAATGTTTTGCAATCTGTTTCTTCCGTTGTAGATGCATGTTTACCTTTATGACTTACTACGTAAATTGCCTCTGCACTACATTTATTACCGTTCGCCCAAAATTTACAGTTGTTTACTTCACATAAAACGTCTTGTGCCATAGTATCACACCTCCTTGTTCTATTATCATTAACAAAATTCGGAGGTATGATACTATTTGTCATCCATTTTTCATTCCCTTTTTAGCTTTCTTAATGGTTCAATATCTCCGCGTACAATAGCATCAATATTTCCAGTTATTTTTTCAATATCAAAATGCCACCATTGAATTTGCAATAATTCTTGAATTATTTCATTTGAAAATCTCTCTTTTATTTTATTTGCAGGGTTTCCACCAACAATTGTATATGGTGCGACGTCTCTAGTCACAACAGATTTAGCTGCAATGATTGCACCATCCCCTATTTTTATTCCGGGCATAATTGTTGTATCCATACCAATCCAAACGTCATTTCCTATAACTGTATCACCTTTATAAGGTAAATCAGACAAACTAGGTGTATACTTCTCCCACCCATTTCCAAATATATTAAATGGATATGCCGAAAATCCATCCATCCGATGATTGGCTCCGTTCATAATAAAGTTAACTCCAGATGCAATACAACAAAACTTTCCAATAGTAAGGCGATCTCCAAGAAATTCATAATGATGTAATACTCGATCTTCAAATGTTTCTCCATCTTTCGCATCATAATAAGAATAGTCACCAACAAGTATATTAGGTTTTGTTATTATATTTTTTATAAATTGAACGTTTTGATTGCCTTCAATAGGGTATTTAACATTTGGATTAGGATTCATTTTGTATAGCACTTCCTTTACCACTTATTTCACTTTCTACCGCTATTACTGGCTTTAAATTGTATATAGGTAAAATAAACAATAATCCAATTATAAAAAGTAAAGCCGTCCCTTCATACATCATACTTAATGAAAACATCTCTTTTAATGAGCCAGCTATACTCATCGTTACTACCATTGAACCGGTAAAAAGCGGACTTAAAATACCATTTACACGACCTATAAAATCGGTATCGCTATTTTGAATAATAAGCGTATTAATACCAATTTGGATACAAGGAAGAGCTAAACCACTAAAAAGCTGCGCTGTAAGTGTCACCCATAAATTTGTAGAATATCCTATAATGCCAATACCAATTGCTTGACCAAGCATACCGATAATTAACATCTTTTGCGGAGCAACGTTTTTCGCAAATACCATTGCTAATGCTCCGCCAACAATCATTCCCGCACCATTTACTGTTAGTAGCCACTGTAAACTCTCTTTTGATAATCCTAACTGCTCAGTCACAATAAATATACCTAATGGCTGAATTAATCCTATACCTAGTCCTGCAGCCATAAAACAAAGCCCTAGCAAAGTTAATGCTTTTTTCTTTTTGACATACTTAATACCATCCTTCATCTCCTGCAACAGAGTGATATCCTTCTTTTCTACGTCGTTTTCAAGATCTTTCGGAAGGAATAACAATACAACTGCCGCAAGTAAAAACGAAATACCTGTTATGATGATTGAAATATAAATTCCAAAACTATGAAAGATAAATGTCCCTAGTATTGGTCCTAATACCATAAATATTGCAAATATCGTTTGATATATAGACATTGCTAATTGAATTTGTTCCGTTGATAAATGTTGTTTAAACAACTTCATTCCAGATGGTTGTGAAAACTGTGAAAGGATTGCAGAGATGAGTGTCACAAAAAACACAATTTTCCACGTTCCAAACATAAGCGTAATTAATACAGCGAATACTGAAATGGAACTTAACGTTTCACACCATATCATTGTCTTCCTTGGCTTCCACCTATCAGCAAAAGTACCGCCAATAAATGAAAAAATAAAAATTGGAGCGAATTCAGCAACTGAAATCATCGAAATAGCAAAAGCATCACCTTTTGTCATTTCCATTACATATAGTAATACCGCAAAGTTTCGAACCCATATTCCTATTTGTAAAAATAATGCTGATGCTAAAATCCCTTGAACAAACCGATTTTTTAATACTTGTGATACCCCATTGTTTTGTTTCGTTACTACATTTGTCGACATAAAAAAGCCTCCTATTTCATGTTCTGAACAGGAGGCAGCACAAATCATATAAAAAGACTATATATTCGCAGAGCGAAATACATCCCTTTTCTATAAATGTACAGACTAACCCTATTCAGAAGAATATTTCGTTTTTTAACGAAGATCTCTTACAAATAGAATTAGTTGATCATTGGGATGTTTTCACCCTTCCGTTTCGAATTTAAATAACACATACATACTCTATGTAAATCATTTTCGATGTATGCATGTCTCCTTTTAACTATTCTAGAAAGTTAAAGGCAATTCCTCTAAAGAACGCATTAAATAGTTACCTTGCCATTTAATTTCTTCACGATTCCCTTTTATTTGTAGTTCAGGCATTCGATTAAACAAAGTAGTAATAGCAATCTTTGCTTCTAACCTCGCAAGTGGAGCGCCTAAACAGAAATGGCTACCATGACCAAAGGCAATATGACGATTATTTTCCCGAGTAATATCGAATACTTCTGGGTTTTCAAATACAGTTTCATCACGATTTGCAGAAGCTAAGGCAATGACAACCATATCTCCTTTTTCGATTGTTCGGTCGTGAATTTGAAAAGGTTCCGCTGCCCATCTTGCAGTTGTAACCTCAACTGGAGAATAATAACGCAATCCTTCCTCAATAGCCGAATCAATTAGTTTTGGATTATCTTTTAATAACTGTAATTGATTTGGATTTTCAAGAAGTGCTAATACCGTATTTGTAATTAAATTCACTGTCGTCTCGTGTCCTGCTACAATTAATAGCATTATCATTGAATATAGTTCCCGAGCGCTAAGTTTATGCCCTTCACTCTCTGCAAGTATTAAAGCACTCACTAAGTCTTCTTTTGGCTCTTTTCGTTTAATATCAACTAAATATTGAAGATATGTAATAAACTCAGATAGTTGTTTTTCGGTCTCTTTTATTTCTTCAGGTGTTTCTGGTGATGCAATAACAGCATGAGACCAAATTCTAAATTTCGCTTGATCTTCTTTTGGAATACCGAGCATCTCACTTATTACAATAATCGGTAATGGAAATGAATAATCATCCACAAGATTTAATGTACCTTTTCGCTCTATATCACTTATCAAATCATCTGCTATTTTCTCAATTCTTTTGTCTAATTGTGCAATCATCTTCGGTGTAAAAGCTTTTTGAACTAAAGATCGTAAACGACTGTGGTTAGGTGGATCTGAATTTAGCATATGTGTTGTTAAGTGGTCACTATTATCAACGGAAAGATACATGTTCTTTATATCTTGAGAAAACACATTTGTCCAATCTTTTTTTAAACGATTATCTTTTAAAAGTGGCAGAGCATCTTCATATCTAGTAATGAGCCATTCTTTACCGATTTCAACTTGGTTTACAAATAATATAGGTTGTTTTTTTCGCGATTCTTTATAAATTTCATACGCATCTTCTTTAAACTGAGCTGAAGCTAAATTAATGCCATCCTCTATGCTTAACCCAACTTTGTTTTTCATTGACATTGTATTCCCTCACTCTCATTTGTTTTTGAAAATCAACCCAACATATGCATTATACTCTAATAAAAACGTGAAAATTGTAAATTTTTAATCAAAATCTTACTTCGTATATTGAAAAATAAAAAAGTGAGAGAGTAAAATCGTTTCACTCTCCCACTTCTCTTTATGCGAAGCACATAAAATTACTAATTTGTTGATAGCGATAACTTACTTTACGACGACGACCACCTTGCCACGTGTAACCTGACACTCCATTTCTTCTCACTTCAGTCGGGAAGAACCATAAATCTCTTCCGAAAGGACCAGGACGATGTAAGCGTAAATAGCCCCATCTTCCTAGACAGTTACACATCCATGATTTCATATTACCTGGTTGTGCTGGAGAAGCAAATGTAGACGGTAACGACGGCGCTTGTGACGGAGGTGGTGACGTTGGAGCATCTTCTGCATCATCTGGTCTGTAATCTTCTTGTTCAATATCTCTCACTTCATTTGTAGGTTCATACCCGTAGTCATGTGGATTATAATACATCGCTTGATCATATGGATAATTTTGTTGGTTATACATATTAACAAATCACCTTCTTTTCATTCATTACCTTTACCATTCATATGTGATATGCCCTCTCTGGGAAGCTTATGTATAGCCCAAATTCAACTTAAAAAGCTCGTATTATTAAAAATACGAGCCTTTCAAAAATAGAATGTGTTTATTATTTCCTTAACTTCACACTATAAAAACGCATTTCATCTAACGAACCTTCAAATTCAAATACTTCTTGTTTAATTAATTGTTTCAAGCGATATTCTAAGAAAGTATCTCCAACTAACTGTTCAACAAGACCAAGTGCTTCACCAATTACTCTAGGAGCTTTAAGGAACTCTCGATCAGCACCCACACTTTTCGCGCATTCAATTATAAATTGATCAAAATAATCTTCCTGTACAGAATGCACTTCATTTTCTTTCCAAACTCTTAAACATTCTATGCTTTCCGATAATCTATCCCACTCATTTTCAAACTTCATGCGCTTCTCTTCAGTTAAATAAGGTAGCTTTATAAAACTTTTTTGGAATAGAGCTAAACTTTCAGGTGGTAATTCTCCCGTTCCACGAATATCATACTCTTGTTTTAATATTTCTCTACTTGCTTCAGACGTATTAATAACTCGAATGTTTTTCTTATCCTTTAATTGTGCCATTACAAAACTTAGGCCTACATGTTCATGTGCATTATCAGCCTTCCAAATTGTAATAGGCGTTTCAACAGGAATAGTATGTAGTTCTTCTATAGTTGCTATAAATCTTGATAAATATTCTTCTTCAAAATAACTATCATAAGCAGTTAAGTTATTTATTAACCACTTCTGTCTTACTAGTTGCCCCTCATTCGTATGCAACCTATATATCGGTCCAATTGAAAAGAATTCCGAAAAAGCAACAACACTCTCTTCAAATAATTCTTCTTGACTTAACATATATTTTAAGCAACCAGCCGTTGAATCATCAAAAGCAATATGTACGTGCGTACTTTCTTTTACATTCCCTTTATAAGTAGGATTACTCGTTAATTGTTTCGGAATATCCATCAAATTTTTAATTGTATCTTCACTATAGTTTTCTTCTAATAAGTTTAACTGTATGAGAATACTTTGAAGTAAATCTTTAGCCTCATCTTCGTACATATCCTCTACAGCATTTTTAATTTTATCTATCACACAAATCCCTCTATTCATTTCAAAAATAACGTAGATTATAGTGTATCATTTTAGTATAGTTCTTTAAAGTCAAATCCAGATTGCTACAGCAATCTGGATTTTCAACAAAAGCTCTCCTTATATTTTTGAATTGCTAAATATTTTACTTTGAAAATCTCTGTATCTAAATGTATAATTATATAAAAACAAAGATATAGGAGCTATATTTATGGAGAAAGTACTTACTAATTATAAACATTACTTAAAAAATTGGAGATTTATATTTATTTGCATACTACCTGCTATTGCCTTATTCGTTACTTTCTATGTCATATTCGAACTACTGTTTCATCAAAATTTCTACTTATCTAACTTAATTTCTGCTATCATATTATTTTTAATATTTATTAACGTTAAAGATAAATTTAACATTAAAGGCTAAAGAACACTATTTCAAAATAGCCCTTTATTATTGCATCCTACTATAAAATAAGACTCGTAGTAGATTTTCATAAAAAATAAGAGCACCCTGCAATTGGATGCTCTTATGTGATTAGAGGTTTTTTCTGAGTATTAAGTAGGACACGAAGATCTTGTCCTACTATATAATATATGCTTGTACTTATTATTTCGTGCATGTATTAAGAACCATGTTCAGGTACTTAATATATGCATAGTCATTGCTATAAAATCTACTCAAATATTTACTGTACGATTATCATATTTATAAATTAAAAAACATCCCTAATGGATGTTTTTTATCTAACATTTTAAGCTTCCATAAACTTAGCCGGTACACCAATTTTTTCAACTACAGAAGATATATTAGTAGGATTAATCATTACATTTTCAATACATACTAATTTATTTTCTAATATCCCATTCTCTGTAGTAATAAGTTCTTTAAACCGATCTAAAGTCATTGAGAATTTATGTTCACTTCCACCATTCATACTAACTTTTACATACTTCATAGTGTCACCGCCTTTCATAGTAATTTACATTTCGACAAGAAGGCGCTTACATCCTTTTTATTTACTCTTAGATTTCTCACGTTTACATATATATTGAGAAAAGAAACTACTATTATTTACTCACAAAATTATCGCTAATAGGAAAGATAAAGATAAAAATGCACAAAGTGGAATATATAAACCGGTATCCATTCTTGCAAAGTGCGTATCTTTTTGTCGTTTAAAGATACCAAAATAGTTAAACTCACCAATCACTCTAATAGAAAAGACAATCATACAAATCCAGGAACCGACTTGAATAATAACATTAGGAACTGCAAAATGAACAATATTTGCTTGTTGCAACAAAATTATTGCTGCCATACTTAATAATAATGCAATGAACAATGTCATTCGGGCGCGAGGTGTAAACGCCTTTTCCCCTGATTTAGTTGGAATAACACTATTTGTCCCCCAATTACCTCCGAAAGCCCAATATACATGTAAAAAGCTAACTAAGAATAATATGCAAGCAGATATATATGTAATGATAAGCATTTTATCCTCCCCTTATTTTAGTTCCTATCTATAAAATATGCTATTCCCCTCCGCAATAGCAACCTTCATTTCATTACATAAAAAAACCGTAATGATTTATCAATATTAAGATAAGTCATTACGGGGTTATTAAACTTCATTATGCATTATACCTATTTCTTCGGCGTTCCATCCTTGTTTGACCTTGAACTGCATTTTCTTTGTATGGATCTATTTTCTCTGTCATTTCATACGTTGCAACTGGTTCTTCGTACTTATATTCATGGATTTTTTCTGGCATTTTACTTTTAGATTCTTTCCCACCAAACTTAAATAGTTTCATCTTTAATTTCGGTAATCTTGGAAGACGAATCTTAAATGATAATCTTTTGCGTTTCTTTTTTGGTCCAAGTAGATTTATATTTTCTTTATTATTATCTTTCTCTTTGCGGTGAATGAACATCGCAAGTAATCCTCCTATTACAAGTCCTCCAATTAATAGTAATATATATACATAATGGCTTGTCATTAAACTCGTTATGCGTTCAAGTATGACTAACGACTGTACTTCTTTTATATCCCATAGTAAAGCGGCCCATAATGAGAATAAGCCCAAAGTAAGTCCATATGTACGAAAACGGAATAAACATGGAATTAACGCGACACATGCAGCAATTTTCGCATTTGCTATGATTGAGCTTGTTGAAATATCTTGATGCCAAATAACTAACAGTAATGTTATAAATGGCGCATACGCTATCCAACTGCATATACGTGAATACATCTTTTTAGCAAAATAACTACCGAAACTAGTAAAAAATAAAAGCCCTCCAATATATATAGATTGTTCTAGAGGGATTTGCTTTGTAAGTCCTGCAATTGGAAAGAGGCCGCTCAGTAGCATTAAGAGCACATCTAATTTCTTCACAATTCCCCATTCCTTTCAAATTTTTTCAATTAATAAAAATCGTTTTTCCATATGAAATAGTTTTTGTATTTCTAAAAAACATATTAATCCTGTCTGCACATAAAGTAAATATGTAAACGAAAAGATACTTGACAAAGGATATCCTTATTTACATGAAAAAATGACAAATCCTGATCGATATAACGAGCAGGATTTGTTTACTAGTATTTAAAGTAGAATAATTGAATCTTTCTTTTCTACTTTTACTACATCTACATCCAATTCATCATCAAATTCTTTAAACTCTCTTGCATCTATGTCAGTAATATAACTCTTTATTACCTTTTCCATATGCATGGAATATGTCATGTGTACATTCTTTTTCGAAAGCATACTAGAATTACAGCACATGTAATGTATCATTTTAGCGATATAATCCCTTTCTACAGGTTTTACACCTAATGGTAGAATTTCAAGTATATATCGCTGAAAAATCCCACTACAATTAAGTGAATATTCACCAGTGCTATAATACATCCCTTTTTGATCTGCATATAAGCCAATGCTATCTAGAGCATCATCACATTCTATTACACCGTAACTTGGTACATCAAAACCTGTATTTATTCTAATAATATTTAAATTTGGAACCTTTAACACCTCTGGAACAATATCAGGTAAAATATCTGTATTAATTTCTTTATTTTGTAACTTTTTTATCCAATACCTTCTCAAATTTGCATCTACAATGAAGTAAACTTGTTCATTTTGTTCTGTTGCATATTTTACAATTTCCATTAATGTTTCGGAAACATATTGTTTAAAAAGAGCTCCCATATCATTTCTCTTTGATGGTTGTGGTAAAAATGCATTATGTTTATTTATATTTAATAATACGTAATCAATCGTTTGCCATTCTGTATTCCCATATAATTTATATAAAATTTCTTTTCCTTTTATTTTTGAAAGAATAGGTAAGAAATCAAATTTCGATATTCGTTCAATTGATAAATTAACATATATACAAGGTAAATTTATCTTATTCCAACTACGCTTCAAAAATCCTTTTTGCTCTAATAAACTAAAAACACTATTTACAATTGTTTTACGCGATACACTTTGGCCTATAAATAAATTAATAAATGTTGAAATACGGTTTGCTCGTGCAAATCCCTCTCTAATGATTTGTTTTGGATCAATTTTTTCTCGTCCATCACAATTTTTCAATGCGATTAATGCTAATGTCGCATCACTGCGCTCGCCCGCGGTAGCATAGACAGCTTTCGTAACATCATCTACAAGATTTGTTTTATATTTTTGGCAATATTGCATTTTATATGGATTTTGTAACACCTTTTCAATATTGTATCTCACAACCTTTAATAACACTGGAAAATCTGTATTCAATACATAAGTATTTTCACCAACTTTAGTCAAAATAATTTCACTATCAAGTAATGCTTGTTCTATTTCCAGCACTATATTTTCAGACCAAACCTCTAATGTTAATGTCTCTAATCCTTTTGGTGCAAATAAAGGAAATAATTCATTTTTGTTATTTGTTGCTACCTTTTTACATTCTGGAAGTATTGTGAAATAAGAGAATTTACGCTGAAATTCTTTAAATAAATACTCTCTTTCCTTTACTTTTATACCCGGTTCTATTTTAGTACCTTGAACTTTATAAATTCTCTCATTGTATGGAAATAACACCCTTTTATTTTCCCCTACAATATAATCTTTCGGATATTGGAGAATATGGTCTAAATCCACCTCTCCCCCTATTTGAAAATCATCTTTTAAATTTCTAAATATTTTAATCCATTTCATACCGGTTGTAGCTTGTTGTATTTTTAGTTTTACAAACCGTATTTTTTTATTATTTGACGCAAACTCTGAGGTAGAAATCAATATCATGCCTCGTTTCCGTCTTAAAAGTAAAGGAATATCTGGATGATTATATTCTTGATATTAAGAATGATTTTATGAGCATTTCGTATAAGTATGATGTAACTGATTAAAACTATTTTCAAAGACGACATATTGGCGATAATTTATGTCTATTTCTTATAGGTGTTAGCAAGTTCGTTTGCAAACTTGTTAGCACTTTTTTATATTTCTTCTATGAAATAAATGCCCCTTAATATAATCGTAATTTTATATATTTACATTTTTTCTTTTCATCTCATAATTTTAATTGGGAAGGTGAAGAAAAGAATGGTTCAAATCAAGGTAACACCTGAAATGCTAGAAGAAGTCGCTTTAAAACAGCAATATAAAATGCTTGATAAATTAAAAGTAAATTATGAAGGGATTGATTATTAATGAATATTCTAGAAAATTTATATGAGGCCTTCACATTAGAAGCTCAGGAATCACCAGCGAGTAAGAGGCCATAGAATTAGAAAAGTTCTCATCAATAGATGTACCATTAGATTATTTAGAAGTAATCTAATGGTACAAATGCAGAGATTAATGTACAAAATGAACTTTACATACGTATTTGGAGCCCTGCTGATTGCATAGAGATGAATGCAGCACATGATATTCAAAAATATATACCAAATTCACTGGCAATTGGTGATGATGAAGGCGGAAAAGCATTATTATATGTAGATAGAAAAAAGGATTAGGATTATATACAGTGGATTTTAGAGATTTAGATGTTGAAGAAACAATTAAAATAGCTCCTTCATTAAAAGCTTTGTTAATAGATGGTGTCGGAGTAGAGGAATTGTTGTCTTAGTTAAAGTAATAACAGCCGACTCATTTATATCGAGTCGGCTGTTATTCTCAATTCACATGTACATATACATTGCTAGCTGTTACATAGTATGTTTTACTTTTGTTATTGATATCTTAAGATAATCACCAACTTTCAAAATTCTAAACCGTTTTGAAACTAAAGACTACATAATTATCCTTTTGTTCATAATCAGTAATATATAAGATTTCTACTTTAACATTACGCCCTGTATATTGCTGCTTTTCATCATCCCATTCATTTAAAATAACTTCATCACCTATATGAAAGTCTCGATCATTTTTTCGAATTTCAAAAGTTTTAATTTGTTCTAGAACAGGTGTAAAAAAAACTTTATTTATTTTCAAATTATGTAACATAGTTTCAATCACCTCTAATGATACTGCTTTAACTTCTAACAAAATTTATTAACTCTTGGAAAGGTTCAGTTTCATCGTAAATAAATAACTCAATATGCTTTTCTTCAGAATACTTAATCGCTTGTCGAATTTCAGAATTCTGAAATTCCTCTAAAAGATCAATTGAGTATTCATTATTATCTCGTTTTAGTAATCTTTCTCTAATTACTTGAGGCTTATTCTTTATAAGAATAATTTTAATCATATTAGTGTCTTCAAAAGTCGAGAAAGGTAACATGGTAACATTACTATCAGAATCTAACAAGCAAAAATGTCCATCTAACAACAAGATAAAACCATCCTGTTCTATCTTGTTTAATTCAGTTTTCCACAATTCTTGATTTCGTGAAATTCCATTTGTATTCTTGTCAGATGTATTTATATTATTACCAGCTTTTCTAATCAAATCACTAACAGAAAAAGATTTAATCTCTATTTCTTTTTGCAGCTTTGTTACCAAAGTAGATTTTCCCACTCCATGTATACCTGACAAAAAGATATATTCCATTCCTAGATGCCTCCATTCGTATAGCAAAATGATTGGGGTGCTGCTTTTAAATTGCTATCGAAATCAATTAAATCTAGGGGTTCTTCATATTTTTTAAACTCTTTGATTTGGATAGCAACTCCCTTTTGTCTTCCCGCAAAGTAATGATTAAAATAGCTTTTTGTTATACCCGAGTGATTTTTCGTTTTTTTCCATATATTATCAGGATTATCTATTATTATATCTTCTATTTCAAACTCTCCTACTACTTTTCCGCATGGTTTAGTTGCGTACACAACTACAGAAGAAATACCCTTCCGCTTAAAAATATTTTTTCTATACTCAAATTTCTTGTTTCCTAAAATAATTTCCTCTACGAACTCTGGTTTAATTGATAATAAAACTTTCATTTACCTCACCTAATTCTAAAATCTTCTCAAATTGTAAGTTTGTTAATGGCATAAAGCCTGCATATCCATCATTAATTAAACCTTTTTCAAGCAAATCATGCCTAATAATACGTTTAGGGAATGCTATATTGTAAAGCATTTTAATAATATGAGGATAATTTCCACGTCTCCAAAAACTCTCCAACTCTTCTCTACTAAATATTGTTCCTTTTCCACAGTATTTAATAAAATCTTCTACCGTACTAAAATCTCTAACATGCTTTCTCTCTATCACTGTACAGACTGATGTAACAACCGAACTCCATCTAGCCCATTTCCCACGTTCGGCGGTTCTATAAATAATAAGCATATCTCCTGACTTAATATTTTCAACCCCAAACATCTTTGTTAAATAAACCTTTTCAACTGTGTTTGTGAAAGACAAATCTTCTATTTTATGGTTTATCTCAGTTTCAAGCTTAGATAAAGGAAATAATTTTGTATGATATGTTGGAAGAATGCCAAGCAAAAATTTATTATTATTTTCTATTTTAATGCGTGGAAAATCTAGATGAAAATGATCTTTCACCTCTAGTGATTTTACATATACTAATTCACCGTTATTTTTCGTTCCCCAAAAACGGAATCCAAATTTCTCAAATAGCTTAATCAAGGATTTTTGTTTTTCAAAAACTGTTACATAACATTCTAAATAATTTTCTTCAATCATCCTCTTTAAAATTAAACCAATGAATCGTTCTCCTAAAACCGTCCCATGTGCATCTATTTTAAAAGTACCTATTTTAAGACGTCTCTTCTCTTCAAATTTTGGAGTAATAGTATCATCAGCCTCAATTTCTTCCTTTAGATATAAAAAACCCTGCAATTCGTTTTCTTTTAGAATATATGCATTCTCACCTTGAATAGTTTTCTTTTCAAACCACTTTTCAAATCCACTATAATCCTCTATTAAACTTAAAAAAAAAGGATCTTCTACATCTAATTTTGAAAATTCAACATATTCAATTACATCATTTTTCATCAATTACTTCCTCCTATTTTATCATTCTTAAAACTAAAAAACAAACGAATGTTCGCAAATCACTATTTTCCTTTCCATTCGATTATAACAAAAAAGGAATTTTTTACATATAAATATACATCATAAAACCGATTATGTATTCAGAACCCTATTTTCTCTTAACAGAATCCTTTTAAACAATGTTTACTAAGTTATACTTCTTTTTCGTCTCTCTTCGACTGAGCACATAGCTTTTCTCCTTACACTTACTCCACATACACATAGGCTTAATTTACTGTTAAATAGTAAATTCCCCCCTTTACTATTATTTTTCATTTTGAATGAAGACTAACTTTAAATTTAATGAATTAGTCAATACAAATTAAAAGAAGCCACCCAACAGGATGGCTTTCAATGTTTATTTTTTAATATACTCGTACCACCAGTTTCTTCTATCCATCCAAGCTGTAATCTTATCAAGCTCGCCATTAGGTAGTACTTCAGTTTGTAAGTAAGCTAAACCAGTTAATGGATCAGAGACAACCTTCCCTTTTGTTCCACGCTCATTCATAGCATTTACGACTTCCTGAACCAGTGAAATGCCAAACCCACCAGATTTAACATATTGATAGCCACCATTAGCAACAGATTGTTCTGTTTGTTCCTCTCCTGTAAACCAAAATAATGGTTTACTGCCAGTCAATTGGTTCAAATCACACTTACCGATACCAGGTACATTACCTGTCTCTGTGTATTGCCAAATATCGCATGGATAAGCTGGCTTGTTACCGCCATAACGAGGGATCCAAACAAAGTCAGATTTTACATTTGCCATACCAAACGGAGCATACATATGATGACCAACGTATAAACCAACTTTCTGAGCACCTAATCGGCGTAATTCATCAATAAATGCTTGTGTGCCCGCTCTCATATCATTCATTGTTTTTACTTCAACATCTGCAACCCAGACTGTCGCGCTCTTGTCTCCACGGTTCCAGAAGTCACGAGCTTCTATTCTTGCATCATTTTCAGAAACGAAACGACAAAATGCATAGTTACCAAAAGGAATACCATGTTGCTTCATTTCTTGTACATATCCTTTATACAATGGATCTACATAATTTGAACCATCTTGTACACGAGCGATGATAAAATCTACGTATTGCTTTGCTATAGGCCATTTAATGTCACCATTCCATTTTGAAATATCAATAATATGTCCCATTACTTACCATCTCCTTTTCTATCTTCTTGTTTTTGTTTGCCACCTAAAATCGCAACTGCATTTGTTAAGGCTTGTGGAAGTGGAATACCCATTCGTCCAGCATTTTCTAAAAGTGAAAGTAATTCGTTACCCATGAAGAAGAAAATTGTCGCTTCACGAATAGCACTATTACTTCCTAGCGCTGCATCTAATTGGGCTGCCGCCCCAACTAAAAGAAAAAGCACCACCTTTTTGGCGATGCCTTTAAAACCAACTTTACTTTTTAATTCTCCGTTATATCCTGCTGCAATCATGCCAGTTAAATAATCAATAACTGCCATCATTACTAAGATTTTCAATGTTGCATCCCATCCTCCCAAAAAATACCCACAAAAGCCTCCAAATGTAGCTATAAATGCTTTCATTAATATATCAATACGATCCATCTTTCCATCTCCTTATTTAGAATAAAAAAGAGAGACGCTTGTCCCTCTCTCAATAAGTACTTTTATTTTAGGATATTAAATCATCCCTTTTAGTATTAAACCCAAGACTGACATAGTAATTGCACTAATAATAATTCGTAAAATCCAAGTTGTATTCATGCTAATCTTTTCTAATTGCTTATTAATTGTAGCAATGTCTTTCTCATTAATTGTTGTGCGAGTTTCTAAACTACGAATATCTCGCATAATTTCTTTTTGTTCTGCTTTTAAACTGTCGATTTTTACATATACATCTTCCACTGTATTCACATCCTTTTTAAAATCTTAATAAAGCAATCTTTATATAATATGAGACAACCTTACTTATGGTGAATGCATCGCAGAAATTCCAAAACAAAAGCCGTATTTTGTGCAAAATAAAAAACAGCTTATGGCTGCTCCTGCTCTGTTTGTGTGTTATTTTCATTAGTTGATGTTGGCGGTTCTTGTGGAGGATATTCACCTGTAAGTTTAAAATAATCATTTGCACAAATGCGCCTTTTAGCAACTCCTAAGTTCAATTCATATAATTTGGCTCCACAACCACATAACTCACATTTCGTTAAAACTCTAAAACCAATAGTCCCGTCAGCCATGTCCCTCCATACCTCAACTTTACTTGTATCGTTGGCAATCCCTGCATTATCTAACATGTCAGCAGGTACTTGTATAAAAACTCCTGTTTCTGTTCGTTTTACATCTACTATTCTTCCCATATAAGGAAGCATTTCGCCTTCCTGAAAAGGCATCATATAGTTAATATCCATGTCCAATCCTTCCTCTCTATCCAAGTGCGTTAAATTTCCAACCACTTAGAGTACTCACATAAAAACCTGCTCCAGCATTACCGTCTGTAAAACGAATATGCCCCCATTGTTGGAATCCACCGCCACCTAAGTTAATTCCCTGCATTGCTCGTATATTCCTAAAGATTTTCACTTCTTTTTCAGTACTTATATCAAACGTTTGTCCGTCTGCTGCTGGAGCTATATTATTATTCACACCACCTAGAGCAAGTGCGTTAAACGGCTGAATGCCATCTGCTCTTTCTGCTGCAGCACGATCCCAATTATACATAGATGCATATTTGCCACTGTATAACGTTACACCACTTACACAAATCGCTGTCCCTTGTCTCATGTCAGCATTTCCAGAACAAACTTTAATAATCAATGCGTGTTCTTGTGGAATATAGTTTGTCGGGACTTTGAAAGTAAAAGAATACCTTCTGATTTCTCCGTAAAATGTAGACGGCTCAGGGAAGTCCATCTTTTGTTCACTCAATATGTCGTAACTAACGTTGTCTTGGAATTTAACGCAACACACGTGTATTCTCGGTTTTCCTGTCTTTCGCACGCCATTTATCATGGCAGTTCTAAAGTGTGCGGATGCTGTATATTCGTTACCAGGATATATACCGTTATTCACGATTGCTTCTGGATAGTTATACATGTCTACCCTTGTAGCATTCACCATTTGCTCGTAGTCAAATATATGTGTATTCTTTTCTATTACGACATTTCCCCATGACTTCCAAGTAAGACCATATCCACCTTCAAATCCATAATAATCGTTATGTCCGATATTTTTCTTTGTAACACTAGAAAAATCTGGATCTGCTATTAGGTTTCGTCTTGATACCGCAGTTGTTTTTGTGCCCCATTCGTCTTGGAATAGGAAGTCTAGCATTTTAACAGTTACACCATCTTTATCAATGGTGATCTTATCACCATCAATTCTAATAAGATTTGTATCTATGCCTTTTGCTGTTAACCATTTGACCATTGTGTCAGCATTAATATCCAGCTTTGCAGCATTAATTGTAATTTTGCCAGGGGACATATTGATGGCAGTGACAATGCCGTCCTTTAAAATCTGCGCTATAATTCCTTCGTCTAACACTTCTAACCTTGATTCCGTTTTCTTTACATAGGCATTATAAGTCTCATTTATAAATGTTTCTTGTTTTTCAGAGATGATTGAAACGCCTTTTTCATTAGCATTAATACCTCTTTCTAATTCTGTAACTTTTTTAGTGTAATCTTCAGTTGCTATCTTATCGGCCACTTCTTCCATGATTTTATCTTTATCTACAATATCAACGGGGTTCTCCATAAATGAAGAAGGTTTATCACCGATCTGCAACATAGGTTGCGCTGTCCACAGTCTTCCATTTCTACGCAGCCAGTATTGTACTTGTACTTTTTTCGTTCCTTCTACAAGTAGACCAAACACATGATATCTTACCCACATTCCTTGTGTTAACGTAATCTCTTGTCCGTATTGCTTTAATACATTTCCATTTGCATCTAAGCATTTCAGCTCCATTTTCGCACGATTATCAATGCTAGACTTATTATCTGTATAAAAGTATGCAGATAATACGTAATTCCAACCAGGTCCGGCATTTATAACTTCATGTGAAGCACCCCTGTATACGTCTGCTGTATTTCCAGTGGAGATTGTACGAAGTGTATTACAACCCTTATATAAAATCGTTGTATCTCTTGTTGTGCCTGATTGAAGTATCCAATATTTTGTATCATTCTTCCAAAGAACATTCCGTAATACAGTTTGATTACCGATTCCACCAACATACTCTTCAACATCTTTTATTTCAACTTTTCCTTCCAAAGCTTTTGCAGTAGTTTCCCAACCTGCTTTAGCCTCCTGTAACTGCGTACCTTGTTTAGTTTGTATCTCTTGTAAACTAGTAACTTTTTCTTTAATACCGTCCGCTGTTTTCTCTACAGTAGTCACACGCTCGCTAAAATCGACTTGTGTTTTTTCTACCGTTTTAATATTTTCTTTAATACCATTCACACTTTTTTCAATCTCGGTTGTTTTTTTAGTGAATTCATCATTCGTTACTTGATTTTCTGGAGCTGGTGTCCAATCCTGTGGCTTATTACCTTTATATAAAGCGACCCATTCTACAACGGCTTTTGTAGTGTTACTTGGAAAGTTATACAGACTCAACTTTCTTTCATTTTCACCCGTTGTTACTACAGCTTTAAAAGTTACATACGTTATTCCATTAGCATAAACACTTGTTGCATATCCAACATTATTTGAACCACCATTCTGCCAAATTCCAAATTGTTGGCCTTGTGGGACACTTCCTTTAATTACAAAAGTATATTCCTCACCTGCAACAAAATTTTCAGTTAGAGAATATGGATTGATTAGATAATCTGTTTTTTCGTATTTAGTATTTGAATCTAATAACAGATTACGACCTCCAGCTTTATCGTTATTAACTTTCTTTTCTACGCTCTCCAACTTCTCACTAATCTGGCCAGCTTTTTCTGTAATTTCAGTTGTGGTTTTCTTTAGATTATTAGTTGTTTGCTGCACCTCAGAGATTGTCTTTTTCGTACCTTCAGCAGTCTCTACCACTGTATTTAATTTTTCAGTGATTTCACCGTCTTTTTTTGTTAAAGTTTCAATAGATTTGGTAAAACCTTCGTTGGTCTGTTTCATTTCAGAGACAGTTTTGTCAATTTTACCTTGAGAGTTTTCTACATTTTTAATAGTTAGAGAAACTTCCTGAAGATTTTCTGTTACTTCCTTGAATTGTCCATTTGTCTCTTTTTGGGCTTCTTCTACTTTTTTATCTAATTCTTCTTTTGTGGACTGAATATCCTTATTAACCTGCTCCAGTGTATCTTTCCTAACTGACTCCACATCAGGAATAAGAAGCTCCCAATCTTTCCCGTTCCATACTTTTAAAATACCAGGTTTACCGTTACTAATATCTCGCCATAACGTCTTACCTACTATAAGGTTATCGATCGGTGGATTTTTAGCTTCAATAATATTTACCGTATTATTTTTTAAATTTTCCTGGACTTTTTCAGCTAACTCTTTAACTGCTTTAGACTCTTCTCGTATAGTTTCGATTGTTTTTTCATTCTCTTCCACCAATTTTTCTAGTTGTTCTAACAGTTCCTTATTAGCCTTATTTCCTAAAGAACCAAGAATTTTATTGTATAACTTCCTTAATTCTTCATTCGAATCAACAATTTCACGATAATCACCAAATACGTATTTATCCTGTTTAGGATCAGTAAAGGATTCATCACCGGCGATAGTCCGTGCTTCAAGATATAGCTTAGGTGTGAAATCTGTATCTTTAATTCGGATTGTGTCGCCCTCATTAATCAATTCATGCGCCAATCCAAATACACGCCCTATAGATGCAGCTTCTACTTCATAAGAAACAGATGTATTTACACGCTTTTTAAACTCTGTTTTCATCAAAGTCATAAGTCGCTCAGGAGACATATTCTGGTCTTCTGTTTCCGGTGTGTAGAATCCGAATTTATGTTTCCCACTTTCATTCCAACGCTGGAATGCATCACTATCTGTAATATAAGGAAGGCCGTTATTAATTTTCTCTATCGTAATAATGTTATCGCCTTCTCCTTTAACGAAACCTACTAGAGCTGTACAAACGTCTCGTGAATGTTCGATTCGCCTTACACCAACTAAGTCCTTTCCTAAAACTACTTCCTTACCGGTTTCCCTACCACGTTCCTTTATCATATCAACGTACCAACCAGTAATTTGTGACCCCACGACTTCCACACGATATTGAATTTCTAAATCAAATAACGAAGCGATTTTCTTCAAGAATGTAAGAGGATCTATAATTTCGTCAATTGTCATCGTGTGGAATCCAGCGTACTCTGTTATTCCACGCTTCCATTTCATCCCTACGAGAGCCATTTCGATAAACTCATTAACGGTTTTACCTTCTATACGTTGCGGCATAATATAACCGTCTTTCGCTATTTGTACCCACGCACCAGATGCATGAACTGTAATCGACCGATCGTTAGAGTCTTTTTCCACTTCATTGTTGATCACGTATGGAACCATTAGGCCATCACGAACCTCTTTTACAATTAAATTCTGTTGTTGCAAAGCAATGGCGTGAGGCGTTTCGTCAAATACTTTAAATTCTAATGTGTCTATATTATTTTTAAGTTCCCAGTGACGAATATCATCCCAATAGTCTTTCGGTTGAATAGCTGATATGATTTGATCTGTTTTAAAATCCACGACATGCAAAATTCCGCTTGGTGTTCTCATCTGAATCGCTCCCTGTATTTGACCCTTGCTGTTCCGATATCAGAAGGCATAATCTCAAGTTTATTAGTGCCTCTATTGATAACAGGGAAATTACTGAAAATGTCCTTAATGTTAATCGCATTCTTTCCTTCAATTGTTACATGACTATTTTCTGTGTCGATCACGACTTTATCACCAACATCTACTATATAAGGCGGTGTATTTTTCGTATTTAAATTCACTTTCCAAAACTTCAAATCACTAACTGACATCGCTTCTACTGGTGGAACGTCTTGAAACTGCATGATGCTAATCTGAATTTGTGCTGCTTTTTCCATATGATAGTTTTTTTCATCCGTCCAACGTGCAAATCGTTCTGAATCATCTTTTTCTGTACCTGGAAGGAACTTTGAAATATACGCTTCCCATACATTTCCGGTCCTAGCTATCCACAATCGTCCAAAATACTGATTCCATGTATTCGGGTAATCGCCACTCTCATAGATCAAACCTGTTTTCCCTGGCTTATTGTCATATCCAATTACCATTGTACCGAAATTTTGTTCAGCTTGCCAAAACAGATCGTTCATAGCAATTTTTGAAAGTACCTTGCTATTTTCATCCAGTATCGCTATCTCAACTCGTCCCATTTCATTGATTTTTTTACTCTTACATGTAACGTAGGCTTGCATAATAAAGTCTTGTACTGGACCGCCAGGGATACTCTTTTTAACGGCTGCGCCGTGCCAACCTTTACCCGCAGTACCAAAATCAGAACAATAGAATTGGTATTTATCTGATTTCATTTCACCCACCGGTTCACCATCTTCCATCGAGCTGACCTTACTCCATCCTACAGTGGTAGCCATTTCATCCCATATAAGCCTTTGATTTCTTTCTACAGGTGTTTCCACAGTTTTTAACGGCATTCCGATACGAAAATAATCCCGATCATTTAAAGATGTCTCGCCGAACCATACGTCTAGAAAAGTATTTGGTTTCGTAATATCAATCTCAATGATAGGGTTAGAATGAACAGTTCCTTTATTTTGGACATTAGCAACTAACCCACTAACATCTTTTTTAAAGTCAACCGTTTGCTCTTTTCCTAACTTATATGGCATTGGACAAATGAAAGTTAAAGTACCTTCACCTAGATCAACTAACTGGTCTAAATCTAAAGTTTCATCTACGACAGCTAAAAACGTACGATCTTTTTCATCATCAAAAATAAGCTCGCACGGTTGATCCGTAACGAGCCAATCTGCTATTTCTTCTTTTAGTTTTTCAGCTTCTTCAGCTGAATCATATAATAGTGCAATAGGAACTAAAATCTTTCTCATTTTAGTTTGTGTGCGTAGTAACCTACCTCCTGGATAATGCGAGACTTCAAGAAACATACGATCCAAAGGAGCCCATGCAGGGCGCTTTTTACCCTGCAGTGGAATTACATTTGGATTCCTTTTCCCGTTAAAACTAAAGAAACTAATTCCAGCCATATCATCACCTACCTAAAAAACTTTCAATCTTTCTTTCTCGTTTTCTTGAAACTTGCTAACATCTGAGTAGATTTCCTTCGCTACTTC
The DNA here is from genome assembly GCF_900176455.1 of Bacillus sp. JKS001846. Lineage (NCBI taxonomy): Bacteria > Bacillati > Bacillota > Bacilli > Caryophanales > Bacillaceae > Bacillus > Bacillus sp. JKS001846. The sequence goes on from NZ_FWYG01000001.1 coordinate 3,078,791, forward strand.
TCTGCCGTTTAAATTAACTTGCAAAATAGTTGGGCCTTGTGATGCATATTGTTGTGCTCCAGCTTGTTGAGTAAATGGTAGCGACCCTATTATTCCGTTAGCAATTGCATCGAAGGTTCGTTTGCGAAGAGGTAAAACTGTTTCATCGTATCCTCTCGCGTCACCACATTTGTTATGTTAAGGCTCTTTATCCTTAACTCTCCAGTTTTCACTGGAGTATCGGACTATATCATCACCCATTCTTCGGGTGTCGTGCGCTCTTGGGTATTTCACCATATTCTCACTTAGGTTACTCTACCTAGTCTCTACACCTTCCTGTCGTTTCCGCACAGGCTCGGCTCGGGATTGCCATATTTTACTAACAAAAAAAGACACTTATAATAGAGTGCCTACCATACATTGATAAAACTTAGGTTTCCCCGAATTCACACGATATTTTATGCTGCTGATTTCTCAACAGCCGGGCTAGTTTTAACCCCAATTAATGTAGGATTCCCAGGTTTAATTAACGCGCCATTTGCAGCCCATTTAACATCGAAAGATGGTAGGCCTTCGCTCGCCCAATTAACAGGGTTTAACGAACCGTTCACACTGATTTTCGGAACAGGTATATGCACACCGCTAAACATATTCGAAACGCCTTTTCTAATTTTATCAATCCACTCCATAACACCTTCCCAAGCATTTTTAAATGGGGTTGCGATTGCATCTTTCACTTTTCCGAATACTTCTTTTATCACTGTAAGGGTGTCTCCTGAGCTTTTAAAAATACCCTCGAACATATCAGAAAATATTTTCTTTACACCTTCCCAAGCTTCTCCAAACAGTCCCTTCATTTTGCTGCCTATTTTGCCAATGATGCCAAGTACCTTTCCAACTCCCCATATTTGAATGAAATTCCAAATGAATTCCCATGCTCCTGATAAAATCTGTTTAATGGCATCCCATACGCCGGTCCAATCACCAGTCAGCAAGGAAGAAAAGAGTTTAATTGTCCCTAAGATGATATCTAAGGCCCCATTTATAACGCCTTTTATGTTTCCCCATACATCTTCAATGATGAATAGAACAACAGGCATTACAAATTCAATAATGCCCTTTATAAGATCAAATGCATTTTTTACAGCTTGGACAATCTGATCCCCGTTTTCTTTCCAAAATGCTGCAATCTTTTCTATAATCCCGTTCACAAATGACATCACATCTGTTAATAAAGGCATTAAGTAAGGAGCTATTGTATTGAATACACCTTTAATAAAATCCCAAGTAGCCCCGATTATTCCCATAATTACAGGAGCAGCAGCTGAGATTAGAGATTGTACATTTTCTATAAAACTACTTAATTGGGCATGTACATCCTGAACGAACATGATAATATCCGCTTTTTGTTCTGGAGAAAACCCTAACTTATCCAAGAAATTACTAGCGGCTCCCCAATCACCAGATACGAGGGCTTTCATAGTTTCTACACCATATTGCACTGCGGCTGTAGTTTCTTGTATAAACTGAATTGCATTAGCCGAAAAACCTAGTTTAGTAAGGATGTCATACCCTTCAACTAGCGCATTCCTATCTCCAGTTGCAGCAATCCAGAATTGCTCGATAGCAGCGCCAACTTGTTGGATAATTCCAATTGCATCACGAAGTGGTTCGAATACTTTATTCATTGCTTCTTGACGTTGACGAGTTTGCTCAATACCCTGTTGGAGTTTCTGGTATTCAACTTCAGATTGGTCGAGGATTTTATTGGCTTCTTCTTGAGTCATGGTCCCTTCCTCGACCTTCATTTTTAACTCTTCTTTTTTCTGAGCTAACATACCATCGGCATTCATCATATCTTCAGCGTGCTTCTTAGATAAAGCAAGTTTTTCATTATACTCTTCTTGCGTTATCTTCCCTTTTTTGAGATTCATATCAAGAATGGCTTTAGATTGAGCTAACTGCTGATCAGTTTGTTGCATTAGCTTAGCTGCTTCAACAGCTCTACCAGATGGATCAAGCCAGTCAGTAAGAGATTTAACAGCACTATTTGTTCCGTTTGTCATTGCAACAAGTGCTGGTTCAACATGCGAGAAAACAACAAGTCCTAAATTTTCTAATTGTGATTTAACGCCATCAACTGCACCTGATAAGTTATTTGCCATTGTTTCAGCCATAACCTTTGCAGAGCCTTCAGCAGTTTCGAGGGTATTTACCATATCATCAAAGGCAGGTTTACCACCTTTAATAACTTGGATCCATCCTGCATACGCTTCTTCACCGAAGATTGCTTTTGCAGCAGCGATTTGTTGAGCGTCGGTTAACTTCCCAAACCCATCGTGTAATTGACCAATAATCTCATTCATTGGTTTTAAATTACCTTGTGAATCCTTTACAGTTACATTTAATGCTGATAACGATTTAGCAGCTTCTTTCGGCGGGGCAGCTAAACGAGATAATCCGGCACGTAATGCAGTACCAGCCATAGAAGCTTTGATACCGTTATTTGCAAATATCTGAGCAATTGCAGCTGTTTGTTCGATGTTTAAACCGAATGTAGCAGCTACAGGAGCTGCGTATTTCATGGTCTCGCCGAGTTGTTCAACATTTAAGTTGGCAGTCGCTTGGGCTAACGCGAATACATCGGCCGCTCTTCCTGCTTCAGAAGCCTTCATTCCGAATGGTGTCATTGTATCTGTTACGATATCAGAAGCCCTTGCAAGGTCTAATGCACCAGCAGTTGCTAAATCAAGTAGTGGTTTACTAGCTGCAATCATTTGGTTAGAATCCCAACCTGCGAGAGCCATATATTCATAGGCCTCGGCTACGTTAGTAGCAGACCATCTTGTATCAGCACCAAGTTTACGAGCGTTAGCTCCAAGCTCAGCCATTTGTAGTCCGTTCGAACGTGAAAGAGCTTCTACCTTCGACATTTGTTTCGTGTACTCAGAACCAACATGAACTACACCAGCAACTGCGGCACCAACACCGACAGCGATGCCGACTAATCCGCCCATAGCTATAGCAGCTCCACCAACAGAAGAACCTAAACCAGCTGCCGCAGCACCAACTTGACCAAATCCACGACCTAAGATACCTGTGGTCCTTTGCCCGCTTCTTTCTGCATTAGCCAATCCTCTTTGTAACTGATCGTCTTTTAAGAAGATTGAACCGAACATCTTAAATAATTCCATCTATTCACCCGCCTTTCCGCGGATTTTTGCAACTCGAGCAAACACTTCTTCTTTTGTAAGTTTCTGCTTCGGTGTTTGTTCGATTGAATCGTTGTATTGTGTTACCTGTTCTTGCGTTGGATTTTCACGCTTATGTTTAAATTGAGGAAATGTTTCATTGCAGTACGGTTGTAGGGCACACCATTCCTCCCATAACATGCGGTCCATCTCTTTCTTCTTTGCGGTGAGATACAAGTTAATAACTATCTCTGCATCCAAACTCCTTATATACTCCATATTTGGATAGCGAGAAGCTAACGTATCGATGAAGTCTATTTCATCAAGTTCACCGCATTGGAAAAAAGTTTAACCAGCCCAACTTCTGAATCTTTGATTGCAATAAATAATCGAACCAACTCTTCTAGATTTAAAGTTCGAATCGTTTTCCAACCTGGTGATGTTTTTTTGCCACCTTCCTCTTCATGAACTAAAAGTCCGGCTACAAACTCGAAAAATTCTTGTTCTGCTTCTTCTAATCCGAAGATAAACTTCATGATGATGTCGTAACCAAAAGTCTCTTGTGCAGCTAATACATCATCTTGTGTTGCTCCTTCTTTATTTCGTAAGCCCATCATTAAATCTTTAAGTAAATTAATATCAACCTTGAATTTCGATTTCTTCAAAATACGAACTACAGAAAATAAATCTCCGCCATGAATTTGTCTCACTTTGTATTCTTTTTCTTGAATTGCAATAGTCACATTTATTCCTCCTTAAAATAAAAAGAGCAGGGGTTGCCCCTACTCTTTAACCTGCTGGTATTAATTTAGCTGCTTCTGTCGCTGTTAAAATACGTTTTTTCCATGGTACTTTTCGAATGTTTTCTGGATCACGATGTCCTGTGAATGTTACTTCTGGAACAACTTCACTTTCGTTTTCAAATCCTAGCTCTAATGAACCGTCAGATAATGCGTTATATACGATAATTTCAACGATATCGCCACCTAAAGTTTCGCCAACCCATGCTACATTTTTAAGATAGCTTTCTTTTGTAAGACGTTCCGTTGCTTCAATTACATCGTATTTGATAGTTTTTCCGTCTTTCGTAACGGTTTCTTCGAAAACTTTTAATCCAGCAATAAAGTTTTTAATTTTATCTTTATCAAGGAATTCAAGTGTTTTAAAGCTGATTTGAGTTTTTGATTTCGTAATACGTTTCATCCCCATAGTGTCACCTGGAGAACCATCATATTCAATTTCTTTAAACTCTGGTTCATACTTAAACGAACCACCACCTTGTGTAGCACCTACTGGTAGTTCATCTTTTTCCCCGTAATTAAAGAAGAATGCCCCCCAGTCTCCGAAGAGAACATTTTCTGGTTTTGGTTGTGGAGCTGCCATATAATCAACCCTTTCTATTGTTTAAAATAAGTTCTTAAAATGAACCGCACTTCTTTGCGTATGATATTTGGGTCTGAATCAGGTACTTTCTGACTCGAAAGATAAGAAATAGCAGCATCAAATTCAGCGCTGCTTAATCTTTTTCTATGAAGATTGCTTTCTAGTTTCGTAATCAGTTCATCTATTTGAGCAAGATGAGCAGAAGTACCGTAAATATCAATTGTAAGCATGATATTTTTTCTTCCCCATGGTTCTTTATCATCATTAACCGTGTACACCAAATAAGGCATTACAGCGGTTGTTTTAGCGATTTCATAATACGTTTCTTTATGAATCTGTTTTAATTCACTGTGTAATATATTTATAAAGTCATTCATGCTATCTACCTCATTAATGACGAATAGGTTCGCGTGCCAACTTGTGTAATTTGCGGTTTATTGCTCTCTGCTGCAGGTCTAAGGAATGGTTGAGCATGTTGTCCCTGAGTTCTAACCATCTTCCCTGTTTTGGGATCGCGATACATCCAAGGACTTTTACGGCCATCCCCATCAACTGCATAGATTCCTGTACCTTTCTCAACGTAAATGCCGTAATCAGAAGATGTACCAATAACAACCTTTTCTTGCTCTGCTTTGGAACTAATGCTTCTTCTTAGATTTCCAGTATCTACAGCAGCTAGTAATTTAGCTTTAGAACTAACAAATTGACCGACAGCGGTATGCGCTGCTTTCTTTGCGGCTAAGTGCCTTGCCATTACTGCAGCTCTATTTGACTGGAATTTCATGCTCATATGGCAACATCTCCAATTCTATTTGAAAGAATCTACCCGCATTCATTGGATCGCCTGGATAAGTAACACTGTATACCTTCTTATCAATAACTAATCTATCTTGAATAGTTACATCGAATGGTAAGCAATAAAAGAAATGCGTGCTTTTCTCCTCTACTTTCTTATTACGGGCGTCCTTTGTTCCTTGAATGGCATCTAGTACACCTTTAACAGTGTTAATTTCTTTCCATTCTTCATTTGGATAAGGTCCATCATCGTCAGAACCGTCATTACGAAGTACTGAAGCATCTTTACCAAACTTACGAATCAATGATTGAATCATAAGACACGTAACCTCACTTTCAGCCCTTTCTTAATACTAGTAGGGTAATCTCCAATATCATCATAAGTAACAGAGTAGTTACCTAATGATTCACTTTTTTTCCCTTCTCTCTCCTGTTCCTTATACTGATAAATCACCATTTTGGAAATAATACCAGGATAAGCAGGAGGGAACTCAGGAATTTTTCTATTTGTGTACTCAGCAACCATCAATATTGTATCTTCAATGTCTACTAATAAATTCTCAGGGCTTATATTAGGTAGTTTAGTTTGTACACGTTTTATAATTTCTGCTTTCATGTCCATCTAATCACCTGCTTGTGTAAATGAAAAAGGTAAAGAAGGCTTATTAAGCCCCTTCACCTGGTTTTTCCGGAGTAGTTGGTGTGATTGTAGCTGTAAGCACCGCTAAGGACTCTTGACGAAGAATATCTCCACCATAAACCATAAGGCCACGGATACCATCAGCAAATGCACCTTGTAGACGCATAGCTTCTGTTTCATCTAATTGTTTGCCATACCCAATAGCGGATTTATGAAGTCCAAGAATTTTATATTTACCACCAGATCCATGAACTTCTTCAGACACAACGATTTGTGAACCGTTGATAATTTGACCTTCAACAATACCATTTTCTAACACGACAGGTTGCTTAGTAAAACGGTCATCCTTAGATAACAATCCAAGAACTTGAGAGTTAATAATTGTGAAACGTTCAGTTTTAGGTACTTTTTTAATATTTAAAATTGTATTTAAATCAACGATATAGTCGTAAGCGTTCTTCGGTGTTAATTCAATTGGAGATTTATCGCTACCGATTAAGTGTTCCTTAAGAGCTTCTGCATACTTACCTAAAATAAAGGTATCAACTGTTTCCTGAAGTACCGCGCCAGCTTCTTGTGTATGCGGATCGATTAAATTACCTGCTGCTTGTACTGCATCTACATCATCTACTTTGAACGCAAAGTACTTCTTCTGATCCATATTGATTTCTACTTTAGAAGGATTTGTATCATCCCATTCAACAGAACCTGAATAGTCTTTTACATTCACTGCACCGACACGGTTAAAAATAATTTTGTTACCTTCAATTTTAGCTGGTTTTGTTGTGATTAAATCCGCGATTGAACGCTTGTGGAAATTCGCCATTAAACGAGCTTCCCAAATTGTTGGAATAAAAGTTGCTACTGACATATATTAATTCCTCCTTAATGTTTTCCCATAACAAAAGAGACCACTAAAATAGCAATCTCGTTTGTTCGTTTTTTAATTTTTTTAACTATACTACTTAACTTTTCTATTATTACTTACCCCAACTGCGCATATCTTTCTGAATTTGTGCCCAGTTCGCATTAATTTCATCCTGACTCATTGAATTTACTTGTTCTCTTGTAAATCCAGTCCCAGTTCCGCCACTAACATGAATTTCTCGGCCCGCAGCTTTAAATCTTTCGACTACTTTTGCTTCTAACGCCGAAGAGAACAAATCATTAAACTTTGATACTCTAGATTTTGTATCCTCTACATCTGAACCAATAACAAAATCTACAAACTTAAGATCTAATCCAATCGTTGATAATCCATCTGCTGCCGCACTTTGCATTTCTTTCTGATGAAGTATTCTTTCCCGCTCTTCAAGCTGTTCCTGAAGTTGCTTCATCTCATACTCAGCTTTTTCTTGAGCGGTCATAGAAGCGGTTTTGTAGTTCTCTAGTTCTTTCTTGGTTGCATTAAGTTCTTTCGAATATTTTGAACGAACTCTATCTTCTGCTGATTGCACCATTTTCTCAATAAATGTTTTTGTTGCATCATCTAATTTCGGCTCTTTCTGTCCATCAATTGGCGCCTCCTCTTTATCGTCTGCAGGTGGCATTTGTTCGGTCGGTGGTGTATCTTCTGCTGGTGGTGTATTAGGATCAGAGAAGAACTGCATACCTTTCAAGCGTAATGGCGCTTTTATTGTTTCTTTAACAAACTTTACTGGCAAATCTTTAACTAAATATTGTTTCATCATTTTTCCTCCTTTGAGTTCCTATGAATACGCCCTGCTTAGTTCGTAATCTATAAGCCCTCAAGTGTTTTATTTTTATTTAACAGAGTCTTTCCACTCTTCATAACTAACTGCTGTAATGACTTCATTCCTGCCTGTTGTCGGGTTTCTGGCCCTCCTCTCAATAAATGGGCTAACTTCCGCTACTTCGGTAATAAAAGTACAGCGGCAGCGTACAACCTCTTTAGCAGGTAAATTGCTGTCGTGTGGATATTCACAACTATAACCACCTACTTTAAATAACCCTTTAAACGGTACTTTCTGATGATCCGCTGCTTGATGCGTTGGCCTTGTACGTTTATCTAATGTAGAAATCCAAATTTTCTCCATTGATACACCTTCGTCAAAAGCATGAGATGCACTGTCATAAGTACCTAAGTTTTGCACCCTAGCACTTTCTGTCCAAGCAACCATTTGTGCTTTCTTCGCATCACCATCAAGAATAGGCTTAATACGATTAGCCATTACCGCATACCCTTCACCTTTTCTAAGGCCAATGGATAGTTCTTTACGTATTCGGCTAATTATCTGTGCCCGATGTATACTTAACCTTTGATTGAGCGTCATTTTATCAATTGGCATTTGTACCGCACGTTTAATGACGTTTGGGTCAATCAGCCCATATGAAAGAAATACACCAACCTCTTTCTCAATAAGATAACTCGTGTAATAAAAAGACTCTCCATACTGAGTGGAGAGTTTTTCATTGAGAGTTTTCTTTTTTTCATATGTTATTTCATTAATAACTTTCTGCAGTTCGCTTTGCATGTTTTTATATCGATTGAATCGACGCATTCCCTGCATACTTAACTGCTCATTCACCGCATATTTTGCATAATAAAAAGCCAGTATTCCTCTGACTTCTTCTAAAGCATCTTTATACAGGTAGAGAATCGCCTTTTCCAGTTCGTCCTCTATTTTTTGGAGGTGTTTCTGCTTCTTGTCCCATTCCATCGTTTTCACCGCCTTTATGTACAGTGTCTAAATCGATAGAATCAACTTCTTCTTCCTTCATCTTTTGTAATTCTGCCTTTGGATCAGGAACAACAGATAACATAGATAATCGTGTTTCTTCGCTTATTAAACCTTGTAGTTTAGACTGAACGTCAGCTTCATCAGATAAGTTAGCTGGAAGATTACGAGTGAATTGGAATGTCATGCAAAGATAATCAAGCTCAGCTTTGTTTGAACGTAAATTCCAAGCGTCGAATAGTAACTTGAATTGTTGTCGCAATGACTTGGTAAACTTCATTTCTAACGTTCCTGATTTCGTTTCTAATGCTAATAGCTTATAACGAATAGCAACCCCAGTGAGGTTACCACCGAATGATTCATCAGAAAGATTAACATGCTTTGTAAAACGGCATATATTCTTTTCTAATCTATCTAGATGGTGTTCCAAGATGTTGTCATTAAGATCCTTAGTTAAAAATGAAGCCTCGCCATTCTCACCTACATCAAGAGCTCCAGTTTGTTTTAACTTCTCGATAGTATCATCATCTATATCAACACCTTTAAAAATCATATAAGCCAAGCGGAACTGCTCAATTTCACTGTTCACATCAGAAAGTGCTCTGTCGTACCCTTCAATAAGCGCAATAGCTTTATCAACATCCCCCTGCAATTCTTCATTGTTAGGAAATCCGATAAGTGGTACACCTTTGTATAAATTAGTGATTCGATTTGTTTCTTTCAGCTTATCTAAATCTTCACCAGTGTACTCAATGATTTGCGTACCATTGTAAAATTCCAATTTATATCCATCTTTAAAGTCATCACCGTCAATTACTTTGACTGGATAGCAGCGGATAGCGTATTTAGGCTCTGCAATGCTTGTATTCGTAAGGAAGATAGCTTCATAAGGTTTTATATTCATAACCTTTTCTTCACCATCTTTATCGTGATACAAAAGTCTTGCCCCATAACCACAAATAGAAGCAAACTTTCCTGTTTCCGCATCAGCATCTTCGGTATGATTCCCTTTTAAAAAGTCTTGGATACGCTTCAATACTTCCTCGTCTTCATGATCTAGGCTGTATGAAATAGGTAATCCAAACATATACCCTATTTTTGTATCAATAATTTCAGAGAAGAAGTCATTGTTCAGCTTGTTGTTAACCTTATCCTTATTTCCATCACCTTTAAACTCACGTGTGAAGATAGGTACACCCTTTTCGCTTGCTTTATAGCGTTCATACCTATTAATCATGCGTTTTTTTAATGGTTCAAACTCATCAATAATCTTCTTGAGCAGCTTCGGTGTAGGCTCACCATTTTGTTCATCCAGTATCGGAATGTAATGTTCAAACATCGTCTCACCTCCTTAATAAATTGACTTAACTGCTCTAGCTTTGTTATTAGACATAATTACGGTATTTACAAAATAGCGATCAGCATCCATTTGATGGTCATTCTGCTTAATTGGTTTGTCTTCCCCGCGTTCCATTGCCTTCTCATCCCATACATAAGAAGAAAACTCACGCAGCGTTTCTTTACAACAATCGCAGAATTTAATTAATTCCGTTGTTAATGCAGTTGCTACATTTCGTATTCCATCTAATACATCGTTCTTTGCTTTTTTTACTTTCCAACCTTTTTGTTTCAGTAAAATAATAAATGAGCTTGCCGATGGGTCTACGATAATACGCTTGGTTAGACCGTTTGCAAACTCAACTAAATCATCATAATATTGTTCATCTGACTTTTGTAAATTCTTCTTACGAGCGTCATGATGGTATTCTTTCACCTTATACCAAATGCCACCACATAAGCCCCATAAACCAAAAGCCATAGGGTTTTGTGTACCGTAATCGCAGGAGATATAGTACTGTTCGTATTTTCTTGGATGCGACGGTACAACATGTTCCTCTTCATTAAACATACTATATATTAAACCTTCCGCCATTACCCATAAACCTAATATATAGCGTTGATAGAACACACCACTAAACATACGTTTAAAGCGGTCTTTTACTTTCTCAGAAAGAGATAAATTATCATCCATTGTAAATTTCAAATGACAAACTAACTTCTCTTTTTTCTTATCGATAAGCTCTGTTTTTACAAAGTGATATGGCGAACCAGGATTACAGTTCATAAATATCTTTGCGCCATCAACAGAACAACGCCCAATCATTTGATCTATAAATGATTTAGGAAATAGAGCAGCTTCATCCGCTAATGAACCAGCAGCAGTTAAACCTTGTAATGTATCTTGTGAATTCTCCTTATTAGCTCCAAACAAGTAGTACGTATTCCACCCAATTTGCAGATAGTTTTCAGAACGGTTGTAATCATATCGCCAACCCCATGCGGTAAGTATTTGTATCATAGGGTTGATTACGTTACGTTTTAATGAGCCAATTGATTTACCAGCAATGATAAATGACTCACCTTTAAACTTTTCTTGTGACCATTGCAAGAAACTACAGATCATCGAAATTGTTTTACCAGAACGAATTGCTCCATCTGCAATAACGATGTCATGATTCTCATATGGCGAACCATCTCGCCACCACCACAATAATTGTAATTGTTTATTTGAAAACGGCTGGAACTTAAACGATTTGGTTTTCCGCTTTTTAATCCTCGCCATCTGCATCACCAAATACTTCTTTCATCTTTTCTGGATCAGGAGCAGTTGCTTGTAAGAAATCTTGAATTGCTTCTGCATTATCATCATCTTCATCACCAGTTAAATTTGCAATTTCAGCATTAGCTTTCTTTATGTTCGCTTTCTGTACTTCCATATGCATCTTGTGACGTTCTTCTTCAATTTTTCGCTTGAAGTTATCAGGCACTAAATCGAAGTACATCGCCAATTTATCAAGTGCTCTCATCTTGTCAGCAAGCTTGATAAACACGCCTTCTTTTCCTTTTTTCACTTCCGCAATGATAGAGCCATCAACCATATCCGATTCATTAAAATCAACATAGCTAATGGTTCTCATGACTGGTTTTCCGTCTTCATCTTTTACAGGTCCAAACGGGCCCATCACTTCTACATCTTTCTGGCCAAAATTTACGTAATTCTTAATATCTGCAAAAGCAATTTTGATGTACTCATTCAATACATCCATCGCTTCCACAAAGATATTCTCAACCATTTCACCTTTAATCTCTCGAATGTACGATGCTACACGTTCTCTTCTCAGTAACCGGCTACTCGTAACATGCGCGCTACTCTTTGCATAGCCAGCTTTCAGTGCAGCTTGTGTACCATTAAAATACTTTACGTAATACAAACAAAAGAGCCGTTCTTGTTCTGTCAGCTCTTCATCATCTAGCATCTTTTTTAACTTGGCTTTTGTCTTGGGGTTTTTAACATTGGTAACGCTCCTTTTCGCAATAGTAACGTTACCTTTTAATTGTTCGGCCCATTTATCTTGTGATTTCCACTTTCTGATTTGTGAAGGTTTGAGGTTTAACTCAGCTGCAATATCAATTAATGGCTTCTCTCCTTTACTTGCTTTATATATTTCAAATGCTTTGTCACGATCTGGGCTACGTTGCCTAGCCATATTCACCACCTCGCGGTAATCCTTGAATTATTTCACAGAAAATTCAAAATATAAATTCACAAATATGTCCAAGTTGCTATAATAAAATTAACATTGCCATCTGGAGAAGTAATTCGCCCCCCAAGCGAGTTGCTTTTCCTTTTTTATGCCTATTGTTTTAAGAATTCATCTACCGTTTTACCAAGCAAACTAATCATTGCTTCTCTCTTTTGCTTTGGTGTTGTCTTATCTTCCAACTCATTAAAGATTGGAATTGCACTTTCTAATTTCTGTTTATTAATACGCTCATTTACAAGATCCGTTCCTAACATTGAAATGAATGTGCCAATTACAACCGCTTGTTCTTGTTTAGTTAGTTTCATTTGTCCAACTCCCCCTTATGGTAATCTCTAATTTAGTCTTGAAATTCTCTAAAACCCGATGTATTATATTTTTGTGTTTTTCTCAGTTCCCAAGCCGAGAATACATCATCACTTCTGAAAGGACCCGAACTCCAGCGGGTTCTTTCTTTTATTCCTCTTCTTGTAAATCTATTTATTTAAATGTAAAATTATAAATAAGTTCTAAAAATTTGAATCGAGGTGAAAATCATGAGAAGTTTTGGCTCATTAATGATTTCTACTGTCTGCTCAGTACTTCTTGTAATTTGGAATGCCTATGAATTCTATAACGGATTCACAACAGGGCGCACATACTACTGGATTAATGGCATCGGAGCTGTTATCTTCCTTCTATTCTTTATCCTCAACATGCGAGATTTCAAAAAGAAAAACTACAGAACCTCATAACAATAGGAGTTGATACATATGTGGAAAAAAATTAAGAATTATAGATTGAGCTTAAAAGATTTGAAATTCATGTTATGGTTATTTGGTATTACATGTTTTATATACGGCTACAATTTCATTACAGTATTAGCTTTTGACCACAAATTCCAAGTCTATTATTTAGGTGGTGCTATAGCTACATTCGCCGCATTTATGGATACTAAAAATAGGATTAAAAATAAAAATTATAAGACAGCGTAATATAAAAGGGAGCCTTTGTGGTTTCCTTTTTTATATGCAAAATAAAAAGCAGCCGATTCACTGCCTGGCATATTCCCCTAACTCACGGTAATTTCTTTATATATCATTTTAAATCTATAAATTTCGCTGTATAATTTTTGTAAGAATCTCATTCTTCAGAAATGGAGTGAAAAATATGAAAAGTTTTGGTACGTTAGTAATCTCTACCGTCATTTCAGCAGGCTTATTATATTATAATGTCAATTCCTTTTATAATAAATTTACATCAGGGAATACATATTACTGGGTAAACGGTATCCTAGCTGCTGGATTTCTTATATCCTTAATTATCAACATAAAAGATATCATCAAGAAAAACTACACAACTTCTGAATCGAATTAAGGAGCCTATTACGGTTCCTTTTTCTATGTAAAATAAAAAAGCAGCGTATTCGCTACTTACACAAATCGCTAAATGAATCTTACTTAAAAATATTTCTCATTTATTTGTTACAAACTCCCTTCTGAATTGTATATACCCATGTAAAAACTAAATATAAAGGAGTAGAAACATGAAACTAAAAATCAAGAGACCAAACGCATCTAAATCAGATTTTTACATTTCTCCAGAGTTTATTAGCGCTATTGGAATGTTAGTCACATCTCTTCACCTAGCAGGAATCATTTGATTCTTGCTTTTTCTATTCATTGTGTTCGTTTGTTTTGTAAAATGTTAAATCCAATTGAAACTGCGTCCTTCGAGTTAATAAGTACTAATTAAAAACATAACAAAAAAGAGTGCGTTTCTTCATCACACTCTTTCAAAAGACTTTACCAATCTCGACGATCATCGTAATCATGATCACGGTCATGATCATGATTACGTCTACGACGACACTCATCACAATCGCAGTCACGTCTACAATGACAGTCGTTAAAATCGTTTCTTCTGCGTCTACGACCGCATCCGCAAAATACTAAATCATCCCAAAATCTATTACAATCTCGAGAATGTCCAAAATTATTATTCCATCCCATAGATATGATTCCCTCCTCTAAAAATAGAATTCATCATATTCTATGATTAAAAGGTAGAAATAGTTTGTTTACTAGTCTATGTTTCAGACTAATAATATTTCAATTTGCAAGTCTATCTCACCCCTTATCTTTCCTTAACAACAAACAAGACGCCACCCAGATCATGTAGCGCCTACGATAATTACTATACACATGTTTGTTCTATCTACATAGTAAAATAAAACACCCATAATGAACACATCATAAGATTAGTAACCCTATTTTCTGTCCGTTGATTATTATGTTTATAGACCTAGATTATGCACATCTATATTCAGTAAGTGCATACCCTATTACATGAATACTACTTTAGGAGTGATTATATTATGAATCCTTTCCCGATGAGGATTGTTGTAGCTCCAACTTCGACTTGGCAACATTTACTTCACCATCCTTCATATGGTATGCAACCTGGGCATATCCCCTTTACTCCTACAATTGCGCCTTCTCCTGTAATATACCAATATCATTATATTTTTCCAGCATTGTATTTCCAAGAGTTTCACGGTACATTTAACATCTAATCTAAATAGAAAAATATCCGTTATCTGTACCATTGATGATCAATTCATGTTATACCTAAAACAGTATTTAAATACGTTTAATGTGTAATTTCTATATAAAAAAGAAAAAACGTCTATTTTGATACTTCTACTTTATTTTCATTAAAAAGTTTGCTACATTTTCCATAATTTATTCTTTCCGCCATGTTAATGCAAAAACCCTCTTTCTTTACTCTTGACACAAATCATTATATTACATTTATGTATGGAGATATAAAAAACATAACCTTTGAAGACCAATTCCTAAAAGGGGATTATTTATACCTCTTATTAAAACTAACATCAAAATACTAAACTCAATAAAAAACACAAAAGCCACGACACTCACGCATCGCGGCTGAATATATACATGTAATTGATCTTTTCGTCCTATTTGCGGATTCTTACCGCCCTTGCCCGTTCTCCGGTAACGTTTTGATAAAGGGGCTATGATCATTGGTTATGAGCGCATAAATACGTTATCCCCACACTATTCTTTTTTCAAAGAACTGTATAGGTATAGCGTAATATTGATTCTGCTTTGAGAAATCCCCAAAAACGTCCTCGAGTTTGTCCCCTTTTTTGTCGATATTTAAAGGATATATAATTATTCGATTCCGGAGATTTTCATCTTTTCATATTCTTCGTTGACTCTTCTTAAAATGGCATTATATAAATCTAGAAAACCTTTATTATCATCCTCGTCTACATCTTCATACCATTCGCATCTCCTTATCTCTTCATCAATTCTTAATACTTTCTCTTGAATATCCGAATCTAACACATGGAATTTTTTGAATAAAATTGGTCTAATGCATGTTAGATAATTTCCTACTTGGAATTGATAAATATCCATTGGTTTATTTCTATCAAGCTCAATTACTTGACTTACTCCATTTTTCTCAAGGAGTTCATTATACACTTCAAATTTCAAGTTTTTATTATTTTGTAATTCATTCCACTCCAACTTATTTCGCTCTAACTCGATTTGACGTTTAAAACTTTTATTCTGAGTAATAATAGCACCAACTATACCAATAATAGCGCCCGCTAATGTGCCTAATAATGTAATCACACTTGGTATCCAACTCATAAATATACCTCCATTAAATTAAATTTAAAACACTAATCCTCTATATACAAAATAACACATATCTATATAATCCCCAAAGCTGTAGCTATCAACTGAATAGCGCTTTTTTTCTTCTGATAAAACGGATCTCGCTTTATCATTAATTCGTTGTACACAAACGAATCCTTAACCTTCCGATTCCCAAGGTACTTCATCTCAATTATCCTGCGTTCATCTTCATCAAGTGCATGTTTTAACGTCCGTTCAATTTGTTTAAAACGTATCTCGTGATTCTTATCGTCACCTTTCATTTTAGGAAAAAGAACAACACACCCAGCTTGAGCCCGTTCTTCTTGATTCTTCATCCGGACGCACAATGCTTTGTAGTTTTTCAGCTCCTTCACCACAAGTCTTCGCATCTCCTTTTCATCGATGTCTTCAAAAAATGACAATTGATTCATACGATACGGTTCCCCTCCGTTCGATGTGATTACTCTTTAAAACATTACTTCATTTCTTTCTGGCATTCTTTTAAATAATCGATAGCCTCTCGAATCTGTTCTTTTGTTGAAAGTAATTCCATCACATCGCCTTCTGTGTTATAAACACGAATCGTTCTATTCTTAAACTCCATACCCAACATCCCGTCATCACCTAAAAGTTTTATGTTATTCTCCATTCTCCTAACCTCACTTTCTATTCAAAGGATTATTTTGTTGAGTTTTTATAATGCTCTCTTTTCTCTTAGTAATTGACTGTTATTGATTATGACCGTATGAGCATTGCATTTTTCTTTTAATAGATCCATTAAATCTAGGACATCTTTTCTACTATTGAGTTTCGAACGACTATTGAATAAATACGTACAATCCGTATTACCGTTATTATGGTAATACTTATAAGAAATCAAATACTCAAATCTACGTGGTCTCATTTCTCTTCCTCCCCTGAATAAAACTCAATGTTTCGTTAATAATAGATACATGGTTATCTTTCCTCTGGTTTTCTTGGATGAGCAGTTAGCTTTTGCTAGCTGCTCTTTTAATTACACATTTTTGTCTTAACACTCATATATTATTGAGAATTAAAAAATCATTTCATGTATAAAGGGAAAGTATTCTTTTTCAATACTCCACTCCCTCTTTAAATACCACTGTTTGAATAAGGTTTTTAAAGAGGGAATACATTTAAAAATCTTGGTTACACTGTAAACAGGCTCGTGAATAGCCAATTTTACTAATACCCACTCTATGTCTATTACCTTGGGCCGAGCAATTAGCAAAAGCTAATTGCTCTTTTATATTGAGTTAATAATAAAATTTAGGTCTTATTCCTTTTCTACATCATATATTTTTAACCTCACCATCCAGCTCAAAGTGTTACCTCCTATCTTAAAAAGCACTGATGCATGGTGCTCTTTTTAGTTTCCTTATTTCTACAGAATGAAACTTTTGTTTAGTTTTCTTACCTGCATAATATTTTGATATTTGTTTATACTATAGTTGTAACTTTTTGTTACAACATATATCCGTATCGATTGTAACTTCTAAAATTGTACAACGAAGCAGTTAGCTATTTCGGCTAGCTGCTTTGTTGTTTAAAATGAAGTTTTTGTTTAGTTTTCTACTCAATTACCTCAAATTCGGATGTTTGACAAAACTTTTCATGATAGCATCCAATTTGAACATCATATTCCCCATACTCATCTCGAATTATTGAATGAATTGTTTCAACTTCATCTTGATACATAACCTGATCTCCAACTTTTAAGTCCCCTATTTTTCGTATCGTAGGTTCATCATAAATATCCTTAGTTAACTTCACCATTCCGATGCCTTCTTTCGGCTCAACCGAGTAACCCTTTTCTTGCAAAACTTTAGCGACCTCCTGCATATCTTTCCATGCTGCTGTACCTGGTCCAAAGTTAATAGTCACTGTATTCATTTTCATTCTCCCTTTCGATTCAAATAGCGTTTTTGTTCAAATACTTCACGTCCATAAAAAAATTACATTTGGTATCACATTCTCTTTTTCATTAAGAGTTTTAGTCAGAAGAGCACTTATATATGGTGCTCTTTTTGGTATGGAATTTAAAACAGAGGCTTGCTCTTAAAACCTATTATGTAATTTTCATAGGTTTTTTCCTTACACCCCTGTGTCTGTTTACTCATAAGTTGTTAAAGTATAAATATAAATTGATAGTTAATTTATAAGGGAGGTGTAAAAATGAGTAAATTTAAAAAGCATTGTTGTCACATACCCTTTCCTTTACCTCAAATAGGGCCTACTGGATTAACCGGTGCTACTGGACCTTCGGGACCTACTGGAGCTACCGGACCTTCAGGTGGACCTCGGGGACCTACCGGACCTACTGGACCTCAAGGTAACCTGGGACCTACTGGACCTCAAGGTATTTCTGGACCTCAAGGGATTCCTGGGATTTCTGGATCTATTGGTCCAACTGGACCTTCTGGAATTCAAGGTATCCAAGGCATCCAAGGCGTTCCTGGCATTCAAGGCCCTATTGGACCCACTGGAATAACGGGGGTCACTGGAATTCAAGGGATTCCTGGTATTCAAGGGATTCCTGGCATTCAAGGCATTCAAGGGATTCCTGGCCCGACCGGACCTCAAGGGATTCCTGGCATTCCTGGTTCTGTAGGTCCAACTGGACCTTCTGGAGCTGTTGGACCTACCGGCCCTTCCGGGGGACCGCCAGGACCAACGGGCCCGACTGGACCTTCCGGGGGACCACCAGGACCAACCGGAGTGACTGGCCCCACTGGACCAACTGGGTCACCAGGACCAACCGGACTTCAAGGTATCCAAGGTATCCAAGGCATTCCTGGCCCCACTGGACCTCAAGGAAGTCAAGGGATTCAGGGGATTCAAGGTGATCCAGGACCTATTGGTCCTATTGGACCCACTGGAATAACTGGGGCAACTGGAATTCAGGGTATCCAAGGTATTCAAGGTAATCCAGGACTTATTGGCCCTATCGGCCCGACTGGCCCAACTGGGCTTCAAGGTATCCAAGGCATCCAAGGCATTCCTGGGCCTACTGGATTACCAGGAACCGCTGGAGCTACCGGACCTACTGGGCCTGCCGGTCTTACAGTATCTGGCTTATCCCAGTATGCTTATGTTTTCAATACAGCAGCTCAAGTTGTTGCCTTAGAAGCACCTATTCTTTTTAATTCACACGGTAGAATCACATCCGGTTTTACTCATACGCTCGGAACTTCTCAAATGACAGTTATTAATGCTGGAGATTATAAAATTTCTTTTTCTGTATCAGGAGTTGAACCTAATCAATTTGCCCTCTTTTTAAATGGGGCTCCCGTTACCAACTCCATTTATGGATCAGGTGCAGGTACTCAACAAAACAATGGGCAAACAATTCTCACTTTAGCAGCAGGTGATATTATTACCCTTAATAATCATACTTCCGCTGCTGCGGTTACTTTGCAGACTTTGGCGGGTGGAACACAAACAAATATAAATGCTTCGATTGTAATTGAAAAATTAAATTAATTTAATCATTTATTTCTTGAAACTCTGCCAGTAAATAACCTGGGATGGATTCTTTTTTCAACAAGCAGTTAGCTTTTGCTAGCTGCTCTTCTATTTTGTTCCTACTCCTATTTCCT
The DNA here is from genome assembly GCF_900176455.1 of Bacillus sp. JKS001846. NCBI lineage: Bacteria > Bacillati > Bacillota > Bacilli > Caryophanales > Bacillaceae > Bacillus > Bacillus sp. JKS001846. The sequence continues at coordinate 3,098,374 of NZ_FWYG01000001.1, forward strand.
AAAAAATCTTTACTTTATTCCTCCTTGAATAAAATCAATAATTCAGCATATAATATCTATGCATCTAGATTATTACCTTTGTATCGAGCAGTTAGACTGGGCTAACTGCTCTTTTATTTGTGACAAAATGAAATTTTTATTAAGTTTTCTATTAATAATGTGTATTGATTTCTTTTCTAAATTAATTTAGAGATAAATAGTTCATTGGTGAACTATTCTATGTTAAACTAAATTAAAAAAGAAAAGGGACGATTATTATGAGTTTAAAAAATCAAAGTTTCAAACAAGCAGGAGAAGTTGTCCAATCATTTGTAACAATAAACAAAGAAATTATAAAGTTCACACATCAAAACGCCTCCAGTTTAGGATTAACAGTACAACAAATGGGTATCTTAAATACAATTTATGCACTCCCTAATGTTACTCTTAAAGAGATTTCAGAACGTCTTTCAGTTCCTAAAAGTACAGTGAGTGTGAATGTAGATGAATTAGTTAATCTACAGCTCATCGAGCGAAAACAATCAGATGAAGATCGTAGAGAAATAAAATTAAAGGTAACAAACCAAGGACAAGAAGCATCGAAAAAATCCATTGAAAACTCTACTTCCTACAAGGCAATGGAATTAGCACTACAACAACTTCAAGAAGATGATGTTCAAACATTATTGCGTATTCATAAAGATTTATTAATCTCTCTACAGCAATTTCGTTAATTGATGTAAACCATTTTAAACACAAATTCTAATTCTTATTTTTCAAAGAACTGAGCAGTTAGATTTCACTAGCTGTTCTTTTATTTAAAATAGCGTTTTTATTAAGAAATTAGTCATTCCAACTAAAACGGATGTAATGTTCGTAATAAGATCCACCTAAAATGTTTTTCTTTTCTTCTACCTTAAATTCAACTTTCACACCATCCATTAATTCTTGTAACTTTTCCGTGAATGGTTTTGAGTGCAGAATATGCTTGTCTGGATTTTCCTTATGAATTTGATATCTATAACCTGAATATCCAATTGCAGCACTTTCGATTATTACGTATTCCATTTCCTCTGCAAATTCCAATACCTTTTCATCAATGACTTTTTTTTGGAGTTCTTTCAAATTCCCCACTAAGGACATTTCCATTCTCCTTTCTCTCAAATAACGATTTTGTTTTAAATCCTCACATTCCTAAAAAAAATACATACAGTATCATGAGGTATTCTTTTTTATTTTTCTTAAGGAACGCTTTAAAAAGCGCACTTTAGTTTTTAAATAAAGATTTTGTTTTACTTTTGCTAGCTACCCTTCCCTTGTATAAATGCACCTTTTTTTACATACGCTATTAAAATCCAAATAACCCTCTTTTAGGACGGCACTAATATGAACAAGACATTAAAATACATTTTAATCTTCTTTTGTGCGGTATTTTATATTGTAATTATGGGCTCGATTGTCTATCTAAACTTTGTTTCAGAGCATTTTATTCCTCCAAGCAAGAAATCTAAGATTGAACAAAAACATTCATAATTAGCTATAAGGAGCGCTCCACAAGACATTCTTTAGCTTTAAAATAAGACTTTGTTTAGTTTACATTAACCATTTTGATTCATTTGCATACAGTATTACCACAAGGAATTCCACAGGCTACTCTGGTCAAGTTACCTTGAATTTCTTGCACACCTTAAGGGAAGAATCCGTTTATAACAAACGGGTTCTTTTATTTTGGGTTATAAAATAACTATTTTATTATGTTTCCGAACTTAAGGTAATGTCCTTAAAAAAACATTCATATATATATTTATCAGATGCACTTTGAAATCCCAGAGTATCAAATATTTTTAAGAGTTGACTGACCACCAATATTCGACTTATCTTTAAAAACTTATTAAAAAATAACTTAGATACAAAAAAGCTACGTTTTATATAGGATAAAAAATTATTTTACGCAAAGGAGCTTGATTATTTGTGAATTACCAAAATGATAATAACCCTAACATTCACAAACCTTGCACTTGTCCATCCCCCACGGCTAACAGTTTAAATGTTGTTCAAACTACTCCATCAATAGTCTCTGTAAATTCTGCGATTCCACTAGATACCGTGGTAAATTCTAATGGTACGGCAATCTCATTCACACCACCAACAACTGTTTTACTTGAAGGTGGAAGAACCTATTTGGCAATCTATGAAGTGCAAGTTATCATTCAACCAGGAGGTAATTCGGCAGGTATCACTATGTATTTGAATAATAATCCAATCATTGGCTCTGGTACTTCTCTGGGATATACTGCAGGATTCACTTCTGTATCAGCACCCGCTATTTTCACTACACCTTTAGGTATAACAAGTACTCTTACTGTTAATGTAGGACCATATTCTAATACATTAAATACATTGGGTTTAACTCTTGCTGTTGTAGCATTAACATAATAAAATGTAAAACTCTCTAAAATGATTTTCTTTGTCCTTTAACTGTTTTTTGGGGGCTAGCCTCTAGGAACTCAACATAACTACATATAGATAAAGAACATGATTTGGTTCGATAGTACTAGGTGACTCGGCTAGCACAATTGCTGAGTCACCAATTTATCTATAATAAAATAACGCTTTTGTTAAGATCCATGAATCCAATTCTTAGGTGAAAAACTTTTATCGAAGCACCTTTTTTGGACAAATTTACCGGATGAATTAACTGAAATTTCATGTTATTCTTAACGTGTTGAATATCCCAATACATTCAACAATGCTCTTGATTGCATACTTAGTATGCAGCCATCCATCCAGATACCTTAGCTAATACGTCCCCCTAATCGTCGTTATTGCTAAGGTATCTTTTAGATGCCCTGTGTGCAGGGCTTTTTTATTTCAGTGATGATGCTCTCTTTTCCCATCTAGTTATCAACGCGTTTAGTCCACTTTCTTAATAAAATTCAAATTTGATATTTATCAAAATCTTCAACACATGTAAAATTTTCGTAAAGATTGCTATGACTCAGCCTATCCACCCCAGAAACGTTATATAATGAATTTGCAAACACCTGGTTTGCACACAAGTACCTTTCTGTACGACATAACTCTTTTGCTAGGCGAAATCCTAGCCTTTTTTTATTTCTCTCATATTAGTAAGTCCGTCCATTTCCCTTCTCTTTCCCACTTCTTCTTGAGTTTCCCAACATAAGTAAAACTACGATCATACATAATTCTGATTTCCTTATCCGGAGTTCCTTGTTGATACGGTTCCCCTCCGTTCGATGTGATTACTCTTTAAAACATTACTTCATTTCTTTCTGGCATCCTTTTAAATAATCGATAGCCTCTCGAATCTGTTCTTTTGTTGAAAGTAATTCCATCACATCGCCTTCTGTGTTATAAACACGAATCGTTCTATTCTTAAACTCCATACCCAACATCCCGTCATCACCTAAAAGTTTTATGTTATTCTCCATTCTCCTAACCTCACTTTCTATTCAAGGGATTATTTTGTTGAGTTTTTATAATGCTCTCTTTTCTCTTAGTAATTGACTGTTATTGATTATGACCGTATGAGCATTGCATTTTTCTTTTAATAGATCCATTAAATCTAGGACGTCTTTTCTACTATTGAGTTTCGAACGACTATTGAATAAATACGTACAATCCGTATTACCGTTATTATGGTAATACTTATAAGAAATCAAATACTCAAATCTACGTGGTCTCATTTCTCTTCCTCCCCTGAATAAAACTCATTGTTTCGTTAATAATAGATACAGGCTCCATTCATCACGAATCAACCTTACACCTAACATCTCTTTTTAAGATAGGAGCCGAGCAGTTAGCTTTTGCTAGCTGCTCTTTTTACGTTTTAAGTGAATATAATTCTAAACATTGTCTAACACTATAGACAAGACTTTAAAAAGTCGATTTCTCCCACTCTAGCTTTCTTGGTCGAGAGCCGAGCGGTTAGCAAAAGCTAACTGCTCTTTTTTTAATTGAAGGTTTTCTATAACATAATTTATCTGTTTTATGATTAAACTTTCATGATTCTATCTATACTAAACTTGGGCTTTATAGCTCAAATAATCTTTCATTCACTTGGCGGACAGTTTATTTAATAAATTGTCTGCCTAAGCCATTTAATAATTCTGCTTTATATTAAAATGAAAGTTTTATTAAGATCATTATTATTTCCACATAATACTTTTAATTCTGCTTATACTATAGCTGTAACTTAAAGTTACATATCATTTACTTGTAGGGCCTAGTTTCTTTTGTACAACAGGTAGTTAGCTCATTAAGCTAGCTACTTTGTTGTGCAAAAGAAAGTTTTTATTTAGTTTACTTTCCTGCATAACATTTTCAAATCTGTTTATACTATAAACGTAACTTGTGGTTACAATTTGCGTATCCATGTGGAATAGTATTTACAGCAGGCAGTTAGCTACTTTAGCTAGCTGCCTTTTTGTGCCAAATAGCGTTTTTATTCAATATCAATGTATCTAATTTAATAATTGTACTTAAATCCTAATACATAAGCCGTTTCTAGTATTTAAGTACGTCATAGAATACAATATAGGACAAGTTTTCTCCTAATCTAGTCCTAATAAAATTGAGAAGGAGGTGAATACCAAATGGCTATCGTACCTCCATTTATAGCTTCTAGAAGATTTACATCCACACTAGGCGCAGGAACAGGGACAGGTGCTGCGTTTGCGGTTGCTGCTACAGCTTGTCTAAATGATGCTGGTGTAGCTGCTACAGCATTCCCTATTTTTACGTATTATAATCTCTATGTAAACGGCGTATTGCAGCCGGGTTCGAATTCTAGTGTTACTACTGGTCCAACTGGTGCTATCACAATCCCAGGCGGGGACACATTAGATCCTGGAATTCCAATCACTGTTGAGTTTATCGTAACTTAATCAACACTTTTTTGTTTTGGGACAGATTTCTTTATTAGGAAATCTGTCCTTTTTTTAACTAATAGTAATGAATTGCAGAATAATTGAAGCCCCCTGTACTGGAGCTTCAGGAGCTAACAAAGTTAGCTGCCCTGTTACAACCTGATATGAAGATAGTGGCTGAAGAATTCCATTTATAAATAAATTAATATAGGAAACATCACTTGGTGACAATATCTGTGTTGTTCCATATTGTGGTAAGCCATCAGCATTTGTATATACGAGTTTTTGCCCGTCTGAAAAAGTAAAATACAATACATTTGTCGTTTGTATTGCTCCAATTGGGCCTGTTATTCCCGTTGGGCCTGTCATTCCGGTTGGACCTGTTATTCCCGTTGGGCCTGTTACTCCAGTTGGGCCTGTTATTCCCGTTGGACCTGTTATTCCCGTTGGACCTGTTATTCCCGTTGGGCCTGTTATTCCCGTTGGGCCTGTTATTCCCGTTGGACCTGTTATTCCCGTTGGGCCTGTTACTCCAGTTGGGCCTGTTATTCCCGTTGGGCCTGTTATTCCCGTTGGGCCTGTTATTCCCGTTGGGCCTGTCATTCCGGTTGGACCTGTTACTCCAGTTGGGCCTGTCATTCCCGTTGGGCCTGTTATTCCCGTTGGACCTGTTATTCCCGTTGGGCCTGTTATTCCCGTTGGGCCTGTTACTCCAGTTGGGCCTGTTATTCCCGTTGGGCCTGTTATTCCCGTTGGGCCTGTTATTCCCGTTGGGCCTGTTATTCCCGTTGGACCTGTTATTCCCGTTGGGCCTGTTATTCCCGTTGGGCCTGTTGGAATAGTAATGGGTGGCAGTGGAGGGAATGTCGGTCCTATAGTAGCAGGATCTATAAACCTTTGAGTATTAGATATTCTTCTAAATCGGTCCACATCAACACCTCCTTCCCTCTAATTTTTATTAGATGCTAAATTGTATAAAATGTTAAAAATCAGTTCCAATCACCGTTTTCATTATTATTTCCCCTATTCAAATAACGATTTTGTATTAAATCCTCACATCCCTAAAAAGCATACATACAATATCTTGGGTGTTCTTTTTCACTATTAGTTTTGGTCAGAGAGCGCCCTGAAAAGCGCTCTTTTTATTTAAATAAGGATTTTATTTAAATTTCATAAAACCTCTCTTTATCCAAATAGGTTCAAAATTATCTATTTAGTATATATAATACTTTTAAACAATTTAAATTCTATACTTAAGTAATGGAGGCTTTAAAATGGGGAGTGTCCCAAATTTACCACCACAACAATCAATCGAATTTGATCAAGAACAATCACTTTATCTGGTAATTCTCCCCTTTCCCTCTACCCCCCTGAATAAAACTCAATATTCCGTAAATACTATAGACACATGGTTATCTTTCCTCTGTTTTTCTTGGGTGAGCAGTTAGTTTTTGCTAGCTGTTCTTTTATTTGTAACCTCATTAGAAAAGTTTTCATATAATATAGTCATTCCTTTCTTATAAATTAAGCTCGTCACTTGAATTATAAAAATGGGATTATATCCTATAACCTTTTCAAGAATCATTCATATTTTATTTCTGAAAAAGTTGCTCTGTTTTATAAAAAGGTGGTTACGGAAACAACCGCCTTTTTATTTATGACAAAATGAAAGATTTATACCAATCCTCACCAAGTGTTATATCAATTATGTCGCCTCTTGTCTTCTTCTTTTAGCCAATTCATTTTAATATAGCTATATCCTATAACTTACCTTCTAATAAATTTATTTTTGAAAATTAAAAACACATGTTTATTGCCCATTCCTCAAACAACCCATACCCGCATAAATTATTAAGTATCTAAAATCCATAATTGATAATTATATTAATCGAAAGTGAGGAGTGTTAATATGGACATCAACAATCAACAATCTTATACCCCTATTGATTATTATCGAGAGCCTCAGCAAGCCTTATATCCACAATCACATAGCCTTCAACAACAAACTCTTACTATAATAAATCCAGCTGTTAGTCATGGGTTACGAGAAGCCCAGCATCTTGGCTATCGACATGCATTAACAGAAGCTGTTGCCATAGGATACTTGATGGGAAGAGGTTACAATTATAATGCCGCTTGGAAAACCGTTGAGTCTTGGTGGCGACCGCCAGGGACTCAGCTTCCTATGCCGTACTAAAGTTATTAATAAAAGTCTTTAATTTGAAGAGCATTACTATATAGTGCTCTTTTGAGTACGGAGAATTTCTACAAAATGAAGTATTTATTAAGTTCACTTCCGTATAACTTTTCCAATCTTGTTTACACTACAACCGTAACTTAAGGTTACACATCATCACTTGTAGGGCCTAATTTCCTTTGTACAACAAGTAGTTAGTTTATTGAGCTAGCTGCTTTGTTGTGCCAAACGGGGCAGTTAGCTTTTGCTAACTGCTCTTTTATTTGAAATTAAAATAGCATATACATTAAAAACTTGTCACATTTAAACCTGACAAGTATATGTTGTTTTATGGAAAAATTCCATTCATAGCATTCTACCTTTCTTATTTGAGAGCACGCTTATATGTGCTCTTTTTTATTTAAGATAAACTACGGATTTTATTAGTACTAAATAAAATTCAAGATTCTAGTAATACTAATTCACAATACAATTTGCTTCTTACCCAGATTGTATTTACTTGCTACTTGAGCATTTAGTTTCGCTAGCTGCTCTTTTGTATTGAGATGATAATAAAACATTGTTCTTTTTTCTTTTTTACAACATATAATTCTAATCCAGACGTTTCGTTCACTGAGTTACCTCCTTTTCTTAAAGAGCACTTGTGCATGGTGCTCTTTTCTAATTTCTTTGTTCTACAAAATAAAATTTCCATTAGGCTTTCCCCGCATAACATTTTCAATTTTGTTCATACTATAACCGTAACTTCTAAGTTACAAAACATTGTGGTGATGTTCTTGTTGGACGACAAAGCAGTTAGCTTTTGCTAGCTGCTTTTCTATGTACATACATCTTTTATTAATTAGCACATATATTTAATTTGAGATCCTATTTATTCATAAACCGTTAAAAAATTTCAAAATTTATTCATTAAAGCTCACTAAACTCTATAGGTTGTTCACTCCTCTAGGTTACACATCCTAACTTGCAGGGCCTAATTTTCTTTTGTACAATAAGTGGTTAGCTAATTTAGCTGGCTGCTTTGTTGTTTAAAATGAAGTTTTAATTAACTTGTCACCATTGGATTAGCCGAGCATATACATATTATTGACGTAGTATTTCTTCGCTAATAGGGCCCTCTTATAAAGAGCACTCGTATACAGTGCTCTTTTTTAGTACATAAAATTCTTTTTCAACATTTAACATATAGAATTAACGAGTTTAATTTTGTATTATATAAATAACCTCAACGTAATTTTACTATTGGCTTTGTCTAAAAAGAGCCTACCCTCACACAACAGGTTCTTTTTATTTTGTTTACTAATCAAATAGCGTTTTTGTTTAAAATAACTACTCTAAATAAATTAGATACATTTACCAGTATGTTTACCACAACATTCATGTTAAAATCCCTTGTGAGTACGACATAACTCGACCTTATGAAGCCCTGCAGCCATTATCGCGGGGCTCTTTTTTTAATTAAATTAACGATTTTATTAAGAAATCTTTTCTAATTCATATTCAGCAAACCAAGTTCCAGGGTGTTCAACAATGTTATATTGTGCACAAGATGAATGTAACCCTTCGCTTGGGTTCGACTTGTAAAACCACCAATGATCAACTGTAACTACTTCACCAGTTTCTTTAATTCGTACCGTTTCTCCATCTTCAAAAAGATGTAGTCTATTTCCCATTTTCACAAACTCCTTTCATTATAAAATCCATATAAACAGTTTAAACTTCGAACAACTTCGTGTTATAATGTATGAAGGAATTTAATATAATTTCTTCATACAATCTCATGAGAGTTCGTTAATCACAGCCTCTTGACGCGCACCGTTAGGGGCTGAACTCTTCCAGATAAAGATTTTATTCAAAGTGAACATGCCGTTTCATTACTTCAATTATTTCGTTTATATATGGTTCATCTGTATTAATCACGATATAACTGTTGTACGGCTTCTTATCGTCACATAATCGACCATCCTCAATTTCGCCTAACGCCTCGTTTAAAATTTGACGAAATTCCTCACGTTTTTCTTTATTTACATATTTCTCTAAGTCCTTTTCATTTAACACAGTGTATCTCCTCTTACGACCTTCTAAAACCGTTCCTTTAAATGCGATTTCTGACACTATTGATCACCCTTTTCTTTGTATTCCATCTCCACAAAATCAGCCAATTCAATTTTTTTTGTACTTCTTCTTCCAGATAATGAAATACGGCTTCTTCTCCACCTTGCTCCCTTACGTATGAAACCCATTTTTTCTGCAAATCATCTAATTCAAGTTTTAATGTCGCTTTAAGAATCATTGGAAGTTCACCCCAATCTATAAAATAAAGATTTTTTCAAACTAATGTTCCATCAATTAACAACGGAAGATTTTCGCATTGATCGAACATTTTAATCCATTCTGCAATGTCATCCTTACCCATTACATCTAAATACTTTGATAGTGCCTGTTCACGCGTTATCTCTACTGGTAAACCTTCTTCTTCTACTTCCTCGATGCTTTCTCCAGCTACAATTTCAACATATAGCCCAATTGCTTTTTCTTCCCCACCATCTTTAACTGCCATCAAAGCGTAATAATCATGTTTATTAAACTCAAAATATCTCATTATCGTTTTCCCCTCTCTTTTAAAATAAGAATTTTGTTAAATATTCAATTGACCCTTTTACACTCTCTGTATTACTAGCCCACAAAATATTGCGAAACCTTACAAGGTTGTAATACTAATGTAAGGTTTCTCAATATGAACTAATGCATTTATGTAGTAAACTATCTATCTGCAATACATATAAAAGGAGAAACATTTATGACTTTTGAAGATAATCGTAAATTAGGCTTTCAACAAGGGTGTATAGTAATAACAGATCAATCGCAATATCTTGTTGTTAAAAAGAATGAAAATTATTCTTTATTAAACATCACAACTGCGGAATGTATAAACTTTGAAGTTTCACTTGAACATCTTGAAGAAATGGTCCAAGTAGATTTAAAAGAAAAGGTTCAAGATATCATTCCACCAGAGAATATTAAAATCGTAGCTCAAAACAGGATATAAAATGTATTTGCTAAGAGCACTTTCAATAGTGCTCTTTTTTTACAAAAAACTTTACAACTTTAAATCAGACCGGCATATATTATTGTGTAGGTCACTCCATTTCATACGTTCAAACCTTTTAGTCTAGGAGCACACCTATATGCGTGCTCTTTTTTATTTATTTTGAAATAACAATTTTATTACAACCTGCACATAAATCCCGAACATACATAAAGTATAATGCGGTATTCTTTTTCAATATAAATCTCGGTCATGGAGCGCTTTTGAAAGCGCTCTTTTTATTTAAATCCACTTTATTATTTTTATTACTATATAAGATATATAGTTTCATACGAAATCAATAAAAAGAATATTCTATACTGTATAATCTACATTGAGTAATACGATTGTGTTGGGTAATACGATTGTGCAGAGTAATATGATTGTGCTGGGTAATAAGGTTGTAAAGAATAATATGATTGTGCTGGGGTATAACTTTGTTGCGTATGCTGTGATTGCAGCGCTTGTTGTTGTGCTTGTATAGCCTGATGAACCGCTTGAATAGTACTTTGTGCAGGCCCTGATCCTCCTAAAGGGCGCATTTGCGTTTTATTATAAAAAAAATCAAAAAACATCCTATATTCACCTCATCCTGTCAATATTTTGTCTTCCATCTTTTATACTATGAATATTTAATTACAATGGATAATACATGACACTTTTCACCTTATAACTCTTGGATCTCTTTCTATTCAAATAAAGATTTTGTATTACTTAATGAGTCACATCACTAATCTCAGCTGTTATCCAATCCGTATCAACATCTTCAATTGGTGGCATTTCTCCCAAGCGCTCAAATGCTATCTTTTTCTTTTTTGCAAGTGATTCATCTAAATTGCTTTGTCTCTCAAGGATTCGCCTTAAACCTTCACCAGCTTTTGCTAAAACCCTCATTGTATCTTCCTTAGTACTTGTTGCCATCAAAATCCTCGAATCAATCGGAATGCTTATAGCATGGATACCTGATGTTACTTCCGAAATATTGATAGAATCACTTAATGGAATAGCACAAAAACGATATTTCCCCACTTTAATTTCATGACCAACTGCAGGTAACCATTCATCAAACGCTAGATAAAAACGTTGAGCTTGCTCATTTACCTTGATTTCCATTTCTTTTCCCTCCAAAATAAAAATTTTGTTTAGTTTTATAACATCTCATTTGTTTAATATTTCAATTTATTAACAACAAAACATTTAATAATGTTAAAATATAGAAGTAGTTCATTTTATTACTAGGAGGGATCTCCATGTCCATGGGAACCTGGGTCGCAATTTTTATTGCTATATTTTGCGGAGTTATTTCTTCTAATAGCAAGTTGAAAAACTCCCGTAATAAAAATGGATAAACACCCCGCTGAAATGCTAGATATTTAGCATTTCAGCTACTAATCTATCCCAAATAACTATTTTGTTAAAAACTTCTCACCTTTTATTTGGACAAGCATATGATATACTATCACTCTCATAGAGTTCTCCTTTTTTCAAGAGTACATATTTGATATGTACTCTTTTTTCATTCGCCTTTACGAATAATCTTTTTTTACATTACACATACTATCTATGAGTCAGCTTCCCATGGCTACACTCCAGACTGTTTAGGCACACGGCAGGTAACTTAGTCAATTACCTGCCATTTTCTATTCAAATAACTATTTTGTTATATTCCTTGCACCTTTAAATAAGGAAAGCATTCTACTTTCCATACGGCTTATGCTTGAGTGCTAGAAGAAATCCTAGCCTTTTTTTATTTCTCTCATATTAGTTGGACCTTTCCATTTCCCTTCACGTTCCCACTTCTTCTTGAGCTTTCCAACGTAAGTAAAACTGCGTTCATACATAATGCTGATTTCCGTATCTGGAATACCTTGTATATTCAAACCTCTTACAATTTCAGGGGTTAATCCAATTGGCGCTCTCTTTCTCGGTCCACCGTTCTTTTTCGGCTGTGTATCCAAGTATCTACCCAACTGGCGTAATTCTTCACCAGTCGGGCATGCTTTACATTCATTCACACTAAAACTTTCATTGGATGTACGGTTGTAATAACAACATCTGCATTTCTGTTCAATAATGTCACCAATTTGGTATGTGAGCTCTTTTCGTTCTTCCTTTGTCAGTTTCATACCATCCACCTATAAGACTGCCTTGAGCGCTATACCGAGCGCTTGTGATCTACCTTGTAACTCAAGACGGTGTTCACGTTCTTTCGCAACTGTTTCTTCGGCAGCACGTATGTTGATATGTATTTTTCGAAGGTCATGCTCTAATTCATGATTCTTTTCTGTAACTGCGTTGAATTCGTTTAGTAATGAATTGTAATCTTCCTCGCGAGCTTGCGATTGTTGCTTCATGCTTTCAAATGCATCTTCCGCTTCAAAACGTGCTTTTGTTTCTTCAATGAGACCTTGCTCTAGTTTTTCTTTTATATCATTTAATTCTCCGTACAGTTTCGATACTTCACTTAGCTCTTTTCGAAGGGTATCTTTTTCATCAAGAACGTCATTTAATCGCTCTTTCCAAAATGCATCTAACTCTTCTACTCTCTCGATATGCTCAGCAACTACAGGTTTTAATTTTGGCAGTTCAGATTTCGTTTTCTCGTCATTTTGAGGTTGTGTTGATGGTTTTGTATACTGAGGATTCTTAGGTGCGCCTACACGCTTATCAGGCGTTGCATTTGTTTCACGTCTTTTTGCAACGTAATAATATAAATCCCCTTCGGTCACGCCAAATTCTGCCGCGATATTTCCCCAAGTCCATTTCTTTTCATCAGCAGCACGTAATTTTTCAGCAGTCGCACAAATTTGATCCCAGTTTTTTTGTTCAGCCATATGTTCCGTTCTCCCCTCAAGTAGGTTCTCACCTAAGCTTTTTAGATTTTTACCGATTTCACAGTTCTCTGAACACCAACGCGCTATCGCATAATTGTTTCCAATCGATTTAGCAACCGTTTTACACGCTTTGCAGTGATTATCTTGTAAATTTAGAATCCTAAGTCGGACCTGCCGTTTCTCCTTTTTGTTCAATCCATCACCCCATATGAGATTGAAAGGGAGATAGTACAACGAAATTGTCATACTACCAACCTGTATTTATTAGTCTTCTAATGTTTCATCAAAAGGCTTGTCCTCATCAGAGACTTCAAATCCATCAGAAGATTCCGATTTTTCCACTTGTACTTGCTCTTCTTCCGTGACAACCGTTTCTTCTGTCTCTGTTTCTTCCTTCGGTTTCTCTTCTGCTTTTGGCTGCTCTGCTACATGTGGATGTTTCTCTTTCCATTCGTGCCATTTAATTGCCATTGGTGCGATACGAGCGCGGTAATCATCTATCATTTCAATCAGCTTCACGTTAGAAATTTTCAGCTCATTTGCTAACTTTAGATATGACTCTCCTTCGAGTTTTCGTTTTACAATGTAAGCAAAATCATGCGGTAAATCATCTAAACCTGGAGCGAGCCCGCTGATGATAAACGCATCTACAATTTCACGATCCGCTTGCTCTTTCTCTTCACGAGTTGGAATTTTCTCTTCTGGAATATCGAAATCAGCTTCTAACTGTTCAAATGATGCCTTTACTTCTTTCACAAACCCTTTGTCATCAACCTCATACTGCGTTACTGGTTCGTTCGTTTTTGCGTTAACAGTAACGTTGAAATTAACCTGCATGGATTCCAGCGAGATAAATACTTTTGTATCGATCATTTCGGAAAGTACATCCAACTTACCGCGCAATGATGAATCCGTTACTTCCAAAACGATTTCTTTCTTCCCATCAGGTTTAAGATTTACTTTCTTTAAAGTTGGTTTGAATTCGATATATGACATATGATCCGCTCCCTTTATTTAGCCTTTTTTAGTTTTTTCTCTTCACGTTTTAATTTGTTGTACTCATCTAGTGTGATGAATCCGCCATATTTGATAACATGCTTTAAAAGAATGAGTTGTAAGTGTGGATATTTATATTCGAACATCTTCTTTTTCACCGCGAATGTTTCCGTCACCATACCCTTTATGTCCACGACTTCTACATCACCATTTGGCAAATAAACCATGAAGTCTGCGATATATGTAATTGCCTTAAAACTTTTACCGTTCTTTGTAAACGCTGGTTGCAAGGTGAACCTTGGTTGTAATTCGAAGCTTTTAATTTCACCTGCAGCTTGGCGAACCTTTAAACCAGAATAATAATCCGATTCAGCCTTACTATCGAATACATGGCCGTCTAGCTCAGCTTTTTTATTGTTATATTTACTCATAACTTTTCTCTTTCGCTTCACTAATTAACTGAGTGATTTCATATACAGCATTTTGTGCACATTCCATGTTTCTTCACCCCTTGAATATTTTTCAAAAATCAATACATACTATTTTCAAGCCGCTTAATCCACGGCTGGTACTTCCTTCTTTTACAGTAAGAGGCAGATTGGTTCATCACTTTTCTAATTCTTACTGTATATTTTTAAAAATATCGAAAATAATATCAACAAGCTGTTCGAACTAGCAGCTTCACTCTTCTCGCAATGGGAATGCAATTTATCACAATTAGCTAACTCATTCGACTAACTGGCAGACAACCGAAAATGTTGTCTGCTTTTTGTATGGAATTTTTCATTTTACATATACTACTTTTGAGCCTGTTGCCAATGCAAGCCATTTGGTGTTTTGAATTCCGACTAAGCTTTTTGTTGCATAGATTATTACATCTTTGACAACACTGTTTTAAAGCGCGTTTTCTGGTTATTCGTAGTTCTAATCCAGAATAATTTTTCTCCTATAAAGGACGGCAGGTACGACTGCTCGTCCTTTTTTACTTATACCGCATACTCTCCCTTCTGATAATTTCGAACCACATTGCCCTCATCATCGTAGTAAGCAATTTCCCAATAAGGATGGCAGTTGTGCTTTTCAATTTCTCCATCGAACAAAACAAACAGATTAGTTTTCCAGTTCCCAACGATCGTACCCCACATGCCAGCTACGTTTACTCGCATACCCATGTAAGCAAAATGTAGGTTTCTAAAGTTTTGCATTTTCTTAAACGCTTGTTCTGTGCTGTACATCCGCTTGATATCAAAAACCCCTTCGTTCTCACACTTTACAAACTTCATGAATTCAGCCATTGGCATCGTTAGAAGCTTTGTTCTGAACTTTTTCCAGTACAGAAATCTTGCCTTTCCTTCAGTTTCCGCTACCACATATTCTTCATTCGGCCATTGTTCGAAAATGGTAGTGAGTTTGAATTTGTAAAGAACCACCATCCTTTCATCTCCCCCTTAATTTGCAATCAACTGGTGGAACAGTTCTTTATTTCTTGTGTCTAGTGCATGATTAATGAGTTGGTATTTTATTAACTTTTCAATTTCATCATGATCTTCTCCGTCGATATGCGTTTCAAGCGAGCACTCATCATCTTCAAGTACTTCCATGTACAAAGGTTCCTTGTATTTACCTTTAAAATTGATTTGAATATATATCGGTGCATCATTCACATTGAAATGATGATATGCTGACATTCCATCTGTAATAGTTAAATTTGGTTTATAAAACGCGAACAGTTGACCTTCTGAAAACTCTGCAGAAATTTCAATTCCATACGGATACTTCTTTGCATTTTCAACAAAGTGGATTCTAGTTACAAACCTTAAATGTTTATGAAATGTGTAGATAAATGGAAAGCCCTCGTGTCTTCTGGGCAAGATATGGTTTAAAACAAATTGCATAAACTCACGCTTTTTCTCAACCGACACGTTGCTCATGCAGTAACCCCCTTTTCCATCCTTCAAATTTTTGTATCCAAGCATCCCATTGTTCTTGGTATGAAGCTTCCTGCTGCTTTGCTACCTCACAATTACAACCCTCAATCGTTATCATCCCAGGATAAATTTCTTTATGAACTACGCCAGTGTTACTGCATGTCATGCACATTTTCTTCACTCCTTTTCACGATAATCTTCGCCTTCAATTTCGACGATGTAATGCTTGCTCATGCCTTGTAATCGACTATTTGCTGCAAAACCAATTTTTTCTCCTAATGTTTCATTATCTTCATTAGAACTGTATAAAATAGGCATATTATGTCGATACCGATAATCAATAATTTGATAGTAGAGATTCTCTTTTGCTTCTGACCATTTTGATTTCCCTAAATCATCCCAAATGAGAACCTCTACTTTTTTTGCATGATCCATCAGGCGATTAAATTCTTTTTTATCATCATTCATCATCTTGGCTGCAATGAGATCATCCATAAAAGTTCCGTCTGATATTAGCAGCACGCTATATCCTTGATTCATAAGATACTTCGCTGCAGCTACTTGAAGATGCGTTTTACCAAGTCCAAAACTGTTATGTTCTCTCTTTGCTTGCGCTTGCTTTGCTAGCTCTAATTGCTTAATTCGTAACTCACCAAATGTTGCAACAAAACCTAAACTATTTTGTTTTGTCCCTTTGATTTGTTTAAAGTAATGCAGATACTCCACCATCATTTTGTAAAGAAGCTTTTGTTGCTCTGTTTCCCGCTTGTAAGAATCAAAACGGGCATTTGTAAATTCTTCGGGAATCATTGCGTTTTTTAACCTACGCTCTAATACTCGTTGCGCTTTGCATTCACAATCTTTTTGCATAGACACTCTCATACCGAATTGATTAACTTCTTCGTAAAAAATCACTTCTGAATCCTGACATTTTAAACATCTATACTCGTTTGATGTAGTTGGGTCTATTGCGTTCTCTGCTTGCAATTTCTTCCTCATAGCTTCTGCCCGTACTAAAACCTTTGCCAGCGCGTCCCCTACGTGTTGCATTCTCTACACCACCTCTTTGATTTTTATAATCCTCATCAAGCTTGATTACATCTGCCAATGTTTTCACGTTGCTTTTTTGCCAGTTGAATAAAATACCGCTAATGTATTTCCATCGTTTCGCGTTCTGATCAACCGCCCTATCAACAGCTTCCATAATGATTTGGCTACCTAATACATCACTAAACTCTCCCAAATCCTGCATTGCCGTTTCACTTAATGGAATGTTGTTCTGTAAAAGGTAGTTATAACTTTTTTGAAATTCTTCATCTATCAAAGGATGCTTATCTACATCATCATTAGTTAGTTTAGTACTTGGTATATCAGTACTTAGTAAATCATTAGTATTTAGTAGTTGGCCTTTTTCCACTGAGTGGTTTTCCATACGTGTGGTTTTCCAGTCAATGGTTTTACCACTAGGTGGTTTTTCCATAGGATGGTTTTCCTTATCTATGGTCGGTACTTCATAAACAGCAGTTTCCCAATGTGATATTTTTCCTGTCTCTGAATCTTGAACTGGATAACGTTTCAAATATCCTGCAGCCTTTAATTCTTTGAGAGTACTTGTTGTTATTTTTTCGCTATCTTTGGCATGTTGACTTAGCTCTGTTGCATGAAAAGTCCAATCATCAGGTAAAGAAAGCATGTATGCTAATAATCCTTTTGCTCGCCAACTCAGATTTTCATCACGTAAAGGCGTGTTGTGTATCACCGAGTAATTTGTATCCTTCTTAACTCGAAAGATGCCCATCTTATGACCCCCTTGTGCAAATCGCGATGTAAGACTCATTTTCCTTAATGACTTTCTCTATTCGATAACCTGGATAACCAGTTTGTATATAACATGCAATCGACTGTTTTAATTCATCTTTTGATTGTGCTCTCTCCCACAATTTGCGAGAGAGTAGCACCTTTGATTTGTTACTCACCTTCAATCACGAATTCTGCCTGTCCATTCCCTTCAGCTGATTGATCCACTTCAATTGGATCTGCTTCTATGAATTCTGGTTCTTCCGTGATATCTTTTCGAACCACTTCGTCATGCTGGGCTTGTGACTGAACTTCAATGCTAATTGGCAAGTATTTAAACATGTAACGAACCACTGTTTTCTTCGCCATTTCCTCATAATCTGTTTTCCACGGGCTATAGTTCGAATTTGCTGAAGCTGAACGCCCTCTTCTTTTTTCAATTTCACTCTTTGGCATAAATTCCATTTGATGCCCACCATCTTTGAAATGTGCGACTGCATACGCTCCAATAAACTCACCACGATCACCAAATGACGGTTTGTGCTTCAGTTGAGGGTGTAAACCTAACTCGTATTCAAACTCATCATTTTCATAAACTGCATGTGCATAGATGCTTTGAATGTGACCAGAACGTCTTGCTAAATCAATCATGCCTTTATATCCGATAATGAAAGTCGCTTCACTCTTATATGGTAAGATGTAGCAATGCCCTAACAATCCTGGCTCCAACCCTAATTGTACGGCTTGCATAACAGCTCCCATAAGCGATGGTACTTTGCATTCAAGTAGCTTTGGATTTGTACGAATCGTTGTTAATGCAATTCGGCTCATCCGATCCATACTCATGTGTTTCGGTAACACTTCCGCAAAACGTGGAGCCATTTTCTTCATATACGCTTCTACTGTTTGTTCAGGTGTTACTGGTGTGCTTACCTTACGATTTGCTAATTGATTTTTTACATCTTTGTTAGTTGCCATTGTTTATTTCCTCCCTTATTTAACTGTGAATTTTCTTGATTTAGATTCTTTAACATACTGCTCAAATAAATCTGGGTGTTCCGCTTTGAATCGCTTGCTATCAAACCGATTAGTTGTATATGACTTCCAATAAATCTTGTAGTTCTCAGTTCCACCAACTTCATTGGTACCGAGTTTTGCTTTGATTTTGTTTTCGTACTCTACCTTTTGTTCTTGCAGGACTTTAATTTCTCGGTCCACTTGATCACGCGCTTCAATGAGAAGTTCTTCTTGCTTACCTAAACTTACAAAGCTATCTGTAATGGATTCTGGATATAAATGTTTAAGTAATTCTGTTGATGAATCCGAACCGTCAAACATCGGTGGCTCGTTCTTCTTAACGTTGTTGAGCCAGAAGTCTTTTTCAATATCGATAAGGTACTGGATCAATTCCTCATCGCGTTCGATTTTTTTATGAACAAATTTGTTGCCACCGATGAGTACCGCAATCCACCATGCTTCATAGCCAGTTACGGCCATATAATGTTGACACTGTAAGAGATAAGCAGCTGGAACTTCCTCATCTTCCCACTCTTTTTTTAAATATTCCGACGACGTTTTGCATTCAAGTCCAACTTTTTCACCAACAATTAATCGATCCACATTCGCTAACATCCACGGATATTCAGGGTGTTGAAGAATGGCATTTCTGCGTTGAACCTTTAAATCTGTGCGTTTTGCAAATTCTTTTGCCACTACTTCTTCTAAAACGTTGCCGAAGTATGCAGCTTCACTTTGTATATCTTCCTTTTCAATCGCTTGTGTTTTTTCAAGGAATACTTGCACTGCTGATTTCCATTTATTTAAACCTGCTATTGCAGAAACATCTGAGCCGCCAATACCTTGTGTACGTGCTTGCAACCACTGATCGTGGTCCATATTGAGTGTATTTACCAATACTTTTGCTTGCATGTTCTATTCACTCGCTTTCTGTGATATACTAGCCCTAACTTATCTTTTTAAAGGGACCTCCTGCTGCTACAGGTGGTCTTTTTCATGCATATCTCCAAATAAAGCCTTTGGATGTTCTTCTCTTTCCTTTACATACATTCGCTATGTGAACAGGGCTGATACCGATAAATCTCGCTGCAGCCTTTGTTGATTTAAATTTCCTAAGTACTTGAAGCGTATGTTGATCTATTTGCTCGACAGGTTTGGATGTCTTTGACTTTAGATCTTTCGCATAATCTTTCGGCAATAAATACTTATAAGCATGCTTCATGTTCTCTGAATTTGTAACCCATTCCAAATTGGAAATTGTGTTATTACTTCTATTTCCGTCCTTATGATTCACGTGGCTTTTTCCATCTGGATTTTCAATAAAAGCTTCTGTAACCAATCTGTGAACATAGAATTTTTGAGCTTTCCCATTAAGATGCAATTGCACCTTTTTATAGCCTTGACTACAAAATTGCTTGCGGTACTTCTCTTTTTTGAACTTGATTGACTTTACATTTCCTGTGCTTGAAATTTCGTAATGCCCCTCGTAACCTGTTACAGACTTCCAGGTTTCTTTCATGTCATAACCACCTCTTATTCCCTTGCGGTTTTCTTCTCAAATCCAAGCTGCGTAATCATGTAATCCATGATGTTATCCTTTAGGACCACTTCGCCATCTGGTGCGATTAAAAACTCATCACCTGGCAGAATTTCATTACCTAATGCATCTTCAACTGGATAGTCTATCATCTGTTCTTGCGGATCTGCTTTACCGTAGCCGTTGTGCATCGCCATCGGGTTATCTAGCATCGTGCTCACCTCCTTTAATGTAGGATTTTCCTCCTTTCTGTCGAATTAGTTAGACGAAAGGAGGTGTTTGTATGAAACCAAATACTATAAATATTCGCGTTGATTTAGATGATATTTTCAAACTATCTCATCATGAAATTGTTGACCGTGTTTTAAAATACGTCCATGAACAATCGCGCCAGTATAATGATTTAACTCCAGAGAGCAGTCTAGAAATGGTTATAAAAGAAGCGACAAAAGCTTACGAAGATAACTTAAGAAAACATATGCATGAACGATATAGTGCTACTATTTCTGGTCAAGTTGAAGTACAACGTTAGATTCACAAATTTGCTTATTATTTAATAGAATTTTCACTTCTACAACAGTCTCTGTTACCGCAGGTGCTGGAATTACTTTGGTTTTGTTGTTCATTTCCATTTAAATCACCTCCTCGCAAAGAGTAATGCAATGTGCTCTTTCTACCACACTTGCATCAACGCCCTGACTTCTTAACCGTCGGATAATTCCTAAGATGTTTTTACGATCCTTTTCACGTTCCACATCGTGCTTTTCTTTCGCTCGATACAGTGCTGCAAGTTCTCGTCTAGCTGACCTTGCTTCCTTAATCCATGTACAAAGTGCAATTGGATCCTGTTGCTTTAATGCTTCGATTTGCATTTGATTACAATATTTTAAGAACTCATCTAACACCTGTTTCTTTTGCATGTCCTTTTGTAAAACTGGTGCTGTTATGCTCATACTGTTTTCTCCTTTCGTAACTGTTCATTTTCTTGCTTTAGCTGTTCGTTCTCGTTGATAAGCTTTTCAAATGTATCGAATAGCGCTACGCCACCCACGAATGAAACGATAACCACCGCTGTAACCAAAAGGCTGAATGTACTTTCAACCAACGTTTGGTTCCTCCTTTTGGGCTTCTAGCCATGCTTCCAAATCTTTTTGTAAGAAGAGTAATTTGCGCCCTTCTCGTATAACCGGAAACTTCGGATGACTTGCCAACTCATACATTCTACAAACCGCGATGTTAAGGTAAGCTGCCGCTTCTTTTACTCGCATTACTTTGTTTGGTTGTGATTGTTGATGTAAATCAGCTAATGCTGATCTGATTTCTTCACGAACAACTTCACGGATTGACTCTTTAATGATTTGATCTAACCCCATTTTGTTTTGCTCCCTTCTATTTAACTTAACCAACCTTAACTTAACTATAAGTTAAGTCAAGGGCAAAAAATTTTAATTGCTTCTAGTTTCACTTTTAAGAAATCAGCAATTTTTACAATTAAGTCATAATAAGGACGGCGTTTGCCGTTTTCTATGTACCAATAGTACACTTCCGTAATACCAACGGCCTCAGCTACTTCCTTACATGTATATCCCTGTTCTACACGTAGCTGTTTTAGAGTTTTCATATGCAACTCCTCTCTTCCGTTTTTGTTGTTAATTACATATTAACTTAACCTTAAGTTAAGTTCAAGTGTTTTATAAAACTTTTTTCAAAAACTTTACCTTTCCACTTAACTGATAGTTAATATATAATGACAGTGTAGCAAAGTGCCGTGTGTCACACTATAACAGTGGTAAAGAAGAAATAACTTCATATAAAATAGATAAAATAAACTTGGGGTGTTTTAATTATGTTTAGTCATGAAAGGTTAAAGTTGTTAATTGAAAAAAGAGGGATTACTCAACAACAATTAGCTGATGCAATTGGTGTTAGTCATGTTTCTGTTTATAACTACGTTGAAGGAAAAAAATCACCAGGTACACGTACACTTCAAAAAATAGCTAATCATTTAAATGTTACTACTGATTATCTACTTGGGTTATCTGATTCGCCAGATTTAACAGCAGACCAAGATCTACAACTTACAAAAGAAGCTCAAGAAATTCTTCAAATCATAAATGATCTACCTGAAGAACAACGAAAAAAAGCATTAGAACAACTAGAAATGTTTGTGAGTTACGAAAAAGCTAAAGGGAATATTTAATGAAAAAAGACTATCCGAAAAAATTAGATAGTCTTTTTTAAATTACTTTGTCTCTTTCATGTCCACTTAAACAGATAGATAATAATATTTCTTTTGGGTTATCTTCTTCTTGCAGAAGTAAAAGCGCTTTTTTTATCAGATTAACTTCCCCATCTTTACTTTTCATCTTCTCTTATCCCCTTATCATTTTTGTTATTTTTTTACATAAATTTCTTTTTTGTTCATAAACCTAAAAAGGAAATCTTACTTAAAACTACAAATGACACCGTCAATTAAGACGATGTCATTTTAAATTTATATATGTAAACCTATATTTTGTATCTTACCAACCGCCACCAGGATCAACCATCATTTGCTGAACTACTGGTTTTGAGTCATTTGTACTAGGCTTTTCTTTCGCAGAATCAGTGTTAACAACTAGTGTAATTGCTAATAATAGTACAGGAATAATTGTAATTAATTTTTTCATCTAATCACCTCTTTCCGATGCTAATTATAACAAATATTCAAATTAAACCCAAGTGAATTTTCGGTAAATTCGAATAAAATATATTTCCTGATTTTTGACACATTAGAAGAGATTGTTTCATTAACTCTTCTCTTTTAGCTCCCTCATATGTTAAAGCTAAATAAGCGGTCTGTATGTCTGTTAATTCACCTGTAGAACTTTTTATTTGATTTAATATTTCCCTCGCTCCTATTGTATTACCTTGTTTAATCATTAAATATGCCAGCTCACTTGGATGTACAACATCTGTATCACTAATTTCTTTGTCATGGTGAATCTTTAAAAATGATAATGTATGTTGCACCATTTCTTTCTTCTTCTCTACAGCTTCAACTTTTCTATCACCAATCACTTGTAATGTTTTCTCTAGGTAATATTTTGAGTTCTCATATTCACCTACTGAGAAAACATACGATTCACCTAGCTTTAAGTACGCATTTACTTTTGGAAAAGAAAAATAGTTATCCCACTCAAGATCATCTATTAATTTAATACAAACGTTTCTTGCTTCATCTACTTCTCCTCCTTGCAATGAAGTAACAGCAATCGCTTCTCTGTAACGTAATTTGAAGCACTCACGAAGATATTTATTACTAATTTTATCAATTTTAGTTTCTATTGATTTCAGACGCTCATTTAAAGTCGTATAATTTCCTGTTTGATATTGCGCTTGACATAATAAAATTTCAGTTAACAATTCCATCTCAATTGTTTTCACTGATTTACTTGCTATATGCAACGCTTTATAATATAGTTTGGCATTCAACTCACCGATATATCGTTTATAAATAATCAGATACACACTAGCAAATTCTTTATTTTCAGACACCTTAGACTGTAATTCACTATTTATTACTTCAATCAAAAGATTGAACTTACCTCTTAAAGCTAAGTCCTCCATCGCTTCACGTAAATTCTCTGATTTCGGATTTGTGACATCAATATAATCCTTTAATATATTCCCTTGTACCTGTATGCCTTTATTTAATAGAATAATTGTTTTAGAAAGAAAACCAAAACTAATATCTGTGTTACCTTTAAATACTTTTGTAACAGTACTTGGCTTAACACCCCAATGATCTGCTAGTTTATTTTTTCTTATACCAGCTACGCATAATTCTTTTTCAATTTGACCTAGAGCTTTCCACATGCTTTGTCCCCCTTATTGGAACAAGACACACTTCCCTATCATGAACACGCACCTTAATGCTGAATTACATCAAAAAGCTGTGTTATAACTAGCCGTATACGTTACGAAAACTCGTAAACGAAAGGCTCATGGCAAATGTTTTCCCTACTTCAATTAGGGCTAAACGGTGTAAACGTGTTCCCAGCATATTTACACACACTATGGGTCTTTTTTGTTCCGTTTGATTTCTTAAAATCAGTTTATCACAAGATTAAGAATCTTCATTCCACTTAAAGTCAATTCATGTTGAGAAAGTTTTTTCTAATAGTCAATGTCTCAACACTATTAGCAAGTATATAAATTATGAACTATACTCTGTCAGTAAACGTCAAACATTTGCCGTTTACAATTTGTAAAAAAATCTTTGAGCATAGATCTTAACATTATATATAAGGACGCTGTCTTAGGAGTTATAACTGTAGGAATTGATTTGAAAGACAACGTTCAAGATTGGTTACTTAAAAAAATGAAAAATAAATTTCTGTAAATCAAAAGCACAGTAGCATTAAGCACTGTGCTTTTTTATCTCTTTATATCCCCGTTCCTGACTCTAAGATTGTTTTCCAGCCACCAGGATCAGTGATTTTATGTCCACCCGGGTCTTTTGTGAATTCTCCCATGTTCTTCCCTCTCTCCAAGGATAAAATAAAGCATAAAATTATTCAGCTAAAAAAACACCACTATATGGAGTTCTCATAACATTGATCCATTTTCTTAATGTTTCTCTATTAGCTTGAGTAATCGGATAACCTCTACCTGTACAAACTTTTTCTGCACCTGGTGAAAGCGAACTGGTTGTTACAATCAAACCAGATTCAGCACCATACTCTTGCATATCTGCCCATAGAGATTTCACTACCATTTTTTCAATTTTTGTTTTGTGTCTCTTACATTGAATTAGAATCGTTGCTGGTCCTGGTTTATCACTTTCTTTTAGCCAAACTCGTGCATCTATTCCATCATCATCTCTTCCTTCACCTATTTCAACATAATATCCATGTTTTTCAAAAAATTCACATGTTAGAGCTTCGAATTTCCTCCAGTTTATCTCACCCATTGAATCAAAGTTATGACTTAAATAGTCAATATATCGTTGATCAAAGAATTTCCCATAATTAGTTTCTAAAGATTCACTTTCAAATAACCCTCTTAATTCTGCCACATCCTTCCAATTAACTTGTCTAGTCCATCCCCATGGACTTTTATGTAACCTCAAATTAATAGCTTTTATTATCTCTATCCCCATATATGCTCCTGCAATGCCATATTTCTTTTTTGCAGTTTCTAAAAAAATTGTAGGATCGATTACCGCCTTGTTTACTACTTTTGCTGTATTCATTGTTTTCTTTTGAAATTCTATAAATAATCGAATTAAATCCGAATACATTTTGGAGGTTTCAGGATTATTTGAATACTTCCTAGACAGTAAAATTGTAGGAGATACATTACTAGGATTTTCAGTATTTCCTACCTTATATAATAAATAACTAATTAGCTCTTCATATATTTCTGATCTAATTCTAATTACTTGTTGGTCTTCTCCAAACCAAAAATCATGAAATTTTTCAGGTATAATCTCTCCAAATTCCTCACGATTTAAAGCTAACCCTGATTTGTATCCCACTATTTCACTGGTTCTCCCAATTAGCTGACTTCTGTTGGTCCATATTGCTCCCATAAAAGCTCCCCCTTACTTAACCAATTACTCATCTCACAATATTAAAATAAATACTTCTTTATCTTTTTATTATAATTATATAAATATTGTAGCTCATCTATCCTATATTTGTAAATTTCCTTTACATAAATTAAGCTGAAATGCTATCATTTCTTATACCACTTATCATAATTTTGTCTAGAAAACAATTATTTCTAGATGAAAAATACTGCAATAATCTTTTCATCCTAATTCCCCTTTAAAATCCTTTACATTTCCGTTAATCATATCGCTAATTTTTTTGTCTATTGTAAACATTAAACCGACAGCATCTGACAATCATATCCTATAACTGAATTTGTTCATATATGGTAAAATGTATCCATCGCTGATATGTCCACCTTTGTAATTTTTATAACAGCAAAATTACAACTAGACTTATACAACATGATTCAAAACAAAATGAAGGAGTGTTTTAAGTGAAAGGACATATTCGAAAAAGAGGAAATAAATATTGCATCGTTATTGATATCGGCCCTGATCCAGAGACAGGAAAAAGAAGACAGAAGTGGTTTTCTGGATATAAGACAAAAAAAGAAGCACAGGCTGATGTTGCGAAGAAGATTACAGAATTAAATGAAGGAACTTTTATAGAGCCGTCAAAAGTTACATTAAAGGAGTATCTAAAACATTGGCTAGAAATTAAAAGTATGAGTATAGAAAGAAGTACTTTTGTTGGTTATAGGGCATTTATCAACCAACATGTTATACCTAGTATGGGAATGGTCACACTCCATAAATTAAATGTTATGCACATTCAAAAATGCTATAAAACTGCGATAGATAAAGGTATTGCAAACAATTCTATTCTGCTTATGCATAGAATATTAAAGAGCGCTTTAAATCTAGCTGTAAAACAAAATATTATTTCTCGAAATCCAGCTGCTTTTGCTGAGATACCGAAAAAAGAAAAAACCTCTATCCAGACTTGGACAGAAGACGAAGTAAAAAAGTTTCTTTTGCATTCACAAGAATCACGATATCACATTGGGTATCTACTTGCAATAACTACAGGTATGCGTCTGGGAGAAGTTCTAGGGTTACGATGGCAGGACATTGATTTTGAAAAACATACAGTTACAATAAATCAAACATCTGGTCATGACAATAAAATCAAAAAAACTGCAAAAACAAATTCATCAAAACGCACAATTCCTGTACCTAATGAAACAATAGTAGCCTTAAAAAAACATAAGATTTTAATTAATAAAGAGAAATTAAGGTTTGGTTCTGCTTATCTAGATCAAGATTTAATAAATTGTAATGAGTTTGGAAGAATCATAAAAAGAGCACATTTCAGAAAAAGTTTCATTAGGGCGACACACAAAGTAGGTATAAAAGAAATTAAATTCCATGATTTAAGACATACACACGCAACTATACTATTGAAACAAGGAGTTAACCCTAAAATCATTAGTGAGAGATTAGGTCATACAGATATTTCAATGACATTAAGTGTCTATTCTCATGTTTTACCGAATATGCAGGAAGAAGCCGTTAAAAACTTCGGTAAAAGTATCTTTGGATAACCTATGTTTGCAAAATGTTTGCATTTTATCAAAAAAAGTCAAACAAACGTTGTCATATCAAGGTTTGTTTGACCTATAATCTTATATTCTTGATAAAATCTCCGAATCCCTATTGAAATATTTAATAATGGAGCGTTCTCACCACCGCGGGTTATGCATTGAAATCGATATACATAGGAGAAAAAATCTTGTGTTTTTTCATCTTTTATCGGCTCTGACATCGCCTCACAAATATTTTGTGATCTAAGAGGAGAAAAATAGAATTCTTCTTCATTTGTATTTTCTAAATATATAGGACGCTCACAAAAAATATGTGAGATTAAAGCGGGTATCCACTTAGAATACGTTTCATTATCATGTAGTACTGGCAAATTAGAAATCAAATCGGATTGCCATTCATATTTTGGTGGTTCTACTAATCTATTTGGCTTCCAATCATGAATAATCTCATACCAACTTTGAAAAATATAATCGAGCTGCTCTTGTTTAATAGGTTCTTTTGATACAATCCATGGTGTATTTTCATTTAATACGTACGGATTATGCTGAATAAACAATATATCTGAAAACATATCATACAATCTTTCATTCAAACGTTTCAACTTACTCGTTAATAAAAATGTCTTATAATGTATCTCTACGATGTCCAGCCATTCAATAGGAAAGTATATAAATGATACCTTTTCATTTAAAAGGGGTTCTACTATATTTTCAAATGTTAGCAGCCTTAATTTTTTCATAAAATGATTCCTTCCTTTCTTCAGTTGTCTTGATTATCAAAAAGCTAGAACAATAGTTACTTAATCTAATCCATTTAAATCAAGTATTTAAAAGAAAAGTAAAAACTATTTATCTGAATAAAACATTATCAAATCGACTCTTTTAACAATTAAAAGTAATTATCATATACAGCACCTCATTATATTTATATTTTAATACATTTAAATTATACAATTTATATAATGTATTGTACTTATCATTTACAAAAAATTTACAAAAAACTAAAAAAGAACACCTTAAATCGGCGCTCTCTTTACAAATATTAAGCGTTATGTAATTGAACATATAGATAACAGTAATCCTCCAAATGAAATTGTTCCTAGTAAACCTACTACAAATCCTGTTAAACAAATACAATCAGCAAGACAAATAGAAGACTGCGATAATGGAACGAATGACCTACTTGTACCCGAACCATATTGTTTTATCTTCTCATAATTCATATCTAACATTAAATGTAGACATGTTACACCATCCTCAATAGTATGTACAGATTCTTTTTCTAATCGCTCCAATAATTTACTATCAAAAGCAACTACTAGAGGGTACTGCTTATCCGATTTCATATTTTGATAAATTAGTTGCAAACGAGATAATATATTATTTTTCTTCTTTTCAGATGTTACTGTACATTTCATATTATTAAATTCATTTAATAACAGTGATAATTCATCTCTTTTTCCGTATAAATCTTTAGCTATTTTTCTCTTTAGTTTATACGAATGGAAAATAGATTTTAGTTCAACCATATTCATACACTTCCTAATTACATAGTATTTACCCTATTATTTTGTAGATAAACAGTACTTTTTAATCTTATTTAAAATACACTTAAGCAACTTATTTTACTATCGATTAACATTACATTAACCTTACACGGTTGTAATAAAATCATTAGCTATAAGGAAGCAATGCCCAAACTAGACAGATATTTAATGATAAAACCATAAGAAAAAAACAATGATTAGATTTTAAATCTAGTCATTGCTTTATCCATCACATCTTGATTACATCTATATATCTTATTGTTACTCTTTCACTTGAATGATTGAATATATCCATTAATAATGGCTATATTCTTTGTCGGCACGTACATATAACTAATTTTTTTTAATTGATAAAGTGAAACTTTAATCAGCTCTCACCAATCGGGCTTTTATGGGCAGTCCGCCACCTAACTTCTCTTTGCTCTCGCTGAATTTTTTTGGGGATGTTACTGCCCGCAACTAGCAAGATAGATGTTATCAATATTCATACGTTACAATAGTACCGGTAGTATCAGTAAAACCATCAAAACAGTTAGAGCAACCACCACAGCCTCCACAACCGCCACAGCCTCCGCAACCAAAACAACCGAAGCAACCAATACAACGGAAGCCACCACAACGGAAGCCGCCACAACGACCTCCACCACAACCGCCACAACGACCAC
This sequence comes from Bacillus sp. JKS001846, assembly GCF_900176455.1. Taxonomy (NCBI): domain Bacteria; kingdom Bacillati; phylum Bacillota; class Bacilli; order Caryophanales; family Bacillaceae; genus Bacillus; species Bacillus sp. JKS001846. Next base: position 3,127,991 of record NZ_FWYG01000001.1, read on the forward strand.
AACCGCCACAGCGACGAGCAGCATCTTCAATATAGTAATATGGATATTGGTTTTGCTGGTCCCAATAGACAATATTTCCAGACCGGTAATCATTAAGGCTTAACGCTTGTAGTTCTTGTTGAAACTGATTCATTTTCATAACCTCCGTTTATAAAATACAACCTCATCGATACTTCCCTATATTCCTGTTCGTTACATCTAAGTAGAAATAGCGCTATAAACTAAGTTCAATACGTACACCAACAAAGTATGACTTATCACTAGATGATGCACCTTGTTCATATACCTATTTTTACTATGGGCTCATTTTTATAAAGTGAAACTTTAATCAGTGGGGTTTTGTTCATCCCCTACCTAACTTCTTTGCTTCCGCTGAATTTTGAGGTGGGGGGCTTACTGCCCGGCAAATAGCGGGATAAATAAAAATTAAAAAATATGAATTCTAGCGTCATATCTTCATACTTACTAAGTTCAATTAATTTCTCAACAATTATGATGCCATATCCTATATATTTCTGTCTGCTGCTTAGATTTTTCTGTACTGTAAATGGCTTTCGCTATAACACCTCCAAGTGACCGGTTTCTATGACGGTTAAGAAATTCCAACAAAAAAAAGCCCTAATTAGGGCTTTTCATTCTATTTTTCCAGCAAATCTCTATATGAAATTGCTAATTGAAAAAAGACACATTTAGATTGATGCGTCTTTTTTTGATGCCTCTTTTGTGAAATCATATAAAGCAATTGCGCCTAAAAGAACAAGTATCCCTTGAGGAACATCTAGCAAAATAGTTTTCCAAATTTCTGGAATTACCCATTTAATATCTGCTGCTGTTTCAAGATATGTTTGGAAATAGCTGATTGTAAAATTAATTATCCCTAAAAATACAAACAACGATAAACCAAATCGAATTAATTTCTTATTTGTAAACATATAACACCTCTCAAAATTCATTGGATATTCCTGCTTTTGCTTTTTTATATTTACATATCTCTATATCTAATTTTAACACATAAAGAACTCAAAAAAATACGATATGCATATTTGCATATCGTATTAACAACACTCCATGATAATTTAGAAATTCCTGCAAAGAAAAAACAACTCCGTTACAGCTAACAGCTCGGGTTTCTTTTCTTATTTAACTTCATACCACCAACATTTACGTTCTTTGATTGTAAAATAAATGTGACAGAAGTTTATCCAGTTAATGCGTAGACAAGTAAATGAGCTAAATTATCGATATTCTATTTCGCCATTTCCGTAGCACTAATGACTTTACGCAAATTTGACAAGAAAAAATATATAGCTAGGTATGATCCATACCTAGCTATAACATTACTTCTATTCTTTACCCAATTACGTCTTTTACGTCTGTATCCACTGGCCACTTTTCTAATGTATAAGCCATTTCCCAAAATGAATATTCATATTGACTGCTAATAATAAAATGCTGTTTCATACGCTTGCGGTCTGTCTCTGTTACTTTTTCAGCGATAGTATCTAAACGTGTAATTTGTTCTTCAACTAGCGTACGGAACCAATCAGATCCATAAGCAGAAATCCATTCGTTATAAATTGGCTCTTCCGGCTGGCACTCTTTTAAGCGTTCGCCAATTTCATAATACAACCAATAGCAAGGTAAAATTGCTGCAATGATATCTCCTAAATGCCCTTCATACCCAGCACGATACATATGTGAAGTATACGCATATGCAGTTGGCGCAGGAATAAAATTATCTTTTTCTTCTTTTGTTATCCCTAATTTCTTCGCAAAATTCTCATGTAAAGATAACTCTGCCTCATATGTATTTTGAGCATGATGTGCCATACGAGCTGTCGTCTCTAATTCAAGAGCTTTCGCAGCTCCTAAAGTTTGTACTCTAGCAAAATGGCTCAAATAATATGAATCTTGAAGCACATAATAACGAAAACTAGCTAAATCTAACGTTCCTTCACCAAGTTTTTTTACAAAAGGATGGTTAAAACTCGCTTCCCAAATTGAATCTACTTCTTTACGTAACGATTGTGAAAAAGTCATTTAAATCCCTCCAATAATGTATAAAATATAAGTATTTATCCACAATTATTAAAGCTGTAAAATAAAAAAACTTTCTTTACAGGCGTAAAGAAAGTGAAATCGACAGTATTTATTTACTCATTAAATAGCAACGTCTTTCCCACTTCCCTACGCTGGCATTAACCAGATCAGGTACTAAGAGTCTCAAAATCACATTTGATCTCAGCCTATAAAAGGCCCCCCTAGTGGATAAATATTTTGTTTTTATAATGTATTCATCATAGCATACTTCGTGAAACTGTCAAAAAATTAGTTATATAATTCCCTTAAAACCCTTCTTCTTTTCTAACTTTTAATGATGTTTCAATAATCATATCTAATAGTTCGCTATAACTAATTCCCGCCGCTTCTGCACTTTTTGGCAATAAACTTGATTGTGTCATCCCTGGTAATGTATTAATTTCCATTACATATGGAATTCCGTCCTTCACCATCATATCAACTCTTGCATAAACACTACATTTTAATGCTTTATAACAAGCAAGTGACGCTTTATTTACACGTTCATTAATTTCTGCTGGAAGTTCGATAACTTCCTCAACTGTACTAGTATCATCATATTTTGCATTGTAGTCAAAGAACTCGGCTGCATGTCGAATTGAAACTATAGGTAACTGTTTTCCATCCAGAATTGAACATGTAATTTCATCACCTTTTATATACTTCTCAATTACTACTTCAGAATCCCATTCGAATACAGTTTCTAGCATTGAGATCAATTCATTTTTATTATAAACGATTTTCACTCCGACACTCGATCCGCCAGAGTTTGGTTTTACTACTAATGGAAATCCTAACTTATCTAACTCATCAAGATTTAGATCCTCCATTTTTGTAAGTTCAATCCAATCTGGTGTTTCTACACCTTCATAACGTAAAATCTTTTTCGAAATATTTTTATCCATACATATACTGCTAGATAACATATTACTTCCGCTATAAGGAATCCCTAAACTCTCCAGTGTTCCTTGAACTGTCCCATCTTCTCCGTATTTTCCGTGTAACGCGAGCAACGCAAAGTCAATGTCTTTCGCTTTTTCAATTAAATCCACTTTTTCATTTAATGTAATTGGAACTATTTCATACTTATTTTTATCTAAATGAGCAATCATTTCATTCCCCGTCATAATTGAAACTTGTTTTTCAGACGATACCCCGCCCATAATAACACCGATTTTCATTTTCTCAACTCCAAATTTCATTTTTTAATGTATCACCAATTATTTTAATTCCCCGAACTATTTCTTCTTCTTTCAAGCGCGAAAACCCTAATCGGAAAGTGTTCGCTCCTTCTCCATCAGAGTAAAAAACATCTCCAGGTGAAAACGTAACGCCTTTCTCATAACACTTTTGTAAAAGTGTGCGGGCATTCATATGCTCTTCTAGTTCTATAAATAAATGAAGTCCACCATCTCCAGTCATTCTTTTGAAATGAATGTACTGGTTACATGCCCCGACAGCTAACTCATATTTTTTCTTATAAACAGATCTTGCCTTTTTTAAATATTTCTCAAAATATCCCTCATGTAAATATTGAAACAGAACAGCTTGATCTAGCGTAGATGTGTGAATCGTTCTTGCTCTTTTTACGCTTTCTAAATAATGAATCAGCTCTTTATCTGCAATAATCCAGCCTACACGTAAACCAGGGAAAAGTACCTTTGAAAAGCTACTAATATAAATCACATTATTGCCAGCTCCCGCAAAAGTTAATAATGGAGCTAAATGTGAACCTGAATAACGTAATTCTTCATTAAATCCGTCCTCTATAATAGGAACGTTATATTTTGAGAATAACCTCATCAATTCCGTTCTTTTCTCTGAACTCGTAACAATACCGGTTGGATTATGATAAGAAGGAATTAAATAAGCAAAATCAAAATCTTTTTCACGCAAGCTTTTTTCAACTTTATTCGTATCAATACCATCCTCATTCATATCAATCCCATGAACTTCAAGTCCATGTAAACGGAACAGCTTTAGTGCAGCGTGGTGAGTTGGATTCTCACAAATGACACGACCAGATTTTTTTGATAAAGAAGAGAGTACAATATCCAATCCTTCTGTAAATCCATTTGTAATTAGAATATCTTTATTCGAAATGTCTACGCCTTTCATTTCCATGTAATGAAGTAAATAATTCATTAACGGTCTATATCCCTTTGCATATCCGTAGTTCAATACGATGTCTCCTTCAATGGACATACGAGTAAGAAAAGCTCTTTTGAAATTTTCAACATCAAATAGCTTCTCATCCGGGGCTATACTATTAAAGACAATCATTCCCTTTTCCCAACGAACACCATGTTTCATTAAATCTAATTCATCCGCTAATGCGGTCACTGTATTAAGTTTATTTTTCCAATCTATTTCAACAGACGAAGTGTTAGATATATCCACCTTCGCAACAAAGTTCCCTTTTCCTTTAACTGCATAAATGAGTCCTTCTTGTTCTAAATCTGCATAAGCAGCGAGTACAGTGTTTCTACTCACACTTAGTAATTCACTTAGTTCCCTTGTTGATGGGATTTTTTGATCCCCGAGCAAATGCCCTTTCATAATCATCTTCTTCAAATAATCTTTCAATTGAATATAAACAGGACGATCTTTAACAACTTTAAAATCCTTAAACAATTCCTTACCCCCTGCAATCATTTTTTCATATTTATTTCATTCTCAAAAGGTCCACGACATATGTATTTTTTATAAAGGGCGGTACGGTCTTACAAATCTTTTCGATATAAGTTAATCACATCTTTTAAAGCTGCAGCTGCAGCGCCTCGTGGATTAGAAGCCCCACCAATTGTAGTAACTTGTCCCATCGTATCTGTAAAGAACGTAATTCCTTTTTCGGTCCCATTTACTTTTGCTAACGGATGATCTTTTTCTATTTCGCACGGTTCAACATTTAAATTCACATTGCCACCCTCATCCTTATATGTTGATGCTATTAATTTAATAATTTTATGTTGTTCCTTAGCATTTCTAATTTGCTGTTTTGTAACGTGCTCGATTCCTTTTATATGTATATCAGTAAGTGTTTTCTCTGTTTCCATTAAGCTGTTTGTCAAAAGTAACAATTTACACGCACTATCTGAACCACTTATATCTAATATAGGGTTTGTCTCAGCAATTCCTTTATCTTGTGCTTCTTTCAATGCTTCTTCAAATGTCATATCTTCCTCATACATTTTCGTAAGAATATAATTAGTTGTTCCATTTAATATTCCTTCTATTTTTTCAATACTGCAACCGGCTAAACTAAATTGTCCGATATCTAGGGTCGGTAATGCAGCGGCTGTTGCACCGCTATATCGAATTCGTACATTTGCGCCTCTTGCTGCTTCATTTATTTCTCTCCAGTTTGTAACGAGCGCCCCTTTAGAAATTGCTACTATATCCATCTGTTTCTCAATCGCTTGTTTCATATATTGTTTCCCTGGATTTCCATCTTTAAGATTTGTAACTGTTGATTCTACCAATACAGTACCACTTATGCTAGTTGTTGCACGTTCCTTCGGATGATACTCTAAATATTTTTCAATTGCAGCGGTACCGCCACCATACATCAATAAATGATGAAGTGATAAGCCGTCTTCATTATGTATTGCAATATTTCTCCCTAATACGCCACTTACAACTAATTGAATCCCATATGTTTCATATATATATGAATATTTTTCATTTAATAATTTTATAAACTCTCTGCCTACTGTTCCGTATCCTGATAATACAACTTGAATTTTCATAATATCCCCCCATATTTTTCTACCAAATCCCTCTTTCAATATAATATAAAGCGCTCTCGAATTCCATCGAGAGCGCTTTATTATTACCTATTTCGGTAAACGTGATAGCTTTTCAGCAATTGTTCTATAAAACTCTTGAATGCTAGAAAAACCTAATGAGTCTGAAACACTTAATCCTACCATATCGAGATGATCCCAATTCGCTTTCGTTTCGATATGATTCCATTTTCCAATCTGTAATGACCCATTATTATTTACAGCAACATTAGAAGATGGTGCAATCATAGAATTCGTATTTACTACACCATCATTTTGCCACCAAGAAGTATCAACTAACGGACGGTTTTCTTCATATCTCGCATAAGAACCTAAGAAAAATGCATTCCCCATCAACACTTTATTCATCGTAATATGCGGTAAATGTAAACCTGTTATAGGTGCTGCTTGTGATGCATGTCCACTATAGGATAAATAATACACATCTGGTTGCGTCTTTACCCAATTATTTAACTCCTTTGCACCATCTGTACTTAAATCCCATTGACTTATATCTTTTGTATTTTTCCAAAGTGAACTATTTAGAATACGATTACTATATTGGAAAAAGGACTCTCCAGCATTTTTCTTTATACCCCATTGATCCAATTTAAAATCATATAATGATAAATTATTGTTTCCTCCAAAGCTTGCAGCTGTAATGAGTAAATCTTTAACGAACGGCAGTAGAAGACTACCATCCGCAAGTGTTGTACCGTTGTGAGGGGTTGCTAATGTTGTAACACTATGAACATATGATTTTCCGCCTTCAAATAGTGGTGATATTTTGATGTCTGGGTGATTTTTCACATAATTCTTTTCTTCAAAACTACCTTCTTTTAATAGCTGTACTAATGTTCTAATCGTTTGTCCACCCATGCTATGTCCAACTAAATGAACTTTATTTGTTTCACTCCAATTCGGCGCAAAACCACTATAAGTTCTGCCAAAACGATTATGTCCATGTTTCTCAGCATGTACGGCACCATAGTCTACTGTCCCACCGCTAATTTGTGCATACAATTCACATGCACGATCCCAGTTACTAGAAACAGGTCCAACAGCTGCGGTATGTACCGTATAACCATTGCGTTTCAAATCTTCCTGTATATCATGAACACCACCCCAATATTTTACGCCAAGCATTTCTTCTCTACCCCATCCAGCAAATCCATTCACCAATATGATTGGATAATTATTTTGTTGCCTCTCTTCAGCGTATGATATTTTCGCTGCGAATGAACATACGGTCACTAATGCGAAAAAACATATTTTTAAAAATAACTTCCCCATACTTTCTCCCCCTAATAAAACGTTTACATTTTTCTTTTTTAAAAAATTAACAGAATACTTTAATAACTTAAACATAATGTAAAGTATTTTATATACGTTGTATATATAGAAAACATATACAAATGTTGATAAATATTAATTCAAGTAAATATTTACTTTTTACAATACAACTTGTAAATCTGTTTATTTGAATTTATAATTAGATATAGTTGCCTCATGTTAAAAAGATTTAAAAACCATAAGAAAACTAATCTCATTGCTTGAAAAGGAGGAAAAAGCATGCAAATCGGATCAAATATTCATACATTATCTCAACCTACTAAAATAACTTCATCTACTCTTGAGCATAATACTATCTCTTCTACTAAACTTGAAAGTAAGAAAATAAATGATCCTATCAAGTTTGATATTCGTTCATCTGAAAAAGAAATGAAACAGCCTGAGCATAAATTTAATGAATTAGATTTATGGAAGATGTTAAAGGATAAAGGTGTTCCTTTATGGATTATACTTGAAATGCTACAAAAGGCTCGTAAAGAAAAAGAAGCACAAAATAATTCAGTTCAAAATTCAAATGCGATTGAAGAAACGAGTGAGACTCGATTAAATGAAGTAATGTAAAGCATAATAATTGATTTGTCTATAAACTAAAAAGAGTTCGAAGCTGATGAAATTTTTATCAACTTCGAACTCTTTTTTAAGGTTTTTCGCCAATCGTTACAAAGTGAAAAGATACTTCTCCTTCCAAACCTTTAATTAACTTTTTTACTTTGACATTTTCATTAACCAATGTATTATCTGTCGACATTTTAGGTTTTTCGTCACCTAGTGATTTTTTCAAATGAAGAAGATGCATTTTCATTTCATTTGCCTTTATTTCTTTATAAACACTATTTTTTGCTACAATCATATACCATTCCGTTGAATATTTACGATTGTTACCTATCCAAGCATCACTATCGTATGTAACAGGAATCTCTTCCTCTCCTATTTTAATACTTTTCATAGTCTTATTGTCTTCACTTGTAAATAATAGCGCCCCTTCTTTGGGGAATTTCGGTAACGTATCTATAATATAATTGGAGCCATCATCTTGTTTTCGAAAAAGTTTTTCTTTAATCAATGCTTGTGCTGTAGATTCATTTAAAATTAAGACATTTCCATTTCCAACTTCCCCTTTTTTCACAGAAAACACTTCATTTTCTTCCGTAATTTCCTGATAACGATTAATAATTGGTGAAATATTATTTTCATCTCCAATAATTAATACACCGTTTGCAGGAAATGGATTTTCCTTTTTAGAACATGCACTAAAACTTATTAATAATAGTATCGTTAACATAAAAATAGTTAAAGTTCTTTTCATCTCGTTTCCTTTCATCATACAGTTCATTTTTCTACATACTTTATTGTAGTCTTACAAGCTAATAAATTCTATTGCTCCATAACCTTATAAAGCTTTTGCAGATAACGCCAACGGGTTATAAAGAAATATAAAACTTGTATACATATAAATGAAATTAAAATAACGATAGAGCTATTTATGATAGAAAAATCGACTAATTGCTGTAATGCTATATAAGCGACTACAGTATGAATCACTGCAACGACAATTGGTAAAAAGAACATTAATAATAACTGTCTCGTTACAACTTTTTTTAACTCACCTTTACTTAATCCCATTTTCGAAATCATTTTATATTGCTGCTGATCGCGATCCAAATCTGTATATAATCGGAAATAAATAAAACTAGCAGCGAATGTAAAGAAGACGATTCCGACTAAAATACTTACCATAAGTAATAAACCATTCTTTTGCTTTGCTTCCAACAAGTTTAATGTTAAAGCTTCAAAGTAGAAATCTCTGTCCCTAAGATCTTTATCGAATATACTCTTTAATTGATTGGAAATCTCTTTCGTTTTTATCCAATCATCTACAACAAATCCGTAAGTACGATATGGAATTTCTTTATTAACTGGGTCACTAGTAAGAGGCATTCCATCATATACCTGATCTTGAACAGCGATATAAATAGTTCTAGAATCGTGTGGTAAAACTAAATTTTCTACAGCTTTTTTCACATGAAATGTCTTTGTCCAGTCACCTTGAATGACTTCTATATTCTTTTTATACTCGCCATTTTTAAATTCTTGTTTTTGTGATACGACTCCAGGAATTAATAAAATTTCATCTTCTTTTTCAATTTTTTCTTGTTGATAGCCTAGTGCTTTAGCAAGATCGTTGTATTCACTTAACTTCATTACATTTACGCCATTTTCTGTGTATATATATGAAGATGAAGCCATTCGATACGGAATATTAGCATCAGAAAGGTGCTTTTTTATAATAGAAAGATTTTTATTCAATACTTTGTCATTTTCAAGACTTCCATACAAAAATGTATAGGGATTTGTCATCCTTACTAAATCCCTATTTCCAATTGCGGCTGTTGTACCAATTGCTGTAAATGCAACTGCTGAAACAATAGATACTATAAAAAACATCGTTGCATTATCTTTCATACGGTAAATTAATTCAGAAAATGTTAATATATTTGTTCTCTTTAAAAAGAAAGATTCTCTCCTTTTAGCAAGGCGCAATATATACACGCTACACTGTGTATATAAAAAGTACGTTCCTATAATTACTAGGAGCACACCTATTCCAAGCGTAATAAAATTGGTACTTGGTATGAAGCGAAATACTGAAAAATATCCATACCCTATACTAATTAAAGAAAGTAGCGATAATAAAACTGAAGATTTCGGTTCAGGTTTTGGCTTTTCCTCTGCTCGAATAAGTTCCACAAGTTCCGTTACTTTTATCATTTTAAATGTAAATAATGAAACAATTAAAAACAAGAAAAGAAATGTGATAACAGTTAATAATACAGCCCGCACTGGTATATAAAAAGGTAAACCATTATTAATCATTAATACACTTGCACTTATCAATAAGACTAGTTTAGAAAATATGAGTCCAATGAAAATCCCTATACAAATTGAACCAAGTCCAATCAACATATTTTCAATTAATAATAATTTCTTAAGCTGTCTCATTGACATACCTTGCATCATTAAAATGCCAAATTCTTTCTTACGCGTTTTTAAAAACGAACTAACTGAATATAAAATGAAGAAAAATGAAAATACAAAAATCAATCCTTGCGAAACTGAAAATCCCAATGTACCAAATGCACTTATTGTTGCACTTGTCGATTTCAACTCACCTTGTAAATCAGGATGAAATAATAAAAGAGCATACGTAAAGAAAATCATAATAGAAAATGCACTACTTAAAAAATGGGCAGCATATGTACGCTTATTGCGAAAAATATTATTAAATGCGAACTGACGAAAAGTCATGCCTTTTCCCTCCTAACAAAGAAAGGACATCCATAATCTTTTGATAAAAAGTTTGCCTACTTTCACCACAATAAATTTCGTTATATAGTTGACCATCTTTAATAAAGATTACTCGGCTGCAAAAGCTCGCTGCATACGGATCATGTGTAACTAACATCATCGTTGCTTTTTCTTCTTTATTTAGAGTATCCAGCATCTCCATTACATCATTTGAAGATTTAGAGTCCAAGTTCCCTGTTGGTTCATCTGCAAGTAATAATTGCGGCTTATGAACAATTGCACGAGCGATTGCTGTTCTTTGAGCTTGTCCCCCTGATATTTCAAACGTTCTTTTATTCAATATATCTGTAATATTTAACTTCTCTGCAATCTCTTCCAATCGCTTGTTCATTTCTTGCACGGAAACACCATCTAAAGTCATCGGCAATACGATGTTTTCTTTTACAGTAAGTGTGCTAAGAAGATTAAATGATTGAAAAACAAATCCTAATTGTTTTCTGCGGAATAACGCTAATTCTTCTGATGATAATTGAAAAGGATTTGTGCCATTAATAAATATTTCTCCCGATGATGGAGAATCAATAGTAGATACCATATTCAATAACGTTGTTTTTCCGCTACCTGATGGACCCATAATTCCTACAAATTCACCTTCTTGAATTGATAAATCAATATCTACTAATGCTTTATAAGGTACTTTCCCTTTATATACTTTACTAATACTTTTTGCATGTAAAATTTCCATGTATATTCTCCCTTCATTTCCACTGCTCACTATAAAGTGTAAATGAATTGTCTTACAGCTCATATTGATTCATCTTTCATTTACCTTACACGCTTGTAAGATTTCTAAAAAAAATGACAACATAATTATTTCAAACTAAAATTAACGCATAACTATCTTATAATAATTGTATAGTAGTAGGAAATATAATGTATAATAAATCTTTATTATATAAATGAGAAAAGACCGATTGCTATCGGTCTTTTACTACCAAACGTTATATTTTTATCCACTCAGATTTTCTCAATATATAATGATTATATATTTGATTTTCTATCCTCTGTTGGCTCTTATAAATAAACCCGCATTTTTCAATAACTTTATTTGATGCTACATTGTTAATTAAAGCAATTGCGTTAAGGACATTTAAATTTGTTTCTTTAAACAAATAGTCAATTAAACCTTTAGTCGCTTTTGTAGCATAGCCATGATTTTGATATTCATTTGAGATAGCATACATTATCTCTCTGTTTGGTGAAGGGAGTTCTTCTTTCATACCTGTGCAGCACCATCCAATGAGTTCATTTGTAGCTTTCTTAAATATTCCTAGCTTTAACATATGATTATCTATGTTATTCGTAGTTTTCACTGCATCAAGAAATGCTTTGTTTGCTGGTATTTCATAATCTGCAATCCAATCCACCCTTTGTTCTTTCGTTGATTTCCAGTCTGGTAAAAATTTTGCTATTTCCGGTTGATTTGCTATTTTATAAATACTCTCTGCATCTTTGACCGTAAACTCTTGCAAGTATATATCTCCACAATCTATTTTAAATAACTTAGTGAATCTCTCTTCTCCCATGTTAATCCCCCTTATTTACGTTATAGCTCCTTAATCTGCTTCGTAAGTTCAATAAACCGTTCATCCAGTGCTTTATATTCTTTGTCTTTAGAAGTTAAAAAGCTTAATTTTCCTAATACTTCTTGTTTCTCTGTTTCTAACGTTAAACGTAGCTCTTCAATATCGTCTCTTGTTTTAGTAGGTTCTTCTAGCTGCTTTTGTATCGTATTGTTTGAAAACACGAGTTTTGTGTTAGTTGTTTTCTCCAGAAAATATCGATCGTGAGATACAATTACTAATGTTCCGTTATACTCAGCTAATGTATTTTCAAGTTGTTCACGTGAAGGTAGATCCAAGTGATTCGTCGGTTCGTCTAAAATGAGTACATCTTTTTCATCTAAAATATAAGCCATTAGCTTACACTTTACTCTTTCTCCCATACTCATATGCTCAATCGGCTCTTTCCATTGAGACGCTTGGAATCCTAAATGTTTCATTAAATTTTGGACTTTTCCTCTTTCTTCAAACGTCTCTTTAAAAAATAAATTTTCTGGTGTTTTATCAAGCGGTAAATCAAAAACTTCTTGTGTTAAATAGCCGATGTTTGCTGAAGGTGAAATCCATATTTCTCCTTCAGCAGTTTCCGTTCCCATAATCATCTTCAGTAATGTTGTTTTCCCACTACCGTTTGGTCCAACAATCGCAACTTTCTCACCGTGCTGAATTGTAAAATTAACGTTTTCAAATAATACTTTCCCATGAAAGTCTTTTTTTAATTGCTTTACTTCTAAAAAGCGTTTTCCTACTTTTTTGTTCGCTTGAATAGAAAACTCAACTGAATACTCTTCTTTCACACGTTCTACTTTCGTTTTCTCCAGCTCTTTTTCAAGTCGTTTTCGTTTTGACTTCACTTGTGCATCCATTCGCTTCGCTTTTACACGATAGAATTCTTTCACACCTTCTTGTTTTGTAGACTGCGCGTGTGCCTTTTGTGACCATGAACTCAATTCTTTTATATGTGTTTCTACTTGTTCTATCTTTTTTTGCTGCTTTTCATATTCACGCTGCTGCGACTTTCTTTTTTGCTCACGTGCTTTCATGTAGCTCGTATAATTACCACTATGCTCAATTAATTTTTTGTCCTCAATTGACCATATTTTTGTTGCGACAACATCTAAAAAATATCGATCATGTGATACAACGATAACTGTACCTTTCATGTTTTTTATTTGTTTAATGAGAAATCCCGTACTGATCTCATCTAAATGATTTGTCGGTTCGTCTAATATTAAGACATTAGGATTTTCAGCAAATCCTTTTGCTAATCGAATTTTCAGCTTTTCACCACCACTTAAAGTATGAAAATCGTTCGTTGGCACGCCCCATTTCGCAAGAAGTTCTGCTTCTTTTGCAATTACATCATTACTAATAAAAGATTCTATTTCTTGCTCAACATATGCGGTTGTCATATTCATTTGCTGCCATTCAACAATCCCTTTTGAAGGCTCAATCTTTCCATTTATTAATTGAAGTAACGTTGATTTACCAGCACCGTTTTTACCAATTAATCCGATAACATCCCCTTGTTTTACTGTCACATTCATTTTCTCTAACAACATATTTTCTTTTATTTCAACATAAACATCATTTAATTTTAATAGTTCTTTCATAATACCGATCCCTTTCATTAAGGGAGAATAAAAAAATCCTCCCAAATAAATTTGGCAGGATTAGTCGTTAAAATATTTACACCCAAATAAGCTATTACGTAACATAAATAGCAATACCGTTCTATGGAAATTGGGCAGACTAATCCTATTTTTTAGAAATTGAAATTTATTGAATTTCAACATTTAAAAATAAGATTAGTTAATCATCGTCCACCCATCATTCCTTTCTGTCATTAATAACCATATTGTACCATGATAATACTGTATGCGTAAATATTATTATTTGTACTTCAAAAGCAATTATTTTTCTTCAAGTTTATTTTTACAATTTCATGTGCTCATATCTTTAATTTTTACTAATTTGTATCATTTATTCATATGAAAACTTTTTAAAAAATACAAAACAAGGCTAAAAAACTTATCTCCAACGTTCTTTAGCCTTGATCACTTTTTACACATTAAAAAATATTACTCGTACTACCGTACCTTTATCAACTTCTGAATGGATTTCTACACTATGTCCTAATTGCTTCGTAATTTCATATACGAGATATAGCCCCATTCCTGTTGATTCTTTAAAATCTCTACCGTTTTCTCCTGTAAAGAAAGGTTTGAAGACTCTTGGTAAATCTTGCTTCGGTATACCTACGCCATTATCAGCAATTTCAAGTATAACGGTATTACCTTCCTTACAAGCTTTCACTTTAATCTTTTCTCTACTACCTGATGAATATTTAATCGCATTCGATAGTATTTGCCCAATTAAAAATTGTAACCATTTCGCATCACTTTCTACAGTAATGTCCTTATCAATTTCAAGCTCTGGATATACAAAATTCCGGATAAAGAACCGTTTATGCTCATGTACCGAATCATTCACTATTTTATGTAGTTGTACTCTTTCTACATAAAAATCTTGTGTAAATGCTTCTAAACGTGCGACATACAGAGCCATTTCTAATCCCTTTTTTAATTGATCAGTTTCCTCATTTATACTTTCAAAACGTGAATCTACTTCATCCTGTGTAATTAATTCTATTACAGATAAAGGTGTTTTCATTTGATGAATCCACTGATTCATAAAGGTTAAATGGTCATTATTTTTTCTCTCTTGCATTTGCAGCTGATTTTGATAATGTCGATATTGCACCTCAAGTAGTTCTTGAAGAGCAGCCGATACAGCTGCAAAATCAGATTTTTGAACAGATTCATCCAAAGATTGCATCGGGTTTGCTAAGCGCTCATAAAAAGAACGATGTGTAAAATAACGAAACACTAAATAACTTCCTATAAAGAAAACACCTAGAAACATTGCATATAACGCCGTTGTAATATGATTATGCCCATCAAACCAATATACGAGAAATATAGCTAGTAGTTGAATTATAGTAAAGCAAATAAGTGGTATATGATCACGTATAAACAACCTTATCATTTTTCTATACCAGTATCCCAAGTAATATGCAATCTATATCCAACACTACGAATCGTTTCAATCGCACCTTCTATATGTAACGTTTGTAACTTTTTACGCACACGTGTTGTATTTACACTTAATGTATTATCATCAACATAAGATTCACTATCCCATAATTTATTTAACAACACTTCCCTACTCACAACACGCGGATAATTTTTCATTAATGTCTCTAATAAAATAGCTTCGTTTCTCGTTATATCAATCTCTTCGTTTCTAAGTTTCAATACAAGTCTTTCAGGATATAAACAAAGGCCTTGTTGCTCAATCATTCGCTCTTCTAGTTTCGGTGCATAATCTCCATATGCACGTCTTAAATGACTACGAATTTTCGCCACTACAACTTCATAATGAAAAGGCTTCGGAATAAAATCATCGCCACCATTTTCTAACGCCATAACTTGATCCATCGTGCCTTCACGGGCCGAAATGAATAGTATCGGACATGTAGAAACTCCGCGAATTTGACGACACCAAAAGTACCCATCAAAACTCGGTAAATTAATATCTAATAAAACTAACTCTGGTTGTTCTTCTAAAAAAATGTTTAATACATTTTGAAAGTCCGATACAATAACTCCTTGATAACCATATTTCCCAACATGTGTCGATAATAGTTCTGCAATTTTCATATCGTCTTCTACAATCATAATTTTGACCATTATTGAACTCCTTTTTAATCCACAATCTCAAATATACTTATATAAAATAAATACTACCTCTTTTCACAAAATCCGTAAATTAAAAAAAGGATGCTTTTATACAAAAGTATCCTTTTTCGTCCCTTATCTATTTAATATGAAATTTACTAAAAGTAAATCCTAGTTTCTCCACATAATCCATTCCTAGTTCCATACGCGCTGTTTTCAGCGGATCCACAACTTGGCAAACTTTTAAATTACCTGCTGCCGATAATAAAAGCGTTGCATCAGCTTTAGACATTGCTAATTCTTCATGTAAAAATGTCACCATATTACGTACAGCACGATTTGCTGCATCATCTAGCAATTTTTCTGAAGCAATCGTCATTACTCTTTCTTTTTGAATAGCCATTGGTAGTGGCCATTTTTTCCCTTTTATAATTTGAACTGTTACAGTTACCTCACCAGCAACCTCTACACCACTAACACCAATTTCACCATCACCCATTGCTGCGTGTAAATCACCTAACGCTAATAGTGCTCCTGGGACATTAACTGGTAGTAGTAATGTTGTTCCTTCTTTAATTTCTTTACAGTCCATATTCCCGCCATGATCATGCGGTGTGCCACATGAAATGCGCTCTTCTTTCGGTGCAGTACCAATTACCCCAATCATTGGATTAATCGTGATTTGTAGTTCACTTGAAAACAAAACATGTTCATTATGTATTGGGACAATTTTCACTGTATTTTCATTTAACTCATCCCCTATTACACCAAGGTTTGCACCTGTAGTTAAAACGCCCTGCTCTGCAATTTTAATCTTTTCAATCGTTACGGCTAATATATCGCCAGGTTCTGCTCCTTTAACATATACAGGTCCAGTCGCTGGATTAATTCGGTTCCAATCTAATTCTTGAAACACAACATCTTCAGAATCGATTTGATTTTCAAAGCAATCATATGTTTCAAATATAAGACTGCTCCCAATTTCCACTTCCATACAAGGCTTATTTTCTGGTGACATTGAGTAAATGATATGGTCTTTATGAATTCGATACATAATACCTCTCCCTTTTATATTTATCTACTATTACTAATTAGCTCTTTTTATACAAGCTCCTCTTAAAATTAAATGTTATTTTTATGTAAAAAAGCACGCAGATTGTTTTATAACATACACTCTTTACTATAACAGAAAGGTGGTATCACTATGCCCCTTATTCCATACAACGAAAGTGATGTTGATTTACTAGCTCGTTTAATTCGTGCTGAAGCTGAAGGCGAAGGTCGCCAAGGTGAGGAGTTAGTTGGATGCGTTGTAGTAAACCGTGTATTTTGTGATTGCTTAGATTTTAAACAACTCCGTACCGTACGCGACGCTGTATATCAAAGCCCCGGCGGATTTGAAGCAGTACAATATGGATATTTTTATCAACGCGCTCGTGAATCAGAAAAAGAAATTGCACGAAAAGTTTTACAAGGTGAATGGCGCTGGCCTGCACGATGGGCTCTTTGGTATTTCCGTCCAGTTGGAGCTTGTCCACCTGAATGGTATAATCATCCATTTGTAGGACAGTTTAAAAGCCATTGTTTTTATGAACCAAGTGGTGATGAATGTCCGAAAATGTATTCACGATAGTAAAAAAGAAAACACCGAAAGTACCTGCTTTTATATATACTTTCGGTGTTTTCTTTTCATTCAAGTAATCGAATAGTAAGATAAAATATTTAACTCCTATAACATTTTATTAATCGAATATTCAACATGTACTGAAGTTTCTTAGACTAATAGAAACCAAATGGTATATAAGAGGTTATCACTAAATAACAACTTTTAGTTTTAATGTATATATTTGTTTATAAAAAAATGATAAACTAATTTACGCATTGGAAAAATTTTATAATGATAAAAAGGGGATCACTATGAAATTACTACGTTTATTTCTCATTCTAACTCTTGTTGTATTATTAAGCGCATGTGGTAATACAGCAGTAAAAGTCACCAAGGTTCAAAAAAACGGCGAAACAACTTTAAACATTGGCTCCCTGAAAGGGTATTATGATGTACAAACGATCAAAACTGAACAAGGAAATGTACAATTTCCTTTTGATGCAACCGTTGAAGAGGGTACAATTTTATTACAAATCACTAAAGACGATAAGGTCATTTACGAAGAAGAAGTCACTTCTCAAAAAGAAGGTTTACTTTCTTTTGAAGCACCAAAATCTGGATCTTATAATTTAATTGTACGCGTAAAGAACGAAAAAGAAAAAGCAAAAGGTATACAAATACATACAAAACTATAAAAAAAACGGCAAGCGAATTCTAGCTTGCCGTTTTTATTTCTAACTCAATTTTCATAATATATACTTATTGATTAAACGAATTGTTTTGTGTATACTTCATCTTTATTTACATTCTATATTTAGACATTATTCTTAAAAAATCTTCTAAAATAAAAATTAAGTTATGATTTCCGGAATTTTAGTTTAATTACCTAAAAAAATTCTTTATCGCTTCTAATTGAATTTTGTGACTACACTCATCACAACAATATACCCCTTTTGGTTTTTCTTTAAATCGCTTATATTTTTCACTGCCTTCGTAAACACGAAATATATTCTTACAAGAAAAGCAAACAATCTCATAAAACATCATATGCATTTTCCTCTCCTTGTTTATACACTTTTTTAATCACTTGTGAGAAGGTCATTTTTCTACAGCATAAATTTTAATATCCTTTGACTAAAAGGTTTACCTCTATTCTTATCGAATTATATTAATATCTTATAACGCGAGGTGAACATCTTGTTCAGTAATATAGAATTAGTTTTAGATGCTAAAGCAAGTTTAGCTGAAGGACCATGTTGGAATGAAAAAAAGCAACTTTTATATTGGGTTGATATTATGGAGAGAAAATTATGCATATACAATCCTACCGCTAATACGAACCGAGTAATTGCACTCAATCAACAAATCGGCTGTGTTGTTCCATATTTAGAGGATGTACTACTCTTAGCTATGGAAAAAGGCTTTTATTCTATTAATATAAATACCGAAAAACTGACACATATTTTTGACCCTGAACCACATTTAATAGAAAATCGTTTCAATGATGGAAAATGTGATCCAGCTGGTCGTTTCTGGGCAGGTTCTACAGATACATACGGTATGAATACTGCAGGTTCCTTGTATTGTTTACATCATAATTTAAGTGTAGAGAAAAAAGTTTCACATGTAAATACATCAAATGGAATTGCTTGGTCACCTGATCATACATACTTTTACTTTATAGATACACCTACTAAAAAAGTGGTTCGCTATCAATATAATATACGTACTGGAGACATTCATAATCCAATTGATGTAATCATTTTCTCTGAAAATGATGGTCTACCTGATGGTATGACAATTGACGAAGACGGCTGTTTATGGATTGCACATTGGGGAGGTTCAAAAATAACTAGATGGAATCCCTCTACTGGAGAAAAAATATTAAGCATTCCAATTCCAGCTTTATATGTAACATCATGTACATTTGGAGGACCTAATTTAACAGATTTATATATCACAACAGCCAGAACAAGAATGACTGATGACGAATTAAAAGAGTATCCACATGCTGGTGGTATTTTTCGAATTCAAACAAATGTTAAAGGCTGTCCCACCTATTCATTTTGCAATAAAAATATTGGAGCTGAAACAATGTGAACCGTATCGATTACATAAGACAAGAAGAAAAGCAATATCACGGCCTTTGCTATGAACAATATAAACTATTTGAAATTGGCTCTTGGCTGTACAAGCCGGTTAAAACAGTTATGGACTTGATGGGTCACTTTGAAGGACAAAACAACTTGCAAGTACTTGATCTTGGCTCTGGCGTCGGTAGAAATAGCATTCCAATTGCACAAAAGATAAGAAATACTAGCAGCACTGTTACATGTGTTGAGTTACTTAATTCCGCTTTAACAAAGCTACAAACTTATAGCAAAGAACATGATGTATTCGAGGTTATAAAAACAAAACAAGCAGCAATTGAAAACTAGCATATTGACTCTAACGCTTATGATTATATCGTTGCAGTATCCAGTTTAGAACATATCAAATCAGAAGAAGATTTTAAAAACGTACTTCATTCTATGAAAAAAGGGACAAAAAACGGCGGTATTAATTGTTTGATTATTAACTCTAACATACAAGAAATTGATTTAAAAACGAATGAAGAATTAGAAGCTTTAATTGAAATTAATCTCTCAACCGAAGAACTGATACGTCTATTAAAAAACATTTATAAAGGATGGAAAGAAGTAAAAGTTGAAATAAAAGAATTAGCTTATAATATAGTTCGTAATGAAAGACACATTCAATTAAAAACAAATGCTATTACTTTTGCCTTTCAGAAATAATACTATAAAAGGTAAGGATATTTTCTCATATATTCATAGGAACACCCTTACCTTTTATCTTCATAATATTATTTCGTTATTAGTTTTCGTATCATCTAAAATATAATTTTCATTCGAAATACTAATCAGCTATTAATTGAATTCATTAACTGGAAGAAATATTCCGCTTCATGAGTCTCATTCAGTTTATACCATGAATGAAGTGTATCCGGCGCAAATACATCTAATTTTCTCAATACCTCCATGGCAAATTCTAGAGGAGCTACACCCGATGCGGTAATAAAGTTTTCACTGGATGATACAGGTCCCTCTTTATAAAAATTTTCTCCTTTATAAGTAGGACAAACCATTTTCATATACTCTAAACTATTGCTTGTGTGATTTATAGAATCCAAGTAACCGTAATTTGCAAGACCTATAGTTGCACCGCAAATGGCAGCCACAATTGTACCAAGTTTTAAAGCCTCATCAACTTTTTGCAAAATAGGTTTATGTATTTCTTCACTCCAAGTATTCCCTCCAGGTAAAATTAATAGATCGTTACTCTCAAGGATACATTTATCTAGGGAAATATCCGGCTGTATATTCAAGCCCCCCATTGAAATAACCATTTTTTTATTTATTCCAACTGTGACTACTTTAAAAGGCGCTACATCTTTTTTAAAATATCTCCCTGTATTAAGTTCAGCAATTAAATGTCCGTACTCCCAATCCGACATCGTGTCAAATACATATAGATAGGCTTTTCTTGTTTGCATTCAATAACACTCCATTCATATACTACAGTTTTAATTACAAAAACTGCTCTTTTCAGTTTAACATTTTATTCAATATTTATGGTTTAAAATTCCAAATAAAAGAGCACTTGTTTCCGCAAGTGCTCTTTTTGGGGATTTTGAGATATCCTATTAAAGAAAGTTAAGGTTACTTAAAGTTAATAGGTACTTCTATTATATGCTTGTCCTTTTTATTTGTGCATAATCAATATATAAACATCTTTAATAATTCTTAATAACTTTTAATTATAGTTCTCTCTTACATTTTATCGTTAAAAAATTGGCTTTTTCTCACGAGAAATTATCTTTTTATATTGTACCTATCTAATACTTTTTCTAACATTTCTAAAGTTATTGGTTCTGCTTCTTTTATTAATCGATAACCAATACGCCCATTCGGTTCCGCGGTAACTTGCTGTAAACTCTTTACATCATGGATCCCTTTTTCTCTTAATTGCATATATAGTTGTTGCTCCGACATTTTTGCCTGCATCAAATTCTCTTTTACAATCTCTCCGTTTTCAACAATTATAATGCTACTTCCATTTAGAAATTGTTCCACCTTCTTTGATTTCAATTCAAAGAAATGAATAATAAGTAGTATGCTTGCAAATATGATGGCCGCAAATATAGATGGGACTACTTTTCTACTTAATACAGGTTCTACAATAATACGGCCGATTGATACAACTATAATGATTTCAGCTCTTGTCATTTGGCTGACAGATGCACTACCTGTCATTTTCAAGACAATTATTCCAGTAAAAGTTAATATAATACTTTCCCAAATTATATTCATAATAACCCAATCCTTTAATGGTGTATTTTACTATCATTCCCATTAAAGTTGTGTTTTACTTACCTATTAAGTTGTTAAATCCTTCAGACCATGATGGAAATAAAGGTATCCAACCATACTCTTTACGTGCCTTATTATTGGAAGCTCCTCTTTCCCAACTATTTTTCCCATCTTGAACTTTAGGCTTAGGTGCCCCTATCGCTGCTGCATATATTGGTAACCATTCTTTACTAGTTGCTGGATAATTATCTACAATATTTACGATTCCTGAAGGCCAATTAAGGGCTAGCATAGTAGCTCTTGCAGCATCTTCGACATGTATAAACGAGCTTATCCCGTCTGATGCGATAATCTCATTATTACGAACTTGATTTGCTATTAATCCGTTTTCCGCATACCATGTTCCTGGTCCATATAATGTGCCATAACGAAGTATAACCGATTCAGGTAACTCAGTAACAGCTTCTTCTAATTTTAATATGCCATTAACAGTGACTTGCCGAGGCGAGGAAGCAGTAATATGTAGTGAATCTTTTTCAGTCGCAAATGTATCCCCTGGTTCATACGCCCATGAAATACTTTGAGCGATTATTTTCTGTACCCCTACATTTTTAGCTGCATCGACAAGGTTACGAGTGCCTTTTGTTCTAATTTTTGCATTATCCTCAAAATTCCATGATGACAATGACGTTAATTGATGAATAACTACATCGGGATTTGTTTCTTCTAATACAGAAAATACAGCCTCTCTATTAAATACATCAGCTATTACTGGTATGGCACCAACCTTTTTCATTGCTTCTACTTGCGAAGTATTACGGATCATCGCAAACACCGTGTGCCCATTTTTTATTAACAGTGGTAATAAAGAACGTCCTATTACACCAGTTGCACCTGCTACAAATATTTTCATATATGTTCCTCCTCATTTAGTAATCATAAATGTGACGAAACATTTGTGAGGTATGTGACAATTATTTAATCTGTGTATTCATTTTCATGTAAATGTGAATTAAAATCCCAATATCCCTGGAGGTGACAAGGATTTATGAATATTCATATTTATACACTTACGCAATACAGAGCTACACTATATAGTAATTAAACACTAATAAAACCTATTTTTTTCTCAGAACCTCCTCATTTGTACACTCTTTTTTTATTTTCAATTAACGTTTAAATAAAAAAACGTATAATCCGCATCATTGCCAATTTTCATATATTAAATGCCTACTTCATACAGTAATAAATAATGATAAAAGAAAACAGAGGGTGGTTGTATATGACAATGACGGATATTTATAACTTTATGATTAAACATGGACGTATGCCACACTTCCACGATGAATTTCCGTTAATTTTATTCTGGAGCCAAAAAAGTGGCTGCACTTCACTAGCAAATTGGTTCTTTTATCAAATTGGATTATATGAAGAAGCGATTAATTACGATCCGTTTATTTATAACTACGAGTATGATATATACAAAAATTCTTTTTTTTACTATATACAAGTAGCTACAGAATTAAGGCTTAAACAAAAACACGCGTACAAACTTGTTAGAAACCCTTATAAACGAGCTGTCAGTTCTTTCTTATCACTCCTTTCACCACCCCATATAGAACATCCGGAATGGAGACCTATTCGTCAATTTCTGTACAGGGATGAGAATTGTAATAAGAAAATCTCCTTTAAACTTTATCTATATTATTTAAAATCTTTTGATTCTAATTCAGACATAATAAACCCGCACTATGCTCCACAATATATACAAGATGAAGAACGTTTTGTAACTAATTATATCTACCTAGAAAACTATTCTAAGGAAATCGCGAAACTAGAAGATCAATATGGATTAAAAAAATCTCCTTTAGATTTATTGGAAAAATCATGGCACCATCAGAACGACTATGCTATTTTTAAAGGGGACTACGCAGACGCTAACATAATAGACCCCTTATTTCCACGGCTCCCAACATATGATAGTTTTTATGACGCCGAAACTACTCAATTAGTTGAAGACATATTTAAAACAGATTTTACCATATACAAATACCCCTTTACGCCACTTTAAAATATATAATTTCTTGAATTTATATATTCAGAATATACACGCTAATTAAATGGGATGGAGCACATATAAAAATGTGCTCTTTTATCAAGGATTTATTAAAATCTCATATTACAACCAACATAGTGAATCCGAATATTATATATTTAATGCAGAATCTTAAAGCTTTTCCTTATAATGAGTAAACTAAAAGAATCTCAATCGGTCATTCTAACTAGCCAACCATCAGTCTTAAATACAAACTTATCTCTGCCCTTCTCAATAAGTATATTATTGGGGTAGAGACAATATAAGAGATTACGAATGTGTAATCTCATCCAAATATAATCGATGTCTTTAAAATCAGAAGATGCTCATAATTTCTAATTAAAAAGAAGGAAATTAATATTCAAAATCAGAACACTTAAAAACCAATCTTTTAAATGTAGAAGTTGTAAATACTCCCCCTTTTTTCTTTATTAGAAAAATATAGATAACCTATTCTATTTCACTATTGTTTAACAGCATTATTATTCTGATAACATTTTAAGAAAAGTTGTTGCCGCCCAAATGAAATACGCAAGTTGTGTCACGATATACATCGTAATTTCAAAACCTGTAAGCTTTCTTTCCCTTTTTATTTTCTTTAAATATCTATAAAAACAAAATGAACATAAAATCAGTAAAACAATAGACATTTGATATAGATTTTCCACTAAAAGAACTGCCATTTATTTCATCACCTTTCCAATAAAGTGAAACTTTAATCAGTGGGGGGTTTGTTCATCCTCCACTGATTATCAGCCCTCACCAGTAGGGATTTAACGGGATAAAAAATATATAGTTCAAGCATATCATTTTAACGGAACTAATTACCGCAATTTTCAAATTAAATGAACTTCCTAAGTAAAAGAAGTAACTTTTTGGAAATGTTTCAATACAATATTATGTAATTCAATACGCTCTATATAATATTAGATTAGGTTTTCTTTTACTGTACATGCTTAGGAGGAAGTTTTACATGCAATTGATTCATAACATACAAAAAACGTTTAATAACCTATGTAACTACGATACGGTCAATTTAATACACGCTATTCAATCATTAAATATTTCACTTCATAAAATATCTCCTTTTATTACTTCACCAGTTAATCTTGAATACGGACGGAACGTTATCTATCAGTCTGAATTTGTAGAGATTTTAGTATTAAATTTCCCCAGCAAAGCAAAGACTTTTGTGCACGATCACGGAATATCTGTAGGATGTATACTAATAGTCAATGGTACGCTACAAAATATAACGTACGAAAATAATAGCGAGCGGATTGAAGAGTTTACAGAGGGAAATATTTTCACAGTAAAAAAAGATACTGTGCATAAAATGTATAATGCTACAGATTCGACAGTAATAACTTTCCACGTATATTCCCCCCCATTAAAAGATGTCCAAATATATGAATAGCCTTTAGAAGGAGGAAATATGCAAAATTTGAAAGATTACTATATAAAGAGCTTACAAGATGGTCGTAACGTTTGGCTCTATGGACAAAAAGTAGATGTAACTACAGACAAACATTTTGCAGGAACATTAAGTACCATTTCTAATTTATTTTCATTGTTTGATGATCCAATACGAAGAGATTCTATTGGATATGTTAGCCCAAAAACGAAAGAATTTGTCCATACAGCCTTTTTAATTCCGAATTCCTATAACGAATTATTAATGAGGAGAACCGCTTTTGAAACGTGGAGTTATGCTACAGACGGTGTAATGAGTAGACTATCTGATTACGCAAGATCGAGACTTACCGGCTGGTACGTATCAAAATATTTTTATAAAAAATTCGATGTACAGTTTCCAGATAAAATTACATCTTATTATGAAGAAGCGAGAGATAATCACTTGTTCTTAAGCGTAGTTCAACGTGATCCACAAATAAATCGATCTACAGAATCAATGTTGAATACAAATGACTTAGGATTACTAAGAGTTACGAAGAAAACTTCTGACGGAATTTATTTAAGTGGTGCTAAAATGATCGGTACTGCTTCTCCTTATTCAAATGATTTATTAATCTATCCATTAGCAAAACTGACTGATACTCAAAAAGATTTAGCTCACTTTCTCATTGTGGCAGCCAATTCTCCTGGATTACATATGGTTTGTAGAGAACCATTTGCGAATACACATTCAATTACAGTTGATTCCCCTCTTAGCTCACAGTACGATGAAATGGATGCACTATTAATCTTTGATAATGTATTTGTACCATGGGAACGTGTCTTACTATATAACAACCCTGAAGCGTTATGGGCAATAAAGTCAGATATAGCTTCTAGTAGTTTAGCTTATCACCAAGCAATTGTACGATTAGTAGTAAAGCTAGAATTTATAACTGCAATTGCTTGTGAAATTGCTGAAGCAATCGGTGCTACTACTTATTTGCATGTTCAAGAGAAGCTTGGGGAATTAATTATGCAAATCGAAACAATTCGCGCACTTTTAATTGCTGCAGAAGTTGAAGGTACTACAAATGAAACAAAAACTTATTTGCCGAACTTTAAATATATTGAAACTGCAAGGAATCTTGGTTCCAAATATTATCCCCGTGCAATAGAAATTTTACAATTAATTGGAGCAGGTGGGTTCATTCAACTTCCTTCGAGCTCGAATGACTTCCAGAGTCCGATAGCTGATTTATTGAAAAAATACTTTAATGGAACGAATATAGATGCCGAACAACGTACAAAATTATTTAAGTTAGCCTGGGATATCATCGGAAGCCCATTAGGATCTAGACACGAATTGTACGAAAGATTTTACGCGGGAGATTCAATACGAAATACAGCTACGCAATATGTAAATTATGATAAAAATCATTTTAAAAAGATGCTAAGTAAATATTTACATTAATGAAAAAGAGCACTTTTTGCTAAGAGTGCTCTTAAAAAACATATAGTTATTCAGTTACATATATAGTTGCTCCGGCCACAACTGCTACTTTTCTCCGTAATCGTTTCATTTTATTCAACTTTTATAATTCAGCTTTATAACCTCTGGTATATGCTTCCTATCATATTTCCTCATATAGGCTTCTCCATCTGGAGTAACTAATTGTAAAACAATCTCACAACAAACCTCCTAATTCAAATTATTCCTTTCTAAACTGAAAATCCAACTGTCTTGATTGCTTGATTTCCTCAATTACTTTACGAATACCTTCTTCAATCTTATCTTCTTTTACATTCGAAACATTTAATTTTAATAGTTTTTCTTTAGGAAAATCCCTCATATAATTCTTATCAATAGTATCGACACTTATTTGAATGTCACCTAATTTTTGTATAAGTGTTTCTGTAACTATGTTTTTCTGCATTTCTAAACAAGTGTGTATTCCAAGTGTGTTTTGTCTATTATATGTAAATAATGATGAATTTTTATTTTGCACTTTTTTTAATGTTTCTGCTAGTTTTATTGATCTATTGTAGTAGGAAGAATTAATTTTACTTTTATGACGTTCAAACATACCACTCTTTATATAAATTTCTAAAGCCGCTTGAGAAATCATCGGACTATCAATATCTAGTATTTTTTTGTATGTATAGAAAGCATTTGCAATGGATCGTGGGATGACCGCAACTCCAACCCGTAAACCTGGAAAAATAATCTTCGAATAACTTTTCAAATATATGACATGACTACAATTATCCAAGCTATATAACGGATCTGCTTTTGAATCAGTTTCTAAATCTGCTAAATAATCATCTTCCACTATAAATACATTGTATTTCTTAGCCAATAGTGTGATTTTTTCTTTCTCATCTTTAGAATAAGACGTTCCAAGCGGATGATGATATCTCGGTATCGTATAGAAGAATTTTATTTTTCCGGTTTGAAATATTTGCTCCAATTCATTCAAATCGATACCTTCATTCGTACGTTTAATACCGATTACAGGAACTTTATTTATTTCTAGATAATCAATATATAGATGATATGTTGGTTGTTCAATTAATACAGTTTCATTTCCATTCGGAAATGGTATAGAAGTTAATATAGCAAGTGCCTGCTGAACACCTGACGTTATAAAAATATTTTCTTCTTTTGTAAAGACTTGATAATTTGCTAGTTGTTTTTGAATAACTGGTATTAAAGATGGTAACCCTTTCGGCGTTCCATATACAAACAAATCATTTTTATACGTATCAATAGCCTTATTAATACAATGTTGAAAATCTAAATATGGGAAAACATCTGGATCTGGTGCTGAGGAAGCAAAATCAATTATCTCGTTATTTTCTATGGTACTCCCAGATTTCTTAACAACGTAATATCCACTTTGAGGGACAGAATATATAATATGACGCTTTTCTAATTCATGAAGCGCACGTATAACTGTCGCCTTATTACATTCATATTGCGTAACGAGTGACCGTATAGACGGTAATTTCTTTCCTTCATTTATTTCTCCATTTTGAATCATATTTTCTATGTCGTTTAAAATATGTAAATACTTATACATATTACACCTCCTTCAGCAATTTTCTATTTAATTATATCGATTTTATATTCATATAGCATTCATTCCTCAATTAGTTAATTTTCCGATCATCTATATCGTAAATCCCAATAGCGTATGAATCATTTTCAATCCATTTCTTTACTGCTTCTGTTTTAAGTACCCCTTCAACTTCTTTTTCTATTTTCTGTCCAAGTTCTCTCGCCCCTACTTCATCATCGCTAATCTTAGTTTTTATATCAATGGTAACAGGTTGATTCTTTTTATAATTTATTTGCTGAATCCCAAACCCTTCATATCCATTCTTCCTGAATACGTCATCAAATATCTGTCCAAAAACTAACTCCCATCTATGTTCTGCATTTACAATCTCCTTGTTTCTTTGAGATATATTTACTTTATAGGACATAATACCTTGAATTTGCAATCTTTTATTAATTTCTTTTTTTATTTCGTTAGCATTTTCGCTATCAGCAATTTCTAAATCTACTATTCTTGCTTTTTCATCCCATATAGCAGCACTAAAAAAAGATTCCTCCTTTACCGCTGCTGTAGCAATATCCATCACTATAGAATCTTCACTTTTAGCATCTTCAATCTCATTCTCACAGGCACATAATAAAGCAAATGGAATTAAAAATACAAGTACCTTTGTTCCCTTTCTCATGTAGCACCCCTCCACACATTTTCATTTACGATAAACTTTTTACTTTGACATATAAATACCTTCTATAATTATTAAATTTAACATTATTTCACATTTTCCCCACTTAACAAGGGAATTACAATTAATAAATAGAATATCTCTATGAATAAATAAAAAGTGAGGGATATATAATGCAACGTGTAAATACGATTGATATTAGTAATGTACTACAATTGGAAAAAACTCTTTCGACTTTATTAAATAAGATGATTTCTTCAAAACTAGACCTTGAAAATTGGTTAAAAGAGCAGTCAAAAGTAATTTGGGAAATCGAAGAACAATTAAGATTACATTACATCGCCTTTCAATGTAATACGGATGATGAAGAAATAAAGGATACATTTGAACATGATCAACAATTTGTAAAGCCACTTTTAAAGCGGTACCAAAATTTATTGGATAATAAATATTTAGAGTCACCTTTTCGAATGGAATTAGATTCTAACGTATATGGTTTATTAGATACAAAAATAAAAAATGCTCAAAAGTTATTTTGTGAGGAAAATATTGAATTAGAAATACAGGAAGACAAATTAGTCACAGAGTACTTTGAAATCACTGGAGGATTAAGTGCCATTTGGGACGGAGAAGAAAAAACGATAACAGAATTACAATCCTATTTACAAGATTCGAATCGTGACATCCGTAAAAAGGCAAAAACTATTATTTCTGAACAATTTTTATCTGTTGAAAAAGAACTCCAAAACATATTAAATCAATTAATTGAAATTCGCCATCAAAAAGCAAAAAATATTCAACTAGAGAATTATCGCGATTATATGTTCAAAAAATACGAGCGTTTTGATTATTCAGCGATAGATTGCTATGAACTAGCCGAATCCATACGTAAGTATGTTGTGCCTCTTAAAGATAAAATAATGCTAGAGAAAAAAGAAAAACTGCAAGTAGATACACTTCGCCCTTGGGATGTATCAGCTGTAACTCCAGATCAAAAAGTACTTAAACCTATTGCAAATGAAAATGATTTAATTGAAAAGAGCACTCATATCTTTAATAAACTAGATGTTGAATTTTCAGCACTTTTAAACCGAATGTATAAACACAATTGTCTTGATTTAACAAGCCGCAAAGGAAAAGCAGCTGGTGGCTTTTGTGAGTACTTACCAGCTTCACAATTATCTTATATTTTTATGAACTTAAATTATACACAAGATGATATTATCACTTTTATACATGAAATGGGTCATAGTATTCATAACGAACTCATAAAACCATTAGAATTACGACAGTATATAGAAATTCCAGCTGAAACAGCTGAACTAGCCAGTATGACAATGGAGTTATTCTCGCTTAATTATTGGGATACCTTCTATACAGACAAAAAAGATTTAAAACAAGCAAAAATTAACTTCTTTAAAGATGTTATTTCATATTTACCTATTATGCTTATTGTAGATCAATTTCAACACTGGCTGTATGAAAATCCAATTCATACTTCTGAAGAAAGAAATGAAAAATACTTACAACTTCAAAAACATTATCAATCTAGCGTCATACATATTGATGGCTACGAAAACTGGATAGCAACGAGTTGGTTACCTGTACTCCATATTTTTGAAGTACCATTTTATTATATTGAATACGCGATTGCCCAACTTGGGGCATTACAAATGTATAAACAATATAAAGAGGATCCTAAGCAAACACTAGAAAATTATAAAAAGGCATTATCACTAGGAAGCTCGCAATCTATAAAAGAAGTATATGATGCAGCCGGTATTCGTTTTGATTTCTCTGGTGAAACCATTAAAGAACTAATGCTATTTGTAGAAAAAGAATTAGAATTACTTGAGCAATTATAAGAAGAAAACTAC
Organism: Bacillus sp. JKS001846; assembly: GCF_900176455.1. Classification (NCBI taxonomy): domain Bacteria; kingdom Bacillati; phylum Bacillota; class Bacilli; order Caryophanales; family Bacillaceae; genus Bacillus; species Bacillus sp. JKS001846. The sequence continues at coordinate 3,158,966 of NZ_FWYG01000001.1, forward strand.
ACCTATATTTTAGGTGTAGTTTTCTTCTTCATTTTATTAATCAGTTCTATGTACTGAGTATCACCATATCCGATTGTTGGAAAAAGATAAAACAACTTTGTTAATAATTCTTGATTTGATAAACCTTTATTTTTAGAGATGAATTTCATTACGATATTATCTTCTTTTAGCATTTCTAAATATAAATCTATAGCTTGATACATTACAGGTGGTACTTTATGATAAGTCTTTTTATGGTTTACTAATACTTCATTGTATATAGTAGAATAATCCCCCAATTCAAGTTCAATTTGATTTACTTTAAATTCATCCTCCCTGAAACTATTTAAGTATACTTTCCCTTCATAGCACGACTGCTCAAGGTATGAAAGTAAAGTAAGTAGATTCATTTGGCAAAACATATCTTCACCGAACCATAAAACAATACATTTATACTTTTTCGCAAATAGATTTTCTAACGGATCTATAACTTTTTTTGCATAATTTTCGACTGAACTGTTATGACCTTCTGCTCTTATTTTAATAAACTCTTCATCAAAAACTTGTGCAGTAACGCTATTTACACACATGGCCTCGTTAAATGGGGCATAATCAGACTCACCCATTAGCTCCTCCGTTTTAAATTCTTCATACATCATTTGACCATTCAATATGTTAAGTACATCTTTATCAAATAGCTCACTATTCTTATTACGTAACTGTTCAACCTCTAATTTTCTAGAAATATTCATTTTGAACTCCCCTTCTTTATTTATATTGAGTTTAACAAATGATTGAATAGGCATGTTGTTCGTTGGTATTCTCTTGGATTCATTCCAAAAATATTTTTACATATTCAATTTAGCCGTTCCTATTTATAGTGCGATAGAATATTCATTTGCTGGAAATGGGAATATCATTGACTATGAACATTCTATTACAAAAGCACTATTTGAAGGCTACCAAGAGGAAAATGAACTACCAAAAGAGATGATAGACAAGTTTCCATTATTTATTAAATTAAAGGAGATTTTTGAATATAGCTTAATGCATATGTATTGGGATAAAGAAGAATTAACGGAGGAACAAGTACGGATAATAAATCTTTATAGGTTAAAACTTGAAAATAATTATTCTTTAATAAATATGTAAAGCGAATGTTGTTTAACTACGTAACTATAGTTGAACAACATCCGCTAAAAACTTGACCGATTGGTAATGTTTTACATATCATCTTTTATTAGTTGTGATTCTTTTACGTGCTGTTTCTTAATTAATATGGCTTTATACAAAAACACTATACCTAGTACAGCGAAAATGATACTTACAGGAATGCGGGCAATATGAGGAAGGTAGCGCGGAAGAAAAAATAGACGGACTCTTTCATCCACATCAAATATTTCAAAGACAATCGGCACTATACTTTGGTGCACCAAGAAAAAGATTCCCATAAACACAAGAAGAATAACAACGGCAAGTTTTTTCTTCGGTAATTCCATTTCTTTATTACGAATTTTCTTTTTGTAATTATCACTGTTAATTTTCATCCCACTTTTCATTTCAAATAGCAACTCAGGGCCATTTCTTTCAAGTTTTTTGTAAGCGATACGCCCAAATAGCCATGCTAAAAACACTCCCGTACAAGCCCCAGTCGGTACACCTAACCATTGTATGAATTGTATATGTAATGATGTCCCCAACCATATAACTAGTAACGAAGGTATCGTTGTTACTAGCACCATCAACAGCATGAGCCACGTGGTTATAAACATTTTACTCGCATTCATATCGTCACCAGATATTATCGTTCCTCTTCCACGGCAATGTGGATCAGTAATTGGAATTAAATTAACTACAGAAAATAAGACAATAAGGCCGACTGCCCCACCAAGTAAAGCTGGGACTACTGCAAATACCCATGGATAAACGAAAGTAAGTCCGCTAGAAAAAGTGAAAATTATTGTAGTTAAAATTGCCACAGGACCAATAGCTATCAACCAAGCTAATTGGCGGCCACGCACGTCAATCCTTTCTGCGCCAGGTGTCACCAACGTTAACCATAACGCGCTTCCATCGAAACCATATAAATTACAAGCAAACATACCTGTAAATACAACCATAATTCCCCCCGCCCAAGGCATTAAGTAAGGTATATTAGCAATCGTAACTAAAATCCCATAAAATACACCTATCCATATGCCCATTCGCAGGAAACGGCCTCGTTGTGGATCTCTTCTCCAACTTTTAAGTTCCTTAGTTATAACAGCTCCTATTTTAGTTTCAAAAAAGATTTTAAAAGCCTTTCTATAATGCTTATTAATAATCTTCACTTGAACTTTTTTTGAATCTATCTCTTTACGTCTAGTCAATAATATAGTCCATATAAATAAAAGAAACCCACAAAATATTGTTATTGTACCTAAGAAAATAAAAGCTAATAACCAATTAGATTGACTAGCGTACTCTACAGCAAGTATCGTCCAACTAGATGGAATCATGTAAAATAGCGTAGTATCACTAAATACGATTCTATTGATTACAGGAAGTGCATACCAGCCGACATTTAGAAATGCAATGATGAAACCAATGAACATCGCTCCCATTTCCATACCGACTCTTGATTTCATCACCTCACCCATAATACTAACTATTACTTTGGATAACAATACTACAAAAACTAACTGCAAAATAATTGCTGGAACTGCTACTATAATCGCATATATGCTAATTCTAGCTGCATAAATTAATAATCCTATAAAAGCTAAAAAACTAACCAGTGGTCCTACTCCTATAAAAGTTACACCGAGAAGCATCCTAGCTAGTTTATAAGAATTGAGCGGAAGCAACACAAAATATTCAGGGCGTAATATTTCGTCTCCTCCAGTAAGCATCGGACCTATAATCCATCCTACTGTCCAAATGGCGAATGTTACATATAGAATGCTTTTTGATATATTTTGTTCTGTTGGATAAAAAGAAAAAAGTAGAATAGTTCCAATTGCTAGCAACAAACCAACTAATCCTGTCATAATAAATAGAACTGCCCTGCCACGATTCATTGAATGTTTAAGTATTGATAACTTCATTTGAATTAAAACATTAACCAAGACAATTCCCCTCCTTTAGCGGCGGGTTTACCTACTAATCGAATGAAAATATCCTCTAGTTTTTCTTCACCACAAACATCTTCCATCTTTCCAGATGAAAGTACTCCCCCTTTCGAAATAATTGCAACGTGGTCACAAAGTTGTTCAACTAATGCCATGACGTGACTAGAAAATACTACAGAACCACCTGAACTAACAAATTTCTGTAAAATCTTTTTAATAGTAGTTGCAGAAATGGGATCTACCGCCTCAAACGGTTCATCGAGAACGAGTAATTTTGGCGCATGAAGAAGTGCAAGTGCAAGGCCGAGTTTTTTACGCATACCAGTAGAATAATTAATAACTAAAGTCCCCTCAGTATTATTCAACTCTAATACTGCAAGTAATTCTTCTGCCCGCTGAGCAACTTCATTGGCATCTATTCCTCTTAACAACCCCATATATGTTAATAATTCGCGACCAGTAAGTCTTTCTGGTAAAGCCAATCCATCTGGTAATACTCCAATCAACGTTTTAGCTTGTTTTGGATTACTCCAAACATCAATCCCAAAAACTTTAACGTTTCCGCCATCCGGTCGTAACAAACCAACAGTCATTGATAAAGATGTAGTTTTTCCTGCTCCGTTAGGTCCAACAACTCCATAAAAAGAACCACTTGGAATAGTTAAATCAATACAATTTACTGCAATAAATTCACCGAATCGCTTATGTAATTTCGAAAGTTGTAGCGCAGGAGCGGATTTCTCAAATTCGGTATTCAATGAAATCGATTCATCAGTTTTCATAAAACAGACTCCTTTTTTACTACTATATTCTTTGTAAACAAAATCCAATAATTTTACTCATTTAATTACAATACTGAAGCATTAATTTATTTAGCAATTCATTGTTATTAGCTGACACCTTTTACGTATTCCATAATAATTGCCTGTCTATCGTGTATCTTTGTCACTTCAAATACGTTTGGAACTGGCAGCCCGCATGAATAAGCATATTTTTGTTTTTTTTGCTTCATTCATAGACTCTGTACCTGGAAGATATTCTTTAAATAACTTCACAATCTTATTATCATACAGATAAATTTCCACTGTATTTCCTTTAGCCATTGGCTCACCTAAGTTCAAGTTTCACCCTCCTTAAACCATGTAGTATTCTACACCCCTATTTTAAATTCACTGCAATGTTAGGAAATCCTTCTACTCACATAAATCCTATTATTACAAAAATCTCTGAAATGCTAAAAGAAAAGTACGTATCGAAAACAGCCCTATAATTTTTTAGCATAATTATAGGGCGACTTTAATGATGTTGATAATTTTTTGTTTCGTTTGACTTAAATAATTGTTATTTTTAGTAGAAATTAATATACCAATCGGGATTTTAGAATTAAAGTACTTAATCTTAAAAGATAGTATTTCTTCATTCAAAATTGTACCTTTCGGGATAATTCCTATCGCATTTTCAAAAAGCATTTCTGGAATGAGGTTTAAAGCACTACAATTATAAACTCTTTTAAAAGATAAATTATTTTTCGCTAGGAGAGAACTTACAGATTGATACGAATAACAATTACTTTCTCCTACAATAACTGGATAATCTATAATATCAAATGCTTCAACGGATTCTTTTTGTAACAAAGGATGCTCGGGATTATTCACTATAAATTCAATCTGTTCATCACATATTGGGATGAATTTTACCTTTGATTTATTTTCATTATTTCCGCACACCGCAAAATCAATCTTATTATGTTCTATCATTTCTGATAAAAGTGCTGTATTTCCCACTACAAAATCACAATGTATATATGGTTTTTCAGCATTTAAAAACTCTAATATTATTGGTATTAACCTTTTAGCAACGGATTCTAATAGGCCTATTCTCAAACTCCCTTTTTCTTCATTACTAATACGTTGTGCTTGAGTTATAGAATATTCCCAATGTGTTACTAAGTTTTCTACTTCTTCTGCAAAAAGTTTTCCTTCTTCTGTTAATCTTGCATCCCATCCTCTTTCAAATAACAGAAAACCAATTTCATTTTCCAGCTTTTTTATATGTGTTGTTACTGTTGATTGTGCATAGTTTAATTGTTTAGCAGCTTGTGAAAACGTTCCTTCTTCAATAATTTTTTTAAATGTAAGTAACTCTTTCATTTCCATTTCATACACCACCTTCATCGATTTTATTGATAATTCGTTAATATATTTTCAATTATACAAATGGAAATATTGGAAGTAAAATAAAATCAAAAGGAAAGGAGTCCTCTATTATGCCATTTGTCACTGTTTATCATCCTGAAAAATTATCCGATAATAAGTTATTAAAAAATGTAAGCAATCAAATTCACCATTCGTTAATTGAACATTTCAATATTCCTGAAAATGATTATTTTCAAATGTTTTTACCTTATCCTTCTCATCAACTTTTTTATAATTCATCTTATCTTTTAGAAGGTTCATTAAAACGATCCAATAATATGATTTATATTTCTATTACATGTGGACCTGGGAGAACAATTAATCAAAAAAAAGATTTATATAAAGCTATAGCCACTAGTACAGCTAATACTTTACAAATCTCTACTGCTGATGTTTTCATTACACTACACGAGACACCTATGGAGAATTGGTCATTTGGTCAAGGAATAGCTCAAATGTTAAATCAACATAATAACTAGACTTTAATTTTCCTTAAAACAAAATAAACTTACCGCTTTCTATAACTATATAGAAAGCAGTAAGTTTATTTTGCTAGGAATATTGGAATGAAACTCTGGTGTATACACAATAGAAAATGAATATCCCTGCACAATAAATGACACTTCATTATGTTTACATTCAAATGGCACATTATTTTTCTTAAAGTTAATTTGGATTCGCTGTAAAAATGCGAGATTCGCTGTTCCGAAAGAAACATGAACTTTCGGTGGTAAAGCTTTCATCGCGATTGGAATCCAAGGTCGCTGCCACCAAGTTGCGACGACATAAGCAGTGCCACCAACTACAAAGTTAAAAATATCCCCGTCTTCCATCGTTTTCATATTTAGATTTGATTTCAGCCATTCCCTAAAAATAGGTACACTTTTAACAGGAAGACCAATTTCCCTTACATATAAAATGTTTAAAGGTGACTGCGGTACTAATACATCTTCTTTAACATAACTATGCGCGATAATTTCGAGTAGATTTCCATCTCCGTCTTTAAAGTATAAATTGAATCGACCATCCTCTTCATCAATTGTATGACCATCTTTCCATTTCGCAATGAGTAATCCAGACTCCTCAAGCCATCTTGCTGTTTCATGAAATTTTGAATATGGGATTTCAAAAGCAAAATGTGCAGGTGCAATTGGTTCATACACTTCTTGAAAACTAATTGTTGTATAAGGTGTTACTTCAAATTGAATGAAGGATGCTGTTTCTTTTTTTATTGGAAAAGATAATATGTCCTTATACACTTGTTTTACCCCTTCTATGGAAACCGTTTGTAATTTTATATCTGATATATGTGTAATCACTTTACATTCCCCCTCATTTCTTATTATCTATTCGTATTGTATTACACTTATAAATAGATAAAATCAAACGGAAGAATGGATTTTTTATATAGAAACTACAACTTTAGTATGAATATGTTAGCTTCTTTCATTGCTAGTACAGTAATGTTTCAAAACAATTATGCCCCATATTTCATTTTTTTGATTAACACTTTACTTATTTTTATTTTTTTAAGTTTCCCCTGCATTATTTCCATATAAAAAAGCTGCCTTTCCTTAAACGAAAAGCAGCTTTTACAATAAAATACATTAAGATTTTACAGCAATAATCATAAATCTTTTTGAATTCGTACGAATCCCTTTTTCAGAACTATTTGTTTCAATGAACTTTTGTAAAATAGTAAAATCCTCTTCCTCTTCTCCAAATCTAGGAATAATAGGCGTATGTTTTAATAAGAAAATGAGATCTTCAGGCGTACTGTAATAATCAGTAACATCATATTCACGTACTTGCACGAGTTCAAATCCTGCATTTATAAGTTCACCCATATACTTTTCTTTTAAAGTTCCATCTCTTTCACCTAAGCATTGTCCTCTCCCAAATGTCTCTTTTAGGTTTAATTTATCATGTTCGCTAACTTGTTGCGTTAAGAAAAAAGCACCCTTTTTCATTACTTTTGATAATTCAGTCGCTGCAAATGGTGCATGACAACTTGAAGCGATATCAAAATGCGCATGTGGAAACGTTAAAGCTCCAGAACCCATTTGAAGAAACTCAACATTTTGTACACCTGATTTTTTCAAATTAGAATGTGCCGTTTCAATCATGCCGTTAGAATTATCAATTCCAATTAACAATTTAGCTGATGATGCTATGTTAAGTACATTTTCTCCTCCGCCTGTACCAACATCAAGTAGAATGTCTGATGATTTACATCTTTCTTTCACTTCTCCATAAAAGTCCCATATTTCTCCTACAGTTTCACATTTTATTTTACTAAAATCCCATCCATTTAATCTTCCTACTTTATCATAAAAGCTTTTGTACTCTAATTCATTCACCTTATAACTCCCCTTTGTAAAAACGAATTAAATATGTATAATAACCTACAACACTATTTAATTATATATTATAAAATACAAATTATTAAAACACCATTCCACTTCGTACGACGCTAAGTTTACATAACAATTTTATAGTTCACCTTTATCTATATGTTCTAAATGTCCTCTTCCCCAACTACACATACTATCCAAAACAGTACTGACTGTTTTTCCATGTTCAGTTAAGCTATATTCTACTTTAGGTGGTATTTCTTGATAAATTTCGCGTTTTATTAGTTGATCTTGCTCTAATTCACGTAATTGCTTTGCTAACGTTCCTTGAGATATATCTGGTATTAATTTCTTTAATTCACCAAAACGTTTCGTCCCATCTGTTAGCAAAATAAACAAAATGAGTGGCTTCCATTTCCCACCGATTATTTGTAATGTCGCTATTACCCCTTTTAACTTCGGTTCTTGTAAATCCATTTTTCTCACCTCTCCACTGATATCATAAAGTGAAACTTTAATCAGTGGGGGTTTTATTCATCCCCCACTGATTATTAGTTGAACCAATCGGGCGTTTACGGGCAGTTGATCTCTCACCTAACTTCCTCGCATTTTCCTAACTTTGAGGTGAGAGTTTTACTGCCCGTTAATGCGGGATAAACTATATTTAGCAATTTTTCTTATTACTTATCCGCGTAAATAGCGATTAGTACGAAATTTGCGACTATGTACATACAAAGTGCGTACTTTTCACTTGATCCCTTTTAGCGAATAATAAAAGCATAAGTTATATTCTAAAGTTTTTTATTAAAGGAGTGGCTAAAATATGTCTATTACTACATTAAAAGATAAGCGTATTGTTATCATTGGCGGGAGTTCTGGTATTGGATTAGCAACGGCAACACAAGCAATTAAACAAGGTGCACATGTTATTATTGCAGGGCGTTCGGAAGAAAAATTAAAGATTGCTAAAAAATTAATAAATAGCAATCATCTCCACACTTACGTATTGGATAATCAAAATAAAGAGCAATTACAAAATTTTTTCAAGACAGTTGGGAACTTTGATCATTTATTCACACCCGGAGCCTCTTACACACTTGGACCAATTACCTCTACAGAGGAAATTGCTGAAAGTAGCTTCATCGGAAAGTTTTGGCCTCAATATTATGCCGTAAAATATGCCATCCCTTTTCTTTCAAACTCTGGATCGATCGTGTTAATGTCCGGTGCCTTTAGTCAAAGACCAATTAAAGGTGCGCCTGCTTACGGAGCTTGTAATGGGGCTATTGAAAGCTTAGGGAAAGCTTTAGCTGTTGAATTAGCTCCTATAAGAGTTAATGTTGTTTCTCCTGGAACGATACAAAGAGAGAATGAACAAAACGAAAATAGACTAGCTGCTTATGAATCTTATAAATCTCTTTCTCTTGTAAAAAGGCCTGGCCATAATAATGAAATTGCACATACTGTTCTATATTTAATGCAAAATAGTTTTACTACGGGTAATGTATTATTTCCAGATGGAGGGTACACATATCATTAAATTATTTAAGACAAAAGCCCCTTATTACGGTGGCTTTTGTTGCTAATGTAAACATTGCTGAAATTTCCAAAAAGATGGTTGCGTTTCTTTATTACCAACAGGTTGGTTTTTAGAAGATTCATTAAAGGAATCCATTATAATCCGCTGATTTTGTACATTTGCAAATAAAATTGTGCTAGTAGTTGACGAATCAAATCAAGAAGTAATTTATCTTGATATTTATGGATAAGTTTATAAAGAAAAAAGGCATATAAATAATGCCTTTTTTCTTTATCTTCATTTAACTGGATAACAAACTTCTGTAACCCACTTATTAGGATTAGATTCCATCGCTGGGCTCACATGATAAATATTAAACATCGGGCCTGCTAATTTGTAACCCTCTGTCTCAATCCATTTTGCCGCAGCCTCATTTACAGCTGTCATCTGTTCATAACTTCCATTAACTGTTATAAAAGCTACATTAGTCGATTCCATATTTTTAAATGTAACGTCTTTTGTATTTTCGTGCTTACCTAGAATACTTAGCTGTATTTCTATATCTACATCATTTTCTTTGTATTCACGATCATGGAAAACCGCAATACTATAACTCGGTTGGGAAATACTAATATTTTCCATTTGAATTTCTTGCATTAATACACTCCATAAATCACCTTCGCAATTATACGATGGAATAACCTTTCTAACACTAGCTACAGTTCTTTCTGGAATTTCTTTTATTGAAACATGATAATTCATCTCAACAACATCCTCTCTCATCGTTTTCATTGAGTCTTCGAGGAAACGTAATTGTTTTTGGAGGTTATTCATGTCTTCTTTAATTTGAGCACTACGATTTAAAAATTGCTCTTTTATGGTATCTATATTATCGCATTCTATTATTTCTTTTATGGTATCTATATTATCGCATTCTATTATTTCTTTGATGGTAGCAATATTAAACCCCATAGCTTTTAACGTTTGAATTTGATTTACTTTTTTTAATTGGTCTGCTGAATAAAATCGATATCCACTCTGCTCATCGACTTTTACTGGTTGTAGTAATTCCACTTTATCGTAGTGTCTCAACATTCGTATACTAATGGAAGATAGTTTTGAAAAATCCCCTATTTTAAACATGATTTCCTCCTATAAGTTACATCTACTTTGAAGCTCAACTTTATCTTAAACAATGACATTGTGTGAGAGTCAACTGTTTATAACGTTTGAATTATATTTCTTTATTTACTTTTATATCCTCTTCCTTCTTTAGGTTATAAAAATTCACTAATTGATTCGATCGCGACTAGCAATCAATTGATTTACCTTCATATGAACCTCTATTCTTATTTCTCATTAAAAACATATTTGCAATATAATAATTACATAATGAATATTACCTATTATGCAATTATCCTCTCACTTCATGAATCTTATCCTTGTATATTTCAAACCACTGTTGCCATTCATCTTTAGAAAATTCTTTCTCTTCTCCTTCTAAAACGTAAGAAAAAAGATTTAAACAAATATGCCAACCAGCTAAATCCCTCGGTGTATGATCTGTTAATCCATGAATGTACTCTTTAAGGAATAAAAGGGTACCATTTTCCTCTTTATGTATTTCAAATCGGACACGATCTTTATCCCAAGTAAATTCAAGTACTGAGTTTACTTGACACTCTAAAATATCAATGTTTATGAATGAACCGTTCATCATGTCGAACTTTATTATTCCACCCGTTTTAAGGCTTTCAATCTGTAAATTGGACATCCATTTTTTCAGCTTACTGTTTTCTGTTAATACAGACCAAACTTCTTCTGCCGTATATGGAAATTGGCGTTCAAATTTCACAATATATCCATCATTTAGTTTCCCAATTTCAGCTATCATTTTGATTGCCTCCTTATATAGAATGTATGTTCTCATTTCATTTTACACGAATATAAATATAAAATAAATATTTATGTCAACGAAGTGTTAATTTAAAGTGAATGGTGCTGAGAAAAACTTAAATATTTTCTAAATCGAGTTATATAGTATTGAAAATTAAATATAGATTTACGTACAAATAAAAAAGCCGCATTTGCGACTTATGAAATCATAGGATTAACTCCTTTTTTGTTGAATGATTAGCGCTTAATCGCATCGACAATTAGCGATGGAAAACCAAGTTTATCGCCTTTATTTCTAGAATCATACCTTTTCGAACGGAAAATAACACCGTCGTTTGCATCCCATTCGTTGTAATAAAACTGACCATTTTCATCACAATATTCAAGTAAAACTACCTCGAATCCAGCAGTTTCAAACATTTTCGTTAATGTTTTATAATTATGAACGATTTTATGACTTGCTGCTGGATGATCTTTCGGACCGGGTCCCCCTATTTGAACTATATTTTGATATGCCTCATCCTGAAAGAATGCATCAGGGACTCCGCATCGAATATGACCAGATGCTTTTAAAAATTCATAACAAATTTCAGCTGCTCTTACACCTTCTTCAAAAGTAAGGTGTTCCCATACATGCTCAGCTAAAATAGCTGAAATAGAGTTGTATTCAAATCTTTCTTCCCACGTAGCTTTATCTAGTAAGTTAAGTTCATCTTCTTGTGTTTGAATCCAGCCTGAATTATTATTAAACGCTCCAGCTCCGACAACTACTTTAATTTCGTCTTGTTTTATTGCCACCATGTTCACCTCTTAAACATTTTAATTCATTAATATATTCTATGTTTACTATTATCCTTCCTCCTTCAACAAATGTAGTACCATGAGTCCAGTACAATACCGAACTCATGCCCTAAAAACTCTCTAACGCAACAATCTGTCTAACTCTATAAAATTAGTTCATAATATACGATTTTTCTTACAGAAATATAGCACAGCAAACATTAGCATAATACCAATTACGTAAAAAATTGTTGTTCCGCTCCCACCAGTATTAGGAATTACCCAATTATTCTTCGCATTTTTCACTGTTATTTTTTGTGTCTTTACTGCTTCTGTAATTTCTATTTCTATTGGATCTCTAAGTAACATGTATCCGTTCGGTGCTTTTATTTCTTTAATCGTATACTTTCCAATTGCTAATTGGTTGGAAATTACCTTTCCTTTTTCATTCGTTATTAATCTACTAACTTCTTTCCCTTCTTTATCTAACACTTGAAATACAGCGCCTTTTAGCTTTAATTCACTATCCTTATCATCAACTTTTTCAATTTCAAATTGCCCAGTCGGATCTGGCAATTTCTTATTTTCTATTTTAATTTCTACTACTGTATCTTTTTCTATTTTTACAGCTATTTTATCTTTTAATAATTCATAGCCTTTAGGTGCCTCTATTTCCACTACGGTATAGTTTCCTATTGGTAAGTCTTTTGATATTACTTCTCCTTCTTCATTTGTTACTAGTTCTCCAACTATTTTCCCATTTAAATCTTCTATATGAAACTTTGCCCCTGCTAGCTTTTTATTTTTATCTCCCGTATCTACTTTCACTAACTTCATTTTCCCCATTGGATCTGGCAATTTCTTATTTCCTATTTTAATTTCTGCTACTGCATCTTTTTCTATTTTTACAGTTATTTTATCTTTTAATAATTCGTAACCTTTAGGTGCTTCTACTTCCACTAAGGTATAGTTTCCTATTGGTAAGTCTTTTGATATTACTTCTCCTTCTTCATTTGTTACTAGTTCTCCAACTATTTTCCCATTTAAATCTTCAATTTTAAACTTTGCTCCTGCTAGCTTTTTATTTTTATCACTTATGTCTACTTTCACAAGCTTCATTTTTCCCATTGGATCTGGCAATTTCTTATTTCCTATTTTAATTTCTACTTCTGCATCTTTCTCTACTTTTACAGCTATTTTATCTTTTGATAATTCGTAACCTTTAGGTGCTTCTTTTTCCACTAAAGTATAGTTTCCTATTGGTAAGTCTTTTGATATCGCTTCTCCTTCTTCATTTGTTACTAGTTCTCCAACTATTTTCCCATTTAAATCTTCAATTTTAAACTTTGCTCCCACCAATTTTTTATTATCATTATTACTATCAACCTTTTTTATTTTTACTTTTCCTGTACTAGGCTTGTTCCAATGTTTCCAGTTAAATTTGAAATTGTGAAACTCAAATCCACCAGTTTGTTGTACCGCACCAACAAATGCTTGTCCATTAATCGAACCGCCTTTTGTTTCTAATACAGCATTGGGAGCAAACACACTCCCAACTACACCATATCCCTCTGTTGTAATTTTTTTCGCATTTGGAAAAACCCAAATCATTTTCCCATATAGCTCAGTAAACGGGGAATTAGGCGAATATGGTTGTGATGTAGGAACTATATCTGTAGCCTTTCCAATATTGTTCGTGTCATATAGAATAGACCCATTTTTAAATGTAACCTCTATTGCATCTGAATACATTACAATAAAATCTTTGTCCTTAGCATTGGGCAAAAATACATCTCTTATATCTAAATTAATTTTCCCTGTCAATTCTGATGAAACATAAATATTAAGATTGTTTATATCTTTTCCGATTCCATGACTCATATTTGGAATTGGGGTATTCGTTTTATATTGACCTGCATTTTTACTGACTTGGTTCACTATATTGCGAAATTCATTAAATTTCGCGTCAATTTCTAGTTTTTCTTTATAAACGATACGATCATAAGAGGATTGTATGATGCGATCTGGATCACTCTCTTTTGTCATTACGACTATTCCGTTTTGAATGATAAAAGACTCTTCTCTTGATTTCTTAAATTTTCCAGACAATAACAAGGACGGATATCCCTCATCACCCCATTTTTCACCTACTATATTAGATGTTCCCGCTGCAGCACCTACAATCGTATACCCCGATGCATCCATATCACCTTGAACTGCAATTGCTCCTTCAATGTCGCCACCTATTGCTTTATGGTTACCAAAGACAACTGCATTATAACGCGATATATCACCTAGACCTTCTAAGTTTGTCGTGGATCCATATACTTCTTTTGGTACATATACGACAAAACTTACACTTAACATTAACAAAACAATAAAATGAATACTTACCAGCTTGAATCGTAGCCTCAATTCCTTTGTTCCCACCTTTACCGTATTTTTTCTATAGTCGAATAAAATGACATATTTATCAATGAGGATTTACTTCATTCCCTACATACCTTCTTTACTTATCTCTGAATTTCCGGTCCCACTGTCCATTAATGCAGGATAAATAAATAAATAAATAAATAAATACATACATTCTATCTAGTTAACCTTTTCTTATAAATTACGACTAGAAACACACATAACAATAGGATTGGAACTATTACAGTCCACTTATTAAATATAAATATCTCTGTACTCACTTTTTGTTTTTCTTTCTCGTTTAACTCCACGCGCTCACCTCGAACTAGCAATCTATTGGTGTTTACTCCATAAGGCGTACACGTAATTAAAGTTGTATAATCTTTATTTTCTACAATTTGTAGATCGTCCGTTTCATGTGGTAACACTACTTTAATTTGATCTACTTTATAAGCAAGAACTTTGTCTAAAGAATGAATATAAAAAAGATCTCCTTTGCTCAACTTATCTAAATCTGTAAATAATTTTGCTGATGGTAAACCACGATGCCCTGTTAAAATAGTATGCGTACTTTCTCCACCTACCGGGAGCGAAGAAAAATCTAAATGACCTATCCCGCGACCCAATACTTCCTCAGAGGTCCCTTGATAGATTGGCAGTTTTATATTAATTTTCGATATTTCAATATACCCCATTACATCTCCTAAATTTAACACATCAGCATACGCTTGATGATTACTTTTTTTTTCAGAAAATGGATCTGTAAATGTTTTCGCAGAAGTTTGAACTTGTTTATTATATTCGGCTGCTTCTTTTTCCCTACGTTCGACTTCTTTCTTTTGTAATGCTTTAATCTTCTTATCGTAAGAGCTAATCTCAGAATAATGTGCACGAGTCGCCAACCAATTACTAATAGTAGGATATAAAAAAATACCTAATCCAAATAAAAAAATACCCCCCAAAACAAGATTTCGTTTCATATTTCCACCTCTGTATATGCTTAAATATCGAAAAGAGGGAAGCATTTTGCTTCTCCCCTTTTCCCATAGTTACATGTTCCTAAAATCTTAATTTCTAGCAAACTTTTTTCTAAAGAAAACAAATGCCGCTGTAAGCATTAACGTAAGGCCTATTACAGTAAAAAGAGTCGTTCCTATGCCACCCGTTACCGGAAGAATCCATCCACTTTTATTATTTTCAATCGTCAATTTAACCGTTTGATTATTTTCACTAATCTTTACATCAATGGAGTCTTTTAATAATTGATAAGATGCTTTTGTACCATCTTCTTTTGTATATGTTGGTGCTTTCGTTTCAAAAATTTGATAGTCTCCATATGGAATGTTAGACCATTTAATAACACCATTTTCATCTGATACACCTGTTACTTCTTTTCCTGCTACGACAACTATTTTTCCATTATTATCTTTAAGTACAAACTCTGCACCTTTTAATTTATTCTTATTAGCACTATCAATTTTTGTTAACTCAATTATTCCAGTTGTCGGAATAACAACTACAGGTTTAGATTCCTTTTCTCCAATTACATCATTTTTATTTGTAAAATGTATTTTTGCTGTATTTAAAATTTCCGAACCAGATGGCACTCCTTCTTTTACTTGGGATTTAATTTGCAAATGAAATTCTTTTTTACCATCTAATTTTGTGAAATCTTTTACTGTAGCTGTTACTTTTTGACCTTCTATAGCTACCTCAACAACGTTTGCATTTACTTCTGCTCCATCAATTTTCACGATTGGCTTTCCTTGAATCACTAAACGATTATCCAAAGTATCTGTTACCACATATTTTTTGTATTCCTTAATGTCTTCTGGAATTAATGTTTTAATATCATAATTATAATTAGTTAAAGGATTTATTGGTAACGCTTCCAATTTTCCGTTAATTTTTTTATCAATTGTTGGTTCTTCATTGTTTTTCACTTCTATTTTAACTACTGTACCAGAAGTAATAGTTCCATCTTCATTAATTGTTCCGGAGTTCTTAACAAAAAACTCACGTTTAGTTGGATCTATTACGTAGCCTTTCGGAGCTTTTGTTTCTTGGAAATAGTATTCACCATACTCCAATCCTTGCACGCGAATATGACCATTAGCATCTGTTACTAACTCTTTTTTCACTTCTGTACCATCTTTTTTAAATAAAGAGAATACTGCACCTGCTAATGCTTTTTCATTTACACCAGTTTTTATTAAATCCACTGCACCACGTTTAATCTCATTTTTGGGATACATGTGAACATCATAGTTTAGCACCTTACCCTCTTTATTCGTTAATGGGATATCCACTGTATACGTATTGGGATTTAGATTAACATGTGGAGGTCCTGCCACTTCTTTCACCTCATAACGTCCTAGCGGAAGATCTTTTAATACAGCTTGTCCGTTATCATCTGTTACTACTTGATTTGGAGTGGCTCCCATTACAGGTTTCACGTCTTCTTTTACGATTTTCCCATCGTTTGAAATTTTTTCAAAAGAAGCAACCCTTTTCACTTCAAACGTTACACCTTTTAATGGTTTCACATCTTTTGGCACCTCTTGATTTGCAGAACCGTCACCTTCTAGTCCCTGCGCTCCATCTTTTTCTTGTTCATACTTATGAATCGTTAAAGTACCTTTAGATGGTGAATCTGCCTTTACTAATACACTAGACCATGTAGAAAATGTTAAGAATAACACTAAAAGCACACTAAATATTTTTTTCATTTCTCTTATCCCCTTTACTACTTCTATCATTTTAAAAATTTCTTTATTACTATTACCTTCTTAAAAGCAATAGTGTGCCAAGTATCAGATTTAAACGAATAACATAAAACATAGTCGTCCAACAATCCATTGTTTACAATCACTTATTCACTTTTCTTATCTTCTATTATTACGTTGTCTCTCCGCATGATATATGTAATTTTCTCCCCTAAATTACACGTATATCCCTATTTCAAGAATCATTACATTTGTTACATAATAGCTTTCACTGCTAATTTCGACTAGTCACTTACTGTCAATCTATTCATATCTCACTTCCTATCCCTATTTAAAATCCAATCTTAATCATTTTTTAATACATATAAGTAATAACCAACAAATAAGTGTGACGATTCATATTTTACGTTACTGTCCAAAACTATTACCTGTATATTCAAATAATATGTGCTATTCATGTTAAATTATGGTATTATTCTTAGAAGTTTATAACTTTTATTTATATTTTTTATTGATAAAGGTTTTCCGTATCTACTTATGAAAAAGGAATATATGTTTATTTAACTATTACGCATAACTGTAAGGAGGAAGAATATGACTAAAAAACTCAGTCTAGTTGAGATAGAGTACATTTGCAATATGTTTTTTCAATCTTTCGAAATTCCAGTTTGTTTTTTAGATTGTAACAAAAATATTCTTTTAGAATTTAAATCCAAAAATGATTCACATTCGTTATATACATCAAAAATAGAACAGTTACATATGCTTTTTCAGAGAAATGATACATATAATTCCCCCATCTTCAGAACTCACGAATATCTAGGGCACTTTATTTTAATTCACATAAAGAGCGATTATATGGTGAACGGTACTGTTATTATTGGGCCCTTGACACATGTAAATTTTTCTACAAGTAAAGCGGATAGTAACCTTAATTTTATTCCAAATTATAAAAGAACAAGAGACCATTATTTTTCATTGTCAGTCAAAGATCAAAATTTCTTTGTAAATATAGCGATATTGTTCTATAACATTCTCTATAAAAAAAATTCAGATGTAAGCACCTTTTCAAATAACAGTGACTCACTTCATATAAGTCATAGCAGCATCTTAAACGAAGATGTATATATTTCAATGCAAAAAGACGAATCCATTTATCATAATTTATATATAGAGCAGCAACTACTTAGTTCTATAGAAGACGGGGATAAAGAAACCGTCCTCAAATATTATTACGAATTCCAACAAGAGACTCTTTCATCTTTATCTTCATTCCATCAATTAAGACGTCATAAAAACATTTGTATTTCATCCATCACGCTCGCTACTAGATATGCGATAAAAGGGGGACTTCCATCTGGGATTGCTTACAAAATTTATGATTTACATATTCAAAGAACAGAAGATTTAAAAGACAAAGAATCTGTTTGGGATTTATTAAAAAATGCTTTTTGTACCTTTGCAGACCGTGTAAAGGCACAAAAAACACAGCAACATTCACAGACTATTGCTATTTGTAAAAACTACATTTTTAAAAATATTTACAATCCAATATCTGTTAAACAACTTGCTAAATTTGCAAATGTGAATTCAGATTATTTATCTATATTATTTAAAAAAGAAGTCGGTATTTCATTAATTGAGTACATTCAACGTGAACGAGTCGAAGAAGCAAAGAAATTATTAACTTTCACCACCTATCCCTTATCAGATATATGCGCTTCGCTTAATTTTAGCGATCAAAGTTATTTCACTAAAATTTTTAAAAAATTCACCAATGAAACACCTGGTAAATACCGAAAATCTCATGTTGTCATTTAGAGTGACACTTCCATTAAAACAAAGTGTTTTCAGTAACTTATCAATGGCAAATTAGAAGTACTCCTATATTCATGAGCTATAGGATTTATACTATTTTCAAATTAAAAAACACGTTACTATTCTTTTATTTTAATGAGAATAGTAACGTGTTTTATATGTAATATAGTTCTGTAGACAGAATAGTATCCAACTGCAAATTTTTATAAAAGCCAAATGTACCGCTTAACTATTAAAATCTTAATAAGTAAAAAATCCATATTTCGTTTTATTTACTTTCTACTTTATTTCTTTTGAATACTGAACTCTTTTCTTCAAACGAATGATCCCTACTATTATTTTTGTATCTTTCTAAATTTGCGAATCAAAGTGAGTACTGTGCCTGTAATAATCATCAATATGCCGATTGCTGCACTGTTAGTTGTACTTACACCCGTCTTTGGCAGCTCCTTATATGTATATTCTTTTTTATCGGTATTACTGTTATTTGAGATATTATTGTTATTTGTCTTATTAGCAAGACCATTAGGTTTGCTAGTTTCTTTATCTTTCACTAATACTTTTTGTATCGTATTTACCTCATTACCCACGGAATCTCTTACACTATATATTATTTCATAAATACCGGCTTTATTTGTATCTATAGTTCCTTCATACGCTACTTTAGAAGTAAGGTCACCGTCTTCTTTGTCAGTAGCTGATACTCCTATCAACGGATCAAATTGATCACCCTCAGTAATTGAAGTTGTAGCAGGTACTTTTAGTATTGGTTTATCATTTTTAACTTCTTCTCTAACTTTGACCGTTACAGTTTGCTTCGCCGTTACTTCATGGCCTTTTGAATCTGTAACTGTGTATTTTAATACGTAAGTACCGGCTTTATTTGTATCTACTTCACCATCAACTTTGATTTTAGAAGTAAGATCACCGTCTTCTTTATCGATAGCTAATACTTCTGCCATTGGAACAAATGAATCTCCTACATGAATTGTCGCTCCAACAGGCACTGTTAATTTAGGTTCTAAATCTGATATTTCGCCATTTCCCTCTACAATTACAGTCTGTGTAGCCGTTGCATTCCCCCCTTGAGAATCAACAACCAGGTATTCCACAATGTATGTACCTGGTTTTGAAGTATCTACATCGCCTTTATGCTTTACTTTATTTGTTAAATCACCATCTTCTTTATCAACAGCTTTTACATTTCTCATTGGATCAAACGTATCACCTACACGTAGTGTAATCGTAAACGGTACAGTTAACTCTGGAGCTTGGTTTTCTGCTGTTTTTTCGTTTTCTTTCATTGTTCCGGTAATTTTTGCAGCATCAAAAGCATTTTGGACCGCTTGAACTTCAATTGAGCTCGTTCCATATTTATTAGTTGCCACTTTAAGGCATGCCAATTTCAATTCAGAGAAATTAGAAGTCATGTTTAATTCATCAGTATTTGCATAATAGAAAATATCAAACATTTTATCTTCACCAATACCATTTACATTTACACCGTTATGAGTACCACCTTGTGCAATTAAATACGCAACTTTATTAATAATACTTGAGTTAAAATGAACGCCTCCATAATCCTCTCCATTTAAATCATTATATTTACTATAATCATCGGGATACGGTAGTCCTTCTGAAAAATTAATTGCAGTTGGATTTTTCATATTACGAAAAGTCGCTCCAGTTTGCTCTCCTATTGTCCAGTTAAATTCCCCATTATTTATGTATTTCTCTATAGCCGTTCCCATAATATCCGATAATGCCTCGTTAATTGCCCCAGATTCTCCTGAGAATTCAAGGTTAGATTCACTTGATGTAACTGCGTGTGTAAATTCATGACCGGCTATATCGAACGCTTTTACCATAGGATCTCCATATAAAAGCATACTGATGTTATTAATATTAGTACTAAATGCATTCTCCCAATTTTCAGGATCATTTGTTCCTCCAGAATCCCATGCATGTACAACTGAAACTACTTTTTTTCCTTTATTATCAAAACTATTACGATTATATTTTTCTTTATAAAAATCATATACCTTTGTTGCTAAGAAATGAGCGCTTACCGCCTTTGGATCATTAAATGTTGTTGAAGCGCTAGTTGCTAGTATGCCAGGATAATAACTTTCTTCATTTGTAATATCTCTATAATTTACATCATATGTCTCAATTCCTTGCCCTCTTGTGTAATCAGCAAGCGCATAATTCCCACTGGTCTGTTTAGAAATACCAAATGTACGAGTTACGCCTAAATCATCTTTTCCTGTTCCAGTTAATGATGTGAAATTGCTAGTTTTATTTTCCTTAACGGATTCAACATACTCTTCACTTATTTTCAAACTTGATTCTTGTACCATATCTTTTAATATATCGCCATTATGAGCATTCACTAAATAAGTTCCAGATACATAATTTGGTGTTGTAGCAGCAAATGTAACTTGATATGCATTGCTAGCCTGCCCATGATTTTCATCAACAAAAATAACCGCCTTAACTTCTGGTTCAGAAATAAATTTAATGTCGTTTCCGTACTTTTTATAAATATATTGTTTCGCTTCTTCTTTTGATAAATTAATAGGTTTCTTTAAATCTTCTTGTGTTAAATTTTGTGCGCTAGCTCCTGAAATGCTTTTAATAATACCTTTTTTATCTACGTGAGCAGTTAACTGGTGGCCATACACTTCTTTTCCTTCATATATTTGTTGCATGCGCACAAGTGTAGTTCCATCATAAGAACCACGTTTTTGAAGAACCTTGTAATCTACTCCTGTTTCTGCACTAACTTGTTTTGGAGACAAAGCATGCTCCGTATTTTCCTTAAGTGCATCTTTCACTACATTCTCTGGCGCCTTTTTTGATGGTTGTGTAAGATCACCTGTACGGAACGAATCCTCTTGAATTTCAACTTGCATTTGACCAGGTTCCTCTGCATGACCTACTCCATATGGTGTTACACTTGTTAAAACAAATCCTGTTGTTAATGCAACTATAGCTATTTCTTTTTTATTTCCCATGGTATTTACCTCGTATAAATTTCTATTATTTATATGAAACTGCTAAAATGTATACAATCTATTCCTAACATAAAAAGATGACTTTTGTAATCTACAAAAGCCACCTCTTCAATATATAATATCCCTAAAATGTTTTTAATACATAATTTCTATACAAAAAAGAAAAAAGCATTCATTAACGAGCATTTTGCAATACTTTTATTAGGTCATTTATATTTTCAACTTTCTGCTGAAACTGATCAAATCTGTTATGTAGCGATGAAGGATTTTTATCTTCAGTTGAAATAACTTGTTTTAATTCATTTTCTAATTTATCATACATATCAAAAAAATTATCAAATTCTACACTTACAAGCTCTTCATTTTCGCGATAGAATCTTTTTGCTTCTATATAAGTCATATATGATTTATTTAAAAATCCTAATGAAATTAAATATTTAGAAGTGTTTTCTTGATAAATAGCAATATCACATGCTATTTTAATATCAGAATAAGTCTTTTGAACGAGACAATGCAATTCAAAAATCTTAAACTTTAATCCATTATTCATTTCATCCCCTCCCATCGTATCTATTCTACATAAAATTAGAATATTATACAAAGAAAATTATTAGCAAGAAATTGACAATTAAAAAAATAACTTAAGGATAAACAAAATCCCTCTCATTATAAATTATAATTGCGGAGCATTTACCAACATAACAGCAAAATAAAAAACGAAAAGAATAAATCTTTCCGCTCTTAGAGTAATAAATACATTTCATATTGCGCTAAAGCATTCTTTTCAAATCCACATTTCTTAAAAAAACCCTCTAATAAATTATTGTTAGGAAACCCAATTGATAAACTTGATAAATTTAATTCTTCTCTTGCTACTTGTAATAATTTCATCCCAACACCAATATTTCTATAACCTTTGTCTACGAAAATAAAACTAATTTTACCTTGTTCAGTTACGCATAGAGAGCCTTTTAAGTCATTATCAACATATGCACCATAAAATACATTATTTGTTTTTTTGATATAATCAATATCATTTTGCCAATTTATATGGAAGTTTAACCATTTCTGAATTTCATCTTTAAAAGTTGGAAATTCTAATTGTTTTACTTCAATATCCTTACAAACTTTATTCTTTATTTTAGTCAAATCATTTAAATTATAATAAGAAAGATCGTACACTTTTTCATAGCCCAACTTATTATAAAAATGAATCGCTCGGTCGTTTCCTACAATGACTTCGAGAAAAAGTTGCTTACATCCATGTTGAATCGCCTCTTCTTTATGCAGTTCAAATAATTTTTGACTCACACCAATACCGCGGTAATTAGGATGAACCGCTAATGTTCCGCAGCGCATAGTCTTTATACTTTCATAATCCTTTATGCCACCTAGTATTACGCCAACTGATTTGTCACCGTCTAAAGCAAGAAAAGAATGTTCTAGCAAATTACCTTCTGGTCCCAAAAAACGTTGTATAAAATCCTCTTTTGAAACCTCCATCTTAATAATGTAATCTGAAAATCCATCTTTAAAAGCTTCATATACTAAATCAATATTTACTTCACTACACCTTTTATATTGAATCATATAAAATTGCCCTCCAACTGCTTATATTAAACTCAACGTGTACCCATATAATATATTCCATCTATTATAAATTTCAGCTCTTAATTTGAAATGAGCGGACATTTCCCTACATATAACTCACTATTGATTTGTTTTATAACAAACTATCTATTATTTACTACATTAACCTCATAAACACGTAAAAAAGCAATTAAATGCTCACATGCTCTTTCACATGCTAGCATTTTAAAGATTTTTTGTTCTTCTTTCGTTTTATCATTTGCTTGATCTGAAGCAGCTTTTAAACAGAGAAATGGTTTTTTATTTATTTGGCATACATAGGCGAAAGCTGCTACTTCTTGATCAACTGCCAATGCTCCATATACGGTATGGAGTAAATATCTCATTTCTGAACTACGAATACGTTGATCTCCTGATAAAAATGTACCGAAATGTATCGGATCATACGATCGTATTTTTTTTATTCTTCTTACAAGTGATTTTGTTGTTTCAATAGGTGCTGTTCTACCGTTATATAAATTAAAAACATCTTCTCCTGAACCAGCAGCAGTAACATCATGTTGTATTGCGTTTAGTGCGACTACAATATGACCGTTTTTCACCTTGTTTGATAAACTTCCGCATATTCCTGTCATAAACAACTCATCTGGCTGAAACTCACTAATTAACAATTGTACACAACTAGCGCAGCTTACTTTACCGACACCAGTAACAACTGATATAATTTCCAGCTCATTAATAGTATGAAAATGAAATTCCCAAGCTGCTCTTTTTTCAACACGTTCACTTGGATAATGTTGATGCAAATACGTCAGTTCTGGTTCCCATGCAGAGACAATTGCAATACGTTTCATTACACGCTTCACTTCCCCTATTGTCATTTAAATGAGTTATCTATACTTTCTCATTCATAATCTAGAATCCATTCTTTATATTTCTTATATAAATCTCGTATTATTTCTTTATTCTTCGCAATTACTTCACATCCTCTATCATCATACATAAACATGGCAATATCTTTCGTTGCATTTATGAGAAATACATTTGGATAAGAAATTTCTTTTTTTCGTCCAAATCGAGGATATAAATCAAAGAAATCCTCATGATTAGCAACTTGTATAAGCGATTCATATTTAATATGTTCCGCAAGGCATTTTAAAGAAAAATGATATGTACAATATAAATCTGCTTCTTCATCTTCAAATAAAAACGGTAACGTTTCTTATCTTATATGAAATCTTAAATCTCTTTTCTTAATATATTTATTGTATACATTTATTTTCTGTGGAGTTTTTATATTTTCCTTTTTAAATCTATAAACATTTGTCACTACAAACACTACATCTTCTTTTGAAAATATGTCTTCAAATAAGAATTTATTATATGTATATAGTTGAGAAAAGTATTCCGTATTTAAATTGTCGGTTCCTTCTACAATTTGATATTTATCTTTTCCAAAATCAAAATGCAAATGATTTTCCCACTAAGAATATAAGTAGGGTACTAATGTAACTCCTGGAAATGTTTGATTCACATATTCTTTTAATTGCATTTCCTTGTCCTTTCTACTGTACAATTCCTTTTAAATCCTAGTATGCTTCTTCTAGCCACGGATGTATAACTTTCAATGTATCTTTCCTTTCCCACAAATATGAAATATATACAAAAGCTGCTTTTTCCAAAGATTTTTCCAATCCTTTTTTTATTTCTATTAAATATGGTGGTGTCCCTTTTTGATCCCATTCTATTTTATCTGCAACAAATAATACTAAATCCATCTTCGTTGCATGTTTACGCAACGTTGTGTGGCAACAAATTGCATTTAAAATCTCTTCATCTTCTACTTTAAATATTTCTTTTGCGATTACTCTCGATAGTTTTTGATGAATGATCATAGGAAACTTTCTTTCTGCTTCCACTATTTCTACACCAAATTCTTCAGCAACTGCAATCCGCTCCTCGTTCGGAAAAATGCCACTAATATCATGTAAATATCCTGCAATTGCTGCTTTTTCTTTATCTACGTGAAACTTTTCTGCAATCTTTTTTGCCTCATTTGCCACACGAATTGAATGTTTATATGTAAACTCTTTATTATATTTTAGTAGAAAAGCTTTAATATCATTTTCTATTTTTCCAGTTGGAGTAAATGAATATATATCATTACATAACATAGAAAATCCCCCTTATAACTAACTTTCATTATAATGTAGAATCTAAATATCTTTGTTATTTTATATTCGATATTAATCTTTTTACTCCTTTTTAATACGTTACATGAAATTTTATACAGAATCATCGCTACAAGTACATAAATGTTTGATATTATAGTAATGTTGATGATTTGTAAGGAAAGGAACTACACAATGAATAAAAACATATTAATTATTGATGATGATAAAGAAATTGTTGAATTACTTGCTGTTTATTTGCGAAATGAAGGCTATAACATTTATAAAGCTTATGATGGCGATGAAGCATTGCAAAAGGTTTCTACATATGAAGTTGACCTTATGATTTTGGATATTATGATGCCAAAGCGAAACGGATTAGAAGTTTGTCAGGAAGTGCGTGAAAATAATACTGTACCAATTCTAATGCTTAGTGCAAAAGCAGAAGATATGGATAAAATATTAGGTCTTATGACAGGTGCCGATGATTATATGATCAAGCCATTCAATCCATTAGAATTAGTAGCAAGAGTGAAAGCTTTATTACGAAGATCATCTTTCCAAAACGCTACTTCGCAAAAGAATGAAGATGGTATTATTCGTATTCGCTCTGTTGAAATACACAAACATAATCATACTGTTAAAGTAAATGGAGAGTATATTAAATTAACCTCTATTGAGTTCGATATTTTATATTTACTTGCAAGTAATACAGGAAGAGTATTTAGTTCAGAAGAAATTTTCGAACGCGTTTGGAATGAAGATGGTTACGGTTCAAATAAGACTGTAATGGTTCATATTAGCAACTTACGGGATAAACTTGAAACAGTAATAAATGGAGAAAAATTTATTCACACTGTTTGGGGAGTTGGCTATAAAATTGAGAAATGAAGCATTTGATATATTAAAAGATATCCCTAAATGGAAACTTATTTTTTGGCTCTTATTAGCTATCACACTCACGCCTATTACTGAGTTAATTATTTATCGCCTCGTTACGAGTGTAATTGAGAGTTCACTTACTCTAACTGAACTTGGTAAAGAATTCATTCGAATTTTTGGTTATGAAAAGTATAAAGGGATTAAAGAATCGTTATGGATGATGATTGTATCTTATTTGTTTTTATTTTCTATTTTTTCATCCTATCTTTACATTTTTTATCGTCACGAGAAAAAACTTTATTATGAAACTTGTATTAAAAAAATGATAGAAGAAATTCGTTATATTGCAAATGGAAACTTCAATCATAAAGTTTCTATTGTAAATCATAATTATCTGGAAGAGTTAGCAATCGGGGTCAATGAAATTGTTGAACAATTAAAAGTCTCAATTGATGAAGAAAGACAAGCGGAACAAGCAAAAAGTGAGCTTATTACAAATGTATCACATGACTTACGCACTCCCCTTACTTCTATAGTTGGATACGTAAATTTAATCCATCATGATAATTATAGAGATGAAGTGGAATTGCGATACTATATTCAAGTCATTTACGATAAAGTCACTCGTCTTAATGCATTAATGAATGACCTGTTCGAATATACACGTGTTCAAAATAAAGAATTAAGCTTGTATTCTGTTCCTATTGATATTGTAGAGTTACTTGGACAATTAACTGTTCAATTCCGCATACAGGTTCAAGAAGCTAATATAGAATGTCGGCCTTCTTTCCCGTCTCAAAAGCTCATGGTATTAGCTGATGGTGAAAAATTAGTACGTGTGTTTGAAAATCTTATTATAAACGCTATCGCTTATGGAAGCGAAGGTCGCTATATTGACCTTACTGCTTATGAAAGCAATAATATGATTACAATTGATATAACAAATTACGGACAACCTATTCCTAGTACGGATTTACCTCATATTTTTGAACGTTTTTATCGCGTTGAGAAATCTCGCTCTACAAACACTGGTGGATCTGGACTTGGATTAGCTATTGCAAAAAGTATAGTCGAATTGCATAAAGGAACAATTGAAGTATATAGTGATGATGAAAAAACAACATTCACTGTAAAACTACTCCCATACAAATGTTAATATTATAAATAAAAAGTTCAATTTCTTATCATATAAGAAATTGAACTTTTTCTATTAATATCCAAAATTTAATAATCCTTTATAATTCTTTAGAAATTCTTTACCTTTTCTTTCTTCCTAATTAAGCATTCCTTTTTACAATACTAGTATTGATGTCATAATAGGAGGATCGCTTATGCAATTCTTAAAGAAATTCGCTATTTTATTATTATCTTTTTTTATTACTGCACTTATCGTTTTATATTTTTATCTTTATGTAAATGGTCCGATTATTCAAGCTAAATCAGCTATTTTAATAAATGCTAATTCAGGTGAAATTGTTTATAAAAAAAATGAAGAAACTCCAGTACAATCAGCTGCTTTATCTAAATTAATGACAGAATATATCGTATTGGAGCAACTAAATGATAGAAAAATACAGTTAGATGACTTCGTACAAATAAGTAACGAAGTTTTCCGAGTAGAAACAAGCCCTATACAAGTAACATCGAATGATAAAACAACGGTTCGTGATTTACTTCATGCATTGCTACTGGCAGGGAATAATCGTTCTGCACTCGCTCTAGCAGAACACATTGCTGGAAATGAAGATAACTTTACAATATTAATGAATAAAAAAGCAAAAGAACTACAGTTATTACAACCATCTCCATTTCTAAACTCTACTGGAATTAATAATGATACAAATAAACAATCAACTACAACAGCAATAGATGCAGCTAAACTAGCAGCACGATTAGTAAAAGATTTTCCAGATGTATTGAATATTACGAAACTAACCTCTTACCAATTTACCTTCAAAGATTCCCAGGTTTTCAATACGAATAAAATGATATATTCCCTTAATGAAAACATTAAACTTCAAGGTGTTGATGGCTTACAAACTAGTTTTTCAACTAACGGTAATTATAGTTTTGTCAGTACAGCAAAACTTGGAGATACTAGACTAATTTCAGTAATATTAGATGCAGATGAAGAAAACATTTCATTTATTGAAACAAAAAAGTTGCTACAGTATGGTTTTGATCCTTCCTCGTACTCTGCACTCCAAGCTTTTAAAGACGCCCTTACATCTTGGACAATATTACTTCAGTTTAAAAATTTAATTATACAAACTATAATGATTTTTTTAATCATTACCACCTTAATGTTTTTACATATACGTCAGAAAAAATCCGAGGATTTCAATTAAGAAATCTTCTTATATATATAAAACCGACTTGCGCTTAAGATGCAAGTCGGTTTTTAATTCTATCATCCTCTTCCAATCAAATTTGCTGAAACTGGTTGCAAGTTTAACTTCCTCGCCCATACAGACAGCTGACCAATATGATGAATTTCATATCCCATTACATGTCTTAAAACCTATGTTTTTTGAGGCATACATCCATCTCTGTTTCCTTTCGTTGTGTTCGTTTGTTTAGTTTAAATGGGTTAATCTATTAATTCTATTAAATCCAACAATTGAAATATTACATTTTAAAGTTCTATTCATATACTATAGTAGATTACTAGAAAGGAGGTTTAACTATGGATAGTTGCGTTGTATTTGTAAACGGACAACCTTTTTTAGTTCTTTCAGTAGCTGGTATTGAAATTGCTAGATTAGAGATTTCCCTTCAAGTAGCATTAGCTCTAAGAGTGCTCGGGATACCAATCTGTGATTAATTACCAAATTAAAAGAAAAAGAGGGCATTAGCCCTCTTTTTTTATTTTCTTCTCACCTTTTCTTAACAACAAACAAAATTCAAATTTGATTAATTATAAAAAATTAAAGTATATGAACGTTACATGAAACACTTGTTAAGATAGCTGTCCCTCACACTATTTATTTCGCCGACGTTATATAATCAAAGCACACAATGATTAACTTTTTATACGGCTTATTTTAAGTGTGCTAGCATTCTATGCTAGATGATCATGACTGCAAAAAAACTTCAAGTTCTCGTTTATATAAATCAAATAACGCTTTCACTTTTTGAATCGATTGATAATCTTTAAATTGCTGTTCTCTATCTTCTTATCCTTGAAGAGCACTAATCCAACTATACTCTACATCTACAATATGAAATAATGTTTCTAAAATACCCCCAGTTTGCAAAGTAAATCTTCCTCTGAAAGTTGTTCACACCTCTTAAACCAATCATCTCTTACTTGCCAATTATATTGAAATAAAGTGTACACATTTATCTCTCCCTTACTTCAATTATCCACCTAACAGCATCTGTTATACATTTAACCATTGACAATCACTTCTCTTCGGCCAAGTTCCTCTACAGCGTGATTAATTATTTCACTTACAGATAAAGAACCATCCAATATGATATCTGAATTCGGCTTAACAGTATGAATTGCCTCTAAATAAGCTTTTCTCGCATATGTCATGTAATGTTCCAAATCATTATGTATTTCATCTATTGTACCTTCCTTAAAATCTCGCAAAATCCTTCTAGCCATCGCAATATCTAAAGGCGTATCAATAAATATAGTTACATCAATGAATTTTCGCATCTCACTATTTAAGTATGCAAAAGGATAATCTACAATAATATAGTCTAAGGTATTATTTTGTATAAGTTGCTCAATATCATGAATTAATGGTGTTAATACCCACTCGTCGTAATTCGCCCCATCATCAATCCATTTACAAATATCAGCAGGAGATTTATCAAATGTGTAACTATCAAAATATAGAGCTTTTGAGTTTTTAAACTTATGCTTTAATCTTTCTGTAATTGTAGTTTTACCTCCCCCCGAAACAGCTGCAATTGAAATTATTTTTGTTTTATTATCCACTATACTCACCAAACCCCTTTGTTAACATAATATAATTATAAATTACTATCGTTGCTACTTCTTCCATTCATATTCTAACATACTCATTTCCCATAAATTCCAATACGTTTCTCCTACTCTTTTTGACTCTCTTAATAAGCCTTCTTTTACAAACCCTATTTTTTCGTAACATGAAATGGCCGATGTATTAAAATCATACACACCAAGAGTTACTCTATGTAGTTTTAATTCGTCAAAAGCAATATGAAGTACTGCTTTCATCATATGTTTTCCTATAGAACGTCCTCTCATCTTCGTATTACCAACTAATACTTTTCCAATTCTAGCGGACTTATTAATATTATCTATTTGCCCAAGCGAAATATGTCCAATAACGTCTGAAGTCTCTTCATCTACCACTTTGAAAGCGAGTGTATTTGCACTTTCTATATACTTCTCTAATTGCTGTTCGTCTAAAGGAAATGTGAATGCATTTCCTGACCATTGTATTAGAAATTCTTCAGAATTAATCCAATTTATTAATTGTTTAAAATCAGATTTCTTAAAGCTTTCTAGTTTAATCACTTCCTTGCTCCTTTCGTACATCATGCTTTATAACCTCAAACTTATTTCTATATAAAGAATATATTCTCCTTTTATATAAAATTAAAATAAAGCCATTCATGTGAATGGCTTTACAAAAAAGCAGCATAATTATGCTTTGTTTGCTACATCAATACCATTAAAATCAAAGTCAGCAGTAACCG
Source organism: Bacillus sp. JKS001846 (assembly GCF_900176455.1). Taxonomy (NCBI): domain Bacteria; kingdom Bacillati; phylum Bacillota; class Bacilli; order Caryophanales; family Bacillaceae; genus Bacillus; species Bacillus sp. JKS001846. The sequence continues at coordinate 3,190,113 of NZ_FWYG01000001.1, forward strand.
TTGTAACTGGTGGGAAAATTGCTTCAATTTTGCAAATGGAAATAATTACTCCAACCGATCCAGGAATAGCCGCAAGCCTAACTACATCACAACTTACAGACGAAACAGTACCTACATAAGTACGTCCCTCTGTATTAATTTGAACTGTTCGATTAATTAATTTCTTAAGTTCATCTCTAATTCCTTGTACACAAGAATTATCACATTTCTCATGCTGTTCTTTTTTACACTCTTCGAATACTTCCCAACAATCATCTTGTTTACATGTACACTTCTTTTTACAATTATTAAATCGAGAACCCAATACCTCACCCCCTAATCCTTTCTATTAGTAAAGTATGTCCACTAGCTTAAAAGGGTACGAGGCAAACACATAAAAAGAAAAAAACAAACAATTGTACCAAACTTTCTTTTCATTATTCATTATAAAAACAGACTTCTCCTAATTAAAAGCTTTTTAATGAGCGGCCGTGAATTTAGTCCTACTCCATTTAATGTTTAGACACCACTTTCTAAAACAAACCTTTTTTCTTTTAAATAAGACGCCCCTTAAAAACACACTAGATTTTCCCATTAACTCACATATACATAGACTTTATTTGTGGATTTCCCATTTTTCATTGTGAAATATACATTTAAAAAGCGTATTCGAAAATAAGATATTATTTGTAATTAGAACATTTTCTTCAACAAGTGTTTATTGAAAAATACCATAACTAGTAGTAGTTCTCTCCATTAGCATAGTTTGTATGAATTCTATATCGAGTAGAAGACACTCTATCATATAAAGATAAAATAGTAGGTTAATAAACAAGCCATTTTTTTATTAAAACATAGAATAATATGAACACTATTGAAAGGAGGTAGAAATAAATGTCCTGGAAAAATGATTGCTGGAGTTCTCAGAAAAAGCATTGTTGTGATGATTGGTGGAAATCTAAAGAAAAGCATCATTGTGATGATAATTGGAGTTCTCAGAAAAAGCATTGTAATGATGATTGGTGGAAATCTAAAGAAAAGTGTCATTGTGATGACGATTGGAGTTCTCAGGAAAAACATTGTAATGATGATTGGTGGAAATCTAAAGAAAAGTGTCATCGTGATGATGATTGGAGTTCTAAACGAAATAAGTGTCGTTGTAAATGTTTCTTTATTTGTTGCCATTGTAAAAGGAAAAATTGGTAATATTTTCGATGCCAACTTAAAGGAAAGAATATGTCTTTTGGAACCGATAAATACTAGAATGTATTATACAAAAAGCTGACTGAATATAATCAGCTTTTTATCAATGAACACGTAAAGATTTCAACAGACATATGTATTTACTGATTAGGTGGGCTATTAAGAAAAAACAAGCTAACTCTTATAAATCGATTTTTAATTACTTCACGTACGTATAAAGCTTTCGATGCCCTCATTACTTCAGACGAATTCACCAGTATTTTCAGCAAAAAATTCATGGAATCTTTAATTAGTCGAGTACTTTCATTGCCTTCAGAAACCCCAGAGACAAGCGGGGTTTCTTTTATTTAAATAAAGATTTTGTTTAAACTTTACAAAACTCACCTATATTAAAATATCTTCTAAAATCCTTATTGAACATTTATAATACTATTAAACGGTTTAAATTCGACAATCAGTAATGGAGGCATTTTAATGGGAAACATCCCAAAAGTATCATCACACCAATCAAATCCTAATATACCCTCACAGCAAGTGAATCCTAATACCCAACAAGGTAGTATAAAAAAAACAAGACGCCGTATTATAACTACTTTGGCTTTTATATTACCTATAATTTTTGTCCTTCAATATTCTCTGAATAACCAACAAGAAATGATTAAAGAAAAACAAATCACACTTAATACGGAACAACAAAAATTATCTTCTGTAAAGAAGGATGGTCATTCCCTTAACAAGGATGTCAAGGCTTTAACAAGTAGTGAAGAAGAAATTTTAAAATTCGCAAGGAAACTGTATGGATTTTCCAAACCGAATGAAACTATATTTCAAATAACTGAATAAAATTACACGGCATTACCTAAAAGGCGATTTGAAGATAATCGCCTTTTTATATTTAATTTCTAAAGGAATCATACTAATCTCTCTTTCTATCATATAACTACTTTGTTTAATTTGTTAAAATAAAACCGCTTGTCCGTTTCACTTTGCTCTATCATTACATTTACTATTAGTAATACGATTTTTAGAGGTGATAAATAATGGACGAGTTTTTATCTTTTGCTGCACTTAATCCCGGTTCTATTGGACCTACACTTCCAACTGTTCAACCTTTTCAATTCCCTACCGGTCCCACCGGTTCTACAGGAGCTACTGGATTAACCGGATCAACTGGACCGACTGGGCCAACCGGATCAACCGGACCAACCGGATCAACTGGATCAACTGGACCAACTGGACCAACTGGACCAACTGGATCAACTGGACCAACTGGATCAACTGGACCAACTGGACCAACTGGACCAACTGGACCAACTGGACCAACTGGATTTAATCTTCCTGCTGGACCTGCATCTATTACCTTGACTTCTAACGAAACCACAGCATGTGTATCCACTCAAGGAAATAATACTTTATTTTTTTCGGGTCAAGTATTAGTAAACGGTATTCCTACTCCAGGGGTAGTGGTCAGTTTTTCGTTTAGTAACCCATCTCTTGCTTTCATGGTTCCTCTTGCTGTCATTACCAATGCCTCAGGTAACTTTACCGCTGTATTTCTAGCCGCTAATGGGCCTGGAACAGTAACCGTTACTGCTTCTCTTCTTGATTCTCCTGGAACAATGGCTAGCGTCATTATTACCATTGTGAATTGTCCGTAATGATTTTATTTTTAAGAACTAAGCAATTTCTAATAAAAAGAGCACTGATTTTATAGTGCTCTTTTTTTATCATTTGGATGTGCCTTTCAAATTAAATTTCGTAACAGCCTATTAAAATAACGCTTTTATTGAATTTCATCCTTAACAAAATTTAATTACTCCAATGAATAAACATGCCACAGTATCGTATTTTAATAAAAACTATAAAACAGACATACTTAACACTAATAGTAGAATTTTTCTTCTTCATCAAATTCACTTCTTTTCTTTTTATAAACATAAAAAAGGATCTCTATTTATATAGAGATCCTTTCTAACTTTATAATTTACTAGACTGTAACCCCTGAATAAACGGAACTACTTCAGGATTTACAAGCGATGATAAATCACCTAACTCTTTTCCTAAGTAAGCTGCTTTAATAACACGGCGCATTACTTTAGAGTTACGTGTTTTCGGTAAATCTTCTACAACGTGGATGTCTTTAGGACACAACGCTTTTCCAATATGAGAGTTTACTAAACTCATTAATTCTTTCTTTAATTCTCCTGTGAATGTTACATGATCTCTTAATACTACAAAACAATGACAAACTTCACCTTTTACTTCGTCAGGTACACCAATTGCAGCAGCTTCAATTACATCGTTATGTTTCACAAGAATAGATTCATATTCAGCAGGTCCAATACGTTTACCTGCAATATTTAACGTATCGTCTGAACGCCCTGTGATGATATATTGTTCACCATCGTAAATGACCCAGTCACCGTGGACCCATTTATTTTCAAAACGTGACCAATATGTGTTCACGTAACGTTCATCATCTTCCCAGAAGCTTTTCGTCATACCTACCCAAGGTTTCTCTAAGCATAATTCTCCGACTTCATCTCGAATTGGTTTACCTTGATCATCCAGTACGACAGCTGCCATTCCTGGTAAAGATGCGTTAAAACTAATCGGTGCGATTGGCTTAATAAGAACATTACCGAAAATCCCACCAGAGATTTCAGTTCCACCTGAGTAGTTACAGATTGGAACATTTCCTTTTCCAACTGTTTCAAACAGCCACATCCATGGATCAGGATTCCAAGGTTCTCCTGTTGATGCGAATACTTCCAAACTCTTTAAAGAATGTTTATTGACATACTCATCACCTTTTGCCATTAATGCTCGGATTAACGTTGGCGAAATACCTAGATGAGTAATTTCATATTTATCAACTGTCTCCCATAACCGGTCTGCTTCTGGGAAGTCTGGAACACCTTCGTACATAACCATCGTTGCTCCATTAATGAGTGAACCGAATAATAGAAATGGCCCCATCATCCAGCCCATATCAGTTACCCATAATACACGATCACCTTGTTTAATATTCATTCCAAATCCTGCATCAAAGGCTGCTTTCAAAGGAAATCCTGCATGCGTGTGTACTGTTCCTTTCGGCTTACCAGTCGTTCCTGATGTATAAATGAGCATTAATGGATCATCGCTTTGCATTTCTTCGGCATGTATGAATGGTTTTTCTTTTTCTAGCGTACTCCACGAAAAGTCATAGTTATGTGGTGTAAAATCATTTCCTGCATGACGAACGATTACCACTTTTTCAACAGTTGGGCAATGTTCACAAGCTTTATCTACTTCATCTTTTAAAGAAACAATTTTACCTCGGCGTGAAAATCCATCTGCGGTAATAATCATTTTTGAACCTGCCGCTTGCACACGTGTCATAACTGCATCAGACGCAAAGCCTGAGAATATTGGTGAAATAATTGCTCCAATTTTCATTACAGCTAGCATCGCAACAACTGTTTCTGGAATCATTGGCATATAAATTGTTACACGGTCACCTTTTTCAATACCCGCGTGTTTCAAACCATTGGCAACACGGCTTACCCAGTTATCAAGCTCTTCATATGTAAATGATTTTGAAGTTCCATTTTCCCCTTCATACTGAAGTGCTGGCTGTATTCTCGTCTCTTCATCCGCAAGCCAGCGGGATAAAGCTGATTCTACAACGTTACATGTTCCGCCATTATACCACTGTGCAAACGGTGTACCATTTTCTAAATCTAATACTTCTGTATAAGGTTTCATCCATTGATAGCCAACTGCTTTTTCTGCCTCTCCCCAAAACCAAGCTGTTTCCTCAATAGATTTATTATAAAAAGTTTCATAATCTTCATATCCCAATGATTTCATCCAACCATATAAACGTGTTTTTTCCTTGTACTCTTCTGTTGGAAACCAAACTGCTTGTTTCAATGTTTTCCCCTCCTTAACTTTTTGAGCAAGAAAGCCCTAAATAGGGCTTTTAAACTGGATATACAGGATGTTTACGATCCGTGAATACTTGATATTTACTCATATACATTTCGAAACGTCCTTTTAACTCTTCACGTAAATTGTTTGGATGAACAATACCATCAATCACCATCTCTGATGCTAAGTGGTATATATCAATATCTTTCTTATACTCTTCACGTTTTTCAGCAATGAAGCTAGCACGCTCTTCTTCTGGTAAAGCTGCAATTTTATTTGCATATACAGCATTAACCGCAGCTTCTGGACCCATTACCGCAATAGAGGCTGTCGGTAATGCCAGACAGCAATCTGGTTCAAATGCTGGACCTGCCATCGCATATAAACCAGCGCCATATGCTTTACGAACAACGATAGAAATCTTCGGTACAGTTGCTTCACTCATTGCAGAAATCATTTTTGCACCGTGGCGAATAATACCGGCACGCTCTACTTTTGTACCAATCATAAATCCTGGTACATCCGCAAGGAATAATAATGGAATATGATATGCATCGCATAAATTAATAAACTTAGCAGCTTTATCAGCTGAATCGTGGAATAATACGCCGCCCTTCATACGCGGCTGATTTGCAATAATACCAACTGGCTTACCATCAATACGTGCTAAGCCTGTAATTAGCTCTTGAGCAAATAATTTTTTTACTTCATAGAATGAACCTTCATCAATAACTCTATTAATGAGATCTTTCATATTGAAAGGAGCATTTTGATTTTCTGGAATGATTTGTTCTAACGTTTTATCGAATTGCTTCGGTTCTTGAGGTGTAACCAATGGAGTCTTTTCTAAGTAGTTGTTTGGAAAATATGAAATGTATTGTCTTGCTTGTGTAATCGCATCTTCTTCTGTCTTACATAAAACATCTCCGCATCCTGATACAGAGCAATGCATACGAGCTCCGCCCATCTCTTCTAAAGTTACCTTCTCACCGATAACCATCTCAGCCATACGAGGAGATCCTAAATACATAGATGCATTTCCCTCTACCATCATTACAACGTCACAAAAGGCTGGAATATACGCACCACCAGCTGCAGAAGGTCCAAATAACAAGCATACTTGAGGAACTTTACCTGATAACTTTACTTGATTATAGAAGATTCTTCCTGCACCGCGGCGCCCTGGGAACATTTCTACTTGATCTGTAATACGCGCTCCAGCAGAGTCAACTAAATAAAATAACGGAACACGTAGTTTTTCAGCTGTTTCTTGAATACGTAAAATCTTTTCAACTGTGCGTGATCCCCATGATCCAGCTTTTACAGTAGAATCATTGGCCATTACACACGCAGTACGACCATGTATTTTACCCGTTGCCGTTACAACGCCATCCGCAGGTAAGCCTGTTTGTTCACAGTTAGCAAATAATGCATCTTCTACATATTCGCCATTATCAAATAGAAGCGCTAAACGATCTCGAACAAATAATTTTCCTTTTGCTTTATTTTGCTCATGATATTTCGGTGCGCCGCCTTGTTTAATTGTTTCAACTCGTTCTTCAAATGAATTAGATTGTTGTTTTTGGTCTAACATATTTACTCCCCCTTATACATCGGTTTGCGTTTTTCTTTGAATGCCTGTAATCCTTCTATTCGATCTTTCGTATGGATTACACCTTCATACGCTTGTTTTTCCATTTGTAATCCGGTATGTAAATCAACTTGAATACCATTTGAAATTGCCTCTTTTGCTAATCGAACAGCAATAGGTCCATTACTAGCAATTTTCTCTGCTATTTCAATCGCTTTCTCTTCAAGTAAATTAGCTGGTACAACAAATTCTACTAAACCATATTCTTTTGCTTCTTGCGCTGAAATACGTCTACCTGTATAAATTAATTCTTTCGCTCTACCAACACCAATTAATCTCGGTAAGCGCTGTGTACCACCTGCTCCTGGTATAATTGCAAGTGTCGTTTCAGTAAGACCAAGACTTGCAGATTCAGCAGCAATTCTAAAATCACAAGCTAAACTTAATTCCGTACCACCACCAAGTGCGATTCCATTTATAGCAGCAATAACTGGCTGTGGTAATTGTTCAACCATCTCCATAGTAGTGCGAATCATACTAACAGCATGGCGAACTTGTTCTTCATTCATATCGGCACGCTCTTTTAAATCTGCACCAGCACAAAACGCTTTTTCACCCGCACCTGTTAGAATAACTACACGCGTATTGGACTCTTCACTTATTTGAGTTAATAAGTTTTGTAACTCTTCTAATAACGCTAAAGATAATGAGTTTGCTTGTCTTTCACGATATAACGAAATCTTTACAACGTGAGGTGTTACATAATCAACTGAAATGTTTTGTAATTGTAGCATCTTCTCACCTACTTATCGTTTTATGTTGAAGCGCTCTATACACATGACTCGGTAATTGGATATTTAACTTACTTTGAATAAATTGACTAGCTCGCAATAACTTTTCTTCGTCTATATTCGTTTGGACTCCTAATTTATGGAGCATATGTACTAGGTCATCAGTAGCAACATTACCTGATGCTCCTGGTGCATAAGGGCAGCCCCCGAGTCCACCACAAGAACTATCAAACGTTGTAATACCGTATTCTAATGATTTAACTACATTCGCTAGAGCCATTCCATACGTATTATGAAAATGCATGGCAAACTGCGAAGCATCATACTTCTTTAATAGGTGTTCTAATACTTGTTCTACTTGTAATGGATTCGCTACACCGATTGTATCCCCAAGAGAAACTTCATAAATGCCGTATGAAAATAGTTGATTACATAATTCGTCAACTGCTGCGACACTTATATCCCCTTCATAAGGACATCCAAATACAGTAGAAACATAGCCTCTTACCTTTTTCCCTTCGAATAATGCCTGTTTTGTTATATCTTCAATTACAACTAATGCTTCTTTGATCGATTTATTAATATTACTTTTATTATGAGATTCACTTGCTGATAAAAAAACATTCACCTCATCTACATTTTGCAAAAAAGCTCGTTCCAAACCATTTTGATTCGGAACAAGCGCAGCATATGTAACATTTGGATCCCTTTTCAGCTCAGAAAATACATCATTTGCATCCGCTAATGCAGGGACCCATTTTGGGTGAACGAATGAGGAAACTTCAACATACGACAATCCTGCTTCTGTAAGTAGTTGAATCCATTTTACTTTATCTTTTGTGCCAACAATCTTTTTTTCATTTTGTAAGCCATCACGTGGCCCGACTTCTTTAATGACAGCAAAATTAGGTAGTTTCAATTCGCTTCCCCCTATATCTCCCTATTCAATTTCTAATAATACATCTCCTTCATTTACAAAATCGCCTTCTTGCACATTAATTTTCATAACTGTGCCAGCTTCTTCTGAAATGATTGGAATTTCCATTTTCATAGATTCCAAAATGACGACATCCTGCTCTTCCTCTACTGTATCTCCTACTCCTACAACAATCTTCCAAACGTTTCCTGCCATCGATGCGTATACTTTCGTCATCATTTTTTCCCCCTTAATATTGTTAAATCTTATTTTTTAACGAGTTGTTTCGTTACAAAGCCTGTTGTATAAATACCCTCTTTGAACACTTCGTCTTCCAAAACTTGCAGTAGCATTGGCGTGTTCGTTTTAATACCTTCTACTTTTAATTCTTCTAGAGCATCATGTAATTTCGAAATTGCTTCTTCACGAGTCTCCCCATGTGCAATGACTTTCGCAATCATTGGATCATAGAAAGGTGTAATTGTTACATGATTTTCTAAGAAGTGATCAATCCGTACATTTGACGGTAATGTTAAATCTGTAATTTTCCCAGGTGACGGGAAGAATGTTTTCGGATCCTCTGCATAAATACGAGCTTCAATGGCATGACCACTACGTTTTACATCATCCTGAGTAAATGATAGTTTCTCTCCACTTGCGATAAGGAGTTGCTGTTCTACAAGGTCTAATCCCGTAATTTCTTCTGTCACTGGATGCTCTACTTGTAATCTCGTATTCATCTCTAAGAAATAGAAGTTTTTCTGATCATCTACAAGAAACTCAACTGTACCTGCATTTGTATAACCAAGTGCTTTGGCAGCTTGTACAGCAACTTCTCCCATCGCCTTTCGTGTACCTTCATCTAAAAATGGTGAAGGTGCTTCTTCGATTACTTTTTGATTTCGGCGCTGTACCGAACATTCACGCTCCCATAAATACACTGTGTTACCATGTGTATCTGCTAAAAGCTGAATTTCAATATGATGCGCATCTGCTATATATCGCTCTAAATACATTTCTCCGTTACCAAAGAAGTTTTGCGCTCTCGTTTTATTACTTTCGAACGCTTTGGTGAGCGTTTGCTCAGTTTCCATCAACTGCATACCAATGCCTCCGCCGCCTGCGGATGCCTTAAGCATTAATGGATAACCAATTTGTTTTGCAATTTCAATTGCTTCTTCAGCAGTTTCAATATTTGTAGTAATACCTGGGACTACTGGGACATCTGCTGCTTGCATTGCGATACGTGATTCGATTTTACTTCCCATCTTCGTAATGATTTCTTCTGAAGGACCGATAAATACGATACCTTCTTCTTTGCAACGAACCGGAAAAGACGGATTCTCTGATAATAAACCATAACCCGGATGAATCGCTTCTGCATTTGTCTTCTTAGCTATTTCAATAATTTTTTCAAGGTTTAAATAACTTTCTTGAACACGCGGTCCACCTACTAAGTAAGCTTCATTTGCCATCTTCACATGAAGGGCATTTTCATCTGCTTCAGAATAAATAGCAACAGTGCGTATGCCAAGTTTTTGACAAGTTTTCATAATACGAACAGCAATTTCCCCGCGATTCGCAATTAATATTTTTTGAAACATAGTGATTCCTCCCTTTTATCTACATCCTAAATGTCTAGCAATTACGAGACGTTGAATTTCAGAAGTTCCTTCACCAATTTCTAATAGTTTCGCATCACGAATATGTCGTTCAACTTCATATTCACGCATATAACCATATCCACCATGAATCTGTACTGCTTGATTCGCAATACGGCTTGCTGCTTCCGATGCAAATAGTTTTGCCATTGCCGCTTCTTTGCCGAAAGGTTTATCATTATCTTTTAACCAAGCTGCTTTATGTACTAAATTGCGTGCTAGCTCTACTTCAGTCGCCATATCAGCTAATTTAAATTGAATCGCTTGGAAATTAGAGATTGACTTTCCAAATTGTTGACGTTCTTTCGCATATTGCAATGCACGTTCAAAGGCTGATTGCGCAATACCAACTGCCAATGCTGCGATTGAAATACGTCCTCCATCAAGTGTATATAAAAATTGTTTAAAACCTTTATTTACATCACCAAGAATATTTTCTTTCGGTACACGAACACCATCAAGTACGATTTCACAAGTATTAGAAGCGCGAACGCCCATTTTATCGTAAGGACTAGAAATCGTTAATCCTTCACTAGTAGTAGGTACGATAAATGCTGAAATGCGTTTTCTACCATTCTCTTCAACACCGTTGACAGCGGTTACAATAATGGTATTTGCATACTCTGCGTTTGTAATCCAACACTTCTCACCACTGATTACATACTCATCGCCATCTAGTACCGCTTTCGTTTGAGTACCACCTGCATCTGATCCAGCATTCGGCTCCGTTAATCCGAAGGCACCTAATGTTTTACCTGACGCCATTGGAACTAAATACTTTTGTTTTTGTTCTTCTGTACCGAAATAATAAATTGGAGAAGCACCTAATGAAATTGTTGCAGCATAGCTTAAACCAGTGCCACCACAAGCGCGACCAATTTCTTCAACTGCTAACGCATACGATACAGTATCGCCACCTGAACCTCCATACTCTTCTGGGAATGGGATGCCTAATAATCCTAGTTCGCCCATTTTTTGAAATGTTTCATATGGAAACTCTGCAGTTTTGTCATAATATACAGCTTTCGGTGCGATTTCCTTTTCAGCAAAGTCACGTACCATTTCTTTAATCATTTGTTTTTCGCGAGTTAGAGTAAATTCCATTCCGCTACACACCCCTTATCGAATATTGAGTTTCGACAGCGTGCGAGTTTCTACTACAAACATAACAACTTAAAAGACAAGAACATTAGTTAGACAATTGCTATAATTCTGTCATAACTTAATTTTAAAACAGATTCTGTACTAATGCACAAAAAAATTCCTACATTGTTCTACAACAACATAGGATATTTTGTGTCGAATTATGTAATTTATTGTTTAATAATCTCTACCTTTTCCCGAATCAGAAATTTCTACTAATGCTTCAGGGTATGGTTCGAAATACGTTTGTCTTAATAAATACTTTTCATCAAATCGAATGGCCCATGATTTTAAAATTGTAAGTAAACTACTAAGTGGTATTTTCTTTTCTGCATACTTTTGTAACAGTTCTATAAAATGATCTTTTTCTTGTTTTTTTAGCTTTGTTTTAAAGTATCCAAAAATGTGCTCGCATACATTTACATTCGATGTATAGCGGGGGGTGCGCATAAATAATTCATATAAAGTCTTCTCATAGTTTTCAAATACAACTTCAATCTTTTCATTTTTGTGATTTGCAATTATACGCCCTAATTCCTTTTGTTTCACTTGATTATATGCCATAAATAAATATTTATTGTCCGACTGAAACGATACAAGGTCTTTCATATTTTTATTATGTTTAATCATTTTGTAATATGCGATTGTAAATAGTCTTGTAAAGAAATGCTCTCTAATAATAAAATTCGACAATCTGCCTTCCTCTTCAATAGGAAGATGCGAAAATTTTTTTACTACTACTCCGCCAAATAAGCCCGATCCTTTTCCCTTTGCTGGCGCTTTTTCAAAACCAGAATAAATTTTCACATCACGCGTACCACAACTTGGTGAACGATTCTTTAAAATAAAACCATCCACATCCGATATCGTTTGTAAAAAGTCATTTGAAAACTGCTCCATTTTTTCAGTTACATCTTCTCGTGTCGACGGTTGCACAAGTCTGTTCTCACCATTTTCTTCTACAATTCGTATCGTTTCACGAGGAGTTCCCAATCCAATCTCCACTTCTGGACAAACAGGTATAAATGTAACAAATGGCTGCAAATTTCGTATTGTTACATCTGGAATCATCTCTCCATTATATCGACAAGCATCAAATTCTAAACATTTACTTACGACGATTGTAGGTTTTGCAAATTGCCGCATCTCATTACCTCCTTAGTGCTAGTCCGTATACTATAAATTGTACTAAGATTAACATTTTAAGCAAAGTTTGATTCATTTATTTTTATGAGAAATATATATCCAATAATATATTAACAATCATTCAACTCTATTTTCAATAAATGTGCGCCCTATTATACTGGTTTAGATATTGTGAAATGAATAATACACAGATGCTCCGGAGAAATTAATGATTAAGAAAGGAGGGAATTGTTATGAAAAAGAAATTATCATCTATTTTAAGTGTTTTAGCACTCTCTATTATGCTTTTAGGTACATCTGCGCAAGCTGAATACGATGGAAATAATATGAATAGAGTGAATAACACTGATATTTCAACTCGAGTAAATGACAATAATTTAGACAGAGTTAATAATGATGTAAGAACTCGAAATGTAAATACAACAAATGATTTAAATGATAATCGTGATAGAAATAATAATTGGGCTTGGCTTGGTTTATTAGGACTAGCAGGATTATTAGGTCTTAGAAGAAGAGACAAAGAAACACGCTGATTTAGAATGTTTTTAATAAACAAGTACTTATTTATCAAAAATATATAACGAAAATAAATCGCCTTTTTAAAGGCGATTTATTTTTACTTAAAAAGTAATATATGTCATTCACACTTCGACGATTAAATTCGTGGAGTTAATCCATACAATATAAATTGAATCGTATTTTCAATTTCTGCTTCATCATTCCATTTTTCTTCAGGTAATAATAAAAATCGTGTTAATAATAAACCTAATACAGCTGATAAAGTAAGACGTAGTACGGAAGATGGTGGTATCTCAATAATCTCTCCTTCTTCTTGAAATTTCACAATCAACTTTTTGAAATGTGAAAACAGTTCTGTTTCTACTAATTGCTGTATTTCATTTTTTAGTTCTGGTTGAAATGGTACTTCTTGAATTAATATTTTTATCATAGGAAAGTGTTTTTGAGCAAATTTAAATCTATTATGAATTACAACTCTTAAAAGTCCTTCATACGATTCATACTCTGATTTAAATATTTCTTTTGCAAAGGTTTGTACGAAAAATGGTGCAACGAACTTAGTTAAAGTTGGCATTACGACCGCTAGTAATAAATCTTTTTTCGTCTTATAGTAGCGGAAGATGGTTCCTTCCGCTACACCAGCACGCTTTGCAATTTCACTTGTTGAAGTTGAAGCGTATCCTTTTTCTCCAAACATATCAACAGCCGCCTCTAATATTCGCATTTGACGTTCATTTCGTTTATCCGTATTAGTTGCAGCTATTAATTCCTCCAGCCAATCCTTCTGCATTTATAAAGCTCCTTTTTGTCATTATTATATTTTGCGATGTTTCTTTAAAGCAAATACATTTCCTACTGCAAATAATAGTGAAAAAAGTAATAATACAGTAAGATCTAATGCAATCTCTGTAAACCCTTGATTCCGAATCATCACTTGTCTCATTGCGTCAGCGCCGTATGTGAGTGGAAATACTTTCCCTAACATTTGTAGCCACTTATTCATAGATTCCATTGGAAACAATCCAGAAAAGAAGATTTGTGGCACAATAACAAGCGGTATAAATTGAATCATTTGAAATTCATTATTTGCGTATGCCGATAAAAACGTACCTAATGTTAGTGCAGTTAAAGAGAGCATACATGTAATAAGTAGCGTTAGCCATATGGAGCCAGCTACGTATAAATCTAAAATATAAACGGAAAAGCTTACGATAATAATGGATTGTATAAAGGCAAAGATTCCAAAACCAATAATATAACCTGCGACTATTTCCCATCTTCTTACTGGGGTGGATAATAACCTTTCTAGCGTACCACTTAAACGTTCTCTTACGAAAGATACACCTGATAATATAAATACAAAGAAAAATGTAAAGAAACCAATTAATACAGGACCAAGCCCATCAAACATCGTAAAGTCTTTAGAGCCATGTAAATAATTTACTTCAGGTTTCATAATCGATACATCATTCTTCTCTGTGCTTTTTTGCAATACTTGAAGTACAGCACGATTTTTTGACGAATCACTACCTTCCAACAGAAGTTTCATTTTTCCATTCTCTATTCGAAATACTGCATCTACCTTTTGTTTTTCCAACTCAGAAATCGCCTTTTCCTTACTGTATTCATAAATTGACGCTTCTTGATTTTTCATCACTTTTACTATTTGAGCGGGCATATCAACAACAGCAATTTGCGGTATATAGTCTTTCTGTGTAAACACTAGTGACAAAAGCCAAAGTAATAACATCGGCGCTCCAAACATCATTGCTAACGAACGCTTATCTCGAAAAAATTGACGAATAATACGTATAATTACACCAGTAACTCTCATGATGGCACCACCTCTTCTAGCAAAAAGACATCTTCAATCCGTCCAGATGACACGCGTTTTTTCAATTCTTCAGTTGTTCCAACCGCAACTAGTTTCCCTTCTCTAATTAACCCTAGACGCTCACAAAATTCAGCTTCATCCATAATGTGCGTCGTTACAATAATCGTTGTGCCTTTCTTTTTAAGATCATAAAATTTTTCCCAAATCGTTTTTCTAAGAAGCGGATCTATCCCCACTGTAGGCTCATCTAAAATTAATATTTCTGGTTCGTGAAGGAGCGCTATTGCTAATGATAAGCGTTTTTTCATTCCACCTGAAAATTGTTGTACTTGCTTTTTCATATACTGTGACAATTGTACAAGTTCAAAAACCTCTGCAATTCTTGTCTTTTTACGTTTTCCCTTTAGTCCATACATCGTTGCTATAAAATCTGCATTTTCATATGCTGACAATTCTTCGTATAATGCATCCGCCTGGGCCATATAACCAATTCTTTTCATTTCATTTAAATTAGGCATATTAGTATTATTAACAAGCACTTCACCTTTCGTTGCCTCATTAATACCTGCAATCATTTTAATGAGCGTTGTTTTCCCCGATCCAGAAGGTCCAACAAAACCAAAAATTTCTGCTTTTTCAACTTGCAATGAAAGATTGTGTAACACTTCTTTTTTCCCAAAACTTTTTGATACAGTCCGTAAAATAATGGAAGGTTGTTGCACGTTTCATCCTCCTTTTCCAATAAAATGAGTGAGTACTCACTTTTATTTTACCCTTGCTTAATTATATGTCAAACTTCATTGATTAGTATGTATGTTCAACCAACGATATTAAACAATGAAACAGAGTCGACATTAGAATTTCATTTCCTAAAGTCGACTCTGTTTCATTTAAACTATAAATTTCACTTTACGTTTTTAAATTCATATACTTCCGAATTCTAGCAACATCTAAAGAATATTCAATAACTAATTGCTGTAACGGTAAAATAACTGTGTCAGGATATAAATGTGCATATTGTAATGTTTCTGCATATTTTTCTAACCTTTTTTCTAAATACTTTATTATTTGATCAGGATGACTTACTAATAAACATTTACAATAATAATGTATTTGTTCCTCAATCGCCGTGTATTCTTCAATTTCATATTCTTTATGCATGTGTACACCCCTTTAAGTTTTTTACATGAATTACTTATCACAATTTTCACTCGACAAATTTTAAGTTTTTTGATTATTTACACTATAACAAACAATCAGGGTCAAATTTTGTTACTTTATGTAACATAGAAAATTTTTAACAAAATTGTAATGTTAACTCCTGCAAAATACATAAAATCTCTTTACTCACTTTTGTATAAAAAAATCGTACAGCTTAATTTAACTGCACGACTACAATCTCTGGCCTATTCAAAATTCTTTGCGGAATGATACTATTTCCTAATCCTCTACTCACTACCATTGATGTAACATGCCCGGTTCTGTTCTAATAGTATCATATAACATTAAAGCCGAAATTCCTAAGTTAAGGAAATTCGGCTTTTTGAGTTCGCATGAATATCTTAGTTTTAGTTCTATGTACCTTGCAGTTGTAGATCTTAGTACATACCAGTTGTCTATCTATATGTGATGAGTTTTTTATCTTTTTCAATAATCAACTATGTATAAAATATTTAACTTAATTAATCCCCTTAATGGATATCATGCTTTTTAAAGTTACCGCCTTGTACTTCCGCAACATCATATACAGTGACAAAGGCATTTTCATCAATTTCATGAATAAGTTCCTTCATTTTATTCTCTTCTAAACGACTGATAACACAGCTAACTTCTTTATAAGCTTCTTTCGAAAAGCCACCATACATTTCATTATAGATTGCATTTCTCCCAAGACGTTCCCAAATTGTATCTATCATTAATTTAGGTTCTTTTGTAACAATTTTAAATGTTTTAGAGCCACTTAATCCTACTTCAATAATATGAATTACTTTAGAAGCAATAAAGTACGCAATCGCTGATAAAATTCCACCCTGAAGACCGAATACTGTTGACACAAAAATAAATACGAACATATTTAAAAACAAGATAAGATCACTTGTGCCAAACGGTAATCTTCTAGACAACAATACCGCTAACATATCAATTCCATCTAACGCCCCACCATTACGAAGTGCCAATCCCATACCCAAGCCAATAATCACACCACCAACAACAGTAACTAGCAATGTATCTCCTTCAATAATTGTAGGCACATTATGCATAATCACAGTACCTATTGCAAGTGATACAATACCAATAACTGAATAAATTGCAAATCCTCTACCGATTTGTTTATAACCTAACCAAACAAATGGAATATTAATAAATCCAATTAAAAGACCTAATGGCAACCCAAATAACTGAGAACTAACGATACTTATACCTGTTACACCACCATCTGAGACATTATTAGGAATAAGTACAGCCTCTAATCCATACGCGGTTATAAATGCTCCAATAACAATTAAAATTGCTTGCGAGATTCTTTTTAATTTATTAACATTTTTAGTCCTTATACTTCCCATCTCAATTCCTCATTTCTCACATTTTTCTCTTTTTGTCATTTTATAATTACATCAGCTTCTTTAATCTTAGTGTTACACCCTACTATGTAACTTCTCTCAAACTATAACTTCCTATACTTAATCCGAAGGGTATACGGTATATGTATGGATTCTTATAACTACTAATCATGCGTTACCCTATTAAATACGTTATCCACTTTGCCATTTAAACACCATGAAATTATTGTTAATAGACCGCACACAGAAACTACTGGCTGTTCCACCTCCCAAGAGTTTAAATTATTTCCGTCCACTTACCTATCACACAGTATCAAAACCGTAGTTCATGAAATCAATTCCATAAACATACTGAGTGCTACTTTACAAGTCTCAAAATAGCACTAACTGACCAATATACTCATTCAGTCAATTATAATATACCTAAAACTAAAGTGAAATTCCATTAATTAATATTATTTCTCTTTATTAAAACAAGATACATAATGTAGGATTGTTTAAGTTTTTTATAAAATAAGTAAGTTTTATAAACACTCTAGTTTTCAATGTTTTTATGATGTGAAAACTATTTAAATTACGCTTAATCGAGAGTAATTTATTCAATATATTCTTTCTTTTCACTCTTGTATTTTATCTTCATTCGTGTATTATATGATGCAAGAATCTTCACATAGAAGAAAACTTTTAACAACGAGGTGTATCATATGGAGACAAAAAATAATGTTACAATTGGTTCCTACGTACAATTTCCCTATCGTAATAACTCCACCTTACAATTAACAGGTTGTGTAGTTAATATCTTACAAAATACGATTGTAGTTGATATTGCTGAAATTGCTGAAACACATGCTATTGAAGAAACTAGGCAAGTTGTAAAACATGGTTATTATAAAGTGAAACTTTAATCAGCCCTCACCAATCGGGCTTTTACGGGCAGCAGGGCCCCACCTAACTTCTTTTCTTTCGTTGAATTTTGAGGTGGGGTCTTACTGCATGGCAAATAGCAAGATTAAAAGATGAAGTAAATCGGTAACATAAAAAAGACACTAGTACACACTAGGATCTTTTTTATAGCGTTGTTTTTATAGTATTTTAATTTACAGCCATCATACTAAAAAGAATCGCTTTCCAAGTTCTTATTTTTAATGATATTACATAAAGAATTGAGAGATTATTATCTAAGAGCCTTAACTATAACTTTAGTTGCCTCTGCAATGAGTTGATTATCATAGGTTGCCTCTTTCTCATCTTTACTAGATAAAATTACGATGATAATTGGTGCTCTATTTGGAGGCCAAACGATAGCAATATCATTTCTTGTCCCGTAACTACCAGCACCTGATTTATCTCCAACTACCCAGTCAGTTGGTACGCCTGCACGAATAAGTTTGTCCCCTGTAGCATTTCCTTTCATCCACTCTGTAAGAATTTTACGTTTTTCAGCTGGAAGTGCATTTCCGACCGTAAAA
Organism: Bacillus sp. JKS001846; assembly: GCF_900176455.1. NCBI lineage: Bacteria > Bacillati > Bacillota > Bacilli > Caryophanales > Bacillaceae > Bacillus > Bacillus sp. JKS001846. Next base: position 3,208,841 of record NZ_FWYG01000001.1, read on the forward strand.
GCTTTAAGATTCATAGCAATAGCTTTCGCTGTACTAGTGTCACGAATGTCTCCTGGAATAGCTTCGTTTAATTCTGTTTCAAAGCGATCAGACATAGTAATCCGATCCCCCATATGCCTAAGCGCTTTTTCATATCCTTTAAGTCCGCCTATTTTATTAAATAAAATGTTCCCTGCAGTATTATCACTTGAACGAACAGCAGCCTCAGCAATTTCTCCTAGTTTCATTCCAGTATCTACATGTTTCTCTGTAACAGGTGAATAATCCACTAAGTCTTCTTTCGTAAATGTAATTACTTCATTTAATGTATCAATTGAGTTTTGCTGTAGTAATACTCCTGCTGCTAAAGCCTTGTAGGTTGATGCGAAGGCAAATCTTTCGTTAGATCGATAAGAGATTGTTTGATTTGTACCAGTATCAATCGCATATACACCTACTCGAGCATCAAATTTTTTCTCAAGTTGTGAGAACTCTTTATGCGTCGCCTGATTTTTATGTTTCACTTGTCCAGTCTTTTCTTTCGCTTCAACTTGCAGTTCCCCTCCTGTAAAAGCTTCTAGGCTTGTAATACTTAAACCTAATATACCAACGCATATTCCTATTTTTAGCATCCTCTTATTTTTCAAAATCATCATTCCTTCCAAATTTTTAGCACCTTTTTATACGTACACATAATAGACAATCACCGAACCAAATTTGTTCCACAAACTAAAAAAATTATAGCTAGTATGAGAGTTATTAACAAAATAAGAGATAGTAGCTACGACGCCTCTATCTCTTATTTCATATTTCATTTTTTTACTTATAAATGGCTTTATATGAACAGGGTCTCTTCCCTGAGAAAAGTACTCTAATTTTGCTTAGAACTACCTGTACTAGTAGCTTCACCATGTATACGTTGCTGTTTCAAATCAAAGTATACATCTAATACTTCCTTTCCAATTATAGAATTAATTCCATTTTTATCATCATGAAGCCATGGAACTACTACGGAAAATGCTACTTCTGGATTATCATATGGAGCATATCCAACTAACGTTAAGTTGTAACATTCCATACGTTCTCCTTTTGCATTTCTACCAATCGGGTCATCTCCACCATATACAGTTTGGGCTGTTCCTGTCTTTCCTGCTGGTTTATATGGCGCGTTTTTGAAATATTTCACGCCAGTTCCATCACCTTCTTGGAATACCCATCTAAACCCTTCTTTTATCCGATCAATATGTTCTTTCTTCATATCAATTCGATTTAATACGACAGGCTCTATGGAACGTATAACTTTGCCAACCTCTTCTTTTATTGATTGTTCTCGTATTTCTTGTACAATTTGAGGTTGCATTCTATAACCACCATTCGCAATCGTTGAAATATATTGCGCTAATTGCAACGGCGTATACGTATCATACTGACCGATAGAAAAATCTAGTAAAAACCCAGGTTGACTATCTACTTTTCTCGTTTGTCCAATTATTTCATTCGGTAAATCAATACCTGTTGGGACACCTAAACCAAATTGCTTGAAATAATAGCGCATCGTATCAAATGCTCCTTGTTTAATATCCAATGAGCCATTTGGTACGTAATTGACCCCCGCAATTTTTAAAGCTGTCTGGAACATGTATACATTCGAAGATACTTGTAAAGCCCGTAAATCATTAATATTACCAAATCCGGATACATTCCACGATTTCTTAGCTTGTGTACCTTTAAATTTCATCGGCGCGTCATAAAATTGATCTCCTGGATGTATTGCCCCTGTCTCATATCCAGTTAATAAAGTAGCACCTTTTACAGCTGACCCTAGCTCATACGAAGTTGTCATGTTTCCTAATGCCAAATCCTCAACCTCTATTTTCCCTTCTTTTTCTACAATCTTTTTGCCTGCCATCGATAAAATTTGTCCGTTATTTGGATTCGTCATGACAACAAAAGCTCGATCGAGCAGTGGCTCTGAACTCTTAAAAGCTCTCAAGTTTTTTTCTATACTTTCTTCCACTTTCTTTTGTAATTCCATATCAATCGTTAATGTTAAACTATTACCACTTTTTCCTTTAGAGATTATTTCTGTGCTAACAATGTTTCCTGATTTATCAGTAATATTTTTTACTTCTTCTTTTGTGCCGTGTAATACATCTTCATATCGTTGTTCAATATAACTTTTTCCAACACGATCATTACGGTTATATCCACGTACTAAATAAGAATCTAAATTTTCTTTCGGTAATCCTTCTTCACTACTCGTAATATTTCCTAATACAGAACGAAATAAATTACCGTTTACATAATTACGTTCCCAATCAACAGTTGCATCTACTCCTGGAAAATTCGCAAGATTTTCGCTTATCCGCGCATACTCTTCATCTGTTACATCTTTTTTAATGATTTGTGGTGTTAGTTGATAACCTGAACTCATTTTACTTTTAATAGCTAACACCTTTAAATCTTGTGCTGTTAATTCTGCTAATTCTACCTCTGTAACCCGACCTCGTCTTAAGTCTTCTATTTTTTTATCTAACTCTTTTCCCTCTATACCCTTTTCTTTAAACTTTTCTATATCTTTCTTAGTAATCTTTGTCTCCGCACGTTTCGAATTCAACTGCATCCAAAAATCTTTTTTATCGATATCTGTTAATTTATTTATATCTTGTTCAGGCATTTCAAGTACTTTCGCCAAGTCTTTTGCTGTTTTTAAAATATCTTCACTCGTAATTCCCTTCACCCTTGTATACGTAATTGTGCGAAGAGATTTATTATTAACAACTGTTTTCCCTTCTCGATCTAAAATTTGTCCACGTGGAACTGGAATACTAGTTATTGCATTTTGACTACTTTCCACTTGGTTCTTATAAGCCTCTCCCTCAACGATTTGTACCTTTCCTAGCTGCATAATAATAGCTGAGAATAGTACAAATATGCAAAGGAACATTATATTTAATCGAATAGATATATATGTCTTCTGCTTCTTGCCTTTTTGTTCTTTCATAAATCCTCCATTTAATCCTTTCAGAAATTGCTACAAATACTAAAAGCATTTCTTATATATTAGATACCGCTAATCGGTTATAAATATCGCCTCAATTTTTTGCTTAATCCTTGTAAGCATCCATTCTTTTTCGTTTAGCTACGGCATTAATAACTCTCCCTTCTTGTTTTCTCTCTATTTTTTTGCCGCTTGCATTAGAAGTGCTAAACTGTATAATGACTCTTATTAAACTTACATATAGACTTGCTAGTAAATTTTCATGCTAATTATTCCTTTCTTCATGCTTTAATACTTAATAGACAACCTAAACAATAAAGTTGTTCCACATTTACAAAAAAAATAATTAAATATAAGATGAAATAGGCTACATAAGGGAGGGTTATATGTTACATACAAAAAGATGGAGATTTTTTGCGGTTCTTTCTATTGTAGGTTTGATTTTACTAATTTTATTAAAAATCAACTTCATTTCAATTACTATCGCAACTTCTTCAGCTGAAAGAGGAAAGATTTTTGATCAAAATGGTGTAATACTAGCTACAAATAAGAAAGTTAAGTCTCTATATTGCACTTCTAATGATGAAAAGCTATCGAAACAAGATACATCGAACACATTAGCTTTTTTTAATCAATTTTCAAGCGAGTTTCAACATGATATTTCTACAGAGAACATAAAATCTCAATTACAACAATCTTGTAAAAAGCAGACTATGAATGATATACCGTTATACTCTCATATAACTGAGAATGAACTTGCATTCATAAACAAAAACAAACCCAATAATGTAATAATTAAAGATGAATGGATTCGATATTATCCTAAACACGAAATTGGTTCCCAAGTAATTGGGTATGTAGAAAATGACCTTAATTCAAAGCATATGGCTGTTGGAAAAAGCGGGATTGAGCTGCAATATGAAAATGATTTAAAAGGAAAACCAGGTAAAACTCTTATTTTTAAATTGAATAATAAAAAGTTCTTATGGGACATTCAAAAAGTACAAATAGGTAAAGATGTACGGCTAGCTTTAGACTCTGAGTTGCAGCAAAAAGCAGAAGAAGCATTAAGATCTCAAATTAAGAAAATACCTGATGCTAAAGCTGGTTATGCTGTAGTAAGCGATGCAAAAACTGGCGCAATTTTAACTATGGCCAACACGGCAGTTTTTGATCCAAATATATTAAATACACGTGTATCTTCTAGAAAAGAAAACATTAACTCTCTTTCGCAAAATAAAGCAATTCAAAAATTAAAGTATGGTGAATCTTATGTAAATATGGCTTCTACTATAAAACCACTCACTATTTTAATTGGATTAAACGAAAAGCTTTTCCAACCCGAAGATACTTATTTAGATAAAGGTACTTTTCAGTATGATAATCAAAATAACATTACGAATGCGCCTGGAACACCAACAGGGGAGATTACACCGAGGCAGGCTATCATTAATTCATCTAACACATTTATGACAGCAAAAGTAGCTCTGCCCCTATTCAACCAAAATAATGGGAATATAGAAAAAGTGGCACATATATGGACAGATTATTTAATGCAATTCGGCCTACGTTCTAAAACCGGGATTGATTTACCCTTTGAAGAAGACGGACAATATGAATTCCATCCATCTAATAAGTTTGAAAATGGAATCTCCGCTTTATTAAACGCCTCTTGGGGAGGAAATGAAGTGCATACCCCTCTTCAACTCGCTCAATATGCAGCAACTTTGGCAAGTAAAGGTGATAAATATAAACCTCAAACTGTAAGTGCAATTATTAGTCCGGACGGTAAGGAAACAAAAAAGTTTAAACCAATTTTAGAAAGTTCAAATCGTTACCCGATGAACTTTTGGAGTGTCGTGCAAGGTGGAATGAGTCAAAATATAGAGGAAATTAAAAAGTTGCCCTTTGACGTCGCAGGTAAAACAGGTATTACAGGTTTTCCGAATGAGCAAGAAAGAATGATAAATCATTCTCTTTTCATTGCATATGCTCCTACTGAAGATCCACAAATTTCCATTTCTGTCGTTATTCCTGGTAGTAATTCAGAAAAAAACATTGCCGCTCTCGTTACATCAGAAATTTTAGAGTACTGGAATACTCTTCAAAAAGAGAATAAAAACAAAGAGGAAGGTTCATTAAAGTGAACCTTCCTCTTTTACCATATAGAATCTATATTTATTATTTTCCATGTTCCTTCATTATTCTTTTCGAACATAAATGAATATTTAATATCAGTTAAAACGTACTCTTTCTGTACATATCCAGTATTACCGTTAATTGTCGAAATTTTTATATATCCATCATTTTGCACTTTTTCTGGAATCCAAGCTTTTACCATTTCATTAGATATTTCATATAAAACTTGTGATTCTCTCTTTGGTTCAGCTAAAATTTTCGTTTTATTTCCAGTAACAGTTGCATATATAAAATGCGCTTGGTTTGGTTGGTTACTTTCTGTCAATCCACTTGGTACTTTATATACTTGCTTTGTATCTTTTGCAAACTCTCCTCCCATTGTAAGGGCGACTTGCAACTCATGAAAGATATCTTCATCAAACTTCAGTTCATCCTTCCTATAACTCTTTCCTTTAAATAGAACTTCATCATTTAACGCTTTGTACAAGTTATTTTCATTTTTTGAGTTCGTACTTTGATATAGTTCATTCATAAATTGTTTTAATGATGGATCTTGAGCAGACTCATCTTTTGTTTTAGGCTTAATTTGAGTACTACTTTGTACCGGCGATTTATTATCATCAAGCCAAGGTTGTTGAACAATGAAAAATAACATTGTACAAACCAAAACAACTACAATAGGTAATGCTTTTTTACGAAATGGTCTTTTATGTTTTACAAAATCCACTTCATTATTTTCATATATAGACTGCTTTATTTTAGAAATAAATTCTTCTTCATCTTTACGATTCTCCATTGGCCCTTTTTTTATTTTTCTATACCAGTCAGGATTTTGTTTATTGTTCATCACTACTACCCTCCCCTATTAATTTTGAAACCTTACTTCTCGCTCTACTTAATCTCGATTTTACAGTTCCAATGGATACTCCTAATGTTTCAGCCATTTCTTCATAAGATAATTCATATTTTGCGTCCAATATAATTATTTCACGGTGCTTTTTAGGTAGTTCTAATACAACCTTCCACACATCATTCATTTCTTCTTGCTTAAAAAATTCTTGTTCTGCTGACAGGGATTGCTTATCGTCACTAAAAAATCCTATTAAAGATATCCTTTTAAAATAAGAGGATTTCAAATAGTTTATTGCCGTATTTCTTGTGATTTTTAATATCCACGTTTTAATAGATGACTCCTTTCGAAATGAATTCCAATTTTTAAACACCTTTATAAATACATCTTGCGTGATATCATCTGATAAGTGTGGATCTTTCGTAATAATAAATGAATAATTCCATACATCTTGCCAATAGTCTTTTATAACATAGTCCAGCTCATCATGATTACACTTTTCAATAAACGTCTGTTCCATTTCCACACCTCAAACTTATTTGAATAAACATAAAAACTGCCCTCACTTTTATTATGGTTTCAATATATAGACAAGATACAAGTTTCATTTGTTCCATTGTTTATCTTTTTCAAGCAGAATAATACTACTAAAAAACAAGTAAAGCATACAATGATAAAATTCTACTCATGAAAATCTGTTTTTTGAATTTAACGTAACACTCCACTTGTCCATTTCAATTTGCTATCTCCTTCTATTTGCCATTAACAATGTCAACTTTTCTAGAATCACAGCAAAAAAGCATTCTTTCTAATCGAGAATGCTTTTTTGAAATTTAATTGTTCTATATTTTCCCCAATTTATATCTTTGAGTTAAGCAAACCTGTAATAAATTTAGTCAAAAAATTCACCATATAATTAAGTATTATTTCTGAAATACATGTTTTACTTTTTCACCTGGAACGTTACTTCCTCCTCTTCCTTTTACATCTTCAATCATCATTGTAACAATCATGTCTGGCGCATTTGCATCGAAAGCTGCGAACCATCCCAGTTCTTTTCCGTCTGCTTCTTTCGACTCTTTCAGTTCTGCTGTACCAGTTTTACCAGCAAGCGTTACACCATCAACCTTTGCAATTCTTCCTGCGCCATCAGGGTCATTAATGACTTTAATTAATGCGCTCTTTAATATCTCTTGATTCTTTTTAGAAACCACATTTTCTTTCCAATTCCCTGCTACTTTTGCTTCTTTTAAAAGATGTGGCGACGGAATATTCCCTTCATTCACAATCGGTGCATATGTTAATGTTAAATGAAGTGGTGTCATTAGTACTTGTCCTTGTCCATAGCCCGTGTCTGCTAGTTGAATATCGTTTTTTATCCCATCTTTTGCAATGATTGAAATAGGAAGTTCGTATTCGATTGGTAATTTTTCATGAAATCCGTACTTTTTAAATTCATTTACATACTGATCTTTTCCCATTTTCAAAGCTTGTTGAGCAAAATAAATATTATCAGAGTACTTCATTGCCTTATCAAAGTCAATTGGACTTGCATCCTTTACACGCGTTACATAGTAATTTCCCCAAGACGAATCTTTTGTCCACTTCGATCCTTGAATTTTAAATTCTTCCTTCGGATTTATTGTGTTTGTTTCCAAACCAATTGCACCTGTGATCGTTTTAAATACGGAACCTGGTACAAATGCTTGTGTAAAGCGATTCGTCATTGGTAGTTTCGAGTCGTTACTCCATGCTTCTCGTTGGGCTTTCGATGCTCCTCTAACTATTATATTTGGATTATAAGCAGGGCTACTTACAAGTGCGATTGTTTCACCTGTTTTAGGATTGACCGCTGCACTAGACCCTGCTTCAGTTTTCATCTCATTAAAGATTTTTTCTTGAATTGCAGCATCAATTGTTAACGTAACATTTTCTCCTTCTTTTGCTTCTTTTTTTGCTACGTTTTTAATCTCTTTCCCCTTCTCATCTTCTATAAATACGCGTCCACCCTTTTCACCACGCAATTTATTTTCTAACACTTTCTCTAAACCGGTCTTACCTACTAAATCATCTGCTTGATAACCTTGTTTTTGAAGTGATTTTAACTCCTCCGCATTCACCTTTCCTATGTATCCAGTTAAGTGTGCCGCTGCTTCACCTAATGGATACGTACGAATATTTACTGGGTGAGATGAAACTCCTTCTAATTCAATATAATCATTCTGTCTGGTTCCCTCTTTTAAAATACCAATTGGTACAAAGGAGTCTGGTTTTATCCATTTTGCTGTGAGCTTTTGTTCGACCTCTTCTATAGACATATCAAGTAATTGTGCTACTATTTCTTTCGTTTGCGCTGCTGTTTCGCCTAGTTTCTCTGGAATAATTCCAACCTCAGTCGCTTTACCATTCGTTGCAAGCCCTTTTCCATTTCGATCATATATTTCTCCACGTTTTCCTTGCTCTATTTGCATACGTACTTTGTAATCTTTTTTCATTCCTGGAAAAATGAAGTCTGGCGTCCAATCTATTTTCCAAGACTCTTTATCTTTCACAAGTTTTGCTTCATGGATGAATGAAACTGATCCTACATCGGTATCCATCTTAACTTCAAAAAGAAAAAGCTCTTTATCTTTCGTATTCTCTCCTTTCATTTTAACTTTTAAATCCTTAGCTCCAATCCCCTCATAGATTTTTTGATATTTTTCTGTGAATTCTTTTTTAGAAATTGATTTTTTTGCATGATCTGATAAATGATCATACATATTTGTAAATTTTCTATCATTCCATAAATTGATATATTCTTCAAATGCTTGTTTTGGCGGTTCGTTTTTATTACATCCTACCAACATAACCGCGAAACAAACGAAAAGCAGCATCCATAATTTTTTCAATTCAATCTTCTCCCTTAGTTAAAAATGATGATTCCTTTCTTAATTTATTTAATAAAAAATGTTTTAACGCTTAATAGACAGTGAAAGTAAGGATATTGTTCCATATTTACAAAAAACTAAAAAAGAGTGATAAGAATTCCGTAAATTTGGAATCCTCATCACTCTCGTTTGATATTGTGCAAATCATGAATATGAAATAATAATTTCTAATTTTAAAAAATAATTTTAATTTTCCAACTAACGAGATAAAAATCATGTATTTGTCCTATTTTTAATAATTCATAAATTCGTTGAAATGTTCGCATCAAATTCATCTGATGTTTTGGTATCTATTTTTCTCCCATCAATTGTCATCTTTATTTTTTGTTTTTGGTTTGCTGTTACCACCCAAGCGTTCGGTAAATAACGATCTTCATGGGATAATGTAGACGGTGAATTTATAACCTTTCCTCCTAAATATAGCGTAGCAGAAGAACCTCCATCCATTGCCATTGCATTTATAGCTCCTTTTTCATATAGAATATCTTGACACTCTTTCAACGTAGCTCCTATACTATGTGTCTGTCTACCGTCAATAACTAGAAACATAATTGTACCATCTTCTTTTTGGGCCATAATACTTCTTGGAGCCGACCCCCAACCGCCGTCTCCTTCTGTAATCATTTTTTCTCCATTTACAATTAACTGTGGCATAAATCCAGCTGCGGAAACGACTTGTTTATCCAACAGTTGTTGGGTAGAATAATTTCCTGTTATCATTTGACCAAACTTTGTTAATCCAGTAATAATTGTAGGGGCATTTCTATCCATATTTGTATCAATAGCTTTCCCATTTTCTATCACAATTCCAGTAGCAACATTTCCTCCACCCCTTCCTGTTTCGTCAGCAAATCCACTTGCATTCACAGCAACAAGTGCATGATTACGTTTTGCCATTACACTAATTTTTTCTCCCCTGTTAGCACCCTGTGTTCCTTGATGGCTAACAAGTTTAACATTGAAAGGATTACTAATTGTGACTAACTTTCCTTCGAAAAGAAAGCGACTATCTTTATTACTTTTAATCGTTTCTACATCAATTTCTAATGGCTGATTTTTTAATTCTTCTAATCTTTTTCCTACTATTTTTTTATAAATATGCTCATCACTGTTTGACCATTTTGGATGATTAATTCTATCTTGCAGTTTATCTAGTTCCTTTTGGGATAGGAATGTATATTTCGCATATTGTGGATGCTGAGAAGTTAATATACTCCCAGCGATTGTTATACGAAGCTCTCGGCCATAGCTAGTACCAAATAGTATTCCTACGCCAATAATCATTAAAATAGAAAATAGAAGCAAAATTCGTTTGAAGATTTTTCTTAGATGTTTCATAGTTTTATCCTCCAGCATTCATTACATTCAATAAATCCATTAAAATATTATTTATCTAAAGACAAAAGTGTTTGATTTCCCCATGCCTGAATTCCCCACTATGTTTTAGCAATTAAGGCAACATACTTATTCCGGATTTCGTTTTTTTAGTGTATATTTATAAATTTAATAACGTTTTTGCAACCATGAAGTAAATTACTAATCCTGTTCCGTCAACAAATGTTGTAATAAATGGACCTGAAACAACTGCAGGATCTAGTTTTAATTTTCTTAGAATTAAAGGTAAAACAGCTGCTACAAGAGAGGCCCAAATAACAATAAATAATAAAGTAATTGCTACAACTTGCGCAACTTCTGTTCCAACTCCTAACATATAAGCACGAGTGAGCCCAGCTATCCCAAGTGCAAGTCCAAGAAGCATACCAATTGCAAATTCTTTTTTCATTACACGGAAAATGTCTTTAAATTTCAACTCTCCAATACCAATTGCACGAGTAATTGTTGCTACAACCTGTGTTCCTGTATTCCCTCCAGTACCTACTAATAATGGAACAAAGAAAGCAAGGGCAACTACAGTTTCAATTTCGTCTTCAAAATACTTTAATACTGTACCTGTATATGCCTCAGCAACAAAAAGAAGTAATAACCATGGTAGACGTTTTAGGAAAATGCTCCAAATACTAGCTTCAAAGTAAGATTGATTCAATGGTTCACTTCCGCCTAACTTTTGAATATCTTCTGTAGCTTCTGCTTCCATAACATTCATTACGTCATCAAATGTTATAATACCAATCATTTTATTATTTGCTGTTGTGACAGGTATTGCTGCTAAATTATAATTCAGTAGCTTTTTTACAACTTCTTGCTGGTCAACTTCAGCGTGTACTGAAATTGCCTCTGGCATCATGATAGTAGATAATATCTCTTCATCTGCTGCTAGTAATAACTCATGTATGGAAACGATTCCCTCAAGATAACCATGACTATCAAGAACATAACTATAAGATATTGATTCTACATTTTCAGAATGTTCCCTAATGTACTTCAATGTCATTTTTACTGACCAATTTCCTCTAACTGCAACAAAATCACTTGTAACAAGACTTCCTGCCGTTTCAGGTTTGAAAGTCATTAATTTTTTTACGTTATGTTTTGTAATTTTATCTAGATACGCCATTAATTTAGCCTGCTTTTCCGAATGAACCGCTAGAAGTAAATCTACTAATTCATCAATCGGTTGTAAATTTAGTAACTTTTTAGCTTTATTTTCAGATAAGTGAATTAAGATATTATATTTTTCTTCTGCACTCATATATTGAAGAACTTTAGAGCTTTTTAATACAGGAATCGTATTTAGTAATATGACTTGATCTTCAATTGAAAACTGTTTTACTTCTTGCGCAATATCATACGACGGAAGACGTAAAACTTTCTCTGCATCCAAGTTATTTTGGGTTATAAGTAATTCCTTTAATAATTTCTTCATGTTAACTCCTCCTCATATTGCTAAGGGAGACTCTAGAGTTTCATGAGTGGTTTTGTTTTATTTTATCTGTCTTAATTTTTTTATTAGAGCAATAATAGTTACATTGCAATCAATTTATTAGTTAGAATTACCTCCTTTTTGAATATAGACAAGATAAAAATAAATAACATTAAACAGAAAAACCTTTACTCAAAAAGGAGTAAAGGTTTTTTCACAATACAAATAAATGATTATTAAGACAGCTCTGCCGAAATCACAGAGGTGCCTTTCTATCAAATCGTATACCACTCCCTCGTTGAGTTTTAGCACTGTATAGCATAGGTTTTTATAACCAGCTACATTAAGAAGGGCCTTAATCCGACCGTTCCTGTTGACCCATTGGCGTCTCTCGACATTTTTGGGCAGCAGCGTTTCTCTATACAGGAGCCTCACCTAACAAAGTTTATTGAATTACTTCAAAATTTAAACCAGAATTTAATATTTGTCAACTGACTTTCAATTCCATTTATAAAAAAATCTTTTATAGAAAATGAAATTATATTTTATTATAAATTTAAAATCCCCCTTAAAAAACATAGAATTCAAATAGATTTAATTCGAAGAAACGTAATAAAACATATGAAACTTATTATTTTCAATCAAATTCCAACTTTATAACAAAAGATGAATAATTAGTCATTCTGTATATAAAAAGAACATTCACAAAAAATCTTCTTTTATGATTAAAATCTTCTTTACTATTTATCAAATTTATATGGTTAAACTACTTAATTAAACGATACACTACAAGTCAAAAATATGTACTTATACAGAATGATTACAGACATTTTTTTATATCATTTCTCAAAGGACTATAAAGCAATAAAACAAATAAAATTAGCAATATGGTTGCTTGACAAGCAAAAAAAATATATTTATGCTTGCTACACGAAACAAACACATAAAATTTATATTGCTTAACCTGTTAGGTGAGGCTCCTATGCAAACACAGGCTATTGCCCAAAAATGTCGAAAGACGCCAATGGGTAGAACAGGAATTGTCGGATTAAGGCTCTTCTTAAGATAGCTAAGTAATGAATTTTCATTACTTTACGTTGTATAGTGCCAAAGCTCTACTAGGGGGAAAAAGCCTTATTTAGTCATGCCATTTTGAATCCCTCTAGTTACATACTAGGGGGATTTTTGCGTAAAAAACAGGGAATAAGTGATAGAATCTTTCTAAACAAAAGTCATATTTAGTAATTGACGAGAACAAGATTCTATTCATTAGCAAATGTAATATTATGTTTTGTTTTAAATCAGGAGGATATTAAAATGAAAAAAATATTAAAACTCGATTATCTATTGCTCCTTCCTCTATTCATAACATGTACTTTAGGTATTATCATGATGTATAGTGCAAGCTCCATTGTCGCTGTCCAACATTACGGTTATAACAGTAGACATTTTGTTGATTCTCAATTAACAAAGCTACTTTTAGGAACAATAGGATTAATAATTTGTGCTTTACTCCCATATGAAATATGGAAAAAACGAATAGTCTCAATCTTTATTATGGTTGGGGGGATTTTTTTATTAATTATGGTTTTATGGAAAGGAAAAGTGGTAAATAATGCTCAATCATGGATCTTTGGAATACAGCCAGCTGAATTTCTTAAATTAGGAACAATACTTGTAACAGCCCGTTTTTTTGCATTGCGACAAGAACAAGCTAAAAATAACTGGAGTGGTATCGGAAAACTTTTATTTTTTTTAGCTACAATTTTTTTTCTTATCTTTAAACAACCAAATTTAGGATCTGCACTTTTAATATTAGGTATAGGTATTAGCATATTTCTTTGTTCAGGAATAAATATAAATCTACTAATCAAAAGAACTACCATCGGTTCTATTTTATGGTTACCTATTTTATATTATTTGATTCAATATAGTTTATCAGCAGTTCAAAAGACACGTATTACTACGATTTTCAATCCCTTTCTTGATGCGCAAGGAAATGGATATCAGCTTGTAAACTCTTTTATTGCCATTGGCTCTGGAGGAATCACTGGTCGTGGATTTGGAAATAGCATACAAAAAACAGGGTATCTTCCGGAACCACACACTGATTTTATAATGGCAATAGTTTCTGAAGAACTAGGATTTATTGGTGTATTTATTCTATTGGTGGGAGTTTTGACTATAGTACTTCGCTCCTTAAAAATTGCACAATTATGTGTAGATCCATTCGGCAGTTTTATAGCAATTGGTATAGGATGTATGATTGGTATGCAATCTGTTGTAAATTTAGGTGGTATTACGGGACTATTTCCTCTTACAGGTACTCCATTTCCATTTGTAAGTTTTGGTGGAAGTTCTTTAATGGTCAATTTAATAGCAATAGGAATATTGCTTAATGTCTCAATTTTCAATAAAATAAGACATTCTCCTTTTTAAAATCTATTGTACTATAGTCATTTTTGTTACATTTAGAGAGATTATACAGGCTTTCATAATGATTTGATCAAACTGTAGATTTATTAATTTTAGACGAACATTTAAAATATTTTATAGCATAGAATAGACAGTATACAGTAGACACCACTAATATCTACTAGGTGAATAAAAAAGAAGGAGAAAATAAATGACTCTAAATATAAATAGAGTATTCCCACGTAATTGGTATGCTGTGAGTTATGCAAAAGATATAAAAAAGATTCCAGTAAAAAAAAGATTTGCTGGCAAAGATTTTGTATTATATCGGGATGAAAAAGGCGAAGTTCAGGCTCTATCACCTTACTGCCCTCATCGTGGCGCTGACTTATCACTGGGACAAGTAGTAAATGGTAAACTAGTCTGCCCCTACCATGGTTGGGAGTTCGATAGTTGTGGTACTTGTGTAAGAATTCCATCCCAACCCAATAAACCTATCCCGAAATTTGCTCATACCCTCTCATACCCTGTAAAAGAAAAGATTGGGTTGATTTGGATATATCCTGATAATGAGGAAACTCCACCTGAATGGCAAACTTTTCATGTAATGGAGAACACTCCTTTTAAACTCTCTTTCTTCCACGCCACTTGGAATGCACACCTTACTCGATCAATCGAATCTGTGCTGGATATTGCTCATCTTGCTTATGTACATAAAAAAACGATTGGTAGAAAAACAAAAGCCGAATCAACCAATTATAAGCTGGAGGGAACACTGGATCAGTTTATATTCTCAAATGGTGATGCTTACCTTGAATACAAATTCCCACATCAGTGGATGCTTCACAGTGGCAAACAGGAGAATGAGTCATTTATTCAGTACATTACGTTTACACCAATTGATGAAGAAGAGACATTAATTATGGGATATACCGGAAGGACATTTTTAAAGTACTTCCCTTTACTAGACCAAATTTTAGCTAAATTTAGTTTAAGAGTACTAAAAGAGGATCAAATTATTGTAGAAAGTCAACATCCTAGACCTATACCAGAAGCTTTAAAAATGGAGGCCCATGTTCATGCAGATATGGCTCAAGTTCAGTTTAGAAAACGTTGGTTTCAGTTTTTACAAAATGGGTCTTGTTTTTCACTTGATTAAAGGCACGTAACGCAGTATTAAATATAGGTGTAGTGATGTTGATAGACGTGGATGCTACCCCATCGCCATCAAGCTAAAATTTTATAGTACCCCCTGAACCCAATTTTGTACTAACTCGTAACAAAAAATCCCTTCAAAAAAAGAAAGGCGCCTATGCACCTTTCTTTTGTAATTCATTCTCACTCTCTTAGCATTCAGAATCCCTTATGAATCACTTTAATGCGTCATTGTACGGACCTAATTACTCTTTAAAAAAGTAATAATTTGTCTCCTTACTTTTCAGTAACATATTTCCTCTTATTATTAAAAATAAGTCGTTTCTGCTTAATATTTTTACTATAACTCTAACTAGTGCTAACCAAAGGATCATAATAAGCCAAATATAATTTATTAATCACGTTTAAAGTACATAAGTCTGCACTGATTGAAAATGCAGAACCAGCATTAATATCGTTTAGTGTATTCCTAATCCGCTAACGACTTAAATCACCTTATTTCACTCTCTTCGGTAAAGCTGAGCCTGCATGTTCAATTACTGGATGAACATAAACATTAATATCAGCATTACTAAAATAATTTTCACCTTGATCCCAATTCTTACTTATTTTCTTCCATTCTTTATAATTATTCCGCTTATATACTTCTCCTAATGCTAATACATCCACCTTATATTTTTTTGAACAAGCTTTATTGATTTTTGAATCCTTTGATCCATCTCTTTTGAAATATCCTTCGTTAAGCGTTTTTTATCTCCATGCTCAAATGTTTTCAATTATTTTTGTTTCTCCAGATTTATTATAGAATCTTTCATCTAAAATTAGTCTGTTTTACCAGTTAACATAGAATTTGACAGACGAATAAATTCTTCTTTGCGATCTAAAAAAATGTATGTGCAATAAGAGTTATGTTTAACATTAACAAAACACTTAATATAACCAATAAACCATACACCCAAAATTTACTTCTTCATTGAAAAAACAACATTTTTAGCTAGATGTAGTAAGTTATTTTAGGATGAAAAATTTAAAATATCTATCTTTATATACAGTTCAATATATTACTACAATTTTAACAAAGGACTACAAGCAATTGTAAAAGAGAAAATGAAAAAACAACTTAAGTTTTACCCTATACAATCATTAAAATATATTAAATTTATTGTTGTATTAATTACCAATAAGAATTTCATAAAGAAAGCACAGACTTATTAAGGCACATATTTATCTAACCTACATAAAATAAAGATGTACAATTGCCTACTTTATGAATTTTTTATAATGATATATAGAAAGGATTCATTAAGTTATGTTTGTTGGGAAATAACATTTATATTTCTTCTAAAATAAACAGGGTACAAATTACACATATCAGCCTGTTTATTTTAGAGAAAAGTTGTTTATAAGTAGTTCTTTTCTTTAAAAGAAGGAACTACATTTTTTAAATTAAATTTCTACATGAATAAATTTAGCACGGGAAAGGAATTGAACTTATGTCTAATTTAAATTTCATTTCTGATCAATTTGCTGCAATTCTTAAAGGAAAGAGTAAAATAAATCAAGGTGGTTGTTCGGTGTCTTTTCACCGCAATTTTAAGGTCCTGGTTCAAGGAAAACCAAGTGCCTATGTAGTTCCCGTCGGAGTAAGTTTTGAATCGTTGGATCAAAATGGCAATGCATTAAATTTAGGAGAAATCGCGGTTCTACAAGAAGAGATCCCTGCATTTATGAAATCAATTGTACAACAAGGAATTATTGTCAGTGCTTTACATAATCACTGGTTATACATGAATCCCTTAATTATGTATATTCATATCCAATCGGTAGAGCACCCGTTACATTTTGCAAGAAAATTGGCAAATTCATTTTTATCGTTAAGCAGCTATCCTGTTACTAATAACGAAGGGCAATAATCAATGTTTTTGTTGTGTTCATTTATTATTATAGGAAGCACCACGTGTCCATTAACTTAAGTAACTTTAATACCCCTAAACAAATTTGATAAAAAAATAATATTATTTTTTTATCATTTAAGATGAACTATAATCATTTGCGGAAGAATCACAACAAAATGATCACTTGTATTTTTAGAAAAAACAGCCTATTCTTGATCCATTGGAGAAGTAATATTATCTTTATAGGTATCTATGTAGATATTACCATTTGCAGCACATACAGCATATGTAACATCTTTGGAGCGAAGGTTCCTTTTTTTTAGTTCATACTGTAATTCTAACTCCGTCGATTGTTTTGTATTAAATTTTCTGTCATAATTTCCCCATCCATGATTAACCCTATAGGGAGCTTACACTCTTTTTTTGTCGGTATATTTAAATCTTGTTTTGTAACAGTACGATATTCTGGTTTTTTCAAAACAGATATTTTACCATTTGTTTCAACTACGACATAAAGAACTTCTTCAATGTTAAAAATACGATTCTCTCTTAATTGTTGGTTTAAATAATTTAGAGAATAGCGCATTTTCCTCATATTATTTTCTGGAATTTTCCCATTTTCAATAATTACTGTTGGATTTCCTGCAAATATTTTTCTGCCTATTCGACTTTTCATGGATATATAACTAACCATTAAAATGATAAACAATAAAATAAGAAAAGCAATAACTGCATGATGAGTTTTTACATTTAAATTAAATGCCAAATTTGCAATAATACTTCCGATAGAGATAGCACCAATAAAATCAAAGGTATTCATTTCAGCGATAATTTGCTTTCCTAATATTTTAGCTCCGATAAATAAAATCGAGAAAGAGAACAATGTTCTCAAAATAATTTCTATATGTTCAGACACAAATAGCTCCTTCTTTTAAGATTAGGTGTTCGAATAATAACATTTTATATAAAGATAATATGTATCATTGTAAAAGAATTTATTATGTTCAATACCAGTAGATAATTCATCCATATTAAAACGACGGAACTTTTTCACTTTTAAGAGACAGAAAGGGAAAGGAAAGGAAAAATAAAACTAAATATGTACAAAAATACATTAGATGAATTATGTTTTTTATTTCCATCAAGTTAAATATAACTTGACACTCCCCCCTAAAGAACTAGGAGTGTCACAACATTTAAAGAACATATTTCCTTTCGAATCATTTATTTAGGGTCAATATTTAACTTTTTCTTTCATTTTCAATCCCTCTGAAGCTCGATGATATTATGCATATTTTTAGATTTTCCATTTGTAGCTATATTGATTGAGACATTAAGATCTAATTCTTTATTTTGAAGGGGTATTTTCCCCTCTTTTTTATATCGTTTCCACAATTTAGAATTCTGGCGATATAAGGTATGTGATAACTGATACATGTCAATCCCCTCTTCGATTCCTTTCTGGTACGTTTTTTTTATTTCTTTTTCAACTTGGCCTTCTGCAATTTTTTTTATATCCTTTACAGGCATAGGGTTTATTAATTGAAAAATATCAGCATCAAAATCGATATTCATAAGCATGCGTAACTTTCCATTTTTAATAAGATACTTTGTATCTACCTTTGGATTTTTCAATACTAGATGTCCAATGATCTTCTCGTTAAATTTTAATAGTAATGGAGCTCGTTTGGTATTTTCATCAGTCCACTGAACCCCAGCAATATCATGGTTCTTTAAATGATTTATATAGGATTTATTACTTATAAAACCATAACCACTAAATTTTAACATCGGAAATGATATATGCCCTTTTTTCCAATATGATTTAGTCGTAGCTAAGAAAGGAATACGAGTTGTCATCCCAGGTTCATAATAATTTCTTTGGAATTTATATAAAGGTAAAGGGTCTATTATTGTATATTGCTTGGTTATCTCTTTTGGTAAATTAATGATTGTATATAATTGAGAAATATTCAAAATGTTATTGTTAGATAATATGTTTTCTAAAGGTTCCTTAGTTCCAAATAACCACATAGTATCTCGAAATTGAAAAAAACGAGAAAAAAAATCATTAAATTGATTTATGTCACCATGTTTTAGAAATCTTTCTGTTACAACAATTGTTTTGAGATGCTCCCATGAAATTTCTTGCTGAGCACCCTTATAAAAATCAAATGCTGCCTCATCTAAAATAGGTCCTTTCCCCATTGCAATATAGGCCTGGCTATAATTACGGGTAGCGCTCCCTTCTTGTTTAGCTATGTTAGAAAAATTAATAAATTGCGGACGGATGATATAATTATTATCTTTAAAATCGATACCTAGACTATTTATATACAGAACGTGATGCAACTCTCTTTGATCCCAACACCCTGTTAGAAACATACACATCATAAAAAAAAATACAACTATTCTTTTATTTTTCTTCATCTGTACTCTCTCTTTTCCTTGTATTATCTTGAGTATGCAATTCTTCAGGTCTTTTTTTCATATACGTGAACGGAATTCTAAATGTGGCTGCTAACATACTTTTAAACACAGGGGGTGAGTACGGTGTAAAAAATGGAACTCCAAAAGAGCGTAAATTCACTACGTGAATTACCATCACAAGGACACAAAAGATAAATCCTACTATACCCAGTAAAGCAGATACTAGAAATACTACATATCGCAATATACTTATTATTCCTGTTACTGACTGATTAGTTAGAGCAAATGTCGAAACAACCGAGATTGCTATTATAATGACCATAGATGCTGAAACAATTCCTGCACTAATAGCAGCTTGTCCAATAATTAATCCTCCTACAACAGATAATGTTTGACCAAATACGGCAGGAACACGCAATCCTGCTTGCCTTAAAACTTCAAATAAGGTCATCATAATCAGCCCTTCTAAAGGAGCTGGAAAAGGAATCCCTTCTCTGGATAAGCTTAATGTAGCTAACAGCGTATAGGGAATCTGATCTGGATGATATGTAATTAGTGCTATCCAAATTCCTGGAAGAAACATAGAAATTGCTATCCCCAAAAGACTTACAAGCCGTACAAAGCTACCGAATATATAGAAAAAATCTTGATCTTCAGATGTATTCACAAAAAAAGGAAATGTAACTGGGGCAATAGTGGCTGTTGGTGACCCTTCGACTAATAAAATAAAACGCCCATACAACAAACAATTCACAGCATAATCAGGGCGCCCTGTATATTCAACTAATGGAAATACACTAAATTGATTATTTGTGATTAATTCTTCAATTTGTGCACTTGAAACAACCCCGTCTATTTTAATTTGTCTTAATTTTAATTGAACTTGATTAATGATATCTTGGGATGCGATATCTCTCAAATACATGAGTGCTACTTTAGTTTGTGTTCTTTCTCCAATTATAAATTCTTCATAACTAAGAGAACTCGTTTTTAGTCTTTTTCTAATTAATCCTATATTTGTGTTTAACTCTTCAACAAATCCATCCCGTCCACCTCGAATGGTCATCTCTGTATTTGTTTGTTCAACTGATCTTGTAGGTATTTTAGCAACATCAACTATATACCCTTGTTTAGATTCCTCAAAAATAATGAGGAGGTTACCTTTAAATATAATTTGAGAAATAATTTCATTCGAATTTACTATATCTAATTTCTTTACTGATAACTCAGAAATTAATCCTGTAAGGTTAAATTCTTCTATCGAATTATTTATAAGTTGTTTGCAAACATGGGATGATGTAGCTTGTTTTAATTTTGTATTGTCAATTAAGTTTTCACAATACATAAACAACACTGACCTCGTTTTTTCTTTCTCATCTAATTCACGCTTTATTATCTTTACATCGTTGCATCCATCAAACCACTTTAGTATTATCTTCTCGTTTAATTCTACTCTTTTGTTCATCTACGTTGTCTCCTTCAAACTCTGCAACCTTATATAAAATACATCCTCATACTCTTTCAAGGGATTTTTTTATATTTAGCAACCCATACAAACACAATTAATAAGATAGAAAACAAAAATAGCCCTAATGCTGAAACTGGTAAAACAATTTGAGATACAAACCAATAGAAACTAGAGTCACTAATAGGTAGTATACTTATTAATAAAATACATGAAAGGATTGCAACCATAACCCCATTTCTTGTTTTCCTATTTGAAATTGATAACAAATCTGGAATGAGAAATACAACAAGCGATAGACGAATAAAGATCCCTACAAGCCACTGATACACTGAGAGAAAGTCTAGATTTTCAATATACCTTCCTATTGACACAAGTCTCCATTCTTCAAATGCTGGATATCGTTGGTTTGCTGCTACGAAAGGACCAAATTCTATAATAGCTGCCATTACCGGGCCTATCGTGATACCAATAATTACAAGCCCCAAAGCAATCAGTTGATATAATTTGACTTTTGAACAAATGTGATGTTGTAAAAAAAGAATAAAAATTAACTCTAGAAATCCTGCTGCAGGATAAATCATACCCCTTAATACTGGATTTATCCCATTTTCCATCATTGGTTGAAGTAAAGAATAGTCTTTATGCGGAACATTAGCAAACATTACAAAAAAACCAAGTAAAAATACAATAGGTAACAAAACACCTGTTGTAAGTGCAATAGATTGAATTCCTCTTGTAGCATTATAGAGACAAACCATTGAAAAAAGTATTCCTAATACAAAGTGAGGTGTTTCTGGTAAATAAAATGAGAAAAAGGTTAATGTTTCTTTTAGTGCAACGACACCAATTGTTATTAAATAAAGTACAACTATGAATATGATTGGATATATACTGAATTTCCCAAAATTATTTTTTAACCACAAAAATAAATGTTCATTTTTTATGTTTTTATAAATAATGAATATTAATGAGATCCAAATGATGTATATAAAGCTTACTACTATGATTGAAATCCACGAATCTCTACCTGAAGTATCTAATAACATAGGGATCATAATGACATGATTGATTATCCCGATACTACCAATAAGCATCATAGAAACTTGAAATAAAGTAATTGTTTGCTTAGTCATACTAACCACCATATTTTGTAATGAAGAAATATTACATATTATAACTGATACATTACATTTTTATTCCAAATGATTAGTTCTCAGAGGCGTACCATTAACATTTTAAAGAAAGTAGATGCAAAGCAAAATTCTACATGAGAAAAAGTTGATTTTACTATTCTAAGTGATACGATTAGCATTAAAAATCTAATTAGTTTTGATAAAATATCTTTTGTTTACGTTGAAATGGATAGATTTTAATTTCGTCTGTATCTAAATTTTCATGAAATAGATGTATGGTAATAATATGTACCAGACTCCATGCACGTTGCGCTTGTATAAATAGTATTATCTAATGTATCTTCTTCCGTTATTACTCCTCCTTTTGGAACCTCACAATTTTACAAAATACGAAAAATGACCGATATACCCTCTTCTTCGTTATCTATACCCTGAATATTTTATTTACCATACGCTGCCCGTATAAACCTTGATAGTAGGGTGAAATCTCCATTAAGTCCCATTGAACCTGAACCTTGTCCAAAAGCACTTAATGGTATATCCCCCTCGCATGGCTGCGATTTAAGACCTATATATTGTCTTACATTTTGTAAATGCCAATTAAACTCAGGACTATTAGTCACTACTCCTTGTCGATTCTAATACAATAGATTTACCCCATTTATCCGCTAAAATCCAATGTAATGGTGGAGTAACTCCTAAAGCAGGTAATGGTACCCCCAAAAGGAAATACTAGCTACAAATTTCTTTAACTCTTCAACAGATTTGAATTGTGTCTTTCGAAACCAGAAGAAAAGCCAATAGATTTCTGAAAACTGGGCGTATGATTTGATATTGTAAAGCCCTCAGGCATCAATTTGTTCATCACCTATCATCATGTATCCCTTGGTTGAAACCATCAGCTTTTCTGTACCTCTTCCCAGTCGATAGCTCGAAAAGTTATGAGTGTTGAGCTCAACTTAACGACGACGAGAGCTGCTCCCCAATTAGTGATGAAACCCATTATCACATTTCGTATCATGTGGCATAGGTCCATCCAAGGAATCCAGAAAGGCAACGGCCTGTTTGAGGTTCCTCAAAAATAAATGCGCGAGATCCATAGAAAACCCGTTTCGAACCACAACGCGCATAATCGTCACTGCTTCTAGGTCTGGAGGCAATGGATATGCGGGTACTTGCCAGCTGAACACACGCAATTGTCGAGATAAATCATAAAGGTTCCAGTTTAATGTGTAACCTTTTTTCAGTTGCCAAGCGAAAACCGGAATATCCGAACCATCGGACAAAAGTTCGAACGGTTCCATCTCCTGAATTGCCTTGCTAAGAAAAAGAGCGACCTTCTGAGAAGCCCTTTGGACATCATAGTACCCACTTTTCCCCAAACGCAGGTAATTGTAATATTGTAGGAGCACTTGTGCGCCAGGACGTGAAAAATTCAGGGCAAAAGTCGGCATGTTTCCGCCTAAATAGGAGACGCGGAAGATTAAATCATCGGGGAGATCATCAGCTTCCCGCCAAATTATCCAACCCAAGCCAGGATAGACTAATCCATATTTATGTCCCGATACATTGATGGACTTCACCCTCGGCAACTGAAAATCCCAGACTAAATCTGGTTGAAGAAACGGTGCTATAAATCCGCCCGAAGCCGCATCTACATGCATAGGAATGTCCAGTCCCGTTCTCTCCTGTAAATCGTCCAACGCTTTTGCAATGGCGGCAACCGGTTCGTAAAGTCCGGTATAAGTCTCACCGAGAATCGGTACCACACCAATCGTATTTTCATCCACGGCTGCAAGGACCCCTTGAGGATTTAATCGGGGATGCTCAGGGCTAACCTTCACATAGCGTGGTTCAACCTCCCAATAGTTCGCAAATTTTTCCCAAACGACTTGAACAGCAGAACTAAACACAATATTAGGCCGATCCACCGGCTTACCCTCTCTTTTTCGTGCATTTTGCCAGCGTCTCTTTAACGCAAGCCCCCCGAGCATACAGGCTTCCGACGATCCAGTTGTTGAAACGCCCATAGTTGTAAGGGGGCTGGGGGAATGCCAGAGGTTGGCTAAAATGCGGACACACCGCTCCTCAATTTCAGCTGTCTGTGGATATTCGTCCTTATCAATCATGTTCTTATCAAATGATTTAGCATATAAGTGCTCTGCGGTAGGTTCCATCCATGTACTAACGAATGTTGCAAGATTCAAACGTGCATTGCCATCAAGAGTCATTTCATCATGGACGATTTGATACGCTGTTTCTGGTAACATGCCTTCATCAGGCATGTGAAAGCGCGGAACGACTGATTCTCCTTTGCGGGCAAAAAGAGGATTTATAGAAAATTCGGGAGGCAGCTCCATTTGCACGTGACGCGGTAGATATTGTGGATTATCTGGCATAACCTCTTTTCCTTCATATGTATCGTTTTGCACTTCTTCTTTTCGATCCTGCGGCATACTAGTCCCCCTTAATTAATGGTTTAACAAATATATTATTTACAAAAAAACATTTGCTAAACCAAGGGACAATTCTAATAAAAGGTGATGCCATCATTCAAAATAAAGGAGTATAGTTTTTGATTATAAAATAGAAATTGATTTATATTTTAATGAAAATATTGAATGTTTTTAATATAATTATTGAGTTATGTATTTATAGAAACTTAAGGGGTATGATTATGGAGTTTATTACTTTTAAAGTAATTTGTATCTTTTTATTTTTAATGCTTATGACTTCTATAGAAGTTTTAGGATATGGAGTTCAACTTGTTGGGGCGAAATTAGCTTTAGTTGCATCGGCTTTTGCTAAATATAATA
Source organism: Bacillus sp. JKS001846 (assembly GCF_900176455.1). Lineage (NCBI taxonomy): Bacteria > Bacillati > Bacillota > Bacilli > Caryophanales > Bacillaceae > Bacillus > Bacillus sp. JKS001846. The sequence continues at coordinate 3,233,873 of NZ_FWYG01000001.1, forward strand.
TTATGTCTTTAATTGCTCGATTTTCTAATATGTTTCAACAACCATTTACTGTTTCTTTAGTTGATAGTACAGCAAAAAATGGTAGATTAGAATTACTAATTAAACAATTAGATTTTTGTTATTAGATTCTACTATGGGAGTAATACTTGGAGGGATTATTAGTACCATTTTTTATGAAAGTTCTTTCTAAAGCGCTAATACCATTGTCAAAAGATGATTCGTTTTTAAACATGTTCAAATTAATATGTTCACAAAAGAATTGATGCAACGTTAAAAAGAATGAGCCCGGTACAATACCGGACTTATATTCATACAACCGCTGTATTTTTCTGTTTAACTGTTGGGATTCAGTTCATAATGAAACATATTTTTACATAAAAGACTTTCGTATATAAATTTTTCAAATGATTTATTAGCGAATTGTTGACCAATATCACTTTTTTGAGTGAGTAATTTTTTAGATTGATGATATAATGAATTTTGTTCGTTTCTTTTATGTAAAATATTCTAGTTTTGCATTAGGAAAGAACTGTTTCATATAGGAATACAGATAGTTTTTTATATCCTCTTCTTCTTCTTTTTGATAAATGTATTTTCCGATTCCATATTTCCCCCATTTATACCTTCTTTTCTCTTCATCTAATTCTAGTTTTGTCATCGGGTAGTTTTTTTCAATTACTCTCTTAGCTGGCTTTGTAAAACGATGTTGAATAAATTCAAATGTAATATCATCCCGTGCATCAAGAGGTAATTCAGCATTTAGGCGTTCAAACATATGATAGTATCCTTCCTTCCAGCCTTCATGCAGGTAAATAGGAGCTACAATGAAACCAAGAGGATATCCAGCTCTAGCTACTTTTCCTGCTGCCTCAATTCGTTTAGCTAAGGGAGAAGTTCCTGGTTCAAAGTTTTTAATCACATAATCAGCGTTTACACTAAAGCGAAATCTTGTTTTTCCGTTATGTTTAGCATCAAGTAAATGATCTACATGGTGGAATTTCGTAACAAATCTCAATTTCCCATATTCAGATTCTCCAAAATGCTCAATGGCCCGTTTAAGGGTATGCGTTAAATAATCGATTCCTACAATATCTGAAGTACACGACGCTTCAAATCTTGTTACTTCAGGTGCACGCTCTTTCATGTATTTATCAGCAGCATCTAAAATTTCTTCAACATTTACATACGTTCGTATATAAGGCTTACTTCCCATCGTTGTTTGTAAATAACAATAATGACAATGTCCCATACATCCCGTTGCAAAAGGAATTGCATACTCTGCTGAAGGCTTGGAAGTATCGAATTTCAGTGTTTTTCTAACACCAACAACCAGCGTGGATTTTGCTACTCGATACTTTTGAAAATCATTATCCCCTGGCAAATCTCTTACTTGATTATGGGAAGTAGTATGTCGAATTTCAACATCCATCTTTGAAAACTTCTCAAACAGCTCTTTCCCCAAAGGATAATCTAATGCTTTAGGTTCAAAATATACGAGCTTAGGCATAAATGGCTTATTCATTCTAACATCCCCTCTGAAATATCACCATAATAGTAAGTGTAAGCTTGGTTTGCCTCATCTTCGGTAGCATATATAGCCATCTCATTTGTTAGTGGATAATACGTTTCGTAAAGAAATAGTGCTAATTCATTAGGTCTTTCAGGATTATTTACAACTGCTGCAGCTTGTATGTTAGCTACGTCTTGAGTATGAGGATTTCGGTAAAAAATATAAACAATGTCACCAGCATGATACGTATTACTTTCAGAAGAAAATTCCATTCCATCACCATCTCATTTCATAAAATTCAATGCTCACAGTTTTACTTTCTAATTTCCTTGTAGTGTAACTATTTAGTTACATTGATAATGATTACGTCATACAAACATATTTTGAAAAATGAATAATAAATGTACTCCCAAAAAGGCAAGCATATATCAATGCTTGCCTTTCGTTCTAACGACGATGTTCAACAAGATCGATTACACCTAAAACGACGTGTGCTAAACCAAAACCAAATACTGTATTTGCAATCATTTTATTAGTTCCACGAGTTTGTTTAAGAGCATAACCTGCTGCTGTCACTGCTGCACCTAAAGCTGTTGGAATTAATCCTTCACGAATGTCCACAGTGATGCCTCCTTGTTTCGTAGTTAGTAAATTTGTTTTAATGACTCGAAGTAAAGTATTAAAACAAGTATTAGTATTTTTCTTTTTAATAAAATTATGTGAAATTCTTATGAATAATATTTTAAATCCATAACAGCTATAAAGATTGAAAAAATTATTAATTAACAAATAAGAAAATATCTTCAAAACGTATTTTTATATGAAAATTTTATACCTCAGACAAAAAAATCTTTGCGAAAATTCTCTCCATAAAAAGTGCTCCTAAATTTATATATATAGGAGCACTTTTTATGAAACACTATTCTTTATTTCCTTATGAACCACTTTATTATAATAACCATGCTTTACAACTTGCCTAAAATCATCTACCTGGATATCCATTCTTTCGGCAATATCTACAACAATTGTATTTTGTAAAACATTCACCACAAATCCCATTAATTGCAAATTAGGATTTTTACGATATGAAAATTGAACGTAATCCCCAAGTGTTACTTCTTTATTATGCTTCATTTGGCGCCCCCTAAATTATCGATAATTATACAATAGTTTTCCCCTTTTTTACTTCTACATACTGGGTCACCAGTTTATCATTTTAGCCAATTCATCTCCCACCTACTTATTTCGCGTTCCTTGAGTAAGGGGTCTTCTTGGCTAAAATGATAAAAGTTATGCATATAATAAAAAAAGACAAACTCTCCAATTTGAGGAGTTTGTCCAAAAACATGATTTCTTTAGTTTAACAATATAGAATTCAGTTCCGATAAGAATCTTTCTTTTTTCCATATCCCACGATTTTTGCATCGATACTAACAATAGTGGATTAGAATAATGACTTAATACTTGCTAGGACAGTAAGAATACCTATAATAATGACAAATACATTGCTCAATTTCCCTTTGTATTTAGCAAGTACTGATACTTTATGGATTGCATACATTGGTAGTATACATAAGATAGCAGCAACTAGCGGACCGCTAAGGGCATCAATGATTCCAAGAATACTTGGATTTGTATAAGCAACATACCAGCATGTTAATACGACAAAAGTAAGAATCATTGTCTTAACTGTTTTTTCTCCTATATCTTTCCCACGTTTTTTACTGGACTTGATAATCATGTCACGCATGACCTCATACGCTCCTATATAATGACCAAGGAAAGACTTTGTAATAGCCACAAATGCAATGATAGGAGCTGCAATAGTGATTACTGGCGAATTAAGCTCATTAGCAAGATATGATAGGATTGACAAGTTCTGTTCTTTTGCCACCTTAAGATCATTTGGAGTCAAACTTAAGGTACTGCTCCAAACAAAGAACATAACAACTACGAATGTCATAATATAACAAACTTTTTGTATTTGAGCACATTTAGCATCAGTAGCATCTATTCCATACGTAGCTCTCTGTTTCATAACAAATGACGAAATCATAGGCGAATGATTAAACGAGAATACTATGATTGGAAGTATCATCCATATCGTTCCTAAATATCCTGTTCCTGTTGAAGCAGTAGAAACAGCTGAAAAACTAAGCATTGACGTATTCCACTGTGGAATCAAAGATATTGCGATAAAAAGTAGAGAAGCTATAAAAGGATACACTAGCATGCTCATGATCTTTACAGTTATATCTTGACCAAAATTTAGTATAGCGATAAGACCGAGTACTAAAACAAGCGATAAAATGGACCTTGGAGGCTCCGACATGTGCAATTGATGCACGATAAAGCTACTAGCGGTATTTGTAAGTGCGACCGAGTACATCAGCACAATCGTATAAATGGAGACAAAATATACAATATTAAAAATGATACTTGCCTTATTTCCAAAATACTCTCTTATTGTACCTGTAATCCCCTCATCGGCAGAGTTCGAAGCGTAAATCATTTTAGCAAGCGCCCTATGTGAATAATACATAACAGGATATGCAAGTAATGTAATTAACAGCAATGATAATAAACCACCTGAACCTGCATTAATCGGTAAAAAGAGTACTCCTGCTCCAATTGCTGTTCCAAAAAGGCTCAATGCCCAGGTAGTATCCTGTTTATGCCACTTTTTAGGGTCTAGATATTTCTCATTTTTTACTGCAGTGTTATCAGCTTGAAATTCTATGTTTTTTGCAGTATTCCCATCCATATAATAATTCCTCCTTGTGTCCTATTCTTAATTCTCTTTTTAAGATATAGGAATATAGACCGTTCTTGAAAAATGAATAGCTTATATAGTGCGCCACAACGAATATCCCCCTTCTAGGTTAATAAAAATCAAAAAATTAGCGAAGCATCAACCTGAAGGGTTTGTTACCACTTATAAAATATTTTAATTATATAGTAGTATATTTTATTAATAACTTCCCCAATATACAGACATCCTTAGGCGAACAATAGAGTAAAGATTGTTAAAAACTTCACAATATACTCGATAACTTATTGATTTGATTGTTTCTCCCCAAAGATTTTATTTTTAATGGAAATTCCTGTAGGTGTAGCTGCAATACCACCTAAACCTGTCTCTCTTAATTCGCGAGGCATCTGTCTTCCAACTCTATACATGGCTTCAATCACTTCGTCAGCATTGATGAGATTGTTTACGCCAGCTAATGCGATGTCCGCTGCTGCTAAAGCATTTGCCGTTCCAATGGCGTTTCTCTTTACACAAGGAATTTCTACCAAACCAGCGACCGGATCACAAACTAAACCGAGTAAATTTTGTAATGCAATCGAAAAAGCTTCAGAAGATTGCTGTGGCGTTCCACCCGCAGCTTCTACCGCAGCTGCAGCCGCCATCGCTGAGGCACTTCCTACTTCAGCTTGACATCCTCCATACGCTCCTGAAATACAAGCGTTGTTTGCGACTATCGTTCCAAATAACGCTGAAGTGAATAGAAAATGAATCATATCTTCATGACTTAACTGCAACGTATCTTTAATACTAAATAGGACTCCCGGAATCGTCCCACTCGCACCTGCTGTTGGAGTTGCACAAATAGCTCCTAATGCAGCATTTACTTCATTAACACCGATAGCACTTTGAATCCCTAACACCATCAAATCTCCAGAAAGAGTTTTCCTATTTTCTCGATAGTTTTTAATTTTTACAGCATCCCCTCCGGTCAAACCTGTTGGAGAAAATACACCGTCGCCCTCGATACTTTTATTTATTGCATGTTGCATAGTCGCTAAATTTCGTTCCATTTTACTCCAAACTTCTTCATAAGAAGTTTTAGTTTGTTTGATTTCCTGTTCGATTGCTAATTCATAAATTTGCTTTTGGCTTTTATTAGCTGCATCCACAATTTCTTTTATGACCATATACATATTTTTCACTCCTTAATGTGACTAAAGAATAATAAGATTAGCTATATTGCTTAAATCTCCTAATTCCTTCTGAGCATTACCTGGCAATATCGAATCCAAAGCGAATGCATATAAATATTTTGTTTTATCTTCCAAACTATGAAAGTTGTTAATTTCCACATCATATTGTTTAAAGATCCTGCGTAAAACAAATTCAAAGTCAGCTCTTTCTGAAATCGCAATAACAACTGGCAATGGCCCCTGCAGATTTAAGCTAAATCCATCAATTTCAACATGTTTGACTTCAATCAACCCACCACCGACCGAAATCCCCATTACTCTAATACTTCGACTTTCATCCTCTGCATATACATCTGCCGTATTTGGATGACCAGCAGGACTATTACCCAATTGTTCAATAAAGGTAATGTCAATTCCCTTAGACTCTGCTATTTTAATAGCATCTGGCACTTTGCTGTCATCAGCAGCTAAGCCTAATATACCAGCAATAATTGCAAAATCAGTTCCGTGACCTTTATGGGTTTCAGCAAATGATTCATAATACTTTACCACAACTTTTTTGGGAAGACCTTGAAATAATTTATTAGCAACTGTTCCAATAGCCAAAGCACCTGCAGTATGTGAACTTGAAGGGCCTATCATTATGGGCCCAATCACATCAAAACAACTTTTGTATTTAACAATCTTTTTTTCTTTAATAGATGCTACATTCATGTTCATATAAGCACCCCCATAATTTATTATTTTTAGCTGTAGTTGAATCTAAGTTATTAGAATGATCGATTCAAAACAAGTTTTGTTTGATAACGCTTTCTTTATTGAGTTGAATAAACTTCCCTTCTAATCCGCTATCCTCCGTATAGTAATCATATCAGTATGTCCAATTTTAAAAAATTACTGGCAAGTTCTTTAGAATTTTTAATCCAAAACGAGGTTTGATATTTTCTCTAGAGGTAATAAATTGTGTCTCGACGCCCTCATTATAACTTGTATATTTATAAGTTTAATCTTTTTTTATTTTTAGAAAGATTGAATAGACAGAATTTTGAATAGGTAATAAATTATACTTAGTATGTAGCAATTGTGTCCTTTGTTTGAAGCTGTATTAGTTAGTAAAAAAGCAAAAATAACACAGAGTTCCTTTCATAAACACATTGATTATATTGAAAAATCATTATAAAGATACTTATATTGTCTTTTGTTTGAACATCTTGTTTTGAACGGGAAACCTGTTGCAATAAATAATTCATTCAGATGAAAAGGAATACATTAATAAAATTTAAAAACGTTTTAGTATATTAATTATGCATTTTGTATAAATATTAATTATCAAAAAAAACTAACTTCTTATTAGGATCTTAACATAAAGGATACATTCCAAATAACAATGGAGATTCTGCTTTATCAATTTCTTTATACGTTATATTTCCCTCTTTACCTGCACTTTTTCATTTGTTTTCACATCTTCTGCACCTATTGCACCACCCGCCAATAATCCTGTACTTAACAGACTATCGTGAACGAAAGTTAGAGAGTTATGGAACAAAATATAATGTGTATGTACATACATTTCTTTTAAAAGAAGTTTTGTAGTATGCAACTGAATTAAAAAAATATAGATTTTTATGACTCTTTTTAGGGGATATAGCAAAGTGGGATCTTTTATATGCACATTGCTATACCGAACTAGATTTCAGTATAGTATTTTTTTGCAACTCATTGATTTTTACCAAACACGTATAAAAACCAACAATATGAAAATAAACGACTGGCTAAAATTTTACTTTCAATAAAATAAAAAAGAACCTGCAAATTTGCAGATTCTCCTGATAATGATTTATATGAGTAAGACTCGGAAATATAATACAATGATTCAAAAATAAGTTCAAGTAAATTCAAAGAACCCGCTGGAGTTCGAGTTCTTTCAGAAGTGATGATGTTTTCTAGGCTTAGCAAAGTGAGAAAATACAAGAATATAATACATCGAGATTTAGAGAATTTCAATATTTAAATTAGAGGTTATTTTAATGTGATGTAACATCAGCATTTTGAAGGAATAGCAATGAATACCTTATACATTCCCAGTCTACATAACGCTTTATTATCAGTAGAAAGAAAAAGGAAAATCCCTACTTTCACAATAAATCCGCCTTGCTACTCTATTCATTTTTTGCTGTCCACCGTTTTAGGGTTCTCTTTTGTACTGTGTTAGCCGAAAAATTGTATAAATCATAATTCGTTTTTCTTCCACCTGTTTCACCCTTTTTACACCCTAGTTTTACAAAATAAGAAGTCATCAAAACTTATATTTATTACTTTCTGTTATCTCCTCTCTCTTGTTCTATGCATAGTCTATCTAAATTTTTATTAGCTACTAAAAAAAGAATTTACAGGACGATTAAAAAAAGCCAAGTGCATTGCACTCGGCTTTATGGTCGATTAAACAATTTTACTTCAGACGTATTAAACTGATGTAGATAGTCTTTAGTAGAAGTATAACCTGAATTCATGAGTGTTTTCTTTTCTTCTTCTGTGATATCAAAATTAAACGACGACGTAAAGAATGTATTAATAAATACAGTGCGGGCAGCATCTTCTTTGGTGGTTTTTCCGCTCTCATGACCTTTAATCATGGTTTGAGACAAATTCCATGCAAAATGAATAAGAGAATGGCCAATATGATGTTCTGTTGAAGTTGCGATATGTTTTAACATGGCAACCTCCGCCTGAGATTCTAAACGGAAACCAAGTGTTTCTTTGTTGTAGACAATTTCATCTGTAGGATCAAAGAAAGATGCATTGTATTTCGTGTGTAAGCTTCTTAGTGTAGAATGATCCTCTATATTGCTTATCAGTTTATTAACCTCGTCAATCGTATCTGTGGTCGTGAAGTGTTCTTCTTTATTCACAAAACTTTTCCGATCAAATAAACGAATTGGGTAGTTATCGAGTACACCTCCGTCTACATAATAATCTTTATCCCATTCCACAGATTTAAAAAAGAATGGGATGGACATCGAAATCCGCACAGCAACTACTAACGGGACATCAGGTGTCGTTTCGCGAGAAAACGTACGAAGCTGGTGTGTAGAAACGTTCGTTCCTTGAAAAAACACGTCTTTTCCTGTTTTGTCATACAACTGCTGAAAAGTTGTGTCCTTACTCCCTGTCCACTTTTCAACGATCTTTCCTACCCACTCAGTGAAGAAATCCCCTTTATAGATACCAAAACCATCAAAAAACAAACGAATGTTATCTTGTACAATCGAAAAATCATCATCTTTAAACGCTTTGAAATTCATGTCTTTGTGGATTTTTACAAGATCTGCGAATGGAATGGAAAGACCTAAAAGTAATGCAGTAATCGCTCCAGCTGAAGTCCCCCCAAATCGTTGTATTTCTGGTAAAATCCCTTCTTCATTTAGTGCACGGATAGCACCTATATAAGCGCTTCCCTTTACCCCGCCACCTTCAAATACTAAGTTACGAAATGGATATGCCATTATATACCTCCAATCAAGAAATTTTCGATCTATTATAGTATCGGAAGTATATTGAAATATATTCCAAATGGTATTAAGAAAGTTTCATGTCCTCCGATACGTATGGCCGAATTATCTTTATTCAATGGATAAATTGTTTGAAAGGGAAGAAATTTGCTTGAAATGGTAATTTAGTTGGATAGGAAACAGGAAACGGAGCGCATCTTTGGATGCACTGAATAATATCCCCTTTTGAAATCGTATATAACGTAACTTCTTTTCCGATGCATTCTCCAAGTAAAATCACGAGTAAGAAATCAAGGAACAATCTACATTTCATAAATCCCTCACTCTCTTTAACATACAATCCAGTGAAATAATTTGTTTCAAATACGTAGAAATATGGTTTAACCAGCAATCAATGATCAGGTCTTCTTACCCTAAGTAAACCTAAATCTGTTTGTCTCCATACAGAAAGTGATAAATAGTTTTGTTTCTATTCAAATAGTACAATATATGCAAAATTACATATCTAATTAATTGCTTTTAATGTTATATTTTAATAGCGATGAATGCTATTATTTCATAAGTTGTCAACAAGCGTTATGTATGTATGAGAAAAAGGAAGGAGCCAAATAGGCACCTTCCTTTTTCTACCAATTAACTAAATTACTCTCTGGTAAAAATTTAAATAGTAATGCTCATTTACAGGCGTCTGATTATGCATTAAACATGCTAGCTTTGCTTGCTGTCGGAAAAATTAAAGACGATAGTCAAATATGTCCTTTCATTACTTTATATTGAAATAAATAATGATTCAAAGTTATTTTGTGAAAATTATACAAAAAGTACTAATTCGTCGTTTACCTAACAATAGATAATATAGATAAAGAAAAAATACTAGAGGATATCACAGTGTAGTAGTCTCTAGTATCTTTTCATAGTATTTTAGCGGCTATACAATACGGAGGGATAAAAAAAGGACCTCTTACGGAAAGATAAGAGGTCATCAAAAAGATAAAAATGTTGTATTTGAAACACGCGAGTTTCTAATTCACATCATAACACAATATATTTATATATTCAATATATACATTAAAGATAAGTAATGTATGTTCAAAAAACACATGGAATATTAATTTGTAACAGTATATATTTTCCTCTTTTATTCTATTTCTTCTACAATGCCGTGATTGTAACAAATATCCCTCTTTCTTTTTTGGATAATTACGAATAAAAATACTACATGTTTTCTGTCTCACTTGGAATAAAGCATCATGGTAAAAATACAATGCTGACAAGTAAAATACTTAATACAATCAACCCTATCCCTAACATCATCCATTCACCCTTTTTAGAATTTTAAAATTTAGCCCTTCACTTTCATATACTTCTCTTTTACATGAGCCAGTAAGTCCCTCAGCTTATTCTCTGCAGGGTGTTCTTGATTTTCTGGAACTTCTCTGCCATAGGATGAAAAGTTTTGTGAGCATGCACTAGTTGTTACTTTCAATTTCGCGTATGAGGATGTATGCTCATCATAACTGGATTACGTCTTCTTGGGGATAAAGGGGACAGGAAAGTTGCTAAGCTAGCGTAAGGTGCTAAATTCCCTCAAAGTATCTCAAAATTTGTATCTCAAAATTTGGATAATCATTTAATATTTCTATACTCTCCAACTTACAACAAAACACATCGCAAAATATTTTTACGATGTGTTTTAAAAGGGAAATCATCATCAAGTTTTTCACCCATATTTTTATAAGGAGTTTTACCATTGAGGATAAACGCCTTCATTTCAAAACAGTTCTTTTCATTTGTATACGATATGTCTCACACATATAGTATACAAATTATTACACTTACTTTTCTTCACCGCTTGCTTGCATGGAATTAAAAGTCCAATTTAATTTCAACGCATCTCCTTGTACAGCTTTTGCTTGTAATTTCTCACCATCTACTTTTGTTAAGCGGAACGATGGAATAGATGCAGTACTTTCCCCAAGATAACTTGTAATTTCACCATCTACATTGTTATATACGATTACTGCCTTTGCGCCTGCTTCCTTAGCATGCTTAATATTTATTGAAGAAAAGGTGATACATACAATAATCAAATCTAATTAACATATTATTTAATTATCGGTAGCGAGATTAAAGAGACTCCCTACTCTCAGGAAGGAACCTCCAATTCATATTATTCCCCCTATTTCTATGTTTCTTATTTGATTCTAATTAACTAACTGATTAGGGTTATTGCAAATCAAAATAATAAAACCACATCTCCAATTATTAGATAACTATCTAATACATTGGAGGTGCGGTTCACTTAGGTCATTGATGTTTCAGCTATTCTCTTTATTTGAAAATTACATCTACCATATTAATTTAATATTATATTCCTCTAGCCAACTATTAACTTGAAGTAAATAATCTATTATACCTCGTGCATCATTACCTGAAATTACTTCGTCTTTTCCTTCTGCAATAGCACGAACTCTTTCTACATTAATTAATGGCAAAATAGGTGATTCAGGATTGTTCAACACATGTAACATCCAATCACTAATACCTTGTAGATAAGAGGCATCCTTAGTGCTTGGATATGCACTTTTTTTGCGATAACGTACATCCTCTGGAAGTACATTTTCAAAAGCTCTACGTAAAATACCTTTTTCAATATTGTCTATGCTTTTCATTTCGAATGGGACATTCCATAGGTATTCTACAAGCCGGTAATCGCAAAATGGAACTCGTACTTCAAAGCCATTCATCATACTTGTGCGATCTTTTCGTTCTAGCATAAATGGCAAGAAACGTGTAATAAACATGTAAGACATTTGACGTTGCTTCATTTGCAGATCACTTTCACCTTCTAAAAAGGGAACCTCAGCAACTGCATCTTCAAATTTTTGTTTTTGATATTTTTCAGGGCTAATCTTCGCTTTAAAATCCTCTGATAAAATTTCTGTACTATACCATAAATTAACACTCCAAGGGAATATCTCTGCATCTAGAAACTTCTCTTGATGGAACCATGGATATCCTGAGAATACTTCATCTGCGGATTCGCCTGAAAGTGCAACTGTTGCATCTTTTTTCATTTCCTTAAATAACAAATAAAGAGACGTTTCTAATTCTCCAACTCCAGGTAGATCACGCGCTCGCATTGGAGTTAATAAATGCTCTATTAAACTATCTGATCCTAACTCTATAGAATGATGCTTTGTTCCTACATATTCAGCCACACGTTTCACCCAAGGTTCATCACGATCAAAACGAAGGAAGTCTTGCTCAAAGTCTTTTTCATCATTGATGAAATTCAGGGAATATGTATGAAGACGTTCCCCCTTATTCCCAAATTCGTTTCCTGCTAAACCTGTTAAACCACTGGAATCTAAACCTCCAGAAAGCATAGATACCACTGGTTTATCAGCAATTAACTGACGTTTTACCGTATCTTGTAAAATGGAACGGATTGTCTCAACTGTTGTATCAATATCATCTACATGTTCTTTACTTTCAAGTTTCCAATACTGTGTCGTAGTCGAGCCATTAGAGGTAAACGTCATGTAATGCCCAGCACGCACTTCATGTATATCCTTGAAAATAGCATGACCAGGAGTACGTGTTGGCCCAAGACAAAATATTTCAGAAAGTCCTTCTTTATCTACCTCTGCATCTACAAATGGATGCGAAAGTAAAACTTTTAACTCTGAACCAAAGAGAATTGCGCTTCCCCTTTGAGCAAAAAATAAAGGCTTCACACCTAGATGATCACGACCAAGCATCAATTTCCCAAATCTTTCATCCCAAATACCAAAAGCAAAAATCCCATTTAGATGTTGAACACAATCTTCTTGCCATTCTAAGTAAGCATGTAGTAATACCTCTGTATCCGACTTGGTCTGAAATTTATGACCTTTCTCCTCAAGTTCTTTACGTAATTCTTGATAGTTATAAATTTCTCCATTGAACGTAAGGCCAATCATATCATTTCCATCTTTATAGAGCATAGGTTGAAGGCCACCTTCAGGATCAATGACGATGAGACGTCGATGACCTAATGCCGCTCGTTTTGAAAACCAATGCCCCTCTGCGTCAGGTCCTCGGTGAATGATAGCATCTGTCATTTTTTTTAACGTTTCTTGTTCATTAGACAGGTCTTTAGACCAGTCTATCCACCCTACAATTCCACACATAGTGTCTACCTTCTCTCAAATAGTATAGAAACCGACTAAAATCGAATATCAGTCGGTTTTCCGTAAAAAAATCCGACTAAAAACATCTTTTAGTCATGTTTATATAATAAAATGAATTGAATAAAAAATCAAATAATTCAATCAAGAAAGAAATCATCGTCCGATTAAAAAATTATTACCTTAAACTTTCATTTTTATCTTAAGTGATACAGTTGCATTCTATTATAGTTATATACTAGAAATAAGAATGGTGTATGTTATTCTATAAGAAGCAAATAGAGGACTTTCTATTAGGAGTTACAAAATTACAAATGAACTAATACAGAATGTAAAGATAGAAAACTTCGCTAAATATTTCAAGGATAGGGTGTAGACAATGATCAAATTAGAAAAAGAAAATAAAAAAATGAAAATCATTCAATCTGCCACAATACTGTTCTCTACGCGTGGTGTCCGTAACACAACGGTTGATGAAATTGCAAAGACAGCTAAAGTTGGTAAAGGTACTATTTATTATTACTATACAGATAAAACTGAAATATTATGTGACTGCTATATGCGTCATATTCAGCTCAAACGCTCACAATTATTTAATTTATATAAAGAAGAAAAAGATGTTTTACTTAGAATACAAAAAATTCTTCATTATATCAGCCTAGAATATCATCAAGATCCGTTTGTTTCTACACTCTTTCAAGAATATAAAGAGTACCATTCACCTGAAATTACAACTTGTTTTAAACAATCTGAAGAAGAAGCAATTAACATGATAAGTAATTTGCTCGAAAAAGGTTATCAGCAAGGAGCTTTGCATAAGGTACCATTACCGCTTACAGCTTTTATGTTAGTACGAATGATTTTTAACTACGAACAGGATTATATAAAAAATGATAAAAGTGATACAGAATTTCTGCAGTTGCTAAAACATATGCTTCTTAAAAACTAGTTTTAACAACAAAAAAATAATTGTGGTACAAATATATGAAGAAGAACGTGAATAATGAATGGTTTAATAAACTCTTTTCATTCTGGCCAAACATACGAAATATCCAACGCTTATGTAGAAATGAATGAAAAAATCATATAAATTTTTCTAAAATTAGAAAGCCTATACTTAAATCTACAATAAAATAGTTCAGTAAAAAGAGCGTGTTTTCATCTATCTAAACACGCTCTTACAAATATTTAAACCCTATATGAATTGCTTATTCCATTCTGATTTTCTTTTAACTAATATATCTCTTTATATACGATTATCATGCCAAAAGTTTATTGGAAAATGATTGTTCTCATCATAAGCTTCAAATTCGTACCCTTTTTCTTTTAACCCTTTTATAATTGCTGGAACTGCCGCGACAGATTGTGGATGAATATCGTGCATTAAAACAATTTCCTTTGAAGACGTCGCACCTGCTAAGACATTTTGAACAATCTTTGCAGCTGCTACATCAACGGGTAATTTATTGTATTTCCAATCTAAAGAATCAATTGTCCAATCCCATACTTTCAAATTATTTCCTACCACTTCATTTCGAAGTGATTCATTTAAGCCAGGCATTGATCCATATGGTGGACGTGTTAATTTCGGTGTGTATCCAATAACGTTTCTAATTAAAGATTGATCTTCTTTCATTTCCTTCACATATTCCTGATTGGTGTATAGCTTTTTAAAAACATGTGTCATACTATGCATGCCCACATAATTGTTTTCTACATGCTCTCGTTTCACTAAATCTGGGAACCTTTTCACATTATCGCCAATTAAAAAGAATGTTGCTTTCACATCATTTTTCTTTAGTACATCTAATAGATTAGCTGTATATTTTCCAGGTCCATCATCAAAAGTTAAATATGCAACTTTTCTTTCTTTACCATCAAAACGATTAGGTATCAATTTTTTTAATTCATTTTTAGGTAGACTGCTCACTTGCTGAACACTATTTGCCTCTTCCGCATTTACCAGCTTAGGATTCGTAATAGATTGAAACACGTAATACCCTATTGCTACTAAAGTAATAGCCAACAATACACTTATAATTCTCTTTTTCTTAAGCTTAATTTTCATATTATAATCTTCTTTCTATCTTAATAATAATCTGTATAGGTGAAAATTAGTGCCCTGCACTAGCGTTCATGGCATTTCCTATAATAGTCAGAACTACTGGAAATAATACTGGTCCTAAGGTAAGGACAATGTTTAAAATTATAATAAAACTATATAGTAAGCTATAATTTTTACTATTATGGTTTTCAAATACTAGGATGACTAATGTTATTATAGTAATTAAATGTAGTAATAAAATTATCAACCAATAATACATCATTATAGTAAGATTCCACTTTCCTAATAGTTGGTATGTTACCCCTATTATTATCCCTAATATAGTAGCATTAAAGGAAATAAACAAAGTTCTTTTTAGTATTTTAGGAAATGTTTTGTGATCCACAGTTTTATTATATAAACCGATTAAAATGCCCAAAGATAGATATGCCAGTAATAGCCCTACCCAATTCCAGATCCAATCTTGATCCCCCATTAAATTAAACAAAAGCGCAATGATCCCTCCTACTGCAAGAATCGAAGAGATCATAATACTATTTAAAGCTGATTTCATACTATTTTCACTTCCTTAAAAATTTTACAATACAGCATTGAAGTCTACTCTTAAGTTGTCCTTTACTTATTAGATTCCTTTTCATTAAAAATCTTTTATGGAAATCCCATCATATAATCCGGTCATCATACCTAATAGCATATACGGAGAATGGGTAGGCCCAGCAAAAATTACATGTACATGATCACATACCATAATTTTTAAACTGAATGAAACTCCACCAAATCCTATTCCACATGGTAGATATACAAATAGAGGATGCCATTCACCAACTTTTATTTGTATATCAATTATTCAGACGAGTATCAGCTACTGCATAACCTTAAAATAAATGCTTTGATTTTTCATCGTCAATCAAATAGCACATTTGATTCTTATTAACTTGTATTCTTCCTTCTTCTACTGCTTTATTATAGCCCGCTGTATATTTAAAAATAGTAACCCCTTTGTTTCTAATTAAATCTTTTTCCCATTTTTTCGCAGCTGCTGCCATATGTACATATGATGTTTTAAAATTAATAATAATTTATTATAATTAAGTATATATTAACAATATATTAAGTATAAGTAAATAAAATTAATAATAATTTAATTTTATTTACTTATTTAAAGGGGATTACATATATGAACGATATTAATGTTGGTCACAAAATTAGGGCATTTAGAAAAGGGGCCGGATTAACCAGTAAACGTTTAGCAGAGTTAGCTGATATAACACCTTCCATGTTAAGTCAGATTGAAAAAGGAATCACAAATCCTTCATTACAAACACTAAAATTAATTTCTGTAGCACTAAATATTCCATTGTTTAACTTTTTCTTAGAGGATACCAATACAGAAGAATTAGTTGTAAGAGCTAACCAAAGGAAAAAAATAACTTTTCCTGAAAGCGGCAATGTTTCATATGAGTTATTATCTCCTAATTTAGATGGAGCACTAGAATTGGCTTTAATGAATCTGTTCCCTGAAACTGCTTCATCTATGGAGCCTGTGGCACATAAAGGGGAAGAAATAGCATTTATTATGGAGGGACAAGTAAAACTATATCTAAATGATGAGGTTTTACTTCTCAATACAGGTGATAGTGTTAAAATCCCACCTTATACAAAGCATAAATGGGAAAACACTTCTTTAAACAAAGTCACTGTTATATTTGGGGTAACTCCACCATCTTTTTAATTTCAAATACTAGCGAAGAAAAGTTAGAGAAAATAATTCTCTAACTTTTCTTGTATACTTAATTTTATTTTAAGAAATTAAAAAACTTGTCTCCCAATTATATGAGATTAAAATCTAAACGATTAAAACTAATGAAATAGATCTTTTTAATTACATACTTAATTTATTTTTTAATGTCCAATATTTTTCTCCATTAGCTTCAAAAGAGAATTCTACCCATCCATTTGGATCTTCACGATAAATAAAGATGGTTGTTCCAGGGGTTACTGTACCAACTTTATTCTCCTCGACAGCTACATCTGGTCTACTTTTAATTTTTAAATTAAATGGATAAGGTACCTGGTAGTAAGCAGCTGATGATACAACATTTGAGCTTGAACCGTCTGCATACATTTTATATGGAATTTCATTCGATAACGCGTCGACATCTAATGTTTCAGGATTCTTTGGTAATTTTTTTGCATATGTATAGTCTTCTACATGAAACGGTTTAATACGTTCCATAATACCCGCAATTTTCTTAGCCCAGCCTTTATCTGATGCATATTTCACATTCATGCCAGTTAATGTTGGGCCGTTATAATACATACCACTTTCTTCTAAATATCTTTCTCGTACATAATTAGCGTTATAAGCAATGCTATCCCCGTAGCTTGGTAAATATTTTGCATATTTAAACGGATCTCCATCATATGCACGTAGACCGAATAGATTATGTTTTTGATATGCGATTTCTGATTTTCCGTATCCAGATTCTAAAATCGCATGCGCTGCTAAATAATGAGCACTCACGCCATATTGATTTTGCGCATTGATAAAATCTTGCCCATGTCCAACTAAAGGACTATCCGAGTGATATTTCGCAATAAAACTATCAATCTCTTGAGCTGTAATTTTCGAAGCCACTGTTAAATTTAAATCTTCATATGAGGTAGCAGTAATAACCTCTTTTTCATCGTTTAAATTTTGTTGTAACATATCTGTTTTTGCAGTAAGTTGAGCAGCTTCAGCACGTGTTATAAATCTATTTGGTTGCCAACCGTTCTCGGTACCATTAGAGATTTTTAAATCTATTAAAATATTGGCATATTTTTCTCCCCAATGCCCTTTTAAATCTTCAAATCTAACCTGATCATTATGATTTGGTGTGCTTTGTAGTTTATATGCATTTACTAGCATCGTAGCCATAGCAGCGCGAGTTACTTTTCCGGATGGATTGAAGATTCCATTACCTTCACCTTTAACAATCCCAGCTTTTTCAGCAGCAGCAATATAAGGAGTAGCCCAGTGATTTTGTGAATCTGTAAAAGATGGTTTTGCAGTAGGATCAATTTGTATCCCTAAAACTTTTGTCATAATCTTTGTAGCCGAAGCTCTGTCTAAGGAGTCATTTGAACCAAAAGTTCCATCTGGATAACCATTTAATACCTGTTTATCAACTAAATAGTTAACGGATTTATCAGCCCATGTAGGAACATCAGGAAATTTATGAGTATCCGCTAAAATATTAGAAGAATAGGATAATATAGCTCCTGCAAGGATACCTGTTGCAATTAATTTGTGCTTCATTAAAATAAACACCTCTACCATTGTATTTATCAAATTGAAATTTTCTATTTTTATATTTACATGTTTGTAATAATAATAAAATTGTATTATCACGCATTCAATTCGATGTAACGAGTATAGTTACTTATATACATAAGTGTCAATGAATGTCTTTTACAAAATTGAATAATATTTACATATAATCAAGTTTCCGTGATCTTATAATTGACTTATGTATATGGTAGATTTAATAGTGAAATTCCCTTTTGGTAGTTTAAGTTTCTTGAATTTAATGCAGTGAATACTTAACCTATCTACTCTTAATAGTTTAGATTTTTGTCACAGGCAATTATTAAATAAATTTTTTATTTTCCTTAAGCTTAATTATTAAATGCTATTACTATAATTTTCAGTGCAGAATCAGTAGAAAACACAGATATACTAAAAACATGTTAATGTATTCTTAATAATAAAATATTTTTATAAATATATGCATATATTATAGTTTTTAATATAATTGGTTCGTCTGTTATTTCTTTTAATCCGTTTCATTAGGCAATTCCTCTATACAGAGAATTGCCTATCTTTTTAATTGTAGTCCTCCTACTATCTTTACAGGAGTAGCACCACGTCACCATCAACTTAAGAGGTTTTAATACCCCCAAGGAGCAAAAATTTGTTTCTTTAAAACTCATTAATTTTTGTTCAAAAAACTCCAAAGGTGATTTCTTTCCATCCATGCCCACATCCGTTCCCCCATATTGGGATAATTTCTAAACTCAAATACTCCAGCATTGCTAATCTTTTTTTGCATAAGTGATTCGATAATCTAAGTAATCAACAGCAATTACACGCTTAGCATTTTTCATCCAAGCAAATTTTTGTGGCATCAATCCAACAGGTCCACAATTAAGCACGATAACAGTATCCCCTGACTTTACATTTGCATTTATGACACTCCAATAGGGGTTCTGTAAAACATCGGATAAAAAAGAGGGACTCATCCTCCAGTTCACAAAATTACGGTATAACAAATAGAGTAAAGTTTCCAAATGGAACTTTTAAATACTCAGCTTGCCCACCTGGGTGATTACCAAATTTGCTGAATCAGATGCCATATTCATGAACCCAGCACATAATAGTTTTTGGATGAACTGACACACCACGTTCATTCAAAATTTCAGAGACATTACGCTAGCTTAAATAAAAGCGAAAATAGTAGCCGACGGCTACTATTTTCGTTTTGAGGAACATTTAATTTCTTAAGTTGATGGCAATGTAGCAGTACCCCTACTAATATTCTTGCTTTTAAATCATTTTCAATATATTATAATTATATACAAACATAGGGATTATAATATACAAAAAGGACTCAAATCTATTATTAAAATTTAAATCCTTTTCAAAGATAAAAAGATTCTATCACAACGTAATATAACTTATGCTTATCTTTTTAATATATATCTAGTAAAAACACATTTTTTATCAATAGAATTCTGTTTTCAATATAAATGGAAACTTTAAATAGAAGTTTATTAACTCTCGATGATAGGAGTTAGTGGTCTAGAACATAGAGAAACAAGGCACCGTACAAAGTAATCTGACAAACCTAAGATGTATTTTATATTGTTTGCTCATCTCCAGATACAATAAAAGAGCCTTACCTCTCTAGGCAAGACTCTACTAGTTTAATTGTATAATATTTACATGATAACTAAGAAACAGAAAACATATAACACCAAATAGCAGCACCCTATTATTCCTCCTACAGCTAATACCTGTTTAATCCAACTTTTAAGTTTTGGATTACTGTAAACTTTTTGCACTCTTTCCATATTTCCTCCTATTAAGGAGAACCCTTATAGACTCTCACCTTGCTATGGTACCATTAAAAAATGTCTAATAGAGGCATAACGTATAAATATGCAATATTGCATACAAAATTGTATTGTTATAGTAGAATAATGTGTTTTTCATTTTAAGGGCATTATAAAACTTTAACTTGATAGTAATGGGGTAACAATTGCGATTTAGAGATAAGATTCGATTATACAAAGACCACCCACCGATATGTGGGAGATGAAGAAAACACTTGCGAAATTGAAACGATTGAATTAAAGTGCTTGATATTAGTATGGTTAACAGAATATGAAATTCACTTAAAAAATCGTAATTTTAACTAAAAAATATCAAGCCCCCTCCTTTCTAGGACGGTCTTGGTATTTTTTACGTTCACATACAAATTATTATTTGTATTGCTGCATAGGTTCTCTTTTAAATTATATACGTCTACTTTACCATTGCTAAACAATTATTAATGTCTTCCATTTAATTGTACTAATTACCTATAACATGTTTTAAAAACTATCTTGGCTAAAATGATAAAAATAAAGAGAGATACTCGTCCATCTCTCAATAAGTACTGTTATTTTTAAATCATACCCTTTAATATTAACCCCAAAACCGACATAGTGATTGCACTAATAATAATTCGTAAAATCCAAGTTGTATTTATGCTAATCTTTTCTAATTGCTTATTAATTGTAGCTATGTCTTTCTCATTAATTGTTGTACGAGTTTCTAAATTACGAATATCTCGCATAATTTCTTTTTGTTCTGCTTTTAAACTGTCAATTTTCACATAAACATCTTCCAATGCATTCACACCCTTTTATAATCTTAATAAAGCAATCTTTACATGATATGAGACAACCTTATCCATGGTGAATTCATTGCAGGAAATTCCATACAAAACCCGTATTTTGTTGAAAATAAATACTCATTAAATGTCTTCTTGTTACAAACTATAGCTTTCTAATCGTCTTAAGTATCACCATCTGACAGTTAATGTTCATGTTTATCCATCTCATATCCTTTTAGTTGTGTCCACATGACCTTATCGTCAATATACAGGACTTGCAGTAAGGTGGCGTTTTCCTTCATATATATCCCGTAAGCATCTACATCTACAGGCTTCAAGTAAAGAGTTCTATCGAACTCTAATTGATTAGACTATCTCCGCAGTCCTTATGGTTAGCAGCTTGATCGCTTCATTCTTTAGATTGATACTTGCGTTAATATCCTTATCATGATGTGTTTGACATGAAGGGCAAACACATTTACGTAGGTTGAGATTTTTAACGTCTTTATTTTGAGACCCACAACAAGAACATAATTGTCTGGAAGAAAATGTTTTAGATACGACAATGACTTGTTTTCCATACCATTTTGCTTTGTATTCTAACATGGCTCAAAACTGTGACCATGATACTTTACTAATTGCTTTTGCTAACTTATAATTCTTTAATATATTCGATATTTATAAATCCTCTATATTTATCTATGAAAATTTAAGTAATAAATAATTCAAAAAGTAAAATAAAAATACTACAATTAAAAACTTCCATTTGTTTCTTTTCGTTGGTTTTCCAGCTTGTTGTATATAAAAAAACAAGGCAATACCTGCCATGGTAATTAAAAATATTGGATAGTAATTAATCATCTGTAATACCCCCTCGATACAAAAATAAGAAGTCTCATTTTAAGAGACTTCTTATTTTTAATACAAACGACATACATAGGCTAAACATACACAATAAAGTCAGGATGATGTACTTTATTGCTTTTTATCATAACATATAATTTATCATTTTTATTTAATAATCCCACACAATAAAACTTTATCAACCTTAAAATGTTTCATAATAAAAAATGAATACAGATAAAATTAACAATATACTCACTTGATGCACACGGAAAACGCTCAAAAGATATAAAGTTCTTCAGCTAATTCCCATTCTTTCAAATACGTACAAGCTAACGCCATAAGGTTATTACAATAACCGATTTTCACTTCCTACCCATTGTGTTCAGTAAATATTTCTTTTGCTTTTGTTGCTTGTTGGAAAGCCACAAAAGCCTGATAGTAATGATATTGGAACACAGCTTGGTTATAATAAAACTCTGCCTTTTCAATTTCATCCGGAATATTTTTAAGTGAATTTTCTGCTATTTCATAATGCTCTTTGGCTGCATTGTAGTCACCAACTGCATTAGAGTAGATTGCTTTATAAAAATGATAATAATACGATAAGAAATCGTCAGTTGGTTTATTAAAAGATTCAATTTGATCAAAACTATTTTTAGCTACACTCAAATTATCTATTAAATATTTATAACCAAAATCAAGTAATGAATAATACAGTAATAGATTTTGGTCTTCTTCAATATTTTCTATAGAACTCTCAATTTCTTTTTTTATTTATATGCATTCGCAACATTTCTATTTCGAATTTCAATATACCAGGCATTTAACAGTTCAGTAACTTTATTATTTATAGTAGTTTGAACATCCAATTTGCATCCTCCTTTTCCAAATTTATCTATATTTTTTCCCTTCTATACTATCACACAACATTAAATCTTGATATCTTCATAAACTTGAGATTAATTTAATAGAAAATTCAGATGAACAACCATCTAACTAACCGTGTGTTTTGGTTACAGCCTCATGCCCATAAAGCTAACATTTTGAAGTGCCCCCAAAACAACAAAAATGGACCTGATACTATAAAAAACACAAAATTTCCGTTTATCTTAGCTTGATCGATATAGGGTAGCGTATCGTTAAAGTATGTATCATTTTTCTTAGCAGCACGCTTACGCCCAATGAAGATACACTGTTTAAATGCATCGAGCTCCTCATTATCATCACCAAAACGCATTAACCAATTTCCTCGTAATGCTTTGCTAAGAAATAACTAATATCATCCCTAGCGAATCTGTCGTATGGAATGACATACACCATAATCTCACCTTCTTGTAAATAAATGAACAAAAAGTTTTAGCTCATTAGAAGCATATCATCAAAAAAGGTAGAGTCCTTAATACAACTCCACCTTTTCTATATATAACGAATCATTTAATTATTTAACAGTATGTTTTTAAAATCTCTATATTTTAGAAAACTTAACAATAAAACCATACTTTCCTATTTCTTTGAAGAAACAGGATCCATTTTTAATGTTTTTATTCCTTCTTTTAATGTAAACGCATCTGCTCTTAATGTTTTCCAGCTGTCTTTGGCTGCATTCAGATTAGGTTTTAAGAATTTAAATTTATTTTGATCTGCTTTTTGGGATGCTTTATCAATATGATTAAGTACTCCTGAATATTGAGAATCTAAATCATGCCATTGTGCTGACATATAGGTGAGAGCATTAATAGCTGATCCAATTGCATTTTGCATTTCAGCAATATTATTATACGCAACTCCAACTACACGATTCAATGTAATTTTATAGTCTACCGTTTGGCGCAATTGCGCTAATAGCGGTTCCAGCGTACTTAAATTATTTCTTGCTACCCCTATCATTACACCTCCAGCAATCCATGTAGGGATTGAGGGAACTGATACAGTTATTATTCCATCCGATTCTACTTGTTTAAAATGTCTTACTTGCTCTAAAACATCATTTAGACGTTTTTCATCTTCATCTATTCCAGATGCTTGATTTTTTAAAATCGATTGCAAGATATCTTTATGACCTCCAAATGCTCGGACATCTTCTCCAATACTATCTCTTAACTTAGCTAGTTCTTGTATTAAATTCTTTGTATATGCTTGGTTTTTTTTAATCTCACCTTGTAAATCTGTAATGCCTTCTTTTAATGTATCTGCATCTCCTTCATTAATTGCTTCTACTAATGTATCGTAATAATTGTCAAATGTAGTATCATACTCTACAATTCCTGTAAGAGTATCTAAAAGTTGTTTTTTTATGTGCGCATCCCACTTTGTAGCATGCTCTCTTGCATTCTTTTGATCTTGTGCAATTTGACTAGGTAGATTTGTATATCCTTTAATATCAATTCCTTCAAAGTTAACATCTGGATTATTAATTAACAAATAAGAGTAATCATTCATGGATTTTGCAAATACCCCAGCATCTTGCAAAGCTTTTTTCATCTTTTCACTGTTTACAGAAAGAGATATATCTTCCGTACTGGTTTGTTCTATTTTACTTTCACTTGCAAAAGCAGCTACTGGTGAAACTACAGTAGTTGTTGTCAGGGTTAAAAACGTCGATACAGCAAGTAGTTTATAAGGAAAATTATTATTCACTTTAATTCCTCCTATGAATATATATTAATTTCTAGTTTGTTTTTTCTTGTTTAAAAGCAATGTCTTTTGAAATGAATTCTGCATCCTTATGAATATCATTCCAACTTTGTTTAGCAGCTTTTAAATCGTCAGGTATTAACGAAAGTTTATGTTCTTGCATTTGATCGATATTATCATATAAATCTTTATAATTAGCCCCCATTTTATTCCATTGTTGCTGAATACTTGTTAGAGACATTATTGCTTGATCCACTGTCTGATACAAATATGTTAGAGTGTCTTTCGTATTAGTAAGTGAAATAACCGCTTGATTAGCCAAATCAGCTTTCATACTTAATTCTCCGATTTTATTCGAAATTTCATTATAAGAATTCATATGATTAGATGCCTCGACGCCAGCTGCTGTTCCTAAACCGATACCAGCGGCTCCTAGAGCTGTAAGACCACCAACAACAGCTGGCGTAGCTGTACCACCAGTCACAACAATTACTACCGCTCCTGCAATCGTTCCAATAACTAAAATAGCTGCTCCTAATCCACCACCAATTGACCAGGCTAATACATTATCAAAATGTGTTTTCTGTGTAGAACGTAAATTCTCAATTTCGGCCTGAAGTTGTGGGACTAGCGCTTGTTTTCCCGCTAATATAGCCGTCAATCCTCCCTGTCCATCTGGACCACCAACATTATTTTTAAAATCTACAGTATTTGTATACAACTTTGTTTTGAAAGCCTCTAACATCTTAATGACTTCCGTAACTTCATTTGAATTTGTATGAATTGTATAGATTAAATCCCCTATTCCTTCTTTGAGGCTCACCTTATCCTTCTTTTTTACAGTATCTACTAATGTGTCGTAATAATTTTGAAATTGCTCATCATAATTTACAATATTACGTGCTGTTTTTTGAATGTTTGGCTTCGCTGTATCTAACCAGTAATTTGCATTGATTCGTGACAGTTCTTGATTCAGGTGAATATTTTTGATTAATTCTTCTCCACCCGAACCTAAATCAATGTTGGATAAATTTACATTCGGTTGCTTAATCATAGTTTTTGCGTACAAATCCATTACAAGAATATGAGAGCCTGTTTCAGCCAACGCTTTCTTTAATCCTTCAGGTCCTAACGCATAATTTTCTATTTTCTGTTCTTGAGCTGTCTGTTCTTGTGCAAGTGCATGAATAGTACTACCATTTGTAGCGGTTATAATCGTTGCTAAAGTAGCTAAGGTTATAACTTTAAATGGAAATTTCATCATTTGATTCTCCTCCTTATTTTCCGTTTCGTTATAATTTTTTTAATAAACCTAATTTCTTAATATCAAAATTTATAAACTTGTTCTTCAAGTTGAATTGTCACACTTTTTAATCGTCTTAATATATCTTTTTGAGCCTGAGTATTATTGGTATCAACTTCCGTCGATAATTTTGTAATACTATTATTTATTAGATCCAAATCCTCTTTGTAACGTTTCATTAACTCAATTTCTCCATCTACTTGATTAGTAAATGTATGCAAGTCATTTTGCATGAAAAGAATCATTGATTTTTGTAAATCTGCTACTGTTAATTTAGTTGTTAAGTCATATAACTTCTGATTTTGTTTCTCTAAATCATTTAAATATGCTCTTTGCTCAGCTGTTAGTTTATTAATTTCAGCAAAAGTATTATATGTTTTTTTTATTTTTTCAGGATCAATCACTTTCATAAGATCATACTCTTTCGTTTTTGTAACTGCAGCTGCAGCGATTTCACCTTTTTTACTTTTCTCTATCGTTTCACGTGCTTCTTTTTTGGCAGTTTCAATTTCTATAGCTGATTTTCCCTTTTCTTTTGCTTCTTGCTCTGCTTTCTTCTCTGCGTCTACAATGGCATTGTTTATTTCTTTTCCTTTGTTATACGCTACTACTGCTGTTTGAGCAGCCGGTTCAATGATATCTTTCGATAGACTATAAATTTCTTGGAATACCTTTAGCCCTTGTTCATTTAACGCGCCTGGTAATAATGCTATTTGCTGCAAATCATTTTGAATAGATTTTTTTGTATCTAGCATTTCATTTTTTAACTTATCTATTTTTCCTGTTCCCTCTGAATTAAGGACACTTTGTGCTTTTACCACATCAGTATCAAGGTTTTTCAACTTCTTATCTACCAGTAATTTTAAATCTGTTAACTCATTAATTTGACGTTGCACACTTTCTTGATTTGTTATGGTCATGTCTTGAAGAACTTCCAGTCTATCTGTAAACCCTTCTTTATCTTCCTTATTATCTACAAATCCTTTTAATGTTGGATAATAACTATTAAATTTAGTTATAAATCCTTTACTTTTTGAATTTAATAGAATTAATTTAGGGTAAAGTTCGGATGACCACTCTTTCATATCTTGTTTAATTAGAAATTGAGTTGTATTTAAAGATGGAATTTCTTCAAATTGTACATTCGGACTTGCTAAAGCTCCATCGATAAAGGTTTGTGTTAACTTGGAGTGTGCACCTATTTTTCGTAATGCTGAGGAAATATCTACATTATCTTGTTTTGTTTCTGCCTGAACGATTGGCGTTGCTAGAGTATTGATAGGAAAAGTCGCCCCGGTAACAATTGATGTTATTAAAAATCCTGTCATAATTTTATTCTTCATTCCTTACACCTCTTCACTATTGTTTTTTACAAGTTTTAGTCGTAAATGTTGTACAACCTAACGTTAGGATTTCTTCACACACACTTGCGGATAGAAGTTTTTTCGAAAGAGTAATTGCATCTCGTTTTTTATTTATTTTTGATAGAATATAAGGTCCTTACTTCCCCCCCATTTTAATCACTATGCTTTTCATAAGTAAACTAGAAAATCGCATATCTTATGTTTGATTTTTCCGACATTAAATATTTTGTTTTTTTCTAATTATATTAAAAAAATTTCCATACTATTATCACTTCATGAAGCGAAATAATTTTACTACTATAATTAAACATAAAATTTGTTGGTATCATTAATTCTTAATAAATATCATGCAAAAAAATGTTTTCACTATAACTTTATGGGATTTTATGTATTATGTACTTTATATGAATATGTACAATTGCATACTCATATACTCTCCTTCAATAACATACAAGGTAGTCACTATACATTCCTATCAACTTAAGTTTTTTTACTCCTCCAAGTGTAAAAAAGTTTTTATTTCTAAAATTTAACTAGAAAAGATGATGTTTTTTATCTATATTTCAATTTAAATTGAATTACAACTATTTTTTATAGTTTGTTCGAACTGGAGAATACAACCAAATTAATCTAGATAATATAGTGAAGAAGCTTTTTCTCAGAAAGAAGGAACTGATTCTAAAAATGAAATAACTTTATTGCTACTTAACATTTCCTTAATCGGCCTTTTAGTTCAGATCTTCTTTTCACTAAAAAACATCCCTTTAGATAAAAAGGTTCCAAGGAACAAAACATCGCAATTTTTTTAAAACATTACACCTCTTTTGTAAGCAATGTGACTTTATTTAAAAAGCGACATTAAAAATTTTTTTTCAAAACCTAGAAGTAACAGTTTGTCCAAAACAAAAACAACCATAAGTTTGCCGGTCCGGAAAACTTATGATTCATATCACACTTATTCTTAAAATTATTCATTCAAATCTTCTACTTATATTATTTTTTCAAGCTCTATTACTTTTAAACAAATTAGAATTCCATTTTCATGTAGAAACATATAAGTTTCTTGCTGCTTTTTTGTAGAATTGAAAGTCTAATAATCCTTGAATCTACGGATATTTTTTCTAATATTTATGATTTTCTACGCTCTAACATTAAATCTTCCCTTTTGAGGGTAAGTCTATGTCCTATTTTTGATAACCTATAAAAGTTTTATCTTTATTTCTTTTTAATATATACGATATATATTAATAATAGATTTTATCGATTCTGGAACGTGATTGATTTTGTCCTAATCAAGTTAAACTTTTTTACTGAAACAAGATATAAATCGTCAGTTTTAACTATATAGTTGAGAAGGAATGCATAAAAAAGGAGGAAAATAATAATGAAATATCAAACAATATTTTCATCGTTAAAAAAATCCTGTTTTATCTTAATACTCTCTTTCATTATATTAATTCTTGCACTTCCAGCACCAACTTTTGCACAATCCAATAACAATGTTACACCTGGAACAGATTACTATGTATCTCCGGCAGGAAGTGACCTCAACACTGGCACATTAGATCAACCTTTCGCTACCATTCAAAAAGCTGCTGACGTCGCCACAGAAGGAAGCACAATCTACATAAGAAGCGGAGTTTATAACCAAAAAGTACATGTAACTCATTCAGGAATCTCAGAAGCACCGATTACTTTTCAAAATTACCAGAATGAAAAGGTAATTCTCGATGGCTCTAAAGTCAAGTTAGAGGATGATGGATTATTTACCATAGAAGATAAAAATTATATTCAGGTAAACGGGTTAGAATTTCGCAATTTAAAATCAACGAAAGTTAGCGAAACCCCTATTGGTATTTATATTACCGGAACAGGGAGTAATATCGAGATTAGAAATAATTATATCCATCACATTGAAACGAATGTAAAGAATGGAAACGCACACGGTATTGCTGTCTATGGTACTTCATCTAGTGCACAAAATAATTTAAATCATATTGTCATCGATAATAACGAAGTAGCAAATTTGAAATTAGGACTAAGTGAAGCAATTGCTGTGAATGGGAATATTGATTCTTTTGAAGTTACCAATAACAAGGTGCATGATAACAACAACATTGGAATTGTTCTGATTGGACATGAAGGAGTATCTCCAGTAGCTGCTTTAGATCAAGCACGGAATGGAATTGTTCGTAACAATATCGTCCATCACAATTCATCTTTCAATAATACTAGTTATAACGAATATTCAGCTGATGGTATTTACGTGGATGGTGGGAAGGAAATTATTATTGAGCAAAATCAGAGCTATGAAAACGACCTCGGTATTGAAGTAGCTAGCGAACATGCGGGGAAAAGTGCAAGTCAAATTACAGTTAGAGATAATACAATATCTAACAATACTATGGGTGGCATTGCAATTGGTGGATATGACAGTCAGCAAGGATACGCTGAAAATAACACGATTACCAACAATTTGATTTATAAAAATGACACAAAAGATCAAGAGAGTGGTCAAATTGAATTAAATTACGATCTTCGTAACAATGTGATTACCAATAACGAAATCTATGCAAGTAATAGTCGTATTTTTATTAGCAATAATTTTAATAAAAACACAGGAAACAAACTTGATTACAATCATTACTATGGTGAATTCGATCAAAATAATGGCTTATGGCAATGGAAAAGAAAAACGTATAAAGGATTTCCAATTTATCAAGCCGGTATGAATCAGGAAGGAAATGAACAACATAGTATATTTAGCAAATTACCCTCTTCATTCAAACTAATACAGTAGTCTAATACTAAATTAGTATTACGTTATAAAAAAGTACATGCAATAGGCACTTTAAGAATACTAATAAATTTAACCTTATTAAAACAAAAAGAGATGCCCTAGTACCATACCTAGGGCATCTCTTTCATTTTATTATAAATAATCTTAATTTCTAGACCTTATACATCCCTAACAAATTAACAATTATCCACTATATTTTCTACTTAAAACATAGTATTATTATTAGCTGCTTCACTTGGAATCTCTTGAATTACATCCCAGTGTTCGACAATCTTTCCGTCCTTGTTACGAAATATACCGACTATAGCAACTCCCTTATCTTGAGAATTAGTACGACAATGTACATGAAGAGCAACTGTATCCCATTCAGCTACTACACGTTTAATCTCTGCAGAGGAATTAGGGTTTTTAACAAAATCCTCCTTAAAGAAATCCATGAAGGCTTTTCGTCCATCAGCAACAAAAGGATTATGTTGCTTATACTCTTCACCTACATATTTTTAGTAAAAAACTCATAGTTGAATTTAATGTATCTAATTCCTTTTATTATCAGAATAAGCCTTTACAACAACTATTTATTATTTTTTATTTCATTAATTCTGTAATTTCTTTAATACACTTACCATTATCCATTGTTATATCTAATTTCTATTTAAAACCCTTCTTTGTACGTTTATACCTATATATCGTGTTAAATTGTGTGTGGCAAGATAAAATAAGCTGTTAAATTTAATTATTGTTAGGTAGTTTCTACAGTATGATATTATCACACAATTAGTTATACATATAAAAAAGGTTTCTTGCCTTGTAACAGGAAACCTTTTATGTATTATTAACCTACAAATCTAAAATTTCAACAATCTGACGTGCCTTAGCATTATCTATATAATAATGCATCTCTAATCCTCTTCTTTCTGATTGAAGTACGGTTCCCCTCAATTTTGATAAATGTTGTGAAACAGTGGATTGGGGGAGTCTTAATATTTCCGTTAACTGTGTAACATTGCATACTTTATGGTGCATTAATTCATTTACAATTTGTAATCGAACAGGATGTGCCATTACTTTTAATACATCTACATCGTCTTCGTGGATTTCAGATAGATTTCTTTCAGATATTAATGTTATCATTTTGCATTCTCATTTATTATTAATTTCTATTTTCCAGTTATCCTTATAATTAATACTTATAGCTAATTACCATTTGTCCTGTTGAGAAAATATATTCTCTTTTTAAAACAAAAAGGACACCAATTAATTAAAACGTTTTTTACCGCTTTAATTAATTGGTGTCCTCTAATTTTTTGAACAAAATATATCTTATTTTAAAGGATATTTTCAATTCTTTTTTCTCACGTCTAGTAAAATTTTATATTTTCTTTAAAATTCATATTAAGAATATTCTTCAAATCCTGAAAGCACAAGTTTGCGGCAAACTTATGCTTCATATCACATTCCACACCAATCAAGCTAATTAACACTATCAATGTAGTGCTAACTATCTTAATTGAATATTAGTAATAATGAGTTTAAATATTATCAATTAACTTTATATTACATGTATGTAAAAACAATGACATGATAAGCTTTTTCAAATTTTTCTCCTTGTAAAGATTTGAAAATAGTATTTCAATACTCTCCTTACTGTTAATATGCCTAGAAAAAGAACCCCATAGGGTTCTTTTTCTGTTCATTCCCTAAAAATCTCATATTAATAAAAAAGAAGAGGGATATATCCTCTCTTCACCAATACAATCGAACATCTTTATACTTAAGGAAGGGCATACATTCATCAAGAGATGAAATGAACAATAATAGTTCACCTAGTGAATTATAACACAAATCCAATTCCATTAATAGATAATATTAACATTTATAGGATAATTGTGACAGAACTGTTAAGCATCTTAATATTAAAAGGCTTTATATGTATGTAAATTGAAAGTGGATAGTGTAAGAATAAAATATAAGGAGGATATACCATGTTTAACAAAAAACAAACATTCATAACAACGGTAACAACTTTAACACTAGGATGTGGACTTACATTCGGATTAACACCGGCCTTTGCAGATTCTAACAAGATTTCCGCCAATAATATTCCTGTTCATACTATTCAGAACCAAGAACAAGAACCTTTTACTGGATATGTCATTTCAGTAGAGAACAATTATTTAGTAGTTGCTGCTACGTCTACAAAAGATGAAGCTCTTGCTTATCAACATGATTGGTGGGATCTAGTTTCTCAAAATAAGATTTTAAGGGTCCCTGTTTCAGATGGTGCAAACTACACATTAGGTGAGAAATTAAATGTATATGCAGCTGCATGGACTAAATCCCTACCACCAATAGCTGTTATGCCTACAATTGAAAAAGTATTTCAATAGGTAATATTTCCAATAATTAAGCTATCCCATATAAAAAGGAGTCGAATAACGACTCCTTTTTATATTCTACATTCCCTTGGATTCCTTACCTTCTCGTACCCCTAATATTTAATAACATGCTTCTTTCTCCCTAGCTAAAGATGATATAGAGGTTATGTCACTCGCTTCTTTCCTTTCTTCTTCTATGGAAGTAGCTATTATACTAGTCGAGTATCAAACATCATCATTATTTTATAGAACAAATAAGACATCTTCTTAATTCATGCTCTAATTAAAAAAGAGATCTAATACATATCTCTTTATAAAACATATTTAAAAATAAAAACCAAAGGACAACAAGCATATCTCTTTTGTTGTCCTTTAGTTTTTATCGTTGCCTATTCCATATTGTACTAAATTTTTTATTTTACTCTATTATAGAATGAGAATAAAGTTTGATTAAAACATCAATCTGACTTAATTTTTTTCCTACCAAACTAAATTATGCTGTAAATTCCTTATCCATTTAGAATATAGTATTTAGTAATTCTTGTTCTGGACTGAATTTTTTAGTATTATAGCCATCGATTAAACTTCCTTATGTATATTCTCTTTATAAATTGAGTAACTAAAGCATACATTGTTAAAATTCCCAATAACCACAGAAAATAATAAAATGGAAGTGGGGTTAAACCAATTTGAGTACTTAAACTGGTAAATGGAAGGGAAATCCCTATAAACATAACCAAGCCTGTAAGCATCAAAACTGGCCTAGCAGCCGTACTTTGTAGGAAAGGGATATGTTGAGTACGAATCATATGCACAATTAATAATTGTGTTAATAACCCTACTACGAACCAACCCGTTTGAAATAAGGATTGCATCTCAGGAAAATTTGCACCAAATACATTCCACATTACGATAAAAATGATTATATCAAAAACACTACTTACCGGCCCAATAAAAATAATAAAACGAAATAAATCTTTTGTATCCCAACTTCTTGGTTTTATTAAAAATTCATTGTCTACTTTATCCCACGGAATTGAAAGTTGGGATAGATTATATAGTAAGTTTTGACATAATATTTGAATTGGTAGCATTGGAAGAAAAGGAAGAAATGCACTAGCAATTAATAAACTTAATACATTTCCAAAATTTGAACTTGCTGTCATCTTAATATACTTCAGTATATTTCCAAACGTTGTCCGTCCTTCCACTATAGCATCTTCTAAAACATGTAAGTCTTTTTCTATAAGTATAATATCTGAACTCTCTTTAACAATATCATCTGCTGTATGGATAGATACACCAACGTCAGACTGTTTTAAGGCAAACACATCGTTAATTCCATCCCCCATAAACCCGACTGTATGACCATTCATTTGAAGTGCCTTTATAATACGGAATTTTTGACTAGGATTTAATTTTGCAAACACACTTGTTTTACTTGCAAGTTTTCCTAATACCTTATCAGGAAGACTATCAATTTCATAACCCAGTACTGGTTCTCCTATATACAAGCCCATTTCCCTACATACATTTCTTGTCACGGACTCGTTATCACCTGTTAAAATTTTCACTTGTACTCCTTTCTTTTGTAGAGTATGAAGTGCAGCGATAGCCGATTGTTTGGGTGGATTTAAAAAACCTACATATCCAACGAGTATCATATCTGATTCATCATTTATAGAATAACTTCCCACTTTATCACTATTTAATTGTTTATATGCAACTGCAACAACTCGCATCCCCTGCTCTTGCCAGAGTTCAATTAGGTGTTTATTTCTACGCTGGATTTCATCTGTAATAGGAATTATCTTATTATTTTCTTTTATAAAACTACAAATTGATACAACTTCTCTAACTGCACCTTTACAAAGCATTATTCGTTCGTTAGCATTTTTTTCTATAACAACTGAAACTCTTCTTCTATCAAAATCAAATAGACATTCATCTATTTTGGAGTATTGAGACAGATCATATTTACTACTATCTTTTACATAACGTATAACTGATAAATCAATTTCATTTTTATTATTTGTATGGAAGTAACTATTTATATACGCTAATCTTAAAATCTCATCCGACTTCTCTCCATTTGTATCTGTATGGCGTACCAGATCCATCTTATTTTCTGTCAACGTGCCTGTTTTGTCGGTGCAGAGAATATCAATAGCTCCAAGGTTATGAATAGAAGATAGTTGTTTTACAAGTACCTTTTTTTTACTCATATTAATAGAGCCTTTAGCTAAATTAGCTGTTACAATCATTGGAAGCATTTCTGGAGTGAGTCCAATTGCTATAGCAATTGCAAATAAAAAAGCCTCATACCAATTTCCATTAATACCCCCATGGATTATCATGACAATAGGAGTCATGATGATCATAAATTTAATTAATAGCCAACTAACTTTGCTTACCCCTTTATCGAATTTAGAATCAGATTTCTTGTTCATCTTAACCTGATTCTTTGCTATTGAACCAAAGTAAGTATCTGTTCCAGTACCTACAACTATTACTTTTGCTGTACCACTTATAATATGAGTTCCCATAAAACAGAGATTTTCTAATTCAATTAGATTTTGGATTTTTCTAATTTTACGTTTTTTGTACATATGGAAATACTGATTTGATTTTTCAACGGGTAATGCTTCTCCTGTTAGAGATGATTGATTTACAAGTAAATTTTCTGATGAGATAATCCGTACATCTGCAGGCACAATATTTCCAGCAGATAATTCTATAATATCCCCTGGTACAAGATCCTCAAGACCAATTTGTAACTTTCCACTTTCCTCCAATAAAGTTCTCTTATTTTCTTTATAAGGAATATTTCCCTTCCTGAGAACAGTTACCTTTTCATATACAAGATTTTTTAATCTTTCTATAGACTTCTGAGAACGAATTTCTTGTATGAACCGAATTAATACGCTTAACGTCACCATGATTCCCACAATAATAGTACCTTTTATATCATTGGTAAAAAAAGATAACATCCCTAATATAATTAGAAGAGAAATAAACGGACTTCTAAAAGAATTAAATAATGTTATATACCATTTTATTCTTTTTTGAGAAACTACTTTATTTTCTCCATACACTTCAAGCCTCTTAGTAGCTTCCTCGTGAGACAGCCCTTGAGACGTTGTTTTAAAAAAATCTAACGTTGATTTAACATCACTTTTTGCAATTTCAATTAGCATATTATAATTTTTGCTTAATACTTCCTGTTTATAAAAATATTTTTTATTAGATCTCAACAAATTTACCTCCTATCCAAATAAATAGAATTCCCCTGTTTTAAAAAAATAATTATAAAACTACATTCTTATAATTACTCTGAATTTTCAATTAAATCCAGAAGTTCAATAGCACTTAAATAGTATTATTCTCACCATAAATAGTAATTTTTATTTATAAGTTCCCTCTTATTAGCAACAAAAAACTACTATAGCCATAATTTTCAACTGCAACAATTGAGCTAGCACTATACATAATCAAAATTCCAAATACAATTGTAATGATAAGCGAAAACACCAACGGATATTCCAGTAACTTGAATACTTTTTTCATTTCTATTCTCTCTTTCTCTATACTTCCAACGAGTTTGTCTACAAACTTTGCGGAAACGAACTTAGGTATAAAAAAACTTAATATAAGTTTCTTATAACCCTAGTAACATTTTTGCAATGGTAAAGTACAGAATTAACCCCGTTCCATCGACTAATGTCGTAATGAACGGACCTGAGATAACAGCTGGATCTAGCTTTAACTTATTTAAAATCAAGGGTAATACAGATGAAACAATGGACGACCAAATAACAATGAACAATCCAGTAATAGCTACAACTTGCGCGACTTCTGTACCTACGCCTAAAGTGTACGCACGAATTAATGCTGCCACGGCTAATGTAAGCCCTAGTAAAAGGCCTACTAATGCTTCTTTTTTCATAACACGAAATATATCTTTAAATTTCACCTCATTTAGAGCTACAGCTCGAACCAATGTAGTTACGACCTGTGTACCTGTATTTCCACCAGTTCCAATTAACAACGGAATAAAGAAAGCCAGTGCAACTACATGAGTTAATGTTTCTTCATAATGCCGAAGTACAGAACCAGTATATGCTTCTGCTACAAACAGAAGTAATAACCAACCTATACGTTTACGGTATATTTGCCAAATAGAAGTTTCGAAATATGGCTTATCTAATGGGGTGCTCCCTCCTAATTTTTGAATATCTTCAGTTGCTTCTTCTTCGAAAACATCCATTGCATCATCGAAGGTTATAATACCTATCATCCGATTATCCATCGTTGTTACAGGTATAGCGGATAAATCATAATCCATTAGTTTTTGTACGGCTTCCTGTTGGTCTAGGTTCACTGAAACTGAAATAACATCTGATGCCATTATCGATGATAAAGTTTTATCATCTGAAGCTAGCAATAATTCACGAATAGAAACAATTCCATTAAGCTGACCACGTGTATCCAGAACATAAATATACGAAATTGATTCAACCCCTGCCCCAATTTTTCTAATATGCGACAGCGTATCTTTCACTTTCCAATTTTCCCTGGCAGCAATATAGTCAATTGTCATCAAACTGCCCGCTGTTCCAGATTGAAAAACCAGCAGACTTCTAATTCTTTGTTGAGATTCTTCAGACAAAAGTTGTATAAGTTTTTCAGCCTGAAGTGGATGAATTGAAAGAATTACATCAACAAGGTCATCAATAGATTGCCTAGCTAATAGCTCTTCTCCTCTATCCACAGGCAAATTGGTACAAATATTATATTGCTCCTCTGGTGTAAGGTAACTGAGAATTTTCGCACCTTTTTCAGTAGGAAAACATTTTATTAAAGATATCTGATCTTTATGTTGAAAACCTTTTATTTCCATTGCGATATCATAGGATTGAATTTTTATAAGCTCTTGCACTAAGTGTGTATCTTTTGTTGCTAATAATTGTTGTAAGCATTTTTTCATCGTAATTCCTCCTTAAGGACAGTGGTACTTGGTATCATTTTCCCACTTCTAGGAAAACTAATTTCTTCATAAATATGGGATCAATATCATCAATCATTAGTCTTCCCCCCTTTTATAAAAGATTTATTACAAATAAAATTTTGCATATAAAAAACCTCCCTTAGTAATTCAACTAAAGGAGGTTGCTAAAAAAGACATAGCTAAATAAAGCTCATTCCCCCTAGTTGAGTTTTGGCACTATACAACGTAAAGGATGAATCATTCATCACTTAGCTATCTTAAGAAGAGCCTTAATCCGACAATTCCTGTTCTACCCATTGGCATCTTTCGATATTTTTGGGCAATAGCCTGTGTTTGTATAGGAGCCTCACCTAACAGGTCATAGATATCTCAAATTTTTTGTTCGTTTCGTGTTAAAGCATATCTACTATTTTTGAACTTGTCAAGTAATAACAGCACTTATTTTTTCAATTAAGACAATATCAACAACAATAGTAATTTACATAATGCCAATTCCATCGTCTTACGCTATGATTGGCTGACCGTTTCCATCAAATTGTTTCCATTCATATTCTAGCTACCGCTTTTACAACTTCAGGAGGAACATTTTCTTTTAATAATGCGTTATGAGGCTTTACTCCTCTTCTAAAATAGCGTAATAATATTCGTCCCACCATTCATTCCCATGTGGTATACACTTCCTGAAATAGCCTTCTCTTCTCATTCCAATCTTCTCCATCACTCGATATGATGGTATATTCTGTGGCTGACATGTAGCTATAATTCTATGTAACTTCAATTCCTTAAACCCATATTCCAATGTAGCTTGTGCTGCTTCAGAAGCATATCCTTTATTGAAATATTCAGGGTTGAACACCCAACCAATCTCATAAGTATGCTCACCAAAGTATTTATGAAAAACTATATGACCAATCAAAATATCTTTATCAATTAATACTACAGGAAAGTTCTTAGCGTTTTCACCAATATTTTCATTTACAAAGTTTTTTGTATCTTCTTCAGTAAAAAAACCTTCAGGTATGTATTTCATAACATTGATATCTGATGTATACTCATGAACAGCTTGCCAATCTTTGAACTCAAATTTTCGTATTAATAATCTTTCTGTTTTTATAAACATTTACTTTTCCCCCTCAAAAAATTGCAACTATATTTTAAATCCTCATTTAATCCTTAAACTAAAAAGAACTTGTAGGAATCTCTACAAGTTCTTTTTAGTTTAAGGTGAATATACGGGCCAAACAAACTATCTTACAGATTGACTGTAGAAATTTTAGGGGTAATGCTTTGACAAATATATTATATAACAAATATTAACATCTATAGGATTTATTTTTAAAAATCATATGAATTAAGAAAGGAAGTAGTTTTTTTCTTAGATACTATTATTAATAACTGGGTATCATTATATTTCATTCTGCAACTTATTTAGAAGAACTATGTACATTTCGAAGAAGTTTTTCAATAAGTTTTGTTTTTTCATTTACCTTTGTGGCATATGTGAAATCACCATAACAATATGGATACC
Source organism: Bacillus sp. JKS001846 (assembly GCF_900176455.1). Lineage (NCBI taxonomy): Bacteria > Bacillati > Bacillota > Bacilli > Caryophanales > Bacillaceae > Bacillus > Bacillus sp. JKS001846. The sequence goes on from NZ_FWYG01000001.1 coordinate 3,272,853, forward strand.
TAAAATTATTTTTATTTCCACCACAAGTATACATCGCTGGATTTTGATCAACTTTCATCTTAGAAAACTTTTTGGCTGAATCCTCCGAGTGTTGTTTAACTTCTTGACTAGCAACAAAATCAATATACCCTGGCCCCATATTATAGCTTTGAATAATTGTATCCATGCTAACATCCTTGTCCGTTCCATATTTGTACATTTTAGCAAAGTGTTTTACCCCTTGTTCAATGCTCAAGCTTGTCTCTTGAATTTCATTTGGCTTTAATCCAAGTGATTCGGATGACTGCATAGGATCGTTTCCCTCACCTCTACTCTCTTGGTACATAATTCCTAATAAAACTGCTGTTTTCTCTCCTAAATTATATTTTTCTAATTCTTTTTTCAAGGTAGATTCATATTGCAATACACGTTTTTCGGTGGCTAGCGCTTTATTTTTTTGAATATTGGTTTTATGATTAAAATATAGCATTCCAAGTATTATTCCTAAGCCTAAAATACTAATAAGGAACACTTTTATAATTTGTTTTTTACTTGTATCCTTCATATATTCCTCCTCGTATAAAAAATTTAATTTTTCAAAGGTAATTGGTTATTTACAAACTATGTAATGAACATCTATCTCCCGCCCTTTTTAGACTCAAACATCAATACTTTAAGGTTTTAAGTTTAATATAAAAATTTAAAGATAAGGTAAAGATAAGGTAAAGATAAGATAAAGGGCATTTTTTATACGTACTTTAAAAGATATTGGTACAAAGGGGTATGTGGGGAAATTTGTTGATATAAATGGATTTAGTAATAATGGAAAGGTTAACGTACAAATTATTAATAATGGAGGTATCATTCCAGATGATTTACCCTATCTTTTCAATATGCTTTATATAAAAACTACAACATAACATATAATAAAAAAACGGCGAACCCTCGACGTAGGAGAATCCACCATCACAAATAAATGATTATTTCACACCTAGTTTTTCTTTTACTTTCTTAGGAAGCTCATCTTCCTGCACTTCCTCCCAAGCTGTTACACCTTTTTTATCTAAATGATATACACGTAGGAATGCTTCTTTACGAAGATTCTTTTGTGCGATAAATTCTAACTCTTTTTCTTTACCTTCCTTATCAAAACCCGATTATGTATATTCATACTCCTTTCCCATCACTTTACCATCCATAGATTTTGAAACTCCTCCTTTTCCATCCATAGATTTTGAAACTCCTCCTTTTCCATCCATATTAATTTGAACGTAATATTCATCTTTACCAATACGGTTGATATCACACCAAACTAAAACACTTGCAAATACAACTTCCTTATTTTTTACGTACCTGTATATTTTTATCTTTTTACTCACTTTTATTTTTCTTTCTTAACTAACTTATTTAAGATAATCTCATATAAATTACTTAACGAATTAATGCTATTTGCGACATAAAAAAAGAGAGGCGTCTGCCCCCTCTTAGAAGTGAAATTCAACTTGCTGTTCTTTTGTAATTGTCTCATCCCCTCAGGATTAACTGTGTCGCTAAAGAGCAACTTAGCTGATATAATCTCCTCAAGCTTACTCTTAATGAATAGACCTACGCTACCTTCTTTCTTCACCTTCCCATAGAATTTGTTAGCATTCTCATCTTTCTCCTAACTAAGATCTTTTACTTTTACTAATTTCATATGAGAAATTCCCTCCAAATGTACACACTAAGAATGAGATTTGATAGAAGATACTTGTCTACATTTTGACTTTTCCTATTAAAACTGGAATATTTGGTAAAATGTATTAAACACGCAAATAACTTGATATCGTATCTCATGATTTTAATAATGATTCTGTTTTTCATTGTAGTAAGGTTGTTTATCTCATATTGAATTACCTTTCATTTTTCTTACAGGTTCGCAATATTTTTGAAAAGACAGTTTATAAAGCCGAGAATTATTATTTTTTAAGAGATAGCATTGAGGAGTTTTTCATATGCACTGTACTATACGGTACTAGATTCCCGTACAGATTTCATTTACAATTCATTGTATTTTCTTTACCATTTACCAAGTTAAAATGGAACAAATTTATTACTTAGAGTGTCTATTATGTGTATCCCTAAAAATATGAAAGGACTTATTATTCCCCAAAGTAAAGTGATGTAAAAAAGTGTGTATTGAGATACTTCATTTAAATGTTACGAGTTTAATACTTTCACGGGTAAACTATAAAAAAAGAAACACCCTAAACAGCAACTGTTCATTCATATAAACGCTTTGGTTCTGCTTAGCCTGTTAAAATTCAACTTCAGAAGTATCGATATCCAACACCCGCTTTAATTAACATCGGTATTTAAAATACCAAAACAAAATCCATATATCGTTGAAAGAGGTTGAAAATTCATGTACGTTTTAAACAAGTTCTTTACCTACAAAAAGATTGTACCCGTCGTATTACTTTCATGTGTAACACTAATAGGGTGTTCTAATAGTAATACTCCATCTGAACCACCTAAGCAAACAAAACAAATAAAGCAAATTAAACAAGAAAATACAGGTCATGATTCTTTTGCTAAGCTTGAAAAAGAATATAATGCTAAGCTTGGTATTTATGCTCTGGATACAGGTACAAATCAAACTATTGCTTATCATTCAAATGATCGTTTTGCATTTGCCTCTACATCTAAATCATTAGCAGCGGGAGCTCTTTTACGTCAGAACTCAATAGAAGCTCTTGATGAAGGGATTACGTATACGCGTGAAGACCTTTCTAATTATAATCCAATTACAGAAAAGCATGTGTATACAGGAATGACGTTAAAAGAACTTGCAGATGCTTCTGTTCGATATAGTGACAGTACGGCACATAATTTAATTCTTAAAAAGTTAGGTGGTCCATCCGCATTTGAAAAAATCTTGAGAGAAACGGGAGATACGGTTACTAAATCTGAACGATTTGAACCTGAATTAAATGAAGTACATCCTGGAGAAACGCGCGATACCAGTACACCAGAAGCGATCGCTAAGACACTTCAATCATTTACATTAGGATCTGCACTTCCAACAGAGAAACGTGAATTATTAGTAGATTGGATGAAGAGAAATACGACTGGAGATACGTTGATTCGTGCGGGCGTACCAAAAGGATGGGAAGTAGCTGATAAAACAGGCGCAGGATCTTATGGAACAAGGAATGATATTGCAATTATTTGGCCACCAAATAAAAAACCAATTGTTCTTGCCATCCTTTCTAATCATGATAAAAAAGATGCAGAATATGATGATAAGCTTATTGCAGACACAACTAAAGTCGTATTAGATACTTTAAAAGTTACGAATAAAAACTAATAAATTAATAGTTTTCCGTGGTTAGGGGACATATTCTCTAATAAGAGTAACCATACATGAACGTCAAATGATGCTAAAAAAAGAAAAAACACGCAGTTCCATTTGGAATTGCGTGTTTTTATTTTGCTAATTTATTTTGGATAACCGCTTGTGTCATCCAGTACTGATTAGTTTGCACATGGTCTTTTCGAACAAATGCCCCTATGGATTTTGAAAAATCATTATAGTGAAACGCATCCGTTAATCTAAGTACATACCCCTCCTGAATCCCTCCAAAGAGTGAAGTACCGTTGTAGCACGAACGAATTACCTTTTCATTATAGGGGCCACGATATAACACTGGAACGTGTGCAAGGCCTAACTTTTTACACCATGCAACTGCTGCATCCCACGATAAACATTCATTTTTCTCATTCTATATTGAAAAGACATAAAAATAGGACGTCAGTGCTGTGTAGTGAATGCCATGACAAGCATACACATTTTCACCACATATCCTCCAGCCTTCTGGAATTCTATCCCCCCATACTTCCTTGTAACTTTTTTACCCATGTTCTCGATGGGTTATGACCACTTGATAACGACCTTGCATGAATAGCATCTTTATAAAGAGATGTATTTTCACCATCTAACTTCGTACGATTAATTACTTCCTGTAGTAGCCTTTCTACTGTATCTATTTTATCTCATTTGGTTTTCTCAATATTCTTTACTTCTATTTTTTGATTGTTATAACTGGCACTTTCTTAGTATCAGAAATTTCACTGTAACCATAATAAAGTAGAAAAAACAATAAAATAATTGTCCAAATAAATATAAACACTTTATAACTATACTTCATATGAAAAACCTCATTTTCCCTATATAAGTGAATGTACATACACCTTATAAATCCTATTACATGAATTATTGGATATTGCAGTAGTAGAGAATCATTAAGTATTAGAAATTGTTATTCATAAACATATCCAAGAAATCTTCAAAAAATATCATCTAGACATTTTAACATTTCATAAAAATGCACAGATAATATTTTTACGTTTAGCTAAGTAATGCTTATTATGTAATAAATCCTTATCTCTATTTCACCTTAATGTTTATATGTACAAGAGTCTGTGTAGCAACTAGGCTGTACTTTAAATATGTACTAAATTGTGTGTGGGAAAGGAAGCACATTTTATTTAAAGTTGTGACTTTGAACCCTTTAATTAGTTGGTAGTCTTCTTCATTCAGACAGAAAGGAAATTTAAAGTGTGCACGTATTTTCAACTCAGACTCTTTACTACACACACTCCTATACACATAAAACATCTATACCTTTCGTAACATTAAGGAAACAAAAGGAAATGATATAGAAATAATTATAATATTTCGTAACAACCTTGTAACACAAATGTAACACAATACATTTAATCGTACAATACTTTTTTAGCTAATTATCAACAAAGCATTGTTAATATCGTTCAAATTTAATAATGTTCCCATAAAGTAATACATATTGTTTGTGAAGTGTTTTTTCAAAATATAACGAAACCTACCATGACGGAGGAATGTTAATTCAATTTAAGAATAAATGGATTGATACCTTTCTAGCTTTTGTATCCCAATCATAGTATAGAGAGGATTATGGTTATCCAATAAATGTATGTGAACATATACAAGCTAAGCCTTCTAAATAATTACTGTAACTAAAAAAACAAGTAATTATACTTGTTTTTTTAGTTTACTTTCCAATATCGCAACAGTTTTATGTGCTCTCTTTTCCTGTCTACATTATTGGATGCATATCTTACTAAAGATAGCTTCTTTTTTTATGATTCTATTGAAGTAATTAATTGCTGACGTTCTTTATCTCTATAAATTTTCATTTCATGTTTAAACTCGTAATTTCCTACTTCAAATCTAGCCCATTCCTTACTTGTCCAATATACTACATCTACATTTTCTTTTAAGATTGCAGAACACACATCCACTAATTCATCTTTGTAAAATGGAGCTTCTTTTGCTAATTCAAAAGCAAGCACTTTTGGATCCTTAGTTTTAATTTGAAGTTCCCTAGAGGTTTGCCCTAAATACTGCCATGGCGATGGTATTGATTGAACTTGGGCATCTCCCCTATCTTGAAACTGTGATGGAGAATAATTTGTTGAAGCAAATGTAGGTTTACTTACTCCTATTGCTGTTCCTAAAACAATAGAACCAATAATAAGTTTTTTAATCATTTTTTCAGCCCCTTTAATAATTTTGGATATGCTTCATTTTTATACCACGTTCACAGTCATGTAAATAAAGATAATTTGACATAATTCTGCGTTTTCCTCGAAAAATGCATATTAATTACACACCTTAAATTTACCGAAAACAAAATTGTTGGTTAAGGTAAACTTTCTTGTCGTAAGTATACAATTTTTGTATAAAAATTAGTTTTTAAAATATTTGCATACTTATTGATAAAGCTTCCTGCCATACCTTATTCGAAGCCAATTTACCTCTACCTACTCACTTCGCATTCCTTGAAGAAGGAATCTTCTTGACTAAAACGATAAAAAAGTTGGGGATTTCCCCAACTTTTTTATACGTTTATTGTCTTATTAATCCTGTAGATGTAACCCGATATGTTCTTTTCTTTCCGATATATTCCTGTTTTCCATTCTCAAGGTTAGTTAAAGTCGCGCGTGTTTTTTCCTTTGCTGCTTCCCCTTCTATATGAGTAAATTCTATATAATCTCCCTCTTTTACAGGTACTGTTTGGGTTTCAGCATTTTGTTGTCTATTTCCCATAATTTCCTTATTGTACATAACGCTACCAGATGAGTTCTGGACTTTAATACTTGCATATGTGCTATTGAAATAAGAATGCGGTACACCAGCTTCTAATATTCGCTTTAAAACTTAGATATATTTAATATTTTTTTCACTACTATTATTAATCAAATTATAGTATTTTGTATTAAAATCTTATGATTTAGGACTAAATAACTTAATTGATCACACTATTTGACTCAGAATTGTTTACCAGAAAAACGTTATGTAAACTCTCTATTTGTCAATTAGACAAAATAGTTTATTTGCTGGTACCTTATCATTAGCTAGAAAGAGCCTACTAAAAAAACGTAGACTCCTTTAGGTATCTAAACATTACATATATTTCAAACGTAGATTCCTCTAACGTTAACACCTGCCCAATTCCAGCGTTGTTTACAAGGATATCAAATGTAGTATCACCTATATATTTTTGAAGAGATTGATCCATCATTGAATACAATTTATTAATGCCATTAAAAGTACTTAAGTCTGCACGAATCGCAAATACGGAACCGCCATCTTTTTTAATTTTATCCACTACACTTTCTGCTTCTTCTTTTCTTTTACTATAGTGAACAACGACTAACGCACCAGCCCGTGCCAAATGTAAGGCAATACTTCGACCTATCCCCCTACTAGCCCCTGTTACTAATGCAATTTTCCCCTTCAATTTATTCATCTCATCATCCCCTGGTTTAAAAAAATCTACTTAGTTATATCACAAGATACCCTTTGAAATGTTGCTCACTAATTTGATATCCATAAAACCAAAAGGCCCACTCATAATTATAAGAGTCGGCCTTTTCACTTCACATATTCATTAGCTTTACATACAGCATCCCCAACTGTTATGTACTTTGTACTAAGTATAATAAAGACTCTAAATGGTATTATAGGTAAAGCCAACTTAAACTAAAGTTAATTCATATACATTTTGCTTAGAGTCTCTGCCTTTAAACAGTTCGTTTAGGATTCTATGCATATATTCAATAAAATTTCAGCAATGCCTGTATTTTTCATCTTTCATATTTTTCTTTGTTAGCTATGAGTATACTTAAAAAACTAAAAACTATTTGATAATCTTTTAGAATCTAACTTTCTTTTAATACTATTTGCTATTTCTTCAATATTTTCATTTAGAAAGAAATGATTACCTTCAAAAGAATGAAAAGTACACGTTTTACTTGTGTATCGTTCCCATTTTATTACTTGATCATATGTAGTAAATTCATCATTTTCCCCATTAAATATAAGAAAATCAATATCACATGGTTGTGTATTTTTGTCATGAATATACGTCTCAACGATTTTAAAATCTGCTCTTAGAATAGGGAGAAAAATCTCCATTAATTCTTCTGATTGCAGTACCCCAGATGGTGTACCTCCCATTGCAATAACTTCTCTTTTAAATTGCTCATTAGAAAGATTATGTCGGATATTTTTTATTTTACTATTTGGATGATTTCTACCGGACAAAACAAGAAATTCAGGCGATACGTTTTTAGAATCTTTTATTTTTCTAGCTAATTCATAGGCGATCAAACTTCCCATGCTATGCCCGAATAGAATGTAGGGCGAATCATCTATCTGCATAACTATTTTATTGTAGACATCATTTACTGCCTCTTCCATACTTTGGTACAAGTTTTCTTCAATTCTATATCCTCTACCAGCTAACTCTATCGGGACTACCTCAATATATGGATTAAAGTGATTTTTCCATTTTGCGTAACTAAACGCAGATCCCCCAGCATGTGGAAAGCAAAAAAGTTTAGTCTTCTGCATTGATTTTCTCCTTACTTTCAAATTTGTATATATTTTGGCAAATTGCATAAATGTCTTTAATTATTATCTCTTGCGGAAATTCATCCCTTGTTGCACAAGCAGATAACTTATAATTTGGATCAATGTTATATTGTTTAAAGTAAAAGTTTTTAGGTATATTCTTGTATGAAATTAAAGTTCGTGATTCTTTTTTTATAGAGAATGAATTTAATGGGGTATAAAGCCCTTTTCCAATCGTTTTTATATAGCTTTCTTTTAATGTCCATAAATCAAAAAAACAATTAATTTGTTCATCAGAATTCATATTAGATATATCATAAAATTCATCCGCTGAAAAAAATTCTTTTGCTAATTTAAGAGCCTCTATCTCTGAAATCTTTTCTATATCAATACCCACATTAAAATTAGCAGTAGTACAAACCACCCATTCTCCTGAATGTGACAGATTAAAATGAAAGTCAGAAAAATTTTCAACAAAAGGTTTTCCATACTCATTATATTTAAATCTAATTTCTTCATTATTAATTTTATACTTTTGGCAGATTAGAGATCGGATTAGTAAATCCCCTATCAGGGTCCTATTAACGTCACATGAGTTTAATAAACGCTTCATTCGTTCTTTCTTCTCATTTGAAACCAAGTTACTAAGTTGCTTAAACAAATGACTTTCAATATTCTTTGGTATTTTCACAGCTTGAATGTGTATGATAAATCACTTCCTTTTTTAAAGATGGCTTCATATATGTGCGTTACATAAATTCAAATTAACTTTATTAAATTGCAAATACAATAGAAAAGGTGCATATTTACATATCAATGAAAATATACACCTTTCCTCAATAATATCATCAAAGCATTAGTTTCTATTACAAAAAATAGAGAGGATTTACATCATTCTATGAGCAACTCATATAGGTTTCTATGTCTCTATCAAGTAAATTTTCCATTATCCTCTTAAAAATTAATACTCTTGATATATTCATTATTGCCTACACTTTATTTGCAGTTATTGGTCTCCCCTTTTCATTCATAGCGTTGCATCTTTTGCACTCTCTACTTTTCAGTTAATGAAAGGGATGTTTCTTTTATCCCTTCAAATTCATTTAATAGGTACTTAGCTATCTTTTCAACTGCGGGGAAGTCTACTATTTCCTCATGTGATCCAGGGACTGAATACCTATTTACTCTTCCTTTTAATAAAGGTCCCCAATCTGTAAACAACTCTTTTCCTTCCTCAGCACTAAAGTAGATAACTTCTCCAAAGTATGGTATCAAATCATTCTCTGCCATTAAGTTCAGGCATTTCCTATGAGCATTGATAACTTGCTTCAAATTCATAAGATTTGCATCAGGCGGGAGTACTCCTTCCATAATTAATCGCTCCACAAGCATATCTTGCTTATGAACGAGCCCTTCTTCCTGCTCAGTAAGATCTCTAGGAATGAAATGTTCAGATATATATGAGAGCATATCCTCCCTTGTTTTACGATCTTGCTCTGAAGGTACTTTAGTATCCATTAGTATCAACAACTCAACTTCCTCACCTTGATTCTTTAGCACAGTTGCGATTTCATAAGCAATTGCACCGCCTAAAGACCATCCTCCAAGACGATATGGGCCTTCTGGCTGAACACGTTTGATTTCTTCAATGTAAAGTTGAATTAGTTCCGGCAAGGTCAATTCATCAATTTCTTCCTTTTCTATAAGAGGATTCTGTAAACCATAAAATGAACAATGGTTCTTAAGTAATCTTGCTAGTTGAATGTAACAGAATACATTCCCCATAAACGGATGAACACAGAAGAAAGGGCTTTTTTCTGATTCTTGTAGTGGAACTAGCGCTGCTACTGATTTCGTCATATCATGCTTATCACGAATAAGGCATGCGATTCCTTCCAATGTTGGATTCTTAATCAATGTTGAAACCTTAATCTCTTTTCCAAACTTCTCCCTAATTTTTGAAACTAATTTAATTACAAGGAGAGAGTGTCCTCCTCTATTAAAGAAATCATCATTTACATAGACATCTTCTATCTGTAACACATCCTGCCAGATTTTAATCAACTGATATTCAATTTCATCCCTTGGAATGATTGGTGTAGAGAAGTTATTTTCTCTATGAATAGTTAAATTGTTCAATGCCTTTCGATCAACTTTGCCATTCGTTGTAAGAGGAATCTCGTCTACCTTAATAAAGTGTGCGGGAACCATATAATTTGGTACTTGTGTCTTGAGATACTCACGCCACTCATGCATACTACCATCTCCAACTACATAAGCAACCAATCTCTGCTCTCCTAATTTATCCTCTGTTGCCAAAACTACTGCTTCTTTTACCAATGGATGCCTCTCTATACTCGCTTCAATCTCTTCAAGTTCAATACGAAAGCCCCTAATTTTCACTTGATTATCAATTCTTCTCAAGTAATCTAAATTACCATCAGGTAAATAACGAACCAAATCTCCCGTACGATATAAACGCTCTTCTTCATTAAATGGATGACAGATGAATCGCTCTGCTGTTAATTCTGGGCGATTCAAGTATTCTCTCGCTATACCTGCACCCCCAATATATAGCTCACCTGTTACACCAACTGGAACAGGTAACAAATTTTTATCCAATACATAAGTTTGAACGTTCGGCAATGGACGTCCAATTGTTACTCTCTTACTATCTTTTTTAATATGATAGCATGTTGCATCAACCGTACATTCTGTAGGACCGTATACGTTATAAAAATCAATCTTTTCAGTCTCTACTAGCTGTTCCCATAATGACGGCATGATTGCTTCACCACCGACCAATATCTTGCTTGGTACATGAACATCAGCACTTATTTCTAGCAATCCTCCATCTATTAGTAATTGAAGTAATGAAGGTGTCATATCAAACATTTCCAATTTATTCTCCCTAATATAGGACACAAATTGTTCTGGATTAGTGCGAACTTCACTTGGAATAATATATAAACTTGAACCATAAAGCAGCATTTGTAATTGCTGAATAGATACATCAAAGGCAATTGATGCATTCAAACCGACGCGCATATTACTAGGTATCTCATGTGAGAAAACTTCTTTTTGTAAACCATATGATAGGTTTATTACAGAATGGTGCTGTACTAAAGCTCCCTTTGGATTCCCTGTCGAACCAGAAGTGTAGATAACATACGCTAAGTTTTCCCCTGTTACCTCACATATTGGTGAAAGTTTGCTTTCTTGAGAAAGCATTGCTTGGTCCCTATCTAGGCAAACTGTCTTAATGTCTTTAGGAATCCAGCCTAGTAATACTTCATTTGTAACTAACACTTTAATTCCTGTGTCTTCTAAAATATATTGTAGGCGGCTTTCCGGATTCGATGGATCTAATGGAACATAGGCTGCTCCAGCCTTCCAAATTCCCATGAGACCAACAACCATCTCAACTGAACGCTCAAAGCAAAGGCCAACTAATGACTCTGTCCCAATTCCACATTTCTGTAAATGATGGGCTAATTGATTAGCTCTTTCATTCAGCTCTCGATATGTTAGTTGCTGTTTTTCATCTACCACTGCCAACGCGTCAGGCGTACGATTTACTTGCTCTTCGAATAGTTGATGAATTGCATTCTCACGTGGATAGGATATAGTATTATTATTCCATTCTTCCAATAGCTTTCTTTGTTCAGCTTCCGTAATATATACTAGCTCCGATAGATTTTGATCAATGTTTTTGAGCATTTGCATTAACACTTTGTGTAAATGGCCCAGCATTCGTTCAATGGTTACTCTATTAAACTTACTACGGTCATACATTAACTTTAACGATAACTGGATTCCTGGAACTACAGCTAACCCTAATGGGTAGTGGGTTTGTTCTACCCCTTCCAATTCACCAATTTCCAGATTTTCTGAAGACTCCTCTTTCACTGGATAATTTTCAAACACATATAAACTATTGAACAGCGGTATTCCTCTAGGAATTTCACTCCACCCCTGAATCTCTGTCAAAGAAGCATACTCATATTGTCTTCTTTCTATCTCTTCCTCTTGTATCTTCTGCAACCAATCTATTAATTTTATATCATCCATCAATTGAATTCGCGTCGGTGACGTTGTAATGAAAGGACCTACGATGTTTTCAACATCAATAATCTCCGTAGAACGTCCTGAGCTTGTTACACCAAAAACAATGTCATTTTCTCCACTATATCGGCTCATGAGATATGCCCATGCACCTTGAATTACTGTACTCAAAGTAAGTTTATTGCGTTTCGCCCATCCTTGTAACGCTTGAGTCTGCTCTTCTGATAAATACGTAACCTTCTCTGTGTAACCTTTTTCTTCCTCTTTACTTTCTAAGCCCAGCAAAGTTGGCGCAGTAAAACCTTTTAGCTTCTCTCTCCAGAATTGTTCCGCCTGCTCCTTATCTTGCTCTCTTAACCATTGGATATATTTCTTATATGGTGAGGACTTAGGTAACTTCACAGCTTCTCCATTCATTCTCTTCTGATAGACTGTAAGTAATTCATTAAATACTAATGGTAAACTCCATCCATCCAGTAAAATATGGTGATGGGTCCAAACAATCCGATATTCTTCCTCACCTTCTTGAATGACTGTTACCCGCATCAATGGTGCTTCATCAAATTGGAAGGCTTGTTTTCGATCTAATGCCAAAAAGACTTTTCTTTTTTCCTCTATCTCTTCACTTGTCATTGTACGCCAGTCTTCTTTATTCACTTTAAATGGGATATTTTCATACACCACTTGTACAGGTTCTTCAATTTCGTCCCATACAAATCCTGTACGAAAAATTTCATGCCGCTGAATTACAGATTTCCACGCCTGCTCAAATGTAGGAATATTCATTTTTCCTCGAATCATAAAACTCAATTGCACTATATACGGTGCAACATGTTCATCCCCTTGGTCATGCAATGTGTGGAAAATCATACCTTCTTGCAAAGGTGATAGTGGATATAAATCAGTAATCTGATTGTTCTTTCCGCGATGCATTTTGTTTAGTACATTTGTCAAACCTTCTTGGCTAAGATTAGCCATTGCAAAATCCGAAATGGTCAGTGCAGATTCTCTATCTGAAAATTGAATCAATGTACTCAGTTGATATAGCATATTCTGTGCAATACTTTGAATCGTTGATTTGGAAAATTGTCCAACATTGTATACCCAAGTGAACTGAAGTTTTCCATCCGTTACAACCCCAATTACATCAATTACATGCGATCGCTTGGAACTGGCAGCATGATCTAAACGCTTAAATTCGTTCTCCGGAATAAACATTGCATCGCTAGAAAACATTTGGTCAAATTGTCCAAGATAGTTAAAACTAATAGACGGTGTATATTGGGAGCTTAATTGCTCACACATTGTTGCGTTCATGTAACGCAACACCCCATAATCAACACCCTTATTAGGAATTTTGCGAACTTGTTCTTTAACTGCTTTTAATGCTTCAATTGGCGTATTAGCACTAGTAATATTTAAATGAACTGGGTAAATACTTGTAAACCATCCCACAGTTCTCGATAAATCAACATCTTCAATAATCTCTTCTCGACCATGTCCCTCTAAATCTACGCTCAATATCGGCTGCCCCGTACATGCTGCCGTAGCTTGTACTAATGCTGCTAATAATACTTCATTGATTTGGACACGGTGAGTGCTTAAAGTCTCTTGCAATAACATACGGGTCTCATTCTCATTTAACACCACAGTAATTTCCTCAGTTACTGCGCTTACTGGATTACTTATAGTACCATCTACCGGCAATTTAACTACGTCTTGTTCAGCCTGCTCCTCCCAGTAATGTAGCACTTCTTTTGATAGGCCAGTTTCAGCGTAATGATGTAATTTCTCCGACCATTCTTTAAAAGATGTACTCTTCATAGGTAATTGAATTTTCTGCCCTTGGACTACTTGCGTATATGCTGTTTGCAAATCTTCCAATAAAATTCGCCAAGAAACACCATCCACGGCTAAATGATGAATTGTCCAAAATAATCGGCCAGCGTGCTCACCTTCATCAAAATACACCATTCTCATTAGCGGACCATCATGTAAATTCAAACTTTCTTGTGCAATATTAATCTCTTTTTGAATAACCTGATGCCAATCAGCTTCCGGCACTTCGTCTAATGAAATGACAGTAAGCATCAATTGTTCTTCTATTCCTTCATTCCACTGTTTCCAAACCCCATTAGGTAAACGTTCATATCTTAAACGCAAAGCATCATGATGAAGTAGAAGGTTACCTGCCGCCTTTTCCAGTGATCCTATGTCCAATTTCTCTTTCGTTCTAAAGAACATGGATTGATTCCAATGATGTGGGTTAGGATGATTTTGTGCAAAAAACCTTTGCTGAATAGGTGTAAGTATCGTCTCTCCAGTTATAATTCCCTGTTCAGCTTGTACACCTTGTTCTTCTTTGACTACTTGCGCCAACTCAGCAATTGTTTGGTGTTCAAATATTTGTTTTGGTGTCAATTGTAAACCAACTTGCTTCGCGCGCGAGACAATCTGAATGCTAAGAATTGAATCTCCACCAATTTCAAAGAAGTTATCATTCATACCAATACGTTTTGAACCTAGCACACGTTCCCAAATGATAGAAAGCTTATGTTCACGTTCATTTCTTGGGGCCACGTATCCTTCTTGTGTTCCTTGATAATCTGGTATAGGTAACGATTTCCGATCAATCTTTCCATTTATGGTTAGCGGTAATTCTTTCATTTCGACAAAGTAGGAAGGTATCATATGGATTGGCAGTTTTGTTTTAAGATACTCTCGCCATTCTTCTAAACTGCCTTCGCCCACTACATAAGCTACCAGCCTCTTATCTCCCGACTGATTTTCCCTAACCATTACAACTGCCTCTTTTACTAAGTCATGCTCTTGTAAAGTCGACTCAATCTCTCCAAGTTCAATTCGAAATCCTCTAATCTTCACTTGATTATCCATTCTTCCTAAGTAGTCTATATTACCATCAGGAAGATATCTCACAAGATCACCTGTTCTATATAACCTCTCGCCTTCTTTGAATGGATGAGAAATAAATCGTTCGGATGTTAACTCTGGACGATTCAAGTACCCCCTTGCTAGACCTGCTCCTCCGATATAAAGTTCCCCCATTACACCAACTGGAACTGGCAACCTATTTCTATCTAATACATAAGTTTGGATGTTAGGCAATGGACGTCCAATTGTTACTCTCTTACTATCTTTCTTGATATGATAGCATGTTGCATCAACCGTACATTCTGTAGGACCATATACATTATAAAACTGGATTTTATCAGTCTCTACTAGCTGTTCCCATAATGACGGCATAATTGCTTCACCACCAACCAGTACCTTACTTGGAACATGAACGCCATCGCACGTTTCTAACAATCCGACATCTATAAGTAATTGAAGCAATGAAGGTGTTATATCAAAGATTTCTAACTTGTTCTCCCTAATATAAGCTACAAACTGCTCCGGATCACTTCGTACTTCGCTTGGAATAATATACAAACTTGAACCATAAAGCAGCATTTGTAATTGCTGGATAGATGCATCAAAGGCAATTGACGCATTTAAACCGACATGCATGTTAGATGGTATCTCATGTTCGAAAACCTCTTTTTGTAAACCATACGACAAGTTTAGTACAGAATGATGCTGTATCAAGACACCCTTTGGATTCCCCGTTGATCCTGAAGTATAGATAACATACGCTAAGTCTTCTCCTGTTACTTCACATTTTGGTGAAAGAATGCTTTCTTGCGAAATCATTGTTTGATCCCTATCTAGACAAACTATCTTGATTTCTTTAGGTATCCAATCTTTCAATGACTCGTTCGTAACTAATACTTGGATTCCAGTGTCCTCCAAAATATATCGTAGGCGACTTTCTGGATATGATGGGTCTAATGGAACATAGGCTGCTCCAGCCTTCCAAATCCCCATAATACTAACAACCATCTCAATTGAACGCTCAAAGCAAAGTCCAACCAATGATTCATTCCCAATTCCGCATTGCTGAAGATAGTGGGCCAATTGATTAGCTTTTTCATTCAGCTCTTGATACGTTAACTGCTGTTTTTCATCTACCACTGCTACCGCATCAGGTGTACGATTTACTTGCTCTTCAAACAGCTGATGAATTGTACTTTCCTGTGGATATGCTACAGCACCATTATTCCACTCTTCCAACTGTTTTTGCTGTAATCCTGATAATATAGGCAACTTAGCTAATGATTTATCAGGATTCTCCACGATTACATTCAACCAGTTCCCAAAATGTTCAGCCATGGATTCAATAGTTAAGCTGTCAAATAAATCAGTTCTATAAACAAAAGTAAGTAATAAACCCTCTTCCACTTCTGCAGCAGTTAAACTTAAATCAAACTTAGCGATTGGAGCATTACTTTCCATTACTTCTATATTTCTTCCATGTAGTTCTGGTAGCTTCTGTCCCGTATTTTGCAAAGTAAACATGGTTTGAAAAATCGGAGAATGGCTTGTATTTCGTTCAGGTTGGATAACCTCTACAATTTTCTCAAACGGAACATCTTGATACTCATACGCCTTCAATGCTTTTATCCGTACTTGAGATAACAACTCTTGAAATGCCGGTGCATTACTTAAATCAGCTCGATAAACCAAAGTGTTGACAAAGAAACCAATCAGCCCCTCAATTTCTCGATAATTTCGATTTGCAATTGGGCTACCAACAATAATATCCGTTTGTCCCGTATAACGAGCAAGGAAACTTTGATACGATGCCAATAAGGTCATGAAAAGTGTGGCCCCTTCTTGACGACTTAGTTCGTTTAATTTATCCAGTAATGAGCGTGACAACAAAACATTATGAGTTAATCCATGATGGGTTTGCACTGGCGGACGCGGACGATCCATTGGCAACATTAAGACTGGTAACTCACCAGATAATTCTTCCTTCCAATATGCAAGCTGTTGATATAGTACTTCATCTTTCAACCAGTCTCTTTGCCACTGAGCAAAATCGGCATATTGAACTGGTAGTGGTTCCAGCTCTGCTTGTTTTTCACCAATCGTATTCTCATAAAATGCCATCCATTCTTGAAGCAAGATTTCCATCGACCACCCATCCGAGATAATATGATGCATATTACACAGAAGAACCCATTCTTCTTCTGAAATTCTTATGAGTTTCCCACGGAATAATGGCCCTTGTTCTAAATCAAATGGAGATTCGACTTCAGTTTGAATCCATTGCTCCAGCTTTCTTTCTCGCTCCTCTAATGAAAGCTTAGTTAAGTCCATTTGCAGAAGCGGACGGAAAACGTACGGTTGAATCTGCTGCACAGGATGGCCATCCTCTTCATAAAATACAGTCCGCAAAGATTCATGACGCTCTATCAACTGATTCCATCCCAATTCCAATGCTTCAGGTAACCAATTCCCTGTAAGGCGGCATGCCATTGGCATATTATAAAGGGCACTATTAGGTGCAAATTGATCAATAAACCATAAGCGCTGTTGGGCATAAGATAGTGGAATATTATTTCCACGTTCCATCGGCACCAATGGTGGAATTTCTCGTTTTTCATTCCCCTTACGTAACTGATCCATTCGTTTCGCTAATGCCTCGATCGTTGAATATTCGAACAGTTCACGTACTGGCAATTTGATTTGAAAGACTTCCTGTAAGCGCGAGACCACTTGTGTAGCAAGTAGAGAGTGACCACCAAGCTCAAAGAAAGAATCTTGAACACCAATGTCTCCTATTCCTAGCACTTGACTCCACACTGAAGCGATAAGTTCTTCCAGCGGAGTTCTTGGGTATACAGTATTTTCAGCGGATTGTTCACTAAGTATAGGCAATGCCTTCAAATCAAGTTTTCCATTCGGTGTAAGTGGTAAAAATTCCATCTCAATAAAGTTTGTTGGAACCATGTAATTTGGTAAATGTGTTTGTAGATGTTCTCGCCATTCATGGACACTTCCTTCACCAACTACATAAGCTACTAATCTCTTATCACCTTGATTATCCTCTCGTACCAATACAACTGCTTCTTTCACAGAAGAATGTGCCTGCAAAACAGCTTCTATTTCTCCCAATTCAATCCGGAAACCACGAATTTTTACTTGGTCATCTATACGTCCATGGAACTGGAGATTACCATCAGAAAGATAACTTGCTTTGTCTCCTGTATAATAGAGACGTTCTCCTGACTTGAAAGGATGTGGAATAAATTTTTCCTTTGTAAGATCCGGACGATTAGCATATCCACGTGCAAGACTCTTCCCTCCAATATAGAGATCTCCAATTACGCCAATTGGTACTAGCTGAAGATGAGAATCTAACACATAAACTTCTGTATTTGCAATCGGTCGACCAATCGATGGCGTACCTGTTGTCACTCCTACAGGTACATAACAATCTGTGGTAACAACGGTATTTTCCGATGGACCATACTGATTAATTACCGCAAAAGGAATATCGTTAGATGGGTACTGCGTTAATTGATCCCCACCAGTAATGATAAAACGAAGATCCGTTTTATCTGGCCAAGATAATTTCAAGAGCCTTTCCAGAATAGGCGTAGGTGCAAAGCTAGCTGTTATTCGTGAATCAATGAGCCAGTCCCTTAGTGCTTCTGGATTAATTCTCAGTTCCTCTGTTGACAAGTAGAGTGCTGCGCCAGCAGTTAGATACGGCCAAATCTCCTGCACAGCCGAATCAAAAGCAACCCCTGCAATCTGAGTCGCACGATCCTCTGCTGAAATATGATAAACTTCCTGATGCCAAGAAACCATATTCATTAATGAGCGATATTCAACCATGACACCCTTCGGTTTTCCTGTAGAACCAGAGGTATAAACAATATAGGCTAAGTTCTCTGGATTTATTTGACGTGTAGGTGCGATTACGCTTTCCACCGTTAATTCTTCTAACCTCACCATTTCGACGTGTGCGAAATGGCCTTCTTGTCCTTCCGCCGTCACTACAAATTGAATCCCTGCATCTTCAATCATGTATTCTAACCTTGATTTTGGATACAACGGATCTAAAACGACATAAGCTCCACCAGCTTTTAAAATGCCTAGTAAACTTACCATTAGCTCAGCTGACCTCGGAAGATAAACCCCTACCACTGACTCTGGGGCTACTCCCTTTCGCTGTAAAACATTTGCCAACTGATTTGCTTGTGTATCCAGTTCACCATAAGTCCACTGTTTTGTTTGATCAACTATCGCAATCGCATCAGGACGCCTTGCTACTTGCTCCTCAAATTTGTCGCAAATAAGACCCTGATGAGACATTTCTATTACAGTGTCATTCCATGTTTCTAATAACAAAGTACGCTCGGGTTCTGATAGCATGCTCAGATCATGCAACGGATTTTGTGGGCGATGAGAAACTTCATGTAGCCATTTCTCAAAGTGTCCTGCCATCCGTTCAATAGTAGTAGCATTGAATAAATCCTTATTGTACTCAAAAGTAAAAAGTAATCCCTCTTCCGTCTCAACTGCCATTACACTTAAATCAAACTTTGCAATTGGACTATGGCTTTCTATCATTTCAATACTTCTACTAGATAACACCGGTAACCCTTGTTTCATATTTTGCAAGATGAACATAGTCTGGAAAATTGGCGAATGACTTGTACTTCGCTCCGGTTGCACAACTTCTACAATTTTTTCAAATGGAATATCTTGATATTCATACGCCTTCAATGCCTTTTGACGAACCTGATACAGTACATCTTGAAATGTCGGTCTACCACTCAAATTAGCTCGATAAACCAGCGTGTTAACGAAGAAACCAATTAGTCCTTCAATTTCTCTATAATTCCGATTCGCAATTGGGCTTCCGACCAGAATATCTTCTTGTCCCGTATAACGAGATAGAAAGCTTTGATATGCAGCTAAAAGCGTCATGAAGAGCGTAGCCCCTTCTTTTCGACTAAGTTCATTCAATTTATCATGTAGCGTGCTTGGCAGAACCATAGTGTATGTCGACCCGTGATGAGTTTGTATTGCGGGACGCGGGCGATCCACAGGAAGTTGGAGTACAGGAAGCTCCCCAGACAATTCTTCCCTCCAATATTGGAGTTGTTGATCAAGCACCTCCTCCTTTAACCATCCTTTTTGCCACTGAGCAAAGTCGGCATATTGAACCGGTAATGGTTCAAGTTCCGCTACCTTTCCATCCGTTGCTTTCTCATAAAATGCCATCCATTCTTCAAGTAGGATTCCCATTGACCATCCATCTGAAATGATATGATGTAGAGTACAAAGGAGTATCCATTCTTCCTCTCCCACGTGCAAAATACTTGTCCTGATTAATGGACCCTCTGTTAAATCAAATGGTACTTCTGTTTCTTGTTGAATTAAACGTTTAACTTCTTCTTCTTGATCTTCAGAAGAAAGCATAGTTAAATCCGTTTTCGGAATTGATTGAAAAGCATACGGTTCAATTTGCTGTACGGGTTGACCATTCACCTCTTGAAAGACCGTCCGCAGTGATTCATGACGTTCTATTAGTTGATTCCATCCCGTTTCCAATGCTTCAAGTAGCCAATTCCCTGTAAGACGGCATACCATTGGCATATTGTAAAGGGCACTATTAGGTGTAAATTGATCAATAAACCATAAACGTTGTTGGGCATAAGATAGTGGAATAGCTTCTCCTCGTTTCATTGGTATTAGTGGCGGAATCTCTCGTTTTTTATCTCCTTTACGTAACTGTTCTAATCGCTTTGCCAGTGACTCCACCGTTGTATATTCAAATAGTTCACGTACTGGTAATTCGATTTGAAAAATTCTCTGTAAACGTGACACTACTTGAGTAGCTAGTAGTGAATGACCACCGATTTCAAAAAAGGAATCCTGAACACTAATATTTTTTATTCCTAACACTTGGCTCCAAACGGAAACGATGAGCTCCTCCACTGGTGTTCGTGATGAAGTAATATCTTCACTTATGAACTGTTCTTCTAATTCCAATAATGCTTTCCGATTCACTTTACCATTTGGAGTGAGTGGCATACCTTCAATTTGGAAAAAGTATGCCGGAACCATATAATGTGGTAATTGCTTCTTGAGATATTCACGCCATTCTCCAGCATCCCCTTCACCCACTACATAAGCTACTAACTGCTTATCTCCTGGTCGTTCTTCCTTCACCAACACGACTGCCTCTTTTACAGATGCGTGATCATGTAAAGCTGCTTCAATTTCTCCCAATTCAATTCGGAATCCTCTAATTTTAACTTGGTTATCTATTCTTCCAATATATTCTAAGTTACGATCATTCATATATCTCACCAAGTCACCCGTTCGATATAATCGTTCCCCGTCCTTAAAAGGATGCGGAATAAAACGTTCAGCAGTTAAATCCGGTCGATTGAAGTAGCCACGTGCCAATCCTACTCCTCCAAGGTAAAGTTCCCCTGCCACACCAATCGGGACCACTTGTTGATATTGATCTAACACATACAACTCTGTATTATCAATCGGACGACCAATCGGAATAAGCATTGCTTCTTTTTCTAAATCACAATCGTAATAAGTCACATCCACAGTCGCTTCAGTAGGACCATACAAGTTAATTAACTTTGTTTGCTGAACATTGTAAAAGATCCCCTTAAACCGGCGAACCTGCTCAGTGTTTAACGCTTCTCCACTAGTAAAAACTTGAATTAAAGACGATACATCCCTTTTCGAATTATATAGTTCCATATAATCTAAGAAAGTAGATAACATCGACGGAACAAAGTGCATGGTGGACACGCGATATCGTTCAATATACTCCTCAATCACCGCAGGATCTTTCTCTCCTCCTGGTGGAAGTAAACAAACACGTGCTCCTACAAATGACCACCAAAATAATTCCCATACAGAAACATCAAATGAAAACGGTGTCTTTTGTAGGATTGTATCCTCCTCGGACAATGGGTATTTTTTCTGCATCCACTGTAGGCGGTTGATAACGGAATGATGTTCAATCATTACCCCCTTTGGATTTCCCGTCGAACCCGAAGTGTATATAATATAGGCTAAGTTATTTGCTGTTACTCCACTTACCGGAGCTAAATTACTCTCTTTAGAAATCATCACTTGATCCCGGTCTAAACAAATTGCTTGAATATCTTTAGGTAACCAGTCCTGTAGTGCCTCTTTTGTTAACAGCGCTTGAATTTGTGAATTCTCCAAAATATATCTCAGGCGGTTTTCAGGATAACTTGGGTCCAGTGGGACATAAGCCCCACCTGCCTTCAAAATCCCAAAGAGACCGATAATCATATCAGGAGAACGTTCAATACATATACCAACCAATGATTCAGGTCCGATACCTCGTTTTTGTAGAAAATGTGCCAATTGATTCGATTTTTCATTTAGTTCTTGATACGTTAGCTTTCCACCCTCATAAACTACCGCCACTGCATCAGGCGTCCGTGCAACTTGCTGCTCAAATAGCTCATGAATCATACAATCATGACCATAAACTACGTCCGTATCATTCCATTCTTCTAGGAGTTGATTTTGCTCAGTATCCGATAGCATTGACAGCTTTGTATATGATTCATCTGGATGATACGTGATTTCATTTAGCCAGTTCTCAAAATGTCCTGCCATACGTGCAATGGTACTACTATCAAATAAATCCGTGTTGTATTCAAATGAGACGAATAGACCTTCTTCCACTTCATAGGCAGTTAAGCTCAAATCAAATTTAGCAATAGACATATTACTTTCTACCATTTCAATACTTCTATCAGGCAAATCTAGTCGTTCTTGTTTTATATTCTGTAGCGTAAACATGGTCTGAAATATAGGGGAATGACTCATGCTTCGTTCAGGTTGCACAGCTTCTACCACTTTTTCAAATGGTATATCTTGATATTCGTAAGCTTTTAACGCCTTTTTCTTTGTTTGGTTCAAAATCTCCCGAAAAGTAGGGGTGCCACTCAAATCTGATCGATAAACCAACGTATTAACAAAGAAACCAATTAATCCTTCTACTCCCTTATGGTTCCGATTTGCAATCGGGCTACCAACTAGAATATCTTTTTGTCCCGTATAACGAGCAAGAAAGCTCTGGTATGCGGCCATTAAAGTCATAAATAAAGTAGATCCTTCTTGTCGACTTATATCCTTCAATTGACTGAGCAATTTATAAGGAAGAATCACATGATGCGCAGCCCCAGAGTAAGTCTGCTTAACCGGTCGAGGTCGATCCACTGGCAGTTGTAAGATAGGAAGCTCACCAGACAATTCTTCCTGCCAATACGTAAGCTGACGATTTAGCACATCACCTTGCAACCACCCCTTTTGCCACTTCGCAAAGTCTGCATATTGAATAGATAATGAACTTAATTTAGCAGGATTTCCGCCCGTTTCTTCTTCATAGAAAGCAAGGAATTCATTCATGAATATACCAATGGACCAAGCATCAGAAATAATATGATGCATCGTACACAGTAATAACCATTCATCCTTCTCTAATTGAACAAGCTGATTACGAATTAAAGGACCATTCATTAAATCAAATGGTTCTTGCGCTTCTCTCGCAATTAAACTATCTACCTCTTTTTCTTTTACTTCTAGAGGAAGTTGAGAGTAATCCCTTACAGGTAATGCTCTAGGAAGGAATTCGACAATTTGTTGCACAGGCTGTTCTCCTATTTCTTTAAAAACAGTTCGTAATGATTCATGACGTTCAATGAGTCGATTGAATCCCTTCTCTAATGCTTCAGGTATCCAATTTCCTTTTAGATGCCATACGGTTGGAATATTATATAAAGAACTGTTTGGGTTAAATCTGTCCATAAACCACAAACGTTGTTGTGCATAAGACAACGGGAGTGCTTCTTTATTCTCCTTTTTTTGCATTTGCTTCTGAAGCCATGCTCTCTTCTCAGGAGAAAGTGAACTCAGCTTTGCAAGTAAATCACTTCTCATTTTTTTACCCCTTCCTCAATCAAATTACTCTCAAATATCCCTTGTGCTTCTTCCTCTGATAACTCTTCTAATTGCTTAAGCAGTTCCAGTAATTCTTCATCATTACTCACTTCTGCTTCTTTTTGAATATAATCTTGAAGGCTTATATTCTCCTTACTATCATTCTGCATTTCTTGATTTTTGTTATCGAGCAATTGATCAATCTGTTCTGCCAATTGCTGCACCGTATGAAACATAAATAAATCATGCAATGATATCTCGATTCCAAAAGCCTCTTTAAGATTGGAAACAGCTTGCGTAGCAAGTAATGAATGTCCACCAATTTCAAAAAACGAATCTTGAATTCCGATGTTTTCCATGCCTAAAACTTCATGCCATATCGAAACAATTGTTTTTTCCGTAGACGTACGAGGAGCAATATAACAACTCGCTATCTCCTGCTTCTCTGGTGCTGGTAAAGCCTTCCTATCAATTTTTCCATTAGGAGTGAGTGGAAATGCATTTAATCCAACAAAATAGGATGGAATCATATAATTTGGTAGTTGGTCCTTGAGATAATCACGCCACTTTTGAGCACCCCCGTCTCCTACAACATAGGCAATCAAACGTGGATCGCCAGGATAATCTTCCCGCACCATCACAATAGCTTCGTTAACTAATGTATGCTTTTGTAATACCGCTTCGATTTCTCCTAGTTCAATCCGGAACCCACGAATTTTCACCTGATGATCAATTCGTCCAACATACTCCAAATTTCCATCCGGCAAATACCTTACTAGATCTCCAGTCCGGTATACTCGCTCGTCTTCTTTAAACGGATGCGGTATAAATCGATTTTTCGTTAAGTCAGGGCGTTTTAAATATCCACGTGCTAACCCTGATCCACCAATGTACAACTCACCAACTACACCAATTGGAACCATTTTTTGTTCAGCACTCAATACATATACTTCTGTATTGAAGATTGGTTTACCAATTGGTGGTACCCTATGCATGACACCCTTTTCTAATTCCATATACGTGGAATACGTAGTATCTTCAGACGGTCCATATAAGTTGAACACCTTCTCAATCGTACTTCTCTCGTATAAATCTTGAACAAGCGGATATGGTAACGGTTCTCCAGCCAAATTCATTACCTTTACTGAAGAAGGAATTGTTTTTGCTCGAACCAGTTCCTTTGCTGCCGATGGCACAGTATTAACCAAAGTCACACCTTTGGTAGACAACTTGTCTAGATGTAGAGCATTTTCAGCGACAATCACCTTACCACCCATCGTTAAGGGAACAAATACTTCAAAAACAGATAAATCAAAAGATAGTGAAGTTGAAGCTAATACTCCCGCTAATTCCTTTCGAGAATACGTATGATGCGCCCAATGAATCATTGTTACTGTATTCCTGTGCTCAATCATTACTCCCTTTGGATTTCCCGTGGAACCTGAAGTATAGATAATATAGGCTAAGTTATCACCCGTCACTTCACTCGTGCATACCGTAGTAACTTCTTGTTCTATTTCTGCTCGATTACGATCAATACAAATGACGTTAACGAATGTAGGTATAACCATTTTTTGTTGTAACTTTTCCTGTGTCACCAGTACCTTTATTTGAGCATCTTCTAAAATGTACTGCAGTCGACTTTCCGGATACGCTGGATCAATTGGGACATATGCTCCTCCCGCCTTCATAATTCCTAAGAGACCGACAATCATCTCGGATGAACGTGTAACGCAAATCCCAACCAATGTTTCGCATGTTACACCATTTTTTTGTAAATAATGTGCCAACTGATTCGAGCGTTCGTCCAACTCTCGATATGTTAGTTCTTCATCTTCGCACACTACTGCAATTGCTTCTGGTGTTTTTTTCACTTGTTCTTCAAACATTGTATGAATCGTACTATCTTCTATATCTATAACGGCTGATTCATTCCATTCCTCTAGTAGTTGCTTATATTCCACTTTCGATAACATATTCAATTCTGATAATAAACATTTTGGATAAGAGGCAATTTGATTTAACCAATGTTCAAAATGATTTACCATACGTTTAATGGTTGTATCATTAAACAAATCAGTATTATATTCAAAGGTTAGTGATAATCCTTCTTCCGTCTCAGAAGCAAATAAACTCAAATCAAATTTGGCAACAGAAACATAGCTTTCCATGAGTTCCATTTGTCTTTCGGATAGCTGAAGAAACTCTTGTTTCGTATTCTGTAAAGTAAACATAGTTTGGAATATTGGTGAATGACTTGTATTCCGTTCAGGTTTTACGGATTCTACCACTTTCTCAAATGGGATGTCCTGATACTCGTATGCTTTTAGTGCTTTTTTTCTTATCTGCGACAATAGTTCTTGGAACGTCGGATTTCCACTGAAATCAGCTCGATAAACTAACGTATTTGCAAAGAATCCTATTAATCCCTCAATCTCTTTCACATTTCGATTAGCGATGGGGCTTCCAACTATAATGTCGTCCTGTCCTGTATAACGAGAAAGGAAGCTTTGATACGCTGCCATCAATGTCATAAATAAAGTGCATCCTTCTTGCAAACTTAAATCTTTGAGCTTTTCCTGTAAGGAATTCGCCACTATTAAGGACTGACTTGCACCACGATGGGTTTGAACTGCAGGTCGAGGACGATCCATCGGTAATTGTAAAACCGGTAGTTCCCCAGATAATTCTTCCTTCCAATATTGAAGATGCTGATTCAAACTCTCCTCTTTTTGCCATTCCTTCTGCCACATGACAAAATCTGCATATTGGATAGATAACTCCTTCAATTCCACTGGTTTTCCGGTTAGTGCTCCTTCATAAAAAGCCATCCATTCTTCAAGTAAGATTCCCATTGACCATCCATCTGAAATAATATGATGCATCGTACAAATGAGAACCCATTCTTCCCTGTCCACTTTCAATATTCGTGTTCGAATCAGAGGACCTTGTCCAAAATGAAATGGTTCCTCCGCCTCGTTTTGAATAAGGCGTTTCATTTCTCTTTCCCTATCTTCCAAAGAAAGATCTGTTAGATTCGTTTGAGGAATATGCCTGAACACATGAGATTGAACCTGTTGAAAAGGTTCACCCTCTTGTTCTAGAATTGTCGTCCTTAATGATTCATGACGCTCCAACAATTGATTCCATCCGACCTCCAATGCTTCAATTGACCATTTACCTGTTAAGCGACACGCTGCATGAATATTGTACATAGCACTATTTGGCATTAATTGATCAATAAACCATAGACGTTTCTGCGCATAGGAAAGTGGGATAACTTCTTCTCGTTTCATAGGTACAAGAGGAGCAACCTCTCGTTTTTTATCTTCTTTTCGTAACTGATCCACTCGTTTCGCCAATGCTTCCACTGTATCGTGCTTGAAAAGTTCACGTAATGGAATTTTAATTTGGAACATTTCTTGCAATCTAGAGACAATTTGAGTAGCAAGTAGTGAGTGCCCACCACGTTCAAAGAAGGAATCCTGAATGCCAATATTTTCTGTTCCTAACACTTGACTCCAAACCGAGGCAATAAGCTCTTCCGATGGCGTCCGAGGTAGCACATTTAAATCTTCAATAGCTTGCTCATCAGGTGCTGGCAAGGCCTTTCGGTCAATTTTCCCATTTGGAGTAAGCGGGAAGTGTTCTAAATCTATAAAGTGCGCTGGAATCATATGATTTGGTAATTGTTTTTGTAAATACTCTCTCCACTCCTCGGTATTTCCATCGCTTATTACATATGCAACCAATCGTTGATCACCTGGACGATCTTCTCTAACTAATACGACAGCCTCTTTAATAAACGAACATTTTTCTAAAGTCGCTTCAATTTCTCCTAATTCAATCCTAAAACCACGCATTTTGACTTGGTGGTCCATTCTACCT
The DNA here is from genome assembly GCF_900176455.1 of Bacillus sp. JKS001846. Lineage (NCBI taxonomy): Bacteria > Bacillati > Bacillota > Bacilli > Caryophanales > Bacillaceae > Bacillus > Bacillus sp. JKS001846. The sequence goes on from NZ_FWYG01000001.1 coordinate 3,300,595, forward strand.
ATAAATTCTAAATTCCCATCAGTTAAATATCTTACTGAATCTCCTGTTCGATATAGTCGTTCCCCAAATCGATATGGATGCGAAACGAATTTTTCAGCAGTAAGATTCGGACGATTTAAGTATCCACGTGCTAAACCAGCACCACCAATATATAACTCACCCTCAATTCCTATTGATTGCAAGCGTTGATTTTGGTCTAATACATATAATTGCGTGTTCTGTATTGGCTGCCCAATAGAAACAAATTCTTGATTAGGCTGAATATCAAATGCATTCACATAAATAGTGGCTTCAGTTGGCCCATAAAAGTTGGTTAATTTCACTTGTCCACTATAATTCCATTTCTGTTGAAATCGTCTAACCAACCCTGAACTTAGTTCTTCTCCACCAGAAAATACATGGCGTACGGACGAACAATTCATATTCAATTCAATATGATTGAAGTGGTCTAAGAAAACAGATAACATCGAAGGTACAAATTGAACTATAGTAACCTGATGTTGTTTAATCACTTCAGCTATAATAGAAGGATCTTTTTCTCCACCTGGAGGTAGGAAAGATACACTTGCACCAACGTGAATGCCCCAAAACAATTCCCAAACAGAGACATCAAATGAGAATGGCGTTTTCTGCAAGACCACATCCTTTTCAGAAAGCGGATATTTATGTTGCATCCATTCTAGATAATTAATTACTGAATGATGCTCAATCATTACTCCCTTTGGATTCCCTGTAGATCCTGAAGTATACATAACATACGCTAAATTTTCTCCTGTTACACCACTTATACATGGGGTTGATTCTTCTTTTTCAATTGCAGTGTAATCTTTATTCATACAAATCGTTTCTATATTTTCAGATACAAACAAATTTTTAGAATTCTCTTCCGTCACTAGTACTTCGATTCCAGCATCCTCTAATATATATCGAAGTCGACTCTCTGGATAAGTAGGGTCAAGTGGAACATACGCTGCTCCTGATTTTAGAATACCTAATAACGCTATCATCATTTGTAATGAACGTTCCATATATACCCCAACTAGAAACTCTGGGCCTACACCATGCTTTTGTAGATAATGAGCTAGCTGATTTGCACGCTTCTCCAACTCTTTATAGGTAATTTGTTCATTTTCGTAACTAGCCGCGATTGCTTCCGGTGTTTTTTTAACTTGCTCTTCAAACATCGTATGAATCATGCCTTCAGCCGAATAATTAAATTGAGTATGATTCCATTCCTCTAGTAACTGTATCTGTTCTTCTTCTGTTAAATGAGTAATTTCAAATAGTTTTGAATCTAGGCTCTTCGTCATCTGAATTAATATTTGCAATAAGTGATTCTGAATCAGATTTATTGTTTCTTCATTAAAATAGCTTCGATCATACATCAACTTTAAAGTAATTTTCTTACCGGGCATTACAATGAGTGTTAAAGGATAATTTGTTTGTTCCGTGCTTGTAACATCTAGTAATCTTAAATCATCATTTCTCTCACCTTGAATTGGATAATTTTCAAACACATACAAGGTATGGAATAAGGAGCTATTTCGCGGAACCTCACTCCAGCCTTGAATATCTATCAACGAATTATACTCATACTGTCTTCGTTCCATTTCTTTCATTTGTATTTTACGAAGCCAATCTACTACTGATGTATTATCCGTTAATCGAATTCTGGTAGGTAATGTGTTAATAAATAGCCCCACCATATTCTCTGCTCCCATTAAATCAGTAGGACGTCCAGCGCTAGTTACGCCAAATACGACGTCACTGTCACCGCTATACCTACTCATCAAATAAGCCCATGCACCTTGTACTAACGTATTCAACGTTAATCGACTATTTCGTACCCACTCTTGTAACTTCTCAGTAAGTTTCTCAGATACTTGATAAACACACTCTCCATAGCCCTTCTCTTGTCCTTGATCCTTTCTTTCCATTGCTAATGGCGTAGGTGCATAGAACCCTTTTAATTCTTCTTTCCAAAATTCCTCTGCTTGACTTTGATCTTGTTTATTTATCCACTGGATATATTTTTTATAAGGAAGAGATTTAGGAAGAGTCAATAATTCTCCCTTTATCATCTTGAGATAAACTTCCATCACTTCACTAAAGACCAATGACACACTCCATCCATCTAGCAAAATATGATGATGTGTCCAAATAATTCTCGTTTCCTCTTTTGCTTCTTTGATCGCAGTGACTCTCATCAATGGTGCTTCATCCAATAAAAATCCTTTTCTACGATCTACATTCAAAAACTGTTGTAATTTCTTCACCCTTTCCTCATGTGGATAGGTGCTCCAATCCTCTTGATGAATAGTAAAAGGAAGACGTTGGTAAACCGCTTGTAGTGGCTTTTCTACTTCCTCCCATACAAATACTGAACGTAAAACCTCATGTCGATTAATAACATATTCCCAAGCCTTTTCAAAAGTATCAACATCCAATTGCCCCCCGAGCAAGAAACCTACTTGTACAATATAGGAAAAAGAATGTTCATCATCTTGATCGTATAAAGTATGAAACAGTATTCCTTTTTGCAAAGGTGATAAACCATATATATCAATAACGTCTCCCATTTTTACACCCTCTTCTTTGTTAATTTAAGTAATACTTTGCTCAAGCTTTCTTCCGTAAGATCCTCTGCATCAGCAAAATCTGATACCGTAAAAGCAGACTCTGTTGTTGGTTTATTTATAAGTTGACGAAGATGCCTCAACATACCATCTGCTATCACTTGAATTTTTAATTTAGAAAACTGTTTCCTACTATACATCCAAATAAAATGTAACTTTTCATCTTTCACCATTCCGATAACATCAATTAGATGAGATGGTTTGGAATCTGGAGCATGATCTAAAAATGTAAATCCTGTCTCTTGCATAAACAAAGAGTCCCTTGAAAACACCTGATCAAATTGGCCCAAATAGTTAAAGCTTATTGAAGGCTTTTGCTGATAAAACGGAAGTAATCCTTTATTCAAGTAACGTAAAATGCCATAGTCAACTCCGCGATTTGGGATTCGACGCAATTGCTCTTTGACTGCCTTTAACCCTTCAATAGGTGTCTGAGTTCCTTGAAAATTGAGATGAACGGGATAAATACTCGTGAACCAGCCCACTGTCCTTGATAAATCAATACCTTCAATCATCTCTTCTCTCCCGTGTCCTTCTAGATGAATAGAAACGGTTTGCTGATTTGTACAATCGACGATAGCTTGTCCTAATGCCGTTAATAGTACCTCATCAATCCTTGTCTTATGAGTGACTAGAACTTCGTGAAACAATGCTTGTGTTTCTTCTATTCCTAAAGTCCTCGTCACTTGATCAATCGATTCTTCTGTCGTTTCTTGTATTGGATAGTCCATTGGAATTTTCATCGTTTCTTTTTCTACTTGTTCATTCCAATAATCCTTTACTTCTTTTGAAATACCCGAATCACTGTATGTCTGAAGTCGTTCAGACCATTCTTTAAAAGATGTACTTTTCGCAGGTAAGCGAATTTCTTGACCTTGTTTCATCTGGTTATATACCACCTGTAAATCTTCCAATAGAATCCTCCATGACACTCCATCTACTACTAAATGATGTATCACCCAGAATATTCGATCATTTTCAGTCAAGTTATCTTCAAAGTACACTACTTTCATTAACGGACCAGTAATTAAATTGAAACTAGCTTGATGAATATTCATCTCTTCTTGTATTATTTTATTCCACTCTTTTTCATTAACTTGATTCCGTTTTACAACATGGAGTACTGACAGCTCATCAGTCCCTTCATTTCTCTGTCTCCACGTTCCGTTTGGTAACTGTTCGTACCGGAAACGTAAAGCATCATGATGTTTCAGTAAATTTAATATCGCTCCCTCTAGTAATTTCACATCCAATCTTTCTTTTACTCTTAAAAGCATTGATTGATTCCAATGCTCTGTATGTGGATGTTCTTGCTCGAAGAACCAGCACTGAATTGGAGTAAGAGGCACATCACCTATCACAATTCCCTGCTCCGCTTGTACTCCCTGCGTTTCTATAGCCACTTGTGCCAGCTCAGCGATAGTTGGGCATTCAAACATTTGCTTTGGAGTCAGTTTTAACCCCACTTGACTTGCTTGAGATATGATTTGAATACTGAGAATCGAGTCGCCACCAATTTCAAAGAAATTATCATAGATTCCCACCTTTTTAACACCTAATACTCTCTTCCAAATGGTAGTTAGTATTTGTTCGTTACTATTCCGAGGGCCAACACATTCACTATTAATCTGCTTTTCCTCCGGCATAGGTAAGGCCTCACGATCAACTTTACCGTTAGTTGTAAGTGGAATAGCTTCCATCGCCACAAATCCCGAAGGAACCATATAACTTGGTAGTTTCGCTTTAAGATATTCTCTCCACGCATCTACATTTCCATCTCCTACAACATATGCTACTAATCGTTTATCGCCTGGCTGATCTTCTCTTACAATTACAACTGCCTCTTTTACATATGCATATGTATGTAAAGTAGACTCAATTTCCCCAATCTCAATTCGGAAACCACGTATTTTAACCTGATGATCAATTCTTCCATGATAATCTAGATTCCCATCTGGCAAATACCTCGCTAAGTCTCCTGTCCGGTATAATCTTGCTTTCAGATCACTACTAAATGGATGAGATATAAAACGCTCTGCTGTTAATTCAGGTCTATTTAAATACCCACGTGCAAGCCCTGCCCCGCCAATATAAAGTTCACCATCAACACCTATAGGAACAGGTTGTTGATAAGCGTCTAGTATATACACTTCTAAATCGGGAATCCGCTTTCCAATATTACTTCTTGAAACATGCTGCACATCATCTAAAGTAATTGGATAATATGTAACATGAACTGTAGTTTCTGTAATTCCATACATATTAATTAACTGTGGTTTTTTCTCCCCATACCTTTGAAACCACGGTAACAAGCTAGTAGGTTCTAACGCTTCTCCGCCAAATATGACATAACGCAGCTGCAAATTTTTATTCTTATCTTCTTGTTCACACACTTGTATTAATTGTCGAAATGCGGAAGGTGTCTGATTTAGAACTGTGACTTCTTCCTCCACCAATAATTGATAAAAATCCTTAGGTGATCGACTAATCCAGTACGGAACAACAACTAATTTTCCACCATATAATAACGCTCCCCAAATTTCCCATACTGAGAAATCAAATGCATACGAATGAAAAAGCGTCCAAGTATCTTTTTCATTAAACTGATACCAACAATCCGTCGATTTAAATAACCGAATGACATTGTGATGTTCTATCATAACGCCCTTTGGATTTCCCGTTGATCCCGAAGTATAGATTACATATGCCAGATTTTTGGGACCGACACTAGAAACCGGCAAAGTCTTACTTTCTTTCCCAATCTCATCTTGATCACGATCCAGGCAAATCGACTCAACATTTTCTGGTAACCAGTTCAATTCTTTTAAACTTTCTTGCGTTACGAATAACTGAATGCTAGCATCTTCTAAAATATATTGAAGTCGTTGCTCTGGATATGTTGGATCAAGTGGGACATAAGCCCCACCAGCCTTCAAAATCCCTAAAATACCTACAATCATCTCGTGGGAACGTTCAACGCACAGTCCAACTAAAGTATCAGGTCCTACTCCTTTTTTCTGCAGATAATGAGCTAACTGGTTTGCACGTCCATTAAGCTCCTTATAAGTAATTTTTTCTTTTTCATACGTAACTGCAATAGCATTTGGATAAATCATCGCTTGCCGTTCGAACATTTCATGAATAGTTACTTGAGGCGGGACATCCAGTTTAGGATTGTTGAACTCAACTAAACTTTTTCTTTTATCTTCCTCAGAAATGATTTCTATTTCAGCCACCTTCTGCTTTGGGTTTTCAAAAGTGTTTTCCATTATCGCTAACATCACGTTAAAAAACCGTTTTATCTCTTCCTTAGAAAATAGCTCCTCACGATAATCAATATGTACATGTAAAGAGTCTATATCAATTAGATTTTCAATATGCACTGCAAAATCTTGTACTTCTTCACGGTTTGGAATCCATAGTGAGTCACCACTTTCATCACGATCCCTATAATCAATCGTAGTTCCGAAAAGTCTCACATTACTGTTATTCTCTTTATTAATCTGCTTTAATAACAAATCAAATGGATATTTCTGGTGTCTTAATGATTTACTTTGTTTTCTGGACACCCTACTAATAAATGAAAGTACTTCTTCTTCTGGATCAATATCCATTCTTAAAGGAACTGTACTCACCATCATTCCAATCAATTTTCGTTCCATTTTAGTCATACGGTTGCCGTAAGCCATTCCTAAACCAATATCAAGCGATGAGGTCCACCGATACATGGACAACGAGAAAGCAGCAACAAAAAGGGTGTATAAACCAAAATTGTAATCTTCAGAAAATTTTTCTATCTTTCTCTTCAAATGCTCCGTTAATATAAACGTCTCACGTGATGCTTTGGTACTAACTTGGTACGTATTATAAGGCTTCAACCCGGTCATAGATGGCAGTGTTTTAAATTCCTCTAACCAAAATTTTTGATCTTTTTGAAAACGACTACTATTCAAGTATGTTTGTTCATTGGTCAGAAATTGAACATATGAATTTTTAATTTCGCCTTCCTCATTCTCGTTATGCATGTCATAATAATATTTTGCAATCTGCTCAGTAAATATTTGAATTGATAAACCATCCATAATAATATGATGAACATTTCCAAAGACTGCACATTCATTATCGTTTAATTTTATTAAAGCGAAATAGTATAAATTGGAATTAAATAATGTAAACGTTTCTTTTGTTTTCTGCTCAATCCATTCCTCAAGCAAATTTGTATTCTCCACATTACTGAAATCAAAAAACTCAAATTCTTGTTCTTCATGTTTAATAAAATATTGTTTCGGTTCCTGATGCCCATTTTCTTTTAACCTAATGCACAGACCGTCATTTTCACTGATAACGCGATTCACAACTTGGTTTAATTTTGAATAGTTCATTTTCCGATGAAGTTTAAATAAAAATCTTAAATTACATATTCCTTTATCAGAATGAATAACTTCTGTATACCATATTCTTCGCTGCGGATGGCTTAATGGATAACATTCCTCATTGGTCATAAAAATCTTCCCTTCAAAAATTATTTGCTCTTATTGGTTCGTGTTTATGTTTAGCCCATAAATATTTCTGCAGTGAAACTCCAATTACTCCAATAATAACAAGCCCAATCCCTCCATAAACATAGAGTTGAGTTACTCCAAATAAATGCACTAATGGGCCACTCATAGCAGGGGAAATAATTAAAACTGCGTTTGTTAAACTGCTTTGTATACCAAATACTCTTCCTACTTGATCTTGATCGGATTCTATTTGTAATATGACTTGATTAGATACAAGCATCAGCCCACTTCCAATACCAGCGATAAAACTAATTAAATAGGCTAAAACGAAGACCGTACCGGGCGTTATCAAACCAATCCCCCCAAAACCAATTCCCATTAAAACCATACCTCCACATACTACCCAGCCATATTGAAATTGTTTTAATTTCTGAGTTAGTAATGCACCAAGTATTCCGCCAAGACCAATAATAGAAATGATATATCCCATTTTACTTTTATCATGTGGGAATAAACTCTTAAATAAAGTTGGGAATTGTGAGTCTACTAATTGTAATACTGCCATGGCTATTGTAACGAAAATCATGGTTGATAATATTATCCGATTAGATAACACATAACCCCACCCTTGTACCCAAGCGGTCCAAGTACTTTGTTTTTGCTTTTCAACAAATTCTTTCGATATAGTTTCTTTAAATTTTATTGTGGGTATGAGAACTAAGGTAGCTAATAAACAACTTATAGCTCTTATAATGAGGCAGAACTCTGGTTGAAACCAACTCAGCAACATGCCCCCTATAAGTGGGCCTACTATCTTTGTACCCTGCTCTACTATTCCGTTGATACTTACTGCTTTAGTAAGCAAGTCCGGGGATACAATCTGTCTTGTTAGTGTTTGCTGTGCAGGATAATAGAAAACAATAAAAATGGAACGAATCATTAATGCCACTAAGAGCCAGTGGATATCTTGTACAAATAAAAGAGCAATTGTTATTAGACCAACCATTAGATTACAGAACATCATAATTGGAATTTTTCTAAAACGATCTGCAATAACACCTGCCCATGAGCCAAAAATAATTCCAGGAAGTGCATATGCAACAGGAATCAATCCAATCATAGTAGGATCTACTTCCCATTCAAACCCAACTATAGTCATAATCGCTAACATATCAATAAAAACACCAAGCATAAGCAATGAATAGGCAGAGAAAACTTGTAAATAAACCCTATTTCCTAATAGGCCTTTTGAATCAGTAGTTTTCATAAAAGCAAGCTCCTTAGGTTACTAATATAAACGCTTTTGCGTATAAGGTACCTCTTTATTAAACTTAATTAATCATTATTGACATCTCACCTAGAATTTAACTTCGTCAAAACTCAAACCACTCTTGTTTTTCATATATTTAAAATAGTCAGACAAACGAAAGCGTACCTATTTCTTCATTTTTATATCAACTGTTACAAAATATATCTTTACCTTACACTAATAACAGCTAAACGTTTCCTTAATATAACCCTTTACAGTCGTTTGCACATTCAATTCACATCCTTTTTAAAGTTGGCTTTTTTCTATCTCAAATACTATCACACAAATATTTCACCTACTATATTCATAAAGTTGAAATATTTGAATCAGAAAATTCGGATAAAAAACTAAATCCACAAATCATACCAAACAATTATTTAGTTATATTGTCATTTTATAGATAGCTTTAGCCATAAGGATATCAAGAATTAAGTTTTTTAATTTTATTAACATAATAGTTTATAGAGACTATAAATCCTACTAAACAAAAAAATAAATATACAATAAAGTATATTTATTTTTTCTTATCCTACATATTTTCTATGCAAATTAATTCCAATAACTAAAGTTGATAATAAAAATATAATATTACCAATCACTAATGTACTCATAACAAGAATTGAATAATATAGTATTAATACTTCTGCACCTACTACCTATTTTATTTATTGGATATTTATACTTCAAAAAAAATTACACATCATTCACAATTAGGATACATACCCAAAATATCATTTGAACATGTTATTATATTTTAAGATAATATAAAATCAGTTTTTCTATAAGAGAACTTAATTTTTATGTAGTACGAAATTGTTAGTAATACAGTATATACTAATTTAGTTATAAAAACATTTAAAGACCACCTATTTCCATAAGTGATCTTTCTTTGTGATTCTGTATTTGTGCACTACTGTAGAAATATATCGTAGAAACGCTTTGTTTGCTAAATGTTTAGTTCTTTCCATTTACTAAAAAACATAGCTTCATACACTTAATATCATATTCGTTACATTGCAAACTATTATTTTGTCTTCTGTACAGGCAAACTACTAAAAATCAATTCAGCAACTTTTACATATCCTTTTGAGTTTGGATGAATTAAATCCTTAGACCAAAGCGTATTGTCATTAACTAAATGATGATTCCAAAAATCAACATGATGAAGCTTATACTCTCTGCTCAGTGAATGTATAACTTCATTTGCCTCTAATAATTGTTCTTTTATTTCTTGTTTTTTTTCAGAAGCAAAAGGAAGCCTAACTGTAAAATCAGGAAGGTTTGCTATAATAATATCAGCCCCTGCTTTACTTAATGTATCTATCATAAATTCCATATCGTTCTTATATGCATCATGATTCCAACGTCCTTTTAAAACATCGTTTGCCCCTGCAATGAGACTAACCAAATCTGGATTAAAAGTTAACGCCTTTTCCAATTGCTGCAAGCGAATTTCTTCAGTTACTAACCCACGCTTTGCAAAATTGGCATATTCTATATCTTTTTCACACAGTTGAACAAAATGATCTACCCAGCTTTTTAATGCAATTCCCTCAACTTCATCCCCTATCCCCTCTGTAAAACTATCACCAATTGCTACAAATCGCTTCCACATATGTATTCCCCCTTTATTTTTAAACATATCTATACTATACAATAGCTCACACCGTAATTGTTATTTCTAAGTGGTTTTCGATTTCAATTATATTCCACTTTACTATATTTACATTTAGAATCCAAAATTGACCGATTCCCAAGTATACTAAGGAATCGGTCATATTCGTATATTTACTAAAGAAATAAAATCCCTCTAGGACTTATACTTTTTTCAAAAAATTTGTTGTTCTTTGTTTTGCCCAGTTGATACATTTCTTTTCGATTACATGATACGAAACTATAGAAAAAAGTAGTGTCATTGCAATGCACAAAGTAAGAAGAAAAAATTACACCCTGACATTCCAAGCTATCCACATAAGAATCTATAGTGCTTTGAAACCTTTTGTTTCAAACTAATATTTAGTTGTATCCTATAAAATTAGCTTTTTACTATATCAATCGTACGATCCCACATACCACTAAAAAAAGATCCTGTTTTACGTATAAAACGTGTAAGCCAATTTGCTTGTTCCACATCAGATTTTGTTACAAGGTCTATTTGTAATGAATTACCTGATAAGAACCCAGGATCTGTATTATCTTTAGACGAGATAATCATTTTACTAATTGTTACACCTTTTTTAATAGGCGCTTCTTGTTCCGTATTCGATACTTTAAATTCTTTTTTATAAATGTCTTTATTGCCCTTCGGCATTGGAAGTGAAACAGCTTGCTTCGTTTGAACTACTACATCTTTGTCTTTTGCATTTGCCACTCGAACTGTTTCATGTCCTTTTATTACTGAATCTTTTCCGTAGACATTCTTCACTTCAAAATTCGCAAATCCATAATCGTATAATTTCTTTGTTTCATCAAAACGTGCCGTATGAGATTTTGCTTTTATCACTACAGAAATTAGGCGCATACCATTTCTTTCTACTGTACCAGTGAAACAATCTCCCGCTTCTGGAGTCGTTCCTGTTTTCAAACCATCTACACCTTCATATTGCTTAATTAAACCTTTTAACATCCAGTTAAAGTTCGCCATATCAATTGGATATTTACCACCCTCTTGGAATGTTTTTTTAGGAATTTTTGCTGTATTTAATATTTGGGGAAAATCTTGAATAAGACGTTGTGCTAAAATTGCACAATCCCTTGCAGACATTTTATTTTTCTCGTCTAGAGTTGTCCCTTCTAGGTGATATCCTTTTAAATCTTGATTTGTTAAGCCAGTAGAGTTTACAAACTTATAGTCTTTCATACCAAACTCTTTTGACTTATCGTTCATCATTTTTACAAAATTGACCTCTTTACCAGCAATCTGTTCAACTAAAGCAATTGTTGCACCATTTGCAGAGTAAATTGCCATTGCCTCATATAACTCTTTTACCGTATAAGAGCCACCATTTTCTAATGGAACATTTGATAGTGAACGATCTTGCGAAATCTTATGTGCATATTCAGAGATTTTAACTTTTTGATCCCATTTAAGTTTTCCTTTATCCACCGCTTCATGAACTAAGTATTCGCTCATCATTTTTGTCATACTAGCAATTGCCAATGATTCATCTGCATTTTTTTCATATAAAATTTTTCCAGAATTTGCTTCTATTAAAATTGCTGATCCTGCTTCAACGTCTATAGCAGGATCTGTTTCCGCTGCTGCTTTTCCAATTGTAACGACCATGCTACAAAATAGTGTAAGCACTGTTACTATTGCAATAACTCTATTGCAAAACATACCTTTCACTTCTGTTACCTCCAATTTCTTTGTACTTAAAAAAAGCGTTATTTTAACATAATCCCGCAAAAAAATAGAAAGTGTTCTCAAATTGTATATACATATAAAACGTTAGAATCGCTTTCATATAGACCATCTCATCCGACATTTTCAGGTGCGCTAATACTTTGTATTCCCACACATATCCTTATTTTTAATCCCCTTATATTTTTCAAAATGATTCACACTTTCATATTTTTTAGGATTACAGTTAATAGACAATCTAAATAATACATTTGTTCCACATTTACAAAAAATAAAAAACTACACCCTATACTGGATGTAGTTTTTCTAACTGATTTATTTATTTTTCACTTCATTTTTATAAAAAGCAAATAATGGTTCGATGGATGGACTAGATAACAGCGGAATTGCCTTCTCAATCAATTTCCTATCCCAATCAAACCAACGCATTTCCATTAACATGTTTATTTCTGTATCAGTGAATCGTTTCTTTATTTCCTTAGCAGGATTTCCACCAACTATTGTATACGGCGGAACATCTTTACTTACGACTGATCCTGCAGCAACAATTGCACCTTCACCAATAGTAACGCTAGGCATTATTATAGCATTCATTCCAATCCAAGCATCACTTTTAATGACTGTATCTCCCTTAGGTTCATATGATTGTTTAATTTGCTCAGCGAATGGATATACTGTAATCCATTCTGAGTGATGATTATGATTACCACCCATTAAAATGACTACCCCGCTTGCTATGCAAACATAATTCCCAATAATGAGTTTGTCAAGGTGCCATCCCATCTGTTCAATTGGATTGAACAGTGCTTGGGACTTAGCATCTCCCCACAAATACCTTACACAGCCATCTTCAAAATTTTGATGACTATAATAGCCTGAATAATAGGAGTACTCTCCTACTTCAATGAGTGGATTTGTTACTATATCTTTTATATACTTTGTTTCTGACCAATGATTAAATAATGGATGCTTCATAACTTTATTCCTCGCTTCTAAGTATTATATATATTGCTATTTACTTAGAAGCTTACTACGACTGCTACATTTTTTAGCTTTCTCAAACGACGAATCATTATCTTCAAGCCTTTCTTTTATACTATAAAAAAGCATAACGCAATACATTACACTAGTCAAATTGTGTAATTTTGAACACATCTTAAACAGCGTAATACTGCAATAGGAACATGAAAACACTCTAACTTTGATACAAATAATATATTGATTACATTTAGTTCATATTTTGTAAAAAAATCTTAATTGCCATGACAAAGCAAACAATAACCACTATTGGTCGTATTAATGCCGTCCCTTTTGTAAGCACCATCTTCGCTCCAATATATGATCCTATAATTTGACCAAGCATCATAATCAACCCAATTGTCCAATCGATTTGGCCAAAAATAATAAAATATAACAAAGCAGCGAAATTACTTGTAAAGTTCAAAATCTTAGCATTTGCAGTCGCCCGTGTAGCACTATATCCACATAAAAGAATGAATGCTAAAGCAATTAAACTACCTGTTCCTGGGCCGAAGAAACCATCATAAAATCCCAGTAACGGAGCCACTGTTAACGCAAACAACAACATACTTATTTTTCTCGGTCGATCTTCGTTTGCTATATTTGGAGATAATAGAAAATAAATGCCAATAAAAACAAGTAAAAAAGGTAATATCATAATTAGATATTCTGCTCGTATCTGTAAAACAAGCCATCCACCGAAAACTGATCCAAAAAAGGTCATTAAGATGGACAAACGCATTTCTTTAAGATTAATTTCTTTCTTCTTAATAAAAAACACTGTTGCCATGAGAGTTCCGCTACTCCCTTGCAGTTTATTAGTTGCTATCGCTACAGAAGGAGACATACCTACTAATAACATTATCGGGATAGTTATCATACCACCGCCTCCAGCAATCGTATCTATCCATCCTGCTAATACAGCTACTAAAAATAGTAGTATGAGTAATTCAATAGTAAAATCCATACAAAGAATATGGGAAGGCTTGAGCTATTATACCCCAAACCTCCCCATCTTCCCTCCTCTCTTTAAACTAGTTAATTAAATCTTTAAAGTAACTTTCTTTCTGATCACGTAATCGGCTGGAAACGTATTGCCTGCAAACAATTCTTCTTCCGTATTTATTATTTCCAATCGGGATTTTATATTCTTCCTCAGATAACCTTTCTCTACCATGAGTTACATTTGTTTGTTTACCATAGTATGAATTTGGGATAATTAATAAATCTTCAGATGTAAGTGGAACCTTATAAGTAGGCGTTGTTCGTAAGAGTTCTAAAAACATGTCAAATTTCAATTTTTCTTCTTCACTTTCTCCTACATAAATCAATCTATTCTCTGCTCCATTTAAACAAGTTGCAATAATATCACCATTATCATCTAAAAATATAATTTGGTTTATTTCCCCTACAAATCCCGATATTTCACCATCAGCCATTCCTGCGATATGAGCAATAGGCATTTTACTTATCGCCAATATGTCATCTTTACTGAAGAAATTTTCTTCAAGATGCTTTTGAAGTAATTTTGGCGTTCCAATATGAGTTTGAGTTTTTAAATTTAACACTCCTTTTAATAAAAGAGCATCAACTCTAGTAAATTTTCCACAAGTAATTTCAGACACTATTCGTTCCACGGATTTATTAAGTCTATTTGATACAATTTCTAAATTCGTATTGAATGTTTTCAATCTTGCTTCAATATCTGATTGGTCTTTCATATCTGTATACACTGTGGCATCGTTATGTTGATAAAAGTTCCCGCCACCGGTGCTTGCACCGACATTTCGCAAAACTTCATCGTTGTTTAAAGGTGAAATGAGATGAAATCTATTTTTCCCTGCATGTTCGGATGGGTGAATTAAAGCATCATAATTAAAAAGTGTGGCAAAAAGCCAGGTGACCCATTCTGCATAAAAATGTTTTTTCATTCTATCGTGTTCGTCTTCACCATAATTAAAACCTCTGCGATTTTCCCCAGGTAATAGTGTTTCTATAGGATCACATGGAGTATTTTTAATAAGGATAGGCGGTACGTTCCCACCACAATTCGCTATTTTTATCATATGTAGTAGATTTTTCATGTCTGAATTCGGAGTTTTCTTTGAATAGTCAATCAAACAATTAAGCCACTCTTTTGAAAAATATGCTGCTATTTCTTGATCACAAGTATAAGGATTATGAGTTTTTAATTCATTTTCTATCAGATTCTTCATTTTATCCTTCAATAGATTCGGAATAGTAATTTCTTCAATTTCTGTAATCTGCAGTATTCCTTTATTCATTATAAAACCTCCGTTGTTTTATTTTTTACACCCTATCTTCTATTAAACAAACTATCCACTTCTTTTTTACTCCTTTACTTTTCGTCAGAGCTATTAGAATTACCGATTTACAAATAAAAAACATGGAGTATAAGAGATTTCTTCTTAGTTACATTTCCCCCACGAACCTCCATTGATTTGGCAAATTTAATTTGAAAATCTGATTCATTTTCATACTTTACTTTCAAACTATGTTTATATGATTTTCAATTCAAGTAAGAGTATTTCATTTTCTAAAGTTTTCCTAATTTTAAAATCAGAATTTTCAATACAACTATGTTAACATTAAAAATATAACACGAAACAAAAAAATGTAAATAAATAGTTTTTTTATAAAAAATAGTCAGACTATTTATAAGGTAATCCGTATTCCATTGAACCAACTACGGCCTCTCAATTTTATTGATAACAATAAAAAAGCCCCCTAAATGAATAGAGGACTTTTTCCAAGTATATTCTATTTTAAAGTTCTTACTTATCTTTTACTTTAAAAGATATTGCTGTAACTTCTTTATTAACAGTTCCATCCCGTTTGGACTTACGATAATCTTCCCATTCGCTAACGAAATATTGCTGTCTGAAATATCTCCTGTAAGTGCACAAGCTCTTGGAGATTGATATTTTCGTAAAATAATCTGATCCTCTTCTATAAACATTTCAAGAGAATCTTTTTCTACAATTCCTAAACTCCGTCTTATTTCCATTGGAATAACAATACGCCCCATACTATCTGCTTTACGAGTAATTCCTCTTGATTTCATAAAATGCCACCCTTTATATTTATCTAATATTACGGTATTCATTTTAGCAATAAACAACAATTAGGAATAGTTCGTATTACAGTACTTTTTTTAGAAATAAATAACAATTAGGAATAGTTTATGTTAAAATTCTTTCTTGTTTATTCTTGATTTTTAATATATTTTTCCTTGATCATTTTTATATATTGTTTTCTTTCAGTTAGTTCAAATATAAATAATGCTTTTTTTATGTCTGTTAAACCAACTTCATTAGAGTGCTGAACTTTCAATAAAATTGCACCTTTTTCAAAAAACAATTCACCTAATAAGTATAAAGTATTCATATTTATGGCTAATTTTATACCTATTTCACTATACTTTATTGCTTCTTCATATTGATTTGCAAGGTGTAAACATTTTGTTAACGTATGAATGAGTCTTAATTTGATTTCTTTTTCTCTAGGAAATTCTATCTTATTAAAATTAATTAAACTTTGTTTTAATATATTTATACTTTTCTCATACTCTTCATTTTCTGCATGTATTATAGCAATTGAATTCATTATGCTTATTTCTTTTTCTGATAAAAAGTTAGTACTACTTAAGGTTTGTTTTAGTGCTCTATTTAAAATGTCAAAAGCATTACTTGTTGCTCCATTTACATAATATATAGCAATCGCTTCATGCCATAATAAAAATTGTTTATCCTCTTTCGATTGGAAATTATTATCATTTTTCTCTTTTTTTACTATTTCATAAAGCTCATTATATTGTTTTTGTTTTACACAATCTCTCATTACACATTTTACATTTTCAATATATTTTATTTTTTTATTTTTGGTTAGTGCGAATATATAATTTGGATCAATACCAAGTCTTTCAGATAATTGATACAACAATATGCTAGATGGATAAATAATACCTTTTTCTATCTTACTAATTTGACTTTGTGAACATATTCCATGACATAATTCAGATTGTGACATGTTTTTTTTCTTTCTAAGTTCTTTAATAATAATACCAAGATTGTAGAATTCCATCTTTCCTCCCTCAAATGTAACACTTTATGAGTATAAGAATATTTTCCAACTTTTAATGTAATGTAAAATTGATATAGTTACAATTACTAATTATATGGATTTATAGTTTCTTTTACAAACTTGTATCACAATACGAGAAATTATTAAAATATGGTTCACTAATAATCAATGTGCGTTTTATTCACCCCCACTGATTATTAGTCCACCCCAGGCAGGCTTTTACAGGGAGTCCGACTTCTTTGCCACATCTAAATTTTGAGGTCGGAGTCTTACTACCCGCAAATAGCCGGATTAAAATAAATATGATTTTTCACCTTTATTTCTTTTAATAGTTTCTTTTGATTTTTATATAAATAATTTCGAAGGAGCGTATTTTATGAAAAGAATGTTGACCGAAAGAGAGTTAGAAGTGGCTATTTATGTAGCAAAAGGATACACAGATGCAGAAATTTCAAAAAAAATATATGTTACCCCTCGAAGAATTTCAACGATAATTAATCATATTAAAGAAAAATGGCATATTAATTCTAGAGTGGAATTAGGTATTTTAGTTTATCATTATGGTTTTATAGATGCACCCTTATTTTCAAATAAAAAAATTCAGCTATGTAAAAAGGTTGTACAATAGATAGCTGAATATAACGAGTTTAAATTGCAAATAAAAATAGAAGAGCAGACAAACTTTTATTATTTGGTTTACTCCATCACTTTTTAAATTTCAGACATTAATATAAAAAGGTTAGAGAATTAACTTCTCTAACCTTTTTATATACACTATTAGGTTTCAAACAGTAAAGATGCCCTAATGCTACCATTGATCCTGTTCCCTATTCAACCTTGTATAAACAAAAAAATCAGATATTACCACTATTCAAAACCAGTTACAATTCTCTCTTTCATTTTCTGTATTACTTCACTGCTCAATACTTTTTGACCAGCAGGAAGTTTTAATATGGCAGCGGCACCTTTACTAAGGTATATTTCTTGATCATTATTTTGATTTACTACCAATATTCCTTGCCCTTCAAATTCGAAATAACTAATATCTTTTGTTTCATTTGTATTATTTTTTATTGCTTTATATAATCCATATAAATCTTTACTTCTATTTTCTCCGCCCGTTCGAATCGGTTCAGTATCATTCGCAACAATTAGTCCTTCTGGCTGCTCACCCTTCATAATAAACCACAGCTTTTCATTTGTTGGTAATAGTAAATTCTTAAATTCAGAGCTATTTAAAATTTGCTGTGCTGGAATTGTTTCATAGATTGGTAACGAAAATGGAGATGTTGTTATTTTTTCAAAACTTAAATTTTCAGAAGAACTTCCCTTACTATATTGATAATCTTTTAATGCGATCGATTGTACTGATTCACTTTTATTTTTTGATGCATAACTAATTTTACTAGCGAAAATAATAACGGTCATTAAGCACATGCACAGTATCACAAGCTTAAGTAGTTTTCCCATTTATGAACCCCCGCTTTTAATATTATTAGTTTGCATGGATATTATAAACAGTTTCACTCCACCAAAAATTATTATTGTTATGGAACGTACTGAAATTATGATTATAATGATCACCATACCAAGGGTCCATGTATGTTATATAATCTGTTCCATTTGTCCCTTTATAAAATCCATCAAGTACTAGAAAGTGTCCGATGTTAGCTCCATTTTGCCACATAATGAGTGCAATCATCGGCTGATTACTATTAATTTGACTTTTGAACCAATCATAAGATTTTGCTCCAGAACTTATAGCTGAGCTAACACCATATCCCGATAATCCATATTGTATTTCACGTGAAGTTGCAGGATTATTATATGATCCACCCTTAACATACCTAACGTACTGATCTTGTGAAGGAGTTTTCCCAAAATAATTTAAAACTGAAACCGAAGTGCCTGCCCAACACCAATTTGATCTTTCTTGTAATATGTTAGGTACAGATAATTTACGGTCTGTTGGTGTACTTGGGGGATTTCCATTAATATACGCTGACGTTACATATACTTTTTTTCCATCTTTAAAATAATAAAACCAACGATTATCTAAATTTCCTGTCCAGTAATCTTTAACCGCTTCACCATACTCCCATCCTTTAAAAGATACTTTTGTATTTCCGGGAATCACATCTACAATATTTGCATTTAAACTTTTTGCCTCTCTAACATTTATATTCAATGGAGCTGTTGTTCCTGAAAATTCAACTTCTTCTGCTATTATTTTCTGAACACCAATAAAACTAAATGTGAAAAACAATAAAAACATACAAACAATAAAATGATTTCTTCCCTTCATTTCTCCACCCCTTTATCAGTACTAAAAAACATCAACAATTCATCCTTATTAATTGTTCAAGCTTAATATTACATACTAACGAAAAATGACTTCTCATAAAGTGAAACTTTAATCAGTAGTGGTTTTATTCATCCCCCACTGATTATTAGTTGAACCAATCGGGCTGCCCGGCAAATAGTGGGATAAATTCCAATACAAAAAAGGAGCCTATAAATTTTTATAGACTCCTTTTTATTTCGTCGTTATTACTTAGCTAATTCTTTCGTACCCTTCATTACATCAATGAAGAATCCCCAGTTATTCACTACAGAAGAGATACTGATATGTTCATCTGGAGTGTGGACGTTGAAAATGTCTGGTCCGAATGAAATTGCATCTAATTCAGGCATCTTTTGAACGAATGCGCTACACTCAATCCCCGCATGTACAGCGAAGATTTCAATTTCTTTATTGTATTTTTCTTGATGTACTTTTTCAAATAAATTACGAATTTGTGAGTTTGGATTGTATGGCCATTCTGGATACTCTGACTCTATTTCAAATGTAGCACCAACTAATTCAGCAATATATTTGATTTCTTCTGCAACATGTTGTTTTAAACTACTTACAGAACTTCGCACTTCGTTACGTAATTTAATTTCATCTTGCAACGTTTCAATAACGCCTAAATTTGTTGAACTTTCTACAAGACCTTTAATATCCATGCTCATACTTTGAATGCCATTTGGAATTAAGAATAATGATGAAATAAGCTGCTTTTGTGTCTCTTTAGCAAATACATTTTCAACTTTTTCATCCAATTTTGTCAGTGTAACATGAACATCTGGATCAACAGCACGCATTTCTTCTTGTAATACACGTGTCCATGATTCTAGTTTTTCTTCTACTTGTCCTACATCTTCTGTACGAATTAAAATTGTAGCTACACTTTCACGCGGAATTGCATTCGTTTTTAATCCGCCGTGAACTTCACTTATGTAAAACTCCGTATGTACTGATAAATCACGTAATACTCGTCCTAATACTTTGTTCGCATTACCGCGTTGTTTATCAATTTCCATACCAGAATGGCCGCCTTTTAGACCACCAACATATATACGGTATGCATCCATATTCGCTGGCGTTTCATCCCAAATTACTTGAATTGTTTCAACAGCTTTCGCACCACCTGCACTACTTACAAGTAATTTATGATCTTCTTCAGAATCAATATTTATAAATATCTTTCCTTCAAAATGATTTGGATCAATAGCAAAAGCTCCGCCCATTGTCGTTTCTTCTTCAGTAGTGATAACGACTTCAAGTGCTGGATGCGGAATTTCTTTTGAATCTAATAAAGCTAATGCATACGCAACTGCAATACCATTATCAGCACCTAAAGTTGTTTGATTTGCATATAACATGTCCCCAATGATTCGTAATTCAATTGGATCTTTTTCAAAATCATGTACTGTTGCTTGATTTTTTTCGCAAACCATATCCATATGACCTTGAATAATAATAGCTGGTACATTTTCATAACCAGCTGTTGCTTCTTTTTTAATAATGACATTTAATGCTTCATCTTGAATGACTTCTAAGTTACGCTCTTTTGCAAAGCCCACTAAATAATCACTAATTTCCTTTTCATTACCTGATCCTCTAGGAATCTTTGAAATTTCTGCAAAATGAAAAAATACAGGGTGCTTTGTTAATTGTTCTAAAGTAGAATACATTTTTCAAGCTCCTCTCAAAATGAAAAAATAATATGTAAGTCTCATATCATTATACCATGATTCATTATTTTATCTTTCTTTTAACTTTTATTGTTCATTTTATGTACAACACTCTTACAACATTGTAAGGGCGTTGTAATCTACATCGATTTTTCTCATTTAATAATAGTCGTATACTTTTTAAAGAAACACATTAAAGGAGATAAAGAAAATGAAAAAGTTTTTAGCAATTATTACACTATGTTTATTATTTTTTAGTTTTACTATTGGCTGTGAGAGAGCGTCACTAAATAGAATTGGTAAAGATGTATATTACATGCAGATAAAAGGCGAAGGAACTATCGAAAAAGTAGATCATAGAAACTTACGAAACTATACGCTGTCCGCATATGATGAAGATGGCGTCAAAAAACAAATTACATTTAGAAGTACAAAAAAAGAAAACAATCATAAATTAAATGAAGACGCGTTTTTACGCCTTTATGTAGATCAAGATGATAATAGCAACAATGAAATATCATCAATTGAAGTAAAGTCCTATGAAGAGATTCAGAAAACAGATTTACCTAAAAAAGTAAAAGATAAGTTTACTATTAAATAAAAAACAAAAGAAAATGCTCTATGCATTTTCTTTTGTTCTTTTCACCTGTATATATTTTGAACTACTATTATTCATCAGTTTCTCTAACCGATTTATATTCTCCGTTAATGCACCTTTCACAAGAGAGAAATCTGTATTGGATTCTTCTTTTTTTTCTTTAAAAAACGAAGACTTTTGTACATTGACTTCAGCCATCTCTTCTCCCCCTTTTCAAAAAGATACAACCTTTTATTTATATTATATAGCAAATGTAGAAAGAGTGTACACTTATGATTTTCTTTTTAATTCTTCTTCTAATTCTTCTACTTGCTGCAACGTATCCCCTTTTATTAAAGAGAAATCTGTTGTATCTTCGTTATCTTCTTTAAAAAAATCATTGTCATAATCTTTTACCACTACAATCACCTCTACATGCTAGTGTAGGAATGATTGTCCAATTTTATTCAACTTTGTCGGATTTTGTTTTTAATTTATGTATAGAAGAAAAGGACAGAAAAAGATTCTGTCCTTATTTACTAAAATAACTATGATGTATTGTTAAATTATATACATTTTCAAAATCCCGATCTTGCAGGTTATTTTTCTTTCCATCAATAACAATGAAAACGTCACTTACTATTTTTGCTGGTATAATCCCGACATTTTCTACTTGCACCGCTTTCTGCTCATTCAATTGCTCGATATGTTCTAACGGGACGATAATACTAAATTGTGAGCGAATACCACGAAAGTTTGTATTTAATTCCTTCGCAGCTTCAAAAACAACAATTTTCGCGCCAATCTTTTCCCCATATGAATCTAAAAATGCATTTAAGCTCTTTGTATATTCCTCTTCCGTATGCCATTCCATCGTACCGAATACTGCTGGATTAACATTTTGAATAATTGTCGTGTATATTTCTCCTCTTGCTTTAGATGCAATTAATGATCGTTTTATGGATTGAACTGTCTTGCCAATATCGCTAAATTTTGCACCCCATATTTCTGAAATATTAGGCGTTAAAATGAACGCAATATCAACAAAAATAACCATTGCAGTAAACATTAAAAGATTTTTCCAGAGGGTTAAATCGATTCCTTTTATCATGAAATACACGGTGACAGATATGATAAACAAACCATACCAAGTCTTTCTAATACGTTGCTTCTTCTCCTCGTACAACTCTTCATTTTTCCAATAAAAGAAAACAAGGACTACAAAGACAATCGCTAAAACAAATAAGCCAATTCGAATGTTAGAGATCATTAATCACATCACCCTCCATTCAAAAACTACTCACGATATCATTACATGCGCAAGCTGCTCTCTTTATGACAAAAGACGTGGACAAGCTTCTAAAATTAGCTACATCGCATATATATTAGAAGGTACCACGTCTTTTATCCTGCTATTTGTGGGCAGTAAGACCCCACTGATTAAAATTTCACTTTACCATGAGTCTATATTGTATATGTAGACAAGCATTCATTTCAAATTTTCGTATTAAAAAGAAATATGTTTCGGAATTTCCCCTTCAGGTACTTCTCCATCCATACTTAAATAATAATGACGAATCGGACGTAAGTTTTCGTCTAATTCATAAACAAGCGGAATGCTAGTTGGAATATTTAATGAAACTACACCATCACTTGAAAGGTTGTCTAAATATTTTACTAGCGAGCGAATTGTGTTACCGTGTGATGAAATAATTACTTTATTACCACTTTTTAATGTCGGCGCAATTTCTGAATGCCAATAAGCAAGTACTCTCTTCTCCGTATCCTCTAAACATTCAGTTAATGGAAATTCACCTTTTTTGAGTGTTTTATATCTTGGATCGGTCGCTTCATATCGAGGATCGTCTTCAGTAAGAGCCGGTGGTCTTACATCAACACTTCTTCTCCAAATATGAACTTGCTCCTCACCATACTTTTGAGCAGTTTCATCTTTATTCTGCCCTTGCAATGCACCATAATGTCTTTCATTTAGCTTCCAAGATTTATGTATTGGAACCCAAGTAAGATCCATCTCATGAAGTACAATCCATAACGTCCGAATTGCGCGTTTTAATACAGATGTATAAGCCACATCAAAAGTATATCCGTTTTTCTTTAATATTGCTCCTGCTTCTCTCGCTTCACTTAATCCATTCTCTGATAGATCAACATCTGTCCATCCAGTAAAGCGATTTTCAAGATTCCATAAGCTTTGTCCGTGACGAATAAGTACAAGTTTTATCATTATAATTCCCCTTTCGGAAATGTGAATTTTATTGTTCCATTGCGTACACGTATAAAGTATCTAGTAATGTATCTTTTTATCCATTCACTCTATGACCAATCGATAGTTGCCAAATGTATGGATAAAATTTGTTCTTTTTCAAACGATAAAAACAGAAGTTCTTTCATTATTTTTGATCGACTGGTATTTCACGTTTCGATATCCAAGCATCAAAACCTGATCGGCTATTTGCCATTTCATTCATAACTTGGTGCCAATTGTCCTCACATGATTCACCAAATTTTGAAAAAATAGCACCCATTTGTTGTCTTTGTACATCACTCAGTTTTTTCTCTAAATCTGTACCTTTTTCTGTTAAAGACAACTGTTTCACACGTCGATCATGCATAGCTTCATTACTCTCAATTAAGCCCTTTTCCACAAGTTGACGTAGCGGTCCGTGGAGCGCTTGCTTACTTATTTCTAATAGTGATAATAACTCATTTACACTTATCCCTGGAAAACGTGCGATAAAAAATAAAATTCGATGATGTACTCGTTGAATGCCATATTCTTTTATAATTTCATCTGGCTTTTCAGTAAATGTTTTATATGCAAAATAAAATAATGCTAATGCCTCATTCATCTGTTCTTCTTTATGTTGTGTCATCTACTTTCCCCCTGTATGTAAATTATACCACAATCTAGTAATGAATATTTTAATCAACGCATTAGAACTTGTTCAGTCTATTGAAACATTCATTGCATAATTAGGAGATGATTCATTTGAAAAAACAATATACTGTAAGTACATATTTATTGGATAGACTACACGAATTAGGAATTGAACATATATTTGGGGTTCCTGGTGATTATAATCTTGCCTTTTTAGATGATGTGGTAGCACATAAAAATTTAAAGTGGATTGGCAATTGTAATGAATTAAATGCTGCATATGTAGCAGATGGGTACGCTCGCATAAAAGGAATCGCCGCTCTTATTACTACTTTCGGTGTTGGAGAATTAAGCGCTATTAACGGTATTGCTGGCTCATATGCGGAAAACGTGCCAGTTATAAAAATTACAGGTACGCCACCAACAAAAGTAATGGAAAATGGAGCAATCGTCCATCATACGTTAGGAAATGGAAAGTTCGATCACTTTTCCAATATGTATCGAGAAATCACTATAGCACAAACAAATGTAACACCTGAGCATGCTGCTGAGGAAATTGACCGTGTTTTACGTGCATGTTGGAATGAAAAACGCCCTGTTCATATTAATTTGCCGATTGATGTGTATAATAAACCAATTAATAAACCGACAGAACCTATTATAAATAAACCTATTTTAAGTAATAAAGAAGCATTAAATAAAATGCTTCTACATGCCATTTCAAAAATAAATAGTGCCAAAAAACCTGTTATTTTAGCTGATTTTGAAGTAGATCGATTTCACGCTAAAGAAAATTTACATCAATTCGTAGAAAAAACTGGGTTTCCCATCGCGACGTTCAGTATGGGAAAAGGAATATTCCCAGAAAAACACCCTCAATTTATAGGGGTTTATACTGGTGATGTAAGTTCTCCGTACTTGCGAAAAAGAATTGATGAATCTGATTGTATTATTAGTATTGGTGTGAAGTTAACTGATACTATTACAGGCGGCTTCACACAAGGTTTTACAAAAGAACAAGTTATAGAAATCCATCCCTACACTGTGAAAATTATAGATGAAAAATACGGTCCAGTTGTAATGCAGGATGTTTTACAACATTTAAGTGATTCAATTGAGCATCGTAATAAAGATACCCTTGACGTTAAGCCATTTATTTTAGAATCATCACCTTTTACTGAAGAGTTCAATCCAAAAGCACAAATGGTCACACAAAAACGTTTTTGGCAGCAAATGTACCATTTCTTACAAGAAAACGACGTCTTAATTGTAGAGCAAGGAACACCTTTCTTTGGTAGTGCTGCTATCCCTCTACCTAATAACACTGCATATGTAGGACAACCGTTATGGGGATCTATCGGAATATACACTGCCCGCTCTACTTGGTACACAGCTCGCCAATTTATCACGGCGCAACATTTTAATTATTGGTGATGGTTCTTTCCAAGTAACTGCCCAAGAGTTATCAACTATACTACGTCAAAATTTAAAACCGATTATATTTTTAATCAATAACAACGGATACACTGTTGAACGTGCCATTCACGGACAAAACCAACTTTATAATGACATACAGATGTGGGATTACAATAAACTATCAATGATATTTGGATCAGAAGAAAAAAGTCTAACATTTAAAGTAGAAAATGAAGCAGAATTAGCAGAAACCTTAGCAAATATAATTTTTAATAAGAATCAACTTATCTTTATTGAAGTTATAATGAGCCAAAGCGATCAACCTGAATTGTTAGCTAAACTCGGGAAAAGATTCGGTCAGCAAAATTCTTAATATAAAAGCATAACCTAATTATACAACTAGTAGTGTAAAACTTGTTTTGAGAATAGTTTCGACACTCAAAATACATAAGGAAAAGGATGGAAAGTACCATCCTTTTCTATTTTAAGAGCCTTCTTCGACTAACGCCCCGTGCGACAAGCAAAAATTCTTAATCCATCTTTAATTTTATAGCTTTTGTCGCAATAAATGTTTTAATATGCTTATCTAATATCCTTGTTCCACCAAAATCATCCTCATAAAAACCTGTTATAGCAAAACCAGCATCAATTTGGCCTTGGATTTGGTCTTCTAAAGTATGCGCATATTCTATTGTTTGATTTGAATCGATGTAATCTTGAACTTCATCCTCTGGTAAATAATCCAATGTTGATGAAGGAATTGAATGTTTAACATCCAGAATACCTTTTTGCTCTTGGTTATCATCAAAAATCCATAGTAACGGATTTGTAAATCCAGCAATAAGAACACCTTTATTCTTTAAAACCCTAGAAACTTCATTCCATACAAGATGAACATCTTTGACAAACAAATTAGACACAGGATTTACAACAATATCAAAATATTCTTCCTCAAAATCACTAAGGTCTGACATATCTCCTTGTACGGTTTTTAAAGTTAAACCATCCCGTTTTGCTACCTTTTCATCTTGTTCCAATTGCTTCTTAGATATATCAGTAACTGTTACATCTGCTCCAGCAGCAGATAGAACTGGTGCTTGTTGTCCGCCACCTGATGCTAAGCAAAGTATCTTTAATCCATCTAATGACTTTGGAAACCATTCTCTAGGAACTGATTTTTCCGTAGTGACTGTAATCTCCCATTCACCTGATTTGCTTTTCTCAATAATCTCGCTACTTACAGACTGCGTGTATCTAGAACCTTCTTCCACCTTCTTATCCCATGCATTACTGTTTTGTTGTGTAGTATCCATTACAATTATTCCTCCTAACAATCTAGTTGCATTTTAAGTGTAAACTTATTAACTATTTATGCTTTCCTTTTTCTATTAACCCGCCTGATAGTTCATACATAGTTGTCTATATTTATATTAACAGATAAATGCTAATAATCGCTAAAAATTCTAAAAAGACAAAAAATTATACATCTATTCCATTCATTTAAAATAATCGTAGAATTGGTAAGTTTTAAACAACTCACTTCCACATAAAAATAGCATTCCAAATCTGTTGACAGTTGGAACGCTTTTTTATGTTATTTCATTTTTCAAGCTTTTAACTAAATCCATTAAACAAATAAGCTACGCTTTTTCTTTTTTTATTCAGCAAGAGTTAACTGCCAAGATACACCATACTTATCATTTAACCAGCCAAACTTTTTACTAAACGGATAAGAACCTAAAGGCATAAGAATCGCTCCATCCTGCGCTAGTTTATGAAAGACCGTTTCAATTTCTTCTTCTGTCTCACAAGTTACATAAAGAGACATAGCTGGAGTGAATGTAAAATTATGATTTACATAACTATCAATACACATAAACTCTTGGCCATTTAGCGTAAAAGTTGCATGAATTACAGTTCCCTCTTTACCAGGTCCATTTTCATCGTAGCGAGAAATACTTACAATTTCTGATTGATCAAATAGTGACGTATAAAAATTCATTGCTTCCTCAGCTTTGCCCTCAAACATTAAAAATGTAGTAATTTTTTGATTTGCGTTACTCATATGGAGACAGCCCCTTGTTATGTATTTATGTAAAACATACGCCAACAAAACCAAACGTACGTTCCTTTTAATATATTGTCTATAAAAACGATGAGTTTGTCAATTATCTACTTTATTATTTCTTCTTAAATAATGCTGTCCAAAGAAATGATTCTCCAAACATTTCTTTCGGTTGTTTCATTTGTTTCATTCTTCTAATCTCAATTACCTCAAATTCTTTAAATATCTCTCTTAACTTTTCTTCCGAGTATGCAAGACCACCTTGTAGACTCCACCCTCTATATACGTCCCAATCTGTTATTTCCGATCCATTTCGCTCATCTAAATCACCTGCCGCAAAACATGTTAATCCGAAATAACCACCCGATTTTAATGAGTTTTTAATTAAATCCACATAATTTATTCTTCTATGCGGTGGAATGTGATGCAAACAGCCCGAATCGTATACAAAATCAAATTCGTTTTGAACCTCTAAATTAAAAATTGAATCACAAATAAAATGAATTGCTACCTCTTTTGCCAATGCCCTTTCTTTAGCCCAATTAATGCCTTCTACAGATAAATCCACTGCTGTTACATCAAATCCTTGAGTCGCTAAATAAATGGCATTTCTACCTGGACCACATCCAAGTTCTAATACTTTCCCTTTTGAAACTCTCTCTTTTTGTATATACGAAACTAGGTTCTCATCTGGAACATTTTCAAAAAATGGAACATCCTTTTCTCTATTCTCATAAAATTCATTCCAAAATGGTTCTGCAGGTCTTAATAATGAATCAAGCATTTTTAAAATGTCTTCTTGTGTGTGTAACGTTTCATTTTTCATTAATACCCCTCCACAAATTAATAGTCAGAAAATTATTATATATCTTTTTGAACTTTCAAACAAAGAAAAAACTCCTACATTCAATAGGAGTTTTTCCCTTTAAAATCCAAGTATAGCTAACCATTTTAACAACTTCTCTTCTCATACTTTCAAATGATCATGTTCCTATTTACCCATCCGTATTTCACTAACAATTTCTCCGTCTGCCAAAAAAAGAACTCTTTCTGTTTTCACCGCTACCTTTACAACATGAGTCACTTAAGAAGAATACTTTGCTGAAAAATAAAGCCGATTTCGTTAAGGCATATTTTTGCTAACGCCTCTTCTTTCATACATGATATTTCATACAATCATACTTTTCTAATAAAATAACGTTTTTGTTCACTTTTTTGATACATTTACGAAACATTCATGTGTTATCTTCATTAAGTTCTTTTCTTTTTATAATGTCGTGTGAGATATACCAACAGAGGAAGCCCTAGATCCCCTAATCCTAGGGCTTTTTTATAAGAATTTTATACATTTTATTATTTCCACTAACTCTTTAAATTGTATATACATAATATAAAATTTTCATGTTGTTATATTTTTTGATGGCCTCTTATCTTTCCTTAAAAGGCTTTTTTTTCAAATAACGCTTTTGTTTAATTTATATTTAAAAAGTTCCTTTTCATAAAGACTTCCCTTATATGCTATACTCATTCTTAAATAATTGTATAAGGAATGTTAAAAATGGATGATAGATCGTCAAGACAATGGAAATTGCGACAAAAGTTAAGAGCACTGAAAACCAAAAACAACAATGACACAAACCCTTTGTTTAGTGAATGCCTTGAATCCCTAGGAAACGAAACTCTCATTTTCTCCCAAGAAAAAAGCCAGCAGATTGCTACTATTTTAATGAATTCATTTCCTATAACTGTCTCGGGAAGAATAGATTGGGAACAGATAGATAATCAATTCATAGCTTCGAACAAAGAACAACTAATTTCCCTTATTAGAGCAAACCAACTAGATTTTGACGAACAGATTTTTATAATATGGGATAACTATGAAATCCCTGTAGTAAGTACAAATCTTGATAAAGTATTCCAATCACTAGTTGACGTTGATGCAGTCAGTTTTTATTACTGGCTATTAGACAAAGAATATAGATTCGTAATTGAAATAAATGATGAAGAATTGATTAGGATTGGGTTTCGCTAATACTCTAAGCATATGAAGCTAGTTCCCTTCATTTCTTAATATTTTCTTCGTCACCACCGCTATTATTATCATTATGAAACTAATAGCAAATATAGGTAAATAAATTTTCGTACTGAATCCTTCAAACATAAAACCATATACGACTTGCCCAATTGGTGCCATACATTGAGATACCGCTGTTATAAATGCCATCACTTTTCCTAGATTTTCATTTGGTGTTTTCTTTTGGACTACAGTAATCACATAAATGGATACAATTGTCATAATCATTGCGATTAGAAGAGAAGAAAGTATAAAGAGGATAAATGGTGGATAGTATCCTAAATTAAGAATAAACGGTGTAACTGATAGTGCCACTGGCATTACTAATAAAGCTATGATAAGCATCCAATTATATAATGTTTTCATCTGTAACTTTTTAGCAAAGAAACCGATTGACAATGCCCCTAATATGGTTGCAAAATCAATTAATCCCATTCCAATTCCATACATCGTATCGCTACTCTGCATAGTTACTCGTAACATAATAGGTCCTCCAACAACAAATAACGGTGTCAAAATTAAGTTTAGTAAAGTTGCAAGTAACATAGCCTTCAAAATAAAAGGTTGCTTTAAAACATAAAGAAAACCTTTTTTCATATCTTTTACAATTGTCGGTATGATATGGCTTTCTTGCGCTCTTTTTATAAAAGGTATTGTAATAAACATTTCTAAAATTGCAGATAAAAAGAAAGCAAGACAACTTGTTATTACGAGCATTTTCAAACCAATTATGCCATATAATATTCCTCCTAGTACAGGTGCAACTATATTAGATAATGCTTGCACACCATTTATGATACCGTTTGCTTGTTCTAACTTTTTCTCTGGAACTAATTGCGGAATACTTGCCATAACAACTGGTGAGTACATTGCACTAATGACTGCTAGTAAAAACATAATTGCTCCAATCAATAAAATAGATACCGATTCAGTTAATAACAAAACTATAAAACTTAATACAATAGCAGCGTTTATAAAATCCAAAATGACCATTACATTACGGGGGTTGAAACGATCTGCTATCGCTCCGCCAAGAGGAGCTAACAAAAACGGGATACTCGTTATGGCATATAACCCTGCAAATATATCGGCACGTCCTGTTATATCTAGCACATATAAAGACAGTGCAAAACGTAATAGTGTTGAACCTAAAATAGTAATAATTTGACCACTTACCATTAAGTGAAAATCTTTCAAGGAAGATTGAATACTTGCTGGCATCTTCATCACATCCTTCATTTAGTCTAGACCGACTGCCGGTCTATAACACCCAAACAGAAAAAAGCTATTTCTGTTTCATTAAAACCTCGATCATATAATCAAAGGACCCTTCTTTCGCTCCAACAGATACTTCCATCATTTTAATATAAGCCTTAGCTCTTCTCATCATTTCTTCCGGTTTCCACTGGAATAAACCATCATCAAATATGACTTGTGCTGAAGAGAGTAATAATTCAATTGTTTCTTGTGGGTATGGAGTAGAAAATATGCCTTCTTCTATTCCTTGCTCTAAAACTTCCGTTAATACAGGAGATAAATGTATAATGGATTGCACTAAACTTTTCTGATGCATTTCTGCATTATTTGGTTGATGGAATTGTTCAATCATTTTTTCTTTGACATCTCCTGATTTTGGTGATTGTTCCATTAAAATTTTAAATAACTTATCTAAAACGGGGATATCGGGATTGGAGACAATCCTTTTCGCCTTAGTGACATCCTCTTTAATAATCCTCATAATGATTTCATCCATTACTTCCTCCTTCGACTTAAAATAATGATAAAACGTCCCCTTTGCTATACCAATTTCTTTTAAAATATCATTCACGGTTGTTTTCGTATAACCTTTCGTAAGAAACAAACGCTCAGCTGTTTCTAAAATTTCCTTTCTACGCTCCTCATACTCCTTTACAATTCGCATTCAAGTTCTCCTTCCCATCAGACCGACTGTCGGTCTATTAAAATTATATGTTTAGTTTGCAAAAAGTTTCCTATTATCGTACATATACAACACCATACTTTCTATTTCCTTTATAAATTTTTATTTTTTAACGTCCGCTCAATTTGTTTAAAACGTATCTCATGTTTCTTATCGTCACCTTTCATTTTAGGAAAAGAACGATGCCTCCGTTCGATCTATGTACTTATCAATGGAGTATTTTGTTGAGTTCCAATATGTAATATTGCATATTTCGTACTTTTAATTTTTGTATATGTAATAATTTATTTATAAAAATATAAATTATTAATAAGGGTGATTTATATGAGCAAGTTCCGAAAGAAGATTATTAAATATTTGCAAACATTTTGGGGATGCTTAGCATTTGGTGTATTAATGTTTGCTATCTTCTTAATTACGGATTTAACAGATGCATCTTTAAATACATTAGGCTGGAGAGACTGGCTAGGTTCTGTAGCAGGCGCAACCATTTTATCTGTTGGGATGTTTACTTTAAATAAATTGAATTTAAAATAAATATTCGGTCAATACTGAATTTGGGCTGTATGCCAACATTCATTTAAAGTAGTCTTCTCTGTATCTCCTTGTATTGAGCAGTTAGCTTTTGCTAGCCGCTCTTTTATTTTGTTCCGGTTCTTGCCTCTTAAAGAACTCTTTATCTACTTTCCCCCAATAAGTACACATATCTATTCTCCATTGCTACAAAATGAAATCTTTATTTTGTTTTACGCGTCGCTTCTTCAATCAGCCAAGATACAATATTAAAATCATTAGTTTCACCCTTTAAAGATGTTCCGTTCCAAAAGCATTCTTTCATCACTTCAAGTAATTTTTCAACAGCTTCAATTCATCTCATATTAATTTTCCCTTTCTCCCAAATAACTATTTTGTTTTATTAATTAACTGATTAATAAAACAAACACCTTTATTAAACATTCCATGTTTCTTCACCCCTTGAATATTTTTCAAATAAAAATACATACTATTTTCAAGCCGCCGTGTCCATGGCTAATACCTCTTTCTTTTGATGTATATTTTTTTAGAAATCGAAAATAATACCAACAAGCTGTTTGAACTAGCAGCTTCACTCTTCTCGCAATGGGGATGCAAATTATCACAATTAGCTAACTCATTGAACTCACTGGCAGACAACCAAAATCGTTGTCTGCTTTTTGTATGAGATTTTTCGTTTTACATATACTACTTTTGAACCTGCAGACCAATACGAGCCATTTTGGTGCTTGGGATTTCCCTTCCGGGGATAAGTATCTTTTACTTATCCCTTTTTTGTATAGACACGTATATTTAGGGTAAAACTAATTACAAGCAGATTTTCTGTTTATGCGTAGTTCTAAACAAGATTACTTTTTCTCCTATTAAAGGACGGCAGGTACGACTGCTAGTCCTTTTTTCTTATTTCGCATATTATCACTAAATTACCTTCATCGTCGTCGTAAGCAATTTCCCCATAAGGATGGCAGTGGTGCTTCTCGAGTTCCTCATCGATCAAAACTAACAAATTAGTTTTCCAGTTTCCAACGATCGTACACCAATACGAGTTTAATCCTTCATAAACTTCTCTTGTTCTATTTCAATAATTGCGGAATGTATAATGAAAATACTCGCTCGCTTCAATACCTTTTCTTTTAACCAAAGTGTTCTGCTGAATGATAGTAATACCCTTGCACTAATGGTTTTGGACTATAAAATTCCCTTTATAAATTTCAAATGCGGTGAATGAAATTTTGTTTTTTTCTTGCCATCATCCTTGTTGTATACAAACAAAAAAAGAGCCACAATATTTTGCGACTCTTTTACAATTATAACCATTTAACGGCCACGTCTTTGCTGACCTTGCTTTGTACTACCTTTTTTATTACTTGGCTTATTAAATGATCGGTTATTTTCATTTCTAGAACTATTTCTCGAACTATTTCTTGAATCACTTCTTGAGCTATTTCTTGAATCACGTCTTGATTCACTTCTTGAACCTTCGCGGCTATCTCTTTGACGATTTTGACCTGATTTCTTCGGAGCCAGCTTTGGTACCGGTTTTCCATTTTCATCTACACGTTTTATCTTCGGTTGTTCGATTATTTCTCTTTGTATTGGTGCACCAAGCGTTTTTTCAATTTCTTCTAAATGTTTTTCATCTTTCGCTGCAACGAACGTAATTGCAAGACCTGATCCACCTGCACGTCCTGTTCGGCCAATACGGTGAATATAACTTTCTACATCTTCAGGGATGTCAAAGTTAAATACGTGCGTTACACCATCTACATCAAGTCCACGAGCTGCTACATCCGTTGCGATTAAGTACTGAATTTTAGCTTCGCGGAAACTCTTCATAACTCTTTCACGTTTCGCTTGAGGTATATCACCATGAAGTTCAGCACAATTATAACCTAGTCCTTTTAAATTATCATACAGTTTACTTACTCTAAGTTTTGTACGGCAGAAAATAACAGCTAAAAATGGCTGATCACGATCCATAACAAAACGAAGTGCATCTGGCTTTGCACGGTCTGTCGTCTCAATGACACGCTGCTCAATTGTATCAACCGTTACTTCTTCACTTTGTACTTGAATCATTTGCGGTTCATCCATATAACGCTTCGCCAATTTTTTAATATCTTTTGGCATCGTTGCTGAGAATAACATCGTTTGTTTACTACCTGGTGTCTCATCTAAAATATCTTCAATATCATATAAGAAACCAAAATAAAGCATTTGATCCGCTTCATCTAGTACAATCGTTGAAAGATTACTTAAATCAATTGTTTCACGGCGTATATGATCTAATAATCGTCCTGGTGTTGCAACAACAATATGTGTATTACCTTTTAATTTTCTCAATTGTTGTGCTACATCTTGCCCACCATAAATCGCTAGTACATTAATATCTTCTCTTTGAACAAGCATTTTTTTAATTTCAGTTGTAATTTGCAGGGCTAGTTCCCTTGTTGGTGCAACAATTAAAGCCTGAACATCACTAGACTCTGAATCGATTTTTTCTAAAATCGGTAACACGAATGCTAACGTTTTACCCGTACCTGTTTTTGCCTGCCCAATAATATCTTTACCAGACATAATAACAGGAATTGCCTGCTCTTGAATTGGTGTTGCTTCTGTAATTCCATTTTCACGTAATGTATGATTAAAAGTTTCACTAATTCCTAATTCTAAAAAATTTTTCAAATAGACCACTTCTTTTCCTTATTTTTCACATTAGCTTTCATTGTACCATTTGTTTCGCCAAATATGAAAAATAAAAAAATTCTTATCTTCTTTTTTTATATTCATCCTGTACTAGATGAACAAATTCTTTTTGCTTTTTCTCAGATTTTATTAATGCTTCCATATTTATAGAAGTCAAAATATACCTTTTAATTTTTCTATTACTCCAAATTAAACTTGTATACTTCAGATCTTCATGTAGATTTCGAAACCACTCTAATTCACTTAATTTTGCGATATGATGTTTCAATTTCATGTCATTTCGAGGATAAAATAAAATGATATCTGCTATTACATCAAATAACGAACCCATCTTCTCCCCCCTATACTCTTGCTCAAATTATATATATTCTTCTTTACATATATATTTCAATTTTACCGAAATATAATGTTACTGATTTGGTTGAAATCGCAAAATATATGAACTAAAAACCAATCTTTTCGATTTAGGAAAGACCGATTTTCATTAATTTATACAGTAAGCTTTCCTCCATGATAGCAATAATACTGTGTTGCTTTAAAACTTTTAATCCTATTTAAAGACTGTTTCGCTTTTTCTATATCTAAACAAAAATTCGGATTAGCTATTACTAACCCACGATTCTCTTGAACAGCCGCATCTCCCGTAATTACACAATCTAAATTCGGAAAATATAATGAAATATGCCCCGAAGTATGTCCTGGCGTCGCTACTATTTGACATTCATTATTCAAAATCATTTGACCATCATGCACTTTTTCATCGACGGAAATATGTTTTATATTTTTTAACTGTTGTATAAACCATTTACCAAATTCTTTTTCTTCATTTGGCATACGTTCTAACATTTCTTCAGCTTGAACTAACCTCTCTGATTTTATATCACCACTAATATAGTTAGATTCAATTTCACTAGCAATAACATTAATTTGAGGATATTTCACTTTAAAATCGTATAAAGACCCTATATGATCATCATCATAATGAGTAATAATTATATTCTTTAAGTTTTTTATCTCATATCCATGTTTTAATATTGCATTTTCAATTAAAGGTAAAAAACTTGGATATCCTGTATCGACTAACGTTAATTCATTATGTAATATAATTAAACTTGGATAAATACATTGTTTTTGCCCGTTAAATTCGAATTCAATTGGTAGTTCTATTATTTTCATTTTTCTTCCCCCATACCGCCTATTCAATATTTAATAATAACCACTTCGTCCACATACATTTTACTATACATATTAAAAAATTTTTTATCAGTATTTTGTTTTAAGTTTTTTATTAGTTAATTCTATTTTTAAATGTGGATACCAAAGTTATTTTATATCTATTTCTCATATGTGTTAGCAAGTTCGTCTGTAAAATCATAGACAGGGTTTTCACTCTTAACCTAAGCTGTTACTTTTTATAAATGAATTTTACCCTTATTGGACAAGTATCCGTTTCGTAATTTTCATATGTAATAAAAGAGACATCTCCTTAAATTAGAAATGTCTCTTTTAAATTAATAGAACAAATTCAGTTGTATTTCTTTTTTGTGAAAAGTTTTTTCATCAATAAATTATACATTTTCAGTGCTTGTACTACAACTTGTCGAGTATAAAATTGGTATACCACATATAGCATCATTCATTACATCACGAAAAACTTTTGCAGCGACTTCTGTGAAAGTTTGGCATAGATTAGAAATATCATCATTAAAAAACTGAATCACTTTTGCAGCAAAAACCGGAAAAACAACATTCGCTCCACCTGGGAACTGCGGCTGCACAACAACTTGCTCAAAATACAAGTTGCTTTCTAAAGCTACTTGAAAAAGGTGTGCAATTTCAAAAGCATCTAAAGGACAAGGAATTGGGTTTACAATTCCATCCCCAATAACACTAACAACAATAGTTACATTTACATTGCCAAATTGCACTGTAGGTTTAAGAAGTGTAGCTAATGCAATCGCTTTTTCAAAATCCGTAGTTTGTACTAAAATAATAAAATTTCCATCAGTCGGTATTAGCGGACCTACTGTTACAGTTGGATCAGCCCCTACCGAATTTCTGAGTTCGTTAAAATATGTGATCCATGGCGGTGAAAGTTGAGGTTGTACACGCTCGTCCATTCTTTTTCCACCTCCTTATACAATTCTCAATACTATAATATGAAAAAATTCTAATAGCGCATTAGATATATTTATTATTTTTCATAGCATTTTCGTATCAATCTGAGAATTTTGTTTGTTTAGAAAACCTTTTAGAAACATTTAACCATTTATTGTATGTCAATAATATAGTAGTGAAAAATTTACAGGTGAAGGATATAGAAAGAACAAGGTTGCTAGTTCATTAATTGTAAAAATATGACGTTTTAGATGAATAAGCTTTATTTGCAGTAATATACCTTTATTATTATGTACCTTATATTGCAGCGATTCACTAATAAGACGTACAATCCCTATCCTTTTAGAAGTAATTAAAACCTTCGGTGAAATCTTCTTTAGATAGATACCATTTGCAAATTGTTTAATTTAACAAATACTACTTGCATACTATGTAATGAAACACTGTGAATCATTGTATAATCCACATTATATTATTTTGAACAGGTAATCCCCTATTTTTATGGAAATATATAATTAAGAAAAACAATAAAATTGATTAATCTCTCACTTCTTTGTCCATCCTTTTAAAAAATCTATGTTTTTGTAAAAGGAGTGTTTATATGGAGAAACAGACACTTTGGAAAAAGTTCAAAAAAAGCTCTGTAAACCTCGGTAAATCTAGCGTATATGAAAGTATTATTTTATTCTACACAATGAAAAAGAAAGAATTACCTACTAAGGCGAAATTCATAATATTAGCCGCTTTATCTTATTACGTATTAACAATCGATTTCATTCCAGATATAGCTGCTATTATTGGGATTGGCTTATTAGATGATGTTTTAGCAATCGCTGTAGCGCATAAATACGTTATGAGACACGCAGATGCTGAAATTCGAGAAAAGAGCAAAGTAAAGATGGAGTCATTATTTACTTCAGCACAAGCATAATGAAATTATCTAGTCATTTACCTACCTTTTTACTTTCAAATAAAGCTAACTGTAATTAATGATAGTTCCACCTCACTGAATATTACCCTTCACCATGAGAGCATAGCAGAATAAATCCCTAAACAAAAGCATTTCTCTTAGCTCTCAAACCGTAAACAAATCGGGAATCAGCACTTGTTCCTAAGTTCTGACTCCCTTTTATTTGTTCTTATATCTATCTGTTATACAGTTGCATGCATTCCCTTATACAAAACTGCCATTGCCGCTACTATAAGAATCATACCCATAAAAGCAGGTACGGCATGACCAAGTGATACATAGATTTGTCCTCCAATAATCGGACCAATCATTCTTGCTAAAGCTTGAATAGATTGGCTTCCACCTTGAATCCTTCCTTGTTCATTAGAACTGACAGACTTTGAAAGCATCCCGTTGAATGAAGGCCCGAAAATTGAATCCCCAAAACCAAACATTAGCATTCCAACGATAAGTAGTGGAGAGAGTGAAAATACAGCTGATGCTGCAATAAAACTGTATCCTATAATCTCCAAAACCATCCCAAGAATTGCTATTTGTTTATCACTAAGCTTAATTAAAAGCTTTGGCATTATAAAACTTTGTGAAACAATGTCTTGAAAGCCCAAAATTGAAAACATAAGTCCGATTAATGCAGGTTTCCAACTGAAAGTATCCATTGTAAATTGCGTGAAAATTGCTTGTAAAGATCCGTTAGGTATCCAAAGTAAAAACGCTGAGATAAGTAACCATTTTAAATTTTTTATGGAAAGTATATTTGCTAGCTGTGCAAAAGGATTTAACCTTACAAAAGTAATCTCTTTTAACCTGTTATTTTTGTCAAGGCTCTCAGGCATGTATTTCATACCATATAAAACATTTAATAAAGTTATGAACGCTCCAAAGTATAAAGGTACAGAATGACCAAACTTTGCAAGTAAGCCCCCAAGAGTTGGTCCAATAATAGTTCCCGCACCTACAACTGCACTCACCCATCCAAAGTATTTCGTTCTCTGCTCTTTCGGAATGATGTCTGCAAAATATGCGAAGATAGTACTTATGCTCCCACCTGTTATACCTTCTATTATCCGTCCAGCAAATAATACCCATAAAGCTCCTCCTATACCAAAAACTAAGTACCCAATTGCAGAACCAAATAAGCATATTAAAAGTAATGGACGACGGCCATACTTATCGCTTAAAGCCCCGAGTGCTGGAGCAGCTAAAAACACGCAGGCCGCATATACGGAAGTTAGTAGTGTAACAACCAATGCTTGTTCTTCCGGATTGCTTGTATATGGCTGTACTAAGAATGGGACTACAGGCATAATGATACTGAAACCTATACCACAAAGAAATACAGAAATAAGTCCGAATAGTAAAGCATGTTTATCTATGCTTTTTTCAGTTTCCCTTTCATTTTGTGATCTAAATATAGACATTTAACTTCTCTCCTTAAAATGTTTTGTTGCTTTGTCAACAAAATGATAACTCTGTTTTGTTGATTAGTCAACAAAGATAAAATAATAAAAAAGCAGCCTATTCTCATATTAGAGTAAGGCTGCCATTTTATTATTAAAATGTATTACGATTTAATATGTATACCTTGTTTCTTTATTTCTGCATCCAAATGTCTACTATACTTTTCCACAAAGCTAATTATACTGTCGAATTCTTCTTCAGTTACTTGCTCAAATACAGCTTTATCCCGCTCTTGAAACTCTTTGTGCAGATCTTCATGGATTTTATAAATTTCTTTCCCTTGTTCGGTAAGCTTAAAATAAATTTCTTTCTTATTTTCTGACTTTTGGTAACTTTCAACAAGGCCTTTTTGTATGAGCTTCTTAGTCATTCTACTTATAGCACCGCGAGTCACATAAAAAGCCTCTGCGAGTTGCGTCACGTTAGAATCTGCATTGTTTTCAATATATTCAATACAGTGGACTTCAGAAGACTTAAAACCTTTAAGACCTTCTTCCATCTTATCTTTATTAAGCCAAACCAGTTTATTATATAATTCCCTGAAACCGTTCATGACCTGTTCTTCTTTATTCATGATCTGCCCTCCTCACCGCTCATTAGCACATTAAAACTATTATATTAAATTTCTGCTTACATTTCGACAATATTGAAATAATTATTGTAACATTAAAGATATGTGTAAAAATAGGCGCTTAAATAAAATAATTTTTAAACAGCAAATTTTGCAAGTTTATTGCTACTTACAGTAAACAGTAGACAAAAAGTAAGAGCTAAGACTATTTCTCTTAGCTCTTCTTTCATAAAACTATTTCACTTCATTAGCGACAAAAAAGTGCTCACATACACTTGATATGCGCTGTAAGTCTACGTTCCCACCAGATATAACCGCTACTACTTTTTTTCCTTTTATATAGCTATCAACTTTTCCTGCAAGAAGTGCAGCAGTTGCTAATGCACCTGCACCTTCTACAACAGCTTTCCCACGTTGTAATAAATCTTTCATCGCTACTTCCAGCTCTTTTTCTGATACAGTTACAATATCATCTACTAATTCTTTTACAATTTCAAATGTTAATTCACCTGGTATTTTAACTGCGCAACCATCTGCAATAGTAGGCGCCTCATAATGTTCTACGATTGCTCCTTTATCGTAAGATGCCTTCATTCCATGAACATTATCTGCTTGGACACCAATTATATTAATGGATGGATTAAAAGATTTCAATGCTACAGCAATGCCAGAAATAATTCCGCCTCCACCAATTGGTACAATGACAGTATCTACATCCCACATATCATCAAGAATGTCTAATCCTATTGTACCTTGACCAGCCATTACCTCTACATCATCATATGGATGTAAGTATGTTTCACCTGTTTCCCTTATAATTTCTTCACATTTTGCCTTTGCATCATCAAAGGTTTCACCATGTAAAATCACTTCAGATCCATATCCTTTTGTTGCTTCAACTTTCGCCTGCGGTGCAGAAATTGGCATAACAATTTTACTCTTAATACCGAGTAAATGAGCAGATAATGCAACTCCTTGTGCATGATTACCTGCTGAACATGCAATTACACCTCTTTCTTTTTCTTGATCCGTGAGCCGCGACATTTTATTAAATGCGCCACGGAATTTAAAAGAACCCGTTAATTGCATATTTTCTAATTTCAAATGAATTTCTCCGCCCGTTTTACTAGTCAAGTAAAAAGATTTTACTAATGGCGTTTTACGAGCATTTCTATCTAGAATTTTGTGAGCTTTTTTAATATCGTCTATATGTAATGGTAGTTTTCTAGTTATCATACTGACACCTCTTCCAAAGTTCTATTTCTAAGTTTTCGTAAGTCGTAGCTCCTTTATACGAAAAGAGAAAATCTTTATATATGTACCCCACTCTGAAATAAACATATTTGCAAACAATTTAACATCCTCTTCATATCGCGTTCTTTATAATGATTTAAACATGCAATTTGAATCCAATTATTCTTTTGTAAATAAGATGACTCATAATGAACAACGTATCCTTGTAATGCTAATGCATCGCCTACTACTTTAGAAGAATGCTCTTCGCTCAATACAATAGTAAGTATAATTGGTGCGGCGTGTTCTTTAGTTGAAACAAGCTTTAAACCCATATCAGTAATAACTTCTTCAACATAATCGTATGTCTCTTTAATTTTTACAAATGCCTTTTCATCTTCAAATCTCTTCAACGCTTCTTGCAATGCATAAATTAAATTCCATGATTGTGAGTATGGAATGCTTTCATTTTCTTCATACATGCCAATGTCCATATAGGCCGGCACAGCCTCGTTTATTTTTACAATGTGGTTATGAAAAACGAAAGAAATTCCTGTATATGATTTAATCGCTTTACCGCTAACACCACTTGCAAAATACACATCCTTCAAGTCTAATGGTATTGCTCCAATTGAACTTATACAATCTACACATAGTTTCATTTGATTCTCGTTACAAAGAGTATTTAGCTCGTCTAAATCGTTTAACATTCCAGTAGATGTTTCATGATGAACAAACCAAAGCTATTCATAATTTCCAGTTATTATTATTTCTTCTAATTCGTTATAAATAAACGGCTCTCCCATTTCTTTTTTATACGTATCAAAATGTAATTGTGCTCGTTTTGCATGTCCAACTAATCTATTTCCAAATTCTCCATTTGTTAATATTAGTCCTTTCCCTTTTAAAGAACGTAACTGTAAAGCAATCGCATCATTTGCTAACGTCCCTGTTCCTAACATAAGCTGTACATGTTTTGCTTTTGTCATGTGAAGTAACCGTTTTTTCACATTGTCCATTGTCACTTGAAATGACTTAGAGCGATGCGAAATAGGCCGCGTAGAAAATGCCTTTCGAACATTCTCTTCAATATCTACTGGACCAGGTAAAAACGTATATTCTTTCGTCATAATCCCTCCAACACTCGACTCTTCAAACATAGCAGGAGTAACATACATTGGCTGGAAGGCTGCTTCTTCTGTACCAACTAACGTATGAAAAGATTTGAATCCCATTTGCTCATATAAAGGTAGTTCACGTGTTGTTGCAGAAATGAGTGCTAATTCATATCCATTTAGAAGCAAATAACGATGTAGAAAACGAATTAATCCTAACAACGCTCTTCCATTTCTATATTCACGTTCTACTGAAAGTAAACGAATTTCATACACTTTTTCTCCATGCTCTTGCAAATAAATATCTAAATTTGAGATTTTATAATCTAACGAGAATGGTCGTTTTCCCCGCACTGCGACCATACCTACTAATCTATCCTCATCTAAACAAATTAAATATGTATTTTCATCATGAAAGCGATCTATACGAACACGCTCTTTCGTTTCTTCATGTTGCGTAATTTCTTCTACAAATGTTTTATAATTCAATTTATGTATACGTTCAAATTCCCGATCTTGATCAGCAACTTTATAAATTAACCCCATGGCTTATCTCCTTTATGTATTTAATAAAAATTATAAGTGGAGATTTACTCCACTTATTAAAATTTCGTTTCAGTCTCGATTTACATATAAAATAAGCACAATGATAAAAGCACTTAAAATAGTCGTAATAATAGAATAAGAATACAAAATCATGCAAACTGGTAAACAAGCAATTGTAATTAACCCTGGCTTAGTAAACCCTTTAAAAATTAAATAAAATATAATGAAAACAGCAACAAGAGTAAGCGCTATCAAATAATCAAATGCGATTAATCCTCCAATAAATGTTGATATGCCTTTTCCG
The DNA here is from genome assembly GCF_900176455.1 of Bacillus sp. JKS001846. Classification (NCBI taxonomy): domain Bacteria; kingdom Bacillati; phylum Bacillota; class Bacilli; order Caryophanales; family Bacillaceae; genus Bacillus; species Bacillus sp. JKS001846. The sequence goes on from NZ_FWYG01000001.1 coordinate 3,344,075, forward strand.
CCCTTGCCTTTAAATACAATTGGATAAATATGTCCCAGTAAAACAGCTAGTAAAGCTAACATTACAAATGTAGAATCTCCAAAAAGGTATTTTGCAATAGAAACTACGATTGCCCCTTTAATTGCATCACCTAAAAATGTAGCGATGAAATATCCTTTTCCATATACACGCCCCATATTTCTTGCGCCGGGATTCCCACTTCCTTCATCTCGGATATCAACGTTATATCTCCATTTCGTTACTATATAAGCGGTCAATATGTTCCCAAATAAATAAGAAGCGACCAAATACAAAAACTGCATACTATTAATCATATAATCATTCACTTTCTACATGGAAGTACTTATACAATATTCATGAACTATGTATATTGTACTTTTTTATCCACTTCCCTTTATACATTTTAACATCATATATTTACAAATCATACAAAAATTCTCATACGCTATTTTTAAAAATATATATCCCTCATTAAATAATATGTTCCTTTCACTGCCATTTCTGCTTGTGATACGAATGTAATTTCTTTCATACTTTCTTCACAGCATTTCTTAAATACAGCAAATATTTCAGGAACTAAACGCAATATACTGCCACTTACTGCAATTGGCGTTGAGTGCTTAAAGTTCAACTTGTTATAAACATTTACTGTAATCCTTGCCAATTCCTTTCCAGCTTGCATCATAATTTCATGCGCATCATCATTGCCATTTCTCGCTTCCTGAATAACTAATGGCGCGATTGCTGCAACTTTATCTTTTGAAGAACTATAAACTAGTCTTTTTATATGAGACGACGTCAAAAGTTGAAACTCATCTTGAATCCTTAAGCTTAATGGGCAAAGTGCAACTCCTTGATCAAATTGATTCGCCATTCTTTTTAAACCTTGTAATGCAATCCAATATCCGCTTCCTTCATCTCCTAAAATATGTCCCCATCCACCACTATACTCGTACACTTCTCCTTTCTTTCCAAGACAAATTGCACCTGTGCCGCCAATTGTTAAAATTCCATCTTTTCCTTTTAAAACAGCTGCATGTGCAATCATCGCATCATTAAAAACTTCAATTGGTATTCCATACTTCTTCTTTAGACGTAATGTTAATTCATTCGTATTTACTCCACTTACACCCGCTAATCCTAAACAAATACAAACGCAATGCCCATTTAATACACCTTTCTGGCATTGATCAATCACCTCCATAATATGCACAAGAACTTCTTCAAAATCTATTAATATATTTCCAAAACCACTTGTAGCTCTTACAAGTTCATTTCCGTCTTTATCAAATGCAATTGCTTCTGTCTTTGTTCCCCCGCCGTCTACTCCAATCATATATTTCATCTATTCGCCTCATTCATTTCAAATTGGAGGGAATGTTATATTCCCTAAAACTACAGATTCCTTTGCACCTGTTGCGCTCGGCACATTACTCGGATTACGATGATATGTTTCATTTGCTAAAATGGCAAAGGCGATTGCTTCCTTCGCTTCTGAAGAATAGCCTATATCTTCTTGAAGGAATAATGCACATTTTTCTTCTTTCAATCCATGCCGTATCATTTCTACAAGTGTATCATTATAACTTCCGCCACCACCTAGAATTACCTCATCGATTTCATAATACGGCAGAATAAACTCCTTATAATGATAAACAATTGAACTTGCTGTAAACCTTGTGACAGTCGTCAATATATTTTCTTTACTATGCTTTTCAAACCGCTTTAATAACTCACTGACAAATTCTTCTCCAAACTGTTCTCTACCAGTTGATTTCGGTGGATTCATTTTCAAAAATGGATGATTCATACAATATGTCAAAACCTCTTCTACAACTACTCCTTGTTTTGCAATGTTACCATTTTGATCATATGACAACTGAAACAACCTTTGACATACTTCATCCATTACCATATTACCTGGACCTGTATCAAATGCTATAACGCTTTTCTCACTTAGTTGACTTGGTATTACAGTCACATTACCAATCCCGCCGATATTTTGTAGTAGTCTATTTTTAGTTTGGTGACGATATAAAATAATCTCTGAATATGGTACAAGTGGTGCTCCTTGTCCTCCAGCTGCCATGTCCATCGTTCGAAAATTAGAAATAACCGTCGTATTCGTTTCATACGCTATAATTGCCGGTTCTCCAATTTGTAATGTAGAAGGAATCATACCTCCATCTTGCTGTGGCTGATGATAAATCGTTTGTCCGTGAGAACCAATTAAATCTAATTGTCTCAAAGGAAAATTGGCCTCTTTACAAACTTCCTTTACAGCGTTTGCGAAGCGTAAACCGAGTTTAAAATTTAAACTGCATATAAGTTGTACATTTGAATTTTCTATTGATAATGCCTGCTGGATATCATTTTTCATATCATTACAAAATGGCACAGTAGTAAAATGGATGAGTTCAACTTTAGAATCTACACCGCTTCCATCTATATGAACGAGTGCTACATCTATTCCGTCTAACGAAGTACCGGACATTACCCCTGCAACATACATAACATGCATGACCTCCTATTTACTAAAAAACAATCATGTAAGTAACCAACGTACAACCAATCGAAAACAATATAAATCTAAAAAACAACTGAGCTTTCGATGCAAACGATCCATCAATGAAAGAAACAACTACCGTAAGCAAAACGCTTGCCGCAATACTTGTAACGAGCCAAATACTATGCATTTGTGATAAATTTAGCATGCCTAATAAAGGGACAAAAAGTAAATTTGCACAAATCACTCCAAATAGTAATAAAAACACACCTTTATAACTAAATTTTATATTCATTCTATTTCCCCCTTTCTAGTTTTAATGTGAAAGAAGTGATAGACAAAAAGTCTATCACTCAAAATAACAGCATGTAGATTAAGGATTAACCGACTCTCCGTCACCATTCTTTTCGATTTCAAGCATATTTTTGTCGTACATTTTAAAGAATGGTAAATAAATAAGGAACGATATTGTTATATTTATAAAAACTAATACAATCGCACGCCAATCTCCACCTGTTGCTAAATATGCACCAATTGGAGCAGGTAATGTCCATGGCGGCATAATATGCGTTGGTGTTACAAATCCCATTGCGGTTGCAGCATACGCTATAGTAGCTGTTACTAACGGGGTAATGACGAAAGGAATAATTAAAATTGGATTTAATACAATCGGCAAACCGAATATAACCGGTTCATTTATATTAAAAATCCCAGGGACAATACATGTTCTCGATAATGCTTTTGAATATTTGGATCGACCAAATACAATCATAGCTAACACAAGCCCTAACGTTGCACCCGAACCACCAATCCAAATAAACCATTGATAAAACGGTTCTGGTGCAATAAACGGAAAATGACTCGCTCCACTTGCTACAGCTTCACCGTTCTTTCCTAAATACACATCCCAAAGTGGCCTTGCCACAGTACCTACAACTGATACTCCGTGTATCCCGAAAGACCAGAAAAACGTAATTAAAAATACAGGTATAATAACGCCAAAGTAACTATCACCAGCTTTTACTAACGGTGCGGCTAGTTTATCTACAACGTAATGTAAATCAACTTTAAAAACGACTGTAATAAGACTCATCATAATAATAACGAATGCTGCAGGTATAAGTGCTTCAAATGAACGTGATACTGACGGTGGTACTTGTTCTGGCATTTTTATCGTTACGTTATTCTTCTTACAAAACCTTAAAATCTCAACTGATAAAATAGAGACGATCATCGTCACAAATAATCCATGACCTCCAAGATTTGTCATCGGAAGTATGAATCCTTTTTTATCAATTAACTCAGGCGTTAATGTTAAAAGTAGTGAACATACCGCAAGCTGTGCTCCTGATAAAGCATCTAATTTATAACTTTTCGCTAAATTATATCCTATTCCAAATGCTATATATAAGGACATAATAAACATAGTTAAACGATATGGTATCAATATACTTGTTTGATTCTTTAATGCCCAAACCGATATGAAACTATCTTTCGGCAGTGGTGGAAATGCTACTATTAAAAAAAAGCTTCCTACTATAATAAATGGTAACGCCGAAATAACTCCATCACGGATTGCTTGTAGATGCCTCTGCTCAGAAAGCCTTGCCATCGGGCCAGATAAGTTTTTATCAAGAAACGTGACAAACTTATTCATAACGCTTCCTCCTAACTAATTAATTCATTTACAGTTTTTAATAAAGTCGGGCCTCCATGTGGCGTGTATGCTTGCGGTGGAATGATGCCACACGGAATAGATTCCTCCTCTGCAAATTTTTTTACAGAGTCAAATCGGTGTCTTATTTGAGGTGCCACCATTACGACATCCCAACCATTCTTTACTTCTTCCTCTACCTCATTCGTTCCAATTGCATGCACTTCCATGTTCACACCATTTTTCTCCGCTTCTTTTTTTAAAGCGTTTACAACAATTGCACTGGACATTCCTCCAGAACAGACGAACAAAACTTTCATTTATTAATCCTCCTATACTTATAATTTATTACCCTTCAAATGAAAGGAAGTTTCACTTTACTAACAAGCATATGAAGTAGTAAATGAATTTAGTTATAATGAAAGTAAATTTCATTAAAAATATTTTTCCTATTAAATTAATGTTTCAATATGCAATTTTCTCTATTGCAAAGTCAACCTCGCCTCCTATATTATTTTAAATAATCATATGATAGGGAGGCGTATAAATGATCGTTAAACGTTTATTAATGATATGTTGTATCGTCATCTTGTTCATCCCTTTCTCTTTCATTCCCCCTCACTCTACTTATGCTGAAGTAAATACTGCATACAAAAAACATGAATTACGTGCTGTATGGATTGCATCTGTTCTGAATATTGATTGGCCCTCAAAAACTGGCTTACCCATTGAAAAACAGAAACAAGAATTTATAAGATTATTAGACGATGTAAAAAGCACTGGTATGAATGCAGTTGTTGTACAAATTAAACCAACCGCTGATGCTTTCTATCCTTCAAATTACGGTCCTTGGTCTGAATACATTACAGGAACACAAGGAAAAGATCCTGGTTATGACCCGCTTGCATTTATGATTGAAGAAACTCATAAAAGAAATATAGAATTCCACGCTTGGATTAACCCATACCGAATAACGATGAATCACACCGATATAAATCGATTATCAAATAATCACCCTGCAAGGCAACATCCCAATTGGGTTGTCCCTTATGGCGGAAAGTTATATTACAATCCCGGTATTCCAGAAGTGAAAAAATTTATAACAGAAGGTGCTTTAGAAATCGTGCAAAATTACGATATTGATGCGCTGCATATGGATGATTATTTTTATCCATATAAAGTAGCCGGTGAAGAATTTCCAGATCAGAAAACGTACGAAACATATAATAACGGTAGATTTACAAATATAGAAGATTGGCGACGTAACAATGTAAATGAACTTGTAAAAGATTTAAATACTGCTATGAAACAAGAAAAATCATATGTAAAGTTTGGCATTAGTCCGTTCGGCGTATGGAGAAATATAGCTGACGATCCGACTGGCTCTAACACAACCGCAGGCCAAAGAAACTATGATGACCTTTATGCTGACACACGTGAGTGGATACAAAAAGGATATATTGACTACATTACACCGCAAATATATTGGAATATAGGTTTCACCCCAGCTGCATATGACATATTAGTAGATTGGTGGGTTAAAGAAACAAATAACAAACCGATTCACCTATACATCGGTCAAGCGGCCTATAAAATTAATAATAACTCCGTCCCTGCTTGGTCTGATCCAGAAGAATATCCAAGACAAATTGCATTAAACCGGCTATATCCTGAAATAAAAGGTAGTATGCATTTTAGCTTAAAAGATATTAATAACAATCCACTTGGAGCTAAAGATAGACTCTCAAAAGACATATATAAATATCCTGCATTAATTCCGCCTATGCCTTGGCTTGATCATGATCCACCAAAACAACCGACTTTAAAAGGTGCCATTCCAAGAGATGAAGGTATTGCAATCGGTATCATTGACAATAGAGATAATGATTCTACTTATTACGCTATTTACCGCGCGAATGGGAAAAATGAAGTGGATATACAAAATCCGAAAAATTTACTTACTACTGTAAGAAAAACAAAACTTGGAGAAATTTATGTAGATAAAACCGTTATTTCTGGAGAAACGTATACGTATGTCGTAACTGCAGTTGATCGATTGCATAATGAAAGTGTGGCTTCTAGTCATACTACCGTTAGTGCAAAATAAAATCTCATAACAAAAAGCGCCCTAAAGCTGTGATACTTAGCTTTTAAGGCGCTTTTTGTTATTTATTCTTAAACTTCTCAGTCGCTGCTCTCATCTTCACATTTAAATCGTGATCAATTGAGTCGCGAATATCTCGCTCTACTACTTCCATTTCTTTTTGGAAATTTTCCAAGTAGATTTTCAGTTCTTCTTCCTTCTCTGGTCTTTGTGAAGGTGGTAATTGTACTACCAACGATAACATGGCCGTTAAATCTTTCATTAAGAACGTTTCAAGTTTATGTTGTTGTTCAAACATGCGTTGCTCTTGGTAGTACGGAAGTGCATTCAATACTGAAATTGTAATATCATCAACGGTTCTTTGTAATGAAGGATTTATTGAGCGTTTATACGCTTGAATTGTATTTAATGCGTCTGGATAACGGTCATAAAAATACAATTTGTAAAATGATAAGTCTGTCGGTTTTACAGTTTGTTGTGTTTCTTGTCTTAAGAAATCTTTCACTTTCATCGCAGCCACATCAATATCTTCATTCGTAAGCTTTTTCGTAGTTTTTGCCATTACATGCACTTTTTTCTGCTTTTCTTTCGGTAACATCGAGAAGACTTGTTCTCTCGTACGTTGACCTGATGCACAAAATAGAGTGTTTAGTGCATTTTGTTCTTTCTTTCCTTCAGTGCGAATCCAGCGATAAAACAGTGGATGTTGTGTAAATTCTTGTAGAAACGGTATTGATTTGTTTGATAACTTATCTAAAGAATCTTGCGCTCTTTTATATGGCTTCGTCCATGAAAAATACAGCTTCCGTCCGAAATATACGACTAAAACAACGACAGTAAATGCTATTAAAAGCAATGTACCGAGTAGTAATAGTACTGTTTGAATGAAACTCATTTGTTCACCTCCTCTAATAATCCGTTATTTCCTTGGACGCTGAATGAGTTTCTGCTTCATCTCATCATTAAATGTGTCTAGTTCAATAACAAACTTCTTACTTGACTCGATAATACGTTCTGACGATTTTTCAGATGCTTCAATTGCAGCGAACACATTTTGGAATGATTCACGTAATTTATCCATGCTAATAGCAGGGTTTTCAAGCAATTTTGTCGTTTCTTCTGTATTTTGTTTTAACGCTTGAGAATTACTTAATACCATCGATTCAATTGCTTCATTCGTCGCATTTACAGCATCAATTGTTTTACGTTGATTCGTTAATGCTAGCTGAATAGCAGCTGAAACTGTTACAACGTTTTGCGTCATCGTAATTGCATTACGTATTGCCTCTGTTAACTTTTCGTTATTTTTCTTAATGATGTCTACAGAAGCTATAGATTGTAATAATACACTTTTCGCTTGCTGCATATTACGTGTACGTACAAGTATCTTTTCTAACGCATCGTTAATTAATGGAATATCTCTTTGACGTTCTGGATTTTGTTTCTCAGCTTCCAGCATGCCAGCAAGCTTTTTCCCTAAGTATACTTGTTTATCAAGCGCATGAATTTTATCGTGCGATTGTTCTTTTAACATTTCAAGACCAACTGTATCCTCTTGTAAGTTATCACGGCCAATTAGAAGGGATCTAATAATTTCCTCGATTTGTTTATCTATAGATTGGTATTTATGCACATATGTTTCAAGTGGATTTTTCTTGAATACTTTAAACATTATTTTCTTCATACCACTTGCTTTAAGTGAATTGGGATCAAGCTCTGATACCACTTTCCGTAATTCTAACAATGTATTTGGAATTTCTTCATTTTTCCCATTCATCATCGCTGTTACAGGGCGTTTTAAAGCTGATAACGTTTGTCCTGCTGCCTGTTGCTCTTTATCCCCTAAATCTCCTAGCTGAGACAATACTTTTGATAAATCTGTATTTTGCTCGCTATTTAACTTTTGTACATAAAGATCAGCTTCTTTATTTAGTTCCTCTAATTCTTCATCTTTTATAACTGTATCAACTACTACTTCTACATTATTATCTTTCACAATGGATACAGGTTCTTTTTTCTCGAGTTCAGTCAACAAAATCGCTCCTTTATTTATATGTGCGAATTTATATGCACTATATTTCATCAATTATATCGTATTTCATATACATTCTGACTGCTTGAAATCGATTTTTTTAGAAATGCCTGTTTATGCAGTCATTCCCTGTTTCTTACTATAAGTATACCTGTAATCAACATAATTTTCCTCAGACTTAAGACCTAGAGAACGACATGCTGAAGGCGGATTCTTCGTATGTTACTATAAATTATGTTCTCCTATCCTACTGTACTCAATCTTTTGACATACACCCTTTTTCAATGTGATAATTATATTACGCTATACCCTATTTCTTCTTATGCGCTACAAATGCTCCATTTTGAAATGCCAATAAAACCGTTTCAAACATTTCATCTTCTTCTATCATTTTTCTAAACTCGGCTAATTCATTTGCATGAGAGGTTGCGTTATCAACAACAAGAAAACCCTTTGGTTGTAAAATGCGCTTTATATGCTCAAGCCACCACATGTATTGCGTACGCTCTGAATCTAGGAAAATAAAATCAAATGAATGATCTAATTGCGCATCTAAAAATGCCCCTGCTTCTTGATTATGAACATCAATCCTTTGTAAAAGGTTTGCCTTTTCAAAATTGACAAGTGCCTCTCCAACTCGTTCTGAAGAAAGCTCTACAGTTGTTACATTTCCATTTGTTTCTTCTACCGCATTAGCTAACCACAATGTAGAATAGCCATTAGAAGTTCCGATTTCTAAAATGTTTTTTGCGCTACACCCTTTTACTAAAATTGATAAAAATTGCCCCATCTCACGAGTAATATTCCGTAATTTTTCTTCCCGTGTTTTTTTATTTCGATCATGCTCTTCTCCATATTGTTCAAGTTGAAATAATAATGAATCTAACGTATCCATTTTTTTCATCGCCTTTCCAAAGCAATATGATGAAAAAGCTCTTGCTGCCCGTCTACTTTCATTATATGCGAAACAAAGACCTTTTTCCTATTATATGACAAAGATTTGAATTTTTTTATAGCATATTGTTTCGTTTTTTGGTAAAGTTAATTTCTACGTGCAATTATTCCATTCATATTATTTCATATTAAAATTGCAGTTATTAAATTATATAAACCCCATTTAAATGAATCGGTATTTCAAATTCAATTAAGCGCCCTTTTCGGACGCATTTTCTTTGTTTATATATTTCCAGAAGAAAGGATGCTTACAAATGAACGTGATTAGCTTAGATGCTGCTCGAAAACGAAAGCAGCATAAAAAATTAATGATTACTATACCGATTATTACACGTATTTATGAAGAAGACGGGGAAATTAAATTTGAGGTAGCTGGCGAAAAAGATGTACCTCTTGAAATGTTGGAAAAATAATAAAAAACGCATTTCTGAAGAAATGCGCTTTTTTATATTTTTACATTTAAATGCATAAGTTTTTCAGGGTTAACCATCATATAAATATTTGAAATTTTCTCATCCTCAAATGCAAACGAAAGAACATAAGTTACTTTATTGTTTATTGTAACTATAACTCCTGGTATACCATTGACCATTTTGAAATCAACAGTGTACTCTTCTGTCAATCGTTGTGCAATCCCAAAGAACAAACGTATAATTCGATCCGCAGAATAAATCGGGTTAATCGCAGTCGTAACTTTACCACCATCAGCTTTGAGTATAGCATCTGTTTTTAATACTTCTAACATACCTTCCGCATCCCCACACTGTAATGATGATACAAACTTTTCAATATAAGAAGCCATTTTCTCCGTGCTTAATTTTGATTGCTTCGGTTTCTCCAACATGCTTTTTCGTGCACGTTGAAAGATCTTCCTGCAGTTCACACTACTCTTATCAACAATTGAAGCTATTTCTTCGTATTCATAACTGAAAACCTCTCTTAATATGAAAACAATCCTTTCTACCTCAGATAATTGTTGTAAAAGTAATAAATATGCGGTGGAAAGGGATTCTTTCATTATAAATGACTTTGATGGCTCATCACTCTCTTCTACAATTGGCTCTGGCAACCACATCCCTACATACACGTTACGTTTATGCGCTGCCGATCGTAATTTATCAATTGAACGATTTGTCGTCATCTTACATAAATATGCTTTCATATTTTCTATAGATTGAAGATCTTCTATATTATTTAGCGAGATAAATACATCCTGAACGATATCCTCAGCATCCATAACACTCCCAAGGATTCTGTATGCTAACGAAAATAATAATAGTTGATACGCTTCATATAACTGCTCCGTTTCCATGATGAACTGCCTCACTTTCATATTGCTTTAAAATGTATAACGCTGCACGTTTCCCGCTTGCTACCGCAGCATCAGCTAATACTTCATCATGCCCTACCCAATCTCCTGCAACATAAACACCTGGCATTTCAGGTATATTAGGGCCCGCTTTTTCAACACGCTCAATATGAGGAAAATCATGTACTACTGTTATTTTCGGTAAATATTGCTGTGCAACAACTTCTCTTTTCCAATTTGGATGTAACAACTCCATCGTACTTTCCAACTGTTCTTTATCATCACGAATATGATTCATCTCGAGTACAGGATTATAGTACTTAATTAGACTCACTACAATTGATCCATCTTCACTTAATTTAGCTGCTCTCGATTGATTTGTGAAAAATATAGGTTGATCTAATCCTAATACAAATTGATGTGTAGGATTGGGTAATTGTCTCAAGCCAATATCTAATGCAGCAACAGTAACCGGTACCGATTGTTCACTCCATCTATGCAGACTTGTTCCTTCTGCACCTTTTATTATTTTACAAGCTTCTTTCGGCGGAGTCGTCACGATGACTGCGCCTACTTCAAAAACCTCATCATCAACACAATGTATTCTTTGTTTACCTTCGGAATGCTCAATTTCCACAACATGCTTTTTAGCCAAAAACTGCACCCCGATATCATTCGCTATAGCTCTTAATTTTGTTATTATCGTCTCCCAACCACCATCTACATAAAGCACTCCCTCTTTTATAGAAAGCTGTATTTGCTTTAGTACAGATGATGCTAATTGTATTGTAGGAGCAAACGTATATGTTGTTGTTCGGCATAGCGCATAAAATATATTGCGAACCATTGGATCTTTTATTTCATTTTCTGCCCATGTAGTTAGACTCATTTTCGGAACTTCTCCTACATCTAAATTTCCTAAACGAATCATAAGACGTGAGAATTGTACTTTTGCAGACCAAGAAAGTAGTGGTGTTGATAAAATTGAGTAAAAATCTGTTGGGATAGTGAATATATCCCCTTTCCATATTCCATGTGCTTTTGTAGATGGTATTCCACCTGGAAGAGTCATACCAAGCTCATTAAAAGTTATAAACGCTGCCCCGCCTCTATATAAAGCATGTGCACCAAGATTCATGCAGATTCCATTTTTATTTGTAGTCATCCCTCGGCCACCGAATTGACTGGACTTTTCTAATACAATCACTTTCCTTCCAGCTTTCGCTAAATATATAGATGCTGTTAATCCAGCAAGCCCACCGCCAACAATTGCTATATCAAATGTATTCATAATAAAATCCCTCCTTAATCGTTCTACATACAAGACGAACGATTAAGGAGGGATGTGACATAAAAATAAATTTTTATTATCCTACTTTATTTCATTACTTTTTAATTCGATCATATTGCATACGAAATAACTCAATTGCAAATGGAATATCCTCTTCACTCTTTAAATAATAACTGATCCATCCTGATTCAGGTAATACGTGATGTGGTTTTACCAAGCCTTGCTTCACTAATTCATCTCGCTTTAACTTCGGAAATGGTAAATCAGCTAATTTATCACCATGAAGATGGCCAAGTTCTTTCTTGCCATAATTTATTTCAATACCACCAAATCGATGCGGTTTTTCAGAAACACCCGCCCAGCTGAGTACTTCATTTCTAATCATTTCACTAAATGACATGAACATTCACTCCTTATAAATGATTGATGTAATTTTAAATTAACATTTTCATTACTTTTTTCCATCAATCCAAAGTATGAATGGGAATACGAATATAGTTTGGTCTTAACACCTTATTCTTTATGGAATAAGTGAATTTATTAAGCTACCGACAACAGCACAAAACAAAGACTAGACACATATCCTAATTTTGTAACCTAACTTACCTATAGAAAGGCGGGTAATACAATTGACTGCCAACATCGACTATACCTCCCCACAACCAATTTTACTTATGATGTAAATAAAAGTAATTTTTTTCGGAAAGATGCCCAAAATTATATAAATGTACTTGGTATTAAACAATTAAATACTTTAGAAAATACTTCTTTATTAGATATTTATTTAAGTACAGGAAATGTTGTAGAACCACATATTCATCAAAATGCAGCTGAACTTGTTTATTGTATTTCAGGGTCTGCTGTTGTTTCTTTACTTAATCCATTTACGAATCAAATATTAAACTTACCGATAAAACCCGGGCAAGTTGCCAACATTCCACAAGCGTGGTGGCATTACGAAATTGCTACAGCAGATAATACTCATTTATTAGCTATTTTCAATGCTCCAACTCCAGAAGTTATTTTCGGTTCTGACATTTTAAGGTTAACTCCAGCTCATATGATGGCCCATACTTACTGTCTCAATGAACAACAATGGAAACAAGCGGTTTCCCCTATTCAATCAACTACTGTAATTGGTCCTCCGGCAAACTGCAATCAAAACCGTGAAATGAAAAATTATCCAACCCAGCCCCTCGCTCAACAACATAATCTGTATCACCAAGATTCTTATTACTTTCCTCTTTACTGGGGCTATTAATTTGTAAATTTTCAAAAGAATCATCATTTATCTCCTAGGAAAATACCGAGGAGATTTTTTTATTGTATCTTCTCTTCCTATTAAAAATAGTAACAATTGATAGTGTACATACATATAATATTTATATATTAAATTGGAGGTGATAGTACTATGAGTAATTATAACTATCGAAAAAACTACTCTTATAATAAAAATAGTAGCTCTTCAGCATCCTCTCAATCTTCCAATTCTCAATCTTCCAATTCCCAATCGCAAAGAGAATTAGCCGAGCAAGGCTATGTAAAGAAAAAAGGATGTAACTGTAATAAAAATAAATAGTTTATTTTATGGATGAATTCTTTTTTAAAAGAATTCATCTTTTTTTACTGACCGGAAATTTTTAAAGTTACATAACTTATTACTAAAATGAGAAAGGGTAAATTATACTTTTTTATACGAACTTAACAAAGAGTAATTGTTCAATTGATTTATTACTTATTTCCCCCAAAAATATAGTCCTTCCTAAATTTATTAGGAAGGACTATATACAAACCCCTGTTTAATTTCCTACTAAACATTGTAACAAATTAAACGATATTAATACCTGCACTTACAAATCCAGCAACTGCAGCTATTGGACTTGCTGCTGTTAATGAAACATACAGTAGTATTTTATCTCCAGCAGCTACTGGAATAGCTTCAGCTATGATACCTGATGCTGTAGAACCAATCGCTATTGCGGCAAATGCTGGCGTTAATAATAGAGGTGCACCTTGTACTGTAAACGTATTGCTTGCTGCAGGTGCAGTTAATATTTGTATTTGCACTTGAACAGGTGATATTGGAGCTAATGCAGCTGTTGCACTAAAGAAACCTGCTAATGACGTGATAGTTCCTGCACGTGGTGCTACAAATGCATAATCACCTACACCTAATGCTAATGTGATACTAGTTCCACCTGTTAATGCTACACCAGGCTGACTAAATCCAAATCCAAGAAGAGTTCCTGTATTAGCTACTAACGCGTTAACTAACGCAGATGGTGTTGTACCTGAAGCAAATGGAATAATAGCTCCGCCACCAGCTGCACCAGTTGCTCCTGTTAAGCCCGTTGCCCCTGTTGGACCTGTTGCTCCTGTTGCTCCTGTTGCTCCTGTTGGACCTGTTGCCCCTGTTGCTCCTGTTGGACCTGTTGCTCCTGTTACTCCTGTTGCTCCACCAGTACCTGCTGGACCTGTCGCTCCTGTTGGGCCTGTTGCTCCTGTTACTCCTGTTGCTCCACCAGTACCTGCTGGACCTGTCGCTCCTGTTGGGCCTGTTGGGCCTGTTGCTCCTGTTGCTCCTGTTGCTCCCGTTGGCCCTGCTCCGGTTCCTGCTGGGCCCGTTGGACCTGTTGGACCTGTTGGACCTGTCGCCCCTGGAGTAGCATTGATTAATTGAATTAATAAATTAAAAAGAAGTTGTAAAGTTGCAGAATCAACATTTGAGTTGCAGGATATAGGGATAAGATCTAAAGCGAAGAAGAATTGTGCAAGGGCGCTATAAAATTGTTGCAATAATGTTGACAATTGTCCTAAATTAGGTGCTGGAGATTGTAATAAAACTATAATACTTTGAGTTAATTGTTTCAAAAAATTAACTTCTGGGGAAGGTAATAAGGAATTTAAGAAAATTAAAAATTGATTAAATAAATCGAGTAACACTAATCTGTTTGCATTACTTGGATTTGCAAAAAATGCTGAAATAGCTGATACTAATGAGTTTAGTAAAGTAATTAATTGACTTAATTGTTCCCTAGTAATAGGAACTGACTGTGGATTTTTACAACAATCTGCTGAAAAAACAATCGGATTGCAGTTATTATGATCAAAACAATCATTATGTTTCATTTATTTCCTCCTTACTTTTCTTATAGTTGAGTGTTTTCCTATTCTAAGTACTATAAAAGATGCCATTGAAAAATGTAGTTGAGTTATATGTTTCTCTTAAAATAGGAAACATGAATGATAATCAAACTTGAAAACGTCATTTAATTATGTTCATGACTCACATATTAATTATATGTTTTTAATAATTGACTGCTTAGATTAAATACCTAAACTTAAGAGTTTATTTTATTTTTCCACGTTTATCTCTTAGGTTCAAAGACACATTTTAATTTGAATACAAAAACCGAATTTACGATTAACATATATTCCGCAAGTAACAACATCATTTTTTCATATAAATAAAGAACATTTCCTTACTAAAATTGGGCTCACCTTATAAAGGTGAAGCCGTTTCTATTATAAAAAACTCTCATACA
Source organism: Bacillus sp. JKS001846 (assembly GCF_900176455.1). Lineage (NCBI taxonomy): Bacteria > Bacillati > Bacillota > Bacilli > Caryophanales > Bacillaceae > Bacillus > Bacillus sp. JKS001846. The sequence goes on from NZ_FWYG01000001.1 coordinate 3,359,470, forward strand.
ATATAGTGGACAAGTTATTTTATACTTCGTTCTAATAAAATATTGTAAGGAGTGAAAATTAATTGCCTATCATTCAACCATTTATGGCATCTAGAAGATTTACATCCACACTAGGAGCCGGCACAGGTACAGGTGCAGCTTTTGCAATTGCTGCCACAGCTTGTTTAAACGATGCGGGTACTACTGCAACCGCTTTTCCGACTTTCACGTATTACAACTTATATGTGAACGGTATTCTTCAACCAAGCGTGAACTCCAGTGTTACTACTGGTCCTACTGGTGCTATTACAATTCCTGGTGGGGATGCATTAGACGGCGGAATTCCAATTACAATTGAATTTATCGTCACTTAATGTTAACGAATGTAATTCAGAACAAAAAAGACAGATTCCTTTTCATTAAGAATCTGTCTTTTTTAATTAATAATAATAAATTGTAAAATAATTGAAGCACCTTGCGATGGTGGTTGGTTATCCAATAAAGTTAGTTTACCAGTACTAACTTCATAGAATGGTTGTGGTTGCAAAATTCCATTGATAAACAAATTTATATACGAAACCTCACTAGGTGAAAGTATATTCGTTGTACCATATTGAGCTATGCCATCTGCATCTGTATATATAAGTTTCTCTCCATCTGAAAAAGTGTAAAATAACAAATTAGTTGTTGTTATAGGGCCAATCCCCCAGTAGGACCTGTTGTTCCTGTTGCTCCCGTTACTCCTGTCGCTCCTGTTGCTCCTGTTACACCCGTTTCTCCTGTTGCTCCCGTTGCTCCCGTTGCTCCCGTTGCTCCCGTTGGTCCTGTTGCTCCCGTTGCTCCCGTTTCTCCCGTTGTTCCTGTTGATCCTGTTGCTCCTGTTGCTCCCGTTACTCCCGTTGTTCCTGTTGCTCCCGTTGCTCCCGTTGCTCCCGTTGCTCCCGTTGCTCCCGTTACTCCCGTTTCTCCCGTTACTCCCGTTATTCCTGTTATTCCTGTTGCTCCTGTTATTCCTGTTGCTCCCGTTACACCCGTTGCTCCTGTTACTCCCGTTGCTCCCGTTGCTCCTGTTGCTCCCGTTGGTCCTGTTGCTCCTGTTGCTCCCGTTGGTCCTGTTGCTCCTGATGGACCTGTTGATCCTGTTGCTCCTGATGGACCTGTTGATCCTGTTGCTCCTGATGGACCTGTTGATCCTGTTGCTCCTGATGGACCTGTTGATCCTGTTGCTCCTGTTGGGCCTGTTGCTCCTGATGGACCTGTTGATCCTGTTGCTCCTGATGGACCTGTTGCTCCTGTTGGGCCTGTTGCTCCCGTTGGACCTGTTAATCCTATTGCTCCTGTTGCTCCTGTTGCTCCTGTTGGAATATATATTGGTGGAAGAGCTGAAAATGTAGGTCCAATATTCTCAGGTTCTATCTTACCTTTATTTATTGATAATTTATCATTCCGCTTCAATTTAATTCCTCATTCCACATATTTTTAATTAACTTACATAAGTATGATTCTATTATTAAGAAATGCTTTCATAACTATTCTTTTTTCCTTCCAAATGATTCATACATATATTAAACATTTTACCGTTGCTATAACTCCTATTAATATAATAAAATGATAGTTCCATTCCAAAAACACGAAACTTATTGCATTCTAATTTAAAAATGAGGTAATTTATACTCAAGATAAAAATGAAAAAAGAATAGAAAAACTAGTATCAACGACTCTTGAAATTATTCTTCCATACAGACTTACTGAACCTACCAGAAATACTGGGTCAATAGTTACAACAAACTCTATGTTCGCTAATAATACATTAGGTGATCCCATCACTGTGATATTAGGCGGAACTAATATTCCTCTTTCTAATAACCAAAGCCTCGGTAATTTTACAGTTAACGCCTCAAACGATATATTTACAATTCCTGTAACCAGAAGATAGCATTTAACCTATCAAGTTAATACGACAACTGCTCTACTCGCTGGAACAAAACTACTATTAAACGCTTCTACTCCACTTCCTGGTTCTATTTTTTCTCCCGCTATATCAACTTCAAATTATAACAATAATTTAATTGCCGATACTACAATTTCACTTCAATTATTCGGCGTATTATACATCGTTAATTTGGTTGGAGGTGGTTCAACAGGTGCCTCTCTAACAATTATACGAATCGATTTAAAAATGATTCATTCTTTTTCTAATAAACATTATTAAATACTAAGTCTGTCATGATAAGAACCTCCCAATTATTTCATAAAAGTGGTGGCGCATTAAAGAACAAATTGTACTATATTCATAGTAGAAACTATCTATACTAAATTTTCCGTATATATATTATCAATTTACACTGACTTCCACCGATGTTACATTAAATATGAAGACAGTTTCTTTTTTACGAACCATCTCAATACGTATTTGAGAAACGTACTCCAATCCTATACGCGAGAGCAATACTATGTTGACACTCAGATGAGTGTCTTTTTTTGTGAGTAATAAAAAATAAAAACCATCTCTTAAAGATGGTTTTATCTTTTGTTACTATAAATGTAAACTTATGCAGTTGGATAATAAATTGTCATGCTTAATCGAGTCAAAGATTCCCCTAAATTATAATAAGAGTGTGATCTATCGGCCTTAAAACGAATTGAATCTCCACTATTTAATTTATATTGACAGTTATTCAATTTTACTGTCAATTCACCTTCAAATACCGTTATAAATTCTTCTGCGCCTTCTTTATGCCCTTCTGAACTTAATTTCCCTTCTGTTTCTATTTCCACTGTATACATTTCAAAATGTCTATCATCTTGAAATGGAAAAGAAGGATACACTTTATATTTTCCATTGTCTTCAGACAATACTTGAATATCTTTTCTTAAAATCACTTTCGTATCAGGCTGAGGATTATTGATTAAAGAAGTAAAAGAAACTTTCAAGCCATTTGCAATTTTCCATATTGTTGTTAGTGTCGGACTTGATTCCCCTCTTTCAATTTGTCCAATCATTGTTTTACTTACACCTGTTAATTGAGAGACCTTTTCTAAACTTAATTTTTCTTTTTCACGTATTGATTTTAAATTTTTTGCCAGAATAAGTTGAATTTCTTCCATAAAAAACACTCCTACACCGCATACAATATAACGACCGTTATGTATAATAAAAAGCACACGTTATATTGTTCTTTTTGATCATTATAACATACAAAAATTGGGAGGTTTTGAAATGCCTATATTTTCTTTTTTGTTATTTGTATTTATAAGTAGCTTCACACCTGGTCCCAACAATTTCTTAGCTATGACATACGCAAATCAACATGGATTAAAGAGAAGCATAAACTTTTGCTTTGGAGTAGCATTCGGTTTTTTCATCCTCACTTCTTTATGCAGTTTCTTTAATATTGTTTTAATTAATATTATCCCTATAATTGAATTTCCTTTAAAAATTTTAGGTGTCGCGTATATGCTATATTTAGCCTTTAAAATAATTACTAGTAAAGGCGGTGCAGATCACAATGAAAAAAATAATAAAAACTTATTTACAGTGGGTATTTTCATTCAATTTGTTAATCCAAAAGGAATATTATTCGGGCTCACAGTAGTCTCTACTTTTATACTCCCCTACTACAATTCATATTCAAGTTTTCTGCTTTTCTCATTATTTCTAGGTATAGTCGGTTTACTAAGTACATTTAGTTGGAGTTTATTTGGTTCAATATTCCAAAAAATATTAGTAAAACATAACCAATTATTCAACATCATTATGGCTGTTTTATTAGTTTTCAGTGCCGTTTCAATCGTTATACACTAATTCGATGCTCATTTTAGATTTTGTACTTTTTAATACCACTCTTTATCAATCAGACTACTTTATATACTAATCCATCCACATACCCTATGTGGTTTAAAACTTTTAAGAGGAAACCTTCTAACAATAGGTTTCCTTCCATATCATATTAAATAAGAAGCAGGTTAAATACGGAGGTGATTTTGATTAAGACTACTTTAATTTCTCATTTTTACAATGAAGAATATTTACTTCCATGGTGGTTAATGCACCATACAAAGCTATTTGATCATGGCATTCTTATTAATCGTGGATCCACTGATCGTTCAGTTGAAATCTGTAAAACATTCGCTCCTAATTGGGAAATACGAAACTCAAAATCACTCGAATTTGATGCTTATTTAGTTGATCAAGAAGTTATGGAAATTGAAAGAGAAATTACAGGATGGAAAATGGTATTGAATACGACAGAATTCCTGTGCTGTTATAATAAAGAACAATTTTTCAAATTACTTAGCACTATGGGTGGCAATATGTTTTCAATAAGAATGATTATGATGATTGATGAACCGAGTTATGGCTACACTAATCCAAGATATAGCTCTCCGCTTGTTAAACAACGTTATCACGGCATAATAACTCAACCTAATCCAAACCAACTATATCTTAACGGTAGATTAATTCACAATAATTCGCACGGGAACTATAGAGTCGGGAGACATGGTTCGCATTATCCTTATAGCATTTACATGGAACCTGCTTTTATTTTTAAATTTTTTTATAGTCCATGGAACGATGCAATGAAAAAACGAAAATTACAAATTGGGCCGACTCTTTCTCAACATAGTGTACAGCGTGGACTAGGTTCACATCACTTAACAACAATTGAAAAATTAGAAACAAAATACAAATTCTATGCAACTTTAACTACGGACCTCCGGTTATTCCCAGAATACCAAATTATATTTCCTGACCTTTATCCTTAATGTCATGAATATTTAGTTTCCACATCCATCCGTTTTTTATTAACATATCAACTCCAACTAAATATTTTTCTCTAGTAGAAATCTGAGCTAGGACTCTTGCTGCGCGCAGATTCCTCTTATTTAATGTCGTATCACCAGCCTATAATCTTTCATACCATTTCATTGAGTACCTGATGTTGGATTAGAAATAAAAAATGGCAATTCATTTGGAAAATTTTCAATTTCAGATTATATACCTTCTAAAACAAAGTATTAAAACAATAGAACCTAAACTAATGTCTTAAGTTATGGCTTTATTTTTTTCTTATTATTCACTTTAAAATCTTTTTATAATAATATTGAAAAATACAGTATAATATAAATTACTGTTCTTTGGGAGGGTTATAATGTCTGATAAGTATAAAATTTTCATTCTTATTGTTACCGCATCTTTTTCTTTCTTTTCCTTAATAAAAGATTTCCGCAACACTTCAAAAAGTTTCTTTTGGGGTAGTTTTGTAATTCTTACAAGCTTCATAATACTTTTAACACTCGCTTTAGATTTAACTCAAATACTCCTATATTCAGCGCAAATTGCGCTTGAAATTATTACAATACCACATAAACTCTTTCTACCATCTGTCACTGAAGCCGCTATTATTTGCTAACAAAGTATTTTAATTTTCTTATGCATGCCAAAATATATTTTGGTAAATTTGACACACATTTATATCAAAAAAGCATATTTTATTGTATGGTGACTATCTAATAATACAAATTTTAAATTTTTATAAGATCCTTTTATTTTTAATTAAAAATTTACAACATTCTAAAACAGTATGCACATAATATCCTCAATTCCCTTTTTCAACATGAAACTTGTCTCAGAGCGCCTTTAAAAGCGCTCTTTATCTTTATAAAGGTTTTATTAAAATTTAGGTTAAAAATTAATACCCTATAGTCATGATAGCTATTTACTGTTTCCAAAATAAGTTGCATTAATAATATAGAAATGAAATACCTATAAAAATTATTACTTTACTATTTCTTTAAACATGCTAGTGAGGTGATTTCGATAGATTATCAAAACAAAGATATGTTCATTAACTTTTCACTTTTAGATATTAACCGTATTATTCTCCCACATTCTCCTACTGGGGCTACTGGACCTACCGGGGCTACCGGTTCCACTGGACTTACTGGCTCTACTGGGACTACTGGGGCTACTGGCTCTACTGGTTCCACTGGTTCCACTGGTTCCACTGGGACTACTGGAGCTACCGGACCTACTGGACCTACTGGACCTACCGGTTCCACCGGACCTACTGGAGCTACTGGAGCTACCGGACCTACTGGAGCTACTGGTTCCACTGGGACTACCGGGGCTACTGGAGCTACCGGGGCTACCGGTTCCACTGGACTTACTGGCTCCACTGGGACTACCGGGACTACCGGGACTACCGGTTCCACTGGACCTACTGGGACTACCGGGGCTACTGGGGCTACCGGGGCTACTGGAGCTACCGGGACTACCGGTTCCACTGGACCTACTGGGACTACCGGGGCTACTGGAGCTACCGGGGCTACTGGAGCTACTGGGACTACCGGTTCCACTGGGACTACTGGGACTACCGGGGCTACTGGAGCTACCGGGGCTACTGGCTCTACTGGTTCCACTGGACCTACTGGAGCTACCGGTTCCACTGGACTTACTGGCTCCACTGGGACTACCGGGGCTACTGGCTCTACCGGACCTGCTGGACCTACCGGGGCTACTGGCTCTACTGGAGCTACTGGACCTACTGGTTCCACTGGGACTACCGGGGCTACTGGAGCTACTGGTTCCACTGGACTTACTGGCTCCACTGGGACTACCGGGGCTACTGGGGCTACCGGGGCTACCGGTTCCACTGGACTTACTGGCTCTACTGGGGCTACTGGAGCTACTGGTTCCACTGGGACTACCGGGGCTACTGGAGCTACCGGTTCCACTGGACCTACCGGGGCTACCGGTTCCACTGGACCTACTGGAGCTACTGGGCCTACCGGGGCTACTGGAGCTACTGGACCTACTGGAGCTACCGGGGCTACTGGCTCTACCGGGGCTACCGGATCTACTGGACCTACTGGTTCCACTGGGACTACCGGGGCTACTGGAGCTACTGGTTCCACTGGACTTACTGGCTCCACTGGGACTACCGGGGCTACTGGGGCTACCGGGGCTACCGGTTCCACTGGACTTACTGGCTCTACTGGGGCTACTGGCTCTACTGGTTCCACTGGGACTACCGGGGCTACTGGAGCTACCGGTTCCACTGGACCTACCGGGGCTACCGGTTCCACTGGACCTACTGGAGCTACTGGGCCTACCGGGGCTACTGGAGCTACTGGACCTACTGGAGCTACCGGGGCTACTGGCTCTACCGGTTCCACCGGATCTACTGGACCTACTGGTTCCACTGGGACTACCGGGGCTACTGGAGCTACTGGTTCCACTGGACTTACTGGCTCCACTGGGACTACCGGGGCTACTGGCTCTACCGGTTCCACTGGAACTACCGGGGCTACTGGAGCTACCGGTTCCACTGGACCTACCGGGGCTACCGGTTCCACTGGACCTACTGGAGCTACCGGTTCCACTGGACCTACTGGAGCTACCGGTTCCACTGGACCTACTGGACCTACCGGTTCCACTGGACCTACTGGAGCTACCGGGGCTACTGGCTCTACCGGTTCCACTGGACCTACTGGACCTACTGGGCCTACCGGGGCTACTGGAGCTACTGGACCTACTGGAGCTACCGGGGCTACTGGCTCTACCGGACCTACTGGACCTACCGGGGCTACTGGCTCTACTGGTTCCACTGGACCTACTGGAGCTACCGGTTCCACTGGACTTACTGGCTCCACTGGGACTACCGGGACTACTGGGACTACCGGGGCTACCGGTTCCACTGGACCTACTGGGACTACCGGTTCCACTGGAGCTACCGGGGCTACTGGAGCTACCGGACCTACTGGACCTACCGGTTCCACTGGACCTACTGGAGCTACTGGGCCTACCGGGGCTACTGGAGCTACTGGACCTACTGGAGCTACCGGGGCTACTGGCTCTACCGGACCTACTGGAGCTACCGGGGCTACTGGCTCTACTGGTTCCACTGGACCTACTGGAGCTACCGGTTCCACTGGACTTACTGGCTCCACTGGGACTACCGGGACTACTGGGACTACCGGGGCTACCGGTTCCACTGGACCTACTGGGACTACCGGTTCCACTGGAGCTACCGGGGCTACTGGAGCTACCGGACCTACTGGACCTACCGGTTCCACTGGACCTACTGGAGCTACTGGAGCTACCGGACCTACTGGACCTACCGGGGCTACTGGAGCTACCGGGGCTACCGGTTCCACTGGACCTACTGGGACTACCGGGGCTACCGGTTCCACTGGACTTACTGGCTCTACTGGGGCTACTGGCTCTACTGGTTCCACTGGACCTACTGGATCTACTGGGACTACCGGGGCTACTGGAGCTACCGGGGCTACTGGAGCTACCGGGGCTACCGGGGCTACCGGGGCTACCGGGGCTACCGGGGCTACCGGGGCTACCGGGGCTACCGGGGCTACCGGGGCTACCGGGGCTACCGGGGCTACCGGGGCTACCGGGGCTACCGGGGCTACCGGTTCCACTGGACCTACTGGCTTCACTGGCTCCACTGGGCCTACCGGGGCGGCTAGTGTAGGATTAACAAACTATCTATATGTTTTTGATACTACTAACCAATCAATTGCAGTAGGAAGTAGTGTTACTTTTAACACAAATGGACCTATAACAGGAACTGCCCTTAGCCACATCACAGGTACTGGAAATATTATAATTAATACACTAGGAACATATGTAGCAGAGTTTCAATTACAAGCTTCTCGCGAAAACCAATTCTCCCTCGAACTAAATGGTACACCAATTCCAGGTGGGCGTTTTGGTACGGGGTCACCACATTCAATAAATCAAGGTACTGCTGCTTTTACCGTAACAGTTGTTCCTTCAACATTGACTTTAATAAATAACACCTCTTCAGCAGGTACTATCACTCTCTCAAATAGTGATGGTGGCTCTTTAACAAATGTATCTGCAAGTATAAGTATTTTTCAGGTCGGATAATTAATTTGGTTAGAAAAGTAATTCATAAAGTTTACAAATAAAAAAATGAGGCTTCTCTTTTCTAGAGAAACCTCATTTTTTTTATTAAATTTTAAACTGACTCGTATACAGATCAAAATAAAACCCTCTATCTTCCATAAGAGACTCATGATTCCCTCTTTCTAAAATTCTTCCATCCTTTATAACAAGGATTTGATCTGCTTTTTCAATTGTTTTAAGTCGGTGAGCGATTACAAAACTTGTGCGACCTCTCATTAAATTATTTAGTCCTGCTTGTATTTGTAATTCTGTTCTTGTGTCAATATTAGATGTCGCTTCATCGAGAATTAATATATCTGCATCTGCTAAAATTGCTCGTGCAATCGCAAGAAGTTGTTTTTGTCCTTGACTTAAATTCGATCCTTCTGAAGCAATTTCTGTTTCATATTGATTTGGCAAATGCTTAATAAAAGAATGTGCAGATGCTGCCTTAGCTGCAGTGATAACTTCTTCATCAGTAGCATCTAAGCGTCCATAACGGATATTATCCATAATCGAACCAGCAAATAAATACGTATCCTGTAAAACTACTCCTATTTTACTTCGTAAAGAATTAATATCATAATCTTTTATATCTTTTCCATCAATATGAATTTGTCCTTGCTGTATATCGTAAAAGCGAGTTAACAAATTAATGATTGTTGTTTTCCCTGATCCAGTCGGGCCAACTAAAGCAATTGTCTCTCCTGGCTGCGCTTTAAGACTCACTTCTTTTAAAATCGTTTTATTCTCTGCATAGCCAAATGAAACATTCTCAAGTGCAACATGCCCTTGTAAATTTTGTACAACAAATGCGTCTTTTTTATTTTGAATTTCTGGTACCTCATCCATAATCTCAAAAACACGTTCTCCACCAGCAACTGCCGCTTGAATTGTATTCATTAAAGTCGCAAATTGACTTAGCGGTCTTGAGAATTGACGAGAATAATTAATAAAAGCCGCAATAACTCCTACTGTTGTCATTCCGTTTAAGACCATAACTGATCCAGTCCCAATGACAAGCCCCATACCTAAGTTATTAATAAAGTTCATACTTGGAAAAATAAAAGCTGAAAATGTATCAGCCTTCGTAGCTGAAACTCTTAGCTGTTCATTAATTTTATTGAACTTTTGTACAGTTTCTTTTTCTTTTCCATACAACGTTGTAACATCCGCACCTGTAATTGCTTCCTCAATAAATCCATTTAATTCACCTAAATCTTTTTGACGCTTCGCAAAGTTTTTACCACTATATGCAACTAGTTTTTTTGTAACGTAAAACATAATAGGTACTGTAATTAAAGTTACAATTGCTAAAATCCAATTTAAGGCGAACATCGCAATCGTTACACCTATAAAAGTTAGCGCTGATGAAATAATTTGTACAACACTTTGTGTCAAAGCTTGGTTCAAATTATCTATATCATTTGTCACACGGCTCATTAAATCACCTTGAGAACGCACATCAAAGAACCGTAAAGAAAGCGTTTGGATTTTCTCAAAAATATCTTGTCGTATTTTTTGAATTGTTTTTAATGCAACGTTAATCATGATAAATGTTTGTAACCATGTTAAAAGTACAGTTACACCGTAAATCGCGATAAGTAACATACACATTCTTGCTGTACCACTTAAATCTTTCGGTACAATATATTGATCTATAATGACTCCCATAAAATAGGGACCTAATAATCCAAGTAAAGTAGTAACAACGACTAGAAATATAACAAACATTAGAGCAGCTTTTTGATAGCCCATATAGTTCCATATCCGCATTACAGTTCCTTGGGCATTTTTAGCTTTTCCCATCTTCGGTGTGTTTCGTCCACCTTTATTAGCAAATTGCCCTTGAAAATTACGCATGTTCTTCCCCACCTTCTTTATGCAAATTACCACCTTGGGAAAGATAAATTTCCTGATAAACCTCACTTCGTTCTAACAATTGTTCATGTGTACCATTGCCAACTAATTCACCATTATCTAATACAAGTATTTTATCCGCATCCATTATGGAAGAAATTTTGGACGCGATTAATAATGTCGTTGTGCCTTTATATTTTGTTTTTAAAGCTGTTTGAATAGTAGCCTCTGATTTTGCATCAACTGCTGATGTAGAATCATCTAATATGAGAATCGGTGGTTTTCTCACAAGTGCCCTTGCAATTGATACACGTTGTTTTTGTCCACCTGATAGATTTGTCGCACCTTGTGTTAAATTATATCGATAAGATTCTTCCAGCTTATTGATAAACTCAGTCGCACAAGCTGATGCAGCTGCTACTTCCAGCTCATCATGTGTTACATTTTCTTTACCATAACGTAAATTCTCTTCTATACTACCTGAGAACAACAAAGCCTTCTGAGGTACAAACCCTATTGAAGCACGGAGTTTTTGCAAATCATATGTTTTAACATCTATTCCATCTATACATATTTCACCTTGATCCACATCATATAGACGTGGTAACAGTTTCGCTAAGGTAGATTTACCACTTCCAGTTGATCCAATAATCCCTACTTTTTCACCTTTTTGTATGCTAAACGAAATATCTTTTAAAACGTATTCATTATTTTTCGTATAGCTATAACTAACATTTTTAAATTCGATATTCCCCTCGATTTTCTCAGGTTCGATTGCATTAGCTGCGCTTATAATATCAACCTCGGTATTTAACACTTGCTGTACACGATCCGCAGATGGAAAAGCTCGCGCAATTTGAATAAATACCATGCTAATCGACATAAGTGACATTAAAATGATATTCAAGTAATTAATAAATGCCAAAATCGCTCCTACTTGAAGCGTTCCATTGAATACTTTTTCTCCACCAATCCATAATGTTGCGACAATCCCGCCACTTACAACTAGCATAATGATTGGCATCATTAAAGAAATAAGTTGCACAGCTCGAATATTTATCTTCGTTAAATTTGTATTTACATTTCCAAATTGGGCGATTTCGTATTTTTGTCTTACATACGCTTTTATAACACGTACACCAGATAAATTTTCTTGTAACTTTGTATTCACTTTGTCCAATGCCTCTTGCACCTTTTTAAATGTACCACTTGCTTTACTTGCAATTAAAATAATCGCAAGTAATAAAATCGGAACAACTACAAGTAATATTGGAAATAACTCTCGCGCTGTTACAAAAACAATAATTATACTTCCCATAAATAACAGTGGACCACGAACGAGAACACGTAATGTCATCGTCATTGCCGATTGAATGGAAGTGATATCATTCGTCACGATCGTTAATAATTTACCTGTTCCAAATGAATCACGATTATTACTAGAAAATGTTTCTATTTTCGCAAACACATCTTTTCGTATGTCTGTAGCGAAATTAACAGCTGCTTTTGTAGAATACATCATACACCCAAGCCCTCCAACTAAACCGAGTGCTGCTGCTCCTATCATAAGAAGCCCCATTTTTATTACATAATTTAAATCCCGATTTGCAATCCCAACATCAATGATATGTTGCATAATAGTCGGTTGAATTAAGTCCATCGCAACCTCAAGTACCATAAATAGCGGTCCAATAATAGCGAAGAACATGTATGGTTTTAAATACTGTAATAACTTACGAAATGATTTCATACATAATCTCCTTTTCCCATGAAATTACCACTGAATAATTCATATCCCTCCTTATTTAAGCGATATTTTTTGTAATTTCTTCATTACTTCTATTATATTATGTAAATTAATATTTAACATTATTAAATGATAAGTATTAATGACTTTCTGGTCAATAAATGTGCTTTATATTATGTAAATACAAAAACCGCATTCTTAATGAAAAGAATACGGTTTTTTCATCTATATTTCTTCAATTGTAAAATTTAAAAACTCAGTCTCAAATCCCTTATTTTTAGAAGGACTACACGTGTAAAAACCTATTTTAATAGGCTCATTCCCTATATCCTCCATTAAATGAGCGATTCTTATTTGTTCCCATTGATGGCTCTTTTTCACATATATTGTATAATCACCGCGTTTTCGAATAATTCGAAAACGAAGTTGTTGCTTAGCTGCTTCAGTTGGATAATCTTGCGTTGACCAGTCAGAATATCCATTATTCGTTACGACAGCACCTAAGTGAGATGGCCCTTCAGGGATATATTCTAAAGATGTTTTTAGCCAACAGTTCTCCGAAATCATAACAAAAAGACCTGCTTGATCGAATTTTGAATTTGGATTCATACGTAACTGAACTTCAGCTTGAAAGTCTGTCATCATCTCATTATAAAATACATGACCATTCATTACTTCAAAACCATAATGTGTTTTAAGCCAAAAATCGGTTTCTGCTTTCGAACGGACAATAAACGCATGATTATCATTAATTTTATAGTATTCAGGTACATTCATTATAGTGAGTTGCTCAATACGTTCTGGTATATACGATATATTCATAGCTCCTCCATAATAAAGCATTTATATAGACATTTAAAACTCCGCTAATACTGGAAATTTATAACCTTTAAAATCTAACTCTTTATCACTTCGAACCATTAAATACTTGCGAGACTGTAATTCAGTAAACTGTACATCCTCAACCCCTAATTGATCCGGAGAAAAATAAAATTCGATTTCGGTAAACCTTTCATTGATTTCTCCACATAATTCATCTAAAACCGGAAGTACTGGCGCAAATACTCCAAATAATTTCAACTTTTCATTGTCTACTTCATAAACGATTAGAGCATCTAGTTTCTCTGAATAATACAATTTCTCATTCCATTCCGAATCATACATATTCAAATAAAATGAAGGATGGAAGTTTAAAGTTGAAAAACTATTTGAAAGTCTTTGGCTACTATCAATCGTTTCATGTATTAACTGTCTATTCTCTATATTATAGAAATCTAACTTTTTAAGTAGTGAATCGTTATTATTAATATTTTTATCATATGGTATAGTCATCAAATATTCCTGCACAACTTTAAATCCAAATGCTGTATATAGTTCAGGTTTTTCCGTAAACAATAATGCACATTCACATTTCTTATCGATTTCCTCTATCATTTTACTCATTAATTGTGTCATTAGCCCTTGTCTACGGAAATTAGGGTGTGTCATTACTGATTGAATACCCGCCGCATTTATTTTTTCACCATTAATTAATAATGGGAGTGAAAATGCCGAAACATTTGCAATCACTTTATCTTCTTGTAAAAATGATAAAGCTTTATATGTATCATCCCAATATCCTTTATCCGAAAAATCATTCAATGTTTGAGTTGTAATTCCAAACACTTCTTCAAATAAAGGAAATAACTGCTCTCTTTTCGGTTCTTCTATTAGAAGACTTGCCAATTTTTCAACATTCCCCATGTTGTACCTCCAAATGTTAAATTCCATTAAATTAGATATACTTATATGACCTACTCTTAAAAATAGAGGTCTTACCAATCAATATACTATCATAAAACATAAAAAAAAAGTCTAATTAATTTTATGTTTCGACTATTTGAAAATAAGTCGAATAAAAAAATATTAAGATTTTCGGATATTAATTAGTTTATTTTATAAAAATAGCGCTTTCTAATTAGCTTTTACTAATAGAAATACACTATTTATAATAAAATATTTTTATTCTTTTATCCCTTCAAGTCTTTCCTTCGTATTAATTTCTTCTCCACTTATACGCTTTTCAAAAGACTTTCTCCAACTATTTGAAAGTGCATTTACTTCTAATATCCTTTTTACCCCTTCAATATTTTGTTTTTCCTTATGCATGATACGGTTAGCGAATGCTACTGAAACACCTTTTGGATCAGACTGTAGTCTTTTTAAGGTGTCGACTGATGATACCCATCCTTCTTTTAATACACGAAAATAAAATCCTGTATATCCTGTTTCTTGAAAATATAGTGGTAACTTTGGAATATTATATTTTTTTGCTAATTTAAAACAAGGTTGCCTTGGTTGTGTTACCTGTACGATTGCCTGTCCTAGCTCAAACGTATCACCAATACAAACATCCTCTTCGCTCATACCACTAACTGTTATATTTTCTCCGAAAGCCCCATATACAAGATCTTGATTCAATTCTTTTTCCCAGTATGGATAGTGATCACCAGTATAAACACAAACTGCTTTATCTACTCCTCCATGATGAACTAAGTCAGCTTGTCCATCCCCATTAAATTTTACAAAGGATAAATATACCGGTTCCTTTACTTGTTTCTTATTTATGCCTGTATGAATTACCTTTCCGCCGTATGTAACCTCTTTTGGTAATCCTATATTTAAAGATAATAATTGATATTCATTAGCCACTCTATTTCCTCCTTTAAAGGTGTTACATGTATTTTCTCTCGATTAATTTTTACAACCCTCTCTGCTATATAAAGATGATTATAAAACCTTTAAAATCATTGTTCAATTCAATTATTTATATAATAATGATAGGTATAACCTATTATTATACTTGAGGTGATTCCAATCGAATTACGACAACTTGAATACTTTTTAGCTGTTTCAAAAGAATTACATTTCACAAAAGCAGCTGAGAAATTAAATATTTCACAGCCTTCACTAAGTCAACAAATACGTGCATTAGAGCATGAAGTAGGAATGCCACTTTTCGATCGAATTGGTAAAAAAATATCTTTAACTAAAGCAGGGAAGATTTTATTATCACATAGTAAAACCATTTTTCATGAAGTCGAACAAGCTCGTTCAGCTATTCAAGATCTAAACGGATTACAGCAAGGTTCCTTAACAATAGGGGCTTTGTTAACCGTCGTAAATTATTTACTACCAACAGCTATTTTAAATTTTAATAATTTATATCCCAATATAGAGCTTTCTGTATTAGGGCTTCGCACAGGAGATATTCGTGAAAAATTATTACAAAATGAACTAGATATTGGAATCACATTTCTCCCGGTGCATGATAAAGAGATTATCTCTATCCCTCTATACAAAAGCGATCTTACATTGGTCGTGCCCACTGGTCATCGATTAGCTGAACGTAATCATGTATCTATTGCTGAATTACAAAACTATCCTTTAATTCTTTTACCTAAAAATTTCTTTTTAACCGAACTAATTACATCTCATTGTCAAAAATTTAACTTTAAACCAAGACCAATTTTAGAAATTAGCACGATGGAATCTTTAATCCAAATGGTTTCCAAAGGAATGGGAATTACAGTGTTACCCAAACCATATATAGACTTTTTACAAAATAATAACATTCAAGCTATTAAAATAGAAAACCCTACTCCAACAATTGAAATAGGGTTAATTTATAGAAAAGATAAATATATGTGTGCTGCAACTCAAGAATTTATTGAACAACTAAAAAGCACAGTACGTTCTTTCCAAAACTAAAAAAAAGAGATTATCCTATGAAACCGTTTCACAACGATCTAGTAGAATAATCTCTTTTCAAAACAAAGTAAACATTATATTAAACTCTTATAGATTTTAATGTACCTTTTTAGATATTGGAATATATTTAGTAAAATATGCACCAACTAGCAATAATACAATTGAAAATAACCAAGTAAAAGCACCGCCAAAGTGAAACCAATATGCAAACATATTTAAAATTGCGAGTGAAAAGAAGCAAATAGAAGTTAACGCACTTTTCAATCCTTTTATCCCGGTTTTTTTTCTCTTTTGATAAGCAATATACATCGCAATGACAAGAAAAAAGATAAGAATAAATGGTAACATAACTTTTAGCATTGGTAATCCCTCCAGTGTAAATGCACTCTCTTCATTATCATCTTATCTCATTTATCTTTTAGGCATCAATTCATTCTTATCTTCCCTCCAAAAGTCAGTATAAGTTTTATTTTTAAAGTTCACGTTCACCTCGGAAAACGGCATACTTCCTCCAACTTTCAATGAGTACCAGTCGTTTAAAAGTGGTGATCCGAAACAAATCTTCATTGTACGATCATGTAAATCGAATAATACAGAATGTAAAGTTCCAAACCATTCTTCATAGTTATGTACAGTCAGTCCATCAGGATATTCTTCTTCTACTAACTTTTTTAAAGACTCTATGCTCACTTGTTCATATCCATTTAAATGCTCATGTAAAACATGATATCTCTTTGTAGATTGTTCTAATTTCCTATTATTTAATTTCTGAATTGATGAACTAACTGCATGGTTTGTTGATACAATAAAAGCTTGGTTGTCACCATCAATCGTTGTTGTGGATTTATGACCGTCAAATATTTCAATATGTGCTGCGTTTAAAGGATCAGCTACTATTAAATTAATATTACTAGCAATTGGTATTTCTTCTATTAGTGATTTAGCTTCCTGCACATTTTTACATTTCTCCAACAACAATCGAATTACCGCAAAACACTGTAAACCATTTACCATTGGCTTTCTTAAACCTGCAATGTTTCCTACTGGTTGACCACATGCTGAAAATGTAACAGATAATCCATGTTCGTTAACCCCTTCTGTTCGACCAAAATATTGAGTAGAAAAGCCACTATGTGCATACGCACCTTCAACATGCGTCGAGCAAAAACGCATATCATCTATTACTGGTGACAAATCATAATTTCTTAATACATAAGTGTGAGTTGAATCTGTCTTTTTAGGTAATACTGCACAATGACTACAACCTGCTTTCAATAGTGTTTGATAGTAATACATCATATTTTTTGAAGGAATTTTTAACACTTCACAAAAACCTTCAATTTCTTCATTAATTCCAGAACAATATTGATTTAATATATTTCTAGATTCTGTCCAATGGTTATGCGATATTAAGTTTTCTTGCTCTATAAATTGCGGAATAAGATAAGAATGTTGTTTCACAAATTCACCTTGTTGCTTACCAATTTCATAATGACTTCCTTTGAGCGATGAAAAATACCCCTTTACTTGATACATCAAATTCCCCCTCTTATTAAACATATCCATATCGTACCAAATGAATCCCATTCATTCTTGATGTTTTTTACTACCTTACCTTAACTCCATGCCACTTTAAAACCTCCACTAATAATTATTTACTAAATAATTATTTTTTTGTTAATATTGCTACAGAAGCTTTACTTCAAAATAAAATAGTTTAATATCAAATGAGCAAAATACTATATTGAACTTACTCGTAAGCAATCATCTAATTTTTGAGATTAAGAAACTTATTTATCAAAGCAAAAGGAGAATTTATGTATGAGCAATTGCAAACCAATTGATGAATTAACTATTGAAGACCTAAAACAAAACCCCATTTGGGAATGGGCAATAGATGAAGAGGAAAACGAAGAACATGACGAAACATGGGTAAAACCAGCAGCAACTACTAATTTTACAGAGGAGCTAAACGGTTCAATCGTACTAGGCGAACTATTCTTACATAATGGTGAAAAATTCCCTATGATGTGTGAAATTGACATTGAAAATAACGAGGCAGTAATTCGTTCTGTTGTTTATTATAACGAAGCAGAAAATGAGTATATTGCTATAGAAGATATTGTGAAAACGGTCGAAATGCCGTTATCGATTATTATTAACCTAACAATTCATGCAGAATCCAAAACCTTACGCTTCACTGCACATAAAGTAGATATTTATAAAAATTCAATAACGACTAATTTAAATTAAAGTTGGGCGAAATAAAGAAAACAATTATTAAATAAAGTGAAGCTTTAATCAGTGGGGGTCTTACTGCCCAGCAAATAGCGGGATAAAAACCGGAAAATGATTATCGATTCCCCGGTTTTTCAAACTAGATTAAAGTATTCCCTTTTCTACTAAAGTCTCTGCGATTTGAACTGAATTCCAAGCCGCACCTTTTAATAGGTTATCAGAAACAATCCAGAGGTGGAATCCGTTTGGCATATCAGGATCTTTACGTATTCTTCCGACAAATGTATCTATTTTCCCTTCTGCATATAATGGCATTGGATACAGCTGTTTACTAGGGTTATCCTGCAAAATAACACCTGGTGCATCCATTAATACTTCCTTAATTTCCGTAACGGTTGCTTCTTTTTCCAGTTCTATATAAACTGATTCTGAATGCCCTGATACAACTGGAACACGTACACAAGTAGCTGCCATTTTCAGGTTTTCATCTTCTAATATTTTCTTCGTTTCTTGAATCATTTTTACTTCTTCAAAAGTAAAATCATTGTCTGTAAATATATCTACTTGAGGCAGTACATTAAACGCTATTGGGTAATGTTTTTTATCTTTTTTCGCCGGTAATATATTACTTTTCACTTCTTCACCAGCAAGCATAGACTTAGCCTGCTCTTGTAATTCATGAATCGCATGAATGCCAGAACCCGATACGGCTTGATATGTTGAAACGATAATTCTTTCTAAACCGAATGATTTTCGAATCGGCTGAAGTGCTGTTACCATCTGTAATGCTGAACAATTTGGAACTGCAATGATACCTTTATGCTGCTTTAAAGTATGCGCATTCACTTCCGGAACAACGAGCGGTACACCTTGTGCCATTCGGTACTCACTTGTGTTATCAATTACAATCGCACCACTAGAAACTGCATGAGTTACAAATTGTCTAGATACTTCTCCCCCAGCGCTAAAAAAGGCAATATCTACACCTTCAAAGCTAGTTGTTTTTGCCTCTTTTATAATTATCTCTCGTCCTTTGAATCTTACTTTCTTACCAGCGGATCGTTTTGACGAAAGCAATGTGACTTCAACTATATTAAACTTCATTTCATTCTCTAACAGTTCAATAATTTTTTGCCCTACCGCACCTGTAGCCCCAACAACAGCTACATGATAGCCCTTTTTTTTCATCTTTTCTCCTCCAATATCACCTGAATGAATATTTCTACAATTTCATTTTATACAGAATTTAATCATTTGGAAAATTAAAATGCATGATATAATCATTCACAAATCATGATAATAAAAGAGGGATTGCTTATGGAAATGAGACATGTTAAAACATTTTGCGCCATTGTGAAGTATGGTAATTTTTCTAAGGCTGCGCATGCGCTAGGTTATGCGCAATCTACTGTTACAGCACATATGAAAGCTTTAGAGAACGATTTACATATTCCTCTTTTCGATCGGTTAGGGAAAAAAGTGCTACTTACAAAAGCAGGTCATCAATTTCATCCTTATGCATTAGAATTACTTTCAATATATGAAAAAGCGCAAGAAATCCCCCAAAATACAGATTATTTAGAAGGTACATTAAGTATTACATCTAATGAATCATTAGCGGTATACCGATTACCACAATTATTACGTACTTACAAACAGAAAAATCCGAAAGTAAATATCGTACTTGAAACAAACACAAATGAACAAGCATTACAAAAATTACGTGAAGGAGAAACAGACGTTATCTTCATAATTGGAGAAAGTATAGAACATAATGATTTTATTACGCGTACTTTTAGTAATGAAATATTTGGATGGATTTTACCAGATCATTCCGCTGCACATACAAATCCATTCCAGTTATTACAGGACACCCAGTTCATTTTTACAGAACAAAGCTGCGGCTATAGGCCAATGGTAGATCGTTTTTTATGTCAAAGTGGAAATATTCCAGCTAAAACATTTGAAACTTCCAATGTTGAAGTCATTAAACAATCCGTTATGTGTGAGTTAGGCATTTCAATTCTTCCTTATATCGTTGTACAAGAAAGTTGCCAAAAAGGACAACTATGTTTTCAACCTATCGAAACTCCAACAGTTATTCAAAGTTATGTAATCTATCATAAATCTAGATGGATTTCCCCGGTATTACAATCGTTCCTTTCCTTACTTGAACGAGACTAAAATATTAAGACGTACATAGAAAAAGAGTAATTGCCTAATAAGCAATTACTCTCTTTCATTAATTAGTATACTATTTATTAGTCTGTCCCCCACCTGCAATTAATTTACTACCTGAATATGTACCTTTGTTCATAAACACTTGATTAATTAATTCTTTTTGCTCAGCTTCCGACATTACTCCTTTTCCTTCTCCTAAATTCCCACTTTGTAATTTCCAAATCTTATTATGATCCCCATCAACCTTTTCATATTTTCCTTGTTTCCATCGTTCTAAAATTTCTACATATGTACTTCCCTGTACAAGATCATTACTCTTTACAATATCAATTAAGCTTTCAATCCGCTCTTGTGTAATAAAAATATAGCCCCACTTTTGATCAGCTTTCGCTTTTTGATGTGCCATTTCATGTAATGCTGTCTGTATATTCTCATCTGTCCATTTAAAATTTTTATTAAAACCACTATTCGGCAATGAATAATTTCCATTTTCTAAAAGCTTTGCATCTTCTGCTTTTACGTTACTATCAGCTAATACTTCTACTGCTGGAGCAGCTGGTGATGCCTTTTTCGCAGCTGGTTTACTATTATTTAAATAATGCAGCATACCATATGTTAAACCTACTCCAATTACCGCCATACCAGCTATAACACCTATTATTTTCAAAAATGTTTTCATCTCGCTTGTTTCCTCCCAAATATCTCCGTTCTGACTACCTAATTATTTCTTATATAAAAACTGTTACTTCATTCAAAATATCGCATCCCATCCCCTATCATATTATTTATATATACTTCCTCATATTGTATTTCTTTTTCTTTAAAATTGAAAGATTATTCTGTTAAATAATGAAAATATTCTACAAATTTTTCCTTTATATTTATAAAGAAACAAAAAACAACGAGGGCGTTCTACAACACTCGTTGTTTTTACTTTATGCACGATTTTCTTTTAACCACTTCGTAATAGCATCTAACTTCGAAACATCAAAACGTCTTTCTTCACACACGTTCAAATTTTGTGAGTTTCTCACTATTTCTAATTCATTATTTCTTACACTTTTTGCCTCAATTAATTTACAATACCCATCTGTAACAGTATTTAAATTTTCATAATAACGCTGAAACGATTTTGATATATGTAAATGTTTTTCAAAGTTTCTTCTTCTTTTCATCTCATCAGATACTTTCCGCTTTCTAAGTTCTTCATCGTTCGTATATAAATAAAAATATTGATCCGGAAAGCCAATTTCCCTATTTATCATCTTTTCTTTATAAAAATTTTCTATTAAAGATAATGGCTGATTAAATATATCAAAATGAAAACACCAATTATAACTAAGTGGCTGATAAATATCGCCATCGAGTATTACTAATTCATATTGCTTTGACTTCTGAACAGCTATATTCCAGCGCTCAACTTGTTTTTCAAAATACCATGTTCTATGTTCATTTTTTGGCCTTTCAAATAAAGAATTCACTTCAGGTATTATATAAGCACCATAATTCTTTTCTAATTCACGGCACGTGGTACTTTTACCAACAGCGCTTGCTCCCTCAAATGCTATTATCCCCATAGTTTCTCCCTCTTTCATTAACTAAAATTTCGTTGTTTCGCTTTTCTTCCCCATAACTTTCTCCATAAAACAATTGAAGCGACAGTGAGCATGATTGTTGTAATGATACTACCTTCAATTCCGAACGCGCCTCCATGCAATGTTTCTGGTCCATTTGTTATAGACTTAAAAATTGGAGTAGAATATACAGTTGTGCCACTAACTGCAAAACCATATACATTATATTGAGCCCAGTTCCAAATTGAGTGCCATGCACATATTCCCCACAGACCGTCTTCTTTCAATACATATAAAGCTGCGAAAACACCCACTAATATTATATTCGATATAGATAATATTGTAATTCCTGGATTAAGTAGATGAAGAAATCCAAATAAAAATGAAGTTACAATTATTCCAACCCATATACGACTTCTAACAGAAAGAACCGGGAATAACCAACCTCGTACAATAATTTCTTCCGTTGCCCCTTGTATTAAAAATGCAACTAGAGATCCTGCTATTCCTACTATCACTGTTGAGGTAATATGTTGTACTTGCAATTTCACACTCCCCATTAATAATAGTAGAATAACTGGCGTTGAAATAAATAAAAACCCTATTAACGCACCTTTTAAATACTTTCTCATCCATTTCTCTTTCCAAAAGCCAATGGATGAAAAAGGTCTTTTTTCTACAAAACGAACCCATATAAATAAAATAAATATAGCTCCGCCAAACGTTAACACCATTCTAACATTGTCATAAATACCTTTCATGAATATCGTTTCAGCTTTCGGTAAAAATAACATAAATAACATAAAAAGTTCGCCTAAAGTCAAAAATATAATGGCTAATATTACAGCAAAGACTGGATGGACCTTTTTTCTCCCTGCTTTTGCTGCTTCAATTATTATAAATGAATTATTTTTCACTTTCTTTTCTCCTTTTATAATATTTAACTACCAACAGTAACCAACCATATTTTACCACGAAAAATATATTATTAATATTTACTCTAAGTTTTTCTTACATGATTTTGCATAAATCCCAATTAGGAATAATATATAAATAAAAGAGGTGCCTTTGTGCCTTTACTATTATCACCCAGATTACTCAGTGGTATTACCAGCACTTGCTATTTCCCACCATTTGTTGTAAGATAGTAATTAAGGTCAATTTAACACTATATTTTCTTTGCATATTATCAAGTATCAATCAGGGACAGTTTGTACTCCTTATGGGTTTTTGATAATATGTGAAATTTTATTTTCATTCAAATAAGGCCGATCATATTGTAATTTTTCTACTTTTAGGAGGCATTACCATGACATTAACAGGTAAAGTAAAATGGTTTAACAGCGAAAAAGGTTTCGGTTTCATCGAAGTTGCAGACGGTAACGATGTATTCGTTCACTTCTCAGCTATCACTGGCGACGGCTTCAAGTCTCTTGACGAAGGTCAAGAAGTTAGCTTTGAAGTTGAAGAAGGTAACCGCGGACCTCAAGCTAAAAACGTTGTAAAGCTATAATTCAAACAATAAAAAGGTTGTTACCAGCAAGGTTAACAACCTTTTTAATATATAACTAAAATTTTTTACATAAAAGGAGTGGTTACATGTATCGCAATCGAAAGAACGATGTAGCAGAAGTACCACCAGAACAAACCCCTGTTTGGGAATGTGAATCAGAGGATTGTTTAGGATGGATGAGAAAGAACTTTTCATTTGAAGAAGAGCCTAAATGCCCTTTATGTAAAAGTAGCATGAAAAGCGGAGAACGTTTATTACCTAAATTAGGTTAATTTATAATAAAAAAAAACCTCTTTTAATTAAGAGGTTTTTTTTATTATAAATTTATGTCCTCAACATCAGTTCGCACTATAGAATACAATAATGCATCGTGTTGCTTATTTCCTTGATGAATATATCCGCGCAATAGCCCTTCCTTTTGGAAACCAATTTTAGATAACATTCTACAAGAAGTAACATTTTCAGGATATGTAATAGCTCCAATTCTAAACAAACCTAAATCTTTAAATCCATAATCAATAATTTCTCCAGCTGCTTCTGAAGCATAACCATTTCCCCAATAGCGAGGATGCAGATCATATCCAATCTCAGATCGTTTACTCCATAATTGTAAATTGTTTAGTCCAATTGTTCCTATTAAAACGTTCGTTTCTTTTAACACAATTCCCCATCGTATTGCCTTTTTCTCAAAGTAATTTTTTGAAAAAGATTCAATCATACGTGAAGCTTGTCCAAACTCCGTAAAAGAATTCATACCGTAGTAACACGTCACTTCATCCAATGAAAAGATTTCATATATTTTTTGACAATAAGATTGTTCTATTTCAACTAAACGTAAGCGTTCTGTTTCTAATATAGGAAATGCCATAGGATCACTCCTTTCTCTCTACTCATTCATTATATCAGAAAAAATATGTATAATTAGTAAAGTCCTTATTGTTCCATAAATCAAACATTTCTAATGGCACATTCTCTCTTAATTCTATATACACAAATTAGATACCTTCTGATTGCACCTCAAACATGACGCTATAATTTCCATAAATCGAATTTTAAATTATCAAGAACTGTAAAGAAATTGTTTCTTCATTTTCTCCTTCTAAACAACCAACCTACCCATACATTTATGGTAAAATATAGTTAATATTTATTTTATTGTGGAGGTGAAGATTTCCTATGTATATATTCATCGGCTTATCCCTCTTACTCATATTACTTATTTTTTTATTCGCAAAAAAATTCACACCAAACTCATTCATGATGACTAGCTTTAAAGGTAATAGCTTTAGGACATTTTCAATCGGTATTTTAATCGCTGCCATACTCTCACTTTCATATGGAACTTATCATGCGGTAACATATCAACCTAGTTATTTAGATATTAAATTAAAAAATCAAAACTATACTGTTTTCGGTAATGTAGGCGAATTCGGTTATTTCTCCGAAGAATTATTAAAAAAAGATACAGAAGTACAACTATATTTCGTCTCTTGGAAAACAATACAGTTAAAAAATCCGGTAATACTTATAGAATATCCTTCAGGAAAACAAGAAACATGGAAGCCAAATATCGTATCAATACCGGTAAATAAATTACAAGAAAAACATGATATAAAAGATATTTATCGACTATCACCGTATTCATTTAAAGAGTCTGGAGAAATAACATTAACAATAAAAGAAAACAATGTAAAAAACAATACAATTTCCATTCGAATAAAATAAATAAAAACTGTTCCTCCATTTTGCTGAAGGAACAGTTTTTATTTATTCTACAGTATTATTCATTTAATGTAGCCATTATTTCATTGGCTATATTCTTTCCATTTCCAATACACGCACCAATTCCGACACCATAATATGAGGCACCAGCTAAATATATATTTGGATACAGATTCGTCATTTTTTCTTGCAATGCTTGAACCGCTTGATTATGTTCTAAATGATATTTCGGCATTAAATCTTTCCAATTTGTAACTTCGACTACTTCTGGTTCACCTTTAATTCCGAGACTCTTTTCAATATCATATAAAGCTACTCGTACTAATTCTTCTTCACTATAATTTTTGATTGTTTCATATACCGGATTGGTGCTCTTATAAAACATTCTTACTAATAATTTTTGTTTACCCGATGTATGTTTCCACTTTCGACTTGTCCATGTACAAGCATCACAATGTAAATCACTGTTTTCCGTTACAATAAACCCTGTGCCGTCAGCTGGTAGTTGTTCATCTAGTATGTCAAATCCTAAGTAAATACTTATAAGAGATGAGTTTTTAAATGTATTAAACTGCTCATTTAACTCATTAGACTGTAATAAAGTTTGTGCTATATCATGCGGAGCTGCTAAAACAACATAATCAGCTTGTATTGTTTCATGATTTACAAAAGAAATCTCATATCGATCTTCTTGTTTACTTACAGCCGTCGTTATAGTACCTTTTTTTACGACAGTTTCAGTGAGCACTTCTTCTAAGCGATTAATTATCGTAGATAGTCCACCTTTAAATGATACGAATTTTTTATTTCCTGCTGATTGAAATTGTTTTTTATTCTCTTCAAAACCTTTAATAATACTTCCATACTTATTTTTATAATCCAGTAAATACGGTAATGTAGATGCCATTGTAAGCTCATTCAATTTACCAGAATATACGCCTGAAAGTACAGGAGCAATTTGTCTTTCCACTAACTCTTTCCCTAAGAAACTTTCTAAAAATAGAGCAAGTGATGTATCTGCCGTAAACTCTTTATTTTTCGTTATGAAATCTTTTAAAGCTACGATTTTCCCTTTCGTTGAGACTAGCGTACTGCTAAACAAAGACTGGGCGCTCATCGGTATCCCAAATATAGTATCAGAAGGAATCGGATGTAACATGTTTTCAGAATATATGTAAGAAATACCCGTTTCATTATATACCATTTCATCTTCTAAATTTAAATCTTTTACAAGTGGCATAACATATTCATTACGAGCAACGATTGAATCCGCTCCTGACTCCATAATGAAATCCTTTTCTTCCACACTATGGATTTTACCACCTAAATACTCTTCTTTCTCAATAAGAATAAAATTTAAATCGATATTATAATCCTTTTTTAATTTTTCTAAATAAAACATAGTAGAAAGTCCCGTTATACCTCCACCGATAACAACAACTGTTTTCATATGTGCTGCGCTCCTAACCGATACAATTAATAATTCCTTTTTATTATAACCAAAAGTCCTTATATTCGACTAGCAAGTTGCGCATTCTGTAAGAAATTAGACAATATATTTGAATATATTTTCAAATTACCTAATAAAAAAGAACTATAACATATACAAACCACGTCATAGTTCTCTTTATTTTAAAAACATAAAGTAATTGATTAATTTGTCTAGTTCTTGACTCAATGCCAATACTTTTTCATGTTGAATTCCATAATCCGATACTAAATATAAAAGTTCTTCTTTTTTTATTTCAATTACTTTTTCCAATTTCGCTAGTTCCATGTCGTTTTACATCTCTCCAAAAATAAAATGTATGTATTTCAGTATAGCCTACTTACATAATTAGTAAAAGTAAAATACGCATGTAAAATCTTACATATTTGAAAAAATAATATACTACTAACAAAAAAAGAAACTAGATTAAGCTTTCTTTTACAGATTATTGACGTTCATTAAGAATGAATAACATACCGGAATTTTTCTAATGTTATATCTTTATAATTTGGAGCTCTCTTTATATGATTAAAATAACTAGCAATTGCAGCTGCTCCAAAATGCGCATGCCAAATATCATTTGTTTCTTTTTTACATTGAGAAATAATTGAAAGGCCGCCTTTTAAAATACTTTTGTTTTCCATTTTCTTTCTCCTCTAGTTAAAATCACTATATTTTCATCCTAAAGATGGTGTCAGTACAAATAAAATGTGATTCGATTCATCACTTTTATTCAAAAATCGATGCTTCACATTTGGTGGAATACGTACAACATCGCCTTCTTCTAAAAAATATTCTTTTCCCTCCAATTCTACGTACACTTCCCCTTTCATAATAACAGCAATCTCTTCCTTATCTTCATGGGAATAATGACTTTCTGTTGTGTTTGCTTGTTTATTTAAATCCATCATTAACATTTCAATACGTGCTTTCATAAAATCAGGTGTTAATACATCATATACAATGTGATCATTGTTTTCCCGATATACTTTTTTTCGATCTTTTTTCTTAGAAATGAGCGAATCTGTATCGATATCATTAATAAAAAGTGTAAACAGCGGTACATTTAATGCTTTTGCAATTAACTCCAAAACATTTAAAGAAGGATTAGCATGTCCTCTTTCAATTTGGCTAATTAGTGACGTACTAATCCCTGCATAATCAGCGAATTCACGAATTGTCATATTATTTTTCTTACGATAACTTAATACTGTTTGTCCAAGCCTATCATGTATCATAGTAAAACTTCCTTTCGTCCATCATAATGCATATTTCATTGTCTTTGTGCTGACATACTAAACAAAGGCAAATAATCCTTTCCTATTATCTCCGGGACTTATATACTTACTTTTGTACATTATAT
Source organism: Bacillus sp. JKS001846 (assembly GCF_900176455.1). Lineage (NCBI taxonomy): Bacteria > Bacillati > Bacillota > Bacilli > Caryophanales > Bacillaceae > Bacillus > Bacillus sp. JKS001846. Next base: position 3,387,815 of record NZ_FWYG01000001.1, read on the forward strand.
CGCATTAAGTTTATTATAATAAACATTCTATCGGAGGGACAAACTTTGAAATCACCTATTCTTTCATATTTCATCTTATTTTTTGGTGTATTCGCCTTATCAACTTCAGCAATTTTTGTAAAATTGGCAGATGCTCCTGCGACAATCATTGCTTTTTACCGATTATTCTTTGCCACACTGATCCTGTTACCGTTATTACTATTTAATAAAAATAGTCGAAATGAGCTAAAAACTTTAACGAAAAAACAATGGACATTCGGATTCACATCTGGGCTATTTTTAGCTGCACATTATGTACTATGGTTTGAATCATTACAATATACTTCTGTAGCAAGCTCTACAGTTATCGTAACGTTACAACCTTTGTTCTCAATGATTGGTGGTTATTTTTTATTTAAGGAGAGATTTACGAAAGGAGCGGTTATTGGTTGCCTCATCGCTATTTCAGGTAGTATCATCATTGGCTGGCAAGATTTCAAAATTAGTGGAGAAGCTTTATATGGAGATATTTTAGCATTTATCGCTGCCGGTATCATTACTGCTTATTTTTTCATTAGCCAACACGTTCGTAAAGATTTGTCACTTATACCATATTCGGTAATTAGTTATGGAAGTAGTGCTGGCTTTCTTAGCATATTTGCTTTCATGCAACAAGAATCTTTCATCCATTACTCTACACAAACTTGGTTGTGCTTTATTGGATTAGCTTTCATTGCTACAATTTTAGGACAAACCATTTTTAATTGGTTATTAAAATGGATGAGTGCTACTGTAATTTCAATGAGTATTTTAGGTGAAATAATTGGCACTTGTATGCTAGCGTACTTTATATTACATGAGACTATTTCTTTACAACAAGGACTAGGAATTACCGTTATTTTTATTGGTTTAGTATTATTTTTATTACAGCCAAATTCTAATGAAAAAGCATGACAGTATACTGTCATGCTTTTAACTATTCATTATGTACAATTAAACCATTCGGTCTAAAACGACTCATCATAATTTCATTAATAAACTTTCCGTGAGCTTTCAAATTCCCTATCTTTACTCCCTCTTCTACAAATCCAAATTTTTCATATAAAGCTTTTGCTTTTGGATTCGTTTCTAACACACCTAGTTCTACTCTCTCTAACATTAACCAATTATCAGCCAGATCAAGCATCTTCATAAGAAGTGCTTTCCCAATTCCTTTATTATGATATTCACTGTCTACCCCAATGAATAAATCGCCTGAATGAGATCTTCGGCCCGGACTTTGTGTTAAACCTACAAATCCAACAACTTCTCCATCATATTCTGCAACAAATTCAAATTGATTTGGTGCTAAATTTCGAATTCTATTTTCCATAGCTTCTACACGCATGCTAGGTAAGAAAACCATATACGGTAAAACGTCATCCTGTATACATATACGATGAATTGCTCTAGCATCTTGTATTTCTACTGCTCTAACGTTGATCCCCATCTTTCTCTCCTCCATATAAATAACAATATATTTGTTTGTGTGTAATTCTAGAAACGTGTATGAATGACCTTCTCACTCGTATTTCTTTATGTCATTTTTACATAATTATTTCGATATAATACTTAATTTCCAAAAAGATTAACAACTATATGGATTTGGTTAACTTTTCGCCTCGTTATATAAATTAAGCAAATTTTCAATTGGAATACCATTTAGTTTCATGCCGACTATATTACAATTTTCTATTTCAATATTTTTCAGATTACTATTACTTATAGTGCTGCCTTCCAAATCACATTTATCGAATACAATAGGTTCCTTCTCATCTCCGAGACTTGTATTTTTAAATTGCACTCCACCTAAAGTCACCAAATTAAATTTACTGCCAGAAAGATTTAAATCTGCATATGATGACCATCTAAAATTTATATTTCTAAACTTTGATTGACTTACATTACAATTACTCATATTCATATTTATTATATTGCTACCAACAAATGAACTGTTTTTTAAATTCACTTGATAATACCCTGTATTCGCTAAATTACAGTTTTCGTATTGACTATTTTTCATATCTTTATTTGTAACTACACTCTCTTTGTTTGAGCTTGTTTTTATTCTTTTCACGTAACAATACTCATCTTCCGATTCAAAAATCATTTGGTAGCCCATCTTTTTATAAAAGTGATGATTATTAATTTGTCTACTAGATGTTTCGAGATCCCAAATCTTTATGTTTGGATATTCCTTTTCTATTAATTTCATAACATGTGATCCAATTCCTTTTCCTTGATAAACAGGATCTACAAAAATACGATCAATTCGACCGTACGACTTACCAGAAATCGTAACTATTATCCCTCCAATTATTTCTTTATCCATTACAACTTTGAAAGAATCCAATTCTTCAATGGAATATTCCATCATTTCAACTGAAGAATACCCTGGCGGTTGAATGTTATAATCAATGACATCATCTTGGCCGTATAGCCATTGTTTTGCTTCTGCATCAAATGTTCTTTTCATTATTTCTGTTAATTTCTCAGCATCTAAAATTGTAGCTTTTTCTATAGATATTCTCGTCATTTTCGTTTTCCCCTTCATTATTACAAACCAACCATTTTTGTGAATGCCATAATTATCAATTCACTTTTGTTTTTAATGCTTTTCCCATTATTACATATGGAACATCATTTGTACTTGGATGAAATGGCTCCAATATATTTATCCAATCTAATCTTTCATATAACGAACGTGCTTTTTCATTGTTTATTTGTGTTGTTAAAACACTTGTTCTATTTGGAATCCCTTCTAGTAATTCATTATGTAATTTCGTTCCAAGACCTTCATTTTGATATTGTGGGTGAACTGCTAACTCTACAAATTCAAAACAATCTTGTAACCATTCGTCTACTTGCTCTAGATGTAACGCTTCTCTCATTAATTGATTATAGTACTGTCCCTCCATTGAGCGATAACCATAAGTAAAGCCAACTACTTCATTTTCATCATTTATTGCTACTATACCTTTAAAACCTGTATATTCTATATGCCTATTCATTCGCTCGATTATTTCATTGAAATTTATTTTCTCAAATACTTTACAATACAATTTTGCCATATCCCCAATTAAGATTTCATCTTTTTCAATGCTTACGAATTTCACTTTATCCCCCCCTGTTAAACATTTACATACTTAAAATTTTAAAAACAAAGAAAATTAATACTAATCACTCTCTTTACTATTAAACTACAAATCACCCTATATTTTCCACAATTACTTAGTATTAATGAATAAAAGAAGAGACCATGTAATATCAACATGGTCTCTTCTTTTATTCATTTTCAATTTTATTCCGCTATTTGCCGGGCAGTAAGACCCCCATCTCAAAATTCAGCGAAAGCAAAGAAGTTAGGTGGGGGTTGGGCTAATAATCAGCGGGGCTGACACCCCACTGATTAAAGTTTCACTTTATATAATTAAAAATTAGATATTACTTAAGCCAATCGTTGCAAGTGTTACTTAACTGCTGTAAATCTTCTATAAATTGACTCGCATCATATCCATCACAAACCGAATGATGTACTTGCAATGAAACTGGTAGCATAACCTTATTTCCTTCGTTAAAATATTTCCCACAAGTTATAATTGGCAATAGAAAATTTTCATCATTATTAATATTAAGATTAAATCCAGTAAAACTAGTCCAAGGTATGCTAGAAATCGGAAATACATTAGGAGGAATATTTTCTTTCGTGAAAAGACCATGAACACTAGCATAGCATCTCATATCGTCTTCATAATTTTTATAGAAAGTGCGGAAATCACTTGAATAATCCGTCCATATACTTGAAAAAGACTTATCATCTTTATGAAAGATTGTATAACTCGGTATCATTTCCTCCCAATAGCCTAAAACTCCTTCATCGTTAAAACATGTTCGAAATTTTTTATGATTATTTACTACTCTAGAAATTAAATATATAAAAACGGGATAAAATTTTATTCCCTTTTGATATACTTCCTCTAATAACATCGTGATATCAACATTAACAGTCATACTAAATGTACATTTCAACTTTAAATAATGCTCAAAATACTGCTCTCTATTCCAATCTTCTCTATCAATTACATGAAACTTCATTCTAATAGCCTCCTAAAATTTTCTTTTTATTTTAGAAGGCTATTTCCCTTGCTTTCACCATAATTGTTCACTCCTAACAGTTTACATTTCACCCTAATTATTTATTTAATTATATAACATATGTAAGAATCAATTCACATATTTCTTGAAATCCATCCACATACTATAGATAAATCAAATGAAATTTGGAGGATACATACATGAATAACAAAAATATGAATAAAAAAGAAAATGTTACTGAAAATACTACATCTATTCAAAATAATAATACTGCAAACCTTACTATTGAAGAACAAGCAATGAACGGCTTATACGGAATGCCCGAAACAACAATTGAAGATGCTGATCACGCTGCAGCTGATGATTTGACTTCAAAAAATTAATTAACTACATTGAAAAAAGCCAAGGAAAATACCCTTGGCTTTTTTAACTATGCATCCACCTTTTGTATTTCTTCACTCTTTCTTGAAAGTTTACCTGGCCAAAAAGCAAATCGGCCTAACACAACTGTAATTGCGGGTACAAGTAACGGTCTTACGATAAACGTATCTAGTAATACGCCAATTGCAGTTACAATACCAAATTGAACTAATACTTGAATTGGAAGTGTACCTAACACTGCAAAAGTTCCTGCCAAAATTAAACCTGCCGATGTAATAACACTACCTGTTTGTATTACACCATTTTTTACTGCATCCAAGTGATTTTGTGTCTTTCTGTTTTTCCATATTTCTGAAACCATAAAGATATTATAATCTTCACCTAAAGCAACTAAAAATACGAATGCGTACAACGGTATCGCACCTTGAATGGCCGGCGCTCCCATACCGTAATGAAGCAATATCCATCCTGCTCCTAACGCTGAGAAGAATGATAAAACGACAGTTACAATTAAATAAATCATCGCAACAACCGATCGTAAGTAGACAAGTAATAGTAAAGCGATAATGCTAATCATTACTGGAATAATTACTGATTCATCACGTTCAGTAATTTGCTTTGTATCATATAATGAAGCTGTTTCTCCACCAATCCACAATTGCTCTTCAGCATTACTAATCCCAGCATCTTTTAATACTTTTTCTACATTACTTTTCAATTTAGGAATTTGATCTAACGCTTCAATTGAGTATGGATTTTCCGCTAAAGAAACTTCATACATTTGTATTTGCTTATTTTCTTTTCCCTCTTTTGGCTCTTTCACTGTATTTATGAAAGAAAATTTCTCTAGTTCTTGTTTAATAGGAAGCTCTTTTCCTTTCGTATCAACAACCACTTTTACTGGTGCTAGTTCACCAGCCGAGAAATGATCACTAATTAACGTAAACCCTTCGCGAGAAGGCATATCCTTTGGAAACGATTCTAATAAGTCATATGTGTATTGAATACGTGGTACGAACGAAGCCAATCCACCTAATACAAACACAGTTAGCATAATTATTGTCCACGGTCTTCGTACTACTACATCTCCAAGTTTTTTACTAAAGGAGCCTTTTGATTTTCCAACTTTTACAGCCCCCTTTTTCTTTCTTGCAAACTCCTCATTCATTGAAGTTGTTCTCGGTATAAACGGGAAAAATGCAATTCTACCGAAAATTAATAATAGTGCTGGTAAAATCGTTAAAGCCGCGATTCCCATTATAAATACAGCAACACTAAATGGTACTGCAAATCGATGAAAGGCACCATAATGAGCAAGTAGTAATGTTCCTAATCCAAGTACAACAGTTAACGCACTCATTATTATTGCACCGCCAGATGCTTTAATCGCAAGTTGCAATGCTTTATATTTACTTTCTTCTTCTAACAAGTACTCTCTATATCTCGAAATTAAAAATAGACAATAGTCCGTTCCAGCGCCAAACAATAATACTGTCATAATTGATATCGCTTGGGCATCTACTTTAATCCATCCGTGATCAGCTAAAAAACCGAGTGTAGGACTAATAATACCGTATGCAAAGCCAACAACAAGTATAGGTAAAATCGCTAAAATTGGTGAACGATACAGTAAAATTAACAAAACTAACACTAGTAGTACAGTAGCCACTAACAATTTCACATCTGCTTGACTAAATAAACTAACTGCATCCGTTTGAATACCTACAGGCCCTGATAATCGAACATGTAAACCAGATTCACTTATTTTTTGTTTAAATGGATCTTCATCCACCTTACTATTCACTATTTTTCTAAACTCTTCAAGATTTCCTTTTAATATATCCGTACCAGCAGATTTATTAAAAAATACCGGTGTAACAAATGATGTACCATCTTTTGACGCACTTTTTAATAATACTTGCTCTGGGATTGTATCAAATGGTGGTAACGTTGATTGTTCTTTTAAAGGACTAGCTTTTAACTCTTTATAAACGTCTTGTATGAGTTTATAATCCTGTGACTGTAATCCACCATCTCTATACCATACTACTAACAATGGATTCCCTGCATTATTCGGAAACTCTTTTTTCATAAGCGCTTCCGCTTGCTGTGACATAGCTGTTTCAGGTAAATTTTTTGGATTCGGTTCTTTCGTACTGTTTACTTGTGGTAACGTAAATGAAAGTAATAATGTAATAAGAACCCACACCGATAAAGTGATCCATTGCGTATTTTTCCCTGCTACAAGCCTCCCTAACATATGTAACGGGTGCTTTTTCATAAAAACCCACCTTCCTTTTTTCCTTCATTATTAATTATATATACTGGTAGGTTAATTAATCAAGAATGATTGAAAATTATGTTATAATTATCTCAAGAATAAATGTCAGGAGCGAATGGATTTGGAACAAAAACAACGTCCTCTCGGAAGGCCACGTCAAAATAAAAATACAAAATCTACAAAAGAAACCATTTTAGAAGTGGCAACTCGCTTATTTCTTACACAAAATTATCAAGTCGTTTCTATGGGTGAAGTCGCAAAAGTTTGTGGTGTTACGAAAGCAACCGTCTACTATTACTATTCAACAAAAGCCGATTTATTTACCGCTACTATGACCCAAATGATGATACGTATACGAGAGAATATGTCTCAAATACTCTCTACAAACAAAACTTTAGAAGAAAGATTATTAGACTTCGCCAAAGTTTACTTACACGCAACGATGGATATTGATATGAAAAATTTTATGAAAGATGCTAAACTGTCGTTATCTGAAGAACAATTGAAGGAATTAAAAAATGCTGAAAATAATATGTATGAAGTACTAGAAAAAGCACTCGATAACGCGATGCACATCGGAGAAATTCCGAAAGGAAACGCTAAATTTGCGGCTCATGCTTTCGTATCTTTATTATCAATTGGGAATTTTAAAGATGAAAATCACAATCCTATTCTGGCAAATATAGATGAATTAGCAAAAGAAATCGTTTCTTTTTATTGGAATGGGTTAGGTCATTCATATTAAACTGATTTACTTTAATAAAAGAGCATGTTTAATTTTTTCAAACATGCTCTTTTATAATTTATTTATATACTAATAATCAGATTATACTTCAACGTCACTTAACAAAAAACTCCATTTTAACTTTACAAATTTTGAAGTTGAACATTTATATTCTCCTTACTTAATCCCCCATGGTAACAAACTACAGATTCAATATGTAAATTTAAATACTTCTTCAAAGACTGCTTTGCTTCCTTAATATTTATAGTTGTTGGGGCGTGAATTCCTCCTAACATCCCATTCACACTATACATAGAGTCTCCTGCAATAAGAATTTTGCTTTGTTTCAAATATAAACTAATATGACCCGGAGTATGCCCTGGAGTATGAAGAATTAGTATTCCACCGCAATACGGAAGTTCTTGCCCGTCAATCACAGTATCACTCACTTTTCCTTTTGGGCGGTTCTCTACATTTCCGTCCTTCAATAAAGGTAAATCCCCCTCGATATATGGCTTATCTAGTTCGTGCGCATAAACTTTAATATTACTTCGACAGCGCTGCAACAATTCTGGCAGACTACCTATATGATCAATATCCTGATGCGTCAAAATCACGACTTTTAACTTATCAAATGATACCCCAACCTTTTCCATCTTTACTTGTATATCTTCAATTTGTCCTGGGAAACCCGTATCTATTAATACTGCCATTTCATCATTCCATAAAAGAATTGGATGAATAACAAATTCTTGAAATTCAAGTTGTAACATTTCTACTCCTTTAGCAATCTCCATACAGCCATTCTCCTTTATGTTGAAGTTTGAAAATATGTACAAGTAAACTGAAAATATAAAGTGAAACTTTAATCCGTGGGGTTTTACTACCCGACAAATAGCAGGATAAAGCACCTCTATCTTATAATATGTTTTGTCATCCCAATAGAGAATGCTTCAAACCCTATAGATTCATAGTAAGATTGCAATTTTTCTACACACATAAGTTGTGGAATAACCTTGTTTTGTTCACAGTGCTGGATTAATCGTTTCACTATTTCTTTTCCGATGCCACTAGACTGATATTTTGGCAATACACCAACTCCACAAATAATGCCTGTTATGACTCCATCTGATATGACACGCCCCATCCCTACTAACCTCTTATCATCAAAAACATAAATTGCATACCAACTTTGCTTACACATTCGTTCTAACTCGTTAACCGTTAATTTAAGAGAATTCCATCCTAAAGATTCGTATAAGGATAATAATCCATTAAAATCTGTAGGATGTTCACTTGTGTAGCGTATACTATTTTCCATGTAAACACTCCCTATTCTCTGGCTTGTTTATATTTCATAAAATTCCCTTTACACAAATCTGATCGATGTAAAAATAACTAGAACAAACTTCAATAAGAAAGATAGAATTCCTTCTCAATATAAAATAAAAAGAAGTTATCTCAAGCGAGATAACTTCTTTTATATAAGACTCTCATTATATTATCAACCAAAAATTATACAACTACATACGATAAGCACAAACAAAACTAATAAACCATTTGAGAAATAACCCATTAAATACTACCCCTTTATTAAATTATGTAAAAGATTTTATCATAAAATGATTTACAACTTAATAACTGAAAAAGACATTGTATTCATTAGTTATATACGTTTAGTAATATTTTATATTCGGTTATATTCTCGTTCCCTGAAATTGCTTATCATACTCTTCTACTTCAGTTCATATAAGTTCAAAATATTAAATAATAAATCAAGAAGACCTCCACCTTACGAGGTCTTTTTTACTTATTTTCCAAATACACTAATTGATTCTTCCTCAATTACAAGTAAACAATTAGCATATTACATGATTTAATATCCCAATAACCAATTCAACTCTATTAATTCGGTTCGACCTTAATATCCCCCTTTTATTCCAAAAACTCAATAATTGTTTCACATACTTTATCCGTCTCCTCGATATCTGGGAAATGTCCACTATTTTCAAATATAACAAGTTTACCATTTTTCAATTGTCTCGTTATTCTATAACTCATTCCTACACCCGTGTTATAGTCATGCGCTCCAACTATGACACACGTATCAATTTCTAAACCTTTAATACGCTCAATAAGCGGTAAAGATGATTTTGTTCCAAAAATAACTTTGCTCATCTTCCCTGTATTACTTAACTGACTTTCTTCCCAAAGACTCCGATTTAGCTTTGCAAATTCTTCATTTTTAAACAATAATCGATCTACAGCTTTTGTATCAACTATACTCCAAACTTGATTATACCTTTCTTTTAAAGGAATTTCTGACTTACTTATTATCAATATTTCTTCTTTCATTTCTCCTTTCGTTACTTGTAGAAAACCTTCTATCTGCACAGTATACATATCATTTAAATCATCTAACGATGGTGCTTGTAATACCATTTGTTCAACATTTTTCGGATATTTCAAAGCATACTCTAAACAAAGTTGTCCACCAAAAGAATATCCTAACAAATTTATCTTCTCTACATGTAATTGCTTTCTTAATTCCTCTAAATCTTCGACTAGAGTATTGATTGAGTACTCACCGTCATCTTGTGGTGCCTCACTTCTACCACATCCTCTTTGTTCATAATAAACAACAGTCATATTTTCTTCTAACCTCAACCCAAGTGTTCTTTCGAATACATAATGATTGCCACCTGGACCACCATGTACAATAATGAGAGGAACTGTATTATGAGCTGCCCCTGCAACTTTACACCAATGCAATACCCCATTGATTTTCAAATAGTGTACACCATCTTGCAACATTAACTGATTCATTTATCCTCTCTCCTCATCGCTCACTTATTACTATCTAAATGTATAAGTTCTGACCATTCACACTTTTCCCCTTTATATCCTTTAGACACTATCCTCATTTATATGAATAGCTTTCTTATTCAAAAATAGATTTTTAAAAATTCCTACTCCCACAATTAATAAACCTATACCAACTAATTTATTTATTTGTAATGGAATGCTCTCCATTCCAAATAATCCAAATGTATCAATGCATAACGCAACAACCAATTGAGTAATAAGACTAATTAGCACCGTATATGCTGGACCTAGACTCTTTATTGCACCCATTATACAAATAATTAACCCGATACCAAACAGTCCACTTACATAAAACAAATAATTTGCAGTATACACTTTAATGCTAATACTGTTTTCTGTAATGCTATAAAATAGAATAGAGCTAATGAGACCTATCCCAAGGACACATGTAGTCGTTAACCACTGCCCTACATTTTCATTTACTTTTGCATTAAAAACAGATTGTACGCTAATTAATATTCCTGCTAATATAGCTAAACTAAATCCAATCAAAATCTTCCTCTCCCTTTCATTGCTCATATATATTATCTTTAGCGACTTCCTTCATTCTAGAAAAATCTTTAATTACAATAACTCCATTACTCTTTTCAATTAGTTTTTCATTATAAAATCTTTGTAATACCCGAATTACGTGCCTATAACTTACCCCTATAAAATCTGCAATACTCGTTACTGAAGTTGCATCCAAATCCCCTTTATACATATTCCCGTTACTATCTGTTGAAATTGAAAGCAAATAACTAGCTACACGTACTTCTACAGGATAAAGTAAATTAAGAGCAGTAAAACGAGTCGATATTTTTAACGTGTTCGCAATGTTTTCAAGCAAGAACTTCATAAATATAGGATCATGTAATAACTTGTTTCTAATAACCGTATTAGAAATAGAGATTGCTACAACATCTGAACAAGCTTCAACGACATTATGCGCTTTGCTATTTTGAATTAATTCAATATCACCAACAATGGCCAATGGATTGATAAAGCGAAGAATTAGTTTCTTCCCTTCAGATGTAATCGTGTAAACTTTTACTTTACCTTTAACAACAAAATATAAACGATCCATTTCGTCATCTATATTGCAAATGAGCTCGCCTTTTTCAAAGTGATTTAATTGAAAATAAGCTGTATCTATTTCTGAAAAAACCTCGAGCGTTTTATTGGTTTTCAAATAATGCGTAATTAAACCTGATCTATCCTCCATATTCATTTCTCCTTTCATTTACATATTAAATACAACAATACCTATAATCATTATTATTGTTCCCACAATATGATATCTCTCCATCTGTATCTTTTTTATATGAAATAGTCCTTTCATTTCAATAACTGTTGCCGTTAACAATTGAGCAACCATAAGTGTGCCAGCTGTCAATGTAACTCCTAGTGCATATATCGCCATAGTTTCTGCACAAATAATGAATCCACCAAATGCACCCGCTGCTAAATATATTTTTTTCACACTCTTTAAATCCGTTATTTTCTCTTCTTTCTTTAACAAAAATACAGTTGTTGCAATAATGAATCCAATTAAATGGGTTATAATACTCGTCGACCATATACCGATATGTGAACTAAGTTTCGCATTAAAGGTTCCTTGAAGTGTTATAAATATCCCCGCAAAAACAGCAAATATAATACCTTTCAAAAAATCATCTCCTCATCCTTTATTTCTGACTTAATTAAAAACCATCATCCTATAATGGCAAAAGGACAAATGTCACATCACTATGAAAATAACTTGGAATGAACAAAAAAACACACCTCAAAAATGCGGGGTGTGTTTATGTTTATTATTTATATATAAAGTTTTATAAATTTAAATTACGCTACATTAAAATATTTCTGTTTCATAACAAACTTTGTAAATAAGAAACGTACAAGCGGTCCCATAATAATTAATTGTAATGGATATGCCATTATGAAATTTTTAATAAAAATCGAAAAATAAATGGAAACAAATGAATCTCCTTGTAGTCCACCATGTAAATACATCATAGCCATACCGAAAAATGACATAAAGAACACCATTCCAATTACCATAGTTGTCGCCATTGCAACGATAATATTTATTTTTTTAGATTTATCAAATGGCAATATGAATACAATTTTTTTCGCACAAGGTCCAACGATACATATTTCAATTAATAGTGCAATAATAAAGCCAATTAATAGTTCTAATGCAATCTCTTTAATATAAATTGGTCCTCCTGTTTCATTCATTAGTAAATTGTAAAACGTCATTACGATAACCATCCCAAGGCACATCATCATGCCAAATTGGAGGTTTTCCTTTCTTGTTGTTGGCAAATTTCATCATCCTTTCTCTTTGAGTCTTTGTCATTATATCGACATTGGAAACCTCTTCGTAAGTGAACATTTTGTGAACAAATTTAAAACGTTTTCATTTTTTCCTTTCTACTCAAATTCTCACTTTTACTTATAGAGGTTATATATATCGCAATGTTGAATTACTAAATTTAACATTGCATTACACTATTACTAGGAGGATAACCATGAATGAAGCAGAATTTTACGCATATCACATCGTAACAAGGAAAAAAATGCATATCGGACAAATCATTCTTTTTAACAAAAATCAACACAATACTCTATATCACTTCTTTTTTGAAAGAGAACAATTAAATGCTAGTGGTGAAGATGGCATACAAATTTTAAATAAACACTATAAAAATAACGAATTACATATAAATAATGAAAATACTAAAGTAGTTATGAGTTATATGGATCAAACAATTAGAGCAGTTAGAGAAACAATTGTAGAAATGGTTAGACTACAAGAATTCCCTGAATACCCTTCCAGGTTATCTTGTTTATACGCTTCAAAAAGCTATGAAGATGCTTTAAAATGGAAAACATTATTTGATTCTTACAATCGAGAAGTTTTACAGATTGTTAAACTACGAGTGATCGGAAATTCTTTTGAAGGTGACGGGAATCTTTTACCGAAAGAAGATGGAATTCCTTTTTCTCAAAAAATCGAACAAGCTAGAGAGTATTGGAAAGGAAATATTAGAAATGATCTTCCTGAGCTACTGATTAATGGAGAAATTGAAGTGGTGGAAATTATTGATGACTTTTCCTCAATTCATATTTAATTTCTAACTAAATCATATAGGATGGAGATTACAATGAAGAAAAAAGTGTACTTCAATCATGATGGCGGCGTAGATGATTTAATTTCATTATTTTTATTACTTCAAATGGAAAACATTGAACTTACGGGGGTATCTGTTATCCCAGCAGACTGCTATTTAGAACCCGCAATGTCTGCCAGTCGTAAAATTATCGATCGCTTCGGCAAAGGTAATATTGCCGTAGCCGCTTCAAACTCTCGCGGGCAAAACCCGTTTCCGAAAGACTGGCGGATGCATGCATTTTATGTAGATGCTCTACCAATTTTAAATGAGTCTGGAAAAGTTGTAACACCCGTGGTGGCAAAACCCGCGCATCATCATTTAATAGAAACGCTTCTACAAACGGAAGGAAAAACAACTTTATTATTTACTGGGCCCCTAACTGACCTTGCTCGTGCATTATATGAAGCTCCCATAATCGAAGATAAAATTGAACGCCTCGTTTGGATGGGTGGTACATTTCTTAAAGCTGGCAATGTACATGAACCAGAGCATGATGGAACAGCTGAGTGGAATTCGTTTTGGGATCCTGAAGCAGTAGCTCGTGTATGGGATGCAAAAATTAAAATCGACTTAGTGACACTAGAAAGTACAAACCAAGTTCCGTTAACTATAAACATACGTGAACAGTGGGCAAAAGAGCGAAAGTATATTGGTATGGATTTCCTTGGTCAATGCTATGCAATGGTCCCTCCTCTCGTTCACTTCTCAACGAACTCTACTTACTATTTATGGGATGTACTAACTACCGCTTTTGTCGGAAACACTAGCCTTGCAAAAACTGAAACGATTAATAGTATCGTTCATACATACGGACCAAGCCAAGGACGTACAGAAGAAACTACTGATGGACGACCTGTAAATGTCGTTTATGATGTAAAACATGATGTTTTCTTTGAATATATTACTGAATTAGCAAAGAAAGCTGCTACTTAAAACCTCAATAACACGAAAAAATTTATTAAGAATGATATACTTTAATTAATATAACATGAGGTGATAAGATGGATTATGAGTTACTAAAAGAACGAATAGAAATTATAACTTCTAGAATTAAATACATAGGTGGTGAAGTTCAAGAAGTTTGTATAGATGAACCATCTTCCCTTGAACAAATAATCCAAGTAGAAGAAAAACTGGGTATTAAACTACCAAATAGCTTCAAAAAAGTACTTTTAGAGTTCTCAGGAAATTTTAGCTTACGCTGGTTTTTACCTGATGATGTAGAGCTACCAAATGAATTTACTGATATTTTTTGCGGAACACCCCACTGGAGTTTAGAAAGTCTTTCTGAATTCGAAAAAGAACGTAAAGACTTGGTTGACGAGTTTTTTTCAAATCTAGATGATGAATATGATGTAGTTTGGCACAACAAATTAGCATTTTGTGAAGTGGGAAATGGAGATTATTTAGCATTTGATATGAAAGATGATATAGATGCTCCGATAATTTACCTAAGCCACGACGATGGAGAAGGACATGGGTATAAGATTGCGAATAATTTCATTGAATTCATTGAGAATTGGTCAAGGGTAGCTTTTGTAGGATGCGAAGATTGGCAGTGGTTACCTTTCACTACCAGTTTTGAAAGTGGTATAAATCCAGATGATGAACCAGCCAAAAAATTTAGAAATTGCTTGGAACTTAATATTTAAAAGAGTATTGAATTAAATTTCAATACTCTTTTTGTGCAATTTAATTATATTTGATTAATGTAGTGTCTTACAGATTATTCATTTCATAACCATTGACAAAATACGTTATTGTTTCTAACTCATCTGCATTTAATTCTCTATCTAGCTCTTGTTTATACGCTGCCTTTATCTTCTCTTCATCGCCTTTATGAGCTTCTGTATATATTCCTACTGTTTTTAGCAAATGAATTTCTTGTAAAAACTCGTCTCGATTTATAGCTGCCCCATGAGAAAGAATATATGTCTCAGCATCAAATTTCTCTAATTCATCTATCAATTTAAACGTTCTTTTCGTCGTATAGTTCCACTTTGAAGAAAAAATATCTGCATATATACAATCTCCTACAAACAATATCTTTTCTTCTTTTATATACATAACAACTGAATCATGCGCATGATCTCCGCCCACATGTTTTAACACGCATGTCACTTCACCAAGGTCTAATTCCATTTGATCCTGGAACGTTAAGGTTGGAGGAATAATGTTAATATTTCTCGCTTTTTCTTCAAACTCTTTCTTAATACAATCCGCACAAAATGCAATTTCAGTACCCTCTTTTACGCGTGCGTCCAACGCTTCATCTGTCCATTCATAAGATACTATTGCCTGCATTTCTTTTTTCGTTTCAGCGTGCGAAATAGTTAATGCATTCTGTAATACAGATAATCCAAAAATATGATCCCAATGCCAATGCGTTAATGCTACAAAATCAGGATTCGATACATTTTGTTCTTTTAACATTTCTAAAAATAATTGTGCATGTTCTTCTGAATTTCCTGCATCAATCATTAACGTTTTTTCTTGTCCAACGACCATTCCTAAGATAGGTCTATCTGTTTCAGAAACAGGTGTCATATACCAAAATGAGTTTCCTATTTTTTTAATTTGTTGCATAACCAATTCCCCTTTTCATTTTCTCACTTAAAATTAATATATAAATTATAACGAATCACTACTTTTTTCTCTATAATCAAACACAATTACTTGGACTAATCTAACTTTCCTTTTCGTAAGCTAAAAATAAGGGAATAGAATCGGAGTGTGATACTATGGAACGTTTATGGATTCCAATGATTGTAACATTTTTTTCGTTCGGTGGATTACTATTAGGAGGTGCTGTTGGAGTAGCAACACGCCAACTTATTGAAGAAAAGATGCATCGTTTATACGCATTATGTGGTGGTATTTTACTTGGGCTTTTATCCCTTGAAATTATTCCTGAAACATTTTCAAGCTACGAAATGGTTGGGCCTATACTTGGTATAGCTATCGGTATTTTAGTTATGAGCTTATTAGATAACTATTGTCACCATCCAATGATACATAAAAAAGATCAACAAGCATGGCAAACCTTCCTTTTTCTCTCTTTCGCTATATTTATTCATAATATACCGAGTGGATTTGCGTTAGGTACAGCTTTTATAAATCATAATGACTCTGCCATTCCCTTTTTAATAGCAATCGTCGTTCACCATATTCCAGAAGGATTAGCTTTAATTATTCCATTTCTTTTTACAAAACATAAATATATTTCCTTTTTATTAACGACTTTATTACTTTCTCTTATTCTCGGTACTGGCACAGTTTTTGGCATTTTGATGGAAGGAAAAGCTCTTCACCTGCAAGGCCTCATTATGGGAAGTGCTATCGGTTCACTTGGATATGTCACAATTCATGAAATGCTTTGGAAAGCTAAGAAACAGCTCTCTTTCCTTACATTTCTAATGTGGGCAACTAGTGGTTTTTTACTAATAACAGTGTTCACTTTATTCGCTGGTCATCATTAAAGTTGCTAAAGTGAAACTTTTGTTCCTCCCACACTGATTCTTGGATTACAAATAACTAGATAAATTTCTTACTTGTATATTTTTCCTTTTTATTCAAAACATAATGTTATCTACCTATTATAAGGAGGAACAATTATGTTTGGGAAAACAGCAGGTGAAGCATTAGTTGATTTATTAATTGATTGGGGAGTAGAGCACATATACGGTATGCCTGGAGATTCCATTAATTCTATCATTGAAGCTTTAAGAAAAAAACAAGATAAAATTAAATTCATTCAAGTTCGCCATGAAGAAGCTGGTGCATTAGCAGCGGCTGCCTATGCGAAATTAACAGGAAAACTTGGCGTTTGTATGGCAATTGCAGGACCTGGTGCTATTCATTTATTAAATGGTTTATATGATGCGAAACTCGATAAAGCCCCTGTTCTAGCAATTTCAGGTCAAGTAGAAACCGATTTACTTGGAACGGACTTTTTCCAAGAAGTAAATTTAGAAAGAATGTTTGATGATGTTGCGGTTTATAACCAGCGTATTATGTCAGCAGAGCAACTACCTGCCGTAGTGAATCAAGCAATTCGAATGGCTTATACGAAAAAAGGTGTATCCGTTCTTACTATTCCAGATGATGTTCCGAAATTTGAAGTGAAAAATGGTGCCCGTGTTACAAATACTTCTTTTACTTTGCCTGAGTTGTTTCCACAAAAAGAAGATTTAGATGCAGCGAAACTCGCAATAAATGAAGCGAAAAAGCCTGTGATTTTAGCTGGAAAAGGAACAAAACATGCGAGAGAATCTTTACTTGCATTGGCAGAACAAATTGGTGCTCCAATCGTACTTACATTACCAGCTAAAGGAATTATTCCTGATGAACACCCTCTTTGTATTGGTGGATTAGGATTAATTGGAACGAAACCTTCTTATGAAGCAATGAAGCATGCAGATACTTTAATTATGGTCGGTACTTCTTATCCGTTCACCGGCTTCTTACCTGAAAAAGCAAAAACAATTCATATCGATACAGATCCTGCCCAAATCGGGAAACGTTATGCGACAGATATTGGTTTAGCTGGTGATGCTGATAAAACATTACGATGGTTAATTGAAAATGTTGAAGAACACACAGACCATTCCTTCTTAGAACAGCACCAAGAAATGATGAAAAAGTGGGAAGAAAAATTACACGAGCAAGAAGAAGACTCTTCCATTCCAATTAAACCACAACGCGTTATGCATGCTCTGCAGCAAGTAGCACATGATGACGCAATTCTATCAGTTGATGTCGGAAATGTAACAGTATGGACCGCAAGACACTTCCGTATGACAAACCAGCAATTTGTCATTTCTAGCTGGCTCGCAACACTTGGTTGCGGTTTACCTGGTGCTCTTGCTGGAAAAATTGCATTCCCAGATAAACAAGTATTTGCAGTTTGTGGTGATGGCGGATTTGGAATGACGATGAATGACTTCGTAACAGCTGTAAAATATAAATTACCAATCGTTGTCGTCGTATTAAACAATAATAAAATTGCGATGATTAAATTCGAGCAAGAAGTCATGGGTAATATCGAATTCGAAACAGATTTAACGAACCCTGATTTTGCAAAATATGCAGAGGCGTGTGGAGGTATTGGATACCGTGTTGAGAATTTAGATGAACTCCTTCCCGCTTTCGAAAATGCAGTAAAACAAAATAAACCGTGTATTATTGATGTAGTTGTAGATGCTAACGAAGCACCAATGCCAGCAAAAATCACATTTGGTCAAGCCGCTGGTTATACGAAGCATATGATAAAAGAATTATTTGAAGAAGGTAAGATTGATTTACCTCCACTTTAAACGAAAAAAGATAGCTGAAAACAATTTGTCTTCAGCTATCTTTTTTATTTTTGTATCTCTTTATAAAAAGAAAAGTCATTCATAGTTGGTTGTACTTAAGACTCTTATTTTTTATCAAGAGTCTTTTTATTTAATTTCGCTTCAGTTAATACTATGTAATACTATGCATCTAAAAATCTTTATACATCTCGCTAACTATTTCAATTCTCTAAAGTTCGGATATACTTTATTTTATGAATGTATCGCACATCCACTTATAGAATTTTTCTTTCTCTTCAAATTGTGGATAATGAGCTGATTTCTCAAAAGTAATAAATTGTTTTTGATCTGCTTCTATCTTATCAAAATATGTTTTTGCTGCATGGAATGAAGCTTAGTAGGCAATGGATTTTTTAAATCCTTTTCTAATAAGACAGTTTGAGAATGTGATAATCCAACGTTATAACGAATTACGTCTAACAAGTTATATTCATTACAGAAAGATTTGAAAACATCTCGCATACACATTTTTATAAAAACACATAGAAAAGAGCCCTTGCTTTCAACACAAGGACTCTTTTCATAAACTATTTAGCTACCTCTTCTTTCGGCATTACCATACCTTTATAAAGTTGAACAGTTATCCAGTAATAAATGAAATAAATGACAAAGAAGATTCCTATTGGCACCCATACTTTTACAAACGGGTCAACTAATATAAAGCTGAATAAGTTAAGCCCTACTAATACGTGGGAAATGCCAATGATCGCTGGGAAGATAAATAAATATGAAATTTCTTTATATATACTTTTCGTTAACATACTGCGTCTCACACCAATTTTTCGTAACATTTCATAACGGCGTACGTCGCGAGAAGCACCTGTTAATATTTTGAACATAAGGGAACTTGCCATCATTGCTAAAAAGGCAATTCCGAGGAAAAATCCCATAAACATTGTTCCGCTCATGAAGCTGTTCATAAACTGATAAATTGTCATTTTCGTAAATAAGTCTACCTTTTCACCTGTTGCTTTTTCAATTTGTTCTTTTTGTCTCTTGTCTATTTCGATCAATAACGGTTTATATTTTTTCATATCATCTACTTTTGCTAATGTTACAGTATGTTCTGTTCCTTGAATCCCTTTATAATGCTCTTCGTCTGCAATCCTTACTGGTTTTCCGCTAAATTGATTATGCGTAATTTGTATCTCTCTTACAACTGCGTCTTCCCAATCCTTTGGCATTTGAGGGAATTTTGCTAATTCAGGAGCCTCTAAAGCTGAATATACAGGTTCAGTTAAAGGTTCAGTCACACGTTTACGAATAGGCTCTTTTAAAGTTTTTGTATCAAAATGGTCTGAAACAAGTGGTGGTTTCGCAGTTAAGTCGTTACGTAAATAATAAACCGCTTCTCCATCTACTTTATATTTGTACTTGCTTTCTTCAACAATTTCCATTTCTTTTAAGGCAGCTTTATCTTGATCATTCGGATCATGAATTACAACATCATATACACGAGAAAAGTCTGTCATAATACCTACATTTTTTTGGAACGCCATACCTGCCGTCATCGCACCTGCGCCTAATGCAATTAACATTGCTACAGTACCTAATACTCTCGATAAACTATTTACTCGAAAGCGTAGCTGTGCATATGTAAAACTATTTAGACCAGTTTCATTTCGTTTTTTATTCCCCTTAATTTTCATCACAAAAAATGGGAGTAATGAACTAAAGATAAAATATGTTCCAAGTGTTGTAACGATGGTTGCTATAATAAAACCTAATTCAGCATAAATTTTTACATTGATCATAAAATAGTACCCTGTACTTACTAGTAATACACCAAGTACTGTCATTATAATAATGCGAGTTTTACTTTTCTTCACTTCATCTAGTGTTTCATCTTCACGAATTAACTCTAGTTCAGTTTTTCGTAACAATCGGACACTGTTCATTATGCCAGTAATGAAAAATAATATTAAGAAGAAAATAGCTGTAACTAAAATTGCTGGTGTGTATACAGATGCGTAACTACCTTTTGCTGAAATTTCCATTCCATTCATTAAAAAGTTCCCTGCTACACTTGCAAGTAACATCCCTACTAAAATACCGATAATAATACTGACAATACCCATACCGAATGTTTCAATAAATAATAACTGTGCTACTTTTTTCTTTTTTGCACCAAGCATCATGTACATACCGAGTTCTTTTCTTCTTAATGTGAGCAAGAAAGAGTTGGCATATATAATATAAAATACAGTAATGAAAGATAATAGTATTGCACCTACCCAAAAGACGAGTCTAATACTACTAATTAGACTATTATCTTTTGTAAATTCACTATTCATCGCCATCGTTTGGAACATGTAGAAAATACTAATACTAATAACGAGGCCAATAAGTAAAACCATATAATCTTTTAACATCTTTTTCATACTATGACGTGATAATTTAAATAACATAGTTTCACCCCCTACTTAGACTCAGCAGCTGAGCCCATATGAGCGAGCACACCTAAAATGTCTTGATAGAAATTCTCTCGAGTACCTTGACGGTTTAATTCTTTATAAAGAAGACCATCTTGAATAAATAAAATACGCTCACAATAACTTGCACTAAATGCATCGTGTGTAACCATCAAAATACTTACATTGTGATTTTCATGTAAATCTTGCATCGCTTCTAATAAACTTTTTGCGTTTTTACTATCAAGCGCACCTGTCGGTTCATCTGCTAATACAATTGCTGGATTATGTACTAAAGCTCTTGCCGCCGCTGTTCTTTGCTTTTGTCCTCCAGAAACAGCCGTCGGATATTTTGTTAAAATTTCGGTGATGCCTAATTTCTTCGCAACGTCATTTACCTTTCCAGTAATCTCACTTGACGGTACGCCTTGCAAAGAAAGTGGTAAAGCTATATTTTCATAAATTGATAAGTTTTCTAGAAGATTAAAATCTTGAAAAATGAAACCTAATTTTTGAGAGCGAAAATCAGATAATGCATTGCCCTTCATAGAAGTAATATTTGTACCAGCTATCGTCACACTACCACCTGTCGCTTGGTCAAGTGTACTTATCACATTAAGTAAAGTCGTTTTTCCAGACCCAGAAGGTCCCATGATCCCGACAAATTCTCCTTCTTTAATACTTAACGATACACCCCTTAATGCTTTTGACTGATTCTCATTTCTTTTCCCATACGTTTTTTCTACACTTTCTACAGTAACTACATTTGTTGACATCTCTTTCACTCCATCCCTTTTGTATAAAATTAATTTCTCACATATTTCTTATTATTTTGTCATGTGAATTCTTAAGAATTTTTTAATTATTCATTCAAGAAGAGTTACACCTGTAACATGAACCTTTTTCCTACTTCATATTCTCATTTTTCTACAACTCGTTCCCTCGATTTCGCTTACATTTACCTTACATTTTTGTAAGATAAAAAAGAAAACACACTAATTGCTAATAGTGTGTTTTCTTTACAATCAATATTTTCTATTCTTTATTTCCTCTTCAATAGTTGCCACAAATACATCTAGCGCAATAACTTCTGACTTCTCTTCCCCATATTTACGTACATTTACAGCTCCGTTTTCCATTTCCTTATCACCAATAACAAGAACATACGGTACTTTTTGCATTTGTGTTTCTCTTATTTTATATCCTAATTTTTCATCTCGTGCATCTTGTTCAACACGAACTCCAGCTTGTGCTAATTTATGTGCAATCTCATTGGCATATTGTTCATGTACTGCATTTGAAACTGGAATTACTTTCACTTGAACTGGTGCCACCCATGCCGGGAACGCACCTCCAAAGTGCTCAATTAATATTGCTAAGAAGCGATCTAATGACCCTAAAACTGCCCTGTGAATAACAACTGGTCTTTTCTTTTCATTATTTTCATCTATATAATTTAAATCAAATTTCTCTGGCATTTGGAAATCAAGCTGGATTGTTCCGCACTGGTGGCTTCTATTTAAAGCATCTTTAATATGAAAATCAATTTTCGGCCCGTAAAATGCACCGTCACCTTCATTTAGTCTATATTTATAATTTAGCGATTGTAATACATTTTCTAATGCCGCTTCTGCTTGCTCCCATAATTTATCATCACCCATTGAATCTTCTGGACGAGTAGAAAGCTCTACTTCATATTCGAATCCAAAAGTTTTATATACGTAATCAATTTGCGCCATTACTGATTTAATTTCATCTTCAATTTGTTTTGGAGTTACAAATAAATGTGCATCATCTTGGCAGAAAGTACGTACTCTTAATAATCCGTTTAACGCACCACTAAATTCATGACGATGTACTTGACCAAATTCACACATACGAATCGGTAATTCACGATAAGAATGCAATTTATTTTTAAACATAAGCATGTGCCCTGGGCAGTTCATCGGTTTTAATGCAAAACTTTTATTATCTACTTCAGAGAAATACATATTATCTTTATAATGTCCCCAGTGCCCTGATCTCTCCCATACTTCTTGGTTCATCATGAACGGAGTGCGTACTTCTTGATAATTGTACTCTTTTTGAATTTCTCTTAAAAATGCTTCCAATTCGTTACGAATCATTTGTCCTTTCGGTAAATAAAACGGCATTCCCGGAGCCTCTTCAGAAAACATAAATAACTCAAGCTCACTGCCTAACTTACGATGATTTCTTTTTGCTGCTTCTTCAACGAAATGTAAATACTCTTCTAATTCTTTTTGAGAAGAGAATGCAACACCATATATGCGCTGAAGCACTTGGTTATTACTATCACCTCGCCAATATGCACCGGAAACGTGAGTTAATTGAAATGCTTTCAAATAACCTGTAGATGGTAAATGTGGTCCTCTACATAAATCTACAAATTCACCTTGTTTATATAGTGTTACACTTTCCCCACTAGGAATTGCTTCTAAAAGTTCTAATTTCAAGCGGTCGTTCATTTCTTGAAACAGTTTAGCTGCTTCTTCTCGAGAAACCTCAACTCGTTCTATCTTTATATTTTCATTTATGATCTTTTTCATTTCTTTTTCGATTTTTCGTAAATCTTCTATGTTTACACTACTTGGAAGATCCATATCATAATAAAATCCATTTTCAATAACAGGTCCTACTCCAAGATTTATATCACCATACAATCTTTTTACAGCTTGCGCTAAAATATGTGCTGCGGAGTGTCTTGCAATTTCTACCCCTTCATTTGAATCTATAGTAATGATTTCCACTTCCGCATTTTCTTCAATATTTCGGCGTAAATCATATAATCCATCATTTACTTTCCCCGCGACTGCTTTCTTTTTCAAACTACTGCTAATGGATCCAGCAATTTCTTCTAAAGTAACTCCATTTACAAATTCTTTAACCCTACCATCTGGAAATTTAATTTCAATCATTTGTTCTTTCATTTTTCATCTCTCCATTTCATAATAAAAAGCACACTCATCCCTAAAATAGGGACGAGCGTGCTTTTACCCGTGGTTCCACCCAGATTCCCATTGTAAACAAACAATGGCTTCTTTTACGGTAACGTCGTTTATACGGCACTAGATACTTAATTTCCCCAGTGCAGCTCTAAGGTGGTAAGTTATTTTTCTGCGTTAGGAAGTTCTCAGCTTTCCTTCCTTCTCTGTATAACCGGGTAAAATAACTCGTGTCCTTTTCTTCGCTTATTATGAAATTGAATGCAAAAAAGCATATTCATCCCTAAATATAGGGACGAATATGCTTATATCCGTGGTTCCACCCAGATTCCCATCACAAAAAAACATAATGGCTTCTTTTGCGATAACGTCGCATACACGGCACTAGATACTTAATTTCCCTAGTGCAGCTCTAAGGTGGTAAGTTATTTTTCTGCGTTAGGAAGTTCTCAGCTTTCCTTCCTTCTCTGTATAACCGGGTAAAATAACTCGTGTCCTTTTCTTTGCTTTTTGTAAAACATCCATTTATTGTTATTTAATATATCTTATTCATTTTATTTTTGCAAGTGTTTAAAAAAATTATTTATTTAATTTAAAAAAGCGAAACCAAATTTTTTTGGTTTCACTTCACAATTTTACCAATCTTGTGGTTCGTAATTTAAGTCTGCAAATAGACGTCTTTTCTCTTTCTTCGTTAAATCTCTCCACTGCCCAACTGGTAAATTATTCAATTCAATATTCATAATTCTCGTACGTTTTAACGTGTATACTTGATAACCTAAAGCTTCACACATACGGCGAATTTGGCGATTTAGCCCTTGTGTTAAAATAATTTGGAACTCATATTTTGATAACTGTGTAATCTCACAAGGAAGCGTTTTTGTTCCTAAAATTTTAACACCCGCTGCCATTTTCTCTAAGAAATCAGGTGTAATTGGCTTATCTACTGAAACGATATATTCTTTCTCATGTTTGTTTTCAGCACGTAAAATCTCATTAACAATATCGCCATCATTCGTTAACAAAATTAAACCGTCAGAGTCTTTATCAAGACGTCCAATGTGGCTAATTCGTAAAGGATGATTCACTAAATCAATAATATTACCTTTTACTGATTTTTCACTCGTACATGTAATACCTACTGGTTTATTTAAAGCGATATATACGTGATCTCGAGCAATTCGAAGCTGCTCTCCATTTACTCGTACATCATCACCTGGGTTCACTTGGTCACCAATTTTTGCAACCTTACCGTTAATAATTACTCTTCTCTCATTAATTAGTTTATCCGCTCCACGTCGAGACGCTTTTCCAGCTTCACTAATAAATTTATTGATACGCAAATTAGGCACATCCTTTTCTAAAAAAAATTTCAAGCTCACACTGCTTCTACCGTACAATACAAAAGGGTAAGCCTCCTATTATAACTTAAATATATTAACATGAAAGGGTATATAACGTCTTCTATTAATTACTTGTTTATAAGAAAATATCTTTATTATACATTCATTTATGCACTTTTTCAGCGTTTAATATACAAGCCATTCTTCCTTACATACAGCTTGTTTTCCTTTTATCTCTTCTATCTCTTCATGAATATTAGCTAATTTATATAAACCTGGGAAAATCTCTTCCACATAATGTTGATGCGTCTTTTCATCTTTCCAATACGTTAACACTATGTAACGATTTTTATTTTTTAAAGACTTCCCAACTACTCCACCTAACATGCCTTTTGCTTTTTCCATTCCTTTATTCCAAATTGTTTCTTGCTTATGTAAAAAATGATTTTCCTTTTCCATCTTTACATCACATATAGCAACTCTTACGAATGATCCTTCTTTAACAACGTCTTTCAAATGCGTATCAGTTATATCATACAACGTTTGAAATAATTCAATTTCACATGAAAGAAACGTATCCTCTTGATTACTATTTAAATAAATTGTATCGTGAGCACCATTCATAAATGATTGATATGCACTTCTATCTTCCCATAAAGTAAATACACATGCCTCATCTTCATACCATCCACCAAATTGTCCATGAAACCCATCTAGGTGCCGTATATCACGCCATTTTCCTTGCGCATTTGAAAACAATTCCTTTTTCTCTTCTTCCACCTTACAGTAGATTGTTTTTAGTAGCATTTTTAATTCCCCCTTTAGCATATAATTTATCTTCTTCTCACAATAATTAGTTCACATAATATTTTTATAATCACCCTAATACTCTTTATAGACATATAGAACTAATCATATTTATCACTACATCTATCAAAACATCTATCGAATTTAATTTCAAATGATTCAGAATAAAAAAAGATGTAACTCTTAATGAATTACATTTTTAGCTAATCTCCCTTATTCATCTTTTTCTCAAATAAATAATACGTAATGTCTCCTGGATAATGTACTACTGTTACCTTCCGCTCCCCTTTTTTAAAACTAACAGTATGCCCGTTTTCCCCTAAGTTCTCCCATCCACTCGCCTTTGTAATCGGCATTACACTTATATATTGATAGTCCTCTTCCTTATCATCGTTAATATGAATTGCTGACATTGGTACTGGAAAACCTTTAATTTTAGATTCTTTATTCATAAATATGAATGCAATTACACCAACTAATAACATAGCCATTGAAATACTTGAAACTAGTTTTCTTCTATTCATTTTCACTAAAAACCCTCTTTTCTCACATATAACTTTCATCATTTTACTAACTTTAATTATTTATGTATAGAAAAGATATATTTTAAATCATTTCTAACCTATTTTCTCTACTTAAAACAACATTATTATTATATATTATAATTATAAGTTTTTAAATTTTGGAGGCGTTACATATTGCAGAAATTACTTTTTACTAAATGGACAGTTGTTATTTCTATTTTCATCATTTTTGGTACAATTTTCTACGTTACTAATGTTAAAAATAACCACGAAAAAGCAACTGTAGAAACAGCGGAGACAAAAACTTTCAAAACTAAATTACAACCTAAAATTAATGAATTGACTACTCATTATAATGACATCATCGAAAAAGATTGGTTACCTGCCTGGGAAGAGATTAACACGAATGGAGATTCAGTAGATCGAAATAAACTATTAGTTACAATGAGTGCTGTTTCCAAGCAGTACGAAACAATTATGAACGAAATAGACACGCTTAAAATTGAAGAAAACATAACAGATATAGATATACAAAAACAACTACTTCAGTTCACAACTCAGTTTAAATCCGCATCAAATTTCATGAAAAATGCAGCAAATTTAATTATAGACGGAGCAAATAACTCTACTCCAACCGATGAAACTATTGAAAAAACAAAACAAGCTTTAGGACTTGCGGATCAACATATTGTCATCGCTTTATCTACTTTAAATGAAGTTGAAGATAAATTAGGACTTACAAAAAAATAAAACTATTTACTATTTTAAAATAAAAAATGATTGCAATTCACAATTTGTATGTCTATAATATTTTTATTGATTTACAATCAATGTGTTTATAAATTTTATAATTCGGATGAACCATTCAGGAGAAGGTCTATTGATCTACCGACGGGGCAAAAAGTTGTTATACCAGCTTTGAAACTCTCAGGTCTTGGTTACAAGTAGAACTGCATGGGGACGAATCTCTGGAGAGACTCCCTCTCGCTTTCATAGAGCGCGGAGGAAAACGAGCACCGAAGGAGCAAATCCGCTACTATAGCGGATAATCTCTCAGGTAAAAGGACAGAGACAAGCGAAAGAAAATGCCGATTTGTATCGGTTTATTTTTCTATCCCTTGTTTCTCCAGAGACCATTTCATTTACTTGAAGTGGTTTTTATTTTTTCTAAATAAAGGAGAATAAAGATGGAGACAGTAAGTAAAGTATTAGAACAAATGAATCAATACGTGTGGGGATTACCAACTTTGTTGCTACTCGTTGGAACAGGTATCATTCTCACAGTGCGTTTAAAAGGTTTACAGTTTAGTAAACTATTATACGCTCACAAACTAGCATTTAAAAAATCAGAAGATACCTCTTCTTCTGGAGATATTAGTCACTTCCAAGCACTCATGACAGCTATGGCCGCAACGATTGGTATGGGAAATATAGCCGGTGTTGCAACAGCTGTTACAATTGGTGGTCCTGGTGCAATATTTTGGATGTGGATTACCGCTTTATTCGGTATGGCAACAAAGTATGCCGAGGCAATACTTGCAGTAAAATACCGTGTTAGTAATGAAAATGGTGAATATTCAGGTGGACCAATGTATTATTTAGAGCGTGGTTTAGGTAAGAAATGGCTGGCAGTATTATTCGCTATATTCGGCACAACTGCTTCTTTCGGTATTGGTAATATGGTGCAATCTAACTCAGTTGCAGAGGCAATGCGAATTAATTTCTCTTTCCCTCCTGCTTTAACTGGTATAGTAATGTCATTTTTAATCGCAATTGTTATTTTAGGCGGTGTAAAAAAAATTGGGAAAGTGACGGGATATGTCGTTCCTATTAAAGCTTTCTTTTATATAATTGCTGGTCTTATAATTATTTTCTATCACTACGACCAAATTCCAGAAGCATTTTCACTTATTTTTTCTGGTGCATTTAATGGTACAGCAGCTGCTGGTGGTTTTATTGGGGCAACAGTTGCATCAGCTATTCAAATCGGAATGGCGCGTGGTGTATTTGCGAACGAAGCTGGTTTAGGGAGTGCCCCTATTGCCGCGGCGGCGGCAAAAACTGATTCGCCTGCAAAGCAAGCTTTAGTTTCAATGACTGGTACTTTTCTAGATACGTTTATTGTATGTACAATTACAGGACTAGTATTAATTACTACAGGTGCTTGGAGATCTGGTAAAACTGGCGTTGAAGCTACAACACTTGCATTCCAATCTGTATTTGGTACTGCTGGTAGTATGATTCTCGGTATCGCAATTATTTTATTTGCCTACTCTACTATTTTAGGCTGGTCGTATTATGGAGAAAAATGTGTAGCTTATTTATTCGGAGAAAGTGCAGTTAAATATTATAAAGCAATCTTTATTGTTATGATTGCAATTGGTGCTAATTTAAAGCTAGGAATCGTATGGACATTTGCTGATATTGCAAATGGACTTATGGCAATTCCAAACTTGATTGGTCTAATTGGATTAAGTAGTATTGTTGTTGCTGAAACGAATCGCTTTTTACAAGCAGAGAAATTGAAAGAAAATAATAAAAAACAGGCAAGTTAATCTATGAAAAAAGGAATGACTCATACATGATGAGCATTCCTTTTTTCATCCCCTCTTTTACTCAATTACTATCATTAAAAATATATTTATATCAATATTTACTCCTTTTTATTCCTTCAAAAGTTTTTCACATAAATGTCATAAATCGTATGGTCTAACTATATAGTTGAAAAGGAATGCGACATTAAGGTGTCACTGAAAAACTCATCCAAGAAAAGGGAGGAAAAATCTTTTGAAAAACAAAATCATCGTTTTCCTATCTGTTTTGTCATTTATCATTGGTGGTTTCTTCTTTAACACGAATACTTCAAGCGCTGAAACATCATCTACTGATTACGTTCCTAACCAATTAATCGTTAAGTTCAAACAAAATGCATCTTTAAGTAATGTGCAATCTTTTCATAAATCTGTCGGAGCTAATGTCTTATCTAAAGATGATAAGTTAGGTTTTGAAGTCGTACAATTTTCAAAAGGTACTGTAAAAGAAAAAATAAAGAGCTATAAAAATAATCCAGATGTGGAATATGCAGAACCGAATTATTACGTTCACGCCTTTTGGACTCCAAACGACCCATATTTTAATAATCAATACGGGTTACAAAAGATTCAAGCTCCACAAGCTTGGGATAGCCAACGAAGTGATCCTGGTGTAAAAGTAGCTATTATTGATACAGGGGTTCAAGGCTCACACCCTGATCTGGCTTCGAAAGTAATTTACGGGCATGATTATGTTGATAACGACAATACATCTGATGATGGTAATGGTCATGGTACACATTGCGCTGGAATTACTGGAGCACTTACGAATAACAGCGTCGGAATTGCTGGTGTTGCCCCACAAACTTCAATTTATGCTGTCCGCGTATTAGATAATCAAGGAAGTGGTACTCTTGATGCTGTAGCGCAAGGTATTCGAGAAGCTGCTGATTCGGGTGCAAAAGTAATTAGTTTAAGTTTAGGAGCTCCAAATGGTGGTACTGCATTACAACAAGCCGTTCAATATGCATGGAATAAAGGCTCTGTTATAGTTGCAGCTGCTGGAAATGCTGGAAATACAAAAGCTAATTACCCTGCTTATTACAGCGAAGTAATTGCAGTTGCTTCTACAGATCAATCAGATAGAAAATCTTCATTCTCTACTTATGGTAGCTGGGTAGATGTTGCAGCACCAGGTTCAAATATATATTCAACATATAAAGGAAGCACGTATCAATCATTAAGTGGTACATCTATGGCAACACCTCATGTTGCAGGAGTCGCAGCTCTTTTAGCAAATCAAGGATATAGCAATACGCAAATCCGCCAAATTATTGAGTCTACTACTGATAAAATTAGTGGTACAGGTACGTACTGGAAAAACGGTAGAGTCAATGCATATAAGGCTGTACAATACGCTAAGCAATTACAAGAAAATAAAGCTTCTTAAGAAAACTTTAATCAGTCGATCTACCATGAATGCAGAATAAAATAGAAGGAGAGACTTCTATAATTAAAGCCTCTCCTTCTTACAAACTATATTACTCTCCCCGCTTTTTAACCATATGTAAATACAGTACAAAATCCATCATTGTCGATGAATGACCAAGTTGACGAATCATCGCTGTTATATTTCCTCTATGATATGTACCATGATTTACGACATGTTGCACTAATTCTAAAATCGAAGTTTCTAATTTCCCTACGTATGGATTCTCAATAACAAATACAGCATTCACATCTTGTATTGTAATTAAAAACTCTTTATATTGATTTGCCATGTTTTCAAACATTTTTTCTAATTCATGTAACGATTTAGTTTCAATTTGTTTTCGTAAATCTTCTCGGTCTTGTATTGCTTCATTCATACTTTTACCATGCAATATATGTAACCACACTTGATCTGTAATATAAATATGCACAAAAGTATCCTTAATGGATGGGAATACACTCTGTATCTGCTCATTAAAAATTGTCTCATAGTTTGGTAACTCTTTTAATCGATTGAATAATCTAGTATTAGCCCAAGCATGATAATCACACTGTTTTAATATATACTCTTTCAATTTATATTACCTCCTTATTGTATGAAACGAATGGTTTGTTTCTTCATTTCTGATTCTCTATCAGCCTTTGCAATCCCTTTTTCTTTCATTTCATGCTTATTTATCGTTTTATATTTTACATACGTATAAAATTCCGTTTGAAATGGAAATGGTGTAATCCGAATTGTTTCCTCGTCCACCCATTGAGCTTGAATAAGTTTCTCCTCTTTACTATTAAACATTTCTGTTCCTTCAAAACCATCTTTAAATAAGTCAATTTCATCTTTCTTTTTGACACCAGGCTTATTCATACATACGTATAAAGAAAGTTCATCACAAAACTTTAATAATCTATAATGCTTATCGAACATCGCAAACTGTTCCTTTGTTAACGTTTTCAAAATTCTTTTTTGTCGTTCTAATTCATGTTTATAAAATGACATCATCTCTTCATCTTCCTCGTTTAGTGGAAATGATAAAAAATGTTTACTACAAAGCAATGCCCCGTATGGATTAGAATTTTCAATTTCATTCAATCCAATCGTATAAAAAGCAAAACGTAATGGGCTTGGACAATCCATAAATGTATATGGAATATTTTTAGCATCATTCAAAATTGGTACTTTATCAAGCTCTATCCATCCTCTGTCATGCTCATATATTGCATCAACTGTTTCTTTTAAATATGTTTTATCTTCAAAAAAGTCTTCTTTTATATGCTTTGCAATCTCTCCAGCTAAAAAACCATGATCATGTTGACGAATTAAAATACTTTCCTTCTCATTTTTTTCACGAAAAATCATTCGTATACTCCCCCTCATCCTCATATTAAAGCTTTTTATATGCATCGATTCTTAATTAATCCCTAAATAATAGAAGGGATTCAGTCTCTTGCAACGAAATTAACATAATTATATAGTATTCTTTCTAATCATAGTGATAGCTTTATCTTTACTATCTATTATACTAAAACATTCATTCCAAAAATTTTTTTATGAGGTGAAAACATGAACAAAACAGAATTAATTAAAAACGTAGCTCAATCAGCTGATATTTCTCAAAAGGACGCTTCTGCAGCTGTACAATCCGTATTTGACACAATTGCTAATGCATTACAATCTGGAGATAAAGTTCAACTAATCGGGTTTGGAACTTTTGAAGTACGCGAAAGATCTGCTCGTACAGGACGTAATCCGCAAACTGGCGAAGAAATTCAAATCGCCGCTGGTAAAGTTCCTGCATTTAAAGCAGGTAAAGAATTAAAAGAAGCTGTTAAATAAAAACAAGAAACCAGCCATTTTATAGGCTGGTTTCTTGTTTTTATTTAAGTAATTGCTTTATATTCTCTGCATGATACACTTCACAAATATAAAATACACATTTGCAGTTACTTACAATTTGATACTTTCTAGTTGGATACACATTCGCTGTAACAGAACATCCATCAAACAATTCAATAATATTTCCAGATGGCTGATATCCTTCATATAATACGTTTCTTCTTACTTCCATCTTTTCTATAAGCTTTTCAACAGGAATATTTCCACTCTCTAATTCACTCTTTATTGCGTCCGGTAAAAACGAAGTGTCTGCAAAAATTAGATTTTCAGATAACACCTTTCCTTTATAACTAACATTAGATACACGGTAAAGAAATGTTCCATCTTTATCAAAAAAATTCTTTGCTTCTTTCGGAATGTACTGTCTACCAAGTGCCTCTTGTTCAAGAACATCAAACTGAACTGTATCATTTAAAAGCTTTTCTAAAGCATGAATGGATGATGTATCTCCAGAAAATAAAATATTTTTAATTGCTTGTACATTATAAGTGAATTCATTCTTTCTATTTTCCGCTACTAACATGAGGAACACCTCTTCTGTAATTTTTTTATTTAAGATTTAAAAGTGCTGCCGCGTCTAATTGCGTAATTTCAGTCACTTCCTTACTGAATATTGCAACAGAAGCCCTATAATCTAAACTAGGCCTTACATCTTCCATCATTGTATTACTTGCTAACTCTTGTCTATCCTTAAAAACCAACAAGTTTGGAGGATCATTTGGAGCTGATACTGTAATATGTACTGGTGGAATCATTAGTCCTTCACCTGTCGCTTTCAGCACCGCTTCTTTTCGAGTCCAATATGTTAAAAAACCTTCTATTTTCTGTTCATTTGGCAGTTTCATAACTTGCGCTATTTCAATGTCTGTTAATACACCTTCTGCCATTTTCATAACATCTATACTTGGATTCATTTGTTCTACATCTATGCCAACAGGTGCAGATTTTGTAAATGCAACGACAACCCACTCACCTGAATGCGAAACGGATAATTGCGGCATACCTTCTGGTAATTGTGGTCTTCCATGCTGCAATTTACATACTGAGCACATTCGATCAATTGGTACTTGGACTGGTGACATAGAAAGTATCTTGCCGAGAACTAATCTACTTATTACGCAACCTATTATAAAACGAGCTCGATCTGCCGAATGATGATACGAATTTGCTTTCTCTCGCTCTATATCATTTAGTAAATTGTAATGCCATGATTGTAAATCCGAAATTCTTGCCCACCATATTTGACAATCATTCTCATTCAAAGTTGGAATAGAATCTACAACTTTACTTTCTATCATGTAAACTCTCCTTTATTCAACGAATATCAATTTTCATAAAAAAGCATACGTATATTGTTATTCATTGACAAGTACTTTCTCTTTTTCTGATACAGATAATGTTTTTTCTTTCTTCTTTGACATTACCTCTTTATCGGAAATACGTAAAGAAAATAGTAGTGCTATGAGCAAAAATATTGCTGACCCAATTAATGCTGCTTGATATGGTAAAAAATCGGATTGAACGTTATTACCTCCAAAAACAGCTAGTATACTAGCTAAAAACGCTACTCCTATTGCTGAACCTAGTCGATTTTGCACATTGAATATAGTAGTCGCTCTCCCCATAGAAGGCGGCGTGATATTGTTAAAGGCAGAAAATTGAACCGCACCGACAGATTGACCTAAGAAAATACCGATACCAAACAATAATGCCCGGATTTGCCACGGATTCGTATCGTGATTTACAAAATTCAATAAAACAAATATAACCGCCGTACATATTAATCCAATAGAAATTACCTTTCGAGCTCCTAATTTCTTATATGACCATGGTACAATTTGTGAAGAAATCATTAATCCAATCGCCTCTGGAAATGTCGTAAGTCCTGATTCCAGTGCAGAAACTCCTATCACATTTTGATACATAAGAGGAAAAACAAATAACATTCCTAATAAACCAGCTGATGAAAATAATGATATAATGCTCATCTTTCTAAAGACTGGTTCTTTTAATAAGCGTAAATCTAACATCGGTTGCTTTACTTTCAGTTCTACAATTATAAACAATGTAATGAATACAACCCCAGCTATCCCAGTACTCATAATTTCTGGAGAAATCCACCCTTTTGATGGTCCCTGACTGAGTGCATATATGAGCATCGCAAATCCTGGTGCTGATAAAATAAAGCCGAGCGAATCAAAGCGACCAGCTGATTTTTCAACATGTTCTGCTAAAAATAGAAGTCCAAATAGCAATGCAACGATTCCAAACGGTAGATTAATATAAAATGCCCAACGCCAAGACATTTGATCTACAAAGAAACCACCGATGATAGGACCAATTGCTGGTGCTACAGCAATTGGAAGTATAATGAACCGGGAAATCTTCGGTCTTTCCTCGGGTGAAAATGTTCGAAATAACATCGCCATTCCAACCGGTGTTAAAAGCCCTCCGCCAGCACCTTGAATAATACGGAAAATATTCAATGAAGTAATATCGTTAGCCATTCCGCATAAAGCAGATGCAATTGTAAATACGAAAAGAGCAATTAAAAATACTCTTTTCGTACCAAAACGATCTCCTAACCAACCAGAAATCGGAAGGAAAACAGCTAAACTAACTAAATACCCAACATTCACCGTCCCCATTGCAGATGGAGGTACTTGTAGTTCTCTACTTATCGTTTGCAGTGCTACATTTACAATCGTTGCGTCCATCGCAGCCATAAACATCGCAGTTATATAAACGATACTTACAACTACTTTTGGATTTAGTTTTTCTTTCATTATCGTTTTCCTACTAATGTTTTTTCGCGAACTTGATTACCTTGTGGATTCAAATCTTTCCAGTTATATTCAACATATTCTAAGCAACTCTGCCTACTAGCTTCTTCATATACGACATTCCAGCCAATAGGTACATCGAGAAAAGCAGGCCAGAGAGAATACTGGCCCTCCTCATTTATTAATACTTTATATGTGTAATTATCATTTTCAAATGGATTCGTCATACTCTACTTACCCCTTTCTTATTCTGCAAATATTTCGCTAATACTTGTCCAATTTCCGTAAGTGGACCTGGCTGACATAGATCTTTATGTCTACAATCAACATCGTGCTGCACAATTTGCCCATCTAAATAATTTAACCACGTATTTGGAGAAATAGGATCAAACCAGTCTGGTATAACAGTAGATCTAAAGAATAAGATATCTCCGTTATAAACTTTCGGTACATATTTCCCTAACAACCCTACTGAATTTACATATGTTTCTTTCAAGTTCAATATAGTCTCTTCTTCAAGACTTGCTAATGCACTTCCATCTTTACGAAGGATTTCAACTGCACTTTCCATTGTAAGTGGTTTACCATCCATGTTATCTGGGTCATATCCGCCTAAAGCAAGTAATGCGATTAACGCTTCCTCTTCAGTAGGCGCTTCCGTATTCGGTAAGAAGTGTCCAGGATAAGAATCAAGCATAACGAGTAATTCTACTTCTTCCCCTTCATTTTGTAGTTGCGCCGCCATTGCATGCACAACATTTCCTCCAAGCGACCAACCTAATAAACGATATGGTCCATAAGGCTGTACTTCACGAACGTGTTTCAAGTAATCCGCCGCCATCTCCTCTAAACTTTTTGGAAGTTCTTCATTTTTAGCGATACCACGTGCTTGTACACCATAGATTGGATAATCTGTTCCTAAAGATTTCATAAGTCCTGCATAGCACCAACTTAATCCACCTGCTGGATGTACACAAAATAGTGGTAATTGATCCCCGCTTGCTCGTAATGGAAGCAACACATCAAGTGCACTTTGACCATTCCCCATCTCAAGTCTTTCAGCTAACCCTGCAACAGTCGGTGCTGCAAATAAAGTGCCAATATTTAGTTCCACTCCAAGCGCCTCTTTCATGCGGCTCATAAGCTGCACTGCAAGGAGTGAATGGCCACCAAGATCAAAGAATCCGTCATCAATTCCAATTTGAGGTACACTTAGCACTTCTGTAAACAAGTCACATAACATTTCTTCTTGCGGTGTTCTTGGACCACGACTAGAAGATGATGCGATAAATTCTGGAGCTGGCAATACCTTTCTATCTAATTTACCGTTTGGAGTTAAAGGTAACTCATTTACTACTACAAAAGCGTATGGAACCATATAATCTGGTAAACTACCACTAGCAAACTGACGCATTTCATTCGTATCAATCGCTTCATTATTTGATGCAACGATATAAGAAACTAACCGTTTATCCCCTGGTTGATCTTCCCGTACAATAACGGCTACTTGCTCAACTTTAGAGTGCTTCATTATGACTGCTTCTATTTCTCCTAATTCAATTCGGAACCCACGAATTTTGATTTGATGATCTGCACGTCCTATATAATCTAGCGTCCCATCTTTACGCCAGCGAGCTAAGTCTCCTGTACGATACATTCTTGTACCTGGCTTGCCAAATGGATCTGCGATAAAGCGTTCAGCCGTTAATCCTGCTCTTCCTAAATATCCACGCGCAAGCCCTGCACCTGCAACATACATTTCTCCAACTACTCCAGGTAGCTCTGGTTGTAAATAGTTGTCTAACACATACACTTTAAGGTCAGGTATACTGCACCCAATTAAACTATTTGCTCGTAAAGAGACGATAGTTTCATCTAATTCAATATAACTAACATGTACTGTCGTCTCCGTAATACCGTACATATTAATAAGCTTTGGTGCGTTATGAGGATGTCGACTATACCAATCTTCTAAGCGACTTAGCTCAAGTGCTTCTCCTCCAAAAACAACATATCGTAAAGATAATTTTTGGCCAATCTCTTCATTTTCACGATCTGCTTGCATCAATTGATAGAACGCTGATGGAGTTTGGTTTAAAACCGTAACCTTTTCTTTAACAAGAAGCTGTAAAAATTCTTTCGGTGAGCGACTTACAGTATGTGGCACTACAACTAAACGCCCTCCGTATAATAAAGGTCCCCAAATTTCCCAAACAGAGAAATCAAAAGCGTATGAATGGAACATCGTCCAAACATCGTTTCCGTCAAACTGGAACCAATGATCAGTTGCTCCTAAAAGTCTTACTACATTTTGATGAGGTATCATAACGCCTTTCGGTCTACCCGTTGAGCCTGACGTATAAATAACGTAAGCAATATGTGATGGAGATAATGGCTTAATGCGTTCTACTTCATCAATATTTTCTTCACTATATTTCTCAACTTCTGCTATTACTTTTACATCATCAACTAAAACTTTTAGTGCCTCATCACATTCAAATTCCACTTCTGAATTCGTTAAAACACATGTTGGTTTCGCATCGTGTAGCATAAATGAAATGCGGTCTGCTGGGTAATCTGGATCTAACGGAAGGTATCCAGCACCAGCTTTAAGAACAGCTAATAAGCTTACAACCATGTTTAATGATCTTGGCATCGCTAAAGCAACGAGTTGATCAGGACCAATCCCTTTTGCTATTAGGAATCGAGCTATTTTATTTGCTTTTCTATTTAACTCTTCATAAGTTAATTTCTTATCTTCAAAGACAACAGCAATAGAATTTGGATTTATATGAACCTGCTTTTCAAACAATTGTGGCAATGTCATTTCTGGTGCAATTTGAAAACCACCATTCCACTTTTCTAACACTGTATTTTTCTCTGCTACAGTTAATATTTCTAATCTGCCAATTGATTGATCCGGATTTGTAGCTGCATCA
Source organism: Bacillus sp. JKS001846 (assembly GCF_900176455.1). Taxonomy (NCBI): domain Bacteria; kingdom Bacillati; phylum Bacillota; class Bacilli; order Caryophanales; family Bacillaceae; genus Bacillus; species Bacillus sp. JKS001846. Next base: position 3,426,401 of record NZ_FWYG01000001.1, read on the forward strand.
TCTAATAACAAAATGAATCGTTCTATTAGTTTTTGAACCGTTTCACGTTTATATAAATCGGTACTAAACTCTAGTAATCCATGTAAACCGTTCGGAGTACCATCAACCCCGTTACTCTCACTAATTTCAAATGTTAAATCAAATTTTGCAGAACCGACGCTTTGAATTTCAAGGCTCGCTTCTAAACCTGGTACATGAAACGTTGCTTCTGGTGTATTTTGAAAAGCTAACATAACTTGAAACAACGGGTGGCTGTTTCGAGTACGTACTGGATTTAACACTTCAACAAGCCTTTCAAATGGAACATCTTGATTTTCATAAGCTGCAAGATTTACCTGCTTCACTCTATTTAATAATTCTTTAAAACTTGGATCTCCTGACGTATTTGTACGTAACACTAATGTATTTACAAATAAACCAACAATATCTGAAAGTACATCATCATTTCTTCCAGCAATCGGACTTCCAATTGGTATATCAGTGCCTGCACCTAATCTTGTAAATAGTGCACTAAGCCCTGCTTGCAATACCATAAACAAACTAACTCCATTTTTACGTGCAAGCTCTACTAACCTACTATGCATACCTTCATCTATATGAAAATGAATTGTTTCCCCGCGGTAACTCGTCTCAATTGGACGCTGGAAATCTGTAGGTAACTCCATTTGGTCTGGTAAACCTTTAAGTTCTTCTTTCCAAAAATCTAATTGTGTTGAAATAAGACTCTCTGGTGTCGTTTCATCACCTAGCAATTGCTGTTGCCAAAGTGCATAATCTGCGTATTGAACTGGTAGTGTCTCCAGCTGAACTCTGTCACCTTGACATCGCGCTTTATACGACGCTGCAAAGTCTCTCGTTAACGGCTGTAATGACCAGCCATCACCTACAATATGATGTAATAAAATTAATAATACATGTTCGTTTTCACTCACTGTAAAAAGTTGTAAACGAACTGCCGGCTCAAAATCGAGGTTAAAGCTATATCTTACCGCCTCTGAAAGTACACTTTCTAATTCATCTTTACATGTATTAGTTATAACCATTTCTAGATTTAAGTTTTCCATATCTAAAATTCTCTGATAGGAACTACCTAATACGTTAGGGAAAATTGTTCTAAGTGTTTCATGTTTCTCAACTACATCATAAAAAGCACCTTGTAATGCTTCCCGATTCAATATTCCATTCATACGAATGACTAGCGGAATATTATAAGTAGGACTTGGACCTTCTAAACAATTTAAGAACCATAACCTGCGCTGTGCAAATGAAAGTGGAACTTCATTTGGCCTACTTGCTTTCTGAATAGCTGGTCTTGCACTTTTTGCATCGTTTAATTGTTTCGCCAGTTCGGCAACAGTTGGTGATTCAAATAGTTTCCCGATTCCTAATTCCACACTTAACGTTTCACGAATCCTTGCCATTAAACGAGATGCGAGAAGTGAATGTCCACCCATTTCAAAGAAATTATCATCAATGCTAATTCGAGAAACACCAAGTACTTCTGCAAATAAATCACATAATATTTCTTCTTTCGGATTTCTAGCAACTCTCTCATTGTGCATTCCATTAAAATCAGGAGCAGGTAATTTCTTTCTGTCAACCTTACCATTTGGCGTTAATGGTAATTCTTCTAGCACAACAAATGCCGATGGTATCATATAATTCGCTAAACTTTCTGAAACATAAGAACGAATTTCTGAAAGATTAATCGGTTCCTTTTCTTCTGCAACGATATACGCAATGATGCGTTTATCATTTGGACGATCTTCTCGTACCATTACTACCGCTTGTTGAATATTTTCATGTCGTTGTAATACCGTTTCAATTTCAGCTAATTCAATTCGGAATCCACGAATTTTAATTTGATGATCTGCGCGACTAATGTACTCTAACGCACCATCACTACGCCATTTCACAAGATCTCCTGTACGGTACATGCGCTTCCCTGATTCTCCATAAGGATTTGCAATAAACCGTTCAGCTGTTAACTCAGGTTTTCCTAAATATCCGCTTGCAAGTCCCTCCCCTGCAATATATAATTCCCCAATAACTCCAGGTGGAACTGGTTGTAACCCTGCATCCAATACATACACTTCTGTATTGCAAATTGGCTTTCCAATAGGAGGTATACCCTTTTCACCTTCATCAATGTTCATAAAAGTAGACCAAATCGTCGTTTCAGTTGGTCCATATAAATTAGTTATTGAGCAACCTAATTCTTTTAATTTATTTGCTAAATGCGCTGGAAGAGCTTCACCACCAACTAGTATATTTAGCCCTTGTAGCTTCTCTGGATAATCAGTTACTAACGCCTGCCAAAGCGTCGGTGTAGCCTGCATAATGGTCACTCTTTCTTCTTGTAAAAGTGTCGTTAATGCTGATGGCTCTTGTATGTCTTCTTTTTGCGCAATTGTTAAACTTGCACCACTAATAAGAGGTAAATAAATTTCTAGAGCAGAAATATCAAACGCAAACGTTGTAACTGCTAATAAATGATCATTTTCATTTAATGAAAACTTTTGTTGCATAGCCATTAAAAAGTTACTTAAACCTCTCATAGGAACAATTACACCTTTTGGGTTTCCTGTTGAGCCTGAAGTATATATTGTATAGGCTGGGTTTAAAAGTGATACATCATTCTTACATGCTATATTCATACGAGAATATGTATGTAACGCTAGTTTCGTTTCTTCTTCATCTAATACAATTTTTTTCATATCATTTTCTATAACTAACTTAGATGAAACAGATGAATATGTTATGATACAAACTGGTTTTGCATCATTTACTATATAATTAATTCTTTCTGCTGGGTATTCTGGATCTATTGGTAAATACGCTGCACCAGCCTTTAAGACTGCTAGCATACTAACTACCATTTCTATTGATCTAGGGAATACTAAAGCTACAAATTGGTTTGGTCGTATTCCTTCTTCTACTAAATAATGTGCTAGTTCATTCGCTCGTTCATTTAGCTCTTTATACGTAAGGTTTACACCGTCACAAGTAATGGCTAGTTTATTGGGATTTTTTTGCACTTGTTTTTCAAATGATATAGGCAGACTGATTAACTCATCGTCTTCCTTCGTTTCATTCCATTCCAATAAAACTTTATGATTTTCTTCAGGCAGAGTAATGTTTATTTTTCCAATCGACTCGTTTTTCTCATAATTATTTACTACTAATTCAAATAGACTCATAAATCTTTCTTTATGCAATGCTAGCTCCGCGCCATTATATACTTCAGGATTTGCATCAAAATGAATCATTAGCTCATTTTGATCAAAACGTTTATATACATTTATTGATAAATCATCGACAGGTCCTGCTGATAAATTATGCGTAATACCACGATTCCCAGCAAAATTTAGCCCGTAATCAAAAGGTATAACATTCACTAACGGTCCAAACAACCTTTGATTTTCACCTAGTAACTTTAAGTCTCTTCTTAATTCCTCATGACGGTATTTATAATGGCGACGTACATCTCGGATTTCTTTAGAAACTTGCTGCAATAATTCCGCAAGAGTTATATTTGGAGTTACTGTAATACGAAGTGGCACTAAATTCATTACCATACTTGGTGTATGAATAGATACCGAACCTAGACGTCCCATCATCGGTAAACCTAAAACAATATCATTTGCACCTGTTAACTTATGCATATAAATACTTGTTACAGCGACAATGAATTCCGGCCAACTTGTTAACGAAATATTGATATCTTCTAATAAAGTTTTCGTGCTAGAACTAGATAAATAAGCTGTTTCTCGTGAAAATCCATTTGATGTTCTCGGTGCTCGCTCTGCCAAGCTTACAACTTCTGGTTCATCCGCAAATTTTTCTAACCAAAAAGTACGATCTTCCTGAAATTTTTTAGACTCACGATACTCAATATCTTCTTGCACGACTTTTGTAAGAGAACCAAACGGCTTTTCATTCTTGTTTGTTTCTTCTATAAGTGATGTATACTCATTCGCCACTTTTTGGCTAAGAAGTGAAAATCCATAGCCATCCATCACAATGTGATGGATGCGCTGATACCAAAAGAAACGATTATTTTCAACTTGAATAAGTGCTTCAGTAAATAATGTATCTTTTTTCAAATCGACTGGCATAGATAAATCATTTTTCATCCATACTTTAGCAGCTTCTTCAGGATTTTCTTCTTTACGAACGTCAATAAAATGCATATGAAACTGTGATTCTTCAATAACTTGCCATGCGCCAATTTCATCCTCCTCGAAGCGAACATGAAGTGCTTCTGCTTCCATTACAACTTTACGTACAGCTAATTCGAAAATTTCTTGATGAATATTTCCGTTTATTTCTACATATTCCCCAGTATTGTAAATTGGATTAAGCGGATCTAATTGTTGCGCAAACCACATACCAGACTGCGCAGATGATAACGAATGACGAATCTTTTGACTGTTAGGCATTCTTTACTACCCCTTTATTATGTAGTCTATTTGTTACAGCACCTGTGCTGTTTGTGAAGATAGTAAACTGTACCAACCTGCAACAGTTGGACGTTCTGCTAAATGTGCAAAAGTGATTTCTTTCCCTTCACGACGCCACTTCTCTACTAAACTCATAATTCTGACCGAATCAAGCCCTCTATTTAATAAGTCCTCATCAATATCAATACTCTCTACTGGCTCACGAAGTAGTTGTGCAACTAGTTCATGCACTTCCTGTATAGTGATTCCTTCACTCTCATCATCTTTTACACTTTGTAAATCGTTTAACAGTAGGTTTGTTGATGTCGTTACTGCACATCTATTAGATGCATACTCCAATGCTTGTTTATGATGCTCTAGTGAAAAATCAGCAACTGCATCTGCTACAAAGAACGGCTCTATACCATCCATAAATGCTTCACAAGCTGTTAAAAGACAGCCAATATGCGCATAAATACCGCAAATAATGAGTTGATCTTTTCCTTGTTCATTTAAAATTTCTAATAGATTTGTCTTTTTAAATGCACTATATCTCCATTTTGTGAGGAATATATCATCCTCATCAGGAGTAAGTTCATCAACAATTTTCTTTTTATCTGGTCCAGCAGGTATACCGTCACCCCAAAAGTCTTGTAATAAACCTCGTTGTTCTAACGTTTGCCCACCAGGTTGTGCTGTATAAACAACTGGTATACCAAGTTCCTTACATTTTTCTCTTATCATTTTTATATTTGAAATAAGTTCTACTTTTGGTGATTCTTTATCGCTATATGCATCAAGAAAATATTCTTGCATGTCATGAATTAAAAGTACTGCACGTTTCGGATCTGGCGTCCAATTCACTTTATTTTTTGGTAGTTCTGATTCAATTGGCATTTTATATACTGAAATAGATGGGATAGCCATCTAATCACTTCCTTCCGGTTTTTATTATTGTTTTACTGTAATAAGCTTTTCAGCAATGACTTTACGTAGTTCTTTTTTGCTGACTTTTCCGACTCCTGTTTGCGGGAATGCTTCAATAAATTCAATTCGATCTGGAATTTTATAAGCCGCTATACCACGTTCTCTTAAAAACATTTTTAATTCACTTACTGCTGGAACTTGTCCGCGAGCTATAACAAAAGCACAGGTGCGTTCACCTAAATAATCGTCAGGCATAGATACAATTGCTACGTCATGGACCGCATCGTGTGCTAATAGATGATTTTCAACTTCTTCCGCAGCAACTTTCTCACCACCGCGGTTAATTTGATCTTTATCTCTTCCTTCTACAATGATGTATCCTTGTTCATTTACTTTTACAAGATCACCTGTGCGATAAAATCCATCCTTTGTAAATGATCGTGCATTATGCTCTTCGGCTTTATAGTAACCACGAATTGTATATGGACCTCTTGTTAATAAACTACCTACTTCGCCAGGTTGTACATCGTTGTCATTTTCATCAACAACTCGTACTTCATCGAGTGCAGACATTGGTCTACCTTGTGTATAAATAATAAATTCTTCCGGATCATCTAATCTTGTATAGTTCACTAATCCTTCCGCCATACCGAACACTTGCTGTAACGTACATCCAAATGTAGGACGTATACGTTTTGCAACCTCAGCGCTAAACTTAGCACCACCTACTTGAATAATCTCTAGGCTTGATAAATCGGCATTACGAGAAGATGCAGCATCAAGCCAAATCATTGCTAATGGCGGAACGAGCGCTGTAATTGTAACTTTTTCTTTTTCGATAAGAGCAAAGGCCTCATCTGGACTACCACCAGTTGCCAATACCACTTTTCCACCCGCATAGAAAGTTCCAAATGTCCCTGGAGAACTCATTGGGTAATTGTGTGCTACTGGAAGAACTGCCATATAGACGCTTTCTGCATTCAAATTACAAATTTCAGCGCTAACACGTAAACTATAAATATAGTCATCATGTGTTCTAGGAATTAATTTAGAAAGACCTGTTGTGCCTCCTGATAATTGGAGAAATGCAACATCACTTGGCTGAACTTCTGGTAATGAGACGGGATCCATATACAGATCATTTATGTTCACAAACTCTTCTTCTTCTCCCACTACAATTACATGTTGTAAAGTTGGCACTTTCTCTTTCACTTCTCTTGCTAATTTTCGATAATCAAAACCGAGAGCCTTATCTGAAATAACGTAAGCGCTCGCCTCGCCAAACTCACAAAAATAACTAATTTCACTGCTTCGATGTGAAGGTAGTGCAAAGACAGGAAGCGCTCCAATTCGAAATAGTGCAAAACATATTTCGAAAAACTCGATAATGTTAGGTAACTGGATTACAACTCTGTCCTCTTTCTTTATTCCTAAATTCAGTAAACCTGCTGCTAAACGATCTACCTTTTTATTAAGTTCACTATATGTTATATGCTTCTTACCACTTACAACCGCGATTCGATCTCCATATTTCTCAGCCCGCTCTCTTAACACTCCTTCAAATGTTTCACCAAGCCAACATCCTGCTTCTCGGTAACGATCGGCAAATTCTTTTGGCCATTCTGTATAACCTACTAGCATTCTTTCTTCCCCCTATTTTTCATTAAGTGAACTATCTCTTAACCCTAAAGCTTTTAGCATTGTTTGGAACTTAGCTGATGTTTCTGCTAACTCATCTTCTGGTTTTGACTCAGCAACAACTCCAGCTCCTGCATATAAACGAAGTGTATTTTCTTGTACTTCAGCACAACGAATTGTAACAATCCATTCTCCATCTCCATTTAAATCGCTCCATCCTAGCATTCCTGTAAAGAACTCGCGGTCAAATGGCTCAATATGCTGTATAGCTTCTCTTGCTTTTTCCATCGGAGTTCCGCAAACTGCTGGCGTAGGATGAAGGGCAATTGCTAATTGTAAAGAAGAAGTATTTGGATCCTTAAGTTCACCTTTCACTTCTGTAGACAAATGCCACATCGCTTCACTATGAATAACTGATGGCTTTTCTGGAACATGTAATGTATGACAATACGGACGAAGTGCAGCGGCAACCGCTTCAACTACTACCGCATGTTCATGTAAATCTTTTGGCGAAGAAAGTAATTCCTCTGCTCTTCTTTTATCTTCTACTGGGTCCTCACTACGTGGCCTTGAACCAGCTAACGGGTTAGAAATAACTTGCATACCATTACGTGAAACAAGTAATTCAGGGCTTGCTCCAATTAGCGTCTTACTGTTCTCTTTTTCATCTTTCGGTAAATTTACAGAAAATGTATAACCATGCTTATTATGCTCTGCTAATTCTCGCAGAAGTTTTTGCTTATCAATCTTTTCGGAAGATTTAACATCTAACGATCTGGATAGAACGATTTTCTTTAAATCACCGTCCTGTATTTTTTCAATTCCTTGCTTCACACCATTCATATAAACTTCAGGGTCTGGCACTGGTGTCATTTCAAATGTTACATTCTCATTTGTTTCAAGCTGATTTGTTGTATCCAATTGTAAACGCTCAGAAATTCTGCTATATTCTGGTACGATGAGTTGGACTTCTTTTCTACGATCAAATGGCAAAGCACCCACAACGATAGGATTTGGATTTCCAGCTTGTTTCGCATTACTTAATTTCGCTTGAACAAGCTCTGGGAAACTTTCAATTTCACGATGCTTTACTGTAGTAAACTCTCCTTCTGCTAATATCGTTCGAGTTGGTGAAGCGAAAAAGAATGAAGATTCAGTCTTATAATCTTCTAAAAGTTTTTCTGACAATTCCTTTACAGCTATATGTTCATTCATAATATAATAACCTCCTGAATTTTTATTAAACTCCTAACGTAGCACCGCCATCAACACATAAATTGTGCATTGTAATATGACTTGCTCTATCTGAGGCTAAAAATAACACTGCTTCAGCAACTTCTGAAGGTTGTGCAATTTTTTGTAATGGAATTCCGAGTCTATATGTATTTTGAGAACCAGCAATTATATTTTTAGCTCCATTCTCATCAGCCCATAGTAATCTTTGCATCTCAGTTTCAGTAGAACCTGGAGAAACTAAGTTGCAGCGTATATTGTATGCCGCAAGCTCTAGTCCTAAACATTTCATAAACATCGTCGTTGCGGCCTTTGACGCAGCATACGCAGCCATCTCCATTCTTGGCGTATTTGCCGCATTTGAACCGACTGTAACAATTGCCCCCGATTTTCTTAACATCATATTTTTACTTACCGCTCGGGACATATTGAAAACCCCTGTCGTATTTACAGAGAATGTTTTATTCCAATCTTCATCACTTAACGAATGAATTGGTCCCATACGTAAAACCCCTGCAACATTTATTAAAATATCTATTGGCGCTATTTCATTTGCAATATGATTTACCATGTCTTCAGCAGCGGCGCTATCACTCACATCTAAACGAAACGTTTTCATACGTGTATTGTTTAATTCATTTTGATTTAAGAGTACATTTAACCCCTCTTCATTTTGATCAACTGCAATAACTGTGGCTCCTCTTTCTAAAAACATTTTGGCAACGACACTGCCTATGCCTTGTGCTGCACCTGTTACTAAAACTGTTTTCCCATCAAATTCCCCTAAGTTCATTTTCTCTATCCTTTCACATAAACATTAATTTCATTAAGTAACACCGATGATATTGATTTTCATTATCAGTTGTGTTGTAAAAAATAATACACTTACTAAACTAATTGGTCAAGTGCGCATTACTTTAAAATCCATTTTATTGATAATGTTTTTCATTTACCATCTTACACCGAAATGATAATGTTTCTCAATAAACTTGTCAATCTTTTTTTATTTTTCAGATAAACCATTTTAATGCTTCTTAATAAAATCATATGTAAACGCATTAAAAGTACTTATATTATAAATAAAATTCAAAGTCCTCTTTTTAAAATTGAAGAAACTAAACTAGAGATACGTTCATTTACAATGCTTTATGAAAAACTCAAGTATATATTTTCTCAATATTTTTCTGAAAATATATCTTACAAATACTAATGAATGTCTTTTTTGTCATTTAAGATTTAATATATATTTCGAATACGATGTATCAATTTATTGTATTTCAATATAATCCAAATAGGCATTTCACTCACTTTTACATCTATGAAAATCATAAAAGTAATTTAACCTTGTTAAAATAACTCATAAAAAAAGCATCCTAATTAATAGAATAGGATGCTTTTTCGTAATCATATTGTTATAGAAGATTTATATACTTATGCTACGCTGCGATACTCTTCTTCTTTTTCTTTTTTCTGCTTAGGTGCTTGAATTAAAATTGCGATAATGAATGACACGACACATAATACACCTATTACCATGAACGTTGGTTTGAATCCACCTAGAAGTGCACCGATAAAGGAACCTGCAAGCGCCCCAAATCCAAATCCTTGATACACAATTCCGTAGTTCTTACTATGGTTTTTCATACCGAAGAAATCACCAACAATAGCTGGGAAAATAGTGATATTTCCACCAAAGCAAAACGCTACACTTGCTACACATACGAAGTAAATACCATAATTTAAATCTACAAAACTTAGAACTAAGACTGAACTCGCCATAACAACAAAGGTACCAGTAACGATTTTTAAACGCCCAATTTTATCCGATAACGGTCCTAAAATGATACGACCTAACGTATTGAAGATTGCAACCATAGCCACCGCATTAGCTGCTGTTGCTGCGCTAAGTCCTACAAGTTGAACACCAATGTCTTTTACCATACCAATTAAGTATAAGCCACTCATACATGATGTAAATAACATGATAAATAATAAGTATACTTGTTTTGTGCCTAACATTTCTTTCGTTGTGTATTCCTCAGTTTTTGTTTCATGAACTGCTCCTTGATCTGCAGCTTGATGGATTAAACAAGCACCAATTACAATCATAGCTGTAACAATTAAACCCCAGTATATAAATGCTTGGGATACACCAACTGATTCAATCAACTGTGCGTTAACGTATTTAAAGATTAAGCTACCTGAACCATATGCAGAGACAGAAATACCAGCAATTAAACCTTTACGCTCTGGAAACCACTTTATTAAATTTGATAGTGAAGTGATATATGCTGTACCATCTGCATAACCTACAACAACTCCCGCTAGTACATAAAGTAATATTAGTGAGGATGCTTGTGAACTAAGTATTAATCCTAGTCCTAATGCTAATCCAGCTATCATAATAAGTTTACGAAGTCCCCATTTTTCTTGCAATTTACTCGCAAATAAAGTTGAAAATGCTAAAGAAAGACTAGTAATTGAGAAAGTTATCGCAACAGCGTTAAGACTCCAACCATATTTACTAACTAAAGGCTGATTGAATAAACTCCATGTATATATCGTCCCAAGCCCCATTTGTACTATAACTGTGCCAAGGACAACAAGCCATGGATTAACAGTTGATTTTTTCATACCTTTCCGCCTCCTCTTTCTATTTCAATGCTATTCGCTAAATTTACTTTTTTTATGTTCATTTTGGTCACCTCTTTTGATTTGACACCTTCATTGTATAAGATGTTTTTGTTTATGTAAGCACTTACAAGATAGAGCGTCAAAAACATGGAATCAGTTACAAAAAACGAAGGATGAAATACAAAAAACTACTGATTAAATACAATAGAAAAATTTTTTATACTTCAATCCACCTTATTTTTTATAAAATCACAAATTTTTTTCCAATAAATAAAACTAAATATTCACTAATATATCTATCCGTGGTTTAATATATATAATAAAAAAATATTTCTGTCTTTAATGAGGAGGTACTATGAAAGCAAACGTAGGGGATACTATACTTTTTCAACGAAATAATTTAAAGATTACAGGATCTGTATTAAAACTTTATACTGAATCGGTCTTAGTTGAAATTACAAATGTAAGCGGTGGTACTTTTGAATTTGATCGAACAATTGTAAATCATAAAAACTATAAAGTTTTAAATACAAATACATAAAACAACACAAAATAGCCCCTGCTCAACAGCAGGGGCTATTTTATATAAAAATATTTCACTAGTTTATATACCCTAAAACATTAACAATCTTACTCGCTTTTAAATTGTTAATATGATAATAAATTTCTAAACCTCTTCTCTCTGCTCGTAACACTTTACCCTTCATTTTTGATAAATGTTGTGAAACAGTAGATTGCGGAATATTCAGTAACTCTGTTAATTGTGTTACATTACAAGTTTTTCTCGTACTTAATTCATTTACAATTTGCAGTCGGATTGGATGCGCCATAATTTTTAAAATATCTACATCTTCTTCTGAAACTAAAGTTTTTCTCATTTCACTCGTATATGTTGTCATAAGACATTCCCCTTTTATATGAATTCCATATTCATAAGATCTATTTCCAAATTTTTTAAAACCCTTGATTAAAACTTTCATATAGAAATAAAAGGATTTTAAATTTTTGAAAACAGAACTTACATTCACTTTATTTATTTGGTACATATACATAATACAATGTTAATATGTGCTCTATGTGAAGTTCACATAAATTTATGATGAAGATTTACTTAGCCACTCGCATCCTACTCATCTAATTACCCACTGCATAAAATCATCAGTTATTTTAACACATTTTAGGCGTTTGTATATACTATTTATAAAACAACTTTTATAAAGGGGGGATTCATATGCCTACAGCGTTACAAGAAGAAGTCGAAGAAGCACGGGAAACATATGTCAGTCGTATCATCTTAGTTGGAGGATCCGCTTTATTTTTAGTAGGCGGGGTTATCTCAGCAATTTCAGCCTTTAAAACTTATAATCGTTTGGAGAATACGCCGCCTTCTACAGATAATTCATAGATATTTTATAAAATAAAACGTCGCCTCCAATATGAAGAGACGACGTTTTATTATTCATACATATGACACTAAAAGTATCGGTAGATTCCCTACTCCATTTTCTAAGCTTACTTCACCACAAACCTAGTCTGACTACACCCATCCTTTTGCTTCGTTACTTCTAATACAGCTGGCATTGCGTTTTTCAGCTCTTGAACGTGTGAGATGACACCGATAAATCGGCCTGATTTTTGTAAGTCAATTAAGGCATCTACTGCTTTCGTTAATGATTCTTCATCTAATGAACCGAACCCTTCATCGATGAACATCGTTTCGATAGAAATACCACCTTCATATGCTTGAATGACATCTGCCATTCCTAGCGCTAGGCAAAGTGATGCGTTAAATTTCTCTCCACCGGATAGTGTTTTTACATCGCGTGTTTGGCCAGTGTATGCATCGTACACATCTAAACCTAATCCACTTTGACGGTTTCTTTTTTCAACTCGCTCACTTCGTTTTAAATAAAATTGTCCATTTGATAATTTACGTAGTCGTTCGTTTGCGATTTGAACAATTTGTTCTAAATACTCAATTAAGATGTAACGTTCAAATGATATACGACTTTCGTTATCACCTTTCATTACTTCATATAAATCAACAAGTTCTTGGAAGGCTTTTTCTTCCTCGTGAATTTGTTCGTCAATACGTCTAATGTTTTCATGTAAATCAGAAATATATGTTACCGCATTTTGCGCACGTTGACGTTTTTCTTTAATTATATCAAGATTAATTTCTAGATCTTTTATGTGTTCACCTAAAGATGTAATATCCATATACTCTTTATCTTTTAATTCTGCGTTTAACTCTTCAATTTGTTTTGCAAGTACTTCAAGCGATGAATAATAACCTTGAATTTCTTTTTGTAACATCTCCATCTCGGCATCGCTTAATTTGGCTTCTTTATACGTGAATTGATCTGTAAACCCACTTTGTTCTAGCTCTTTCATAAAGCGTGCAAAAGTCTCTTCTTTCTTTAATTTTGCACTTTCAAATTGATTAGAAGCACCTTTTTGTTCAGCTTGAATACGTATATTTTCATTTTGCCAATGCTGATACGCTTCCTGCACTTTCTTCCATTCGTCCTCCATTAACCTAAGTTCCTGCATAGCTTGATTAAACTGCGCTTCCCAAGCTTGTACTGTTTGTAAGCTTTCTGGAATATTTCGTTTATCATGTTCATATGACGTACGAAGTTGCATACACTCCATTTCTGTACGGTGCTGCATTGTTTCCACTTCTCGTTTTTGTTTCTGAAGTTCTTCTATTTTTTCTTCTACGCTTTTCATGTTCGCAGCAATCTGCTTACGTGTTTCTTCACTTGCTTTTAACGTATTAACGTCTGCTGCTAATTGTTTTCCTTTTTGAACAAGTGCACTATATGTTTCAACTAATTTTTCGGAGTTGTAGCCGCGCTTCACAACTTCTTCTATCACTTGTTCATATTGTAGTTGATAGAAATTCCATTTCTCCTCTACTTGCACATGTAATTTTTCAGCAATGTTCTTCTTATCTCTTAAATCGTTTAACTCTTTTTCATCGATCGCATTACTTTGCTCTGTAGCTTTTTGTGGATGATTCGTACTACCACATACCGGACAAGATTCACCGTCATGTAAATGAAGAGCTAATATACCAGCTTGTTCACTTAACCAGCGGCGCTCCATGTTTTCATATGCACGAACTGCCACTTGCATTTTATTATTTACCGCTTCTTTTTCTTGCTCGAATTTTTGTTTTTCTTGCCAAACATCATATGCTTGTTTTAAAACTTTTGCATCTTCTCGCATATTCGTTAGTTCTTCCACTTTAGCTACATATTGCTCAAGTGCTTGTTCTAATTGCTGCAATTCATCAGACATTCTCTGTTTTTGGTTTGTATGCTCTTCTAGTTGTTGATCTAACTTTTGCATACTTTCTTTTAATTTCCCTATTTGAATTTCGGCATTTTGTAAATTCAGCTTTCTCTCAGCTAATGATTCAATGATCGCTTGTAACTCTTCTAATCTTTGAACAAGTTTTTTAGCCTCTTCTCGTTCAGCTTCTTTATTCTTTACTACTTCATACTTCTCCTGAGCAAGTTCAAAGCTATTCATTATCTGTTCTTGTTTGACGATTATCTGTTTTAACAAACTTTCAGCTTTCTGCTCATTTTCCATCGCTTCTTCATACCATTGTTCAAATGGTAATAAGCGCTTTGCTTGTTCCGCACGTTTAAAGAATTTTTCTTTCCTTTCAATTGCTGCACGGTTCTCTTGTAAAGTGTTATATTTCTCATTCTTTTGTTGTAAATCTATAAATTTCTCATTTACAGATTTTGCTGCATGAAAACGTGTTTCTGCATCCTTTAATTGCTTCGTTTGAACATCTTGTTCTACTTGTAATTGCTCAACCTCTGCCTTATACACGGTTGTTTCTTGTTCTAACGCTTCTACTACTTGATGCGTATTTACATGTTCTTGTGCCACTAATGTCTCTAATAATGCTCCATCACGGATTGGTAATTTAAAAACATTACGGAAATAGAGCTCTCTCTCTTTTTGTTTTTCTTGTAAGACGTCTTTCCATTGTTTTCTCTTTTGATCAAGTAACTCACGCATTAATTTATAACGATCCGTTTTAAAAATACGACGTAAAATCTCTTCTTTGTTTTCCGTCTCAGATGTTAATAGTTTTCGGAATTCCCCTTGGGGTAACATAACAATTTGGCTAAATTGATGTTTACTTAACCCAATTAAATCTTCCACTTTTTTGTTTACGTCTGTTACATGAAAACGATCGACGGCTGGAACGTTTTCTCCATCAATAACTTCATATAATTCTACTGCATGTCCTGTAATAGTCTTATTCCCTTGTTTTTTATGTCCAAGTTGTCGTTTTATTTCATAGCGTTTCCCTTTTAACTGAAAGGTTAATTCAACACTTGTATAAACATTATCATCAGCAAATTGACTTCGAAGCATGCTCGTATCACTACGTTCTTCTCCACTAGCCTCACCATATAACACATAACAAATCGCATCAAAAATCGTTGTTTTTCCAGCTCCTGTATTCCCAGAAATAGCGAAAATACGATGTTCTCCAAGATCTTCAAAATCGATTATTTCTTTCTGTTTATATGGCCCGAATGCTGTCATAATAAGCTGAATCGGTCTCATCCTCGTTCACCTTCCCGTTCTTGCACTGTTTGTAATACATCTATAAATAGGCGTTCTTTCTCTTCTGATAAATCTAACCCTTTCATTTCTTTATAGAAAGCCTTTAAAAGGGATAAATCATCCGTTTTATGTCTTGAAACAGTTACTTCATTTGTATCTGTGAGTTCTCGTCTTTGCATCGCTCTTTCAACGTGCATTGCATTTGGATATACAGATCGTATTTTCTCCATTGGCTGTAAGACAGGGTTTTCGTCTAATAATTTTACAAATACGTAATCTTCACTTACTGGGTGCTGTAATAATTCATCTATTTTCGCTTCTACTGTTCGCATTTTACGACGTGGTGAAAGTAACCTTTTTTCAATTGCTACTTCACCAGTTTCATTCAGTTCTACAATGTAATAACCTTTTTTATGTTTCTCTTCAGAAATTGAATAGGCAAGTGGTGAACCTGAATATCGAATCGTCTCATTACGTACGAAATGCGCTTGATGTAAATGTCCAAGCGCTGTGTAATGAAACTTATCAAAATAATGACTATTTACATATTCAGCACCACCAATTGAAAGTGGTCTTTCTGCATCACTTGTATTCTCCTCCGCTTCTCCTGAAGAAGTTACAAATGCATGTCCAACAAATACATGTCTAGCTTCTTTATCCATCGTTTCAGAGAGCTCATTCATAAAAATGCGCATCGCATCATCATGAGAACGTACGTCTTCATTTTTCAACACGTGCCTTACTATGCTTGGGTCTGCATACGGTATTAGATGGAAGTGAACCTCTCCATATTCATCATTTAGTACAACAGGTTCATACGGGAATTGAAATTGACCTGCAATATGTAATCCCTGTTTTTTCATTAAACTACTTCCAAAATGGATACGATCCGGACTATCATGATTACCAGCTACTGCAATAACTGGTGTTTGTAAATCAATAACTATTTTTTGCAGCACATCATTTAATAAGTCTACTGCTTCTGTAGGTGGAATTGCTCGATCATATAAATCCCCTGCAATAATTACAGCATCTGGTTTTTCTTCTTCAACAGCCTGTACAAACTGATCTAATACAATCTTTTGGTCTTCAGTCATATACACGCCATGAACAAGCTTACCTAAATGCCAATCCGCTGTATGAAATAACTTCATATTTTTCTACTCCTTTTAATTTACTGATTTTAGTGAAACGAGTTGATAGTTTATTGTAGTTTTTCCGTTCTCCCACTCTAGCTTTAATATCGTTGCACTTCCAATTCTTTCTTCATTTGATTTATATAAAGGCAATATTTCTTGAACTGTAAATAAGTGATAACCATCCAATATTAATTGAAATATATTTTCTTCAATATGTAATCTTACTTCTTTTTCATTTGAAATAATTTTTGTGTGCATCTCAAATTTCATGATAGATACAACCCCTTTTTATAATCTCTACATTTTAATAGTATAGTGGCTATGCAAGATTGACAAGTACATACACAGCAAAGTACACACTTTTCTATTGTTATATGCTTTATGTATTTTATATAAAATACGGTATGTGAAATTTTATATTTTCCCCAAAATAAAAATGCCTATTATGACATCTTTATTTTTGTATAAAGTCTTTCATTACATAATATAAAACGGTAATTAAAACGATTGCGACGAAAAATGAGAACACTGCGACAATGTAGCCATCTCTATTTAATAAAATACAGAATGAAATAGATATTATAAAAATCGGAAATACGAGACGTACTTTATCCTTTACTTCTTCTGTCGTATCTGTATGATGAAAATACTGCGTTATTCCTATCATTAAAAAAGACAAAATAATAACCGACAATAGTAAAGGTCCTGGCATTCCGATTTCTCCTTTCTCTATTTCTAATTCAGTGTAAAATTTTTTATTACAATTGTACGATTTATTTTTTCTTCAAACACTCTTTTAGAATTGATAATGAACAATTCACACCTATATAATAGCGCTTTTATCATTATAACTTCAAATAATTACACTTACAGTAATGTTGTAATATTCCCCCTCACTCTCTGAAATCCTGCAAAGATAACTCGTCAAAATATGCAGTGACCAAATTAATATTTACCGTCAACTTTTGACAAAATTTATAAAGGACATTTCAGTACATATCAAGAATTAAGAATAAGAAGATATGTAAGGGAGGATGCATTATGACTGAACACGTTTTATTTTCTGTTAGTGAAAACGGCGTTGCGACAATTACTTTAAACCGTCCAAAAGCACTTAATTCTTTATCTTATGACATGTTACAGCCTATCGGACAAAAACTTAAAGAGTGGGAACACGATGAGCGTATTGCACTTATCGTGTTAAAAGGTGCTGGCACAAAAGGTTTTTGTGCAGGCGGCGACATTAAAACTCTTTATGAAGCACGTTCCAATGAAGTAGCATTGCAACATGCAGAACGTTTTTTTGAAGAAGAGTATGAAATTGATACATATATTTATCAATATACAAAACCGATTATTGCTTGTTTAGATGGAATTGTAATGGGCGGTGGTGTCGGTCTTACAAATGGTGCGAAGTATCGCATTGTAACTGAGCGTACGAAATGGGCAATGCCAGAGATGAATATCGGCTTCTTCCCAGACGTCGGAGCTGCATATTTCTTAAATAAAGCGCCTGGATATACAGGACGATTCATTGCTTTAACAGCATCTATTTTAAAAGCTTCTGACGTATTATTTATTAATGCTGCTGATTACTTTATGACATCTGATTCATTACCAGAGTTTCTTACTGAACTTGAAAGTGTAAATTGGCATAAAGAAGATGATGTACATACTAATTTAAAAGAAGTTATTCGTACATTTGCAACTGCTCCAAACTTAGAAAGCGAGCTTGCTCCTTCATTAGAAGTAATCAATTCACATTTTGCTTTCGATACAATGGAAGAAATCATCCATTCATTGGAGAAAGATGAAAGTTCCTTTGCTCTAAAAACGAAAGAAACACTGTTATCAAAATCCCCTATTTCACTAAAAGTAACATTAAAACAGTTTATTGATGGAAAAGATAAATCCGTTGAAGAATGTTTCGCTACGGACCTTATACTTGCTAAAAATTTCATGAGACATGAAGATTTCTTTGAGGGAGTACGCTCCGTTGTCGTTGATAAAGATCAAAATCCGAATTATAAATATAAACAGTTAAGTGACGTTTCAGAAGAAGATGTGAATCGTTTCTTTAACTTACTTAATGCATAAAATGAAATTGTCATGAGGGGATGTTTTGTTCATCCCCTACCTAACTTCTTTGCTTCAGCTAAATCTTGTGCGGTGAAAATCTTACTACCCGCAAATAGCGGTATAAAATCGAAGCTATATAGTAGTGTAATTACAGCTACTATATAGCCTTTTTTATTTAATTATTTTTAACAAAATTTAATTTTATTAAATCCATTTTTGTGCTACACTGATTTTAATCAAATATTCTAAAAATAAAAAGGAGGGGCGGCTATGATAGAAAATTATCTTCTTTTCATCATTATGTCTATTTGCCTTATCATTTTACCTGGTCCAGATACAGCAATGGCTACGAAAAATACATTGGTTGCTGGTAAAGTCGGTGGAGTGAAAACAGTGTTTGGTACATGTATTGCACTATTAATTCATACTTTAGCTGCTGTAATTGGTCTTTCTGCACTTATTGTAAAGTCAGCTCTTTTATTTTCTATTTTCAAGTACGTTGGGGCTCTATATTTAATTTATATTGGTATTAAAGCCCTTTTAGCAGTAAGAAATAAAGAAGGCATTGATACGAACGATATATCTTTGAATAATGAAGATGAACACACCTCTTGCTTTCGACAAGGGTTTCTTACGAATTTATTAAACCCTAAAGTTGCAGTATTCTTTTTAACGTTTTTACCGCAATTTTTAAATCCAAATCATAATACGTTTATCCAACTACTCGTAATGGGCCTTACTTACCTCGTTTTAACAGCCATTTGGTTCGCTTTTTATATATTTTTAATTGATAAAATTAGTGCTTTTATGAAAAAACCGAAGACGCAACGTTATATTCAAGGGCTAACAGGATTCGTCTTAATTGGTTTTGGTATTAAACTTGCTTTTGAAAAAAGTAATTAACAAGATGAAAACCACCACTATTAATAGTGGTGGTTTTCATTTAATAACTAATTTGGCTGTTTATTTTATATTAAAACCAGCGCTCAGTTACAACTTTTTTACGTGTATAGAATTGAACGCCATCTGTGCCATTTGTACCTAAATCACCAAAGAATGACGCTTTATTTCCTGCAAATGCGAAGAATGCCATTGGTGCTGGAACATTTACGTTTACACCGATCATACCAGCATCGATATTATCACGGAACGTTTGTGCATGTTTACCGTTTGACGTATAAATAACTGCACCATTTGCAAATTTAGATTGATTTGTTAGTTTAATACCTTCTTCTAAATCTTTAACTCGTACAATGCTTAATACTGGAGCAAAAATCTCATCTTGCCAAATTTTCATTTCTTGATTCACGCCATCAAAGATTGTCGCACCTACAAAGTAACCTTCTCCAACTTCTTCATTAATTTTACGGCCATCTACTAATAAAGTTGCCCCATCTGCTACACCGCTATTAATGTAGCCTAAAACGCGCTCTTTATGAGATTCACGGATTAATGGTCCAACATAGTTCTCTTCGTTAAAGCCATCGCCTACTTTTAATTTTTTCGTTTCTGCTACTAATACATCAATGAATTCATCAGCAATTTCATCCACTACTGCTACTACTGAGCATGCCATGCAGCGCTCTCCACTACTTGCAAATGCAGATCCAATTACACCTTGTACTGTTTTCTCAAGATTGCAATCTGGCATTACAATCGCATGGTTTTTCGCACCTGCTAACGCTTGTACACGTTTTCCGTGTTTCGTACCTGTTTCATATACGTAACGAGCTACCGGCTCAGAGCCAACGAACGAAACAGCCTGAATATCTTTATTTTCTAAAATGCTATTTACAACATCTTTTCCGCCTTGTACTAAATTTAATACGCCTTTTGGGAAACCTGCTTCATAGAATAATTCTACAAGTCGCTCCGCTAAAAGTGGCGTTCTTTCAGATGTTTTTAATACGAATGTATTACCGCAAGCAATTGCAAGTGGGAACATCCATAACGGAATCATCATCGGGAAGTTAAATGGCGTAATACCAGCAACAACTCCAATTGGGTAGCGCCAAATCGATCCATCAATTCCGCTAGCGATATTCGGAAGTGCTTGACCCATCATTAAATTTGGCGTAGATGTTGCAAGTTCTACCGCTTCAATACCACGCTGTACTTCACCTGTTGCATCCGTTAGCGTCTTACCATTTTCTAGCGTAATGATTTTTGCAAGCTCATCTTTGTTTTCTTGTAATAGCTGTAAATATTTATATAAATTTCTTGAACGATTTGGGACTGGTACTTTAGACCATGTTTCGAATGCTGCTTTTGCCGCTTCAACAGCTTTTTCAACATCTTCTTTTGGAGATAGTGGAACGTAAGCGATAATTTTTCCAGTCGCTGGATTTGGAACTGCTTCTACTTCCGTACCTGTCGATTCAACCCACTCACCGTTAATGTGATTTTTTACTCGTTTAATTTCAGTTGTAATCATTGTATTCTCTCCTTTGTATAATTTATTTTTGATTAGAAATTAATTGCTCGCTAACTTTCTTATATAAAGCAGCCATATCGTTTTCACCATATCCAGCTTGACTCGCTTCGTCATATACGTTTAATAACATTTCGCTTACCGGTAAATGGAGTTCGCTTTCCTTAGCTAAGTCAACTGCAAATCCTAAATCTTTCTTCAATAAGTTCACAGTAAATCCTGGCTCGTAGTTTTCAGGTGCTATAAAACTTTTATAATTACGTTCATAAATTCTACTTTGACCGTAACTTACATTTAAAATATCAAACATTTTATCTAAATCCATATTGTTCTTTTTCGCTAATGTTAAAGCTTCACTCACACCAGCTGTATAAAAACCAATTAATAAGTTATTAATTAACTTAACAGTTGTACCACTATCAATCTGCTCACTAACGTGGAAAATGTTCGCGCCTAGTACGCCCATGATAGATTCCGTTTTCTCATATACCTCTTTTGATCCACCAACCATAAACGTTAATGTTCGGTTTTCGGCTCCGATTACACCACCGCTCACAGGTGCTGCTAAAAAGTCTACTTTCTTTTCCTTTGCAGCTTCCTCTAATTGTTTGTTTAACTGCGGCGATACCGTACTTGTATCAATGAAAACTATATTCGAGTGACCATTTTCAAATAATCCTTCTGCTCCAAAATATACCGCTTCAACAGCGCGAGGTGAAGGTAAACTTGTAAAAACTACATCACATGTTTCTGCTAGTTTTGAGATTGATAGACCGATAATTCCGCCTTCTTTTTCAAAGGACGCTTCCGCCTCTTTATTTAAGTCCACGCCATATACTGTGTAACCTGATTTAACTAGATTTTTTGACATTGGAAGACCCATGTTACCTAAACCGATAAAACCAATCTTTTTCATATCGCTTTCCTCCTATTTACACAATATATTTCCCACGATTTATAATAGCTTTCGCAATTTCTCTCTTCTTCGTAAATACGTTCGTGTATAAAGGTACTAATAATTGACGGATTTCAGCTAAAATCACATTTCTATCTTGTTCTTCTGTGACAGCTGCTGAAAGTACAGAAATCGCCGCTTCTTCTACTTTACGGTATCCTTCTTCACAAATAACATCCGTTATGAGTTGCTTCGTACGTTCTTTTTCCTCTCCATTTTTACGTACTGCTTTTCTCGTACGTAAAAACGCTGATTCCATGATGTACACGTCCGTCAACATATTTGATATTACACGTGAATATTCTTGTTCTTGGTCAATTTTTAGACCTGGAGTTTTAGAGAGCGTTTTCAAAGATTGTTTCAACAATTTTTTCGCTAATAAAATGTAACGATGGTTTCTTTCTACATTTGCTACATCACTGTCTACTTCAGTATCTTCTAATTGTTCGATTTGCTTCATTAACATTTTAGCAACTGTTAATCTATTAATTTCGTTCGTTCCTTCAAAAATACGACTAATTCTTGCATCACGATATAATCGTTCTACCTCATACTCTTGCATATAACCGTAACCACCATGAATTTGTACAGCTTCATCTACGATATAAGCAAGTGTTTCAGAAGCATTTACTTTATTCAGTGCACATTCAATTGCAAATTGGGACATTTTCTTCATAAGATCTTCATCGCTCTCATGAATTGCTTCATCGATTACACCTGCTGTACGATAAGCTGCACTTTCTGCTCCATATGTAGCAATGATCATATTTGCAATTTTCTCTTGAATCATCGTAAAGTCTACTAATTCCGTTTGGAACTGTTTTCGCTCTTTTCCATATTGAACCGACAAACCAATTGCTTGTTTTGCTGTTCCAATATTTCCGAAAGCAAGTTTAAGTCTAGCAAAGTTAAGAATATTAAGGGCTACGTGATGCCCTTTCCCAACTTCCCCTAAAACATTTTCAGCAGGGATGACAACATCTTCTAAAATAAGAGTCGCTGTTGAAGAACCTTTAATCCCCATTTTCTTTTCTTCTAATCCAATAGATACACCTTCACATGTTCTTTCGACAATAAACGCTGTCATTCCTTTATTTGTCTTCGCAAAAACAACGTATACATCTGCCATATGAGCATTTGTAATCCATTGCTTCTCACCATTTAACTTCCAAGCTGTTCCCTCTTCATTTAATACGGCGCTTGTTTTTGCGCTTAATGCATCCGAACCAGCATTTGGCTCCGTTAAAGCATAAGCCCCAATCCATTCTCCCGATGCGATTTTCGGTAAATATTTTTCTTTTTGCTCTTTCGTTCCATAATATATGTAAGGTAATGTACCGACACCAGCGTGTATATTAAAAGAAACGCTAAACGCACCAGCGTACCCCATTTTCTCTGCTACAAGACCTGAGACAGCCTTTCCTAACTCGAACCCGCCATAATCTTCTGGTACCTCAATGCCTAATAATCCAAGTTCCCCAGCTTTCTCAAATAATTGACGAGAAACTTTATAGTTATGTTGTTCAATATTCTCCATTTGTGGAACAATTTCTTGTTTAACGAATTGTTCTGTCGTTTTTGCGATTAAATCTTCATCACCTGAAAAATCTTCTGGTGTAAAGTAAGTATGATTTATATCTTTATTAAGTGAAAAAAATTCATCCCATGGTAACTTCGTTTTCTCCATATGTATCCCCCTATCATTCGGCTTTCATAGCTTTTTGCTTATGCTCGTCTACGATGAGTGGAATATCTTTTTTGAAAATAGAAGGCGATGATTTTTCACATCAAGCATTTTATTTTGCCAAAGATGTATTTTCATCGCCTTCGCTGCTTTATCTATTGATCTTCTGATAATACTGTTTTTGCAATACCAGTATCTAACTCTTCAAAGTCATGATATGAAATTGTTTCGTATAATTCACTTCTCGTTTGCATATTAGAAAGTGCATCTTTTTGAGAACCTGTTTCTTTAATTAAAGCAAACACATTTTCATACGCTTTCGCTGCAACGCGAAGTGAAGTTACAGGATAAATAACCATTTGGAAGCCCATATTCGCAAATTCCTCTGCACTATAATATGGAGTTTTTCCGAATTCAGTCATATTCGCAAGCAAAGGTGCATTTATCTTACTATTAAATAGACGGAATTCTTCCTCTGATTGAAGCGCTTCAGGGAAAATTGCGTCTGCCCCTGCTTTTACATATGCATTTGCTCTTTCAATTGCTTCATCTAATCCTTCAACGCCGCGAGCATCAGTACGTGCTACAATGTATAAGCTCGGTGCAACTTCTTTAATCGCTTTAATTTTTTGAACCAATTCTTCTGTAGTAACAAGTTTCTTACCATTTAAATGTCCACATTTTTTTGGTAATTGCTGATCTTCAATTTGGACAGCTGCTACTTTCGCTTCCACCATTTCTACAGCTGTTCTCGCTACATTTAGTACACCACCAAATCCTGTATCAATATCAACAAGAACCGGTAAGTCTGTAGCTCTTACTAAATCTCTTGCTCTCTCAGCCACTTCAGTAGACGTCACGATACCTAAATCTGGTAAGCCTTTACTTGCAGTATAAGCAGCTCCTGATAAATAAAGAGCTGAAAAACCTGTATTTTTTGCAACTAAAGCCGCCATTGCATCATGAGCACCTGGAATTTGCAAAATTTCATTTGCTTCTACTAAAGCTCGGAATCGATTCGCAAGCTCCTCTTGTGTTGACTGCTTTTTCACAACCCAAGCCATTCTAAATTCCCCCTATTATTAAATTAAGAATAGATTTACAAATTCGTTTACATTCATATTTTCTAGTTTTTCTTCATTTAAACAAACTTCATGAATTTGTTCTTGTTGCTTACTAGAATAATGACCTGCCATATTTGCAGTGAATTTTTGAACAACTTTTGGAATTGCTTCGTCTCTACGGAAGCGGTGACCAAGTGGATATTCACATTCCACATTTTCTGTTACTGTGCCATCTTTAAAGTGAACTTGAACAGCGTTGGCGATTGAGCGCTTGTTCGGGTCAAGGTAATCTAAACTGTACTGTTTGTTTTCAACAACAACCATCTTATTACGTAATTCATCTACACGTGGATCGTTTGCTACTGCATCTTCATAATCGTCTGCAACGATATCTCCTTTTAATAAACCAATTGCCGTAATGTATTGTAAGCAATGATCACGATCAGCTGGGTTATTTAATGGACCTTCTTTATCAATAATACGAATTGCTGATTCATGAGTTGTAATTGTAATACGGTCAATTTCATCTAATCTCTCTTTAATTTCCGGATGCAACTTCACTGCACATTCTGCAGCCGTTTGTGCATGGAATTCTGCTGGATATGACACTTTAAATAATACATTTTCCATTACATATGACTCTAGTGGTCTTGCTAATTTTAATTCTTGTTTATTGAATAATACATCTTGGAATCCCCATCCTGGCGCAGATAATGCTGTTGGATAACCCATTTCACCTTTTAGAGCAGTCATTGCAAGATGAACACCGCGGCTCGTTGCGTCACCTGCAGCCCATGATTTACGTGAGCCCGTATTTGGAGCATGACGATATGTACGAAGACTAGAATTATCAATCCACGCATGTGATAATGCATTAAAGATTTCTTCACGTGTTCCGCCAAGCATTTTCGCAACTACTGCAGTTGTTGCTACTTTTACATATAATACATGGTCAAGACCAACTCTGTTTAAGCTGTTTTCTAAAGCAAGCACGCCTTGAATTTCATGTGCTTTAATCATCATTTCTAATACTTCACGTACTTTTAAAGCTTCTTTTCCTTCTGAAATACGAACACGGCTAATATAATCTGCAACTGCTAAAATTCCGCCTAGGTTATCAGATGGATGTCCCCACTCTGCTGCAAGCCAAGTATCGTTATAGTCTAACCAACGGATCATACATCCGATATTAAATGCGCCTTTTACTGGATCTAGTACATAAGACGTACCTGGTACACGTGTACCATTTGGCACGATTGTTCCTGGTACAACTGGTCCTAGTAATTTCGTACATTCTGGATATTGCAGTGCTAAAATTCCACATCCAAGTGTATCAAGTAATACGTAACGAGCTGTACTGAATGCTTCTGCACTAGTAACCTCTTTATTTAATACATAATCGGTAATCTCTTCTAATAATGCATCTTTTTGCTTAATTTCATTTGTTTTAATCATGCTATTCTTCCCTTTCTGTCGAAAATTCGTTATTATTAATGATGGGTGTCGGTCAAACACCCATCTGGCGGGCGGCGCTAACAACTCCCCAGTTGTTCTTATTTACTAAGTACATGTCGCTCGCCAATATAATTTACACGTGGACGGAACAAACGATTATTTGCATGTTGCTCAATAACGTGCGCACATAACCCCACTGTTCTAGAGCTAAAGAAGATTGGTGTGTAAAGTTGAATTGGAATACCTAGCATCCAATATACTGGAGCTGCATAATAATCAAGATTTGGATAAATTCCTTTTTCTTTTTCCATAATCTTTTCTCCAGCTTCACACATTTCATATAGTGTATAATCACCTTTTACATCACATAACTGTTTTAAAGCTTCCTTCATCATAAGTGCTCTTGGATCCATCTTCTTCATATAAACACGGTGTCCAAAGCCCATAATTTTTTCTTTGTTATATAGTTTCTTCTGTAATAACTCTTCAAATTTCTCAACATTACCAGCTTCTAAAAGCATGTACATAACCGCTTCATTTGCACCGCCATGTAAACTTCCTTTTAAAGATGCAACTGCACCTGTTAGAGCGCCGTATAAATCTGATTGTGTTGATGCAATAACGCGAGCTGTAAATGTAGAGTTTGGCATTTCATGCTCACTATATAAAACAAGGGAACGATCAAAGATCTTTTCCTCAAGTTCAGTTGGTTTTTTACCAGTTAACATATAGAAGAAATTCGCACTATAAGATAATTCTTTAAGAGGTTCAATTGGCTCCTCATTATTTAAAATATGATAGCTATTTGCTACAATGTTTGGCACTTTACTTAACAGCTTGTACCCTCGGCTTTTATTCACTTCTAACGAGCGGTTTTCGATATCATTATCGTAACCAGCTAACGCTGACACACCTGTACGTAATCCATCCATGGGATGCGTCTCTTTAGGCAATGCCTTTAGTACGTTGAATACACCTTCTGGTACTGCATATTCTTCTTTTAATTTCTTTTCAAGTGTTGCTTTTTCATCTTCATTCGGTAGATGTTCCTCCAATAAAAGGTGCACAATGTCTAAATACTCTTTTGTTTTTGAGAGTTCGATTAAGTCATACCCTTGAATTACAATTTCACCTTTTACTGTGTCAAGAAACGAGATTTTCGTCTCCGCTGCCACTATACCATCTAATCCCGGGGAAAATTTCTCTTCAGCTTTCATCATTATTTCCTCCAATCCTAATAGATCTTCGTGCACATAACTGTAAGCCTTTACAATATTGTGAAACTACATTTCTATTTCAATGTATCAGAGTTTTTAGAAGATTTCAATTTATTTTATAATGATAAGTTTCCTACACTTTTCTTACTGTAACAATACAATTTTTTGAAAATAATTCTTATATTTTATAAAGAAAGGATAGACTTCTTTGCGTATTTTCAAAAACAAAATATAAAGATTTTTCATATAACACCGCCAAATATACAATTATTCTAATTTTATTTGAGAAATAGAAAAAACGAGCTGTACATAAATACAGCTCGTTACTATATGATATTTATTTCACTATCTCTTAAATATAATTTTTATATAAAACTTATTCATTTTTAATAAAGTTATTATTTTACATAATTAAATTGAATTTCTTCCATTTCCTCATGATAACTTACAAATAAATCATAGTTTTGAAAATACCAAAGATCATCAGAATCTACAAAAAATATAATACCTTCCTTCTCAACTGACACTATTTCGCCATCAGGTTTCTCAGCAACAACCCCTAAAGAATATCCGGGCTGAATTGAACTATCCCCTCCGTACCTTACAGTAAAACGTACAGATTCACCGTGCTTTATACGTAATTCTTCCTGGAACCATTGCAGAGCTTTACGATCAATTGAAATTCTCATCTTTATTCCTCCAGTTTACGCAAACTCTTTTTTTCCTAATCGTTGTTTTACAAAGAAGACGAAAATAATTAAGGCTATCAATGCTGAAATTGCACTCCCTGAAAATAAAATACGATAACCAAACATTTGTGAAACAACTCCAAGTAAAATAGCACCTAACCCGATTCCTAAATCAAACGCTGTAAAAAATGAAGCATTTGCAACTCCTCTTTTACTCGGATCGACAATTGTAAGCATTGCCGCTTGCAAAGCTGGCTGCGCTGAACCAAATCCAATACCGTATAATGTTGCTGCGATAATTACACCTATCAAACCATTTGAGATAGTTAAAACAACTATAGCTAAAATAGTAATACATAATGCTGGAAGTATGATGAATACTTCTCCATACTTATCTAATAGTTTCCCTGAAATTGGTCTTACAATTGTTAATGCAATTGCATATACAAGAAAGAAAGTTCCCGGGTTTACATGAATTGATGATGCAAATAACGGTAAAAAGGTTGTTATTCCTCCATATGCAAACGATAAAAAGAATACTACAATCGTGATTGTTAATACGGATTTCTCAAATAGCTGAATTTTCCCTTTTTCTTTTTGTGGCGTAAATGGGATCTTCGTTATTAATGATAATACAACTGCCATAAAAGATAACAACGTCGCTAATAAAAATAGACCATCAAATGAATAATTTTGCACAACCCATAATCCAATCATAGGTCCAATCGCCATTGCAATTGTCATCGCCATCCCATACCAACCCATACCTTCACCGCGGCGTGAATCTGGAATAATATCCGTTATTGCTGTTCCAACAGCTGTTGTAGAAACAGCCCATGTTACTCCGTGAATAACACGTAAAACAGCTAAAAGGACAATAGTCGATGCTATATTATAGGAGTACATCGTTAAGCCAAAAAAGATGAGTCCGAAAATAATAAAGGATCTTCTACCATATTGATCTAACATTCCTCCAATAATCGGTCGTATTACAACAGCAGCTATTGTAAACATCCCCATCATAAGTCCAACTTGCGATTCATTGCCACCTATCTCTTTAATAAAGAGCGGGAGCGTTGGAACAAGTAAATAAAATCCTGTAAATAAAAATAACATTGCGAAAGTCATTTGAATAAATGATTTCGTCCATAATCGTTCCATAAAAATACCTCCATACACTCGTAAAATATTACGATTAACACCCTCATTGTATATTTTTTTTATCTCTTTTCCCTCCGCAAATAGACGTATCTTTTCATATTAAATAGTCCACCATCAGCTTACATTAGTCTTAAGACTTTGTACGCATATTTTAAACGAAAGTCCTATATATGTACCTTTATATGTGTGAAAAGAATATACTAATTTATTAACTCAACTTAGGAGTGAATATTTCATGTGGGTATTATTAAGAGTAACTGCCGTAGTTCCTTCGACTCCTGGGATACATGTTCCTGCAGTTCATACAGCTAGCTCCGATGTAGGAATTGAACTTCCCGCAACTTGGCAGCAATATCAAATTCCCGGTCAAGTTACCCCATCATTTTGGCATCATGGTACACACCACAGTAGTACTCCCATTCATAGCCATAGTTATCCTCCACTACCTCCGACTCAAGTCTTTTATCATTTCCCTTCAATTTTTTTTCAAAATTTTCATGGTACGTTTAACATTTAAAACACATCATTTCATAGCTACTACATTTAAACGAAAAAAGCACTTAAGATTGTAATTTTCACAAATCTTAAGTGCTTTTTAATATTTTTTATAAATTTTTCTTATTGCCCATTATTAGCAGGGGTCTCTCCTGCATTACCGCCAGTCTCTGGTGGTGTGGTCGCTGGTGGAGTTGTATTTCCTTGACCTCCTCCATTATTTGCCGGAGGTGTCGTATTTCCTTGACCTCCTCCGTTATTTGCTGGAGGTGTCGTATTTCCTTGACCTCCTCCATTATTTGCTGGAGGTGTCGTATTTCCTTGACCTCCTCCATTATTTGCTGGAGGTGTCGTATTTCCTTGACCTCCTCCGTTATTTGCTGGAGGTGTCGTTCCTTGGCCATTTCCATTATTTTGTTCTTCTTGTTTCTTTTGCTCTTCTAGTTTCTTTTGTTCTTCTTGCTTCTTAAGTTCCTCTTGTTTCTTTTGTTCTTCTTGTTTTTTCAGTTCTTCTTGTTTCTTTAATTCTTCTTGCTTTTTCTCTTCTTCAGTTTTTTGCTGTTGATCTTGTTTTGGTTGCTCCGTTGTATCCGGTACGCTAGTATTTGGCGATGAATCACGTTTTTCACCTTTTATACGTAGCTCACTACCTTCTTGAATAACGCTACTTGGCATTTTAAAGCGTGATTTATCTGTAGCCATTTCGCTCATCATTTCTTTAAAGATTAACTGTGCAATTTTCGTATTTTTACTACTAATATACTCGTCTTTACCATCTTTCATATACCCAGTCCATACTGCCATCGTATATTGCGGTGTATATCCAGCAAACCAACTATCACGAGTTGCACTTTCTGGAATTTTATATTGAGCTAATTGCTTTGATGAATAGTTTGTCGTACCCGTTTTACCAGCTACATCTAAAGAGCCTACATTTGCCGATGTACCAGTACCTGATGTAACTACAGAACGAAGCATATCAGTAATCATGTATGCGGTAGAATCTGTCATAACTTGTTTTGGTTTTTGTCCAAAACTTTGTGACTTACCGTCTGGATAAACGACTTTCTTAACAAAATGCGGTTTCGTATATTTACCTTCATTACCAAATGCCGCATAAGCACCCGCTATTTCAGTTGGCGATACTTCATTTGTACCAATCGCTGTCGATTCTGTCGGTGCTGTATTAAATGTAATACCTAGTTTCTCAGAGAATTCTTTTGATTTACTAATCCCTACTTCTTTTGCAGTTTTAATTGCAGGAATATTACGCGACATTTTTAATGCTTCACGCATCGTAATTGGACCCATATGACTTCTATCTGCATTTCGAACTTCTTGACCCGTTGAATACTTAAATGGAGAGTCATCGATTTGATGATACGTAGCCCATTTTAAATATTCAATTGCAGGAGCATAGTCGAAAATTGGCTTCATCGTTGAACCAGCTGCACGATCTAATTCAATTGCCATATTATGCCCTTTAAATACAGCTTTATTTTCTCCACGGCCACTACCTATAGCACGAACTTCTCCTGTTTTCGTATCCATAAATGTGAATGCACCTTGGAATTTATCGTTTGGATAATCAATGATATTATTATTTAAAATATTATCAGCAAGTTTCTGTGCTTTCGGATCTAACGTTGTATAAATTTCTAAACCGTCAGAACCAATATTAGCATCTGGCAATTCTTTTTCTACTTCTTTCACAACTGCATCCATAAATGCAGGGTATGGCATTGTTTGTAGTTGAGCTGCAGGCTTAAGCCCCTTTTCTACGTCAACTTTTGATGCTTCTTCCATTTCCTGTTTTGTTATATATCCATGTCGGTTCATTAAACTTAGAACAACATTTCTTCTTTCTGTTGCTTTTTGAACATTTTCTTTTTTCGTTGGATCATAGTTATTCGGTGCTTTCGGTAAACCTGCAAGCATCGCAACTTCTGGTAATGTTAAGTCCTTCAATTCTTTACCATAGTAGTTTTGTGCTGCTGTTGCGATACCATATGAACGATTACCTAAATTAATTTTATTTAAGTACATCTCTAATATTTCATGTTTTGAATACTGTTGTTCTAGCTTATAAGCTAAATATATTTCTTGCGCCTTACGCTTTGGTGTTTTGTCCATTGATAAGAAGTAGTTTTTAATAACTTGCTGCGTTATCGTACTTCCACCTTGAGAGCCATAATCTCCTTTAAGGCTCACTAAAACAGCACGGGCAGTACCTTTAAAGTCTACTCCGCTATGCTCATAAAAACGTGAATCTTCTGTCGCTAAAAATGCATTTTCTACTAATTTAGGTATTTGATCATACGTAACATTCGTCCTTTTTTCTTTTCCATATTCATATACCAAATCCCCATTTTTATCATAAATTTTTGAGGATAACGGATTAACAAGTTTTGCTTTTTCCAGTTTTGGTGCGTCCTTAATCATTACGAAAAAGGTAGCAACCCCCGCCACTAAACCTACAATACCAAGTAATAAACAAGTAATTAAAAACTTGCGGAAAAATGATGTTTTACCTTTTGGTTTTTGTGTTTTAGAAGCTGGTTGTTTTTTCTTTTTAACTTGTCGTCGCTCCTCGCGAGAACGATAATTTTCTGACATGTTACTTTCTCCTGCCTTTCAATTCTCCCGTTGATTTAATTTAAAATATTGAGGTCACTTTCGTAAATACGTTTAGGCAAGAAAGTGTACTGACCTGGAGCATTCAATATTTTCCCAATTCACAGATTACAAATTTTAGAATGGCTCTTATACATACTATTTTCACTTCTAATTTTCTAATAATGCTGCCCCTTTTAGCATAATAATGAAAGAAGTGAATTTTTATTACCTCGTATAAATAATATACCTTTTTTTCAAATGGTCAATATTTTCTTATTAATAAATCAAAGGTGAAATAAAAATAGCATATCGATATGAACTTCGTGTGAACTTACTTATAATTACGTATAACCAATATTAAATATATTGAATATAGGTATAATACCTCTTTAATTATAAAGATTTCAACACCACAATACCGTTACCTACAAAGAATTATTAAAAATGAAAAATAAGGAGTTGCATAATAATGAAGCTATCTCCGGTTACCTCAAAAAATATAGTTGCTGTTGGTTATAATCCTTTTTCTATGATTTTGCGAATCCAATTAAAGCATGGTATGTATGATTTCTTTAATGTACCAGAAAGCATTTATACTGGCCTATTACATGCACAATCTAAAAGTTATTATCATAATACTTACATTAAAAATTCTTTCCGCCACACAAAAATTTAAACTTAACACCCACTAAAAAAGAAAGGAGGTTAATCCTCCTTTCTTTTAAAAACATTTGGCAGATGAATTATCTTCGATTTCTCTTATTAATTTCATCATATGCTTGAATTTGTTTTTTCAAACGCCGATCAGCTTTTTTATCATGCACTACAAGAATTGCATGTATAACTCCTGGAACCCAAAATATTAATGTTAATATGAAATTTATTATTGCCTGAAATGGTTTTCCACAAAACAATACAGCAACAGGTGGAAGAAAAATTGCTAATAAATACATCATCCCTTGAAAACTCCTTATTTTGTATTTTATATATCACTTTTCAAAATATACGCAAAAAAACCTACTACCATTTTAATCTTAACCTGCCTCTAAAATCAATGTATCTCCTTCTATTTATATAAGTATTTCAGACTTTTCATTGTTTTCTAGCCTATTTTCTTCCTCTATTGCAGTTATTCCAATTGCGGAAATTAACGTTCCTATCGCTTGTATCCAAATACCAATGAGTGCAATGATTCTCTCATCCTTCTTATCAAAAATATTATCTTTATTTTCTTTCTCATCTTTCAATACATTTAAAACACCTTGATACGCTTGTAATCCAGCCCCTAAACTTTGCATGGAGTTACCCAGTATAATAATTTTCTGTAATACATTTATATCCACCAAAGCTGCTTCTACTCCTAAAAAAGCACCGATCGATTGTAAACTGTTCCCTGTAATGATAAGATAATCATTTTCTTTCAATTGTTCATTTATATTAAAATATGTTCCTATTACATTTGATATATTGCCTAATGCTAATAACTCAATTCCTATCTGATCAAGTAATTTACTTTGATTCTCTAAGCCTATATTTTGATTTTCTCTTTTTTCTTCCCCATCATCATACTTGCTCGCAATGATTTGTAATATATATCCGAGGGCTTGTAATGAGCTTCCTACAATAACAAGATCCGATTCAACTTTCTCTTCTCCAATAAATCCTCTTGTCGTTCCAATAGCAGCTGTAAGATTCCCTCCCACTTGAAACCATGCCCCTGTCACTTTTAAACTGCTTGGATTCATTTTTATCACCTATTCAAATATTTTCTAAAGCTTTCAAAACAAACAAATCTCACCCTTAATCTTTTATTTTATTTTTCAGATGTAATTTTGTGAATGATATAATGTGCTACTAATATAAAAAGCACCTTAAAGGTGCTTTTTATACGCATGCTGGGCATGTCAATGAATCTCCATTTTTATCTATTGTTATATTCAATATATATTCAATCGCTTTATGTGACCAAGTTTCAGGTGTAGGCGATTCATTTATATATTGTGGCGCACATGACTTCAGCATTGGAGTACTAATACTCCCTCCAGGATCTAAAGCAACTACAGCCATGCCATGGGGTAATTCCAGGGCCATAGATTTAGTGATACCTTCAATTGCAAATTTCGAGGCACAATATGGCGCAAGCTCAGCTTCACCTTCTCTCCCCCAACTAGAACTCATATTAATGATAATTCCTTCTTTCCTAGCTACCATTGCGGGAACAAATGCTCTTATTACATTTACTACACCATTCACGTTTACATTCATTACATTTTCAAATTCTTGAGCCGTAATTTTCCAAAGTTGTGCATTTTGATTTACAATTGATGCATTATTTATTATCAGATTGGGAGCCGTATGTCTATTAAGTATATAATTTGCCCAATTGTTAACTTGCTGAGAATCTGAAACATCAGTTACTTGGAAATCATGTATTTTACTGTACTGTTTTTTTAGTTCTTCAATTTTATCTTTTGAACGTCCACAACCATATATGTTCCACCCTAATTCATGAAATCGATCAACCATCGCACGTCCTAACCCTTGTGTCACGCCTGTAATAATTACAGATTTACTAATTTCTTTTCGCTTCATTTCCCTCATCCTCCTTCCCTATATCTTACTCTCTTCATTTTTATTCAGCCATTTACTATAGTATCAACTCAACTCATACTTTAGTAATAGTTTTGATATTGCATACATAAACAAAAAAGTAACCATCATGGTTACTTTTTGCTATATATCTAAAAATTCATTGTTTATTTCATTATTATTTTTATATTTCAACTTCTCTTTTCCACATTTCTCACACTGGTAAATATAAACTACACCTAATGTACCTTTTTTAAAATCCTCATTATCCTGCATCTTAATAAAAATATATTTATGTTTACAATGCGATTCACCCAAATAATTTTTAAACCACTTTTTCAACACAACACATTCCACCTTTATGATAGAACCTTTATTTAGCTGCTTTATTACATACTCTTATTTAAATGTTCAATCTCATCTTGCAATTTTTTAAATTGCTCAAAATGCATGGTAATAGATTGGCTACTACCATAATCAACATTTTGTTTCACTAATATAACACCCGTATCATGAAAAAGCGCTTCAAGTTCTTTCCTAATAGACACTTTCGCAATATGAGCTGTTTTAATTGCAGATAAAATTGCAATTTCATTAAACTTTAATTTTATTTCATTTGGACAAAATGCGTCTTCAACTAATATAACTTCATTACTATAAATTAGTGCAACAAGATTACTTGATTTGGCATCTGTTAAATCAACTTTTTTCATAATATCTTTCATTACATTTTGCCTCCTTTATTTTCATATATATCAATTATACAAATTTTTTAAAAAAATTACTCAACTTTATTATATTAATTTTAACACACTTTTATTGAAATCCATGCTCCAAACGTTTTACTATTCCACAATTTTTATTGTATGAACCATCTGGACTATAACTCCATATAATAATGTTAACAACTTATTATAAAGCAGGTGAAAATTATGCCATCAGTTGTAGGAAATTTAGTTGTACAAAATAGTAATGGATCATTTAACTTAGGTGATTTCTACAACGTTTCTCCGAAAGAAAATACGAAAGCTTATAATGGTTCCGGCGCATCAAACGTCGGTTTTGTTGTTAATACTTTTAACGGTGTTAGCTCGACCAATACATTTGATTCTGACCTTGCAGATCAAAACCAAGTGGGTACAGCCTAATACTATGTTCAACTTTCTGTATAGAAAATTTTAATTTGTCTATACTATAATCAGGCTGGTTGACAGCTCTTGTCGATTTTGGAGTACCCTATCTTTTTCTCCCTTTCCCTGGGGCTCAGCAGCTAGCACAAAGCTAGCTGCTTTTTCTTGTATTATTTTTCTCATAAATCAGAAATAAAAAAAGCTACCATTTAATATTCAGCTTCTTTTACATTACTTCAATAATATCCATAGCGTTAAATACGTAAGTTTTATAAAAGGCGTCTGTACAAATTACAATTTGTTTTACCGGATTGATATGTACAACAGTCATGTAGCTTGTTAGTATGTATCCATCTTCAAAATATGTTACCAATATTTCTTTCTCAGACAGTAATGACGTTAATAATTTATCAGAAATTCTCTCTTTTGCTTCATTTGTTAAAAGCGGTTTTTGTACTTTTAATTTCTCTCCAATAATCTTTCTCATATTTAAAAGTTGTTCGGACATTACTGTAAACGGAACCCACTCTCTTTCTTCTTTTTGTATCTTTACATCGTTCATTTTTTATCTCCTTGATCATTTATACATTTATTTAGCCATACTATCCTTTAGTTTTTTTAATACTCACTAAACTTGGATTTACTTCTAAACTATAATTAGGTTTCCTCTTAAAAGAACATTCGTTCTTATTATACACGAACTTACGTTCTTTTAAGAAGAGCCATACTTATTATTTCTTAACAAAAAACATAATTTTATTTATCTCCATATTTTTTCCTTTATCAAATAAACTTCTCATTTCTTATATAAAATGCATATAACAACTAAAAGGCGACTTCACCCAAAGTGAAATCGCCTTTTTCTAAAAAATATTTCAAAGCTTATTTTTCTATCCTAACTAATGTTCTTTCTGAAATACATAATTCATCTATATTAAAATGATTTATTTTTAAGTTCAATTCCCCAACTAGTTGAAACCTCATATGTGTAATTTGTTTGGAATTGATACTCTTGTGCAATTTCAAGCATACTTTCATCTGAAAAACACGGTCCAAAAACAATTAAATCATTAGAATCTGAATCCGTTAACGGAATTTCTACATTACAACCTATGTAACTTGCTAAACTCATTTTATACTCCTCCAATATTCGTATAAAAAATACTTCATAGTATATTTACTCAAATATAAAATCCCTGCCTAAACGAAAAACTTTTAAATTTTTATCGTTTATTAACCATCTATAACTGAAAACATATACTATGATGAACGAACTCACAAAGCATAAGAAAAGAGAGCATTTACAACACTCTCTTTTCTTACATACTCTATGAAACTTTACAAAACTGAGTTAATGATTTTTATTATTATATTTTATTACATATACTTAGGTTGTACTATTATATGTAACTCTCTCTCTGTATCCGCTTTTTTCGGATGACGAAAATAATTAAGTTCGTACTTTAACACTTTATACTCAACCATCCCGATTTTAATCCCTTTCGTTTCTTTTAATATAGCTAATAAATCACTTACATTTTCATCATATGACTCAAAAATTTTCGCGCCGCCCTCTCCTTGAAAGATTACTTTCATATATTCTC
The DNA here is from genome assembly GCF_900176455.1 of Bacillus sp. JKS001846. Lineage (NCBI taxonomy): Bacteria > Bacillati > Bacillota > Bacilli > Caryophanales > Bacillaceae > Bacillus > Bacillus sp. JKS001846. The sequence continues at coordinate 3,464,185 of NZ_FWYG01000001.1, forward strand.
CACCACCTTAATTTATTGATGTGGTAAATGACGCGTTTAAAACGATTCATTCTTTATCCTAAAATTTTCATATGAAAAAGAACATCCTTTCCAATCGAATGCTCAGCTTTTTACTAATTATCCATGTTAAATATTTATTCAAAAACATTATATGTATTATTTTTTAAATTATGTTCGATATCCATTATTAAAGAGTAAATATATGTAATAAACTTGCATAATGAAAACCGTAGAATATCCACTTTCGTTGAAATAATTATAATCCATAATTTTCCATTGTAATTCTTAATATTTAAATGTAATATTGTATTGTCTTACTATCTATTTATAACTCACACACTAATTAGAAAAAGGGAACTCTATATGAGTTCCCTTTTCTAATTATGATTACAGTCATTATTTCTTTTCTAGAAATTTAAATGTATCTTTAAATTCTTTATTATTCACTTTAATATCAGCATCTTTCAATAAATCATTGACTACTTGTTGTTTCCATTTACCTGTCGTATCTTGTAGTCTTTGTTGTTCTATATCTTTACGAATTTTATCCTTTACTTCATCAAATGGCTTCAATTCTTTTTTATCCGTCACTTTAATAATATGGTAACCGTAAGTTGTTTTAACCGGCTCACTTACTTGGCCTGCATCTAATTTATACGCAGCTTCCTCAAATTCTTTCACTGTTTGTCCAGGGGCAAAACCAGATATTTCCCCGCCCTGTTCCTTTGAACCAGTATCTTCTGAATACTGTTTTGCTAAGGCAGCAAAATCTTCACCATTATTTATTTTCTCCTTTATTTCTTTAGCCGTTTTTTCATCTTTCACTAAAATGTGACTTACTTTCATTTCTGGTTTATAGTTATCTTTCACATCTTTATCTGTAACTGTTGCTTTAATTGCTTTCTCAAATGCAATTTCTGGCTTCATTTTTTCTTTTAATTCATCTTCATTTTTCAACCCAAGTTGTTCTAAAGTCGATTTAAAGTTTTCACCCATTTTATCTTTTGCTTCTTCTACTTTCTTTTTTGCTTCCTCATCTGAAACTTTATATTTATCTAGCAATGCCTTACTTAACATCATTTGATATAAAGTACTTTCTCCATATTGTTGTCGTAATTCTTTACTTAATTCTTTCTCTGTAACATTTCCTACTTTTGATGTTACTACGTTGTCTGAGGAACCACATGCAGATAATGCTAGCATCATGCATGAAATAATTGTTCCAATAAATATTTTCTTCTTTTTCAATTCAAATACCTCACTTTTATCATTATGCAAATTAACTATACACAGTCATTGTGAAAACAGTGTGTTTTCTACATGTAATTCATTTCATATGAGTTGACTATGTATCATGTATTTTCATTTTTAAATATAAAGAGCCTTCTTACTATGCATAGTAAGAAGGCTCTTTATATAATTCTCAAAAAAATATAGCTTCTATAGTTGCTTAATAATTACATGTTTTTCAGGTATCCAACTATTCTGTCCGATATCTACCGCATTTCCCACTCTACCCCACACTCGAAAAGATGTCGATCCATCTATGTTTCCTTTATAATTCATACATTCAGGCTCTTCATAATAATTTACTCCGTAACCGACAGGATATTTTGAAGTTGCATAAAACCATTTCACATTAAAATGTTTTAAATATACCCACTGCTTATCGTTCCCTAAACAAATCATATCTTGCTCACCGCCTCCCCAATAACCTGCTAAGATTAAATATGGAATTTTTTGAGTGAGTGTACCTGTAAATTGAGGATTCATGGGGTTTTCATATAAATTTATTCCATATCCATCAGGATATTTCGAAACTGCAATACCAATGCCATTTGGTTGCTGTGTATACACTATGTTAGATTGATTTGCTTTGTTCGAATTTATAAACCAAGAAAGTGACTTATTTCCTACTAATCGATTCAGATCACATTTCCCAATCCCAGGAACATTCCCTGAATCCGTATATTGCCACATATCGCATGGATATGCTGGCTTATTCCCTCCATAACGAGGGATCCATACGAAATCAGCTTCAATATTACGTGATCCAAATGATAGATACGTGTGATGCCCTACATATAATCCTACTTTTTCCGCACCTAAACGGCGTAATTCATCAATAAATGCCTGTGTCCCGCCTTGCATATCTACCATCGTTTGAACTTCTACGTCCGCTACCCAAAACTTAGCAGATTGATCACCACGATTCCAAAAATCTTGTGCCTCTTTCTTTGCATCAGCAATAGATATAAAACGGCAAAAAGCATAATTACCGAATGGGATACTATGCTTTTTCATTTCACTAACATAATTTTGATACATAAAATCCACCGTATTAGAGCCATCTTGAACTCTAGCAATCACTAAATCTAGCTGAGATGCTGCAATATCCCAATTGATAGTTCCATTCCATTTTGAAATGTCTACAATATACCCCATACATTCCAGCTCCTTTTGAATGTCCTATTCATAGCTAGTTTTATTGTAAGCCTCAGCTCTCTAAAACTAGCTATCTATAATATAAGTAAAAAGAATCTTTACTGTTTTTCAAAATATATTCTCTTTCAGAAATATTTCTATAAACTTTAACATGTATGCCACATAAAACATTCGAAATATACCCTACTATTCATTTATTATGTAATCTCGTCCTATTAATCATTTTTACAGATATTAGAAAAAATACCTGTTTTATTAAATTATAACTTTCAGTATCGATTTCCTTTCAACTAAAAAATTTCATCCCTCATTTTCTATATATTCTTAAGTCAAAATTACTACCTCTACATGAAATTTGAGATTTAGAAAAATTTTAATTAATTGAAGTTTACTCCTTTTAAATCACAATTTTCCAACCTGAACACTATTGGTGCATAAAAAAAGACATTTTCTATTAATGAAAATGTCTTTTTACAGTTTAATAAAACAACTTTGGTGCTAAATCTGTATTTTGTAATTCTTGATTTTCACTGCTCATAACACAACTTGTGGAAAATAGAATTGGGATACCACAAATCTCATCTTTCATTACATCACGAAATACATTGGCAGCAACACCTGTAAACGTTTGACATAAGTTAGAAATATCGTCATTGAAAAACTGAATGACTTCCGCAGCGAAAACCGGAAAGACAACATTCGGTCCGCCAGGGAACTGAGGCTGTACCACAACTTGTTCAAAATAAGGATTATTTTCTAGTGCTACTTGAAATAAATGAGCTATTTCAAATGCATCTAGTGGACAAGGAAATGGATTTACAATTTCATTCTCATTATTCGTTACAATAACTGTCACACTTACATTCCCAAATTGTACAAAAGATTTTAAAAGCGTTGCTAATGCTCTCGCTTTTTCGTTGCTTAACGCATGCACTAAAATAATATAATTACCACCAACAGGAATAAGTGGCCCAACTGTAACAGTTGGATCAGCACCTATTGAATTTTTCAATTCATTAAAATATGTGATCCAAGGTGGCGAAAGCTGAACTTGTACATTTTCTTCCAATATTTTATACTACCTCCTTATACAATTCTTACTAGCATAATATGTAAAAAACTAAAAAATGCATCAGTTATATTAATTAAACATCTTATTTCACATTCTCAATTTTCCCTTTACATCTTTAAGCACTTTTACTACTATGAAATTCTTTATTATAAGCAAATCCACTGAAATTTCATATTATACTAATACGACTCTATATCCTTTAAATTATAATACTCAATATTAGGAGCTGATTTCATGGAAAAAAAACCTATCGTGTTCAAAATCCCACCAAATTCAAAACTAAAAGTTACATTTTTCGGTCCTTGTAACGAAGTAATTACAAATGTGTCTATAATTAATCAACTATGCGCCCCTAAATGTCAAACTATCACGCAATATCCAGACTTTAAGAAATATGTAACTGAAGTACGATCGTTATCCCGTTGTTAGTCCGCATAATGCACGATTTTCACAACTTTGTTACCTAAAATAACTGAGAAAGAAAATAACTGCATTCCTAGACTAAAATTACTCATTTTATGATATTCCATTGATAATTCATTGATTTTTTACACGTTTTTATTAAAAGAACATATATTATCGTATGGAGATTATCCACTCATAAAACCTATCTTTCTTTGGAGCGTACTTATTATGTATGCTCTTTTTTTATATAACCGTCCCCCTTCTAAATTGACCAACAATATATTAAAATTCTTTATATACTCAAGGAGGTCAAATATGTTCAAGCTGCATCCGATACTACTCATCTTAGGATTGATTTTGTTTTTATATAGTGTAATCGCCTTTATGTTATTCTTTTCAGTGTATTAGCATTACCTATACAAAGCTGTGTTCAATATGTAATTTCTATATAGTAAAGAAAAAACGTAATGATACGATCTTTTATGTATTCCGTCTTTCTGTTCAATAAGAAAACTAGTAAACTTACTAACAATGAGTTTTCACAAGCATGTTACTTATTTGCATATTATTTTGTTCATTATCTGAAGAAGGTTGAAGCCCCTACAAATTAAACTACACTTTACCTATTTACTTATATATTTTAGAAAAACAATAATATTCCCCCACCATTTGGTAAGGGGATTAACTAAACCTACTAAAAAACATTTAATTATCTGTTTTATTTAATTGGAGAAGGAAATCTTGCTGCTTCAAAATGTGCCCCATCTTCTAAAGGACTTAAAACCCCATCTATACTACTTTGTGCATAAATCTCAACTTCATCCCCTGCATTCAATTGAACAATCGTCGAAACACTTACGACATTTCCAAAACTTATTGGACCAAAAAAGTCATTATCGATAGCTATCGCTGCGTTTCCATTCACACGAATTTCTACACGCGCTCTATAATTTAAAGTTGGATCGTTTGGAAAGAAACCAATCGTTCCAATAATAGAATATACTCCTTTAGTCTTCGGCGTAAAAATAGATGTTGCTGGATTATACTCATTCGCTAAATCAAATTGTTCATTTTGAAATAACACTTTCACAAAAGTATTAGCAGGAACATTTTGATTCACAGTATTTCTAGCTCTAAATGCCGATGCTCTAACAAGATTGTCCTTATTATCATGACACTTACTAGTGTTCTTACAACAATCATGATGCTTCTTTTTATACTCCTTACAATACTTACAGTAGTAATAACAAGACATACTAATTCCCCTTTCAAACTTATTACTACATATTATGTAAGATTGATTTATAAGGTTTGGACTAGCTATTTTTCTTATTCATAAGGGCGCTATTAATCTGCACCCTTATTTATATAAACCACTTCATTCCTTACTAGTTATAAGTTGTATATAGTTCCATATGGAATAGTAAGAAAAGAACTTCCGTACGGTGTAACATGATGTACTGGGTAAAAATACTCTACGGATGAGTAATATGGTTGTACTCCTTGCTGCTGCATTTGCATTTGTTGTTGCATTTGCAATGCTTGTTGAATAGCTTGGACTGTACTTTGTGCTCCACTATACGTTATAGACGTACCATACGCTGGTCGTATGCCAGCTTCAGAATTAAAATATGAATAAAACATGATCTTCAACTCACTTCCGTATAATTTATTACACATTATATTATGATTCTTTATTTCAGTAGGTACTATAAGCTAGTCCGCTCGCTTATATTCAAATGACAAAATAAAACAGTAGCTGCTAGACTACTTTGAATTCTTCTTATTACCAAATGAAATGATATACATATTCTCCGGTTACACGCTCATCAATTCCAGCAACCCTAACGAATCTAAGTAAATCCGCCCCTTGAAGAAAATATACCGACATCGTAACCGGTACTTGTGACCACATGAATTGATAAAGCTCATTCACTCTCTGATTCGTCGTAACGATTAAATCATTTACAGGTCCATGATTCCATGCAGAGGTTTGAACTGAAGTGAAAGAAAGGTCTTTCCCATTAACCACTATTCTTGCCACGCTTTGAGTTATGTCCACAATACTCCCCTCCAACATTACAAAAATTGGACCTTTTTTAGTTCATATTATTATAAATATTCTTGACTGTAATAAATGTTTAAGGCAAATCCCTAATAAAGTGAAACTTTAATCAGTGGGGGTCTTACTGCCCGTTAATGCGGGATACAATTTTTTTATTGATATCCCTCAATTCCCATTACAACCATATAATTTCTAACCTGATTCAATTTTTGTAAAAGTTGAACCAGCAAATGTAAATTCCATAAAAGTATTAGAAAAATTAAACTTTACTTTTGAAGGTACTCTGAGAAAAAGCGAAAAATCAGTTGGAAAGCTTATCGATTTAAATATTTATTCGAAATTAATAAGCGATTAATTTTAGTCACTCTGCCCATACTTAATCAAAGTGTCGGCTTCTTTAATTTCTGTATAAAATTCAAAAGTTTGACACAATCCTGGAAAAAGCTTATAAAGAAAAGTGAGGTTCCGTTATTTTCACACTTAGTAGCGCAGCCATGTTACATACAATTTTATAAGTGTGAACGAACTACAAAACTAAAAAACAAATAATAAGTTTGCAACATGTTTGCAAATGCGAATTTTGCATATAAATTCGTGTGATATTGAAAGGAGTTTTACTTATGAAAGAAATTAAAACAGAACAAGAATTCAAAGACATCATCGCAAGCGAGGAACCAGTAGTTGTTAAGTTCTTTACTACATGGTGCCCAGATTGCGTACGTATGGACAACTTTATCGGAGATGTAATGGAAGAGTTCAATAAATTTGAATGGTATTCTATTAATAAAGATGAGTTTCCAAGTATCGCTGAAGAGTATCAAGTAATGGGTATTCCAAGTTTACTTGTATACCAAAACGGTGAGAAGCTAGGCCACTTACATAGTGCTAACGCAAAAACAGAAGAGCAAGTTACTGAGTTTTTAGAAGCATACTAAGTTGAAAGCCCTCTGGAAAATATTTTTCAGAGGGCTTTCAACTGTTTTCATAATTATCTTTTGACGTTTTTCATCGTTTAATGAATTACACCTTGTCATGATAAAAATAATACGTAGTAAGAAAAGTATTCGTTTCCTCATCCATCTACCCTCCTATCTCTTTAGTAAATAAACTCTGATTAGGTTCACACCCTAACTTTGTACTTTTCAACATATTTTTCCTTCACGAAACTTTGTTATCCCCTTCTTAAAAAGCTATAAAACGTCAACAATGTTTGTATAGACCCACACGACTTTCGTTTGATACTCTATTTATAGAAAGAAATTCCTTTAAAGAAAGGTGAGTGATTAAAATGGATACTCTTTCTCATAAAGAAGCTGATAAAGGTGCTATTGTCAGCATTATGGCCTACATATTTTTATCCTCTATGAAAATCATCATCAGTTATATTACCCTCTCTAGCGCATTACGTGCTGACGGTTTAAATAACTTAACGGATATCGGTGCTTCTTTAGCGATATTAATTGGTCTAAAAATATCTCGTAAACCTCGTGACCCAGATCATCCGTATGGGCATTCGCGGGCCGAACAAATCGCATCACTTGTTGCGTCCTTCATTATGGCAACAGTCGGATTAGAAGTTGTTATTAGTGCCATTCAATCTTTCTTAAATCCGAAACAAGCAGCGCCTAATATACTCGCTGCATGGGTTGCTTTATTTTCTGCTGTCGTTATGTACTGCGTGTATTTGTATACGAAAAAAATTGCAGCACGAACAAAAAGTAAATCATTAGAAGCCGCTGCAAAGGATAATTTATCAGATGCACTCGTAAGTATTGGTACCGTAGTAGGTATTGTCGGTTCTCAGTTCCAAATGCCTATTTTAGACCCTATTGCCGCTTTAATTGTCGGTCTTATTATTTGTAAAACTGCATGGGAGATTTTCGTAGAATCTTCTCATATGCTTACAGATGGAATTGATCCTGATAAAATGGAAGAATACGCTGATGCTATTGAGCATATTGGCGGTGTGGAAAACATTGTAGATATTAGAGCACGTATGTATGGGAATCAAACGTACGTTGATATTACAATTGAAGTAGATGCTCGCATGGATGTTGGAGAAAGTCACTGTATTACCGACAACATCGAAGCTATGCTTCGCAAAAAGTTTGGAATTTACCATGCACACATTCATGTTGAGCCAATGAAAAAAGAACCTATTATGACATAGGTTCTTTTTTTATGAACGTTTTATGGAATATAACACATAAAACGAGCCAGCTACCACCAGCTGCCCATCCTGCTAATATGTCAGATGGATAGTGCACGCCAAGATATATTCGGCTAACTGAAATAGATAATACAACAAAGCTTGCTATAAGAATAATTAACAATTTTTTATGCAACGAAATACGTTCTTCAGTAATTGTGACGTATGCAATAAATCCTAAAAAAGCAGTAGCATTCATCGTATGACCGCTCGGAAAACTATATCCAGTTGCAGTAACAAGCTGCGTGACATCAGGTCTTGCTCGTTCGTACCATAGTTTAAGCATACTGTTTAAATAACGAGATCCGTAGTAATTAATTGTTAGAAGTAACGCACTAAGTAACTTTTTTCTAACGAGAAAATACATTACAAGAATAATGAGTAATGGAAAATATATTCTTTTGGAACCGATAAAAGACACCCAAGTAAAATAGGTCGTCAAATAATCGTTTCGAAAGCTTTGAATAAAATGTGCGACTATATTGTCAAAGTTCTCAATACAAGCGGTATGATACGAAAGTGATAATACGACAAAACAAATGAGTAACGTAAAACTTAGCAAGTATAAATGTCGATATCGTTTCACATACATAACCTCACTATGCAAAAAAATGGAGCGGTTGTTTTAGTTTTCCTCTCCATTTCTTTTTTATGCATAGTTTATTAAAAAATATAATTATTAATTTTTTGCTTCATCTCAGGGATATCTTCTCTTGTTACAGTGAAGCGAATAACCTTCTCATCAAGATCAAGTGCTTCAGCGAATAAACCAGCTAATCCACGTGATTTTCTATCTACTTCCATAATTATTTCTAATCGGTCGTATGCACGTGGCAAAATTAATAATTCTAATTCATCTAATCTGCCGTAGTACTCTCCAGAAACCGGAATAAACTCAAATTCTTGTGCGAATGGAACTTGCTTACGTAATCGGTGCGGTAATTCTTCACATTCTATATGACGTGCTTTAAACCCTAATTCATTTACACTATCTAAAACACTACTTAATAATGCATTAGGTAACACTTGAACGTAGTCGCGGTCACTTGGGTCTATACTACGTTTAATATCAAGACCTGTATGAATCCAAACCGTTTTCATACCAAGTGTAAGTGGTGCTTCAATTGGCATTGGAAAAGAAAATGGAATGTCAACTGTTTCATTCGGTTCTACAGAAAAAGGTTCGGTTAAGCGTACTCGCTCTAAATCATATGTTGCTGTTACTTTTTTATCATCCACTTCTCGTACATACGACGTCGATAATGTTAAGTAAATGCTTTCAATTTGTTGGCTAACTGAACCTCCAGTTATATGAACCTTTCCAACTATTTCTTCCCCAACAATATACTCATCTTTTTCAAGAACAGTATCTACCTTTGCACTTCCAATACCAACGCTTGCTAAAAACTTTTGAAACATGGAGTCTCCATCCTTTCTAAAGCAGAAGCTACATCTTGTTTTAAATCTTGTACATTCTCATAGTACGGCGTTTTTATTTGTAACATTCGCATAAGCATTTCGCGATTATAATTTTCCAAAGTTAATTCTTCGTACCATGGTTTTTCCTGTTTTTCATTAGATTCATATCCTGCATATAATAAAAATAATGAGAAATGACCGAGCGCATAAAAGTCGCTACGAAATTGAACTTCTCGCATCAAAGCTTGTTCACCTTCGTAAGTTGTAGCTCGCTTATCATCCTCACCTTTCCATTTAGCTAATCCAAAATCAATAATACTAATTTGATTTTCTTTCATTAATATGTTTGGAATGCGTAAATCTCGGTGAATAATGCCTTCACTATGAAACACCGATACAATTTCTAATATTTCATATAAAATCTCAAAAACTTCACGTTCTGTATATACATACCCATCTATGAAAATATAATCTTCAAAATTTTTACCAGGCATGTACTCCATCACAAAGAAGCTCTTTTTCTCCCATATGAAATGATCATATAGACTAGGAATTGCATGATAATTTAATGTTTGTAAAATCATTTTCTCTTGTTCAAATGATTTTCTACCAGACTCATATCTTTGTTTACTTTGTCTTAATTGTTTTAAGACTTTATATCTATTTATTTGTAAATCATTAACGACATATGTAACCCCATAACTGCCCATTCCAATTACTGATTCAATTTTATAACGCTCTGCAACAATTGTATTTTTTCGCAGTGGTCTATCAAATAATGCTAGTACACGACGCCATTTCATCAGCTACTTGAAAAGAAGCTACGGCTTTTACGTTTTCTTTTATAATGTTGATGTCCATAACCAGATGAACGTCGTTTATAATCGCTACTTGAATACGAGCGCCCTCTACGACGATAATCACTACTTGAATACGAACGATATTTTTTCTTTCCTAATAAAGAATCAATAATTTTTTTGAACATTCCTTCACCTCTTGAGTAAAATTTTCTTTTCATTATATCAATAATTATTGACTATATTTGTGACAGGTTTGTAAAGAGTAAAAAACGACGAGTTATGCCCGTCGTTACTTTCATTCATCCTCTTCATCAAAAACTTCATCAATCATGCATTTCTCTAATAAATACTCAAATGTAATATCTGCGAGATCTTCAATTTCTTCTCGTTTTGGGACGTACCCTCTTTCAATTAGTTGCTCATAAAAAAACTCCGCAATCTCTTCCGTATCAATCACGACTTCAATTTCCTTCATGAGCATCACTCCTTTATTTCTGTTTTATGAAAAAATCTCAAAATTATGTATATGAGATTAGAAAAATAGATTTTATTTTTTTATAGGTCATAAGCTTTGGACGAGATGCATACGATTGTAGTACAAGCTATTCAAAGGGGGAAATAATAATGGAAAATCAATATGAAGTAGGACAAACAAAAGAAGAGTTCATGCATGAAGATCAATGGGCAGACTCTCTTATAAAGTGGCTTTTTATTTTTTTAATAGTTGTAGGCATACCTTATACTGCATATGTTGTTGTTCAATTTATTCTCTCTTTCTAGTTAACTACTTTTTCTCTGTCAATTTAACTAAATAATTATGAACAACATCCATTACAATTTTATATTCTTCATCTTTAAATGTATCGAACAATAATTGATAATCGTTATAAATGTCAAGTAATCCATCAATGATTTCTTGACGATTCGTCTTAACACTCACTTTTTTCGAGTTGTTAATTGACTTTAACTTTCCTAAATCCAATTTATTCATACCTGCTTTATCTTGTTTCATTTTCTTCAAAATTGCATTTGCCGTTTGAGCATTGGCTAGTAACGTTAAATCTGATTCATCCGCTTCTAACCATTCACCATCCGTAATCCGTGACAATTCATAAATTGTATCTTCCCATGCGTCATTCTTATATCTCCATACTTCTGTACGAAAACCAACAATACGGAAAACATCTTTATCATATCCAGTTACTTGCACAAGATCACCAAACGTGAAATTATAATTTAATTCAATCCACTCCGTATCGCCCTTTTTCATATCTTGCTCTGTAACGTGCTGCAATGTTTGCTCTACGTAAAATCCATCGTGATTATTGACTTCGTATACATAAACTCCATCTAAAACCTTCATATTTGTGATTTTCCCAACGGTTCCATATAGCGTAATCACGACTATGTCCCCTACGTTGTATTTAGGTTGTTTTTTTCTTGCCATCTCTATCTCTCCTTTTTTTGACGTCGTGATTTTGATATCAGTATATGCAACCTACATAAAAACGCTTATCACAGAAGCTTATATTCATAAATTTTTTCAATAAAAAATATAATCTTATAAAATTTACATTACACTCAAACAAAAGCTAGTAACTAGACTAGCTTCAAATCAGCAAATTTCATAATAAAAAAACATACAGAATACTTCACTTTAAATAAAGTAATGTATTCTGTATGTTTTCAAATAGTTTTTATCTATCTTGTATGTATAAATCCCAGGCTTCATCAAATATAGACATACTTTCTAGCATTCCGCTCAACTCTAAGTATGAACTAATTTCATCATAGTCTTCAGATTGCTTCGGAAAACTTAAATCATCATACATCGCCTCTGCTAAATCTGAAATTTCATTTCTAAATAAAGCTGCACGATGCTTCATCATATAATGGTAAAATGTCTTTTTCAAAAATATTCCCTACCTTTCTAACTTGGGTACATTATACAAGGCAAAAAAGAAAAAAACCAGCATAAAAGCTGGTTAAAAGTCGAAATAATTTCTTTTTAATAGACGCGGTCTTCCCATTAATTCTTCATATGTTAGTTGTTTTGGTAAATCTTTCGTGTAAATTAAGAATAATTGATCTTCAATTTCTTTTACTGTATGGTCTGATTGATAGTCCATCCCACACGAGGAACAAGAAATACATGGTGTCTCTTGGATTTCAATGGCTTTCGTACCATCTGGTAATTCCCAATATACAGTATTCAAGCTTTCTTTCGCTTCTGTACTGTCACACCACATACAATTCATACTGCATCACCCTCAGTTTTTTTGTCGTTTTCTTCTAACTTAGCCATTTGTGCTTGATATTTTTTATCTTTTAATTGATCGCGCTTATCACGTTTATCTTTTAAAGATGCATGAGTATCATTATCTTCGTAGTCTTTACGACGGTTCATACGCTGTAAGTCGTCTGGAACGAGGTTAAATTTCTTATCGCTCATAAGACCTGCGATACCAACATCTGAACGTTTTTCTTCGTAGTTCGGATAAATCTCTTTAAAGTATCCTTCCGCTCTTCCTGGAATATAGCTCTCTGGCTCTGGATACGTCGTAATAACACCTTCAAAGTTACGAAGTACAACTTTATCTGCACTTTGTGAGATTAAATAGTTTGGTTGAAGTGCAATTTTACCGCCTCCGCCTGGCGCATCAACAACGAATGTCGGAACAGCATAACCAGATGTGTGTCCACGTAAACCTTCAATAATTTCAAGACCTTTAGATACTGGTGCACGGAAGTGACCGATACCTTCAGATAAGTCACATTGATAAATGTAGTATGGACGTACACGGATTTTTACTAAGTCATGCATAAGTTTTTTCATAATTGGAACGCTGTCGTTAATACCAGCTAAAATTACTGCTTGGTTTCCGACTGGAACACCAGCATTCGCTAACATTTCACATGCCTTTTTCGATTCTTCAGTAATTTCAATAGATGTATTGAAATGTGTATTTAACCATACTGGATGGTATTTTTTAATAATGTTACATAAGTTTTCTGTAATACGTTGTGGGAATACTACTGGTGCTCTCGTTCCGATACGAATAATCTCAACATGCGGAATCTCTCGTAAATTTTTTAATACATATTCTAAAATTTTATCGTTAATTAGAAGTCCGTCACCACCGGAGATTAATACATCTCGTACTTGTGGCGTTTCACGAATATAAGCAATTGCATCATCTAATTGTTTCTTCGGTACACCCATTCCAATTTGTCCACTAAAACGACGACGTGTACAGTAACGACAATACATAGAACATTGATTTGTTACTAAGAATAGTACACGGTCCGGATAACGATGTGTTAGCCCTGGAACTGGTGAATCTTCGTCTTCGTGAAGTGGGTCTTCTAAATCATATTTTGTTTTATATAACTCTTCCGAAATCGGTACTGATTGCATCCGAATCGGACAGCGTGGATCATCAGGATTCATTAGCCAAGCATAGTACGGTGTAATGTTTAACGGGATCGTTTTCGTTGAAATTTTAACGCCCTCTTCTTCTTCAGGTGTTAAGTTAATCACTTTTCTTAAGTCATCTAACGTTTTGATCGTATTCGTTAATTGCCAAACCCAATCATTCCATTGCTCTTCAGTAACATCTTTCCATAATTCGATATCCTTCCAGTGACGATTTGGTTTGTATACATCATGTAACATTGCTATTCCCCCTTTTTATACGCTCATCCTTTATATAAGCAATAGTTATGCCAACTTTACATTGTTGATAAGTAAATGTGCGGAGAACCCTATTACATAAGCGAAAAAATATTTTTAAGCGTTGTATGAAATCAATACTTAACATCATATTCATTACTTTTTATATATGTAAACGCTCTTTTATTGGTGCAAACACACAAAAACCGCCGATTATTCGGCGGTTTTGTCGTACTTGCTCAGTTTATATTGAAGCGTTTGACGAGGGATACCCAACATTTTTGCGGCTTGTAATATATTCCCTTCCGTTTCAATCAACGCTTGATCTATTAATTCTTTTTCTGTTTGATGAAGTGCTTCTCTAAGTGGCATTATACCCTTCTTCTTCGAAAACTTCTCTTTCCGAAATGTACGTGGTAAACAATTGGCTGTTAATGTATTCCCTTCTGCAATAATAACAGCATGTTCAACCGTATGTTTTAACTCCCGGACATTTCCAGGCCACTGATAAGCTTGCAGTCTATCTTTCGCTTCCTCATCAATTTGAAGTACACCTTTTTTATAACTTTTATTATATTCTTTCAAAAAATAAGATGCTAATAATAGTACATCCTCAGTTCTTTCACGAAGCGGTGGGATATATAATGAAAATACGTTTAAGCGATAATATAAATCAGTGCGAATTTTATTCTCTCGTAAACATATTTCTGGAGGCTGGTTCATTGCGGTAATAACACGAACATCTACTTTTCTCGTCTTATTATCACCAATTCTTCTAATGACTCCATCTTCTAACACTCGTAACATTTTTGCCTGCAAATCAAGAGGCATTGAATTCAGTTCATCTAAAAATAATGTACCACCATCAACAAGTTCAAATAGCCCAGCTCTTTCAATCGCTCCCGTATAGCTTCCTTTTGTCGTTCCAAACAATAAACTTTCTAATAGCGACTCTGGTAAAGCTGCACAGTTTTGTGCAATAAATGGCTTGTTTTTTCTTTTAGAAGCTTCATGAATTGCTTGTACGAACAGTTCTTTTCCTGTTCCTGTTTCACCATATATTAAAACATTCGCGTCTGTTGGTGCTACTTTTTGTGCTAACTCTTTCGTCTGTTTAAACCGCGTATCATTTGTCACTATCGTCTCAAATGCAGCGTGCTTTTTAATCACTTTTTTTCTAGATGATCGCTTTATTTTCGACTGTAAGTCAACAATTGTGTCAGTAAGTTTTTGAATTGTAGAGTAATCCTTTGCAATTTCAACAGCCCCAGCAATATTCCCATCTATAAAAATAGGTAACGTCGTATTTACTGTACAAACATCTTCACCATTTAAATTTTGATAATGTTGTACCTGATGTACGATAGGTTTTTTTGTATCTAGTACTTTCATCAATGTACTCGTTTCCCTTGATAAAGACGGGAACGCTTCTAACAGATGTTTTCCTAACACTTTTTCAATCTTGGATCCATCGTGTTTTGCAGCTACAGAATTATAAAATATTGTAATTCCATTTTCATCTACAGCGTGTATAGCCTCATCAATACTGCCCAAAATCGCTTCAATGACTTCTTGTGTCGAAACTGCTAGCAATGTCATCCCCCCTCTTGCCGAAAATCCGGCAATTACATGCCGGATTTTCAGCACACCTATGTGCGATTGCAAGCATGACGATTCCGTTCTATAATTTTGACCAATTTTATATTTTCATTAGATAACTCGAAACTCTAATTAGTACAGCTTTTCGAACACCCAGCTCCACCTAACTGTTTTGCTTTACAGTCAAATTTTGAGACGGAAGTTTTACTGCTTTCGAATAACTAGATAGATCTTTCACCCATATATTCATATCTTCCAACTTATCGAAAATGTAGCAATTATTCGCCAGTCTTCCTGTATACGTATAGCCTAATTGATGAAAGGCAGCATTCATTCCGAAAGAAAGCGATCGAGCAATTGTATAGGAGCAGAAAATAGATCTTTCTCGAAGCTCTTCCTCTAATTTAATTAATAAACTTTTCATAAATCCATGTTTACGATATTCAGGTAAAGTAGCACAATTCGTTAATTCTGCATTCCCTTCCTTTATGTTCATTTCTGCAGATGCTGTACTAATAATTTTCCCCTCAAATTCATACACGTAGTAAATTGTATCGTCTTCTTTCATCGTCTGTAATACATAACTCGCTTCATTTAAAGGTGTCGGATACACTTCAAATACTTTTCCGAAGACAGTTGCTAATTCTTCTGCATCTTCTTCAGTCGCTTTTCTCAGCAAAAATTTCTCTGGAACTACTTTTTCTTTTATTTCTTTTCCTTTTACACCGCTTAATATAGTATCTTCCTCAGTCCAATGCATACTATTTCGTCTTTCATCATTATTATATTTCACAAAAAAGTATGCATCGTGTCCTTGAAAATAATGAGGTATCGTTGCTTCCAACAAAAAACCGAAAGAGAGCCATGTTGAAACATGCTCTCCCTTTCCTTTAATAATACATTTAGTGAAAGAATGTTTCTCTGCTAGTTCGTCAATTGTCTGTATAATACTTTCAACATTTCCTGTATAGTGATCTACCCGGATACGTTTATTAAAATAATCTAAAACGCCTTCTACTGTATAACAATTCGTCTGTTCTCTAAAAGATTCATAGTATTTCATTTTTTCACCTCACACCAATCTAGTAATGTACATGCAATAATTTTTGCGGCAGCTATCATTTTATCAACTTCTATATATTCGTTTGGATAGTGTGCTACTTTCGTCTCTCCTGGACCAAATACTATTGTTGGTACGTTTGCAATTTGTGTAAATAAACCTCCATCAGTCCCCCACGGAGATGCTTCAATAATTGGTTCGTTCCCTTCGATTTCAACAAAGTTATGATGAAGTGTTGTAATGAGTTCATGATTTTCTTCTAATTCACCAGGAACCCATCTCGCTCCAAACCATTCTACTTCTACCGGATTTTCAACAAACCAATTGTCCACATCATTTAATTCAACAATCCAATTCTCAAACTCTTCTTTTGCCGCCTCTATAGTCTCATTCGGCGCAACACCGCATCTTCCTTCTAAAATTAATTCATCGGGAACAGAACTTGGCCAACTCCCTCCTTCAATTTTGCCAATGTTAATTGGAATTGGAATTGGAATTCCTTTAAATAACGGATCTGTAATTCGACTATTTCTTTTCTCCTCTAGCTTTCTTACATGTTCTATAACAAACATGCTTTTTTCAATTGCACTAACCCCTTCATAGCGCGTTCCACCGTGTGCAGCTTTCCCTTTTACACGTAGACGAAACCACATGGAACCTTGTTGTTTCGGGAAAAACTTCATATTAGTAGGCTCTGGAATAATGACACCATCTGCTTTATATCCTCGTAATATAGTTGCTAATGTCCCTGCTCCACCACTTTCCTCTTCTATTACACTTTGAAAATAGATGTCTCCTTTTAATTCAATACTAGATTCAATGATCGCTTCCATCGCAAGCATAAGTGCGACATTTCCGCCCTTCATATCCGTCGTTCCACGGCCATATATACGATTCCCTATTTTCTCACCGCTATAAGGGTGATGTTCCCACTGATTCACATCCCCTTCTGGAACTACATCAATATGCCCATTTAATATCATAGATTTCCCGTCGCCACTTCCTTTTAAAGTTGCTACAATATTTGGGCTATCTGAAAAACTTGTACGGGGTGATACAAAATAAGGATGATCTTTCATTTTAGAAAAGGAGGGCTCCCATATATCGAGATCTAAACCTAATTCACGTAATTTTTCAATCACAATTGCCTGCGCACCGCTTTCATCACCAGATACGCTCTTTTCTTGAATTAATCGTTTTAAAAATTTCACACTTTCCTCTTCATGGCTCTCAATATAATCACAAACTTGCTTTTTTAATTGCTCCATATATTACATCTCCCTTCATTCAATTACTAGTAAGTTAGAACTAATTTGAAAATCAGCTTCTGTATGTCGTTTTACATCTTCTACTGTGTATGGGCTCATTAATTCTTGTAATATAAGTCCACTCGGAGTTACCTCCATGACTGCCATATCAGTAATAATTAAATCTACACATTTCTTTGAAGTTAATGGCAATGTACACTCTGAAACAATTTTTGCATTTCCGTACTTATCAACATGATTCATCACAACAACGACCCGCTTCGCTTTTTGTGCTAAATCCATTGCTCCACCAATACCTGGAACACGTTTTCCAGGTACAATCCAGTTTGCTAAATCGCCATTTTCACTTACTTGTAATGAACCAAGAATCGTTATGTCTAGCAAACCTTTTCGAATCATCCCAAACGCTGTGCAGCTATCGAAATAACTCGCTCCTGTTATAAGAGAAGTTGGTAAACCTGCTGCATTACACAAATTTTCGTCTTCATTCCCTTTACTTGGCGTTGGTCCCATGCCCACAATTCCATTTTCCGCATGAAACATAACATTTATATCGTCAGGCAAATGATTTGGTACAAGCGATGGTATGCCAATACCTAAATTTACAATCATACCATTTTGTATTTCTTTCGCCGCACGCCTAGCAATCTTATCCCTCACTTCTACGCCCATACCCATTTCCAGTTCACTCCTTCCGACGGTACAATATAATTTACGAAAACACCTGGAACGACAATTTCCTCTGGATCTAAACTTCCAAGCGGGACTATTTCTTCCGCTTCTACAATTGTTATATCCCCAGCCATCGCTACGTGAGGATTCATATTTCGTGCACTTTTGTCAAATACAAGGTTACCAAACGGATCTGCCTTTTTTGCATATACAATTGAAACTTCAGCAGTTAATGCTGTTTCAACTAAGTAGGTCTTACCATTCATTTCAACTGTTCGTTTTCCCTCTTCCACAATCGTATCAACACCAACATCAACTAAAACACCACCAAGACCAACGCCACCAGCGCGAATGCGCTCTGCTAATGTTCCCTGCGGAGAAAACTCAATTTGTAATCTTCCCTCGTTTAGTTGCCTTCCTGCATTTGGATTGGAGCCAATGTGAGAAGTAATTATTGATTTAACTCTTTCATTTGTAACAAGACGACCGATACCTACATCAGGAAATCCAGTGTCATTTCCAATTAAATTTAAATTTGTAACGCCTTTTTCTAAAATTGCCTGTATTAAAGATGGAGGGGATCCAATCCCTCCAAATCCCCCAAACATCAATGTCATATCATCATGGAACAAAGAAATTACTTCCTCAATTTCTTTTAATTTACCGAATGTATTTGTAATAGTTGTCATGCGATACTATGCCCTCCTTTTTGCATCATCTCTTCCACACTTTTAGAGAAAATTGAAAGTAATTCATCTAACTCGGAATATGTAGTTGTCATTGGCGGTGCTACAAGCAGCGCACTATCTTCTTTTCCTGCTTGCCCTGAAACTGCTTGATATAAAAGCAGGCCGTTTTTAGCTGCAACTGAAATAAGCTCCGACGCTTTTGTAAACGGTTGCAATTCTACTCCAATTAGCAACCCTTTTCCGCGCACATCAGCAATGATTGTCGATTGTTGTTGAACTTTCTGTAAGCCTTTTATTAAATACTCTCCCTTTTCTGCTGTTTTCTCAGGAAGATTATGTTTCTCCATATATTCAATAACAGCTAAAGCCGTTGCTGCAGACAATGGATTTGCACTTAACGTATGACCGCTCATTACTGAACGTGATCCACGTAATATTGGTTCCATAACACGATCACTTACAACTGTCGCTGCCATCGGTGTATATCCCGCTCCTAACCCTTTACCAAGTGTCATAATATCTGGTTCTACGCCCCAATGCTCCATCGCAAACCATGCTCCAGTACGACCAAGCCCAGTCATTACTTCATCCGCAATAAATAAAATATCGTAATGATTACAAATATCTTTAATGACTTTATAATAGTCTTTCGGCGGAACAACCGCGCCTCCAGCTGCTCCGATAATCGGCTCAGCAATAAAAGCAGCAATATGCTCTGCACCAATTCTTTCAATTGATCTTTCTAGTTCAGTCGCACATGCCAGCTGACAAGTTGGATATACCTTTTGAACAGGACATCTGAAACAATATGGAGCTGGTATAGTCGGATAATCTTCCAAAATAGATACGAAACGTTGTCTACGTAGTGGATGCCCAGACATCGATAAAGCACCCATCGTAATACCGTGATAACTCATCCATCTTGATAAAATTTTATGTTTCCCTTGAATACCTCGCTCTTGAAAATGCTGAATTGCAATTTTCATAGCTGTTTCATTCGCTTCCGTACCACTATTTACAAAAAAACTCCAGTTCAAATCTCCTACACTTAAATCACTTAACTTCTTCGCTAATTTTTCAGCTGGTTCACTCGTAAACTGTGATCTATAAACGAAAGCAATCTCCTCAGCTTGCTTTTTAATAACGTCTGCAATCTCCTTTACGCCATGCCCAATACCTGCCGTAATTGCTCCTGACGAACCATCAAAATATTTATTGCCATTTTGATCATACAAATAAACACCTTTTCCATGTGAAATCATTGGATACGGCTGACCAACAAGTGGTTTAATTAAGTAATCGCGCATAGCGCTCCCCCATTTCTCCAATTTGTATATATATATGAAGAAAATTGACGTTTCTTTCATAAAAAAGAATCCTCTGCAAAAGCAGTGAATTTATCAAAAAACTATTATAAAATATACAAATGAGTGCTTAAAAAATTTTACAAAACAGAAAATTCAGAACTAAAAAACCGAAGACCAACCCTTTTCTATACGCCCAAATGACCCTCCTTTTTATATGAAATGACTGCATCACCAAATGTTTTTATAGCATAATGCCAGCTGTCCTTAAATACCGACATTCTGTACACTTCGACGGAACTCCCGTTAAACTCCTTCCTATTATCCTACTTTAAATTGCATATTTTAAAACAAATTTCGACACCCACCTTACTAATCAATTCAGATTCCTATTCATTATGTAAACTTTTCATTTTTAAACTATAAAAAAAGAACCGATTAACCACACTAATCAGTTCGTCATGACGCTCTCTTATGGGTTAATACTGTCAATTGCTAAAATAAATAGAAAAATGAAGTTTACAAATTCATCCTACAGTCTATAACACAAAACCTTTTCATAACTTCATTCACAATTACTATCGGGATATCCCTATCCCGAAGTGGCACTCCTTTCCTCAGATTAAAAGTATCTTTCCTTTATAATTTATGTAGGACAATTATCACTTTGTATGTGTATTTGCCTATAATTAAAAAAATCCCTAGTTTTCTAGCGATTTTTGGACATGTATTCAATATGTTAATTGAAATGCACTTTCAATTTGGCATTTATTTTACTTTCGTACAGTCATATGTACTGCTTTACTCTGTGAAATTCTCGTAAGCACCAGCACCTCTTTATGAAAACATATTTGTTGTCACTTTTTAATTTCCCCTTTATAAAATCATTTTTTTTGCATAACCGCTTTCTTGCTTCGCATATAGTTTTAATGATGACAAAGGAGGAATGTTCATGTCTCAATCTGAAATCGAAAAATATGGACAAGAAGTTACGCAATACGAACAGCTCGCACGTTACTATCAGTTTCGTAACCCTAAAAAATATATAGAATTATATATGAAATATTACGATGCACTATCAAAACTTGTACAGGCGTATGAAACAAGAGACTCACAAGAAGCTGCTTTACCATCACATATAAGAATTTTTCATGCCGATCCAAATATACCGGCGGTTGACATTTTAGTAAACGGACAAAAGGTTATTAAAAATATTTCATTTAAGCAATTCAGCCCTTATTTATCATTAGTGCAAGGTAAATACCGTATAGATATTGTTCCTGTCGGAAATGAAACTCCAATCTTTTCAGCGTTGGTACCAATAATGGGAAATCATACTTATACTCTTGCTGCAATAAATAGTGATAATCACCTACAATTACAACCTATACTTGATAATACACATTTACCAGCTGGTCAAGCAAAAATACGCTTTGCACATTTCTCTCCAGATACCCCTGTTGTAAATGTAGATTTAAAAGATGGAGATCATTTATTTGAAAATGCACTCTTTAAACAAATAACCGATTTTTTGCAAGTTAGCCCTGGTACAGCAGATATTGAAATTTCACTCGCAGATAATAAAAACGTTTTATTGACTATACCGAAATTCAATGTTGAACCAAATGTTATTTATACAATTTCAATAGTAGGTTATTCAACTAAAGATCCTAAAATAGAAGCCGTTATACTCACAAATTAAAACAGTCTACACCATTCATTTGGTGTAGACTGTTTATTTTTGAAATGCAATTTGAAATTCTGTCCAATCGTTATCTGATCGACACATAATGGATCCATTATGTTTTTCCACAATTTGTTTACATACAAACAATCCAATACCAGTTCCTAACTTTTTAGTAGTTACAAATGGTTCAAAAATCGTTTCTACATTTTCAGCTGGAATCATTGGTCCATTATTTTTTATCACAATTCGAATAGCTTGATCTTCTTCAAATACATCAATGATAATTTTTCGTTCTTCTTTCATTGATTCAAGAGCATCAATTGAATTCATTAATATGTTTAAAAATACTTGTCTCACTTCACTCCGATAACCAACAAGCGGAATTGGATATGGTAAATTCTTTTCAATCAAAACATTCGCATTGACCAAACTCGGATATAAGAATTGTATAATGTCTTGAAACAAGTCATTAAGCCAAAACCGTTCCGATTCATTCCACATTTCTTTTTTTGATACGAGTAAAAATTGCGAAATACGAAAATTTAATTGATCTAATTCATGCGAAATAATATCTAAATACGATAAACTCGGATGATCTGCCTTTAATAATTTGACAAACCCCATAATGGAAGTAAGCGGATTACGAAATTCATGTACAAAACTAGCTGACATTTGTCCTAAAATCGTCAGTCTTTCTTTATGTGTTTCGTTAATATATTGCTGTTTTTCCTCTAAATTCTTCGATATAATTTCCGAGTATTTTAAAACGGTATAATAAATTAATTTGTCAAAACAAGTATGTATTTTTGCCATAATTGGTTTCAATTCACGAGCGCTAACATCTAATTCACACATCGCTTCGAAAAGTTCATTTCTTCCCACGTTTGCGTTATAAACAAAATCTCCAATATTCGCATCTGCTCCAGCACGTTCAATAGCAATTTTCTCACATAACGGTTGAAGATAATTTATATCTTTATCTTCCATAGTAAGTTCGATAATTAACTCTAGTAAATCCTCTCCATTTTGAACTACTTCTAGTTTAAATGGATCTTTTTCGGAAATTATCATTTTGTTTTTCCAGTTCTCTACGAATTGGTGCCTATTGTTTTTCAAGTGTGAACAAAATATTTCTTTAATATCCTTATCGATTGGAAAAACCTCCATTCCCTCCATTTCCATACGACGAATACCCTTTATATTTTGAATATTAACACAAAAAATACGATTCGTTAATAGATTTTTGTCACATTTTGTTAATTTCTGTTGATAAAATTATTTTTTCTTTCTTATTTAACTAATTGTATGCAAATCCCCTTTTTCCTTCACATATTTTCATTATTTCCGTAGTCAAAACGACTTTTTTTGCATCATTTTTAATTCTTGCGTACAATAGAAAATGAAAGGTGTGAAAAATATGGTAAATAAAAATGTGGAAGATTATCTCCAAGAAGGCATTTACGGCCAAAAGCAAAACAAACCAGAAGAACGTAATATGTATTTAACTACATTACGTGAGCGTGTGGAAATCGCTTTAACGATCGGTCAAGTAATGCAAAGTAATGTATACTCTGAAGTGGCGGGTAGCATGCGCCCTTCTCAATCATTACAACTCCTCCTAAATGGTGGCATTGCTTACCCACATTTATCAAAATACATTAAATTAGCAAACGAAAAAAATGTTCCTTTTACAATTGTTCAAAATAAAGATACAAAAACACCAATCGGTTTAGTATTAACTCATGCTACTGCTGTAGATAAAGAACAAATTTATGTAGAAGATACTATTTTCAAACAAGAAATGAAGTAAAAGTTACACTTAATTAAATAGTTACTAGAAGCGTAAAAAACGAGTATGGAATCGTAAACATTTCCTACTCGTTTTTTAGTGCAAGTTTTAAGTTTTTCTATTTTATTTTTTAATACATACTAATTTCATTTCTGTCATTTCTTCTATTGCATATTTAATTCCTTCACGCCCCGTACCACTTTCTTTCACACCACCATAAGGCATATGATCTACTCTGAACGTTGGGATATCATTAATCATGACACCACCAACCTCTAGCTCATCAATTGCACGCATTGCTTTAAATAAATTATTTGTGAATACACCTGCCTGTAAGCCGTAACGCGAATTATTTACTTGTTCAATCGCTTCATCAAATTCTTTAAATGTATTTACTGTCATGAGTGGACCGAATACTTCTTGGCACTGCACAGATACATAATCTGGAACATTTGTTAATACAGTCGGTTCAAAAATTCTTGCATCCCGCTTCTTACCACCGCATAAAACAGTTGCTCCTTCCTTAATTGCTTCTTGAACCCACATATCAATTCGCTCTACATCTTTTTTTGAAATTAAAGCTGATACATCCGTTTCCTCAAGCAGTGGATCACCAACAACAACTGATTCCATCGCTTTCTTTAGCTTCGAAAGAAATTCATGTATTTTCGTTTCATGTACAAAAACACGTTGTACGGAAATACAAACTTGTCCATTATTAACAAATGCTCCCCATTTTACACGTTCAATTATTTCATCTGTTAACTCTACATCTTCATCAATAATAACAGCAGCATTTGATCCTAGTTCTAACGTAACTCGTTTTAGCCCAGCCTTTTGTTTTATTCCGATTCCAACTTTTGGACTTCCGGTAAAAGTAATAGAAGCAACGTAATCATTTTTGACGATTGCCTCACCAACCGTGGAGCCAGGGCCAGAAATGATATTTAAAGCTCCATTTGGCAATCCTGCCTCTTCAAATAACTCAACTAATGCATAAGATGATAATGGCGTTTGATCAGCTGGCTTTAATACAACTGTATTTCCGGCAGCAATTGCTGGTCCAACTTTATGCGCTACTAAATTTAATGGGAAATTAAATGGTGTAATAGCCCCTATAACCCCAATCGGCTTTCGGATTGTATATGCGATACGCCCATCCGCACCAGGTGCGGCGTCTAATGGCAATGTCTCACCATATATACGCTTCGCTTCTTCAGCTGCAAATTTGTATGTTTGAACAGTACGATCTACTTCTCCCCTTGCAGCACGTATTGGTTTTGCAGCTTCTTTTGCAATAATCTCTGCAAATTCTTCTCTTCTTTCATCCATTTTTTGTGCAACTTTCTCTAAAATAGTCGCACGATCATATGCAGATAATGTATTCATTTTTGTCATTGCATTTTTTGCAGCGGTAACAGCCTCTTTTACATCTTCTTCCGTGCCTTGTGCAATTTCCGCTAATGTTTCTTCAGAATATGGTGCATATAATGGTTTATACGTGTTTACAGATTTCCAATCTCCATTTATATATAAATGCTTTTTCATACTTCTTCTCCTTCCAAATATATGTATACAACAATACTTCACCTAGTGAAAGGTTTGACTTATGTCATTGTATCATAGCCCTTATCCCTCAAAAAACATTATGCTCAAAAAAACTCTGCTATATAGCAGAGTTTACGAGCTAATTTGCTCTTGTAACGAAATTTGTTTTTCATCTTCTAAAATAACAATCGATTCTACTATCTTTGTAACTTCTAATCTTTTTATATAATGTCCATCTAATTCTTTCACACAAAACTTATAATTTTCAATTTCAATGGAATCCTCTTCAGCAATCTCTATATTCTTCGTTAAAATCCAACCACCGATTGTATCAACACCATCATCATCAATCCCTAAACCAAATAACGTATTCACTTCACTAACAAGTACTTTTCCCTCTAGTATCGTCTTCGTTTCACTAACTTGTTGAATTTCTGGCTGCTCATCCGTATCAAACTCATCCTGAATATCTCCAACAATTTCTTCCAGAATATCTTCAACAGTAACAAGTCCAGATGTTCCACCATATTCATCTATCAATATAGCAATATGTGTTCTTTCTTTTTGCATTTTTAAAAACAAATCATGAATTGGAATAGAATCAATAACTAAAATAATTGGTCTCATATATTGCTCTACTGTCTTCTTATTAACAGCTTTATGTTGTACAAATTCAGTAAAAATATCTTTAAAATTCACAAAACCTATTACGTGGTCTTTGTCGCCATCAACAACTGGATACCTTGTATATTTTTCACGAGACATTTTTTGCAAAGCTTCTTCAGCAGGCATCTCTTTACTTATAATATTCATTTCAGTTCGAGGTACCATTATTTCTTTTGCAATGCGATCATCGAATTCAAAAATTTTATTCACATATTTATATTCAGATTGATTAATCTCACCATTTTTATAACTTTCTGAAACTAACAACCGTAATTCTTCTTCTGAATGAATCTCATCATGCCCCTTCGGCGGTTTTAGCCCTAGCAGCTTCGTAATGATTCGAGCTGAACCATTTAATAGCCAAATGAATGGGAATGCAATACGATAAAAGAAAATTAACGGCTTAGAAACAAGTAAACTCACTTGTTCAGATTTTTGAATTGCAAATGTTTTTGGGGCCAATTCACCTATTACAACATGTAAAAAAGTAATTAACAAAAACACTAAAATTACAGCAAAAATGTCTGCTAGTTGAGTAGAGATATTCCAATTTGCAAAAAGCGTATCAAACATTTGCTTTAACGCAGGTTTACCAAACCACCCAATTCCTAAAGCTGTAACAGTAATTCCCAGCTGACAAGCAGATAAATATTCGTCTAAGTTTGTAATGACTGTTTTGACCGATGTTGCACGATTATTTCCTTCTGCAATTAAATAGTCAATTCGTGAACTTCTCACTTTAACAATTGCAAATTCTGCTGCAACGAAAAATGCCGTTAAAGCAATTAAAACAATCACTATACTTATACTATATATGTCCAAATACTTTTCCTTACTTACTTTGTAAGCAAGGAAGCCACCTCCTACTTAATTTTATTCAAGTGAAGTAAGCATTCTAATACTCTAACAAAATTCTACATTAGCAACCACCTTTTTATATATTATATGCATACATAAAAAAGATATTTATCATTATGATAATCTAATTCATTTACACTCGTCAAATTATTCTAAATGTTACGATAAAACATTTTTATTTAAACGAACTATTCTTCTCAACTCAATTTCGTGAAAAAACACTTTCTTTGCCGATTCCACACTTCTTTTGTCGCACTAGAAGGGAACTTACTTCATAGCTCGAAATCATTCAACAGGATATATATAGGAGGGATTATTTTGGAATATAAAACACCATTTATCGCAAAGAAATTAGGTGTTAGCCCAAAGGCTGTTGTCCGGATCGCACAACAATTAAATCTTACGATAGAGAAAAATAAATATGGCCACTTTATTTTCACACAAGAGGATGTCGATCAAATGTTAGAACACCATCGATTTCAAATAGAGCAATCTCAAAATTCTCAATCTACTCAAAAGGCTTCCTCAAATGAAGTTGAGGAATTAAAAACTCAAGTTAATACAATTGTTCAAAACATATTACCCAATGATTTTGAGCAATTAGCTGATCAATTAAACACTATTACGAGAAGACTTGATCGAATGGAAGAACAAATGCAAGATAAGGCAAATGATGTCGTCACGTACCAACTTTTACAACACCGTCGTGAAATGGAGGAAATGTTAGAGCGAATTCAAAAATTAGAAGCTGCCCTAACGAAAGAAGAACCCATTTATATTACTCCTGATTCAAAACCAACATATGAACGAGAAAAGAAACCGAAGCGCCGCAAAATGATTTTTAGTATATTTGGATTATAATTTTTAGACCCTTATTAAAATAATAAGGGTCTTTTTTAATGAAGAGTTATATCCTATACAAATATTATTCTCTTTATTATACATATTCACTTCGCTTTATTTCGTTAACATAATATTTTTACTGTATTCTGCAATTAATGCCTGTGCATGAGCATTCCCTTGAATCACATCACGAAATTCTTTTAAAGAATACAAATGCGTAACCCCTTTTCGAGCATGAATTCTTACTGGTACACCTTGTAAAGTATCATGAAACTGAAATGGATTATCTATTGGCTCAATTGGAAAACCAAGTGTAAGTAAATACATATACATTCTTTTTGTTACTGCTGCAATGTACCATTCAGCTTTTGTTTCTAACGCATGTATAAATAAAATAGCTGTTAGCCTTTTGAAATGTCCTCTCCCACGAGACGTTTTCGAAATACTTAACTTGCCTATTTCATATACATTCTTCAAATCTTTTACTAAATCATTTTTAGAAAACGGATAGAAAAACTCAGAATTTGATTGTTCAGGTATCGTATACTTAATACATTCTACTGTACCAATAGGATGTTCATCTTCTATTAATAAAAATCGTGATGGATTTAAATTACGTTCTACGAACATTAAGTTTCTTTCTTCACAAAAATCTCCCCATAGTTGCTCGAACCCAAAATGTTCTTCCTTTGTTTGAACACGCTGGAACATATTTAACCGCCTTTCCCATCGTCGCTCTGTTTTTGATAACGCTTTCACTATCTATCATATAAGAACAAATCTTCGTATGCAACTAAAAATATTTATGACTTATTATATTCTGCAAAATGAATTAGATTCCAATTTAATCGACTTTTATCCCGCGCTCACATTCCTTTTAATAACACATTTGTAACACTTTTCAAATCTAAATTACATTATGTTTCTTTCCATACAGCATATAATTCTTCTTAATCTAAAGAAATCCTTTATGAAAAAGGATTTCTTTTACTTCTTAATGCTTTTTAACCATTTTTCAAAAATTTGTATCATCCCATGTTTTCCAGCTAATTTCTCTTCCCCTTGTTTCGTCTTATATGGATATAATTGCAAGAAAACACCGCATCCAGACTCAATTTTTTTACTATGCATATGGCTTCCTGGATATACACAAATGACTTCATAAATTGACCTTCGATAATAGACTCGCTTTCCATCCTGTTCTTCTACATACTTTATAGACCAGTACTTATACATTTGCTCAGTTGCTTTCGTATTTCCGACGTGCTGAAAAATATTGTACATTGGACTATACTTCACTTCAATAATAATAGAAGATTTATATACGTATTTCCCATCTTCTTTTACATAACAGTCTAAGCGAATATCTGGCTTCTTCGTATCCTCACCATTGTAAAAATTACTACCTTTACTTAATGCAATAAGAGGATGTGTTTCAATTAAGTCATTAAATGCAACATGCACCTTTATATCATCTCGTTCTAAAACTACTGTCGTTCCATCTTGTAATCCATCTACATAAAAATGTTCTTGTATTTGTTCACGGATAGAGTTTCTAGCTTCAAAACCAATTTGCTCTAAAATTGAAATAACGATAAAAAAAGCGTAATATTCATACACTAAAAACGTTGGCTTATAAACAAATAATAACGATGGAGATTGATCCGTATATTGCGGGAGTACTTCTAAATGATGTAGTAATTGTTGATGTGGTATCGGTAAATCATGTAAGTTCATGTTACTTGTTTCAGTAACTTCCCTCCAAAACGAAGAATGCATTAACATTTGAAAGTATTGTACATTTTCATGCACAATATGCGCCAATATTTTATATTCTTGTATTTTCATTGAGCTCTTTCGTAAATCGGCTTCTTTTAGTAAATGTATATTTTTATATTTTTGCTTCTCTCTATCAGTTACCGATCCATTACGCTCAATTGTTTGTATAATCGTTTTTACGGTTTGAAACTCTTCTGATTTTTTCTTTTTTTCTCTTTCTAAGATTTCAATTGTTTGACGTAAAAAACTTTTTGCTTCAATTAAATAATGATAAAATTGCATCGCTTTATATTTAAGAAATGCATTTTCCTTACTATTTTTTTGTTCCATAAACTTACGATTATAATATTTGGCATAAGGTTTTCGTTCTGCTACTATAGTTCCTTTTCTTGTTGGCCTTCGCTCTTTTCCTTCCCATTTATATTCATTTATAAATTTTGAGCTTGATTCTATTTTCTTAAAGATTTGCTTTATCATTTTCATTTTTTGGGGTAACTTTCTAAGTAACACTAAATAAGAAGAATCCTCAATATCGCTAAGTGCAGAGAAGGTCTTTTTATAGTAACCTCTATCCAAAATCAACTCATTTAAAATTGACTTCACATAGTCTTGAATCATTTCAAATTGATCATCAAAAAAGTTTTTCGGTACGATTTGAAATGCGCCATAATACGTTGTATCTTCTATACGCACTTCAAAATGGTATAAACCACAGCGCCATGGATAAAAGAATTCTGTTTTCCCATGTTCATATATTAATACTCTTTGTTTTTTTTCATTTATTTCATATTGAGCCTCTTTTATATTTTTCTGTCCCTCATATACTTTATTCCATATAAAAGTAATATTCATTGGAATTTCATAATTGTACTGCAATCTTATTGGTTTTAATTCTTGTACTTTATAAATACATTGAACTAATGCTGTAGTAGATGTACAAAGACGATTTAATAAAATATAATCTCCTTTCCCCTCATTTCCAATGATTAACTTTAATACAAAAGGGAGCGTTTCATTCGTATCAACGATTTTTGTTTCGTAACGCCCTTCATTTTGCATATCCATACAGCTCCAGTTCTCTACGTTTTTCTCGTATATATGCTAAAGAGTGTTCAAATGTAGATACTCTGTTTGCAAGTGCAGATTGCAAAAGAGGTACTAAGGTCGCCCCCCTTTTTGCTTCTTCAGAAAGTAAAGGCCCAACCATCATTTCGGTCCCTCTGATTTTCGTCAATACACGCTGCTTTATTTGTAAATCAAACCCCTCTTCTCTACTGATCATATAGGTATGGTTATTTTGGAACGGTATGTTTTGCAAATAAGTCGCAATTGCATTTGCACATCGGAAAGAAATTCCCTTAGACGCGTCATGTGATGACAATACGACATGCAACTTATCTAATAGCTCTAATTCTTCTTCAGAAAACACTTCAATCATCGCTTTATTTCTCATCCAATTTATCCGAAATTCTCCCGCTGTTACTTTCAAAGGTGGATGTAATACGACTTTCCCCTGTTCCATGTCCATCTCACAAAACGGAATTTTCTGTAACGTTATTAGGTTCGTTCGATCTAATAATCGATCAGAGAGCTCTTTTGTTGTTTCATCAAAATTCACAGTACCTACAAATATAATATTTTCTCCAATTTCAATTGTTGATGGAATTGAATTCTCTATGTCCTGTACACCCTCATACAAGTTTAAAATACGATTTTTTGTTTCAAGTTCAAGAACAGATAGAAACGGAGTAAACCAATGCTCAATATGAGACATGTTCATTTCATCAAAAACGATTATATACAGTTGATTTGGATTTTCTTTCGCCTTCATTAACGTCCTAACTAACTTCGTTTCACTTTCAATAAAAGTACCATTTGGATGAAGGTAACCAAGTAAATCATGTGGTTCTTGATACGATGGCGAAATCGGAATCCAAACCAACTCTTCCCCATACTGTAACCCTAATGCTTCTGCATAAGTTTGCACAAAACGTGATTTCCCAATCCCCGGTATACCACCAAGAATCGTTAACATATTTGTTTTTACACTTATATGAAAATTATAAATATCCGTTTCATCCAAATATAACCCTTTATTATGCACCATACTTTGTACATACTGTAAAAAAGACGATTCACGCTCATCCCATTCCCATTCATCTTTTTGTACTTTTATATCCTCTACTTCAACTAGCTTACCTTCTTCATGCATTCGTTTTTTTAATTGCTCATACACATAATCACTTACAAAATATAATTGATCTTCTACCGCTATTTCTACATACTTCGGCCAGTCACTGTAGTTTATATATTTACATTCACGTTTCTGTTCAAAATAGGCGATTGAGCTAATTGATGACTTTAGGGATATGTTTCCGTAAAGTCTTCCATCGTGCCACAATAATTCGGGAGGCTCAAAGTCTTTCGGAAATTTTGGCATAAGAAATGATAAATAACCGTTGCTAAGTTTTCGTTCTAAAGATTCTCTTTTTTTATTATTTGTAACTTTAGGTGCCGGAATCATTTTATAGCTGCTTGCTATTTCTTTCGGTTCTTCTGTACATATTAACTCCACGTATACATTTCCTCTTTCATAATAAAGACGAAACATTACTAGTTGCTTTTCTAATTTCCTCTTCTTTAATTCCGAAAAGATTTTTTCATTCTTTTTATTGCTACATAACCCTTCAAATACATATGGTTCATTTGTAAATTGTTCCTGTAAAGTGAATGGTATTGGCGATAAGCATTGTACAAAGAAATTCTCTCCACTCTTCTCTTTCTCAGCTTTTGTAAATTTCCCTAAAAATCTCATATAGTACATTCGTTTTATAAAACTTGGCTGAAGAGCTTTATGTAATTTCACCTTAGTCACCTTCTTTTTTCATACTATTCTTAGTGTATGAAAGAAACGAAAAACTAGAAATAAAAAACCTGACGTTATCCGCCAGGTTCAAAATAAAAACTTATATTAATGAGAAGGAAATGCTTTTTTCTCCTGTAAAATTGCATTATGAGCAATTTTCATTTTCGCAAGTACGTAACGTAATCGATCTTCAGCGTTTTCATCTTTACTTATTTGTAATTCCGCCAAATTTTCAACAGAACTTGCTAAATTTTCAATGACTCCTCTTAGTTCAGGATGATGATTAAAAAAAGATTCTTGCACTAATACTTTCCTTAACTCACTAGCTAAATCAATTATTCTAGACAACTGTTCTTTTTCTTCCATTCTCATCCCTCCTGAATATCTTATGTAGTAAATATTCTCTAAACAAAGAAAAAAGCCCTTTAAATGAAAAGGACTTTTTACATTTTTATATTTCCAGTTAATAACATATATATGGATGTGATAGCCGCAACAATAATTGCCCACATCACATACTTCTCTACACCTACAAAGCAACGGTTCCCTTGTTCTTTTCTTGCAAATGTGTAAACAATAATTCCAATTCCATACACAATTGAAACGAGTAGTAAATTCTTTAGACCAGCTGCATAAAGAAGCCATACAGAGTAAATAGAAGCAATTAAAGCTAACGCTCCGTTTTTTAATTTAGCGTCTTTTAGCTCGTTTGTAATGACTAATTTAAATTGGAATAACGCTGATAATAAATATGGTAATAAAATTGATGTTGAGGCAATGAAATACATAATTTGATATGTTGATTCCGAAAACAAAACGATGATAAATATAGTTTGGGCAACACCATTTGAAATCCATAATGCCATGTGCGGTGTTTGCTTTTTATTTGTTTTCGTAAAGACTTTCGGAAATACGCCATCTTTTCCTGCCACATGAGAAATTTCAGAAACAAGTAAAAACCAACCAATTAATGTACCGACAAGTGAAGCAACTAATCCGATGTTAATCGCAACTGCACCCCATGGACCAACAACGTGCTCTAATACATGCCCCATTGAAGGGGTTTCTAACACAGAAAGTTCGCCTCTTGTCATAGCTCCCATTGACAGGACAGAAATTAAAATATAAATGGACATTACTAAAATAAGTCCCAATACTGTTGCCTTTCCAACATCTCGACTATTCTTCGCTCTTCCAGATAATACAACTGCTCCTTCAACTCCAATGAAAACCCAAAGTGTTACAAGCATTGTATTTTTCACTTGACCAAGTATAGCGGAAAGTGAGATCGTTCCTTCCCCCCAAAAATCATGTGTAAATGTGTCCCAGCGAAAGGCTGTTACCATTACAACAATAAATAAAACGATTGGAACTAACTTCCCTATTGTTGCGATCACATTCATAATAGAAGCTTCACGAATTCCAAATAAAATTAAAAAATGAAGTGTCCATAATAAAAGTGATGCCCCAACGATAGACGCAACATTATTTCCTCCTTTGAAAATTGGAAAGAAATAACCTAATGTACTAAACAGTAACATAATTGTTGCGACATTACCTAAGATTCCTGCTAGCCAATATCCCCAAGCACTATTAAATCCAATATATTCACCGAAACCAGCACGTGCATAACTATAAATTCCACCTTCAAGTTCCGGTTTTTGTCTTGCTAACGTTTGATATACGAGCGCAAGTGGAATCATTCCCATCGCTGTAATACACCAGCCAATTATTATTGCACCACTGTTTGCTCCTACTGCTAAATCATGCGGTAAACTAAAAACACCGCCACCAACCATTGTTCCAACTACTAATGCGATTAATGGAAAAAATCCTAACTTCTTTTCTATTTGTACCACCCCATCTGTCATTCTAGGTGTTATGTTCGTTCAACTATTAAAGTCACCTTTTTCTCTAATAGACGTTTCTCTTATATTTTTTCAGGAAAACATTACTTATTCTAAAAGAAAATGAGCAAAAATGGAATACTTTTTTGAAAAAATGTATAAGTATGCACAAAAAAACCGCTCATTTTGTAATGAACGGCCATTTCAAACATATAAATTTGTATATTTCTTGTAAATTTAACGAAGTAACTTCTCTTTTTGTAAAAATTGTTTTGCGACTTCTTCACTACTTTTACCATTTACGTTAACTTCATAATTCATTTTTCGCATTTCTTCATCTGTAATCTTTCCAGATAATTTATTTAATACCTTTTCAAGTTCAGGATATTTCTGTAACGTTTCTTTTCTTAATAATGGTGCTCCTTGATAAGGTGGGAATAACCCTTTATCATCTTTTAGCACTTTCAGTCCGTATTGCTCCAATTCACTATCTGTTGAATATGCATCAATTACGTTAACATCTCCAGATTCAATTGCGCTATAACGCAGCTTCGGCTCCATCGTTTTAACATTCGAGAACTTATAGTTATATAATTTTTGCATTCCTTTATAACCATCTTCACGATCAGCAAATTCCAATGTAAATCCTACTTTGGCTTCCTGCGCAACATTCCCTAAATCAGAAATTGTATTTATATTCTTTTGATCTGCTATTTTTTTCGGCATAGCTAGTGCATATGTATTGTTATACTTCATTGGCTTCAACATAATCATATTATATTTCTTTTCCATTCCAATGCGAGCCTGCTCATATACTTCATCACGATTTGTACTCTTTGGTTCTTCTTTCACGAAAGTAGATAAAGCTGTTCCTGAAAATTCTGGGTATATATCTACTTCCCCTGATTTCAACGCTTCAAATACAAATGCTGTTTTCCCAAGACCTGGTTTTAATTGTACGTGTAAATCTGTATCTTGTTCAATAAGCTGCTTATACATTTGAATTAAAATTTCAGGTTCTGATCCAAGTTTGCCCGCAATAACAATATCTTTCTTTTCGGTACTCCAAAGAAATGGAGAAGCAATCATTATACAAACAATACATATCGTCAATATAACACGCTTAGAAGAGCGTTTCGGTCGTTCAAGTATGCGAAGTACTATATCAAAGAATAAAGCGAGTAACGCGGCTGGTACGGCCCCTAAAATGATAAGTGCATGATCATTTCGATCTATACCTAATAATATAAGCTTACCGAGCCCACCAGCACCAATGAGAGCTGCTAATGTAGCCGTTCCAACAATTAATACCATCGCTGTACGAATACCGGCCATAATAATAGGCAATGCAAGAGGAAGTTCTACCTTCCACAATCTTCTCCAACTATTCATCCCCATAGCTTTTGCGGCTTCTATTAGAGATTCATCTAATTCCCTTATTCCTGTATATGTATTTCGTAAAATAGGTAATAGTGCATACACAACTAATGCGATAATCGCTGGAAGTTTTCCGATTCCTACTAACGGAATTAAGAGTCCAAGCAATGCAAGTGATGGCACTGTCTGCATTACTGCAGAAGTTCCTATTATAAATTCAGCCATTCGTTCTTTTCTTGTTAATAAGATGCCAAGTGGCACTGCTATAATTACTGCAAAAAATAATGAAATAAGCGATATTTGTAAATGCTCACTTAATGCAGTTAGTAATTCTATTTTTCGTTCTTGGAACGTTTGTATAAAATTAGTCACTGTTTAGCCTCTTTCCTTCATTTGTTCAACAATGTAATTGACAATATGACGACTTGTTAACGCTCCAATATATTGACCGTTTTCTTCAACTGGAACGACCTCTTCATCACGCACACGAACTAGTGCTTCTTGTAAGGAAGAATGTAATGATAGCGCCTGCCCTTCTAATTGCACACTTTGATCAAGTGGCAATACATCTGCTATACTTTTCCCCTCATACCAAGTTCGCCCACGATTTCCAATGAATTCCTCTACAAATTCATTTTTCGGATTATGTATAATTCCTTCTGGTGTATCTAGTTGAACAACTTTTCCTTCTTTCATAATACAAATGCGATCTCCAAGTGATAATGCTTCTTGCATATCATGTGTTACGAATACGATTGTTTTTTGAATCTTTTTTTGCAACTGTACAATATCCTTCTGAAGCTGTTCCCTACTTAATGGATCTAACGCACTAAATGGTTCATCCATAAGAATGATTTTCGGGTTTGCAGCTAATGCTCGCACGACACCGACACGTTGTTTTTGTCCTCCTGACAATTCATCAGGCATACGATTTCGATAAATATCCGGATCTAATCCAACCATATGTAACAAGTCATCGACGCGTGCTTTAATTTCTTTTTTGCTCCATTGCCTCATTTCAGGAACAACTGCAATATTTTCAGCAATTGTCATATGAGGAAACAAAGCAATCTGTTGCAACACGTATCCTATATCCCAACGTAATTCGTTTATATTATATTGTTGAATATCTTTTCCATCGATTAAAATCGATCCTTCAGTCGTTTCGATTAAACGATTAATCATCTTCATTGTCGTTGTTTTCCCGCAACCACTCGGACCGATGAGAACAAAAAATTCTCCCTTTTTAATTTCTAAATGCAATGAATCCACTGCTTTCGTGCCATCTTCATACGATTTTGACACATGATTAAATTGAATCACAAATACAACTCCTTTACTGTTGTTTCCTTTATTTTGATGGAATATGGCATTCATTTCAAATGATACGCTTTTAAATTAAAAAAGAGCTCACATTTGAGCTCTAACGGTCGAACAATATTGTTTTCATTATAGCAGCATATTCGTGAACATACATTTTTCTCTTAGAACGAATTGGTGTTTCAGCAGCTAGTGCCTCCATCTTCATTCCTAAACGCTTTGCAATTATTTTCGTTCGATATAAATGATACGTATTACTTACAACTACTGCATGTTTCACATTATATAAATCCATACTAAACTTTAAGTTTTCATACGTATTTGTAGATTGATCTTCTATTAAAATACGACTCTCATCTATACCGTGTACCATTAAATAGTTTCTCATGCTGTGAGCTTCCGGTATATCTTCATCTTCTCCTTGACCACCTGAAACAATTACTTTCGATTCAGGATGGGAAAATAAATACTCCAACGCTACATCCAAACGATTTTGAAGAGATAAAGACGGTCTATCTCCAAATAACTTTGCACCCAGTATAAGAACGTACGGAGAGTGATAGCTCAACTTTTCACGAGCAACTTTGTTCATTCTAAACGTCATATAAATGATGTATAGTGGCGGTAATAATAAAATGATAAGAAAGATCCATTTGTTCATAAATAAGTTTGCACTCCCTTTCTTTTTATTATACAGAAAAAGAAAGGGCGGCAGAAGTGTTTTTTAAACGATTGATTTATTAGAAACATTCGCCGCTACTTTACGTTGTGATAGTACATAATAAATAGCGATTCCTAATGAGAAGATCAATATGCAGCTTAATACGTAAAACGGAAGCATTACTCCGGCTTTAGATACACCCGCTGTAAACAGCATTAATAATACAATTCGTATTCCAGTACCAATTAGGCGAAATAAGCTGTCTACACGTCCCATTACTTCGTTTGGAATTTCCTCCATCATCAATACATTTCTCGCCACTCTTGTACCCGCATTTCCAACTGCTTGAAAAATTGCAAGTCCATATAAGAAAATTACGGAAGGTTCAATAATCATTGCGGTAATTGAAATTACATAAATGAACATCGTCATAACGATTGAAACTTCTGTTTTTACATATTTCATTATGAGTGGAATACAGATTCCTGCGACAACCGCTCCGACACCGTACATCATCCCCTCTATTGCGTATACAGAGGCATTGGCTTTAAGTATATCCGAAATATAAACTGGTATTAAATAATTTGCCATCATAACACCTATAAACGGCATATAAGTGGCCAGTAAGAACCAAAAGAGCTTAGGACGTTTTTTCATAAAGTGAATTCCTTCAAACAATTGCTTCTTAAATGTTATTTTTCTTTTCACTTCTTTTTTCTTTACGTACGGTATACATAAGAAAAGAAAAAATGCTCCAACAAAAGTTAACATGTCTACTAACAAAATCCACTTCAAAGATACAATTTCAATTAAGAAGCTCGCGGCCGCTCCAGAAATAACTTGTGTTAACTGTCCTTGTATTTCCATCGTTCCACTTAAACTTTTATAATGTTCTGCTTGAAATATCTCTTGGTTGAACGCAAATATTGTAGGATAAAATAATAAATAGTAGAATGATCCGGCTATATAAATAAGGATATAGTGAATAGAATGATAAGGTTGCCCAGCAAATCCCCATATAACCATTATTCCGATTACGGCTATTCCGATTCCTTCGTTACATAGCAATAAAGATTTTCTTGAAAAACGATCAATACTTTGCCCAATGAATGGTGTTAATAAAAACATAATGAGGGTTGCAATGATAGAAACATAACCAAATGTTGTCTCTCCTCCACTCTCTTTAATTAACAGCCAAGGAATCGTTATCATAACAATTCCGGAACCAATAGCAGATAGACTATTGGCTCCTAGAATGTAATACAAGCGAGAATCATGATAAAGTGAGGACATATCATTCCACTCCTAGTTGTTTTTTCACCTCTTTATATACGCTCATATATGCTTTCAATTCTTTAACTACATCATGAATTAATGGCTTTGCATCTTCCCCAAGTTCACCATCTTGCACATGTAATCCATCAAGCACAACTTGTTTTGGAATTGCATTTGCATAAACACCTCTAGCGACCGTTCGCATGCTGTTTAATGCATTTATTCCACCTTTACCGCCACCAGCAACCGCTAACAACGCAACTGGTTTATGAATAAATTCACTACTACTTAAGTAATCTAAAGAGTTTTTCAGCGCACCGCTCATCGCATTATGATATTCTGGTGTACATAATACAACCCCATCCGCAGCTTTCACTAACGTTTTTAATTTTTTTACTGCCTCTAAATCACGTTGCGACTCTTCTCCATTGTATAAAGGTAACTCCTCAATTGCTAAATCATATAATTCCCCTTCAAATTGATCCGCAATATATTTTGCCACCACGCGAGTTCTACCAAATTTTCTTGGTGTACCGTTAATAACGACTAGTTTCATGATTATTTCTCCCCTTTGTTTTCAAGTTCTACTTATATATTATCAGAAATTTCTATACAAAACACAATATAAAGAGTTAACTTGTTTCATAAAATAGTATGATAAACAAAAAAGAACTCATACTTTCGTATGAGTTTCGTACAATTACTTTGATTCATCTCTCATGCTCAATGTACCTAAACTTTCATTTGCTTCAAAATGATTATATGCTTTTTCCGCTAATCTTTTCCGTTCTTCTGGTAATTCTATATATTTCATTACGTTTTCAATTATTTTTTCGTACGGAGTAAATACAATTCCTGGCCACTCTACCTCATCTTCTGGATTACTATTTTCGGAAATAATAAATTTCTTATTCGCAACTGCATAAGAC
Organism: Bacillus sp. JKS001846; assembly: GCF_900176455.1. Classification (NCBI taxonomy): domain Bacteria; kingdom Bacillati; phylum Bacillota; class Bacilli; order Caryophanales; family Bacillaceae; genus Bacillus; species Bacillus sp. JKS001846. Next base: position 3,504,310 of record NZ_FWYG01000001.1, read on the forward strand.
ACGCGAGGTGTTTCAAGAATTCCTGATAAGTAAAAATGAATATTTAATATAATTTTAGCTCTAGCAATCAATTCATTTCTAACAATTCCCCACGCATTATTTTTAAAAACTATATTTAAATTCGGGGCAATCGCTTTTAGATGATCAAAAATAGCTTGTCGCCTCGGATTAAGAGCACCTATAAACAGAATATCAATATCTTCAATAATCTCATCTTCAAACGCATCTTTTTTTATTTCCAAAGTTGGAGCATAGTTCATTTCTACATGTTTTATTTCTTTTCCTACCCCTTTTTGTTGAAGCCATTCTATATTTTGTTTACTATAATCCCAAATCACTCTATCTTTTAATAATATTAAATAAAGGGGATGCGCATATGGACTTCCTTCGTATAGCTGTTCTAAATTATAAATAATTGCATCTTTCGGAAGAAGATTCGGGTTATATGCGTATGTATGTGCTCCAAAAACAACTGTATTCTTTGCATTTTCCAGTATTGTTTCTGATATAATTACTGTATTTCCCTCCTGCTCCAACCGCCACTTTAAAGCTCGCGCAACATCTATGAAACTACCGTATGTCTTTGGGCATATAAAAAGACAATAATCATATTCTTTATTCAAATAAACTTCCATTAATCTTAAATTATTTTTATATAAATCTACATCTGGATGTTTAAGTACCAACTCATTTGCATGTTTTCTTGCTACTTTATATAATCCAGCATAATAAGCAGCAATGCATCTTCTTAATTCGATTCTTTCCCGGTCCTCATCTAATACATCCATGTTTAAAAGAAGATTTGCGATACAATACGCTTTTAAATGATCACGATCATAATAATAGTCTAGTAGTGGCATCAATTCTTCATACGTATTTCCATGCACCGATTCTCCTAGTTCAATCGCCCATCGCATTAATTCCATGATTACTCCACTACTCCTTTAACCGAAAATGTATTTAATAAAATTTCGCATTATTCTCTACTATATTTGCTATATGAAATGGAATCTTTTCTTTTATCGATTCCAAATACTTTTGCGACACCGCCCCTAAATGTTTTTTATGAGGTATATAGAAAGCACTAATAGAAATTTCATAGTCAAATAAGTAATCATACACATGATAATCTACAAATAGTAGATCATCCTTTGGAAAAGGAATTTCCTTCCCTTGCAGAGCATACATCAAAGCAATATTGTTTTGAGATCGTAATCGATACAACCTTGCAAGTTGGTATAATGGTTCAGCCCGGGTTGGTCTATATTCCCAAGCTTTTTGAAAATAAAAAACAGCTAATGCTAAATATTGCTCTTCTTGCCCTTTAACAGTTTCTTTTTCATCAGCACCTGTCACTTCATTTTGTTTATTTGCTGAACGATTTGCTAACTGCTCATAACAAAATCCTATTCGCAATAACGAATAGAATACCTCTTCAACCCACCCTCCTGCTTCCACTCGTTTTTTATACCATTTAATTGAATTCTCAAATTGACTTAAATGAAAATAAGTCTGAGCTAAATAAAATAAATATCTTATATGCAAATCTGGCGTTGTTTCTGGGTCGTTTATTCCTTGTAACAACAACCTCTCATCTCTTTCAAATTTATCAGCTTTGCTCCCGCCATCTCCGGGATCATTCACGACAAGAGTCTCTAACCGAGCTACCCTCGTATTGTAATTCGCTCCAACTTTTGAACGATCTATATCCCAATACTCATGAGTAACACCGACAGATTTCCATGGTAAAGAAGCTTTTAAAAGACGCGTAAGCCAATATTTAATATGAACATCATATTGTAATGTAAGATAATGATCTTCCGTTAAGCTCGTTTTATCGAAATTCGGACCAACCTCTAAAATCATATCTGCATCTAATATTAATAAATAATCTGCTTCTGGGTATGTTTTTTGCGCTAACGAAACAGCTAAGCTTCTGTTATAACCAAAGTTTTTAAACGGCTCATGATGAACCGTCCCAGGTATCTCATTTTCCTTACACCAATTTTCAATAATTTCAGGCGTATTATCCGTCGATCCAGTATCACAAATAGAAACAAAGTCTACAATTGATTTTGTTGCATTTAAACATCTTTCCATAATTCTAGACTCATTTTTGACGATCATACAAAGACATAACTTTTTTTCTTCCTTTACAGACTTCACTTGCTCATTTCCCATTTAACCACCTCATATTTTATTAACACGCTCTTCTCATATGTAACAACATTTCTTAGCTATACTGATGACATAAGCACCCTTTTACTATTTATGAAAACTTCATTTTATTTATTCTTACTTTTATGTTGAGATATATTTCATGCAGCGCTTTATATTTGATACAATCAATACAAAAAAACATAATGCGGGAATCCGTACATTTCAAAGTCTAAGAGGAGGTTATATTTTGTTGGATTACATTTGGCTAGATGACAAATCACCAATTTTAGAACAACTACCAAGCACCTTTAAATCTGCAGCTATATTGCTACACCCTTTTGTCCAAATGCCTTTAGGATGGGAAAAGTCTGTGAGAAAAAGACCATATGAGCACATCTATCCTAGCGCTGAAGAAATCATTCATAATGGGAAATCCGTTTCTTGGAAGGAAATGATGTCTTATAGTGGATTACATTCATACGCAGAATTAGCAATGGCCATGTTGACTTCCATTGGTGCTTATACAGAAGAATATAAAAGAGAGGATTTAGCCGAAAAGCTATATTCAAACTTAAAAAAAGATCTTTATTATCCAACAGAAGATTATACGTCTATATTTTTATTACATAAATTACTTAAACTCCTCGGTTCTAAAGGTGCAAAAAATTTATATTTCTCTGAACCAATTCTTGATACAAACGGATTATTAGAGGTAAATAATACTACTCCATTAGATATTTGGGACATTAGCAATAATGAGTTAATTATTACTGGCGAAGATAATGAGTATGCGTTTATGAGTATATTCGATTCCTTTACAACCTTATTATTAGCTAAAGAAGAAAATATAGAATATATTGTTCATTCAATGAACGTTGAAGCTGTCATTTGTGACAAAAAAACGATGATTGATTGGTATTTTTAAATTAGTAATTTCTTAAACTATAAAAAAGAAACTTGCGCTTATGCACAAGTTTCTTTTCAAAAACATCCTTATTTTTTCACAACTTCATGTCCACCGAACTGATTACGTAGTGCTGAAACTACTTTTCCATGGAATGTATCATCTTCCTGAGAACGATAGCGCATAAATAATGACATAGCGATAACTGGTGCTGCAGCTTGAAGTTCAAGTGCAGTTTCAACAGTCCATTTTCCTTCTCCTGAAGAGTTCATTACACCTTTAATGCCATCTAGTTTCGGATCTTCTGCAAATGCTTTTTCAGTTAAGTCCATTAACCAACCACGGATAACTGATCCATTCGCCCATACTTTTGCAACATCTTCATAATTGAAATCAAAGTCACTCTTATCTAGTACTTCAAATCCTTCAGCGATTGCTTGCATCATGCCGTACTCAATACCGTTATGAACCATTTTTAAGAAATGACCACTACCAACACGGCCAGCATAAGAATAGCCATTTTCTACTGCTAAATCTTTAAATAAAGGTTCTAATTGGTCGTAAATTTCTTTTTCTCCACCAACCATTAAGCAAGCACCGTATCTAGCTCCTTCTACACCGCCTGATGTACCGATATCTACATAATGTAATCCGAAGCTTTTTGCTTCTTCAGCACGGCGTAACGTATCTTTATAGAATGAATTTCCGCCTTCAATAACGATATCACCTTCATCTAATAACGGATAAACATCTTTTAGTACTGACTCTACAACTTCTCCTGCAGGCACCATTATCCAAATTGTACGAGGAGCTTCTAGTTCAGCGATCATTTCTTTTAATGTATGACGTGCAGTAATTCCTAGTTTTCCTGCCTTTTCAACAAGCTCTTTATTTACATCGTATACTACTACTTCATGCTTGTCTTCATATAAGTGTTCAGCTAATGGGAATCCCATTTTTCCTAATCCAATTAAACCTAGTTTCATATTAATCAATCTCCTATTCTATACAAATATATTTAATATCGAAATTAGCCCAAGTGCTACTACAGATAATATAGTCTCCATTGCAGTCCATGTTAATAATGTTTCTTTCACAGTCATTCCGAAATACTCTTTAATCATCCAAAATCCTGAATCATTCACGTGTGATAAAATTAATGACCCTGCACCAGTTGCAAGTGCTAATAATTCAACATTTACACCTGGTGTGCTTGCTGCAATCGGCGCAACAATACCAGCTGCTGTCATCATAGAAACAGTTGCCGATCCAGTTGCAATTCGAATAAGTGCCGCAATTCCCCACCCTAATAATATCGGTGAAATATGTGATTCTTTCGCCATATCTGCAATTGTCGTTCCAATTCCAGAATCTAATAATACTTTATTAAATGCACCGCCTGCACCAATCACTAACAATATGTTTGCAATAGGTCCAAGGCAATCATTTGTAAATTGTAACACTTTATCTTTTGAGAAACCTTTTGCATATCCAAGACTAAAGAAAGAGTAAATGGTTGCAATTAATAAAGCCACAATCGGATCTCCAATAAAGTGTAATACTTGTGCTAGTTGACTCGTTTTATTTAATGCAACTTCTGCTATTGATGCACCAAGCATAAGAAATACTGGAAGTAAAATTGTAAACAATGTATTCCCAAAGCTTGGAAGCTCTTTTTTATTATCTTTTTCAATAAATTGCTCCGCTATATCTAATGGTACTTCCTTATGTATACGAGCACCAATCCATTTCCCGTAAAGTGGACCTGAAATAATTGCAGTTGGAAGTCCGACAATTAATGCATATAAAATTGTCTTCCCTACATCTGCTTTAAAAATACCAACTGCCGCCATTGCCGCTGGATGCGGCGGCACTAGTCCGTGCACAACGGATAGTCCTGCTACTAGCGGGATACCGATTGTAATAAGTGATACCCCTGTTTCTAATGCAATTGTAAATACTAACGGAATTAATAGTACAAATCCAACTTGGAAAAATACCGGAATCCCTACTAAAAATGCAACGAACATCATCGCCCAGTGAACTCGTTTCTTCCCAAAACGATTAATTAATGTGTTAGCGATACGTTCAGCACCACCAGATTCGGCCATCATTTTTCCAAGCATCGTTCCTAGTGCTAAAACTATTGCTAAAAATCCTAACGTATTACCAAGTCCTAGTTTAATAGAATCAATAATTCCTGGATCTTTTGGTGAAGTTCCAATTAAAGGCATTCCCATTGCTAATCCTACACCAATTGCTGTTAAAATTAATGCGACAAATGGATGCCATTTTACTACCGTAATAAGTAAAAGTAGTATGACAACTGCCGCTAGTACGATCCCAACTACCATTTCTCCCAATCCCCCTATTTTTTACGTTGGAAAGCAGCTATACAATCAAATTCTTCTTTCAAGCGATTGTAAAGTCGTTCATACATATAAAACATTTCTAAATATATAGCCGTATTTTCTTTATTCGGTACATGATGATGGACAATATCAATCCAATCCTTTACCTCTTCAAGAGAATCAATTTTTCCTACAGCATACAAAGCAACTGCCGCTGCCCCAAGCGCAGATGCTTCATGACTTTCAGGTACAAGCAATTCTTTTCCCATCATATCGGACAACATTTGTCTCCAAAATGCAGATTTTGCAAACCCTCCTGAAACTCGTATTTCAGTAAGTGGCCCTGTACAATCCCTGATTGCGAGTGCTACTGAATATACACTCATACAAACACCTTCCATCACTGCACGTATAAAATGTTCTCGCTTATGTTGAAGATTGATTCCAAAGAATGTACCACGAGCATTTGCATTCCAGTAAGGTGCGCGTTCTCCAGATAAGAAAGGTAAGAACAATAGCCCATCCGCTCCAGCTGGTACGCTTTCTGCATATTTAATTAATAAATCATAAGGATCAATGCCGAGCTTTCTTGCTACTTCTTGCTCTGGACTACCAAATTCATCACGTAACCATCTCAGTAATATTCCGCCGTTATTCGTTGGACCACCGATTACCCAGTGCTCATCTGTTAATGCGTAACAAAACGTTCTCCCTTTCTCATCTGTATTTATATTTGATGAGATTGTTCGAACCGCACCACTCGTTCCAATCGTAATTGCAGCCGCACCCGGTGATATCGCACCAACTCCTACATTTGCAAGAACCCCATCACTTGCTCCGATGACAATTGGTGTTTCTGCACTTATCCCCATCTTCTGTGCTAATTCTGGCTTCATACCTGATAAAATATATGTAGTTGGTACAGGGGTTGATAATTTTTCTGGTGACATATGTAACATAGTTAAAACATCTTTATCCCAGTTTAATGTTTCTAAATTAAATAACCCCGTAGCAGAAGCAATCGAATAATCAACTACGTAGCGTGAAAATAATTGGTAAATCACATACTCTTTAATGGAAATGAATTTATAGGCACTTGTATATAACTCTGGTTCCTCTTCTTTCATCCATAACAATTTAGAAAGTGGTGACATCGGATGAATCGGTGTACCTGTACGTCTATAAATTTCATGCCCATTCATTTGTTGTAATAATTTTTCTGATTGCTTCGTACTTCGATTATCTGCCCAAATGATAGAACGCGTTAATGGCGCACCATTTTCATCTACTGCAATTAATGCGTGCATAGCTGTACTAATACCGATTGAAGAAATATCTTCTGGTAATACATTACCTTTTTCAATGGCAACGCTTACACTTTTGTATACAGCGGCACATATTACATCAGGATCTTGCTCAGCCCATCCTACATTCGGTTGAATAATTGGGTAATCGATTGCATGTGATGCAATGACTTTTCCTTTTTCTGTGAACACAACCGTTTTTGTACTTGTGGTACCGATATCAATCCCGATTACTCTCCCCCTTGTTTCCATGCGAATCTTCCCTTCATTTCTAGCAAAATACGATTTAGTAAACCGTTTACATGAATTAGTATATAAAATATTTTTTCATTTATCAAGTTATAAAAAGAAAATTTTTTTCATATCAAAAAATAAATCCCCTCATTCCATTTCACTTATATACTACATTTAGCTTTTCCATGCGGTAAAATTACGTTATATTCGTTACGCAATACACCCTTTCCTCTCATTAACAACACATACATAGTCCTCCATACGTTCTACTTATTTGCTTGAAGAAAGAGTTGAAAAGCAATATTCATTTTTAGCGGTCACGTAACATCACCATCAAGCCAAGAAAAGTAACTAACCGCAGAATGAGAATTCTGTGCATTTTGCTCTTATTTATTGTTTTAGGTTCACTAGTCTTTTATCTTGATAAACATAGAGCGTGGCCCCCTACTATCACTTTTTTATCTTGTAAATATATCTTGCATACTATAAAACCAAAAGTATTTTTATTTTTCAGAAAAATAAAAACAATAACACGGAATTTATTGTATAATGTTGTAAAAAGATGTCGGAGGGATTTAATGTTAAATAAAATATCTCAATTCACAATTAAGCTTTCATCAATTCTTTTATCACTCTTACTATTATTAAATTTACCTTATTTATTTATCACTCAACAAGGATTTACCTTTCAACCAATTTATTTTTTTAATCAGACCGTTACTATGTTAAAACAGGTTTTTTCCCCTGAATCATTAGTGATTATAGGATCAGACCCGAAGTTTGGCCATTTCAAAAAAACACCATTATTTCCAACTGTTTTAGAACCTTACCTATATTCATTTACTATATTATTTTTAGCCTTTTTTCTTGCTCTCTTTTTATCATCTAGCATGGCATTTTTTTATTTTTTAGCAAAAGATTATATAAAAAAATGGATAAACCGAATTGTGTTCATATTAGAAGCTGTCCCTGATATGATGATGATGATTTGTTTGCAAATATTTTTCATATGGGTACTTCAGAAATTTGGGGAATCTCCTGTCACTATTATTTCTTTTAATGAAAATCGAGCTTATTTACTCCCTATTTTATCATTAGCTGTCTTACCTACATTACAAATGTTTCGGATGATGGTGTTATACATAAAAGAAGAGCAAGGAAAACATTACGTAGAGGTTGCATATGGAAAAGGCCTTTCATCAAGTTATATACTATGCATTCATTTATTCAAAAATATATCTATCCACTTCTTCCACCATTTAAAAACGATTTTTGTTTTCTTACTTTCTAATTTATTCATTTTAGAATTTGTTTTTAATATGGAAGGCATTATTCAATTTTTATTTAATAAGGCGTTTGTTTCACCTCCAGCTGCATTTATCATACTTGTTATGATTGTTTTACCATTTTACGCCATTTTCCAAATAGTCTCATTCATGATGAATAGATGGAAAAAGCAATTGAAAGGAGTATCATTATGAAATCTATTTGGAAATCAAAACGCTTTTTAATCGGCTTTACTTATCTATTCATACTTATTTCAGCTAGTTTTATTTATAGTTGGTTCTTTAAAGATAACATCCCAAAACCTCCTCAGTTACTTTACAATGACAATAACGAATTACTTGGAAAGGCCCCCTTTCCGCCATCGTTAATTCCACCTTTTGGATCTGATCGTTTTGGAGAGTCTATTTTCTTACAAATTGTAGAAGGAGCAAAATTCACTATTTTATTGGCCATGGCAATTAGCTTCTTTCGAATTTTATGCGGAACATGTATAGGAATCCTCTTAAGTTTATTTGCTCCAAAACTCAAGAGATTTTTCCAGTCATGCTCAGAAGTTTTTTATTATATTCCAACTCTATTTATCGCATTCATACTCATCACGCCCGTTAATATTATAATCACATCAAATGCTGATGGGGTAGATCCAAATATTTCATTTACGTTTTATCAAGTACTCGTACTTATTTTCGTCGCTCTGCCTACACTTTCTTTATACATATCCTCAGAAGTTGATGAATTTATGAAACAAGATTACATCTTAAGTTCACAATTACTGGGGGCTAGTCGTTTTCATATTATAAAAAAACACTTACGAGTCTTATTACTTGACCGCTTATTTGTATTATTTATGGAACATATCGTCCAAACACTCATACTCGTTATCCATTTAGCGTTGCTTAACATTGTAATTGGCGGCATACAAATGCGTGAACTCTATGACGGAGTGCTCAAACCTGTTTCTCTATCTAATGATTGGGCAGGTCTTATTGGATTAAATCGTAATGAAATGAATCTTTCATGGTGGATTATTTTTTATACTCTCGCTTCATTCTTTATTACGATTCTATTTATTAAGCTTATGACCATCGGGATTCAAGATGCACTGAAAGCAAGAGATTCGCAAATTGTAGCAATTCAAAACGTTCCAGATCACAAAAAATTCGTTAAACATAAAGATTCCTTTTCGTTTGCAAATAAAGTAAACCTTTAATCATTTCTCATTAATTAAGTATTAATTGGCATTGATATTATAGAAAATAAAGAAGATGATTCCTATTAAATACAGGGATCATCTTCTTATGCTGTCTAACTTTTTTACATGTATTTGCTAGACTCATGCTTTTTATATTTAAAGTGAATTATTTGCAATCACAATTATGTTTTTTAAAATCAATTACCATACGCCCTTGAATTCTACCTTGTTCCATTTCTTCGAATACATTTTGTACTTTATCTAGAGAACAAGTTTGAACAACTGGCACTACTTTTCCTTCTGCCCCGAACATAAACGCCTCTTCCAAATCTTTACGAGTACCAACTAGAGAACCAACTACTTCAATTCCATCCAGTACAAGTCGTGGGATGTTTAAGTCCATTGTTTCTACTGGTAGCCCTACTGCAACTACTTTACCGCAAGCACGTACTGCATCAACTGCTGAGTTAAAGGCTACTTTAGAGACTGCTGTTACTACCGCAGCATAAGCGCCACCAAACTCCTCTTGCACAATTTTATCAGCAGGACCTTGAGAAATTGGATTGATAGTCATATCAGCACCAACTTCTTTCGCTAAGGCTAATTTGTCGTCATTAATATCTACTGCGATTACCTTTGCACCAAATACATTTTTAGCATATTGGATAGCTAAGTTACCTAATCCACCGCAGCCATAGATTACAATAGGTTGACTAGGTTTAATATCTGATACTTTAATAGCTTTATATGTAGTTACACCAGCACAAGTAATTGATGATGCTTGAGCAGGATCTAATCCTTCTGGTACTTTTACCGCATAATCAGCTGTAACGATACATTGTTCAGCCATACCACCATCCACTGAATAACCAGCGTTTTTAACTTCACGGCAAAATGTTTCTCTACCAGTTACGCAATATTCACAACGTCCACAAGATTGGAACATCCATGCAATACTTACACGGTCACCTATCTTTAGTGAAGTAACATCATCAGCTATTTTCGTAACAATACCTACACCCTCATGACCAAGAATACGGCCATCAGTGTTACCAAAATCATGATTCGCAACGTGTAAATCAGTGTGGCAAACTCCACAATACTCTACATCTACTAACGCTTCACCTGAGTGTAACGGACGTAATTCTTTGTCAATCACTTCGATGTTTGCTTTGCTGTTTTTATTAACCACTACTGCTTTCATATGTGATCTCCCCTTTAGTGTTTTAGCATTTTAATGAGTTTATCTCACAACTACTTTCTTCACTACTTTGGCTAGTTATTCTACCAAATTTAAGTGTTCAATCATCATTACATCTTCATCATAACATGACACTTCATAAACAACTTGTGAAATTATGAACAATATTTGAATTATTACACAAATCGGTCTTTATTTTAAATTTTTAAAAATGAGAGTTTATCATTGACTATAAGTAAGTCACATATTTCTAAAACAAAATAAATTAACAAACTTCTCACCGATAAAAAAGCTCTTCACTCAATATTTTCTACATGTAAATACTTAGTTTCACAGTAATATCCTTTGCCACCAACATAAACTTTTTCTATTTTATTTTTGCTATTGGTTGCTAATTTAACTAATATTTCAGAAGGCGAGTGTAAAGAATAACCTTGTTCAAATACATAGACTTCTTTTTTCAAGTAGTCCTGTTCATAAAGGTAGCAAGCTAATGCACCGTTCGAAGTTCCAGTCGCTGCTTCTTCATTGATGTCGTATAGCGGAGCAAAATTTCTGCATATAATTCGATTGTCATTAAAAGTATATAGATGCATCCCGACAACATTATAATACTTGCTGATTTCTTTAATTTTTTCAAAATTAGGTTGCAGTGCATGTAATTGTGTTTCGCTTTTTATAGGAATTAAAATATCTTTTAAGCCCGTGGAGACAATTTGAATTGGGTATTTATTTTCTATATCTTTACTATCAAAACAGTCGATGAACTCGTTTGGAGATACAACATCATAGAATATCGGTTTATTTTGTTCCATGAATATGATGTCATCTTTTATAGTAATAGTAAGAACACCGCTGTTCGTTTCAATCGTATAGCGATTCCTGAAAAGTTTATTTAAATGCATCAGTATCGCGAAAGAGCCAATTGTGGCATGACCACATAAATCAACTTCTTCTTTTGGTGTAAAATACTCAAATTTATAATCAGCAATTTCAGATTCTGATATAAATGCGGTTTCCGCATAGCCCAGTTGTTTGGCTATTTCCATTTTTTGAGTAGTGGTCAATGTATTCTCAATAAATACCACTCCTGCTTTATTTCCGCCTTTATGATTCTTGCTAAATGCACTTGCAACATAAACAGATATTTTCATAAGACACCTTCCTCACTTATAGTAAATTATAGTATAGAAAGCACTACATATAAATTCCATTGGATAAATTATCCCTAAAATAAGAAACAAACTATTTTTAGCATTTGAACTCTCCAAAAATAGTTTGTCTACAGTCTGAAAGCTCTTCATTTGAAGAGCTTTTTTTATATTCGCTTCATCGAAATCGTTTCACGTATACTTTGTAAATTTTTTAGAGTTTCCTCTTGTCGCTGCAACGACAACCCTACATACAAAGTATCTAATAAGCTTAACTGTGCTAATCGTGATGAACTTGCTTCTGTGCGGAATTCAGTCTCACGTGTTGATGTATATAACGTTATATCAGCAAGTTGACTTAATCCTGATTTCTTATAGCTCGTAATCGCAATAATTTTGGCTCCTCTTGCTTTCGCTACTTCTAACGCTTCAAGTAATCCTTTATTGCTACCAGAATGAGAAATACCAATAACAACTGAATTTTCCGAGAGTAAACCTGCCCCCATAATTTGAAAATGCGAATCAGTATGAGCGATACAAGAAATACCCGTTCTCATAAACTTATGATACGCATCCATTGCAATAATACCAGAGCCACCATTTCCATAAAACTCAATTCGACTTGCTTCTTGTAAGGCTCGTACAGCCTGCTCAAGTGCCGTTTCATTAAGCAAATGTAAAGTATCTTGCAGTCCTGTAATATGCGAATGAAAAACTTTTTTAGCAACAGTTACCATACTATCTTCTGCTGATACCTCTTCATGGATATTTTGCATCGGTGTATGTACAATTTCACGAGCTAATGTAATCTTTAAATCTTGAAAACCTTGCAAACCAAGGTTTTTACATAAGCGGAATATCGTAGCTTCGGAACTATTCGTAACTTCAGCTAATTCTGTAATAGATTTATGTACAACATCTTGTGGATGTTTCAAAATATGTTCGGCAATACTTCGCAATTTCGGTGATAAACCATTTAACGAAGCCTGAATCTTTCCAATCCCACTTCTTGTACCAGGCATAGCATATCCTCCCCTTCCATCGTAGCTTTATCCTGTAAAAACCGATTAGTTGAACTAATCATCAGTGGGGATGGTCCTCCACTGATTAGAGTTTCACTTTATTGTACCTAATTATCGAAAGAAGAAAAACCTATATTAGGGATTACTATAATTTTTAATTGCTCCTATGTATTCTGTCATACGATATAACAGAATTATTCATGCTTATGAATAATTCTCTCCATGTTTCACTGCGTATAATGCGGCTTGCGTACGATCATCCACTTCCAATTTAGCTAAAACGTTTGAAACGTGTGTTTTCACAGTTTGTTCTGTAATATGAAGTTCTGCTGCAATCTCCTTGTTGCTTCTTCCTTTCGCAATTTCGCGAAGTACCTCTTGCTCTCTTTTCGTTAACATTGAAAAAGGATTTTCTACTTCCTTCTTTACTGCAGAACGCCCCATTAATGCAGGTGTTACTTTCGGGTGAAAATTCGCATTTCCTTGATGTACTGCAATAATAGAAGCGACAAGTTGCTCAGGTTGTACTTCTTTTAATTGATAACCATCTGCTCCAGCTTCAAGTGCTGGTATAACATAATCTTGCTCTGAAAAACTACTTAATATAAGTACCTTTATTGTCTCATCATATTGCTTTAGACGTTTTGTTGCCTCAATTCCATCCATTTTCGGCATCGATACATCCATTAGTACGACATCTGGTCTTTCTTTTTGCACGAAATGTAATGCCTCTTCGCCATTTTCCGCTTCCCCAATAATTTCAAATTCTTCTCTCGTTTTCAAAAAGAATACAAGTCCTCTTCGAACGATATGATGATCCTCAACTAGTAGCAGTTTAATCTTCAACCTTATTCTCCCCTTCAAATCGGCAATTGAATTTCTATTTTTGTACCCTTTTTCAGCTCTGTTATAATTTGAAACGATCCCTTCATTAACTGAATACGTTCCTTCATACTTTTCAGGCCAAGTGCTGATTCCCTTACTTTTTCTTGTATAAATCCTATTCCATTGTCTTCTATGTAAAAATGTAACTGGTTATTTTCTATTTTCAAAAGAATATGTACCTTTTCACACGAAGCATGCTTTTTACAATTATGTAGCGCCTCTTGGCTAATACGCCATAAAACTTCTTCTATTTCATCCCCCATTGAAACCATCCCATCAATTCGAACTTCCACTTGAACTCCTAATAACTTCCCGTAATTTTGAATTGCTTCTGCTAATCCTTTCTCCAATCCTTCAGGTCTTAATTGCCAAATTAATAGCGTCATCTCTTGTAATGCTTCTTGTGATAATTCCCCAATATAACTTAACATCTCTTGCAATTCTCTATCTTGCGTCATATTCAGAGTACCTTTCGCTGTTAGCATAATAGAAAATAACAATTGTTTTACTGAATCATGTAAATCACGTGCAAGTCGATTTCTTTCCGCTACCACTACATATTTACGTTCTTTCTCAACTAATTGAATACGTTGTATTGTCGTTCCAATTTGAAATGCAATTGATTCTAATAATGCTAACTCTTCCTCAGAAAAATGAGTCTTATGAGATGCAGCCACATTTAGTAGACCAAATTTTTCTGATCCAGACCTAAGCGGAATTGTCGCATGATGTGTAACATCTTCTGTCTCTCCCCAATTACATTCAATTGCATCTTCTATTCGCTTACATTCAATAATATTAGTCGCTTTTTCCAATCTCCCATTCACAAAACGTTCTACACACCAACAGTTTCCTTCACACATCGGCTTCTTCTTTTGCCACGTAAGAGCCTCTGGTAAATTTTCGTCTACAAGCATACTGTGCTTTCCACTTTCATCAATAAAGAATATCCACCCTGTTTGTAAATTCATTACTTGTAACAATGTATGCAACACTTTTTCTAACATATCCTGTAAGTTTGTTGCTTCATTTAATAATTCAGCAATTTCTTTTAATGCTTCTAAACGACGCATCTCTTTTTCTTCAAAGTTCATTCTCATCACCAACTACAATTATAACATTAAGAAATTTCTAAATTCTATAAATAAAAAAAGAACCGAATTCCTTCAGCCCTTTCTTTATATCAATCATTTTATTATTGTTATTCTATCCAATGTTGGAAGTAGAATTTTTGTTAACAAACGATTCTACTTTAGCTGTCCGATAAAGATTGTCCACCATGGATATGCTGTAAACCTTCAGTAGTAACAACCATATTCGCTGCTGGCATTTGCACTTGATTTTTATGGAACATAGACATTAATTCAAATCTTACTTGTCTAGAAGTTTCAAAATAATCTTCTGGCTTTATTAAACCTGTAATACAAAATTCATAGCCAACATATTTCAAGTTAGGATTTAAGTCTGTAACACCGACGTATTTAAATGGTTCAACAGCCTCATCCTCTACTCTATAAAGAGTTTGATTCAATTTTTCATTGCATATAACACATACTTCTTCTAACAATTCCTTCACTCTTGTTGGATCTTCCTGATAACTTACCGTGATGCGTTCAATTACACGCATCCATCCTTTATTAAAATTTTGTATCGTTCTAATCTCTCCGTGCGGGATGGTAAGTAGTTTTCCTGACCATTCACGAATTTGCATAAAACGAATACTAATCTCTTCAATAGTTCCTGAATTTGTTCCGTTAAAAGTTACAAAATCACCAACCCGAAACTCTTTGTCAGCTAATCTTGCAAAGCCTAATATAACATCTTTTAGCATCTGTTGTGCAGCAAAACCGATGACAACTCCAGCTATCCCTGCACCTGCAATAATACTTTTTATATCTACAAATTGGCTAATTAAATATATGATAAGACTGATGATAATGATATATCTAAAAATAGATCGAATTACACTTTGAATCGTCTGCTCTATCTCTTCATCAAAAAAGCTTGATTTCCTAAAAAACCAATCAATAATACGGTTTATTACAAAAGAAATAATGATTAAAACTAAAGCAAATAGTAAAAATCTTAAAAGTAAAAACTCTCTTACATAATTAAAAAATTCTTCCGTATACGTTAATAAGCTCATTTAACCACTTCCTTACTAATTAAAAAATTCATAATCGCCTAAGTTTGTTCCAGAAAAATCTATTATCCTAATCTAAAATGCCGCTACCCTTACTATGTATTTTGACTCTATTACTAATTCACTTTAAACAGTATGTCTAGCTGTTCTTTTTCCTTTCCCTTTAAATATACCCTTTTTAATAACCTAAGGGGGAGCAAATCGTGAAATTTTTTTATACGTTAAAACTTTATTCATCTCATTACGATTTCAACTCATTTATTCATTAACTACGTAAAAAAAGAGCTGAATTTATCAGCTCTTTTATTCGATATTAATTGTTGTCTTACTACTTTTTTCTTCTTTCAATTTTGGCAATTCAATTGTCAGTACGCCATCTTTATAATTTGCTCTAACATTTTCTTCCTCAACTTGTTTAAAACTAAAGCGTCGAGTTACAGAACCTATAGAACGTTCTTTACGAATATATGTGCCATTCTCATTTTTTTCTTCTACTTCATTATGATTAGTTGCTTGAATCGTTAATACATCTTGTTCAAAATCAACTTGAATGTTTTCTTTTTGAAAACCTGGTAAATCTGCTTTCACAGTATATTTATCAGATTGCTCATGAACATCTACTTTAAAAGTATCCATGTTCAGTGGCTTAAAGAAAGCATCTGTCATCCCTTCTAATAAAGAAGGCCCAAAATCAAAAATACCATTTTGACGTTTTGTTATCTCTGGAAATAAATTACGCATATTTTTTCCTCCTTATTATTTATGAATGAAAGATTATCTCTTTCTGCCTTTATTATAACATTTGGTCAAAAAAGGTCAAAGTTTTTGTTTGACCTTTTTTGATGTATATTTTACCAAATAAAACACATGAGATATTTGACATCTCTTACATTTATAAAGAGGAATATATTTATATAATAACGAATAGTTTATATGCTCTTATTTTTCCTTAATGAGGTTACCTACAATGGGGTATATCGAAGAAATTAGAGAAGTTGTCGGATCAAGACCACTCAATTTATTAGGCGTTGCGGTAGCTGTTTTCAATGAACAAGGACAAATAAAAGAGACCTTTTTTAAAGGCCTCTTTTTTCACTTCACTTCTGCATGTAGGCATGACTTAAAATGTCCAAGTGCATATTCATGCCCTTGTGCATTAAAAGATGCAACCGCCTTTTCATAAACAACAATTTTAAACCCTTTATTATAAGCATCTACTGCTGTATGAAGAACACAAATATCAGTACAAACACCTACAAGATGAACCTCTTCAATTCCTCTTTCTCTTAACTTCATCTCTAAGTCTGTTCCTGCAAATGCACTATACCGTGTTTTATCCATGTAATATACATTCTCTGCATTTTTATATGTTTCGTACACATCTTGTAATTCACCAAACAAATCTCTTCCACTTGTACCAGCTATATTATGAGGCGGGAATAACTTTGATTCTGGATGATATACATCATTTTCTTCATGTCTATCAATAGCAAAGACAACGTAATCTCCATTTTCAATATATTGCTTCGTTATATGTACAATTTCCTTCTCAATTTCCTGTCCTGGTTTCCCGCAAGTTAAAGCACCCTTTTCCGCTACAAAATCATATGTATAATCAATATTAATAAGAGCTCGTTTCATAACCACTATCTCTCCTTCTTCTGTTTCACAGTAAACAATAGAAAATTTGTTATTACGACATCGTATGTACTATTCGACATTTCAAATGAAATACCTACATTTTTCTTGCAAAACTCACCTTAATCCGAGTTTATCATAAAGTGAAACTTTAATCATTGGAGAGTTTGTTCATCTCCAATGATTATCAGCCCTCATCAATCGTGCATTTACAGGCAGTTGATCTCCCACCTAATCTCCTCACCTATACCGAGTTTTAAGGTAAGGTCTTACTGCCCGTTAGTGCGGGATATAATAGATAAACAATGGTAAAATAAATAGCTCCTATTAATAAGTCATGAATTTGATAATTGAGCGTAGCTTGAATCATCTCTTGTATCGTAAACCAAAATACTGCCATCATCATACTAATCAAGACGATACGAATACACCGATTCACATCTTCAACCTCTTTCTCTGTCATAGTAGTAACAAGTGATTACTTCCTATTTAATCGTATTAGAAAATGAAATAAGTTATTCACTCTTGCACACTCTAGTCCAAACAAAAAAGCACACTACTTTTTGAGTAATGTACTTTTTATTCTTGTTAAGACGCAGGTTTTGTCTCAAATGTTGCTTGATTAAAACTAATAACCTTTCCTTTCGGGTCATTGTTTTCATACTGAATTGCAGTAATTGTATGACTACCTGTTTCCAGCGTTTTTTCTTTTAACTGCACTGTTGTCTGCGTTGTACTAGTTACTTGATGTTTATCTGTATACATTTGATCTACAAATACGAATGTTTCTTTATCACTTTGAAAATTAGAAAGTTCTAATTCAACTTGCTGAATTAACGTATCCTTTTTGATGAATACAGTCGGTATATTGCCGTTTTCAGAAGTACCATCTGGAGTAATAACTTTTACTTTCCCTTCTCCAATTGACATTGCTCCTTCAGGAAATACAACCATATTCTCATCACTTGCGTTTACAACTTGTTCTTCCTGTTTTGATTGCGCGTCCTCTTTTTCCTGTGGAGCACCGCAACCAACTAATAACAATACAGACAATCCAGTGATTATGAATTTTTTCAAAATTCATCCCCCCTGTAACTTCATTATAATTTATTATACAAAAATAACTTTTAAATTTTGAGACTACTTTCAACACTTTCATGAACAAATAGAATCTTGCTCACGATTAATGTATCATACTTTCCTTAATAGAACATTAATTTTTTTTATGAAATAAATAGTAATTCCCTCTTATCTATCATTTTAGCCCAACATATGAATTACATACCCTCAAAAATAAAAAGACATTGTTAGTTCAATGTCTTTTCTATACAGCAATTAAAAAACAAACGTTGTAATCTCATCTACTTCTTTTCTTGGAAGTTTCTTCGGTTTATCTTTCGGAAATCCGAGTGAAATAACCATATTTATTTGTTTTTCAGGCGCAATTTGTAAATATTGGCGCAGTTCATCTTGAGCTAGCAATACTGGCCCTGTCATTGGACAAGTACCAAGTCCCTTTGCATGTGCAGCTAACATTAAGTTTTGTGCCGCTAAACAGCTACTCTTAATGCCTTCTTCTTCCCAAACGGAATCTGGAACAAAAGCAATTGGATCAAATATCTTTTCACGGAACTTTGATTCATATGGTGTTGCCAAACATACAATTAATACTGGTGCCTCCGAGAAAGCTGTTGCATATGGTCCGAAAGAACGTGTAAGTAATTTCCCTGCTTTCTCTTCTCCATTTTCTGCTGCTTTTGCCGCAAGTTTATGTAATGCATCCCATGTCATTTGTTCAATTTCTTTAATCTTCTCTCGATTCATGATAACTAAGAATTCCCACGTTTGTGAATTCGTATCACTCGGTGCGTAACGAGCACAATCAATTATTTCTTTTATATCATTAGTAGATACTTCTTGATCTGTAAACTTTCTAACACTTCGTCTTCCGTGAATTACTTCTTTAAAATCTTCATAATTCATATATTAAATCCCCTTTTTACAGCGTTTTCAAAACTTGTCCTATGCTTGAATTATATCATGAAAAAAAGCCGGAAGAATACCAGCTTTTTTCTTCATGATTAATTTGTCACTTTAAACAAACGAATACTCTCTTCGTATGCAGCTTGTAGTTTTTTCGTAATTGGTCCTCTTTCACCAGCCCCGAACTGTTCATCACCAATTTGAACGACTGGGAATATTTCAAGTGGCGTCGCTGTAAAAAAGCACTCCTCAGCGTCATATACTTCTTGTAATGAAAACTCTCGTTCCTCTACATCGATATGTAACTCTTTCGCTAATGTAATTACGTAGTGACGTGTAATACCATGTAAAATGAAATGATCCGCTGGATGTGTAATCAACTTATTATTCTTCACGATAAAGAAATTGGAATGACACCCTTCAGTCACAATACCATCTCGTACTAATATTGCTTCTTGATACCCTTGTTCATTTATTTTGTTTTTGATCATGATATTAGGAAGCAAATTTAAAGATTTTATATGGCAAAACTTCCACCTGATGTCCTCTTCTACTGTCACCTTAATCCCTGCCTCCATTGAAGCAACTGGTCTTGGGAACGAAACAAGATTTGCAAAATATGTCGGTTGTAAATCTGATTCATATACATGATTGCGCGGTTGTGTACCTCTTGATATTTGTAAATATACATTCCCATCTTCTTGAAACTGATTTTTTTCAATCATTTGATATAACTCTTCTACTAATTCTTCCTTCGTAAATGGTGGAATTAGTTTTATTTCTGCCATAGAGTTAAAGAATCGTTCTAAATGTAAATCTAATAAATGTGGCTTCCCGTCATATAGTCTGAATACCTCGTATATACCATCACCAAATTGAAACCCTCTCTCCTCTAATGGAATCATCGGCTGTTCTTCCTTCGTATTTACAATTCTTCCGTTAAATAAAATCCAATCTTTATGAGTAGCTTTCATTCTTCCCCACTCCTTTATCACATGATTGTTTTAATTGTACAACTTATCTACACTCAAAAGAAGGAATTTTCTGTATTTTAACAAACAAAAAAGTGCATCACTTATTTAAAGGGATGCACTCGACTATTCATTTACTTCAGAAAATATTTTTCAATATCATCTAACATAAGATTTGCAGCTACAATACCACCTGCTGTATTCCAAATCACTTCATCTACTTGGAATACTTTATTATTTTTAGAAGCCTGTAGTTGCTTAAAGAGTGGATCTTCTGTCCATTCCTTCGCTAACGAATTTCCTTCATTATTCTTATCTGCATCTTTATCAGACGTGAAATAGAATAAGTAGTCTCCGTCCATATTTGGAATCTGCTCTTTTGTAATTCCTTTTATCGCAAAATCATCTTTATCTTGTAATGGTGGTCGTTTAAATCCAATATCATTTAAAACAACACCCGAGAATGAGTTTTTTTGATAAATACGAACATCACCTGGCACGAAACGAATAATAGAAACTTTAGAATTCAATTTATCGCCTAACTTCTCTTTCATTCCTTCAATGCGTTTTTTATAATCATCAAGAGCTTTTTGCCCTTCTTTTTCTTTATTTACAGCTTTTGTATAAAGTGTAAAGTTTTCTTTCCAATCACCGCGTAATGTTTCTGCATAAACAGTTGGTGCGATTTCTTTTAGCTGATCATATATTTTTTCATGACGCATTTTATTTCCGATAATTAAATCTGGCTTAAGCTTCATTACAGCCTCTAAATTAATATCACGTTCAGTTCCTACAACTTCCGTGTTTTTTAACTCTTTCGCTAAATGAGGATACCATTCATCACCAGCACGTGGTTTCGTAGTCCCCACTGGCGTTACGCCCACAGCTAGGAGAGCCTCTGCGCCTTCATTTGTTAAAACAACAACTTTTTTAGGTGTACCATTTACTGTCGTTTCACCCATTGCATGCTTTACCGTATATGAATCTTTTGCTTTCGCTGATATATTATTTTCTTTTTTCTCTTCTTTACTACATCCTGCAATTACAACCATGAGTATCATAATGCAGAACATAATTAGTTTTTTAGTATGTATCATATGTCCTCCCTAGATGAAATCGATTATCATTAACATTTAAAGATTAATGTATCTTATATACATTGTCAATGTATATAAGAAAACTTTTTTAATACATACTATTTAGATTCTATCCGCTTTTCTAATGTTTCTTTTTAAAACATAGTGCATAAGTATGAAAATAAATGTTGTTATTAAAATGCGTATCCTTGTTATACATAACAAGGATACGCATCCATATTGCATTATCATTTTAATTCCTAATATTGAGTATATTTAATATACGCTGGGTCATTATATACCCACTGATTTCCACCAAGGTTTAACCAACCATTTTCATTTATATATACTAAATAAGATTCTGGAGAATTTAATTGGCGGATAACTGCAGATGTAGTTGATGGACCACTTCTTAAATTTACATTCATCCCTTGTATATATGCAACCCCAATCGGGCTTCCATCACTATTGCTTGTCTTTACAAAATTAATGTACGAAGGATCATTATACACCCATTGCCTATTCCCCAAATCTAGCCATCCGTTACTTTCCTGATATACAACGTAAGATTCTGGAGAATTTAATTGACGAATAACTGAGGAAGAAGTTGATGGACCATTTCTTAAATTTACATTTTTCCCAAGAATATAAGCGATTCCCTTCGTTTGAGGTGTCGGTTGTGGGTTAGGGGGTTGTGGATTTGGAGCTACTCCAAAAATAGCTGCTATTCCATTTGCATACGCTTGACTTAGATCTTCAATAAATTGTGGATTTTTTA
This sequence comes from Bacillus sp. JKS001846, assembly GCF_900176455.1. Taxonomy (NCBI): domain Bacteria; kingdom Bacillati; phylum Bacillota; class Bacilli; order Caryophanales; family Bacillaceae; genus Bacillus; species Bacillus sp. JKS001846. Next base: position 3,526,590 of record NZ_FWYG01000001.1, read on the forward strand.
ATAAATTTGCATCAAACGCTGTATCAATAAAAGCAGTCTCAGTTAAAATTGCATCCATTGTGGTTTCTCTTAATACCGCATAATTTTCTTTTTTTGCTCCTCGATCACGAAGACCATATTTTGTTAATACAGGATTGACAGCTGTATGCATTTTTTGTTGCTTTGCATATGCAGTGCTGCTATTGGATAACGCATTATAAATATAACTTTCAAAACCTGTACCCCCGCCGCTATTAATATGAAATGAAATAAAATAATCCGCACTGAAAGCATTAGCAATATTAGCACGTTCAGATAAAGAAATAAACACATCACTATCACGTGTCATTTTAATTGTAATTGGGTAATTTACCGTTAAAATGTCTCGAACGCGTCTAGCAATTTGAAGTGTTAAGTTTTTTTCTACTAAACCATTACCAACAGCACCAGAATCATATCCACCGTGCCCTGCGTCTATAACAAGTTTCATTTTATTGCCCCGCCCCTTTCTTGTAATATGTTTGCATTTCTACTCGTCCTATTTTATGTGAAATGTACAGGTTCTGTTACAATTGCAAATAAAAAAACCGCCTTATGTAAGGCGGTTTCTATCATCTTGCTTTAACCAATTTAAAATAAATATATACGATTGATAGTGAACATAACGTATGCAAAATAAAATAAATAAAAGTGCTATTCCAACACCACTATAAAGTAAACCAAACTTTAAAAAAACATTTACAAGTGGTGGAAAGTTCATTAAATTTTGTAATGTACTAAGCATACAAAACATAATGAAAAAGACAGGGATGTATTGTAATTCATACGGCTTTTTTTTCTTACTCATTCTTTTCCGAATGATTATATGACATAATTCTGCTACTATAAAGCACCCTCCAATTAATACAAGACCAGAAGTCATCGTCATACATCCACCTGCCTTATATTTATTGTATCGCATAAATAATCATCGTTATATTTTCTTTACATACTCTTCATCTTCTGAAGCAAAACCAAAACTCTCTATGAAAGACTTCGCCTTTTCTGTTAATTTCTCTTGTAGCACTTTTATTTCTTTCACATTTCTTTGTTTCATCATTTCTTCAAATGTAAAATACGTATTTGTACCATAACCGTAACCTTGGTAATCAAAATGAATAATTAGCTGTGATAAAACAGCCCGTTCCTCTTGTACACTATAATCTATTACACCAATATATGTATCATCAACTTTCACACAGTACTGTACCTTTTTCTCACCTAAACTATGCGATTTAAACATTTCTTTAACAACGCTTTCATTTTCTACAGTAACTTTCTCAAACGTAATCATATGTTGTCCATCCTTTTACTATTATTGTATCAATAATACTTCCTATTTATGAAAAAAACCTTAAGACCGTATGCGATCTTAAGGTTTTTCTAATTAAACTAAGCTATACGCACGTTTTGTTTCTTCATGGAACTTATTCGTATCGTATTTATGCTCAACATAAATTTGGTGCCATACCATAAACGCAAGTACAGTCCAAATTTTACGGCTATAATCGCCTTTATCTGCACAATGTGCTTCCAGTAAGTTTAATACATACTGTTTGTCGATTAAATGCTCTGTCTTACTTTCGTTTATAATATTTATAGCCCAATCATGCATTTCGTCTTTTAACCAGTGACGAATTGGTACTGGGAATCCAAGTTTTTTACGATCTAATACGTGATCTGGAACGATTCCGCGTGCTGCTTCACGTAAAATAGCTTTCGTAGTTCCGTTAGCAATCTTAAATTCAGTTGGAATTTTAGATGCAACATCGAATACTTCTTTATCTAAGAACGGTACACGAAGTTCTAATGAGTTTGCCATTGTCATTTTATCAGCTTTTAATAAAATGTCACCGCGTAGCCATGTGAACATGTCAATGTACTGCATTTTACTTACATCATCATAATCTTTAATCTCGTTATACAATGGTTTCGTGATATCCATATAGTTAACACTTTCATTGTAATACTTCATTAATTCAGCTTTTTCTTCTTCACGGAAGATTTTAGCATTTCCATAGTAACGCTCTTCAATTGGTGTACATCCACGCTCTAGGAAGCTCTTACCTTTAAATCCTTCTTTAAGAGCACCACTTAATGCTTTTAGAACGCTCTTACCTGGGCTAGGAATGTAAGAGAACATTTTTAGTGAGTTTGGCTCACGGTAAATGTTATAACCACCAAATAGCTCGTCTGCGCCTTCACCAGAAAGAACAACTGTTACATGTTTACGTGCTTCTTTCGCAACGAAGTACAATGGTACAGCTGCTGGATCAGCTAAAGGATCATCCATATGCCAAATGATTTTTGGGAACTCATCCATAAATTCTTTCGCTGAAATGAATACGTTATGGTTTTTAACGCCTAATTTCTCAGCAGTTTCTTTCGCAACATCAACTTCACTGAAACCACGTTGCTCAAAACCAACAGAGAATGTTAAAAGATTTGGATTCATTTCTCTTGCGATAGAAGCGATGATAGATGAATCGATACCACCAGATAAGAATGAACCTACTGGTACATCACTACGCATATGCACTTTTACTGAATCATATAACACATCACGAATTGCTTGGATATGCTCCTCTTTCGTTGCACTTGAAGCATTGAAATAAGGTTTCCAGTAGCGATGGATTTCCATCTCTTTACCGATTTCTTTTACGAAATAATGACCAGGCTCGATTTTATTAACATCAATTGTTAAAGTTTCTGGCTCTGGACCATATTGGTACGTAAAGTAATGTTGTAGTGACGTTGGATTAACGCCTTTATCTTCCATCACATGCATAATACTTTTCTTCTCAGATGCGAAGAATGTAGTATCACCTTGTTGTGCGATGTATAAAGGTTTAATACCGAAGTGGTCACGTGCACCGAAAAGTTTCTTTTCTTCACGATCCCAAATCATAAATGCAAACATACCACGAAGGTAGTCTACACATTTTTCTTTCATATGTGCATACAATGCAATGATAACTTCTGTATCAGATTGCGTTGCAAACGTTGCACCTTTTTCAAGTAACATTTCACGTAATTCTACATAGTTGTAAATTTCACCATTAAAAATAATTACATATCGATCATTTTCATAAGTTAGCGGCTGATGTCCTGCCTCTAAGTCAATGATGCTTAAACGGCGGAAGCCAAATTGTACATGTTCATCACGAAAATATCCTTCGTCATCTGGACCACGGTGGAAAATCATCGTGTTCATATTTTCAAATTGATGTTTTTCTGTTTCTGAAAACTCTCTAGGGTTTTCACATAAACATCCTACAAAACCACACATACTTCTTACCCTCTTTCAGTTTTCATTCTGTCTCTATACTACTATATCAACCCTATTTATACTAGCATAATCAACTGAATATGGCGACCAAAAACTATAAAAAAATCACTCCATTTCACATTTTTAACAATTTTTTATGAAAACATGAAAACTAGGCACTCACCTTTCTCCGCTTTTGTCATATGATATTGCAAATTGATTTCTAGGAGGGAATACCATGAGTGAAGAAAAAAAAGATTCTTCTCGCCCACCGGTTCGTAATTACTTAAAGCAAATTGATGATTTCTTCGAGCAAACACCTCTTCGCAATGTAATCGCTGATTTAAATCATTTTTTCCAAAAAGGAAACCGTTTATTAACATTCCCTGTAGATTTATATGAAGTTGGTGAAGAACTCGTTGTTACAGCTGAACTACCAGGTATACAAAAAGAACAAATCCAAATTGAAATACAAAGTGAATACTTAAAAGTCTCTGTAAAAGAAGAGATACTTGAAGAGGAAGAAGAACAAACATCCCATAACTATTATCGCCGAGAACGTTCCATTTCAGAAGCATCAAGATTGATTAAATTGCCGTATTCAATTAATAAAAAAGCGGCAAAAGCTTCTTATCAAAATGGCGTATTAGAAATTCGGGCGCCGAAACTTCCCCAGCAACATGACATTTTATCGATAGACTAATACAAAAAAATAAGGGTGCTATGCACCCTTATTTTTAACCCACTAATCGCTTCATATCACGTATAATGTCTTCGTATGGCGTATTACTAATGCCACTATACTTTTTCATTACTTTTCCGTTTTGATCAATTAAATAAAATGATGTACCATGCATGACCTGACCGTTCTCCGGCTTATCTACAAGTGATTGGAAATTATCTTTTGAAAACTTTGTAATATCTTCTAACGAATACCCCGTTAATAAATTCCAGTTACTAGTATCCTCTGTAAACTTTTGAATAAAAGCTTTCAGATTTTCTGGCTTATCAAGGTCTGGATCTACACTAAATGAAACAAACTGAACGTCTAATTTCTCTTCTTTTGCCATCTTTTGAAGCTTGGCCATATTTGCAGTCATTGGTGGACAAACTGTCTGACAATTTGTGAACATAAAATCTGCAACCCAAACTTTCCCTTTTAAATCTTTTGTACCAAATTGCTTTCCATCTTGATTTGTAAATTGGAAGGTTTCTAAATCCCAATTTAATGGTTTACGAAGCTTTGAACCTGATTCACTACATCCAGCAAGTACAAAGAGACAAAATACAACCATAAGACCAATTATTTTTTGATAACGCTTCATTTATAAACCTCTTTTCTCTATCCTAAATTTAAATAGGTTATGTTTATAATAACAAAAGTTAACACTACGAGAAAATTGTTTACTACATTTGTTCACGAAATCGTACGAATTTACGTATGTTACTTCTTTATTTCAAGCGAATTACTAGACAAAATATATTTTTTTACTATTATTTCTCTAAATAAAAGTGATAAAACTAATTTTATTGTTACTTTTGTAAATACCTCTCCCTATTTTTTAACAATTCCTTAAACATTAATCCATGTTTTACACTGTATTCCTTAACAACATTTCGGTACAATACAAATACAACGATTTTAAATGAGGTGATGTTCATGGCAAAGCGCTATGAAAATATGGATAATGTTAGTACAAAAAAATCAATTCGCTCTTTTTTACGCTGGCGTAAAGAACGAAAGCAAAACAAAAAAGATTTTTCTTTCTTAGTAGAACAATCACCCGTTAAACAAAGTGCATTTTTGCAAAGTAATGTTGAAAAAACGACTATCACATGGATTGGGCATTCCACTTTTCTTATCCAAACGAATGGACTTAATATATTAACAGATCCAGTATGGGCTAATAAATTAAAGCTAGTTCCAAGACTTACAGAACCTGGACTCTCTATAGAAGCACTACCTAAAATTGATATTGTCCTTATTTCACATGGTCATTATGATCATTTAGATTTTTCAACTCTTCGTCAGTTGAATGATGATGTTCTATATCTTGTACCTATTGGATTAAAAAAATTATTTACTCGTAAGAAATTTAAACATGTAGAAGAGTATAAATGGTGGGAAAGTACGATAATTAACGAAGTTTCTTTTCACTTCGTACCTGCTCAGCACTGGACGAGAAGATTCTTATTTGATATGAATACGTCTCACTGGGGCGGATGGATTATTGATAATGAAACGACTATGGAAACCATATATTTTTGTGGCGACAGTGGCTATTTCCAAGGTTTCAAAGAAATTGGTGAACGCTTTTTTATTGATATTGCTCTTATGCCCATTGGCGCTTATGAACCAGAATGGTTTATGAAAGTATCTCATGTTTCACCTGAAGAGGCGGTGCAAGCTTATTTAGATTTAAACGCTACACATTTTATACCAATGCATTACGGAGCTTTTGCACTCGCCGATGAAACACCTCGTGAAGCAATAACTAGACTTCGAAATAATTGGAATTTGCGCATGTTACCGTGGGAACAACTGCATGTACTCTTTTTAGGTCAAACTTTTATTTATAGTAACGCAACAAATGATAAGCAAATAAACGAAAAAATTGAAACTTTACATGTGTAACGTAATGACTGATTTTCTATATCCAACATATAATATAGAAAATCCTATAGTGAAACTTTAATTAGTGGGATTTCTTCATCCCCACTGATTATTTGCCTTCACCAATCAAGCTTTTACGGGCAGCCCGCTACCTAACCTCTTTGCTCCAGCTAAATTTGAGGTAGAGAGTTTTACTGTCCGCAAATAGCGGGATAAAGGGTGTTTTCTATGAATGAATATTTACAGACTCGCTATATCATTAGCGGTAGTGCCTGTGTAGCTCTTCTTATTTCTTACTTTCTATTTACATAAAAAAGCTACTTGAAATATATTTTCAAGTAGCTTTTTTATTACTCTGCTAAATACATAAATCCGATTGCGCCCGGACCTGTATGAGTACTAATAATAGGCGTTGTATAGAAAATTTCTGATTGAGCAAATCCACTCACTTTTTCAACCGCCGCTTTCATACTTTCAGCTAAAGGAATTGCTTTCGCATGCGGAATTGCAACAGCTTTTACGACTTTTCCAGCCGTATCTTGCTCAAATAACTTAGCTAATGTTTTTACAATTTGGCCTTGGCTACGAACTTTCGTTACAGGATTATAAACACCGTCTTCAAGACTAGCAATTGGCTTTATATTAAGTAGCGAACCGATAAACGCTTTTCCTTTACCGATACGTCCACCCTTCACTAAGTTTTCTAATGTATCCACTACTACATATAAACGAGTATTCTTTCTTACTTCATCTACACGTTTTAAAATTTCTTCTAGTGAGCGTCCGTCATTTGCCATTTTTGCAGCTTCAATTACTTGATATGCTAAAGCATGTGTAATAAATTGAGAATCAACAACTGTTACTTTTGTATCAGTCATTGATGCAGCGCTATTTGCAGTTGCTACAGTACCGCTCATTCCACTTGTCATATGGATAGAAAGGACTTCGCTTCCATCTTCCCCTAGCTTGTCATACATTTCTACAAATGTACCCATAGCTGGTTGTGATGTTTTTGGTAATTCCTCTGATTTAATCATTTCTTCAATAAATTCGTCAGGTTGTAAATCAACGCGATCTAAATATGTTTGTCCATTTACAGAGATTGATAATGGTAAAACATGAATGTCATACTTTTCGATTACGTCTTGTGATAAATCTGCCGTTGAATCTGTTACAATTTTAATTTTTTGCATACTATACTTCTTCCCTTTCCAATACGCTCTCCTTGTTATTATACTAGTATTCCCATTGCTTTCAACAATTTGGAACGAAATTTCATCAAATTAATTATATTTTCATATCTAAAATGAAAAAGACAGAGTTTACTAACCCTGTCCGTACTTCGTATCATGCATTTTTTTCAAGGGTATTTGTTTTATATACATTTAAATAATCATTCCACTTCAAACAATTTTGTAAATATTCACGGAAAGAATACGAAAATCTTGGGTGTTTTTGTCTTTGAATTTTTGCAATAAATAATTGAAGACGAGACTGAATTAGAAACGATAATGGATGCTGTGCCTGTAGGACAGGGATTTCGAATATTTTAATGCAATCCCCTGTTGAATGAGTGAAATAAAAACTTTTCGTAATCACAATATCAATCCTCTTTTTCATTGGATTTTTGAACTTCCTCTACTTTGCGCTGTAACACGTTGTTTAAAGTGGAGTAAAATCAGACTTATATGATTTCTGTAGTCCTTATGGCTAGAAGATTTATACTCTATTCATCTCCACCTAATTCACCTTCCCGTCCTAAATATCTCTGAGACGGGAATCTCATTATCCATCAATTGTTTAATACATTTAGTATAAGCTTATAAAAGCGCAAAGTTTGTCTAAATTTTGGAGATTCTATAATTTTTTTCTTCTATATATTGTATACGTTTATAGCTATAGTATAACAAATAAATAAAAAAGTGCCTTTATAACGAGGCACTTTTCGACTGCATTTCTTCTCTTTTCTTTTTCCTCTTACTAACAACCTTTGATAACGCAATACTTACTTCATAAATACAAATAAGCGGCACTGCAACTAAACTATGAGATAAAAAGTCTGGCGGTGATATACAAGATGCAATGATAATTAATGCTACGTAAGCATACCTTCTTATTTTTATTAAAAATTCCGCCGTAAGTATTCCAATACTAGTTAAAAACATTACAACGACTGGCAATTCAAAAATCACAGCAAATGGAACTGTTAAATTAAGTACAAAATGAAAATACTTTTCTGTCGTAAACATCGTATTAAACATTTCATTACCTATCGTAGTTAAAAAGTGAAATAGAAACGGCATTACAATGAAATATCCAAAACATAAACCTGCGAGAAATAATATAGACAATACCGGTATATACATTATTGTCATCTTTTGTTCATTTGGATGTAAACCCGGTTTTACAAATAACCAAATTTGTATAGCAGCAAAAGGAATTGTACAAACGATAGCAAATACTGTAGCAATCGAGAAAAAAATCCACAATACATCACTTGGACCGAGAACAGTTAATTTCATTGGTAAATCTTTTACAAGCCAAAAATAAATATCCTTTGTAAAAGTAAATCCAATAATTAAAAATAGTACAAAGGATAACACCGTATATATTACTCTTTTTCGAAGCTCAACAATATGTTCTACTACGCTCATTTCCCGATCTTCCATCTCGTTCACCACACTTTATTTATCCATTACAAGAAAAATACACTACATTTTTTCTTTCTTTTCCTTTTCTTGAAATGCGTCATCTGTCAATTCTTTCGTTGATTTTTTAAACTCTTTTAACGTTTCCCCTAAAGCCTTCCCGATTTCCGGCAATTTTTTAGGTCCAAATAAAATGAGTACTGCTACTAAAATTAAAATTAACCCTGGAAAGCCAATATTTGAAAACATTTCCCCATCCCCTTTATTAGTAGTTTCCTTGTCCTACTATTACATAATTTTATTTTGTCAAAAAAGTTTGAAAACGTCAACAAATCCATTGTCTTTTGTCAAAAAAATTCAAAAATATAATCAATTATACAAATTTCATTTTCTATTGCTCTTGTGTATGATATGGTAAGGGAAATGACATATTATTTTATGATAGTAGAAAGGATTTGCATTATGACTGAAAAAATGACACGAATGACCCAATTTGTAAAAGAAGAAATTGCAAATGCAATTACACATGGTATCGGTGCCATTTTAAGCATCCCTGCCTTAATCATATTGATTATTCATGCTTCTAAGCACGGTACCGCATCAGCTGTAGTTGCATTTACTGTTTATGGTGTAAGCATGTTCTTACTGTACTTGTTTTCAACATTGCTACATAGCATTCATCATCCTAAAGTAGAAAAAATATTTACTATTTTAGATCATTCAGCCATTTACTTATTGATTGCTGGCACGTATACTCCTTTTCTACTTATTACACTTCGTGGCCCATTAGGATGGACGTTGCTTGCTATAATATGGACACTAGCAATCGGAGGTATCGTCTTCAAAATTTTCTTTGTACGTCGCTTTATAAAGGCTTCAACTTTATGTTACATCATTATGGGTTGGCTCATAATCGTTGCCATTAAACCACTTTATGAAAATCTAACTGGACATGGTTTTTCACTACTTTTAGCAGGTGGAATTTTATATTCTGTCGGAGCTATATTCTTCCTTTGGGAAAAGCTACCTTTCAACCATGCCATATGGCACCTGTTCGTTTTGGGTGGTAGTGCGATGATGTTCTTCTGTGTACTCTTTTATGTCTTACCTACAGCATAATAAAAAAGGATTCAGCTTACTATAAGCTGAATCCTTTTTTATTACTTATGTAATTGTGATGCGATAACTTCCTGTGTATGCTTCGTTAATTCTTTAATATCCATATTCGCATAATCTTCAGATGTAATCGGCTTAGAAATTGTTACTGTTGCATGAGCTGGCTTCATACGATTTCCATTCGCTTCAAACATCTTATATGTACCATCTAACGTTACAGGTAAAATTGCTACACCTGACTTTACTGCAAGATGAAAACTACCAGCCTTAAACTCTCCAACTTCGCCGCCCTTACTTCTCGTTCCTTCAGGGAAAATTACGATAGAATGTCCATTCTTTAATAGTTCAATTCCATCTTTAATCGCTTGAAGAGATTGACGACGATCGCTACGATCCATAAATACGCAATTCATAAGTTCCATCCAAGTTGGTACAACTGGGAACTTTTTAATCTCTGCCTTTGAAACGAATCCAATTGGTTTATTTAAGTAACCTAGTAAAACAGGGATATCCATATTACTTTGGTGATTACTTACAACTAGTACTGGCTTGTCTTTCGGAACATTTTCAAGTCCTTTCACTTCTACTGCCCCTCCAGCTACACGTACCATTTTCTTACCAAACCAATTTGTCGTTTTATACACAGCATTGTCTTTTTCTTTTGGCGCCATCGTATTTACTTGTCTTTTAAGACGCCACATTCTTGGTGTAATCGCAATTACGATTAAAATTAAATAAAAGATTTTAAAAAACGTTTGAATCATACAGAACCCCCACCTATTATCATTCCGACCTTCATTATACTAGACAAACGAAGGAAAAAGAAGAAAAAAAGTCCAAACAGCAAGTGTTCGGACTTTTTAAGCATTCTATATTAGAAACGTTTTGCTAATTCACGAGCATTAGCAATTGCTGCTTCTTTAATTTCTTGTGCTTTTTCAGGGTTTGCATTCATACCTTCAACTGCGATATATTCAGTATCATTCACACCGACAAATCCTAATACAGTCTTTAAGTGATTGCGACCGAAGTCTACAGCTGCGTATGCTCCTTCAGAATATACGCCACCTGTTGCTTGAATGTGAAGTGCTTTTTTACCTTCTAATAAGCCGACTGGACCATTTTCAGTATATTTGAATGTTTTACCTGCGATTGCTACGTTATCTAAGTATGCTTTTACTACTGGTGGATAGCTAAAGTTCCACATTGGAGTTACGAATACATAACGATCTGCATTCATAAATGTTTCTAAGTTTGTGTTCATTGCTGCTACTTTTTGTTGTTGAACTTCAGTTAAAGCTTCAAAGCCTTCACCTGCTGCAAATTTACCCCAAGCAGCAAATACATCTGCATCAATTGCTGGTACTGTAGTGTTGAATAAATCAATTGTTACAACTTCGTCTTGTGGATGTTCGTTTTTATAAGCTTCGATGAAAGCCTCCCCTACTGCCATTCCGAAAGAACCTTCTGCTGAATTTGGATTTGCTGTGATAAATAGTACTTTTGTCATTGTATTCTCTCCCTTTTTTCTCTTTATCTTTAATTCAAGATTTGTTTTTTAAAAGTTAATAACTTACCTTATGTAAGTATAATACAAAAAGTTTTAATCAATGTCAATAAAAAATAGCTACTTTTTTTTCGTAAGTTAATGATTTACTTTGTTTCCTTAAAATTTAGTATACAGATATTAAGAATTCTTTCGTATAAAAAGGCTACCTCTACAACTTATAGAGATAGCCTTCTATTACATATTATTTTTGAAATACATGTTTTACTTTTTCAGCTGGAATATTACTCCCGCCTCTACCTTTTACATCTTCAATCATCATTGTAATGACCATATCTGGTGAATTTAAATCAAATGCAGCGAACCAACCTAGTTCTTTTCCTTCGGCCTCTTTTGATACTTTTAATTCCGCTGTACCTGTTTTTCCAGCAAGAGTCATACCATCAATTTTAGCAATTTTCCCTGTACCATCTGGATCATTAATTACTTTCGTCATTGCAGTTTTTAATATATCCTGATTTCCTTTAGAAATTACATTTTCTTTCCAAGCTTTTGGTTGTTTATCTGTTTTAATAATATACGGTGACGGAATCGTTCCATCATTTACAATCGGCGCATACGTTAAAGCTAAATGAAGAGGAGTCATTAATACTTGTCCTTGTCCATATCCCGTATCTGCCATTTGAATATCATTTTTAATGCCGTCATTTGCAATTTTAGAAGCAGGGAATCCATATTCAATTGGTAGTTTCTCATCGAATCCGAATTTTTTTGCTTCACTCATAAACTTGTCTTTTCCGATTTTTAAAGCTTCTTGTGCGAAGTAAATATTATCCGAGTATTTCATCGCCTTATCAAAATCAATCGGATTTGCATCTTTCACACGCGTTACATAGTAATTACCCCAAGAAGAATCTTTTGTCCATTTTAATCCTTCAATTTTCAACTCTTCTTTTGGATCAATCGTTTTCGTTTCAAGACCAATTGCAGCTGTAATTGGTTTAAATACAGAACCTGGTACCGACAATTGTGTAAAGCGATTTGTCATTGGTTTTTTCGGATCATTATTCCAAGCTTCGCGTTGTGCCTTCGATGTCCCTCGTGCAATTATATTAGGATCATATGCTGGACTACTTACTAGTGCAATTGTTTCTCCACTTTTCGGATTAATTGCTGCACTTGAACCAGCTTCGCCCTTCATTTCATTATACGTTTTTTCTTGAACAACACTATCAATAGTTAAAGTTACATTTTCTCCATCAACAGCATCTGTTTTTGCTAAATTTTTAATTTCTTTTCCTTGCGCATCTTCTACAAAGACACGGCCACCTTTTTTACCGCGTAGCTTTTCCTCTAATACTTGCTCTAAGCCAGCTTTACCAACTGGGTCATCAGCTTGATAGCCTTTCTTTTGTAGCGTTTTTAAATCTTCAGCATTTACCTTTCCAATATAACCAGTCAGATGAGCTGCCGCTTCCCCTAACGGATATGTACGAACATTTACAGGTTTTGTTGAAACACCTGGTAAATCAATGTACGTATTTTGTGTTGCCCCTTCAGGCAAAATTCCAATTGGTACGAGATACCCTGGTTTTACCCATTTAGCAGCTAATTTTTGATCAATTTCTTCTACAGACATATTTAATAACTTCGCTACTGTTTCTTTCGTTTGCGGAGCAGTATCGCCTAACTTTTCAGGAATCAATCCGATTTCAGAAGCTTTCCCATTCGTTGCAAGACCTTTTCCATTACGATCGTATATTTCACCACGTTTTGGCTGTGTTGTCTGCATACGCACTTTACTATCTTTCGTCATGCCAGGGAAAATAAAATCAGGAGTCCAATCTATTTTCCAAGATTCTTTATCTCCATCTTTTTCTTTCACCATTTTTGCTTCATGACCAAATGTGATTTTACCACCAACTGTATCCATGCTTACTTTAAAAGGAACAGGACCTTCATCTTTTTTATCTTCTTTTACTTCCCCTGTTTCTACCTTTAAGTCTTTCACTTCGATACCAGAATAAATTTTTTCATATTTCTCAGTAAACTCTTTCTTTGAAATATCTTTTTTTGCATTTTTTGATAGTTGATCATACATATCTGCAAATTTTTGTTTATTCCACGCTTTTACATATGTATCAAACGCTTCTTGTGGTTTTTCTTCTTTACCACATCCAACTAACATGAATGTTAAGCAAAGAAAAAGAATCCCCCATATCTTTCTCAATCGATTCTCCTCCTCTTTCTATATTAGTACTTTTGAAAATTTTAGCATTTTTACATGCTACCTATCATTATAGCACTATCGAATCTCATCTATAAACTTATATTGGTGAATACAAATAAAAAGATTGATGTGAATTCTCACATCAATCTTTTTTATTATTGTTGCTTCTCATATACATGGTAATAATACGTATACGGGTTTTTTTCATCCGTTAAACCTTTTTCTACAAAAATCTCTTTCCAATTTGTCATATCCATTTCTGGGAAGAATGTATCTCCTTCAAATGCATAATGGATTTTTGTTATATATAACTTGTCTACATAAGGTAAAAAGAGATCGTAAATTTGCGCTCCGCCAAAAATAAAAATCTCTTCTTCATTTTTACATAGTTCAAATACTTCTTCTACAGAATGAACAACTTCACAGCCTTCAACATGATACCCTTCATTACGAGTTACAATAATATTACGTCTTCCAGGCAGTGGTCTACCAATCGCTTCATAGTTCTTTCTTCCCATAATAAGCGGGTGGCCCATCGTTGTTTTCTTCACGTATTGTAATTCACTCGGTAAACGCCAAGGTAAATTATTATCTTTACCAATTACTCTATTTTCGTCCATCGCGACCATAAATGAAACAATCATTTTTTCATCTCCTCTACAATTATACTGCAACCGGTGCTTTAATTGCTGGATGCGGATCGTATCCTTCAATCGTTAAATCTTCCATTTCAAAATCAAACACAGATTTCACATCTGGATTTAATGTAAGTTTCGGGAATGGACGTGGTTCACGTGCCAATTGCTTTTCTACTTGTTCAAAATGATTTGTATAAATGTGTGCATCTCCAATTGTATGAACAAATTCTCCTACTTCAAGACCACATTCATGTGCAATTAAATGTGTTAGTAGTGAATAACTTGCGATGTTAAATGGAATTCCAAGGAATATGTCACCACTTCTTTGATATAGCTGACAAGAAAGTTTTCCGTCCGCTACATAAAATTGGAATAATGTATGACAAGGCGGTAATGCCATACTCGGTACGTCTTCAGGATTCCAAGCAGAAACGATTAAACGACGTGAGTCTGGTGTTTTTTTAATCATTTCAATTACATCTTTTAATTGATCAAGTGTCTCACCAGCTGTCGTTTTCCAAGCACGCCATTGTTTACCGTAAACGTCTCCTAAATAACCATATTTATTTGAGAACTCATCATCTTCTAAAACGTTCTTTTTAAACAATTCCATTTGCTCATCGTACTGTACTTTAAATTCTTCATCTTGTTGTGAGCGAAGACCAAAATCAGTCATGTCAGGACCAGTATACTCATCACTTTCTACCCAGCTCTTAAACGCCCATTCATTCCAAATGTTATTATTATGCTGCAATAAATAGCGAATATTTGTATCACCTTTCATAAACCAAAGTAGTTCACTTGCTACAAGGCGAAATGGTACTCTTTTTGTCGTTAATAAAGGAAATCCTTTGCTCAAATCAAAACGCATTTGATATCCAAATACAGATACAGTTCCTGTCCCTGTACGATCTTCTTTCTTCGTACCATGTTCCATTACATGGCGGCATAAATTTAAGTATTCATTTTCAGCATGTTTCATATGTAGGAAAACCTTCTTTCAATCGTATATGGAATTTATCATAACATGAAAAATGGTAAATTTAATAATCTTAATTAATAAAATTTCTTGCGCTAATTCTTACAAAATTATTAACTTTCCATATTTTAAAAGGTTTTCATTTTCTATTACCGAAAGTATAGTGCGGTAGATCAAAATTTATATTTGGAGGTTAGAAATATGTCTAAAATTGAAACACCTGTTATGACTTCTTTACAAACCACGGTTGAAAAAATGATGAAGGATTTAAATGTTCCTGGTGTTGCTGTCGCTGTTATAAAAGACGGTGAAGTTATTCTTTCAGAAGGTTTCGGCTATCGTAATATAGAAACAAAAGAGGCTGTTACACCGAATACTCGATTCGCAATCGGTTCCTCAACGAAAGCGTTTGGTACACTTTCATTAAGCTTGTTAGCACAGCAAAAAAAGTTTAATTGGGATGCTCCTGTCCCGTCTTATATACCTAACTTTACTTTATCTGAACTACTTGCTAGCTCACAAGTTACAGGACGGGATTTAGCTTCTCATCGAACTGGAGTGAGTCGTCATGAGGCTCTTTGGTACAGTTCTTCCTTATCTCGAAAAGATCTCGTTGAAAAAATAAAACATTTACCACTTGATGCACCGTTCCGGACTGCATTTCTATATAACAACTTAATGTATGCAACAATTAGCTACATTGTTGAAAACATTACAAATCAAACGTGGGAGCAATACACTACAGAACATATTTTAGAACCTTTAAATATGAGACATACAAACTTCTCTGTTAACGATTCACAAACTACAGATGATTACGCTTTACCTTACATTGAAAATGACGGTGAAATAAAAGCAGTTCCATTCCGTAACATCGATACAGTTGGCGCTGCTGGGTGTATTAATTCCACAATTGAAGATATGGCAAATTGGGTACTTCTCCACTTAAATGAAGGAAAATTTGGAGATCATGAATTAATCTCCTCTGAATTATTACAACAAATGTATACACCACACAATTCAATTCCAGACCAACCGGTTTTATCACTCCCTGAATCTCCATTAAATAGTTACGGTCTTGGTTGGTTTATTAGCGCTTATCGTGGTAAAAAAGTGATTCATCATGGCGGTAATATCGATGGATTTTCAGCGCTTGTTTCATTCATACCAACAGAAAACATAGGCCTTGTCATTTTAACGAATGCTGGAGGAACATTACTTCCTACTTATCTCGCTAATCAAATTTATGACGAACTACTTGAATTAGAATCCATTGATTGGCATAAACGTGCTGTAGAAGATACTAAAAAAATGAAGGAAATGATGAAAGAAGCAACTGAATCCCTCCCTGAACAAATTAAAGGGACTACACCTTCGCACAAGTTAGAGGATTATACTGGTATTTTTGAACATCCTGCATACGGAACATTACAAGTATACAAACGAGATGATTCGTTATATGTACAATTTATGGAAATGGATATTCAATTAGGGCATCATCATTACGACATCTTCTCCACAAAAGTTGACTTATTCCAAATGAAAATGAGCTTATTATTTGCTTATGAAATGAATGTAAGTGGTGAATTCCCATCCCTTCAGTTACATGTACCAGCTACATTAAGTACTCAGCCGCTTACATTTAAGAAAATTAAATAAGTATTTTGATGGTAAAAAATAAAGGTAGGTGCGAATCACACCTACCTTTTCTATGTCATATCAATCTTATCTGGTTGAAACCAAATTGGCTTCGATAACTCAAAGTTATTATGATCCTCTAAAACTATAGTAAGACGCTCTAACATATCATCTAACATATGCGGCGCTGCTAGTAATGTCCAGACAACTGAGGAGAAAACTGTCATGCCAACGTACACCGCATATAAATTCCAGAACTCCTCTGGTATTCTCCCATTAAAATATCCTTCTATTTGTCCGATTGAATACGGAATACTAATATCCCTTGCAAACAGTGCAATTTTTACGAAATCATGAATTGGGTCGCCCCAGTCGTAGCCATTAAAATCAACAACACCTACATATCTCGCATCACGTACAATTATATTTTCTAAGTGAAAATCATCGTGTTGAAATCGATTCGGGCGGTTCTTTAAATATATTTCATTTTCTTCAATAAACTTTATGATTTTATCATCATTTTTTATGTTTATTCCGCATGTTTTATATGCCTCTACATATTTACTATATTTTTTCATAGCTCTTTCATACCATGGAAGTATATTATTAGGAGCTTCATATGTATGCATTTTTGCTAAATCTTTTCCTGCCTCTATACCAATATCATATTGTTCTTTTGGTGAATACGTAGGCAATAGCTTCTTCGCATCTTCCCCTTCTAAATATGAAAAAATACTATAGCATACACCTTCTTCTTCCAATATACCTATTTCAATTGGCCTTTGTGCCTGTACGTTACGTTTTACCATTTCATTTAAAATTTGAAACTCTATTTTCTTTCTTTCATACTCTTTTATATCGCCTGTCCGAAATAAATATTTTTCATTATTTGCATTCGTAATTATATATTTCTTATCTGGAGAGAAACCTTTAGAAATTTCTTCAATATTCGCTGCATCTTTTACTATTTGTATATTGCTTTGCCGTGCTGTAATTATCTTCATATCTATTCCCCTTACATTTCTGCATTTGGTGTATAGGCAACTTCTACAATAAATCCATTCGGATCGTAAAAATCAATCGTATAGTAACCTTCCGAATAATGATTCATTTCAATTGGACCACGTATTACCTTCACTTTCGTACTAGAAAGAAAATCTGCTACTTCATCAACTACTTCTCTATGAATAGCTTGATAACAAATATGTCTAGGCCCTAACGTCCTTACAATTTCCTCATCTACTTCTTTAAAGTATATTTCACTTTCTCCTGTGCTATATGCTACTTCATTTAACTTTCTCCACCCAATTATGGAAAACAACTTATTATAAAAAGAAATGGACTCCTCTAAATTTGCTACCCAAAATTCAATATGATGAATGCCTGCTCGCAGTGTATTCATATTAAGAATACGCTCCTTGTACTACTTGCACAATTTCCATCGGCTTATGAACCATGTAATCTGGTGCATCTTTTTTCACTGTTTCAATAACATCATATCCCCAAGATACCCAAATTACGTTCACTCCAGCCTTTTTACACGCTGCTACGTCTCGCTGTTCATCACCGACATATAACATATCTTTCTCTGTTATCTTTTTCGATTTTAAAAATCTTTTTATCATCTTGTCTTTACCGAACAAATTTTTAGAACAATACACTTCTTGTATATTTTCTATATCATTCTTTTGTAAAAACGCCCGAATATGCTCTTCTGAGTTCGATGATATGACTGCAATTCCGTAGCCTTTTTTATGTAGTTCATCTAATACTTCCTTCATCCCATGGAACAAAATAAGATCTTTTATAGCAGGTTGATACAATTTATAAAACTCCAGCGCTAATATCGGTAGTTTATACAGTGGTACATCGAGTTGTTTACATCTCTCCGCCATCGTTAACTTGCGTAAATACTCAATTTCTTCTTCTCTTACCGTTTTATATCCGTGCTTTTCAGCAATTTGATTATAAATTGGTACAAATATATTTTGTGAATCTACTAATGTGCCATCAAAGTCAAAAACAATATATTTTTGCATTCCCATACTCCCTTTGCTTCTTTTTTCTAAACCTATGTTATTCAACAACATGGTTGTCTGTCCCTTCTATAAAAATAAAAAAGAACAAGATTTTCTCTTGTTCTTTTTAAGAAAGCCATTTCGGCGGTACATTCGTATTCCAATAAATATTTCCTAACTCATGATGTCCTGAGTATCCATCATCAAAACGATGATAATGGAAATTAAAATAATAACCATCTTGCGGTGGATGATCTCTTCTTACATGGAAACGCAATAAATCATTTCCTGATTTCGTATCGTAGACATGAAAAATCTTTTCATTATTCCCACCAGCTGGTTTTTGAGAAATCGCTAATGATTGTAGTGAATCTTCTGGTACATCACTAGCAAGCTCAGCAATTGCCTCTTCAATCTTTGGTAATATTACATCTTTAAATTCATCTTCAATTACTGGACCAATTTTAGTACCAAACTTTTGCATCGACTGCTTCTCTGCTTCTTGCATCGCATAAGTAATAAAAGTATCGGTGGTTAACCTGTCATTCGTTTCTTCATATGTATAGGACGTACTCTCCAAACTTTGTTGCCCAGCTGTGCTCGTAGGCTTGTCCGCAGCTTTGGCATTATCAAGCAATATGGAAGGAGGCGTCACTAAACCAAATGTAAATACGGTAATTAATGCGACTAAGGTTTTTCTAAACCAATTTGGCATTTATGTTCCCTCCCCTTTCACTCATTATTTTTTATATAACGGTGGTTTCTTCTATTATACAAAATGATTGTAATTTTTGCACTTTACAATTTTGTTAACGTTCACATATTTTTCACTTGAATATGAAATTGTAAGATTTCATACAATATTAATACCACGATATTGAGGAGGCACTTGAATGACTTTAGATGTCATGTATTCCGCCGCAAGCATACTCGTTTTAGTATATTTTATTTATCAATGTGTTACAGACTAGAAAAAGAGCCGTCAATGGCTCTTTTTTAATGGTAGAAATACAATCCATACAATTAATAAAATAAAAACAACGCTGCCTACCACAGCTGGCAATAAATAAAACTGTGAAAGTATAACTATTCCATATAAAAGTATTGCTGGTAGTAGTAAATAACGATCTGCCTTCCATCTTAACAATAGTAATTTCCCTTCATCACAATATAAACGAAGAAACATCTTATTCGTAAATTCATTCCAATAATCACGTGCATAGCGAGAAATTGCAACTACAGCAAATACGAGAACAATAGCTGCAATCCACCTTGGAGTCATAATTATACTTGCAGTACTGATACATACAATTTGAATATAAAATATTCGTGCAGTACTTGTACGGAAAAATTCTTTCAAAAAAGATTCGACAATACGAGAATCAGCTTTTTTCCCTAAAAGTCTTTTAGAGCGCGGAAACATCCACGGTTTTTTATTCGAACTACTCGGTTTAGCCGCATGACCACCAACTTGCATAATTCCGCTCGTCCAGCGCATGCTTTCCTCCTTTTCTTTCTCGATTTCTTTAAAAAAGAACTTTTTATAATTCATTTTCTCTTTTACTAATACACTACTTAAGAAAATTACTAGACCGATAAATAAAATTGAATACAACGGATTTTTATAAATAAAAAATAAACTAATTCCAAAAAAGGACACGCTCATAGAAAATACTACATTTTTTACAATCCATAAAACCCATCGTTTCCCCACATGTACATGAACAAATCTCGTTAACAACGACAACATAAACCGAAATATAGTAAAGAATACCCAAAATAATAGGACTTGTATCTCTGTTACTTCGATACTTTTCATCAACACCGGTAACATAATAACGACTACTATTATATTCGTTATCGCTATTCGAACAAATGTGTACATCATGCCATACTGGACTAATTTTCGCATATGTGTTGCATACGAAATTAAAAATAAACTATCCGCTTGCTCAAAAAATGAACGAACTCCTCTTGGATATGTTACTAGATAAAATGCGAGTAATCCTAATCCGAAATAAATCGTCTCTTCCGTTGATAATTCATTTATCCATAGCGATCGATAATAGATTCCCATAAATATAAGTGCTGGAATAATAATATATAATGCGACTGTCCAATCTGTTACCGAACGTATAGACTTCCATTTCCGCTCAAGTTCATGGCGTAATCTCTTATAAAATTGTTGTTTAATCATGTTGTTCACGCCTTACAATTACATCAAAGCAGTCTAATAATGAACTACCCGGCATTTCCGCTAATATTTGAATAGATTCTAAATGTCCATCTGCGACTAATGTACCTTGTGAAATGAGTAAAAATCTTTCACAAATTTTTTCAGCAGTATCTAATACGTGCGTACAAAATAAAATTCCTGCCCCGCGCTCTTTTTCTTTATATAAATAATTTAAAAACTCTTTCGTAGCTACCGGATCTAAACCGATAAAAGGTTCGTCAATGATATAAAAATCTGGCTCAGTTAAAAACGCCAATATTAGCATCGATTTTTGTTTCATGCCTTTTGAAAATTTTGATAAATACTCATGTTTATGCTTATTCATTCGAAAAGTATGTAATAATTGTTCCGCTCGTTCTTCCCAACTTCCCATTTCACTTCCACGAGCTGCCATTAATAATTCAATATGTTCCCAGAGCGTCAAGTAATCATAGTATGTTGGATGTTCTGGTACGTATGCATACGGATTTTTCTTTTCACCGAATGATATTTCACCGTCCATATTTACAAGTAATCCGAGTATCGTTTTAATCGTCGTACTCTTCCCAGCACCATTTGCTCCAATAAGAGCAACTAGTTCACCTTTTTCGATAGAAAAAGCTATATCATGAATTATTTTTTCGCCTATTTCATATCCAGCTGAGCGGATATTTACTTTTAACATGCATTCCCCTTCTTTCCATTTCTAATACAATCAAGGAAAAGAATAACATATAACTATCTATATATCATTATAAAATATTTATTTTCATAGCAGGAAAAAACATTTTTTAACAGAATATTAAATGTTTGATTACATTTTATTGGAGTGGATAATATGTCTTTTCAAATTCGTGAAGCAACGATAGATGATATAGACGCACTTTGTTCTTTAACGAAAGAATTAAAAGGTTCCTCTATTTCCTATGAAGATATGAACAACCGATTACAATTCGTACAAATGAGTCCGTTTGATTTTTTATATGTTTACGAGGAAGAAGAAGCTATATTTGGGTTACTTGGATTTCGTATACGTGAAAATTTAGAAGATGTAACACGTTATGGAGAGATTTCAATTATTAGCGTTGATTCTAACATACGACGGAAAGGCATTGGACAAGTGTTGATGGATTATGCCGAGCAATTAGCAAAGAAACATAATTGCATTGGCACATGGCTAGTTAGTGGAACAAAAAGAGTAGAAGCTCATCCTTTTTACAAAAAATTAGGATATGAAGTAAATGGCTACAGATTTGTAAAACATTTTTAAACTACTTATAAATTGAAGGGACTATAACTATGACAAACATTAAAGCAATTTTCATTGATCGTGACGGTACAATTGGTGGTGACACTACAATACATTATCCGGGATCTTTTACATTATTTCCGTTTACAAAAGCAGCTTTGCAAAAACTAAAAGCTCAAAATATAAAAATTTTCTCTTTCACAAATCAACCTGGTATCGCAGATGGAATTGCAACTGTAGCCGATTTTGTACAAGAATTAGAAGGCTTCGGTTTTGATGATATTTATGTATGTCCTCACAAACACGGTGATGGTTGTGAATGTCGTAAACCAAGTACAGGTATGCTGCTACAAGCAGCTGAAAAACACGGGCTTGATTTAACAAAATGCGCTGTAATTGGTGATCGCTGGACCGATATCGTTGCAGGAGCAACAGTGCATGCGATAACGATATTGGTGCGCACAGGCGCTGGATACGATGCTTTACATACGTACCGAGACAAATGGGCACATATTGAACCAAACTACATTGCAGATAACTTTGAAGATGCAACAAACTGGGTTTTAAATCAACTATAATACAAATGAAAATTTTGATTCACCCGAAATAATTTAAAACATAGTTAAAATAGCCTTTTTGGCAAATAATTGTATTCCACAAAACGGATCACCTCAAAAGGTAGCAAGTTCCCTTTTGATACGCAAACATTGCAATTCAAATTATATTTTTTATTAGTAACAGCAATTAACGTAAAGAAGGAATAGCTTAGTGGCTATCCCTTCTTTATTGACTTCTATTATTTACATTTGTTATCTGTTTTTATTGAGTATTCTCATCGTTTTTATACTCCAAAATATCCCCTGGCTGACACTCCAAAGCTTTACATATCGCTTCTAATGTTGAAAAACGAACCGCTTTTGCTTTCCCATTTTTCAAAATAGAAAGATTCGCCATCGTAATTCCAACCTTCTCCGAAAGCTCCGTTACACTCATTTTTCGTTTTGCTAACATGACGTCAATATTAATAATGATTGTCATATCCGCCACCTCAGACCGTCAAATCATTTTCTGATTTTATGTTAATTGCCTCTTGTAGAAGTCGTTGGAGGATAGCAGCAAAAACGGCGATAACGAGCGAAGCAAAAACGATAATGAGTCCCACTAACCCAATAGGAGGGTCCATTTTTTTCGCTATAAAATGAAAAAGTGGCAAACTTAATACATACAAACCACTGATTGTAATTGCACAGCGCTTTATATTCTTTAACGCCTTTACTGATAATTCCGAGAACGCTGTGTTCTCATCAATGTACTGTAAAAGATTGAAAGCCTGATAAAGAGCAACGTAAAAAGGCACAGCTGCTACATACAGTACAATTAAAACAAGATATTTTATCGGAGCAATGTTAGGATACAAATTCGCTGTGAAATCCGCCATTTCCGGCACTAAAAATATGCATAAAGCAAGCACTGAAATTCCAGCAAGAAAAATAATTACTTTTAAGAACATTGTTGAACTTCGTTTAAGATTCATTTACAATACCTCACTTATTTAATGGCAACATAATTTTATCACAATATTTATTGTTTAACAATAAATAAATATCGTTTTATTTTCGTCATGTTTTTTAATTTAGGCAAAAATAAAAAAGAATTTCTCATTACAAAGAAATTCTTTTTCTTGAAAATGTCTCTTTCAACTTAATTTTTTAAAACGTTAATTCGTAATGGAAATAACGATTATCTCTCAAATAACCATTTTCAGCGTATAATCGTTGTGCTGATAAATTATCAATCTCCGTTTGCAGCTTTACACCTTTTGCTCCATTTTCTAATGCGTATTCTTTAGCAGCTTCTAATAATTTTTTACCTGTTCCGGCTCCACGCTTCGCCGCTTGTACAAATAAATCATTTAAAATCCATAATTCTTTCATTGAAATAGAAGAAAATGATGGATATAGTTGCGTGAACCCAATATATTCGCCGTCTTCAACTGCTACGAAAATAACAGACTCTTTTTTCTCAATTCTATTTCGTAAAAATACTTTTGCCCCTTCTAAATCAGAATCTTGCCTATAAAACATGCGATAGTTATTAAAAACTGATGCTAGTCCATCTAAATCTGCAATTGTTGCCTCATATATTCTCATTTTACTCCATTCCCCTTCCAATACTGTCTCATTATATCCGTTGCCCATTTAGGCTGGTGTATTTCTTCTGTCGGCATAAACTCTTTCATTATTGGTTTTATATCCAATATAGGAGTGCCATCAATAGCATCTAATCCCTCAACAATAATTGATTTACCTTCTCTTTTGATCATCTTTACAATTGTTACACCTATGCGATTTGGGCGATTTTTCCCGCGCTGTGCAAAAATACCTACTTCAGGATAATCCTTATTATTTCTAGGATGTCTAGCAAAATACTGAATTTGCTCGTCAGTTACTTTATGAAAATAAAAAACAACTTCAATATGAGAAAAATCTTCAACCCCTTGTATACTCTCTTCTGCATACATTTCAGTTAAAGTTATACGAGATCTTACTTCTCCCCACTCATCATCTTTTATTTCCTTTCTTTCATTATGTACAAATGCGATTGGTTGAACTGAAAACATACGCATTCCCCCTTAAATGTAACCACTTACATTATAAAATATTTTCTGAATGTTTTCCAGATATACGAATAAAGTTTACATAATATAATTATACTCTATCTAGAGCTACCTTGACTGCTTCAATTGCATGTATATGAGTTGTATCAAATATCGGGACAGATACGTTTTCTTGCTTTATTAATAACCCTATTTCTGTACAACCTAATATGATTCCCTGTGCTCCTTTTTGCACTAACTCTTCGATGACTCTTTTATAATATTCTCTAGATTGAGATACTATTTTTCCTAAACATAATTCTGTATATATTACTTTATTTATTTCTTTTCTATTTTTTTCTGATGGTACTATTACTTTTATATTATTTTCTTCTATACGTGACTTATAGAAATCTTGCTCCATTGTATATTTAGTTCCAAGCAGACCAACCTTTTGAATGTCTTTTCTTTTAATTTCTTTTGCAGTTGCATCAGCAATATGTAAGACTGGAATATCAATTTTGGCCTTTATTTTTCCAACTACCTTATGCATTGTATTTGTACAAATGATTATAAAGTCTGCTCCTCCCTTTTGTAATGAATATGCCGCATTCCCTAGAATTTCTCCAGCACCATCCCAATCTCCGCTAGACTGACATCGTTCAATCTCTTCAAAATCCACACTATTAATCAAACATTTTGCTGAATGTAGCCCTCCTAATCTCTCTTTTATTTCTTCATTAATAATTCGATAATATTCAGAAGTTGATTCCCAACTCATACCACCTATAAGACCTATCGTTTTCATATAAACACCTACCTAAACTTTTTTATAAAACTAATAACAACGTTTTATTATGTATATTATACACAATAAAACAAGACTTTAAGTTTGGGATATAAAGTCTTGTTTTAACGTAATAATATAGAATAATTGTACTTTCATTTCCAAGGAAATTTTTATAGAATATTCTGAAATTAATAATCTGATATTTTTATAAATTCTTTATACTTATAATTAAAACACTCTCGATACAACTCTTTGATTTCATCATATGATGGAACACGTGGGTTATTAGCTGGGCTACCACTTTCAATTGCATCTGATGCCATTTTAGAGATAGCATTTTCAAATTCAATTTCATCGATACCGTATTCTTTTAAATTTGGAATACGAAGATCATAGCAAAGCTTTTTTATTTCCCCAATCGTGTAGTCTGCTACTTCCTCATCAGAATTCGAATACAAATCCTTATTTAAGTTACGTCCAATTTTTGCTAACCTTTTCACTGCACTTGTTTTTGTAAACTCTAACACTGTAGGTAATAGTATGGCATTTGATATTCCATGCGGTACATGAAATAATGCTCCCACTGGCCTTGACATTCCATGAACTAATGTAACTGATGCATTCGAAAATGCAATTCCAGCTTGTAAGGAAGCAATCATCATCGCTTCTCTTGCCTCCATATTATGTCCATCTTCATATGCTATACGTAAATATTTCATAATACTTTCAATAGCTGAAAGAGCAAGTACATCTGTAAGTGGTTGTGAAAATTTAGAAATATAAGCTTCAATCGCATGACATAACGCATCTATTCCTGTTGCTGCCGTAATTTGTGGTGGTAACGAACTTGTCAAAACTGGATCTATAATTGCTACTTTCGGTATAAAACTAGGATGCTTCATCATCATTTTTACATCTGTTTTTTTATTCGTAATTACTGCTACACTTGTAACTTCCGAACCAGTACCAGAAGTTGTTGGAATTGCAATAAGTGGTAGTGGATTGTTTTCTATTTCAATATCCTTTTGGACATAATCCTCAACTTCTCCACCATTTGTATATAAAACCGCTACCGCTTTCGCAGCATCAATACAACTTCCACCACCAATACCGATAATAAAATCGCACTTTTCCTCTTTACAAAGAGATAACGCTTCTAATACGTGTATATTTGTAGGCTCAGCATCCACTTTATTATATGTACTAACAATAATACCTTTCTTATTTAGTTGTTGCATACACTTTTCAACATATCCTAATTTCTCCATAATTGTATCAGTAACTATAAAAGCTCTTTTCCCTAACTTTTTTGATTGTTCTCCCAGTTTTTCAAGCGAATTCCTTCCATATAATACCGACTTTGGCATACGAAACTCAGAAACCTCTTGCAAGTCCCCCACCCCTTCTTATCCTAATTAATATTTTATAATATAAATTATCGATTTGATGAATCTTTACGATTCAAATTTTTTAATAGAGTCCTGTTAAAGTATAGAATGCGATAACTAAAAATACAGCAACCGTTTTCAAAATAGTAATAGCAAATATATCTTTATATGACTGTTTATGTGTTAATCCCGTTACTGTAAGAATAGTAATAATAGCCCCGTTATGTGGTAGTGTATCCATTCCTCCTGATGCCATTGATACGATACGGTGCATAACTTCTAATGGAATATCAAATTGATTGGCCGCTGCAATAAATTTATCTCCCATTGCGCTTAATACTATTCCCATTCCTCCTGATGCCGAGCCTGTAATTCCAGCTAAAATATTCGTCGTTACTGCACCATTCACTAACGGATTTGTGAAAGTAGCAGAGATGCCATCTCTCATAATTGCGAAGCCTGGAAGTGCTGCAATGACACCACCGAATCCAAACTCAGCTCCTGTATTCATCGTTGCAAGTAGCGCTCCACCAATACTTGTATTCAATCCAGCTTGGAAACCTGTTACTACTCGCTTCCAATATAATAATAACGTTGTTAAGATCCCTATAATAAGTGCCAATTCTACAGACCAAATTCCTACTACTGCACTTAATTCTACTTTTCCAAATGCTTTCATACCAATTGCAGAAAAATCAAAACCGCTTGGATACCACTTCGGTATCATAATAGTAAACACTTTATTCATTACACCTACTAAAATAAGTGGTATAAATGCAATAAGTTGTTGCGCTCTTGTGATTTCAATGTTATTAATTAATGGCATATTTTTTTGTTCTACTTGCAAAGATGCTGCCATTTCAGTATTTCCATCATTAAAACCAAAATATCCTTCACCTGCTGCTTTTGCCTTCTTACGTCTACTCTCTAAATATAGTAAACCTAATGTAAGAACAAAAATTGCTCCTACAATCCCAAGTATCGGTGCAGCATAAATATCCGTTTTAAAAAATGTTGTAGGTATTACATTTTGAATTTGTGGTGATCCAGGTAGCGCATCCATTGTAAACGTTACTGCTCCAAGAACAATCGTTCCAGGGATTAAACGCTTTGGAATATTAGCTTGTCGAAACAACTTAGCTGCGAACGGATAAACAGCAAACACTACTACATACACACTAACACCACTATACGTTAAAATAGCCCCCATTAATACAATCGCTAATATAGTACGTTTTTCACCAACTAACTCAATAATTGTTTTTGCGATAGAATCTGCAATTCCTGACATTTCCACTACTTTTCCAAATATTGCTCCTAATAAAAACACAGGAAAATATAATTTTATAAATCCAACCATTTTCTCCATAAAGATATTAGAAAAGAAAGGTAATACATAACTAGGTTCTGTCAAAAATACTGCAAATAATGCAAATATCGGCGCGAATAAAATAACAGAAAAACCTCTGTATGCTACGAACATAAGTAAACTTAGTGCTAATAATATAATAACTAACTCCAATTTTACCCCTCCATTAAACAGAATATTCTAAATTTTATTGATAAATTTCTACTAACCTTTTAATTCTGACATCCCTCCTCTTATTCATACAAATTTTTATGCTAAAAATGTCTAATTATAATTATTCGATTACATATGAAAAATCCCTTTAAACAGAAACGAATTCATCGTCATACGTTATAAAGGGATTGCTAGAATCTATATTTACTGCTGTATTAAATTTTTCTCTATACAAAAATGATACAGTTCTTCAACATCTTTCACTATGTAGGTCGCACTAACTTCAGTCAGTTCTTTTTCACAGCCATAGCCATATAAAACACCAATTGAAGCAATTCCATTCTGATTTGCACCTATTATATCGTGCTTTCTATCACCAATCATTATCATTTCTTCTTTATTTAGTTCTTCATGTGTTTGTAAAATATGAGCAATTATTTCTTCTTTTTTTATTCTCGTACCATCTAAATTACTTCCAATGATGTCTTCGAAATAATTCGTTAATTGAAAATGCTCTATAACTTGTTTCGCAAATACAGTGGGCTTTGAAGTTGCTACGAATATGCGATTCCCTGAACTTTTTAATTGTTGCAAGAGCTTCAGAATCCCCTCTTATACATTATTTTCAAACAATCCACGCTGCTTTAAATACTCACGGAAGTAAAAAACAGCACGTTCAACCTCTCCTTCACTCATATTATATCTCTCTATGAATGATTGCTGAATAGGAGGACCTATAAATGAATCTAACTCACTTATATGTACTTCTTCAATTCCTACTTTTTTTAATGCATATAAAACCGAGTTTACAATCCCTTCTTTCGGATCAGTTAAAGTTCCATCTAAATCAAATAGAAATGTTTTATACATGCTTCATTCCTCCACTTAATTTGCTGTATAAATAAGTGCTAACATCTCTTCCACTTCTCCCTATTATACTATTATTATCTATTTTTTCGAAAAATCAATTTCCCTATGTCACATACTTTCAGTTACAAAATACGATAGATATGATACAGTAAAAAAGTTACAATTATTTTAATAGAAACTGGTGAAACAAATGTCAATTACGTTAATTTTTATAATGGCTTTCACAATTGTGATCCACGCAGTTGAAACAAGCTCTTATAGTATTCGATTAGCTGGAGTACGTTTAAAGAAGATTGCGGTTGCCTTGTCTGTTGTAGGAATGGTGTTACTTATTTCAAGAACATCAAACTTACTACAAGCCTTTTTAATCGGTGGTATTGTCGATGAAGCAAAACTAGATTCTTCTATTAATTTAGAGCATATTATACGACTCGTACTATTATCGGCTTCTATCGGTACTTTAATCGCGATCATTCTTTATCCAACTTTGACAAAATTATTTGGATATGTCATTCAAAACTTTGAAACAGACGGTTCTTTCATTCGAATGATGAAAACGAATAACATTCAAAAATTAAAGTACACAAAAAAATATGTCCGTTTTCCAAAGTTAGAAATGATTCATAGACTGCGTATCGGTGGTATTCCAAAGCGTATTATGCTTATTAACATGTTTGCTACTGCTATTTATACAGCAGGGGTACTTTCAGCCCTTTACGCTTCTTTTTTAAATCCAGATTATGCAACAAATGCAAGTACAGCTTCTGGCCTTGTAAATGGTTTCGCCACTATTTTATTAACTGTATTACTCGATCCACGCATTGCTCTTTTAACAGAACGTGCTCTACAATCAGAAAGCGGTGCTGAATCTATGAGTAAAATGTATGGTTGGCTAATGATTTCTAGACTTCTCGGCACATTATTAGCACAACTGCTATTTGTACCAGGTGCTTACTGGATTTTATGGATTATTGAACTGATGCATTAATTTACTAGAAAGGTGAATTTATCAATGAAGATCAAAACAGAGAAAGATATAATTCGCTTAATAGAAAACGACGAATGGATGATGAATGTATTACAAATGGCAAAATCACTAGAGCTACCTGATTGGTGGATTTGTGCCGGATTTGTTCGTTCTAAAATTTGGGATACTTTACATGACTATGAAGCTAAAACGGCTATGCCTGATGTTGATGTGATTTATTATGATAGTCTACATCAAGATGAGATATACGAACAATCATTAGAAACGAAATTAATGAATATTGATGCTACTATCCCTTGGTCTGTAAAAAATCAAGCTCGTATGCATGTAGTGAATAATATGCCACCATATTCTTCTTCTGTTAATGCTATTTCTAAATTCCCTGAAACAGCAACGGCTTTAGGAGTTACACTTGATGAACTAAACAACGTTATCTTAACAGCCCCATGTGGTATTGAAGATGTCCTTTCCTTACAAGTGAAACCAACAGCTCATTTTCTTGAATCGAAAGAACGATTACATATGTACAAAAACAGAGTTATAAAAAAGAATTGGCAAAGTAAGTGGCCTAACATCACAATCACATATCCAGAAATTTAGAAAGGGTGCCTCTCATTTATAGAAGCACCCTTTTCTTCATTTCAAAAAATGTATGACTGTTTCTGCAAATCTATCTGCTTCCTCATAATGAGGTGAATGACCGCTCTCTTCAAATACGATATACTTGCCGTTTCGGGCATCTTTATTAAATGTTTTAATTTGTTCTTCACACGTTACTACATCATATTTTCCTACTATTAATAACATTAGATTTTGTACATCTTTTATTTTTGATAATAATGATGTATGACATGCTCCCTCTAATTTTAATCTATCAAAGTGAATTTTGGAGCGATTTGAAAATATTTCCCACTCTTCATCACTGTATAAACTCTCATCTGTCCTATTTTCCTTATTATTGTAAATCTCCATTCTTTTTTCTTCTAATTCAGCGCTTAGTCTTATATAAGCTTCTAACAACTCTTCTGAACTAGCATCGCTAGATGAATAAGCAAAGCATTCTTTTGCTATTTCTTCTTTTCCATACTTTTTTAATAAATGTCCTGTCTTTTGTAACAAAGCCCTACTTGTTAATGCAAAATTAAAAGTTGGTCCTTCAAATATTATTTTCTCTATTGAACTTGGATATATCGACGCATAAAGCAATGCTACATATCCACCGAAAGAGTGTCCAATTATAGACCACTTCTCAATTTGTAATACTTTTTTTAATTCCTCACAGTCTTCAATCAAATCATTTAATCCAAAAGCTTCGTCTTCAGTTATTTCTTCTGAGCGACAAACACCTCTTTGATCTATTATAATTACATATAGAGAATCTTTTAAACGTTCCGCTTGATGAAATGAAAAATCATAACAACTTTCTCCTGGTCCACCATGCAAGTATAAGACTGGCTTATTTTTAGGATTTCCATGTGTTTCAACGTATAGCTTTTTCCCTCTAATATTCATGTATTTCCCTGCTTCTATCAAATTTTCCTTTATAATCACCACCCCCTTTTTTTACTGAATATTATAACATTTAATATTAAATAATTCCTATTACATTTAAGAAGACGATAATTATTGCAAGTGGTGCTACAAATCGAAGTAAAAATGCCCAACAAGTAAATACTTTCTTTCCATAATTTCCACCTACAAAAAACTCTGCTTCTAGTACCTTCTTCTCCATTTTGAATGAAACGAAAATACTAATAAATAGTGCTCCAAGTGGCATTAATATATTACTAGATAAAAAGTCTACTGCATCAAAAATATTCTTTCCGAAAATCGTAATATCACTCCATACTCCAAATGATAACGCTGATGGTATACCTACCAAGAAAATGCCGAAACCGATCATCCATGATAATTTCGTTCTCTTTTCTTGTTCACCATTTGCTAATGCTGAAACAACAGTTTCTAGTAGAGAAAATGCTGATGTTAATGTCGCAAATGTAAATAGTGCAAGAAATACTGTTAAGAAAAATCCACCGAATGGGATTTGACTAAATACAGATGGTAATACGATAAATAGTAATCCAGGTCCTTCTGTTGGCTCCATTCCTAATGAAAATACGGCTGGAAAAATAGCAAGACCTGCAAATAATGAAACAAATAAATTTAATCCAACAATTGTTATTGCTGATTTTGGTAAACTTTCTTTTTTATTTAAATAGGAACTATACGTAACCATAATTGAAATCCCGATACTAATTGCAAAGAATGATTGCCCCATTGCGAACAAAATACTTTCCGAAGTAATCTTTGAGAAATCTGGTTGTAAGAAAAACTTCACACCTTTCATTGCATCATCAAGTGTTAACGAACGAATAATAAGAGCGACAAATAAAACGAACAATGCTGGCAACATATATTTACTTGCTTTTTCAATTCCGTTTTGTACACCCTTTGATACAACCCATATCGTAATGAACATAAAAGCGAAATGTCCCATAATAGCCCAAACAGGATTCCCAATTGTTTCAGTAAATAATGTACCGTAATTTTGTCCTGGAGTAATCAGTTGTCCAGTTATTCCTCTGAATAAATAAATTAATACCCATCCACCTACAACACTATAAAACGAAAGTAGTATAAAACAAGTTCCAACACCAAGGCGTCCAATCCAATGCCATCCCGTATTTGGTGCGATGCTTTTAAATGCTCCAACTGCTTGTTTCTGCGTACTGCGTCCAATCATAAATTCAGCTATAAGTAGCGGTAGTCCAATTAAAACAGTAAATAATATAAATATTAAAAAGAACGCTCCTCCCCCACTCTTCCCAGCGATATAAGGGAACTTCCATATCGCACCAAGTCCAATTGCTGATCCGGCTGCCGCCATTATAAAACCTAATTTCGAAGTCCATTGCTCCGTCTGTTTCATCTCATTTTCCTCCTAATTAAATCTTTTTATATAAATAAATAAATTTTATAAACCTATTCAAATAAACCCTCCATTTCTTCTTCCATATAATAAAAAAATGGCCTAGCATCTCTATATAAAGAGACGCTAAGCCATTTACTTAACGCGGTACCACCCTTATTGATTCCATTATGAATCCACCTTAGTAGTAATCGTTTGATTACAAACCTAATATCGAAGGTTAACCGTTAAGATTTACTAAGAATGTAATTCCGTTCCACCTTACTGCTCCTAGGCGAGTTCAGGATGTTATTTGACTATGTCACACCAACCCATAGCTCTCTGTACAAATACATGACCTTACTACTCCTATTCAACACATTTTAATATTTAGAATATATTTTCTTTTGAAATTAATATGAAGTATATCTGTTATATTTGTAACTGTCAAGGGTATATTGATTTTTTTGTCGAAATGGTTCATATTTCAACTGACTTTTACTAAGCTTATTAGAAAAAGAAAGAGTCTATATTTTCACCTTTTCAAACGAACTATAAAAAAAGAATCTTCGCGATAATCGCGAAGATTCTTTTTACGGTATGAGACGAGTACAATCTCTCGGAAAAGCACTCGCCTCTCGTACATTTGTTAATTCTAAAAGTTTATATACAACCCTTTCTAACCCAATTCCGAAACCTCCATGTGGTGGACAACCATATCGAAATGTATTTAAATAAGATTGAAATTTATCTGGGTGTAATCCTTTTTCTTTAAACGAAGCGAGTAACATTTCATAATTATGAATTCGCTGTGCCCCTGACGTTATTTCTAATCCTTTATATAATAAGTCGAATGAATCAGTAATAGCTGGATTCTCTTTATTCGGCATCGTATACATCGGTCTCGCTTTTTTCGGATAATGCGTAATGAAAACAAATTCACTATTATATATTTCCTTCACATATTTCCCTAGTAACTTTTCACCTTCTGTATCTAAATCCCCTACAGGAGATTCTTTACGATACTTACTTTTCAAAATTTCTTGTGCTTCTAACAATGTAATTTTAGGTATTTCAGTAATAACAGGTACTTCTATTTGTAATAGTTGTAGTTCTATTTCACATTTTTTCGCTACTTGTTGAAACATATATCGTAAAACATCCGTTTCTAGTTGCATCACTTCATAAAAATCATGAATAAAACCAAGCTCTACGTCTAACGATATATATTCATTCAAATGACGGGAAGAATTATGATGTTCCGCTCTATATACAGGTGCAATTTCAAAAACTCGTTCTAACCCACCTGCCACCATCATTTGCTTATAGAACTGTGGTGATTGTGCTAAATAAGCTTCTTTTTGGAAGTATGGAAGCTTAAAAACATTTGCTCCTCCTTCTGCCCCTTGCGAAACAATTTTCGGCGTAAAGATCCGTGTGAAATCGTTCTCTATAAGAAATTCACTAAAGCTTTGAACGAGTGTAGATTTCACTTTAAAAATCGCTGCGGTTCGCTCATGCCTTAATGATATTACTCGCTCATTAAGTAGTTGATCTAAGCCAACTTGTAACTTCTTTTTATTTATTTCAAATGGAAGTGGCTCTGCACTGTTTATTACTTTCACTTCATGAGCAAGTACTTCAACACCCAATTCTGTTTTCGATGTCTCGACTATTTCACCAATTACGTGGACGACACTTTCTACATCAACTTTATATCCAGCCAATTCATTTTCTAATACACATTGAATTACTCCTGTTCTGTCCCGTAATAATAAAAAACTAACATTTCCAAGATGTCGAATCTTTTTTACCCATCCTTGAAGTAATACAACCTTTCCACTTTGCTTTTTACATTCTTTTGTGAGTGAACGCTTCATTATTGAATCCATTATTTTTCCCTCCAGTAATTTTATATTTATTTACGTTATTGTTGTCATCGTCATCATCCACGGTCACTCACCCCCTTTCAAAGAATACAAAAATCCGCCCCTATAAATAGGGACGGATTTTTTTCCGCGGTACCACCCAAATTGTCATACTGACCATCTTAGCCCTGATAACGGTAGGTACCGTTTGCTTTTACTAATAATCACGTTCAAAGCAACACTCACAGGTGTCTTTCCATCATGCGGTATCGCAACCTTTCCAGCAACTGGCTGCTCTCTGTAGACCTTTGCACCATGTACTTTTCCTGATCATCACTTTTTATATTTACAGAGTATTCTAACTCCTTATCTTATAAAACGCAAGCTTTTTTTGAAACATTCTGGTTTTATAACTCCTAACTTCTTCTAAAGTGTGAAAAGTTAATTTTGTAATACATATTCTTATGTATTACATCCAAAATTACACCTTTAATATTTTCCAATTTTTACATAAAAACTAATTCATTTACGCATATTAATAAAAATTTTAAAGCGAGGTGTGTATATGCAAAAAGCAATTAGTTTCTTTCTCCTTTTGTTTTGCTTAATTGTAGTAAACGAAACGTATGCCTATTCACCAAAATCTTTACCAATCTCTCAAAACTCTGATCAATGGCAAGTGAATATTGATAAACCGAAAAAAACAAACAAGAATATGCTTCAAGCTAAAAAAGATGAATTTCAAACATATCATTTTTCAGTAAAGAATGTCGGGAATAGTGAAGTATATAATGTAAACGTCGAAGTATTCCGCAACGAACCAAATAAGAAAACGAAATATGAACTCTTTTCCCTAAAGGAAAGTCGTTTGGCAAGTGGAAAAACTGGATTTGAACACGCTAATTTACCCGTTGCTACAAAAGCAGATGAAGTTGATGTTATTATTACATGGCAAGAACACCCATTCCGATCGATGCGAAATGGTCAAAAAGTTGAATCTAGAAAATTTAAAGAGCATTTTGTTTTTAAAGAAGCTAAAAAGTAAATGGGATACGGATATATTCACACTATCATTGATATAGCTTTATTTACTAGTACCAGTTCTTAAGCAAATTAAAAAGTCGTGGCTTATAAATGCCACGACTTTTTATATTAATTCGTACTAATGCCTCTCGCTGCCCAAATGCGATCGATATCAGCAGCATGTTGTCCGCCATATAAAAGAGCATCCGCTTGCTTAATCGCTTTCGCTCCATCACTGAATTTAGAGTTTGGTGTTAATGACCAGTGTGATTGTAAAATGATTTTTGTTGCTACATCACGGCCAAAAGCTTGTGCCATTTCGTATTGGCCTTGAGCCCAAATTTCACCATCATCATGCACTTCATTCGTTATATCTTTCGGATATACTTTATTCGTATCTAATCGGCGTAAGCATGTTGGATCTGAACTAGAATAAGCTGTCGCATCCCATTCTCCAACACATGCTTTACCATATCCAGTAGTCGATACTGCATCTTCATATGTAGCACCTAAGAAGTCGCCAAATCCTTCTCCCATCGCTCCACCTTCTGCTGAACTACCAAAGCCAGGAACTTGGTTATCTTGAATCGAATGCCCATACTCATGTGCGATAATACCAGCATCTTCTGCATCATCAACACCGCCAGTACCGAAAGTTAAAGCTTTTGTTGATGGAGAATAGAATGAGTTATCATCAGTTGTACCATTAACATTCACTTTTATCGAACGGTTATTAATATTTTTAAAACCTAGACTTTGAATGTAACGTTGCAATGTGTCGATATGATAGTACGACATAACATCTTCAAAGCTATCATTTGCGCGTGTATAGTTAAATTGTAAATTCGTAGATTTTGTTTTCGCTTTTGAAGAAATCGTTACATATTCTCCAATTAAAAATCCTGTTCCATCTAAACCTTTTAACGTAACAGTTTTCAGTTGGTTCGTTAGAGCTGTTGAATCTGCATCGTTATTATCTTTTAAGCCTACTTTACTACCGCTAGATACGACTGGGTTAGGTAAAAATACTTTTCCTGACCCTTCAGCTTTTCGGTTTATATCAACCTTTTTAATTAACTTTCCATTTTCTGCATCAATAAATGTTTCCCATGCACCAAATGGATTATTAGAATGGACTACAACTTTATATACTGGACGAGCAATTCCTTCTTCAACAATATATCCGAACTCTTTATCTGTAGGAGCCCATAAATTTTGCTCACTTGCTTCTCCAACATACGCCATTGATTTTTGTATTGCATCTTTTTCACTAATTTTTGTCGTTACTTCCTTCACACCTGTAACAGGCTGATAATCAGAAACAGCGAGTACTCCCTTTCCCTCTCCGTTAAGCGTAACTGTTATTTGTTTTGAAAATACAGGTGCACCATTAACAACTTGTTGGAACCTAACATATGAAGCTACTGATGTTTCTGTTGTAGAAATATATTGCAAGTCTGAAAGATCTGTTTTCAATCCATACTGCGCAGCATTTTCTTTTAAATATTCAGTTGCTTTTTTCTGTGGCGAATAAGCTTCTAACTTTACTTGCTGTTGTTTTTCCAATGCCGAAACCGTAGAAATCGTCCCCATTACTAACGGCACGGTCATTGCCATTGCCACCATTTTTTTATTAAACATAGAACCACTCCCCCTAATAAAGTAGCTCAACCTTATCCCATTACCACTAGGCAATCATTCCCCGCAAAACGGATGGATAAAAATTGAATCTACGAGTAATTCTCTATGAACACTTCTATTACCTTTCCATTTAGGGTAAGTGAAATTTTCTCAATATTTATGTGTAAAGTGAACACAATACTTTAGAAAGAAATTTCTAAATCCATTCCTTATCCCTAAAGCTTTTCATATTACTGTTTAAAAAAATAGACTATTTTTTACCTAACGGTAGGTTGAAAAAATCACTTGTAAGTGATACGATTTAAATAACCTTTTTTTAGGAGGATCTATATGAGTAAAAGTGAAGAAACACTCTCTTCAATAATGGAAGCAAGTTATCGCCTTTTTGCTACGTACGGTATTGTTAAAACAACTTATACGATGATTGGTGAGGAGGTTGGTATCGCAAAACCATCTATATATTACTACTTTAAGTCTAAAGATGCTTTAATTGAATGTATTTTTACTGAATTATGTAAAGCTATGCAGTTCTCTTCTTATTTCCATACAGAAGAGTTTACAAAATCAAATTTTATTGAAAAATGTATTGCAATTGGCCTTAAAATAATTGATGAACAGCGAAACGACCCTTATTTTAACCGAGTGTTACAAGAATATGTATTACTATCTTCAAGAAACAAGATGTACAAAGATCGATTACTAACTGTGCAAACAGAATACTTACATGGATTTGAAGTACTCCTTATAAAAGCAAATGAACTTCAATTAATTGAAAATAAAAATCTAGTTTCAAAAGCTCATATGTTAGCATTAGTGCTTGATAATATCGGAAATTTTATGATGATTGATGCAAAGATAGATTATAAACAAATTTGGATTGAAGCTGTAAATAACATTTTTGAAAGAAGGGGTTGAAGTCAATACAAAAAAACGCATTATCGGCTTAGATTTTGCTAGAGCTTGGGCGATGTTTGGTATGCTACTTGTTAATTTCATGGTGATAACAGGTGCAGAAGGAAATGGTCCCCCTTTTTTAATAACCTTCATGTCACTATTTGAAGGTAGAGCCTCTGCTTTGTTTGTTATACTTGCTGGCATCGGTATAACTTTAATGACTAGGTCAGCCGTTGCTAGCAATGAACAAATAAAAATTTCTAATAGCCGAAAGACCATATGGAAACGATCACTTTTCTTATTTATTTTAGGATTACTACTATATGTAATGGAGTGGACTGGGGATATATTACACTACTATGGTGTTTACCTTTTCGTTGCTGCATTACTCATGACAGTACGCAAAAAACTATTACTTTTTCTTTCTATCATTATTTTATTGTTCGCACAATCTCTTCAGCTTACTTTCAATACTTTCGAGGGTTGGGTAGGTCCAACTCCATTTATAAATTATGTAGACTTCTGGACAATAAAGGGTTTTCTTCGCAACTTATTCTTTAATGGCTATCACCCTATTTTCCCTTGGTTCTCGTTCTTCTTAATCGGTATGTTAATTGGCAGGTTAGATCTTCATAATAAAAAAATAAAAAAAAGATTACTCTTACTCGGTATTACAATCACAATATTGACAGAACTTTTATCAAAAGGACTTACACACTTTTTTATTCCATACATCGGCAGAGAGACCGCCACATTTTTATTTAATACAGGACCCATCTTACCAAATGTATTATATATTTTATCTGCTACAGGATCCTCTATTGCTATATTAATCATTTGCCTCTATATCGCTGAAAAATATAGAAATAATTGGTTTGTCACTTCCATTGTGCAAACAGGACAATTAACATTAACTCATTATGTCAGTCATGTATTTATCGGTATTGGGACATTAATTCTATTAAATAGAATGGAAAATCAATCACTACTATTCGTTTTATTATTTGCTACTGCATTTTTCATTTTCAGCATTTTAATTAGTGTGTTATGGAGAAAGAAATTTTCTAGAGGTCCTATCGAATGGATTATGAGGAAATTAGCCGGATAAATTTCCATCATACAAAAAGGAAGTTGGAATTATTCCAACTTCCTTTTCCTTTAATGAGCCGCGCTTAATTTAATTCGAACTTTCGTTTCACCTAAAGAAAGTTCATCGTCTTCGTTCGTTA
Organism: Bacillus sp. JKS001846; assembly: GCF_900176455.1. Lineage (NCBI taxonomy): Bacteria > Bacillati > Bacillota > Bacilli > Caryophanales > Bacillaceae > Bacillus > Bacillus sp. JKS001846. Next base: position 3,566,445 of record NZ_FWYG01000001.1, read on the forward strand.
AGTGACCAAATGTAAATTGTTTAACGAGTAAGTTTTCTTCCAATAAATCTTTATGGTTCGTTAACGTTCGCTGTAGCTCTACTTCTGTATCAAGAATAACATCGACTCGTAAATTAACTGGTAAATTCAACTGTTTACGATATTCTTGAACCGCACGAATGAATTCACGCGCTACTCCTTCTTGCAACAATTCTTCCGTTACATTCGTATCTAACATAACTGTATATTGTCCGTTAGTCGTATTAGAGAATCCTGATTTTGCAACTTTCTCAACTAACACATCTTCAGCAGTTACGACTACTTCTTCTCCTGGTGTTGCTTCGTAAACTGCTCTTCCTGTTGATACAAAGTTTTGTACTTCTTCTTGTGATAATTGTTTTAGCCAACCATTCACTGCATTCACATTTTTACCGAATTTCGGCCCCGCTGTTTTAAAATTAAGCTTCAATTGATATGATGTGTATTTTGTTTCATCGAGTTCAACATGGAATGCTTTTACATTTAACTCATCCATAACGATATCACGATAAGATTCCCAATCCATATCATTCTCGTTATGCTCAAGTAATACAAGTTCTGCTAGCGGCTGTTTTACTTTTAAAGAATGCTGATTACGGTTACTTCTTCCAAGTTCAACAACTTGTAAAACAGCATCCATTTCCGCTTCTAATTTCGGTTGAAGTAGTGATTCATTTACAACTGGATAATCAGCTAAATGAACGCTGCTTCCTTCTAAATTTAGATGAATGTCTTCCGCGACAAACGGTGTAAATGGTGCAATTAATTTACTAATTGTTACAAGCACTTCATGAAGTGTCTCATACGCAGCTGCTTTCTCAGCGTTCATACCAGATTCCCAGAAACGATTACGTGAGCGTCTTACATACCAGTTACTCACTTCATCTACAAGTGCTGCAATTTCACGAGCTGCATTCGTAAATTGATAATCATCAAGTGCAGTTCTCACTTTTTTCGTTGTACTATGCAATCTTGATAATACCCATTCGTCTAATTTCGTAAGCTTTACATCATACGTTTCTTTCGGATTATACTCATCTAAATTTGCATATAAAACGTAGAAGCTATACACATTGACTAATGTATCTACAAATTTAGATTTCGCTTCCAGTACTGTTCTTTCAGAAAAACGCTTCGCATTCCACGGGGCACTATCAACAAGTAAAGCCCATCTTAGCGCATCTGCACCAAATTTATCTACTAAATCAACTGGATCTAGTGCATTTCCTTTGCTTTTAGACATTTTCTGCCCTTCTTCATCTAAAACATGCCCTAGTGATAACACTCGTTTATACGGTACTTTTCCTGTATATAGTGCTGATACTGCTAATAAACTATAAAACCAGCCGCGTGTTTGATCAATTCCTTCTGCAATAACATCCGCTGGAAACTGCTCTTCAAATAACTCTTTATTTTCAAATGGGTAATGATATTGTGCAAATGGCATAGAACCACTATCAAACCAAACATCAATCACTTCTGGTGTACGATTCATTGTGCCTCCGCATTTCCCGCAGCACACTTGTACTTCATCTACATACGGCTTATGCAATTCCAAATCTTCTGGTGTTTCTTTCGTACTATACTTTCTTAATTCGGCAATGCTCTTCGGTGCGAACTGATGATTGCAACTTTCACATTCCCACACGTTTAATGGTGTTCCCCAATATCTATTTCGGCTAATATTCCAATCCACCATATTTTCTAAAAACTTACCAAAACGTCCATGTTTCATATGATCCGGATACCAAGTAACAGAATCATTATTTTGTAAAAATGTATCTTTAATTGCAGTTGTTCGGATTAACCAACTTTCTCCTGCATAATAAAGTAGTGGTGAATCACAACGCCAGCAATGCGGATAGCTATGTTCATATTTTTCTTTATGATACAGTAAACCTTCCTTCGCTAAATAACGAACGATATCCACGTCACAATCTTTTACAAATTTCCCTTTCAAAAATGGTACTGCTTCTGTATACTCACCTTTTTCATCTACAACGTGCAAAAATGACAATCCTTCACTTTGAACAACTCTATAATCGTCCTCTCCATATGCTGGAGCAATATGAACAAGTCCTGTACCACTATCTCCCGTTACAAAATCTGCTGCAATAACGCGGTAACCATTTGTAACTTCTTTCATCGGAAATGGCGCTGTATAAGATGTGTTTAATAATTCTTCGCCTTTATGAACAGATAATACTTCATAGTTCTCTTTTAATACTTCTTGTACACGTTCTTTCGCAACAATGTATACATGACTTTCTTGTTTTGCTTTAACGTATTCCATATTTGGATGGACAGCAAGCGCAACGTTTGCTGGAAGTGTCCAAGGTGTTGTGGTCCAACCTAAAAAATACTCATTTTCACTATCTTTCACTTTAAACTTCACAGTTGCACTTAAATCTTTTACTGTTTTATACCCTTGTGCAACCTCATGTGAGCTCAATGAGGTTTGGCAGCTTGGGCAGTATGGTGAAACTCTATGTCCTTTATATAACAATCCCTTTTCATGGATTGTCCCCAAAATATGCCATACACTTTCGATATATGGATTCCTTAAAGTTACATATGGATCATCCATATCTACCCAATAACCGATGCTTTCAGTGAATTCACGCCACTGCTTTTCATATGTGAAAACACTCTCTTTACACTTTTGAATAAATGGTTCAATGCCATATTCTTCGATCTCATGTTTACCAGAAATACCAAGTTGCTTCTCAACACCTAGTTCTACAGGTAAACCGTGTGTATCCCATCCTGCTTTTCTTACTACTTTATAACCAGCCATCGTTTTATATCTTGCTACTAAATCTTTAATTGCCCGACCAAGTGCATGGCCGACGTGTGGTAAACCGTTCGCCGTTGGTGGTCCTTCATAAAACACAAACGATTGCGCGCCTTCTCGATTCTGAATTGATTGTTCAAAAATGCTTTGTTCGTTCCACTGCTTACGAATACGTGTTTCTCTCCCTACAGCTGACTCTTTTACATCTACTTTCTTCATCTACAATCACTCCTTTGAATGTTTTAAAAGCACACAAAAAACCCGCCCCTATGAAGTAGGGACGGGTTTACCCGCGTTACCACCCTAATTCTATTAGCTTTTTCACTAATAGCGCTTAGCAACGTACTATCATACGTGTTCTTTGTAACGGTAGACATCCGTCCGGGCTTACTCACTTTCAGCCTCGGCTCCTCGGAGATGATTTTCAAATAACTTCTGCCCACCGGCTTTCAGCAATATACCGGCTCTCTGGAGAACAGTTCACTATTTTACTCTTTCTCGTCTTCAGATTTGTATACTTTGTTAAAAGTTATTTTATGCCATTTAGCAACTAATTGTCAACTAATTCAAAATATATTCTTATCCTTATCCCCTATTCTTATACAATTACTTTTCAAATTCTCGCAATGCTGCTAAATTTTCATCATCCTCAATAAGTTCAACAAAGAATCCCGAGTCATCCTCACGAAGGACAATTTCAAGCTCTTCCTTCGCCTCTTCATTTCTATTTAACTGTGCTAAATAACAAGCACGATCATATCTTGCTAACAAATCACTTGCATCCATTGTTAATACTTTATTTGTTATTTTTTCTGCCTTTAGTGTTTGGCCGGCACCATGATATGAAGACGCTAAAGAAAGAAGAATTACTGTTTCATTTGGATGATGTATAGAAGCATTTTCTAATACTTGAATTGCCTCTTCAAACCTTTCTTGACTTTGATATATTTCTCCTAAAGCAAGAAATGCTCTACTTACAAACGGTGTTTGCTCTGTTAATTGTAAGATAATCTTTTCTGCTTTTCTTTCTTCCCCTGCTTTAAAGAATACTTGTGCTTGCAGAAGAAGAGTATCATAATCATCTGGTAGTTCTCGAACCATTTGCTTCGTTAATTCCAAAGCATCTCTTAACATATCTTCTTCCTCGCACTCAACGAAAAGATTTACAAGTTGCTTCGCTACTTCATAATCCCATTTATTTTCTAGTGACGTGTGCAGAATCTCTATTGCTTCTTTATTCATCTCTACATTCTCATAAAATAGCGCAAATCGCTGTGCTGCCATACTATTTTTCGGATTTAACTTTAAAGAGATTTCATATAAATCAATTATCATAGTAACCATTGAAATTTCTTTCGCACGATTTTTCATACGATAAAAAGCTCTCGTAATGATAGATCGTTTCGGCTGTTCATGCAGCTGGCGTTCAATCCATATTTCCGTAACCGCAGCTGCAGCATACATGAATGCTGTACTTCTTTCTGCTTTTTTCACCTTTAACGTATGAAGAAAATCTCGTATGTTAGACAATTTTTTATGTTGCTCTACTGCTTTTACATAAACATCAAATATACGTTCATTATCAAAATCTTTTTGTATTACTTTCATTGCAACTTCAATTGCTTTTACATTTCTTTTTTTCACTAATACTTTTGCATAATGATATAGAACTTCTATATGCTCACCATCTAATTGTAGCGCGTATTCAATCTGTGCTTGTTCTTTATCTATTTCATTCATCGCTCCGTACACATATGCAATCGCATCTAAACGCCATATTTCAGGTACTTCGTCTGCTAATTGCTCTAGTTCAATCAGCAATTCTTCCTGAAGATTCATATCTACTGAAAGCTGTGCTAAATATTCCATATTAATATGCAATGGCTCTTCTTTCATCGCCTGAACCATATGACTTTGTTCTTTAGAACGGTTTTCTTCTTTTTCGTATATTTCCGCAAGCTGTAAATGTACACCTACGAAATTCCCATCAAGCTCTAAACATGTTTCATACGCTTGTTTTGCTTCCGTCAATTGCCCTAATGCCATAAGTGTTTCACCAATTCGGTAATACGGTAATGCCGTTTCCATTTGTTCTATCGCCTTATTATATCTTTTCATCGCTTGGCCGTACTGTCCAATAGATTCATATAAAATACCTGCATAACAACCGTACTCACTTACTTCATTTCTTTCTTTGTGTAACGTTCTTAAAAATGCTATACCTCGTTGTACAAATTCCGTTCCTTTAATTCGATTCACATATTCATCTAACGCACTTGCTACATTATAATCACTTTTCTTTATACCATTTTCTAACTTAGATAGTGCTACTTTAAACCCTTCTTCATTTCCACCAAGTTCAATTTCAGCATCCCATAAAACCATTCCTGCATTCATGAGGAAATCTTGACTCTTTTCAATTTGCTTCTCAAGACCAAGAATATATTCTTTTGCTTCCTTATATTGTTCTCTTGCCATATAAACTTGTGTAAGTCCGAAGTGAGAATAAACATCCTCATCATTTTCTTCTAAAGCACGCTTATACAATACTTCTGCTTCTTCCAAGCTATCATTTTGAAAATGATAATCACCTAATTTTACGTAAAGAGGTGCTTTATCATCACAATTCTCAATACCGTTTAATAAAATTTCTTTCGCACTTTCCTCATCCTTCAAATCAGATTCGTATATTTCCGAAAGTTTCGTATAAATGTAAGGTGCATTACTATCCAAATGAATCGCTACTTTAAGCCCTTTTATTGCTAAATATAATTTCCCTAGTTGATGTGCACATCTCGCTCGTTCATACCATACATGCGCTTCATATTTGTACTCTTTTAACAAGTCATTAAAGATTTCATATGCTTCTTCATATCTTTCTAAATCTATTAATATTAAACCGTGATTTGTTAAAGTGAACCTTTCAGGACTACGCTCTAACGCAACTTGAGAGTATTGCAATGCTTTTTCAGATTGATCAATATACATATAGGATAAAGCTAGAAAACTCCAAGCAATAGGCTGATCTGCGTCTAATTGTAACGATAAACGAAAGCTTGAAATCGCTTCTAGATAACTTTCCTGTTCAAACGCATATCTTCCGTTTATTAAATGATATAAAGCACGATTATTTTTCTTCTCAACGCTTGTCAGCATTTGCTCCGCTTTCTCTACTTCCTGAAGACGAATAAAACACTGTGCACCATGCAATTTAACAAAGTCCGAGTTCGGAAACTTTTCCATTAACTTATCGATACAATATAAAATAAATTCTTTATCTACTTCAACATCTAAGTGCTTTATCGTATATAACCACGTATTTGGATTATCACTCGTTTCTTTTAAAAATTGTACTAGGTTACTAATTCCCTCTTTGTCATGTTCATCTAAATGATCAGTAAGAGAAAAAATAGATTTAAAATAACGATTTTCTTCTTCACTTAGAAACTCTAGTTGCTCCTTCTTTTCTTTCGGAACAAACGTGATTGCTAAACAGCCTGTATAACGATATTTTTCTTGTACTTTACTATATTCCACAAGAACTGGCTCTATAAAGTTTGGATCTTGAACATAGAAAGCTTGCAATGTATCATCATATCCAGATAGAACTTGTACGTGTGAAGCATGCTCAATATCTATACTTAATAAAACAGGAATTCCTTCGTCAATCAGTCTCTTATAATTCTCTTCATTCCCTTTAAAATAACGATATTCATAACCTAATTCTTCTAAATAAGAAACAGTATCTGAAAACTTCGAACCTGTCATATCAAAAATAAACTCTGCTATTTCATCTTGTGTACGTTTCTCTCCCCATATACGCAACGTCATCTCTAAACTTGTCGGAACACAATAATTATCCTTTTGTACAATAGGAACTATCGGCAAGTGAACCTTTTTTCCATCCGGATTTTTTTCTAAATTATGATATAAAGATTCTTTTAAACTCTTTTCTTCTTTTAATAGTTTTTGTAAATCTGCAAATTTATTCATTTTGTACAGCGCTTCTGCACGTAAATGTACAAAGTAAGTATTATAGGCATGATATGGCAGCTGAGTATTTATATTATCTATTACCGCTAACATCTCTTCATATTGCTCTAAATCTAATAAATACTTTATCTTCTCAAAATGAAAATATGGTACTTGTGGGAATTTTACAATCGCATCATCGATTAACTGTATCGCGCGTTTTTGTTCTCCTTTATTCGCATACAATTGTGATAATAAATAGGTAGATAACTCTTCACAATCTTCATGCTGCATGCCAGCAATAAATTGTTCTTCCGCTTTCTCCCATTCACCTGTATGCATATAAACGTAGCCCCATTTATCAAACACTGCGCGCGCACTGTACTCCTCTGCTTTTTGCATATACATTAACGCTTCTTCGTTTCGTTTCATTTCTAAAAGACATCGTACTAACGTAAAATATGTTTTCGCTAAAAAATCTGCATCTATTTCTTCTTTACTTAACTCTTCTAAAGAAGATTTTAACAACTGCTCCGCTTCAAGAATTTTCCGCTCATCAATTAACTCATCACAATATAAAGAGAGCGTTCTCATATTTGGGAATTTTTTATAAGCGTAACGAATGAGGAATGAACTGTATTGGTGCATAAGCCCTTCATCAGTAAGGCGAATCAATATATCGAACTCCTTATGCGAAGGAATATTGGCAAGCCAATTCTTCACATAGGATAAAGTATTCGTTTCTTTTATATATGCAATTTCATTATTTATTTCCTGTAATCCATCTACAAATCTCTTGTCTTTTAAACAAGTTTCTAACTGCTTAAAATCTAGCATGCATTCACCTCGAATTTATATTTAAACTGCTACTTGCTTAGATTTTACACACCATATAGTATGTATTCAACTAAAATCTCTTATAATAGATGTTATTAATTAATATTATTCAAATTTATAACAAAATATAGTAAAAATGATTGTTTTTCTCCGTATTTTGTTTAATTATATGGAATAACGTAACATGCGGTTTTAATCTTGTAGAAGCTGAAATTAGTACATAAAATTATATCGGCGATTTTCAAATTATATCGACCGATTCTTAACATATATCAGCGATTATATGTCGAATATCGACTTATCGACATTAAACGACAAGCCTTATACATCATACCTTTTAACAAACTATGTCACCAAATGTAATTTTCATATTGGGAGCGTATACAAAAGAAGAATACACATGAAATATTTTAAAAAATCGTAGTTCAGCTTCATATTGAGCTAGCGCATTATCATATGTTAATCCTCTGGCTATTAAACGTTCTACAAATTGTTGCTTATCACCCGGATCACCTGCAATCCCCTCTTCTTTTAATGATTGATACAAATCGTTTTTATCATTGTGATGCATATTTGAATCTAAAAAGTTCACTTTATCGCTTACTCTACATTCAATATTTTTCACACCTAATTCACTTAAATATATCGGTATTTTCATGCCTATATTGCCATCTTTACCATTTCTTTGCGTATCACTTTCAAATAATTTCTGCAAAACACCTAGCTGAATAAATTCCGATTGTTTCTCCCCATCTAGTAAATAAGAAGCCATATTAGAAATCCAATGTGGTTCAAAACAGATTATTTTTCCGCCTCCTTTTATATACAAAACTAAAGTTCTCTATATAATAGCCGTATTCCTACACTTTTCTTAAAATTTCAAAGCAAAAAAGCTAGTGTATTTTTAATAATACACTAGCTTTTTATTTGGAAGAAAAATTTAACAAGTACAATCACAATCAAAACAATCCGTACAGTCTAAATCGTCACAATCTGCTTTTCTCTTTCTTTTGTTTCTTTTAAGATAATAATACAGTAGCCCAAACAATAGTATACAAATAACAAAAGCTATTATTGCTTCTGTATACTTATTTTGAATCATAAAACCAATTCCACTTCCGCCTGAAATAAAAATTAGAATTAAATAAATCCAGAACATCTATGTAAATACCTCCATTACTATATATCTTAAGATAATATCCATATAACACTAGAGGAAATGAATAATCCCATACCATTACCGCTTAATACACCAGTAGTTATTCTTAGCAAATTTGAGCTACTTCTCCATTTCCACTTTTGGGTGAACCCATCGATAAGTAACGGAATTTGAGCGAAAAATGATAGTATGATTGCCAAAAGAAATGAAGGTGTCATATAAAAATAAATTGGAAACATTAAAATACCAATAAGCATGCCTGTACAACGCGCACATAAAGGTATGTACTTTTGTAGTTTAAAAAAACTCCTATCTAATCTTCTATGACAAGGAATTTGTAAAATAAAAGTTCGAATCAATATGAATCACCCTCTCTAAAAAGATTTTAATTGATTTTGCAAAAAAAATATATATTCAATAAAAAAACAAACCAGGTTTATACTAGACCCAGTTTGTCAGTTTACTACTATGTTACATCTCCTCAGGTGCCTCCACCCCAAGTAAACGTAATCCTTCTTTTAATACAACCGTCACAGCATAAACCAATGCGAGTCTGCTGTCTTTTTCTTTGCTCTCTTCTAATATACGAACATTACCGTAATATTTATTGAATGATTGTGCTACATCTAATATATATTTCGAAATAATAGATGGCTCATTTTTATTGAAAGCTGCTTCAATTATTTGCGGGAATTTATTTAGTAATTTTACGACACTCCAGCTATGATCGTCTTTTAAAGCAAATGTACATGTTTCAAATTCTACACTTTCTTTTCTTAAAATAGAACAAGCACGTGCATGTGTGTACTGTACGTAAGGTCCTGTTTCTCCTTCAAATTTCAGCATGTTTTCTAATGAGAATTCGATATTGTGCATACGCTCATTTTTTAAATCGTGGAAGATGACTGCACCAACACCGACTTGCTTTGCTACTTCTTCTTTCTGTTTTAAGTTTGGATTTTTCTCTTCAATATTTTGTTTTGCAAGTTCGATTGCTTCTTCGAGTACTTCTTCAAGTAAAATAACTCTTCCTTTACGTGTCGACATTTTCTTACCATCTTTTAAAATGAAGCCAAACGGTACGTGTTCCATACCATCAACCCAAGTATAGCCAAGTTTTTTTAATACGGTGAAAAATTGATTGAAATGTAAGCTTTGTTCTGGACCAACAACATATAGCGCTTTATCAAACCCATAAGTGTTTTGACGATATAAAGCTGCCGTTAAGTCACGCGTTGCATAAATCGTCGCACCATCTGATTTTCTAATTAAGCAAGGCGGCATTCCTTCTTCTTCTAAATTAACGACTAATGCACCTTCTGATTCTTCAAGCAACTCATGTTCTTCTAAAATCCCAATAAAATCTTCCATTAAATTATTATAAAATGCTTCTCCCTGAAAATTAGTAAATTCTACACCGAGAAGTTCATAAATGCGAGAAAATTCTTTAAGGGACTCATGACGGAACCAATTCCAAAGCTCTACCGCTTCTTCATCACCTTCTTCTAATTTCTTAAACCAAGCACGTCCTTCTTCTTCTAGTTCTTCGTCGTCTTTTACCTCTTCATGGAATTGGACATATAACTTAAATAGCTCACGTATTGGATCTTCTTTAACTACTGCTTCATTTCCCCATTTTTTATAAGCCGTAATTAACTTTCCAAACTGTGTTCCCCAATCTCCTATATAATTAATCCCTACAACTTCATATCCACATTTTTCAGCGATATGTTTCAGCGAATTTCCTATCATTGTAGAACGTAAATGCCCCATCGAAAAAGGTTTCGCGATATTAGGAGAGGAATAATCAATTACTACTGTTTTTTCACAGCCAAAGTGGTTTTGACCGAACTCTTCTTTCTCCGCTAAAACTGTTTTTAATACTGCATCACTTACAGTTTCACGATTGAAAAATACATTTACATAAGGACCAACAGCTTCTACTTTCGTAAAAAACGGATTATTTAATTTCTCAGCAACTTCCTTTGCGATAAGAGCTGGTGCTTTTTTATATTGCTTCGCTAATGAAAAGCATGGGAACGCTGCATCTCCAAATTCATCTTGTTTCGGTGTTTCAATTAAATCTAAAATTTGTTTTTGCGTTAATTCATTCGTGAAAATATTAGATAAACTTTCCGCAAACTGCATTTTATAATCCATGATACAACCTCCTTATTTTTTAAAACACAAAAAACTCGTCTCTAAAAAAGAGACGAGTTTTAACCCGTGGTACCACCCTTGTTGTTCGTTACGAACCACTTTCCCGTTTATAACGAGGACAGGGGGCCTCGGCTTTCTCTACTATTCGTTCAAGAAGCATCTCCGAAGTGCGCTTCATCTTTTTCTTCCGTACTAGGCTCACACCATCCCTAGCTCGCTTTCCTTCTAAAAAAGACTACTCTCTTCATCACAGACAGTATATTTAATTAATTATTGCTTATTATACATCTTTTCAAACAATTAGCAAGGGTGAATTACACCAAAGTGAAACTTAGCACTTTTTCTTTTGTATACATAAAAATTGTGTTTTTCAAATCTAGAACTACGAAAATGATCTTTTAAAACGACACGTTTTCTCGCCACTCGTTTTGCCTCCACAATTGTTTCGTCAGTAATATCATGATACAAAGCGAAGTGTTTTAATCCTTTAATTCCGTCGGATTCTATGACAGTTTCTTCAAACATCGGATCAAGGTAAACGACATCGTAACTATTGTCTTCACATTGCGCTAAAAATGAAAAATGCTCCGTTTTCTTTACTTGAATTCTTTGCATTGCTTCATCAATTTCAGAAACGGATGAAGACCATGTTTTCAAACCATTTTCCATAATATAAGCCATATACTCATTGCCTTCAAGTCCTGTTACTTTTCCGCTTTCACCAACAACATAACTAGCTACAATACTATCTGATGCCATCCCGAGCGTACAATCTAACACTGTCATTCCTCTCTCTAATTGCGTGGCTTGTACAAACGGATCGTGTTCTCCACGCATTAACCTTTTCACACGAAACATCGCTGAGTTCGGATGAAAGAAAAACGATTCTTCCGTACCTTTTGGATAAATAGCTAATCGGTTCTTCCCTACGACAAGCACATCTTGTTCATACTGCTCATGTAGCTTATGTACTGGTATGTCATTACGTTTAACGAATGAACGATTTAATTCTGCGGCTACCTGCTTTGCATAATCTGTCATTTCTTTATTCGTTCTTCCTGCTGTTGTTACGATCATTGTTTCACCTCTATATAAAGAAAAGAGGGAGATTTACTCTCCCCCTTCTTTAGCAATTCTTTTCGAAAGCTTGTTCTAAGTTCGTAATAATTTCGTCCATAGTTGCACCTTCAATTTCATGACGGTGAATGAAGTGAACAACTTCTTTTCCTTTTAATAATGCCATAGATGGTGAAGAGGGAGGAATTTCTCCGAAGTATTCACGCATTTTTGCAGTAGCATCTTTATCTTGACCTGCGAATACAGTTACAAGATGATCAGGTTGTTTTTCAGCACGAACAACCGCTTGACCTGCTGATGGACGTGCTAAACCAGCTGCACAACCACAAACAGAGTTTACAACTACTAAAGTTGTACCTGATGTATTTTCCATAAATTCTGTTACAGCTTCTTCTGTAGTTAACTCTTCAAACCCAGAACGCACTAACTCTTGGCGCATTGGGATTACCATTTGGCGCATGTATTCTTCATAAGCATTTGACATCTTGTAATCTCTCCTTCAACTTTCATTCCAAATTCATCATATCACGCTCTATTAATAGGTGCAAAAGAAAGATAACGATGATTTCATTTTTTTGTAGGGATTTCACAAACCCCACCGCGGCAATGCCCCACTGGAACAAGTTTTCTATTGTTAGCGATATAATCGTATACTTTACTTCCAAAACCAAGTACGATAGATAACTTTATAAAAGGAACGGCAAACCAATAAGATGGAACGGCCTTTGCTAATACATGTATGCTATGAATGCCGTCATACCACTTATTATTTTTAAAAATATACAATCTTTGTTCCATCTTACTTTGTAGTTCTTGAGAAAGCTCATACTTCTCAACTACATCTTCATCTCGAAATGAAACAAATTTCATCTTACCCTTTTTATCTAATTTTTTCGTACGTTCTGCAACCGCCGTACACATCGGACACCAACTATCATAGAAAACAATCATATATTATTCCCCTTTACGAGACTCCGTCATTTGTTTCCATACAGAACCTTTTGCTTCTTCTCCGCCTTCAATACGTTCTAATGCTAGACGTGCTTGCATAGCTACTTCAAACTCTGGATCATCTTGCGCTGCTTTTAATGCTGGAATCGCACTTTCATCTCCAAGTTCAAATAAGAACATAGCTGCACGCCAGCGTACTAATTTACTTGGATCTTTCAGAGATTTAATCATAACAAACATCGCTGCCGGATCACCTACATCTGATAAACAATCTCCTGCAGTACGACGAACACTTACAGAGCGATCTAATAAAGCTTTATATAATAACGGTAATACTTCATCACCTTTTACCATACCTAAATACGCTGTTGCTAAACGGCGTATTGAAACTTTTTCATCATCTAACGCCATCTTCAACACTGGAATATCTTCTTCAGTAGGATCCATTTGTTCTAATGCTGCAAAACGGTTTTTCCAGTCAGAATCTTTCATCATCTCTTCTGTTACTTTATATGGCTCACGCTTTTGGATCGTTACTTCAACAGCACCTGCTTGATTTAATAATTCTTTAACCGTTTCATTTACACGTTCTTCTGAATAAGCAGCAACAATCTCTTCTACTACTTCTTTCCCGATTTCTTCAAAGTTACCGTAACGTGTACTTTGTTCCACCCATTTACGCTCTTTTACAACATTTGGTGCAGACATTTGCACTTTCATAATTGATTCTTTAAAACGATCAGGTAAACCAACACGTTCTTCCGTCGTTCCATCTGTTAACTTTACTTGCATTGGAATTGTAAAGAACATTTGAACAAACACTTTCACTTCTCCAAAATGAGCAAGTTGTTGTTCTTCACTTTCTTCTACTACTTCTTCGCCGAAAACAGCACGAACTTGTTGTAATAAAACTTTCCAGTCATACTTCGCATTTCGCTCCACTGCTAAAAAGTCGGCTACATGATACACACCTTTAATGCCTTCAATTTTCAAAATTTCTTGCACTTGCATTGGTGCCTGTTCTTTATTTTCATTTGTATAATTATTACGTGCTCCTGATGGTAATACTTCATTCAAAATAACTTTCATTGTGTTTGGACTTGGCGTCGGTTCAATTGCTTTAATCTTCACGTAAAAAACTCTCCTTTATTGCATGTTCTTAGCTGTATTGTAACATGTTATCACTCTATACTCCTACTCGGATGCTTAATTTTACTACTTTCTTCCCGCTACCATACTATTTCATTCTTTTTACATTTTAAATTAGGAACGGGATTTTAAAAGCTTTCGTTTCCGATGATTTTTATTTTTTATCCATTTCTTGAGGCATCGCCATTATTTTTGAAAAAAACACGCTAAACAAAAAAATATGTAAATAAGCTATCCATATGGATAGCTTATTTACATATTTTTCGTTATTGGAAGACAACTATTTTTATAAATACAAAAGGCAGAAAAGTATATAGATTCTACAAAATATTTTGATTGTGATACATTTACAGAATCTCTTATTTTATAATTAATGTCTTATTATTTTTTGGAGGGAATTCGATGAAAAAGTTTGTTTTGATATTTGGGCCACAAGCAGTTGGGAAAATGACAGTTGGACAAGAACTAGCAAAGATGACTGATTTAAAATTATTTCATAACCATATGACAATTGATTTATTGGAGCCATTGTATGGATTCTCTTCGGAAATGTGGCGATTAACCCATCTTTTCCGAAAGGAAATATTTCAATCATTTTCAAAGAGTGAACATTATGGAATGATTTTTACATACGTATGGGCGTTTAATGAAAAGAAAGATTGGGATGATGTTGAAAGTATATGTAATATTTTTCGTTCCCAAGGGGTTGATATTTATTTTGTTGAATTAGAAGCTGATGTAGAAGAAAGACTTCAACGAAATAAAACACCTCATCGACTTGAACATAAGCCAACAAAAAGAAAGATTGAACAATCTGAACAAAATTTATTAAGCACATTTGAAAATTTTAGATTAAATTCAAGAGAAGGAGAAATTACAGAGAAAAATTATATAAGGATCAATAATACGAATTTAAATGCTACAGAAGTAGCTGAAATTATAAAGAAAGAATTTCAACTATAGTTTTTTTTAACAAATTGAACAGTTCGGATTTTATGAATATCGTATACATTTCTAATTAACATAACGTCCTATTATCGGTTGCAACAAAAAGGAGGATTCCTTACTCTCAGAAGGAATCCCTTTTTTTATTTTCTATCACTCGATTCATCTTTTTATACATTCCTATCCTGTGATGGGTTTTATGGTTCTCGTTTGTTACTGGATTAGCCAAAAAACGTTATAAAATTTTGTATACTCTTTACTTGTTTTTTCAAAAAAGCTGGCGGTATCCCCTCTTTAAGTTTATTAAAATACTTTCCACAATTTTTTCCGAAGCTATTACTTAAAATCACCTTTTATTACGATGCCCCCTCCCGCCTTCTCTCCAAAAAGGTAATACTCTCAATCACAACTTCAGTTCTATATATTCTCTTGCCTTGTTCATCATCGTAATTACTAGTCTGAATACGCCCTGTAATCCCA
Source organism: Bacillus sp. JKS001846 (assembly GCF_900176455.1). NCBI lineage: Bacteria > Bacillati > Bacillota > Bacilli > Caryophanales > Bacillaceae > Bacillus > Bacillus sp. JKS001846. The sequence goes on from NZ_FWYG01000001.1 coordinate 3,581,987, forward strand.
ATGAGTGATCCCTTCTTACAATATTCAGTTACATTCTCAGCCGATTTGCGCCAAACAACACAATTAATAAAATCGACTTGTTGTTCACCTAAACTATTTCGAAATCCTCTATTCACCGCAACACATATTCGTGCATAAGCGACGCCTTGTTTTGTGTAGTATAATTCTGGCTCCTTTGTCAATCTACCGATTAATACAACTCGATTCATCATAAGTTATACCACCTCACATGTTTTTCTTCATTGTAAGGAGAAATGTTTGAATGGTAAAAAGCACAAAATGATATATCCGTAAGTAGAAAGTATTATTTTGGACCTTACAAAACAAAAAAAGAAACCATACATAGTTCAAACATGTATAGTTTCAAAATTTATTACACTTCAGTACAAGATATGTAATATCCTCCGCGAGCCATCTTTATTTCAGCACGGTACATTACATTTTCTAAGTAGAAAGTAATCGGTTTAACTTTACTCTCAAATTTTAGTCTTTCATTGCATTCAGCCGCATATCTCTCTATTGCTGAAGTAATGACTTTTGATGATGGATACGTTAAAGCATCATCTAGTTCTATGAAAAAACTTTTAGAAAATAATTTTTTCATAATCCCCTTCTTCTCTTTCATCATATTCCATCTCCTTCACTTCAAGTTGCTATCATCCATATTATACCATACATTCAATATATCTTTGAAAATAAAAAAATCCTGCATTTTTCATGCAGGATTTTTTTATTAGTCATTTTTCGTAAAGTAAGAAACGAAACGAAGAATTTCTAAGTATAACCATACTAATGTAAGCATTAGTCCCATCGCAGTATACCACTCCATATATTTCGGAGCTTGACTACGTACACCATTTTCGATTAAATCGAAATCTAGTAATAAGTTTAATGCAGCAACTACAATAACAACTGCACTAATAATAATACCGATTGTACCACCTTGGTGAATGTATGGAACAGTTACACCAAACATATTTAGTAGGAATACGACTAAATACATAACCATAATTCCAAGTGTTGCTGCCATAACGCCTGTACGGAATTTATCCGTTACTTTTACTACGCGTGTTGCATATAACACTAACATTGCAAATAGAATTGAGATTGTTAGTAATACAGCATTTAAAACGATAGAATCGCCAAATTTCATTGTATAAACTGCTGAAATACTTCCTAACACAACCCCTTCTACCGCTGCATAGATTGGTGCACCAAAAGGTGAAATACGCGGGAAGAACATAGACGCGAATGCGATGATTGCCGCAACGATTAAAGCACCAATTAATACTGGCATCTTCATCGTCCCCTGCATCATCTGTATGTATGAATAGACAGACGTTGCAAGTAGCAAGATAAGCATAATGAACGTTTTGCCTACTGTTCCGCCAATCGTCATCGCAGAAGCGCTTGCTCCCTCTTTACGGAATGCCTCTTTTTTCAACATTGGATTAGATGTTCTCATTTTTTCCCTCCTAAAATAGGTTCTACCAATAGTGTAAAGTTTTTCTCTTTACTTTTCAATATATGCAGCTTGTTTTTATTTTAATCCTTCAACGATGTCTGATAGTTCACTCCATCTTTCCATCTGTTTTTCTAGCTCTTCTTCTGTTTTCTGCTGTGCTTCAGATAATTCCTGTGCCTTTGTGAAGTCAGATCCAACTTTCGCAAGTTCTTCTCCAATTGACTCAATTTTCTCTTCAAGTTCGGCAATTGTATCTTCAATCGTTTCCCATTCACGCTGTTCATTGTATGAAAGTTTACGTTTACGTTGTTGTTTTGGAGCTTCTTCTACAACTTTTTTCTCTTTTTGAACTTCCGCTTTCTCCATAAGTTCTCTCGTTTTTTCCATTTCTAAATAATCTGTATAACTACCTAGGAATTCACGCACTTCGCCTCCGCCAGTAAAGATGAACAGTTCATCTACTACTTTATCTAAGAAGTAACGGTCATGCGATACAGTTAAAACGACACCTGGGAAATCTTCTAAATAATCTTCTAGTACTGTTAATGTTTGTGTATCTAGATCGTTTGTAGGTTCATCAAGTAAAAGTACGTTTGGTTCTCCCATTAAAATACGTAATAAATATAAACGTCTTCTTTCACCACCAGATAGTTTACCAAGTGGTGTACCATGTGAATGCGTCGGGAATAAGAAACGTTCTAACATTTGAGATGCACCAATTACTTTTCCATCTGTCGTATGAATAACTTCTGCAATCTCTTTAATGTATTCAATCATACGCTGATTTAAATTCATCTCTTCATTTTCTTGCGTATAATAAGCAACTTTTACAGTTTGTCCAACTTCAATTTCACCACTATCAGGAGATAACTTACCTGCAAGCATATTTAATAGCGAAGATTTCCCGCTTCCATTCGCTCCAATAATTCCGATGCGATCGCCTGGTTTCACAATATGATTAAAGTTGTTTAATACCGTTTTATCACCAAATTTTTTCGTTACATCTTTTAACTCAAGTACTTTTTTCCCAAGACGGCTACCGCTAAGTGCAATATCAACTGACTGTTTTGCAGCTGGTCCTTCTTGTGTCTTTAGCTCATCAAAACGCTGAATACGCGCCTTTTGTTTCGTAGAACGGGCTTTTGCACCACGACGAATCCAAGCAAGTTCACGACGATATAAATTTTGGCGTTTCGATTCTTGTGCCAATTCTTGCTCTTCACGAAGTGCTTTCGCTTCTAAAAATGTACTATAGTTTCCTTCGTAGCTATATAGTTTACCATTATCTAATTCAAAAATACGATTCGTCACACGATCTAAGAAATAACGATCATGGGTTACAAGTAATACCGAACCTGTATATCTCGCTAAATATTCTTCTAACCATTCAACTGTCTCATGGTCAAGATGGTTCGTAGGCTCGTCTAAAATTAATAGATCCGGTGTTTCAATAAAACATTGTGCCATTGCGATACGTTTTTTCTGTCCACCAGATAAATTCCCAACAATTGCAGTGAAGTCCGTAATTCCTAATTTCGTTAAAAGAGATTTCGCATTTGCATTTGCTTCCCATGCACTCATTGCATCCATACGTTGCTGCACTGCAAATAATTGTTCCTGTACTTTTTCATTACTTGGATCTTTTTCAATATTTAATAGTGCTTTTTCATAATCACGAAGAAGACGAATTAAAGGTGTATCACCATGGAACACTTGCTCTAATACTGTCAGTTTCTCATCAAACTCTGGTTGCTGTGATAAATAACTAATTGTATACCCACGTGAATGCGTCATATCACCTGTATCAGGAGTTTCTAATCCTGCAATAATTTTTAATAATGTCGATTTACCAGTTCCGTTTACACCAATAATTCCGACACGTTGTCCTTCTGTAATACTACATGATAATCCATCAAATAACGGCTTTTCTCCATATGATTTTGATAAGTTCTCCACAGTTAACATTTTCATATTTGTGCATTCCACTCTTTCATAAATTGTTCAATAAACTGTTCCATATAACGATGACGAATTTCAGCCTCTTGTTTTGCTGCATTCGTATTCATTAAATCTTTTAATTTCAAAAGTTTTTCATAAAAATGATTTAAAGATGGATCATTATTTTTTCTATACTCTTCTTTCGTCATTTCTTCACGCGGCGGAATAGTTGGGTCATACATTAATCTCCCTTTCGCCCCACCATATGCAAATGTACGAGCAATTCCTATTGCACCAAGAGCATCTAAACGATCCGCATCTTGAACAATTTTCCCTTCAAGTGACTCTACTGTGCCGCCATGGCCACCTTTATAAGACATATTGGCGATGATATGAAGAATATGTTTACTTTCCTCTTCTTCAACCCGTAGCTCTTCTAACCAATCAGAAACTTTTTTCATTCCTGCTTCTTCACTTTCATTTAGCTTTTCATCTGCCACATCGTGAAGTAATGCTGCCATTTCAATTATAAAACGATTTCCACCTTCTTGCTCAGATAAAGAAATCGCCATTTTATGTACACGTTCAATATGATACCAATCATGCCCACTCGCATCTTTTTCTAAAATATGTTTTACAAAAGTAATTGTTTTTTGAATTTTTTCTTGTTTTGTCATTTTATCTTCACCCAGTTACTTATTGTAACACGCCCGCATTTTTTCATCACATATTTTCTTGTCCGCCCATACACTAGGTGGTAGGCATCATCATGAAGGAGGAATAAACATGTTCTATAATAATCAACCGCCTTATCCAAGGCAACCATTGTATCCTCAACAACAAGAACAGAGATACACAGAACAATACGAAGAACAAGAGTTACAACAGCAAGAACCACAATATGACGAAAACCCATATGCAACAACGCAAAATCAAGAAACTGAATTTCAACAAAATCCATATGAAACACGTCCAAATTATGAATATCCTCAAAATCCATATGTAATACCACAAAACCAAGAACAACAATATCAACAAAATCCATATGCAGCACCACAAAATCAAGAACAACAATATCAACAAAATCCATATGTAGCACCACAAAACCAAGAACAACAATATCAACAAAATCCATATGTAGCACCACAAAACCAAGAACAACAATATCAACAAAATCCATACACAACTCAACCACAACAACCGCAATACCAACAACAAATGTATCAACCAAACTACGACGTACGTGTCTCACCACCTAAACCACCAACAATAGATCCAACTCAACCACAAATCTTACCACCTGGACCAACACTAGACATTACACAACCACAAATCTTACCACCTGGACCAATTACTGAACCAACACAACAACAAATTCAACAAGTTGTCGGTACACAGTTTTTACCTTTCAAGAAACCCGTACTAGATTTCGTAAAACCATGGGTAGATTACGGTTTAAATGAAGCAAAACATACATCACATGAACACGCATTAACAGAAGTTGCTGCGATTATGTTTTTAGTTGGTAAAGGCTTCAATCCGACGATCGCACATTATATCGTTGAATCTTGGGAGAAGAATGAACAGTTTTAGAATTGTTTATTTGATAAAATATAAAAAACACAAAAGTGCCAAACCCCTTATACCACAAGGGTTTTGGCACTTTTTAATATCTAAAACAAATTTTATTGAAATAATTATTTTTATAGATTTTCATACTTTTTTATATAGTACGTGAACATATACAGTACAAAATTACACCTTTGTATACACATTTTTAGAAACATCTTACGTTTATCAAACAATAACCAAAAGACGTACCTGCAACCTCATCATATAAATAATAGATATTAAAAAGAGGACACTATAAGCGCCCTCTTCCTTAGGTTTTAAATATGTTCTCCATGATCCATAAACACTTCAATTGCTTCGTTTTGTGGTATGTCTTTTACATTAGTAAGACCAAAAGTAAAAACAGCGGATAACATCATCATTAATAAGATTGCTTTTTTCATTTTAGCGCCCTTCTTTCTATGCTCTTTTTGTCTGCATCTAAAGCGATGTGCAAATACTTGCTTGCTTTTCTGTGATTTTCTGAACCATAGAATCTTTCACCTAAAAGAGAAGCATATTCTTTTACCCAATCATATAATTCTTCTTTTTCAAAATACGAAATACCTTCTATAACCACATTTTCTAATTCTTCTTGCGGTACATAGTTATGTACTGCTTTTAAAATTCGGAAATGATGACGATAACATAAGTCGCTAATCTTATAGCCATTCTCAATATATTCATTAGCGATATGACTATAACCTAACTTAAAATGCTCTCTTGCTAAAAGAAACATAGTTTTAGCGTTATTTTCTAATGAATCCTCTAAGTGTTTAATTGCTAACTCTGGCATGTTTTGACTTGCGTATAAAAGTCCTAAATTATGCTTAACTCGTTTAATAAGAAGTTCATCATTAGATTTTTGGAAGGTACCTAGTGCTGAAAGTAAATATTCCTCTGCACTTTCGAATTCATTTAGTCGAATGTGTGCCATTCCTAAAGTATTTAAGCATGCTGCAGTTTTTAATTCATACCCTGGACTAATTGAAAATACTTCATTCGCCTTTGTAGCAAATTGAACTGCTAGGATCGGTTTTAATACGTGATAGTAATGGACTGCAAGCCAATAATTAAATTCTGCTTTTTCAATTTTATCATGCATGTATTCTAAAAACGTTTCAGCTTTTTCAAATTGCATTCTTGCTTCACTATGGTTTGCTTTATTAATAGCGTAAATTGCTTTAAATAAATGATGATAGTACTCTAAAAATGTTTCTGTAGACTCTGATAAAGGCTCGATTTTGTCCAGAATATCTTTTGTACTATCCATATCCCGAATTAGCAGTTTATATCGTGCATTCAATAAAGCGTAGTAGACTAATATTGTTTGGTCTTCCTTAATATTATTGATTTTATTTGCAATATCTTCTTTTATTTTCTGAGACTGTAATACACGTTGTGAAATCATAGCTTGATACCATTCGTTTAATAATTTTGTGATTTCTTCTTTAGAAATAATGTCAACACTCATCTACTTCTACCCCCTTTTGTTAAATGTTATCATGACATGCTTGTTTGCATAAATAAGTTTTTGAATATTCTAACTTGAAAAAATTATTTTTGAATATTCATGTTAACAAAATGGTCCCTTTTCAAACCTTAAAAAAGAACACATGTTTGTTTGTAGTGGAGTTAAAAAAACAAAAGTGAGGTATTACATCATGGGATATAACAGCTTTCCTGTAGTACGTGGAAGAGGTATGGTGAAATGGAATCCGTTTGCTTCAATACCGAAGCAATACGAGGAAATACATAGAATGTTTGAGGAACAATATAAAGTACCTAAACCTTTTTTAACACAAGATACTATGGAACGAATAGAAAGAGCGTTAATGCAATCTTTTCACGAGGAAGAAGAAATACATATCTCATACTATCGTGATGGAATGGTGCAAGACATGTACATAAATGTATTACATATTGAACCGATGACGAAAACTATATATTGTACAGATGCCTTTGGTTTGAATACTAAGTTTAAGTTTGATGAATTGGTGAATATAAATTAAAAGAAGCCGCCCGACAGGACTGAAGTGCACCCCAATTGTTAGACACAGCCTAACAATTGGGGTGCACTTCACATATATAGGTGGCTTTTGTACGACAAAAAAAAGAGCTCTGCTATACAGCAGAGCAAAAGAAAAATATATAACCCTATAAAAATAATACAAATTATTGATACTTTCAAAAGACGAAATTTAAATTTCCATCACAATAATAGCTATGTTTAAGTATGAAACATTCTACCTTCACTATAGCTATGAATATTCTTATTTTAGAATTCCATAGTATCCAAATAGCTCTTTGAGAGATACCTCAATACCGAACTTCTTCAAAGAATCTTTTCTTTGTTCAAAGAGAAGTTCTAAAACTTTTTTCTTATCTTTGTCTCTTCCATAATGAATCAACCTATGACAGTTCGGACATATACTAACTATATTTCCAACAACATCTAAACTATTTTCAAAATCATGTTGCATTCTTAACGGTATTAGATGATGGGCCTCCATATAATTTTTTCGGCTGGCTTCCGATACAAATGTTTCATGTGTGTCATCTATTTCACATTTAAATTCTGCCTGTTTAATAGCTTGTTTAGCTTTTTTCGGATCACGAGGCCATACTTCCCTACCAGATTCCATTTTAGTTTTTTTTCGATTTTCCGGTTTCTCTTCTTCTGCAATCTTTACTTTACTAAAATCCGAATCAATATTAGCCTGATACATATCTTCCTCTTGCTCATCCTCAGAAAGAATAAAGCTCTCATTCAACGCTTTAATAATATTATCAATAGATTTATATTTTGCTAATTTTATTGAATCAATATATGAATATATAAATTTAAAAGATTAAAATAAAAATAAGTACACATGTTTTATTAGGAGGTATATGTATGTCCAACAGCACTTCATGGCTAGATGAAATTATAGCAATATTAACCGAACTAGATGGAGCAGGAACACTGAATCAAATTAAAACAAAGGTTATGGAGCGTAATAAAATTGACTTGAATAGATACCAACACGAACAGTCTATAGCTGCAAGAATTAGAAAGACCATTTATCAGGTAAACTATTATAAAAACGTTCAATGGCCGCTACTAAAACTAAATCTTCTAAATGAGCAGTTTTAAGGTTGTTTATTTTTAAAAACATCAAAAATGCCAAATCCCTTATATCACAAAGGATTTGGCATTTTTAAGTATCTAGAACACGCGCTAAATTTAAGGAGAAATTAACAGACATGAGTCCGGTATAATGCCGTGTCCACACCCAAGGATCGGTTACATAAAATAGCGTATCTAACCTGGGAAGTCTATTGGCCTTTTTCCCTTATAGTAACGCTCTCTTCTACTAAGACCTTTTCTTTCTAGGGCCTACAATTAATTTAATCGCTGTTCTTTCTTCATTATTGATAGAAATCTCTTGAAACGCTGGAACAAAAGCTAAGTCAATACCACTTGGAGCGACGAACCCTCTTGCAATCGCAATTGCTTTAATCGCTTGATTTATAGCTCCAGCCCCAATCGCTTGAATTTCCACATTACCACTTGTTCTTAGTACTCCTGCTATTGCACCTGCGACTGAATTTGGGCTTGATTTTGAAGATACCTTTAATATATTTTCCATGTAAGTTGCTCCCTCTATTATTTAATCTCTCTTTCGTTACAATTTTAAATATTTTAGCGTATCTTTAATTACTATTCACACCAAAAACAAACGATGCTTCATATGTATATTATTCTATATTTTCTGACTTTTTCCTGCTCAGCTACGCAAATAAAAAATAAACTGAATAACCTAATATAAATATAGCTAAATATTATAACTTCACCAAATGATAACATCCATACAGCTAAAGGTAATATTTCTGTTTTGTCAGACTAAATAAATATAGTAAAGTGAAATTTTAATGAGTGGGGGTTTAATTCATCCCCCACCTAACTTCTTTGCTTTCGCTGAATTTTGAGATGGGAGTCTTACTGCTCGGAAAATAGCGGGATAAACGTTTCCTCGTTACTTCAATCTATTTAGAAATTCCATTTATTTTTCTATCAAATTATAAACCTTATCATCTTCAAAAGGTGTTACAGGTAATACCCAAATACTACACTTCATCATTTGACCACTTTATATTCCAAATCTATTTCCTTTTATAGTACAAGCATACACGCCAATTGTGATTCATCTTCATAAACTACTATGTGGTTTAAATTTATTAAGAATAGGAGGTAATATTTTGGGTTCATACTATCATTCTTCAAACTCGTATAAAAAATGCTCATGCAAATCTTCTTCCAGTTCAAATAAAAAATGTTCATGTGACCATTCACATAAACGAAGCTGTCCTGCATACGGAACTTTTTGGCAAACTGAATTTATAACTGTTCCTTTTGGCGATCCTTTTCCATTTAATCACGTTGGACCTTTAGCAGGAGGTGTTTCCTTACTAAATCCTACTACTATACACTTTAGACAAGCTGGTGATTATAGAGTTTCGTTCATTTCCAGTATTAATACTACTTTAAATCCTGTATTTCCACATATCCCAGTCATAACTATATTTTTAAATAACAATCCACTTGCTAATAGTCAAGGTGACTTCGCTATTCAAATGAATACTTCATCAAATAACGAATGTCTTCAACTCGTTGGCGAAACAATTGTTACAGTGCCTGCTAATTCAACTCTTCAACTTAGAAATAATAGTGGTTTTAATCGTCAAAGTATTGTAACTTGTGACAATGGTATAAATTCAGTTGAATTAACAGTTACAAAACTAAGTTAAAATTATTTCTTCACATTCAGATGCTATTTCAGCATCTTTTTTTATTGAATAACAGTTTTTTCAACTTTTATTATCTCTCCCCACATAAAAAAGTGCAGAATTCTTTCTAACACAAGATTTCTGCACTTTTTATTATACTTATTTATTCTTCCTTATTTCTCTACATAAACCGACTTAACAATCGTACGATTATATGGTTTTCCTTCTTTATTCATCCCTTTTATATCCATCGTAACGTTGTATACTCCCGGTTGTTTTATATCTTTCAAAGCACCTGTAAATGTATTCGTATTAACATTTTGTAATTCATTAAATTCAGAGACTAACTTACCTTCTTTATTAACGACTCTTACTGTTATGGAAAGATCCCCTTTCATTTCAGGTGCTACAGGTGATTTTTTCAGTTTATACTCAGGTTTATTTATTTTAACTTTTGTAGGCATTCGAAGAACAAATGGTGCGTCATCCTTGTAATCGCTTACAACTAAATATGCATCTTTCGACTGCTTCGCCATCATTTTGATTTTCCATTCGCCTACTTCCAATTTATCAAACTTAAATGTTCTAATTGTCGCCCTATTAAAGAAAGATTCGCCTTCACCAGTAGTTATAGCGCTATCTTTATTTGCATAGATTTTTCCTTTTGGAGATACCATTTGTACTTCTACATCAGAAGAAGCAGTTAGTACAGAAACGATTCCTTCAGCCTTTTTATCAACAGAAATACTTTGCTCTATCCACTGATTTTGTGGTAATTCGCCTCCTAAAATATTTTGATTTGAAGTTGTATTTAATTGTTCTAGATCTTCATTTGAACTAGTGCTGGATGCTACTAAAGCTGGTAATCCCACATTTGTCGTACGTAAATATGGTTCAATTCGTGCAAAAACAGCTGATCCTTTTCTTATATTGTCATGATCAAATCTGGAATCTGTAAATAAATGTGTACCGTACGATAGCTTCGCACTCCATTCATTTACTAGTCCATCATTTGAACCGTACGATGATAAATATAACCCGCCCATAGATAATGCAGAAAATGTTGGCCCCCAGCTAGTTCCAGTAGCCGTATAGTAACGGTTTAATTTAGCTGCTGGGTTGTTATCTATTATTGAACGAAACTTTGCCATTTCACCTATTTGTAACGAATACGTACCATCATCTTTTTGACCTAATATAGAAGCAAGCCAACCTGCCCACCAACTATATGACAAATCTGCTAAATTTGAGCCGTGATGCGGTGTAGCAAGTGTAATAACATTTCCAACAAATCGATTCGCACCATATTCAACTAATGCGGCTTGTGTATCAATACCACCTTTACTATGCGCTACAATATTAACTTTTTTACCGAAATAATTATATATTTCTTCAAGTTTTTGTGCTAACAATTTTCCGTTATCCCACTGACTAGCCGAACCTTTCCCTGCAGCATCATACAATTGTATAAACACTGTTTGATAACCTGCTTTTAAAGCATAATCATACATATCATTTATATCATGATATACTGTCTTTCCATACCAACTATCAGCATTACCATTTCTTCCTTGTACAAAGAGAATTGGCGGTTTATTCTCATCATAATTAGCAGGTTTTTGGCCTAAAAACCATTCTCCAGGTGTGAATACTTCTGTATCAGGAAACCCCTTTCCAAGCTCTTTTACAACTTCTGCCTGTACATTTGTGCTAATCGTTGGAGCCATGATAAAAAATACAATTAGTAAGGCCACACATCTTCTCATCAGTCGCATATTACTCCCCCTATTTTTTTGAAAGAAGGTGTTCTTTATAATATTTTATATTTTCCCTTCCTTAATAATAGCTAATCTTTTATTTTTAGAAGGTTACTAGTTGTATACCCTCTTCCTTAACTCTCGTTATTCTCTTTGTTTCTACCTCTTCCTTTTGATAGAATACGACAAAAAAGTTTCTCAATAATTGTTAACTTCGCTACACCCAGATATTTTTTAAATCATTATTGTTTATATAAAGCATACAAATCTTGAAAAAATTTTAGTAAAAAAACATTTTATTACTAGTTAGTTATTTAAAAATATAATAAAGATATGTACTTTCTTTTCATTAAATACAAACTAATTTTAAAGGAGCTTGTATTATAAGACTTTCCTACGATTAAAAATTAAACTGAAATTTCCGAATAGAAAATCATATTTCCAGAAACATATATTATGATAATTTCCGCACACTTGAATTAACTTTTTAGAAGTACTAACCTATCGGTGAGCAGAAGAAAATTCTGTAAAAAGAAAGGAGAATACTTTATGATGACCAAATTACAAAAGGAGTTTTTTAAACGCTTAGAAATTCCTGCAAAAGAAATAACACTTGATGATTTAGATGAAATTCTCTTAAAAATGGGAATGATCCTCCCCTATGAAAATCTTGATATTATGGCTGGTACTATTAAAAATATCTCAAAAGATAACTTAATAGAAAAGTTACTTATTCAAAAACGAGGTGGACTTTGTTATGAATTAAACTCCCTATTGTATTATTTTTTAATTGATTGTGGGTTTCAAGTATACAAAGTAGCCGGTACTGTTTATGACCTTTACGATAATAAATGGAAACCCGATGATGGTCATGTCATTATCATATTAAGTCATGAGGATAAAGATTATGTTGTGGATGCAGGTTTTGCATCTCATCTCCCTTTACATCCAGTCCCTTTTAACGGAGAAGTCATCTCCTCTCAAACAGGAGAATATCGAATTCGTAAGCGAAATACTCGAAAAGGTACGCATATTTTAGAAATGAGAAAAGGAGCTAACGGGGAATCTACAAGTTTCTTACAATCTGAACCTTCAAACGAATGGAAAATAGGCTATGCTTTCACTGTAGATCCAATAGATGAGAAAAAAGTGAATAAGATTCAAAAAGTGATTGTAGAGCATAAAGAATCTCCTTTTAATAAAGGAGCTATCACTTGTAAATTAACTACTTATGGTCACATATCATTAACAAATAAAAATTATACAGAAACCTTTAAAGGCACCAAAAATAAACGACCAATAGAATCTAAAGATTATGCTCGCATTCTTCGTGACTCTTTTGGAATAACGCAAGAGAAATATGTAGGAAAAACACTAGAAAGAGGCTAGTTGACTACAAGTATTTCATAATAAAGCAGATTCTATATTTAGAATCTGCTTTATTTTATATTTTGTTATAAATTAATTTAATTTTGTTGTTACCCTTTAATTTTCAATTATATACTCATCATCATATTTATCGTATTGTAGCCCTTTCCCTATCTTTGACTCCGTAACTTGATCTCTTAAAAACGGTGCAGCATCCATTTTACTAGTTGCAATTTCAATTCCATATTTTTTCGTTAAATGAGCTAACTCTATTAAAAACCACTCTCTTCGCAATGTAACTGGAATATCCAATGTTTTTCTTTTCATATATAATAGCACCTCTTTTATTTTCATAGCTTAAAAATATCACTGGATGCACTTATTAAAACTACCTTTCACCGCTAACATCCAATGAAACATTATAGTATATGCATGTCCATTTCAAACGTGCTATCACAAATATGACATTTAAGTTTACATAATTATATTATGTAATAGTAGGAAAGGAAGGCATGTCCCTTCCTCTTCTACTATAGATTTAAATTAAGAACATCTTGGTACACCTAAAGTTAAAAATAAACCTGCTACTCCCGCAGTAATCGGTACTTTTAACGTAATAACATCATCTACCTTCGTTACTAAAAAGTAAGCATTACCTTCTTGTAATATACAAGTTACCAACAATTGAAATTCCATTCAAATCTCCTCCTTTCAATTGATATACTATAATTTATGAAATCTCTTTCAAAAAGTAATAGGAAATATATCCATTTTTCCTTATATATAAAATAAATGTTTATGAGTCTATTAAAAATATTAATTTTCTAAATTTATACAAAACGTGTAATATCCAATAAATTCCTATATAATCAATAAGAAGAATCTTACAAATAGAGGTATGAAAATGTCGATTTTAAGTAATATTGGTGCAGCTTTATTTTTTATTGCTTTTATTCTTTTAATCTTATGTATCATTTCATTCTTTAAGAAAAATGGAAAAGCAAAACAATATGGACGTCCTACCGTTATTCTTTTTATGATTTCTATTATATTAATAACGGCCGGTACAACAAAATCGGAACACCCCGTCGTCGAGTTTTTTTCTACTTTAAGTTTCATTCTATTTATATTCTTCCTTGTTCTAGCAATCTTATCTGTTATTAAGAAAACAGGTGTAGCGAAAAAACAATTTATTATTACAGCTGTATTATTTGTCATTTTTGTTGTGTTATTAGGTATTTCAGCTCCTTCTTCTGAAAAAACGACAGCAACTAGTACAAAAGTTGCCTCTAATAATGAAGAGCCAAAAGATAGCGAACAGAAAAAAGAGCTAGAAAAGAAAGAGGCGGACGAAAAAACTCAAAAGCAAGAAGATGAGAAGCGTCTAGCCGAAGAACAAGCTCGTAAGCAAGAGGATGAAAAACGTCAGGCTGATGAACAAGCTCGTAAACAACAAGAAGAACAAAAACGTCAGGCTGATGAACAAGCTCGTAAACAACAAGAAGAACAAAAACGTCAGGCTGATGAACAAGCTCGTAAACAACAAGAAGAACAAAAACGTCAGGCTGATGAACAAGCTCGTAAACAACAAGAAGAACAAAAAGCACAGCAAGCTCAAACACAACCAGCTAATGGTAATACTGATAGTGCATACTACAAAAATTGTGCTGCAGTTAGAGCAGCTGGGAAAGCTCCTTTACATAAAGGGCAACCAGGTTATAGCTCTCATCTTGATCGTGATGGCGATGGAATTGCATGTGAAAAATAGTAATAAAAAAGAAGCTTTTACTAAGCTTCTTTTTTATTAACGTAAAATATTACCACTTATTACTTTCCCCCTTATTTTAATAACATTCTTCTTATTATTCTCAAAAACGACACAGAATAAGTGATTTCAATCACTACATAGATTTTAATTTATCGCTATTCTTAATTCAGATATTACATTAAAATTTTATGGAGGCATTCATATGGAACATACATTTACTGAAACTTCAATTGTTGGTGAGATTGTTACACAATTTCCGAAAGCTAGTGATCTTTTTAAATCATATAGAATAGATTTTTGTTGTGGCGGTAATAAGCCACTTATTGATGCAATTCATGAAAGAAATTTATCAGCTACTGAAGTGCTTACAGAGTTAAATACGCTTTATCATAATACGAAACGATTAAATGAATCGGAAATTGATTGGAAAAATGCTTCTTATCGTGAATTGATTGATTATGTCATAAATAAGCATCACCGCTATTTAAATGAAGAATTACCACAGTTAAGTCCATATGTGACAAAAGTATTACGTGTTCATGGGGCAAGTCAGCCTCATTTTGCTCAAATTCATGAGCTATTTCATGAACTTAGAATGGAATTAGAACAGCATTTAATTAAAGAAGAAATGGAAGATTTTCCATTAATTTTAGAATTTGAACAAAATCCAACTAATGAAAACTATGCTAAGTTACGTAAAGTAGTAAATGAACTAGAAAATGAGCACAATCATGCTGGAAATATTATAAAAGAACTTCGTAAAGTGACAAATGACTTTACTCCTCCAGAAGGTGCTTGCGGTACTTATCGACTTGTTTACCAACGCCTCGAAGCGCTAGAGTCTGATTTATTTGAGCATATTCATTTAGAAAATAATATTTTATTTCCGCGTGCCATTACGAAAGCATAAATCAAGTGCAGGACATGAGTGTAAATACTTATGGCCTGCTTTTTCGTTTCGCGAAAAATATTCACATCCCCTTCACATAAAACCGAATTTTAACAATTTGTGAATCATTATAAAGATGTGATAAATATCACATCTCCCCCTTATTTGATTTTCTATAATAAAAATATAATCCTTTGTTCAATATTTCACATAAAAAGGGGAAACGAAAATGAAAAAACGTTTAGTTATGATCGGAAATGGTATGGCTGGCATTCGCTGTATGGAAGAAATCTTAAAACATGATAGTGATTCATATGAGATTACTATTTTTGGAGATGAACCGCATCCAAACTACAACCGCATTATGCTCTCTCATGTTTTACAAGGCAAAACAAATATACAAGATATCATTATGAATGAATACAGTTGGTATGAAGAAAACGAAATAACTTTGTATACGAATGAAAGAGTTCAAAGTATTAACCGAGAAGAAAAAATTATTATTACAGAAAAGAAGCATACTCTTACATACGACAAGCTCATTATCGCAACAGGTTCTAGTGCTTTTATTTTACCTGTTGAAGGTTCCGCACTTTCTGGTGTAACAGGATTTCGAACTATTGAAGATACACAATTTATGATAGATACCGCTAAAGAAAAGAAAAAGGCCGTTGTCATTGGTGGCGGGTTACTCGGTTTAGAAGCCGCAAGAGGTCTAATTGATTTAGGAATGGACGTACATGTTGTTCATTTAATGCCTAGCTTAATGGAGCAACAACTAGATACGAAAGCAGCTGCTCTTCTGCGTGAAGATTTAGAAGCACAAGGCATGAAGTTTTTAATGGAAAAGAAAACTGTAAAAATTCTTGGTACAGACCATGTTGAGGGCATTCAATTTGAAGACGGTGAAGTTGTAGATTGTGATTTAATCGTAATGGCTGTCGGAATACGGCCAAATACGCAAATAGCAAAAGATGCTGGTCTAATTGTAAATCGCGGTATTGTAGTCAATGACTATATGCTAACAAATGATGAGTCCATTTATGCAGTTGGAGAATGTGCAGAGCATGACGGTATCGCATATGGACTTGTTGCTCCTCTTTATGAACAAGGTGCGATATTAGCAAAACATATAACAAATTTACAAACTGATGGATATTCGGGCAGTATCGTCGGTACACACTTAAAAGTTGCTGGTTGTGATTTATTCTCTGCTGGCCAAATTTATGAAGATGATCAAACGAAAGCAATATCCATCTTTAATGAATGTAAACGTTCCTATAAAAAAATATTAATTCGTGATAATAAAGTCGTCGGTATCGTTTTATACGGTGATACAGCTGACGGTACCCGCCTCTTTAGCATGTTAAAGAAAGAAGAAGATATACAAGAATATACACCAGCTTCCATTCTTCACAAAGCTGGTGAAGAATGTGAACTTGACGTTGCTACTATGAGTGCGGATGACACAATTTGCGGATGTAATGGTGTTACGAAAGGCACAATCGTTCACGCCATTTTAGAACAGGAGTTAAAGACTTTTGAAGAAGTTAAAGCCTGTACGAAAGCCGCAGGGTCTTGTGGTAAATGTCGTCCGCTTGTAGAACAAGTTTTATCTCATACACTTGGAGATGCTTTTGATGCTTCTGCACAGTCTACCGGTATGTGCGGATGTACACCTTTATCACGTGATGAAGTCGTAGCGGCCATTCATGAGAAAGGTTTAAAATCTCCAAAAGAAGTACGAAACGTTCTTGGTTTTGTACATGAAGATGGATGTTCGAAATGTCGTCCTGCTTTAAACTACTATTTACGTATGGCGATTCCAGAAGAATATGAAGATGATAAATCATCCCGTTTCGTGAATGAAAGAATGAATGGTAACATCCAGCACGATGGTACCTTCTCTGTTATTCCACGTATGTACGGAGGCGTTACAACAGCAGATGATTTAATGAAAATTGCTGAAGTTGCGAAAAAGTACGATGTTCCACTTGTGAAAATTACAGGTGCGAGCCGAATTGGCTTATACGGTGTTAAGAAACAAGATTTACCTAACGTATGGGCTGAATTAAATATGGCTTCTGGATATGCGTATTCAAAATCTCTTCGTAATGTAAAATCATGTGTTGGCTCTCGTTTCTGCCGTTTCGGTACGAAAGATTCATTAGGACTTGGTATGTTGCTTGAACAATCATTAGAAATGGTAGATACACCTCATAAAATAAAGATGGGTGTAACGGGCTGTCCGCGTAACTGTGCGGAAGTACTGACGAAAGATTTTGGCGTTGTTTGTGTCGAAAATGGATACCAACTTTATATTGGCGGAAATGGTGGTACGGAAGTACGCGAAGCTGATTTTGTAATGATTGTCCCTACTGAAGATGATGTCCTTCGCATCGCTACAGCTTACATGCAATATTATCGTGAAACTGGTATTTATGGAGAGCGTACTGCCTACTGGACAGAACGATTAGGCTTCGATCACATAAAGGAAATACTGCAAGATGCAAATATGGTCACTAAGTTAAATGAACGTTTCCAAAAAGCTCGTGGCACATATAAAGAAGCATGGGGACAAGCACTAGAAACGAAATCATTAAAAGCGATGTATGAAGTAGAAACTGTGAAATAAGGAGCTGTGATCTATATGATACAAACGAAAGAAAAAATAAAAGTTATGCGTGCAGAAGACCTTCCTATTCAAATCGGTAAAGAGGTACAAATGAAAGGTATGTCTATCGCCCTATTCCGCCTTTCAAATGGCGATATTCGAGCTGTAGAAAATCGTTGTCCTCATAAAAACGGGCCATTAGCGGAAGGTATTGTATCTGGAGAATTCGTCTTTTGTCCACTACATAATTGGAAAATTTCACTACTAACAGGTGAAGTTCAAAAACCTGATGATGGTTGTATTCAAACGTATGAAGTAGAAGTTATTGACGGGGATATTTATATATACATGTAATTTACAAAAGGAAGCCTCCCCTGGCTTCCTTTTAAATAAAAATAGACGAGGTGCGAATATGAACGGATATGTATATTTAGTTGGTGCAGGACCAGGTGATGAAGGGCTTATTACAAAAAAAGCGATGGAGTGCTTAAATCGTGCAGATATCGTCTTATATGACCGCTTATTAAACCCTTCCTTTCTTAATTATACAAAAGAAACATGTGAACTTATTTATTGCGGAAAAATGCCAAAGAATCATACTATGCGTCAAGAAATGATTAACGCACACCTCCTTCAATTTGCGAAAGAAGGAAAAATCGTAGTCCGCTTAAAAGGCGGAGATCCATCTATTTTTGGCCGTGTTGGTGAAGAAGCAGAAACTTTAGCATCAGCAAATATTCCATATGAAATTGTACCAGGTATTACATCTAGCATCGCCGCTAGTATCTATGCAGGTATTCCCCTCACCCACCGTGACTACAGTAATAGCGTCACTTTATTAACCGGACATGCAAAAGGTCCTTTAACCGACCATGGAAAATATAATTCATCTCACAATAGCGACACAATTGCCTACTACATGGGTATAGAAAACTTACCTACAATTTGTGAAAACTTACTACAAGCAGAAAAAAAAGAAGATACGCCAGTAGCAGTCATTGAATGGGGTACAACTGGTAAACAGCGCGTTGTCACAGGGACACTGTCTACCATTGTTTCTATTGTCAAAAACGAAAATATTTCTAATCCTTCTATGACAATTATTGGTGATGTCGTTTCCTTACGGGATCAGATCGCTTGGAAAGAACGTAAACCATTACACGAGAAAAAAGTTTTATTTGCATCTGCAACGAATAAAACAAGTTCAATGAAGCAAAAGTTACAAGAAGCCGGTGCAGAAATATATCAAATTCCTACTTTCAAAAAGGTAGAATACACATTAACACTTGAACAAATCAATGAAATTTTTAACGTTAATCGTCTTGTTTTTTGTTCAGCTGAAAGTGTAGAAATATTGATGCAATCATGTAGTAAACACCAAAAAGATATTCGTTCTTTACAAGCGCAACTACAACATATGAACGTTGCCACTCAAGAAAAACTTATGCAATATGGGCTACTAAGTAAACAAGCAGAGTTCTCTTCCAATACAACAGTTTATTTAGGACGAAACATTAACCGAATTGCTGTTATTCAAGAAAAAATTGGTGCTGGTTCCTATATGATGACTCATGAGTACACAATTGATCATCGCTTCGATGAAATTCATTCACGTATGCTTTCTGAATTCTCATGGGATAGCATTGTATTTGAAGGTCGTGCTTCTATTGATACGTTTCTAGCAGAAATAAAACGCCTTGGCTTTATCAATATTCTTACTCTCCCATTCTCGTATACCGACGTTCCAACTTTATACTATGCAAATAAAGTTGGGTTTCATAACGTAGATCATCAATTACAAGAAACTCTTATGAAGAAAGACATGGTGAGACAATGAAAGGAATTGTATATGTTGGACATGGGAGCCGGCTACAAGAAGGTAATGAACAATTCATTCAATTTATTCAATCTGTTATGAAAGAGCGAAACGAAAGAATTCAAAAAATAGCTTTTCTAGAACTAACGACACCTACTATTTCGGATGCAGTTACAGAAACGATAATAGAGGGAGTAACTGAAATAATGATTGTACCTGTTTTATTATTTGCAGCAGCTCACTACAAACGTGATGTTCCTTTTGAAATAGAACAACTACAAAAGAAATATCCACAAATAACATTTTCAGTTGTACCTCCTTTTAGTACACATCCACATATGGTGGAACTTGTAGTGAAAAGAATACGTGAAGCTATGCCAATGCAAAATAGTAGTATTTTACTCGTAGGACGAGGCAGTAGTGATACACAACCGATACATGAGTTACAACAAATCGGAGCAGCCATCGAACGAAAACTTGGTATGCCAGTATCCTGTTCCTTTTTAACGAAAGGAACTCCCTCTTTTGCTGTTGAGCTCAAGGATATAACATCGACTGCGTCCCATGTATATGTCATGCCATACCTTCTCTTTACCGGATTATTACTTCAAAAAATTGAATTGCATACAAAAAAATACAATCATGTTACGACTTGTAACTGTCTTCAGTTTGATACATATATGAAACTAACATTGTTAGAACGAATGGAGGAATGCATATATGTATAACATGTACCCTCTTATGTTTAATCTACAAAATAAAGTGGTTGTTATCATTGGTGGAGGTAAAATTGCATATCGAAAAGCGTCTGGATTAAAAGATACAGGCGCTTTCGTCACTGTTGTCAGCCCAGAAATTTGCGAGGAAATGAAGGAACTTTCTTATATTACTTGGAAGCAAAAAGCTTTTAGTAATGATGATATTAAAGATGCTCACCTTATTTATGCAGCTACAAATCAACACGCTGTAAATATGATGGTCAAACAGGCCGCTCATGATTTCCAGTGGGTTAACGTTGTAAGTGATGGTACAGAATCATCTTTTCACACACCTGGCGTTATAAGAAATAATGAATATGTTGTCACTATTTCAACTTCTGGTAAAGATCCATCATTTACGAAGCGTTTGAAGCAAGAACTAACATCTATATTGCCTAAACTTATAAAAAAGATTTCTCGTACACATAAATTGTAATCTATTTCTTAGTTAAAATAGTAATTACCTTTGGACAAACGTTTTTTAGGAGACGTTTGTTCTTTTTGTTGTAGTTCCGTTCTTTTATTTCACAAGCAATCTATGAAGAAAATAAATGGTGTTTGCAACTTGTAAACAAATAAATTTCATGACAAGTGTAACATTACGAGCAACTCTTTCTATTCAGTTTTTATATTGGATATTCATTCAACCAAATTAGCGCTTGTTCATAATCATCAAAAAACTCCACGGATTCTTTTGTATTGGATTGTTGCAAATACTTCAGTATCTCTCCTTCTTCAAGAAGAAATGCAATTGCCTTACTATGATTCAAAATGGTTTCATTGAAGAACTTATCTTTCCATACTTTTTGAACAGAAAAATGATTTGGGGTATACCCTTTTCTATCCACCAACAATTTGTATTTCCGACCCTCAGAAATAAATTGCTGACAAACCTGCTCAAAATCATTAAACCATTCATACACATCCTCTGTATTAATCTGGCCAATTAGATGGGTAACAATCAAATCTCCTGAAACTATTGTGCTGATATTCTGTTTACTCAACTTTTAATCATCTCCCTTAGTGGCAATTATGCATAAAATTCTTACTTGACACTCCCACCCCATCGCTATCACCCTAAGCTCATATAACTTTAATTATAAGCGAGATTGTGTCTTTTTTCGCAAGTCTATATGTAAATACTTTAAAGATTTCCTTAACTAATCTGCCCTTTAATTGAATAACTTTTGACATCTTCATTTTAAAAGCACATTCTTATAGAAAATAAGCGTTTATTGAGAGATCAATAAAAACATGTTGAAGCCTATTACTAAAAGAACCATCCCAAAATACTTTGGGATGGTTCTTTTTCCTTATTAATGATTCTTTAACATCACTAACAGCTTTTCTTGACTATACATCCACACTGTAATGATTAAACAAGCAAGTGCGACTTCTGATAATGCCATAAATCCAATTGCATAATGGCCTGTTAGTTGGAATAGTAATGTTAAAATTAGGGGCGGGAAGAACCCTCCTAGTCCACCTAAAGCTGAAACGAGTCCATTTACAATACCTGCTTGTTCTGAGAAGTACATTGGAACGAGTTTAAAGATTGTACCATTACCAATGCCTGCACAAAATGCGACTAGTAAGCAACCAAATGTATACACGTTCATACTAGGCATGAATGATAAAATAATACCTGAAAGTGTTAAACCGATAAATACGAAGATTAATATTTTAAATGGATTAAACTTATCGCCGAGCCAACCACCAATCGGACGCATAATTGTTGCGAGTACGATGAATCCTGCAGTTCGCATACCAGCATCTACTTTCTCTAATCCGAAGTGAGATACTAAAAAGTTTGGTAAGTATACTGTAAATGCGACAAATGATCCGAATGTTAAAAAGTAAAAGATACATAAAAACCAAAGTTTCTCATTTTTATATACACCTTTTATTTGTTCCATTAATGGTGTATTCACCTTTTTCTCCCTACGATCACCTAATAAAAAGTTCATAAGTGCAAATGCTGCAAGTAAAACTAAATAACATTGTACTGTCGTTCTCCAGCCAACTGAAGTTGCGATAACAGGCGCTAAAAATGAAGTAATTGCTGTTCCGGCGTTACCGACACCGTAAATACCATTTACAAAACCATGACTCTCTTTCGGAAAGTATTTTGGTAAAGAAGTTACTCCTACAGAGAATACAGCACCACCGATTCCTACAAATAATCCACCAATAATTAAATCCATCATAGAATTGGCAACACTAATATAAAAGACAGGAAGTAATAATAGAATAAAACTAATAAAGAATAATTTTCTTGCTCCGAAACGATTTGTCCAATAACCAATTGGAATGCGAAGAACAGAACCTAAAATAACGGGTACTGCTGTGACCATAGAAATTTGCCCCGCAGTTAATGGGATATCCACTTTAATATAAGGCATTAATGATGATAAAATGACCCATACCATAAAACCTATAATTAGATTAGAAGTTTGTAAACTTAATTGAAAATTAGGACTTTTCATCCTGTTCCCTCCTATGTATGCATAGTTATATTCATTCTCTCCAGCCTAATCACGTCGTAACATGATTAGGTCGAAAAGAATCAACCACCACTTACTGGCGGAATCATCGCCACAGTATCACCAGTTTGAATGATGTCATTCTCATTTGCATACTCTTCATTTATAGCCACCATGATTTCATTTGAAATCGCTACGTTGTATTTCTTAATGAGTACCTTCTTTAGTTCAGCAACTGTAATATTTTCACAATCGATTTGTAATGCTGGCTTACTTACTTCTTCTTGTAAATGTGCAAATAATAGTACTTCAATCATATTCTCATCTCCTCTTCAGGCTCACCATTCTCATATGCTACATTCTCTAACTGATCACCAACCCATGATTCACCATCTTCCCAAAATTCTTTCTTCCAAATTGGAACGATTTGTTTTATACGCTCCATAATATATTCGTTCGCCTCATAGGCTGCTTTCCGATGTGGTGTAGAAACAGCGACGACAACAGCAAGATCAGAAATTTGTAATGTACCAATGCGATGTGTAATGGCGACAAATGTCCCAGGCCACCTCTCTCCTACTTCAGTACCAATTCTCTCAAGTTGTTTTTCTGCCATTGTTTTATATGCTACATACTCTAAATGTAGCGTACGACGCCCTTTCGTAAATTCTCTAACAGTACCAACGAAAGTAGTAACTGCGCCACACTCACGACGAATTACTTTGTTTGTAACTTCCTCAATTGAAATAGGTGTATCAATTACTTCATAATACGTATGTGTCATTTTGCACCTCTTATCTTTGTATAAGTTAGCAATCTATTTTCTATTATTTATATGATCGAAGCGGTTCATCCCACGGCCACTCACTTCCGACGTTTGATTCTAATAACAGTACCGAAACGATTATTCCGGCTTCAAATCCTCTCGTTCCCCCCGGCAAAACGATAAATGCATTCGCTTCTGCAAGTGAAGAAATTGCGCTAGATTTATCTAAACCAACTGGTGTAACTTGTAATTGACCATCTACAAATTCCACTCTCCCTCTTACAAAACGAGTAAACGGATTTGCTTTCGAAAAGTCTTTTTGTAAAATTGCTTCTGCACGATAAATGTGTGGATCTTTCCTATGCAAATATGTTCCAATGACTGGTCGAACATATAACTCACATCCGACATAACAAGCAGAAGGATTACCAGATAAACCAAATAGTAGTTTTCCTTCTACCTCAGCTACAGTTGTCACACTTCCTGGTCGCATCGCTATTTTGTTAAAAAGTATATTAGCTTGTAACCTCTTATGAATAGCAGGTAAATAGTCATAATCTCCTACCGAAACGCCACCAGTTGTAATTAAAATATCGACTTCTTTCATCGCTTTTTTTACAGTGTTATAACACGTCTCTAAATCGTCAGCGAATTGCCCATAATACTGTACAACTCCGCCGGCTCGTTCAATTTGAGCAGCAATCATATAAGAGTTACTATTTCGAATCTTCCCTAGCTTTAATTGTTCATGTACTTCAAGCAGTTCGCTTCCTGTTGTTACAATTCCAATAACCGGCTGTTTTATAACATGTACGGAACTATAACCAAACGTAGCAAGAAGCGCTGCTACTCCAGGATTAATAACAGTCCCTTTTTTCACAAGGATGCTATTTTGGTTTACATCTTCTCCTTTAAAAGAAATGTTATCGCCAGAAGAGAAAGAGCGTTTTAATACCATATAAATCTTTTCGTTTTCTTCAAATCCTTCCGTTAGCTCTAACATAACAACCGCATTACACCCTTCCGGAATTGCGGCACCTGTCATAATACGGACAGCTTGAAATTCTTTCACTTCTTCTGTAAAAACAAAGCCTGCTCCAATTTCGCCAATTACTTCAAATTGAATGGGGTTACTACTACTCGCTTCTTTTGTATCTTCCGCTCGCATCGCAAACCCGTCGTACGGAGAGCGATCAAAATGCGGAACATCATGATCTGCAATAACATCTTCTCCAAGTGTTCTACCGTAGCTTTCTATAAGAGAAACCTTTTCCATTTCACCTTGGTAGGCATATTTCATTACACGAGCAACTGCTTCTGCTACTGGAATTGGTATACGTTTATCTAACATTCTTTTTCACCTCGTTTTAATAAGGAAAAAACGATTTTTCTGTTCATCCTATATATTTGGCGTATAATCGTTTTGCTATTTTCACATCATTTGTCCCATGAATAAATGCCCTACCGTCTATAAATAAAACAAAACGATATTCATCAACTAGAAATGATAGTAAGTAAGGCGTTTTTTTGACATGTACACTTTTTTGTAATCGTTTTTGAATTTCGGTTAAATTAAGATTTCTCTTTATTCCTGAACGGATTTGAACTGTATTCCGTCCGCATAACACTTCCGTTTTCATTTGCGCTTCAAATATTAAGCTTGGATACGTTCGTGATTTCCCACAAGAAGGACATGTACTTTTCTTCTGTCTATTTACTTTTAATGAGAGATATTGATTGTTCCAAATATCAAATGACAACATCGTCCCTCTTAATGATTCATAATCACCCACCAATATTTTCATCGCCTCTGTAACTTGGTGAGCAACGACCATTTGTACAGCTGGCTGAATGATTCCGGCTGTATCGCATGTTGCACCGCCCATAGGATGATCCATTAGACAGCGAAAACATGGTGTTTTCCCAGGAAGAATTGTATACGTTACACCGTAACTCCCAATACATCCGCCATATATCCAAGGTATATTTTCTTTTTGTGAAATGTCATTTATAAGTAGACGCGTATCGAAATTGTCAGTCGCATCTAATATGAGATCCACATCTTTTGTTAACTCTTCTATTTCTCGCATTGTGACATCTGTTACAACTGGTACAATTTCCACTTCAGAATTAATCTTTCTTACATGTTCTGCTGCTGCAATTGCTTTTGGTTTACACTGCTGCGCATCTTCTTCTGTATATAACTGCTGCCGCTGTAAATTACTCCATTCGACGTAGTCACGATCAGCAATTGTCAATTTCCCAATTCCCATCCTAGCAAGTGCTTCTGCATTCGCAGCTCCTAGCGCACCCGCACCGATTAGGAGCACATGCTTTTCTCTTATTTTTCTTTGTCCCATTTCACCAATTCCAGAAAACAACACTTGTCTTGAATAACGCTCTTGCATAAGAAATCCTCCTTTCACTATCCACCAATGTAAGACATTTCAACTTTTGGACGTTTACTTGTATTCTCAACCGTTCTTTCATCTGAATATCGATCTGTTCTATATCGCCATGTATCATTTAAAATTTTTAATAGTGATGCATCAGAAATATTTTCTCGAAGAAGCGTTCGCAAATCCGTTCCTTTCGCTCCAAATAGGCATGTGAAAAACTTGCCGTCTGCCGAAATACGAGCTCTCGTACAAGAAAAACAAAATGACTCAGAAACAGAAGTAATAAATCCAACTTCTGCATTACTCCCTACATATCGATACAATTTCGCAACCTCTCCAAAATAACGAGGCTGAGCGGGCTCAATTGGATATACACGATTAATTTTCTCTATTAATTGTTCCTTCGTAATGACTTCTTCAAAATTCCATCCGTTTGTACTGCCTACATCCATAAACTCAATGAAACGGAGCTGAATTTCTTTTTCTTTAAAATAACGAGCCATATGAAGAATTTGACTATCATTCATCCCTTTTTTTACGACCATATTTACCTTTACTTCTAATCCAGCAGCATTTGCTGCTTCTATTCCTTTCAGTACAGGTTTTGTACTTACATTTCTTCCGTTAATTTTTTTGAAGACATGGTCCTCTATCGCATCTAAACTAATATTTACACGTTTTAATCCCGCGTCTTTTAGCGCCTTAGCTTGTTTTGCTAAATGAATTCCGTTTGTTGTGAGTCCAATATCTTTTAAGCCTTCTAGATTTGTAAGTCTTGCAATTAACTTCGGTAAGTCTTTACGCAATAAAGGTTCACCGCCAGTAAGCCTAATTTTATTAACTCCCATACTTATAAATAATCTCGCTAACCTTTCTATTTCATTAAATGTTAATAAACACTCTTCCTGTAAAAAAGCATAATCAGGTCCGAACACTTCAGCAGGCATACAATATGTGCACCTAAAATTACAACGATCAATAACTGAAATGCGTAAATCTTGAAGTGGCCGCTTTAAAGAATCTTTCATATTCTCGTGCATCTCTATCCCTTCTTTTCTGCTGCAATCCTTAGTAAGCTTTCATTTTTTTATTTGCCTTCATTATAAAAAAGAAGCTACATATTCAATGTGACTTTTCTCACATCACTTTCCCCATTCAAAAAATTTTCACAAATCCGTTCGCATTTTGTTCACATCTTTAGCCACTCCTCCTTACGGTCATTGAAATTTCAATTTATTTTTAAATAGCTCTTGCATTTTCATCATACTTACACTCAAAATAGGAAATGTATTGCTTATAAGAAGAAAGGTGATCACTGTGGCAAACAGTATGACATTATCTCAAGATTTAAAAGAATTACTTGCATCTGTTGAATATAAAATGCAGATAAAAAAAGGTAGTTTTATTTTTCAAGAAGGTATGGAGGCAACAGAACTCTATATCATTCACTCAGGGAAAGTACAAATTAGTAAACTTAGTGCTGACGGACAAGAATTAACACTTCGAATTTGTTCGGAATATGACATTATTGGAGAATTAACATTGTTCACGGATAATGCAAAATATTTATTAAACTCAAAATGTCTTGAAGATGTTGAAGTAGGTGTAATAAAACGTGAAGCGTTAGAAAAAGCATTACTCCAAAAACCCGCTCTTGTATTTGAATTTATGAAATGGATTAGTGAACATTTAAGAAGAATGCAAACGAAGTTCCGAGATTTAGTATTACACGGCAAAAAAGGTGCCCTGTACTCTACTCTTATACGAATGACAAATAGTTACGGTGTATTAAAAGAAAATGGTATTCTCATCGATTTACCATTAACGAATCAAGAACTCGCTAATTTCTGTGCAACTTCACGTGAAAGTGTAAATCGAATGTTAAATGAATTAAAAAAGCAAGGTACAATTTCAATTCATAAAGGAAAGATTACAATCCACGATTTACAATTTTTAAAATGTGAAATTGCTTGTGAAGATTGCTCTGCTTCTGTTTGTAGCATTGATTAGCATCTTATTTAGATGCTAATCTTTTTTCAATTTAAACTACTTATTAACGTTTATTGCCTATGTAAACAAAAACGAGGCCTTCCATATTAGACCTCGTTTCGTTTTAACCATTAGCTCCTATCCGTTTACAGCAGTATTATTTTTTCAACTCATTAGGAATACGTCTTCTGTAAATCACATAACTACGGCTTACATATTTAATTGGGGCACTAAATACATGTACAAGTCTTGTAAATGGCCACACTGCGAAAAGCCCCATCCCTGCGAGAATGTGAATTTTAAACCATATTGGTACTTCCATCATATATTCAACTTTCGGTTGGAAAATAAAGAGACTTCGGAACCAAGGGCCAATCGTTGTACGATAATCAAATCCTTTTGAATCGATATTTAAAAATGTTGAAGAAAGTCCTGCTAGCATTACGATAAGTAATAAAATAAGCGCAATATAATCTCCCTTTGTACTCGTTGCAATGATACGTTTTACAGTTACGCGGCGGTACGTTAATATAATTAAACCGATAATAGAAGCAACACCTGCCGGAAGCCCGAAACTAATTGCTACTACATGGTACACATGCTCAGAAATACCTACTGAACGGTATACAGCTTCTGGAATTAAAATCCCCATAACATGACCGCCAATTACGAACATGATCCCAAAGTGAAATAATAGACTTCCGAGTCGGAGCATTTTCTTTTCTAATAGTTCACTAGATTTTGATGTCCATCCAAATTGATCATAGTTGTATCTAAAAATATGTCCACCGATAAAGATTGCAAAAATGATATAGGGAAACAATACCCAAAGAAATTGATCCATCATTTTGACAACGCTCCTTTATAATTTGTCTGTACACCCCATGTTTCGATAGCGAGTAGCACAGACGCAAGAATTGGTTCATACATACTACCCGCTTCTTTTAATTGAACGTGTAATGCTTGTATATTTTCCGTGTATTTACTCATAATTGGTTCACTGTCTTGCTCATTTGCATTTGCAAAAAACTCAAGTAAAAGTGGTAAATAGTCAGGTAGTTCTTTATCTGTTACGCTAAAACCTGATTTTTTATAATGTTGTTTTAACTCTAGTAATTCAATACCTCTTTCTCTTTGTTCACCAGTGTTCATATAAGTAAGATACATATTTGTTTTCTTACCAAAATCGAATGTATATACGTAACTATCAATGAGTTGATCATTCGTTTTATCTAGCACTTGCTTTATAAAGGCTGTAAGTGACGCTTTAACGTCTTCCTGTTCTATTGTTTCAACCTCTTCTTGCAATTCAGTTAAAGCTTCTCTCCACCCTAGTTCAGGATAGGAGAGAAGAAAAGAAGAACAAGAAAAAGCTGTTTGTAAACTTTGTCTCATAATTTTCTGCCCCCTTTATTTAAGAAATTGTCATACAAGAGCCTGGACCACCTGTGAATGATAAACCACAGCTTCCTTGTTCGCTATATAAATCTGCCACTTGTTCACGGTGAGATGTCGGGATAACGAAGCGATCTTTATATTTCGCGATGGCAAGAAGACGATACATATCTTCTACATCCTGTTTCGTTAAACCAAGTTCTTTTAATACAGCTTCATTTGGCTCTTTATTAATTTGCAGTGCTCTCATATGTGTTCGCATAACAGCCATTTTTTTCAATGTAAGACGAATGTGTGATTCATCCCCTGCAGTGAGTAAATTCGCTAAATATTGAATTGGAATACGCATATTATCAATTGCAGGGAAAACCTCTTCTGCTTGCCAGTTACTACCTTTCCCTTCCACCATGTTCATAATTGGGCTAAGCGGAGGGATATACCAAACCATCGGCATTGTACGATACTCCGGGTGAAGAGGCAGAGCAATTTTCCAATCGATAATCATTTTATAGATAGGTGACTGTTGTGCTGCTTTAATCCATTCTTCAGGAATGCCTTGTTTTTTCGCTTCAGCTGCTATTTCTGGATCATTTGGATCTAGGAAAACAGTAAGCTGAGATTCATATAAATCTTTTTCGTCTTCAACAGAAGCTGCTTCTTTTACTTTGTCAGCGTCATATAGCATTACTCCAATATATCTGATACGTCCTACACATGTTTCTGAACAAATTGTTGGCATACCAGCTTCAATACGTGGGAAGCACATTGTACATTTTTCAGCTTTATTCGTTTGCCAGTTAAAATACACTTTTTTATATGGACAAGATGATACGCAGAATCTCCATGCGCGACATGCATTTTGATCTACAAGAACAATTCCATCTTCTTCACGCTTATACATCGCACCAGATGGACAAGATGATACGCAAGATGGATTCATACAATGTTCACATATGCGTGGTAAATACATCATAAAGACGTTTTCAAAATCTGTTTTAATTTCTTCTTCCATTTTCTTTACGTTTGGATCTTGCAATCCAGTTATATGTCCGCCTGCTAAGTCATCTTCCCAGTTTGGACCCCATTCAATTTTGTCGATAAATTCGCCTGTAATTGCTGATTTCGGACGAGCAACTGGCTGATGCTTACGCTGCGGACTATTTGTTAACGTTTCATAATCATAGTTCCAAGGTTCAAAGTAATCATCAATCGTTGGTTGATCTGGATTGTAGAAAATATTCATAAGACGTTTCATTTTCGAACCGGATTTTAGCTGAATTTCACCATTTTTCAATTCCCAGCCGCCTTTATATTTCTCCTGATCTTCCCATTGTTTCGGATAACCAATACCTGGTTTCGTTTCTACGTTATTGAAATACATATATTCAGCACCTGGACGATTTGTCCAGGTGTTTTTGCATGTTACGCTACAAGTATGACAGCCGATGCATTTATCTAGGTTCATTACCATTCCGACTTGTGCTTTAATCTTCAAGCCAATCTACCTCCTTCAGTTTGCGAATTACAACGTTTAAGTCGCGCTGGTTCCCAGTTGGACCATAATAGTTAAATCCATAACTTAATTGACCATATCCACCAATCATATGTGTCGGTTTTACGTGAATTCGAGTTGGACTATTATGCGTTCCCCCGCGATTACTTGTTAATTTCGTACCAGGTACGTTAATGTGACGATCTTGCGCATGATGCATAAATGCCATTCCTCTCGGTATACGGTGCGTTACAACAGCACGCGCTACAACAACACCGTTACGATTAAAGCACTCAATCCAATCATTATCTGCAACACCCGCTTCAGCAGCGTCCTCTTTATTCATCCAAACAGTTGGACCACCTCTAAATAGCGTTAACATCGGTAATGAATCGAAGTACATACTATGAATCGACCACTTATTATGCGGTGTTAAATAGTTTAATGTAATTTCTTTCCCTTCTACTTCAGGTCGTGATTTACGGAACGGTTTATGTTGCAGAATTGGTTTAAATGTTGCCATCGTTTCACCAAATTCTTTCATCATGTCATGGTCTAAGTAGAAAGATTGTCGACCAGTTATCGTTCTCCAAGGAATGAGACGTTCCACATTTGTTGTAAACGGTGAGTAACGTCGTCCACCTTTTTCTGAACCTGTAAAGGCCGGAGAAGTAATTACTGTTTTCGGTTGTGCTGTAATTTGTTCGAATGTAAAGCATTCTTCTTCACGTTCTTCTGCTAAATCACGTAGTTTTAAATCTGTTTGTTTTTCAAGTGCTTCCCATGCTTTTACTGCCATATGACCGTTTGTTGTAGAAGATAGTGTTAATACCGCTTCAGCAGCATTGATTGCTTCTTTGATGTCTGGACAACCTTTCGCGATAGAATCCGTTCGAACGACTCCTAATTTGCTCTTTAATTGCTCATACTCTTTTTCTGCTGACCAAGAGATCCCTTTCGTACCAATCGGTTGTTTTCCGGCATTTGGTCCAAGCGCAGTCATTTTGTCATAAATCGTTTTATAATCCCTTTCAACAACGTGAATTTGTGGCATCGTCTTACCCGGGATTGGTTCACATTCACCTTTACTCCAATCTTTAATCTTGCCAAGTGGTTGCGCTAATTCTTGCGGTGTATCATGAAGAAGTGGTGTTGCAACAACTTCTTTCATTGGTTCAAGATCAATTTTCTTCGCTAAATCTGACACAGCTTTAGAAAGTGAAGTGAAAATATCCCAGTCAGAGCGCGCTTCCCACGGTGAACCGATTGCCGGATTAAATGGATGTACAAATGGATGCATATCTGTACTGCTTAAATCGTGTTTTTCGTACCAAGTTGAAGCAGGTAAGACGATATCAGAATACAGTGCTGTTCCAGCCATACGGAAATCTAAATTAATGAGTAAATCAAGCTTTCCTTCTGGCGCTTCTTCATGCCACTTTATTTCTTCTGGTCGTAATGAATCACTGTCGTCATTCATTAACCCGTTTGTTGTACCTAATAAATGTTTTAAGAAATATTCATGTCCTTTACCAGAACTCGAAATTAAATTCGCACGCCATACGAATAAGTTTCGCGGGAAGTTGTTTGTGTTATCTGGATCTTCAATCGCAAATTTCAGTTCTTTTTCTTTTAATTTTTGTGCAACATATTTTCCGATTTCTTCTTGCGTTGTTGCACCAGCAGCAACAGCCTCTTTATATAATTCAATTCCATTTTTCTCGAATGTTGGATAAGAAGGTAACCAGCCAAGTCGTGCAGCTAATACGTTGTAATCACCGTGATGTTGATAACGAGAGTTACCTTCAACTGGTGACGCTAAATGTCCAACAGGTGTATCTTCATAACGCCATTGATCTGTTACGAAATAGAAGAAGGATGTACCGTTTTGTAATTTCGGTGGACCTTGCCAATCTTTTGACATCGCGATTGTTTGCCATCCTTCTGCTGGTCTTAATTTTTCTTGACCAACATAATGAGCCCAACCACCGCCGTTTACACCTTGTGCTCCAACGAGAAGAACAAGATTTAAAACGGCGCGATAAATCGTATCAGAGTTAAACCAATGGTTAATACCCGCTCCGACAATTATCATTGAGCGACCATTCGTATCAACAGCATTTTGTGCGAACTCACGAGCGATTTGAATAATAAGCTCACGTTTTACTCCTGTCATTTTCTCTTGCCATGCAGGTGTAAACGGTATATCATCATTGAAGTCTTTCGGTTCTTGTCCGCCAAGCCCTCGGTTCACACCGTAATTTGCTAACGTTAAGTCGTATACAGTTGTAACGAACATTTCGCCCTCTTCTGTCATAACCTTTTTCACTGGAATCGTACGTTCTAATACTTTGTTTCCATCATCAGAGAAGTACGGAATTTGTACCGTTCCAATCGCTTCTTCCATTCCAAGTAAAGAAAGACGTGGATCAATCTTTTCACCTGTTTCTTCATCTTCTAAACGCAAGTTCCATTTCTTTTCATTATCCCAACGTGACCCCATTGTGCCGTGAGGTGTTGCAAAATCATTCGTATTCTCGTTCCAAAGAACAGGTTTCCATTCCCCTAACTTCGTTTCTCGTCCAATATCAGAAGCATTTAAGAACCGATCAGCAACGAATTGATCTCCTTTTTGTTTCAATGTGACAAAGAAAGGAAAATCAGTATATTGCTTCGCATACTTTGTGAAATATTCCACTTGATTATCTACGTAAAATTCTTGTAAGATTACGTGCCCCATTGCCATCGCAAGTGCACCGTCTGTACCTTGTTTCACACTAATCCAATCATCCGCAAACTTTGTTGATTCAGCGAAATCAGGACTGACAGAAACAACTTTCGTTCCTTTATATCGAACCTCTGCTAAAAAGTGTGCATCTGGTGTTCTCGTCATTGGTACATTTGAACCCCATGTCATAATGTAACCAGAGTTATACCAGTCACTACTTTCTGGTACATCTGTTTGATCACCCCAAATTTGAGGAGAAGCTGGTGGTAAATCCGCATACCAATCATAGAAGCTAAGCATCGGTCCACCCATAAGTTGCATAAAGCGACTACCAGCAGCATGACTTAGCATCGACATAGCTGGAATTGGTGAAAAGCCAACATTTCGGTCTGGACCGTATTTCATTACTGTGTACAGTAATGAAGCTGAAACGAGTTGTAACACTTCATCCCAATTCGCACGAATGAATCCCCCTTTACCACGCGCCTGCTTATACGTACGTGCCTTTTCACGGTTTTCCACAATGCTTTTCCAAGCCTCTAATGGTGACTCGTTATTTTGCAATTCTTCTTGCCACATATTCCAAAGAACACCACGTACATACGGGTATTTCACACGAAGTGGACTATAAATGTACCAAGAAAAACTTGCTCCACGTGGGCATCCTCGCGGTTCAAAATCTGGCATATCAGGACCTGTAGTCGGATAGTTAAGCTCCTGCCCTTCCCAAGTTACAATTCCATCTTTCACATAGATATTCCAGCTACATGAACCAGTACAGTTCACG
This sequence comes from Bacillus sp. JKS001846, assembly GCF_900176455.1. Taxonomy (NCBI): domain Bacteria; kingdom Bacillati; phylum Bacillota; class Bacilli; order Caryophanales; family Bacillaceae; genus Bacillus; species Bacillus sp. JKS001846. Next base: position 3,616,780 of record NZ_FWYG01000001.1, read on the forward strand.
CCGTGTGTAGAACGAATTACTTTATCATGCTGCCAACGCTTTCTGTACACATTTTCCCATTCGCGATCTTCATATGTTTCTTGTGTATGATTATCGTTATAACGATCTATTGGTGAAAAATATTTTAAACGTCTCATTAGTGCTGAAGTTTTTTTCTTCATACTGTTCACTCCTTTAATACGTCTCTCTTACATACCCTTACTATAAGAGAGGTTGTAAAATACAGATGTGACATTTCGCACAGTTCAAGAGATTGTCAAAAATTTATTAGAGAATAAGTTTGTGAGAAAACCTTTTGTTCCGTTGTGAAGGTTATGGTTAATCGTGATTATTAGGAGAATGGTATTTTGAGGTATCGACTATTTTGCAAAAGAAAAAGAGTTTTGATATTATTTCAAAACTGCTATAAGGAAAAGAGTATAAATTGTATGTAAAAAAATTTTTCCCAATGTTATTATTTTATATCGAGTCTGATTTTACATAAAACTACAAATCATTATTTACTGTATTGCCCTTAGTTACGGAAACAATTATACTAGATATAATCAAAATAAATAATCTGAATATTCTCAGAATTAAAGGTGGAAGTTTTACTATCTACAAATAGAATTAGAAATATGTCCACTAAATAGATTAGAAAACGATAATAACATTAGGAGGATTACGATGCCCCAGCTTGATTCATTACATCCCACTGTAGAAAAAATAATCAATAATATTGAAAAAATAATGGTCGGAAAACGAAAAGAAACCATCTTAGTTTTGACAGCTCTCTTAGCTGAAGGTCATGTGCTATTAGAAGATGTTCCTGGTGTCGGGAAAACAATGCTAGTACGTGCTCTTTCTAAATCCATTGATGCTGATTATAAGCGAATTCAATTTACACCTGATTTATTGCCGTCAGATGTAACAGGAGTTTCTATTTATAATCCGAAAGAGCTCCAATTTGAGTTCAAGCCTGGACCAATTATGGGTAATTTTGTACTTGCTGATGAAATTAATCGTACATCTCCAAAGACACAATCTGCTTTACTTGAATGTATGGAAGAAGGCAATATTACAATAGATGGCATTACAAGGCCTTTACCAAAGCCGTTCTTTGTCATGGCTACACAAAATCCGGTCGAATATGAAGGAACATATTCTCTACCAGAAGCTCAACTCGATCGTTTCTTATTGAAACTAAAAATGGGATATCCTACACCAGAGGAAGAATTTGAAATTTTAAACCGGATGGAAAAAACAAATCCACTCTCTCAATTACAGACCATTACTACAATAGAAGAATTACTTTATTTACAACAAAGCGTACGGGTAGTAAGTATGGACAAAGCAATTAAGCATTACATTGTAAAGCTTGTTAATCAGACTCGTACGTACAGTTCTATACAGCTAGGTGCAAGTCCACGTGGCTCAATTGCTTTAATGAAAGCTTCACAAGCTTATGCATTTATCCATGGCAGGAATTATGTTATTCCAGACGATGTTAAACTTTTAGCCCCTTACGTTTTAGCACATAGACTCATTATAAAAATGGAAGCAAAATTTGAAGGAATAACTGGCGAACAAGTTATCGCAAAAATCGTTGCACGAACTACCGTGCCTACTCAAAGGACAATGAACCCTTGATGAAACGAATGCTGCGAGCACTATATCACGTTATGAAGTTATTGCTACTCCCTTTATGCCTAGTCTTAACATTTGTGTACGCTATGTTTCAAGGAGGGTTTATCAGTTGGTTTTTATTTTACAGCATAATTCCCATTGCTCTTTATTCACTACTACTCCCCTTCTACGCTTTACGGGACGCTGAAGTAAAGCGAATAACAAACCAAAATGGATATGTAGTAGGAGAACAATTTGTAAGCACGATTACAATAAAAAGAAAATTTCCTTTTCCCTTACTTTATTTAGTTATAGAAGATGAACTGCCACCACAATTTATAAGTTGTAAACAAATAAAGATGAATAAGGTAGTACTCTTCCCAGGATTGAAACGAAATATTTCGTTTCAATATGTTATTGACACAATCCCTAGAGGCGAGCACACTTTTTCAAGCGTTCGTGTCAAAACTGGCGATTTATTCGGCATGATGGAAAAAGAAGTAACTTTTTCAGTTCCAAATACATTTTTAGTCTATCCCCAGTATGTAGATATAGCGTATCGACAATTGGAAAATCATTTCGAACAAGGAGTGCTTTCAGCAAATATAAATTCAGCAAAAGACTCTACAATCTCGGTCGGTGTCAGAGACTATAAACCTGGCGATCGCTTTTCATGGATCGATTGGAAAGCAACTGCACGAACAAACAATATTATGACAAAAGAGTTTGAACAACAGCGCAGCCATAATATCATGATATTCATAGACAGAACCGAGTCTCCTCTATTCGAATCAGTCGTCACATTTACTGCCTCTATCGTAAGGGCTGTCTTGAAACAAAATTCACCAGCATCATTCGTGTCTATCGGAAAAGAACAAACTATTTTCCCTTTAGACAATGGAGATACGCAGTTACAACAAATCCTTTGTCATTTAGCAAAAGTACAAGCAGACAATGTATTCCCGCTCTCCCAGAGTGTAGACATGGAACTAAGAAAAATTTATGAGCCCGTCACGGTTATACTCGTGACCAGTAATCTTTCTCCCGATATTCAAAAGGCGGCTGATTGTGCTGCTATAAGAAATAGAAAATGTATGGTTTTTGTCGTGAAAGAAAAAGCGAATCAACTTTCACACCGAGAACTCAGTATACTAGAAACTCTAAAAAAACGACAAATATTTGTAAACACGGTTTATGAAAACCGGTATACAAACGTGTTTTTTGAGGTGAACAAATGATGATATTACAAGCAAAATACAAGTGGGATACGAACAGATTCTTCATGCATGCATGTGTATTTCTTCTTTTACTAGAATGGCTAAGACCTCTTATAGGTATTACAAATGTAGGTAGATTAGATATTTTCGTAACATTTATAGGAATTTGCTTCGCTCTCTCTTTTTTTCAAACGAGGTGGCAGATTCCTATAAAAATTGTCACAGTCTTATTTATCATTCATTCCCTATATTATAAAAATGCTTTTATAAATCCATCTTGGCTAACAACATTCTTTTCTGATATGTTTCGAAATTCCTCCCTGTTTTTCCAAGGGGATTTACTAGATATTTCTCCAGTTTTTCCGACGGTTTTATTTTTTCTCTCATTTTGGTTTTTGAGTTCTTTCACTTCATTTTGGATTATTCATAAAAAACGTGGGTTTCTATTCCTTGTATTGACTATTATTTATATCGCAACTTTTCATAACTTACATTTATACAATGCAAACTACGCTATTATTCGTACTGTTGTCATCGGCTTTTTTATGCTTAGTCTTCTTCAAGTAGAACGAATAAAAGAACGTGAACACTTACAAAATTATGCTAGAGAAATCTCAAAATTACTTAGACCACTTACAATATTTATCGTATTATTAGCAACCATTGCATACTTTGCTCCAAAATTTGGCCCTCAATGGCCAAACCCAATGGATTTTTTAAAATTCAACACATCTGAAGCAAGTAAAGAACAAAAAGTTTCTACAATTGGGTATGGTTTAGATGACTCGCGATTAGGCGGTCCTTTTAAGGCGGATCCTACAATTGTTTTCACAGCACGAACGCAAAACAAACCATATTGGAGAGTAGAAACAAAAGATTTTTATACAGGAAAAGGCTGGGAAATTTCTGAAAATCCGAAAAAGATTTCTTTTAAAAATAAAAACGACGTCGTAAGCTGGTACGAACAAAATACGAAAACGACTGAGGCAACAATTACCATGCAAAAAAGTTACCCTCACCTTACCTATCCAGCAGGATTAGTATCAGTTGAGGCTGCTTCTGATGTATCATACAGTGTTAACCCGTTTTCAGAAAAAATTTATACAATGAATGGCGACTCTTCTACTACTTTACATTCGTATAAAGTAACATATGAGATCCCTGAGTTTTCCATAGAAAACTTGAAAGCTGTAAAAACAAATGAAGGTCAAGAAACAAATCCTTATTTTATGACAAAGTACACACAACTTCCCAAGTCATTACCACAGCGCGTAAAAGACTTGGCTGTCAATCTTACAAATGATAAAGACAACCGATATGATAAAGTATTAGCTATTGAAAATTACTTTACAGACAACTCTTTTACATACGAATCAACGAATGTCTTATTCCCTGCCAAAAGCCAAGATTATGTAGATCAATTCCTTTTCGATACAAAAAGCGGCTACTGTAATAATTTTTCGACGTCTATGATTGTACTACTTCGTTCTGCCGGGATTCCTGCTCGCTGGGTAAAAGGCTATACAGAAGGAACTCTTGACAATACACTTGCCTCTGCAGAAGGTGAGGATGTTTATACAATCACGAACGATAACGCACACTCTTGGGTCGAAGTATATTTCCCAGGATACGGATGGATTCCATTCGAACCAACAAAAGGATTTACTAATCCCTATAATTTTATAAATAATACGCCTGCTCCTATTTCACAAAATAGCGAAGCAAATAATTCTAATAACACGCAAATACAACAACGAAATAATGAAGCAAAACTTAAAAGTTTAATAGAAAATACAGAAGAAGCTTCTACTAAAAAGGTCACAAATTCTCAAACTAGTTTTTCTTGGTGGTACGTATTCCTCTCTACGATACTAATTAGTATTATGGGATACATTCTCTTCACCACTAGAATGATATGGAGGACATTTCTTATTATTCATTTCTATAAATACCGAAAAGATGATGCTGTTTATCAAAAAGCTTACGGTGCACTTTTAAAACAATTTGCGAGAATTGGCATGCCACGGGGTGAAAGTCAAACATTCCGAGAATACGCTCTCCATATCGATACACTTTACAACTCGGCCGATATGCAACAACTTACTGCCAGTTATGAGAATGCTATGTATAAACAGGGGCAGGTTGCAGCAGAATGGAAGAAATCCGTACACTTATGGGAAGTGCTTATGAAAAAAGCAGCTTCTCTACCTAAATCAGATGGCTTTGATACAGTAATTTAATCTTGAAAATGTGAGTTTAAAGAAAACGTCTCAAAGAACTACATTGTTCTTTGAGACGTTTTTTAATAAAGTGAAACTCCTAATTATTCTCCAAGTACCTTCTCAATCTCAACCTCTAAATCTACCGGCTTCGTCTGCGGCGCAAAACGCCCTACTACTTTCCCGTCTTTTCCGATTAAAAACTTCGTAAAATTCCATTTCACTGCTTTCATACCGAGTAAACCTGGTGCTTGTTCTGTCATGTATGTATATAAAGGATGAGCCTTATCACCTTTCACATCAACCTTTGCAAACATTGGGAAGTTTACACCGTAGTTTAATTCACAAAAACTAGTAATATCCGCTTCTGTACCTGGTTCTTGTCCTCCGAATTGGTTACAAGGGAATCCGAGTATTTCAAGTCCTTGGTCTTTATATTTATCATACACCTCTTGTAATCCTTTATATTGCGGTGTGAAACCACATTTACTAGCTACATTTACAATAAGAAGTGCTTTTCCTTCGTAATCTTTTAACGATTTTTCTTCACCGGTAATTGTTTTAGCTGAAAAATCATAAACTGTCATTGTCTTTGCCCCTCTCTTCACTATCATTCTATGTTTATACTATACTACATTCGTGAATATACATCTCTTATTACGTACTTATAAGATATAATGATAACGCTTTATTTCCGTTCAAAATTCGACACATACTACTAGACTTTTATGATGGAAAGTTTTACAATTGAAATGTGAACAAAATGTGACAGTTTATATTCCATTATAAAAGAAAAGGATGGTGTCCATTATGAAAACTGCACAACATGAAACGATTTCAAATCGCGAGTTTTATTTCGTACTATATATGATGTTATTGTATGTTACTGGCTGGGTAATCGATGTAAATGGTTTATTCTTAAGCTCCTACTTTAATTTAGCAGGAGAGATTATGCTTCCATTAGTAGGCGGGATTGTTGGACTGTTCATTATGTCTATTAATAAACAACAAACGAAATAATAATATTACAAAAAGGCAGAAGACGAGCTTCGTTTTCTGCCTTTTTTCTATTTTATCGTATAATAGAAACATGCAGTATATAAGGAGTGGTAAATATGAAAAAAGTAGAGCAATTATCTTCTCACCTATATCTTATTGATGATTTCGATTTACAGCATAATGAACGAACAGGTACGTACGTTTTATTAGGTGACGATATTACTTTAATTGAAACTTGTGCAGCCCCTTCTCTTCCGTATATTTTAGACGGCTTACAACAATTACATATTGATTTAAACGATGTTAAAAACATTATCGTTACACATGTGCATTTAGATCACGCTGGCGCAGCTGGTTTAATGATGGAGAAGTGCCCAAATGCTACGTTATATGTGCATTCTCGTGGTGCTCGTCATATGATTGATCCAACAAAACTCATTTTAGGTGCAAAAGCTGTATACAAAGAAGATTTTGATAAACTATTTGATCCAATTCTTCCTATAGAAGAAGAACGTGTTCGTATTATACAACATGGTGATACGTTAAAAATTGCCGAAGAACGTATCCTTACATTTTATGATACACCGGGGCATGCTAAGCACCATATTAGCATTCACGATTCATTAACAAACGGGATTTTCACTGGTGATACAATTGGAATTTATTATAGAGAACTCGCAAACGTTGGTGTAGAACTGTATCTACCATCAACGTCCCCTTCACAATTTCAACCAGATGCGATGATTGCTTCTAAAAATCATATTCAAAGTATGGATGTAGATACTATTTATTTCGGTCATTACGGCGCATCCTCTCATGTTACAGAAGTATACAATCAACTGGAACATTGGCTACCTATTTTCGTTCAGACTGGTAAGGAAGTCTTTGAAAAGTATAATGATTTCGATGAAGCGACTAAAGCTTTACAAACTTTGTTAATGGATAAAATATCTTCTCATCTTACAAAGTTAAACGTTCCATCAGATCATTCCGTTTATAATATTTTACATCTAGATATAGAAATTAGTGCAATGGGCATTATTGATTATTTCACGAAGCAAGAAAAAGCAAACTCCACTATTAACTAACAGTAAAAGAAGAGATATACAACAGTAGTTATTGTATATCTCTTCTTTTTTTGAATATATTTTGAGTAAAGGATGGTGGAATATAATGCAAAAAGTGATGCTATACCTCTGCTTTACATTATTTATCGTCTTATTATTATTTGTAGGAGTAAAAATTCAATTTTATTTAGATACAGACACGCAAGTGAACTTTAACGTTTATCCAAGATTATTCTACTTTACACTCTTCCCTCTTATAGTTGGCATTTTATTACGATTCCTTCAATCTATTAATCGCGAAACAAGTAAACAAAACTGGAGCGTTCAACCGGATAAATTTATTGCTATTACAGTGCCTACACTATTCATTTCCTTTTCCCCAGCACTACTCTTTTCACCACTTGCAGAATACCTACCTTATTTAGTTAATATTATTCTAATAAATACAACTTTTGTTACGATAATTAGTTTAATAGCTGGTTATTCCCTTTTAGATTGTTTTATACAAAAAGATAATGCAAATATGAAAAAGTATAATTGAACACTCTTTTTTGTTTCAATAAAAAAGCTCAAAGCTAAGGCTATGAGCTTTTCTAATTATTGCACCTTTTCATTTACATATTCCATAAACTGCTCTGCTTTAATAAATCTTTCTTTGTACGCTTCAGGTACTTCTTCTATTGTTATCCCCCCACTCGATTTCGTTTTTACTAAAACGGTTTGATATGACATTAATGCTTCCATATATTGTTCATACTCTTTAGGAGTTAATACCTCTTTACTAGACTTATGGCCATTTAATTTATCAAAATACGGATGAAGCTCCATTACCACCTTTTTCAATTCCTCTTTTTTAGCCGGTAATAATTGATCATAATCAATATTACCGTTCGAATCTCCGTACGCAAACTTTGCATTAGTTAATTTTTTCAGTTCTTTTGTAAACTCTTCATATTCCTTCGAATCCATTTCATCTTTCGCTTCTGATAATTTTGCATTAAAACGCATATACGTTTCTAATGTCATTGCTCCGGCATGTTTTTTAAATTCTCAAAAGATCCATATATACCATCCGCCATAATAGATTGGTACGCAAAACCTGTCGTCGGGATTAAAAGAGCTGCTGCAAGTACTCCTGCGATAAGGCGTTTCTTCCTCTTACTCCGCCCGTGCTTCATTTTTATTTGTACAATTACTTTTTCTTTTAAATCCGGCGGGGCAACAATACCCTTTGCTTCTTCTTGTATAGATTCCCTAACTCTACAATCTAAACTCATTTCACATTCCCTACCTCTCCTAAAAAGATTTCTTCTACTTGCTCTTTTTGACGTAGTTTCTTTAATGCCGCATGAATTCTAGATTTCACTGTACCAATTGGAATATGTAATATTTGTGCTACTTCTTCTTGTGAATAATCATGTAAGTATCTTAAGATAATAACTTGTTTCAATTTATACGGTAATTTATGAATGAGTTCAATTAGTTTTTGGTTTGATATTTTACTTACAACATCGTTAGAAAAATCAATTTGTACTGGTTTTCTTTGCTCTTCTGCTTTTTTTATAATTCGTAGTCGCATCCACCTCTTTCTTCTATAAGAGTGAATTTGTTTAATCGCAAGTCCAATTAGCCTAGGACGAAATGGCTTCTCGCTATCATACTTACGAAGCGATTCATATAGTTGTATGTATATTTCTTGAACGACATCACCTACATCCGTTTTATCCTCTATTAAAAAATGTGCTGTTTTATATATTTCTTGAATCGTTTTATCATACAACTTGCTATATGCTTCTTTATTTCCTGATAAAGTTAATTGGATTAAATTTGTATACACTGTTCCATCCTTCACATACCATCCCTCCTTTGTCCTACACTATATATTGGCAAGTAATTCATATTTCGTTCGATTTTTTAAAAGTTTTTTTATATAAATTAATATTATGATTCATTGAGTTCATAAGCTTCACTTATAACCACACATAACTATTATATAATTTTCCAATTTCTGATAAAGATTTAAAATAATTTATATAGTCAAATTTAGGAGGATATATGATGAAAGCTATCGTTGTAACGTCGTTCGGTGGTCCTGAAGTGATGAAATATACAGATTTGGATATACCGGCTATTTCAGAAGATCAAGTTTTAATTCGCATTGTTGCTACTAGTGTAAATTTCGCTGATATTAAATCACGTTATGGCCAAAAAGGAAATAAAGCACTACCTTTTATTCCAGGTATAGATGCCACTGGTATTGTAGAACGTGTCGGTTCTCATGTGAAAAATATTCACCCTGGACAACGTGTCATTGCTTTTCCTCAAAATGGATCTTACGCAGAATACGTTGTTGCAAATGAAAATCTTACTTTCGTTTTACCCCATGAAGTCGATTTTCAAACTGCAGCCGCTTGTCCGATCGTATCTTTTACAAGCTATAATTTACTCGCAAATGTTGCAAGAATTCAAAAAGGTGAATCTGTACTCATTCATGCAGCTGCTGGCGGAATTGGCACTACTGCTATTCAACTTGCAAAACTATTAGGGGCTAGAACAGTTATAGGCACTGTCGGAAGTGAAGAAAAAAAAGAAATTGCTTTAGATGCTGGAGCTGATTATGTTATTTGTCATCAAGCTGAAGATTTTGTAGAGAAAGTCAATGAGCTGACAAACGGAGAAGGAGTGAATATCATTTTGGACTCTATTTCTGGAACTGTTTCTGAAAGAAGTTTAAACTGCCTTGCTTATTACGGTCGCCTCGTTCATTTCGGTAATGCTAGCGGTGAAATTGGTAACTTTCAAACGAAAGATTTACATGCAAGTTGCCGCTCTATACTCGGTTTTAGCTTTGGAACCACACGAAAAAAGCGTCCTGAACTGCTCCAAGAAACTGCAAATGAAGTTTTCCGTTATTTGCGTGACGGACGTTTACAAATTAAGGCTACGAAATCTTTTCCACTTCAAGTTGCAGGGAAAGCACATGAATGGGTCGAAAGTAGAAAAAGTACAGGGAAAGTAATACTAACTGTTTAGTCCTCTTCCTGAAATGAATACTGGAAACAGAGGTGGCATTCATGGGATCAAGAATTATGCATGTTATTATCGCTAACGGTATTGCTGAGAAACTATCAATTCACGATAAGACTTCTTTCTTACTTGGAGCTGTAGCCCCTGATGCTGTTCATTCAAAAAAAGAAAAAGGAACCTCACATTTTTATGCCGGTACAACGAAGAACTATACGAGAAGAATAGATTATGATTCATTTTTTCATAAATATGAATCACATATAGATTCCCCATTTATTTTAGGCTATTATACCCACCTCATTGCCGATGATAATTGGCTAAGTGGATTTTTTCTACCTTGGCTAAAAAATAGAATAGAGAATGACGAAACTATCGCACCCCTGTACTATAACGATTTTAAATTGTTAAATGCAAAGTTGCTTCATCATTACGATCAAGAACAACAGCTTTTCTCTCTTCTCAATCAAGAGGCTCACATTGTGGATATTGAAGAGGTTTCTAGAGAAAACGTTTTAGCTTTTCGAAAGTATCTTTTTGAAGATATGTTGTATCCAAAGCAACATTTGCATGAAGACTTACAGGTATTTACGTTTGACCAAATCGTTGGCTATATTGAGACAGCTATTGAAAAAGGAGTATTTTTTATTAAACAACTCTCTAATGAAAAATCCACTTCAAAAATTTAATCCCCCTCAAATATATTTGAGGGGGATTTTCACATAGCAATATTATTATTGGTTCTTCTCCATAACCGCAAAATAATTCCCTTCGCTATCAGCAAAGTTAAACACTTTACCAGAAGGCATGGTTACCATTTCTCCAACAGTAACATTTTTATTTGTTAAATCTGTATATAATTGATTAAGATTTTCTGAGAAGAACATTAGGGACGGTGTACCAAGATTCAATTCTGGGCTCATTTTAGAAATAACTTCTTTATTATGTAATATAATGCTCGTTTCTGCACCGCTTTTCGGAGCGATTTCAATCCATCTCATTCCTTGCTTATTATCTTCCTCTGCAACTACATGAAACCCTACCTTTTCCGTCCAAAAATTTACTGCCTCATCCTGATTATTTACATATAACATAATTTGTCCGACCTTATGAATCATTTGTATTCCTCCTATTGTTTTTATATTCTATGTAACTTTCTATAGATGCTATCGTTATTCCTTTTGAGTTGGTATGTACTTCTTTGCAAAATTTATCGACTGACTCATCCCATCCAGTTCGTCAAAATAATCATTTCTTTCAATCATGTTATATCCATCGAATCCAATTTCATCTAATACTTTGAAAAATATATCGAAATCCACTTCACCATTTCCTGCTGCGACTTCTATATACTTAGTTGAACGATCACTTTTCACTTCTTTACAATCTTTAATATGAGTTTGTACTATATAATCTTTTAATAGTAATAAACCTTCTCCCGGATTTTCATTTACATCACTTATTAAATTTGCTGGGTCAAAGTTAACAGCTAGTCCTTTCGAGTTTGCAGTTTCTAAAAATCGTTTTAATACTATTGCTTTTTCAGATCCCGTCTCAATGGCGAAGAATCCTCCAAATCTGAACGCTAAGTCCCCTATTTCATTACAAACACGTAGCATTTTATCATAGTACTCACTATTTTCATCATCAGGGATTTTCCCAATATGGGCTGTTACTATGTTAGCTCCTAACCTTAACCCTTTATCAGTAATATATTTAAAACTCTCTATTACACATTCAGCTTCAGTTCCTATTATTCCATTTTCTCCGAAGCTAATTGCTAATGACGGGACTTGAATCTCATTAAAAGACAAGTTTTCTTTTAATGTATTCCATTGTATCTTTGAGATGTTAGCTAAGTTGAAAGTCGGATTCATAGCATATAATTGAATATATTCTAAATCCCATTCCCTTGCTTTTTGTATTCCTTCGTTTACTTCAATATATTTTGTATTCAAAAACATTCCTAATTTCCTATCCATATGTGTACCTTCTTTTTATTATTTCGCATCATTTTAATATTCGACTTTTTTATATTATTTCCTCGTATAAACCAAATAAATAAACTACCCTTTTTTCGATACTCCCAGTAGAAGCATATATATGATAGGCACATTAAAAACACTAATACAATTCCCATTATCACTTGTTTACAAACAAAAAAGACGTAACTACAAATAGTTACGCCTTCTCCATCATTTATCTAGGCTTTTTCTTCCCAGTAAATGCTGGTTTCTTTTTCTTTGGTGCTTTCGGTTTCGTTTCTACGAATGATCCTTTGAACATTTCTTGCTTCGTAAATACGATGCCTAGTTTTTTCGCAAATTGCAGTAATTTGCGCTCTTCTTGTGGAGTTACAAGAGATACGACAGTTCCTTCTTTACCCATACGTCCAGTACGTCCTGAGCGGTGAATGTATTGGTCTACTGTGTCTGGTAATTCTAAGTGAATTACATGTGTTAAATCGTCAATGTCGATACCGCGCGCTGCAATATCAGTAGCAAGTAGAATTTCTAATTTCCCTCCGCGGAAAGCACGCATTGTCGCTTCACGCTCTTGTTTACTTGCTTCTGCATGAAGAGCCGCCGCTTTCATTTTACGGAATTTCAATTTCTCAGTAATTTCATCTAAACGGAATGGATCGTTTAAGAAAGCAACTGCTTTTACATCGCCCATATGCATAATTCTTCTTACGTAATCATTTTTTTCGCGTCGCTCACAAATGATATACGTATGCTCAACTAAGCTTTTTGATTCTGCACGTGTTACACGTACTAATTGTGGTTCCACTGCTAAATCACGTGCCGCATCTTCTGCCGCTTTTGTCATTGTCGCCGAGAAGAATACTAATTGACGATCGCGCATCGTTGATTTAATTACATCTTGCACTGCGCCCATCATTTTTTGCTTTACAATTTGATCAAACTCATCAAATACAATTGTTTTTACTTCATGCATTTTTAGCTTTTTCATACGAATTAATTCTAAAATACGGCCTGGTGAACCGACAATTACTCTTGGGTGTTTCTTTAATTTTTCAACTTGGCGCTTAATATCTGCACCACCAATTAAAGATGCACCTGAAATTTCAGTTCCTGCTGTAAACTTTTGAACCTCTTCATGAATTTGCATTACAAGTTCACGTGTTGGCGCTAAAACAACAACTTGTGGCTGTTTTACTTCAGGATTAATTTTATGTAAAAGTGGTAATAAGTACGCTAATGTTTTTCCTGTTCCAGTTGGAGATTCAGCTATAACGTCTTGTCCTTCTAAAATAGTTGGAATCGCTTGTTTTTGAATTTCAGTTAACTCTTTAAAACCAGCCTTCTCCCAAGCTTGTTGTAAAAATGGTTGCATATCTTTTATCATTTGTTTTTCTCCTTTATCTCTATTTTTGAAGAAAATGCTGTATTGTTCGCACCGTTTCTATCATGTGTGAAATAACAGCTATTAAATCATCAACATGGTCTTCTGTAATCGCTTTTTGAAATAGAACCTCTACCTTATTATGATATGAAATCGCTTGCTTATTATATTCGTATGAAACTTTCTGCATAATCATTCTTTCTTTTCCCCATATAGAACGCATTAATGTTTCAATTTCTTCGCATTTTATTTCTGGTTGTTCTAACGGGAATGAAAATGCTAGCTTCATTTCACAACCTGGTGTAAACTGAGGCACTTCTAGTATTTCACCAGACAAGTTCTTTGCATCCACAGATAATGAAAATGTTGCTTCTACTAATGGTTCAAACGGTTCTGTTAATTGAAATGAGATATGATATATACGACTTAATGAAGCAAGATCCATCATATCTTTTCGATCTGTTACAAGAATATCTCCATGTAGATCAAAATCATACACAGCACCTTCTACGATTACTTTTAAATTGTCAAAAGCAGTTGGATCAAACATAATTTCCTCCAAAAAACAGGCGCCTTTCGATGGAAAGGCGCCACTTGATGTATATATAGTTTACAGATAAACGAGATGAATTACAACCTTTTAGAATAAACCTACTGCTTTTCCATCTTCATTTACATCCATTTGAAGTGCTGCTGGCTGTTTTGGAAGGCCTGGCATTGTTAACATTGTTCCTGTTAACGCAACGATAAACCCTGCACCGATAGATGGTTTTAGCTCACGAATTGTAACGATAAAGTCAGATGGACGACCTAATTTCGTTGCATCGTCAGAAAGAGAATATTGTGTTTTCGCCATACAAATTGGTAGGTTACTCCATCCTTCTCCTTCATATTGAGCTAATTGCTTACGTGCTTTCGGAGCAAACTCAATATCTTTTGCACCGTACACTTTTTGAGCAATTGTACGGATTTTTTCTTCTAACGGTAATTCTAATTCATAAAGTGGTGCGTAGTTGTTCTCACCTTTTTCGATTTCTTTTAACACTTTTTCAGCAAGGTCAACTCCGCCTTGGCCACCCTTCTCCCAAACTTCCGTTAAGGATACTGCATAGCCACGCTCATTACACCACTCTTGTAAGTATGTAACTTCTGCATCTGTATCTGTAATGAATTTATTAATTGCAATTACGAAAGGTACACCGAAGCTTTGAATTGTTTCAACATGCTTCTGTAAGTTTTCCATACCTTTTGCTAATGCGTCTACATTTTCTTCTTTTAATTGATCTTTTGCTACGCCACCATGCATTTTAAGCGCACGAATAGTCGCAACAATAACAACTGCTTCTGGTTTAATGCCAGCTGCACGAGCTTTAATATCTAAAAACTTCTCTGCACCTAAATCAGCACCGAATCCAGCTTCTGTAATAACATAATCACCTAATTTTGCTGCCATTGTTGTAGCGATAACACTGTTACAACCGTGAGCGATATTCGCAAATGGTCCGCCGTGAATGATAGCTGGTGTATTTTCTAACGTTTGTACTAAATTTGGTTTTAATGCATCTTTTAATAATAATGTTAACGCACCTTCTACACCCAAATCTTTAACCGTTACAGGTTGATTTGCAAAGTTATAAGCAACTACGATGCGAGATAGACGCGCTTTTAAATCTTGAATATCTGTTGCAAGGCAGAATACCGCCATAATTTCAGATGCTACTGTAATATCAAAACCGTCTTCACGTGGTACACCTTGAACTGGTCCACCAAGACCAATTACTACGTTACGAAGGGCACGATCATTTAAGTCAACACAGCGTTTCCAAACGATTTTACGTGTATCAATTCCAAGTGTGTTTCCTTGTTGGATATGATTATCAATAAACGCTGCTAATGCGTTATTAGCAGTTGTGATCGCATGGATATCTCCAGTAAAGTGAAGGTTAATGTCTTCCATTGGTACGACTTGTGAAAAACCGCCACCTGCTGCTCCACCTTTTAATCCCATCGTCGGTCCAAGAGATGGTTCACGAAGTGCAATTACTGTTTTCTTACCAATTTTGTTAAAAGCTTGACCTAAACCAACTGTTACTGTTGATTTACCTTCTCCAGCTGGAGTTGGGTTAATTGCTGTTACTAAAACAACTTTACCGTCTTTCTCATCTTGTAAGCGCTTAAAAATATCAAGAGATAACTTACCTTTATAATGCCCGTATGGCTCTAATTCATCTTCTAAAATATTTAAATCAGCTGCAATTTCTTGAATCTTCTTCATACTCGCTTCTTGTGCGATTTCAATATCGGATTTCACTGTTGTAGTAGTTGTCATATACCCTAGTCCCCCTTTAATTGGTTCTGATGATATTGTATCAGTTTTTTGTATTTTCTGCACTTATTTACCTCCTAAAAATTCTCTCATTTCTTTATACGTTTTTTAACATAAATACCCATAAGAATGTTAACGATTGTTGTAACTCTGTAGGTAGTTGACCTAACATCTTCTCATTTACTCCGCGCTTATATACGCCGATGCCATCTACAACTTTAAAACCTTGTTCTTTCGCTAACTGTTCAAATTCCCAAGGCATCATCGTATTACAAACAACGTCTTTTCCGTACAAGCGAGGATAACTGTTCTCTCGTGGCTTTGCTGTCGGTCCTAAAATTGCAATACATGCATATCCATCTTTCTTTAACACACGCTTTATTTCATTTAACGCTCGTAATGGCTCTTCCGTCCATTCTAAAGAATTAATTGCCATAATTGATTCAAATTGCTCATTTTCAAATGGTAATGCAGAAAGATCTCCTTTTATAAAAGATAAATTCGGTCCTTCTCCGCGTTCCTTACCTTTTTGAATCATCACTTCCGATAAATCTACTCCTACTGCTTTATAGCCTGCGCGACTTAATTTATATGTACCGTAGCCATCACCACAACCAACATCGAGCACTTGTGCTTCTTTCTTCACGTATTGTTCAAAAAACGGAATAATTGTACTTCTGCTACCACTGTCCCACATCTCTTGACTATTTTGATTCCAAAACTCTGCGCTACTATCCCATTTCTTCTCCGCTGACTCGTGCCAATTAAATTTCGTCATACATTCCCCTACCTTCACGTATTATCATTCATTTCATTCTACATCATTTTCCAAAATTCCTGTTTTATCCCGCTTGCAGTAAGACACCTACCTCAAAATTCAATGGATGCGGATCAGTTAATGGGAGAGAACTGCTCATAAAAATCCAATTGTTGCTGGCTGATAATCAGTCCTAGTGGAAAAAATCCCACACTTTATCTTCAATAGGAGATGGATATGTTAACGATGGAATGCGTATTCTCCAATTTTTGCTTTACTTGGGTTTAACTCATACTCATGCTCTTCTCATTTTGAAAGATACTATAGATACACCCAATTGAAAGAGAGGGATGTACATGCGAAGAAAGAGAAATCATCATTTTAAAAGTGGTGAAAAAAACGAAGAGTATGCTGCTGAAATATCACCAGCTGGCATTCCAATTAGACATAAGCGTAAAGAAATTGCAAATGAGATAGAAGGTACAAATACCGGCACAATGGTAGGCTATGTCGCTTTATTTCTTTCGTTATTCTCCATTGCTTTTTATCCAGTTACGCTCGGCTCCCTAGCAATTTTAGTTGGCCTATTAGCTGTCAATTTCGGAGCAAGAACACTTGGATATACAGCAATTGGTTTTGGTAGTTTTTCTGTTTTATTTACTTTACTTTATCCGCTTGCTTTGTCAGCGTTTTAAAAAAACACACCAAGTTATACTTGGTGTGTTCATTCATGATACAACATAATATGACCGCATCCACAACAATGTTTCGCTGTAATTTCTTGAAACACTGGATAATTTTCTTCATCTCGATGCTCAATAAATACTTTTTCAAATCGATACATGTTTGGTGCATATGCCCAATCTTGTTTCGTACGTGCATATAACGTTGAGGAAAAAAACTCCTCACCACCGCAAACGATACATGTGTTCTTCATCGCTACCCCTCCTATGCTTGTCTTACTTCATCTATATGAACATAAGCATAAAAAAAAGACCTTCTATTACTAGAAAGTCTTCTCTGAAACAAAAAGAAATGTACCAAACATTCCTACTCCGCTATATTCTTTTGAAACACCAGCTTCTGTTTTAAATGTTTGCTTTACAGTCATAAAGAATACACCATTTCGTGCATCTGTACTTTCAAATTGTAGTTTTTCTTTTTTACCATCTACATTTTGCGTGCATTCAAAACTACTCTCATTACAATTCAACGCATACTTATCCTCTACATACACTTTAAAATCTGATTCTTTCGGACAAGTTATAAGTAATATTGCCACGAGAATAATACTTATAATACCCACAATTGTATAATATTTCTTCATTTGTACTCCTTTCAAATGACAAGAAAACTTGACTTCATACGCCAAGTTTTCTTAGTCAACAACCCATTGCCACTCTTGTTCTTTCTTATCAAAAATGAGCCAACCTGTTTCTGTTGCTTCCTCTTTCAATTCATCGATATTATCTAACACCTCATCCGTACTTTCATACGAACCAACTACATATACCGGAATTTCAAGACCTCTTCTTGACTCAATCTTCCCTGCTAGATCTATGTAAAGACCATCTTCCATTAGTGGAATCAGTCCCATGATCAATTCTTTTGAAATTGCTGGGAAAATTTTTGATTTTTGGAAGAAAGAAAAACGTTTCTTACCGAAAGCACCGAGTTTATACGGAATGACTTTACTTAACATTCCTACAAAATCAGCAATTCTACGATAATACACTTTGTTGTACCATCCGTCATCATGTGAAAAATAAACAAATCGATTTTTCAACAGCGGAAAGAATGTTCTTGCAAGTGGTTCTTTTTTGTGAGCCAAATATAATAATTCTGCAATTTCTTTCGGCTCTAATTCATCTAAATCGCTTGCATCATCAAAATCTACCCAACAAAATTCATCAAATTCATCAATCTCTGCTTGAATTAACTTATGTATATTTTCTTCCTCAACATATTCAAATAAAGTATGATAATGAAAATCCGTCCATTCAAAGTTGTGCTTCAAAAGCAACACTTGATGAAGCGGTGAAGGGATGTTACTCGCAAACTCTTTAAACGTAATTCCTGATGTAATAAAACAATGACCTCGACGATTACCATTAATATATATCATATTCTTTACTTGGTCAGATCCTCCAGACAAAGCACCTAGCCACCTTCGTTTTATATGTTTCAATTCTATAGCATATTTTAACATGAAAAATTTTAGAAACATAGAAAAAACTTCAAAAACTATTTACAATTTCATGTGTTTTATTACATAGTGATTACAAGAAAAAACGCCTGCTCATAAGCAGGCGTTTTTAAAGGATTTCATCAGGGTTTTGAGGATGATGATTTCCCTCTTTCTTTTCTTCTTTTTGGAACATCGATTGAATTTTATCAATTGTTTGTGGAGCTAATTCAATCATTTTTTCTGCTAAATGTGTCGCATTTTGTAAATGAAGAATATTTACTCCATCTTTATTCACCACAAGAAATGCTACTGGTGTAATAGAAACACCACCCGCGCTACCGCCACCAAATGCAGCGTTACCGTTTGCTCTTTGTCCATCATTCGTTTGGAAATCAGAACCTCCTGCTCCAAAACCGAACGCTACCTTAGAAACCGTTAACACCACACCACCGTCAGCCGTTTGAACAGGCTCTCCAACAATCGTATTTACATCAACCATTTCTTTTAAATTTTCCATTGCTGCTTTCATTAACCCTTGAATTGGATGATCCACCGTTCATAACCTCCTTTGTCATATCTTTCCTAGTTTTTCCGAAAGTTTGTGAACTAAACATAAAATTTAATATTGATTTCAAAAAACTTAAGTTGTAATATTTAGAAAAATAAAAAAGAGGTCGATTCGTTATGATGCGAAAATTAACAAAGAAAGATCATGAACAAGTATTCACTTACCTAAAAGAAGAAGCAGCCCTTAACTTGTTTATTATTGGAGATATTGAAGCTTTCGGTTATGACACAGATTTTCAAGAACTATGGGGAGTATTTAAAGAGAATGGAACATTAAAATCAATTTTACTCCGATTCCACGATTCATTTATACCCTATAGTAAAGAAGACTTTGTTACCACTGATTATGAGGCACTTCTTTCCGCATATAAGCCACTTAAACTCTCTGGTAAGTCAACCATTGTAGAAAAGTTTGAAACTGCTCCAAGTCTACAATTAGGCGTCAAAAATGAAATGTATTTTTGTGAATGTCTAAATGACAACAACTTACCTGACACGCCTATTCATGAAACGATTAAACTTGCGTCACTCGATGATATAGAACGAATTATGAAATTACGAAGTGACATTGCTGAATTTCCGACTACCAATGAATCAGAGAAAATATTAAGGCAGGCTATCGAAACGAATACAGGACGCACATACTATATTGAAAAAGACGGCGTGATCATCGCATCCGCCTCTACTTCCGCTGAAAATTCATTATCCGCTATGGTAGTTGGTGTATGTACACACCCGAATTATCGTGGAAATGGCTACGCTTCACTCATACTACAAAAAATGATTCAAGACTTTACGAAAGAAAGCCGAACACTTTGTTTATTTTATAACAATCCAGCTGCTGGACGAATTTATAAACGTCTAGGGTTTAAAGACATTGGGATGTGGACGATGTATCGATAATAAGGGGTACTTTATAAGCAGAAATAGTTATAACTTAACAATAAAAGCAGATTATATACAATTTCATACTGTTATTATGAAGATAAAGAAGCTACTTGCGGAGCAATGACTCTAACTAAAACATGTTATGTATTCAAGCTAAATTTAGATAGATAAACGCCCCAATTGTTGCATCTACTCCAACAATTGGGGCGTTTATCCTCAAATTCTTCCCACTATATTTATGAAACATTTATTCCACTTATGTCGCTATTATCATTACGTGCAAATGCTCTCCTTAATATTACTGCTTCTTATTATACTGTGCTTTAAAATCAATATATTCCTGTTTCGCATCCTGATTATTACCTTGGTGACTATCAAAAGATGTATGTATTTGCGATATGTGTTCTACTAACTTGCCCTCATCATTCCTCTTCTTATAATCCACTACAATACTTACTTCCAATATCTGCTCTGAACCATATTTAGAATCTATATGCAGTACAATCGATCCACCATCATATTCATCATATTGTATTTTCAACTTATCATTAATGATACTCTGAAACTCTAATTCAGTTAATTTGTATCCAACTGTACTAGGTTGATCAAACTTTTTTATATCATCTCCGGGCTTCATCTTTAGTTTCCCTATTCCTTTTAAACGATCAACAATTAAGTTTACGTATGAAACATCCAGATTTGAATCCGGACTTTTCACCTGTCCATTTTTATACATAATATTGGTACGATAAACACCTTCTTTTTTATTATCTTTGCTGTCTACTGCTGAAGTAACCGCTTGTGTTGTACTTCCATATAAACTTTTATCTTTCGTATTATATATCCCTTCCGAAGTTTGATAGATTGTTTTTCTATGCTCTCCATCTTCCTTTTGTTCATATGTACTATATATACCTCTTTGTTTCACATACGCATACCCATCATCACTCGCAGACATAACCTTTCTCATGTCACCTTCATCCAAAGCTTTGACAAATGGCTCATACTCTATCTTCGTCTCCCCAAAACCACATCCACTTAATAAACTTGATACTATTAACAGAACTATCATCATCCTAGCTTTCTTCTTTAACTTCATACTGACACCCCGCTGATTTCTCTAGGCATTTTTAGGTTCATTACATTCCCATTTTGATAGTAATATAGTTCACCTTTACTTACCGGTATTTATTAACTCATACAGATTATATTGAAGATACTTTAATTTTTAATAGCATCGATTTTTATACAAGCCTTAATTGTTTATATATTCTATTCGAATTTTCAGAAACCAAAACTTATTTTATTTCTTTGGCTTGCTTTTTTTCCTGCTCTTCATAAAGCTTTAGTCTTTTCTGACGTTCCTTTTCGTGCTCCTCCCACGAAATATAAAATGACGGAAACTTAAATCTACAATAGACTAATAATTGGAACTCTGCTGCACCTATGGCTACCGCGTACATTACAAGAGTTCCTGCTATATACCCTACTAATATCTCTGTTTCATAATCATTATGAAAATAAACTAAAATAAGAAGGATTAGTGCATATACCGTAACGCCAATCAGTAAGTTGTTTTTTGTTTTACTAAAAAATGAAGCTGCCCTTTCATCCATACTAAATGCTCCACTCTCTGCTTGTTTAAAGGTATCAATTGTGGTCACCAGATGAACAAAAACTGCTCCTAGAAACAATAAACCCACATACAATAATGTAATTTGATTAATCGAATAATTTGAAATTGCTGGAAGTATAAACACTGTGAATCCTATAGTTCCCAGCTGAAATGTACATAATAATATCACAAGCGCTTGCAACTTTTGACATTTAAAACGAACTTTTGGAAATAGATATAGAATTAAAAAGATTACTTGCAAGGTATATAAAACCAATTCAATACAAACAATTATTTTGTCAAAGAGATTTGGATAATAACCCCAGCCAAATTTAACTAATGCTCCAAAAATAAAAAGCATGAATAATGAACTATAAACAGTTGCGCCAAGTATAAACACCATGGAGCGTTCTGGACTTAAACGATTTCTACATGTTATTTTAAATTCATCTAAATCTTCTTCTTTTATGTTCCACATTTGTTAACTCCACCTTTCCCCGAACTATAGTATATTACCAAAATAAAGATTCAATTTTCTTAGTCACTGATTTTATACCTTTTTATTTTCATTCCCACTCTTAACTATCTCTTTTGTTGTACTGCGCCTTGTATTTTAAATATTCCTGTCTCGCATCTTGGTTATTATCCTGTTTTCTATTAAAATACGTTATTATTTGGAACATATTTTCTATTAATTTTCCATCCTCATTCTTTTCTTTAAAATCTATATCTATCCTCATTTGCAAAATTTGTTTTGGATTATTTGGGGCATCCAGGTGCAATACGATTGTTGCTCCATCAAATTCATCGTATTGTATCTTTAATTTATTATTAATAATATCTTTAAATTCAGATTCAGTTAGTCGATATCCGACTGAATTAGGCTGATCAAACTTTTTTATATCATTCTCGGGCTTCATCTTTAGTTTCCCTATCCCATTTAAACGATCTACAATTAAGTTTACGTATGAAACATCTAGATTTGAATCCGAACTTTTCACCTGTCCATTTTCATACTTAACATGAGTACTATAAATAGTTTCTTTTTTATAATTTTCATTTGTCCTTTTCCCCTCGTCTTTTTCTATATCAGTCGCAACTGTTTGTATCGCCTCTCCATATAAACTTTTATCTTTTGTATTATATACACCTTCCGTAGTTTGACGAATTGTCTTACTGTGCTCTCCATCTTCTTTTTGCTCAAACGTACTATAAATACCTCTTTGAGTCACATAAGCATATCCATCATCACTCGCAGACATTACCGTACTCATGTCCTCTTCATCCAATGCCTTTACTAATCTCTCATACTCTATATTCGTCTCTCCAAAACCACATCCACTTAATAAACTTGCTATTATTGACAGAACTATCATCATCTTGGCTTTCTTCTTTAACTTCATACTGACACCCCGTTGATTTCTCTAGGCATTTTTAAGTTCATTATGTTCCTTTTTGGAAAGTAATACATCTCACCTTTACTTACTGATATTTACTTACTCGTACAGATTATATTGAAGATGCTTTAATTTTTAATAGCATTGATTTATATACAATCCTTAATTGCTTATATATTCTATTCGAATTTTCAGAAATCAAAACTTATTTTATTTCTTTGGCTTGCTTTTTTTCCTGCTCTTCATAAAGCTTTAGTCTTTCCTGACGTTCCCTTTCATGCTCCTCCCACGAAATATAAAATGATGGAAATTTAAATCTACAATAGGCTAATAATTGGAACTCTGCTGCACCTATGGCTACTGCGTACATTACAAGAGTTCCTGCCATATACCCCACTAAAACCCCTGTTTCATAATTATTATGAAAATAAATTAAAATAAGAAGGACTAGTACATATATCGTAACACCAATCATTGCATTGCCTTTTGTTTTACTAAAAAATGAAGTTGCTCTTTCATCCATACTAAATGCTCCACTCTCTGCTTGTTTAAAGGTATCAATCGTTGTCACCAGATGAACAAAAACTGCTCCTAGAAACAATAAACCCACATACAATAATGTAATTTGATCAATTGAATAATTCGAAATTGCTGGAAGTATAAATAATGTGAATCCTATAGTTCCTAGCTGAAATGCAAATAATAATATCACAAATGCTTGCAACTTTTGATATTTGAAACGAGCTTTTGGAATTAGATATAGAATGAAAAAGATTACTTGCAAACCATATAACACTAATTCAATACTAACAATTATTTTGTCAAAGAGAGTCGGATAGTAACCCCAGCCAATCTTAATTAATGCTACCAAAATAAAAAGCATGAATAATGAACTATAAACTATTCCTCCAAACATAAACCCCACAGAGTCTTCTGGGCTTAAGCGATTTCTACATGTTATTTTAAATTCATCTAAATCTTTTTCTTTTATATTCCACATATAATTACACCACCTTTTCTAAAATCATGTAATAACTCTATATTTTTAAACAAACTAGGAGTAAATAAATGTTTTGGTATTTCATATTAAACTAGCCTTTTTTACTTTTTCTAATAAACATAAAATATAACAATAACATCGATATTAACCCTGTCCCACCGCCCAACACTCCTCCATATTCTTCTAGATATATGCAAAGAAATATACTACCAATAAAAAATATTATTCCAAAGATAACAATCCACTTCCCCAGAAACTCTGCTACTTTATATAGAATTAAAAAGATAAATATAATCCCAACAATAATAGGTGCTATTACACCTTCAAAAAAACCTTTTTCTTTTTTTACGGCTTTAGAATCTTTATTCAAGATCTTACATTCCTCCCTTTACTAGTTAATTTATGAATAATGTATTCATTCTATCTTCAATATAAGTTTACGAGTATCATTTATAACTTTCATTTCAGTTTTTGTTTCGCTTTTGTTCTTTCTCTCTTATTCTTTTTCTATTTGCTATAAATTCTTGGCGTTCCTTTTCATGTTGTTCCCACGTAATATTAAATGATGGAAATTTAAAGCGACAATACACCAATAGGACGAATTCTGCTGATGCAACGGCAAATACATATAATATAATTGTTTGTAAAAAATAAAACACCATCGGCTTTAGCGCAAAACGAATACTTGCAAAGATTAATATCAAAAGGACAACTATATAAATAAACATTCCAATTAACATCCAAAGTTTTGTATTAATAAAAAATGAGGCTGACTCCCCTTCTAACTTATAGCCTCCATATTTTGCTTTTTTAAAAGTATGGATTGTTATTACAATATGAGTAATTATCGCTCCTAATAATAATAGACCTACATAAAATACCGTTAGATTTTCACAATAATATCCAAATATTGCTTCAATTAGTACATACGCATAACCTACCGTTGCAACCTGAAACGAGTTAAAAACAATTACAACGGCTTGTAACTTTTGTAATTTAAATCTTAATTTCGGAAATGAATAGATAATCAAAAAAAGGATTTGCAGAATATATAATGCTAACTCTACAGAAACAATTATTCGTTCAAAAGATTTTGGATAAGCCTCCCAACCAAGTTGTAAAAAACCCAAAACAATAAAAAACATCGGTAATGAAGCGTATACAAAAACTCCAACTAAAAAGGCCATTACACCATCAGGACTTAATCGGTTTTTATTTGTAATTTGAAAAAACCCTAAATCTTCTTCTTTTATATTCCACATCCAATTGTCGCCCCCTTAACTACATTCACTTAAATCATGTAGATTAAAAATAAAAACCTTCTCATTTTGATGAAAAGAGAAGGTTCTATTAATCTCAGATATTCTTACATTATAATAATGATTCTTTTTAAGCTATTTCATAGTGCTCTGCTATTGTTTTACACATCTTTTTATATTCCAGCATCCACTCTGCTATTTCTTCTTTCTCTTCGTCAGTGGATTTTTTTCTTATATTTAAAATCAATCACTTTCATATCCAAAAATACTTATTCTTCCATTTCCTTATCTACCGGAATACATTGGATAATAACTTTTGTTGTGTTTGAAACTTGTACAAAAATTTCAAATGTACCAACAAACATAGCAACCGTTCGGGATAATTCTTTATTACTAATATATAAAATCGTTGCAAGTTCTTCTGCAAATTTAGGTATATAAACAATATATCAAGCATTTCAACAGCTATTATGCAATCATCCACCGATACTTTATCCAATATTTTCTGTTCAATTAATCCCCCAGTTTTATCCCCACACTCTTACTGAAAGTACAAAGGTTTTTCTTTTGAAAATAACCACATATGTAGGCCCCTTACTACTAAAAACAACAATTAGAACTCTTAATTCAAGAATACCTTTATATACTTCTATAAAACAAAACTAAAATTAGGGTTTTACTTTTCATATCTTTATTACTAAAAGTGTACTAAATTATTATTGTGTATCTACTGCAATTTTTATTTCAACATACTGTAACTCTTCATCACCACTAAAAATATGGTAAATAGGTGAGATCATATCAAGTTCATTATCTTCCATATACTGAAGAATCTCAGCATATGCATACTCTGTTAATGTTTCAAAATCTCCTGCATATCTTTTCATTAGCATGTTATCAACATAGTAATAACTTCGAAACTTCATTGTTTCTGATTTAGGAATACTACTCTCATATACTGGCATAAATAATTCAATAAACATATCTCCATCTGATGGTATATTTTTCAGCGCATAAAACATTGGACCTTTGACCATTAAATTCGCTTGCGCAATTTCTGTCAATAAATCTTCTATTATTTTTTCCATATCAGTATAGTGAAAAAAATATTCTCTCGATACAACATTTGTATAAGCAATGCTTTGTTCCTCAACTATCATCGCACTAATTCACCTACTTCAATAATAGGAGCATAAATATCCAACCACATATCACCATATACATCTAAACATACGTGATAAAAGCTACTATCTAATTTCATATGATTCTGTTTAGCAAATTCATTTAAAACACGATAAGCGTCTTCAATATCACCATCTTCATCTGAGAATCTAACACAAAGTGCTTCTTCAATAAGAATTGCATCAATATACTCATAAGGTGAATCCTCTTCCATATTTACCCTTCCATTCACTGGGACACAATACATATATTCACCATATTCCGGTTCATTCTCTAATGGTGAATACGTAAAAAGAACAGGTCCTATTGGGTATATATCGTTATGAACTACTTGATTTCTAAGTGCGATAGCTGGTAATAACCAATCATCTTTTTTTACTATTTGAGTGATGCTTATTAAATTTAAAAGCGATAATGCTTTATACTGAACTTTCATAATCTCTACCCCTTATACAGTGATTTATTTATTTATTTATTCACAAATAGATTCTTCCACGCACATAAAAAAACAGTTTATGACTATCATTTACAAATCTCATTTCAATTTTTATTTTTCTTTTGTTCTTTTTCTCTGATTCTTTTTCTATTTGCTATAAATTCTTGGCGTTCCTTTTCATGTTGTTCCCACGTAATATTAAAAGATGGGAATTTGAAGCGACAATACACTAACAGGACGAACTCTGCTGATACTACAGCAAATGTATATAATATTATTGTTTGTATCACATAAATTGCCATTTCATCAAATGCATAATTAAGGTTTAAAAAAATAAATACAAGTAGAACTATTACAATGATTGTCATTCCAATCAATAAATATAATTTCGTATTAGTAAAAAACGAGACAGCCTTTCCTTCCAATTTATATCCCCCATGCTTTGCTTTTCTAAAAACATCAATCGTTGCCACAATGTGCATACAGATTGCACCTAATAGTATTAAACCAACATAAACCAGTGTTTTATTATCACATGGAAAATCAAAGATTTCTTCCACCACCATAGCCATAAATGGTAATGTTGCTAACTGAAAAGAATAAAATACAGTCACAATGGTTTGGAGTTTCTGTAATTTAAAAGCAATTTTTTTAGACATGAATAACATTAAAAAAACGAACTCCAAAATATACAATTTCACTTCAGTTTGTACAACCATCTTCTCAAAAGGAGTTAAAGAAATCTTATCACCATTCAGCAAAAAAATTAAAAACATAATAAGCATGGGTATAGAAGTATATGCAAAAACTCCTACATAAAAGATTCTTATATAATCCGGACTTAATCTGTTTCTATTTTCAATTTCAAAAAGGCCCAAATCTTCTTCCTTTATCTTTAGCATTCATTTATCCTACCTTCTAATTTTATATAAATTACCAAAATATTGATTTTAATTTTTTCAGGACCTTTTCATTTTCTTTCGTAAACTCTTTATAATTCCCAGACTTTAAATTATCGTTCATATTTACTGCCCATTTTACTAATTTCTTTGTTCCACTAACTACACTTTCTCCTCCGAGGCCATCAAATTTCTTATTCACAAACAATGAGGCTCCAATCCCCACCACTGCACCTATAGCTCCTCCTGCCAAGGTTCCAAGTGGTCCCACAGCAGTCCCAATCGCTGCTCCAGTTGCTGCCGCTCCCGCTGCATATGCTAAGTCCACACCTGTATCTAATGCAACATCTCTTACATCCTGTAGCTGAAATCCATCATCTTGTGACTGTATAATATTATCTACAACTGTCAACCCCGTTCCAATAATTGCCACACTTTTGAAGAGCGTCCCAGTACCTTTGAGTTTTTTAAATGTCTCTGGCCATTTCTTAAAATTGAATTCGTCAATGCTCTTTTGAAACTCGGTCCCAAATGAATCTGTCCATCTATTTTTAAATGCTTTTAAAAAACCTCCTTCATTCCGAGTCATCATAAAATCTTCAACCGCTTTAAATTCAGGCAATTTATAAATATCTTTTTTTGCTTGTTTTATTACATTTCTTGTTTCGTTGTTGTAATTGACTTTAAATTTATCTTTAAAAATAAATTTAAAAATAGTATCTTCATTTGCATCTGTAGCTAAAAGTTTGGAAGCCGCTACAATATCGGCATCGTTTAAAGTATTAAATATATATGCTCCTTTTCCTTTTCGAGCATTAACATCAAACTTAACACCAAATCCCAAATTTTTTTTCATGTAAACAAGGCGTAAATAACCAGAAAATAATCCGACTACTCCTTTTTTCGCTTTACCCGTATATCCCGCAATCATTTTAGCTACTCCAACTATAGATGCGAAGGTTCCTTCAGACAGAAGTTTTTCGGTTGTATCACTAGAAAAGTTCCCTTCAGTCTCTTGTATTTGTCTCATAGCACCATCTAATCCGCGTAACATGTCATCAAAATTTTGAAGATCATTTTGTTGACTATTGTAAGCCTCTAGTTTTTCTAACGTATCACTGATTTCTTTTTGACTTTTTTCAACCCCTTCAGAAATTCCTGATGATGAGGGATAATGGATCGGAACAATATCATTAATTGAACTGATAGTCTGTTGTGCTAATTCATTTGATTGATTAAAACTGTTACTATACCCATTAATTTTTTGCTTTACATTATCTAAATAACTCCCATAAATTTTCGTATCTGCATCACTATCAACAGAACTATTAAAATCTTCTATTGCTTTTTCAAATTGCATGCTTAAGCTTTCTGCTGCGACCATACAACCTGAAATAACACTTCCATGAACTCTAGATAAATGGCCTTTAATTCCATCAGCAGCAGCACCTTGAAATGAATTAATCTCACTAAAATCCGCTATCTTTCCTAATAATGATTCAAACTGTTGATTCAACTCAGTGGCACTTGCTTGAAATCTACTTTGAAGTTCTTTTACTTCTTGTAACTCTATATTTTTATCCACGTTTCTCCCTCCCTATTTTGCATGATAATTTGAATCTATCATTCTTAATTGTTTTTCAAGTTGTTCGTCTTTTTCGACTATTTTCTCCCCAGTTTGTTGTATTTTATTTAAGTCATTTTCTAATATCTGTTCGTATCGCTGCACCTTTTGAGATAACTTTTCAATTGCTTCACAATATTGAATCAGCCTAGTCAAATTCGTACGACTCAACTGCATACCATTAAATTTAGTCTTACCTAAATCACTAGCACCACTTTTCAAATCACTTACTTTCGCATCAAATACCCCTTTATTTAATTTAATTTCCCCCATTTATCATTTCCCCGCCTTCTGTACTTCTACTTGAATACTAGCGTCAACCATTGAAACACTTCTACTTAGAGAAAGAATACTAGACTCACATGTAGCGATTTCTCTTTCAAGCCGCCGTATGGCTTGATCGATGTCTTCTTGCACTCTCCCTAGTTCTCCGATAAATTTCCCTAAATTCGAAATGACTTGTTGTTCATACGTTTCTTTAAAAGTAGTTGCTCTTTGCCCTTTCCAACTACTCTCGTTTATTTCTAAGGACTTAAACTGCTCTTGATTTTGTTTAATTGCTTCAAGATTATTTACAAATTTCCCCTTAGCAGTTATTAGCCTTCTTAGTTTCATTTGTAGTTCAGCCAATTGCCCTTGTTGATGACTTATACTACTTAATAAACCAGATTTTTGACTATTTAATTCCTCTATCCCCATGCAAATCCCCCCTTAAATAGTTGGCACTTTAATTCTAGTAGCAAAACGATTTTCAACAAAATACCCTTCAAATGGATTTAATTTTGTACTACTTAAATCTTTATTAGATACATCGAAGACCATTTGGCCTGATGATTTTCTAAGTAAAATAACATGAGATTGCGTTTTTATTGTTTTTGAAACTAAGTCGTATCGACTGTCAATTGAATCAACATCACAGCCAATTACGAAGTGGATGCCCATAAATGCACCATTTGTTATTAATTCCGCTAAACTATATATATCGCTATCTTCTAAATTACTTAAAATATCATTTACATCTGCAATTACGATTACAATCGGCTTAAATTTCTTAATAAATTCTGCCGGGTTCACTGTTTCACTTGATGCTTCCTGCTCCTCTTTAAACGCCGCTTCTCTCGATTTATAAGCGTTTGTAACTTGTTTAATCGTTTTCTCAATTCCTGTTTTTTCAGCTACATATAAAGCAGCGCTCTCTCTATAGTTTGAGAAATTTCGTGTTCTTGTATCAATTAAACCTAGGTCAAAGTGTCCACTGTCTGCTAACTGTTGAAGGAATTGATGAACTACATTTTCAACTTCATCTTTCTTAATTCCCCCTACAACAATATTAGACGCTTCCGTTAAATCTAATTCGAGAGGCGTAACGTTTTCTGTCTCTACACCAAATGTTAGTTTGCCTGCTTCAATAATTTTTCTTGTTTCTGGCCATGCAATGAATTCCTTGTATTCCAGAACTTCAGGTACCATAGGAATTGCTTTCGGTCTTTCTCCATCCCAGAAGGAATCCATCTCTTTTCCTTCAGCTTGTATATTTTCAATTCGAGTAAGGACATCTTCTCCATTTGTCGGTAAAGCTGTTTGGAAGATTGTTGGTTCGTCAATTTTAACTAAACCACGGCCTGCTAATTCTTCAATTTTCAACTCTGTTCTTCCTACAATAGCTCTAGATTCTGCCTCATCTATCATATATAGCGCAATTTGTAGTTTAATATTTGTATTTACTTGTACTCTCAATGCATTTTGACGTGTAGCCGTAAGCATTAAATGAATTCCTACTGCTGCCCCTTCACGTACAATTTGTGCAATAATGCGTTCAAAGTCTTCGACAAATCCAGCTTCTCTAACAGCATCATAGTTATCTAACGTAATTAATATTGTTGGTAATACTTCTTTACTAGCTCTCTCATACATTTCAAGACTCGCAACACCATATTTACTTAGCAATTGCTTTCTATCTTTTAATAGGTCTTCTATGCGACGAAGAAATTTCTCGCATTTTTCAACTTGGTCTAATGTAATGATGTCTGCCACATGCGGTAAGGATTTTAATGGCATTAAGCCATTTGTTCCGAAGTCTAATAAATACACATGCAAATGCTCCGGACTATGCTGACGAGCTACATCCATAATGACTGATTGTAAGAATGTTGATTTTCCGTAGCCTGGACTTGAGAAGACCGCTACGTGCCCGTCTTTACTAATATCTAGTGTTAATGGTGTTTGTGATTGTAATTCAGGCTGATCTAGTAGACCAACTGTTGCTTGTAATGGTTTCTTTTCTTTCGTCCATGCTTCTTTGAACTGAATAGCGTGTAAGTCTTGTAAATATACGCTTTCTGGAAGTGGTGGTAACCATGGTCTTGCTAACGCTTCAATTTCATTTATTTCTGCGTAATCGTGAATGTAGTCAATAACAGCATCCAGTTCAGATGGTACGCTTATTACTTCTTTACTGCTACCAAGTCCACTTAAGTCTTCACTTAATATTTCATATTGTCCTAGATCATTTATTGCATAGATTGTTGCGTCTAAATATTCTTTATCCTCTTTGTTTTCTACATAGTCTGCTCCGCTCCAAGCTGATTGGAATAGTTCATAAATTTCATTATTCCCAACTTGTAAGTAAGCACGTCCTGGTAATGTAATTTCAGCAGCATCTGGTGTTTTTAAAATTTCATTACTATCTGATGTATTTTGCACTTTTAATGCTAGTTTGAATTTCGAGTTACTCCAAATTTGATCATCTACAACACCACTCGGTTTTTGCGTAGCTAATATTAAATGGATTCCGAGCGAACGACCGATACGCGCTGTTGAAACTAACTCTTTCATAAATTCTGGTTGTTCTGACTTCAGTTCCGCGAATTCATCACTAATTAAAAATAGATGCGGCATCGGTTCACTTACTAAGCCTTCTTTATACAGTTTTTGATACTGATTAATATGGTTTACATCATTTTCCCCAAATAAGCGTTGTCTTTTTTGCAATTCAGCTTTAATTGATGCGAGCGCTCTCATACTTTGTGCTCCATCTAAGTTCGTAATTGTTCCTAATAAATGCGGTAAGTTTTTGAATAAATTCGCCATTCCGCCGCCTTTATAGTCAATTAGTAAAAAGGCTACTTCGTACGGGTGGAAATTGACTGCTAGAGATAAAATATACGATTGTATAATTTCCGATTTACCTGAACCGGTTGTACCTGCTATTAATCCGTGTGGTCCGTGTGCTTTTTCGTGTAAGTTTAAGTTTACGATATCTTCTTTACCACGTAATCCAAGTGGTACAGCTAAAGATTTATGCGCTGCATTTTTCTCCCAACGACTTGTGATATTCAGTTCTTTTACTTTTTCAACGCCGTACATTTCTAAAAATGTTACGCTTTCTGGAATACTATTTTTTAAGTTTTGCAAATGATTTAATGGTGCTAATGCCCGTGAAATATCTTCTAAATTGAACCCTTTCGGTACGTGATTTAGTTTAAATTGACGGTTAACAAGCTCTCCTTGCTCTAAGATGATGTTCCCTTGTTTTGCATCTCTTATATCTATTACCGTTTTCACATGCTCCGGTAAACTTTGCATAACATCTTGTACAAATACAAGTGATACACCTAATTGACTCGGATCATCATTAAAGAATTCCATAACAACATGGTCTAATATTAGTTTTTCATCTGTAATGAGAACGACATAGTGCGGTGCAAAGTACATTTTTTCATTAGTAGAACTTTTTTCATCTAGTTTTAATTTTCGTTCTTTCAATATTTGATACAAACTATTTAACACTTGATCACGGCTACGATCATGGTATACAAATCCACGTACATTTATATCGCGAACACTTCCATGAGGTAACCAGCGCATCCAATCCCATTTTTCTTTTTCTTCTTCCGGAAAAATAGTAATAAACTGCAAGTCATAATAACTATGGAATAAAGCCGTTTGTGCAACTAATAATTGTAATTGCTCTAACACTAAAGAGCGTTGGCCAATATAACCGACTGGTCCATTCATTAAATCTGTTACAACTGGTACATCTTCCAATGATAGATAACGCTGTCTTAGTTCACGTGCTATATCGATTAATTCATCTTTCGTTTGACTAAATTCTTCTTCATTAAATTGAATTTCAAAACTCGTATTAGCTTGTCCTGTTCCAACGCTAAATGTTAAGAAATCATGATGTAACATTGTTTTTTCATAAATTCTAGGATTTACTTGAACTGCCATATTACGTATTACTTCTACATTTGGATTGTGATAATGTAATGCGTGACGCTGTTTTTCACTTTCTGCATGTAAATCTTTCGTTTTTTGTTTTATATACTCTCTATAACTTTTATCTCGTTCAACAATGTCGACTTTATATTGCTTCAAATTTTTAATATACGATGTGACAGAAACAATGATTGTTACTAATGTCATCGCAATCGATGCGATAATAAACATTCCATATTTCATGAAAATAGCAAGTAATACAGTTACGACAATCATGACAAGTGAAGGTGCAATGATTCTTGCTAAATGCTCCGTTGGTTTTGATGGCATACTTGAAGGCTTTGCAATTGTCATTTTCTCTTCTGGTTCACGGTAAATAATACGTGGTGAACGATGATAGTCTGGATAACCACTTTGATAATTCGTTTCTGATTCTACTAAAATAGGTAACGCAGATTTCACTTTATCTTCTGAAGAAAGTACTTGAATGTCTTCACTACCAATCTCCAATAAAATACCATCAAAATATAATACGTCTCCTGATTCCAACATAACGCTATCTTTTAACTTCGTATAATTATGAAATACATCCCCGCCATACACGTTCACTTTAAAAGAATCGTACAACGTTTCGCGAGATAGCATTAAATCTACACTAGTCCCGGTAATAGAAATATCATCGTAATCGTTTTGACTCACTGTAAGAGAATGTTTCGTTCCAATATCAAACACTTTAGTTGTGCCAACAATAGATATAAAGATTTTCAAGCTCATATCTCTTGTTTTCCCAATCTCAATTTCCTTATTGAATTCTATTAATTGATCCTGTACCATCCAAGCATTTACTTCATTATTCCACTTTAACTCTACTTCTTGTTCTAAACTTGGATTCGTAATATCATTTGTCCACTCTTTTCCAATCGACACTATTGATTGCTCATTTGGATGTAATGTGCACTTATATATTTTGTCTCCATAAGTCAATACTAATAGTTGCTCCATCCGTGTTCACTGCTCCTTTTCAACTGTCTCATCAAGTGCTTACTCTTTTTTCTCTGTGTCCGACAAATTTTTATCGTTTGATGAATTGCCATATTTCTTTTTATATTCATCTAATTGTTGCTCATATGTTTTTAACTTTTGATCACGTTCTTCCCCTGATAAATCCGGATTATTTTTCAGTGATTCAATTTGTTTAACAAGGCCGTACATAATAAGCTGAGGATCATCAAGTGTCTTAGCTAAATCTAATGATTTATCAAAATTACCTTTTCCGTTATACATCCAATACAGCAAATACTTTTCATCACTTTTCAAACTAATGTTTTTCATAATCGATTTCTTTTGAGCTTCACCTAGTTTTTCAGCTGTAATGTATGCAAATGCTAACTCATATTTAGATGCAATCGGTAATGATTCAAACTCCTCTTCATTCAATTGCGTAATGACTTTGTCATAATCAGTTGCTATGAAACTTGCATTTGCTTCTAACAATTTATTTTGATAAGGAAATTTTATAAAAGTGAAATATATTAAAGGAGCAGCTAAAATAACTGTCGCCGCTATGAAGGAAAAAGCTAAGTATTTAAATGATTTATAGCTTTTTTTAGGTACTAACTGCATATTTTTTTCTGTTTTTGTTTGTTCCTTCTCAAAGCTGTCATCAAGAAACTGCAGTAATGCATCTAAGCTTTCCATTTGAGCAACGGTCTGTTCAAATGTTGTTTCTTTTGCATCTTTTAGTAACCCAGCATACAAATCATCAAAGTTATGTTTTTGGGAGAATAAAGCAATAATTAGACACTTATATTGTGTTAAAAATTGCTCTTCTAATAATGGGGTTGGCGGAACAATATCTCGAATTCCTCTATGTATAATACTTGGTATTAAATTAGCATTAAAAACTATATTGTCTGGATGTAAAAAGAACGTGATTCGTTTATTTAAATATTTACGAAACTGCGCAACATTCCGAAGTAGTCTTAATTTCTCATTTCTTCCAAAACGGCTAAGATCGTCCCACTTATATAATTTTTTATCTACTTGATATAGAAACGTAAACATATCATCCGTTTCTTCTATTGTTAATGGTACAAATTCAGATGATTCGCCCGTAATTATATCGAATTGACGGAAGTCTTTTATACGTGTTTGAGATTTGGTCATCTCCAATTTCCAATTTTCTTTTTCTATTTGAAATTGATAGTTCATTGCATCAATTTGAATTATTTTTTCCGTCATGTTTATCCTCTTCTCCTTTTCTTTATAACCCGTAATAACTTATTTTCAAATAACTAAAAGTAAAAAATATTCTTTATAAAACTTGCAAAATATCTCCATCTGTTATTTGGTGATCAATTAAACGATCATTATCTGTTAAAACAATTGACTTATTTTTCACTTTAATTACAAAATGTGAACCTTCATGATTATCAATCTTTAGCGTATCTAATAAGTTTTTTAATAAATATTTAATAGATTGATGATTCGGAATACGCAAATCATATGTATTTCCATTCCATTTACTAAAATCTACTGTCACATTGATATGTGTTTGTATTGCCATCGCTTTACCTCCAACTTTTACGAAGAACCGTATAAATACCGATGCAAATAAGTAGAATGCCGCCGCCAAATAATAATATTATTGTTATACTAATTGGCTCTTCATTCATTGTTTCATTACTCGCTACTTCATCTGCACTTTTTCTGACAATGTATTCACTGCTAAACAAACTATTTTTCGTATCTTTAACACTATTATTCTCTTTTGTTTTTGTAAAAAGAGAATCTCGCAAAGCTTCCATATCTTTTTGTTCTTTCTTTTTCTTTTTCTCAATTTCTTCTTCTATATCTTTGTTAAATAACTCAATCGATGCTTTATCTAATTCTGTTTCCTTATGTTCCTTTTTATTTTTTTCTTGGTCGCTTTCTTCAAGTCGATCCACTTTAAACTTAATCTTCCCATCATCACCAAGATAACTGTCAGCCGCGCTCCTTATCGGTAGCGCGACAAACAGTAAAAGGATAGAGAGAAATGATAACTTAGCCACTATGCTCCATTGTTTGATCATTTACTTCTTTTTCCTCCCATTTCTTATGCCATACAAATAGATTACTAACCAATCCAATAATGGCAATTACAAACAATACGACAAAAATAACTTTCCCAGTATCTTTACCACTAATAAAATCATTTAGAAAACTTTCTATATACTGAAGCGGTGAGAATTGACGTATCTTTCCGACAGAAGACATTTGATCTACTTTACTTCCAACTGCCTCAGTTAAAAATAGGTACATGCTTAAAAATACTAATAGTATAAACATACCTACCATTTTTATTTGTCGTAATAAGTAGGTTGAGACCAATACAAACGCCATCATAATAAATGTGATGAACGCAATCCATAGTAAACTTTGATCCTGACCGAACTTTAAAAGACGCCCAGAAATGATACCTATACTAATCCCTTCCACAATTGATATACCGAAAGCTACTACTGTAGTTGGTACATTCATATCAATTAATGAGAATTTCTCTTCAAAATGATCTGATTGCATTCGTTTCTTTTCTTGATTCGCAATTGCGTATGCTGTAAATAATGCAACAATGAAACAAGTTAATACAATTAAGTACGGTGTAAAAGCATTACCTGCTGCAATTACTCCATCATTTTGCTTTTGAACTGGACTAGCTAAAAAGTCATATAGCATCTCATTTTGACGATCTCCAATACGGCTATTCGCTAAAATTTTCGTAAAGTTTTTGGAGAATGATTTATCATCTTCCATTTTCTTCGTAAAGTCATTTAATAATAAATCAGCTTTTGAAACAATTGTCGTTCCGCTGTCTTGAATTTCTTTTGCTTGTCCATTAATTTGATCAAATGTTTTATATACATCGTCTGAAGTTGCTAAACTATGCTTCGAACTTTCGACCAATGACTGACTTTGCATCATTAATGATTTAATACCAGAATCTAACGATAAAATAGCTGTTTGCTCACCAGCATGATTTGTTGTTAATACTTGCTGCTCTTCAACTAGCTTTAAACTATTCTCACGCCATTTCGCTAAACCTTTTAAATACTCTCCTAAATTTTCATTCATACTAGTTGCTTGTTGCGTCGTTCCATTTAATTTCTCCGCTAGTAGCATAGAATTTTGATCCGCACTAGTAATAGATTGTTGATAAGAGTTTATTTTTTGTTTTAAACCTGACATATCTTGCTTTATTTCTGTAGTAATACTTGATGAAACAAGATTTGAAATTAAATCAATTAAACTTTGTTTATTTAATACGTAGTACAAAGATTGATCCGTCGCAATTGCATCTAAACTTCCCTCTTCTAACTTAGGACCTACATCTTTCGTTCTTAAATCAATCCCATAATACATTTCGTAAAGGCTCATTAAACCTTGATAACTTTCGACTGTATCTACTGCTTCTTTAATTAATACACTAGATATATTTTTTGTTAATACTTCTGCTTTTTGATGTACAACTTGATTCGTTGTACTTTCAGTAACTTTACCGTTATCTGTTCCCGTTTCGCCTCCTGGATTTCCTCCGGTTCCGTTGTCTGTTCCCGTTCCGCCTCCTGGATTTCCTCCGGTTCCGTTGTCTGTTCCCGTTCCGCCTCCTGGGTTTCCTCCGGTTCCGTTGTCTGTTCCCGTTCCGCCTCCTGGGTTTCCTCCGGTTCCGTTGTCTGTTCCCGTTCCGCCTCCTGGGTTTCCTCCGGTTCCGTTGTCTGTTCCCGTTCCGCCTCCTGGGTTTCCTCCGGTTCCGTTGTCTGTTCCCGTTCCGCCTCCTGGGTTTCCTCCGGTTCCGTTGTCTGTTCCCGTTCCGCCTCCTGGGTTTCCTCCGGTTCCGTTATCTTTCCCCGTTCCGCCTCCTGGGTTTCCTCCGGTTCCGTTGTCTGTTCCCGTTCCGCCTCCTTGGCTTCCTTCATTATTGCCTGTTGTGTTTTCCATTTTTTTGATAATAGGCGTTTTAGCATTGTGTACTAACGGCATTATGCCATACTGTGATTTATGAACCACATTTTCCACCTTGCTATTTTCCGTTTGTGTTCCTTTATCTTCTTTGTTAGGTTTTTCTTTTTCAGGACTAGTTTCTTTTTTATGAGTCCCACTCAATTCCCACTGCCACATTACAGGAGAGAAAACATCTATATTGATGTTTGGATCTTTTAACTTCACATGCAGATCAATCTTTATATCCCCTTCATTACGAGGAGCTATTGTAATTTCTCCTGCTTCGCTTTGAAGAAAATCACTTGTACGATCCTCACCATCAATATGTAAGAATCCTGTACTTCCATCTAGTTTAAATTCTTCTGGAATCTTTATCTTCAAAATTTGCGGAGATTCCATTTTAATTACTTTCGCAGTATCACTAAATGTAATTCCCTCTGTATAAAGTCTATCCTTTACTTCTTTAATAGCGTTTCCTAAAGATATTTTATTTACAGGATCATAATAAAAATTATTTTCTTTATTATATTTTTTTGTAAATTGAATTACATTTTGCAGTTGTAATTTCGTTGCATCTGGTAAATCACTTTGACCGATTTCTTCCATGTTTAAACTAGGTAATTTCGCAATTAAATTCTCGATTTGTTTCTTTATTCGAGCATCTGGTTGTTTCATTAATGTATTTATGAAGATTTCTTGCTTTCCATCATTCGACATAGATTGCTTTAACTTCTTAATTACCGTCTCTTGAATATCACTTTCTAACTTTCCTGCAAGTTCTGTATCATATTCAGATACTTGTTTTTTTACATCTGCTAAATATTTTTGAATCGCTGCAGCATCAGTTAAAATATTCGGTTCTTTCTCTGAAAACGTAAATTGATTTGAAATAATTTTATTAGCGGATTCCAATGCACTTAATTGCTTTAAAGCATCGCCTGTATTCATATCATTCATATATTGATTGAATTGATTTGTGAAATTATTCGCTAACAAATTGTTATCAGTTTGCATTTTTTGAAAGTTATTAAAACCATCTAAGTACGTACTGTTAGATTTATTCCCTTCATCTAACGCTTGACCGAAACCTTTTAAAACATCCTGAAATCCTTTGAAACTATTAACAGAAACACCTGTATAATCTTGTACTGTTTTAAATTGATTTGTGTAATTTGCTAACGGACTATGTATATCTTTTTTATACATAGTTGTTTGAACGTTTCCTTTTTCAATTATTTTACCTATATTATCTTGTGCACCTTGTAGCTTACCGATAATACTCGCAAAATAAACGTCGATTATTTGCTTATTGAAATCTTCTAAAATAACAGAAGCTGTATTTTCTGCCTCAGCTTTCAAATCCTTATTCCCAGTTGCATTTACTTTGTAGTTTAACGTTAATTTCTCTGGAATCTCTGAATCAATCGCAACTGCCTTCCTAGAAAAATCATTTGGAATAACAATCATCATATTGTAATTATTATTTTTTAATCCATTTTCCGCTACCCCGCGACTAACTACGTACCATTCTTGTTTCGTATTTTTATTTACATTTTTAACAAATTGATCTCCAAACGCTATTTTATTGCCCTCAAATACAGTGCCCTGATCTTCATTCACCAACGCAACTGTCATTTTTGGTGTAGTATTCTCATTAGCTTTCTTAACATTTTGATTTAATGCTAAATAGGAGACCCCTGTCGATAGTACAAGAGCTAAAATAATAAACAACAAGATGCTCCATTTGAACTTTTTCACTACTTATCACTCCTGCGACTGCGAGTCTATCTGATGAAAGACTTCGTATCTTACTCTAGTTTTAAAGTAATTTAGCCATACAACGTATGGTTGCATGGCTAAATTATATATTTCTTTTTATCTGTCTTATTGTAGACCGAAATTACGAGAAAGATCTTCGTCATGTCTAGCAACAGCTTCTGCAGTTTTATTAAGCTGCATATTAATTTCTTGTAATAGCTGTGCGAAGTTTTGTACTTTTGGCTTTAATTGATTGAACTGTTGGTCAAAACCTTCGAAAGCACGACCTTCCCATTCTCCTCTTAATTCATTTTGTAAGTTTTGTAGTTGACGTAAAATGTCCTCAATTTGATTTGCACCTTGTCCATATCGAGTCGCTTTCGATTTAAGCTCCTCTGGTGACATACGAATTTGTCCTGCCATTATTAAATCCCCCTTAAAATTAAAAAATAGTAAAATTAACCAATAATCAATTCTACAAATTGATTATATCAATAATTTAAAAATTTCTAAACAAAAAAATGATATTTTTCCAAAATTTCTCTTTTACTATAATAACGATATATTGTATAATACTAATTTATTTGTTTTTTAAGCACACTCTATAAATCGACTATAAAATAAAGGCAAACCATCTATTTTATACTTTATCGCTTTAAATTCCAGCGATAAAGTAGCCACTAAATCATCGTTTTCTCCCATTCAGAATATAATACTCACTTCAAAGTCATAATTACCTGCCTTTCAACAAACCCAAACTCTTCGTACATCTCTTTTGCAAAATTCCCAGCAAATACATTCAACCGAATTTCTAAATACTTCTCCTTTAATTCCTTAATACCAGCTTCCATCAGTTCTCGCGATAATCCTCTCCCGCGATATTCTGGGAAAACGTACAATTCATATATAAATCCAAGTTTTTCACGAGAAAAATAGTCTGTATTTTCCCCTATTAATATCCATCCCATTACTTTATTTTTTTCTTTAACGATTAAATAGTATGCTCCTTTTTCTACAATCGGCTTTGTAATTTCAATCGCTTTCTCGGTACTTAATTGACAATTGCCTCTCGTCCCTTCAAAAAGCGATTGAGCCGCACATTTTAATATTTCATTGGTATCTTCTTGATTCGCCTTAACAATCATTTTTCACAACTCCCCTTGAATAATAGGCATTACTATCGCTTGTTCAAGATTCTCCGCTTCCATAACAATTGCTGTTAATCCGTGTTCTGTACTTGTTTCATGGAGCTCTCCCTTTTCCCAAAACACAGCTTGTCCCGCCTCTATCTTTATCTTTTCTTTATTTACCCCACATACATATCCAGCTCCTTCCACAATAAGAAGCAGTTGAGATACAACTGCTTCATGATTACCGATGATTCCATTCTCGTGTAAATGCATAGCACCGATATGTATATTTCCTCGATGGTTTAATATTTTCGACATGATGAAATTAGATTGAAATACTGATAGGTGCTTTCCTACTTTTTCACTAAAATCAAAAATTTTCATTACTAGTTCTCCTTATACGTATAAAACCATCCTTACTGTCTGCATCATATGTCCTTCAAAGTCTTCTTCAAATTGCTCTAATTCAGCAAAACCTTTCGCTTCATAAAAGCGTTTTCCTTTTTCATTTGCTGCTTCTACATGTATGTACAATTTCCGTATCCCATTTAATGCTTTAATTCCTTTTTGTAATAAAGCACTTCCGATCCCTTTTCCTTGCTGATCTGGTAACAAATAAATCGCACCTAATTCCGCTTCATTTTGTAGTCTAACAGGTGAAAAGTTCGCAAACCCTATTACTTCTCCTTCTTCTTCCGCAACGAATAAATGCGTATTTTTAAGACGATATTTCATTTTTTCATCAGAATATGCCTCGTCTAAAAAACTGTCTTGAATTTCTCTTGGAATAATGCCTTCATATGTATCATGCCAAGCTATTTTTGCTACTGATTGTACAGCATGAATGTCTTCTTGCTTCATTTCTCTAATTATATATGTCATCTCGATGTCTCCATTCTCTTTAAATTATATTCTGCTAATATACTAGAAGAAACGGCAAAACCATTTTCATAATTCACCTTAATTAATTTTAATTTCTCAATTGAAGCTGTTGCAAAATCAAACTTTCCATAAATATATTCCATTACACTTAAAAACTGCTTTGTATGTAATCTATTTGCAATTGTACAATGCGGAACCCATTTTCCCGGTACGTAATATGAATTTGGGTTGTCATGAAAAGTTTTAAAATAATCATGATAAGAATAATGAAGTTTTAACAATTCATCGGTAACGGTCGGCGCTAGAAAGACCGTTCCATTAGTAGGAAAAATTCCAACAGAAAGAAAAGTTACTGCGTCCATATTTTCTTGAATAGCTACAAACTCCCCTAGTTTCTCAGTATACAAATGAACATCTAACTCATTATAATCCGCAATCGTTATATGAGGTTCTACTCCAGCTAGTTGATTTGTTCCAATTACATTTGTTAATTCATTTTGCAGTTCTGTAATTTTATTAGTAAACACACGATCAAATGTAGCAATAATAGCGTACAATCTTTCTCACCCCTTCGTTACACATAGCGCTTCCCATTCTTCACGAATCATGCCCATTCGAATAGAATCATAGTATGTTCCGTTATAATAACGACACTTTCGCATTCTACCTTCTAAGCTCATTCCTATTTTCTCCGCTACTTTCATCATTCGTTCATTACCAGACCAAGTCGTGAGCCCTACTCTACCAATTTCCATCTTTTCAAATAATAAATCTCGATATAACGTTAACGCTTCTGTACCGTAGCCACCATTCCAGTAAGTTGGATTATAAATAACAATTCCCATCTCCAACCAACGCGTCGGTTTATGCTCCCAATAAAATCCGACCGTCCCTATAATTTGACCGTTATTTTCTATAATTAAATTTGACAGTGGTTCTTCTTGCAAACGAGTTTGCATCTTTTCCTTATAGGATGAGTATTCTTGCATTGAAAACGGAAAATACGGTGCATCCCATTTTTTCCATTCTGGATTTTCTTCTTTAAACACGAGATTCCATAATGTTTTTATATCTGATTCTTCAATTGTACGAATTGTTACTTTATCCCCTTTTACTATTACGCTATTCATAATTTCCTCCTACACTCCTCTTTATTTCATATATAATTATAATATTTTTTCTGAAAAATCAAAACAAATATCATTTATTATATTGTATAATTTTGTTATAAGGTACGAATTATTCATGTAGAAAGCTGGTGATTCAATGAATAAACGATTTAGTATTGCTTTATTTCTTACTATTGTTACGACAAATATTATTCTCTATTTCTTCTTACCATTAAGTATTGTTACGAAATGGGACTTTAATGGAACGCCTACATCAACAATGGATAAAAGCACTTTTGTAATCGTAAATATAATTATATGTTCCTTCTTATTCTTTGTATTTTTAGCTTTATCTAAAGCAGCGAGTAACCAGAAATTTCTCCATTGGATCGGCAACACAATGTTACTATTCTTATTTTTTGTCGATATTGTCATCGCCCTCATCGCTCTTGGCTTTTCACTTCCTCTTGATCATTTCATATTTTTAGCATTAGGGCTTTTATTTATATTAATAGGTTATTTCAGTTCCAAAATTGATACGACTAAATCAACCGTTTCATTAGAATGGAATGATAAGCACCTTGAAAAAAGAGCTTCAAATATTAGTAGTATTTCAATGATGATAGCAGGTATTTTTTTAGCGATACTTCCTTTTATCGTTTCTGCTCCCTATAGAGGTTATGCTATACTAGCAATTCTTTTAGGAATGACGCTTATCATTCTGCCAAGTACGATTTATTTACTTATTAAAGACAGCAAGCAATCTACTCCTTTAAAAAAATAGGAGGTTATATCCCTCCTATTTCAGCTTAATGTTTTATTTTTCACTTTTTCTAT
Source organism: Bacillus sp. JKS001846 (assembly GCF_900176455.1). Taxonomy (NCBI): domain Bacteria; kingdom Bacillati; phylum Bacillota; class Bacilli; order Caryophanales; family Bacillaceae; genus Bacillus; species Bacillus sp. JKS001846. Next base: position 3,661,332 of record NZ_FWYG01000001.1, read on the forward strand.
CTCAACTAAAATCCCTTTCTCTATCCAACCCTCTACGCCATCTTTTTTAATTAAATCATATCCTGAACAGCTATCATCAATGAGAGAAACGATATCTCCCTTCCTAACGCTTATTTGCGCACAAGAAATATCGGTTTTCACTGTATATTCACCTGACTTAAGTTGTTTCATATATTCATTTTTTACAGTGAGCACATTATTCGTTTCCTTTTGTTTACATACGGTGTAATCTTGCATCTTCTCGATAGGCTCTATGTAATAATACGGATATGTCACTCCGCCCTGCATTTCTGAATTCGCATTAAAATCCGCTATTACTTCGTACTCTGGAAAATAGTCTACATATGTATAAGAAAACGTATCGCCCGTTTGTTTCCTCTGAATAATAAATACGTTTAATTGCCCTGCTTCTTTAATTGCATTTCCTCCATCAATTGCAATAATTTCTTTCTCCTTATCAATAACTGGATTATTAGACGGTGCTTCTTCAGAATAGTTCACGACAGGCCAATGACCGACTATTACATACTTATTTGCTTTATGTGATTGATTGAAAAACTCCGGCATTGCTATCGCATTTTTGCGCTCAGTTTCTTTCCAATCTACTCTATCTTCTAGACCGGCATGCACAAAAATATAATCTTCTGTTTCAATCGCTGTTGGCAACTCTGTTAGCCAATATAGTTCTTGTGAAAATTCACTTAACAATGCTTCTTTCACTTCACGAATTGAAGTGCCCTCATGAACTGAAAAAACCAATTGCTCTAGCCATTCATTAAAAATTGAATGCTTCCTCGTACATAAATAATTAATAAGACCAGGATTTTCATTTAGAAGAGCATCAACTAAAACTTCACAATTCCCTTCAACAACGTGAACCTTTGAATTGTTCTTTACAAGATTCATAACGTAGTTTACTACGCCTACGCTATCTCGTCCTTTCTCGCAAAGATCTCCATTAATAATTAAATAATCTTCATCTTTAAAGTTAACTTTATGTAGTGCTTCTTTTAAAAGATTTAATTCTCCATGAATATCAGATATGACAATAACTCTAGCATCATTAGGGATTGATAGTTTCTTTATTTTTTTCAAGTATAAGCGCTCCAATCATCCTCTTTATTAAATTAAAACAATTCGACAAAATACACTATATAACCTTTTCAAGTACATATACCATAACTTACAACCTATTTACGGTTCAATAATAACTTAAAAAATAAGAAGAAGCTGTTCCCAACTTTTGCAGGACAGCTTCTTCTTATTTTTTATAATTCTTTATGAAAAGAATAACTCACCTTATCATACCCTTCTCTTTCATAAAAACGATGAGCATCAATTCTTGAAAATGCTGACGTGAGGACGATAGACTCACATCCGTTTTCCTTTCCCCAGTTCTCTATATACGAAAGTAATACTTTCCCATGTCCTTTTGAACGATGTGCTTCTGCTGTTACAAGGTCATATACGAAAACGTGTTTCTTATTATAAAAGTTCGTACAAATCGCTACACCTGCAAGGCTAACAACTTCATCATTCTCATTACGCAGCGAAAATAGTTTATAATTTTCTTCTTTCATATTTCGAAATAAAGAGCTTGTTTCCTCTTTTGAAAGTTTCATTCGTAATTGCTGTAAAACAGGTAATACTTCATGTAATTGCTCTTCTGTTACTACTTCTTTAACATTCATTTTTAACTCTCCTCTAACTATTTATTTAATTTTCTAAATGTTATATCATTATTATAGAAAGTAACTGCCCTTCACTTAAGTGACAGTTTAAGTGTTTTTTATAAGGCCAGTTTTAAAGGAGAGTTTTATATGGATTTTACTATCCCATTGCAATTACAAAGTAACACACCTATTTACTTGCAAATTTACGAATATATAAAAGCTGAAATTATACAAGGGACTATTTCTGTCGGCACACGTCTACCCTCACACAGAAATTTAGCATCACAACTTAATATTAGCCGCATTACTGTTGAATCAGCTTATCAACAATTATTAGCTGAAGGTTATGTAGAAAGTAAACCGAAACGTGGTATTTTTGTAGCAAATTTCGATATTGACGTTATCCCAAATAAAAAGCGAAATGCAGCAAAGAAGACGAGCAATTTGATAGACGAAAAATTTGAATATGATTGTAGCCAAGGACTTATTGATCAAAATGCATTTCCGATTACAAATTGGAAACGAGCATTACAAGAATCCATACTTACATACGAAAATGCACTATTTGCCAAAGAAGACCCTCAAGGTGAATTCGCTCTTCGAGAACATATATCAACATATTTATATCATTCTCGCGGTGTCCATTCTTCACCTGATCAAATTGTGATTGGCGCCGGAACGCAGCCACTTCTCTGGCTACTACTTCAACTGCTTGGCCCTACAAAAGAATACGGCATTGAAAACCCTGGATTTCACCGTATACACGCAATCATTAAAAGCTGTGATAGACAAATTCATCCCATACCATTGGATGAAAAAGGTATTGATATTTCTAGTTTATACAATACAAATTCCAATGTCGCATACGTTACACCATCACACCAATTTCCACTCGGGATTATTATGCCTTTATCTAGAAGATTAGAATTGTTAAAGTGGGCTAATGATTGCAGCGGATACATTATTGAAGATGACTATGATGGAGAGTTTCGCTACGCTGGTAAGCCGATTCCTTCTTTACAAAGTCTTGATTCAAATGAACGCGTTATTTATATGGGGACTTTCTCAAAATCTTTTTTACCTTCTTTACGAATGGGATATGTTGTTTTACCACCACACCTTTTAAAAACATATCAAGAACTGCATGGAATTTTCAAACAAACAGTCGCTACAATACAACAACTTGCTTTTGCTAACTTTATACAAAGCGGGAATTGGGAACGTCACCTTAATCGGAGTCGTACACTATATAAAAGAAAACATCATGCGTTAGTAAAATCCATTATGAAAGAAATGGGGGCTAATGTTCAAATTCTTGGCGAACAGTCCGGACTTCATATTGTTTTATGTGTCCATAACAGTATGAATGAAAATGAACTGATTGAATCCGCTAAAAAACAAAGCGTTAAATTATACCCACTTTCTCCATATGATTTCGTGAATGATTTACGTAAGGAATCATACGTATTACTCGGCTTTGGTAGTATTCCAGAAAATAAAATTGAAACGTTGGCTACATTATTAAAAGACGCTTGGTTTCCTAGTTGCAAGGAAACTTTTTAACAGTGGATTTAACTTGTAACATGTTAACAATTCAACAAAATAAAAAAGAAGGCTGTTCCAAAATAACTTTTTGGACAGCCTTCTTCTAGTTATTCACCTGACCTAGCTTTCCTTCCCGGACGTTTCACACCAGTCGTTTCTGTTGAATAGGAAGCTTCGATTATAGCGGCTGGATCTACAGAGAGAACGAGATCTTTCATTTTCGGATAAATGAATCGGTTTGTAATGCAATAAATGATTCTCTTATGCTCCCCTAAAAAACCACCTTCTCCATGTAGATACGTAACAGATAGTTGCAATTCTTTCATAAGTAAATCGCCTATTTCTTTATTCTTACCAGAAATAATCATAACGCTCTTACCTTGATTAATACCATCTAATATAAAATCAATCATCTTCGTAACAATATAGAAAATTGCTAATGAGAACATCGCTTGTTCGATTGAAAATAAAATGGCAACAAAGATGAAAATAACTGCATTTACTGCAAGTAAAAATGTACTAATCGGTACATTAAAGTGTTTATTCATCCAAACTGCTAACATTTCCGAACCGTCAATTGCTCCACCCATTTTAACAACAATCCCAACACCAATTCCAAACAGTACTCCACCATAAAGTACAATTAATAACTCAGAAGTCGTAATTGCTGGAAATGGTTTTAAATAAATTAATCCGAGTGTTGTAACTACATTCGCATAAGATGTACGGATAAAAAATTTCTTTCCCATTACTTTTGCAGTAAATAATAAAATTGGGATATTAATTCCTAAGAACACACCATAAAGCGGCAATCCTGCGACTTTATTTGCCATAATAGCAATAGCCGTTACCCCGCCATCTACTAATCCATTAGGTGCTAAAATAAGCTCTAATGAACCTGCTACTATAATTGAGCCAATTGTTAATAATACGTATTCAAATACTTTCTTCATTCATTACCCCCAAAACTTATATATTTTCTTAGTATTATTTTAACGTAATTTTACTACTAATTCAAAGGTATCGATTTATATACACAAAAGTTTCTCCTTTATCGCTATTTTTATGTAACACATGTAACGCGTAATACTAAAAACACACTTACAAATTAAAAGTAAGTGTGTTTTTAACATCTATTTAATCTTTACGTACGGCTTCATTTTTAATTTGAATATTTCCTCAACTGCCCTTTGATATCCACCGGCATTTCTAAGCGACTCTCCCACTTTACGACTATTCTCCTTAAACGTCACATCATCCATTACTTTCTTTACAGTCTCACGTAACAATTCAGAAGTTAACTCGTTGCGATTAAGTCTTATTCCTGCCCCTACTTCAGTCAATCGTTTTGCAACGAATGGCTGATCTCCTGTTACCGGAATTACAACTAATGGAACACCGTAATATAACGCTTCACTCGAACTATTCATACCACCATGTGTCACGAATACATCAGCATGCTGTAAAACTTCTAATTGCGGGACATAATTATACAACTTAAAGTTTTTCGGGATATTTTCAAATTGACTTATATTTATCTTCTTACCAACGACTAATACGACTGTCGCATCAACATCTTTAAACGCTTCAAAACATTTTTCATACAAAGCAGGTTGTTCATTAAAAACTGTTCCCATAGAAATGAAAATCACTTTTTCATTTTTTAAATCTTCGGTAGGAAAACTCCCCACTTCTTTTCGAGTAGCAATTGATGGACCTACAAATTTATACGATTCATCAAATACCTCTGAACGTGGCTGATATTCTTTTGAAGTATATACAATCGTAATATCACCAGGATGGTTCATAATATCATACATACTATTACATTTCATTCCATACTGCTTATTCCATCTTTCCATTCCCGCTAAACAAGATTGATATAATGGATCCATTTCATCTACTTGTCTCGCTTCTTGCTCATCATGAAAATTAATGTACTGATTAACAGCAAACGTTGTACAGGATGAAACGCTTGGTAATTGTAAAATATTCGCTATAATACGTCCTACTGGAAAATGATTATCATATATTAAATAATCATATTTTTCCTCTTTTGTTTCTTCTACAATTTGAGTAACAATACGCTCTGATGCTTCAATCATATGAGATAGCATCGTCAAAGGGCTCCCACCTTCATTTACTCGTTCCATAATATTAATTTGAGAGAGAAAATTCTCAAACACTCGGAATTCCGCACCTGTTGCTTCAACCTTCTTTCTATAATCTTCAATACAATAAGAAACAACTGTTTCCCCTCGCTGAATTAACTCACTTACAACAGCTAAAGTCGGATTAATATGACCTTCCCCAGGAAAATTTATTACGAGTACATTTGCCATAACATTCTCTCCTATCCAATTAATATAATAAAATTAACAATTAATTATATTAATTAATTTAAGTCTATTATAAATGAATGCATTCTACTTCTTCATGCTTTTCTCTTCATTTTATTATTGAGAAATATTTTCTATAGTCTACATTATTGTGATTCACAATCTTATAAATGAATGCTTAATTTTACTTTTACTCTTCATAGATTTAAAGATACGAGTCTTACATTCAAGTATTACCACCATTATTTTTAGACAATTCATACAAAAATAGAGAAATATAATATTTTTAATGAATTTTCACTATAAATGTAAGTATGCTTTCAATCTTTTTATCTTTATCCTCATAACACATCATCTGTTATATAATGAATTTATAGAATTTACAGAAAAATAAGCACATGCCTTTAAAAGTGGTTACGAAACAATTATGTCTATTCCTCACTTAGAAGAATATAGACAGCCTTATCGTTATTTATACCGACTGTTATCTGTGCAAGGTAATGTGGAATTAAAAAAATGGTTAAGTCACCCATCCTATTTTTAAATACGAATGAGAGGGAATATACAATGGATATTCAGAAAAAGCGTTCTGTAACAGAAAGTGAAATACAGCAAATGAAGGATTTGGCTTATATTTGTGGGCAACAAGACAATCTTGATTACTCTTCAGATTTACATATCAACTTTTTAAAAAATCGAAATGAAGATTATATAAACGATTTTCTTCTTTATAACGGTACTCAATTAATTGGCGCTTTAAATATGTATGATTTCGAAAGACCAACAAAGCTTGAACTAATAGGCTTTGTACATCCTCATTTTAGAAAACAACGCTTCGGAACTATCCTTTTACAAACTGCAATGAAAGAAATACAAAATAGAGAGACAGATGAAGCTCTTCTTATTATTAATGGGGATTCTATTTCTGGGAATGAATTTGTAAAACATATGAAGTTACCATATTTATATAGTGAATATAGTATGGAGTGCAAAACAAACGAAATTCAAAAAACAACAGATAATAATATACAGCTTACTCTTGCACCTTCAGAATCACTTCTTGATCTTATTAAAATTTCTAGTAAAGCTTTTGGTGATTCAGTAGAAAATACGACTACATGGTTACAAAAAATGATGAATTCATCTTCCCATCAAGTTTACAGTGCCCTTATTGCTGAAAAAGTGATAGGAACAATTACAGTTTCTAAACAAGAGCAATCTACTACACTATCAGGATTCGCCGTTCATCCTTCTTATCAAGGTAAAGGATACGGAAAAGATATTCTTTGTAATATAGTACATACCCTTATTACAGAAGGAGTTTCAACAATTGAATTAGACGTCGAAACGAAAAATATCCACGCTTTAAAACTATATACACAATGTGGTTTTGAAATTAACACGAGGCATGACTATTATAATTTAATTAATTTTTAGGTGAATACATATGTTAAAAAAACAATTTATTCTAATTATGATATTTTAGCAGACATCTATAATAAACATTGGGGACATTTTGTTGAATACTCCCATCCAGCCTCGTTTTACAAGATGCTCTTCCCTACTCTCGTATATTAGATCTTTGTTGCGGGACTGGTCATCTCTGCCGGTGATAGTTTAATTTAGTTGAACTAAAAAGTGTGTTTCACAAAGTTTACTCCGTATTACATAACGAGGGTATATTCGCATTTGATATGAATAAAAAAATAAAAAAACTGAATCGAAATGATTCAGTTTTTTCTTAATATATTTACAACTGCAGTTGTTTCGTCATTTTCTTTATAGACACGCGGAATTCTTCTATCTAGCATACATGTAACTTCATAGTTTATTGTACCTAACATATCCGCTATTTCTTCTACTGCGATATTTTCTTCACCTTGTTTACCGTAGAATACCACTTCGTCTCCTACTTGTACTGGCATCGCTTTTGAAACATCCAACATTAACTGATCCATACAAACACGGCCAATAACAGGTACTCGAACCCCATTAATTAACGCATAGCCTTTATTAGATAATTGACGATTATAACCATCAGCATAACCAATTGGTACAGTCGCAATCCATTCTTCACCAGTTGTTACATACGTATTCCCATAACTTACACCACGATTCTTCTTCGCATGTTTAATATGAGCTACTTTTGATTTTAACGACAACGCAGGCTGTAAAGAAACGACTGAATGATCCACTTCTTTTGATGGATACATACCGTACACTCCTATTCCAACGCGTACCATATTTTGAAATGTGTTACTTAATTCCATTGATCCCGCACTATTTGAACTATGAATATATGGTATTTGAATTCCTAATTCTTTCGCTGTATTAACAGCTTTTTCAAATAAACTTGTTTGCATATTCGTATATGATTTATCGATTTCATCTGCCGTAGAGTAATGCGTAAACATCCCTACTACCTCTACATACTCCATACGGTTTAATTCTTCTAAAAATGGTTTAACTTCTTCTTCTTGTAAACCGATACGACTCATTCCTGTATCAATTTTCACTTGAATTTGTACTTTCTTTTGAAGACGGTTTGCAATTTCATTTATACCATGTAAATCTTCTACTCTATAAACAGTCATCATAACGTCATATTGAATTACATCTTCTACAGCCGCTACTGGTGTGTATCCTAAAATTAAAATTGGTACAGTAATTCCTGCTTCTCTTAATTCTATTGCTTCATCTACAAATGCAACTGCAAGTTGATGTATTCCCGCTTCAATTGCAGCTTTGGCAACTTCAACTGCCCCATGGCCATACCCATTCGCTTTTACAGCAGCCATCATCTTAATTTCTTCATCATTTACATGTTTTTTAAATTCTTTTACATTATGTTTTACAGCATTTAAGTCAATTTCTACAATTGTATCTCTTCCATATTTCAAACTCATTGGTCTAACTCCTAACTCAATAATTGCATTCCATTCTATTTCACGTTTCATATGACCTTTTACAATATAATACTTTTCATTATGCTAGTCAAACTACTAGAATTTTCGGAATTTTGAGTATGATATAATATCCTCAAGAAACTATTATATACGGAGACGAGGAGAATTACAATGTTTGTTCAATCTGCATTGCATCAACTAAAAGTTGCTATTGATACTTCTATTTATATGCTTAACCAATATAGTGAAAACGATTTAAAAATACAACCGATTCACTCAAAACGATCATTATTTGAAATGTGTGCACATCTTTCTCTTATTTGTCATGCTGATTTACTCATTTTAAATGGTATTTCAGAAAAAGAATTACATACCTTTTATATAGAACATACACCCGTAACAGTTGCTCACATGCAACAAACGATGATTGAAGGATACAACCTTCTCTCTAAAACATTTCTTTCCTACTCCCAAATAGAATTAGCAAAAGTTATGACTGCCTATTGGGGGATTTCTTATTCGCGCTTTGAATGGTTACTTGAAATCGTTGCACACTTTTATCATCATCGTGGACAAATTCATATTTTATTATGCGAGCATATGAAAGATCCTCGCATTCCTTTATTTGAGTGATTTTCCACTCATTCATTAATTAGCTACAAAACCAATAAAAAGTATCATTCCTGATAAAATAAATGTTTGAGCATAACCTCCTATTTTCATAAGATAAATAGAAATGATAGGTCCTATACTAGTACCTAAAAATAAAATAAAAGTATATTCCCCTTGCTTTCCCTCCTAATTGACCTCCAAGAGAAACTAAAGACGGAACGGATATAGCAATACCTATTACAAAACAGACACTCATCATTACAAGTAGAGATAGATCCGAAACAAAGCCCATTGAACTTAGACTAAAAATAACAATCAACAATCCTCCTTGAAGAACTTTCCTTACTTCAAACCTCTTTGTTAAAAGACCTGCAAGTGGTGACAGCAACATACCAAACAGCCCTGCTAAGCGAAAATAAAGGATTTGTTCTGCAGTTAAATTGTAAGTAGGAGAGCTCAAATAATTCCCTAAAACAGTATACATATTAACAAAAGCCATTATTAAAACAGGATTTTTCACACTGACTAACTATTAGTTTTAAATAATTCGCAACTTCTTTAAGGCATAAGAAATTCCGCCTTCACTCGCCTTCGTTGTAACGAAATCAGCCCTTCTCTTCAACTCCTCTCCACCATTTCCCATCGCAACTCCTAATCCTACATACTGCAACATCTCAATATCATTTCCACCATCGCCAAAAGCAATGGCTTCTAATTTACTAATGTTTAAATGTTCCAATACTTTTTGAATTGCAGTTAGCTTCGATACTTTACTATCTTCCAATACATTTATAACGTAACCATGAAAACGCTCAAACGTAAGTGCTGGATATCTTTCAATGAATTTTTGAGCTTCTGTATCATCAGCATACAGACATATGCAATACATCTCATCTGATAAGTTTCTAACTTTGTCAGGATACCGCTCTAAATTTAAAGTTTCATTTAACGCTCGCATGACACGTTCATCTTTGGAAGCAATATTATTCATTGCAAATTCTTCTGTAAAGTAAGAAACACTGTGACCATGTAATTCAGCAAAATTTGAAATATCATGAACGATTTCGCTTGAAAGTACTGATTTATGTATAACTTCTTTCCCACATTTTATATGTGCACCATTTGCTGAAATAAACGTATTTATACCTAGTTCCTTAAATTGTGAGCATAAACTATACGGTCTTCCAGTTGTAACAACTACGTGAATTCCTTTATCTATTAACCTTCGTATCGCTTCTTTTGTACTTTCGTGCATGCTTCTATCAATCTCACTTAATAACGTACCGTCAACATCGAAAAATACAACTTTGTACATAAGTCTTTACATCCCGTCCAAATGATTCGTATCATTAATGAAATGCACCGTTTTTTGTTCACCCTCAATTTCAATTAAACTTATTCCCGTATCTCCCATTTTGAAATAGTAGTCCATTGAAATTGGCATTTTGAAAAATGCACGTAATAGACTATTAATTACGCCTCCATGGGCAACAATTGCAATTCGATCATATGTATTCTCTATCATAATTTTAGAAAAGATTCCTTCTATTCTCATTCGAAACTCAATAAATGATTCTCCGTTTTCAAAACGGTCATGAAGAAACTTTGGCTCTGGATATTTCTTTGCTTCTTCAAATGATAAGCCTGCTTGCACTCCATTATTAAACTCCATTAATTCCTCTTCTAATTGAATTGGACAACCAATTGCTTCTGCTAATATTTCACCCGTTTCACGAGCGCGTTTTAATGTGCTTGCCCAAATGAAATCTGGCGCAAAATCTTTTTTCACTTTCTGTACAAGTCTTTGTACTTGTTGTCTCCCTTTGTCAGTTAACTCAAAATCAGCTCGACCTTCATGCACATGTAAAATATCAGCTTCTGATTCTCCGTGGCGTATTAGTAGTATTTGCATGTTTCTCTCTCCCTTTATTTAACATTCATAAAATTCCATTATATCACATTTTAAGATTCCAAAATAAAAAAGGAACGGTCTCCCGTCCCTCATCCATTCACTTTTTCCGCATCATTCCAATAATATTTACTAAACGCTCCTGTTAACACATCAATTGTGTTATATAATTCATCTAACGTATTATCAACACCACCAACTTCAATTAACATCGCATTTTTCGATAAATCTTGATTATAAACGCCATTTCCATCTTTTTTATACTTGGGAAAAATCCCTCTACTTAATCCGTAGTAGTTTTCATCTAAATAACTATTGATCGCTCTTGCAATTTTTTCATTTTCAGCACGGCCTTCATTTTCCATCCCAATTATAAAATATAATCTTGCATACGATTTTCCGTTAATTACTTTTGTTGTTACTTTCTTACGCTGATCGTCACGGTGTATATCAATTGGAAACGCAATTTTATTATTTTGTGCTAATGCTTCTTTTACATATTCATGAGACGCTTTATATGATTGCGGCCATTTCCATTTTTTACTCGCTAATAAATCACCCATATTCGTTTTATCGTGAACTACCGGAATTCCTTGTCCTTCAAGTTGCTCTTTCATACGTTTCCCTAGTAAGGACACATTTACATCTGGACTTGATGGATCCGTAGCCCCTGGTAATAATGGAAAGAAGGATTCCCAGCTATGTGTATGATAAATATATACTGCACTTTCACCTTTTTTCGCTCCGTTCTTTTTCTGAACCGGATTATTCTTTTCCGCTTCTGTAACTTTATCTTTTGCTACTTCCCGTTCTTTCGTTACTTCTTCAATCGGTACACTAGATTCATTTGGGATATTCGTCAAGTTTGTCCCTTCCCCAGCTACGATAATATTAGAATAATACTTTGACATACCAGGTACTTCTTTACCGACGAATGTTCTTAAATCTTTAATTTTCAAATCTGTCGCAATAGAGAACATTAAATTTCCAACTGACTCTCTTTTATTCTTCTTAAAATAATCAAATCCGTAATAGCGATTCTCACTTTCTATCATTTGAACAAAACCTTGCATCGATACTTTTCCAAACCATTGATTTGCATAATTCGATTTCATTGTATGTAAAAATGACGTCAAAATCGACGCTATCATAATTACTATTAGCGCATATAAAAGGAGTAACGAAATCAGTTTCTTCCCATGTATTCGAGTTGCATACTTTTTCACTGCATCACCTTCTTTATACATGGATATGTACAAGCTTTTCGGAATATACGCAAAAAAAAGAGAAATGGTATCCCATTTCTCTTCCTCACTTTTATTGTTCTTTTCCTGTATCATTTGAAGGTAGTTTCTTCACTTGTTTTTCTTTAAATATTTCTCCAATTGCCCCAAGAGTACCAAGTGTTTCAATTGCATTAGACGGAATAAAGACTTTATTTGCTGGTCCTTTTGCAACTTCAGCTAATGATTCAAATGATTTGTAAGCAAGTATACGCTCATCCAAATTCGCTTCACGAAGCAATTCAATACGATTTTGTTCTGCTTTTGCGATTTCTTCAATTGCCCTTGCTTCCCCTTGCGCTTCTAATTCTTTTGCTTCTTTTATACCTTCAGCTTCGCGAATACGCGCTTCTTTATCCCCTTCAGCCATCAAGATTTTACTTTGCTTTTCCCCTTCAGCACGAAGGACTTTATCTTGTTTTGCTGCTTCAGCTTCTAAAATAATCGCACGTTTATTACGCTCAGCCTTCATTTGTTTTTCCATTGATGCTTGCACATCTTTTGGCGGGTTAATATCAACAACTTCGACACGTTCAATACGTACGCCCCATTTTTCTGTTGCTTCATCAAGCGCTAAGCGGATTTCTGTTGAAATTTTTTCACGACCAGATAACGTTTCATCCAGTTCCATTTTACCGATAATTTGACGCATCGTTGCTGAAGTAATATTACGAACACCATATTCATAGTTTGAAATACCATATGTCGCAAGTTCTGGTTCAACAATTTGATAGAAAATAATAGTATCAATTTCTACTTGAACATTATCTTTCGTAATTACCTTTTGCGGTGGTACATTCGTTTGTTGAATACGTAAGTCATGATATACACGAACACGATCTACAATTGGTATTAAAATATTTAACCCTGGGTGCATGATACGTTGAAACTTACCAAATCTTTCAACAACCCCAACTTTTTGCTGAGGAATAATTTTAATTGTTAATGCGATAAATGTAACTACAATTAGTGCGAATATAATCGTTAACGTTAATGCTACCATATTTATTCACTCTCCTTTTTCACTTGTAATATAGTACTATGCCTCTTTATAACAACGACTTTTTCTCCAGCATCAATTGAAGAATCTGCAATAGCTGTCCAAGTATCTCCATCCACTTTCACAATACCATTCGCTTCATTTGTAATCGTTTGCATAACAATCCCTTTTTTACCAACAAGCATATCTACTGTATCAGTAAAACCTTTTGCTTCTCGAAAGTTTTTTGAAATTCTTTTCGTAAAGAATGTCAAAGTTAAACTAACAATTGCACCAACAGTAACTTGTAACAGTAGTGCATCAGGAGCAAACAAAGCAATAAGACCTCCGACAACAGCTCCAATTCCAAGCCAAAGCATGTAAAATGTAATCGACAACATTTCTGCGATAAATAAAATACCAGCTATTATAAACCAAATTACCCAAGCAGCCATATGCAACCCTCACTTTCTTTCTCATTTTCTATATGTATATGAAGAAAAGAATGGTTTATCCGCCCTTTCTTACACTTGGGCGTTTGCTACAAGCTATTGTACATACTCACTGTTACAATGATCATTAATATAATACTATATCAATATATTCTTCATTATACATGAAAATCCCTTTCAAAAAGTGACAAAAAATTAAATTCTTTAAAAATTTTAATTTTTAAATTACAATTATTCTAATTACTAAATACTATTTTTTATAGAGGTGATAATCTTATTGAGAAACCTGTCACTAATCTACTATTTAGGTTCCAAAATATGCATTACTCTCGCTGACATCGTATATGTAATAATTATTACAACTCATATTTATATAGCAACTAAATCAGCTACTATTACTGCTCTTTTTCCATTATTACAAGTTATCACAAATCTAATTGCTAACATCTCTGCACCACTTATAATAAATCGTTTTCCATCTTATACGCTGTTATATACGCTCCAATGGCTGAAAACAGTCTTTTTACTATTATTAATGATTTTGTTCCCGGTCTTATCCACAAACATTATAGCTCTATTAACTTTTATTTTTGTCATTTCATTATGTAGTGGGTGGAGTGCTCCGTTATTATACGGTATTCTCCCGCGCCTTACACCGAAAGAAAAATTAGTAAAAGTAAATAGTATCTTTTCCTTTTCAACACAAATTGTGCAAGCCGTTGCTTATTCATTTACGAGTATTGTCGTTCTTCTCATTGGCGCTACTTCTACACTCATGATTAATAACATTTTAATGATTTTCGGATGCATTGCATTACATTTTTCATTACGTTCCATACATACTGAAAGAATAGCAGATTCTCCCTCTTCCAAAAGTACTGTTTTATTGGAAGGTTGGAAACTCCTATTTCAAAATCCTTCTCTCCGTACCGTTACATATATGGACTTAATCGAAACTTTCGCAGGGACAATATGGATTGGTGCTATTACGATGGCATACGTTACGACTATCCTTCATAAAGGCGAAGAATGGTGGGGATATATTAATACAAGTTATTATGTTGGCACGTTAATCGGTGGTCTATTAGCCTGGAAAATGAGTTCCTATATTCAAAACAATTTAATACGATCTATGTCGATTGGCTCTCTTATGTTTAGTATTCTTACATTTTTATACGGTATGACGAGTAGCGGATTTATTGCGCTTTTTCTATGTGTTCTAATGGGACCATGTTATCAAATTAGAGATATTTCCCAAACGACTGTTTTACAATCAAGTGTCGCCCCTGCTTTATTATCCAAAATGTATACAGCACATGGTGCACTTCTTTCAACAGCCTCTGGACTATCTATGCTTAGCATTGGCATTATTACTGATATGTTCGGTGTTCGTACAATTTATATCATCGCTTCTATTCTTATTTTATGTTCCGCTTGTTTATCTTTTAGTTTATTAAAATATCATAAGACAGAACAGAACGATATTTCACTTTAATCACTAAAACAAAGAGGACAGGGATTCCTGTCCTCTTTGTTTTATTCTATTCATGATAAGTTGGGGGATTTTTCTATGCTTTGTCGCTTGTTCAAAAGCATAAGCTAGCTTAATTAATATCCCTTCACTAAAGGCAGTACTTGCAATCGTAATTCCAAAAGGTCTCCCGCTTTCCATATACCCAGCTGGTATTGCTATAGACGGATAACCCGCTTTCGCACATATAGTAGAACCTATATAGGAAGGAAACAGTATCGCATCAAGATTATATTTTTCCAATGCAAAATCAATGCCTTGTTCTTGAGAAAAATATATATCTTCTAATCTCGCATTTAAATATTCTGGATTTCGTAACGTATTTGGAAAGTCTTTTCTTCCCTCTAACTTGGTTTGTCCATATTTTAAAGCTCTTTCTGCTATGTTTTTATTAAACTCCATTAACTCCGAAATAGAATGTACCGGAATAGTAGAAGGTAATTTAGAAAGATAGTTATCTAAACTATGCTTCAGTTCATAAAGCGGAACTCCCCAACTCCATTTTCTATGAAAAGAAGGAATATCAATATTTTCTACTACTGTCGCTCCTTCATTACGTAATACTTGGATCGTTTCCTTAAACAAGATTTCATCATACTCACCATTTTCGTAATAATCTTTTGGTGCAGCGTTAAACACACCAATCTTCGCTCCATTTAAGCCATTAACATCAAGATATTTTGTATAATCATGCTCTGCCCTACCTTCACTTCTATGAGTAGCAACATCTTTCTCATCTACCCCAATTAAACTCCCTAGCAAAATAGAAGCATCTGTTACCGTTCTAGCAAATGGTCCAGCTGTATCTTGTGAATAAGTAAATGGAATAATTCCTCTACGACTAATTAAACCGACAGTCGGTTTAATACCTACTACAGAATTTTGAACAGCGGGGCTCAAAATAGAAGCATCGGTTTCTGTCCCAACAGATACTACTGTAAAGTTAGCAGCAACTGCTATCGCAGATCCTGTACTAGATCCGCCAACAAACATATGATCCTTGCCCGTTCCGTATGGATTGATTGTTTGACCACCTCTTGCACTATATCCAGCCCACATTTCAAAAGACATTGCATTTGCTAATTCTGTCATATTCGTTTTTCCAATTATCACTGCCCCTGCTTCTCGCAGTTTAGTAACAAGAAATGCATCTTCACTGCTTATATTTTGTTCTAGAGCGATTGTACCTGCACTTGTATGCATGGAGTCATTCGTTTCAATATTATCCTTAAGCAAAACAGGTATTCCATGCAATGGTCCCCTTACGCCTTTTGTCTTTCTTTCATAATCTAACGCTTCTGCAATAAAAATAGCATCTGGATTGATTTCTAAAATTGAATTGATTTTCGGTCCGTCTTGATCATACTTTGCGATTCTATAGAGATAATACATCACTAGCTCTTTTGAAGTTAACTTTCCAGATTCCATTTCATTTTGAATATCTTGAATTGTTAATTCCTTTTTTAAGATTGGATTAAACTGAATTTCCATTTATATTCTCCCTTATATGAACTTTTTTAGCGTATAACCCTTAATTTTTCAATTTTTCACCTCAACACATCCTAAATTAATATCCCTTTAAAGAAATTCAATATCCTTATTTAAACACCTTTAATTTCCCGAAAAATAAAAATAGTCTGAAACGGATTAACCTTCGCTTCAGACTCTTACATTACTGTGCGTATACTTCATCTAATAAATGTAAAAACTCACCTTGTTTCCCAGCTAATTCAGGGCATTTTGCAATATCAACCCATTCGTAGCAAAATACTAATCCTTTATCTTCCTCACCAGCACTTACAATATGTTCCCAAGTATCCTTTACATCTGTTAGTAAAGTTACATGGAAAAAGTGGCGTTTTTCATATTCCTGTTTTTCTTTCATATGTATAATGTAATCTGCTAAAAAACGCTCTATGCATAAATGACGCAATCCGGATTCTTCCTGTACTTCACGCAATATAGCAGCTTCTAACGTTTCACCTTCATCAACCGTTCCCCCTGGCACTTGAATACCAGCTTCATGTATATCACGATGTTTAAAAACAAGTAATTGCATAACCCCCTCTTGTTCTCTTGTAATATATGCATGTACTTTTTTCTTATATAACATCGTCATTATACGTCTCTCCCCTCAATTGTTCACTCTGTTACTTCTTCAAGCGTCAGTTGATTATCATACAAATATGTAGCTTGTGGATTTCCCACATACCTTACGTGCCATGGTTCATACCGATAGCCCGTAATCGTTTCTTTCGCTTTTGTGTATCGAACAACAAAACCAAATTTATGGGCATTTTCAGAAAGCCACTGACCTTCTTTCGTTTCCCCAAAAACTGTCTCTAACTGAAATTTAGCAGATTGAGACGTAATATCCATAGCTAGTCCAGTTTGATGCTCACTTGTGCCAGGAACCGCGCTAGACATTGCTGTTTTTGCTTCCCCGTCTTGTTTTTTATACATCGTATTTAATGCTTTTTGTCGATCAAAAGATCTAAATCCAGAAACTGCAAAAAGAAAAATACGCTCGTTGTCAGCCTGCTGAAACATATCCTCAAGCGCCCTCGCTGCCTCTTTTCTCATCTTTTTCTTTTCTTGATCACCTTCACTAGAGTAGCGCACTTTCGGAATAACTAAATCTGGCGGTCTATACCCATCTGGTAAACGCCTACTTTTATTTACAAGTACAAGCATTGAATTCGGATTATTAATTACCGCAATATCCCCATCCATATTAGCAATCGTTTCTTTCGCTTTCGGAAATATGCTATTTACACTTACTTCCCGCGCCTGCTTATCCTTATACATTTTATAATTGATTCCTGCTACTCCAATAATAATTATTGCAGCTACAATACCGAGTAGTGCCCATCTTTTTTTCATATAACGACCTCTTATTTTAAGAATTTGGCCATTTCATACTCATCGATGCCCTTTCCATCGATAATAAGAGCAGCTTTTTTGACACCTTCTTTCTCAAATCCAGCTTTTTTATATAGTGCCTGAGCTCTTGTATTGTGGGCCATTACTGTTAATTCTAAACGCCATACATCATGTAATTTTGCCCACTTCTCAACCTCTTTAAACAATCTCGTCCCAATACCTCGCCCGCTATACTCTTGCAAAATACCAATTACAATGGTTGCCACATGCCTCTTTCTTTGAATGTTATTTCCATTCACTAATATAAAACCTACTATTCTCTCATCTTCAACTGCTACAAATATTGTTGCATATTCATTTTCTATAAAGCGATGGATCATTTTTTCTTGTTGCTCAGCTGTAGTTTTTCTTTCTCCTGGTTCATATAACATAAACTTCGTTTCTTCATCTAATTGCTTACTTAATTGCAAAAATGATGCTGCATCTTCTATTTCGATCTCCCTAATCACTTCAATCACCCTACCAGTTTCATAATAAAAAGTTTTCCTTATAAAAAGATTTTCTCTACTTTCCCGAAAATACCTTTGTAAATCTCCTACTATAAATTGACAAATTTCGATATTACTATAACAACGACAAATTATGTCTATTCTGTGACGTCTCATCATTACAAAGAAAAAACGCAAGCATTACACTTACGTTTTTTCAAGATTGAAGTGAGCTAATAATTATCGATAGATGTCCTGGCTAATTCACGTTTCACTTTATCCATTCACTTTTTCTGCCTGCCAAAAATATTCACCAAATGCTTTAGCAAGTGCATCAATTGATCGATTCAATTCTTCCACTGTATTATCTACACCGCCAACTTCTATTAATATCGCTTGTCCTGATAAGTCTTGATTATAGATTCCATTTCCTGTCTGGAACCCTTTTTGAATGACCCCACGACTCACTCCTGGATATTTCTTATTAATCGCCTCATGTAAAGCTGTCGCTAATTGTAAGTTTTTTTCATAGTTTTTATTTCCTTTCCCTACTACAAATGCAAGCTTTGCATATGATTTATCTCCAATTGTTTTTGTCGTTACATTCTTTCGGGCACTATCACGATGCAAATCAAAAAAGTATTGAAGATCTTTATTTCCAGCCATAGCTTGCTGCACAATTTCCCGTGACATTTTATACGAACTATTACTGTTTAAACCTTTACTTATTAACTTTTGACCAACATCACTCTTATCGTTAGTAGCTCCAATCCCTTCACCTTCTAGTTGTTCACGGAAACGATCTCCTAATATAGAAATATTCGATACAGAACTCGTTGCTTTATTCGGATTCGGGTCATTCGTTAAGTTAAGTAAAGGTAAATAAGATTCCCAGCTATGTGTATGATAAATAAACGCAACTTGTCTCTTCCCAGTCGTTTGGGACGGCTGTTTTTTCTCTTTACTCGTATCTTGTTTAGGTACTTGTCCAGTTCCACTAGTCCGTTCCTTCACCACTTCTTCAAGAGGAACACTCGACTCTATCGGTAAGTTAGAATAATTTGTACCCTCACCCGCAATAACAATTTCTGTATCGTACTTACCAAACCCCGGGAGCTCTTTCCCGACGAAACTGCGTACATCATTAAAGCGAATATTTGTAGCCATAGAAAAGAGAAAAGAAGAAATTGAAAAATCTTGATTCAAATTTCGATACTCCTGTGTAAAATAATGATTCTCTTTTCCAAGTACATACATGTAACCATTCATCGATAACTCATTTAACCAATTATATAAATACGTTGACTTTGTCTCTTTCATAGAGGTTACCATCATACTAATAAGAAAAAAAGTCGCTAGCATTGTAGTAATAACAAATAAAACTAACTTACGCATACTTGTAAACTTCATAAAAAAAAAGCCCCGATTCATACTATCACCTCTCTATTTCAAGTTATGTACAAGCCCTAGAGAATAGACCGTTAAAATTTCGGCTATATTGTTAATGAGGTGAAATGAATTGAAGCTATTAATAGGAATATTACCAATCACTCTATCATTCATTTTTTATTTGTCCGCTAAGCAACCAAAAATCGCTATTGTGCTACATATTTCTGCGTACTTGGCACTGTATGTACTCGGTATAATTATTTCCATTAATATATACGATGTTTTAATACAAGATTTAGTTTTCATGACGAGCATTCATGGAATTTTACTGAATCCATTTTTCCTTATTGCAGGAGCGTATATAGGAACATACACTTTGTACCTACTTTTGTCTCACATTATTATGAAAATAAAAAATGGAGCGTAATGAAATGCAACCACCATTTATCTGTCATGCATGCAAAAAAAGAATTGTGAGAAAGAAAGACCTTATTACAGCCACATGGTACTTCCGCTTTTATTTATTTCACAGTGATTGTTTTAAACGACAGCAAGTGTTTATCTCACGATTTCTCCCTGTGAATACACTTTTCAATTTCTTTCTTATTATATATGGACTTATTTTTGGCAGTATTCTTATGATTACAGAACCATCTATTATTTGGCTGACTTTCTTTTTTCCCATTTTTTATCGGTTTCTTTCTTATTATTATGTTGAACGTTTTTTCTCTACAGAACGCGTAGACTGACCTCTCGGAATACTTAAACATTCCCACTCATTTTCTTTTAACATCTTCCCAATGTAAATAATCTGACCAATATGCAATGCATAATGAGCAATTTGCCTTTCAATTGCTTGCATGACAGTATGTGCTTCACCGCGAATGTATACCGTCTTCAATAAGTGTTCCGGCGTTAAAGTATTCATCGTATTAAAAACATATTTCCATCCTTCTTGCCAAGCTATAAGGGTTTCTTCTTTTGAGTGATAGCATCCTTCAAATTCACCATCTCGATTACGATCTGTTTTTTCACCATCAGACGTTAAAAAATCCGTCCATCTAGAACGCATATTACCGTGCAGATGCTTAATAATAATCGCTATACTATTTGTTTCTTCATGAGAAGACCATTGTATTTGTTCATATGATAATTGAGAAAGTGCCCGTTCCCCTTGTTTCTTTGTTGCTTTAAAGTTCGAAATCGCACATTGCAAATATTCTCGTCCGATATCCATATTAGCCCCTACCTTCACCCTAGCTAATTTTTGTTCCATTTGGCAATTCCATATTAGGCTGAAGTAACACAACATCATCAGCTTCAGGAACACCACCAAGCACAAGTACTTCTGATTTGAATCCAGCTACACGCTTTGGTGGAAAGTTTACAACAGCAACGATTTGTTGACCGATTAAATCTTCTGGACTATACCTTTTCGTAATTTGAGCACTTGACTGCTTTATCCCGATTTCTCCAAAATCTATTGCTAGTTTAATCGCTGGTACTCTCGCTTCTTTAAATTCCTCTGCATGTATTACAGTTCCAATTCTCAAATCCAAATTTAAAAAATCTTCAAAATTAGCCATTTATCATTCCCCCCACTTATTACTTAGACAAAATACAAAAATCCCCTTCAAAAAAAGAAAGGTGCCTAAGCACCTTTCTTTTGTAATTCACTTGATTCATTTGATTTATAGAAGAAGAAACCGAGAATCCCGCCAATACATGATGGAATTAACCATCCGATTCCTTCGTTATATAACGGTAACATTTGTAGTACATTAGAAATCGCGTCAATTTTAATTTTCGCACTTTCTAAACCGTTAAAGAAACTAATTAACAATGCACCTAAAATAGCTCCAATATAAATTGTATTACGCTTCCCAATCCACTTATGGAAATAAGAAAGTACGATTAATACAATTGCAACTGGATAAATGATCATTAACACAGGTAATGTTACTGCGATTAATTGCGTTAAACCTAGGTTAGATACAATTAAACTAAATACACATACCATTGTTACAATCGTTTTATGCGAAAGTTTTGGGAATAAGTTTGTAAAGAAACCCGCACACGCAGATGTTAGCCCAACAGAAGTTGTTAAACAAGCGAGTATAATAACAAGCCCTAATAAAATTTTACCACTCGTCCCATATAGCTCATTTACAACATTCGTTAAAATAAGACCACCGTTTTCTGAGATACCAAGTGATGTACTTGTTGAACCAAGATAAGCAAGTGATAAATAAATTAACGTTAAACCAAGTACAGCAATAATACCTGATACTACTGTTATTTTTGCAATTTGACTACTCTCTTTTATCCCTTTAGAGCGGATAACTTGTACAACGACAATTCCGAATACGAGCGCGCTAATTGCATCCATCGTTAAATATCCTTGAATAAATCCACCAAAGAAAGCATTTTCTTTGTAAGCAGCTAACGGCGCAGCTGGCTCTCCAATTGGATCAATAATTGCCTTTCCGACAATAACAGCGACAATTAATACTAATAATGGTGTAAGAAACTTTCCGAACCAATCCACTAATTTAGATGGATTTAATGATAAATACCATGTTATTCCGAAGAAAACTATCGTGAAAAGAAATAGCATGTACCACTCTGAAACCATTGCCTCTGATAAAAACGGCTTCATACCCATTTCAAACGAAACAGCTCCAGTACGAGGAATCGCGAAAAATGGTCCAATTGCTAAATAACTAATCAATGGGAAAATAAACGCAAATATAGGGTGGACTCTAGAAGATAGCGCTTTCAAGTCCCCCTCTACAAACGCGACAGCTGTTACAGCTAGTAGGGGTAATCCGACTCCCGTTACAAGGAATCCTATTGTAGCAATCCAAACATTCTCTCCTGCTTGTTGACCTAAAACTGGCGGAAAAATTAAATTTCCTGCTCCTAAAAATAATGCAAATAGCATTAAACCAATTGCTACCGTATCACCTGGCCTTAAACGTCCCTTCATGCTCTTCATTTGCATAGCACTTTTTCATTGTTTATCTCTATATTTTACAATATGCTATGCATCCTCCTCTCTGCTCAAGATGATAAAATATGCCCCTTACAAAGCAGTGTCTTTCTCCATAATTTCTCCATTCCCCTTATTTTTACTCTAATCATTAATACAATTATTATTTTAAATTTTGATTTTTTTGAATTTTCAAATCATTAGAGTATTATTATGTGGAGTGTAGATGTCAGACCTCTTTGTTTTTATCACACATATAGTAACATATTTAGTTGCAAAATAAAAACATATTTTCAAATTGATTTTTTTGAAAATCGAAATTATCTACATTTTTTATTCTCTTACACAAATATTGTTATAATCTCACCTATTATTCGATCGTTATTTTCAAATAACTTTATACACGTAACATACAAAAGCCATCTAATATAATTAGATGGCTTTTGTATGTTACTCTATCGTTTCAACTTCACGTGGATTTTTCATCTCTTCCACATACACAACTCTAAATCCGTGATCTTCTAAATCTTCCAATAATGTCTCTAATTCACCGTCGTTAAACTCTTCTCCTAATGTAAACATAATTCTACGAACTAATAAGGCATCATTATCAAAAGTCATCAAACTTTGAATACCAGTGTATTTCTTTAAAACTGTCGATAACTTTTGGATTGCTCCATTATAGTCTTGCGTTCCAATCATGACAGAGTATTTACTAGAGTGAACGCCCCATGCATCCTCTAATAACTCAAAAACTTTTTTATGCGTTAAAATTCCAAGGAAAACCCCTTTTTCATCAACTACTGATAAATAAGGCAATTTTTTTATTGTAAAAAATACTTTAAAGAAAGATGAATCTTCTCTCACAAATCCTTCTTTATCGTTTAATAATTGTATTACACTCTCATCAAGTGATCCTTTATATTCTAAAATATCTACTTTATATATATTCCCTAAAAATTTCTCTTTTTTTTCATCTAAAACTGGTACACAACGATACCCCGTTTTATTTAAATGCTCTAACGCTTCCCCTATCGTAATCGAACTTGAGCACAGTAAAACTTCCCTTTTCGGCACGTAATTCCCTTTAATCCTCATAAAAAGCCTCCTTATGTTAAAATACTTTCTGTGCCATAACTATATTATATTTTCAGAAAAAAATAAATAATTTATTTTATTTTTCTGAAAATTATTCATTTTCTTGTCATAATTTATTCATGAATCCTTCACTTGTATATTTTTGCTATCAAATCTTCTCTCTGAATTACTAAATGAAAAATATATTGTAACTTCTTTCAAAAAAAGCTAAAATAAGAATAAGAATTTTCTGAATATTCTAAGAGTAGGTGGTTATATGTCCTTATTACGCTCACATATATGTAAATTTATAATTGGTATTATTGTTATTTTTGCCATAAGTCCTATTCCAGCTCTTTTTATTACACACAATTATTCTTATCAAAATGGATTTATTAGCATTTTTCAAAACTTCGCACAGCTTTCTTCTATATCAATTCCAAAGGTTGATTGGATGCATGAATCTATCTTTTTCTCAGCAAACCAAATGATACATACTTCTAAT
This sequence comes from Bacillus sp. JKS001846, assembly GCF_900176455.1. Taxonomy (NCBI): domain Bacteria; kingdom Bacillati; phylum Bacillota; class Bacilli; order Caryophanales; family Bacillaceae; genus Bacillus; species Bacillus sp. JKS001846. Next base: position 3,685,895 of record NZ_FWYG01000001.1, read on the forward strand.
CATTCAACACCATTATTCCCTTACATATGGGAAATATATTTTATATCGATTGTTCGTTTTACTTTTACCCTTGCGATCGGATTTTTCATAAGTTTGGGTATCGGCCATTTATTTTTCAAAGTACCTAATTCGTTTAAAAAGTTTACTACTGTATTGAAATGGATTCCTTACTCTTTTTGCACTGTAGTATTACAATGTTCAGTCTTATTACTACTTCTATACATCGCACAATTTATAAACCTTCCTTACTACTCATCATTTATCATCGTATGTAGTACTTCCATGATTATCGTTATGCAAGCAGTAAAAAAATGGATTCCTTTCTTAAAAAACACAAATGAATATGAAATAAAACATGATTCTTTTCTTGTGGATACATTGTTTTTGGCGCTTACTTCGAATCATAAATCAATTTTAGGTTCCATTATTCTTTCATTCGTTTTTATGGAATGCGTTTTTCATGCAAATGGACTGTTACAATTTATCGTTCAATTTGGCGGAAATTCACCCATAATTGTTACAATCGGCTTATTACTACTCTATATCCCATATAGCATACTTTCTTTCCTTCAAACACTATGGACCACAAACTACTCCAAACAACAGTCATACACTTTGACGAGAAGTGTTCCAAAACCTTAATTTAAAATAACCCTCTATAATCTAAAAGTAGGGGGTTATTCCTTTTGTATAGCGGACAAAATAACAGCAAATTCAAAAACTATTACAGAAACATACCAATATTTACCCTTTTCCTTTGACTATTCTTTTCATTTGGATTTATTATAAAAGTATAACATAATTGCAGGAGGTGACATCTTTATTCCAAACCTTGGAATGGAGAACACGCTTGGACATATTAAATATTTTTCTCATCTTTGTACTTATTCTTATTTCTGGCTTTTTCGTTGCATCAGAATTCGCTGTTGTAAAAGTACGAAAAAGTCGAATTGACCAACTTGCAAATGAAGGTAATAAACAAGCTTTAGCTGCAAGAAGCGTCCTATCTAATTTAGATGTTTATTTATCAGCTTGTCAGCTCGGAATTACAATCACTTCTTTAGGGCTTGGTTGGCTTGGTGAACCGACTGTGGAACATATACTACGACCGCTCTTTGAAAAAATTAATATTACTGGAACAATGGCTAACACTTTATCTTTTGTTATTGCTTTTAGTGTTATTACATTTTTCCACGTTGTATTAGGTGAATTAGTTCCAAAGTCTTTCGCAATTCAAAAAGCAGAAGCAATCACACTCAAATTTGCAAGACCGCTTATTTTATTTGATAAAATTATGTACCCATTCATTTGGCTACTCAATAGTACAGCTATATTTTTCACAAAATTACTCGGATTAGAACCTGCGAAAGAAAGTGAACTTGCTCATTCTGAAGAGGAATTGCGACTCATTTTAGGTGAAAGTTTTAAAAGCGGTGAAATAAACCAAACCGAATATAAATATGTAAATAACATTTTTGAATTTGATGATCGAGTTGCAAAAGAAATTATGGTTCCTCGTACCGAAATGATTTGCTTATCTACTGAAAATACGTTAGAAGAAAATATGGATATCGTCGCTACTGAAAAATATACACGCTATCCAATTATCGAAAAAGATAAAGATGATATCATTGGGATGATCAATACGAAAGAAGTATTCCATGATCAAACGAAAGGTATTTATAAGCCACTTGAATCTTATATACATCCTGTTCTAACTGTATTTGAAACAGTTCCAATTCGTAAAACGTTAGTCCATCTTCAAAAAAATCGCGTTCAGATGGCAATCGTTATGGATGAATATGGTGGTACTGCCGGACTTTTAACGATGGAAGATATTCTTGAAGAAATCATTGGAGAAATTCAAGATGAATTCGATGCGGATGAATCACCTATGATTGAAAAGCGTACACCTAAGCTTACTGTTTTAGATGGAAAGGTGCTTATTTCTGAAGTAAATGATATGTTTGGCCTACATATTGATGATAGTGATTTAGATACAATCGGAGGATGGCTTCTTTCTCAAGCAGTTGACTTAAATATTGAAGCTGGCTATTCCATTGAATATGCTGGTTTTCAATTTAAAGTATTAGAACTTGATGGCCATCAAGTCAAAAAAGTTGCTGTACATAAACTAGATATTAAAAAGGAGCTATAAAGTGACTGTTTTATTAACAATTTGTATCATTGCCTGTTTCGTTGTTTCATTTCTCGCCTTTATTTATCCAATTATCCCTGGCATACTAGCTGTCTGGGCTGGATATTTGATTTACCATTTCGGTATAAATGGAGGCGAATTAACAACTTCTTTTTGGATTATTCAAGTCATTTTTACTCTTTTCATTTTCGTTGCTGATTTTATTGCAAATGGATATTTCTTAAAAAAATACGGTAGTTCTAAATGGGGCGAACGTGTCGGAATGATTTCTATCATTGTCGGATCGTTCTTCTTCCCACCATTCGGACTTATTATCATACCGTTCTTATCAGTATTTATAACAGAACTAGTGCATAAAAAAGCGCCAAAAGATGCCTTTCTAGTTGGAGTCGCTACTGTAGTTGGTTTTTTAAGCAGTACAGTAGCGAAAGCAATTCTCCAAATCATTATGATTATCATCTTCTTGTGTTATATCATCTTTTAACCATCCCGACTTCGGGATGGTTTTTTAATATGCAATACCTACTCGACTATTTTCATATATGTTTTTCTTACATAGATCCCATGCAAAGTGTGCTGTATCACCCACTGTAATTTTTGATCCACCCTCTGGCAATATATCTTTTTCAGTTCGATATACCTCTGTCGCCTCACCATCTATTAAATGTGTCGGACAAACAACTGTCCAACATAAATTATTACTATTACTTAGTACTTTATATGCAGCCAAATGATCTTCCGCTGCCGTTGTCGTTTTCCTTTTTGATTCCGTTGATTGAAAACGATATAAATTTAGATTTGTTCTTGCTTGTAAAATACCAGCTGTTCCTATTGTTATGATTCTACGAACCCCTTCTTCTTCCATTTGCTTAATGATTTGTGGCATACTCTTCCCTAATGTTCCATTTTGATCCGTTCCAAGTGCACTAATTACTATATCGCTTCCTTCTATCACTTTCTTTATATCATTTTCGTTCAATACATTACCTTCTATCACTCGTAGCCTTTCATGTTGTATTTCTATTCTATTTAAATCACGCGCTAATGCAGTCACTTCAGTTGAATCCTTTAATGCTAAATTAATTATGTTTGAACCTACTCGTCCTGTTGCTCCCAATATACATACTTTCATTTGTTTTCCCCCTCTTTCATTCTCTTTCTATTTTTCAATAATCTCAATAAATTTACAACAAAAAAGCTTCCTCATATATGAGAGGAAGCTTTATTATTACTTTATTTCTTTTCTTTAGAATCAGTAGACTTCTCGGTTCCGCTTGTTTCTTTATCCTTTTTATCCTCTTGTTGTGTTGTTGTGTCGTCTTCTTTCTTCTTGTCCTCACCTTTACTACAACCTACCATTAATAAAGAACTTGCAAGTGCCATAGCAGTTAATGATTTAACCCATTTGTTCATTTGCGTTTCCTCCTTGTGATAGAATATGTACAACCTCATATTACTCTCTATTTTTAAAGGAGAGATTGAAAAATAGTAAATATACGGTAAATTTTTGTAAATCTTCTGATAACAAATCCTAATTTTAATTTATATATTTCATTTCCAATCGATACACAATAAAACTAGTTTTTTCTCTCAATGGACGTAAAAAAACTAAGGCGCATACCATTTCGCCTTAGTTTCTCATGCAAACTTTTCATTTTCATATAGATGTGTAATCTTATATTCCTTCTTCATAACATATTGCCACACACTATAAGCGTAACGGTTCATTTTCAGGAAACAATTTTCCAAAAATGAGCGAAACTCTGGATTAGCAACTTCCACTGCAACTTGAGCAAACTTTAAAGCTAATCGTTTCAAGTGCGCAATATAACTGGTTGCAATATGAATATCCCCTGTATATTTACTAACTGTTTCCTTTTCCATTTCATGCAAATCAAACTCCGTTGTTTCACAGGTTATATGTTGCACATTCTCTCCTTCTTGAAAATTTACTTGTTCATTATATGCTTGTAACATATATGGTAAATGGTGCTGTAATAGATTTTTTAATTCTTCGTCTCTGACCTTTCCAGCATACTCTCCAACCTTGTATATTAGTATATAACTATATCTCATTAATTCTTTCATACAGTCCATTAAAGCGCCTCCCTTCTCTTTCGTCCATATACTATAAATATGATGCTAAAACATTCGCTATTCTTGCTAAAAACCAATCCCATCTACTAATTTTCTCAAAATCTTCTTCAGAAAATCGTTTTGATTTATGAAAGTCTACCTGTAATCGACTCCATACTTCATCAACAACGGTTTTATCATATATGATACAGTTAGACTCACAATTTAAATAAAAACTTCTATTATCAAAATTCGCTGTCCCAATATCAACAATTTCTCCATCAATAATTGTTACTTTCCCATGAAAAAATCCATTTCGATATTGATAAATCTCCGCTCCAGCATGTAACATATCTTTCAAATATGGATAGGCAGCTTGTTTTAACAATATGGCATCACTTTTAAATGGCACGAGAATTTTCACATTAACACCACGATTTAATGCAGCTTTTAACTCTTTCACCATTTCTTTACTTGGTACAAAATATGGTGTAGCGATAATTAAAGACTTTTTAGCCTGCTTTAATAGTGCTCCATATTTTTCCCATAAGCCTTTTCCATTTGAAAATAAATATTGATATTTAACATTCCCTAATGTAGGTATACTTTCATGTATAGGCATTTTTTCTCCTGTATCTTCTTTCCAATCTTCGGCGAACTTTCTTTCCATATCCGCTGCACCCTCACCATGGATGCGCACGTGATAATCACGCCATGGCCCAAACTTTGGATTTTGTCCAAGGTACTCCTTTCCGATATTAAAGCCACCGACGTATGATACCTTTCCATCTATCGTAACAATACGTCTATGATTTCGTTGATGCAAAGAATAGAACATATTTTTCAGTTTCGGTTTTTTACTAAATGTAAACTTCACACCGTTTTCTTTTAATCGGCTAATTACCTTTTTCTTCAGCTTATATCCGCCTACCCGATCGACTGACAATTTCACTTCTACTCCGCTAGATGCTTTTTTCTCTAATAACTGTAAAAACTCTTGGCTTATTTCATCTTTTCCTACAATATAAAAATGGATATATATATACTTTTCTGCATCGTTTATATCGTCAAATAATTTTCTATATAACTCTTCACCGTTCGTATATAGTTGAAATTCACCTAATCGAACTTGTCCTAATTCATATTCACTAGCCATTTCCTTCCCCATTTCCACATCGATGTTCATCCAAATGAATACACCTATTAAACAAAGGATTATAGCGAAAAAGTGCTTCATGGATAAATTCCTTTCTCCACTTACTGTTATTTCTATATCTTCCCTTTTTTATTACATTATCATTCAAGAAAATATGTCATTGCATGATATATGTCCATATCAAACAATAGCTCATTTGCATATTGTATGTTGTATCTTAAAATAAAAGGAGGAAATAACAATGGGCTTCGCACATGGTAATGGATTTGCGCTATTAGTCGTATTATTTATCCTCTTAATCATCGTCGGTGCTGCTTGCTTCTGCTAAGTAGCTACTGTCATATGATATGTGGATGAAAAAACTATAAAAGCGGACACCTATTTTAGGTGTCCGCTTTTCATTTTAAAACCATTTCCGACTGCTATAGTAACTTAAATGGCTAAATATTCATCTCAAAAGGTTAACAATGTGGCTACTTTCTTACTCTCTGCCTTACGTATATGACGCTGTTCTGCACGTAACACAGCAATACGATGTAATTCTTTCTCTTCTTCGGTTTCAGGGATAACACGCGGTACTGGAACTGGATTATTTTCCTTACTAAGTGCCACAAAAGTAACGAATGACGTTGCCGCTATACGCTTCTCACCTGAAATTAAATCTTCAGCCACTACCTTCACAAACACTTCCATCGAAGTTCTTCCCGTCCAAATTACGAAAGATTCATAACTAACACAATCTGAAGAACGAACAGGATGTAAGAAATCGACCCAGTCCATAGATGCTGTGACACATTCCTTTCTTGAATGTCTGGATGCTGAAATAGAAGCAACCATATCCATCTCCGCTAATATCTTCCCACCAAATAGCGTGTTATGATCATTTAAATCCGTTGGGAAGACTCGGCTCGTTTTGAACACCCTTGACTCATTGGCTGTTTTCCCCTTTACTTCTGTCATTGTTATCACCCCTTTAATGATCTATCCCTAATATTTCAATAATCACTATACTAAATGAACTACACGTTTAATATTAACAACATTCAGAACTTTTAGTCCACAAAAAAGAACCGATTTTATCAATCGGCTCCTCTAAATACATATTGTTCTTTCGGCTGTTCAACTTTATTCCATTTTGTTACTTCTAATACAGGAATATTCGCATGAAACGGCTGATAAAACTCAGTAGTTATCTCTCCTTCTACTTGAATCCAGTCATCATTATTCCACTCTACGCCTTCTGGTTTTTTCACTAACATACCATACACACCAGAATCTGCTACGCAATGTATAATACCGAAACGGAATAAGAAGTATTGTTCTTTTTTAGAAGAATCATCTCTAAAAACAAACCCTTTAAAAGATAATTTTTTCCCAGTAAACTCGCCAGGATAATTATAAATTGTTTCCATACCCTTTAGGAAGTCTTCATCTTTCAAATTAATATTGTCTTTCGTAACAAACTCTTTCTTCCCTTTTTCCATTACACCGCGGTATCCTTCTTTCCCGTAATAAATGCTCGTATCAGGTCTTAGGAATTGTCTTGTCATAAATGGATCCTTACTTTCTGCTTGTGCAACAGGAAAGTGAAAGCCCTTCGCTTTAACAATATCCGAATCTAGCGTCGCAATTGGGAAAAATAACCCTGAGATAATTGGAAAACAAAACAATGAGTACGAAAATGCTTTTTTCCACCATGTATTCTCATCTTTTGAATGATCATGTCCGCAATGACCATGGTCACAACTACAATCATTTTTCTCTTTTTCCTTTTGGTGTTCTTTTTGGAAAACGACGATAATTTGTATAATCGTTAAGAAACCTAAAATAATTGCTGCTGTTGTTGATAAATAGGCATACTTCATATTGATATACTTCGTAATGTTACCGGAAATATGCAGTTGCGCAATTAATATTGTAAAACCTAATAATATATATGCTCGAAACATAACCTACCACCCCATCGCATAAATGAGTAGTGAGCTTGCATAAACAACAAGAGTAACTGTAACTATAACAACAATTACAAATTTCGTTTTAAATGTCGCAAGCATCATAAACATATTTTTAATATCCACCATCGGTCCGTAAACGAGGAACGCGACAAGTGAAGCTGTTGAAAACGTACTTTGGAACGAAGAAGCGATAAATGCATCTGCCTCTGAACAAAGTGATAATATATAAGCAAGTCCCATCATAACAGCTGATGAAGAAAACGGACCTTGTCCAATAGCAAGAAGTGTTGAAGTTTGTACAAACGTTTGTACCGCTGCTGCAATTAACGCACCTAGTACTAAATATTTTCCCATTGAGAAGAATTCCTCAACAGCGTGTGTACATACATCCCACATTTTTTTACGCAGTGGACGCTTATTATTCACTTCTGGGAAGTGATCATCTCTTAATTGATGTTCTTTAAACATAAAGGATAATATAATTCCAACGATAATGGCTACGATAATCGCTACAATAGAACGATACCATACCATGTGCATACTACTCCCAAAGGCAACATAAGTAGCAAATAATACAACTGGATTAATAATAGGTCCAGTTAACATAAATGCAATCCCTGCGTATGGTGGAACGCCTTTTCCAATTAATCGTCTTACAATCGGAACAATTCCACATTCACAACCTGGAAACAACATGCCTAAAAAAGTAGCTAATAAAACAGACAGAAATCGGTTCTTCGGCATCCATTTTGCCACCATATCTTCTGTCACAAACATTTGAATGAATCCTGAAATAAATACACCAATTAGCACAAACGGAAGTGCTTCGATTAATATGGAAATAAAAATTGTATTCATTTGCAGGAATGCTTTCGGTAATTGAAACAATTCCATGATGTATTTCCTCCAACTTTTCATTAACAATATGTAATTTTAACCCCATTTCATTAATTGGACAAGGTTTATATGACATACATACCCTTTATATACATTACATTGTACAAGTTATATTCTATTCAAAATTTGAGATTTCATAGCAAAAAAGCTGCTCTAGCGTAGTTATATAACTATGCTAGAGCAGCTTTCTTATCGTTAAAAGTAACGTTTCTTCCAAAAAACAAAAGCTAACGTGAAAGATAGTGTTACACATATGATGAGTACAATTACAAAACCGTGGGCTTCTCCTTCAAACGGAACCTTTACGTTCATTCCAAAGAAACTAGAAACCATCGTCGGTAAAGATAAAATGATCGTAATTGACGTTAACAGTTTCATAACACTATTTAAATTATTTGATATAACGGAGCTAAAAGTATTCATCATTCCACTTAAAATATGACTATATATTTCCGCCATTTCAATAGCCTGTTTATTTTCAATTAATACATCTTCTAATAAATCTTGATCGTCTTCATACATTTTTAAAAATGTACTATTACGCATTAACTTTTGAATTACAATTTTATTAGCCTTTAATGACGTTGTAAAGTATACTAAGCTTTTCTCAAGGCCTAATAATGTGAAAATCTCTTTATTTTTCATTGACTGATTTAATTGATGCTCTAAATCAATTGTTTTTCGATTTATTTGCTTTAAGTATCTTAAATAATAAGTAGAAATCGTATATAAGAGCTGAAGTGCAAAGCGCGTCTTCTTAAACGTATAAAATTCTTTAATACGTTGATTAATAAAACGTTCAAAAATTGGATTCTCTTCTAAGCAGATTGTAACAAAACAATCCGGCATCACAATCATACCTATTGGAATCGTGTCATAAATCGAATTTCCTTCTTCGTCATGTCTAACTGTCGGAATATCGACGATAATTAAAGTATTATTGTCTTCCTTTTCAATACGAGAGCGTTCTTCATCATCCAAAGGGTCTTTAATGAAATCTAAGTCTACATTTAAAGTTTGTACTAGATATTGAATTTCTTCTTCTGTTGGATGAAGTACATTAATCCAGCACCCCTTTTGCATTTCCTCAATCTCTTGTAGTTTTCCGTTTCGGTCTGTTAAATATATATTTAACATACTATCACCCCGATTCTTTTTACATGTAGGAATCTACCTCTCTTAAATCACAGTTTTTAAACCGCCATTCTCAGCATATGAAACATACGTTTAAATTTCAATAGAAAAATTATTTTGAAAACGTTTTTATAAGAAAAATATTATAAAGTGAAACTTTAATCAGTGGGAGCTTCATCCCCCCCACTGATTTTCAGCCCTCACCAATCGGGCTTTTACGGGCTGCCCGCCCCCAACCAAACTTCTTTTCTTTCGCTGAATTTTGAGATGAGGATCTTACTGCCCGTTAGAGCGGGATAAACATAGAAAAAGACAGAGTGCTCTCTGCCTTAAAAGCTTATGTTGCCTTTATAACATATTTAGAAAGCATCCACAAGTTAAACCCGACTGAAATCGTATAGCCCGCGTATGTTGAAATGATAAAACTTACATAATCGAAATACGGAAGCAATACAATATTTAAAACTATCTTCACAATAATTCCAATCACTAGTCCTAGCACCGTCTTCTGCTGTTGATTGATTCCTTGTAGCATAGCAGCCGTTACTGTAAAAAGAGAAAATAGTATGCAAGCAGGAGCATAATACTGTAAAATGCTTCTCCCCATCTCTGGATCATTTCCAGCACCAAATAAAAGGGTATATACAGGTTTGGCTAACACCATCATTCCAATTGCCGCCGGTACCGTAATCGCTACTACTAATACATTTGTTCTCGTAAAATGTTTGTACAATAGCTTCGTATTTCCTGCTGTATAAGCTTTCGTCATCTCTGGTACGAGAGACATACTAAAAGCTGTCGCAACGGATACCGGGATAAGCACAACCATTTGAACAAGGCCAATTATCGCATTAATTTTTTCCGCTTCGCCTTGCATATACCCTATCTGTATAAGTAGTTTATTAATTGTAAATGTATCAATCGTCTGATACAACGGAATTGCTAAGCCTACTACAACAAAAGGAATAGAATATGTAAAGAGCTCCTTATAAAGTGAGAAAAAAGATTTCGTTGTTTGCGGTATACTTGCCATTTCTTTTTTCTTTAAGTGCCTTCTCCTTCTCATATAATACGCACTTAAAACAGTTAATCCACCTACAGCTCCCATAAAGGCACCGAACGTTGAAATACCAACTGCTAGTGAAACAGAAGCTTTTAAAACATATAAAACGACAAAGCTTCCTATTAAAATGGTTAAAACACGAAAAAATTGCTCTACAACTACACTTAATGCAGAAGGCCCCATCGATTGGAATCCTTGAAAGAAGCCCCTTAATAAACTCATTACTGGCACAAGTATTAACGCAAAACTTACAATTCGAATATTAGTAGTAACCGCTCCTACACTATTCCCCGTTTGATCATTCCCATCGATGACAAGTTTAGCTAAATGCGGAGCAAGCATATATAACGTAAAACACGAAATGACTCCCATTATAAACATAAACACGATTCCACTTTTCAACACTCTCTTAACCGTATGATAATCATTCAGTTGATCATATTTTGATACCATCTTTGAAACAGCTAGCGGTAATCCCATTGTTGCTATGCTGAGCATGATGGTATAAGGACGATATGCATATGTGTATAGAACGTAACCACTCGTACCGACCATCGCTGTAAATGGTATAACATATATAAACCCTAACATTTTTGATATCATCGTTGCCATCGTTAAAAATATCGTTCCACGTATAAACGGTGACCCTTTCATCACATTCCTCCGCTACGCTTTATTATTACACATTATGGACAACTCCTTTTCTTTAGAACCGAAACAAATAAAAAAGCCAATGAAAAATCATTGACTTTAACGCGCTGCTTTTTTCTTTTTGAAATACTTTAAACCAAAGTATAGAGCAATAAAAAGAACAGCTCCTATAATTATGTAATGTGTGTAATCAGATGCATACTCTTTAATTTGTCGCCAATTCCCACCAAGTTTTTCACCTAAGTATATAAATAGAATTGACCATGGAATAATCGCTACAACCGTATAAAGTGTAAATAGTTTTAATGGCATCTTAGCTAGTCCTGCTGGAATAGAGATCGCATGACGTACTACTGGGATAAAGCGCGCAGAAAATATTACGCCTGCTCCATAACGCTTAAACCAACCTTCCGCTATGTCTAAATGATGTTTATTAATAAGTAGATATTTCCCATATTTCTCTACAACCGGACGCCCTCCGTAGTATCCAAGCCAGTATAAAAAGATTTGCGCTAAAGTACCACCAATCGTTCCGGCGATAACTGCACCCACAAAACTAATTTTACCATTCGCTACTAAAAAGCCAGCATACGAAAGTACAATTTCACTCGGGATTACTTCAATCATTAAAGCAAGAGCTACTCCAAAGTAACCTAAGCTTGCAAAAAATTGCAATAACTGATCTATTATGTTTGCTAACATGTTCTTTTTTATCTCCTTTTTTCTTCACATACCATCCCATTATTACATAAAGGCTGCAATCTGCCAATATCTTCATTTTAACAATATGTACAATTCAAGCAGGATTAATCTATTAATTTCTCTTTCTGCGGGTCTTTCATGTAGGCAAACATCTCTTTAATTTGGTCTTCTGTATTTCTAGCAATTGATAAATTAGGCAATTCATTTTCACCAAAAAACTCCACCTCTTCTGTTTCAATGCTAGTTTTCTTTTCTCCACCAATAATCTCACATCCAATGAAAATCTTATATACATGCGTCGCCGATGGAGATGGTTGATGTTTTTCTTTATCAAATATAGCTAGTAACTTAAAATGATCTACCTCATAACCAGTCTCTTCGAAAACTTCTTTTGCTGCAACTTCGGTTGGCGTATAACCGACATCAGCCCATCCACCTGGCAATGCCCATTTCCCATCGCTTTTTTCTTTCACAAATAATAACTTTTCATTTTGAAAAACAACAGCTCTTATATCAACTTTAGGTGTTTGATAGCCTGTCTCACTTGCAAATAATTTCTCTACGACTTCCCAATCTGTTTTCGTGTAATGTGACATCATTGAAATAGAAATATCTCGTAATTGCTGGAAACGCTCAATATCATACACATCCTTAGAATACGTTAAACCCGCTTGAGCTATAGATTGTATTTGTTTTACCCAATCAATCCATTTAATCGTCATATATCCGCATCCCCATTCTCTATCAAATATATTACTTCATTTTTATTGATACATCTTTATTATACAAAAAAAAGAGATTGATAACGTTTCAATCTCTTTCAAAATTAATCCAATTCATGTAAGTGGTCTTGTATATACTTTCTTCTTTTATTTATATATTCATAAATCATATCAGCCTCTTGATCAAATGTTTCTAATTTTTCTTTCATGTATGGATCTTGTAGTAAATATGGACGAATCAATTCACACAACCCTTCTACTTTCGGCCTCATAAACGAAACTGTAAATTGATCTTCTAATATTTCTTCTAAAATACTTCGATACTGCTTTCTAAATACAGGTATGTCTAGCAATCTTGCACTCAACGTATTATAACCTTGAATACGAATATATTCATGATTAAGCGGTCTCCCTTGTACATCTCGCCCCCAAGTCGCATCATAATCCCACGGTATAACTTCAAATAAATTTGTTTCATCGTTATGATATAGTGCATAGTTATGAACAAAACCATCAAAGTTTTGCGTAAAAATAACTCCTGCTAACCATCGTAAATATTTATCTACATGTAGAAACTTCCCAATTTCTTTTTCATAGGCTTCCCTCGTCAAAGTATTCGCTTGAAATACAAATTCACTCAGTTGTTCTTCACTATTTTCATTCGAATATTTAAATTCATAACCCGCAAAGAGCTCTGTCTTAACATCTTTATCTCGTTCACTCATTAATGAAAAATTCGCATCATCATCTATCGCATAATAAATAGAACCACTCGGTAATCCTCTATTTTTTAAAAAATTTTCATCAACCGATTCTAACTGTAAGTACACACCTTGAATTTGACCATTAATTTTTATAAATACATGTTGTGATTTTGGCGAAAGTACACCAATATCATGAAAAAAATCTAAAGATAATTTATTTCTTATGAGAGACGGATCCATAAACTCCGAATTCAAATGAAACTCTTTCGCACCTTGAAATTTTTTAGGCTTATAAAACATAACATGATAAGACTTTTTCTCAAATTCCCGAATATGAGCTCCTCGGTATACGATATCAATATCATACTTCTTTTTTCCATAAGTTAATTTTGCTGGCACTGGACTATCTGACCAAATGTCCTTTTTCAATTCCACTAAGTACATTGGATGAACAAAAAAATCATATGAAGGCAGCATGTTTTCTCATCCCTTCTCAGTTCTCTTCATTCAATGTATGCGCCTTGTCTTGTCCATACATCCGCAATCATCTATTTATATAAAATTACACTCTTGTCCTGTTCAGAAAGATGCCTACATACATATCATGTTAAGGAAAAAGAATACCTTTTCACTTTAATACATGATAAGGAGGATTTCTATGAAACGTGATATTAGAAAAGCTGTCGAAGAAATCAAAAGTGCTGGGATGGAGGATTTCTTACACCAAGATCCAAGTACTTTTGAATGCGATGATGATTGCACTACAAAAATAGAGTGTAACGAAGATTGTAAATGCCCAAGAACAAGATGTACTCGCGTGAAACATTGTACGTTCGTTACAAAATGTACTCACGTTAAAAAGTGGACATTTGTTACAAAATGTACTCGTGTTCGCGTGCAAAAATGGACGTTCGTTACGAAAGTAACGCGTAGAAAAGAATGCGTTTTAGTTACAAAACGTACTCGTAGAAAGCATTGTACATTCGTTACAAAATGTGTACGCTTTGAAAAGAAATTTTACTGGACTAAACGATGTTACTGTAAAAAATGCGAATTCTTCCCTAATGGACACGGTGGCTCTTGCGACGATTCGTGTGATGACGGAAAGAAATGGAACGATTGCAAAGATGGCAGACATAAATTCCCATCTTGCAAAAATAAGAAATTCGATCACTTCTGGTATAAAAAACGTAACTGCTAGTTTTTATACCACCCAAAAAAAGGCCGTTTTGCGGCCTTTTTTACATTTATTGAAAGTGACTTATATCTGCAAATTGTTTCACTTTACCAATACCCTCTTCAAATTCTATTATGCTCAAACTGGCACTATGCATAAATGGATCATCCCACACATTTTCTATTTCAATTCCCGCGAAATGCCCTACAAGTAATTTTGCTGCTGCCGCATGAGACACAATCAATATATTTTGTCCTTTATGCTTCTCTAAAAGAAGCTGCATCCCTTCAATTACTCTTTCATAAACGGCCTCAAAATTTTCGCCTGATGTTGACTGAAAAAGATGTGGCTCATTCCAAAACAGATGTACTTCTTCTGGAAATTGCTTTTCTATATCCGCGATTGTTTGTCCTTCCCATATACCCATGTTGATTTCATAGAAATGCTCATCCGCTATAATGGGTATATCACGTTCCCCCTTTATTAACTCTGCCGTATGAAGTGTTCTTTCGCTCGGACTACTATAGATCGCATGGATTGGTAAATCTTTCATTCGATTTCCTAATTGTTTCGCCTGAACTATACCATTTTCAGTTAAAGCAGAATTTTTCCGTCCCTGCATTCGCTTCGCTACATTCCACTCTGTTTCACCATGCCTTGTTACATATATAGTTGTTTTCATTTCTTACTCCCCCTCACCATGTTGGTCGTAATTCCCACGGTTCAACTCTCCCTACAATCCACTCCGCTCGTTTACTTTCAATCCCTTTTATAATTCCATCAGCTATCTCTTGATGAGTAAGCCACCTTCCATATGTATCTTCTAAAATAAAACCTAAAATAATTCTATGATAAATACATCGCGTACTCCCTATTTTTTGTGCAGGCATACGTGATGCTTTACTACCTAAAATATGAAATAAACTATATGTTTTAGACGACAAATCTAGTTCTTTACAAATATTTGATAGTGCATGCTTTGCACTTGTGTGTACCCATGCAACAACTAATGTGATCGGGCCATTTTTCTTAATTGTACTTTTAATAGCTAGCTTTACATCTTCATCATTATGATAATCTAACGAAAGGCATGTAATATTTTCTGGTGCAGAACTCATTCGCTTAACATTTTCTAATTTCACTTCATCTCGTCCAATAATAGAAACATAAAATCCTTTCTCACAAAGCCACATAGAAACTTTCTTTAGCATTCCTGTCCCACCAATTACAAGTGCATGCAAATGCTATCCCTCCCTAATAAAATGTCATATGAGGTTTCTCATCTCTATAATAATTTAAACGGTCTTGCAGTGTCCCTGAGTGAAACTCAAATTTATGACCGTCAGGATCAACAAAGTATATAGATTCGCAATCTCTTACATCACGTTCTCTTCCTTGTAAAATATGAACATCATTTTCTTCTAATCGCTGTATTAGACATTTAAAGTCTTCTTGTTCAACAGAAAATGCAATGTGCGTATAAGATTGATGAATCTCATTTCTCGGAATATGCGTCTCTTCATTAAGCGCTATCCATACTCCACATATGTTAAAATAAGCTAATT
The DNA here is from genome assembly GCF_900176455.1 of Bacillus sp. JKS001846. Taxonomy (NCBI): domain Bacteria; kingdom Bacillati; phylum Bacillota; class Bacilli; order Caryophanales; family Bacillaceae; genus Bacillus; species Bacillus sp. JKS001846. The sequence continues at coordinate 3,701,855 of NZ_FWYG01000001.1, forward strand.
TTCTTCCTTTAACTAATAATTCTCCTTCTAATACTTTTTCATAAAACATAATAGAGTTTTCTAAATTAGATACCGAAAAACAAATATGATTGATTCCTCTTAACAACTATAATTCCTCCTTATACAAATAAAAGATGAGCGAAAATTCACTCATCTTTTATTATACTATTTTTTTGTAATATATGCCCATTTATAACTGAAGTCCCCGCCAAACGTATGGTTAGCAATGCCTTTTACAAATGGCTTCTCTAAATAAGCTGTACTTTGTTGGTACGTAGGAGAAATTGCTGCGTCTTGACCAATTAAGATTTTTTCAGCTTCCGCAAGTGCATTCCAGCGTGCTTTATCATCTTTTAATAGCTCTCCTTTTGATTTCGCTACTAAATCATCATACTTCGGATTAGAATAATCCATTTCATTAAATGAGCTTCCAGTAACAAACATATCAATATAAGTCATTGGATCCGGATAATCAGGGCTCCATGCAGATAATGAGAATTCATATTGGAATTTCTTTTCTAAATCTAGCTTCTGCTTGTATGGTTGCTGTTTCAAATTCACTTTAATACCAGGCAAGTTTTTCTCTAGTTCTTCCTTAATAAAGTCGCCTACTTTTTTACGGCTACCGTTATCATCGTTTAGTAATTCAACCGTAATTGTATCTTGACCAAGCTCTTTCTTCGCTTCTTCCCATAATTTTTTTGCTTTCTCTGCGTTATCTTTACTATCACGGAAGTTTTTATTTACAGAGCGGAAATCTTTTCCATCCGGACCTGTCGTGAATTTTTCAGGTACTAAGAAATATGCTGGCAATGAACCGTCATTTAAAATGACATCAGCAATTCCTTTTTTATCGTATGCTAAATCAATCGCTTCACGTACTTTTTGGTTTTTAAATGTTGCATTTTTTTGGTTAAAACGTAAGAAATATATGCGCGGGTCTAACTTCGTTTTAAATTCATCTGGTTTATTCTTTTTATATTTATCAACAAATTCAGAAGTTAAAATAACTCGATCTGCTTGATCACTATCATATAAATTTACTCCCGTGCTTGTTTCCTTCACAATACTTACATTAATTTCGTCTAACTTTACAGTATCTTTATCCCAATAATTAGGATTTTTCTTTAACTGATAATTTTGTTCATGTTTCCATTGACTCATTGTAAATGGTCCATTATATACTAATTTATCTGCTTCTAATCCGTATTTATCTCCTTGCTCTTTCACATATTTTTCATTTAATGGGAAAAATGTAGGGAACGACGTAAGCTCAAGAAAATAAGGTGCTGGTTGCTCTAATTCTACTACCAACGTTTTATCATCCTTCGCTTTAACACCCAGTTGATCTAATGGTAATTCTCCTTTATTTACTTTCTGTGCATTTTTCACATCAAATAAAATGAATGCATATTCTGCCGCTGTTGCTTTATCTAATGTACGTTGCCATGCATATACAAAATCTTGTGCTCGAACTGGATCACCATTTGACCATTTCGCATCACGTAATTCAAATGTATATGTCTTTTTATCTTCACTAATCTTCACATCTTTTGCCATACCTGGTGTTGGTTTATTATCTTTATCTAGACGATATAAACCTTCCATTGCATTTACAAATACACGGAAAGATACAGAATCCGTTGATTTAGATGTATCCATTGAAGGAATTTCAGCTGTTTCTAGCAAATTTAAAACTTGTTTATCGGCCATTCCCTTATTCGATTCTTTCTTCGTTGTCGAAGCCTTCTCACCATTCCCACACCCTGCAACCAATACACTCGTCGTTAACGCAAGTGCAGCAATTGTTGTTGTCTTTCTCTTCATTCTTCCTTCCCCCAATCTATATGTATAAGTTAAATCCTATATAATATATTTTATTATACAAAAGATTCTGATTATTTTAAATATTTATTTTAACAAACATAGAAAAAAGCGATCGGAAATTTCTTTCCAGCCGCTTTCTTGAATAGCATTTACTTGTAATCCATCCTCTATATCAAATGGATTTTGAACTTTAAATATTTCTTCCATTAGCTTCAAAAACTCTTCTTCAGTTTTAGATTCACCATTAACCATAAATGAGTATGGTTCCACTTCACCTAATTTATAATCGACAACAAATTGAATCTTCACCTTTTGTCTTGGCGTTCCGGTGTTATATCCTTGGAATTCTACTAATTCTAACCCTTCCGTTCCACGATAATATATCCAACCTGAATTTTGAAAATAATTTTCGAAAGATTCACCTATTGAAAAGAAAGGATATTCATAAAGCGAGCTTGTACGAACCTTTTGAATAACGTCTCGATCAGTCGGAAAAAAGAAATGACTAAAAAATATGCTAGCAACTGCTAAAATAGTAACAATTGTCGCTCCCATTTTGCTCGTTCCGCCGCTATCATTGATTAGATAGTTTTCAACTGATTTATCTTTTATTTCTCTTGCTTTTATTCGGTATATACGTCTTTCCGCAAATTGATAGTACAATCCATTTGCAAAAATCCCCATTCCAAACAGAATAAAAATGAGTAATAAAAACGTAAGAGGCACCATATTAATGATTGGCAACGCTACATTAAATCCCATATAATACGAAAATGCATCACACGCTACTAATAACAACATAAATAAAGCAGCTGGTACATAATACTTACGATATCCTAGCCAGCCTATATTGAAAATAGCAGCCCAACCATTCCAGCTCCACCTAGCAATCCGCTTATTCTCAAGCTCCCATTTCCTTTTGTAATACGGATATTGTCTCCCTACATATACTTCTAGTTCTTTATCTATTAACGAGCTACCTTCATCTTGTTCATTATCCAAGTTTCGCTGACAACTTGCACAATTTAACTGTTCCTCCTCGCAAGGTTGCCCACAATTTATACATTTCAAAACAATCCCTCTTCCCATCCATACGTCATTTCAAAATACCTTCGTGTTTTAATAACCACTCTTTCCTCCATAAACCACCAGCATATCCAACAAGCTTTCCACTCTTCCCTATTACACGGTGACATGGAACAATTATTGAAATTGGATTCCGACTATTTGCCCCTCCTATTGCCCGTACAGCTTTTGTATTTCCAACTTTCTCTGCAATATCTAAATATGAAGCACTTACGCCGTATGGAATAGTATAAAGTGCATCCCATACATTTTTTTGAAATGCTGTTCCCTCCGCAGACAGCGGGACCGTAAACTCTTTTCTTTTCCCTTTAAAATATTCATCTAACTCATTTATACATTGTTCTATCATTTCATTTTTATTTTCTTCTTGTCGTTCATCAACAAATATAACAGACGTAATTCCTTCTTGATTCGCTGTAATTTCAAGCAAACCTACTTCGCTTTCATAATAAGCCTGGTACATATGCCATCCTCCAATTCAGTTCATATTAGTCATTGTAACACGAATATACAAAATTTTTCGTATAAGCGTTTTATTAGAGAAACAAAAAAGAGAATGATACAATGTAAGAAAATTCAATCTAGGAGGCTATTGGATGAATTCCGAACTTTTTTCACCTTATACAATTAAGGACGTTACATTAAAAAACCGGATTGTTATGTCACCTATGTGCATGTATTCATCGGAAAACGGGGATGGCCAAGTAACGAATTTCCATCTCATTCATTATGGAACAAGAGCTGCCGGTCAAGTTGGTTTAGTTATGATTGAAGCAACAGCCGTGTTACCTGAAGGTCGAATTTCAAATAAAGACTTAGGCATTTGGGATAACAGTTTAATTGAAGGCTTACATAAAACGACTACTTTTATACATGATAATGGTGCAAAAGCTGCCATTCAACTCGCTCACGCCGGAAGAAAAGCAGAACTAGAAACAGATGCGTTAGCTCCTTCAGCCATTCCATTTAATGAAACAATGAAAATGCCAATAGAAATGAGCAAACACCAAATTAAAGATACTGTATTAGCTTTTCAGCAAGCTGCAGTACGATCAAAACAAGCTGGATTTGATGTTATTGAAATACACGGTGCTCACGGTTATCTTATTAATGAATTTCTTTCTCCGCTTTCCAATAAGCGGACTGATGAATATGGTGGTTCACCTGAAAACCGCTATCGTTTCTTACGCGAAATCATCGACTCTGTAAATGAAGTTTGGGACGGACCGTTATTTGTCCGTATTTCAGCAAATGATTATCATCCTGACGGGCTAACGGTTCAAGATTACGTTCAGTATACAAAGTGGATGAAAGAACAGGGAATAGATTTAATCGATTGTAGTTCTGGCGCAGTTGTACCAGCACATATTGATGTGTATCCTGGTTATCAAGTACAATATGCCAAACATATTAAAGAGCATGCTAACATTGCAACTGGTGCAGTTGGATTAATTACGACCGGAGTACAAGCAGAGCAAATTTTAAATAATAACGAAGCAGATTTAATTTTTATCGGACGTGAATTACTTCGCAATCCGTATTTTCCAAGAATAGCGGCCAATGAACTTGGCTTTGAATTGCAAGAACCTCACCAATATAAGCGAGCACCAGGAAAAATTCATACGAATAAATAAAACCGAGAAGTCATTCTTCTCGGTTTTATTTATTCTATCGTTGTAATTTCATTTGAATTATAAGTATGGATACCCGATTCTTCTCGCAGCGCGGTTATATACATCCCTTTCGCCACATCTTTAGCTGAAATTGGTTTATATTTTTTGAAAGCTCCTTTAAAGATAAACGGAATAATACGAGATAACTTTTCAGCCATTCGTTCGCCGAAACGAAATTCTTGTCGATTTCCTACTAATAATGATGGTCTAAAAATGTGAATACCACCAACCACTAACTTTTGCAATTCTTCTTCCATTTTTCCTTTCACTTGTGAATAAAAGAAGAATGATTTAGGATTCGCTCCCATAGAAGACACGACAAGGAAATTTTGTACCCCTTGTTTTTCAGCTAAACAAGCAGCTCGTAACGTATATTCATAATCTACTTTTTTAAAATTTGCTTTTGTTTTTGCTTTTTTTATTGTTGTTCCTAAGCAACTAAAAACATCATCCACAGCAAAGAACTCTTTATATTCCTCTAATACCGAAAAATCAACTTGTTTCTGCTGTAACTTCTCATGTTGCAATTGCATTGGCTCTCTTACAAAAATAGTAACCGAATCGTAGTAATCTGATTCAAGTAATAGACGCGTTATCTCTTGTCCAACTAAACCACTTGCACCAAGTATTAACGCTGTTCGCTTATTCATATATGCATATACCTCTTATTTTACTTTTCTCTCCTTTAGTAAAATACAACCTTTAGGAGTTTCCTGCTCTTATTTTACCACAAGTAAAACACTATGCGTACGCATAGTGCTTTACTCACTCTTTTTTCTCATCTCTCTCTTGTAATTTCGTTATTGTTGTAGCGTCCCCTAAATTACTTATTAATCTTCTTAAAAAAATTAATACGAAAGATAATGGCAATACTACCGCTAATATTAATAAAATAGCTTCCATTAAATAACCCAAGCGCTCATCCCCCTCTTTACCTCCTTTTCAATATATGAAAACAGCGTTGTCACATATGCATGCATTTGCAAAAATAATACACCTATATTTGACAACTTTATAACAAAAACAAATCGGAATGATTATTATTTATTGCAACTTTATTAAAGATGTATTATACTAAGTTCGCAAACTAAAACGTAATTATTCCGTTTTGTATTAAAATGATATTTTTCTTCTATAATTGGGGAAAATATATCCGTAAAAAGAAAAGAGGAGAACTTCATGCCTAAAAGATTGACTATATTTTCATTCTTACTTATTTTTACCTTAATTTTCGCTGGCTGCTCAAATAAAAAAGAAAGTAATGCCAAGAAAGATGGAAAGCTAACAGTTTATACAACGATTTTCCCACTTGCTGATTTCGCAAAGAAAATCGGTGGCGACTATGTAAATGTTGAAGCGATTTACCCACCTGGTGCAGATTCACATACATTTGAACCAAGTCAAAAACAAACAGTACAAGTTGCAAAAGCCGATTTATTTGTTTATAACGGCGCTGAATTAGAACCATTTGCTGAAAAAATGGAAAAAACATTACAAAAAGAAAATGTTAAAATTGTAAATGCATCTAAAGGTATTGAGCTTCGTGCTTCTACTGAAGAAGAGCATCATGATCATGGAGATGGCCATAAAGAAGATGAACATCATCACGATAAAGACCCGCATGTTTGGTTAGATCCTACTCTAGCAATGAAACAGGCAGAAAAAATTAAAAATGCACTTGTAGAATTACAACCTGAACATAAACAAGAATTCGAAAAAAACTTTGCAGCACTTCAAACTAAATTTACTGATTTAGACGATGGATTTAAGGCAGCTGTAGCGAACGCAAAAACGAAAGAAATTTTAGTTTCTCATGCTGCCTATGGTTACTGGGAACAACGATACGGCCTAAAACAAATTCCTATCGCTGGAATTTCAGCTTCTGATGAACCATCTCAAAAGCAGCTTGCTGACATTACAAAAACAGTAAAAGAACATAATCTAAAATATATTTTATTCGAAACATTCTCTACTCCAAAAGTAGCATCTGTAATTCAAAAAGAAACTGGTACAAAAGTTTTACGCTTAAATCACTTAGCTACTATTTCTGAAGATGATGCAAAAAATAATAAAGATTACTTTACTTTAATGGAAGAAAACGTAAACACATTGAAAGAAGCAACAAACTAATCCATTACACTTTCTAGGCAGCTGAATTTGTTATTCAGCTGCCTTTTTATGTATTTATCCTTGACTTGACCAAAATAACAAGTAAAATTATCCATATTAGCTTTAAAGCTATATTAATTTAGAAGGTGAGTTGGAATTATGAATCTTCACATTTGTGAAGTAACAGCAAAAAATTGGCGTTCAGTAGTTGCTTTAGACGTCGCAAAAGATCAGCAACAATTTATTGAAAGTAACGCGTTTTCTTTAGCAGAATCATTATATGAAGGAAACGGAACGTCAGTAGGTTTATATGATGGAGAAACACTTGTAGGATACGCAATGTATGGATGGTATTCAGTAAAACATAAAAGTGTATGGCTCGATCGCTTTATGATTGACCAACAATATCAAGGAAAAGGATACGCAAAACGTTTCCTTCGCTTACTCATTCAATTCTTACAAGAAAAATTTGAATGCAAAATAATTTACTTAAGTTTACATCCAGACAACAAACTTGCAATGGGACTGTATGAATCATTTGGTTTCCGCTTAAATGGGGATATTGATGATGAAGGTCCAGTTGTAGGTGTTGTAATGGAGTTACTAATAGACGAAAATATAAGCCTGTGAAAACAGGCTTTTTATTATACATTTATCAATTTTTAGTTTCTCTCCCTTATTTAATTCTGTTTTGCAATCTAATAGAATGCTCATAAAAAATAAGCCTGCAATTTACGCAGACTTATTTCACACACTCCTCGAAATGTTCTTGGAACCACTCTTTATTAATATCTCTTCCGATAAAAACTACTTCACTTACTCGCTCTTCGCCCTCTTGCCACTCTCTATCGTACGAAGCAGCAAATAACGTATGTACACCTTGGAAAACGATACGTTTATCTACTCCATCTATCGATAAAATTCCTTTGTAACGATATAAATATTCCCCTAGCTCTTGAACGACAGCTGACATCCACTCATTAAGCTTTTGTAAATCCAGCGGACGTTCTTCACGTAATACAAATGATTTCACACCTTCTAAGTGGTTATGTTCTTTATGAGGGTAAATTTGCAACGTATCTTTCATTTTAAACGTTTGGATTTGTAATAAAGATGGTATATCTACCTCACAGTTAGTCGCCTCAATTAACTTTGCAGTCGGGTTAATTCCTTGAATTTCATGCAAGAGATTTTCTTTCTCATTCTCTTCAATTAAATCTAATTTATTTACTAAAACGACATCAGCAAACGCAATTTGCTCTTTTGCTTCTAATCCTTTTTCAAAATGTTTATGTATATGATAACTATCTACTACCGTTACAACACCGTTAATTTGGTAAGCAGATTGAATGACTGGATCTAAAAAGAATGTTTGAATAATCGGGCCTGGATTTGCAAGGCCAGTCGTTTCAATTACTAAACCATCAAAATCCATTTTCCCTTCCGCTTTTACGTCCAGTAACTGTTTTAAAGCAACGAGTAAATCTTCACGTACAGTACAGCATAAACAGCCATTTGTCATTTCCATAATTTCTTCTTCCACATTCATAATCAACTGATTATCAATGCCAATTTGCCCTATTTCATTTACAATCACCGCTAATTTCTTACCGTGATTTTCTGATAAAATACGATTTAATAATGTCGTTTTCCCAGATCCAAGAAAACCAGTTAATATTGTTACTGGAATCATTTCGTACATCTCCTTATAGCTATATGTTTCTACATTATAGCATATGAACACTCCCCCACTTAACAAAGCTTGAAGTGGGGGTTTCTAACGTTTCGACCTAACGGACGATTAGCGTCAGGGGAGTTAACACATTAGCGAGCTGTTTCACGCCTAACCCCTCTATCCCATTTGTCCATGCATTTGGGATTACTTTTCGTAAAATGTTAGCCGCAGCATTTACATCTGCATTAATTAAAGTTTTATTTGCTGAACGATATATACCGCGCTTTATTCGTTTTCCTGAAAAAGTTGTATTTTGGTCATTTTCTCCATACGTTGGAATGAAGTCGTTATCCAGAAAACTTGCTTTCGATGTATATGATTCTTCAGTTACAACAACTTGAATGCCTACAGCATTTGCTTTGTATGTAATCATTTGAATCAGTAAATTATGCGGGATATGACAAAACGATTGGTTATTTCTTTTTCCCATATTCGTTTCTTGTTTCCAACTTTTGTTTTGACCAATAACGATTTTACAAACTTCTTCTTCTTGAGCTAGTTTTACGATGTGGTGACTAACTTTATGGAAGACGTCTTTTATTTTCAAGTAACGTTTTTGATGAAGTTTTTCTATCCTTTTAGAAGTAAAAGGTCCTTCATTCGTTTGTTTTCCATTTCTAAGAATGCTTGTAAAATGACTCTTCATTTTGTTGTAATATTGATTTATGCTTTTGACATGTTTGCCCTTAACAAGGACAGGTTTCATACCTGTGTTTGTTACGATGGTTGCAAGGTTATCAATCCCTAAATCAATACTCATATAACGAGCATTCTCTTCAATCATTTGTTGTTCAGAAGGAACATCAATTACCAATTCCACTACATATTCATTGTATTTTGGAATCACACGAACTTGTTTCAGTTTACCTTCAGTGAAACCTAGTTTCCCAATATTTAATTGCAATTTCGTCTTTGGAAACTTTAAAAATCTACCGTTTTTAATGATGCAATCTTGGTTTGTATACAGAATCTCTTTTTCAGAAGAACGAATATACTTTGGAATCCTAGGCATTCCATCATATTTGTTTGGATTCTTTTTATAGTCTTTTAAACTAGCAAAAAAAGATTTCCAATTTTGGAACAAACCTTTCATGATGGACTGGCTACATTGCGTAGGCAAAGCTCGATAATCATTTTGAATCATAGCCTTAAATAGTGCATCTAGAAAGTTGTAATCTACATAAGGTTTTTCAAAATTAGGTTCTGAAAACAAATTACATGTAATCTCTTTCTGTTCTTCTTTAGGCTTTACTTCCTCTTTTTCCAATTTCTTCCGATAGACAAGACGTTGTGTGTCATTCATCTTCCCAATATTTTTATGAATATTATCCAGAACTTCTTTTTGCAAAGGCTGCAACTCTTTTTCTTGTGTTAATCCAGTGTACACCTGGCGTATATAAAAGTTTGTGGTGTTGTACATATTCTTAGCGTTATGACAACATTCTTGAAAATAAGAATACATACGATGCCCTTTTTTTATCCAGATTTGAAGAGTTTTATAGTTTGATGGATTTTCTTTTGCCATTTTATTCACCTCCTTGTTAAGGATATTATAGCAAAAAAGAACATACGTTTCCGTTTTTTTCTCAAAAATAAAATATTCCTTTCGATTCACCTCACCACCTTCATTTACGTTTAGAGATGGGAGTTCTCTCGAAAGGCATGATAGAAAAAATCGTTTTTATAGCAAAACATATTTATTGTCTGTACACCTAATTAACTATATAATAACATGTAGTAAGAAAGCCTTTTCAAAACATTATTATTCATCAAGGGGGTACTTATAATGGATCGAGTTCAAATGGCTGAAACGCTAGAATTTTCTCGTATTATTCAAGGATTTTGGCGTTTAGCAGAATGGAATATGACGAAACAAGAATTACTTTCTTTCATTGAAGATTGTATGGATATGGGAATCACTACTTTTGATCACGCTGATATTTACGGCGCATATACGTGTGAAGGGTTATTTGGCGAAGCTTTACAATTAAAGCCTTCCTTACGAGAAAACATGCAAATTATTACAAAGTGTGGAATCGCTCCCCCATCACCGAAATTTCCAGAGCGATATGTTGCTCACTACAATACTAGTGCAGAGCATATTATGCAAAGTGTAGAAGCATCACTTAAAAATTTACATACAGATTATATTGACGTATTACTTATTCATCGTCCCGATCCTTTTATGGATCCAAATGAAGTGGCAAAAGCATTTTCACAATTAAAACAAGAAGGGAAAGTTCGTCACTTCGGTGTATCTAACTTCTTACCTTCACAATTTAATATGTTAAGTTCGTACTTAGATTTCCCGCTTATTACGAACCAGATTGAAGTTTCTGCATTGCAGCTTGAGCATTTTGAAAAAGGGACAATTGATTTATGCCAAGAAAAACGAATCAATCCAATGATTTGGTCACCTCTTGCTGGTGGGGAGATTTTTACTGGTCAATCAGAACGCGCCGTACGTGTACGTGAAACTGTGCAAAAAGTTGCTACTGAGCTAGGTGTTTCTAGTATCGATACAGTTATGTATGCTTGGTTACTTGCTCATCCAGCTAATATGATGCCAATCGTTGGCTCTGGTAAATTAGATCGCGTAAAAACTGCCGCTCTTGCTACAAAAGTTAACTTAGACCGTCAACAATGGTTTACAATTTTCGAAAGCTCTAATGGACATCCTGTACCATAATGCATAAAAAGAAGAGCTGTTTTCTTACAGCTCTTCTTTTTCATATGTATTTCTAGTCATGGCAAATACACACATATCTCTTAATCCGTTTCCATCTACCGCAACACTCGCACTTTCTAACGTACCTTCTAACTTAAAACCTAATTTCTCAGGTATCGCTCTACTCTTCTTATTGAAAGAATCACAACGAATTTCTACACGATTTGCTTTTAATTCAGAAAAAGCGTAATCCGTTATACCTTTCGCAGCCTCTACCATATAGCCTTTTCCGCTAAACCTTGTATCAATCCAATATCCGATTTCAAATTGAGGTATATCCCAATTAATACGATGTAATCCGGCTGAAGCAATAAATTCACCTGTTTCTTTCGAAAATACTAGTAATCTTAAATCCTCACGTTGCAAAAATTGAATATGTGATTTTCTAATACTTTCTTCTACTTCTTGCTCTGTTTGCTCTTTTTGTGCAAACACCATCCAAGGTTTTAGTTCTTGTATTGAAGCCTGAATTGCATCATATACAACTTTACCATCTCCTGGTTTCGGCATTCGAATAAAAAGTCTGTCAGTATAAAATTCAGAAGGAAAATCGAATAATAACGGATTCACTGTAAACACTCCCTATATTTCTTTTATATATAATAATATCCATCTGAAGTTATATAGTAAAGAATTTTCTGAATTGAAAACCTTTTACTCATTCACTTCCACCGCTACACGAATTCCAGATTCAATCGCACCTTGAATCCATCCGTGATATAGCGTTGTATGATCTCCAGCGAAGAATATTCTCCCCTCTGGTTTGACAATCGCTGGTTGCAGCTCAGATTCTTGACCTGCTTGAAAAAGTGCAAATCCTCCAAGCGCATACGGATCCAATGTCCAGCTTTTTGAAATTCCAGATATGAACTCATCATACACTTGACCACCTAATATTGTTGCTAAGTTGTGTAATGCGTAATAAATACGATCCCCTTTTGATAAACCATCCCATAACAACGCGTCATAAGACCATGTATAGCTACCTAACATCATAGCCGGTCCTTTCTCCCCAATTCCATAACTTGGATAATAGGCATAACGAATTGGCAAATCTGTTATAATTCTGCCACCTAATTGTCCTTGTTCTTCCCAAAATCGGCTTTTAAATTGAATTCCTATTTTCGTCGCAGGCATATAATGTAATTCACGAATTGCTTTCCATTTTTCATGAGATATAGAATCAAACGGATCTACTTCTACAAAACGCATTGTCGAAAACGGAATGGTAACAATAACTAAATCTCCTGTAATACTACTATATTCAAAAGTTTCCTCGTTCCGATAGAAAGCTGTCACACCATTATCGTGTTGATGTAACTTCATTAATTTTTGATTATATATAATATTCTCTTCTAATTGCGGTAAAAATGACTTTGGCAATCTATCATTCCCGCCCACAATTTCACAAAATCCGCTCTCCTCTTGCATAATGTATAGAAAGCGTAAAGTCTCTACAAACGACCGTTCCAAAAAACCTTCTAAATCTAATAAAACACCAATCATCTCAATTGTTACTGGCGAAAAGTAAGTATTATACTGATAAGGATGATACTTTAAAAATTGTCCAGTAGAGTATCTCCCAAAATCCTTTACAACAATATCCCAATTTTTTTCTGGGTTCTTTTTTATAAAATTTATAATGGGCTGTACCGCTAACAATAATAATTCCTCTGACGTTTTTCCAACTTCATTCATTTCCACAGGATATCTTAGAATACTTGGATCTTTTTCATATTGTTTTAACGTCGTTTTCCGTCCATTTACGTATATAATATCCGTCTCATTCCTATTAATAAAAGGACTCACCTGTAGCCCAAATTTTCTTATATATGCCATCGTTAATGTATGCGAATACGGAATTCTCATTGCTCCAACATCTAAATATAATCCGGTATCTTCCATTCTCACTGTTTCTATACGGCCACCTACCCGGTTATTTGCTTCAAAAATTTTCACATCATGTCCTGCAGCCTTTAATAAAGATGCTGAAACTAACCCAGCCATACCAGCTCCCACTACAATAATCTGTTTTGGGCTTATCGTCTTCTTCAATCCTTTATCTATAACTTTTAGCGCTTCATCCATTTCAGTGTTATACATTATATCTTTCTGCACAATTCCACCCCTTACTTCATCAAATGGACGTTAGTGGTTTAGTGCATTTTATTCATAAATCCCCATAAACATAACACCATTGCAATTTGAATATTCACTAAAAGTACATAAGAGACAGATCTCACTTTTCTTTATACTTCGTATAATATAGCAACTACAAAGAAGGAGTGGTTAAAAATGAAACATACTTATGACTACGATGCTACAAAAAAACATTTAGAATTAAAGAAACAAAACTTATGTAAAAAACTTAGCAATATGACACTATCTGAAAAAGAACGTGAACAACTAAAGCATGAAATTGACAACTATGAATATATTTTAAATCTAGTCGAAATGAATCATTATGAACGCGGATTTTCTCGTTAAAAGCGGAAATAAGATTATCCGCTTTTCATTTTGAGCATTTCACTACGCATTTTTCATAAGTAAATATATAATAGGATGTACATTAAGATTGAGAGGTATATTCTATGATCAAGTTAAGTGTATTAGACCAATCACCTATTTCAGATGGTAGCACAGCAGCCCAAGCTTTTTCACATACAGTTACGCTTGCACAAGAAGTTGAAAAACTCGGATTCACACGTTTTTGGGTATCCGAACATCATAATTCCGTAAGCTTAGCTGGTTCAAGTCCAGAAATTCTTATTTCTCATATTGCCGCAAAAACGGACCGTATTAGAGTCGGTTCAGGTGGTGTTATGTTACCGCATTATAGCCCATATAAAGTTGCTGAGAATTTCCGTGTTCTAGAAGCATTGTATCCGAACCGCATCGATCTCGGTGTTGGTAGAGCACCTGGTGGTATGCCAATAGCAACTCGCGCACTTCAAGAAGGGAAAATGGTCTCACTTGATCAATATCCAGAACAAATTGCAGACGTTGCAATGTACTTACATGATCAAGTACCAGAAAACCATCACTATGCAAACTTAAAAGCCACTCCAGTTATCCCAACGTCTCCTGAAATGTGGATGCTCGGTTCTAGCGGAGAGAGCGCTAAAATTGCTGCAAACAACGGAGCTTCTTTCGCATTTGCACAATTTATTAACGGCTTCGGAGGCCCTGAAGTTATGAGGGCTTACCAAGAACAATATGAGCCTTCATTTTTAGGAGATAAGCCTAATTCAATCGTTGCCATCTTTGTTATATGCGGAGAAACAAATGAAGAAGCGGAAAAAATTGCTTCTAGTTTAGATCTATCAATCTTATTATTAGAGCAAGGAAAACGAACTACTGGTACACCTTCTATTGAAACTGCTCAAAATTATTCATACAGCGCTTATGATTTATTCCGTATAAAAGAAAATCGTCAACGTATGATTGTTGGTGATCCGTCTTCTGTAAAAGAAAAAATAATAAACTTAAGCAAAGCATACAATACTGACGAATTTATGATTGTCACGATTACTCATCAATTTGAACATAAATTAAATTCTTATCGCTTACTAGCAAATGCTTTTAATTTATAATTCTAAAAAGAGATGCATCACATGTGATGCATCTCTTTTTCTTACTACTTATTGTTTTCATTTCCTATATATTCAATAGCTTCTTTTAATAGCTCTTCAAAGTTAATAGGATAATCATGATCTAAGTCAGGCACAACTTTATACTTATGTTCTATATTTTTCTCTCTTAATAGTTGTACAAATTGCTGCGTGGATTCGAAACAATCTTCATCTTGATTCCCGCATACTATATATCCTTTTATATGTTTATCCTTCAGCACTCTTAGCAACTCATCCCATTCTTCAATCTCGGGAAGCCATGGTGCCATAAAAACAAAACCATCTACATTTATATCTTGTTGTAAAATCGTATATAAAGCTACTCTCGCCCCTGCAGAAAAACCACCAATGATTACACTTTCTACTGTATGATTTTCTATAAACTTATTGTAATGCTCTTTTAATTCCTCTTTCCCTCTCTCTATGTCCTCCCAAACAAATCCATCTGAAAACTCAATTTGTGAAGACTGTGGTAAAGCTAACATATAATCTTGTATCAAAACAGATTTCCAATATGGTTCTACTATTTGTATATTTTCTTGGTTACCATGCAATGTAAGTAGTAGATTTCCCTCTTTCTTACTGTATATATATTTCACATCTGGTCTTTCCTTTTTATGTGCTAATTCTTCTCTTTCTTTACATAATTGCACCATTGTATGAAATTCTTCAAATTTATGTAGTGATTTTAAATCTTCATCGGAAATTAAATACTCATTTCCATACCAGAATCCCTTTTCTATAATGGCCTCTCTCATTAAATGTAATGCTTCTTTTTCAAGTCCCGATGCACTTGCGAGTGCATACTTAAAATTATATATTTGCGCCTCATTCCCTATTACACCTGTAGCGTTTTCCATTATATAATTGTACGCTTCAAAACTTCCTTTATTTGCATAACAACGTAACGTTTCATTTAATAATTGAATGTAAGTCATACTATTTTTCATGTACCAATTCCCCCGCAACTTTTTATAATATTTATTTTGCGAATCTTTATACCACTTTGTATAACCCACGCTAACAATACCTTATTCTCAAAATGATGCTTAATAGTTGCTCTTCCCTGTCCAATACATTTAGTATAAATAAGAATAGACTGAAAAATCAATATTTTAACAAACAAAAAAAGACAACAATATATGTATTGTTGTTTTCATTACGTCTACCCACTCTTTTGTTTTTTTCTATCTGGTTTACTTGAAACTAAATAATGTTTTTCTGAAATATATAAGTCTCTTTTTAAGCTACGATTTAAGTAAGGTCCTAATTTCATTCCACATATGAGGCGATCTTCGCTACCTTCAACAATTGGGAACATTTCTTTTTCTGTTACGTATTGATCTACTGCTTTTTGTACGACATCAATTTCTTTCACTAGGTTTAAATTTTCTGCTGTATGTTCAAATACCTCAAGCGTTTCCTTCGTTATGAGAAAAACATTTGTTGGAAATGCAGGTAAATATGGTTTTAACAAATCATAATTTACTGTATAATCATCATTTACTAATACTGTATAAACGATATTAGCATTCGTTTCTAAAAACTGAGCCATCGCTTGTTCTAATTCATCTTTCGTAATTTCCCGCTCTTCTTTTCCAGTTCTGAAAAAGCGAAACATCGCATCGCCTCCTTTTTACTATATTATAGCATAAAAGAAAACTGAAAAATCATAAAAAAACCCATTGAAATAATTTTTCAATGGGTTTCTATATATTTATCGTTATTTTAAGAATGCACTTAGCATCCATACATGCTGTTCTAATGTTGTATGAATTGCTAACAGCATGTCAGCTGATGTTTCATCGCCAGCTTCACCCGCAACTTCCATACCTTCTTTTAATTCTTGAATAAGTGCAGAATAATCATTCACTAATGTTTGCACCATTTCTTCTGCAGATTCTTTGCTTGTCCCTTCACTGACACTAGATGTTGCGAGATATTCTTTCATTGTCGCTAATGGTTTACCTTCTAAAGCTAAAATACGTTCTGCTAACTCATCAATATACGTTCCAGCCTCATTATAAAACTCTTCAAATTTCTCATGTAATGTAAAGAAGTGTGGCCCTGTCACATACCAGTGATAATTATGTAATTTAACATATAACACATTCCAGTTTGCTACCTGCTTGTTTAATACTTCAACAACATTTGTTTTCGTACTCATACAATCACTCCTCTTATCATTTTGTAATGTTTATCTTTTAATAACTTAATTACATTTTACCATACATTCCCTTTCCTTTCGAACAATTGGCTTATATGTAACAAAGTTTTAACACCTTTAATGCTTCCCTAATATCATTTAATTCATGTATTTTTTCAACCACTTCATACGTCTAATTGTCCAAGCTCATACATATGCATAATAGTACATCAAGCTCATCATAGTAGAAAGAGGGATAACATGGACAATCAACAATGGCAAGTAGCAAAGAAAGTAGCTGCTACTTATATCGGAACTGTCGTTGGAGCTGGATTTGCTACTGGACGAGAAATTGTTGAATTTTTCACAGTGAATGGATTATACGGGACAATTGGCATATGTGTAAGTGGATTTTTTTTTATTTGGCTTGGCACAAAGATGATGTTACTTTCATCACAAATCGGGGCATTTTCAGCGCAAGAATTTAACAAATATTTATTTGGGGATGTATTTGGGAATGTTGTAAACACATTATTATTACTCGTTTTATTCGGCGTAACGAGCGTTATGTTATCAGGGGCTGGTGCAGTATTTGAAGAGCAACTTCGCTTACCAAGACAACTCGGTATTCTCATTACAGTTATCGCTTGTCTCATTATAAGTAGCCGCGGGTTACAAGGTGTTTTTGAAGTAAATACACTTGTCGTACCTATTATGATGATTTTTATTATCGGACTTGCTATTACAACCTTTTTTCACGGTACACCTCCTATTAATAACACTATTCCTGCAGAGAGCTGGAATATGAAATGGATTACTAGCCCTATTACATATGTCGCCTTAAACCTTTCTCTCGCCCAAAGTGTTCTCGTCCCATTAGCCAGTGAAGTAAAGGATCGAAAAGCCATTTTTTGGGGTGGGATTTTAGGTGGTGCTGGACTTTCTTTAATTTTATTATGCAGCCATTTAGCAATCTTATCAGTCGATCAATTTTATCAATATAACATCCCAATGGCTGAAGTCATAAGAAGATTTAATGCAACTTTTCACTTCTTCTTCGTTCTCATTATTTTCGGTGAAGTTTTCACAACTTTAGTTGGTAATGTGTTCGGAATGACAAAACAGATGCAATCTATTACTGGGTGGAAAAATCACAATATTATTTTCTTCATTTTACTAATTAGTTATTGCTTTAGTTACATCGGTTACAGTGACTTACTTCACATTCTATATCCTATCATCGGATGGGTAAGTATTGTTATACTTCCAATCATTGCGTTTAAACAACTTCAAAAAACATAAAAAAGCATCCATGTTATTGGATGCTTTTTTATGTTCATTCACAATCATCACATACTTCCCAGTACGGTCCCATTTCTAATGCTAAATACGGCTTTAACTGCAACCGAATCATTCGACTAGGCATGCGTTCTAAAACAAATTGAATACCTTCTTCATCTTCGTCTAATTCAACTTTTGAAATCGTAATTTTTTGCATAGTCGTAATGGGAATTCCATCTTTATATAAAGTGATTTTCACCTCATCGTATTCATTAAAATACAATTCGACACTCATTTGATTTTTCAGTATTTCATCACCAATTTTAAATGTATCATTTTGTTCTTGGATTATATATTTCCATCCGCCTCTATCTTCTTTCGGAGCTGTTTGAAATAATGTCTCCAAATCCTCGTATAGCATAAGATAACCCCTCTCTTACTAAAAAACGATGAGTATTTTATATACCCTTTATCTCTATCACTATCCATAGCTATTGTACCATATATCACCGTTCTTACCGTATTCATTTGCTTCATACACACTTATAAAATAACTAATTCTATCTCCATTATTATGTATATTACCTCATTACTCCATACACTCTTACAAGTTCAAATAACGACAGACTTTAATCCATGCAAATATTGTCTACTCTCCGCTTTTATTAGCTCACAGCATTCACACTTTTACATATAGTAAGACTACCACAAATAAAAAAGGAGAGTGACTTATACCACTCCCCTTAAAAGAACTTCCCTATAGCTGCTAAAACTAATACGATTATTAAAATTGCAAATAATAATGAGACAATGAAACTAAAAATAGGTAACGCTTTCTTTTCATTCTTCTTAAATAGTAACTTTAAACTAAGAAAAATATTTACTGGTACAAGTATAAAATAAAAATATTTAACAATTTGCACCGAGCTATTCGAAAGTGTTTTTAATATAAACACTTCAATTAGAAAAACAATAAAAAATGAAATACTTAGCCAAAATGAGACGTAACTAAGCCAAGAATGTCTTTTTGTCCCCCAATACACTCCCATAATACTCTCCTTTTATTTGTATTCTATAGGTTAATAATTATACACAAAGCTAACAAACACCTCTATTTTTCGACAAATATTATGCAAAATACCATTTTAAACGTCATAAAGGAAGTTTACATCTCCATTTGATTTTACATAATAAAACAGACTACCCTCTAGTGTCATAATGCTACTAGGGGGAGTCTGTTCTCTATTAAACTTTAAATCTCTCAATTAATACTTGCAATTCTTCAGCCATTTGAGATAGCGTACCCGCCGCTGATCCAATTTCCTCCATCGAAGCTAGCTGTTCTTCAGCTGAAGCCGCAACATTTTGTGTGCTTATCGCATTATTTTGTGCTGTCATTGCAATTTGTCCTACTGAAATAGATACTTCATTTGCCCCTTTTGACATTCCATTAGCCGTTTCAACCATCGTCTTAATTTGATTAACTATTTCATTTGTAGATTGTAAAATTTCAGCAAAATTTTGCTTCGTTTCATTTGCAATAACAAGTCCAGATTGAACTTCTTCATTTACATGATTCATTGATTTGACTGTCTTACCCATATCGTCTTGTATTTCGCCTATTAATTTACTAATTTCACTGGAAGATATGCTAGACTGCTCTGCCAATTTACGTACTTCATCTGCAACAATTGCAAAACCTCTTCCATGTTCACCAGCTCTTGCCGCTTCAATTGCCGCATTTAAAGCTAGAAGATTTGTTTGATCTGCAATGTTTTGAATTACTTCCAATATATCACCAATTTGTTTTGATTTATTATTTAATAACTGTATAACAGCATCTGATTGTGAAACCGATTCTGCAATAGACTGCATCTGGTTTACTGTTCTTCCTACTAGTTTCCCACCATCTTCTGCTTTTTCACGAGTATGAGCAGAAGCGATATTAATAGATGATGAACTATTTGCTACATGCTGAATTCCTTCCGTTACATCAAACAGTAACATAGCACCATTTTCTACACTTGTTGTTTGCGTCGTTGCCCCACTTGATATTTCATCCATTGCTGTTGTAATTTGCTCAGTTGCTTCACTCGCTTGTCTTACACTTGCAGTTAGTTCTTCTGATGCTGCTGCAACATGTCCTGCCGAAGTGTTAATCCTTCCAATTAACGTCCGTAATGAATTTGTCATCTCGTTAAAACCTTTCGCAAGTTGACCAATTTCATCATTAGAATGAATTTCAATTGTTTGCGTTAAATCCCCTTCACTTATTTCTTTAGAAGTGATAACTAGTCTCTTTAAAGGCTTCGTAATTGAAAGTGTCACAAAATAAATAAGTACTCCACCTACTACTAACGAAATAAGCATAACAATTAACATATTATAAAATACAGGTTGAGCAGCTTCAATTACTTCAGTTGCGTACATCGTCCCACCAATTTTCCAACCTGTTTTTACGTTTGTAGCAAATACCATATTCTTTTCACTACCACCATAAGAATATGTAAAAGCACCATGATTATCTTCATAAATTTTCTTTGCCCAAGAATCAGCTGCTTTATCCCCTGATTTTTCTTGTGGATGAGCAATGATTTTTTGCTTTCCATCTAAAATGAAGGCATATCCTTTTTTACCAATATTGATTAACTTTGTTGTTTTTAATAAATTGTCTAAACTTAAATCTAGCGCAACAACCCCATTTTTATCTTCTGTTTGTTTTGCAATCGTTACGACAATATGTCCATTTCCTTTTGCCTTATATGGCTCGCTAACAACAATACCACCTTGTTTTGCCACTGCATCTTTATACCAAGGTCGTGTTGTTGGATCATAATCTGCTGCCATTTGTATATTTGGTTCCTGTACAAATTTCTTATCATTACCGGCAACATACACTTGTTCAACATCTATATTTAAATTGATATACTGAGATAATGTCTTTCTTAGCTCATCCTGATTATCCCCTTGATACATATTCCCTTGAATTACTCGTGCAAAGTTATTCACATCGTTAAATTTTGCTTCAATCATTTGATTGATTAAATTATCTAATATTTTTATATTATCGTTAGCACTACTCGTAATTTGTGATTCAAAATTCTTTTTAGCAGTTTGATAAGACATGCCCCCGATTATAGAAACGGCTGCAATTAAAATTACAAAGAATGAAATTAATAGCTTTTTTGCTACTTTCATATCACGAAACAAATTTAATAGTTTACCCATTATGAACCTCCTAATTTTCAAATTTAAAAGTTAAATTGAGTTAATTATAAATATTTCCCATTCCTTAATTATTATTTTCATAACCTATTATGGTGAATACTTTGTAAAGTTTAAACAATTAATTTCCCTTTGTCTATATATATGAATAATATTATTATAAAATTTACAAATAGAAAAAACCAAAGGGGCCCCTTTGGTTTTTACATTTTTTTATGTTGTTTAGAAATTTTCTTCCATTTATCACGCTCTGCTCTGGCAAGGATTGCATCTTGTTTCCTCATAAAATACGCCAGTTCTCTTTGTAATTTTTTATAGCTTTTCAAACGATCTATCGTAATAAGTCCGTTTTCAATTGCACTATACACCGCGCATCCTGGTTCATTCTCATGCTTACAATCACGGAAACGACATGTTGTCGCAAGTTCTTCAATATCAGAGAATGCTGTTTGAATCGCTTCGCTGCCTTCCCAAAGTTGCAATTCCCTCATGCCAGGCGTATCAATCACGAGAGCGCCACTAGGCAATTGGAATAATTCTCGATGCGTTGTCGTATGCCTCCCCCTACTATCCTCTTCACGTATATCTCCCGTTTTTGCTACATCAATTCCTATTAGAG
This sequence comes from Bacillus sp. JKS001846, assembly GCF_900176455.1. Classification (NCBI taxonomy): domain Bacteria; kingdom Bacillati; phylum Bacillota; class Bacilli; order Caryophanales; family Bacillaceae; genus Bacillus; species Bacillus sp. JKS001846. The sequence goes on from NZ_FWYG01000001.1 coordinate 3,723,916, forward strand.
CATTTAACAAAGTTGACTTTCCTACCCCTGATGATCCAACTAAAGCAATTGTTTTCCCTGAAGAAACGAATTGTTTCAACGAATCTATACCTGTATGCTCTAAACTATCAACAACGAAAATAGGAACACCAATTGCTATAGCTTCCGTTTCTACAATTTTCTCTTCCACATCATTACATATACTACTCTTTGTTAAAACAATAACTGGCATAGCGCCGCTTTCATACGCTAATAATAAATAACGTTCCATCCTTCTAACATTAAAATCATGATTAAGTGCATTCACTAAAAATAAATAATCTACATTTGCTGCTATAATCTGTTCTTCTGTTCTTGTTCCAGCCTCTTGTCTTGAGAAAGAGCTTCTTCGCTGGAAAATACGATGAATAATCGCTTTCTTTTCATCTTCTATTTTCTTTATATACACCCAATCACCAACTGCTGGATAATCGCCTTTCGTAATCGCTTCATGCCGAAACTTCCCAGACAGTTCTGCCATATATTCACCATCATTACAAATAATGCGATATATATGCTTATGCTCAAGTAAAATACGACCTACTTCATAATTTTTCTCTGTAACTTGTTCTTCAAAAAATGAATCCCAGCCGAAAGATTCTAAAATATTTTGATTCAAATAAATATCCTCCCTAGTTTGTACTAAGTGGAAGGATTGCGAATTACCTTATATAATATCGCCCTTTCCATCCACCTTTGTATTTGGTTGATTATTCATATAAGTTATTTTCGCCATAATACATCACCCCGTTCTTATTTTAATTATTCTCATTATATGGAATTCTCCTATAAAAAGCTACATTATTTTACGTAATTTTCAAATAACTTGTTTTTGAGCATTCTAATTTGTCCTCGATGACTAATTTCATCTTCTAGCACATGAAACCATAGATAGTGCTGGTTATATGCTACACCGTTAGGCCACTTTCTTTCTGACATGAGCCACTCATCACCTTGTTCACTTAAATACTTCAGAGATTCTTCTCGAACACTTTGTAGAAGTTGTACATAATACTTTATTTCATGACCACGGATTGCTCTACCCGCTTCCCCTAAATACAGTGCATCTTCCCATATTTCTAATTCTTCTTTTGTAAAGTCACGATCTTGAAATGAAATAAGCTGATGAACTTTTTCAATAGCTGCTATATGCTTTAATAAGGCGCCAATTGAATTTCCGCTGCTTTGCATAATTAAATCTAATTGCTCAACTGATAAATTTTTTACTTCGCCTAATGTTACAGCTCTCGTATGCTCAAGCAGGCTTACTAATTCCCCTATTTTTTTTGTATAACCATCTACACTTCTTATTCGATAATCTATATTCATATCACGCACCCCTTTCTGCATTCATATTATTGTAAAAATGATTCATATAATAGACTGAAATCTATCTAAATTTTCTGTTATAATTAATTTGAATACAAAATATACCCAAACAAACTTTCTCAATATGCTTATATGAAATATTAAAAGGAATCAATATGAAATAATCGAATCTTATTCACTAAAAGGAGTGGATTCGATGGAAATGTATCAATGGCTAACCGCTGTTCTCGTTGGTGGCATTACCGGCTTCGTTTCCCATCTAATCAATAACCAAGGTAAGTTATTGCTTCCACGCCGTTTGAAAACATTTTTTCATTTTGGATTTTTAACTGATATTTTTACTGGTAGCCTAGCCGCACTTCTTGGGCTCGTTTTATTCGATGTCACCGCAATAAAAGAAATTATAAAAGTATCCATTGTAACTGCTATTTCCGGTCAAACTTTTTTACTACATCAAGCTCTTGGTGGCGAACAGGCTAAAAATACGCAAATTGGGAAAGCTGATGAGAAGATTCAAGAAATTGACAAATTATTGCGACGTTAGTGTATACTTTCTTTTAAAATTATTGTTATAATGAGAAATAAATATTTTCTATTGCGTCGTTTGTCAGGAGAAAGGGTGTTTCGTATGACAAAAAAGAAAATAGAAGATTTCTTAACAAACTCCGAAAAAGAGGAACTGCTAGAAAACTATAAATGTTTACGAGAAGCCCGCACAAAAAGCGAAGCTAACTATTTTGGCGAAGCAGTAAACCATCTATTAAATAAAGCAAAACAACGAATTATTAAAGATGCAGGTATACATGATGAAAATGCTGCAACTGTTCAATCAAAGAGAAAAGCACTGTTTTAGCTACATTAGCTAAAACAGTGCTTTTTATTTAGAATTTTTTTCTTTCCATGCTATATTCTCTCTGCCTTTATCTTTCCATTTTTACAGTTTCAAAAGTCATCTAGACCTAAAGATCAACCTAATAATATTAGCCCACGCAAACCATTTTAATAATAGATAAAATAATTGAACTAGTAATGCTACAAACTAAATAAGTTTATTAAATCGCTTCTTTTAAATCTGAATGCGGATTTGGTCCGTATTGATTGTCATTTTCTTCACTTTCAATGATAAAAAATACAAGTAAAACAATGCTACCAAACGGTACAAAATTTAATAGTTGCCACCATCCCGTTTTCCCAATATCATGTAATCGTCGTGCACCAACCGAAAAACTTGGTATAATCATTACTAACATAAATAGCAACGCAATAATAGCAACTAACACCTCTGAAAATGATGATAAAAATAACAGTAGCCAAAAAATTACGATATTGGATAAACTAAAAATCCAGTACTCTTTTCGCGTAGCTCTACCACTAAAATTCCCATAATTCTTTAGAGCTTTCAAATACCATTGCATTTAAACCTCTCCCTTTTATCCCCAATAAAATTAAAATATGTAATTATTAACAGATAAGTAGAAATATAACACAACATTTATGTAAAATCCATATCCCCATCTAAATTGCCCTCTATTTAAATAGTTTTTTCCTTCGGCATTTTTCACATTACTTTCACATCTATTTCACAAATATAAGTAGTCCGATATGCTAAACTAAGTATATCCTTTTCCAAGGAACTATATGCCGATATATAAATCCCTATCTTTATAGGGATTTTTATTTTTTGATTCCTCATAACTTTGTTACAATACATTTCTTCTACTATCTCTATACTTTTAGTAACCACTTTAATTAAAAGCACATTCATGTATTCACACTCTTATTAATTCTGATTTGCGAAATATTTATACAAGCTTTATGATGCAATTCCTGTTTCACTATTTTCAGTAATTTTTTCACTTTTTCTAAACAAAAATAAAGCTCCTATATATAGTAACGCAGTAAAACTACCTATAAGTATAAAATTGTGAGATATTGCAAATAACATTCCAGCTATTGCCGCACCAATCATTTGACCAATGTACATAGAAGCATTTGCAAGCGCGGCTCCTGTTCCTCTTGCTACACTAGACATGTTTTGTAAGTGCCTCATCATTAATACAAACAAAATTCCTGTCACAAAAAATAAAGCAAAGAACAATAACTCCACCAATACAATGTTCTTTACATGAGGAAGTAATACATATAGCACTGCTGTAAATATAATTCCACCATAGAAAGAAAGGTTATAACCAATTTTATTTACGATTCTAGGACCAAAAATATTACCAATTAAATTTCCTAATCCTAATACGAGCATAGCTGTACCTACTTCATGAACTTGTAAGCCAAATTGAATGGAAAGCCATACACCAAAAAATGAAAATGCAGCAAAATTTCCGGTTTGAAAAACAAAGTATGCAAAATAAGAAAGTGAAACCTTTGAATCTGTAAGTAATTGTTTATAACGCTGTAAAATCGCTTTTTTATTTCCACCTATATGAACCGACTGTATTTCTGGTAATACAACATAAATAAGAATGACAAGTAGTGCTGATAATATACCAATGAAATAGAATGGAATTGTATAATGTATCGTTGCTAAATAAGCTCCCAGTGGCAGCCCTAAAATTTGAGAGATTGATAACCCTGCTGTTGCAACACCAATTGCTTTCACAATTTGCTTCTTCTCTATAAGGAGCGGAATAGATGCCCACACTTGTGGAGATACAAAAGCTGCACTTACACCTGCTAAAAATCTAAATGTTAGCATCCATAAAAAACTCGGTGCAATTCCACAAAAAAACGTACTTATTGCAAAAAAACTCATACCTAGTACCATTACTTTTTTTCTGTTTAATCCATCTGATATAGGACCAGCCACAATCGCAAATCCAGCATACCCTAAAGCATACGAACTCACCATCCATCCTGACAACTCAGTTGAAACATGATACACCTGTTGCAATGTCGGCAACAGTGGTGAAATTAAGAAAGTATCTGTACCGATCATAAACATTATCATAAAAAATACAGCTAGTACTCTGTTCATTTAGACCTTCTCCTTATATAAACAGAGGGTACTCTCCCTCTGTTTAACTAATCTTCTAAAATAGATTGGATTTCTTTCATGACTCTTTCATTCAATGCAACATCTACCGCTTTCACACTTTCTCTTACCTGCTCTGCCCGCTTTCCACCAGGTATAACAGTATCAATCCCTTCTTTATTTAATAACCATGCTAACGCTAAATGAGACACTTCAATATCATTTTCTTTAGCTAGCCCTTTTAACTTATTCACTTTCTTAAAATTACTCTTATATGTATTTTCTTCAAATAGATTTACATTTTGACGCCAATCGACTTCATTTAATTTAAAATCTTCTGTATATTTTCCGCCTAATATTCCAAAAGCAAGAGGCCCATATGGAATAAATGAAATACCTGCTTCTATACAATACGGCAACAGTTCTTCCTCAGCTGTACGTTCTAACATATTGTATGGAGATTGTACAACATCTATATGACCATGTTGATTCGCCTCTTTTAATTGTTCTATGTTTACGTTCGATATTCCAATTGAACGAATTTTCCCTTCTTCTTTTAAATGAGTAAGCTCTCCGATTGAATCTATGTAACTTGTTTCAGGATTTGTAAAGTGTAAATAATATAAATCAATATATTCAGTCTGTAATCTTCTTAAGCTATTTTCCACAGCATTCCTTAAATAACTTGGTTCATTGTTAATATAAGTTTCTCCATTTAACAACGGTTGAATTCCACCTTTTGTAGCAAGTATAAACTCATGACGTTTTCCCTTTAATACTTCTCCTACTAATTCCTCCGATCTACCGAAACCATATGAATCTGCTGTATCAAAAAATGTAATCCCTTGCTGAATAGCTTCTTCTACTAATCGCTTTCCTTCTTCTTCATTCACATCAGCATATAAATTATGTCCCCCTACTGCATTTGTACCTAAACCCAACTTTGAAATATTTAATCCTGCCTTTTGCAATTTTATATACTTCATTTTTTCTCCCCCTATATTTCTATTATTCGAATATATTCGAACAATAGAAATATACCACTTTATATGTTATAGTGCAAATATCTTAACTTATACAAGTAGGTGAAATATGCGTACACTCTATCATCCAAATCGAGAAGAAATTCAATTTTCTTCTGTCTTATATGCACTTAGCGATCAAATTCGTTTACAAATTGTAAATATGTTACTAGAGAAAAATGAACAATCTTGTGGTGCTTTAAACATCCCTGTTGCAAAATCAACTTTATCTCACCATTTCAAAGTTTTACGTGAGTCAGGTGTTATGTACACGCGCCTTGAAGGAACACAACGTTTCATTTCAATTCGTGAAGAAGATTTAAATGCTAGATTCCCAGGTTTATTACAAGTTGTATTACATGCGACAGAGCCATATTAAAAAAACATCTCATATTCATATGAGATGTTTTTTTAATATGGCTATTCTTTTAATAAATCTATTAATCCATTCCCTTCAGATGTACGTTCGTACCCTAAAGGTACAGTTCTTTTAATGAGTTGTGCATATATTTCCGGCTCGGATAACTTTCGACCGTATTCTTTCTCACACTGTTTAATGAGCAAGGCGAGCGCTCCAGCAACATGCGGCGTCGCCATGGAAGTTCCACTTAACACAGCATATTTTCCTTCTGGATACGTAGATAATATTTCATCACCTGGCGCTACTAGATCAATTTCTTGATTTGAATTACTAAAACATGCAATCTTCCGCTCTAAATTAACGGCACCAACTTCAATTACCTCGGAGTACGCACCCGGAAAGTCTAGTTCCTCTGTTTCATCATCGCAATCTCCATTATTTCCAGCAGCACATACAACGAGAACATCCTGCTTTACCGCATTTTGAATTGCTTCATGTAATTCTGGAACATCTTGCGGACCACCAAGTGACATTGAAATAATTCTCACTTTCTCTTGATTCGGCCCTCTCCAATTTACAGCATAATGAATTGCCTCAATAATTTGCTCATAACTTCCAGAACCATCTCCCGCTAAAACTTTTAATACTAACATTTTAGCAAGTGGTGCAACTCCTAATACACCGACACCATTTTCAGTCGCGGCAATCGTTCCCGCAACATGAGTACCATGTCCGTTATTATCAAGATACACATTTGGATCAGCTTCATAATCTTTTGTGAAATTTCTTCCGCCGATAATACGATCTTTTAAATCTATATGATTAGTATCACACCCTGTATCTAATACGGCAACGACTACATCTTGCCCCTTCATACTCTTTTCCCATACTTGCGGAGCGTGAATCAGTTGCACACCTGGTGGAATTTCATTTACTTGTTCTACCACCTTATTTACGGTAAACGGAATCAATTGTATACCTTTTTGTTTATTCACTGTACTACTCATCGTAATCCCTCCTGAAAATGTATTATTTTCATTTCAGACCACTTTTGAATACGTGTAAATGTAACATTCGTTTTATTCTTTTTGTTTTCCTTCTTTTCAAATATTTCTCAACATCATTTACTACCTCTATAATACTTCTTTATTTTCCCTATGATTTGTAGGAAGTAACACCGAGTCGTTCAACTAATAACCAAAATAAGAGGACCAATTAATGGTCCTCTTACAGTCTTTTAAAAGAATGATATGTATTTGAAAAATAATATAAATTAAGACTAAACCTCACTCTTGTTTAAAAACTTTTCTATTTCTTTTACTAAATATTCCGCTCCCTCTATACCAACTGTAATATTTCCATTTGCTAATGTAATATTCTGCCCTGAAACATCACCTGTGATTTGGCAAGCATTGTAAGGTTGATATTTTTGTAAAATGATTTTATCTGCTTCTACAAAAATTTCAAGCGGTGATTTGATTTGTATTCCCAATACATCGCGTAATTCTTTAGGGATAACAATTCGTCCTAATTCGTCTACTTTTCGAATAACTCCTGTTGCTTTCATATTTCTCCCCCCTTACTCTCTATTAATTTTTTCACCTCGCTTTTTCCATTTTATCACTTTTTGACAATACTTGCCTCTTTTTAGAAAATTTTGTACTCGAGTTAAAAAAACACATTTAATGCATACGTAATCTCTCTTTCAATTGTTTTACATAACGGGATCTTATAAGTAAGAAGTATACAACTTGAATAACTATGAAAATACTTAATACAACTGTATTTTCTTTAAACAATGAGTACTCAAACATTTGCCCTAACGCCGTTAAGGCTACTGCTCCATGTAATGTTGCAACACCAATTGGAACGAAGAATAAAAGCGCCAATCGAATTGTAACTACCTTCGATAATTCCCTACTTGTCAATCCAACTTTACGAATCATTTCGAACAAACGAACATCATCCTCCAAATCGGAGAATAAACGGAAGTAAAGGAAACTTCCTGCGCAAACGAAAAATACTATACCAATAAAGAAACCTACAAATAAAATCGGTCCTGCAATTTGTAAACTTTGGTTTTGCTCGTACTCTTCCGCACTAAACGTTGAATATTCTTGATACGGTTTAATTTGATGCGTAAGCTCTTTACCAATTTCAATCTCATCTTTCGTTCTTTCAGTTTTATACATATAATCTTTTGTCTCTATAAACCCATCTTGTAATGAATCATATTGATTATTAGAGATTACATAAACATTTCCTCTTAATATTTTCCCCAATGAAGATGAAGTAACTTTTTTCACTTTTAAATTTTCATTCATATTAGGTAAAGTAATTTCTTTTCTTTCTTTCATCGTTGGCCCTGGTATATTAGCTGACAAAAATACAACTTCTTTATTTGCTACAGTATTAAATGGTTCTCCTGTTAACTTTGCATATTTCTTATAGTCTGATTCTTTTATAAAAATGGCGCTTCTTAACGACTGTTCCTCCGTTTTCTTTGTCGAAATATTAGTTTTTGAAGCTGCTATACTATGTTTCTTTAATCCTTTGTCAATCATTTGTATATGCTGTGATTCGTTACTATTCCCTTGCTTAGAATGGTAATGAAACGAAATCGGTCTCTCCATTATCCCTTTCGTCATGGATGCGAAGCCAACTAATGTCCCTATTGCGGAAAATGCTACAGTAGAAATAATGGTTACAATAAAGAACATTCTTGCGTTATCTCTCATGCGATACGCTAAATCTGATAACGTAATAATATTAGTCTGTGTCCAATAGAAACGTTTACTTTTTTTACATAATCGAATAATAAAGACACTCAGCTGCTTGTACAACAAATACGTCCCAATAATAACTACCGTTGTAACAGGAATCATCATAATAAATACCATTGCTCCATGTGATAGAAGAGCTCCTACATAGCCAGCACTAAGCAATACTACTGCTAATATGGAAGAAATGATTGATGCTTTCGGTTCAGGTTTCGCCTCTGCCGATCCTCTAAACAACTTCATAATCTTATTTTTACGAATCATTCCTGCACTAAACAATGATATGATCATAAATAAAATAAAAAACATAATACTCGTTACAACAATTGCTTTCATCGGTATGTAATAGGATAAGGAGATATCTAGTTTCAATATCATCGGAGCGACAAATAGTAATACCCCTGAAAATAACATACCTGAAAGAATACCAAAAATAATTGCCCCTATTCCAATCATAATATTTTCAAAAAAGATTAGACGCTTTAATTGATATTTCGTCATACCTAACATCATTAAAATCCCTAGTTCACGCTTTCTCGTTTTTAAAAACATTCCCATCGAATATAAAATAAAGAAGAATGTAAATAAGTAAATAATAGACTGTGCAAAAGACATACTTACGAATACGTACTGACCTAATTCTCCTGCACTTAATGCCGGATGAAACGCAAAAAATGAATACACAAAAAAGGCCATAATTGCAAATGCACTACTCAAAAAATAGGCTGAGTATGTCCGTCTATTTCGGGTTACATTCCGATATGCTAGTTCTCTAATGTTCATATTACTTCTCCGCCCTTCTACTATCTATGTTTTTATATTAGTAAAGTGCGGAAATACCTTCCATCGATTCAAATGACAAAAACCTTACATTTTTGAAAGGTTTAAAAAAATTGCTTATACGTAGTACTTTATTTATAATGACTACATTCATATTCATACACACATCCTATTGTATATTCGTTAATTTTGCGAAATAATAAAGGATAGAAGTATGTACCATTATACATATAAACTTAATTACCGCTTTAATATGAATAGGAGGAAACATAATGACATTACAAGAACAGATTATGAAAGCATTACATGTTCAGCCTGTAATTGATCCAAAAGTTGAAATTCGTAAACGAGTTGATTTCTTAAAGGATTATGTAAAAAAAACAGGTGCAAAAGGATTTGTACTTGGTATTAGCGGCGGACAAGACTCTACATTAGCAGGACGCTTAGCACAACTTGCAGTTGAAGAAATTCGTAACGAAGGTGGTAATGCAACGTTTATCGCCGTGCGTCTTCCTTATAAAGTACAAAAAGATGAAGATGATGCACAATTAGCATTACAATTCATTCAAGCAGATCAATCTGTTGCATTTGATATTGCTTCAACTGTTGATGCTTTTTCAAATCAATATGAAAACTTATTGGGTGAATCATTAACAGATTTCAATAAAGGTAACGTGAAAGCACGTATCCGTATGGTTACTCAATATGCAATTGGTGGACAAAAAGGGCTACTTGTTATCGGAACAGATCACGCTGCAGAAGCTGTAACAGGGTTCTTTACAAAATTCGGAGATGGTGGTGCAGATTTATTACCATTAACGGGATTAACGAAGCGCCAAGGACGTGCATTATTACAAGAGTTAGGTGCAGACGAGCGACTTTACTTAAAAATGCCAACAGCTGATTTATTAGATGAAAAACCAGGTCAAGCTGATGAAACAGAGTTAGGTATTACTTATGATCAATTAGATGATTATTTAGAAGGTAAAGCAGTTCCAGCTGACGTTGCAGAGAAAATTGAAAAACGTTACACAGTGAGTGAGCATAAAAGACAAGTACCAGCGTCAATGTTTGATGATTGGTGGAAATAAATTAAACATAAAAAAGAAGCTAATCTTCATTTAGCTTCTTTTTTATATGTTAACGATATACCCCTACTCTTTTCTCCAATAAATCTTGCAGGCAATCTTCATGTTGTTTACAAAATAACGGTGGCATGTCGTCTAACGGGAAAAACTTCAAATCCAGCGTTTCATCACCATCTACTTTTTTGTCACCTCCAACTATTGAGAATGAAAAGAACATCACAATTGACTGAGCCTTGTCTCCATTTGGATATGATTGAAAATATTTTGTATACACTCCAATAAGCTCATTTATTTCTACATCATACCCGGTTTCTTCTTTGATTTCTCGGATTGCAGTTTCCGCAGCTGATTCTCCTATCTCCATTGCACCACCTGGAAATCCCCAAGCGTTAAAGTCTCCTCTTTTTTGCAGTAATACTTCTCCTTCTTTATTAAATACACAACCACCGGCAAAGTTTAAGAAAACATAATCATGTCCTACTTTTTCACGTAATTCTTTTATATAATTGGCCATTCTCTTTCCCCTTTTCATACCTCTTCTATCGCTATTTCTTATCTTTTTCAAGCAATTCAATGATTCGATCTAGCTTCTGGTTCATATTAATCACGTGGTGTTTCTTTGCAGCACTGCTTTGTAATACTCTTCTAATAAACAAAGTAAATGATATGAAAAACAAAACGATAAGTCCGATTACTAAACAAGTATATATCAATGTAAAAATATTACTTTCGAACAAGTTCATTCCACATTCACATCCTTATCCATTTATTCTATCACACAATTCTTAATATTCAAAAGCAATCAATTAATAAAAAAAGCACCTTTTACAGATGCTTTTTCCCATTGCTTAATACGTAAATGTAATTGTCGCTAATGAATAACCCGCCAATGCACTGTAAGGCGCTACTTGATAAGACACACGCTTTGCACCTTTTGGCCAATTTATTTCATTTAATACTTTCTTTATATCTTGCATCGTTCCATCCATGGACTGCTTATATCGCACTTCTACTTTTTCTGGCTTGGCTGCAAACTGTTGCTGCAACTTTTTCTTAAATTCATTATAATTTTCTGCTCCGTATTCTGCAGATAAGTATTGTAAATTTGTTTCTTTTAACATCTGCTCATATACGACAGTTTTTGAGCTACCAGCTTTTATTTTATTTGTTAATTCACCAAAATAACTTGTAGTTGCCGCTGGATATTTGCTACGATCCCATTCATGATCTTTACTTAACTGTTCGTCAGACATATTAAAATATGAGTAAGTTACACGCCCTGCTTTATCTGGTACTGGATCATCAAATGTAGTATCTAGGTGATACCATTTGTTTTCAATGTTCACTAAATTCCACGCGTGAGCTTGTCCATTTCCTGTGCCTGTTACAATATGATTTTGAATACCTGCCTCTTTTAACAACTCATACGTTAATAATGTATATCCTTGGCAAACGGCAGAACGATTCGCTAATGCTTCATATGCTGTATACGCTTGATAAGACGTATCATAAGACACATGCTTAACAACGTAATCGTGAATAGCTTTTACTTTCTCATGCTCATCCATCCCTAGTTTTACAATTGATCCAACAATTGATTTCGCCTGAGCTTTTACATATTGAGTTTGTTCTTTTGATTCACGGTATTTTACTTGCAGTGTAAACGTATAGTCCCCTGGCATTCCTTTAATAGAATATCTAGTAGACGCTACATTATATTTTACATACTCATCAGCATCTACAATTTTATTAAACTCACCATACAATTGATCCATAATATTTCTAGCATTTCTATCTTTTGTTTTATATGTGATTGTAATATTCTCTTCTCGATTATCAATCTGTTTTTTTAATTCTTTTCTGAAATCATCTAATAACTTTACATCTGATTGTGCTGTCACTGTAGTCGGATTTGTAGCTGCATAAGATACAGATGACGCTTGTAAGCCTCCCATTACTATAGTTGAACAAAGTGCGGCAGCTGTCACATACTTACTTGTCTTTCCCATCTTGTCACTCCTTATATTCTATAACTATACGAAAAAGTATCGTATAGTTTCAGAGTATACAATACTTTTTCGTATAGGTCATATGAGATTATGCATATTAACTAATTCACATAAAAAGGTTGTTCTTTTTAAAAGAACAACCTTTTTTCATTAGCATGTTTGTAATACGCAGCATGTATTTTCAAAACGTTGATTTTTCAAATCTTCATTACTAATACAGAAATATAGCATCCCTAGTTCTCCCCAAACCATATTACAATTTTTATGATCTGAATCAATTTGGAATAAAAGAGTCATTTGCTGCGGGTCTACTCCCATATATTCTCCCGTCTCATATAACACTTCTTCTTGTACAGAGAATGGCTCACCAAACATTTGATGGTTATCGTAGTTATCCGGAATTAGCTCTTCAAGTAATTGCAAGAAACGATCTGAATCAGCCTCATCTTCAATGAAAAGTTCTGGTAATTTGTATGTCAGTTCAAAAGTAATTGCACACTGGTTATATTTCGCTTGTACTTCATTTCCTCTTCGTAATTGCTCTACAGGAACATCATAATAAAGTACACCCCCAGCCTCTGTTAGCTTCACATTTTCTTCAAAATAATTTTCAATGCAAAAGAAATACAGCATCCCCGCCTTAGGAAGATTGTGATCCATACCAACGTTTTGTAAATCACTTAAGTTAAATTGCGCGATAAATTGTAGTGGATTTCCTTTATGCTTTGGATATTCAAATAAAGCTGGTAAATCAGGAACTCCTCCCATTTTCGAACTACCTATCGCAACAGTTTCCTGCTGCTTTGGCACAACTTTTATACAAGGAAATACAGTATTAATAAGTTCCTCTTTCAAGTGTGTTAGTTCATATTTATCAATTAATACTTCAATTTTTTTATTCATAAATTCTCCTTACATTTACATACTTATTTATATCATAGTACAAAGATTATACTTCATTCTTTACAAAATCAACAAGCCTCCAAAAAACGGGCTTATCCTTCGTACGCGAACAAGTTTAAAAAAGCATACTATACATTGTTCCTACAAACACGATAGTTCTTTAGTTCTTCCAGTACATTTTCCCCTCGTTCATTTTTATTTTTAATATAAGGAGGAATTCCACATGGGTTACGGATATAGTTGCGGCGGTTACGGTTACGGCGGTAGCTGTGGTGGTTGTGGTTACGGAGGTTTCGCTTTATTAATCGTTTTATTCATCCTTCTAATCATCATCGGAGCTAGCTGTTGGGGCGGCTTTGTAGGCTGCTAGTAAACTTAAAAACCATTGTAAAAAAGCACGTACAATACGTGCTTTTTTGCCATTTCCAAATCTTTTATTTGAAAGGAAGTATGTTTAATGAAGATTGATGGTGTTTTTGAAGGAGGCGGTGTGCGCGGTATTGCGCATGTTGGGGCAATTTGCGCGTTAGCCGAAAAAGGTTATGAATGGGAACGTGTAGCTGGAACATCAGCTGGTGCAATTATCGCGGCACTTTTAGCTGCAGGATATTCTTGTTCAGAGCTAAAAACCATTATAACTGATATCGATTATAACAAATTTACGAAGAAAACCTTTATTGACAAAATCCCCTTTATCGGAAAAGGACTAAGTGCATGGACTACTCTAGGTATATACTCTAATGTATTTATAGAAGAATGGATTGAAGAATTACTTCGAAAAAAAGGTGTTCATTTATTTACTGATTTACCGGATCTAAACAAACTCAAAATCATCGCTTCTGATATTAGTAATGGTAAAATGGTTGTCTTTCCTGACGACTTACCAAACTATGGATTTTTAAATTATCGCTTCTCTATCGCTAAAGCGGTAAGAATGAGTAGTACAATCCCCTTCTTCTTTGAACCCGTAAAATGGAGAACTCCAAAATGGAAGCAGCCTTGTTATATGGTTGACGGAGGAATTCTAAGTAATTATCCAATTTGGATCTTCGATTCACCTACCGCTCCTCGCTGGCCGACTTTCGGATTTCATTTTGTAAAAGATGAGATTCAAGCTGACCCTGCTCACTATAACGAGCCTATTTCTATGTTCAAAGGACTATTTAAAACAATGATGCAAGCTCATGATTTACGTCATTTAGATAAGGAATCAAAAGCAAGAACAATTACAATTCCAACAGGAACGATTACAAGTACTAATTTTGAACTGACGAAGGAAGAAAAAGACTGGCTTTACAATTCTGGTTATAACTCTGCTAATAAATTTTTACAAGCTTGGAACTTTAGGCAATATATTGATGAGTATAGAAAAGGAAATCAAGACCGAAAGACAAATCGATTTTTTCGTCAACTTGACTCATAATATTATTACTTTGCGTATAAATACGAGAACGTTTAACAACTTAATAGTAAATAAGCCTAGTAAATTCTTATATTACTAGACTTATTTACTTCCTATATAATCTCATACATTGTTTAAGGATACGTTAAGCCTTCGGCTTCTTCTGCAGTTATAACTATGTAACGATTTCCCGTTCTTAATCCTAACAGTTCTGCTTTTTCAATCGCCTCTTGCTTCGTCTCCGCATAAGCAGCTAAATATTTTTCTCCATTGATCATTTGGCAAATTACATATTGTTTCATTACTTTCTCCTCTTACTTTTTCATTAGTTGTGCAAGTTTTTTTATACCTATTTCAATTTCTTCTAACGTTGCGTATGAATACGATAGGCGCAAAAATTGATTTGCACTTCTATCATATAAAGTACCTGGGTTTAATAAAACCTTTTCTTGCAGAGCTTTATCAAATAAACTGCGATATGAAATGGGTACTTTTATATGTACCCATATATAAAACCCGCCTGTTGGTTCATGCCAAGTTGCTATTTCACGAAGATATTTATCTAACATTAGTAACATAAAATCTCTTCGTTTTTTCAATTCACTTCTTACAAATCGCAAATGCTCATCATATAGACCATTTGTAAACCACTCTGCTGCAATTTGCTGGGATATAGTGCTTGAACCATAATCTGTTTGCATCTTTATGTCTGACAATCTTTGAATTACTGGCTCGGGTCCAACAATCCATCCAATTCTTAAACCTGGACTAATTACTTTGGACATGCTTCCAATATGTAGTACGATTCCATTTTTATCATAGGCCTTTAAAGGTTTCGAACTAGGTGCATCAAACCATAAGTCTTGATACACTGCGTCCTCTATAATAGGTAATCCAATTTCATTACATATTTCCATCACTTCTATTCGTTTCTTCGCATTCATACTAAAGTTCGTTGGATTATGAAAAGACGGGATTGTATATAAAATAGAGGCATTAAATTGCTTCTTATATTTCTTAATATATGATGTATGTAACCCGCTTTCATCCATTGGGATTCCAATTAAACGTACTCCTGCTGATTGAAAAACATTAAGCGAATATAAATAGGATGGTTTCTCTAATAAGATTGATGCCCCTTTCGAAAGAAGCCCCATAGAAATAAGTTGCAGCGCTTGAATTGCTCCTGAAACAATTAATATAGAGTCAGGAGATACATATACGCCATGCTCCTTTAAGTATTCGGAAATCTTTTCCCTTAAATAAAGATTTCCTTTCGGCTCTTCATACCCAAGCGTCACATTTGACTTTAAAAGGTTATTCATAATTTCTTTCATCTTTTTCTCAGGTAAGAGACTCGGCGCGAGCTCACCTGTTCCTAACCGAATTACATGTGGGTAAAATTCAGCTTGATTAATCTCTTGAATAGCTGGGAGATTCGGATAATGAAGTCCTGTTTCTACATAAGACTGCCAATTAGGCGGGGGTGCGTAAGTTGAAACATTCTCATTATTATTTACAACAATTGTTCCTTTCCTGCCATTCCCTTCAATATATCCCTTCGCAACTAGTTCATCGAAAGCCATTACAATTGTGCTTCGATTCACACCAAATGTATGGGCCAAATCTCTTTGTGAAGGTAATTTCGTTCCAACGGTCCATTCTCCATTAACGATCCTTTCTTTTATATACGTTTCTATTTGTTTATACAGCGGCGTCGCTAGAGACATATCCGGTTTCCAAACGAATCTTTCCATCATATCACCTTATATTCTTTTTGGTTGGTAACCTCCCCAACCATATGGATGGATACAAATTTTCATTTCTTCTATACAATATACACTATCATAATGAATTAAAATAGGAGGTAATATGATGAGTGAAGCAATTATTCATGGTATCATTCTTGCATTTGGACTTATCATTCCATTAGGTGTACAAAATGTTTTTGTCTTTAACCAAGGTGCGAGCCAACCAAACATTTGGAGGGCAGCCCCTGTAGTATTAACTGCCTCTATATGTGATACGTTACTCATATTGATTGCAGTGCAAGGTGTCTCCCTTGTACTCCTTACTTTTTCTTGGCTAACTAACTCATTATATATAATTGGATTTTTCTTTCTCGTATACATGGGCTTTGTTATTTGGAGAAGTAGCCCTTCCAACGATGTAACACAAGAAAAAAGTATGCCCTTAAAAAAGCAAATCCTTTTCGCAGCATCAGTTTCGTTATTAAATCCACATGCTATTTTAGACACAATCGGTGTAATTGGAACAAATTCTATTCAATACATAGGAAGTGAAAAATGGGCTTTCACACTTGCAACTATTATCGTTTCTTGGATTTGGTTTATAAGCTTAGCTTTAGCGGGGAAATTTCTAAAAAGACTAGACTCAACCGGAAAGACAATTTTATTATTAAATAAATTTTCTGGTCTCATCATATGGGGTGTCGCACTTTATATGTTAAAACAAGTTATTTATTCTTAATGAACGAAAGAGAATTGCATGTTACTCAAAACATCATGCAATTCTCTTACAAATTATGAAGTAGGTTCCGGTTTCTGTTTTACCGCCTTTGCATCCTTTGCTGGTTTAATCCAAATGATTGCTATGACAGCACCAATGGCAGCGAAAATACTAGTCAAATAAAACACTTCATGGTCCGCCCCTTTCATGAAAAAAGAATATAAAGGTGGTCCAGCTGCTACACCGATAAATCGCATTGAACTGTAAAATGACGTAACTGTTCCCCTTTGCTCCTTTTCAATTCCTTGTGTAATGAGGGCATCTAAACATGGGAGTGCCATACCAATCCCTATCCCCATAATAACGAGACAAAGAAGTAGTAAATAAATCCCTTTTATAAATAAAGGAATGATGACTGATGCAGCTGCCATTAAAAACCCAATATAGATACACTTCTTCATAACATTTTGATTATCTCCAATTTTTTTACCGGCCATATATGAACTAAGTGACAGTACAAGTAACGGGATAGCAAGCACACACCCTTTCCATATACCATGAATGTCATACTTTGATTCCAGTATAGTCGACAAATAAAAGAGAATTCCGAATAAAATAAGCATAATAATTGCACCTAATGCAAAAATGGCAATTAACCATCTTCCTTTTTCTCGAAACGTAGACAGAATAGATTTTATAAACTCTTTAAGTGGTGGTACTTCTCCTTCTTGTTTCTTTGCCTTTACTAGAACAAGTAATAAAACAATTGATACTACGCATAAAATTGGAATCGCCCAAAATGGTAAGAACCATACAACGGCAGCAAGAGCAGACCCTAAAATAGGGCTCAGCACTTTCCCAAATGTATTGGATGTTTCTATGATTCCTAAACCTGTACTAACTTGTTTTTCGTCTTTGTATAAATCACCAACACACGGTATAACAACTGGCATTGCACCAGCAGCACCAATACCTTGAATCGCTCTACCAATCAATATCCAATTGTAGGGATTATCAACTTTCCAAGATACCCAACCAGTTATCGCTCCTCCTATAGCTGCAATCAGCAAACTCGGAACCATTACCATCTTTCGTCCCCATCTATCTGATAAATAACCAGCAATCGGTATAAGTAGAATGGCTACGATAGAGTAAATTGTAATAATCATGGATACTTGAAACGATGAAATATGTAATTTCTTTTCAATAGTCGGCAGAATTGGGATGAGCATTGAATTCCCTAATGTCATAACAAGTGGAACTGATGCAAGCGCAATTAAACAACAGTTTTCTTTTTTTAACATGTTGGCTTCGAAACCTTTCATCATATATTTCTTACCATATAATAGCCCCGCTGGAACGTAACTTTTCATTCCACCAGGGCTATTACATCTTTACTACTTCCCATTCACAACAAAAGAAATTGGGGAAATTATAGTATTATTCCTATTCTTTGAATCCAGTTCACAATATATCCATACCAATTAATTGAAAAAAAAGAAAGGAAGAATCCTTCCTTTCTCCTATAACCTTCTACAATTAGCGAGTATATCCGCCACCAAGTTGTTGTTCTGCCATCGCTACAAGGCGTTTTGTAATTTCACCGCCTACAGAACCGTTTGCACGTGAAGAAGTATCAGCGCCAAGTTGTACACCAAACTCTTGTGCAATTTCATATTTCATTTGATCTAAAGCTGCTTGTGCTCCATGTGATGCTAATTGATTAGAATTACGATTTCTAGCCATTACCAATCACCTCCTTATTTATATATAAATTGTGTTAAATTCAAATTAAAATACATGGAAATTTTTGGTTATTTTTTACCATAAAAAAAGAGCCTCTAAAACGAGACTCTCACATCATTTCACATTACGAAGTTACTACTTCTAATTTTCTATTTATTAATACTTTCATTTCTTCTTTTAATATCTCTTTTGCATTATGTCCAAACCATTCTAAGGAAGCAAAAAGATCCGTACCTCTCACTTCCTGAATAATCTCATCATAATTTACAATACCTTCAAATAACGGAACCATACCAATACGACTTCCTGCTGCAGCATATACATTATTAGGTTCAAACACATGCAAATAATCCGCTGAAGATATATTCTTAAAATGGTAATGTAGTGTCCACGGCTTTAATCGATGGAAACTGTCTATTGGATCTGCGCCAGACTCCCATATATGGAGAAAATCAAGATTTATTTTTAAATTCGGATGATTTACTTCTTCTAATAGTTCTATAGTAGAAGGCAATGTGTCTGTTAGTGTATTGGGATGTGTTTCTAACAGCACATACATATTGTGCTGAGCAAACACATCACAAATCTTACGTATTCGCTTTACATACTCTTTTCTCTCTTGTTCCGAGAAGTCCTTGCTCCCTTTTTGCCCAGCAAACGTGCGAATTTTATTCGTATTAAACCAATTAGCTAGTACTACAAGTTGTTCACTTTTCTCTATCGTTTTTTCAAAATCTGCTGATAATGATATATCTAAGTAATCACTTATCATCGTAATTTCTAAGTTTTTATCCTTTAGAAAAGTCAATTCTCGTTCTGTCGTTTCGCGTTCTTGTATATACAAATTTTGTGCATGAGTCCCCCACAATTCAATTCCTTCAAAACCGTTTTCATATGCAAATTGAACAATATCAGTAAATGAAATTAATTGATGACGAAATGAAATGGTACATAGCGAATATTTCATAGCATTAAACTCCCCTATCTTAAATTCAGTTAGCTTATTAAAAAGTTGCGACAGACTGATTTGTTTTCATACCTTTCCATGATAGAAACTGTCTCTCTAATTCCTTCTTAATTTGCAGTTCAATTGCATTCATTTCATCCAGTTTTTCAATAATCGATACTAGCATACCTTTATTATTCGTCATTGCCATTTTAATTGCACGATACTGTACATTTGTAAATCCTTGTACAATATCCTCTACCCGATCACACCAATAATCAAATTCTTGCTCCGAATATTGCAACGTTTCACGGAAGTATGCAAAGGCATGCTCATAACTATATTTACGAATTGCAAGTACTGGTATTTGTTTTACTGCTGCTACAAGACCAGAAAGCGCATATCCTTCTTCCTCATTTGCCATTTTTACAATTAAATTTTTCAGTTCCATAGTCAGTTCATTGTCGTTCTTTTTGAATGTTTCTGTGAAATAACTAGCTACTGTTTCTTGCGTTGGCTCCCCAATTCCTTCTATATCAATGAAATAACCTCCACCAAATGGGTTATCTTGAATAGAGTGAAGTACTTTTTCTCTTTCCATATTTCCTTCCCAACGAAAATCAGGATCTAGCATGAACCACTCTTCTTCTTTCTCTGTTTTTGATATCATTAAATAATGTGGAAACGGTTTTTGATGAAATTTATTTTCCCTCTCTGGTAATAGAGACATATCAACCATTACAATGACATAACGATTTTCCGGCTTGTTTTCTACTAATTCTAAAAACGTTTCTACATTGCTATCTTTATCTTTTGCATGATCATACCATTCGTTTACTTTAATACCGTACAATTTTTCAAACCAAAGTAAATAATGATCATGGTTAATGTTTTCAGAGTGATATGAAATAATTCCGCCTTCTGTTATATCAAAATCTCCATCCCATAGTCCAAAATAAAATGGACGAAAATCAATGTCGCTACGCCTTTTTATAATTTCACAAAAACAACTCACTAAACAGTGCACTTTTATTGAAGTCATACTCTCATCCACTTTCCTAAAGGTTAGTTATTCACATTTACTTCTTGTAACTCCTCCATAAAATCAAGCAAAGATCCTACAGTAAGAAATGCCTTTGGATCTACCTCATCCTCTGGAACGCATAGCTTTATATCCATTTCTATGTATACAATAAGCTGTAACATCATTACCGAATCTATATATAAATCTTGATTTAAGCGCATCGTTTCTTCTAAATGCGTTACATTTTTCAGTTCCATTTTTTCTATCATAATTTTTAACACGGCATTCTTTAACGCTTCCCGTCTCATGTTGTAACCTCTCCCATCTCTAGTAACTTTCTACTTACTTTTCCAGTTTTATTTTTAGGAATTTCATTTACACTTTCAATTTCATGGGGAACTTTATAAGAAGGTAAGTGCTGAATACACCATTCTCTTATTTGTACTGGATCAACATGAGAGATCACTTTCGCTTTAACTATTTCGCCCATGACAGGATGTTTCCCTCGATATACAATTGCCTCTTGAACACCTTCCAATCGAAGCATCGTTTCTTCTACCTCTATAGGAAAGACTTTTAATCCCGAAACATTAATTACATCGTCCATACGCCCCATAAAATGAATGCCACGCTCAGATTTATACCCTAAATCTTTCGTGAAGATTTCCTTATCATTCATTTTCACGACGATTTCTTCCGGTGCATTTTCATCTGAACCTATGCTTATACTCGCATGAGGTAGAGGGTTTCCTAAATCTAAATGGCTCTTCATATCATGACATATACTAATACAACCTGCTTCAGAACAACCGTATTGCTGCATCATATATGTTGTCATTTCTTTTAGTTTATAAAATAGTGCTTCTGGCAAGGGCGATCCTGATGTCATAATTTTATGAAACTGGAACGTTCCTAATGGAAAACTCCCCATAATGTGTAACATAAGTGGTACTGCATATATAATATGTTTCTCTGTATTGCGAACTATATTTAATGCGAATTTAGGATTTTTATTCGTAATGATTACAGGCTGGCTCCCCCTCTTAATTGCTGATAAAGTACCACATATTAGTCCGTATGAATGTGAAACAGGAGCCATAACGATTGGCACTTCATCTACTTCACAGTTTAAAGCTTCATTATAAGCGGTAATTTCCGTATCAACTTCCGTCCATGCTCTACGAATTAGTTTCGGTTCCCCTGTAGTTCCAGAACTATATTGCAATAAAGAAGGCTCTTCTAGTAAAAAGTTCCCTACTTCTAATTTTGTAAAATCGCCATATTCTCCATATAAAATTCCTACACAATTTGCACGCTTTGCCATTTCAATAGCTGTTTCTTTTGGTGTATCTTCATGTATAAGTAATACTGATGATTTCTTTTCTTTTAAGAAAAACACAATCGTAATAATATCGAATGGATCTTTCAGACAAAGTGCAAATCTATTTCCTTCTGCTTCTTTAAATTGTTCCATTTCCTCATAAACTTGTAATCTCGATTCAAAATCACTTTTGCTATACTCTTGTTTATTAACGATTAGCATAATTCCCCCCTGTAACAGCTGATTTTTGTTTCATAAGTTGTCTTACTCTATACAATGGATTTGGAACTTCATGAACAAGCGATTCCAGATCCATATATAATCGACGTTTCGTTAATTGTTCAGCATAGAATGTAGGTGCATATAATTGAATATTTTCAAATCTACCTTTCAAATGTGGATATATTCTTAAATGATTTTCAATTTCTTCAACAACCATCATCCAAAAATGTTCTTCTTTCAATCCATATTCATCCGCAAGTACGAATGCTAATTCTCCTAAATTAAACAGGAATAGTGCATCTAACACCATCTCTTGCAAACATTCAATGCGATCCATTTCAAAGAAATCATTCATTTTTCCATTCGCATATGTTTTATGCATTTTAGTAAAGTCGGGACATTTGTCAACCGTTTTCAAATATGGACGATAAAACTCAAGCCCTTCATGAAAATCCTTTAACGCAATACGAACAGGCACCCCTTCTTTATGGACTAGAATCATATTTTGTCCATGTGATTCCAGTGCGATGCCATGCTCTACAACAAGATGTATAACTGGTATTATCGCTTTTTGAATAAGTAATTGTAGCCAATCCTTCATTCCATATTTATTCAACCACGCATCAATAATTGGTGTACCATTTTTCTCTTTAGCGTATAAACCATTAAAAGGAATTGCATCTTCTTGTGCATCTAAATACTTATGAATGCTTTCGCGCCAAATACATCCTAATGAACCATATATAGCTTTTTTATTCGTGTCATACGTTACACTGGAAAACTCATTTAACAAGATTAAACGTGCTTCATCCATTAAATAGGCGTCATTACTTACAACATCATTTAACCAATTTGATATTGCTGGTGCACTCACAACAGAGTATGGTTTCAGCGTACGAAGTGTTGAAGTGTTGAGTAAATTCATCGATAATTTAACGTACGGTTTCTTTGGACTCGTAATATTTCTTAATGTTCTCATTGACTGTTGCGCGCAATAATCGTCCTCAGATGTTCCTAAATAAATAATAAATTTCCCCTGTATATGATCCACATAATTTGAAATGATGAAATTCACCCACTGCCATGGGTGAACAGGTATAAACACGTACTGTTTTGGATTACATCCCTTATTACAAATTCGTTCCATAAACTCTTCTAATTTACGATCGCCAATCTCCTCTTTTAAAAGGTTGTTATACATCACTTCATTCTCATAACCTACAGTCGCATAATTCTTATGCGCTGCAATCCATATGAGTTTTATTGGCTGCATAAATTCATAACCATATTGAAAATTGTCACGATATTGAAATCCAACACGTGCTTTATAACTAGGATGATATGGATGGCCGTCTATTAAATGGCTTTCGAACTCATCGTAAGATTTTTGAGTATATTCTCTCTTATTATTTCTTTCATATTGTGCAATCGTGTCTTTAAATATTGTTTGTTCTAATTCGTGTATAAAAGAATCTAATTTAGCTTGTTCTACACTAGTAACCCGAAAAACTTCTTCTAGAAATTGCGAGACAGATTGTATTTCTTGCTGTTCATCTTGAACTCTTACTATTAATGAGTCTAACGAAATACGTCCAAATGTCATCCGTTCCCTGCCATAGCATTTGTACGTGACACTTTTGCCTTCTTCATCAAGTCCTTGTATTAGAAAAAGAAGTTGTTCTTCTTTTTCTATGCGAACCGGTGTAATAATCCCCTCATAAATTAACGATTCTACTAATTGACGTAGCACTCTTCTTCGTACTGAAATGTAATCTTCTGATTCGAGCGCCTTCAATACTTTCGTATGATACATGTCCACTCTCATAAAACCCTCCACCTTATGACAAAATACCATTATTTGTATTACGTGAAATTTTAACGTTATTTATGAACGAACAGCCACTTCTCTAACGAGTGGATTATGTACTTGCACATAAATAGCTTGCTCCAATGGATTACTTAACTCATCGACATCGAAAAATCTCGTTAGTAAATTTGCTTTACACGCTAACTTATCTTCGTCCAATAATTCTCTTAAAAATGTAGAAGGTTCCCGGTTATATGGAAGGAATGATTCAAGTACAGACCTTAATTCCGAGAGAAGAATTTCCTCCTTAATTAATCCTGCTGTGCCAAAACCATTAATGAGGCCAAACATATGATTGAAAATTAAGTAGTAACGAAATCTCTCATCCACAATATAGTCGTCATATAAATTTCCAGTACGTTCTCCAATACCAGCTAATTCATTATTAAGCATCTCTTTCATTGAATTACAGAAATAAAATCCTTGATTATCACGGAAATAATATTTGACCGGATAACCATCTTTTAGCTGAACAACGCTATTTTGCTGATGAGCTTCTAATGCAACACCATACTGTAAATACATCCATACCATTGGCTTTAAAGAAATATTCATATATCGTCTAAACCACTCTAAGCTTACTTCTTCACAGCTTTTACTTTCTAAATCTGCTAGGCGATGAATAATATTCGATAACCGCGTACGCTCCCCAGGTATAGCGTCTTGAACTAGCCCAGCAATTAATGTTGCGTCGTTTGCATGTTCACTATAAAAAGGATTCTCACGAATAATCACTTCAAATCCAGATTCTTGTGTTCCATAATTTAATGTAATAAAGGCTGGATCACAAATAAAATCAAATCCTGGAAATCTTTCTCGTACTTCACCAATAGCCGTATTTAACATTTCCTTCCCTTCAAGACCACTCTCAAGTTCTTTCAGTTTATTAATACGCATTGAATTCGTTACTTTCACCGGAAATGAAAACTTAAGCATATACTTCGAATTGGGATGATATAGCGTCCTTAGTGATGATGTTGCCATATAATACTTACCTACAGGACCAATATACTCAAGCAATTCTTGAATTATCCAATCTTGTACGTAAGCTTGATGCAAGAGCCATTCTGCCTGAAGCGGATGAATTGGAATTAATGCATATTGATCTTCCTTACAGTACTTCGCTATAAATTCCTTACTAACCATCTCATCATTACTTAATTCTTCTTTTATAATCGTTGTTGTAGAATCTGATAATAATGATTTTTCATTTACTATACTTTTATGTGCCCGAAAATAATGAAGCTGACATTCCCCTTTTAATTCTGGAGAATACATTGCACTTTTCCAATCCAATATCCCCTGTCTACTCTTTGGTGTAGGATGAGTTAAATGCCCAAATAATAAAGACTGCTCCGCTTCTATAAAAGTTGTATGGAAACCGTATAATGCGGATGTATCTTCTATTCTCTCTTTTGTAAATTCCTCAATATTTTGACAACTACGGATAACTCGAAGCATAAGTTCCGCAGGATTCGTTCCTTCTCCGTAGTTGATCGACATCTCTTTTATTAAAAACGTAATAACTGTAACGTAATCTGCTGTAATAACGGAATTACTATCTCCAATTTGATAATAAAATTGTTCTCCAAACAAATGGCGATCTGTTGATGATTTATATATAACTTCTCCATACAAAGTAACGTTCTGTGCCGATAGCCGACAACATAAATATGTGGGGACTGTATCTCTATTCAACGTATTACTGAAGATACTTTTCATTCTTTCATCCTCTGTAATCCATTCTCCACTCCCTGTTTCTCTTAAATAACAGTTTAAAAAGCTTTGTAATGTTGCATGTTCTGCGATTTGTTTCGCATGCTGCATGTTGGTCCTGCTACTAAAAATATAGATAAATGTACATTCTTAGAGTATTCCTGCTTCTACGTGTCCTGTCTCGCCAATCACTCGCTACTACAGTTTGCTGTAACACTCCACAGGCGTAAATTCCGATGTAGCCCACCGTACATATATACAATCTATTTACGTTAGTATTATATATTCTTTTGCTTGTAAAAGGTTGATTGACGCGTTCAAATCTCTATCCATTACATTTCCACAGTCACATTCATATACTCGGTCGGATAGCTTTAAGTCTACTTTCTTTTGACCACAACATGAACATAGCTTTGAAGATGAATAGAACCTGTCTACTTGACGCAGTTCAATTCCATATTCCTCACACTTCGTCAATAACCATGTTTTAAATGTATAAAAGTACTGCTTAGCAACTGCTTTAGATAGATGTTTATTCTTCATCATACCTTTCACATTCAAATCTTCTACTGTAATAAACGTTGGCTTGGTTTTCACCACACCATTTACAACAGACTTTACATACGCTAATCGAATGTTTGCTAACTTGGCATGTAGTTTTTGCACCCTAAGAATGTTTTTATCTATATTCGCTCTTTTATTAGTAACAGAGTGTTCACCTCTCTTTTTTAGATTTTCAAATTTACGTGATAAAGAGCGTTGTTCACGTTTTAACCGCTTTTCTATCTTTTTTACTTTTCCTGTTTTGTTTATATTTTTGTGAATTTTCCCATCGCTACGTACAGCGAAATCTTTCACGCCTAAATCAATGCCTACACCCGTTGAATGGAGTGTTGGCTTCGCTTTTGTTTCTTCCAATTCACAAAGCACAGATACAAAATATTTTCCTGCTCTTTTAGCTATCGTTCCGCTTTTTACAACCGCATCTTTTGAAATATATCCATACTCTTTTAATCTCATCCATCCAATCGTAGGGATTTTTACTCTATGTCTTTCAACTATCCAATCTGTTTTGTTGTTTTTAGGGAAATAACATTTTACATCTTCATTTTTCTTTTTCTTGTAGCGTGGAAACTTAGATAAACCTTTAAAAAATCGCTTAAAAGCTTTATCTCCGTTCATAATCGCTTGTTTTACAGCTTTACTTGATATTTCTTTTATCCACTGGTCACATTCTTTTGTATGAATGTTGTTTAGCCATTTAGAAAATTCATAGCCACTAAGAAATTCCCCCTCGGATTCATATATCTCTTTGTTTTTTGAAAGATATAGATTGTAAACATACCTGCACACTCCAATCGTTTGATGGATCTTGGTTATTTGTTCATTTGTCGGCTTAATCTCTATTAGATATGCTTTTTTCATAGATCTTCATCCTCCGACATTCTCTTTTTGTATTTCCTCAATCTGTATATCCTACAACTAAATATGTGAATAACAGATATCAAATACTAAGCAAACTCTTCTTGTGGAGACAACCTTTCATTAGTAACAATGATAACTTTGACTCCCAACTTATGAAGAAATCCATCAAACCAATCATAATCAAAACGGAAAACCCTATCTTTGTGTGCGATGGTGATGGTTGAAACATTTCTCTCCATGCAGTCATCGAGCTTATATTTTTCATTACGCATATCCACGTTTACTTATGTTTTCACTTACTGTTAGTTCCTCCTCTTTATATTAACGCTATCGGAATTTCATATTATAATTGATAATGATATTCAATTCAAGAGTATATTTCAGAATTTTTTATCAAATTAAATTTTTATTTTTTTCTTTCTTTTCTTTAATCTAGTTAAAAGTACACTAGAAAATTTCTTGCTTTCAAACTAATTACCTACTATTTTTTATTAATCCATTTTTTGATGGATTAATAAAAAGGTACACCAAATGAGGTATACCTTTCCCTATGATATGTTTACATAATATTATTATATGTATAAATCTATATAGCTGTTTGTTTTTGTAACAAATTTAAATCTCTCCAACAATACGCTGTTTCTTCTACCCTTACTCTCTCTAAAAATTTCGTATCAATTTTTTCAGGGGTAAATTTTTCATAAAACTTTTTAGAAGGATTATTCGTAACAACCCAAACTAAAAGTGATTGCATATCATTGTTTATACAATCCGATAATAAAGCTTGAAATAACTTTTGTCCTATTTTCATTCCTTGATACTGTTGTAAAAGGTAGATTGCATATAATTCTCCATCACAATTATATGTACCAGTTCTTTCTACTCCCCCATCGATGAATCCAACTATTTCTCCATTTAAATTCTCTGCTACAAATCTAAATTGATGATTACCTTCTTTTTGAAAAATATCTTCCCATTGTTTTTCTCGTTTCTCATATGCTATATTATCTAGAATTTCGTCAGCAAATATCCCTTTATACGCTGTCTTCCAACTATCAACATGCACCTTTGCTATACCTGGTATATCATCCTTTATTGCTCTTCTAATATGTATTCCCATCATTTCTCCCCCCTTATTACTCATCATTATATCAATTTCATTCCTTAAAAATCCAAATAAAAAAGAGTGAATTCACTTCACTCTTTTTTATCACAATTATCTACTTTCCACTTCAACTGAAACTACTCGATCAATCTCTTTCAGGGAACTATATAACTCTGTTGTATATAAATCTTCTGGAGCTAAAATAACCATCTCCAGTTGCTGAAATGCTCCACTATCTATATCTTTAATTTTCACGCGTTTCACATGCATGCCTAAATTTTTAATTTGCTTAAATATACCATCTAACTCATGATGCTCTTTAACAGTAATTTTTATAGATAAATCCTTTTGTCTTAATGAATACGGTCCTGCAATTTTCACAAGTTGCGGAAGTACATTAATCGCTAAAATAATTAAAACCATAGCAACTGTCGCTTGTAAATAAAATCCTGCACCAATTGCGATCCCTAAAGCTGAAGCAGCCCACACCATAGAAGCTGTTGTTAATCCAGAAATAACGTCATTACTTCTTCGTAAAATGACACCTGCGCCAAGAAAACCAATTCCACTAACAATTTGAGCGGCCAGTCGCATCGGATCCATATTTGTATGTCCTGGAACAGAATATACATGCACAGATTCAATTGAAACCATCGTAATTAAACAACTTGCTACAGAAATAACCATACTTGTTTTCACACCCAGTGGTTTATTCTTTAGCTGCCTATCTATCCCGATGAATAATCCTAAAAAGAGTGCTAAACCTAATTTGAGTAAAAATTCATATGACATATTCCCATTCTCCTTACTTTACAATGTTTCCCTTAGAATAACTCACTATAACTCTTTTATGATATCAATTCCAGTCTTTTCTATTCATTTAACGTAAAAAACCGAAAAAACATTTATAACGATGTTTCTCCGGCTTTTTATTACACTTTAGATTCTTCTTTATTTCTGATCTTTAATCTTAATTTCTGCATCTTTGTAGAATGCTAATTTACTGTCATTATACTCTTTTGTAAATTTGTTAAACTGCTCTTTCGACTTTTGTGCTTCCACATTTAATTCATTAACAGTTTTAACTTTTTCACCGATTTCTTTTAATTTCGTTTCTTTTACTTTTAATTTTTCATACAGTTCTTTTTCAGTCGCTAACACTTTCGTGTAATTTTCATTCATCTTTTGGAATGCATCATAACGATTCTTATACGACTCTTCTACTGCTTTTGCTTGTTTTTGTAACTTCTTATCTTCAATCTTCTCTATATTACTTTGAACAGATTTCGTTTCCTTCTGTGCTTTTTCTAGCATTTCTTTCTCACTTTTCAATACTTTTTCACGATCATCTACATTTGCAGTAGCTTGCTCTATTTTCTTCACAACTGCTTCATTATGATCTTTACCTTCTTGCAAAATTTGAGCATATAATTCTTGCCCTTGTTTCTCTAACTGCTCTAATTTTTTTGCTTCATCCACTAAAGATTTTTCTTGTGTTGCTGCTGTTTCAAAAGCTGTATATAGATTTTCTTCTGGCTTTTCACCGAAACAACCTGTTAAAAGTCCTACTGATAATGCTCCAACTACTGCTACTTTTCCATACTTCAACGTTCATTCCTCCATTACATACGGTTATCATGCCAGAAGTTCACTGGGAAGTGACTTTCTTCATGATAAGCTTCGAACTCATAACCTTTTTCTTTTAGCCCTTTTAAAATTGCTGGCACAGCAGCAACTGATTGCGGGTGAATATCATGCATTAAAATTACTTCTTGTGGTTTTGTTGCGTTTGTTAATACATTTTGAGCAATTTGTGCTGCAGCTGCATCAACTGGCATTT
Organism: Bacillus sp. JKS001846; assembly: GCF_900176455.1. NCBI lineage: Bacteria > Bacillati > Bacillota > Bacilli > Caryophanales > Bacillaceae > Bacillus > Bacillus sp. JKS001846. Next base: position 3,754,275 of record NZ_FWYG01000001.1, read on the forward strand.
TATTGTATTTCCAATCTAATGAATCAATTGTCCAATCCCATACTTTAAATCCGCCTTCTACCACTTTATTTCGAAGACCTTCATTTAATCCAGGCATCGAACCATATGGAGGACGTGTTAATTTAGGTGATTTCCCAATAATATTAGCGATTAAACCTTGATCTTCTTTCATCTCATTTACATACTCGCCATTTTTATATAACTTTGCGAAATTATGTGTCATACTATGCATGCCTACATAATGACCCTCAGCATTTTCACGTTTCACTAAATCAGGAAATTCTTTTACATTCGCTCCAATTAAAAAGAACGTCGCCTTCGCATCATGTTGTTTTAGCGTATTTAATAATTCAGCCGTATATTTCCCTGGCCCATCGTCAAATGTAAGATAAGCAACTTTTCTTTCTTTTCCATTAAAACGACTTGGTGCCGTTTTATTCATTTCAACTTTCGGCTGTTCACTTGCAAGCTGCACTACATTTTCTTGTTTCGCAACAGCTTTTGCTGGTGAAGTAATTGATTGAAACATGTAATACCCAATAGCTACTGCGGCAATCGCTATTAAAACGACTACTATTTGTTTAATTTTTAAAGCTTTTTCCATTCTATCGAATTCCTCTCCCTATTAATCTTATATATAAATCGCCCAATATAATTATACATCTATTTATTTTTATTTCACCATATAAATAGATTTTATTTGTATTATAATGGGAGTTTTATCAAAATTGTTGTTCCTATTCCTTCTTTGCTTGTAACACTAAGCGCACCGCCATGAAGCTCTACCATTTTTTTAACGATAGCTAAACCAATACCTGCACCTGCAGCATGATTATTAATTTGGTAAAATGATTGCTCAATATATGGTAAATGTTCTTTAGCAATTCCAATACCTTCGTCTCTTACCTTAATCACTGCTTGTCCTTCTATTTTAGTCGCTTCAATGTGTATTGTGCTTTTTTCATGTGAATACTTAATTGCATTTTGAACAATATTCAAGAAAACTTGCTTTAGCCTATTTCGATCTCCCATCAATTCAATTCGGTCTATAGTAGTAATAAATTGAATTTCCTTCTCTTCCGATTTAGGAGTTAATTGCCAAATCGTCTCCTCTAGTATATCGTACAATTGCACCTTTTGTTTATATAAATTAAAATGATTTGATTGTAATCTTGAAAAATCTAGCAATTCTTCTACTAAATGAATTAACCTATCTGTCTCACCTGAAATAATGCCCATACCTTGCTTTATTTCTTCTTCTGTTAAATGATCTACTGTTTTTAACGTCTCACTCCAACCTTTAATTCCTGTTAAAGGCGTTCGTATTTCGTGCGAAATAGAAGCAATGAATTCATTTTTCATCTGCTCACCCTTATCTATTTTATAGGCCATATAATTTAAACTATGTGCCAAGTCACCTAATTCTCCAGGATAATCTTCTTTAATTTTTTGCTTTAATGTGCCTTCTGCAATTTGTGAAGAGGCTTGAATAATGGATTCAATTGGCTCAACAAATGAATTTGCCAAACGTCTACTAATTAAGAAGGCAACTCCCGAAATAACAATACCTACAGAAATAGTAAACGTAATAATTTCAATAATCTTTTTATTTACATTTGTTAAAACAGTCGTGTATTTTAAAACACCAATAGTTTGTCCTTGATGTATAAGTGGGCTTAGCACCTCTAGTTGTTTTTTATTACCTTTCGTAGTAACTTGATTATACATTTCACCTTCTAATAATGATTGTGGAATATTCACTTTACCTTCTACCTTTTCACCACTTGAAGATTGTATAACCGAGCCGTGACGATCAATTAACTGTAATTCTGTTCCTTCTAATTGAAAGCTACTAATTATGTCACCACTATATTCTTGTAATCGAATAAAGTATAGTGAATTGTATTCTGAAAAAAAACGTGTACTCGTTTTCGCATGAGACTCTATATATTGCACAATACCATTATAATAGTATCGATAAATTGAGACTGAAAATACAACTTCAAATAATACAAGCATAAGTGTAATGACCGTCATAAAATATAGAGTCACTTTCCGTTTCATCTTATACTTTCCTTCCACACATATCCTTTTCCCCACACCGTAAGAATAAATTCAGGTTCTGATGGATTACATTCTATTTTTTGACGTAACCGTCTCATATTTACATCTACTACTTTCGTTTCACCTACGTAATTAGTTCCCCAAATCATATTTAAAATTTCATCACGCGAAACTGGCTTTGAAGCCTGATTCATTAAATACTGTAATATCATATACTCTGTAGGTGTTAAATCGACTAATTGTCCATCTTTATACAATCTTTCTTCTATAATATTTAACGAAAATGGACCTGACGTAACAATATTCGTTTTTTCTTCATGTACTTCTATTCTTCTTAATAAAGACTGTATACGTGCAGTTAATACTACTGGACTAAACGGTTTTGCAATATAATCATCTGCACCTATTCCTAGTCCTTGCACCTTATCTTCATCTTGTACACGTGCGGTTAACATAATAATACCCATTTTTTTATTTTCTTTCCTGATAGCCTTACAAACTTCTAAACCATCAATCCCCGGTAACATTACATCCAGCAGTGCTATATCAACAGTTTGTTCACTCAAAATCTGTAACGCTTCTTCTCCAGTAGTAGCTTCTATTACATAAAATCCAGCACGTTTTAAATTTAAAACAATAAAGCTACGGATTGTTAATTCATCTTCTAAAACTAAAATTTTTGACATAATTCCCACCTCCTACTCTTGTTGATAATCCGCTAGCGGTTTTATATATGCTTTCACTTTTTCAAATTTCGATTGCTTCGGTACTGCATATACGTGAGAAGCTGTTTTAATTGCTGCGCTGTAGCCTTTTATATTGAACCATTCTTTCCGCTTAAAAATATGAACTTCAAGCCATATTTCATTTGTTCTTGTATCCAAAAACTTTTGAGAATTTGATTCTTTTTGCTGATCTGGTATTGTAATTTTCCCTATTAACTCTTTAGGAATTTTCACATAATACCCTTTTTCTATATCTATATATCGTTCTTCAATTGGTTTAATTCCAGATTCACTCCACTGTATGTAACGTTCAAAAAGCGGACTATCACCATGTGATTTATCTTCCCAACCTTTTGGACGTACAGTACGAACAAATTCAATAATGCCGTCTTCATTAACATCTTTACTTTCTACAACATATTCATTAAATAAATCTTCTTTCCCATCTATAGGTAATACTTCATAATGATCCTGATCAAATTTTGCTACATAAGTTATACCTGAATGAGCGCCAACTCCTGCATCAATTACCACCGCCTTTAGTGATTTAGATATACGACCCATTTGTATTCTTTGAATACTATTTATAAATGGATCGTATGACACTTCAGATAAAGTCTTAAATTGTTCCATGAACTCAACTGTCAGCTTCTCATCTTTTTCAAATGTAACAAGGCTTATATCTTTCAGTCCATTTTCATTTAGATCCTCTATGAATAACTTCGTATAACTTCGATTATATATTTCCTTCATATCTTCATTTTCTTCCGAAAAAACATACATAACATGTTCTAACGATTCACGATTTACAGAGATTCCGATTAACAACTCTCTCTTCCCGTTCCCTGTAAAATCACCGACTTCAACGATATCTACATCTCCACCATCAAATTTATGTGTGGACTTTATTCTCCAGCCATTTCCGATTTCTTCATATACGGCTAAATATACGCTATGATCTTCATTCGGCAATTTATAAAATAAGATGGCTTCTTTCTTATTATCTTGTTTAAAATTCATTGACCAAATCATCTGTTTATCTTTGTTAGACATTGGAGTAAGTAAGCGATAATTAACAGGTAAATCTTTATCAATTTGTTCCTTTAATTCATTAATCCATTTTTCATTTGTAGGAGCTTCCATTAGACTTGTTGGAGCCTCAGACATTTTACATCCAGTCAATATAAAGATAATTCCCATCATGCTTAACCATTTCTGCATATGATATCTTTCCTTACCACAAATTTTGAATATGTCCTTTTACTTTTTTACCTATCCATTATACTCATACATATGAGTATAATTTTTCTAAACTAAAAAATCGTTACAGAAAAGTTACAAATACATTCCCATAAAAAAAGATTGGCAAAAGCCAATCTTTTTTTATTATTCGTTTCGGACTGATTTTGGCGTTACACCTAAATGATCATTTAATTTTTTGGAAATGTCTTTTACATTTTTTTCATTTGGAATGTAATAATAAATACCACCGATACGTTTATCTGTACCTTCTATTTGCATTTTTTCCATTTCCAAATTAGATCCTGCCATATTTTTTGTAATAGCAAGCATATCGTCAAATGTTAAGTTCGTTTTCATGTTTTTATCAACCGCATCCAGTAAAGAGCCCATTTTGCTAATTGATTGAACAGACATCGCTTTTTTAGCAATTGCTTCTATTACAAGTTGCTGTCTCTGTCCACGCATTGCGTCACTATCAATTTTACGCGTTCTTGCAAGTGCAAGTGCTTGTTCTCCATTTAAATGTTGGTAACCTTTTTCTAAATGGATCATACCAGCTTGGTCTTTACTATCTTGTTCAGTGAAAGTAACTGGTACATCAATATCAATACCACCAATTGAATCGACAATTTGTACGAATGATTCAAAGTTAAACTTCACATAATAATCAACAGGGACATTTAAAAATCTTTCCACCGTATCACGTGTGCTTTCTACGCCACCAAATACGTGAGCATGAGTAATTTTATCTAGTTTTTTTCTAGTTGGAATGTAAACACGTGAATCACGTGGAATACTTACTAGCTTAACAGACTTATCATCTTTATTAATTGTTGCTAATAAAAGTGCATCTGTTCGAACTGCTTCGCCATATTGGCTTTTTCTCATTTCACTTCCATCTACACCCATGATTAATATTGAAATATTATCCTTTAAAGGTTCAACTTCTTTATCACGCTTTGATGACTTATCAATTTTTGCATACGCATCATTTACAACAGCTTTTGCTTTATTATATATAAACGAACCATATCCTACTCCTCCAAAAATAAGTAGGAAAAATGGAATTAATATGAACCATTTCATTGACTTTCTTTTAGAACGCTTTTTATTACTTCTCGTATTTTGTTCTAATTCAGAGCTCATACCCATTCGCCTCTCTTTCTCTTTACCAAGTATAATGTAAGTCTATTTATCTTCATATTGAATTTCCTTTCACTAACCTTACAATTTTGTAAGGTTACTACTTAAACCCAATACGTATTCCATTTCACATTATACTCTCGTACTTATTTTTGGCAAGTCACTATTTACCAATTTCAAAAATTTAGCACTTCGCAACATACGGATTTACAAATTTATTAACTCTTTCATTTTAAATTAGAATGTCTTTTTCCTAACAAACGATATGAATAAAGAATCCAGCTAATTATAAAATCTCTATGAATACAGTATATTTAACTTTATTATTTCTCAAACGGCGTATACACACTTTTCTTCCCCTGATTATCAATGTAAGCCGACTTTGCTTTTATTTTCGTTTTTTCTACTTCCATGTCTTCATTTGAGAAGTTCACAATGATTTTAATATCTTTTCCATAAGAAACAGATTGTACTAGCTTATCTTCTGACAAATACGCAAAATTCGTCATCTCTTCTTTTACTGCTTTTTCATGAACTTCATTCCAAACTTTTAGATGCTCTGTAATTTCTTTTTTATGCTTATTCCACTCTACTTCATCTAAATGGTACAACGGAGGAACATTATACAATAATTCAGACAGCATTCGATTTCCAACTTCATCTTTTACCTTTAAACTTCCCCATTCCCAATGATGCGTTGTAATAACGGAATCATTGTATACTAATTTATATAATGGTACCGAATATACTGGGTTTAAATATACTTGTTTATATTCTTCTTTCAATGGTACTTGTTTTGCATATTTTTCAGGCACATTTTGATTTGGTGACCAATATCCACCGACATAATACGGACTTGTTTTATTTTTCCGCATATCTTCATCGTCCCATTTAATAACAGGTGTTTCAATTCCGTGTGCAAATGCAATCGTACTACTAGCAAAATCATTTCCGCCTTCAGAACCAACGACCATACCCTTTTCTTGCGCAATGTAGTCCATTCGTTTTAAACGTGCTTTTAAATCTTGCTCTTGTGTCGTTATATGTTTCGCTGAATAGTCATCGTAAATTTCACCTGTCGCATCACAATCAATAAACCATGAATTATATTTAGGACCATTTTGTAATATATCATTCATGCGTTCCTTTACACTAGGCAGCGATAAAGTCGGATTTAACTTGCGACCTCTTCCTAAAAAGCCTTGCACCTTTTCTCCGTTTTTCTTCGTTACAGTAGCCTCTTCGTATAATGACGGGTCATTAAAGGATGCTGTGTTCCAATTTTTATCACTTTTTTCGTGAATGGAATGATACGAATCATACGGACCAACTAAATACCCCATTTCCTTAGCTTTTGTCACGAAATTAGGTTGCATAAATCCTTGTTCCCAGTTCGGCAGACCAATCCACGCTTTTTCTATTCCTGCCTCTTTCATTTCCTTTAATATATCCGTTCCATCTGCATTACCCCATTTACTTACCTCTTCAACCGCATCACCAAGTAGCGACTTTAATAAATGCTTATTTAAGCTATACAATTCTGTATTCGTTAAGTGACCTACACCTTTCTTTAATAGCACACTAGCTTCCTGATTAACGTTTTGAAAAATATCCTCTTTATAAAATTCCTTCATCGATAATACTTCGTTTATATAACGTAAAATAACATTTTTTTGATACTTATCAATGAAATCTTGTTTACTTACTTGATCCAATACATTCAGTTCCCCAGGCTCGGAACTATTCTTTTGAATAAGTTCTTTTATATGACTAAACAGCGGGCTATTTATTTGCTCCCTTAGTTTTGGCCAATTTATATTATTTTCTAATAAACCATTTTGATTCCAAAAATAAAAATGCGCCGCTCCATATAACTTTTCGATTTCTTTATTTTTTCTAGCCTTTTCTTGTAATGTTTTAAATTCACCTTTTCGAACAATATCATCCTTATACAGTTTAGCAATGCTTACCGCATCATTATTTGTCACATATAATTGAAATCCATATGTTTTATTTTTATTTATGCTCGGAAATTCATGTGTAAAATCAAATCCTATTTTCGGATCCGAATGAAATTTCAATTCATTATTAAACATATTCGTTGCAATATATACAATTGAATATCTCGAACCATTTAATGCGAAAAACTTCATAGAAAATGATTCAGCAAATGAATATGCATCATCCTTTAAAAACTTCTTCCAATTCTCATCATTGCTCGGAATTTGCTTACCCTCCCATAACGGAAGTGTATAATTTTCAGCTTCTACTTTCGGCCATGTAAAGCTTTCTGCACCAGTCGATTCCACTTCAATGTTTAAGTGGTCTTTTTTCTTTTCTAATTTTATTTTTACTTTTTGATCTGGATATTCCCACGATGTACGATCCTTTTCTTTTTTTACATTCGATACCTTCATTTTCGGTAGGGGTTGTGATGCCTGTTCCTTTGCCCCCTCATGTTCTACAGTTAATGTGAATGTTTCTGGATTTACATCATAAGTAAAATCTTTATACGTCGCTTTCTTTATTTTAGACTCTTGTACAGCATTACTACCTTTTACGTCACAACCGACTAAAGTCGAAAACGACATAGTTGTAAGAAGACATATCGCTATCATTTTTTTCATCCTCTGCACCTCCACCAATGAATATACAGATGCTTTGTTACAGGAATGTGGCAAAAAATAATAGAGCTAGCATTTTGCTAGCTCTGTTTGGAGTATTAAAAGTTGATATGAACAACTATAATTCGCTTAGAAGATATGTAATACAGTAACTACATTTTTTCTCAACAATTATGAAACTAAACAAATCAAAATTTTAACAAGCATTCTTCAACTGAAAAAATAAGTGTATACAATATATCCTAAAAGTAGTACTAAAATGATTATTCCTGTACCTTTCCGATTCATACCGCCTGCTATATCAACTGGACTACCCGTTTCCGCTCTATTGAGTCCGTCACGTAAAGAACCCGTAGGATTACTTTTTAATTCACTTTGTCTCATACGCTCTCTTTTTTCTTCTGGTGACTCTTTATTCATTTAATCACCTCCAAAATGAATGCACTCTTTACTTACATTATTCAAAATCAACATTTGTTTTATATTTTTCCGAAAAAACCTAATTTAAAATAGGTTTGCAACGTAAAGAAAGCTAGCCATGCCAGCTTTCTTTACGATCCAATATGCTCTTCCTTATTTACAATAATACCTTTATGGTCGATTTCAAGCTCACATACTTTCATATCTGTAAATACTCTCGCTAATTGCTCAGCGATTTCTTGACGCTTCTCATATGGCGTTAATATAAAAATAGATGGCCCCGCACCACTAAGTGCTGTGCCGTACGCACCAAATTCTTTTGCGCATTTACGAATAGATGGTAATAATGGTACGAGTTCTAAACGATATGGTTCGTGAAAATGGTCTCTCTCCATCATTTCACCTACAACTTCCCACCGCTTTTGACATAATGCAGCTACTAATACGTTACTTATCGCACTAGCTTTAACTGCCTCATGAAACGGAAACATCTTTGGTAATACAGATCGACTTTCATCTGTATTTAATTCTGCATTCGGAATGAGAGAAATTACCCCCAATTCCTTGCTCTCAATTCTTACGACGGAAACATCCTTTCCATCAAGTGCTCCAATTACAGTTCCACCTAATATAGAAGCAGCAACATTATCAGGATGTCCTTCAAAATTTGTAGCAATTTGAACTTTTTGATCAGCAGTTAAGTTCAAATTGCCTAGTTGATTCGCAAGCTCTATCCCAGCTACAATCGCTGATGCACTACTTCCTAGCCCTCTCGTTAATGGGATATTACTAGTAACTTCTATTATATGGGGTGATATAGAAGGACATACTTTACATGCCGTGCTAACGATTAAATTTTTATCGTCTGTCGGAATTGATTCTTCAAAGGAATGGATTACTTGCCATTTATCAGCTTTTTCTTTAACCACCACACCTAAATACAATGACAAAGCTATTCCAACTGAATCAAATCCAGGACCAACATTCGCCGTACTAGCAGGGACACGAACGCTAAATGGTATCACGACATAATCACCCCTTTAATATGATCTTTAATTTGTTCTATATCATTTGACACACTTGCGATGTCTAGTTGATTTGAAGAAATAGCGATATCAGGATCCTTCAAACCATTTCCAGTTAATACCGCAACAACTGTTTCTCCCTTTTTGATTTTCCCAGATTGAACATGTTTAATTACGCCGGCTAATGAAGCATTTGATCCTGGTTCAGCGAAAACTCCTTCAGTTTTTGCTAATAACCTATACGCATGTAAAATTTCTTCATCTGATACCATATCTATTTCACCACGAGACTGCTCGGCAGCCTCTACTGCATACGACCAACTTGCTGGGTTACCGATGCGAATCGCTGTTGCAATTGTTTCAGGCTCTTCAATTACATGCCCTTTTACAATTGCAGCTGCTCCTTCCGCTTCAAAGCCATGAATTCTTGGCTTTTTATAACCTTTTTCTTTCTCATATTCACAGAAGCCTTTCCAATACGCTGTAATATTCCCTGCATTCCCAACAGGGATAGCTAGAACATCTGGTGCATTTTGCAATTGGTCACAAATTTCAAACGCTGCTGTTTTTTGCCCTTCAATTCGATAAGGATTTACTGAGTTTACTAACGTAATCGGCTCTTCTGCAGCAATATTTCTTACAGCCTTAAGCGCATCATCGAAATTCCCTTCTATTGAAATAATTTCAGCTCCATAAGCGACCGCTTGCGCTAATTTTCCATGTGCAATCTTTCCTTCTGGTATTACGATAATGCATTTCATCCCAAGACGTGCCGCATATGCTGCAGCTGACGCTGATGTATTACCTGTTGATGCACAAATGATTGCTTCTGAACCTTCTTCTTTCGCCTTAGCAACTGCCATGACCATACCACGATCTTTAAAAGAACCTGTCGGATTCGCTCCTTCGTACTTACCATATAGCTGAATCCCTAATTGTTTTGATATATTTAATAATGGAATAAGTGGTGTGTTTCCTTCCATTAAGCTGACATCAGGTGTATTTTCATTCACCGGTAAATAAGACGCATATTGTTTTAATAGTCCTTTATACATATTGTTTTTCCTCCTCAATAATGTAGTAACTGTTTATTTCACTTGCGACAGCTTCTATCGCTTCTAAAACTCGTTCAAATTGATACTTGGAAGTTCGATGTGTCACAACAACGACTTCTGCCAGTTCACGGTTTAAAGGTAATTGAATAACCTCTTTTAAACTTACGGAATAATTAACGAAACATTCTGTTATTTTTTGTAACATCCCAGGCTCATCTTGTAATGAAATGCGTAAGAAATATTTCGAAACTACTTCTTCATCACCTTGTAATTCATAAGGAACTGGTTCTTTTAACGCACTTTTATTTTTCGGAACTTGATTCATATTTTTAACGATTGAAATAATATCACTTACTACAGCAGAACCAGTCGGTAACTTCCCAGCTCCGGGTCCATAAAACATCACTTCTCCTACCGCTTGGCCATGGACATACACCGCATTAAATTCATTATTCACATTTGATAATGGATGCTGGCTCGGTAAAAGCGTCGGTTCTACACTTAAATGAATGGCTGGTCCTTGTTTTTCAGCTTTACCAATTAACTTCATAGTAAATCCTAACTTTTCAGCCATTTGTAAATCTTCTTTTTCGACCTTTCGAATCCCTCTTACTTGCACATCATCTAATGAAACATTCATCGAAAAACCTAAGTTTGCAAGAATTGCTACTTTTCTCGCCGCATCTAGTCCATCTACATCTGCTGTCGGATCCGATTCTGCAAAGCCTAATTTTTGTGCTTCCTGTAAAGCCTCTTCATAAGACCATCCATTTTGACTCATTTTTGTTAACATATAATTTGTTGTACCATTTACAATTCCCATTATTTTTTCAATTTGATCTGATGCTAACCCATCAGTTAGTCCTCTTAACACTGGAATACCGCCCGCTACACTCGCTTCGTAACATAAATCACAATCATTATCGTTCGCCAGTTGAAGAAGCTCTGCACCATATACAGCCATTAAATCTTTATTTGCTGTTACGACATGTTTTTTATTTCGTAAAGCCTTAACAATATGCTGTTTTGCTTCTTCAATTCCGCCCATTACCTCTACTACAATATCAATATTTGAATCATTTAGAACTTCATCTGCATGACTTGTTACTGCAATTCCATCAATACAAACATCGCGTTCTTTTTCCAAATCACGTACAACGACTGTTTTCACTTTCACTTCGTATCCTGTATCAAGTGCGATTTTTTTATAATGTTCTTTCAAAATATGAACAACACCACTTCCGACCGTACCTAAACCTAATACCCCAACATTTATAACGTTATTCATCTTCTAATCTCCTCCTAAAAGTTTAATTGTTACATCTATAAATCACCTTACTCTGCTTTTTTGTCATGCAGGTGGTGGTTATTTCCGTACTTATAAATCGTTTCATATTACCGCACCTCCTTTCAAAGTAAAAAAACACACCCATCCCTAGGAAAGGGACGAATGTGTTTTCGTGGTTCCACCCTTGTTCCAATCTAGACGTATTTCCTCCTAGATTGCTCAAGTTCAGATAACGGCTGATACCGCCAATAATTACTAGATTACTCGTTCACTATTGAAGTTCAAAGGTGGTAAAATCATTTCTCGTGTTAGGAAGCTCACACCCTTGGCTTCCCTCTCTGTAAACCGTAAAAATGATTTCGTGTCCTTATCGTTACTTTTTCGTTCATGTTTATTTGTTAACTCATTATACTCGCATAAAAAACAAAATCAATACCATTTTTAATTATTTTAAATTTTCAATCTCTTATACCATAAAAAAACACACTCATCCCTAGGAAAGGGACGAATGTGTTTTCGTGGTTCCACCCTTGTTCCAATCTAGACGTATCTCCTTCTAGATTGCTCAAGTTCAGATAACGGCTGATACCGCCAATAATTACTAGATTACTCGTTCACTATTGAAGTTCAAAGGTGGTAAAATCATTTCTCGTGTTAGGAAGCTCACACCCTTGGCTTCCCTCTCTGTAAACCGTAAAAATGATTTCGTGTCCTTATCATTACTTTTTCGTTCATGTCTATTTGTTAACTTATTATAGTTATCAAATTTTTAAAAAGCAAGCCTATTTTTACTAACTATTTTCAAAATGATTTTTTATTATATTTCACAATAGCATTATGCAACTGCCACTCAATTTACCTATTTTGTCATTTCTCCAGTTAATAAATCAACGGTTCATATATAAAGTGAAGGCTAATAATCAGTGGGGATTTTGTTCATCCCCACTGATTATTAGCCTTCACCAATCGGGCTTTTACGGGCAGTTGATCCCCACCTAACTTCTTTGCTTTCGCTGAATTTTGAGGTAGGGGTGTTACTGCCCGTTAATGCGGGATAAATCCCCATTCTAAAACCCGTACATACTCACCTTACAAAATTATATCAATAAAATTTTTAATACAATCTTTTTGTATAACTTTCTTCTAAAGAACGTGCAACATCTTCTTCTGAAGCATTCACTTTCGCATGCTCTAACAACATTTTTGCTGCTGAAGGTAACTCTTTTTTATTTAACCAAGATTCTGGATCCCATATCTTCGAACGAATAAACGCTTTTGCACAATGAATGTAACACTCTTCTATTTCAACAACAATTCCAAGCAACGGATTACGTCCATTCGCCTGCATTTCTTTCAAAATTTCTTCATCGTTTGTAATATACGCTCGGCCATTTATTCTAAGTGTCTCCCCAAGACCTGGAATAAAAAAGAGTAGTCCTACACGTGGATTTGAAATAATATTCAAAATGGAGTCTATACGACGATTTCCTGGCCTTTCTGGAATGATAATTTTATTATTATTGAGTACGTATACAAATCCAGGTGCGTCTCCTCTCGGCGAGGCGTCACACTCCCCCAACTTATTTGCAGTAGATAATACTAGAAAAGGAGATTTAGAAAGGAAATCTACACAATGGTGGTCTAATGATGAAATAACTTTTTTCAATGCTCGCTCACTTGGTTTCCCCAATATTTTCCGTAACTCTTCCTCTGTTGAAATAATCGATTTTATTTCCATACGCTCTATCTCCACTTATAATCGCCCCTTTTTCTTTATTTTCCCAAAATTCAATACGAATATTGTATAATAAAATTTGCAGAAAGGGGAATTAAAATGACAGAGTGGTTAACAATATTTGATTCTGAAAGAAATACACTTGGGAAGAAATTACGCGATGAAGTGCATCGTGACGGTGATTGGCACGAAACATTTCATTGTTGGTTTGTAGAAAAAGATGCTAAAGATATATTCTTATATTTCCAATTACGCTCTAAAAATAAAAAAGAAGCTCCACTTATATGGGATATTACTTCAGCTGGACATATTATGCATGATGAAGATGTACAAATTGGTGGTCTTCGTGAAATCGAAGAAGAATTGGGGCTTTCCTTTCAAACTACTGATTTAGTATACAAAGGAATCTTTAAAATAGATTATGAAATTTCAAATCTTACTGATCGTGAATTTTGTCATATGTATTTTCACAATGTCATCAATCCACTTCCATTCGCACCAGGTGAAGAAGTAGACGATGTGATGAAAGTACATGCAACTTCTTTTCTACAACTATTAAATGGTGAAATTTCATCTTTTACAGCTAGTTCTGTTTTAAACAATAAACCAATTACAATAACATTTGAAGATATTTATCCGTATGATCTTGCATACTATGAATTTGTTATAGAGAAAGGAAAAGAATTATTAAAAAATAATAGTTTATAAATAAAATAGGACTCTTAGCATAATATTGCGTAGAGTCCTATTTTTTATTATTGTTCAAGTATCTTTAATTTATTCTCTACTTGTATAAATAAAAGAATAATTAATAACAGCATAACCACCATAATCGCTATTATTGTATGTGGATATCTAAACAGTATACTAATAACACTTCCAATTAACATCATGATGAATCCGTTTTGCTTCATCACTTCTGCACTATACCTGTTACCCGCATCCCATAATTCCTTATTTTTCATAGATCGTTTCGTACGATAACCATATGCCGCATTAATATCGGTCGGTGGATTTTTTTGAAGAACAATTGCCGCAAGTATAAATATAGTACCTATTAAAATACTCATTCCTATGTTTATTAGTGCATACATCAATTATATCCCCTCCTAACTTACACCTTCATTATACGACATGACCCTTTTTTCAAATTTATAACACATTCAATTTCTTTCTTTTGATGTGTGGAACATACTTGGAAGTGTTACAAAACGTGCCCCTTTCGTTTTTAACTGCGGAATGATTTTGTCTAGTGCATCTACAGATCCTTGTAAATGCCCACCTGGTGTTGAATGCTGAAGGATGACACTTCCTGGAAATGAATTCCCTAATACATTATTTGTAATCGTATCAGCGCTTACACCTTTCCAATCAACTGTATCAACACTCCACTGTACAATCATAAAATTTTGCTCTGTTGCCCACTTCAATTGCTCTTCAAGTATTTCACCGTATGGCGGACGTATAAACTTCGGTGCATAACCAGCTAAACGATTTAATATTTCTTCCGTTTTTATTATTTGATTACGATACTCAGCATCATTTACTTTCGCTAAGTTCGGATGACTATACGTATGATTACCAATTACATGCCCTTCATTTGCAATACGCTTTACTACGTTCGGAAATTTTTCTGCGTTTTCACCAAGTAAGAAAAAAGTAGCTTTTACATTATGTTGTTTTAACTTATCTAATATTTTTGGCGTGAATTCTAAATCTGGTCCATCATCAAATGTAAGAGCGACTTCCGCTTTATTATACGGTCCTGAAAATGCGTACGCATATTTTTCGACCCACGAAAATGGTGTCCACGATCCACGCTCATATGCTTTCATTTGTACTTCATAGTTTTGAGGGATATATGCGTATGGCAATGAACTTATATAGTCTCCATAATAAAATGAGTTATATGGCATATAAGCATACGAAACATCTCGTTCTAGTCCCCATTGATATGGAGCAAACATTTGTGGCGAATAAAAATAATACATGATAAAAAAACCTCCCTAATTTTTCATATGTGATTCCTCTGCACTTTGTTAGAGAAATTGTTATTCATAAACAAAAAATAAGACTGTCCTTAATTAGGACAGTCTTGCTGCTTTATATTATTAATACATCGATGTACTATCTTTCGGCAAAGCTTTCACATGTTTTAAATAGTTCGTCACTTTATCATCCTCATCTTGCGGATATTGATATTCATATGTGTTAGCGATTTCGTTCGCCACTTCCCTAAATAAATCACCCATGACAAAGAATGACTCCCATATGTTTTCATATTCTGCATTAGAAAATGTCCTTTTAAATTGCTCCCACATATCTTCTTCAATATATTGCTCGAAATGCTTTCCAAACTTCCCTGTATTAACTGTAAAGTCTGTTTTCATACCAATATGCCATTCTAGCATTACGATGAACATATCTCGCACTGGTCCTTCAAGCATTCCTTTTGCATAAGAAAGCTCTTCTCTCCATAGCCCTTTTGCCACATTCGTACTACACCACCAAAATTCATTACAGCAATCCAAAAACTCTTTTTCTGTAGGCTTTTTTATTAAGTAATCTTTATCGCTTGCTGGCGGGAATCCTTCCATACAATTATCTTTATCAAGAAGCAGTTTACTTAAACTATCTTGTCCAACGAACTTTTTTATTAACTCAACTGGAACTAGCGTTAAATCAATCCGATTCCCATCCATGAACTGCATTAAATATGGAAACTTCCCATCTTCATCTGGTTGAACTAACGACATTTCTTCTGGCATTTGTACTATCATTATTTCTCCAAATCTATGAACCCAATTATGATTAGACGTAAAAGATTGTATATCATTTACAACATACATAATATCATAGTCTTGAAAACAATCTCTTTTCACATTTGGATTTACACGCGATCCATTCATGATAACTGCTCGAATTCTTTCATCCTCTTTTGCTATATTTATAATTACGTCTAACATTTCTTTTTCAGTTCTCATCTACTTATATCCTCCAATTTTTTAATATATAATATAGTGTTATGTATATTGGAGGTCCACGAGCTAATCTCGTTATACACGATACATGTTATAATTTTTGAAACTTCTTTTTCATCCCTTTTTCCTCCTTACATCACTCTTTTACAACTGCCATCCCTTTCAATTTCCCAATGCTTTCTACCATTCACTTTTAATTATACCGAAAATTCTGTCTCGAATACAAAAAATAAAGAAGGGACATCTACCCCTTACAGAATAGATATCCCTTCTTTTAAAGTTAAATTTAATTCCTATGGATTAGTAGACCAAAGCCCAGCAGATTTAATAAATGTACGTTTATTTAATTTCAGCTGCGCTACGATAAATTCTGCAATATCTTCTGCTTGCATTACTTTATCAGGGTTTCCATCAGTTAATCCTAAATCTACAGCCATATCAGTTGCTACTGTACTTGGAGTTAAAGCTGTTACACGAATGTTATGTTTGCGAACTTCCATCGCTAACGATTCTGTTAAGCCAAGGACACCAAATTTAGAAGCACTATATGCACTTGTTACAGGTGCACCTTTTTGTCCTGCTGTAGATGAAATGTTAATGATATCACCAGATTGTTGTTCAATCATGCTCGGTAAAGCTGCACGAGTTGCATAGTATACACCCATTAAGTTTACTTGAATGATTTTTTCCCAATCAGCAACGTCTAGTTCTAAAAACTTACCGAATTTAGAAATACCAGCGTTATTAATTAAAATATCGATAGATCCTAAACCATTTTTTAACGTTTCAATCGCAGTTGTTACTTCTTCGCATGAAGAAACATCAGCAGTTGCGATAACAGCTTTTACACCTTCTGCTTCTACTTCTTTTGCTACAGCTTTTAAGTTTTCTTCTGAACGAGCTAATAAGCCTACATTTACGCCTTCTTTCGCTAATGCGATTGCTACAGCGCGACCAATCCCTCTACCTGCTCCTGTAATTAAAGCATTTTTACCTTGTAATAATTCTGCCAAGTATAACACTCCTTAATCATCTCAGTTATGTATTATATTAAAATTGTATCTATGTTTATGTAAAAAGGC
Organism: Bacillus sp. JKS001846; assembly: GCF_900176455.1. Classification (NCBI taxonomy): domain Bacteria; kingdom Bacillati; phylum Bacillota; class Bacilli; order Caryophanales; family Bacillaceae; genus Bacillus; species Bacillus sp. JKS001846. The sequence continues at coordinate 3,771,659 of NZ_FWYG01000001.1, forward strand.
AATGATGCACTTTCATGTGCGTAGGTTACTTGTAGGTAACTATAGAAAGTTTTTATTTATAAGTTTCATTTTTTTACCATTATTCATGTAAAATAAAAACAAATCCAGCATAGGGGAGTGTATGAGTATGAAAAGCGAAGGAAAAGCTTTTCAATATAATTGCAGTAACAGTAAATGCATTTTTAAAGAGAAATAGTGTTAGAAGGTTCTCCTTCTAACACTATTTCTCTTCATGATTCGGCATACGCACAATAAATTCAGTACCTTTTCCTTCCTCACTCTCCACTTTTATCTCTCCTTGATGAAGGTCAAGTACTTTCTTTACAATAGCTAAACCTAAGCCACTTCCTCCATAGGCACGATTTCGTGAAGAATCCGCTTTATAAAAACGCTCAAAAATATGTTGTTTCTGTTCTTCTGATATACCAATTCCTGAATCACGGATACGCACTTCCACTACTGTCTCATGTTCCTTTAACTGAATAGTAATCGTACCACCGCTTGGAGTAAATTTAATACTATTATGAATTAAATTAATCCACACTTGACTCATACTTTCTTGGTCAGCAATAACATATACTTTTTCTAAATCTAGTTCTAACTCAATTTCTTTTTCAGCCCAGAGTGGTTCACTATTTAACACAATTTGCTTTAATTGTTGATCTAATCGATAGCTCACTCTTTCTGGTGTATACTCTTCTGATTCTAAAAGAGTTAGCTTTAGTAAATTTTGACTTAGTTTAGATAATCTCGTTGTTTCAGTTTCAATAATGGTAAGATAATGCTTTCTTTTTTCCTCAGAAAGATTATCGTCTTGTAGTGCTCTAGCAAATCCTTTTATAGAAGTTAACGGTGACTGTATTTCATGAGAAACATTCGATACAAACTCTTGTCTCATTTTCTCCATCGTATTCAGTTCATCTGTCATATCATTTATACTTTTTACGAGCACGCCAATTTCACCATCATACTTTTCTTCATTTCTTATTTTTACGGAGAAGTCTCCTTTTGCAATTTTTTGTATCGGTTCAATAATAGTCCAAATCATCGCCTCTCGTTTTGGTCTCATTAATATTCCAATCAATGTCCAAATAAGAATAATAAAGACAAAACCGACCATATCACTAATTAGAAAAGCAACAAACGGCGATACATTTACGTCAAAAGCATTCAATATACTAGTTGCTACATAAAATGCGATAGACCAAATTATAGTAAGAAAAGAAAAGAGCGCTAATACCGCTCCAAATACTTTCAGCATCTTCAACTTACTCATTCGTTTTCTTTTTCTCATTTACTTACCTCTAAGCGATACCCTAATCCTCTTATTGTTTTAATACTAAATTTCGACTGCTCTTCTTGAAACTTCTCACGTAACCGATTAATATGAACGTCTAGTGTACGTTCATTCCCTTCAAAATCATATCCCCATATTTCTTCAATTAATTGCTCTCTCGAACAAGTTCTTCCCGATTTAGACCCTAAAGTAAAGAGCAGCTCAAATTCTTTTAACGGTAATGTAACCGTTTGTTCTCCAGATGTAACTTCGAATGTTTTACGATTTAATAATACATTTCCAACTTGAATCGATTGGGAAACTGTAATTTGGTAACGTTTCAATAATGCCTTTACTCTCACTACTAATTCTATAGGGTCAAATGGTTTTACAAGATAATCATCTGTCCCAAGGTGAAATCCTTTTACTTTTTGTGATGTTTCCCCTTTGGCAGTTAGCATCAGAACCGGGATATCATAGTATTTTCTTAATTCAAAACATACATCAAATCCATCCATATTTGGCATCATGATATCAAGAATAACCATATCGACTTTTACGTCATCCATTTTCTGAAGTGCATCTACTCCATCAATTGCCTCATATGTTTGAAAACCTTCTCGTTCTAAAAATACAGAAACGAGTTCTCTAATGTGTGGATCGTCATCTACTATTAAAATTTTAGGTATCAAAGGAACCATTTCCTTTCTACTTAGCATCTAATATATTGTTTAAAAATGAATCATCAGTGGAGTAAAATCCCACTGATGATTCATTTTATAATGCACCCTCTTTAATTTTCAATTGCTGCGTTGCAAACTCACGATACATATCATGCGTCTGTAATAATTCATCATGCGTACCACTACCTGTAAGATTCCCTTTTTCAATAAAGACAATTTTATCTGCATCTACAACAGTAGAAAGTCTATGCGCAATCACTAACGTTGTTCTGCCTTTCATTAAGTTATTTAACGCTTTTTGAACGACAGACTCAGATTTACTATCTAAGCTTGAAGTCGCCTCATCTAGCATAAGAATTTGCGGATTTCGAAGTAACGCTCGGGCAATGGCAATTCGCTGTCTTTGTCCCCCAGAAAGCTTCACACCGCGTTCTCCAACTTCTGTTGCATAACCGTTTGGTAAGTCATGAATAAATGCATCAACATATGCCATTGCTGCTACTTTTTCAATTTCTTCATCCGTTACTTCGCCCTCGACGCCATAACAAATATTATCACGAATTGTTCCATCAATTAACGGACTATCTTGTGATACGTAACCGATTTGACGTCGCCATGACTGTAATGAATAACTCGTAATTGATTCTTCCCCTAATTTAATGGCGCCACTAGTTGGCTCATAAAAACGTTCCAATAATGAGAATAAAGTTGTTTTCCCACTACCACTTGGTCCTACAATCGCTGTCACTTTTCCAGATTCAATTGTGAAATCAATATTTTTCAAAACTTGCTCTTCTTCGTTATACTCAAAATGTACATTTTCAAGAACGATCGGTTGCTTAGCATTTGTCACTTTCACACCAGTTTCATGATCTTCTACTTCATATTCTAAAATCGTACTAATTCTTTCCGTTGCACCAATTGCCTTTTGGAATTGTGTAAAGAACATAGATAATTGACTCATTGGCATTACAATTTGAACTAAATACAAAATAAACGCTACAAGTTCACCGGTTGTTAATGCACCGCTAGAAACTCGCATCCCGCCATACCCTACGATAATAACAAGTAGTGCCATTAAAACAAACGACATAACTGGCGAAATTAATGCTTGCACTTTTCCTTCTTTCAAACCAAATTGTAATAACTTTTGTATACCTGTATTACCCGTTTCATATTCTCTCTTTTCTGTATTTGAAGATTTCACTAAACGAATTTCTGATAACACTTGCGTTAACACACTTGTAAAAGATGCAGTTTCATCTTGAAGTGCTTTTGAAATCTTATACATTTTTCGTCCAAGTGGAACTAAAATTAACACAGACAACGGAATAACCGTTAAAAGTAACGCAGTCATTTTCCAATCTAAAACAAATAATACAATTAACGATCCAACAATTGAAATACCACCTGTTAATAAGTTTGACAAATGCTCAGAAATTAACGTTTTCACAACACCTGTATCATTCGTCATACGGCTAATCGTATCACCTGTTCTATTTTGATCGTAATAAGATACCGGCAAGATAAGTACCTTTTTCCACAAACGTTCTCTTAGTCCCGCTACAATCTTCTGCCCAATATAATTTAGTAAATATATAGACAACCCTGCCGCAATAGTTTGCATTACAAAGAAAGCAATTAACCCAACAATTTGTCCTGCACTAATTGAAGAAAGCGAAAAATTATCTACTAATCCTTTTGTCAGCATAGGAATAAATAAACTCGCTCCCGTAGAAAGCAAACTCATTAACAACGCAAAAACTAAAATTCCTTTCGGAGGATTTGTATCTTGAATAAGGCGTAAAAACTGCCTCCAACTCCCTTTTTTCTTTATTTCATTTCTAACTTCCATTCCTGTTCATCTCCTCATGTTAAACAAAACTGTTCTTTCTAAAATTAGAATACGATACAAATGTAAACTGAATGTAAACACACTTTTTCTATTTTTACAAAATATACATAAAAACTCATCTTTACAACAGATATAAACATCTGATATTATTACCTGGTACTTAATATTATTCTATGTAAATTATAGATAAATAATTTAAAACACGATATAAATCTCCAGTTAGTGAAAGGAGTATCCTTTTTGCAAACAAATATACATTCTGAAAAGGAAACAATTATTTTTATTCATGGATTAGTTGGCAATCGTCGCGCCTTCAAAAAAGAGCAAAAACGATTTTCTGCCTCCTACAACATTATAACTTATGACTTATTAGGTCACGGTGATGATAAAGGAGAAGCAATCGACTTTTCATTACAGCGCCTCGTAGATCAATTATTAAACTTATATGAACAAGAAGGTATTAAAAAAGCACATATTTGTGCGCTAAGTTACGGCTGTTACATCTCTACAATTTTTGCACAAATGCATCCAGAAAAGGTATTAAGTATTTGTCATATTGGAGGACATTACAATAACCCTTCTCGTTTATATAATGTATTTCAAAATTTTTGGGAGAAGCGAGGAGATGAATACTCTAAATGGCTCTCTCAATACGCAAATACTATTTTTCCAAGCGGTATATTAAAAGCAAATCCGTTCGCAGTCATTTCAAGAAATATTTACTACCGTTTCGGATTACAATTACATTCATCCATAATTGCCCAGTCATTACGACATCGGTTAGAATTCGATTTAAAATCTAAATTAAAATCACTTCCTCACCCTATACTATGGGTAATGGGAGAGCATGATCATCTCTATAAATCTTGTCTATTTGATTTGAAATCTATTTTGCCTAACGTTCTATATAAGGAAATACCGTTAGCGGGACATGCAGCGAACTTATTTCGTCCTAACTATTTCCATGACTTATATGATCGATTTTTAAATGGAAAGTTAAAATAAAAACTATTAAACTTCCAATTTATTCAACTATAAAAAGGCTTCCCAAGTTTCCTTGGAAAGCCTTTTCTCTATACGAAAAGTATATAAAACTACTTTTTCTTAGTATGCTTTTGTGTAACCTAATAGGTGCTTGCTCCAGTAAGAGTTACTTACAGAACTAATACGTACACCAGTTGCATCTGTTTCTGCACTAATGAACTGACCGTTTCCTAAGTAAACACCCATGTGAGAAGGACCTGATTTATAAGTATTTTGGAAGTATACTAAATCACCTGGTTGTGGATTGCTAGTTTTTGTTTTAGAGCTCCAGTATCCAGCAACTGTTTGACGAGCGCCTTTATGACCAGTTTGATTTAATACGTAGTGAATGAATCCACTGCAGTCAAAACCAGCAGGTGTTGTACCAGCAGTTCTGTATGGTGAACCATTTAAAGATCTAGCGAATCCAGCGATTGAAGATGTATCTCCACCTGTTGTTGGTTTTTGTACGTCTTTACCTGGTTGTTGAACGTTATTTGTAACATTATTGTTATTTGTAACGTTGTTTACTCCGCCTTTTACAAACTTAACGAAGTCTGCACTTACGTAACCTGTGCGGCCGTTATGGTTAATTTTGTACCAACCATTTTCAGCACCAGTAACGTTTAATACTTTACCATTTGTTACTCCACCGATTACAGCGTTGTATGTAGCTGGGCCTGTACGTACTTTTAAAGCACCAGTGTTAACAACATAAGAACCACCAGTTTGAACTGTTGTAGTATTGTTGTTTGTAGTTGGTTGTTGTGTTTCGTTAGATACAGCAGAACCACCTTTTGTTACGAAGTCTTTGCTTACGTATCCAGTTCCACCATTGAAGTTGATTTTAAACCAATCTTGTACTTCACCTACAACTTGTACTGTTTTACCTTTGTTTACAGAACCTAATACTGTATGAGATGTACTTGGGCCTGTACGTACGTTAAGTGAAGAAACGTTTACTGTGTAAGTACCTGTTCCTTGTTGAACAGTCGTTCCTGTTTTGCCACCAGTCGTTACGAAGTCACCACTTACATAACCTGTTTGACCATTTACGTTTACTTTGAACCAACCATTTTCTTGTCCAACTACTTGTAGCACTTGGCCTGATTTTACTTTAGAAATAACGTTATGTCCTGTACCAGCACCTGAACGAACATTTAATACATCAGCAGTTACTGTGTATTTTAATTCAGAAGTTGTTTCTACAGTTTTTGTTTCAGTTACAGTCGTTTGAGTTTGAGTTTGTCCATTAATTTCTTTTAGCGCTTCATTTGAAACTTGTGCATGAGCAGAATCCATTCCTGGAACTGCAACGCCAGCTACAGAAGCTGCTGCTAAACCTGCAATTACTTTTTTCATAAGTTGTCTTTACTTCCTTTCCCTACTATCCTCTTAAAAAAAACTAAAACTTTAATACTTTACAATATTATCAAAGTAAAATATTCATCCAGTTCCATTTTTTAGCAAGAGTTTTATTTTTCACACAGAGTTCATTTTAAATGAACAAAGTGAAATCCGTGTGAACTTCATGTGAACTTTATCATTAAACACAGTGTTTTTGCAATGTTTTTTTCAAATTTCTTATATATCGCATGAAAATTCGACATTCTATTTAATATTTTAATATAAAATATCCCTTTTCTATCTATTATAAAAAATTCTATTAACCTAATACAAACTCAAGTATGTATTTCCTTATAAAGCTCCTTACATGAAGTATACTTTCATCATGACAAAAATCACTCTATTTATCAATAGTATAATATTTTTAGAAAACTAAATTTCTATACTATCTACAATTTTGAAATAATTTGACGAATTGTAAGATTTATTTCACAAAAGCCATTTCTCCTTTAAAGAAAACACACACTATATCAACTGTTCTCTTTTTCTTATAATGGAATTTATAGGATATTTATAGGATATTTATAGTATTATATACATATCTTAATAAACAAGAATTTTAGCGAATTAATTAAAGTTTCATTCCCTTATAAAATGAAACTTTAATCAGGAAGGGTTTTATACATCCTCCGCTAATTATTAACCCTCACCACTCGGGCTGCCCATTAATGCGGAGTTTTATTGGAATAAAAAGAGGAGGCATATTTGTGAGAAATATAATAGATGATCCAATACAAAAAAACATAGAGCTATACTATGCTTTTATTCAATTCGTTTCAATGATAACATTACAAAAAGTATCAGCTATTGAAACACGTAAAAACGAATTAAAAAATCAGATGAAAAATGCCGGACAAAAAAACCCTTATTACGTATAAAAAAAGGTGAACAGGTTATATTCCTGTTCACCTTTTTAAATTATTTATAAATTTTCACACGGTCCTCTAGCGGTTGGAATTCTTTTTCACCAGCATGTACTACCGGTTTACCAAATGGCATTTGCGCAATAAGTTTCCAATTCTCTGGAACATCCCACTCTTTTCTCACTTCTTCAACAATTAGCGGATTGTAATGCTGTAACGTAGCACCAAACCCTTCAATTTCTAAAGCTGTCCAAATTGCAAATTGTAACATTCCTGATGATTGCTGAGACCAAGTTGGGAAATTATCTTTATATAATGCAAAGTTAGCTTGAAGGCTTTCCACTACTTCACTGTCTTCAAAATATAAAACCGTTCCATAACCACTTTTAAATGCATTCATTTTTTCTTCAGTAGGTGCAAAGTTATTTTCAGGTACAATTTTTCGTAACGTTTCTTTCGTAATATCCCATAATTTATCATGTTGTTCTCCTAATAAAACAACAACGCGAGCACTTTGAGAATTAAAAGCTGAAGGTGTATGTTTTACAGCATGATAAATCACTTCTTGAATTTTCTCATCAGAAACTACTTGCTCTTTACTAATTGCATAAATAGATCTTCTGTCTTCAATTGCTGAGTAAAAATCTTTTGCCATCATAATTCCCTCCAATTTTCAATTGAGGCTATTTTATATGTATATATCATATTACGCCCCTCAAACTTATTATTAATAAGCTTATAACTTTATAATATCACAGCAACAAACAAACTCAAATAATAACACTTATATTTAGAAGCTTTTTCCTTTTTAAAATAAAAAGACTGTTTGTTGTTATCTAAAATTAGTAACAACAAACAGTCTTACTTATGTAGCGATCTAGATTCGTATTTTACTTACTTAATTAACTAATCCAAATGCATACGACATTAACTTATTTGTCTCTGTAAAACGTTTTGTTTTACTGGATGTCCCCATGACCACTGTAATAATTCGATTATCACCTTGCTTTGCAGTCCCAGTAAAACAGTATCCTGCACTATCTGTAAATCCAGTCTTTAGTCCGTCCATTCCTTCTATATATAAACTTTTATTATTTTTGTTTAACATGTCGTTTGTGCTTATAACATTAATATTATTAAATGCTAGCTGACTTTGGCGTAAGTGAGTCACTTCTAATATTTCCGGATAATCTTTTATAAGATGATACGCCAATTGTGCTACATCACCAGCCGTCATTTTTGTTTCACTTCCATCTGGCTCTTGTAATCCAGAAGCATTTGCAAATTTAGCATGTTCCGACATTTTTAACTGTTTCGCTTTTGCATCCATAAGCTGAACGAAATCTTTCTCCGATTTTGCCATATGTTCTGCTAAAGCCACAGCCGAATTATTAGCTGACTCAATCATTAATGCATGATATAAATCTTTAACAGTTAATGTGTCATTAACTTGTACTGGGATTCTCGCTCCTTCTGTTTGTGCCGCCTTCGCACTCATTTTTACTGGATCTTCCCAGCGAACTTTCCCGTTATGTATACTCTCTAGTAAGAGATACGCTGTCATCATCTTAGACATACTAGCCGGTGCAAAAGCTTCATTTTCATTATATTGATAAATAATATCTCCATCACTCGCATCGATAATCATAGCTGCTTTTGCGTTAATTTCTGGTGGGATGTACTTTGGCGGGACTACTTTTTCAGTAAATCCTGCTTTAGGTAGTTCTGCCACTTGCAAAGGTTGTCCCTCTACATTCGCTATGCTCTTTTGATTTCCTTGGAATAAGAACCAACATATCCCTAAAATAATAACTAATAGGACTGTCATCCTTCCCCATTTTAACCGATTCATTTCAAAACTCCTTTAGCAAACCTTTTATACACTCACATTTAACCTTAACAACAATTCCTTTATATAGTCAAGGTAAAAGGTATATTTATTCATATACAGCAATGATTATTTTAATTTATTTATGTTAAACTTACAATATTGAAACGTAAGAATATTCAATAATAAAATCTCGTAAATAAAGCGAAACTTTAATCAGCCCCACCAATTGGGCTACCCGTCAAATAGCGAGATAAACTATTTAATAGAAGGGATTCATACAAATGCTACTTCCAAAATCATTAAAATACGGAGACACAGTTGGGATCTACTCCCCTTCTTCACCAGTAACCTACACTTCTCCAAAAAGATTTGAACGAGCAAAATCTTACTTACAACAGAAAGGGTTTCATATATTAGAAGGTTCATTAACAGGTCGATATGATTTTTATCGTTCTGGTAGTATACAAGAGCGTGCTGAGGAACTAAATGTCTTGATAAGAAATCCTAATGTTTCTTGTATTATGTCAACAATTGGTGGGATGAATTCAAATTCAATATTACCTTATATTGATTATGATGCTTTTCTAAAGAACCCTAAAATAATGATTGGGTATTCAGATGCAACTGCTTTATTACTAGGAATTTACGCCAAAACAGGAATCCCTACATTTTATGGACCAGCTCTCGTCCCTTCCTTTGGCGAATTTGAACCTTTTGTTGATTGCACATACAAATATTTTGCTGAAACTTTACTACATGATCATTCTCTTCCTTATCATATAAAACAACCATTATTTTGGTCAGATGAATTTATTAATTGGGAAGAAAAGACGAAGGAGAAAGAACTTCGACCAAACGATTGGATTTCAGTAATTGATGGAAAAGCTACTGGGCGTATTATTGGCGGGAATTTAAACACGATACAAGGAATTTTGGGTAGCCCCTATATGCCACATATTCAAGAAGGCGACATTCTCTTTATTGAGGACAGTTCAAAAGATGCAGCTACTATTGAAAGAAGCTTTTCATTACTTAAAATTAACGGTGTATTCGATAAAATTTCAGGTATCATTCTTGGAAAACACGAGCAATTTGATGATTGTGGTACCAACCGAAAACCTTTTGAAATACTATTAGAAGTACTTCAAAATCAAAGAATTCCTTTTCTAGCTGACTTCGATTGTTGTCATACACATCCCATGATTACCATACCTATCGGTGTTCAAGTAGAGTTGGATGCAACAAATAAAACGATACATATTGTAGAACCTTGGAAAAAATGAATTCATAGATAGCTTCTATTGTTTTACAATAAAAGCCATGATACTATATAATTTGGAATGTGAAAGGTTAAACAAAATACGTTCCAATATATATCATTAGAAAAATTAGGTATAAATATATATTTATATGCAAAAGAGAGTGAATAAATGAAACCAACTATTAAAAATTACGTATTTTTACATGTAGCTTTTTTGATATATTCTATCATTATGGTTTACATGAAATGGGCAGCTAAATTCCCCATTGCTTCCATCTCATTTTTTGTTGCTTATTTCGGACTAGTTATACTTTTATTCGGATATGCAATTTTATGGCAACAAGTAATTAAACATTTCGAAATTTCAAAAGCATATTCACATCGCGGAATTATTATACTGTGGTCAATGCTTTGGTCAGTATTTCTATTTGGAGATACTATTCAGTGGAATCATTTACTTGGTGCAGCTATTATTATCGTCGGGATTGTGGTGGTGACAAAAGATGAATAGTTATATGTTATTATTTATTTTCGGGATAATTTTAGCTAATTACTCACAAATATTATTAAAAAAAGCTACTTTGCAACAATACGATTCTAGAATAAAAGAATATGTGAATCCTTATGTTATTATCGGCTACTCTTTATTTGTAATTAACGCCGGATTAAATGTTATCGCCATGAAGGGCATGGCATTAAAACAAGCATCAGCATTAGAATCCTTAAGTTATATCATCATATTAATTTTTGGTTGGTATTTCCTAGGAGAAAAAATAACGAAACGTAAACTCATCGGCAACATGATTATTATCGTTGGTGTAATCGTTTATTGTATCCAATAGTAAAAAGCTCCGTTTATCACAAACGGAGCTTTTTACTATTGACCTAAATTTTGCACTTTATCTTTCAAATCTCGAACTTGATCTACCGTCTGCATAAGCTCAGAGTTTTTAAATTGCTCTACATCCACTTTGCCTTCTTCTATCTTTGTCTTCGCCGTATCAATTAACGTATTTAACTTTTCGTTATATCCGACGATTTGTTGATGAAGATCCTTTGCTACATCAGGTGGCGTTAATTCATTGAATGCGGGTATATCTTGTTTAATTTCACTAAGCTTCGTTTCTAATTCTTTTCGAGCCTCGCTATCATTAACGGCCTTTTCTGCTAATGCTGGTGCATCATTTGCAAATGCACTTATTTCATTTACATAGTCTGTCGCCTTTTGAGCATAATCTATGGAGTTCTTTCCTTCTTCCACTATTGAACATCCCATTAAACCAATTGAAACTATGAATACTAATACAATTGATTTTATTTTCATTTTAGACCCCCTTCGTCCTTATAATTGTCTGTAATTTTCTCTATACATAACTTCTAGCTAAATTGTTTATAGCCTTTTTCAAATAGCTATTTACCCTCTTACATGCCCTATTATCGTTACAACATCTATTTCTATATGCACGCTTATAATATCTTCAATTATATCCATATACCCTTGTCCTATAGCTGTTCCATAGTGTAATGTAAGCCCCTTCTTTTCATACACTGACTTTGGCACTGAAAAAATAAATCTCCTCAAATTTCTTTCATCAGCTGGTTCCATAATTAAAACAATCCCATCCTCATCAAACATATACGCTCGCCCTCCAACTTTACATTCACTATGGCTCAGTATTGCCTTGGTCAGCAAAATTTAAAACATAATAAGTTAAGATACACTCTGCTCTATCATAAAGTGAAACTTTAATTAGCCCTCACCAGTCGACTCTTTATCGGCAAATAGCGGGATAAAAATAAAAAGCATTCATTCTTTTTTGTTAAGAATAAATGCTTTTTAAAAAATCAATTTCTAACTCTAACATCTTTTTTTGACGAGGTTTTACTTTCCTTACGGGAACTCCAGCGTAAATATACCAATCATCTAAACTCTCTTTTACCATACTCATCGCGCCGACTGCCGTACCTTCTCCTACAATTACATTTGGAAAAATAATAGAATTAGCACCAATAATCACATGTTTTTTTAAAATAACTTTTTCTGCTTTCACATTCCTATATTGATTCGGGACGGTTGGCCCCATTAATGTATTTCCACTGAAATCATCAAGTACTGCATATACGATTGTTTTAGCTGAGATGTTTGCAAAATCATGCATTTCAATCCCAACTTCCCCTCCATATAACGCTGTATACGCTGATATGTGCGAATAACTTCCAATTGTGATTTTACCACTTAAAATGCAAAAATCATCAATTCTTACATGATTGCCAACTGATATAGCACTCGGATTATATATACTTGCTTTTTTACTAACCAATACATTTTTCCCAACAGATAAAAATCCAATTTTCTTTAGTTCTTCTTGACTATAAAAACTATTCATCTACCGACACCACCTTCTGCTCTAAACAGATTACAATTTGCTCTACTAGTTCTTTCGTCATCCCTTCCCATAAAGGTAAACTTACGATTCGTTTTGCTATTTTATTCGTTTTTGTTAAATCTGTCGACTTATAGTTTTTAAAAAGAACTTGTTGGTGGCAAGATGGTGAAAAGTATAATCTAGCTTCTATTTTCTGTTTTTTCAGTTCTTCAATTACTTGTATGTTGCGAACTTCTTCTGGACAAATGATAGGCATAAATTGGTGAATAACTGCTTCTGTCTTTTGGACTTTCCACCCTTTTTTCATTAACCCAGTATTTTGTAACAACTGTTTATACCATTCAGAAATACGGGTACGTTCTTTTAATTTTTGATCCCACTTTTTTATAGTCGCAATCCCAATAGCTGCTGCGTATTCAGACATTTTACAATTAAACCCCATCATCGTACATTCACGATTTTTATCAAATCCGAAATTCCCCATTCTTTTAATACGTTGTATATCTTCTTCGTTTTTACTATATATGAGCCCTCCTTCACCAATTCCGAATGGCTTTGTTGCATGAAAGCTATATACGATCATTCCACTAAAATCTTGACCGTAATGCATCCCTCCATTCATTAATCCAAATCCCGGCGCCGCATCTACGACAACCGGAATCCCCTTCTTCTCTAATTCTTCATATTCTTCTAAGTTCATCCATGATCCAAAAGTGGCGTACGGGACAACAATCGCAACCTCTTCTTTTAATTCTTCTATCTTATCCAAAAGTACGGTTTTATCCATATACCAATCATCTATTGAAACATCAATAAAGTAAGGTTCCAATCCACACCAAATAGCGGCTAAGGCAGTCGCAGGGAATGTAAAGCTAGGCATGAGAGCATACTTTCCCTTTCTTCTTTTCTTTAGTTGAATAGCCGCCATTAACCCTAACGTTGCGTTTGCTACTGTTGTAACAGCTCCCCTGTTTTGAAAAAATGACGACATAATTGTTTCCTCAAAACGTTGATTTATAGGTCCATAATTCGTATATATGTGAGATGTATCAATTTCCTTCAATTCGTCCAAATACTCACTTACAGGTACAGTTGAAGCACGTAAAAAAGGAATATTCTCCATATCTATCTATTCCTTCCTATCATTTTCGGACAATATAGAGCATATCTGTTTCAGATAATCCAAATTTCCTAGCACTTTTCATTCCTTGTTTTTCCGCTATGTTATATAATTCTACCTTAAATCCTGCATTCATTAATCGTTGAATAAATCCCGATTGATTGTAAATTCTCACATGATCTTCTTGACCAAAAGCTAATTTCCTCAATTGTGGTGTTACAATTAATTCATTCTCTATAATAAAATCTACATTCATTACGATTGGTACTTGAATAATTCCCCATCCATTTGGCTTTAACACTCTATATAACTCTCGCATTGCTTTGTCATCATCAGGAACGTGTTCTAATACATGGCTACATAATATTACATCAAAAGTATTACTATCATATGTAATTCTTGTAACATCAATTTCCTTCATTAATGGATCCTTTGGCTCTAAGTCACCACATACATACGTAATATTTTTATACTCGTTAAACCAATCTCTTAACTTTGCTTCAGGTGCAATATGAAGCATTGTATAGTTTCTATTTAACAAGTCCGTTTCCGTTTCAATGTACGCACGGTACAATCTTTCACGATCCATCGAATTACAAACTGGACATATCCCTGTATCTTTATTCCACATTTCAAATTTATATTTCGGAAAATCATAATGTGCTGGCCAAGGTGAAAATTTTTCAAATTGTTGATTGCAATATTGACAATAACAACATTCTTTCTCGAACATATGAGCAACTAACTTGTTTAAGCCTTTTTTTATCTTTTCATTATAAATTTGATCTAGTTCGCCATTTCTTACTGCATCCTTAACTATAAATCCCGCATTTTCTAAACAATAAGATAAACTCTCTTTATACTCACTTTCGGAGCTTAAAAACCCACTATTATATGCATCTATAATTAATTCAATCCACTCTTCAATTGTCATTAAAATAAAATGCATTTGTTTTTGATTTTGTCCACTATGCTGTCTAAAATAACTAAGAGGTTCATGTATATAAACTACTTTTCCTTTCCTCATCATATCTAGCCAAGTTGCAATGTCATTAATAGCAGAATAAGCCTTTCCTTTAAAATATCCAAACTTCCCGTCAAACAAATTCCGATTAAACAAAACAGTTGTCGGCTCACCAACTACATTTTTCAAGTTTTTTAACATATAATTCCCTAATTCTTTTCCTTCAAAAAGTGTAGTTTCTTTCGCGATTTTCATATTTAATGTTGAAGGTAGTAATATCTCTCCATTCTCATCAATCAGTTCACGATATGACGTCACAAATGAAATATTTTCTAACGCCAAAAAGTATTTCATCATTCTCTCGATCTTTTCATGATGAAATAAATCATCATCTAATAAAAAGTTTATATAGTCCCCATTCGCAAGTTCTACACACTTATTAAAGTTTTCGGCAACTAACGGCGTTTCATTTTTTACATATGTAATACACTCATATTCACGTAAGTACGGTTGAATCATAGCATTGACTTCATTATTTGTACTGTCGTCAGAAATAATAATTTCAATATTTTCATATGTTTGATTCAAAGCGCTGTTGAGTGCTAATTCCAAGTAATAAGGTCTATTGTATGCAGGAATAAGTATACTTACTTTCGGTAAAGAAGAATTATTATTTATATGTTGTTTTTTCTTTTCTATGTTTATTTTCTTCGCTCTAATTTTTTGGTAATAGTCTAATGTATATAATATTGATGATGGAACTATCCTTCTTGCATAATCTAGAAAATTAGTTATCGCTTTATCTAACTCTTTTTCAGTGGATAAGAAACCATATTGTTCTCCTGCTATAATACTGTGTGAAAAATCTTCTAACCCATCCATCATTTTATTAGATTCATTTAACTGTTGATCTGGATGTAATCGAAAGTAACTAAGTGTCTCTGCTATATATACAGCTTTTCCTTTACTTAATAAAGATAACCATGAAGCTATATCTACGTTACATAAATACCGCCTCTTATCAAAAATCCCAAACGGTTCTTGTAAATCATTTTTACGAAATAAAACTGTTGTCGGTTCTCCAATATAATTTTTTTGATCCACAATTACCTTATTTCCTAATTCTGTTCCCGCTATAATGGTATCCTCTTCAAATAAACGGACAGTCGAATAAATATGTCGTAGCTCTTTCCCTTTATCATCAATGACTTGACGATGAGATGTTACAAGCTTAATTTCATTATCTAAATCATCGAAAAAATACTTCATCATTTTTTCAATTTTATTCACATGAAATACATCATCATCCATTAAAAAATTTATATATTCACCGTTCGCTTCATTAAATAACATTAGCGCATTTTCAAATTGTCCGAGAGTTGATCTATTTTTTATATAAATAATATTTGAATGATCACATAAGTATTTTTGTAACACTTTTTCTGTTTCATCATTCGTGCTGTCATCTCCAACTATAATTTCTATATTAGGGTACGTTTGTTCTAACACACTACATAGCGCCTTTTCAAAGTAACGAGGACGATTATACGTAGGAATTAATACACTTACCAACGGAAGTTGCTCTACCACCTCTTCAGTTCTTTCAATACGAGTTCTCATTTTAACTCTCTCACCTCTTCGCATATTATTTATATACGCGACACAAAAATCACATTACTTTAACTGTATGGAGCCTATATACTTTTATGCAAACATGAAACAAATTATCATACTTTTCGTTCCTGAATAAACATATTTAATAATGCGGACATTTTATTTGCACCTTTTTTATTCATATGATCACTATCATAAAAATCATCGTCACAAAATAATGGCGAATCAAATAGATCTATGATTTGAAAAGAATATTGAGTTTGAAAATCATTTATAACTTTATAAAAATCTTCTTTTAATTTTTTACTACTACAATTGAAATAATGTGAAGTAACAGGGAACACAACAATTAGTGGCTTTATATCATTTTTTAACAGTAAATCTAAATATTTTTTAAAAATCATTTTATTTTCAACTAAAGTATGAGGGTACGACAATTTAGCATGTGAAGCTGCTCTTATTTTCCCGTGTTCTTCAAAAGGAATGTGAAGAGGAGTGGTATTCCACTCAGCATTTATCCAAGGCAGTATCAATGATTCATCTTTTAGTTCATCTAATAAAATATATTCAAAATGCAAATTTAAAATAGAAAGAAGTGGTTTCGGAGTATTTAGATGTGAGAATCCATCAGTGGGTAGAGGAGAGTGAACTACAGTATGATGACCATCTTG
The DNA here is from genome assembly GCF_900176455.1 of Bacillus sp. JKS001846. Classification (NCBI taxonomy): domain Bacteria; kingdom Bacillati; phylum Bacillota; class Bacilli; order Caryophanales; family Bacillaceae; genus Bacillus; species Bacillus sp. JKS001846. The sequence goes on from NZ_FWYG01000001.1 coordinate 3,788,614, forward strand.
AAACAATGGATAATATACTTTGTGAATTCTATATGATTCGGAGGATAACGACATATCAAAGTAAAACGAGAAATAGGCTATTCCTATTAAACAATATTGAAATGAATGATTGTTTGATAAAAGTTGTGACGCTATTAAATAATCATAGTATAGATCTTGCGATGGAAGTGTTAATTTTATTGACTTTTTTGAGAGAAGCTCCGTACTTATGCCACAATGCGGATAAGACAAACCGGTAGCAAACAATTCATACGTCGGATCACTCTTTGCTTTTTTCATAGAAATGTATAAAGACATAAGATCCGGATTTATTTGATAGATAGAAATTAATTTATCCTTCCATTCATACATGTATTTTGTTAAATTAATAATTTTTGAACTTTGCACGCCCCTATTTATCAAGTCATTTGTAAGTTTTTCTGCGTCCCCTCTCCAAATGACTATATATTGAAAAGAACTTTCTATACGAACAACATCTGAAACGTCCACAACATGAACTATTGTTTTACATTTATTTTTGTCTAACGTATTTCGAATCCTATCCCCTGATAATTCATCACTTAAAACAATGATTTTATATTGTTCCTTCATGTACATCCCCTCCATTATATGTATAATATGAAATTCATTTTTAATTCGTAACAATCATATACACCTGCAATCTAACAAAAAAAATAGCTCCACCATTAGGCGTAGCTATTTTTACAATTATTGCTTATTCAAATTATATTCCTTTATCTAACTCATAAAGTTTACGATACTTTTCATTTTCTTTCAGAAGTTGTTTATGACTACCTTGCATGACAATTTGGCCACGATCAAGGAATATAACTTCGTCTACATGTTCTATTCCTACAAGATGGTGCGTAATCCAAATAACCGTCTTTTCTTCCGTTGCAGAAAACATTGTTTCAATTAAAGACAATTCTGTTTTTGGATCTAAACCGATAGTCGGTTCATCAAGTACAATAATTGGTGTTTCTTGCATAAGAGTTCTAGCAAAAGCAACCCTTTGTCTTTCCCCACCAGAAAACCGCTTTCCCATTTCATGCATTTTTGTTTGTAATCCGTCTGGAAGAGAAGTAACATGTGAAGCTAATTGTGCTTTCTCTAAAGCTTTCCATATCTCTTCATCCGTCGCCTCTGGTTTGCCAATTCGTACATTATTTCCAATTGTCGTATCAAACAAATGCGGCTTTTGATTTAATACAGAAATATATTTAGATAAAAGATTCGTATGAGCTCGTTCACCATTTAGTACAACTTGGCCATTTACTGGGCTTAACGCCCCTGTTAACAATTTTAGTAAAGTAGATTTCCCTGTCCCACTTCTCCCTAAAATAGCAATTTTCTTCCCTGTTTTTATTTGTAATGATACATCTTTTAATACAATCTCATTACTATCTGGATAACTATACGATACGTGATTCAGTTCAATATCTACATGTTTTGGTTCAATATAATCTTTCTCTCCATGCAAATCCGTTTCATCATGTAAAACACTATCACTTTCTACGCCATTAAGACGATGGGTAGATTCTACATACGACGGTATTCGATCGATGGCATCTGCAATAGGAATAAGCGCGTTCGTTACAGATAAAGTCATTAATACGAAAGCTGCGATAACTGTAGGAGCAATTTGTTCACTTGCCGCTTCATTCCCAGTCCATATGATCATCGAAATAACTACAATACCTACTACTAATTGAATGATACTGTCCCGAATATGATACCAGCGTTTCACTCTCTTTTCGATTTTTAACAACTGATCATTTTGTTTTACATACTCATTAATAAATTCATCTTTACGACCACTTGCTTGCCAATCAGATAATCCAAAAACAGCATCTGTCAGTTGTTGATACAAACGGTTTCTTCCTTGCTTTAAAGTAACATGATGTTTCTTCATCAAAAGTAATGATACAAACGGAAGAAGAAAAACGATAATAGCTAACATACAACCTACAATAAGTGCAAAAACAAAATCAAATGCACCGATAACAAGTACGAAGATACTATAAACAACTAGCGCTAATATGCTAGGAAATATTGTACGTAAATATAGGTTTTGCAAATGCTCTATATCTTCGGATAACACTCCTAACATATCACCCGTTTGAAATCGAGAACGGAAAAATAACGCCTGTGGTTCTACTATTCTATATAGCCTCGTTCTCATTTTTTCTAATATACGTAGTACGACATCATGTCCGACTAAGCGCTCTATATAATGAAATACAGCTTGCCCTATACTAAACGCTCTTGTTGCAACAATAGGAACATATACAGCCATTACATTTTCTGGTCTAAGGGCAGATTTTGAGATCAAATAACCTGAAATAAAAAGTAACATCGCTCCTGAACTAACTCCAAGAAGACCAAGGAAAATAGTTAAAGTCATTCTACCTTTATTTTGTTTTATATAAGGTTTAACCCAGTTACTCATTTCTCTCCCCTCTCTTCCCTATGAAAATGTAATGTCTCATTCTCTAAAAGTTCTTCATACGTCCCACTTTCTTTCATTTCCCCTTTATTTAAAATAAGAATATGGTCCATTTGTTTCATCCAATGTAGACGGTGGGTTGCTAAAAATACTAACTTTCCATTAAATAGACGTAACATCGCTTGCTTTATTTCAAATTCGGTTTCAATATCAAGATGTGCCGTAGGCTCATCTAATAAAATGATTGGTTTTTTACTTAAAAGCGCACGCGCCATAGCAACACGCTGTTCTTGTCCGCCACTTAGCATACGTCCACCTTCTCCAATTCTTTCGTGCATCCCATTTGGAAGTGATGTAACGAGTGAACGAAGGCCGACTTCATTAATAACTCTTTCAACTTCTTCATCTGTTGCATTTGTTTCATAAAAACGAATGTTATCCTTTAATGAAAGCGGAAAAATATAAGGTTGCTGCGGAATATAAGCGATATTTTTTTGCCAATCTTCACGAGTAGATCCATCAACTTCTACACCATTTACTAACATCTTTCCACTCGAAGGAGATAAAAAACCTGCTAATACGTCGATTAACGTCGATTTGCCTGCACCACTTTCACCAATAACACCAATAGCACCGTTACCTTCCCAAGTAAAATTAATTCCTTCTAATATAGCCTTTTCAGATTCAGTATTATTAACTTTGATGTCTTGTAATTTCAAGCTACTAGAGGCATTCCATACTATATCTTCATTTAAATCTTTCTTTTGTATTCCTTTTTGTTGTTGCAAAATCTCTTCTATTTGCTCCATCGCAATTTGTCCATCTAATGTCGCATGATAATTTGCTCCCACTTGTTTAATCGGCAGAAAATATTCCGGAGCTAAAATCAAAATTGTAAGGGCTGGTAATAGTATAATCGTTCCATCTATTAAACGTATCCCTAATCCAACTGCCACAAACGCAATTGATAAACTCGTAAAGAAATCTAATGCAAAAGAAGAAAGAAAAGCAACTCGCAAAGTACGCATCGTTGCTTTTCTATACCTTTTACTTACTTTTTCAATCTTTCCTTCGTGCTGTTCACTTTTCCCTAAATACTTTAATGTTTCTAAACCTTTTAACGTATCTACAAAATGGTTCGAAAGTACACGATATATCTCGTACTGACTATCTGCCATTTTTTGCGCTGCCAATCCGAGAAGAATCATAAATATGATCACGATAGGAATCGTTACAACTAAAATGATTCCAGACTCAATATCTAGCGTAAAAACGTATAGTACAATTAGACCTGGAACGATGCTACTTCTAATCATTTTAGGAATCGTTAATTCAATATATGTTTTAAATTTCTCAATCCCTTCAATTGATAAGGTAACCAGATGACCAGTTCCAACAGTTTGAACATACCTTGGACCTAATGTGAAATATGCCTCTATTAGTTGTTTTCTTAGTAACGACCCTGTTTTTTCAGCAAAACGTTCCACTAATATTTGTGATGTTCGAACTACTATGTGACGCGCTGCAAACGCGATACCAAAATAAACAATTTCACTTAATATTGTTTGTACTGTCTCTCCATGAAATAAAAACGTAATAGCTCGTGCTAAAAAGATTGTTTGCGCAATAATACTAAAAGCTTCTAAAATACTAATAATCGTTAACGCTACATATAAAATACGGCTACCGGGATAAGACGGAAGTCCTCTTTTTCTTTTCATTAGTACTCCAAATCGTTGTCTGACTTAACAGGTTGTCTAAATACATAATAACTCCATATTTGACTTCCGATAACGAAAGGCAAAATAGCAATCGCAAAGTAAGTCATAAGTTTTAATGCATAAGCTCCTGATGCTGCGTTGTAAATTGTCAAATCATTCATTGCTCCTAAAGAGCTAATCATAACACGTGGGAACATACCGATAAATACACTCGCACTTAGTAAAATGATTGTTAAACTCGTCATAAAGAAAGCCCAACCATCTCTTCTTCTTTTATTTAATAAAGTGGACACTAATAGTGCTACAAAAGCTCCGATTGGCACCATAATCCATTCTGTTCCATGAGCAGTGAAAATGTCGGTTTTCCATAACCCCACACCAGCAAAAACAAGAAGTGTAATTAATGAAATTGGTGCAATTTTTATTGCAGCAATTCGTGCACGTTCTCTCAATTTACCAGTTGTACGTATCGTAAGAAATTGTAATCCGTGAACAATACATAGTAGGAGAAACATTACTCCTCCAAGTAACGCAAATGGATGAAGTAATTGCAAGAATCCACCTACAACATTTTTACTCTCATCAATAGGTACACCTACCATAAAGTTTGCAATCGCAACTCCCCAAAGGATAGGAGGTAACATACTTCCAATAAACATCCCCCAATCCCATGCACTCTTCCATTTATGATTATCTATTTTCGCACGAAATTTAAAGGAAACACCTCTTAAAATTAAAGCAAGAAGCATAAATACAAATGGAATATAAAAACCACTAAATAAAGTTGCATACCAGTGCGGAAATGCCGCAAACATGGCTCCACCAGCACAAACAAGCCATACTTCATTCGCGTGCCAGAACGGTCCTATTGTATTTAAGTAAACTCGTTTTTCAAAATCATTCTTTCCTAAAAACCTCGAAACCATTCCTACCCCAAAGTCGAAACCTTCCAGTACGAAGAATCCAACAAACAAGATTGCAATAACTAAAAACCATAACTCATTAAGAGATAACATACTCTTCCTCCTTATCAAATGGATCATGGCTTTGATAATCCTTTTTCGTTTTCTTATTCTTGTGGCCCTTAATGGTACGAACAAATAAGTACACACAAATTCCACCCATAATTAAATACATTGATGTGAATGAAATAAGTGAGAATAATACTTCACCGAATGTTACATTTGGTGATACAGCATCTTCTGTTTTCATTACACCAAATACAACCCAAGGTTGACGACCCATTTCAGTCATAATCCACCCTACTGTATTACCGATGAATGGAAGAGAAATTGCATACACCATTAATTTTAAATACCACGTTTTTTCCGCTAAACGATCTTTTCTTGATAAGAACCATCCGTAAGCTCCTAGAAGAAGCATGAATGTTCCACTCATTACCATCGCTCTAAAACTCCAAAACATTGTATGCACTGGAGGAATATAATCTCCAGGTCCATATTTTTCCTCATATTGTTTTTGAATTTGATTCATCCCTTCAACTTGACCGCTAAACTTATCATACGATAATAGACTTAGCATATAAGGGATTTGAATTTCAAACGAATTTTCTTTCTTCTCTGTATCAATTTTCGAAAATACTGTAAATGGTGCTGGATCCTCACTTGTATTCCATAGCGCTTCAGCTGCCGCCATCTTCATTGGATGTGTCTTAATTAATTGTTGCGCTTGTGCATGACCGAAGAATAATACAAGCGCCGTTGTAATTGTTCCAACAATGATAGAAATTCGGAAAGATTTTTTAAATACTACAGTTTCTTGTCCTTTTGTAATTTTCCATGCACTTACACCAGCAATAAAGAATGCACCTGTTGCAATTGCCGCTGTAATTGTATGCGGGAATTGTACCCATAGTTGTGGGTTTTGAATAATGGCTAAGAAATCATTCATTTGCGCACGACCATCAGCTGCCATTTCATACCCGACAGGTGACTGCATAAATGCACTTGCAGTTAAAATCCAGAATGCTGATAACATCGTTCCAATTGAAAGGAGCCAAATACACATTAAGTGAATTCGCTTCGGTAATTTATCCTCACCGAATACCCATAAACCCAGGAATGTAGACTCAATGAAAAATGCCAGTAATCCTTCAATCGCAAGTGATGGACCAAATACATCACCTACAAAACGTGAATACGTTGACCAGTTCATACCAAACTGAAATTCTTGTAAAATACCTGTTACTACACCTACTGCAAAGTTAATAAGGAATAATTGCGTCCAAAACTTTGCCATCTTCTTATATACTTCTTGCCCTTTTACCACATACAACGTTTGCATGATCGCAATAATAAAAGCTAAACCAATTGACAGCGGAACAAAAAAGTAATGGAAAATCGTTGTTGATGCGAACTGTATTCGTGCCAATTCGAGCGTTTCCATACTAAAATCACTTCCTTCATAGTTTTTATAATAAAAGTTAATTGAGCAATCTTATCAAACTCAATTATTAAGAAATACGAAAAGACAAAAACATTTTGTATGTATTGTCGAAAAATATGAAGTTTCAGTTTTTCAAACTATTGTAATGCTATTTTTTACCTTTTCACTATTTCTGTAGTGTTTTATTCGTTAATCGAATTGTATAATATACCTGCATAGTAAATTCAGGTTATTTTTGACGTATTATTGACATCATTTTGTCTGAAATATGTCTTTTGTCATTTTTTTGAATCAGATTTTTCTCATTAGCAAAATGTGTTTTTTCAATATACTTCTTACTTTTATATCTATAAAACAATCGTTTTTCTCTTCATACACTTGACTTTCACCCGAAAAAATGTCCTCGGAACTACCCTCGATAAACGCTTGTTTTTTGTCAAGAGAAAAATGTATTTTTAAAATTCAAACTCGAAATAATGTTATTCAAAAATAGAAAATAACTTCCCTCTTCCTCGACTAAAAGTTCATTTTTTTGTCATTTTTCCAGAACAAATAAAAAAAACTGAAAGTCGATTAGACTCTCAGTTTTTTTATTTATTTTGCTGTATGTTTTCTAACGGCTGGTAAAATTTCAGTAGCAATTAATTCAATATTTTTCTCAATTTTATCAAATGGTACACCGCCAAAATCAATTTGTGCCATAAAGCGTTGTTGGCCAAATAATTCATATTGGTACAGCATTTTCTCAATGATTTGTTGTGGGCTACCAACCATTAAAGCATCACGGTAATCTATTGCATTTGTAAATTGCTGTTTCGGATACCCACCACCGCGCAGTGTAAGCATACCAGCATTAATGTGAGGGTAATATTCACTAAGTGCATCTTGTGAATTTTTTGCCGTATAAAATAAACTCGTTGTCGCAACTGGTAAACTAGCTGAATCAAATCCACTTTGTACAGCCGCCTCGCGGTAAGCATCTACTGACACTTTAAAGTTAATTGCTGGACCACCAAGTGTTGTTATCATCATTGGTACACCCGCGCGTCCTGCTTTAATTGCACTAGCTGGTGGACCTCCAACCGCACGCCAAATTGGTAAGTTATTATTTTTCGCTCTCGGAATAACCGATGCATGTGCGAGCGGTGCTCTGAACTGTCCATTCCATGTGACATGTTCCTCGTTATTAATTTTTAATAAAAGATCCATCTTCTCTTCGAATAATTCTTCATAATCATTCACGTTATAACCAAGTAAACTATATCCCCCAATACGAGATCCACGACCAGCCACAATTTCTGCACGTCCATTAGAAATCAAGTCAATTGTAGCGAAATCCTCATATACTCGAACTGGGTCAGATGTACTTAATATCGTTGCTGAACTTGCAATTTTTATATTTTTCGTAGCTTGTGCAATAGCTCCTAAAATAACTGTATGAGCTTGTGTTGTAAAATGCGTTTGATGACTTTCACCGACAGCAAACACATCAAGCCCTGCCTCATCTGCTAACTTAGCTGTTTCAATTAGTTCGTGAATTCTTTTCTCTGGCGTAATTTTCTCCCCATTATGTGGATTTAAAACATGATCACCAATTGAATATAATCCAAACTCAATTCCTTTTCTTATATCTATACGGTATTTTTCCATAGTTACTCTCCCCTTTAATAAAGTAGTATTAGTTTTTTTCTAAAAACGTTGGTAAGTCAGGTATATCTCCGTATTACCTACGCCTTCACTTGATTAGTCAATTGATAGTGTAAAAAAAATTACTCTTGCGGTAATTCTTTTTTTTCACTATGCTTATGAACTTTCGTCATTAGCTCGTATAATATTTTCTGCTCTTCTTCATTTAATACATCATCAAAAAACGAAGATTGAAATGCAAGTTGCTCTGGCAATGCTTTCTCTAAGGCCGATTCCCCTTGCTCTGTAAGACTAATTGTTTTCGTTTTCCAATCTTGTTTTCGTACAATATATCCTTCTTTCTCAAGACGAGTTAACATTCGAGAAATACCACCTTGTGTAACAGTTACCTTTTCAGCTAACTCCATTTGTGTTAGTGGCTGATACGTACGTATTTGCAAAAGCACATCAAATTGAGCTGTCGTTAAATCAAAACGTTTTAAAAACTCATTTGACATTTGATTACTTTGGTTCGTAAATCGTATTAAACGTAACCATATTAATGATCCTATCGTATTATCACGCATGTTTTGTCACTTCCTAGCGTTCATCTTACTATCACTTTACTACGCAAGTGATAAAAAAGCAAGAAAAAATGTAATAAATATATCGATAGAGTATTGCATAAATAATGATAAGTAAGAATTCATATAAACATGAATTCTTACTTATCATTATTCTTAACTTTGCCTTTCATTCATTACTATATTTAAAGCTGCCATAGCTTTTGGCCAACCAACGTAAAAAGCCATATGTGTTATTAATGCAACCAATTCATTCTCCATAACCCCATTTTGTTTAGCTAGCTTCAGATGAAATTGTAATTGTTCTGTATTACCGAGACTGATTAGTGCTGACACAGTACACAAGCTTCTTTCTCTTAATGTTAAAGTGGCATCCCGCCACACTTCCTCAAATAATATCTTTTCACTATAATGAGCAAATGCAGGTGACATTTCTCTCATTTTCTTTTTAATATGTACTTCAATAAGTTCATTTTTTTCTCCCTTTATTTTCACCATTTGTGCTATTCCTTGACCAAATGACCAGTTTTCAGCAGCTGTCTCATTTAATGTAATAAAAATATCCGAAGTTTTAACATCGGAATATTCCGTAATTTTTAAGGATACCGATTGATACAAATCTTTTTTCTGTTGCACTGTTCTTCCCGGTCCACATGTAATAGAAACATAAATCATATTCTCTGTTCTCTTTTCTCCTCTTTCCAACAAATAATATGGATTATATAAAAATTTGTTTTCTTGGTAAGGTAAGAACATTTGAAAATAATCATTTTCAGGGATGTTAAAATGTTCAATTAATGAAAGATGGATACATTCACCCATTTTTTCCAACTCTTCTTCATTTAATATGTTTTCAGGATAATAAATCTTCACAAAAGGCATAGACTTTCATTCCTTTTCTTATTTTTAATATGCAACAAAATTTCATCGTGAAATGTGTAAAATCTCATATACTGTAACACCTTTATTCACTGCAATTTCAGGCTTCTCCTCATAAAAATTAAACCTACTATACCCCCATTTATCCGGATTATAAACGATTACATTCCCTAAACACTTTTCGTTGTTTTGTACATCTTCATTCATAGTGCTTAATTGAGTCCCAATCAGTGTTTTACTTTGAGAAATACTTCCTGCATATTCAACAACATATCTACTTTTCTTAAATCCATCACTTAGATTAACCACTAATGGAACACCTATATGTATTTGTTGCCATCCAAAAGATTGTAAAATGTTATCGTAATACCCTTCAAAGATAAATTTATTCATCCCTTCATGACCATTCCAAATATATAAAGGTGCATAGCAGTTATAAAAATTCCCGTCTTTCTCCGTTTCCGTAATTAAATAAGCTTTAAAATTTAGTGCTTGGAAACCATCAGTTTTATAACCATTATCCTTTACCCTTTTCCTAATAATTTCCATGTCATAATCCTTTGGCAAAATGACCTTATATTGCATTCCAATCATGTTTATCACTCGCTTTCAATCTTATATACATTATGATAAATCGATAAGTAGCTAACGTAAAATAGGTATAAATTATGTTTGGTATCATTTATAATGATAGTGCATAAGGGGCTGAGATATATGGAAATAAATGATCTTATTATATTCAAAACTGTAGCCAGTGAGGGTTCTATTAGTAAAGCTGCTAAAGAGTTAGGTTATGTTCAACCGAACGTAACTGAGCGAATCAAAAAATTAGAACAAGAATTAGAAACGCCTTTACTACATAGAGATAACAAAGGCGTTTCCTTATTACCTTCTGGTGACATTTTATTAGATTACACGAATAAAATATTAACTCTATTAGAAGAAGTAAAAGATGAAATTAAAACGAGTGGTTCTTCTTATATAATAGCGACGTCACAATCTATTTTGACAAATTATTTAAGTAAGCGTATTGAAGAAAACTTCAGAAATTATCAAATATATGTAGAAAGTAGTAGTCATTTGCAAAAATTACTTCAGCAACAAAAAGTTGATATGGTCATAACTTATGAGGATTATCCTGACGCATCGTTTAAAAAAGTGTTCACAACCTCAATTTCTGTAGGCTTATTAAAAGCGAAAGAAAAATGTACCATTGATTATTCAAAAGAAATTTTCTTCGTTAGCAATGACAAAAAGTGCCCTTTTAGGAATAAGACGATACAATTTCTAAAAGAAAATAATTTATCTCAGCGTCAACTTCAACAATTAGATTCTTATTCGCTTATGGAAGAGTTTATTCAGGACGGAAAAGGGATAGCCTTTTTGCCGATTAAAAATGATAAATTGGTACCAATTGAAGATGTTCCAGTTGAGAAATTAGCTGTTCATTTTTTTGCAAATCAAAACTCTTTCAAACAAATCCCTGATGAACTATTTGGTTAATAAAAAAATCCCTCCTTTATGAATCTAAAAGAGGGATTTTCATATTCTATACAATTGATTTTTCACACATTTTGCTCCACTTCTGCACTTTTCTCCTTCTTATTCCGTTTCATATTCTTCAGTCCCTTAACCGTCCCAACCAATCCTTTCGGAAAAACGAGTAGCACGATAATATACAATAAACCTAGAATAATCGTCCATCTTTCAAAAATCGGATATTCCGTCGCTAGTTCTGATAAATAATATTTTAGGGATTCAATAATCCCAGATCCAGCAATAGCTCCAATTAATGTTCCGACTCCTCCAATCATTGTCATCAAGAGTGCATTTAGTGTCATTTCAATTGAAAATACAGTCGTATTGACAAAGCGTAATGTAATAACAAATAAACCACCGCTAATTGCAGCTACTATTCCTGCCACTACACTTGCGATTATTTTATAATGGAGGACTTTATATCCAAGTGCTTCAACACGTTGTTCATTTTGTGAAATTGCCTTTAATACTTTCCCAATAGAAGACTTTGTAAAAAGACGTAATAGAATAAAAATGAAGCATAAACATACAAGTGATACATAATAAAAAGTAAAACGATCACGGAATATTTCTGGTACCCCAAATGTAAAACCATCTCCTCCGTGAGTGAGCCCACGCCATTTTTCAGCAAGGACGAAAAACAACTGTGAAATAGCAAGTGTTAACATTGCATAAAAATGACTTTTCAATCGTAAAGAAAGCAAACCAATTATATAACTAACGATTGCTGAAACGATAATTGCAGCTACTATTCCAATTAAAAAGTTCGTTATTGATACGCCTTGTCGATCAAATAAAAGCGCTACCCCATATGCTCCTATCCCAAAGAACATACAATGACCGAACGATACAATTCCTGTATACCCAAGCAATACATCAAAACTCATTGCAAAAATAGCAAAGATGAAGATTTGAGTGAACAAAATTAACAGGCTCCGTGAATCATTTACGAACGGAAATACACTTAAACAAATGAGCATACATACTCCGAAGTATACTTTAATTCGGTCCGATGTGTTGTTCACCATTTCACCCCTTTTCACCAACAAGTCCAGTTGGCTTCACTATTAAGAAAAATAGTAACATTAACATATTAATTGCAAGTGATAAATCTGGTATAAAATACGCTGTAAAAGCACCAGCTAATCCGACAATTAAAGAAGCAATAGCTGAACCTTGTACGCTTCCTAATCCACCGATAATTACTACTATAAAAGCTAAAATTGCATACTGCATGCCCATCTCGGCGAAAATAACGCCTGAATACGGTGCTAATAAGAATCCTCCCAAAGCTGCCATCCCTGCTCCTAATAAAAAGACGAAAGAAAATATCGCTTTTACATTAATACCAAGCGCTTGAACCATTTCTTTATCCATTACACCTGCACGGATCATAAGACCTATCTTCGTCTTTTTGAGTAATAGTAGTAGTGCGATGTAAATAATTATCCCAATCAAAATAACAAATAGACGATATTTAATTAATATAATACCTCCGAATGTAAAACTTCCTTGTAACCATAACGGTAATTTTGCACTAATAGGGTTTGGCCCCCAAAATATTTTAATACACTCACTAAGAACGAGCATTCCTCCAAGCGTAACGAGCAGCTGTCGAACATGATTTCCATATACCGGTCTAATAAGAAACCTTTCTAAAATAAATCCTAGGAACATTCCCATGGCTACTGCTCCAACTAAAGCTAATATATAACTTCCTGTCATATTAAATAACCAAACACCTGTAAATGCTCCCCATGCAAATAAACCACCGTGTGCAAAGTTTAAAACGCTCATTAGACCGAAAATAAGTGAAAGACCTGATGCTAACAAAAAAATGAGCATCCCTGTTGAAATCCCATTTACAAATAAATTGATTAACACATCCATCCTTTTCACCTCGGATTCATGTTAAGAGATTCCTAAATATTTATGACACATTTCCTTATCCTTTTTTAATTCATTCATAAAACCGTTATGAACAATTCGTCCGTTATCCATAATGTAAAAATAATCACCAATTTGACTAGCCATCATAAAATTTTGCTCAACAAGTAAAACTGTTGTTTTCTCTTTCATCTTCAAAATAGCTACCATTAATTTCTCCACCATTATCGGGGATAGCCCTTTGCTCGGCTCATCAATAAGTAATAATCCATCACTATTAATAAACGCTCTTGAAATAGCCAACATTTGCTTTTGCCCTCCGCTCAAGAGCCCACTTTTCTTATTCCAAAACTGCTTTAAATCCGGAAATAGTTCCAGCATCCACTCTATTTTCCCTTCTACTTCCACACCTTTTCCCCTAGCAAGAGCGAATGTTTCTTCTACTGTCAAATCATGAAAAATACCTTGATTTTCTGGTACATACCCTATTCCTTTCCTTGAAATTAAATGTGTAGGTAATCCACTTACTTTTGCACTATCATAATAAATTTCACCATCTGCAATGCGGTGAAACCCCATAACTGAACGTAATGTCGTTGTTTTCCCTGCCCCGTTTCTACCAAACAGTACAGTAATTGTCCCTTTCTCAACAGCAAGAGATACTCCTTGCAAAATATGAAACTGATCTAAATACGTTTCTATATTATTCACTTGTAATAGTGCCACTATATAATCCCCCTAAATAAGCACTTTGTACACGCTCATCTTTCATAATTTCTTCTGGCAATCCTTCAGCCAATAACTCTCCATGAAATAAAACGATAAGATGATCTGACAAACCTAGTATCATATCCATTTTGTGTTCGATAAGTACAATTGTGCTCTCTGGATGTTTCTTAATATTTTCAATCACTTGTAATATAGCAGGGACCTCCTCAACCGAAATACCTGCCGTCGGCTCATCAAGTAATAACACATCCGTTTTTAAAGCCAATAACATCGCAAGTTCTAGCTTTCTTTTCTCTCCATGTGCCAAATCTTTCGCTAATACGTTCTCTTTCTCGTGAAGTAATACTGTTTTTAAGAAACGTCTCGCCTCTCCAACTTGTTGCTTTAATTTTGCTGAACTCGGGAAAAAACTATAGTAATCTTGTACGAATGATTGAACACTTAAACGGACATTTTCAAGTACCGTTAATTCTGGGAATATGTTTGTAAGCTGAAAAGAGCGACCGATTCCTAAGCGTGTTCGATCTGAAATCGATAGTTTTGTAATATCTTGCCCTTTAAAATACACTTCACCTGTTGTAGGTGAAATCTGTCCACTTAGTAAATTAAATAATGTTGTCTTCCCCGCACCATTTGGCCCGATAATAGAAATGAGCTTTCCTTTTTGGACAGTTAAATTTACATCTTTAATAACTTGATGTTCACCAAAAGATACACTAAGATTTTTCGTCTCTAGCAAATGTGTCACGAAATCCCTCCCTTTAAAGCCGTGAGTATGAAGGAAATATGTATAAAGAGGGTCCCCCCTCTTTATACAAAAACAACAGAAAATTCAGTCTATTTATTTTGAACTGGTGGTTCTGTTTCTTTCATCGTTAATTCTCGCTCTAACACTGGCACCGGATAATCAACACCATCTTGCTTTTTCAATGTGATAGAATACAGCGTCTGCATCGCTTGGTGGTCCTTCTCTCTAAACTTCATCTTTCCTTTCGGTGTATCAAATTCCATTCCTTCCATTTTCTTAATCAAGGTATCTACATCTGTATCACCTTTTGTTTTCTTTAAGGCTTCTACAATAGAAATTGCTGCTGACATTCCTCCCGCTGTAAACAAATCTGGCACTACACCATTAAAACGTTTTTTATGCTCTTCAACTAGCCAATCATTCACTTTATTTTTTGGAAGTGTGTGATAATATACAGAAAAACCTTGCATACCTACTAATGCATCCATTGTTTTTAATGCTGGTATATCTGGCGCACCTGTAGAAATTTTAATACCTTGCGCTTCCACATTCATATCTTTCAACTGTTTCCAAGGTGAATTTGCCCCTGCCCAAACGATAAATAAATAATCTGGTTTTGAACTAATGATATTTTGAATATTCGCTGTAAAATCTGTTGAATTTGTATCCGCGTATTGCTCATTCACAATGCTCGCACCTAATTTTTTCGCACCCGCTTTAAATGCAGCAATCCCTTCACGACCAAAAGCGTTATCTGGGGCAAATGTCGCAATCTTTACACCTTTTTTCGCAATTGCCGCTGCTCCTGCAATCGCATCTTGTGAGGAACTTCTTCCAGTTCTAAAAATATATTTATTCCAGTTCTTC
Source organism: Bacillus sp. JKS001846 (assembly GCF_900176455.1). Lineage (NCBI taxonomy): Bacteria > Bacillati > Bacillota > Bacilli > Caryophanales > Bacillaceae > Bacillus > Bacillus sp. JKS001846. Next base: position 3,804,046 of record NZ_FWYG01000001.1, read on the forward strand.
CCGGTAATACTATCCGCAACTGCCGGTTCTACAACCATAATCTTTTCATATTCCCCGGCCAGTGGTAAAACCGCTAACGTATCACTTGAACTAGACGATCCAACTAAAAAATCAACTTTCTCTTCTTCTAATAACTTCGTAGCTTTTTTAACTGCTACATCAGCTTTCGTTTCTGTATCTTCTACAACAAACTTAATCTTTTTCCCATCTACTTTCCCAGTTCCACCAGTTGCATAGTCTAACCCTAATTCAAATCCGTTCACTGTTTGTTTTCCATACGATTCTAGCGGTCCTGTTAAAGAAGCAAGAACTCCTACCTTAATCGTTTTTTCATCCTCTGTACTTGTTTTCTTTCCTGAACAAGCTGCCGTTATTAATAACGAACCTAAAACACAACCAGTAAACATTGTCTTTAGCCACTTACGTTTTTTCATCGACATTGTGATCCTCCCCATACTTTACTTTCTGATAGAATCAAACACGCCAAAATCCCCTGTCCGTAATCATGACTAACTAATTCGATAGATAATGGAAAACTCTTGTAGTACCCTCTACATTCGGCACAAATATATAATCACCTTCCTATGTAATGGAAACGGACATACAATCAATATATATTCTGTAATCCAATTGAAAATACTGTTTCATTTCAGTAATGATCATACAAAAAGACTAACTTATTTTTTAAGTTAGTCTTTTCACCTTAATTAGAGTTAAGTTCTACTTTCTCTAACCCTTCAGCCAATTGTTTCTTATCTAGTCCTTCTCCTATTACTACTAAGTTTGTCGGGAAACCGAAGTCTTGTTCTAATAAAGTTGGTACTCCGAACGAATATTGGAATAGGTGAGGGTATTTATCTCCACGGAATTTCACAAAACCTTTCACTCGATAAATACTATCTGGTAAATTCGAAAGCCATTCATATAATTTGTCTTGATCAATCGGTTTCGTAAATTGATATGTCATCGTTTGTATATGTAAATGCTGTTTGACATGTAGTGTCTCATGTTCCTCATCATTTGGAAATTCTGCTTCCTCTATATCTTTTAAAGATATATTGCAATACTTTGTCTCATACATTTTCGCATGATCATTTATTGCCTTTACTTCTTCAAATACTGTGTTCGTATCTTCATCTGTTAGTAAATCTGCTTTATTAACAAGAATGTGACTACCAAATTTAAGTTGCTCATGCAATAGCTGTTGTACATTTGCACTTAATATACTTCGGTTTAACCACCTTACTGCATCTAAAACGACTACAATTGATTTCACTTCCAGAAAAGGAGCTAAAATTGGCGAGACACACGCGTCTAACACTTCAATTGGATGCGCAACACCTGTCGTTTCTATATAAATTACATCTGGTCTTTCTTGTTGGTATAACGAATGTAATTGTATTTCAAGCTCTTCTTTTAATGTACAACAAATACATCCTTTAAGAAGTTCTCTTAAAACATTCTCTTTTCCAATAATATCTGTATCTACCGAGTATTCACCAATTTCATTCATTAATACTGCAACTTTTCTATTCTTCTTTTTCTCTGCTAACAATAAATTTTGTAATAATGTTGATTTTCCACTACCTAAAAAACCACCTAATATATGAATCTCCACTTTATTCATTCAACCGACCATCCATTTCTTTACTTCAAATGTATTCAAAGCGTAATAATTACGATTTATATTTATCATTTTATTAAAAGAGTGAACATTTGTAAATATAAGAGATTCACTGTTCATTTACTTCATATGCAACTCTAACTCCAGACTCAATTGCCCCTTGCATCCATCCATGTGTTAATGTCGTATGCTCTCCTGCAAAATGTACTTTTCCAGATGGTGGTGTAATATACGGAAATAACTCGAGCTCTTGGCCTGGTTCGAAAGCTGTAAATGCACCGCAAGAATACGGATTTTTACTCCAGCTAAAAGATGTTCCAGTGACAAACTCACTATAGACGATGTCACCGTATATTTCCGCTAAATTTTTTAATGCGTAACGAATACGATCTCTTTGCGGGAGACTATCCCATGTTAACGCCTCATCTGCCCACGTATAACTTGCTATAACGATAGCTGGTCCTGGAGTATGAATGCCATAACTCGGATAGTATGTAAACCGTATCGGTAAATCAGTAATAGATTTACCTCCACACTGTCCCGCTTTCTCCCAAAATCTACTTTTAAACTCTATTGCAATTTTAGTTGCAGCAATATAATTTAATTCACGAATTGCTCTTTTTTTAAAATAAGAGAATAAATAGTATGGCTGAACTTCTACAAATCTTAACGCTGAAAATGGAATTGTAATAATAGCAAAATCACTTGTTATTGTAAATTGCTCTAACGTTTGTTCATGATTTCCTTGTAACATTACTTTATTATCTTCTTGTATAATTTTATCAACCTTATACTGCATTAAAATATGTTCCCTTAATTGTGGTAAGAATGCATTCGATAACTTATCCATTCCACCAGTTATTTCATAATATTTCGTTGTTGAAGTAAAGAAAATCATTTCACGTAATACTTCAATTAAGGACATTCCCATATAAGCTTCCATATCAAGAAGTACCCCAATCATATCTATTGCACCATCTGAATAATACTCCATTAAAAATGAACCAAGCGAATACGTTTTATACTTTTTTTCAACGATAAGCCAGTTTTTATCAGGATCCTTCTTAATATAATTTAGTATTGGTTCTAATACCTCAATCATTAGCTCTTCTGCCGTTTTTCCTCTTTCTTTATCCAAAACCGGATATTCAAGTACACTTGGATCATTTTCAAACACATTCAATCTCGTTTGAATGTTATTCGTATAAATGATATCTGCAAAAGTTTTATTTATAAAAAGGTTTAAAGGTAGTTTAAATTTATGAATATACGCTAAGGTTAACTTATGGGTGTCAGGGATTCTCATCGGTCCCGCATTAAAATATAAACCCACACTAAATGGTTCCCGAATCGTATACACTCTGCCACCTATTCTGTTATTTGCTTCTATAATCGTTACTTCGTGCCCAGCCTCTTTTAATAAAGAACCTGCAACTAATCCAGAAATCCCTGCACCTGCAATCGTAATCCGTTTTGGGTTATTCTTTTTAACAAGCCCTGCATGAATAATATGAAGCATTTCTTCCATTGTTAATGGGTTCCCCATACCATTTCCCCTTTTACAAAGGATTTTACTGAATTATATTCGGTTCACTGAATTCCTATGTTTTGTTCGCAGATTTGCACGGATACATTTTCAAATACTTGAATATCTTTTATAAAATGTAATAAACTAGATATGACTCTATAGAAGTAAGACGTATTATCTTACATAACAAAACCAATGAAATTGCGAGGAATTTTGAAATGAAAAAAGGTATTAACCGTGTTGTATTAGTAGGAACAGGAGCAGTTGGATGTAGTTATGCTTACTGCATGATTAACCAAGCCGTAGCTGAAGAATTTGTTTTAGTCGATGTAAATGAAGCAAAAGCTGAAGGGGAAGCAATGGATTTAAGTCATGCTGTTCCATTCGCCCCAGCTCCAACTAGAGTATGGAAAGGCAGCTACGAAGATTGTAAAGATGCTGACCTTGTAGTTATTACAGCTGGATTACCACAAAAGCCAGGCGAAACACGTTTAGATTTAGTTGAGAAAAACGCCAAAATCTTTAAACAAATCGTTCGCAGTATTATGGATAGCGGATTTGATGGCATCTTCTTAATCGCAACAAACCCTGTAGATATTTTAACTTATGTAACTTGGAAAGAATCTGGTTTACCGAAAGAACGTGTAATCGGTTCTGGTACAACGCTTGATTCTGCTCGTTTCCGCTATATGTTAGGTGAGTACTTCGATATTGGTCCACACAACATTCACGCTTATATTATCGGAGAACACGGCGATACTGAACTTCCAGTTTGGAGCCATGTTTCCGTTGGTATCCAAAAACTACAAACACTGCTTGAAAAAGACAACACGTATAATCAAGAAGATTTAGACAAAATTTTCATAAACGTCCGTGATGCAGCTTACCATATTATTGAGCGTAAAGGCGCAACTTATTATGGTATCGGTATGTCACTTCTACGTGTTACAAAAGCAATTTTAAACGACGAAAATAGTGTATTAACTGTATCAGCTTACTTAGAAGGTCAATACGGTCAAAAAGATGTTTATATCGGGGTACCTGCTGTTTTAAATCGCGGCGGTGTTCGTGAAATTTTAGAGGTTGAATTAAGTGAAGATGAAGAATTAAAATTCGACCACTCTGTTCAAGTATTGAAAGAAACAATGGCTCCGGTTCTTTAATTAAGATAAAAAGCAATCCAATTTATTTTGGATTGCTTTTTATTTTCATTATCTCCTATGACTTTTTAGTGATTTTCTATCATTTCTTATTTTTTAGTCGCATCCTCATTATTTATATCAAGTACATCTAATAAAAAGATAAAGATTGGTATCCCGATAATAAGCCCCCATATTCCGAGGAAATGCTCTGAGAAGATAAGAATCATAAATGTGTAGAATATTGGTAAATTTGTTTTTGCAGACATAAACTTCGGATTTAAAAAATAACTTTCAAGAGCATGGATTACTGTTATGAATACGAGTATGTATACTACGTACATAACTCCGCCTACGTTGTAAGCAATGATACAAAGTGGAAACAAAGAAATAATCACACCTGCAACAGGAATCAACCCTAGTAAGAAAATCATAACAGCTAATACAAGTAGCTGTGGAAATCCTAAAACGATTAATGCAATGACAGTAAGAATACAATTTACAACGGCAATTAAAAACTGAGCCTCAATTACTTTTCCGAACGATCTTGCAAATCTTTCACCAAAATATGCAATTTCCTCATAAAAGATTTTTAACTTACTATCTTTAAACTTAGATGTAAATGTAATAATACGCTCTTTTTCTAATAAGAAAAATAAGCTTAAAATTAGAGATAATAATATTTGTAAACTTACCTTCCCTATATTTGCTATCGATTGATAGATGACATCTACACCTTGTTCTATATATTTTGATACTTCCATCCCATTAATTGTCGAAAGTGCATATTTAACGATTTCATTATCAGGTGGATTTTGAAAAAATAGTTTAAACTGATAAATTAATTGTGAAATTTGTATCGTCAGCACAGGTAAATATTTATATAACGTTGTGCCTATAAAGGAAACCAATATTATATATAAACATGCAATAACAATTTTCCGGTTTACTTTCAATTTTCTTGAAATAAAACGTTGAAATCGATCCATTAAAAACGTCAGTATAAACGTAATTAATATTAAATTAATCATACTTTTTAATGCGTATAATACAAGCGCTACTATTATTAAAACGAGAAACCGTTGAAACCCTCTACTTCGAAAAAAACTCTTTACTTCATTCATTAAGAATTAACCTCCCCCTTCAATGGATGGAAATTGAATATATTACATTTTATGAACTCCTATAGACAATCTTTCTTACTAATTGGGAAGAATCCTTTTTTCTTTTTTATTGTCGGATTTTTTCATCTAATACTTTTCTAAAAACTACTTTATCAATTCTATCTTTATCTTTCGTTTTTTCTGTCATAGTATCTTTTTCGTCATAACCTACCATTACGATTACAGGAATACTATATAAGTTCGATTTCTTATTTAACGCTCTCTCTTTGTCTAACTTTCGCGCCACTTCCATCGCATTAGGATTAATCTCTGTAACAGCATTTAATGCTATTCCATTTTTTCATGTTGTTCTCTCCAATCTACAAGTTGCTCACTAGTAAATTTTCAGATTGAAAAAAGAGAGTTATCTTCTTAACTCTCTCTAGACAAAATGCTAAATGATACAATTAATTATTCCAATCAAATCATTGCTTTTTTTCCATTCGCTTCGCTAACAATTCCTTCACTTGGTTATAGGTTAACCCTGAATTTTTATTTAAACGCTTTACTTCCTCAACATCAGTACCTACCACTGTATATTTTTTCTCATCATTCATTTTTCTAATTCCCTTCTCACCGTATTATTTCTTATATTTCTTCCCTAAATACGCATAAATTAACACCACTACAAAAAAGGAAGCTGTTTTTAAGCACAGCTTCCTTCTCGTTACATATTGTATTTCTTAATAAAATTTCACTACATCTTCAGTAGGTAAGAACGTTCTTTCTGCTGGTTGTTCGTTTGGTTCACCAAATGGCATTTGACCTACTAAGCTCCACTCTGCCGGAATGTTCCAAGTTTCTTTCACTTCAGCATCTACGATTGGGTTGTAATGTTGTAATGACGCTCCAATTCCTTCAGAAGATAATAGCATCCACACAGTATGTTGTAACATCGCATTTCCTTGATGAGACCAGAATGGGAACTGATCTTTATATAATGGGGCATTTTCTTGCATTTTTTCTACAGTTGCTTGATCTTCAAAGAATAGAACTGTTCCTACACCTGCATGGAAGCCTTTTAGTCTTTCTACAGTCGCTTCAAAGTTTTCTGCTGGTACGCGGGCTCTTAGTGTTTCTTTAACGATATCCCAAAACTTTTCATGCTCTCCATCCATTAATACAACCATACGACCACTTTGCATATTGAAAGATGTTGGTGCGTGTAAAGCTGTTTTTAACACTTCTTCAATTCTTTCTTTCGTAATTGCATCGTTTTTTGCTACTTTACGAATTGAACGGCGGTTCACGATTGCTTCTTTTAAGTTTGTTGTAGTTGCTGACATTTTAATTCCTCCAAATGTTTGTTTTATAATTTATTTTGTTATTTCATAACAAGCGAATTAGCAATATCCATCGGTATTACATTGCATACCTTCAAATGAATTTGTTTTATCCTTTTCAATTTCTTTATCAATGACCCTTTCTAGTGTTTCTTTACTAGCAAGCCCTTGAATGACTTCATCTCCAATCATGACAGTTGGAACAGCCATAATATTCGCTTCATCATATGCGTGTTGAATTGCTTCTTGATGCTTTTCTTTATATTTACGAGTTACTAAAGCATCTTTAAATTCCGCCTCAGGAAGTCCTACTTCTACCGCTAATTTTGTTAACACATCAATATCTTCAATGTTTTGCTCTTCTTGGAAAAATGCTGTGAATACGCGGTGATGATACTCATTACCTAGTCCACGTTCTTTCGCAAATTGACATCCTTCGAAAGCTAAATGTGTATATGGATGCGGTGAAACACGTGGCAAGCGCATATCAATTCCTAACTTCTTCGCTGTCGGAAGAATGAAAGCATCCCATGAACCTAATTTTTCTGGTTCATTCCATGGATCTATTTTTGAATATGGACTTGGACGTAATTCAAATGGCATCCATTCAATCTCTACATCTTTCTCTTTCGCTACCTCATCTAATGGACCTTTTGCTAAAAAACAAAACGGACATATAAAATCTGAGTATACTTTCATTTTTACAGTCATAACTTTTACACCTTACCTTTATTGTTGTAATCAAATCGGTTACATTAATGACAAAAAAATATAAATATGATTTAAGCATTCATTTTTTCTTGCAAAGTTTCAAACAACTGCCCCATTGTAATATTTCTCAAAACTTCTTCCATCGCGGATTGTGCTTGAATTAAAATAATTTCTAACACCGCTTGAATATTCGCACCAATTGGACAATCTGGATTCGGTTTCTCGTGAATATGAAATAGCTTGTCTTCTTCGACTACGTTCACTGCATGATACACATCTAACAATGTGATTTCATATAAATCCTTTAGTAATCCCGCGCCACCGGGTCCACGATTTACGTAAACAAAGCCAGCTTGTTTCAAGTACGACATGATTTTACGAATGACTACTGGATTTGTATTAACACTCTCAGCCATATAGTCTGAAGTACAAAGTGAAGATGGATTGTTTTTCAAAATAGATAAAATATGAACAGCTATGGAAAAGCGGCTACTAATTTTCATCGTAATCACCACCTCGATGTAATCATTATAGTTACAACTAAAAAATAAGTCAATCCTTTTCATAGATTTTTTATAAGTAAATTAAAAAGTGTCCCATTATGATATATGAGACACCTCTTTTTATTCTGCAAATAGCGATTGAAATTCTTCAATAAATAGCTGCACAGCGATTGAAGAATCCTTTAATGAAGGAACAGCTAAAGCAATTTCTCTCCATACTTGTGGTTCCAATTCTCTCGTTTGCACATTTTTTGGTAAATTCGTTAAAGATAATTCAGCTAATATTGCAATGCCCAATCCTTCTTGAATCATATTTAAAGCTGTAGTAACTGTCGAAATTACATATTCAGCCCGAAGTGGTACGTTTGCTTGTTTAAACATATCAATAATGGGTGGTTCGTATCCACCCTTACATAATATGATCGGTTCATTCTCTAAATCACAAATTGTAAGAGCGTCCTTCTTACAGAGAGGATGATCCTCTCTTAAGATAGCAACCATTTTCCCCTTCGTTAATGGAACAATCTCCATATCTTTATTAGGCAAAATAACAATCCCTATATCAATAACCCTCGATACTAACCAATCTTCAACTTCTTTAATCGTCCCTTCACAAAGAACTACTTCTAAGTTCGGATACTTTTCCTTAAAAAGGTTTATCATTTTGGGTAAGAAATGTGCAGAAGCGCTCGGAAAACTCCCAATTCGAATCGTCCCAACTTCGTGTCCTTTCTCCATCGCAACTTCTTGTTCAATCTTCGCTACACCGTTCAAAATCTCTCTAATATGTACAAGAATCCTATTTCCTACATCCGTAACGAGTAGCCCTTTTCGTTTATCACGTATAAGAATCGTAACTCCTAACTCTGACTCAATACTTGAAATCGCATGACTAACAGCTGGCTGCGTCATATTTAACACCCTGGCAGCCTTCGTAAAACTACCTAAATCAACAGTTTTTATTAATACTTGCAGTTGTGTAATGGTCATAACTAATCACTTATACTCCTCATAAAAAAGATTCATTTTATTTATTACAGTCGATATCATATCATAGTGAAATGAATAACAACAAGGAGGTCTTTCAGTGACACAGCTTTCTCGAACTAAGACGGCCATCATCCTTACCTTTCTCGTTTTCATGTGGGGAATCAATTGGCCTTTATCAAAGTTTGCCCTGCATTATACACCACCTGTTTTATTTGCAGGCGTTCGAACTTTAATTGGAGGATTCATTTTACTTCTGTTCGCATTACCGAAATACAAAGAGTTACATTTAAAAAAAACGTGGCATTTATACGTTATTTCTTCCTTACTTAACATCATTATATTTTACGGATTACAAACTGTCGGCCTTCAATATATGCCTGCTGGGTTATTTTCCGCCATTGTATTTCTACAACCAGTTTTACTCGGTATTTTCTCGTGGATATGGCTTGAAGAATCAATGTACGGCTTGAAAATTTTCGGGCTTGTTCTCGGATTTATTGGTGTAGGCGTTATTAGCTCAAGCAGTTTAACAGGACATATTTCTGTTATTGGAATCCTTCTCGCGTTAGGATGCGCTATTGGCTGGGCACTTGGCACAGTATTCATTAAGAAGACTGGTCACCGTGTTAATGCCATTTGGATGGTAACACTTCAGCTTATTATTGGTGGCCTTTGCTTAATTGGATTTGGTTCAGAGTTTGAAAGCTGGTCTAGTATCGCTTGGAGTATGCCATTTGTTAGCGTACTTCTCTTTATTTCATTCTTTGTTATTGCAATGGGGTGGCTTGCATACTTCACACTTGTTGGAGCTGGTGAAGCAAGTAAAGTTGGGGCTTATACATTCCTCATTCCACTAATAGCTATTATTGTAAGTTCAATTTTCTTACATGAGGCTATTACCATTAGCTTATTCATCGGACTATTATTTATTGTTGTGAGTATTTGTTTTGTAAATATAAAACCGAAAACACTTGCTGTAAGGCAGCAAGTTGAATTGAAATAAACGTAAGAAAGAGCCTACTGTTGTAGGCTCTTTCTTACGTCTTACTTTTTACGACGTACTACAAAAACACACGCACTTACCGACGATACTATGGCAAAAATAGATAAGACAATTGCTATCAATTGCATATTACTAGTACCTTCATTTTTTTCTACACTAGACACTTCACCATGTTCTCCTGTTAATGACGTACCTTTTGCAATTGTAGTAAGTGAATGCGGTTTTTCAGCTTTTTCATCACCTGTCCATTCAACAATTTCTCCATCTTTATATTGTTGATATGCGTCCCAAGCTATTTTTTGCTCTTTATCCGGATTTTTAGCGACGAAAGTAAATCGCTGGAACTGACCTGTTAAAATTCCTTCTCCTGTCGCTTCCCATACTACAGTTTTAACTTTTCCGGCATTATCTTTTTGCTCCTCAACTTTCCATCCTGGCACTGGTTCATACTGCTGGAACTCTACTCCAGACGGTATTTTCAGTGTAACTTTTGTCGTTGCTACATTTTTTTCAACTGGTACTTTTATCGTATAAGTCTCCCAAGAACCAACGTCAGAAGTTGCTGGTTTTACAGTGACGTGCGCACTAACAGGTAACGAAAACATTCCCATTGCAATAATTGTTGCGATCATTGTTGTTCCTAATTTTTTTATACGTTTCATTTTCTATTTACTCCTTTTCATCTATAACATCTGTTTATCCTGCTACTCGCTAGCAGCATGATTGGTAAAATTTTATCTGCCACCTACAATAAATTTAAAATCTGTATCGAAACTATCAAGAGATTTTGTTAATCCATGAACATGTATATTCCAGTTTCCTGTCATATTAATATACATACCTTCTGCTTCATATTCTCCTGGTGAAACTACTGAAACTTTAAATGAACCTTTTCCCATGTTCATATCTAATGATTGAGTCGTCAATATCATTTGTTCCATATCAGTAACAGGCTGTCCCTTTTCGTCCTTTAGTGTAATATGGAATTTATTTTGTCCTACCTTATTCGGACTTACATTTAGCGTAAGTTCATATCCATTATCTAATTGCTTACTCTCTGTAAATGGTCCAGTAGGAGGCATCGGTGGTGTTTGTACGTTTGTCATAAAAGCTACGATTACGAAAATGATAATTCCAATGACAAACTCTACTTTCACCGTAGCTCCTAATCCTTGCTGCGCTCTTATTCTCCCTTTCACATAATGAATAATTCCCAATATCCCCATGAAAATAAATAATAGTATCTTTGCTAATAAAGCCAATCCATACTTCGTATCAAATAACGAGTGGATTGTTGGAATAAAAAATGTACTATTAAAAAGGCCTGTTATTAAAATCACAATGACAGCACCTGTTGCCCACGGTGAAAAACGCTTAATCATATCCCAATACATATGCCACTTATTATCCTCTTTACATAAAAGAAGAATAATAGATGATAAACCACCAACCCATAATGAAGCTGCTAATAAATGTAGAAAATCCATAACGACAGCAATGTCTTTAAACTTTAAACCGTATGCGTGACTATTAAAGGCCTTCATAACAAGTAGCCCTATAAACAATAGTATTGGAATACTCCATACTTTAAACGACGAAAACTTCTCATGCTTCACCGCAAAATACGTAACAATTATAAGCGTACTAATGAGAACCATTTGAGTAATCCATACATAACCAAAAACAGAAAGCTGTAATGTTTCTTTTAATAGTAAAGGATTGAATGCTTCTAGCCATGAAACATCAGCATTTATTTTCGCTTGCAGTGGTAGATTGAATAACAAGCTAATCAATATCCCAAATAAAGAGATCCATATTATGTTCTTACTCCTTGATCGAACCGAGGTTGCATTGCCTTTATACATAATAAGATTAAAGAATAGCACTCCTATAAATAGTGAGAAACTTGTATATAAAATTCCACGTTCCATAATCATATCGATTTGTGGGACGTAGCCCATCTCTTCCACTTGTATATCGTCTGTTTCCGCTTCCGCTAATCCAACCCGGAACGGGATAACTCCTTGAATTGGATGTCCATCAGCTGAAATCACTTTCCACTGAATAGAGTAAAGACCATTTTTGAGATTGTCTTTTAATCCAGCTTCTAATAGCTTTTTATTTTTTTTATCAATATGAGCATCTTTTAAATCGATCCTTTTACCTGATGTATCTCTCACGTACAATGTATTAAAACTTGAAACTTGTATGTCCTCATCGAATTCGATTTTTACAACAGATGGTGCTTTCTTCAATGTTTCATTTTCAGTAGGGTTTGATTTCACAACGTACGCATGAGCAGATGCACTTTGCGGTATCAATATGATAAGCACACACACAAGTAATAGCCATGTCCCTAATCTTCTCATTACTTTCACACTCATTTCACTTCTTTCTTCCTCATTGCTCTATTTTCATTACTTTAACTTCCGAAGTTTGATTCTCGGGCGAAATATTAACCTGATTAAATATAAACTTCTATAAAGTATAACTCTTATTTCTCTTCCACCTCTAAACTTCTAATATAATAGTAACTATCACGATAGATACAACTTACATTTTTAAAGCCGATTGTTATTATATCATAAAATATATTTATGTAAGTTATCAAAGAAGAAAAGTTATCGTGAATCATTTGTGAAAAAAATGTGAAATACATAAATAAAAAGGTATTACGTTATTACGTAACACCTTTAAAAAAATATCCCTCTTCTATTTCTCTTCCGGATAATCACAATACTCGATAATCGTTCCTTCTGTATCCGCTGGGTTAAGATAAATTAACCTTCTACCGTGCTTATTAATGCGTAGTGTATGCTCTAATGTCCGAATACCTTGTTCTTTTAACTCTTCTAGAGCCACATCTAAATCATCGACACGATACGCAACGTGATGAACACCTTTACCTTTTTGTTTAATAAAACGGGCAATTGGAGATGTTGTATTATTTGTCGGTGCAAGTAATTCAATTCTATCTCCAGCCACTTCAAGAATGGCTACTTCACTTTCCACACCAGGAGCTTCACTTACGTAACGATCTATTAAAGTTCCTAGTAACACATTTTCATAAAAACGTATCGTACTATCTATATCTCGAACTGCGATTCCGATATGATCAATTGTTTTTTTCATTTTATTTCCCCTACTACTTTATTTTTTCTCATTATTAATAGTAACAAAAAAAGCTATAGAAACAAGTCTATAACTTTTTTTATTTAACCTATTTTCTTATCCGCTCTAGTTGCTGGTTGAACTTGGTTTTTCACTTTTAAAATGCTAATGCCATATCCGATAAATCCACCGATAATCGCTGGGAAGATCCAGCCTAATCCTACTTCCTGCATCGGAAGGAATTTAGTGAACACTTGGCTTACTACTTCAATGTTAACTCCAGCTGCACTTAATCCATCAAATAAGCTGATGATAAATGTTACGATTAAGCTTACTTGATAAACTTCAGCTCTTCCTTTAAATAATGAATGGAAGAATGTTAAGAAAATCAATACGATTGCTAGTGGATAAATTGCTGTTAATACTGGAACAGAAACTGCGATCAATTGTGTTAATCCTACGTTTGCAACAATTGCACTAAATACACATAGCGTAATTGCAATTGCTTTGTAAGGAACATTTGGGAATAACTTATGGAAGAATGAAGAACATGCTGATACAAGTCCCACACTAGTTGTTAAACAAGCTACTGTAATCATTAATCCTAATAATACTCCGCCATATGATCCGAAATAGTAGTTAGAAACTTTCGCTAATACTTCTCCGCCGTTCTCTAAATGTCCAAGCTTTGCAACACTTGAAGCACCCATATAAGAAAGTGCTGTATAGATAATTGCTAAAATAGATGCTGCAATAATTGTCGCTTTTGCACAAACGACCATAATTTGTGTTTTCGTTTTCGCACCTTTTTCTTTAATAGCATTGATAATGATAATCCCGAATACAAATGATGCTAGCGTATCCATCGTTAAGTATCCTTCTTGGAATCCTTTAAAGAATGCATGTGATGTATAAGCTTCCACTGGTGCTTGCATATCTCCAATCGGATGTATAAAAGCAACGATTACTAAAATACCGATGAAAGTCAACTTAATTGGCGTTAAGATTTTTCCAACAATATCGACAATTTTCGCGGGATTTAGCGAAAAAAAACAAGTGATACTAAAGAATATAATTGTGAAAAGAATTAAAGGTGTAGAACCTACTCCTTCTGGCATAAACGGCTTAAGACCAATTTCATAAGAAACATTTCCTGTTCTTGGTATTGCAAATAACGGACCAATCGCTAAGTATAAAACTGTTGTAAACACAATCCCAAACACTGGGTGAGCACGACTAGCTAATGACTGCAAATCATCTTTACCTGAAAAACCAAATGCTAGTACACCTAGTAATGGTAATCCAACACCAGTTACTAAAAATCCAGCGTTAGCAATCCATACATTCTCTCCAGCTGATTGACCAAGCATCGCTGGAAAAATTAAATTTCCCGCTCCAAAAAATAGTGCAAATAACATTAATCCAATAACTACTATGAACGAAAACGGTACTTTATTCGCCATAATATAACCCCCATTCAAGTTTCCTTATCTCATTTTCCAATTTTAACTAATTGAATTTTCTGAATATTTAATTTAAGTATCAACTATTCTTGAATTCATTATAGTTTGCTATATAATATTTTGCAATACTATTTTCGAACTTTTCTTTTATTTTATAAATATACATTTTTTAACATGAAAAATAGACTAAAAAACCAACATGGTCATCCATGTTGGTTTTTCCATTTACTATCATGAATTAAAATTTTGCTGCTACTTTTTTAACGTTTTCTAGACCTTCTTCAACAATTTGTTGTGAACGATCTGGATATTGATTGTGTCCTTCAATTACAACTGTCTCTGGATTTGTAATTCCCCAGAATCCAAGTACAGTTGTTACGTAATTAACTGCCATTTCCATAGGAGCCATTTGTTCTGAAGAGTAATCTGAACCACGAGCACCTAACACAACTACTTTCTTACCACCAACTAAACCTTCTGGGCCATTTGCTGTATATTTAAACGTTTTTCCAGCTTGAGATAAGTATGAAATATATGTGATTAATGGTGCTGGTACTGTAAAGTTCCATAATGGGAATGCAAATACAACCTTATCAGCTTCTAAAAACTGATTTAAATATTGATCTACTGTAGCAACTGCCTTCTCCTCTTCAGCTGTTAACTCCATACCTTGGCTACGTTTATATCCACCTGAAATCGCGATATTTCCGTAATAAGGAAGATCTAATGCAAATAAATCTAATTCCGTAATTTCTGTATTTGGATTTGCTTCTTTATAAGTACTTACAAATGTTTCATACATTTTTGAACTAACTGCTTGCTCCGCTGGACGATCGTTTGCTTTTACAAATAATACTTTTGACATTTTTTTATTCCCCTCTACATTCTTATTTTCTTCTTTTTTACCAAATAATGAGCTAAATAGTCCCATTTTCTTCACCTAATCTTTCTTTTCATATTCATTATTCATCATCATAAAAATTCTTATTCTAAGAAAAAGTTCCAATAGATACCTTAAGTTACGCCGTTGCAACTTTTTGTTATTTAATTACCTTATGTAAGTGATTGTAATATAGTCACTTACTTTAGTCAAGTAACTTTTAATAAAAAAATAAAATCTCGACTTAAAAATATTAAGCGAGATACAATTGAACACCAAATACATCTTTATTACTTGTATAATAAACTTAGAGAGGAAAATTCATATATAGAAAGGATTTATTCATGAGCACTATAGAAAAGATTCAAACTTTTATTATTCTTTTTGCTGTTACATGCGGCATCGTACTCGGACAATTTAATATGATACATACGTATTCAGACAAATTTATTGTCCCCTTCTTATTTTTCATGCTATATGGATTATTCCTCAGCATCCCATTAAAAGAAATAAAAAAAGGATTTCGCAATTTAAAATTTGCTGGAACAAGTCTTACTATTAACTTCTTATGGACACCTTTACTCGCTTGGGGGTTAGGGGCACTATTTCTTTCCGATCATCCAGCACTTTGGGTTGGATTTATAATGTTAATGGTTACTCCATGTACAGATTGGTACTTAATCTTTACTGAAATAGCGAAAGGTAATGTAGCACTTTCTACTGCAATTTTACCTGTAAATTTAATTTTGCAAGTACTGCTCCTTCCCATTTATTTATTTTTATTTGCTGGTGTCATGAAAACTGTAGCGGTTTCTGTTTTAGTAGAAAGTATTGTTATCGTAATCGTCTTACCATTTATACTTGCACACGCTACAAAATTCATTATGAATAAAATGAAAAAAGCTGAACCTCTCGAGAATAAACTCATTCCGTTTTTTAGCTCTGCTCAAATTGTATTTTTAAGTTTAGCAATAGTAGCGATGTTTGCATCACAAGGTAAATATTTACTACAAAATATGAATGTTGTTTTATTATTACTCGTTCCTGTTCTATTGTTCTTCATCATCAATTTTTTACTAGGACAATTTATCGGGCGCATGATGCATTTATCTTACAAAGATACAGTAAGTCTAAGCTTAACAACGTTAGCAAGAAACTCACCTGTTGCACTCGCTATCGCTGTAACCGCTTTTCCAGACGAACCTCTTATCGCACTTGCACTCGTTATTGGACCATTGATTGAGTTACCGGTACTAGCTTGTGTGTCACAAGTTTTGTTGCTTATTAAGAAAAAACGGCAATACG
The DNA here is from genome assembly GCF_900176455.1 of Bacillus sp. JKS001846. NCBI lineage: Bacteria > Bacillati > Bacillota > Bacilli > Caryophanales > Bacillaceae > Bacillus > Bacillus sp. JKS001846. The sequence goes on from NZ_FWYG01000001.1 coordinate 3,820,749, forward strand.
CATAATAAAAAACGTCCCATTTTGGGACGTTTTTTATTATGGAAAAATTACATACAACACTTATTTCTTATTTATCATTACAAATGAAATTACCGAAACTACAAACATAATAATACCCATTATAAATCGATGGGCTCTAAAAATGTTATAGAGAATTAACTTTTCGTTACATTAACAGATCCTTTCTAATTAAAAATGATAGGAAACGTAAATATAACGAAAGCTGCCCAAAGTCCGTATATTGGCAAATACTTCGTAATGGCATCTTGAATAGCTGTCGATCCTGATTTGTTTTGCAAGAAACGCATATAGGAAAACATAATCCAAATTAGATTTGCCCAGATCAGTATGTTTACACCTAAAACAGCTAGTCTATTAGGTGTAGTCCCGTAAGATGAAAGTCTAAATACGATGGCTGACAATGCGACAGTGTCAATAATAAGCGCCAGAACAATTAAGGAAACATTTATATAATCTGAAATGTTCTTTTTCTCGTCCGAGTCACTCTCAACGATAGAAAATATAGTAACAGCCAATACACCAAGCAGTATTCCGTTGAATGCCATTAGGAAATTACGATCCAAGAACGGGTTTTTCCCGACCAAAATTATCGTTATAAGATAAATAAACAATGTGACCAGGACAAGCGGACTAAAGATTTTAGATATGTATGGTGTAATATTTTTAGCAAGCTTAAGATTCATTGATACTAAGTATGCAGCCACAATAGCGAGAGCCGCTGCTCCAAATAAAACAACATTACTAAAATAGAATTCTCCTATATCTAAGTCAACAAAGCTAAATAAACGCATGGTGAATATTGCTAGTATCATTCCGCTCACTGCCATGCTCCCGTAGAGAAGACAATATTCTAAATTAAATTTAATATAGGCTAATCTTGTACTGCCTTTTGAATATTCATTTCCTGTAAATGCAAGCCCTACTAAGACCCATAAAAATATAGGAAGATGTAAATAAGCAAGTATGGTACTGTCTTTATAATTTATTGGCAATGTATTAAGATACACCCCGGAAACTAGGAATAACGCTATAAGGGAATAAATAATACTTTTTTTCGGCTTATTATTGTAAACAAAATAAGCAGCAATAAAGGGAATTACACCAAAAGCCAAGTTTATTGGAGCAATTGCTTCCTGCTCAACAAAGTGGAAAATAATCCTGGTGCTTATGCCGGCCAAAATAGCTAAAAGGCCCATGAATAAGAAACCTTTTTGAAACAAAGATGTTTTTTCTTTATTTACTTTCTCCTTGAAATGCAACCTTTCATACCAAGCACCTAGAATTTGAGAATCAGGGTTTTGGTCCCATGCTTGTGAGAATGCTTTTTTAAAAGCTTTCGGATCTTTTCTATACATCTTCTCCAACTCATGGGGGTTATCCATATGTTTAACAATCAAATTGTTAATATTCATAGTTATACCTCCTCTAATTTTAAAAATAAGGTTGTTACCTTTTAACAAAAGCACCTCACTCATTTATTATGATTTTGATTTTAATACAAAATTTATCGTTTTACAATAAAAAATTATTATTTAAAGCATTTTTTTTATCGTTAAATTTCATTTCAAAGAAAAACAAAAGAGCATGACAATTTTATGTCATGCTCTTTTAACAAATTAATTCTCAAATACAAAATTAATCTTATTATCTTTCCACTCTAATTTCGCATCAAACGTTTTCTCGCCCTTTTTAAAGCCTTTAATTAAATCAGTCTTTTCACCTTTTAAGAGCTTTGTCATATTCTTTTGCGAAATTGTTTTACTTAATATCTTCTTTGAAATGGTGAAATCACATTGCGTTGTATTATAGTTAGAACAACCGTAAAACGTTGACTTATCAATTACATCGCCATCACATTTTTTACAGCTACCAACCTTTTTACCCGTTGTAAATTTCGATCCTTTTCGTTCAATCGATTCAACATGTAGTCCCGTGAAATCCCACTTCTCAGACATTTCCACTGCGTCTTCAATAATTTTAGCTGATAGCTTTTTCGTCTGTTCCATAAATGTAGCTGGTGAAGCTGTACCTTCACCAATTTCCGCAAGACGTTGTTCCCATTTCGCAGTCATTTCCGGTGAAGCTAGTATTTTGTCACCAATTGCGGTAATTAATACTTTTCCTTTATCAGTCGCATACACTTGGTTTTTCTTTACATCTATATATTTACGGTCTTTCAGCATCGTAATAATACCCGCGCGGGTCGCTTCCGTACCTAAACCTTCTGTTTTCTTCAATACCTTCTCTAGCTCTTCATTCTCTAAATACTTACCGGCTGTTTTCATTAACGTAATAAGTTGTCCTTCTGTATAACGCTTCGGTGGCTGTGTTTTTCCTTCTTTCACTTTCACCTTTACAACTTTTCCTTCTTCACCTTCAGCTACAATTGGAAGAATGGTTTCGTCATCTTTATCGTCTTGGAAAATAACTTTACGCCAACCTTCTTGAATTTGCTGTTTTCCTTTTGAAATGAATTCAGCACGTTCATCTACAAGCGTTACAATCGTTGTATAGTCAAAGATTGCAACTTCATAATGAGCTGCAATAAGCCTTCTTACGATCATATCGTATATTTTCTTTTCATCACCTGATAGTCTGATTGGGTTTGTAACTTGCTCTGTCGGAATAATCGCGTAGTGATCTGTTACTTTCTTTTCATTTACATAACGCTTATTGTTCATAATGGATTCAACCGGAGCCGGTAATAAACCTTTATATTCATCAAACTGACTTAACTTCTGTAAAATATCAGGGAAAGTCGCTGCTTCTCCTTGAGTAACATAGTTAGAATCTGAACGTGGATAAGAAACAATCCCTTTTTGATAGAGTGCTTGCGTTATATCAAGCGTCTTTTTCGGTGAAAACTTAAAGGCTTTATTTGCCGTTGCTTGCAGTGATGATAAGTTGAATAAAAGCGGCGGCTGAAACTCTTTACGCTCCGTTTTCATTTCCTTCACAACAGCCGGTTTCCCTTGGCAAAATGCCGCAATTTTATTCGCCATATCAGGGTCTTTTAAGCGGGATTCATTATCCTTCTCCCATTTCCCGTCATATTTCTTTCCTTCTATATTAAAGGTTGCAAACACTTCCCAGAAAGGCTCTGACTTAAAGTTTTCAATTTCTTTCTCACGCTTTACAATCAATGCTAACGTTGGTGTTTGGACACGACCAGCAGAAAATACATCATTCATTCCTTTTTTCTTTAACAAAATACTAAACACACGTGATGCATTCATGCCAACAACCCAGTCAGCACAAGATCTTGTGTATGCTTCGTAATACGTATTAATTGTATCTGATTCATCAAGTAAATTTTTAAACCCTTGATAAATAGCTTGCTTCGTTAAAGACGAAATCCATAGACGCTTCATAGGCTTTTGCACATTACAAAGATTAATAATATTTCGTACGATTAGTTCCCCTTCACGCCCAGCATCGCCTGCGTGAATAATTTCTGTTACCTGTGGATTATGTAACAGCTGTTTCACAACGTTAAATTGCTTATACTTTGACTTTGTTACTTCAAATTGAAAACGCTCTGGAATCATCGGTAATGTATTAAGTGACCATTTTTTCCACTCTGCGTGATAATGCTCTGGATTACATAACTGCGTCAAATGACCAATTGCCCATGTACAGTACGCTCCATTTGGAAATAACTCATTCGCTTCTACCTCTAAATATCCATCTTTCCGGCGATATTTAAACTGTGAAACAAGAGCCAACCCTTGATCTGGTTTCTCGGCAATAATTAATTTCATTTTATAACTCCCTATCTGTATTCCAGTGTTACTTTCATTGTCTATATGTTTAGAAGCGATGATAAAACAACAATCTTATTTATCATTCGCGGTTTGTCTCGCAAATGGGAGACCTATAATATTATACGCTTATTCTTTATGGCTTCACAATAGAAACTCATAATATAACAATTTCTTTCACATGCTTACAATTAAAAAAGACGCCCTAAAAAATCAAGCGTTCCTTTGCTTACATCTATGAAATTGTGCAGATAATATGCAGATATAAATTATCATAAGTACACATATGATGAAATGAACGATAGAACAAGGAGGTATCATAATGTTTGCTTATACGTTAACTACCTTAACACTTTGCTGTACCTCAATTCTTATTGTATCCAATATTTCTAAACGTAAGGTTACCCTAATGGAGTATATGGTATTTATTATGTCTTTTAGTATGAGTATCGGTTTAAGTATTGGTTTTTATTTAGGCATTCTCTTTAAGGGGGAATTACTATATTCTACTTTACTTGCTATTTTAATTAGTGGTTTTATCGGTTTTTTAGTGGGTCTACGTTTTCACCTATATACTGCTTTAGAAGGAATGTTCTCTGGATTAATGGCAAGTATGATGGGAGCAATGATTACAGAAATGTTAAACGCTCAACAAGCTCATAGTATATTGTTCATTAGCCTTTTACTTACTATAACGATTACTATGTCCTGTGTGATTCAATTGTTATCGGAGAACTTTTCTACTTTTATCCAACGTCGTTTTTTGTTATTCCTTTCAATTAGTGTAGTAATTATCGTTGCCGTATTCGCGACATTCCCAGATCATACTCCTGCACCTTCACCTTCACCTGGGCATAATCAACATATACATTAGTACTTGCAACAAAAATGAATAAGCAGCTATCCATAGGATAACTGCTTCCTATTATTCTGGCTTATTAGGAATGTTTTGGTTTGGAACATAGTCAGATTTATAATCTGTATAGTTCACTTCCGTTACCATCCCTGCTGAAGCATGATGTAGGTCGTGACAGTGGAACATCCACTCACCGGGATTGTCTGCTACAAAGGCTACTTCATATTCTTCTCCTGGTTTTAAGTTCAATGTATCTTTTACAATTGGAGAACCTTCTATCGGTTTTCCATCTTTACTCAACACCTGGAAGAAGTGACCATGTAAATGCATTGGGTGATCATCCATTTTAGAACGATTTACCAATTTCACTTTTACTAAATCACCCTTTTTCACTTGAATTGGGTCAATATCCGGAAATACCTTTCCGTTAATTGTATATACCATTTCATTTTCATTCATTTGCGTATTTAAGTCCATATTATATGTGGCAGTATACTCTTGATTTAACGTGAAACTACCTAATTTTTTAGCACCATATTTCGTCATATCTAATTTCGCTAATTTTCCCTTTTCATCTGCTTTATCTTTCATCTCTTTGCTGCCATCATACTCAATAACAGCTTTCATTCCTTTTGCACCTTTATTTTTTGAATGGTCCTCAACATACCACTTCCCAGGATTATTAGCAGTAAATTCAATATCATAACGTTCACCCGGTGCGATTGAAATTACTTTATCCTTTATAACTTTTGGATTGTTTATTGGTTGACCATCTGTCACAATTACTTTTATATCATGACCGTGAACATGTATATCATGTGATAGATAACCAGCATTAACAAGTCGAAGACGAACTTTATCTCCCTTATTCACTTTCAATGGCACTACTAAATCACCGCTTTTTCCATTGATTGTGAATAAATCATACATACTCATATCATGACCTTCCATCTTCATATTTCCATGGTCCATTCCTGCCATATTGCCAGAGTCTTTTTGATCACTGCCCATGTCCATACCAGAATGATCCATGCCGTTCTTATCATCATTCTTTTTCGTATTTTCATCACCTTTAGATTTATTACCTATTTGCCCTTTTGTCATTTCTTTTAACTGCTTTTTAATTTCTTCTTTATCTGTAACCCATTCATCCAACAGTAATGTGTAATCTTTATCATATTTTTCCTTTGTATCCTCTACAATGAGCGCTCCATACAAACCTCTATCTAATTGATTTACAGAATCTTGATGCGAGTGATACCAGTACGTTCCTGGTACGTTCGCTTCAAATTCGTAAGTGAAACTTTTTCCTGGTTCAACTGCATCTTGTGTCACGCCCGGAATTCCATCCATGTTATTTGGGACAGGATATCCATGCCAATGAATAGATACTGGTGCAGATAATTCATTTTTTAATGTCACTTTCACCTTTTCACCTTTTTTCACCCGAATTTCTGGACCAGGAGATGAGCCATTAAATGTCCAGACTGGAACAATAACACCGTTACTTAATTTTTGCTTTTCTTCTTTCGCTATTAAAGTAACTTCTGGCCCTTTTTCAACCTTCAATGGTCTTGTAGCTGTTTCAGTCTGTAGTGTTTTGTTATCATTCATATTTTTATGATCATTTGTTGTATTTGTCGTCACAGAACAGGCAGCAATTAAAAATATTACAGAGACAGTAACGGCTGCTAATACAAATCGCTTCATGGACAATCCCTCCTTATTCTTTTTCAAAATCATTATAGAAGTTGATTTTCAAGAAAATAAGGAGATGTAATTAGATCTTACGTAAGCTAATTGGAAAATTACTAAAAGCGGAGACATTACAAGAGACGAATATTTTAGTAATACAAAATGCTTTCCTTGTAGCGACTATATTAGCCGTTCTCGTATTTGTTTTGACGTTATTTCTTAAGAAACAATAACACTGCTATTATTAAATAAGAAAAATGTAGCTAAAATGCTCTTCACAAAAGAACTTAGATTTTTGTATAATAAGAACTAATGTTCCTCACAGACAATGGACTCAAATTACACAAATATATCAAATAGAAGAGGATTGATATACGATGAAAATTGATAGACCAAAAATTTCACCAGAGTTATCTTCAAAGAATTTTCAAGATATTTTTTATGAAGAAGATCCAACATTGGAAGTGTGTGAAATTATAGACTCCACTTTCGAAAATGAATCTGTAGATAGAGTGCGGTTATATGATGCGGTGATAAAAAACTGTAAGTTTACTAATACAGACTTTAGCAATATTGATATTACAGATGTTTGTTTTGAAAACTGTGATTTATCAAATGTTAATTTAAGCAATTCTTCTGTTCACAGAGTCGAATTTAAAAACAGTAAATTAATCGGAGTAAATTTCACAGGATCTAGCTTAGGAAATGTTAAATTTGAGAATTCAATTTTGAATTTAGCGGCATTTGGAAATTCTAAACTAGAAAAAATCATCTTCAATGAAACTTCATTAAATAATGCAGATTTTTTTGACTGTAAACTTAAAAAAGTTGAATTCCAATTATGTAGTCTTGATGAAGCTAATTTTGATCAGACATCACTGAAGGGGATAGATATTAGTTCTTCTACCTTTGATACACTTACAGTTTCAGTGAACGATTTAAGAGGATGTAAAGTATCGACATATCAAGCTGTTCAGTTTGCTACTTTATTAGGATTAATAATTAAAGATTAGTATTTCGAAGAAAAGAACCCTATCCCGAATCATGGATTTTTTAATTGTCCACGATTCGAGATAAAGTTCAAATAAATTAGTGATGACTCTTTTATTATTTAACTACAGCTTGGTTTCCTTTTACATGTTCATTATTTACACTCATAAATTCTTCAATTTCTTCAACTTCCCTAATGATATCTTTTGACAAGTTTTCATACCCGTCTTTCGTTACAAGAATGTCATCTTCAATACGAATTCCAATTGATTCTCCTTCAATATAAAGACCAGGTTCAATTGTTATAACCATACCTTCTTCTAACACTCTATCTTTATATGTTCCTACATCATGTGTATCTAAACCAAGGAAATGGCTGACACCATGATAATAGTATTTTGATAACTCTTCATCTTCTTGAATTAAACCAATTGCTTTACACTCTTCTGCCAGTACCTTTTTTGTATGCTCATTTAATGCAGCGAACTTTAATCCTGGCTTAATAATCTCTGTTGTTTCTTTTAATGCTTTTAATACAATATTATAAATTTGTTTTTGGCGACTAGAGAATGTTCCATTTGCTGGGAATGTATAACTAATATCAGCGTTATAGTAGTCTTTTTGAGCACCTAAATCTAGTAATACTAAGTCACCATTTTGAATTTGTGCATCATTATCTTCATAATGAAGAACTGTAGCATTTTTCCCACTCGCCAAAATTGTATTGAACGCATGGTACTTAATTCCAGATGACTTCAGTGTAAAATCAAATTGTGCTTCTAATTCATACTCCATCATGCCTGCTTTTGCATGCTTAAGTACGTTGTAAATACCGTCTTTCGTTATAGCAATCGCTTCTTTAATAATTTCAATTTCTTCCTCTGTTTTAAATACTCGTAATTCACAAATGTTCGGATATACATTACCAATTGTTACGTGTGGGTATTTTTCTCTTACATGTTTAGCAAATGCTAATGTTTTTGTCTCCGTACCATTCCAATCACGACGTTCTATATCTAAATATAGATGCTTCGCATTTTCTGTAAAAAGTATATTTGACATTGTCTTTTCAAAGCTATCTAAATATATAACTTTCTTTATACCTGAAATTTTCTCTGCTTCTTCGTTAGAAACTGTTTTACCGACCCATTTTTCCATTACTGGATCTGCCTTTTCAATGAAAAGTGTTTCTTCAACACTACTTCCAACCTTTTTCAGCATAAAAATAACATTTGGTTCATCGATTCCCGTTAAGTAGTAAAAATTACGATTCGGTACAAATTTATAATGTGCATCAGCTGACATATGCGGTGCTTGTCCCGCAAATAAAATCGTAATAGATCCCTCTGGTAATGTGTTTGCTAATCGTTCTCTATTTTGAGCAAAAAATGTTGATTTCATGATAATCCCCCTAGCGTTTTATGTATAATTGTGAAACTAATTATTCAATACACTTCATTCTATTATTGTTATAATTTTTCGTCAATTTTTAACTAAATTTTAGATAGTATTGACACAGGCAACTAAACAAGTTACAATAACTATAAATTAGTAAGTTGCTAATTTAAATTTAAATAAGAGGTGAACAAAATGCAAAACATTTTATTCCGTATTAACGAATTGTCAAAAAAAGAAAAAGCGAATGGATTAACAGTTGATGAAAAACAAGAACAACAAATGTTGCGCCAAAACTATACACAAACATTTCGTGGAAGCTTAGATTCCATTTTATTAAACACAAAAATTGTTGATCAAAATGGTCTTAACGTTACACCTGCTGCATTACAAGATGCTCAAATACGTTTAAAATTAAGCAAATGAGTTCCGAGCTAAAGAATTCTAATAAAACATAAAAAGAGCTGGATTTCCTATATAGAAATTCCAGCTCTTTTTATTTTCTTTTTTAATTTAGTAAACGAGCGATACATCGCAATTCTCCACGACACAATCATCGCAAATGCAAGTAAGAAAAACATTCCACTTAACTCCGCTAAATCAATCGATTGACTTAAATATGATTTCAACGCTACTCGTACAGCTAATAATCCGACTAAAATAAATATAAATGCTTTTGACGGTTTCATATATATTTGTTCGTCTCTTATTTCAAACTTCGTTGTTTTTATAAGAAATACAGAGAAAATAAGCCCTGCAATAATTGCTTCTATTATTTCTAACGACGTTAATCGGAATTCCGGTAAAAAGTACATCATTGCTCCAGTACTCATAAAAATTGGCGGCAATATAATTTTCTTTTTCGTTACCGGTTTTTTCGCTGCTTTAAAGCGCAGAAACATGACACCAACAGCCATACAAACCGCTAAAATACTTGATAAAAGTGCTATCATACTCTTCCCACTCCTATCTATTTAAAAGACTTTTTGAGCAAAATCATAAACCAAACGAGCCCGATACTTATAATAACATGACCTAATCCAGCCATATGGCTTAAACCGTAAAAGTCAGTTCCATTTACTTGTAGAAGACCTCTCCATAGCATTGTAACAATAGTAAAGATTACTCCTACATTATAAACAACAAACCATGCACAAAAGCTCTTTGTTTCTTGTACATGAAACACTTTACATAAAGCTAAAGCAATTAAAAAGAATACAAAACCGAGCACTAATACATGTGTATGCACTAATTGCAACATTGTGGATCCTTTAATTCCTTGTGCTTTCGAATACTCTCTTGCAAATACACCTGATAATAAACCAATAATTAAGTAAATAAATGCCGCATTATATAATTTCTTCATTCTATTCCTCCTGTTGTAAACTTTCTATATTCGCTGCAATTATTTTAAGCAAAGTTTATGAACGGAGTATGAACAAAATATTACATTCAATTTTTGAAAATAAAAAAGCCATTCCACAAATAATAATTGTAGAATGGCTTTTCAATTTATTTTAAATCTTCTATTGAGAAAGCACCTGGCAGTAACTGCTCAACAGTCACTTCTTTTTCATCACCTTTTACATTCGTTAATAATACAGGCATTTTCGGGTCACAGAATTCAGCAATTACTTGTCTACACGCACCACATGGTGAAATCGGTCCATCAGTTTCTCCTGTAATAACTAAGTAACTAAAATCGCGCTCACCTTCTGATACTGCTTTAAATATTGCTGTTCTTTCTGCACAGTTACATAAACCGTAAGAAGCATTTTCTATATTACAACCAGTATAGATTTTCCCTTCTTTCGTAACTAACGCTGCGCCAACAGGAAATTTAGAATACGGAATATACGCTTTCGATAACATCTTGTTTGCTTCTTCAATATATTTTTTCTTACCCATATTATTTCCCCCTCAAAGTAAACGAAATGATGATTAGTCAGTAATAACTGTATGAACTAATTTAGGAGCCACTGCTGTTTCAGCGATAGAGATGTTCTCATAAATTTTTGCTTTTACATCTTCTACATTTTCACGATTTGCGTAGATTGTTACGAGTGGCTCGCCTTCTTTTACTGCATCGCCAACTTTTTTACGTAACATTAATCCTACTGCTAAATCGATTTCATCTTCCTTCGTTGCACGACCTGCACCAAGTAACATAGCTGCAATACCAATCTCATCTGCAACAATGTTAGAAATAACACCTGAAGTTTTTGCAGGTACATCAATTACATACTTCGCCTGTGGCATTTTTTCTGGATTGTCTACAATTGAGCTATCTCCGCCTTGATTGCTTAAGAACTCTTTAAACTTCTCAGTTGCTTTTCCGTTTTTCATAACTTCAATTAGCATTTCACGAGCTTCTTCTAACGTATTTGCTTTTTTCGCAAGTACGACCATTTGGCTACCTAATACAAGTACTAATTCTGTTAAATCTTCTGGACCTTCACCTTTTAACGTATCAATCGCTTCTTTTACTTCTAGAGCGTTACCAATCGCAAAACCAAGCGGTTGTGACATGTCTGAAATAACAGCCATAGTTTGACGTCCTACATTATTTCCGATACGTACCATTGCATGTGCTAATTCTTTTGCATCTTCTTCTGTTTTCATAAATGCACCAGCACCTGTTTTTACATCAAGTACGATTGCGTCAGCACCTGCTGCAATTTTTTTACTCATAATTGAACTTGCGATTAAAGGAATTGAGTTAACCGTTCCTGTTACATCGCGTAATGCATAAATCTTTTTATCTGCAGGTGTTAAGTTTCCTGTTTGTCCAATAACAGCTACTTTGTCACGGTTTACAATATCAATGAACTGCTCTTTCGTAATTTCAACGTGGAATCCTTCTACCGCTTCTAATTTATCAATTGTTCCGCCTGTATGTCCTAAACCACGACCAGACATTTTTGCTACTGGTACATCTAAAGCAGCCACTAATGGTCCTAATACTAAAGTTGTTGTATCACCAACACCGCCAGTTGAATGTTTGTCTACTTTAATTCCTTCAATTGCTGATAAGTCGATCGTTTCACCAGACTCAACCATCGCCATCGTTAAATCTGCACGTTCGCGATCTGTCATATCTTTAAAGAAGATTGCCATTGCAAGCGCACTCACTTGATAATCAGGAATACTTCCGTCTGTATATCCATTAATAAAGAATTTGATTTCTTCAGTCGTTAATTCTTTGCCGTCACGTTTTTTTGCAATAATATCTACCATTCTCATTACAATCACCATTCCTTTTTATATGATACGAATCTATTAAAATAATAAGCCAACGATTGTTGCTGATAAGAAACTTACTAATGTTGCACCGAATAGTAATTTCAAACCAAATCTTGCGACTACATTCCCTTGCTTTTCATTTAAGCTCTTAACCGCCCCTGCAATAATCCCAATTGAAGAGAAGTTTGCAAATGAAACTAAGAATACAGATATAATCGCTGTCGTTCTATCTGAGAAATTAAAGTTTCCTTGTGCTAAATCTGTCATAGCGACAAATTCATTCGATACTAATTTTGTTGCCATAATATTTCCGGCATTAACTGCTTCATGCCAAGGTACACCCATAATAAATGCAAATGGTGCAAATACATAACCAAGAATTTCTTGGAATGAAATACCGATTACACCTTTAAATACTGCATTAATGAATGCGATAAGAGCAACGAAACCGACTAACATAGCTGCTACTGTAATCGCAACTTTAAATCCATCAATAATGTATTCCCCTAATACTTCAAAGAAAGTCTTTTTCTCTTCTTCTTGTACTTCTAACATATCTTCTTCCTCAGTAACTTCATACGGGTTAATGATAGAAGCAATGATGAAGCCACCGAATAAGTTAAGCACTAAAGCGGTTACAACATATTGCGGTTTTAATAACACCATATATGATCCGACGATAGACATTGAAACGGTAGACATTGCAGATGCACATAATGTATACATTCTTTTCTCTGGCAATAACCCTAATTGTTTCTTAACTGAAATAAACACTTCAGATTGTCCTAAAATCGCAGAAGCAACTGCATTATATGATTCTAGTTTCCCCATTCCATTTACTTTACTTAATGCTAGACCGATAGATTTCACAATAATAGGTAATACTTTAATGTGTTGCAAAATACCTATTAAAGCTGATATAAATACGATTGGCATTAATACACTTAAAAAGAACGAAAACTCTTTTTGATTTACTAATCCACCAAATACGAAATTCACACCATCAGCGGCATATTTTAATAACTCTCCAAAACCATCTGCTATTCCGCTAATTAATATATTCCCTACACTTGTATTTAATAATAAAAACCCCAAAATAAATTGTAATATAACCATCGTTATGATTGGGCGATATTTGACTTTCTTTCTATTATTACTAGCAAGCCAAGCGATACCTAAAATCAATACGAGGCCAAAAATACCAATTAAGTATTTCATAAGCCGTCTCCTCCCATTCGTATCCGCTTACATTTTTTTCAATTATTAAAGCAATAGATACACTTTACTTTGTGTATCTATTGCTCTTCACTTCATTAATGATTAGTAGTTATCTGTAGCACCTTTTGCATCATTTAATACGATTGCAACACTAGCACTTGCTCCAACGCGAGAAGCTCCAGCAGCTACCATTTTGTCTGCATCTTCACGTGTACGAACACCGCCAGATGCTTTTACACCAACGTTTGGTCCTACTGTTTTACGCATTAATGCGATATCTTCAGCAGTTGCTCCGCCAGTTGAGAATCCAGTTGAAGTTTTTACGAAGTCAGCACCAGCTTTTACTGATAATTCACAAGCGCGTACTTTCTCTTCATCTGTTAATAGGCAAGTTTCAATGATTACTTTTACAAGAGCTTTTCCTTTTGCTGCTTGTACTACTTCATAAATGTCTTTTTCAACAAGTTCGTTGTCACCATCTTTTAAAGCGCCTACGTTGATTACCATATCAACTTCAGTTGCACCTTTTGCAATAGCATCTTTTGTTTCAAATGCTTTTGTTTCAGTCGTGCTTGCTCCTAATGGGAAACCGATTACAGTACAAACGTCTACATCATGTCCAGCTAGTTCATCAGCCGCTAATTTTACCCATGTTGGGTTAATACAAACAGAAGCGAATTTATATTCCTTTGCTTCTTCGATTACTTTCATAACATCTTCTTTAGTAGTATTAGCTTTTAAAATTGTATGGTCAATTAACTTTGCAATGTTCATTATCTTCACTCCTCATATCTTTTAACAACTTCATTCTAACTCTTAGTTGAACAAATGTAAATACACTTTTGAAATTTTGTTCATTCTTTTTAAAAGGAATCATCTTGTAGTAAATAAAGCGCATTCTAACAAAGAACATTTCAGATATATAATCAAAATTTTTATGTTAACAATGGTAGTATGTATCTCCATATCCATAATTATTTTTAAAAAGGCAATTTGTGTTCAAAAAAACTCCTATCATTCATACATAACAAAATAAAAGGCATTCTCAAAATTAACATCTTGAGAACGCCTTTTATTTCTAATCTTTTTGATAATGTAATAATTCTTTCGCTGTATGCTGATCGATAATTAATACATTTGCATACCCGCCACGTAACGCACCATCAATTGCTTTTATTTTTCTATTACCACCTGCAACTAAAATAGAGCGTTTCTTTAATTTCAGTTCCTCTAACTCAATTCCAATTGTACGCTGATTAATCTCTTCGCTACTAATATTTCCGTCTCCATCAAAGAAACGTGAACAAATGTCACCGACCGATTGTTTTTTGAGTAAACTTGTTTCATCCTTATCGAAATAACCTAATCGGAATAATAGCGCTTCGTCTCGCACTGTTCCTACAGTGAAAACTGCAATATTCGCTTGTTTCCCCATTTCAATAATGTGATGAATATGTCGATCCTGCTCTACTAATTCTTTTGTCACTGCATTATCAAATATAACTGGAAGAGGTAGATTTCTTGGCGTCGTTTGAAAAGCATCTGCAAATAAAGCTATCGTCTCATTCGCATATGTATTTACACTTGAATGACTAATACCACCTTTTAGCTGGACAACCTCCACCCCTTTTACATGTTGCGGTACGATTTTTCTAGCGATTTCATACATAGTCATGCCCCAGCTTACACCAACAATATCACCGTTTTTAACCGTCTTTTCCATATACTCAGCAGCATATTTACTTATATACTCTGTAATCGTTGCATATTCCGGCACTGGAGAAAATACAACATGTGCCTCTAACAAGTTGTACTTTTCTTTCAGTAAATTCCCGACGTTATCTAAATCAGCAAATGGATCGGCGATGCTAATTTGAACAAACCCTTTTTCTTTCGCGTACTTTAACAATCTAGAAATCGTCGGTCTTGAAATATTTAATTTGTTAGCAATTTCTTGCTGACTATAATCTGATTGATAATATAATCTTGCAACTTCAACGCTTAATTGTTGTTTATCTTTTTCCATAGTAACTCATTACAAATCCCTTCCTGTATTTCCCTTTCGTTACAAGCATTATACAGCTTTATGCAAAAAAATTCGACTACCGAATTTTATCTATCTGAACTTCTACTACACTTAATATATAATGAAAACTTATTGTGTAGATTTACAAACTCAATATAGATACGCTTGAAACATGTAAATCAATTAACATTTAATTCACATTTTTTCTGTAGTAACGATAACAAAGCCGTTCAATAAGAAACATGAAACATCATCTAAAAACTATTCAAATACCCCTTATAAACAGAAGTTACTATTTATAAGGGGTATTTACTCAATTTAATTTTATAAAAATTGGATGGAAACAATGCAAGTTCTCACTTATTTAGAATAAGTGAAAAGATGATGTTTTATTTGTTCAATAAAATAATGATGGTGTATATTATCGTTAGATACTCGACTTGCCATAATAGCCCCCTCCATTGAAGAGGCAAGAAAGGAAGCGAGTGATATAACCTCTATATCTTCTTTAAATTCTTGTTTCTCTATTCCTTCTTTTATGAGAGAAGCCATTAACATTACTGTATCATCATAACCTTTTGCTGCTGCTTTTTGTAATTCTGGAAATACTCCAGTACTTTCAATGGCACTATTAAGTAATGGACAGCCTCCAGCAATAGGAGGATTATTAGCTGCATCTTGATATACAAGGAAAATTGCAAGGATTTTATCAATTGCTGTCTTTTTATTTTCCATTGCTTTATGAAAATGACTCCACATAATCTCACCACTTTTGTCGTAGGCAGCAAGGACAATTTCTTCTTTACTTTTGAATCTACGATAAATAGATCCTTTAGGTAGTTCAGTAGCTGTCATTATATCCTGGATGGATGTGCGAGTTATCCCATTAGTATTAAATAAATATAAAGATGTTTCAATAATTTTTTCTTTAACCTTATCAACTTTAGTCATGCTTTGTAATCCTCCTAATGAAAACGATCCTAATATTCTAGGTAATGTTTACCCTCTATTTTCTTAATTTTTTTGTAAGTATAAATAAGTTTGGAACAGAAATATCTTATCAATCCCTATCTTATGGAAACCTCAAACAATACAGTTTGAAAAGAAGTTAATCAAATTGTATTACCTACATAAATTAAGTGAATTTTCCGTCAAAACAACATGACCAATTGTTTAATTCAGTCATATTATACAACTAATTTTATCTAAAATCGTAGAGGTGTAAAAATATATAGTTAATTTTAATGTATAGACATATGATTATTATATATAATTTTTATCAATATGTTTAGCTAAAGTGTTTGAACTACTCCCACTTTCACTTCATTCTATAAAAGATTAACCATTAATGATTACTGGAATTAAATTGTAACAAAGCAACTGAAATATAAATATATTTGCTTTTTTCCATTTTGATTTTGTTAATACTTTATAAAAAGGGTTTAAAAAACTAGAAACTTGTAGTATCATTAGATTTCGATTCAGACCGAACCGTCCGGTTTATAATCTTATATAAATATATTTAGAAGGAGAGCGTTATGCAGAAAGAAAAATCAAAAATTATAGGTAATTTAATTATGGGGGCAATACAGTGAACTTTATAAAAATGAATAAAAAAGAAATCATTATGCTAATAATCTTTACACTGTTTGTACCATTTCAAATTGGCTTGTACATACTATTTGGCATATCACTTTTAGCTAATGTCAATTTAGTTGAATCAGAATTTGTTCTTAGTGCCATCGGTTTTACTGTACCTGCTATTGTAGGAATCATTTACTTTAGGAAAGAAATTATTGAAAGTTTTACTTATTTTAAAGAGAAGACAATTTTGAAAATAGTAAGTATTCCTATGGTAGTTTTATTTACGTTAATTGTGGAACAGTGTGTTATGCATTTTCTAGCAACTGGTCAACCAGAGAACCAAGAGCAGCTCCTTGAAACGGGTGCAGAGGTACCTCTTGTATTTACATTGCTTGTATTTGGTATTCTGGGTCCAATACTTGAAGAAATTGTGTTTCGCCACATATTAATAAATCGTTTTTCTTACCATATTGGTACTGCTATTGCATCTATCATTTCGATTATGATTTTTACACTTCTTCATACGAACCAACTTTCGGATATTGCTATTTATTTACCTGGATCGTTGATACTTACTGCGGCTTATCTTATTTCTAAAAGATCCATTGCATATGTTATAGCGATACATATGTTAAACAATTGCCTTGCTTTCATTCTGTAAGAAACTAGACTTGTTTCTGATGCCAAAAATATTCTATGTTTCTATCAAGCATTTTTGGCACCAGAACTACTTTTTCTATGACATAAGAAAGCTAATCAAAAATTATAAAATATTAGGAGAGTGTCAGTCATGATTGTAACCACAACTTCTGGAATTCAAGGTAAAGAGATTATTGAGTATATTGATATTGTAAATGGTGAAGCTATTATGGGTGCAAATATTGTCCGCGATGTATTCGCTTCCGTTCGTGATGTTGTCGGTGGCCGTGTTGGTGCTTATGAAAGTAAACTAAAAGACGCTCGTGATATTGCAATGGGCGAAATGAAAGAACTTGCAAAAGAAAAGGGTGCGAACGCTATCGTTGGTATTGACGTAGATTACGAAGTTGTTCGTGATGGAATGTTAATGGTTGCTGTCAGTGGTACAGCTGTACGTATATAAGTAAATAAAAAAACGGTTCCTCTTGGAATTTATACTTTGAGGGGAAATCCTGATTCTGTTGCAGATTTTAAAGAATAAAACGAGAAATAATCAACTTTTTTATTTCTCGTTTTATCTACATATTTATTTTTGGAAAAACAATCTAACTCCAAATACTAATAATACGGCGCCTGTAATACCCTCTATTGTACGGTTCACTCTTTCTTTTCTTAAAAAAGTTCTTAATTGACGTATGAGTGAGATGTAAAGTAAATACCATATTGCTGTCAAAGTCGTAAATGTGAGTCCTAACAAAAGAAATTGGAAGAAATGATTTTGATTACTCACAATAAATTGGGGTAAAAAACTAAGGAAAAATACAGCGGTTTTTGGATTTAAAATTGCCGTAGTAAATCCTTGTCTAAAGCTTTTAATTGCCCCAATATCCTTAGAGTCC
The DNA here is from genome assembly GCF_900176455.1 of Bacillus sp. JKS001846. Taxonomy (NCBI): domain Bacteria; kingdom Bacillati; phylum Bacillota; class Bacilli; order Caryophanales; family Bacillaceae; genus Bacillus; species Bacillus sp. JKS001846. The sequence continues at coordinate 3,839,076 of NZ_FWYG01000001.1, forward strand.
ATTTCTGCTGAACCTGACATATCTTCTTTTTTATGTAAGGCACTTTTAATTGACTTTACAGCTAAATAAATTAAATAAACAGCCCCAGCATATTTTATAAATGTAAATAACATAGCAAATTTCATTAAGATAGCAGAAAGTCCTAACGTAGCCATTATTGTATGAATCATCATTCCAGATATCGTTCCTAAAACAGTCTTTATCCCGCCATTTTTACCATGCGAGATAGTATTTTTTGTAACTAGTGCAAAACCAGGACCAGGCATCATTATGATTAACATTGCTGTAAGGATAAATAATAGATAATTTTCCATGTTGTAGTATTTCCTCTCCAATTTTTAGTTTTGCTTACAGTATAGCTTTTTTCATTAAAACATTACATATAAAAGACTTGATCAGAAATTTATTTAGGTTATTCGTATCAATTTGATTAACTATTACCCAATAGCCACATTGATAAAACACATGACAAACTTATATATAATTGCAAGCTCAACTCTCACAAAAAAACAGGATGAAAAATAAACAGCAGAACTAGTCCACTGTTTACTTTGCCACACCTTCATGTAATTTTTCTGTATAATCTTTTACATCTTTCCAGCTATCTTTCGCTGTATGTAAATCTTCTTTTATAAACGTAAACTCTTCCGGACTAATTCCTTTTACGTTTTGTAATAAATTATTATACTTTGCACCTACTGTATACCATTGATTTGATATGTTTTGTAGTGCTGTAATTGCTGCATCAATTGTTTCTGTCATGTTTGTTGTTTTATTTTTTACATCAGTCAAAATTACGACTTCTGCTTGTGCTCCTGAAATTCTATCTTTTAAATTGGCGATTTCTCTTTCTGCATTTGCGATATCTTTTTTCGCAACCGCAATCATCGGCCCGCCAGCAAGACATGTTATTAGAGCTACGCAAAGTACGCCACCAGCAATGACCATATCATTACTCTTTTTAATCGAATCGTTATATGTATTTATTTGTTGCTCTAGAGCTGGAATACCAGCATTCGTACTTGCCAATATCGCTGTTAACTGATTTGTATCCTCTTTGAAACTATTTGTATCTTTCGCCATTCTATCGCGAAAAGCTTTCAAATTTCCTAATAATCCATCTACCTCATTTTGATTCTTTACAATATCCGCATACAACTTTTCTAAATCCGCTTTTAATTTTCCACTATCCTTTTGATCAATCGCTATTAACATGTCATTATAATACGATTGAAAAGTATTATTGTAATTTATAATATTTTGATCTGTTTTCATAATTTGAGGCTTCATATTATTTAACCAATATGCTGCATTAATTTTTGCATCTCTTTGATGCTGAATCATACTCCCTTTAAATTCACTATTAATCGAACTTATTTTACTTAAATCCGTCTCTTGTTGATTTTGAATTAATTTTGCATATGAATCCATTGCAAATATGCTTGATGTCGTTTGTGCCATTACATCTTGGAATCCTGCTGGTCCAAGAGAATAGTTTTTCACATTTTCTTGTAGCACCGTTACATTTTGTTCTGCTGCAAAAGGATGTAAAGGAAATGCGTTACTCGTTGCCACCCCAGCAATCATTACCGCTAAAAGACATTTTTTATAAAATCGTTTCTGCATATTTTTCACCTATTCTCTTTATAAGGATATCAAAAGCTCCTGCTCACAACTGAACAGGAGCTTCAAATCATTCATCAACACTTAACGCCCTAACGATTCGTATTCGATTATGCTTTTTTCGTATCTACTACTTTAATATCTTCAGCATAAATCTTTTCTGCATAGTCTTTAATGTTTTTCCAGCTATCTTTCGCAATGTTTAAATCTTCTTTAATGAAAACAAGATCGTTTGGACTAATTGAATCCACATTTTGAAGTAAAGAATTGTATTTTGATCCCATTGTATACCATTGGTTTGAAATGTTTTGCAACGCTGTAATTGCAGTATCAATCGTATTTGTTAAATACTCAGTTTGTGTTTTAATGTTCGTTAACCCAGCTACTTCTAATTGAGCAGTTGTAATTTGTCCAGTTATTTTTTGAATTTCAGCTTGTGCATTGTCAAGTTCTTTCTTCGCTAATACGATACCAGCTGTACCACCGCCTACAGCTGCTGCACCACCTGCAATTAATGCGACTCCTAGCGGTGTTCCTGCGCCCGTAGCAATAACTACTGCACCACCAATAATTGCAATTGGTCCTAGAGCTGTCGCAACAGATGAACCGATAATAATTGCATTATATTTACTAATTGCTTCATTGTACGTTGTAATTTGATTTTGCAGAAGTGGAATCCCTGCATCTTGACTAGCTAATATAGATGTAATTTGATTTGCATCACCCTTGAAGTTTTGCGTATCCGACGTCATTTTATTTCGGAATTTTTTCAAGTCTTCTACTAACTGATCCACTTGCGCTTTATTTTCATTAATACTACTTGATAATCTAGTTAGGCCTTTCGTAAGAGTCGCTTTATCTTTTGCATCTACCGCAGCAACTAAAGTATCATAATAGTTTTGGAATTTTGTATTGTAGTTAATGATGTTTTGATTCGTTGAAATAAGCTGTGGCTTTAATACATCTAACCATTGCTTCGCATTTCCTCTAGCTGTATCTTGGTGCTGAATCACTTTTCCTTTTAAAGCTGCATCAACAGTCGATACATTTCCAAAGTTAACATTACCTTGTTTAATAATTGTTAAAGCATACAGATCCATTACTAAAGCATTTGAACCTGTTCTTTCCATTGCATCTTTCAAGCCTTCTGGTCCTAATGAATATTCTTCATAGTTATTATAAGCTTTTGCTACCGCATGAACTGGAGCTTGTTTCACTGTACTTTCAGCTGCATACGTATGAGCCGGCATAATATTTCCTGCTGCAAATACTGCCATAAGTGCTGATAGAGCCATTACTTTATATGGTTTTTTTGTCATTTTTCTTCTCTCCCTATATCGCTAATTATTTTTCTATTTAATGTACTTCAACGTTTGTAACGTAATCTTCAAATTGATTTGTTTGCTTATTCATTTCATCACTTACTTTTTTAATTTGATTAAAATGTTTTTGAAGTAAACTACTGTCTGTATACGTGCCTTCTTCAACATTTGTTTGAATTTGAATCATATTATTATTTAAAACTTTCCAATCCGTTAATAACGTTTCTAAAGTTGTAATTTGACGATCAATTAATTCTGTAAAGCTATTTACTTGATCTTCAACGAATGTAATTTGAGTCGCCTCTGCTTCAGTTTGTGATAACTTTTGAATAAGTGGCAATAACTCTTTTTGCTTTTGCTGAATGCGAAAAGCTGCTTCTCTCGTTTGACTATCTGCAGCATTTACAATTTCATTACTTAAAGTACCGATAGAAACAAAATCGATTGTTTTCGTTTGTGCAGTTTGATTTGTGATTGTAAATACTTGTTTACCGATATTAATAGAACCTTTAATTATTTCTTGAGGTCTATTCAAAATAGTAGTTAGTTCAGCTTGAATTTCCCCTTGAATTCTTTTAATATCTTCTCTTAATTTCACAATATCTCCACTTGATCCTTGCAGTGTTTTTATTGCTTCATCGGCTTTAATTGATAAGTTGTTACTATCTTTGTCTAATACTGTTTTAAATCGATTTAACTCTAATAAATCTTGCTCCATACTCTCTTGGATGCTCTGTACTTGCAATTGTAATTTTCCATATGCACTCATAAAATCTGTTTTTGCTTGCTGATCTTCATTTACATTTCCTGCTAGTTCATAGAGCTTACTATAATAACTATTAAATCTAGTGCTGTATCTCATCATCTCTTGATTTAAGTCAATTAGCTTCGGATTATATTCATCAATCCACTCTCGTACATTCGCCTTTGCAAACTTTTGATGATTCGTTAAGCTACTCATCGCATTTACCTTAATGTCTGGCTGTTGCAAAATAATTAATCCGTATGCTTGAATAAGCGGTGATTGTGATCCTAACATTCTAATTGAATTGGATAATGTATTTGGAGCAATTACATTTTGCGCATATACTGTTTTCACTTCCGTTTGCCCCTCCTTAGCGTAAGCGCTTACAGGAATGAAGCAACTCGTAGATACCGCTGTAACCAATAACCCTGTAATTAAAGTCTTTTTCACTTTAACTCCTCCTATGTATTAGCAACTATTACTATCGCATTTTATTATTCTATTTTCTTGCCCATAATTTGAGATGGTTAAAATAGAGAACGTTCTCAACGTGATCTATGTATGAACCACCTCTCTCGTATTGCTACAGTACTTACTTATCGTCACAAAACATTTCATTATTTTTCATATGTGTTTAGTATGAATAATATTGTATAAATTTTCTATTTCATCGAAATTCCCACATTCACACAGTGAATATATTACATAAAAATATTATTCATTTTAAACTAAACAACATACGTAAATATGAAATTTCATTTTGTTTTCATATAAGTTTTGTACTGTAAGGTCATTTAAACACAGCTGTTTATATATCGTAAAGAAGTATTTTCATTCCCTTTATTTTCAAGCTTTCATGTCCTTATTTCAAAATATAATCCGATTCACTTTATCGATTGAAATATCTACATATCACAACAGAAAACACTACTTTCAAATAACCAATGAAGTTATATTAGTATAATTTTTAACCCCATATGCAATTATGCATAGCATATACACAAAAAGGATAGCTTCATTTTCGCGAAGCTATCCTTAAAAAATTTTCTTATTTTTTCAAATGATATGGAACTGTCGTAATAACAACATTTCTTTTATAAAGTAAATACGCACGTATAAGTAAACTGGATTGATTATGAAGAATGTTATGCCAACCTTTTTTCGGAATGAACTGTGGTATAACGACCGTAACACGGTAATTCGATTCACTTGCCTTATATTGCACTGTATCGATAAACTTCGTTAGCGGCTGAATAATACTTCTATAATGAGAATGTAATGTAACAAGCCTTACTTCAGGTTGCCACTTCTTCCATTTCTCCTCAAATTTCTTTTCCTCTTCTCTGTCAAAAGCAACATATACTGCGATAACTTGATCTGCCGAAAGCGATTTCGCATAGTTCAATGAATTTTCTACTACATGCGTCATACCTGCTACAGGAACGACAATTACATTCCCCTCAATTGGAATAAGAGGCTCGCAAGTTTTTAAACTTAATTGATCACCCACTGCATCATAATGCTTCTTAATTCGATGGAATAAGAAGATAATAACTGGTAAGAAAATAAGAATCGACCAAACTTGTGCAAATTTAGTTAAAAAGAACATGCTCATTACGATAAAACTAATAACTGCACCAATTAAATTAACCGTTAATCTTAAAGCCCATCCTTCAGGCTTTTCGCGAAGCCATTTTAATACCATCCCTGTTTGAGAAAGTGTAAATGGAATAAATACACCTACTGCATATAGTGGAATTAAATGTTCTGTTTGCCCTTGGAAAGCTACAATTAAAATAATCGAAGCAACTCCAAGTATAATAATACCGTTTGAGTAACCTAGGCGGTCTCCTCTAATCGTAAACATTCTCGGTATGAATTTATCTTTTGCAAGGTTAACCGCTAATAAAGGAAATGCAGAATAACCTGTATTAGCAGCAAGAATTAATATTAAAGCTGTTGTACCTTGTATGAAATAGTACATGAAATTACGTCCAAATGTTTGTTCAGCAATTTGAGAAACAACTGTTACTTCTTTACTCGGAGTCACTCCGTAATAATAAGCTAAAAATACAATTCCTGAAAATAACACAGCAAGTAATGCACCCATTGCAAGCAATGTTTTTGCAGCATTGTTTGGCGCAGGATCTTTAAAGTTCGGAATTGCATTTGAAATTGCTTCAACACCTGTTAAAGCAGAACTACCTGATGCAAATGCTCTTAGTAATAAAAATAAACTAATCCCTGCAACTGGTGTACCAATTGGCGCATGTAAAGTGGGTGAAACATGACCAGTTAAAATATTATATATGCCCACACCAATTAATATAAATAGTGCTAAAACGAATAAATAAACAGGATATGCTAAAACGGAAGCTGATTCCGTTACTCCCCTTAAATTTAATATCGTAATTAATATAACAAATATAACCGCAATAATTACGTTGTGTGCATGTAAGCTAGGAAACGCAGACGTAATTGCATCTGTACCAGCAGACACACTTACCGCAACAGTTAAAATATAGTCAACTAATAAAGATCCTCCAGCAATTAAGCCTGGATTCATCCCTAAATTTTCTTTTGATACAACATACGCTCCCCCGCCATGCGGATAAGCAAAAATAATTTGACGATAAGATAAAATAAGGGCTGTCAATAATACTAATACCCCAACAGCGATCGGAATGGAATACCAATAAGCGATCGCTCCAACACCTGCTAAAGCAATTAAAATTTGCTCTGGACCGTAAGCAACTGATGACAATGCGTCAGAAGATAAAATAGCTAAAGCTTTCGTTTTATTAAGCTTTTGTTCTCCAAGCTCCGTTGATTTTAACGGTCTTCCAATTAAAAATCTTTTAATAGATGAAACCAATGCTGTCCACTCTCCAATAATTTTGTACGAACTTTTCTGCTTGTTGCAGCCAGTAAACTATTTACTCAGAAAACAAAAAATGTCTACAAGCCATAGCGAAATAGACTTGTAGACATTATTTTTTTTGTCGCACAAGCTCCACCTTCCTTCTCAATATAACGCTTACGAGGTTAGCTGTCGGATTCGGGCCTATGAGTAGCCCTACCTTTTTTAAGGATTCACCCCATCGGATTATGTACTAATCCGTAAAAACGGGTCCCCCGTACCATGCGGTTTCAGCGATTTAGAAAATTGAAACTGTGGATTATAATACTCCTTTATTTTCAAAAAGTAAACAAAAATTTTTAATAAGAAAAAAATTAAAATGATTGTGCATAATCCACTGAGAAATATACATAATGAATACTAAAAAATCCGCAAAGGAGACCCCTATGTCTAAAGAAAAGAAGCCTATTTTTTCCGATTCATATTTAGATGCAGTAGCAAATGAAATTAATCAGTTATATGGTAAACGTGAACAGGAAATAAATTTGACAGATAGAACGAAAAGAAATAAATAATTTGTCATACAAAAAAATAAAAAAGATAGCAATACACTTATATATTGCTATCTTTTTTATTTTTTCATACATCTAATTCTATTACAGATCTGTTAAAGGTCATCTCTTCATACACCTTTAAATTTTGATATATAGTGCCTAATAATGGTGCCGCTATAGAAAATTGCTCTGCTACATCCAGTAAATATCCTTGCAAGTGCTTCCCTTCAATAAACGAACCCTTCTCCATATCACGTTGCATCGATGACTTCATATCATACGAAATTTTATCAATTGTTTTCATATGTTCCTGGGCAATATTAACCTTTATTGGAGCTCCTAATACTTTCATAATTTGTACAGATTCCTCAAATACATTACGGATAAAATCATGGCCGCCTTCACTTTCACGAATTGGTCCAATTGGTGCACGCATTAACGTTGTCACACCGGACATTACAGTAATAAATAAATATTTATGCCACATATCTTGCGTAATATTTTCACTTAAAACAAAACTAGATTTCGTACCTGCAAATGCTTTAGAAATATGCTTTACTCTCTCTGAATTTTGAGACTTAATTTCTCCAAACACAAGTCTGTTGGCAGCGCTAGTTTGTACAATTTCTCCTTGATCGTTTAACGTCGTCTCGATAAAGCATAAACCGCCAAGTACTTTTTCTTCGCCGAATTCTTTTTGTAATAGCGATAAATGAGCGATACCATTTAACAATGGAATGATTACAGTATTTTCGCCAACAAACGGCTTCAAATCTTGAATTGCCTCGTTTAAGTGATACGCTTTTGTTGAAAATAAAATGACATCAAATGGAGAAGTTCTCTCTTCTTTCGTTATTAAATTCGGTTGGAAAGAGAAATCCCCGTTAACACTTCGGATTACAAGTCCTCTTTCCTCTAATTGTTTTTTCCGTTTACTACGAACAAGAAATGTAACATCTTCTCCCTTTTCGACTAATCTGCCACCAAAAAATCCTCCGACTCCACCAGCGCCTAATACTAAAATCCGCATACAGCATCCCCCTTTTCAAAATACAATTTTATAACTTTTAGTATACATAACATTATACATGTCCTCTGCTAAATAAGCTGAATTTTCACTCTCAATCGAGTATAAAACAGTGGTTATTTTCAAATAAATTTGGGCATGTTGTTTCTATAGCATATATGGAAAGGAAACAATGTAGATGGAGGCAATACAAGCAATTGAGGAAAAAGATGTAGCAACAGCTATATTTCAATTTATATTCCCGTTTTCGTTTAAAGCTGGATATGAACAAAATATGTTCCCTTTCTTACAAAAAAACGATTTCCGTCCTTTTCGGCTCGATCATCTCTATGATGAAAATACATATTATGGGGAGTTTAAAGTTTCACATCAAAATATGGAAGCATACTATCTTTCATTTACAAATAAAATTCTCTTTCCTCACTCAGAGCATCAAAAGGGCTTGCAACGTTATTCAAAGGACCTTAACTTAACTGGACATTTAACAACAAACCTTATTTCAATCCCATTCAAGATACACTCTATTGATGTAACACTTTGTCCTTATGAACTTGGCTTCTTAACAATTCGAACAGAAGTAAACACTGCTCCAAGCATGACTTTATCTGAAGCAATCGAATTCGCTGCTCGCTTCCGTGTACTTGAAACTAAAAATGATACAAATGAGACTATTTGTATTGGATGTAACGGAAAAAAGTATTCCCAAGTTGAAAAATTCATTTTTGGTTATTTATTTCATGGCGTAACTGATTTCTTTGAAAAGAAGAGATTAAGAAGTTCATACTTTCAAACCTTCCCTTTCTTCGAAGACCAAAGAATGTACGTCCAAACTTTATTGTCACTAAAAGAAGGTATGGAACTTAATGAAGTGGATGTTTATCGTACTTCTAGTCTTTCCGGATTAACAAGTGATGGTAAGCCATATGTGAGTGCAAATAACCTTCCTTACATTCATGACTATTTAAAAAAACACGCTTACCAGAGATGGGCTCCAAATCGTTATTTCATAATGGAAGAACATATTTTTACATGTGTAACAAATGAAGGAGAACGCGAAATCGCTAAACTTGCTAGTCAAATGTACGGAGAATTTTATTACGCTTTATTATTAAACCTATTCCATAAAATTGTTTTATTAAAAATGGCAAACGCCTATGCTGAGCTAAACATTGAACAAGATACTAATGAAATAGAGAAATTAATTTATTCGATCAATTCGTTCACTGCTAATTATTTTTCTTTAGAATTAGTATCCCAATCACAAAGTGAAGATATTTTCTTTCGTTTAAGAAAACTTTTTAATATTGAGGTTCTATACTCGAACGCGAAACAAAATCTTGATAGTTTGTTTAAATATCAAGAAAATGTCGCCTCTAAAAAAGATAGCCTCTTATTATTAATTTTAACGCTCTACTCTGTAGTGGGCCAAATGTTAGGGTTTACTATGATTGACCTTTTAAGAAACACCGATTCAAACAAAATATCGTCACCTCTTGAATTTTTCGCTCTATTAATTGCGATTAGCGGCATTGTCATTTCACTTATTTTAGGAGCTCAAAGTTTATACCAATGGGGTTTACAGCATAAACGAAGAAAAGCTTGGGTAAAACAAACTGTACTTTCTGCCGTTAAAGAGAAAGAAGATAAAAATTAAAGAAAGTTATTTTCAAATTCTTGGCGCGCTGCAGTAAGTGAAATCTTTATCAGCGATTTTCCGATTATATCGGCGCAACTCGAAATATATCAGCGATTTTTAAGATATATCAGCGCAACTCAAAATATATCAGCGATTTTTAAGATATATCAGCGCAACTCAAAATATATCAGCGATTTTTTTAATATATCGACTTACCGACAAAAACCGACAAATAAAAGGGCCGGATAATAAAAAAAGGGTGCTCCAAAATTAAACTTGGAGTACCCCTTTTATTATACGAATTCAGTTTACTTCCCTGCTTCGATTTGCTCTAATGCAGCAGCTACTTGCTCTTCCGTTAATTCATGTTGTATTACGTAGCGGTTACGTGGACTTACACGACATTCATGAGAACATGCACGTAAATATTTCGCTTCGTTTTCTTCAGAACATAAAATTTTCTTATTACATTCTGGATTTGAACAGTTTACATAGCGCTCACAAGGTTCACCTGTAAAGTGGTCTTTACCAACGATAACATGTTCTTTTTGGTTTACTGGTACAGCGATACGCTCATCGAACACGTAACATTGTCCATCCCAAAGCTCACCTTGTACTTCTGGGTCTTTTCCGTACGTTACAATTCCGCCGTGAAGCTGACTTACATCTTCATAGCCTTCACGAACTAACCAACCAGAAAACTTCTCACAACGAATTCCGCCTGTACAATAAGTTAAAATCTTTTTACCTTCAAGTACTTCTTTATTTTCACGAATCCAATCTGGTAATTCACGGAATGATTCGATATCAGGTTTAATCGCACCTTTGAAGTGACCTAAATCAAATTCATAATCATTTCGTGCATCAATGATAACTGTATCTTCTTGTTTCATTGCTTCATAAAAATCTTTTGGCTCTAAATACTTCCCAGTTATTTCGTGTGGGTTAATGTCATCTTCTAGACGAAGTGTAACTAACTCTGGACGAGGACGCACGTGCATTTTCTTGAATGCATGACCATCAGCTTCATCTATTTTAAATACGATGCCATCGAAACGTGGATCATTGTTCATTGCTTCCATGTATTTCTCTGTTTGTTCTACAGTTCCAGAACAAGTTCCGTTAATACCTTCTTTTGCTACAAGAATTCTTCCTTTTAATTCAAGTGAATTACAAAATGCTAAATGCTCTGCCGCGAATTCTTCTGGGTTTTCAATTGTTGTGTACATGTAATATAGTAATACTCTGTATGGTTTTGTAGTTGCCAATGTATTTCTACCACCTATCTAATTTTTTAAATCATGTATAAGTTAACGTTCATATCAAAACATATATAATAAGAAAATGAATCCCATTTTCTTTTCTTTATACTATTTTCTATCAGTTAACAAAAATAAAAAACAAGATTACACACCAAAACACTATGGTTATGTTGTAATCCCAATATATTATATATCATACAAATGCAATTCCATCAATTAATATGCTGTATTATCGGCTTTATGTTCACATAAATTTCAAAAACAGCCCTTTAATTCACTATGTTTCCCCATGTCATCACACCATAAACTCCCAATTCATTTTACGTTATCACACCATCCATTGTATAAAGGCATATAATTTGCATTAAGGAAACTTTCGTGTTCAAATGAAATTACCATATAACATATTTAAATGTATTGAAATAATGAGTAAGAATAAATACAATAATTTCATCAAGTTAACATTTTAAAGGGGAAAACTACTATGAATAAAGATATAACAAAAGATGAAAATCTCCCTTCTGAAAGTACAACTGTACAATCAGCTCACTTAGCTTTAAGTGGAGAAACAAAAGGCTGGAAAAGACTGTTACCATTTTTAGGACCCGCTTTTATCGCGTCCGTTGCTTATATTGATCCTGGCAACTTTGCTACCAATATCGCAGCTGGTTCACAATATGGATATTTACTATTATGGGTTATACTCGCTTCTAACTTAATGGCTGTATTAATCCAAACTTTATCAGCTAAATTAGGAATTGCTACAGGAAACAATTTACCCGAAATAGCTCGTGAAAACTTTCCAAAGCCTGTGTCTATCGGCTTATGGATACAAGGTGAACTAGTTATTATGGCTACAGATTTAGCGGAATTTATTGGAGCTGCTTTGGGGCTTTACTTACTATTTGGAATCCCGATGCTACCTGCCGCTTTAATTACTGCAGCCGGATCATTTATTATTCTTGAGTTTCAACGTAGAGGATTTCGTCCACTAGAAGCTATTATTACAGGAATGATTTTCATTGTAGTAATCGCTTTTGGGATTCAAGTTTTTTATGCAAAACCAGAATTAAGTCCCCTTCTTTCAGGACTATTTATTCCAAAATTCCAAGGTGTAGACAGTATATTACTTGCAGCAGGGATTTTAGGTGCAACAGTTATGCCGCATGCAATATACTTGCATTCTGCCTTAACACAACGCCGCGTGGTCGGCACAAATGACGAACAAAAGAAAAAGATTTTTCGTTTCGAATTTATCGATATTATTATTGCAATGGTTATTGCTGGAGCAATTAATGCAAGTATGTTAATTGTAGCAGCTGCACTATTTTTTAAAAACGGCTTGCACGTTGAAGATTTAGATGTTGCTTACACTCAATTTACCAATTTAGTAGGTCCTGTATCAGCTGCATTATTTGGAATTGGACTTTTATCAGCAGGACTATCTAGCTCTTCTGTCGGTACAATGTCGGGTGATATTATTATGCAAGGTTTCATTCGCATGCATATTCCGTTATACTTACGCCGATTTATTACAATGATTCCACCATTAGTTATTATCGCTTTAGGTGTAAATCCAACTTACGCTCTAGTCATGAGCCAAGTCGTCTTATCATTCGGTATTGCATTTGCGCTAGTACCACTTATTATGTTTACAAGTAACAAAAAGATTATGGGTGCACTCGTTAACCACCGTATAACAACATTTATCGCTTGGATAATTGCAGCACTCGTTATCATTTTAAATATCTTCTTACTGTATCAAACATTTGTAGGATAATGAAAAAGGGTATTCCAATTTTAATTTGGAATACCCTTTTTGGATGAAATGATTTTCTTCTAGTTACCACTTATGTATGTCCCTCTTTCCGGCATCATGACACCATTTTCAGTTCGAAAGTAAAGTGGCAATCCTTCCGCAAAAAACATACTTACCTTGGACGGATTTTGCCTTTGATGATGGATATGTAAATGTGGCTCACTTGAACTTCCTGAGTTACCGACTTGAGCAAGAAATTCTCCTTCATTTACACGTTGTCCTTCTCTAACTTTAATGGACCCTTTCTTTAAGTGGGCAAGAATCAAAAATGTCTCTGTTTCATCTATCCGTAAATATATGTAATTCCCTGCCATTGACTGAAAATCATCCAATCCGGGAATTAAATCTTTTTCATCATTATTGATTGATACAACCGTCCCAGAAGCTGGTGCCATTACTTTCGCTCCATATATTCCGTAATCCTCTAACTTACTACTTTTCACTTCAGCAGGTGGAATGAGGATATCATATGCCCACCTTTCATTTGGCTTTATAACATGATAGTTCGTTTCTAACTGATCACCGCCCCAGCCTATTAATGCTCGTTCATTCAAAGGAACACGAACTACTGCTTTAGGACTCATAGATTGTATATCTGCTGGGTAAGCAATTCTACCTATATTAGCAAACCAACCGACAGGCCAAGCTCCAATGATAGAAAACAGAATGATTAAAAATAGCGTTCTATCTATCCGCTTTCTAAAAATGCCTTTCCAAAAAAATATTATTACTGATCCTACCAAGAGGAAAACTGAAATAAAACTAAAAGCCTGAATACTCCACCAAACAAAAACTGATGTAACACCATTAGCTACATAAACTAAGATCCAACTTATAATTAAAAAAGAAACTATAATCACTAATAAAAATTTCTTCCACATGTCGCATCCCTACTCTCATATCCTTTTTCTCAATGATACAAAGTAAAAATTACGACATATAAAAGAAATACTTACGACTTTCTTACTTTTTTATACTGCGGTAATTTCACAGTGAAAACTGTTTCTTTATCGTTACTACGTACAGTTAGATCCCCTTGATGGAGCTCGGCTATACTTTTTGAAATTGCAAGCCCCATTCCTTTCCCACCAGTATAAGAACTACGTGATTTTTCACTACGATAAAATTTCTCAAAAACGTAAGGAAGGTCCTCTTCCGGAATACATTGTCCAAAATTTTTAATTTCTACTTCAACATTCATTGTTTTATTGGAAATTCCAATTGCAATTTCCTTTCCATCTTTTCCATACATAATACTATTACCTATTATATTTTCAAATAGTCTCACTATAAGTGCCACATCAACTTCTACATACAGCACTTCATCACTTTTAATATAAAAGCTCATATTAGCATCATCTAATTGTGGTACAAAGCCAATCATGATTTGTTCAATTAATGCTTTCATATCTACTTCATCTTTATGTAATTCAATCTCTCTATAATTTATTTGACAGTATTCTAATAAATCATCTACTTGATGTTTTAATTCATAACTTTTTCGCTTTAATATACTTACATACTGTTCACATTCTTCTCCATTCGAATGGAGTTTATTTCCTAACAGGTCCGCATAACCGATTAAAGATGTTACTGGCGTTCGTAAATCATGAGAAATATTACTAATCATTTCATTTTTCATTTCCTGTGATTTTTTTTCATTCTCGATAGACTCTTTTAAACTTTTGGCCATTCTATTTACATTCGTCGCTAATTCACCAATCTCGTCATTTTTTGAAATAGGTATATGTACTTCAAAATTACCATTACTTATTTCCTTCACGTTCTTATTAATTTCAGACAATCTTTTCATCATTGTTTTTGTCATACATGCAAAGTATGTCGTAGTAAAAATCAAAAAAACTATAAAGTATAAAAATGAATATTTTTCCTCTAACGCATTAACATGACTATATATATTTCCAACTAAAATTTGAAGCACTATTATACTTACAGTCGCTAACAAGATGCTACATATGAAAGCTAAAAAAATTTCGCCCTAATACCCTGTAAAGATCTAATCTTCAATTTTATATCCGACTCCCCAAACATTTTGTATAAACTTCGGTTCTTTTGGATTCTCTTCAATTTTATTTCTCAATCTTGCAATATGAACCATTACTGTATTATTACTTTCATAGGCTCTTTCGTTCCACACGCTCTCATATATTTCTTCAATTGTAAACACACGATTCCTTGCGGCTGCCATTAAGTGTAAAATATCATATTCAGTTTTCGTAAGATTCATTGTTTCTCCATATAACATTACAGTTCTCGACACTTCATCTATTTCTAAACCTCTAATATTTATTTTCTTTTCCATTACTTGGACAGCATTTTGGTTGAAATATGTATACCTTCTTAATTGAGCTTTCACTCTTGCGATAAATTCAATTGTACTGAACGGCTTCACAATATAATCATCTGCCCCAGTACTAAATCCAATTACCTTATCGACATCCGATGATTTCGCGCTTAAAAACATAAGTGGTAAACTATGTTTCTCTCTAATCCTTCTACACAATTCTATCCCATCTATTTGTGGCATCATAATATCCAAAATAGCAAGTTGAATACTGTTATTATTTATTATTTCTAAAGCCTCTTCTCCGTTATGAGCACTAAAAACTTTAAAACCTTCTTGCATTAGATTCACTTTTATAAATTGAACAATATCTTGATCATCATCTACAATTAAAATTGAATTTTTCTCCATATACAAACCTCTTTTTGAAATATATTCCACAATCAATTTTATCATAAATTAAAACCATACTCCCCTCTTGAATAATCTTTATTTTCAGACTAGATTATATAATAACAACACATTCTAGTTTCAAAAGAAATGGAGTGAAAGCATGTTTCCTATATTGAAAACAGACCGACTCATTTTAAGAGAACTTACCGAAGAAGATGCACCGCGTATACTACAATGCTTTTCTAATACTAATGTACTGCGCTATTATGGCCAAAAACCGTTACAAGATATTGATCAAGTGAAGCAAATCATTCATAATTTTAAGTTGAGTTACAATGCAAGAAGCGGTATAAAATGGGGAATCGAATTAAAAGACACGAAAGAACTCATTGGTACCATTGGTTTTCACGATTGGTCTTCTGAGCATAAACGAGCCAATATAAGTTATGCCTTTTTGCCTGAACACTGGGGAAAAGGATATGCGACTGAAGCTGTTTCTGAGGTTATATCATACGGTTTCCATACGATTCATTTAAAGCGGATTGGAGCAATTGTATTTCTTGAAAATGAAGCTTCCAATAAAGTACTATTAAAATTAGGCTTTGAAAAAGAAGGCGTTCTAAAAAATTATATGTATCAAGATGATGTCCCATATGATACGAATTTTTACGCTTTATTAAAATCGGTTTAATAGAATTCATGTGTAAAAAACCTTACTTTTAAAAAGTAAGGTTTTTTGTATTTATTCATTAGCAATATAAGCATTCTTATAAGTATAAATACCACCAAATTGATGCTTTTCAATTCCTTTTACATAATCCTTTTGTACATATGCTGAGCCAATATGATAAAGCGGCGCTACCGCAGCATCTTCTAATAATACCTGCTCGGCTTCTCGCAACGCTTCCCATCGGTTTTCCGTATCTAGTACAAAATCCGTTTTCGCTTTCTTTATTAATTCATCGTAATGAACATTAGAATAATTCATTTTATTATTCGGATTCCCTGTCGTAAATAACTCTAAATAACTAATTGGGTCTTTATAGTCAGGTCCCCAATTTGCCATAGTTATATCGTAATCACCTGTTTGTTCTAACTGTAATTTTTGCTTAAATGGCTGTTGTTTAATTTGTATCGCGATTCCTTGCAAATTCTTTTCTAAATCACCTTTTATATATTCTGCCATCCGTTTTGCATTATCTTGTTCAAACGTTAAAAACTCGAGGTTTACTTGCTCTACTTCAAGCTCTTTTTTCGCTTCTTTCCAAATCTTTTGCGCATTTTGCAAATCATATGAAGAAAGATCTCCGTTTTCTTTTCTAAAATCTTTACCGGTCACTTCATTTACATGACCAACTGGTACAAGCCCGCTTGCAGGTTTTGCTCCGTTATTAATAAAGTGAGCAACAAAATCATCTTTATTTAACGCTAATGAAATAGATTGACGCACTTTTTTATTTGCTAACGCGGTATTTTTTTCATTAAAACGAAGCATGGCAATTCCAGGATCACTCGACATATGTAATTCCTTATTCCCTCTATACTTGTCTACAATTTGCGAATTAATAGGTACTCGATCCAAATCTCCGGCTTCATATAAATTTACAGCTGTCATTGTATCCTTTACGATATGAAAGTTTATTTCGTCTAATTTCACTTTCTTTCGATCCCAATATGCAGCATTCTTCTTTAATTGAAACTCTTGTTCATGCTTCCATTTTTCTAATACAAATGGCCCGTTATATATGAGATTACTAGGTTCCAATGCATAATTGTTTCCTTGTTCTTTCAAAAATGATTCATGCTGTGGTAAGTATATAGGTAGTGCTAACAACTGTAAAAAATACGGAACTGGCTGTTCCAGTTCAACTTCTAACGTATAATTATTTATTGCTTTAACCCCAAGTGCATCAAGAGGCATTGTTCCCTTATTAATCTCTTTCGCATTTTTCACATAAAAGAGCATGTATGCATATTGAGATGCCGTTTCAGGGTTAATTGCACGTTTCCATGCAAATATAAAATCATTTGCTGTTACATTATCTCCATTTGACCATTTTGCATCTTTACGCAAGTTAAATGTATATTTCTTACCATCTTCACTTCTTTTAAACGATTTTGCTACTGCTGGAGTAGGCTGATCTTGATCATTTAATACATATAACCCTTCAAATATGTTTTGCATAACGTGTGCTGATGTACCATCCATCGTTTTCGCAGTGTCCAGAGAAGGAATTTCTTCTGATACTGTTACATTTAACACTTGTTTTTTAACCTCTGTATCACTTTTATTCGCTTTATTATTACAAGCTGTTAATAATAAAGATGTAACAAGTGCCATTACCATTAAATGGCTCTTTTTTCGCTTCATGAGTTGTTCTCCTTAAGTATAAAATATTATAAAGCGTTATATATTATAGCAGAAATATGAACAGAAAGATGCGACATTCTTTTGAATATTTATTCGTTCAAGAAAAAAGCTATCCTTTTAAAAGGATAGCTTTTTCAACTGCCACATAATTAGTTATCTTTGCAAACCTCGTTTATAACGACTTGCTTCAAATATAATACGCTCTTCATCTAACGTTTTACATTCGCCATTCCAAACGACACGTTTTCCATTAATAATTACATCGCTTATATCTTTTCCACTAGCAGCATATACAAGGTGTGATAACACTTCATCCGCTGGTTGTAAATGAGGCTTATTAGACGGATCAATTGTAATGAAATCAGCACATTTTCCAATCTCAAGTGATCCTGTTTGTTTCATCCCGATTACTTCAGCAGCTCCTTTTGTCGCAAGTGTAAGAGCTGTTTCAACTGGTAAAGCTGTTGCATCTTGGTGAATACCTTTTTGTAGTAAAGTCGCTATGCGCATTTCTTCAAACATATCTAAATTATTGTTAGATGCAACACTATCTGTTGCAATTCCTACTTTTATTCCTGCTTCTAGCATCGCTTTTACATTCGCTATACCAGAACCTAGTTTTAAATTACTATTCGGATTATGAGCTACTCGAACGTCATTTTCTGCTAAAAATGCACGCTCATCTTCATTTAATACTACACCGTGTGCAATAACTGTTGGGCGTTTAAACAATCCGCAGCCCGCTGCATATTCTACTGGACGTTTTCCATATTGTGCTTCAATATCACGTACTTCACGCTCTGTTTCAGAAAGATGGATATGAACCATCGTTTGATTCTCTACTGCAATCCGTGCGCACTCTTCTAACAATTCTGTACTACATGTATATGGACTATGTGGTGCAACCATCGTAGTTAACATGCCACTTTCGTTATAGTAACGCTTCACATATTTCTCAGCTTCTTCAATCGCTTTCTTTTCATCGTCTTTCGTTCCGAAGCTAAATAAAGTCCTTGAAACAGCAGCTCGCATCCCGCTCCTTGATACCGTTTCCATAATTGCGTCTTGATCTACTCCAATTGGATTAAACATGTCAGAGAATGATGTTGTACCACTTTTCACCATCTCAAGTAATCCTAATTCCGTACTAGCGACCGCAATTTGGGGAGTAAATTGACTTTCCAGTGGCCAAATTCTCGTCTCAAGCCACGGCTGTAATAACATATCATCGCCAATACCTCTTAGGAGACTCATTACAACGTGTGTATGTGTATTTACAAGCCCTGGTAAAACCCACTTCCCTTTCATATCAATTACTTCATCTACTTCAAAATCATTAGCGAATTCTCCGCTCTTTACATCTATAATTTGATCATTTTCTACAATGATATATCCATTTTCTATCACTTCGTTTTGTTCATTCATCGTTACAATTGTAGCGTTTACATAAGTTGTTTTCAAAAGTATTTCCCCTTTCAACTCTATGAAGTTCCCTTTAATAAGTTACCACCATTATAGTAACTTATTAAAGATTAAGAGTCAAAAGATAATTTGAATTCTTTCGTTACTTTTTCCTTCAAAATGCTATATTGTTTTTCATTTGTATCTGCAAATGCTTCTTTCCGATTTGATTCCACATCCATATAATTCAATTTCCCATTGAATTGAGTCTCTGTAAAATCAAATCTCTGCCCATCTATAAAGTTATAAAAGTGCCATACCTCTCTTACTTTTGTCTTTTTAATTTCTCCTCCATATATGTCTTGAACGACTAGAGCCGTTACACCACACTGTCCCTTTGCTGGGTTTTCAATTGTCCACTTTGAACTCGTTTCAATCGACCACGATTTTATTAGTGCTTCATATATTCTTTTTTTCCTTTACATCATCCATTCTAATCTTCCCCTACTATTAATAGTTTTACACATCATATTTCAAAAGAGGCAGTACACGACCCTTAAAGACAGTTGATGGTGTCTCTCCTATTAACTGTGCCCCCATTTTCAAGTAATATCCTTTTGCATTCGGATCACTATCAATCGTAAAACTTTTTAATCCTAGTTCATTGGCTTTTTCTATTACGTACTCCCAAAGTATTTTCCCGTAACCTTTTCCTTTGTAATCAGGATGAATGTACAAGAAATCGAGAGCTTTATCATTACGTAAAAATGAGAAAAAACCAATCTTCGCATTATCGTTTTCTAAAACATATACAAAATTATTTTTTATGTATTCTTCTGTAATTGTTAAATCTTCCTTACAAGCAAGTATGAATTCTTCACTATAATCCCACGTTGCTTTTGATTGTAGTGCGAATTCACTTAATTCATTTGCTTCACTTAATAACGCTTCTCTTATCTTCATGATTCTTTCTCCTCACCTTCGATATGTAAACTACTAAGTTGATTCGGAAAGCACTTCAAAAAACCTTTTTTTTCATAAATTAGAGGTTATTTTTATAAATCTTTATTATAACCAGTACAATTTTTTTAAAGAAAAAGAACACCATCCCTAAAAGCTGGTGTTCTCTTTTTCTAAAATTTAATCTTCAAACTCACTCATTCGTTTTACTATTTCGTACGATACAAACCTATACAGTTTCTACTACCGCTTCAAGCATTGTTCCATTTTTAGCATAATTCGTATGCCAAGAAAAAGCTTTTTCTAAAATATGAGGAGTTTGTCCACCTCTTGTTTTTGCTTCTTCGTAATAAGCACGTAGTTGATCACGATACATTGGATGTGCGCAATTCTCAATAATAAGTTCCACTCTTTCTCTTGGCGCAAGTCCCCTTAAGTCGGCATACCCCTGTTCAGTAACAATAACATCTACATCATGTTCAGTATGGTCTACATGAGAAACGAAAGGAACAATACTTGAAATGTTACCACCTTTCGCAATCGATTTAGTAACAAAGATAGCTAGGCGTGCATTTCTTGCAAAATCACCAGACCCACCAATTCCATTCATCATTTTTGTACCTAAAACGTGAGTAGAGTTAACATTTCCGTATATATCTAATTCTAATGCAGTATTAATTGAGATTAATCCAAGGCGACGAATGATTTCAGGATGATTGGAAATCTCTTGCGGACGCATCATTAATTTGTCACGATATTTTTCAAAGTTAGAAAATACTTGTTGCATTTTCTCTTCAGAAAGCGTGATAGAACAACAAGAAGCAAAATTGACTTTTCCAGCATCCATAAGATCAAAAACTGCATCTTGTAAAACTTCAGAATACACTTCTAAATCTTCAAATTCTGAATCTAACATTCCATGCAATACTGCGTTAGCAACTGAACCAATTCCTGATTGTAACGGCGCTAAACGATTTGTTAATCGCCCTATTTTAACTTCTTCTCGAAGGAATTCTATTAAATGCTGTGCCATAATGACCGTTTCTTCATCCGGAGGAACAATTGTCGATGGCGAATCCAATTGATTCGTAAACACAATTCCCTTTACTTTTTCAGGATCAATTGGAATACCGATTGTTCCAATTCGGTCATCTGTTTTCACAAGCGGAATTGGAAGCCTCTCCCCTTGTTTACCTGGTTCATATAGATCATGTAGTCCCTCTAATTGCGTGGATTGAGCCATATTCATTTCAATAATAATAGACTTAGCATTTAAGGAAAACGCTAAGGAATTTCCAATTGAAGTGGTTGGAATAATCATTCCGTCCTCTGTAATCGCAACCGCTTCCAAAATAGCGAAATCTATATCCAGAACGTCAGCGCGGAGTAACTCTGCTGTATGAGATAAGTGTTGATCCACAAATAAAAAGTCTCCGTTATTAATTCCTTTTCGCATCGTCGCGTCAGCTTGGAAAGGTAATCTTTTCCCTAAAATTCCTGCCTCAGCAAATAATTTGTCTACATCCGAGCCTAAAGAAGCCCCAGTATAAACATTTACTTTAAAAGATTCATCATTCTTAACTCGGTTTACAAGCGCAAATGGGACTGCTTTTACATCACCTGCACGTGTAAACCCACTTAAGCCTAAAGTCATTCCACTTTGAATCCAGGAAGCTGCTTCTTCAGGTGTAACTACCCGATCTTTTAGACGTTGATCTCTGATTCTATCTAAATTATTCTCCATATGTAATCCCTCTCTCATTGAATATTCATAATTATTTTACACATTTACACTATCAAAATAGGGATTTTAGTATACAATGCCGAAAATTCAGACAGAACAGCAAATTTAGGTTCTAAAGCAGAAAAATTTAGAATCCTAGAAGCTTACGGAAATAACTAGCGTATGATTGACTAACTGGTACTCTCTCACCATTATCCATCGAAAGTACAAAAGTAGAATGGGTATCAGGATAAATCGCTTTAATATGATTAACATTTACAATAAATGAACGGTGACATCTAATAAATGAATCTTTAGGAAGCAAGTATTCGAATTCTTGCAGAGAGTATTTATGTGTTCCTGATAACTCTTCTGAATTCACGTACGTCTTTTTATCTTTAGCCTCTAAATACATAACCTTTGAAAAAGGAACCGGAATCCAGCCATCTGTTGTTTTTAAAGTAACGACTGACTTTCCATCCGTTAAAGCTGGATAAATTGCCGTTACGCACCCTTCAAGCTTTCCATTGTTTGAAAATGGTACAGCCATTCCATGATAAGGAATACCAAAAACATCCCGATTCATAAACTCAGATGTTTTTTGATTCATCACCATCGCTTTATGAGCAATCGTTCCTTCCTTTATAGAATCCCCAGCGCTAATCTTTAAATCAATTCGTTTACTTGGCCGATAGTAAATATATTCTTTCGTATTCGAAACAGCAATTGAAATTTCATCTGAAAATAATTCACCAACAACATCTAGTAATAAACCTAATGTTCTATCTTCCATTCTATTAACACCTCATTCACTATTATACTACTATTATGAACGAGCATCTGTTGCTTTATAAAAAGTTTGATTTTAAATTATTTTTAAAATTAGTTTTATTCACTATTACTTCGTTACTACAAAAAGCCTCACTTCAGAAAAGTGAGGTTTCCTCTCATACAATATTTCTTTATTTTTTAACGACTATAGAATAAGATTTATTTTTTATTAAGTAAAGTGAATTTAAGAATTTATTGCCCGTATTTCTGTAAAATAAATAATCCCAAACTACAAACAGTTTGGGATTATCTTTCTCATTTATTATGCGCATCTAACCAAGAAATTAAATCTTTAAATACTTCATCCTTATTTACTTCATGAAACATTTCATGTCTACCATTTTCATATAAACGTAGTGTCACGTCTTTCACACCACATTTTTTATAGTTTTCATATACTTCTTTTACACCTTTCCCCATATCGCCAACAGGATCACGATCACCAGAAAATATATGTATTGGAAGATTCTTTGGCGTCTTCTTGTATTCTTCTAGTTTATTTACTTCTAATACACCAGAAAATAATTCTCGGTAAAAACTCGTCGTACAAATGAAACCACATAACGGATCCGCAATATATTTATCAACTTGATTATTATCTGAAGATAACCAATCAAATTTTGTACGATTTGGCTTAAAGTTCGAATTGAAGTTTCCGAAAGATAAAAAGTTTAGCATTGGACTTTTCGTTTTTGCACCACGCAATTTCATTTCGATTGTTGCTACTTTATGACCAATAGCTCCTAAAAGCCCTGGATTTCCACCTGTTCCTGAAATCAGAAATCCATCATATAATTCGCCTCTAAGTTGCACAGCACGTCTTGATAAAAAAGAACCCATACTATGGCCAAGTAAAAATAACGGGCATGTCTGCTCTTTTCTTACCGTTTCTGATACAAAAATAACATCAGACACAGCCTCATTCCAACCTACATTTGGTTTAAAATGACCATAATCTTCTTCTCTTTTCACTGTTTTCCCATGACCTTTATGATCATGTGCATAAACACCATACCCTGCTTCTAATAACGCAGCAATAAAGTCTGTATAAACACCTGCATGTTCTGTCATACCATGTGCAATTTGAATAATCCCTTTCGGTTTACCTTCTGGCAACCACTTGCGTAAATAAATTTCTGATCCATCCAATGCCGTAACGAAACTTTCCTGTACGTTCATTTCGTCAGCTCCCAACTCTATTATGTATCTTTAAAAATGAATATCGATTCATTTTTCTTACTATGTATTATATGCAATTGCCTTCATTATGACAAATGACTCCCTTTTCCAATTAGCTCAATAACTATTATGTTGACGAATCGAAAATAAAATTATATAGTTACTTACATAAAGTAACTATATAATTTTTAGGAGGTTTCTACTATTATGATGCCATCATTATTTTTAGCACATGGTTCGCCTATGCTCGCTATTCAAGATACAGACTATACACGATTTTTAAAAACACTTGGAGAAACATATAAACCGAAAGCAATTGTTATTTTCACTGCTCACTGGGAAAGTGAAGTATTAACGATTTCCTCATCAGATAACGAGTATGAAACAATTTATGATTTTGGAGGTTTTCCCCCTGAGTTATACGAAATCAAATATCGTGCGAAAGGCTCTTCTAGCATTGCATCTATGTTAGAAACAAAATTTAAGAACAAAGGTATTTCAGTCCATCATAATATGACGAGAGGTTTAGATCATGGTTCATGGACACTCCTGCACCGCATGTATCCAGAAGCAAATATTCCTGTCGTGCAAATATCAGTCAATCCATTCCTTTCTGCAAAAGAACAATTTGAAATTGGAGAAGCACTTAAAGGACTCGGACAAGAAGATATTTTAGTAATCGGGAGTGGTGTTACCGTCCATAACTTACGAGCTTTGAAATGGAATCAAACTACACCTGAAAAATGGGCAATTGAATTTGATGATTGGATTATTAAACATATGCAGCATAACGATAAAGATGCATTGTTTAATTGGGAGAAAAATGCTCCTCATGCACAATTAGCAGTACCAAGAGCAGAACATTTTGTTCCTTTATTTATCGCTATGGGAAGTGGTGAAAATAGCGGTGAAGTCATTCACCGTAGTTATGAGCTTGGTACATTAAGCTATCTATGTCTTAAATTTTAAAGAAAAGGATGAAGCAATCATTGCTTCACCCTTTTTTTATTCACTAAGTTAACTAACTTCCAAATGTTGTTTCTCTGATACCTCTTCGTTCTTATTATGAAAATAAACCCAGATACACGCAATAAATAGTAGTGATGATGTAGAGAGGAAAACATATTGGAAGCCTGCATGTGCTGCAATTTGCCCCCGAGCACTGGACCAATCATATTTCCTAAAAACTGAAATGATTGATTATATCCAAATATCCGTCCCGTAACATGGGTTGGTGTATGTTGTTTTAGTAGAGTTTGTACGGAAGGTAATAATCCTGCTTGTGCGATACCTAATAAAAATCGAAGAATTAATAGTTGCCAAGCTGAGGTTACAAATGCTTGCGGGATAAAAATAATTCCTGCAGCAAATAACGCTACAACTAACGTTTTTTGAGGACCGATATGATCTGATAATCTTCCTAGTCTTGGTGCTGCCAAAATAACGGCTAATCCTGTTGCTGACATAACTGCTCCCGCAATTGTTTCAATATGTGCAGTATGAGGACCTACTAAATTTTTCACGTACAATGTAACAATTGGTTGAACTGACATATTAGCAAGTTGAATAATAAATGTTGTTACAAATAAACTAATAATTAAATGCTTCGCTGGGACCATCGTCCATACTTTTTTCGGCTGTGTTTTTTTTGCTTGAGCAGAGTGATTTTCTTCATGCAAGAAGAAAAAAACGATGAGAAAGGAAAGGAATAAAAAAGCTCCTGTAACAAGAAAGACATGACGCATTCCAATTAACTCAGACAAATATCCACCAAGTAATGGACCAAGTAAAGAACCGCTCACGCCACCAGTTGAAATTGTAGAAATTGCCCAACCTGAATGTTCTTTCGGAGTTTCTGCTGCAATAAATGTCATTGCGGTTGAAAGGAAACCAGATACTGCTCCCATTAAAAATCTTAGTGCGACTAATTGATATACATCCGTTACAAACCCCATAAGCGTCATAATAATCGCCATACCGAGGCTAGCACGAATAAGCATCAGTTTCCGTCCATGTATATCACCAAGCTTTCCCCATATTGGCGATACGATCGCACCCATTAAAAATGTTACACCAAATGCAAGTCCCGACCACTGTGCAATACTTGAAGTGCCAGTTACTCCTAATTCCTCAATATAAAAAGATAAGAAAGGAATTACTAAACTCATACCGGCTGCAGTGGTAAAACAACCTAGCCAACAAATCATTAAATTTCGTTTCCAGCTGGCCATTTTCACACCTTCTTTCTTTAGATACCCATTCTACACCCTTTCTTGTAAAAAGTTTAGTAATTTGCTTTTTATGCAAGATTTACTACAAAACCCGCTATTTTCTAGTAAAAACCACTACATCTCTACATCATTTTCATAATAAAACCAACTCCTCTATATGAAGTTGGTTACTTATTATCTATCGGTATTAAACGAGCATTACAATTTCTCTCGTAAAACTCAATGGGACCTGCTTGTCCAATAATCGCATATTCATATCCATCTTGCTTCATATTATATAAACAATGATACAATAATTCTTTTCCTACACCTTTCACACGATTTTGTTTCGCTATGCCCATTGGACCAAACAATCCTTTCTTTCCTCTCACTACATCGTAACAGGCGAAACCAACTATTACTTCCTCCTGCTGTGCAATATAGATAGGTAACTTTTCATTATATGTCCGAAATCCGTAATCAACCGACTGTAACCACCGTTCACCAAATTCAGCCGCCACAAATCGTGATAACTTATCAAAATCAGAAGGACTAGCTCTTCTTACATGACAAAATAATGTATTATAAATAGATTTAAAACTATTTAAATCAACCGCTAAGTCTCTCGGTGCAGCTGTAATACGTAATATATCTTTTTGCATTTGTGTATGTATAAATTCACCAATATCTGTATCTACACGAAATAATGCATACATAACATGTCCTTCATTGATTACTACTTGCTGAAAGCGTTCCATACGTTTCTTCGCTATTTGTAAAATTTCTATCGCCTTATAAGATAGTTTATATTGCCCTATTTTTTTATACTCTTGATGATGTAAATCGAATCGTTTTCGTAACGAAAGTTTTTCTAAAAAATCTGGACCGACTTTATGAAACAAATACATAAATAACTCAGCGCAAACTCCTGTACCTTCTTTACACATACCTATGAACAGATGGACTGGTTGAATTATGTTATACTCACTCTCTTCTGCTGCAATCTCCAATATTTTATGCACACGTTTTGTAAATTGAAATTCCTCCATATGTGTTTCCACCCTCTACTAATTTACTAACAAACCGTAACCATAAATAATTGAAACAATTACACCTACTACCAATATACCTGGAAGTAAATTTGCCACCTTGATTTTAATAATACTAAGCAAGTTCAATCCAATAGCAGATATCATAATGCCGCCCGTAGCCGTCATCTCCACTATAAATTGGTTCATTAATTCTTCCGGGACAAAACTATTAATTTGTGTTGCAAAAACTGCAATACCACCTTCATATAAAACAACTGGAATCGCCGAAAATACTACGCCAATTCCTAGAGTTGTCGTTAATATAATAGAAATAAATCCATCGATAATTGCCTTGGTAAATAAAATATTATGATTTCCGCGAATCCCACTGTCAAGTGCACCAAGTATCCCCATCGCACCAATTGCAAAAATTAAAGTAGCTGTTACAAAACCTTCTGATATGCTTCCTTTCCCCTTCGATCCAACTTTATTTTCTAGCCAATCCCCTAAATTTTTTAACTTTTCTTCTAATTGTAACCACTCTCCAATTACCGTACCAATCACTAAACTCAGTATGACAACAAGAAAGTTTTCACTTTTTAATGCCATTTGAAGCCCAAGCACAGTAACCGCTAAACCGATTGCGTGCATTATCGTCCCTTTCATACTTTCTGGAATCCTACTAAATAATTTACCAAGTAAAGTACCAAATATAATACAAATTCCATTTACAACTGCTCCTAATATAACCATTTCTCATTCTTCACCCTTCGAATTCTTTATTTCTATATTTTGGTTTATACATTGATTTACAGGTTATCTATATGTTAACTTAATATTGAGAATATTAACAAATGTTTTCCACTACATAACCCGCTGTTTTTTTGTAACTTTAATTACCTTTAATAGATTCAGTGTGAATTTAATTGCGGGATAATATTAAAAGGGAAGGTATATATGAAAACTTTACTAAAACGATTTTTGTTAATAGCCTTTTTCATTACACCGATTGTTTTATTAATCAATTACTCTTTTATTTCAAAAGCAAAAGACAAACCCGATTTACAAAACAAATCTAGTAAAACCGCTTCAAAAAGCGAAAAGAAAATAGAAGACCAAGAAATCACACTCACCTTCTCTGGTGATACAATGTTTGATTGGCAATTACGTCCTATAATCGAAAAGAATGGGGCTGATTACCCATTCCAACATGTAAAAGAAGAAATAAAAAAAGCTGATATTTCTTTTGTGAATTTAGAATCGGCATTTACAACGAAAGAAAAGAAAGCACCTGGGCAACTCTTTTGGATTAAAAGTGATCCATCTACACTACAAGCTATTAAAAACACTGGATATGACATCGTAAATATTGGGAATAACCACACACTTGATTATGGGCAAGATGGATTATTAGATACGATTTCTCACGTAGAAAAATTAAAGTTCCCTTACATTGGAGCCGGAAAAAATGCGAAAGATACATATACAGCACGAGAAATGACCGTAAAAGGGAAAAAGTTTAAATTTCTTTCCTTCGTTCGATTTATGCCTGATTCTAATTGGGTAGCTGGTGAGAATAAACCTGGCGTTGCGAATGGCTATGATTTAAATCTTGTAACAAAAACAATTAAAGAACAAAAACAAGATGCAGACTATTTAATCGTCTATATGCATTGGGGCGTTGAAAAATCAAACCGTCCGGTAGAATACCAAAAGCAATATGTACCTAAAATGGTTGAAGCAGGAGCTAACGCGATTGTCGGAAGCCATCCACATTGGTTACAAGGGTTTGAGTATTATAATAAAGTTCCTATCGCTTACTCATTAGGTAACTTTTTATTCCCAAGTTATGTGAATGGAAAAAGCGCCGAAACTGGCGTATTAACTTTAACTTTTAAAGGAAAGGATGTCCAAATGTCATTCAATCCTTATATCATTCGCAACAACCAAGTTTCCCCTGTAAATGAGGAAGAAAAGAAAAAAGCTCTTCAATATTTACAAACAATTTCAACTGATGTAGAAATTGATGATACAGGGAAAATAAAAAATAAACGAAACTAGACAGCTCAAGATCTATTTCTCTGTAATCTACTTTACAGAATAGGTGATAAACATGCTGAAAAACTTATTAGAAAATGTAAGTTTGTTAGAAAATATTTATAAAATGTCTATAGCCGTTCTACTTTTATGTTCAGTTTTTTCTGTTAGATTTCTAAAAAAAATAAAACGCGAACGAAAACTTACTACCTTTGAATTTACTATGTATGTAATTATTCGCATTGCGATATTTTTTTGGTTAACTAGCTTTATTCTTCTTGAATTTAATGAGTATCTAGTTTAACTATAAAAAAGATAGAACAAGCACTATATTTCTTTGCTTGTATCTATCTTTTTTATTTAGATGCTTATTCTTCCCTTCTATTAAATAAGCAAATCAAACAAAACAGGGTTTTTATTAAGCTCCATAAATTGAATATTATTTTCTTTAAAGCGAGTAATTAATTGCTCATAATCTTCTTTATGTTTTAACTCTACTCCGACTAATGCTGGACCATTTTCCTTATTATGTTTCTTAATATACTCAAAACGAGTAATATCATCTTCTGGCCCCAATCCTTTATCAAGAAATTCTCTTAACGCGCCTGAACGCTGTGGGAATTCAATGATGAAATAATGCTTTAACCCTTCGTAAATGAGAGATCGTTCTTTCATTTCTTGCATTCTATCAATGTCATTATTTCCACCACTTAGCGTACATACAACTGTTTTACCTTTTATTTCATCCCTGTATAAATCAAGTGCTGCAATAGAGAGTGCACCAGCCGGTTCAGCTACAATCGCATTTTTCTTATACAGTTCTAAAATCGTCGTACAAACTTTCCCCTCTGGTACTAAAACGATGTCATCAATTACATCTTTACAAGTTTCAAAAGTTAACTTTCCTACCTTTTTAACCGCTGCCCCATCAACAAAACTATCTATTTTCTCTAATGCGACATTATCATTTTGAAGAAAAGCCTCTTTCATAGAGGCAGCTCCCATCGGTTCTACACCAATAACCTTTGTAGTAGGACTAACACCTTTTACATATGTACCAACACCTGATGCTAATCCACCACCGCCGATTGCCGTAAAGATATAATCAACCGGTTTCTCCATATCATGCATAATTTCAACTGCCACTGTCCCTTGACCAGCAACTACATACGGATCATCAAACGGATGAACAAATGTCATTCTATTTTCTTCACAATAACACTGTGCTTCTTGGAAAGAGCTATCGAATGTATCACCAACTAATACAATCTCTGCGAAATCACCACCGAAAAATTGTACTTGTGATACTTTTTGTTTCGGTGTTGTTGTGGGCATAAATATTTTCGACGGAATCTTCAATAAATTACATGTATAAGCAACTCCTTGCGCATGATTACCAGCACTTGCACAAACAACACCGTTTTGTAACTTTTCTTTCGGTAAACTTTGAATCAAATTGTATGCACCACGAATTTTGAAAGAGCGAATTAATTGTAAATCTTCTCGTTTTACATAAACGTCACAATCATATTTCTCAGATAAAACTGTATCACGTTGTAACGGTGTTTTAATAACGATATCTTTCATGCAATTATGAGCCATTAAGATATCTTCAATTTTCACTCTCTCCTTTACCTTTTGCACCATTATATATCATCCTTATCTCTTTTAAATTGGCTCAATCAAAATGTGGGATTTTCAGAACAGCCCCTGTATTCGCCGATGTTACCATTTGTGCATAACGTCCAAGCCAGCCAGTTTTCACTTTCGGTTCTGGTCGTTTCCATTCTTTTTTACGCTTATCTAATTCTTCATTACTCACTCTTACTTCTAGCAAGCGTTCTTCAACATCAATACATACAATATCCCCTTGTTCAAGAAGTGCGATTGTTCCACCAGCTGCTGCTTCTGGTGAAATATGTCCTACTGAAATTCCACGTGAAGCTCCAGAGAAACGTCCATCCGTTAATAATGCAACCTCAGCACCTAATCCCATTCCAGCAATTGCTGATGTTGGTGCTAACATTTCTGGCATACCAGGGCCACCTCTTGGTCCTTCGTAACGAATGACAACTACATCTCCTTTTTTCACTTTCCCAAGCATAATGCCAGCAAGTGCCTCATCTTGTGAATTAAAAATAACGCAAGGTCCTTCAAAACGCTTTACCTCTGTTGCACCGCTTTTAATAACCGCTCCATCTTTCGCAAGGTTGCCTTTTAATATACGCAATCCTCCTTCCTCACTATGAGGGTTTTCAAGAGAGTGAATAACTTCCTTATCTTTAATCTCTGCCTCAGCAATATTTTCTCTTAATGTTTGCCCAGTAGCAGTTATTCGATCAAGATGAAGTACTCCTTCTTTCCGGCTCATCTCTTTCAAAATTGCACTAATCCCGCCCGCACGATCAATATCTTCCATATGCCAATTGGAAGCAGGGCTTACTTTACATAAATGTGGTACACGTCTTGAAACGGCATCAATACGGTTCATATCGTAATCTAATCCAGCCTCTTGCGCGAGCGCCAATGTATGCAACACTGTATTTGTTGAACCGCCCATCGCCATATCAAGCGCAAACGCATCATCAATTGCTTCTTCCGTTACAATGTCTCTTGGTTTAATATCTCTTTCAATTAAAATTTTCAATTTCTCTGCTGCTTGTTTAATTAACTCTTCACGTCTTGGATCAATTGCTAAAATACTCCCGTTACCAGGAAGAGCTAAACCTAACACTTCACATAAACAATTCATAGAGTTCGCGGTAAACATACCCGAACAAGAGCCACAAGATGGACAGCCATGATCTTCAATATCTTTTAATTCTTCTTCTGAAATTTTCCCAGATTGATAAGCTCCTACTCCTTCAAAAACGGAACTCAGATCAACAACTTCTCCTTTAGATGTTTTTCCTGCTGCCATTGGGCCGCCTGAAACAAACACAGTCGGAATATTAATACGTAGTGCAGCCATCATCATACCTGGTGTAATTTTGTCACAGTTTGGAATACAAATCATGCCGTCAAACCAGTGTGCATTTACAACCGTTTCTACTGAATCTGCAATTATTTCACGACTCGGAAGAGAATAACGCATACCGATATGTCCCATCGCAATACCATCGTCAACTCCAATTGTATTGAATTCGAATGGTACCATACCTGCCGCACGAACTGCCTCTTTTACAAGTTTCCCAAACTCGTTCAAGTGTTTATGCCCTGGAATAATTTCAATAAAAGAATTACAAATCGCTATGAAAGGTTTATCAAAATCTTCATCTTTCAAACCAGTTGCTTTTAATAAACTACGGTGCGGCGCTTTATCAAAACCTTTTTTAATCATGTCACTTCTCATCTTGTCAAATCCCCTCTTACATATTTTTCATTTATACTCTCTTACTCTATTTCTTTACTAATTCTTTCGGTGCATGAATCCAACTCATCATTTCACGAAGCTCTGCTCCCACTTTTTCTAATTGATGATTTTGTTCTGCTTTTTTCATTGCGTTATACGTCGGACGCCCTGCTTGATTTTCTAAAATCCATTTCTTCGCAAATTCACCTTGCTGAATTTCTGTCAGAACACGCTTCATTTCCTTCTTCGTTTCATCTGTAACAATTCTCGATCCTGTTACATAATCTCCAAATTCTGCCGTATCTGAAATAGAATGGCGCATATTCGTTAATCCACCTTCGTACATTAAGTCAACAATTAGCTTTAATTCATGCAAACATTCAAAGTATGCAATTTCAGGACGATATCCACCTTCCGTTAACGTTTCGAACCCGGCCTTCACAAGTGCAGTTACCCCGCCGCAAAGTACAGCTTGCTCACCGAATAAATCCGTTTCGGTTTCTTCTTGGAATGTCGTTTCAATTACACCCGCACGTGTACAACCTACACCTTTTGCATACGCTAATGCTACATGTAGCGCTGTTCCCGTCGCATCTTGATGCACTGCGACTAATGCCGGAACACCATTTCCTTCTTGATATACACGGCGAACGAGATGACCTGGACTTTTTGGCGCAACCATTGCTACATCTACGTAACTTGGCGGATTAATTTGGCCGAAGTGAATGTTAAATCCATGTGAGAAAAGTAACATTTGTCCTTCACGGAGATTCTCTTCTACTTCTGATTTATATACATGTGCTTGCTGTTCATCTGGCAATAACATTTGTACAACTTGTGCGGTTCGAACCGCTTCTGAAACAGACATTACTTCAAATCCATCTGCTTTTGCTACTTCATACGATTTACCAGGTCTAACACCAACTACAACTTCCACACCTGAATCACGTAAATTTTGTGCCTGCGCATGCCCTTGAGATCCATAACCAATTACCGCAACTGTTTTCCCTTGTAATAACTCTACATTTGCATCTTTCTCATAATACGTTTTCATACTCCATACACCCCTTATAATTTATTTACTTGCAGTACATCAATTAATTTTTTCAACTGACTAACAAGTAATGTCGCTTCATTTTCAGTACAAACTGCTGTGAGTTTCATTTCAGAAACGCCACTCGTATCTCTTTCGTTTAAATGTAAAGAAGAAATATAATAGCCACGCCGAGCAAAAATTCCACTTATACGTAATAAGACACTTGGCTCGTTATGAATAACGAGTGAAAAAGTATGACTCATTCTTCCCACCTCTTCATAATCATTTCGTTATTCCCTTTGTTTGGCGGAACCATCGGAAATACGTTTTCACCTTCTTCTACACAAAAATCAACTACGACAGGACCTTCGTGAGCAAATGCTTCTAACACCACTTGTTTCGCCTCTGTTGAATTTGTCGCCCTTAATCCCTTCACTCCATAAGCTTCTGCCACTTTCACAAAATCTGGTGAGCCAATTTTTGACTCTGATAAACGATTTTCATAAAACATTTCTTGCCATTGCCTTACCATCCCTAAAAATCTGTTATTTATAATAAATACTTTTACAGGGATGTTATTTTCAGCAATTGTTTGTAGTTCTTGAATGTTCATTTGAAAAGAAGCATCACCTGCAATACAAACGACGAGTTCTTCTTCTTTTGCAAGCTGAGCACCAATTGCCGCTGGGAACCCAAACCCCATTGTTCCTAATCCTCCAGAGGTAAGGAACGTCCGAGGTTTTCTTGCTTTATAGAAGTGAGCAGCCCACATTTGATGCTGTCCTACTTCTGTTGTGACAATCGCTTCACCATTCGTTAATTCACTTACTAAGTTGATCACATGCTGTGGTTTTAACTCAGATTCTTTTTGCTTATAAGAAAGTGGATATTCTTCTTTCCATGCCTTTACTTTCTGAAGCCATTCATCTGTTTGTGTATAAATAGACATATGTAACAACATGTGTAACGCTTTTTTCACATCACCAACAATCGGATGCTCTACAGTTACATTTTTATGAAACTCAGAAGGATCAATATCAATATGTACTTTTTTCGAGTGCGGAGAAAAAAGTTCTAATTTCCCTGTTACACGATCATCGAAGCGAACACCTAATGCAAGTAGTAAATCACATTCTGTTACCGCCATATTAGCAGCGTATGTCCCATGCATACCAAGCATCCCTAGAAACAATGGATCTCCCGGTGGATATGCACCAAGTCCCATTAAAGTTGAAACGACTGGAATACGGTTCTCCCTTGCGAATTCGAAGAGTTCATCGGATCCACCTGAATGAATGACACCTCCTCCAATATAAAGAAGTGGACGCTTTGATTTTGAAATTGCTTTAGCCACCTCTCTAAGTTTCATGCTGTCTGGTACAAGTTCTGGTTTGTACCCCGGAATATCAACTTCTTCATTAAAGAAACTGGTGACTTTTGCATTTTGAACATCTTTTGGAATATCGATTAATACTGGTCCCGGTCGTCCGCTTTTGGCGATGTAAAAAGCTTCTTGCACAATTCGTGATACATGATTTACATCACGAACTTGGTAATTATGCTTCGTAACAGGTACTGTAATTCCGACAACATCCGCTTCTTGAAATCCATCTTTACCAATTAAAGGCGTTGCAACTTGGCCGGTAATGACAACTAAAGGAATCGAATCCATATAAGCGTCTGCTAAGCCCGTAACTAAATTTGTCGCCCCTGGGCCAGAGGTAGCAAAGACTACCCCGACCTTCCCAGAAGCTCTCGCATATCCTTCAGCCGCATGAATGGCAGCTTGTTCATGACGAGTTAAAACATGTTTCAAACCACTTTCGTATAACGCATCGTATACTGGTAAAATCGCTCCGCCTGGATAGCCGAAAACGGTCGTTACACCCAATTTCTTCAAACCTTGAATCACGTGCCCAGCGCCTGTCATTTCTTCACACTGTAACTTCTCATACGCTGTATACTGCTGCTTCATTTCAATTAACTCCTCTCCTTATTTATGCTAAGCTTTCCGTCAGCCCGGGAACACGTACTCCTCTTTCTCTCGTTAATTTTTTAAATTCTTCGGTCAATTGTTTCGTTACACTTCCTGGTTTCCCATCTCCAATTTCTCTCGAATCAACTTTTACAACTGGAATTAACTCCGCTGCTGTTCCTGTTAAAAATACTTCATCCGCTACATATACGTCATGGCGAGTGAATGGTCTTTCCTCACACGGAATACTCAGTCGTTCACATAGCTCGATAACACTATTTCTCGTAATACCTTCTAATGCCCCTAAATAGGATGGCGGGGTTAATACTTTTCCATCTTTCACAACGAAAACATTATCGCCAGAACCTTCACAAACATATCCTTGTTGATTTAACATAAGAGCCTCTAACACTCCTGCTTGTGCCGCCTCAATTTTTACAAGTACGTTATTTAAATAATTCATTGACTTAATACGTGGATCTAACGCGTCTGGCGTATTACGTCTTGATGCAACAGATACAACGCTTAGCCCATTATCATAAAATTCTTGTGGGAATAACTTTAATTGTTCTGCAATGATAATTACGCTCGG
The DNA here is from genome assembly GCF_900176455.1 of Bacillus sp. JKS001846. Classification (NCBI taxonomy): domain Bacteria; kingdom Bacillati; phylum Bacillota; class Bacilli; order Caryophanales; family Bacillaceae; genus Bacillus; species Bacillus sp. JKS001846. The sequence continues at coordinate 3,875,320 of NZ_FWYG01000001.1, forward strand.
CTTCACACAACTTCTCGGATCGAGTCCTAAGTCACCTTTTCCTCTTGAGACAATTAAGCGAATATAAGCATCAGCGTATTCATTTTTTTGGAGTGTATGTAAAACTGCTTCTTCCATTTCTTCTACCGTCATTGGAATTGTTAGTAAAATAGATTTCGCTGATTCATACAATCGTTTCACATGTTCTTTTAAACAAAATACATTTCCTCCGTAACTACGAATCCCTTCAAATACACCGTCTCCGTATAAAAAACCGTGATCATACACTGAAACAACTGCCTTTTCTTTTTCTACAAATTCCCCATTCATGTAAATGTACTGGTTTCCCATCTCACATCGCTCCTCTTTTTTCTCTATTTTTGCAATCTATTTCTACATCGATTGCTGAGATGAGTAATTTTAACAGAATATTCAGTATATAAACCTTAAAAATATACTCGTCTCAACAATCGATTACTTACATACTTGTAGCAATCCATTGCTGAGACGAGGGAATCGTGGTACCACTCAGCTTCCTTATACTTCTCACGAAATATAAGCTCTGCAAGTCCAATTAGACTTTTGTTTTTCTATCGGGAACAACCCCGCTACTTTTTACTAGTTTTCAAAAGTAGTGCTCCAAGGTGATTTTCAATGAGTGAATTGTTACCACCCTCACAGCCTCGGGGCAGCTCTCTGAAACAATCTTTATCATTTACTCTCCTCTTCTACGCATTCTCTTCTTCTATTTTTAAAAATAAAAACTCTCGCCTCAGCAATCAACTACTACAATTTAGTAGCTTTGATTGCTGAGGCGAGAGTTTCGCGTTACCACTCAGCTTCCTTATACTTCTCACGAAATATAAGCTTTGTAGGTCCAATCAGACCTCCGTCCTTTTACCGGAGACGATGCCGCCGCCCTCTACTCAGTTTCCCTTTCGCAAGCGATGCTCCGAGGTGATCTTCAATGATTCGATTGTTACTACCCTCACAGCCTTGGAGTAGCTCTCTGAAACGATCATAATCATCTACTTTCCTCTTCTTTGCATATACAACATATAAAGTTAGAAAATTCTTAATTAACTTTTATTTGTTACACGTATTATAGGACGTTGTTCTTTTCGTTGTCAACATGTTTTCTCAAAAAAATCAAAATTCATTCTATTTATTTTTTCTCAAATCAAAATTGGAATGCATTACTTACATACACTCATATATTACTTAAGTATGTTTGCATTACTACATAAAGAAAAACTTATAAAGTTTATGAGGAGATGAGGAAACTATGTTAAAAGGGAAAGTAGCGTTAGTTACAGGAGCAAGCCGAGGAATTGGACGAGCGATCGCTAAACGTTTAGCAAATGACGGTGCATTGGTTGCTGTTCATTACGGTAATCGAAAAGATGACGCTGAAGAAACTGTTCATGAAATTCGATCAGATGGTGGCCAAGCTTTTTCTATCGGCGCAAATTTAGAATCCTTACACGGTGTAGAAAACCTTTATAACGCTTTAGATACTGAATTACAAAAGCGCACTGGTGAAACACAATTTGATATTTTAATAAACAATGCTGGCATTGGTCCTGGTGCTTTTATTGAAGAAACGACTGAACAATTTTTTGATAGAATGTTTTCAGTAAATGCAAAAGCACCATTCTTTATCATTCAACAAGCACTGCCACGTTTACGTGACAATAGCCGAATTATTAATATTTCATCCGCTGCCACCCGCATTTCTTTACCTGATTTTGTTGCATATAGTATGACGAAAGGCGCTATTAATACAATGACTTTTACGCTAGCAAAACAGCTTGGAGCACGAGGAATAACGGTGAATGCAATACTTCCAGGATTTATTAAAACAGATATGAATGCAGAACTCTTGAGCGACCCGATGATGAAGCAGTACGCTACTACTATTTCCGCTTTCAATCGCTTAGGTGAAGTAGAAGACATTGCCGATACTGCTGCATTCCTTGCTTCTCCAGACAGCCGCTGGGTAACTGGACAATTAATTGATGTGAGCGGAGGATCTTGTTTATAAAAAACATATATTTTCAAATCTTTTTTATTGCGCAATAAAACAATTTATATAATACTATATAAAACATATACATTTAGGAGGATTACAGCAATGTCCGAAAAAACATACGAACTCGCAACCTTCGCAGGCGGTTGCTTTTGGTGCATGGTAAAACCATTTGATGAACTTCCTGGTATTCATAAAGTACTTTCTGGCTATGCAGGAGGTCATGTAGAAAACCCAACATATGAACAAGTAAAAGCTGGAATATCTGGACATTTAGAAGTTGTTCAAATTACATTCGATCCTTCTATTTTTCCTTATCAGAAATTACTAGACTTATATTGGCCACAAATCGATCCAACTGATGATGGCGGACAATTTTTTGACCGTGGTCCATCTTATCGTACCGCTATTTTTTATCATAACGAAACACAAAAAGGGCTTGCTGAAAAATCAAAACAAGCTCTTACAGAAAGCGGTATGTTTAAAGATCCAATCGTGACTGAAATTCGTCCTGCTGCACCTTTTTACGCAGCAGAGGAATACCACCAACATTTCTATAAAAAGAATCCAGAGAAATATGCTACTGAGCAAAAGGAATCTGGTCGTGAAGACTTTATTAAAGAAAATTGGCAAAAAAAATAATAAAAACGCATCGTGCTTTTTTAATACGATGCGTTTTTATTTTTGATAAAAGTGCCATACAATGATGAGAACAACCGCTGTTAATGCCCAAAGCGCTACTTCATTTTTCACTCTACTCTTTTTCTTAGTCATTTCATCTCCTCCTAATAGCAATACAACGTATTCAAGATTTCCTCTGTTTCATTGTCCACCTTATATACATAAATACATCCTTACCAATCCTTATAACAAGACCACCAATAATTCCGATTGCAATTGAAATTACTAACATCTGTCCAAAGCTAAAAGAATTTGTGTACGTTATGTAGAGAACGATACATATAAGTAAAACATCCGGTAAAGAAAGCAAAAACTTTTTAAGCATTTCTTTATCTCCTCTATACTTTATTTATATCTTCTACTGTAATTTTGAAATATAGTTTGTTCAAAAATTCCATTTAGACCCTCATTTTATGAAAAATAATAAGAATCCCTTTTCAAAAGAGATTCTTATTCAGTAGATTTAAGTTTAATTATTTTCTACATATCCTATTCCATAATTACTCCTAAAATAGAATAATATTACTAATCATTTATTGTAAATTGACTATTTGCCAGGCAACCGAATGTCGCGCCAGCTACCTACATCGCATTGGCCAAATTCATTATTACCTACCGCGACTACCGTGCCATCCGATTTAAGGCCAACAGTATGACAACGCCCCGCCGCTATCATATCTTTGGGCCATCGCTTCACTTTTTCTTTCGATAAAAGGTAATCCATGTTTTACCTCCTTGCATATAAGCAACTGTATCATAATAGATATTTTTATCAAATTTCATTATAAATCTACATTTACAAAGAAAGCTTATTTTACTTCTTCAAAAAATAAAAACCTCCAGTTTAAATACTAGAGGTTTTCTCGTTATTTCTTCAAGCGGTCAATAAAATCGTTCAATTTATCTAGCGATTTCATATTCTGATTGCAAGCTACACCATCTTTGCAAATGTAGTTTCCCTTTTTAACGAAAGTTCCTGGTACATCGCCTTTAATTTCAACTAAAAACATTCCTACTTCTTCATGCCCATGACATAATGAACAAATGCTTTTTTTATTTAAACTTTGGAACGTTCCTTGCAGACCAACAAATTTATTTTTATCATTTTTCGCTATAATAAATTTCCTGCTTGATCCCTTATCAATCCAGCTTAAATAAGATATTTCTTTCATATCTATTTCTTCCATATCAGGAAGTTTTAACTTTTTCGCCTTAGGAAATAACTTTTTTAATGTTTGTGCTGTAACTTCTTGAAACGGAATTACATACGGATTTATTTTCATTAAAAATGATTCTGCATCTTCTCTATTTTGAACTGTTAATACCGTATCAATTAACTCTTTCTGTTCATCCGTTAAATTCTCAAATACATGTATTATCTTTTCAATCGCAAGCGATTTTAACGCTTGAATTACACCTCTATCATTTGCCGTTGCATGCCCGTTTGCTAAAATATAAGCTTGTGATTTTATAAAATTATATTGATCACTTCTAATAAACGCTTCCATCTTTATCACTCCATACAAATTGTTGATCTAGTTTTATTGTATACAATGATTACGTTTTTTGATATGTAAAAGATAACTTAGAAACAAACATTACATATATCACTTATTCTCTACCGCTGCATTTCCTGACAAAAGAAGCCATCATCCGTTTTCCATTCCGCATATAATACGTCTTCAAATTTAGTAATTCCTTTTTGCTTTATTTGTTTATAAAGCCACCCTTCATCAAATCCCGCTTCCCTCAAATTATCCTTAACTACTTTTCCATCACTAATTAATGAAATTGGTAAGTATACAGGCTTATGTTTTAAACTTAAATCATTTACAGTAGGAGATTCGTATTTACTTTTTTTCAAAACGCTTATGTTTCCGTTAGGTTCCAATATCATATATTCAACTTCTCGGATTGAAAATATATCTTTTTGTTGCCTAAGCATTTGTTGTAATTGGTTTATATCCAAATGATTTACGCTTAATTGTTCACGATCAATCTTTCCATTACGAATAATAATTGAAGGATATCCTTCAAAAAACCTTCTTGTCCCTCTTACTTTTTGTGTTATCACTTCAATAGTATAAATTAAAATTACCCAAACAAATACTGAATATAAAATAGACCATACTTTAATTTTAGGATCATATATTGAATTTCCAACGAGCTCACCTAGGACGATTGCAGAAATAAAATCAAAGGGCGTTAGCTGAGATATTTGTGTTTTTCCTAATATTTTTGTAGCAATTAATAGAACAAAAAAACCAATTAAAAGCTCTATCGTTATTTGTCCAATATGATTCATATATGTTCACCTTTCTACTCTTCAAATGTTCTGTATAGCATTTAATAAAAAAACGGCACATTTTTTCTATTATCATGCCCGTTCACACTTCATATATCCAATACATATAAAACAAAAAGAGTCTGATTCAAAGTAATATATGAATCAGACTCTTTTCCTCTTATTTAGAATACACAATCTTTTTAATCGTTTCCCCAGAAAGAAAATATTCTTCTGCAAGTTGATGAATAGCAATCCCACTTTTAAACGCTTCTTTAATTGCTTTATTTCTTTCATCTAATTGTTTTCTTCCGCCAGATCGTGTACCCCATTTATAATGTTTCGTTTCTTGTTTCGGAATGTAAATTGTTTCACCTTGTATATACTTTTGAATTTCAGTAATTAAACTCTCCGGTAAAACAGCATTAGCTTTTACGTATTTCATTTCTGCTCGCCCCTTATTTTTTATGGTTCATTTCAATAAGGTGCAAAGCCAAATATAAAAAATGATACAAGCTCATATAGGCGATTGTATATTACTTGTCTACCTCACGCAAAGTATCGCCATTTCCATACTTGGCTTTGCATGAGACGTTGCAGTGTCTGGCAATTGAATTATAATCGCCATATAAACACCTCCTAATATACCTTTTGCATTTTATTATATGATAAATTCCTTCTCCTTGCATCCACACCCTTCTTAAAGCACGAAATTTTATCTAAGAAGGGCTATCAGTTCGTAACAGTAAATGAATTGCAAAAAAGAGCAAAATAAAAAGGTAGCGTATCTTTGTATGATACGCTACCTTTCTTTTTATATAATGCCAAGTACATTTAAGAATACGATAATAATCGCAATTGGTGCGATATAACGAAGTAAGAATAACCATAATACGAATAGTTTATAACCTTTATTTTTACTTACACCTAGCTCTTTCATTAATACATCTTTCTTCATTTTTAAAGGAACAAAGATAGAAACTAATAATACACCAAGTGGCATTAATACGTTACTTACTGCATAGTCCGCTAAATCAAAGACTGTCTTCCCGAAAATCTTCAGATCACTTAATATACCGAATGATAATGCTGATGGTACCCCAACAACGAAGATTAATAACCCTACGATTAAGGCCATTTTTTCACGTTTCCCTTTACCTTTTGATGTTAACGATGCGACACTAATTTCTAACATCGAAATTGCTGATGTAATCGTAGCGAAGAAGAATAATAATAAGAAAACGATGAAGAATAATTTTCCGAATGCCATTTTACTGAAAATAGCTGGCAATACGATAAATAATAGTCCCGGTCCTTGAGATGGTTCCATTCCAAATGCGAACACAACTGGGAAAATTGCAAGTCCTGCAAGTAATGTAATAACAAGAGTTAAGGCTACGATAGAAAATGCTGAACGTGGTAAGCTTTCTTCTTTCGGTAAGTATGAGCTATACGTTACCATAACGGCTACCCCAACAGATAATGAGAAGAACGATTGCCCCATTGCGTATAAAATAACTTCTGATGTTACATGTGAGAAATCAGGTTGTAAGAAGAAACGAACTCCTTCTCCAGCACCATCTAACGTAAGTGCACGAACGATTAATACAAAGAATAAAACGAATAGTGCTGGCATGAAATATTTATTTACTTTTTCAACACCATTTTGTACACCTTTACTTACGATAAAAATAGTAATAAGGATGAATAATAGCTGTGATCCAACTGCTAAATATGGATTGGAAATGATTTCACCAAACGTAGCTTCGTATGCTCCATTTCCTTCCCATAGTCTACCTGTAATCGCATTCCATAAATATAATAAAATCCAGCCTCCTACAACACTGTAGAAAGAAAGTAATATGAAACATGTTACAATTCCTAATTTACCTAACCAAGGCCATAACGTTTTAGGAGCAATCTCTCTATATGCATCAACAGCCTCTTTTTGTGTACTTCTTCCAATAACAAATTCAGCTAATAATAGCGGTAAACCAATTAATAATGTGAAACCGATGAAAATTAGGAAGAACGCTCCGCCTCCTCCAATGCCGGCCATATATGGGAATTTCCAAATCGCCCCAAGACCAATTGCCGAACCTGCTGCAGCTAATACGAAACCTAATTTCGATGTCCATTGCTGTGAATTCATTTGTTAATCTCCTCTCTATCTCTTTTTCTTTGTTACAATTCGGTATTTATATTGTTCTATCAATACTCTTTTCTAATACGTTCACTTCCTCCCTAATAATAAAAAAACGCCCCTACGTAAATACGTAGGGACGACAAAAATATCGCGGTACCACCCTAGTTGTGAAGAACACTAAGAAACCACCTAAATAAAAACGCCCCTACGCAAAAACGTAGGGACGATAAAATATCGCGGTACCACCCTAGTTATGAAGCCACACCAAAGTTAGGACCTAAATAAAAAACGTCCCTACGTAAATACGTAGGGACGATAAATATCGCGGTACCACCCTAGTTGTGAAAAAATCTTCACCACTTTATTTGATAACGGTATAAACTACCGTCTTTCATTTCCTCAAAATATGAGATTTATGAAAGATGCTCCAGGACGAACTTCATGAATAATCTATATACTGATTCACACCAACCATCAGCTCTCTGAAATAGGGAGATATTCACTACTATACCCTTTCATTGCCCAAATATTATTTTCCGAATTGATTACTATCATTTTTATCACACATTAAAAATAGTGTCAACTTATATTTCGAATTTTTATGTATTACAATCTATTTAAAAATTCGAAATATAAGTTTTAGTTTAGAAAACAAGTAGCTTAGTACATAACGAATTCTAACAGGCAATAGAAAAAGAATTACGTATTATTGATACTTATTCAATAATACAAATCATCTAGAAACATAACCTGTCTCTCTGTATTCATTTTTTAAGAGTTTGATGGATACCAAGAAAATTTCGCATCACTATCCAGTGGTCTATTTTTCGTTTCTTCTTTAATTACACGAAACCATTCATTTAGAATTTGAGTTTTGGGCAATTGAGCAGCAAGGCTATCTTCCCAAATTATATGTGAGAACCAGGCTTTCGTTTCCCATTCAAACTGCAATTGTGCGAACGAAATTATAGGGTGATCAGCTCCACGAAATTGCTCATTTACTACATTTGAAACTTCTGGAGCTTGCGGTAACAACTCGTTCTGAATTCTATTTCTTATCGTCTCATTTTCTAGCTGATCCCAGAAATACAATTGCCCATTTATTTGATAAAAAATATCAAATGAAGCCTCACCTTTCTTCAAATTCAATAACACGAAGGCACGTTCCACATCATTGTCAGCCGCTTTTACAGCATTAACAATTATATTTTGTGCCATTGATGCCCAGTAACTAGTCGCTTCCTCTACCGGTGATTCAACATACAATTCTTCACTTAATTCATGAAGAGTAGCTTCTTGCTCATTTACTTTTTCAACTTTTTTTAAAAACCTATTAAAAAAACCCATAACTTCCCCCTTATTACTATTTTCTATTTCACAAAATAAAAAATAGATTTTTCTTGCTCATCCACATTTACTCCTGGCGCGTATGTATGAACTTGTTGCAACACTTCTTCTATTAGCAACTCTAACTCCTGCACACTTTTTTCTGGATTCCCTATTAATGTGTCCGCCATACGTTCATATAATTTTTCAGGTTTAATAGTCATTCGTTCCACATTATTAGGCATCCATTTAAACGCTGGATGATGTACGTACATTTTATTCAAACCAAATAAAACACCGAATACGTTCCTTTGTACTTCGCAAATAACGTCATAAAGCATAAGCCAATCTTTCCGTTTTAAAAGCGCCTTTCGATTGTGCCAACGATTACTTAACCATAGATTTTCTGAAATCATCAGTTTTGCTAGTTCATCTGGATATGCCGCTACTTTTTCTTTTAATTCATTCACTTTCCCTTCTCCATACAAACTAACACCATCATGAATGGATGATACAATACATTGTTTTTCATAATTTATATCATATTGATCCACCACATCCGAAATTACTTTCTCTACTGTCTCTGTTAAAAAGTTACTAATCTCTAATTTAATTCCCTCTTTCGTTAAATACGTTTCCGACCATTCTTCTTCCTCATACGGATGATACGATAATATTTTCCCATCAATATGATAAATAGGGGCCCTACGATCCTCATCTTCCGGCGGTGTTGACCATAAAATATGTAATTCTATATCTGAATGTTCATCTTCAAGCTTTCTAGCTACTGAACCCGCTAAAATAATAGCTTCTACTTTCGGATTTTGCCTATAAATCTCTGACATCTCTATCGCTCTCTCTTTTAATCCCATTTCATTTCCCCCTAAAATTGCAGTAATCCCCTATATTTCATTTATCTATTTCGATATTACAGCTTGCATTACCTTTTCAAATTCCTACTTAATCATATTTCTATCCAATAGCGCTGAATAACTTCACCAGTACGAGAAGAAACTACTTCATTTTCTAACACACCTCCAACCTTTTGAATCGTTTTAGCAGAACCGATATTGGATTTATCGCAAGTTATTAATACTTTCTGCAATCCTAATTTTTGCGCTTCAGCTAATGCAAGTTGTAGTTGTTTCGTAGCGTAACCGTGGCGACGTTTATTCGGATGGACACTATATCCAATATGACCGCTTTCCCGTAATAATTCTGGATTTAATCTATGTCTAATATTCACAAAACCTATAAGTTCCCCTTTTTCAAAACTTAAAAACTGACTAGATGGCACTCGATTAGCTAGTAAATTTCCTCCTAGTTCTTGTTTACTCACTTTTTCAAACCATTCATCAAGAGAATCAAAGTTTTGTAAAGAACTACTTCCATGTGGTTGTTCCCCTGAGTGTAAAAACGCTTGTCTATACGCCGTAATATGCTCACTATATTCATGGATTGGTTTTAATAGTTTCATTGTTCTTCTCCCCCTCTTCATTCCATAAAACAAACACCTTAATAGCAGCTATTCACTATTAAGGTGTTTCTATCCTTTTTATTCAAATAACCCCATGCTCAAATAACGTTCACCTGTATCAGGCGCAATACATAAAACTTTTTTACCAACGCCTAGACGTTTCGCTATCATGATTGCAGCGTAAACAGATGCTCCAGAAGATGGCCCAACTAATAATCCTTCTTGTCTAGCTAAGTTTCTCATTGTCGTTAAAGCCTCTTCGTCTGCAATTTGAATAATTTCGTTATACACTTCTGTATTTAAGTTTTTCGGAATAAATCCTGGGCTTGTTCCTACTAGTTTATGAGGACCTGGTACACCACCGGATAAAACGGGAGATCCTTTCGGTTCCACTACTGCAATATATAAGTTTGGCAATTTCTCTTTTAACGTTTCACCAGTCCCTGTAATCGTTCCGCCTGTTCCTGCCGTTGCAACAAAAGCATCAAGCTCTCCCTCCATTTGTTCGTAAATTTCAAGTGCAGTCGTATAACGGTGAATATTCGGATTAGCTGGATTTTCAAATTGTTGCGGGATAAAACTATTCGGTATTTGTTTTTGCAGTTCTAACGCCTTCGCAATTGCTCCTGGCATTCTTTGTTCTGCTGGTGTTAAAACTACTTCTGCCCCGTATGCTTTCAATAAATTAATACGCTCTTTTGACATATTGTCTGGCATAATTAAAATCGCTTTATACCCTTTAGCTGCTGCGTTCATCGCTAAACCAATTCCTGTATTCCCGCTTGTCGGTTCAATAATTGTATCCCCTGGTTTAATGAGACCATTTTCTTCTGCAACGTGAAGTAAATTATAAGCAGCACGGTCTTTCACACTACGTGATGGATTAAACATTTCTAGTTTCACATACACGTCCGCTGCGTCTTCCGGAATAAATTTAGATAATCGGACGACAGGTGTATCTCCTATTAATTCTGTTACGTTTTCACATAATTTCATAGTGCATCCCCTATTCTATCGTTTTCTTATCACTTGGTAATAACCATGAAGTAAGTCCAATTAACGGTAAACAACTACATAATATCATAATGAACTGAAGGCTATATATATCAGCTAACTTTCCTAGTACTACAGCACCTAGAGCACCAAGGCCGAACGCAAGACCTACAATTAGACCTGATACCATCCCTACTTTTCCCGGAACAAGCTCTTGCGCGTATACAACAATTACACTAAAACTACTTGAACTAATAAAACCGATACATAAAAATAAAGGTACGACCCACACAAGTGAGACATGTGGTAATAACAGCGCAAGTGGCGCTGAACCTAACATTGAAAATACGATGATGTTTTTCTTACCAAATCGATCTGCTAACGGTCCCCCGAAGAAAGTGCCTAACACACCAGCAATCATAAATGCGAATACGAAATACTGGGCATTTTTTATAGATAAACCATAATGCTCAATTAAGTAAAATTGATAGAAATTCCCGATACCGGCACCGTACCAAGAGCGCACAAAAGTAAGAAAAACAAGAAGTATAATAACAAATTTAATGTGTGTACTTACAATTGCATTTTCCGCCTCAAGCGCAGCTCTCTTCTTCCTTCTTACAGCGCCGGTTGCTAATTCATTTTTGTACCAATTCGATACGAAAATTAATAATGCAATTCCTACTGCTGCAAATGCTGTAAAACCTAATGAACCAATTTGACCGAGTGGAACGAAAATTAGCGCTGTAAAAATAGGAGCTAAAGAATTCCCCGTGTTTCCCCCAACTTGATAAATCGCTTGCGCTAACCCTCGTTTTGCACCTGCCGCCATATACGCAACACGAGCGCCTTCTGGATGAAAGACTGCGGAACCTAAGCCAATAAATAAAACAGAAATAATAACAATAATAAAGTTTGGTGCAAACGCGAGTCCAATCATTCCAAGCATACTTGAAAACATACCGAGTGGTAATAAAAATGGTGACGGCTTCTTATCTGAATACATACCAAACACCGGTTGCATAATCGATGACGTCATATTTAACGCAAACGCAATCCACCCTACTTGCATATAGGATAAATTCATCGTTTTTTCCAAAATAGGAAACAACGCCGGCACAACTGCTTGCATCGAATCATTTAAAAAATGTCCGAAACTAATCGCAAATAATATTCGATATATTGTCGGTGTTTCTACTGTGTTTTTTTGTGAAACTGCCTGCATATGTGAATCGCTCCTTTCTGTACAAAATATATATTTATTACAGTAGGTGTAATAAATTCTGACTTTTGAAACATTTCTATTCTATACTGCTTTCATTTCTTTTTCCAGAAATATAACTTAACTCCCATCATTGACTTGCATCCTTGTAACTTTCAGCAGTAAAACATTATAGAAAAAGGCAACCCAATCACAAACTGGGTTGCCTCTTACATTAAATTGCAAAACGCTTATACTTCTCATAATCGCTCGTCTTACATTCCACTTCTAGTTTCGTACCTTCATTTTCATAACTCGTTGATAAAACGTGCGCATGATTATTGAAATACGAAACTACCTGTCCGTGATCATATGGAATTAACATTTCACATTTCGTATATTCTTTATAAATATGGGAACGAATCATTTCTACAAGCTCTTCAATTCCAACATGTTTCTTCGCAGATAAATACACGCGGTCTTCTTGTACTTTCGGAATTTCAACATCCACCATATCTGATTTGTTATAAGCATAGATCGTTGGAATATTTTCTACTCCAATTTTCTTTAACGTTTCATTTGTAATATCAATTAATTGTTCATAATTTGGATTTGCGTAATCTACGACGTGAATAAGTAAATCTGCTTCCGCTACTTCTTCTAACGTTGAACGGAACGCCTTCACAAGATGATGTGGTAATTTACTTACAAATCCAACTGTATCTGTTAATAAAAATGATTTATTATCTGGCAAATCAATATTTCGTACAGATGTTTCTAACGTCGCAAATAACATATCTTTTTCAAATACTTGTTTTTCTTCTGTACCATTATAAATTTCAAGCATTGCATTCATCGTCGTTGACTTTCCTGCATTCGTATAACCTACTAATGCTACAACAGGTATTTCATTTTTCTTACGTTGCTTTCGCTGCGTTTGACGCTGGGCAACGAGCGCTTCTAAATCTTTATTCAAAACTGAAATTTGTTCTTCAATTTTACGACGGTCTAACTCTAACTTCTTCTCACCGACACCTTTATTTTTCGTACCAACGCCGCCGCTCTGTCTCCCTAACGATTCACGAAGACCAATTAAACGAGGCATCATGTACTGAAGGTGTGCTACTTCTACTTGTAGCTGTGCTTCTTTCGTTTTCGCACGTTGCGCAAAAATATCTAAAATTAAAATGGTGCGATCAATTACCTTACAATCTAAATCCTCTTCTAAATTTCGAATTTGTGAAGGAGATAATTCATCATTAAAGATGACCATATTCGCATCTATTTCTTGTACATACGCTGCTACTTCTTCAATCTTTCCTTTTCCGATATAATGCGATGGATTTACTCGTTGTAAATTTTGCGTTACTTGCCCAATTACCTCTACATCACAAGCTTCCGCAAGATTTGTTAACTCTTCCATCGAATATGCAAAATCATCTTCATTACCTACATTTACTCCAACTAAAACTGCTCTTTGTAATACTTCTTCCATATATTTATTCCTCCATTTCGATTACGTAAAATAAAAAACACAGGTCGCTGCCTGTGTTTTCGTAAACGGATAAGGGTTCACCAAAGAAATAGAAGAAAGCTATGCTTTCATCCTATTTTATAGTCAAAAAGTCCCAAGATCGTATACGTATCCACAATAAGCGTTCACCTATACAATCCCATTCTATTTATAAAGGCAAAACAAAAAGAGGGCGTATTCGTCCCTCCCTCTTTTTCACATATAAGCTTAATAAAGGGTTCCTTTAAAATAGGCAGACCAATCCCGTTCACTCTGTACACAGACAGAGCCTTTGAGCGCTATTCAATTATTGGCACAAAGTATTGAGACGTAATCTGATTAAGATCAAAGGAAGCCCCTCCGTTCATTTTAAGTTACATAAAGTGTAGCATAAGTAATTCGCTTTCACAAGGTTTAACAACCTATATCACACTAAAGAAAATCGTCATTTTTTGCGAGTTTTTCTCACAATAAAAATAACAAAAGCAATTATCAATTTTAGAAACTTCTCGTATATTATTTTTACAGCACTCGCCAAATTCCTTCATAGTAAGTTAAGTATTATCGTTTTAATACAACAAAAATCTTTATTGACATTTTTATAACCTAATATTAGTATCAGGTTATAAAAATAAAAATTAGGAGATGTTCCTATGCATTCTAAATCTCGTATTACTGCAATTGGTACTTATGTTCCAGATCAAATATTGTCTAATAACGATTTAGAAAAGATGGTCCATACGAATGATGAATGGATTGTACAAAGAACAGGAATGAAGGAAAGAAGAATCGCTAGCGAAGAAGAATATTCCTCAAACTTAGCCATTAAAGCAATTAAAAATTTATGTACAACATATAAGAAAAACTTAGAAGATGTCGACTGTATCATTGTCGCTACTACTACTGCTGATTACGTTTTCCCTAGTGTTGCTTGCCAAATACAACAATACTTCAACATACCTCATACACTAGCTTTTGATTTAAATGCAACTTGTGCTGGTTTTACATATGGACTACACGTCGGTAATAGCTTAATCACTTCTGGATCACATGAAAAAGTACTTGTCGTAGCGACAGAGACATTATCTAAAGTTACTGATTATACCGATAGAACGACCTGTATTTTATTCGGTGATGGTGCTGGAGCTATTTTATTAGAAAGAGATGAAGACACCCCAAGCTTTATCGCTGCTCACATGGGAACAAACGGTGATGGCGGCATTCATCTATATAGAACAAACTTATCTACTACTATGAATGGCACACCACTGCAAACAAATGAAAAAATCGTTCAAAATGGAAGAGAAGTATATAAATGGGCAACACGAACAGTGCCAAAAGGCATAAAAAATTTATTACATAACGCAAATATGCAAGGGGATGATATAGACTGGTTCATACCCCACAGCGCTAACTTACGAATGATTGAATCTATTTGCGAAAAATCTCAAATTCCAATACAAAAAACATTAACGAGCGTGGAATATATGGGGAATACCTCTTCAGTCACCATTCCACTCGCTCTAGATTTAGCTATAAAAGAAGGAAAGTTAAATAATGGAGACACACTTTTACTATACGGATTCGGTGGTGGTCTTACACATTTAGGGCTTATTGTAGAGTGGAATTTAATTTAAGTGTACAAAAAGAGGCTCTAGTCAGTAACTAGAACCTCTTTTTCATTTAATTTCTTGCTCCTTTTCGAGACCATATCACAACAGGAATAAGTAATAACGCTAACACGCCTCCAGCCAATGACAATGCCGCATAACTTGAATTCGCTACTACCATACCTGACATCGCTCCACCAGAAGCTCCAGCTAGCGCAATAAAAACATCTATTTTCCCTTGTGTTTTAGCACGTGTAGACGGTGTTGTGGAATCAACGATTTGTGCTGTACCACTAATCAATCCGAGGTTCCATCCTAGCCCAAGTAAAGACAGAGCAACGATTAATAGTAATAAAGAATCACTTGGCGCTATCGCAGCTATGACACCCGCTGCAAGTAAAATCACTCCACCAGCTATGCTCATTGTAGTTCGGCCAATTTTATCAATTAACATTCCTGTAACGAGAGATGGAAGATACATTGCACCTACATGAAAACCTATCACAAGTCCTACTGCACTTAAACCGTGACCGTGGTGTCCCATATGAACTGGCGTCATCGTCATAATCCCAACCATCACGATTTGCGTAAGTATCATTACGATTGCTCCAACTGTAATACCTCGTTTATTTTCTTTCGCTTCGTCTGTTATTGGTTGTCCTTTATATGTATGTTCCTGTTTATATCTTTCTATTATGTTAGCAATAATTAACGGATCTGGACGAAGCATAACAAAAAGAACTAGACCCGCCAGTATAAATGCTGCTGCCGATAGTATGAACGGACCTGCAAGTTTAGGAACTCCAATTGAATGCGCAAAACTACCCATTACTCCTACTAAATTTGGTCCTGCAACTGCACCGAAAGTCGTCATTACCATCGTAATACTAACAGCCGTTGCTCTCTGCTTCTTATCTGCTAAATCTGTACCTGCATAACGAGCTTGTAGATTCGTGGCTGTACCGGCACCATATATGAGTAAAGAAATAAGTAAAAGAATAATGCTATTCGTTAAAGCTGCCATTACAACACCAATTGCTCCAAATCCACCTACTATAAACCCTGTTGCAAGACCTATCCGGCGTCCATATCGTTGCGAAAGCTTCCCTACTATGAAAGCTGCTAATGCTGATCCCAATGTAAACATAGCAGTTGGTAATCCTGCAAATGCATCTGTTCCAAGCATTTGCTGCGCAAGAAGTGCTCCCACTGTAATACCAGCAGCTAGTCCTGCACCGCCAAACATTTGTGAAATGCTGACGATTATTAACGTTCGTTTGTATAGTTTTTGTTGCTCTTCTTCTGTGTACACATGATTATCTATTAAAGCCCCTGCCTTATCTAGCAATTCCCCATCCTCCTTTTAAAATTAATCCCTCTTGTTAATGTACTATGTATAACGTTACATATTCAATGGCATTTTCCATTCATCCCTTTCATTCTAAAAAACTTTCTAATCATACTCGACTTATCCCATGCTATATTAAAAATACTACTATTCACAATATGCAAGGAGAAAACAATGAAAAAAACAGGCTAATAGCAGCCTGTTTTTCTTTACGCATCTTCTACTAATCTTCCCCTTCTCTTTTTACTTAAAGCTTTTCCTTCCCAAAACAACAAACTTACGAAAGCACAAATTAAAATAATTGGCACACTTGCTTTATATAAATCTGTAAAACTCATAGCCATCTGATTCTTGGCATAATGATTCACATCATTCGAGAATGTGAGTACCTCTTTCTTTATACTTTCCTCTTGTTTTTCAACTTCTTTTGTCACTTGCCTCGTAACTTCTTCTCTTTTTACATCTCTATATTCTACTGGAACTTTTCTTAATATTTCATCCGTCTTGTCGCGAATCAATTCTTCCTTTTTCGCTTTACTTAATCCCATTGTCATTGCATTTTGTTTCTTATTTATATTCGACTCTAAACTTTGATTCTCTATTTTTTCTTTAGTCATTTGTAAAATTTCAGTTTGCTCAGTACTATTCACATGAATATTCCGCACCTTTTCTTCTGCATAATGATATACTTTTTCTTTATTTATAGTTAAATTATGAGTTAAGTTAGAGACAAATATTGCGACCGCCAATACAATTCCAACCTGTCGTAACATTGATACAACACTTTGAGAAGCAGTTAATAATTCTCCTTCAAACGAAGACGCACTTAAAACTGTAATTGGCCCCACTACTAAGCCATATCCGACACCTAATATCATACATGGAATAATAATTTCTATATTTGTTGAATGAACATCAATCATTTGCAACCAATAGTAGGAAAGCCCCATAACAAGAAATCCTGACAAAATAATAGTTACTTTTCCGAGTTTTTTAATTAAAGTTGCTGCAACTGGTGAGACAAAAAATATCATCGCTGAAATAGGTGTCACTAAAAAAGCCGCTTCAATTTCCGTTCGACCTTGTAGTTTCGTCAAGAACGTTGGAAGCAATACAGTAACTCCAATTAAAAATAAATTACTCAATATAACAACGATTGACGCTCCGACAAACATTCGATCTTGAAATAACTTTAAATTCACCATTGGGTTATGAATCTTTCGTTCTACTAAAATAAATAGAATAAGAGAAATAGTGCTAATTGCATAACAAGACAAAGCAATATTACTTTGCCATCCCCATGTATTACCTTTTACTAATATGAGAGTAAATGAAAAAATTGCTGTGCTACTTAATAGTAGTCCTATCCAATCTATTTTTGAGATAATACGTTCTTCATTTTTTATTTGTAGCATGATGCAACATAACACGATTCCTATTATACAAACCGGAACATTAACGAAGAACACCCATCTCCATCCTAAATTTTGCGTAATAATTCCACCTATTACTGGCCCCATAGCAGCTGACAATCCTTGTGTTACTCCTAAAATTGCAAGTGCAACATGCCTTTTAGCTAACGGCATAGCTGATACACCAATTACCATACTTGTTGGAAATAAAATTGCTGCCCCAATACTTTGTATAAAACGAGAAAAAATAAGAAAATCACCTGTATTAGCAAAAGCGCAAAGTACCGATCCACCCCCAAAAATCACCAGACCAAGAATATACATCTTTGCTTTTCCAAAGATATCAGCTATCCGCCCTAACGGAATGGCAAGTACTGCAATCGTCATTGTATAAACATTTAATACCCAAGACATCTTTTCTAATGAAGTATTTACACTCGATTGTATTGCCGGTAAAGCTATATTCATAATTGTCGTATCAATCATACAAAGAAAGATACCTAGACACATTAAAAAGACAATCTTAATACCCTTTGATTGCTCCATCTTTATATACCCCTTTATTTATTGTGAATGCGTTTTTCACTCTTCTGTTTTATTGTTTTCTTTCGCCTCTAACTCTTCTAATTTTTTCTTCAAAGTCTCCACTTGTGCACTATACGATGCAATACCTACATCTAGTGAAATTTCTTCGACGAAAGTAATACCTATTCTCCACTTTTCATATTTCAATCGAAGATCTGCAATGTACGCTTCTTTTCTTTCAATTTCATCTTTAATCCATTTTTTTATTGTTACATCATCACTATAGTTGCCAAAATACATTCTCATTAAAAAATCCGAACGTAAAACATCCTTCTCTATAGGCGTCTGCATGTATTGATAAAATTCTTCACGCCCCTCATCTGTAATAAAGTACATTTTCTTATTCGGTTTTCCCTCTTGCATGACAACCTCTTTTTTTATTTTCCCTTCATTCTCCAATTGCCGTAATGTTGGATAAATCATTCCAAAACTTCCATCAAAAAAATGAGTAAATACGTCTTCAAACACAATTTTAATATCGTAACCAGACAATTCCTTTTCCATTAATAAACCTAAAACAACATCTCTTCCCTTCAAAGTAAAACCCCCACATAGTATATAATCAATAATCATATTAACATTGTTAATATGATTATTGATTATATACCTTATTCTGTTAATTGTAAAATGTTTCTAAATAAAAAAGCCCCATAATTTGGTTTCACCAATTCACAGGACCATTTTCTTATTTACTCTTTAACACCTACACCTTGCAAAACTTCAATATCCTCTTTCATTTCATAATAATAAGAAGGCAATTCTATACCATGTTCTAAGAAATAATCCTCAATGAATGAAATAATGATTTTTAACGTTTTCACACGGGCATACAATTTATCGTTACTTTCAATAATATGCCACTTCGCATTTGGCTTACTTGTTTTTTCAAACATGTCTTCCATTGCTTCAACATACTCATCCCATTTTTCACGATTACGCCAATCTTCGTCTGTAATTTTCCATCTTTTCAAAGGATTTTTCTCTCTATCTTTAAATCTCTTTAACTGTTCCTCTTTACTTATATGGTAGAAGAACTTCCCTATTATGTAATGGTCATCTGTTAGTAGTTTTTCAAAATCATTAATCTCATCATATGCTCTCATCCACTCTTCCTTTGTAGCAAATCCTTCAACACGCTCAACTAACACACGACCGTACCATGAGCGATCAAAAATGGTGATTTGCCCGTACTGTGGAATTTTGCGCCAGAAACGTTGCAAATAATGGTAACGTTTCTCATGAGGTGCAGGCGCTCCAATTGGATTTACTTGGAACCCACGCGGGTCAAGATGTTCCGTCACCCGCTTAATTGCCCCACCTTTACCAGCCGCATCCCATCCTTCCATAACAAGCATAACCGCGATTTTTTCTTCTTTCAAAATTTGCTGTAATGCTAATAAGCGCCTTTGATATTTTTCTAATTTCTTATTGTACTTAGATTTTGATTCAATTTTTTTCGTTAAGTCTACTTTAGCAAGATGTCCATTTTCCATAAAACAAATCCCCCTTGTTGTATGACAATGTTATTTTAACATATTTTTGGTAATTTTTTCATATCCTAAAAAAACTGTGTAGAAACATCTCTACACAGCTTCCTTCTCTAATTTCACATATATAAGCACATTTAACTACATTAAAATAAATAATTTATACTGAACTCTTAGTATATTCTTTTTATTAAAACGTAAAAATAGCCCTTTTAAAAAGGGCAGCAATCTAAGTATAGAAAAACAAATTTATTCTTTCTTACTACATACGTAATTATGCCGGCTATAAGAGTATTGAATAAGATATTGATTCACTACTCTTATAGCAACTTTACATTATATGGTATATTTACTCGTAAAAAGAAGATAATAACAAGTAAATCCATTAAAGAATGGGAGCACTCAAAAAATGAAACGAAAAATATTAACTCTCTTTACACTTTTATGCTTAGCACTACCAATACAAGCTAGTGCTTACACATTTCAGTCACTACCGATTGCGTCAAAGTCTAAACAATGGTATGTCGAAATCGATAAATCTCATAACTCAAACAAGCAAGCAATCCAGCCAAAGCAAGGTGTATTTGATACGTATAGTTTACTCGTAAAAAACATCGGTCATGATGTATCAAATGTATCTGTGGAAATACTTGATAACAATCCTACCTCTAAAGCTACCTTTAAACCTACTACACCTAATGAAAATATTTCTAAAAGTCATACAAGCTTTGACTACATGGTATTCCCATTAGACTTTAATAGTCATAATTTTAAAGTTGTGATCACTTGGGAAGAAAAGAATTTCTCTTATAACGGCCATCCGGTAAATGAAGGTAAAAAAATGAAAGAAACATTTGTATTTAATGAAGACTAAGTCCTAATTTCTTTAGGGCTTAGTCTTCATTTTTGAAACCTGCTTGTATCGCTTCCGTCACTTCTTTTGTGATTTCTAATTTTGTTGCTTCCATACTAATCTTTTTGTGCCAAATATGTATGGACGGTTTTTCATTACAAAGATGTTTTATTAATACTAATTGATTATATGCTAAGTTATTTTCTATTTTGGTAGCGATATAGACTGTAAAATTTTTCGCTTCAAAGACCTTTTCTTCCAAAATATATTTACTCTCTAATTGCCTTGTTACTATATCTTTCAAGTTTTCTATAGTCATGCATATCGCCCTCTTTTCCCATATAATCAATTAAATCGACGAATACTCGGTACAGACAATGCTATTCCAATTGTTAAAATTACTAAACTAGCTAGTGTTATAATAGTTATTTCGCCACCTATGACAGTAGCTAACCAGCCTACAACTACATACCCTAATGGCAATAAAGCAAAAGAACCCAACATATCAAGGCTTGCCACTCTTCCGAATGCTTCTTCTGGTACAAGCTCCTGTAAACTCGTTTCCCAAATGAGTCCAAATATCATCATGCCAAATCCTTCAATTGCCATTAAGAATATTAAAGCGGGTGCCCAAGAAATGAATGGCATAATTAATAAAGCAATGCCACTCATTAAAACACCTCCATAAGCCAGTAATCCTCTCTTATGCCACCGCTCTTTCCCACCAAATATTACTGCGGCAATTATAGCCCCACCACCAGAAAAGGCCATGCCAAGCCCATACACGTAAGCTTCAAAATGATGATGAACATTAAATAACCATGGAATTAATACGACGATAATGCCGGCATAACAAATATTTATAAAAGAAAAAACTAAAATTGTAATCCACAGCCACGGATGACTTTTTAAAACTAAAACACCTTCCATAAACTCTTGTTTGTAAGTAAGCTTACTCTTTTCAATGGGTTTTACTTTTTTAAACTTAATTTCTTTTAAAAATAATAAACATAAAAATGATAATAAGTAGGTTGCTGCATCTAGTCCGAAACCTATCCCTGCAGATGCAACCGATACGATTAACCCACCAAGTGCTGGCCCAATTAATCGTATACCTTGATTACTCATTTGAGTGAGTGCGTTAGCTGCATTACGAATTTCAGGGACGAATACTTTCGCCCTTACAGCAGAATATGCTGGTTGGAATATCCCTTCCATAAGCCCGTATATGGCAACGAGAATATATAAAATCGTAATTGTTAATAAATCCATAAATATAAGCGATGCAAGTAATAGCATTAATATACAGCGGATTATATCCGTAAATAACATTAACCTAACCCGATCAATTCGGTCTACAATTAAACCCGCAAACGGTAAAGCAAGAATATTAGGTAGCATGTACATTGCCATCGTCATCCCCATTACAACTGTTGAACCAGTTAATGAATACACAACAACTGGAAGTATGACCATAGTTATCGAACTACCTAAGGCCGAGAGTAATTGTCCAATCCATAAAAACTTAAAGTGCGTTGATACTTTAACTGGTAATAATAATTTTCCAATATAACCTAAACTTTTCTCCTTTTGTATTTCCCCTTGCATGTCTCTCCCCTCTTTTCAAATGACTATAGAATACATAATATATGACTGAAAATTTATAATATTATATTTCTAATTATATAAGAAACAATTATGTTATGGTAAAATTATCAAAAAAATACAAAGGAGAATACATCATTATGCCTCTAAATTCACATAACATCGAACACCAGATCTATACAATGTGTATGATCCAGCGCAACAATGAAGTTTTACTCATAAAACGACCCAATCATCGAGGTTTCCCTGGCTACATAGCTCCTGGCGGCAAAGTAGATTTTCCCGAAAGTATCGTTCAAGCCGCTATAAGGGAAGTAAAAGAAGAAACCGGATTACTTGTTTCGGATTTAAATTTTAAGGGATTAGATGAATATGTAAATCCGAAAGGGAATGTTCGGTACATGGTATTTAACTACTGGACAGACTCATTTGAAGGTGAACTTCTTTTAAACCCACCTGAGGGCAAATTATTATGGATACCAATCGATACAGCACTAAAGCTTCCTATGCAAGATTGGTTTAAAGAAAGATTCCCATTATTTTTTGAAAAAGGCACCTTTGAAATTCAACGTGTTTGGGATAATGAGCTAGATAAACAAGTTGCTATAACAATTACACATACGTAAAAAAGCTTGGAATCTCTCCAAGCTTTTCTTACTTCTCCTGTACTTTCTTAATCTTATAATCAATTTCTAAAAACTTAACTCCAAATATCCACATTCTATGATTAGCTTCTAGTATGTGATCCGTGCGCTCTTTTATAATAAAAGTCTCTGCTAACGGTAAACGGATTGTCAAGAACCGAGTATGTAAATAAATCCCCTCATCTCCCTGACCATTTTCTCTTAACTTACTGGTAATAATTAAATCATGACTATCATTATATAGTTTCAAAATACCAGTCATATTCGAATAAGGTAAAGGTAAGGCGATATTCATATATGTCTCATTCTTATTTGTATGCTTTGAATAAAGAGCTACAAAAATAGATTTACCTGCTTCATTTTTTCTTAGCCAAGCCCTTACATTCTCTCTTCCATCTTCCTCATCTATTACACTAATGATAGAGCCATGCATCGTTTCCCAATTGCCGCCCATTCCTAAATGTATTTGTTCTACACGCTTACTCATTTTCTCATAGCAAAGTGCGAACGGACGGAACCAACGAGCCCATTTAATATTCGATTGCAATTCATACTCTACTGTATTTTCATAAAAATGAATAATACTTAAAGGAACCTTCGTCACATCAAATGCCTCACTATGAAAGTCATTTACTTTATCAACTAAACCGTTGTATTCCTTACTGTCTACTAAATTGCTGCTATATAAATAAGCCTCACCAATTGCCACATTTCCTCTTAACTTACTCATTGGTTTCCCATAGTATTTATAATTCGGAACACTCTTTTCAATCACCCAGCCGATAAATGCCGGTAACGCTACTCCAATTCCGTTGACAACACCATGAATCCAAACCATTTGAGCAATTGTAATCGTCAAGACATGCTTCAAATTCCCGTATGAATATATAAGTGAGAACATAATTGTAACCATGAGTGTACTAGACGAAACGATTAGAAGAATCTTTGCACTGATAGCATTAAATTTTGCTCTCCAAACGTAAAATCCATACCCATAAATTGCACATAAATATAGGAACACTGCAAAAAATTCAAATATTCTTGAGTATGTAATTCCTATTGCAACTGTCATAGGTGAAATCATGATGATAAACATAATAGCATCATACACTTTACTTCTCTTTTCTCTTTTTCTCCCTATTAAACCAGCTGATAATGGCAATAGAAACGCCGAATAATGAAAATGTGCAGCTGTGAGTAAAACAATGTCAGAGCTAAAATGCATAATTGAAAGTTTTGCTACTGAAGCAGAAAACCAACAACCACCTAAAAACAAATAAATAAACGCACTATCTATGGCGATCTCTTCTAACGGCTTCCATCCTCTTTCTAGCAATCTACTTACACCAAATAACGCAACAATTCCTGTATATACAAACCAAACTAGCGCAAATAAATAGTGATTTGTGACGAAAGCTAGCATTGCACAAATTGCTGCGATTGGATATAAAAATGATACGGATTTATAAAATAATAATTGCGATCCATCTCTTTTTCTTTTATCAATAATACAAAATGACATTGGTATAAATAATAAAACAGATAATAATATAATTGCTTCAACAGGATTTATATTCGACCACTCACATATTAGAAAAACAACATAGCAAGCAAGCCCAAATATTATATTTTTCATATCGTCTATTCCCTTTCCACAAATGTTCCCTTATATGAAAAAAGCGAACCAATTAACGGGTTTCGTACTTGTACATGAATTCGAAAACATTGTAGTGTTTCATCATAACTTTCAACAATTTTTGCCTCACCATACAAAAATTTTGGTAACGGCATTTTTCTTCCAAACATATAAAACCATTGTTTCTTTGAAGAAATATGCATTGCCCCTAACTCATCGATATGAAAATGCAGTGTAGAAACGAGTAAATGTGGTTCGCCAAAATAATCTACAATTTCATTTTCGTTTTCATCAAACTGCATAACTGCATTAAAATATCTTTTCTTATTTCACCTATTGATTCCCCTTCTCCAACTATTTCAAGCCCAAATCCAATCTTTGTTTTATACAAAAACTTCTGTGGTTCTCCTTCTTTTTTCTCTAAATACGAAATTTCAGTAAAGCGAGCATCCCACTCTGTATGTATATCTGGTTCTTGCGTATATTCCCATAATTTTTCCATCGTCGTGTTCATTTTTGTCGCAACATAAATAGGCTGTTTCCTTTTCATTCTCCCCACCTCCTATGCACTATAAGTTTAATGTACATGCAATGAATTTATTTTGCTACATTTTTCACAAACTTCCTCAAAAAAGAAAGAATTTTTAAAATATATATAAAACACTTGATTCCACGAAAAATTTAAATTATTATAAAACAAATGTTACCAACAACTTCATAAATCAAACACTCTCGCCTAAAACGTGAGATAGAGGTTGCGATACTTATGAGTATTCTAATGGAGACACAGAGATGTCTATGAACTTAGATGAAAGGAAGTATTGCCGAAATTGATAAATTTCTCTGCATTTATCAATTGGGGCTGTTTTCGAATAGAAACAGAACTGTCATATGTACAGACGTGTACGTATGAAGAGCTATCTACAAAAAAGAGATATCATTTTTTTATGATATTCCTTTTTTGGCGGTTTTTTTATTAGCTCCGTTTTCTGTTTCCCTTTTCCTGTAACAGCACCATCCTCACTTATTTGAGATGGTGTTTTTTGTTTGTCTTTCTGGTAACTACAGGAGTATTGGGGATTTATATATTTCCTAATCTATTCTTAAAAATAGACGAAAGAAGGAATTTGTAATGGAAACAATTGTTCAAAAATTTGGTGGCACTTCTGTCGGAAGCGTCGAACGCATTCAACATGTAGCAAATTTAATTATTGAAGAATATGAACGAGGTCATAGCATTGTCTCTGTCGTTTCAGCAATGGGAAAAAGCACAGATGAACTTGTCGCACTCGCTAACGCTATCACAGAAAATCCAAATAAACGTGAAATGGATATGCTTCTATCTACAGGAGAACAAGTAACTATTTCATTATTAACAATGGCACTGCAAGCAAAAGGCTATCATGCAATTTCATTAACAGGGTGGCAAGCAGGTATTACGACAGAATCTGTACATAGTAGTGCACGGATTACTGACATTCATACAGATCGTATTCAATCTTATCTTGCTGAAGGTACGATTGTTATCGTAGCTGGTTTCCAAGGTATAAGTGTAGAAAATGAAATTACAACACTTGGCCGTGGTGGCTCTGATACGACTGCTGTCGCATTAGCTGCTGCACTTAAAGCAAAAAAATGTGATATTTATACGGATGTGACAGGTGTATATACGACGGACCCACGAGTTGTAAAAGATGCTTACAAATTAGACGAAATTTCTTATGACGAAATGTTAGAGCTTGCTAATCTCGGTGCTGGCGTATTACACCCGCGCGCTGTTGAGTTTGCTAAAAATCATAATGTAGTTTTAGAAGTTCGCTCAAGTATGGAACAAGAAAACGGAACAATTGTAAAAGGAGAATGTAACATGGAACAACAATCAATCGTTAAAGGTATTGCATTTGAGGATAACATTACACGTGTCACAATTAAAGGATTAGAACAAGGCTCGCTTTCAACAGTTTTCTCTACATTAGCAGCAGCACACATTAATGTAGATATCATCATTCAAAGTATTACAAATGAAGGAACTGTACACCTCTCCTTCTCCATTCATTCGAATGATTTAAGAGAAACTTTAGAAGTTTTGGGACAAAATCAAGAAACTCTTCACTATGAATCTGTAGAACATGAAAATCACTTAGCAAAAGTATCAATCGTAGGATCTGGCATGGTATCTAACCCAGGTGTCGCTGCAAATATGTTCACTACTTTAAAAGAAGAAGATATTCATATTAAAATGGTAAGTACATCAGAAATTAAAGTGTCTGTCGTTATTGACCGCCTTCATTTAGTAACAGGCGTTGAGGCGCTGCATCAATCATTTATGGCGAAAATTGAGCCTTTAGTGCAAATGAGCTAATCTGATATATTTAGTAATGCTAAAAAAATCATATTAATGTATTACCTTCCTATTAAATAAAAAGCTGTTCGTTAACACGATGCTATATGACATATTAAAAAACACCTTGTCACATTTTCCTATACTGTGACAAGGTGTTTTTGACTGAAAGGAATTTGTAACTACTTAGTAGTATAATTATAAGGATAATTAAATAATAGACTTTTATACATAAGGAGATAAGACTATGGCAAAAAACAAATTACTACGAATGGACAATGTCAGCATCGTTGTAGAATCCCTTGATAACGCAATCTCTTTCTTTGAGGAGATTGGCTTGAATCTCGAAGGTCGAGCCAATGTCGAAGGTGAATGGGCTGGTCGCGTAACTGGACTCGGTTCTCAGTGCGTAGAGATCGCTATGATGGTCACTCCAGATGGCCACAGCCGAATTGAACTTTCGCGATTTCTCACCCCACCTACTATATCAGATCACCGAAATGCTCCTGTAAACGCCCTCGGTTATCTACGCGTCATGTTCACCGTTGAAGACATTGACGAAATGGTATCGAGACTCACTAAGCATGGTGCAGAGCTCGTTGGTGAAGTAGTTCAGTATGAGAACTCGTATCGTCTCTGCTACATTCGTGGAGTCGAAGGAATTTTAATCGGTTTAGCGGAAGAACTCGGTAATAAATAAGTAATGTTTTATAAAAAAGAGGGAATAGCTCTATATTTAAGCTATTCCCTCACTTCTATTAAAACAGATGAATGTTTTCTTTTTTACAAGCTGCACGTAAATCGTCAGGCCATACAGAAGATTGAACTTCACCGATATGAGCTTTACGTAAGAAGTACATGCACATTCTTGATTGTCCAATACCACCGCCGATTGTTAATGGTAGTACGTCTTCTAGTATACCTTTATGGAAATCATACTCACGTTTAAAGTCTTCACCAGTTTTCGTTAACTGCTCATCAAGTGATTTACTATCAACACGAATTCCCATTGATGATAATTCAAATGAAGATTGTAGTACTGGGTGCCAGAATAAAATGTCACCGTTTAATTTCCAATCGTCATAATCAGTTGCGCGTCCGTCGTGCTTTTCACCTGAACGAAGTGCATCACCAATTCCGATAATGAAGACTGCACCGTGTTCTTTCGCAATTGCATGTTCACGATCTTTCGGTGTTAATTCTGGATATTTATCTTCTAATTCTTGAGAAGTAACGAAAACAATTTCTTCCGGTAAATACTTTCCAAGGAACGGATATTTTTCAAATAAGTGATCTTCTAAATCTTTGAATATTCCATAAATTGTTTGTACTGTTTTTTGTAAGTAATCGACAGTACGCCATTCTTTTTGAACGATTTTTTCCCAATCCCATTGGTCAACGTAAATGGAATGCGTTGCATCAAGTTCTTCATCACGACGAATCGCGTTCATGTTTGTATATAAACCTTCACCAGCTTCATATCCATATTCATGTAATGCAAATCGTTTCCATTTCGCTAGTGAATGAACAATTTCTAATTCTTCTCCTGAATGTAACATATCAAATTCAATTGGACGTTCTACACCGTTTAGGTGATCGTTTAATCCTGATTTTTTCGTTACGAATAATGGTGCAGATACGCGGAATAGTTCAAGGCGTTTTGCTAATTGGTCCTCGAAAAATGTTTTAACTTCCTTAATTGCAATTTGAGTCTCTCTTACTGTCATTAATGATTGATACATGGTGGTTTCCTCCTAAAATGTTTGGATGTTGTGAAAAGAAGCCAACAAAAAAAGCCCTTCTTTCCCAAAAAACTGGGACGAAAGGCTTTGGTTCCGCGGTACCACCCAAATTAGCAACAGAGGTTGCTCACTTATACAATACGGAGATGAAATATCTCGATACTGTTCTTCTTGTAACGGCGAAGTTCCCGGCTAAGTCTACTTTCCTATAAAGGATTTCGGTTAGCAACTCCAGGAGGTTCTTCATAATAGGCTTCGTATCAGGCTCACACCACCCCTGACTCGCTTAAACTACGTCCTACTACTACTCGTCCTTTCATAGTCGTTTTGTTGTCACATCTCTGAAACATTTTATTAATGATTATTCTATACAAAAAATAAAGAAAGTCAACAAAAAGTTTTAAAATATTTTTCAATTCTTTATTTTACGGCTTTATTGATTGTTGTTAATTTAACATCTTTACTTTTTCTGCCTCGTCAATCCAAAAAATGTTTCACTGACCGAAACTAACGTATACACAATAATTAATGTGATCGTTCGGAATATAGAATCCGCAGTATTTCTTATTATTTTCATTTTCTTTATAATTCCTTTCAGTTTACTTGCAATTTCATGATATACTATAGCATTCAAGCAGTTTATTTTTACTTAAAGCAATCATAGTCATTTATAAAGAGTATTTTCTAAATCATTGACTATTATCAAATAAGATTTTTAAATAACGGAGTGATCATATGAGTAAAACGAAGGCAAAACCGAAAAAAGGTGTAGGACAAGGTACAGGAAGTAAAGGATGGAACCGTTGGCAATCAAGTGCAAAGAAAAAGGCAGCTGCAAAGCCATACAAAAGTAAAGGTACAAAGAAATAATTTAAATAACATTTGATTTCTTTACTTTGCACAAAACAAAATATAATTATTACAACAAAAAGCTATGCTTTCACATGTGAAAGCATAGCTTTTTCATATTAAATCATTAAAATATCTCGTATTTCTTCCTCCGTGATGGATGCTAATTTTTCTTCTCCCGGCTCAATCACTTCAGCAATTAAATTTTTCTTACTTTCTTGCAGTTCATGCATTTTCTCCTCAATTGTTCCCTGAGCTACTAGCTTTATAACTTGCACTGTATTTTTTTGTCCCATTCGATACGCTCTATCGGCCGCTTGTTGTTCAACAGCTGGATTCCACCATAAATCGTATAATATTACTGTATCTGCACCAGTTAAATTAAGTCCGGTACCACCAGCTTTTAAAGAAATGAGAAATAGATCTCCTTCTCCTTCGTTAAACCGATCGCACAGCTCTACACGTTCCTGCGCTGGTGTACTCCCGTCTAAATAAAAGTATGGAATTGCTTGTCGATTTAACTCACGACCAATAATGGAAAGCATCTTCGTAAATTGAGAAAAAATTAATATTCTCTTCCCTGTACTTCTACATTCCTCTAAAATCTCTAACAGTTGTTCAAATTTAGCTGAACTTCCTTTGTAATCATCAACAAATAAAGCAGGATGACAACAAATTTGTCGCAATCTCGTTAAACCAGCTAAAATTCTAATTTTATTTTTACGTAACGTATCTTTGTCTAAATGCTTTAACGTTTCTTCCCTTAGCTTCGCTAAATAAGCAGCATAGAGACTCTTTTGATCGGGTAATAACTCCGATGATTGTAAGTGCTCTATTTTCTCTGGCAACTCATTTAATACGTCCCCTTTTAATCGTCTTAATACGAATGGTTTCACTCGCTTCGCTATATCTTCACGCCTTAAATCACCGAACTCTTTTCTTCCTGGTAATAATTCTGGGAAGACGACATGGAAGATAGACCATAGCTCTTCTAATGAATTTTCTACAGGTGTACCCGTTAGCCCAAAACGGTATTCAGCTTGAATTGTTTTCACAGCTCTTGCCGTTTGCGTTGTAGGGTTTTTAAACGCCTGCGCTTCATCAAGGAATAGTGTATGAAATGGTCTTGCATATAATCTTATATCTCTTCTCAGTAATGGATATGACGTAATTACGACATCAAATTCCGTTATATCTTTCAAAATTTTCCGGCGCTCTGCTTGGTTTCCATCTGCAATAACTGCTCTAATATGCGGGGCGAATTTTTTCAATTCACTAAACCAATTATAAACAAGAGATGATGGTGAAACGACTAATATAGGTAGTTTCTTTTCTCGAATCTCAGGCAAAACAGAATCTATAAAAGCAATGCTTTGCAACGTTTTTCCAAGTCCCATATCATCTGCTAAAATACCGCCAAAACGGTAATGAGCAAGTGTTTTCATCCATTCGAACCCATATACTTGATACTTTCTCATTTCTGCATTTAAAGTATTTGGCACAGCAAACTTTAATTTTTTCGGGTTTTGAATGTTTTCTACTAACTCTTGAACAGAATCATCTAAACTTAAAACATTGCCTTCATGAAGTCCGTTCATCCATTTTACACTCCGAATAAGTGGAACATTTACCTCTTCTCCATGTAAAAATTCTTTCCGAATACCTGATTCTTTTATAAACTGATTAATTTCATTAAACTCTTTACTCTCTAGCGATAAAAACGAACCGTTCGCCAATCGATAATATTTACGTTTCTCTTCAAGGGCCGCTAATACACCTTTAATTTCTGCTTCTGGTATTCCTTTTATATCAAAACGAAATGACAACCAATCAATTCTTTCTTTTCTTCTCACTGTAATAAGAGGAACTGCATCCCCTTTACTAATTCGCAATTTGATTGCTGTCGTCGCATAAATATCAACTAAACCTTTTAATGTTGGCACGACGTGATATAAAAAGTTATACTCAGCTTCTTCATTATGCATAAAGTAACCGCCTTCTGTTTTTGCAAAGGCACTTTCACTCATAATGTCTAAAATCTCTTTTTCCTTTTTCTCATCACGATTAAAAACAGACGGCTGTCCATCCTCTTCTAGCGGATTAATCATGACGTTCCCATAGTGAAATTCAAGACCTGCTAATAAGCGACTTTTCACACGGTCTAAATACAATTTCGCTTTTAGCGAAGGTGTTTCAACACGATCCGATATTACTTCATCAATGTGTACAGTTCCGAGCTTCATTAATCCTGGTACAACTTTCGCGACGAAATGTTCCATCTTACTTTCTGGAATATAAAACTGATTACTATTTGAGCGACTCATCATCTTTTGTAATTCAATAAGTCGCATACAATCTTCAATGTGTAAGTGATATAATTTCCCATCGTAAAGTGCATTGTTATACATATCCATAACTTGTACACGATTTAGACCATCTATATGAAGTGTAAATCCGCCATTATTTCCCTTCGTAAATTCAAAGTGTAACGGCAACAAACCTTTTGAAACTTGTAATCCCTGAAACAGTTGTTCATTTTGTTTCAGCTGTACATATTCAACTTTAGAAAGTGAAGAGAGCATATCCTTCCACGAAGCTGGCGGTATAAATATCATACTTTCATCTTGTTTCGCATGTACTTCTAGCGTATCTTCATACATTTTTTCATTATGATACATTTTAATGAGCTGCTGAATAATTGCATCCGTTTCTTGTTTAAAACTATGTATATCTGGTGTATATGTAAATTCATTTGAACAATGAAAAGACTCTCTTTTCTCCACCTTAGAAAGAAATTCTCTAATATGATTTATGACATACACTTTGGCAAGTTTCAATTGAATTCCAAGAAGAGCCCCACCACTTCTCGTAGCAACTGGTGTACATATAAACTCAATATCTAATATTTCACGTGTATCAAAACGGTGTTGTTTACTTTTTGGCCTCAGTGGTTTATCTGCAAACAGCTGAAACATACCACTTGTCAATTGATCATTTCTGTTACTAGCGGAGCTCATTCCACCTGTTTGTTGATTATAGTTTATTTGTATTAATACTGCTGCAACATGTTGACAGTACGTTTGAAAAGACGCTAATGAAGGACAACTACATTTTGCAACAACATCACCCTTTTTAGCTTTTTCTACTGTAACATGGAATTCCTCGTTCCCTTTTACTGTCGCCTCACAAATTTCTTTATTTTCATCATAATGATTTATTATCACTTTATTTGATTTATAATAGGCTTCACCTCTTTTATATGAGGTCTCTCCGCACACTTCTTTAATAATCGATTTATTCAATGTGAAACTCATCGCTTTGACACTTCCTTAATATAAAACCATTTTCTCTTACTTAACATTTTACATGCTCCACGAGAAAATATAAAATGTTGATTTAACAAAAAAAGATGCTTATTTATAAGCATCTTCTTCACTCTATCTCCATCAACCTCTTCGCCTCAAAATACAACACTTGAATAAACTTCTTCGTATTGATTCGCGTATGACCAGAAGATGCGAGTTCATCTTTCGTCATTTCTGTCATCCGTTTTCTAACTACGGTGAAATCGAAAAATTTTGGAGCATAGCTTTCAAATTTCGGATTTGAAAAGTCTGTTAATCCTAAAGAAGCCAAATGATTTAACGACTGATAAATAGCTCGACGTACTCTTTGTTCAGACGCTTTTTTCTCTTTATCAATATCCGCATCTAAAGCTAAATTCCCTAATTTCCTTATCGTAATATGATGGAAAATTTCTTTTAACGCAGGAAAGCCAAACTCAAATGTCTGTGCCTTTTCTTGACCATATAAATATTCCAGCATACTAAGTAAATCTTTACTTCCATTCTCTCCCGCAATACCGAGTTCTGATAGTAAAAAGCGCCCTAAATCCCCTATCTTTTTTCCTTCTTGCACTGGTTCAGTACGCAATTGCGGTTTTTCCCACTGAAACACGTTATTCAATGATTTTTGAATATCGTGTATAGAACGCTCCAATCTAATACGCTCCATCACTTTGCGTACAACCGATACAACTTCGATTTTATTCAATGGTTTTGTAATATAATATTCTACACCAAGTGTATATGCCTCACCTATAAGCTGCTTCGATTCCACTTGAGAAATCATAATGATTTTCCCCGTGAAAGTTGACGCAATGTGACGAACTGTTTCAATTCCGTCCCTCATCGGCATCAACAAATCAATAAATAAAATATCTACTTTTTTAAAATTTAGTTGATCCGCCTCAATAAAAGCTCCGTCATCCGCCTCACCAATTACTTCTCCAAGATCTCCATCTTCAATAATTTGCGAAAGCATCGAACGGAAAACTTCATCATCGTCTACGATATAATAAAACAAATCTATTCCCCTTCCCGCTTTAAACTACCCTCCGGTAAACAAACGATAAACTTACATCCTCTTTTATTTTCTCGGCCTTCTAATCTCACTTCTCCGCCTAGCTCTGTTACCATTTCATTTATGTAAGAAAGCCCAATACCAGTTGACGGTGTTCCCGTTTGATCATACTTGGAAGTAAACCCTGGCTTAAATACTAATTTCTTATACTTTTGTGCAATACCAGGTCCATCGTCAATTACTTCAAAAAATATATGTTGATCTCTTTTATATAGCTTAATAATAACGACACCTTTATCTTCAATTGCTTCAACTGCATTTGCAGCGAGGTTATTAAAAATTGATAGAACTGTATACACGTGATATGCAGCATGCTCACCTTCTATATGTTTAGAAAAACGTATATCCTTTTCTAGCATTTCAGCATACTTCTCGTTTATTCTAACAATCATTTCTGCTAACTCATGTCCTTCTACATATTCAGCCACATTTTTATCTAATAACAGTTTAGATAATCCTGCAAATATCCTTTGATTATCCTTTTTTATTTCATGCACTTCCCCCGCTATTTTCAATGCTGTTTTACTACTTGAATCAGCGCTTACTTGTAAATTTCGATATAGTTGATATGCTTCTTGTGTAATTAACTCCGCATTTTGTAACGTCTTTTTCAAATGAACAGATTCCACATATAAATTAGAAAGATGCATTAACATATTTTCATTTTCTTTTCGAACTTGCGATTCTTTTAATTTCGTTTCATATAAATTCATCATATTTAAAAAACCAAGTGCAAAGAAACTACGAAAAATAGCAATAATGATGAGTTTATTTACTTCAGAAATCGTTATTGTTGTACCTAGTACTAACATGTGATAAAACGCAAGTTCTGACATACTTGCAACAATTTCAATTGAAATTCCAAGGCATCCAATAATGATTGGTTTCTGATGGAACTTATTTACCCTGCAAAGCGAAAAAAAACTGCCATAAATAAAATAATAGAAGAACACAGGATAACGCAAATAAAATGATTCTGTCATATGAAATGAACCTTGCATGATCCAGTCAAGACATACTCGGAATAAGACTACAGATATACCAACAAGAATACCTGCAACTCCTGCTGGTACTCTTCTTAAAAATAATAATAAAAAGAAGAATAGCGGTGTACCGAAGCTAACTCGAAACGTATCATTAAAGGGATGAAAGTTCAGCTCCCCAGCAATCGGAACAACGACCATTAATATAATTAAAAGGGACATATCTTTCTTCCATAATTGATTCCAATTCAAAGGTGACACTTCCTATACTTTTTTTCAGTAGTAAAAGCGAAAGCCCGCTTATTGTTATAAACGGGCTTTTTTTCTATATTCTAACCTTTTCTACCGCTTTTATTTGGCGATACTCTGGCTTCCACATTGCTTCTTTCACTGCCATCTTGATATCGTTATCACTTAAGTTCACTCTTGCAACACCTTCTGCAACTGCAACTTTAGCTACTTCAATTGCAACCATTTCTGAGATATTACGTAATTCTTCGACCTCTGGTAAAATAGGTGCTCCTGGCTGACTTGTATCTACCATACTTGCAACTGCTTCAGCTGCTGCTGCGAACATTCCATCCGTCATGACGCTTGCTCGTACTACAATTGTTCCAAGCCCAAGCCCTGGGAAAATCAGTGCATTATTTGATTGTCCAATCACATACGTTACACCGTTATATGTAACTGGTTCAAATGGACTTCCTGTTGCAACTAACGCTCTTCCTTCTGTCCACTCGATTAAATCTGCTGGTTTTGCTTCAGCAAGTGGCGTCGGATTCGACATTGGTAAAATGATTGGTCTTTCTACGTGAGAAGCCATTTCTTTAATAATCTCTTCTTTAAATGCACCTGCAACAGTAGATGTGCCAATTAAAATTGTCGGTTTTACATGTTTCACAACTTCAGCAAGTCCGATCACATCGTTTTGCTTCCACTCACTTACTTCTGCTTCTTTTCTTGCGTACGGAATTTGGAAATCAAGAAGATCTTCCATATTATCTGTAACTAACCCGTTACGATCAATACACCAGAAACGCTTATATGATTCTTCTTCAGATACGCCTACGCGGACCATCGCATCTCTAACTTGATCTGCGATACCGATTCCAGCCGTACCAGCACCAAATACAACAACGCGGTGTTCACTTAGCGGTACACCAGAAGCTTTCACTGCCGATAATACTGCCGCAAGTGAAACTGCACCTGTACCTTGAATATCATCATTAAACGTACAAACATCATGACGATATTTATCTAAAATTTTTCGTGCGTTACGAGAGCTAAAGTCTTCCCAATGTAAAAGTGCTTTCGGGAATTGTTTGTTTACCGCTTGTACAAACGTATCAATAAATTCATCGTAAGCTTTACCTGTTATACGAGGGTGACGATTTCCAATATAAAATGGATTGTTTAATAGCTCCTCACGGTTTGTACCTACATCTAAAATTACCGGTAATACACGACTAGGATCGATTCCAACTGCAGCAGTGTAAACAGCTAATTTTCCGATTGCGATGTTAATACCACCAACGCCCCAGTCACCAATTCCTAATATGCCTTCTCCATCTGTTACAACGACTAAATCAATGTTCTCAGCTGTTGCACCGATATTCGTGAATGCTTCTTCGATACCTGATGGATCGTTAATTGATAAATAAACACCACGTGGTTTACGATATTCATGACTATATCTTTGAATTGCTACACCGACAGTTGGTGTATATACAATCGGTAACATTTCACGTAAATGATCTGTTAATATACGATAAAATAATACTTCATTTCGATCATGTAACGCAGTTAAGTATACATTCTTTAATAAATCATCCGGCTGAGAACTAAATTGTTCGTATGCTCGGCG
This sequence comes from Bacillus sp. JKS001846, assembly GCF_900176455.1. Lineage (NCBI taxonomy): Bacteria > Bacillati > Bacillota > Bacilli > Caryophanales > Bacillaceae > Bacillus > Bacillus sp. JKS001846. The sequence continues at coordinate 3,912,330 of NZ_FWYG01000001.1, forward strand.
TGCCTGTTCTTCTAACGTTAAAACCGCTGGCGGTAATAACCCTTTTAAACCTAACTCTTCTCTTTCATTTTGTGTGAAAGCTACCCCTTTATTTAAAAGTGGTGTTGATAATACTTCTGCTCCTCTTAATGTTGTTTCTAATGCGCCATTAGAAGCTACTGTAAACTTGCTCATAACATCCCTACCTCTATTCATATATAGCATTTCTATATTGTAAACAAAAAAGAGGGGATTGTCCCCCCTCTTCTTTTAATTTTTCTTTAAAAGAGTTGCCCCTGCAATCCCTGGGTGTGTCATTTCGAATGGATCTAGAATTAACTCTAAGTCTTCTTGTGACAATACACCATTTTTCACACAAAGTTCTCGAACGGATTGGCCTGTTGCAATTGCTTCTTTCGCAACGCGAGCTGCTGCTTCATAACCGATATGAGGGTTCACGGCTGTAATAATTCCTACACTTTTCTCAACATACTCTTTTAAGCGATCTTCATTCGCTTCAATTCCTTTTAAGCAATTATCTGTAAAGGCACGGAAACCGTTATTCATAATGCTAATCGATTGAAGTAAGTTGAAAACAAGTACTGGTTCCATCACGTTTAATTCTAATTGTCCTGCTTCTGAAGCAAGGCAAATTGTATGGTCATTACCAATTACTTGGAACGCAATTTGATTAATTACTTCTGGCATAACAGGGTTTACTTTCCCTGGCATAATAGATGAACCTGGTTGACGAGCTGGTAACATAATTTCCGCTAAACCAACACGCGGACCTGATGCCATTAAGCGAAGGTCATTCGCAATTTTAGACATATTCATCATACATACTTTAAGCGCTGCAGATACTTCAGTATAAGCATCCGTATTTTGCGTCGCATCTACTAAATCTTCTGCACCAACAAGCGGTAATTCACTAATTGCAGCTAAATGTTTTACAACTGCTTCAATATATTCTGGATCTGCATTTAAGCCTGTACCAACTGCAGTTGCTCCCATGTTCACTTCATATAAGTGTTGACGTGATTGCTGAATGCGTTTCATATCACGTTCAAGTACACGTGAGTACGCTTTAAATTCTTGTCCAAGGCGAATTGGCACAGCGTCTTGTAAATGTGTACGTCCCATTTTAATCACATGATCGAACTGTTCGGCTTTTAATTCAAATACATCATGCATATAACCCATCGTTTGTAATAAGCCTTCTAATGCATTTAACGTTGCGATATGAATCGCCGTTGGGAATGCATCATTTGTTGATTGGGCCATATTTACATGACTATTTGGACTAATATAATGATAGTCTCCCTTTTCCATTCCTAATAATTCAAGAGCACGATTGGCAATGACTTCATTTGCATTCATGTTCATTGAAGTACCCGCTCCGCCTTGGATTGGATCTACGATGAAATGATCATGCCATTTTCCATCAAGAATTTCTTGAGCAGCTTCTGCGATCGCACCGCCCTTGTTTAATTCCAATCTTCCTACATCTGTATTCGCAAGCGCTGCAGCTTTTTTTACAATTGCGAACGCTTTAATTAAACCTTCATGGATTTTGTATCCTGTAATTGGGAAGTTTTCAACTGCACGCATTGTTTGTACGCCGTAGTATGCATAGTTTGGTACTTCTTTTTCACCTAAAAAATCTTTTTCAATTCGAACACCATTTTTAACTTCAGTTAATGTTGCCATGATTATTCACTCCTTAACGATTTCTTATGCTGCTTTTGTTTCTTTGACTGTTTCTACATATTGTTTTGCTTTCTCATTATCGAATTCGCCTTCCCACTTCGACATAACAATGGCCGCTAATGCATTTCCTAATACATTGACAGATGAGCGAATCATATCTAAAATGCGGTCAATTCCCGCAATTAATGCGATACCTTCTAGTGGTAACCCCATTGAACCTAACGTTGCTAATACAACAACGAACGATGCACCTGGAACTCCCGCCATACCTTTGGATGTTAACATGAGAACGAATAATAACGTTATTTGCTCCGTTAGTGACATGTGCACACCGTACATTTGTGCAACAAACAATGCCGCTAACGCTTGATAAATAGCCGATCCAGTCAAGTTAAATGTATAACCTGTCGGAATTACGAAAGAGGCAACTGCCTTTGGACAACCGAACTCTTCCATTTTTCTCATTATATTAGGTAAAACAGCTTCTGAACTTGCTGTCGTAAATGAAAGAATCAATTCTTCTTTTAAAATTTTTATTAATGTAAAAATGTTTACTCCAACCATTCGTGCATTAATACCTAATACAATCACAACGAATAGTATAACAGTTACGTATACAGCTAGCACTAGTTTTCCTAGCGGAAGTAGTGTTGCTACACCAAATTTTGCAACCGTAACGGCAATTAATGCGAATACACCAAATGGTGCAAATTTCATAACTTGATTTGTAACCCAAAACATGGCTTCGAGTACGCCTTCAAAAAAGTTAAAGACAGGCTTTCCTTTTTCCCCAATTGCCGCAACTCCTAAGCCGAATAATACTGAGAAGAATATAATCGGTAATAGGTCACCTTGTGCAATCGATTCAAATACGTTTTTCGGTACAATGTGAACAATTGTCTCAGCAAAACCTTTCTTCTCTGTTGCATCTGCAGTTTGTTTATAAGAAGAAATATCACTTTGCTGTAAATTACTCATATCAACACCAGTACCTGGTTGGAATATATTCGCTGCAAGTAATCCCATTAAAATAGCAATCGTCGTAATAATTTCGAAATAAAGAATTGTCTTACCACCCAGTTTCCCAAGCTTCTTCATATCTCCTACACCAGCTACTGCAACAATTAATGCTGAAATAACAATTGGTACTACAATCATCTTAATTAAGTGAATAAATATATCCCCAATTGGTGTGATATAAGAAATCGCCGTTTTATTGCCATAAAAGACTGCCCCTACTACAATCCCTAAAACAAGCGCGACAAAAATTTGTGTTGCCAATCCGAATTTTTTCATTTATGTTCATCCCCTTCATGCGAACGCTTTCAATTTGAATTTATAAAAGCTACTCACACATCTTATAAGCGAACCTACAAAATCATACAAAAACCTACAAGTTCGTCACAAAAAATTCAAATATTTTTCTTCTTTTTTTCATTGACACCATTTTGTTAAAAAACGATAAAATAAACTTGATAAGTAATCAGATTGTTTCGTATAATCAAAAAGATATATACTTAAAACAAATCAAAATGAAAAGGAGTGGATGTTATGAAAAACTATACAAAGCAATTCGTCCTATCTTCTTCTTTTCTTTTTCATTTTCTTAAAAAGGAACAAAGGCATTCGCCTTTGTTCCTTTTTTATTGCGATCTATATAGGGGGAATTGTTATGAGGCCATATAAACGTGTCTTAATTAAATTAAGCGGCGGTGCACTTGCCGATCAAACTGGAAATAGCTTTAACTCCAAACGATTAGAACATATCGCAAACGAAATTTTATCCATTGTTGATTTAGGTATCGAAGTATCCATCGTCATCGGTGGCGGTAATATTTTTAGGGGGCATCTAGCTGAAGAGTGGGGAATTGATCGCGTAGAAGCTGATAATATCGGTACACTAGGTACGATCATTAACAGCTTAATGCTTCGCGGTGTTTTAACAAGTAAAACAAATAGAGAAGTACGCGTTATGACGTCCATTCCATTTAATGCAGTAGCTGAACCATACATTCGCTTACGTGCAGTCCACCATTTAGATAACGGCTATATCGTTATCTTTGGAGGCGGAAACGGGCAACCGTTCGTGACAACAGATTATCCAAGTGTACAAAGAGCTATTGAAATGAATAGCGATGCCATATTAGTCGCAAAACAGGGTGTCGATGGCGTTTTTACAAGTGATCCGAAGCATAACAAATCAGCAAAAATGTACAGCAAACTAAACTATAATGATGTCGTTAGACAAAATATACAAGTCATGGATCAAGCGGCATTACTGCTTGCCCGGGACTACAATTTACCAACGCATGTCTTTAACTTTGATGAGCCTGGAGTCATGAAAAAAATATGTTTAGGTGAACATGTGGGGACGTTGATTAATGATGATGTCACGATGCTTGTGCATGAAAAGTAATGATTTCCCACCAAAAAAGGGTGCCTTTTGTAGGCACCCTTTCCTAATTCATCATCACAAATAGAACTCAACCAATCCCGCCACTTTCTCCTTACAACGCTCCCAAAAAGATAACTTTTCAAAAAACTCTTTCGTCATTTCTTTCGAATCATGAAAATCCTCTGTTAACGCCTTATTAACTTGTCCTACAATAGGACCACCATAAATATAAAAATTCATTTCATCATTTATATTGAAGCTACGCGAAGTAAAGTTTGTTGTACCAATAACGGTTAATTCATTATCAATAAGCATTAATTTGCCATGGAACATTCCTTTTTTATACCCATATACAGTAATCCCATTATTAACAGCTTGACGTATGTATGGATACGCCGCTTCTTTTATAAGAGGTAGATCTGGTTTATATGACCAAAGTATTTTTACTGTAACACCACGCTTTTGTGCTGCGATTAAAGCATTCATGGACTCTTTATTTTTTGCTATAAAATACGGCGTTGCAATTACAATGGAGTGCTGAGCTTGTTTTATGAGCTCTATATATTTTTCAGCAACGTAATGCCCATTGTAACTAGTCATAGTATGTAATGTATTCCCTTTACTAGCTTTATTCGTACTCCTCTTTATCTCTTCTTTCGTATCTCGTTTCCAATCTAAAGCGAATTGCTGTTCTAAATCTTTTGCTCCTTCTCCTTTAAGCCGTACATGATAATCACGCCAATATCCAAATCGCTTATCTTTCCCTAAGTACTCATCTCCTATATTAAATCCGCCTGTATAGCCAATCTCCCCATCAATCGTCGTAATACGGCGATGATTACGATGGTGAAATGAATAAAATCCGAATGGCAATGCAGGTTTTCTACTATATGTAAAATGCACACCACTTTCCCGTAATTCATTTATCATCTTTCTTTCAAATGATAAATCATTAATGCGATCAACTGATAAATAGACGTTTACTCCTTCTTTTGCCTTCTCTTTTAATAAGTTTAAAAAAGTATGACTACTTTTATCATCCGACAAAATGAAGAAATAAGTGTAGATGGAGCTTTTCGCTTTTTTAATATCTTCAAATAGCTGCTCATATAATGATTTCCCTTCTACATATAATTGAAAATCACTATAATGAGGCGCATACTCTGTCGGCATGTTTTTTCCAGCTTCCATTTTCCTACCTAAGGTAACATCGATATGCATACAAATTAAAATAAAAACGAAAATAGCAATAATAATAGAAGTAACTCTTAATATTTTTTTAATCATTTTGGTTTCCTTCCAATCATATTCCTTACTATTTCGTAGTGTTTCATTTAAATATGTTTTCATACGAAATGTATTTCTTATTTTTATTGATACTAAACAGTTAAAGGAGATACGAATATGAGAAAAAGAAAAACTCCTATTGTTTTTATCCCAGGTCTTTTCGGTTCAATGAGCAATATTATTATTCCCGGCACTGGTAATTGGAGTTTTGGACTTTCTGCATTTGTTTACGAACCATTCATCATGATGCTAGAAAGTATGGGGTACGAACGAAATAAAGACTTGTTCATCTGTTTTTATGACTGGCGGCAGCGTATTGTTTTTTCTACACAAAAATATTTATTACAAACGATTGCTTATGCTAAAAAGATTACAGGTTGCGATAAACTAAATTTAATTTGTCATAGTATGGGCGGCCTTCTTGGACGTTCTTACGTTCAAAGTGACGAATATAAAAATGATGTGAATCAGCTTATTATACTCTGCACACCAAACGCTGGATCTCCACCAAATTATAGTTATTGGACTGGAGGCAGTCTCCCTATCCATGCCTCTTCTAAAATAAATATCGTTCATTTTTATATGGAACAATATATTTGTTACTTAAGCATCTTACATAAAATCAATAAAGTTGAGGCGATACACATTTACTTTCCAGGATTACAAGATGTTATTCCTTGTAAAGATTACGGAAATTATTTATTTATAAAATCCGACTCTTCTATTATATTTCTTCCTTATAGTAAGATGAAAACGAAAAACCCTTTCCTCGATATATTAAATACAAATAGATTTATTATACAAAAAAGAAATATTGAAACGACACTCATTGCCGGAGATGGAGAGGAAACAACTCAATATTTACAAGTCGTCCCTTCACATTCCAAACTGAAATGGACAGACGGCAAAGTCGTCGGTGATTTACTTACAAAACATGGTGACGGTAACGCTGTTCTACATAGCGTTTTTCTTCTAGAGGGAAATAAATATGTTTTGCATGCTTCACATAACGAAGTGCTCTACAAAAGCATTCCTATACTACAAAAGATACTCTAAGTTTCAAACAAAAAAGGTATGGCATTAAGCCACACCTTTTCACATTAAACAAAATTTCTCGCGTCATTATTTCTTCCAAACTTATAAATAGCAATTAAGAAGAATGCAATTGCGAAAGCGAATAAAATTAAAATGTTTAAATACAACTCCGAGAATGGTATTCCCTGCTGTAGTTTTGATATCGTATCTAACAACCAGCGCTGCGGAAGAAAATTAGCTACTTTTTGTACTGCACTTGGCATAATGTCATATGGGAAATAACATCCAGCAAGTAAGCATGTTGGTACAATGATCATATTTTGCATCGCATTTGCCGATGCTGAGTTTTTCGAAAAAGCTACAAGGACTAATGATATTCCAATTGCGATTAATGCAAATAGCATTAGTACGCCCATCATCACTATGAAAGGCATATTGATATTCGTATGAAAAACATTCGTTAGGAATAGGATTGTAATCAAAATTTGTACTGTTAGTATTATCATATTTACTCCGACATTAGATAATATAAACTTCTTCCCATCTATCGGCGTTGATAATAGTCTAAAGTACGTTCTATTCTCTTTTTCTTTTAAAATATGACCTGATAAGTTCGCTGCTGAAAACAGCATAAACATAATAAGGTAACCCATCGTTTGATTTGTCATATCTTTATTTTTCGAAGTATCTTCTAGCGTCTCAGTTTTCATTTTAAATGAACTTTTTTGATACCCTGCGTACATATTGTCGAATGTGCTTTGATCTGTTCCGGCTACTTTACTAATAGCTGCTATATTATCAATATAATTATATAAATATGATTTTATAAATCCTGTTACTTGATCACCTTTAATCGATGAAATTTCAATATGCTCTGGTTTCCCTTCTCGAACACTTTTTGAAAAACCAGAATCTAATGTAATAACTCCATCAAGTTTTTTGGAAGTGAGTTTATCTTCTATTTGAGACTCCTTAACCTTACTCACATTCACATGATTTAATCCTTCTAAAAACTTTATCGTATCATTTGCTATCGGCTCATTTTCTTTATTTACAATCCCGATATTTAACGTTCCTTGCCCTGCATTTCCGTATATCGAGAAGGAAATGAGCGTCCCTATTATCGGCAAGCTAATTATAATTAGTAAACTTTTTTTATTTTTCAAAAGCACAGATAACGTTTTTTGTATGAGCCATAAAATATCCTTCATACTATAGCCCCTCCCGTCTACGTAATGCAATAATTGCAATTAATAAAAAGAGTGCTGAAATTCCAATGTTTAAAGAAATGACTGGTAGTGCTGCCCCTACATCATTTGCATAAATAATTTTCATAACAGCTGTATTTGCCCAAGTTAATGGCGATAAATTCGTAACGAAATTTTCTTCTACTACGAAATATGCACCTCCAAAAATAGAAGCTAATTGCACAACAACCATAATAATTGCCCTAGACGCTTCAGCTGTTTTCGTGATATATCCGATTCCTAAACCGAAGCTAATTGCTAGAAAGACTTGTGTTAATAAAATAAGAAATATGATTCCAAGATGGTCGCCCCAATTCGCTTGAAAAACAAATTTACTAAATAACATGACGAGTAATATGCACAGGGCATTTGCTACTAGGCTACCAAGTACTTTTCCAATGAATATTTCAGCTTTACTTATAGGTGCAGCAATGAGACGATCTCCTGTTTTACGTATTCGTTCTCCTCGAATTAAAGAACTCGCTCCCATCGCAGCATACAGTGCAATCATCGTTGTCATTACAACCGCGTAGTAATCCATAGAACCTGGTTTTTTCGCAGCTTGTAAAGATGTTTCTTTTATATAATCATTATGGTTTCCGTTTGAAATAACTGTGCTCACCTTAGTAGGATCTACTTTTGCAACTTCGACCGCTACATTGTACTTATCAACAAATGTTGTAAGCATTCCTTCCACAATACTCCCCTCAATACTACTTTTGTCACTTCCGTAAAATTTTGCACCATCTTTATTTAACTCTACATAAGCAGCATATTTATTTTTCTTCACTTCTTCTTTCCCATCTATACTGCCGGAAGCTTTTTTAAAATGAATACCTGATTTATCCACTTCTTTCGTAAATGCTGCAAATGATTGAGAAAACGTGCTACTCGCTTCATCTTTATATAGCACTTGTATATCTTTAATCGAATGACTATCACTATTAAATGCGTTGGTTAACGCTGTTCCTAACACAAGCATAAGTACAATCGGAAATGCTAACATAAAAACTAAAGTTCTTACGTCTCTGAAATCTCTTTTAATATGCATAATTGCAATATTGAAGATGTTCAATTGATGAACCTCCCTTTACCTTTTCTTCATTTACCTTTTATTTATCTCGTAAGTTTCTTCCGGTTAACGTAAGAAATACTGTTTCTAAGTTTGGAGCCTGCTCCTCTAACGAACGAATTTCAATGTCATGATTAATGAAATGCTGAATAATTTGATTTAAATTATTTAATCCTGCATCCGAGTTTACCTTGATTACGTTCTCTTCAATTTGAACAGCTTTCACACCGTTTATCTCTTTTAACTTTTCTACATCTAAATTTTCTACTGACTTCACTTCAATCCAAATATCTTTCGTATCTGTAATAATCGCTTTTAACTGTTCTTTCGTACCTTCGGCAATCACTTTACCATGGTCGACAATTGCGATTTTCGTACAAATCTCTTCTACTTCTTCCATGTAGTGGCTCGTGTAAATAATAGTGCTTCCCATTTCATTTAACTTCCGGACAGACTGAAGAATATAGTTTCTTGACTGCGGATCAATTCCAACTGTCGGTTCATCCATAATAATTAACTTCGGTCTATGTGCAATTGCACAAGCAATATTCAATCTTCGTTTCATCCCGCCAGAAAAGTTTTTCGGATAACTTTTATGTTTATCGCTAAGCCCCACAAATTGCAGTGCTTCCTCCACTCTCGCTTTTAGCTCAACTCCTCTTAATCCGTACAACCCAGCAAAGAATTTCACATTTTCATAGGCAGTTAACTCTTCATAAATCGCAATATCTTGCGGAACGATACCGATATTCATCTTCGCAAATCGGTTATGTTTCTTTATATTTTTTCCTAGTATGCTAATTTCGCCTTCATTACTTCTTAACAAACCAGCAATCATATTAATCGTTGTACTCTTACCAGCACCATTCGATCCTAAAAAGCCAAATATTTCTCCTTCTTTAATAGATAAAGACATATTATCAACTGCGATGAAATCACCAAATTTTTTCGTTAAATTTTTAATTTCTAATGTATTCATCATTTCACCCCTATTTCGGTTTCTCTGCTTTTAGTATAAACAAAAAGAATGAACCTGCTCAGTGCAGAAGTTCATTCTTTTCACATGAGATTATTCACTTTTTTCATATGAGATGATTCATCCTCATATCGGCAACAACATTGTTACTGCAAAACCACTTGTTCCATCTACAATAATTTTTCCGTTTACTGACGCTGTTCGCTCCTCCATCCCCATAATACCGAGACCTTTTTTAACAAGAGCTGCCCCTTTTCCGTTATCCTTCACTTGCACCTTAACCATCTTGTTAAGCACATGAATATCTATAGAAATAACTGTAGCATCAGCATATTTCATTGCATTTGTTAGTGCTTCTGTAACATTCTCACCGATAATTTTCCACTGAATGGGAGAAATCATATCTAAGTTCCCTTTATATACAAAAGGAATATTCACATCATTCTTACCGGCAAATTCCTCTATGAATAATTTCATACGATGAATACCAATTTGCTCAGTTGGTGGCTTCATATTTTTCAATGTAATGCGAATACTTTCAATTCCATCTTTTGAAATGTGAATTGCATTTTGTAATAACTCCGCAGATTTTTCTTTATCTATTTCCATTAACCTTTTTGCTGCTTCCATTTGAATAAGCGCACCCGTCATCGAGTGACCAATTTTATCATGAATTTCTTGCGATAACCGATTTCTCTCTTCTAGCTTAAATGTGTATTCAGATTGTCTTATGTACTCTTTATTTTCATGTAAGCTTTTCGTAAGTCGTTGCATATCTTTTCGCATCTTATCATTTTGCGATTCAAGCTTTACTACACGCGATATATACCGATCTGCAATAGTTAAAACGAGAAAAGAAAATGCAACAATTAATCCATAAGTCATTCGAATACTTTCATCTGCAATCGTAATTGGGAGCATCATAACGACAAAGCTTGGCCAATTCTTTTCTATGTAATAGAATGTAATTTCGTATAAGTTCAAAGATAAAAACAAAATAAAAAATGGATGAACCCTCCATGTAAATAACATAACTACGCCAATGGATATACAGATTAATATTTTTTTATACGTATCTTTTTTAAATATAGAAATCATTACGTTTACAGAAAGGTAAATAAGTAAAGTAAATATAACCCACGGTAAATTTGCTACATTTGCGTAAATATAACTGAACACAATATATAAAAAGACAATTAATTTACTTACAGTTAACCAAAATTCCATATCATTAATCTACTTTCCCTGTTAAGTAATAAATCGCAATTTGTGTACGATGTTCAAGTCCAGTTTTCCCTAAAACTGACGTAATATAATTTGCAATTGTTCCCTCAGATATAAAAAGCTGTTTCGAAATTTCTTTATTTGAGAAACCTTTTGCAATTAATGCGATAATACTAAGCTCCCTTTCTGTGAAAAGGCTCTTATCAATTTTACATTCTTCCTCTTTACTTTCCATTAAATTAGACTTAATTTTATCGAGAATAACATCTTGCATAACAGTTTGACCGTTATATACTCCTTTTATCGCATCACGAATACGCTCCGGATCGTTATTTTTTAATAAATAACCTTTCGCTCCGTTTTTTACTGCATCCAAAATATATTCATCATCATCAAACGTCGTTAAAATAAGCGGTTTTGTTTTCGTCTCTTCACAAATGAACTTCGTCGCCTCTACACCGTTCATATTTGGCATACGAACATCTAAAAGAGCAATATCAACTTCATGCTTTTTACAATACGCTACAGCTTCTTCCCCATCATTTACAGTATCTACTACTTCAAACTCTTCGTATGTATTTAAAATAATTTTCATGCCTTCTCTAATAAAAGAGTTATCATCTGCTATTAATATTTTAATTTTCATGTTTGTTAGTATGGACCTTTCCCTACTAACATTCACATCCTTTCTCCGTGTAACATTTCCTACTTGCTCATTATATACTTCTCTTTACCATTTTTTCACACCTTTTTTCATCTAACTCTCCCGCAAAAAATATATTATTCTTTTTTTACAAAATGTGTAGGGTGACTTATCATTCTTTACGTCTATATAATAGAATGCGTCAAAAAGGAGGGAGAGACCGATTGAGGAAAAACAATTAATTGAAAAAGCACAGCAAGGAAGCGAGCATGCTTTTCGTATCCTTGTACAAACATATCGTCATTATATTTTTCAAGTTATCTTTTCTATTTTAAGACATGAAGAAGATTCGAAAGATGTTACACAAGAAGTATTCGTAAAAATTCACACCTCTCTCCCAAATTATCAATTTCGCGGATTAAAAACGTGGATGGCACGTATTGCCACCAATCACGCTATTGATTATAAGAGAAAGAAAGCTAGAGAAAGTGAAGAACTCTCCTTATGTAAAGAAGCTGAAGAAAATATACAGTCCTCTCATAATATTGAGGCTTTATTATTGACGAAAGAGCAAAAATTACTCATTGCTCAAAAACTGCGAGAACTTCCCGAAAATTACCGTGACGTTGTTCTCGCACATTACTTAGAAGAAAAGAGCTATCAAGAAATTGCTTTACAGGAAAACATCGAAGTAAAAACAGTCGAAATGAAACTGTATCGAGCACGAAAATGGATTAAAAAACATTGGAAGGAGGAAGAGTTTCTATGATGCATTATTCAAAAGAAGATTGGCGCAATTATACATTAGATTTTATAGAAAGTAATGAACGTGAATCTATGGAAGAACATCTTTATGAATGTGATCATTGTTTAGCACTTTATATGGAAAGTATTGATGAACAACATGAAAACCTTCCAATGATAAATGATGATTCATTTACGAACGAAGTTATGACGCAAATTAATTTTGAAACACTACAGTCTAATGAAAATATAAAAACAACCTCACTAAAGCGCACGATCATTCATTACATAATTGCGACTGCGGCTACAATTATTTTTATGGTAAGTGGTTTATTTCAGTATATTTTTACAGCGACATCAAATTTAGAGAAATCTTCAAAACATAACGAGTCTTCTATTTCACAACAAATTGTAAACAAATCGGTAGACACATCGAAAAAGGACGGAGGTTCAAAGCATGAATAAAAATCCCTTTTTAGCACTTGTATTAGGGCTAATTCCTGGGCTTGGACATTTATACTTAAAAAAGCTAGGACGGTTTATTTTATATAGCGGGGGATCACTATTTCTATTCTCCTTTGCAGTATTTTGTACCATAGTAGTAAGAGAACGTGACATTGCTTTTCTTTCTCTATTTTTACTAGCTGTTCTATGGGTAATTAACTTACTAGATTTAGTTATCACCATTATAAACCAAACGAAAAAGCAAGAAGCTGGAGAAGTGATAAATTCCTCTAAAGAGAGCGAACGATTTTATATCATTCTCTTATCCATCATCCCTGGACTTGGCCATTTCCAATTAGGACTTATGCAACGCGGACTTACATTTTTAGTAGCTTGCACAGGAATCGGAAGTATGATCATTTTCGTTGCACTTTTAACATCGCAAGAAAGTTTTCTTATCTTCCTTATTACGTTACCTGTTTTATGGATTTATAATTTCTTTGACGTTGTTCAGCAACTACAGAAAAAAGAACGTGGCGAGCAATTAATTGACCGTACTATTTTCGAAGATTTTGAAGAGCACCGCGAGCAGGGAAAGAAAAGTAAAACATTTGCTTCTATTTTAGCGATGTTCCCTGGAGCAGGTCATATGTATTTAGGCTTACAACGCCGTGGTCTTCAGCTTATGGCGGCCTTCTTACTATCTATTTATTTACTCGACTTATTAAGACTTTCTGCGTTTTTATTTTTAGTACCAATCATTTGGTTCTATAGCTTTTTTGATGCGTTACAGCAAACAGCAAAATACGGAAAAGAACGAGTTCAAGACGAACCCATTATCGATTATTTTATCAATCATCAAAGATGGATCGGTATCGGGTTAATTACACTCGGTGGTTATTATTTATTAGATCAAACAGTCCTTCCTATTTTGAATGATTACTTTGCAACTATATTTAACATTCATCTTAGCGAGCTATATTATCGCTATTTCCAAACATCTATCGTTGCACTTCTCTTAATTGGCGGCGGCTTTAAATTGTTACTTGGAAATAAAGAAAACAAAGGTGGTACAAAAGAATGAGAACATGGCGTGTTGGAACATTCTCAATGGGGCTTTCTATTATATCGTTAGGATGCTTTTTACTTTTTTCAGTCGTAAAAGGAATTCAAGTATTAGATACACTAACTGCATGGTGGCCAGTTTTACTCATCATACTTGGAGCTGAAGTTTTACTATACCTTCTATTCTCTAAAAAAGAGCAATCTTTTATTAAATATGATATTTTTAGTATTTTCTTTATCGGCGTTTTAGGAAGTGTCGGAATTGCTTTTTACTGTTTATTATCAACTGGATTACTAGAAGAAGTTCGTCATTCTATTAACACAACGAGGCAAACGAGTAATATTCCAGACGGACAATTTGATATACCTGAATCTATCAAAAAAATCGTAGTAGATGCAGGACATCAGCCTCTAACGATAGAGGGAAATAATACAAATCAAATTCATCTTTTGGGAACTTATGAAATGACAACGAAAGCAAATGAAAAACTCAATTTAAAACGAGATGATTTCCTTTCAGTTCAAACGGCTGGAGAAACGATGTATATCACTTTAAAATCATTACCTGTTCAGCATACGTTATTTAATTCAGCACCACAGGTGAAACCAACGCTTGTTCTTCCGCAAAATAAAAATGTGGAAATCCGTGCTTCAAATAACGAACTATCTCTTTATCCAGGTCAATTGCAAAATAATTGGTTTGTACAGGAAAGCTCAAGAGTGTCTGTCCATCTTGCAAAAGAAAGTGATGTATCTTTAACAGCAGTAACGAATCAAAAAGAAACACATGGAAGTACACCTTGGGAACAAGTAGAAGACTTAACGAAAAACGAAAATACTTCTTCAGAAGAACATCCAGAATTAAACAACCAAGAACATTGGTATAAAAATTCGATTAAAACTGGAAATGGGACGTACAAGTTAAATATTGAGAAAGCTTATAATTTGAATATGAGTGTTCTCGAAAAATAAAAAACCTTCCGCAATTGCGGAAGGTTTTTCTCATATAATCGCTTTAATTCCTTCTAACACTAATCCAATCATAAATCCGCAAACCGCCCCGTTCACTCGGATCCACTGTAAATCTTTACCGACATTATTTTCAATCATTTCGATTAACGTTTTATCATCTAACTTATCAAGGTTTTCTTGTACAAGCTTACCAATTTTCGAATGGTTCTTCTCCACAAGACTTACAACTTGTTTTTGTAACCACTCCTCTATTTTTTGAACAGTTTGTTCATCTTCTTTTATTTTATTCATTTGTTTTTGTAAAAATGGAATAACATATTTATCAGCAAATTCTTCATTATTTACAAAAGCAACTGCTCTTTGCTGTACTTGCTCTAGCATCTCTTTTATTTTGTCAGTAGCATTCCAATTCGCAATCCACTTTTCTTTCCAATTTTCTAATTCCTGTAATAACGCTTCATTTTCTTTTACATTGATAATTTCTTGCCGAATCTTCGCTAATATAAGTTGTCTTGTGCCATTATCAACCTCTTGTAAGCTGTTAATATTACTAATGATAAACTTCTGCAAAATGCCGCCAATCTTATCTTCATCTACAATATTCATAAATGATTTCAAAGTAAACTGCAAGAATCCATCTACTTTTATATTTTCCATCGCCTTCATACCTAAGCTACCGAGCTGGTAACGAGCTTCATCTTGCGCTGTCCAATCTTTTACCTTCACTAATATGTAATCAAGTGTCTTTTCATCATATTCTTGCACAACTAATTGATCAACAAGCACTTGTAAAATGTTATTTGTATTAATTGTATGTAAATACGTCTTTAATTCTTTTTCAATAATAACCGCTAATTTTTCTGTATCGATTGAAACAATCGCCTTCTCAGCAATCGTTACAATGCCTTTTTTCACAGCATCAGACTGCATTTCTCTCTCTGCAATTTGTAGCACCATTTGTGCTAACTGCATCTCTTTTACTTTATTCGTAATACTTTCTTTCGTCAGCCATTCATTTTCTAACGTATTGATGAGCCCTTTCGTTACCCGTTTACGGTTTTTAGGTAACAAAGCTGTATGCGGAATTGGTATTCCCATCGGATGACGGAATAAAGCAGTAACCGCGAACCAATCTGCAAGCCCGCCAACCAATCCAGCTTCAAATCCCCCTTGTATAATCTCTCCTGCTACCGTTCCTTGAAAAGGGATAGAAGCCGCAAAGCCGACACCCATAACCCCAAGCGAAATACCCGCTATATATTTAGTCTGTAATGACATCGTATACACATCCTCTTATTATGTAAAATAAAGCTTTTTTGTTGTATTTATTCAATATTAGTTATCCTTTATATATACTATAAAGAACTATTGTGAAAATAACAAAGATTTTTATGTACATGAAAAAATGAGGCTACAACTAGCCTCATTTTTCTTATATCGTTAATTCCAAACCTTTCCTATAATATTCATTCATTACATCTTTAGGAACCATACTTCCACCCGTTCCCCACACAATATGAGTACCTTTTTTCAACTTCTCTGTTAACTGTTGCTTTTGTAAATACTCATCTTCTTTACATACTTTTACTGGCCCAATCATACCTGCTAGTGCAGAAGGCTCTAAATAAATATTCTCCGTGTCAGCTAGTTCTTTTAACAATCTATATAACTCTTCATCGCTTACTGTGTAATTCCCACTCAAAAATGGTTCCATCGTTTTACCGACAAATCCAGACGGTCTTCCTACCGCTAGTCCGTCCGCGTCTGTTACATTATCAATCCCGATATCTTGAACAGCAATTTTATCATGAAGTCCTGTCATTAAACCGAGTAACATACATGGAGAGTGCGTAGGCTCCGCAAAGAAGCAGTGCACGTTGTCTTTATACAATAACTTTAAACCAAATGCGACGCCGCCAGGTCCGCCTCCTACTCCGCACGGAAGGTAAACGAATAAAGGATGATTTTCATCTACTACAATCTCTAACTCTTCTAATTGCTTTTGTAATCGCGATGCTGCTACTCCGTATCCTAAAAATAAATCATGGGAGTTTTCATCATCTACAAAATAACAGCTAGGATCGGCATCTGCTTGCTGACGCCCCTCTTCTACTGCTTTACTATAATCAGCTTCATACTCAATAACGTTTACACCTTTACTTCTTAATAAATCTTTTTTCCATTGTTTCGCATCTGCTGACATATGAACCGTTACGTTAAAACCTAGTTTCGCACTCATAATTCCAATGCTTAGCCCTAAATTTCCTGTTGAACCGACCGCAATTGAATATTTGGCAAAAAACTCTCTACATGTATCACTATCTAAAATGGAATAATCATCTTCTTCTGTTAACATACCATGCTGCAATGCTAGTTGTTCAGCATGTTTCAACACTTCATAAATGCCGCCCCTAGCTTTAATTGATCCTGATATCGGAAGATGACTATCACATTTTAATAATAATTCTCCTAAAATAGGTTGCTTGTAATTTGTCTCTAAAGCTTCTTTCATAGAAGGTATTTTCACTAAAGATGATTCGATTATGCCGTTCGTCCCTTTCGTTTCAGGAAAAACTTTCGCAATATATGGTGCAAAACGCTTTAATCTCTCTTCCGCATCTTTTACATTCTCTTCATTCAATGGTGTATCTTTTATTGCTGTTGCATACTTTTCTATGTTTGGATTTATCCAAAATACTTCTTCTGTTGCAATAAGTTTATTCACTAATGGGTATTCTGCTTGTAATGCCCCTATTTCTTTCATTTTGTTTCCTCCTTATATCCTTGTAGCTCACCATATAATAAATTATAATTAAATTAATTTTAATATAGTTTAACACAAATCGTTAACTTTAGTTAATTTTAATTTAATTTATTTAAATATAATTTAACAACCCTTAAGGAGATTTTCATTATGGAAAATATAGATATTGGTAAAAAAATTGAAAAACAAAGAAAAGAAAAAGGTTTAACTAGTAAAGAACTAGCAAAGATGGCCGATATTACACCATCTATGTTAAGTCAAATTGAGCGTGGGTCCGCTAACCCTTCTATTCAAACATTAAAAGTGCTTGCTAAAGCTCTTGATGTGCCAACATTTAGCTTTTTACTTGAAGATACAAATACAGACGATTTAATTGTACGTTCCCATAAACGAAAGAAAATGATTATCGATAATTTATCATATGAAATGCTTTCACCTGATTTCACTGGAAATTTAGCAACAGCAATTATGACCGTCCCGCCTAATACAGCTTCATCAGAAAATGTGCTAGAACATAAAGGAGAAGAATTAGCATTTGTCTTAGATGGGAAAATCACATTATATTTAAACGAGGAAGAATACGTATTAGAAACTGGCGACAGTGTAAAGATACCTGCTTATTTAAAGCATAAATGGGTGAATCATTTTGAGAAAAATGCGATAGTCTTATTTTCTGTTACTCCGCCGATTTTTTAATATATCAATAAAAACAGGTTACTTCTTATGAACTACACCTCCAATTGTTAGACTGTGTCTAACAATTGGAGGTGTAGTTTTCTTATGACTAAATTTACTTCAGAAAACAAAATGAATGCAGCAATACATTATCAAGATGGAAGTGAGAGTATAAAAGATATTGCGAAATCATTGAGAACGAATCACGAAGTGGTTCGAATATGTATAAAACAATTTGAATATCATGGAATCCGAGCATTTGAAAAAGACTATACAACGTATTTTGTACAGTATAAACTAGGCGTACTAAATTATATGTTCGAAAATGGGACGTCTCCAAACGAAACGGCAGTTATTTTTAATATTTCTTCATCTGGACTTATTAGAAAATGGCGTATTCAGCTACGTCAAAAAGGAGTAGACGCCCTTAAATCTAAGAAAAAGGGGCGTCAATCTATGACTAAGGACAATCAAAAATCAATTAAGAAACAAACACAAACAGAAGAGTCAGTAGAAGCATTACAAACTGAATTGGAGCGTTTGCGTATGGAGAATGCTTATTTAAAAAAGTTCAACGAATTGTGAAAAAGTTAGGTTTAAAGAGCCTAGTTCGTATGAAAAAATATCGCTCTTATAAAGGGAAAGTAGGTAAGATTACGCCAAATATTTTAGAACGTAACTTTAAGGCTAAAAAGCCAAACGAAAAATGAGTTACAGACATAACAGAATTTAAATTATGCGGCGAGAAGCTCTACTTATCACCGATGTTAGATCTATTTAATTGAGAGATAATCGCTTATACAATTGATTCAAGACCAACCTATTCACTTGTATCAAAGATGTTACGATAATGCGATTATTGAAAGTTTCTTTGGTATTATGAAATCTGAATTTCTTTATCTAAAAGATTTTGAAAGCATAGAACACTTTAAACAAGAATTTGAAAAATATATCGATTATTATAATCACAAACGAATTAAGGCAAAATTAAAAGGCATGAGCCCGGTACAATATCGAACTCATGTCCTAAAAGCTGCCTAATGAAACGACTTGTCAAACTTTCTGGGGTCAGTTCAACTTTTAACGAACCCATACCATAGTTTAGTATTAATGTTACTAGCTAACTCAATAGCCCCTTTACTATAAAAGCACCTAGATGCCTTCATATGATTATCTTCATCATAATATTTGATGGCTAATTTCCCATTATATTTTTGGAAGTATTCATATAAATTTTCCTTGGTGTAATATTTATTCCTAGATATTATGAGTTTTTCTAGCTCTTCTTCAGGAATATTTAGATGTATGCTTTTAAGATTTGGAAATGATGGTCATATTCTATATTTTTAAATCATTACTAATTTCCAATCCTGTTTCAAATACATTCAATACTTTGTCTTCCCTCCCCAATTTTGCAAATTCGCAAGCCAAAATTAAAATGCTCTATAATTGTTAGGGGACTCGGCAATTACTTCAGATATATGACGAATTGCTAATTCTGATAAATTCTAACTGTTGTATAAGAATCTTAAATTATGACAACCGATAAGGCAAGCATGATTCTCTTCATTTTTCTTAAATATATCCAAAGCAGAAACTAAACGCTCTTCAGCTAATTCATAATCGTTACGCTTACAAAAGATACCTTTGGCCTTACCTACTTATTGTAGAGCTACTACATATTGTTGATTGTGACCGTAAAACATAGCCATTTTATAGTAGAATTCTGCATGTTTTAATTCATCTGGAAATTTCTGTCATTCCCTCTTCCTAAGCCATACCACTAGTACTCAAAAATTCTGTTCTCCTAACTGTAATATCCCCTTATTTACCGGACATTTTACTTTCACTTCCCAGTGTCCATGTACTGTAACCCTTACCTGGGGATTAAACATTTTTAATTCATCTACACTGAAGATAATGCTTTTCTCCTCAAAAATTTTTTCCATAGTGTTTACTTTCCCTATCACTTCATTCTGCCAAAACACTTCTAATGAAGCCTCACTTTTAGGATCTCCCAAGTATTTATATACAACTTCAACTTCCCCTGTACGTTCAATTAGTTGAAAAAAACACTTTTTCATATCTATGGGACTATTAAGAACAATATTAGTTCCACAGGTATACGGCTTAAATATTGATCCATCAAGTTCTGTAAGACAATTGACTTTATGATACCAATTTCCTATGTAATCACTCTTAACAACTATTTTATTTGGGTTAAACTTGGGATCATAATAAAATATTATATCATGTGGACTATTAAAAACTACTCCATGCACGCGTGTATGAGTTTGTCCAATTGGTGTAGTAAGATCGTTAATCCAAAACACTTTAAAAAAAGAATCTACCCACCTGCTTTGATAGGTATTGATAATGATATAACCTGATTTATTTAAAGGTAATTCATGATAAATTTCTGGAACCGACGTGTATAATCTTTCACCACATCCATAGGGTTTTGCAACAGTTCCATCTCCATCATCAATAATGAATATACCCCCTTCTACCTCTAAATCCAATAAATCTGTCTCCATTGCACAAAAAAATGTACCATCTTCAAAAAAGAACATTACATGATATAGTTTTTCTACTTCATAATGCCCTGTAAATCCTTTTACAAACTCTCCATCATATTTCAATTCTTTAGTAGGTGGATATATTATACCTTTTAGACCCTTATATGTCCCTTCTTTAACCAGTGCTACTTTCCCAATATTAGGATCTCGGGGATCTAATTTTGGTCTAGGAGCATTATTAGTACTAATGCTATTGCGCGTATTTTCACTTATAACAAAGTCAGACAATCTTTTAGCCTCCCACAACATGTAATTCTATAGATTCATCATTTAATACAGTGCGGTCCACAGCAATAACCATCCCCTCACCAACTTCAATCATAATGAATTTTTCAGTGATATCTTTTAAACCACCAATATATGCATTTTCTTTACATGTAAGCATAATAGCTTTTCCAATTTGATCCCCTAATTCACTAATCGGATGTGATTTCCAATTACTTCTCATATAATCACCTCTAAACTATTCAAGTTTTAATACTCTCTTTATAATCGCTCTTTATAATCAAACCCAAAACTAAGCAAGAATATAAACAATTAATTTCTATATCAAAATTAATTGTTTATATAAATTAAAGTTTTCCATCATTAAAAAACTACATGTTTATTGCAATCTATTTAATAGTATTATAGGTAAATTAGTTTATATTTTATCTGCATGTAGAATTATTTTTTATTTCCTTAAAATTCCCCCTCAACTTTTTCAGCATATAAAACGATACTTATAATAGAAAGAGGTGTTTTAACTGTATAAAACAATGCCAAATTCAAAAGAAAGAGAATTTATATACAATAGCTCATACAACAAAGGGCATATAAGCACTCCTAGCATGGTAGCTCACTGTATTGGCCTAAGTACTCACGCAAAATTGGTTTACTCAAACATTTTGAATTACATTTATAAAAAAGGAGAATTCGCATTCCCAAGTATTTATAGATTATCTATATCTTGTTCCTGCTCAATAAATACAATTATTCGTTATATTAATGAATTAGTTGAAAAAGGATTTATAAAAAAAGAGGTCCCAGGTCGCGGAAAAAGTAATCGATACTACATAATAGAATGTGATAAAATTCCACTCCTAAAAGTATCAGAAATGATGTGGGAAGTAATAGATACACTTGCAAAAAAATATGGTTGGAAGGATATTATGAAATGTAAAAATTCAATATTATCTTTTCTCAATCAAAATAAATATTCATTACATCATATGGAGATTCAGCAAAATACAATAAACCACTTAAATGCTTTATTCCTTCATGTTTTAGAGAAAAAAGAATTAGATATTGAAATATTGACTAGTAATTTTATATTTAAAAATCAATCTATTATATAACAGTTTCAAAATTACAAAATCATATAAAGAATTTATAAACATAATGGGTGGTGTAAATATTGAATGAACCTTATGTTACTTGTGCACAATGTGTCGTTAGGGATTGGTGCCAACGTAGAAATGGTACTACTCCCCTGCCACAGGATTATACGATAAATCCTGAGTGTGGCGGTTATATCTTACTTAATCAGGCTATAAAGCTTTCTCAAATTCCTTTAGAATATCAAAATGCAAATAAAAGAAATTTCATAATAGACACGGATAACAAAATGTACAAAGATTACATTATAGATACTTTTAATTCAATTAAGGAAATTGTTAAGAATGGAAATAATCTCGCTTTTATACATCCACAAAAAGGAACTGGTAAATCATATACTGCTATAGCCTTTGCAATGGAATATATATTTAAATCAGTAATGAATCCTTCTTTATTTAATTTTGAGTCTCCGGTTGTACTCTATATTAAGTATGGTTCATGGGCAAATGATCTACGCCAAATTTATCAATTAAATGATGAAGATTTCACACAAAAAGTTTTACAACAAGTAAAACTCATGAAGACGGTTCCCTTACTAATACTTGATGATATAGGAAATGGAAGATTTACAAATTATATTAGAGATTTTACTTATGATGTGATTGATTTTCGTAAGGAAAATAAAAAATCAACATTTTTCACTTCTAATCTTACACTCCAACAATTAGAACAAGAGAATTGTCTTGGAGATATTATTACATCTCGTATGTTATTTAATACTGTTGTATATCAATTAGGAGGTCGTGATAGAAGACAAGAAAAAAGTTATATTTTGAAGCCCATTATATAGAGGTCTCGTCATGCAACGAGCTCTTTCTACAATCCATTTAACAATAATATGATAAATATGTAAAAATAGTATTACAATTAATATATTTCCATAGTATACTAATTTACATGATTAAATTTTCAGCTTATGAATTGAGAAGGAATGCATTAAATCCTTATATATAAATACCTGTAAAATAAAAGAAGTTAATTAGAACAAAATAAAGCATCAATATCTGTTTTGGATAGTAAGATGCTTTATTCCATTAGAGTTCTGATTTAATCTTCTATTCTTTTACGCCCTAAAAACGAACATAGGTTCTTTTATTTTTTTGGTAAAAAACAGAACATACGTTTTATTTTAAATCACCAAGGAACGTAGGTTCTATTTTTTCACCTTAAAAACGAACATAGGTTCCGTATTTTGTTATTAAAAAAATCGCAACTATTTCCATTATCACATCGATTATTATTTCGAGATTAGATGAAAAGGAGTCTATATTATGCCATCCATTGAAGAATTACAACTATTAAACCATATATTAGAAAATAAAGATTGGTCTTCAATTGATCAAAATGGCCTTGATGAAGAACATTTTCCTATACATAAAGATATTTTTAATTACATTAAAAATTTTAAAAAATTACAAAAACAACTTCCAACAATAGAAACCGTAATGAATATGTTTGAAGAATTTGAAATGGTCGAATTAGAAAAAACAGAATTTGTAGTAGATGCCCTTAAAGAAGATTGGTTACATAGAAAATTCAAGCCCTTTCTTCAAAAAGCAGCAAACCTTGTCGCTGAAAAAAAAACTGTTGAAGCTATTTTAGATATTAAATTAAATGCCACGAATATGTTAAAACTTGCGAATATTGACAACAAAGGATACTCATATACTGGAATGGCGGATACACGTAAGAGTAAATACATATCAATTCATGGTAGAGATGAAAATGAAATTTTAGGAGCGACTACAGGTTTTAAAACATTAGATTTAGCAACTAATGGATTAGTAAGTGATGGACAAGAAACTGATTATTTTCTTGTTTTCGCACCATCTAACATGGGTAAAACATTAATTTCTTCATTTATGTTAATGTCCGCCTGGAATAGTAATATCGAGTGGGATTTTCCTGCATACTTTGCTTTAGAACAACGTGCTGAAGAAATTGCACGAAATTGGGATCATGTCCTGGCTGGTGTATCAAATTTAGGCATACAACGTGGTACTATGTCCGCTGAACAAAAAGACCGTTACATATTCTTTTTAGATCAACTAAGGCAAAAGCAAAAAGATATGGTGATCTATGATATTCAAAAAAATGGTGGTCGCCCCTATTCAGTTACTGAAATACAGCGCATCCTTGAGTCTGAAGGACATACTCGCTTCGTTTTAGATCAATTATCAAAAGTACGTTTAAATAACTCCAATAATAATTTTGGAGATTTAAGACAAAGATTATTTGATATATCAGCAGCAGTACGTGAAATGATTTTAGGAACAGGAATTCCAGGTTATGTAGTAGCACAGGCTAACAGAGAATCCGCTAAAAGAATTAAAAAAAGTCTAACTGATAGCACGATGACTGGTGAGGATATCGGGGAAACTTATGCAATTTTCCAAGATGCTAGCAAAGGTATATCTATTATTAAAATAAATGAAACAACCTTTAAAGTACAGGTCATAAAAAATCGTGGCAATGCTAGTGGTCAAAGTTTCATTGTGCGATATAACTTTGATACAGGACTGATTAGTACCATTAACAATCAGTATGAAAAACAGTTCTTCTAGTATTAATAATGGAGATGAAAATACATGCAAAAAGCAAGAAATATAGAAATGCTCGAAAATACATCACTGGATATACCAAGTCTAATAGATGATTTGCGTTTTAAGTATCAGTATTCCCTTAGATACCAAAGTAACCATGCAGCATTTTCAAAGAAAAATGATAACGGCAATTATATAATGTGTTGCTGTCCGAACCATACAGAAACAAGACCATCATTTGGGATTTCTAAAACCCCTCCCTATCACACACACTGTTTCTGTTGTGGATACTTAGGAACCATAGATTGTGTAATTGAAACCGCTTTTGTTTTAGAGCAAGGCAACGGATTAAAAGCCCTATTATCGAATTACTATTTTGAAAACAATCGTAAACCTTTAGACATTTCAAAACTCTTAGCTACAAGAAAAAAATGTATAAAAGCAAATACGTTATCCGAAGAAACACTCAAAAAATTGGATGAGGAGAAATTTAAAAACCAAGGGATTTACAATGTAGCAATGTCCTATTTAATTAATCAGCGTGGAATAAACATGAAGACTTTAGATACTTACGAAATAAAAATAGATGTCAGAAATAAATGTATAGTATTTCCGCAACGTACTCGAAACGGGGATCTTCGCTTTTTACAAAAACGAAAAATTGGAAGTAATTATAAGGGTTCAAAATTTATCAACGAAGGATTACCAAACAAAAAAGATATTTTATTTGGACTTCATTTAATTAACCAACTACGAACATCAGCCAATCGGATTAAAAGAGTTCGTATCGTAGAATCTCCTATAGATGTAATGAGTAACTATCAAGTAGGTATTCCTGCTGTTGCAATTAATGGGAAATTATTATTTAAAAACCAAATACGCGAATTACATCTAGCAGGTATAGAGATTGTTGATCTATTTTTTGACAATGACAAAGCTGGAAAAGATGCAACACAAAAAGCAACAAAACAATTAATACAGGAAGGATTCACGGTCAATCATACGCTCTATCCACCCCAATTCACTGAAGATTCAAAAATCGACTCCAATGACTTACTTAAAATGGGATTACTAGATAAATTAAATACAAATTCAATTAGTTTACTAAGCAGTAAATTTTAATTCATTCAAATAAAGGGGATTTATATAATGAACACAGCAACTATAAACTTTCAAGATTTAATAATGGAAATACTAAACTCTGAATCTATAGCTAAAATTTTTAATTTTGAATTATTTAAGGTGAGAAATCAAGATAAAGAAGATGTGAAACAAGATTGTATCTTGCGTATAATGAAATCTCTTCAACAAACAACAGTTCCATCTGAAAAGCTACCTTCATTCTGTCAAACAATTATTAAAAGAACCGTGGTTGATTACTATCGTTATACAAATAGAATGGTAGAACAAAATTCGACTTCTGTATTTTATTGTGATGGATTTATTGAAGACGATTCTAGTGACAACAATTGCCCTACATTTTGCCAAGAGTCTTACGAACAAGGATATGAATTCTCAATTGTTAAAGCAGATTATGAAATACATAGAAATAAATTTACTCCGACTGAACAACATGTTATCGAATACATGCTATATGACGGCTTAGGAGTCTGTATGAATTTAGCCGAAATCGCAAACGAACTTAAAATTAATAAATCGCACTCTACAAGAGCATTAAAGAAATTGCGCAGCATTTATTGTTGTTAATATACTTAGTTCCCTACTATCTCAAACAACAATCACCCAAAAATATTGTAAAACAATTAAGAACATTTTGTAAACAAAAGTAACTTTTATTTTTATTATAAATTCCGCAACTTTTTAATTAGTTATTACGATAACTATTAATTAGTCTAGTATATACAACTAGTATACAACATCGACAATAATTTTCAAAGGCGTTTTATCTGTTTCTTATTAGATTTCAGCCTTCTTTTATATATAACAATTCATTACATGAACTTTACTGGAAAATTATTAAGCTTAGTTATTCAATTATTACTATTAAGTATTGGTTAGATTCATAACTTACAGTCTGCATTTTAAAACTTAATTTCTATTTATTCATATAAACAAAATGAACAAAGTTAATTTAAATAAACCTTTATATCTATATATAACAATTTATAGACGGTATATATATCCTGTCAATTTAAGGAGGAAATAAAGTATGACAACAATAAAAGGATTAGATGCAATTTTAAAAGTGGGAAATACCTTTCTTACGTTTAAAGATAAAAAACCACTTACACTTTTATTTATCGATTGGTATGAAAATCTGGTTGGTATTCGCGAGCATTATGAACCTACCTTAAAACCCAAATATATACGTTGTCCAGGGACAGGTGTGTGCCCCCTTTGTCACGTTAATCCGAGTAAATATCCGAATTTAAAGATTAAATTACGTGTATATGATCCATTAGATAATAAGATTAAGCTAGTCTCTTTAGCGAAAACTCACATTCAAAAATTACACACAGATTTTAATCTTCACATGATTGATCCTACAAAAGACTTTGTCACTATTTCTAGAAGTGGAACAGGTGCTAATGATACCACTTATTCAGCTAAACCATACCATTATACTTCAGTGGATGAAGAACCTATATTAAATAAACCAGACTTTAATGAAATTGAAATGCTTGATATATCAACATATATAACTTCTCATAGTCCTGATGAAATCCAGGAATTTATGAATGCAGCATCAACAATATATAATTTACAGCAAGCACAGTTTCAATGTAGTTCCCCTACTCTTCCATTGGCTACTGAAGGTTTTGATGAAATGGAACAATTGCGAACTACTAATCATAAATTACCATTTTAGAAAACAGTATGGAATTTTAATTTCTATTATTAAATATAGAAAGGGACGATTATTTCGTCCCTTTTTGAAGTAAGGAGTTGTAAATTTTGTTTTTTAAATCAAATGAATCCAATCAGGACATTTTTACACTATTAAATAAGCGCGAAGTAAAAGAAAGCACACAAAAAACACGTATAAAAAAAAATGAGAAAAAAAAGATTACGATAAAACAAAATCAATATGTTCACGGAATTAATCATTCAGTAAAACTACCTTCAAATTACTACTTAATACATACACCTAAACAATTTGAAGAATTTATTACCAAGTATAAGGTGTATAAAACCTTACATTCGCAAGCTTATACATTTATTGATACGAAATCCACTGGTTTCAATCCTTTTAAAGACTCAATCATCTCAATTACGATTGGATTTATGGATAACAGTTTTTTTTATATACCTATTAAGCCTTTTAAACATGGATTATCACAGCATATCTCTACATTAAGTCTAGAATACACGATGAAAAAACTCTCACCACTATTAGAGAAAGATACCTTATTAATACTTAGTAACAGTAAGCAACACATTCATGCTCTATATAATTGGTGTGATTTTGACATTACATATAATATCTTTTGGGATACTGAGATAGCTGCAAGCCTATTAAATGAGAACCATCCAAAAGGTGTAAAAGAATGGTATAAAGAATATGTATTACCTCGTCTTATTTCAAATGGAACCATTTTAAATACCATTGATAGAAAAAAATATATGATTGAAAAGACACTCTATGATCAGCTACAACGTCATGTAGCTACCTACTTCGCTTGCTATGATATTTTTATGCTAAAGTCTGTATTCGAGTATCAAAAAAGGATTTTTGAAAACCCTAAATTTAATCTTGTTCCTATATATAAATTATTTAGGGAAATAGAGATGCCTTTAATAGCCGTACTTACTACCGCTGAAAGAAAAGGAATTAAAATTAGTGAAGAATTTCTAAGTAATGATGTAAAACAAATACTCCAAACGAAATTACAATCCGTAAAAAAAGAAATATTGAATTACCTAGGTTCCACTATCACATTAAATAATTGTATACACCCACCTAAGCAACAAAATAAATATAATGGCGTAAATAAATTAACAAGCACTTTGTTTAATATAAATTCTCCAGCCCATTTGGCCCAAAAACTTTATATTGATAACGCTATTCTAAAACCTATCATGGAATATGACAAAGGTTGCAAAAGTGTGATTTCCAAACTAAAAACAGATAGAAAAACGCTGATACGTAATCTATCAAAGCATCCTGTAATTCCTCTAATTCTAGAATATCGTCGCTTAGTGAAATTAATAAGTTCTTTTTGTGACTCCCTACCCAAAGAACAACAAGGTACTATTGATAATAAAATCCATCCTATCTATAACTCTGTAGGAACTAAAACAGGCCGTATGAGTTGCTCGTCACCAAACCTAAAGTTGTGGGCTGCATAAAGGTGACTTTATGTGTAAGCAGATCGTTAATTCAGGGGAAACTAAGGGTAATTACCTATGTCAATCCTGAGCCAAGTCTAATAGGGATATTAGAAAGGTGCAGAGACTACTTAAATTAACCTAGAACAGGCGAAATAAGCACGAAAGCGATCCACCCTTCTACAACAGGGTGATGATATAGTCCGATACTCTTTGAAAAGAGAGAGCAAGGATAAAGAGCCTTGCATTACTACAATGACAACAAGTACCAAGTAAAGCTGATTTTATACGTATGGCCTTTAGAGCAGAAAGAGGTAGATTATTCACCAGTATTGACTTCAGTTTACAAAACGTTGGCTGAAGTCGTTAATCTAAACCTACTCAAAACAGGGAACGCCCTCATGTAACGGTGGAGCGAATCCTGTGCTTCTAGTGACAAGAAGTGCAACGACTGCTTGTTAATTATCATCTTGATTCATAGTTAACAAAATAATGAGTCGTCTATCAACCAAAATTGATAAATCCATCGAACTCATTTATACGGTAGGCTATGGGCTTAGTGGTCACAAAATTTGCCCATTATTTGCAGGAATGCAACAGAAGGTATAGTCTAATCCGACTCCTTTAAGGAGTGTTCAAATACCATGAAAATGGCGGTATACATACAACAAGAATTACGTTGGCTCGCAATAGTAACACAAGAACCGGTTCTAATTGAAGCCTTTAAGAAAGGTTTAGATGTACATAGTCAAATCACTTGCCAAATTAAGGGGTTTACTTATAACTTGTTTGAGGATATTCGAAATTATAAAAGAGAGACATTAAAAGAGACTCAGCATCATATACAACAGCTTATAAATAAATGGTCAGATACCCCAGAATGTCTATATATCTTGAAGATATATAATATGAAGGAACTAAATAGTACTACTATTCCTTCTCTGGCAAATGCTTTTGAATCGCTTAGAAAAGAAATGAAAAGCATTGTATTCGGTAAAGGGAT
Source organism: Bacillus sp. JKS001846 (assembly GCF_900176455.1). NCBI lineage: Bacteria > Bacillati > Bacillota > Bacilli > Caryophanales > Bacillaceae > Bacillus > Bacillus sp. JKS001846. The sequence continues at coordinate 3,942,354 of NZ_FWYG01000001.1, forward strand.
TGCCGAATTAAAATCTCACTCAAAACAGGGAAACCTAAGTGTATAAGCATATGGTAATCCTGTGCCAAAGCGTTCATATGAATGGCAGGTGCAGAGACTTATAGCGTTCCGCGGTTATATAAACAACCAATCTAACGAGTTCGCTTAATGTGAGAAGTAACTTGAAATAGTTGCTAAGGTATAGTCCACTCCCTTAGGAAACTAAGGGGTTTAAGTGACCTTATATGGTATAACAGAAATCGGTTTATCTGATCAATTAAATATTACAAAAGCAGCAGCTACTTCGTTAATTAATCAATTTAAAAAACAATTACCTAACTTTTTAAGATGGGAATCTGAAACACATAGAGAAGTTTTAACTAATGGTTATGTAAAAGATTTGTTTGGTAGAAAAAGACGTTTTAAAGAAACAATTTTAAAAACTACCTCTTCTTCCACCTTTAAGAACAAAAATTCAGATTGGAGATTAGAGAAAATAAAACGGCAAAGTTGTAACTTTAAAATACAAGGAACTTCTGCGACACAAGTAAAAAAAGCCATGGTAAATTTATTTTATCCCACCCGGCCAGATGGTACAAAATGCTTAGATAGAGATGAATGGCTACAGGAGAATTACAAATCTATACTTGAAGAGCATGATATACACATCGTATTACAGATACATGATGAATTAATCTTTGATGTACCACAAAATGTTTCCCAAGACGTTTTAAAAGAAATTTCAAATATTATGCTAAACGCCATTCCTTCTACCCATTTAGGAGTGACATTCCATTCGGATATTCATACCTCTCCATATTGGGGTGGTACATTTTCAATTGAGGAAATTAAAAAGTTTTCTAATAGGGATTTAGATCTGAACAGATTATTTCATCAACAATTTAAACAGAAAATAAACAACTTCCTGAATTCAACGTTTTAGGCGAATTTAATAGAAAATGAATTAAACATTATAATTGCCACTTTGATTAAATGAGATAATAAAAAAACGTACACTTCTGTACGTTTTTTTATCTTTTTAGCTCCTAATTATCTATACAAAAAATTGAAATACCATTTCAACTTCTGCCTCATTTGTATATTCAACCCTAGGCATGGTGCTCGGATTACCATCAATAGCTAACGATAACGGTGCAATACTAACCATTGGTGTAGGTGTTGTTAATAAAACCTTACATGCAGTTACCCATTCTACGCCATATTTCTGACGCGCCGAATCATTTAATTTCACATCAATTCTAGAAATATTTCCAAAGTTCGTTACTGACTCCCCTGTTTGCCTATTGAACCCTTTAACCGCAATACCATTACGTAACGAGTCATACGATACAATATACTTCTCTGATGCAATTGTAAGGATTTTATACGGCATTGCACTCTTAACAAATTCAAATACATTTGGTCGTTTGTCGGGCTTTCTAGTACTCATCTCAAATACGCTAATTAATTCAATATCTTTAAGTGATAATTGTCTCTTTTTACCTCCGCAATTGCTTGCTGTATCATATGGTACAGGAGCTATATCATGAGATAATTCACCTGGAATATCAATACAATTAAAGCACCTTTCAATAGATTCTATAATTGTAACAAAGTTTAATAATTCAAAATCTATATTTGTACGTTCTAATTCATATAATTTTTGTTCAAGCATCTCTAATTCTATTTCCAAACGACATTTTGTAATCGAGGAACAATCTGAACTAGCTATATCATCTCTCATACGCTGCATAGCATCTTCAATAGCTAAGATTTCCTCATACAAATCTCCAAATCTAATTGTCATTATCACTTCCTCCTCACTTTTTTTTCGGAGCCTTAGTAGGATCTAATGTCCAAGTGATCCAATCGCTTACATCTTTTAAAGAGCTTACATGGAAGTACTCTCTACACTGTCTAAAGAAAGGAATGATAGGACTATTCCAATTCCCTGGCCCTATTTTCCCAGGTCCTTTTCTTCCTGGAAGAACTGTATATATAGTTTTCATAGGCACTAACGCATAACGATTAAATACTTTAAGGCTATTTAGCTTCCCGTCAACCTGATCGTATGTAACTTCTTTATACAGGCGATGTGAAGGTTCGCTACTGCCCTCTAACTTTTGTCTATCATCTGATACAAGAATAAGAGAATTCTCTACGGGTTTACCATTTATTACACTTTTATCTATCACTTGATCAATCGAATGATAAATTGCAGACATACCAGATTCAGGGAAATCCGATCCTCGATTAAATGTTAGCGTACTAATATCAGAAAATGCTTGTGCTAATCCTTGTACATCTACACTTTTATTCAGTAGAACTCTCCAAAAGTTCGGCCTATTCTTTCCTGCTCTGTCTGTAGGATCAGCATAGGCTACTAATGATACTTTACATGGGATTTTAGCAGCTTTAGCATAACGCTCGATTTCATTTGCTGTGGCAACTAATAAGTTTCTAACACGACCTCCAGGTTCAAGGCCCCCTCCTTCAAACATAGATTCAGAAATATCTACAACGAAAATAATATTAACCCCTGTGACTGTAACAGGTGGTACCCATGGATCCGGTTTTGGATAAGGTAAAACTTGTGGTTTTCGTGCATAAGAAGGTCTCACGCACTCCCTTATACATTCCCTAATTTTATACATTAATGTATCCAAGTTTTCACCAGATTCAAGTCCTGATTCCATGATTACTTCACGTATAGCTTCTAATTCATCTACATATTGCCGTAAAGCATCTACTGAGTATGGATGGCTATGTGCCATACCCTTACGCAAATCTTTAATCATTTTATCTATTTCTTTAACATATCTCATAATACTTTTAAGTTTAGGCATATCGATTGTAACCTCCTAACCAAATATAGTAAGCCCATTATAGGAAAAGGTGTGTCAAATGACACACCTTTGTGGTATTACCTTTTCAAGTTTCTTCTCAATTTAAGGCATCTTTTTCTAATACTTCCTCTTCAGCCTCCATTTGGCTTGCTAATTTACTAGCCTCAATAAATTCCTGAATTTCTTGCTTAGGAGTAAATCCAACTTTCTTTTCAATATTTTTACCATCTTTCATAAACAGAAGCGTTGGAATCGTACTAACTTCACACAATTTAGTGATATCTAAAAATTGATCAGCGTTAACTTGAATAAATTTAATATCGTCAATTTCTTTTGACAATTCCTTAATATCCTGTGTAATCATTTTACAGGGGCCACACCAAGTAGTATAAAAATAAACTAAAACAAACCCTTCTACTATCTTTTCTTTAAATTCTTCAACTGTATTAATTTCAAACATTTTATTCCTACCTCCTGTAAAGTATTTATAAGGAAGAACGCTAACAAATCCTTTATACTGTATATTAATATAAAATAATTATATATTTGCATACATTTATGTCTACTTAATTTCCACCACAGCCGCATCCAACCTTACGAGCTACCGTATATGTATTACCGTCATTCCACTCTTGAGAAATATTTAATGCATTACGAGCAGAACTAGCCCAAACTTCTTTTTCTACATATTTTCCTTCTGCATCATGACCAGAAACCATATATTTTCGCTTGCCTAACAAATTAACCCTCTCCTTAATTACTTTTATAGAAATTACCTAAATGCTCAAAGCGAGGAACTTTTACTCCGCATACCTCAATATCCGCCATAAAAGTACTCTGAGGTTCAATCCAAGTATTCCCTTTAGCATCTTCATAAATTACCATTTCTTCATCAGTTCCTGTTTGTTTTCCCTTACCAGTAACGAGATAAATTCCACCCTTATAATATCTATAGATTTTAACTTTTTTATTATCCATATCTCCTCAACCTAAACATAATTCTCATATAAATTTATTTAATAATTTCCTTCATTTCTTTTAACCAATTTACTAAAACCATTTCTATTTCCTGCAAACGTCTTATAGAAGTACTTTCAATCATTCTTTTAGATGCTTTATTGCAAATATAGAGACGTTCTTTTTCAATATCAAATACCAAAGAAAGATGGTAATCTTGTAAACCAAGTGAAGTGGAATCATATCTTACCATTCGTTTAATGGAATGCTCGATATGTATCTCCTTTAACTTACTAGCGAGTTTTTCTCTATGCTTTTTCCACTGATCCGTTGTAAATGTATTTAATAGCATATTAAATTATCACCAACCTTAAAATCATATCCTCTAAATCTCATTTATTAACTACATTAAAATTGCTGAATCATAGTCCCCTGATACAATATAATTAATCCCTGAATCATTATGAATTTTAATTATAATCACTTCGTTAATTTGATGATTTATAAACGATCCATAAGGTACCTCAATATCTTTCATTGCATCTATAACATTTTGAATCTCTTTATTCTTAACTTTCATTGCATTTTCTATTTTGCTGCTACTATTAGAAAAATGTAATGGATACTGTAAGTTTTGCTCCGTTACATTTTTTACATTTAGTTGTTTCACTAAATATTTCACATAATCTTCTGCTTTTTTAAGCCGATTCTCCATATTACGATAGTTCTTTTCTAGCTCGGCAATATAAAGATTTCTACTCATATCTGCTTCATTATTAGAATTTGATTCAGAAGCATTCTTAGCCTTTTTATTCAATTGACTTTTTTCCTCATTGTTATCTCTTACTTGCAAATGTTGTACCTCAAGCAAATCTACATGTTTCAAGGCATTATTTTCACCTTGTTCTAATTCTTTTTTTATTGCCTTTTGCAAGTAATTAAACCATTGGACTAGCCATGTGTTATCAATATGACCATGAATAATTTTGTTTTGTTCTTCCATAGAAAAATCCATGTCACAAATTCTAGCAAGTCCGGAATTAATGTCGATACTAATGGACAAATTTTCGCCACTTTGAATTAACTGTACTAATCGACTAATTTTCTTAGATAATTCCATATCGTTTACCTCTCCTATTTCATACTGGTATTATAGTAGTCGAAATATATATCAATTTAGTTGCGATTTTTTTCCATAGCAAATTTAAATATTAAATTTGCTATAACACCTGCACTTCCTTATGAAAAATAATGTACTTTGTTTTTACATTCACATTAAAAAATCTTAATTAGTTGGTAATTCATCTAGTCGTTTATATTGAAATGCATTAGATTTTTCAGACTCTTTACCCTCTAAATTAATTGCCGTCATTTCAATTACAGATACTTTATCATTAAAAATGTTATGATTTAATTTAGCAGGTGAATGCTCAACACCTGTTAAAACTAATACATCATTTACAAAAATGTCATAACTCTCACTATCAGGTGACGTACTATAATCAAATCTAACTTCTACTCCACTTTCCATATTATCCACAGAAGTAATAGCTGGTGGTTCAGGGGCTTCATTTCCTACGACTGTAATTGGTAAAAATACTTCATGCACCCCATTTGTAATGACTATATCTGTAGTTCCTCCACTAAGGCCTGTTACAATTCCTTCAGGGCTCACCTTTGCTATATATTTATCTTTGACAGAATAAGTAGTGCCAGTACTCGCCCAATATATATAAATTAACCAGTTATCACCAACTTCTTCTTTACCATCTGTTTGGAAAGTAATCCCTAAATAGTCACCATTTAAATTTACAATTCGAAATTCATTTCGTTTATTCGTTGCTATAACCTGTAATCCTTGTGTTTCTCTGTCATCACCCACACCAAAACCATTGGTAGTCTTTACAATTTCAACTGTTCGTTCTTCGTATTTATAATTACTAATGTCTACCGTTGTAATTAAACCTTTATTATTATATAAATTATCTATATCTTTAAATAACATTGCCGGACGAAGTTCAGCTGTAACATTCTTTGTAATTCCATCACTAGTTAATGCTTCTACATTCAACTGAACTTGATCACCAGTGTTGAGATTTAAATGCTTGTGGGAAACCATTAGAAAAGCTGTTGATGATAAAGGCTCGAATTCTGTATTAAGAAAAGCATCCACTTTCTTCTGGTACTTCTTTAGAGAGTCCTCTAAAACTAACTTTGCTTCTCTATAGGAAGTCTCAATTAATGCAGAACTTACCTCATCTCTCTTTTGCTCTAAAGTGCCTAACTTAGTTAAAATTTCTTTTGCCCTCATATTTCATCCTCCCTCTTGTATCGCATTCATTATAAGGATTTACAAAATTTTTTATTTAATTTTTTGTAGAATAATTCTAGCCTTTTATATAGTCATATTGTTTAACTTCCCAAAAGTAAAGTTCTTTATATTCAAATATATAATTTTTTTGAGTGATGCTGCCTTGTTCATGGTTATTTTTTAAATGCAGGATGTTCTTGAATACTTCTTGTTGCTTTAGAAACATCTTCATTCAACTCAGTTGTATCTAGAGAGATATCTTTAGCTAAGCTAACTAACATGGTCATATATTCAACTTCTGCAAAGGATATGATAGAATTTTCACCTTTAGCATTTTTTCGGATAATAGTAGTACCATTTTCCTGCCATTCCTTAAACTTACTTTGAAAAAAAACATCTGCTTCCTCTAAGCTAAGACCTTCAGTTACTTCTTGTGTCTCACTCTTTAACTTTTTTACTAACTTATCCTCCAACCAATCAACTTTCTTTGAATTTCCACTTTTAAAATAAAAAACTGCAGAAACGTTAAATTTATTTATATTCATATTTAAATACCTCCTAGATTATAATCTTTCATCTACACCTGATCTTACGCTAAAACTTCAATAGGTTAATTAGTTTGATATGGAATTTATCCCATACAGTTATATATTTATAGTCGTTTTACTTAACTAGAATGTTGCGAACTTATTTCCTAATAATTAAGAACGAACCAATATCATGGGAAGCATCTATAGGTATTGATATAGTTCCTTTAATATGAGAGTTACTTGATTTACGAATTGAAATACTTCCCTCTAATCGCGATGCACTTGCAACATAAATAGAACTTTTTATTTCTTCAAACATACTCATTCTAATAATAGCGGTTCCACTAAGAGTATAACTCGCATACTGTCTTGTTAACATTGTAGACATTATTTGTGACATATCAGGGTATACGACTAAAATATTGCTATGAATCTCCATAAATTTATAATAAGTACCATCTGCAAATGGTTCCGTATTTAATACTTTTCCAATTAATAAATCGTATGCTGAGCCGCCAATTAAATTAATATCATGATGTTTCTTTGTATCCATGTGCTCAAACACTAATACAGTACGATTGTTAGAAAAATCATATACCCCACCTAATTTACAAAACACAGGAATGTTATTATCTCGAAAGATAGTTGTAATCATTTCAGGAATTTCACTTTCGAACTGCTCATGATAAGTTTTATATTCCCCTGTCTTTAATATGACATTGTATACTATTCCATCAATCTTAATTTCTAAGTTTTCATCTAAAATAGAAATAACATCCTCCAATTTTTTATCACAGTATATTCTATAACCATGCGGAGTCAATGCCACTTTCTTCACCTCCTAAGAAAATCCAACTTTTAACAGCTTTATTACTCTTTAAAAAGTTTTCTTTGCTTTTAGTTTTGTTTAACTGAAATTTAGTTTGAATAAAACAGAATCATTACTCCTCCTTTTTCATAGTAGCTATCGAAATATCCCTAATAATAGTTGTTAGATTTTAAAAATCTAATATAAAAATAGTTTTTTCTAACCTCTAATTCCATACTTACAAGTAGCCTCCATCTGTTCACTCGATAAATCTATATTTTCTTTCCCCTTTAGATCATTCTACTTTTTCCATCGCAACCTATTAACTTCTCATAACGACAGTTAGTATGCAGATTCAACAAATAGGAGGATTTAAAAATGACAAAAAACAAGTTACTACAGACATCATGTTTCAATTTGAACACTTTAAATCGGGACCCATACTTTGATTCATTACATCAACCTTATTTCATAAAATTAACCAACAGTCTTTTCTTTGTTAATAGAGTTGGGGTGAATTAAAGTGCCTTCCCAAAGATATATTGACCTTAGAGAAGATAATTTACCTGACTTGCATAACAATGTGTTATTGAAAGCTTGCCAAGAGGATCCTGATTTACTCTCTGAACTTTTATATGAAAACAAAGAATTTCTCTTCTCAATCATTGCTCACTACAAAGGAAGCATTGAATCCCTAAAAAATAAATTCAACGTGGATGAAGAGGAGTTACTTCAACACGCTTATATAGCTGTTATTACAGCTATTAGAGATTTTGATTTTAATAAAGGAATTAAGTTTACAACTTATATTTATCGGCCAATTATATGGGAAATTAACCAATTGCTCTATAATGATTCTAGACTAGTACGCTTAAGTCGAAGTGCAGTAGATCTACTCAAACAAATGGAAAAAGTTGAAAATGAACTAGGTTATTTCCCAAAAACTGAAGAATTAGCAAAATTACTTGATGTTACTGTAGAGCGCATTGAAAATGTTCTTCGATTCGCTTCAGAATTAACTTCTTTAAATTCACTTGAAAGCTTTGAACCCGAGGATTACTCAATAGGTTATGAAAGTAAAGTAATGGATAAAATCTATGTAGAAAATCTACTTAAAAACTCCGATTTATCCGAATTTGAAACTCAAGTAATCAATCTTATTATGGATGGTAACAATAACTCACAGATAGCAAAAAAATTAAATGTCTATCCAATGACAGTTAACCGTGCTTTAAACCGTATAAAGAATAAATTAGACAACAACTTTGAGTCAAAACGATTGTCCAAATATGAAAGTGAAATTGAACTAATTGCAGAAGAAATAATCGAATTAAACTGTATAATGAATATAGAACAACTCAAAGATTTATTAGATGTATGTGGTTACACTATAAGCAAGTATAGCTCTCGGGTTTTATATTATATTCGTCAACAAGCTATAAGCCGCTTAGATCAAAACCTATCTGAATGCAATGATTGCTCGCAATAAAACTTAATTAAGAAAGTATATAACAGAAAATAACAGAAAATTCAAACTACAACACTCCTTAAAAATCATTTTAGTTATATATAAAAATAAGCAGATTCTTTAAAATAAAGAATCTGCTTATTTATTAAATTTCTTGAATCCACATACCATAGTTAGGAAGAGCTAATTTTAATTTATTAAATGTTTCATCAACCCATGATTTAGTATTAAAATCTCCTACGATAATTCGATAATTATCATTTCCTAAATTCTCCTCCCACAAACCATAACCAGGTAGAATTTCTTTTACTCTATTCATTGTGGAATCCTTCCACTCAGACGTATTAAAGTCACCAAGGTGGATACGATAAAACGTTTTGTTCTCCTCTTCTCCCAAGAACCATTTAAGAGATTTGTCACCATTCAAACGGTTAACATCACAATTCCCAATTCCAGACACATACCCACCTGTTGTATTGTCTGCATATTGCCATAAATCACAACTATATTTCGGCTTATTGCCGTAGCGTGGAACCCATAAAAAATCAGCTTTTAAATTACTTAACCCATATTTTTCATACATATGGTGGCTTACATATAAACCAACCTTCCACCCTGCCGCTTTACATGTATCAATAAATGCTTGAGATGCTGCAGCTAATTTACTTGGTCCACAACTTGCGAGTGTATCATCTTCTACATCTAACACTAAGAATCTAGCATTTGGACTAACTCGCGCCATAAAATCTTTCGCTTCCACAATTGCATCATTAACACTCACATAACACCCGTAAGCATATGCTGCATGCGGGATCCCATATGCTTCTAATTTTTGCACATGCTGATTATACAATTTATCGCGTTTCAATGAACCATATTGCACACGACAAATAGCAAGATCTAGATTTTTCGCCGCCACAGCCCAATTAATATTATCATTCCATTTTGAAATATCAACAATATATCCCATACTTTAACCCCATCCTTTTTTAACGTAAAATATCAAATTTTTTTAAAAATCCATTCGCATAATTTGCCCCTCTACTTGCCAATAATCCTGCAGATATTATGGATATATATTTTCCATATCCATTCAAGTCAAAGAAGTTTAAATTAAAAGCAAATGCTAAAGAAATACCTACAAAAATAGATAACAGATACGTGAAACGATCTTGAATGGTTCTATTAGGTATCATGTTTTTTAGAATCTCTGTAAGAGATTCTGTTAGAATTGCTAAAATCACTAACAATGCTCCATTCTCTAGCATTGACTGTAAAAGGTCATTCATTTTCTATTCCTCCAATTTAAAATAGTGCATACCAAGTTTGCATACCAACTACACCATCAATAGATAAGAAACTAGAATTACGCTGATACTCTTTAACCTTTTCTTCTGTTTCCTTACCAAATATGCCATCAACACTCACTTTTAATGTTCTTTGAATCGCCTCTATATTCCGTCCCCTATCGCCTCGTTTTATAGGCTTCCCTGGATATGGTCGAACAGGAGAGCTTCTCATATACTCTTCTAGTTCTATGTTGATGTAATTCTTGCCTAATTGAGGTGAACCTGGCTCGATTAAAATACTTTGTCCTTCATACAATGCATGGATGTCCAGTTCTGGATTTAATTTTTTTAAACAATCTGCTTTTATACCAAATTGTGTGGTTAAAGACTGAAGCGTATCAGTTGCACGTATTGTATATAACTTTCCATTTTTAACCGATACCTGTTTAGCTATCATATTGGTTTCCTTTGTACAACTTTCAAACTCGTCTACTACATCCATAATGAATTGATTAAAGCTTTTACCTACATATTCTAGTCCTTTAGTGGGATCACTTCTCAGCTTAGAATCTAGTACATCATGCCCTATAATATCTCGGCGAGGATTTAGTCCAAACTTATAACAAATATAAGCATGCAGCCAAATATAGCGCTTATACGAATCTACCTTATCAATTTTTTCACCGTAGCATAATTCCACTCCGATGGCAGAATTATTAGCACATGTATCATATAATGCATTACTAGTATTAACATCATAAATTACATGAAAGGCATATTCTGGTTCATGTGTCACAGCAGGTATACACTCAATAATTTGTTTATCATCTACGAGAAAATGTACCGCAGTATTTGATTGATTCTGTGTACGTTGATAATAATCTACACTTTCTCTTGCTGTTAAGTTTGGATGCTCTATATCATGCGCAACAATAAATTGAACATAAATGCGATTACCAGGACGCTTGGTTGATCCTTCATCCAGATAATCCGTTTCAATTTCATATTTTTTCTTAAATCCCACATCAAGACCTCCTCACGCCTGAATAAAATGAAGAACATCAATCTCGTATTGCAACACTTGATTTGCATTATTATAAGGAGAATATTTAATGGTTTAACATTTACTAAGAATAATAAATATATTTAAAATAAAAACAGATAGAGGTAGTCCTTGCTCTTAAAATAACTGATTATTCAGAATTAATTACCTAGGATTCACCTTATTCCGCAATACTATTGCGTCTCCTTTGTACCTCTTCTTTTAATTCTCTATTCGCAGTGGTCAATTCATGTACTTGCGTTTCTAGACTCTCATTACGAGCCGTTAATTGTCTTACTTGTACTTCTAATTGAAGATTCGCTTTTGTTAATCTAGCAACCTCTAGAGTTAGTTCTTTCACCTGATTTTGATATGTTAACATCATATCTTTGAGTTCAATTCGAAACTGCCTTTCGTCATCAGATAAAGAATGACGGTTTGTACTTGTATCGATACTGGTGTTAGAAGTTGGTTTGTTCTTAGAAGTTAAGTAACCAAAACCCCCTGTAATAAACATGCCTAATACAGAAGCAATTGCAGAAATTAAACTATCTTTCATTAACCGTCACCTACTTTCATCAGCTTAAGATAGAGACCTGCGGCCATAAGTGCCCAAACAAAATAACTTGTACCTGTTGTAGCACTATCACTTAACCATAAGGAAACGGAAACAAATGTCCAAAATCCAATAGAAATTAACAATCCAATACTTCTAATAATCTTATTATCTGTAGCCACCCCATATAATAAGAAGAAAGATATAAATAAGCATTGCATGCCCCATAACTGTTCCGGCATAACTTGCTCCATAGTACTGTAAACAGAATTTTTGAATGTAGCAATGGGAGATAACAATAAAACTGCCCACCACAGTGCTATACTGATCAAACCAATTTCAACAAGATTGTATTTTCCCTGTTTAGGCATATATAATAGCCTCCTACTTTTAGAAATTCTCCTACCTTAGACATAACCTAATTTGAATTATTACAAGGTAAAGAGATGTTACACATGAAATACACTCAAAATTTTTATCTCCATGTATAGTCAGAGTTAAAACGTATTCCTATTTCATTTATCCTTATAACTTAAGGCAGTTATCACTTTCTATCATTGAGTCTTATCTAGCTTCTTACGTAAACAAGTTAAAACAATTTTCAAGTCAGTATACATAAAACTAACTTTCTACATTGAATATATTTACGCTGTTAAAGAATTTAAGTAGAAAATGTATATATTCCCTCTCACATTACTCAAAAATAAAAAGGTTACACCTTTCTTAGAGAAACACTATCTACAATACAATACGTTAAGAAAAGGTACTTTAATTAAGCCATTGAAAGTTCTTTAGACAATGAAAATTGGATCTTACAACAAAATCATAAGATTTTATAGGATTCATATATTTATAAAATTATTATCTTATTCAATAGAAATTATAAGAATTTAATTATAAAAAATAGCCTACCCAATGAAATGGTAGGCTATTTTTCTCTTTTACATTATATAAGCATAAGGATATGCTGTTACGACCTCAATACTACTCTCTAAATTGCTAACACGCTTAATTAAAGCTGTTACCGATATCTGTGATTCATCACTTTGTCTTACAAAGAAATTGTAAGCTTGTAAGTCACTTTTATCAGACTGTCTTACAGCTACTGTTCCAAGTTTATCATATGAAGCTGATCGTCTTACTGCAATTGTACTGCTTACATCTGTCTTATCACTCTGTCTTACAATAAGCGTGGAATTTACACTGTAATGTTCAAATACTTCAACTAAACCAACAAGATTACTATTCGAAGACTGTCTTACGGTAATCTCACCATTGAGTAAACCACCATCTGTTTGAGAATCTCCCCATACTCTAACGGTTGCGTTCCCGAACAAATTAAAATGATCATAGCAAGCTATTTCACAAGCTAAATCTGCTAAGGCAATTTGTCTTGCAGCAATCTCGGAAGGTAAATCACTAACTTGTTTAGCTTGAATAAATCCATTTAATCCGATTTCAGCACTTCGTCTAATACTAATACTTGATTCTTGATTCTGGTTATCCCATATTCGAATAGCTATTGTTCCATCTAGTTGTCCGCCATCAAGCCAAGAGTCACCCCATACCCTTACTACAATAGAGTTTTCTAGTATCACTGCACCAGTTTGCCTTATTCTAATAGAAGAGGCTAAATCTCTATACCGTGGCTTACTAGCAGTAATGCTAGAGAACAAGTTAACCCAAGGCCTTACATACCCCTTAATCGGAAGCCTATCTTCAGTATTTTGTTTAACTCTTACATAACCTCTAAAATCTATATGACCTATAGCTCTTACAGTTAGTTCTGAATAGAAGTTACCTGAATTTATTTCAAATATACTGTCTAAATCTGAGCTTCTTCTTACTCGCGCATTTAACATGGAAACCAGATTTTTTTGCGCATTAATAGGAATCGTAATAAACGATTGTAAATTACCTGAGTTTACTGTTACAATACCTGGAACATCATACATCATGCGTAGATTAATCGAAGAAGGAATTTCCTCCCACCCACCTAGCGGAATATGAATAGTCGCAGGAAGATTGTTCTCAATATTTTGTCTTGCAATTACATGGCCATTTAATAGAGATTTCTCCCAAACATTAATGTACGTTTTTAAATTAGGATTTCCTATGTTACCATAACCTTCTAAATCCACTCTATACTTAACGTACATTTCAGAAAGTTGATCGGTACATTCTTCAACCCTAATTCCAATTGTACTATCTAATTCAACTCGCTCTTTAACATCTAAACTACCAGGCAACTCAAAACTACGTGTGATTTCAAATTCCATGAGTATATTATTTTGCAAGTCAGTATCATTAGACCATACCCTTATATCAAAATTAGAAATGAGATCATCCCTATAAAGAACATAAACACTAGAGACTTTATTATTTTCAGTAATACTCATAGTAGAGGCTATTTGCCCACCATTAACTATAGGGTTCCCCCATACACGAGCGGTAATATTAGTGCTCAAATCGTTTCTATAAAGAACATAAATACTCGAACGTTTTTCTATTTCATTGGCACGAATATAACCATCAAGGTCAGATGCACCTATTGTTTTAATAGCTATTTTTGCAAGAATTTCACTAAAATCTTTCTGTCTAGATACAATACTACCTATAATTTGTGGGTGGTTAATCCAAATTCGGGATTCTAACTCCCTAGGTTGATGAACATGTAAACTAGATACTAGATTACCAAATCCTTTATTATCTCTAACAAGAATGTTACCAATTAAATCTTTTACCTTATTCTGAATAATTGTGATTTCTGCTGAAATATACGCATGATCATCAGAATATATCTGCATGTCATAGTATGTAACTTCTAACTCCGGTCTTCGCTCGATTGCTTCTTTTGTATAAAATCCTCTAGATAAATTTTCGGACTCTTCTACTGCCCGCACTAAGAAACCAAGGTTAGGTTTTTCATTTATATGCCACTGCTTAACTAACTGCGTAACATCAAACTCTACGTATCCAGCTGCTCCACCTATTACTCTAGTTACAGAAAATCCATCTATTGCAGCTTGAGGTTGGTTAGCCCACGTTACACCTGTTTCATTCCATTGACTATTACTTTCGGTGATCTGGACATACTGAGAACCTTGGCCTCTCCCATCATAATACAGTCGTAAAATAGCTTTACCTATTTCAGTATTTACTGTAGGTATTGTTGAAATATCAAATCCAACAAGGGAACGATATTTCTCAGGAAACGGTGATCCAGTCCTACCTATATACATCTGTGTTTCTGAACCATAGTTTAATTTCGGGAAAAATTCACGAACAAATGCATCCTTATTCGGATACAGTTTCATATTAAACTTTGGCCTTTCCATCATGCCATAACTAGCCCTTAATACGAATGGCTTAGAGACAAACAATTTACATTGTAAATTTTCAGTTACTCTAATCGATAACTCAGATGATAACCACTCAAAATAAATAGGCGCTATTTCATAGGTAGCCATCATACTGTTTTTCAAATTAATGAACATGTCTCCATATAATTCATTCCACTCTTTAATCCCTAAATCCATAGGTAAATCTGCTATAAAGATTGGAGAAATTTCATAACTGGCAGACATTATTCCTTTTACAGCTACCGTTAAGGTACCATCGAGCTCTGAAAGGCTAGTAATAGTAATTTTTGAAACCAAATCATCTATAATAATCCCAGACATACCATACTGTGCTCTCATGGATGAACGGGTCGTCACGTTAATGGTAGAGAGAAGTTCCTGTACAGCTCTTACAGTAAGATTTGCAGGGAAATCTCTAATGGTAATACCATCTATTCCATAGGTTGCTCTTATAGATGAATTAGTAGAAATGTGTATACTTGATTCCAAGTTATTCGTACCCATTACAAAAATCTCGGAATAAAGATCACTATAATACGAAGGCTCAGTAAAATATGTAGCCCTTACTAATCTATCTACATTTATATTAACTCCAATATTGGAAGGTAAATCTTTAAAATATGTTACAGAAATGGCACCTTTAAAATCATGATATGAAGCTTTGTCCGTTTCATACTTAGCAGACAAATGAATTTCTTTCATATTCACTATAATGTTTGATTTTAAATGTGCAGGATACGTCAATACATTTACTTCAGAAAGTAAACTTGAAATATATTGTTCATCAATCTCATAATGACCTACTAATTTGGCATAAGGGTTAATAGATATATTTGAAAATAGATTATTATGTGTACATACTCTAATTTCTGATTTTAAATCGCTAGATCCATAACCCTCCATATTATATTCAGAACGCATATAACTGATAGGATTGATATTTAATATACATCTTAAATCTTTTTGGAAATGTGTAACACTAATTGTAGCAACTAAATCGTTTTCTCCGAATTTATCAATCTCATAGTTAGCGGCTATTCTAATACTTGGATTAATTATAATAGAACCTATCATATCTTCAGGTTTCATAATATCTATGAAGCCTTTTATATTTTGACTATCTACTTTGGCTGTCTCATATTTCGCTGTTGCCCGGGACATCATGCTTACATTTAAGGTAGCTTCTATCTCATCACGCCATAATACTAATCCCTTAGAAGATAGTTCACTTTTATTGTCGGTAATAAGAAAACCTGCATTGTAACTATTCGTTACCTCATCCCAACTAAGTGCTCTTTGATATATTCTAAAAGTTGCTATATTCCCTTCAAAATAACTATTATTTGCTGTTGATGATTTACCTAATACTAATGGGGCTGTTGTATTAATATATTCCCCCAATACAGGTAAGCTAAAGCCCTGCGGAGCTGCATTGATCATACCCCATAAGCGTTCCCCATCATACAGCAAAGTCACGTGTTGCCAAGCTTTTACGTTAACTTCAGCAAAAACAAAAGACATTTTCTTTGTTTCTGTCGTTATTTGAACCTGAATTTCACGCGTATCTAAGTCAAAATAAAGTGAAAACCCCCGCTCGCTACCTGCACCATAAGATGCGATATAACCTGACTTAACTGGTTTGACCCAAGTTTCAAAAGTAAAACCTGAGTCTGTTGGGAGTAATTCTAAATGATTAGGAATTACCACGTGATTGTTAAGGCCGTTAAAATAAAGTGAATAAGGGTCCGTAGGTATATTCATACCTGTCCAAGTCTTATCTTGCGAGAAGTTAAAACTTATCAAACTTCCGTTATGCCCGTTTCTTGCTAAATCAAACCAAGAATTAACAGGGATTGTATTTACACCCTGTGAGTAACCTTGGTTAGCTAACGCAGAGTGTAAATGTAAGGTCAGTCCCTTTAACGGATATGCCATTCTAATCACATCCAATCCCATTGTATTGAGATGAAAAGCTTATTAAGCAGGACTTGCTTTTGCCTTCATATCAAATGTACCACCCTCTGTTACTGTAACTTCGGACAAGAACCTAATATAAAACTGTCTAGCATCTCCAATAGGTATAGTTCCAGGGAAAGGTATTTCATCTACAGGTACAAAAGGATTGTTTGATAAACTTAATTGGACTGTGATACCTGGTTTTACTGTAGGTGGATCGACCCAGACCTTCATATCTTTTACAGGAAAATCAGCATTATTCTGCAACCATACTGGATAAGCCTCAGATGTACTACCCGCTACCAAAGTTCCATATTCTAAATATCGTAAAATATTACCGGCTTCATCAGTATAGTACAGGCCTATTTCATTTCTAAAACCTAAAATCGGAAGTTTTGGTGGGATGTGTTTTATTAATACGGGATCCCCATCTCGATTTTTTTCATCGAATGCCCAAATATTCACGAAGTTATAGGCACCGTAAGTGGAAGGATGTCGAATTTCTGGTGTATATTTAGCTGTAAGAGCATTATAGGTTCCACCACTCACCCTGTCTCTATTATAAAAGCTATTATCAATAGTCCATTCTGAAATGAAATATGATGCATCAGGGGTCTGTCCACCATAATTGGAATCAAGAATCCAATTACTTAGAGCTGATGCTTTTGCATGGCCTGTTATAATGACTTTAGAAAGGGTTACACCCCAAACTCCGTAGCTGCTATTTCTATTAACATTATAATAATCACCCTTTCTAAAGTGAACTCCCCCTACAACACCAGACGAATAAGAAGCTTGACGCATATCAGCATGAACTACACAATCCTGTACCTTTATATTTTGAGCAAGTCTACTAGGAAACCCTATATAAGGTATATTGCCAATAATTCCCCCCATATCTCCATTGACTTGATCAAAGATACCCGATACAGTACATTTAGATATAACAGCTTTTTGACCTGTACAGCCAACAATACCTCCAAAGTGACCACTTTGCTGTTGAATAGGGGCATCGAAGTGACAGTTTTCTATAATAGTCTCTTCATCCATAACACCAACCAATCCTCCTGAACCAGATCCGTCACTTAAACTAGCAAAAGCTTTATAATTAAATGAATTAAACATTCTTACACTTACATTTATTAATTGAGAGTTACCCTCCATTTTCCCTACCACAATACCTGATTTATTACCCACTTCGATATCAACGTCAATAATAGTAAAATTTTTTACAATAGCGTAATTAGATAATTGCTCAAACAACCCAGCATTTGTGTGTGAACGTCGGTACATATAAAGATTACCTATAGCTTTATTATTTCCATCAAACGTTCCTTCAAAAATATTAGCCCACCAACCGTTATTATAATTACTCATTCCCCTTCCAATCGGTAGCCAACCGGGACCCGTTTTTGGATAGTCCAATACAATATCGTTTTCCATACGGAAATGTTTATTGGCAAAGTGCCGTACTTGTTCTAAATCAAATTGATTATAAATGAGAAACGGATCAGTTGAAGTCCCCTTTCCCTTCTTATATTTAATAAACTTTCGGTTTTCAGGATACCCTTTATTAACCTTATAATCACCAATATACCAAAAATTCTGATAATCAAAGGGGTACGAAGATGCTTTTTTCATTTCTGATTCATTTAATGCCGTCCCGTCACCTTTAGCTATCCCACTTTGTTTTGTAAGGTTGTAGTAGCAATTTGATACACTTCCTGAACCTACATAACCTACAAAACCTCCATGATTTGAGGCATTTTTAGCAACAGTTAAATCAGTAACAGAACCTGTTGAGAAACACTCAAAGACAGATCCACCAGTGACACTTCCTACAAAACCACCACAATTATTACCTGTAGACATAACGTCCGCATGGCTGTAACTTCTTAAGATTTTCCCTGCATTTTGGTAGCCAACTAAACCTCCTGTGTGACCAGCAGAACTTCCGTCATTTTTAACTGTTCCTGAAATTACAGCACAATCCTCAATATCTCCATCAGACTTTCCTATTAAAGCCCCTACTATAGAACCGTTAGCTACAATGTTTACGTTAATTAATCGAACACGTTTAATAGTTCCACTTAATTGTGTCCCAAATAGTCCAACATTAGAAGTCGTATTTTTAATGTATAAATCTTTAATATCGTAACCAGCGCCGTCATAGTAGCCTTTGAAATTATCAATTGGTGTAAAACCTGAACCAGTTTGATAACTAGTCATAATAATATCCTTTGTTTGCGTGTAGTAAGCACCTAAGTTACTTCGGACATTATGTAAATCTTTTTCATCTTCAACTAAATAGGGACTAGACTGCGTCCCCCCTCCACCAGAGAAATGGTCAACATATATATATGTCTTACCTCTTTCTTTTACAAAGTATGGTCTTTCTTGATTCTTTTCTGTCTTTTGTTCAATAAAGACAATTAAAGGATTTCCATCTTTGTCCGGATCAGTAGCAATAAATACTTTATCATAATCATCTTGGGGTAAAATAATCACACCACTTGTTTCAGATGCCCCGTCTACCCAAGTAAATTCCCGTGGCAAATCAATTCCTGCTTCAGAAATTAAATTAGATAAATCACGAACTCGTTCTCGACTTCTTACAGAAATACCTGTTGGATCATCTGTATCTAAAATTATTTCACTGTCCAGATGAACTTCTTGAAATGTTGAATATATTAGACTTAAATCTTCATCACTTACTACACTTTCAATATCACACCATTCGTTTTCTACTAAGATTTGAACAGGTATATTGAATGTTTTTAAGTGAACTTTTTTATCTATCACTTCTATTGTGTAGTTTCGAATCGTTTCAGTATCTTTTACTACACTCCCATCCATGTTATAAGACGTACCATAAAGGGTATTTAGAAGTTGTTCTCTTGTTAACTTTACTGAATGATCCAATTCAATTCACCACCTTTATTAGGTTCAAGAGGCGCTTTAGTTTCAAAAGCTACTCGTCCATTATTTACTATAATCACTTTTCCATCTAATTTCTGATCAGCTACCATTCGTAAATTAATCATGGCAGGTTGGTTAAGTGGAAGTTTTACAATGGGTTTAAAATGAAAGTTAATACCCTCAACATTAATATTCGTTTTATAACCCAAGCTGTAATGAGTGATACGGTTCGATAGCATTCCGTTTCCCTGAAAACCAGCCACAAGTCCTGATGCTTCTGCATCTTTAAATGTGATAATATCGTTAATGTCATACTTAAAATCACCATTTAAAGGTATAGTTTTTCCATCAAACTCATAAAAGAACTGAATGCGATGACCTGCTATACTGAAAATACCATCACGTTCAAAATAAATTTTATTACCATGACCAATTAACCCGAATCGGAAAAGCTTTTTTCTATCAATCTTATAAAAGCTATTCTCTTCTTTTGTATTAAAATCAAATTCTGGGAGATGAGTACCGTCAGGATACTCAGCCACCCAGATAAAATCCTGTGCCACAGGAGAATGTGTATATTTATCATTTTGTAAAATCAATTTGCTTCCCCCTACCTCATTGCATTGAAGTAACTATTTTTTATACGTATTGATATGCAACACGTGTTAAGAATGCTACGTTTCCTGCTGTCGCGTTACCTGGAACATTGGCACGAAGGATAACTTCTGCATAGTTACCTTTTGCACTAGTTTTATTACCATCATTTTTAACACCTAAAATTTCATTTGCATTTGGAGAAAACGTACCATCAGTATTCGTTGAATTTCCTCCTGCTTGAATTGGATGAGTAGAATTACCTCCAATAGGTGTACGACCCGTTTCGCCTGCGGATGCAACAGTCACCTCAACCCATTTATTTGTTACCAATTCACCTGTGTTACCACCTGCACTATCTTTTGTCGTAATAGTACAGTTTGTCATAGTTGATAAATCTGTTGTTCCCGCAAAATTATTCCAAATTAATACTCCAAAATCAGAGGAAGGTGTTCCTGCATCAATGGTCCCAATATTCCAAGACGGTACAGCTCCTGAGTTGTCTTGTTTTCTCCAATTCACTTGTGGTGCTGGCATATAAATGACCTCCTAATTTTTATTTACACTTTAATTATCGCTACATCTCTTTATAAAGTTGTGATGAATTATTTATTATTCTTCGAGAGCTAATTCAACTACCAACTCTACAGTAATATCTTTTACACCCTTACCTACCTCTTTGATATTGATTCTAAAGTGATCATCACGATTAACAGCTAGTTGTGACGGTTTAAAAGAATATGGTGTAGAGGACGTACGATTAGATTTGCTCTTTCCATCAATAACAAGTTCATCAGCAAGAATGCTATGCCAAATAGGTGTTGTATCATATGAACTTTGACTGCATCTTTCAATGTCAATACACGTTTTTGATTCTCCCATCGTGCCGCACGTTACATATGCATCAATTAACTCTCCCTCATAAGGGAAACGTAATTCTGTACGAACAATACCTACTTGTACAATAGATGGCACAACAAATACCATCACTTTATCGTCAAGCTTCCGTATACGCCTGTTATTGAGATGCGCTCTATTGTAAGCAATAAAATCCATAAATTTATCCTCCTTATAAATCGAGGTATGCACTGTCATTATAAGAACTTTCCATTGGAAATTAACAAAGGGATAGACTTAGCTATCCCCTCGTACTGTTGTCTTTAATAGTCTTCTAGTTGCAGGATCATATGAAAATTCCCTTGTAACCTGTTGAGATAGACTTCCAAGACCATCTGTATAATATACAGTCTCTGTTTTCAATTCACCCTTTACCATAGGTGCCTCGTTCTCATAATACGTAAACTCTCGAATAATAGTATGATCTCCCGTGATAATTTCACGAATAATTTGACCTCTTTCGTTATATTCGTAATCTATATCTACACTAGAGTTACCACCGTACACCAATTCTAACTGGCGTTGTATTTCATCTAAACGTGCATCTAATGAAATATGAGGCTTATCACTCTCTCTGAATTGCCGAGCATCATATACTTCCTTTTGTAAGTCATAAAATTGCGTTCCACTAATAGTAGCTTGCCCCCTACTACAATATTGGTTTTTATAGACTTCTATGTACACCTCATCACCAATTTGTAGCTGTATAGAACGCTCTTCACTTTTTGAACCTACACCTAAATGGATGTGATAATCATCCAGCTCAATATAATCAACTCCGCTTAGTAAACGCCGGCCATTATAATACACTTTTAATAACCCTTTATTTGGTTCATAAGTATGACCAACTGGTAAAATAGGATTTGATGTACCATATGTTTTCACGAAATCCTGATCAACAACGTGTAATATTTCATCCCAATCTTTTGTGATAGGACTATATCTATGGAGCTTCATTCTTGTTCCCATTTAGCCACCCCTTATTCGTTTCTTATTTCCAAGAAGAAGTGTGAAGGTCTCATCTGTTGTTTTATTTTTTCAGGATCGGTTGTATCGACCCTAGCAATTCTCACCCAAAAATCCTTTGATTCTCCTTCATGTAACGTTCCTATACGTATTGTTGTATCTTCATATTGATTAGGAGTACCGTTGTTGTCTGTGGCAAGATCACACCATTCCCAGCCAAACTCTTTTTTATAAACAGCAATCTGAATTTCAATATTCTCCGCTACATTTCCCGAAGTATCGTTTAAGACAGTCAATTTTTGTTCAATTATGTCACTTTTCAGTGCACCTAAATGTGTAGCTTTTGTTTCACTTAACTCTTGGCCTTTCCATTTGACTTTTAAATTTGTACCTCTTAAAAACAGATCGCCGCCGTACATTTCAGCGTATTCTTTTTGTTCATCTATTAAAACATACTCACCTGTCTCATTCTTATCGTAAACTCTAATTTTCCCCTTAAAAGGAATGGTAGGTAATTCGATGCCTATACCTGAATATCCATCTGGAACTATTTGAGTAGTTACAACATTTCTTTCATAATCAATTAACTCAACTTTATAAAAACTATTTAAATTACCAACACTAATATTGGTACCCTTACACAGGATAACCCTTTCTACGATAAGGGGTGTATACCCATCTCTTGGCGTCCCTTTTAATACAACTCCAGCCATAGCTGGATCGATACAAATTGTTGAGTCAAATAGCTCCCACGCATTTCCTCGCTCTGCAAAAAAGGTCCACAGATTTTGTTTTTTTACTGTTCTCCAAATATTATAGGTATTCTCATGAATGCTATCTTCACTTTCCAAAAACTCAATTTTCTCAAGAGCATTCTTCCAAATAACGAGACCACCTTCATCTCCCAAATATTTTGGTGTATAGTTCGAATGCACTTGTAGTAACAATTCATCTTCATTTTGAGGAAGAGAAAATAGAGCATTTGTACTTCTATCAGTAGAGTTGTGTTTAAGTACTAATTGTTTATCAGAATCACTGTACGTATAAGAGTCAGTAGGGGATATGATCCAACGTGAATCAAGTGTTTCAAAATTATCGTCAAAAATAAGTCCAGTCTGAACCCTATGAATGCTCAATAGTAACTTCCTCCTATCGCGTCTTCTTGATATTCCAACCATTCCATGCAGGGAATGGTTTACCCATAATGAGCCATACTTTATCCTTTTCTTTTTCATCCCATGGCTTATCTGGTTCAGGTAATCCTATACCTGTATCATCTTCATCAATTACATTCATTTCATGCTGTCTTTCAATATTTAAATCAACTTCATTTTCTATAGAAATTATATTTGAATTCGAATGCATTCCCTCATCAATTCCATCGATAAATCCATAATTCTCTTTATTAATATTTAACAATTCTTCATCTTCTATAGACATTGTATTTGATATTAATTTTCTCGTTGTATTTTCACTATCTATTGTGATATTTGAAGCAGAATTAATTTTTATCTGTTCTTCTTCGTCCAATATCATTATAGAAGCATTACTTGAACTTCCCTCTTCTTCTTGGAAAATCCTGATTTTCTTCTTATTTACCTGTTCTGCTTGCATTTCATCTTCTATTGTCATTTTTCTATTTTTACGTAATATTGTTTTATCAAATTGTTCTTCGATAACATCTAAGAATACATTACATTCTGCTAAGGTACTTTCTTCTACCTCTGTATCTACATGAATTCCCGAAATTGCCATTTCATTATTATTTATAGTTGAATCTGTTTCTTGACTATTACTCGCAAAATCATAGTGATTTATAGTAGTTTCGAAATTACTTTCTGAACCTGCAAACTCTATTTCTTCTAATGTTGTTTCTCTATCATTACCACTATTTACGAATTCAATTGTTGCAATATCCACTTCATTTGCTGCATGGTGATCTGCTAAATTCGCATCTATAACTACAGTGTCTATAGTTGCACCCATTTCACCTTTAATAGTAGGATCAATAATTGACTCATAAGTATCTCCCAAACTCATAAGAGCCTCATCAGTAACTACAACTCCAATTTCATTTGTTTGATTACCTGAAACTGTATCTTCAATGGTAGCATCCTTTTCTTTCCCTACATTGGTTAGTACTTGATTGTTCATTTCAATATCAAATATGTTAAACAGATGAGCAAAATGTTTTCTTTCTACTGCAACGTGGATTTCACTTCCACTTAATGCGTTTTCTACATCTTGTATCATTGTTTCATATTCTTTATGAATAATTAATGATTCTACCTCTTCTATTAACGTTTCATAAGTCTCTCCTACTATACCTTCTGATACATAATCCAATAAAATATCATTTTCTTTTTCAGCCATATTCGACATTGTATTTTCCTTATAGACAACACTATCAATTATCCCATCAGATTTTGCTGTACTTAGATTAATGAGGTAATTTTCCTCTTCACGAAGATTTTGAAATGCCCTATCGTCACTTTGCATATACACTTCTAGCGTATCTTCCAGATTCATATCTAGTAATTTATCGACGTGTAATTCTTCTTCGCGTTCAATTTGTTCTGCTATCTCACCATTTTGCACATACGTTTCTAGTGTTTTTTCAAGATTCATGCTTAGCGGTTTATCGACATGCAGTTCTTCTTCACGTTGTAATTGGTCTAATCTACCCATACTTTGCACATGCATTTCTAACGTTTCTTCCAGATTCATGCCTAACAATTTCTCTACTGTTGTTTCTTCTTCGCGTTCGATTTGTTCTGCTATCTCACCACTTTGCGCATACGTTTCTAGTATTTTCTCCAAATTCATACTTAGTTGTTTATCGACATGTAGTTCTTCTTCACGTTGTAATTGATCCAATCTATCCATACTTTGCACATGCATTTCTAGCGTTTCTTCCAGATTCATGCCTAACAGTTTCTCTACAGCTGTTTCTTCTTCGTATTCAATTTGTTCTGCTATCTCACCACTTTGCGCATACGTTTCTAACGTTTTTTCAAGATTAGTGCTTAATAGCTTCTCGACATGTAGTTCTTCTTCGTTCATTCGTTTTGCTTTATTACTATTTTGTACATACGTCTCAAGCGTTTCTTTTCTATTTTCATTTTGTTCTGCCATATTACCGCTTTGCACATACGTTTCTAATATCTTTTCATGTTTCGAACTAACTAACTTCTCAATATATACTTGTTCTTTATGATCAGTTTGATTCGCTCTATTACTATCTAATAAATACAAGTCTCTTGTATTATCTAGAACAGCATCAATTAGATATATTTCATTGAGCTCTTCTTCTCGTTCTGCAAGCGCTGCTGAATCGTTATTTTGAATATAGGTTTCAACTATATTTTCTAATTCCAATCCAATTAGATTATCAACATGAGCTTTTTCTTCTCTCTGTATATCATCTGCTATCATGCTGGTTGATACATCCGTATTCAATACCTTTTCACTTTTAGCATCTAAATATTTCACTAAATTTATTTCTTTTTCTTGTTTCAATTGATTTACTACATTACTATCTTGAATATAAGATTCAAATATCTTTTCAAGTTTTGAATTAATCAGTGTGTCTTGCTGAATTTCCATGTTCTTTTCGGGTTTATTTACTACACTTTGTTCTTCTACACAAAGTTCTAAATTCTTCTCTATCTCCCCAAAATCTCCATAGTCATTCGAAATATCAACTAAGATTTCTCTTTGATCACTTAAGATAGTTGTTGAAATAAATGTGTCAAATTCTTTATCTAGATGATACTTAATTTCATTTTCTATAGTTACCTCATAATCAGCTACACTATTTTTAACAGAAATATTTTGTTCAATTTCTGTTTCATTTGTTTTTTTCTTTTCACTCTTTTTTACTACATGTGTAACCACTACATCTTCACATTGTTCCAACACACTTGAAGAAAAACCATCTATTTTAGCGTCCTTTAATAAAGAGTGAGTTTGCATTGTATTTAACTCGTTAAGTTCAACATCTATCATATCCTCATTGCTAAAGGCCTGTTCTATAGCTATTAATTCCCCTTTAAAAGCATAACGATTAGCGCCATTCTCTAAATTATTCAAATGACCATTTTGAATCTGAAATGTTTCACCGGAATTTATAACAACCTTTTCACCAACTTGGTAATTTCTATCCCCACTAAATAGATTTAACTTTTCTGCTTCACGAATAAATTCTGTGCTATCCAATAAAGTAGTAACATTCGCTTGATAATGACTACTAAAGTTACTATTTAATACTGAATCTTCAAATCCATACTTAAATGATTTGCTTTGTGTTTTTTCCATATTCAGTGACTCAGAACCAGAATGGTAAACCTGACCTAATTCAAATCCTGATAAATTATTTTGAACATTTTTATACTTATCTGCAATGATAAATTTCTCACTATTCTTCGTATACTGATAAGATTTACTATCTTCCATTTTATGAATTAGCTGTTTTACAGACTTGAAAGAGGTACTACCAATGTACTGACTAAAATCGTTCAAAGTATAATTCACATTTGCCCTTGGCACTGTCATTGAATCTACTCTTACGTCTGAAATATTCTTACCTGCACCTAAACCCTGAATAATTACATCATGTACGTTTCTTGTTTCATCTAATGAAGCTTTCTGATTCATTAATCTATAGACTTCACTAGCTTCACTTAATGAAGCTATATGAGACACACCCTCGTAAATTTTAGGTTCAATATACGCCTCATATACATCAAATGGGACTAATCCATATAAATGATAATTCCCCCTACTATCCTGAGAAACGTTTCCTTCTAATGCAATTAAAGATCCTGTTTCAGTATTTGCAACCTTACTTGATAACAGCTTATTTCCATTACTCATTTCATGCTTTTCTAGAAAACCTAAAATCCCTTTATAGGATTCACCTATATCTCCTAAATTCAGAACGCCTTGAATTGGTGTATCTTTTCCTTTTAATATTCCTTCATCAGGATAACTTGTAAAAATAACTTTAAAATTCTCAATCTTATTGGGCTCTTTCCCAAATTCACTTAATTTGTTACCCTTATCCAATTGGCTATAGAGAGCATCCCAAACCACTTTTAAAAAATTAGCTTTTGCTATTTCTACAACTTTCTCGCCATATTGTAAGGTTAGTAACCTTTCTTCAGTATTGATTTGCCCACTTTTAAATAATACATCTGCTAATTCTTTTACTTGATTATGACCAAAACTCGGTAATAACTCGAGTAGTTCTAAACTAATATTTTCTCCAATTAACTCTTTCAAAAAGCCAAAATCATACGAATTCCTTTCACTATAAACCCTCTTATTACTACTTTTAAATTCAAATGGAGTTTCTGTATGAATCATCGACTTTTTACTAGATTTCAAGTCATATTTGTTTAGTTTCTTAACTAGATTTGTATTAATTTGACTAATAACCTCTCCAAAATAAGCGTAAAAATCCTTATTCTCTGTTATTTCTATTAAATTCCCTTGTCGTGCACTTTTATCCCCTCTAGTTAACGCTTCTCCTACCTCCGCTATATAAATAAGACTACCTTTTTCTAAATTTAAATTGGAGCCTTCAAATATAGTTTTGTAATCAGCTAATACAGAGTGCATCGCACCAGCCGCTCGTTTCACTTTTGTACCCATTTTCATATCATCTAAAGCTAACGCACTATACCTATTCCAAGGATCAAAAGCCAATGGGACAACATCTAGATTAGGTACATTTTGATGACGATTGAACCTGAATACATATCCCTTTTTATTATAAAAAAGGGTAGTGAAACTGAGTAAATAATGCTTACTGTTACTCATTTTCCACCACCCACCTTTCGACAAAGTAAGACTTGCACCGTAGTATTCGGTACAAGTCATGACTTAGTTGCGGTTATTATAAATTTTCTTTTAAGAAACCAAGTCCAATAGGAGCATATGGAGTCATGTTCGCTAAACGGAAAGGTGTTCTAGGTGTATCTGCTAAAGTGTAACGATATGTTTGGGCGTAATTATAAGAAACAATCACTTCTACGCGATCTTTTGGAGCATCACCCAAAATTAATCGTTTGGTAGAACCATCTACTGTAAATTTCCCAGCAGCTGGAGGTGTATCTGCTTTATATTCAACATAATTCGTTTTAGTTAACGTATTACATCCAGCTGAACTTACTAAGCGAACTTCAAATTCATCATCGATTGTAGGTCTATGGAATAAATGAAACTCTTTGATTGCTCCATCTCCTGTACCTACTTGCTCGTTTTCAGATCGTTCTTTTACTTCTAGTTCATCTAATTGTGAGATATTTTTTGGATGAATTGCATAAACTTCATCTAGTCTACCCACATAACCATCAGAAGGATGAACAATATACATTGGCGAAATGTGATATTTATTAGAATATACAGACGGATTAAAACGAGACTCATGGCTTGGATCTACGTCAGCATCATGAGTAATAAATGCTAAATAGTGTTTTTGATACATTGCCCCGCCAACAGTTCGTTGTACAAGTACAGAACTATTACCATTAGATGTATTTACACCATAGTCAACTACACTACGTCCTAATTTCATACCCGCCTTATATTGAATCTCATCATCAGAACGAGCTCCACCAATAATTACATTATTCATTCGAGGAGTCTTACCAATTGTCGATAGACGTCCAATATATAATGGTGCAAAGAACGTACTTTCAGGATCCGGCGCAGGATCTAAACGGAAGTAAGAAACGATACGATCCTTTGTAATATTTCCCCAATAATAAACTTGAGAATCTCGTCCCCATCCTAAACCGATATCATTTTGCGGAATAAACGATACGGCTGTTGGTAATGAAGGATAAACAAAGCGAACTGCATCATAAGCTGCCCCCATAAGTTCTGTTGGAACTTGCGGATTAAACTTATTTACTTCAATATCTCCATAATTACCGTTTGCATCTTTTACATATTCTAGTTCATAGTCAGCGAATAATGCTAACGGCTCAGTTCCTCCTGAAAACGTTACTGTACCGGCCTCATGGTCCACAGTATAATCAGCGGAATCAAGAGGTACTGTTCCAGTTAATTTATCATAGAACTTATATGAATTCTCGCGGATACGTTGGTTCCCTTTCTTCATTTTAAAGCTAAATACTCCACCTTTTTTGTCTTCTAACTCAGCCAAGTCAGGGCGTTCAGAACGTAAAATAAATCGAGTAGGGATAAATCCTTCAAACGTAAAGAACCATAAGCGTTTTACTAGATCAGGAGCATTATCTGTAAGCGAGTATGTAGAAAGAACCTTACCTACTTGACTATCATTGAATGTTACCGTCCCTTTCTCTCCATCTATTAAATACTTTGTTGTAGCTTGGTCAATCATTGAACCATCTTCACGATATAAAATTACACTAGAAGGAATAACGGGTTTAACCATAAATTCAAATACTGTCTTTGTTTTTTTGGCCCCACTAGGAGTTACATCCTTCATTTCACCTAAAAATGTATCTTTTGAAATTACAGGTTCCTCTCCAAGCTTTCTCACATTTCCACCATAACCTGTCGTGAATCCAAAGTAGCGATGTTGTTTATCACTACCTTTCGATTCAAATAGAAAAGTTTCAGCAAAAGTTTTTCGGTATGGATCCTTCTTTCCATTTGCATCTGTTAAAGGCGATACCGCACGGTATTTCCCTAAAGTACTCCATCCTCCCGCATTAAACAACTTCTCTAAATCTAAAGGTAGAAGTTGCACGGACAAATCTACATCGAAAAATCCATCTGTATTAATTAATGACATATTGGTCACCCCTTCTATATTTATTAAGAAACCTCTATAGGTGTTGCAGTAATACCTACAGATTCGTTACCGGCTGAATCCACCGTAGTAATTTTGATCTCAGGTTTAAATCCTGTGTTTAATCCCATTAATCTATAATAAGTTGTTCCAGTAATTCCAGTAGCATAGATCTTACCATCTAAGTAGATATTGACATGCTTTAAATCCTTATCTGTAGGAAGTTCAAATTCTACATCAATAGTCTGTGATATTGGACTTAATACTTTAGTAATCTTCACTTCTCCTGGAGGAGTTTTATCATTCTTAATGTCGTGAGGAACTTCATTTGGATTAAAGTCCTCAGAATAAATCCCCAAACCTACAGGACGGAAAGGTGTAACAGGTAGCTTCGTTAGAGGAGATACCGCACCTATACTATGTGGTTTATACATTTCATAAACTTTTTCCGGACAGTTTTGTTTTGCAACACGTAAGTTCGTTGCACTCATTCCTTGTGAGTTAAAACCAATTGCTTTATCTAAATACCCCCTCACACCCTCTTCAGGATGAACTACATAAATTCGAGAGGAGTGTACTTTATCTGAGTATCGGGAAGTATTAAATTGATATTTATAATTGTTAGTTTTTTCAACCGGATTATATGCTCTCGGATATTTCTTACCAATTTCATCTACTCTATTTGGTGGTAGCTGGTTCGAAGGTGCGTTCCATGAGAGATAGTGAGCCTGATAACGTGCACCAAATCTTGAACGGGAAACCATTACAGAATCTACACCATTTGAAGAATGATGTGGATACAATTTAAGTAAAGGATAAATTGTTTCGCCAACAGTTGCGCCAGGATCATCAAAATCAAATAAAGATACTACATCTTCATTCTTCACTCGTTTGCTAGCGTTGTTAGTCGATAGACGAGCAATTGTCGCACCTGTGTCCCAATAAGGTGCACGCATGAATGTTCCAAGTTGCGCACGTTCAACAGTTAAATAGTTACCTTTTTTCTCAATAAGTTTAACTACCTCTGTACCATTAATCGTTAACAACGCTGGTGCCTCAGGTAATTTCGTCGCATCATTTACATAAAGGATTGTATCTCCAGGCATAATTTTCCGCCAAGAAAATGTAGTTTCTTTTCTAGTTGAATCCACACGCTTTACAGGTGGAATCGTTCCTGAAAATAATGCATAGCCTTCATCTTTATCTCCATCTAAAGAATTTATTTTACCGAAATATAGCGGTATAGTCGGAACCAAATTCTTCTCCCAAACAGGGGCTGTATCAGCTTGAAGAACTAGGAAAAATGTTGTGCTATCAATATGACCTTTGACACGAACTTCTGAATCTGTCCACCAGTTCGTATGCCATAAAGGATCGTTTATATGCTCTAAAAATTCAGCGCGCAATGTAGTCTTAACAATTGGTGACTGCATTACACGAGGATCAGCTTTTTCAATTACCGCTTCTTGCATATCAGTATCCCAACGTGTTTCTAACACTTCAATATCTAGTGCTGAACGTATTACATGGAAAGGAGAAGCTGATAATAATTTTTCTTCATAAATTAAGTCTTCTGGATCGTAGTCTCTATCTTCTACATGGTAGTTTCCTTCAAAATACTCATACCACCACTTAGACCAGTCATCTCTATCCCTATCTCTGTCTTGCTCAAAGGATGTACCACCCATACCTGGCATAGTAACGATAGAAACAATACCATCTTCTTTAACAAGATTAGAGTTTGGTAACTTCTCTAACATATAGAAATACAAGTTTGTTCTTGTTGTATTATCTACATACTTTTGTTTAATCCATTCATCCCAAGTAGGTTTCATTTTAAAGTTAGGATCATTAGGATCGGTATCATCGTGAGGTCTACGAATAGGCTGTTTTTTCTCATACTTGTACTTAAGAGGGAATTGGCTAATTGTCGCAAAACCTAGCAATTTCCCATCTGCATTTCTAAAAATGGTATGTCTTGCAATTGC
This sequence comes from Bacillus sp. JKS001846, assembly GCF_900176455.1. NCBI lineage: Bacteria > Bacillati > Bacillota > Bacilli > Caryophanales > Bacillaceae > Bacillus > Bacillus sp. JKS001846. The sequence continues at coordinate 3,974,608 of NZ_FWYG01000001.1, forward strand.
ATAATTGACTTGATCCGTTCGGCGGTTGTACGCCCTTGTATCTACCGCAGCTTTATAAAAGTTCCTCACTAACGTCCAACCGTTATCAATTAACATTTGTGCAAATACGTCCTGCAAGTTATCTTCTTCAAACTTAGAGGGATAATCCTGAGGAGTTGAATCAATATATGGCATCTCATCACCCACTTCATCATTTTATTTTAATAATAGGTTAATTAGTTTTATAAATAGCAATTCTTCTCTGTCATGTATATTATAGGTAGGTACCTTTCTTTCATAACAAGTAAGTTGCATTACTACATTACGTTCACAGATACTTCAATACCTGCAGATTCATTACCTTTCATGTCTACAGAAACCAGTTTAATCTTTACACCATTTCCTTTTGTCACATTTTTAATAGTATATGATTCTACTTCAGTGACACCTGTTGCATACCTCATACCATTTACGAAAATGTTAACCGTTGAGAGCTCCATATCATTCGGATTTGTCCAAGTAAGTAATACAGTGCCTTCTTGTGGATTTGTAGCTTTTAGGTTAGAAACATTAACTAGGGTTTTATTCGCTACTGGTTTCTTAGAAGTATTTAGTGCTTCTTTGTACAACCCTAATCCCATTGGTCGAAATTGTGTGGATGGTCGCTTCGTTAGTGGTGAAATTGCACTAACTGGGACACACTGATATACATCAAAAACCTTTTCTGGACAACTCTCTTGACGAATTCTTAATTCACTAGATCCCATATTAATTGAATTAAATCCTACAGATTTCTTTAAATATCCTCTTACTCCTTCTTCTGGATGAATCAGATAAATAAATGAAGTTTGTACTTTATCCGAATAACGTGAAGGATTGAATTGATAATTATTAATTCGTTCCCATGCTCGTGGGTATTGTTTATTACCTACTTCAGATACACGCTTAGGAGGCATATCTTGTGCAGGTGCATTCCAAGACAAGTAATAACTTTGATAACGAGAACCTAATTTAGTACGACTCACCATTACAGAGTCAACACCATTAGATGGATTAGAAGGATATTTTTTCAGGACAGGCATAATTTGACGCCCACCTTTAATCTTAATATCATCAAAGTTATAAGCAGCAACGCCATTTGTATCAGTACCTTTTGGAACAGTTCCTGCGAATAATGCGATAGCAGGATCACCTTCATCTATTGCTTCAATATCGCCAAAGTAAATTGGTACAATAGGTACGACATTATTTTCCCACATTGGTGTATTATCCGTTTGGATAATTAAGAAAAGACTATTACTGTCAATATGTCCTTTAATATTAATTTCCGAATCAATCCACCAATTTGTATGCATATAAGGATAATCAATATTCTCAAGTAATGGTGAACGTAGAGATGACTCTACAATAGGCGACTGCATCACAACAGGATTCGCTTGTTTTACAAATTCTGAACCAGCACTTGTAGATTTAAAATCAATTTGTGTAACTTCAATATCTAAAGCCATTTGAAGTCGTTTTTCATCTGCACTAGATCCCGTTCCCCATGGGGTAAATAATTTATCTCCCTCTTTTACATCTGGTAATTTTTCCAACATATAAAAATAAAGAGATGTATTTACTTTTCTTTTTTCAAATTCTTTGGCCATATAGTTAATAAGGGCCTCTTTTTCAGTAGCTGTTGATTTAAAAGCATTGTAATATGGAATCCCTTTATCATGAGCAGTAAACTCCTTCCAATCTGCAACTACAGCAAAACCAAACAAATCACCTCGTGCATTACGTAGAATAATATGATTGGCAACTGTAAATTTTTCATCATGCCTTCCTTCTAAAGGATGATCTGTAACATAATAAGACCCTGTTACAGCTTTTTTAAACTCTACTACTTTGGTCCAGCCGTGTTTAATCAGTAATTCCATAAAACCGTGTTGTAAGTTACCTTCACGAACCTTATAAGGGGAAAGTGCAGGTGTGCTATCAATATACGGCATTTCTACACCTCTCTTTCTATTAATTAAGGACGAGATTTTACCCGCCCTTATTCTGCAACTTAGTTATCGTTATGAGTAGGTAATAAGTTGCAACTAATTACTTAAATTCATTATAAGTAGTCTTTTTATTCTGTTAACAACACTCATGTCTAATTAATAATTTTAGCTTTTATTTTTACATCCGAAGGTACACTACTTCCACAATAAAGGGTATAACTCCACCTGCTTCCTTTATCTTGACCATCATTCATTACTACTCTTAATTCCCCATCATCAGGTTTATAATAAAAACCAAACGGACTTCCTTCTTTATCCATTTTACGTGAAGTATCATAAATCAATTCATTATTAACAAATACTCGCATCCTATCTGGTGCAGAGAAGAAATCATATTCCACATAGCAGATGCCCTCTTCACTTACAGCATGAATATATTCCCCATATCCCATGCCACCCTGTGCCGTTTGTCCGCATTTTAGTACATTTTTACCTGGTTTCTCACCTTCGCCTTCTGGCTTTCCACCTTCACCTTCTGGTTTTCCACCTTCACCTTCTGGTTTTCCGCCTTCGCCTTCTGGTTTTCCACCTTCACCTTCTGGCTTTCCACCTTCGCCTTCTGGTTTTCCGCCTCCGCCTTCTGGCTTTCCGCCTCCGCCTTCTGGCTTTCCGCCTCCGCCTTCTGGTTTTTCAGGGGAAATATTTTTTGAGATAAATTCAATATTCACTATTTTTTCGCAAACTCCAAAACCATAATCAACGATAAATTTAATTGAATATACTCCTGGTGAACTACTAGTAAAAGTGTAATTTCCTGTCTGCATGACTTTAGGAGGGGTTTGAACAAGTACACCTATATTAGAAGCTGAACTATTTTGTCCATGATCTAAATGAAGAACAATTGAATCTCCTACATGTGATTTTAAAGAAGGACCAGTAATGTTTAATTCACAAATAAATTCGCCAATAATAGTCCCCTCAGTTATACATTCTTGTCCATCGTTATACGTTACAATAAATGTAATTTTATATACGCCCTTATTAATAATTTTAAACGTTCCATTCCCAAGACTCTTTAAACCATTCTTATCATAGTTCGTATCAATGCGTAGAATACCAGATTTATTTGTGTGTACAAGCGAGAATGTAACAACCTCTCCTACTACCTTATTAAATCGTGATGTAATTAAATTTAAACCACAGCTACTAATTGGGATATCATTAATAATCTGTATTTTTGAAGGCCTTGAAATTGGTTCTAATACAGGAGTCTCTATTCTTTTAAAACAACCCGCATCTTTTAACATACCTATACCTGCCATTCTAAAATGGGTAGAAGGCCTTTTAGTAAAAGCTGAATCCCCCTCTACAATCGTCACGTAATACTCATCATTATATTCTGATTTTTCGTTATCCTTGCCCGCATCATCAGAATCATGACCATCTTTTTCTGGAGGAATGCTAGGAACCAAATTATCCCATTGAAAAGGAACCCTTAAATGCATTTCTTTTCCTAACCCTGTAATTACTTTTATCCAGACTTCATAAATGCCTTCTTTAGACATATTCATAAAGTCGTACATAGGTGTACCATCACCTAGGTCTTTTTGCGTAAAAGCAATTCCTTTAACTCTCCTTAATTCATGGTTTACTTCATCATCCTCTAAGGCAATTACTGCCCCAGCCTCTCCAATTTTATAGGGTTCCTCTATTAAAAGCTGATCTTTTTCTCTTAAAAATCTGATATATGCTGTTACTTCAACGATATCAGTATCTTTTAGGAAATAAACATCAAGATAAGATACACCATGCTTGTTAATATCTATAGTAAGTGGCCCATGAGAATGATATGTAATTACGTCATCTACGTCTTTAAAAATGTACCTCGATGGTAAATGCCTCCATCTAATTGAATGTATAATTGGTAGTGAATCAGTTCCTTTAAACCCTTTATTTTGCGGTACTGATAAATTAGGAACGGGAGTTAATGCCATATCAAAATCACCTCTACGCTTTTATAATTTCCACGGTAAAGCCTTGTAATTCTAAGTCTCTTTTAAAATATTCCATAAGATATAATTTATTAGATTTATTGATTGTTGGAGGATTTTTTCCGCTCTTTGTAATTAATTTATGTGGAATCCCCTTAATCTCTCCTCTAAACCTTATTCCAGTTTGAACATTCAAAATATTATCCAAAGATTTTACAAGAGATTCATTATTACCGCTTACTCTGACTTTATGTTGAATATCACCTTCATTATCAATAAAGGCAAAATCTTCTCCTCTTTTTATCTTAAGAATCATTATATTTTACCTCCTACAGTTTTGGATCAATACCCATTTCTTTTAATTTATTAACTATAAAATCGTGTTTATCTTTAAAATTTCTAGCTAAAAATTGTCTATTAATGATATACATCATAAAGGCCTCAGCAAAATCTTCGGCCGGGCTAAAACATCCATAATCTGATACCGGAGCAAGTTTTCCATTATCTAACGCTGTACCTGGCGAGCTTTTCGTTAGTTCATTAAATGAACCATCAATATTCTCGATCCACCCACTAATATTTAACCATTCTTGCATTTCATGTAGTTTTTCACCTAATATGTCATATCCATAATTAGATAATGCATGACCCATCTCATGTACAGCTACTTCTGCGGCAACATAAGGTATATAATTATCATCAGTCATATCCGGTAAATAATATGCTTTATATTCTCCATCAACAACATGACTGCCAAAACCCAGGTTAGGTTTTATATAGTCATATGGGCGATGTGCCTTGGCAGCTGAAATATTATAAAGCAGCACCTGAGGTTCAAAGTTAACTAAAGAACGAAAAGAAGATAAAATATTTTCCTTTTTCCCATTACTATGCATGGCTGTAGCAAAACTATCCATTACCCAAGCTCCAACAAGACCTGTATCATCTTCGTTTTCAATAAATACATTATTAAAGTCAATCCAATCATATATAACACTTGGTACTTTCTTAATTAAAGGAAGCATTTTATCTAAAATATCGCCCTTTAAAAACCCCTCTGAACCTGGGAAAAATAAGACAGGTTTATTGAGTTTAGCCGACATAAATACTGAGGCTTTTTGCAATTCATTTAAACAAGGTAAATTTGCCTTTCCCCACTCGTTAAAATCTAGCCATCTATCTTGTAAACTATAACCATCATCTTTAATATCTTTTAAGGTTTTCCATAAAAATTTATGAAAATCTTCAATTTTTATTTTAGAGTTATCCAAATGATACTGACTTTGAGGCTCCTGTAAATAATCTAACCAATCATTTCGCCCCTCCCAGAACGATTTGCTTAATTCCTTTCCAATACCATCTGTGCTGTTAGCCAAATAATCTTGCGTAATAACAGAGGGATTCCAATAAGTATCATCTACTGCTTGTGCCTTTACTGATCCATCGCAATAATAAGAAAATTTATTACCTATATCAGAATTGGAATTAGAATTATTGGTTGAATCTCCTAAATTTACATGAAGATTATTCAGTTTGCTTGTACTCTTAGCAATTCCCCACTCTAATTTAGTAGATTCTTTAGGTACCTCAGGTTGATATTGAGATTCATTACATTCTTCACACCAATAAGGGAACACTAATTTCTCACCTTCAGAAACATTAATAACGGGCAGAAGTACGATATTAGGAATATACCCTAATACACCATCTTCAGGATGCATGACTGTTGCGCGAGATGTATGAATCTTATTACTATACCTAGATGCATGAAAATCGTATTGATAGTAACCATATCTTAAATAATTCCATGCCCTTGGGTACTTACGAGCATATTCTTCCTCTTTCTCAGTTCCTTGTGCATTTTTGACAAGTCTTAATTCTTCACGAGTAGGTGGCATTAGATTAGGTGGCACGTTCCAACGTAAAAAATGTTCTTGATAACGTGCTCCATATTTTGTTTTTTTGATCATAACGGAATCTACTCCGTTTGACGGATGGTTTACATAATTTCTTGTGATAGGTTGTAAAATTTCAGTTTTAGTCTCTATACTATCGAAATCAAAAAATTCTCCTACTTGCCTACCTCCAAGCATAGCGATTGGTGTTTCATTTTTCGAAGATGTATTTTTAGATACTAGATTTCCAAAGAAAAAGGGAATTAAAGTCACCATATTATTTTCCCAGCTAGGAGCTGAATCTACTTTTAATGTAAAAAATGCACTTGTCTCATCAAATACACCTTTTAGCTGAATTAAAGAGTCCCCCCACCAATTCGTATTAGTTCGATAATTCAACTTCCCTATGGAGGCAACTAGATCACCTGTATCTCCTTTTAATTGCATGGTAATAATCGGTGATTGTTTCATACTTTCATAGTATTCATCCTCACCGTAGTACTCTATATCCATGCTATCCCTAAATATATCCAAACCATGATTTTCACTCATGATAGTAACTGGAGCAAGTTCACCACTAGGTGATACATAATGCGTATATCCAGCATATGTGTCTAGTGTGTATGAATAAACAGTTGTATAGTCTACAGATTTTCTATAAAAATTAGAAATCCATTCTAAGAAACCTTCTTTTTCTCTAGGAATATCTTTAGTGTTAATTTTTACAGCCCCTGTTGACTGTGCGAATGCTAAATACTCATTATCCCACCTACGCATAATCATATGCCGAGTGATGCATAACATACCTTCTCGAGATTCAAAAGGGGGTAGATATCCCTTTTCTCCTTTTACAAATAACCCTTTTTCAAAAGTAATTTTATATAGATCTACTTTTGGAACTTGATTGTTAAAATTCTGCCACCAGTAATTACCTGATTTATCTTTAAATCTTCTAAATACTTTATCAAACATATCATCTAAAAAATTATCGTGTCTTAATGTTTCCTCTACCCAAGGCATTTATATCCACCTCTCTTATTTGTTGGGATTATCCCTTAAACATTGAAAGTTTATCCAAACATATTTCGATTGCCCACCTTTATTATCAAAGCGGAATGTAATTGGGGTACCTGCTTTTACTGTTTTCACAGCCATTAAATAAGCACCTTCTGGTAAATCCTTCGTATAAATTTCATCAAATACGTAGTTATTTTTATGATCATCTCCAATAAACAAACTCCAATTATCAAAGGAATGATATCTAGATGCTCCTACAGCTACGGAGACCAGCTCAATATCAAAATCAGGAATAAATTGAATATCAAAGTGCCCTAAAGTACCTAGTACCTCTAAAATTTTCCCCTTTATATAAGGAACTGTTTTTGTAGGCATAAATGGATAATCTAAACGTCCACCACCCAATCTACCTACTCTATCTATTTCCCCTCCAACTACTACATTTGCTCCAAAACTCATGTAGGACCTCCTCTCTAAATTTCATCTGTTATCTTTGGTCCGAGTTCCACATTAACATCTACAGGAGACGATGGATTATATCCATCAGACCAACCATCTGGAGAGATTTCAATTTCTTCATTAGTTGCATATCCTATTTCTGCATAGTCTACATAATCCTCTACTATCACTTCTTCATAATTACTATATTTACCGTTATAAAAATCAGATGGATTTTCATATTTAGACGGCATAGAATCTTCTTCGATTTCGTCCTCACTCCAGCCCCATTCCGAGTCAAAATAAGTGAGTTTAACCTTTTTAAAATTACCGTAATCATTTTCCCTTATAATCTTTGCAACAACTTCTTGGGATTTACCAAACCACTCTGTTTTTATAGAAACTTCTGTAATCATAATATTGTTGATGTACTCATAATCTTGAATTTCATCAGATACAGATGGATTGAGCCCACGGACTAAAGAAATTTTATCTAATGCACCATTTCGATAAATAATTCGGATCTCATTAATTACATGATTAGCTATTGAATTTTCTGTTTCCCTTATGACTTCAAATGACTCTACTTGCCATTGAGAAGAATTCAATGTTGTTACACCATTGTCGTTATCATTATTGAATAGCGGACTAGTAAAATGGTGTCTTGTTCCCTTTCCTTGATTAACTTTTCTATTGATCATATCAAGTATTGGATATACATCATTTACGTTCATATGACTCTTTTGCGCCATTTTCCCACCTCGCTTTCCATAGCATTATAAGAAAAAACAAGGAGATTCCTAACGTTCTGTAGGAATCTCCTTGTTTTTTTAGCTATAATAATTCTCTTTGTCATGCCAAGTAAATTCTAGGAAATTTAACATACCTTCCTTATTTCCAACAAGTCGGTTCCCTTTTATGACATAATACCCTGCATTAGAAGTATTACTATCATAAACATAACAACCATCTAATAACTCTATCATTGGATTTCCTTTAACAACAGCATTAAAAGTACGGGCTTGTCTTTTCATATCAAAAAATAATTTGTTCGAAATATCCTCTTTGGTTCCTCTTGCATTTGAACCAAATCGCTCATCAATCCAATCAGCAACAATCTTAGCCGTTCTCATATTCCCCTTTGTAGATATAAGAAGATCTTTATCTACAAAATGCTCAATTTGCCCACCATTACCAACAATAATAAGATGATTACGTATGCGAGAATGGTCAATAGAAGTGGAAAGAGAATATAAATTCTCACCATCTATAAATGACCATTTTGCCTCACTTGCATTAATTTTACGGATATTTTCCAATCTAAATGTTCCATAACGATCACAGTAGGAGCGATACATAATATCTCCAATCACTTCATGAACCGCATCAGATGCTCTTGTACCTTCTAAAAAATCTATCGCCTGTACATAAGGATTTTTATAGCCTTGTGCATCTTTTACAGTTGCTATATCTTTTTCGACATATTGTTGACTTTTAGTATCCCAGACGACTGCCTTTTTCCCACCTCTATCGATATCAATATAATACGTTTCTTCAATAATTGCATCAGCATATCTCAAATCATCTTCATGGATTCTCCAACCAATCATTCCTGCCTCATTTACGATATTATGAATAATAGATGATTTAACCCACATGGTTACTGGTTGTTTTTCATCACCATGTATCTCGTCTCTTCGAGGAAAAGTTAGGACCCTATCAAAAACATGTTCTTCTAACATATCGTACATATCTACACAATTAATAGTAATTGTTTTTTCATCAGAATTTTGCTCAATCTCTCCTCTTATACGTCCTGTAAAAACCCTTACTAGGTTTTCACCATAGCCTGCATAAATACGTACTGGGGTAGCTTCACTTAACACATGTCTGATTGCACCATTCTCATAATATGACATCTCTGCTTCTCTTAAATTCTCAGGGAAGATATTGGCTCGTTCATATGTAGGAGAATAAATACCATGTTTATTGTCTAAAGTAATTCTTGCAGTTGCGACTCTGGCGTCAAAATGGCTATTTATCTCCCATTGTAATACATCTTGGTCTACTGTAAAGGTTTTATCGTATACAAATGCCCCTGTATCAACCCATACATCACGTTTACGAGCCTTAATTCTTTCATCAACATATTGTGCACCGTATTGAGTTTCAATTTCCACTACTTTAAAGCATTTTAGTCCAAATACAGCCTCACCACTTACATTATTTAAGGAGAAATCTAATATATGTGAATTGGTCCCTTGTATATCACTTGCAACCCATTTTGCATAAACTGGAGGTTCATATGTAGGTTGTGTTGTATTGTTCTCTTTTGTATATCGTTTTACAATCATTCCGTCATATGTAACCGTTACGGAATCTCCTTCTTTAAGATCTGCATAGAAAGCATACTCATAAAATCCGTCTGAAGAGAAGTTATGTTTATATCCAAAATCTTCAACTGCTCCTTTGGCAATATTCTCATTAAAACCTAAATACTTTTCACCTGTTGACCAAGCTGTAAAATGGGTTATGTTCTCTTGTCCATGCCAATTCCCATCCAGATTTGCATCCTTATCAAAGCACTTATTAAACTTAATATTTTGGGTAATGGTCATTTGGGGTGGTGGTTGACTAACACCACTTCCATTTCCTGTACTATTATCATTTCCGCCCGTATTACCGCCTCCATTATTACCTTTACCGCTTAGTGCTACTCCTAATTTTTGAGCACCTGTTAAAACAGGATATGGATCAATATGATTATTTCCACCATAAATCCATTCACCTTTCCAAATTTCAAAGTGTAAATGGGCGCCATAAGATTGACCTGTATTTCCGACTTTCCCTAAACGTGTTCCTGGATTAACTAAATCACCTTTTCGAACCTGTAAAGAATTATTTTGCATGTGGGCATAAACTGTCATATATCCATTATCATGTTGAATCATTACACAATTACCATAAGATGTACTTTTATAAGCCTTATGTACATGTCCAGCCCAAGCCGCTACTACCCACATACCATTAATTTTACCTTGGGATGTATGTATAATATCAGTACCCTTATGCCCTGAACGTGCACCCCCGCCCTTATGTTTCATATGGTGTGAAGATACTTTCGCACCATTTCCAAATGAAATTCCTTCAACAGGAAAAGTAGCACCGGATAACGCACTAGAGCTTGCATTATGAACTTCTTTCCTTTGTTCCTCAATTGTATAAGTCTCAGCTTTCTCACAACCACAGTCTTCTTCCTTCTTGGAAACATTTAGATTTGTAGAATGCTTTGGAAACAGATTTTTATTAATAATAGAACCAGATTCTTTACAATGCCATTTTTTTTGACTAGATTCACCAATAATTCTATCAAAATAGCTTTTCACAAGTTTTTTCCAGTTAGGTCCATCTGCTGACCACTTCCACTTTTTATATCCTTTATCTCCACCTTCATGGAAATAATCAACATCACTAGCATCCATATATCCATTGGAAATTTTTGCGTATCTGCTCCTCATTGCCTCGGAAAAACGTTTTGCAGCATACTTCGCTTGGGTATCTATACCTTTGTATGCAGGTTTGCATGAACCCGGGCAACCATATCCTACTATATAACTTCCATTTTCAGGTTTCCCTTGTCCTAATGTTCCAAATCCTGTTTCATGTTTTGCTACAGCTAATAGAAAGAAATAAGCAACATTGGGACACTTATAATGTTTTACCCATTTATTTAAGGCACATTTAATATACTCAAATCTATCCCCTGATTCTCCACCTTTTGTAACAGAACTTGGCTCAGCACCTGCTACTGGTGTTGTTAAAGTTGCCTCTGCTGCCTGATGCACAATAGATGCTTCTCGAATTCTGTCCCAAACTTCAAACTTATTTTTCATTCCTGGTACATAGGCCATTTTGTCAAATTCAATAATAACCCTAGGTTCATGACCTAAAGCATTAACTTTTCTCATTACGTCATTTAACAACTGAGGCGCAGGAGTTCTATGATCAAATACGTTCGGCATACCTTATTCCCCCCTATCTAAATCTTTCTAGTGCCCATTCTGTAAATCTATGTAAATATACAATTGCTTCAGCTCTAGTTACACATACCTCAGGTTGAAAGGAATCATCTGCGTAAAGTGGAAATACATAACAACCATCATTAAATTTTTCATCTAATATATTTAAGACTGATTCGGCATACCATTTTCCTACAATTTTATCTTTATCTTTAATGTATCTCTCCGTTTGCTTAATTGTATTATTCACATATCCTCTATCTGTATATCGATTATAAATATTCATTCTTAAACGTTGTAACAAAGTAAAAAACTCTCCTCTATAAATCGTTATATCAGGAAAGAATCTATCATTATAGAGTGCGCAACTTGACATAGGGACAACTTTTTCTCCCTGCCTATTTTTGATTTGAGCACCCTTTTGATAATTGTAATTCACATAAATAGGAAACTGATTTAAATTATAAGATACATAAAGATATCCATTAATTATAGTAAAACAGTCTCGTTTAAATCCTAACGTTCTTGTAAGTGCATCTTGTATAGATTCGTCTTCATTTACATCTACATGTATTCTCTTTAACTTCTTGTTCATGCAAACTGCTATTTCATTTAAAGAGTAAGTGATATCAAATACGTAATTATTTGCTTTTTCTAACTTTTTTGCCGGATAAGCCAAAGAGCATCCGCTCATCAAAGGATAAATCTGACAGTTTTCAAGAGTATGATCTCCTTCATGCATTTCCACTACCCCAGATAAAAGAATACTAACTTCTCTTCCATTGGTTAACGGATAACCAACATGTATAAAATTATCCTCAAGTTTAGATGGGAGTGTAGGCACCCCATCAATATAAACAAACACCATTTCCCTAGAATCAGGTTTATATCCGCTTACTTCAAACTTGGTTTGTCCCTCTGTTGAAGTAAAATTATGAACCTGACGTGACTTGCCACCAATAAATTGGTTATAGGTTTTTCCACTAAATAAGGTTTCTTCTTTTTTTGCATCAATAAACATATTATCTGTTTCTAATACTGCACGATAAAACCAATCCTTTGGACCCACATCTAACCATCGCTTTGGCATTTTTAATACCCCCTCAATATCTTTTCGATGTATTTAAAAGTCCTTGTCATATAGGATGCCGTTTGAGCCCTTGTAATCCAAACTTCAGGTTGAAAATATTGTACAGGTGTTCCATCACTAGCATAAGTAGTGATAAGGCCCCTTTTTTGCATTTCATCTATATACGTTTGCGCCCAATGATTTTCAATATCTATAAAAGGATATTGATGACGATATTCGAAATCTTGTTTTCGAATTAACATAAGGTTTACAGTAATGATATATTTCGTCTCAAATTCTGCTGTTTTAATATCTAAATCACCATTAACAATCCCTAAATAAATCGTGCCTTTTTCATCATAGTATTTGTGTTCTGCACCAATAAACTGCAGCCAATCTGCAAATTCCTCTTTGCTCGCAAATAAAAATTGAATGGTAGTAGAATAATGAGAAGTCCCTTTCCCTACCAATCCTGCAGAAGATTGAATATTTTCGTTTATATGGGATTTTAATACTGGTGTTGGTGGCTTATAATCGCCAGTCATACGTCCCCTTACTTGTACAAAACGAATCCCGTTATCATAAAATAATTTACGTTTAAATACATCATCATTAGATTTACTTGGTTTTTGTTGTGCCATTTAATCACCCCTTAGTATTATAAGAAACCCCACCTAATAATTAGATGGGGTTTTGTAATTAGAATGTTGGATATCCCCAAGGGGCTGAATTTAACTGATTTCGTAGTGGTGTTGTTCTACCTTGTGCTAACCCTTTTCCTAAATTCATTCCAAGATTCGCTAACTGTTGACTAGAAGTTTGTCCAGTTACATTAGGTAAAGTAATATTGACATACATATCTCCTGATTGAACACTTAAATTTGAATGTGTACCTTTACTTGTTAGATAATCATACTGAGACATAACCTGTACGCCTTCAGGAAGATTAAATGTTCCACCCATTTGTGCTCTTAACTCTTGGTGGATACCAATCTGTGCTTGTAAAGATTGCTTTGTCAATTCTCGAATATCTTTCATGATTTGTTCGTATTCAGATGAACCTTCTTCAAACTTACCACTATTTCGCTCTGCAATTCTTACCGCTAAGGTCTTATCTATAAGTGATTTACGATCTTGTAATTCTCTTACTCTTAGATCACGTGCTAAGAAACTATCATCTCCTATACTTGGTCCAAAGTTCACACGCTCCTGCATGTACTTAATTTCCAAATCATCCATATTATTACCGAAATCATGTCTCCAAGCTGTAAGCCTTTGAATCCTTAAATTTTTAACTTCTAATTCCGCACTTGCGATTTGTTGACTCAATCCTTGAATAGTATCTTGTAACTGACCATCTGGATCTGCTAACTGTTGGGATTGCAGATTTGCCAGTTTACTTTTCATTTCTCCAATCATAGATTGGCTTGAAACAATTTGCGAATCAATATAAGTAGGGCTCTCTGTGTTCATGCTAATAGCATTTAATGTATCCTTATACTGTTTCTTAGCCTGAGCTCTAGAAAACCCTTTCTGAGTGTCGTTAACATAAAATTCTGTTTTAATACGTTGTGCTTCAATTTGTTTTTTCTTATATTCTAGATCAAAATCAGCTTTTAATTTCTTTTCTTTGTCCTTACTTCTTTCAACAGATTCTTTAATTTTTTTATAATCATCCGTCTCTATTCTTTCTTTAGTTTCTGGATCCTCAGTATATCTTTTTCCATTTTTTTCTAATGATTCCAACTCAGCTTCTCGCTGTTGAGTAAAATTATGAAGCTCGTCCATCTCTTTTTTGTAAGCTTCGCGCTCTTGTTGAATTACTTGTAATCTAAGTTTCATATACTCTTTTGAGTCAGCTTTCACACCATCTAAAAGGGCGGTAATTAAGTTAAGTTCTCCCTTATTATTAGCAACTTTCTGGCTCTCTTGAATACGAGATTTTAAATCATCATAAGAAAAGGAATCATATTGACCCTCACCTAACATTTTATTTTCCCGGGCTTTACGAGCTTTTTCTGCATCATCCCTTCGCATATTCTGCTCTGATTCAGAGATAGCTGCTTTCGTATATTGATCTATAAACTCTTCTTTTTCCAATTGCTGCTTCTTAGCATACATTCCAGATTGATTTAAATACGATTGTGTTAAATCTGTTAAAGATGCTTTTGAATAATTCCCATCTTGACCTTTAGATTTTGCATCATTTGCCCTTTTCTCATTCTCTTTTCCTAAAGCTTCATTCCAATCTGATGTTCCATATTCTTTCTTAATCCAACTTTTAAAGTTTCCTTCAAACCCCTCTACATCTGTAATATCTAATTCAGGATGTCCCGGCGATGCTAAATTTACAATTCCATTCCATACCAACCCTCCTTTCCGTAAAATATTTCCATACAAACTACTATCTTCTTCATTTTTAACATAAGCATCTGCGGCCCCTGTAGTTTTAATCTGGTAATCACGTATTTTTTCCTGGTTTGCCGTTAACCCTAAAGTTTCAGCACTATTTGATATAACGTCACCCACAGCCATGGCAACCGCTATTTGTTTTGCAAAACGGCCCATGCTACGTGCTAATCCTACAATTGCACCACCAGCACCTTTTGCACGTTGAGGAATAGTGTCAAGAAAATCAAGAAATCCCTTCATTCTATTTTTAGATGCACCTTCAGCTTCATCAGCCACTTTTTTTACAGCACTCGATAAATCTCTATACGCAGTGGTACTTTGTCTTGTTTGTATAGTAGCCTTACGGTTATTAGCCTCATATTCATCGAGTGCCTTATTAAGTCCATCCATATTATTTATTGATTTGCCTACACTTTGATAGTTTTGATCTAGATAGGTCTCAAATCCAATACGTTTTTGATCATCCATTTGAGCCAAACGACCAGCTGTTGATTTTTGATTCTCATTCATACTGTCAAAGTTAGTTCTATTTGATAAGGTATTGACTAAATGCTCTGAGAAATTTGTAGTAAAAACGTCTGTTAATAATTTACTTTGGGTAAGGTTGCGAGCATTATAGGCTGAACGAGTATGTAATTCATCAGCTGTTAATTCTTTCTTTTCACCTTTATAATAGCCTTTAGATTCATCCATGATGCTAAGAAAATCGGCCATATTTTCAGCTTTTCCACCATGATCTTTTACATATTCTTTTATCTCATTCTTTCTATCCTCTTTTAAATCTGCTAATTCTTCAAAATAACCTTTTAACGTATCATTTTTCATAGCCGCACGGTAGAATTTTTTGTTATTTACTTGATTACGTAAATTTTGGCTCTCTCCCAAAACATGATCATTTAAAAAACCTACCGCTCCGTCCTCTTTACGATTTGTTAGAGATGTACCACCAAAGAATTTATTTTCCATAGTGGCTTTCTTGTAATGCTCTTCATAATTACTCAATTGACCTAATCGTTTTACTCCATGAATAGCACCAAAACCTACCAAGGCATTACCTAAAATCGTAATTAACTGTGCAAATAGCCCTGCATGTTCCTTCATTCCCTGGGCTAAGTTTGTAATAATTTTTGCTAAAGTTTGTACCTCTGGATTTAGCGCATCTAATACTGACACTAATGCGTTATTAACAGATACCCCAGCTCGTTCCATTGTCACAGAAGGTGATTTCATTGTCACAGCCATCATTTCTTGAAGACGTGCAGGATCTTTTTTAAATTCATTAATTTCTTGCTTAATTTTCCAATACGATAAATCCTTACTGTTATTTATCCCTTCTTTATGCATGGTCTCTAAAAAGGACATCAGTTTTGGTGGCTGATTTGCCCCACCTTCTCCATACAGAATGGATTTTACTTTATCTTCTCCAATATATTTATTTTTGCTTGCTTTCGCGGTGTCTGATAGGATATCAATGAAATTCCGACGTACTTTCATACCACTCTCATTTTTTTCAAATACCTTTACACCATAATTTTCTAATTGTTTAGAAACAGATGGTAAAGTAATACGCTCTGCAATCGTTTTTATGGCTGCACCTGCATTCTCCCCTGTTTCTCCTGAAGTTTGAATAGCTAATGCATTTAAAGTCACAGCATCTTCTGCATTCACTCCCACTGAATGGAGTGCTGTACCCGATTTTGACATAGCCTTCATAATATCTTCACTGTTCGCTTTAGTTTGACTCGTAGCAACAGCAAAAGAGTTAACTACTCCATCCAACTCCCAGACAGATAATTTAAACTGTGCCATAATTGTCTGTAATCCTGGAGCAATTGTTTCAACTAAGTCTGATTTGTTATCTAAGCGATAAACCTTAGAAGCTTGATCAACAAATTGTCGTGCAGATTGTTGATCTCCTGTTACATTTGATGCTATACCAGCTACCTTAGACATTCTTTCATAATCAATACCGTAAAGAGTGGATAAATCACGTACATTATTCATTAGATTTCCAGTATCATTATCTAATTTTAGCCAATCTGTATTTCCATTTTTGTTTTTATATTCTGGTTTCAAAGAGAAGTTTTGTGTAATCTTTAACTGTTCTAACTGAGCAATTTTAAAGGTTTCCATTGCTTTAGATATTGCAGCCATCGGATCTAGCATTGAGCCCGAAGCAAGGCTCCTAACTTTTTTGGTAACCGCTCCAGCCATTCCAAACCCATCAAAAGGATTGTCTTGTTTTGTGGATTTACTTGTACTAGAATCGCTATTATTTGTATTACTATGACTTGATCCACTTGAGTTATTTAAAGGATTAGCACTATTTCCTGCATTAAAGCTTAACTGTCTATTACTATTCGCCTTTTGAGGGTTAGTATTAATTTCTAGAATTTCATTTCTTATATGTGCAAACTGCTTATCAACGGACTCCTTGATTTTTTTAATAATTTGCTTATTCAGCTTGTTAATTTCACTAGTCAAATATTGCGTAATATTAGAATGAGGTTCAAAGTCCACAGCTCTTACTGATTGTTTCATTGACGTCATTATTTTATTTGTTCCTGCAGTTAACTTTTTATTAATTGTATTTTCCATACCTTCAAACTGCCTTTTTAAAGCATATCCTCTTAGAGATCCTCGATCCACAGAATGAAAAGTATGAGCTAACTCGGCTGGAGAAACACCTAAATCATTTGCAATATACCTTTGAAGTTGTTTAGATATATTTTTCATAGGTACTTCTACAGATTTGAGATCAATCTTTTGCAGCCCTCCTCGTATGCCTTTTATATAATTTTCTATTAAACTATCAATACGTTTGGCTGTTTTTATAATCTCGCTATCAATGCTATTCTCTTCGCTAATAACACCCTCGAAATCAAATTTTATAGAATCTTTTATTTTCCCTCTTACTTTTTTCGTTAATTCAGATAAATCTTTCGATGAAATTGTTAATGTCTGTCCTTCAATAGCAACCTCAGGGTTCAGTAAAATAGGTTTTAATTGATTTTTAATACTTACTAAAATTTGCTTAACCGTTCCTTTAGAAATATCTAATTTAAGTCCACTCAAGTTATCTGCATTTACTAAATTCCCCCCATTTTCGCGAATGGAATTTACTAATTGTTTAATTTGATTACTAATTAACTTAGAGATTTCTTTATTAATTTTATTAAATTCATCTTTTCCAACTGGTACTACGCTATTATTCATAGCAGAATCCATATTAATGTTTATATTTTTGATCATCTTTACAATCGTTTTATTTAACTCTTTATCTACTTTAGACATCAATTGTTGAACGGTTTCTTGTTTAATACTTAAAGGTGCTGTCCCAACTGAAGATAAAGTAATACCATTTGCCTGGACGATATTATTTAATTCTTGCTCAAGTTTTGCTCTAAGGTTGCTTCCCGCTGCCTTAGATGTCTGAGCCGATAACGAAGATAAAGAGTTTTTCATAGCATCTATACGTTTTTCTATACTACCAAAACGATGATCTAGCTGTTCCAACTGTACCCCAAACTCTTTCATATTTTTTATTGACTTATCAAACTCTAGTGCAATAGTAGCACCAATATTTTGATTATTGACTGTCACTTATTTCACCTTCCTTTTACATAATAAAATCCCGCCCTATCCTCAAATAAAAAGGAAGGGCAGGATTATTTATTAGAGAATACCTGCTAACCACTCCATGTCATCAGCATTTGCAACCTCATATCCTTCAATTACTTCTTTTCCATCACTATGTTTTAGATTATTCTGTTCGGCAGCTTGAGCTGAACCGCCCCCAAATAACCCAGTGAAGGACATTGAATGTACCTTAACTGTAAACTCTATATGCTTATGGCATTTCTTTAAGTAATAGTTTAACTGAGGTAATGTCAAATCCCATATATCCTGTTTTTTCATCCCCAGGTAGTGACCTAAGTTAAAGAAAATCTCTGCCCAATCAACGTAGGCATTTTCTTCATATTCTTTTTCTTCTTCCTCAGAGTCTATAAAGACTTTTTTAAGCCATTAAGTCCAATCATAATATCTATAATTTCTTTAGCTGTTACAATATCAATATAATCCCCTAAATAATGAGCTGAAATTTCTTTATAATACGGTTTAAAGCCCATCAATAGGACCTCTAATAGTTCATCATAACTATCATTACCTGTTTCATCTGCAATTAAATTAGCAATAATGACACCTGTATCAATTGTATTCAACTTTTTCATTAGATTTTTAGCATCTTTTAATCCTAAAGGAGGAATAGCATAGGTTTTCCCATCACGTAATGTTACCTTTTCATCCTCTTCGAAGAATACTTTTTCAATAAACTCTGATTCCTGCTTAGTCAACTTTACTTCCTCTTGTTTATTAGGTTCTTGCTGTTCAACCTTCTCCTCTGCTTCCTCTACAAGAGTAGGTTCCTCAATAGCTTCTTCTCTACTTGGAATTGCTAAATTACGTTCACTCA
This sequence comes from Bacillus sp. JKS001846, assembly GCF_900176455.1. Taxonomy (NCBI): domain Bacteria; kingdom Bacillati; phylum Bacillota; class Bacilli; order Caryophanales; family Bacillaceae; genus Bacillus; species Bacillus sp. JKS001846. Next base: position 3,993,893 of record NZ_FWYG01000001.1, read on the forward strand.
TTTAATCTCCCCCTATATTACTCTATTACCCCTTATTAAATTTAAAGAGGACGCAAGGAAGGGGATCACCTAAACGACCTCGTAACTAATATAAGAATTTATGTGTTAAATGTAACAACCTTACGAAAAAAGGTTTAAGCGATAGATGTTTTTATAATCCATTCTCACCCTCATCTAAAATGTTTAAAAATGAATTAATAAAAAAAGAGGATACATAAGTATCCTCTTCTCTAATTAACAAACATCGCCACTTTTTTCGATTTGATAACGCTTAATAGAACCTAAACGACTGTCTGTACGTTCCCCATCAATAACTGTAAGTGTAATACTGTGAGTCGCTGCTGTTTGTCGTGCTGTGTCTAATGTAAAGTTAGATTTCACTCGGCAAGAATATAGTTCAACTTGGTAACCTTGAATGCTACCATCCATTTGTTCAAAATGTCCATCATGAACAACAGATACTGTAAGAGGGAAATCACGAGAACCAATTGCCATTACATCTACAACCTCTGGGCGCTTGTAGTTCACATAAATTTGCTCTCCTTCAAGATAATCATTAAACTTAATCTCCCCTGTAGAAGGATCAATTGTATACTCACCTTTTGCAGGATTAGTTGTTACTTTTTTAAGTAATTTATTCTCTTTTACTAATCTTACAGATACATGCTCTGTCTTAGAAGAAGCTGAACCTAAAGATCCACCAAATAGAGGATTCTTAAGAGTCACTAGTCCACCTTTAACATCATGACGTTCTTCTAATACCCATACGAAACCATCAGGATCGATAGATGATGATGCTACAGGATAATAAACTACTACAGTATCACCTTCAACCGCACCACCTTTTAGTGTTACAGCTGATCCATTTACTGTAATTGCTGATTCTGGTACAAATGAACCTGCAACTTGGTTGAAAATCTGTACTTTAGGTGCTCCGCTACCTGTTAATACTGGACTAGATAATTTAATAGAAACAGGTTCAGTATCGCCAGCAATTGTTACTGTTTCATTTTTCAATTCATAGGCTAAGCCGCTAACTCCTTCTCGAAGTTTTGCCCCTAACACAAGACGTACCATGTTTAAATCAAATTTTGCATCCTCTGCAGTAATATCAATTACCTTTTTACGTAGTAGTGTATCAATAGGTGCTGAAGAGTCTCCCCCTTCAATATCAACCATATCCAACTGCACATCAAGACGCATATTCGCCATATGACCTAGTGTAATTAATTCATCACACCCTGGAATTTTAGCCATAAATTTACCTGCACCTTTAATAATCATTTTCTTATTCTTACTGTTAAACTTGTCAAATTGTGACATTAACTACACCCCTCAATTTCAAAAATAAATTCAAATCTAGTGAAATACTTATAAGAGTGTTCTATTTCACTTGCAACCTCTGCAGATCCTACATACTGACCCTTGAAAAATACTCCTTTAAATAACTGCAGAGATTGATTATCGAATAATTGATTTATTCTATCTGCAAGGTCTAATGCCAATTCCACATCATCATTTGTGTAGATATCGAAGTCAAATGTTACCACATGAATATTATTGTTTCGTTCCTTTTGAACAAATGACTTGTAAAATGCAATTAAAGGAATTTGGTTATTTAGTGCCTCTTTAGGAGACATACGCTTTTGTATGTGCATTTCATTTTCCATATCTACTGTAATATTATTAAGACCCATACAGTTACGTATTACACTATCTTCTCTCAATGTCTTATGTATGCAAGCATAAACATCAGTGATACGTGGAAAGAACAACTCATCACACCCTCTTGTAAGTATTTGCAGTAACAATATAAGAAAATCACAATAAAAATTTAACATCACTTAGAATAAATTTAGTCAAACTCTATCTCACCCCATAATTACTCTTAACGAAATTGATTTTTACACTTAGATTCTATCAAACTCTCACGTACATTCTTAACTATTGAATTGAAATGATCAGAGATTTTCTTATTTATTCTTCAATTAACAAATTAACAATTCTATTAAGAGGAGTATTTGTCATTTAACATAAAACATGTAAATGATTTATTTCTCTGAATTTGTTTATAAATTACAAAAAATAATTAAATTCACTTTGAAATTGATGTAATCCAATATAAAAATAATGTTTTTAAGTATTTTTAGTTTCTAAAATGAGATAGTATTGAATCTATTTTTATATCAAATAATCATTATTAAATACTAGATAATAATTTATTAATAATATTATTTAGCTTTAATATGATTGATTCAGCAACAACCTTTAAACTAATAAGTCTCTTTACAATTCACTTGCAACTATAGTTACTTAAATTTCGATAACTATAGGGAGGTGATATCTTGAATTTACATAAAGATAGAAAGTTAAATACTACTGATATAAAAAAATTTTTTTCATTTTTATACAATGATAAACAGATAAGAGCTGTCCTTACTACAAGTAATCAATTCTTATTTGTTGGATACGATATTGGGAAAAATGCGATTGGAATAAAAAATCCTTATAGCTTAATCGAAAATATGGACAATCGATCTAAATACAGTGCTGTAATTACCTTTAATCAGGATATTAACCCTCAACGCTATATTTTAGTTGATTTAGAGGGACTCCATCATATGGTCTATAGAGCCAGAAAAGTTAAGGTTAATAGATTAGATTTTATTCATTGGGCCATATCTATAGAAAAAAATATACTTTAATTCATTTTATTAAATTGGCTTTTACTGAAGTAACTATCCTTCATATGATTTAATAAATATCCCGGTTAAATATTAATTATTTTGTAACCCTCAACTTTCTAACAACTTATTACGACTTTTAAATAGGAATTGGAGGTGAGAAAATGAATTTAGATATAAGTATAAGCCTGTTGCTATTTATATCCTTAGGGGTACGCGCATTTTTATTTGAAATAAAATTTCAGTACACACGTGAAAAATTACGTAGTATTCATGAATTGTTTGAAATTTTTTTAGACTGTTCTTTTTGTAATGGCTTTTGGACTGGTTTTTTTGGTTATGTAATTGTAAATGGTATTGATATTATTCTAATACCATTTGCTATTTTAGTTGGTTCTTCCTCATACTATTTAACGCTATTTGTTAAGAGTCTTACACAAAGAAATTAAGAAACACAGTTTATGTCCTTTATTTCTTAAATTATCCATTCTACATCTTTATCTACTTAACCCTACTAAACTTTAGTAGGGTTTTATTCACTATTCTTATTATTTCTATCTCTATACAAATTCCCAAACAAAAAAATTGTTCAAAATAGCAAAGTACATTTTGTACCGTACCTTGTTTACGCAACTAAAACAATAAATAAGACGACTATTAAAATATCTATCACCTTTAGAAATGGAGTGAACAATATGATTTTCTTTTCAAGTAAGCACCGAATTAAAGATCTTTCTTTCCTAAATAAACTTTGGATGACACCCGTAGCTTATGGACTAAAATATCTTGCCGGAACTGTAATATACATTGCAGATAAATTTGATGAAAAGGTAAGATTTGAAATCCTAAAAAGGCATATTTAAAATGGAGGAAATGAGAAAATAAAAAGAGGATTTATTCACTTTAAGAAAGGTTATAACGAACTGATAGAGGCCACTTTAAATTCCTGCTATCATGCAATGAATTAAAAAACATTTAAAAATCCTTTCTTGAAAACTTTAGTCAGGGAGATACTATTCCTATAAACTATAGAGGATAGTATTAGGTATCGCGGTGATTTCAAGTATAATTACGGACTTAAAAAGTTTAAAATTGCGTTAGTAAGAAAGAATTACTCTAAGGATATTTTTACTAACGCAATCTTACTTATTTTGAAAAAACATTTTAACAATCTATAAATAGATTTTCTACCTAAAATATCGTATTATCATTAGCTGCTTCATTTGGAATCTCTTGAATTACATCCCAGTGTTCGACAATCTTTCCATCCTTTATACGAAAAATATCCACTATAGCAACTCCCTTATCTTGAGAGTTAGTACGAGAATGTACATGAAGAGCAACTGTATCTCCTTCAGCTACGAAAGGATTATGTTGCTTATAATCTTCACTTACATATTTTTAGTAAAAAAACTCATAGTTGAATTTAATGTATCTAATTCCTTTTATTATCAGAATAAGCCTTTACAACAACTATTTATTATTTATTATTTATTATTTTTTATTTATTATTTTTTATTTTTTATTTTTTATTTCATTAATTCTATAGTTTCTTTAATACACTTACCATTATCCATTGTTATATCTAATTTCTATTTAAAACCCTTCTTTGTAAGTTTACACCTATGTATCGTGTTAAATTATGTGTGGCAAGATAAAACAATCTTTTAAATTTAATTATTGTTAGGTAGCTTCTACGGTATGATATTATCAAACAATTAGTTATACATATAAACCTAAAATTTCAACAATCTGACGTGCCTTAGCATTATCTACATAATAATGCATCTCTAACCCTCTTCTTTCTGAACGGAGTATGGTTCTCCTCAATTTTGATAAATGTTGTGAAACAGTGGATTGGGGGAGTCTTAATATTTCCGTTAACTGTGTAACATTACATACTTTATGGTGCATTAATTCATTTACAATTTGTAATCGGACAGGATGTGCCATTACTTTTAATACATCTACATCGTCTTCATGGATTTCAGCTAGATTTCTTTCAGATATTAATGTTATCATTTCGCATTCTCCTTTATTATTAATTTCTCTTTTCCTTTTATCCTTATAATTAATACTTATAGCTGATTACCATTTGTCCTGTTGAGAAAATATATTCTCTTTTTAAAACAAAAAGGACACCAATTCATAAAAACGTTTTTTACTGCTTTAATGAATTGATGCCCTCTAATTTTTTGACCAGAATATATCTTGTTTTAAAGGATATCCTCAATTCCTTTTTCTCACATCTAGTAAAAAATATGTATTTTCTTTAAAATCCATATTAAGAATATTCTTCAAATCCTAAAAACATAAGTTTATTACAAAGTTTCTATCGAAAAACAATATGCAACTGGCTGGGGCTATTATGAAACTTGGTTTAATTGGAACTCTATGTTACCAGCTGGTACAACTTAAGAATTAGTCACTTTCTCAGACAATGGAGAAGATATTTGGGCTGCAGGCACATTCCGCTATAAAGTTGAAGTTACAAATGCTGACGGTTCTGTTGATACAATTTACATAGCGCCAATAACATTAGTAAATTAAATAATAGGTTCGCTTCACATCTTATAATATATACTTTAACAATATCATTAAATCTTCACATAGATATACTGGATCATGAAAAGAAGGATTACACCTTCCTTTTTTATATTTTAAAATAAAAACGTATCCCCACCTATATTTATCTATACCAATTTAAGAAACAAATAATTCAAAAAGAAAAACACTACAACAAAGAATGTCTATTTGTTTCTTTTCGTTAATTTTCCTACATGTTGTATATAAAAAAATAAAATAATACCTGTCATAGTAATTAAAAAGATTTGATAGTAATCAATCAACTGTAATACCCCCTCCATACAAAAATAAACTCAACGAAATATTCACTATAAAACCAACGTATGTAAAAAAACAGCTACAAGTCCATTCATAGTTTTAAAAATTTGTCCTCCTCTTCTTCTAAGAATATTCAAAATTTCAAATAGATTATCTTATATCGCCATCTTATGTATGCAGAATTACATATCAAACCATATCGAAAATCATTCTCATTGTAACTGTGATGGTTTCAATAAGTGGTATTTTTACTTCCTTTTCAAATCTCAAAATATATTAAAGGAGGCACTAACATTGTGAAAAAAGCTATTTTAGCAGGGGCACTAGGAATTGTAGTACTATCAGATATGAATTTACCAGGAGTAGAGGCATCAAAAACAAGTGCAGCAACTACAAATTTAGAAACTCAAGAAGTTACAAAATACTACTCTATGAGTTCCTATGAAGTTTCCCAAAAAGAATCATTTAATCTTAATAAAGGGGAAGAACTTACGGTCTTTGTACAAAATTCCGGGTTCCCAATTTCTTATACAGTCTTTGATGCAGATAATCAAGTAATTGGCACATACAATGCTAATTCACCATATGGTCGCGTATTCAAAGCACAATAAGACGGTAATATTTCTGTTCAATTTCAAGCAGGAGTAAATTCTTCTTACATGAAGAAAATGAATTTCACAGCTAAATTCGCAGTTTCTAAACTTAACCAACAATAAAAAATTTAACGATCCTCTTTAAAAACAAATTAAAAAGGTATATCCCTTCAATAGGATATACCTTTAACTTTAGTGAATTTTATATTGACCAGATAACCTTTCTTGCGCCATACGAACTAAACGTTTCGTAATCTCTCCACCTACTGAACCATTTGCTCGTGAAGTTGAATCTGGTCCAAGTGTAACGCCAAACTCCTGAGCAATTTCATACTTCATTTGCTCAATTGCACTTGCTGCCGCCGCTACCAAAATCTCGTTTGAATTATTATTTTCTCGAATTTGCATTTCTAACACACCTCCATTTAATTGGTAATATCATGCTCTATTTCCAATTAAATATGCAAAATTTATATTTATTTAAGTAAGCGTGTGATTTACATTAATACATTCCAATTAAAAAAGATTTTACAAATGAATCAATATAATCCTTATTGATTATATTGAATTTTAAACTCTCCATTAATTCTTGTAACTCTTGTGATAGCCAACTTAATGATGTTGCTAGTTCCGCAATAGTAAGTTTAGTGTTTCACTTAACTCTTTGATGTTCGGATATTAACAATATATTGTTAATAATCACCATTTTATAGGTACACCTACATATAGGCCAAGTATGCAATTACAGAACGTTTGTTATAAAAAAACGTAAACATGTCAAACAAAAAAGACTCAATTACTATATCTCATACCTTCTTTTAAATATAAATCTACTACCTCGTTCTTAAATTCTATATTGTTAGTGACTCTAATTTTCCCCATAGAAAAATCCGCTCTTAATTCTCAATCAATTTCTTAAATTTCTTTTCTAATTGATCTGGTGGTAATACACCTCGTGCATGATCTACTATAATTCCATCTTTATTAACAAAAAATGTCGTCGGTAAAGAGAATACTTTATAATCTAGTCCAGCTACTCCGTCCATATCTAATAGAACAGGAAACTCAAACCCATAGCGATTAGCAAATGCGCTTGCTTCTTGTACTGGGTCACTAACAGTTGCATTCACCGCAAAAATTTCAACATCCTTTTTATATTTATCATACATATGAACTAAGTCAGGTGCCTCCATTTCACACGGCCCACACCATGATGCCCAAAAATTAATAATATATGGTTTTCCCTTGGCATCATTTAACGACTGCAACTTTCCGTCTAATCCTTTTAATGTGATGCCAGGTGCTTTAAAACCTACTTGTGGTAATACTTCTTTCTCTTGTAACTCTGCTTGTTTCGCTTTTCTTTCCTTTTCTTCTTTCTTTGAATTATAAAAGTTAACCCCCGCCCAAACGAGAGCACCTACTATTATAATAGCAATTAGTTTCTTCACTTTTCTTCCTCCTCATTTTTAAAAACCTGTAAATCCACCGAATAGACGAATAAAGAATGCTGTCATTTCCGTCATTTGATTTGTATACAATAAAATACCTGTAATATATGATAAATAAGATATATATATAGCGATAAAAAGTATAATGATATAAATGACAACACTCTATCCACACTACATAGAGTAGTGTTTACCCTAAAAAAAAGAGGCTATATGCACTCTCCAACAATAAGTACAATCGACACACAGAATAACCCTATTGTTACATATACCGAGTTCGTATGTAACGGAATAGTAAGCTTAGCAACCTTTTCATTTAACACTTGCTCGATTCGTAAATTTATTGCTGTTTTTGCAAATGAAGCTGTAACACATCGATTCTCCATTGTCTTTATTTTAATTAATTTTAATAACGCGCTACCTAACTCAAATGAAGATTCCATTTTTTGCATCGCATATTTATCTGCTGCTAACTCTTGATACGTATGATATCGTTGTAACAATTCTTTTAATATCGGGATGTACATCATTCCTTCTGCTAATAACGTAAAACAAAATAATTTTAGCGGATCCCAATTATTTTGATGATATTCTTCATGGAAAATAATCGCATCAATCTCTTCATCTGAAAACGTCTGAAGCAAACCTTCCGACATGACAACTTTCGGACGGAATAATCCAATTGTAAACGCTGCAACTTCCGCAGTCGGCAGTATATATATTTGTTTTCCTTTTCTAATAAATGGGATAAGTACTTTTTGTACTTTTTTACTATAGAAAAATTGCCGCCAAATTCTTTTACACACAATCAATACAGTAATTAATAATAACCCCGCTACTATAATACGAACCATTGATAGTTCTTTCATATGTTTTTCTAACTGAAACAAGCAAAACTTTGAAAGGAAGAATGCCTTGTTTTGAAAGAGAAATGGATATGTAACATAATACAATAACAAGCTGAAAAAGAGGGTACTAACAATGAGCGCTAACAATACGATTTTACGCATTTGCCATTTCATTTCATCGATCCTCTTTTTTTAACTGATTCAATTTGTCTTCTAATTTTTTTATTAAATTCGGATCAGCCTGCTCTAGCTCATCTATCATATGAGTTACAACTAAATCTCCAAATTCCCCCACTAATTCCTGTGTCATTTTCTTCGTTTGATTGGATAAGAATTCTTCTTTTGTTTGTACAGCACGATATATGCCACTTCTTTTTACAGTCTGTTTTTCTAAGTGTAATTTCTCTACTAACCTGTTCATAACTGTCATAACAGTGTTAAAATTCACAGGTGATTCTTCACTTAATTTCTGCTGCACTTCTTTAATAGTAATACCTTCAGTAGACCAAATAATCTCCATAATTTTCGCTTCAAGCGGTCCAAAGAAATGATTTAATCCTTGCTCATTTAACCTATAGTTTTGCGTAAACATCGTATGACTCCTTTCACACTACGAATTGTAGTACAAATTAAATGAGAGGTCAAACGCGAGTAATATAAACTAAAATTCAGTACCTATAAATACGTACATCATTCTATTCATTATAAGCCTAACTTATCTCCAAATGTATCAAAGAGATACTGCTCTAATATTTGTACACTAAACTTCTCATTACGCCCAAGGGCAAATAATTCCCGATCTTTCGCTACGATAGTATCTAACGGAATAACTACATTATCCACTATTTTTACAATTTCGATTATATTACTTTTCACATTCACTTCTGTTTTAAATTCAACGTTTTCTAACACTATATGTGAACGTCTTCCTGATGCAAAAAAAGTAAAATTAGGATTTTTAACAACGCCAATTTCAGTCTCTAACGCATATAAATAGTGAAAAATTACATCTCTATGTCCATCTTTTATTATTTTTTCATCCTTCTCATCGTCTAAGTATTCTTTCAGCTTCGTTGTAAATTCAAATCGAAAATTCACTTTTTTCACGCTCCTTCTTTGTATTTCATATTAAATAAATATATTGAAATAATTTTACCGTATTGTAATACAACTTCCTATTAAAAGTAAAAACTGTTTTAGAAAATCGCTATTATTTCCGATACCCTTTTAAAATATAAGTATAAATTCAATATGAATGAATGCTTCATTACATCTATTTAAACATATTTTTTCCATTTTTTGAAACATTAGTATGAAATATTATATATCAATGAATGGTTTCTAATTCATTGGTATATATAGTCAGTAGTTTCTTTACTATCCCGATATACTTAAACTACATTTTCTACTTATTCATTACATATAGAGAAGGAATGTAACTCTCTTCTATCGAATTTTTATATAACAAAAATAATTAGGTGGTGCTTTACTATGAAATTAGCTGTCATTGGTGGCGGTGATTTACAAGATTCAAATCACTTGCCTATTAATGAACGCCTTATAGAATTAACAAATAAACAGTATCCAAAAGTATTGTTTATTCCAACGGCTAGTCATGATGATGAAAGCTATATAAAATTATTTTTAGACACGTTTGAAAAACAATTACATTGTGAAGTACAAATTTTACGCATTACAACAGATTCACCTTCTAAGTATGAAATAGACGAGATGATTCATTCAGTCGATTTAATTTATCTGGGTGGCGGAAACTATATTCACATGCTTACGCAATGGAAAGAACATAGACTTGATAAAAAATTATTATTGGCTCTGCAACAAGGAACACTTATTGCTGGTTATAGCGCTGGTGCTATGTGTTGGTTCACGTCTAGTATCCGATCAGATTATGAAGGTTCTGGTTATATAGAGAGTAATGGATGGGGGATTGTTAATAAAAGATTTTGTCCACATTATAATCAATTAAACAGAATGAACGCCTTCCATTCCTTTTTACAAAATCATCAAGGGAATATAGAAGGAATTGCACTGGAGGATAATTGCGCTTTATATATTACAGAGGAATCCTTTGAGATTATCGGTGAATCAGAAAAAGCGTGGGAGTTTTATATGAGTGATAAAACTCTCATTAGACAACATTTTGATATAACTTTAAAAAGCTATTTGTAAACCTGCACTTAAGAAAAAATGTCCCTAAGTCTAATAACTTAGGGACATTTTTTCTATTTAACTAACTAATCGTGTAATTCGTTTCTTTTGCCATGAAAGCTTATAATATGCATACTGCAATAGTAAGCTGACAATAAATGCTGCTGGATACCCAATCCAGATACCTTCTATTCCAAGACTTGTATGGTAAGAAAGATAATATGCTACGGGTACTTCTACAAGCCAAATTGAAACAACTCCAATAACAGTTGGCCAAAGTACTGTACCGCTCGCTCGCATTGTCGCACTAATAATTTGTGCATGACCGAAAATTAAATAACTCCATAACGTAATCATAACTAAGCTATGAGCAATTTCAATTGTAGTTTGACTCGTTAAAAATAGTGATAAAATGTCTCTTGAGAATAAATAAATAAGAGATATTAACACACCACCGATGACGTAGTTCATAATAATTCCGGCCTTCACAACTTTCTGCAATCGATCAAATTGATTCGCCCCAATTGATTGTGCTGCAAAAATAGAAACTGTAATACCAAGGCTAACTGCTGGCATTTGTACATAACTTGCAACTTGATTCACAACGCCGTAAGCAGCTGTTGCATCCGAACCGTAACGATTTACAAATGCGATTACGGCAATCTCAGATAATGAAACTAATATCATATTTATACTTGCCGGTATACCGAGCCTTAGCAATAGCTTTAATAACTCCCCATCCATTCGAAGGTATTTTCTAACCGTTCCATCTAGTTGTAATGGGTGATTTTTCTTCTTTAAATACACAAGCATGACAATAAACGTAATAACTGTAGATATAACAGAGGCATAGGCTGCTCCATACACATCTAATTTCGGAGCTCCTAACCATCCAAAAATAAGAACCGGTAATAAAATCATATTTAGTGCTGTACTTACAATTAAAAAGTAAAATGGCGTTTTAGAATCTCCTGTACCTCTCATAAATGTTGTATATGCGAAATATAAAAATAATACTGGCATCGATATAAATAAAATCCGTGCATAATGTACACTTATTTCAATAATATTTTCTGGTGTTCCCATTAGACGCATAATATCCATCGCAAAAATACTTCCTATTATCGCCAACACAACTCCAATAATAAAGGTAAATGTCAGCGTCGTACCAACGATAGCTTTTAAACGATCTTCGTTTTTAGCACCAAACGCCTGACCAATTAAAATAGAGCTTCCTGAACCGATACCAATTACAAATGAAACGAGCAAGAAAAATAATGGGAAGAATGCTGATATAGCCGCTAAATCATTAACTCCAAGCCATCTTCCTACTACTACCATACCAAATAATTGTCCAACTGATTGTAGTACATTACTTAATAATAACGGTACTAAAAACATCGACATCGATTTCCAAATCGGTTTACTCTCACTTTCCAACTTATGTGACTCCGCACCTTCTTTATTGTTATCTGCAGGTGGTTTCAAATTTCATTTCTCCTTTTATTAAACATCTATTTTCAATCTCTATCTCTTTGTATAGTTGTTATAATACTGTGCTTCTATTCATTTTCTTTTCGTATGATTATAACTTCACCCAATATTGACTTCCATCGGCTGTTCGATCTAAAAATCCATATTCGATTAAATATCTTCTTAATGTTACAAAATCAGGGTATACATTTTCTATCACTGTATTTACTTCTTTTTCAGTATACTTTTTATTACTATCAAACTTCTTCACTAAATGGCGCAATATAATTAATTTACGCTTTTGTTTCTTCGGAAATTTAGAGAGAGGTCCATCTAACCCTTCTGTAAAATGAGCTTTTAATACTTCATCATTTTCTTCTTCCGTAATATTGTATCGATCATCTACCATCGTTGCTGTTCTATGAATTGGCACAAATTTCGTTTGTACTTTTGATTTTTCTTCTGATAATTCCATTAGCGCTAAAAATACTTTTGCTTGTTTCATTTTCTCTCGCAGTGTAAATCGATGATTACGAATTGTTGATGTACTTCCGCCATCCATCTCTTTTACAATTTCTTTATCATTCAGTCCCATATAGAAAAACTGAACCATTTTCTTTTGTAAATCCGTTAATCCAGTAAATTTCTTATCCATATTTAGCAAATAATCAAACATAGACGTATGCTCATTTTGAATATGCAATTGGACGAACTTCTCTGCTTCATACAAAACTTGATTATCTTGATAAATAACACCTTTAATAAATGTTTCACCACAAGCTAAGCAAATGTACCCCTCTTTTTCTTCATCAAACACATACCCTTTCTTTAATTCCTCTATTGACGCATCCCAAAACTTCTCTGAAATATCGCTCATACTAAACACTCCTTCAAAATGTTTATTTAAAAACCAAACAAATCGCTATATCGTTTATTATTACTTCATCATCTTATCACAACACAAACAAACATTTCAACGTTTCGTTTGCCCATTTTATAAACTTTTATAAAAACATCTATCGAAAGGATTTAATACAACGAAAAGCGAATATGTTTATACAAATTCATTTTATAGGATGTAAAATAGAACATGAATATTCTTCAAGACCCTTGGTTTACCGTTAAGTAAATTGCACAGAACGCATATGCGATTAGTGAATATGGAACTGGTATTCACTCATTACAAAACTTCAGTATTCAATTTTAACTACAAAAAAGATGTTTTCGTATAAGAAAACATCCTTTACTTTTTATATATTCTATTTACAGTCTCTACTAAAACCTTACTTGCTTGTACAAATGTATGCTTTCGATTTCTATCTTCAACAAATTTATTAGCACAACTACTCATAATCATCATACAACTAATTATGACTAACGCTATCTTTCTATTCTTGTAAGTCACTTTATGCCACTCCACTATTACAAAACTTCTTTTGAATTTATCCCATCAAGAAATTTTACATGAATAATAAAACGTGTGAATATGCAATTCTGCATATTCACACGTTTTATCACAATGTTATGATTTAATTTAGTTAAAGAACAAGTATACCGAGGTGACTAACTTGAAATTTAAAGCGAAAAAAAATCCATTCCACGTCATTTTCATTACATTATTTATAATTATTTTTTTCGTTTCGTTATTCTTCCAAAATGAAAATTCTATTTTTTTCACTCTCATGATGCTGCTAAATATCGTGAATCTTTCTTCATTCTATTTCTCTCACTACAACGTAACGGAATCATCTCTTGTTGTAAAACACGGTTTCATTTTTCATACTGAAATTCCATTTGAAGATATTCGTCACGTTAAATACTCTGGTAAAAAACTTCATTCAAAAAAATGGACTAGACAACAATTAGAAATCCATTACAATTTATTTGACTCAGTGACCACTTTCATACCACTAGAAGAAGAAAAATTCATTTCACTCTTAAAAGAGAACTGCCCACAGATGAAAGTAATGAATACGCCTGCTAACAAATAATATATTTTGAAGCTTGTAGTATTGCAAGTAGATGAAACATAAAAATGAACATCAAAAAAGCCAAGATTCTATACTAAGAACCCTGGCTTTTTCTATTACTCTTTTGGAGCAATCATTTTCTTTGGATCTACAATTTCATCAAATTGCTCTTCTGTTAGTAGCCCAGATTGCAATGCTGCTTCTTTTAAAGTTAATCCTTCTTTATGAGCATGCTTCGCAATTTTCGCTGCATTTTCATATCCGATATGTGGGTTTAGCGCTGTTACAAGCATTAGTGAGCGATTCACATTTTCATTAATTACTTCTTCATCTGCTTCAATACCAACTGCACAATTGTCATTAAACGAAACAATTGCATCCGCTAATAAGTGAGCTGATTGTAAGAAGTTATAAGCAATAACAGGTTTAAATACATTTAACTCAAAGTTACCTTGGCTCGCAGCAAATCCGATTGTTGCATCATTCCCCATTACTTGCGCTACAACCATCGTTAACGCTTCACTTTGCGTTGGATTTACTTTACCTGGCATAATAGAGCTTCCCGGTTCATTTGCTGGAATAATAATTTCTCCAAGACCACTACGTGGACCACTTGCAAGCCAACGTACATCGTTAGCGATCTTCATTAGATCCGCAGCTAATGCTTTTAATGCACCGTGAGTATATACAACTTCATCATGGCTCGTTAATGCATGGAACTTATTTGGTGCAGAAACAAATTGTTTACCTGTAAATTGACTAATTTCCTCTGATACCATCTCACCAAATTTAGGATGAGCATTAATACCTGTTCCAACCGCAGTTCCACCAATTGCTAACTCTTTCATATATGTATTGCTCTCTGCAATCATACGCTCTGTTTTTTCAAGCATACGGTGCCATCCGCTAATTTCTTGCCCTAAAGTTAACGGCGTTGCATCTTGTAAATGTGTACGACCAATTTTTATAATATGTTCAAATGCAGTTACTTTTTCTGCTAAAGTTTCTTTTAATTTCGTAATTGCTGGTAATACGTGATTTTCTACTGCGATTACACAAGCTACATGAAGTGCCGTTGGAAATGTATCATTTGAACTTTGTGACATGTTCACATCATCATTCGGATGAATATGTACGTCAGATCCCTTCTCTTTCAAAATTTGATTCCCACGATTTGCAATTACTTCATTCACATTCATGTTTGACTGTGTACCACTACCCGTTTGCCATACGACAAGCGGAAAATGTTCATTCCATTTCCCTGCAATCACTTCATCCGCAGCTTCTACAATTGCTTCTGCTTTTTCTTCTGATAGCTTTCCTAATTTTTGATTGCTAAGCGCTGCACTCTTCTTTAAAATTGCAAATGCTTTTACAATTTCAAGCGGCATTTGCTCTGTTCCAATTGGAAAGTTTTCTTTACTACGTTGTGTTTGTGCTGCCCATAATTTATCAGCTGGAACTTTTATTTCTCCTAATGTATCTCTTTCAATTCTGTACTCCATGTTTTCATCCCCTTGAAAATATAATACCTACATCTCTTATAATAACAGACTTTCTCTTAAATGATAAGAATTCTCACTCTTATATATAGATATTCTATATTTATTTAAAAAAATTCCTCTTGACCTAAACTTAAGTTTAGGCTGTATCCTTTCCATTGTAACCTACTATAACATTACTGGAGGAATTCAATATGAAAAAATATGCTTTTATAACAGGTGCGAATAAAGGAATTGGATATGAACTTGTTCGTCAATTAGCAGAAAAAGATTATCACGTATTTTTAGGTGCTCGTAATGAACAACTTGGACAACAAGCCGTAGAATCTTTAAATGTTTCAAACGTTTCCTATATTCAAGTAGATATTTCAAATTCACAATCCATTCAAGAAGCAACAAAGAAAATTTACGAAACGACTGATCACTTACATTTATTAATTAATAATGCAGGCATAGCGCTAGACTTCAATATGCTACCTAGTGAATTAAATATTGAAACTTTACGCCAAGGATTTGAAGTTAATTTTTTTGGAACTTTCCAAATGATGCAAGCCTTTTTACCATTATTAAAGAATTCAAGCAACAGTAAAATAATAAATGTAACAACTGACATGGCCTCACTAACAATGTTTGCTAATGGTGAAACACATCCAATTAATACACTAGGATATAATTCTTCAAAAACAGCTATTAATGCTTTAACATTAGCTTTTAGTAAAGAATTTGCTACTAACGGTCCAGAAGTATTTGGGGTAACTCCTGGTTTTACAACTACGGATCTTAATGGAAATTCCCCCGGTGGCCATACAACCACTGAAAGTGCTAAAATTATTATTAAATATGCATTAAGTGAAACAAACTATAATGGTAAAATACTTAACAAAGATGGCATTATACCTTGGTAATAAAAGGATGAATGATATGTATTATACAATTGGGCAAGTCGCCAAAATGCAACACTTAACTATTTCTCAAATACGTTATTACGATAAACAAGGACTGTTTCCTTTTCTGCAAAGAAACGAAAAAGGAGATCGAGTTTTTGATGAAGAAGCACTGAAATATTTAGAGATGATTTTGTGTTTAAAAAACACTGGTATGCCAATTCAAAAAATAAAACAATTTATCGACTGGTCTATGGAAGGAGAATCTACTATCCTTCAAAGGTTAGAATTAATGAAACAACAGGAGACCAATGTCTTACAGCTCATTCAAGACACTGAAAAAAACTTAAAAAAGATACAACAAAAAATTGCTAAATATGAGAATGAAATAACTTCAGCAAATGCTATTAAAAAATAAAAAAATCACCTTCTACATATTGTAGAAGGTGATTTTTATTTTATGATGCTTGCTTTCCTTTATCTGCATCATCTACATACCAGATGAATTTGCCTGTATATCCGTAAATAACTGCTAAAATTAACGATACGAAGCTTAACCACATAAACGGAACGTATGAGAACGTTGCTACACCTAAAATGCCAGCCATAAAAATACCATTATCAGACCACGGAACCATACCTGAAGTTAACGTTCCACCTACTTCTGAGTTACGCGCTAATACACGACGGTCTATTTTTAATTTATCATAGCTATCTTCCATAATTTTTGGTGTTAAAATTAGTGATACATACATCGCACAACCAAATATATTAGCTAAGAATGCCACGATTAATGTAGACAATGTTACATTACCTGCAGAATTTAATTTCTTCTCAAATTTTGATACGATTACTTTTAAAACACCTAGTTTTTCAAGTAATCCACCAAATCCTAAACCGAAAATAATAACGGCTACTGAGCCAAGCATGCCGTTAATTCCACCACGGTTTAATAACTTGTCAACAAACTCAACACCAGATTGAATTGAGAATCCGTTATAAGCTGTTCCAATCGCCTCTCCAAAGTTCATCCCTTGGAAAAGGGTTGCCCAAATTGCACCAATTAAAGCTCCCATTGCAATTGTTGGCATAGACGGTTTCTTCATCGCTAATAGAACGATAACAATGACCGCCGGAACAAGCATCCATATTTTAATATCAAATTGCTTTAATAAAGCTTCTTTTAAAAATTCTACTCGATTCAAATCTACATTATCGCCGCCATACATCCAACCAGCTACAGTAAACATAATACTAGTAATAATATAAGCTGGAACATCTAATACGAGCATAGCTCGAACGTGAGCAATAACATCTACTTTCGCCATAGAAGCTGCAAGAACTGTGCTATCAGAAAGTGGTGATAATTTGTCGCCGAAATAAGCTCCTGAAAGAACTGCACCAGCAACAAGCGGAAGTGGTAAACCAAGTCCTTCACCAATCGCCATCATAGCAATACCTGCTGTTCCCACTGTTCCCCAAGACGTTCCTGTTGCGATAGAAGTTATAGAACAAATAATTAATGTTGCTAATAGGAATATGCTAGGGTGAATAAATTCTAATCCATAATAGATTAATGTTGGTACTACCCCACCAGCAATCCATGTTCCAATTAAAGCACCTACTGCAACTAAAATCAGTATCGCTTCTAATCCGTTAGAAATCCCTTTCGTAATTGCATCTTGCAATTCTTGATAACGAAATCCTAATCTTAATCCAAGCGCAATTACTAAAAACCATGAAATAAATAGCGCTAATTGAATTGGGAGATCAAAAATCGTTTGGAAGGAAAAGACAACAGCAAGAAATAGTAATAAAAGAACTATGATTTCTAGCATCGATGGTAATCTTACACTTTTCATTTTTTTCTCTCCTTACAAGTCGATAACATGACGTATGTCGTCTTACATGTATGTAATATACAATTAGCGAAGACAAAACAAAATTTTCATATTATTTCGATTTATTTTTCCAGTATAATATATTCACAACCCTTTCTATTGTAAAAGTAGATTACGTTTTTCGCAATGAAAAATATAAAAAATGTTGTATTTTTATTTATCCCGATATTTTCGGCCAATAAGACCCCCGTCTCAAAATTCAGTAAGTGCAAAGCACTTAGGTAAGAAATTAACTACTGTAAAATTCCGAATTGATATGAACGTATTAAAGCTTCACTTTATTTACAAAGAAAAATCCCATACTAACTTTTTTAATATTTGCTGCAATAAAACTTTTTACAACTATCTTCGCTTTTTAATTCACACCATTATTTTCTACATAAAAAATAGGGCACACATCATAAAAATGATGTATGCCCTATCTTTATTTATACATATTTTGTATTTCTTCTTTATTTTTAAGTATTTCCTCAAACTTATCACTACAACCCTTCGGAAATAACACTCCCAGTCCATATGAATGCGCAAATTGAAAATGAGGGTACTTCGCTTTTACCTCATCCCAAAACTTATATACGCCGAAATCACTACTTCTAACTTCAATATCATGAAATAATACAATACCGTTTTTCGCGACTTTCGGTAGCCATGTATTATAATCGTGAGAAACAGCTTCATACGTATGATAGCCATCAATATGCAAAAGATTTATCGTTTCATCTTGAAACCGGTCTACAGCATCATCAAAAGTAGATCGAATTAAATTTCCTATATTAAGGTAGTTATCGCTCACTACTTTTTCTACTATTTGAAAAACCCCTTCTCCATATGGACCTGTATGCCCATCTCCAGCCCAAGTATCTACTGCAAAGCATTTAGTCGATAACCCTCCATCTTTTACTCCCTGACAAAAACTAAAAAAGGAAGCTCCTAAATGTGTACCTAACTCAACTAAAGTTTCTGGTTTTTCAAATCGTACTAAGTCATATGCAAAATCTAAATGTCCACTCCACGCAGATTGTGACCGAATAATAGGACTAAATGTTTCAAATTCAAATGATGGTTTATGAGTAACCCAGTTCATCGCATAACTCCTTCTGCACATATTTTTAACAAACCAAATTACTCTTATCTTTATTTTTTTATCGTCTTGATTATGATTCTATTTCATGAAAATATGAAGAATTTATTCTTTTCTATTGAGGTAAAACATCATATACATATGGGTCAGTTGGCTTATTAATTTTTTCGATTTTGTTTACTTTTACAAGTGGAAAGACTGTTCCTTTATATGTCGTTTCATCTAATAATCCTGTTATTTTTACCCATGTTTCTTCTGGAATTTTTTCAATATTTTTCCCGGTAACAATCATCCCCCAGACTGATGCATCCGCAATACAACAAGTTATGCCATATCGAGCCACTACTACTTTATTCCCCGTCACATCTTTATCCTTATATATAAACCCTAAGAATGTAATTTCTTTCCCTTTAAACCAATTAACATTTTGACCAATTACATTCATTGTTTGAACATAATCCTTATCCTTTACTTGTAGTTTACGCTGTCCTAACATACTTTTTACTACTTGCTCTTCCGTTTTATAAGTCGTTGCTAAATTTGATGTTTCTTCTGAATCAACTAATACTTCTCGCTCATCAAACTTAACCTGTTTCCCCTCTTTTTCGTTTCTTTCCAGACTTCTCGCCTGTACACTTTGATTCATACCCCTTTTTCCTGCTAAACTTCCATCAATTGTTACACTTCCAAAGAGAAAAGCACTAACTATCGGAACAACAAATAAAACATATACAAAGAAACTTTTTATCCCTGATTTTGATGTTGTATGATGTTTACAACAATTATAATCATGCTGTTTTTCTCTTCCATCTCCCCAAACTTGTACAATACCAAAAATTAAAATTACTACAAAAGCTATATACGTAAATTTGATCATTTTTGGAGCGATAAAATTATAAATATTCCCTGTTACAAGTAGTTTAAATAAGAGCATTGCTAAACCAATTAAAATAATGCCACGAATATAGTGATGATATGCCTTCTGCTCCTCTTTCTCCATTCTTTCTCACCTCCTATAACATTATGATTTGCACGATGGTATACACAGATACAATGACAATTCCCATCAAAAAGAATACAAATCTCTTTTGAAAATACGCAAATAGCATTAACGTATTTTTCATATCAAGCATAGGCCCAAACACAAGAAATGCGAGAAGTGCCTTTACCGAGAAAACATGTCCAAAAGACGCAGCTATAAAAGCATCGGCTGCAGAGCAAATTGATAAAACATAACCAAACCCCATCATAATAATGGGAGCAATTACTTCGTTATGTGCTACTGCATCCAGTACATTCCGATCAAAAAACGTTTGAAATACACTTGCTAAAAAAGCACCAATCAATAAATACTTACCAGTATCAAAAAACTCATCTACAGTGTGATTCATAACATCTTTCCAACTCTTTTTTTTGCTTATTTGAACTGAAACCTCTACGTCTTTTAAAACATTTCTTTCGCGATAGCAATAATACACAATTAGACCTATGAATAGAGCAACTAGAATTGTTATCCCAAAGCGTGCATATACAACGTAATCATTTTTTGGAAACGCATATACAGTAGATAAAAGAACAACTGGATTCATAATGGGTGCACTCAATAAAATAACAATGCCTACATGAAGTGGTAGCCCCTTTTGAATGAGCCTTCTTACAATTGGTATAATGACACATTCACACATTGGAAAAAGAACTCCCACAAATACTGCTGGAATCATTGCAACAATTGGAGATTTCGGCATTACTTTTTGAATCATATCTTCCGTCACAAACACTTGAATACATGAAGAAACAATTACCCCTAATAAAATAAAAGGTATTGCTTCAAAAATGATACTTAAAAATACCGTATTCACATTCAGCCATTCCTGCGGTATATTTGTGTGCAAATTTACTAGACTTGTAAAATCTACAAAAAATAATAAAAAGAGAAACATAGCGATAAGAGCTATGCCTACTAATTCTTTTGAAACTCTATTAAAGACCAAGCTTCTCGCCTCCATTTTATTTACATGTAAACATGTGCTTGTCCAAATGCTTCATACTACAGCACAAATTTTATAGTCTATTTCTATTCTTAAATCGTAATCATTATGATTTATTATTGATTTTTCTTTTCCTATCGTTTAATATAAAACGTAATAATTACGATTTAAAGGAGAGATCATTTCATGAAAAAAGTACCTATCACTGTATTAAGTGGTTTTTTAGGATCTGGAAAAACTACCTTACTACATCACATTTTGACTAATAAGAATAACTTAAAAGTAGCTGTTATCGTTAATGATATGAGCGAAGTAAACATTGATGCATCTCTTATAAAAAAGGGTGGTTTTTCACGTACGGAGGAAAAACTAGTAGAGATTCAAAATGGCTGTATTTGTTGTACACTACGAGAAGATTTAATGATAGAAGTGAATCGTCTTGTGGAAAATGGTGATATTGACTATATTATTATTGAATCTTCTGGTATAAGTGAGCCTATTCCAGTTGCTCAAACGTTTACTTATACAGACGAAGTCCTTAACATTGATTTAACGAAAAATTGTCGCCTCGATACGATGGTTACAGTTGTAGATGCAAATAGATTTTGGGATGATTTTGCAGATGGAGAAAGTTTATTAGACCGAAAACAAGCCATCGATGAGAATGATACCCGAGAAGTTATTGATTTATTAATAGATCAAATTGAATTTGCAAACGTAATTATTCTTAATAAGATAGATTTGCTAGAAAAAGAAGATGTGATAGAGCTTCATCATTTACTAAAAAAATTAAATCCTAATGCAAAAGTTCTTGAATCTTCGTTTAGCAAAGTACCATTACAAGAAATTTTAAACACAAATCTATTTAATTATGAAGAAGCCAGTCAATCGGCCGGCTGGATACAAGAATTAAATAGTGACCATCATACACCAGAAACGGAAGAATACGGTATCAATTCCTTTGTTTACCGCCGCAAATATCCTTTCCATCCCGAGCGCCTTATGAATTGGCTAGAAAGATGGCCTTTAGATGTTGTAAGAGCGAAAGGATTCTTCTGGCTGGCATCTCGTAATAATATGATAGGGCTTCTATCTCAAGCAGGTTCCTCTATTACAATTCAAGGAGCCGGTGAGTGGATAGCGGCATTACCTGAAACTGAAAGAAATCAAATGATTACAGAAGAACCAGAAGTATTGAAAAACTGGGATAAACAATATGGAGATCGAATAACCGAACTCGTATTTATTGGAATTGATATGAACCGTTCGTTAATTGAACAATCATTAGATGATTGTCTATTAACAGAAAAAGAAATGCAACAAAACTGGAATACATTTATTGATCCTATCCCGGCTTTTACTTATACTTCATAACAATTAATAAAAGGCTTCAGTAGAATGAAGCCTTTTTACTTTATAGTACTCTTATTTAATAAGTTTGCTTTAATTATGAATACAATTGTACCTAAAACAATTAATATAGCATATACGATACCAACTAAATTACCTATTTTTCCCCAGTCAAGCGGTAATATTATAGTAGCAACTCCAACTATATAAGAAAATGCTCCTGAAAGCTTCGCTAATTTATTTTTATCTCCAACAAACGTTTCTTCTTGATATCCTGCTAACAAAAACAACCTCTTTTTCACATGTATTTGATACCCTAAAAAAATGATAAGTAACCCTACAAATAAACAAACTAAAAATCCAGCTAACATATACTCCCCCTCCTCTACAATATTTTACTATACATAAAAAACAAATTAGAAATTTCAGTTTATTAATGAGTCATTCTGTGATATATTGCATATTGTATTCAATTTGTATTTTTAGAAAGGAGAATTTTAGATCATATGGATTCAAATCGATTAAAAGGAATTATAATGGTCATAATCGGTGCTTGTTTATGGGGCTTGTCTGGTACAGCTGCACAACAACTTTTTCAATATGACAATGTTTCAACCGAATGGTTAGTTACGATCCGTTTACTTATATCTGGAATTATTTTGCTCATTATTTCCTCATTCGGAACGAGAAAAAAAGAGATATTTAGCATTTGGAAACAAAAATCTGATGCTATTAAAATGATTTTGTTTGGTCTATTCGGTATGCTTGCTGTACAGTATACGTATTTCGCTTCAATTAAAGAAGGAAATGCTGCCGTCGCAACATTATTACAATATTTAGCTCCTATATTCATCACTGTATACTTACTTTTCAAATGGAACGTTCGTCCATCAAAAATTGATTTCATTTCAATTACCCTTTCATTAGTAGGCACTTTTCTCTTACTAACAAACGGGTCTGTTCATAACTTGGCTGTTTCTACACCAGCTATTATTTGGGGGATTTTATCTGGATTATCTCTCGCTTTTTATAGTTTATATTCAAAGGAATTGTTAGAAAAATGGTCTTCTTCCGTTATCGTTGGATGGGGCATGATTATTGGGGGTATTGGTGTAACGATTGTACACTTTATTTCTACAAACGAATTCATTTTATTATCAACTATGAAATATGTAAAACTAAGTACCCTACCGCTCATCACATTTGTCGTCATTTTCGGGACACTTATTGCCTTTTATTTATACTTAGACAGCATACGATACCTGACTCCGAAAGAAACAACATTATTTGGTTGCACAGAGCCACTCGCAGCTATTATTTCTTCTGTACTTATATTGCAAGTGCCATTTCAATCTTTTCAGTTATTAGGCGCTTTTTGTGTCATTGTAATGGTGCTCATCTTAAGCCAAAAGCCGGATGAAGGGAAACAAAAATTAAAGCTTGTTCATGCAAAAAAGGAAAATATACAATGAAAGGATTGAATTCACTATGCCTGTCCCTCAAAATTATAAAAAACCAGGAAGAGTTTCAGCAAAATCACTCGTTTTAAATCAACTACAAAATTGGATTATTGAAGGTGTACTGAAGCCCAATGAAAAAATTAATGATGGGGAATTGGCTGAGGCACTAGGAGTAAGCAGAACACCTGTAAGAGAAGCACTTCAAATATTAGAGCTTTCTGGATTAGTGGAAATGGTACCAGGGCAAAAAACGAAAATTGCTCCTATTAAGTTAGACGACGTATCTATCATTTATGAAACGATGGCTGGTCTTCACTCTATTATAGGAAAGCAAGCTCTTCAAAACATTACAAACGCTGATATTCAACTACTTTCTGAAATAAATGAGCATTTTCAGCAATCTATAGAGAAAAAAAACGCAAAACAAGCTTTAGAATTAGATATACAATTCCACAATACAATTTCTTCTATTGCTAAAAACCAATATATTGAACCCTTTCTAGAAAATATGCAACTTCACGTTTTACGTCTTGAATATTTGTTTTTCCAAAACTTTGTTCCAGCAAGTCAATCTATTGAAGAACATCACTCTATCATTCAAGCATTACAGAAGCAGGACGAAAAACAAATGGAACAAATAATGACCCAAAACTGGCTCCGTCCCATGAAAGAAATACAAAAAATAATTTCTACGAAATAAAAAGAGAGCTGGTTACACAAAATCGTAACCAGCTCTCTTTTTACTAATCTATATAGCTACGCCTGAATATTCGCATAATCTTCCATATCTTCGTACTCTTTTTCCAATTCCTCTAAAGACAGCTCGTATAATTGTCGGTCGCGAATCTTAAACACACCTGCTCCAATTAACTCATCAATTAAATGCCTCTTACGATTTTCAACAGCAAAACGGAGTTGACTACTCATCTTTTAAAAAACTCCTTTCTACGATCATTGAAAATGATAATCTCTATCAATTACCACTTTTGATTATAAAAGATGACTCTTTATAAGTAAAGTAATTTCATGAAATATTTACCTTGCAAAGTACTTGTGGCCACATTATATATATGTATGCCGTGCGAAAAATGTTATGACACTTTTTCTTATCCTTTTTCTTTCATACTTTGCAAGTTGTCTCATCATGATTAAATTCACCATCTATTTCTACTTGAATGGTGACATGTTCTACATGAAATTTCTCCTTTAATACATACGTAGCCTCTTTTAATACACTTTGCGTTTCATTCCCTTTAATAATAAGATGACATGTTAATACTTGAAAATCTGATGTGACAGACCATATGTGCAAATCATGAACTTCTTTGACAATCGGAATATTTAATAACGTACTTTTTACCTCTTCAACATTTATGTGCTGTGGTGCACCTTCCATTAATATATGAACCGTATCACGTGTTACACGCCATCCACTAATAATGACTAAAATAGACACAAGAATACTAGCAATCGCATCTGCAGCAGTCCATCCGAAAAATTTAATAAGTAACGCAGCAATAATCGCTCCGACGGAACCCAATAGATCGCCTAGTACGTGCAGGAAAGCACTTCTTAAATTCAAATTACCTTTCACATCTCCGCCTCTCATTAATATCCAAGCTGATAAAATATTAATAAGCAGACCAAGGACTGCAATAATGAGCATCCCATTACTAGCAATCTCAACTGGTTCTTTAAAACGACGGATTGCTTCAATAAAAATGTATACCGAAATGACAATAAGAACGACACCGTTACATAATGCTGCTAACATTTCGACTCGCTTATACCCGTATGTTTTCGCAGTTGTTGCTGTTTTTTCTCCGAGTTTAAACGCAAGTAAACTTAAAGCTAAAGATACTGCATCACTTAGCATATGCCCCGCGTCAGATAGTAGTGCTAAGCTATTTGTTACAAATCCACCAACAACTTCTGCAATCATAAAACTTGTTGTTAGTAGGAAGGCAATTAGTAACGCCTTTTTATTTTTTGAATGACCATGATCATGCGAATGTCCCATACTTATACTCCTTTAAGTACAATATCTGTATGTTAGTATGAAACAAACTCCCCATCTTTATCCCGAATTGACTGATTGTAAACGCCCGCTTCCTCTGTATACACACTTCGCTATTTTTTAAACAATCCCTTTTTCTCAAATAAAACAAGACTACTTCTTTTTTATTTTCATATTGTTTACTAATGAAAGAATTTTTAAGGAGGTTACTTAAATGAAACGTTTATTTCTCTGTATGGAACGTGAACTTGTTGTAGTGAAAGAACACAATGATAACTATGAAACGACTTATCACTTACAAAATATGCAACCTACCTGTATCGCTGTTGATCCATTTCAAAAGAATCGTGTATATTGCGGAACATTTGGACGAGGTCTATGGTTAAGTGACGATAGTGGGGATTCATGGAGACCAATTGGAGATTCTTATCGTTACTTTGATTTCCCTAAAGAAGATGGTATTTTGCACTCCTCTATCACTTCCATAACAATAAGCTCAAATGAACAAGTTAACGGATATGGTGTCGTTTATGTCGGCACAGAACCGAGCGCTTTATTTCGCTCTGAAAATGGTGGTGAAACGTGGACTGAACTTAAAAATATGAAATCATTATTATCTTCTTATACGTGGGCATTTCCGCCTAGACCTTTTACCCATCACGTACGCTGGATTACAGTTGACCCAAATAACCCTAATACAATACACGTTTCAATCGAAGCTGGTGCTGTTATTCAAAGTAACGATAAAGGGCATACATGGATTGATAAAAAATTCGGTGCTCCTATCGATGCTCATCAATTACTTATGCACCCTAAAGCACCAAATCGCCTTTATGCATCATGTGGTGACGGATTTATGGGCGGACCTGATCGTGCTTATCTTGAGAGTTATAACAATGGAAACAGTTGGATCTCATGTAGTGCAGGACTTGAACATCATTATTTATACAGCATGGCTATCGATCCAGCTGATTGTGATACGATTCTCGTTTCTGCTGCGCCAAGTGCTGATCTCGCTCATCATCGTATCCCTTATGAATCTTATATTTATCGAAAAACGAAAGATACTCCGTTCCAGCAAGTACAACAAGGACTACCATCTGCAATCGGTACAGTCATTTCGATGTTTGCTACAAACGAAGCCGAACCACATACGTTTTACACGTTAAATAACAATGGCGTCTTTCAATCCAATGATAGCGGCGAATCGTGGGAACAACTAAACATTCCGTGGAAAGATGAGTATAAAACGCAGCATCCGCATGCACTATTCGTCACTAGTTCTTAACGAAAAAAGACTGCCTAAATGATTTTAGGCAGTCTCTCTTTTATTTCTTTAAATCAATGACAATATCATCTAACACAATATCTTTGCTCTTCGCTTCTTTTTTCGGCACTTCTATTTTCTTCTCTTTCCCATTCACATACTCTACTCCACCATGATTTTCAGGTGTATGTACTCGCAAGTGCACGCGAGGTGTAACGATAAGCTTTGTTGCATTTTCGTTTAGTTTTTGGAAGGTGGCACTCCAATGGATATTGTAAGGATCGTTGCCACTTCCCCCATTTCCTTCACCGGAATAAATATTCCCTAAATCATCCTTAACCGTCAATTCAACATCTACACTATCCCATTCTTTCCTCGCGCCCTTAGAAACCTCTTGATTGTAATAAAGAATAAATGAAACTGGCGATATTGCGACCTTTTCCATATTTGCTTTTATACCTTCTTTTTCTGAACTCCCACCAATTGTTCTCTCTTTACTATCCACTGATTTTACAGTTAACGCGAAATTCCAATTACCTTGTATTGATTTTTTCCTATCTGGCATCTCTATTCTCTCTATATTCCATCTAAAGTTTACTTTGTCCTTTTTATTGCTATCATGATGCGTCGTTGTTACCATACCTACATACTTTTTTTCAGTAACTTTAGTCATTTTACCACTGCCTGAACTACCATGAGCGTCCATTATATCCAATCCACCTAATATGATAGGATCCTCCCCTAAGTCCTGCTCACTTTCCAGTGAATACGTTATAGATAATGTTCTGCCATCAGAAATTACATCATTAATTGTAACCTTAACCCCATTACTCTCTTTTGTCATATTCAACTCAGTCGAAAATTCCTTATAATTTTCATATAATCCCGTTCTACCATTATCTAAAAATCGGAATATGTCACCTACAATTGGCAATCCCCCGGCATATGTAGGAAAACCGATACCAAGAGTTGCAACCGATAACCCTACTAAAATTGATGCAGCAGCGACACCTTTTTTCCAACTTTTCATCTTTTTCTTCGTACGTATCGATTGTTTTACATTTCGTTTTACTTTTTCCTTTTCAATTTCAGAAGCCTCAATTTCTTCTAGTTCTTTTTCATCTATATCAATATCATTTAATAGTTCATAAATGTCTTTCATATTGCACTACCTCCAAAACTAATATTCGTAGCATTTTGTTGTAGTTTCTTTTTCCCCCGGTACACTCGATTATCAATTGCTGCCCGAGTTAATCCTAACTTGTCACCTATTTCCTCTGTCTTCATACCAAGTAAATATTTCATAATGAACACCTTTTGATCTAGCGGTTCTAATTGATTAATGAGCTTCAATAATTCTTCCCTATCTTCCATAACGATTAATTCGTCTTCTGCTGATTTTTCTGTACTGATATGAAACTCATCTGAAATGATTTCTACTGTTTTAGTCGATTTCCGGTAATAATCAATTGCTTTAAACTTCGCAATCGCTGCAATCCACTTTTTAAAATCACTCGGCTCTCCATGGAATTTATTTGCGTTATTCCAAATGGAAAGAAATATATCGTTTATACATTCCTCTATGAGTCCATCATTTTGAATGGGAAGTAGAACTTTATGCGTGATCCCCTTTATGAGTGGTAAGTATGTATCGACAACGAATTCTAACGCGTCTTCTTTTTGCCGCTGTAATCTTTTTATAAAATTTTTCTCATTTGATTTCATGTAGCGATTCCCCTTATTGTTTTGTAAAAGCTTTTACACCCTATATAACGTCTGAGAAAATTTTTTCTCTCATCTTTTTTTTTTGTATGTAATGGAATACTTTCCCTTAGCCATTTTCTCACATAACTATGCATTCAAAGAAAACTTTCTCAAGTCTGTAATTTAATTCATGTAGTACACTATTTATATAGTCACTCTTTAATTTAGTGTACATTTTATTTCATTAATCTATTTTAAAAATTAGGAGATGAGATGTGTATGTGTGGAATTACAGGTTGGGTAGATTGGAAAGAAGACCTTTCAAATCAACATGTTATTTTAAAAAAGATGGCAAATAGTATTAAGCATCGTGGTCCGGATGCTGAAGGATTTTGGTTTTCACCTCATGCGGCCTTTGCACACCGGCGTTTAATTGTAATTGATCCAGAAGGCGGGACACAGCCTAAGACATTTCGTGCTGGTGATTATACGTATGCTCTTACTTATAATGGAGAAATTTATAATTTCCGTGAACTGAGAGAGCAGCTTCAAAAATGTGGGCATGCATTTGAAACCCATTCAGATACAGAAGTATTACTACATGCTTATTTAGAATGGAAAGAAGACTGCGTACGACATTTAAACGGAATTTTCGCTTTTGCCTTATGGGATGATCAGAAGCAACAATTGTTTTTAGCACGAGATCATTTAGGTGTAAAACCACTCTTTTTTACAGAAAGAAATGGCAGTATTATTTTCGGTTCTGAAATTAAAGCATTATTAGCGCATCCATCTGTCCCTGCTGAACTTGATGCGGGTGGAATAAATGAAATATTTGGATTAGGCTTATTTCGCACTCCAGGATGTGGCGTCTTTAAACATATTCAAGAAGTACGTGCTGGACATTCTATAACATTTACACGTCATAAAAAAGTAGTTACGAAGTATTGGAATTTAGAAAGTAAGTTCCATACAGACTCTATAGAAGATACATCTTCGCATATTCTATCTATTTTACAAGATACAGTAAAAAGACAATTAATTGCCGATGTTCCTCTCGTTTGTATGTTATCAGGCGGATTAGACTCTAGCGGTATTACTGCACTTGCGGGTAAAGAATTTGCTGCTGAAAATAAAACACTTCATACGTATTCTGTTGACTTTGTAAATAGCGCAAAAGATTTCGAACTGACATTTGCTCGCACTGGTTTAGACGCTCCTTGGGTAAAACGCGTTTCTGAACATGTCGGGACAGCGCATCATGATATCATTGTGAATGCTGAAGAATTAGCAAATCACTTATTCGTTCCCCTTCATGCAAAAGATTTACCGAGTGCTGGTGAAATGGAAACTTCACTATATTTACTATTTTGCGAAATGAAAAAAGATGCGACCGTAGCTTTATCCGGCGAATCGGCTGATGAAGTATTCGGTGGATATCCTTGGTTTCATCAAGAAGAACTACTATATGTAGATAAGTTTCCTTGGCTAACAAATTGGAAAAATACATCTCCTCTTCTACTAAATGAAGTAAGTAACCAATGTAATCTAGAAGACTATATTGATACACGATTCCAAGAAGCGATACTTGAAGTACCTACTCTTGAAGGCGAAAGTAAAAAATCCGCGAAACAACGTCAAATGTTTTATTTATTTTTAACAAGATTCCTTCCTTTCTTACTTGACCGTAAAGATCGTATGAGTATGGCTGTTGGATTTGAAGTTCGTGTACCGTTTTGCGATTATAGATTAGTTGAATATTTATGGAATGTTCCTTTCAACATAAAAAGTATTGATAATATTGAAAAAGGCATTTTACGTAGAGCACTACAACCAGCTTTACCTGACGATGTACGCAATAGAAGAAAAAGCGCTTATCCAACTTCACAAGATCCACACTACTTACAAACAATCCGTAATTTAACACTTGATATGTGTAACAATAAAAACAATCCTATTTTCTCACTTATTAACCATTCCATCTTACTTTCAATTGCTGATCAAAGTAATAAAGTGATTAACAATTTTGAAGCAAGAAGTGCCATGGAGTATATGCTACAAGTAAATGAATGGTTGAAAACATATCACATCCATATTGCTTAACAAAAAGGAGTTCAAGGATAAAAGCCTTGAACTCCTTTTATATTAATTAGCACATTGTTTATTATCAGTATCAATAGACCATCCAATAATCGTGGCACAGTCTCTACCTTTCCACTGCAGTACATTTGTTAATACTGGCTCAATCTGTAAGCTATTCCCGTCATGTAATACTTCTACTAAAGATTGATCATCATCAAACCTTCGTTTGTCACACTCTAAAATACCATCTGTTGCCATTACAATGTGATTCATTCCTTTTTCTAATCCCCTTACACCTGACGTAAAGCAAGGTGTATTTGCTGCAAAAATATTTTTCCTGCCAATATATTCGTAATTTTTCCGTTTATTTAATCGTCCTTTTCCATTTTTCGTTTTCTCAGAATGGAATAAATACGCGAAACAATCACCAACTGATAACCAATATAAAAATTCGCCTTTTCGTAAACAAATTAAGCAAGCAAGTTCCTCATCATCTTGATCACACTTTTTAATAAATAACTCATCTGTAAATAACGCTAATAAGTACATATGTGTATGATGAAAAGCTAAATGTATTGGATAGGAAAATAACTCTTTTAATTTCTCTTTTCTTTCTGAAATCGCTTCTATTATATAATCAATATTTTTTGTTTTGTGGTGTGTATCAAAAATCATAACAAATTCAAATTGTAATTCAGGGTCCCACCAAGCAAGTACCGCATCTCCTCGTTCATATGCATCACTTTCTTGATTTCCCCCATATACGCCGACTGAAAGAGGACCACATTTTTCAACATGTATTTCATCTACATACATCTGTTCATGACTCATCCATTTGAATGTATTCACAGCTATCATCCTCTCTCTTGCTAAATGTATACCTTTACACATAGATTACCTTATATTTCAATAAAAATAAACTTTTTCAACATTTTTTATCCAAATAAAAGGATTTTATTTCTAAAATGACGAATATATCTTACTATACGATATAAAAAAGGGGATTTATTATTATGAACAACATTAATCAACATTGGGAGAGCATTTATTATCACTTACGATACGAATACGAGGACAACCTTTCCCACCAAGCAATTCGTATTTTACAAATCGTTTCTCGTGAGAAAGATATAACAATTGGAAAAGTCGCTACTGAGCTTAGCCTTTCTCATAACACAGCGTCTGAACATATAAAGCGCCTTATTCAAAAGGGTTTCATCGTTAAAGAGAGAAATAAAAAAGATGAAAGAGTGGTAAACCTTACATTAACAATTGAAGGAATTGAAGTATTAGAAAAACATACTTTACTAGATAAAGAAAAGATAAAAATATTAGAATCACAGTTATCAAAAGAAGAACAACAATTAATTGAAAAAGCATTTTCGTTATTAGCGAAGGAGGCAAAATATGCATTTCCTCGTTAAAATAATCGTTTCGGCACTTATTATCGGCGTTATCACTGAAGTCGCTAAACACTACAGTACGATAGGTGGCTTTATTGCTGCCCTTCCTCTCGTGAGTTTACTTAGTCTATTTTGGATTTCATTCGAAGGCGGGAATAAACAAGAATTGAGTCAATTTGCTTTAGGGGTATTATATGGATTCCCTGCATCAGCACTACTATTATTTATTGTCTATATTGGTTTGAAAAATTCATTTACACTTAGTACATCTGTCCTACTCGGTATAGGTGTTTGGTGTATCGTTTTTGCTTGTCAAAAATTATTTCAAGCTTAGGAGGAATTAACATTCATAAATTTGTAGAAATAATGGGGCAAAATATAGAAGTATATATAAAAGGAAGTGGTAAACAAACTGTAGTCATTCAAACCGGAATGAGTTGCTCATTTTATGATTGGTTTCCTATTATAAAAAAGCTTTCAAAGCACTTTACAGTTGTTTCATACCATCGCCCAGGTTACGGGAAAAGTGAGCTAGGAAATCAGCCACGTACAATAAGGCAAGTTACAAAAGAGCTACATATATTACTAAACAAACTAGCTATTCAAGAGCCATTTATTCTAATCGGTCATTCCTATGGAGGATTATGTGCACAACATTTTGCGATGTTACATGAAGATAAGCTGCAAGCACTTATTTTAGTTGATTCTACTTCGATGAACTTACACCGTTTAGATGAACTTCATTTACCAATTTCTGATCAAACTGATTCTGATGATGTTTGGTTTCAAAAATATAATATATATTCCAAAATGGATGTAGACACACTTTATAATGAACTAAAACCTATTCTCACCGATCAATCAAAACAGCAAATTGGATTCTCTACCTCGCCTTCATTATATAAAGCGACAGCTTCTGAACTATCGGAGTGGAAAAACTGTGCTCTCTCACTAAAAGAGCTATGTAAAACATTAGAAATACCATTAATCGTTATCGGTAGAGATCCTCAATATTCTATTACTCAATTGACTAATGGTGGCATGCCAAAAGAGGAAGCAACACAACTTGAAGCAATGTGGCAAGAACTGATCCATGAACAATTACAACTCTCAATACATAGCCAATATATACTTGCCGAACATGCTGGTCACGGAATCGAAATTGATCGGCCTGATATTATTATTGGGGCTGTTCAATCTCTATAAATAAAAAAAGGAAGCAACTAAAGTTGCTTCCTTACTTATCTATTCATAATCTTCTTCATCATCGATTTCTTCGTAATAAGCATTCCCATTACTTACATAAATAGGGCCATTCGCAACATCAATACGTAATACCCATGCCCATGGCACAGCTAAACGCTTATGTATTGCTCGCCAAAAGCTCATTGATTTTCTTTCGTACTCCTGGAACTCCTGAAGTAACTCTTTATAGGAGGAACCGTCTAACTGAATATTTGCTTCTAGCAAACGAGAATGGGCATAGTACTGCAGCTCTAGTTCAGCAGCAATTTCCATTTCTTCTTCTGTTGCCATACCAATAATTGTTCCATCTGCTGGTGCAATTTCATATACGTTGTGAACTTCAATAAGCCCTTCTTTCTCTTTCTCAAACATGTAAACAGCCTCCTTTAACATATATTTTTTATGTTACAAAGTCATACTTCTACAATAACTTCTCTCTTTCCTCTTTTTTTGATAAACTTTTACAAAATACTTAACCGATGACCTGTTTTCTCTATTCTTTCAGCAGAAATGAAACGATTTTTATCAAAATTTAATTTATACACATCAGGCATATGAAGTGTTTTCCAAAACTCCAAATCATATTTCGAATTAAAATAATTCATTAGTAATACCATAATATTCCCATGCGTACCTATTACAATATTCTTACCTTCATATTTTTTTAATATATTTTGTATACATATTACAGCGCGCTTTTGTGCTACAGTATTTGATTCTCCGCCTTCGTATGCAAAACTCCAATCTTTCCACACATTCTGCATAGCATCATTAAAATTTGATACTGGCTCTGTGCTCAATAATCTTTCACGCAAATCTTCTTCAGTTTGTATTGATAATTTATATGTATTCGCAATTCCTTGTACAGTTTGGATTGCTCTTTTGTAAGGACTAGAAATAACAACATCAATATGTTTATCTTTTAATAAATGCGTTACATTTTCTGCATCACAGTGCCCTTTGTCAGATAAAGGTCGTTCCCGTTCTTCTTTTGTATATGTAGAATGGGCATGGCGAACGAAATATATTGTTGTCATTTTTCAACCTCCTTTCTTATTTTCCATCTATATTCAATAATAAGATTGGAAAATCCTGTATTACAAAAGAGCACTTTTCATAAGTGCCCCTTTGTTTACATAATAAAATTATTTCATTATAATTTATTTCTGAATTTCTCACTTATGACAATATCTCGAATAAAGTAATCCATATTACTTAGAAGTTTTTCAAATGCTTTTTCACTCAAATTGTTCATCATAAAGACAATCTCAATCTTATTCCCTTTTTTATCAGTACCATAGAAACTATTTGTTAATACAAATGCCGTAGAACCACCTTTCTGTCCAGCAAATTCGAATATACCCTCTCCTACGGTTCCTTTAAATATATTCTCAACCTCACCTTGCATTTGTGGTGTAAAATAATTTCTGCTATTTATCTTTTCCAATAAACTCATGTAATCCTTAGCATTTGCACCTATAAACCGATCTGACCAAATACGCTGAAAATCCATATCGGCTTTTAACGATATCTCGCGTTTTGTCCATTCTTTCTCGTCTTTCATCCATTCATGTATTTGCCATACATGCTTAACATATTCATCATTAGACATATTACGTAGCTTGTCCAATGCTTTATTTTGAGGAATATGCAGTTCTTTTTCAACATAGCCCCTCATATATAATGCCCCTGTATACGTTGGATAAAATTCATCGTGACTATTTAAGCCTAACTCTTTCAAACTTTCATTTATCCGCGCTGCTCCAAGCTTGTCCAATAAATATGATGCATTCGCATTCGAACTATAATGGATCATTCCTTTCACTACTTCTTCTAAAGAAGTTTGACCACCCTTCACTAACTCTTTACCTTTTACATCATCTAGCCATGCAGGGTGTGCACCACCATCAGTATTTTTCACATAGTATTTTTCTAATTCTTTCAATGAAATTTTCTCGTCTTTTCTTATTTTTCCTTCAGCTACTTGCTTAGCATATTCAATTGCTATAACGATTTTCGACATACTTGCTAGCGGTAATTTTTCTTTTTCATTTATTGATGTCAATGTTTCACCATTTCTTTTAACAATTAAAGAAGTTGTTTTATCATCCTTATGTTCTTTTATGTAATTTAGCACATAATTAGAGTCTTCTTTGGAATTGACATATTCCTTCACTGAAAAGAAAGCTATACAGCCTACTATAGTAATTCCAGCTATAATTCCAACAACTTTTAATCCCCTCATGATACTCCCCCTAAAATAAACATATTATATATTATACTAAATAAATTTCCCTTTTTAAGTAATAATTAGATTATTTATACAAAAACACTTCTTTTCTTAAACAACAAAAAAACATGCCTTCATTAGGAAAGCACGTTTTGTGATATTCTTCACATTGTTTAGTTAAAAAATAAATGTTTACTTACCATGATGTAACATTAAATCACTAAGTTCTTCTTCAATGTGATTTAATTTCGCAACGCCTTCTTTCCATTTATGAATATAACGTGAAACCCCAACGAAAAACAAAACAATAATTGTGGAAAGAATAATACCATATACGATTGCTACAGTACTCATAGTTACACTTCCTTATAATTAGTAATGTGGTTATTAGTTATATTTTTATTATAAACCTTTTTCTTTTAAAATACTTCAATTTCAACTTTTTGTAACAAAATTGATTTTTCTAACATTTCGTTCGTGAAAATGGCATATTTTTCACAAATTATACAAAACTTCACCATATGTACTATTACCATATGAGTTATATTATTAAATAGAATAAAGGGGATGATATACTATGACGACTTGGTTTATTGTAATGTTAGTTGTATTTGGAGCATTTAAAATTATCGTTTCTAGCCTTCCTAACACTGTTATTGAATCCATTATTAGCAAGTACGAAACACATCCAAAACTTGAAGAAGAGAATGTGACTATTACAATTCACGGAAATAACGTAGAAGGCGAACAGAAATCAAAAATTATTCATGATTTTAACGAAGGTTTATTTTTAGATCGCTATTATGCACCACCACACAATGAGGGTACGCCTTTAATTATCAATGCAAAACGTGGCAAAAAGAATTTTACATTTTATATTTATAGTCACGAGGAGCATGTTGATGTTGTAAAACAATATAAAAAGAAGGTAGTTGCTTATAGTTTACGCTCTAAAAACCTTCAAAATAGTGATATGTTCGTGTCAGCTGACTTAGCTTAATACTCATATATTGGAAAAAGGAATCCACGAAATATGGATTCCTTTTTTCTCATTTACTGAAAAATAAGCTCTGTCTTCAAACTATCTTTCGGTAACAACCAGCCTTTTTTCTCTAAACTCGCCATTAATAATTCCCTTTGCTTTGTCGCAATACTTTCTTCATTTGTTTTAAATGACACTTCTATTACGAAGTCATCTTCTAATTTTCCGGTATTACTTAATGGCCAAATTTCAATATTTGCTTTTATGTTTTCAAACTCTCCTGTATATCGTTTCATTAATACAGGACCGTAAATACGGGAATTCTTTAACATTTCTTCTCCCCAATTTGTATACAACCATTTGTTCATTTTCCCTGGTAATTTTTCTATTAACATGTTTTGAGCAGCTTGTTCATTTGGTAAATCAAGTATCCCATATCCTTTAGCGCTGTAACTTTTCTTATTTGAAATGCTTAATGTTTTCTTCTCAAATCCCCAATCTATTTCCGCCTCATAACTATCCGTATTACTATCGAATCCTTCTTTTTTAGCTACTTCTAGTGCATCTTGAATTACACCATTTGGAATAGGATATCTTTTTTTATATGTTAATTCAAAATATTCACTAAATTCTTTCTTTCGAATTCTAGCAAACCAACCTTCCTCGCTTAAACTTTTATTCGCAGTATCTAAAAATTGCACTTGTATTCTTTCATATTTTGTACCAGCCTGGAAATGTTCTAGCACCTCTTGCTTCATCTCTTTGTTATCACCTAATACTTGTTCTGGCTTCAATAATAACTTTACTTCAAAACTAGGTTTCATTGGACTAGCTGCAAACCCTTCCTTAACGTTATAAAGGAAACAACAAAAGAAAATGCTTACGAATACAAATACTTTTTTCATATACCTATCCCCTTTACATTTCAAATGACTTCTATACGTTCCATTGCAAGTGAATATACATTTTCATACCCTGCTGTACTTAGCTTTTGTTGTAATCGATCCGTATCCTCTTTCAAAGCGTGCACTAACACCGTATGTTCTGGTAATAATGTATTTAGCATCTCTTTAACGTCTCTTATACTTTGGTGAACTTTATACGGAACTCTCTTCACCCTACATGTACTCCTTACATGTTCTTTCATAACTTTTTCTGCAAAACTCCCTTTCGCAATATGCCCAGTAAAAATAACGGCATTCCGTTTTTCATTCCGAAGTTGTTCATAGTATAACTGTGCTCGTTTCGTTTGCATATTCGCATCACTCATTACAACTATTCCGTAACTATTTTGCATACTAATGTCATTATCCATAACTATTATGTTTCTTTTTAAACTCTCCATAATCCATTTAAGTTCTTCATTATTTTTTATCCAACCTTTATATATGAACATCTCTTCAAATCCAGCCAAAATTTCTTTATCTACTATAAGCGGAAATTCTTTATATCGTTCATATAAATACAATACTATATCTTGCGCCCTACCAAGTTGTGGCAGCGGTAAT
This sequence comes from Bacillus sp. JKS001846, assembly GCF_900176455.1. Classification (NCBI taxonomy): domain Bacteria; kingdom Bacillati; phylum Bacillota; class Bacilli; order Caryophanales; family Bacillaceae; genus Bacillus; species Bacillus sp. JKS001846. Next base: position 4,032,529 of record NZ_FWYG01000001.1, read on the forward strand.
AATGCTATTCCTTCATTTTGCATAACTCGTTCAATTTCTGCACATAGATCGTCTAATCTTTCATTTTGCGAAACATCATCTGTGTGATAAGCGGCATCTACAATTGCAACTTTTATATTGTGGCCCAATTTCTCAGGTAAATTAGCTCGTAGTATGTTAGACTCTGCTGAATAGTCGCCTGAATAAAATACGTATGTATTACACATATCAACTAAAAACCAAACCGCTCCTAATACATGCCCACTATACCCCCACTGAAACCGCAATGTAGGAGTAATTTGTAACCATTCATTTGGATTGCTAATCTCATCAATACATACATAATTTAAATCTTTTATATGTTGGTCGCTATAAGGTAAATTCCATCCTTGCATTACATTATAGTTTCTCCATTTTTCATAATATAACGGCAGTTGCTCCTTCGTATAACGAGTCGTCCAAATTTTTTTCTTATAGCCATACTTCGCTAATAAAGGTAAACCCATCGTATGATCTTCATGAATATGTGATAAAAATACCGCATCTAAAAATGGAACAGCTTCTCTCTCTATTTTTGGATAACCATCCTCATAAGATCGATTAATACCACAATCAAATACTATTTTCGTCTCTTTATTTTTTACAAAATAGCAAGAGCGACCGTATTCTCCTGCTCCTCCCCATACTTCCACTCTCATCATGCTACCCCTTTTCGCTTTTGCTCCATATGTTGCAGCAGTAATAAGCACATTGTTGTAAGTCCAACAGAAACAACGGCCATCGCCATTCCTATAGATACTTCACCCTGTTCAAATTGAGCAAAAATAAACGTTGCTGACGTTTCTACTGATGGAGGTAATACGAGAAGTGATGCTACTAACTCTCTTATTGAAATTGTAAATGTCATCGCCCATCCGGCAAGAATGCCTGGGATAATAAGAGGCAATATTATTTTTCTAAAAATATAAATATAATTTCCAGAAAAAATACTTCCTGCCTGCACGAGAGAATCATCAATTTGTCCGAGTGATGATTTTACATATTGCACCGTGTAAGGTAAAAACAGAACAACATACGTTACGATAACCATGATTGGTGTATTATAAATTGACATAGGCATATATGGTGAATTCCAAAATAGAATAAGACCTACAACCATAACGATTCCTGGTACCATATTCGGTAACATACCGCACATATCAAGCCATTTTTCAGAGGTTTTTTTCCCCTTTCGAATCATAAGTGCCAAAAAGACTCCAATCATTACCGCAATAATCGCTGTTACGAGTGAAAAAAGAAAACTATTCCATAAAGCCTCTAATCCCGGAGACCCCATTGTAAACAATGCCTCATAATGACTTGTTGTAAAGTTATTTACATGTAAACCGCCGCCTCTTAATTTTGAAAAAGAAGCAATAAGTATAGAAAAGTATGGAATTCCAATTGATACGATTAATAAACCAATTACATACATCCATGCTACAACGCGCGTAAATATAGACAAAGTATATCTTTTAGATTTCACACCTTTTCCACTAACCATTGCATATGAATACTTTCGATTCAATACATTTTGCATATACCAAATGAGCATACAAGCACTAAGTAATAAAGAAGATAATGCTGTTGCACTACTGAAATCAATTGGCCAACTCGAAATAAATTTATGAATTTCTGATGTTAACACGTGGAATCCTATTCTACGTCCGAATGTAGCCGGTGTTCCAAATTCAGCAATCGTCTTTACGAAAATGAGTAAAGCACCCATTACATAACTTGATACTAATAACGGCAATATTATTTTTCTTAAGCGATAGAAAAAACTTCCGCCATGAACTGCTGCAGCTTCTTCTTTACTACTCCCAATCTGAAGTAACGTGTTTTTCAGCATGAAATAAAGGAATGGGAATAAATGCAGACTCATAATTAATACCATACCTCCTAAACTAAAAAACGATGATGAAACTGTCTTTAGCATCGGGAAAAATTGTTCAAAATAGCCGTTAGGTTGCATGAACAAAATCCAGCCCATCGATCCAATATACGGCGGTGTCATAAATGGAATCATAAAAACAATATCTAACTTACTATACTTTCCTACATCTGTTTTGCTCATAATAAATGCCAATGGAAATGCAAATATTGTAGCACCTATTACAACGAGTGCACCTAGAAGCATCGAATTTAGAAAAATCCCAGCTAATCCACCACTCTGCATCACTTCAAAAGGCTTTAAAAAATTCCAACTGCTATTTTCATATACACTAGAAAATAAAATAAGAAAAAGTGGAATGACGATTAACATCGCCACAAGTAATAACGCTACCGTCATTCCAACTTGTCTTACTGATACGAATCGATTTACCATGGAATCACCATCTTATTGAAATACTTTCTTAAATTGTTTTCCTATTTCATCTTGCTCTTTCTCAACTGTTTTCCAATCAATATTTAATACTGGAATCTCTTCTACATTTGGTCTATTTTCAGCTTTTATATCTGTTCTACCAGGCAATAAATACGCTTTAGAAACTTGTTTTTGTACATCATCGGATAATAAATAATCAATAAACTCTTTTGCACCTTCAACATTTTTACTATCCTTCATAATCCCAGCTACACGTGGGCTAATAACTGTTCCGCTTTTTGGATATACAATGTCAACAGGTTCACCCTTTGCTTTTGCGCTATACGTCATATAATCAACACCCGCAATGACCATATCTTTCGCACCTGTTACAACTGGGTCTAACGCTTCCTGATTTGCTCCTGCTACTGTAACTTCATTTTTCTTAAGCTGCTCAAATAAATTCCATCCATCTTGTCCATTCTTTTTCACGTATCCTGTTACAAAGTCTAAAGCTGAACCTGAAAGTGCTGGATCTGGAAGATTCACTTTCCCTTTCCATTCTCCTTTCGTTATATCGCTCCAATCTTCAGGCGCTGTCTTCACATTTTTTGTATTGTACACAATCCCTAATGCTGAAGCACTATACCCGAAATAATGGCCTTTATCATCTGACCATTCAGAACGCAGCTTATCAGCTTGTTTCGCCTCTTTATAAGCTAACGTTTGACCCTCTTTCTTTAATCCTTCCATCGCTGGTAAGGAAGCGAGTACGACAACGTCAACGACTGGATTTTTCTTTTCAGCTTCCATTCTCGCTAAAATTTTACCAGTTGTCCCTTGAAACATTTCCACCTTTATACCAGTTTTCTTTTCAAAGTCTTTTTGAATTTTTTCTGCTAACCCTTTTGGCCCTGCACTATATACAACAATTTTCTTTTCATTCGTATTTGTACTTTTTGCATCTGCATTACCCTTTGAACTACAACCTGTTACTACAGCCGAAAATAATAAAGTACATACAAATAAAGACTTAAGCGAACTGAATTTCTTCATACGATTCTCCCCCTATATGATGAATACATTTTTTTGGCACATATAACGATACTGGTTTCCCGATGCTTAATTTACTATTGTGATAAGCTGTCCATATTCCGAGTGCCCCCATGTTTACTTTTATTTCATACCGTTCTCCTACATATGTAACGTGCTTAATTTCACCTGTATACATTTCGCACACTTCATTTTTCGTCCAGCTCACATGCTCTGGACGAACCATTTTTTTACCCTCTACAAGCCAATTCGCCTTACCAACAAATTTGGCAACAAATTCATGAGACGGTTTCACATAAATATCTTCGGGTGTTCCTTTTTGTAATACTGCTCCTTGTTTCATGACAATAATTTGGTCTGACATTGACATTGCTTCTGTTTGATCGTGAGTAACATACAGTGCAGTTAAACCAATGGAATGAACGATATCCATAAGCTCTATTCTCATTTCTTCTCGCAAAATTGCATCGAGCGCACTTAGCGGTTCGTCAAACAAAATAAAATGAGGTTTTGTTACAATTGCTCTAGCGAATGCGACACGTTGTTGCTGTCCACCAGAAAGTTCGTGTGGATACCTTTTCTCCATACCTTGCAGGCGAACTCGCTTTATTGCATCTTCTACTTTTTCTCGTAAATGATTCGTTTGCTTTGTAGCTCTTAAACCAAATGCAACATTTTCAAAAACAGTCATGTGCGGCCATAAAGCAAAATCTTGAAATACCATACCGATATTCCGTTCATGAGGAGATGTCTTTATCTTTTTTGTAGCAGAATACATGCACTGGTCTCCAAAATATATTTCTCCCTTATCCGGTTCTTCAAGTCCTGCTATCATTCTAAGTAAAGTCGTTTTCCCACATCCCGAAGGTCCTAAAAGTGTAGTGAATTCCCCTTGTTTCATTACAATCTGCAACGGCTTTAACGCTTGTGTTTTTCCAAATGTTTTTTCTAATCCATTAATTTTAATATCCATCGTCTCACCTCTCTCCCCTCATTCTTAACCTGCTTTCATTCTATATGGAAGATTTATACTTAATGTTAATGTACTGTAAAGATTAAATTAAAAAACTTCTAATAAACTATTTATTTCTATAGATTTTTTCTATAGTTAAAATAAAAAAGGCGGCAATTCATAATGAATCTCTTAAAATTAGAAATTGTAGTACTTATTAAGAAATACAAAAAGCTTACAATCGTTGCAGAAAAACTTGGCGTTAAACAACCAACTATTACTTTTCATATAAAAAGCTTAGAAGAAGAACTCGGTGTGTCTTTATTCGAATTACGTTCTGGAAGGTATTTCTTAACAGAGGCTGGTGAGGCTTTGCACCATTATGCTTGTAAAATAGATGCACTTATGAAAGAAGCTAGACGTGTCACGCAAGAGTTTAAAGATTTTCATAAAGGCGCTATAACAATCGGCGCTAGTTATGTACCAGCGACTTATCTTTTGCCAGCAGTCGTTCATCAATTTCAATGTGAATTTCCCAATATAAAAATAACGCTACTAGTTAAAACCGCCCCTGAAATTCGAATGATGCTACAAAATCACGAAATCGATCTTGGGATAATTTCCGCTGCTCCATTTGATGAACCACTTTTAAAACAAACGAATATAATGCCCGATACACTTGTTCTTGCTTTTTCCAAAGAACATCATTTTTCAAAGAAAGACAATGTATCGTTACAAAATATAGAAAAGGAACGCATACTATTGCATCGTAATCCATCTACAACGAGAGACTTACTTACACAATGGACGTTAGCGCACAACATTACATTCCAATCAGAAATTGAATTAGACTCATTAGAAACGATGAAACAAATTTTAAAATATGGTAATGGAATTGCCTTGATTTCTAAACTGGCTATCGAACAAGAAATACAACGAAATGAGCTATGCTATATACCAATCCCTGAATTTGAATTTCAGCGTAATATTTATACGATTCATCATGAAGACAGATGGAATTCTAAAATCATTTCTTTTTTACTACAGAGCATCACTACATTTGCAACAAAAAATTAAAAGGCTGTCGTTATGCACGACAGCCTTTCAAACTATAAATCTATTTATTTTTCTTTGCCTCAATTTTTGCTTGCGCCTCTTCAGCCTTATCTAATGCTTCTGATACTTTCTTCTCTTTTTCTTTCACTTCATCTATACTATCGACAGCTTTAATAATTTTATCGATTCCCTCTTCTTCTACCTTTCTACGCTTTGCCACTCTTTCATTTACTTTCTCTTCCACATCTTTTGCTTTTTGAAGCATATTCTCTGCATTTGATATTACAGCTTTTTCAAGTTCATCATCTTTTTTCTTTTGTAACACTTCATTTGCAATGTCTTTCGCTTCTAAATACTTACCGTCTTTTAATGCTGTTGCTCCCTGATCCATTTTCTCAGCAACTTCTTTATATGATTTCGCTTCATTTCCTGATTTCTCTTTTTCTGCTTTTTCGAACCACATTGTTGCATCACTATACTTTTCATCTTTCAATGATTGCATACCTGTTTCAATATATGTGTCATAATTGCTACATCCAGCCATTACGACTAATAGAAAAAGCATAACAAAACTTAATTTTTTCATGCTGTTGTCTCCTTTTCTTTGCAAGCTCACTTTACTTTAACATACATGAAAAAGAGTTTCAAAAACTAAAATACTAATTTAGTCATTTTTATTTTATTAAGTCACATTTCCTTTTAGACAGACACATCCACTTGCTTTTTCATTACATGCTTCTTTACTCCTACTAATACAACTAACAATAAACCTACGCCTAATGTCATCATAACAATGCTAGTTGGCAACATATCTAATAATAATCCATACACAATCATACCGAGCGGTGCGATTGCAGTAGAAATTGTTTCAAGTAAGCCGAAAACGCGTCCTAAATAACTTGGATCTGTCGTCTTTTGCAAATGTACTTGCATCGGGATATTTACAACCATCATTGATATACCAGTTAACATCATAAAAGCGATATAGTAAATAAAACTTGCTACTTTCGGGATGGTGACTACTAATGGAAACACTGTACATAAACTCAAACTCGCAAATAAAAACAACCCAATATAAACAGAGCGAAACGGATCATTCACTTCTTTACGTACTGATAACGCAATTGCACCAATTAACATCCCAACTGCTAACATTCCCTCTACAACACCGAGTTGTTTCGAAGATAGATGCAAATTTTGAACAATAATATATGGAAGTGAAACGAAAAGTGCACTCGCAAAAAAGTTTACCCCTACTGCAATTTTCATTAAACCATATATTTCATGCTGTCTTTTCACATATGAAAACCCTTCTTTTATACTCGTCAAGAAATGCTCTTTACTTTCAGCCTTTTCTTTTTTGTATAAATCAAATACGATAAACAATTGCACAACAACCGCTAAAAAGAATGTAATGCTATTCAATAGGAAAAACGATTTAATTGAAAAGAAACCAAATACAACTCCGCCAATAATCGGTGCTAAAATATTTGATAAAGATGCTGCCGTCTGGTTCAAGGCACTCGCTTTTTGAATACGTCCTTCATCTACTAAACTTGGAATAGATGAAGTTAATGAAACAGAGTAAAAACTCGCACAAATTGATAATAATGCTGCTGAAACATAAATAAACAGAAGTGATGGCCCAAAAGTAGTTGCAAGGATAAACATAATAAACATTGTTAAACTACTTAACAAATCGGTACCGATGACAAGCCATTTTCGATTGACGCGGTCAGCTACAGCACCAGCAATTGGTCCACAGATTAGCCTTGGAATCGATCCACAAATAAGCGTAGTTGCAAACCCCATTCCTGAACCCGTTGTCTTTAATACGTATAATCCCATTGCAAACGTATAAATACCGGCTCCTAGCAAAGACGTCATTTTCCCAATCATCATTAAAATAATATTTCTCGTTGCAATCTTCATTCTTGAATCATTTTGTCCTATACTTATATCCCCCATTTTTGACACTCTCCCCTTAAAAGTTAAATTGTGTTAAACTTATTATATAATTAACTTTCCAATTTTTACAACAAAAAGTTTAATGACATTTAACTTTCTAACTATAAAGGAGCAATTATATGGCTACTCTCGGTGAAAAAATTAAAACGTTACGAAAAGAAAAAAAGCTTACTCAAACTGATCTAGCAGGTTCAGAACTCACAAAAAGTATGCTAAGTCAAATTGAAAATGGAAAAGCTACACCTTCTATGAAAACACTACAATATATCGCTGACAAACTTGAATGTGAAACGAGTTTTTTATTAGAAGAAGATGATGTAGAAATTGTAGGACTCATTCAACAAACGGAGAAACTAATAAAAGCAAACAAGTACGATGAAGTATATGAGGTTTTACTACCGATCGTTCAAAAAGAGCTACCTCCCACTTTGAATACTGCTCGTTTATATAAACAGTTTGTAACAGCTGCGGCTAAAATGAAAGATTACAATATTGAATATTACGTTGAAAAGGCTACTTCTATTTTTGAGAAATATACGTTATACCGGGATAGTACGGAAACAAAATTAAAATTATCCTTTACGATATTCACACGTAAAAAATATGCTGAATGTTTACAACTTATAGCTAGTATCCGAAATGACTATGATGAGAAACATTTAGAAATGGATCTCATTATACATATCGAATTATATTTATATGAAGCAATTATTTTTCTTGCATGTGGTGATTACGAACAATGTGAAAGTGTCATTTTAGATGCACTTGCATTTTCAAAAAAACATCAAGTGTATTATAAAACAGATGAATTTTATCGTATTTTATCTTATCAAAAAGTAATCACGGCTGATAAAGAACAATATTTACATTACATAAAAAAATCAGAGCAATTCGCCATTTTTACAGAAGATAATTTCTCTGCGGCGGTTATTGATCTTTTAAAAGCTTTCTACTACAACACAATTGCTAATGAATATACAATTGCATTAGAACATTTAGAACAATTTCGAGAAAAATTAAAAGATGAGCCAATTTTTCAAGATGATGGATCATATTATCTTGAAAAAGGAAAAGCTTTGTATGGTTTAAAACAATACGAAGAAGCTTTAAAAACATTGCAACGCGCTATCATACCAGATTATATAAACCATCCACTTGATCACGCACGGCTTACAACATCTGGGGCATATCGCGCTCTTTGTTATGTGAAACTTAATGATAAAAAAAGAGCTCTTGAAGAAGTAACAGAAGCATATGAAATCGTACAGGCCTATCCTGATTCCTTCTTCACTTCATTTATTAAAGAAACATTACAAATAATACAAAAACTTTAAGAATGTCTCTAAATGGTATATTATTCCTCTTTTTTAGCAAAGATAATAATGATGGGAGGAATATAAATGAATATACAACGTGCAATAGAGCTTTCTATGTCAGCAGAACAAGCCAATGTCAATTTTCAAGGCATGCCTGTTATGATTCAACACGTCGATGAAAGCAATGAAACCGCCCGCATATATGAAGGAAAAAACCCAGGACGCGAATTAACTGTTCCAGTTAATAGCTTAGAGGAAATATAAGAAATGCCACTTCTCTTTTGAAGTGGCATTTTTCTTCTTTCAGATTACTTATTATAAATTTCTTCAACTCTTTATTTTACATGAGCTGAAAAAATAAGAATTTTCTACTTCTTTTCTTTTTGTGACCTGCTAAAATACAAACTATGGATTAATTATTCGTACTATACATTAAGGAGGAAAAATAATGGCATCTAATTTAGAAAAAAACCAGCCTTATTATGCAGTTATATTCACTTCTAATTTATCAAATACTACAACTGACTATAATACCGTTGCCGAAGAAATGGAGAAACTTGCAAAGCAACAACCTGGATTTTTAGGTGTAGAAAGTGCACGAGGTAATTCTGGACTCGGAATAACAATTTCTTATTGGGAATCACTTGATGCGATTGAAAATTGGAAGAAGAACACCTTACATAAAGAAGCGAAAAAAAGAGGTCGTGAGCAATGGTATGAAAACTTCCACCTGCGTATTTGCCTTGTTGAGAAAGAATTTAAGTTTCATAGAGGTACTTTATAACTATGAAGGAAAAATTAGCTCTCGTTATTGTTCATGAAATATATGGTGTGAACGACCATATGCATCACGTTACCCAGCACTTTACTTCATCTCATATAGACGTATTCTGTCCTAATCTTCTACACTTACAACATGCATTTCATTATCGTGATGAAGAAAAGGCATATGAACATTTTGTAAATCATATTGGATTTGATGATGGAAAAAAGCAAATTGAAGAATTCATTTCTCATCTTTCTAGTAGTTATACACATATTGGACTTATCGGCTTTAGTGTTGGAGCTACCATCTCATGGCTATGTAGTAACAATCCGAAAATAGATTTTATTATCGGATGTTACGGTTCTCGTATACGCGACTATGTTCACATAAAGCCTACATGCGCTACATTACTTATATTCCCTGAAAAAGAAGCTAGTTTTTCAGTATCCTCTTTAATTCACACATTGCAGCAACAAAAGAATCCTTTATTAGAAATAAAACAACTACACGGTGAACATGGATTTCTAAATCCGTACACTGAAAAATATAACGGGCACTCTACAAAACAAGCATACAATTTAATAGATTCATTTCTTGTAAAGTGAAACTTCAATCAGTGGGGGGGGCATCCCCCACCTAATCCCTTTTCTTACGTTGAGTTTTAAGGTGTGGGTCTTACTGCCCATGCGTGATAAAAACAATCTTATACAGGAGACTCAAAATGACGCTGACATTACTCTTACTTGTTTTCATACTCATTGCCTTTATCTCAGCGCTAACTATCATTTTTAAAACCGTAAAAAAAGGGCTATTTTTCAACCGCCCCTACTTACAATCTATTATCGTTTGCCTTTTATTTTTTACTAATTGGATCTTATATGTAACAACTTTTTATTCGTTACTTCCCGAGAAAATTAGTGAGTTCCTATTCCTACCCATTTGGTTTTTCCTTTGTATTTTAGGTTTTATAACTTTCTGGCGTGAATGGGGAAATAATCGTGTATTCTCCATATGTATCGGTTTTCTTTCCTTGACTAGTTTTTTATTTGGATTATTGTTGTTAGTTCTTTCCGGGATGTAATAGAAGAAGGAAGAAAAGCCAACTTTCAACTTTTCTTCCTTCTATGTTTACCTTTAGTTTTCACTGTCACTGATTCACAAGGTGTATAATATATTTGAGGTGTCGCCTTATCAACAAACATCATAAACGTAATAAAGCCGATAATAAAGAAAATAAATAACGTTAACAAAATTGCTCCTATCGTTAAAAGTATCATAACACCACCCCTATATTTTTTATGTTATTACACTTTTCGCTATGATATGAGTGTAATCCTTTTTAGAAAAGGAAACGTAACAAAATAATCACAATCACTCCCGTTAATACTGTACCTAATAAACTACGAGTATATATCGCTACAAGAAATGTTGGAATTGCTGCAATAAGATAATCCCACTGCATCGTTTCATGCATAAATAAAACTTGTGCTAAAAGTGCTGCTAATATCGCAATTGGTATGTAATTTAACCATTTTAAACCCCAGTCAGGAATTTGTAGTTTGCTAAATACGAGTAGAGGTAAAATACGTGGCACGATTGTAACAGCTCCTGCTGCTAGTAAAAGTAATAATACATCTAATCTCATTTCCATTTTTCAATCAACACTCCAATCGTCGCAGCTAGTAAGGTTGCGATAATAACCGCTATACTATCTGGCATAAATAGGTGTGAAACGTATGCGATAATAATCGCTACAATTGCAACACTTAAATGAATTGCTAGTTTCGGTTTACTACTTATGAGCTGAAGAACAAATAATCCGATAAACATCGCTGGTAATGCATAATCCATGCCGTATGTATGTGGATCTGGTATCCACTCACCAAATAGCCCGCCAATGATAGTGGCAAGAATCCAATTTAAATACGCTGTTACATTAAGCCCTATCATCCATCTTTCACCTAAATATCCTTTTTGCGCTGCATGCTGCACTGCAACGCCGAAAGTTTCATCTGTAATTTGCGAACCGATGATTAAGTTTTTAAATAGAGGAATTTTCGTAAAGTACGGTGCAAGTGCAGCACTCATAAGAAGGTGGCGCAAGTTAACAAAAAATACAGTAAAAATAATTGCGGAAGCAGGAGCACCGGCTGCATACATACCAGCTAATATAAATTGGGCAGAACCTGCATAAATTAAAGTGGACATAAATGCAATTTCAATGATGGAGAAACCAGCTGTTTTTGCAATTACACCAGCTGCTATACCGATGCTCAAGTAACCAAATACAGTTGGTAAACAATCTTTTACTCCTTGCTGAAATGTATCGTCACTCTGCAAAGCTACATGTGCCTCAGCTTTACTCATCTCTATCATCCTCCATTCCTTCTAAAGTTCGTTTTCCTGTTACGACATGAACTAAATCTATATTTTCACGCCATAACGTATCTAACTTATCAGCTCCAAATTCCTTTGTGATTTCTTCAACCATAATATCGTGCCGCACATACTCTGTAGCAACGAGAACTAGCGCTGGGTCATACGTTGTAACGGCCCATGAAGTGCTATCATTTGAAAAGTTCGCAATTAATACTTCCTCTCCATCACGAGCAATAACAGTTAAATGACCACCCATTCTCTTTTCAACAACGTGGGGCGTCATATAATTATGGTGAAATGTCGCTCCTATTTTTGTTTCTGGAGCTCCAAATAAGATTGAAAATATATGTACGCCTTCCTCTTCCTTTTGATGAATGTATGGTTCAATTTCATGCACTTGATCTTCCCATACAGAAATCCATAACTCTTCCTTAGCTCTACTAATTATATTGCATATTTCTTTCAAAACACGATCATTTGAACGAATATGCGAAATTACATCAATCTGTCTTTCTTGTTCTAAATCATTTAATTTCTGGTCTAAAAACTCAAAGGACTTTTCAAAGTCTTTTCGCATTCGATTCATTAATTCGGTAGCTGGTACTGGTACATATTTAACTGGTTCAGAAGGTACAATATGCACCGCTCCTTTATCCATTAACTTACCGAGTACCTCGTAAATCATAGAACGAGGTACTCCTGTTTGTTTACTCACTTCATAGCCTGTTACTGGGGAATGTTTTAGTAGTCCAATATACGCTTTACATTCATACTGAGAAAATCCTAACTTTTGTAATTCCTTTATAATTTCATCCATCGGTAACCCCTCACAATCTAAATCGCCCTTACTTCAAAACGACGATTTTGCTTCCCTTTACTTTTTACTTTATCAATAACAAGTGTTCCTATTTCACTCGTATTTTTCACATGTGTGCCTCCACAAGCTTGTTCGTCTAAATTTTCAATTGTAACAATGCGGATTTCTTGGATAGTAGTTGGTAGGAGATTTATTGCTGTTTTAATCATTCCTACAGCATTTTCTGCTTCTTCACGGCTCATATAACGAGTGGAAATTTCTTTATTTTGCTTAATAAGTTTATTCACTTCCTCAACGATTTCTTCTACTTCCACGCTCGATAACTCTTGTAACTCATTAAAATCGATACGTGCTTTATCAGGATAAATTTGATTTCCAGTGCATAGAGCTCCATACTTTTCATAAACAACAGCTCCGATAAGATGCAGTAAAGAGTGATGACGTATTAAATTATGACGCCTTTCCCAATTTATCTCTAATTTAACTGGACCTAACTTTACTTGTGCTTCATCTTTTATATAGTGAACTATTTCTCCTTGCTCCTTCTTTACTTTTTCAACTTCAAATACAGACCCATCTTGTACAATGACACCCGTATCACATTCCTGTCCTCCACCAGTTGGATAAAAAACTGTTTCTTTTACAAATACTTTATTCCCTTCTACTCTTATCACTTCTGTTTCGCAACTCGTTTTGTATGCATCTTCTAAATATAATGCCGTTGCCATACTCTCACCTCTTTAGTAGTTATAGTTATACCTACTAATATAAAAAAGAAGCTCCGCAAAGTCAATTGATAATTCTGAAATTTTAAATTAATAAAAGACTCCTTTATTAGGAGTCCACTATCTCAATATTTCATTCGCTTCTTTTTCATAAATTTTATCAAATGACGTCATAACACGCTGTGATGCTTGGATCATCTTTTGATCTGTCATAAGATCTGCCATCTCTTTCGTCATATCTACATTTGAATTTTCTAGCATATGATTTTTTACTATTCCTGTTCCGTTCGGTAAATTAGCAATGTTTCCTTCTGCTAGTGTAAAGCTTTTGTTTTCACGTTGCACGAGACGTGCATTCGTTTCTGCATCTACTGTTTTTGTTTGCAAACGACCAATATTATTTTGTGTTACTTCATCATATAATGTACCGTCTGCTTGTACAGCAACCTTTGCTCCTTCTGGGATACGAATACGCTCATTATTCTCTCCCATTACGAAAGCACCAGATGACGTTTGTAAATAACGATCACTATTTAATGTGAAACTACCATCTCTCGTTAAAAACGTTTCATCATTTTTAGAAGTAACGAAAAATGATGTTGTGCCGGCCGCGCCGTCATCTAAAAAGAAATCTGTAGCGCTATTTGTCATTTGTATATTTCCTTGTACTAAATTCACATGCGTTGCAGCTGGTACTACAGCGTAATCGACCGAACCGATATTTGTTACCGCCCCATCTCCGCGGCGATATGTGTCTTGTACATCAAATACTTTAGACGTCATATTTTCTGCTTTAAATCCTGTCGTTTGAGCATTTGCAACGTTATTCGAATGAACATTAATGCGCTGCATGTAATTCATCATGCCCATAGAACCTATATAAAGACCGTTCATATTCGTTTGAATAAGGCAAGCGCCTTATTCTTCACCTCTTTTCTACGATGTTTGTAACATTTGCTTTGCTAAATGTTCAGCTGTAGCGATATGTATATTTTTCTTTATGTCTTGGCCATCTGTCATTAATACAATAGGAGCTGATGATACTGCTGGAATTTTCAACAATTCGCCACTACTTGCTGTTTCATCAAATTTCGTAAACACAATACCATCTATATGAATATCTTTAAAGTTTGTAATAATTTCAATCATATCTTTACTTTTCATTGAAGCTGATAACGTTAAACAAATATAATCTGGTTCTACTTGTCCCATCGTTTCAATCATTTCTTCCACTGTTTCTGACGTACGATAATTTTTCCCTGCTGTATCAATTAAAATATAATCGACGCGTGCTTCTTCTTTAAAATACGTAAGCGCTCTTGTAATTGCAGCTTCATCACGCACAGCAATTACTTCAGATCCAATTGTCTTTACGTTATCTTGCAATTGCTGCACTGTCCCTATGCGCGAATGATCGGTCGTTATAAAACCAACTGTTTTTTTCTTACCGTGAAATTGCCATGCCATTTTCGCAAGTGTCGTCGTTTTACCAACGCCAGTTGGACCTATTAATGCAATTGTTTGTACTTCTTTTTCAAAGACGTTTTCCGTATTAAAATGAGATTTCATATCTTCCAATATGTACCTGATAACTTCTTCTTCCGTAATCATGGTTGCATTTTCAAACTTTATTTTTAACTTTTCAGCATATGCATGAATGAAATATTGTTCCACATCGTTTTGTTCTAGCATCCGAATTACTTTTTGAATAATAAACGGTACAGATTCTTGATTTTCTTTCTTTGGAGCTACTTCTTCTTTCTTTACTGGAACGACTTGTTTCACAACTTTTTTCTTTTTCGTTACTTCCGTTTCTTTCATCGGTTTCACAACGACGATTCCTTTTTCAAACAGCTTTAATAGTTTCTCTTTTTTTCTTGCCCATTCTTCACTATTTCCTGTTTGCATCGCCGCGTATGACATAGAAGTCGTTACGTTTTCTAAATTGTGCAGTACTGATTGAATTCCATTCGCCTTCACAATTTGTTCTGAAGGATCATTCACAACATCCATTAATTGTTCATGAAATTGAGCTGTACCTTCATTCACTTCTTCCTGTTTTTCTTCTGGAAATGCAACTAACATTTCATAATCCTTTTTCCAAAAAAACGGTATATTTCGTTTTACACTTTCATCGACAACGTAATAATAATCTGTACCATATTGGTCAAATAACTTTCGATACAATTCATTTTTCGAAGCTGCTTTTATTCGCATTAACGCTTCTTTCTTTTCTGTACTTTCCATTACTTCACCCCCTACTATTCAATATAGGCAATTTGATCCACAACAATTTCTGGTGCTAATTCACTAATACAAAGTACTTGTGCTTCCACTTGATAACGTTCTAGCAGTCTTACAATCGCAAATCTAAAATCTTTTCTACGTGTTAATAACACTGGTTCTCTTCCCATTAAACGTGCTTGCTTAAAGACGCGCTGCACTTGCTCAACGACACGTGTTTCTAAATCTAAATCCCAGTTTAATAAGTAACCTTGATATGAATTATTCACAACATCCGCATCTAACTCGATTGAATCAGAGAAGAGCGCTGCATATATTTTTCCGTCCGGATTTTTCGCATTTTCACAAATAACTTTTGAAATACATTCACGAACAAATGATGTTACACCATCCACGTGGTTTTGATAAATTTCTTTGCCGTCAATAATACCTTCAATAATTGTTGGTAAATCACGAATAGAAATACCTTCTTTTAGAAGTTGTTTAATAACATTTTGAACAAGTGATAAATCAATTTCTTTTTTCTTAATCTCTTCTAATAGAACGCCATTATCATTTTCAAGCGAGTTAATTAAGTCTTTTACATGTTGGCGCTGAATTAATTCATGAAGATTACGTCTAACGACAACATCTAAATGTGTAATTAATATGCTAAGTGGCTCTAACACTTGATAGCCTTTCATTTGTGCATCTTGCACCATATGCTCTAAAATCCAATATCCATCTTCACCAAAAATTGGATCTTTCGCTGGCTCTGCATCTAAATCAGCCATTACGTTTGGTGTTTTCAGTGCTAATAAATAACCTGATTTTAAAACACCTTCAGCCGCCTTCGCACCTTTAATTCGAATAATGTAACGTCCGCGTGGCCTAAAGCTCGTATTATCTTTAAAGTTAATTCCAGGAACGTTAATACCAAGGTCAGTAATAATTGACTTCCTCATAAGAACAACTTTATCACGAGCTGTTTCCCCGTTAATTTTTTGCTTTACAAGTGCTGCTAAATCTAAACCGAGTTCTACTATAATTGGATATTTATCCGTAAATACTCCAAATGAATCTTCTACTTGTTGCAGTTGCTCATCTTCGCCTTGAATCATTTCTATTTCTTTTTGAAGCTCGTCTTCTTTTTCTTTCTTTATTCGATTTTTATTACGAATTCCTAAGAAGATAATTGTTCCGCCAACGAGTGCGAATGGTAGAAACGGTAGCGGAGTAAAAATACCCATTGCGATAAATAAACCACCGAGTGCATATACAACGACTTCATGTGCTAATAACTCTTTAAAGATACCTTCTGTTACTGTATCCGGTGAACCGTCAAATACACGAGTTACGATAATACCTGTTGAAATCGCAAGCATTAACGAACCGATTTGGTTTACGATTCCGTCACCGACAGTTAACTGTGTATAATGAAGAGCCGCATCC
The DNA here is from genome assembly GCF_900176455.1 of Bacillus sp. JKS001846. Classification (NCBI taxonomy): domain Bacteria; kingdom Bacillati; phylum Bacillota; class Bacilli; order Caryophanales; family Bacillaceae; genus Bacillus; species Bacillus sp. JKS001846. Next base: position 4,049,562 of record NZ_FWYG01000001.1, read on the forward strand.
GCAAAGCTCATCCCTTGCTGCATCATTCCGACAATTAAACCGAAAATAATGTTTACGAATAAAATGACAATCCCGAAAATAACGTCCCCTTTAATGAACTTTCCGGCACCATCCATCGCCCCGTAAAACTCTGTTTCCATATTTAATTTTTTTCGTTTCGCTTGTGCATCTTTTTCTGAAATAATACGCTGGTTTAAATCAGCATCGATAGACATTTGTTTCCCTGGTAAAGAATCAAGTGTAAAACGAGCTGCTACTTCAGCTGTACGAGACGCACCGTTTGCAACAATAAACTGAAATATGATTAATACTGTAAAAATAACGATACCAATTAATAAGTTTCCGCCAATTACGAACTGACCGAACTCTTCAATAACATGACCAGCATTTCCATCTGTCAAAATCGCTCGCGTCGTCGAAACGTTAATCGATACGCGGAAAATCCCGATTAATAACAGCATCGTTGGAAATGACTTTAATTCATCCCACTCGTTAATACTTGTCGCTCGCATATAAATAAGCACTGACATACTTAGTAGAAAAACGATAATAATATCAAGTATAAATGGTGGAAGTGGAATTAAGAGCGCCACTACGAATGACGCTGCTAAAAAGATAGAAAAATAGGTTCTTGCAGAATCTATCTTAAACAAAGAGATCTCCTCCAAACGCGCTATTATACTTCAAGTTCATTCGTCTGAATTAAATAGCGCATAACTTCAATTACAGCTACATATAAATCTTCTGGAATCGTCTCATCTTCCTCGACTTGATAATATAAAGAACGAGCAAGCGGACGGTTTTCCACCATTGGTATTTCTTGTTCACGGGCAAGCGTTCGTATATATAACGCGAGCTCATCTTCCCCTTTTGCAACGACAATTGGTGCTGCATCAACGTGTTTATTGTAACGAAGTACGACCGAAATATGAGTCGGGTTGTTTACAATAAATGTTGCGCCATCCATCTTCTTCGCAATTGTTCCTTGCAAGATTGCATGCATAAAGTTTTTTCGTTTTCCTTTAACTTGCGGGTCCCCTTCATTATCTTTATGCTCTTGTTTCACTTCTTCTTTTTTCATCTTAATATCTTGCTCGTACTCCCATTTTTGATAAATGAAATCAATAATAGAAAGAACGATTAAAATAATTAAAATTGCTAAGAAAATAAATTTAATTTCCCTAATAATTTCAGTAAGTGATGCAGTCCAGTTGAATCCAATCATACTGACAATTTTCTCTAAATTCTTTTTAAAAAGAACGTAAGCGACGTAACCGATTAATCCCATATAAAACAGTGATTTCAAAATATCTACTAAACTTTTACGACTAAACAGTCTCGTAAAATAGTTTTTCGGATTAATACGTGACGCTTTCGGTTTAATGACTTTAGAAGAAAATAGGAAGCCGACTTGAATCATATAATTAAATAAATGAAAAGCGTATACGAGTATTAATATCGGAGCCGATACTTTCAGTAATAAAATCCCCATTAAATAAAAATACTCGGTTGAATCTGTATTTTTTCCAATTTGATCAAACAGCACCGCTACGGAATTTGCAATCTCATACCCTAGCCAATCTCCGAAGAAATAAACGACAACTGCTAATACTAGAATGGAAAATAAATTATTTAAATCTTTACTCCGGGCAATATTCCCTTCTTCACGCGATTTTTTACGCTTCTGCGGGGTGGCCTTTTCTGTTTTATTATCCTTTGCCATGCGCGTCCCCCTACTTCGTTAAGAAAAAGTTAAATAGTTTCGTATACTCTTCAAGTAATACATCCGTCATATTTTTAAACACATAACCGAGCATCGGTACACTCATCGCAATAAACAAAATACCGCACGTAATTTTAATTACGTATGCATTCATAAAAACGTTTAATTGCGGAGCGTTTTTTGCAATTAAAATTAGAACAAAGTTAATGATGAATAAACTTCCCATAAGCGGAAGAGCAATTTCAACCGCTGATGTGATCGCAAATAATAGCGTTGCGAGTAGACTATCTAAGAAACTAGTCGTCAACAATTTTGAAATCGCCTCTGTATATTGAAACGACTTTAAAATCGTGGCAACGAAATAATTAATGCCGCCAAGTGAAATAAAAATAATGAGAAAAAATATATCAAAAATGGTTGATAGTAAAGTAGACTGTGAGCCCGCATTTACATCAAACAAACTTGCTTGTGATAAACCGATATCAAAGTCTAAAATATGCCCGGCCATTTTCGGAATGTTCCACAGCATTTCTACAATTTTTGAAAGTGATAATCCAATTACAATTTGCGTTCCTGCATAAGCTGCAACGTCCCAAACTGTCTTGATGTGAGAGACATCCACTTGATCAGCCACTGTAATTGAAAGAGCAAGTCCAACTGTAACCTTCGCCATTGCTGGAATGGATCGTCCTGAGAAAAACGGTAAAAAATATAAAAATGAAGTAATGCGGCAAAACGCAAAAAACGTTGCCGCCCATAATTCCATATTCATTTCAGTTCACCTATCTTAGTACGAACGCAATAGCGATGGGATTTTATCAAATAAATCTAAAATAAGTGTCGTTAACTCTTGGAACATCCACGGACCTAAAATGATAATAACGAGGACAATACTCGCCATTTTCGGTAAAAACGTCAGCGTTTGCTCTTGAATTTGCATCATCGCCATAATGACAGCGATGATAATAACGACAATCATACTTACGCCGGCAACCGGCATTAAAATCATAACCCCTTTATAAAAAAAGGTTTGAAAAATATCTATAATTGGTGACGTATTCATTTATATGACTCCTATCACATAGCATCAAACGCTTCAGGCGACCGTTTTAAACATAATGTCGACGATTTTTGTATATCCACCTAAATATACGAAAACGAGTATTTTAAACGGTAAACTTAAAATCATCGGCGGTACCATCATCATCCCGAGGTACATTAAAAGTGTACTAATAATCAAATCTATAAATACAAACGCTAAATAAATGAACATCCCTGTTAGTAAACCTTTTTGAATTTGCGTTAACGTAAAGGATGGTACGAGCGTAAATAGTGAAAGATCTTTCAAATCTTTCGGCAACTCTTCTCCGCGTACTTTCAGCATCATTTTTAAATCATGCTTATACGTATGCTTTGACATATATTCTTTCATAATAGGAGCTGTCGTTTCCGCAGCTTGACTTACTGTTATTTTCTCTTTCGTCATCGGATCCCACACATCACTCTTCAGTTGCCCAAGTACAGGCTGCATCGTAAAGAGTGATAAAAATAATGCAAGTCCAACAAGCACTTGGTTTGGTGGTAAATTCATTACCCCAAGTCCTTGACGTGTAATCCCTAGAACGATCATAAAATAAGTAAAATGTGTAAATAATAGAACGATAGAAGAAGATAATGATAAAAGGGTAACGAGCGCAAATAGTTGTACACTTGAATTACTCGTAAACTCTTTTCCATTTTCGAAATTAATAAAACCGTTCGGGGCTGCATACGCTGGATTTACAAAAATAATTGAAAAAACGATAGAAAATACGAAAATAACGGCTAATAATGATAACTGTTTCTTTATTCTCATGATGGATCCTCTACTTTTTTCGTTTCACTCTTCACCGCGTCTTCTAGTGCTTGTTGAAACTGATTTCCTGTTCCGGTTAATTGCACAGACTGCACACCGTTATTACTAATAACAGTGAACACTTGCTTTCCGTCCACTTCAAATAAAAAGGCACTCGTTTGATGATTTAAATACACACCGTCTTTTACTTGAATATGGCCATTTTCACCCTGCTTAAAAAACTGCTGTTTGCGCGTCTTTTTCGTCATATAATATGCACCGTAGCCGAGCGCACCAAACAGTAAAACGACTTGAAATAAGGTCGTCATATACGACATATGACTCCTCCTCTACTCTTTATCTTGCATTTGACTTTGCGCTTTCATAAGCGCCGCTTGTTTCTTATCAGCTTCAATTTCAGAAATGATAATACCGAATTTCTCGTCCATTACGATTGCTTCACCGATGCCGACTTTCATATTACTTAAATACACATCTACTTTATGTCCTAAGTTTTTCTCTACTTCCAGAACATCGCCAACTTTTAACTGCTTTACATCACCAAGTGTAATAGATGACTTTCCAAGCTTTACACCAAGTTCAATCGAAATATCTGAAACAGTATCAATATGTGCTTTACCTGCTTCATTTCGCTTTCCTGCAAAATCTTCTAATCCCATTAATGACACGGGAGATACTTCATGCTTCATATGGATCCTCCTACTCTACAAAACTTTTAAATAGGAGCGCCTTACGCGTTCCATCTTTTCCAATAAAACAATTAAATTTATGCTTTCCATCTACATAACCAAGTAATTCATCCGAAACTTTCGTATGAAGCGGAATAATATCGCCTTCTTCAATTTGTTCAATCTCACTCATTGTCATTTTCTGCTCACCAATTGCAACGTGAACAGGTTTGTACACTTGATTTACTTTCATTTCCACTTCAGACGTATACTTTTTACGCTTGTCTGAAGAATGTTCGACAATATTTTCAGACGTTAACTTATCCATAATTTCTTCAACAGATAAGAATGGAATTCCGATACGCACCGTCGTATTCCAAAACTCTGTTTTCATATTTACGTTAAGTAATGAAATGATATCACTCGCTGTCGTAATCTTTAATGCATTCGGATCTGTTTCTGTCGTTACAAATTTCGGTTCAATCGCAACAACACTTTCAAATGATTGCTCTAAATTTTTACAAAGAAGTAAGAATATATTATCCAGCGTTAAAAACTCAAACGCTGTTAACGGTCTGCGCATCGTAAAGTTACGCTTACTATCTCCGCCAAGCCAACATTCATGAATATAAATAACGAATGCTAAATCAATCTCAATAACAATTTCTCCAAGCTCTGGTAAACCGAGATCAATCACGCAATATAAATAATAATCTTTCGGCATTTTCTCCACATACTCACTCGTAAATGGAACTTGCTCAACTGTTGAAGGTTCTAGTTCAATTGGAATACGCATACGCGCTGATAACGTCTGTGACGTCTGTTTTCCAAACGTAGAAGCAATCGCTTGCAAACTACGTAAATGCTCAACACCGAACTTCTCTGGTCTATTAAAATCATACTCTTGAAATTTCTCTTGCTTTCCTGCTTCTTGTGCGAAAGCTGGCATTTCCTCGCCTTCATTTACCGCCTTCAGCAGGGCATCAATTTGCTCTTGGCTTAATTTTTCGCCACTCATGACAATCCCCTTCCCTACCTTTTCAATTCAACGATTTCAACGTACATCTTTCCATTCTTCGTCAAAATCTTTCCGGTTCCAATCTCTTCATTCTCAAGCATAAGACGCACCGTATTTTTCGTTGAATTTTCAAGACGATACAATGTACCTTTCGTAATATGAAGCAGATCTTCAATTTTCTTTTTCGTATTTCCGATTTCAAAATAAATTGTTAACGGAATATCATCTTGTAATTTCAAATCTAGCCAACTCCCATATCATGTTCACGAAAATTTCATGTTCTCTCTATATATGAAACTTCTTATTTTGAAACGTCGATATTTAATATTTTTTTAATATATCCTTGCGTTTCTTTAAATGGCGGTACGCCTCCGTACTTTCTCACATTGCCAGGACCAGCATTATAAGAAGCAAGTGCCAATACTAAGTCGCCGTTATTTTTCTTTAAATAACCGCTTAACTCTTTCACGCCACCTTCAATACTTTCAGCTGGTGAAAAGGGATTCTTCACACCCATCTCCTTCACATTCGCTGGCATAAGCTGCATAAGACCCATCGCACCTGCATGTGACACCGTTTTCGGATTAAAATTAGACTCTACTTCAATCATTTTTTGAATTAACGTTTTTGGAATTCCATATGTACGACTTACTCGATCAATAATATCCTCATACTTGCCTTCATTGGAAGAACGTATTTTTTGAATATTATACTTCTTCGTTAATTCCCACGTATCAGCGGCCTCATTTTTCGTTTCTGGGAAACGTCGTTCAAACTCTTTTTGCGCAACTTGCACTTCATCTGCTTTCTTCGTTTCAGCCTTTTCTTCAAGCTTACTCGCTTCCTCTACTTTATTAATAGTTTCTGCCGGTTTATTAACAACCGCTTCTATTTTCGTAGATTGTACCGGCTGACTCATATCTTCTACTTTTGCCGGCTGCGTAGTAGCCTTCGTCTCCTTCGCAGGTTCACTCTGCAACTTCTCTTGAAAACGACTACTAACAAATGCTTGTGGACTACTTAGCTTTTGCTGAATTTGCCCTTTCTTATATGCAAGCACTTCTTTTACTATATTTCCAACTATCATAATATCACCTTTTCGGTAAACAAAGATAATCTAATATTAGAGTTTTTTTTTAAAGTTTGCAATAATCCTTTTAATAATTATGTAATAAAAAAATGAATATATTGTTAAACTGTTATTTTTTTATATTTATTAATTCGAATTTTTAGTTGACAGCCGCTATGACAGGGATTACAATAAATCTCGAAATTGATTTTTTCGCATATTACCGTTTTTCAATTTGCAGAAAAGTCAATATAAAAAAATGGGGGTTCTTAATTATGAGAATTAATACAAACATTAACAGTTTACGTACGCAAGAATACATGCGTCAAAACCAATCAAAAATGAGCAATTCTATGGATCGTTTATCAAGCGGTAAACGTATCAACAACGCTTCTGACGATGCTGCTGGTCTTGCAATTGCAACTCGTATGCGTGCACGTGAAAGTGGATTAGGTGTTGCAGCTAATAACACGCAAGACGGTATGTCATTAATCCGTACAGCTGATTCTGCAATGAACTCAGTATCTAATATCTTACTTCGTATGCGTGACATTGCTAACCAATCAGCTAACGGTACAAACACTGATTCAAACAAATCTGCACTACAAAAAGAATTTGTTGAATTACAAAAACAAATCACTTACATTGCAGACAATACTCAATTTAACGATAAGAACTTATTAAAAGAAGATAGCGAAGTTAAGATTCAAACACTTGATTCAAGTAGCGCTGATCAACAAATTGGTATTAATTTAAAAGCAGTTACTCTTGAAAAATTAGGAATTGATAAAATTGCTATCGGTAAAGCTGATGCTACTACTGGTACTGGTACTGGTACTGGTACTACTGTAGACCTTACAGCTCTTAACAACGCTATGAAGAAATTAGAAACTCCTGTAGCAGCATCAAGAGACACTGATGTTGCTACAGCTAAAGCAGAATTTGACAAAGTATCAGCTTCATTAGATTCTAACCAAGCTAAAGATATCCAAAAAGCTTTCGATGACTATACAGCATCAGCGAGTGACACTACCGCACAAGCAATCTTTACTGCTGCCAAAGATTTAAAATTAGCAACACCAACACCAACACCAACACCAGATACTTCTAAAGCGGACGCTTTAGCTGCTGTTGCTGCAATTGATAAAGCTCTAACAACAGTTGCTGACAACCGTGCAACTCTAGGTGCTACATTAAACCGTCTTGACTTTAACGTAAACAACCTGAAGAGCCAATCTTCTTCTATGGCTTCAGCTGCTTCTCAAATCGAAGACGCTGACATGGCGAAAGAAATGTCTGAAATGACTAAGTTCAAAATCTTGAACGAAGCTGGTATCAGCATGCTTTCTCAAGCAAACCAAACTCCACAAATGGTTTCTAAATTATTACAATAAGCCATTTGAGTTAGTTTCCTGAATAAACCTCTCTGCTTGCAGAGAGGTTTATTTTTTATAAAAACTTCTTTTTTTTGATGGAAGAGAGCATCTGCGGTGCATAGAAGCGGTTAGTACTTATCTTGATCCCCTCTTATGTTAAAACACAAACAGCAAATAAGCATAAGCCTTTTTATCTTTTCATGACCTTTTATTAGCTTTAGAACACTGACTATATCAATCTATAAGGAGTGTCTATTATGCGTATTGGTACGAATGTTTTAAGTATGAATGCTAGGCAGTCGTTGTATGAGAATGAAAAGCGTATGAATGTTGTAATGGAGCATTTGGCGACTGGTAAGAAGTTAAACCATGCTTCTGATAATCCCGCTAATGTTGCAATTGTGACTCGTATGCATGCGAGAGCAAGTGGTATGCGCGTGGCGATTCGTAATAATGAGGATGCGATATCGATGCTTCGCACGGCCGAAGCTGCCCTTCAAACTGTGACGAATATTTTACAGCGTATGCGTGATTTGGCCGTTCAATCCTCAAACGGTACAAATTCAAATAAAAACTGTCATTCGCTGAATAAAGAGTTTCAATCTTTAACAGAACAAATTGGCTATATTGGCGAGACGACTGAGTTTAATGATTTATCCGTATTTGACGGTCAAAACCGCCCTATTACATTAGACGATATCGGTCATACAATAAATATGACGAAACATATTCCCCCTTCCCCTACACAACATGACATCAAGATTTCAACGGAACAAGAAGCAAGAACGGCAATTCGTAAAATCGAAGAGGCTTTGCAAAGTGTGTCACTTCATCGTGCCGACCTTGGTGCAATGATAAATCGTTTACAGTTTAATATTGAAAATTTAAATAATCAAAGTATGGCGTTAACAGATGCTGCATCTCTAATTGAAGATGCAGACATGGCGCAGGAGATGAGTGATTTTTTAAAGTTCAAATTATTGACTGAAGTTGCACTTAGTATGGTTTCACAAGCGAACCAAATTCCGCAAATGGTCTCTAAACTACTACAATCATAAAAATTAATCTTCCTTCTTTGGAACGATTCCATACAAAACAAAAGGGAAATACATATAAACTATGTATCTCCCTTTTATTTTGTACCCAAATTTTATTACTGTGTTACCGTCATAACTTGTCCGCTACGGTCAACCATTATTTTCATTTTTCCGTCTTGTGCATTATATAGCCCAAGTTTATGTAATTCCATTTTACAATCTTGTACGAAAGTTGGTAATTTACGAATTTGATCGATATCAGAACTTGTAATGAAATGAATTAAAAGCTGCGTCATACCTTTAATATCTTGTACAAGCTCTTCTTTCTCTCGTTTTAGCCTTTCATTTTCTAGTTGTAACGACTGCAATTCATCTTCTAGACTACGTGTGTTCTTTGCTTCTCTAGAACGCCCTGCTGCCATGCTAGAAAGCTTATAAATACCTTCCATAAACTGATGTAGTTCGTCTTCTTTCCTTTCACTACATTGATTAATTGTTTCAAAGTTATCAACGATACCAGATATAACTGTTACAAGATTTTTTTCATCCTCTTTATGCTGGATTTCTTCTTTTAATTCGTACTCGTTTTCTTGTTTTCTTGCAACGATTGTCTCTTTTACTGGTATATATTTTCGCTTTCGTCCTGGTTTTTGTTTTTCAATATTTTCAAACGGTATTTCACGTTTTTTTAATTTATAATACGTATTTTGCAATTGACTTTCTGTTTTTGGAAAAAGATTTAGTTCATTTTTACTTACGTATTTTGAAATATTTAAAATGTTTAAACCGTGACGTTGACAAAATTGATACACTTCATACAGTAGCTCTAGTTCAGACTTCAGCCATGTAATTGCTGATTTTTCATATGCTCGCATCCCGCCATTTTTTTCTATATCTATTTGAAATAATACCATTCTATTATGTAAATCAACTAACTCTTCATACTTTACTTGGAATTCTTTTTCTATTTTTTTAAATTCCGCTTCTAGTTGCATATCGTTCATTTTATTATTTGACATGTTTTGTAAAAGACCTAATACATTAATTGCTGTGTGGTGATACATAATCTGTGCCACTCCCCCTCATCCTTTCACAATTCTCATCTGACTTCCATGTCTTTTAAGAAAATAGCAATTTTTACATATCCATATTATAACAGTTCGAAATTATCTGTCAAATAATAAACATACAAAAATGTATAGAAAGTATAAAAATTTGGAAAATGTTTTTTATTAATATGCAAAATTGCATATTAATTACATTTAATTATATTATATGGTATTTCGGATGTTTTTTCACCGAAAAAATTTGCGTTACCACGAAATATTACTAAAATAACAATCGAAAATACGTTTGCTTATATTTTTAAATCAAAAATCTCTAAATGAAGATTATTCACACATACAGCGACAAACACCCAAGAAACCTTTCATTTTTCTACCAGCTTAAAGTATAGAATACTAAAAAGGAATTAGCCATATGTAGCATTGGCTAATTCCTTCCTCTCTCTAACAGAATAGAGTTATAAACCCAGTCTTCAAATCCTCAATCAAAGTCTCACTTCTTCTAAAGCTATCTCGGCGGCTATCTCGTCCCATTTACCTAAAAAACACTCCATATCTCTGGTCTTACATCGCATGGGTCTCTATTAGGCACTGACCGCTGCCACACATAGCTAGTTCCTCTATTCCAGCTAAAAAAGTACTTTTCTTACAACACTAACTTATCAACTAAACCAATTAGCTCTTGAATATCTGGCTTACTTACTTGAGCATTTGCTCCTACAGCTTCACCTTTATGGAATAATTCATTTGTAATTAATGAAGAGAAAATAATGACTGGTAAACGATTCATTACTTCACTATCCTTAACCACTTTCGTTAAATGATGTCCATCCATTTTTGGCATTTCAATATCCGTAATTAGCAAGTGAATATGCTCAAACATTTTTTCGCCTTGCTCTTTCGCTAATTTTTCAATTTGCGCTAACGCTTCCGCACCATTGCTGAAGAAGTTCATTTTCGTATATCCAGCTGATGATAATGTTTCTTCTAATATTTGGCGAAGCATTGCTGAATCTTCTGCAATGTAAATTACTTTTTCAGCTCGATCTGTTTTTTGTTCTAATCCTGCAATTGATTTATTGTCATAACCAGTGCCGCTAATTTCACATACAATTTTTTCATAATCTAATAGTAAGATGATTTTTCCATCTAGTTTTACAATACCAGATGTCGTTTCTTCTAGTCCCATAGATAATGAAGCTGGTTCATCAATTTGTTCCCACGAAATACGTTGAATACGATGCACTTCATCAACGCGGAAAATAACTTTCATTTGGTTTAATTCTGAGATGATAAATTTCGTTTGATCAAGTGGCTTTGTTGACTTTAAATTAAGAGCCATCGCTAAGTTAATAACAGGTAAAATTTCACCACGTACTTGAACAACACCTTCAACTGCATGATGAGATTCTGGCACAGTTGTAACAGGGAATGGATTAATGATTTCACGTACTTTCATTACATTAATACTAAATAGGTTTTCACCAACAGTGTACGTAACAATCTCTAATTCATTTGTTCCGCTTTCTAATAAAATACTTTGTGCTTGTGACATAAAGGTGTCGCTCCCCTTCCATTAATTCCGTATATCTAATTATTAAGCTTTATAAAAGAGAAAAAGTCAACTACCTATATAAAAAATATAGATAGTCGAACGATTCATTTTATAAAAAAACAATTAATCTTGTATAAACGAAGCAAGTGCCTCTAATAAAACTTCTTGTGCACCTACAATTTCCGTCGGCATTGCTTCCCATTTTTTCGAAAGCTCTGTCTCTACTCTTATTCTCAGTTCAGAATTCATTTCTGCTAGCACATATTCTTTCGTTGCTATATCAACATCAAGTAGCGCAAGTGCATATAATTCCGGGTCATTTATTTTTTCGAATAATCGCTTTAATACTACCGGTGCTATATGTTTTAATTTTTCAATATGAATTTCCTTATCCGAAAATAGTAACTCATATTGAATAAACGTAACATTTTCTTTAATCACTTTAAAATAACAATTATTTTTTTTATCATTCACAAAATAACCGTTTGGATCTGCGATAATACTTTCTACTTTACGAATTAAATCTGGCAAACTATTCGCCGCCATTACAGTCCGCTGCTCAACCTCACTCGGCGAAATGAATGTAACGCGATACTTATTTTGCGCCATCCTCCTCACCTCTCCTTTTATAAAAATCTATTGTTACATACTATCCAGAAGGCACTGGCCTACTATGAAATGATTATCTCAGTACGCCTCCATAGCTCTATTCTTACAACTAGGAGCTCTTCTGGACCATAACTGTTTATCCACACTAAACTTTGCTTACCTCTTCTTATACTACCCTAGTAACTCTCCATACCTCTGTCCTTACACACCAGTCGAGTCCCTATTAGGCACTAACCGCTCCAAAACATCGCCAGGTCCTCTCTCAAAACCTAAAAAGTGCTTTTAAGAACCTTTCAATAACTCTATATTATTAAACCAAAACGCTATCTGCTGATCCGTAATATTTGGCAACATAACAAAAAACTCACGACACTTCATCTCATCCTTAAACAGTTGATACTTCCAAAAAGTATCGCTACCAACACTTATGAAATAAAACTCATGGATACGGCCAATGATTGCTTGTTTTTCGCCAAATGAATACGGAGGCACTTGCTTAATTTCAAATTGATCTGGTAAATATACATGCTCTTCTCGTTCTATTTTTAATACTTGCTCGGCAAGTTCACGTTTATTTTCGAAAAAAGGCAATTGTAAAATTCGCTCTTGTCTTGTCATACGAATAAAAAACCCTTTCTACTCCATTACATTTTTTCCATGCGATATATTATCGAATTAAGTTTACAACTTCATTTAATACTTCATCTGAAACTTTAATTACTTTCGCATTTCCTTGGAATCCGCGTTGGTATAACATTAAGTCAACGAATTCTACAGATAAATCTACGTTAGCACCTTCTTGTGCACCACCGCGTACTTTACCTGCACCGTTTTGACCAGATGTACCAAGAGCTAAAATACCTGTTGTATTCGTTGCTGTATAGTTACCATTACCTGTTTTCATTAGTCCGCCTTCGTTCGGGAACATTGCAACAGCTAATTGACCTGCAGATTTCATACTTCCATCAGAATATTTTACCATTACGTATCCACCGTCAGCAATGAGGCAATCTTTAACCGTCGCTGCTGCTCTACCATCTACGTCTGTTACTGATAATGTTTTATCTGTTGGATGATTTGTTAAATGGCTTAAGTCTAATTTTATAGAACCGCCATCAAATGGAATATTGGCTCCTTGCTCTTTCGGATTTGGATTTCCAACAGCATCAAATGTCATATTACCACCTGCACCTGGAACATCTTTAAACTCTGTTTCTTTTTTCGAGTCATTGCGCATTTGTACTTTATATGTATAGTTATGTTCACTCGTTTGTTTAAACTCTACACGCATTGTCCATGTATTCCCCGCATTATCATATACAGGTAAATCTTGTGTAATTTGTTTTTCACCAGTTGGAATATTCCCTTTAATTGTCCCTTTCGATGTTCGAATACCACCAATTGCTGTTCCCATTGGAATTTGCAACGGTCCTGGAATTCCAGATAAATCAACTTCACCAGTTGCCTCATTTGCAGGGTATGCAAACACGTATTGACCTTCAGTATTCGTAATATAGTAATCTGAAGATATTCCAAACGTACCTTTACGAGTAAATTCCATATTTCCGCCTTTTGAATCACCTACAACGAAGAAACCATTACCTTCCATTGCGGCTTGTGTTTTGCCACCTGTTAACGTAATTGTACCATCACTATAATCCGTAACAGTACCACTCATTTTCACACCGTTACCAATACTTTTCGGATTCGTTCCTGCGTATTTACCGTCACCTTTTGCACCAATCGAATTGTTATATAGTAAATCATCAAACATTGCTTTTTGTTTTTTATAACCTACTGTTTGTGCATTGGCAATATTATTTGAAGTTACACTTAATGCATTTTGTGTTGCATTCATCCCTGTAATACTTGTATATAACGCTTTAATCATAACGTATGGACACTCCTTATAAATTTGTAGTTTTTACTTCTTCAGTTACTTTTTGATCGTCTTTCTTTGCGTCTTCTGGGTTCGTTTCCCCAATCGGTTTATCAGACACTCTCTCAACGAAACGAAGAGAGACAACTTTATTATTAATAACGAGCTGTACATCGTTATTTTCCGCAAGACGAACCGTTTCTACTTGACCGGTTACTTTGTTTCCGTCACCGTCAACACCTCTTACGTATTTCCCTAAAAACTTCATTCCACCATCAAGTGCTGTTGAATACATCGTTGATTGCAGCTTATCTACTGCTTTCGTCATATTCTGTACTTGTTCCATAAGAGATAACTGCGCTGTCTGATTCATCATTTGATTCATATCCATCGCATTAAATGGATCTTGATGTTGGAAACTTGATAAAAACAATTTTAAGAAATCATCTTTCCCCATTACCCCAGGAGTCTTTTGCGCTCCTGCTGAAACTCCATTACTTTGTTGCACTGGCGATTGTACACCATTAACAGGTACATTACTTTTTTGCGCTCCTGCTTGTAACGGAATATGATTTGTACTCGTTGTATTTAATCCAACTGTTGGCACGCTTTATTCCTCCAATAATCCCGCAAATTCTGTTGATTGTTGTTTTTCATGATTTGTATTTGCTAATTTCTGTTTTTGCCTTTGGTCTTGTTCTCGCTGTTCTTTGCGATTTTCATCTTTATCTGAATAGCTAATTTGAATATTGATTTCTTTTTCTTTTAACTTTAATCTCAATTCATCAAAAATGATTTCAACACGTTTTTTCGCATCGTGTTTTTCCATTTCTACGTGAACGTCAATTTGATCTCCGTGTTTTTTCATAAACACTGTTAATGTACCAAGTTTTTCTGGATTTAACTGGAATAAAACACGTTCTTGTTTCACTACAAATTTTTGCAACGCTTCTACTTGCGCTTCCATTTTCTTTCCTAAGTCAGGTAATGAAACTTTCTCAGCACCACTATTTGATTTCCCTACTTGTTCGGTACTCGTCGTTTTATTTAATAATTCTGCACCTGCAGAGCTCGAATCGTTTAATGCATCAACCTCAGGCAACTCTACCTTTGTATCATCGCTCTCAAGTTTCGGAAGATCTACGTCTTTAAACTCTTCCTGTCCCTTTGCAATATTACAAGTTTCTGTTTCTACAGCCTTCAATGCTTGCATCGCTTGCTCTGGCATCTTCATTTTTTCTAATACCATTTGCATTGTATCTTCTAAACATATAGCATTTTTGATATTCATATTTGAAAGAAGTTCTTGTAATTGTTGTAATTCAGCTGCAGGTAATTCATTAAGTTTAATATTGCCATATTCTTTATATAGCTCTTGTATTTTTTGTATGTATTGATATAACAATTCCGGCTGCACATGTAATTGCTCAATTGCAACCATTTGCTCAGATACAGCTAATAACAACTGTTCTGTCTCTTTTTTTTCTTCTTTCTTTACAATAGGTTCTTCTTCCGTTACCGATTTTTTAGAAAGAATATAATCTTTTCTCTCTTCTTTTGGTGCTTCTTCTCGTTTCGTTTTCTCCGTTTGCGGCTGTTTTTTATTTTCCATTCTCATCGTACGATCGAATGAAGAATCTTCATTTTTTGATTGTACTTCTAGCCCTTTTTCTTTTTGCGGAGGTAAACTTTGTTGCACCGGTAATACAGACTGTATCACTACATTCACCTCATCCATTCATACACATTTTCAAATCCAGAAGCATTTTTTCTTCCAGCTTTTCTTGTGCTTTCGCAAGCTTTTTGCACTCTTCTTGATACATCTCATCAATGACACGTTCTTTTTCTTTTACTTGCTCTAAAAGACTTTCATTTTTTTGAATAAAACCTTCCGTTTTTTTAATTTTCCGATTCCATTCTTCTATTCTTTCAGGTGAAAACGTATGTGAAGAAAGCATACCAGCCATAATACGTTGCCCAGTTTGTACGACTTTACTACGCGATTTCACAACATATAAATCATATTCTTTTTTTTGTTCTATTTTTCTTTTTTCAGCTGTTAATTCATACACTTCTTTTAAAATATGTTCTTTTTCTTGATTTATTTGCAATTTTATTGTGTCGTACTGCTGTTTATCCACCTGTTTTCATAACCCCTTTCTATTATAACGTTCTCTTTTTCTATTATATAGTTTTTTTCCAAAAAAATCTGTGAAATATTAAAAAACAAAAAAATAAGACCTCTTATGCAGAGGCCTTATACTATATGCTGTATCGCTTCAACGATATCATCAAATTGGAAACTATCCGATCGACCTTGCTTTAAAAATGTATTTATGCCTTCTACTTTATTTTTACATTCAAAAATATAAGCATTTTCTTCATTTTCTTGAATCGTTCCTAGCTTAAAATACAATTCATTTTCTTTATAAATTGATAAAATCTTTCTCATTTCATTTGCAAGTTGCCAATGATGTGGCGAAACAATTTCTTCCATAATCCTACTTACTGAATCTAATACTGAAATTGCAGGATAATGACTAAGCGTTGCAAGCTCACGCTTTAATACGATATGTCCATCTAAAATACCACGTGCTAAATCTGGTACAGGACCATTTAAATCATCCCCATCAACAAGCACCGTATAAATACCTGTTATAGATCCCTTTTGTGTTTTTCCGGACCGCTCTAACAACTTCTTCATATAACTTTCCATTAACAGTGTTTTACCACCAATCGGTAACTCTTTAACAGCAATATCAACACTTCTTCGTGCATCGGCAAAACGAGTAACAGAGTCCATCATAAGTAATACGTTATTACCTTGGTCACGGAAGTATTCAGCAATAGACGTTGCGAGTTTCGCTGCACGAAGTTGCATAAGATGACTTTCATCTGACGTCGCTACAACAACGACGCTTTTTCGCATCCCTTCCTCGCCTAACTCTTTTCGAATAAAGTCTTTTACTTCCCGGCCACGTTCCCCTACTAAACTAATAACGTTTATATCAGCTTTTGCATTTTTTGCTATCATTCCAAGTAAAGTTGATTTACCAACACCTGACCCAGCAAAAATACCAATCTTTTGACCGATACCAATTGTTAGCATAGAATCAATTGATTTTATTCCTGTTTCAAATACATCGGTAATCTCTTCACGTTCAAATGCATGTATAGGCGGTGCATCTAGTTTTATTTTCTGTAATGGAATGTTTTCAGCTTCCTCATTTAACACTTCACCATTTGCGCTTAACACTTTTCCGAGCAAGTGATTACCACGTGGTACAACAACATCTTCTGAAACTAATGTCACTGAATCTCCATAACATACTTTTTCTGTCTGTTCAAATGGAAGTAGCATATTATTTTCTTTTTCAATGGCAATCACTTCACATAAGACGTTATGTTCTCCAACGAAGCAAACATCTCCGATCTTCGCTTTCGGCCCTTTTGCTACGAAAAACTGTTCTTGTACACTATGAACTTTGCCTACTTTCGTATACAGCGGTGTTTCAATGAACTTATTCCATTTTTCGTTCTCATTCATTAACAGGCGGCTCATACATTTTGCTCCTCAAATAACTTCTCTTCTTCCCATTTCTGACGAAGTTTCGCAAATATAGGTGCAAATTTAAATTCAAAGAACTCTTTCTCTTCTTCCAGAACAAATTCACCAAACTGCAGGGAGAAATCATATTTCCATTCTACTAATTGTAGTAACCAATATTCTTTCGTATTCTCCTTCTCTTCTTGAATACGTTCAAACGTTTCTGGATGTACTGTAATGATTAATTTTTCAAACGAAGTTGGCAATGTTTGCACGATACCAGTTAAAATAGGTAACACATCAAGCAATCGTGAATCTACCGCTTGATTCACGATTTTTTCTGCTAGATGCAAAGATTGATCCCATAACAACTCTGTCCATTCATACGCTGTTTCTTGTTGTTCTTTTTGAAATTGCACACGCGCTGCTTCCATCTGTTCCATTTGCTCATGAATATGCATTTGAAATTGTTCTTTATCTTGTAATAACTGCTGCCGCTCTCGTTCTAGCATTTGCTTCTCTTGCCTTAGCTGATTCATTTCCATATGTAACGATTCTTGCTGGGCGCGAAGTTCTGCATGATCAGCTTGTAATTCTTCCTCTTCTATTTGAACTGAAGCTGGTTTTGGAAATTGTAATTCATACGTTTCTTCAGAAAAAGAAACAGAATTCTTCGGAATTCTGTTTTTAAATAAGGACATCCTCTTCACCTCTTTGAACGATAATTCTTCCTTCTTTCTCTAGCTTTTTCACTGTACCAGTGATCGTTTGCTGCGCTTTTTCAGCATCCGTCATCTTAAGCGGTCCTAAGCCATCTAATTCTTCTAGAATCATCTCTTTACGGTTTGAAGACATACATGTAAATAATTTCTCTTTAATTTCTTCTTTTGCAATTTTAAGTGCTTTCGCAATTTCACCGTTATCTGTAATTTCTTCTAATACACGGCGAAGCGCAAGATCTTCAAGACCAAGTAAGTCTTCAAAGACAAACATATTTTCTTTAATTTTCTCAGATAACTCATAATCGACTTCATCCAGCTTTTGAAAGACTGTTTTTTCAACACCTCGTGAAACATTATTTAAAATATTTACGATTGTTTTCAAGCCATCAGTTTTATTAATTGCACTAAATGCCATATTATTTAATTTCGATTTTAACAACTCACCAATTTGATTAATTAACTCACCATCAACTTGTTCTAGTTTCGCTATACCCATTACCGTTTCAACGCGCTTATGATCTGGCAATCTCTCAATTAATTGAGACGCAAGTTGCGGTTTAATATAAGAAGCGATAATTGCAATTGTTTGTGGTGACTCATCATTAAGCACTGTAAGAAGTGGCTCTAAATCTGTAAGTGAATTTAAGAACTCAAACGGATTATCTTTGTTATACCAAAGATCTTCCAATAATTTTTCCAGTTCGTCTTCTGGCATGTTTTTAAATATGCGACGAATGTATTCTTTATCTGGAGTGACTAAGTTCAATTCTTTTACATTTAGTTCATATAAGAACTCTCCTAGTACATTTTCTAATGTTTCTGGTTTGTATACACGAAACTTTGCGATTTCACGAAGTAATACTTCTTTTTCCTCAGCTGTCATATATTCAATGACTTTTGCTGCCACCCCTTCTTCTAATGTACGAATAAGGATGGCAGCTTTTTCTTTGGAGGAGATTTCATCTAACATCGTTGTTCCTCCCTTACTGTCCGTTTAACCATTTTTTAATTACTTTTGCAGTTCCTTCTACATGTTCTTTCGTAGCATCCTGCACTTGTTCATCTAACGTTGGTTCTTTCGGTTCTTCTGGTTCAGGTTTTGGCTCTGGCACTATTTTTTCTTCAGGAATTTCCAAGATACTTTCATTACTTGCAGCAATTTCCTCTTCTGCTAAGTATTCTTCATATTCCTCTTCTTCTTTCTTTCTCTTACGTCTTGCTAATAAGAACCATACTAGGCCACCAATCGCTAATAAGCCAGCTGTAATTCCACCGAATAACCACCAGTTCATACCACTTTTTTCTGGCTCTTTCTCTTTTTCGGCTTTCGGCTGATCGAACTGAACAGTTACAACGTTAACTTGACCATTTATAAAGTTACCGTTCGGATCAGCTTGAAGTCCTGCCGCTGTTCCGATCGCTTCTTTAAAAGTTGTCATATCAATTTTACGTTTTACTAGCGTATCATTATCTACCCATACAACAACATTTGTTTTCGTTAATTCTGGGTGTTTCTTAATTGTTTCAACTGTTTTATCTATTTCATAGTTTTCGATTTTGTTACCATTTTTATTATCATAGACAACTTTACCATTTTGATTATTGTTCGTACCGTAGTTTGGCACTTCACCGTTCGCTGTAATACCAGCACCTTGCTTCGTATCTGCCCCTTCTTGCGCAGTAGAGCTTTCCTCTTGTTCTTGTTTACTACGAAGTACACCTTTATCACCATACTTTTCTGACTGACGTGTAACTTCATCGTAGTTTACAGATACTTTCGTATTCACTTTATATTCATTCGGTTTAAACATCGTCATTAACGTTGCATCAATATCTTGCTTTAATTTACCTTCAAGTTGGTGCTGCATCTCTACTTCTTTCTCGTAAGAAGAAGAACTACTAGAATGTGCTTCATCTGTCCCTTTTGAGATAACACCTTTTTTACTATCAATAACGCTTACTTCTTCTGCCTTTACACCAGGAACTGCTGCACTTATCATTTGCTGTATACCCGCAACTTGATCAGCTGTTAACAATTGTCCACGTTTCACTCCAACCGTAATCGCCGCTGTTCCTTTTGCTTTTTCTTCATCAAAAATTGTCTCTTTTTCAGGCAATGTAATTTGAACATTTGCCGTTTCAACTGTCGCAAAGTTTCTTACAATATCTTGCTCCAATTGCTTCTTCGTACCGACAATTTGCTTCATTTTTTTATCTTGCTCACTTGAACCGAGCGAGCTTTCTAATAAAATTTCCTCACCGCTTTTAGAATTAAACGGTAAGCCCATCCCATTCATTTCTTTTCGAACCCATGGAGCATCATTCTTTTGCACACGAATCGAACCATCGGCCGCTAATTGATAATCGACACCTAACTTCGATAATTCTGCTGTAATCTCTTGTTTATCTGTATCATTTAAATTTTGATATACAACAACATATTTATCTGGCAAGGTGAAGTATAAAAGTGCTCCTGTTACAATCGCTAAAAGCGCAGCACCAATTACTAACTTATGCCACGTTTTTAACGATTGGATAACATTTTTCATCTTTTCCATTTAAACACACCCGTCCACTTTCCTAAATTTGCATATTAATTAGTGACTTATAATTTTCAATAAGATTATCACGTACGAGAGCAGCTGTTTTCATTTGAGACTCAGCTTTCTTTTGCTGAATTAAAACGTCATGTGTTTCTCCTACCCCTTTAGTTAGTAAATCATATACTGCTGTTTGCGCATTGTTTTGCGTTTGATTCATATCTTCCAATAAATCAATAAACTTTTTCCCCTCAACTACAGATGTTTGAGAAGTTTTCGGTGCACCAATTGACTGAATTGCTCCAAATGGTTGTGTATGTAACATTGGTTGAATTTTCATATTACTATCTTCCCCCTTATCCTCGGCCGATTTCTAAATCTTTATCAAGCATTTTTTTATTCGCATTTAATACACTCGTATTCGCTTCATACATTTTTTGAGCAACCATTACATTCGTCATTTCAGCAGTTACATCAATATTGGGATAACGTACATATCCTTCTTCATTTGCGTGCGGATGCGTCGGATCATACACTAAATTTTCCGTTTTGTCTGCTTCAATACTTTTTATTTTTACTCCGTTAGTAGGAGCCCCATCTAGCATACTTGCAAAACTATTGTTTGATTCTAGCACCACACTACGACGCTCATATAAATCTGCCCCCGGAGCCGCCGTCGTATTTGCATTTACAATATTGTTAGAAGTAACTTCCATCCACTTTCTCGCTGTCGTTAGTCCTGAGCCACTTGCATTAATTGCCTGAAACATCCGTTGTCTCTCCTTCTACTTTTAACGTCCGCGTGCCGCTTGGTTAATTGCATATTGTGTATTAATTGCGTTAACTGAAATACCGTATAACTGATTTGCTTTCATTAAATCTAGCATTTCTGTCGTTACATCCACACTATTTCCGTCTTTATTCGTTTGCATTGCTTTTGTTTGAATCTTTGCATATGTATTTTTCGTATTTACTGTCGGCAAGTGCATTTCATTCGTTTGATATAAATCTGGATTACTCTTTAAATCAGCCGCATTGTTTTTATATAATGCACTACTTTTATTCATCTGCTCAGCAAATGTTACATCTTGTGCTTTATAGCCAGGTGTATTCGCATTTGCAATATTACTAGAAACCGTATTTCGTTTCGTCACTAAATAATTCATATAATGGCTTACATCACTCACTAAATCTGGCATATTCCACACCCTTCCTTTTCTAACTTAATGATCCACTGATAGAAGTTTCACTTCATTATTTATTTTCTTATATGCATTTATTAAAATATTTACTATTATGTACCCTTACATATTTTATTCCATTTTTTCATTGTTGTCTTTAGAAAAATATAAAAATATAAAAAAGAATGCAAAAAACTGTATACACACAGTAATCTATAGAACATTTCAATATATAAACTAAAGTCCATTTTTCTATTATTTAGATTACAATTATTATTTCATCACAGTCATAAAATGAAACCTCAATCAGCGGGTTCTTTATGTAAACGAAGGAATAGACCCCCTTTTAAAAGGGGAACCTGTTTCCAGACGTTATTATTAATATTTACCGTAAAATGAATTAGCCTTCATTCGCCCATCATTTGTCATAATCATTTCTTCCAAAATCTTTTGCTTATCCCGAATATGCTGTGCTGCCTTAATAATGAACGGGCTTACTTCTGCTGCAACTTGTGCACGCGTTTCTTCATCCAATGTCATCATCCAGCGATTTAACATCTCACTCTTCTCAGCAAACTCTCTGTCTGACACTTGCAATTCACCGATTTCATTAAAACAGCTGACAAACGTCCGATAAATATCATTGTTCATTTTCAAGTGCTCCGCGGTAACCGTCTATTAAATCTTGTAACACTTTCACAATTGCATCAATATCTTTCGCTTCACGCGTTACTTTCATCGTTTGAATTTGAATGCTAATCCAATCATATAAACCATAGAGACTATCATATAAATCTTTCGTAATCTCAGGATTTAATTGAAGCTTTAGTTCTTCAAAAATACGTTCTAATTTTTCAAGAAGTGCGTCCCCTTCTTGTAGTTTAAAAGTATGTAAAAGTTCTTCTAAATTACGAAACTCTACAATACATCTTTCATAAATAAAAATTGTATTTTTAATCGGATTACTCGTCATAATATCATTTTGCATATAACGTTGCCATGCTTGCATACGATCACTTCCTCAACTTTCATTAATCATCACTTTTTTGTTTTGTCATTGCTTTAATTGTTTTGAGTTGGCTATCAAGCGCCGCCAATGTACTCTCTAGCTTTTGATACTTCTTCACGATTTCATCTTGCTTTTGCAAGTTTTGCGTCTCAATATCTTTAATCTTTTTATCTAAATCACTTACACGTGAGTCAATGTTTTTAACTCTCTCGCCGACTACACCTTTATCACCGAATAGTTTATCAAGCGGTTCTTCCATCATTTTTCCTAAACCGTTAGAACTAAAGAAAAATTGCTTCGCTGCATCGGGTTTTTCTTTTAATGCTTGTGTTAATTTTTCATCATTAACTTCCATCGTTCCATCTTGCTTTAATTGAATACCAAATGTGAATAAATAATTACCATCTTGAGAAAATGTTACGACATTGTTCATTGCCTGACGTACACTTTGCATAATAGCTTGACCTTGGAAAGCTCCACCTTTTCCAGCAAAGATATCTACTGTAGAAACAGCTTTATTATAATCAGCTACCATTTTTTTAATAACATTCGATGCGTCTGTTACGTTTGAGTCATTTACTGTAAATTTTAGATCTATACCTTTTGCTTTTTGATCTGCATTTGTACCTGTTCCATCTTCTGGTTTATTTTCCACTTTTGATTCCGTTACTTTCAATAGCTCAATTTTCACACCTGGTAATGCTTCAATTGTATTACTATCACTTTTTCCCTCAACACCATTAATACTATATTTTGCATCTAGCGCTTCGTTAATAGTATTTAATTTCATTTCTGTCGTAGGTTGATTATTCTCATCTGTACCTTCCACTTTCGTATAAAACAAATCTGTAAGTACATTAGGCGGTGTCTTTTCTAATTTAATTTCATTCATTGCCCCTTCTTTTTTAGAGGTCATGAAAATTTTATTTCCAAGTGTATAAGCTGATACACCATAATCTCCATCATTAATTTTGTTAATTAAATCTTTATATGTCATATCAGTTGTTACTTTTAGTTCTTTATCGCCTAGTTTTAATGTTTCATCTTTAGGAAGTTTCGCATTTATATCTTTAATTTCATTAGAAGCTATTTGATGACGTTGCGCGAGCTGTGTAATTGTCATATTAAAAGTTCCTGCAATCGCACCACCATCTGCTTTTACATTAATATAACCGTCTTGTGTTGTCGTTACTTTTTTCTCATTCCCTTTAAAAGCCGCTAAGTTTTTAAACGTTTGTGTGAAAGAACTAAATTCTGACTTCAAACTTGTATATAATAATTTATCATTTGTAAGGTCGTTCTTTTCTTTCGTATATGGTGTTTTTCTCATATCTAACGCTTGCATTTCTAATTCTACTAGGTTAGAAGTATCGATCATATTATTTCCGAGGTTCCAAATTTGTTGTCTACCACCAATACCTGTCATCGTTGTTCCTGCCATTTTTCTCACTCCTTGTAGATTACATGTAGTCTAAAATACTCGTTTTACTCATCGTACTAACTGCTTTAAGTGTCGCTTCATACGTCGCATTTATATATGCCAAGTCAGAAATTGCGACCGCTAAATCAACATCCTCAATTTCTTTACGGTTTTCTTGAAGCGCTAAATTTTGCTCACTTAAAATTGTTTTAAACGTCTCCATTGTGTTCATTGTTGAACCAACTTCAGTTGTACGGTTAATGATGCCATCTAAGTTTTTCTTATTTTCTCCTAATAACGGTTGTAACGCTTTTTGGTCACCTTTTTGCATCGCTTCGCTCATCTGTTTTAACGTTTTTATAACCGGGGATAATAATGCTTCTCCGTTACGGAATGCCTTTAACTCATAACCGTCATTTAGTTGCCAGTTCACATCATTTTGTCCACCCTGGTACGTACCATCTTCTGTAAATGGTGACTTTTCTGCACTATCACCACCGAAAATATAACGACCTTGCTCTTTCGTATTCGCTAAATATACAACTTGTTTTAAAATTTGATCAATCTCTGCACCGATGGCTTTCAATTCTTTTTCACCATTTGGCTCATTTAATGCCTGTACCGTTAATTGATCTGCTCTCGTTAAAGATTTAAAAATACCTTGCAAAGTATTTTCAGTTTGTGTTAATACATTTTTTGAGTCAGCTAAATCTTTTTGCATTTGTTCAATATTCGCCAATGAATGTTGAATCGCAAATGATTTACTCGCTGCAAGTGGATCTTCACTCATAAGAAGATTTTTCTTCCCTGAAGTTACTTGGTTTCTATGGTATTGTTGTTGCACATTCAAATCCATTAACTGATTCTTTGCCCAGTTTGCATTTTGAAATGTAGATACTCTCATTTCTATCTCCTCCTTATATATTTCCAATCAATTATTATCACTTATCGAATAATCGAAAATAGACTATCAAACACTTCATTCATCGTAGTAATAGCTTTAGAGTTTGCGACGAAATATTTTTGGAAGGCCATTAAATTTACCATTTCCTCTTCCATATTTACACCTTCAACGCTCATTTTTTCTTGTTGAATACCTTCTAGTAAGTCGCCATGAATTTTTTGATAACCATTTACTGCACTTTTATCAGATGCAACACGAACTATAAATTGGTCTAATGCTTGTTTATAAGAAAGACCTTCTTTATAATCGTCATCTGTAACTGCTGCTAGTTTATTTGCTGTTTCAGCAGACATTTTCATTTTCGAAACATCTTTTTGGAATTCTGGATTTAACTTCATCTCTTTCGCATAATCTCCAACGAAGAAATCTTTTCCCATCACTGTATTCACTTGATTTTTCATTGAACTCATTAAGTCTTCGAGATTTTTTTTATAATCAACAATCTTCGCTTTCGTATCAATCGCTGATTTTATCGCTCCGCTAGTTACAGAGATTTCTGAACCGTAAATCTCAACTGACATTGGGTCTTTTTCTTTATTTAATTGAAGTGGATATGTATCTTGTCCATTTACTGTTAAAATACCATTCATTCTAACACTCGCGATATTAGGATTCATAGATTCATAAGATACTTCGATGTTTGCATACTTAGACATCTCTGTAACGATGCGATCTCGTTCGTCTAAAAGTTGATTCGGCACTTGTGTACCCGCTTGTCCAATTTTATGATTCGCTTCTGCTAAACTAGCAGCCAGACGATTAAATTCATTAACATGCGCTTCAATATCTTCTGCCGTCTGCGCTTCCACTGTATCTAAGTTTTTCGCAAGACGATTTACTTGACTAGTGAACTTCCCAGTTTCAGAAATTAATGTATCGTAGTAGTTTGGTTGTTCTGGATTTTTTGCTACTTCACGAAAGGCATTAAAGAAACCGTCCATTAAACTAGATAATGAATTCTTCCCTGTCGTTCCAACCATAGACTCTACACGTGATAAAGTCGAATTCATGTAGTTATAGTAAGAGAGCTGAGATAATTGATCATTAAACTGCTTCGTTTTTACCTCATCAGTAATACGGTCAACACCTAGCGTTTGTACACCGTAACCAATTCTCTGTTCTGGCGTATGACCATTGCTTGCTCCAACAGATCCGTAATTCACCATTTGACGAACATAACCCGGTGTATGAATGTTAGACAAGTTTTGTTTCGTTGTTTGTAACCCCATTTGAGCCGCTAACATACCCGATAGCGGTGTATTATAATCAGATAATCTCATAAAGTTTCACTTCTCCTTTACAATAGTTCATTCATAAAGATTTGCGAATTATTGTTTCGCTCTAAGTTATATTCAGAAACAGAATCCACAATACTTTCTGTAGTTTTTAATAGTACGTTTAAGTAATATTGATTTTTCAAAAGAATCATTTTTACATTCTCTTCTAATTCAGTTACGTTTTTTTGTAATTCTTCCATTTTTTCAATTTCTTCTTGAGAAAAATACGAAAATAACGCACTTACACGAAACGATTCAACCCCTTGTTCTTTACAGAACTGAACAATCATTTCTTCAAATGAGCTTGATAACCCTTTTAAACCATCAATGTACTGCAATTGCTCTACTTGCAACTTTTGAACTGCATTTACATTTTTATCTTTTAAATTCTCATATATTTGCTCTCCAAGCGCTTGAATATTTTCATACGCTTTTTGAATAATAACGAGTTTTTCATATAATTGTATGTACATATAGCTTCCTTTCTTTTACAAGACTAAATTCACAATTAAACCATGGATTTCTCCAATTTGATTTAACATTTCTAAATGTCCTGTTTTCGTATTAATTAAATTCATAACATCTTCTAATTCATTCAATCCCATTTCTGCCTGTTTCACAATCGTCATTTTCTGTGAATATCCGTAACGCGGGTGACGAGACATGACATCTTTATACTGCAATACATTATCAACGTAAAAATTCAAAAATGATTTTACTGTATTTTTGTATTCCATTACATTATCAAGCGTTAATTCCATTTCAATTTTCTCTTTAATTTCTCCAATATTATCGACAAACGCTTCCATTTGTTCTAGCAATTTATCTTTTTTCGGATCTGCATGCAAATTATCCGAAAATGCAAGTCCTGTCCTGACATTTGCTTCTTTCGGCATTTGAGTAGCAGGCGGTATATGCGATAAAATTGGATTATGCGAGATAGAACGTAGCATATATATCACCTATTTATTTTTTTATTTCTTCCTAAACTTAATCGTAAAATCCAGTTATTTATAATTATACTCTGAACAGTAATATTTTGCAGTTATTTTTTATAAAAGATATGTTACAATTTAGCATGAGGTGGCACAATTCTATGAATATTTTCCTTTGTGGTTCAAATCAATTAACAGCATTAGATCAAGAAGAAATTAAAAAATTTTTAACTGACTATGCTCACAAACATAAAATTTACATATTATGTTATAAATCTATTGAAAATGAGGTTCTTCGTTTTTTCGTTGAGAATGAAAGACTCGCTCAAAATTTATGCCTTTACACGCTGCAACCATTGCCAGCAATAACAGATGAATTTCAAGAAGTCGTTGATTACTTAAAAAAACACGGAGCCGAATATGTTGCTTTTGATCATCCTTCCGACTCCATTTACCGATCAGATTATATGTTTTTTGTTAAACAAATTATTGAAGACACTGATTTAGTTCTCTGTTTTTATAATGGTGACAAACATACATCTGTCATCCCTGTCGATGTTGCAAAAGAAGCAGGTATTGATGCTGTCATTTATGATTTACCAGGATTACATGAAAAGCAAATGAAAAAAAGCTTTGAACAAAAAATTCGTATGATGTAAAGGGGGAGGCACAATACCATTATTGTGCCCATTGTAAATATGATAATTGAACAAGATTATGATCATTTTATCGCGAGTTTTAAACAACAATTCAATATGGACATCGCTTCATATAAACAAGATAGAATGCGCCGTAGAATCGATGCTTTCATTTCGAGAAAAGGCTTCGAAAACTACACTAATTTTTTAAACAAATTACGCGCTGATCAAAGTTTATTTTTAAATTTTATTGACTATATTACAATTAACGTTTCAGAGTTTTTTAGAAATAAAGAACGATGGCAAACTTTAGAGTCGAAAGCACTACCAAAATTACTCGAACAAAATAGCGGAAAATTAAAGGTATGGAGTGCCGCTTGCGCTGCTGGTGAAGAACCATATACACTCTCTTTAATTTTATCAAAGCATCTAGCTCCATTTCGTTTTGAAATTCAAGCAACAGATCTTGATTTTCATATTTTAGAAACCGCAAAACGCGCTCAATATACGGAACGTTCGTTAAAGGAATTACCTACTGATTTGAAAGAACGTCATTTCACAAAAGAGAATGGTCTATATTCATTGCATCAAAACATTAAACAAAACGTCTCGTTTAAACAACATGACCTTTTAATGCAGTCATTCGATACAAATTATGATTTGATTATTTGTCGTAATGTAATGATATATTTCACAGAAGAAGCAAGAATAAAACTTTACGAAAAATTTAGTCGTTCTTTACGAAAAGGCGGTGTACTATTTGTTGGTAGTACGGAACAAATTTTAACACCCGAACGTTACAATCTTCAGCGATTTGATACATTCTTCTACGAAAAAATATAAAAGAGGTCGTCACAATGGAGTGACGACCTTTTTACATAACTCGAATTAAAATAATACCGACAATCCATATGAAGAGAAAAAGAAACGTCATAGACCATTTATGTTCTTGCATCGTTTGTTTCAATGCCTGTGATAATTGTGTCATGTTCATTTCCGCAAGCGCTCTCCATACACTTACATCCCGATCTTTAGCAATGCGGTCTGTAACGCTAATTAAAATCGTTTCGTTAGACAATTTCGTTATATAAGCAGTAATAACCGTTACCATCAAATTTATATTTCCTTCTGAAGAATCACTTTCCACTCTAGAGATGAGTGCACTTACATCTAGTAAAGGAATATGTACTTTTCTACCAAATGATAGTTGCACTTCAGCGAAATCATATGTTCCATCTAACAAAGGAAGTTCTTTTATATGCGCCTGCTTAATAAGTCCTTGCAGGCTTCTAATTACTTGTTCAAACACTTTTTCTGATTGCTTTCCTTCTTCAGATAACGTATGTAACTTTTTAAAAAGTTGTAACACTGTATCCATCTCTTTAGAAAGCATTTCCTTCATAATCTTTCCATCACTTAAACTTGCAAGTAAAATACCTATCTCATTATTTTTCGAAATAATTTTAGACTGTCCAGTAAACACTAAATTGCTACGCTTTCGTTCTTTCTGGATTTCATGTTCCGAAATAGCTGCAGGCTGTTTTAATGGTTGTAGCGTCTTATCTTCAATTGTCGTACGTTTAATCTCCATTTAAGCGCCTCCACTACTATGAAATAATTAGCCCCATTCTTTATTACTCTTTAAAACTAAAAACAGTACGAACAAACCTGACATGATAGTAAATACATCCGAAGCTTGTACTCCCTGTTCACCTTTTTCTTCTTCCTTGTCTTTCGTTTCTTCTTTTTGTTCTTTCTTTTTAGAGACAACTTGTTTGTTATTTTTCTCTTTTTGGTCCTTCGCCTTATGTACTTCCTTGTTGTCTTCGAACGGCTCTTTTATAACGTAAGTAAATTTCTCTTTCTCTTTCAACGGTTCTTTTATAAACTTATTTACTTTCTCATCTTGCTTCGGAATTTGAACAACCGGCAATTTTTCTTCTAGAAGCGGGTTTTTGATTTTCAAATCTTCTTGCTTCTCATTTTCTTTCTTATCTTCTAATTCATTTTCTAGTTTATTATCTAATTTCTCTTCTTTCTCTTTCTCTTTCTCTTCTATCTTTTTATCATCTTCGTTTTTTGGCGCCAAAACAGAAATGGTATATTCACTTTCTTCAACAAGTTTATTACCTGCTGCATCTATTATCTCTACAAGTAATTCGTATGGCCCAGCCGGCAATGCTTCTGTTATTTCAAATACTTTTTGCCAATCCATATCATGCTTGTTGTAGTCTAATAAAAACGAAAGCTCTTTATTTTCTTTCCCTTTTAATGTAACGC
Source organism: Bacillus sp. JKS001846 (assembly GCF_900176455.1). NCBI lineage: Bacteria > Bacillati > Bacillota > Bacilli > Caryophanales > Bacillaceae > Bacillus > Bacillus sp. JKS001846. The sequence continues at coordinate 4,079,928 of NZ_FWYG01000001.1, forward strand.
GCACTTCTTTTACAACCGATTCTATATCTGACGCTTTTACTCGTATATGTATAGAATCTCCCTGTTTTCGTTCAACTAAGTTCTCTTTTACTTCATCAATAGTAACTTTCTGTAACTTTGGCAATTCTTTATCTATAGTTGGCGTTTCATTTTTAATACGAATGAGCGGGACTTTCACTTCATTTTTTACGATTTCTTCTTTCTCATTCTCTTTGTAACTTTGAACGAGCTGAAGATTCCAATCACCTTGCAAATCAAAATTCCCTGCTTTATAGTTAGCAACCCAGCTCTTCGTTTCTTCATCATACTCAAAAGATAGTATTCTTTCTTGCGCATATTGCTCGCCATTTTTTTGTAGCTGCAATATACCTTTCATACTTTGAATGTTTTTCCCATTTGGTTCTACAGCAATTCGCACTTCTTCGCCAACTTTAAGCTCCGGCTTATTTACTGTAATAATTCCCTGTTCCGTTTCTATCTTTCTTTCATTCAATTGTTTATTTGCTACTTCTTGTTGTTCTACTTCTTGTTGCTCTGCTTCTTTTTGTTTCTCTTCATCTTGCTTCGTTTCCACTTGTTCTGACGATTCTTGAGATTCCTTATTTTCTTCTTGTACATTCACTTCATTTATTTTTTGATCTGACTCAATTTGTTCCTCAGCCTGACTTTGCAAGGGGAAGAACAAGCACACATGTATGCATAGCCAACTCATTAGAAAAAACTTTACGTTTTTCATCTACTAGTTCAAACTCCTATTTCAATGCCTTATAGTGATTTCGTCACTTTTACTCCAAAAAATCCATCTACATTTACAAGTTCACCATACGCCACTAATACATCATTTACATAAATACGAATCGGTTCATCAATATCCTCATCTAGTACAACTGCTTCATTTTCTTGTAAACTTAATATATCTTGAATCGTTTTCACTGTACTTCCAAATACAAATTTCACGTTCATTTCTACATTTTGTAGAATGGACGTGTCCATATATACTGGTTCCATTTGTTTTACTTCTTTAAATTCAATAGGTTGCACAACTGGTTCTACAATTTTTTCTTCTTCAATTTCTTCTGTGGCAATCTCTTCTTCTTCCACCATCGGATACAGAAGTCGCCTTACCATTTCTTTTGCTTCGGAAATTGGCAAAATTTGATACATCTTCGATTGAAGCAAATCGCCAATTTCAAGATTGAACGTAATTTGAACGAGTTCGTCCACTTCCATTGACTCTCCCAAATATTCCATTTCTTCTTTTAACGTTACAAATTTAACATTTGGCGGCGTCATGTCCATTTTTTCTTGAAACATTTCTGACATCGCCGTAGCAGCATGACCCATCATTTGGTTCATAATTTCTTTAATACCGCTCAGTTCTAATTCAGTAAGCTCTTTTTCTGGGTCAACTTCCCCTGTTCCCATCATCATTAAATCTACCATTGTTAAGGCAACATCTTTCGTAAATACGAATACATTCTCATTCTTTAGCCCTTCAACAAAGTCGACATTTAAAATAACAAATGGTACTGGTACTCCATCATAATGACGAACATTGATTGCTTCCACATTTGGTGTACTAATTGTAACTGGCTGATTTAAAAGCGTTGACAATACTGTTGAAGCGGAGCCAATTGAAATATTTGCAATTTCACCAAGCACATCTTTCTCTTCTTGTGTTAAATGCTCTTTTTCAACTTCTTCTACAATCTCAGTTTCCACTACTTCTGCTGGTTCGTCTGTTTCTTCTACTCCACCAGATAATTGCATTAATTTATTTACCATTTGTTTCGCATGCTCAACTGAAACAATTTGTACAAGTTTAGAGTTTACAAGATTATCTATCTTTAAATCAAACGATACTTTAACAATTGTATGATTCCCATCGATTTCAGAGATTTTCTCCATTTCTTCTGATAACTTTACAACTTTAATCGTCGGCGGAGACATATCTACTGTATCTTGGAAGAATTCCGACATAGATGTAGCTGCGAATCCCATCATTTGATTCATCGCTTCTTGTACAGCACTTAGCTCTAATTCACCAAGTTCTTTTCCGTCCTCGACTTCACCTGTTCCCATCATCATTAAATCAGCAATGGACAATGCAACATCTTGCTTAAGAACAAGAAGGTTTTCCATATCTAATCCTTTTGTAAAATGAATGTTTAATACAACATGTGGAACTTCGACATCTCTTGAATCATATAAATCTACCAACTCTATACGAGGAGCAGTAATGCTTACTTGCCTATTTAAAATTGTTGATAATACAGTCGAAGCTGAACCAAATGATATATTTGCAATTTCGCCAAGAATATCGCATTCTTGGGGCGTTAAATGCTCATTTTCTTTTTCTAGCACAATCGTGCTCGTATCCCCTTTTGTGTGTTGCTCAGGCATTTTCCCTGCCTCCTCATTTCTGTTTTTCTATCAAATAATATAAACTCTTATTTTATTTTAGCAAACTCATTAGTATAAAACGTTACTATGTATCCCATTATTAGATTCGTAACGATTAGCCAAAAAGCTCCCCAATTGTATACAAGTGGGGAGCTTTCCTTCATTCCTATTATAAACCTTCTGGGTTTAAAATGAGGACCACTCGTCCATCACCGAGAATCGTCGCACCAGAGAAATAGTTAGAACTCTCTGCAAAGAAGTCACCTAATGACTTTAAGACTATTTCTCTTTGACCGATAATTGTGTTTACAATAAGTCCATAGCTGCGATGTGTGTTACGAACAATTAACACAGGAACCATTTGACCATCATATGACGCAAACGCCTCATCTACTGTTTTTTCACCAAATACAGTACTTAAATGTTTCACTTCAATAATTTGATTACGATAATTTAATACATCTTTTCCTTGTAAGGATTGGATGTCTTCTCTCTTAATTCGAATTGCTTCAACGATATTTCCAAGAGGTAAAGCATAACGCTTATCATTCGTTTGAACAAGCATAGATTGAATAATAGATAACGTTAATGGAAGTTCAATTCTAAATGTACTTCCCTTTCCTTCCTCAGAATCAATAATTAAATGTCCACCTAAACTATGAATCGTATGTTTTACAACATCTAATCCGACACCGCGTCCTGAAAGATCTGATACAACTTCAGCTGTACTAAATCCCGGTTGGAAAATAAGATCAAACACTTCACGATCTGTTAATCTATTCGCATCTGCTTCAGTTACAACGCCATTTTTAATCGCTTTTTCTAATACTTTCCCTTTATTAATACCGTTTCCATCATCCGTAATTTGAATAACGACATGATTTCCACTATGAAAGGCTTCTAATTTAATCGTACCTGTCTCATTTTTACCTGCATCACGTCGTTTTTCAACAGTTTCAATACCGTGATCGATTGCATTTCGAATTAAATGAACGAGCGGATCACCGATTTCATCAATAACAATTTTATCTACTTCAGTATCTTCACCTGTAATTTGTAAATCGATTTTTTTCCCTAAATCTTTCGCTAACATACGTACCATACGCATATTTAATAGTACATTTTGAATATCTTTTGAAATATCGCCTAATCGATTTAAATGTTCAATTAGCTCCTTGTTTTGAATCGTTTGAGCCAATTCATCAATGCGCCCACGTTCAATTACACTTTCTTCAAACATATTCATTAATCTTTCGATTTTCTCTAATTGAACACGAATTGAACGATTCTCCACTTTAGCATTTTTCGTTTTTGTAGTACTTTTAGCTGGCATAGCACTTGAAGGTTGATTCGTTGCCTCTATTGGTGATTCTACCTGCGTAGCCACAGCTGGTTGTAGCTTTTCTTCTACTTGCACAACTTCTTGTGTAACGACTTTTTTAGAAGCTACTTCCTTCGATATAGATTCTCCTTGCTTTACTTCCACTTTCTCAATTTCAGAAACATGAAGTACTACTTGTTTCAACTCTTCTATACTACAATCCGTATCCATAAATACTGTAAATTCAAATCCGAAAGCATCTGCTTCAATTTCTTCAATACTCGGAGCTGTTTTTTGTATATTCCCTACATTTTGCAATGCTTCAATACACATAATGGCACGTACTGCTTTTAAAATCGCTTGCTGTTCAACTGTTATATGCACTTCATGCGAAACTCCATCATCGGTGTCTATATGATTTTGCTCTATATGTTCCGTAGGAGTTTCTACATTGCCGTTCAATAATGCTTCTAATTTCTGTTTAGTTGAGGCTACATCAATATTGCCCATTCCACCTTGTTGCACATCTGCAACCATCTTCTCCAAATTATCAATGCACTCAAAAATCACATCAATAATATCCGCATTTACAACTATATTTCCATGACGAATTTCATCTAACACATTTTCCATCTTATGCGTTAAATCAGCCATTTCCGTAAATTCCATGCTCGCAGACATACCTTTGAATGTATGGGCGGATCGGAATATTTCTCCTACAACATCCATATCAGCAGGATTTTGTTCTAACACTAGCACATTTTCATTTAGCGACTGTAAATGTTCTTCTGACTCTTCGAAAAATATATTTAATAGATCTGTTTGCATTTTTATCCCCTACCTGTCTAACAAACATTTCATTTATGTATAACAATTTAGTGTTTTACAATGAGAAAAAAGGGGGCCACACGTCGATCCGCTATCACTGTTTTGATTCCTTGTGGCACCCCTTCTATATTAACTATTTGCTACTTTTGTTAAAGCTTCAATTACACGATCCGCTTGGAATGGCTTTACAATAAAGTCTTTTGCCCCGCCCTTAATTGCATCTAATACCATACCTTGTTGTCCCATTGCAGAACAAATAACAACCTTTGCACTTGAATCAATTTTAATAATTTCTTTTAATGCTTCAAGCCCGTCCATTTCTGGCATAGTAATATCTAATGTTACAATATCAGGTTGAAGTTCTTTATACTTTTGAATTGCTTCTACCCCATTCTCTGCTTCGCCAATAACTTCAAATTCAGCATTACTTTTTAATAAGTTTTTAATCATCGTTCGCATAAACATCGCATCGTCTACTACTAAAATTTTATGTGCCATTCTTTTTAATTCTCTCCTTCTATGTATAAATATATCTTAATATTTCACCTTATCATTCTCACTCATTATACAAAATAAAATGATAAAATTTAATATTTTTTTAAAAGAATTTTCGTGTTTTTATTATTTTATTATTAAAATAATAATATACTACTCTTTTATATAAATAACAACGCGACGGTTTTTTTCCCAGTTTTGCGGTGAATCATTTGGTACAATTGGCTTTGTGTCTGCATATCCTACCGCAGCTAGCCTTTTATCGTCCACATTATACACTTCAATTAAATGGTGAATCATATTTGCCGCTCGTGCTGAAGATAACTCCCAATTAGAAGGGAATTTCTCGTTATGAATAGGTCTACTATCTGTATGTCCCTCTACAACAATTGGGTTAGGTACGGATTGAAAAAATCCAACTAATTGACTTATTATCCCTTTCGCTTCGGGCTTAACGTTCGCATCGCCTGTATCAAATATTAAATTATCTACTATAACGACGCTTACCCCTGTATCCTCTCGATATACATTCACTTGACTAATACCATTATTATCTACATATGCTTTTAACTTCTTATATAATTCATCCATTCTCTTTTTTGAAATCATTTTTTCATCATTTTTTTCATGTGAAATATCCGGTATTGTATTTTCCATTACTTTTGCATCTACTTGCCCCGTATCACTAAACTTTTCAAGCATCTTTGACAATTTTACTGCATCTTGCTTTGATGTAGCAACTAGTAATACAAAGAAAGTTAATAATAACATCGTTAAATCTGTAAAAGTCGTCATCCAACGAGGCGATCCCTTTTGCGGTCCTTTACTCATCATACCACTCCTTGAAATATTAGGCTGCTCCTTTTACCTTTTTTACCTTTGTTTCGTATACGTATGTATCCAGTTTCAACTTTAATTTAGAAGGGATTTGTCCACGATACAATTCTGAAATTGCTTCTATTACAAACTTCTTCTCTGTATATAAATCTTCAATACCACGATATACTTTTTCCGCAAGAGGGATTGCAATCATATTCGCAAGTACAGACCCATATAATGTCGTTAGCATCGCAACTGCCATTCCTGTACCAATTTGCGATGTATCTTGTAAGTTTTGGAGCATAATGATAAGACCGATTAACGTACCAATCATTCCCCAAGCTGGAGCAAAATCACCAATTTTATCTAATAATGCTGCTCCTTTTCTTAACTCATACACTTCCGTTTCAATATCTTTCAATAACACTTCTTTTAATTCATCTTCATCGTAACCGCTTAACATTAATCGAATTCCTTTTTGAATAAAAGGATTGTCTACTTGCTCTCCATCTACCTCTAAAGAAAGCAAGCCGTTCTTTTTAGACTTTTTCGAAAAATCGACAAACAAATCCGTTAACTGTTCTAAATCTTCTTCTCTTCTATGTAAAACAGTAAAAATGCTTTTCGTATATTTTTTTATTTCTCCAAATCGATATGCCACAACAATTGTCGCTGTTGTTCCCCCTATGACAATTAAAATAGATGAAATATCTAAAAAGTTTTTGAAAGCTTTTATTCCACCGCCACCAAGCATAATTGCCGCTATCACTATAATGAAACCTACTATAATGCCCACTGGGCTAGAAATATCAAACTTCCTTTTTCTTCTTTGTGGTCTAGCTAATACTTGATTTTTCTCTCCCATATTTCTGCCCTTTCCTTTCCATTTTTATATAACATTTTTTTATTTTAATAATACGTTTTCACATATAACATGTATTATACGCTTATCATCTGTTTATCGCAATATACTCATAAAATTGACACATTTCATTTCTATATTAGAATTATGGTATGAATAAATGAGGAGGATCACGATGGAACACAACATTTTACAAGTCATTGCATTAGCAGAAAAACTAAAATATGAAATGCGACATAGCTGGCTTTCCAACGGACGTCAAGAAAGTGTTGCCGAACATACATGGCGGATGTCTCTAATGGCCATTTTAGTTGAACCTTATTTGGATCAAAAAGTAAGTATTGAGAAATTACTTAAAATGGTTATTATTCACGACCTAGTCGAAGCCGAAGCTGGTGATATTCCTGCTTTTGATACAATGAATAGTCACGAATTACAGCTACAAAAACAAAAAAATGAACTGGAGGCTATTTTAAATATTAAACAAACGTTAACAGGTTCTCTCGGCGAGGAATTATATGACTTATGGATGGAGTTTGAAGCGAAAGAAACGTACGAAGCAAAAGTTGCTAATGCACTCGATAAACTTGAGGTAAAAATTCAGCATAACGAAGCTGATATTGATACGTGGCTACCAATTGAACATAAAATGACGTTCCAAGTAGCAAAGCATACAAACTTTGATTCTTTCTTATCTAAATTACAAAAAATTATTGAACAAGATGGAGAAAAGAAGTTAATTGCTGCCGGCATTGATGTTGAGGCATGCAAGCAATAATGAAATAAGACACTCAACAAGAGTGTCTTATTTCATTATTGTTGATATAGCCTGCTTATAAATAAGCTGTTGTTTTCCATCCACTAAGATTAAAACTGTAAATTTATCCACTCCAACAACTTCTCCTATTATTCTAACGCCACTCTTTAAGAAAATTGTAACTGTACCTTTTTCTTCTTTTATTTGTTTATACAATTCTTCCTGTAAATGTTCCAATTACTGTCCTCTCCTTTCTGTGAAACATCTTAATATAAAAAACTATAAATTTTTTATTTATGCACTTTGTCTTTTATGTTCATAAACTTATTAATAAGTATATCTAAATCACGACTAAATAACAAAACTTTATCATGATCCAATCCGTGTCTCGCAACAAGTTGAATTAACTCTTTCTTTTTGTTTTCTATTTTATTTTTTAATTGTCCCATCTCCATCTCTATACTAAAACTCCCTTTTCCCATAATATTACTTGTAAAATTATAGTACATATTCTCTCATAAAAAAATAAGAAAATGGTTTTTTTTACAATTTTTTATTTTTTATGCCTAAATTATGAATTACGTAAAGGTTTATTTACAAATCACTAACATGCAATCCTAATGAATCTACAGGCATTTGTCTAATTATAAATGAGACTGGCTCGTTTTCTATACAAAAAACATACTGTATATAGTAGTCCATGAACCATATAGATTAACTTACTAAAAAGGAGGAAAACATATGAGTTATGGTGGAAGTTGCGCTGGTTTCGGCGGTGGATTTGCTTTGCTTATCGTACTATTCATCCTTCTAATCATCATCGGATGTAGCTGTTGGGGTGGCGGCGGATACGGATATTAATATATCCTATCCTTGAAAAATGAACTAAAAACTATAGAAAAACAGCTCAAATATGAGCTGTTTTTTTTCATACTTTCGTATGAATTTATATCCCTCTTATTTGCGATTTCAACTAGCAACATATTGTTTACTATGGAATAAGAAACATTTTTACTAAGGGGGATTACAATGATTAGAGGTCTTTACGAAGCACATTTACCTGTCCGCAACTTAAAAGTATCAATACCTTTTTATGAATCACTAGGGCTAAAATTATATAAAAGAGGAGATAATATTGCTTTCTTTTGGATTAAAGAAAATGAGAGTTGGCTCGGCCTTTGGGAAGGCACAGAATACAAAGTGAATTATCACCCCTCTTTACGACATATCGCCTTTCAAGTAAGTTTACATGATTTAGAAAATGCGATTCATTGGCTAAATCAAAAAGGAATTTCAGCACGAAAAGACTTTGGAATGGAACCAATTGAACCGATTGTTTTTCCGGAATTAGCACATGCAGCCGTATACTTTAACGACCCTGATGGAAATAGTTTAGAATTGATTGCACAATTACCTGTTGGACTTCCCACAGCGGAAAAAGTGTATTTAAGTGAGTGGAAAGAACAAATTCAAACATCGTCATTACATAAGGATTAATCTATTTATGTCAGTTTCTTATTCCACACTTCTTAAAACAAATAAAAACTTCAATAAACTATTTTATGGGCAAACATTAAGTGTACTTGGGGATTGGTTCCATACGGTAGCTTTATTAACATTTGTCTACAGCATAACGGAATCGCCGTTTATGATCGCACTTACTTTTATAAGTAAAAGTTTACCACAGCTTCTTCTTAGTCCATTCATAGGCGGAATTGTAGATCGTTTCTCTAAAAAGAATATTATGATTTTTACCGATATTACACGGGGAATTCTAGTCCTTACATACTTACTCGCAGGCTATAAAATTGAGATTATTTTCATTGCTAATATATGTTTATCTGTACTTTCTTGTTTATTTGAACCGGCTAAACAAGCAACCCTAAAAAATATCGTACACCAAAATCATTTCGTAACTGCTAACTCTCTTTCTAGTACAATTAATGGTTTTATGTCTATTATGGGGGCTTCTTTGGGCGGAGTAATTGCACAATCTTTACATATTGAGTTCGCTTTTTTAGTAAATAGCCTATCATACTTTATTTCAGCCTATTTTATTTATAACATGAGTATTCCTGCTCATGATACTTGTAACAAGAACAAAGCATTTTTCACTGATATAAAAGGTGGTTATACATACATATTACAAACAAAAATCATTTTAACATTAATTCTTGTCGGCATTTCATGGGGGATTATTGGAGGTGCTTATCAACTACTTCTAACGATCTATGCCGAAAAAGTTTTCCATACGAACATTGGGATTTTATATACGGTTCAAGGGGCTGGGCTTATGATAGGAAGCCTTCTCGTTAATCTTTATATATCCCATAATAAAGAAAAAATGAAAAAAGTATTCGGTTGGGCCTACTTATTACAAGGAATTTTCTTTCTCGGATTCATTCTATCCGATCAACTTATTATCGGTATCATTACTTTATTCTGTATGCGCATAGCAGGAGGAATCATCGTTCCACTTGATACGACATTACTTCAAACTTACACACACGAAAATATGATAGGTAAAGTTTTTTCATTCCATTATTCCATTTACGGATCTCTTATTCAGTTATCGATGTTTTTTACAGGAGGGCTGTTAGAAATTCTTTCTCCTCAAATGATTGGCTGTTTATTAGCTACATGCTGTATTTTTGTAAGTTTTATATGGCTGTTCTTGTTTTATCGCGGGGATCTCAGTGAATAATTTAATGATAATCAATACATTTTGATCCCATTCATTATTTGTTTCTCCATAATAAAATTGTTTAAAAATACAAGTCAGATTTTTTAGTTAAAGAGCCTTATATGGCAACACTATTTGAGAAAAAACTAGATATTTATGTTAAAATACAAATAAGTTTGTGAAACATTGCACTTAAATAATAGACTTTAACTAGTTAAACTTGATTAAATAGGAGGGCTGTTTTGGGTATCACATTCTTTTTCATATGTATTATATTAGTGGCTTCTATTCTGCAAGCAAGTACAGGTTTTGGCTTTTCCATAATGGCAACCCCTTTCTTACTTATGTTATTTCTACCACAAGAAGCTATACAAATAAACATTATTTTATCTTTAATTATCTCCATTTCACTCATTTGGAAAATAAGAATGGACGTTGATTTTGTTCTACTGAAAAGGTTTATTTTTGGAAGTATAGTTGGTGTTCCTTTTGGCATTTTAATTTTCATTTCCGTTAACATAAACACTTTTAAATTAGCAGTTAGCATCCTACTCTTACTATTAACATTGTTGCTAATATGCAACGTTAAGGTTAGATCAACACAATCTAGAGATTTCATAGCTGGCGGATTATCTGGTCTTTTAACGACAAGTATCGGTATGCCAGGTCCACCCCTGTTACTTTATTTTACAGGAACTAATACTGAAAAAGAGAAGTTAAGAGCAACTACATTAGCTTTTTATCTGTTTATATATTTCATTAGTCTAGTAACTCAAATACTCTTTACTGGCACAAACAAAACCATTTGGGAATCAAGTTTTTATGCCATTCCAATTGTATTTTTAGGTTTGTTTATAGGTCAAATTATTTTTAAATGGCTTAATCAACGGATTTTTAAAATATTTACGTACATTCTTTTAAGTTGTACAGGGGGTTATCTTCTTATTGAAAGTTTGAACTTGTTATAGAAGATGCTTTAGATCGTGCAATAACAGATATGTTCAAACGAAATTATTGCTGTATTTTCCGGCGGGGTATTCCATATCAAAACTTAAATAACTTTATTGACAGTTTACAATTAGCAATAATCTTTCTTTCATAAGGAAAATATTTCAAATCAAATACTAAATAAAACGATAAAAAGCGGCTATTATGCCGCTTTTACTTACTATTGGCATTTCATTCTCATTTTCTATCACTTTTGTAAAAAATTATTAATTTTTATTTCTATGTACATGATAACAAACAAAATACCTAAGTTCAGAAAGAATAAACAACTTTCTGGCCTTAGGTATTTCTCCTTCTCAAAAAGGCAAACCTGCATCACAGGTTTGCCTCTTTACTCACTTCTTATTTAATCCTTTTTCACTTAAAAACTCTTTCATATGCATTCTTTTTTCTTTAGACATAAACGAACTCATTGATTCCGTCCATGTTACGTTTTTCTTGTTTGATGATCTTTCTTTATAATACGCGTTCATCGTTTCATCATATTCGTTTAGTAATTCATCATATTTTTGTTCATCATATCCATTTTCATGAAGAACTGCTGCTACTGGTAAACGTGGTTTAACTCCATGTTCTTCATCTGGTACACCGACTGTCATTCCGAATACAGGATATACTTTATCCGGTAAATGAAGCAGTTCACTCACTTCTCTCGGATTATTACGAATACCACCAATATAACAAATACCGTATCCTAACGATTCTGCTGCTAGTGCTACGTTTTGCGCAAAAAGTGAAGCATCTACCGTCGCAACGATAAAGTCTTCTACTCCCTCATGCTTTATCTCTGTACTATGTTTTTCACATGCAATTTCAAGTCGTTTTAAATCTGCACAACAAACAAAAAATGCTGCACAGTCCTTCACATGGCGATTTCCGGATAGCTCTGCTAGTTTAGCCTTTAATTCCTGATCTGTTACATATATAACAGAATACGCCTGTACAAAATGTGATGAAGCTGCATGTTGCGCAGCATGCACCATCTTTTCTACTACATCTTTCGGAATTGATTCTTCTTTATATTTACGAACTGAAACATGTTGCTCCATCTTATGTATGATCTCATTCATGAAAATCACTCCTTTTTTCTCTTCATAATGAAAAATTAACATATCTTTTTCAATTTTCACAACTTATAAGCACAAAAAGAGCAATTCTTTTTGAATTGCCCTTTTTTAAAACGTTTATCGATACGGTAAATGAAATTATAATTATCTTATTACGCCGTTTTCAAAACTTTAATACCTTTTACGATATTCCAAATGAAGTAGTAAATTCCTACAAGAATGAACACTGCATATGTGATAGCCATTCCAATTCCAGCACCGTCAGATTGATTGAAACCTAAACCGTACATGCCTGATACTGCTAGTCCTCCAAATAAGATTGCGTATGGGAAAACATGTGACCAAAATGCTTTTTTCGCGTGATACTTCACTTCATCTTCTGCAACAAAGTACACGATAATTGGTAGTAAAAATGGTGCAAAAAAGATACTAAAGTAACATAACGAAGATAAAATATTATTTCCTTTCATCCGATTCACCTCTAAATAGTTTTTGTTACCTTCATTATGTCAGGAAATCATTCTAGAAACTATCGCTTTACCTTTCACGAACGTGACATATTTGTAAGATTTTCCTCAAACTAAATCCCGCCTGAGTTTCAGACGGGATCACTTTCACTATATTCGATTCATAAACCAATACTGTGTAATTGCTAAATATTCTCGTACATTCGATGGAATGATGATTGGTTTCGGTGTTTTTGCCGGAAGACCTTCTAATTGTAAACCTTGTTTGGCCGCTATTTTTTTCGCTCTAAACATGTGAAAATCGTTTGTTACGATCATACCTTTTTTCATATCGGCTGGAATTAACGGTTTTGAGAATGTAATATTCTCATCTGTACTCGTAGATTTGTCCTCCATTATAATGCGGTCTTCTGCGATATTTTGTTTTATTAGTCCTTGTTTCATTGCTAATGCTTCTGAAATGTCTTCGCCTTTTCCTTGTCCTCCAGATACGATAGCGATTGTTTTCTCATGTGATTTTAAATATTCAGCTGCTTTATCAATACGATATTGCAATGAATAAGATGGTTTCGTCCCATTTACTTTCGATCCTAGTACAATGATGTAATCAGCATCGTATGTTGCATTCATATGCCCATGCTTATAAATGTGATATTGTAAAAACCCCGCATACACGGCGCAAATTATTATAACAACTAAAATGCCCTTCATTATTTTCTTCTTTCTCATATTCATATACTCCTATTTTCTTTTACTTCCTTCATGATAATATCCATTTATTTGTTTGTATACAGACAAATTCCAATAAACCCTAATTTATCCTCTGAAAGGTAATATTTATATTACTTTCGGGAATAGTAAGTACAACTTTACACGAAGGAGTGTCTCTATTGCTTCTCTTTTTATGTAACGTGTCGTTCTTTTTCATCTTATTTTTGCTATCGCTTAAGTTACTCGGTAAATCCGCGTTAGCGCAACTAACTCCTCATGATTTTGGGGCTATAATTTTTTTATCTTATTTAGCTTTCCAGGCCATACCCGTCTCTGGTGCTTTACAAGCATTTCTCGGTATGGTTGTTATCACATGTTTACATTTACTCCTTACAAAATTAAGCCTATTCAACAAACTAAATCGTTTTATTCTCGGACACCCTATCATTTTAATTAAACATGGTGATATTATTTTTGAGAACTTACAAAAAAGTAGATACCCCATTGCAGAACTGCTTTCTAATCTTCGCGTTGCAGGATATCCAAGTGTTCATGAAATTGAATACGCTATTTTAGAAGCGAACGGCGCTATTAGTATTTTACCAAAAAGAGAACTTGTACCATTAACTCCAAAAGATTTAAACATAGATGTTAAGTATGCTGGATTACCAATTGCACTTATCGTCGATTCACAAATTCAATATGATAACTTAAAGTTAATACATAAAGATGAAAAATGGTTATATAAAGAATTAAAAGAAAAAGGAATTACAAATATTAAAAACGTTGCCTTTGCTTCTGTTCAAGAAACGGATGGATCTTTTGCTATTAGTTTAAAGGAATAAGAAAATCCCCTTAATTGCTTAAGGGGATTTTTTATCATATCGCTTCTTTCTCTCCTGCCATATTTAATGGAACAGGATGTTTCATACGATTCATCGTAAATACGATAATCGCTGTCATTACTTCTGCAACTGGCATAACGAGCCAAATTCCATTTATACCAAATAGTTTCGGCATAATCCATAACAATGGAATAATAAATAGTAATCCTCGGCTCATTATAATAAGTACTGATTTCTTCGTTTGTCGCACTGATTGGAAGTACTCTCCATACACAATGTTATAACCTAAAAATACGTATTGGATAAAGAATAAACTAATACCTGTTAAGGTTAACTCCAATAATTCTGGAGATTGAACATCAAATAAACCAATGATATATTTCCCGAAGAATAATCCGACAATTATCGCAACGCCTCCAAGGACAACTGCAATTTTCACAGCAAACTTCAATCCTTCACGAAGTCTCTCTGATAAATTTGCCCCGTAATGGAAACTAGCAATTGGCTGTAATGCTGCTCCAACACCAAAGAATAATAGTAATGTCATTGCATGAATACTATTCACCATCGCATAGGAAGCTACTCCTACTTCTCCTGCATATTGGACAAATGCGATATTAAAACCAATCGTTACGATTGCAACCGTACTTTCTGCTGTAAAACTTGGGAAACCAATCACCATAATTTGTTTGACAGTATCCCATTCAAAATGAAATTTCGTCCACTTTAAAATACTACTTTTTCTAAAGAAATGGGTTAATAATACAAGGAAACCAATCGCTGCCGAAAGAATAGTCGCTGAGGCAGCACCTGTTACGCCCCATCCAAAGATAAAAATAAAGATATAGTCAAACACTATATTTAATACAGCCGTTACAACAAGACCAGCCATTGCTAAATTAGGATTTCCATCATTTCGTATAAATGTACTTAAAATATTTTCTAAAACGTATATCATTCCAAATGTTAATAATACGTGTAAATAGTCTAACGCATATGGTAGAATCACTTCGTTTGCACCAAATAAGTATGCTAAATCTTCTATTCTCCATAAGCAAATCGCTGCTAAAATCCCTACGATAACAACTGCTACCGTCATTGATTGAGTAAAAATAGACCTTGCTCTTTCTCGTTTATTTTCACCTAATGCAATGGAGTATAACGTTGCCCCGCCCATTCCGATCCATAATGAAATAGAGAAGAAAATCGAAAAGGCTGGAATAGCCACGTTCACTCCTGCTAAACCGTTCGCCCCAACTCCTCTACTAATCATAACCGCGTCAATTACAATATTCACTGACATTAATACCATTCCAAGAACTGCTGGTATTAAATAAGAAATAAATAAGCTTTTAATTGGTTTTTCTCTTAATTTTTCTGTTGCTTCCATACTCTAATATGCTCCTTTTTTTCAACTCTCTTTTCTTAGTTTAAACCTTCAAGTAACTTTAAGGTCAATGGAGAATTAAAAAATAGTTGACTTAATTATCGCGTTTGATGCTCATTTGTAATTATACGAGTCCTATAACTTATTGCTTTGTTTTTTCATTATAGGAATTTGAATTTCTGTTACTTGCTCCTCAGGATCTTCTGTTACAGACCAATCAATTAATGCAATCTCAATTGCATCTCCACTTATTTCGTATCCTTCTTGATCAATATATTTCATTAGCTTCTTATATGTTTCATCAGTTTCTTCATATGGCCCATGATGATATACACAGGCAAACATACCTTCTTTAATTTCATCTGAACTCTGTACTTCAAAAGGCATATAATCCAAAAGAATAAATACACTGCTATATGCTTGAAACTCATTTTGCATTAACCCTTTTTTCGCAACAGTTACACCAATATCTCCAGAAAATAAGCTATCATCCATTTGCCTCATATTTTTTTGCAACGAATGAATGTAGTACTCAAACATATCATCCGTCGTATTCGGGGCAACCGCAATAGCTGTTATTTTTCGCTGCGGGATCTCTTTTATTACCATTTGTTCAGCTTTTGCTTTTGTTGCTTCCTTAATTAAATGAATTCTATGCTCCATTTTCGCCAAAGCATACTCAATTTCTCTTTGTTTCTTCAGCATCATCTCTTGTTGTTTTTCCAGTAAGTTGAGTGCGTATGCTGGATTTCTTTCATCAATATATTTTTTAATTTCCTTTAATGGAATGTTTAATTGGCGTAAAAACTTAATCGTATCTAATAGTGAAAATTGATCGATTGTATAATAACGATAATTCGTTTGAGGATCAACAATGGACGGATGAAAAATTCCTTTTTCATCATAATACCTTAATGTAGATTCTGCGATATTATGCATTTTTGCCATTTCTCCAATTGTAAAACGTTTATTTAATAACATCTTTTATTTCCTTCCATTTCTATTTATTTCATTATATGTTCATTTTGTCTTCAAAACAAAAAAGAATTCCCATACGAGAATTCTTTTTTTACTATTAAACCTCTATTATTATAGGAAGAATCATCGGCTTTCGTTTTGTATTTGTATATATATACTTCCCTAACGCTTCTCTTACCTCCCTTTTCAAAATACCCCAGCTATTCACATTCTCTTTCTTTAAATTATTAATTGTAATAACAGCTAATTTATTTAATTCTCTTAAAAATTCTTCTGAATCACGAACATAGACAAATCCACGAGAAATAATATCAGGACCTGAAATTATTTCTCCATCCACTTTATTAAAAGTAATAACTATAACGAGCATTCCATCTTCTGAAAGTTGTTTACGATCACGTAATAATGCATTTCCAACATCTCCAATTCCTAATCCATCTACATATATATTTCCTGCCTGTATTCTTCTAGATTGAATTGCCACTTCATTACTTATATCTACAACATCTCCATTACGTACGATAAAGATATTTTCCTTTTCAATACCAATTGATTCTGCTAACAAACTATGGTGATGTAGCATTCTAAACTCTCCATGAATTGGAATAAAATATTTTGGCTTCATTAATGTAAGCATTAACTTCAACTCTTCTTGATATGCATGACCGGATACATGCACTCCAGTAGAACTACCTGATCCGTAAATCACCTTTGCTCCTAATGCAAATAAATTATCGATAATTCGAGAAACGTTACGTTCATTTCCTGGGATAGGTGTCGCGGCTATAATAACCGTATCTTCTGGTAAAATATCCACTTGTCTATAGTTTCCACTAGCTAAACGCGCTAAAGCTGCCATTGGTTCTCCTTGACTTCCTGTACAAAGTAATACAACCTGCTTTGGATCTAAACGATTTACCTCATTTGCTTCAATTAACATACCTTCTGGAATATGTAAATAACCTTTCTCTAGAGCAACTTCTACTACATTTACCATACTTCTCCCGAGCAAAGCCAATTTTCGATTTGTTTTTATGCAAGCTTCAACTATTTGCTGAACACGATTCACATTAGAAGCAAATGTAGAAATAATTACTTTTCTATTTGCTTTCATAAATATTTCCTCTACCCGTTCTCCTACTGACCTTTCTGATGGAGTAAAACCTGGGCGTTCTGCATTTGTGCTTTCAGATAATAAAGCTAGTACACCTTCACTTCCTATTTTAGCCATTTTATGAATATCAGGATGTTGATTATTTACTGGTGTTAAATCAAATTTAAAATCACCTGTATGTACTACAGTACCTTCTGGTGTATGAAAAACAATACCGAGACAATCCGGAATACTGTGGTTCGTTTTAAAAAAGGTTGCCTTAATAGAACCACAATCAATTTCTGATTCTGAATGAATAACGATTAATTCCGTATCATTTTGAAGATTGTGTTCCTTTAATTTAATTTCAATTAAACCTAACGTTAACTTTGTTGCATAGATTGGTACATTTAGTTGTTTTAAAAAATATGGTATTCCGCCAATATGGTCCTCATGCCCGTGCGTTACTACTAAACCGCGAATTTTTTCTTTATTTTCTTGCAAATATGTGACGTCTGGAATTATTAAATCAATCCCTAATAAACTTTCATCTGGAAATTTAGATCCACAATCAATGACGACAATATCATTTTCATATTGGATAGCATACATATTTTTTCCTATTTCATTTACTCCACCTAAAGCAACAATAGACAAGTTATTTTTTAATGAATTCAAATGATAAAACCTCCTTTTCACATTTATAATTCGTGAAATAGCATTTAGGCTTTATTATTTGTAATGAAAAAGGACTTCATACTATTTCATACATATAAAAATTCACACACTATTCTTATATGTATATCTCTAATAACACCGTCTCTCTCTAAAAAAGCTCCCATTTTTTCATTGATTTTTTGCAAAATATATTATATATTAATTACAGGTTCAAATTACAAGTTCAAAAGAACTCGTAATCAGACCCTTTTGTTTAATGGGTTTTACATATTTTCATTAGGCAAATTCCGAGAAATCGTATGATAAAACTAAAAATGATGAGGAGAGGATCAGATGGAATTCGAATTTTTCTTTCAAATTGCACTTATTTTATTAAGTACAAAGCTTGCTGGTGATCTTAGTGTTAGATTAGGTCAACCTTCTGTACTAGGTAAATTAATTGTCGGTATCGTTATCGGTCCAGCTGTATTAGGTTGGATTGAAAATTCAGAGCTTCTAACTCAATTAAGTAATGTCGGGGTTATTCTTCTAATGTTTATGGCTGGACTTGAAACAGACTTAGAAGAATTAAACGCCAATCGTAATTCTTCTTTAGCAGTTGCACTCGGAGGTATTATTCTTCCATTCGTAGGTGGTTACGTTTCCGGCCTTGTTATGGGAATGGAACAAGGAAACGCTGTATTCTTAGGATTACTTCTATGTGCGACAAGTGTTAGTATTTCCGTACAAACACTTCGTGATTTAGGTAAAATGAAAACACGTGAAAGTACGACGATGCTTGGAGCCGCTGTATTTGATGATATTCTTGTTGTTATTTTATTAGCATTCGCAATGAGCTTCTTAGGCACTGATGATGTTAACTTAACAATGGTTATCTTGAAGAAAGTAGTATTCTTCGCTTCTATTATTTTAATTGGATGGAAAGGTGTTCCAGCAATTATGCGTTGGTTGTCACCACTGCGCGTATCTGAGTCTATCGTGAGCGCAGCTCTTATCATCTGTTTCTCATTCGCATATTTCGGCGAACTATTAGGAATTGCTGGTATTATCGGTGCTTTCGCTGCTGGTATTGCAATTTCTCAAACAAACTACAAACATGAAGTAGAAAAGAAAGTAGAACCAATTGCTTACGCTATGTTCGTTCCGGTATTCTTCGTTAGTATCGGTATGAATATTACATTTGACGGTATTGGCAATCAAATTTGGTTCATCTTAGCATTAACAGTAATCGCTGTATTAACGAAACTAATTGGTTGTGGTGTTGGTGCACGCATGACTGGATTTGATGCTAAGTCTTCTGCAATTATCGGTTCTGGTATGGTTTCTCGTGGTGAAGTTGCACTTATCATTGCAGGAACAGGACTTTCTTCAGGTCTATTGGCACAAGATTACTTTACAGCAATCGTTATTGTCGTTATTTTAACTACAATGATTACACCACCAATGTTAAAATACACTTTTGGTGCAAAAGATAAAGCAATGAAAGCAAGTAAATAAGTTTACTATAATAAAAGGAGATTGCTATTTTATAAGATAGCAATCTCCTTTTTGTTTTATCTTTAAACAATCTCGTTCTTTTTTAACCATTTTTCAAAAATAGTTCGTGCTTCTTCATCATTGATATCATTACTAAATGAATACACCTTAATACCATAATCATCTATATATTCACCCAGTTTCATTTCCTCCACTTTCTTATAAAAATCGTCTACCTCATAGTGCGGAAGATAAGCATCCCAAACTGGTTCATTTATTCTTTTGTACGCCGTCACTTCTAAATCATATCCGTCTTCATAATATCCGACGTGATAATGTTTGTTCGGATCATATTTATCCATTAAAAGTCCCCTCTACTAAACAAAAGCGAGCCTTATATTAAAGCTCGCTCCTCTCTCTATTTATTAAATACGTTCCATCGCCGTCTTCAACGTTCCAACAACAAAGGCAATTTCTTCACTTGAAATAATAAGCGGCGGTGCTAATGTTAAGACGTTATTATATCCTGCTGTCGTCATACCGTTTCGTCCTATAATAAGCCCTTTTTCTTTACAAGCATTTACGACACTTGCGATTTTGTCGTTATCAATTGGCTCTTTCGTCTCTTTATCATTTACTAATTCAATTCCAACTAATAGACCTTTTCCTCTAATATCCCCAACAAGCGGATGTTCCCCAATTTCATCTTTTAGTTGCTCTAATAAAAGGGAACCCATTTGCGCAGATCGCTCAATTAAATTTTCATTTTCCATAATCTCTAAGTTTTTAAGGGCTAATGCACAAGCTGCTGGATTTCCACCAAATGTATTAATATGTCGGAAGAATTCATACTCTCCCTTCCCTTTAAATGCTTCATATATTTCTTTTTTCACAGCTGTTGCAGATAATGGTAAATATGCGCTCGTAATCCCTTTTGCCATCGTAATAATATCTGGCTTCACATCATAATTCATAAATCCAAATGCTTTTCCTGTACGACCGAAGCCGCAAATCACTTCATCACTAATAAGTAGCGCGCCGTGTTTTTGACACGTCTCATGAACAGCTTTCATATAGTCTTGTGGTGGCATTAAAATGCCCCCACCTGTAATAATTGGTTCCATAATAAACGCGGCAATTGTTTCACTTAATTCCCACGTCATAACACGATCGACTTCTTTCACACATTCTACATCATAAATATGCTGCCCTTCAATCCCAGGCATACGGTAACAATCCGGTGGTGTTACGTGTAAAAAGCCTGAAGCAAACGGCTCATATTGATATCTACGCTGCGCTTGTCCCGTCGCTGCCATTGTCGCCATTGTATTCCCATGATACCCACGATAACGTGACATAAATTTATAACGATGTGGTTCACCTTTTTGCGCATAGTATTGCCTTGCTATTTTAAAAGCTGTTTCGTTCGCTTCTGAACCACTATTTGAGAAGAAAATAACATACTCTCCCCCAAGCCACTCATTTAACTTTTCAGCAAGCTTTATAGCTGGTTCATGAGATTGTGACATTGGAAAGTATGATAATGTTTGTAATTGCTTATAAGCCGCTTCTGCGAGCTCCTTTCTTCCATATCCACTATTCACACACCAAAGACCACTCATACCATCTAAATATCTTTTTCCTTGTATATCTTCAACCCAGCACCCTTCAGCTTTTGCCCCTACCATTGTACTATTTGGACTAAAGGGACGCATTCCGTGCCAAACATATTGCTCATCTTTTGCTAATAATTCATCAGTTTGCTTCGTTTTCATCATTACTTCCACCTTCCATAACAACTTATTTTTCACAAAAGCTGCGCTGGTGCCATGATGACTTAAATTTCTCCCTGCTATTTTCATTCCACAAAATTAAGACAAATCCTACTTACAAATCAGTAATATTTACAAGAAAATGACAAAAGAAAAAAGAGCTTTTCTTATCTATCGAAAAGCTCCTCTTTTATTTAATGTGAAGACGCATCACTAATACCGTGACCAGTATTAGATTTCACAAGAATTTCATCAAATTTCGCTGCATCTTCTTTCTTACTAGATAAAACAGTTCCTAAATATGCTGCAAGAAATCCGAGCGGAATTGAAATAATTCCTGGTGTCGTATATGGGAATATCGCTTCCCCAACAAAAATAGCTTTTCCAGCTACAGGGTTCCAAACATTCGGACTCAACGCTACGAGAACAATTGCTGATACGAGCCCTACAATCATACCGGAAATAGCACCCGTTGTATTAAAACGCTTCCAATATATTGTAAATAAAATCACTGGTAGATTTGCACTCGCTGCAACTGCAAATGCTAATGATACTAAAAATGCTACGTTTAATGTTTGGGCAAATAATGCAAGTATGATAGATAATATCGCTACTCCAATAGATGCATACCGAGCCATAGATACTTGCTCTTTTTCCGATGATTTCCCTTTGCGAATGATCTCATTATAAAAATCATGAGCGAATGCTGATGCTGCCGTTAATACGAGACCTGCCACTACAGCCAAAATTGTTGCAAAAGCAATTGCTGATACGAAAGCAAATAAGAAGTCTCCACCTAACGCTTTGGCTAATAAAGGTGCTGCCATATTACCCGCTGGGTTCGCTTTAATAATCGCTTCATTTCCTACAAACGCTGCCGCACCAAATCCTAAGAAAATCGTCATAATATAAAATGCACCAATTAACCATGTCGCATATACGACAGATTGACGTGCAGTTTTTGCATCACGTACTGTAAAAAAGCGGACAAGTATATGTGGTAATCCAGCTGTACCAAGTACTAGTCCTAAATTTAAAGAAAGTGTATCAAGGCCATCCTTATACTTTACACCTGGATTTAAAAATGAATCTTTTAATGGTGTAGCTGTTTTCATTTGGGTAAACATTTCAGTCACGCTGAAGTTGAATTTTGCGAAAACGATAACAGAAATAATAAACGTACCGGCCATAAGTAATACAGCCTTTACAATTTGTACCCAGCTCGTTGCTGTCATACCACCAAAAATAACATACACCGTCATAAGTGTTCCAACGATTAATACAGATGTCGTATATTCAATCCCTAATAATAATTTAATAAGTGCACCCGCGCCAACTAATTGTGCAATCATATAAAAGATAGAAATCGTCATCGTATTAAGAGCTGCAACTCCGCGAACTTTTTTCGCGTCAAAGCGTGCTGCAATCATATCCGCCAAAGTGTACTTTCCTAAATTTCTAAGCGGTTCTGCAACAAGATATAGTACAACTAAATAAGCAACTAAAAAACCGATACTATAAAAGAATCCATCAAACCCAGTTAATGCGATTGCTCCGGCTATACCGAGAAATGAAGCAGCAGACATGTAATCTCCAGCAATGGCCAGACCATTTTGCCAACCAGTTAATCCCCCTCCAGCCGTATAAAATTCACTCGCATTTTTCGTTTTTTTCGATGCAAAATAGGTTATGACGAGCGTACCAAGAACAATAATTAAAAATAGTGCAAATGCAGTAGTATTCAAGTTCAGCCCCTCCCTTTTTGCATATCTTGCAAAATTTTTCGGGAGATTTCATCAAATGATTCTGCTTTTTTACTATAAATCATACATAGTGCCCATGTCATAATAAATTGGGAAAAAGCAAATACCCACGCCCATGTAACGTCACCAAATGCAGGTGTATTAAGCACCTTTGAATACGATGTTAAAATAGGTAATGCGATAAAAAAACTAAAAAAGAAAATACTCATTGGAATGATAAACTTCTTTTTCGTATTTAATAACAATTGAAATTCTTCCGACTGAACGACCTCTGTATAATTCACCTCATTTTGCAACTTACGTGCTGACGTATCGTCTCGTTTCATTAACCGATCCCCTCTCTTACTTAAAATACACTTCCCCCTTGCGTACCTAAAGACTAAATTTTATAAATATTCAGAAACTTACATTCATTTTAGACAATCCATGCATTCATGCAAAGATTTTTTGATAGACATTTTTCGGCAATTTCCCCTAAATTTTTAATATACTTTTTCAAAATAAAGTGACACCTTACTTATTTATCCTCATTAAGACAAAAGCAGTGCTTAACGCACTACTTTTGTCTTTTTTTCCTTTTCTAAATTACGAGCCGTTTCGCTTAACTCAACATCTTTTCCATCTTTAAGTGTTCCAAATATAAAATCGAATACTGGATTTGAAACACCAAACCAAAACTTTTCGTTTTTATAATGATGTAATATATGTTGTTTTTTTAGCCATCTTCCAAACTTAGTGACGGGACGAATCGGTCTATGAGCAATATAATGTTTCCATTCGTAAACGAGCAGCATAATAATCATTCCGATTCCAAATGAAAGTGCAATAGTAACACTTTTTGTAATACCATATGCTATAAGTAAATATATAGTAAAACTAGGTATACTAAACCATACAGGTAAAAACAAAAGTTTTAAATCATCTGGATATACGTGGTGATCATAATGCAATCTTCTTAACATTTTTAATAGAAATGTGTTTTTAGGTGGCTTTATATGGAATAAAAAACGATGTGTCATATATTCATTAAGTGTATAGAAAACAATCCCAAACATACATGCTAACATGCCAAACCACGTAAAAAATTGCATTTTTAAAATAATAATGAAAATAAATAGAATGCTATACATAATAACAATATCATGTTGTAAAAAGAACTCTTTCCCCACTTTCTTCATCTTGTTTCCCCCTTTTCAAAAAAAACAGCCGCAACATATCGTTACGACTATTTCTTTTCTATTCTTATTCTATTCACTTTACAAATTTGCCTGCTGTTCTATTGCCGAGAAAAAATTGTTTGATCCAAATATATTTTGCTTCGGAATAATATGTTCCACTGCAAACACTGTTACTTCTCCTCTTTGCACTTCTCCAATAATGAGCCCAAATATTTCATGATTTACTGCAAACGTCGGTTGCTTTGTTTGTAACAATCTTGCAGCATTATGAAATACCGCTTCATATAGTGGATTTCTATCAGTAATTTCTTTTCGGATTTTTGGCGCTAACGTAATTATAATTTCTTTTCCGTCAATAGTGGTTCGATACATAAAAATCTCCCCTTCAATCTTATGTGAACAACTGTAAAGCTTTGTATGCAAAATGTATAGAATAACCTACTAAAATAATACCTGCTCCGGCTGTTATGTAGCCAAGCGCTTTTGGTTTTAATAAAGTTCTTCCAAAATGTACAGAAAAAGCAATATTTAAATTCCATAAAATAATACCAACAATAATGCAAAGACTGTACAAAAAAGCTTCTTGTTTCGTTACCTTCGTAAGTAATGAGCTAAGTGTACTTCCGTATATACCAAACCAAAAAACAAGATTTAATGGATTGGATATCGCAATTAAAAATCCTGCCATAAACGATTGCTTAAGGCCACCTACCTCTTCTTTTTTATATTCCATATTCGATTCGAAAATTCCTTGTTTTACACTTTGAAATCCTAAATAAAATAACAAGAAAAAACCCGTGCAATACATGAAGGCTTGTACATATGTATACATAAACACAGAAGATAAACCGAAATAAATGAGAAGCATAAATAAAACATCTGCAGTCATTCCACCAATTCCAACAATCCAAGCGTGCCAAAAACCACGTTCAATTCCTCGTTTTAACATTTCAATATTAATCGGCCCTACTGGCGCAGCTAATGATATACCTAATACGATTTGCTGTATAATTGCTCCAATCATCGCTCTATCCTTTCTACTCTCTTTACTACTAGTTAATGATGTAATTTTAAAAAATAGACTAGCTTTCATAATAAAATACCCTTTTTTATCCAAAATATACAAAAGAGCCATCTAGATGATGGCTCTTACTTTTCTATCCTATGAAGAAAAGGACATTTCCCTTTTATTGGCTCTACATCGTCTCCTATGAAATATTGTTTCCATTCACGATGCTCTGGGTCACCATAATGACTAATGTTAGGATGTTTCGGCAATTGATCCCACTTTTCAACTCGCTCACGGACCATTTGTCTTGAATATGCTCCTTTAGGACGATCTCCCTCTAATCCATCAAAAATAGTGCGTGGCTGAAACCCAATAACGAGTGAATTCCCTAAATGTCTAGTTTTTCGTTGTTTATAAGCTGGCGCATTTCCAAATGCGAATATTGGCTCACCACCAAATGAAAATTCCCATAAATAATGGTCTGGGTCTTCAGGAATTTGCTTTGGCCATGCTTGATTATCGTTTTCATGTAAATACTGTAACACTTTCCAAAAAGAATCACGGTAATATTCGAGTGATTGTTCTTCACATTCCGGTTCTACAAAAAGGAAAAAGCCCCTTCTTACAATCGGTCTCTCTTTCATTAACTCTAAAAAAGATAACATTGTATGCGGCAAATGACTCCAATCATTATGAGAAAGAAATGAATAACGAAGTTCATTCTTTTTCAAAGCTGTTAAACCGAAATAACATGGAAAAGTTGGTTCTAACACAACATTTGAAAAAATCTCAAATTCTTTTGCAACCCAATCCGGTATGTCGGTTCTCGTTCTCATTCCTTCATTATCTAATAAGTAAGACTTATTCATTCTTTCACCTCATTATGTATAGCATTCAATTAAGAATATTACATACTCGGCCTGTCCTATACCTATTTAAAAATTTGACTGGAAAATTATTTAAAAATACAAAAAAATAAAATCGCTTACTTGACTAAATTCTCCCAATTCGTGTATATTTAAATTAATCATTTAGCAGAATATTCAAGAATATAGCATTTTTAGTTTATATTATTTTTTTAATGAATTTCACTAAATGAAAATAGTAAACGCTTTTAGGAGGAATTGTAACATGCAAGGAAAAGTAAAATGGTTTAACAACGAAAAAGGTTTTGGATTTATCGAAATGGAAGGCGCTGACGATGTATTCGTACATTTCTCTGCTATTCAAGGAGACGGCTACAAAGCTTTAGAAGAAGGTCAAGAAGTATCTTTCGACATTACTGAAGGTAACCGCGGACCTCAAGCTGCTAACGTAGTAAAACTTTAATCCAACATATAACAGGAGGTTGCCTTACTTGGTAACCTCCTTTGTTATTCCTTTGTATATTTCCGTTTTACAGAGCAAAAACTATGTGAAATGCGCACTATACAAAGGAGGAATTATTAATGGGATCAGAAGTAAATGATTTTGAAGAAGTGAAATTCCGTGTAGAAACAGCACAAAAAATGGTAGGATCAGCAACAATTTCAATGGATCCAGATACATTAGAGCATGCTACTACTGCTGTAGAAGCAGCTCGCTCTCAGCTTGAAATTATGAAATCTGTTGCAACTGATTTAGATGAGCCATTTTTAATGAATGAGGAAAAGAAATTAAATAAATGTGAGCATCAACTAAACGAAGCAAGACACTAAAAAACATCCAGAGATATATTCTCTGGATGTTTTTTCATGACAACTGTTCTCCATACTTTTTCAATGTTTCTCCAACTGTACATTGCCGTATACAAAATGAATGGGCATAATATTTACTATTTGTCTTTCGATTATGTTCTCGCAAGAAACATCCTTCACAATACGTTTCTAATAAGTCATTTACCTCTGTAATGAGTTGCTTTTTATCCACCTTTGCACCTCTCTATTCAGTTATTTCTTTATGACTATCAATAACTGTTCCTTCCAATGCTTGCGTAGCTAATTGATGTGCTTCTTTATTTTGTTTTCTAGATATTGGTTCACATATAAGTTTTAATTTCATTTGCTTCGCCTTTTGTTCAATTTGATCTAAATAATGGTTTAAATGCTCATCATAACAAGGCCATTCTCCGGCTAATTGCTGCAGTACAACTTGAGAATCACCGTGAAGTGTGACTGCTTCATACTTAACCCCTAATTCCTCGAGTATATTCATACCGTATAGTAACGATGCATATTCCGCTTCATTATTATCATATATACCTTCTATATATGCATTGCGGCGAATCCGGTAGTTTGTATTTCCTTTTTTATAATACACACATATACCAACGCCAGCTTCTTTCGTTTGCACATCATATCCCCCATCAAAATAAACGAGTATTTCTTGGGGATCTTCCTCTACTTGCTTACTTAACTTTTTCATCTCTTTTAATGACCATTCTGCGTCCATTTCATCATAAAATGAAATTTCTTTTACTCTTCCTGTTTTCTCAAAATCCTCTGCAAATTGAAGTACTTCTTCTATGTTCATATACTCTGTTGTTAATTCCGTCTGAAATCCGCGCTTCGTTTTATACAACCAATGAATTTTATATTTCATACTACATTCCCCTTATGTAAGACTTCTTATTTATCCGGCTAATTGAAGCCTCACTTTATTTTATTATATTTTATCAAGAGTCACAGTATTATATTCAATATAATCACATACAAAAAGAGCCATCCTATATAAGGAATAGCTCTTTCATCTATTACATAAATCTTTCAAATTGTACTCGCTTATTAATCCAGTACATTACAGGCATACCGATCGCCATTACTACGAATTCACCTGCTGCACATGTTAACCAAGTCCACATAAATGGTAGGTCAAATGCAAGATGAAGTTCAATTGCAATCATAAACATTGTAATCGTAAAGATAACTGTATTAAAAATCATACGAGCCCAAACACCTTTAATAAATCGCATAGAAATAATCGTTGCAACTAATGCAAGAATAGATTGCCCTACTCCAAATACTAAATCATAAGCGATCATAGGTGAGAAAAAGAGATTCGTTAAAAATACACCTAATACAATTCCGTAAATTGCTTTCTTGTTAAATACAACGAGATGATTAAACATCTCTGAAATACGAAACTGTACATTCGTAAAGCCAAATGGCTGAATAAGCATAGAAACAGCAATATATAATGCCGCTAAAATACCATTACCGACTAATGTTCTAATATTCATGACAAAATCTCCTTAGTTTTTTTACGTGGGATGGTTTCGAACCACGTTATTCTTTTTTTAGCAACAAGATTATATTTTACGTGGTAGCCCCTCTTTCGTCAATAGATTTCCTATCATAAACTACCTTTTTCCTTTTAGACAACGTATAATGAAACATATGAAAGATTTAGGAGGTTTCACTTCATGACAGCAACAATTCAAAATGAAAAAGTGATCGTTTCCATTTCTGACAAAGGTGCAGAATTACAGAGCGTTCGCTTAAAAGAAGACAACATAGAATATTTATGGCAAGGTGATTCTACTTATTGGGGACGCCGTGCACCAATTTTGTTCCCAATTGTCGGTCGATTAGTAGATAATACATACTACGTAGACGGTAAACCATATTCATTAACACAACACGGTTTCGCTCGTGATCTTACTTTCTCTGTGAAAGAACAAAGCGAAACAAAGATCACTTATATCGTTACTAGTAATGAAGAAACATTAAAAAAATACCCATACGAATTCGAATTACTCGTTTCTTATGAGCTAGATGGACAAAGTGTTCATGTAACATATGAAGTAAACAATCCTACTTCTAAAGAAATGTTCTTCTCAATCGGAGCACATCCTGGATTCAACTTCCCTTTATTGGACGGTGAATCATTTACAGATTATCACTTATCGTTTAATGGTTCGGAACGCTTAGAAACAAGCGTATTAGAAGGACCTTATCTTTCAAACAAAAAGCAATTAATCGCTGAAAATACGACTGAATTGCCACTTACATACGATTTATTCAAAAATGATGCACTTATTTTTGAACATATGAATACGAATGAAATTTCGATTCGTTCTCATAAACATAATAAATTTGTAAAAGTAGAATTTGATGGATTTCCATTTGTCGGCGTATGGACACCAGGGGATAACGCACCTTTCTTATGTATTGAACCTTGGTATGGAATCGCTGATGAAGTAAATCCAGCAAAAGATTTCAAGGACAAAAAGGGAATTCAATCTTTACAAGCGAATGAAACATTTACATGTCGTTACAGCATCACAATCGGATAACTACTCTATCCCCTACTTCAAAAAAATATTTAAGTAGGGGATAATCTTATAATTTGGAGGTTTCTCATTTTGATTGAAGTATATATTGATGGTGCATCAAAAGGAAATCCTGGTCCTTCTGGTGCAGGAGTGTTTATTAAAGGCGTTCAGCCGCCTGTACAATTATCAGTACCACTTGGAACAATGTCCAATCATGAAGCAGAATACCGCGCTTTACTTCTAGCATTAAAATATTGCATTGAGCATAATTATAGCACTGTCTCTTTTCGTACAGATTCGCAGCTTGTTGAGCGGGCTGTTGAAAAGGAATACGCAAAAAATAAAATATTTGCACCTCTTTTAGATGAAGCACTACAGTACATAAAAAACTTCAATCTCTTTTTTATTAAGTGGATTCCAAGTAGTCAAAATAAAGTAGCTGATGAATTAGCTAGAAAAGCTATCTTACAAAATTAACGGGGGTATGAGTGTGAAAAAAGAGTGGATTGCTCCTCTTGCTTTATTATTTGTCTCTTTTATTTGGGGAGCTACGTTTGTTGTCGTTCAAAACGCTATGTCTTTCGTTGGTCCATTTACGTTTAATGGTATTCGTTTTTTATTCGCTGGAATTATTTTATTATTGGTTCAAATTATTTTCTCACAGAAAACTTCAAAACAAGAATTAAAACATAGTAGTTTAGCTGGATTAATAGTTGGGTTCTTCTTATTTGTCGGCTATTTATTACAAACATTTGGCTTACTTTATACAACTTCTTCAAAAGCAGGTTTCTTAACTGGGCTAAGCATTGTTATGGTCCCAATCTTATCCTTTATCTTTTTAAAACAAAAAGCCACCATTTTCATCGTACTTGGTATTGTTGTAGCTACAACAGGTTTGTACTTATTAACAGCTGCTGATTCTTTCCAATTAAATATAGGAGATATACTTGTTCTCGGTTGTGCAGTCGCTTTCGCTGCCCATATTCTTATTAACGGCTTCTTTTCTAAGAAAATATCACCTTTATTATTAAGCACATCTCAAGTATTAGCTGTTGGTATATTTTCTTCTATTTGCGCTTTTTTGTTTGAAGATTGGGAAAAGTTATTTTCAGTATCACTATGGACGAATCAATCCTTTTTATTCGCACTCTTTCTAACTGCCCTGTTTGCAACATCTATTGCTTTTTTCATTCAAACATCGGCACAAAAACACACTTCTCCAACGAGAGTAGCAATTATTTTCGCAATGGAGCCCGTTTTTGCTGCATTAACAGGCGTTCTCGTTGCAAATGAACAACTTTCTATTTCTGCTATTATCGGATGTCTATGTATTTTTCTAGGCATGATTTTTGTTGAATTACCTTCCAAAACAAAAAAAGAAGCGCAGGCTGCGTGAAGTTACGCTTGTAACTTCCGCATAAAAGCCTTAGCGCTTTTTTTATCTGTAATTTCTTCCTCTTTCAATCGTTCTAATAACGCAACGAAATAACTACCATCAAACTGCAATTGATGTTTAATTGTCGCTTCTATTGCTGCGTTCACAATCCCATCAGACGCACCAGTATATCCTTGTCCAAACATAATAAACCCTTGTGCTTCCTCTGATAATTTAAATCCTTTCGTATGTAAGAATGAAAGATAATCTTCTACTGTTTGCATGTTATTCCCACCTACTCAAAAATTCTCCATCTCCTATCATACATGTTTTTACACGCTATGAGAATGAAATTTCTTTGACAACTTTGTAAATCAATCTTCTACTTCTCTTACAATGGAGGATTTTCTAACAATCTGAAGGAATATGTACAGTGGAACTTATTTCATATTAAAGGGGAGACACGATGAAACAAGCACTATTAATTATCGACGCTCAGCAAGAATTAATTGATGGAAATGAGCAAGAAAATGAAGTTTTTCGTAAAACCGAGCTATTATCTACACTAAATATAGCCCTCCAGAAAGCAATAGATTCAAATGCTCTTATTGTTTTCGTAAGAGATATCGATGTTGCTTCTGGTAGTGGCGAAGGATTTGAAGTACATAATCAAATTCAAGTACCCCAGTCTGCAATCTTTATTAATAAAGCAGCAACCAATTCATTCTACGGTACTTCTTTACTTGAACTTTTAAAAGAAGAAAACATTAATCATATTGTTATAGGCGGATGTAAAACAGAACATTGCATTGACACTGCCGTTAGGACAGCAACTGTACAAGGATTTGACGTTACATTAATTAAAAGCGGTCATTCAACAACTGATTCTAACGTATTGTCTGCAGAACAAATTATTGGTCATCACAATAAAACTTTACACGGTCATTATAACGTTGATCATTTTTCTATGGTGCGAGATATCGAGGAAGACCTCTTTCAGCCGACTCATGACCAATATCGTGATTAAATTGGCTCAAAAAAGAATCCTTCATTTAAAAGGGTTCTTTTTTATCCAAAAATTTGCGCTGCAATACTATATAGTTCACTATTTCTTTTTAATAACCGATTACTATTTTTCATCATAATTGGTGGTGTATTCACCTTTTTAAAACCAGCAATCTCTAATTCTTTCATGAAATCGTTCTTTCCTTCTGGTACATCCATTCTTAATTTTCCATTATGCCCTCTTGCTAAATCATGTACTATTCTCATTGCCATCTCATTATTTTTAGCAACGACTGGTCCTATTATTTTATTTTCTGGCGTTTGTATACTTATACCGTATCCTACTACATTTTCTTTCGTATCCTTTACAACGACACACTGCTCACTTTGCACAATTCTTTTCTTTAAAAACTCTTTTCTATTTGTTCCAAACGCATATTCATCTATTTTTATTATTTTTTCTAAATCACCCTCTTCATAATTCATCACATAATCTTCATTTCTTACACAATAATCTTTCGCATTGTATGAGTTACATATGTATTTAGAAACATAACTTACTGCCCTAAATCCTAACTTTTCATATAAAGGTTTCCCTTCATCCGTAGCAATCAGCATAATTGGAGTATGAGCTGATACGCTTTTAACGCACGCTTCCGTTATTATCTTTCCAATCCCTCTCCCCTTATAATCTGGATGTACAATCACCATTCCGATAGACGCTAATTTCTCCCCATATAATATTATTGCCGCGCTAGCAATAAGTTCCTTTCTCTCATTCCATACGCCGTATACAATACCTGAGTTAAAAATTGTTTCAACTTCTTCTCTGTTATAATCCCAACCAATATAAGAAGATAATGCTACAATGTCGCTTATTTGCTCTTTCCGAAGACGCTCCACTCTAATTTCCAATTCAATCATTCTCCCTCTCTTTATCTAGACTCTTAGATTGTTCTTTCTAAATCAGCTTATATACTTTTCCCTTTAACTACCGCATACATATCCTATTTTGACCAGAACTATATGTATGTGATATGACACCATTCACTTAAAAATTAAGTAAAATTAGTAATTAAAACCATGCTGGTGCAACATATCTATATACAAAATAGTTCTATCGTTATTTTAAATATCCCTGCTAGTAGTGATGTTCTTTACGTAGAAGCTATTTTAGGGTAGAAAGTATTTATCTTGCGATTAAAACATTACAACTTCAAATCCGCTACCGACCCACCAATTACAGTAACCGTTACAAGTAACGAAAACATCGTCACCTTTGTTCCAGAAAATCCAGATGAAGCACTTCCAAATTTAAATTGCTTCTTTGACGGTGAACGCTTCATTCGCATTACTCCTCGAAATGTACGAAATTACCTTTGGACTTGGATTTGGTGGAAGTAATTGAAACAAAAAAGAGATTGTAGTTTGGTTGAAACCAAATTACAATCTCTTTTTCATTACCTATATCCCACTACGTTGTAACTCGTCCAAGGATATACGATTAAACACCACCTCAAGTTATTTTAGTCGTAATAAGTTGGCCAGCTTCATTAATAGTAACTTTCCATTTCACTCCACTAGCAGTCTTCATGATTATACCTTTACTTGCCTCTATTTCAATATCTCCAAACATTCTTCCGCCAGTCGTCGCTAACCAAGCACTCCCATTTTCCATAGAAGATCTTGCAAAGATACGATTAATTCGAAAACGTTTATGATCTTGAGAATAACCACTTAATGTAATTCTAACTTTATATAACTGACTGGCCTTCATATTCGATATAATTGTATCGCCAACATTTAATGGAACATCCAACGCGATAACCCAACTTCCAGTTGCACTTAATGCATATTCAATTTTAATTTTCTTTGGGCTCTCTCCCCATCCAAAATACATTCCAAAACAATTTAACATTTGTATTGGTTTTTTCGTAAAATCCATTTCAATTACAACTGGATCACTATCTGGAACGTCAATATAGTTTACACTTTGTTCATCTATTAAATTAAAGCAATTTGTGAGATTTCCCCCGTACGGCACTTTTCCACTTACTTGCTTAACGTTATATTTCTGCTGAGCATTTACTAAAATATCATCTTGATTTCCTATTAAATGAGGTCTATTTAACGTCAAAGGTAACTGAATTCGTAGGGATTCTTCATAAGTAGACTTACAAACATTGTATTGTCCTTTATCTACAATAGTTGTCGAAAGCAGATTTGAAAAAAGGTAGTTACGATGAGAATTGGAAGAAAATTCAATAACAATTTGTTCACTACTCATCCGGTACGTATCCCAGATCATACAATCAAATGTATTATACGCACCTGAACAACGAATTACTTTTTCCGTTTGTTGTCTACATTGCACTTGAATATCATGAAACGTATTTCCTGAACTTTCATTTGGCAAATCACTATTTCCATCTACTTCAATCCCATACACACATCCATCAATAAATATAGATTGAAATACATTGGCGTTAATCCAGCAAGGTGTATTGATATCATTTATATATTCTGTCTTCAAATGTATTGCAGTTTGAAAGTTTTTAATTTGAATAAATTTAACTTGAAAGAAACTAATAAAATCCCATGCCTTTTGACAATAAAAATGTATAGCTTTTCCTTTATACAATGGAGTTGTATTTATTATATTTATATTTGATATAACAGATTGATTAGGTACTTCGATTTGTTGTGAACCAGAAACATAAATAACAGCAGATTGAAACAATGGATTTATAACTTGAAGAGTACCACCAACTATCGAAGCGTTACTTTGTAGCTCAAATGCATTAAAATCCCCATCAATTTGCAGTGTTACGGTAGGATCTAACTCTAATCTTACGTTTGATTTAATAACAATCGGCTTTACAATTTTGTACGTATTTACCCCTGTAATTCTAACCGTCGAAATTCGATTCGCTACACAATAATCAATAGCTTGCTGAATTGCTAATGAGCTATCATTTCCCGAGTTTGGAACTGCGCCAAAACAATCAATATGAACGCTACTTTCTGGCGCACAATCTTCTTGGGATGAAATATATTCTGACAAAATAAATTCACTCCTCATATTACCTTTTTCATATAATATGTGAGTTGTCTCTTAAAAGTTTCTATAATAAAAAAAACAAACGACCTACTCGGTCATTTGTTTAATTCATATATATTTTTCGTTTCCTCTATCATTTTAGTTAACGAGAAATATCTCATTGCTTTCTCTCGTGCTTTCAATCTAATAGCAGTTACCTTCTCTTCATTCCCTTGTAGTTCCTCAAGCGCACTTGCGAATTCGGATTCGCAATATTCAGATATCAAAACACCTGACTCTCCATCTATTACCGCTTCATGTATTCCACCAACATCTATTGAAACAATTGGTGTCCCTGTAGCCATCGCTTCAATTACTACCATTGGAAACACTTCACGAAAAGATAATAAAAGTAAGGCATCCATATTCCCTATAAACTCATGCGGCTCTGAAATATTCCCTAGCATCTTCACCCTTTGCTGCAATCCATATTTTTCTATTTCTTTCATAATCGATTCTTTCTCTGGTCCATCACCAGCAATATAAAACATAAAATCATTTCTCTTTTTCAACACATTTGCAATTTTGACAAATAGTTGATGGTTTTTCTCTTTGGATAATCTAGCTAATATCCCTATTTTATATGTAGATTCTTTCTTTTTCTGCTGGAATAAAAACTTTTCAATATCGACACCGTTATAAATTGTATTTATTTTTTCTTCTGCTACATGAATTGAAATTAAATTATTCTTTTCAAACTCACTTACTGTAATAATATTGTTCACATATTTATTCATGAAATACCGAAAAAGCGTTGGCATTTTCTTTTCTAATATCGTTACATTGTGTTTCGTATAAACAATTTTCATCTTTTTTTTAATAAACTTTTGAAGTAGAAAAGCATATAATACCATTCGCAAACTATTCGCATGAATAAGTTCTATCTTTCGTTTATAAATTTCGTCTCGTAAATAATAAATATTTCTCAAATGATTCCATCGACTAAGTAATATAAAATTTTCTTTTCTAGTAAGGGATTCATATAGTTCTCCATAACCTGCAGCTGTATAAATCTTAAAATCCTCATAATGCAAGTTATTTTCTAATTTACAGAAATAATTTTCGGCTCCGCCAGTTATCAATTTATCTGTCATCAACAGTATATTCATAATTGCGTCTTCCCAACTACATTGATTTTATTTTTTTTATAAGCATGATAAGCATACTTACTAAAATAGTAAAAGCTTTGCACTGCATTAAGACTTTTTTGGTCCCTTAATAATTTCCAATACCGAAAAGCTGCTCTAACTTTATTTCTCGAAACAGAATTTGCTACAATTCGATACTTCGCTAATACTTGCTGTATCCCTTTTGCTTCATGCCCTTCATGTAATAAGTTCAGCCATAACGCTGTATCTTCCGGCTGTACACTAGGCATTTCGACATACGGAATTTTTTCACGATCAATCATCACCGTTAAACACCCGATAATTGTATTTCCTACTAAATAATGATAATCAACAGATTTTGGTACACTCACTTCGCGATTTAATTCATTACCATTTTCATCAATTAAACTATACGACGCATATGAAAAAGCAATATTCATTTCTTCCATAAATAACAATTGTGTCTTCAATTTATGCGGCAACCATATATCATCACTATCTAAAAAGGCAATGTACCTTCCTCTCGCCTCTCGAATCGCTAAATTCCGAGCTTTAGCAGCACCAACATTTTCTTTTAATGATAATAACCTAATACGTGAGTCTCCTTCTATTATCTCTTTAATTTTTGCGGCAGATTGGTCGGTTGAACAGTCATCAACGATAATCATTTCCCAGTTTTCATACGATTGATTCTGTACAGATAAAATTGTCTCACCTATAAATCGTCTACTATTATAAGAAGGTGTTATTACAGAAACATGAGGCGCCTTATTATGTGCTGATAGACATTTTACCATCTATCTTTCCCCTTCCTTCATATATTGAAATATACTTCACAACAACTGCTAAAAATAAAAAGAACGCTTCGTTAATAATGAGTGACAATGACATCATCTGAAATAAAAATGCAATCATAGTCAATAGAAGGTATGGTTTTTCACGAAACAAAGTATGCTGCGCTAACTTGAACATTAATATGAATAAAAACGCACTATATAGAAGAAAACCAATTGTACCCGACTCAGACAAAATTTCTAAAAATGTATTGTGTACATATAATTTTTCATTAAATTGATACTCATAATAATTCGAGAAGTTAAACGCACCAATTCCGATATATGGATTGGATAAATAATATTTAAAAGCAGCTTCCCATAATGTAAATCTACCACTTCCATTATCATGGGAAAAATCAGAAATTCGTTTATTTAATATGTCATCTAATTGCCCCCCCATTACACTATTCGATAAACTAAAAATAACTACACTAAACAATACTAAACTCATAATTATTTTTATTTTTTTAGCGAAACTAGACATACATATATATACAAAAATGACAAGCACAAGCGCTAATATTCCCCCTCTTGAAAAGGTTAATAGACTCGTCGTAACACATAAAATTAACCCTAAGATGTTAGTGATATTTTGCAAATTCGTCATATAGTACATAAAAAATATTGTATTATAGAAAATAAAAATGTTAGGATCATCTAGCAATCCAATTAACCGTGGATATCCTCTATCAACTAATAATCCAGCAAAAATTTCTCTCTCTTCTCCACCATATAAACTAAAGTATTGTAAACCGATTATATAGAGTAGTAGACTTACAACATTAAATACTACTCCTACATAAGCAATAGATGATTCAAGTACCACTATTTCAGTATTGCCCAATAAATTCCTCATTATAAAATAGCATCCTAAAACGAGTAGCACGCCAAAAATCATACGAATACTAGCATTTAAATACATAGAAAGAATTCCACTTAAACAATAAATGAAATAAAACAGTAAAAATATAACTTCATGAAAATATAACTTTTGAATATGAAAGTCTTTAATTGTTAAACAAAAATATATGACTAAAAAAATCATATATATCTTCAATGAAAATCCAATATATAAATTGTATTTACTTAACATGACAAATAATATTAGAAGAATAATCCATCCCATTGATACTTTCATATTATTTTCCATAGGCTATATCCCCTGTTTCGTAATATAATCCTTTTTGCGTATTTTTCTTATAAAAGAAAGAAGAAGTTTTTTTAGCTCATAATCATATAGGAATATGGCAGCTACTACAATTAGTATATTAAGAACAAGCGCAATTAAATGATATGTATGCAATATATATTGCACTCCAATAAAGGTTACACCAAAATAAATTGTATACGGTATTACAATTTGGAATACAATTTTTTTCTTCACTACACTTACCGCTATATATCCCACTAAAGCGACTATTTCAAATAAAACCATAGCGTATGCCGCTCCTATCACTCCACCAAGACTACTAAAGCTATAAAGCATAACCCCACCTATCACCAATGCTACACACTGCACAACAGTCCTCTTATTTTGACAACCACTCGTCGTTAAACCGTCAGCAATGGCAATATTTAAACTTTGTAGCACAATAAGAAATGATAATATTTGGAGTGGTTCTACTGCATTCCTCCATTCTTCATGAAAAAATATAGAAATAAAGTATGGTGCTAAATGATATAAACCGATCGTCATACATATTCCTACAATCGCCATTGATTTAATTTGAAGTAAATTTAATTTCGTATGCTCTTCTATATTATTCTGGTTATAATGCTTAAAGAGCACCGGAAAAAATGCACCTGCAATTACCCCTGGTACTTGATATAAAGCTGCCGGCATCCGGTACGCCACTGCAAAAACACCTACCATACTTAATGGCAATGTATAGTTAAGCAAGATAGGCGCTAATTGTGG
The DNA here is from genome assembly GCF_900176455.1 of Bacillus sp. JKS001846. Taxonomy (NCBI): domain Bacteria; kingdom Bacillati; phylum Bacillota; class Bacilli; order Caryophanales; family Bacillaceae; genus Bacillus; species Bacillus sp. JKS001846. The sequence goes on from NZ_FWYG01000001.1 coordinate 4,119,123, forward strand.
CGTACTCATTATTAAAAAACCGCTAATAATAAAGGGAGTTAATTGCCAAAATAACGCTTTATGAATTACGACTTTCATATTCATTTTCGTCTTTCTTCTCATGATATATATACTGAATAAACCACCAATCATATACCCAAAAGCATATAAGCGAGCTGTTACATACACCGGTAACTCTCCGAAAATACAAAAACATGTAATTATAATGACAACTGATGCTGATACAACTTTTATGAGCGCTATATACTTCATACGTTCCGTCAGTTGAAAATAGGCAATCCCTATGTTTTGCCAAGTTAATCCTATTAACATGAAAAACATTACGTTTATCATCATATAAATTAAATTTTTATCCGCATACATATAATGAATAGCAATATAACCGATGATAGAAATAAAAATAAGTAGAATCATCCTTATTTTTATATACGATGATAAAATCTGCTCTAAATCTGCTCCATCCTTTGCCCCTTCTCGAAGAAACGTATTACTAAGTCCTAAGTCTGTAAAAAATAACATAACAAACGTCACTGCTATGGCAACACTAAACATCCCATAATGTTGTGCGTTAAAAAAGTTTGCTAAAACAATTAAACTGACGGCCTGAAGAAGGTTAGCTAAAATCGTACTATAAAATAGATGGATAATATTGCTTAGAATAGATCTACCCATACAAGTTCTCCTTTGCAAGTAACCTACTTACATATGTTGTTTGTTTACATATATATTTATCTTGCACCATTACCGTTCAATACAATTAAAACGGTTTTACATAAAATACGGATGTCCATCCGAAATGTTTTCATTTCAATATACTCCATGTCCAGCCTCAACTTTTCCTTTGGATCAAGATTATACCCTCCATTTATTTGTGCCCATCCTGTTAATCCTGGTTTTACTATTAAACGTTCCTTAAATTCTGGAATATACGCATCAAACTCATTATAAAAAAACTCTCTCTCTGGTCTAGGGCCTACAAAAGACATATCTCCTCTTAAAATGTTTAAGAGCTGTGGTAATTCATCAATTCTCGTTTTTCTTATAAACAATCCAACTTTTGTAATTCTTTGATCATGTTCTTTTGCCCATTGTGGTCCGTTCATTTCAGCATCCTTTACCATCGACCTTAATTTAAATACATTAAACTTCTTCCCGTTTATACCTAAACGTTCTTGAAAGTATATTGGAGCCCCTGATGTTTCTAAGGTAATCATAATACAAAAGAACAACATAATTGGTATTGTTAATAGTAACAATATGATTGAAAATATAATATCAAACAAGCGTTTTACACTTCGATTCAATATGCTAGGCTTTTCTTGAGCCGGAATCGTATACAACTTGGCTTGATTTGTTTCACGAATCATGGATCGTTACCCCCACATTCAAGAATATAAAATTATACCTATTAATTCACATTCTTTCCTATTTATATCCGCTATTACTTTTTGCACTGTACGTAGTGAATCTTTTTGCTTTTTAACTGCTAAAACCACTCCATCGCATTTCCCTGCAATAATGTGCGTAGCAGGAAGCTCAAATACTTCAGAAGAATAAACGAAAATGTAATCAAAATCTTCTTTCCACTTAGCAATCGCATTATCAAATTCATCCATAGCAACTAAAGGCGTCCCTGTATGTACTGTTTTTTTGGCAGGAATACAATATAAGTAATTAGACAAATTACTAGAAAAAGATTCATAATTGCAGGAGGAAGAGCTTATTATATCGTTTACTGTTATCATGTGATCACTTTGTAATAATACATGTAGTTTAGGGTCAGAAAAATTCACATCAATAAGTAACACCTTTTTTTTCATTTCCGCAAACACTAGACCCATATTTACTATAAGCGAGGCAACAACACCTCTGTCCTTCGTTGAACTAACTGTGAACAGTTGTTTTCCGGATTTTTTCAGCTCGTGATACACCGTATAAAACTGCTCTTTCATCAGATCATCATGCAAATTGAATGGCAGCTGCTTCTTTGTCCTAAACATCGACATGTTCACCTCGATATATAGATGATTTTTTATCAACCTCTGTAGGTTTCTTTTTTCTATTTGGTTCCATATTTATGTGACCAATAACAGAGACTGTTGTTATTTTCTCTAAATCCTGTTCCGTGTATATATGTTCATCAAAATAATCTCGAAATACAGCTAAACCTATCCCAACAAAAAAACTAACAATTAAAGAAATAGGAATGATCAGTTGAAATTTCGGAAACAATTTTTCAGCCTGTTCCTGTAACTCAGGATCAGTTAATACTTTCACCCCTTGTACATTTGTGTACTGTTGAAAGCTTTTTTGTGATTGCTCTGCCAATGTCTTTACAATGTCTTTCACGATTTTCGGATTGGAATCTTTTACTGTAACAGTTACAATTTGTGAGTTGTCCGTATTCACAACCGAGATTTTTTGTGCTAATTCATAACTTGATTGCTCTAATTTCAAAGTTTTTTTGACTGTTGAAATAATTAATGGGCTTTTTAAAATATCAACATACGATGTTACTAGTTGCTTATTTTCTTGTGTTTTATTTGTTGAATTTTCCTTATTAAACTCATCTAAATTCCCAACAAGAATTTGCGTTGAATATTGATATGACGGCTTTAAAACATACATAGAGATAAGAACTAAAGAAGCGGTTAAACAACACATCGTTAAAATAATCGTTACGAATCTTCTTTTCAGTAATTGTTGAAAATCTTTTATACTCATTTCTTGATTCAATTATTTCACCGCCCTTTTCTGAATAACATCCTGCAATTCACTCTTTACAGATAACCCTTTCTCTCTTCTATCCACTTGTTTTGTTACATACTTTCCGACTCCGAATGCAAATTTTTCTACATATACATACGAAAGCATTGCAAGTATAAACGAAAAAACAAGTGAAAAAATTAAAATAATAGGCAACGGTAATATTTCATGGAGCATGTATATAAGGGAAAACAACGATATAATATGGTATAAATAAAGACTGTAAGAAATCTTCCCCAAATATAACAAATATTTATTATGTAGCAAGGACGACAAAGTTGATATTGACAAACTTAATATGACAAATAAACATGCACTTATCGCCACTACGTAGTCTCGAAATATAAAATTATTGAGCACTTTAATTTCTCCTATAAGCCCTTCATACATAAAAAGTAAAATCGCAAATAAAAACCATGCAATTTTCGTGTTTTTAGTACAATTACTATAAAAAACTATTAAATTATTTTTATACTTCGCAACTAGTGCTCCTAGTAAAAACAGTACTGTGTAATGCAATGTTAATGCATAGCTTGTTAATGTTAAGCCCGAGCGAAACAAAAATAATATTACGACAGAACATATACTAAAACTAAACAATAATAGTAATGAACACCTTAACGTTTTTCGTAAGCAAATCATCAAAATTAACGGGAAAATTATTGATATTCGCATTTCATGGACAAGTGACCAAATCACACCGTTATATGCATCTGTATTATATTTCCCAACCAATAAAATATGTTGTGCGATTAAGCTTGAAGAACTTTTAATCGTCCATGAGCGATTAAACCATTCACTTAAATAAGAAATACCATATTCACTAATTGTAATCTGGCATACAATAGCTATAATTATTGCCACAATATAAGGAATATATATTCTGCATATACGTTTTAAAAGGTATGACCCATAGCTACTATAGTTTTTTTGAATAGATTCATACAAAACAAATCCGCTCAAAACAAAAAAGATAATAACTGATTCGTTACCACTACTAAAAATTAGACGAGCAGGCGTTTCTTTTAATAGATACACAACAAATGGTTTATTATCTTCATAACTGTAATTTTGAAATGCTGAAAAAATCATTAAATGATGACCAATCATTACTACTAATGAAGAAATCCCTCTTATAGAGTCCAATTCTTCGTATCTTTTCATCTTTTTACATCAACTCCTAATGAAATGATAATAATCATTTCAAAGCGACATCTTTATTCATATTCCTCTCCTTTCTTTTCATTCCAATTTTTCATATTAAAATGATTTTATAGTATAAATTTGAGTGTATTGTAACATTTTTTGTAATATTTTGAATAGAAAATCTCAAAAATTGGTATATACCAATTTCAACCTCGAAAAATGAGTAATATTGATAGAAAAACGCTATAAAAATATCTTGCATATTTACAAAATTAAAGAGCTGAATAGCGTTTTTTCAATATAAAATAAAAAAGATAGCCTACATAGGCTATCTTTTTTATTTTATTTAATTACTGGCACCACTATATGCTACATGTCGTTTCTCAATTCTCTCTTCAATTTCTTTCATATTTTCTTTATTATTTAATAGTGATTGTTTATTTTCAATTAATAATTGTTTAAAAGATTTTCTCACTTTTTTTCTCATTTTCATTGTCCTCCTTGGGGGATGGTTTATATAAAAGATAAAGAATTATCTGTGTGTTCTTATAATAATTGATTGTTGTGAATTCTATTTGAACTTCATATGAAAATCTCGTTTATTTTCTGACAACTTTGTGAACACGAAAAAATGATTATCTAAAACTATGTTGAAATTAATTCACTTCATGATAAAAGTTATTATTTTCATCAACTTTTATCATTATATCTTGTCGAAATATTTATATATTTAAAATTGAGTTCGACATAATTTTATTTATTATAATACTGTTTACAAAAACAAAAAGAAGGTGTCACCAAGTCAAAGTTCGACTTATGCAACATCCCTCTTCCCAAACTATTTATAGCATATTTATTAATATTTCAGGTCTTCCCCAATTCATTTCTTCACAAACAAATCTAAGTTTTTCTTCATCCATTGTGTGTAATCCTTCTTCTAGTGAACATGAAATTGGAACTTCACAGTGAATTTGGGCTAATTGTAACGAAATATTTAAGTTCTCTAAATCACTTTCAATCTTCGTACGCTGCGCTTTTGTTAATGATTCTACATTTTCTAGTACAGCGGATACTGTTCCGTGCTCTTGAATAAGCTTATACGCTGTTTTTTCACCGATACCTTTTACCCCTGGATAATTATCACTTGTATCTCCCATGAAAGCTTTTGCATGGACGATTTGCCACGGCTCTACACCTTTTTCTTCCATGATTTTCTCCGGTGTGTAATATTCGTAATTTCCAATTCCTTTACGCAGAAGCATGACTGTAACGCTCTTATCAACAAGTTGAAGTAAATCCGTATCACCTGTTAAAATATAAACTTCAGCTTCATTGCAATATTGTTTTGCAAGCGTACCGATACAATCATCGGCTTCGTAGCCTTTCATACCGATAACTGGAATGGATAATTTTGCAGTCATTTCTTGCACTAAATCAAATTGAGGAATTAATTCTTCTGGTGGCGCTGCACGATTTGCTTTATAATTCGAGAACGATTCTGTTCTAAATGTCGTACTTCCCATATCCCAGCATGTAACGATATGTGTTGGTTCGATCGCTTGCGTAGCTGTTAATAAGTGTTTCATATAACCATGAATCCCGTTCGTAGGGGTTCCATCTTGTCGTTTCATAAATTGTCCGTAGACACTTGTTGCGTAAAAAGCACGAAATAATAGTGCCATACCATCAACTAATAATACTTTTTTCATAATTCCTCTCCTATTAAAAAAATAATAACCTTACGTTATCACGTAAGGTTATATAAATAGATTACCATTCTACGTTTTTGCTCAACTTTGTCTATTATACATTGTTTTTGTATATTTAGCATCATTAACACATTAAGACGTTCTACTACAACAAGTATGCAAGATGCCTGAATACGTATTTTTTCCAGTAGAAACAACGATAGCTTTTGCATTTCCACTAACAATATGCGAACCTTTAAAACATACATTTTCAAGCTCAAGTGGATTATAATCTTTCATCCGTTTTAATGGAATAAACCGTTTACGTTCAAGGTGATAGCAGCTCTCAAACTTCTCTACATTCGCTTCGTTTCCCGTTAACACAGACTCATTCACTAATAAATCATCTGCATAAATAATACGTACATCAGCTGGCACAGCATCTCCAGCCGAAAGAAAAATCATATCTCCAGGTACAAGTTCTTGCACAGGTATCTCCATCATTTTCAGTTCACTATTTAGCCCTGTACTACTAGAACATTCTACTCTAGATACAGTAATCGTTTCACGTTGTAATTCATCACACACACGTTGTTTTGAAAAACCTGGAATCATGCCACCTAGCTTCATCATTACTTCTGCAAGAAGTGCTCTTTTTGAAGTTAGTTCATTTCGGCCATATACTTGAATACGTTTTTGTGCCTCTTTCATTGATAGTCCGTCTCTTGTTGTTTTAAAATATGCAAATACAGATTTTACATCTCTTGTTGCAATTTCAATTAATAAATCTTTATTTTTTTGGAGCATTGTTTGTTCTTTTATTGATTTTTTACTTAGTTTATATGACGTGTTACCCACAGTTTTGTTTGCATATAACATATTATCGTCTCCTCCTTTACAACATAGGAAGAAACGCTTTGTTTCTCAATTTATCCACTTTACTGTGAAAGTGTCTCGCGCTTTATAAACGCTATATTGTGATAAATATAGAGGGAGGAACAAATCGTTTCCTGCCTACATCATATATTTTTGATTTGAAGTATATGGGTAACGGAACCGAGTCAGAATTTGACATGCTCCTCACCTCCTCGTTTAATTTTATAGTTTATAATATGAAATTACTCATAGCTTGGTAACAAAAAAGACCCCTACCCTTAAGAGAGTAGCGGCCATTACATACACAAATAAACGATTTCTAATATAATTAGAAATCTACGGACCTCTCCCTCACCGAGTTTTAGCACTGTATAGCATAGGTACATTACCAGCTACGTTAAGAAAAACCTTAATTCGATCATTCCTGTTGACCCATTGGCGTCTCTCGACATTTTTGGGCAGTAGCATTTCTCTATACAGGAGCCTCACCTAACAGAGACTTATTTTCATTACATTGAAAATGTTACTCTTATTTAAAATAGATGTCAACACTTTGTATGGAAACTTCACAGGTGAATCAAGATAATATTAATATATCTATGCAACAAAAAAACCTTACGTATAAAACGTAAGGTTTTTATATAGCCCCACATATGCCGTTCTCTCTAGATGTCCATAAACCTGCTCTCACAGGTGGATGCCCTCACAAATGTTTGTAACTTCCTTCTTAAAAAGATGGCATGTTAGCTACATTTAAATATTGAACTTCCATATTAAACTTATTGGTTTAAGACATGCATAAGCTACGTACACCGTAGGAATTTTATATAAGGTTAGTTGAAATAAGACCCCCGCACGTGCCGCTCCTCGTAAATGTCCAAAAACCCGCTACTCGCAGGTGGATGCCCTCACAGTTACCGTACATCTTCCTCCACAAGGAAGGCTTGATGATGGTCGCTAAATATTGAGCTTCCGTATAACTAACATCGGTTTTAGACATAAATAAGTTACGCACACCGCAGGATGTATTATTTACTTGTCGTTATATTATCACATTGTTTCCAATGTGTAAAATACAAAGTTTTTCGAGCAATCTCTTGCTTGTGACCTTATTTTAATACAAATTATTTTTGCATGCAAGTGATTAATCTTCTTCTTTTGCAATTTGATTTTCTGGATAAGAGATCCAATCACTCCAGCTACCTGCATACAATTTAACATTTTGGAATCCAGCCAATTTTAATGCGACGATATTTGGACATGCCGTAACACCAGAACCACAATATACAATGGTTTCCTTATCTTTCGACAGATTTTGGAATCGTTCTTGTTGCCCAGCTTTATTCTTAAATTGTCCTGATTGCAACATTCCATCCTTCCAAAAATGGTTTACCGCTGTTGGAATATGTCCTGCTTTATGATCGACAAGTTCCTCTACACCAGCATAACGTTTGGGCTCTCTTGAATCAATTAATGTAACATCCGCACCTGCACGGATATTCTCTCTGACCGTTTCCATCGTTACAAGCATATGATCTTGTATATTAGCTTTGAATGTTTTTCGTATAGCAACAGGAATTTCCGCTGTTGTCGGTAGTCCATTCTCTTTCCAAGCCTGGAAACCACCATCTAATATATATACTTTCTCATGTCCTACATAGTTACATAACCACCATAAACGAGCAGCATTTGCACCGGCTTGACTGTCATACGCAATTACTGTCGTATGTTCATCAATACCAGCCTTCGAAAGCTTGTCTACAAACTCCTCAATATTTGGTAAAGGATGGCGGCCACCATGTTCTGCTATAGGACTTGATAAATCTAAATTCAAATCAAAATATAACGCATGAGGAATATGTCCTTCTTCATACTTTTCTCTACCCCAATTAGGATTCGCTAAATCAAAACGACAATCGATTATACGGACATTCTCATCTTCTATATGCTCACGTAACCATTCGACTGTAACTATCATCTTTAACGACCTTCTTTCTCTTTCAAACGACTTACATACTCCATAACCATTTCTTCTGTAACATATTTACGCTGCAAGGTAACACCATTTTTTGCAAGATCATTAATCTGCTTCGTTACAACATTAATGACATCAACCGAAAATTCTTTCCCATTTGACGCAAGAGATACGGCAGCTTCAATAGCTGCTTCACGCTGTGCATCTAATTGTAAACATGCTTTTACACTTTCATTTTGTTTACGAGAATGTGCTGTAATTGCTTTATGTACTTCCATCTTCTCTTCCCCCTAAATAGTTATACGTTTTTATTCAATTCCATTGCAAGCCGGATCATATCACGACATACAATCCCATTTTCAATAATCTCTTCTTCATAATGCTTCGAAAAGTAATCAAAATCAATAGAAAAAATACGAAATCCACATTTTTGATATAAAGCAAGTTGTGAAACACTAGAATTGCCTGTACCAACTTCAAGTTTTGACATACCATATCCTTTAGCAGTTTCTACAGCATGCCTTAATAGCTTCTTCCCAATCCCTTTTCCTTGCAAATGCTCTGCAACCGCAATATTCATGATTTCCATCGTCTTTGGCCTTGTTTCCAAAAGAACATATACACCGATAACGCTCCCCCCCTGCTTAGCTACGTATGTTAATCCTCTTTGTACATACGTAGCTATTTGCCGTTCACTTGGATCAGCAAGTAACAATAAAGCCTTCGGTATAGCCTCTTTTGGAATACGTTCTATTACAACAGACATAAAAAATTCCCCCTTCTCTATTGTTCTAAACCCTCCTTGTCTACCATAAATAATAGAAAGGAGGGATTCACCATGGACAACAATGAGAAAAAATGCAACGTCATCTCTATTGATGGAAAGAAGAAGAAAAGCGACACGTATTCCTATCCAAAATTAGTAGTTGAAAACAAAACATATGAATTTTCTTCATTCGTCTTATGCGGTGAAACACCAGATGGCAGACGACTCGTTCTTACTCATATGATTTCTACCGATGAATTTGCTGGATTTGTAAAATCTTTAGATACTGTACTTCAAAAGAAAATTGAACGAATCTTTTTCTCATAACGACTATATAACATAAATTTCTTTTTCAATCTCTACTAACTGCTTTTGCAATTGTTCTTTACTTTGTTCATATAGAGATACATCGATCGTTTCAGCCAATGCAAACAATATACTTTCATAATAGTTCATCACATCTTGCTGCATCACTTTTTCGAATAAATTCCACTTCATATCCCACTCTTGCTTATAATGATGAACAAATAAATGTTTTTCATCAGCTACATAGTTTGATACGAGCGGTTCTAATACAGATTTAGCGTCTTCTTGCATAAAAACCTTGTCATTCTTTTCAAAAAAGCTTTTCTCATTTTTAAAATGTGCCAGTGCTTTTTTGAAATCTTTTATTTCAACTGAAGGGAACGGTTCTTTATGTGTAATATCTTTGTATTCATACTCCACTGTTCCATTCATAGAAATTGATTCATTTTCTACTTTACAGTTCACTACAATTTCATCCTTTGCACGCTTCATCGCTTCGTCTATCCATTTTTCAAGGCGTAATGATGTCGCACGCATTTCTTGTAATAAATCATGCTGAATAAATGCTACTAATTCCATAACACACTGTTGCAATTGTGTTTTCACATTTCCATCCGTTCGAAGTGATGCCGGATTAATAAATTCAGTAAACACATCATTATAGCGGAGGAATAGACGCTGTTGCACGTAATAAAGCAACTCTTTCACTTCATTTTGCATCGCCTGTTCTTCAGCAAGTACACTATATGAAGAAATGATATGAAGTAGTTGATCACGCTCTGCTTCATATTTTTTCGTTTGCTTCTCTTTCTCTTCATTCCCCTGCTTTGCACCCTTTATCATGTTTACTAAAAGCTGATCTGCCCCTTGCAACGCACCATATAGAGCATGCACAGAAACAAGCATTAAATCTCTCATCATAAAGGACGTAAATGATTCCTCAAACTTAGTAATCCCAGAGTTTTGTAAAATACCATACTTCTCTTTTTCAACATTCTTTCCTTGTTTCTCTTCAAGTGCACATAAACTTGAAATTGCAAATAAACGCGGATTTCTAATACCGTATTGTAGTAGCTGATCTGCGATATAACCTTTTACCATTTCAAGTTCTTCTTCAGACTCTGCTAAATCCGCCGCATTAATTAAGAAGAACATTTTATCAAGGGCAAAAGTATCCTTTACACGACCAAGCTGAATTAAAAATTCACGGTCAGCACGAGAGAATACATGGTTATAATATGTTACAAATAAAATAGCATCTGCGTTTTTAATATACTGGAATGCAACATCCGTATGGCGAGCATTGATAGAATCCGCTCCAGGTGTGTCTACAAGCGCTACTCCCTGCCTTGTTAAAGCACAATCATAATAAAGTTCCATATACTCAACGAAGCATGATTTCTCTTCATTCGCTACATAATCAGAGAACTCTTCTAATGTAACTTGTACTTGTTCTCCTAAATAAGTAGAAACTGCATCATACCCTTTTTGTACCGCTCGTAAAAAGCTAAATGTTGTTTTTTGCTTCCCAGTTGGTGAAGGATATTTCATAACGTTATCAATTTGTGCTAACGCTTCATCTAACGTAGCAATCTCATAATGAAACAGCTTATAAACAGCTTTCATATCTTCTAATAACGCTTGCTTTGATTTAAACTGAACAATTACTGTTCCATGTGGTTTTTCCTCTGTAACCGGCAAAATTTGATTAATCGTTGCCGTCGTCGGGTTTGGTGATACAGGAAGTACTTTCTCACCGAGTAAGGCATTGGCAAACGATGATTTTCCAGCACTAAATGCCCCGAATAACGCTACTGTAAATTGTTTTGTTTCTACACGTCTTCTTTTCTCTATTACCTCTTGCTGTACATGTTTCAGCGCTGGCAATGGCTCTAATATCGTTTCAGCTTTTTTCACTTTCTCTAATATCCGCTGAATATTTAAAGCCGCCGTTCCTTTCAGCTCTTCTTCATGAATCGCTACGTTATCGTTTACGATTTCCTGCTCTTGTAGTGTAAATTTCTCACTAACAATTTGCTTTTCCCTTTGCAATATCTCATCTATTTGCAAACCTTCAGGCGTAGCAATATGATCGTGCCAAACATTTCGTAAATAGTCTTCATATGCCACCAAATTGTTATTGTATTGTAATTGTGTTTCTTTCGCCGTTTGCAACATCGTATATGTTTCAATCTCTTCTTCAATACGAGCAACTGCTTCCCTCACCTTTTGCTTTAAAACGACCGCACTTTTATCAAAAATTTGCTGTGCTTTTATAAAATAACGCTTCTTTAGTTCATTCGCTACATCCGCTGTATAAAGAAGTAAGTAATCACCTGTGAAACCTGCGCCTTGTTTAATTACCTCAGCCAACATTTCTGGTCCGAAAGCAATTTCTAACCCATATATGTCTTTCCCAATTTCCTCCGTGAACAATCCTTCTTCTTTTAAGAAGGCTACAATAAATTCCTTCACATGAAAATCAAGCTGCGTTTCAACAGTCTTTTGAAGGGCAGAATAAAACGCCTCTACACGCCTTTGTTTTTCTTGCTCCGTCTTTCCTTTCGCAAATAGCAAACCGACTTTAAACTTTGTTAATTTCGTTTCTAAGTACGCATTTGCCAATTCTCTCATTTCAAATGGCATTAAATACGCGTTATCTAATATAGCTTGTAGGCCTTTTATAAATTCATTTCTCACATGAGATTCTTTACTTGCCTCACGATTTTTCGCTTCCGTTAACTCTTCCTTCTTTTCAACTACCTCTGAAATAGAAAGTGGTGATGCTAACTCTTCCTCATATTTCAAAAGAGCTTTTTCATTTTCAGAAACAATAAACGAGAAATGTTCCCCCATTAAATATTCTGTTTCTCGCTCCATTCCAGTCCTTACATACTGCTCTTTTTCTTTCATAATAGAAGTAATTAACGTTTCTAAGCTTCCAATTTCATTATGTGGATGGTTCATCATTCGTAATGACGTATAATATACTCCATCTACTTCAATATCCCAGTTAGAGAACGATTGCTTTACACTATCTTTATAATTCTCAAACGACAATTCATTTTCTTTATGTTTATCTATTTGATTGACAACGAGATAAACCGTTTTATTACGTTGTTTCAATTCTTTAACAAATTGCAAATTCACTTCCGATTGGACGTGATTATAATCCATCATATAAAAAATTACGTCTGCTAGATGTAGCGTTGATTCTGTCGCTAATTGATGGGCATCATCTGTTGAGTCAATCCCTGGTGTATCTACTAACATAACACCTTCAGGAATTGGCGCATCATTCCGATAAATGTGAACACCAATTACCTCATCACCATCTTTACAAATTTGTTTTAATTCTTCAGCTGAATATGCACCGTCATACTCGTACTGTTCTCCAGATTTAACCGTTACAACAACACGATCCATTCCTTTTTCAATTTTGACAACGTTAGCGCTTGTCGGAATTGGACTTGTTGGTAACAACTGCGCTTTATATAGATGATTCATCATCGTTGATTTCCCTGCAGAGAAGTGACCACAGAACGCTATCATAAGCTGTTCTTGTTTATATTTTTGAATCACCTCAAACAACTTTAAACTATTCTCTGCATCGCCGTGTTTTTGCCACTCTTCATAAAAACAAACAAGTTTTTTCATACCGTTTGTCTGTACTATGTTTGTCATCCCCTTGTTCCCCTTTATCCAAGATGTATATACTTTTCCCCGCTATTTGCGAGCTCATAACCAGTGAGAGTTACACCTACCCATTGATTATAGTTTCACTTTACTATCATACTAAATTTTCAGCATATTCTCATTAAAAATAAAAAATCCCTTTCATTCTTTTTACAAATGAAAGGGATTTTATGTCATATCACTCATTTTGCTGTTCCTACTCCATTTAAAACATACTTCGCAATAACTGCATATACAGCGACTGTACCTGCTACTAATGTATATACCATACTTACACACCAACCTTTTTTGATAATGATTATCAATTTTAAATATATTTTATCATTAAAGAGAATCATTATCAACACTTTTCATAAAGAAAGCTCCTTATAAGAAGGAGCTTTACTGCCTGTTTTGAAAAAGGGTAAAACTTATTGTGCACTCTTATTATATCTTATCCTACATAACTTAACAGTTTAAAAAAATGGAAATATCGCCTATCCCCTCCATCTTACATTTTGTATAATAAAAGGGAATTACTTAACAAGGAGGAAAAAAATGACGCAAAATCTCACACATGGCGAGAGGATACACTCCATCGATATTATTAGAGGAATAGCTGTACTAGGTATTTTTCTTGTGAATTGGCCTGTTATCGCCGGGGTTGACTCACGTGATCTTTCAGGAATTTACGAAGGGATAGACAGCTATATTCGCCTATTTTACGATATGTTTATTCAAACGAAATTTTATACAATTTTTTCGTTTTTATTCGGATTAGGTTTTTATATTTTTATGAGTCGTGCTGAGGCGAAAACCGACCGCCCAAAAACTTTGTTTGTTCGCCGCTTACTTATTTTATTATTATTCGGTTTCTTACATTACGTTCTTTTATGGGACGGTGACATTTTACATACTTATGCGATTGCTGGATTTTTCTTATTTTTATTTTATAAGAGAGAACCTCGTACTATTTTAATATGGGCTATCGTTTTATTGAGTATTTTTCAATTCATTATGCTAATGGCTGGTATTACGGTTGCATTGGTACCAAAGGAAGAGCTAGGTTTTTCCTTACCTATCATGCCATTAGAAGACTGGCTGTCACAAATACAAAATCGTTTCCATGCATTTTACGCTGATGGAATTGGATTAAATTTACTTATGCTTCCAGAAACAGTTGGGCTATTTTTGCTTGGTTTATACGCCGGCAAAAAGGATATTTTCCGCCGCACGAAAGAGTTAGATCCAAAACTTAAAAAATGGCAAATTATTATGTTCCTTTTAACATTACCAATGTGGTTCTTCATGGTCCGTTACTTCTTATCAAAACCATTTTATGAACCAATTTATATGCAGGTCTTTACAATGTTTAGCGGAAAAACGTTATTCATATTCTACATTTTCACGCTAATGCGTTTATTACAAAAAGAAAAATGGCAAACGTTATTACGTCCATTCCAATACGTTGGACGAATGGCATTAACAAATTACATCTCGCATACAATTGTTACATTACTTGTATTTGGTCTATTCCTTAAAAATTATTATCCTGCTCCATTATGGGTTGGACCAATATTCTGCATTAGTTTCTACACGTTACAAATCTTTATTAGCCGCTGGTGGCTTTCACATTACCAATACGGGCCACTTGAGTACATTTGGCGTCTTGGTACGTACGGGAAAATAATGCCACTTAAAAAGAAAAGCAAGGTCTCATAACGAGACCTTGCTTTTTCACGCTTCTCTTACTGCACTTTGCATAGATACTGGCTCTTCTTCTACTTTCACTTTGCGCTGCGGCACCATATTAAATACGATATTTAAAAGTACTGCTGACGCACTTCCAAGTACAATTCCGTTATCTGTTAAAATACGAATATTTTCTGGAAGTTGTGAAAATAATGTAGGAACGACTGTTACGCCAAGCCCAATTCCGACAGAACATGCAACGATTAATAAGTTTTCTTGTTTACCAAAATCAACGCTACTTAACATTTTAATACCATATGCCATAACCATACCGAACATCGCTAACATCGCACCGCCCAGTACTGATTTTGGGATAATTGTTGTAATAGCTGCGATTTTAGGAATGAAACCAAGTACGATTAACATACCACCGCAAGTATAAATAATAACGCGATTTCTTACTCCAGTTAATTGAACAAGTCCTACGTTTTGAGAGTATGTTGTATATGGGAACGCGTTGAAAATGCCACCTAACACCATCGCTAATCCTTCTGCGCGATAGCCTTTTGTTAATTCTTTTTCACCGATTTTTTTATTGCAAATATCAGATAATGCAAAGTATACACCCGTTGCTTCTACAATCCCTACGCAAGCAACTAAAATCATCGTAATAATTGGTGTTAATTCAAATGTTGGTGTACCGAAGTAAAATGGTTGAATACCGTGGAACCAATCCGCCTCTCCAACCGCTTGCAAACTTACTTTCCCCATAAACGCTGCAACGATAGTACCGAACAATAAACCTAGCAAAATAGAGATTGAACGAATAAATCCGTCGAAGAAACGATACATAATGATGATAAATAGTAACACACCAAATGCTAATGCTAAATTTTCAAGACTACCGAAATCTTTACTTCCTACTCCTCCAGCCATATCATTAATTGCCGCTGGAACAAGTGTAACTCCAATTACTGTAACGACAGATCCTGTTACAACAGGTGGAAACAGTTTTACAAGTTTTCCAAATAATTTCGCAAAAATAACAACGAATAACCCAGCAGCAATAATTGCTCCATAAATTGAAGACACACCGTATTGTTTTCCAATCGCAATCATCGGTCCAACCGCTGTAAATGTACAACCAAGCACAACTGGAAGCCCAATACCGAAAAAGCGATTTGATAGTGCTTGTAAAATTGTCGCAACGCCGCACATTAATAAATCAATTGAGACTAAATATGTTAACTCTTTTTGATTCAAACCAAGTCCACCGCCCACAATAAGCGGAACGATAATTGCTCCAGCATACATTGCAAGCATATGCTGCATACCAAGCGATGCAATTTTAAATGGATGCTGCTTCATCGTTTATTTCACCTCCGCAGTTTCTTGCTGTACAAATGTAACTGTGCCGTTATCAAGTGATGCAATTTCTGCTAGTGATTCAACACGAACGCCTTGTTCACGAAGCTTCTTTCCTCCATCTTGAAATGCTTTTTCAATAACAATTCCAATTCCTGCAATACTCGCTCCGGCTTGCTCTACTAAACTCATTAAACCTAAAGCAGCCTGACCGTTTGCTAAAAAGTCATCGATGATTAATACACGATCATTTTCATCGATATGATTTCGAGATAATGAAATTTCATTTGTTTCTTGTTTTGTAAATGAATATACGTTTGCAACGTACATATTATCTTGTAACGTTAACGATTTACGTTTTCGTGCAAAAATTACTTTTACACCAAGCTCTAATGCAGCCATAACCGATGGTGCAATGCCTGAAGATTCAATCGTCACGATTTTTGTAATGTTCTCTTCTTTAAAACGTTTAGCAAATTCTTTTCCGATTTCTTGCATAAGTACTGGATCAATTTGATGATTTAAAAAAGCATCTACCTTTAATACGTCACCAGATAAAACCTTTCCTTCGTTCAAAATCTTTTCTTGTAATACTTTCATGTTTGTTCCCCCTCTTATGCAATAAAAAAACTCCAAAAGCCGCCACCACTCGTTACAAGTGAGAGACGCGCTTTTGGAGTTTCGCAAAAAAAGAATGCTAAACAAGCAATTATATTCGTCCTCACTCATAGTCAAAGTATTTACGGTACTTCGGTAGAAACTTGCAGGCCATATCCCCGCGATTATATGAGTGTAGCTAACTATTTATTTTATAGAAGGATTATAACGTACTTTTTATGCTTTGAAAAGCATTTATCAAAAAAACACGTACAAATTTTTAAAAACCACTATCTTTGTTCGAGTTTTGCAAACTCTTTCATTCCCAATTACAACTTCGTTAAAATGATTGGCCCATCTTTTGTAATCGCAATTGTATGCTCATATTGAGCTGATAATTTCCCGTCCATCGTTCGTACAGTCCACCCATTTAAATCTACTTTAGAATATCGCATACCTATATTTACAATCGGTTCAATTGTAATTACCATTCCTTCTTGTAACTGAGGTCCTTGTCCTTGTTTCCCAAAATGAAAAATTGCTGGTTCTTCATGAATCTCTTTACCAATCCCATGTCCCGTAAAGTCTCTTGCGACAGAAAAACCTTCATTTGTTACATAACTTTCAATTGCATAGCCAATGTCTCCTACATGATTACCAATTACCGCCTGATCAATCCCTTTATACAAAGCATTCTCAGCTACTAACAACAACTTTTCTGCTTCATCAGAAACTTTTCCAACTCTATACGTCCAAGCAGAATCTGAAAGACCCCCATTTAAGTTTACTACCGTGTCAATTGTTACAATATTACCCTCAGTTAAAGGAACATCGGCCGGAAACGCATGACACATTTCATCGTTTACAGATGCACATATCGCATATGGATACCCGTTGTAACCTTTCTGTTCAGATGTGGCACCATGCTTTTTTAAATACATTTCAACAAACGTATCAATCTCTTGTGTCGTTATACCTGGCTTTATCATTTTCGCAATTTCTTTATGACATGAAGCAAGTAATTTTCCAGATTCATGCATCAAATCTATTTCATTTTTCGTTTTAATTGTAATCATACTACCTCTACCCTTCCTTGCTAAACCTACTATTTGCTACTAAACTTCTATCATACACACCCTCTACCAAAATTTCAAAACTCTCAATTACAAAAAGTAAAAAATATGTATCATATATTTCTAAATCAAAATAAAAAAACAGAAGATCCCTCTGTTTTTTAATCACGTTTACATATATAGTTCATTTTCAAGAACTCAAAACAACCACCATTTGTTTTCTGTATAAACGTTCCAACCGCTTCAAATCCCGCCCTTTTATACACTTTTATCGCTCTCTCATTAAATGTCGCTACTGATAGTGTTATATATTTGCATCCGTATTTTTCTTTGCTAAAAGCTAGTCCAGCATTCACGAACTGTAAACCAAATCCATTGCCAGTTATATCAGGTCTCATTCCAAGTCCTATCTCAACCGTTCCATTATTTATTTTACAAACCGTAAAGAACCCAATGAGAGTACCATTTTCTTTCACAGAAAATACATGATTCCCTCTACTCTCATCCTCTAAAAACTCAGCTAAATCTTCTTCATCTGCCTCTATATCGTAAAAGGAATATTCCCCTTTATAATGCCAGTTATATGCAATCTCTTCCGCCTCTTCTTGCGTCATTACTGTATATGTATAAACCATCTTCTATCCCCCTATAAAAAAAAGCTGCAAGTAAGCAGCTCTTTTTTATAACTCATAAATTTCTTTATACTTCACTTCTAAATAATCTGCTAAGTAATTTGCATTTAACCCTTCGCCTGTTACATCTTCTAAAATTTCAAGTGGCTTTTTCGTTTTACCATATTGGTGAATATGTTCTGTTAACCATTCACGAATTGGTGTTACGTTTCCTTCTTCTAATAATGCATCAAAGTTCGGAATGTCTTTTAACATTCTTTGCTTAAATTGCGCTGCATACATGTAACCAAGCGCATAAGATGGGAAGTATCCAAATGAGCCACCAGCCCAGTGAACATCTTGCAATACACCTTGCGCATCATTTTCCGGACGAATTCCTAAATATGCTTCCATCTTATCATTCCAAGCTGCTGGTAAGTCCTTCACTTGTAATGTACCATCAAATAATTCTTTCTCTAATTCATAACGCACCATAACATGAAGCGGGTATGTAAGCTCATCTGCTTCTATACGAATGAATGACGGCTTCGATTCGTTAATTGCATCATAAAATTCATCGACTGACATATCATCAAATTGACCATTGCTATACTCTTTTAATAAATCATAATTTTTCTTCCAGAATGATTTATTACGGCCGATAAAGTTCTCAAAGAATAACGATTGTGACTCATGAATACCCATAGATGTTCCACTACATAACGGTGTACCTTCAAATTTCTCTGAAATATTTTGTTCATATACAGCATGACCACATTCATGAATTGTTCCAAACACAGCCATGCGGAAATCCTTTTCGTCATAGCGTGTCGTAATACGAACATCCCCTCTATTTAATGTAATCTCGAATGGATGTACTGTTTCATCAAGACGGCCTGCTTCAAAGTCATAATTCAATTGCTTTAATAGTTCTAATGTAAAGTTCTTTTGTTTTTCTTTTGAAAAATTTTCCGATAAAGCACTTGTTTTTAATCCTTTTTTAGACTCAGAGATTTCTTTTACAAGCGGCACGATGCGCTCACGAAGTTGACCAAATACGTGATCTAAAACTTCTACTGTAATACCTGGCTCATACATGTCTAATAATGTATTGTATTTATATGTTTCGTAACCCCAATATGTAATAAATTTCTTTTTAAATTCAACAATTTTTTCTAAGTACGGGCGGAACATTTCGAAATCAGATTTTTCACGAGCTTCTTCCCACACACTTTCCGCTTTCGCTTCTAATTTCACATACGCTTCATATTCCGCTTGTGGAATTTTTTTATTTCTATCATATTCTTTCCGACACTCTTCAACCATTTTCTTCGTCGTTTCAGAAAGTTTGTCTTCACTTATTAAAGCTTCAAGCTCTGTTAAATAATTTCCCATCTCATCTGAAGTCGACATAGCAAACACTTCGGATGAAAGCATACCAATTACTTCTGAACGTTGATCAACACCTTTTTTAGGCGCCCCTGTTCTTAAGTCCCAAAACATTAAACTTAATGCTTCTCCGTAATTTTGTATCTTCTTCACATATGTTAAAAATTGTTTTTCTACTTCATATGTAGCTACTGTCATCGTATAAAAACCTCCCTTTTCTACCTCAAACTTAATTCGACACGGAAATCTAAATTCCTTTTATAATAGAAAAAAAGCTTGGCAAGCGCCAAGCTTTCTCCTTATAATTCTTTACCTTCTACCGGTAGTACGTTTTTCACCGCTTCTACCACTTTCTCATCTTCTGTATCAGATAAGAAGATTGATATAGCACCTTTATCGTCGCTCGTACGAATTAAACGACCAATCCCTTGACGAAGACGTAAAATCATATATGGTACATCTACATCCCAGAACGGGTCATTCACATGTTTACGCTTCGCTTCAAACACAGGATCGTTTGGAGGGAATGGTAATGACCAAATGATAACATGTGATAATGATGAACCAGGAATGTCTAAACCTTCCCATAAATGAACGGCACAAAGTACAGTCTCTTCTTCATTTTGGAAGCGAGAAACGAGCTGACTAATTTCTTGATCCCCTTCATATAGGAACGGAACTGACATTTGTTCTTTACTTACATATTCTTTAAACGCTGCAAGTTCTTGCGTTGTACGGAATAATACAAGTGTACGTCCATTTGTTTTTTGTATATTTTCAAGTGTATATTGACACTTTCTTTCCCATTCATTTTCTTTCGTATGCGATAGTAAGTTTACTGCCATTTGCTCCTCATAATCAAACGGTGAGGCAACTGAGAATGATAAGTAATCTTTTACCCCTAAGCTATTCGCTGTAAACGCGAATGAATCGTTATTAGATAATGTAGCAGACGAGAAGATATACGGGATTTTCTTTGAGAATACTTTCTCTTGTAACACTTCTTCAACTGCACGTGGCATAATTACTAACGTGAAGGCTCCATCACCTTCTTCACCCCAAGTAATTACATTTTTCTCATGCATGAACAGACGAAGTGAATGTTCTAATACATCTAAATGCTCATCAACAATATTTAAATCATACGTGTTTACTGTATGCATTTCACTTTCGAATACTAATGCATCTCCAACTTCACCGATTTTTGCATAAAGTCGTTTCGCTTCAGCTGTTACTTTTTCTGTCACAGTAATTTCTAAACGATCAGAACCAGCAATTTCTTTTTTGTTTTCTTGTAACACATCAAAGAATCGCTCTGTTTGCCAAATTGTTTCTTCTACTAAATGTGCAAACTCCTCACGAATATCGTTTTGCAACAATCTTGTTAAAAGTTGCTCCATCATCGTTTGCTTTAAACGGTATGTTAAAGCTTTTTGAGCTGCATATTCTACAAGATGTCCTTCATCGAATACAACACAGCTACTTTCTGGTAATAACGGAATTTGCCCTTCACGCTTACGAGCATCGTACGTCCAAATATGATCCATATAGAAATCTTGAGAACAAATAATTAAATCTGCTGCTTTACGATAATGTTCACGAGAAAGAGTTTGTCCACAACGATGACGAGAATCACAAGTAAAGCAATCTTGGAAGTAATCCCAATTTACTTTTGACCATTCTTCGTCATTTAAAAGTGGAAATTCTTTTCTGTCACCATAGTGAGTAAAGTTTTGCATTGTACCATGATCGAATACAAACTGTGGTAACTCGTAATATACGTCTTCAATTACTTCTGGAGCTCGTCCACTCATAACATCTTCAAGTTTACGTAAGCATAAATAATTATCCATTGATTTTGCAAGCCTTACATCAACAGATAGCCCTAATGCTTCAGATAACTTAGCAATGTCCCCTTCTTCTTTCACAAGCTGCTCAATTAACGTTTCATCTGCACAAGCAATAATAGCTGGCTTCCCAGTATAACGCGCGTAACAAATTGCATATAGAAGATATACAATTGTTTTCCCTGTTCCTACACCAGCTTCTGCGAACATAACTTTCTTTTCTTGGAAAGCGCGTTCTAACTGAAACGCCATAAAAATTTGTTCATCACGCTCTTCAAAGCCTTTTTCCGGAAGGATGTCGTAAAACACATCTCCAATCCACTCATTCAACTTATCATAAAAATTATCTTGTTTTCCTACTTCAAATGGTAATCTCTTCTCAGTAAACATCCTTAGCCTCCAACCAAAAAGTTTTTCTATAAAAAGATAATAGCAACTGCTACGCATATGGGTGCAGCCACTTTCCCCTGTTGCAATACATAGAAATTCACGAAAAAAAATTTTCCTTTCGAAAAAGGAAAATTTTCTTCTATATTAATGACTTTAAATACCGTTTATCAATCGCTGTTTCATGTGAAAGAGCTGACAAATATTCTTCTTGTGCTTTTTGTATTTCATCTACAATCGCACCTTGACTATCCACTTCTTTTCCGAGCTCATCATACGTACGGTGAATAGCTTTTTGAATCATTGATAATTGGAAATTATCCATATCACTTCCTCCTTTACGCATTACATAATAGCCAGTATATGCGCGCTGGAGGAGTTTTATACTATGAATTACGCGGTGGACGTTTTCCGAAGTATTGGTAGTAATCTGTACGGATAAATCCGTTAAACAGCTTACGCTTCTTCGACGCTTCTTTTCCGTAACACTTCTCAAATGCTTCGTAGCTTGTTAATACATACGCTGACCATGTATCTAATGGGCGGAATACTTGTCCCATTTCTTTGTACAATTGTTCAACAAGTGCTTTTTCACTTAAACGTTCTCCGTATGGAGGATTCGTTACAACGTAGCCATAATCCTCTTTTGTTGTGAAATCTTTTACTTGCATTTGTTTAAATGTAATTAAATCGCCCAAGCCTACTTCTTCTGCGTTATCTTGAGCAACTCGAATCATACGATGATCAATATCGGATCCAATGATTTGTAATCGTTGATCATAGTTCGCTAAATCTTCAGCTTCTTGACGAGCTTCACGCCAGTTTTGTTTACCTACCCAGCCCCACTCGTCAGATGCGAAACCACGGTTAAATCCTGGTGCAATGTTTTGTCCAATTAATGCTGCTTCAATCGGAATTGTACCTGATCCACAGAATGGATCAACAAATGGACGATCTGGCTTCCAGTTTGTTAATTTAATTAAAGACGCAGCTAATGTTTCTTTTAACGGAGCTTCCCCTTGATCCATACGGTATCCACGTTTATGAAGTCCAACACCGCTCGCATCAATTGTTAATGTTGCAATATCCTTTAGCATTGCAATCTCGATACGGAATAACGGACCATCTTCTTCAAACCAAGTTGTACGTTTATATGTTGTTTTTAATTTTTCAACGACAGCTTTTTTAACGATACGTTGGCAATCCGAAACACTGAATAATTCAGATTTTAAAGATTTTCCGATAACAGGGAATTCGCCATTCTCTGGAATATAATCTCCCCAGTTTAATGCTTTCGTTTTTTCAAATAGCTCATCAAATGTTGTTGCTTTAAATTCGCCAACTTTAATTTTTACACGGTCCGCAGTACGTAACCATAAATTCGTGCGACAAATCGCCTTTTCATCTGCTTCAAATGTTACTTTGCTGTTTTCTACTTGACATTCATAACCAAGATCGCGAACTTCTCGGGCAACTAACGCTTCAATACCCATTGCCGCTGTTGCAATTAAAGTAACTTTTCCCATTTGCATTCACCTCTTATGTATATTCAAACAATAATTAATAGCAATTGGTCCTATTAATCATTACATTTTACGAAAAATTTTCTCATTAACCATTTTAACTCATACTTTATAACTTCATACAAATAAAAAGCCCTCCTCTAACAAAGGAGAGCTGAGTTATTTCATAGTTGGTTCATAACGTTCTGTAAGCCATGTTCTGTTCCTTTGTACTACAAACGGCCCACGCCTCGTACTCCGGTGGCAATCATCTATCTACAGGTTATAAAACCTGTCCTTTCCCGTCGTTCATTTCCTTGGAAAAGATTCCCCTACCATTATTTGGGTTTCTCGCTCGTGGGGTTTACCTCGTTCCACTCCTATCATTTCTTCAAGGACTTCGTCACTGTGGCACTTTAAAGGTAGTCAAACCATATCCGAAAGGACTTAGGTTTTTTCCCTGCCGTTAAACCAGCCTTACAGCCAGAATACCCTAGCTTATGAATTGGCTAGGCACGAACACTACAGCCATCTCAGGCCGTGCGAGCATGGACTTTCCTCTACAACGTTGGCGTTGCAGCGATTACCCAAACGTTATGACATCCATTAGTATAGTGGAAATAAAAAGATTTTGCAACGTTTTTTTCTATGTAAAATGCTTAAACCTTTTCCCACCTTACATCATTCGTATAACTTACTTCCAAATACAGCTTTTTCTAAGTTAGATAAGCGTTTTAAAATATCCGTATTCGTGTTGTTATAAACTGGTTGTGCAACTGGTGTTTGTACAGGTTGTTGTGGAACTTGCGTTACTGCTAGTTTTTGTTCCTCTAATTCACGCTTTAAACGAGCATTTTGTTGCTTTAATTGCTCAAACTCTTTGTGGAAAGCTTCATAGTCTTTAATGATCATATCAAGAAACTTGTCTACTTCTTCTTGCTGATAACCTCTCATACCTGTTTTAAATTCTTTTTCTAAAATATCTTTCGCTGTTAATTTAATTTTATCCGAAATCATTTTCTTCACCTCAAATTTTTACCAAAACTTTCATTAACTAAATTTTTTCAGAAACAATGCTTTTTGTCAATCATATATACGAGTACTATATTACATATTACTCTGCATTATTCCACTGTTCCTCTTCTATTATATCTTGTAAATCAGAAAAAAGAATGAAATAACTGTGATAATTTTCTATTTCTCCTTTTTTCTTTGCTGATTCTACAATATATTTGGGACTTCCTGGTTTTTCTTCATCGTATACCGCTAAAAGCGCATCACTTTTTTCAATAAAAAATTGATTTTTTAATTTAAATTGCTCTGGGCTTTCATACTTCCGTTTCGTGATACTATCAACATGGTCTGCTTGAGAAAGAATAAATTCGTAATATTCACGATTATCTTCTTTCCAATTTTCTTCTTGTTCTAAAAACGGAGTGAATACCGCTAATTTTAAATCTGGATATTCTACTTGAATTTCAAAAACAACTTCGGCAGCCCATAATTCTACACCTAATTGGCCACTTATTATAACCCACTCTAAACCATCTTCTACAAAATTGGTTAATTTACGGTGTAACGCTTTCTTTATACACTCCACCCCTGGATGATCATTTTTAAATATTCCAAGTTCAAATGGCTTATATCCTGTTACTGCAATAACTTTCATATCAACACTCCAATTACAAAAAAAGAACTAGCATTTCGCTAGTTCTAACATATCATTTACTTTTTAAACATTCCACCAACGTTTGGTCCGATATTTGGACCGAATGGTGATACGTTTGGTCCAATATTCGGTCCGAATGGTGATACGTTTGGTCCAAACGGAGATACATTTGGTCCTGGACCAAATGGTGATACGTGATGTCCATGATGTCCATGATGTCCATGACCACACGGTCCACATCCGCCACCGAATCCTGGGTCGATTGGGTCCACAACATTTACATTTGAATTTGTTTGTGGGAAGAAGTTTTGGTTTTTAATTTGTTGATGATGTACATGTGTTGTATGTGTTGGGAAAATGTGTGGCACCACCGTTGTTGAAAAAGAGTGTGTTACGCATTGTTTCGTCGGATGAATGACAGGAGCAGTCGTACAAATAGGTCCTGTAGGCTTATGCCCTCCAAAGCAAGGATGACAATGATGCATAGTTTTTTCTCTCCTCTCTCGTTAAAAAAATCTGATTACACTTTACAGTATGAGAAAAGAGAGAAAGCCGTTTGTTATATATACCCATTTATTACAAGGAAATTTGTCTAGTCCTTTATTTCATTTACATTGTTTTTATAAACAATCCTTCAACATCACTTACCAAAAAAGCCTCCAACTTGCTTTACAATACCTGTCACTTGATTCATCGCATTCATCATTTGTCCAGCTGTATTCATCATTTTATTTACATCATAGTTACCATCTGATGTTTTAAATTGAGAAACAAAACTAGAAAACTGGCTTGGCTGTTGTTGCTTTTGCTTACCCTGCGTCGGGTACGGTTGTTTTGGTGGATAAAACATCGCTTGTTGATTAGCATACGGCGATGGTGGTGGCATATAATATTGCGAATTCATATAAGGCTGCTGCTGTGGTTGATTCATGTATGGTTGCTGAGCTTGTGATTGTTGAGCTTGATTCACATAAGGTTGCTGCTGTTGTGGTTGTTGAGCTTGATTCATAAAGGACACTTCAAACGGTTGATAATAATTTTGATTTCCATAATAAGGCTCGAAAGGATACATATTATACCGTAAATATGTATCCGTATTATATTGGTACATATTTTGCTGTGCATATGGATTCGTTTGCTGATATACGTTAGGTTGTTGAAACATGCATTCTCTCCTCCTTCACATAAGTTTCTACATATATAATATGTACCTATAAAATAATATGTGTGATGGAATATATGTCTATTTTTGTCGGAAGTTTAAATTTTTAAAAAATTAAAAAAGAAAACCCTTCCATGCTATGATAATTAAGAAGAAGATTCTCATGGGGGAGGAATCAACATGGTATTAGGGGATTTAAAACAAGCGTTTTCTCAAAAAAAGGGGTATTGCACAGAGAATGCAAATGAATTATTAGACTTTGCGAGACATTGGTATCTCGAAGGAAAAATATGCATATCAGATTATCGAACATTAATAAAAGAATTAGAAATAAACGGCGCAACAAAACCTACAACAATGACAGAAGCATAAAAATAACAAGAGGGCTCTCCCTCTTGTTATTTACATTGCTCAACTATATTTTGCAAAGTATACGAAATGGCTTGGTGTGTTTCAAAGAATCGTTTACCTTTACCTTTATTTACAAAGCATTGCAACACATTCGTTTGTAAATTATCGTATACTTGATCAATTTGCTGTACATGTATATACTTTGGCTTTTCTTCTTTAATCCACGTATAAGCTAATTCTTTCCACTTCTTTAATTCCTCATCTACCATATCTACAAACGGTTTCATATCCTTATAAAAGTCGTATTCAGTTAGTTCTCTTTTTTTTACATTCGCTTCATTATTATACTGCATGAGTTTTTCTGAAGACTGTATTAATGCTTCATTCTTCATTTCTTTCCCACCTTATTATGCACTCACTACGACGTTTTGAAATGTCTTCACCCAATTCCCTTTTTCTTCGTGATGCACTAATTTATTTTCCATATGTTCAATATGCATTTCTGTTATTTCTATCTTATTACATATTTTTTCACTCGCATCCTTTAATGCATGATTCATTCTAATCCCTATATTCATTTCCAGCAAATCGAGAGAACTTAACATTTGATCCATTTTTTTCATTACATCTTCCTTCTGAACCATCGCCATATACAAAACGCCTCCTTCTTTGCTTTTCCTTTGTCATGTAATTTCGCCGGATAATTCACCACTCCTGCCCACATGACAAAACTAGTTGTTATTCGTCAAAGAAATCATTTCGTATGTCATTTATAGAAATGGTAACAATACAAAAAGGAGGTGTATTACAATGGCAAAGAACAAAAATGAAAAAAAGAAAAACCAAAACAAACAACAAAATAAACCCGAGACTGGCAATCCAAAGCTAGATGGTCCAAACTTCCCTGCTACATAAAGCGAGACTTTATTACGAACATTTAAATTTCAAATCATCCTTAATCTCCTACTAGCATTACGTTTTGAAATTAAAGTTGTAGCACGCATAGCAGAATTTTTTCAAATTAAGAAGTCCCGTCTTCAAAATGGAAGACGGGACTTCTTTTTTATTATATCATGAACTCATCGATCCTTTTAGCAAAACGGTTTACGATAGATAGCCTATAGATTTGTTCTCTCTTTCTTCTATACCATTCTGTTATATTAACTTCCCCTTTAGGTTCTTCAAGTACAAATAGCACATTCATTTTCATATTTGCACAAAACCAATCTCTCATTTTTATTTCTTCATGTAAAATAACAGGATAAATATCTCTAAGTGTTGGCGTATAAGACTTTCGAGTTTCCTTTGCGTAAACTTCATAATCTTCTCTAGACCCAGTATGTGTAGTTTGCAGTGCAAACTTATAAAACGAACCATTATAAATTGGATGAAACAATAACCATGCTAATTTTTTTCCTAGTTCTATACGCTGTTGTAACGTTTCAAATTGATAAACCGAAAACCCATACATTCTCCCTTCAATTGTTGGGAAGATAACTGCACTAATATGAAGTCTTTCTTGTACTTTAAAAAGTGCAGTATGGAATACATGTTTTTTAAAATATGTGTTCTCAATGACTGGTTTTTGAATTTTATTTTGTTCATTTATAATAAGCGCTGTCATAAGTCTATTCATATCTCTTCTTTCCCAGAAAAGTAACCATTCTTTTTCCATAAAAATTGATACGTTGAAGTATTGCAACAAATGAAAGAGAGGTGCATGTCTCTTCTTACTTTCCTCATACAATAATAGCTGAGGAAATGCATCTAAAAAAATAATCCAATTAGCCTGTTCGTACAGAAGAAATAAATGTTTTTTTACCGTTCTAGGTAAAACAGTAGCATAATATCTCCCTTCTAAATCAGTCATATTCCAGCCCGCATTTCTCGAAACCATACTCGCTAAAAAAGCCCACCTGATTTCACTATTTCTCAAATAATATTCTTGATAAGATTGTGTCCGAGAAATATTGTCCACATTAGCTATTTCTGTTTTCTTTTTAATATTGTGAATGATTGCTTTTTCTTCCTCTGTACAAAAATTTTTTTCTCGATTTTGTTTAATTTTCATATAATCATTCCATGTAAACATAAATAAGTCATCATACCTTTCATCAAAAAGGTCACATCTTTTTTCATTTTTTGATATAATCACCTTTGTAAGTAATTCTTAGCAAGTTGGGGGTGGACACACTATGACCATTCGTTACCCAAATGGAAAAAGGTATAATCAAGCTTCACAACCTCAAAAAACACCTATAAAAACACATACTTATAGTAATAGAGGTATGTCCCTTGAAGAGGAATTGAATGAAACAAATCAATATTACTTAACCCATAATATTGCATGTGTACATAAAAAGCCTACACCTCTTCAAATTGTAAAAGTAGATTACCCCGCTCGAAGTGCTGCAGTGGTAAAAGAAGCGTATTTTAAACAACCTTCTACAACAGATTACAACGGTGTATACAAAGGGAAATACATCGATTTTGAAGCAAAGGAAACCAAAAATAAAACTAGTTTCCCACTTCAAAACTTCCACCTTCATCAAATTGAACATATGAAGCAAGTCGTTGCTCATAATGGAATTGCATTTGTTATTATTAAATTTACACTTTTTGATGAATTTTATTTACTAGATGCAAAACATATTATTGCATTTTGGAATCGTCAAAATACTGGTGGACGCAAGTCGATTACGAAAGAAGAAATAGAAGAGCATGGATCCTTATTATCATGCGGTTATCACCCTCGGATTGACTATATCCGTGTACTAGACATGGTTTATTTTTCGTGATAGAGTCATCACTAAGGCTCTTTTTTCGACTTTTGGGGGAGAGAATGAAAGGTAGGAGAAAGTATAATGTCAGATAATTATCGTTCTCGTACAGAACGAAATCATGTGAAAAATCAAGAGAAAAAAACACATAAAGAAGAAAAACCAAAGAAAAAAGGCTCCTTTTTCAAGAAATTCCTTATAGGTTGTCTACTTCTTGGTATCGTTGGTCTTGTAGCCGGCGTTTCCGCTTTCTTTGTTATGGTAAAGGACGCTCCAAAATTAGACAAATCCAAACTTGTTAATCCTTTATCAACAAAGTTTCTTGATAAAAACGGAAATTTCTTCTATGAATACGGTGCTGAAAAACGAACACATGTTACTTATGATCAAATTCCAAAAGTAGTTGAAAATGCATTTCTTGCAACTGAGGATTCGCGTTTCTATGATCATAATGGAATTGATTTTAAACGAACTACAAAAGCAGTTATGGAAAATGTCACTGGTGGTTTCGGTTCCCAAGGTGGTAGTACGATTACACAGCAAGTCGTTAAAAACTACTTTCTAACGATGGACAAAACTGCTAAAAGAAAAGTGCAAGAATGGTACTTATCTTACAAATTAGAGCAACAATACTCTAAACATGAGATTTTAGAAATGTACTTAAATAAGATTAATTTAGGTAACCGTTCATACGGTATTGCGACAGCAGCGCAAAAATATTATGGTAAAGATTTAAAAGACTTGCAATTACATGAAGCTGCTATGCTCGCTGGTTTACCCCAAGGTCCAAACATTTATGATCCAACAAAAAAGGAAAATGTTGAACGAGCAACAAATCGTCGTAATGTCGTATTATCATTAATGAATCGACATGGTTATATAACAAAAGAAGAAATGAATAACGCCGTTAAGATTCCAGTAACTGAGGGCCTTCAACCGTCTTCAGAAGTAACTGAGATGAAGTATCAAGCATTTTTAGATGCGGTTGTAAAAGAAGTTGAAAAAGAATATCCTGATGTAAATATCGGTTCAGATGGTTTAACGATTCATACAACACTTGATCAAGATGCTCAAGATTACGCCGACAAAATTATGGATGGCAATCTTATTAAGTATCCGGACGATCAATTCCAAGGGTCATTCGTATTTATGGATACACAGTCTGGAGAAGTTCGAGCAATTGGTGCTGGACGTAAAGAAAGTAAGTCTACTTTCAAAGGTCATAATATGGCAACTGATTTAAAACGCCAAGTTGGTTCAACAATGAAACCAATTTTCGACTACGGTCCGGCAATTGAAAATTTACAATGGTCTACATACCATCAATTAAACGACTCAGAGTATACGTATTCCAATGGTAAGAAAATACAAAATGCAACAAAGAGTTACAAAGGTGACGTTTCACTACGTGAAGCTTTGAAAAAGTCATTAAACATTCCAGCTTTAAAGACAGCACAAACAGTTGGTCTTAATAAGTCAAAAGAATTTGCTGAAGGTTTAGGCATGACCTTTAAAGAAGGAAAAGTCTACGAATCAACAGCAATCGGTAGTAACGATAGTTCTCCATTAGAAGTAGCAGGTGCATATGCAACCTTTGGTAATAGTGGTAACTATAATAAACCACACTTCGTAAAAGAAGTAACCTTCCCGGACGGGAAAAAGAAAAGCTTTAAACCGAAAGAACATCGCGCAATGCAAGACTATACAGCTTATATGGTTACTGACGTTCTTCGTGACGTAGTAAAACCTGGTTCTGGTGGTACAGGTCCAACAGCATACGTTTCAGGTGTTGACGTAGCAGGTAAAACAGGAACACAAAACTTTGATGAATCAGTTCTTCAAAAATATGACATCCCAGCTGATGCAAACAGAGATAGCTGGTTTGCTGGATATACGCCACAATACACAATGGCTGTTTGGACCGGTTACGAAAAAGATGGTCCAAAAAATTATGTTAGCGATCGCTCCACTAGAATTGCACAGCAAATGTTCCAAGTAATGATGAGCAAATTCGCTACAGATAAATCACGCTTTGAACGTCCTTCTTCTGTACAAGAAATAAACGGAGAGTTATACGTAAAAGGTGCGAAAAAAGATGCAATTAAACAAATTAAAGTAGATGCCCCTAGTGGTCTGAATGTCACTTTTGATGGCGCTAGCACAGTTACACTAAACTGGTCTGGACCAGCAGAAGTTGATGCATATGCAGCCAGCTATAAAGCAACTGACGGTTCAAGTGGTAGCCTATCAATAAGTGGTACGACAGCTACTCTTGGTGGTATTAAACCAGGTGTTACTTACAGCTTCTCTGTAGTAGCGAAAAAAGGCACTGGAACAAGCCCAGCAGTTGGTGCATCTTTCACTGCGCCTGGCGGAACTCCAGATGCGAAAAAAGCTGATGAAGAGGCTAAGAAAAAGGCCGATGAAGAAGCTAAGAAAAAAGCTGATGAGGAAGCCCAGAAAAAAGCTAATGAAGATAAAGTAAAACAAGAAGAAGCTAAGAAAAAAGCTGATGAAGAAGCTAAGAAACAACAAGAACAACAGCAGCAACAACAGCAACAACAAGAACAACAACGCAAACAGCAAGAAGAAGCTCAAAAGAAAGCCGAAGAAGAAGCTAAGAAAAAAGCTGATGAAGAAGCTAAGAAGAAAGCTGAAGAAGAGGCCAAGAAAAAAGCTGAAGAAGAGGCTAAGAAACAACAAGAACAGCAACACCAAAATCCCGGAGGAGATACACCTCACGCAGACGGTGCTGTTGTTACAACAGACTCCTAATATACAAAAAAAGAAGTCCGTTTCTCTTAACGAGAAGCGGACTTCTTTTTTGTTATCATTTTCTTTACATACAGCTTTTCTATTTCGATATACAACTGCGCTAATTGAATATAAGAATGATAATTACTCGGTTTCTTTATAATGAATGAATATCTTTCCATAAAATTAACAGGTTGCACTTTTAATTTATTCGTATTTATTTGCATTTCATTCAAACTATGAACAGGTTGTTCATTTAGCCAATAGACAACCGATAACAAGTGAGCTGAAAAAAGAATCATTGGTCCCTCAGCCTCTTGCTTATTTCTATTTCGAAACAGTATAGCAATGTCTTCATGCTTATTTTTCCATACATTCAACATCACTGGAATGCTGTTTTCAATTTCCTTCCATGGCTCATACTGTCTTTCAATATCAAATATAAAGTAAGTATTTTGTATTATTTCTTCAAAAGAATTGTCTGTATGATACTTAATTAAATTTACACTTTCTTTAAAAAATGGTAAACAGTGAAATTCTTTCGGTATTTCTATAACTCGTTCCATCCTTTATTTCACCTTCATTCGCTTCTTTCCTTCACGACATACTTCTAACAGTCTGCATTCCTCACATTGCGGTCGTTGTGCTTTACAATGATAACGTCCAAAGAAAATCATACGATGATGTGTAACTCCCCACTCATCCATTGGTACTTTCTTCATTAATGTTTTTTCTACTTCTAACACAGAGTCTTTCCATCTACACATAGCTAATCGTTTACTCACTCGCTCCACATGTGTATCAACAGCAATTGCCGGAATTCCAAACGCTACGGAAACTACAACATTCGCTGTTTTCCTTCCTACACCTGGTAATTTCGTAAGTTCATCTCGATCGTTCGGTACTTCTCCATTATAGTCATCTAATAACATTCGGCATAATTTTTGAATGTTTTTTGCTTTATTTCTATACAATCCGATAGAGCGTATATCTTGTTGTAATTCTTCTAGAGAAACACTTAAATAATCTTCTGGTGTTTTATATTTTTGAAATAAATTTCTTGTCACTTTATTTACAAGTACATCCGTACATTGTGCAGATAACGCCACCGCGATTACAAGTTCAAATGGATTATCATGAACCAATTCACAATGTGCTTCTGGATACATATCCGCCATTGTGTCTAAACAATAACGGATTTGCGTTTTGTTAAGCATATTTTTCCTCCTATATTACTGCTCCAACCAATTATAAAAAGGCACTTTTCCAGTAAATTTCGTCTCTTGTTTTGTCATTTGTTGTGCCCTTTGTTGATTCGCTCTAAATTTTTGACCTTGATTTTGAGCCTGATCTACTGTTTTAATTCCATTCTTTTTCCACTCAAATAAAATACGATCAATATATCGGAAATTTAGTTTTCCACTCATTACAGCTTCTCTAAGAGCCGCTTGAATTAAATTTGGATGATGTTGATCTTGGTCCTCCCACATCCCTAACGTTTCACATTCGAACGGCGAAAGTGGTCTTCCAAATTCTTTTTCAAATACTGTATATAAATTTACTTGTAGCTGTTTTTTTTCTTTTTGCTCTTCCTCTATTGATTCATCCATTAAGAAATGTAATATTTTTTCCCATAACGGTTGTAAAGAATAACTTTCGCACATCATCGCTTCTGATCTTTGTCCACCTTCTAGTGATAAAAAACCTTTTTGAATCAACGTCTGAATTACTTCCATACATTTCATTTCCGTTATCGTCATCCGTTCAGAAATCTCTGAAGGAGTCGGAAACGAATTACCTGATTCTAAAAATGTGTGTACATGAAGTACAACCATAAATTCCGTCTCATTTAAACCTAATTTTTTATAATGCATCATAAGCAATTTTGGAATTGCAATGCTTCCCTGCTCAAACCACTGTAACATCATTTTCTTTTTCATCACCAAACACCTCGCTCTCTAGTATAACACACCTTTAGCTATTTCTTTTTGCCACAATCCGTCAAAAAAACCTCCCCATTAATAGGGAGGTTTTTTATATTACATGAATGAAATATAAAATTAAGGTTGCACTTTACTTTTCATAAATGTATGGATGCGCTCTAATGCTTTCTCTACTTGTTCAAGAGATGTCGCATATGATAAACGAACATTATTTGGAGCGCCAAATCCTGTACCTGGTACAAGAGCCACTTTTTCCTCTTCTAATAGAGCTTTTGCCCAATCATCAACTGTTGCATATCCTGATAAAGCTACAGCTTCTTTTACGTTAGGGAATAAGTAAAATGCACCTTGCGGTTTAATACAAGTAAAGCCAGGGATTTGAATTAATTTATCATAAATGATGTTTAATCTCTCTTCAAAGGCTTGACGCATTGTTTCCACAGGTTCTTGTGAGCCTGCGTATGCCGCAATTGCGCCGTATTGAGCGATTGAAGTAGGGTTTGACGTACTATGACTCGCTAAGTTCGTCATCGCTTTAATAAGCTGCTTATTTCCTGCAGCATATCCAATACGCCATCCTGTCATAGAATGAGATTTAGATACACCATTAATAATAAGTGTTTGTTCTTTTAATGCATTAGAAAGCTGGGCAATTGAAGTATATTCTACGCCACCATAAATTAATTTTTCATAAATTTCATCAGAAACGATTAAAATATCATGTTCTAAACATACTTCTCCAAGCTGTTGTAATTCTTCTTTGCTATAAATCATTCCTGTTGGATTGCTCGGTGAATTAATAATAACTGCTTTCGTTTTCTCTGTAATTGCCTCACGCAGCTGCTTTGCTGTAATTTTGTACTCATTGTCTTCTAAACCTTCTACATAAACCGGCTTACCGCCAGCAAGCTTTACTTGCTCTGGATAGCTTACCCAGTAAGGAGTTGGGATGATAACTTCATCTCCCTCATCAAGTAATACTTGGAATAATGTATATAATGCATGCTTTGCACCATTACATACAATAATTTCAGATGGATCATACGCAATACCTTGATCGCGAGTAAATTTCTTCACAATTTCTTGTTTTAACGATTGTAATCCACCTGTTGGTGTATACTTCGTATGCCCTTCTAACATCGCTTTATGTGCAGCATCCATAATATGCTCTGGTGTATTAAAGTCAGGTTCCCCTGCCCCTAATGCAATTACATCATGACCCTCTGCTTTTAATGCTTGTGCCTTTGCTGTAATTTCTAAAGTTGAAGACGGTGTTAAAGCAGCTACTCGCTTTGCTAATTTCATTTGTAGTTCCCCCTACATCTATTTTTCAATGCTATATCGTCTTAAAAATTTTCCATCTTTAAATTCAAGATAGTAATAACTATAACGATTGTCATCATCAATATATGTAACTTCCCATAGTGGTACATCATTTTCAAAGCCTAATTTCACTTTCATAATCTCTTTCGGCTTACTTTTTGATTCCTTACTTTCATTGCCGACTTGCTCTATTGTTCTTTGTATAGCCTCTTTTTCAGAAATACCTTCGCTCTTTTTCCTTACTACAGTATCCCCTTTTTTCTCAGGCACCCAAACGATAAGTTGTTCTCCCTTTTCATCTGTACCTTGCACGACTATATATGCAGATTTTCCGTTGTAATAATCAACAGATTTCACCTTTGTAAGCTTTGCTTTTTCTTTAGCAATTTCTACAAATTTCGACTCTTTTGGAATTTTCTTTCCCATCGCTTTATTATAAACATACGCCCCATATATTCCGCCAGCAACGATAACAATAATGATTGCAAAAATCCACTTTTTCATTGTATCACTACGTTCTGTAAATCGTAAATACAGCTGTTTCTTTATCTTTTTCGTCTAATGCTAGTCCGAACATGAGGTCCTGCTCTTTTAACGTACGATTTAAACTATCAACAATTTTATACAAATCCGACGAATATTTAATACGCGTCGTTGATAGTACTTCGATTTTCTTCTCCATGAAAAAACTCCTCCGTTACACAAAAATTTCTAATTATAGAAGAACGCAATGCGGTTACAATAAGAGTACATTCTTTACAACCCCTGCTTCATCACCCATCTATTATAGCAGGACATGTACAGCAAAAAAAGGTTTCAAGTCGAAAACCAACACATTTTGTATACAAGAAGTAAGAAAAATAAAATTCCTCCTACCCACATTTTTTACGCCTGAAGTTTATAAGTACTTCAGGCGTATTTTTCTTCCATTTTTATTCATTTGATGGTTCTTCTAATTGTACTAACAATTCTTCTAATGGTCCTTCATAAAGAGGTACGTTAGGAATCGATTGTAGAAATCGTTTTCCATAGGAAGAACTCGTCAAACGACGATCTAACACTACTACCGTTCCTGTATCTGTATTTGTTCGAATTAAGCGGCCGAATCCTTGCTTGAAACGTAATATTGCTTGTGGGAGCGCTAATTTAGCGAATACATCTTCACCTTGATTTTTTAGCCACTCACCTTTCGCTTCCATCATCGGCTGATGAGGAGGTGTAAATGGTAGGCGGACTATAACAAGACAACTTAAGGCATCTCCTGGAATATCTATTCCTTCCCAGAAACTGCTCGTCCCTAATAAAATTGATTTGTCGAACTCTTGAAACTTTCGAATTAAGCGGCTTCGACTTCTATTATTCACACTTTGGGTGAGTAATAAATAACCCTCTAATTCATCATTATTTTTTAAATTCGCATACGCTTCTTTTAACATTTCATACGAAGTGAATAAAACGAGCATTCTGCCTTTTGTGGCTTTCGCTATCTTTGCAATATGTTCCGATACAGATTCAATATATCGCTCATTACTTACTTGCTTAATAAAAGGTACATCCGTTGAAACCATTAATTTCATTTGTTCATCATAACGAAATGGCGACGGAACCTTTAAAGTATTTGGAGCGAAATCATGTAAACCAAGTTCCTCTTTTATATAATCAAACGTATCGTTAACTGTTAGTGTTGCGGATGTAAAAATAACACTCTTTTTTTCTGTTAAAAACTCATCAGCAAATCTTTCACCAATATGAACAGGCTGTGCATATAGAACTGTTGAATGAATCGTCCCTTTCGTTTCAGTCTCCATCCAAGTTACATACGAATTCTTTTCTAATACGAGTAACTGTAATGATTCTGCCATCTTTCTCAGCAACTCAATTAAATGCATAAATTCACCTGTTACAACATGCATCTCCCATTCTAACTTACTTTGCAATATATCCACTTGCTTCTCAAGAGCAGTTACTACCCTTCTTAATTCATATATAAAACGATTTGTTAATTCGACGATACTATCCCACAACTTACCTTTTTCTAGTTCTGCGTTATACCTATAGATGAGCGGCATATTATTCGTTCCTTGCTCTTGCTTTGTTTGTTTAAATATAAAAGTACGTAACATTTGGAAGAGTTCATCCGCATCAAACTTAAGTTCCTTCAAACTATAACTTATCATCCGGAAAGTTGAACGAGATGTTTGCTCTGATTTTTTCATCATTTTATATACTTTGGAGAGTACATCTTCTGTTTCTAGCGTCCCAAGACGAGATATAACCAATTGAAAATACATACAAGAGAACTGTTCACCCAATGTTCTACTCGCAGCTTCTTCAATATGGTGAGCTTCATCAAAAATAATATGTTCGCATGAAGCAAACAACGGTTCTTCACTTGAAAAATCTTGAAATAATAACGCATGATTTGTAATAACGATATCTGCAAATAAAGCTTTATTCTTCGCTCGCTGATAAAAACAACGACTAAACCAATTACTTTGCATACCACCTGGACTATAGGCATCGCTACAAATACGATTCCAAAGTAACTTTCCGCCCTCAGGAATATTTAATTCGTCTCGATCACCTGTTTCAGTTTGCAATAGCCAAACTAAAATCTTCGCCTTCGTAAGTGCCATATCATAATTTTTTTCTTCCTCTTGCAAAGCATACTCAAATTTATGTAAGCATAAATAATGCTTTCTTCCTTTTAGAAGAGCTGCCTCAAATGAAAATGGCATTATTTTTTGTAATAACGGAATTTCTTTTTCTAATATTTGTTGTTGGAGTTGTACCGTTTGTGTACTTATAATGACAGGTTCTTCTTTTCTCTTTGCAAAATAAAGACTAGGAAGCAAATAAGCAAGAGTCTTTCCTGTTCCTGTACCCGCTTCAATTAGTGAAAAACGAGAATCTCTTAACGCCGCATATATCTCTTTCATCATCAGTTGTTGACTTTCTCTTCTTTCAAACTTTGGCATATGTGATTCCAATTTATCCATCGTTTTATTCAAGAAAGCATCAAACTTTGATGAACACGTTTCTCCAAGGTTTAAGGAATAGTTCCGCTTTTTCAGCGCAATATTTCGATGTATTTCATACTCCGCTATATCTTCTTTACCGTGCATTACTTTCTTTAAAATATTTTCAGAAAGCACATCAGCTATATCGCTTTGGAACACATCACTTAATTCATAAAGCGATTGCAACGTGACAAGTGGTAACTTTTCAATTTCATTTAAAAATTGTAAAAATAATTCCGCTGTTGCAAGAGCATCACTATCCGCACGATGTGGTTGATCGTGCTCTAGTTCATGCTTCTTAGCTAAATCACGTAATTTATAACTATCGGCTGTCGGCAAAAGAATTTGAGCCAATTCAACCGTGTCGATTTTCGGACAATGTATTTCTGTATATCCAGCTTGCCTTAATTCTTCATTTAAAAAATTCCAATCAAAGTGAACATTATGCGCAACGAAAGCCGCACCTTGTAATAGCTCAACAATCATCGGGGCTACATCTTGAAATAACGGGGCTTGTTTTACAAGACTTTCATCAATCCCTGTTAATTCTGTAATAAATGGTGGGATCTCTCTCTTTGGGTTAACAAAAGACGAAAAAATCTCCAATATCTCTCCATCTTCTACTACAACAGCTGCAATTTGGGTAATTTTATCCTTCCCATCTTTCCAGGAGTTCCCTGTCGTCTCTAAATCAACAACGACATAACGCTTACTCATATATGTAACACCTCAATTTCTTACCTTTCAAACAACAATAATTTATATAATGTTACTATACCACGTTTTATCTCATCTTAATGAAAAGATGCACAAAAAAGCTATCTCCGCAATGGAGATAGCCTTTCTACTTATAATATCGTACCCGCTTTTTCAGCACCTAACATTTCAATAATTTGATTATTATCGTCTAATACTGCAATTTTTGGTTCTTGTTTATGAATCTCTTCTTCCGTAACTAGCCCATAACAAATAATAATTACTTTGTCCCCTGGTTGTACAAGCCTTGCCGCAGCACCGTTTAAACAAACAACACCACTACCGCGTTCCCCTTTAATAACGTATGTCTCTAAGCGAGCACCATTATTATTATTTACAATTTGGACTTTTTCGTTTTCTACAATATTTACTGCATCCATTAAGTCTTCATCAATTGTAATACTACCTACATAATTTAAATTTGCCTCCGTTACAGTTGCACGATGTAACTTTGCTCTCATCATTGTGCGAAACATAGATGCTCCCCCTTATTTAACTGTTAATGTTATATTGTCAATTAATCTTACATTTTCAAACTTAACTGCAATAGCTAAAATGATTCTTCCTTTGACTTTCTCTACCATTGTTAATGACGGATATGCATATAAATCTGCATAATCTACAGTGCCTTTCGTATGCGTCTCAATATACTCTTTCACAAGATTTGTAATGATTTCGGGATTACGTTCACCTGCCTCAATTCTTTCTTTCGCTATACATAGGCTGCGGTATAAATGAAGAGCTTCTTCACGTTCATCTTGTGATAGGTACACGTTACGAGAACTTTTCGCTAAACCATCTTCTTCCCTTACAATATCAACTGGTACGATTGTAACTGGAATATTGAAATCAGTTACAAACCCTTCAATTACTGCAACTTGTTGAGCATCTTTCATACCGAAATAAGCACGCTTTGGCAGCGTAATATTAAATAGTTTCATTAGTACAGTTGCAACACCAGCAAAATGACCAGGTCTTTGTTGACCGCATAATACGTCCGTGCGCTTCACAACTTCTACCGTTGTTGTTTGTTCTGCTGGATACATTTCTTCTACACTCGGATAAAATAAATAATCTACACCGTTTTCTTTTGCTACATTTTCATCTCTATCAATATCACGAGGATATCGATCTAAATCTTCATTTGGGCCAAATTGTAGTGGGTTTACAAATACACTTAAAACTACAGTTTCATTTTCTTCTCTTGCCTTACGTAATAAAGTAGCATGGCCTTCATGTAAATAACCCATTGTTGGAACAAAACCAATACTCTTTCCACTTGCACGAAGTTCGCTCGTAATTTGCTGCATCTCTTGCACTGTAGTTACGATTTTCATTATTGTTTTCCTCCATATAACGCTAAGCATTCTTCCTCTTTCATTGTGAACGAATGTTTTTCTTCAGGAAATTGCCTTGTCTTTACTTCAGTAACATATTGTGAAATCCCACGCACAATCTCCTCTTGAACAGACGTATATTGCTTCACAAATTTCGGAACACGATTTACGCCGTATGAGATAAGATCATGATAAACAAGCACTTGCCCATCTACTTTTTGTCCTGCGCCAATCCCAATTGTCGGTATTGTTAGTTGCTCTGAAATAAGTTCTGCTAACTGCATTGGTACACATTCTAACACAAGCGCTATTGCACCAGCTTCTTCACATTTCTTTGCATCTTCTATTAATTTTTTTGCACTCTCCGCATCTTTTCCTTGCACTTTATATCCACCCAACACTCCTACAGATTGAGGGGTTAAACCTAAATGCGCTACAACAGGAATTCCTGCGTTCGTCAAATATTGAATCGTCGATATAACTTCTCCAGCACCTTCTACCTTCAGTGCGTGTGCCCCGCTCTCTTGAACGATGCGGCGTGCATTCACCATCGTTTCTTGTAATGATACGTGATACGACATAAATGGCATATCAGTTACAATAAACGTCTCTTTCGCTCCGCGGCGTACAGCTTTCGTATGATGAATCATATCCTCTACTGTTACAGGTACTGTTGAATCGTATCCGAGTACAACCATTCCAAGAGAATCTCCAACTAGAATCATATCAACTTCAGCTTCTTCTGCTAATTTAGCAGATGGATAATCATACGCCGTTAGCATTGTAATCGGCTCACCTTGCTCTTTCATCTTCAAAAAATCTGTTTTTGTTTTCAAAAACTACTCCTCCTTTATGCAGGAGAGAGGAGATGGCCGAAATCATATAAAAAAACCCCTCTGGCCATAAAAGGGCAGAAGGGTTGTGTGTTAGTCGGCATTATTCATCCCTCTGTCCCAGTCCGTTATTGGATCAAGGCAGAATCCAAGTTATTATTTTTCGTATGACTTCGAATCATGGTGCAGTTCGCTCTGATACTGCCCACATTCGAACTAATTATAGCAAACTACAAAAAGGAATTACTACATTTTTTCGAAAAAATAATTTTTTATTCTTATTACGGTATATGAAATTTAACACGAGAGTATATATGCTATACAGTTTTTATGGATAATTCAATCCTGAAAAGATACATGTTTTTTCAACGCATGTTAAAAAAGTCCAAGTTAATTTTTTCTGTAATCAATTTAACTATATAGTATAACTCTTAAACTAATGATGCAGGTTAATTGAGGAAAGTACTTAACAAAGGAGAATTGCAGCTGAAAAGAATTTATTATCATGTTACAAATTCAACTCAAAACTATTGAAATAAAAAGAAGTTCCAAAAGAGGAACTTCTTTTACTTAATTTCGATATCTGCAGAATGAATATGATGTACTTTCCCCTCATGATCCTCCAGAAGTAATACACCATCCTCTGTGATTCCTTTTGCTAACCCCGTAATTGTCTCTCTCATCGTTCGAGCGGTAATTTCTTTCCCGATGCTCACAGCGTAACTTTCCCAAAGAATTTTAATGACAGAGAAACCATTTTGTAAATATTCTTCATATAATTTTTCTAGTTGTAAATAGATTTGTTGCATAAGTTCTGCACGAACAATCGGCTTACCTGATTCAATCGCTAATGAAGTAGCGATGTGCTGAATTTCT
Source organism: Bacillus sp. JKS001846 (assembly GCF_900176455.1). NCBI lineage: Bacteria > Bacillati > Bacillota > Bacilli > Caryophanales > Bacillaceae > Bacillus > Bacillus sp. JKS001846. The sequence continues at coordinate 4,161,588 of NZ_FWYG01000001.1, forward strand.
TCATCAAAATGTTCTTGCTTTTGATTCGCATTAATACCGATGCCCATAATGACAGCATTAATTTTATCAGGATCCGCTTGCATTTCTGTTAATATACCTACAGCCTTTTTATCTTGAATTAAAATATCATTTGGCCATTTTATTCCTACGTTTACACCTGTACATTTTTCAATTGCCTGTGCAACACTAACAGCCGCTAACAAAGTAAGTTGCGGTGCATGATGAACTGGGATTGACGGGCGTAAAATAATACTCATCCAAATCCCTGTTCCTTTTGGTGAATGCCATTTTCTGCTTAAACGACCTCTTCCCGCTGTTTGTTCTTCTGCTACAACGACAGTTCCTTCTTCTGCACCTTCATAAGCAAGTTTTGCTGCAATGTGCTGCGTTGATTCAACAGTTTCTTCAAAATACACTGTTCTACCAATCCGCTTCGTTTGTAGCCCTAACTGAATTTCATTAGCAGTCACTTTGTCTGGCTTACTTGTAATTCGGTAACCTAATCGGCGCACAGCTTCAAGTTCATATCCCTCACTCCGCAGATCCTCCATATGTTTCCACACAGCAGTTCTTGAACAACCAAGTTTATCACTAATTGTTTGGCCGGATACAAACTCGCCATCCGCTTCAGAAAAAACTTGCAATAACTGCTTTCTTATAGTAGATTGCATCCTTGCAGCCACTCCCTTATACGCTCTTTCTCATTAACTACGTTTCCTTGTACGATTGCTTCTTCGATTTTCTGAAGCATTTCAGCAACCCACGGACCAGGCTTTTTGTTTGCCCAGTTTAATAAATCATTACCAGTCACATTCATTTCTTGACGTTCCTGGATTGGCAATGCATGAAACATTAATTGTACTCGTTCAACAGATGTAGGGTCATAGCTTTCAATCATCGCTTCATATACTCTCTCTGCCATTTCAGCGATATGAATTCCCGTTTTATAAAGAAGGACTGTATCCCAATCCTTCTCCTTTCTAGTACGAATTGCCAATAAAACTGCAACAATATCTTTTATTTTTTTATTCGAAAACTTCCATTGACGTAAAAAGACAGATGGATGTTCTTCTCCGATACAATATAAGAAAAATGCCCACGCCTCAATATCCGTTTCGAAAGAATCCCATTTATACTGCGTAGCTTTTAACAGTCTCTCTTCTGACATTTGTAAATATGGCAAATGAGAAAATAGCTTCGTCTCTACTAATTCTTTGAGACCTTTCACACAATATGTACCAGTTAACAGTTTCTCAAACTCTACTGTAATACGCTCAATTGCTATATGTTCTAGCAAATGCCCATGCGTTTCAATCGCTTGCTTCGTTTTCATTTCTAATGAAAAACCTAACGTGCTTACAAACCGAATACCACGCATCATTCGCAGGGCATCTTCTTGAAAACGATCCGCAGCATTTCCAACTGTCACAATTTCTCTCTGTTGAATGGCTTCCTGTCCAGCAAATAAATCAACCATTTTGCCTTCTTCTGTCATAGCAATTGCATTCATCGTGAAATCACGACGTTTTAAATCCTCTTCTAATGAACGAACAAATTGAACACTACTAGGTCTTCGAAAATCTTCATATTCGCTTTCTGTTCGAAAAGTAGTTACCTCATAAGGCTCACCATTTTCTACAACAATTACAGTTCCATGCTCAAGACCAACAGGAACATTTCTTGGGAATATAGCCATCACTTCTTCTGGTAGAGCAGATGTCGCAATATCAATATCTCCAATCGGCCTATCGATAATAAGATCTCGTACGCTCCCACCAACAAAGTAAGCCTCATGTCCTTGTTGCTTTAATGTCTCAATAATAGAACTAGCTTTTTTAAATCTTTCCATTTTTGTCATCCCTTAGTACGTCATAGTAAATCGTTTCATATTGTGAAACAATTTTTTCTGAGCGAAATTGCTCATAAACACTTTCTCTTGCTCGTTCTCCCATATTACGGTGAAGTTCCTCGTCCTTTAATAGCTGAATAGCTTGATTTGCCACTCCTGTTGTATCGCCAACTTCACATAAATATCCTGTTTCCCCGTGTTGAATAACCTCTGGAATACCTCCAACCCGCGTTCCGATACAAGGTACACCACACGCCATTGCTTCTAATAAAACAAGACCAAAACTTTCCTTCTCTGATAGAAGCAACATTAAATCACTCATCGCAAGTAGTTCTGCAACATTATCTTGCTTCCCTAGGAATAAAACGCGATCTTCAATATGTAAATTCTTCACTATCTGTAAAATCGTACAGAATTCTGGTCCGTCTCCAACAAGAAGCAACTTCGCATCTACTTCTTTAACAATTTTAGCAAATGCCTGAACAACATCCTGCACACGTTTCACTTTACGGAAATTCGAAATATGAATAAGTACTTTTTCACTCTCACTTATACCGTATTCTTTCTTTAATTGAGACATATTACGCTTGAAATATACACGTTCGTCTATAAAGTTATATACCGTTTGAATTTCTTTACTTGGTTTTACAAGCTCATGTGTTTCGTTAATTAATGAATGCGAGACAGCAGTGACAACATCCGATTGCTCAATACCAAAACGAATTAAATTATTTAACGAAGGGTCGGAACCTAACACAGTAATATCTGTTCCATGTAAGGTTGTAACAATTTTAATACGCTCTCCGATCATTTGTTTTGCTAAATATGCACAAATTGCATGTGGTATTGCGTAATGCACATGTAAAATGTCTAAGTTTTCTCTTTGTGCAACCTCGGCCATTTTACTTGCTAACGCTAAATCGTATGGTGGATATTGAAATACAGAGTATTGATTTACCGTCACTTCATGAAAATAAATGTTTGGATATACTTTATTTAACCGGAATGGTAAACCCGATGTAATAAAGTGAATTTCATGCCCACGTTCCGCCAATTGCTTTCCTAATTCTGTTCCAACAACTCCAGAACCACCTACAGAAGGATAACATGTAATACCTATTTTTAATTTCATTTACATCCCCCTAATAAATCAGCATGTAATAAAACCGGTTTCTTACTCATAAATCCCTCGGCATACAAGACTCCAACTTCTTTTCCAAACATCTTCTCACGAGCGATTACAGTTTCAACGTAACCTTCTGTTAACGGTGTCTTAACACCATCGCTCCCTGTTGAAAACTGACTTTCATACGCTTCTAATGCTTCCACCTTTATAGAGAGGTACTCACTTATATCTATACAAAAATTCGGTTTATGAAAACCATTAATCATATAATTATAAAAAGACTCCACACGATGTGGTGAAAGTTCCGGCATATATTTACGGATTCCTGCTGAAAAAATAGCCTCTTCCACAAGCTTTGCACAATTTGCATGATCTGGATGGCGATCTTCATAGTACGGTGCAAAAACTAGTTTTGGTTTATATGTACGGATCACCTTGACAATTTCACGTATATACTCTTCTTTCATATACAAACCACGGTCTGGCATCGCTAAATTCAGCCTCGTTTTTACTCCCATTATACGAGCTGCAACCTTCGCTTCTTCTTTTCTCAACTCTATCGTTCCATTTGAAGAAAGATCAGCTTCTGTTAAATCACAAATACCTACTTCATACCCTTGCTTTGTATATTTAGCGATGGTACCAGCCATGCCGATTTCAACATCATCGGCATGAGCACCAAACGCTAATATATGTAATCCACTCATAATTGTTCCCCTCATTTTCTTAACTTACGATAATCTAAATCTCCTCGCTCTAATGCGTGCATTAACATTTCAGCACTTGCCATATTCGTTGCAAGTGGAATCGCATATACATCACATAAACGAAGCAATGCATTCACATCCGGTTCATGCGGCTGTGCTGTTAATGGATCGCGGAAGAAAATCACCATATCTAAATCGTTCTTTGCAATCATTGCACCAATTTCTTGATCTCCACCAAGAGGGCCAGATTGATATCTTGTTACAACTAATCCAGTCGCTTCCATAATACGAAGCCCTGTCGTTCCTGTTGCAAATAATTCATGTTGTTCAAAAATTGGTTTATATGCGTATGCAAACGAAACCATATCATTTTTCTTTTTGTCATGTGCGATTAAGGCAATTTTCATCCGTTGTCTCCCCTTTAGTCGATAATATTTTCTAAACCGTACACAAGATAATCAAGGTTCATTACTGTCTCAATTGATAGTTTTACACCTGACATAAATGATGCACGATTGAATGAATCATGACGAACTGTTAACATTTGTCCATCTCCACCGAACATTACTTCTTGGTGTGCAATAAGCCCTGGCAAACGTACACTATGAATGTGAATACCGTCTACATTTGCACCACGTGCACCTGCTAGTTGCTCTACTTCATTTGGATGACCTTGCTGCTTTGATTCACGATTTTGACGAATTAACTCTACCGTTTTTACAGCTGTACCAGATGGTGCGTCTAATTTTTGATCATGATGTAATTCAATTACCTCAACATCTTGGAAATATTTCGCTGCCATTTGTGAGAATTTCATCATAAGAACTGCACCAATTGCAAAGTTTGGAGCAATAATTGTTCCTACTGCTTTTTCTTTTGCATTCTCTGTTAAACGTGCCAATTCTTCTTCTGTAAATCCAGTTGTACCAATAACCGAACGAAGTCCACGCTCAACTGCAAGTGTAACGTGTTGTTTCCCCACTTCTGGTGTTGTTAAATCTAACAACACATCTGCTTCTACTTCATCTAAACAAGTATGTAAATCAGCGTAAATCGGCGCATGTAATGCTGGCATGCCAGGTAAATCAGAAATTTTTTCACCACCATGCTTATAATCCACTGCTGCTACTAAATTAAAATGTTCCGTTCTTTCCATAAGAAGGACTGCTTCATGTCCCATACGTCCTCTTGGTCCGGCGATAATTACTTTAATTTCTTTCATTATTCTTTCTCTCCCTCATCAATACGTGTCCAGCGATCTTTATCACGTGTATTAAATTTATTCATTACAATGTTATGTGCTGTCTCTAAATCAATATTTAAACTATTTGCCATACAAATCATAACAAATAATACATCTCCAAGCTCTTCTTCAATACTTCTTTCTTTTTCAGTTGTTTTCTTCGGTTTCTCACCATAATAATGATTTACCTCTCTTGCAAGCTCTCCCATTTCTTCCGTTAAACGAGCCATCATTGCAAGCGGACTGAAATAACCTTCTTTAAACTGACCAATATATGCATCTACTTCTTTCTGCATATCTTTCATCGTTTTTGCTTCCATACTATTCACCTCTAATCCTTCCTCTTTCATGTTAGCCAATTCATCGCGATTTGACAAATATTATTCCCCGCCAAACACCTATTTGCGACCCATTTTTGGATAGACTATAATAAAGTGAAACTTCTTTTGCGTTTTTTTGCAAAAGATTAGTTGAACTAATCGGGTTCCTACGGCTGGTTCGCCTTTCTTCAGAGCTTTATCTCCTACCAGCCGTTGGTACGGGGTAAAGTGAAACTTCTTTTGCGCTTTTTGCAAAAGATTAGTTGAACTAATCGGGTTCCTACGGCTGGTTCGCCTTTCTTCAGAGCTTTATCTCCTACCAGCCGTTGGTACGGGGTAAAGTGAAACTTCTTTTGCGCTTTTTGCAAAAGATTAGTTGAACTAATCGAGTTCCTACGGCTGGTTTGCCCCTCTTCTTTGCTTCATCTCCTATCAGCCGTTAGAGCGGGATAAAGTGAAACCTTCTTTTGTGCTTTTCACAAAAGATCAGCCCACATCAATCAAGTTCTTACTATTTTCACTAGCAACTAGAAATTACTTATTATTATGTTTTACTGTTTCAGCGGAGCAATGCAATCATTACATAATTAGGGGGATTTCTATATGACATCAAAATTAAAGATGCGAAATATTATTTTTATTTTAATCGGTTCCGCTATATTTTCTTTCGGTATTGTCAATATCAATATTGAAAACCACCTTGCAGAGGGTGGGTTTACTGGTATTACACTATTATTGTATTTTTTATTTAAGTTTGATCCTTCCTACTCAAACTTAATTTTAAATATCCCTATATTTTTTATTGGTTGGAGGTTACTTGGCAGAACGACATTTTTATATACATTAATTGGCACCTTTAGCGTATCTTTATTTCTATGGATTTTCCAGCGTTACGAAGTACTCAACTTACATTTAAACTTGCAAAATGATATGACACTCGCAGCTTTATTCGCCGGGGCATTTATCGGTATCGGCCTTGGAATAATATTTAAATATGGCGGGACTACTGGCGGTGTAGATATTATCGCACGACTAGCTCACAAATATGTTGGCTGGAGTATGGGGAAAACAATGTTTATGTTTGATGCTGTCGTTATCGTAGTCTCTATTCTTACCTATTTATCATACCGCGAGGGCATGTATACGCTAGTTGCTGTTTTTATCGGTGCTAAAGTCATTGATTTTATGCAAGAAGGAGCTTATGCTGCCAAAGGAGCGACTATTATCTCAGAGAAAAACGATGAAATTGCTGCCAAAATTTTATCTGAAATGGAGCGCGGAGCAACCTTTTTAAAAGCTGTTGGATCGTATACAAAAGTGGAACGTAACGTATTGTATTGCGTTGTTGCTAAAAATGAAATCGTGAAATTAAAGAATATCATTACTTCTGTAGATCCTCATGCTTTTGTCGCTGTAAGTGATGTACATGATGTAGTTGGTGAAGGATTTACGTTAGATGAAAATAAAAACCCTTTACATAATTAAATGTAACTAGAAAAGCGCCTTAGCTTTTCTAGTTTTTTATTACAAGTCTTTTAAGCTTCTCAAAATCCTCATGAATAAGCTCCAATAAACTCCGATTATAAAAAATGGAAGCTGGATGAAAAGTCGGAAAAACATGATATTCTTTCTCTGACCATGTAAACTCTGCACTTTGCATATCCTTTAATTTTTGAATGGGCTGTTTTAATAATTGCCCGTGTACATCTGTGATTTTTTTATTTTTTCCTGTTAAACGTTGAAGACCGATATTTCCAAGCGTGACGATAAGCTTCGGATGTATTTTCTCTAATTCATAATCTAACAAAGGCGCATGGGCAACTATTTCTCCCTGATTTGGCGTTCTATTATACTTTTTTTGTATGATTTCACCATTTCGTTCTTTTTTCTCTCGCCATTTATAAGGTCTACTTCGAACAGCGCTCGTAATATATACTTCTTCCCTTGTAACATCAATACGCTCTAAAAAATCCATTAATTGTTTTCCCGCCCTCCCGCTAAACGGAATCCCATTATGAATTTCTGTTTCACCAGGCGCTTCTCCTAACAACATAAATTTGGGATTTTCAGGACCTTGTCCACTTAAAAAAACTTCTAGTTGATAAGGATCACTGCGCTCTTGCACTTGTTTTACTAAATGGTCTGGATATTTCATTTCCCCCCACCGCCTTTCCGCATTACTTCTATTATTTCTATTTGCAATACATTATATAATTCAATCCATACAACAAAAAAAGACTATCAAAATTGATAGTCTTTAGTCGTCGCTACGCTGCATACCAGTATACATTAATACGAGACGTAATAATTCAAATACCGCTACAGCTGCAGCTGCTACATATGTTAATGCTGCCGCATTTAATACTTTACGAGCTTGCCCATATTCATCTGTTGATACAATACCTAACGCTTCAATTTGTTGCATTGCGCGCTTTGACGCATCAAACTCAACTGGCAATGTAACGAGCTGGAACACAACACCTGCTGCCATTAAAATGATACCTAATAACAACAAACCAGACATTTGTGCAAATATACCGATTAGGACGAAAATCCAAGACATATTCGAACCAAAGTTTGCAACTGGCACTAACGAATGACGAACGCGCATAAATTTATAATCTTTTGCATCTTGAATTGCGTGTCCTACTTCGTGTGCTGCAACTGCTGTACCAGCAACTGAATGTCCATAATAGTTATCTGTTGATAATCGAACCGTCTTAGCGGTTGGATCATAATGGTCTGATAAATGACCTGGTGTTTCTTCTACAGCTACGTTGTATAATCCATTTTCATCTAAAATTTTTCGAGCCACTTCCGCTCCTGTCATACCTGATGTTGAATAAACTTGTGAATACTTGCTATAGGCACTACGTACTCTTGACTGTGCATACAACGGTATGATCATTATGATCGCGAAGTAAATTAAATAAAACATCATGAACCTCCATTGAAGTTTTAATTATAGTACTTCTCATTCTATTTTCTTCTGCCACTATTGTCAATGAATAAACCTTACAATCCATATCTTTATTTATTGCATTATCTATTTTTAGAATGTACATTACTTTTTCTTTTTTCTCTTTCTCCTTTATACTTTCTCCATCCAACATAAGTTAATGTGAAGAAAATAAGTCCCCCAGTAATTGTCATAAACCAAATGAGAGAGGGTGCAATTTCATCTTTTTTTACTGTGTGAAATATCTTTTGCAAATCCCCTTTAATAATCCCTAATTGCATTTGGCCGCCTTTCGTTTTTAACATAACGTTACGAAATTCATCTAAATAAGATAAATGAACATTTACACGCTGAACCTCGTTTTCTGGCAAAGCAATCATTAAGCTTGGATAAATAATATTGAATTCATTTAAAAACGTATTTAACGTTTGTTGAAACTGCCCAGCATCTTCTTTTTCCATCGCTTTTTCCATTTGAGAAAAGGCATCCATTACTTTCCTTTCTCTTTCCATCCAAAGTGGTTGATATTTCGATACTTGTGCATCAACAGCAAGTTGTAATGCCAGCACATTATCAATTTTAGCTTGCTTACCTAAACCTTCTTCAGAGAGCGATTGTTGCGCCTTATCGTAAGCTAAAGAAATAACTCTAACTTGATCTGGTGTTACTTCCTGCTTCTTTTCATTCCCCTTTATTAAAAATTGCTCCGAGAAATGTTGTAATACTTGTACCGCTTTTTCATCTTCATTACGCTTCACTAACTGTAACGAGTCGTCTAACAACCCTGTTAGCTCATTCCACTCTTCAGCATATATACGTAACGGAAACATTATAATTAGAAATGCTATCAATCCAATTAATGTTCTCTTCATCCCGGTCCCCCCTATAACTACTAGTACAAAATATGTTAATTTGGACAAGAATAGAACAGAACTAGACCGAAAAATATATTATCATTTTACAAAGAAAAAAATTCTCTTTAAGCAGAGAATTTTTTCTGTGACATCCTTTTCTTTTTTACGAAATATCGATATAAACTGTAACAAAGTATACTACCACCTAAAATGAATAATAAAATAGCACACGCAGCATGCATAAAGAACTCTTCTGGTAACATTAATATAATTGGATCTTTTTCAGGATCAAAAACCCAATAATCATTACTAAATAAAAGTTTATGGAATAATACAAAACTCTTTTCAAAATTAATAGCAATTGGTAACATAAGCGCTATCGGAAAAATGATTGTTAAAATCGATCCATGCAGTAAAAACTTTTCATTTTTCTTTTTTAATAAATAAATTCCGCCTATCACTGCAATCATAATTGTCGCATACATCACATATTGAATCTTTACTAAAATATTTTTAACATCTACAAAATGAATACGGCCATTTGTGGACATATCTAATGTTGGCAAATGTAATGCTCCGTCATAAAACGGGGATAAATATGTAATAAGCACATCGTAATTTCTTTTAATTTCATCCTTCGTCATATCCGCTAAATCAGGAATATTTAAAAAATCAATTTCAAAATAATACAGCCATTTTCCATAGACAACTGCCGTTGTTGCGAGTGCAAAAATAGAAAATGCTATGCTATATGAAACAACTAAAGTAATCAATCGATCCAATATTTTTGTACCACTCTTATTTTTCTCCATGTTCTCCCCCTAAATGTTCTAACCATCATAAAGAAAATTGTTTCCTTTGCTCACGTAAGCAACAATAATATGTAATACATAGTACAGCAATACTTAACCAAAACGTAAAATAACCAATTTCCTCTACAAACAAATGCATAATTCCATATCGCGGCATTTGCCAAAATAAATAATCAATTGCATCGTTATGCAACGTCCACACAGCTGCTACTATAAAATGCCATTTTTTTATACGATAGAATGGAGCATATAAAAATCCTTGTACTGCCATCGCAAAGTGCGAAAGCATTAACATGTAGCCCATAAGGCCAATAGGCCCTTTTACGTAAATCATAATCCCGTTTACAACAACAGCCCAAATACCATATTTTATTAAAGTTACAATCGCTAACGCTTCTATTAATCCCCAGTTTCTCTTTGCCAAAAAAGCAATTAAAACAAAGACAAAAAAGAGACTCGCCATAGGACTATCTGGTACAAACGGCCAAAATATAGGTGACGTTTCTTTCAATTGATTTCCGTACCATATAAATCCGTAAATTGTACCTAATATGTTAACAATTAATAAAAATAATAATACCGAGCGTTGTCTTAACATTGCATACAAGTACACCAATCCGTATGTCCAACACCTTTCAAGCAAAGTAATTCATTCATTAAATCCTACTCTATTATAACAAACTTCATCCAACTAAATAGAAAAGCTGACTACAAATTTTGTAGTCAGCTTTTTATTATTTTTTATTATACTTTGCAACGAATTCCGAAAGCTTCTTCAGTTCCTCATCCGTACCTTTAAATACACCTTTAGGCATTGAACCTTTTCCCTCTTTCGCAATTTTAGCAATTTCTTCTGGCTTTAAAGTTAAGTTTTGCAGTGCCGGTGCTGCTGCCCCGCCTTGTAAATTGTCACCATGACATGTTAAACAAGTATTTTTTTGCATTAATTTATAGCCATCATCATTTTTATCAACTGGCGCTGTTTTTACAATTGCTCCTTGTTTTTTTGCAGCTTCCCAGTCGTGGTGTGCTACAGATTCCCAAGTTAAAAAGATAATCGATGCAATTGCTAAAAGCATAAATCCAGTTGCCACAGGACGCTTCAATGGACGTCTTTCTGGACCTCGATCAAGAAATGGAGCTAACAGTAATGCTCCAAACGCAATCCCTGGCATAATAAATGCTCCAATTACAGTAAATGAACCGGAAGCATACGAATACTTTAATAACTGATACAAGAATAAGAAATACCAATCTGGAAGTGGTATATATCCAGCATCTGTTGGGTCCGCCATTCTCTCAAGCGGCGACGGATGCGCCACTGTTAAACATAAATAACCGATTAAAAAAACTGCACCAACCATCCATTCTTTTAACAAGAAGTTCGGCCAAAATGCTTCTGTTTTCCCTGGGTATTCAGAATAGTCTTTTGGAATATTTGGTTTCCGAACTACTGGTACCCGAGAATCTCCTACAAACTTCATCCCTTTGCCGCGATGCATAATCTCCCTCCTTTAGTTCTTTCCCCTTTAATTTAGCAATCTCTTATAGTGGACCGGAAATACCTTGTTTGCGAATCATGATGAAGTGGAAGGCCATTAAACCTAGAAGTGCTGCTGGTAAGAAGAAGACGTGAATAGCAAAGAAGCGAGTTAATGTTTGAGCGCCAACAATTTCGGAATGACCAGCGAGTAATGTTTTAATATAAGGACCAATGAGCGGTGTTTGCTCTGCAATTTGAATCCCTACTTTTGTAGCAAATAAAGCTTTCATATCCCACGGCAATAAATATCCGGTAAAACCAAGACCTAACATAACAAAGAAAATAAGAACACCAACAATCCAGTTTAACTCACGGGGCTTTTTATACGCACCTTGGAAGAAAACTCTGAGTGTATGTAAAAACATCATTACAATTACGAGACTAGCACCCCAGTGGTGCATACCACGAACAATTTGCCCATAAGCAACTTCATTTTGTAAATAGTAAACTGATTCCCAAGCATTTTTAATATCAGGCACATAATACATCGTCAAAAACATTCCAGATAAAATTTGAATTACAGTAACGAAAAAGGTAAGTCCTCCAAAGCAATAGACGAATGCAGAAAAGTGATGTGCCGGGTTTACATGTTCAGGTACTTCATGATCAGCGATATCACGCCATATTGGTGTAATATCCAATCTTTCATCCACCCAATCATAAATTTTATTTAACATCTACTTTGCACCCCCTCTTGGCTTCGCTTTTCCTAGATACAGCGTTCCATCTTTCACTTTAGACTCGTACACATCAAGCGGAGCAAGGGGTGGCGTACCTTTAATGTTAATCCCATCTTTTGTATAACGCCCCCCGTGACATGGGCAAAAGAATTGATTCGGATGTGCTTTGTCCGAATTCCAGTTAACTGTACATCCTAAATGTTTACATACTGGAGAGAACGCAACAATGTCTCCGCTTTCATCTTTATGAACCCAAGCCGATTTTGGTTCTTCAGACTTGTACCAACCATCAACCTGCTTCACTTTAAAATCGAAACGCTTCGGCTCTGTTGTAATATCCTTTACTTGCGCAACAGCAACCATATCTGTTCCCGCTTCTTTTCTTAACACCGGATCAAGCGCAAATCGCGTCATCGGCATTAAAATACCGGCAGCCATAAAGCCTCCTACCCCTGTGAGTGTGTAATTTAAAAATTGTCTTCTTGACACGCGATGTTCTTTGTCGCTCACGAAAATTTCCCCCCTCTATCAGAAATTGTCCCCTCGTGATAAATTATATAAAAAATAAAAACTAGGACACTATCATGATATAATACGCTCATGCACAGGTCAATATCATACTACTCATAATAATAAGAACTTTCTGTTTATTGCGAGTTTCCCCATTTCGCTTCCAACATCACCATTATATTTTTTATATGCGCATGAATAACTTCTCTTTTTGCTTGATCACTAAATTGTTCTAACGCTAATGAAGGAAACCAAAATAAATCTCCCTGTAACTCTTGCATATCCTCTTTCCATGAAAAATCACTTGTAACATAAGCAATATGCTTAAAACCTTCACTTCGTAAATGATTTGTCCATTCTTGCAAACGACCTTTTTCATTCTTTTGACTTTCTACCAAATACGTAAACGCAGGCAGTAAAAGCACTCTTCCTTTATACTCTCTTTCCAATTCCGTGCTCAACAATTCGATAAATTCACCTTGTTCTACAACCATTTTCATTTCTTTTGCTGCCGAAATTGATAACAGCGGTATTACTCCTGTATCAACATACTCTCTTGCTTGCTCAAACTGTTCTACATCTTTTACAATCCACTTCAAATCCCTTCCCTCCTTCACTTGCAAATGACAGAACTTTCACTTTATATATATTAAACCACACTAAAAGAGGTAAAAAAAGAAAAACTACCCAATATAGGTAGTTTTTCTTTATAAAAGTCTGAAATTTGTAAAAATTAATTAATCCAAATAAATTCTATAAAGTCTTTAACTCTGCCGTTAATCTATGAAACGCTTCCTTATCTTGCTTATCTAACGCTTCATCAATTTGTTTCAAAAGGCGTTCTCTCCTAAACGAAAATACACTTTCTTCCAAAAACCTTTCTGCAAGTAAACGATCTTTTTCATTTACTTCAATATGCTTTGGTAGATATGGGTTTTCTTCTAATACAGCTACATAATTCGCATTTTGAAACGATGATTTAAAGTTGAGTTGAATATAAATATCCTCATCTCGATTTAAACGAATATCATGAAACGATTTTTCAGCATCTGTTGTCATAACATTTTGTTTAAAAAAGTGAAACGGTGTGTCTTTCACACAATTCGCTGACATCACTAAGCCACGCGGACAATATTTTGCATGCTCTACGAAGTGGACTTTATGCATCAATTGGTCGTGACTCATTAAATAATTCAGAATCCATACACATTCACGCTGTTTCAGTTGGTAATTATTCAAAAACCATTTTACAAAATCCTTCTTCTCGTTTACAGAAACAGGGGTATTCATAGCAATTAAGTCCCTCCTCTGTCTTTCTCTTTTCTTTTTAGATTCAAGAAGCGGCATTCAGTTTCCTTCCAACTTATGAAAAATCCTCTAAATTATATAACAATTCTTCAATATGAATTTGTGTCGGGTCTAGTTGTAATAACTGGGTAAATACTTCTTTCGCCTCTTTTCGTTTTCCTTCTTCCAATAAGAAATAACCGTACTCTTCTAAGAAGTCTGGATGATTCTTAAAAGAAGTATATGCACTTTCATAGTGTTTTAATGCATCCGAATACATTTCTAATTGTTTTTTTGCATACGCAAGATCCCAAAGTAGTTGTGTATCTGGTTCTCCACTATCAATAGCACGCTCTACAATTGCAATTAACTCTTCGTACTTTTCTTGTTCTTTTAAGATATATGCATATTTTAATGTTGCACCTAAATGCCCTGGATCTAACTCAAGCGCTTTTTGAAGAACTTCCTCTGCTTCTACTATTTTCCCTAATTTCGCCGCAATGTTCGCTAACTCTACATAAAATGGAACTGAAAGCTCATCTACTTTAATTCCTTCATGAAGCGTTTCATAGCTTTCTTGAAGCATTCCTTCTTTTTCATAGCTTTTCGCTAAATACATGTACAGTGATGCGTACTCAGGGTCTAATTCTTTTAGTTCTTGCCAAGCACCAATTGCTCTCTGATATTCTTCACCTTGGTATAATGTAAAGGCATATCCAAATAATGAGTGAATATCTTTTTGTTCCTCTAGGCCTGCTTCATAATAAGAAATCGCTTCTTCCCAGTTTCCGATCGCGCTTAACGTTTCTGCGAGGCGAAGTGCGATCACAACACCACCCATTACTTTATGTTCCGCTAATAGCGATTCATAATAAGTAATTGCCTTTTGTTCTTCACCTTTACTACTATATAATTCTGCTAACCCAAACGTAATAACAGGTTCATCAGGCATCATTTCTTTCGCCTTTAATAGTTTTTGCTCTGCTACATCATCAAAACCTTGCATTTGGAATAAATCTGCAACAAGTAATAACGATTGAACATATAAATCGTCATTTTCTGGAATATCATGAAGCACTTCAATCGCTTCATCTTCTTTATCTAGATCAATATATAATTCTGCTAAAAATACAGTGAATTCACTTTCTTCTGGATACAGTAAACGTAAGTCTTCAGTAATTGCTAATGCCTCATCTGTAAATCCAAGCGTATGATAGTAACGAGCGATATCATACTTCTCTTCATCATTCGCAATTTTTAATTGTTCTTTTAATAATTGTAATCCTTTTTCCGCTTCACCATTTTCAATATATGAAACAGCTTGTTCAAACTTTTGCATAAACGTCTCCTTTAATTCTAAAAAATATTCTCTTCTGTTCATTTATCATAAGCAACTCACTGTTAGAACGCAACCTTTAGAATGAGCATACTTCTTCTTATACTTCTTCTTACAGAGTAGTTAATTGTTCAAAAGGTTCGGATATGACACCGATACCTTACCATCATCTTCTATTGTACCGCTTTCTTTTATGACCGTGCAAATAACTTCTCTCACTAATTATCGAGCCATACAAACCGTGGTTTACAGAATAACTTAATTAGCAGTCTTCAACCTTTATTTTGAATGCGATAAAAAAGGCTCCTATACTAGGAGCCTTCACAATCTCTTAAGAATATGTTTCTTCTTTCTGTACTTGCTCATTTACAAGCTCTTTCAGCAACTCTATAATTTCATCATTTTCTTCCTTCAAACCGACAGTAATACGAATACCATCATCGATACCAAATGCAGCACCAGAACGAACGATATATCCTTTTTTCATTAATCGTTCGAAAGCTTCATTACCCGGTATACCAAGTTTTAAGAAAATGAAATTTGTTTGGGATGGATAATAGAATACGTTATATTCTTTACAAAATGCATAATACTGATTTAAACCTTCAGCATTCTTTTGCACACAATCTTGTAAAAAGGCTTGATCTTCTAATGCAGCGAGTGCTACAGATTGGGCTACAGTTGATGTATTGAATGGTAACCTAGCTACTTCTAGCTGTCCGATTAACTTCGCATCCCCAATCGCATATCCGATACGAAAAGCAGCTAAACCATATGCTTTTGAAAACGTGCGTAAAACCATAAGATTTTCATACTTTTCAAGAAGTGGTAATGTTTGCGGATAGTCTTCTGTTTCCGCGTATTCATAATATGCTTCGTCCATAATAACGAGAGCCGACTTAGGAACTGATTCTAAAAATGAAAGTAATTTTTGTTTCTCAACATATGTACCTGTTGGATTATTCGGATTACAAATCCATACAATTTTCGTTTTCTCATCTACTTGCTCTAGCATTGCATCTAAATCGTGAATACCATCTTTAAGTGATACTTCACGAACTTCTGCTCCTTCAATAACAGCATGGTGATGATATTGTGAAAACGTAGGATTCGCCATTACAACGTTTGTTCCTTCATGTAGTAACGCTCGGCTAATCATTTGAATGACTTCATCTAATCCACTACCAAATAGTAGTTGTTCTGCTTTTACACCTAAATGTTCCGCTACTTTTGTCCGAAGTTCAAAGGCATATCCATCTGGATAAAGGGCATATTGGCTCGCTAAAGAAGTTAATGTTTCTGTCACACGTGCTGAACAACCGAATGGATTTTCGTTGGATGCTAATTTCACAATTTTTGATAAACCATATTCTCTTTTTACTTCTTCAATGTTTTTCCCAGGCACATACGCTCTCAAAGTTAACAATTGCTCTTTCACTCTCATTTTTCTTCCCCCAGTCATTTCATTCAATTTGATTACAATACGGTTATAGCCCCTTACTGTAATCTTTTGTCATAACCGTCACTATTACGAGAATACCTCTAAATGAGCACTTCACAGCACTTCGCTATCATTTTAAACCATATCTTTTTGAAATGCCTCTAACGCAATATGAACAGTCTCATCTGAAATAGATACGACATTCACTACCCCATATTCCTGCATAAGCACCATATGAATTGCTCCTGCATTTGCTTTCTTATCTTGTTTCATCAATTGAACGAGGCGCTCTACATTCAAATCCCTTGGCATTTTTGGATAGCCGTATTTCAAGAACCACTGCTTCATATCTTCATAAGCAAGATCAACCTTGTACACTTGCTCACTTAAAAATATGGCGAATAACATTCCAACCGCTACACCGTCACCGTGAGTAATATTTCCATACCCTAGCTCTTTTTCAAGAGCATGTCCTAACGTATGTCCAAAGTTCAAATGAGCACGTACACCCTTCTCTGTTTCATCTTGTGACACAACATTTGCCTTTACAGGAATCGCCTTCGTTAATATATGGATTAACTTCTCATCATGAAGATCCGCTAATGTTTGCACTTCTTCTTTTAACCAATGGTATAGCTCCACATCACCAATAAGAGCATGCTTTATCACCTCTGCATAACCTGAACGCCACTCTTTTTCAGGAAGAGACTGTAAAAACGGTGTATGATATACAACTGCTTCTGGCTGATGGAATGCACCAATCATATTTTTACCTAACGGATGGTTAATCGCTACTTTCCCACCCACTGCGCTATCGTGCGCTAATAAAGTTGTCGGAACCTGCACAAAGCGAATACCACGCATAAACGATGCAGCAACAAAACCAGCTAAATCTCCAATCATTCCGCCTCCAAGTGCAAGAATTAAAGAATTTCTATCTAATTTATTTTCAAGAGCTGACGTATGAGCCGCATAGAAATTTTCGAAAGACTTCTCTTTTTCGCCACTTGGTACAACAAACGAAAACACGTGCTGCTCTACTTGTAATGCATCGATAACTGTCTGTAAATGTAGTGATGCAACAGCTTCATCTGAAATGATCATTACGTTAGATACCGCTGGCTGCATATTTTGAACGATCGTTGTTAAGTTTGACAACGCTTCTTTACCAACATGTACATCATATTCTTTTGATTTCGTTTGAATATGTATGTTTCCCATTAAAATCCCCTCGCATATTCATTATGTTTCTCAATATTTTCACGAATTAGTTCCATACGATCTAATCCGAATTGTTCTATTAAAGCTGTCGCTAATTCCCAAGCCACAACCGCTTCTGCAACGACACTAGCTGCTGGCACTGCACAACTATCTGAACGTTCAATACTCGCTGTAAAAGGCTCTTTCGTATCAATATCTACACTTTGAAGAGGTTTATAAAGTGTAGGTATCGGTTTCATCACACCGCGCACAACAATTGGCATTCCAGTCGTCATACCGCCTTCTAGTCCACCTGCATTATTTGTTCTTCGTGTATATCCATGCTCCTCATCCCACAGAATTTCATCATGAACTTCACTTCCTGGTCTATGCGCTGCTTCAAAACCAATTCCAATCTCGACACCTTTAAAAGCATTAATACTCATAATTGCAGCTGCTAATTTCGCATCCAGTTTTCGATCATAATGCACGTAGCTACCTACTCCAATTGGCATCCCTTCCACAATTACTTCAACGATTCCACCAATTGAATCACCATTTGCTTTCGCATCATCAATCGCTTTCATCATTTGGTTACCAGCTTCTTCATCTAAGCAACGTACAGGAGATGCTTCTGTAATACTCTTTAATTCTTCAATTGAACTATACGTAATCTCCTTAGCTTGTACACCGCCAATTTCAATTACATGGCCCGCCACTTTAATACCAAGTTCTGCTAACACCTTTTTAGCAACCGCACCAGCAGCAACACGCACCGTCGTTTCGCGCGCTGACGAACGTTCCAGTACATTCCTCATATCTCTATGACCATATTTAATCGCACCATTTAAATCAGCATGCCCAGGCCTTGGTTTTGTCACTTTCCTTTTCATCTCTTTTTCTTCTTGCTCAGTTAAAGGCTCCGCCCCCATAATTTTTGTCCAGTGTGCAAAATCACGATTTTCAACAACAAGTGCAATAGGGGAACCTAATGTTTCTCCATGTCTAACACCACTTAAAATTTGCACTTGATCCGTTTCAATTTGCATGCGTCTACCGCGCCCATATCCCTTTTGCCTTCTAGCTAGCTCTTCGTTTATATCATCTGCTACTAAAGACAATCCTGCCGGAACACCTTCTATAATCGTTGTAAGTTGTGGACCATGAGATTCACCAGCTGTAATATATCGCATACGTTATTCCTCTTTTCGTATATGTATTTATCTCACTATATTAACTTTTATCATTCTAAAAATATTAAAGAAATTATATCATAAATCGACCATTTTCTTATTCTATATTTCCGATAGGCCTAATTTAAATATCAACATATCATAACAGCTCAAACTTCGTAACTAACTGAAAATAAAAAAAGTGCAAGAAGAATACCCCTATTCTCCTTGCACTTTTTACTATTATCACAGTGATTAAAGCGTTTACAAATTATTTCAAAATAATTAGTAAATCCATTCATTCATTAATTTTGAGTAGTCAACTAATTCTTCTTCTTTAAAGAAAATAGCAATCTCGCGCTCTGCGCTTTCTAAAGAATCAGAACCATGGATAATGTTTTTCGCAACAGTTACACCGAAATCTCCACGAATTGTTCCAGGAGCTGCTTCATGTGGTCTTGTTTTCCCCATCATGTTACGCGCTGTATCTACTACACCTTCACCTTGCCATACCATTGCGAACACAGGTCCAGATGTAATAAAGTCTACTAACTCACCAAAGAAAGGTTTTTCCTTATGCTCAGCGTAGTGTTGTCCAGCAATTTCCGGAGTGACTTGCATTAATTTTGCACCAACTAATTGAAAGCCTTTTTTCTCAAAACGAGCTACAATTTCCCCAATGAAGGCACGTTGTACACCGTCTGGTTTTACCATTAGAAATGTTTTTTCCATAAAAAATCTCTCCACTTCTGAATTATGTATGTAATTGTATATCCCCACACACATATTATCACCCTTATCACAATTGTGCAATAGTTTTGAAATAGAGAGATTATTTTATTTTTTAGAATAAACATTAAAATTTTCGTTTTCCAATATACTTTGCAACATTTTGTAATGCGTACTTTGCTTTTCCACGTGGGAGTGGTTTTATTATTTCTAAAGCTTTATGTAAATAACGTTCACTAAATGCAAATGCTTGATCAATTGCTGTACTATTTTTTACAGCATCAATAATTTCTTGTATTTCACTTGCTGTTGAATTTTCATGTACAGATGTGATTTTCTGACGAAGTACTGGATCTTCCATCGCATATAAAGCAGGAAGTGTAATATTCCCTTGTAGTAAATCTCCGCCAGCAGGTTTTCCAAGTTTCTCTTCTGTAGAAACGAAGTCTAAAATGTCATCAATAATTTGATAAGACATTCCTACAAAATACCCATACCAAAATAGACGATTTACCGTATCACGATTAGCACCAGCAGCAATCGCTCCCAATTGACAACTCGCGGCAATTAATAATGCTGTTTTTCGCTTTATTCTTCTTAAATACGTTCTTAAATTTTGGTCATAATTGTATTTATCTTTAATTTGTTCAATTTCACCTTTACAGACTTCTAAAATAGTATGTGATAACGCTTGATGCGCCTCTGGAATTTCGATATTTGTTATACATTCAAGAGACTTAGCGAACAGATAGTCCCCTGTATACATCGCAATACGATCTCCCCATTTCGCATTCACAGTCGCACTGCCGCGTCGTAAAAATGCAGCATCAATAACATCATCGTGAACAAGAGAAGCCATATGAATAAGTTCTAACGCAACAGCAACATGCTTAATCGCATCTAACTTATAATCTCCAAATTTCCCTGCAAGCAACACAAATACAGGACGAATTCGTTTCCCACCAGCTTCAATAAGCTGTAATGCTGCCTCTTCTACTAATGGCTGTTCAGAAGCGACTGTCTTTTTTAATTCTTTTTCTATCACATTAATATCCGATCGTAAAAAAGAGTACATAAGTTGTAACTTCATATTGTTCACCTTAACCTAAAACTTCTTTTTTCTATTTTGATTCTGGTTTAATACCTAAATGCATCGCTGCTACCCCAAAAGTAAATGGTTTCACTTGCACACGTTCAAGTCCAGCTTGCTCAAACATTTGAGCCAATTCTTTCATCCCTGGGAACGTACTAGCAGATTCTTGAAGCCATGAATACTCTTTATAACTTTTCGCAAACATCTTTCCAAATAACGGCATGATATATTTAAAGTATAAAATATACCCTTGTCGAAAACCAATCATTGTTGGTTGAGATGTTTCTAAACAGATTACTTTTCCACCTGGTTTTACTACACGCGTCATTTCTTTTAATACGTGCATATAATCCGGTACGTTACGTAAACCAAACCCAATCGTCACATAATCAAACGTATTATCTTCAAACGGAAGTTCCATTGCATTCCCATGTAGAAGTTCTACTTGTTTTAATTGTAACGCCTCTACCTTTTGCTTACCGACAGATAACATATTTTCACTGAAGTCTAAGCCAACAACCTTTCCTTGTTCACCTACGGCTCCAGCTAGCGCAATTGTCCAATCTGCGGTTCCACAGCATACATCAAGCGCTTGACTGCCTGGTTGTACATCCATAATTCGCATCGTTTCTTTACGCCACGCTTTATGTCTTTGAAAACTAATTACAGAATTCATCACATCGTATTTATCAGAAATCTTTTCAAATACGTCATGTACTCTTTCTTCTTTTGATTGTTGCATGCTCGTACCTTCTTCCAATGTAAAATTGCTTATGTCTTCTATTTATTCCTTAACACAGAATTTATTTCATTTATGTCTGTATGATTTTCTAAAAATTGTTTTTCTTTCTTTCTCAATTCCTTCATCCAACCATTAATCACTACTTCTGCTTTATCCCCTAAAGCATCTTGCATAGCTTGAAAAACAGGCGAATGTTGCTTATCAGCATACAATTGAATTTCTTTTTGAAGGCGATTTCCACCTAATACGTATGTGATAAATGGCTTCCAATGTGATAACTGAAAATGATCACATGTTTTTTGAAGGAGCGCAGACTCAATCATTACTATGCTTTTCATTATGTCATCCGTCGTTTCATGCGCTTTTTGGTATAACATAATTTTGTGTTCATTTATCTCTTTAATTCCTTCAGCAAGTGCACGAATTAAAACAATATCACGATTCATAGACAATAAATAATAATATAGTCCACTATAGTAATCGCCTGCAAGTACTGTTAATTGACGACATTTATGGAATTCAATCTCTTCCTCGCCTGCTTTATTTGATACCCTTTCATGCGTATCAAGCGCAATTTGTACAAGCATAATTGTTACTACGTAATGCTCAATTTGTTCTATATGTAAGTTTGCACTCTTTAAAGCACCATATAACAATGCTATCTTTTCTTCATCAATAAATGGTTCTTCAATATAGTTTATAAAGTAAGGATGGCGTAATTTCTCCATCAATTTTTCTTTTATACCCGCATACCCTCCGTAGATGTCACACACAAAAAATCACCCTTGTTTTCTAATTCATAAAACTTATTATAACACATACACTCTATTTTCTATAACCAAAACTTGGCTACACCTACCATTCATGTAAGCAATCTTTCTAATCTCACTCTGTCTAGTTAAAACTATATCATTTATTTACTAAAAAAAAAAAGAAAAGCAGTTTCCCGCTTTTCTTTACTTCGTTTTAATAAACGATAAAATTTCACTGCGCGCTGCAGCATCATTTTCAAGCACACCACGCACTGCTGTCGTTACTGTTTTCGCACCTGGTTTTTTTACACCACGCATCGTCATACACATATGTTCTGCTTCTACTACTACCATTACACCATGAGGCTCTAGTACTTCCATAATAGAGTTCGCTACTGTTGATGTAATACGTTCTTGCAGTTGTGGGCGACGTGCAATTGTATCTACGGTACGAGCTAATTTACTTAACCCTGTCACCTTTCCACCTTGCGGAATATATGCAACGTGAGCAACTCCATAGAATGGAACTAAATGATGCTCACACATCGAATAAAATGGTATATCTTTTACTAGTACAAGCTCTTCGTGATCTTCTCCGAATACTTTATGCAAATGCTCTTTCGGATCTTCATGCATACCTGAGAACACTTCTGCGTACATTTTTGCAACACGCTTTGGTGTATCAAGTACTCCCTCACGATTTGGGTCATCCCCAATCGCCTCTAAAATAAGGCGTACTGCATGTTCAATTTGTTCTAAATTAACTTTTGCCATCCGCTAGCCCTCCCGAAAACCTAAAAGTGATACGAACACATTCTAGCATATTTATGTTTTTAAAAGCAAAAAGAAGAGTTCCCAAAAAGGAAACTCTTCTTCCCTGTTAATATGTAAGGATTATTTAACCGCATCTTTTAACGCTTTACCAGGTTTGAATGCAGGTACTTTACTTGCAGCGATTTCAATCTCCTCACCTGTTTGTGGGTTACGACCTTTACGAGCCGCACGCTCACGAACTTCGAAGTTACCGAATCCGATCAGTTGTACTTTATCACCTTGTTTTAAAGCTTCTAAGATAGAATCAAAAACAGCGTCTACTGCTTTTGTTGCGTCCTTTTTAGAAAGGGAACTTGCTTCTGCAACAGCATTGATTAAATCTGTCTTGTTCATGCCATTCACCTCCTCCCAAAGATAAGACTGTATAATGATCATAAAATGAGTCTTACTTTCATTTGTAGGCAATTTTTGCAAATTCTATACTACAAAGATGTAGATAAATCATTATCAACGCCTATATTATACGATTCTCCTTTATAATTCAATATTTTTAAGGAAATTGTTACTCTGAAAATGTGAAAATCTGATGAAACTTGACAATTTACAACAATGTATTAGATAATGACTGTTTATTTTTCTATTTTATAATCAAAAAAAACAAAAAATCCCTCTACAATGAGAGGGATTTTTTCTTATAGTATAATCGCAATTAATCCGCCAGATCCTTCATTAATAATTCTTTCTAGCGTTTCTTTTAATTTATATCTAGCATTTTCTGGCATTAAAGATAATTTCGCCTGAATTCCTTCTCGAACAATCGAGCTAAGTGAACGTCCAAATATATCAGAATTCCAAATTGATAACGGGTCATCTTCAAAATCTTGCATTAAATAACGAACTAATTCTTCACTTTGCTTTTCAGTACCAATAATCGGCTCAAACGTTGACTCTACATCTACTTTAATCATATGAATAGATGGCGCTACTGCTTTTAACTTCACACCAAACCTTGAACCGTGACGAATAATTTCTGGCTCATCTAAGCTCATATCCGCTAATGCAGGCGCTGCTACACCATATCCTGTTTGCTTAACCATACGCAGTGCATCCGCCACTTGATCGTACTCTATTTTCGCATGAGATAAATCGAGCATAAGCTTTAATAAATGATCTTTCCCTCGAATTTCTACTCCTACTACTTCTTTTAAAATCTGATCATATAATTCATCTGGCGCATATAAATCAATCTCAGCCACACCTTGCCCCATATCAATGCCAGCTAGGCTCG
The DNA here is from genome assembly GCF_900176455.1 of Bacillus sp. JKS001846. NCBI lineage: Bacteria > Bacillati > Bacillota > Bacilli > Caryophanales > Bacillaceae > Bacillus > Bacillus sp. JKS001846. The sequence goes on from NZ_FWYG01000001.1 coordinate 4,186,005, forward strand.
CTCGATCAATAAATTCATATTGACTAAACTGCCAAACAACGCGATCCACATCACGAAGACGTTTTATATCCTTCACAGTTTCTTGAACTGCTTCTTGATAACTTTGACGCAACCAATGCCCTTCATTTAGCACCATTACCCAGCTCGGAAGGTTCACATTCACTTCTAATACAGGGAATTCAAATAGTGCTTCACGAAGTACATTATATACATCTGTTTCTCTTAAACTCTCCACACTCATTGCAATAACCGGGATATCATATTCTTCTGATAAACTTTGGCGTAATTGCTCTGTATCTGGATGATACGGCTGTACCGTATTAATTATCATAATGAAAGGTTTTCCTACTTCTTTCAACTCATTTACAACGCGTTCTTCTGCCTCTATATAATCTCTTCTTGGAATTTCACCAATTGTTCCATCTGTTGTAATTACAACACCAATTGTTGAATGTTCTTGAATTACTTTACGCGTGCCGATTTCTGCAGCTTCATGGAATGGAATAGGTTCTTCATACCAAGGGGTATTAATCATGCGTGGGCCATTCTCATCTTCATAGCCCTTCGCTCCAGGAACCGTATATCCAACACAATCTACTAATCGAATATTCACTTCAAGTCCTTCATCTACTTCGATAGAAACCGCTTGGTTTGGAACAAACTTCGGTTCCGTCGTCATAATTGTACGACCAGCAGCACTTTGAGGCAATTCATCCTGCGCTCTTTGACGGTCAGACTCATTCTCAATGTTTGGAATAACTACAAGTTCCATAAATTTTTTAATGAATGTTGATTTCCCTGTTCGAACAGCTCCTACAACTCCAAAATAAATATCACCGCCTGTTCGTTCTGCAATATCTTTAAAAATATCTACCTTTTCCAAGTGATTCCCTCCCTCAAAATTTTTGGGAATAATTCCGCGTTTATAGTCAACTAATACCTTCTCTAACGTTGCCTATAATATCTGATATAATATAATGGTATTCTAGAAGTTCGGACAATATATCATATAATTTTGTCCAATTTCATATGACTATTAAAAAATATCTTTTGTTTGCATCGTAAGTTGTATAACATAAAAAACCTTTCTTCTAGAACTTATTCACTAAAAGAAAGGTTCATGACTTATCATTTTAAAAAAATTGGTTCTCCGTCCTTTACTGTGTACGGTAAAGAATAAGCTGGTACAAACGGGGAACCTTTCGAAAGCATATTTCGAATATCTTCTCCCTCCGTAAACTGCCCTTCATTTCTTTTCAAAGCGTCATATAAGTCGATTCTATAATCAACAAAAACTTCTCCTTTTTCATTAATTACAAAAGGAAGTCCTTTACCAGAATATGGACTTGTCACTTGTGGCACATCTTTATATCCTAGTTTTTTGAAATCCAATTCATATACACCATCTGAAATTACTTTTTTAAAAGGTGGATATTGATGTTCATCACGATACATCCTAAGCTTTAAAGATAGTTCCTGAATTTGTTCAGCTATCCTAACATCAATTAACTTTACTGTTGGATTTGTTTCAACGTCTATTAATACGTATTGGTATACTCCTCCACTTTCATACGCATTCCCTGGCGCTTCTTGTATGTAACGCGGGGCAATCTGTTGAAAATCGATCGGATACTTTTGATAAATAGGTGTACTCATATCCCTCGTCTTAATTGGCAATATCCCATCATTTTGCTCCTTAAATGTCACAACAGCTTTTTGAACAACCTGTAGCTGATCTTCATAAGGAACCGCATTTTGCTTCATATTTTCTTTCGGATACAGACACCCCGTTAAAAGGCTCATACAACAAAATATTAAAATAATATGTAATTTTTTCACTACCATCACCTTTTCATACTAATCTAACTTGCTCCGTATGTAGTATTTTCCAGACCATTCCATTTACTGCTGTACAGGTCCACTAAATACAACAAGAAAAATAACAATTCCTGACACAATCATAAGGGTGTACGCTACTAACGCTGTAATCCCTTTCAAAAATTTATTCTTTATTTTATGTCTACTTAATAAAATAAAACTTACTGCAAAAAACATAAATCCAATTGCCCCTAAAGCTAACCACATTTTCATAAGCCCTTCTGACATATACACACCCCTTTTTATCAATCTATTTTTATACTATTTTAACAAATTAAAATCTTTAAACAAATACAAAAAGAACTTTTTACTACAAATTGCGAATATGTAACTTTAATCAATAGGTTTTCCAGCATTTCTCACCAATCTAGACAAAAATAAAACCGAAGCGATTGTATCTCTCGCTTCGGTTGACCAAATATGCCCAAAAACAGCTCTATTCCCATTCTTTCATGGCTATCATATGCAATCTACAAACTCTTTGTTTCTCATAATTTATTTTTTAAACATTTTGCTTAACGAGCCAAAATCTGTTGGCATATTATTATTAATAATCGCTTTTACAATTTGATCCTCTTGCTCTTTCGGCACTTCACGTCCCGCCATAAGAGCCACTTGATGAATTAATTGACGAAGTACAGTTTCATCACGTAAATTCGCATTTTGCACAGATGATGCTAATTTAAAAATATCCTCTTTATTTACTTTCGCTTCCTTCTCAATATTATTAAAAATGTTATTATCCATTCTTTTCACCCTCTCCTCAAGTTACTCTTCATCCTATGCAAAAATGAAAAAATGGTGAAAAGACCCAAAAAATAAAAAAGCGACAGAAGTACAAATGTACTTCTGTCGCTTTTCTTTACAGTAAATCAGGTATAGCTTCCACTTCATGTTTTCGAACACGCCCCATCAATGAGCCTACCGCATCTTTTACGTTATTCCCATTGAACAGCACGTCATATAAAGCAGCTGTAATCGGCATTTCAACTTCCATTTTCTCTGCCAATTCATGAGCAGCTTTCGTTGTTCTTACACCTTCCACAACCATACCCATGCTTTCTAACACTTCTTCTAAAGAGTGTCCTTTTCCAAGCATATTTCCAGCGCGCCAATTTCGGCTATGAACACTTGTACACGTTACAATTAAGTCTCCCATACCAGTTAGACCAGCAAACGTTAACGGATTCCCGCCCATTTTTCTTCCTAAACGAGCAATCTCTGTTAAACCACGTGTCATCAATGCCGCCTTTGCATTATCACCTAATCCAAGACCATCAGTTATACCAGCAGCTAATGCGATAATATTTTTTAACGCACCACCAAGTTCAACTCCAACGATATCTGGATTTGTGTATACACGGAAATAACTATTCATAAATAAATCTTGTACTTCCTCAGCCGCTTCCATACGCTTTGCTGCAGACGTAACTGTTGTCGCTTGTCGTAAACCGACTTCTTCAGCATGACTCGGTCCAGACAGTACAACAACATCTTTAATTAAGTGCTCTGGAATTTCTTCCTCAATCACTTCCGAAATACGTTTTGACGTACCAGGTTCAATTCCTTTGCTCGCATGAATCCAAGTAATTGGTTCAGTGACAATTTCTTTCATCTCTTGTAATACATCTCTGTACGCTTTCGTTGGTACTACTAACAGTACTGTATTTACATCTACTAATGCTTCTTCTAAAGAAGAGTAGGCTACGATTGTGCTTGGCAATGTAATGCCTGGGAGATATCGACTATTCTCATGTTTCGTATTAATTTCATCCATAAGTTCTGGGCGATTTCCCCAAATACGTACATCATGTCCATTGTCAGCTAATACCATCGCTAACGCTGTTCCCCAGCTACCTGCTCCTACTACTGTGATTTTTGTCATAAAATCACATCCTCTCCATTAGTCTCTTGCTCTAGCGATAATGTGAATCGGCGTTCCTACGAAGCCAAATGATTCACGTAAGCGATTCTTCAAGAAACGCTCATATGAGAAGTGCAATAATTCTGGATCGTTTACAAACACAACAAATGTCGGTGGTTTTACCGCAACTTGTGTTGCATAGAAAATTTTCAGACGGCTACCATTATGAGTTGGCGTCGGATTCATCGCTACCGCATCCATAATTACATCGTTTAATACGTTCGTTTGAATACGGATACTATGACTTTCATTTACCTCATCGATAACCGGTATTAATGTTTGTGTACGTTTTCTTGTTTTTGCAGATAAGAAAACAATTGGTGCGTATTCTAAGAATTGGAAATGAGCACGGATATTTTCTTCAAATGCTTTCATTGTTTTTTCGTCTTTTTTCACTGCATCCCATTTATTTACAACGATAACAACAGCTCGCCCTGAATCATGAGCATATCCAGCGATTTTTTTATCTTGCTCAATAATTCCTTCTTCACCATCTAAAACGACTAAAACAACGTCAGAACGTTCAATCGCTCTTAGCGCACGAAGTACACTATATTTTTCTGTACTTTCATACACTTTTCCTTTTTTACGCATACCAGCTGTATCAATAATTACATAATCTTTTCCATCTTTACTATATGGTGTATCGACAGCATCACGAGTTGTTCCTGCTACATTACTAACAATTACACGCTCTTGACCAAGAAGAGCATTTACAAGTGATGATTTTCCTACGTTTGGACGTCCAATTAAAGAGAAACGAATTGTGTCTTCATCATATCCGTCTTCTTCAATCTTTGGAAAATGTTGTGCAGCTTCGTCTAGTAAGTCACCTAACCCTAATCCGTGTGTACCTGAAATTGGGAATGGTTCGCCAAATCCTAATGCATAAAAGTCATAAATGTCACTGCGCATTTCCGGATTGTCCACTTTATTTACTGCAAGTACAACCGGTTTATTTGAACGATATAAAATTTTTGCAACTTCTTCATCAGCTGCTGTTACACCGTCACGACCGTTTGTCATAAAAATGATAACATCCGCTTCATCAATTGCTACTTCAGCTTGTTGACGAATTTGTGTCAAAAACGGCTCGTCTCCAATATCAATTCCGCCCGTATCAATAATGTTAAATTCATGATTTAACCATTCTCCAGCGCTATAAATACGATCGCGCGTTACACCTGGAATATCTTCTACGATTGAAACTCTTTCTCCAACAATTCTATTGAAAATAGTAGATTTCCCTACGTTCGGGCGACCTACTATCGCTATTACTGGTTTCGGCATATACTTTCATCCTTTCAACTTGCTTCTGTTTATTATGTAAAAAACCCTTCTTTGTGCAAGAAGGGATTTGCATTCCAGAATATTTCTCAACGTATCAAAACACCTCACATTATAACACACGTTGCTAATGTTTCACAATAATATATACATTCTCTTGTAAGCGATGTGCAATACCATCTAAAATTGCCTCTAAATTATTTGCAACAAATTCTAGTTCCTCTGTCGATTCGCAAACGAATAAAGGAGCACCACCTGCAAATTTTTCTGGAGTCGTTGTTATAACTGCCAGAATAACACTTTCTAACATCATCTCTTATCTCCCCTTCCTTTCGGGGCTTCCGATGACATATGGACAGCACTTTCTAACGTTGGTACATTTCCTATGACACCTATCGCTTTCTCTGCATCTTGATCTTGCGGCAGGACAAAAATCCCAACCCTGCCATCCTCTAAATCACGCTTTGCTAACGGTACAAGCGCTGGTGTACCAGAATCTCTATAAATCCCTAACGCTACTGAAACATCGTGTAAAATAGCTTGTCGTTGCCCTAAATTTGAGATTGTAACCATCGCATCAATTGATTTCGGCTTTAAAATAAAACCCATACCATATTTCATAATTTCTTCTTGTCTTGCTGGCAATCCAATATTCATAATGTAAATATTGTCAATATAAAGCCCTGCTCCTTCAAAACGAAGCGGAACGTGCTCAATTTCAACAAGATCATGTAGCCTTTTACCAGACATTAATTTTTTCGCAATAAAAAATGCGATTATAGCCATAATTACTCCTGCAATCCATGAACGGAATCCTATATACGCAAACGTCGTTGCAAACGACGTTAACATTGCCAAATAGTTGCGACTTTCAAAAACCAATGCAATTCCTTCAATGTATGTATTTCCACGCGGTACGAGCTCATACCCATCTAATTGTTGAAGCGTATTTCTTTCCATATTACGTACATCACGAAATTGTGTCGCTGCTAATGTAAGAAATGTAATGGCAGAAAAATCTTTTTTCAAAATAGACGGGATTGCAATCGCTCCTAAAGCAGCTGCAATTAACCCCATTGCAATATGAATAATTTTCCCATGTAGCCTCGTCGGATATTGCCGTGTATCCGTCCGAAGCATTAGCACCCTTGTAACTGTCCCCGCTATTACGCCGCATAAAATGGCTGGTGTATATTCAGTCATGTATTACCCTCGCCTTTCTTTTACGTGTTTTTCTCTTAAACCGTTCCATGTATACTGATGCTTTTGCAATCCAAAACAATATTGCCATGAATAATGTAGAAATGGCGACGATATCAAAAAATGCTAAACTACCGTAATCATATGGAAAATTCAATTTCCTAAAAATAAATGTCACTAGCAGCTCTCCTTGTAACATCCCTACATATAGAGAACATAATCGTAATATGCGATCTCCATGCAATAACACCGATGCATACACAAGACCACTACTTAGCAGAAACACTCTATCCACCACAATCCAAATCGGATCATATATTTCTAACAGATGAAAACTTGTATATAACATTGCAATAATAAGCGCCGAAAGTAAGCTATATAATTTTTTCCAGACAGAATATAGCGTGATCCCTATAAAAGAAATAATACAAAGTAAAAGAGCATTTACTGATACCACGAATGAGGCGATCGTTACATGTAACGGAGAGCAAATTATAAAAATCAGTATACAAGCGCCTAACTTCCACCGAATAAGGTCCTTTTTCATAAAAAAGGTTACAATGATCCACCCTATCCAAGCTACAAAATAAAAAGTACTTCCATCCATCAACTTCACCTCCTATGTTTTCCATTATGGGAACTTTTTATGAAAGTTAATCCACTTTATTTACGCATAGTTTTTTCTTATAACAGCAACACTTTTAACAAGGAGGTGTTATTCATTATGGGTAAAGATCGCCAAGAACGAAAACTACGAGAATCACGCCGCGTTGAATCCGATCGTGATCAATCACTACAATATCCAGGTGCAACTGGACTTGATACACCAGAACAGGCTCGAAAACAAAACCAGCACTAATTAATGCAAAAAGACGGTTTCGATATTGTACGAAACCGTCTTTTACATAATCAGTTTAATGTTTTCTATTTATATTGAAATAATATTTTACACACTATATCCTCCCATTACTTCTTATTATCTTCACCTATTCCTATTAAAAATTAAGTTCTCTCCAGTAATTCGACAACACACCATCTACATTTTTCAACCCTTTTTCAATTGCAATTTTTACGAAATGATATTTTTATATAATACTAATTCCTTTCTCCACTTTATATTACGAAAAAGAATAGAACAAAAAAAATCAACCGAACGGTTGATTTTTTATCTCCTACTATAATGCGCAGTATCAATACCACGCTGCATTAACCAATGATACGTTTCACCCTTTACAACAAGAGGTACAGATTGCAACTCTTCTATCGTTTTCGCACCAAGAGCTGTCATTATAAATTTCAAATCTGTATGTAGGAGCTCAATTTCATCCACTAACTTCTCGATACCATCTTGCATTAAAATACGTAAAAAGTAACCAGCAAACGCAGTTGTATTCGCCCCTAATGCGATCGCTTTCGCTACGTCAAGCGCTGTTTGTATGCCCCCAGATGCAATAAAAGAGAGGTTATTATTTGTAGAGGTTGCTTCAATAATCGAGGTTGCTGTTTGTATGCCCCAGTTATTAAAATAAGAAAGCATTCGCTGTCTTCTTTCATTTTCAACAGCAGCAAAATTCGTACCACCTTGCCCACCAATATCAATTGCTGTTACACCTACGTTCGCTAACTGCTGCACTGTTTCCTTACTCATCCCAAATCCAACTTCTTTTACAATGATAGGAACTTTACTATTTAAAACAATTTTCTCAATGCGCTGAAGTACTCCAGTAAAATCACGGTCTCCTTCTGGCATCGTTAACTCTTGTATGACATTTAAATGAATTTGCAATGCATTCGCTTCAATCATATCAACGGCACGCTCTGCCTGTTCGATAGTTGCCTCACTACCTAAATTAGCAAAGAAAATACCATTTGGATTTACCTTTCTGATCACCTTATAAGAAGCAGCTTCACTTTCATCTTTTAACGCCGCCATTTGCGAACCTACAGCCATAGCAAGGTTATGATGTTTCGCTACATATGCTAATTGCTCATTAATATGTAACGTTTTCTCTCCTCCACCACCAGTCATCGCATTGATAAAAATCGGCGAACTTAGTGAAAGTTCGCCGATTTTTGTTTCACATGTTATTGTGTCATAATTTGAATTTGGCAAGCTTTGATGCACAAAATCAATATCATGAAAGCCATGCGTACGAGACTGACCAGTAGAAAGAGCGTATTCAATATGATCTAATTTACGTTTTGCCCTTACCACTTGTACCCCTCATTATTTCTTTAATTTTTTCAGTTGTTCACCAATAATATCACTTAATTGGAAAGTAGCAGAATCAGCATTTGGCTCATACTGACTATAATCTTCAGTTACATTATTTTCCTCAAGCGCTTCTTTTATACTTAAAGAAATACGTTTCTCTGCTACGTGAACTTCAAGTACTTTCACTTTTACTTCTTGTCCCATTTCCAATACTTCATTCGGATTTTTCACGTGACGATTTGCAATTTGAGATACGTGTACAAGTCCTTCAACGCCCGGTAAAATCTCAACGAATGCACCAAATGTAACAAGGCGTTTTACTACTCCCTCACGAATATCTCCAGCTTTTATTTCGCCAGCAACGTTTTCCCAAGGTCCTGGTTGAGCTGCTTTAATTGATAAAGAAATACGTTGTGTATCAGCATCAACAGATAACACCTTTACCTTAACCTTTTGACCTTGCTCTAACACTTCAGAAGGTTGCTCTACACGTTCGTGTGAAATTTGTGAAATGTGAACTAAACCGTCCACTCCACCAACATTAACGAATGCTCCAAAGTCAGTTAATCGTTGTACTGTTCCTTCAACAACGTCCCCTTCTTTTAATGAAGAAATTGCTTCTTTTTTCTTAGAATCTAGTTCTAATTCTACTACCGCTTTATGCGAAAGGATTACACGATTTTTTTCACGGTCTAATTCAACAATTTTCACCGCTAATGTTTTACCTTTATAGTCAGTAAAGTCTTCTACATAATGTACTTCTACAAGTGAAGCTGGAATAAAACCGCGAACACCAAGGTCCACAACTAATCCGCCATTCACAATATCTTTTACAGTAACATCAAATACATGACCAGAAGTAAATTTCTCTTGTAGTTCTACCCATGCTTTTTCTGCATCAACAGCACGTTTAGATAAGACAAGATCATCTTCTTCTAATTTAATAATTTTCAACTCTAGTGTTTGATCTAATTCTACAACATCGCTTGCTTTTTCAATATGAACGTTAGCTAATTCACTAATTGGAATTACGCCATCTGTTTTGTATCCAACATTTACAAGCACTTGTTTCTCTTCAACCTTCGTTACAGAACCTGTAACAACGTCACCAACTTGTAATTCTTTTGAATCCATAACTTCTTCATTCATTTTCTCTACCATGGAAATACCTCCCTACAGAATTGACAAAGCATTTTTTATGTATATACGAAATGAAAACAAAGTTTTCATTTGCATGTTTAAGAATTTCTCATCACATACTCTTTTTCAATAACATTCACAAGAAAATATATTAAACCTATATAAATAGTATACAGCAAAACCAGCTTGAAAAAAGTATGTTTTGAAATATAATAGCGAATATATTCTGACAGTTTTATTCCTCTTTAACTAACTTCTTACAAATCAGCTCATTTGTCAAGGAAAGAGACTCACAATTCACGTATCCTTTACATTTCTATTTAAACAAAAAAAGAAAGAGGATTATCCCCTTTCTTTATTTCGCAAACACTCCAGAAACAATGCTCATAATTTTTCGGACAACTTCTTCAATTGATAAAGAAGTCGTATCTAATTCCAATGCATCATCAGCCTTTTTTAGTGGAGAAACTTCGCGTTCTGAATCTAATTTATCACGCTGAGCAATTTCTTCTTTTAGCTGCTCTAAATTAGAATCGAAACCTTTATTTAAATTTTCTAAATGCCTTCTTTCCGCTCTTTCTTCAACAGAAGCAAGCATAAAGATTTTCACTTCAGCATCCGGTAATACATGTGTACCAATATCACGGCCGTCCATTACAACGCCGCCTTTTTTCGCTAACTCTTGCTGACGACGTACCATTTCTTCACGAACAAGGCGATGTTTCGCTACAATAGATACTCGATTCGTCACATCAGGTGTACGAATTACTTCAGAAACATCTTGTCCATTTAAAAATACAAGCTGTGTATTTTCTCCTTGCTGAAACTCAATATTTACATTCTTTACAACTTCCATTAACTGCTCTTCATTTTCAATGTCTACTTTTTGTTGAAGGGCTGCATATGTAAGCGTACGGTACATTGCGCCTGTATCAATATAAACATAAGAAAGTTCCTTCGCAACAACTTTTGCCACTGTACTTTTCCCTGCAGCTGCTGGACCATCTATAGCAATTGAAATTCGTTTATCCATTGTAACACCTCATTTTTTCACTTATAAAACAAAACGAAAAGCAGGTGTTCACCCTGCTTCTTCTCATTTGCTTCGCGTCATTAAATCCTCAATTATTGTAGCATAATCCTTCATAGAAGAAAATGAAAACTACCGATTCACCTGCAAGATTTCCACTTTGTTTTTTACCATAACACCCTCATAATAAACAATTTTAGATAAATATTTCACTGATGACTTATGTATAAATAACAATTGTACAACAGAAAGACAAATGAATTGTATTATTAATATACGAATAAAAATTCTCTCCATCTTTTTCACCGTAATTTCTCCCTCCTATACTATATTTGCACATTTCGTTTCGTAATTTTATACATCGTACATATAGCAGTTAATTTTATTGTCATTTTCGAGGCATACTTTTATACATTTCCATTGTCGAATTTACTCAAAACATGTTATGTTCTAAATGTATTTTTTTACTTGAAAGGGGTATAAGCATTGAAAAGAATCCTAGTTTTACACACAGGTGGAACAATTGCAATGGAGGAAGATAAAGAAACTGGGGTCGTACAACCAGGTAAAAAAAATCCTCTTTTAAAATTCATTCCTGATTTAGAAGGCGATGTTGATTTAATCGTTGAAGATGTGTTCCATCTACCATCTCCTCATATGACACCGAGCGAAATGTTACAATTACAAGTCATCATTGATGAAAGAGTAAAACAAGACAACATTCATGGCGTAGTTATTACGCATGGTACGGATACATTAGAAGAAACAGCTTATTTCTTAGATTTAACAGTACAAGCAACTATTCCGATCGTAGTGACAGGTGCAATGCGCTCTAGCAATGAGTTAGGTGCTGATGGTCTATATAACTTCTTATCAGCTGTAAAAGTTGCTAGTTGTGATGAAGCTACAGAAAAAGGTGTTTTAGTCGTATTAAACGACGAAATTCATTGCGCTACAAATGTAACGAAAACACATACAAGTAATGTCGCAACATTCCAAAGTCCACAATACGGACCAATTGGAATGGTAACAAAACGCGGCGTTGTCTTCCATCACGCTTTAGTACATCGCGAATCATATACGATAAATAAAGTGTCTAAAAATGTAGTTGTTCTAAAAGCATATGCTGGCATGGATGATACATTATTAGCAGCAATCGAAAATCTTCCTGTAGACGGCATTGTTATCGAAGCTCTTGGACAAGGTAATCTCCCTCCAAGAACACTACCTAGCCTAGAAAGATTATTAAATAAAGGTATTCCTGTCGTATTAGTTTCTCGCTGTTTCAACGGTATCGTTCAAGACGTATATTCGTATGAAGGTGGCGGTAAACACTTAAAAGATATGGGCATTGTATTCACATACGGCTTAAATGCACAAAAAGCACGCATTAAATTACTTGTTGCATTAGAGAATACAAATTCTCATGAATCCATTCAAAATATGTTTATGCACGAATAAAAAGGAGCTGTCGAGATTTTCCCGACAGCTCCTTTTTATTTTTCTCTTGATGCAATGGTTTGCGCAATCGCATCTCCATGAAATCTACCGTTCTCGATAAATATTTCATTTGCATTATTTCCAGCAGCAATGACACCTGCAATGAAAATATTTTCAGCATTCGTTTCCATTCTATCCTCTGTATAAATTGGACGTCCTGTTTCTTCATCAATCTGAACACCCATCTTCGTTAAGAAGCTATGATCAGGATGATAACCAGTCATCGCAAATACAAAATCGTTTTTGATTGTAAAAGCTTCACCATCAACTGTAAACGTTAATGTATGCTCAGTAATCTCTTTCACATGAGCTCCAAAATGCATTTGAATTGTACCGTTTCGTACTAACGCCTCAAATTCCGGCAAAATCCAAGGCTTTATGCTTGGTGAATACTCACTTCCACGATACAGTACCGTTACACGTGCACCAGATTTAACAAGTTCTAACGCGGCATCTACACTCGAGTTTTTCCCACCTATAACTACTACATCTCGATCAAAATAAGGATGCCCCTCTTTAAAATAGTGAGCTACTTTCTTCAATTCCTCACCTGGAACATTCATATAATTTGGATTATCATAATATCCAGTTGCTACAACAATATATTTCCCTATATACATTTCCTTACTTCCGTCACGCTTTGTCGTCTCAACCTGAAAAACTTCTCCATCTTTTTGAACTTTCTCCACTCGCTCAAAAGCATTTACACGTACAGATTTACGTTTTACTACTTCACGATAATACGCAAGCGCTTGATTTCGAAATGGCTTACGATTTTCTGTAATAAAAGCTACATCACCAATTTCTAATTTTTCACTAGAAGAGAAAAATGTTTGATGAGTTGGATAATTATAAATGGCATTTACAATGTTTCCTTTTTCAATTACTAACGGATTTATCCCTACCTTTTGCAACGAAATTGCAGCCGCTAATCCGCACGGACCGCCTCCGATTATAATAACTGTTTCTTTCTGCATACTCGTCCACTCCTAGTCTTCTACCAATGCACTATTTATAAAAACAAGAAAAAACCTACTTACAGCAGTAGGCACCTATCTTTATTGTATTCATTTTTCATATATTTGTCATCTAAACGAAACGTACATCCGATAGACATCTGCTAAAAACTGCTGAAATTTAATACCTTGTTTCCCTAATACATTCTCAGGATCAATCTTTCTAGCTGGATCAAGCGTTTTATGTGACACGATATCTTTTTTCGGATTTAAGCCAAAGTTTTGGCATAAATACGCATGATACCATGCAAAACGATTATACGCTTCCCAAAAGTTAACATCACCACCATAACAAAGTTCCACTCCAATGGCCGCCTTATTCGCGTCATAGCCATATAAGTCATTATCCGTCGGCACACCATATCGAACATGATACGCAACTTCATTTATAGGAATAATCTCCAATATTGTTTTATCATCTATAAATGTATGCGCCGAAGCTTTCGGTTGTAATTCATTAAAGTAATCTCGATTGCCTATCGCATTGCTTCCAGGATTCCCCGTATCATGGCTTACGATAAATCTCACTTTAGTCAGAGGAATCCCCGGTCGTGAACTTCCATATCCAATATAATTGCGCTCTATAGGAAACATCGCCATTGCTACCAACTCCCGCTCTAGAAGATTACCTTACTTCCTTATATATGTATTCGGTAGCAATGTCCTTATCGCATATTTCTTACGCGAAGAGAAAATCGAAAATATTTGAAGTGAACACCATAAACAACAAGATACTTACAGCCACTCCATAAAAACCGTAAAACCAAACACAATCTTCTTTCGTATCTAAACCGAAAAATTTATTTACCGATTGTAATAATGTGCCACGCTTGCTTTGTTTGTTTCGTAATACTTCCACTCGCTCTACAACATCTGCTGGCATCATAAATCTTTGGTCTACTGTCATTTTCATCATTTATCTCTCCTTAAAATCATTTCCGTTTTGTTTATCTAAGGAGAGTATAGCACGTTTGTTCGCATAGAACAAGCGTTCTTTTTTTATTTTTATTTTATTTTTCAGCAAGCCAAGTAAAAACTGAGATTACAACGGCAATAATCGGCCCTACTACAACCACACCAAATATCAGAAACAGTAGCCCTTCCCCGAACATCCGAACGGTACTTATTTTGCGAGCTTTCATCGTTCTTGCGAGTTCTCCCTCTAACCTATTAACCTTTTCTTCTAATTGTTCTACTCGTTCCAACATTTCATTCTCCATATACAACACCTCATTTAATACTTCAACAAAAAAACGTGATTCCCTCGAAAGGAAATCACGTTTTCTCAAGATATAATATTTTATACCCAACCTCTGAAGCGGCTTGCTTCAGCCATTTTACGAACACCAACCATGTACGCCGCTAAGCGCATGTTCACTTTACGAACTTGTGCTGTTTCATAAATAGAATCAAATGATCTTACCATTACTTTTTCTAAACGTTGTTCTACTTCTTCTTCAGTCCAGTAGTAACCTTGGTTATTTTGTACCCACTCAAAGTAAGATACTGTTACACCACCAGCACTTGCTAACACGTCTGGAACAAGTAAAATTCCGCGATCTGTTAAAATTTTAGTCGCTTCTAATGTTGTTGGACCATTTGCTGCTTCAACAACGATTTTCGCTTTAATATCATTAGCATTTTCTTCTGTAATTTGGTTCTCAATTGCAGCTGGAACTAAAATATCGCAATCAAGTTCTAACAATTCTTTGTTTGAAATTGTATTGTTAAATAACTTTGTTACTGTACCGAAGCTATCACGACGGTCTAATAAATAATCAATATCTAATCCATTTGGATCATGTAACGCGCCGTAAGCATCTGAGATTGCAATAACTTTCGCACCTGCATCATGCATAAATTTAGCTAAGAAGCTACCAGCATTACCGAATCCTTGAACAACAACGCGTGCACCCTTAATATCAATGCCACGTTTTTTCGCAGCTTCGCGAATACAAATTGTTACACCTTTCGCTGTTGCTGTTTCACGTCCATGTGATCCACCTAATACAAGCGGTTTACCTGTAATAAATCCTGGTGAATTAAATTCATCAATACGGCTATACTCATCCATCATCCATGCCATAATTTGAGAGTTTGTGAATACATCTGGAGCTGGAATATCTTTCGTCGGTCCTACGATTTGGCTAATTGCTCGTACATAACCGCGACTTAATCTTTCTAACTCACGGAATGACATTTCACGTGGATCACAAATAATTCCACCCTTACCTCCACCATATGGTAAATCAACAATACCACATTTTAAACTCATCCAGATTGAAAGTGCTTTCACTTCATTTTCTGTTACATTCGGATGGAAGCGAATTCCACCTTTCGTTGGACCAACAGCATCATTATGTTGTGCACGATATCCTGTAAATATTTTAACAGTCCCGTCATCCATACGAACTGGTATTTTCACTGTCATCATACGAATTGGTTCTTTTAATAATTCATATACTTCGTTTGGATAACCCAATTTTTCTAACGCTTCACTAATAACAATTTGTGTTGAATTCAATAGTTCAAAATGTTGTTCCCTTTGTTGTTGTGTTTTTGTTTGAGTTCCCTTTTCGGCTACCATAGTAAGTAAACCCCCTGTAATTTCACTTGTTTAGTAAACCTTCATTGCCTAGTATACACCCTTAAATTTGGAATGCAATAGAAAACGCTAACAAATATATACAAACTATTTTCTGTTGCAAGCGTTTTCACTATTATTATAGTCCTTTTATTACTTTTAGAAAAGTAAAATACTTAAATATTTAAATATTTTTTATTTTCATCAACCACACTCCCATAAAACTGCATATTTTATTTTCAAAAAGTATGTTCGAGTATTTACAATCATCCCTTCCCTTCTCCAAATAAAAACAAAACCTCAGCTATGTTGTATTAGCTGAGGTTTTGTTTTTTCACGAAGTAATTGTGTATTTGCTCTATCGCGTTAACATCCATTAATTCTTTACCGTACTCCATGATGCGATAAATGGTTGCTGTAGACGGATTACCGTATTCCGCTAAAATAGCTATAAAATCCGCCTTTAACAATTGAATTTGTTCCTCTTCTTCCACCCAAAGATAGAAGCGCTCATCCCACGTATATAGCTTTCCGCCAGTTACACCAAGGTTATATAAGCGATTCGACAGGTTAATTACGTCATCTAGCGTAGCAAACTCATATAATATATGCTCACTTTCATCTAGAGTCACTTGCATTTCAATAAACTCGTCACGGAACTCATCATCTGTATCCATTTCTTGATTTTCTTTCGTTACAATTACAACCATCCCTTGTGCTTGTAGAGAAAACACTTCAACTGCAATCGGACCATCTGCTTCAAACCCTAATTCCTTATTTGCTTCTTGCATCATATCACGAAATAATTGCTGTACTTTCGGTGCATTTCTCCATAAATCTTCTTTCGTTAATCCTCGTTCAGATAAATCATCAAATGTTAGAAAAATTTTTATCTTATTGTAATTTAATCGTTCCAGCCTCATCTCATACCCTCCCTACGTAACCAATGCATCTAATTTTTATTATATGAAATAGAAAATAGATGGTTCTTTTCGAACAACTATTCCGACATTTTTAACCATCCATCCCATTCTTCTTTCGTATCACCAATTAAGATTGTTTCAATGTCCAACTGGTTTAGAACGCCTAGCTTTCCGATAAATCCAACTAAAAGAGATTCCCTTTTTTCTTGTAATAAATTTATAAAGTTCATCGTCTTTTTCATTTCTTGTTCGTCAGCAAAAGATACAAATACATATTTCGGCTGTATTTCCTCTACCGCTGATAACATACCATCTTCAGCTAAGCTTGTCCTAATATATATCGCCTCATATCCTTTTAAGCGTAAATAAGTTGAAAAAATAAATCCTTTCAATGCATCCTTTTCTAACACAATAACTTTGTGTAAAGAGGAAAACATTGAGGCATTGTGATACACCATCCCTAGACGCGTTTGTAAAAATGATAGTGCATATTGAAATTGCACCATTGAAATCTCATTATTATTTTTTGACGTTAATAATTTGTCTGTCACTCGAAGAACAATACTGGCAACAACCTTCTCTGTTGAATATATACTAAAAGCTTCGTTTAATAATGCAGCAATTGTAATTTCATCAAATTTTAACAAAGCTTGTAGCAAATCGTCCACTAAAACAACTTCTTTATCGAAATGTATCTCTTTTTGAACTGTACTCTGCAAACGATTCTCTTCTAATAATCGAACTGCTTGTCCAATCATCATACCGGAAGAAACTTTTTCCATTAACCATTTTAAAATTTGAATATGCTCTTCTGTATATAAACGATGCCCAGCTTGATTCCGCTTTGGGGCAATAATTTGATATCGTCTTTCCCATGCACGAAGCGTACTCGGCTGAACTCCAATTATATTCGAAACGGCTTTTATATTGTATTTCCCATTAAGAGTTGGCATC
Organism: Bacillus sp. JKS001846; assembly: GCF_900176455.1. NCBI lineage: Bacteria > Bacillati > Bacillota > Bacilli > Caryophanales > Bacillaceae > Bacillus > Bacillus sp. JKS001846. The sequence goes on from NZ_FWYG01000001.1 coordinate 4,203,656, forward strand.
ATTTCCCTCCGCACAATGTAATGATGTGTGTTTGAGCAGGTGCTCGGAAACGAAGTGGTATCAATGTTGTTCCATACCCATTACTAACAAAGAGAATCGTATTTAAATGGTTATATACGCCACCTTTTAAATATTTTTTAGATGGGAATAATCGGATTTGCCCTCCATGCGTATGGCCACTTAACACAAGTGAAATCTGTTCATTTCCAGACATTTTTTTTATTATATCAGGGTTGTGACTAACTAGGATACGAAAACCATCTTCTTTACAATCCGCCAATGCCAAATCTAGACGATCACGGTGCAATCCAACATCATCTATACCGAGCAAACAAATTTTCTCGCCTAATTCAGACTCAAATACCACTCTTGTATTATCTAAAACTTTTACGTTATTTTCTAATAATAACGCATCTAATTCATGATATTCTATCTCATAATCATTGTTTCCCCACACAAAATATACAGGAGCTATCTCTCTTAACTTTTGAATATTCGCAGAGATTTTTGATAAAGAGACACCTTTCTCTGCTAAATCTCCTCCGATAATTACGAGATCTACTTTTCCTTTTACTTGTTCAATTAACAAATTCGAAATGACTCTTCTATGAATATCAGAAATAAAAAACACATTTACTTTTTGAAAACTTTTCGGAAATTCTTTAAATACTAAAGTATGTTCCAACACTGTATTACGCATCGCTTCTTTATACATCACAAGAAGCAATAAAATCCCCATGCCTATGAGAGTACTGAATAATATAATCCATATCATATTTTTGACTCCCCTCCTCATAAAGATAATCCTAGGCTTTTATAACAAACGGTGATCGCTTAACTCACTAGCTTTCTTGCTTTGTGGACTTATCTTTTATCGGAATTTTTAATTCTTGACCTGCACTCACTTCATCTTCTTGCAAGTTATTATACTTTTTAATTACTTCAATTCCATTTCCATCTGAAAAATATTGCTTCGCTATACTTTCTAAAGTTTCTCCCTCTTTCACAGTATGCGTTATTACTTTTTCAGAATGTTTCTGCGACTCAGATTTAGCTGAATCAAAGAAGATTACTTCAAACGCACTTTTTCCGGCATTATTACTATCACCCTTCACCTGAATATATTTATCCGTGTACCACAAAATACTAATCGGCAGCAGAATGAATAGAAATGTTAAAACCCGGACGAAAATGTGATTTATTTTAAACTTTTGTTTTTTTTCTTTATTTCTATGAATTTCACTACGCGGCGGTAAACTTTCTTTTTCTTCCACTCGCTCAACTTCTAATTCCTCTTCAAAATCAGGAATTCGTTTCCTCATGTTGTTCACCACCACCTTCCATTTATTTTCTTAATTGGAGTCCCATTATAAAATCAACAAGAAAGTGTGCAAAGATTGTTATAAACAAATTTCCTGTCCATTCAAATACATAACCAAAGACAAAACTAATGAAACAGACGAAACAAAACAAAAATGGCTTTGTTATATAACGAATATGTAACACTGCAAATACGAAGCTCGCAATTACAATTCCAAAATGAGTCTGTACTACACCTCTAAATAAAAATTCTTCTGCAAAACCAATTAAGAACGTAATAACGAGTAAGTGTAGAACGGACATTCCTCGAAACATCTTATCGTTAATACCACCATCATCAAACCAAGACTCCGGAAACACTCGCATTGCAACATAATCTAATAACACAATACCAATCGCTAACAAACCACCTATAATAAGTATAGATACTGGTTCCCATTTCCATAAATTAAAGACTTCTTTTACATCTTGAAATAATATATATGCCAGTAAACAGCCAATACCGATAATAATTAACTGTGTTATATATAGATTCAGCCTTATTTCCTGCGGACTCATATCTTCAACATTATGCCTTTGAATGTTCATCATTCCTCCATCTTTTCTAGGCCGAAAAGCTTTTGTAACTCTGTTTCCCAATTATAGTCGAAATCCGATTGTTGCGCTCGTCTTTTTTTATAATCTTCTTTTATAATACCGCAATAATCGCAGCAATTAATTAACTCTTGCTCTTTCCTATAACCGAACTGTTGCAGCACATATTCACGTCTACACCCTTTAACTTGTATCCATGATTTCATATTTTCTAGCTCACTATATTTATTACGCAACCTTATTTCTACTTCAGCTATTAATCGGTTCATAATTTCATCTGACAAACCTTCTAATAATAATCTTCGTTGTTGTATAATTCCAACCTGTTCGAGATGATAACGAACGAAACGCCAATATTGCTCATTAAATCTTGCTGCATTATAACAAATTTCTTCTACATCTTCTATTGGTAATTCTTTCGTTTGAAACATTCTTTCTTGTAGTAAAGAAAATAAAAATTGTATTTGTGACTTACTTGGCAATTCATCCTCAATGATTGAAATTGGTAAATCATGATCCAACGGACTACATAATAAAATAGCTATACTCGGTTCGCCATCTCTTCCAGCTCTTCCGATTTCTTGTAAGTAAGAAGCTATATTAGTTGGATAATGAAAATGAATAATATATCGCGTATTCGCCTTATTTACCCCCATACCAAATGCACTTGTGCATATTACAAGTTGCAATTGATCGTTCATAAACTGCTGTTGAATTAACATACGCTCTTCATGTTCCATACCACCATGATAAAAAGCTACACCAGTAACACCTTTCCCTCTCAAGTATTCCGTTAACCTTTCTGTCCACGCTCTACTTGAGCAATATACAATCCCCGGCCCTTGTAAATACATCACCTGCTCTAAAAGCGCCTCTTTCTTTTCTTCTATCGTCTCTACAAATTGCACATCCATTGCAATATTAGGACGATCAATAGAGTATACATGTTCCGCGGCACCCTTTAAATTTAAACTATTTGCGATATCCTGCAGTACCCCTTTTGTCGCTGTGGCTGTCAATGCTAATACTGTAGGAGAACCAATATTTTCAATAACTACATTTAGTTTTTTATAGTCCGGTCTAAAATCATAACCCCATTGAGAAATACAATGAGCCTCATCAACAACAAATAATGAAATATGAATTTTCTTCAATTCCCTAATTAATAACTCCGACTGTAACATCTCTGGTGAAACAAAAATAAATTTATATGAAGATAATTTTTTCATCGCTTCTCTTTTTTCATTTAATGTCCGAAAACTATTAAATGCTATTACTCGGTTTTTCACAACATACTTTAATTGTGTCACTTGATCTTCCATTAAAGATAATAACGGTGATACAACAAGCACTGTTCCTTCTCGCATAAGCCCCGGAAACTGATAGCACATAGATTTCCCTCTTCCAGTCGGAAGCATTGCTATCACATCTTTTCCTTCTAATAAATCTGTAATAACTCCTTTTTGACCTGGACGAAATTCAGAATATCCAAACCACTTATATAAATATTCTTCAAGTTTCATTTACACCCTCCATCCGCGCTAATACAAGACGAACTTCAAAATAAGAGATATCTTCTCCAACCGCTTGTTTCAAAACACGTAACTTCCGCGTTTGCAATGCTTCAATTACTTTTATTACTTTGTCTATCTTTTCTTTTTCCATAAACATTTCAATAGAAAAATCTTTTTCTCGCAAAGCAATTTCAACAAAATGATCTTCTATCGTTGCAACCTTTAAATTCCGAATCGTCGCTATTTCTTCTAAAGAACGTCCTTGTCTCCAAAAATTATATGTTTTTTTCGTGGATAAACTAAATAATTCAGCTCTCTCATTTGGATAAGATATAATTTCAGCTAATAGTGGAAATTCATTTTCTTTATCACGAACTTCTTGTATAAAGAAATGCATTGTACCCCAAAATAAAAAATACACCCTGAATATATCTTGTTTCGTAATTTCTGCTAATTGTTGCAATGTACAACCAATACGTTCATAACCCGTTAGTCGATATGTTACAATCGTCGCTTCTATCGTATTGCTCTTTTCTAAAAGATTATGTACTTCCGTCCATAGTTTTCTCGCCAACTCACTTCTCTTATATGGTATTCCTGTTAGAAAACGTTTCACCCACATCATTATTTCTGTATCTTGCTGAATTGGGATAAACTTCGTATTATTCTGTTGTAAATTTGATATGGTTTGAATAATTAATGATAATCTTTTCCAAAATGTTTCACCTAATTCACCATAATGTAAACCATGCAAATGCGCCGGAAAAGCATAAACTTCCCCCCATTTATGTAACTGCATTTTACCCGTAGGTGTTAACACATATGTATTTTCATGTATTTCTTGAATAAAATTCGCTTGCAACAACTTTGCAACTTCACCATCATAGTCATTTCTATTCAATGATTTATATATTCCGAACAAAAAAGAAATTCGGAACATATTTCCATCTTGTAAAGTTTGCGAAGAACGTTTGCCCTTTAGTAAATAATAAATAGAAGAAACGGTTCTTTCACCATTCAATTGTTTTAAACAATGCAACAAAGTATATTGTATTTGCATGACCGCTTCCACCTTCCAATCTTAATTTCATTCTTTTCAGTACAATTACACTATCTACTTTCGCTCATTAAACTTATCATATAAGAACTATATACCTGTATATATTCTATTGTATCAAACGAAATCATATTTACGTATTTTGAAAATCTTATGACATAATTCAAAAATGAGTTGACACTCTAATTGATAAGCATTATCATTATAATTTTATGTTGAAAAGTTTTACAAACCGTTTTACAATAAGGTTATAATTTTTATGGCGAGCTTTTCACATACATATTATCAGGAGGGAAAAAAGATGGCAAAATATACAATCGTTGATAAAGATACTTGTATTGCATGTGGTGCTTGTGGCGCTGCTGCACCAGACATTTATGACTATGATGATGAAGGTATTGCATTTGTAACATTAGATGATAACCAAGGTATCGTTGAAATTCCAGATGTATTAATTGAAGATATGATGGATGCATTCGAAGGCTGTCCAACTGACTCAATTAAAGTTGCTGACGAATCATTCGACGGAGACGCTTTAAAATTCGAATAGTCTTTTATTAACTTCAAAAAATGCCCCTCATATTGATGAGGGGCATTTTTTGTATCTAAATTTTATTTTCCTTAATAAAAAACCATTAGTAGTTTCACACTACTAATGGTTTTAATATATATTATGCATTTTTCATTTTTGCAAACACCCATACTTTCAGGCGTGAGAATAATGCTACAAATACAATTGTTACAACAATCCCTTTAATTAAATTAAATGGTAAGATTGCCGTTACAACCGTTGTTCTTATAGCTTCGCTAGACATAGCCGGTGAATTTAAAAACCAAGTGTAAGCCGGGAATATGATGATGTAGTTTAATACACTCATAATAAGTGCCATTGTAATTGTCCCTAGCATTAATCCTGTAGTTAAACTCTTCACAGTACGATACTTTCTAAATAAGAAAGCTGCTGGTCCAATAAATAAACATCCTGCAATAAAGTTTGCAATTTCTCCAACTGGTACTCCCGTTAAACTTCCTTGAATCCCGTAATGTAAAATGTTCTTTATCGCCTCTACAATCACTCCTGCTACTGGTCCAAAGATAATTGCTGCAATTAGAGCTGGTACATCACTAAAATCAATTTTCAAAAATGGCGGAAGCCCTGGGAACGGGAAATCTAACATCATTAGTAAATATGCAATACTACTTAGCATCGCTACACTCACCATCTGCACTACACTGTTTTTTTGTTTCATCTTTCTCTCTCCTTTTCCATCGATCATCTCATGGAAAGTGGAAAGGTTCTGCTATGCCTATTTTTTCATAGAACGAAAAAACCCTTTGTGTTTTACACAAAGGGAGAATTTAAGGCACATCAAACAGACGTTCAAATCCATATCTTTTTTGAACGCTTGAACCTCCATCTTCTCCCATCCAGACTATACTGTCGGCTTTGGAATCACACCAAATCCTGCCTTAACGGCTCGCGGGCTTAGAACAAAATCATAAATAGTTCATCACCGCCGGTCGGGATTTTCACCCTGCCCCGAAGATAGACCGATATTCTATTTTCCCCTTCATTATACAACAACCTCATAACATTGTGAACTAAAAAATTGTAACTTATTTAAAATTAGTTATTTATTTTTCGTAACAACAAATAAATTGCGAGATATTTTACAATACAATCCATATTTTTTATTATTCGGCATTTCTCTTTTGAATTACCTAGTCATATATAATTAAAAGTGATAAGATATTGAATTGTTAAGATAAGAACATTTTCTGAGTTATGGAGGAAATGTCATGAAAAAAGACAAGAGACATTCTATTCGAGAAGCAATGAAAAAAAACTTAAGAAAAGAATACTTTTACTTAAAAAAAGAATTACTTTTCTACTGCCCAATTGATTTAGGCACATTCTCAAACGAGACATACTATGCTACTTTCGATGAAGATGGCATTGGTATTTATCAGTATGATAAAAAAACAGAAAGTAAATTAAAATTGTGTGAGCGTCATCCGTGGAAGAGTTGGAATAAAGTGAAGATTGATCACTATTTGACAACTTCTCAATTTATTTTTCAGGGTGAGCGAAATTGGATCTTATCTCTTTTTCAAAAAGGAAAAGAAGCTCAAAAAATTATTGAAGAGCATACATCTTTACAAACAGAAGTTGTTTCCCGCTCTTTCTTAAAAAAACTTCCTGGTTTTCGTTCTAATACACCACTGAATAAATACATCGGTAGTATTTGTTACACTGCACTTATTGCATTTTTATTAAAATGGATGATTCCATTTCAAGCACCACAAATCGCCCTGTATTCTATTTCGATTGGTTGTATGCTTCTTGGCCTACTTTGTTTGACAATCGGTTTAATTGAACCGACTATCGTACTGTTTCGAACAAAAGAGAAAACAAGAACAAAAGTTTTTTACTTATATAGCTATTTAGCTATTTCTGGATTTATATGTGTCTTTATTTTTTGGTAAAAGAAGCCGTCCCAAAATAAATTTTGGGACGGTTTTCTTTTAGATATAGATGCTCTAATTCACTCAATAGTTCTAGCAAAAGCGCCCATATAATTTCATTTACATTGAACCTTATTTAAGAAGAACATAAATTTGTTCAAAGTTTAATTTTTGAAATGTTTCCTTTACTTAACATATAATTGTTGATTAGGATAAATTAGCTCTTGCTGCAATCCATTTTTTTCTTTAATTTCCTTAAGTGTCATACTAAATTTCCGTGCAATACTAACTAAAGTATCCCCTTTTTGTACGACATATAATGATGAAGAAACAACTTCATTTCTTTGTTCATTTAAAACAAGCAATGGGTTCATCGCATTCTTTTTCGCCATCGTCCATCTTCCTTGATGAAGTTCTAGATGTAAGTGTGCACCTCGCGATTCTCCCGTGTTCCCTACTTCTCCAATTTTTTCTCCTTTGGAAATATAATCTCCTTGACCCACATATCTCTTATTTAAATGTGCATATACAGCCTCATATTCTCCGTGTTTAATAAATACAACATTTCCATAACTACTTGAATAATAAGACTTCGTTACCCTACCATCTTGAATAGCTGCCACAGGCGTTCCAATCGGCGCAGCTACATCAATACCATAGTGTTTTCCATGCCTTGTCCCAAAATAATCACTTATCTGACCTTCAACAGGCCATGTCCATCGATTTTCTTCTGCATAAACATGTAATTGAGATACAAACAGCATACTCAATAACATGACGCCGCATTTTAAAACTTTCATATACATCCTCCGTTTTCTAATTACCACCATACCTTCTCTATTTTGGTATATTACAGAAAAAAGTATACAAAAAAAGAAAGTGAATTACTCCACTTCCTTCTCTTTCTTATCACGAAAAACTAATGCACTACGGTTATACTCCACATCTTTCACTTGTAATCGGGCATTTATTACTCGAGCTATCGCAAACAAATAATCAGATAATCTATTTACATACTTTAAGACAACTTCATTTATTTTCACTTCTTTTTGCAATGATACTATAGAGCGTTCTGCTCTCCTTACAACAGTACGTGCAATATGAATAGTAGCCGCCGCCTCGCTACCACCTGGCAAAATAAAGCGTTCTAATGGCGGGGCTTCTTCTATATATAAATCAATCTTTCTTTCTAAACTTTCAACCATCTCAATTGTCACTTTATAAGGAATTTTTTGTTCCACTATTGCCAAGTCTCCTCCGCAATCAAATAGTTCATGTTGAATATTTTCGAGCTCATTGTAAATATCTCTAAAAGCCCCGCCTTGAACCTTAGTCATTGCATATCCAATATGAGAATTTGCCTCGTCTATTGTTCCATACGCTTCCACACGGATATCATCTTTATCAACCCTGCCACCTATTACACTTGTCGTTCCTTTATCTCCTGTTTTTGTATATAATTTCATTTCTTCACAGCACCCTCTCTTGTTATTCTTGATTCGATTAAGATAGAAAAAAGTTCTACCATTCTTTATTTAATTGAGTTTACAAAAAAATAAAAAACAGCAGAACTTTATTCATTATCAACTTTAAAAAAGCATATCTAAATTATACGATTCGGTAAATATACAGAGAATGTAGTTCCTTCTCCAACAACACTTGATACAGAAATTTTACCGTCATGGCCTTGAACAATATTTTTCGCAATTGCAAGCCCGAGTCCTGTTCCACCCTTTTTCCCACGTGTTCTTGCTTTATCAGCTTTATAGAAACGATCAAATAAAAATGGAATATCCTCTTCTGGAATGCCTACACCCGAATCTTGTACTTCAAAAATGAGGCCATTATTTTTCGTATCAATTACAAGCGTTACATGTCCACCCGCATTCGTATGACGAATTGCGTTATCAATCAAGTTCGTCAACACTTGTTCCATCCGATCTGCATCAAACGCATATTCTTCAATCTGATTCCGGAAATCAACTGTTAGTTCAACTTCTTTATCCTTTGCAATCCCTTGGAATTTACGACCAATTTTTTCCACAAACGGATGTATGTCCACTTCACCAATATGTAACTCTACGTGACCGCTTTCCATACGAGCTAAATCTAACAATTCATTTACAAGTTTACCTAAACGAACGGATTCATCATAAATGATTTGAACAAACTCATCTATTTCCTCTTTCGTTTGCACAATATCATCTAAAATCGCTTCACTATACCCTTGCAGCATGACCATCGGTGTACGAAGTTCATGTGATACATTCGCAATAAAGTCTTGACGCATTTTCTCAAGACGACGTTCTTCCGTCATATCTCGCAGTACCGCTACAGCCCCACGAATTTTCGTTTGATTGTAAAGTGGTGTCATAAGAACTACATAGTTCCCTTTTTGTAAATTAATTTCAACAACTTGTTGTTGCTCGCTTTCTACAACGAGATGGAATAGCTCCACAAGTTCAGAAGGTAATTTTTTACTTAACTCTATCTCTTTTTCTTCTTGCCAAACTTGTAAGAAATGTTCAGCCGGTGGATTAATAACTACGACTTCACCTTCTTGATTTAACGTAATAACTCCATCTGCCATACTACTCAAAATACTAGCTAACTGTTCTTTTTCTTGCTGCAAAGCATTCATATTAAACTTCAACTGTTTACCCATTTGATTTAAGGCCGTTGCCAGCTCACCAATTTCGTCCTGAGATACCATAGGAGCCTTTGCATCAAATTTCCCACGTGACACTTCAAAAGCAACCTCACGCATTTTACGAAGCGGTGCTGTAATCCGAGTAGATAAGAAGAACGCAAAGAAAGTTGTTAATATAATCGCAATCCCAGCGGCTAAGAAAATGAAATCAGTCGTTCTCTCCATATCTTTTATTGGCACTTGTAAAGATTCATATACGAACACTGCGCTTTGATTTTTTGATTGCACTGGTTTCCCAACGATCACAATATCATTTTCAGTGCTTTTATTCTTTCTACTATCAGAAGCTTTTCTAATGTTGTTCTTAATTTCTTTTTTGTCCGTAAAAACAGCGGCTAATTCTTTATCTTCTTTTAAATTATCCATTGTAAGGGTGACTAACCCTTCTTGTTTCGGTGAAGAAGAGATTTCCTTGCCATCTTCTACAATAATAATCCTTGAAAGTGGATCAGAGAATTTGTACGCGATGTTCTCAATCGTTTTTACATCGGCACCTTCTTCAATTAATTCCGTAACACTTGTTGCAACTTTTTGAAGTCTATTTTCACTCATATCAACATAATACGTTCTAAAAAATTGTGAAAGTAAAATCGCAACAAATCCAAGAACAAACGAAACGAGAAGTAATATGGTCATCCATAACTTCCCTACTACACTTCTCCAAAGCATCAGTCGTTCACAACCTCAAATTTGTAACCTACACCCCAAACAGTAACAATCATTTTCGCTGCATCTGGTGATTTTTTGCTTAACTTCTCACGTAAACGCTTTACATGTGTATCAACTGTACGTAAATCTCCGAAGAATTCATATTGCCATACTTCTTTTAACAGCTGCTCACGATCGAATACTTTATCAGGAGCTTTCGCTAAAAATAATAGTAACTCATATTCTTTCGGCGTTAAGTTTACTTCATTGCCATCTGCAGTAACACGGTGTGCATCGTTATCAATTGTTAAGTGAGGGAATACAGTAACATCTTTTGTCGTTGTATCTTGTGTAAAGAATGTTGTTGGTACAGCACGACGTAATACCGCTTTCACACGTAGCACGACCTCACGTGGACTAAACGGCTTTACAATATAATCATCTGTTCCAACTTCAAATCCTTGTACTCTATTTACTTCTTCACCTTTTGCTGTCAGCATAATAATTGGTGTCGCTTTCTTCTCACGAACCCCTTTACATACTTCAATGCCATCTTTACCAGGCATCATAAGATCTAATAAGATTAAATCGTAATCATTTTGCAACGCCATTTCTAAAGCTGTATCACCATTATCTGCTTCTTCAATCGTATATTGTTCTCTTTCTAAGTACATTTTCAATAAACGACGAATACGATCCTCATCATCTACAATTAAAATTCTTGATTCATTTTCCATCTCTACCCGCTGCGTACTCTCACCTCAGCGGTTCACACCTACCCTTCTTTAACTATTATGTTGCGCTATTCTCGTTTATTTAAGCAATCTTCTAAATGTTTCACTTCCCATATTATGCTTCACAAGAATAATAAATTTTGTTCAATTTTTTTCCAAAACTATGTATTTTTTTTGAACTGTATATAATGTCCTCGACATCATTTTACAAAATCAACCGCTACTTTGTCATGTTTTTCTCAAAAAAGAAGAAAAGTTGACAAAAATAAAATAGGAAAGTGACACGCACTCTCCTATTTTATTTCTCTATGCATATGAATGTAAACCGGCAATAATTAAGTTTACTACAATAAAGTTAAACATAATGATTGCAAAACCAATTACTGCAAGCCAAGCTGATTTCTCCCCATGCCACCCTTTAGATAATCGTAAATGTAGTACTGCAGCATAAAAGAGCCACGTTATAAGTGCCCAAACCTCTTTCGGATCCCATCCCCAAAAGCGCGTCCACGCTATTTGAGCCCAAATCATCGCAAAAATTAATGCACCTAATGTGAAAACTGGGAATCCAATTGCAATAGATCGATATCCGATTTCATCTAGTAAATCACTATTCGTATTCTTTACTAACGGCTGAAGTGCCGCCGATACTCGCTTCCGTAAAACAAGTCTTAATACAATATACAGTAATGTTCCAATTAACACTGACCAAATAACAGTATTTAATTTTTTCGCATTTACAATTGCTGGAACTTCAACTGCCGGTTCTAATTTATTTTCTGTCAGTAACTTCCCTTCGTGCGGTCCAACTAAAGCCGGAAGATTGTACTTCATTTCCAGTTGCTGTTCATTTTTATCAATCCATTGAAACTTCGCTTCATATTTCATACTAGAAAATACCGTTGTTACTCCAATAAATCCAACTGTACAAACAAGTGTAAATACTACCGTCTCTAGCCAAAATGTACGTTTACTTCTCGTCGATTGATCTACATTTTTCAATAAATACATAACACCTGTAATAAAACTAATCGCTAAAATGGCTTGTCCTGCTGCTGCCGTCGTCACGTGAATATGTAACCAATTACTTTTTAAAGATGGAATAAGCGGAGATATTTCCCTCGGAAACATACTTGCATAGGCAATTAATAAAAGCGCAACTGGTAATGCAAATAGTCCGATTATGCTTACACGGTACATAAAATACATGACAATAAATGCTCCTACAAGCATCATGCCGAAAAATGTACCGAATTCAAAAAAGTTACTAACTGGCGCATGCCCTGATGCAATCCACCTTGTAACAAAATATACTGTTTGTGCTATAAACCCTAAAATTGTAATCGTTATTCCTACATTTGCCCATTTATGACCCTTTTCTTTAATGGCTCCCCCAAAAAATAGAGTCGCAATTAAATATAAAATAAATGCGGTAAAGAGAAAGTTACTACTTATTTGCACCATATCGTTTCCCCACCTTAACTAATTTTTTTATCAATTACTTTATCATTTGGCTGTGGAATTGCTGTACCTTCTATTACTCTTTCAATATCTTTCTTTAAACCGAACCAATTTTTATTTGTATGCCCTGCAATCCACCATTCATCATTAACACGTTGTATCCAAATACGGCGATGATTCCAATACATACCTTGAATGACACCAACCATAAATATAAATCCTCCAATGCCGAGAATCCAAAGCGTTAAATCTTTTCTTACAGTAAGTGCTGTTGCATTTTGCATTTCAACACCTGCAAACGACATTTTATATTTGTTGTTTCCATCTGGTTCTATATTTTGCTGAATACCAACAAAACTCACTTCACCATCTGGTGTTTCAGGTGTAAACATTTTAAATACAAATGCAGGATTGTTTGGTAATTTCGTTTTCGTATTTGGTTTTCCATTCTCATCAAAATAAAAATCAGGAAAATAGCTTAATAGTTCTAGAGAATAACCAGTTCCTAAATCATATTTTTCCTTAGGATTCGTTAAATCTACTTTAATCGGTCCCCACTTTTGATTATTTTCTTTATTTTGTAAGTTAAAGGACATACTTTTAAATTCACTTTCTTTATAATCCACTTGATACACTGCAAATTGATCAAATTTCAGTGGTTCATTCACTCGAATTTCCGCTTCTTTTACTTTTTCTAATTTCGGTTTTTGTCCTGCTATATTTTCTCCTACTGCTTTATATAATACGGCATTCGTTTGGAAGTTTTTCGCAATCATTTTATCGCCTACACGATCAATCGCTTCATCAAAAACTTCCTTGTCCTTACTTTTATCATAAACTTCTTTTATAAATTTCTCGTTTTTTAAGTAGTATTGTCCATCCGTCCCTGGTATCTCTTTCGTTTCACCGTCACGTAACCAAAGTGCTTCGTCTACGTACATACTCGGTAAAAAACGAAGCATCGCACCGAATAAAAAGATAATAAGACCGATATGATTTACATATGGACCCCAACGCGAGAAGCGTCCCTTTTCTGCTAAAACGTTTCCGTCTTCCACTTTCACGTTATAGTTTCTTTTCTTTAAATTCTTTTGCACTCTTTCCAGGTCACCTTCTTGCGGTGTACCAGTCCCATATAATCTCTGTCTCTTTAAAAAGCTAGGATGTCTTTTTACGCCTTGCTTTTTTAAAGCTTTATAAAGTGGAATAACACGGTCTAAACTACATATCACAAGTGAAATACCGATAGAAGCAATCAAAATCATATACCACCATGAACCGTATAAATTATTAAACCCTAATTGATAGTATAATTGTCCTAAAAATCCGTATTCTTGTTTATAATATTCAGCTGGTGCAATCCCTGGAGTTATGTACATTTCTTGCGGAAAAATAGTTCCTATCGCTGATGCAGCTAAAGTTATTACGATTAGCCATACACCCACTTTTACAGAAGAGAAAAAGCTCCAAATTTTATCGATTATCGTTTTTGTCTGCGTGAGAGATCTCCGTGCACTCCCCTCATAGCGCATATCCAATAGTTTTGTATTTTCATTGCTTTCAAATGGTTTCCCGCAAGCTTCACAAAAAACGGTTCCTATCGGATTAACATGTCCACATTCACATTTAATTTCTTTCAACACTCTCACCGCCCCTGTATCTATATGTACTATTGTATATTCTAACCTCAAGTTACCGCAATACTCAGAATTTTTAAACCAGAGGCACTATAGACACGCACCCCTTATGTAAAGGCTTTCTTTATTACGGAGTAATTTTCTTTAAATACCCTTCTAACTGTTCTTTCGTTTGTTCACCTATAATTTGCTCCACTACTTTTCCATCTTTATCAATCAAAAAGCTTGTCGGTAATGGACCTACTCCATATGTTCCTATAATCTTTTGTCCTTTATCAATGACAACTGGGAATTTCAAACCATACTGGTTCACAAAGTTCTTTACTGCAATATCCGTTTCATCTGCATCTAACGCTATGATTTCAACACCTTTTTCTTTATACTTTGGATATAATTCATTCATATAAGGCATTTCTTTTTCACAAGGTTTACACCACGTGCCCCAAAAGTTTAAAAATACACCTTTTCCCTTTAAATCTTTTAGTTCAATTTTCTTCCCTTCTAAATCCGTCACAACAAAGTTAGGTGCTTCTTTTCCGATTTGCATTTTCTCTTTATTAGCAAAGAATCCTTGATAAAGGGTAAATCCTACAGCACCACATAAAATGAGTAGAATAATAACGCGAAATAATAAGCGATTTTTCTTCATATTACTTCTCCTCTCCTCGATAAATGTTATGTATTATCTTCTGTAAATGTTGTATTGAATAAATCACCAGCAGAGCACTCCACTGGTGAATTTTTAACTCTATAGCTTATCTTGGCTTTGTAGAAGCAAGCGCGCGTAATTGTTTCACCTCATGTGGTGTCAATTCTCTCGCATCACCAGGTCGCAGGCTTCCTACTTCTAAGAAAGCATAACGTTCACGTTTTAATTTCACTACTTTACAGTCTAACGCTTCAAACATACGACGTACTTGACGATTACGTCCTTCATGAATTGTTAATTGTACAATAGCCATCTCTTTACGCTTGTCCCAAGAAATAATTTTCACACGTGCTGGTGCTGTTTTACCGTCTTCTAACGTAACACCGCGTTCTAACATGCGAATTTTCTCACCTGTTAATGGCCCTTTTATTTTTGCAACATATGTTTTTTCAACTTTATATCTAGGATGCATTAATACGTTTGCGAAGTCCCCATCGTTTGTCATTAATAATACGCCAGACGTATCATAATCTAAGCGTCCGATTGGGAATAAACGTTGTGTAATTTCCGGGAAAAAGTCCGTTACAACACTTCTTCCTTTATCGTCTGATACACTGGAAATTACGCCAGTTGGTTTATATAGTAAAAAATAAACAGGTTCTTCTTTTTCAAGAGGGATGTTATTTACTTCTACTTTATCTTGAGGAGTTACTTTTGTCCCTAACTCCTTCACTATTTTTCCATTAACTTTCACTTTTCCTTGCTGAATTAATTCCTCAGCCTTTCTTCTCGATGCAATACCTGCTTGCGCAATCACTTTTTGTAATCGTTCCATTTCTTTTTTTCACCTCGAATTTATCTTACCTTACATTAGAAAGACTTGGCAACCGCATACGCTTTACGGCTATTCGCTTCATCTTACTTAAACAACATAGCGATGATAATAAACATATAAAGGTCAAATCATGTTTTTACCCTTTATTATTGTCCATATTTTTCATATTTCTCACAATAAAAGTTCATCATTTTGTCAAAAATACCACATAAAAAAACCACTATTAAGCTACACCTTAATAGTGGTCGTATACGTATTATAAGCGAAATAGCGTAAAAAATGAATAGTATTACTGAAACAATAAAGAAACGAACACAATTGAGCATATAATCCCGATTAAATCTGCAAAAAGTCCTACTTTTAGTGCATCCCCCATTTTTCTGATCCCAACCGCTCCAAAATATACAGTTAAAATATAGAAAGTCGTATCTGTACTCCCTTGCATCGTAGAAGCCAATCTCCCAATAAACGAATCTGGCCCATATGTGGCAATTAAATCGGTCGTAATACTTAAACCAGCAGAGCCTGAAATAGGGCGTATAAGTGCTAGTGGAACAATTTCTGCTGGAACATGGATCAAATCTAACATTGGCTTCATTACCGATATCATTGCGTCTAATGCACCTGAAGACCGGAATATAGAAATAGACACAAGCATTCCAACCATAAACGGTAAGATGGAAATTGCAATTTGAATCCCTTCTTTTCCTCCCTCAACGAACGATTCATACGTCGGTACTTTCTTTACTGTGCCATATAAAAGGATAAAACCAATTACACAAGGAATTACCCATAAGGAAATTGTATTTACAATACTCATTTTTTCCGCCCCTTTCTACTCCTTCTTCGGTAAAAATAGCGGTCAATCCAAATTGCTCCAATCATAGAAAGTACTTGTGCAATAAATGTTACCCCAACAATTTCAGTAGGATTCGCTGATTCATACGTCATTCGAATGGAAATGACTGTCGTAGGAATTAATGTAATGGCTGATGTATTTAATGCTAGAAACGTCACCATAGAACGACTCGCCGAATCCTTTCCTCCATTTAACTCTTTCAGTTGTTCCATCGCTTTAATACCAAGAGGGGTTGCTGCATTACCTAGACCAAAAAAGTTTGCCATCATATTTGATAGAATAAATCCCATAGACGGATGATCCTTTGGTATTTCTGGAAACAACCTTTTTACTATCGGCATAAAAAGTGTAACTAATTTTTTTAACAATCCGGCTTCCTCTGCAATTTTCATTAAACCGAGCCAAAATACTAAAACACTAATAAGTCCTATACAAATCGTTACCGCATCTTTTGCTCCGTCAAATACAGCTTTATTCACTTCTTCCATCGTGCCATTTATCATGGCGTATACAATCCCAATGACAGCCATCGCTACCCATACGAGATTAACCATCGTTCCCAACACCTATCATGTAAGAAAAAATTTCTTTCACATTATTCCAGTAAAGTCCCGTTGTAGCTACTAACTTCCGTTTACTATAAAATAAATTCCGTTCTCCAACTTTTTCATTACCAACATAAATGTCTGTCTTCCCAACCTTTACTCCATCCGTAAGTTTTATACTTTTATGGAGTTCAACTTTTAATACTACGTTCTTTTTTTCTTCTTCAGTTAACGGTACCGAAAAACTATTTTTCGTATAAACATGGTTGGCATACTTCTTTTCATTTATTTCAGCAATTGCTCCTTGTCCTAAAACTTTCGTTTGTTTGAAACGTTCAAAACCTTTATCAAACAAATTCATATGATCATCCCAATCACTAGAGGCACTCAAAGTTACGACAATTAAATCTAGTCCATCTTTTGATGCCGTTGTCACAAGCGTTCGCCCAGCTTTCTTCGTAAAGCCTGTTTTTCCTCCTGTTGCAAATTCATAATAAGACGTTACCAGCTTATGTTTATTTTTCCACGGGTAATCCCAAGAATCTGATTTATATGTTTTGGTTCCAAAGATTTTCTTAAATGTCTCGTTTCCCATTGCATATTTCGTTAATAATGCCATATCGTAAGCCGACGAATAATGTGATCCATCTCCATCTAAGCCATGAGGGTTTGAGAAGTGCGTATCTTTCATTCCAATTTCTTTCGCTTTTTGATTCATTAAATATACGAATCCATCTATACTCCCACCCACACTTTCAGCAATTACTTGCGCTGCGTCATTACCAGATCTAAGCATGAGTCCGTATACTAAATCTTCTAACTTCACTTTTTGTCCAGGCTTTAAATAGATTGCCGATCCTTCCACCCTCACCGCTTCATTACTAACTGATACCATTTCTTTCATCTTCCCTGATTCAGCAGCTAATAAGGCGGTCATAATTTTTGTTATACTAGCAATTTTTTGAGGCTCATGTTCTGCTTTTCCGTATAATACACGACCAGACTGTTGCTCCATTAATACAGCATTTCGAGCACTGACATTGCTGTTCATCTTTGCATATGTAGGAATCGGCATAACGCTTGCATACATCATAAGAAGCGTAATGATTACACAAATTCGTCTCATATTTCCCCCCACGTCCTTTTGGCACTTTTTGTACAAGTGTATGCTTGGCCTTTTAAAATATGAACGAAATCTTCCTTCTACTTCCATTAAAAAAGACGCAGAGAATTTGCGTCTAATATGGTGTCCATTCAATTTGTTTCGCAGTTTCAAACCTTTTTTCTACATCAGGCCAATTTACAACATTCCACCAGTTTTTAATATATTCATCTTTTCGATTTTGGTATTGTAAATAATACGCATGTTCCCAGACATCTAGTACAAGGAGCGGTATCGTATCCCATTGTGTAAATAATTGATGAAGTGTACTTTGCAAAATTTCTAACCTTCCAGACCGGGGTACCCAAACGAGAATTGCCCAGCCTGAACCTTCTACTTTAGAGGCCGCTTCTGTAAAATGTTTTTGGAAACGTAAAAAGCTCCCAAAATCTTGTTCAATTTGTTGTGAAAAAGCTCCTCTTGGACTTCCACCACCGTCTTTTTTCATGTTATTCCAAAATATCGTGTGTAAGTAATGACCTGACCCATGAAAAGCCGCTTCCCTTTCCCAATGCTTAATTAAATCAAATTTATTTGTTTTTCTCGCTTCTTCCATCATCTTCTCTGCTTTATTTAACCCTTCCACGTAACTCCGATGATGTTTATCATGATGTAACATCATAATTTCTTTAGAAATATACGGTTCTAATGCATTATACGGATAAGGTAATGGCGGGAGTGTATGTCCTCCAATCGGGACAGCTCGTTCACTATCCCCTCTTTCATATAATTCATATTCCTCTTCTTCTTGCATAAATACTTCCTGCAAGTGATGCTGAATATGTTCTACATCATCGCTTATTTCATACATAAACTCTGCATCTGTTTCATACTCATGCTCTTTCATACGCTCTAATAACGTCTGAATTTTATAGGCAAGCATATGGACATCATACACTTCCATTGCGCGGCTATCTAATACGTGAAGAACACTTTCACACCAATTTTCTACTTCATGAAAGTAATCTGTAAATACACCTTGCTGATTCATGTTGCACCTCCCTAATGCTATCCACTTAACTATATTCAATGAAAATCCCTTATATAACTGTACAAAAGGAAAAGAAGCTAAGTAACCTTAGCTTCTTTTCCTCAATCAATATTTGTGTAACATCTTTGTCTGATAATCCGTCTCATAATATTCTAGTTCTTCACGCATCAATTGAAATTTACCTTCTAAACTCTTCATCACTTGCTCCAAAGATGCAGGTGGTGTTTGTTGAAAAACGATAGAATTTTTCCCTGTATATGCAGACCGACTATTTTCATACCAATGATCACTCTTCGGTGAAAAAAACTCTGCAATTACTTGATGGTAAATCTTATATAAAATTTTTTCAGCTGCTGTTTTTCGAAATGGCTGGCTATTCAACAAAACAAAACATGCATCCTGTCCTTCTTCGCAAAAAACGAGAAGTCGTCTCATTGATGCTAATACCCCTTTATAATATTGCTCATTCCCTGCTGGTGTTTCCTCTAATAAAGAAGGTAACGTATGATAATTTACATAATTGGTTATCAAATTAATAGCATCTTCTAAAAATATAGAAACTTGTTCTGTTTGATTTTCAACCATCAAATTAGACATTTTTCTCTCTCCTTTGCCATTTCACGCTATTTCTACTCTTTTATTTTTATGTAATTCAGCCAATATTTCTTGTACTTTCGACACCGTTCCCTCATCAAAATATTGTTGAAATTCTTCCATATTATTTAAATACAAACGTTTTTGCGCACGAAGCTCCTTATCTTTCACTAAACAACATATCGCTACAATATCACGCAAATATATGTTTTGTTCTTCTACTTTATACACTGGATTTCCTTCAAAAGGAGTAATTTCTTGTAAAACTTCTTCAAAATATCGAACGTATAAAACCGAAAAAGTTTTCTCTTTACCATTTAATATATATGTCACTTCAGATCTGTTAAAAAAATCTTCTGATGTATTAGGTTTCGCTTTTTCTAACTCATATCCTACGTAACCTTTTATAATCATATACTCCCCTCCCCCTCTTTCATCTTATTCTAACTTAATTTTCTGACAAACAAAATATTCTTTTAAATATACCTATATAAAAAATAGCTCGCCTATACAGGAATTTACCTTTTTATTTTTCTTGAAGTTTGTCATAATAATATTATTGTCTCAGTTTTCTTATACAAGGAGAGTTGTATTTATGTCGTTTTCATGGAAACGTTTCTTACAAATCGGGAAAATTGTCTTCCCATTTGTTGTATTAACAATTGTATTCTTTCAAGCAAAAAAAGAATTAGCGGGCATTTCTTTTTTAGAAGCGATTGATACAATTAAAAACATTCCAACTGGAGGAGTCTTTTTAGCAATTACACTTGGTGCATTCGCTGTATCAACAATGTTCTTTTATGACTATGTTATGCTTCGTTACTTAAAAGCTGATATCCCTGTCCAAAAGATTTTCCGTATCTCGTGGATTGCTAATACTTTAAATGGATTTATCGGGTTTGGTGGTCTTGTTGGAGCCGGCGTACGCACAATGCTTTATCGTCCATATATAAAAGAAAATGGAAAACTTATTAAAAGTATCGCTTGGATGACAACTGCCTTTATTAATGGATTAGCCATTCTTTCATTTCTTGGTCTCATCGGAATATTAGACACGAGATTTATTTTGCATGAAAAACCATGGCTATGGCCTGTTCTTATCTTCTTCGCTCTTTTCGTCCCTATATATATCGGATTTTCTAAATTAAAAAATAGAAAAGCGATGCAAACAGAGGAACAAGAAGAAGAGGAGAAAAACCCAACTGTTTTATACTCATTAGTTTCATTAGTCGAATGGGTATCTGCTGGTATTGTTATGTACGTCATATTACTATTATTTGGCATTGAAATCGAATTCCAAAAGTTTTTAGGCGTATATGTTATTGCTGCTTTAGCTGGTGTCGTTAGTCTTGTTCCTGGTGGCCTTGGATCATTTGATCTTGTCTTCTTAACTGGGCTTGGGCAATACGGCATCGATACAGGTGTTTTACTCCCTGCTATGTTATTATATCGTCTCGTCTATTACATCTTGCCCTTCTGCCTTGGTCTCATTTTTGCAGCTTTTGAAATGACAGGAGTAGCCATTAAAAAGTTTGAAGATAAACCTTTTATTGCGCCTGCATTAGAGACAACTGGTGTTATATGGACTTTGCAGCGTGACTTTCTAGGAAAGTTAGGTTCTTGGGCATCTGCTGCTTTAACAGTATTTGCTGGCTTAATGGTTATTTTATCAACCATTCTACCGACAAGTATAAATCGGGCACACGCCTTACATATTCTAGCTCCAAAACATCTTATTCAATTTTCTTTTAGCTTATCGCTAACATTCGGTATTCTCCTCCTCATTCTTTCGCGGGGGATATATTACGGAACAAAACGTTCTTATTATATGACGATTGTTTCTTTAATTGGAGCGGCTATTTTTAACACACTAAAAGGAATTGATGTTGAAGAAACTTTTATTTTATTAATCGTACTCGCTGTATTGTATATGCTTCGTAAAAGGTTTGTACGTGAGAAAATGGAAGTCTCACTTTCCGATATCGTAAAAGTTTTTATATTCCTACTTGTAACGTTATATTTATATAAAAACTTAGGTATTTTATTTGCAGGTGCAAAAGAAGCTTTCAAACCTGATTTTGTCGTTCGTAATATTACACAAGTGAAACGAAGTGCATTAGCAGCTGCCTTTTTTGTTCCTACTTTTTTACTAATTGGTTCACTCATTGCAAATCGTTATCGAAATGAATTTCCCGGGCAACCAGCTAATGATAAACGATTACACAACTTCTTAGATGAACATGGTGGAAATGTACTTAGTCATTTAGGTTTTTTAGGAGATAAACAGTTCTTTTTCAGTAGTGATGGAAAAGCACTCATTCTCTTCTCAATAACTGGAAAACGACTTATTGTACTAGGTGATCCAATTGGGGACCCTTCCTCCTATCGTACTGTATTGCAAGAGTTTTTAGCTGAGGCTGATCGATTTGGATACATTTGTGTATTCTATCAAATTGAAAGTAAATGGATGAGTTTATACCACGATTTTGGTTATAACTTCTTTAAGCTTGGTGAAGAAGCTGTTGTTGATTTAAATACCTTTACAATAACAGGAAAGAAACGCGCTGGCATGCGAGCTACTTTCAACCGTTTTGAAAGAGAAGGCTATACATTCTCTATTCATGAGCCACCTTTCTCCGACGAATTATATGAAGAGTTAAGAAAAGTTTCAGATGCATGGCTTGGTGGAAAAAAAGAGAAAGGTTTTTCACTCGGATACTTCGATCGTGAATATATTAGTCGCGCTCCTATCGCAACATTATCTGATGCGGATGGAAAAATTATTGCATTCACAACATTCATGCCTGTATATCAAAACGGATCATTATCTGTCGATTTAATGCGATATTATCCAGATGCGCCTAGCGGCATTATGGACGCAATTTTCATCCACTTATTCCAGTGGGCAAAAGAAAATGAATACCACTCCTTTAATATCGGTATGGCACCACTTTCAAATGTTGGTTTATCCACACAGTCTTTCTGGTCTGAACGAGTGGCTGCTGCAATCTTTAATAACGTTCGTTATACGTATAGTTTCAGCGGATTACGACATTTTAAAGAAAAATATAAACCAGCATGGAGCGGTAAATATTTAGCATTTAGGAAGAATCATTCTTTACCAATTACAATGCTCTCTGTAACAAAATTAATAGGAAAAAGAAAAAACAGCTAAATTCTTAGCTGTTTTTTCTTTTTTGAACTTGTACAATAAATTCTTTTTCATACTTCTTACCATTTATATAGAAATTCCCCCACATTTTATACGTGCCCTCGGCAGGAAATGTAATTCGGTATTGTAATTGTTCATCCGTATCTACAGGCATAGCGTATAAAAAATTCTCCTTCGTTTCATCCACTATATAGAGTGACTCTACTTCTCCTCTCTCTGAATGTAATTTCAATTTTTCACCCTTTTTCGCTTGAAACTGAAATGTTAACGTAACTGGTTCATTCGGATGTAATGCACCAAATAAAAGAGAAACTTCATACTCTCCTATTTTTTTTGTAAGTACACTGTCGATTGGAAATTTCACTTTTTTCTTATTGTTCTCCTCTTTCGTTCTACCAAAATTCTTCCTAGCGAATGACTCTACGGACTTATTTTTGTCTTCGTATAAAAATATTGTATATTCTTCGTCTTTCGCTATTTTGGAAGATAACTTATATGACCCGTTCCCTGCAAATGTGGGTTTAATTTGTTGTATGTTTTTTAACTGTCCATCTACAATCACTGCCCGCATTTGATCATTTACACCACGAATTTCATTATTCTTGTTGTTTAACAACTGAAATACAATATCTACTTTCTCATTTCCCTTTCCATTCGAAACATCCCACTTTACTTCCTGAACATCTCCTACAGTCTCTTCGTTTTCTTGATATTTTTTTATGTAAAATCCTCCTGCCACAATAAGTACTAACGCAATAAGCCCGATGACAAGATTTTTCAAAACATCACCTACCATTTTTATTGTCTCTATTCATACAAAACTTCTTAAGATATATATTCTAGATTATGATTTATGAAATCCTCCTATTTTGCACATATTACAAATAATAAAAAGATTTTAATTGAAAGGATTCGTAGTGTATAATGCAAATGATATTGATTTCTATCAATACATTATAAGGAGGACTTTTTTATGAGTGTACATATCGAAGCAAAACAAGGTGAAATCGCTGAATCTATTCTATTACCTGGTGATCCATTACGTGCAAAATATATCGCTGAAACATTTCTAGAGGACGTTACTTGCTATAATAATGTGCGTGGTATGTTAGGTTTCACTGGAACTTATAAAGGAAAACGTGTATCTGTTCAAGGTACAGGTATGGGTGTTCCTTCTATTTCTATTTATGTAAACGAATTAATCCAAAGCTACGGAGTTAAAAATTTAATTCGCGTTGGAACTTGCGGTGCAATTCAAAAAGATGTAAAAGTTCGTGATGTTATTATCGCAATGACGGCTTGTACTGATTCTAATATGAACCGTTTAACATTCCCAGGATTTGATTTTGCACCAGCTGCAAACTTTGACCTTTTAAAGAAAGCTTATGATGCTGGAACTGAAAAAGGATTACACGTTCGTGTCGGTAACGTTTTAACAGCAGATGTGTTTTATCGTGAAAGCATGGACATGGTTAAAAAACTTGGAGATTACGGTGTATTAGCAGTAGAAATGGAAACAACTGCTCTTTACACATTAGCAGCGAAATACGGTGTAAATGCATTATCAGTATTAACAGTTAGCGATCACATCTTCACTGGCGAAGAAACAACATCTGAAGAGCGTCAAACTACATTTAACGAAATGATTGAAATCGCTTTAGATGCAGCAATTCAACAATAGTACACTAAAGAACTTGTCATACGTCTGGCGAGTTCTTTTTATGTGACTTTTTATAAATAACTACTTTATAAAGAGACAGATTTCTCCCCTCTACTTTCTTGTAACGTTTGTTATAATAAAGTGAAACTTTAATCAGTGGGTTTTTTTTCCATCCCCCACTGATTATTAGTTGAACCAATCGGATTTTACGGGCAATTGATCTCCCACTTAACTCCCTTGTATTCGCCGAATTTTGAAGTGGGAGTCTTATTGCCCGTTAAAGCGGGATAAAGAAATCATTTACAGTATTTCTCATAAGAGGTGACGCAGTGAAAAACAGAAGTATCGTCTTTAAACTATTTTTATTAACATCCACTTTATTTACAATCATATTCCTACTTTTTTTCCTAGGACAATCTCTATTTTTAGAGAAATTTTATATTAATAAGAAAGTAAAAACAGTCCAAACTGCTTTTGAAAAATTCGTAGATAATTATGATAAAAGTGATAAAAGTTATGAGAAGGTTAGAAAACTAAAACAAGAATTTCATGATAAAACAAATGCCGATATGCAGTTTTTAGATTCTAACGGTATTATTAAAAGTGATAACAATTACTATATCGATGTATTTAATCCCAACAATAATAAACAGTATTCCATTCCACTCAATAATCTTTTAACACCAGAAGAATATAATAAATTCGAAAATTTAGGTTTAAAAAAAGATGTAATAATCAATGTTGATGGAGTCGTGCAAGAGAATAATATAATCACACCACAAAAATTAGGAACGAATTATAATCAATGGCAAAACGAACATTTCTATTCGGATTTTCAATCAATTAATGGAAATCCTTCTAAGAATAGACTTGCGAGCCGATACAAATCTACAACTCGAATCGTCTTTACAGGTGTTATAACTAAGTTACAGCTCCCATCCAAAGCTGAGGTTCGCCTTGCAAATGATATTGAAACATTACAAGCCGTTCAATATTTTGCTGATATGATTAGAGAGGGCACTTCTAACTCGAACCAATTAAGTACTTTCATATTAGATGGCGGAGAAAATATAAAAAATAGTATCTTTGTAAAACCGATTATAGAAAATGGAAGGATTACAGAATATGCTTTTGCGATAGCATCTTTGCAGCCTGTTAATGAAGCGATGCTCGTTTTAAAAGATTATTATGTCTATGCCTTAATCATCGTGTTTCTCGTAATTATTTTGTTATCCTTCTACTACTCAAAAATTATTGTAAAGCCATTAATTAAAATAAATCGTGTTACAAAAAAAATGGCTAATTTTGATTTCAGCGAGAAATTACCTGTTACAGCTGACGATGAAATTGGCGGGCTTTCTGGCAGTATCAATACATTATCTGTAAATTTAAAAGATCGAATCGATCGATTAAATGTTGCTAATACAAAGTTACAACAAGATATTGAACGTGAACGTCAATTAGAAAAAACAAGAAAAGAATTCATTTCTGGCGTATCACACGAATTAAAAACACCGCTAAGTGTAATTAGAAGTTTTGCAGAAGGAATTAAAGATGGTGTTAGTAAGGATACTTCGTATTATACTGATGTTATTTTAGAAGAAACAGAAAATATGAACAGGCTGATTGTTGAAATGTTAGAATTAGCAAAGTTGGAATCTGGTACTTACAAACTAGATATGACGACGTTCTCAATCGGTGAATTAACGCAACAAGTCTACACAAAATTATTATTTAGCATGGAAGAA
Organism: Bacillus sp. JKS001846; assembly: GCF_900176455.1. NCBI lineage: Bacteria > Bacillati > Bacillota > Bacilli > Caryophanales > Bacillaceae > Bacillus > Bacillus sp. JKS001846. The sequence continues at coordinate 4,230,012 of NZ_FWYG01000001.1, forward strand.
AAACATTTACAAGTGAACATCGATGCAGACCCTTCTATACTTGTTAAAGCAAATCGCAGTCGCATTGAACAAGTAGTTGTGAACTTACTAAGTAATGCAATCCGTTATACGCCAGAGGGAGAAAAAATACAAGTCTCCATTATAGAAGCAGAAGATACCGTAAAAGTCGAAATCGAGAATACAGGAAACCCTATCCCTGAAGAAAGCCTTGAAAAAATTTGGGATCGCTTCTATCGTCTAGATGCATCACGTAGCCGTCACACCGGAGGTACCGGTCTCGGATTATCTATTGTAAAAAACATTTTAGACCTCCATCATGCCGAGTATGGTGTGTATAATACGACTAACAGTGTTGTATTCTATTTCAATTTACAAAAAGTAAAAGAAGTCAAATAATTTGTCTTAATTTCACTAGGAGTTCACATGAAATTCACACTCTCCCTTTATAGTAAGAAACAAGTTAATCCTTTCCTTTACACATATAAAAGAGGAGAGTGCGTGAAATGAAACAAGCAGGACAACCTATTCAAAATGAAAAACAATTAGAAACTATCAAAAATATACTTTTACAATCTTCGAAACGTGATGGCTTATTATTCGTATTAGCTGTAAATTCTGGCTTAAAAGTAAGTGAAATCTTACAATTAAAAGTTAGTGATGTAATCGATGAAAATGAAAATGTTCGCCATTCCATTTTATTTTACAATGAAAAAGTGAAGAAACATAAATGGTTTGCTGTAAATGAAGACTTACAGCACGCAATCGAAGACTACATGAAAGAACGTAAAACTTGGAAACGTAATGAACCATTGTTAAAATCTCAAAAAGGAACAAAATCTATTACGAGACAACATGCATGGTACATTTTAAACAAAGCCGCAAAAGAAGTTGGATTAGAAGGGATTAGCTCACATACACTTCGAAAAACTTGGGGTTATTGTGCATACAAATCAGGTGTTGATATTGCGTTTTTACAACACTTCTTTGATCACAGTACTCCATCAAAAACTTTAAAGTATATCGGTATTGCTTAATAACTCTTATACATAAAAAAGGTTACCATTTTAAAATTTGGTAACCTTTTTTATATTTCATATTCTCTTTTCTTGTCTCTCCTATACTGTAGTGGTACTCTAATAATAAGGGGGAGAAATTATGAACACACTTACAATTGAATTACCAAAAGAAACGGCTGAAAAACTTGATTTATTAAAACAAGCTTATGAAAAGAAAACAGGTGCTTCTATCTCTGAGAGCACTCTCGTTCAAACACTTATCTCAAAAGAATTTATCCAAGCGATAACTCCTTTTGATTTACAACAATTCGTCAATGGAAAAGAACAGCATTAATCGCTGTTCTTTTTTTATCTCTATTTAAAATACACAAAGTTTTTTATATATTTTTAGAAAAACCATTGACAATGATAATGATAACCATTATCATTTATTATGAAGCCAACAATTGATGAATCAACCAAACGCTCAGTAACATTGTTACCCCTCTTTTTCATATAGAAAGGCACTGTACATTCCCCCTGTTTGTACAGTGCCTTTCTTGTTTATTATCATTCAAAAAAATTTAATTGCTCCGGCTTCGGCTCACCATATGTAATGTTCATCATTTTCATAAGCTGTTTCGCATTATCTGCTGCATCCCCACCTGAATTGTTGTTAAACAGTACGTATATATCCTTTGTTTTCTTTTTTAATTGCTCTAGTCGTTCAACCCATTCTTCGAGTTCTTTATTGTTGTAGCGATATAAACAGCGAACCGCTCTCCAATTTTCCCCTTTATCAAGCCAACCATGAACATTTCGACCGTGAAAACGTATTAATGCCATGTCTGAATTCGTAACCTCTAACACGAGTGGCACAGAACCTATCCCAGCCTGTGGTTCATCACAAATTGTATGAATCCATTTCTCCTGTTCTAGAAACTGTAACGTCTTATCTCTCATTTCTGGATAAAACCATGTTTGATTTCGAAATTCTATTGCACATGGTAAACCTTCCATTTTTTCTTTCGTATATCGAAGAAAATCTACATTTTTCTTTTTGCAATCAAACCATGGTGGATATTGAAATAAAATTGTTTTTAATTTATCAGCTTCTATTAAAGGAAGAATAGACTGTTTATACACATCAAACATCTCATCGAACGTAGAAAAAGGAATTTCACCTTTCATATGTCCTGTCATTCCTTGATACGCTTTTACGACAAAAGAAAAATCTTTCGGCGTTTCCATTGCCCATTTTATATAATTTCGTGCAGGTTGCATTGCGTAAAATGAACTATCCACTTCCACAATAGGAAAATACTCGCTATATGTTCGTAATTTATTTCTATTTTCATAGGGATTTATGTATAAAGAATCATGATCTCCCCATCCTGTCACTCCAATAAACAGCACATATACCTCTCCCTTTTAACTTCATCTTCAATTCACTTTCCAAACACTTTGCATCATGTAGCCTTTTCTTTAAGAGTATCCTTATAAAAATATGATATACTATATGGAAGAATTTTTAAAATGAGGGGTTATTTATTTATGCTTCCAAACGATGCTACTGTATCTCATGAAAAACGAATTGAAGAACTAGAAAATAAAGTACGTTTTTATGAAGAACTTGTGAATCAATTACCACATCATTTCACATACAAAAATCCACATATTGGTTTACGAATAAAGAAAACTAGAACGACTCATTCCATTCAAGAAATACCAAAAGAGAATAAAGAGGCTCATTTTCAACTTACTTGTGATTCATTATTTTTATTTGAACAACTTGAAAAACACTTTGTACATATTTTTGATGCCTTTTCACATCATGTAACCTTTATCGATAGTAAAGGGAATATTACTTTATGTAATCAAGTTGCTGCAGATGATTTCGGTGTGATACGAAATGATATTATCGGAAAACCGATTCAACAATTACTAAACTTGCCGGAAGAAAAAATTAAAGCAATTGAAACATTAAAAACGGGAACAGAAATATATAATGAAGAAGTTTTAGACAAAAACTATGGCATTATAAATAACCGAATTATTCGCGATTATAACGGGGAGATTTTTAGAGTTATTAGTGTCTTTCATTATTTAAATACAGAACGTGATGCTGAGAAGTTTTCGTTAGCAGGGCGAATCGCAGCTGGAATTGCACACGAAGTACGAAATCCTCTTACAACAGTACGAGGATACTTACAATTTTTACAAGAAAGCATTTCTCCATCAAATAAAGAGTTATTTAAAAACTTGCTTATCCCTGAATTAGATCGTGCAAATAATATTATTACAAAATTTTTAGCCATTTCAAAAACACGGGAATTTACAAGAGAACCGTTTCCCATCAATACATTTTTACGTGACTATATTCAACAGTTACTAGCTAGTGAAGTTTCCTTGCATAATATTTCAATTGATTATAACTTCTCTAATGAATTAGATGATATTTTAGTCAATATTGATCGACATGAACTTGTTCAAGTGTTTTTAAATCTATTTCAAAATGCCGTCGATGCTCAAGGCGACAAACCTCTTTCTATTCAAATTACTAGTTATCGCCTTAATAACTTCATTCGGATTACTTTCACAGATAATGGAATTGGTATTCCTCCAGCTATTCAAGAATATATCTTTGATCCATTCTTCTCAACGAAGGATTCGGGAACAGGACTGGGCTTGTCAGTAACAAAAAAAATCATCCAAAATCATAACGGCACATTAAAAATGACTAGTAATGAAGATGGTACAACTTTCACTATTTCAATTCCAATCTTACCTAAAACAACCCTTGAAAAATTAAATCAATGTAAATAAAGGACTATCCACGAACTACATGCCAATTGTTAAACACTCCCAACAATTAGCATGTAGTTTTTTATGTTGCACTTTTCTTTTTTACATTATATAAACCTTTCTCTATATCTTACTTATTTCTTTCTAGGTGGGCCAATTTCTTATTTTTTTAGAAATGGTAGTTTGTCCATCACGAATTTAGTATAAATTTCATTTTAATATATAGTAATGACTAATGATTCTATGAAAGAAAAGAATGAAAAGATGAACAATAAAAATAAAGGAAAAGTATTTTATGGTAATGATTGTTGCGAAGTCAGAGCTTGCAGTCATATTAACATTTCTAAGTCCGAACTTACAGAATTCGTTAGACTTCTTCAAGCTCTTGGCCAAGCTATTCTAGTTCAATATGGATTTGGTTGCCTAGGCGGAGGAACTACGGGGACTACTGGTGCTCAAGGGCCTCAAGGCGCTCAAGGACCTGCGGGCGATACAACTGCGACACTATCTGTCTTCCGAATTTACTAACCACAATTTCCGAAAATATTTTGGGAGGACTAAGCACATTTATAAGTAATAGATGTGATTTTGATTGTCTATTAAATCTCTCTTTTAATAAAAAGGAGCACTTGTTTGGGAGGATAAGTGCTCCTTCTTTACGTTTCTTTACCTCAAATTTACTCTATCTTAATCCTCATTTTGTATGATAAATAATGAAGTCAAAGATATGAAAGAGGGATGAAAAATGAGAGTTATGTCACCGATACGCATTTGGATTGCTCTTATGGTATGCATTATTTTATGTGTAGGATTTTTTTTAACTCTAAAATATTCCACTATTTCAAAAGCAGATAGAAAAACTGTTCCATACAAAATTTTGTATACGAAACAAAGCAACATCCCTTATTCCAATGCAACAAAAAATGAAAAGAAAGTTATAACGGGAATGCTTATTACGAAAGCTTCTAGTTCCGAAGCGTTACTTCAAATTGCTGAAACGATTAAAGATCAGTATACAAATAAAAAAATCGATGAAATTACACTTTCTATCCACAATGAAAATAATGGTAATTACGAAGAAGAATTACCTTACGAACCTATTAGTAAAGGAAAAATAATTGTCACATACGATTCTCAATCCTTTGGCAATACGAACATTATACTTAACGAGTAGTAACTAGTACGGAGAAGGGATAATTTCAATCGTTTAAAGTTTCATTTTGTTTTTCATACAAAAAAGAGGCGAATTTCATTATTCGCCTCTTTCTTTTACCAAAATGAAGGAATCCATTCTTTCACTTTATCAATCCACTCTTGTTGCTCTTTTTTTCTTTGTTGTTCCTCTTCTTTCCTTCTCTTCTCTTCTTCTTTTCTTCGTTTTTCCTCTTCTATTGTAGTCAATTGTTTTTTATAATCAGCCTCAGATATGAGCGATAACTGAAATGCTTTTTGAGCTGGATTTGCGTTCGCTTTTTTCATAATATCCCGGAACATTGTCGTCGTAATTTGACTACCACCCGGAACATAATGATCGCTATCTGTTTTATCATATCCTACCCAAATCGCACCTACCAAATCTGGTGTGTATCCAACAAACCATGAATCCTTTGCGCCGGTGCTTGGGCCATTTACAATTTGAGTAGTTCCTGTCTTACCGGCCGTATCAACATTATTAACTTTCGCCTTTTCGCCCGTTCCCTTTTCGACAACGCCTTTTAATAAATATGTCATCTTTTGAGAAATTTTCTCGCTTGTCACTCGTGTCTCTTTCTTATACCACTTTCCAATCGTTTCACCTTCCGCATTTTGTATCTCTCTAATCGCATGAGCTTCCACTTGAACACCATCATTTGCAAATGTACTATACGCTTGAGCCATTACAAATGGGGATGTTCCTACATGCATACCGCCTAAAGCGATTGGATACGTACGATCTTCTGGCACTAATGGAATACCAAATCGCTCTAAAGATTTCAATCCTTTATCTAATCCAATCTGTTCCAATAGCCAAACAGCCGAAACATTGTACGACTTTGCCACAGCTTCATACATTGTCACATCACCGTGAAAAGTATGATCGCTATTTTGTGGTTTATATTCTTTAATATTAAATGGTTCATCTTTCAATATATCGTATACTTCATACCCTTGCTCTAACGCGGGTACATATACAGCTAAAGGCTTTAACGTTGAGCCAGGTTGTCTTTTTAATTGGGTTGCATGATTAAACTGTAAAAACTGATACGGTCCTCTCCCTCCAACTAAAGCTGGTACACCACCTGTTTTTGGATTCATAAGAACTACACCCGTTTGCATCAGTTGGTCTGAGCCATTATCTTTGAAATAACTATCATTATTCACAACGTCTTCTACAGCTTGTTGTTTTTTCGGGTCAAGCTCTGTATAAATACGATAACCACCCGCTAAAATTTCATTTTGTGTCAATTCGTACTTGTCCATTGCTTCTCTAACAATATAGTCTACATATTGAGAATATTTTCCCTTGTATTTATCATCCACACCACGTTTTAATACAAGACCGCTCTCTTTTTCTTTATTATACTGTTCGTCAGAAATATACCCTTGCTCTTTCATTAAGCTTAATACGACATTACGTCTTTCAATTGACTTGTTAAAGTTTTTATAAGGTGAATATGCAGATGGTGCTTTAATTAAGCCTGCAATCGTTGCAGCTTCTGAAATTGTTAAATCTTTTACATCTTTATCAAAATAAGATTTTGCTGCCCTTTTTATACCCCAAGCACCTTCCCCAAAATAAATTTGATTCATATACATTTCAATAATTTCATCTTTTGTATAAGTACGTTCTATTTTTTTTGTTAAAAAGTATTCCTTTATTTTACGAGAAAATGTACGATCTTGTGTCAGAAATACATTCTTCGCAAGCTGCTGTGTAATTGTACTTCCCCCAGCTACAACTTCTCCTGCTGTAATATTTTTAAAAACCGCACTTATAATTCCACTATAATAAATACCATGATGGTTAAAAAACTCCTTATCTTCTACTGCAACAATTGCCTGAACCATAATATCAGGAATATCTTTTCTTTTAACGCCTTCTGTTTTCGAAGAAGCTAATTTAGTTGCGACCTCATTATTTGCATCATAAATTAAAGTCGGTTGTGGAACAGCTTGTTTTAGTTCAGATATGTCTTGAATGGAAATTATTATATTTACAGCAATAAATAGAGTAACGAATACACTTCCCAATACAATTAATGAATTACGAAGTTTCTTCCTCTTATTGAACCACTCAAGCATTTTTTTAAAATGAGTGTTCTTCAATTTCATTCGTTCACTTCCTTCATTTATTTACACTCTTCTTTTTAAAAGGAAGAATATACCGCCTTTTAAATTTATTATAATAACGTAGTCATTCCTATAGTGTAAAGCTTTTCTTTTACATTCATACTTTTTGCAAGAAAAGGACATTCTACAAGTAAGATATTCACTATTGGATATTAATATTATTAATAGAACAACGAGAGTTATGTTAAGTTTTTGTAAACTTTTCGATAAAATGTTTTAAAAAACGACAGTTTTTTGTTAGAATTGATTAGCCAATATATTTTACATATATTACTTTTGTGGGGGTAACAATAATGGTCTTTAAATCAAAAAAAGATAAATTTTCTGAAATGTTAATGAATGTTTCCGAAAATTTAAAAGAAGGCGCGCAGTTTTTCGTGGAGTATAAAATTAAAAATGCTAGCGATTTAAAAGAGTTTTCTATGCGCATGAAAGAGTATGAGTCAAAAGGTGACTCATTTATTCACGAAATCATTATGGAGTTAAACAAAGCGTTTATCACTCCGATTGAACGTGAGGACATCCTACAACTTGCAATGAGTATGGATGATGTATTAGACGGATTAGATCACAGTGCTGGTCTGTTCGAAATGTATTCTATTACAGAAGCAGATGAATACATGATTAAATTCGTAGAAGCAATTAATCAATGTGCGATTGAGATTGCAAACTCTGTTGAATTAATGTCTAACAAAAAATTAGTCGACATTCGTACAAATGCGATTAAGATTAAGGATTATGAATCACAGTGTGATGATATTCGCCGTCATGCGATTAAGAACTTATTCTCTCGTGAAAAAGATCCGATTAAGATTATTCAATTTAAAGAGATTTACGAAGAGCTTGAAGAAGTAGCTGATAGCTGTCAAAGCGTTGCAAACGTATTAGAAACAATTATTATGAAGAACGCGTAAGGAGTTTGATCATGGATACACTCTTGATACTGACCGTTTTAGTAGTCATTTGCGCTTTAGCTTTTGACTTTATCAATGGATTTCACGATACAGCAAACGCTATTGCAACGGCTGTTTCAACGAAAGCTCTAAAGCCTAGACATGCCATTATTATGGCGGCTATTATGAACTTTTTGGGCGCAATGACATTTACAGGTGTAGCAAAAACGATTACAAAAGATATCGTTGATCCATTCGCCTTACAAAATGGTTCTCTTGTAATTTTAGCTGCTTTGCTTGCGGCGATAGCTTGGAACTTAATTACTTGGTACTACGGTATTCCAAGTAGTTCTTCGCATGCAATTATCGGCTCAATCGCAGGTGCAGCAATTGCGGCCGCTGGGATTAGCTCGCTAAATCTTAAAGGATTTATTAAAATTATTGAAGCTTTAATCATTTCACCGATTATCGCTTTCGTTATTGGTTATACCGTATACAGTATTTTTAAAGTAGTATTTAAAAACTTTAACTTAACGAAAACGAATAAGAACTTCCGTATATTCCAGATTTTCACTGCAGCATTACAAGCCTACACACACGGTACGAATGATGCACAAAAAGCAATGGGAATCATTACGATGGCTCTTATGGCTAATAACTATCATACTTCTAGCGATATCCCGTTCTGGGTACAATTATCTTGTGCTATCGCAATGGGGCTTGGTACTTCTGTCGGCGGATGGAAAATTATTAAAACTGTCGGTGGACAAATTATGAAAATTCGTCCTGTAAATGGTGTAGCTGCCGATTTATCATCATCACTTGTTATTTTCGGTGCAACATTCATTCACTTACCGGTTAGTACGACGCACGTTATCTCTTCTTCTATTTTAGGGGTTGGTGCTTCTCACCGTGTGAAAGGGGTAAAATGGGGAACTGCAAAACGCATGTTAATTACATGGGTTATTACACTTCCTATTTCAGCTTCTTTAGCTGCTCTGTTTTACTACCTATTACATTTTGTTTTCTAATCAAAAGTCGTCTTCCTTATTTTTCTAGGAAGACGACTTTTTTGTGAACAAGCCTATTTCTCATTAAAAAGCGTGTATAATAATTGGTGGATAAGTTATTTAGAGGAGTTGGCAATTTTGGAATACATCATGTTACTTTTCATCGGACTAATCGCCGGAACAGTCGGCAGCCTAGTTGGGCTTGGAGGCGGAATTATTATTGTTCCGTTATTAATTGGATTACACAGTTTATCACCACAACTTGCAGTAGGGACTTCTATGGTAACAGTCGTTTTCACAGGACTATCTTCCACCCTTACTTACATGAAGCATAAGCGAGTAGATTATAAAAGTGGACTTATTTTATTTATCGGAAGCGGCCCTGGTGGTATTATCGGATCATGGGCAAATAAATTTTTAAACCAAGACACATTTTCTTTATACTTTGGGATTTTCCTTATATTCGTCTCAATTCTACTTATGCTTCGAGACAAATTAAAACCTCTTTCCCTCTCAAATACGTCTGTAATTAAGCGTTCTTTTATAGATAATGATGGAAATACTGTACACTACCAATTCCCACCGTTTCTTGCTATCTTTATCGCCTTTATAGTTGGGTTTATATCTGGATTATTTGGAATTGGTGGCGGTGCCTTACTTGTTCCAGCAATGATGCTTCTTTTTGCATTCCCAGCACATATTGCAGTAGCAACTTCAATGTTCATCGTATTTCTATCAGCAATTGTAAGTTCTGCAACTCACATCTCACTTGGAAATGTCAGCTGGATTTATGCATTAATCCTGATTCCGGGTGCATGGATTGGCGGAAAAATCGGGGCTTACATTAATACAAAACTAAGTGGTAACGCCGTAATTAATTTATTACGTATTACGTTGATTATTCTTGGAACTAGATTAATCATTATTTCCCTTTTATAACGTATTCTTTTTAGAATGCGTTTTTCTTATACACATGAATATAAAAATCCTCCGAGGAGAACAAATAAAATTAAACAAACACATAATAACATATAATTTGAAATATGTACTTTCTTCAAGTTGACCACTCCTATAACTGCGACTGTTATCTTTATGATAGCGAAAAAATAGTTCACTTGCAGTTACAGAGTGCTAACAATGCAAAATCAATTATTACAAATTTTATCCTTATATTTCATTTCTTTGTATATTCTATCGATTTAATAAAAAAAGATGTCATATTGACATCTTTTTTAATGAAGAAGTGACCACCCCATGAAGTCTTCATGTACTTGGCACGCCCTCTTATCGTTTCGATCATATAATTCAGCATAGCTATCTGTTTCTTCATCATAAGCCATCGTATAAATAATTTGGCCGTCTACTTCAACGGATAAAACGACTCCACCTTTCATCTCTTCTACATGAATGATAGCATTCGCCGGAATTCTCATATCCGTCATTCTCATCGCATCTAACAATATACTAAACCCCCTACAGCGTATTCATTGCTAGTACTATTACACACTAAATAGTATACTACTGTAATAGCATACATTTCGTCAATGAAATTGCTGTTGAAATAGCATATTGTCTATATACATATACGCTAAAATAGAAGAAATAGAAACATATTAATGGGGGGCTAACATTGATTCTACACAAAGGAGATGTACTATTCCGTCAAGGCGAGGACGGTCCTTTATACTTTATAAAAACAGGCTTATTAAAAGTAGTTCGGCTAGAAGAAGACGGAACACCATTTTTATTCAACATTATCGTTCCAGGTGAAACGATACCTCATCATTCTTTAATTTCACCGAAAGAATATCACGGTACAGCTATCGCTTTAATAAAAACAGAAGTGGAACCGATCACTAATAGTGAATGGTACGAGAGACTTCAAGCAAATCCCGAATCGTATGCTAACATCGCTATGCAATTGCAATCTAAATTAAGAATGATGCAACAACGAATTGATCAATTGACAACCGTCTCTCCGAAAGAACGTCTTCATCGTTTACAAGAATGGTTCGCCCTATATTTAGGTGACATTCCTATATATGAAATATTAACACAAACCGAAATTGGTCAACTGATAGGTATACGTCGTGAAACAGTAAACCGTTTATTACGAGAACAAATAAAAAACGAGGTAAAATAAATACCTCGTTTTTTTGCTTATTGTAAGCTTGTTGCTGGGCCGAAAAATTCATAATGAATATGCTCTTGTTTCACACTTAAATCAGTTAGTGCAGCATTTATATGCTTCATAAATGCTACTGGACCACAGAAATAAAACTCTGCTTCAGTTGTCGGAATAATAGTTTTTAACCATTCACTTTCAATGAAACCTTCTTTATCAAAGTTCTTCATTTCTAAATCTTTTTCAGTCGGTGCAGAATAACAAGTATATGCTTTAACTTGTTCATATTCATTTTCTACTGTCTTAACGTGTTCTTTCATTGCATGTGTATTACTATTTATTGCTGCATGAACAAAATATACATTACGTTTTGAATCTTGTTCAATTAACGTATTTAACATACTCATCATCGGTGTAATCCCTACTCCACCACTAATTAGTACAACTGGTAATGTTGAATCCATATTTAACACGAAATCTCCCGCTGGTGCACTTACTGGTAAAACATCTCCTTCTTTTACATGTTCATGTAAGTAATTAGACACTTTACCGTCTGGTGTATCTACACCTTTTTCTTTTTTTACACTAATACGATAATATTCTTTCCCAGGAGCATCGGATAAACTATATTGACGATTATGTGTATATGTCTCACCTTCAATATTGATTTGAATCGTTACATATTGACCTGGGATGAATGAAGAAACTTTCCCTCCATCTTCAGGTTTCAAATAAAATGACGTAATAACACCGCTTTCCTTCACTTTTTTAACAATCACAAAGTTGCGGAAGTCTTTCCATCCACCTTCTTTATGTGCAGCTTCTTCATACATCTCTGCTTCAATGCTAATGAATGCATCAGCAATGACACCATATGCTTCTCCCCATGCATTTAAAACTTCATCAGGTGCACCTGCGATCTCTTTAATGGCACGTAGTAAACATGTACCTACAATCGGGTAATGCTCTGCTTTAATACCTAAACTTCTATGCTTATGACCAATTTGTTTTACAACTGGAATAATAGCTTCTAAATTATCAATGTACGTTGCAGCTGCATAAACAGCATTCGCTAACGCTTGTTGTTGTCTTCCCTTTTTCTGATTTGTATGGTTGAAAATATTCAATAACTCCGGATGTTCCGAAAATAAAATTTCATAAAATCTCGTTGTAATTTCAACGCCTTTTTCTTGTAATAATGGTACTGTTGACTTTACGATTTCAATTGTTTTTGCACTTAACATTGTATCCCACTCCTCTATTTCCTTAACTGTTTTTAGTTTAACTGAATCTTATAATGCAGATTGTGATTTTAATCACTATTAACACGGTGTTTTTGTGAATAATATATGAACATTGTATTTACAAAAGAAAATAAGCTAACTAGAATTCTAGCTAGCTTATTATTTTGTTTGTATAGCTTGTTCAATTACTTTTATATCTTTCCCATCGCCAAACTCCGTATATCCCCAGATATTCGTTTCACCTCTATATTTATTTACGATAATATCCAAGTCATGATATACACGGTGGGCATACACTACATACTCAATATTTTGAAGTTCCACACCTTTTTTTACAATTTCATAGCTTCTATTTACATCACGTTTTATTTTTTCATTCTTTATTTCTGTATGTATATTTTTTAACGATGATTCTTGTTGTTGAAACCATTGCTTAAATTGATTCCAATCCCCGTCTGTATAATTCTCTGCTTTACCGTAATTTAAGAAATTATTATAGCTTTCATGTGTCATTCGAATAAAATTTAGCACTTTTGTCTCTTCTTGCACATCTTCTATTTGAGCTATTGTATTTACCTCAGCAGGCTTATTCGCATAATGTAACAGCACTTTCATAAGACTATAGCTTGCAATGATCATCACGATAATAATCCCGAATACACTTAACAATTTCTTCATATACAGAACTCCTTCTCTACTAAAAATATTACAATGTATGACTATACTTGTAACTTTCTCTCGTAGAAATATAATTCCTGTATAAATTCTTCCTATCATTTCGACAATATTTTTCTATACATTTCTCGTTGGCAAATGTTCTTGTAAAACAATATATCCTTCATAAGCTGTGTAACCGAGTATAGCCATTAATCCAATATAACAAGCAAATACTGTCCATTTCGTTTTCGCATCCACTTTATAATAGTTTTCTTGTTGTTCCTTTTCTGTTTTCCATTCATTTAATTTTCTTTCTGACGCTTCAAATGCTTCCCTTATGTGAATTGTATACTCATCTTTTTCATCTTCATATGGAACATAATCTAACGGTTCGAACTTCGGTAAAAGATACTCTAACACTTCCATTTTTTGAAGTTCACCTATTTGTAACTCTTTTTCCCGTTCTCTTTGTCTTAATGCATTCATCTCATGATGCATCACGTATATAGTCCGATGTACAGCACCCGTTTCTTTTAATTCCTCTTCAAGCCTAGTAACATATTCTTTCATCCCATCAATTTTATGCCCTAATTCCTTAATCGGCTCATCTCTCTTTATTACTCTATATAACTCCATACAACCGATAATAACAATAAATCCTCCCAAAATACTTTTAAAGTAAATTGAATAGCCAAGTAATAAAATAAGGCCTGCTCCCCAAATTTTAGTACTGACAACTGAAATAATTCGCCCACCATCTAGCGGCGAAACGGGAATTAAATTAAAGAAATTAATCATACTTCCAAGCAAAATAACAAGCGCCCAAAATGGCTCTTTCGTCATTATATAAAGCGGTATCGCGGGTAAAAATGACAGAAGTCCGAAAAGCGGACCCATATAGGCAATGTAAGCTTCATCTTTCGCATTTTTCGGCATCTCTTTCATTCCAATAAGGGCCCCCATAAATGGAATAAAGATTGCTGGCGATGTTGGGATCCCCTTTCTTTTCGCAGCCCATAAATGGCCCATTTCATGAACAAACAACAAATAAATGAGCGCCACTCCAAATTTCCAACCATATAGAACTGCGTATGCGCCAAGCGATAGAAACATACTAAATACCGTTGAAAACTTTGCTAATTTAAAAATTGCAAATACCCACTTTAACTTAGACAGTAAAAATAGACCTATCGCAACAATAATTCCCCATAATCCTTTTTTATTATTTTTCATATTCCTCTCCTTTATCTCTCATTAATGAATCATATTCATTCATTAAAGCTTGTTCTTTTCTCTATTATGACATATTTTTTTCTATTGTTAGAAATAATGTTTATATAATCCATTTTCAGCCAAAAATATAAATAAAAGGAGGTGTACAAAAATGAATTTACAATCTCTTATAATAGGTGCTCTATCGTTTTTAGCTTCAACTCTTATTTTTTATACCGTTAGTTACGTATTATTATTAGATTTTTTGCCCAATCACGTATTTATTGCCCTTGTCATCCTTTCCGCTCTTATGATTTCTTTTCTTATTACACGAAAATCAATGAATGAGCCATCTGCAAAAGCAAAGTAATAGAGAGGGGTGCTTTCCCCTCTCTATTATCATTTCCTAGGAAAGGTCATATAGATTTGACGAGTTTATATTCATTCCAATCCGTAAGGGCTAATTAAAGTCTCACTTTATCTTTGAAAATTCATTTTTTCACCATAATCTTTAACAATCTGAATTATATTGTGAAACACACCTATTTTTTCTTTTTTACTGTTTAATATTTTCAAATCATAACTTTCGTAATATGTTTCTAATGATTTTAATTGTGATTCTGAAGCGCTTTTTATCGGAACAGTAGCATGTAATTCATATTGCTTATACCCTTCCTTTACTTTTTCACCTAAAATCATTTCACTCTCTTTTGCTCCAATTAATTTTTGAACTTTTTCTGGAAAATTGAGTTGCAAATAATATTCTTGCTCCTTCACTAACTTATTGTATAGTGATTGTGAAATCGTATACCGTACCGTATAATTCACGTTTTGATCGCCTGTTTTAATATGAAACGCGGTAATCTGCAAATCTTTTTTTGTTACTTCCGTTAAAGGGCTTACCTGCATCTCATCTTCTTTTTGTTCTGAGACATTTGGAAATATATCCAAAAGCTTTTCCGTATCTTTTTCATTCAACATATACATAGCTTTCTTATATTGCACCCATCCTCGTCTATCTTCTCCCCTTAACCATGCATAATAAGTTTCTTTTTTCCCATCTCTACTAATTTGTATTTCATATTCAGGTTCACCGAAGCTTCCTGTTATTTCTTGTTTCTCAGCTTTATTCAAAATGTCTATTACTAACTTCGCTTCTGATTCCTGCAACTTTTTCTCTTTATGTTTTTTTTGTATAACGGTTACCCCTATTGTTTCTTTCACTTCATTCACCGTCTCTTCTACTTTTTTTGTTTCTTTTTTCGGTTCAACTTGACCACAAGCTGCTAGTAACATAACAAACAACAACAATACATATTTCCCTTTCAAATTAATCCTCCTCTTACGATAAGAAATCCTTATAATCTTCATACATAAAACAAAAACGTGACATCCTATTAAATACGCTATACTAATCATTGAAAGGAGGTCTTTATCATGCCCATTAATTTTCATGATGAAAATAATAAGTACACATATGCAACAAGAAACGCTCATATTTCTTGGGGTGAAATTGTAAAAAACATTACAGAAATACAAAACAAGCAAATAATTGATATCGGCTGTGGTGGTGGGATTTATACGAAAGAACTCGCTCTTATGGGAGCCAATAATGTTGTGGGACTTGATTTTTCAAAAGAAATATTACAAGCTGCAAAAGAAAATTGTAACAACTTTTCAAACATTTCATTCATCCACGGTGATGCACATAATATCCCATACCCTAATGAAACATTCGACATAGTTATTTCGCGTGCAGTTATTCATCATTTACAAGACATTCCTACATTTTTACGTGAAGCTTCTCGTATATTAAATAAAAACGGTGTACTTATTTTACAAGATCGAACAATTGAAGATTGTACAATTCCAGGAAGTCCCGAACACATTCGCGGATATTTTTTCTCTCTATTTCCAAAACTTATTGAAATAGAGTCAAAAAGACGTCCAAAAACCAACACTATACAGACAGAATTACAAAAGCATTCTCTTCATGTACTTCCCACACAAACACAATGGGAAATACGAAAAATACATGATTCTGTAGAAGCATTATTGCAAGATTTATCTCCTCGAACAGGTCGATCCATTCTATATGAGTTAACAGATGATGAACTTTCTCAACTTCGACAACATATACAGACCGCATTACAAAACGTCTCTCCTATTATTGAAAGAGATCGATGGACAATTTGGAGCGCCATGAAGTTGTAAGGAAGGAAGCCTCACAAAATAATGTGAGGCTTCCTTTCTTTCATAATCTAATTTTGCAACACTCTTGATATCCTCCACTTCTGGCCTGTGCACTTCCACACTTCGGACATACTAAATATCTAGACTGATTTGTCAACAAACTACCTTTTTGAAAGAGTAAAACTTCTGCTTGTTTAAACGAACGCGAATAATATAACCACATAAAACCAATTATAGCAATAATGCCAAATAATACTCCCATCGCAAGCATTTCAGTCACCTCTTTTGGTTTGTTCTTTCCAGCAAGTGGATTGTTGTATTATTCTCTATAAATTCAAACAATCCCTTCTTCACTCCTATAAATATCAATTTTCTCTATAAAATTTACAATTCTCCGCAAATTTTCACTCCCATTTTACAATTCATCATTTCCTTTACAACAACGAATATCACTTTCGATATTTCCGTATATAAATATATCTTTCAAAAAACATATTGACTTTCTAAAAAAAACATGCAACAATACTGTCAGAATACTTGAATAAAAATTCATTGACGAGAACGAGTACGTTATAGAACTGTTCCCCAGAGAGTTGGCGATTTGCTGAAAGCCAACGTTCAGCGCGTAACCGAAAATCATCTCCGAGAAGTAGAACCGAATGTTACAGTAAGTTCTTACCGGCCGTCCCCCGTTACAAGGAACACGTATCATGTTGTACGTTGCAAAGCCGTATACATATAGATTTATTTCTACATGTGTAAATTAGGGTGGTATCGCGGGTAAATATAACTCGTCCCTTTCTTTAGGGACGAGTTTTTTGTGTTCTTACAAATGAATTTAAAAAAGGAGGAAAAACAATGAACACTGTATCAAAAAAACATATTTTTTTCACGGGTCTTATGCTATTTTCTTTATTTTTTGGGGCAGGTAATTTAATTTTCCCTCCCATGCTTGGCCAAAATGCAGGTGAAAACTTTTGGCCAGCAATGATTGGATTTTTACTAACAGGAGTTGGCTTACCACTACTAACTGTTATCGCAATTTCTCTATCTGGAAATGGAATGCAGCAACTTGCAAGTCATGTTCATCCATTATTCGGAATTTTCTTTACAGTAATTGTATACATTGCTATCGGTCCATCTATGGGCATCCCACGTGTTGCAAATGTCGCTTATGAAATGGGTGTTAGTTCTTTCTTACCAGAAACAATCCGCTCTAGCAGCCTAGTGCTATTTTTATATACAATCATCTTCTTTACTATCGTATTTTGGCTGAGTTTGAATCCATCTAAACTTGTTGATCGTATTGGAAATGTATTAACACCTATTTTATTACTCTCTATTTTCTTATTGTTTGTTAAAAGTGTATTTACACCACTTGGGCAATCAGGACCAGCAATGCAAGAGTATCAAACTTCTCCAATCTTCAAAGGCTTTATGGAAGGCTACTTAACAATGGACACTATTTCAGCACTTGCATTCGGAATTATCGTTGTAAATGCAATTCGCTCTAAAGGTGTGAATGATCGTAAGTCCATTGCCATCGCCACAGCAAAAGCAGGGCTTATTGCCGCTACAGGGCTCGTACTTGTATACGGTGCACTCGGCTGGCTTGGGGCAACTAGCGTCTCGCTCGGATATGCAAAAAATGGCGGACAGCTACTTACTGTTATCGTACAACAATTATTCGGTCCATACGGTTTGCTCCTATTATCTCTTATCGTTACACTCGCTTGTTTAACGACATGCGTTGGACTCGTATCTGCGTGCAGCCAATATTTTTCAACATTATTGACTACATTTTCATACAAAACGTTCGCGAGTATCATTTGCGCATTAGGATTACTAGTTGCCAACTTAGGTTTAACGAAAATTATCGCAATCTCTGTTCCAATTCTACTTGTTGTGTATCCAATTGCGATTGTACTCGTACTACTATCATTACTTCATAAATACTTCGGTGGATATCGCTCTGTTTATGTAGGTGCTTTAATTGGAGCAGCTGTAGTGAGCGTATTTGATGGATTAAAACAAGGTGGTATTTCAGTTTCATTTATCACACCATATTTTGAATTTATCCCTTTATATAATGAAGGAATCGGCTGGCTAATACCAGCATTAGCAGGAGCTCTTATTGGTCTTGCAATGGCTAAGTTAAGCGGTACGAAAAAAGTTCCATTAGTAACCGAATCTCACGAAGTAAAAGCCTCCTAAAAAAACTCCCAAAAGGGAGTTTTTTACATTTGATACGCAGTATGATTAAAACTGCTTATTTTATAAGCCTTCGTATAATATTCAATATTCGTATCAACTGTTTCTACCTTGACAACATCATAGTGCTCTTCTTGCTTTACTAAAAATAAATAGTATTCCTCTGTAGCCTCAATAATCGCAATTTTATCTGTTTCAACATTATATTGTTCACAAAGCGCTTGTAATGCGTTCACATAATCCCCTAATTTTTTAGACTTATCCATTCCGAATATAGTTTGAACTAACATATACATTCTCCCCTTTATATGTACTGTTAACACCTCAATGATAACGCTTACATTATTTATCGTCAATAAAAACATTCAATAGTTTTAACGCCAAATCTATATTGTATCGAGCCAATAATCAGCGAGGAATTCCCCGCCAATTAAAGTTTCACTTTATCCCGCATTAACTGCCCGTAAAAGCCCGATTGGTGAGGGCTGATAATCAGTGGGGGAGGAACAACCTCCCCACTGATTAAAGTTTCACTTTATCACTTCGTTAATTGATGCCTAAATGCATAAATAACCGCCTGAGTACGGTCACTTACATTCAATTTATTTAATATATTACTCACATGTGTCTTTACCGTTTTCAGTGCAATAAATAACTCGTCCGCAATCTCTTGATTACTTTTTCCCTCTGCGATTAATAACAAAATCTCAAACTCTCTTTCCGTTAAATCATCATGCAAAGGTTGCTCTTTCTTTTGACGCATACGGGACATCATTTTCCCGGTAACTTTCGGCTCTAATACTGTTTCTCCATCATAAGTAGCTCGTACAGCATCAGCAATATCACTTGCTCTTGATGTTTTTAATAAGTAACTGGTCGCCCCAGCCTCAATAACAGGATACAATTTTTCGTCATCTAAAAAGCTTGTTACAACTACAATTTTTGCTTCTGGCCATTCTTGAATAATAGCACGTGTTGCTTCGACACCGTCCATCTCATCCATAACAAGGTCCATTAAAATAATATCCGGCCTTAATTGCAATGCTAATTCTGATCCTTTTCTTCCATTCTCAGCTTCCCCTACTACTTCAATATCTGGCTGTGTAGATAAATATGCCGATACACCCATACGAACCATTTCATGATCATCGACAAGCAATACTTTTATCATACTTCTCCTCCTCTCTCAATCATAATCGGTACTTTTACTTCTATTTGTGTACCTTTGGCCGGGAAACTAAGTACCTTGAGTGTCCCACCAATTTCATGAACACGCTCTTGCATCGATCTTAGGCCATATGAACCAGCCTTATTAACCCCTACTTCAAACCCAACGCCGTCATCAATGATTTTTAAAATCGCATATTGATCAATTTTTCGAAGGCGCACTTCTGTTTTCTTTGCCTTCGCGTGTCGCAACGTGTTTGATAGCGCTTCTTGCACAATACGGAATAAATGATCTTCTACACCTTTTTTTAATTCTATTGGCTCAATAAGCCATTCAATTTTCATATGTTGTTTTCGCGATAATTCCGTTAATAATTCCTCTATACCTTCTGTCAGTTTCTTACCTTCCAATTGTACAGGACGTAAATGAAGGAGCAATGCTCTCATTTCTGATTGAGCATTTACAACCATATTTTCAACAAGTTGCAATTGTTTTTTTGTCACATCTGGAAATTCAGTTATTTGTTCATTAATCGCTGACATCATCATCGACATTGCGAAAAGCTGCTGACTTACTGAATCATGCAACTCCCTTGCTAAACGATGCCTTTCTTGAGAAATCGCTTCTTGTCTCATCTCTTCATTCCAATGAGCTCGTTCATTCGTTACTTTTTGAAAGAGTCCAGCTTGCTCCTCTAATCGACGAGCCAGAACGATTACTTTTCGTTCCACTTCATGAAATTCATCATCTGCAGTAAACGAAACATCGCTCGGAAAATTCCCTCGCTCTACTTCAAATAGAAACGTATTTAATCCTTGTATACGCTGCTCTATATAGTAACCGATTGCATATCCTACAATTCCCCCGATAAGTAAACTTGTAGTCATAATAAACAAGCCAATTGGAACAGAAGCGATGGATTCCTTCCATAATAAATCATACACTTGTTGCTCGCTTTTCCATACATATACAATTGTACAAATGAGTGCGATACTAACAGAGGACAACATAGAATAACGAATATACATCCACGAAATATTTTTTTGTTTCTTCATTATACTTTCCTCACTTCCGTGTCGCCTACGACAAGCGAAGAAATAATTTTAATACGTCGAGGAGCCTCTTTATACTGCTCTGTTCTAAATGTAACATTGCGGTTAAACCCTGTCTCTTCATGACCTGGCAAGAGCACACGCCCGACAATAACAGAATGATTTAAAGAAAGTTCAATATCATATGGCACATATAAACGAATATTACCAACGACACCTCGAATAACAATTACCGTTTCCCCTTCTGGAATCATAGCAGTTGTTAAATCTATTTCCACATCACAAGCACCATATTGAACATTAATATCCTCAAGTTCATAAATATGATCCATCATTCGCACATTGCCTACAAACATATTTTTCAAATATGGTTCTGTACGATATATTTGCTTCTCTTCGTCTATCATCCCTTTTTCTTTAATTTCAACCTTCATTGCTTTTTGCTGATGCCCTTGTTGAATCAATTGATAACCAATTAAAGCTAAACAAGCAAATACGACAAGAACAAATGCTGCTGATGAAAATAAGAAGAATAAAAATACGATACCACCAACAAATAAAAATACATTTCCCCGTACATAACGATTCTTTTTACGATAATGCCTTCCAAACATAAGCATAATAAATGCAAAAATGAGACCACCTGGTTCAAAATGTCCAAGTATCATATCAAGAAAAAGACCGAACCCAAATATGATGAGGAGCATCCCCATTAATTGTGTCTTTGAAAAATGTTTCTTCATTTCAGCTCCCCCCTTCTTGTCACATATACATAGAAGAAAAGGCATTGCTTTCCAACACCTTTTCTCCTATCACTATATCATAAGCCTGTTTTATAATATACTACTATTATTTTGTTAACTCTTTCGTTAACGATACATCATTCTTTTCTTTCATTTCACGCTCAAGTTTTGCAATTTTCATATCAAATGTGTCACGCTCATGCTCTTCATTCATACGAGTTTCTAAGTCACGAATATGATCTTCAATCTCTTCAAATCGTAAGAATGGATTATTTTCATCCATTTTATGCATCGCAGTATTCATACGACGATTTGCATGTGCCATATTTTCACGTGCCATTAGTTCCATACGCTTTGCGTGCATTTCTTTTAATTTATTTTTCATTTCAGAAAGACGACGCTCTAACTCATCAATTTGCTCTACAACACCTGCATACATTTCTTCTAATCGAGTTACTTGCCCTTCATAATAAGCTACCTCTTCTAACGCACGTTCGTGCAATTGTAATTCACCTGATTCTTGAGCAATGATAGCTTGCTTTGATCTTTTATTAACGAAATAACGTGCTTGCTCAAGCTCACGAGCAAAGTTAGATTTTAATGTTTTATGACGCCCAATTAACTTCTCAATTTTTGTTATTTCACGCTCACTATCACGTAAATATTGGTTTAACATCGCAATTGGATTTTTTCTTTCCTTCTCATCTAACACGTTATGAAAATCAGCTAAAATTGCATCGCGTACACGTCCGAATAAAGATTGTTTCATTATAAATCTTCCTCTCTTCTACTTTAATTATAATTTGATTTATTGTTTTAGTTTTTCATTAATTTGTTCCACTCATCTTCAAAGTTGCTATATGATTTAGAACTTTCTGGAGCAGATTCAACAACTACATCTTTTTCTTTTTTCCACTCACGGTATCCGTAGTATAAAACCACTAAAGCAGCGATACCGATTAATGCTGGCGAATGAGAAAGTGCAATGGATAAACCGATTAAACCAACAATACCCCAAGCTAACTTTCCAAAAAATGATTTAGCTCGCACAAATGATTTATAGCTCCAATATACAACTCCTGCTCCGATTGCGAATCCTACAATACCAGCAAGACTACCAAGAGCAATTAAAGCCAAAATACCGGCTGCGATAAACGCTAGAAATTGTTTCATCTTGTGCTTGCCTCCCTTCGATTTGATACTCTTATCTTAACTATTTTTTCATCTTTCCATAACGAGCTTAAGAACCGTTTTCTACTCAGACTTAAGACCGAGTCATATTCAGCCCTTTACGCAAAAAAAACGTGCAGAGTCTATTCTCTGCACGTTTTTTAATTACTAACATTCATATTAAATTAAGCAGTTTTATGATACTCTTTTTTCTTAGCTACTTTCGAAAACCTTGGAAACCCAATTAAAATAGAAACAATCCCACATACTCCAACTAAAATTGGATAAAATGCATACGGTAACAATTCAACTGGAGATAACGCTGCAAATCCTGCTGCCGTTAACATTTGGGCACCGTACGGAATTAATCCTTGCACACAACATGAGAAAAGATCTAATACACTCGCTGATTTACGAGGGTCTATTTCATATTGATCTGCAATATTTTTTGCAAGCGGGCCTGTAAAAATAATTGAAATCGTATTATTCGCTGTACACATATTCGTCATACTCACTAAACCAGCAATACCAAATTCCGCTCCTTTTTTCGAACGAATATTACGTGTTAATACATTCATTAAATATTGAATACCACCATTATATTGGATTAATTCAACCATACCGCCAATTAATATAGCAAGTAATACTAACTCCATCATACCGCCCATTCCAGTCGTTACACTTTTAAAGAAACTTTCTAACGTGTAACTTCCATCTATAAGACCGATAACACCAGATAGTACAGTTCCACCAGTTAATACAATAAGTACATTCCAGCCAAGTAGCGCTGTAATAAGTACTCCTGCGTACGGTAAAATCTTTATCCAATCAAAGCTATGTGCTTTAATTTGCGTGTCACTTCCTGAAGTAACTATTACTAATAGCACAATTGTAATAATAGCCGCTGGTAACACAATTAAAAAGTTCGTTTTAAACTTATCTTTCATTTCTGTTCCTTGTGAACGAACAGCTGCGATTGTTGTATCTGAAATAAATGATAAATTATCACCAAACATCGCTCCGCCAACAACAGTAGCCATTGCAAGCGCAATTGAGATATCAGTTTGACCACTAATACCTACAGCAATCGGCGCTAATGCTGCAATTGTTCCCATTGAAGTTCCCATCGCTAATGAAATAAATGCACCAATAACAAAGATTCCAGCTACGATAAATCCTGGCGGTAAAATAGTTAATGCTAAATTAACAGTTGAGTCTACTCCGCCCATTCCTTTAGCAGTTTCAGAAAATGCACCTGCAAGCACAAAAATTAATACCATAATCATAATATCCGGATTTCCTGCACCTTTAGCGAACCGCTCTACTTTCACATTAAAACTTTCTTTACGATTCATCATTAAAGCGACTCCTACAGCAATTGAGATCGCTACAAGTATCGGCAATTTATAGAAATCACCTGTAATAATTCCAGAACCAATAAATAGCGCCAAAAATATCCCAAGTGGTAATAAAGCTAAACCATTTCCTCTCGTTTCTTTCAAAGTATCATCTCTCCCTAGTTTCAACCTTTTTCTAATGAATAACAAAAGACCTCTTCCGATGAGAAGAGGTCTTATACATCTATAAGAAACACTCTTCTCATCTTTCAAGCACACGCTTGCTGGATTTGGCACAGCACTCTGAAATCGAGTCCGCTGCCGAGGCATCGTAGGGCCAGTCCCTCCGCCTCTCTTTATAAGAAGGTTTCATATTTATTTTTTAATAATAATTTCTTTCCTAACTTTACTCGCTTACAAAACAAAAGTCAATTATTTTTTGTATAGATTTTTTTGGTAATTATACAAAAATTCGAATACAACAATCATTTTAACTTTTCTATTTCTTCTTTCAACATTGAAATCCAATAAAATTCATTATTTTTTATTGTTGCTAATATCCATTTCGTAGTGTACCAAGCTAACTCATACTCTTCCTTCGTGACATCACCACTTTTATAAGCATCCTCTAGCTCCTCTTCATCTAATACATACACCTTACCGGTAGGTAATAATACTACATCTAAATATAAATCATCAAAATACGGTAAACCACGATCGTCTATTTTATATTCTTTCGCCACATCGATATAATATTGCACTAATTTTTTCTGATCATCTAACATAGCGGTAATCGCAAAGTTTTTCCCGTCTATGAAATATTGAATCCACGTATACTGATCCGCTGCAATACAAAGTTCTTCACCATCATATTCTTTACAACTAGGCTCTCTCACCTTTTTTATATCCAGTATTCCGAGCATTCCCTCTTCCACTTGCTTAACCGTATAACTCTTTTCTATTAGCCTCTTCCACGAAGAACCGTCACCATATTTACGTTTCATTATGTCTGCTCCTCTTCTATATACAGAAAAGCTCCCACATATTATGTGAGAGCTTGTTCATATTATAATTAAGCCGCTTGACCCTTTTCAGAAATCTCTTTTAAATAAGCTTGTCCTTTTTCAGCGTCATATTGACCTTCCCACTTAGACATAACTACAGCTGCTAAAGAGTTTCCTACAACGTTAACTGCTGTACGAGCCATATCTAAAATACGGTCAATACCAGCAATGAACGCTAAGCCTTCAGGTGGAATACCTACTGTACCAAGTGTCGCTAATAATACAACGAATGATACGCCCGGTACACCTGCGATACCTTTTGATGTAACCATTAATACAAGCAATAATGTAATTTGTTGTGTAATAGATAAATCAATACCGTACATTTGTGCTAAGAAAAGAGCCGCAATTGCTTGATATAAAGTTGATCCATCTAAGTTAAATGAATAACCTGTCGGAATAACGAAAGATGTAATTGCTTTCGGACAACCGAATTTCTCCATTTTCTCCATGATCTTTGGTAAAACTGTTTCTGAGCTTGCTGTAGAATACGCTAAGATCAGCTCGTCTTTTAAAATCTTAAAGAATTGGAAAATGTTGATTCCAAATATTTTCGCTGTAAGTCCTAAGACAACTACGACGAAGAAGATCATTGCTCCATATACGACAATTAGTAATTTCCCTAATGGAATTAATGAAGCAAGACCAAATGTAGAAACTGTAACACCAATTAGTGCAAACACACCAAATGGTGCAAATTTCATAACTTGGTTTGTTACGTAAAACATTGCGTCAGCTACACCTTGGAAAAATTGAAGAACTGGTCTTCCTCTTTCACCAATTGCTGCTACACCTAAACCAAATAATACAGAGAAGAAGATAATAGCAAGCATATCTCCGTCAGCTAACGACTTCATAATGTTCGTTGGAACAATATTTACAAATGTATCTGCAAATGAATGACTTTGTACTTGTTCTGTCGTATGTGTATATTTCGAAATATCTGTCTTTGTTAACTGCTCCATATTTACGCCTTTTCCTGGTTGGAAAATATTCGCTATTAATAGACCAACAATAATTGCAATTGTTGTAATAATTTCAAAGTAAAGAATTGTTTTTCCGCCTAGTCGACCTAGTTTTTTAACATCGCCAACACCAGCAACCCCAACAACAATACTTGCTACAACAATCGGTACAACGATCATTTTAATTAATCGGATGAAAATATCACCAATTGGTTGTAAGTACTTCACAACAGCTGGATTATCAAAGAAAATCGCCCCAACCGCAATACCAAGCGCAAGCCCTATTAATATTTGCCATGCAAGTCCTATTCTTTTCATATTTGTTGTAACCCCCTCTTCGATGTGTCACTCTATCTCTCATTCTATCTCTATAAAACTAAGAAATTAAGAGTATTACATATTATTCGACAATTCACTACATTTTGTCCCTGTTAAAAATCATAAATCAAAAATTTAAATCTGACAACAAAATAACTTTGCCCGAACACAAATAATTTTCTTGACAAAAAGCAGACCCATGTCAGAAAACCTAACATGAGAACGATTCCTCACTAGTGTTTTATTAGCTTTCCAAGTAATATTTCACCTCATAAAAACGATTACTTTCCTTCTTCATTTTACAGATTAATTCCAAAATATACCTTTGTTACACATATGAATAAAATGTATGTACTATGACAATTACAGTTGAAAAATGATAAATTCCGACAAAACTTAGCAATTTTATAAAATTTTCTTTACATTATGATTACAACGATAGACACCCCTCTTCTTATGATATATAACATTCATAGGGAAAGGAGTCAGACAACAATGAAAAAGAAATTTGCAGCGTTTAGTGTTTTAGCAGCAGGAACGATTTTTGCTTCCCCGTTACTTTCACCTGCATACGCTGAAACGAATCAAGATAAATTATCTAACATTCAATCTGAATTAGAAGGCAAACAAAGTGACTTACAAAATAAATCAGTCGAGAAAGAACAAATAGAAAAAGAAATTCAAGAATTACAGAAGAAAATTGATGAATTAACTACTTCTATTAATAAAAACGAGACTGAATTAAATGATACAAAAAAAGAAATTAGCAAAACACAACAAGTAATTACTGACAAAAAGAAACATATAGAACAATTACAAACAAACATAGATACACGTCAGGAAGTTATTAAACAACGGTTACAATCTATGCAAGAAAAACCGCGTACCAATATCATTACAGAAGTATTAACAAACTCTACAAACATTGCTGACCTTGTTGATAATATGTACTCCGTAAGTTTAATATTAAACAACGATACAGATATTGTAAAAAAACAAACATCTGATCAAAATGCTGTAACGTCAGAAAAAGAGGCTGTTGAGAAAAAAGAACAACAACTGAAAGAATCTGAACAAAAACTAGAACAAAAACAGCAAGAATTACAAAATAACCAACAACAGCAACAAACTCTTATTAACGATCTACATACGAAAGTAGCAAAAGTAGATTCAGAGATTGAAGGATTAGAAGAATCCAAAGGCATTTTAGAAAATCAACGTCAAGCTGTTCAAAAAGCAATTGAAGAAGAAAAACGTGCCGAAGAAGCTCGTAAAGCGGAAGAAGCTCGCCAGGCAGAAGAGGCTCGCAAACAACAAGCTACTAAATCTGCTCAAGCAACTCAAGCGGCCCCAACACCACATGATACAAATATCGGTGGCTTTATCAAACCAGCAGCTGGATCAAAAACTTCCGGATTTGGTGTACGTTCTTTAGATAATCATAAAGGAATTGACATCGCTGCTTCGGGAACGGTTCCAATTATCGCCGCTGCAGATGGCGTTGTTATTCGTTCAGAATTATCATCTAGTTATGGAAACGTAGTGTATTTATCTCACCGTATAAACGGAAAAACATATACGACAGTATATGCTCATATGAATAGCCGTTCTGTATCGAATGGACAAACTGTAAAACAAGGCGATCAGCTTGGATTTATGGGGAACACGGGCCAATCATACGGACAACATTTACACTTCGAACTTCATCTTGGAGAATGGAATGTCGGCAAGACAAACGCAGTTGACCCATCTCCTTATATCGGATTATAAAAAACCTCGGTGCCTACCGAGGTTTTTTATTTACACTTCACACAATATAGGCATTCTACATAGACTATAACTAAATGCCTATAGTTTACGAGGTGATCAATATGAATACGCAATTACAACAAAAAATAGAAGAAGCTAGAGAGACGTATATTGGCCGGATATTTACATTTGGCGGCTCAGTATTATTTTTAATCGGTTCATTCCTTGCAGTCACTACAGCCTATAAAGCATATAATCGTTTATTACACTCATCAACATCCACATAAAAAAAGACGGGAGATTGGTATTATCCCCTATAGGTAGACAGTAAAAAAAGAGTCCATCTGATATGATGGACTCAATGCTGTTTTATCTGGAGGGGATTTTTTTATGGCAAGAAAAGGACAATCATTTCAAAAATATACAGAAGAACTAAAGCGAGAAGCAGTTCGTCTTCGATTAGAAGAGAGAAAATCATTGCGAGAAATTCGTGAACAACTCGGTGTGAAGAGCGATGCCCAGATTATTGAGTGGGTAAAACGTGCGCAACAAGGGGAGTCCTTTGATGATCAACGTGGTGTCTGGAATCGAAAGAATTTTAATAGTCTAGAAGAAGAAAATGCTTATTTGAAGGCACAGGTTGAGTATTTAAAAAAGCGCAATCCAAATCTACACGGGAAGGAATGGTCCTAAAGAAAGAACGATTTTCTCTTATCGATTCATTACGCCAAGCCTATCCACTCCGATGGTTGCTTCAAATCGCGGAAGTTTCTAAGGCTGGCTACTATAAATGGCGGAAATATCATAACGTGCAGCGTTTACGTCAGAAAAGGGATATGTGGCATAAAGAACATATTTTATCTATTCATCGTCAGCACCCTTACTATGGGTATAAACGTATGACTCGTGCTTTGGCTCGAGAAGGAATGGTAATGAATCATAAACGTGTTCGTCGTCTTATGAGAGAGCTGGGTATTCAATCTATCATTCGAAAAAAACGTCCGTTTTATGGAAGAAAAACATCTGTGGTATTTAAAAATCATTTGAATCGAGAGTTTCAAGCTGAAAAGCAAAATCAAAAATTCGTAACAGATATTACTTATGTACGAATCGGAGAACAATTTGCCTATTTGTCAGCTGTGTTAGATTTATACAACAATGAAATTGTTGCCTGGAAGCTATCTTCAAGAAATGATTTAGATTTGGTTTTAACTACATTACGTCAATTAGAAGGGAAGTCATTAACTACTAAGCCCCTTTTCCATTCAGATCAAGGGTTTCAATATACATCTAAATCCTACGCAAAACAGTTAGAGAAATTAGGATTTGTCGGTAGTCATTCTAGACGTGGAAACTGTTTTGATAATGCGTGTATCGAATCATTCTTCTCACATTTAAAAACAGAGAAGTTGTATTTAGTGTGCCCAAAAACATATGAAATGGCCTACCGAGCAATTCAAGAATATATTCAATTTTATAATACAGAAAGATTCCAAGAAAAACTTCACGGCCTTTCCCCGATAGAATATCGGGAAAAGGCCGTGGCATAATACTCTTTTTATTACTGTCTACTTGACAGGGAGATGACCAGATCCCCGCCTTTTTTTATGCAAACATTTTAAATACACCTATCGCATTTAAAAATACAATTATTACAGTTACTGGAATAACATAACGAAGTAAGAAGAACCAAATGTTAAATAACGTTTTCCCCTTCGTTTCCGTCACTTCTAATTCTTTCATCAATAACTCTTTACTCATTTTATTTGGTACAAATAATGAAATAGCTAGTACTCCTAACGGCAGCAATACGTTACTTACCGAAAAGTCAACTAAATCAAAGAATGTTTTCCCGAATATTTTCACGTCACTCATAATCCCAAATGATAAAGCTGATGGAATACCGACTGCAAAAATAAGAATACCAATTAATAATGATGCTGACGGACGCTTCTTCTCATTACCTTTCGCAACAGATGCTACTACAATTTCAAGCATTGAAATTGCTGATGTTAAAGTCGCAAAGAAGAATAAAATTAAAAACATAATAAAGAAAAATTGACCAAATGGTATTTTTGCAAATACTGCTGGAAGGACGATAAACAGTAGTCCTGGTCCTTCAGTCGGTTTAACTCCCAACGCAAAAATCGCTGGGAAAATTGCTAATCCTGCAAGTACTGTAACAAAAACCGTTAAACTTACAATAGATGTTGCTGATTTCGTTAAATGTTCTTCTTTCTTTAAATACGAACTATACGTTACCATTACCGAGGCACCTACAGTTAGTGAGAAGAAAGATTGTCCCATCGCGTATAAAATCGTATCTGCTGTAAGCTTTGAAAAATCTGGCTTTAAGAAGAACTCTACTCCAGCAAAAGCACCATCGAGTGTTAACGCACGAACAATAATCGCAATAAATAAAATAAATAATAGCGGCATCATGTACTTACTTGCCTTTTCTATACCTTTCTCTACACCTTTACTTACGACAAAAATTGTACAAAGCATAAAGATAAATTGTGCTCCAATCGCACTTAACGGATTTGAAATCGTTTCACCGAACAATTGTCCATAATCAGCTGCTCTATTCCAGAAACTTCCTGTCACACTATAATATAAATAAAGTAAAATCCATCCACCTACAACACTATAAAAAGATAGTACACTAAAACAAGTAACAACTCCCATACGACCAATCCAAGGATATACTTTGCTATTTGGCACTAGTACTTTATAAGCTGTAACGGCCTCTTTTTGCGTGCTACGTCCAATAACAAACTCCGCTATTAAAAGAGGCATACCTATAAATAAAGTTAATAGTAAAAATACAAGGAAGAATGCGCCTCCCCCGCCATTACCTGCAACATATGGAAATTTCCATATCGCACCAAGACCTACTGCGGCTCCGGCTGCTGCGAGTACAAAGCCTATTTTCGACGTCCATTGCTGTGTTTCTTTCATCATAAATTCTCCTTTTCTGAATATTTAAACTTTTGTTAATTATACACTTTCATTTCATACTCGCACACCTCCTTTAGAAAATAAAAAAGTCCCCTACACGCAAATATGCATGTAGAGGACGATATATGTAATATAAATACCGTGGTACCACCTCAATTGGATTGATAAATCCCACTTGTTCAAGTACAGGAATAATTCCGATACTCTATCCTTTTAACGGCGGAACCCGGGTTGCCTACTACAATGTTCAACATACCTCTCGCAAGCCCATTCTGTATATTTTATCGTACCAGGCTCCCACCTAACCCCAGCTCTCTGAACGCATCAAATATACGTACTCTTCTTGCTCATCGATTTTATCTATTGAAGTTACTTGTGATTATAAATTATATTTTTATATTTGTAAAGCTCACTTTATCTTTTATTATTTTAAAACCTTTTCCTCTAATTCTCGTAAAAAACTTTCTCTTTTCCCCTCGTTTTGCACATATACTGATTTCAACACTTCTTGGAGCAATATATTTCGCTCTCTCTTTTCTAACTGTAAATCTTTTAACTTCACCCTTACTTCATATAAAAAATCTAAATACGATTCATATATCTCATCATATTTATTTGCAATCTCATCTCGAATTTTTTTTGCGAGCTTCGGGCTCGCTCCCCCAGTAGAAACCGCTATATTAAGTAAACCACGATGAATTGCTGCCGGAAAATGAACATTACCACTTTCCGGATTTGTAATAACATTTACTAATTGATTCTCGGCGGCATCTTCAGCAACTTGTTCATTTAATATTGAATCACTACTCGCTGCAACAACTAAAAAAGCACTTTTAATATCACTTTTCTCATATTCTCTTTGATACCAACGAATTTTCTTTTCTTCCACAAGTTTTACTAAATTCACATCTAATTCTGGACTTATCACAACTATATCCGCACCCTGTTTGAGTAAAGGAATAATTTTAAATCCTGCAACTTTTCCCCCACCAATAACAACAACGCGTTTCTCATTAACTCGCACTGTAAGTGGATACATACTGATCTCCTTTCAATAACTCCGTCGTTTTCTGAATTAACATATCTTGAAACGCTTCATTCTTCCCTAAATATGGACTGATTTTTATCTCTCCCAATTCATATTGGCGCACTTCTTTCTCAATATGTTTCATAAGTAAACCTGTAAATAACAAGTAAGGCAGTACAACGATGTTCTTTTCTTTTTGTTCTACAACTTCCTTTAACTTCTCCTCAAATTTTGGCTCTGCAGCCGCTAAATAACAAACTTCTACTTTTTTAACCTTCTCTTTTGTTTGAAATAAAGAAGCAATCCAGTTTATATCTCTTAATACTTCAGGATCACTGCTCCCTCTTGCAACAAGAAGTAACGTCACTTCATTTTTATCTTCCTGTTCGATGCCACTTCCGCTATACACCGATTTAACAAGTGTTTCTGATACACCAAACGGATTACCATAGGTCACTTTAACATCCGAAAATTGATTAGTTAACTTTTCCAATTCAAAAGGGATATCTTTTTTTACATGCCCTGCCGCTAATAAAAAAACAGGGATAGCAATAATCTCAGTGGCCCCACGCTTCACACATGTACGAAAACCATCTTCAATAGAAGGATTCGCTAACTCTAAAAAACAAACTTCTTGAATAGTCGCTTCTATACGGCTCATACACGATGTAATAAATTGAATCGCCTCTTCTTTCGCTGTCTTCAAACGACTTCCATGACATATATATAAGACGGCTTTCATTTTACAACACTCCACTTACTTGATAAGCATTTTCTGTCTGCTTCTCAAACCAATGAATTTTTTCTCTAAAACGGACAACCTCTCCAATTACAATCATACTCGGATTTTGAATTTGCTCTTTTTTCGCAACATCTACAATTGTCCCTAACGTTCCAACAACTGTGCGTTGCATAGACGTCGTCCCCTGCTCAATAATAGCAGCTGGCGTACTTTTATCTTTTCCATGCTTCATAAGTTGCTCACATATGTAGGGCAAATTACTAACCCCCATATATACCGCTAAAGTCTCTACACCTTTCGCTAAACTCTCCCATTTCACTTCTTCTTCAGCACCTTCTTTCCTATGCCCAGTCACAATAGCAAAACTTGCACTTGCATCACGGTGCATCACTGGAATGCCCGCATAAGCAGGAGCAGCTATTCCAGCTGAAATACCAGGAATGATTTCAAATGGTACACCTTGCTTTGCTAATGCTTCAGCTTCTTCTCCCCCTCTACCAAACACAAATGGATCGCCGCCCTTAAGTCTCGTTACAACTTTTCCTTTTTTCGCATACTTAATAAGAAACGTGTTAATTGTCTCTTGCTTCATCGTGTGATAATTCGGGAGTTTTCCGCAATAAATTAAATCCGCGTCAGGCTTTGCGTGTGAAAGCAGCTCTTTATTCACAAGTCGGTCGTATAAAATAACATCTGCCTTCTCAATACATTTCAACCCTTTAACAGTAATTAAATCTGGATCGCCAGGACCCGCTCCAACAATATAAACCTTTCCCATCATCTCTCCTCATTTCTTCTATTAAAATGAAACTTCCATTCGTATATAAGAATGGAAGTTTTTATTTTTTCGTATTACTGATCTCTACTCATGGATAACAAATGCCCCACCTTTTCGAATCTTCTTTTTTTCAAACAAAGAAATCTCTTTTACCTCTGGCAACGGTAAAAAATGCTTTTCAAGCTCAATCTCCGCAAGCTTAAATGCCTGTTCTTCACTTTGAGCAACAACAACTATCGGAACAATATCACTCACTAATACAGCTTCAAATCGATATAAATCCATATCGTCCCTCCTAAGACGCTATTACTTCTTCTAGCACGTTATTTAACGCTATTTGTAATGTATCTACACCAACACGACCTGCAAAATCATAAAATGTTTCGGCTGGTAATTTATTCTCTTTGAAATAACTTATAAATGATGCAAGTACATCAGGTAGATCCTCGCCATCTATTTTTCCTTTTAACTTTTGATTGTAGGCACCGCCATCTAACAATGTTCCACCTACGTATATTTCAAACGCTTCAACAATGCCTTTTTCCTTCGTTTTCATTTTCACCCCTTGTAACCCAATGTCAGCAATTTGACGTTGACCACATGAATTCGGGCAGCCTACCATATGAATTCGAACTGGAACATCGAGTACAATTTGTGTATCTAAGTATTCTGCAATTTGACGTAATCTTTCTTTCGTTTCTACTAGTGCAAGATTACAATATTCAATACCGGTACATGAAACCGCATGACCAATAAATGATTTCGGGCTTGCAGATATCGCTTCAAACAGCGGTTCACTAAGTAATCCTTTTACATTTTCCGGAGGAACGTTCGAAATAATGAAATTTTGTGAATTACATGTACGAATTTGTCCATTTCCATATTGCTTTGCGATTCTTGCAACCTCAAACATTTCTTCTGCATGTAAACGACCTACCGGTACATTAAAACCTACATATTTTAATCCCTCTTGTTTTTGGTCTTGAACACCATAAAAATAGCCTGCATTCCATCCTTTGAGTGCACTTTCCCCTTTACTTTGTAAAGGCCCTGTATACTCTATTAGTTTCTCTTTAAATTTCTCTGCTCCCCAGTCCGCAACAAGAAATTTCAAAC
This sequence comes from Bacillus sp. JKS001846, assembly GCF_900176455.1. Taxonomy (NCBI): domain Bacteria; kingdom Bacillati; phylum Bacillota; class Bacilli; order Caryophanales; family Bacillaceae; genus Bacillus; species Bacillus sp. JKS001846. The sequence continues at coordinate 4,264,877 of NZ_FWYG01000001.1, forward strand.
GCGCTAAATGACGTTTCTCACGATATCCAAAATCACGGAATATAGTAGCAATTGCAATCGCCACCGCCTTCACTTCTTCTGGTAAAACGAATACATCTAATTCCTCAGCTAAATACGGACGGGCTGATAATCCTCCACCTACTTTTATATGAAAACCAACTTTTTTCTCACCATCTATTTCTTTCGTAGCAGGTGTAAATGCAACACAGTTAATCTCTGCGTTTGCTGAGTTATAAATATTAGAACTAATAGACATTTTAAATTTACGTGGTAAATTAGAAAACTCTTCATTATGCTGGAAGTAATCGTATACTTCTTTTACAATATGCGTTGTATCAAATAGTTCATTTGCATCAATGCCAGCAAGCGGATTACCTGTAATATTACGCGTTATATCACCACACGCTCCAGCTGAAGACAATCCAACTCTCGCTAATCTATTAAAAATATCTGGAATTTGCTGAATTTCTAACCAGTGAAACTGAATCGCTTGTCTCGTCGTAATATCTATTACATCACGTCCATAATCTTCAGCGATAGAAGCAAGCACTTCTGCCTGTGCATTTGTAATAATCCCTGACGGAATATTTACCCGCATCATAAAATAACCAGCTTCTTTTGGACGTTGTAAATACAATCCTGCCCATTTAAAGGCATCCCACTCTTCTTTTGGAATAGATTCGAATCCATTTTCCGCATAGTAAGGAATATCATTAAAAATTTCTAAGCCATCTTTTTCTAATTTATTTTTCTCCGTCTGATTTAATTTTTCATTGTTAGCCCATACTTTTTCATAACTCATTGTTTATCCCCCTATATAAAACTACGCTCTTGTAAATACTTCACGATTTGTTCCGCACATTCTTCAATAGAATATTTGTGCGTTTCTACAATTAATTCCGCTTGTGCTGGCTCTTCATAAGGCGAATCAATACCTGTGAAATCCTTAATGTCACCTTTCCTTGCCTTTTTATAAAGCCCTTTCGGATCACGTTTCTCACACTCTTCAATCGGACACTTCACAAAAATTTCAATAAATTCATCTGCCGCTAATAAATCTCTTACTTGTTTACGGTCCACTCGAAATGGTGAAATAAATGCTGTAAGGATAACTGTTCCTTGATCTACAAATAACTTTGCCACTTCGCCAATACGTCTTATATTTTCCATGCGATCACTTTCAGAAAATCCTAAGTCTTTATTTAAACCGTGACGAATGTTATCCCCATCCAGCACATAATTTCCAATATTCCTTTCAAACAGTTTACGAGCGACCGCATTCGCTACTGTAGATTTACCCGAAGCTGATAAACCAGTAAACCAAATTACAAAACTATGATGTCCATTCTTCGCTCTTCTCTCATCTTTTGAAACCGAAGCTGTATGCCAAGTAATATTCGTATCCATCTCGTTCTCTCCCTATTCTGTTACTACTTCTTTTTTCAATCCTTTAATTAGCACTTCCACTACTTCTTTACGACTAAATGTACTTGGCGGAATCTCACCGTTTCTTAATAATTCTCTTACTTTTGTACCCGATAAAATAACATGATCTTCTTTTCCGTGCGGACATGTTTTCGTTGAAGCCATCGCTTCACATTTCGTGCAGTAAAAACTATGTTCAAAGAATAGTGGTGTAATTCCTAACTCTTCTATCGTAAAATTTGTGAAGATTTCTTGCGCTTCATACGTTCCGTAATAATCTCCTACTCCAGCATGATCACGCCCTACTATAAAGTGGGTACATCCAAAATTCTTTCTTACTAACGCATGAAATATCGCTTCCCTTGGTCCTGCGTAACGCATGGCAGCAGGAAATACACTTAAAAAGACACGATTTTTCGGATAATAGTTTTGAAGGAGTACTTCATAGCTTTCCATTCTTACATCAGCAGGAATATCATCCGATTTCGTTTCTCCAACGAGCGGATTTAAAAAGAGACCATCTACAATTTCAAGAGCAGACTTTTGGATATACTCATGGGCACGATGTACCGGGTTTCTCGTTTGAAATCCGACCACTGTTTTCCACCCACGTTTTTTAAATTCTTCCCTCGTTTCAATTGGGTCTAAATGATAAGAAGGAAATTGATTATTTTCAAAGCGTTTTGTTAGAATAATAGTTCCTCCAACGTAAACGTTTGATCGTTCATATAATTTTTCCACTCCTGGATGAGCCCCATCCGTTGTTTTATATACAAGTAACGCTTCTTTTTCTTTATCTGGTACAAAAATATCTTCTATTTGAATGACACCGTATATATTTCCATTGTTGACAAGCTTTACTTCCTCTCCAACTTTCAGGCTTTCTGCGACTTTTTCTGTTACAGGTAATGTAATCGGTATACTCCACACACTACCATTTGCTAAACGAAGCGTTTCTACAACTGAATCATAATCTTCCTTCCCTAAAAAACCAGTAAGGGGGCTATATCCACCTGTCGCCAATAGTTCTAAATCACTTAACGCAATATTGTCTAATTTAATTTCTTTTTCAATTTGTGATACGTCATATGTCTCATCTATACGGTTTACTAATTCGTTTACTATGCTCATTTTTCTATATCCTCTCTTAGCTTTATTTCAAGATTCATCTTATTGGTAATGAAGACCACATTCGGTTTTCACTTTCCCAGCCCATCTACCATCTCTTGAATCGCCACCATCCCCTACAGGTAACGTACATTTCTCACACCCAATACTTGGATAGCCAACATCATGCAACGGGTTATACGGCAAGCTATGTTTGTATACATATCGCCAAACTTCTTTCCACGTCCAATGAATGAGTGGACAAACTTTAATAGATTGAAAACGATGATCTTGATTTATAAACTTTGTATGCTTACGTGTTTCTGATTGTTCCCTTCTTAAGCCCGATATCCACGCTTTTTCCGCTGCTAATGATTTTTCTAACGGTAAAATTTTTCTAATCTTACAACAAAGATTCGGATTACTTTCCCATAATTTCTCACCATGCAACTTCTCTTGTTCATCAAGCGTAAGTTCCGGTTGTTTTTCTATAATATTTAATGAAGGAAATCGCCTCCGCACTTTTTGAATTAATTCATATGTTTCTTGAAAATGAACATTTGTATCTAAAAATACAACTTTAGCAGATGGATTTACTTGGTTTATAAGGTGCAGCAATACCATACCTTCCACCCCAAAGCTACATGCGTAGACGATTTCATCTTTATATTCTTTATAAGCCCACTTTAATACTGATAGCGCGCCTTTTGTTTCATCTTCTTCCGAAAACGAAACAACATTTTCTTCCCACGTTTCATACGTCAACATGTTTTTTCCCCCTGTAAAAGCAAAAAGACGGTTTTAACCTAATGAAAATAGGTTAAAACCGCCTCTAGTTTTTCTAGTCAGCGCTTTTCACTTTAAACGTACTTTTTCACTTTTCTCTAACTGAATTACTTTTCCATCTTGCACAACAATTGTAATTGAACCATATTTCATATCAGCAAGCATCGCTTCAATCTTCTCGGATACTTCATCAAAATGTTCCCGTACACCCACGCGAACAGCCCCCCTTTTTATTCATAAAAAAAATCTTTCCCATTTCGAAAAGACTGTTCGGTAATATATTTTACCTTATCTTTCAAAATGGATTCCATTTTGCTGGATTTAGCACCTTGCTTTCTATAAGCAGGTTGCCGAGCTTCTTCGGGCCAGTTCCCTCCGCTTCTCTTGATAAGCTTTGTATTTGTATTTTATCATAATTCTGATTTTTTTCAATCCTAGTTTTCCGATATATTTTAATTATTTTATTTTTACAAAAAAGGAATTGCCCATCCGAACAACCCCTTTTTCTATTTAGACAAGCTCTTTAATACGTATGCGATCGTTCCCAATAATATTTTCATATGTTTCGCGTTCCACAACTACTTGCGATGTTCCGCCTTTTGCAAAGACAACGGCTGGTCTTCGAATCCGATTGTAATTATTCGCCATCGAGTACCCGTATGCTCCTGTACAGGAAACTGCTAGTAAATCAGAAGAAGCGACTTTTGGTAAATGAATATCCCAAATCAACATGTCTCCACTCTCACAGCATTTCCCGGCAATCGAAACGAGTTCCTCATTCTCATCATTCCCTCGATTCGCTAACATCGCTTCATAACGCGCGCTATATAAAGCAGGTCTTAAATTATCTGTCATTCCACCATCGACTGATACATATTTCCGAATACCAGGAATATCTTTCACAGATCCAACTGTATAAATTGTTGTCCCAGCATCACCTACAATGCTACGTCCTGGTTCAATCCATATTTCTGGCAATGGATATTCACATACAGTAAATTGTTCTCTCACTGCACTTGTTACAGCTCGCACATATGTCTCAAGAGTTAATGGTGTATCTGACTCTGTGTAGCGTATTCCAAATCCCCCGCCTACATTTAACACTTTTACTACATAGTTTGTTTGCTCTCTCACTTCTACTAAAAATTGGCGAAGAACTTCAATCGCTCGAACAAAACCAGCTGTTTCAAATATTTGCGATCCAATATGTGAATGGATCCCTAGCACATTATAATTGGATTTTTGTAAAGCAAATCTAATTGCCTGCATCGCTTGACCGTTTGAAACGCCAAATCCAAATTTCGAATCATCTTGGCCTGTCGTAATATATTCATGTGTGTGCGCCTCTACTCCAGGCGTTACACGAATTAATATGTTCACAAACTTTCCATGTTGCATCGCTAAATCGTGTAAAACTTCTAATTCAAAGAAATTATCTACGACAAAACAACCGATATTCGCCTGAAGAGCCATCACTATTTCTTCTTCTGTTTTATTATTTCCATGAAAATGAATACGTGATGCCGGAAATCCTGCTTGGAGCGCAGTATATAATTCTCCCCCAGAGACAACGTCTAATGACATATTCTCTTCACGAGCTACTCGGCACATCTCCATGCACAAGAACGCCTTGCTTGCATATGCTACTTGATAAGAGAAACCACTTTCTTTAAAAGCACGATGAAATGCTCGGCATTTTCCTCGAATAGACTCTTCATCGTATACATAAAGTGGTGTTCCGTATTGCTTTGCTAGCTGCGTCGTATCGCACCCTCCAATTTCTAAGTGTCCTTGCCCATTAATTCGGCTTGTGCCGTGTAAATACATTTAAATTCCTCCCTTATTTCCTCTAAAACTCATAACCCCAATCTTCTATTCATTGCAGCACGCTTTTAGATAGACAAAAAACGCGCGGAACAATGTTCACACGCGTTTCTTATTAGGAAAAATATATATTGAAAAAATAAACGAGTTGTTATCTCCTCAAAATAAGAAACCGCATCAACATCTCCAAATAGCTCTCCATAAAATAAATCTTATGACAGTACTACATTTATTCAATGCAGTCCCAATATATGAATAAGATGGTTATTCTTATATTTCGGCAATAGTCCCTTTCAACCTATGATCACAGATTCCATTAAATCTCCCATAGCTTACTCTTTCCTATCGCGGCCTCTACCTTTGAGAGTAGATGAGGTAAGTCTATTTAATTTTCAAACATCTAATTGTTGCTATTAACAATACCAAAGGACCATTTTATTTGTCAAACAATTTTTTATATTGTTTTTTTGCAGTTTAATTTCGTATCGTCTGGTAAGCGCTTTACTAATACCTTTGTTACTTCCCATTCGCCTTCTTCGTTATTAAATGTAATCGTTACCTTCTCAAATGGTGGAGCAATTTTCCCAGCAACACGTTCATACTTTGTCACTTCAATACTTGCTTGAAATAAATATGTACCGCTATACACTTTTTTTAAACTAATAATTTTAGGACATTGATAAGGTTTCAAACTTCCATATTGTTTTTCAATTGCTTTATTTATTTTTGGAAATAAAACAGAATAAAGTGCATCTTCCATAAGAGGTGCATCATATTGGGCTACCGACACACTCGGTGAAGTAAAAAGTATAACACTACTGCATGCTATAAAATATAATAATTTTCGCATTATAACCTCCGTATTATCACGCGATTCTTTCTGCGTACAATAATTATCATACATAGAAATTCTGTTTTATTGTCTCCCACCACTCTTTTTCTACTCGATTATTATAAAAAAGCCCACAACCTTCTTTTATTTTCGTATAATGATACTCATAGTATAATAATCATAATAACAAAGGACTGTTCGTATATATAAAATGAGTCGTTAAGCAAACTGACTCTCAAGAACTGTCATGCTTTTTAGGAGAGGAGTATATTATGCTACAACATCTGTTTCCAAAACTGCGATTTGCACTCGTTGCAGTCGTTTTACTATGGATTAAAACATATATTGTGTACAAGCTAGCATTTGATATTAAAATTGATAATTTCTTTGAAGAATTCATGCTTTTTATCAATCCACTAGCTGCGTTACTTTTATTTTTCGGCTTAGCTTTACTTGCATCTAAGCACCGAAACCGAATTATAATTGGAATCAGTTTTATACTGTCATTTATTTTATTTGGAAACGCAATGTTTTATGGGTTCTATAACGATTTCGTTACTTTCCCAGTTTTATTCCAAACAAACAATATGGCTGATTTAGGGACAAGTATAAAAGAACTCTTTACGTACAAAACATTACTTTTATTTGCAGATGCAATTATTTTAATGTTTATTTCGCGTAAATTCCCATCATTTGGCGACAAAACACCACTTTCCCGCTCAGAGAAGCGAACTTTCTTTAGCGGTGTAACAGCTTTATTAGCACTACAAATTGTTGTATCAGTTATTTATAAACCACAAATGTTCTCACGCTCATTTGACCGTCAAACTGTCGTGAAGAATTTAGGTTTATACACATATCATCTATTTGATATTACGCTTCAATCCAAGTCCTCAGCTGAGCGTGTATTTGCAAGTGGGGATGGGTTTTCTGAAATTAAAAACTATACAGACTCAAAAGACAAACGAGTTGATAAAAACTTATTTGGAGCTGCAAAAGGTAAAAATGTAATTTTAATTTCAATGGAATCTACACAAAGCTTTGTTATTAATAAAAAAATAAATGGAAAAGAAATTACACCATTTTTAAATGAATTTATTAAGGATAGTTTCTATTTCGATAACTTCTATCATCAAACTGGACAAGGTAAAACTTCTGATGCTGAATTTATCGTTGAAAACTCACTTTATCCGCTAGATCGTGGTTCTGTATTCTTTACTCATGCAACAAATGAATACACAGCGACACCAGAACAATTAAAGAAATACGGATATTCTTCTGCCGTCTTCCATTCAAATGATAAAACGTTTTGGAATCGGGATGTAATGTATCCTGCGCTTGGATATGATCGTTACTTTAATTTAAATGATTACGCAGGAACGGAGCAAATGTCTGTCGGTTGGGGATTAAAAGATAAAGAGTTCTTTGAACAATCTATTCCAAAGTTAAAATCTTTACCGCAACCGTTCTATACAAAATTTATTACATTAACAAATCATTTTCCATTTCTTCTAAATCCGGAAGATCAATATGTTGATGAATTCAACTCGGAAAGTGGTGTTGTAAACCGCTACTTCCCAACTGTTCGTTACACAGATGAAGCTCTTAAATTATTTATTAAACAATTAAAAGAAGAAGGATTGTATGATAATTCCGTTATTGTCATCTATGGTGATCATTACGGTATTTCCGAAAACCATAACGCAGCTATGGCACAGTTCCTAGGAAAAGATACTATTACACCATTCGATTCTATGCAATTACAACGAGTCCCTCTTATTATTCATGTGCCTGGCCAAGAAGGAAAAGTTGTTTCTAAAGTATCCGGTCAAATTGATATTAAGCCAACGCTCCTTCATTTACTTGGTATTAAAACAAATAAATCCGTTGAATTTGGAACTGACTTATTTATTAAAGAGAAAGACCCGCTTATGGTAATGCGTGATGGTAGCTTTGTTTCTGAAGAGTATGTTTATACAAAAAATATGTGCTACAAAAGAAGTACGGGTGAAGAAGCTGACATGACGCTATGTCAGCCGTATATTGAAAAAGCAAAAACAGAATTAAAACTCTCCGATAAATTAATTTATGGAGATTTATTACGCTTCGATCCTAATAATCGATATAAAACTGGAACGATGACAACGAAATTTGAATAGTAAAGGAAGCAACTTTATACAAGTTGCTTCCTCTTTTTATTTTCACTTAATTTTCAAACCATCCTTCTATGAAATCTTTCACAAATTGGTAATTTCTTTCGTATGAGGAATAAATTTATGGTATGATAAAATAAGTAAACTTTCATACACTAATTAAGAATTTATTACAGAAAGCAAGGGATCAGATTTTGTATAGAGCAGCTATTCCAAACTTATTTACGCTCGGAAATTTATATAGCGGATTTTTATCAATCGGCTATGCATCTTTAGGATATTATAAATCAGCTGCTATTTTAGTACTTATCGGGATGATGTTAGATAGTCTTGATGGTCGTGTTGCTCGTTTATTACGTGTTGATTCACAAATGGGAAAAGAGCTCGACTCGCTTGCAGATGTCGTAACATTTGGTGCAGCACCAGCTGTTTTAATGTATTACACATCTTTCTCAAACTACGGAATCATCGGATTATACATAGCGGGATTATTCCCTCTTTTCGGAGCATATCGTTTAGCACGATTTAATGTAACACCATCTTCTACTTCAATGAAATATTTCACTGGAGTACCGATTACAGCAGCGGGAGGGCTTGTTGCTTTCTTAACATTATTTTCACATACCATTCCAAAAATCGTTCTTATTACCGTATTTGTAACGTTCGCATTTTTAATGGTGAGCCGCATTCGTATCCCAAGTTTAAAAGATGTACCAATTCCACGATATAGCATCATTATTACACTATTTTTAGTTGGAATCATTATTACAATGTATCAAACAGGATTTGGAAATTTTTCTGTTTTCTTATTTATTGCCATTCCACTATATATTTTGTACATGTTATCTCAATTCATTAGACAAAGACCGTCTAAAAAAGCGAATAAAGAAAAATAAGAAAACCTTCCGAGTCCGGAAGGTTTCTTTTTATTTTGTAACTAATACCTTTTGATTTACAGGTGTTACTGGCTCTTCACCGTTTAATACAGCTAAAATATTTCTGACAGCCATTTCAGCCATCGCATCACGAGTTTCAAATGTTGCATTCCCTACGTGTGGAGCAAGTACTACATTCTTTAATTCTTTTAACTCTTCTGTAATTTTCGGTTCAAATTCAAACACGTCAAGAGCTGCTCCTTCAATTTCATTCGTTTTTAATGCATGAGCAAGTGCTGCTTCATTCATAATTGGTCCACGTGAAGCATTTACAATATACGCTGTTTTCTTCATCATTTTAAACTGCTCTTCATCAATCATATGATGTAATTTTGGATTATAAGCACAGTTAATTGTAATAAAGTCTGCTGTTTGTAATAATTCTTCCAACATCACATACGTTGCCCCCAGCTCACTTTCAGCTTCAAGCTTACGATTTGGCCCTGTATATAAAACATCCATTCCAAATGCTTTCGCACGTTTTGCAACAGCCTTCCCGATTTCTCCAAGACCTATAATTCCGATTGTCTTACCATGAACTTCTCGTCCTAAGAAAAATAACGGTGCCCATCCGTTAAATCCAGTCGTACGACATAACGTATCCCCTTCAGGAATTCTACGCGCCGCTGCTAAAAGAAGTGCAAATGTTAATTCTGCAGTCGCTTCCGTTGATACTTTCGGTGTATTCGTAACTGCAATTCCTTTTTCGCCCGCATACTTGTAATCAATATTGTCGTAACCAGCACCATAGTTTGCAACAATCTTTAAATGAGGCGCTGCATCAATAACTTCTTTTGGCACCTTTGTCGAAAGTAAACTTAACAATGCATCTTTATCTTTTACACGCTCTGTTAATTCATCTATAGAAATTAACTCCTCTTTATCGTACATTTCTACATCATGATCTTTTAATAGTTCTAATCCAATTTCCGGAATTTTTCCCGCTACTAATATTTTTGCCACTACTAACACCTCTTCTATAGAAAATAAGATATCTCTTATATTTCATTGTAAGAAATCCACATATAAAAACCAAGGAATTTGATTATAGTTTTAAAAATCGACACTTTTCCATGAAAAAAGAGGAGATGCAACTCTCCCCTTTTCTTACGCTTTTTCCTGCGATTCTTTTCCAAGCTTCACATCAATCGTTCCTTCTGCAACCGTATCGCTAATTTGCTCCTCAATAACCGATTGAGATTCAGCATTCGTTTCAGAAGTATAGGCTTGTTGCTGTGCACCTTGTACATTTTGTTTATTTTGTTGTTTCGCCATTTCTTACCCTCCTTTTCATTCTTTCTTATTTTGAACAAAAAGGACGGTTTTCATTAAAAAATTGCGTTTCATTTTGAATTTGTTACTTCTTCTTCAAGCGACCTCATTACTCTTGCTCGCTTCGTAAATGTTGCAACCTGAGTAACACCGTGAGCTAGTAATGTTTGTACATTTTCTTGTACATAATTCCCTAAATCATTTGGATAATGGGCATCCGAAGAAATCGTAATTGGAACACCATACTTAGCTAATACTTGTAAATATAGTGGACTTGGGCACATTTCACGAACAGGATAACGATAGTATAATCCTGCATTTATTTCTGTTGCCGTATTCGTTTCTACTAACGCACAGGCAATTTCCTCATAATAAGAAAGCTGTTCATTCTCATCCAATCGATAATTAAATACCTTTATATTATCAAGATGAGCGATAATATCAAATAACTCGGTACGAATCGCACTCTCAACTGTTTTAAAAAACATATCATATAATGCGCGTAGGTCATGCTTCTCAAAATATTCTTTCGTATCTGGATTATCAAATCCCCAGCCATTTAGAAAATGAACGGAACCAATTATATAATCAAAGTCTCCTAGCGCTAATAATTCTTTTAACTCTCCTTCACAACCAATAAAATAATCCGCTTCAATTCCAAGTTTAAGTGTGACACCTCTTTTACTCCATCGTTCTTTCGCCTCTTCAATGACCTTTGTAAAATCATACAGTGAAACTACCCTTACTTGATCTAACCATTCCTTCTGTATACGACCGAGCTTAGAATCACTAATATCTACATATTTTTCATAATATCCTTTCGCTTCATGAAAACGATATAAATGATCAACAATCCCAACTTCTGTTATACCTTTTCGCACAGCTTCTTCTAAATAGAGGTCCATCCATTCTGTTGTAAATGGCCCTTCCTTCACACGCTTTTGCAAACGCTCTTGTGTTTTCATAAGCCAATCAATAGAATGCCTTTCTTGAAGCGGTTCATAACGTTCCAGCGCTTCATTTATTTTAGCAAGCCATCCTATTGAATACGGTCCTTCTTCTAAGTGAAGATGATAATCTACTTTCATATACATTCCCCCTTATAATGTATCTATTTCCCTTCTATCCCCAACTCTCGAAAGCTTTCCATTTCGTTCTTTCACCTCTCGCATGACATCTTCCAATGTAATATTTTTTTCAGCTAATAAAACGAAACAGTGATAAAATACATCAACCATTTCTTTCACTACTTCTTCTTTATCATTATTTTTACATGCGATAATTACTTCAGCACACTCTTCACCAATTTTCTTTAAAATTTTATCTTCTCCTTTTGAAAATAAATAATTTGTATACGATTCAGGAAGTGGGCTTTCCTTTCGTTCTTCAATTATTTTATACAGCAACTTAAAGGCATTTTCCATATGTATCCCCCTATATAATTTGATAGTGAAAACATGTCTTCTCTCCCGTATGACAAGCAGGTCCTACTTGTTTCACATTCACAACAATTGAATCTTGATCACAATCTAAATATAAAGATTGCACATATTGAAGATTCCCTGATGTTTCCCCCTTATTCCATAACGACTGCCTCGAACGAGAATAAAACCATGTTCTTTTCGTCTCTAACGTTTTTTCATATGCTTCTTCATTCATATAAGCTAGCATTAAAACTTCTTTCGTACCTTCTTCGATGACAATTGCTGGTATTAATCCTTTTGAAAAATTAGGTTTCATAACCGCACCTCAACATTTGCATCTCTTAATTTTCGCTTTACACTCTGCACTGTCGCCTCACCATAATGAAAGATGGATGCCGCTAACGCTGCATCAACTGTTGTCTTTTGAAAAACTTCTATAATGTGATCCGTATGACCACAGCCCCCTGATGCGATGACTGGAATGGAAACACTTTTTGAAATTTCTTCTGTTAAACGAAGGTCATATCCGCTTTTCGTTCCATCTGCATCCATACTCGTTAACAAAATTTCACCTGCCCCAAGTTTAACAACACGCTTCGCCCATTCTATGGCATCCATTCCTGTGTCAACTCTTCCGCCGTTGACGTATACGTTCCATTTACCTTCTGCTACTTTTCTAGCATCAATTGCCACGACAATGCATTGTGATCCAAAGTGTTCTGCCCCTTCTTCTATAAGCTTCGGGTTTCGCACTGCCGCTGAGTTTATTGAAACTTTGTCTGCTCCAGCTCTTAGTAAATTGTACATATCTTTCACACTTGAAATCCCCCCGCCAACCGTAAGAGGAATAAATACTTTAGCTGCTGTTTTTTCTACAACATCTATAATCGTTTTTCTTCCTTCATGAGTCGCTGTAATATCTAAAAATACGATTTCATCTGCCCCTGCCTCGTTATATGCTTCAGCTATTTCAACCGGATTACCGACATCTTGTAATCCTATAAAATTTACACCCTTTACGACTCGCCCTTCTTTCACATCTAGACATGGAATGATTCGTTTCGCTAACATAACTTCGTTACCTGTAACACTTCTTCTAAATCAATCGTTTTCTCGTAAAGCGCCTTTCCGATTATGACACCATATATATTCATATCATTTAACTTTTTCACATCTTGAATAGATGCCACTCCTCCAGAGGCGATGAGACGAATGCCCACACTTTTTTGAAGTATCGCTAATTGTTCAAAATTTGGACCTGTAAGCGTCCCGTCTTTCGAAATGTCTGTAAACACAATCGTTTGAACACCTAAACTTTCCATTTGTTTCGCTAAACTAACGTAAGAAATTTCAGACAGATCAAGCCAACCTCTCGTTGCTACGAAACCATTTTTCGCATCAATTCCAACAATGATTTTCTCTTTATATAGACGAACTGCTTCCTCTAAAAATGAATTATCATAAAGAGCTGCTGTTCCTAAAATCACCTTTTCTACACCTGCTGACAATAACTTCTCCACCGTTACAAGTGAACGAATTCCTCCTCCCACTTGCACAGGAATACGTACCGCCTTGCAGATTTTTTCAATGACGGGCAAATTTAACGACTCGCCAGCAATTGCACCATCTAAATCAACAATGTGTAGTATTTCCGCTCCAAGCTTTTCAAATATGATCGCCTGCGCTACCGGATCTTCATTCATCACCGTTTCTTTACTAAACTCTCCTTGATAAAGTCTAACGCATCGCCCTTCTTTTAAATCGATAGCTGGGAAGATTTCCATGCTTCTACCACTCCTTGAAAATTTTTTAATATTTGCATGCCAATTTCGCCACTTTTTTCTGGATGAAACTGTGCACCAAATACATTTCCTTTCGCGACAAACCCTGGTATTTGCATTCCATAATCACTTACTCCGCATACAATTTCATCTGGACAATCCGCGTAATATGAGTGAACATAATACACGAAAGAACCATCCACTAATCCATTCCAAAGCGGAAATTCTCTTTCCTTCCTTAATTCATTCCATCCCATATGAGGAATTTTATACGAAACTTTTAACTTTCGAATTTCACCTGGTAGTAAACCTAACCCGCTACAATCTTTTAGTTCCTCACTTCGTTCAAATAAAAGTTGCATGCCCAAACATATACCGAGGAGTGGTTTTCCTATGTCACAAACTTCTTTTAGTACACACACTAAATCTCTTTCTTTTAATACTTCCATCGCTTTCGGAAATGCACCTACTCCCGGTAGAATCACGCCATCGCTTCTCAATATCTCTTCTTTATCACTCGTTACAATGTACTCTGCCTCAATATATTTTAATGCTTGCTCTACACTGCGAATATTCCCCATTCCATAATCTATAATGGCAATCAATTACAACATCCCTTTCGTTGAATTTACACCAGTAATGTTGGCATTTTTTTCGACCGCTTCTCTAAGCGCTCTACCAAAAGCTTTAAATAATGCTTCAATTTTGTGATGTGTATTACTTCCGTATAGAACGCGCGCATGTAATGTAATATTGGCAGCATGTGCAACTGCTCTAAAAAATTCTTCCGTCAATTCTGTATCAAAATCCCCGAGCTTCGGATTTGTTAATTCCCCTTGAAATACACAATATGAGCGTCCACTTATATCAATTGCAACAAATCCTAAAGATTCATCCATCGGTACATACGCGGAACCGTAACGATTAATTCCTTCTTTATTTTGCAATGCTTCTTTCAAGCAATTTCCGAGTACAATTCCAACATCTTCAACGGTGTGATGTGCATCGACAAATACATCACCTTCTGCCTCAACTTGCAATCCAAATCTTCCATGTCTAGCAAATAAAGTCAGCATATGATCGAAAAAACCAACCCCCGTTTGAATAGATACACTCGTACTTTCATCAAGCTGCAAACTTAATTTAATTTTTGTTTCTGTCGTCTCACGTGCTTGACTGGACTGACGCATTATTTTTCCTCCTCAAACCTTATTTGGATTGCTCTCGCATGTGCATGTAACCCTTCTTTATTTGCAAGCTCTACAATATGATGCTGTACATTTTTTAATGCTTCCTCTGTATAAGAAATAAAACTTGATTTTTTCACAAAATCATCGACTGATAACGGAGAAAAAAATCTTGCCGTTCCGCTCGTTGGTAATACATGATTCGGTCCCGCCAAATAATCCCCGAGCGGTTCAGGTGCATATGGCCCAAGGAAAATAGAGCCTGCATGTTTCACATAATCTAGAGCATTCATCGGTTCTTTTATATGTAACTCTAAATGTTCTGGAGCAATTTTATTTGATAACTTTAGTGCCTCCTCTAAAGAAGCAACGATAAAGATGGCTCCATTTCTATTTATTGATTCACGTGCAATTTCACTTCTTGGTAACGTTTCTAACTGTCTTTCTACCTCTTTTTCTACTTCTTTAGCTAGTTCCATATTCGTTGTAATACAAATCGCCGTTGCTCTCTCATCATGCTCTGCTTGCGATAATAAATCCGCTGCGATATATTTTGCATTACCTGTTTCATCCGCGACAACTACAATTTCTGATGGACCAGCAATCATATCGATATTTACTATCCCGTATACTTCTCGTTTCGCTAGAGCGACGTACAAATTTCCCGGTCCAACTATTTTATCCACTTTCGGAATCGATTCCGTCCCGTATGCTAAAGCAGCAATTGCTTGTGCGCCACCTATCGTATAAATTTCATCTACTCCCGCAAGATTTGCAGCAGCTAATATATGAGGATCAATTCCCCCTTTCCTCGGCGGTGTTACCATTACAATTTTTTTCACACCTGCAAGTTTCGCCGGCAATACATTCATTAATACTGAAGAAGGATATGAGGCTGTCCCACCCGGTACATATACACCTACATTTTCTAATGGCCGAATAAGCTGCCCTCTAATTATGCCTTTACTTTCACAATCGAATATTGAATACTTCTTTTGCTTTTCGTGATACGAAACAATGTTTTTCTTCGCCTCTTTTAAAGCTTCTAAAAATGAATTCTCTACAAACATACTCGCTTGCTGTATTTCTTCTTCACTTACACGAAAATCTTTCATCTCTACACCATCAAACTTTTTTGTATAGAAAGATAAAGCCTCATCATTCCCTTCCCTTACATGTCTAATGATTTCTCTTACACTTCTTTGAACAGTTTCTTCTATTATATTAGCGTTTTCTCTTAGCACTTTTATTTTAGATAATGCCTCCTTAAAGTCTTCATAAATGATTTCCATTTTAAATCCTCCTATTTCCCTGATAAGATTTCTTGCTCCATCATATTTATAATGCTGAATATTCCGTCTTTTTTAGTTTTTAAGGCTGCCTTATTTACAATCATCCGAGCCGATATAAAGTACATTTCCTCAAATACAATGAGTCCATTCTCTTGTAATGTTTTTCCTGTTTCAACAATATCTACAATCGCATCTGCCAATCCAAGAAGAGGAGCGATTTCTACAGAACCTTCTATTTTAATAATTTCTACATCCTCTCCCTTATCATGAAAATAAGTAGAAGTAATATGTGGGTATTTCGTAGCGATTCTTTTCTTCCGGTAACTCTTCGGATTATACGTAGGAATAGAAGCAACACAAAACTTACAAATCCCCACTCCTAAATCCAGCATTTCATAAATATCTTTCTCGTTTTCCATTAAAATATCTTTTCCAACGATGCCAATATCAGCTACCCCATGTTCTACATAAGTAGCAACATCAACCGCTTTTACTAAAATAAATGAAACATTTGTATTTTTACTTTGAAATACAAGCTTCCGACCTTTATTTTTGAGCTCGGAACAATCAATTCCAATCTGCTCAAAAAGTGGAATGACATGTTTTTCTAATCTTCCTTTCGTTAACGCAATTTGAATGTTACGCATGAAGCCTCTCCTTCTTTCTGGACTACCCATTTCTCATTCCATACATATTCCACTAAGTATTCATTCTTTGCCTCAACGACCGTTCCTATTTTATTTTTTCTTGCGAATTGAAAGGTATCGCTTAAATTAGAGAATAGAGATAACCAAGCATTCTTCCCATCCTTTCGAAGTAAATTTCGTAGCCTTTCTGCTTCCGCTAATCTATTTAACTCATAATGAATCACAATATCAATTTGATTTCGTTCATATGGTTCTTGCTGCTCTTGCAGCGCCTTCACAATTTGATTTACTTGTACCGCGAGTCCAACAGCTGGCAGCATTTCTCCAAAATTGCCAATTAGCTCATCGTATCTTCCGCCACTAACGATTTCTTCTCCAATTTCATATATATATCCTTTGAAAATAACACCCGTATAGTAATCTAAGTGTTGAATCATGCCCAAATCAATTGATATGTAAGAACCATATCCTAACGTTTCAATTGTTTCATACATTTCTTTTATTCTTGCAATTGCCATTTTCATTTCATTACTTGAAGCAAGCTTTTCTGCTTCCTCAATAACTTCTAAATTTCCAAATAGCCTTGGCAATTTCTCAAGTAATCTTACTGTCTCATCGCATCGATCTAATTTCTTTTCTCCGATAAAATTTGAGAGGGCAGCATAATTTTTACTTTCTATATACGTTCTAAGTACCCTTTCTTCTTCATCATGGATGGAGAGTTTTTTTACAATACATTTATATAACTGTACTTGCCCAATCTCAATTGTAAAAGATTGCACCTTCAACTTTTGAAGTGCTTGAATGACACTTATTACACATTCAATTTCAGCTCTTACATTATCAATCCCGATAACTTCAATACCACTTTGTACGATTTCATTATATTTTCCAGAATGGGATTCATTCGCTCGAAATACATTCCCGCTATACGTCACTTTAAGTGGCGTATCCCATCTCTGTGTTCCAATAACTCTCGCTAAAGGAATTGTCATATCTGGACGTAAAACGATAATCCTTCCCTTTTCATCAAAAAATTTATACATCTTCTCTTCATCTATCGGTCTATTTTGAAATGCAAAAACATCATAAAATTCAATTGTAGGTGTTCTTATTTCCTCATAACCTCTCTCTAAAAAAGTAAGCCTTAATTTCTGTTCTACTTCTTCAATTAACGTACATTCTTCGAATAAATAATCTCTCGTTCCATTCGGGTTTGCTCGTTTCCATTTTGTCATCTAAATTTTCACACCTTTCCCCTTCTAATGTATGCCTATTTCATTCCCCTAAGCCGAAAATAAAAAGAGCCTTGTAGACAAAATACCTACAAGGCTCTTCAGTAGAGTGTAGGTACAACGGGAATAACCCTTGTACCTACACGTTTTCACGCTAGGTTCAAGGGTTTCATGTATGATGATGTAGTTGTGTAAGCATTGTAATAGATTGCACGATATTCATAATACTTACTCCCTTTCTCCTCTGATTTTCACATAGTATATAACAGTTAATTTTGAATGTAAATACATTTTTAATATTCCGTCATTTTTTTAATGTAAAGCCACTTTTCTTTCATACTCTTTTATTTCTTGTTCATATTGCATTGTAATACTAATTTCATCTAAACCATTTAATAACTTCTCTTTCCACATTTTCTCGATTGTAAAATGGAATCTATGCGTATTCGTTGTCATTATTTCATTTTCTAAATCAACTGTGATTTGTTCTCTCGCATCTGTTTTAGCAAGTTGTTCACGCATATCTTTATCCATTACAATCGGTAACATGCCATTTTTCATACAATTCATATAAAAGATATCGGCAAATCCTCCAGCGATAATAACGCGGAAACCATAATCAGCAAGTGCCCATGGAGCATGTTCTCTTGACGAGCCACATCCAAAATTATCGCCTGTGATTAATATACTGGCTCCTTTTCTTTCTTGTGCATTAAGCGGGAAATTAGGGTTTTCTTGGCGATTATTATCATATCGCCACTCATCAAATAAAAACTTCCCAAACCCAGTTCTTTCAATTCTCTTTAAATATTGCTTCGGAATAATTTGATCTGTATCAATGTTATCATTCATCAGTACTGCGGCAGTACCTTTATGAATACGAAATGGCTCCATCATAACTCTCCTTTCTAATATCAACAAAATGACCATATAACGCAGCCGCTGCCGCCATTGCCGGGCTAACTAAATGCGTTCGTGCTCCCTTTCCTTGTCTTCCTTCAAAATTGCGATTTGACGTAGAGGCACAATGTTCCCCTTCAGGCACTTGATCTGGATTCATACCTAGACACATTGAGCATCCGGGCTCTCTCCATTCAAATCCAGCTTCTTCAAATATGCGATGTAATCCTTTATGCATCGCTGCTTCTCTTACCCTTTGAGATCCAGGTACAACAAGTGCTCGCACACCTTCTTTTACTTTTTTACCTTTCACGACAGATGCAGCAATTTCTAAGTCAGAAAGCCTGGAATTTGTACAAGATCCAATGAAAACATGTTGAACTGGAATGTCATACGTACTTTGTCCGGGACTCAATCCCATATAAGAAAACGCTCTTTCGTCATTTGCATCATGCTTTTCTGGCAATTTCTCATCGATCCGAACACCCATACTAGGATTTGTTCCCCACGTAACGTACGGTGCTAAATCCGTAACATCTACTAGAATATGTAAATCATAAACTGCATCTAAATCTGTATAAAGTTCTGACCATTTTTTCTTAATAGATTCATAGTCTTTCGGTGCATATTTACGCCCTTTTACGTAAGCAACCGTTTTTTCATCTGGTGCAATAATGCCAGCCTTTGCTCCCCCTTCAATTGCCATATTGCAAAGCGTCATCCTCTCTTCCATATCCATAGCATGAATGGCCTCTCCGTAAAATTCCATTACGTAACCTGTTCCAACTGCTACTCCGTACTTTGAAAGAAGGTGTAAAATAATATCTTTCGCATAAACACCTTGCGGTAACTTTCCTTTTAACTCAATGCCCATTGCTTTCGGCTTTCGTTGCCATAACGTTTGCGTCGCCAATACATGTTCCACTTCACTCGTACCAATACCAAACGCTAGTGCGCCAAAAGCACCGTGTGTTGCTGTATGACTATCACCACAAACAATCGTTTTTCCTGGCTGTGTGAGTCCAAGTTCTGGTCCTATTACATGAACGATCCCTTGCTCTTCATCTCCGATATCCGCTAATGGCACCTGAAATTGTTTACAGTTTTCCCGAAGTGTATCTAGTTGCTGCTTCGCAATGCGGTCGGTAATATTCCAAACATCTTTCGTTGGAATATTATGATCCATCGTTGCAAATGTTAAATCTGGTCTGCGGACTGTTCGATTTGTAAGCCGCAAGCCTTCAAAGGCTTGCGGTGACGTTACTTCATGAACAAGATGTAGATCGATATATAATAAATCCAATCCATTTTCATTAGTCGCAACTACATGTCTTTCCCAAAGCTTATCTAGTAACCTTTTCCCCATTATCTTCCTCTCCCTACTAACGCTTGCTCTTCCATTTCTTGAATAACTGCCTTTGTAAATGAAGTTGTCGTTTCAGTCCCCCCGATATCTGCTGTACATTTTCCTGATTTAAGGACTGCAGAAACTGCTTCTTCAATTGCATATCCTTCTCTCGTTAATCCGAACGATTGCCCAAGCATCATTGCAACAGAACGCATCATCGCAATTGGATTCGCCTTATTTTTCCCCGCAATATCCGGTGCTGATCCGTGAATAGGCTCGTATAATGAAGGCCCCTTTTCAGCGTGACTTGCTGATGGAAGCATTCCTAATGATCCAGCTAATACTGAAGCCTCATCACTTAAAATATCACCAAATAAATTTTCCGTTACAATAACGTCAAATCTTCCTGGATTCCGAATTAATTCCATAGCTGCTGCATCTACTAAAATGTGTTCTACTTCCACATTTGGGTAGCGAAGTGCTACTTCTTCTGTCACAGTTCTCCATAATTTACTAGACTCTAAAACATTCGCTTTATCAATAGATGTTACTTTTTTCTTCCGCTTATTCGCTAATTGAAAAGCATACGAAACGATACGTTCAATTTCATGGCGATGATACGTAAGTGTATCTGTCGCCACTTCTTCCGTTCGCTCTTTCGGATAAGAAAAATAAATTCCACCTGTTAATTCACGAACGACAACGAAATCAATTTCATCAGCGTTTTTTAATGGTGATAAATGTGCAGTTGCACTTTCTACCGTTACAGGGCGAACATTCGCAAATACACCGAGTCCTTTTCTTAATGCTAATAATCCTTTCTCAGGCCTTTCTTTCGCACTATCCCACCTTGGTCCACCTACTGCTCCAAGTAAAACCGCATCACTCGCTAAACAGGCGGCAAGTGTTCGCTGTGGTAATGGTTGCCCAGTTAAATCGATAGCAACACCACCAAAGTACTCATCTTGCAAATGAAAATGATGTCCATATAGCCTTTCTACCATATGCAATACTTCCTTCGCACTTTCCATTACTTCTGGACCAACACCATCACCAGCTAAACAAACGATACGTTTTTCCATTTTTAACACTCCTTTTAACTGAATTTTCAGAACTTTAATTTGATAGGTGAGGAAAGCTTCTCTCACCTATCAAATATTTATTTCACAAGCGCTATAAGAGATTTTAATTTCCCTGCTGCATGGACATAAGCTCTCGCCGACGCTTCCAATACGTCTTGCGCAACTCCGAAACCTGATATTTGGTGACTACCTTCTTTTAATTCAACATGAACGTGAGCAAGTGCATCTTGACCTTGTGTAATAGATTGTATGCGATAATCTGCCAATTCACATTCTAATCCTAAAATTCTTTGAATCGCATTGTATATCGCTTCAATACTACCAGAACCAGTGGCTGCATCTTCATATACATTTCCTTCCTCATCCTTCAGCACAACTGTTGCGCATTGTGTACTATTTGATACGAAATGCACTTGTAATTGCGTAATGTTATATTGCTGAGCTGCAAATGCTGCTTCACCAAGCATAAGTGCGCGTAAATCTTCTTCAGTAATTTCCTTTTTACGATCAGCCAACTTTTTAAATGCTTCGAATGCCGCATCTCGCTCTTCATTTGTAAATTCATAACCAAGCTCTTTCATTTTTTCCGTAAACGCATGACGGCCAGAATGTTTCCCAAGTACAAAGAGATTTTGAGATTCTCCTATAAGCGCTGGTTCGATAATTTCATAAGTTGTTACTTCTTTTAAAACCCCGTCTTGGTGAATGCCCGATTCATGAGCAAATGCATTCGCTCCAACGATTGCTTTATTTTTCGGTACAACCATACCCGTTAACCTGCTTACTAATATACTCGTCGCCTTAATTTCTTTTAAAGTCATTGAAGGCTCTGCTTTATAAAAATCTTTTCTAATATGAAGAGCTACCGCAACTTCTTCTAACGCTGCATTCCCTGCTCTTTCTCCAATGCCATTAATCGTTCCTTCTACTTGCAATGCTCCTCCTTCAACCGCAGCTAACGAATTTGCTACTGCCATACCAAGATCATCGTGACAATGACAAGAAAAAATCGCTTTTTCATATGATGGAACGGATTCTTGTAAGTATTTAAAAAGAGAATAATACTCTTCTGGATTCGTATATCCAACTGTATCCGGAATATTAATTACATTCGCTCCTGCTCGAATTGCAATTTCTACTGCTTCAGCTAAAAATGCTCTCGATGTTCTTGTCGCATCTTCTGCAGAAAATTGTACTGTCGGAAATAATGATTTTCCAAGCGTAACCGAGCGATGAATACTATTTAACACATCTTCTTTTGACATACAAAGTTTATATTTCATATGAATATCACTCGTAGCTAAAAATACGTGTAGACGAGGAGATACAGCACCTTTCACAGCTTCATATGCTCTTCGAATGTCACTTTCTTTCGCTCTAGCTAAACTCATAACCGTAGCATTTTGAATTGTATTCGCAATACGTTTTACCGATTGAAAGTCACCTTCGGAAGCTGCCGCGAATCCAGCTTCCATTACATGAATACCAAGCCTCTCTAATTGCCTAGCAATTTGTAATTTCTCTTGTTCATTTAAATTTACTCCTGGTGATTGTTCGCCATCACGAAGCGTTGTATCCATGAACAAAACCTGCTTCATATTATTTAACCCCTACCTTTACTCGCGGCTGTACGAAAGGCATCATTTCACGTAATTTACGTCCAACTACTTCGATTTCATGTTTATTCTCTTTCTCATTTGTCGCATGGAAATTTGGTCTTCCTGCTTTATGCTCTGCAATCCAGCCTCTTGCAAATGTACCATCTTGAATTTCTGCTAATACTGCCCCCATCGCTTTCTTCGTATCTTCAGTAACAACGCGTGGTCCTGATACGAAGTCTCCCCACTGCGCTGTATCTGAAACTGAATATCTCATATTTTCAAGTCCACCTTCGTACATAAGGTCAACGATTAGCTTCAGTTCATGTAAACATTCAAAATATGCAAGTTCAGGCTGATATCCTGCATCAACTAACGTTTCAAACCCTGCTTTTACAAGTGCAGTCACTCCGCCGCAGAGTACAGCTTGCTCTCCAAATAAATCTGTTTCTGTTTCTTCTTTAAACGTCGTTTCTAGTACACCAGCTCTCGTTGCTCCAATTCCGTCAGCATAAGAAAGTGCTTTTTCAGTCGCAACTCCTGTTGCATCTTGATATACTGCAAATAATGCAGGAACAGCCCCGCCCTCGGCGAACGTACGGCGTACGAGATGCCCCGGTCCTTTTGGCGCTACTAGAAATACATCTACATTAGCTGGTGGTTTTACTTGATCAAAGTGAACATTAAATCCATGTGCGAACACGAGGGAGTTTCCAGCCTGTAAATTTGGTGCAATTTCAGCTTCATATACTTCTGGTTGTAATTCATCAGGCAGTAGAATCATTACTACATCAGCTTTTTCCGCTGCTTCTGCTACTGTATATACAGAAAATCCATCTTCATTCGCTTTATTCCAAGACTTACCTTTTCTTAAACCTACTACTACATCAAATCCGTTATCACGTAAATTTTGCGCATGTGCATGACCTTGCGAGCCATATCCGATGATTGCTACTTTCTTTTCCTTTAATACATTTACTGTTACATCTTTCTCATAATAAACTTTTGCCATTTTCATTTCCCCCTATATTTAAATGATTATTGAATTAACATAACTTGCTTATCTTGTTTTTTCATACTACGTGTAAATGCTGTTACACCTGTTCTAGCAATTTCTTTCAAACCGTATGGACGAAGTAATTCAATTAACGCTTCTACTTTGTCTTGCGTACCTGTTACTTGCACAACTATGGAATCCTTCCCAACATCTATTACAGCGGCTCGAAACGGTTCAATTAAACTATATAATTCTGCCCTCGCTACAGAAGTTGCTACTTTAATAAGAGCAAGCTCTCTAGCAATCATCGCTTCTTCTGTAATATCTGATACTTTCAGTACGTCAATTTGTTTATGCAGTTGTTTAATTAACTGCTCCACTTGCTGTTCACTTTCAACGTGTACAACAATCGTCATTCGCGATATATCTGATGATTCTGTATGACCTACTGAAATACTTTCAATATTAAAATGTCTTCGTGTCATAACCCCTGTAATTCGGTTTAAAACACCACTTTGATTTCGAACTGTCGCTGTAACAATTCTCTTCACCCTTTTTCCACTCCCTCCATTTGGTGAACACCTTTTCCTGGCGCAACCATCGGCATAACCTTCTCTGATTGAAGTACACGACAATCAATTACGACTGGCTCTTGTAATTCAATAGCATGCTGGATTTGCTTCTTTGCAAGAAGTGGATCGTCAATACGAACACCTTTTATGCCATATGCATTCGCAAGAGCGACGAAATCTGGTTGGCATGGTAATAAAGAATGTGAATATCTTTGATTGTAAAATTCATCTTGCCACTGTCTTACCATTCCTAAAGCTTCATTATTTAAAATAAATACTTTAACGGGTAAAGCGTGTTCTTTTAATACACTTAATTCTTGTAGAGTCATTTGAAACCCAGCATCACCAACAATTGCAATAACTAATTCTTCAGGCTTTGCAATTTGCGCACCGATTGCTGCTGGAAATCCAAACCCCATCGTTCCTAATCCACCAGAAGTTACCCATTTATCTGGATTTTTCAGCGGATAATATTGGGCTGCCCACATTTGGTGTTGCCCAACGTCTGTTGTTACAATCGCTTCTCCCTTCGTAATTTCATATAACATATCAATTGCGTATTGGGGCTTAATACTTTCAGAATTTCTTTTATAAGAGAATGGATATTGTTCTTTTCTCCCCTTTAATAAAGTGATCCATTCATGATGATTTTCTTTTCCCCCTTCTGGTTCAAGTAATACTTCCAATGCCCGCTTAGCACTTGCAACAATAGGAATTTCAGTTGGCACATTTTTCCCGATTTCTGCTGGATCGATATCGATATGCGCAACAGTAGCCCCTTTAGCAAAATAAGCTAAATTCCCTGTAAGCCGATCATCAAATCTCGCGCCTATATTAATGAGTAAGTCACATTCATATAACGCCATATTTGCTGTATAAGAACCATGCATTCCTCCCATCCCTAGAAATAGTTCATCATCTGGTGGAAAACCACCAAGACCAAGTAATGTATGCACAACAGGGATTTCATATTTACGAGCAAAATTTGTCAATTCTTTCGAAGCTTTCGCATGCAATATACCCGCTCCAGCTAAAATTAACGGTTTTTTTGCGGTTTCAATTACTTTGAGTAATTTGTTTATTTGAAGTAGATTCGGTTCATAATTAGGGTTATATCCCGGTAAATCCATTTGTACATTGCTACATTGCTCACCTTTCTCGACTACCATATCTTTCGGAAGGTCAATAACGACTGGTCCTGGTCTTCCAGTTTTAGCAATATGAAATGCTTCTTTAATAATTCGAGGTAAATCTGAGGCCTTTCGCACTTGATAGTTATGTTTTGTCACTGGCATCGTAAGTCCCATAATATCTGCCTCTTGAAAAGCATCGCTCCCAATTAACGTTGTTGCTACTTGGCCTGTAAATACTACAAGTGGCAATGAATCAATCATCGCATCAGCTAGACCCGTAATTACATTTGTAGCACCTGGCCCACTCGTTGCAATTACAACCCCTGGATGCCCTGTAATTCTGGCATACCCTTCAGCAGCGTGAATTGCCCCTTGCTCATGCCTTGTTAAAATATGCGGAATTTCACAATCATACAATGCATCATAGAGAGGTAAAACGGCACCACCCGGATAACCGAAAATCACTTCTACGCCTTCCTTTTCTAGCGCTTCTAACAATAGCTGTGCACCAGTTGCCAGTTTCTCTTCCGTTTTTGAAGACATTGTTCTTATAAGCCCCCTTTTTCAAACTTTTATACAATAAAAAAATCCTACGTCCACACTCCAGCTATGTGCTGAAGGGACGAAAGATTTCGCGGTACCACCCTTCTTCGCAAGAATACTCTTGCCTCAGTGATCCATAAATGGATCTAGCTAATAACGGAGCTACCGTCTAAGCCTAGACAAATGCTTTAGCTTAGCACTCAAGGGCGATGTTCGTCGACGTGAACCATCGGTTTTCAGCAACCACCGACTCTCTGTGAGGCTTCACAATCAACTACTCCTCCCTATCAACGCTTTCTTATGTTAAAAAAGTTGTTATCCAACTTTATTTTCTTCGTAAATTTTCTCTCCATCTTCTACAACTAACTTACGAAACTCTTTTAATAAACGGTTCGTATGTGGACCTGTTTGCCCTAAGCCAATCGTTCTACCATCTACTGTCGTAACAGCAATCACTTCAGCAGCTGTTCCTGTTAAAAACACTTCATCAGCTACATATACATCATGTCTTGTAAATAACTCTTCTCTTACGTCATACCCAAGTTTTTCGCCGATTTCTAAAATGGCGTTTCGTGTAATACCTTCTAACGCTCCAGCAGAACTTGGTGGTGTAATTAATTTATTTCCTTTAACAATAAACACGTTATCTCCTGATCCTTCAGCTACATATCCTTGATCATTTAACATAAGTGCTTCTTGTACTCCAGCTAATTTCGCTTCAATACGAACTAAAATATTGTTTAAGTAATTTAAAGATTTTACTTGAGGGGATAAAACATCGGGACGATTTCGGCGCGTTGCAACTGTTACAACTGGAATCCCTTTCTCATAATATTCTTGTGGGAATAAAGATAATTGTTCTGCAATTACTACTACATTCGGCTTCTTACATGAATCGGGATCCAATCCAAGATTTCCTGCTCCTCTTGATACAACAAGGCGAATGTATCCATTAGATAATTTATTTTGTCGAATCGTCTCAACAACAATATTTGTTACTTCATCTAATGAATATGGAATTTCTAAAAGGATTGATTTTGCTGATTCATACAGCCGGACAAGATGCTCTCTCAAACGGAAAACATTACCGCTATAAACTCTAATTCCTTCAAACACTCCATCGCCATATAAATAGCCATGATCATATACTGAAACTTTTGCCTCATCTTTTGGAACAAATTCTCCATTTAAGAAAATCCATTGCTCATTCACTAGAAGCGCCTCCTATGTTCTATGAATTTTTTATTGTTTCCTAGTTTACTCTCCTTTCTAAATAAATCAAGTGAATTTTTAGAAAATTTATAATTTTTAATCATACGTACTTCTTTGCTTATACTGATTTAACAACATTGTTAACGTTTACAAAAAGTCAAAAAATTTTTTTCGCCAATTTCCACTAAAAAAATATTTGTTTAAAAGAAGGATTTTCATCAATTGATACGAATCTATTGTATTCAATAAACGGACGTCCGATTTTATAAATCCGGGGATATATAACGACTTTTGCTGAAAAAGGGGGAAAATAACAAAAATAGCGCTGTCTAAAAATAACATTCATATTTTTCATTTCGTAATCATAATCCTATTTTTAAAAAACAATTTGTCAAAATAAAGGAGGAAATAAATATGGCGTGTGTACAAATTAAAGGAACGAGACAAGAGGTAGTAGAAATGCTGCAATTATTTGATCTAATGGATACGAAAGGTTTTTGTAAATTCGATAATTACGTAGAGGTAGAACCAAATACGAAAGAACATAATCATTTTATTGCTTCAATCGACATCCATTCAAATACTTCTTCAGCACAAGATACATTAAACGATCAATTCGTTAGTCAAATGCTTACTGGCGTATATAACGACTAAACAAAGATTTACTTCCTACCGTCTTTTCATAAATATATGCAGTGAACTTGAGCATACTAGCAATTAGATGGTAGGAGGTGATAATTATGGCTAGAATTGGCGTTGAAAACTCATTAACAGACGTTCAACAAGCTCTTCAACAACAAGGTCATGAAGTTGTTACACTTAACTCAGAACAGGATGCACAAGGGTGTGATTGTTGCGTTGTAACTGGGCAAGATTCTAATGTGATGGGCATTGCAGATACATCAATTAAAGGATCAGTCATTACAGCTCACGGTTTAACAACGGATGAAATTTGTCAACAAGTTGAAAGTCGCACTTAAAAAATGAAAGAGGACCCCTTTTAAAAGGAGTCCTCTTTTTTATATTCACCTAACGGGAAAGTAACATATACTGGATGAAAGCCCTACCTCTCTCTCATCATTACGGTTCCACTGACCGCTCCTTGATTCACTAGTATACATATATAGCTTATAAATACAATTTATAGGGTTTGTTCACAAAAGTTGTTGATAAAATTACCCGATCTTTCGCAAACTTTTCGTATTGCATTCATAAGAGATATTTACTTTACACTAGCTGTAACCGAGACACGAATTAAAATTCTAACACCAATACAATAACTTGTCAACTTTTTTCCGTAAATTAAAAACAGACATTAACGGTTTGTCTGTTTTAGAATGGAGCTTTTTCTTTTATTACATATACAACAAAGCCGCTAACTAACATAAATAAGCCAACTACTAAGTTTTTGATATTAATCATAAATTCCTCTCCCTTATTCCACACATCATATATATTTACATTTCAATTATTCCGATCATCCTAAAGCGCACTTTTTCTAATATATCATAATTCCTAAAAAATGCAAGTTCACTTTTGACGACCATTCACAAATTTATCTACAGTGCTTGGTACAGTATTTAAAGCCTTTTCAATTAAATGTGTACTGCTGTTGAGATGTAATACTTGCACCCCATTAGAACCAACTACTAAAAAAGCTACTGGACTAATGGAAACCCCAGCCCCGCTTCCTCCTCCAAATGGATGCCCTTGTTTGTTCTCTTTATGCTGATTTTGCCCACCGTTATGTTTTTCAGTGATGAAATCCCCTTTAAAATCACTTCCACCAGCTCCAAAACCAAAAGCCACTTGAGATACTGTTAATACTACATTTCCGTCAGCTGTTGAAACCGGGCTCCCAACAATTGTATTTACATCTACCATCTCTTTTAAATTTGTCATTGCCGTTTTCATTAAATTTTCAATTGGATGTTCCATTATGTATTGCACCCTTTCCTCATTATTCCTTTTTATATTTTCCAAAATAGAGGAAGTCATACTAACTTTTCCTATTTCAAAAAAACATTTTCCTTCTTTTAAAAGATACTACTCCCTGTACATGCTCCGGTATAGTGAAACTTTAATCAGTGGGATGTGTACGTAGCTCGACTCCCACAAATAGCGGGATAAAAAAGAAAAAGAGATACATACTACTATTGAACCTTGTTATGAAAGGAGTCATGACTTTGACTGAGAAATTTGATGATTATAAAAAAAGAGATAGAATAGATAGTGATTATAGTGACTATAAAGAAGAGTACGCCGCTGAGGTTGCACCACAACGCATTGATTATGATTACGATGATAAAGACGATAAAGATGTTGTAAAATCGTCCGCTGCTGGATCAACTGCTGGTTTTATCGCTCTTGCGCTATCTATCTTATCGCTATTTACATTTCCAACACTATTTGGTCTTGTTTCTGTTTTACTCGGTATTTACGCTTATAATCGCGGAGCTACTGTAACTGGCGGTATCGCTGCAGTTGTCGGTGGAATTGCTGCACTTATCGCAATTTTATTCCGAGTAGCACTTATTGGTCTATTGTTCTCCCTGTTCTAAAAAAGAAAAAGGTATCTCGCTTAACGCGGGATACCTTATCCTGTAAACACATCTTCCGATGGATATTTTATTTTTTGTTTTGCTGGTCGCGCTAAAGAGAACACAAGTGTTAATGGTCCAATTAATCCGCAGAACATAACAAACATAATAATACATTTTCCAAATGCCGATAGCTTTCCAGTAATTCCCATCGTTAATCCGACTGTGCCAAACGCTGATATTGTCTCAAATAATAATTGAATAAAGCTGAAGTTTTCTGTAAGCATTAATATGAATACCGCTGCTAAAATAAGTATTTGACTGGCAACAGCAATCGCTAAGGCCCTCGTTACTGTCGACATTTTAATTGTACGCTGAAATAAAACAATTTCCTCCTTTTTTCTAAAGAAAGAAAGGACAGATGTAATTAAGATAACAAACGTCGTTAATTTAATTCCTCCACCTGTTGATACACTTCCTGCACCAATAAACATTAAAATCATCGTAAATAATATAGATGATTCTTCCATACCTCCATAGTCAACCGTATTAAATCCAGCTGTCCGCGGAGTAATACCTTGAAAGAAGGAAGCCCATAGTTTTTCATTTAAAGATAAATTCCCTAACGTCTTCACATTATTATATTCCAATACAAAAATCACAATCATTGCTATAACATTTAGTACTACTGTTCCAATAATCATTATTTTTGAGTGAAGTGATAATTTTCGAAAACTGCGACTATACCATATATCAATTAATACGGTAAAACCGAGTCCACCAATTACAATTAAAGAGCAAATCCCAATATTAATAATGGGATCCCCTACATATCTTGTTAAATTATCTGGCCATAAAGCAAACCCTGCATTATTATAAGATGCAATTACATGAAAAATACTATAGTATAAACCTTTTCCAAAACCAAACTCTGGAATAAAGCGAAACGATAAAAAGATGACCCCAATAAGTTCAATACAAATCGAAAATATAAAGACACGCTTTACTAATTTTACAAGACCACCTATATTTGTTTGATTAAATGCTTCTCCAATTAATAAACGATGGCGTAATCCGATTTTTTTACCTAGTACCCAAACAATTAAAATGGCAATTGTCATAAGGCCTAGACCACCTGTTTGAATTAAAAACATAATAACAATTTCGCCAAACATCGTAAATGTACTTGCTGTATCCACTACTCCCAAACCAGTTACGGTCGCTGCTGACGTTGCTGTAAAGAAAGCATCTACCCAACTAATATGTACTTTCGTTGCGAATGGTAATTTTAATAACAAACCGCCAACCACAATTAAGCAGAAAAAGCCTAATGCTAATATTTGTGGTGGGTTTAATCGTATAAGACGATTATACAGCCCTTGTTTTTTTGTTACGTCCATATCACTAACTCCCTTATTAAAGTGAAGCTTCCCCTCATACAATAAAAAGCTTTTTAAAAGCCCTTAAATAATTGGGACAAACCTTATATTCTCATAATATAGTTGAGCATAATCTTTTTTTTCATAGATTACAACTTTTATTTATATTCAGATTCCTTTTCGTTTTATGCTGGAAAACTCTATATCCTAATTCTATATTGCTAGCAATAACAATTTCATATGTACTATTTTTCAAATCCCCATATCTTTCACTCTATGTTCACATAGAGGTCACATCCACCTTTTATAGTATATGTATCGAAGCTGTTCCTCCCTAATTTATAAGACATTCCCCAGTGTCTTTGAATAGCTTCCATCCCTAATTAAATTGACATAAATTGTCCCCTTCCCTTGACCATCTTATAAATGATGGTCTTATTTTTTGTTTGCTTTATCTTTTATTCCGCTATTTGTGGGCAATAAACGCCCGATTGGTTAAGGCTAATAATCAATAGGGGATGAACAAAAAACACTCATTAAATTTTCATTTTATTTAAAACTCCCTCTCTCTTTCACTCTATATTCACACAGAGGTCACATCTATCTTTTATAGTATGTGTATTGAAGTTGTTCCTCCCTAATTTATAAGACATTCCCCAGTGTCTTAAAGCAGCTTCCATCCCTAATTAAATTGACATAAATTGTCCCCTTCCTTGACCATCTTATAAATGATGGTCTTATTTTTTTGTCTTTCTATCTTTTATTTAAAACTTCCACTCTCTTTCACTCTATGTTCACACAGAGGTCACATCTACCTTTTATAGTATATGTATCGAAGTTGTTCCTCCCTAATTTATAAGACATTCCCCAGTGTCTTTGAACAGCTTCCATCCCTAATTAAATTGACATAAATTGTCCCCTTCCTTGACCATCTTATAAATGATGGTCTTATTTTTTTGTCTTTCTATCTTTTATTTAAAACTCCCTCTCTCTTTCACCCTATGTTCACATGAGAGTCACACCTACCTTTTATAGTATATGTATTGAAGTTGTTCCTCCCTAATTTATAAGACATTCCCCAGTGTCTTAAAGCAACTTCCATCCCTAATTAAATTGACATAAATTGTCCCCTTCCCTAGACCATCCTATGTGATGGTCTATTTTATTTTCCAAACACAAAATCAGTCTATCTACACCTAAAAACCAAAAAATTCAGAAAATATTGTTAAATTAGGGATTTTTTCGGTATAATTACTTTAGAAAGAAATTTCACAAAAACAAAAGGGGGGATTTTATTGAAACAAACAAAAGCAATCTTAATCGCATTATTTCTAGGTCTAGTTGTTGGACTCACTCTAAATTTAGCTGCTCCATCTATCTTTGAGCCACTAAATCAATATGTGTTCAACCCAATTGGTCAATTGTTTATTCGACTTATTAAAATGCTAGTTGTTCCTGTTGTGTTCATTTCTATCGTACTTGGTGCTGCCGGCCTTGGAGATCCGAAACAACTTGGAAGAATCGGTTTAAAATCAATTTCATTCTTTCTCGTAACAACTGCGGTTGCCATCTCTATAGCGGTTACATTTGCACTTATTATAAAACCAGGAGCTGGCGGTAATTTTAAAACAGAAGGTCTTAAGTATGAAGGTGCAAAAACTGAAACATCTTTCGTTGACACATTGCTAAATATCGTACCAGATAACCCAGCAAAAGCGATGGCTGACGGAAACATGTTACAAATCATTACCTTTGCCGTATTGATTGGACTCGGTATAGCTATTTTAGGAAAACGAGTTCAAGGTATCCATTCATTACTTGAACAGGGCAACGAATTAATGATGTATCTTGTTAATCTCGTTATGAAATTAGCCCCAATTGGAACATTCGGTTTGCTCGCTTCATCCGTTGGTAAAATGGGGCTTGCAGGCGTCGCTGCGATGTTCAAGTATATGATTGTCGTTATGTTAGTACTCATTATTCACGGGGTCTTTGTATATGGTGGCTTATTAAAAGTATTAGCAAAAGAAAATATTGTTCGTTTCTTTAAACATTTCGGACCAGTAATGGCAATTGGATTTAGTACATCTAGCTCTAATGCATCGCTTCCATTTGCAATGAAAACAGCACAAGATAAGCTTGGCGTTCCAAAAGCGATAAGCTCATTTGTACAACCACTAGGGGCAACTATTAATATGGATGGTACTGCCATTATGCAAGGAGTAGCCACTGTATTTATCGCTCAAGTATACGGAGTTGAACTTACATTACCGCAATTAGCTATGGTCGTATTAACTGCTGTACTAGCTAGTATCGGTACTGCTGGTGTACCTGGTGTTGGACTTGTAATGCTTACAATGGTTTTAAATCAAGTAAATCTACCAGTAGAAGGTATCGCTTTAATTATCGGTATTGACCGTATTCTAGATATGTCTAGAACAGCTGTAAACATTTCTGGTGATGCAATTTGCGCAATGATTGTCGCAAAATCAGAAGAAAAATATAATACGGATCAATCGGCAGCATCTTAAATCAAAAAAGGAGTGAATTATTTCACTCCTTTTTTGATTTACTCCCTTTTTTAGAACGATATTCTTTTCCTTTATTATCATTACCAGTTTCAAATTCAGTGCTAAATTCCTGATTAAATTGGCCGGACTTTGGTGACCCTTGATTACCGCTCCCTTTACTACCGTTACGATTCGTCATATTTCTCCCTCCCTTCCTTGTATTAGTAGTATGGCGCTCTATCTTTTTTCATACACATTTTATTTTTTAACATCTATTACACACGAAAGAAGACCTCCCATATATAAGGAAGACCTTCTATTTCATCACGTAAGCGTTTTCTTATTTATAATCACTTAAATAAGTTTTTTGGAAATTGAAATCATTACATTCATTTCATCTTCTGAAAGTGCAGAGAATCTTTCTTGTAAATATTGTTTTTTCGCATCTTCCATTTTCGCAACTAAATCTTTCCCTTGTTCTGTAATCTCTAAATACACAACTCGGCGATCTGATGTAGAACGTGAACGAGTTACAAAACCTTTATTAATTAATTTTTCTGTAACAGCTGTAATATGACTATTCGACACATTTAATTCATTTGCTACACGCGATACCATTTCTTTATTCGTACGATTTAATATTCTCAGAACGATGAATTCATTCCACGGTATGTAACCACCGAATATTTTTCCGATATCATTACGCAATGTGCGAAACATAGCAAACACATTTGTCGATAGTTCTTCCATTAATTGCTCTCGATTTTGAGACAACATTGACAGCTCCTTTTATTTCATTTAGTTAAATAAAAACCTTATTAATAATTTTACATGAAATCTTACTTTTTGTCATCTTATTTTCCCATAATTCGTAGTTTTTTAATATGTATTTCATGATAAAATGAAGTCAACTTCCAGAAAAAGGGGGATTTTAATGCGTGAGGAGGAGAGGTTCTCAAATCTCAGCCTAAAAGATAAAACAATTATCATTAGTATTATTGCTCTTTTTCTCATTATAGTTTTTACATTTATATTTTTTGTATATGTAGGAATCTTTCAAATTACAGGTATAGCGTATAGTTCACGTACTGCTTTACTTCTCTTTTTTTTATTAATCACTTTCTTAGATGGTATTACATTATTTATTTTCAGTTTCTTCAAAGCGCTGCTATATCCATTGACTCAAAACATGCCAAATTGGATTTCTCTCACTCTTTTCTCATTCATTGAAATTACACTAGATTGGTTCGTCATTCATACTGCTGATGATTGGATAGAAAGCGTACAAATGTCCAACTTAACTGAATTATGTGTCGTACTATTCTTTTTTCTATTAAATAAATTATTAAGTGACAAGAAAGAGTAAGAATACAAGCTTTTCTATATAAAAATTGGTACAATGAAAGCAAATCTTACTAAAGAGGTGTCAATTATGAACTTACAACAATGGGCTGATAAAGGTATGTCCTTTGATACATATGTGAATGAAATGCAAGTAAACCAATACGAGCTACTACACATTTACAATAATTTTTTAATTCCAAATGAATTACTTCCTGTATTAGAAGAACGTCAAAATGATGGCTGGCGTGTTATCGTATTAACTGCTGATTGGTGTGGCGATGCTCTTTTATGCGTACCTGTTATGAAACGAATTTCTGAAGTTGCAAATATTGATATGCGTTTATTAATTCGCGATGAAAACTTAGAATTAATGGATCAATATTTAACAAATGGAACAGCACGTGCGATTCCAATCTTTATTTTCATTGATAAAGATGGAAATGAACAAGCCGTCTTTGGACCACGCGCTCCAAAAGTACAAGAATTAGTAACTTCAATGCGCGCTACATTACCTGAAAAAGAAGATCCAACATTCGAAGAAAAACAAAAAGAAATGTATGCTAATTTCCGTGCTACATTAGCTGATGATACTTCTCTTTGGGAACATGTAATGGAAAACATGATAGAAAAATTAGTAAAATAAAAACCTGCCGAGCTCGGCAGGTTTTTATTTTACATAATGAAGAAATAGAATACCGCAGCTAAAATGAAACGATAATAAGCGAACGGTGTTAGTTTTACACGAGATAATAATTTTAAGAATGAGACAATTGCAAGCATCGCAACAACGAATGCAGTTACAAATCCTGTTGCAAATAGCGTTACATCTGCCGAGCTTAATACATCCCAGCTTTTAATTAAATCTAATCCAGTTGCAGCTACCATCATCGGTACTGCTAAAATGAACGTATATTCAGCTGCCGCTGTATGCGACACGCGAGCTAATAAACCACCACTTATTGTAGAACCAGAACGAGAAAATCCTGGCCAAAGTGCTAAACATTGGAACATTCCAATTGTAAATGCTTGCTTATATGTGATTTCATCTAACGTTCTTGCTGTACTTGGTTTTGAAAACTTCTCAGCAACAATCATTAAAATACCACCAGCTACTAAACTAATGACAACTGGTCCTGGACCAAATAAAACCTTTTTAATTGCACTATGGAATAATACACCGAGTACCCCGGCAGGAATCATCCCAATAATAATATGTAATAAATTTAACGATGGCCCTTCTTTTACTTTCCCAATTCCAACTAACGACCATAATCGTTTCCAAAATACAACTACAACCGCTAAAATCGATCCCAATTGGATTACAACTTCAAAAACTTTCGCTCTCTCATCGTCAAATCCAATTAAATGTCCTGTTAAAATCATATGTCCTGTTGATGATACTGGTAGAAACTCTGTTAACCCTTCAACAGCACCCATGATTAAACCAATTAACCAATCAGCCACAAGTAGTGCCTCCTTAATAACAAATAATATGTAATTTTTTCACACCTTATCATAATACCTTATCCCTTTTCAAAGTGCATCCTTTTTTTATTGGCTTCATATGTTGTAGGCGCGTATTTCTTTTCTAATCTTTGATTAAATTGTATGATAGTAAGAGTTTGTTTTTTTATACGGAAAGGGGATTTTATGAAAGAAACTACTTCATTCTCACAAAAGTTAAAGCAATTTGTATTACTATTTTTTCCGATTTTCGTAACGCAAATGTCATTATTTGCGATGAGCTTTTTCGATACAACAATGTCAGGACATGCAAGCCCAACTGATTTAGCAGGTGTCGCAATTGGAACAAGTATATGGATTCCAGTTAGTACTGGGTTAACAGGAATTTTAATGGCCACGACTCCCATTGTTGCACAGCTCGTTGGATCCAAGAAAAAAGAGGACGTTCCCCACGTTGTCATACAAGCAGTTTATTTAGCAATTTGCGCTAGTTTCGTTGTTATCCTCATCGGTTTCTTCGTCGTTTCACCTATTTTAAACGGCATGCGCTTAGAAGAACCTGTGGAACGTATTGCAGCTCAATTTTTAAGTATTATCGCAATAGGAATTATACCTTTATTGACTTACACGGTTTTACGTGGATTTATTGATGCATTAGGAAAAACTCGAACAACGATGATTATTACATTACTATCATTACCAATTAACGTAATATTAAATTACTTATTAATCTTTGGTAACTTCGGTTTCCCAAAACTCGGTGGTGTTGGAGCGGCAATTGCTTCCACTGCAACATATTGGTGCATTTTAATTATTACAGTCATTATTATTCAGACGAAAGAGCCTTTTGCCTCTTTCAACATTTTCAAACAATTATACCGCCCTTCTCTTTCGAGTTGGACAGCATTCTTAAAGCTTGGCGTCCCTATCGGATTTGCTATCTTTTTTGAAACGAGTATTTTCGCTGCGGTAACGCTTATGATGAGTAATTTTAGTACGACAACTATTGCAGCTCACCAAGCAGCTATGAACTTTGCTTCCTTGTTATATATGACTCCGCTAAGTTTAGCAATGGCAATGACTATTGCGGTCGGATTCGAAGTTGGTGCAAAACGTTTCGATAATGCAAAACAATACGGACTGATTGGAATTGGATTAGCCCTTGCCTTTGCTTTATTATATTCGATTCTTCTCTACTTCTTTGATGATCAAATTGCTTCTATTTATACGACAGATGCAAAAGTTCATCATTTAGCAAAAGAATTTCTTATCTTTGCGATTTTATTTCAAATTTCAGATGCAATTGCAACCCCTGTACAAGGAGCTCTGCGTGGTTATAAAGATGTAAATGTCGCTCTAATTATGACTTTAATTGCTTATTGGATAATAGGTCTACCACTAGGTTATATATTAGCAACGTATACAGAATGGGCCGCAAAAGGCTATTGGATCGGTCTTATTATCGGTCTAGCATTTGGCGCTGCCTTCCTACTTATCCGTCTCTTTCAAGTACAACGAAAATATACAACACAAAACAGCCGCTAATAATAAAGCGGCTGTTTTCTTTATGCATATTTTTTCTTGTAACGTATAATATAATGAAAAAGGAAGGTGGGTACATATGGACGACAAAGAAAAAAAGCAATCATTCGATGAAGAATTTGCCCCTGAAATTTCACCTGGATATCGGCAAGATGTACATAAGCCACCTAAATATAAAAACACTTCGTTTTTAATGGGCATTACCATTTTCGCTGCTGTATTACTCATACTTATCATTTTCGTTTATTTTTGATGAAAGGTGGCCTATTATATGAAGAAACAAGATTCCAATCGTTCAAAAAGAACTGTTAAAACACAAAAAGGATATGCAGGAGATTCTGTTCATACCCTTAAACAAGTCGAGCAAGGAAATTTATATATTGCTCAAAAAGAACTTGGTCAACAAAATGAAAATCTTTAAAGGCCCTTTATTCCTTGAGGGCCTTTTTATTCCGCATTAAGTAGTATACACCCCAAAATGTTCTATTGAGCAATGAATTTCCTTTATTGTACGCGCTGCTTTTGTTCTAGCACCATAAATATATTATTAACCTTTACAATTTTCACTTCATAATTCAATTTCATTTCACTTCTCTTACCATTTTCAGTACCCGCAACGTACGCTACAGCTTGATAAAGAAAACTCTCATCGGTCTCTTCACGTACCTCCTCGTTTGTAAATTTATACTCTAAATCTCGAAAACGATTTGGATAATAATTTCCCATTAATTGTTCATACCCTCTATTTAAAAATAGTTCTTCACCTTTTCGTTTCACATCTTCTTTATTAGTAGACCCAAACACTGATAGTTGCTCGGTCACAAAATGCTCTCCTACCTTTTTCATTTCATTATGAGTTAAATTTTCTATACTTTTGTTCTTTAACTCCTTATTTAACTCGTACTGATCAATCGGTTTAAAGGTAGCAAAAACCTCCTCTTTATATGACCATAACAATATAAAAGCGATACATAGAGAACTGATTAACAGTCTTTTTTTCGTAATACTCCCGCCCTTCTTAATAATGATAGCTATATTTTAACATACAGAAAGAAAATTCTGATATCATAAAGTGGAATAACTTAACTTAGAAACGAGGAACAATTATGGACTCTTACAAACATTATATAAAAGAAGCTTTGCCTAATCTTTCTATACATTCATATAAACAAAATGAAGAAGGATGGGATAATGTAGCAGTTATAGTAAATGATGAGCTATTGTTTCGTTTCCCGCGAAAACAGGAATATGCGATGCGAATTCCGTTAGAAAAAGAACTATGCGCAATTCTCACTCAATCACTACAAGAAATCGAAGTTCCACAATATCACCTAATTTATAAAAATGAATCTGATGAGGTTCCTCTTTGTAGTTACTATACTCTCATTCATGGTGAACCATTAAAAACAGACACAGTTGCCACGCTGGAGGATCCAGAGCTGAAAGCAATTATTACACAATTAGCTACTTTCCTTGCGGTACTACATAGCATTCCTTTACACCAAGTTACAACGCTATGTTTCCCTATTGAAAAAACATGTACCTACTGGAAAGAGCTACAAACAAAATTAAACCAATATCTCACTACTAGCCTTACTTCATTACAGAAACTAGCCTTAAATCGCTTATTTGAAAATTTCTTTGCATGTTTAGCTATATCCACTTTTCAAAACACAATCATTCACACTGATTTTACTCATCATCACATTTTATTTAACAAGCATAACAAAAGTATTTCAGGTGTTATCGATTTTGGTGATGCGCAAATTGGCGATCCTGCTTTTGATTTTGCAGGACTATATTATGATTTCGGACATGAGTTTACTACATCTGTATATGAACAGTACAGTACACTTATTTCTCATCATGATCCATTACTCATTCATCGCATTACTATCTTCTATCAATACAGTCCTTTACTACATAATATTATTTATAACTTTGAGTCAGAGAATAAACTCGAATTCATTACAGGCACAGAACAGCTAAAAACGATATTACAGGGATGAGATTACATTCTCTCCCTATATACTCTCTCCTCATACAACATTAACTTTTTATCCATTTCAACAATGACTTTATACAATTGAAATGCCTGTAAAATTTGCAGTTGAATTTCAAAAGGAGCATTTTGTTCTTTTAACCATTGAAATACTTTCGTTTCATCTTTCATTGATTATTCCTCCCTTTATCCTGCTATTCGCGGGTAGCCCGATTAATGAGGGCTGATAATCAGTGGGGGATTGACAAAACCCCCACTGATTAAAGATTCACTTTATTAAAATCTGCTATAAATATACGGTAAATGATGAAAAGCTTTTCATGTCAACAACAAAAAAGGATGCAAAGTTGCATCCTTTAATGTACGATATTTTTCTTCTGCTCCGCTTCTTTCTTTACTTCTTCCCCTTGGCATTCACTACGAAATGCACAACTTATACACTCAGAACGAAAATGACGCTCTGTATAATGCTCAGGTTGTTGCAACATTTCTTTCATTCTAGATAAATCAGCCATTCCAGTTATAATATCTTCCTGTTTTGGAATGTACTCATACTTAGTTCCTTCTATTAAATTAATAACTTCAATCTTTCCTGGAAGAACGCCGAAAGCTTTATAACTGAATACTGTCATTAGCTTCTGACAAAGAGCAAGCATTTCCTCATCCGCATCGACGACATACTTTTTAATTACAAACGACCCAGCACTCCACTCACCAACTTCAAATGTCAATGACATGTGGACACCTAACTCTTCCATATATGTTTGAAACTTCTCGTATAAAAACAATGGTGGTGTCTGACTATCATCCTTTTCAACAAACTGTAATAAGTGATCCGTTAGCTTAGCTAATACAATATAGTACTCCGTCTTCGAAGCAAACATATTAATCCTTACTTTTTTCCAATACTTTTCTATTAATATTAAAAGTACAATTTTCGTTTGTTGACCCGCAGGTAGCGTGTAATACTCGTTAATAATTTGATTGACAATCATTTGTGCTATTTGTTGCCATTCAAATGAAGAAGGTTCTCTTCTTTTTATATGACGAAAATAAAATTTATGCGGACAACGCATAAAATCATACAAATGATAATCTGTCATCGTTTTGATTGAGATTTTCTCATGCACTTGCTC
Organism: Bacillus sp. JKS001846; assembly: GCF_900176455.1. Classification (NCBI taxonomy): domain Bacteria; kingdom Bacillati; phylum Bacillota; class Bacilli; order Caryophanales; family Bacillaceae; genus Bacillus; species Bacillus sp. JKS001846. The sequence continues at coordinate 4,306,079 of NZ_FWYG01000001.1, forward strand.
TTCATCTCCCTTCTGCCATTAAGAAAGATGTTTTACAAATTCAGCTCCAAACTGTAAACATTTTTCTACATCTTCATCTTCTGGCGTTAATTCTACTTTTAGTCCTTCTAACACAACTGCTGCCCCGCGCTCTTGTAGCTTTTCTATTAAAATGTCAACTGCCACTCCGTATTTCGGATAAGCCGAATCACACGATCCGAATACTGCCGCTTTTTTCCCAGTTAAATCAATAGAATCCATTGCATCATAAAAATCTAAGAAATCATCAGGAAGATCACCATCTCCCCAAGTATATGCACCTAAAATAATTCCATCATACTGTTCTAATATAGAAGCTTCTGGTGAATCCATAATATCAATAACTTCAATTTCATTTTCTGTTTCACGAATTACGCCGGCAATGTGGTCAGCCATTTCCTCTGTATTTCCACTCATACTTGCAAAAATCATTACTAACTTACTCAACTGAACCTCTCCCTTTACTTTGTATCTCTTTTTCTGTTTGAATGCTCTTCTTCTCATCTACATATTCAGACCGAATTACATTTCTTTTCCATTCCATATGCTGATCAACATCTTTATCTTTATTTTTATCTTTTAATCCCCTCCGCAGAAGGTGAAAATTTTTTCTCATTAACATGTCGCATCCATCCTATTGATAATAATTATCAATTTCAACTACTTTTAGATTAATTGACATTGATTATCAATGTCAACAACTATTTTTAAAAAAATGATTAAAATGTACAAGCTTGTCCGTTAGCTATTCATATACTATGAATGAGCATAGTTCTTTCTCAGCCCTCTCTGACGGAAAGAAATAAAAGCAACTGCAATAGAGTGCAGTTGCCTTTTTTTGTTTTTCTATGATTTTAGTAATCTTATAGTCGTCTCTAAAAATAGCTCCACTCCACAAATTAATGCTGATTCATCCACGTCAAATTTCGGATGATGATGTGGATAACAAGTATATATATTTTCATTACCTGTTCCTAATTTAATGAAACAACCGGGTGCTTTTCTTAAATATGCTGAAAAATCTTCCCCACCCATAGAAGGTTCAAGCTTCACAACACGCTCATTCCCAAACAAATGTAGTGCACTTTCTTCTACTATTTTCGTAATATATTCATCATTAATAACCGGATCATATCCATATCGATACGTATATGTATACGATCCTCCATGTGCTTCTGTAATTCCTTTCACAATTTTCTCGATTTTCCCTTCTGCTTCCACCCTCAATGCTTGATTAAATGAACGAACGGTTCCCATTAAAGTTGCTGTACTAGGAATAATATTGTCAGCCGTTCCCCCATGAAATTGTGTAACTGAAATAACCCTTTGCATAAAAGCACTCGTATTTCTTGATACGATATGTTGTAAATTTGTAATAATCTGTGCTCCAATAGCAATAGGGTCTATCGTTTCTTCTGGTCGCGCCGCATGTCCTCCTTTGCCTTGAATTTCAACTGTAAATACGTCTGGTGCCGCCATCATCGGCCCATACACAATTCCTATCTTTCCGCTTTCTAATCCAGACATAACATGTAAACCTATTACATAATCAACACCGTCCATTACACCTGCCTCAACCATTTCTTGTCCCCCACCGGGATACACCTCTTCTGCGTGCTGAAAGAATAGACGAATCTCACCTGCAAAATCTTCCTTTATATTTGATAGCACCTCTGCTGTGCTTAATAAAATAGCTGCGTGAGCATCGTGCCCACATGCATGCATCATTCCTTTATTCACAGATGTATAAGATTTACTTGTCTCCTCTTGAATTGGCAAAGCATCTATATCAGCTCGAATCGCAATTACTTTCCCTTGCTTCACACCTCTTTTAATTGCTAGTACACTATACTTCGTCGGTCTCGTTACTTCAAAAGAAGAAAATGAGCATAATGTATCATATATAAATTGCGAAGTTTCTTTTTCATGAAATGATAATTCCGGATACTTATGGAAGTGCCTTCTCCATTTCACGATATTTTCTTCCGAAATTAGATTCTTCCACACTCTATTCATGATAATTTCCTCCTTTTCAAAAGAACTAGAAATTTAAAAGTTTACTCCGTCTTGAATGATTAATAAAAACAAATACTGTATTTTTACGTATTCTTATAGTCCACTTTTATGTATTCACACAATCCACTTTCTATTTACATGTCAAACCCATTACAAATTCATGCTGAATGTAATATAATTGCTAAGTTAGGGATTTTCTTTTTTAGTATTTAGTGCTAATATCAAAAAAGAGCCTTTTGACTTATTTTTACCTAAAATGTGGGATTTTGTTTTTTTCACAATAATGTAGGACATGATACCTACAAAGAGCTATTATTTCATTAAGAGAGGGAAAGACATGGAAAGATTAAAAGAGATATGGTCTCGACCACTCACACAATGGGTTGCAAAGACGGTTTATTATCTTGCAATTTTATTTGCATTACTTTGGTTGTATGGATTCCATGATACAAACACAAGTACATTTATTTACAATGAATTCTAGGGTGGGAACGTTATGAAGTTATTAGAACAAATTGAAAAGTGGGCTGCAGAAACGCCTGATCAAACCGCTTTTGTTTGGCGAGATGCGAAAATTACGTACAAACAATTAAAGGAAGATTCTGATGCGTTAGCACATTGGATTTCTTCTGAGTATCCAGACGATCGTTCACCAATTATGGTGTATGGCCATATGCAACCTGAAATGATTGTTAACTTTTTAGGATGTGTAAAAGCTGGACATGCTTACATTCCTGTAGATTTATCTATCCCAGCTGATCGTGTACAACGTATTGCTGAAAATTCTGGTGCGAAATTACTTTTATCGGCAACAGCAGTAACTGTAACTGATTTACCAGTTCGCATCGTAAGTGAAGACAACTTAAAAGATATTTTCTTTACTCATAAAGGGAACACTCCAAATCCTGAACATGCGGTAAAAGGTGATGAGAACTTCTACATTATTTACACATCAGGAAGCACAGGTAATCCGAAAGGGGTTCAGATTACTTATAACTGCCTTGTTAGCTTTACAAAATGGGCTGTAGAAGATTTCAACTTACAAACAGGGCAAGTATTCTTAAATCAAGCACCTTTCTCATTCGATTTATCTGTAATGGATATTTACCCATCATTAGTAACAGGTGGTACACTTTGGGCAATCGATAAAGATATGATTGCGCGTCCAAAAGACTTGTTTGCTTCTTTAGAGCAATCGGATATTCAAGTATGGACTTCGACACCTTCTTTCGCTGAAATGTGTTTAATGGAAGCATCCTTCTCTGAAAGTATGCTACCGAACATGAAAACATTCTTATTCTGCGGTGAAGTGTTACCAAATGAAGTGGCTAGAAAATTAATTGAGCGTTTCCCAAAAGCAACAATTATGAATACTTACGGTCCAACAGAAGCTACTGTCGCTGTAACAGGTATTCACGTTACAGAAGAAGTGCTTAATCAATACAAATCACTTCCAGTTGGCTATTGTAAATCAGACTGTCGCCTTCTTATTATGAAAGAAGATGGCACGATTGCACCTGATGGTGAAAAAGGTGAAATCGTAATTGTCGGTCCAAGCGTAAGCGTTGGATATTTAGGAAGCCCTGAATTAACAGAAAAAGCATTTACTATGATTGACGGTGAGCGCGCCTATAAAACAGGCGATGCTGGCTATGTTGAAAATGGTCTTCTATTCTATAATGGTCGTCTTGATTTCCAAATTAAGTTGCATGGTTATCGAATGGAATTAGAAGAAATTGAGCATCACCTTCGTGCGTGTTCTTACGTAGAAGGAGCAGTTATCGTTCCAATTAAAAAAGGTGAGAAATACGATTATTTATTAGCGGTTGTTGTTCCTGGAGAACATTCATTTGAAAAAGAATTCAAATTAACATCTGCAATCAAAAAAGAACTCAATGAGCGATTACCAAACTACATGATTCCACGTAAATTCATGTATCAATCTTCTATTCCAATGACACCAAATGGAAAGGTAGATCGCAAAAAATTATTGAGTGAGGTTACAGCATGACCGCATATGGATCATTTTATTTTTTCGCTATAGTGGGCATTTTATTAATACCTACTATCATAGCTGGATTAAAAGGTAAAATGTTGCGTAAATATAATGCAGTATTAACATTAGTCATGATTGCTATTATCTTCTCAGATAAACCGAAGCAAGCGATTATGTTAGCCGCATTTATTATTTGGCAATATGCCCTAATTAAAGGCTATTTACTTTTAAGAAAACAAAATAATAGTACATTCATGTTTTGTATAGCTGTTATTTTATCGATTTTGCCACTTATTTTGGCAAAAATCGCACCCTTTGTACCTGAATTACATTTTATTGTTTTCGCAGGTATGTCTTACGTAACATTTAGAGCTGTGCAAATGGTCTTTGAAGTTCGTGATAATTTAATTAAAGAACTTTCCTTCTTTAATTTCTGGGAGTTTGTTTTATTCTTCCCTGCGATTTCAAGTGGACCTATTGATCGTTACCGTAGATTCCAAAAAGATATTCAAAAGCCACCTAGTGGTGAAGAATATCAAAAGTTACTATATACAGGACTTAACCGTATTTTCCAAGGTTTTCTGTACAAATTTATAATTGCACACTTGATAACAACATATCTTGTAAAGGCCGTATTCGCCAATCAAGATACACTTTTATCTAATGTGATTTTTATGTACGCTACTAGCATGCAATTATTCTTTGACTTTGCAGGTTATAGTGCGTTCGTAATTGGTATCAGTTACATGATGGGGATTAAAACGCCAGAAAACTTTAATAAACCATTCCTTAGTCGTAATATTAAAGACTTCTGGAACCGCTGGCACATGAGTTTATCATTCTGGTTCCGTGATTTTATTTACATGCGTTTCGTCTTTTTTGCAACGAAGAAAAAGTTAATTAAGAACCGTTACACAATTTCGTATATCGGTGCATTTTTAAACTTCTTCATTATGGGAATTTGGCACATCCAAGGAAGCGCTGTTGCACAATATGTTATTTATGGTCTCTATCATGCCGCACTGTTCATTTTATTCGATATTTTCGAACGAAAAAACAAAAAGCATAAGTTTTGGCCAAACAATAAATTTACACACGTCCTTGCGATTGTAATTACGTTCCACGTTGTATGTTTCGGTTTCCTAATCTTCTCTGGACACCTTAACAGATACTTTTAATGCACCCTTCTTATTCCATTAAGAAGTTGCACATATAATAATTTCGGATATAAAGGAGATTTTAAAAATGGCAGAATTCAAAGAGCAAGTATTAGATATTTTAGAAGAAGTATGTGAAAACGATATTGTGAAAGAAAACTTAGATGTTCAATTATTTGAAGAAGGTATCCTTGATTCTTTCGCTGTAGTATCTTTATTAGTTGAATTCCAAGAGCGTTTAGATATTGAAGTTTCTATTTCTGATTTTGACCGTGACGAGTGGGCTACACCAAACATGGTTATTAAAAAGTTGGAAGAAATCCGATGAACAAAGCAAAATTTGGTCCGATGCTTTTAGCATTGGCCCTTTTTGCTGTATTCTTACTTATTCCAACGCGCTTCCTACTTCCACTTTTAAGTGATGAAAAAGTAGAACAAGCTGCTACTTCTTTAAAAGAAGAAAAAATTCAAAGTATGATTTTACAGCAAAAGATGTTAGTAGATCCAAAATATCTTCCGATGTACGGTTCATCGGAATTCGCACGTATGGATGCTTTCCATCCATCTAATTATTTTAAAGTAAAGCCTGAAGGATTTACGCCATTCCTTCTTGGACGCGGCGGAACACAAGACCTTGTACATGTGTTAAACTTCGCATCTACAATGGATCAATTGAAAGATAAGAAAATGGTATTCGTTCTTTCTCCGCAATGGTTTGTACCACAAGGTATTGACGAAACGCACTTTGCACCTAACTTTTCAAAACAACAAGGTTACCACTTCATTTTCAACAATGATTTAAAACCTGAAATGAAAAAACAAATTGCAAAGCGTTTATTAAACTTTGAGATTGTAAAAAAAGAAACTTTATTAAAAATCTCGCTTGAAGGTATCGCTTATGATGATACGAAGTATAAAGTAAAAGCACTTGCTGCTAAACCTTTCGCTTATATTTACCGTAACATTTTAGATCGTAAAGATTTATTTACAGCTATGTTTAATATTAAACCGCACAAAGAGAAGCTCGATCCTTCATTAAAACAAATGAACTGGGAAGAAGCTCGTAAACATGCGGATCAAACAGGTGCAGCAGAATCTGGATCTAATCAATATGGTATCGAAGATGGTTACTTCAATAGCAAAATCAAGAAGAAATTAAAGCAACGTGAAGGCTACTTAAAAAATGATGCTTATGATCAATCGCCAGAATATGAAGATTTACAAATTGTACTTGATTTATTAAAACAATCTGGTGCAAAACCACTCTTCATTTCTGTTCCTGTAAAAGGTCCTTGGTACGACTACGCTGGCTTCCCGAAAGAACGCCGCGAAGCATACTATAAGAAAGTTCATGAGCAAATTGAAAAAGCTGGTTATCCAATTGCCGACTTCTCAAATCATGAATACGATAAATACTTCTTAAAAGATCATATGCACTTAGGTTGGAAAGGCTGGGTTTACATCGACGAAGCCATCCAACAATTTTATAAAGCAAACTAATGAAAAGACCGCTTGAATTACTCAAGTGGTCTTTTTGTATATATTTTGTAATTGTTCGATTGCATTCTCTGCTTCTTTCATAACTCGCTCCACTACATGCTGAGCTGATTCGATTCGAGCTAATGATGCTGCCTGTCCTGCCCAAAGTGACATATATTCTTCCTTATTTTGCTTCGCTGCCTCTTGGCGTATTTTAGAAGTTAATACGTTTTGCACTGGATACATCGGCAGCCCTTCTTCTTTTCCTTCATGTCTCTCTATAAATTCATTCCGAATACCCCGCGCATATTTCCCAGAAAACGCACGAGTTACAGTTGTGCTCGTATCTGTACTATGTAAAACCGCTTCTTTATACACATCGTGCGTAATACTCTCTTCACTTGTTAAAAAGGCCGATCCCATTTGAACACCTTCTGCTCCTAGTGCCAATGCCGCAACAAGCCCTTGTCCGTTCATTACACCACCTGCTGCGACAATTGGGATATACGGAATAGCCCCTACTAACTGAGGTATTAACGCAAAAGTACCGATCATAGCATCTCGTTCTTTCCCAATAAACGTTCCTCTATGCCCTCCGGCTTCGCTTCCTTGCCCGACAATAATATCTACTCCTAGCTCGGCAAGTACTTTCGCTTCCTTCACATGGGTAGCTGTTCCGATAACTTTTATTCCACTTCTTTTTAAATCATTTATTTCTTCTTTTTCTAACGTTTGAAATGCAAAGCTAACGACTGGTACTTTTTCATCTAATAACACTTGTAATTGTTCCTTATAGCTTTTTGGAAGTTTTAACGTCCCTTCTACTTCTATACCTAATTCTCTATTTACTCCACTTAGTAATACTTTCGCCTCATTTACCTTCTCTTCTTCTATTTGTATCTCTTTCGTTACAAGTAAATTAACACTGAAAGGCTTATCTGTTAGTTCTCTTATTCTATAAATCGCTTCACGAATTTGTTCTGGGCTCATATAGCCCGCTCCAAGCGTCCCTAATCCTCCGCTATTACTTACTGCTGCAACAAGTTCTGGCGTCGTAATCGCGCCTGCCATACCGGCTTGAACAACGGGATACTCAATTTTTAATATGTCTGTTACTCGACTTGTAAACATCATTTTCCCTCCTATTTCCCTTATATCTTCTTTATTTGATAAGCTTTCCCCTGCTTTTGCAAGGGTTGAACTTCATATGAAGCGAATATATTGAAAGAGAAGGAGGCTGAGCTTAATGATTTATCCAAATGCATTAAAACAAGGTGATACAGTAATAATTATTGCACCATCTGGTCCACCTACAATCGAAAATGTATTAAAAGGTGTGAATGTATTACAAGAGATGGGGTTATCCGTAATAATCGGGAAGAGTGTTTACGAGAAATATGGATTTTTAGCCGGAAGTGATCAAGTTCGGCTTGACGATATACATGAAGCATTTACAAATAATGAAGTGAAGGCCGTTTTCTGTGCACGAGGTGGTTACGGAAGTGCTCGTCTCCTCCCTCACATTCAATATGAAATCATTCGGCAAAACCCTAAAATCTTTTGGGGGTATAGTGATATTACAGCTTTACATAATGCTTTTTCACGTTATGCAAAGCTTATAACATTTCATGGTCCGATGATTGAAGAACTAGGAAAAGGTATTGATTCCCTATCTTTATCCTCTTTCAATCAACTATTCCATCCGTATTCAACCATTTTATCTGCATCAGAATGTATCGTACCTAGCTCTCACAGTACAGTTACAGGTACGTTAGTTGGAGGAAATTTAGCTGTGTTAACAAGTATAATTGGCTCGCCCTACGAGATAAATACGGACAATACACTTTTATTACTTGAAGACATTGGTGAAGAACCGTACCGCATTGACCGTATGTTAAATCAGCTACTTTTATCTGGAAAGTTTAATGAATGCAGGGGCGTTATTTTCACAAGTTGTCACGACTGCACTCCTTCAAAGCCATCTCAATCATTGCAAACAATATTATATGAGTATTTCACTCCATATGCTATCCCTGTCCTGTTCGGTCTACCGATTGGACATATAAGTCCAAACATTGGGATTCCTCTTGGAGCTACAGCTACAATAAGTACACATAATAAAACACTCTCTATTTCTTCCGGCGTAGCCACCCCGTGTTCAAATTAAAAAGGAAAAGCGATTACGCTTTTCCTTTTATTTATAATAGTTAAAAATTCGTCCAGATGCGATATCTGCAATTTCTTCTGGAATAAATGTTTTACTTATATCAGTGCCAACATTTAATACAGCTATAGCATCTTTCTCAATGCTACCAAATAACTCTTTCCCACGTATCGTAATAAGGGGCGTTCCTTCTGGCAACACATCTTTTACAAATTCCATTTGTGTAAAGAACGGAACGATCCATCTACCTTCTCCTTGGAAATGACGCAAACGAAGTATTCCTTCTGTTGCCCCGTCCTCTGCTTCTAGTGAACCAGCAACATAAAACTCAGTAGATAAGAGCAATTCATAAAATTCCTTTTGCTTTTGTTTATCATCCCCTGCTACAACAAGTACCTCTTCTAATTTCTTTACTGAAATTTGCTCCATATGATGCCACCCCTATTTTCAAAATGATTGTACTTAGATTATACGAAATATTCTTATTTTTTTCTACATAATTCGCAATTATTTTCTTAAAATAATTTTAATACTTCTTTTGTCGTCACAATCGTAGCAAACTCTTCATGTAAATTTACAAGTGTCATATTGTGAATATCCTCTGCACTATACTCCTTACCATCTAAACCTTTACGGTTAAAAGTAGCCGTTGCATCACTCACTAAATATGTTGTAAATCCTAAATTCCCTGCCATTCGTGTCGTAGTTTCCACACAGTGATTTGTCGTTAATCCTACAACCATTACTGCATTACATTTGTTCTTTCTTAATTGCTCTTCTAAATTTGTCCCAATGAACGCGCTGTTAACGAATTTCTGAATAACCACTTCACCAAGTAGTGGTTGCACTTCTTCTTTAAAGTTTACCGTTTCCGCTCTCTCATAAAACATTGACTGCGCATTTTCTTTATTTACATGTTGAATATGAAAAACTGGTCGTTCCCTTTTTCTCCATTCTTCTAATAAAATTCTCATGTTTTCTTCAGCAAAAATATTATTTCTCTCGCCCCAATCTGGTAATTGAAATGCCTTTTGTACATCGATTATGATAAGTGCTATTTGATTTTTCATCATTTCCCCCCTTAATTTGGCTGTAATTGAAATAGAAAACCAAGTTGTTGTGACGCAGTAATAAAGCAAACATAGGCGCAAAGCTCTACAATTTCTTTTTCTGTCCAATATTGTTTTAATACGTGAAACATAGTATCATCTATTGCTTTTCGGTCATGAACAAATGTATGCGCAAAAGTAACGGCTACACCAATCTCCTCTGCCTTTTGCACATCATCAGGTCTTCCTTTTGCCATACAGTACGGACATTCATTCCCATACGCTAATGTTCTTCTCACTTGCTCCTTCAACTCTGCTGAAAGAGTTCCTTTATTGTACAGTGTATCTTCTAACGTACTCCACGAATGTAATATATCCGAATTATGCCCTAATAACTTTTGAAACTTTGTATCTCCTACATTTGATAATGAAATTCTCTCCATCATTTCCCCTCCTATTCCCTTCTGTTTTATTGTAAAATAAATAACGTTCACTTTACATTTCATATGAATCTTAATTTATATTTTCCCTTTACAAAAATCATTATTTTACTGGAGGTATATTTACAAATGCAATTAGACCGTGTTGATCGAAAAATTTTAAATGAATTATATAATGATAGTCGCCTTTCGATGCGTGAATTGGCGAAACGAGTAAACTTATCTGCTCCGTCTACTTCAGAACGTGTTCGTAAGCTCGAAAGCGAAGGGGTTATTCAAAAATACACAATCGATATTGATTATAAAAAGGCAGGACTCGTTTTAGATTGTATTTTAGAAATCACTTTAAAAAATGGTGATACAACACGTATGCAACAGTTTATTCAGTCTTATCCATCTGCAAGTTTTTGTTACCGAGTAACAGGAAGCTTATGCTACATTGTAAAAATTTCTGTTCCTTCACTCGTCGAACTGGAAGAATTTATCAATGATGTTTCTTCATATGCAACGACCGTTTCTCATATCGTATTATCAGAAGTATCTCTTACTCCTGATATTGAACATATCTTCCCAGAAGATTAATTTATTTTTATTCATAAAATATAAAAAAACCCCTTACAATAAGAATAAAAATAATATATTATGTATTAAAATACATAAAGTTCGAGAAAGGGGCTTTACATTGAAAATCTGGTTTTATGAAAAAACGGCACAATTAGATGACTTGCTTGGTATTTGGGACAATGTTCCGACCATCCCGCGAATTGGTGAAAAAGTGGAGATTTTAAAGACGGTCCGCACTGTTACAGATATTAAATATGTAAAGAACGGTAATAATTTTCGTGTGGAAATTATTACAAATTAAAAAGTAGCTCTTAAGGAGCTACTTTTTAATTATCTATTATGTGCTTTCTTTATAACGATTTTATCTTCTTCTACAGATACTGTTACATAATCATTTTCTTCTAACCGAAGCTTATTTACAGCCTCATCTGGTAACTCTATGGCCATCAATCTATCGGTTACGATCACTTGACTATACACTTCATTTTCTTGTGATGAACTCACTACTTTTTGCTCATTTATAAAACGTACTGGTGGCACGCCAACTTCTTTTACTGTACGCCATTGTTTCCAAACATAAGGAATTAACCAAAGTAATCCAACAACTGTAAGACCGATACCAATCCATAAATTACTTTGCGCTTGTAATTCAGTAATTGAGATTGTACCACTTTCTTCTCCACCGAAAAATTGCATACTTGTTGCAATCTAAGTGAATTTTATGTAATAAAAATCCCCGTTTTTACAAGCGGGGATTTCTTTTATTATAATACGTCACGTTTTTGGAATAATGCACTTGATGCTACAAGTAACACAACAAAGTATGCAGCTACAAGTAATAATGAAGTTGTAAATGTAAATTCTGTAAATGTTGGTTCTACTCCGCCACTAATTAATTTATTGCTATCGTAAGCTCTTAAATCCAAATGGCTAAATACTACAAACTTCGCTACACCTTTTGCAAACATCATTAATACCATGTTAATTGTACCTTGTAAGAATAATAGAAACATCGTAATAATTATTGGTAATACAGACTTTCTAAACACGTTTGCTAAGAAAAATGCAAGTGTTGCAAAGAAAAATGGTGATAACAGCTGATATACAATTGTTTTTAAAGCAATTCCTAACGTTAATTCAGTTTTACTACCGTCCATTACAATTATACCAATAATCATAGCAATTAACGTACTAGCAAATACGATAAATAACATCGTTAATAATACTGTAATATATTTAGAAAATAAAATTGTCATTCGTTTTCTTGGACGAATTAATAATTGCTTAATCGTTCCTTTTTGGAATTCATCTGTAATTGTACGAGAAGCTATTGTAATTCCAAAGATCGTTGTGAATATCATAATTAAGCCGATATTTGAACTTGCAAAATCTAAGTAAGATCCACTTAAGCTACCAGCGTCGCCCCATTTCGCCAATACTACTGTTCCTAAAATCTCTAATAAAGCAATGACACCAATTAAAATATACATACCTTTTTTCGCATGCAACTTTAAAAATTCATTTTGAATTAATTTAAACATTACGCTTTCACTCCCCCAGTAATCGCTAAGAACTCATCCTCTAACGTTTTATTTTGAACAGTAACGCCATATACAAGCACATCAGCATGAACAAGTTTTTTTACAAGTTGCGGAATGTTGTCTTTTGTTACAGATGCTACAATTACATTCCCTTTTGCTTTACCTTTAATGATTTCATTTGCTTTCTGAACTTCATCTACTTCAAACGCTACAACGACTGCCTCATCATGTTTCACTTTTTCATGTAAGTTGTACTCTTGTACAAACTCACCTTGTTTAATAATAACGACGCGATCACACATTAATTCAATTTCACTCAATAAGTGACTTGATACGATTACAGCAATATTCTCTTCTTTCGCTAAACGTTGTAAATAATCACGAATTTGGCGAATACCAGCTGGATCTAGTCCATTTGTCGGCTCATCTAAAATTAAGATTTTCGGCTGATGAAGTAATGCCTGTGCAATTCCTAAACGTTGTTTCATACCAAGTGAATATGTTTTCACCTTTTTATGAATCGCATGCTCTAATTCAACAAGCTTTACAATCTCAGCAATCCGCTCTTTACTAATTGGTGTAATGGCCATATTCGCAAAATGCTTTAAGTTTTGCATTCCTGTCATATAATCATATAGTTCAGGATTTTCTACAATCGCTCCAATTTGCTCTAGTGCCTTTTCACGCTCCGAGCGAATACTATGTCCACAAATTGTAATATCGCCCTCTGTCATTGAAATAAGACCTGTCATCATACGGATCGTCGTCGTCTTACCGCTACCATTCGGTCCAAGGAATCCGTATACTTCTCCTTCACGAACCTCAAATGATAAACCACGAATAATTTCCGTTCCACCAATCCTTTTTCGAACATTCTCTAACTTTACTACTACGTTTCCCAATGCTGATTCCTCCTTTAGACTTCTAGTTTTTTATCGATAATGTGACCTGTAACTACTAGTAATATAATTGTTAATAAACAATTAAAAAATAGATTTAAAATTGTAACCTCTGTACCAGAATAAAATGATGTATTTAAAAAACCATTTTGATCTATAAATCCAATATTATTTATAGCAAACACATACTTTTCTATTTGCTGAAAAATATACGTTATTCCTCCATTAAATGCGGTAAAAATGACGAATAAAACTAAACAAGCAACTTTATTCATCGATGATTTCACATTGAATAGTTTTACAATTACTATAATAAAATAAATAGAAACTAGCATATTAAGAAAATCTAGTCCCCATAAGAAAATAGATAATATATGATGTAATATTCCATAATTATATAAACTGTGTATTGCTTGCTGAATACCTAAATTAGTTTTTCCATTGTAAATATTTAAAGAAAAATAGTATAGAAAAATGATTCCTATTCCTAGTAAAATCATAAAGAGTAGTACACAGAATAAAATATTTGCACATATATACTTTTTTGCTGAAATAGAAGTATAACGTAGCATAGAGTTTTTTAACATTTTCCGAAAAGACGATATACCTGTTAAAAGAATTGCAAATCCATTTATACCTAGTACGATAAAGAATATAATAATAATTATATCTTGCCTACCTGAAATTCTAACTCCTGAAACTCCTTTCATATTAAATAAAAGAATGAATGAAACTGTAATAAAACCAAAGTAAATAATGGCTATCTTTCTCTTATTACAATTATACAGATAACGAAAAAGCTGACTCATTTCTCATAGGCCTCCTTAAACAGCTCATGTACTGCTTTACCCTTTTGAAATCGTAGTTCTTCCACATTTTCATGCAATATTATTTCTCCATCTTTCAAAAAGATTACTTCATCGAATATATTTTCGATTTCTCTTATTAAATGAGTCGATATAAGTAGCGTACAATCTTCACGATAAAATTTAAGTATTAGCTCAAGTACATGTTCTCTAGAAACAAGATCAATCCCGCCCAACGGCTCATCCAGTACGTATAGCTTCACTTTTCGAGAAAACGTTAAAATAATCTGCAGCTTCTCAACCATACCTTTTGACAATGCTGTAATTTTTTCTTCTAACGGTATTTTAAATTCTGCAATCGTATCTACCGCTTTTTGAATATCGAAGTCTTTATAAAAATCTCGGTAAAAAAATAAAGCATCTTTTACAGTCATCCAATCATCAAAGACTGGCTTATCAGACATAAATGAAACGATTTCTTTCGTCTGTAATCCTACCTTTTTACCGTCTATTGTAATACTACCTTCAGAAGGGTGTTGCAAGCCTGCAATCATTTTCAATAACGTCGTTTTCCCGCTCCCGTTATCTCCAACAAGCCCAACGATTTTCCCTTCCGTAATCTCTATGTTTAATTCACGAATCACTGCTTTTAATCCGTATCTCTTCCATAAGTTTTCTATTTTCAATAGCTCTGTCATTGGCTCTCCTCCCTCTTATCATGTAATGAAGAACGAAGAATTGTAAGAATTTCTTCTTCTGAAAAACCTAAATTGTCCATTCCATCTATAAAAGAATGAAGTAATTCTTTCGCCATCTCTTTTCGCAGCTCCATAATTTTCTCCCCTTCATTCGTTACATACCGTCCCATTCCTCTACGTGTGACAACAACTCCATCCCGTTCTAGCTCTTGAAATGTACGCTGAATCGTATTTGGATTCACTTGTAATTCACTCGCTAATTCACGGACAGAGAGAATTTTATCACCAGGCAATAAATGTCCTGTTACGATCTCTTTTTTTATGTATTCCATTACCTGAATGTAAATTGGTGTATTTGGAGAAAACTCTATTTTCATTTCTTCCCTCCTTTTGTATCGGTGTACTAGTTAAATAATACACTGATACAAAAGGTTTGTAAATACCCATTTAATTACAAAAAAGTTCTATCCGTTAACCGAATAGAACTTCCCAAATATAAATCGCTATACAAAAATAATAGTGTTATGTAAACAAAATTATAAAGAAAAGCTGTCTTATCAATCAATAAGACAGCTTTTCCTTATAATCCTATATTAAAAGTTAAACACGAAGTCATCGTCAGCTAACTTTTCAACGTTCGTTGCTTTTACGTAACCATTTCCTTTTACAGAGAAGAAATCATGGTTTTTCGTATCTGTACGTAAACCATTTAAAACGATTGGGTTAATTTCTTCTTCTTCAAACTTCGGCTCAAGTCCTAAGTTCATAAGCCCTTTATTTGCATTGTAACGAACGAAACGATTTACATCTTCTACAAGACCGATAGAAGTGTAAATTTCTTCTGTATAGGCCATTTCAATTTCATATAGTTCCATTAATAACTCTTGTGTTTCTTTTTGCACTTCTTGTTGCTCTTCTACAGAAAGTTCTGCGAAGATTTGTTGTGCTAAAATACCGACGAATACGCCGTGAATTGACTCATCCTTTTACCTTCACATAAGTTCGCTACTCCTATGCCGTTTATACAGCTTACAGTTTCCTGTAAGAAGAGACTATATCATCTACCTTCTCAGGTAGCCCTCCATTTCGATTTAAGGGATTCTCACCCACCGCTTGGCCCTACTCCTCTTGCGGAATTTCACCGCCATTGGGATAGTCGTTGAACGTTCCTTTATCTACGTATCGCACCCACCACTGTTTATACAGTTTTCGATGTCTGATACTTCCGTACATGTTATCGCTAGATAAAGGCTTCGCTGCTGATTGCCCTATCAGCTATTCTCCTTTCCATCTATTGATAGTTAGAGAATAACCTGAATGCATATATTCATCAATAATAATACAGATAAATTTACAATAGGGGGTCCCAGCAATTAAAAGGGTTTTTCAATTGGTATCTCTACCAAAAGCCGCCATAAGTTAACGGATAATAAGGTTAATAATTTCACCACTTGCCGTCAGTTTACCTTGACCAGCTAAGTAAAGTGGATAGAAAAATCCACTATAGAATAAGTAACTTTCTAAGAACACACTTGCTACCATTGCCATGTATAACTCTTTTTTCGTTACTTCAGGCTTTAATAAACGACGATAGTAACTAGTAATAATACCAGCTTTTTTCTCAAGTAACGGATGATTGTCTACCCAGTCAAAAATATCATCAATTTCTTCTTCTGTAGCTAATGTTGTGAAAATGTGACTATAACTTTTCGCATGTACTTCTTCCATAGCTCCCATGAAAGCTAATACACTTTTCGCTTGTAAATTTTCAAGATGAACAAGTACAAGTGGCATTCCTTCGCCACCTTGTTTCGTATCTAAAAGTGTTAAACCACCTAATACACGCTTATAAGCAATTTGCTCTTCTTTCGATAATTGCACCCAAGTATTTTTGTCAGACGAAACCGCGATTTCTTCTTCTGTCCAAAACTGAGCGATGTTTTGCTTCCAAAACATTAAACTGAAATCATCTTCCTTTTTATTCCAGTTAACAGCGCGCATTGAATCACCCCTATATCTATTATTGTTCTACTGAACGGTTAAATTTCCATCTAACAATGAAAAGCTAACCGTTTAGTAGAACAAACCAAGTATGAGCAGGGTTCATAACCCTGCTCATACTATTGGGTTATTCATTTAGTATGGCAATATGCCATTAAACGGTACAAGCCACACACTCTTCCACGCTTAATTTACGTGTTCTCGTATAATACAGACTCTTTAAGCCTTTTTTATGTGCATAGATGTAGTAACGTGCTAATTCACGTGTTGAAATATCACTATTAACGTAAAGAATTGTACTAATTCCTTGGTCAATATGTTCTTGAATTTCTGCGATTAAATCAATTAATTTAAACTGATTCATATCGTAAGAAGATTTATAGTACCAGAACGTATCTTTTGATAAATACGGCATTGGATAATATGTTGTCGCATTCGCATATGTTCTTGATTCGATTTGACTTACGATCGGCATTACGCTTGAAGTTGCATTTTGAACGTAACTGATTGATTGTGTTGGAGCAATGGCAAGACGATATGAGTTGTATAAACCATTCTTCTGCACTTGCTCTTTTAAACTTGTCCAATCTTCTTTTGTCGGAATATGAATTCCTTCAAATAGTTGCTGAACTTTTTCAGTTACAGGACTGTAATCTGTCGTTTCATACTTTTCGAAGTATGTGCCATTCGCATAATCAGATTTATCGAAGTCTTTAAATGTCTCGCCTTTTTCTGTAGCGATTTCCATACTTTTCTCAATAGAATAGTAATTTAACATCATAAAGAATGTACGAGCGAATTCTTTCGCTTCTGCACTTTCATAAGCGATTTTATTTTTTGCTAAATATCCGTGTAAGTTCATTGCTCCAAGTCCAACTGAATGAAGCTCGTCATTTGCTTTTTTCACAGTTGGTGCATTCGGAATAATCGTCATATCAGAAACAGCTGTTAAAGCTTCCATTCCCGCATGAACTGCTTCACGAATTTCTTTATTTTCCATTACGTTTACAATATTTAACGATCCTAAGTTACAGTTAATATCACGACGGATAATGTCATCTGTACCGTAATCATTTATTTCTGAAGTTTCTTGAAGCTGGAAGATTTCTGTACATAAGTTCGACATCTTCACAGTTCCAATATCCTTCAATGGATGTTGATTATTTGCATTTGATTTAAACATTAAGTATGGGTAACCAGACTCAAGCTGAATCATAGCGATTTTAATAAGCATATCACGTGCACTAATATCTAGTGGCTTCTTCTTCACTTTCGGATTGCTCATTAATTCATCGTACATTTCATCAATGTCAATATCATCTAAATGCTTGCCATATTCTTTATAAACCGTATAAGGCGCGAAAACATGGAAAGGTTCGTTTTTCTCAGCAAGCTCAAAGAACTTACTTGGAACGATAATTCCGATTGATAGAGACTGAATACGGCTCTTCTCATCGGCATTTATTTTTTTTGTATCAAGGAATTCAATAATATCCCAATGGAAAATGTTTAAATATACTGCACCGGCACCTTTTCGTTGGCCAAGCTGATTCGCATATGAAAACGAATCTTCAAGCAATTTCATAACAGGTACTACGCCACTTGCAGCGTTGTCGATACCTTTAATTTGCTCACCACGTGCGCGTAGCTTAGATAGGTTTAAAGCTACTCCCCCGCCGATTTTTGATAATTGCATCGCAGTATTAATGTTAAAGCCAATTGAATTTAAGCTATCATCCATCTCTAACAAGAAACAAGACACCATTTCTCCTCTTCTGCTTCTTCCCGCATTTAAAAAGGTTGGTGTCGCTGGTTGGTAGTTTTGTTTTACAATCATGCTTGCGAATTGTCTTGCTTTCGAAACATCACCGCGTCCTAAGTATAATGAAACAATTGCTACACGATCTTCATAGCTTTCTAAGTATTGTTTTTGATCATTCGTTTTTAACGCATAATCTTTGTAGAACTTAGATGCTGCCATATAAGATTGGAACTCGAAGTTTTCACCATAAGCGATGTTATATACTTCCTCTACTTCCTCCAAGCTATACTCGTCCAGAACGTTGTAATAGTAATCATGTTCTTTCATATACTCCATTCGCTCTGCCACGCTATTAAAAGGAACGGTATTCTCTCTAGCTTCTTCCATAAAGACTTCTAATGCCTCTTTATCTTTATGAAGCTGATAAAAACCGTCCTGCATTTGCGTGATTTCATTATTCAGTTCAATGTGTCGCAATCTCCCGCACCCTTTCCTTAAAATATTCTACATCGTTATTTGTTCCAGATAACTCAAATTTTGATACAATAGGCACTTCATATTTAGTAGAAATCTTGTCAGCACTTGCACCGAACATGTCTCCCCAGTTACGATTGCCGCTTGCAGATACGCCTTTTAATTTTTCATTATTGCGCTCTAAAAAGTCTAAAACACGTTCTGGTACATTTCCAAAACCTGTTGTATACGTAATAAGAATAAAGTCTTCATCTATTACTAGATCTTCATCAATTTGAACGGCCGGCATATTTAATTTGTGAATGAAACGCTTCACGTTTCCTGTCATAGAATCATATGCAACTAACATTTCCGACCCTCCCTCTCAAATCTATATTCTCTATATGTTGTTCTTGATTTCTCTATATATTGTATTACGTTTCAAAATAAGACACAAGATATATGTATAAATTCTTTCTTTTTTTAACTTTTACTTTTCGACATGATAGCCGTTTTTTTTCAATACAATGACTATGAAACAACATTCTAAAACTCATGTCAATAAAGTGCTTTTCAAAAAAGTTGTCAACGAATTTAACCTTATTTTTAAAAAAGTTAACAATATATTTTGTCATAAAACGGTAGATGCTGAAGAAATATATTTCTCCAGCATCACGCAAAAAAGAACAGATATGAAACTATAATCTGCTCTAAAAAACGATTACATTTATCAAATTTACCTTATTAAATATATTATACATATACTTTCGTTTTTCGTTACATACTAAAAGATAACTATTATAGAAAAAGATTATTATTATGGAACTTCAATTTATTTATGAAAAGTTTATTCAGAGTACTCAATGCGCAAAATATCTTTTACAAATATATGATGTGGATTTTCATCTTTATCAAGCATTGTACATACAGGAGCCTCTTCATCAAAGTATACAATCAGTCCTTCTACGTACTGATATGTATGTTGAACTTGTACAGTTACTTTAATTTCTATTGCTTCTTCATATGCTCTTTTTATTTTCTGAAGCATTTTTGCTGAACATTTTCGTTTCTCTGGATACATAACCATTCCCATAAATCGATTGCCGGCTCTATCTTTCCACATATAATCCCAATGTGGTAAAATGCCTTGTTTAAAATCGCCCATAATTCCCCTCTCCTTTATCTTTTATTTATCCCGCATTAAACGTCCGTTTGGTGAAGGCTACTAATCAGTGAGAGATGCCCTGCTGATCAAAATTCTCCTTTATGAACGTGGCGTTTCTGAATATGTATAAATCACTTGCCCGCCTCGCTGTGCGTTACCAATGAAATGCTTAAAGTCTTCTCTATTTACAACAACTTCTCTGAACGTATAAAATACATCTTTCGTAACAACATACTCCTTTATTTCACCATTTTTTAGCTGATCTAAAATTGTATTTGCTAATTCTTTATCCATGTATTTCACCTCTCTGCAATATTTTATTTTATCTTATATTCTATAGGTCAACAACTGTAAATTTATCCCGCTATTTGCAGGTAGTCCGATTGGTGTTGACTACTAATCAGTCGTAGAATGAACAAAAAATCTTACTGATTAACGTTTCACTTTATCTCGTTGTTATGCCATGATTTTATTTTCGTTATTTCGCAAACAATATTGTTTTACTATATGTCCACTAAATATCATATACTAACATAGCTACTTCTCTATATCAAACATTTCGGCATTCAATTATGCAAAGTTCCATACCACTATGCTACAATATACAAATAGAACTAGGAGGGATACTATGATTCGGAAAGCAAAAAAGACAGATGCAATGGCAATAGCTCCTTTATTGTATAATGCTCTGCATGAAATTGCTGAAAAAATCACAGGTAGCACAGTTGAAGCAGAAGTATTACTAGGACTTGAGACATGGTTCTCAAAAGAAAATAACCGTCTGAGCTACGAAAACTGTTTTGTCTATGAACAAGACGAGAGTGCAGTTGGAATTATTGTCGCTTATCACGGTAGTGAAGCAACACAGCTTGACGCACCAATTGTACATCACTTAAGAGCATTACATAAAGATGAATCAATTACGTTAGAAAAAGAAGCTGAGCTTGATGAGTATTACATTGATACATTATCAGTTTCAAGTGCACACGGCGGAAAAGGTATAGGTTCTAAATTAATTGAAGCTGCCGAAATCTATGCAACTGAAAAAGGGCATAAAAAAATCGCTTTACTTGTTAATTTAGAAAACAAACGCGCCTATTCACTATACGAAAAGTTAGGTTATAAAAAAGATGAAATTGTTATGCTAGTAGGAGAACCTTATGCTCATCTCGTAAAACCATTAAACGTCAAAATTTCTATATCTTAAAAAGAAAGCACACGATTTATATAAATCGTGTGCTTTTATGTTAAATTTGTATTTAATATATTTCCATCCATCGCCTCGTGAAACGTATATGTTGTACATCCCCATGGCTCTCTGTGCAAAATAGGAGAACCAGACCATCCCATCGCTCTCAGTTCGGCACCAATCATTACATTCACATAATTATGACCTACAAGAGCTATACTTCCATGTACGAGAGCATAACGATGTAACAGGTAAGCCGCTTGCCTTACCCTCTCTCTTACTTCCTTATAAGACTCAACATCTTTATGGTAGCCAAGTATCCATAATGTTCGTCCAATGAACATCCATACCTTAATTGTGCATTTCAACCACTTCGGAGCAAAAAAGCATGAAGGAACTTCAGCTTCTCTAAAAAGAGAATTTTGCATAAAAGATAAAGAATCCGTCAATTCAGCTGCTGATTGTACAGCACGCCTTTGATCACTTGTTAAGACAAATTTCGCTGCTTCAATTGCCTCTATTGTTTCTATCGGCATTTTAGCTTTTTGTATCATTGACTCGGAATCATACTGTTTCATCCATTCGTGAAATGAATTAATTGTCATCGGTTCTCTTATACGACTTAAACAACCATGACGAATAAAAG
This sequence comes from Bacillus sp. JKS001846, assembly GCF_900176455.1. Classification (NCBI taxonomy): domain Bacteria; kingdom Bacillati; phylum Bacillota; class Bacilli; order Caryophanales; family Bacillaceae; genus Bacillus; species Bacillus sp. JKS001846. The sequence goes on from NZ_FWYG01000001.1 coordinate 4,328,122, forward strand.
AAATCTTCATTCTTTTCACTCTCCATTCATCACTTATGAACTCTATTATGCACTAGTTCTAAACATCATACCACGCAAGAAAATAAAGTTATATACCTTTACATCTCCCCACCACTATCATGTGTTATCGAAGCATGGATACCATCCATCCCATCAAAATATGTACTCGTATCATATTGACGAATCTTTTTTAAATGCATATAAGAAAATAAAAATAAAATTAAAGCTATAACACTCCCCACAAATTCAAACATCATTTTACCGCCTCTAATTTCTCCCACTTCAGCAGGTTATTCTACTTTTTCATTATACCTCGATATAAAGATTCTTGCATTTTTGCTATTTTTTCTAAAAAACATGGATTTTCTACATATTTTCTTACAAAAAGTGAATATTTTTCGAATTTTTACTTTGGAAACATTTACAAAGTAGGAAATATGGTTCAAAATAGGAGGAAATAAAAAAACCCAAATTTATTCTTTTTTTGGGAAAACTGTAACAAGGAGAGTTGCTTATGCAGATCGCAGAAACTGGAGATATCATCGAATTTAAAGGTGGAATGCAAGGCCGTGTTCAAAAAGTAAATCAAAACTCTGTTATTGTTGATATAACAATTATGAAGAATTTTAGAGAACTAGATATGGAACCTCTTACAGTTGTAAGTCATAAAAACTATACTGTCATTAATCAAAATGCATAATATAATAGAAAGAAAGGGCCTGTATAGTATACAGGCCCTTTCTTTCTATTAACGATTATCAATTGTTTCCGGATATAGATCGTGGTTCATCATGCGGTAGTCAGCCATTTGTTCATACTTCGTACCTGGGCGCCCGTAGTTGCAGTATGGATCAATTGAAATGCCACCACGTGGTGTGAATTTCCCCCATACCTCAATATAACGCGGATCCATTAATTTAATTAAATCGTTCATAATAACGTTCATGCAATCTTCGTGGAAATCACCATGATTGCGGAAACTAAATAAATACAACTTTAAAGATTTACTCTCTACCATTTTTTGCTCTGGAATATAGCTAATATAAATTGTTGCAAAATCTGGTTGTCCTGTTTTCGGGCATAAACTTGTAAATTCAGGACAATTGAATTTTACAAAATAATCACGGTTTGGATGATTATTATCAAATACCTCTAATATTTCTGGGCTATATTCAAATAAATATTTTGTATTTTGATTCCCTAGTAATGTTACATCTTTTAAATCTTCATCTAATCTTCCTGTCATTTTAAACATCCCTTCTCGTTATACGCCGCGCTTATTTCCCCATACTAACGCATGAAGCTGAGGCAATACTTTTGCATCATTCATCTCTTTACAATTTACAGCTTTATCAATCAGCCATTCATACTTATCTAATAAATTTTTTATAAGCATCGCATCATCCACTGTTTTTGTATCATCGTTTCCTACTTGTAAGAAAAATGGTACCTTTGGATAACGTTCGTGCATCTTAACTGCATATTCAAAATCATGATCATCGAATACTACTACTTTTAAACTAATATCTTTTCCTGCTAGTTTCTGAATAATAGCATCTAACTTATGAAAATCTGTTTTCATCGTTGAACTTGGTGGTTTTGGAGAAATTGTTACCTCATCAATTTGAAGTAACCAATCTTGCCATTTACTCCCTTGCGTTTCAATTGCCGTTCGCATTCCATTTTCTTTTAATATAGAAAGAAGAAACTCAATATTTTTCAGCAATGCCGGATTTCCACCTGAAATCGTAACATGAGAAAAATTTTCTCCTCCAATTGCAACAAGCTCATCCCAAATATCTTCTGGTGTCATCTGTCTAATTTGATCTTTAGCTGATCCATCCCACGTAAAAGCAGAATCACACCAAGCACAGCTATAATCACAACCAGCTGTACGAATAAACATTGTTTTTTGCCCTACAACCATTCCTTCACCTTGAATAGTCGGACCGAATATTTCTAAGACAGGGATTTTACTCATCAAGCATCCACTCCCGTCTTACTTCCGCATAACTAGTCGGCGTCTCAAATAGACGAACAAATTCAACGCGAGCTCCTTTATATTCGTTCACTCGATTCTCTTTTGTTAGTGCTTCTGCCATCTTTTCATAAATCCAAACGACCATATTTTCAGCAGTCGTATTCATTGCAGGTAACGTTTCGTTTAAATAACGATGATCTAGATAAATTTCGATTTCATTTTTCCAAATTTCTTTTATATCTCCAAAGTCAATTGCAAGACCTATTTCATTTACATATCCACTAATTCCAAATACAACTTTATATGTGTGACCGTGTAAGTTTTTACATTTCCCTTCATAACAGTGTAAATGGTGTGCTGCATCAAATGTAAATTCCTTGCTGACCATTACTCTTTTATTATGGTATTTGAGTTGTTTACGCTGAATATCCTTGTCCATTTTTTGCAAATTCTCTACGATGCGAAATCCAAAAAAGTTATCCATTAGTTATTCGCTCCTTCGCGTTCTTGTAGGTACGTATCTAATCCTGCTTTACGAAGTTGACATGCTGGACATTCACCGCAACCATCACCAATGATTCCGTTATAACATGTTAATGTTTTTTCTCGAACAAACTCAAATGCTCCAAGTTCATCTGATAATTTCCATGTTTCAGCCTTATCAATCCACATAAGTGGCGTGTGAATGACAAACGGGTAATCCATAGATAAATTTAAAGTAACATTTAACGATTTCACAAACACGTCACGGCAGTCTGGATAACCACTGAAATCAGTTTCACATACACCCGTTACAATATGACGTGCTCCAACTTGTTTTGCTAATACAGCAGCAAATGATAAGAAGAGTAAATTTCGTCCATCTACAAATGTCGATGGCAATTCACCTTCTTCATGTGTAATCTCCATATCCGTTCTGGTTAACGCATTTGGAGCAAGTTGATTTAATAGACTCATATCTAGTACCGTATGCTTTATTCCTAGTTCTTTTGCAATTTCCGCTGCACAATCAATTTCTAGCTTATGACGTTGATTGTAATTAAACGTTACAGCTTCTACCTCTGCAAACTGCTCTATTGCCCAAAATAAACATGTCGTACTATCTTGTCCTCCACTAAAAACAACAACTGCTTTTTCTTTTTTCATTTCACTCATTCTCCTTCTCTACTATAAATAAGAAGAAAGAACGTTCTTGAACTGTCACAATAAAAAAACAAAACAATACCTAAGGATATTGTTGTTTCCATAGTTTTTTATAGAGGGAGTTCGCGAACCTCTCCCGCGCGATGCACGGAATTTCTTCTTTCATTGACACAGCTTATTGTAACATATTGTATACTAGCGTAAAAATTTCTGATTTTTCCGCTATTTATTATTTCATTTCTTTCATTTTATAGTATGATTAATTTAATCTAAGAAGAGAGGAGGCATCCCACTGAAATCCTTTATTATTTATCTCTTTTTAAATATATTATTCATCCTGATTACAATGCTCGTATATCATTTATTTTGGAATCAAAAAGGGAAACGCTCTCCTAAATTAAATTCAGCTATATTCATTGTACTCTGTTGCCTTGCTACCGTACTCTGTATTACATTTGCAGCAAAAACAAATAATGGTTTTCAATTTGATATGCGCCATATTGTATTAATTGTCGGTACATTAACGGGAGGGCCTATTGCTGGTGGTTCTATCTTAGTTGTATTAAACATATATCGCTTATTATTAGGTGGGGTAGGTGTTTTCCCATCTCTTATCGGTTCTGTTCTTCTATTTATTGTTCTACTATTAACATATAAATTTTTTAATCAAACTTCTAATCGTATAAAAATAACACTTGCTATTATCTACAGTCTCACATACGGATTTAGTTGGATACCCTTCTTCCTTTCAAAGGTTACAAATAAGACTGATTATATACTGCATATTATTGTGTATGAGTTATGTTCAATGCTTGGTACGATTCTAATTTTATATTTACTGCACATATTACAAACTCAAGTTCGTCTCCAAAACGAACTTATAAATGCTGAAAAGTTTCATTTAATTGGTGAAATGGCAGCGTCTATCTCTCATGAAATTCGCAATCCATTAACTTCAACGAAAGGTTTTTTACAACTGTTACAATCAGATACCTGTACTGAGCAGGAACGAAAATTGTATATCGACATTGCCATTAACGGCATCGAACAAGCAAATCATGTTCTTACAGATTATTTAACCTTTGCTAAACCAAGCATTGAAAAAGAACAAACATTACAGTTAGAAGAAGAATTACTACATGCATTGTCGTTAATTACACCGCTTACTAATTTAACAAATGTACGTACTCATTATATAAAGCAAAGCACTTCTTTTTTTATCGCTGGTGAAAAGCAAAAACTAAATCAATGTTTATTAAATATTTTAAAAAATTGCATTGAGGCTATGCCAAAAGGCGGTGATCTTTATTTCACATTAGTTCCTGATCATAAGCATATTCAGTTATATATAAAAGATACAGGAGTCGGTATGGATTCAGAACAAGTAAAACGTCTTGGCTCTCCTTTTTATTCAACGAAAGAAAAAGGTACTGGACTTGGAATGATGGTCGTATTCAGTGTTGTTCAAGCTATGAATGGAAAAATTGATATTATAAGTGAAAAAGGAATCGGTACAACCTTTTTATTAACTTTTCCACTCATACAAAAAACGTGATGAAATACTCATCACGTTTTTTCTGTTCCTTCAACTAATTCAGCAAAAGCTTTCACTTTTCCGTGCGGTTGTTGATTTTCTTTACGTGCTTTCCAGGCGCGCTCTTCTTCTCGCTTCTTCTTAGACATGTTTTTTCAACTCCTTCTTTTCTTTCTCCATGTAGTATTCCAAAATAAGAAAGAAAACTATGCACGTATCAAAAAAGAAGTGGTTTCCCACTTCTTCCACTTTAGCGTTGCAAAATTGCATGTTTCGCCTCTTTTAACTGCGTAAGATGTCTTTGTTCATGCAAATCAAGAAATTGAACCCATTGATACAAATTCAGATCATTAAAAACAGGATGCTTTAATCCATTTTCAAATAAATCTTTTTCATCTATAACACTATGAAGCGCGTGTAATAGTTCTTGGCGTGAATGTTCTAGCAATTGAATTCCTTGCTGTTTTTTCATTAAAGTTTCTGTTGGTTGCATTTGCTGAGGAGCTTCTCGTTTATGTGTGCGATCAAGCGTAAGTTGGAGGTCTTTAAATGGAGTCATGTTTCTTTCCTTTTTTTGTAAAGCATATACAAGGGCAGACGTGACAGATTGTTCAACTAAATGCAAGTGGTGTAAAATTTGAATAATGCTCCATTTATCACGGCGTGGCTTTACATTCACTTCTGTGTCATTTAACATTTCAATTTCTGATAATAGCGTGCTTCGAGTAGACTGTAATGAGTTTACTAAACTTTCTAAACTTACATCCATATTAGATTGAAGCATACTTGTTCCCCCCTTTTGTTTGTGAAAAGAGGTGCTCCTTATTAGAAACACCTCTTTAGTATTCTGAATTTTCTTTTATTATCTCATCATTTTCCCATTATGTCGATGTTAAACATGTGAAAAAAAGCGCATGTTTTTTACAATTTTGTGTCGTCAATCGCATGTAACCATGCTTCAATTTCTGTAATAACACTTTTCACACAGCCTTCAGCAAATGGTGATGTTAAATTTGCAACTTCTACTAATTCTAAGAACGATTTACTTCCACCTTGTTGGCACAGATTCACATAATCTTCCCAAGCCTCTTGTCTATTATCTCTTGCACGTTTCCAAAATTGTAGCGCACAAATTTGAGCAAGCGTGTAATCAATATAATAGAACGGTGAGCTATAAATATGCCCTTGACGTTGCCAAAAACCACCGCGCTCTAAATAATCATTATCCTCATAATCACGATGTGGTAAATATTTCTTCTCTATGTTACGCCATGCTGTCTTACGCTCTTCAGGTGATGCTTCAGGATTTTCATATACACAATGTTGATATTCATCAACAGATACACCATAAGGTAAAAACAGAAGTGCTGAACTTAAGTGAGAGAAGTAATATTTATCTGCATCTTCTTCAAAGAATAGCTTCATCCATGGCCATGTAAAGAATTCCATACTCATAGAGTGGATTTCACATGCCTCATATGTTGGCCAATTATATTCTGGAATTTCAAATTTACGACTTTCATATACTTGGAAAGCATGACCTGCTTCATGTGTTAATACATCAATGTCACCAGATGTTCCATTGAAGTTTGAGAAAATAAATGGCGCTTTATAATTCTCAATATATGTACAATATCCGCCACCAGCTTTTCCTTTTTTCGCAACTAAATCTAATAAATCATTATCTAGCATGAAATTGAAAAATTCATCTGTTTCAACCGATAACTCTTTATACATTGTCTTTCCATGATCAACAATCCAATCCGCATCTCCTTTTGGAGTTGGGTTACCTGTAGCAAACTCAAAGTTTTCGTCGTAATAAGCTAACTTCTCTACACCGATACGTGCTTGTTGTCGCTTTCTTAATTCCGTTGTAACGGGAACGATATAATCTAGCACTTGCTGACGGTAATTAGCCACCATCTCCGCATTATAATCTGTACGGTACATTCTTGCATATCCAAGTTCAACAAAGTTTTTGAAACCTAAAGATTTTGCGATTTTCGTTCTCACTTTAACAAGCTCATCATAAATACGATCTAGTTCTTCCTCATTTCCAGCTAAAAATCCGTAGTATGCTTCACTTGCTGCTTTACGTTCGCTTCTTTCTTTTCCTTGCATAAACGGAATCAGTTGCGATAACGTTCTTTCTTCTCCAGCAAAGTCAATTTTTGCAGATGCTAATAACTGTGTATATTGCGATGATAATTTATTTTCTAATTGTAAATCTTTCACGACTTCATCTGAATATGTTTTTAAATCACATTCTGCTAGAGCAAATAATTGTTTTCCATAATACGCCTCTAATTCTTCACGAAATGGAGAATTAATGAGTGCCTTATAATATTTTGTACCATATCCTTGTACAACTGGAGAGAATTCATCAAAGAAATCCTGCTCCTCCTTATAAAAAGTATCCGTCGTATCAACAGAATGGCGAATGTAACAAAGGTTTCCCATTGTACCAAAATCGTTGCGAATCTCATTAATTGAATGAATGACTTGTTTTTGTTCTTCTACAGTTTTTGCGTTATCAAACTTCTCTAAAGCAACAGTAAATTTCTCTTTTAACTCTTCAATATTTGGGCGTTTATATTCATAGTCTTTAAATGACATGAACGAGCCTCCTCTCCATTACATACCTTTATTATAATTCAATACGTATTCTCGAATCCCCTCTTAATTTCCAACAAATTTCGGCAGTGACTGCCATGAGTTCATTACAAATAAAAAAGCCTTGGATTTATTTATCCAAAGCTCCTTTGGAACATATTATTTTTCATACTTCCCAATTTTTTTTAATAAATCAAGTAATTCATCTTTTTCATCTTTCGTTAACATTTCAAAAGACTGATGTATAACTTTCTCATGCCCCGGAAAAATAGAAGCAATAAAGTTCTCGCCAGACTCAGTTAATTGCGCGTAAATAACACGTCTGTCATTCGGACATGGGATTCTCTTTACTAATCCCTTTTTCTCCAACTTATCTACAACATATGTAATGCTGCCACTAGCTATTAAAATGCGCTCACCAATTTGCTGGAGTGGTTGACCGCCTTTATGATATAGCAGTTCTAATACAGCAAATTCAGTTGGATTTAACCCGTTACTTTGTATAGATTTATTTGTAGTATCCATAACAGAACGATGTACACGAGATAATGCAATAAATACTTTTAAAGATTGAGAAATATCTTCTCGTTCATTATTTGATGTCATACAACTTTCAACCCTTCACTTAAATTCTCAGCAATAAAAAGAAAATACCACTTCATACTTCATGTGAATTCCGAATGAGCATTCACTCATCCATTTCCTCTCCCCTAATATATTAAAAATCATTCTTGAATAAAAACATGACAATTTTAACATAGTTTATATATAATGATAATAAAAAAAGAAGGAGTACCACATTTGAAAGTCAAATTCCAAAGCATAATTATATATATATTGCTTGTTATCCTACCGACAATAGGGATTGGTGCTACATTTTATTCGTATCATACATATAAAATGAAACAGGAAAACAAATTATCTGCTCATACAGTTCTCTTTTTATATAGAGATTATTTGGATCATCATCTTGGTGAAGCAATTTCTGCTTTAGACATGCTTGCAAAAGTTGTAGGCACCGAGACTGGTAATATAAATGGCATTAAACAAATTGTACATGATACAGATGGAAACGATGCACGCTTTTCTGGTCTATATTACGCTACACCAGAAGGAGTCATTACAATCGCATCTGAAGATGAATCAAAGCCTATAGATGTTTCAGACCGTAAATATATTCAAGACGCGCTCCAAACTAAAAAAACCACTGTATCATCAGTCATTACTGATCGCGTTCTTGGACATAAAGCTATTATGATTGCTGCCCCCATATTTAATAAACAGAAGGAGCTCTCAGGATTATTATTAGCTAGTTTACGCTTTGATTACATTTCCTCTTCTTTAAATGCCATTAAACCACAATACCATTTTGAGGTAACTGATAAACATGATGTAGTTTTTCTAACCGATGATAATAACGACACAAGTGATACGCATTCTAATATGCTTACTACCCCACTCCAAAGATTAAATTGGAAGGTCTCTGTTTCTCCATTACCCATTCATCAAAAAACCTTATACCAGTGGGTTGCAATAGAGTGTATAGCTACTTTATTTTTAATGTCTATTTTATTTTTGCTTGCTCAATATATGTTGTTAAAACGTCAAACAAAACTTGAAAGACAACAAAATGAACTACAGAAAATTGAATTAGTTGGAACTTTTGCAGCGAGTACAGCACACGAAATCCGTAATCCTCTTACTGGAATTAAAGGACTCGTCGCTCTATTAAAAGAGAAATATAAAGATGAACAAGATCAGTTCTACTTTTCCGTAATTGAACAAGAAATAGAGCGAATCAATGAAATTGTAAGTGAATTTCTTATTCTAGGAAAGCCAACCGCCATCATCGAACAAACATATGATGTAAGAACAATTCTAAATGAGGTAGCATTAATTATTCAATCTGAGGCGAATTTACATAACATTGTATTCCATTTACATTTGCCAGACCATCCTGTTCATATCCGTTGTTCGAAAGACCATATGAAACAAGTGGTTTTAAACATTACCAAAAATGCAATTGAGGCCATGACTTCTAATGATACACTAACCATTGTAGTAAAAAACAATGAAACACACGCACAACTGCATATTACAGATACTGGAAAAGGGATTCCGCAACATATTCAAAAACACCTCTTTCATCCGTTCTTTACTAATAAAGATACTGGAACAGGTCTTGGACTTGTCATATGTAAACGAATTGTAGAGATGTATAATGGGCATATTTTTATCGACAGTACAGAAAATGAAGGAACGACAGTTCATATCGAAATTCCGTTACACATAGTATAATTATCCTTATCCTATAAGGGTAATTATACTTATTTCATAAAACCAGCCACAAGCATTCGCCAAAAATTATTTGATTTTCCTTCATACCCGATTTGGAAAATAGGTATTTTTATAATTGAAAACCATTTCGGTGTTTGTTTTTCTTTATAACATTGATATTGTAAAATAAGCTTGTCCAATTCTTGACTAACTTGAATTGTCTCCCTACTATTTAGCCCACTTGTTAATCCTAGTTGAATCATTTCTTCACGTTTCATATGAATATCACGTGAAAGCTTTTCTAATGTGTACTTCCTTTTTACAGTAAACATCCATATCCCCCTTATTATACTTCCATGCTCTTAACTTCACTTCTCCATTGACTTTTTTTAACTACTTAATCATATGCAAATTTGAAGAATCAGAAAATTTAACATTTTCTCCCTGTAATTTACAAATCTTTACCCTCACTTTGAGAATTATTACAAATTATTCTATCTTTGTAAATACATTCGCAATAATAGACATTTTTTTCATCTTCTTTTTTATAAATTCTACGTAAACCGGGGATTCTTAATTTTCCACCTACTTTTCTTCGACATTTTTTGTTTAATTTATATAAAAAAGCAAAACATAATGATGATTGATAAAGTGAAACTTTAATCAGTGTTTTTTTGTTCAGCCCCCACTGATAATTAGCATTCACCAATCGGGTAGGCAGTTAATCTCCCACCTATCCAGCCCAATGTTGAGGTGGGAGTCTTACTACCCACAAATAGCAGGATAACAATAGAAAGGAAATATTTATATGCGAAAATATACGATTGCATTATTCATCATTGTTTTGTTTTTACCGTCTTTCTTATTTCCTATTCAAGCAAATGCTCATACGAATAAAGTTGCTATTGTCATTGATGATTTCGGTAATAATATGAAGGGGACTAATCAAATGTTATCACTTCCCATTCCACTCACTGTTGCTGTTATGCCTTTTCTTCCTTCCACAAAAGAAGACGCAATAGCTGCCCATAAGAAAGGCCATGAAGTTATTATACATATGCCAATGGAACCTATAAAAGGTAAAAAAGAATGGCTTGGGCCGAAAGCAATTACAACTGATTTAAGCGATGAAGAAATAAACAACCGACTTGAACAAGCCATTCAAGAAGTACCGCATGCAATTGGAATGAACAATCATATGGGGTCAAAAGTAACAGCGGATGAAAGAATTGTTCGCCTTATACTTGCTGCTTGTAAAAAACACGGTTTATTTTACTTAGATAGTAAAACGAATCCTAATAGTGTCGTCCCAAAAATCGGAAAAGAATTAGGAGTTCCTATTATTGAAAACCAACTATTTTTTGATGATGTGTATACAGCAGGACATATTTCAAAACAAGCCCAATTACTCATCAAAAAAATTCAAGAAAAACCTATTATGGTAGCTATCGGGCATGTGGGCCCCCCAGGTGAAATTACATCACGCGTTATTGAAACTTCTATCCCTAAAATTCGTGAGCATGCAGACTTTATTTTCTTATCTGATCTAGCATTATCCCCGCCTCCTGTTTCAAAATAAAGTTCATTACTCACATATAATCAGCCTCACCAATTGGGCTTTTACAGGTAACACCCGCCCACCTAACTTCTTTGCTTTCACCAAATTTTGAGGCGTGGATTTTACTACCCACAAATAGTGGGACAAAAAAGTACCTATCTATATATAACAGATAGGTACTTTTCTTTTTAACTTAAATATAATCTACGTGACTCACTCTGAATCCTTTTTTCTCTATTTTTCCGATTAATTGCTTTAATTTTGTTTCATCTAACTCATCTGATATATTTACAATAACGCGGCGGATATATTGATCACCGTTATCTAGCGTAAATAGGCCACCGATATTATATGCTTTTAACAATGTCCCAAGCTCTTTAATCGTTCCCTTACAATCTTGTGTTGCAATTGTTAATATATAACCACCTGTTCGCATACCAAATGAATCTTCAATAACATCAAATATATTCGAATGCGTTAACATACCGACAAATTCATTATAATCATTTAGCACGGCTAAAAACGGAAGCCGACGAATTACATAAAAGGCTCTGAAGAAGGAATCCTTTTCAAAAATAAATGCATTGGAATCGTCGAGCATATCCCCTGCACTTACATGCTCTAATCCGCTATTGCATTTTTTTTCTAATAAATCTACTTTATAAATAATCCCCGTGAATTTCTTCTCATCTTCTGCTAATACCGGGATGGCTCGAAATCCCGTTTCGTTCATCATTTGCAGTGCCTCTTCACCAGAATCATTTATTTTGCAAAATGTTACTTGCTGCTTTGGCAGAAAATGATATTTAACTCGCAAAATATGTTCCTCCTTACATGTCAACATGTAATCTATATATAATAAGGAGACCTATATTTTATGAGTGAAATTATTTTTAAAACGCTTTCATTTATTTATTAACTTGTAGCTATATCACATCCATTTTTATATAACAGAGCTCCTTGCCCCCTTAATCATTAATAACTTTACATGATAGTTCATTAAATATTCTATACCCTCTAGCCATTTTTTCGCCTCTTCTGGCGTTTTTCCCCACACAATCATGCCGTAATTATGAACAAGAACTACTCCTCCACCTTCAATGAAATTCGGAACATTCCTTTCTAATAAATCAGCGAATTTTTTTTCATCTTCTACAATTGGAATTGTCATTTCTGTTATACCTTCTTTTCCGAAAACACGCTCCACACTGCGTTTATCGAACGTTACTTCTCCTTCTTCCCCATATAACTCTGATATTAAATGACTATCTACAGTCTGCACTTGTAAAATACATCCTGCACTACTTTTTTTATAAATATCCGCATGCATAAATGACTCTGCAGCTGGTTTTTCTTCATTTTCAAATACTGACTCGCACATGCAATTTACGACAATAAAATCTTCTTCCGAAAATAGCCCTTTATCTCTTCCTTCAACATTTACTAAGAATGTTAACGGCTCTTTTGACGTACATAGCGATAAGCTAATTTTGGTACCATAAAACCAATCACGAAGTGCCAATTCAGATTTCACATCTTTTAATTCATTCCATTTCTTCAGAAAAAATAACATTTCGTCACCCCCGGCATAATATTCATATAAGGTTCGAATCCTTTCTATGTAAAAGGAATATTTTTTGATTATTCTAAAAATTAATTGAATTATCACATGAGAACGCTTTTTTGTCAATATAGTTTCGTGGTTCTTCTTTAAAATAGGCTATTCATATGTCTATACTCCTATCTATTTCCTATTTCATTTTGTACATAAAAATACGCTACTCTTTAATTAAAGAATAGCGTATTTTCCTCATTTTTTATTCCGCATTAACGGGCAGCCCGATTAGTGAGGGCTAATAATCAGTGGGGAATGAACAAAACCCCCACTGATTAAAGTTTCACTTTATTTCTTTATTGCATTATATAAAAACTGTGCATATTGTTCACGTGTTACGAAATTATCTCCTAAAAAATTCCCTTCCCCATCGCCTTTTGATATTTTATTATCCACTAAAGCTTTCACATATCCTTTCGCCCAATGGTCATTTGGTATATCTTTAAAATTCTCTGCACTATTTTCATTTTCTTTTAACTGAAATACTCTTTGTAATACTACTGACATTTCATATCGAGTTAATACTCCATCTGGACGGAACATACCATTTCCATAGCCTGTCATAATTCCAGCTTGAACCACTGCATCAATAGCCGTTTCATACATATTTCCTTTCGTATCTGTAAATGCCGTTTTTGGTACTAGATTATTTTCTAATTTTAAATACCTTTGTATTAGAAGAGCTACTTGTCCACGAGTAATGTTATCACCAAATCCAAATTCACCATTTCCATAGCCTATAAATAATTTTTCTTTCGCTAAGTAATTAATTGCTTCTTCTGACCAATGTCCCTTTGGTACATCTTTAAATTCTACCACTTCTGTTTTCTCATCTTCTTTAGACGTATTACCGTCTTTACTTTCTACTACATTTTGAATAACAGACCCTGTAAAGAAAATTCCTGTATCCGCGAATGGATCTTTCACACCAAATTCATATATTTTCTCACCTGGTGTACTCCATTTCACTACACCATTACTATACGTACCGTTATCGCTCTTCAGACGGATTTTCGTAGAAACCTCACCATCTTTTTCATATATAGGTACTTTTACTTCTTTATTTACTTCTGTTTCCTCTAAAAATACTTTTTGATTTTGGACATTAATATAAGCCGTCTTACTTAGTTCTATAACTGGTCGGACATCACGGATTTCATTTGCAACAAAACTTAGAAATACTAATTTTTTCAAATTACTAACTGGTGATAAGTCTGAAATATAATTCGCTTCTAAATCAAGCTTTTGTAAGTTTACTAAACTTGATAATGGCGTAATATCCTTTAACTCATTGTTAGGTAAGTGTAATTGTTTTAACTGTGTCATCTTACTTAGAGGAGTAACATCTTTTATTTCATTTTTCCCGATCCACAATTCTTCTAATTGCTTCATTTGCTCAATGCCGGATAAATCTTTAACTTTATTACGTGTTAATACTAAGTCTGTTAAAGGTAATGAATATAACGCTTTAATATCTTCAATTTGATTACCTGCTAAAGTTAAGTATGTTACATTTTTCAAAGCGCTTAATGGAGCAACGTTCGTAATTTTATTATTTGCTAAATTCAAGTAATCTAGTTGTTCCATTTTCGCTAATGCTGTTACATCTTCTATTTGGTTGCCTGATAGAAATAAACTTTTTACATTTTTCATTTCAGTTAGTGGTGCAACGTTTGTAATTTTATTATTACTTAAATCAAGAGATTCTAAATTATCCATCTTAACAAGTGGCGTTACATCTGAAAATTCATTACCACGCAAAGCTAAATGACTTAATTGCTTTAAGTTCGCAAAGAACGACGGATCTTTTATCTTCGCATTCGCAACTGTTAAAGATTTTAAATTTGGCATATATTTTAATGCACTATAATCAAGTATCTCATTCGTATTTAAAAACAAATCCTTTACTTGTAATAAATCTTCTTTCGTAATTGGTGTATTTAAATCTTTTCTATTAAATACTTTTTTATTAACAAGCTCTCTTAATTTCTTATCTGTTATCATATTTTGATTATCAACTGGATTATCCGTTTCCGTATTGCCTGAATTAGAGTTATCATCTGGTTTCTCTGTTTCTTTGTTACCTAAAGTTGGATCTTTAATTTCAAATTGAACTTGATATTTGTGATCATATCCAATAGCTGGAATAAGTATATGCATTTGCATATTGTGCTTCTTCTCAAACTCACCAATTTCAAATTGAACTACTTTCGTTCCATTCTTCCTCTTATCTTCTGACAAAACCTTCACATCATGAAATACACCAGGCTGGTTTCTATCTTCTATTCTAAGATATTGAAAATAATCACTATCTTGCATTGTTACAGTGACAATTTTTTTGCCAGCTGCAATCGTTACTTTAGGATCTTTTATATATTGAGAAACCATAGATGGCTCATCTTTTTGGTCCTTATATATTTTAATCTCAGTATCATACGTGCGATTACTCGCTGCTGCTACCGATTGATTTGCTTCAACTTTTAATGCCGCTAATGCTGGAGTAGAGTACGTAGCAAATGGAATTGCTAATGTTGTCGCTACTACTAGCGCCTTCATGTAATTTTTTTTCAAAATAATATCCCCTATCATATATAATCTTTACAATTGATAAGTATTATCAATTTTCCACAAATAAATGATAATGAATATCATTATCATTGTCAATGAGAATATTACATTAAATTTATATTTTTAAAGATATAAAAATAAAAAAGCCCTTTATTCAAAGGGCTTTTTTACCTATCGTATGAAGAATTTCACTTTTTTCCTTCTCATTGATGACACCGATTTTTTGCAAAATATTCGCGTACAATACAAGTTTATTATATATTCGTTCTGACATGTTCTCCCTTCTTTCCTTCGACCAACTTTTTTTGTATTGGTAAATTATATGAAAGAGGTGAGAAAATGTGTCCACTTTTTGCATAACTGCAAATCTTTTATTTTACGATTTACAGATAATAAAACTCCCTCCTAAAAATTAGGCGGGAGTTTATGTGCTTTCACTGTATTTAACAAACTGTCCACTGAATATTATGCTTCTTAAGTTCTTCTTCAAAGCTATATGGCATTTTTTTATCACAAATTACGTGTTGAATACGCGAAATTGCTGCTATACGATAATTCCCTTTCACGCCTACCTTCGTATGATCACATAAAATATATGTTTTCTCAGCTAATTTCATCATCGCCTCTGACAATTTCGCTTTCTCTAATTCAAAGCTGGAAACTCCAAAACTAGGTAATAACCCATCAATCGAAACGAACGCTTTATGAAAATGAAATTGCTGTATGACTTGCTGAGAAATAGACCCTGATACACGCGAATGCTTTGGAGATACTTTTCCACCTATAAACAAAACTTCACCGTGAAACATCTTTTTATTAATAGAAGAAATTAATTGTGTTGCGACTGGAAATGAACTTGTTACAATCGTTAAGTTTTTACGATGAACAAGGTATGGAACCATTTGAAGCGGTGTACTTCCATCATCAATTGCAATGACATCACCGTCTTCTACAAATGTCGCTGCTTTATAACCAATTCTTTTCTTCTCTTCTATATGTAGCATTTCTCTTTCTAACATTGGTGCCTCTACTCCAGCGCCTGGAAGTTGAACAGCTCCACCATACACTTTTTTCAGCTTCTTTTCACGATCTAATTCTTCTAAATATCGACGAATCGTTTCTGTTGATACAGCAAATTCTCTCGCTAATTCTGAAACCTTTACTTTCCCTTTAAATTCTACCTTTTCAAGAATGGTTCGCTTTCTTTCTTCTCCTACTACAGACATAGCTTCACCTCATTTATATCTCCCTTATAAACGTCCTTACTTATACAAAGCTATAATTTTCTTTATAAGTAGAAACTTCTTCATGAATATGAATACCGCGCTTTGCTAGCTCATCAAAAATCAATTGTGGATTTTCAAAGGCTTCTTCAGGCGTAACAACACCCACCCTATTTACATTTCCATTTGCAATTAACTCTGCAGCAATCCCAAATGGAATACCGACGTTTCTCGTATACGCTCTTAATTTTTCCCATCCTACAACAGAACCATCAGATAACGGATGTGTATGATATAACACATGTCTTTGCTTCTCATTATTTTTCATACCTATTACTTCTACATGAAGTGCATAACCATAAAGCTCTGTTTCTTGCCCTTCTTTCGATTGCAATAAATACTGTGAAATACAATCCATAATGCCTATTTCTTTCCCGTTTATTTCAATCTGATCATTACGCAATATGCCGTAATCATATAAAGCACGTACAAGTTGCATATTTTGCTGTGGCCAAGTTCCTCTCGTCTCTATCAGTTTGACACCTTTATTTTCTAATGCCTTTGCTAGCGTAATCGTTTCAGAATGCGGAATGATATACTGCGTTGCCTTACCATAAGGCTCTGGCAATTCTATTTCTCTCGGACGCGCAAACGGAGGTACTTGCTTAAATTCACCATCTTCATACACTGTACGCGATGGTAAATATGGATCATATTCATATGTCGTTGTCTCTGTAATTGATGCAGAAAAAGCAATCGGACGATACGAACCGTGACTTACACGGACAGACTCTACAGTATCCAATTGATTTGCTGCATGCATTGCCATCATTTGCGTTACACCCGGCGTCATGCCAAATCCAGGTAAACATATCTTTTCATTTTCAACAAATATAGCATGCGATTCATTTTCTTCACCAAATCCATTTAAGTTCACACCGTGACATCCTGCTTCTGCAATACAGCGGGTCGACAATCTGTTTAACTTTATCGTCGTACCGTCCATTACAATGTCATAACCAATCATTTTTGCAACCGTATCCTCGTGATCCGTTACATCTACTTTTACAAAATCAACACGAGGGTCGTTGAGCCATTCTACTACTTTACGGCCCTCTACCTCGTTAAAATCAGCTACTGTAATTGTCTCAAAAGATGAAAATTGAACTAAATCCAAAATAGCTTCGCGACAAATTTTACCTGCTCCACCTAAGCAAAATACTTTCACCCAATAACAGCTCCTTTAGCAATACTATCAACTAAGCGATTAATATCTTGTTCATGTACATCACCGATATTTCCAATGCGGAACGTATCTACTTTCGAAATTTTCCCAGGGTAAATAACAAATCCATAACGCTTTAATTCGTTATATAACTGTTGAAACTCGAATCCCTCTTTTGGATAAATGAAAGATGTAATAATAGGAGATTGGTATTCCTCATCTACTAGTGGCTTAAATCCGATTTCTCCCATTCTATTTACTAGTAGTTTTTGATTGTTGTAATATCGATTGTAACGCGCTCTTACTCCTCCCTCTTTTTCTAGTTCAAGTAGTGCTTGATAAAAAGCATGTACAACATGTGTAGGTGAAGTAAAACGCCATTTCCCATTTTGTTTTTCCATCGTTTCCCATTGATCATATAAATCAAGAGATAAAGAGCGTCCTTGCCCTTTACACTTCAATAATTCATCACGTTTTGCGATTACAAATCCGAATCCAGGAACCCCTTGAATACACTTATTCGCACTACTAATTAAAAAATCAATTTGTAAATCAGCAATGTCTATTTCAATCCCGCCGAAACTACTCATCGCATCAACAATTGTAACCTTTCCATACTGTTTTCCTAATTTACATACATCTACAATTGGATTTATAATGCCTGTCGTCGTTTCGCAATGAACAACTGCAATATGCGTAATCTCTTTATCTTCTTGCAATAACTTCTCTACTTCTACAATATTAGTAGGTTCCCACTCTTCTGTTTGACTGACCACTACATCAATCTGTAACATCTCTGCCATTTGCACAATGCGCTTACCGTACGCACCATTTGTACAAACGAGAATCTTCCCATTTGCCGGAATAACAGAACCAATTACTGCTTCAACTGAAAACGTACCGCTTCCTTGCATTAACACTGTTGTATATTTCTCTTCTTCCTTCGTCGCTAACGATACAAGTTTAGCTCTTACTTCTTGCACCATCGTATTATATTCATCATCCCACGTACACCAATCGTATAGCATAACTTCTTTTACTGATTTTGTTGTCGTTAATGGTCCTGGTGTTAATAATAAGTAGTGATTTTCAGTCATGATCCTATTCCCCTTTTATGAAATAATAAGTTCTTGTTTCTCGATATGTTCCATTACGCTTTCGAGTTCCTGCATCGTTTCTATCGTAAAGTGCGCCCCATTTTCAACGAAACGATTGCGAACTACTTCTATTTTTTCACGAAGTTCTACCGAATCCATATTCTCCACTTCCTCTTCCGTTAAACCGAGCTCGCTACTGCCAAGAATTACACCAACTGTCCACATTCCAGCATTTCTACCTTCTTTCATATCTGATACTGTGTCCCCAACTTTTATCATATGGTTCATCGGATACACACCAAGTTCCATTGCATTTTTATAGCACATCCATGGATATGGACGGCCTGCTGGAACATCATCTGGCGTAACAAGAAAATCAGGTTTATATCCTTGTAACGCTGCTTCCTTTGCTACAATATCCATCATTTCTCTCGTATAACCAGTCGTTGAACCAATTTTAATTCCTCTTTCACGTAAAGAAGCAATCACTTCTTTTACTCCATTAATCGGCGAAGCATAGCGCGGTAAAATAGCGAAGAGAATCTCTTCAAATTCTTCATACATCTCCTGAATGTCTGCTTCTGTTGGTAATTGTCGGAAAACACGATTCCACTCACTCGCAATACGAGGCATCTCAGTAAGTGCCCTTACATGATCTATTTTTAATAACCCCATTGGCTTACGAGCTTCTTCTGCTGTAATTGCTACACCCCGTTTATGAAAAATCTCCATGAATACTTCTAGTGGTGCAAAACATCCGTAATCAACTGTTGTCCCTGCCCAATCAAAAATAACTGCTTCAATTTTCATTCTGTCCATCACCTTTCTTACTTATCTTTTTTGCCATTGTGAAGTTCGGTTACGAAGTGCTTTCGTTCCCCATTCATATACAACTCTTACTACAATATTTGTAACAACAATAAGCACACTCATTGCAGCTGCTGGCGCCACATTTCCTGCATCATCCATATTTACGATTGATACGGCAGCTAGTTTAAAATCAGCTGCATATAGGAATACAACTGCCGATACAGTTACCATTGAATTTACGAAGTAGTACATTACCATTTCTAAAATTGCTGGTAAACACATTGGTACCGTTACTCTAAAGAATGTTTTATAAAACGGAATACCCATCGACTGCGAAACAAGCTCAAACTCTCGATCTAATTTCTTTAAAGCAGTCGTTGCCGTGACAAATGTTACAGAATAAAAATGAATGATATTTACTAGTACTAACACAGCGATTGTTCCGTATAAAGAATGAAACGGGTTCGTTACTGATAGTCCCAAAATTTGAATCGTTGGTTGACTAAAGAAAAAGACATATCCTAATCCGAGTACTAAACCTGGTATGGCTAAAGGAACGATAGAGAAAAAGTAACCTGTTTTTCGGAAGAATTGTAGCTGGTCTATTTTCTCAATTGCATATGCAAATACAAATGTTAAAATCGCCCCAATAACTGCTGTAACTGCTGAAACAATTACGCTATTTTTAAATGCTTCAAGTCCATCTCCTGTTAAACTCGAAAAATTAAAATGCTCAAATGTAAAACTCATATTATATGGCCATACTTTCACACTTGCAGCAATACCAACTGCCACAAATAACAGAATGATCATAAATGTAATCACACTACAGTATATGAATGAGATGACATCTCTTTTCTTATTAGCTATTATTCTGTATGGTACTGCTTTTGAAGATAAGAAATTCGCCTGCTTTCTTTGCGTAATACGATCAACTGCAAATGCGAATATAGCTGGGATTAATAAAATCATTCCAACTGTTGCACCCATCGACATATTTTGCTGTCCAATTACTTGTTTGTATACGTCAGTAGCAAGCACATTATATTGTCCACCAACAATTTTTGGTGCCCCAAAATCAGTGAAACTAAGTGTAAACACAACAAACATTGCACTAATTAATCCGTACTTTACACTAGGTAAAGTAACCGTGAAAAATTGTTTTGTTTTACTCGCCCCTAGCATATTAGAAGCTTCATATAAACGATAATCGGATCCTTGAAAGGCAATTAGTAATATGAGAAAGGCTTGCGGAAATGTATACATAACTTCAGCTATTACAATTCCTACTGGTCCATATAAAGGGATTTGTATACCTTCAAATAACCCAAACATTCCTTTCGTTACTAGCCCTTGATTACCAAATAAATATGTAAGTGCTATACCGTGCATCATCGTTGGTGCAAACAATGGTAATAACGCTACATACTGAAATACACGCTTTCCAAAAACATTCGTACGGGCAATTGCATATGCGTAAACGAATGCAATTGAAACTGAAATAATTGTTGTTGCGCCCGAAATCCATACCGTATTTTGTAAAGACTGAACTAAAGTTGGTGTTGTAAAATATTTACTGAAATTCGCTAAACCAATGAAAACTCCATCTTTATTATAAAAAGCTTGTGTAAATAGTTGTAATAGTGGTAATACAAGTATGACAAGGAAGGAAAGAATCATACCGATAATTACAAGCCTTTGGATCCATTCCTCTTTCCCTATACTTCTCTTAATCTTTTTTTTCGCACTTTCTACCTTGTAGTTTTCTAACATCTCCATCTATACAATGACCTTCTTTCCATATGACAACATATGATTTTCTGAGAAAGAGATTTGAATCGGCTTTCCTTTTCTAATATCAGCTACTTCTACTTCTGATGCTAATATATCCACTACAATTTTCTCATTATAAAGGTGTGTGTTTTCTTCTACGACTCGCACTTCCGTTCGATATACAGATCCACGAAATTCCATACTTTCCACAACTGTTTTAATACCGTCCTTTTGTACAATTGTTACATGTTCAGGACGAATTGCATGCTCTTCGTTATTTTTCGAAAAGAAATTAATAGAACCAATAAAATCTGCCACAAACGGATTGGCTGGTCTTTGATAAATCTCCTCTGGTGTTCCAATCTGCATAATTTCCGCATGATTCATTACAACAATTTTATCAGCCATCGTTAATGCCTCTTCTTGATCATGCGTGACCATAATAGTTGTTACTCCTACTTTCTCTTGCAAATCACGCATTTCTCTACGTAACTTTTCACGTACTTTCGCATCTAAAGCAGATAACGGCTCATCAAGTAACAAAATATCTGGAGACAGAGCGAGCGCACGTGCAAGTGCCACTCGCTGCTGTTGTCCACCAGACATTTGAGCAGGATATTTATCTTTTACATTCAGTAAATCTACAAGTTTTAACGCCTCTAGCGCTTTCTCTTTTACTTCTGCTTTTCCATATTTTTTTGTCTTTAAGCCGTATTCAATATTTTCAAGTGCTGTTAAATTCGGAAATAATGCATACGATTGAAACACCATTCCGAAGTTTCTCTTTCCAGGAGGTAATGCTGTAATATCTTTTCCATTCACAGCTATACTACCTGTTGTTGCCTCTTCTAGACCTGCTAAAATTCGAAGCAATGTCGTTTTCCCACAACCACTTGGGCCTAATAAACATACAAACTCATTTTTGTTCACAGTAAAAGAAATATCTTTTAACGCTGTAAATGCATCAAACTGTTTTTGAATGTGTTGAATTGATAAATATTCGCTCATTTTTTCTCTCTCCCACTCACTTACTTTTTCGGTTCTGCTTTTTGGCCAAACTCTTTTTCCCATTTTTCTAAAATTTTGTCACGATTTTCTGCTGCCCACTTAAAGTCATTTTTTTTGTATAACTTTTCTGTTACATCTTTAGGGAATCCATCTGGAAGTTTATAATCATTTTTAATTGTCGCAAATCCATTTTTCTCGAAGTATAACTTCATTACATCATCAGTAATCGCCCAATCTAAAAATGCTTGCGCTAATTTTTCATTTTTTGCATTATCTTTTTTAATAAGTGCGTTCGCTTCTACTTCCCAACCTAATCCTTCTTTCGGCAATACAACTTCAACTGGTGCACCTTTTTGTTTCTCTTTCAAAGCACTATAAACCATTGATACGCCAACTGGATATTCACCCGCTCCTGCTAATTTCGCTGGTTTTGATCCTGAATGCGTATAACTTGCCATATTATCATGAAGTTTCTTCATGTAATCCCAGCCTTTATCTTCACCCATGATTTGTAGCCATGCAGAAACTGTTAAAAATCCTGTTCCAGATGATGCTGGATGTGGCATAACAAGTGTTCCTTTATACTCTGGTTTCGTTAAATCTTCATATGATTCTGGCATCGGTAAATTTTTCTTCTTTAACTCTTCTTTATTTACAGCAATCCCCGTCATAAATGCAGTATTTCCTACCCATTTTTCAGGTTGCTTATCATCTTTAAATTGTGGAAGAACACGATCTGCTCCTTTTGGAGAGTATCCTTTTAACATATCTTTTTTATCTAAAGCTAATAGACTTGATGCCGCAGTTCCCCATACAACATCGGCTTGTGTATTTTTCCCTTCAGCTAGTAATTTCGCAGTAATAACTCCTGTTGAATCACGTACAATGTTCAATTTCACATCAGGATATTTCTTTTTAAAGGAATCAAGATAAATTGGTACAAGCTCTTCTTCAATTGCTGTGTAAACAGTTAATGATCCAGATAATTTGTCATCTTTCACTTTCGCTCCAGCACTTTCTTCCTTCTTTGCACCACACCCCATTAATAACGAAAATACCATTCCAGTCGCTACAGCTTTAAAGATTGTTTTTTTCACTGTTTCTCTCTCCTTTTACAAATCTTATGTACAACTCAAATATAAACAACTAGTGTAAAAGCAGTATTAAACCAACATTAATCTTTTGTTTGTTGTTTGTTTTTGTGTAATACGTTGCTACTTCTATGTTTTTTCGCATTTTTCTGCTAATAGAAAACACTAAATTTACAAATAATTAAAAAAACCTTTATAATCCCACAAAAAAATGAGGCGTTTGTAAAAAACGCCTCATTTTTGTTTCCCTTTTTTTGAATTACGATTCGCATACTTTGCGCTATTTTCTCCTTCATACTCTAATGCAAATTCTGCATCTGGTAAGCTTTCTTTCGGAGTTTTATTATTATTGATTGCCGCATTTTGTTTCACTTTTCTTTTTACCAATACATTCACCTGCTCTCAAGAAATCACTTTCTACTCTAGTTTGAAACAACTTAAAATAATTATTACTGGCAAGTGTTAACAAGTACATAAGAGGCGTTAGATGGAAATACTACATATGAAGAAATCATTATAAAAAGGAGCGATAATTTTGAAGAAAAAAGAAAAGATTCAATCACCCATTTTAGACGAAACGCTCCCGCATCAAATGAATTTTCCATCTTTTAAAGGAACAGGAAAAACGATGCAACAACCTTTTGTGAATCAATATAATGTTGTAATTGGAGACAGTAAATATAATTCCGAGAACAGTCCGCTTAACAATTGGAGTGATGAAGTAGATCCTGCCATTATGGCTGGCGATGAGTGGATCCATCCGACAAATGATATTGGGTGGATTTCAGAAGAAAATCAAGAGTTACTAAAAAACGAAGTGGATAATAAAAATGAAGCTTTTATGCATCCACAATTTGGCATTAACGACTAAAAAACCATTCTACCTAACGTAGGTAGAATGGTTTCATACTATCCAATAATAATCCGCTCTTTCGGGTATTTATAGCGAGGTGGTTGTTCCCTTCCACCACTAGCTAAAATAAATGTTAAAATACCAACGCGTCCGATAAACATAAGCACAATAAGTACAAGTTTCCCAACAGTTGTTAAATCAGGCGTAACACCTGTTGATAGTCCCGTCGTTCCGAAAGCAGAACAAACTTCAACAATTAAGCTCATAAGCGGTACATTTTCCGTAATAGATAAAATGAATAGCGCAGTAGCACATAACAAAATCCCCATCGTCATAACGACAGATGCTTTCAGTACATCCTCTTCATGTAGCTGACGTTTGAAGACTCTAACTGTTCTACCGCCCCTTGCAAAGGTGTATAGTGACAATATACTAACAGCAAATGTAGTTGTACGTATTCCGCCCCCAACCGAACTTGGAGATGCCCCTATAAACATTAATATACTCATAAATAAAAGCGTCGGTTGTGATAATTCACGTATATCCATTGTTGCAAGTCCACCACTTCGCGTCGTCACAGATTGGAATAATGTATAAAATACAGTTTCATGCCATGACTTTCCTACTAAAAAATGATTTCTCTCCAGTAAAAAAATCATAATTGTACCAACAACAACGAGTGCAAAAAATGTTGTTGTCGTCAATTTTGTAAATAATGAAAAACGGAATAATTGTTGTCTCCTTTTACTAAGGAATTGTTTCACTTCCATTAGCACAGGGAAACCAATCGCTCCTAAAATAATTAGTAACATATGAATCATTTGAACAATATAATCTTTTTTATACGGAATTAATGATTGTCCTGTTAAATCAAATCCGCCGTTCGTAGTGGCACTAACAGCTGCAAAGAAACCGTGAAAATAAGCTTCTTGCCAAGTCGGAAAGTAAAGTAAAAATCTTGTCCCCAATAAGATTGCTCCAATAAGTTCTATTGAAATAATTACAATTAAAATAGAACGCATCAATTCTACGAGACCCGATAAATTTCCTTGATTATGGTCTGCCATAATTAATCTTCTTCTTTGCAAACCAATCTTTTTCCCCGTAATGATCCAAACAAATGTCCCAAGCGCCATAATTCCTAAGCCGCCTAATTGTAAAATAAGGGCTAAAACAATAATTCCTGCTGTAGTAAACGTATCTGAAATCGTAATAACAGACAGTCCCGTAACACTTACCGCACTAACCGATGTAAAAAGCGCATCTATAAATGTCCATTTCACACCAGGCTTCGTAACAAACGGTAAACTAAGCAATATCACCGATACAACTACCGCTAATAAATAAAACAAAACGATGAGTTGTACAGGACGTAATTTTTGTAAAAACTTTTTTATATCTCTCATTCCATCACTTCGCTACCTTTTTTCTATCGATTAAATAAAGAAAAATCTTTACTTTCTTTATTTGTAAATAACTGCTCAAATAATTTGGCAAAGACCATTCCATATACAGTTCCATTACCTCCATACGGCAATGCATAAAACAAATTATGTATCTTTTCGTCTTCTTTTAAAATGGGGAGACCATCATGAGTACCACCAAATGCGGCTGCCCAATAGTAGTCTGCCTGTATATTTTTATACTGCGGGAACATCTCTTTTACAATATTAATAAGGATATCACGCTTATGCAATAATTTCGTATCACCAATTGTTTGAATTTGTAGCGCTTCATCTAATCCGCCTACAATAATGCGGTTTCGATACGTTCGAAAATATAAGTAAGGCCGTGCCGTTTCCCAAATTAACGATCGCTCATGCCAGCCTTCAAATTGATCTATTTCATTTGTTACAATTGCATAAGAGGTGTCTACTGTTGTATTTTTTTCTTTCTTTCCAAAAAGCGCCTCATAACCTGTCGCCATAATAATATTCTTTGCTACAATTTGATTTCCTGTTTTCGTGTAACAAATTAAATCATTTTTGCGTTTTTTTATATGTATTGCCTCTGTATGTTCATATATATTAGCTCCCATTTGGTTTGCTTTATGCAAAAAACTATACGCTAGTAAATACGGATTCACCTCAGCATCACCTTGCGTATATAACGCTGCTTGTTTTGCAAAAGAATAACGTTTCTTAATATCAGCTTCTGTAAAATATTCAACTGGAAATCCATAATTCTGTAACGTATTATATTCCTCTTGTAAAAATGAGACATCCTCACTTTTACTTGCATAATATAAACTATTTCGCGGAATAAAATGGGGATTAATATCAAGAGTCGGTATAACCTCTTCCATTGTTCTTAGCGCTTCATAACAAAGCTTATATGCTCGTACCCCTTTTTCTTTACCAAATGTATGGATAAGAGAGGTTAACGATTTATCATGAAGAAATTGTAGTAAACCTGTATTAGCAGCTGTGCTACCACACGCAATTGCTCTTTTTTCAATAAGTGTAACACTCATGCCAATTTTCGCTAACGAATGCGCTATATGAGCACCGGCTTCGCCGCTTCCAACTACGAGCACATCACATATCATATCATTTTCTAACAGTGGATAACAAGGTACAGAAACTCCTGTATTCCAAAACAACTTACCCATCATAAGTTTCATAATTATACTCCTAAAATATAAATTTCTCCTTTCTATGTTTTGTTATTTTTCATAAAAAAATCCAACTAACATAGGCTAGTTGGATTTTTTTATTTTTAATTAGAACGCTCTTCAAGCCAATTTCCAATCGTCGGATATGTTTGTTTTACAGCTGTTCCACCGTAAACGATAGACATATGCCCTGTTGGTAAACATACATATTGTTTATCTGTGCTAGAAATATGGTCTAGTAATGCTTCTACTTGACATGGCAAAGCGATATGATCACGTTTCCCGGAAATATTTAAGACATTCGCCTTAATATTTGCAAGGTCTACCTTTTGTCCGCGAATAACGAGTTCACCCTTAACCAACTTATTATTTTGATAAAAATCACGAATCCACTGTCTGTATGATTCACCTGGGAACGGAATACCATCACCAACCCACTTTTGAACCAATCTCCAGCTTTCGACGAAGCGCTCATTCTCTGAACGATCTACTAAAGCAACATATGGACCAACAAAGTTCGTAATTGGCTTTAACATTTTGTTTCCGAAATCAATCATTTCTGGCGGAATATTTCCAAATGTATCAACCGCTTTATCTAAATTGAAGTATTTCTCATCTAATAAAGGGCCATACAATCCTGTTTCAGAGAAATCAAAAGGACTTGTCATGAAAATTAAATTACGAATTGGCATGTGCGGATGAAGTGCTGCATAAATAGAAGTTAGCGTTCCACCCATGCAATAACCAAGTAAAGAAATCTCGTCCGATTTTGCAGTTCGCATTACTTTTTTTACTGCTTTTGCAATATAATCAAACACGAAATCATCAAATTTCAAATGACTATCTTCTAAACCAAATGTGCCCCAATCAAGCATATACACATCAAAACCACGATCCACTAGATATTCCACTAAACTATTTCCAGGAGTTAAATCCATAATATATGGTTTATTAATAAGAGCATATATTAATAGAATTGGAACTCTTTGTGTTTTTTCTTGTTTTGGAATGTAGCGATAAAGCTTCGTCTTATTCTTCGTCCAAATAACCTCTTTCGGCGTTAATCCGACTTGGGGCTCTGGTTCACGTAATAAAATTTCACTCGCCCTTTTCACTCGGCGGTATGCTTTTCGGTACTCTTCTGGGTATAGCTCTAATTGCTTTTCCCATTCTGTTGCGAATGTAGTCATTTTTCTATCTCCTTTTTGGTCGATTTCCTTCTAAAAAAAGAAGTGCATTCCTGCTATGGATATGCACTTTTTTCTTACTTCATTACATATATAATCCGCCGTTAATGTTTAATTGTTGACCTGTGATATACGCACCGTCACGGCATAGGTATACTACACCTTTTGCAATTTCATCAGCTTGACCAAAACGTTTTTTCGGGATTTTTGCAACGATTTTTTGACGTACTTCTTCTGGTACTTCTGCTACCATTTCAGTATCAATAAATCCTGGGCAAATAGCGTTTACAGTGACATTTGTTTTTGCAAGTTCTAACGCTAATGATTTTGTAAATCCTAACATACCCGCTTTTGCTGCTGAGTAGTTTGTTTGGCCAAATCCACCTGCTTGACCAATAATAGAAGAAATGCTAATAATTCTTCCTTCTTCTGCTTCCGTTATGTATGGAAGAACCGCGCTTGTCGTATTAAATACGCTACTTAAATTCACGTCAATTACGCGCTCCCAATCTTCACGATTTAACTTTTTGAATGTACGATCTCTTGTAATACCAGCATTATTAACAAGAATATCAACTTTACCAAAATGATTCACAGCTTCTTCTACAAGTCGGTTTGCATCTTCTACTTTAGAAACATCCGCTTGCACTGCATAAACGTCATGTCCGTCTTTTCCTAATTCATTTACTAAATTTTCAGCTGCTTCTTTACTGCTATTATAGTTAATAACTACTTTCGCTCCCTCTTGTGCTAATGCTACTGTAATTGCTTTTCCAATTCCTTTTGCTCCACCTGTTACGATTGCTACTTTTCCATTTAATTGAACCATTTCTTTTCCCCCTTAAATGAATTTGTGAACGATTGTTATGAATCATTTTGGTACTCATACTATAGAGTCCATATATAATTATGTTTCGCTGTTTATACACGAAAAGAGATTCTCCCTCTCTCTTTTACATGTTATAAACAAGCGCTTTTATCATTTTTTATTTTCTGGTTTATTCGCAGGCTTTACCTCTTCTTTTACAGGTACTTGTAGTTTAGCTAGTTCTGCATTTTGCTTTTCTAGCAATTCTAAAATTTGATCTACTTTTGTTTCAAGCGTACGAATATCTTGTTTTACTTTCGTCACATCACGCTTTAATGTAGGAGCTTGTCCTAAAGAATCTACTTTCTCCTCTAGAAACTCCTCAATGTTATCTACTTTATTTTCTAAGTTAATAACAAGCGTAGCCACTCTTGCGATATCCTCTTTCGTCGGCACATTTACTTGTTCTAAATAGCTTTTTGTCGTATCATTTAATGCTTTTTGATAAAACAAATTCAAATCTAGAACGCTGCCCATCCAAGCAGAATATTCTTCTGTTTTAATTGTTTCATTGAGCGCTTTTCCCCAAAATGTTTCGGTTTGTTCATAAGCATTTTTCCATGCTTGTAGTGGATCGAATTTTTGATCAATCACTTTACCTACACTCCTTTTTTCGTTTTTGAAACAATTCAACCTATTCACTATTTTCTAATATTCTGAATAAAACTTCAAGTCTATATTTTATTTTTTTCTATTTTCTAACAAATGTGTTGACTTTAAAAACAGATAGGTGTAAATTGCACTTATAAGCAAAAAATTCCATCTAACTGATTCATGAGGTGATGCACAATCATGCTACAAAATGAACCAGAACAACGCGAAAGTTTGGAGAGCAACCAAGCGAAACAACCAAACTCCATGCCAAAAAACTTCTTAGTTCCCTTCTTACTTCTCTGTCTAAAAGACTGGAGTCTTCATGGTTACAAACTTATTCAAATGCTAATGGATATCGGCTTTTCTTCTGTTGACCAAGGTAATGTTTATAGAACACTACGCAAGTTAGAAAAAGAAAACCTTATTTCTTCTACTTGGGATACAAGCGATGGAGGGCCAGCAAAAAGAATTTATTCTTTAACTGAATATGGAGAGCAATATTTAACAACATGTGCGACTTCTTTTGAACATTATCAAAATATGTTGCGAACGTTTTTCACGTTATACACCAATGCATTCTTTCCATTTTCTACTTCTCCAGAAAAGGATGAAAAGGATTCTTCATCTTCACCTGGTGGTACAGCAGAGTAATCTGCGTTCACAATATGCAAAAAAACATTTGGGGGTCAAACAATGGAAACTAAACCATACGAATTAGTCGATGCATTTTGGAAAAACTGGTCTCAATCACTTTCCCTTTTCTCTTCAGCTGGGAAACAGTTAGAGCAACTTACTTTAGAAACATTAAAACAACAACAAGACGCTTTGCATAAGTTAACATCAGGAGTAGATGAACTAGAAAAAGAACTACAACAACTCACTGCTCAGTTCAATAACCAATATACAGATTACGTGAAACAATTAACTGGAAACTCCTTAAATGATCAAATTAACGAGTGGCAAGACAAATGGAAAGAACTTTCTGCTCATATGCATCAGCTTACCGTTTCTCCTACAAAAACTTCTTTGTCAATTCTTACACAAACAAGCGGTCAATTTGAAGAAACAACAAAACAATTTATTGAACAACAACAATTACAACGTGAAGAGGCTCAAAAACAGTTAGAGGGTTTTTTGGAAGAGTTCAAGTCAAAACAGTTGGAACTCGCAAAAAAGTTCGAGGAAAACTCAAAAAATCTATTTACTTCCATCAAGTAAGAAAAATGTGGGAGCTAACCGCAGCACAAACAAAACTCTTTCTTCCTCCTACTACATCAAGATGGCTAACATTTTTCGATATGGAAAAGAAGGAGGACAAAATGAATCCATTTCAAGAAGCACAAACTGTTCCGGAGCTTCGCTATGATGAGATTCAAGTCGGTGATCAAGCATCCCTTACAAAAACAATTACAGATGAAGATGTTATCAATTTTGCAAAATTGACTGGAGATGTGAATCCTATTCACATTTTAGATTCTTTTGCGAAAACGACAATGTTTAAAGAACGTATTGCCCATGGTATGCTCGTTTCGAGTTTTATTTCTACCATCCTTGGAACGAAACTCCCAGGCAAAAATA
The DNA here is from genome assembly GCF_900176455.1 of Bacillus sp. JKS001846. NCBI lineage: Bacteria > Bacillati > Bacillota > Bacilli > Caryophanales > Bacillaceae > Bacillus > Bacillus sp. JKS001846. Next base: position 4,359,332 of record NZ_FWYG01000001.1, read on the forward strand.
CGATTTATTTATCCCAAAATGTTTCATTCCGTGCCCCTGTCAAAATCGGTGATACACTTCGCGTTGTGGCAGAGGTTATTAAGAAGCGTGACGATAAAAAAATCATTACGTTGCAAACAAATATATATAATCAATCGGATGATATTGTCGTGGAAGGTACAGCGACAATACTAAAAAAAGAGTAGCAAATTTGCTACTCTTTTTTCTATCCAATAACTTCTAATCACACCGATTACTTCCGCGTATGAGCACGCCGGTTCCACATAAAATAACAGTACCAATTCAGATAAGTACTTATCTGGACTGGATTACTCATAAGGATGTGTATCATCATGGCAAAAACAAACAAATTACTAGTTCCAGGTGCTGAACAAGCACTTGATCAATTTAAATATGAAATTGCACAAGAATTCGGCGTAAGCTTAGGGTCTAATACAGCATCTCGTTCTAACGGATCAGTTGGCGGTGAAGTAACAAAACGTCTTGTTTCTTTAGCTCAACAACAATTACGTGGATAATAATATAACATATGGCTTAGAGGCAGATATTCTCTGCCTCTTTCTATTTTTCACATACATAATCGGACTTTTTCACATACTAGTAAGAGCAAACAGAAAGGAACGATATATAACATGAAACGGATTAACATTCGTATGAGTCCTCCCCGCGTTCTTACTTTGTCTTTTATCATGTTATCAATTATAGGTACATGCTTATTAAAGCTTCCAATTGCTACAACAACGTCTATTTCATGGCTCGATGCTTTATTTACAACAGTTTCTGCTTGTACGGTTACAGGGCTTGGTGTTGTGGACACTGGAAAAGTATTTACTTTGTTTGGACAATGTATCATTTTAACGCTTATACAAGTTGGCGGGCTTGGTATTATGAGCTTTGCTGTCTTAATTGCGATTATGCTCGGAAGAAAAATCGGTCTTCAAAATCGGATTTTACTGCAACAAGCATTAAATCAAACGAATATAGGCGGCGTCATCCGTCTTGCCAAAGCATTATTTTTATTCTCTTTTACAGTCGAATGTATCGCTACTTTAATTCTTTCTTTTGATTGGGTACCAAAATACGGGGTTACCAAAGGGATCTATTATAGTTTTTTCCATTCAATCTCAGCCTTTAACAATGCTGGTTTTTCTGTGTGGAGCGATAATTTAATGTCCCATTCTCATAGCATTATTGTCAATTTCGTCATTTCCTCTCTCATCATTTTAGGTGGAATTGGTTTTACAGTGATCGTAGACATAAAAAGAAAGAAAAACTTTAAAAACCTTACACTACATTCAAAACTTATGCTCTCTTCTACTCTAATCATCAACATTATTGCTACCCTTTTTATTTTTATATTCGAGTTCCATAACTCCCTTTCTATGAGAGGGTTTACCCCATTTGAAGAAGGAATGGCCTCTTATTTCCAAGCAATTTCAACGCGAACTGCCGGTTTTAATACAGTTGATATTTCTACATTGTCAAAACCTTCCCTGCTATTAATGATGCTACTTATGTTTATTGGTGCTGGTAGTGCTTCAACGGGTGGGGGGATTAAGTTAACAACATTTTTAATCATATTTTTTGGCGTATTTAAATTTTTACAACAACAAGAAGATATTGTCGTATTTAAAAAATCCATTAAAGATACTCTCATTGTCAAATCATTAACCATTACTATTATTTCTATTTCATTTATCTTTTTTGCTATTTTAATTTTGAGTATTACTGAACGAGTTTCTCTATTGATGAGTGCTTTCGAAGTATTTTCAGCATTTGGGACTGTTGGCCTCAGTATGAACTTAACACCCCACTTAACTATAATTGGAAAAGCGATTATTATTTTTATGATGTTTTTTGGGAAAATGGGTCCTTTAACATTGGCATTTTCATTTGCTCGTAAAAAGAACCGAAAAATAAAATATCCGAATGAAGATATTTTAACAGGTTGACAACCGTATAAATTATCCATATAATGAGAATACAATAACATATCTCCAAAGGGGAGTAGCGTCCAAGAATATATCTTGGAAACAAAGTCGTCATTACGTAGAACTTAGTTCTTCCGGCTTTGTTGGCATTTTTATTACATATGTCTAGCAAGACCTTTGCCTATTAACGGCAGAGGTCTTTTTTGCATTCATTTCCAGATTCTCCCAAAGTTAATAGGCAGGAGTATGGGGAAACTAAATAGTGGGGAAATTCTTCACTTATTTAGAAGTTATAGAGATGAGAGGAGAATGTACATGGATGTATCATTATTATTGGAGTATGGTTGGGTATTACTCATCCTAATTGCACTTGAAGGGATTTTGGCGGCTGATAACGCTCTTGTTCTTGCAATTATGGTAAAACATTTACCAGAAGAAAAACGAAAGAAAGCACTATTTTACGGATTAGCGGGGGCATTCGTTTTCCGATTTGGATCGTTATTTATGATTTCGTTCTTAGTCGATGTATGGCAAGTGCAAGCAATCGGTGCCATCTACCTTATGTTTATCGCTGGTAATCACTTATTTAAAACATATGTTAAAAAGAATACAGATGAAGAAACTGAAGAAAAAGAAGCAAAGAAAAAACAAGAGAACTTTTGGTGGACTGTATTTAAAGTTGAGGTTGCTGATATCGCCTTCGCAGTTGATTCAATTTTAGCTGCTGTTGCACTAGCAATGACTTTACCAAAAACAGGACTAGGTACAATTGGTAGTCTTGATACTGGGCAATTCGTTGTTATCTTTGTAGGTGGACTTATCGGATTAATCATTATGCGATTTGCAGCAACTGCTTTCGTACAAATCTTAAAACGTAAACCAGGGCTTGAAACTGCAGCATTCTTAATTGTAGGTTGGGTTGGTGTGAAGCTAGCAGTTTATACATTAGCACATCCTGCATTAAATGTAATTCCACATTCATTCCCAGAATCCACTCCGTGGAAGCTTACATTCTGGATTGTATTAGTCGGAATCGCAGTTGGTGGTTGGTTCTTCTCAAAAGAAGTAGAAGTAAAAGTGGAAAAGAATTTAGACGAAAAAGCGCTGTAATTACAGCGCTTTTTCTTTTTCCTTTCTTCCTCGCAATGTCCAGAAAAAATTCCATTATACTACCTTTTGTAAACGTTTTCTTAATGTATGTATGTCCTTTTTGTGAAACATTGCACAAACTTATTGAAAGTAAGAACAATTCCATGTACTTTATTCATATAAGGAGTATTTATAGAAGATTTACTAAAGGAGCGTATTACTCATGCTAGAACAAGGACTAGATTATGTTGTCAAACTGGCTAAAAGCAAAAAGAAAATACTAGATACAAACCCAATGCAATATTTCATTCGTGCTGCACTTGCTGGTATTTATATCGGCTTTATTATTGTACTATGTTTTAAATTAGGTAACTTTTTTCACATTGCAGATTCACCAGCAACTTATTTAGCCGCTTCTATGTTTTTCGGGATTGCTCTCGTACTTATTATATATGGCGGTGCTGAATTGTTTACTGGGAACACAATGTACTTTACTGTCGCAACTTTAAGAAAAGAAACAACGATTTCTGATACACTTCGTAACTGGGTTGCTTGTTATGCAGGTAACTTAGCCGGCGCATTATTCTTTGCCTTACTATTTTACGCAACTGGAATTTTTGAAGCAATTGATCACGGTCACTTAATGAGTAAAGTCGTTGAAGGAAAGATGAATACACCTACGATGCAGTTATTCTTTAAAGCCATTTTATGTAACTGGCTCGTATGTCTTGCTTGCTTCTTACCTTCTCAGGTTAAAGGTGACACAGCAAAAATAATGGTCATGATGCTACTTGTTTTCACATTCTTCTTATCTGGTTACGAACATAGTATTGCAAACTTATCACTCTTTGCTTTATCTTTAGTTTCACCGCATCCTGAGACAATTTCTTTTTCAGGTGCTATTCATAACTTAATTCCTGTTACAATTGGTAACATTATTGGCGGATCAGTATTTGTCGGTATGGTATACCACTACTTAACAAAGAAAACCCCTGAAGTTCAACAGGAAGAAACTGAAATCGCAACAGCTCAACAAGAAGAGATTATTCCTTTACAAGCCCATATGAAACATTAAAAACTCCAAAGTTTTACTTTGGAGTTTTTAGCTTCCCACGTATTTAATAACAAGGTGAGGAGTAATTTCTCCTTCTTCCTTTCCCTTATCCATTCTCTGTTTCATCTTGTACATACCGATGACATCATTCGTATGAAAGTGAATTTCATTTACATATAACCCCTCTGTACAAAAAGCTTCTACAAAATCCAGTCCATTTTTCGCTCCCCATCCCATATTAAAATCAAGAGAAAGAATATTCACATCATAATCCTGAACCATTTGCAAAGCACATTCTACTGTAGTTGCGGGCACATACCCGAACGGGCAACTTCTTTGATCATCCATATATACGTTCATTTTCGATTCCCTCTCTAATTTGAATATGCGGCCAATACATAACATATTGCCCCGAGACTAATAAAAGGACCAAATGGAATTGGCTTTCGTACTTCTATACGTTTTAATCCGATACCAATCCCGAAAAAACAAAGACTAAAACAAGATGCTAAAAATAAAACGATAAAAACTCCTTTCACTCCTACTATAAATCCAAGTAACGAAAGTAGTTTTATATCTCCTCCGCCAAGCCCTTCTGGATATATCTTTTGCATGCAATATAACAAAATAAATATAACACCACTACCAGCTATACTATCTGTCCAAGTAACTAATTGTACAAAAACACTTTCGAGAATGAGTAAAAAGGCAAACGAAATTAAAATACAATCAGGAATTAACATATATAAGTAATCTGTAACTGAAATAATAAGAAGCAGCGAAAAAAGGGATAAAATAATAATAAGCTCTCGTTCTATTCCAATCATATACACTGTAAGAAGAAATATACCTCCTGTTATACATTCAAATGCTACATACATAATTGGAATTTTCCTCTTACAATTCGTACAACAGCCTCTTTGTATATAAAATGAAATGATGGGGATTAGTTCTTTTGTCCTTAGCACATATTTGCAATAATCACAATGTGAACGCGGGGTAATAATAGAAGCACCTAATGGAACCCTCATCGCAACTAGCATAAAAAAAGAACCAAACACCATCCCTGCTAACAGTGCATATAAATAAGTGAACATCCCTTCCTCTCCTTTCCCAAAAAACATAGCAAAAAAAGGAGAGAACTTCTACTTCATATTATCCTTTATTCTACTAAAAAGCAGGCCATTTCCTGGCCTGCTTTCCCCTCTTTTATACGATGAAATAAACTGCTTTTAATGGTCCATGTACTCCGACAACAAGATTCATCTCGATGTCAGCCGAGTTACTTGGCCCTGTAATAAAGTTAATACAAGATGCCGCTGTCTCCCCATTTTCTACGCGTGAGTTCATATCCTGAACTGCTTGTGTAATACGAGGCACAAGTGTTTCACGTGGAATAATAGCAAAATATACAGTCGGTAAAAAGTGTAAAGAACGCCCTTGACCTTTATGACTTTGTACAACAATTGTACCAGATTCAGCTAATGTATAATCACTAAATGCAATACCAATATTCGCTTTTTCAGCTAAACGCATATTTTCGTCTTTTCTCTCTGGATCCCATACATTTACTTCAACATCTCGTTTTGGAAGTTCTTCTTTAAATAAAGATGTTAAACCATATGCATCAAAACGCGCATCTGCTGATAATAAAATAGGTCCCCCGCCGTTTTCCATGATTACTTTTTGAAGGTCTTCACCTAAACGGTCGTTTGTCGTTTCTACTACAGTTGTATGAATGTTTGTACATTGCTCTTTAAACACTTCTAGTAATTCTTCTTGTGAATAATCTTTTAACGTTTCTATATTCACATTACTTTTCCATACTGGACGCTCTACACCTTCTGTTTTACGCGCGCGCCCAAGTTCTTTTGCAATGTTATCTAGAAAGGCATCACGGTTTTGAATTAATCCTGTCATTATTTATCCCCGCCTTTCTTATGATCTTTATACCAATCACGGAATCGTTCTTTACTTGGAGCTGGGAATTCACGAATATCCGTCCAGTTTTTAAGTGGTCCAACACCTTTTGATACACGATTACCAGATGTAAATGGACTCATTGCCGCTGGTGCCATTTTTGAACCCATTTTATATAAAGCAGCTGAAGAAGCACCCATACTAAACATTTTCATAGCCAGTTTTTCTGCAAGTGGTGCACGACCTTCTTGCTCAACGATGACTTGACGATGTTTTAATAATAAATCATGCAATGGAATTTTTACTGGACAAGCTTCTGTACATGCTCCGCATAAACTAGATGCATAAGGAAGCTCTTTGTAATCATCATATCCACCTAGAAGCGGTGTTAATACCGCACCGATTGGTCCTGAGTAAATCGATCCATATGAATGTCCACCAACGTGACGATATACAGGACATACATTAACACAAGCAGCGCAACGAATACATTGTAATACTGAACGGAATTCAGATCCAAGAATTTGAGAGCGACCATTATCAACAACAACTAAATGAAATTCTTCAGGTCCATCAACTTCCTCTTCTTGAATTGGCCCCGCTACTGTTACATAACTTGTTAATTTTTGACCTACTGCACTACGACATAGTAAACCAACTAAAACATCTAATTCTTCCATTGTCGGAACCATACGTTCCATACCCATTACCGCTATTTGTGTTTTAGGAATTGACATAACAAGATCTGCATTACCTTCATTCGTTACTAAACAAAGAGAGCCAGTATTTGCAACAGCAAAGTTACAACCAGTTACACCAATTTCTGCATCCATAAATTTCTCACGAAGTTGTTTACGAACAAACTTTGTCATTTCATACGGGTCATCAGAATTTTCATAACCTAGCTTTTCTTTAAATACATCGCGAATTTGCGTTCTATTTTTATGAAGTGCAGGTGCAATAATATGTGAAGGTGGATCGTTATCTACTTGCAAGATATACTCTCCTAAGTCACTCTCTAACACTTCACAGCCAATCTCTTCAAGCGCATGGTTCATACTGATTTCTTCTGTTACCATCGACTTTGATTTTACTATCTTTTTTGCCTGCTTCTTTTTTGCAACGTCTTGAATATACTTTGCTGCTTCCTCTTTCGTTTTCGCAAAGTACACGTGTCCGCCTCTTTTTGATACATTTTCACTTAACTGCATTAAGTAATAATCAAGATTTTCTAACGTATGTTGACGAATTTGTTCACCTAGTTCACGCCACTCTTCCCAGTTTCCTAGTTCATCTGCGGCTTTTAAGCGATTCGTATATAAACGCGTTTGTGCAGAAGATACTGCTCCGCGCATAAACGAATCTTGAATTCCATCACCAACGCGATCATTAAATTTTTTCTCACTGATTTTCATAGACATAGCTTATGTTCCCCCTTCATGAGCGACTATTCAGTACCTCAGCAATATGCATTACTTTTACTTCTTTTCCTAAACGCTCAATACGTCCGCCAATGTTTAACAAACACCCACAATCTGCACCGATTAAATAATCTGCACCTGTTTCCATTACACTATCTACTTTTTCGTCTACCATTTGCTCAGAAATTGGAGTCATCTTAACTGAAAACGTTCCCCCAAACCCGCAACAATTTTGCACGTTTGGCAAATCTCTCACAGTTAATCCTTTTACATTTGATAATAAAATTCCTGGTGCTTCTTTTATTCCAAGCATACGTGTCATATGACATGATTTATGAATAGTAGCGACCCCTGGTAAACTTGCACCAACATCAGTAACCTTTAAAACATCCACAATAAACTGTGTAAATTCATAAGTTTTATCAGCAACTTTTTGTGCACGTTTAGCCCACTTTGGATCATCTTTGAAAACATGTGGATACTCATGAAACATTGTCGCACAAGAACCAGATGGCGTAACAATATATTCTGCATCTTCGAAAGTTTCAATCATATGTTTCATTGCTTCTTTTGCTGCTTCTACATGGCCGCTATTATAAGCAGGCTGACCACAACAAACTTGCGCTTCTGGAAATTCAATTTCACAACCTAAACGCTCCAACACTTCAACCGTTGCTTTACCGACATTTGTTTCAAACATATCGACTAAACAAGTAACAAATAAAGTAACTTTCATAACTATTACTCCCCCTTTTTACAACTTCACCAACAAACATATGGTCATCAGATGACTTAGCAGAGAAGAAATAGGCTCAACCATGGCCTATCCTCTCCCTCTTCTAAAGAAAACGCTTACTTAACCTTTCTCTATTTTATCAGAAAATTAAATTTTTAAAAGATTAAATTACGAATTTATATCGTTTTTACCTGTGACAATATGTTCTACATTTGTTAAGTGATCTAGCATTGCTTGCTGCGCTAATTCTACATCTTGTTTTAACACCGCATCATATATAACTTGATGCTCTTCTATAAGTCGTTCTGATGTCGTTTGTTCACCATATAAAATAATGCGTCTTGATTCACCAATCGTTTCAGCAATCATCTCTGAAACATGATTCATGAGTTCAAGCAAAATGCTATTATGCGAAGACTCTGCAATTCCCATATGAAATTGAAAATCGGCTTTTTCGCCAGCCTTTTCATCTCCAATGCTCTTTGCCATTTCATCTAACCAATGTTTCATATTTTGTAAATTATCTTCCGTACGTTTTGCCGCCGCTACTCGAACTGCCCCCACTTCAAGCACCTTTCGTACTTCTAATAAATTCAAAATATCTTCTTTCTTCATTAATAATCTATTGTTTAATGATTTCGTTAATGAAGAAGAATCGAAGTTCTTCACATATGTACCTTCTCCTTGTTTCATCTCAATTAAGCCCATCGCTCTTAGCGCACTTAGCGCTTCACGAACAGCAGATCTGCCAACTTGAAACTGCTCAGCTAATTGATGCACAGGGAGTAGTTTGTCACCAGGTTTTAACGTACCATTTTTAATCATTGTTAAAATAGCTTCAGATACTTCTTCGTAAATTTTTTTCGGTTTAATAGATTTGTACTCCAGTTAAATCACCTCAGTATCTTCCAAACAACAATTGAAACGATTTATAAGAACTTTGCATCATAACTATTTTAGACCGAATTGATAAGAAGTACAAATGTTTTGTTCATAAAATAGTCAAATTTTCGATATTTATTACATATTAATTTATATTTTTACGTATAAAGTGAAACTTTAATCAGTGAGGGTTTTGTTCATCCCCCACTGATTATTAGCCCTCACCAATCGGGCTTTTACGGGCAGCAGTGCCTCCACCTAACTTCTTTGCTTCCGCTGAATTTTGAGGTGAGGGTCTTACTGACCGGAGAATAGCGGGATAAATATTTTCTTCAATATAAAGAACATGCCCTAAAAATTAGAACATGCCCCCTCATCCTGTACATTCAGTTTAATAATAACCGTTGTTCCCTTATCTTTTTCACTTTCAATTTTCCACTGTCCACCATGTATATGAACAATTTGTTTCACAATAGCAAGGCCTAAACCTGTTCCACCATGTTGACGACTTCTCGCTTTATCAACTCGGTAAAAGCGTTCCCCAAGATTCTCCAAATGCTCTATATCAATGCCAATTCCTGTATCTTTTATTTTTAATTCACAGTAATCATCGATTTGCTCTAAAGTTATAACGATATTTCCTTTTTGATTTGTATACCGTATCGCATTATCTAACACATTATGAAGCACTTGTTGCATACGATCCTCATCAATCATGACAATGACCTCTGGATTTAAATTGGTTGAAATATGAATTTCCTTTTCTATAAACTTAATCTCATACGTATCTAATACGTCTTCAATCAGCTGTGAAAAAACGATAGGTTGCTTCTTTAACGGAAAGTGCTCACCTTCTAATTGTGCTAAGTCTAACAAGTCATGAACGAGACGCTGCATACGACCTGCTTCTTTATGAATTAGCTGAGTTACTTTTTCCTGCTGAGCTCCCTTTGCAACACCATCTAAAATAGCCTCGCTATACCCTTTTATATAACTAAGTGGTGTTCTAAGTTCATGCGAAACATTTGCTAAAAATTCCTTACGCTTTACATCTTCTGTTTCTAATGAATTTGCCATTTTATTAAATGCTTTTCCTAATCGTCCAATTTCATCCTCTGAAGAAACTGTAATCCGCTCCGAAAAATCTCCCGTAGCCAAATGATTTGCAACCCGCTCCATTTGCGAAAGTGGCTTCGTAATTGCAATTATAATTTTTCTTCCAACCCATATCGTAATTAAAATCATAGCAATTGCTAGCGGTGCTAAAATAAGACCCATATCATAGATTAAATCTTTTATACTTTTTAAAGGAATATACGAATAGACAATTCCGACTAATTTTTTATTTTCCAATACAGGAATGACAACCCCCATAATATTACGTTCAAAATGTTCTTCATATCCTATTTTTGTCACAGTTTTCCCATCTAATAGCGTTTGCCTATCTCCTTCACTTATAAGAGAATGATGATGCACATCAAAAGGCAAACATGCGCTTAAATCACGCGGATTAGATACGAAAATAACGTCTGAACTAGATATTTGATCAAACGATCTTACTTTCTCTTCAAAAGTTGATATTCCTTCACGCTTATCATATTGAGCAGCAAGACTTTTCCCTTCCATTACTAACGAAGTTTTTAAATTATCAACGTATAACTTTTCATACGAGTATAAAGATACGAAATAAAGAAAGGACACTGTTACACATACTGCACATACTACTGTAAGCCAAAGTTTTTGTACCATCGTAAACATATGTTACACCTCAAATTTATAGCCTACACCCCAAACAGTTTGAATGTAGTTTCCACTTTCTCCAAGCTTCAAGCGCATCGTTTTCACGTGCGTATCTACTGTTCTTGTACTTCCGGCATAATCATATCCCCATACCTTTTCAAGTAATTGCTCCCGGCTAAATACTTGTCCTGTATGCTGACAAAGAAAATATAGTAAATCAAACTCTTTTACAGTAAGAGAAATCGACTCACCATTCGCCTCAATTCGTCTGCTTTTTTCATTGATAAGAATTGGTCCAAATTGAATCTCTTCTTGCTGTTCTTGCTTTGTATATCTTCTTAGTACAGCTTCCATACGGGCAACCAATTCACCAGGACTAAACGGTTTTACAATATAATCATCTGCTCCCATACGTAAGCCATTCACCCTATTCCACTCTTCACCTTTTGCGGTTAAAAATATAATCGGCACATCTGACGTTTTTCTAATTTCTTTACAAACTGAAAGTCCATCCATTTCTGGCATCATTATATCTAATACAACGAAATCATAATGATCCGTTTCTAGTTTTTTAAGAGCCTCTTTTCCGTTTTCAGCTTCTCCCCACTCATATCCAAAGTTATCCAAATACATTCCAACAAGCTGCCTCATATCACTTTCATCATCTACAACTAGCACTCTATATTTATTCATTGTCCTTCCCTTCCCTCTCTATGAGTTGAAACGGTCCTTTTCCGACTTTAATTGTTTGTTTTATTTTCATACTCTTCATATCCATGACGCACACTTCATCACTATCATAACTTGCTACATATCCTTCTGCTCCGCTTTTCAAAAATGCAAATGGATTTGAGCCTATTTCAACGGAAGCTACCTCTTTATACGTACTAATATCAAATTTTCTAAGCATATTCGAACCGTGGCTTAATGCATATACGTACTTATTATCTTTCGTTATGTTCACAGGCATAAATGGAGCGTGTAAAGAACGTACCATTTCACCGCTCTGTAAAGAATACACTAATACTTTCTCATTCACTTGATTTCCATCACCATGCCCGCCAATCCATATTTCTTTCCCATCAGGACTAATCGTCGCTCCTGTTGATGCTGGCGGAATCATAAAGGATTGAACAACTTCTTTTTTCTTCGTATCAATTGTCGTTAGTTTCGTATCATAAAAGTTTAGTACAGATAACCGATTCTGATACTCTACCATCGTTATAGGCCCTTTTCCTGTTGAAACATTTCCTGTCTCTTTCCCATTTATCGTAAAGAACCTTACCTTTTGAACATTTTGATCAGCAGCAAATAATTGTTTTTTATCTGCTGATACGACCACATTTACAATGCCCTTTCCAGTTTTATATTTTTCCACTTGCCTTCCTTCCGCTAGTGAATATACATACATATATTCTAATTGCTTACCGTATACAAGTATTTCATCGCCATTTGGAAGCAGTGTGATTCCAGCCATTGGCTCATTTAGTTCCCATGTCGTAATTAACTTTTTATCTTTTTTATCAATAAAACTAATACTGCCTTCTTTTATATTCGTAGTTATAATAACATTTTTATCTTTAGCAATTGGTGTATATGAACTTCCTTGACACCCTACTAATAGAAATAAAAAACAGAGAAGAAAAACATACTTTCTCAAAAGATTCCCTCCACCTTCAGATGATTTCGTTATAATTGTAAAATAACAAATAAATGTGTGGAAAGTGTGAAATTCCCCTTTCTTACTCAATTTACATATATAATGTACAACAAATAGAATTTGAGGTGTGTCAATTATGCTATTTCCTGATTTAGCGAATAAAATTGTACGAGAAGTACGCAGACTAATTACAGAAAATATAATTATCATTAATATAGAAGGCGTTATTATCGCAAGTACAGATACAGAAAGAATTGGCCAATTTCATGAAGGTGCACTCCGCTGCGCTAAACAAAAGAAAACCGTCATCATTACAAAAGAAGATGAAAGGCGATTGCAAGGTGTAAAGGCTGGGATGAATCTTCCTCTATTATTTCATGATGAAGTAATCGGTGTCATTGGGATTACCGGAGAACCTGAAAACATTTCACGCTACGGAGAAATATTGCGTAAGATGACCGAATTATTAATTCATGAAAACTACTTTTTAGAGCAATTAGAACTTGAGCACCGTTCTTATGAAGCTTTTGTCTTTGATTGGCTTCAAAATACAGAGTGGTCCCCGAGTTTTCTTGATCGTGCCAAAACACTTGGCATTGATTTATATAAGAAAAAACAACTTGTTTTGTTTTCTATTGGCAAAAATGACACAATGCTCCAGCGTAAAATATGGCAACATGTACGAAATATTTTAACAAAAGAGCATCTATTTGTTCGCTGGGGAAATGATCGTTTTATTTTATTTACAGCGATGAGCTCCAAAGAACAAACTTATCAGTTTTTAAAACGGTTAAAACAAGACTGCGAAGCTTTATTTTCTATTCCTTTATATATCGGGATTGGGCAAACAGTTACCCCAAACAATATGAACATATGTTACGAACAAGCATTACGTGCTCTTTCTGTATCATTGGAAACGAAAAAAATTGTATTTAATGAAGATTTACGTTTAGAAATGTGTTTACAAGATATTTCTGCCGAAACGCGTGAACAATTTCTAGAGCGTACCATCGAAAGCTTACTATCATCTCCTGAGCTTATGCACACTTTACGCTTATTTATCGATTATAACCAATCTTATAAACAGACAGCTAAACAATTACATATACACATTAACACCTTACATTATAGGCTAAAAAAGATTGAAGAACATACAGGACTTGATCCAAAACAATTCAAAGACTTAAACGTTTTATACTTCGCACTCCTCCTATTAGATAATCATACAAAAAAGAACGATAAAACAGATTAATCTTTAGATGATTATACATAGAAAGAATCCCTCGACTTTTTTATCATTATAATGAAAGCACTGTTACCACGTTGTTTATTATAACTAAACACGTTAACAGTTTGAGGGGGATTTCCAATGTTAGAAAAACAAATTATTCATTCATTCGTATCTATTGTTGGCGAAGATAATGTAGATACATCCAATATGGGGCGTTTAACTTATAGTTATGATGCCACTCCAAACTTCCAAGCAATGCCTGATGCAGTCATTGCTCCTCGTAATACAAATGAAGTAGCTGAAGTGTTAAAAGTATGTAACACTTACAAAATCCCTGTGTATGTGCGCGGGTCTGGAACAAATCTTTGCGCAGGAACATGTCCACTTGAAGGCGGTATCGTCCTTATTTTCCGCCATATGAACAATATTTTAGAAATTGATGAAGAAAACTTAACAATTACTGTACAAGCTGGTGTCATTACACTTGATATTATTAAAGCGGTAGAAGAAAAGGGTTTATTTTATCCACCAGATCCAAGCTCGATGAAAATTTCTACAATCGGCGGTAATATTAATGAAAACTCAGGTGGATTACGCGGTTTGAAATATGGCGTAACACGTGATTATGTAATGGGGCTTGAACTTGTCTTACCAAATGGTGATATTATTCGCACTGGTGGTAAATTAGCAAAAGATGTAGCTGGTTACGATTTAACTCGTTTATTTATCGGTTCTGAAGGAACACTCGGCGTCGTAACAGAAGCCATATTAAAACTTGTTCCTATGCCTGAAACAAAGAAAACAATGCTTGCATTATATGAAGATATTAATGAAGCTGCACGTGCTGTTTCTTCTATTATTGCAAATAAAATCATTCCAGCAACACTGGAGTTTTTAGACCAACCGACAATTGAAGTAGTAGAAGAGTTTGCACAAATCGGTTTACCTACAGATGTAAAAGCAATTTTATTAATCGAACAAGACGGTCCGCCCGAAGTAGTCAATCGAGATATTGAAAAAATGGCTAACGTTTGTCACTCTATGAATGCGGTTGATGTTCGTGTTGCAAAAGATGAAACAGAAGCAGATGCGCTTCGTACCGCTCGTCGTAGTGCCCTATCAGCGCTTGCAAGATTAAAACCTACTACAATATTAGAAGATGCAACTGTACCACGTTCACAAATAGCTCCAATGGTTGAAGCTATTAATACCATTGCAAAAAAATATAATATTCCTATTTGTACGTTTGGGCACGCTGGTGATGGTAACTTACATCCAACTTGTATGACAGACGTTCGTAATGCAGAAGAAATGCACCGAGCTGAACAAGCTTTTGCTGAAATATTTGCGAAAGCAATTGAACTTGGTGGCACAATTACTGGTGAACATGGTGTTGGTGCGATGAAAGCTCCATATTTAGAAATGAAATTAGGTAAGGAAGGTATTGCAGCTATGCAAGGAATAAAGCAAGCTTTCGATCCAAATAACATTATGAATCCTGGAAAAATGTTCGCGAAAGACACTCGAAAAAGAGTGGTGGTTGAGCGATGACGACATTGAATAAAGAAAATATTCAAAAAGAATTTAAAGAACGATTAAGTGAAGATGAATTACTAAACTGTATGCGATGCGGTTTTTGTTTACCTACTTGTCCTACCTACATTCAATCCGGATATAAAGAGTCACATTCACCGCGCGGACGTATCGCATTAATGAAAGCTGTCGTTGATGGTTTAATCGAACCAGATGAAGATGTTGAAGATACATTAAACGTTTGTCTTGGTTGCCGTGCTTGTGAACCTGTTTGTCCATCTGGTGTAAATTATGGCCATTTATTAGAAGAAGCTCGTGATATTATTAATCAAAATAAAAAATTCTCGGTGCCAGTGAAAGCTGTTCGAAAAGTCGTTTTTGAAGGATTATTCCCCCATCAAAATCGAATGAGAACATTAACTGGACTAATCGGATTTTATCAACGTTCTGGTTTACAAACGCTAACACATAAAACAGGGATTATGAAGTTATTCCCTGAAACACTTGCAACGATGGATCTCGTTTTACCAAAAGTCCCTAAAATGAAAGCGATGAAAGATCGTCCTTCATTTTTACCTGCAGAAAGTACAAAGAAAAAACAAGTTGCATTCTTCACAGGCTGCTTAATGGATACGATGTTTTTAGAAACAAATAACGCAACGATGAAACTTCTTCAACTAGCTGGTTGTGATATCGTTATTCCAAAAACACAAAGTTGCTGCGGTGCATTACATGGACATGCTGGTGAAAAGAGTGGAGCAAAAGAATTAGCAAAGCGAAATATAAAAGCATTCGAAGATTTAAACATCGACTATATTATTACCAATGCAGGTGGTTGCGGGGCTTATCTTGTAGACTATGATTATCTTTTAAAGGATGATCCGGATTGGGCTGAACGTGCTAAGCAGTTTGTTTCTAAGATTAAAGATATTACTGCTATACTAGTAGAACTAGACTTCCATAAGCGAACTGACTTACGACTCACGCCGCAAGTTATTACGTATCAAGACTCTTGTCATTTACGCAATGTTATGCGCACATCTTCTGAACCTCGTATGTTACTAGAGGCTATCCAAGGTGCAACATATCGAGAAATGAAAGATGCCGATCGTTGCTGTGGCTCTGCTGGTATTTACAATATTGTTCATTCAGAGTTATCAATGGAATTTCTAGATTACAAAATGGACCGTGTGCATGAAACAGAAGCAGCAACCATTGTTACTGCAAATCCAGGTTGTTTATTACAAATGAAATTGGGCATTGAGCGAGAAGGGCTTTCTCATAAAATGAGAGGAATTCACATTGTGGATTTATTATTAGAAGCAATTGAAACTAACTCGTAATAACTCGTAACATACGTAATAATAGGAAAACGGCTATCTCCTTCGTCTATGTAAAGAGATAGCCGCTTTTTTGTCTGCTACAACATTAAAAATATGTTACTTTATTATAAAAAAGAACAACAGAAACATTACAGTTTTGTAAAAATCAATCCATTATATTCCTCAAAAAATCGTTCAAACCATTGATACAATAGGATTCTTCATTTTCTATTTAGGTAACTTTATCCAAAAACCCCCTCTTAAAACCAAGTATAAAAACACTATAAATTCCTTTTATACTCTATATTTCTCTTATTTTTGCTCCCTTCTTCTCTTAGGATAAATTAGGTAATTTTAAAGTCTATGAATTTTTTTCCATCTTTTTTCTCGCAAATTGTATGCTACGATGAATTTGTCAGTCAGACAGGCTGTCAAAAACAAATCGTGTGAAAACAAATTAAAACTTTATATAGGGGGACACACATCATGAAAAAGCGTGTTTTATTATCTGTAGCTGCTGCAACAGCTCTTACTTTAGGAGTATCTTCTCTAGATGCACAAGCTGCAACAGTACAACCATCTAACGTAAAGGTTCAAAATATTCAGCATTCAAAAGTGATGATGAAACAAATGAACCAACAAGAATTACAAGCATTCTTACAATCTATGGGAGTTGAATCATTAGCACAATGGCAACAAGGAAACTTCCAACCAAACTGCTTCATTCCTGGTCAACAACCTACTGAAAATGTTGTAACTGAGCAACCAACAGCTAAGCCAGAAACTCAAAAGCCAGTTGAACAAAAACCAGCCGAGCAAAAGCCTGCTGAAGAAGTTCAAAAACCAGAAGCTCAAAAGCCTACTGAAAACAACAATACTCAAAAACCTGCTGAACAAAAACCTGCTGAGCAAAAGCCTGCTGAAGAAGCAAAATCTTTAAGTGAGTTCGAACAACGTGTTGTTGAATTAACAAACGCTGAGCGTGCAAAACAAGGCTTACCAGCACTAAAAATCGATACTGAATTAAGCAAAGTAGCACGTATTAAGTCTGAAGATATGCAAAAAAACAACTACTTTGATCATAACAGCCCTACATACGGATCTCCGTTTGATATGATGAAGAAATTTGGTATTTCTTATACATCTGCAGGTGAAAACATCGCTCAAGGCCAACGTACACCTGAAGAAGTAGTACAAGCTTGGATGAACAGCGCTGGACACCGTGCAAACATTTTAAATAACGGCTTCACTCACATCGGTGTTGGTTATGTAGAAAGCGGCAACTACTGGACACAACAATTTATTACGAAGTAAATAGATTAAAAGAGTCTTCTCATGAGAAGACTCTTTTTTAAGTTTCATAGCTTTCTATTATGTATGAATAGAAAATATATAACATAAACAACATAGATCCACAGCTTATTATACTAAGCAATACATAAAATCCCCACTCTAAGTTCAAAAACAATGAAAACAATATGCCCCATGCCATCACTTGAAAAATTCGTCTACTCACTAAACGAATTTTTTGTAATTTAATTGGGTCTTTTTCTTTTTCTTTTTCTTTTTCTTTTTCTTTTTCTTTTTCTTTTTCTTTTTCTTTGCCTTTTATGTTCTTAAATTCTTTACTCAGCATAAAAAGAAACATACTAATCCCAATCGTTAATCCTGTTTGAAAGGATATCACCTTCCTAAAATTAATAAAGAGGATAAGCATATGAATAAACAACATAAATAACGTAATTTTCTTTATAAAGCCGCCTATAATACCATGCCCTCTTTCATTAAACTTAAATATATTATGTGAAATAATATACAAAAATCCATATGAAAAAATAATAAAACAGGGAATAAATGCTACAACAACTTGTTTACTCATAAACTCGTTTGGCTCACCATTTACATTCCAATGTACTGCCATACGATTTGGTAAATAGGGATAGAGAAATAGAGTAAGTAAAAGACAAGCGAAAAATATTCCAAGTACATACTTATATTTGATCAAGTGATTCTCACCTCTCTTTTCTCTTAACGGCTTCGCTTCTTTTAGAGAAATCCCTGCAAAAATCTACTTTTTTCAAGTTAAAACTTATACTTTACGCATTTTCTTTTTGAAATTCTTTTATTTTTTTATTTAAATTTGTAGGAAACGGCACATCAACTTCAATTGCTTCTTTCGTAATTGGATGCAAGAAATTTATCTTCATCGCATGCAATGCTTGACTGGACATATATTTTGTTTGTCCACCATATAATACATCCCCAACTAGTGGATTACCATTATGACTCATATGAACACGAATTTGATGTGTTCTACCCGTTTCTAATTGTAACGTTACGAAAGTCGTGTTTTGCTTCTTAAAATACTTTTCTACTTTATAATATGTGATAGCTTGGTCACCTTTTGGAGAAATACGACGCCTTGTAGCATGATGGCGATCCCTTCCGATAGCAGCATCAATCTTTCCTTGTTTCTTCTTTACTTTCCCTTCAACGAGCGCTGCGTACGTTCTTTTAATTTTTCTTTCCATTAATAGACGATCCATAATTGCACCAGCAATTCTATGCTTAGCAAACACGACACCACCTGTCGTATCTTTATCTAAACGATGAATATGACGCACCTTCGTCTCTAAACCTTGCATTTGAAAATGAAAAGCAACAAGATTTGCAAGCGTCCCGGTTCCACCTTTTTCAGCAGGGTGTGTGTCCATTTGCTCTGGTTTATTTACGATAAGTACGTGATCATCTTCGTATACTACATGTAATTCACCATATTCTGGATCTACACCGTACTCTTCCTCCGCAAACATATGGACTTGTAACTTATCGTTCTCTTTTAAAAGCTCATTCCATCTTCTTTGTTCCCCGTTAACCGTAACACCTTTTTCCATACGAAGCTGATGTAATAGCTTTTTCGGTATTTCCCATTCAACTTTTAATACCGATTCAATACTTATACCATTCCATTTAGCTGGAACGATAATTTCACACCATTCGCCCTTTTTCTTTGTTTCCATACTGTTTATCACCTTATTTCTATTGATTCTCTCATTGTAACGGAAAACACACTTTGATGCACTGTCAAAAATAGAGGACAGTCTTATAATAGACTGCCCCTCAAGCTCTAAGTCTTTTCATTTCTAACAATACTTCTTCAGCTTTTTGTTCATACGATAAATCCTTAAAGAAATCCGCCAACCTTTTATAATCATTGTAAGCATCTAATAAATCGTCCATCTTTTCTATTTTCATCACTTGTTGTTTTTGTTTCATTTTTACTGGATAGCGATAACCTGATACTTCTTGTATTTTGTAATACTCATCCTCTACTTGAACGACCTTTACAAGTTCTTCCTCTTCTGCATCCATCGTATACCCGTCAAATTCTCTAAGTAGTTCATAAATGATATGAGTCCATTCATCTTTTGGATAAAATCCTTTTTCTAACCGATAACCGACAATGCGATACATATGCCCATCGTTCTCAGCAAACTGTACTGTATCATTTAACTTAAACTTAAAATAACGAAACATTGCCTTCACCTACTTATTATGTAATGTTCTTATCACATACTATTTGCAAAATGTAGGCTTTGCTATTCATAAAAAATGCTCATCATATTGATGAGCATTTTTTACGATGCTTTTTCTCGTTTTTTTCGAAATGGTAACCACCAGTTCCAGTCTCCAAATAACTTCATTAAGCTTGGTACGAGCATAAGACGAATAATTGTTGCATCAAGAAATATTGCTAATGCAACGCCAAGACCCATCTGCTTTACTGGTAAAATATCAGTAAATGCGAATGCACCAGTTACAACAATCATTATTAAAGCAGCTGATGTAATGATTCTACTTGTTGAAACGAGCCCTTCTAACGTTGCTTGATCGTTATCTCCTGTTTCTTCATAGAGCTCATGAATACGTGAAATAAGAAATACTTCATAATCCATACTAAGCCCAAATACGAGGCCAAAAATGAAGATTGGTAAGACAAACAGAACCGGACTTGCTTCTAAACCGAAATGGCCACCTTCAAATAACCAAACAACAATTCCAATGGTTGCACTTAAACTAAGTATATTCATAACAATTGCCTTAATTGGAATGAGTATAGATCGGAATGCAAATAATAATATAACAAAGGTCGATCCAAATATAACAGACATACCAATTACAACTTTATCTTTAATTTCATCTTCTAATTCTTGTTGAAACGTCGTCATTCCGCCTAGATAATACGTAACATCCGTTTCTTTATAGTTCTTTTTAAAGTCACGTACCCACTGTTTTGCAGTCTCTGTACGTGGTTTTGTTTTCAAAAAGATTTCTATCGTCGTCTTATTCCCTTGCGTGTATGCTTCAAATACAGGAGTTAGTTTCGCTGATTCTGGCGACTGCAATATTCCAACAACTTGATCTGCTTTCATTCCAGTTAACCCGTCGTATAAGCTTCTTACTTCATGTACTTTCTTATCATCTTTTAACTTTCGAACGACTTCTTCTATCTTTTGTAGACTTTCTTTTTCTTTCATATCTTTTTTCGTCTCTACAACTAACGTAACATCAGCGTGTGTTTTGACAGTTTCATTAAATGCTTCTTCATACTTTTCATATGCAATCCTTGTATCACTCTTTTCAGGTAAAGCTTCAACACCAGGGAACTGCAAATTAGCTGTACGTAACGGTAATAAGCAAATAACAATAAATGTTGTAACAACAATAATCATTGCAATTGGATGTTTCATCACAAATTGTGCAAATTTACGCCATGCTTTTGCCGGCGTATGTGCTACTTGATTCTTTTTTAATATTCTTTTACCTATTAACGATAATAGTGCTGGAAGAAGTGTGAGTGAGAATAAAATGCTCATAATGACAACAATCATTCCGCTAATCGCGACAGATTGAATATAATCTATCTTAAAGAAAAACAAACCGGATAACCCAACAAATACGCATAATCCTGAAAATACAATCGCACGTCCTGCCGTTTGATATGTAATTGCTATCGCTTCTTTTACCGTTCGTTTAGCAACTTCCTCTCGAAAACGGTTCACAAATAATAGCGCAAAATCAATAGATAATGCAAGTCCAATCATCGGTGCAACGTTTAACACGAAAATAGATAGTTCTTTATCAACACCGATGAAATACAATATCCCCATCGTACTAATAACACTAAGCGCCCCATTCAAAATCGGTAAAATTGATGCCAAAAGACTACCAAACGAAAATAGTAATACAAGAAACGCAATTGGTAATCCAATCATTTCTGCTACTTTTAAATCATTTTGCGTTCTTTCATTAATCTCTTGATTAATTTTCGGAAATCCTGTAGGTGTTACTTTTAATGCTACATTACTTTCTTTCTCAATCTCATCAGCAAATTGTAATGTCTTTTCCATTCTTTCTTTATTTGTTTTCCCGGAAAATAAAATTGTCGCATAACCGATGTCATCTTGTAGCATTTCTTTATTTTGGATTGGGTGATGGAAAGATTCATAGCTCTCTTTCTCTTGAACATTCTTTACAATTTCATCTATTCGCTTTTTAAATTCCTCATGCGAAGCATCTTTATTTTTCTCAAAAACGAGCAGAAGCGTATCTTGAGACTTCTTAAAATCTTGATCTAAAATTTCTTTTGTTTTTTGATAGTCGCCTTCCGTTTGGAAACCGTCACCACCTAATACTCCCGGTAGCTTTGGAGCAAAAATCCCAAGTGCGATTGCGAGCAATAGTAACGCTACAATTACTGTATAACGAAACTGATACAAAAAAGCTCCTAACTTCCCCCACTTATCAACTTTATGTACATTTGTCTTCACACATTTTCACCTACTTTAAATAATTCAATTGTCACTTATACTGTATCACATCTTGATATAAACAAAAAACGTCTGGAAAAACTATAATAATAGTTTTTCCAGACGTTTTTCTATCTCTCTTTATTAAGCCCTAATCTCTCAGTAAGTAAACGATGGTAGTAAATCGCGATAATTAACAAAATACCACCTACGCAGTAACCAGCTAAAATATCAGTTGGGTAATGTACATTTAAAATGACTCTACTTAATCCAATCGATAAAATTACTATACCCATCAAAATCGTTGTGACACATTTCCCAGCTACGCTTTTCAAATTAGCAGCAATGATATAAGTAAGAAATCCAAATGTCATAATCGATAGCATTGCATGTCCACTAGGAAAACTATATCCAAGTGCATCTAGCGCTTCATTTAATGACGGACGTTCTCTCTTTACAATCTCTTTTATCCCTTTATTCACAAGATGTGTTATTAAAATCCCCATTGGATATACAATCATCGCAGCATAATAACGCTTCTTCCAAAAAACAAGCAAACTTATAACGAGCGTAGTGACTATCCCAATTGCTGATCCCAATTTTGTAAAGTACGAGAAAAATATAAGAGAACTTTCCGTTTGTAGCCCTCTTACTAATCCACGGACATATGTATCCATCACTGTAACGCCACCTGCATGTACGCGCCAAGCAACAATACCAAATACAGCAAATAACAAACCGATACACATTACCTCATACTGATGTAACTTCTTCTTCAAACGATTTCCTCCTACTATGAAAAAATGCGATTTCTACTTTAGAAACCGCATTTCCTTACTTATTTACCTTTTGTTTTTAGCTCTGTCCAGTAACGATCATAGTCTTTTAACTTATCGTCTACATCAACAAGCCATTCTGTACGATCTAACTCTTCTTTCGTTAAGAAAATCATGTGATTATCACGGTATTCTTTACTATGAAGAGGATGAGCTTTTTCATTTGGATTACTGTAACCAATTGACTCGTAGTTTTTCACACTTACTTTTTCATCTAGTAAGTAGTTCATAAATTTCTCAGCAAGCTCTTTATGTTTTGCACCTTTTGGAATTGCTAACGTATCAGCCCAAATTGTGCCGCCTTCTTTCGGTACAACATATTCTACATCTTTATTATCTTTTGCGATAAATGCTGCATCTCCAGACCAAACTGTTCCGATCCAAGCATCTTCTGTAATGAATTTTTGTTTAATGTTATCTGTATCAAATGCTAATAAGTTTGGAAGCAGCTTCTTTAAATCATCTGCTGCTGTCTTTAATTGTGCATCGTCTTTCGTACTGTTTGAGAACCCGTGCTTCTTAAGACCCACTCCTAATACTTCACGAGAATCGTTCAGTAACGTTACATGTCCTTTATATTTCTCATTCCATAAGTCCGCCCAGCTTGTAGGTGCTTCTTTCACATACTTTTTATTGTATGCAATCCCTGTTACACCCCAAGTGTACACTAAAGAATATTTATTCTCTGGATCAAACGCAGGTGTTTTGAAATTAGAAACCATATTTTCGATATTCGGGATATTCTTTTTATCTAACGGCGCTAATAAGTCCATTTTCGCCATTGTTTTAACCATGTAATCAGACGGCTGGATTAAGTCATACTTTGCGCCACCAGCTTGTAATTTCGCAAGCATTTCTTCATTACTTGCGTACTTGTCATAGTTAATTTTCACATTATATTTCTTTTCAAAATCTTTTAGCACTTGCTCATCAAAATTGTCAGCCCAGCTATAAATATTTAATTCTTCTTTCTTTTCACCACAACCAGCAAGCACACCAGCAACAAGGCTAAAACTAATTGCTGCGCCAGCTATTCTTTTCATTAATTTCATCGGTTTATTACCCCCTTGTACTTTCTATATCGTTCGTATTATAAAGGAAGGTGTCCTCCAGAGTTTTCTTCACCATCTGCACCTTTATTCCGGAAGATTTCAGATAGAACCATTAATCCTACGATAGCAACAATTAAAATTGTAGAAAGAGCATTGATTTCTGGTGATACTCCGCGCTTAACCATACTGTAAATGTATAGTGGCAATGTTGTTGATCCTGGTCCTGATACGAAGAAACTAATTACAAAATCATCAATTGATAATGTGAATGTTAATAATGCTGCCGAAATAACTCCCGGTGCAATTGCTGGGAACGTTACATAACGAAACGTTTGCCAAGGCGTTGCTCCTAAATCATTTGCAGCTTCTTCTAAGTCACGTCCCATACTTGAAAGACGCGCAGCTAAAATAACAACAACAAACGAAATACTAAATGTAATATGTGCAATAATAATCGTTGTTTGTCCAAGTTCCATTCCTAACTGGCTGAAAAGAATTAGTAAAGATAATCCCATTAAAATATCAGGAATTAAAATTGGTAAATATACAAGGCCATTAATAGCCCCTTCAAAACGATATTTATAACGATGTAAAGCGATTGCAAAGAATACACCAAGTACCGTTGTCACAATCGTTGTTATAACTGCAATCGTAATACTATTTACAAATGCATCAATAACATCTTGTTTTTGAAATAAATCTGTATACCAATGGAATGTAAAACCTTCCCACTCCGCATTAATGCGAGAGTCGTTGAAAGAATAGACCATTAAAACCATCATTGGAAAATACAAGAATAATAAAATTAACCAAGAATAAGAAACTAAAAACTTCTTCATCTTTGCCTATTCCCCTCCGTTCTCATTATATTTATATACTTTCGTTGCACGATAATATAAGTAAATTAACAGAACAGAGAATAGAACAACGATAATCGATAACGCAGATCCAAACGGCCAGTCACGTGCACCTAAGAATTGATTTTGAATAACGTTTCCAATTAATGCTACTTTCGATCCGCCCATCACGTCTGATACAACAAACATTCCGATAGAAGAAACGAATACTAAAATAGAACCAGTCGCAATTCCTGACATCGTCATCGGCACTGTTATATTCCAAAATGCCTTTATTGGTGTTGCTCCTAAATCATAAGCCGCTTCTAGCTTACGCTTATCCAACTGCTCAATTGCTGCATACACTGGTAAAATCATAAATGGTAATAAAGAATAGACCATTCCGAGTATTACAGAAGGAGTATTATATAATAAATTTAACGGTTCACTAATAATGCCAAGCTTTAATAACAACGTATTCACAAGACCTTGTGAACGTAAAATAACAATCCATGCGTATGAACGAACAAGAAAGTTAATCCAAAACGGGATCGTTGCCAATAATAAAAGAATAGAGCGGTATTTGCGGTCAACAATTGTAATTGTATACGCAAACGGATAACCAATTAATAAACATATTACTGTTGTAATAACTGCAATTTTAACAGTTTCCCATAACGTTCCTAAGTATAATGGATCAAACACACGGGATATATTCTCCAGCGTAAATTGCATTTCTACTGTCCCGTAAGCTCCGCGCTGCATGAAGGCGAATCCTAATACGAATACGAGCGGGATTAGGAAGAAAATTAACAGCCACGCGACTGTAGGTAGTGCGAGTAATTTCCCTTTTTTCAATTTAAGGTCACCTCGTCCTCTTGCTCCCAGCCTACATATACATTATCTCCAATGCTCCACTGTGCTGCCTCTTCAGCAGTTTGATATGCCATTAGTAATTCTGATGTTTTCTCATCACGTACATAAAGCTTCTCCATATTTCCGACAAACTCGATATCTTCAATATGTCCAAGATGGTATTCTTTTAAAATTGACTCTTCAACCGAACGTACTTTTACATTTTCAGGGCGAATTGCTACATAGCCTTCCCCGTTTTTCACAATATTATTTTCACCGATGAATGTCGCAACGAACAATGTTTTCGGCTTATTGTAAATTTCTTTCGGTGTTCCGATTTGTTCGATATGTCCTTTATTCATAACTACAATACGATCGCTCATGCTCATTGCTTCTTCTTGATCGTGCGTTACGTATATGAACGTAATTCCTAAATTACGTTGTAAGTTTTTCAATTCACGTTGCAAGTCTTTTCGTAACTTAAAGTCAAGCGCTCCAAGTGGCTCATCTAATAGTAATACACGCGGATTATTTACAATCGCTCTTGCAATTGCAACACGCTGCTGTTGTCCACCAGAAAGCTTCGCAGGTTTACGATTACGGAACTCAAGTAACTGCGTTAAACGCATTGCCTCTTCAGCACGCTCTTTCTGCTCTGCTGCTGATACTTTCTGCATTTTCATACCAAAACAAATATTCTTCTCTACTGTCATATGTGGGAATAGTGCGTAATGTTGGAACACTAGGTTCATATGACGCTTATATGGCGGCAAATCGTTAATTCTTTCATCATCTAATAAAAGATTCCCTTTAGTTGGAGTTTCAAATCCTGCGATCATACGAAGTAACGTCGTTTTCCCGCAGCCACTCGGCCCTAAAATTGTTAAAAACTCTCCCTCTTTAATATCTAAAGAAAGAGGTGGGATAATCACTTGATTTCCAAAATGTTTTTCAACTGCTTCAACTTTAATAATCTTTTTCATTTTCCCGTCCTATCTACCTTAAATTTTAAATTTTTATATTCATGAATAAATATTTATGTTCTATAGACTATTTTTTGTTTCGATCCAAACAAAAATGGTTATTTAGCAAGCGTTCGTTTCTATTCTTTATGTAGTATGTTTGATTCATTTTCGCCTGATACATAACGTCGAACAGAAAAACCCCTTCCATTGCGAAGGGGCTATTATCATACGGCTACGCCTACTGATAAACACCATCATCATTTTAACAACTTTCGTATGAATTTTAAAGCACTTTTTGTAGAAGAGTAACGAATTTTCATGTCGAATGCTGTAGATTGGGCTAAAATGCTTTTATAATGTGAAAAAGTCCGAAAACTTTCTTTCCCATGATAACCCCTAATCCACTACTTCCAACACCCCCAAAAGGTAAATATGGCGTAGCAAGGTGATAGACAACATCATTAATACAGCCTCCACCATATGAAATATTACTCGTCACTTTCTTTTGTACTTCTTTATCTTCAGAAAATACATATAACGCTAACGGCTTCGGATGTTGCTGGATTGTGCCAATTACATTTTCTATATTGTCGTACTCTATGATTGGTAAAATCGGACCAAAAATTTCATCTTCCATAACAGCATCTTGCCATGTAATATCCGCTAGTACTGTCGGTTCAATATGTAAAGTATCTTTCTCATAGTTTCCACCAATTACGACTTGACCATCTTGTAAGAATCCACATAATCGTTCAAAATGACGCTCACTTACAATACGCACGTAATTTTCATTTTGTAAAGGTTCTTTACTATACTGCTCTGTAATTTCATGTCGCAGTGCCTCAATTAGCTTTTCTTTCACGGAAGAATGCACGTACATATAATCAGGCGCT
Organism: Bacillus sp. JKS001846; assembly: GCF_900176455.1. NCBI lineage: Bacteria > Bacillati > Bacillota > Bacilli > Caryophanales > Bacillaceae > Bacillus > Bacillus sp. JKS001846. The sequence continues at coordinate 4,387,098 of NZ_FWYG01000001.1, forward strand.
ACACACGTCTGCCCTGCATTTAAAAACTTTCCCCAAACAATTCTTCTTGCTGTCATCTCTATCTTTGCATCTTTATGTACAATACAAGGACTTTTCCCGCCAAGTTCTAAAGTGAGCGGCGTCAACTGTTTCGCTGCTGCTTCCATTACAACTTTTCCAACGCCAACACTACCAGTAAAGAAAATATAATCAAACGGTTCCTTCAGCAAAGATGTACTCTCTTCAACGCCACCTTCTACTACCGCTACAAGCTCTTCCGGGAATAATTCATCTAACATTCTCTTAAGCACTTTTGAAACGCTTGGCGTTAACTCTGACGGCTTTAAAACGATTGTATTTCCAGCTGCCAGTGCTCCTACAAGTGGTGCAATTGCTAATTGAAAAGGATAGTTCCACGGTGCAATAATAAGCGTCACACCATACGGTTCTGGCACTACTTTTCCTTTTGATCCAAAATGAGTAAGTGCTGTTCGAACTCGTTTCGGTTTACTCCACGATGACATATGTTTCAATTGAAAGGAAATCTCTTTTAATACATATCCAACTTCCGTTGTAAACGACTCGTGAACTGACTTATTTAAATCTAATTTCAATGCCTGAAATATTTCTTCTTCAAAACGCTGAATGCCTTCATAAAGCTTCTTCAAATTATTCTTTCTCATTTCGATGCTTCTCGTATGCCCTTTTAAAAAATATTCCTTTTGCCTACTTACAATAGAGGAAATACTCATTCACTCACCTTCTCCCACTATTTTTATCCAATTCTTTCATTATTTATATAAACTTCATATATAACAAATTTCTATTCTTAAGGTTACATTATATATGACTTTTTCAGCTATATAAAATTCATTGCTCACAAAAAAACTACCGAAAGAAAATCTCTCGGTAGTTTTACAGTATTAACGATATAAACGAACAGCACCTGCAGAATTATCATCAGCTTGTCCTACTACTTCAAATTTCAAACCAAGCTTCGGTAAAATACGTCCTGCATCTGGAATCTGTTGATTAATATACGTTTTAGAATCATCAAACTTCGGTACGCCTGCTAAGCCATCATACGTAAATGTTCCACGCGTTGGAGATACGACTTTCCAAGCTGGCGTTTTGTCAAATGAAAACGCTGCATCAGCGATTTGGAATCGTGTACTACTCTTAACTGTTGGTTTACCATTTAAAGTACCAACAATTGCTTCTGGATGAGAATCAACTACACCAAGGAAACCGTGTCCTGGATGTACACCAACCCAGTTATCTGTATAAGCTGAATCTGCATACCATACAACCATACCAGTGTTAAATACTGGACCGCGAGCAAATTTCAACGCGTTATCTGCCCCAGCATAGTTTCTCCACTCAACATAGTAGTTATGTTTTTTCTTCTCTGTTCCGTTAGATACAACGAAACCATCTAATTTTAATTGTGGTGTACCTTCTGCGTCATCAGAGAATACTACTTTACCATCTACTGTTAATGAAGCATTATCAAGAGCGAATCCATTTAATGCTAAACCACCATCAGTAATGTAATCAAATGTTAATTTTACTTTCTTGCCTTTGAATTGACTTAAATCATATGATTTGTCAATCCATTTTCCATTTGTCGAATCTGCATTTCCACTATTTGCTTTCTCACCAAGTCTTTCAATTAACGTTTGTTTACCATCTTCTGTTACAGCGTGTACTTCAAGGAAATCATAACCTGCTTCAATCTCATATAATGACTTGAAATCAAATTTTGCATTCGTTGCATTCGTTAAATCGAACAACGGTGTTTCCATCTTCGTATGAAGATCGTCACCTTTTGTGCTGTAATAATATTGTTTACCAAATGCTGGCTCAATTGTTTTAACATCTTTATCCGGTAAGTTAACACGGATCATGCCTGGTCTTGCTGATTTCGTAACACTTTGATCCAAATATGTCGCTAGACCGATACCTTTATTTAATTTCTCGTAATCTACTTCTACGATATTTGCCCAGTTACCACCGATTGTTTTTTGGAAAAACTCTTTATTTTGTGGTGAGAAACTCGTTGGCGTCGTTCCAGCGATTTTACCAGCCCAGCTTCCGCCACTCATAATAGACCAAGCTTCAATCGGCTCACCTTGACCACTATATTGTGTATCGTACTCATCTGGAAGACCTAAATCGTGACCATATTCATGTGCGAATACACCAACTGCTCCATCTTCTGGTTCAATTGTGTAGTCGAATGCTGCCATCTTTCCACCCCAATATGGTACTTTCGCTTGTGTACCTTCAATTGGGAATGGCTTTGGTCCAACTGTCCAACGGTGCGACCAAATTGCATCATCGCCTAATTTACCACCGCCTGCTTCTTGTCCAACACCCGCATGAATAATCATTAAGTGATCGATTAAACCGTCTGGTTGATTTTTATTCCCATCACCATTTACATCGTATTGATCAAATTGGTCGAACTCTGATAAATCAATACCACTATCTACAGCTGCTTTTAATGCATCTTTTACTAAATCACGTGGCCCTTTTGGTCCTTTATTATCATGGCCTCCGCCCGGAGCATCTGCACCGTAATCAGCAGCTTTACCAGGAACTGTTAACCATTTTGTAACTGTTCCGTCTACAGTATAACTACCACCAGATTGCTCTTCGTAATATTGTTTAAACGTTTCAATTTTACTTCCATCATCTAATGTGAATGGCTCGTTGCCGAATAACATTTTTTCATAATGTTCTTTATTAAAATCGTTAGAATACATATATCCAGGCTCTTTGTCGATATTATTATGTTTAAAGTCAGCGTACTCTACAAGTAAAACGAGTACTTTGTCTTTACGAACTTCACCGTTATAGTCTTTTTGTTTCGCTGGAGAAGTTGGTACTTTACCATTTAGACCGCCTTTAACTGGGCCTGTCGCTGCAGGTGTGCCTGTTGCTGGTTGATTTAATTTTTCTTTCGTGTCTGCTTTCGCATCTTTCACTTTCTTTAAAAAGTCGGATGCATCTTTCGTAAGTTGGTCCCCATTCGCTGCTTCTTTCCCAGGATTTTCACCCTTTTTGTTCTCTACATACTTTTCGACTGCTTTCTTTGTTTCTGTCTCTGAAGCCTTCGAATCAATTACCCCACGTTTTTTTAATGCATCTGCTAAACGTTCTTCCGGAATTAAATGATCATCCACTGGGCTCGTAGCTGTTTTATTCACAGGCGTTTCAGCATATGCAGATTGAGTGCCAGCTCCGAATGAAAGGCCTAATACAGCTGTCAATGCGATTGATGACAAAACTTTGAACGGTTTCTTGTTCATCCCTTATTTCCTCCCCTAATAAATAATATGTATTACAAATTAAATTTTATTAAAAATTCAATATTTTTTCAATATTTAGTCATATTATGTAATGTTTTTAATATATTTGTAAAAATTTCATAGTTAGCATACGAATATATCACAATTCAACAATGTTTTCTGAAAATATTGAAAGTTTTTATCGAACAATTTATAATTTCCATAGAGGGAGTTTAATGGGGATTTTATCTTTGTTTCATCTACACAATATTTGATAATTCACTATATAAAACACAAAATCGGATTTCATTATCATGTATTCTGTAGCAGCAATTATGACCGATAATTAGGGAGGAATTACATTTGTACAAAGATAAGACAGACGCACTGGATCAAGAATGGATTGATTTAATACTTGAAGCTCTAGATGCCGGTATCGCCATGCAAGACATCGAGCAATTTTTCCAACGTATGAAGCCATCCAGTCAGGCTCAATAGGTTTGTTCTTTTTAACGAAGTTTATGTTATAATAATGACATCATAAGACAACTACATATTGATAGAAAGGTGCGCAAATATGATTGGAGAACGTATAAAACGCCTTCGTTTACAAAAAGGGATTTCATTAACTGAACTTGCCGAAAAAGCTGGCGTTGCTAAATCTTACATTAGTTCTATAGAACGAAATTTACAAAAAAACCCTTCCATTCAGTTTCTTGAAAAGATCGCAGCAGTTCTACAAATTCCAGTTGATACTTTACTTCATGATGAAACAACAAAGGAAACTAACCTAGACTCCGAATGGACACAACTCGTTAAAGATGCAATGAACTCTGGTGTCTCCAAAGAACAATTTCGTGAATTTCTTGAATTTACAAAGTGGAAGCAAAATCAAAAATAATAATAGAAAGAAGTGCTTACAACCAGCACTTCTTTTTCTTTATAAAAAAAAGCGGGAATACCCGCTTTTTTTATTATTTTTCTTCCCCAGCTTCTTGGTTAGCATTGAATGTCCATTCTAAATTCAATGTATCACCTTGGAAGATATTTTGGTCTTTTCCATCATCTACAAATTCAAATTGTACCCATAGATAATCCTCTGTACCAGCTGCTAATCCACCCTTTTCTCCCCACTCAGGAGCAAAGATATCTTTAGCTAAAAGATCTGGATCAACTTTTTGTAAGTCTGCTAAAGTTGTTTCGTATACAGGCTCACTTTGTTTATCCCAGTTCCAAAGGAATTTTACTTTAACGTGCTTACCAAAGTCTTCACCAGCATTATCACCTTTTGCATCTTTAACAGTATACTTTGTTGCTAATTTAACGTCTTTAATAGTTAACGAACCGCTGTTTTGTAATAAGAACTCTTTCTTAACAGAATCCCCTGGTTTTAAATCTTTAATATCTACAAGCGTCTTAGGGTTTAATGTAAGGTCTAACGTCCCAGCTGCAAATGTATTGTTTGATACTTCTTTATCGCTAAAGAATGCAAATGTTCCTCCACCAATTAAAGCTAACCCCAATGCTGCTGATGCAACTCCCATACCTAATTTCTTTTTCAGACTCACAATCAATTCCCCCTAGCTTTTTTTTATATTTTTATCACTTATTTTTCAATAAGAGATGTAAAGAAAACTATATTAGCTTAGCTAATATGTGTTCTTTTTTAAAAACCTTATGTTCATTATAACGAACAACCCTATATAAACACAACACATATTTATTAATATTTTCAGTTATTTTTATTTCTCAATATCATTTAGACTTTTCAGAAAAAAACAATGATAATTTATAACTTTTTTCACACTCAAATCATTTAATACTATAAGAAAAAAGAAAAACAAAGAGGTGAGGGCTAACGTTCCCTCACACTCGTATAAATATTACTAGTCTTGCTTATTCGTTCACTCTCTCTTACACCACATTCTTGTTTTCCGGCTGTTTCACTAAAGCAGTTACTCCGCTTTCTTTTGCTCTTCTAGCTTTTTCTGTTCTTCTGCTTTCTTCTGTTCTTCTACTTTCTTCTGTTCTTCGGCTTTCTTCTGTTCTTCTACTTTCTTCTGTTCCTCTGCTTTCTTCTGTTCTTCTACTTTCTTCTGTTCTTCTACTTTCTTCTGTTCTTCGGCTTTCTTCTGTTCTTCTACTTTCTTCTGTTCTTCGGCTTTCTTTTGTCCTTCCGCTTCAATTGCAACGTTTAATTGTTGCTGAAGAGCCTGAATTTGCTCATCAATAGCTTTCAAGCTAATTTCTTTCTCAATATAGTCACGCTTCTCTTTGATACTGCGGAAGCCTTCATTTACATATATGGACACTTGCTGCATCGACTCATCTTTATTTACCTTTAATTCTTCTTGTATTTGATTGTAAGGAGCTTCTATTTCAGTATATACATTTTGCAGGGCTTCCTTCTCAGCAACAATTTTCTCACGCCCTTGTTGCCATACAGAAATCGCCTGTTTTATTTCTTCAATAGAAGTTGCTTTCGATTTTCCCTTCATCGTTCCATACTCACGCTCAATAAACTGTTTATGTTTCTCAGATTGCTCTTTTAACGTATTAACTGTTTTCGGAAATATAATTGCTGTAGAAAGCGTCGCTTCTACTTTCGTTTCATGAATGAACGCCGCTTCTGTATGCGTCATAATTTGAGATCCTAAATAAAACGTAATAGAACACATACACGGCAATATAAGCATCTTTTTAAAATTACGCGGTCTTTTCAGCATCTTAATCTCTCCCATCGAACATTACGTTCTTTATACAGAACATTATCTATATTATAGTAAAGAACTATTAAAATTGATAGACAAATACTAGAAAAATAGAAAAAGGGCTATCCATGTGATAGCCCTTTTTCTTATTATCTTTCTTCACCTGCTGTTTGTTGTGCATCAAACGTCCAATTTAATTGTAACTTGTCGCCTTGGAATTGATTTTGATCTTTTCCATTATCAACAAACTCAAATTTCACTTTGAATTTATCAGATTTACCTGCTGAAATACCTTTTTCATCCCAGAACCAAGCCGATAAATCATTATCTACAGCTGTAAGTGTGTCACCTTTTAATTTATCTAAAGTAGTTTGTTTCACAATTGTCTCATGCTTATCTACATTTTTTAAGAATGTTACTTTAATATGTTTACCAAAATCATCTTTATTGTCTTTCTTTACATCTTCTACATTATAATCTGTTTTCAGTAGAACCTTTTTAATATTTAAAGAGCCTTTATTTTCTAGTTTAAATTCTTTTTCAATTGTATCCCCAGGTTTTAAATTCGATACGTTAACAACTGTTGATGGATTTAATGCTAAATCCAGTGTTCCAGCCGCAAATGTATTATTTGACACTTCTTTATCACTGAAAAATGCAAATGTTCCTCCACCAACTAAAGCTGCTCCTAATACTGCTGATGTAATACCCATTCCTAATTTTTTCTTTAAAGTCATGTCCATATCCCCTTAATATATATTTGTTAACTTCCTAAACGGAAAGTATAACCAAACGAACTAGACGGATTGTTCTACTTTTTTATCTTTCTTTTCTCCGTCAATGCTACGAATAGCACCAAAAATAGAAATCGCGGAATACCCAAGTAAAAAGACTCCTGGAATAATAAGAAGTAATGCTGCTCCCGCTTTTGAATTCGCATAATTCAGTAAATAACCAACATACGGAACTGTAATATCTGCATACTTTCCAACTACATTTTCTGCAAGTACTGGCTCTAAATCTGGTCCGTTGTTGTTATCCCCTTTTGTTTCATACATTACTTTTCCATTTGTATCTTTCACACCGATAATACGGTGAGTGATAATTTTTTGATCTTTCTCTTTAAAGGTAATAACATCACCTTTTTGATATTTAGAACCATCTTTGTTTGGTTCTATTGCAATGATTGATCCTGTTAAAAACGTCGGCTCCATTGATCCTGAAAGAACGCTCTTAAATTGATATCCCATCACTGTCGGATCACCACCGCTTGCTTTTGAAGAAATAACTACAAAAGCTAAAAAAACCATCAATGCAAATAAAACAAATGAGATCGCGTTGCTAATTATCTTCCATATTAATTTCATCGTCTCTCTCCCTCTCCGTTGTTTTATATTATTTGAAGTATGCAATATCCGCTTACGTTCTTTAACAAGAACACAAGTAAATGATATAACGAACTTTAAGTTATTGCAATAAGAAAATTTACAATTATTAGTTATTTAAAATATAGAAAAAAGACTGTGCCAAAATTTTACACAGTCTTTTTATTAGTAATTTATTTACCTTCTGATTTCATTCCTTTTGTATTTCGGCGCAACACTACATATAAAATTGCTCCAAATAATATAATCGCACCTATCCCAACACTTATTACTTTCACATTTGAGTCTTTTACTTCAGGCATAGTTGTATCTTTTTTAGGCATCGTAAAAGTGACATCTTCTGTTGAAAGAACATTTACCGTCGCAATTGTTTGATTATTTTTCGTAATATCAACTGCACCAACTACCTCACCACGATGTATTCCTTTATGATATAAAGATTCTTTATCTAATGAAGCCGCCCGGAAAATAGTTTTCACATTTTTCCCTTCATCTTTCTTAAGCATAAGCTCCGCACTTTGTTCCAACTCAGAATTAACATCTTTATTTAAATATGTTGTTTTTTGATGCCAATTATGTTTATCAAGCACCATTTGCTTCGTAAATTGACCGAAAGAATATTCCGCCATCTGCTTCAAATCTTCATAAATTTCAGGTCTTTGAGAAGCCATTACTACGCTTATAATACGATTTCCATCTTTCTCATTTAATAAAACAAGTGTATTACGTGCTTCATTCGTAAACCCTGTCTTACCGCCAATGCTATATGGATTTTCAAAAAAATTAGATTTATTAAAAATAGACACCGTCTGCCTAGACGTCGTAACTGTCGTTCTTTTCGTATTCATCGCTTGTAAAATTTCAGGATACTTTTGCACACCCTTCGTAATCATAGCCATATCATACGGCGTCGTATAATGGTTCGGATCATGCAATCCATTCGGTGTTACAAAGTGGCTATCTTTCGCTCCTAATTGCTTCGCTTTCTCATTCATCATATTAGCGAAATTCTCAACACTCCCGCCAATCCGCTCCGCAATCGCATACGACACATCATTCGCACTCAGCACCATTAAAATCATAAGCGCAGTATTTCTATTAATTGTCTCTCCAGGTTGAAACTCAATTTGATAATTACTCTTCTCTTGATCTAATGCTAATTGTGAAAATGTAAATTGGTCCTCTGGCTTTGTATGCTCCATGAGTAAAATCGCTGTTAACACCTTCGTCGTACTAGCAGGATATGCTCGGTGATATGCGTTTTTATCATACAAAACATCTCCTGTTTTCGCATCAATTGTCGTTGCAAACTGACTAAAAACATTCGGTCCTTCCGCAGGTGGTGGTGCAACTTGTTCTGGATTTACTCCAATATTCGTCTCAGCACGCAATGTTATGGGCGTCAAAAAAAACGAACAAATAACTGTAATAAAAACCAAAATTTTCTTAAAATTTACCATATGACTCTCCCTTTTCCATTTACTCCTTAACAAAATAATAAATCTACCAATCATATGTAATTTGTATTATATTGGAAGAATTTTCACTATTTTTTACTATATCATACTTTTACGATAAAGAACATAAATATACAATAAAAATAAGAAGGAATTACTCTTTCTTATCCTTCTCATCAATCAACGAATCTATTAACTTTTGACTAGCTTCCTCGGGCGTAATCTCATCTGTTATTCCCATAAACGACCAACCTTTAGAATCAACCCACTCAACAAACTCTTGTAAAAATTCATCATGTGTAACATCCACATCAAGAATCGATCCATTAATCGAAATCGTTCTATTTTTAGACACGCGCATCTTGAACGTTTTTCTTACCATTACAACTTTTCTCCCTCTACTTCTGAATATTTATAAAGTGAAACTTTCATCAACCCTCACGAATCGGACTTTTACGGGCATTCCGACCCGAACCTAACTTCTTTACTTTTGCTGAATTTCGAGGTAAGGGATCTTACTGCCCGCAAATAGCGAGATAAAATAATCATGTATCTCTGTTATACATGATTTTCAGTAAATTGTAAAAAGGATATATTGGCCAATTGGCATATTGAAACTGAAAATCTATCATTCTGCAAAAATATCAAATGATATGTAATTGTTCATAAATGACTAAATAGATTCACATAAAAATAAAACAACTTACATTTTACCACACCAAATACAAATGACTTTCTTACAATGGAATGGAGTATACTAGAAGAAAACTTAAAATGAGGAGGAACCTCATGACGCGTTGTACGTATTGTAAAACGAAGTGGACAATAAAAGATGTATGGGCAATACTCGTGACATTTGAAAAGGATTGTCCGTATTGTTTTATGAGACAATATCTATCAAAGAAAACGGTGAACGCTATGCCAGAACTTATAAGCTTACCTTTACATTTCTTACTCCCTTTTCTTGTTGATTTGAGTGCTGAAGGTCCTTTGGATTGGTATCGTAAATAATATAACCACTACATCCAAAGACTACTTTCTACTAAATTCGCTTCTCATCATTATTCCTTCATACATTACTAGCATAATCGGCTTATACTTTCCCTTTTGAAGATTCTGTAGCTCAGCAGGAAGAGCGTCCCCTGAACAAGGTTTATCAATTATGACTTTAATAAACGATGATATATGCATACTGTTAAGCATAAAAAATTAGCATTAAGTTCCACTCAAATATTAATTGAAACCCAACACTCCATTTAATCTCTAATCTAGAATACAAGCAGTGTTTTTTATTATGCATTTTTGCATACAGTATTATTTTCTCTTGTAAATAGATAATAATGTTATATAATAAAACCAACGTTTTACCAATAAAAGGTAATGAGAAGTGGTGGAATAAGTAAATAACCAAAGCGTATTAACAGATTTGTTCTATGTAAATCATGATACATATATGGAATCAAAACTATGAAATTTTATGTAGTGATTAGATTACTACAAGATGAAAGATTCATAGCGAATACACTTAAGGAAAAAACGTTCCATTAGATTAATGTGATATCTATCGAACGAATTGAGAATATACTTAGGGGGAATTTCAAGTGAAAACATTTTGTAAAGTATTATTAACTGGCGCATTAGCTTTAGGCGGTTTAACGGTTATGAACATTGATACACCAAAAGCACATGCTGACGAATGGGATGGTTGTCATTACATTTGTGGTCCTGGTGAAACGGTGAACGGTGTTACAGTTCAGGTACACTCTACACAAGTTACTTTTGGTAACAGCGTAATTGCAAGAATTACAAATGACCGAGCTGAAGAAATTCATTACAATGTCAGCCTTGAAAAGAAATATGGCGATAGATGGGGAGAATTTGAAACCAACTTCCGTTGGCAAAATCAATGGGTCCCAGCTGGAAGCAATGATGAAATTGCAACTTTCACAGGATATGGCGATGATATTTATGAAGATGGAACATATCGTTATAAAGTCGAAATAAAAGGCGCTGACGGTTCTATTGATACAATTTACACAGCAGGAATGACAGTTACAGGACGATAGCTTATGAACAAGCTCCATTATTTATGATTGTATTTTTGAAAATATCATTGATAATTGCGTTGATATTATTATTAAAATAAGCTCTTCGGGGCTTATTTTTTTATACAAAAATTAGAATATGAATATTCAGAAAATTACACCTTTACACCATTAAAGTTTGTTGCTATTATAGGAATACATCAAATGTTACAATACTCAACAAATTGTACAAATTCTCCGATTACACGAATGAAATGAAAATACATTGCTGATGGTAACATTTATAGTTGGGATCCCGTAGCTCAGCAGGGAGAGCGCCACCTTGACAGGGTGGAGGTCGTGAGTTCGAGCCTCTCCGGGGTCATATGAAAAACCCCTTGATAGTCAAGGGGTTTTCTTTATGTAGCAAATAAATGATTATTATTAAAACTAAATTTTTCCCTACTTCTTTTCTCCATTTTGGAGAAAGACATAAATTATATTAATTATCGCTCTACGTTGTTCGCTAGAACTCGATTCTTTACTCTCTTTTGGGAGCTTTTTAAAATTCTCTTTGAAAAATAGCCTAATACAGCAATTTTTATATTTATTTATATAAATTTCTCAACAAAAAAGATCTACACAGTTTAACTATGCAGATTTTTGTAAATTTAAGTTTAGAAATGAATAGACGAATCCTATTTTTGCCCTAATTTGATTGCCTTTTTGATATTACTAAATGCACCTTTACCATATATTAATACGCCACCGCGGTAAACACGACTCGTTAAACCAATCATCATACATATTGTTGCAATTAGAATTGCTAATGCAAGCGCAATCTCCCATACTGGGATATTGAGGAATCCAATTCGTACAAGCATAACAATAGGAGTGAAGAAAGGTACATAACTAGTAATGGTAACAACCATGCTGCTTGGGTTTGACATTCCATAAATTGCTATATACAAAGCAGCAAGTAACATAAACATCAGCGGCATAACAGCTTGAGAAGATTCCTCTATACGCGTAATGATAGAGCCAAATAGACAAGATAATGAGCCATATAATAAGAATCCTAATGTGAAGAATAGAATCCCATAAAACACTAGAGTTGGAGCAACAGAATTTAAATCAATACTATTTAAAATATCATTTTTCGAATCATTAATTGCTGTTTTATATCCAACAGTTGCGACCAAGCCCCAAATTATGATTTGCGTAATACCAGCCAATAATGTTGAGAATAGCTTCGCATATAAATGTTTGGTAGGCGAAATACTCGAAACAACTAACTCCATAACACGAGAAGATTTCTCTGTTGCAACATCTGTTGCTAATTGTGCAGCATACATTAATATCATTAGATAATTTAGCATGATAAAGACATTAATTAAAATCCCTACACCCTCAGTATGTTCTCCATCTTTAACCTTATCTGAAACCGTTTTGGTATGAATTTCTACTGGCGTTGTTAACACCTTTAATTCATCTTGAGATAGATTCAATTGCTGGGCGAAATTAGAAGATTGTATTTGAGATAAAATCGTTTGAACCTTGCTAACATCTTGCTGATTTACATCCGTCTCAGTTATATACGTAGCCTTTAATTGTTTATTATTCAATTCCTCTACAACGATTGCATATGTATAATCACCATTTTTAACACCTGATTCTGCTTTTTGTTTATCCGTGCTACGTTTAACTTGTATCTTACTATCGACATTTTTAAACACTTGATGAATGGTTGAATATAATTCTTCTTTTTCTGTAACAACAACAACTTGATCGTCCTCGTTACCTGCAAACAAGTTATAAATCTTGTCAAAATTCATCAATCCTATAATTAACATAGAAACTATTATTGTAATAGCAAAATATGATTTTGATTTCACTTTAGATTTATAGTTTTGTAAAAAAATTGTCCAGAAACTATTCATTTTGTGCACCTACTTTCGCAATAAAGATATCATTTAATGTAGGCTCTTCTACTGCAAACTTTTTAACATACCCTAATTTTGTTATCTCTTTAAATAAAACATGTGAAACTTCTTCATATGAAATTTTAAGAGTAACTGCATTTTTACGTTTCTTCATACTTTCTACACCTTTTATTTCTTTCAAATGGTCAAAGTTATGATCGCCAACGATTACAACGTTCTTTTTACCAAAATCACTTTTAATTTTGGTAATGTCACCCTGAACAACAGGTACACCTTTGTGCATAATACAAATGTGTTGGCATAACTCTTCCACATGTTCCATACGATGTGAACTAAAAAGAATTGACGACCCTTGTTTTTGCATATCAAGAACAGCGTCTTTTAACATTTCAACATTTACTGGGTCTAAACCACTAAATGGTTCATCTAAAATTAAGAGTTCAGGCTTATGTATAATCGCTGTTATCAGCTGGATTTTTTGCTGATTGCCTTTAGAAAGTTCTCCTACCTTTTTGTTCAGATGCTCAGTAATATTAAAACGCTCCAGCCAATAGTGAAGTTCTTTTTCTGCATCTTTACTTTTCATGTTCTTTAGTTTTGCAAAAAAGTTAACTTGTTCTTTGACAGTCATTTTCGCATAAAGACCACGTTCTTCTGGTAAATACCCAATTTTATCTGTAACACCATAATTTATAGGTTTACCATTCCATGAAATGGTCCCACTTGATTTCGATAAAAGTCCAAGTATCATTCGAAATGTAGTCGTTTTACCTGCTCCATTCCCGCCCAAGAATCCAAATATTTCACCTTTTGGTATCTCGATATTCAAATTATTCACTGCAACATGCTCGTCAAATTTCTTTGTTAAATCTTTAATTAGTAAACTCATTATCCACACCCTTAATTCCCAAGATGATTTATTTATACAATTGTATATCCATAGTCAACCACAATATTTTGCCCTCTAATGGCATCGCTTTTATCAGACATTAAAAATAAAATGACATTTGTTACATCTGAAATTTTAACAAATTTTCTATATGGAATTTTTTAAATAACTTATTTCCTTCAAAGGACTTCAAATAGCTTTCGTTATTATCGTTTATACTATAGGACAGTGGTATACAATTCACTGTAATTATTCATTTTTTATCTTTCAAAAATGAATAATTACCAACAAATGTTATATTTCGCATTATAAGGTTAGCATAAGATTTAAAATATTTAATATGCAATTTTGCATATTTTAACATTCCTAATTATTTACATAGTGTTTGACCATCTTTATTTAAAGCAGCCCCCACATTCACAAAATTCACTTAAAACAAGAATTTGTTTATCCATACTTTTTCTATAATTTTTCATGAAAGAACTGAAATTAATTAGTACCCCCTGTTAAACACCTAAATTTGATACTTAAACTAACTAATCTTCCTCTAATAAATTGTTTTCTTATTTGACTTCACAATTAATAATACCCAGCAGGTATAGTCACAACATCTTCGTACACCTCCTCATTAAAGCTGAAGGAACACTAATTAAAATCTGGTCCAGAAATTTTACCTTTCTACGTTACAGGATCCGCATAAGAAAACATAGAATACAGTACCTCCTCTGTTACAACTAGCTGTATGTCATAAACCAAAAAATCATAATATAAAATTTATAGAATTAATTTCTTGAGTTCAAACCTCTCCAGGTTCATAAAAAAGAGACACCATATCAACCTTCTACGTGATATGGTGTCTCTTTTTATCTAATTCAATTACTTCCCACCAAACATCTTCTCCAAAGACTTCGCATTGGCAAACAATACTTCTTTCAAGTTATCGTCAGCAACGATTTTATAGTCGCCATCTTTGTCTTTCTTTAAGTTCAATGTAACTTCGCGAGTTGCCATTGCTGCATCTTTATCTGCTAAGTTTTTGACGATAGTTGATGTCATTGTTTTTTCGATTGCTTTTTCAGATTGTTCTTTGTCTTCACTAAAGGCACTAGCGAACGCCATTGGCATAACTTCTCCCACTGCTTTTGTTACAGCAACGGATAGATCAGCAGATGTAATTTTCACTTTCACTTCTGCTTTGTCATCCTTTTTCGATACTTCTTCTAGCTTTTCAAATTTAAAGGTTTTTGTAATTGCACTTAGCATTGCTTTTGCCTCAGCATCATCTGTTTTTTCATTTAGTTTATTAAATTCCTTGTCACTCTCAACAAATGTACGAGCCTTTTCTACATCACCTTTTTGTATCGCTGTTAAAAATTCTTCTGTAGTATCTTTCGGATTTGCACACCCTGCTAAAACAACTGCTGTTAATCCTACTACCATCATTAATAGCAATAATCTCTTTATCTTTTGCACGCTCATTCTCCTCTTATCTTTTCTAGTAAGTCAGCATTATATAATAGTATGAAACTGACATTACAAACATTTTTTAGTATATCATTTATATGATTCGTTTTCTATTAATTCCCAAAAGATAAAGGGCCTTGCAGCATTCCTACAAGGCCCGGCTTCTATCAATCTGTATCCGTAGCACAAATGAACCACATTTTCTGTTCCCTACTATCTAACACCATCCAAGTAACATCCCACGCAACATCGTAAAACCAATCTTTCCAAGGGCGATAGCTTTCGAACACTTTAATATCTTCGTATCGATCTTGGAACATATATTGACATACATTGACTGCTAATTGTTTTGCGATAACTGGTCGTTCCTTAAACCCTTCATATGCTCCGCCCCACAAAATTTGCGCAGCAATGCTACCATCAAGCATGACTGCGAGCTGCTCTTTAAAACAAAACTTATATTTGTCTGACGTATGTATTTTTAACTCTTCTAAGTTATTGATTATGTCTAAAGAGTTGAAGATTCTTCTAAAGAAGTGCTCATGTCCATCTTTCGAATGTGGTATTTCTTTAAAAAAAATTTTCGTTATGCACTTTAAAACAGCTTATTATTGCTCCACCAATTAAGTTTTGTTCCTTAAACGTGTTTATAAGTTGCTCAACAGGTGAGTCATTCGTGTCTATTTTTTCAAACGTTCCCTCTTTCCATCTCATAACGCCCACTACTCTCTATTAAAAATTTGTTTCTTTATTATAAATAGCAAAATAAAAACCAGCAACTTTGAGGTTGCTGGCTTATCTCTTATTCATATTCGAAACAACAACAACAACAACAACTGCTCCAAACACATAATGCCCTGCTACCATCCACATACTCCAATCAAAAATCATAAGCAATAACCAAAGCGATATATTAATAGCAGTAAATAATAAATATAAAATGAAATCTCTCTTTTGCATTGCTCCTCTATTCATCAAAATGTAAGCGGCACGGATAGGAGGAAAAAGACTAATATTTTTCTTAACGACTACGGATACGAAGTTAGTGTCTGCATATGAACCTCCTTTTCATCATAATACTTGCTTCAACATCAGCCTCACTACCCTATATTCATCACTATAAGCTTCCTTTATGATTAAAGGCGGGTAATCACTTTTTTCTTCCTCAATCATTATGAATACTTCTGTTTTCTCTTGTAATGTATTAGATTCTCTATTTTTAGTAGGTTTTTTACTTGTTTTAATTTTCTTTGTTACTTCGCCAAGTTTTTGCCCAACTTCTTCTACTTTGGCAGGTTCATTCGTAACATAGTATTCTTGTTCGTCCCATACTAATATAGGTGGCACTTGTTCTCTTTTGTTACATATTATATAAGTAGTACTAGCTACAAGTAGTATACAAGTTAATAAATAGAAGATAGTTTTTTTATTCATATACTACACTCCTTATCTATCATTTCATTGGATTATATAACACAATTTATTTTCAGAAAATGGATTTGGTGGTAATTTTTAGGTTGAACAATAAAGAAAAACCTTACCAAAGTAAGGTTCCGTTTTTACATTCTATAGTGACTGATTAATTAATACGATCATTACAATAATTGCTATAAGCATAACAACTAAACAGCCGATTAATTTATAAAATCCTCGCTTCGTTAACGTCCCGCCTTGAACGTCTTTACGAATAAATAAGAATACGGCTAAAAATAATACAAGCCCAATGCCAAAAGCATACATCATTTGCATATGTTAATCTTCCTTTCTCTCTTCCATCTTAATATCTTTTTGCCAAAACAACAAATGAGATAAAGACGGTACTCATTGTAAGTGCCATAAGTATATTCAATAATATAGAAGAAACTTTTTTAAATTTCAGCACGTCTATTTTGAAGCGAAACACGGAACACTGTAAATAACTGTTACTATATCTCCTCACTTCTTTTTTTAAAATTTAATATCTCCATATTTGTTTTATCCTTTTAAAATATTTCATTTATTTCTTTATTTCACGAAATGCGTTATTTGTTTTACGGTGTTTTTCGTCATATTTATAGAAACTAACTGTTTATGGAGCATTTTTTATGTTTAGCAACTTTTTTTGTAGAAATCCTTCACTTTCCTTTCAATATTTAACACTATCTAAATAAAGTTTACGATAAATTCATAATTTTTTATTTTTTATACTATATTCCGTTATATTGTTGTATAATATCTATGAAAGCGCTTATTATTTCAATATACATAATTCAAACTGTTTTTATCGAAACATTCTAACTATTATACCTATATTTAAATGCAACAATTATAGCTATTAGTATAGGCATACCAAATATATCCACCCCATTTTTCTGTAAAATTACTTTATAACATGAAAGATTAACTTGGGTGATAAGTTATTGTGAATGTTTTTTTACAAAACAGATAAGTAATAGTGTTTGGTATTATGTAAATTATTGTAATAACATAAGAGTAAAGAAAAACATTTACATTGATTATTGATTCATTACTTATTGAAAAAGAGCAAAATGCACCTTTGTATGGAAAAGGATTATATGCATTGGGAGGTTTAAACAAATGACGAGGAAGAATACAACGACAAACCCTTGGGCCAAGTTCCACGGTCCGAACCTTGGTTATGTTATTGAGCAGTATGATCTTTACGTAACTGGAGCAGGTTCTGTTGATCCGGAATTACAAGAGCTTTTTGAAATTTTTGGAGCTCCTTCGTTTCAAGATGATGTCGTAACAGGGGACAACACAGCAACACATTTTTCTCCTCAAAACACAGGTAACATTGAAAAAATTCTTAAAGTCGTTCAACTTGTTGAGCAGATTCGTTCTTTCGGGCACACGTTGGCTCACATCAACCCGATGGAAGATGCTGCAAATGGACAATCTCTTCTTGAGAAAGCAATGAACGAACTGAGCGATGCTGACTTGAAAGCGATTCCAGCGAAAACGGTATGGCAAGATGCACCAGAAGGTATTCACACTGCACTTGATGTAATTCATAGATTAAAAGACGTTTATACAAAATCTTTAGCTTATGAATTTTCTCATATACAAGATAGTGAAGAACGCGCGTGGTTGCATCAAATGGTGGAATCAAATTCATTGCGTCAACCACTATCAAATAAAAAACGAACTGCTCTTTTAAAACGTTTAACAGCTGTTGAAGGTTTCGAGCAATTCTTGCATAAAACATTCGTTGGGCAAAAACGTTTCTCTATCGAGGGCGTTGATATGCTTGTACCTGTTTTAGATGAAATTGTTCTAGAAGGTGCTAAGAACGGCGTAGAGGATGTCATGATTGGTATGGCTCACCGCGGTCGCCTAAGCGTACTTGCTCACGTATTAGAAAAACCATATAGCCACATGTTTGCTGAGTTCAAACATGCAAAAATAGAAGGCGCAGTGGCTAATTCTGGCTGGACTGGCGACGTGAAATACCATTTAGGTAGAGAACAAGTCGTTAGTAACGAAGAAGTTAGTACTCGCGTTACATTAGCAAATAACCCGAGTCATCTTGAGTTCGTGAATCCTGTAGTAGAAGGTTTCGCACGTGCGGCTCAAGAGAATCGTAAAAAATCTGGTCTTCCAGATCAAGATACTTCAAAATCATTCGTAATTTTAGTTCATGGTGATGCTGCATTCCCTGGTCAAGGTATTGTATCTGAGACACTCAACTTAAGCAGATTGAACGCGTACCAAACAGGCGGAACGATTCATGTTATCGCAAACAATGCAGTTGGTTTTACGACTGATAGCTATGATTCTCGTTCTACGAAATATTCAAGTGACCTTGCAAAAGGTTTCGATATTCCGATTGTTCACGTGAATGCTGATGATCCGGAAGCTTGTCTTGCAGCTGCTAACCTTGCGATTCAATATCGCATGTTGTTCAAAAAAGACTTCTTAATCGATTTAATTGGTTACCGCCGCTACGGTCATAACGAAATGGATGACCCGGCAGTTACGCAACCACAAGTGTACAAAAAAATTAAAAACCATCCAACTGTAAGAGCAATTTATGCAGATCAATTACAAGCTGCTGGTGTTCTAAATGCAGATGAGGTTGAAACAATTACACAGTTTATACAAGAGCAATTAAAATCCGACTATGCACAAGTACCACCAGCTGATACGAGTGATGCAACAATTCACGTTAAAGTACCAGATGTTGTTGCAAAAGGTATTCAGTCAATTGATACTGGCGTTGAGATTGACTCACTTCGTGCAATTAATGAAGGTCTACTATCTTGGCCAGAAGGCTTTAACGTATATCCGAAAGTGAAGAAAATTCTTGAGCGCCGTAAAGATGCTCTTGAAGAGAACGGCAAAATTGAATGGGCACTTGCTGAATCATTAGCATTCGCTTCTATTTTACAAGAAGGTACGCCAATTCGTTTAACTGGTCAAGATTCACAGCGTGGTACATTCGCACACCGTCATATCGTATTACACGATACTGATACAAATGAAACATATTCACCATTACATCGCTTACCAAACATTAATGCTTCATTCTCTGTTCATAACAGTCCGTTATCAGAGGCTGCTGTTGTTGGTTACGAATATGGTTATAACGTATTCGCTCCAGAAACTCTTGTTATGTGGGAAGCGCAATATGGTGACTTCTCAAATACTGCGCAAGCATTATTTGATCAATATGTTTCAGCTGGAAGAGCAAAATGGGGTCAAAAATCTGGCTTAGTTCTTCTATTACCACACGGTTATGAAGGTCAAGGACCAGAGCACTCTAGTGCACGTCCAGAGCGTTTCTTACAGTTAGCTGCTGAGAATAACTGGACAGTTGCAAACTTAACGAGCGCGGCTCAATACTTCCATATCCTGCGTCGTCAAGCATCTATCTTAGGAACAGAAGCTGTTCGACCATTAGTATTGATGACGCCGAAGAGTTTATTACGTCACCCACTTACGCTTTCAACTGCTAGTCAGTTAAGCGAAGGACGTTTCCAACCTGCTTTAGAACAAGAAAACCTTGGCATGAAACCAAATAAAGTAAAACGTCTTGTTTTAAGCACAGGTAAAATGGCGATTGACTTAGCAGCAGAAATCGAGTCTGGTAAACATGAGTACAACTTAGACGAAGTTCATGTCGTTCGTATTGAGCAATTGTACCCATTCCCTGCTGAGAAAGTTCAATCTATTATTAAACGCTTTAAAAACTTAGAAGAAATCATTTGGGTTCAAGAAGAACCTCGTAATATGGGCGCATGGCATTACATGGCTCCAATTCTGTTCGAACTTGCTGGAGATAAAGTGAAAACAGGCTACATTGGACGTCCTGATCGCTCTAGTCCATCTGGCGGCGATCCATTCGCTCACAAAGCTGAGCAAGAACTAATTGTTGCACATGCTTTAGATGTGAAGTATAACTTCCGTCAAGATAAACAAGAAATTGAAGTTTACAGCAACTAAAAAGTAACAATGAAGCTTTCTAGCTTGTTCCTTGGGCAGATATTCTGCCCAAGGCCAGGCTAACAAATGGAGATTACCGAAGACAAAAGAAGAAAAAACACACCGTTAGGCAAATAAGGGGAGGACATTTAAAATGATCGAAATTAAAGTACCTGAGCTTGCAGAATCTATTACTGAAGGAACTATTTCACAATGGCTTATCAACGTAGGCGACAAAGTTGAGAAAGGTGGCAGCGTTGTTGAGCTTGAAACTGATAAAGTCAATGTAGAAATCATTGCAGAAGATTCAGGTATTGTATCGAAGTTACTAGGCGAACCTGGGGATACAGTTGAAGTTGGTGCAACTATCGCAATTTTAGATGCTAATGGAGCACCAGTTGCAGTAAGTACACCTGCACCAGTGGCTGAGCAACCAAAACAAGAAACGACTGAAGCACCGAAAGCTGCGGCACCAAATGCTGAGCAAACTGCAACACTACAAGGGTTACCAAATACAAACCGTCCTATCGCATCACCAGCTGCTAGAAAAATGGCTCGTGAATTAGGAATCGACTTAAACGACGTACGTAGCACAGACCCACTTGGACGCGTGAGACCACATGATGTACAAGCTCATGCTGCAGCACCAAAAGAAGCACCAGCTGCTCCAAAGAGTCCAGCTCCTGCTCCAGTTGCAAAAACGGAATTCGAAAAACCAGTTGAGCGCGTGAAAATGTCCCGCCGCCGTCAAACAATTGCAAAACGTCTTGTAGAAGTTCAACAAACATCTGCAATGTTAACAACATTTAACGAAGTTGATATGAGTGCGATCATGGAATTACGTAAAGAACGCAAAGATGCTTTCGAGAAAAAACATGATGTACGTCTTGGCTTCATGTCATTCTTCACAAAAGCAGTTGTTGCAGCATTAAAACAATTCCCATTATTAAATGCTGAAATTCAAGGTGACGAGCTTATCATTAAAAAATTCTATGATATCGGTATTGCAGTAGCAGCTCCAGATGGATTAGTTGTTCCAGTTGTACGCGATGCCAACCAATTAAATTTCGCTGAAATTGAAAGTGAAATTCGTGAATTAGGTAAAAAAGCACGTGACAACAAACTTTCATTAAAAGAACTACAAGGTGGTACATTTACAATTACAAACGGTGGTGTGTTCGGTTCTCTAATGTCAACACCAATCCTAAATAGCCCACAAGTTGGTATTTTAGGAATGCATAAAATCCAAGTACGCCCAGTTGCAATTGATAACGAGCGTATGGAAAACCGCCCAATGATGTACATTGCTTTATCTTACGATCACCGTATTGTTGATGGTAAAGAAGCAGTTAGCTTCCTTGTTGCTGTTAAAGATATGCTTGAAGATCCAAAGTCATTATTATTAGAAGGTTGATAGATTAAAAATCTATTAAAGGCTGTAGAATGAATCATTCTACAGCCTTTTTTTATTGTGTTCATACGGGACAAATTTCATGACATAAGGTAATAATGTATGCCTAAACGTAAGGAGGATTAAAATGAATAACCTTCCAATTCATGCAAAACTTAAAGTAAATAAGGATACTTTCTTCCTCCCCGATTCAAACGGGGGTGTCTATTTTCGAAATAACGCCAGTTCATTTCGTATGGACGGTGATGGAATTTATGATTGGATTGAAAAATTAATGCCAATGTTTAACGGGAATTATTCTTTAGCCGAAATAACCGATGGCCTCCCTCTCCCCTATCAAAACCGTGTATTTGAAATTGGAGAGATTTTATATGAAAATGGTTTCGTTCGCGATGCAAATCAAGATGCACCTCATGAATTAAACAGTACATTACTCGACAGATATGCTTCACAAATTGAATTTTTAGAAGCTGATTCTCATTCAGGTGCTTTAAAGTTTGAAACATACCGCGGAGCAAATGTCCTTGTACTTGGTTCTGGGGATATGCTCACTTCCTTAGTTTCTTCTTTATTAGAATCTGGTTTACCTACATTTCATTACCTCGTTACAGATCGGGATGAAACAAACTATGACAGAATACATGAGCTAATAGAACGTGCATATGAAGTTGATAACAGTGTACTCCTTCAAGAAATCGATACTACAATTGACCGTCCCTTGCGTGAAGTATTCGAACCTTTTGATTGGATTTTATATGTTTCTCAAAACGGAGACATTGACGGTTTAAAAACAGTTCACACTATTTGTAGAGAAACGAAAAAGAATTTCATACCAGCTATTTGTTTATCAACACTCGGTATAGCTGGACCTGTCGTAACAGAAAATCGTGATGAATGCTGGGAATCCGCATGGCATCGGCTACATGAAACGACTTTACAAAATGAAAATTCATCGGATTCCTTCTCACCAATTACATCTGCCATGTTAGCAAATGTAATCGTTTTTGAATTGTTTAAACATGTCGCGGATGATTCATATCGTGAAAAAGAATCACAATTCTTTTTATTAAACTATGAAACACTTGAAGGAACGTGGCATCCTTTTATAAAACACCCTCTTGCAACTGATGAAAGTTTTACAATTGATACGATAGAAAATATTTCTGAAAAACTTGAGCATCGGTATGGCCAACATACTTCAACTGATGTATTCCGCTTTTTCGATTCATTAACTTCTAAAGAAGCCGGTATATTCCATGTATGGGATGAACAAGATTCATATCAATTACCATTATCACAATGCTATATTCAAGTAGCTACTCCACTATCAGATGGCCCAGCTCCCCTTCTGCCTCTTATGACTTGTAGTGGATTGACTCATAATGAAGCACGCCGAGAAGCTGGTTTAACAGGAATTGAAACATATGTAGCAGAAATCATTCACCGCCTTATTCCTGAACATAACAATATCGGTATCGGTGCTGGAGAAACGATGACAGAAGGATTTTACCGGGCACTACAACAACATTTAAACAATAAACTGTATGAGCGGCAGTCACATATTCTAGAGGAACTTACAACTGTTGATTTAATTGATATTCAAGATAAACATTGTAGATTTTATTACGATGCTCTCTCTACAATCCATGAAACACCTAAAATCGCAATGAGTGAAGAGATTCTTAGTTTTCCAGTCGTTTGGGTTGGTATAAATGATAGATGGTACGGTGCATCTAATATTAATATGACGTTAGCGTTACGAAACGCACTACAACTATCACTCTTTCACGTTCAAAATGAAGAAATTCCTTACAGAGCTAATATCTTGCCTGAATCCTCTATTATTTTATATGACACGGATTCTTTTAGAGTGGAAATACAAGCGGAAGAAGAAATTCCAAGTGTGCAATCTTTACAGCTTGCCTTACAGCATTTAGAAGAACATAATTTTTATCCCTTCGTGTTCGATTTAGCAATCGAACCATTTTTAAAAGAAAACCTAGACGGTGTGTATGGGGTATTAATTGCAAAGGAGGACGGTTTATGATTCAAAATATATTGCTTATAGGAGATGGCCTTCTTGCAGACTATGTACATGATCAATTATGCAAACAATATTCCATCATTCGTCAGCATACCCTTACAGAAGAACTTCCTGAAAATATTCATCTCGCTCTCGTATTACATGACGGATCTCCTTCTACTATTCATCATGACGCTGAGCTAATTTTTCGGTCAAATCATATTCCGTGGCTACGTGGTTTTACTTCATTTGGCGAAGGTATTATCGGTCCTTACATTCATCATCTTACGCCCGGATGTTCCCATTGTTCTGATGGACGCCGTTTTATCGCTGGCTTTGACCAAAAAGAAATGTGGGAACTACAGCGGAAATATGCCTTTAAAGCAGATAATGTAACGAGACGTGACGTACGTGCCACCCAAAATGGAATGTTGCAAATGTGCCATCTTATTTGCGCAGAAACAGGAAAAATATTAACTCATAACCATTCTTCTTTAGAAAATGAACTTATTTTACTAAACTTACAAACATTACAATGTACGCGGCATTCTTTTCTTCCAGATCCTCTCTGTCCTGTATGTAGTAATTTACCTGATGATACTCCGGATGCGGCGGAAGTTTCTTTACAACCGAGTTTAAAAGTAAGCACCGAAACGTATCGCTGCCGTTCCATTCATGAGCTAAACACATTTTTAACGAGAGACTATTTAGATTATCGGGTCGGTATGTTGAACGGAAAAATGCAGCATTCTGTATTACCATTCGCTGACGTCATTATAAACATGCCATTAATGTTCGGAAATGAAGGTGTTGCGGGACGAACTCATTCATTTGCAGTGAGTGAAGCAACTGCTATTTTAGAAGGTTTAGAACGATATTGCGGTATGTCTCCTCGTGGGAAAAAGACAAATGTGCATGGTAGTTTTCATGATTTAGAGGAACATGCACTAAATCCCCTCACACTCGGTGTCCATACAAATGAACATTACAATCGTGATAACTTTCCATTCAAGCCGTTTGATCCTGATTATGAGCAAAACTGGGTATGGGGATATTCTTTATCACAAAACAGACCGCTTTTAGTTCCTGAATCAATTGCTTATTATAGCCTTGGTCATCGAGATGCTTTCGTGTATGAAACATCAAATGGATGTGCAATTGGCGGTAGTTTAGAAGAAGCGATTTTTCACGGCATTTTAGAAATAGTAGAGCGTGATGCCTTCTTACTCACTTGGTATGCCGAATTACCTCTTCCCCGCCTTGATCTTAGTTCAGCAAATGATACAGAATTACAATTAATGATTCAGCGGTTACGTACGATTACCGGATATGAATTACACGCTTTTAACGCGACGATGGAACACGGCATTCCTAGCTTATGGGTAATTGCAAAAAATACGCGTGAAAATGGAATGAACGTTGTTTGTGCAGGAGGCGCTCATTTAGATCCTATTCGAGCCTTAAAAAGCGCCATTCAAGAAATAGCAGGCATGTTACTTATAACAGACGATGAGCTCGAGCACAAAAGAGAATACTACGAAAAATGCTTACAAGATCCTTATTTCGTTAATAAAATGGAAGACCATAGTATGCTGTATGGATTGAAAGAAACAGAAGAACGTCTTCACTTCCTTTTACGGGAAGATGCACCGGTGCAAACGTTCCAAGAAATGAATGTATCACAATCATTTGATATGGATTTAACATCCGATCTCCACCAACTTTTAAATCGTTTGCATCAATCTAATCTTGAAATAATCGTTGTAGATCAAACCGTTCCCCTCATAGAAAAGAATGGATTACATTGTGTAAAAGTTATTATTCCAGGCATGCTACCGATGACGTTTGGTCACCATCTTACTCGAGTTACAGGACTGGACCGGGTATATACCGTACCGATGACACTTGGATATACAGACGAACCTTTAATGAATGAAAGATTAAATCCACATCCACATCCGTTTCCATAGTAAAGGAGGGATTTCATGCAGCTAGATACTTTTTTACATCATCTCCATTTCTCTATCGATGAAATTATGCCGAATCATGAGGTGGACTGGAAAGACGCACCGCTTCCTTATAAATTATATCGAAATTTACCTACCATCCCGCTCTCCTTAGAAATCCCATTATCTTTACCGAACTCTTCTACTACACCTACTTTAGATGAGATTGGTCACTACCTTTGGTATTCATTTGGTGTAACACAATTATGTCAGCTAAATAGCGAGAGAAATGTATTACGAAGATCTATTCCTTCGGGTGGTGCTTTATATCCGAATGAATTGTATATCTATTTAAAGATTGACGATTATCCAGACGGCATTTACCATTATGACGCCGCGCATCACCGACTTATTTTACTTCGCGAAGGAAATTTCGATTCTTATTTGGCAGACACACTCGGTAATCGCTGTAATATAGATGATTGTTTCGGTGCTGCATTCGTATCCACTATGTTTTGGAAAAATTTCTTTAAATACAATAATTTTTCATATCGTCTTCAAGGATTAGATAGCGGGGTCCTCATTGGACAATTGCTAGAATGTGCAAAGCAATTCGGTTATACAAACGGCGTATACTTTCAATTTCTAGACCGTGCACTGAACCATTTACTCGGATTGTCAGAAGGTGAAGAAAGTGTGTATGCCGTTATTCCTTTAAGTACAGAGCCAGAAACTAATTGGTTTCACAATGATTACCGTGAAAATAAAACAGTTACTTCTCATGAGTTGTTGCAACAAATTCCGCCGCTCGCACATGAACATTTCGTTCGCTCAAAACATGTAGGTGAATATCCGATGATAACAAAAATAAATGAAGCTTCTATGATCGAATCAACAGCACACTTCCAAACACTACATCATGAAGAGCACTATCAACATAATACGTACGCTGTACAGCTACCAAAAGTAGAACAGTTATCGTATGATTTCCTACAACTTTGTAAAAAACGATATTCTCCTGATGCGGATTTTATTTTAACGAAATGGGATGCAGCTGAGCTCGCTACTTTACTACAAGAAGCGAGTCTCTCCTTCCCCTATTACAACGACCTTGACGGTAAGTATACAAATGAAAATACACGCGTCTCCTTATACGGATGTTTTTATAGCGTGAAAAATATTGAAAACGGGGCTTACGCTTATAACAGTAAAACACATTCCATACAACCAATTCGATATGGAGACCTTCGCTACCCACTTCAGTCTAGTATGACGATGGATAACGTAAACCTTTTTCAAGTACCACTTTGCTTACATGTAGTCGGACAGAAAGATTACTATACACGTGCATTAGGCTATAGAGGATACCGCATTCACCAAATGGAAGCTGGTATCCTCGTTCATAAACTCGTTTTTGCTGCAACTGCTATGGGGATGGGCGGGCATCCGTTACTAAGTTTTGATACAAATTCATGTGATCAATTGTACGGAATAGATGCTGGGAATGAAACATCTCTTATTCAAGTTCCAGTCGGGGCATATCGGGCGCGGAATTGGTTAAAAGGGGCTTTGCATTGTTAGAAGTACGCCGTCTATCGGCGTGCTTTTTTTAAAGGATTTAATTTATAAAAAGCGAAATGAGTATATATTCTTACATAAAAGGAGAATTTAACTTGAGCATTTTACAACGGTTAATTCAGCAAGCAAAAAATCCTAGCGGAACAATTGGTTCCTCCATGCTTTGTATTATGAACGCTGCACATACGAGATTAATAAATTGGGCATTGCAGAAAGTACATATAAAGACAGATGCAGTCGTATTAGACATCGGCTGTGGTGGAGGCAAAACCATACACACTCTTTCAAAACGAACTCCACTTGGGGAAATATATGGAATTGATTACTCCGATCAAGCTGTGAAAAATTCTATACAGACGAATGCAAAAGATGTTCAAAAACAAAAAGTAATTGTTCAACAAGCAAGCGTTTCTTCTATTCCACATCATACGAACTTCTTCGATCTCATTACCGCCTTTCAAACTCATTATTTTTGGCCTGATGTTGAACAAGATATAAAAGAAGTATTTCGCGTCTTAAAACCGGACTGCTCCTTTTTATTAGTGGCTGAAACTTTCAAAATTCAATATCATATGAAGAATTTTAACACGACCGAAGAACTAATAAATCTCTTTTATAAAACAGGATTTACAAATGTACAATGTTACGAAGAAAGAGGTTGTCTTTGCGTTATAGGAATTAAATAAAAAGCAGACCTCAAAGGGTCTGCTTTTTCACTAGATTAACTTAAAAATACTCTTAATTTGTCTAGCAAATAACCAATTTTTCGTACCGTAGTTATCATTTAAACTATCTAAATTGATAGATTGTCCGTTAGCAAACTTTAATTCTAACGTAGTATTTTTGTCATTTGTTTTTAAGTTACTATTTGTAATGTCATCATACTTTAATTTTTCAATCTCAACATATTCGTCTTTTTCTTGTCCAATCACGACATGGTCTTGGAAGAAGAAAAAGACTTCTACTTTTTTACCGAAACAAAATACATTTTTCGTATAAATTAATGTCGCGTTATCAAGTCCGACACATACTTCTTTCATTTCTTCCACAACGTGTCCAAAGTCTTCTTCATGTCTTGCATTTGATTCAGCAATCCATTCTTCGATTGTTTTCATGTTAATTGCCATACTGCGCCCCCTGGTTCGTTCATTGCTTCGTTTAAAAAATAAATACTATATGAAAATATAAGCGATACGTAATATGTTTTCAAGGGGGAACGGTATATTCAAAATAAAGTGAAACTTTATTTACTCCCTCATTGTAAAAAAAATAGCACTTTAAAAAGTGCTATTCCGCTCTCCTTGCCGCTTGTTGAATTGGGTCCCACACGCTGTTATATGGTGGTGCATAACTTAAGTCGACGTCTTCTAAATCGTGAATACTCATTTTATTGAAAAGCGCCATTGCGATCACATCAATCCGTTTATCTACCCCTTCTTCTCCAATTACTTGCCCGCCCAATAATTGTTTCGTATCGGAGCGATATAGTAATTTTAAGTAAAGTGGTTTTGCATTTGGATAATAGCCCGCCATATTTGTAGAATCTACTTTGACTGTTTTATACGGGATGCGTAGCCCTTTCGCTTCTTTTTCATTTAATCCTGTTCTTGCGAGTGTCAAATCCATAAATTTAATAATGCCTGTACCTAACGTACCTTTAAATGCTCTTCGTTTATCCAGCATATTCAGTCCAGCAAGTCGCCCTTGTTTATTGGCAGTCGTTCCGAGCGGGATATGATCATGAATTTCCTTTATAACGTGGTAATGTGTTGCGCAATCACCGGCTGCATATACGTCTTGCACATTCGTTTGCATATATGCATTTACTTCGATTGCTCCTTTATGATTCTTACGTATATTTGTCCCTTCAAGAAAATCAGTATTTGGCTTCACTCCAACCGACACTAAAACAAGATCTGCTTTATACGTACCTTTATCCGTTTCAATTGCTTCTACTCGTTCACTCCCTTTGAATGCTTTTACATTTTCATTCGTTAAAATTTCAATATGATGCTTATCTGCTTCTTTATGTATATATTCCGCCATATCTGCATCATAAATTGTACCGATATGATCATTTCGCTCAATCATTCTTACTTTCTTACCAAGTTCGACGAATGTTTCTGCCATTTCCAGTCCGATTGCACCACCACCAATAATGATTACATCTTCAACTTTATTCGTTTCTAGCGTTTTTAATATGCGCTCAGCATCTGGAATTGTTTTTAAAAGATGAACGCCTTGTAATTCCCATCCTTCCCATTCCGGCATAACAGGACGTACCCCGGTCGCAATTAATAATCGATCGTACGGAAATTCAAAGACATCTTTCGTCTTTGTATGCTCTGCGTACACCATTTTCTTTTCCGTATCTACTTTCGTTACTTCATGACGCACTTTCGCATCAATTCCATATTTCTCACGAAACGTCTTTACATTACGCGCGATTAACTTTTCCGTTGAAGCGATAGCACCACTAATGACATACGGTAACCCACACTGCGCGTACGAATAAATTTCACCTTTTTCTAAAGTTACAACATTTGCATCTTCATCGTTTCTAACAATTTGCATCGCTGCACTCATACCAGCTGCATCTCCGCCAATAATGACATAGTTCACTTTACCACTCCTTCTTTTTTACATACTCTTTACGTTTTCCATATTTTATAGAAATAACACCTACTTCCATTGTAAAGAAAGAGAATTTCATCTTCAAATTTTGTGCACAAACTTATGCCTGAATAGGTAACTGTCGTGTCTTATAAACAACATGTTTAATATCCTATAACAGTAACCAGTTGAAAGTAGGTGAAACATACATGTGCGCCGGCCTTCTCGTCCAGCTTCCAGAGGAACCGATAGAACCGAAACCCGCCCTCCCGCTTGAACAGGAGTTTACGGTTAGTGTAACTTTATACAGTGCTCGTGCTTGGTTATCTGACAATGACACTTTCTCACAAACTATCTGGAAAGCTACCCGCTTCGCTTCTTCATCACACACTCGCAAGGCCATCTTTCCAGTCGGTACTGTTAAAATTATAAATTTTTCTGACGATACAATAACAGTTACTGCATCCTCAGAATCAGATGATGCTCTTAAAATAATCGTCCCTCCTCATTCTGAAGCTGCTTTAACGTCTAGTTCTTTATCTGATGTGCAAGCCAGTACATCAGGAGGGGCAAGTAAAGTCACATTTCTCTTTCATATCTTTTTCTCTAGGGAACCTCGTCCAGCCAAATAACGATAGAAAAGGTACAGTAATATACACTGTACCTTTTTCCCGCGCTCTATTCTCTTGATTTAATTAGTTCAATATTATAAGTTTCGATATCTGTTAACTTTCCTGTAAAATAAGGATTTTCTCTATACCAAGACTGTTTTGCAAAATACGCTTGCATATCTTTCGTTTGAAAAATATGTCCATGCCTTGCATATATTTCATTTCTAGCAATTTTCAACTGTTCTTTCGATAAATATGTTAAATCTGTGCTCGTTAATTTTCGAATATCACTATCAGGAAAGATGAAACCATTATATACATACCCAGTCGCGGGCGTTGGAGTAACATTATAAACAACTGTTTTTTCTGCACTTTTCGTTTGGAATGGAAGATTATAAGACGAAAGTGCCGTTACCGTCTCTACTTTTGTCGTTTCCCGTCCATTTTCTCCATTTCGTTCTAAATAAATTTTCGCGCTTCCATCAGTCGCTACAGGCCCCCATGTAATTTCTTCTCCTGCGAGCGCTGTAACTGGTTTTTGATTTACGTACAATGTTGCACCAGGCGCGTTCGTTTGAACTGTAATATATTGACCTTGCAACGTTAAATCTACCGTTACGTTATTTTGGCTTTGTTTCATAAGTACAACCTTTTCCTCACGCGATAGTTTTACGTAGTCATTTTTATATTCTGATTGAAACACTTGATTTCCCGGAAGAAATGGCCCATATTGCTTCTCAAACTTTTTGTCATCTGTCTTATCAATTTCTTTTCCGTTCATTTTTAACGATACGTCTTTTTCATTTGAAAGCAAAGTTGCATAGTACGTCTTCGCTTTCAATTTATATCGATCAAATATAAAGAAATACTTTCCGTCTTTCGTTAATGAAAAATCAGCTCTTTCTATTCCGTCCCGTTGTTTTTCACCTTGTCTCAAATATTCTTTTAATTCATTCACGTAAGATGGATTTTCTTTTATATATGAAAATAGAGGCGTTACGCTCTCTCTCGTTATCATAACCGATGGATCATCTGCCGTAACGATCTCAGCTAATTTCTCTCCGTCCCTCTCTTGTAAAATCGTAATCATCCGGTCTACTTGTGCCACCTGCGTATAATACGACAATCCGTACAAATACAATCCAATAATCGCTATAACAAATAGCGCTAACAGTGTAATGCCAACTTTTACACCACCGCTCATGTTCTTCTTTACTACAGAACGTCCCCTCTTCGTCCCGCAGTTTTGACAAAACTGCACACCATCTTCAAACTGAACTCCGCACTTTGTACATACATTCATCCAGTCAACCACCTTTTCATTAGAAGCCAGTTATTCCCTGTGTTAAGGCTTGAATTATCGTGCTAATGTAAGACCAAAGTACAATGAATGTTGCAATTCCAATTAAAACATTTGCAATAATAAGTGTGTAAACGAGATCTAATCCGCCATTGTCTAGCTTTAATACGGCTACAGTTATACTAATCCCTATATAAGTTGCAGCTACGGATAATAATATCGGTAAGAAAAAGATTAATAAGAAACTAAAAAGAAAAGAAAGGACTAATATGACAATAGCCGGCGTCGCTATCGTTCCCCATATACCGAATACTTCAAGAAACGAAAAAGATGATTTCATCATCTTACCACTTACAAAAATAATAAATCCGACAAATAAAGTTAAAATTAATAAAAAGAAAAAGACCGTTATAGATTCTACAAAAAACGTGGGAGTAGATATATCTGGTGCAAATGTTCTCGTAACTGCTGATGCTGCACTCATCATTCTATAAAAAATACATGCTCCTAAAAAACAAATAAGAACAAGACTTACAATTCCATTTCGTACTTCAATAGCGCCGCTTTGCATAATCGCTGTCGGTGCTTGTAATGCATGTTTAAAAAATTGAAAATAGCCGCTCGCAAACCGCTTCGCTTGCTCTACCGTTTCATTTTGCCGAGCTTCCTTTGCTTGTGCCGCACGTGCTTGTTCCGGCCCTTCTTCTTGGCCACTACTTGCCACTACTTCTTCCGTTAACGAATGTCCACAATTCCCGCAAAATTTTGCCTCCGCTGCATTTTCTGTATGACATGACGGACATTTCATTCTCTTATCCCTCCTTAAGGATATACCGTATAGGGTGTTACAAATTCAATATATGAATTTGTACATAAAACATGACTACAAGAAAAAGATTCTGAAATCCTTCTTCCGAAAGAAAATATATGTGCTAGTAATCTTGAAAAAAAATGCTATTATGAAACAGAATAAATAATATTTTTAACAGATTGGATGAAAGAAAATGGAATTGGTAAACTCAATTTTTCAAATACTCCTTACAATGATAACGCCAATTATTATCTTTAATTGGCGTTATCATTGTAATTGGATTTCTATTAGGCTATTTAGAATCTCTCACACGGATGTATTGGTCGAGAGCTTTTGGACGAAAAGGATTCCTATTAACGGCTTGGATCGGTGTTCCTATTCACGAACTTGGACATGCCATTATGTGCGTGCTGTTCCGTCATAAGATTGTAGCAACGCAGTTCTTCCCGACAGATACAAGTCAAGGGGCTTTAGGTTACGTACAACATCAATACAATCAAAAAAGTGTGTATCAACGGATTGGGAATTTCTTCATCGGCATTGGGCCTATTATTTCTGGTATTACTGCACTAATCCTTTTAATGCGCTATTTCGTACCAGAATCATATTTTTTATTTAATACAACTCTCGAAAAAACGATTACTTCTACTTCTATTAATGTAGAAATGATCCAAAACATGCTCTTGTCGACGTTTGTATTATTGAAAAGCTTATTTACAATCGGCAATTTATTGAATCCTTCCTTTTGGTTATTTTTATTTATCTCCATTTGCATTTCCGCACATATCGCTTTAAGTAAACCAGACATTAAAGGATCAATAGACGGTGTTATCGTCATGTTTATCGTTTTATTTTTATTCAACATCATCCCGGGACTGTTTCAATACGACAGTAACCAGCTAATTGGACAGGTTATGAAATATAATATGTATCTCATTGCGTTTTCTAGTGTAGCACTGCTTTTCTCTTGTATTTCTACACTTGTTAGTTTTTCGTTTTATAAAATAAGAAGAGGGCGTTCTTTTTAAACGCCCTCTTCTTATTAATTATTCCCCTTATAATCACAATGCTCAACAGGCACACGAGCATGCCCTTCTTCATCGGTACACCATGACTGTGATTGGAATGCAAGAAAGATACCAATCCATTCTTCTTCCTTCTCGAAGTGAATGAGTATTCCTCCGTCTTGCCATATGCCATCATCACCTTGCCATTTTTCTACATTCCCTTGATTCATGTGAATATCATGTATACCGTTTCCTGGTTTGAAATGAAAATAGGAATCTGGTGTATTTTCTTCTGGTCCCCATCTTTCGCCAAATGCGTAAATAATTGCTTTTTCTTCTATCGCTCGTTTTATATAACGTTCTATTTTTTCATTTAAATCATTATCTGCTCCTGCTTTTTCGGTAGGTAAAGGAATCATTTGTTTTGAGTCAAATAGATTTCCTCTTACATAATCTAAAGCTACTTTCGGTTCATTGTTTTTTATTTCTGTAAAACCGAATGGTAATGTCGGTAAAATATGAATCGCCTCTGACCTAATATTGTTACTCGCAAAATATAAAACTTCTGACGGATAACTTTGCGATTTCACGTTAATTGCAATACGATAATTTACTCCTGTCTCGCCCTGTAAATGAACTTGATAATGAGGTGTTTTCCCTTTTCCAATCTTTGATTGTATAACTGTACCTTTTAACACACCGTAGTTTTTTAGGGGCATACATTTCATCTCCTATTCATTTAGTAGAAGCTATTCATATTTAAATCATTATCCACTCATAAAAAAAATCCTCCTATGTTAGGAGGATTTTTAATTTCTCAACATATACCAAACAATAACTTCTACCACTACAAGCAAAACCGCACCAAAGATCATTAACGTCGTCTTCTTTAATAGTTCATTTTCACGGTAAGGGATATTACATAAGTAAGCACCTAGTGTAATCCGTGATGGACAAGCAATTGTCGCTACTGATGATGCGGTGTTTTGAAGTGTTGTGACATATTGCCACGGGAGTGCTACGTTTTGTGCGGTTTGCATTTGTAGTTTTATAAACATTGCATTTGATCCTACGTTACTACCTGTTAAAAATCCACCAATAGCGCCAATAAACGGAGCAACGAAAACGAAAAAGGTTCCAAATGTTTCACCAGCTGTCTTTGCGAGTAATGAATGCATGCCAGATGCACCCATTAGTTCTGAAATGGCGATAAACATTGTCGTCGTAATAGCAAATGGAATCCATTGTTTAATCGTTTGTGAGAGTGATTGTTTAATAATATTAGACGGGATGCGGAAGAAAATAATAGTAAATAAGCAAGTCATACCGAGCCAAAATCCTGGTGAATATAGTAACTCTAATTTGTAAGAGTATGATTTCAAATCAAGAACCGCATATGATCTGAACAAATCATGTAATGCTGGAACGAGGCGAGAAAGTAAAATACAAACTGTTAGAAATATATAAGGGCTAATAATTTTTATAATGGATACTTCTCTCTCCGTTGCAGCCGCATGTTCTGTTATAAGATTTTGCCCACTTTTTCCTTTTACTTTAATGATAAGAAAGCCAAAGGTAATCGTAACGATAGAACTTAATATCCCGGCTAGTTCAACACTTACGTACGCATTAGAAAGATAGATTCCGAGAGAAAATAATAGAAAGAACCCTACTCCTTCTTTCCACTTTTCTATAACCGCTTGCCAGCCGCCAACAACGTGTAAAGAAAGAATAACGAAGTAAGCAAACATCGGAATACTTAATAGCGCTGTATTTGTGCCAAGTGTTGTAAGAGGCATATTTATTAGCTGCGAACCGATAATCGTACCAGTTGCCATTGCGCCCCATGAACTAGCTAGTAAGCCGATGAATGAGAGTAGTACAGCTTGAAATGGTTTATATCCTAGTGAAAGAAAAATAGGTGCTGCAACCATGAAGCCAATACCGAATCCACTTACTGATTCAATAAGCGGGCAAATGCCAAAACACATAAGCAGCATTTGTAATAAGCGATCCTGAGTAACTGCTTCTAGAAAACGTGCTACTTGATCGATGTACCCCATTTTGTTCATGAGGTGAAATAAAAAAATACCGAAAAATAAAACGTACCCGACAATAAAACAAATTAACCATCCTTTAATCGTTGCGTGCACAGTTTCACTTATCCCTAATTGAAACATTGGCGAGAGTAAAACGATTCCAACAGACACAGCATAAGAAATTAACGAGGACCTTAATGACGTTTGTTTAAATAAAAATAAACAAATGAAAATCATCATAATTGGGATAAGTGCCAACAATATGGCCATGTTATCATCTCATTTCGTTTAAAATACAATTTTTAACTATTATATAACAGATACTATAATTTTCAATTGTTTTTACAACAGATTCAAAAAAGGAACCAAACGGCTCCTTTTCATTCACTCCCATTTTCTATTATCCTGAAAAACGGTCTGCTTTCCGACTATTTCTTTCAACACAACAAACACAATGTAAGTACATATTGCTTGCAATATAATATTCCAAAATTTCATTAATGTAAATGAATGAATCCGTAGAAATAATTCGTTTAATAATACAATCGAAACGATACTAAATAATTCTATACTAATCGAAAATAGACATATTTCTAAAATAGACTGTTCTTGAATGCGATTTAAGTTGGAAAAGATGAATACATACCCTAAAAATAGAGCCATTAACTCTATTTTCGTCATGCTAATGAGCCAAGCGTATAGCGGTACAGTTAAAAATAGATATAGTAGTTTACGTCTTAGCATGCCTTCTCACCCTCTAAATTATATGTATTTTCTGTATATTTTAACATTTATTACGCAAAACAAAAAGAAGAGACTACGCCTCTTCTTTTTGTTTTGTTGCATATATTAATTCACATATTTCTTCTTGCTTTTCATTTTCTAAAAGCTCAATGATCTTACTTCCAACGACAACTCCGTCGCATATTGTAACCATTTCTTCTACATGTTCTTTTGTTGAGATGCCAAATCCAGCGACTACTGGTAAGTTGACGTGTGATTTTACTTTTTCTAAGTAACTATGAATCTCCTCTTTAAAGTTTTGACGTACTCCCGTTACGCCCGCTACTGTAACAGCATAAACGAACCCTTCTGATTCACTCGTAATTTTTTCAATTCTTTCAATAGGACTCGTTACGGTAACGAGTGGAATGAGCGCAATGTTTGCCTCTCGAAGTAACGACGCAATAATATTTTGTTCTTCATACGGTAAGTCTGGAACGATGATGCCGTCTACACCTGCTTCTATACAGTTTTCGATGAATCGTTCTTTTCCGAATGCAAGTACTGGATTTAAATATGTCATGAGTACAAACGGAATTTGCACTTCTTTCCTTACCTCTATTAATGCTTGAAAAATACCTTTTACTGTTACACCGCTATCTAGCGCTCGTTTCCCTGCTCTTTGAATCGTTGGACCGTCTGCGACTGGATCCGAAAAAGGAATGCCGATTTCAACGATGCTCGCTCCTGCTTCATCTAAAAAACGAATTCTTTCTTTTAATTTTTCAAAGCCACCATCTCCGCCCATTACGTACGGAATAAATGCTTTCTTACCATTTTCAAACGCTGCTTTAATTTTTTCTACTCCCATTTTTTACACCTCTTCCATATAACGTTTTATACTCTCTACATCTTTATCTCCGCGGCCAGATAAACAAATGACAAGCCCTTCGTCTTTCTTCATTTGCGGCGCTAATTTTAAAGCGTATGCGACAGCATGTGAGCTTTCTAAAGCCGGAATAATCCCTTCTTTTTTCGTTAATAATTGAAATGCTTCTAACGCTTCATCATCTGTAATCGAATGATAAGAAACACGGCCAATATCTTTTAGTAAGCTATGTTCTGGCCCAACCCCCGGGTAATCGAGCCCTGCTGAAATAGAATGAGCTTCTTGAATTTGTCCTTCTTCATTTTGCAGAAGGTACATCATCGATCCGTGTAAAACCCCAACGCTTCCTTTCGTTAAAGTAGCTGCGTGCTGTTCTGTATGAACGCCTTTCCCTGCTGCTTCTACGCCGTAAAGAGCAACTTCTTCATCGTGTACGAATGGATAAAACATACCCATCGCATTACTACCACCGCCAATACAAGCAACGACTGCTTCTGGTAACTTTCCTTCTAACTCCTCATATTGTTTTTTCGTTTCATTTCCAATTACACTTTGGAAATCACGGACAATTTGCGGGAATGGATGTGGTCCGAGAACAGATCCCATAATGTAGTGCGTATCGTGCACGTGTGCAACCCAGTAACGAAGCGCCTCATTTACCGCATCTTTTAATGTGCCGCTACCTGCCGCTACACTTTCTACTTTCGCTCCGAGTAATTCCATTCGGAACACATTTAATTTTTGACGTCTCACATCTTCTTCTCCCATAAAGATGACACATTCTAATCCGAGTAGGGCACATACAGTAGCGGTTGCCACTCCGTGTTGTCCAGCCCCTGTTTCAGCGACAACTTTTTTCTTGCCCATTCGTACTGCAAGTAGTGCCTGACCGATTGTATTGTTAATTTTATGAGCTCCTGTATGGTTCAAATCTTCACGTTTTAAATAAATCTTTGCACCACCGCAATACTTCGTCATATTTTCAGCGAAATAAAGCGGTGTTTCTCTTCCAACGTACGTTTTTAAATAATGATTTAATTCCTTTTGAAACGCTTCATCTTGCATCGCTTCTTTATATGCTTCTTCTAGTTCTAATACAGATTGCATTAACGTTTCTGGAACGTATCGTCCTCCATATATACCGTAGTGACCTTTTTCATCTGGATATGCGTAATTCATTTGGAACACTCCTTCGCTTGTTTAATAAATTGTTTTATTTTCTTTAGATCTTTCTTTCCTTCTGTCTCTACTCCGCTACTTACATCGACCATGTATGGCTGAATAGTTCGAATCGCTTCTTCTATATTAAGAGCGTTTAATCCACCAGCTAATATCGTTTTCTCTCGCAACTCTTCTGGCATATGCACAAGTAGTTCCCATGAAAATGTCTTCCCATTTCCTCCGTGAAACTTTTCTTTCGGGCTATCAAACAATATATAATCCGTTTCATATGTTTGAGCATTTTTCATATCACTTTCTGAAGTTACTCCTAGTGATTTTATAGACGGAATATTCAATCTTCTAATTTGATAATTATCTTCATCTCCATGTAGTTGTACATGTGTTAACCCGCACTCATCTGCAATTTTCTGGATCACTTCTACTGATTCATTTACGAAAACACCGATTTTTAACACGTTGGCTGGAAGCTCCTGAATGATTTCTTCCGCTCTCTTTGGAGTGATTTTCCGCTTACTTTCTGCAAAAACAAATCCGAGTGCATCTGCGCCGTATTCGCAAGCACGTTTTGCTGTTTCCATATCAGTGATGCCGCAAATTTTCACTTTCATATATTCACCTTACAGTCTTCAAAAAAGTTACTAATAGAAGATGATGTCATAAGTGCCTCTCCAATTAATACACCTTTTGCTCCTGCTTTTTTAACACGAATAATATCTTCTTTTGAATGAATCCCGCTTTCACTAATCCAAAGTAATTTCTCCTCATTCAATCTTTTTCCAAGCTTTTCAGTTTGGCTTAAATCTACTTCGAACGTTTTTAAATTACGGTTATTAATACCAATAACGTGCGGATTTAATACAATCGCAGTTTCTAATTCCTGTTCATTATGAACTTCAACAATCGCTTCCAATCCTTTTTCTAACACGTAGCTATACAACTCTTTTAACTTCTCTTTCGTTAACGCTGCTACGATTAGTAAAATAATATCTGCTCCCGCTTCATACGCTCTATCGATTTGAATCTTATCGATTATGAAATCTTTACATAAAAGCGGAATGTTACTTTCTTCTCTTGCTGTTTGTAAATCGTGAAACGATCCTTTAAAAAATTGACCATCTGTTAAAACAGATACTGCTCCTGCACCACATTTCTCATATGTTCCCACTTGTTTTCGTACGTCAACGTGTAAATTGATATCTCCTTTTGATGGTGATGCTCGCTTTACTTCTGCAATGACAGTAAACTGCTGTAACGCTTCTACAAGTGAATGTGTCTTTCTTTTTGTTTTTACTGGTGTATATATTTCATATAACTCCGCAACTTCCTTTTTCTTCTGTTCTACAATTTTATCTAAAATCGTCCCCACTTTAGTTCACCCTTTCTAATTTTTCGTTGCTTGCTACAATTAATAAGTTTAATTTGGCTAATGCTTTTCCAGAGTCAATGCTATGTGCCGCGAGTTTAATTCCTTCTTCAATCGTTTCCGTTTTTCCATTTGCGAAAAGAGCTAGACCTGCATTTAATAAAACTGTATCACGATAAACACTCTTTTCTCCGCTCAATACTTCAAGCGTAATCTTTGCATTTTCTTTTGAATTCCCCCCTCTAATTTCTTCATTTTTCACTCTTGAAAAACCATACTTTTCTGGATTAATACTCTTTTCTACTATTTCATTATCTTTTAAAAGGACTACGTGATTTTCCCCTTGTAATGACGCTTCATCTAAAAAACCACTTCCATTTACGACAAGCGCTTGTTTCCGGCCTAACTTTTGTAATACTTGTGCAACTGGTAATAACATATCTCGTTTATAAATACCGACAAATTGTGTTTCTAAATTCACTGGATTTGTTAAAGGGCCAATTAAGTTAAAGATCGTCGGCACGTTTAACTCTTTTCTTATTTTCATAATGCGCCTTAGTGCTGGATGCATCGCTGGTGCAAATAAAAATGCAATACCTACATGCTCTAGTAAATAATCAATTTCGTTTGGCGTACTACTAATATTTACACCTAGTTCTTCTAATAAGTCTGCACTTCCTGTTTTACTAGAAACAGCACGATTACCATGTTTTGCAACCTTTACACCTGCTCCTGCCAGTACGAATGCTGATGTTGTGCTAATATTAAACGTTTGAGCACCATCACCACCCGTCCCGCAATTGTCCATTGCTCCTTGTATATGGTTCGAAAACGGCAATGCCTTTTCGCGAAGAGCTCGAACGAGACCGTATATTTCTTCTGCAGTTTCACCTTTCGCTTTCAGTAAGACTAAGAAAGCTGCAATTTCACTTTCTAATATGTTTTCACTTAATAAAAGTAGTCCTGCTTTATACATTTCCTCTTCTGTTAAATGTTGACCCTCCACTAATTTACGAAGATAGTTGTTCATACTCTTTCCTCCTCTTTTACTTCTGTTAAAAAGGCACGGATTAACTTTCCGCCTTCTTCTGTTGCGATTGATTCCGGATGAAACTGTAATCCGAAGAGCGGATAATAATTGTGACGGACTGCCATTATTTCTCCGTCGTCCATCGCTGTCGCTAATATGTCAAAGCACTTTGGCAAGCTCGTTTGCTCTGCAACAAGGGAATGATAGCGCATCGCCGTTAGGGGCTGTGTAACATATGAAAAGATTGACGTTCCGTTATGTTTCACACGCGATGTTTTTCCGTGTTTAATACGCTCTGCTCTAACAATGTCTCCTCCAAATGCAGATATGATCGCTTGGTGGCCAAGACAAATCCCTAATATGGGAACGTTCTTATAAAAATGACGGATGACGTCGATACAAATGCCAGCATCCTCTGGTTTTCCTGGTCCTGGTGAAAGTACAATTCCTCTTGGATTCATCTCTTCTAACTGTTCTATCGTTATTTCATCATTTCTTACAACTACAATTTCTTCTTCATGTTCGCCTAACAGTTGATACAAGTTATATGTGAACGAATCGTAATTATCAATAAGTACAATCATTTCATTACCTCCAAAAGCGCTCTCGCTTTATTTAATGTTTCTTCATATTCAGCTACTGGATCTGAATCGTAAACGACTCCTGCTCCTGCCTGAACGTATGCTTTTTCATCCTTTACGACCATCGTTCGAATGGCGAGCGCCATATCAAGATTTCCTGAAAAACTAACGTATCCAACTGCACCAGCGTATACATTTCTTTTTTCATTCTCTAGTTCATTTATAATTTCCATCGCTCTAATTTTCGGAGCTCCAGAAACCGTCCCTGCTGGTAAGCAATACGCTAACGCATCAAATCCGCCCATTTGTTTTCGCAATGTTCCGTAAACTTCAGATACAATGTGCATAACGTGAGAGTATTTTT
This sequence comes from Bacillus sp. JKS001846, assembly GCF_900176455.1. Lineage (NCBI taxonomy): Bacteria > Bacillati > Bacillota > Bacilli > Caryophanales > Bacillaceae > Bacillus > Bacillus sp. JKS001846. Next base: position 4,429,138 of record NZ_FWYG01000001.1, read on the forward strand.
CTACTTTCATATATTTATCTATCGTAACCGAGCCGATTTCGCTCACTCTACCAATATCGTTTCGCCCAAGATCTACAAGCATCATATGCTCTGCTCGCTCTTTCTCATTGCCTAACAGTTCTTTTGCGATTTCCTCATCTTCCCTCTTCGTTTTCCCCCTCGGCCTTGTACCAGCAATTGGATTCGTCATCACTTTATCCTCCCTTACTGATAGTAAACTTTCCGGCGAAGAACCGAGTACAACATAATCTTGAAAATCGATATAGAACATATATGGTGATGGATTTGCAATTCGAAGTTTTCGGTATAACCCGAATGGATCCCCAATACATTCACTTTGTAAACGCTGTGATAATACGACTTGGAATATGTCTCCTGCTCTTATATATTCTTTCGCAATTTCTACCATCTCACAAAACTCTTTTTCCGTTATAGAAGAAGTAAATGATAATGTGGATTGTATTGCATTTACTTCAGCTTCTTCTCCTTGTAGCACTTCCTCTTTGTATACTCGTAGCCTTTCGTATACTTCCTCATAATCTGCTGAATCATCTTGCTTGCATACATATACAAACGACAACTTTTGGCGTAAATGATCGTAAACGATAAACTCACGATATAGTAAAAGGTGTACTTCCGGAATATTTAATGGGTCGTGTAAATCCGCTCCAATGTTTTCATACTGCCGAATGACATCATATCCAATATAACCAACTGCTCCTCCGCAAAATGGAAATGGACTGTCTACTTGTGATGGTACGATTACTTCTTCTAACACTTGCAGTACGTTACCTTGTAACTTTTCTGCCCGGCCGTAAATCGTTCGTTCCACTTCCGTACCAACGCTTTTCACTTCTCCATAAGGATTACATCCTAAGTAAGAATAACGCCCTTTATCTTGATGAAGCTGTGAACTTTCTAATAAGAATTTCTTCTTCCCTTTCATACGTCTATATAAAGAAATTGGCGTAATGCTATCTCCTTCTTCTTCAGTGATTACTAAAAATGTCTTTCTCTCTCTTTTTTGTTTTATAAATTCTTCTTTCGTCATCATGTCCTTCACCTCACCCTGAAAAATAAAAAAGTCCTCTACATATCGAAAATATGTAGAGGACGATAAATATACCGCGGTACCACCTCGTGTTGGATGCAAAAGCATCCCGCTTTGTTCAGGTACAAATTTTATACCTTATCCTTGTAACGGCGGAACCCGGGTTGCCTACTGAAAATAATTGTTCAGCATACCTCTCGTAAGCCCATTCCGTATACGGCACCGTACCGGGCTCCCACCTATTCCCGGCTCTCTGTAACGTCTCCAATATACGTACTCTTCTTACTTAAACGATTTCATTTATTTAATTTTTTATACACAAAAAGGGAGTACTCATCCTATAGAAAGGACGGGTACTCCCGTGGTGCCACCTTAATTCGTTACAAATGTAACGCACTTTACCGTATCAAAAACAATACGTGTCTCTTGTATCGATGAGATCATGTCGCCAAAGCCTACTTCTTTCGTTTCGGTTTGGAAGCTCCGAAGCCCATTCCACATCAATTCCATACTGATTCGCACCAACCATCAGCTCTCTGACATGTTCATCATGTGTACTCTTCTTCATCAACGCTTGCATTTTTTTAAGTTGCACTCATTATAGACCTGACTTTTTTCACAAGTCAATACTTTTTCAAAAATTTTATTTTTCTTTCCTTTCAATATTATATTGACAAAACAACCTCTTTTTATGTAAATATAATAAATACTCTATTAAAAATAAGGTTTTTTGTATGAATATTATATATTAAAAAAGTAAAATGACATCAAAAAACGCTTACATTTCTGAAAATTCGTATTTCTATATGGATTTTTCAGAATAATCATGATAGATTATAAAGTGAAACTTTAATCAGTAGGGGTTTGTTCATCCCACTGATTATTAGTTAAATCAATCGGGCATTTACGGGCAGTTGCTCTCGCACCTAACTTCCTTGCCCAGCCAATTTTAAGGTGGGAGTTTTACTGCCCGTTTATGCGGGATAAATATGCATAACGCATCAAAAGACATGACAAAAGGAAGGGGAACTTCATGAGTACGCAGATGTTAACTTTAACTTCAATCTCTATTTACATGCTCGGGATGTTAGTAATCGGCTATTTCGCCTATAAACGAACGTCCAACTTAACAGATTATATGCTTGGCGGGCGTACACTAGGCCCCGCAGTAACGGCATTAAGTGCTGGAGCATCCGATATGAGTGGTTGGCTTTTAATGGGATTACCAGGTGCAATGTTTAGCGTTGGATTAAGTAGTAGTTGGATTGCGATCGGCCTAACACTAGGCGCATACGCAAACTGGCTTTATGTTGCTCCTCGCTTACGTACCTACTCAGAAATTGCAAATAACTCTATTACTATTCCAGAATTTTTGGAACACCGTTTCCACGACAAATCTCATATGCTACGTTTAGTATCTGGACTTGTTATTATGATTTTCTTTACTTTCTATGTAGCTTCAGGATTAGTTTCAGGCGCTGTATTATTTGAAAATTCATTTGGTATGAACTACCACGTTGGATTATTCATTGTTGCAGGCGTTGTTGTAGCTTACACATTATTTGGTGGGTTCTTAGCAGTAAGTTGGACAGACTTCGTGCAAGGAATCATTATGGTAGTCGCTCTTATTCTTGTTCCTATCGTAACAATTATGAATTCGAACGGACTTGGACCTGCATTTGATACAATTCGATCTGTAGATCCAACACGTCTAGATATTTTTAAAGGTGCCTCTACTTTAGGAATGATTTCTCTATTCGCATGGGGCCTTGGTTATGTCGGACAACCTCATATTATCGTACGCTTTATGGCAATTTCTTCTGTAAAAGAACTTAAAAGTGCACGAAGAATTGGTATGAGCTGGATGATTTTCTCTGTTGTTGGAGCTATGTTTACTGGTCTTATTGGTATTGCTTACTATTCACAACAAGAGTTGACATTATCTAATCCAGAGACAATTTTCCTTGAACTTGGGAAAATTTTATTCCATCCACTTATTACTGGATTTTTATTAGCAGCCATTCTAGCAGCGATTATGAGTACAATTTCATCACAGCTACTCGTTACTTCTAGTGCTGTAACTGAAGATTTATATCGTACATTCTTCAAACGTTCTGCATCTGATAAAGAACTTGTATTTGTCGGTCGTATGGCTGTACTTGTTATTGCATTAGTTGGGTGCGCATTAGCGTTTAAACAAAATGATACGATTTTAGCTCTTGTTGGATACGCTTGGGCTGGATTTGGTTCTTCATTCGGACCTGCTATTTTATTAAGCTTATATTGGAAACGTATGACGAAGTGGGGCGCACTTGCCGGTATGATTTCTGGTGCCGTTACTGTTATTATATGGACTCAATTCAAATTCTTAAAAGATTTCTTATATGAAATGATTCCAGGTTTCGCTATTAGTTTACTAGCCATCGTAATTGTTAGTTTACTAACACAACCTTCAAAAGAAGTTAAAGAGCAATTTGAGGATTTCGAAAAACAACATCGTCATAATTTATAAAAAAATCTCTGCTGTTATCATAACAGCAGAGATTTTTTACAGTTCGACAATCTTTTTATCAAATTTAACAAATTCTTTATGTTTCGTTAAATTTAACATAACACTACTCCTTTATAGTATGAGTATCAGCACTTATACAGAAAGGGGACTCCAACATGTTAGCAGCTTTCCAGCAACAACAAACACGAAAATTTTCACCTATCACAAATACTTCTGCGTCTTGTTTAAACATGCAACCTAACCCGCCTAAAATTTCAATTGCTCCTTCTGTTATTTCAGTCATCGGTGTTCATATGGAAAAACATAAATTAAAAATAAAAACGGGACAAAACATTGTGTTATCAGCTTCCATTTTACCAATACAAGCAACGAATAAAGAGCTTATTTGGTCAAATATGAATTCTGATATCATCACCATATATCCAAAAGGTGACACCGTGACGATTACTGGAAAAAGTGCAGGTAAAGCAGTCGTAATTGTCACAACTGCTGAAGGCAAATTTCGTGACCTATGTGTCATTCATGTACAACCTTATATGACAAATCCAAAGTAAAAGAGTGGCTTCGTAGCCACTCTTTTACTTGATTTCAATATTTGAGTTTTTACTTTTTACAAGGTTAATAAAAAATTGGATATAACCATACATTTTTTTTGATGGAAATTCTACTAAACTTTCCCCGTCTTGATTTAAGTCAATGAATCTCCTTCTCTTCCCTATTACAATGAAAACAATATTAGAAAAGGAGGACATATTATGACTGAACGAAAGTACGCCTTATTTGCTAGCACATCTCTTCTTGTTATGGCATTCATTGCATTTTTCTCTTACGGTTTTGTTCATGGAAACCTCGTTATACAAGGAGATGCGAGTACAACATTCCATAATATCCAAACTTCAAATTCACTTTTCAAAGCGGAAGTTTTTGGGTGGATTATCATTTTTATCACTGATATTGTCGCTGCGTGGGCTCTTTATTTCTTTCTAAAACCAATTCATACTAGCCTCTCATTACTAGCCGCTTTGCTTCGTCTTATGTATACAGCTATACTTGGGATTGCTATATTCAATCTAATATTGGCATTATTGCTTTCAAAAAATACAATTGCAAATCCAGAAACATATACAATGTTGTTTCTCAGTGCATTCGAATACATTTGGTCTGTAGGATTGATCATTTTTGGATTGCATCTTTTCGTTTTAGGCTATGTAGCTTTTCTCTCTAAACAGATACCAAAGTTTATTAGTATACTGCTGTTCATTGCTGCTACCGGTTATATGCTAATTCACGTCATGAATACAATGTTTACACAATACGATACAATGATTTCACTCATACAATCACTATTCCAATTACCTATAATTGCAGGTGAATTAGGACTTGCGATATGGCTACTATTGAAAGGTGGTAAACACTCTAATTAAGCCGTTTCTTAATTCTACTTAATGATTCTGGTGTCATGCCAAGATAGCTTGCTAGCTGATATTGTGGAACGCGATGAATTAAATACGGGCGTTTTCGTAACAATGTTTTATATCGCTCTTCTGGTGTCGATGAGATAAATACAGCAAGTTCATCTTGTACTTCACCGAAATTGTACTCGATCATTTTACGCGTCATTTCTTCTAATTGTGAATACTTATTATACATGTCCTTTTCACTATGTAGATCACCAACAACTACAGTACAATCTTCTAAACACGTTAACGTATATGATGAAGATTTATCTTGTTTATGATGGTTGAAATTCGAAATTGCCTGTTCTTCTGTATAAAAATTTGATGTAACTTCTTTCCCTGCTTCATCTATACTATGTTGCCTAACGCATCCTTTTAATACAAAATAACATTTTAACGGAACATTTCCTTGTCTTAGGAGCACTGTTCCTTTTTTATATTCTTCAATTTGTAATTCCCTGAGGATCATTTGCTGCTCTTCTTCACTTAGTGTTGTAAATCTATTCATATACTTCTTTAATATCTCTTCCATTTTCCTCCCCCTTCTACGCCCGCATTTCTATAAAACAAAAAGAGAAGTATCATAACTTCTCTTTTCTCCCCTAACACTATAATTCCTGTGTATACACTGGCTCATTTACGACATTTTTTGCTGTTCGCTTTTGTTGCTGCATTAAGAAAACAGATACACCAAACAATACGAGCATGCTACCGATCATTTGCATTGCATTTAATTTTTCTCCAAGTAAGAAGAACGCAAGTATAGATGCTCCAACAGGTTCTCCTAAAATACTCATTGAAATTGTCGTTGCATTTACATAATTTAATAGCCAGTTATTAATTACATGTGACACTGTCGGCACAACCGCAAGTAAAAGAAAAACAGTCCAATCCCACTTCGTATAACCTGTAAAGGGTACTTGTAATATAACATTATAAATCCCCATAAAAAGACCTGCGAACGCAAAGACTGTAAAGCTATAAATCCAGTGCGATACTTTCTTCACTGTCGTTTGCCCGATAAATAAATAACCGACAACCGCTATTACACTTAGAAAGGATAATATGTCACCATAAATTGCTTGCTTACTTAAACCTAAATCTCCCCAACCAATGCACATTACTCCTAAAATAGCGATTCCCATCGTTGCAATGGCTGAATATGTTGTTCTTTCTTTAAATAGAAAAAAACCTCCAACTAAAGATACGATTGGTTGAAGTGCCAAAATAATTGTTGAACTAGCAACTGTTGTATGCTTTAAAGATTCAAACCATAAAAGAAAATGCAGTGCTAAAAAGAAACCAGATCCAATTAAAAAGCCCCAATCTTTCATTTGAATCCTATTAAATTCCTCTCTTTTTTTCCATACGATAGGCAGCATAATAAGTACGATAATCCATAAGCGGTACATACTTAATATTGAAGATGGTGCTGAGGACATCTTTACAAAAACTGCTGCAAAGGAAATGGCAATTATAGAAATTGCTAATGGTAGTGCGATTGATTTTTCTTGTTTCAAATCCTGTCTCCCCTCTCACCTGTCAAAAATCCCACTTCATTATATCCGTTTTCTTTCGCAACTTAAATACTAATTTTTTAGATTCTTCGTACCATTATGGTAAAATAGAAATTAAGGCACCAATTAGTGAATATTTCTTTCCTTTTCACTACAAGCGTCGCTCTTACAATCGTTACAGTAAATTTTTATTTAGGGGGATCTACATGAGTCAAACAATAGGGAGAATTGAAGAAATTTCATTTTATAGCGCATCACTTCAAGAAGATGTTACACTTCTCGTTTATTTACCAGTAAATTACACACCACTGCACAAACATACAGTTGTAATTGCACAAGATGGTAGAGATTATTTTCAGCTTGGTAAAGCGCACCGTGTAATTGAGCGCCTTCGTGAAACCGAAGAAATTGACCGTACAATTATTGTCGGTATTCCATATAAAAATGTACATGATCGTAAAGAAAAATATTTCCCAAATGAAGTAAAAAATGCTGCATATATTCGTTTCCTTGCTCATGAACTTGCACCATATATTGATGAAAATTATCCAACGTACCAAATGGGAAAAGGTCGTGTTTTAATTGGTGATTCTCTTGGCGGAACAGTTTCCTTTATGACTGCACTTATGTATCCGCATACATTCGGTAAAGTCGTTATGCAATCACCATTTGTGGATGAGACAGTGATGAACTTAGCAAAAGAATTCAAAGATCCACAGGCGTTAGAACTGTATCACGTCATCGGTACAGAAGAAACGGCTGTAAAGCGTACTGATGGACAAGTATCTGATTTCGTAGGGCCGAACCGTGAGTTAAATACACTTCTTACAGATAGAAACTTCATCACGCATTATGAGGAATTTGAAGGCAATCATACTTGGAAATATTGGCAGACTGATTTACCGAAAGCCTTCTCTCATATTCTATCAATGAAATAATAGAGAGCAGTATTCAGAATAATTTGATATAATAGATAAAGAGATTTATTTATCTCAAAATCTAACTAGACTTACAAAGGGAGGAATTGGAACATGAAATTAGGCATTGTAATTTTTCCATCTAAAATGATTCAAGATAAAGCGAACGGATTGCGTAAACGTTATGACCCGCACTACGCATTAGTTCCGCCACATATTACATTGAAAACACCCTTTGAGGCGCAAGATGAACAATTAGAGTCGATTGTAAACGAGTTACATACAATCGCAAGTAAAACGAACCCTTTCACCCTTCATGTTGGGAAAGTTGGTTCATTCGCACCTGTTAATAACGTCCTTTACTTTAAAGTAGAAAAAACACCTGAACTTACTTTCTTAAATGAAGAAATGCATAGCGGGTTATTCACGCAAGAACGCGAATATGCTTTCGTACCTCATTTAACAATCGGACAAGGCTTATCAGATGCAGAGCATGCTGATGTGTTGGGCCGATTACGTATGAAAGATTTCTATTACGAACAACCAATTGATCGTTTCCATCTTCTATATCAATTAGAAAATGGAACATGGACTGTACACGAAACATTCCGTCTTGGAAAGGGGAACAACTAATTTGCACGCACAGATTGTACAAACGGACGAACAACTAAGAGATGCATTCTCTGTACGTAAACAAGTGTTTGTAAATGAACAACGTGTCTCTGCTGAAGAAGAGTACGATGAGTTTGAAGAAACTTCAACACACGTTGTTATATATGACAATGATGTTCCAGTTGGTGCTGGACGTTTTCGCATCCTTGATGGTATAGGAAAAATGGAACGCATTTGCGTGCTAAATTCCCATCGCAAAAAAGGGATTGGAAAAATTGTTATGGATTCTCTTGAAGCGTATGCAAAAGAAAATTCGCTACCGAAATTGAAACTTCACGCTCAAACACATGCCGAAGATTTCTATAAAAAACTTGGATATGTAACAAGTTCTGATGTATTTATGGAAGCGAATATCCCGCACGTCGTAATGATAAAAGAATTGTAATTTGAAAGCAGGAGGTGATCCCTCCTGTTTTTTTACATTGCTATTTTCTTTTTCTTCCGCTAAAGTTAAATGTTGATGCTATAGTTTTGAAGGTGAACATATGACACAAGAAAAATTTTCACAAAAATCGTTAACACACGCTGATATTCCGCGTGCGACATATCATATTCCGAAAACATCTACCCATTTAATTATGGAAGAAGATGTAGATGCGGCTTATTTCCGCGCTCTTGAACAACAAAATGTTTTTTTAAACGAAAAACAATTAGAAGCCGTGCGCACAACAGAAGGTCCTGTTCTTACACTAGCTGGTGCCGGAAGCGGGAAAACATCTGTTTTAACAACTCGCGTTGGTTATTTAGTAAATGTAAAACAAGTTCATCCACGAAATATTTTATTACTTACATTTACACAAAAAGCAGCTGAAGAAATACGAAGTCGTGTTGCGAAGTTACCGGGTATGAATCATGCAGCAAGTAGCTACGTAGTTGCTGGTACATTCCACTCTGTTTTCTTAAAATTACTTCGTAGTCAAGGTTATAATCAGCAAATTTTAGCAAATGAAAAACATAAACAAATTATGATAAAGAAAATCTTAAAAGAATTGCGTTTAAAAGACGATTATGATGCTGAAACGATGCTCGCGATGATTTCACTTGAGAAAAACAAATTAAATCGTCCGAAAGATGTAAAAGCGAAAACACCAGTCGAACAAGAATTTAAAGAAGTATACGAACGTTTTGAAGAGGTAAAACAAAGATACAATTATATTGATTTCGATGACATCTTATTGGAAACATATTATATGTTAGAAAATAATGCTCCTTTACTAACTCAATTACAACAACGTTTTCACTATATTGAAGTAGATGAGTTTCAAGATACATCGTATGCACAATATGAAATCGTAAAATTGTTAGCCACGCCAAGAAATAATTTATTTATCGCAGGTGATGACGACCAGGCGATATACGGCTGGCGAGGAGCAAGTCACCAAATTATTTTATCTTTTCCAAAAGAATTTGATAACACAACAATCATTGCACTAAATACGAATTATCGATCCAATCCCTTTATCGTCGGGCTTGGAAATGAAGTTATAAAATTAAATCAAGAACGTTTTGATAAAGAGCTATACTCTGTTCGTGAGGAAGGTGTACAACCTTTTTATGCAAGACCTGCTACGACTCTTGATGAAGCAAATCAAATTTTGCAGCTTATTCAAGAAAAAGTAGAGAGTGGTGAACGTAACTTTAAAGATTTTTGTTTACTGTATCGCACACATTCTGTAAGTCGTTCGTTACTTGATCAGCTTACCATTCATAAAATCCCGTTTATTAAACACGGAGCGAGCCAATCATTTTATGAACATTCTTTAATTAAGCCTGTATTAGATCATTTAAGACTCGTGATTGAGCCGTTTCGACTAGAATCACTTTCAAACATATTGCCGACGATGTATATCGGACGTGATGATTGTATTTCATTTATTGAACGTGAACAATGGAAATATGGTGAGGGGCGCTTCCCTTCTCTTCTTCATTTCTTACTATTAAATCCAAGCTTAAAACCTTTTCAAGTGAAAAAGGTAAATGAGCGCATCGATTTTATTAAGTTTATTAAAGAATTAGAACCGAAAAAAGCATTAAAAGAAATCATTCATGGTAAAGGAAAATATTTAGAGTACTTACAAAATAACGATCGTTCTTCCTTTACAATGCATAAAGACATACAAGAAGAAATGTTGGAAGAATTAATGGAGTCTGCAACTCGTTTCACCGATATTCCAGCTTATTTACAATTTATCGACGAGGCGATTCAAGGTCAAAAAGAAATGGAAGCATTAAAAACAATGCCGCAAAAAGATGCCGTTTCACTTATGTCAATTCATAACGCAAAAGGCCTTGAATTTCCATGTGTCTTTTTACTTGGAGCGAGTGATGGAATCCTGCCTCATACTTCTTCTTTAAAAGATGCAAATGATCGTGTTACGGAAACTTCTGAAGCGTTAGAAGAAGAACGCCGATTACTTTATGTTGCCATTACACGTGCGAAAGAAGAACTTTACATTTCTTCTCCGCAATTTTTCAGAGGAAAGAAATTAGATATATCTCGTTTTTTATATACTGTGCGAAAAGATTTACCTGAAAAGACATCCACTAAATAAGGATGTCTTTTTTTATATCACGTTATGTACATCCCTCCTATATAAATTCCTTGTTTTTATCGTGAGAATTAACGTAATATCAGCCATATCCCACTCATATTGTAATAGTGTATGTCAGAACTCACGAGAAGGAGTGAACATAATGAGCTGCAATTGTAATGAAGATCATCAACATGAGTGTGATTTCAACTGTGTATCGAATGTTGTTCGTTTTATACATGAACTACAAGAATGTGCAACGACAACATGTGGATCTGGTTGCGAAGTTCCATTTTTAGGTGCACATAACAATGCATCAGTAGCGAATACACGTCCTTTTATTTTATACACAAAAACTGGAGAACCTTTTGAAGCATTTGCACCATCTTCAAGCCTTACTAGCTGCCGATCTCCTATTTTCCGCGTAGAAAGTATAGATGATGATGACTGTGCTGTATTGCGTGTATTAACTGTAGTTTTAGGTGATGGTACCGCTGTACCACCTGGTGACGACCCAATCTGTACGTTTTTAGCTGTACCAAATGCAAGACTAATATCAACCTCCACTTGCATTACTGTTGATTTAAGTTGCTTCTGCGCTATTCAATGCTTACGTGATGTTTCTATTTAAAACTAAATAATGAGTTAAGCATGGATTGGGTGGCAGAGTATTCTGCCACCCAATCCATGCTTAAAGAGTATTCTTATGTAAATTTCTTAAAATTGGGAACTTGTCTAGAACATAGAACCTGTCCTTTTCATTAACTGAAAGTAGAAACAGATAAAGGAGTGAAAAACATGTTCTCTTCTGATTGCGAATTTACTAAAATCGATTGTGAGGCGAAGCCAGCTAGTACACTACCTGCCTTTGGTTTTGCTTTCAACGCGTCTGCACCTCAGTTTGCTTCACTATTTACACCACTATTATTACCTAGCGTAAGTCCAAACCCAAATATTACTGTTCCTGTAATAAATGATACAGTAAGTGTCGGAGATGGCATTCGAATTCTACGAGCTGGTATTTATCAAATTAGTTATACATTAACAATTAGTCTTGATAACGTACCTACTGCACCAGAAGCTGGTCGTTTCTTCTTATCATTAAATACACCAGCTAACATTATTCCTGGATCAGGTACAGCAGTTCGTTCTAACGTTATTGGTACTGGTGAAGTAGACGTATCCAGCGGTGTTATTCTTATTAACTTAAATCCTGGTGACTTAATTCAAATTGTGCCAGTTCAGTTAATTGGAACTGTAGACATTCGTGCTGCAGCATTAACAGTTGCACAAATTAGCTAGTAAAAAGCGGTATTTCTTATACAGAAATACCGCTTTTTATATATAATAAAAAACACTCACAGTAGCATGAGTGTTTCATTCTTCATATTGTTTTATTGTGTTCTTCTTTTTCCCACAATTGCATCCCTTTTTCTTCACAAATCCTTGTTGTTGTAATTGTTCTTGATATGCCTGTTGTTGTGCTTGGTGTTGTTGCTGTATATGATACCACTGCTGCAGGTCATATGAATTCTGCCTTAGATTATTGCTCACAGCAAACATCTCCTCTACTGTCAATTCTGTCTATTTACTATATGAACAACTCTTTATTTCCGTTCCCTCATTCTTTTAAACTCCGCTTTTTCTCGTATTATGAAAATATATTATTCTCCCATAAAATATCCTGTAATTGTTTCAATGATTGCTGCCGCTCCTGCAATAGCTAATAATGCAAGTAACGGTTCCGCAACGATAGGGATCCAATTATATAAGACTAATAAAAAAGCACTAACCCATACACCTGTACACCAATAACAGCTTAATAATTCGCCAATCCACTTTCTTAATCCATTACCTTTCACTTTTGTAAACGTTGATACACTTCCATCCGGCTCCGTAATCTCTAATTCATCAATAAATGGTCTTCGCAAAAAGGCTGTAATTTTATCATAAACAATTAAACGAGTGAGCCTAAAAGCAGCTAACGCAAAAATAAAAAATAAAAGCCAGCTTGTAAACAGCATAATTCCACCTACCCTTATCCTCTTTCGCCTATTTAAAAAAAAAGGTCTTGAGATTGTGACCAAATCTCCTCGACTCCAATATCTTATTAATGTAAATACAAACAAGAAGATAAGGAGTGACATTAATGAGTTGTAACGAAAATAAACACCATGGCTCTTCTCATTGTGTAGTTGACGTTGTAAAATTCATCAATGAATTACAAGATTGTTCTACAACAACATGTGGATCTGGTTGTGAAATCCCATTTTTAGGTGCACACAATACTGCATCAGTAGCAAATACACGCCCTTTTATTTTATACACAAAAACTGGAGAACCTTTTGAAGCATTTGCACCATCTTCAAGCCTTACTAGCTGCCGATCTCCAATTTTCCGTGTGGAAAGTGTAGATGATGATAGCTGTGCTGTGCTACGTGTATTAACTGTAGTATTAGGTGACGGTACTCCGGTACCACCTGGTGACGATCCAATTTGTACGTTTTTAGCTGTACCAAATGCAAGATTAATATCTACAACTACTTGCATTACTGTTGATTTAAGCTGTTTCTGTGCGATTCAATGCTTACGCGACGTTTCTATCGTAAAGTAAACTAAAAAACTATTGGGGTGGTAGAAGCTTTCTACCACCTTTACATATTTAAAAACCGGCCATACTAATCGATTGGATATCATCTATAGACAACCTAATATCTCTCATACTATTTTGCGGCATAATAGATACAATGCCATGACGATACGATATGATCGATCCAACATATGAGACTGTAGCTGTTTTTATTCTGCATCTTACTTTCGGAATGTAATGAGGGCGGTTTAGTAAAAAATGAATTTTTTCATCATTATTCATATCCTTAAATGATTTATTATACGGGACAGTTCTTACTGGTTCTGGTTCTTGCTCTTCTTGTTCTATGTGTTCTTCTTTTTCTTCTTCTATTTTTTCTTCCACTTGCTGCTCTTCTTGTTGTTCTTGTTCTATTACCTCTTCCACAGCACTTCTTACAATATTTTCTTGTCTATTACTTTTCTCTTTTTGATCTTCATTTTCAAAGTTTGTCAGGATAATCCTTTTTATTTTCGGTGCAGCAAGTTCTAAACTTACTTGCGTGATATATAACAACGGTTTTCCAACTGTTGAACTTTTATTTTTATTCTTCACACTCGTCCCTCCCACTTCCATACGTAGCTAAATAAATCGTGTACTATTATAGTTATATTCATCACGTGGTAAGAACTTTCGTTAAAAATCGTTCTTTCTAAGAACAAATAAAAAGGACAATCTCAGCATTTAGAGATTGTCCTTTAAAAATTAATATTATATTTATCCTAGGATATGATACCCTGAATCAACATGAATGTTTTCTCCTGTTACACCGCGTGCTAAATCACTGAATAGGAATACTGCTGTATCGCCAACTTCTTCTTGCGTTGTTGTACGACGAAGTGGTGCGCGCTCCTCAATTTCTCTTAAGATTGAGTTGAAATCGCCTACACCTTTTGCAGATAACGTACGAATTGGTCCTGCAGAAATAGCGTTAACACGAATACCGTGTTGACCTAAATCGTTCGCTAAATATTTCACGCTCGCTTCTAATGAAGCTTTCGCAACACCCATAACGTTATAATTTTTCACAACGCGCTCGCCGCCAAGGTATGTTAATGTTAAAATATTTCCGCCTTCTGTCATTACTTTCTTCGCTTCTCTTGCTACAGCTGTTAAAGAGAATGCGCTAATATTTTGTGCAAGTAAAAATCCATCGCGAGAAGTATCTACAAATTCACCTTTTAAGTCATCGCGATTTGCAAAAGCAATACAATGTGCTACACCGTGAATAGTACCTACTTCTTGTTTAATTGTTTCAAAGCAAGCTGTAAGTTCCTCATCATTCGTTACATCACAAGGTAATACAAGTGATTCTTGTCCTTCTAATGTGTCCGCTAATTCACGAACGTTTCTTTCTAAACGTTCTCCTGCATATGTGAATATTAATTTTGCACCTGCATTATGCAAAGAGCGAGCTATTCCCCATGCAATACTTCTTTGGTTCGCAACGCCCATAACAACAAATGTTTTCCCTTGTAATAGTTCCATGATATATCCTCCCAGAAATACTTATACTTGTTATTAGTACCTGATACTATAATTATAGTACCATAAAACCGCTTAAAGGCAAACAAAAAAGTCATTAACAGAAATTTGTTAATGACTTTTGGTTTCTATAAAAAACCGCTCTAATCCTTCTTCCCAAGACGGCATTTGTGAAAAACCATTTAATCGTAGCATGTTATGTTGAAAAATAGAATATTTGGGCCTCGCAGCCGCAGCCCCGAATTCTTCCGTTGAAACAGGTAATACATTCACTTTCATATTGGCGTACGAAAATATCTTTTGTGCAAATTCAAACCAAGAGCATGAGCCTCTGTTTGATACGTGGTATGTACCGTATAAAGAAGTATGAATGAGCTTATTAATAACCATATTTAAATCCGCCACATACGTAGGAGAGCCAACTTGATCCGCTACAACAGATATTTCATTTCTTTCTTTTCCTAATCGCATCATCGTTTTGACAAAATTATTTCCATATTTACCATATAGCCACGATGTGCGAACGATAAAATATTTATTATGTAACTCTTTGACAAACTGCTCCCCCGCATACTTAGAGGCCCCATATATATTTATCGGCGCTGGACTATGAAATTCGTCGTATCCATCTGGTCTGGCGCCTTGAAATACATAATCAGTACTAATATAAACTAGCTTCGCTCCTACTAATTGTGAAGCAACCGCTACATTTCGAGCTCCGATTGCATTTATTCTATATGCAAGGTCCTGTTCTTTCTCCGCATGATCTACTTTCGTATAAGCAGCACAATGAATAATTATATGTGGTTTTATTTCTTGTACCACTTGTTGTATTCGGGATATATTTGTCACATCTAATAACTTTTTATCAAATGGATATATATCATATTCTTCAGAGTCTAACTCTTCAAATAGTTGCTTTCCTAATTGACCGTTTGCTCCTGTTATGATAACCCTCTCTTTCATTTAACATGCCCCTTACTGGTCTTTTAGTGGTTTCCACCATTCCTTATTCTTTTCATACCATTTCACCGTCTCTTGTAATCCTTGTTCAAACGTATATTTCGGTTCCCAATCAAATTCATTCTTCATTTTCTCTGCATCAATCGCATAACGACGATCGTGCCCTAAACGATCTGTAACATATTCAATGTCTTTTTTTGTTTTTCCTAAAAGATTAATAATTTGTTCCACAACTTCTACATTTGTTTTTTCATTATTTCCACCTATATTATATACTTCTCCTACACGCCCCTTATGCAGAACAACGTCAATCGCACTGCAATGATCCGTTACATGTAACCAATCTCTTACATTTAATCCATCGCCATATAACGGTAATTTTTTTCCTTCCAGTGCATTCGTAACCATTAACGGAATTAATTTTTCAGGATATTGATACGGCCCGTAGTTATTGGAACAACGCGTTACTATAACTGGTAATTGATATGTTTTATAGTAAGATAGAGCTATCATGTCCGCACTCGCCTTACTTGAAGAATATGGACTATTTGGAGCTAACGGTGTTTTCTCTGTAAACTTCCCTGTTTTTCCTAAAGAGCCATACACTTCATCCGTTGACACTTGCACAAGTTTTATATGCGAATATTTTTTAACTAGTTCTAATAAAGTGACCGTTCCAATTACATTTGTATCATAAAAAGGAATCGGATTTTCAATACTACGGTCCACATGTGATTCAGCTGCAAAATTTACAATCACTTGTACATCCCGCTCTTTTATAACGTGTTCTAATAGCTCTCCATTTTGAATTTCTCCCTTTACAAAAGAGTAATTCGGGTGATCCAGAAGAGATTTTACGTTATTTAAATTCCCGCTATATGTTAAGGCATCGTAATTAATAATTTTATATGTTTCATAACTTTGTAGCATGTAATGAACGAAATTACTTCCAATAAATCCAGCCCCACCTGTTACTAATATATTCATAAACAACGCTCCTACTTAAAAACTATCTTCATATTCCTCTAATAATGGTAATATCTGATCCTTATCGGACAATATAGGATCGGTTACTGGCCAAGGAATTGCTAAATCTTTATCTTCCCAAAGTAATCCTGAGTCATGCTCTGCGCTATAATATTCATCTACTTTATACATAACGATAGTATGCGGAACAAGCGTGCAAAATCCATGCGCAAACCCTTTTGGCACTAGTAATTGCCGATGGTTATCTGCACTTAAAATATATCCTTTCCATTGTTTAAATGTTGGTGATTTTTTTCGTAAATCAACGATAACATCATAAATTGCCCCTTGCATAACTTGAATGAGTTTCGTTTGTGCTTTCGGTTTTTTTTGAAAGTGTAGTCCCCGAATCGTTCCTGCCTTAGCCGAATAAGATACGTTATCCTGTACAAATGAATACGTTATCCCTAATGTTTCTAGCACCTGCTTATTATAACTCTCTGAAAAAAAGCCACGCTCGTCTCCAAACAACCTCGGTTCTAACAATTTTGCATCGGTAAAATTTGTTTCTACAACTTTCATATTCTCACCTATTCTCCGTTAAACTGTTTCCCAAAATTAATATCACGCGCTAACGTATTCGCCTTTTGAAGCGAAGCATGAGTTCCCGCATCAGTCCACCAGCCGCTCATTTCATTATAAGTAAGTACCCCTCGTTTTAAATACCAATTATTTATATCTGTAATTTCAAGTTCTCCCCGTGCAGAAGGTTTTAATTCTTTAATATAAGAAAAGACTTTCGAATCATACAAATAAATTCCCGTAACCGCATAAGAACTTTTCGGCTCTTTCGGCTTTTCTTCAATTTCAACTATTTTTCGGTTTTGAATATGTGCTACGCCAAATCTTTCGGGATCTTCTACAGATTGCAATAGCACTTTCGCACCTTCTTTTTGATTTGCAAACTCTTCAACATACGGAAGAATATCATCTGAAAAAATATTATCCCCTAATATAACTACCATACGATCATTCCCGACGAAATCTTCACAAAGCCCTAACGCCTGTGCGATCCCGCCCGCTTTATCTTGCACACGATACGTAAAGGACACTCCAAATTCATGACCACTCCCTAAAAAGCTAACAACATCCCCCATATGCTCTTTACCCGTAATAATCATAATATCTGTAATATCGCATTGTTTTAGCTTATATACCGCATGATAAATCATCGGATACCGACCAACAGGAAGTAAATGTTTATTCGTTACTTTCGTTATTGGATATAATCTCGATCCAGTACCACCTGCTAAAATAATTCCTTTCACTTTTCATCTCTCCTTTATGATGGAGATAATATATCTTTGTAATGTTCTACAAACACTTTCCGGTACTTCTCATATGTATCCGCATCAAACTCATCCCCGTTGTAATGAATACACCATAAATTTGCTTGATTTGGGATACCAATTAAATAACCAGCCCTTTGAAACTCTAAAGACTGTGACACATCATAAAAGTGAAACCCTTGAAACAAATCTTCTCGCCACGGAATATCATACTGCGTTGCCATGAATAAACCATCAATTGCCTGAACTGACAAAAATGGTTGATTACCATAAAAAACCTGATCTAAATTTAATAATTGATAATTCCGTCTTCTATACTCAATCACTTTCCCTACTAAATTTTTTCCTTCCCACCATATCCCGTTATTCGGTAAAAACTGAGCCCCAGCGACTCCTATTAAACCAAGCTTTTCATTTTCTTTAAAAAGAGATATAAGTGTAGAAAACACGTCTCGATTAATAAGATATGTATCTTGATGTATATACACTTTGTATTTCGCTGGATATGAAAGGGCTCGGTTGTATGCACTTGCCATACTTTGCGCATCTCGTATCGGAAAAATTTGCACGACATAACCAGAGGGAACAAAAATGTTTCTTATTTGGCTCTCACATTGTTTGAAAAGCTCCTCATTATTTACACAAACAACGACTAATATTGTATGATCTTTCATTTTTGTCCCCCCTTTTATTCTTCCTTATTTACATCTGACATATAGTGTTCCACAAATATTTTCCGATACTTTTCATAGTTCGTCATATTCACATCAAAATGATAATGGATACACCAAGCATCGCGCTGTACAGGTACACCGACTGTATATCCTGCTTTTTTAAATTCAAATGATTGAGATACATCATAAAAATCAAATCCGTCAAATAAGTCTTCTCGCCACGGAACATCATATTGTGTCGCCATTAATAAACCATCAATACATTCTACAGGAATAAATGTTTTTGATTCATGATACGGTTGTTCTAAACTTGCCATATAAAACAAATCATTCATATAACCAATGACTTTTCCTACAATTCCACGCCCTTCGTTCCATACGCCAGTCGGAGGAACATATTGCGCTCCAACCATCCCAATCATCCCAAGGTTTTCATGTTCCTCAAATAATTGAAGTAATCCGTATAAAAAAGCCCTATTTATAATAAAAACATCTTGATGTAAATACACTTTATACTTCGCTGGATGCGAAATGGCTTGATTGTATCCACTCGTCATACTTTTCGCATTTCGAATCGGCATAAATTGGACAATATACCCTGGCGGTACTAACAATTGCAATATATGTCGCACGCAGTTTGCATACAATTTCCGATCATTTATGCATGTAACAAATAATATTGTTTTGTCTGCAGCACTCATAATTGTGATTTTTCAGCTTCAATAATATACTGAAATACAACTGTCTCAGCCATGAAGCCACTTCCAAGACGATATTTTTTACAAATTCCATATAACTCCTCAATAAGCGGCTCATACATTTTATGATCAACATATACACGATCTACTTTACTAATTGAATATCCTGCTTTTAAAAACATTCTTAGCATTTCATTGAATGTAAAGAAACGAATATGTGTTTTATCTAATAAACCATATTCTGTATACGTCCAATTTCCAGCAAGTAAGGGAGCTAATACTGAAATATGAGCAACGTTTGGTATACTTGCTAAAATCACACCATTTTGCTTTATATATGGCTTAACCTTTTCAATCACAGCCCACGGATCAAATAAATGCTCTAATACATCCCCAAATAGGACGCAATCAAATTGCCCCTCCTCATAAGGAAGATCTATTTTTTCTATATCCCCTAAAATAACATGATCTAGTCTTTCCTTCGCTTTTTCTGCCGCCTCTGGAAATGCCTCTATTCCTGATACACGTGTACCGTTTTCTTTAATAGCTGCTCCCAATGCACCGCTCGAGCAACCAATATCAAGAACTTCTTTCCATTCCTTTTTTATATGCTTTAATAAATTCGGATTCGCTGCATTATAATAATGCTCGGATTTTTCTTCATATAAAGAACTTTTTTCGCGATTCATTTCACACACTCCTTATGCAAATTGAATTAGAAATATAAATCTCATATGAATTCTATAAAGTGCAGATTTTGTTCATCCCCCAATGATTATTAGCCCGCAAATAGCAGTATAAAATCTTTTATTTATATTGGTTACGTTACTGATACTCTAATATATAACCAATCTATTAGAGTTAGAATAGCGATAAATCATTTCTAAAAAACGAAACCTATTACACTTTATATGGTTTATCAAAAACTCCCCGAAAATATTTACGGTTATATTCAATTGCAGCATTATTCGGAACATAAGAAGCTGCTAATTCATTGTAATAATACGCTTTATCCTGCTCCCCTAACCTGCTATAACAAATACACATTTGTAAATAGGGTAGCCATGTGTAGCTAGCTGGACTATGGAAAGGACTTTCCGTTGCCATTGGTACTTCCGTGGCAAGTTTAAACCAAAATATCGCTTCATTATATTTTTCTTGTTCCATATATATATATCCTATTCTTGTACAATTCTCTCCTCTAGGGACGTCATACCGAAACGACTTCACACAAGATTCGATTGCCTTCTCCCACATTCCTAGCTTTGCATAGCAATCTCCTAACTTACCACATGCATAAATTTTCTCTTCATACCATCCTTCGTCTTGATTAAGAAATGTTTCATATAGAAGAACTGCATCATCATATTTTTGGTTATCCGTAGATTCATTTGCGTAATAAAATAAATCTCTCGGACTTAATTCTTCACCTGCCGCTACAGTATTTTGAAAAATTTTCAAATTACGATTTGTTACTTTTTTTTCTTTTTTATGTGTAATAGCAACATTACTACTAAAAACCTCACCAGAAATAGCTAAATACTCATGAACCTTTCCAAACCATTGAAATTGTTTTTCACGCTTTACAAGTCGATTTCTTTTTGTACAATATAAAGGTTTCCCGTTAGAATCCATTGCAAGATGATAAGGCATCGAAACAGCATCAATTTTAGGATCTAATTCTCTTTTTAAAAGTTTCAATGCTTCTTGAGCATCTTCTAATAAGACATCATCTGCATCTAGCCACAATATATACTCTTGCGTCGCTTTTGAAAAAGAAAAATTTCTTGCTGCTGCAAAATCATCAATCCACTGGAAATCATATATGTTAGAAGTGTATTTCTCTACGATTTCTTTCGTTCGATCGACGGAACCTGTATCAACTACTATAATTTCATCCACAATTTTTTCAACTGTTTCTAAACAACGGGCTATTGTCTCCTCCTCATCTCGAACAATCATACATAAACTAATTGTAATTCCTTGCTTGTTCAACATAATCACCCTCTTCCAAATCAATCATATGTTATACATATACTAAACTTTCCATTTTTTTAAATTGTTCAAGTAGTTTAAGATTTCTTTTCAATAATTCAAATGTCCGTGTCATTTTCTTTCGGTTTTGCATCTACTATATAATGAACGCTTTATGGAGGTGAATTTATGTCAAATAATAATTATTCAAATGGATTAAATCCCGATGAATCTTTATCAGCTAGTGCATTTGACCCTAATCTTGTAGGACCTACATTACCACCGATACCACCGTTTACCCTTCCGACTGGGCCGACCGGGCCGACTGGACCGACTGGACCTACGGGGCCGACTGTACCTACCGGGCCAACTGGACCGACTGGGCCAACTGGACCTACGGGACCTACAGGACCTACAGGACCGACTGGTGGCACTGGGACTACTGGACCTACGGGGCCTACTGGTGGCACTGGGACTACTGGACCTACGGGGCCTACTGGTGACACTGGGGCTACTGGACCTACGGGGCCTACTGGTGGCACTGGGACTACTGGACCTACGGGGCCTACTGGTGACACTGGGGCTACTGGACCTACAGGGCCTACTGGTGACACTGGGGCTACTGGACCTACGGGGCCTACTGGGGCTACTGGGGCTACTGGACCGACTGGACCGACTGGACCATCTGGACTAGGGCTTCCAGCAGGATTGTATGCATTTAACTCCGCTGGGATTTCTTTGGATATTGGACTTAATGCTCCAGTACCATTTAATACTGTTGGATCTCAGTTTGGTACAGCAATTTCTCAATTAGATCCTGATACTTTCGTAATTAGTCAAACTGGATTCTATAAAATTACCGTTATCGTATACACTGCAGCAGTAAGTCTATTAGGAGGACTTACAATCCAAGTAAATGGGGTATCTGTTCCAGGTACTGGGGCCACTTTAATCTCAGTTGGAGCACCTATCGTTGTTCAAGCAATTACGCAAATTACGACAACTCCATCATTAATTGAAGTAATCGTTACAGGGCTTGGGCTATCATTAGCTGTTGGTACAAATGCATCTATTATTATTGAAAAAATCGCTTAAATTTTTACTTAGCAGTAAAACTGATATCAGTTTTACTGCTTTTTCAATTTCAAATTCAATCATGAAACATTCGCTATCTACATAATCATATTGTTGTATGACATTTTGCAGGAGGCACAAATATGGAAAGTAAATCTGCTGTTCAGCTTTATCTCGAATTGCTAAAGAAGACCATTTTATTTGAAATATGGTTAGAATATGAGGCATACTTACCCGCATCTCTACATATTTCAAAAGAACTAGAATTCGAGCCAGTTACAGTCCCCCTCCCTTTATTCATTAAGCAATATGCTGAAAACCATAACTTAAAAATTGTAAAACCAAATGTTTCAAAAAGTGAACGCCATGATGGAATGGATTGGCCAAGAGCAGCACATAGCATGATCGGTCGAGAACGTATGAACCAATTACAAGAGGCAATGGAAACCGTTGTTCGTGAAAATATAGAGGGAGATTTTATTGAAACAGGTGTATGGCGCGGAGGATCGTGCATTTTTATGAATGGTTTTTTACAAGCAAACAACATTACGAATCGTAATGTGTGGGTCGCTGATTCATTTGAAGGTTTGCCAGCACCGAATCTAGAACAATATCCAAAAGATTACGGTGATTATTTGCACACATTCGATTATTTACGCGTCTCTTTAGAACAAGTACAAGAGAATTTCAAAAAATATGATTTACTAAATGATCAAGTGAAATTTTTAAAAGGCTGGTTTAAAGATACTTTACCAACAGCACCAATTGAAAAAATAGCAATTGCACGGCTTGATGGTGATATGTACGAATCCACAATGGATGGTCTCGTGAACTTATATGATAAAGTTTCTAAAGGTGGCTATATAATTATCGATGACTACGGGCTACCGCCATGCGCTGAGGCTGTGACAGACTTTAGAAACCAACGAAATTTAAAAGCCCCTATTACTAAAATTGATGTATTTGGCGTTTATTGGAGAAAAGAATAAAAAAGATTTAATCTATAGGAGATTTCATTTTCACTCATCCTTCTCTCACTTCTAATCCAATTAAGTATTCTTTTTCGGAATCTCCTTACATATAACAATTGTTTTCCTGTGTTCTCTCAATACAAATTGAAAATTTTATTAATAGATTTACTGCATCTTCTCATACAAGAAAGGGGTATACTCATGAGTGAACTTAACAAAGAAATGACTTTACTCCCCCCTCCTGAACTCGTCCAATATGTAGGTGGCGACTTCAAAAAAGTTGGAAAAGAGTTCCTAAAGCATTTTATTCAAATTGGCGCTTTAAAACCAAATGAAAAAGTATTAGATGTAGGCTGCGGCGTCGGTCGAATGGCTGTACCATTATTGAATTACTTAAATGATGATGGAGCGTATTATGGATTTGATTTGTTTAAAGATGGAATTACTTGGTGCCAAAATAACATTTCAACTATGCGTAATAATTTTCACTTTGAACATGTTGACATATACAATCAATTCTATAATCCAGAAGGAAAAGAAGATGCCTCTCAATATCGTTTCCCCTATGAAGACGGGACATTCGATTTTATCTTTTTAACTTCTGTATTTACGCATCTTCTCCCAAAAGAATTAGAACATTACGTATCTGAAATTGTACGTGTATTAAAAAAAGACGGGAGATGTTTCATTACATTCTTTCTTATAAATCCTGAATCGTCCTATTATTTAAATGCAGGACAAAGTACATTAGGTTTTTATCATCGAATCGAAAATTGCTACGTTGTAAATAAAGATATTCCGAATTTCGCAGTTGCTTATCCTGAGACAGATATTTGCAATCTATTGAATAAGTACGGCCTAGAAATAATCAATAAGCCGCATTACGGTTTATGGTGCGGCAGACATGAATATACAAGTTACCAAGATATTGTTCTTACAAAAAAAAGCTTCTGAAAGGAAGTTATGTATGATGAATGAAAAAAATCCACCTCTCGTTTCCATCCTTATTCCCACTTATAATCGGCCTCATTATTTCAAAATTGCTCTAGAAAGTGCATTGGCACAAACTTATTCTAATATTGAAATCATCATCGGAGATGATAGTACAAATGATGAAACAGCAACTTTAATACGCGAACAATACTTACCAAATTATAAAAATATAACATACATTCGAAATATTCCTACTCTAGGACAATTTCACAATGACCTTATGCTCATAGAAAAATCAAATGGTGAGTATATAAATTTTTTAATGGACGATGACGTGTTTTATAAGCATAAAATACAAAAAATGATGACCTATTTTGAGCAAGATCCCAATAAAAATCTTGCTCTTGTTACTTCTTATCGAGTACGCATTGATGATCATGGAAATCTAATAGGTGATTCCCATCCAACACAAAGGTTATATAGTGAAGACACCCCATTAAACGGGATATTTTTAGGTAATTGGATGTTAAAAGGTGGACACAACATTATCGGTGAGCCTACAACTACCTTGTTCCGAAAGGAATTGCTCACTGAACCTTTTGGCACTCTTAAAGAGCGACAATATTCTTGTAGTGTTGATATGGCCTCATGGATTTCTTTACTTTCTAAAGGAAATGCAATATACATTTCTGAGCCTTTAAGTCAATTTCGCTACCATGCTGGACAACAAATACACAATAAGCTCCTTCAAGGTTGTGAAGATTTCACACACCTCGTTATAACAGCAAAAGAATATGGCTTTTTACAAAATACTACAGACTATAGAGCAGCTCTACTTAGTGCTTACCAATGGTGTAAAAGTTCCTTAAAATACTATCTTCATCAACTAGATATTTTTCCTGACGCACATGTACGTCTTTCCCATTGTTTGGATATAATTATTAAAGAGTTAAACAATTAAACTACTCTGCAAAATTAAAAGTGTATGGACTATATGTGAATCATTCGTATAGTTCATACATTCTTTCTCATACTATAAAGTGAAACTTTAATCAGCTCTCACCAATCGGGCTTTTACGGGCAGTTGATCCCCCACCTAACTTCTTCGCTTTCGCTGAATTTTGAGGTAGGGGTCTTACTGCCCATTAATGCGGGATAAAATCCATTACTATAAAGAGCAGTAGAAAGGAATACCTACATTGAAAGATCCAAATTCTCAATATCAAATAGACTACGTATTACTATTTATTTTATTTGCCATTGGGATTGTTAGTTGTTGTGCTATTGCAAGTGCGCAAGCCTCTTTACCGCCATTTTTACAAAACGTCAATTTTGTACTAAAGCAAATCCAATGGTATTTCATTGGATTTATAGCCATTGGTGTTATTATGATTATCGACTTCGATCGTTATCAAAAAATTGCTTGGTATTTGTACAGCTTTGCAATGGTACTACTTATTGGACTAGAACTTCAAGTACCAGGTGCCGTTACAATTAAAGGCGCTACCGCTTGGTACAGGCTCCCAGGCATCGGAAATTTTCAGCCTTCTGAAATTATGAAATTATTTTTAATTATCGTCATTGGACGAATTATAGCAAACCATAATGAGAAATATTTTTCCCAAACAATACATGACGATTTTTTACTACTTGGAAAAATATTTGCAACAAGTTTGCCACCACTACTACTCATCGCAAAGGAACCAGATTTAGGAAATACAATGGTCATTTCAGCGATGCTTGCAGCAATGATACTAGTTTCTGGCATACGATGGCGTTTTATTTTCGGATTAGTTTCAGCTACTTTCGTTGCTGGAACTACATTAATATATATTTTTTTTACTCACACAGATTTCTTTAAAGCACACATTTTAAAAGAATATCAATTAAATCGCTTCTACGGATGGTTAGCACCTTACAAATATGATGCACAAGGCTATCAATTAAGACAAGCATTCTTAGCGACTGGATCCGGAGAAATGCAAGGAAAAGGGTGGGAAAATGGACAAGTATATTTTCCAGAACCACATACAGATTTTATTTTCACTAATGTCGCTGAACAATTTGGATTTCTAGGCGCAAGTGTCATTATTTCTCTTTTTTTCTTACTCATTTTTCGAATGATTCATATTGCTTTAGAAAGTAATGATCCTTTCGGTAGTTACATTTGCGCTGGTACAATCGGAATGTTTACTTTCCAAGTATTCCAAAATATCGGGATGACAATCGGATTACTTCCCATTACAGGGATAACATTACCTCTTATGAGCTACGGAGGAAGTTCACTGCTTACATACATGATTGCGATTGGATTCATTTTAAATGTTCGCTCAAGAACGAAAATCTTTATGTTTAAATGAACAACACAAAAACGCTATATTTTTATCTCTATCCTTTTTTAGATATACTAATGAAAAATACGATGGAGGTTTAAATATGAAATATGACATTATAGGAGATATTCATGGATGCTTCCAAGAGTTTCAAAATTTAACAGAGAAGCTAGGATATAACTGGAGTAGCGGTCTACCGGTTCACCCTGACCAACGTAAACTTGCATTCGTTGGCGATATTACAGACCGTGGTCCTCATTCATTACGTATGATTGAAATTGTATGGGAACTTGTCATACATAAAAAAGAAGCTTATTACGCTCCTGGAAATCACTGTAATAAACTATATCGATTTTTCCTTGGGCGTAATGTAACAGTCGCTCACGGACTTGAAACAACTGTTGCTGAATATGAGGCACTTCCTCCTAATAAGCAAAACATTATAAAAGAAAAGTTTATCACTCTTTATGAACAATCACCGCTCTACCACATACTAGATGAAAAAAGAGTAATCGTATGTCACGCTGGGATTCGGCAAGATTACATAGGAAGACGAGATAAAAAAGTACAAACCTTTGTATTATATGGCGATATTACAGGAGAAAAGCATGCCGATGGCTCACCTGTCCGTCGCGATTGGGCGCAAGAATACAAGGGGCAAGCTTGGATTGTATATGGACATACACCAGTAACAGAACCTCGATTCGTCAATCAGACAGTCAATATTGATACTGGTGCTGTATTTGGTGGCAAATTAACCGGATTACGTTATCCTGAAATGGAGACTATCTCTGTCCCTTCTTCTTTACCTTTTGTCGCTGAGAAATTCCGTCCAATTTCATAACTACCTTACTTAGCATTATTTAGGCAGATCTCATATAAAACTAGGTAAAGTAATTAAAAAAAGATGCAATAAAGTGCATCTTTTTTTAATTACACTACATATAATGTCGCAGGAGGTGACAGAATGAAGAAAAAATCTTCTAAACAAAAAAGAAAATTTCCCCCTTTATATCTGCCCATGTACGGAATTAACAACTGGTGTAGTATTCGGGCTGCAGCGATAGAAGAACTGGAAGAACAAGAGTCATCAAAAAAAAGCAAAGTAAAACCAACATATGTCTCTTTAGAAAATGCTGTGATGAGCCGCATAATCGATCGCAGAAAAATAAAGATGCAACAAAAAAATAAACAGCTCTCAAATCAAGATGAACAGGTAATACATTCTAATCAAGCAGAAGAAAAGACGGAAGAAAATATTTCTGTAGCAATAAATAAAAAAGTGGAACCAGAAATTCCAGCTGCTATTATAAACAAAGTAAAAAAAATAAAAGAGGCATTGGCTTCATCGAATGATATACAAACTGAAAAACCCCTCATAATTGAGACACCTACACCTGAAAATACAAAAGTTAAAAGGGGCGGCCGATATGCATATGCAGAGGGGCTTCACTCTCATGCGGAGGGCATGGCAGCACATGCGGAAGGCTTATTAACACACGCAAAAGGTTCTTTCTCTCATGCAGAAGGATCAAACTCAAAAGCAACTGGACATAGTTCGCATAGTGAGGGAAGTGAAACGACAGCAGGCGGGGCTTATTCTCATGCGGAGGGTAAACAGACAATTGCTTTAGGCGAAGCAGCACACGCAGAAGGAAACGCAACTATCGCTAACGGATCCTCTTCTCATGCGGAAGGTCATCATACATCAACAGCTCATTTTGCAGGTAGCCATATTATGGGGCGCTTCGGCACTGCAGAAGAAGCTTATTCTTGGTTTATTGCAAATGGTGTAAGCGACACCGACCATAATATCGGGGCTAAATGGCTTGCTCATAATGGAGAAATGTACATTGAGGGCGCGTCTTACAATGCAAGCGGAACGGATTTTGCACAAATGTTTGAAACCGAAGGTTATAAACCTATTGATGTCGGTTATTTCGTTACATTTAGTAACGAAGAAAAAATTCGGATAGCTACTTCACGCGATTCGTTCATTTTAGGAATATCTAGTGCAACCCCTGCCCTTATAGGAAATAGCGGGGCTTTAAGTTGGCAAAAACGTTATAAAACAGATAACTTTGGAAAACGCCAATATGTATGGACGGAAGCCGAAGAAATACAACCTCTTTTAAATACAGAATGGGATCCAACTTGCAAATATGTAGCAAGAAAAGATCGCGCCGAGTGGCTTCCTGTCGGATTAATTGGACAAATGTTAGTACGTGATGACGGCACTTGCGAAGCACATGGATATTGTCGTCCAAATGACAATGGCATTGCTACAAAAGCCGAAAGTGGATTTTTCGTTATAAAGCGTACGGGTGAAAACCAAATTTTAATATTATTCCGCTAAGAAAAAAGGGAACAAAATTCTTTATAATATAAGAATTTTGTCCCCTTTTTAAGTATGCCGCAACACTTCTTGCATATCGCTTGGAAGCTTTATAGTGAAAGACATCTCTTTCTCTAAAATAGGATGATAAAACGTCAAAGATTTACTATGAAGTGCTTGCCGTT
Source organism: Bacillus sp. JKS001846 (assembly GCF_900176455.1). NCBI lineage: Bacteria > Bacillati > Bacillota > Bacilli > Caryophanales > Bacillaceae > Bacillus > Bacillus sp. JKS001846. The sequence continues at coordinate 4,458,364 of NZ_FWYG01000001.1, forward strand.
TCATTTCATCCCTTCTCCCTCCATATAAGCTATCACCAAGTAACGGATGTCCTATATGAGCCATATGCACACGAATTTGATGCGTTCTTCCTGTCTCAAGCTCAAGCGCTACATGTGTCTTATGATATGTACTATCAATTACCTTAAAATGAGTAACTGCCCTTTGTCCATCCTCACAAACCGTTCGCTCAATAATGCTATCAGATTTTCGACCAATTGGTGCATCAATCATTCCTTCTCGTTCTACAATCTTTCCGTGAACAATTGCTTCATACGTTCGTTTCACAGCTTTTTGTTGATGCTGCTTCGATAAAAGATGATGCACGAAACGATTTTTTGCAATAAGCATAAGCCCCGAAGTATCACGATCTAAACGTGTTACGATGTGCACTGTACTTGCAAGGTGCTGCTTATCATAATGAGATAAAAGCGCATTGGCAACACTCCTTGTCGGATGTTCTCTAGACGGAATCGTTGACATGTTCGCCTCTTTATTAATGATAAGAACCGCGTCATCTTCATATACAATGCTTAAAGGGATATCTTCTGCCATCATCCCTTCACTTCTTTCCTCAACTGGAAAAAAGACACGTAATTCTTCACCAGCACGCAACTGATGACGAACACTCGCATGTTGACCATTTACTTCAATTGCCCCGCCGTGAAACTTTATATCCGTTAAAGCGGCTTTAGAAATACATTTCGTTTTCAAAAATTCCCTAACTAAAGTTCCCTCTTCAGCCGGACCTATATCCCATTTCAATGTAAATCTGTTCAAATATATAACCCTTTCTATTTATCCGCAACAAACGAGTCACGAACTCGTTTCCAGAACGGGAATGGACGGAAACGAACAAATCGTACTTTCTCGTTTGCGACCCGATACTGGATTGATTTCACATCTTGATGAACCATCGTTAAATGATCCACTGTAATTTGTAAGTTCATTCCTGCAGCTGGCTTTAACACACATGTATGATGCTTCGGCAATACGAGCGGCGATCCTACAGTACGAAATACACGATTGTTAATGGACGCCATTTCTGCAATTTGTATCGCTTCAATAGATGGGTGAATAATCGCTCCGCCAAGCGCTTTATTATACGCGGTACTTCCTGAAGGAGTAGAGATACATAGGCCGTCTCCGCGGAATGTTTCAAAATATTCTCCGCGTATTTCTACTTCTGTTACTAATGTACCTTCTGCACTTTTTACAGTCGCCTCATTCATCGCTAAATACTGTGACTCTTTACTTCCATTCACATAGCGAATAATAACTTCTAAAAGCGGATATTCCACCACTTGGAATGGTGTTTTCGCAATTGCAATTACTAATTTCTCTACTTCTGTCGGTAACCAATCTGCATAGAAACCTAGATGTCCTGTATGTACACCAACAAATGCTGTTTCATCCAATCGATTATAATAACGATGAAACGCATATAAAAGCGTTCCATCTCCCCCAACAGAAATTACAATATCGGGTTCCTTTTCATCCATTATAAATCCAAAATCTAGCAAGTACTCTTTCATCGTGCTTGCCAGTGTATCTGATGATTGATCTCCCTTTGACATAATTGTAAATTTCATCGCCCAACACCCTTTAGTTTATGATTCAGAATCTTTCGTTTCTTGCTTTCTTGAAAAAGCCTTTTGCGCTTCTTGAATTTCAAGACGAATAGAAGACATTTCTTCATCTAATAAAAACGCCGCTTCAGCTGCACGTTGCAACCTTATTTTAATATCTTCAGGAAAACGTCCACTATATTTATAATTTAAAGAATGCTCAATTGTTGCCCAAAAGTTCATTGCTAGCGTGCGTATTTGGATTTCTACCAATACTTTTTGTTCACCCTGAATCGTTTGAACAGGATAACTAATGACAACATGATAAGAACGATAACCACTATCTTTCTTTTGCGTAACATAATCACGTTCTTCCACGATTTCAAAGTCATTTCGTTTTCGAAGATATTCTACAACAGGCTTAATCTCATCAACAAATTGACACATCATTCTAAGCCCAGCAATATCCTGCATATCTTCTCTCAATCGGTCTAGCGGTACATTTCTCTTCTCCGCTTTATCAATAATACTTGCAACCGACTTTACCCTTCCTGTTACAAACTCAATTGGAGAATGCTCTGTTAACATTGCAAATTGAGTACGCATTCCTTTTAGTTTCACTTTCAGCTCTGCCACCGCTTGGTGGTAAGGTGCTAAAAATTCTTCCCAATTTCGATTCATTTCAACCACCACCAAAATCAATCCATTTGCTTATAGAAATACTTTTTCTACAGCAGTTACTAGTTCTTCTCCGTAATTTGCATTACCTTCAATATTTTCAACTAAATATTCTACTTCTTCTTTTAATCCTTCTAATTCCATTTCAATGTCATTCACGCGAACGAACATAACCACATCGCTATTCATCGCTTCATGCATTGCTTCCCAGCATGTGTGCGGAATACTTACATAAATGAAAGATGATTCATTTTCTAAGATATATAAAAATGATAAATTGTCTGAGTCTACAAGTACGTGATTACGCGCACTTAACTCCTTTACCTCTATTTCACTATTTTCCGCACAAAAAATAAGAGCATTCTCTCTCTTTTCTACGCTCTTAACTTGGATTTTATTTTGCATGCTCTAACTCCTCCATCTCAACTTCCTGTCTTACTTAACAGTATTATTGTATCATAACATGGACGCAAACAAATAAAACATTGAACCAAATTTATGAAAAAGCGATAATGTGTAAAGAATTATTTTTCAAAAGGAGATTATACAATGACACAAGAAATTGAAATTGAATTCAAAAATATCGTTACAAAAGAAGAATTCGATACATTATGTAAATCGTTTTCTATTGAAGCATTTACAAAACAAGTGAATCACTACTTTGAAACACCTGACTTCTCGTTAAAAGAAGCTGGCTCTGCACTTCGTATTCGTCATAAAGGAAAAACTTATACGTTAACGTTGAAACAACCTGCAGAAATTGGTTTATTAGAAACGCATCAAGTCGTAACAGAAGACGAAGCAAAAATGATGATGGAAACAAACACAATCATTCAAGGAGCAGTAGTAGATCAATTACACAAATTACAAATTCCTGTTTCTGCTTTAACATATATGGGTAGTTTAACAACAGAAAGAGCAGAAACATTATTTAAAGGCGGAACGCTTGTCTTTGATCATAGTTTCTATTACAATCACGATGATTATGAAATTGAATTTGAAGTGCAAGATGAAGAAACAGGAAAAGCTGCATTTATTGATTTATTAACGCAACATAACATACCCGTTCGCCATACAAATAACAAAGTAAAACGCTTTTTCCTTGCCAAACAAAACAAAGCACGCTAAAGTGAAAATTCCACTAGTGAATATGTTTCACTAGTGGATACATCTCACTAAAAAAGGTTACACCCGTAGAATAAGCAAAGAATCTTTGAGAAGGCTGTTTATTTGCCCTCTCGAACATTCCATTGCTACAATAGATATACATTTCATGGAAAAAGGAGTTTATAAAGGATGAGCAAGCAACCGATGACACCATTTGAAGCAATTGGCGGTGAACAATGCATTGCAATATTAGTAGATACATTTTATTCCTATGTCAGTAAACACCCTGACTTATCTCCCATCTTCCCGGAAGATTTAACAGAAACCGCTAGGAAGCAGAAGCAATTTTTAACCCAATATTTAGGTGGTCCTAATTTGTACACTGAAGAACATGGTCATCCTATGTTAAGAGCACGCCATCTCCCGTTTGAGATTACCCCAAAACGAGCAGAGGCTTGGCTATCATGTATGGAGCAAGCAATGGATGATACTGGAGTGCATGGTCATATAAGAGAGTTTGTTTTTGAACGTTTAGCATTAACCGCTCAGCATATGGTTAATACTCCAAACGAAACAGGTGAAGTGTAATGGATAAGCAGGAAGCAAAGCATATAAATATGCCATCTCCTTCCGCATGCGAGCATAAGTCTGTAGAAGCATATTTATTTATTGATCCACTTTGTAAAGATTGCTGGGAAATTGAGCCTTTTATTATTAAACTATGGCTTGAATACGGGAAATACTTCTCTATTCGTCATATCGTAACAGGGAAAGTGGATGGAACGAACGCTTCCTCACACAAATGGAATAAACCTGCTAATATTCGATTTGTGTGGGAAAAGACAACCAGTTTACAAGGTTTTTCATGTGATGGAAAGGTACATATGCAAGAAGCATCGTCAACACCATATTTAGTTTCGATGGCAATTAAGGCAGCGGAGTTGCAAGGCCGAAAAGCAGGTTCGAAGTTTTTGCGAAAACTCCAAGAATACATTTTCCTTGAAAATGTATCAAACCCTGATTGCGAACTATTACTTGCATGTGCGAGAGATAGCAATATTGATGTAGAAGAATTTAAAAAAGATCTACATTCTGCTAGTGCAAAAAAAGCTTTCCAATGTGACTTGAAATTCACGAATGAAATGCATATTACAGAAATACCTTCCCTCGTCTTTTTTCATGCGAACTCAGATGAAGAAGGTATTAAAATCGCTGGAAATTATTCCTACGATGTATACGTACAATTATTGAAAGAACTTGTAAAATGTGAAATTGAGCCAGAACCATTACCACCTTTAGAAGTGCTACTAGAAGCAACACAATTTATATCTTCAAAAGAAGTAGCATTTATTTATGACTGTCCGCAGCAAGAAATTGAGCGCGAACTAAAAAAATTACAACTGAAACGAAAAGTACAAATGATTGAAGTAAAATGCGAACGTTATTGGAAATGGATAGCAAAAGAAAAAGACCTGGTGTAAACACCAGGTCTTCTTCTTTACGGCTTATAAAAATATTAAAGGGGATGGGAGAAATTTTCACGTTCAAACAAAGGGGTATATGTTTGTATGTGAATTCGTTCATGCTTATTATATTACAAGATTCGACGTCAGATGACAACCCCTTTTGTCGAATTTCACACTTTTGTCACATTCTAAACGTTTTCATTTTTGAATAAGCTATAAAAAAGGTCATTTAGGGGGTTTATTTATGAAAAAATCTTATATTGCTCTTCTCTTTCTAGCTGTCATCGTTTCTTTTTTCTTGTACATCCTCTCTCTACTACAAGCTTTTCCTAAAATTATTGCCTTACCTCTTTTATTCGGAATCATCGTTATCACACTCTCTTATTTCAATTATAAAAAACGATTCAAAGGGTTTTAAGTTCAAAAATCAGCCGTAAAGCTATCCTTTCAGTTAGAAAAAATAAAGAAATTCATCTTTTTTTCAACAAATATCGACATTAAATCTATTCAACAAAAAAGACGAGGATACAATCCCTCGTCTTTTTTCATTACTTTTCTTCAAATAATAATGCTTCTAATTCATTTAATTTCTCTTCAAATACTTGTAGTGCCTCTTTTACTGGTTCAGGAGATGCCATATCTACTCCTGCTTTTTTCAGCACTTCAATTGGATAATCAGAGCTTCCTGCTTTTAAGAACTCGTTAATATAACGTTCTACTGCTGGTTGTCCTTCTTCTAAAATCTGTTTAGATAGAGCTGTCGCTGCACTAAATCCTGTTGCGTATTGATATACGTAATAGTTGTAGTAGAAGTGTGGAATACGAGACCATTCTAAACCAATCTCTTCATCGATTACTAAAGCGTCACCGAAATATTTCTTATTTAAATCGTAGTAAATTTCCGTTAGCATGTCTGGCGTAACAGCATGTCCTTCTTGTACTTTCTTATGAATAATATGTTCAAACTCTGCAAACATCGTTTGACGGAATACAGTACCACGGAACCCTTCTAAATAATGATTTAATAAATATAGACGCTCTTTCTTATCTTCTGTCGTTTTTAATAAATAATCATTTAGAAGCGCTTCATTACAAGTAGATGCCACTTCTGCTACGAAGATGGAATAATCACCATATACGTGCGGTTGTGTTTTTCTTGTATAGTAACTATGCACCGAATGACCAAACTCATGAGCAAGTGTAAATAAATTATTTACATTATCATGCCAGTTCATTAAAATATACGGATTTGTTTCATATGCACCAGATGAATATGCCCCGCTTCGTTTTCCTTTATTCTCATACACATCTACCCAGCGATTTTCATATGCCTCTTTCAAAATATCAACATATTCATCACCAAGTACGTTTAAAGATTTTAATAAAAGGTCTTGCGCTTCTTCGTATTTCACATTCATTTTCACTTCTGGTACAAGTGGTGTATATAAATCATACATATGAAGCTCATCAAGTCCTAGTGCACGCTTACGAATATCGATGTAACGGTGTAATAAATGTAAGTTGTCATTTACTGTTTCAACGAGTTGATCGTATACTGCTTCCGGAATATTATTATTGCTCAATGCAGCTTGGCGAGCAGAATCATATTTACGAACACGCGCATTGAAATTATTACGTTTTACTGCTCCACTTAACGTACTTGCGAATGTGTTTTTAAATTTTCCGTACGTTTCATATACAGCTTTAAATGCATCTTTGCGAACACGAGGATCATCACTTTCTAAAAACTGAATGTAACGGCCATGTGTAATTTCTATTTCTTCTCCGTCTTCCCCTTTAATAGATGGGAATTTTAAATCCGCGTTATTCAACATACCGAATGTATTGCTTGATGAACTCATTACTTCAGATGCTTCCGCTAATAAAGCTTCCTCAGCTTCTGATAATACGTGCGGGCGTTGACGTGTAATTTCTTCTAATGCATGTTCATATACACTTAAATCTCTATTTTCCTTCAAGAATGTTTGCAGTGTATCTTCTGAAATCGATAAAATTTCAGGAACAATATACGCTGTGCTACTAGATACTTGTGAATATAAATTTGTTGCGCGATCATTTAATGCTTGATATACAGAGTTTGTTGTATCTTGATCGTAACGCATATGAGCATATGTATATAACTTACCTAATCGCATTGAAATTTCATCTTCATATTGCAATGCCTCAAGTAAATTGTCCGCAGAGTCACCAAGTTTCCCTTTAAATTCAGTTAACTTCGGCAATAGCTCTTTAATAGCTTGAAATTCTTTTTCCCATTCTGCATCCGTTTGGAAAATATCTTCTAATCGCCACGTACTTGCTTCTTCAATCTCGTTGCGATCTGGTAATGCTTTCGCTTTGTTTTGTTCAGACATTCTTTAAGCCCTCCTTTAAATATCTCTACTTAAGTACAATTCGTTTTTTTCTTATGTAATTCCTTCACAATCATTCTTTATTATATCCCCTTTTCCTCCTCTCATGTTAAAATTTGCCTCAAATAAAGATAGCGCATGTATTAAGCAAATCTCATCATGTTTTATAATCTCCTCCTCTGTTTTTAACATCATGACATCCCTTATTTTCCGGTACGTATAAGTTCCCACTTTACGCAAAACACCTATATAGCATAAAAATGTCATATATTCAGTAACTGCCACTTTCCATATATGCTTTGAAAAGTACGGAAGTATCCGCCTTTTCGTATACCTTTTTACATAACTACACACGTATTGAAGAGAAATACACTCTCCCACTGCAAGCTTCCCTATACACTTCATATATAGAAAAGCTTGCCATATAAATGGGTTTGTTTGTAAAGCAAATGCAGAAGGGAGTGGAACACCAATTTCAGAAGGAAAGCTTGCTGGGGTACATTTAAATTGATATAAGAGGCGTAATAATGACTTATAATTATAATTCCAAATCGGCAGGGCATTTTTGCGGAAGTAGTTCTTTCTCTTCTTCCACTCTTCACCCAATCTTTCTTTCCCGAAAGGAACGGGAGAAAAAAGCATTTCAAAAGTAGTCGTATCAGTTGGTAAATATATAGTATGTGAGAAAAAGACATTTGTAGAAAAGGGAGTGACAAATGCACATTTCATAAATGATTTTTGTTTCGGACAGAAGAAAATAAGAAGTGGCTGAGGATAAGATTGTAAGGAGAAAGCCATAAGTGAGGAAAATTTCATCCAATATGCAGATTGCTTTTTCAATTGATTTCCACCAACGATCCAAATGACCTGTATACCAGCTTGCCAATACGAATATGTTCTTTTGTACAGCTGCTCTATAGCGAGGTTTGCACATTGGTATTCAATTGCAATTTTTCTGCCCGCCCTCTCTACAAAAACATCTGGTCGTTGCTTAATTTCTGGAAGGTAGTACTCTATATCCACCTGAAAGTTTTGACGCTTGAACCATCTATATAACAATTCTTTACCGTGCATATGATACGTTGATTCCGCTTCATAAAAGGCAAGACATGAATCCACTTTTTTATGAGCAAAATGCCAACTTTTTGTTTCCCTAATTTCATTTGCACTTCCTTTCCACAAGCTACACAAAAGAATCGTTCTTGTTGACGCATACGGCGCAAAAGCTTTTCATTACAATTATAGAGTAAATGAATTTTCTCTCCGTTTTCTCTTTTAGCGATAAATATCGTAATCACACCCTTTCAGCTCCTTATATTCTACAATTTGTTACAAATTCCTTTTAAAAAAGAGATATCCCAATTTCGGACATCTCTTTTTATAATAAAGGTGATAATAAGCGGTATGTTGATTCAACAATTCGTCTATGAAGACGTCTTTTATGAAAATGATCAACATGAATTTCACTTGATTCTTCTAAATCATCTTTAAAGTCTTGAACAAGTTTTCGAATGCTATCTGTATCATATAAAAAGGCATTTACTTCAAAATTCAAATGAAAACTTCTCATATCCATATTAGCTGTCCCAATTGAAGCTAAATCAGAATCGACGATGACAACTTTACTATGAAGAAAACCTTTTTCATATTCATATATCTTTACACCTGCATCTAAAAGCTCTGGGAAGTAAGATCTCGATGCGTAAAAGACAGTACGCTTATCCGGTTTACTCGGCATTAATAAACGAACATCAATACCAGCAAGTGCAGCAACCTTTAATGCGGATAAAATATCATCATCCGGAATAAAATACGGCGTTGCAATCCAAATGGATTTCCGAGCAGAAGCAATCATGGCAAAATATAAATGCTTAATCGTTTCCCATTTATTATCAGGCCCACCTGCAACAAGCTGCACGCCTCCCCAATGCTCCCCCTCAACTGCTTTCGCTTGTAAATATTCAGGGGCTAGCACAGCCTCACCAGTCATATAAAACCAATCTTGAAGGAAAATAAGCTGCAAACTTTGTACAGCTTCACCACGCAAATATAAATGTGTGTCTCGCCAAAAGCCGAAGTACTTATCCTTCCCTAAATATTCATCACCAATATTTAATCCACCTACAAAGCCTTCTTTTCCATCAATAATAACGATTTTTCGATGATTTCGATAATTAATTTTATCGTTTAAAATCGGAAAGCGTACAGGGAAGAACGGAATCATTTCGACTCCTGCATCGTTTAATTCTTCAATATACGATTTTGATAATTTAAAACTTCCAACCGCATCATACAAAAAACGAACGACTACGCCCTCTTTTGATTTTTGTATTAAAATATCTTTAATTTCCGTTCCAAGCTTATCATCACGCACAATGTAATATTCCATATGAATGTGATGTTTCGCTCGTTTTAATCCATCTAAAATGGCCTGAAACGTTTCATCTCCATTTGTTAATGTTCTCGTTTCAGTTTGAAATGAAATATTTAAAGCGCCTAAGCGATCCGCTAAACGAAATAACAGCTCTTGATGCTTATGATTGCGTAAAATCCGTTCTTCGTAATCTTCATGCCCCTTATATTGTAAAAACGCTTGTTCATCGAGCAACGCCTTCTTTTGGAACATTCTCTTCCTCCGAAAGTTCTGTCCGAATAATAAATAAGCGAAGAATCCAAATACCGGAAAAATACCTAACACAATGAGCCATGTAAGTGTTTTTGACGGATGACGGTTCTCTAAGAAAATAACGCAACCAATTAAAAACGCAGATACTGTAAATAAAATACTAATAATACCTAAAACCGAAACATCTTTTATCCCAATCACATCTGAATAAAATGCTACATCAATAAACATACGTAACGAAACAAATAATGCGAACAATAGCAGTATAAAGAAAATCAGCTTTAACGTATTTTTCATCTCTTACCTCCTAACTAAGAAAGCTTTCCTATTCTTCATATAAAAAGCCGATTTCATACTACAGAAATCGGCCTACGTTTTAGCAGGAAAATTATTGCGAATCGTTTCAAGCGCATGCTCTTTCACAATTTGTTTTCCATACTCACTTACACGATGAATTGTTAAAGTTGATTCTTCTCCATATTCTAAAATAATACTTAAAATACGATCGATTTCTTCTTCATCATGTAGCACTTCATCGAATTCCACATATACATAATAGCGGTTCTCAAATGAATACAGCTCATCTTTTATATCTTCAAAGATAAGACGATGACTTAATGAAATGACATCTTCAAAATCATTAAACTTAATTAAAAAGCCAAACGTACCATCTTCATTAAAGTTTGTTCCTGTTTGTTCTTCTACCTCTTCGACTAATTCTTGCTGGAATAATGATTCGATGCCTTCATCTAGAGGAATATCTATAATTTTGTCTACCCCTATCGGTAGTTCCAGCTTTTGCCCGTCCTTTGAAAGCTCTGCTTTCGTGACAAGTACTTCAATCCCTTTATCGACTGCTTGCACTTGAATCCATAACGGCCCATCAATAAAGAAATCGTCATGATCACGAGCTTCGTCCATCATCTCCCAAAAGAGCTCTTCACTTCGTTCGCGATCATACCAAATCTCTTCACGATTAAATCCTCTATCCTCTATATCAATGTACGTAATAAAAAATTTCATCGTATGATCATTAATTCTTTCAATATCCAAAATACAACTCTCCCTTCCTGCTTAGAATTGTTATGAAGGGATTCCCCACTCATATGACAAATCAATAGATTCTTGTACTCTCATTTTATGATAAGATTCTCCAGAATGGAAATAAAATCGATTTATTTTACAAAAATAGTTATATGCCTATCTTTACTCGATCAACTACGTAAATATATTATTATAGCGATTTCTTACTTACAAAAAATTTGGACATACATTTCCACATTCCCCCGTACACTGTAATAAAGTGAAACTTCTATTAGAAGAGATTATTTAACAACAACTTTCTTCATCACATACATATAGTTCGCTTATTAAAACATCATAAATGGAGGCAGACGAATGGACTTAGAGTTTTTAACATCCGTACTAATGATTGTCGGTATCGATGTTGTATTAGGTGGTGACAATGCAATCGTCATCGCACTAGCTAGCCGAAATTTACCTGAATCGAAACGAAATAAGGCTATTTTGATCGGTACTCTTTTAGCGATTGTACTAAGAATTGTCCTTACTATACTAGCTGTCTATTTACTCGACATTCCATTTCTACAATTGATTGGCGGGGTTTTACTTACATTAATTGCAGTCAATTTATTAACCGATAATAGCAACGATCTTTCTTCTATTCAAGGAAAAACAACTTTATTTCAAGCTGTGCGGACAATTGTTTTCGCGGATCTCGTTATGGGGTTTGATAATGTTATTGCCATTGCAGGTGCAGCTCACGGGAGATTTTTACTCGTCATAATCGGCTTACTCATTTCTATCCCGATTATTATTTGGGGCAGCAAACTTATTTTAATACTTATGGAGCGATTTCCATTCCTCATTTATTGCGGTGCAGCAATTCTTGCCTATACTGCAGGAAAAATGGTTACACATGAAGACAGACTTGCAACCTTTTTTCATAACAATCCAAGTTTCACTGCAAGCATTCCTTATTTGTTCATTTTCACTATTTTATGCATCGGCTTTATTGTACAACAAGTTCGATTACGCAATGTGAAACATTAAAAAAAACCTTCTACTATATAATAGGTAGAAGGTTTTCATATTATTATAATTAATTTACAAGACGTTGTGCTTCACGTAATTGGAACGTTCTTACTGTACGTGGTAAGAAACGACGAATTTCGTCTTCGTTGTAACCAACTTGAAGGCGTTTCTCGTCAATCATAATTGGACGACGTAAAATCCCTGGATAGTCACGAATCATCTTATATAAATCTTGAAGTGGTAAAGACTCTAAGTTTACATTCAATTCTTGGAAAACTTTCGAACGAGTAGAAATAATCTCATCCGTTCCGCTTTCTGTCATACGTAAAATCTCTTTAATTTCCTCAATCGTTAATGGATCTGAGAAAATATTACGTTCTGTATAGGGAATATGATTTTCCTCTAGCCATAATTTCGCCTTTCTACAAGACGTACAGCTTGGAGAACTATATAATGTTACCATACAAAGCTCACTCTCCTTAAAGAGTACAAATTCTGTACTAAATACAGTTTTAATTTCTAACTTCAGCAATTTTTCGTGATAACTTGTCTTATTGAAAAGTACAAAAATCACATTTCATGTAAGCAACAACTTATAATAAACAACAATTACTTTTAATAAGTAACTTCTATAATCATTATACAATAGATTTTGCAAGAAATATACAGTAAATTTCCTGCTAGTTGAGAAAACTCTCCCGTGTATTTCACTGCTATGTAACATGATTACGCTCATTTCAGCTGTACTTTAACAATAACTTTCAACCCTTTTACTACTCACTTCCCATAGATTTTTCATATAATATATAGTTATTTATCTATAATCTTCCCTATGAAAAAGAGAACGTTTTCTTACTTTTTCTTGATAAATCAATTAAGAAATGTAAGACTATACAAATGAGAATAAAAAGGAACATTTGTTCTTATTTTAACAAATATCCTCCCTCCTGTCTACATGATTTCTAAAGTAAATTAAATATTTTTCTGACATTTCTTTCTTTTTCATTTTTTATCTCATACAATAAACATACAGACAGGCAAAGGGGGAGTTTTCAAATGATTGCTTTTTTTATTGATTTTATTACGGTTGCTGCCCTCATCATCGGAATAACAGCATTGATTGGTGTCATTACAAATAGCATCGGCGAAAAGCTCTTTGGTGGAAAAGAAAAAATGAAGTTTGTTAACAAAAGTTTGGATGTACAATCTGGCTGGAACCAAGTTGGCGGAAAAGGCATTTATAAGAAACGAACGTATTAAAAAAAGCAGGTGATCACCTGCTTTTTTTTCTTATTTCTCTACTGACGCCCATTTAAAGCTTAAATCGCCGCCATATTTATGGTTATACATATTTTTAATTGAATCTCTTTGTAAATATGCTCTACCACGTTGATATACTGGAACGATCGCAGCATCATCAAGTAACATTTTTTCTGCTTCTAATAAGTTCTTCCAACGAGCATTTACATCGCTTCCATCTTTTTTCGCCTTCATAATGATTTCATCGTATTTTGGATTAGAGTACTTCATCTTATTTTGTGACCCATCTGTTACAAACATATCAAGATATGTAATTGGATCTGGGAAGTCCGCACTCCATCCAGAGAATGACATGACATAATCGCCCGCATCTTCTAATTTTAGTTTTTGTGCGAATGGTTGTTGTTTAATTTTTACTGTTAAACCTGGTAAATTCTTTTCTAATTCACCTTTTAAATATTCACCAGTTTTCTTTGATAACTCTACATCTTCATTTAATAATTCTAATTCGATTTCATTTTTACCAAGTTCTTTTTTACCAGCTTCCCAATATTTCTTCGCTTCTTTCACGTTTGGTTTTACAATATCCCCGTTTACAGCACGGAAATCTTTTTTATCTGGTCCTTTAATGAAGTTATCAGGAATTAATCCTGTCGCTGGCTTAGAACCGTTATTTAATAATGTATCCACGAATGGCTTACGGTCAAAAGCAAGTGAAATTGCTTTACGAATATTTTTATTTGCTAAAGCTGGATCTTTTTGATTTAAACGAAGGAAGAATACAGATGTATCTTCTACTGTTTGGAAATCTGGTTTTCCTTTATATTTATCAATAAACTCCGCTAATAACGACGCTCGATCAATTGCATTTGTTTCATATAAGTTAATTGGCGTAGATGTATCTTTTACAATATTAAAGTTTACTTCTTCAATCTTCACTTCTTTATTGTCCCAATATGACGCGCTCTTTGTCATTTTAAAGCTACGTTCATGTTGCCAATCACTTAATGTAAATGGCCCGTTATAAAGAGTTGTATTCGCTTCCAAACCAAACTTCGTACCTTGCTCTTTCACAAACTTTTCATTCACAGGATAGAAGATTGGATATACCATTAAATCTACAAGGTATGGAATTGAATTATCTAATTCCACTTCTAATATATAATCATCAATCGCCTTTACCCCTAATTGATCCGGACTCATCTCTTTTTTATTAATTTTCTCTGCATTTTTTATATCATACATAATGTACGCTGATTTCGCAGCTGTATCTGGGTTAATCGCTCTTTGCCATGCATATACGAAATCTTTTGCCGTCACAGGCTCACCATTTGACCATTTTGCGTCTTCACGTAATTTAAATGTATATTTTTTACCATCTTCTGATTTTTTGAATTCCTTCGCTACACCAGGAACTAGCTTATCATCTTTTCCTAAACTGTATAAGCCTTCCATCGTATTAGTCATTACTCTTGAAGAAACTGCATCAGCTGATAACGCTGGATCCATCGTTGGAATTTCTTGTGTTTCAATTAAGTTAATAACTTGCTTCGCACCGCTTTTTCCGCTATCCCCTTTAGCGTTTGCTTGCGATTCATCTTTTTGATAGCTACATGCCCCTAACATCATGCTCATCGCTACTGTTGATGCTACAAAAACTGGTATCTTTTTTTTCATACTTCCACCCTCCAAAAAAATGTTAACCCTTTCATTTTCAAACAAAAAGAAATATATATATGTTCTAATAATTCATATTATACACACAAATATATTTTTTGTATATTTATATTTCTATTTCATTAAAATTTTCCGTTAAAAAATATACCTTTGTAAACGTTTCATATTGCTGATTATTCATACTAAAGTGTTAAAAATAATATTTTTTTACACTTTTCTAAATTATCAGAGAAAAACGAATTTTATATCTCATAATATTTTATGTATAATTATCCTTTTGTTTTTATCATAAAATAGCACTCTCTTCATAATAAAAATATGTAGGCTAAAATGAGTGCAAAGGTTAAGAAAGTATGTTACGATACATTTTGCTAAAAATAGATATCGGTAAAGAGGGGACGGACATGGCAGCAATTCAGGCAAAAAACGGGCCTACTGAGAAATTAAGTTTATTCTTATTAACATGGCCTATTTTTCTAGAAGTTTTTCTTTTTATGTTAATGGGGATCGCTGATACTTTCATGTTAAGTGCATTATCAGACGATGCTGTATCTGGGGTTGGTGCAGCGAATCAATATCTTCATATTGCGATTTTGGTATTAGAAGTCATCGGGAACGGCGCTGCTATCGTTGTATCTCAATACCTCGGTTCCAAACGCTTTATGGAAGCATCTAAAATATCAGCATTAGCCGTCACATTAAATTTAATAGTTGGGCTCGTTATAAGCGCTGGTTTTCTTTTATTTTCGAAACATATGATGCTCGCAATGAACTTACAAGGCGATGTACTAACGTATGCGCAAAACTACTTATCTATCGTCGGAGGAGCCATCTTCCTACAAGCTATTATTAACTCATTAGCCGCAATTATCCGTGTACACGGTTTTACAAAGCAAGCGATGTTTATTTCACTCGGAATGAATATGATTCATATCGTTGGAAACTACGTACTCATTTTCGGGAAATTTGGTTTCCCTGAGCTCGGTGTACAAGGGGCTGCAATTTCTTCCGCTATCAGTCGATTGATCGCACTTATTGTTTTCTTCTGGTTACTATACCGCGTTATGGAATATCGTGTGAAATTACAATATTACTTCACTTTATCCAAAGAATACATTGGGAAAATTTTAAAAATTGGCATTCCATCTGCATTTGAACAAGTGATGTATCAAGCTTGTCAAATCGTCTTCCTTTATTACGCAACGTACTTAGGAACGGAATCATTAGCTGCTAGACAATACGCTACTAACATTTCCATGTTCACTTATTTATTTGCAATTGCAATTGGTATGGGAACAGCCATTATTATTGGCCGCCTCGTTGGTGGTGGCGAAAAAGATGAAGCATACGAACGCTTGTGGAAAAGTGTAAAATGGGCAATTGGTGTAACTTTATGTATGGTCGCTCTCGTTATTACATTCCGTACACAATTAATGGGACTGTTTACAGATAATCCGCACATTATCGGGTTAGGCGCAAGTGTTCTTTTACTAAGTGTACTACTTGAAACGGGACGTACGATGAACATCGTCATCATTAATTCGCTTCGTGCAGCTGGTGATGCAAAATATCCTGTTTTAATCGGTGCATTCTCTATGGTGTTAATGAGTTTACCACTAGGTTACTTTTTCGCCTTTCATTTAGATATGGGGCTCGTTGGTATTTGGCTAGCAATCGCCATCGACGAATGGACACGTGCCATTATTATGTTCTTCCGCTGGAAAAGTAGAGCATGGGAGCGTTATGCACTTGTTAAACCTGAAGAACAAGAGGAGAATGTTTCTGTTCAAGTTCAGTAATTTTGCATATGGATATCACTAATGATACATGAGATTTATATCGGCGATTCTTTAAATATATCGACTGACCGACAAATGTATACAATTCTTTTATATAGTAGAAAAGAGCCATCCTTCCATAACAGAAGAATGGCTCTTTTTCTTATTGATAAATCTCTTTATATTTCTTGTACTCCGCTTCCGAACATAGTACGAAATGTCCTGGGCGAATTTCACGCATTGTTGGTGCTTCACTACCATAATTATGCTGTGATGGATCATATACGATACGTTTACGATTGCGCTCATAATCTGGATCTGGAAGTGGAATCGCTGATAATAGTGATTTCGTATATGGATGAATTGGATTCGCATATAATTCATCACTTGTTGTTAACTCAACGATTTGGCCACGGTACATTACACCAATACGGTCACTAATGTATTTTACCATTGATAAATCATGGGCGATGAATAAGTATGTTAAACCTTTTTCTTTTTGTAGCTTTTTCAGTAAGTTTACAACTTGCGCCTGAATCGATACGTCAAGTGCTGAGATCGGCTCATCGGCAATGATAAATTCTGGGTCTACAGCAAGCGCTCGAGCGATACCGATACGCTGACGTTGTCCACCTGAGAATTCGTGTGGGAAACGGTTTGCGTGCTCTTTATTTAAACCAACTGTGTTTAATAGTTCATGAACACGGTCCATGCGCTCTTTTTTACTTTTCGCTAGTCCGTGAATATCGATACCTTCTGCAATAATATCCCCTACTGTCATACGAGGGTTTAATGATGCATATGGATCTTGGAAAATCATTTGCATTTTACGGTTGAATTTCTTCAGCTCTGCGCGTGATTTTTTACCATGTACATTTTCACCATCGAATAACACTTCACCAGCAGTTGCATCATATAAACGAATAATCGTTCTTCCAGTTGTCGATTTACCACAACCTGATTCTCCTACAAGACCAAATGTTTCTCCGCGGTAAATATCAAATGAAATATCATTAACCGCTTTGACAACACCACCACTCACGTCGAAGTGCTGCTTTACATTTTTTACTTCAATTAATTTCTCACGTTGTTTAGTCATGTTGTTCACCTGCTTTCATTTGAAGAATGCGTTTTTCAACGACTGCCGGCGGTTTTACTTCTGGAGCTTGCTCGTGAAGTAACCAAGTTGCCGCATAGTGCGTATCACTTACTTTAAATAAAGGTGGGTCCATTTCAAAATCAATTTTCAGTGCCTGTGGGTTACGTGGTGCAAAAGCATCTCCCTTTGGCGGCTTCAATAAATCCGGAGGTGTTCCAGGGATTGCATATAACTCTTCTTCTGAACCATCTAAACTTGGCATAGATGCGATTAAACCCCAAGTATATGGATGTTTCGGATTGTAGAAAATTTCATCTACAGTTCCAATTTCAACAACTTTACCAGCGTACATAACTGCCACTCGGTCCGCAACGTTTGCTACTACACCTAAGTCATGCGTAATGAAAATGATTGCTGCTTCTGTTTTTTGCTGAATGTCTTTCATAAGTTCTAAAATTTGCGCCTGAATCGTAACGTCTAGCGCTGTTGTCGGCTCATCGGCAATTAATAATTTCGGGTTACAAGCTAACGCCATCGCAATAACTACACGCTGTCTCATACCACCTGAGAATTGGTGAGGATATTGTTTTAAACGAGCTTCTGGATTTGGAATACCTACAAGGTCAATTAACTCTAAAGCAACTTTACGTGCATCTGCTTTACTCATCCCTTGGTGTTTAATTAGACCTTCCATAATTTGATTTCCAATTGTCATCGTTGGGTTTAATGATGTCATTGGATCTTGGAAAATCATCGCAATATCTTTACCGCGTACTTGCTGCATTTCTTTTTCTGTTAATTTTGTTAAGTCACGACCTTCAAATACGATTTCACCATTTTTAATGCGTCCAGGAGGATTCGGAATTAATCCCATTAACGCTTTAGAAGTAACTGATTTCCCTGAACCAGATTCTCCTACAATCGCCAATGTTTCTCCTTTTTTCAAATCAAAAGTAACGCCGCGTACAGCTTGTACTTCACCTGCATGTGTATCAAAGGAGACTTGTAAATCTTTTACCTCTAACAATGTTTTCATCTTTGCCTCTCCCCTCTTTTACTTACGCATTTTTGGATCTAACGCGTCGCGTAATCCGTCTGCCATTAAGTTAAACGCTAAAATTAATATACTGATGACAACCGCAGGGATGAACATCATATGCGGATACGTTTGAATAGATTTATAACCATCATTTACAAGAGAACCTAGTGACGCAAATGGTGGCTGAATTCCTAAACCGATGAAACTTAAGAACGCTTCACCAAACACCGCTGATGGAATTGTAAACATCGTCATTACGATAATAGGTCCCATTACGTTTGGAATTAAATGTTTCACAATTAATTGTGTATTTGTTGCACCTAATGTACGAGATGCTAATACATATTCTTGGTTTTTTAACTTTAAGATTTGTCCACGAACAATACGCGACATCCCTATCCAACCTGTAATCGCCATCGCAAGTGTAATTGACCAAATACCAGATCCCATAATGATTACCATTAAAATAACGATGATTAAGTATGGAATACCGTTAATAATCTCCATAATACGTTGCATAATGTTATCTACTCTACCGCCGTAGAATGCTGAAATACCTCCGTATGCAACCCCAATTACTAAGTCAATTGCTGCCGCTAAAAGAGCGATATATAATGATACGCGTGTACCTTCCCATGTTCTTGTCCATAAGTCACGGCCAAGGTCATCTGTACCAAACCAGAAGTACTCTTTAATATCACGTTTTTCATATTGGTCAACACCATATTGATCTGTACCGTCAAATGGTAACCAATGAACATTTTCAATAACTGGAATTTTTGGTGGTAATTTCGCACGACCTAAATCTTGCTCTTTATACGAGTGTTTACTTACCATCGGTCCAAAAATCGCTAATAGCGCAATGATAACTAACAATACAAGGCCAAGCATCGCACCTTTATGTTGGAATAAACGTCTTCTTACATCTTGCCAAAACGTTAAGCTTGGACGGGCAATGACTTCATTATCAACATTATTTTGATTGGCTTGTTGAAATAAATCTGGAGATAATTTTTGTACATCTTTCATCATTTTTTCCCTCCCGCTAAACGAATACGAGGATCAATAATTCCGTATAAAATATCGACAATGAAAATAACTAAAATGAAGATCGCACTATAGAAAATCGTAGTTCCCATAATAACTGTATAGTCATTTAAAGTAATCGATTTAACGAATTGTTCCCCAAGTCCTGGTACAGCATAAATTTGCTCGATAACAAGTGTTCCTGTAATTAATGCCGCAACCATTGGTCCTAAAATTGTTACAACTGGAATTAACGCGTTACGAAGTGCATGTTTGACAATGATAACGCCTTGGCTAATTCCTTTCGCTTTCGCTGTTAAAATGTAATCGGCTTGCATAACTTCAATTAATTCTGCACGAGAGAAACGTGCGATTGTCGCGATAACTCCCATCGATAATGCAATTGTAGGCATTACAGTAAACTCTGGTCCTTTCCAGAATGCTACTGGGAACCAGCCTAGTTTTACCCCTACGAAATATTGCAGTAATGCGGCGAATACGAATGATGGTACCGACATTCCGAGTACCGAAATAACTGTTGCACTATAATCTACCCACGTATTATTACGAAGTGCGGCAACAATACCTAAAATTAAACCGATAAATGTTCCTAATATAATCGCTTGTAAACCTAATTGGGCTGATGGTCCAATACGATCCACAATCATGTCTGTTACCGGGCGGTTATCATATTGGAATGATACCCCTAAATCACCTTTTGCTAAGTTACCTAAGTAACGTGCATATTGAACTGGTACCGGATCATTCAATCCGTATTTTTCAAGAATGATTTCTTTTTGTGCCGGTGATAGCTTCTCCTGGTTTTTAAGCGGAGAACCCGGAAGTAATTTCATCAAAAAGAAAGTCATTGTAGTAATTAAAAATAATGTCAAAGCCATGTACACGAAACGTTTTAATACATAACGTCCCATAGTCAAGCACCTCCCCGTTTTTCTCAAAAGCAATAAGATAGTTTAAAATATTCTTACTTTTATTTTTTTAAAATAAGAGCATATGCCCATCATAGGCATATACCCTTGTAAACGATGGAAAAAAAAGATTATTTTTGTTCAACAGATGCCCATTTGTAAGTTAATTTACCACCATAGTTAATTGGGATAATATCTTTTACGGCACCTTTTACTACATACGCTGAACCTTTTTGGAAGATTGGAGTGATAACTGCATCCTCTTTAATTAACATCTTCTCTACTTCTAGAAGGTTGTCCCAGCGAGCTTGTAAATCTTTTGTATCTGTTTTAGCTTTTAGGATTAACTCATCATATTTCTGATTAGAATACCCTGTTTTATTTTGAGAACCATTCGTAACAAACATATCTAAATATGAGATTGGATCTGGGAAATCTGGTCCCCAAATACCAAACGCAATATCATATTGCTGAGAATCTTCTAATTTATTTTTTTGTGCGAATGGTTGCTGTTTAATTTTAATTGATAAACCTGGTAAGTTCTTTTCCATCTCACCTTTTAAGAATTCCCCAACTTTTTTAGCATCTTCATTATCAAAGTTTAAGAATTCTAGTTCGATTTTATCAGTTCCAAGCTCTTTCTTCGCTGTTTCCCAAAGCTTTTTTGCTTCTTTTGGATTTGTTTCAACTAGCTTTCCATTTTCAGCTCGGAAATCTTTTTTATTTGGACCTTCAGCGAAATCTTTTCCAACAAATCCGTAAGCTCCAATTGCGCCGTTATTTAAAATAACTTTTGCAATGTTATCACGGTCAAAGGACATTGAAATTGCTTTTCTTAAGTTTTTATTACTTAAGTACTGATTACTTTGATTAAATCTTAAGTAAGCAACCCCTGCCTCTTTTCTTGTTTGGAACTCTGGGCTTTTTCTAAACTTATCAACAAATTCAGACGTTAAAGCCGCCCGATCAATCGCGTTTGTCTCATATAAATTTACATCAGTTGCTGTATTTTTTACAATATTAAAGTTGATTTCTTCGATTTTAACCGTTTTATTATCCCAATATGAAGGATTCTTCTTGAATTGGAAACTTTGTTCATGTTTCCAATCACTCATAACGAATGGACCGTTATATAATGTTGTATTTGCCTCTAAACCAAATTTATCACCTTGTGCTTTTACAAAGTTTTCATTTAGTGGGTAAAATACTGGATAAACTGTTAAATCGATAAAGTAAGGAACGGGATTGTCTAATTCTACTTCTAATGTATAATCATCAATCGCTTTTACACCTAATTGGTCAGCAGGTAATTCTTTTTTATGAATTTTCTCTGCATTTTTAATATCGAACATAATGTATGAATACGTTGCTTTTGTATCTGGATTTACTGCTCTTTTCCATGAATACACAAAGTCTTTAGCTGTTACAGGTTCCCCATTCGACCATTTCGCATCTCTTCTTAATTTAAATATGTATTTCTTCCCATCATCTAGCTTTTCGACATCTTCTGCAACTCCAGGCATTCTCTTTTGGTCTTTGCCAATACGATATAAACCTTCCATCGTATTATTTAATGCTGTAGAAGATGAAGAATCAGATGCTAATGATGCATCCATTGACGGAATTTCAGATAACTCTGTTAAATTAAGAATCTGTTTTCCGTTACTACTACTCGTAGCGTTCTCTTTCCCTTTTGCTTTTGCGTCATCTTTTTGGTAGCTACACGCGCTAAGCAACATACTTGCAGTTAAAGTTGATGCAAGTAATAACGGTATCTTTTTCTTCATGTTGTGTTGCCTCCCCTAATTGCACTTCCTGTACCCTCACTTGTTAAAAAGTAGAATTGAAAGAATAATCTCCAAGTTTCTACAATTTTCATTATACATATAATATAACAATTGTGAATATAGTTTTTTGTTTTTTTGTTAAAATTTTTAATAAAATATTTATATTTTAAATTTTTCGTAAAGGGATACATTAACATTGCTACCATCATCTTAAAATCAGACCTTTAATTGCGTATAATTTTCAAAAAATTAATCCTAGTACTTATTATAGCTTTTATAGTATAATAATTCTAGTAATATTTTGACGGAGGGGAATATTTTGAATAAAGTTTTTTTTCATACTTGTATACTAATTTTTATAGCGATGATTGCTTCTAGTATTGGCGCATTCCTCATTTCATCTCAATTTTTGTTGAACTTTGTCAACATTTTGTTTTATATTGCACTGTTTTTTATTCTTATCGGCGGTTTTTTATACATATTTCAAAATGGTTTTTTCAATGTAACCATTTACGCATTCCAAAGAGTATTTGGTACGAACAAAAAGATTGACTCTTTAATTGAAGAAGTCGAGGAACCTACAGATAAGAAAGAACGTATTTATAAAACATA
Organism: Bacillus sp. JKS001846; assembly: GCF_900176455.1. Taxonomy (NCBI): domain Bacteria; kingdom Bacillati; phylum Bacillota; class Bacilli; order Caryophanales; family Bacillaceae; genus Bacillus; species Bacillus sp. JKS001846. Next base: position 4,481,441 of record NZ_FWYG01000001.1, read on the forward strand.
TTCATTCAAATGGACATATCCAATTTGTATTACAGGTATCTTCCTTGGGTTGTTCTCGACCCTTATTAGCTTTACTATTTTGATGTAGTTTGCAAACACTATCCCATATGATATAATAATCAGCAAAACATTTTGTTATAAAACTTTAGTTCTTTCATATTAAAAGAGCTCAAGTAACAATAAATAAATTTATATGTATGCGATGATAAAGAAGAGTACATATTGAGGCAATTTCAGAGAGCTTGTGGTTGGTGTGAACAAGTAATTGTACAGTATGGAATGGGCTTTTGAGCACCAAACCGAACCGAAAGTAGTAGGCTTTGGCGTTATATCCTAACGTTATTATGGATTAGAGAGATTTCACAGTAGTGAAATAATTAGGGTGGTACCGCGGTCCATTCGTCCCTATAGTTTTTGGGATGAATGGGCTTTTTTGTTTGCCTTCTCTCCCCCCCATCACGCATTCAATTTTAGGAGGAATTACTTATGTCAGTTATCTTTTCTGGTATTCAGCCAAGTGGAACGATTACACTTGGAAACTATTTAGGCGCAATGAAGCAGTTTACAGAGCTTCAAAATGAACACGACTGTTATTTCTGTATTGTAAACCAACATGCGATTACAGTACCTCAAGATCCCGTCGGACTTCGTAAAAACATCCGCAGTCTTGCTGCACTTTATGTAGCATGCGGCATCGATCCTGAAAAAGCTACTTTATTTGTACAATCAGAAGTACCAGCACACGCTCAATTAGGATGGATCATGCAATCTGTTGCTTACGTTGGAGAATTAGAACGTATGACGCAATATAAAGATAAAGCTTCGGGTAGAGATTCAGTTCCAGCTGGATTACTTACGTATCCACCATTAATGGCTGCTGATATTTTACTTTACAACACTGAAATCGTACCAGTTGGTGATGACCAAAAGCAACATATGGAATTAACACGCGACCTAGCAGAGCGTTTCAACAAACGCTTCCGTGAAGTGTTCACAATTCCTGAAATTCGTATTCCAAAAGTAGGCGCTCGCGTTATGTCATTAACAGAACCTACGAAGAAAATGAGTAAATCTGATCCGAATCCAAAATCAATGATCAGTATGCTTGATGAACCAAAAACAATTGAAAAGAAAATTAAGAGTGCTGTTACTGACTCTGAAGGTATTGTGAAATTTGATAAAGAAAACAAACCTGGTATCTCTAACTTATTAACAATCTACTCTTCATTCTCTGGAAAAACAGTTGAAGAAATTGAAGCAATGTACGAAGGAAAAGGATACGGCGACTTCAAAGGCGACCTAGCGCAAGTAGTCGTAGAAGCAATTCGTCCAATCCAAGACAAATATAACGAACTAATCAACTCACCAGAACTAGACGAAATTCTAGACAAAGGTGCAGAAAAAGCAAACCGCGTTGCATTCAAACAACTACGCAAAGTAGAAAACGCAATGGGACTAAGCAGAAAACGTAGGTAACATATAAAGTGGAAGCGGCTCGTTCAGCTCTGACTGGCTAAGGTTCTTTCGCATAAAAGGAGCTTTTTTCCTTCTTATGCGGAAGGTTCTTAGACACGAAGAGCTTGCCGCTGGAGCTGGATTACATATAAGGTGGAGGCGGCTCGTTTAGAATGTGAGGGGGATGGAGCTCCTGACGTAGAGGCGCTTTTTGCCTCGCAGGAAGGCGCGAAGCCACCGAACATTCTTGCCGCTGGAGCTGGATTACTACAAAATTAAAAAACCGCCAATTGGCGGTTTTTTAATTTACCTTTTGCTCATTTTCCATTTCCCATAACTTTTCAAAAAATGGCTGTCCTTTTACGAGACGCTCGCATAATTGTTCATGCTTATCAGACCAGCCTGTTTTCGCTTCATCATACAGCTTAACCCAAATATCTTCAAATTCCATATGTTGAACCATTCCATATGCTGATGGATCCCACTCTGTGAACCAATAGCGAATTTCTGCTGTATTTTTCGTTGTATGTAATTGATCTAACGCCATAAATAATAATTGTTTTAGCTGTCTTTCTTTACGAGTCAAGCCATTCATAATGAAAGGCGATGGTGATAAAATGTGATGTTCTTTTTCTGTTTCTTCTACTTGGAACTCATACTTTTCTGCTTGTACGTTTTCTACCATCTCATATACCATCTGCTCTTGGCGTGGTATAAGTCTGCTTTTGCGAATTGGTACATTGTAACCAATTGTGTCAATCGCAATAATTCCTTTTCCATCTGTAACAACAAAGCAATACTCTTGCTGCAAACGTTCATGATTTTTACGAATATAAGCCTTATGATGTACGTCTTCCAGCATTTTTTGCGGAAGCTCTAACAATTCGTTCTCGATGTAATGATATAATGTGGCATCTACTTTTAATAATGGCACTTGATCTAATAGCTCAATCGTATCATCTTTCCGCCATTCGTAAAAATGACAAACGTTATACCCATTTTCTTCACCTTCAAACCAATTTACCCATACATCATGTAGATATAACATTCACTACCCCTCACTTCACTACTGTTTGTACCAATCATTATGTTCATTTTTGCTTAACTTTATTCCACTTGAGGAAATATATTCTAATTATTATTTTTTCTTCTATTAATACTAAAAAAACAGGAAATAGAACTCCTGTTTTTTTATATATGAAATGTACTTGCTTTATTCAATATTTCTTTTGCATCTATAGATAATAAAGAAAGTGTATCTTCTCCTTCCAAAGTTACACAATCTTTGACAATATGAAATCCAAGCGCATAGCCAAGCATCTTCGGATAAGAGTGAAAGCCATTTAATAAGATGTCATGTTCCCTTGTTCCTCGTTTTATACTTATTCTTTCATGTACAATATTTTTCCAATAATAAATAGCCTCTTCCTTTGAAAGATACGCCGTCCACGGTGCATTGTTTTTTTCTGTATACCTTTCTGTTACTGCTTGTTCAGCTAGCCCTTCCATAATCATCGTATCAAGTAATGTATATTCTGTTTCTTTCGTCTCAATTTGATGTAACCTGCATATGTGATGATATTCATGCGCTAATAACACTTTTAATTCTTCTACCGAATTCCGTCCACATACGAATAAGAAAATAACATGACGCATAGATAATCCAGCCCTACCGTTATACTCTTCTTGTACAGTTCGATTATAGGAATCTGATAATAAAATAAAGACAGGGACATCTGGACCTTTTAACCAGTTTTTCAGTTTATCATACTCCAGGCTCAATTCTTTCCAAATTTCCTTTTCCTCTAATTCTTTAATTTCCTTTTCTCCGCGCATAATCGGGCGATACATCCCTTTTGAAATTAAAAAGCGATACAACCTTTCTTTTGGCAACGGAATATACTTCGTAAATTTCTCACAAAGTTTTTCTGGCCGCCCATAATATAAATGTAGCCATTCAGCTGTTTCAACAATCCCCATCTTTATCCCTCCTTTTTCTTATGTATATGCTACAGGAGAAAAAGGCGTAAAAATAAATAAGGAGTTTTTTCGCAATATATTGCGAAAAAACTCCTTATTTCATCTATTATTTATACGATTTAAATACTAACACTGCGTTATGACCACCAAATCCTAATGAGTTACTTAATACTGCATTTACTTCTTGGTGTCTCGCTTGATTCGGTACGTAATCTAAGTCACATTCTGGATCTGGTGTCTCATAGTTAATTGTTGGCGGAATTACTCCGTCTGTAATTGATTTAATAGAGAAAATCGCTTCAACAGCACCAGCTGCTCCTAATAAGTGACCTGTCATTGATTTCGTTGAGCTAATCGCTACTTTATACGCGTGCTCACCGAAAGTTTCTTTAATTGCCATCGTTTCATATTTTTCATTCGCATCCGTACTTGTACCATGCGCATTAATGTAATCAATATCTTCTGGCTGTAGGCCTGCATCAGCTAAAGCTTGACGCATTGCACGCACTCCGCCTTCACCACCAGGAGCAGGCATTGTAATATGGAACGCATCTCCAGTTGCACCATAACCAGCAATTTCCGCGTAAATGTGAGCACCACGCGCTAATGCGTGCTCTAATTCTTCAAGAATTAGAATACCTGAGCCTTCACCCATTACAAAACCGCTACGGTTTTTATCAAATGGACGGCAAGCCGTTGCTGGGTCTTCATTAAATGTTAATGCTTTCGCTGAGCTAAATCCTGCGAATGCCATACTTGTTAGCGGTGCTTCTGCTCCGCCTGTAATCATTGCATCAGCATCACCACGCTGAATTGCTTTAAATGCATCACCAATTGAGTTTGCACCAGATGCACAAGCCGTTACAGAACAAGTGTTAATTCCTTTTGCTCCTGTTGCGATTGATACTTGACCTGCTGCCATATCCGGAATCATCATCGGTACGAAGAATGGGCTCACGCGGCGTGGGCCTTTCTCAGTAAAAATCTTAAATTGTTCTTCGTATGTTTCCATACCGCCAATACCTGATCCAATCCATACACCAATTCGAGGTCCGTTTTCTTCTGTAATTTCAAGCTTTGCATCTGCAACTGCCATTTTCGCTGCTGCTACTGCATATTGTGTAAAGCGGTCCATACGGCGCGCTTCTTTTTTATCAATATATTTCTCGACTTCAAAGTCGTTAATTTCTGCTGCTACTTTTGCTGGAAATAGTTCCGGATCAATTCTTGTAAGTCGTCCGATTCCAGATACACCCTTTTTAATGTTTTCCCATGCTGTTTCAACATCTGTTCCGACCGGTGTAACAGCTCCTAGTCCTGTAATTACGACCCTCTTTTTTTCCATACAAAATACACTCCTTTTTTTCTCTCAGTCCTTATTTACCCCAACGAAGAGCGACTGCTCCCCATGTTAATCCGCCACCAAAACCAACAAGTATAATTAAATCACCATCTTGAATACGTCCATTTTGCAATTCCTCTACCATTGCAATTGGAATTGAAGAAGCTGATGTATTACCAAACTTTTCAATTGTCATACTCATTTTTTCTTGTGGTAAATTTAATCTCTCTCTTGCAGATTCCATAATACGAATATTCGCTTGATGCGGTACTAAGAAATCCACATCCTCTTTTGTAAGACCAGCCTTATCCAGCACGCGAAGACAAGATTCACCAAGTTGACGAACGGCAAATTTAAAGACTTCTCTGCCATTCATCATAACATACTCGTCTTGATATAGATGCTTACCGCCGCTTCCGTCTGCTCCTAATTCGAAAGATAGAACGCCTCTTCCTTCTGAAACTGCTCCCATTACGATAGCACCGGCTCCGTCTCCAAATAATACCGCTGTATTTCGATCATTCCAGTCTACAATTTTAGATAGCTTATCACTACCAACTACTAATACGTTTTTATAAGTCCCCGTTTGAATAAATTGCTGCGCTGTAATCATTCCGTACATAAAACCAGCGCATGCTGCACCTACATCCATTGCAGCTGCATGTTTCGCTCCAATCGCTTCTTGAATGACACAAGCTACTGCTGGAAACGCACGATCTGGTGTTACTGTCGCCACTAAAATAAGATCGATATCTTCTCCGCTAACCCCTGCATCTTCAAGTGCTTTTTTTGCAGCCTCTACGGCCATATATGAAGTATCTATTGTATCATCGGCAATGCGTCTTTCTGCAATTCCCGTTCTCGTACGAATCCATTCATCGGATGTATCCATTATTTTTTCTAAATCGTGATTTGTGACTACTTTTTCTGGCACATATCTTCCGATCCCTAAAATGCCCACGTTCACATCGCAGCCCTCCGTTTTATATCAATTATTATGACTTGGTACTAATTTTAAAACATAAATGTATTTTTGTCTAGAATATATTTCGCATAAAACAGAAAGCTAACGCATTATCCACTTTATTTTTCATTAAAAGAAACAGAAACATACCTCTCAAATATAAAAAGACTCAAACCCTTCTGTTCACGGTTCGAGCCTCTCTTCCATCTAAAAAGATGTTTTTTATTCTTTATCTGCTTTTCTTCTAAACTAGAGAGTTCTCCTCACTACCTTTCCTTTATCCTCTTCATATCTCTGGTTTTCCCCCAGGCGAGAATAAAAAAGGCCCTGACCGCTTCTATCCACGGTTCGAGCCTCTCTTCCACCTTAAAAAGATGCTTTTTATTCTTTATCTGCTTTCCTTCTAAACTAGACAGTTCTCCTCACTACTTTTCCTTTATCCTCTTCATATCTCTGGTTTTCCCCCAGGCGAGAATAAAAAAGGCCCTGACCGCTTCTATCCACGGTTCGGGCCTCTCTTCCATCTTAAAAAGATGCTTTTTATTCTTTATCTGCTTTCCCAAGCTCGTAAGCTTCGTTCATAACTTTCATTAACAACTCTAACACCGGCTGTGCCTTCTCCATATCAAGTGCAATTCCATTATCATCTAAAATTGCCTTTGCTTCCGGTAAATGCTTCATTGCGATTTGTAAAAACTGCATGCTTTTTTCGTTCATATTATACTCTTCCTCTCCATTAAAACTTTCACATACAATAGTGTAACACGCGTACTACCCTTCGTATAACTCTTTATATTTTTTCATGTGTGCCAGTTGCTTATTTAAACCGTATTCTAACGGAGTATTTCTTTTTATCGAAATTACTTCGATAGCCTCATCTCTTACTTCGCTGTTATTTTTATTTACTTTATCATCCGCGCGTAAAAGATTCATACCTTTTTCCCATAATGACTGTTTACCACTAAGTAAATTGTATATACCAAGATGCGCCCCGTTCGTTCCATGTTCCCATAAGTATTCACATACATCTTCAACGTAAAGTAAATCATTCCCCTTTTCCTCAATCGTACAACGGCACTCTTTTTCAACTAATTCTGATAAAATAAGCTGATGAAACATCATAAAGGACGGTTGCCACGGTCCATATAATGTTGGAACTCGAAATACACTATATTGTAAATTCCCTTTTTTCAATCCTTCTTCTACTTTCAAAAATAGGCGCTTATTTTCGGATTCATCTGTACTGCCTACTTCAATAGAAGAAATTAAATTTAACTTCACTTTTTGTTCTTCACACATTCTTATAATTCGCTTTAAATATTGTAATATGACTCTTTCATTCCGAAATCCACTTTGCTGATTTGGCTCATATAAGCAAAAATAAACAGTATCGAATCTCTCTTCCTCAACCGATCTCCATCCATCTTCATCTCTTATCGAATAATACGTAAATAACGCATTTCGCCCAATTAATAATAACTTCTCTTCATTAATTTTGGTCATACTATCGAATTCATCAAAATCAAGACCATAGACTTCCACTTCTTCTGCAATCATTTTATTTACAAGGTGATAACCTACAAACGTAAGTGCACCTATTATCAGCACGCGTTCCATACCACCAATCCTTTCCCTCTGAAACAAATAGCTCCTCATTTATGTATATGGGAGCTTCATAATTCTTCTTCATATTTTTTAAAGAAATCAGTCGTTTGCCTAACCATTTTATATTTCACATCTTGCAGATGGAACAAGACAGAAGTATCACATTGATTTAGTTGCCTCATTTTCTCATATCTACGCAACTGCTGTTTTCTTCCTCTTTTTTCTTGTGTTGATACGAAAATTTTAACAGGTACACAAGATGGAAGAAGCGTAAATGATTTCTTATTTATTTTTGATTCTAATTCTTCTTCTTTGGCATCATACGCCAAACTTAATTCCTTCACGAGTCTCTTGTAAAAAAATTTATGCTCTTTCTCAAAACTTACATATTCTGGTAAATCTAAACACGGATTTAGCATAACAACAGAACGAATACATTCAGGATATTTGTTCATCATTTCAAGTGCTACAAGCGCTCCCATACCATCTGCCATAATGTGCATTTTCGCATTTAACGTCTCTTTTCTCAAAACAACATCATATAAACGTTTTGCCAGACGAACAGATTGATCGTTTCCCCAATGTCTTCCGTATAAATTAGAGGAAAAGACCGTGTAGCCTTGTTCAATAAGACCATGTAAAAAATAAGATTTACCCGCATGTTGTGTCCATAAACTTGTACCATTCTCAATAAAGTAGTTATAATCACCGAGGAGCATAACAGAAAATCCATTTGGCTTCTCCGGTAAATAAATGACACATGGTTCTTTTTCTAAGTAAAAAAAACGTTCCGTAATACTCATTTTTCCCCCGCCTTATTTTCTAAACATATAAAAGTACTCTTTTATAATGTATGAACGGAATGCAAATTTGCGTTGAAAAATCTACAAATATTTTTCTATATTCTTTTTTCAATTGTGTTACAATAAGGACAGATTGAACGAATAGAGGTGTAAAATATGCGTTTCATTTGGGCATTAATTTGGTCGTTCTTACTTGTACATATGATGAGCTATGTAATCGGCTCTATGACTGGCGGTACATACGACTTTAACCAAGCGTCTATTTTCTCAGTTGTTCTTGCTGTGTTAGTACTAGCAATTTCAGCTGCAATTCCAAACGAGCCAGTAGAACAACACTAAAAAAAGAGTCCGGATTTTATCCGAACTCTTTTTTATTTTTATTTCACATGAACGACTAATTCGTTATTTTCTACATCAACAACTACGTGACTATTGTCAGTAATTGTTCCTGCAATTAATTCTCGTGCTAATTTCGTTTCCACTTGACGCTGTACGTATCGTTTTAATGGACGAGCTCCGTACATTGGGTCGAAACCAGCTTCTACAACAAATTCTTTTGCTGCATCTGTTAATTCTACTGTAATGTGACGGTCAGCTAGACGACCTTGTAGTTCTTTTACAATTTTATCAACAATGCCTTTAATTTCATTCGTTGTAAGAGGTTTGAATAAAATAATTTCATCAACACGGTTTAAAAATTCAGGGCGGAAATGTCCTCTTAATTGTCCCATTACAAGATCTCTTGATTCCTCTTTAATCGAACCATCTTCTTCTAATCCATCTAGTAAATGAGCAGATCCAATATTTGAAGTCATAATAATAACTGTATTTTTAAAGTCCACTGTACGACCTTGCGAATCTGTAATGCGCCCATCATCTAACATTTGTAATAAAATGTTGAATACTTCTGGATGTGCTTTTTCAATTTCATCTAATAAAACAACGGAATATGGTTTACGTCTTACCGCTTCTGTTAATTGACCACCTTCCTCATATCCTACATATCCAGGAGGTGCACCAATTAAGCGTGACACTGCGTGTTTCTCCATATACTCAGACATGTCAATGCGAATCATTTGCTCTTCACTATCGAATAAAGACTGCGCTAACGTTTTTGCAAGTTCTGTTTTACCAACACCTGTTGGTCCTAAGAAGATGAAAGAACCAATCGGGCGGTTCGGATCTTTAATACCAGCGCGAGCACGAAGAACTGCGTCTGACACTAAGCTTACTGCTTCCTCTTGTCCGATGACACGCTCTGATAAGATTTGCTCTAAGCGTAATAATTTCTCGCGTTCACCTTCCACGAGTTTCGCAACAGGAATACCCGTCCAGCGTGAAACAATATCTGCAATTTCTTCTTCACTTACTTCCTCACGTAATAAACGATTTTCTTGTTTATTATGCGCGCCCATTTCTTCCGCTTCTTTTAACTCTTTTTCAATTGCTGGAATTTTCCCGTGACGAAGTTCGGCTGCTTTATTTAAATCGTAATTACCTTCTGCTTCTTCTAATTCACGACGCAGACGTTCTAAATGTTCACGTAAGTCACGAACTTTGTGAATGTCTTCTTTTTCTTTCTCCCACTTTGCTCTCATACCACTTGCAACTTCTTTTAAATCCGATAATTCACGTTGCAATGTTTTTAGACGCTCTTGGCTACCACGATCCGTTTCTTTTCCAAGAGCCGCTTCTTCAATTTCCAGCTGCATAATGCGGCGCGTTACTTCATCTAATTCTGTTGGCATAGAATCGATTTCTGTACGAATTGTTGCACACGCTTCATCAACAAGGTCAATTGCTTTATCAGGTAAGAATCGATCTGAAATATATCGATCTGATAAAACTGACGCTGCTACAATCGCACGGTCATGAATATTTACACCGTGATAAATTTCAAAGCGTTCTTTTAATCCACGTAAAATTGAAATTGTATCTTCAACAGTTGGTTCTTCTGCTAATACTTGTTGGAAACGTCTTTCTAGCGCTGGATCTTTCTCAATATATTTGCGATATTCATCGAGCGTCGTCGCCCCGATACAATGCAGTTCACCACGCGCAAGCATCGGTTTTAACATATTTCCTGCATCCATGGCTCCTTCTGTTTTACCAGCTCCAACTATTGTATGAAGTTCATCAATGAATAATAAAATGCGTCCTTCACTCTTTTTAATTTCATTTAATACAGCTTGCAGACGCTCTTCGAACTCACCACGGAATTTCGCACCAGCTACGAGTGCACTCATATCTAACGCAAAAATCGTTCTATCTTTCAATCCTTCAGGTACATCCTTTTTCACAATACGCTGGGCTAGCCCTTCAACGATTGCTGTTTTACCAACACCTGGCTCCCCAATTAAAACCGGATTGTTTTTCGTTTTACGTGAAAGAATACGGATTACACGTCGTATTTCACTATCACGGCCGATTACAGGATCGATTTTCCCTGCTCTCACTTCCGCCACTAAATCACGACCATATTTTTCTAACGCTTCATAAGTTGCTTCTGGATTTTGACTCGTCACTCTTTGATTCCCCCGAACTGTCATTAAAGACTGTAATAAGTTATCTTTCGTAATATGCAATCTTGTAAATAATTGATTTATATCGCCTTTTTCTTCAGAAAAAGCAAGCAACACATGTTCTACTGAAATGTAATCATCCTGCAGTTTTTCTGCTTCTTTCCCTGCTCTTACAAGCAGTTGTTGCAGAGCGCTCGTTACATACAATTTTCCAACTTCTGCACCGCTCCCCGTTACAGAAGGTTTCTTTTTAATTAAACTTTCAGCACCTTGCTTTAATGCTTCTATATCAACATTCATTTTTTGAAATATACGTACTGCTAATCCATCTTGCTCTTCTAATAATGCAAGTAATAGATGAACAGTATCCACCTCTTGGTGATGATGAGATACCGCTAAAGATTGGGCACTCATAATCGCCTCTTGTGTTTTTGTTGTCATTTGATTTAAGTCCATCTTTACAGCCCTCCAAAAGTTTGACTTTCTTTGACCTTTGATTTGATTATACGCCAACTGACTTTTTTATACAATAATTTTGCCTATGTATTTTCAAACTTATTATTTGAAAAAGAAAAAGAGAGCATTCATTATACTGCTAAAAAATACGGTAAATGAAATTACAATGTGTAACGACAAAAAAGCCGCAATAATGATTGCGGCTTCTGTTACGGTTTTCTTTTATATGTCCACTGGCGGTTATGATTCGTGTTATCCGGAAACTTTTCACCGGCAGTTAATTTCACCATTTGCGGATCTTTCACCATACTTCCCGTTTCACCAATTTCTACGTAAATGCCATCATTCGGCGCTTTTTGTCCAGAACGAAACCTGCGATTTTGTCCCATCTTCATTCTCCTTCCATGACGTCTTGCCTCATTAGTATATCCATTTTAAAAGAAAGCTTTTCTGTCATGTTTAGGAAACAGTACTACATCTCATTCTTGTACATATATATGAATGACACAAGCGTAAGCAGGGATTTCTTTCCTACTTGTAGAAAAAAAAAGAAACCAACCTACTCTAGGCTAGTTTCAAAGGAGAGTCAAACATATACGAGAAGATTACATGTTCATTATATGCCTCACCACACGAGCAATGTAACCCTTTTCACAATTTGTACATAATGAAAGAAACATTGTTTGAACTTTCTAAAAAGATGTTGACTTTTCTTAATTTCCAACGATAAATAGTAGACACCACAGCACTTTGAGACGTAAGATGGATATATAGTGAAATTTCCATCTATGGTGATTTCACCGAGCCTAACCTCTTATTTCTGCATATTAAAAACGGAAATACAGATAGATACAAAAAAATTATTATAAGAGGTGAAATTATGAACAAACAACATTTAATCGCATTAGACTTAGACGGCACTTTATTAACAGACAACAAAATAATTTCCACTCGAACGAAACATACAATTGCAAAAGCAAAGGAACAGGGACATATTGTTGTTATTTCAACAGGACGTCCATTCCGTGCTAGTTACGATTACTATAAAGAACTTGATCTTAACACACCTATCGTAAACTTTAACGGCGCTTACGTACATCATCCTCTTGATTCAAACTGGGGAACACATCACTCTCCTCTTGAGCTAGCAACAGCGCAAGAAATTGTCCGAGCTTGCTTTGATTTTGGCGTAAAAAATATATACGCGGAAGTAATGGACGATGTGTATGTTCGTGAAATTGATGAAGATAAAAAACATATTTTCGAATTCGGCTCTCCTAAGATTTTTACCGGAGACTTATTAAATATTTTAAACGATCATCCAACTTGCTTATTAATTGACGCACATGACGAGCATTCTACTGCAATTCGTCAACATTTAACGGATATGCATGCGGAAGTAATCGACCATAGAAAATGGGGCGCACCTTGGCCGATTATTGAAATTGTGAAAAGCGGATTAAATAAAGCAGTTGGATTACAAAAAATTTCTAGTCATTACAACATTCCACAAGAGCGCATTATCGCTTTCGGTGATGAAGATAATGATTTTGAAATGATTGAATTTGCTGGTCATGGCATCGCAATGGGAAATGCCATCCCTGAATTAAAATCACTCGCAAACCATACGACGTTAACGAACGAAGAAGATGGTATTGCTTTATATTTAGAAGAGGTTCTTGGGTTGTAATCTAAAAATTCCCTACTTATAGTTTCCTGCCAAATGTCCATACTATAAGTAGACGCATGAGACATTGCGTCGATTGTTTTCAGCTAAATAAAGGGGGTTTTTCGAATGGGTAAAAAGAACAAATCAAAACGTTTTATCCAACAAGGAGCCGATGCTGTTATGAAGCATGATGCAAGATTCCCGTACAGAGGTACATTAGCTGAGGCAGAAAAAGCAAGAAGTAACTCTTCTTTTGGAGGGGTTTAAATGGGGAACTTACTATTCCAACAAGCTAGAGATGCTGTTGAAAATGCCGTATCTTGTTCAAGCGGTACTGAGCAACAAGATCTCGTGTATAGAGCAAAAAATGCTTTGCAATCCGCTTACGCAAACTCTTCAACTGCTGAAAAAGTTCAGCTCCGTGAAATGCAAGAGCAATTGCAAAACATTACGAATTTACATTAAAAAAGAGGACCAACTTTGGTCCTCTTTAATCTTTCCGAAACAATCCGAACACCCCAACTGTTTGCAGTATATTTGTAAATGCACCTGGGTCCACTTGTCTAATAATCCTCTCTAATTCGTATAACTCGTAACGGGTAATAACCATCATTAACATTTCTTTATTTTCATTCGTATAAGCACCTGTTGCTGGTATCGTTGTAATCCCTCTTACTAATCGCGAGTGAATCGCCTTTCTTACGTCTGCCCCATTCTTCGTAACAATTAATGCTGTAATCTTTACATGACGAGTATGAATTGCATCAATAATTCTCGTTGATACATATAAAGTCACTAGCGTATACAACGCTTTTTCCCATCCATATACATAGCCAGCAGCGATAATGATAATTGCATTAAAAAAGAAAAAGTATGTACCGACAGGCTTATCTTTTATTTTTGATAAAATCATGGCGATAATATCTAATCCACCTGTAGAAGCACCCCACTTTAAAGCAATCCCTACTCCAATTGCCGAAATAATCCCGCCAAAAATCGCATTTAATATGATATCATTCGAAACCGCTCTAACAGGGATGATTTCTAGAAACAGAGTCATAAATATAACACAAAGAAAACTAAAAAAGGTGAAGGCCTTTCCAACCTTTTTCCACGCTAAAATAACGACAGGAATATTAAATAAGCTAAACAATACTCCCGTAGATATGTGAATCGATAAAAAATCACCTAATATTTGTGATAATAATTGAGACAATCCAGCAAAGCCGCTCGCATACACTTTTGCTGGCGTTAAAAATAAATTCATCCCAATCGCGTTTAATAAACCTGCGATGATTACAACGATTAACTTCTTTATAAGTTCAGTATAATTCAACTTCAAATCCATTTCGAATCCACCTTTACCCTTCATAAATGCACCGCTATACATAGTCTTTACGAAAAAGGAAATGATAAACGTACAACGTTTAGAAATGGAGTTGATACATATGCCACATACGAGTGATAACGACAAAAAAGCACGCGATAATAACGCAAAACGCACACAAAAAAATGAGCAAGAGCAAAAAAATATTCAGCAAGGTAAACGTGCATACTCTAAAAAGACCGATCACCTTTGATTCCATCGTACATCAACAATTATGTTGATGTACTTTTTTACATTTTAAAGGAAAAAAACATTAAAAATTCACTTCATGTTCACTTCTATATTCTACAATAGCGATAACATATTCGGATGAGGTGTTGGCATGAGAGGGAAACATATTTTCATTATTACTGCACTAATAAGTATATTGATGTTATCTGCTTGCGGACAAAAAAACGGCTCAGCTACAGTCGCTACAGCAACAGACTCGACCATTACAAAGGATAACTTCGAAAAACAATTGAAAGATCGTTACGGAAAAGACATGCTATACGAAATGATGGCACAAGACGTCATCACAAAAAAATATAAAGTATCTGATGAAGAGGTAAATAAAGAAGTAGAAAAAGTAAAAAAACAATATGGAGATCAATTCAAAAAAGTATTAGAAAATAATGGTTTAAAAGATGAAGAGGATTTCAAAAATCAAATTAAGTTCAAACTTGCTATGAATGAAGCGATTAAGAAAAGCATTACAGAGAAAGACGTAAAAGACCACTATAAGCCAGAAATTAAAGCGAGTCACATTTTAGTAAGTGACGAAAATGAAGCGAAAGAAATAAAGAGTAAACTAGATGCTGGTGCTTCATTTGAAGAATTAGCAAAACAAGAATCACAAGATCTACTATCAAAAGATAAAGGCGGAGACCTTGGATACTTCAATTCAGGTACAATGGCTCCTGAATTCGAAAGGGCTGCCTACAAACTAAATGTTGGACAAATTAGCAATCCCGTAAAATCATCAAACGGTTATCACGTTATTAAATTAACTGATAAAAAAGATTTAAAACCTTACGATGAGGTAAAAAACTCTATTCGCAAAAACTTAGAGGAAGAACGTACTGCTGATCCTGTATTCAGCAAAAAATTGTTACAAGAGGAATTAAAAAAGGCAAATATTAAAATAAATGATAGTGATTTGAAAGATACATTTACTCTTGTTTCTCCGCAAGGAAATTAAAAAAGCACAACCTTATTTTTTTAAATAAGGTTGTGCTTTTTAATCTTTCATCAATATTTCCAACTTTTTCTTCAAGCTTTTGTAATGCCAATTGATGTGATCTAATTCTATCTCCACTTCAATTAGCGCATCTATTAATTCTTCTTTAGACTGTTGTGAGTTCATAATATTTTCAAGTAATTGTTCGAATCTTTCAGTGCTCTCATATATATCATGTAAATCAACTGCTGCTATTTCGTGTTCTTTTTCAAGGGATAATACCGAGAGACTCTTTATCAATTGTTCCAGTACATTATCTTGCATTTTCGTACCTCTCTTTCAATATCTCATCATCATAAGAAATTATAAGATATACTGCGTTATAAAATTTCATATACACACCTTTTCGTCAAAGCGTATTACCCACACTTATTTTTGTTTAATAACTCAGATATCTAATCCCGGATAGCCCCTAAATATTAGGGCATTCATTCAAGCCCATTGCTAATTATCATACTTCCAATTATCCATAAAGTTTCTATTTCACGGATGCTCTCTAGTTTCTTTATACTCATCAATAATATATCCTGAATAAGCAGTAGCCTGCCTCTCATATCCAATTCTCGTTAGTCTTATATCATTAATCCATTGAAAATAATGTGTTAGTTCATGCGCAATAGTAAACAAATATCCTCCCAAAGCGTCATCTTTCCCTCTTTTCTCTAGCTCATCGTAATAATCTCCTGTCGAAATACGAATATACGGCTCATCATTTCGATCAAATGGTTCAAAGAAAGTACCATAGACCAACTCACCATCCATCGCCTTTATTTTATATGAAGATTTTACATAAATAGGTACTCTAATTGGAAAAAAATATTCTCGGCGTATCCATTTACAAAACTCTTTAATAGCTCTTCTCACTTCAGGATCAACATCTTTATCGAATTTTACTCGTAGTCCCATGCGATGACTCTTCTCTTCTAGATTATAATATTTCCGCCAATTTGTTAGTATCCAAATATGCATATAATCATCCTAATTATTTTATATTTTTAATACTGTCAGCGTTGTAAAAATTCAAAACACAGTGTAAAAGCTATCACAATTTTATACATAAAATGAAACTTTAATCAGTGATGATCTTACTGCCCGGCAAATAGCAGGATAGGCAGTACAAACACTGCGATAAATCTCTTATATTCTTTTAGCCTTTTTAATGAATCACATAAGAAATACTACAATCAAAATCTCACTTAAAAAACTACATAATAATTAACCATATATTTTTAAAACTTTATAACATACCTCTTCTATAACTTTAGTTTCCATCCTGCCTACTTCTTTCACAATATCTACCTTATAGAGCGAATACATTATTAAAAATAAAAAGAACTATCCCTTCTCTTAAAAATGGTATTATCCCCTATAGGTAGACAGTAAAAAAAGAGTCCATCTGATATGATGGACTCAATACTGTTTTATCTGGAGGGGATTTTTTTATGGCAAGAAAAGGACAATCATTTCAAAAATATACAGAAGAACTAAAGCGAGAAGCAGTTCGTCTTCGATTAGAAGAGAGAAAATCATTGCGAGAAATTCGTGAACAACTCGGTGTGAAGAGCGATGCCCAGATTATTGAGTGGGTAAAACGTGCGCAACAAGGGGAGTCCTTTGATGATCAACGTGGTGTCTGGAATCGAAAGAATTTTAATAGTCTAGAAGAAGAAAATGCTTATTTGAAGGCACAGGTTGAGTATTTAAAAAAGCGCAATCCAAATCTACACGGGAAGGAATGGTCCTAAAGAAAGAACGATTTTCTCTTATCGATTCATTACGCCAAGCCTATCCACTCCGATGGTTGCTTCAAATCGCGGAAGTTTCTAAGGCTGGCTACTATAAATGGCGGAAATATCATAACGTGCAGCGTTTACGTCAGAAAAGGGATATGTGGCATAAAGAACATATTTTATCTATTCATCGTCAGCACCCTTACTATGGGTATAAACGTATGACTCGTGCTTTGGCTCGAGAAGGAATGGTAATGAATCATAAACGTGTTCGTCGTCTTATGAGAGAGCTGGGTATTCAATCTATCATTCGAAAAAAACGTCCGTTTTATGGAAGAAAAACATCTGTGGTATTTAAAAATCATTTGAATCGAGAGTTTCAAGCTGAAAAGCAAAATCAAAAATTCGTAACAGATATTACTTATGTACGAATCGGAGAACAATTTGCCTATTTGTCAGCTGTGTTAGATTTATACAACAATGAAATTGTTGCCTGGAAGCTATCTTCAAGAAATGATTTAGATTTGGTTTTAACTACATTACGTCAATTAGAAGGGAAGTCATTAACTACTAAGCCCCTTTTCCATTCAGATCAAGGGTTTCAATATACATCTAAATCCTACGCAAAACAGTTAGAGAAATTAGGATTTGTCGGTAGTCATTCTAGACGTGGAAACTGTTTTGATAATGCGTGTATCGAATCATTCTTCTCACATTTAAAAACAGAGAAGTTGTATTTAGTGTGCCCAAAAACATATGAAATCGCCTACCGAGCAATTCAAGAATATATTCAGTTTTATAATACAGAAAGATTCCAAGAAAAACTTCACGGCCTTTCCCCGATAGAATATCGGGAAAAGGCCGTGGCATAATACTCTTTTTATTTCTGTCTACTTGACAGGGAGATGACCAAAATTCAGAGAAAGAATAGTTCTTTTTTCATCCACCTTATTTCTTAAAGTACGTCCAACCTTCTTCTTGGTAAACCTTTTCTTCTTTCATCAACTTACCAAGTGCGCGCTTAAATGCAGCTTTACTCATGTTAAAGCGTTCTTTAATATCTTCTGGATGGCTCTTATCCCAAAACGGCATTGCTCCGCCTCGTTCTTCCATATATGCATAAATTACTGCAGCATCATCTTCCATTCCTTCTTCTTTACGAGGAAGAAGTGAAATGTTAATTGTACCGTCATCTTTTACGTCAATAATACGGCCCGTTACACGCTGACCGATGCGGACTTGTTCTTTTCTTTCTGTATGGTGTAGGAAAGCACGGAAATGCTCATCCGTTAGTATGAATGAACCAACTTGAAGTGAACGATATACACGTCCGTTTACGTTTTTATTACGCATAGATGGCGTTGCATCTACGATAATTTCTTGCATATCACTGTCTCTTGCCGGAAGAGCAATTAAACGATCACGATTCGTTAATTTTAACGTACAATATAATTCGTCGCCTACTTCTGGCCATACCGGCATATAAATCGGGAACTCATCAGCTGGAATTAGTATATCTTTTGACACACCAATATCAACAAACACACCTAAACTAGGAATAACTTCTACAACCTTTACCCAGTTCCAATCATAAGTTGTAATAATTGGTTCCTTCATTGTTGCTGAAATACGATTTTGGTGATCAAGGTATAAGAATACATCAATCGTATCGCCTTCTTCAATTTCTCCAGCCACTTCGTTTTTATGTAGGAAAATTTCTTCTTCTTCATTCCCAACCATATATCCGATTTCCGTTTCGCGTAAAACAGTTACCTGTTCAATCGATCCTATTTGCAAATACATATTTTTTAATTCCCTTCTATATATATAAAATTATCTTTTTTATCATTCCAAACAAAAGTTAATTATAACATGATTTTTCCTATATTTGTCCAACTGCCCAAAATTCACTATAATAAAATGAGGTTACATGAATATAAGTACGAAAACACTTAAGTCTAGACTCGTTTTCAGCTATACTTTAGTATGTACAGTACATAAAAAGATTAGAAATTTATTTGGAGGTGCTAACTATGGCAAAAGATAGTTCTTTTGACATCGTTTCGAAAGTAGAATTACCTGAAGTAACAAACGCAATTAATATCGCATTAAAAGAAATCCAAAACCGATATGACTTTAAAGGAAGTAAAAGTGATATTAAATTAGAAAAAGAAGTACTTGTTTTAACTTCTGATGACGAGTTTAAATTAGAGCAAGTAAAAGACGTTCTTATCTCTAAACTTGTAAAACGTAACGTTCCAATTAAGAACTTAGATTACGGAAAAGTTGAAGCTGCAACTGGCAACACTGTTCGCCAACGCGCAACACTTCAACAAGGTATCGATAAAGATAACGCGAAAAAAATTAACAACATCATTAAAGAAATGAAATTAAAAGTAAAAACACAAGTACAAGATGATCAAGTACGTGTTACAGCAAAAAGCCGTGATGACTTACAAGCAGTAATCGCAGCTGTTCGTAGCGCTGATTTACCAATCGACGTACAGTTCATTAACTACCGCTAAAAAGAAAACTCCTCTTAATTAGAGGAGTTTTCTTTTTTGTCTTGTAGAGACAATATTACGAGAACAAACTATAGAAAAAAGTATATGCGGTGAAAATCGCTAAGTGAACAGGGTCTAACCATACGCATACTTTACAAGTGACCGTATGATTAAACTAGGCCTTATTGTAGAATTTGTTTTATACATGTATTTAGCAGACCTTATTGAAAATAAGAAAAAGACACCTCAAGACGTTTCCCCCTTCGATTTGAATTACTTTTCTTAGTAACTACACCCTAGACCAAAGTCATCTTAAAAATCGCTGTAACTCATAATTCCTCCCCCCGCCAAAACGTAACAATTTATGAGTATAAGAATATTTCCCAACCTTTAATGTATTGTAAAATTAATAAGGAACTTAAAAAATGTTAATTAAAAAAGAGTTAGAAGTGGTTATATGAAGAAATTAATACTATGGTTTTTATTGGCCACATTCTCCCTAAATACTGTAGGATGTTCTAATAATGCGAATTCACTAACGGATAAGTCTAACTGTATCAACAAAGCTTGGTACAAAAAAACTATGTCATGTAATCATTTAAAAAACATTAAATAGTTAATGATAAAAGTCATAAAAAAAGACACCTCAAAGCGCCTTCCTCCGACTTGAACCATCTTAATTTTAATTATATTTGGATGGAGTTAAAAAGAAGCATAAATGGTTAATAAAGATGCAGACTTCAAAATAAAAAGTACACTAAGTAAACTCTTATTCAAAAATTTATATTAAACACTAATATTTTAGAAGAAAGTTTATAAGTTTAGAACCTACAGGGATTTTCCCTGTAGGTTCTATTATATTTCAAGTAATCCCCAAATGAATTATGAGTGGCTTTTTTCATTTTGGTTTTCAAAATATTTTTCTTTAACCATTTTTATCAGATTTTCTTTTTCTGTTAGTTCAAATATAAATAATGCTTTTTTCATGTTATTTGCAATATCTTCTTCATTCTGTTGTTTAAATCTCAATAAATTCCATCCCTTTAAATAGTAAAGTTCACCTAATAAGTATAAAGTATTTAGATTAATAGCTAATTTGACTTTGTGAACATATTCCATGACATAATTCGGATTGTGATATATTTTTTTTAATTCTAAGCTCTTTAATGGTAATACCCAAATCGTAAAATTCCATTTTCCACCTACTATTTAGCACTGTATTAGTATAAGAGTATTCTCTAACTTTTAATGTAATGTAAAATCAATATAGTTACAATTATTGATTGCTTCAAAGATTCTTCCCTATCGGTGCTAACACAAAAAACAGGTTAGGAAGAACATCCCCTTCCTAACCTGGCCCTCCTCTCACTAGGGACGTTTTCATTCTCACATCGTTTCTCTTAAGAAATTTCATATCAACAGAATAAATACTATCGCGCCACCGAACAAACTTACATATACAATAAGAAGACATGAACATAGAGCCAGCAACTTCTCATCTACGTTTCCTTTTAACTGCAATTAAAAACGCAATAAATAATACATTCACACCAACGATTAAGGAGATAAATAACCAATTCACACCTGTTTCTCCGTTAACTTTATACACGTTTGATTCTTCACGCTTTAAAACGAGATAAAATTTTCCGTTTCCCTCTCTTATAATTTCATCCTGCAACAATCCTCTTAACTCTTGTTTTTCACCAATTGCACTTGCAGGTAAGGAGACTTTTTGTGTTTCTTTCGTATTATTAATTGCTACTAAAGTTACTTCATCTTTATATTTTCGTTTTAGTATGCTCATCCCGCTCTTATCATACAGAAGCTCAAACGTACCGCGTCGTAAAGACGGTCTCGCCTGCCTAAGTTCACCTAGTTTTGTTATGTGCTGCATAAATTTTTCGTCTGACTTAAAATCCATTAATCGTCTATTATCGGGTACACTTCCTCCATCTAATGCAATTTCAGTTCCGTAATAAAAATTCGGAATTCCAGGTGATGTTAACAAATAAGTAAGCGCCAGTTTTAAACGTGATGGCGGATAATACATATTTTCTTTTGCAATACGCGCATATCTTTTTGTTTCTTGATCATCTAAAAACGTAACAAATTCTCCTTCTTTTTTACTCACATCGTATAACGATTTCACCGATACATCTGCTTTAGAAAACGATTCTACTATTTTTTCGTTGTATTCACCATCCTCCTTTGTCATAATACGAAAATCTTTCTTTATCACTTGCATATCTTTTTGCGCGTTATCCCAAAAGGAACGCGGCTTTTTTTCACTATGTATAACATAGCTTCCGTCTAAATCAACTTCTTTTATCCACCATTTCATTGCGTCAATTACCTGTCGTTCGTTTTCTCCAAGTGGAAATTGAAATACAACTTTCATTCCTTTTGCATGAGCTTCTTTTACAAGTTCTTTCACATCATTGTCTGTCCCGAAATGTTCATTTACCTTTTTAAAATTTCGCACGTCTAATCCATCGTACTTTCCACTTTCAAAAAGCGGCGAAAGCATAACGGTAGTAAAACCCATTTCTTTTATGTAATCCAACCTTTTTATAATTCCTCTTATATCCCCGCCTTGATACCCTTCTAAATTACCAACTTCTAACTGCTTGTCATTTTTCGGTTCTCCATTATTGAAGCGATCAATCATAATGGAGTATATAACTTCATCTCGCCACTCTCTTTTTTCGTCTGCAAAAGTATGTATTGGTACAAACAAAACAACAGCTAAGCAAAAACAAATGAATAGTTTCCTAGTCCGTATTTTTCCCACACGCATCCCCCAAGTTCTATAATTGTAAGAATATTATACCAATTTTCTGAATGAAGCGCATATGTCGATTTTAATCCTCACAAAATAATTCATGTTAGGTTTTATTACATCATATATATAATCTTCTGAATTTTTAGTTGATTTTCGGTTTAATTTCGAATATGATATGAAACATAACAAATATATGTTATTTCTTCTAACATTACAGGAGGAGAGATCATGGATATGGGAGATACAGTTTTTATGTTTATGGCGACAGTAATGGTCATGTTGATGACACCAGGATTGGCACTTTTTTATGGAGGTATGGTTCGCAGTAAAAATGTACTCAGTACAACGATGCATAGTTATAGTGCAATGGCTATCGTTTCGATTCAATGGATTGTTATCGGCTATTCTTTATCATTCGGACCAGATTGGCACGGGCTTATCGGTACACTTGATTGGTTCGGTCTAAACGGAGTTACCTACGCACCAAATCCAGACTACTCATCTACTATTCCTCACAATTTATTCATGATGTTTCAACTCATGTTCGCCATTTTAACTCCAGCTTTAATTTCAGGTGCATTTGCTGAAAGAATGCGATTTTCTGCCTTTCTTATTTTTATCCTTCTATGGACAACAATCGTTTACAATCCTGTCGCTCATTGGGTATGGGGCGTCGGTGGGTGGCTAAGGGAACTTGGCGCCCTAGACTTCGCTGGCGGAAACGTCGTTCACATCACTTCCGGAGTTGCTGGTCTTGTATTAGCTATTTTCCTTGGAAAACGAAAAAACATAAATGGTTCTTCTCCTCACCATTTGCCATTTACAATGTTAGGCGCAGGTTTATTATGGTTTGGCTGGTTCGGCTTTAACGTCGGCAGCGCATTATCCTTAAACGACGTAGCGTTAACTGCATTTATTAATACAAATATAGCCGCCGCTGCCTCGGCTCTAACTTGGATGCTTTCTGAATGGTTCTTCCAATCAAAACCGACCGCAATGGGAGCTGCTTGCGGAGTTGTTTCTGGTCTAGTCGCTATTACACCAGCTTGCGGGTTCGTTACACCTTTCTCCGCCCTTCTTATCGGAGCAATTGGTGGTATATTATGCTTTGGCGCCGTTTTCTTCTTAAAAACAAAATTCGGGTATGACGATACACTTGATGCCTTTGGATGCCACGGCATCGGAGGAACTTGGGGCGGTATTGCAACAGGACTATTTGCAACTACTGCCGTAAACGGGGATGGTGCGAACGGATTGTTTTACGGAAACGCCGCGTTACTGTTTAAACAACTTGTAGCAATCGGGGCAACCTATGCCTTTACAATCATAATGACGTACACCATTATTAAAGTTATTAGCTTTTTCCTCCCCGTTCGAGTAGATGAGCACGAGGAACACATGGGACTTGATATTTCGATGCATGGTGAGAAAGCTTATGAGTATGTAGAAGAATCGGCAAATTAAAACGAAAAAGGTGTACTCCGTTCTAACACGGGGTACACCTTTTTCGTATATTCATAACGATACAATTATCTCAAACTATTGGTATATAAATATCCTTATCTATCTATTCATATAAACATCTTACCTTTTCATTAGTGCATTTAAAACGAGTTGTACTGCAACCGCATCATCTAAATAGCCGATTGGAAATATATAATCCGGAATTACATCGACCGATAATATAAAGTAGATCAGCGCACTTCCCATTAAAGCAAGTTCTGCAGTCGTTCCCTTCTTCTTCGTAAATCTTTCATACAATTCTTTTAAATCATTAATAAACGGGCCAATACTGCTTACCTTTTGAATCTTTTCAAGAAACCCCTTTTCAATCGTTTCTTTGCCTTCTTCTGTTTGCGAATATTGTTCATAATTCGTTAATTGCTGCTCTACATTCGATATACTAAACTTTTGATCATAGAGCTGTGCGGATTCAAGTAAATGTTCAATGTTATTAATGGAAACATGAATATCCGATTGCTCCTCCTGTTTCGTTTCAATAGAATAGCCTGCTGCCACAAACAAATCACCAACTGGAACACCAAGACTCTCCGCGAACTTTTGCAAATGCTTCGGATTTGCCTTTCGCTTACCATTTACAATCATTGAAATAGTAGCCGTATCAATTTCAGTAAGCAAACTAAGCTTTCGCATCGATAAAGACTTTTCCTTAAGTAACTTTTTCAACAACAATCCAAGATTACTTTTTTCATTATCTTGAGACATATCTCATTCCCCTTTATTCACGAGAATAACCATAGTTATTATAAGAAAAACAACTATAATCTCTATACAATTCATATTAACAAATTTTTTCGACTATTTACAAGATAGAAGTCCTTTATATGTTTACATTTTGTAAACAAAAAAGCTATCTTAAAAAATTAAGATAGCTTTTCAACTCATTTTAACCATTTCCGTAATAATAAAAATACACTACCACAAATTATGTAAGAACTCACGAATGTGACAATTGCTATAAAAAATGAATGATGCATAGAAAAGGTCAGTACCATTAATAAGAAAGATACGAAGATTAAATCCAATAAAATAAAATACCCCGAACTTAAAACACTTTCTACTAATTGTAACTCCGATTCTAATTCCGAATATTTCAGTCTTTTATACAGTAATCTCACTTTCACTCACCTTCTATGAATTAATCAAAAAATGCAGCAAAGGCAATAACTAATAATAATGTTCCACTAATCAATGTACCAAACTGACCTAAAGTGAATTTACCGATGCGAACGTGAGCTATCTTTCTTCCCAACACAACTCCGCCCCATACTGTAATAAAACTACCAACTGCAGCTGCAATACAAATAGCAATTGGATTCAAACCGAACAAACCCGCTCCTAATCCATTTGTGAGCGCATTAGCAGATAAACCAATCCCAAGAAAAATAGACTCCACAAAACCGATTTCCCCAGATTTACCGATATTTTTCGTTAAGCCATTTATTTCAGTGTCCCCCACTTCTCCTTCAATCTCTTGCACCGAAACCTTCCGAGGAATTGCTAGTAAGATGATTCGGAGACCGATTATAACTAATAAGAACGAACCGATTACAACCGGCATTATCCCAGGTAAAATTTTTGATAGCCATAAGCCAAAATATATTCCTACTACACTAAATAAAAAGCAAATTACCGAAATAATAAAATTTGATAGATGACTAATTTTTATATTTCGAATGCCATAAGAAATCCCTACCCCTAAGTTGTCAATACTTGATGAAAACGTTAGCGCTAATACCATCATCCATGCTGCCATTTCGTTCACCCCTTCGTATTGTTGAACATCCCGGAAACTAACGTGACATACATAGCATGGAATATGAATATAGGGAGAAAATAACTCCCTATATTCCTTCCACTTAACAGCTCTGTTTAAAAACGGGGTAGAGTGAACCACTTCATTATATTCATGCGATTCACTTTTCCTTTTTCACGAACGGATTGAAAGATATCTCCCGTAAAAGATCCCATTTTAGTAGCAATCTCTTTTTGCATCGCCTTATTTTCAGATGCCGCTTTTACACTCAAGTCTAGCGCCTGTTCAAAATGTACTAACGCTTTTTCTAAATGGTAATCCACATCTTGTTCAACAGCTTTATGCGTCATTTCTTACTTCCTCCTTTTCCTCAACCTTTGCAGCTGCTTCAATTATCTCTTGTTCATTAGAATGTTCTTCTTCAACATAAGAAAGTTCTTTCTCGAATTGTTTTTGCATTCTATCCATTTTCGCTTCTACAATAATATCTTCCACTTCTTCTTTAATCGTTCCAAAAGTAGACTTCACACCTTTTGCACCTGATTCAACAAGTGGACGGAGTGTATTTCTTACAACAGGTAATAAAGCGGCACTTGCTAACGCTAAAGTAGATCCAATAACAATTTTTCGTATCATTTTCATTACTCCTTTACACTGTTTTTAATAATGCTAGTTCATTAACTACCAACTTTTTCGAGTCATCATTCTTATATGAGATTAATTTAATAATAGGTTTTGAAATTTGAGATACTGTACCAGCTACAAAAAGAACAGGTACCCATTGCATAAATGTTAATGGAGCGGTATGGAATATACGAGCAAATGGCGGAACATATATAGCTGATAATAATACAAGCCAAGACGTTCCTAACGCCGTCACAAAGAAACGATCTTTTGACCAATCACGCATCGTTTCGTCCGATCCTTCTTGTCTCCAAGAGAATGTTTGAATAAGTTGACCTGCAACTAATGCTGCAAATGCTGATGTTTGCGCTACCGCAAGAGGCACGCCAGCCGCTAAGCTCATACCGAATAAAGCAAGTGACCCTGCTCCAAGCAGTATTCCTCGCGTTACAACTTTTTTGTACAACTCTTTATCAACAATGTCTTGACGTTTCGTTTGCTTCGTTTTGTTTCCAGGATTTACAGCTAAAATCATCGCTGGTAAAGCATCTGTAATAAGATTCATTAATAAAATTTGAATTGGTACTAACGGAATCGGCATTCCCGCAATAACTGCCGCACTTGTCACTAATACTTCAGCTAAATTTCCCGTCAATAAACATCCAACCGCTTTACGAATATTACCAATAATCGTTCTACCTTCTTTTACCCCTTCCACAATGGAACCGAAATGATCTTTTTTCAATATAAGATCGGCAGCTTCTTTCGTTACTTCTGTTCCTGTTTGCCCCATCGCAATACCAATGTTCGCTTTCTTTATAGCAGGTGTATCATTTACACCATCCCCAGTCATCGCTACAATTTGACAGTCCGCTTGGTATGCAGCTACTATACGTAACTTATGTGCCGGTGTTACGCGAGCAAAAACAGAAGTATTTTTTACAATTTCTTTTAATTGTTCATCTGTTACATTGTCGATTTCTACCCCTGTCAAAACACGATCATCACGATTCCAAATACCGGTCTGCTTCGCAATAGAAATTGCCGTAGTCGGATGATCCCCAGTAATCATGACAGGTTTTACACCAAGTTCAATCGCTTCACGAATACTCTCTTCCACTTCAGGTTTTGGCGGATCAATCATACCAACTAACCCAACAAAAATAAGGTCATTATTCTCAACATTACTATACGCAAAACCTAATACACGTAATGCCTGTTCTGCAAAACCTTCATTTTGTTGTAAAATGACCTCTTTTTCTTTATCACATAACGGATAGATTTCACCGTTATGTTGATACCATTTACATCTAGTAAGGATCGCCTCTACAGATCCTTTCGAAAACTTATACAATGATTCATTTTCCTTACAAACGACACTCATAATTTTCGTCTCAGAATCGAACGGTTCTTCATGATGTCGTTCAAATGATGCCATATCCTTATATGAAACACCCGCTTTAGAAGCAAAACTTAATAAAGCCCCTTCAGTTGGGTCACCTTTCACAATCCACTGATCGTCTTCATGTTCTAACTTACTATTATTACAAAGAACACTAATTTGCAGAACGCGAACAAAATCTGGATGTTCTAACGGCGTTTTTTCACTTTCATGATAAGTCGCTTCTTCTACTTCCATCTCTACAGCAGCTGCGACTTTAGACGACGTTACATCCGATATTGTACCAACTGGTTCATATCCATCACCCGATACACTCCACATACGATTTGGTGTGGCAATGACTTTAACTGTCATTTCATTCTTCGTAAGAGTACCTGTTTTATCAGAACAAATAACAGTTGTTCTACCTAACGTTTCTAAACTAGAAAGCTTCCGAACAAGTGCATTTTGCTTTTGCATACGAAAGATTCCTGCACTTAAAGCGATTGTAATCATAATCGGTAAACCTTCTGGCACAGCAGATGCTGTAAGAGCAACTGATGTTGTAATCATTTGCGTAATCGGTAAACCGCGTAGCAATCCTGCTACAAGCACAATACCGCCAGCCACAAATGCTCCTTTAATAAAGGTTTTACTAATAGACGTCACCTTTTGCTGTAGTGGTGTAGGCTCTGTTTCTTCCCCCTTCATTAAGGAAATCATATAGCCCATCTCTGTACTCATCCCGGTTTCCACTACTATAGCTCTCGCCTTGCCGCGCGTTACGGATGTGCCCATAAAGAGCATATTATTCTGCTCCGCTAACGAACATTCTTCCCCTACCGCATCCACTTTCTTTTCAACTGGTAGAGACTCACCCGTTAGCATCGCTTCATTAACTTCTAAATTCCAAGAGTCTATAATACGAAGATCCGCAGGTACGCGGTCTCCAGCTTGAAGGCAGACAACATCACCTGGGACGAGCTCACTACTTGCTACCTCTATCTCTTCCCCTTCACGGGTTACTATACAATTTGGCGCACGGAATTGATTTAAAGCTTCTACTACTTTTTCTGCTTTTCGCTCTTGAAGGGTTCCAATTACCGCATTGACGACGAGAATTGTCCCCATCGCTAATCCATCAAACACCCCACCTGATAATACAGATAATCCAGCTGCTCCAAGTAAAATAAGCGATGTAAACTCTTTAAATTGCCCCATAAATGAAACAATCCAAGGAACAGACTGCTTCGGTTCAATTCTATTCATTCCATACTTTTCTTGTCGCATTTGCACTTCTCGAGCGCTTAGCCCTTGCTGTTTCTCCACTTGTAAATCTTTTATTACATCTTCTTGCGAGAGTGCATACCATTTTGTAGAAGTTTCTCTAGCTACCGAGTGGTTCATATTCAGTAACTTTTTATTAGAAAAAATCTTCTCACTTACTCGCTTCGCTCTAGATAAAAACGTTAAAGATAGAGCATTTGCCATTAAAGCGATAATAGGTGCCGTGAATATAGACCAAACAGCCAGCATCTCCCCGGCAATATTCCATATTTTCGCTACTCGAAAATGTTCTTTCACTAATAAATCGATTTGTTTCGCATAGGCGATTGACTGAAATATATTTTTCATTTCATAATAAGATACAGACGGAAATTCAATATTATCCTCACAAACAAATAATACTTCTTCCCCATCCGAACGAATACGCTCCACACGCTCTACAACATCACTATGTTGCCAACTTGCATCAATACCGTGCTGCGAAAGAACACTATGATTTACATGTAAACTATTTTGCAAAACTGCAAACTTCCACTGATTTTCACCTAATTCTTTCATTATTTCTGTGAATTCAGGTGTAATCGTCATTTTCGATCCAACTAACAATCCTACACATTTTTTACCTTTAGCAACGAACTGAACGTTAAATCCTTCTTTGCCAAGTCCTTTCGCTTCTAACTCATAAGCACTTATATCTACACCATTTCGCTGCACAAATACTTTACTCCCGATAAAGGATGGAATGCCTTGTATGTCACCTTTTATCCCTTCGTCATCAACTTCGATTTCAAAAGCTTTCCTTAACGTTCTTCCTGTTTGCTTCGCTCGTTGCACAACTTCCTCTTTCCAATCATGCCCACTTTTCTCCAGCAGTGAGGCTGCCGTGCACCAAACTTGCCCTTCATCTTCTGAAATGCAGCTAATCTCCGCTTCTTCATGACAGAATATACGCGATATATCGTCAAATACGATTGTTCTCGTTCGGGACAGTTGAGATAACGATCCTTCATTTGGAATAAGATATCCTCTTTCCCTCGCAACGAGATCTCCTTGTCGCCATGCATACTCAGCAGACGAAACTGCAGGTTTCGGATTCGCAGCTAATAAAACCGCCATTCCGCGTAGTGGATTTCTCGTAAAGGCCCATGTTGCTCCCCCAAAAAGCATGCCCCATTTCGATTGCTTTTCACTGTATGCTTTAATCTCCGGGGATAAAATTCTTTCTTTATACGAATCTTTCTCTTCATTTATGTTCGCTTGACTACGCTTCCAATTTAAATAATTTAATAGACTAAGTCCCGCTAGTACGACGATATTTTCCCGCGCTAGTGCGAGTGCAAGCGTTCCTATGCCAAGCACTAGATCAGAATTCACTTTTTTGCTAGCAACCATTTTTTTGAATCCTCGTTTTAAAAACGGGTATCCCGTCAAAACAGATAAAGCCCCCGACAAGTAAAAAAGCCCTGGACTTCTAGCTAAAGCTGATCTTCCCATAAATAGTTGCTTTATACCGAACGCACCTAATCCAGCGACAGAAAGCGCTAGTGGCAATGGAACACCTTCACCTTTTTTCTCGTAAGAAATTACACTAGATGAAGAATCTTCTGCTTTCTTCGTTTCTTCAATATTGTTAAAGTTAGTATTCTTTGTAGTTTGTTCTTCTAGGAGTTTAATTATTTCACAAACGGTATGTAGAGAGGTCTTGTTGATATCGTAAGTAATCAGGGCTCTTCCTGTAGAGATAGAGGGACTCACTTGATAAATACCTTCCACGTCACGAAAACGTTCTACTATCAAGTTCGCCATGTCCAAGTTGTATTTTAGTTTATATATTTCAATTCGAATTCTTCCAGGTAACGATCGTATAAATCTCGTTTTTAATAATTTACTCTGCATCATCATCCTCCTTATCCTTGTAAAGGAAGTAAAATCACTTACTATCTAAGGAGTAACAGGTATGCTTTCGTAATCTACACTCTGCTCAGAATGATATGCATTTACACGAGACGCCCATTTTTCCTGGAATTTAGAAATAGTTGTCGGTACAGCTTCTACTGCTCCAATAATTGGCGATACTGTTTTTACTGCCACTTTACGTGCCGCTTCTTTTACTTTCGGTAAAGCTTCTTCCATTTCTGAACTAGCATTTTGAATTTGTTCTTTTGCACCGAGAAAAGCAGATACTGTTTTTACCGCTAGCTTTCTTAGCCCCTTTCTCGCTTTTGGTGACGCTAATATAACCGCTGCTACTCCAACCGCTATACCGATTGGTGATTTCATAAATTGAAACATGTACATTTCTCCTCACTTAATTTTTTCGAATTTGTAAAATGAATCAATCTTATCCTACCAAGTAAACATGTAATTCATTTCATCACATCCTTTTTTTGTAAAAAGTATATATAGAGTATATATTTACGTTTGTATTATTTCAACAATTTATTAGTTTTTTGTAAATTTTATGTTAATTCAAAAAATATTTTTGTAAACACTCCTATTCCTATGCAATTAAACAGGTAATATATTCCATGTTTTATTACTCAATTGTTGAAATTATATTGAGAATTTATTTTGTTTTTTCGCAAATCACAAACTAAGACACGCACTTTTACGAAACAAATTTTATATACTATAAAAAATGCTACAAGGAGTGATTTTCATGAGCTTATCTTATTGGAAATACGCGATTCTTACTCATATCACTGCAAATTTCCGTACCTTTTTATTCAATATCATTGTCGCTATTTTAGGAGAAATCGCCCTCTTTCTTGTCCTCAGTTTTATTCCAAAAAGATTTCATAAATTTTTTGCATAAAAAAGCCTGAGTTCCTATCTATCGTAGAACTCAGGCCACTTAGCCTTATTAAATAATGGGAACTTGTTACATAGATTTCTCAATACCCAATCTGGTATTAGGGAGAATATATCAGCGATTTTTTGAATATATCAACGATTTTTCAAATATATCGATTGTTTCTTTCAATATATCAACGGTTCGACACAACATATCGATTTACCAACAAATTGCGACATGTTTTACATGCGAAATACCCCACATAACTTTATACAAAAAAGACGACCGGGCTTCGGTCGTCTTTTCCTATTTATTTCGGAGCATTTCCTACATATTGCGTAATATCAACATTTAATGCCTGTGCTAAACGCATACCGTATTCTTGATCTGCACGGAAGAAGTTACAAACAGCTAATAATTTTGTGCGTTCATTTACGTCTTTTAGATCATTTGTTAAGTTTGCAATTAAGTTATCTTGCTCTTCTTTAGAGAATGAACGGTAACGCTCACCTGCTTGTTTGAAGTCATTTGGTTTCTCAATTTTTTCACGAGATACATAGCCTTCTACTTTCATAGTTGAATCGCGGTAAGCTTTGTCTTCAACTGGATTCTCTGCATGACGACTCGGTTCGTAGTTGATTGTAGATGGGTTTTGATTCACTTGCATCGCACCATCACGTTGTTGATTATGAACAGCTGCGTATGGGCAGTTTACAGGAATTTGTAAGTAATTTGCACCAAGACGATAACGCTGTGTATCTGGGTAAGAGAATAAACGACCTTGTAATAATTTATCTTCCGATGGCTCAATACCATTTACAGTTGCACTTGGAGAGAACGCTACTTGCTCTACTTCTGCAAAGAAGTTTTTCGGATTACGATTTAACGTCATTGTCCCTACTTCCATTAATGGGAAGCGATCTTCTGGCCATACTTTCGTTGGATCTAGTGGATCAAAGTCTAAAGAGTCCATTTCATCTAATTGCATAACTTGTACGTGTAAATCCCATTTTGGGTAATTTCCTTTTTCGATTGCATCGAACAAGTCACGAGTTGCATGATTGAAGTCTTTCCCTTGTACTTCTTGCACTTCTTTCGCATTTAAGTTACGCACACCTTGCTGTGGTTTCCAGTGGTATTTAATATAAACAATTTTGCCTTCTTCATTAATCCATTTAAATGAATGGACGCCGAAACCTTCCATTTCACGATAGCTTGCTGGTGTACCGTAATCAGAAAATACCCATGTCATCATATGTGTAGATTCTGGACTTAACGTCATGAAATCCCAATAACGATCTGGCGTTTGAATATTCGTATCAGGTGCTGGTTTTAAGGAATGTACCATATCAGGGAATTTAATTGCATCACGAATGAAGAAAACTGGTAAATGATTACCTACGATATCGTAGTTTCCTTCTTCTGTATAAAATTTAACAGCAAACCCACGTGGGTCACGTGCTGTTTCAGGAGAACCTTGACCATGAATAACCGTTGAAAAACGAACAAATACAGGCGTTTCAGTTCCTTCATTTTGTAAAAATGCTGCTTTCGTATATTGCTTCATACTATTTTTCGTTACGAATACACCGTGAGCACCTGCACCACGTGCATGCACAACACGCTCCGGAATACGTTCACGATCAAAGTGCGCAAGTTTTTCTACTAAATGATAGTCTTCTAATAATACTGGTCCACGACGACCAGCTGTACGAGAATTTTGGTTGTCTCCAACTGGAGCACCTTGGTTTGTTGTTAAGCGATTATTTGGATTCATCTAGGGGGATCCTCCTCTTTCTTTCGTAGTAATCATTATTTATTTAAAATTATTATAAATTAATTATTATTCAAAACTAAATCTTTGTCAACTATTTCCTTCACTTTTTTGGAAACAATTTCAGCCAAACAGTCGATAAATGCAGATTGTGCATTCGGCATATTTGATCTGAAATATTTGGCATTTAATTCATCCGTTACAACTTTACATTCATAATCGTTGTCATATAAAACTTCTAAATGCTCCGCTACAAAACCAACTGGGCAATATACGAAAGATTCGTACCCATGCTCTTCATATAAATCTTTCGTTAAATCTTGCACATCTGGACCAATCCACGGATCTGGAGTATTCCCAGCACTTTGCCAACCGATTGTATAGTTTTGAATATTTGCAGCTTCTGCAATTAAATCTGCCGTATGCTTTAGTTGTTCTACATATGGGTCTCCTGTTGCAATAATTTTTTCTGGCAAACTATGCGCTGAAAAAATTACGACTGCTTTCTCTTTATTATCAATTTCTGTAAACGTCTCTTTTATTTGGTCTGCCCAATACGAAATAAATTTCGGTTCATCATACCATTGTTCAATTGGTTCAATAACAGGACCACCAATTTCTTGCGAAAGACGAATAGCACGGTCATTATACGCTTTAATGCTAAATGTAGAGTAATGTGGCGCTAATACGATACTAATCGCTTGCTCAATCCCATCACGCTTCATTTCTTCTACCGCATCTTCTATAAATGGTGCAATATGTTTTAAACCTAAGTAACAAGTAAATTCATACTCTGTAAATATGTTATTCATTGAATCTGTTAATTTATGCGCCTGTTCTTTCGTAATTTTTGCAAGCGGTGAAATTCCACCAATCGCTTTATAGCGCCCAATTAAATCTTCAAGCGCTTCTTCTGATGGCGTACGCCCGTGACGGATATGTGTATAATATGCCTCTACATCGTCTAATGATTCTGGTGTTCCATACGCCATTACGAGTAAACCTATTTTTTTCTTTGTCATCTATATAACACCTCAATTTTATAAATGAGAATCTTTTTCAAGAACGTTTGTTTCCAATTATAACAAGTAATAATAAGTACGTCAAAATAATAATTCTATTTAAGTATTATTTATAAGGTGATTTTGAATTTTATATGACAATTTCTTTAATAAAAAGCGACTTACATAATTGTAAGCCGCTTTTCCCTTATTCCTTAATATTTACCCCATATTCTTTAAACCAAACATGAATTTGTGCTAAATGAGCTAAAAGCTGTGGCCCAGTCATCAATTGACCAAACCATGGTGTTTGAAATGCACTGCCGCCAGACTGAATCAATCCGCTCAACTGCTCTTTATCAAACAGTTCGTGTAAAATTGAACCTTTATCCGTTAATAGATTTTGAAGCCATACTGTTACTGCGTTTGTATAGTGTGGATTGTGCGTTTTCGGATACGGACTCTTCTTTCTATATAAGATGTCATGCGGAAGTACATCTTCTAACGCTTTACGTAATAGACCTTTTTCGCGGTTTTTATACATTTTCATTTCCCAAGGAATATTCCACGCATATTCGACAAGACGATGATCTGCAAATGGAACACGTACTTCTAAACTTGCCCCCATACTCATGCGGTCTTTTCTGTCTAATAATGTTGTCATAAACCATACCATATTTAAATAAAATAATTGGCGTCTTTTTGCTTCTAGCGGACTTTCCCCCTCTAAAATAGGAACTTCTTGAATCGACTCTTCATAACGCCTTTGTACATATTGTTGTAAATTTAATTTATTTCTCCATTCTTTTTTTAGAAGTTGTTCACGTGCCTCTGTAGAACGCATCCATGGAAATGCACTCGATTGTAAATCATCTTCTCTATAAAACCACGGATATCCACCAAATATTTCATCTGCACATTCTCCAGATAAGCCAACGACAAAATCTTGTTTAATTTCTCGGCAAAACCATAATAATGACGAATCGATATCTGCCATACCAGGCAAATCACGAACAAGTACTGCTTCAGTTAAATACTCTGCTAATTTTTCATTCGAAATGACGCAGCGATGATGGGTTGTTTGAAATGTCTCAGTCATTAAATTAATAAACGGAGCATCTGAATTTGGCTGGAATGCATTTGCTTTAAAGTATTTGTCATTATCTTCGTAATCAATAGAATACGTGTGCAATTGCCCTTTTCCCGATCTCTCATATTCTTTCGCTGCAATAGCTGTAATAGCGCTCGAATCTACACCACCTGATAAAAAAGTACATAGTGGTACATCAGAAACAAGCTGTCTTGTAATAGCATCTTGTAATAAAAAGCGCGTTTTCTCTACTGTTTCTTCAAAAGAGTCTTCATGTTTTTTACTTTCTACATTCCAATATCTCCATATACATAAACCGTTCTTTGAAAATGTCATCGCATGACCTGGACGTAATTCTTTTATACCAGCATAAATACCGTGGCCAGGCGTTCTTGACGGTCCGAGTCCGAATATTTCTGATAACCCTTCTAATGTTACTTCCGCCTTCACATCTGGATGCGACAATATCGCTTTTAACTCCGAACCAAATAATAAGCGTCCGCTATCATATTTATAAAAAAGTGGCTTTACACCTAATCGATCTCTCGCAATAAATACTTGTTCTTTCTGTTCGTCCCATACTGCAAACGCATATATACCGTTTAAATGATCGACACATTCTTCTTTCCATTCAATATAAGAAGCTAATAATACTTCTGTATCAGAATGACCTTTGAACGTATACCCTCTTCTTAATAATTCCTTTCGAATGTCTTCTGTGTTATAAAGTTCACCGTTATAGCAAATGGCATAATTCGTTTCATCTTTTAAACAAGTCATTGGTTGTTTCCCCCCCTCAGGATCAACAACAATTAACCGTTTATGCCCAAATGCGACATTTCCTTTAATCCAAACTTTATTATCATCCGGCCCCCGCTTCGCTAACGTCTCAGCCATCTTCGTAACGACATCTCTTTCTCCTTCTAATGAGCGTTTATAATCCACCCATCCTGTAATCCCGCACATATAAATCATCCTTCCATCTTATTTCTTTTCTTGAACGTGCAGTAATCCCCACCCTAAGAGTGCGGATCAAAAAATGAAAAACTTGACGATAACCTACTATCCACATATGGAATAGCATTCTCACTCAGTAAAACGTGTTTTATTGTATGCCCACCTATGTCTAGATGTGTCTAGTTATAAAGAACGCACGAACTGTCTATAACAGGAATAACTACTTTTCATAAAGGAGAAATCGTATATGATACAACGTAAACATATTTTATATAACCAGCCCCGTGCTCATACAGTCGGTAATGTAGAATATATAAACAATGAATGGGTATTCTTTGATGATGAAAATGATGAAGCGTTTCTATTAGAAGATATTGCCGAAGATGGGTTTGAAATTTTGTATAATAACAATTGGTTACCAGCCCGTTTCTATGAACAAGATGTATTACAAATCGCCAACGAGCAACACCATTTGCAAAATGGTGAAATGGTACGTATTCGAAAAAAGTTACTTCTTAGCTATAATGAATGGCTCGAGGAATTACCTGACTCTGTCTTCACATTATTAACCGAATCATTGCAATCACTTCACTACTCTTTATATGATTGCATGTATTGTCATAATTATTTATCTTTCTTACCGAAAGAGGAGTCACGCGAAGGAGTAAATATTCTTTTGTTTGATAACGACGAAATGATCTGTACACTGCAGCACCATTTCGTCCGTCACACTACGTCAAATAAAAATATGTTCCGTTTTACGAAAGTAAATGGAGAAGAGTTGCATATCGATGCGACATAAAATAAAAAACCACCTTATCTCCCAAGTCTTTGAGATTATAAGGTGGTTTTATTTTTATTTGAATACGTACCAGCCAAGTGGCAATTTCAGTCCTAAGTATAATACTGCTACTAGCGCAACAATAAATAAGCCCCAAACCGCCCCTGTTGGTTTGTTTTTGCTCATTTTTACAAGAACCATTTCCATTCCGCCGATAACTAAAATACCAGCTAACATTTTCAAGCCATACCACATGTGCATGCTACCTGTTGCTGTCTTCACAATACTCATGTACAACATGAAGCCTGTCACAATAATGATGATATACATTAGGCGAAGCCCCATATGTACACCCTTACCTTTTCTTCCTGCTGAATAAAGTGAATACGCAACGAAGAATAAAATTAAACCTAACGCCCATGCTGTAATATGCATATGTACCATCGTATCCCTTACCTCCTCTTTTCACACTTTTTCACTCTATATGATAACATGTTCATTTATTTTCAGGAAATGTTTCGCTTTTTTACATTTAAATGCTATAATATTTAGAGTATTTACAAACTTCTTGTAATAACAAAAGGGGGAACAATCATGATTCAAACTAAGGATATTATCGAACTTACAGACACATACGGAGCAAATAACTATCACCCACTTCCAATCGTTATTTCTAAAGCAGAAGGTGTTTGGGTAGAAGATCCTGAAGGAAACCGCTATATGGACTTATTAAGTGCATATTCTGCAGTAAACCAAGGTCATCGTCACCCGAAAATTATTAACGCTTTAATTGACCAAGCTAATCGTGTTACGTTAACTTCTCGTGCTTTCCATAGCGATCAATTAGGTCCTTGGTACGAAAAAGTTGCGAAACTAACTAATAAAGAAATGGTACTTCCAATGAATACAGGTGCTGAAGCTGTTGAAACTGCAATTAAAACAGTTCGTCGCTGGGCTTACGATGTGAAGAAAGTAGAAGCAAACCGCGCTGAAATCATCGTTTGTGAAGATAACTTCCACGGACGTACAATGGGTTCTGTTTCTATGTCTTCAAACGAAGAGTACAAGCGTGGATTCGGTCCAATGCTTCCTGGCATCGTTGTAATTCCTTACGGTGATTTAGAAGCATTAAAAGCCGCAATTACACCAAACACAGCAGCATTCATTTTAGAGCCAATTCAAGGTGAAGCAGGAATTAACATCCCACCAGCTGGTTACTTAAAAGAAGCTTTTGAAGTATGTAAAAAAGAAAACGTTTTATTTGTAGCAGATGAAATCCAAACTGGCTTAGGCCGTACTGGTAAAGTATTTGCTTGTGACTGGGACAATGTAACTCCTGACATGTACATACTTGGTAAAGCACTTGGCGGCGGCGTATTCCCAATCTCTTGCGTAGCAGCAAACCGCGACATTTTAGGCGTATTCGAGCCAGGTTCTCACGGTTCTACATTCGGTGGTAACCCACTTGCATGTGCTGTTTCTATCGCAGCTCTTGAAGTGTTAGAAGAAGAAAAATTAACAGAGCGTTCTCTTCAATTAGGTGAAAAATTAGTTGGGCAATTAAAAGAGATTGATAACCCAATGATCACTGAAGTTCGCGGTAAAGGTTTATTCATCGGTATCGAATTAAACGAACCAGCTCGTCCTTACTGTGAACAACTAAAAGCAGCTGGTCTACTATGTAAAGAAACACATGAAAACGTAATTCGTATCGCACCACCTCTAGTAATCTCTGAAGAAGATTTAGAGTGGGCATTCCAAAAAATTAAAGCTGTATTATCGTAATGATAGAGAGGTTGTCCGACATGTTGGGACAACCTCTTTCTTTTTATATTCATTTACATTAAGATAATTTTGTAATTTTCTGTATTTTAAAATCGTAAAGGAGGTGCGATATGCTATTAAGATATGGTAAACATATTAACTATTTAGCTACATCTTTTATTTTAGTTACATTCTTTGGCTTCCTACTTTCCACAACATGGCTTACTCACTACTCAACTCCTACTACATTCACACTACTGAAAGCATCATTTTGGACTGCTGTTATTCTTACTATCATTGGTTTTGGACGAGAAAAAAGCGCACTTACGGTTATACTATTTGGCATTTGTACACTTGCATTCATTGGTCTTTACACTTTTTCCGTTATTGATTACCTCTATAACCCAAGGCCATAAAAAAGAGCTATCTTTTAACAAGATAGCTCTTTTCTTCACTTCACTACATTTCGCAAAGTACCAATTCCTTCTACTGTAATAACCACTTCATCACCAGCATGTAAAAACTTCGGTGGTGTGAAACCTTTTCCGACACCAGCCGGGGTTCCTGTTGCGATAATATCGCCTGGTTCTAAAGTCATTCCTTTACTTATCGTTGAAATAATTTCTTCTATTGAAAAAATCATTTTATTTGTGTTGGAAGTTTGCCTTACTTCTCCATTTACTACCGTTTCAATGTGTAATGCATTCGGCGCATTAACCACCGATTTATGAATTAAATACGGTCCCATCGGACAAAATGTATCGAAGCTTTTCCCAAGGAAAAACTGTTTATGTTTTCTTTGAATGTCTCGAGCTGTTACATCATTTATAATCGTATAACCAAAAACATGCTCAAGCGCTTTTTCTTTTTTTATTTGCTTCCCTCGCTTACCAATAATGATAGCTAATTCTCCTTCGTAATCTAGTTCGTCCGTTGCATGAGGGTGACCATTAATTTGCTCATTTATGCCAATAACTGTTGTTGGTGCTTTCGTAAAAATCATTATATTTTCTGGAATAGACTCTATTCCGCCCATTTCTATGGCATGCTCACGATAGTTTTTTCCAACGCACAAAATATTCTTTCTTGGCCTTGGAATCGGTGCTAATATTTTCACCTCTGTTAACGGATAATACGCCGCTTCCCCGTTCTCTTTTGCCCAATTTACAATTTCACATACTTTCTCAAAGCATTCAGTTCCTCTTTCAATACACTCTAACATTGTAATAGGGATTGTAACCTTTTCCCCTTTTTGTCTTTGCGCTTCTCTTAAGTGTAATACCTTTTTTTCTTCTTCATCCACAATACCTACAAATACCTTTTCTTCTTTCTTCGCCGTTACAAAACGCAATATTTCCACTCTCCATCCTAAAACTCATGCCCTTTAATTGTATTCGCATCCGTAAGAAAAAAACCTTCTCATACACGCTAATTTTTACAATATTCTTCTCATACCCTATTCGTTACGCCTTTATATTTGGCATAAAATGTAGAAATTTTACTTTTTTTAGCGAAGGTATTTCTTTTTTATGGAGTTTTTGTATAATATGTACTACATATATACTAAAAATTTCATTTAGAGATGGAGCCGATTTCAATGTTTGAGCAAGCGATTGAAAAAAAACGTGAAAAAATGATTTATTTTGCTGAACGCTATGGAATGACTTCTCAAAAAACAGTGGATTGTAGCCAAGAACTGGACAGGCTCTTAAATGTAATTTGGCATGTACATACGGATTTTCACCCAAATCAAACACTCGACACACACACGCAATAGCGTGTGTGTGTCTTTTATTTCAAAAAAACACACATTTTATTGAAAACGCCCATACAATAGTAGAAAAGAAAATTTTAAAAACGAAGGGTGTTTTATATGCCAGCTATGGTCGGACATATTCGTATCGTCAATATTGGATCAAGTGGTATTTTTCATATTGGAGATGTATTTGCGATTAGGCCTATTAGTTACTCACGTGCTTTCGCCGGGGCCGGCTCTTTCAACGTTGGAGACAATGTTTCTGTCTACAATTATCAAAGTGCAACGACTGTCAACGATTCAGATGTAATCGATCAAGCGATAATTGGCTCAACTTAAAGGAGGCAATTGCATTGAATTTTTATGTAAACCAAAGTATCATCATCAACAGTATTAAAATTGATAGCATTACAACCTCTTCTGTGTTCCAAATTGGTACTGCCGGAAGTATTAAAGCCCTATCTAAATTTTCAAATACGGGCGGATTTACGGAGCCGCTTCGCCCATTACAGGCGAAAGGACAAATTATTTCTATCAAACCATCAACTAGTTCTTCTTAAGACATCCTTGTCATAAATATATAGCAGGAATATTTTTACCCTCCCTATTGAAAAGGAGGTTTCACAAATGAATCAAGATATATATACTTACTTACACCAACTTCAACAAGCTCTTCAAACACAACAAGCAGCCATCCTGAATTTAGAAGATCAAGTGCGCCAACTCCAAGAAGAGCTTAACGAATTAAAAAATCGCCCCTCCTCTTCTGTAGGAAAAGTGGAATACAAATTCGATCAATTAAAAGTCGAAAATTTAAATGGTACTTTAAATATTGGTTTAAACCCATTTTCAGCAAAAGGACAACAAATTGAAGATTTTCAAGTGGATACAGAAACATTGAAGGTAAACCCTGAAACTGAAACAAACCCAGACTTTTATCAAGGTATCCTCCAAGAAATGCATCGATACTTAGATGAAGAAGCATATAATCGTATTCTCCATTTTGAACAAGAAGAGCGAACACCGCTTGATGAAATGTATCGACAAATGATGGTGGATGACATAAAAAAACAGATGGAGCATCGACTCCCTTATTATTTATCACAAGCGCAATCATATGAAGGTATTTCAACAGATCCAGATTATTTACGAGATATCATTATTCAGGCAATGAAACAAGATATTGACAAAGCCTTTCTCTCCTTTATTCAGCACATACCGGGAAATTTCCGAAAGGAGTAAGTATGTATGAACCTTAACGTTGTAAACCGTGAGTTAAAAGTCGGACAGATTAAAATGAACGGTGTATCGTCGTCCGCACTCTTTTTAATTGGAGATGCAAATCTCCTCATTCTATCTTCTATTCTCGATACACCATTTGAAACAGTTACAGAGGGTCCATTTGTACCATTAGTAACAGATGTCCCTCCTACTCCAGGTTAAGGAGACTGAGAAATTATGTTGCATCATGTGTCTATTGTCCAAAATGTTTCTATTATTTCTTTAGGGATTGCTGCTGTATTTCAAGTTGGAGATGCAAACCAAATGGAATTAAAAAGTAGAGCTATTGCCGTCCACCGTGAAATTCCTTTTTATATACGGGGAGAAGGTCGCTTTGATGCTTTTGAAATCTTTACAGATGAACACATCACAATTCCAAAACGAACGACAGATGTAAAATTAAACATTGTAAATGAATGCCCTTTTATTGAAGTTAATAACGTTGAATTACGCACACTTTTAAATTCTGGTTGCTTTCAAATTGGAAATGTTGATTATGGTTTTAATAACTCTCGTATTATACAAATCCGCCAATATATTACGGATGAACCTTCCGCACAATAATTCATATAGTAATTAAAAAGCTTAGTAAAGTAGGTGGATGGTATGCCTTCGGTTGTAGGAAATCTCGTCGTGCAAAACAGTAACGGCTCTTTCAACTTAGGAGATTTTTATAACGTATCTCCGAAAGAAAACACGAAAGCCTATAACGGATCTGGAGCTTCCAATGTTGGGTTTGTCGTGAATACGTTTAACGGTGTTAGTGCAACGAATACATTTGATTCTGATGTGGCAGATCAAGATCAGATTGGAACAGCGTAAAAAAAGTAGGAGATATTCTCCTACTTTTTTCTTTTATCTAATTCAAAATTATTAAAATAAAATTTTAATAAGCAAGAACTTTACTGTCCACAAATAGTGGTATAAACAAGTAAGTAGTGAAGAGGCACTATTTCATTTTATTTAAATGATAACCCGCTCTCCTCCAAAGCCCTCCTAAGCTTCGGCAAAGACGCATGTCCCATACCATGCAGTTTTAATATTTCTTTTTCACTATATTTTGAGAGTTTTTCTACAGTTTGAATTCCATGGTGTTCTAATGCCCTTCTTGCTGGCGCTGAAAGAAGAGAGAGAAAACCTTCTTTTGGTTTTCTCTCTTTCTCACAGACTGGGCAAGTTGGACAATCGCTACTTTTATAGTACTCGTGTCCCTGTTCACAAGTTCTTAACGTTTTTTCCGTTACCATTTTCAAGCCCCTCTATTCTTCAATATTTACAACGTGATTCCCATCAAAGAAGTATAAACATTTCTCTTTTACAGGATGTTGTAAGCTTTTCTCCAGTGCTTTTGCATATAACGAAAGCTGCACTTTATATCGATCTTCTAAAATTGGTTTCGCTTGTTCGAATCCGCCTGGAAATTTCCCTTCAATCGTATCTGTTTTGAAGTCGATTAACGTAATGCCATCTTCCTCTTCAATCATGCAGTCGATAACCCCTTGGACAAGAATCGATTCCCCGCTATTCCCTTGCCAATCTTGATATGCTCCTTCTGCTGCAAGCATCATCGTAAATGGAACTTCACGCTCAACACTTTTCGCCGCTAATACCCTTTTACCTAAGTCACTGTCAAAGAATGAAATTACTTTTTCAATCGCTATTTCTTCCGCCTGCTCGAATGTTAATAATTCCTTATTTACCATTCCAGCAATTTGCTCTTGAAGAACTTCAACCGTAATCGGCTTCTTCAAATCAACATGCTGCATAACGGCATGGACTGCTGTTCCGCGCTCTGCGTACGTTAACCCTTTTTTCTCCATAAAGCGCGGACGTGTTTTAATTGGTGCACGTAGTTTTTTAATAAAGGCGTTATCACTACCATCTTCTGATTGATAATTTCTCTTTATTTCTGTAACAGATTGCTTCGCACGGTGAGATGTTGCTTCCTCATATCCGTACTTCCACATTAATCTGTCGTACACTTCATCTTTTCGTTCACTTTCTAACGGCACAGCCTTTTTCTCACGAAGCGCTTCTAACAATTCTTGTTTCTCTTCTTGAACTGGCTCTGGTGCAAGTAGCGTATTACCGTCCACAACTTCTACTTTCCAGCTAGTGTCATACCCGTAAATTTCATCTGGAATACTTCCTTGTCCTAATTCAAGAAGCATTTCACTATCACGGTGTCTATATAATGAAGGTGCAATCCAGTCTAAATAACAAGACGCCCCGGCACGTATGTGATCTGGTAATAACCATTCACTATGTTCCCTCGCATCAAGCCATTTTTCCATTTCCTTATTTGCATCCTTAACTGTTCCGATTAAAATTAACTTCTCTTTCGCGCGCGTCAAC
The DNA here is from genome assembly GCF_900176455.1 of Bacillus sp. JKS001846. Lineage (NCBI taxonomy): Bacteria > Bacillati > Bacillota > Bacilli > Caryophanales > Bacillaceae > Bacillus > Bacillus sp. JKS001846. Next base: position 4,525,981 of record NZ_FWYG01000001.1, read on the forward strand.
GCTACGTATAGTACGCGCATTTCTTCCGCAATTAATTCCATTTTCATTTTACGCTTAATCGCAAGCTGTGATAATGTTGTATATTTAATTCGTTTACGCGGATCGATAAATTGCGAACCGAAACCGAAATCTTTATGCAATAAGAAACGTTTCATTAAGTCTTGTGTATTAAAACGACGACCGAGTCCAGCTACAAATACAACCGGGAACTCTAACCCTTTACTTTTATGAATCGTCATAATGCGAACAACGTCTTCTTGTTCACCGAGGGCCCTCGCCGTACCCATGTCATCACCGCGTTCTAAAATACGTTCAATAAAACGTAAGAAGCGGAATAATCCTCTAAATGATGTTGCTTCGTATTGTCTTGCGCGGTCATATAGTACGCGTAAGTTTGCCTGCCTTTGCTTTCCAGCTGGTAAACCGCCAACGAAGTCGTAATAACCTGTCTCACCGTACACTTTCCAAATTAAATCAGAAAGTGATTGTTGACGTGCAAATTCACGCCATCCTTGCAGTAAGTTATAAAACCACTCTAATTTATCATGAAGTTCTTGCTCCTCTTCAAGTGGTGCCCCTTTTAAGAATGAGCTCATTACTTCATAAAACGAGCCTTTCTTTCCATGAGCACGAAGCGTCGCAAGTTCTTCATCGCTCAATCCAACGATTGGAGAACGAAGTACAGCTGCAAGCGGAATATCTTGCATCGGATTATCAATAACGCGGAATACGTTCATCATAATATTTACTTCTGTCGCTTCAAAGTAACCAGTCGCAAGGTCAGCGTACACTGGAATTCCTTGTAATTTTAACTCTTCCATAATTTGCGGGGCCCACGGCATGGAGCGAAGTAAAATAACGAAGTCGCGGTATTGTACTGGGCGCATACTATCATTTTTACGGTCATACACTTCATAACCTGAATCAACCATCGCTTTAATGCGCTGCGCCATAAGACGAGCTTCAAGCTGTGCTTTTTCGACTTCTGCACCTTCTTCTCCGTCTATTACTTCTTCTTCCGTTTGCTGAATGCACAGTAGTTCTGCCGCTACATCTTCACCTTCTGGATAGGTAGCACCTAACTTTAATTCAGCGTCTGCATCGTAGTCGATTTCTCCGACTTCTTCACCCATAATTTGTTTGAAGATAAAGTTCGTACCTGCTAACACTTCATGACGACTACGGAAGTTTTTCGCTAAGTCGATCTTCATTCCACCGCCCAATCCTTCTTGTGTGAAGCGTTTATATTTTCCTAGGAATAGTCCTGGTTCGGCTAGTCGGAAACGATAAATCGACTGCTTTACGTCACCAACCATGAACAAGTTTCCTTCACTCTCAGAATCTTTCGTTACGAATTTAATAATAGATTCCTGTACAAAGTTCGTATCTTGATATTCATCGACTAATACTTCAGCAAATTTATTACGATATTGGAGCGCCACTGCTGACGGATTCATTTCACCATTTTCACTTTGTTCACTTAAAATTTGTAAACAGAAATGCTCTAAATCTGTGAAATCGACCATTCCTTTATCTCGCTTCATCGCTTGGAAACGCTCTGTAAATACTTTTACAAGTTGAACAAGCTTTTCTAATACTGGGTGCATATCTTGAAAATCTCGTAAGAAACTTTCAGGTTTTCGGCTAAATAACTCTTCTTGTAATTTCTTCACTTCATCTTTCGCTTTATTACGAAGAGAGTCTACTTGTTTTACAACATCTTCATTGTAATCACTTTTCTTAATACGCTTTAACGTTTGCCACGATACATTTTGCATCGCTTCATACAAACTTGTCCACGACTCATGAGCAGCTGATGATAGCGTTCCAAGTAAAGCTAGATCTGCTTGCAGGGTTTCAATGCGAGGCGCTGGACCGTCAGGAAGCATTGCGAGTTCAGTTGCCTTACGAATATGCTGTTCCGCTGTTTCAAGCTGGAATTTCACATCTTCTAATAAATAAGAAGCATATACTAAATCTTCAATTGTCTTTCCTTCTACGTCATATGCTTCTACTAATTTATCAAGCCATTTTTCCGGATTTGGATGCGCTCTTGACTCTGTATGAAGTGCTAAAATCATACGTTGTAAGTCATCATCACTACGGTCACTCGTATAACGATCAACAAGTTCAAAGAAGATTGTATTATCTTCGATTCCGTACTCTTCTTCTAATATGTCATCTAGCACTTCTTCTTTTAACAATTCATTTTCTGTTTGATTCGCAATACGGAAACGAGGATCAACATCAAGCATGTAGTAATATCCTCTAATTACTTGTAAACAGAATGAGTGAATTGTTGAAATGGAAGCTTTATTTAATAGGCTCAGCTGCTTTCTTACGTGTTGAGAGCCTGGTTCATCAATTAATACCTTTTCTAACGCTTCCCCGATTCGGTTTTTCATCTCTTGCGCCGCTGCATTCGTAAATGTTACAACGAGCAGGCGGTCGACATCGACTGGATTCTCTTCATTAATAATCTTTTTAATAATACGTTCAACTAATACTGCTGTTTTCCCTGACCCAGCTGCAGCCGCAACTAAAATATCACGTCCATTCGCTACAACAGCTTTCCACTGGTCATCTGTCCATTGACTACCTTCTGGTTTTTCAGGCCAATTTTCTATCATTCTCCGCCAACCTCCTCTCTTATTTTCTCCATCGCTTCGCTATCTTTCATATCTTTTAACGATCGGAACTGATTATCTTCAAGTGACTCATCAAATTGACAAACAGATTTGAAGTTACAGAACGTACATGCTGCTTTATTTCCCATTTTATAAGGAGCAATATCGATAACACCTTCTGTAATATCTTTTCCGATATTTTCAAACGTATGGTGTACATATTTTTGCAGTACGTTAAACTCTTGCTCACTTGCAATACTTGAACGCGCACTAAAGCTACCGTCTTTTTTCAGGCCAGCAGAAATAATATCTGAACTTCCTGTTGAAAGTTTGTTATCCATTAAACGAACAACGTCAGCATCTCCTAATACGAGTCCTTTCATTTTAAATTTCTTTAAAATTTCTTTTTCAATTTCAGCTTCAGATGCGTCACCTTTCATCTCAACGATTGGGTTATGAATATGGAAATACAATACACCAGCTGGTGATGCTGCGTGACCTTTTTTCATCCACGTCTGCGCATTCGAAGTAACAACATCTAAATACGTTAACATTTGAAGTGCTAATCCGTAATACACTTCCGTTAAATCTAACGCTTTTGAACTTGATTTATAATCAATAATACGTAAGAACGTCCCGTTTTCATCTTCTGCCTTATCAACACGGTCAATACGGCCGACAACTTCCATCTTCACACCATTTGGTAATGAGAATTCCATCGGCGGAAGTGATCCTGTACCACCCATACCGAACGGCACTTCTAAATCAACTGGTACGAATCCGCTTGACTTCGCATGTTCACGAAGAATGATTGACGTACGGAAAATGATTTGTTGTAGTTTTTGTTTTAAATAGAAATGACGGTTTGAACTTAATAAAATTTGTCGTTGTAATAACGGTGCGATTTCTTCTATTACTAAAACAGAAAGATGCTCACACTCTTTTATGGATAAATCCGCCCAAGTACGGTTTTCACGCAATAGCTTGTCCGCAATTTTCTTTAATGCCGCATGGAATAATTCGCCGATGTCCGGCGCATCAAGCTTGAAAATATCACGCTCTCTAAGCGATAAACCGTGCTGCGCAAAATGAGCGTATGCACAACGGTTAAATAGTTCCATACGAGAGACGCTTCCTTTAATTATATCTCCGTATAAATCTCTACTTACTGCTGTACTTAGTTTCTTCGCACGATTTCGATAGAATAAACTTGATAAGACGCGGCTACTTTTTTGTTTCCATTCATCTGAAGTTACGTAGAAATTATATACGTCCCACCAAAAGTCTAAATTCCCTTCAAATCCGTATCGCTTCCACGTTTGTAGTTGCTGCATAACGTAAGATAACGTTACTTCTGGCGTTGCTACGTATGAAATTTGTTCTGAACGTGATAAATCGTTTACGTCATTGGTAATAAATGAATCTTTCACATTAGGGAACATTCTTTTTATTTTCTTAATAAAGCTAGACGCAAGTAACGTCTTTCCTTCTTCATCTGCAAGCGGGCATGAAATATATAACTTCTCAGATGCTCTCGTTACCATTTGATACATAACGAACTGTTCTTCTAACAAAGTTTGTCTCGTCGTTGGCGCTAATTCAATCCCTGCTGCACCAAGAACTTCTCTTTCTTCATCAGAAAGCATACCTTCGTCCATAGGTGCTGCTGGAATAACACCCTCATTTACACCTATAATAAACGTTGCTTTCACGTCAGATAACCTGGAGTGATCAATATTAGCAATTAACACTTGGTCTAATGACGGCGGAATGTTAGCAAATTGAAGTGCCTCAAGACCTGTCGACATAACGTCCGTAAACATAGAAAGAGACATTTTCTCTTCACCAAGCATCTCTACAAACGTATCAAGAAGGCTCATTACTTCTTCCCATACTTGTTCATGATCTGTCGCAAATAAGAAATCTCCACTTTCTTCTGCACGTATACGTAATTCTTCTAGTTTTTTCGGAACATCCAGCTCTTCTAGAAATAAGTAAACTGCTTCACACATTTGCATAACTGTTCCTGCACGCTTTAACCTTTTTTGCATGCGAATAACAGGTGTTCTTACAACGTCACGCAATCGATTTATTTTCTCTTCCATTTCACGTTCACTATCTGTGATCATCCCGTTCGTATCATCAAGAGAACGATAACGGCGATACATCCATGGATCCTCTGAAGTCCACCTCTTTCCTTGTACACCGTACGCTAAACAGTAATTTTCAAATTCATCCATTTCTTCACGCATCGTTTCTTTTCTTACGTCTAATGGATATAAAAGCTCTGTTTTCACGCAGCGGAACACCGCATCATAACGCCAATTCCCACTAATAATCTCGAGTGCAGAACGAATACATTCTACTAATGGGTGGTGTGACATCGGGCGCTTTTCATCGATGAAGTGTGGGATATTATAATCTGTAAATAACGTTCGCATCACATCGTAATAACTTTCCCCATTACGAAGAAGAACCGCAATATCTCGGTAACGATAGTTTTCCTCCGCCACAAGTTTACGAATTTCACGCGCAACACCTTCTACCTCTGCTCGTAAATTCGCAGCTGTACTAATCGTTACACTCGCTTCACCGTTAAATTTTTCATTCGGACGCGCTTCATAATGAGCTTCTAAATGCGCTAATGCCGGAGAATGAAAACGCGGCTGTTCCATAAGTGGAATTGTTTTTTCAATTTCTATTTTCTCTTCACGCGCTACTTGTTTGATTTTTTCATACGTTAACGTCGTTTCATAAAATAAATCGAGTTCATTTACTGGCTGTGCTAACGTTTTTTCATCTATCGTTAACGTGATCGTAACTCTCGCTCCGCAAATCATAAGCTGTCTTACAATCTCTAACTCTTGCGGGGAAAATGAATGAAATCCATCTATATAAATTTCCGCACCATTTACATATTCAGACTGCGGAAGCTTTTCCACTAGCAATTGTAGGTAGTCTTCTGAATCTAAATATTTTCCAATTAAAGCACGTTCAAAATCATCGTATAATAGCTGTAAATCATACACTTTATTCGCTAGTAACTTTTGTTCGGCACTGCTACTATGCGCATCCAATTGTTGCCACATTTCATATACGTTAGATGGCGTTACATTGTAACGTTTAAACTCTGCAATCATACTGCCAAGATGTTCAAAGAAACCGTTTTGCTCCGCTGCTTTTTGGAACACCGATAATCCATCTTTACGAGACTCTACAATTTTACGGAGTAACATATGTACACCCGCTTCATCAATATGAAGACGACTCGCTCCGCCAACTTCTTGTAGTACCTTCCACGCTAATCGTGAAAAACTAAAAACTTGTGCCCGAATAGAACCTCTTACATCCTCACTTCCAATTAACGCCTGCTGCGTCTGGAATGTCATCTGTTCTGGCACAAGATATAATATTGTTTTCCCTCTCGGGCGTTGTTTTAACTCTTCTTGCACTTCGCGTAAACAAAGTGTACTTTTTCCACTTCCCGCTCTACCAATCACAAATCGAAGTGACATGTAACCCCACCTTTCACTTACATAACGAACGTTAGTTTGCTACTATAATTGTATTATAGTACACGAAAAAAGACAAACTGAGTTGTTTGTCTTTTCTATACTTCTACTTCATTATATCAACCTTTTGAAAAATTCGTTTGCACCTCTTGAATTGGCCAATATCGCAAATCAACTTTACCGACAACTGTATCAGCTTTTACAAAGCCAAAGTGTCTACTATCCCAGCTCCCGAGCCGGTTATCACCTACTACAAAAATAAACCCGGGTGGCACCAGCTTTTCTTTCGTTAACTCTTCTAATGTAAAGTCGCCTGTTAGTTGCCTTCCATTTATCTCTTTCTTATACTTCTCTAAATACGGCTCATCAATAAATTGACCGTTTATATATAACTTATCCTGCTTATATTCAATATGATCTCCAGGTAAACCGATAACCCGCTTTACATAGTCCTCTTTTTTATTCGCATGAAATACCACAACGTCAAATCTGTTCAAGTCCCCAACTTGATAACTCACCTTATTTACAACTAGCATATTGCCATCTTGCAATGTCGGCATCATTGACTTCCCCTCTACAACATACGTTGAAAAGAAAAACGTTCGAAAAAATACAGCTAATAATACACCAATTAAAATTGTTCGTATCCACTCTATGCCTTCTTTTTTCAAAGTTTTCTTCATCTGCTTCTCCCCTTATCCTTTAATACTGAAGCTTTCCTTTACAAAGAAGACTATTCTTAATGTAGTTCTAACTTTACTTCGATTTTCTTACCGACATACCATAAAATAAAAATACCAATCGCTACAATAACTGATTTCACTGGATTATGAATAAATGACATTAAATCATGACCGATATACGTTAAAATAAAAATCATCACAAGTTTTCCGAATGCTAACGCTAGACCAAACTGTTTTACACTAATTCGGGATAAACCAGCGACAACATTTATGAGCGCTGACGGTGTAAACGGAAAACAAAATATAACAAAAATCGGTGCGAATCCTTTCCTTTCAACCCACCCCATTGCTTTTCGTACTCTCTCATGCTTATTTACAAACGAAAAGAAACGACTGCGACCAAAATGGCGGATGATGAAAAAGACAAGTAATGCACCCATTACTGATCCAAGCCATGAATAAAGAAAACCGAGCCAAAAGCCAAATGCAACAGCATTCGCCAGTACAAATACAATAAGCGGTAATGCTGGAATCAACGCCTCTATCATCGGTAAACCAATACCAAGAAGTGGTCCGAACGCTTTATAACTCTCAACAATATGATCCATATTTTCTGGTGAAAAATACTCTTTGATTGTCTGAAAATCCATTCTACACTTTACCCCTTTACTCTAAATACTATCCCTACTGTATCATTGCTTATATGAAAGAGGAAATGGTAGATACGACATACGGAGATGTATTTATTAAAGTTTCCATATCTTTCATAAGAATTCCTTCATTATTTAGCTATGATAATCTATCAATATTCGACAGGACGTGTCGTTCATTTTGTTATTTAGATTGTTTTTCGGTTTTTATCGGTAAATGAAATTATACTGGTGATTTTCTAAATATATCAATTACAACTCGTTTTTTCTAATATATCGCCTTATCTACAAAGACTGACTGACAAACAAAAAAGAATGGGGATTCCCCCATCCTTTCACACTTCGCCTTCCTTCACAAAATACACCTTCTCATAAGCGGGTCTTAATGTTGATTCCTCTTTTTTATCGACCTCTTTAAAACAAGGATTCCCCTGTTTTTTCCTACGATCTTCATATTCAGTACGTAATTTCGCTGTACGATTTTGTTGATTTTCAAAACTAGTTTTTGATATTTCTAATTTCACAGCAAAGCCATTTATAAATCTAATAATAAGATTTCCATCTTCTAATTCTTTATTACTTTCAATATAAAAATGAGACAACCAAGCGCACTCTTTTCTAGAGTAAGAATAGGTAGGGAAAAAATAAAGTTGATCTGCTGGACTAATCGCAATCGGTGCTTTATGTGTAATATGGGTTAACTCTTTCGTTCCTTCTTTTCTGCCTAAGAAACTAGAGCCATGCTTGCGGCAACTTCTTTCTATAATATCTAGAGGTTTTTGAAATACGAAAAAAGAATCATTCATTTCAACGACTCGCGTAACAATTTTCTTTTCACTTAGAATAACAGGAAGTAAGGCCATCGTATTTTTCGTTACAACATAATTTTCGACATAGCGTTCCACTTTACTTTCCATACTCCATTATCTCCTTTTTTTCATTTATATTAGCAGCTGCATATATAATTTTAGCATCTATGAAAAGGAAATAGCTTACAAGTTCCGCTTTTTTACAATTTTTTATCATTTATCAAACATTTGTTAAACAATAAAATCAAAATATAGAAATTAATTAATTTTAAAGTTATAAAAACAGCATTTATACTACCTATAAATATTTATTATCCATTCCTCATTTCACATCATTACAACAACTAACTTTGCTATAATTAAAATGTAAATCCAATATATGGAGGGCCACTATGGAAGAAAAAGAGATCCAACCATCGATTCAAATGAAAAATAGTAACGTCATTATCGTGAAAAACTCAGCTAGTATTATATTCGGTTTATTTTTCATCCTGCTATTCTTTGCCAAACCGTTTCGTAAATCAAAATGTCCAGAATGTAAAAAACGTGAGAAGAAAAAATCAGGGCAAGAACAATAAAAGGCCTTCCTTTATGGAATGCCTTTTTACATTCGTAGTATCATTTTATTTATTCTTCTTCCCCCTAAAAAACGACTATATTTTCTTCCAAGGTTCTCTACATCTTTTTTGATTTGTAATATGATCCTTATATAAAACATGAGAAAGAGTATTTGTACTTGTTATCCGCTTTTAATTTTTATTAAAAAATTCAAATTTGCACATCTTTATCCATCACTAACAATTCGTTAATTAGTTAACTTTGTAATATAAGTTTTGTATATAATGTCATTCAAAAACACAATATATATAAGTAGCTATTTATAATTACATTGCTTTTTATCGAATTCTAAAAAGGAGTTGTATACTATGGATAAAGAAAATCCATTAAATCAGCAGGTTAATAGCATTCCCTCAGATGCTCTGAATACCCCTAGTAAGGAACAAGAACAACTGTTAGAAACATCATCTCAAAACGTACAAAATTCCAACAACAACGCTAACAAAAAAGATGTTACTCAAGGTCTATCTGGAAAAGATTTCCCCATTTCAACAGAGAATACAAATTTATAGTTATTTACTATCATACGCAGCAAATGCTCTTGCTGAACTAATTCTTCTACAGAAACTAATACGCATTCCAGATAATTTTTTACCAGTTGTAACATCGAAAAAGAGATTTAGATATAAAAACAGGCTCTAAAAAAACTTTCTCCACAACAAAAAAAGGATGGCATTAGCCATCCTTTTTTCCATCATCAACTATAAAATTATAGTTTGATTACGTTTTTAGCTTGAGGTCCACGGTTACCGTCTTCGATTTCGAAGCTAACTTTTTGACCTTCTTCTAAAGATTTGAAACCGTCAGTTTCGATTGCTGAGAAGTGTACGAATACGTCGTTTTCGCCTGGAACTTCGATGAAACCGAAACCTTTTTCGTTGTTAAACCATTTTACTTGTCCTGTTACTGCCATAATTATTTCCTCCTAAGAAAATACAAATTTTAAATTTTTTAGTCTTCCTGTCTAAAAAAAGAATCCACACATTATCAAATACGAAACATAAACTAGTTCTCACATACTTTTTCTCGTTCGTTTTCAGCACTTGATAACATATGGATTGCTTAATTTAACTATTCAACTGACATCATCATAGCACATTAAAATAAAATGTACAATCTTTTTCGAAAATAGAATTTCTAATTTTTAGTATTTCTTATAAAATATAATTATCTCTATTCTAAATAAGGAGGAGTTTATGACCAATAAAATTCCTAGAAAAACATTAAAAAGAATTGAAGAGGATATTGAAAATAATAATCTTGGAAAAGCAAGAGATAGATTGCATGGCCTCATCTTTACATACCCAAATGAATTACATCTTCGAAAACAACTCGGAGATATTTATTATAAATTACAATATCCAGAAATGGCTGGACGTTACTGGTATCTAGAAGAGCATAAAACAGGTATTATGCATGAATCATGTTTATTATTTGAAAAATCAATGGGAAATAGTCCTCATCATATTGCACGTGCTTTAAAGTTTAAAGGCGATTCTAACCATATAAAAGGGTTGTATAAAGATCAACCTTTATCTTCAGTGCAGAAGAAAGTAGCAGAGGAGTTAATTTATGAGTATAAAGAAACATGGAAAGATAAGCTAGTTCCTTTTGGCTGTCTAGCATTGCTTGCTTCCCTCCTCTTTTCTGCCGTTGTTGGTCTATTCACTATTTGGAATTGGATTTTTTAATCACAGGGGGAATTTTCACATGTCAAACTACGCTAAAGAAGAAAGGCTAACAGGGGGAAACGTCTCAAGCGTATATCGTTCTGAAAATACTGTTCGGCGAGAGTTAAAGCCAGGCAGTGAAAAGATTCATAAGCTATTGCAATATTTAGAAAACAAAGGATTTCATTATGCTCCAAAGTTTTTAGGTGTAGATGAAAAGGATAGAGAGATTTTATCCTTTATTGAAGGAGAAGCTGGCAATTATCCTTTAAAAGAATATATGCGATCTAATGATGTATTAAAAGAAATAGCAAAGATGCTCCGCCTTTACCATGATGCTGTAAGTGATTTTCCGTTATTAGCTGATTGGAAACCGATGGATCATACTCCAAATAACATTGAGGTTTTATGTCACAATGATTTTGCCATATATAACATTATTTTTAATAATAAGAAGCCAGTAGGGATTATTGATTTCGATGTTGCTGCTCCTGGTCCAAGACTATGGGATATCGCTTATACACTCTATACTTGTGTGCCTTTAAGTAGAGTGTATTATACTGAATCCGGTGAAGCCGTTCATTATGACTCATCGCAACATGCAGATCGTATTAAAGAGAGAGTGAATTTGTTCGTTCAGTCCTATGATAAAAATATGGATGAAGATTACTTAGGAATGGTGTTGCTTCGATTAGAAGGGTTATGTACATATATGAAACGAAAAGCTCAAGAAGGCGACTTGAATTTCCAAAGAATGATCGATGAAGGACATCTAGAGCATTATGAGAAAGATATGAAGTTTATTCGTGATCATAGGGCTGAGTGGAGTTGATTTAGTAATAAAGAAAAGTTAGTATCGTTTTTTGCCGATAACTCAATCTCTCTTTTCGAATCGTTTAGAAAATAACAAGGGGCACCTTTCAAAAAGGTGCCCCTTCCTTTTATTTCGTAAACTGTGCTTCTTCCGTAGATCCTTTTAACGCTGTCGTTGATGAAGTTCCGCCTGTAATCACTTGTGCCACTTCATCAAAGTAACCTGTTCCTACTTCGCGTTGATGACGTGTTGCAGAGTAGCCATGTTTTTCAGCTGCGAATTCTGCTTGTTGTAGTTCAGAGTATGCTGCCATGCCGCGCTCTTTATAGCCACGTGCTAGTTCAAACATACCGTAATTTAATGAATGGAATCCAGCAAGTGTTACGAATTGGAACTTGTAACCGTAAGATGCGATTTCCTTTTGGAAGCTTGCAATTGTTTTTTCATCTAGTTTTTGTTTCCAGTTGAATGAAGGTGAGCAGTTATATGCAAGTAGCTTCCCTGGATGCTCCTTATGAATTGCGTCCGCAAATCGTTTTGCATCTTCTAAATTCGGTTCTGACGTTTCACACCAAACGAGGTCTGCGTACGGTGCATACGCTAAACCGCGCGCAATTGCTTGATCAAGACCTGCATTCGTACGGTAAAATCCTTCTGGTGTTCTTTCTCCTGTAATAAATGCTTTATCAACAGGATCAATATCGCTCGTAATTAAATCAGCTGCATCCGCATCTGTTCTTGCAACGATAATTGTCGGCACTCCCATTACATCTGCTGCAAGGCGTGCAGAAATTAAATTGCGTACTGCTGTTTGCGTTGGTAGTAATACTTTTCCGCCTAAATGGCCACATTTTTTCTCTGAAGATAATTGATCTTCAAAATGCACACCTGATGCACCTGCTTCAATCATACCTTTCATCAGTTCGAATACATTTAATTGCCCACCAAATCCAGCTTCTGCATCTGCTACAATCGGTACGAAATAGTCTGTATCATCGCTTCCTTCCATATGCTGAATTTGATCCGCACGTTGAAGCGTTTGATTAATTCGTTTTACTACAGCAGGTACGCTGTTCGCTGGATATAAACTTTGGTCTGGATACATATGCCCAGAAAGGTTTGCATCAGCTGCTACTTGCCAACCACTTAAGTAAATCGCTTTTAACCCAGCTTTTACTTGTTGCATCGCTTGGTTTCCTGTTAATGCGCCAAGTGCGTTAATATAGTCTTCTGTATGAAGCGATGTCCAAAGCTTCTCAGCACCACGACGCGCTAACGTATGTTCAATATCAATTGACCCGCGCAGGCGAATTACATCTTCTGCCGAATATGGACGTGTGATCCCTTTCCAACGCTCATCTAATTCCCAGCTTTCTTGTAACTTCTCGATTCTTTCGTTTTTCATTTGTTCCATCCCCTTTTCATTTTTTATAAAATTTCATAACCCGGTAATGTTAAAAATGGTACGAATTCATCATTTCGAACGAGATTTGTAAACAACGTTGTCGCCTCTTGGAATCTCCCTTTCTTAAAGGCTTCCTTACCAATCTCTCTTTCTATTTTTGCTAATTCTTCTTCTTTTAATTCTTCCATTAATTCAAGCGTAATATTACGACCATCATTTAGTTTTCCACCTTCATGACGAATCCATTGCCATACTTGTGCTCTTGAAATTTCAGCTGTTGCCGCATCTTCCATTAAGTTATAAATGGGTGCTGCTCCCCGTCCGCTTAACCAAGATGCAATATATTGAATACCTACGCTAATATTCATGCGAAGGCCCTCTTCTGTAATCGTTCCCACCGGTACCTCTAGTAAATCGTTTTCTGTTACACATATTTCTTCACGTCTTCTAAAAATTTGATTTGGTGTTTTCATAATGTGATTAAACACTTCCATTGCAACCGGTACAAGTCCAGGGTGGGCAACCCAAGTCCCGTCATGACCGTCTAAAGCTTCGCGTTCCTTATCAGCACGCACTTTTTCAAAAGCTGCTTCATTTGCTTCTGGATTATTTTTAATCGGAATTTGTGCCGCCATTCCTCCAATTGCTGGTGCATTACGGCGGTGACATGTTTGAATTACTTTCAAAGAATACGAACGCATAAATGGCGCCGTCATCGTGACTTGTGCTCTATCTGGTAGTAAGAATTTATTATGATTACGGAAACTCTTTAAAAAGCTAAAAATATAATCCCATCTTCCGCAGTTTAAGCCAGCAGAATGATCTTTTAGCTCATACAAAATTTCATCCATTTCAAACGAAGCGTGAATCGTTTCCAGTAACACAGTTGCTTTAATCGTTCCATTTGGAATGCCGATATATTTTTGAGCAAATACGAATACATCATTCCATAATCTCGCTTCTAAATAACTTTCCATTTTCGGTAAGTAAAAGTATGGGCCGCTCCCTTTTGCTAAAAGAGCTTTCGCATTATGGAAAAAGTACAAGCCGAAGTCTACTAAGCTACCCGACATATTTTTCCCATCAACTTGCATATGCTTTTCCTCTAAATGCCATCCTCTTGGACGTACAATGAGTACAGCTGTTTTCTCATTTAATCTATATTCTTTCCCTTTATCATTTTCATGTGAAATCGTTCCCTTTACTGCATCTCGTAAATTGATTTGGCCTTCCACTGCATTTTCCCAAGTTGGTGAATTCGAATCTTCAAAATCCGCCATAAAAAGATGCGCTCCTGAATTTAAAGCGTTAATGACCATCTTTCTATCTACCGGTCCAGTAATCTCTACACGGCGATCCTCTAAGTCTTTTGGCAGCTTGGCAATTGTCCAATCCGCTTCACGTATGTGTTTTGTTTCTTCTAGAAACTTCGGAAACTCCCCTGCATCAATTCTCTTTTGTTTTTCTACACGTTTTTGTAAAAGTTCTATGCGGCGCTCATTAAAATTCTCATGTAGTTCCTTCAAAAAACTAAGCACCTCAGGTGTCAATATTTCGCTGTACGCTGGTAACATTTCTCCAACGAGTGTAACCCGTGAAGTTTGCGTCGACATATTAGCATCCCCTTCTTAAACTGTTTTATAACAGATTTGATTTCATGTTTTATATTATATAACAAATCTTCAGAAAAGGAAGTTTTTTTTGAAAATTCATTTCGTTTTTTTTCAAAACGCCATTCTTTCGCGCTTTATTTCATACAAAAAAGGCCGCTGTTATACAACAACGACCTTTTTGTATTATTTTTGAATTTCACTTTGACTAGTTAAACTTTATTACTGCCCTTGTTCCATATCATGCAATATTGCTCTATGTAAAAACTGTGCGTATTGTTCTCTCGTTACCTTCATAGACGGACCGAATTTACCTTCTCCGATTCCCATTGTAATACCATTTGTTTGTACTGCACTAATTGCATTCGTTGCCCATGAATTTGCTGAAACATCATTAAAGTTATGAGATCCCTTTGCCTGTAGGTCAAAAGCATTCGTAAGAACTTGTGCCATTTCCGCACGCGTTAACGTCGCCTTCGGTCTAAAGTTTCCATTCTCGTCTCCCTGGAAAATTCCGATTTCCGTTAGAGCCAATATCTCCTCGATAAAGCTTGTTGAATTTTCAACGATATCTCCATATGGGTTTTCATATTCATCTTGTTCTTCCATATCAAACACACGGTAAATTAAAGCTGCAACTTGCTCACGTGTTACATTATCCCCAAAACCGAATATTCCATCGCCATATCCCAAAATTATTTCTTGTTCCGCTAATTCATGAATTGCCTCATATGCCCAATGTCCTTTTGGTACATCTTTAAATACAATTGTATTTGCTTTTTGCAACGGTGCACTTTCCGCTTTTACACTATTACTCTCTGCTGAGAATAACACCCCACCCATAATTGTTAATGCTGTAGCTGTTTTTAATAATTTTTTGCTCATCAAATTATCTCCCCAATATGTATATGTTTTTTTTAAAATATACAGAATAAATGGTATAGTGACAATACATTTTCCGACACATTTCGTGACGGTTTTGTGAATCATATTACACATCATGTCTTTTTCATCGGGTTGATTATAAAGCTTGTTTATAACCATAAAAATACATAAATACGAATAATAATTCTTTTTTAAACAAACAAAAAAGCACAAATTTTTCTATTTGTGCTTTCATATTTCACTCTACTTCCAATCCTCTTTCAAATGATAATTAATAATCGCATTATTAATAAACTGAGCATATTGTTCTCTAGGTACAGGGCGATTTAATTCATACATGCCATTCCCAGTTCCTCTCACAACATTATTAGATTGTAACGCACTAATTGCATCTTCTGCCCAGTGACCTTTTGGAATATCTTTAAATGTATGTTTTTGTTTCGTTTCAAAATTAAATGCTCGTTTTAAAATGACAGCCATTTCCGCTCTAGAGATTGGTGCTTTCGGCCTAAAATTCCCTTGGCCATCCCCTGTAAAAACACCACGTTTTGTTAACGTTAAAATTTCCTTTTTAAAAGTGGTTGTACTATCAGAAACATCTTTATATGGATTCGCTACTGGCCCTTCTTCTTTTATCTCAAGTGTTCTGTAAATAGTCCCAGCTACTTGTTCACGTGTTATAAGATCGCCAACACCATACTTCCCGTTTCCATACCCTAATATAATTTTATGATACGCTAAATCCATAATAGCATCATATGCCCAAAATCCGTATGGAACATCTTCAAACACAATCATTTGTGGATACTCTTCCGCTTTTACAGGTGTCACATTCGCCCCTGCAAATATACCTCCTGCCATTGTCGCAATCATCATTACACCCAATATTTTTTGCTTCATTATCCTCTCTCCCTATTTCATTCAAATAAAATGAACTTCATTGTTTCAGGAGTACTATTTTTTTTGTGAATGTAAGATAAAATGCAAATCTTCTAGAAGAAATATTTCCACTACCTTTCTGCTTTATACCCCCTTCTTTCTTTTTCAAAAAGGAAGTTGTCACATCTAAGGTGTTATATACTAAAACATTCTACAATCTCTTTATAAACTCCTTTTCACTTTATAACTTCCCTTTATTGGCACCTAAAGGAGATGCCTAATGGAGATTACTATATTCATGGTTTATATTTCAGAGGTAGCATCCCCCTTCACTGATAACTCGCTTTCGCTGAATTTTGAGATGGGGGTCTTACTGCCCAGCAAATAACGGGATAAAAAAATCATCCTTTTTTCTTAAAAGAGGATGATTTTTTTATATTTATTAACACTCAAATATGCTACTACTTTTGAAGAGTAAATTGGGCAACTATTTGTTTTAATTTTCCTGCTGCGTTATGCATATGTTCAATTGAAACCGAAATCTCTTGAACAGATTTTTCTTGCTGTTGAATAGACTCTTTTACCCTATCAGTTCGGTCAGATGATCTTTGGGAAATTTGAGCCATGTCTTCTGCAGAAGCCGAGATTTCCTCACTACTCGCTGCAATTTCATCTGTAGACATAGATACCGTTTGAATTTGCTCAGATACTTGCTGTACTTTTTCTGTAATTGTTCCAAATACTTTTTCTGTATGCATTACTACTTGTGTACCTGCCTGTACCTCATTATCTACTTTCCCCATCATATGTACCGTATGGTTCGTTGTTCCCATAACTTGAGTAATAAGATTCTCAATTTGTTTTGCAGAATCACTAGATTGTTCTGCTAATTTCCGCACTTCATCTGCCACAATTGCAAATCCTCTACCACTTTCACCAGCACGTGCAGCCTCAATTGCGGCGTTTAATGCTAATAAGTTAATCTGGGAGGTAATACCTTGCATAACATCAATGATTTTAACAATTTCTTCTGATTGTTCTTTCATAGTCTCTACTTGTTTCACACCGCTATGTACCGAATTTTGGATTGTATCCATCTGTTGAATCATTTGTTTCATTAATTTGTTACCACTCTCTGCATCTAATGCTGATTGAGCAGATAATTCATTTACAGAGGATGATGTATTGACTATACTCTGCATTCCTTGCGTCAACTCTTCCATCGCACCCGCAGTTTGTTCCATTGCTTGCATTTGACTCTCTGCACCATTTGCAACTTCTTCAATATCCATAGTGATTTTCTTCGCTGCACTACTAGATACTTCTGATGCAGATACTACTCCGTCTGCATGTTGGAATAAAAGCTGAATATTATTCTCTACTTCTTGCATATTTGTTCTTAGCCCTGCAATCATCTCGTTAAAATTACTTACTAATATACCTAATTCATCCTTAGCAGTATACTCACCATGTACGGTTAAATCTCCTTCTTTCGCTCTTTCCATCATACGACTAACCGTTTGTAAAGGAGCAACTATGAGCTTGCTAATAATATAACTTACTATACATATAACGATTGTAGTAACTACTACAAGAATGATAAAGGTAATAACGGAACGATCAATCATTTTTTGAGAATCTTTAAATACTTGGTCAGCTAAATTTGAAACATACGATTCTAGATCCACTGCATAACCAGCTAACTCTATTCCCTTCGGTTTTAATTCCTTCTGAAATTCATTTACCATTTGTGGCTCATTTGTTGCCTTCGCCTTTTCAAATAATTTTTTATATGTATCTTTATAACTTGGCAAAGATTTCTTCATCTTCTGAAACAGTTCATCCTCTTGCTTACTTAAATTAAAACCATCATCATATTCTTTTAATAAAGAATCATATTTTTTAAGATCCTTTTCAATATTATTAATTATTCCCTCTTTATTTGCCACTTCATTTTGTGATGCCGTAATTAATTCTAATAAATTATATTCTAGTGAATTTTGTGTGCGAAGCATTCCTTCTAATAAAATTGCAGAATATTGATAATCATCTACTACAACCTCTGTATCATGCTTAATCTTATTAATAGAACTAATTGCTACACTGCTTATAATTACCATACCTAAAACTGCTAATGAAATAAGCGCTAATAATTTATATTTCACTTTTAAATTTTGTAAAAAATACATTTTTCCACCTTTATTCCTTTATATATAGATTTTTAGAATTTTATAGCTTATT
The DNA here is from genome assembly GCF_900176455.1 of Bacillus sp. JKS001846. Taxonomy (NCBI): domain Bacteria; kingdom Bacillati; phylum Bacillota; class Bacilli; order Caryophanales; family Bacillaceae; genus Bacillus; species Bacillus sp. JKS001846. The sequence continues at coordinate 4,544,384 of NZ_FWYG01000001.1, forward strand.
ATTTACAAAATCACAATAAAAAGCAATGATAAATATTCCCAATATGAAACTTATATCTCTATAAAAAAAGAAGTAGCTATCATGCTACTCCTTTTTGCTTTGTTTCTCATATTGTTCAAACGTATGAATTCTTTCAAAAATTGGTGGGTGCGTGTATAAGAAAAATTTCACTAACGCAGGCGGATTTACTTGGCTTAAACTTGTTTTTGATAAATATTGAAAAGTTTTCACACCAGATTTCCCGTCCTTCGTCATATTTAAAGCATATTGATCTGCGGCCCTTTCTTCTATACGTGAAACGTAGTTTGTTGCTGGTTGTGCTGCAAAAGAGAGTATAGAAGAAATTAAGAAAAATAAAGGTAAAATGGAGAAACATGCCACTTTTGAAATTTGCAATGTATCTCCCCATTTGCGAATACACATATTTATAATACGACTAATTAAAAACATACCTATAAACGATAGCAACACATAACTTGCAACGCCAAAATATATATGTTTCATAACATAATGCCCCATTTCATGGGCCATTATAAATAAAATCTCTTTATCTTTTAACTGCTTAAGTGTTGTATCCCACATTACAATACGGGCGTTAGGGCCAATTCCTGTTACGTAAGCATTTAATGCATTCGTTTTTTCCGACATATTTACTTCATATACGTGTTTAGCAGGAATGTCCGCTTTGTCTGCTATCGCTAAAATTTTCGTTTCTAATTCTTTATTTTTCAGCGTCGAGAAGTCGTTATACAGTGGATCAATAACGACAGGCTGTATGAATGTTAAAAAGATTGTAAATGGAACAGAGAGCGCCCATCCTGCTAGCCACCATCTCTTCGGAAATTTACGGATAAGCCATAATAGAACGGTAACTACGATTAACATAGTCGCATAACTTTCCCAAAAACCGATAACATGATCTTTTATCCAGCTTTGTGTACTTTGTGTTGAAATGCCGTAATCAACGGACACTTTCCGGCCAATCCATTGCATCGGTAAGGCAAGCACTGTTGTCAATAATGATAAATAAAAGAAATAAATCGCAACTTGCAAAACACTTATTTTAGTCGTTTCCTTCGACCATTTCTCAAACTTTCTTGAAATACCTAGCACAAGTACAAATAATAAAATAATCCATTCAAGAGGCGTCGCTAAAAAGTATAGTAAATTTTTCACGCGCGAATAATCTTGGCTTAGCGTAAGCTCTCTCGTACTCATAAACGTTTCTGGATCTGCACTCGTTCCCTTATACATGTCCGGAATAAGTTCATGATTCCATCCAAATAAATACCAATATATAAGTAACGCAAATCCAACGTACAAAAAAAGCGACCAACCGATAACCTTCTTCACGCTATTCCCTCCTCTATGCTGCCTGTCTATTATTATTGTAAGTTCGTACACGCTAAATTAGAACAAGCTTATTATGTGAATTGCTCTGGATCTTTTTATTTACATAAAAAAACTCTTCTACATAAGAAGAGTTTTACCTATCTTTAAACACTTTCTTCGGTTCACAATCCGTACACTTACAAACCAACACGTACCCTACTTCCTTTTTAGATAAAATAAAAAGCCTCTTTAAGGAAGTACATCTATTAATAAACTAAAATCTTGTAAAGAGAAAGAACTATATTTCATAATACCCTGTACAGCTAAAAGTAAAACAAGACCGATCACACACATATAGTTAACGCTTTCTTCATTCTTTTTTTCAGTAACGACTCCACCACTTATACATAAAATCCCTAGCAAATGGAGCGCTAAATACATGAAAAAATAAGCTTCCTCCCAGCGCAAAATAACATTCACTGTCGTTATTAACACTAGACTAAGTAAAATCAAATAAAAAAACTTATTTGATGATATCGTTTCATTCATATAATTTTATACATCCCTTTCAAATTTCGAATTAATGATGTTTCAAAGCTATAAAGTAAATGATTGTTTTTATACCATAAAACAAAAGGAAAGCCACCATTACTTTCTCGAATACTTTATGAATCCACATATACTTCTCTTCATTCTTTTTGAAGATGCGCTTCATCATTTCTTCTACAATTAGACCAAATATTAGTAAAACCCCGAAAACAATAAGAAGAGAAATAATATTTTCTTTTAAATGAGTACTAGAAAATACGTAATACTCTGGAAACACAATCGTATCTACTACAGGTTGAAGCCAATGACAAACGCTTTTATCACACATATCTGTAATAGACGTAGAATCTATAATGTCTTTTAATATTTTTTCAACCGTCTTCTTCATCTTATTTACTCCCGACTACATCTGAAAAGCTCTTTTCCTGCTCTGCATATATAACCGGCACTTCTTTACTCCAATATTTGCGATTAACAAATAAAAAGATAAGTACTAAGTTTAATCCTGTTATAAAAATAATAAGTCCAGGAAAGAATGTCGTATAATTTGAGAAATCGGCAAAACTAATAATTTTTTCTCTACTTATTAGAAAAGAAGCACCTATTACAAATGCATTGTTTAACATATGTATTGCAATTGGCATGAGTAAACTTTTCGTACGAATATATACGATTGACAATACGATGCTGAATATGGCTGCACCGAGGAAATCAACATGTAACAACGCAAACAATATTGCTACAACGATGTTCGCTATGCTCGTTCCCCATTTTGTTGCAAAACGTTGAAGTAAAAATCCGCGAAAAACAAATTCCCCGATAATTGGTGCGATGAATACGACCCTAATGACTTGAGATACATATCCCCCAGTACTATCTACAATTGGTTCATGCAGGGCGTTCATAATAAAGTCCGGTGTAATCCATGCAAAACTATACATATACAAAATAAGATACCCGTAACTAAACATGCATAACATAACCGTAATGTATAAAACTTGTACCAAGTTAAATGTTTCATTTTTATTAACAAATAATGAAAATGAAATGTGGTGCTTTCTATACTCATAAGAAATCCATACCATCGGAAGGATATAGAATATAAGGATATTTATAAAAGAAGAATTTTGTATATGAAATATACTTGTTAGCAAATCGCCACTACTTCTCGCTATTAAAATTAATAGTGCAAATACAATTAAAAAATATCTAGCTCGCATCACTTGAAACGGGTTCACACTCATCTCCTCCCCTATGTTACTTTTATCATATCATTTGATTCTTAATTTTTTGCGAAAGAAAACCTTAAAATTCCCTTAAAAATTCCATAAGTTACAAAATGATGATATGATATTCGAGAAAATTAGGAGGGATATTTATGTACCAAGCAAATATTTTACTCGTTGATGATGAAACAGCAATTTTACAATTACTAACTACCATTCTTGAAAAAGAAGGCTTTTCTCATATTACAACTGCAACATCAGCTGAAATGGCTTTATCTCTAACTAAGCAAAACAATTACGATTTAATTATTTTAGATGTAATGCTTCCTGGACAATCTGGTTTTGATATTTGTCCAATCATTCGCCAACAAACAGATTGTCCAATTTTCTTCCTATCAGCAAAAGCATCTGATTTAGATAAAATATCCGGATTTTCATACGGTGCAGATGATTATATTACGAAACCATTTAATCCATTAGAAGTAGTAGCACGTATGAAAGCACAGCTTCGGAGACATATGAAACAAACCGTACCACACGAACAAAAATCACACTCGATTTCATTTGGAAGATTTGAAATTGATCAGCACTCTGCAGAACTAACAGTAGATGGGCACATTGTCGAATGCTCCGCTCAACTCTTTCAACTACTACTCTTCTTTTGCGAGAATCCGAACTACGTATTTTCGAAAGAGGAAATATACGAAAAAGTTTGGGGAGCACCTGCCTATAATGGCGATGACAACACTGTTATGGTCCACATTCGAAAACTACGTGAAAAAATTGAACATGATCCAAGTAAACCAGAATATATAAAAACCGTTCGCGGGCTTGGTTATAAGTTCGTTACAAAGTAGGGTGACGATATGAATTTTAATAAACGACTTATTATTCAATTTATCATGCAACACGTTTTTGTTTTAGTTACATTACTTATCGCTGTAGTTGCTGCTTTTACTTATTTAATTTTTCTTCTTACTAGTACTTTATACGAACCTAATATTCCAGATTCTGATAGTTTTACAATTTCAAGATACATCTCTTCAGAAGATGGGCATATTTCGTTACAATCTGAAGTGCAAGATTTAATAAAGGAAAAAAATGATTGGCTCCAAGTTGTAGATGAAAACGGAAAAATCCTCTACCACTTTAATACACCAAATGATGTTCCGAATGCTTATACGAAGACATCTTTAGTCGCATATATACAACATCATATCGAAAGTAATTATAAATTTACATATTGGGAAATTGAATTAGAAGAAAAGAAAGTACTTGTTATTTATGGTGGTATGTTAAAAAGCAATGCGTTACTGACAGCAATTCAAAAGGATCACTCCTCTTTAACGATGGATTCGTTCGCATTAACAGACCAAGAAAAACAGTTACTATCTAAAGAAAAAGCAACACTTCAAATATTTAATCAAAATGGCGAAGAGGTTTTTTCCTATCCAACTGGAAAGAAAAAAACATTTTCAGCAATACAAATTGCCCTTAATGAAAAAGAACCGTGGAATCATAAAGAAAACACGTCTAGCTTTTACGATGCAAATAGTGGCAACCTTCTCGTTGTAACTGCAAAAAATGAGCACTACTATCCAGATGACGAAATTGAAGATGTATTTACTAAGAAGTTTCTCATCGGATGCGGATTAATCCTTCTTATCGTATTTGTTTATTTAGTCATTCTTTCTATTTGGTACGGTAATAAATTCGGAAAACCGTTATTACATGCGATGCGCTGGCTAAAAAATATCGCTGGTGGAAAGTATGAAGAACCTATTAGTAAAAAAGGAAAACCTGTCAGGTTCCGGCGATCTGGTAAAGAAAAATGGTCATTCCGTTTGTTTAGAGATGTAACAAGTTCACTAGAACACCTTTCTATTACACTCAAAAAAAATGATGCGATGAGGCAAGTCCTCCAGCAAACACGAGAAGAATGGATTACCGGTCTAACACACGACTTAAAAACACCACTTAGCTCTATATATGGCTACGCATTATTACTCGAATCGAATCAATATAACTGGACTGATCGTGATATTCAGCAATTTGGTAGTGTTATGAAAGAGAAATCTCAATATATGACGACATTAATTGATGATTTAAGCTTAACGTATCAATTAAAAAATAACAGCCTTCCTGCCCAACACGTAAACGTTGAAATCAATCAGTTCGTCCAAAAAGTATTATTGCAATTTATTAATAATCCAACACTTCAAAATCAAAATATTGAATTCGTACCGAGCTCAAATAAAATTCAATATTTCATTGAAGAAAAATGGTTCCAGCGTATTATCGAAAACTTACTCGTAAACGCGGTAAAACATAATAACGAAACAACTACTGTCATCGTAAAATTATCACAAAACGCTAATTCCTTTACACTCTCCATTTCAGATGACGGAAAAGGAATGGATGAAAAAACGAAAGAACTTCTATTTGAACGATATTACCGCGGAACAAACACAGAAGAAAGCAACATAGGAACTGGACTTGGCCTAGCCATTACAAAACAGCTCGTTCATGCTCATAACGGGACAATTTCCGTTGATAGTGCACTCGGAAAAGGAACGACGATTATTCTTGTGTTTCCGTTTCGTTCGTAGGAAAGACGCTATGTGGCGTCTTTTTTTCTTTTCTGGGAGAGTTTTGCGGTAATTGAAATTATGCAGATCGTTTTTTTTGAGGTGTTTTAGCGGTATATGAAATTATATCGGCGATTTTTTGAATATATCGGCGCAACTCGAATTATATCAGCGATTTTTTGAATATATCAGCGCAACTCGAATTATATCAGCGATTTTCTAGATATATCGACTTACCGACAAAAACCGACAATACTAACCTACCTCCTCTACTACTATACAAAGTAAAAATAACCCTTCATAACTCACTATGAAAGGTCACTCCATATTTCAGCTATTTCCCTACTAACACAAACACATTCTCATCAGGTGCTTCCATTACTGCAACATGTCCTGATTCTGTTGGAAATGGTTCGCGAATCCACTTTACATCTTTATTATCTTTTAAACTCTCATACGTTTGTTGTACATCTTCTACTAATACTTCGACTTCCGTAAAATTAATATCCGGATGATTGCTTATTACTAACTCCGAACTTTTCTCATCTGGAAATTTCAATCCTATTAACGTCCAAATAGCTCCTTCTTCTAGTTCTCTTTCTATCATCCAGTTTTGCTTCATTCCCATTTCTTTATAAAAAGAAACTGATTTTTCTATATCTTTCGTATGTATAGATACACATTCTAGTTTTTTGAACATTTTCCCATTTCTCCTTTTATGAAAAAGCGAACCATCTCCCAATGATTCGCTCTTACCTTATTATTTTTTCTTCACCGGTATCCAAAGCTCTACTTGTGCAAACTCACTCTTATCTTCGTGGCAACGCTCATCGTACAGTTCAAACTCTGTAACTCCGCAATGTTCATACCCTGAATGCGGAAACCATTCTGAGAATACTGCATTCCAAGTTTGGTGAATAGACGATACCATTTCTTTATGAGGAACTTTCGGCGTTGTAAATACTGCATATGTTGCTGCAGGGAAAGTACGCTTTGCAATTTCATTTGGTACATTTTCAAAGTCTGTAACTTCCATTCCAATAATATAAGTGAAGTCCCCTGTTTCTAAATTAAAATCAGTACATAATCCAAGCTCTACCCATTGGCTCGTATCTTTACGATTCGGAATCGTTGTTCCAAGATCTTTTTGTAAATATTCTTGCCAAAATGCTGGGATGTCTTGATGGTTCTTCCCCTCTTTACTTGTCGTCTTCAGTTCATAACCTGCCATTAAAAATTCTGGTTTATTTACAATACGATATTCCATTTGTATGCCTCCTAAATACGGATTTAATTTTCTTTGCTTTACATTCACTCTGTAATACATCGGTGTTTCGATTTCTTGTTTTCGATATTCACTCGGTGTCATTTGAAATAATTTCTTAAAGGCTCTCGTGAACGTTTCGTGAGATTGAAAGCCATGCTCAAATGCGATATCAATAACTTTTTCATCCGTATGAGAAAGTTGATAAGCTGCCCGGGCTAACCTCCTCTTTCGAACATACTCCATTACTGTATCACCTACTAACGCCTGAAATACACGATGAAAATGCGACTCAGAAAAACCTGCAACCCGCGCTAAATTACGCAGCGTTTGTTTTTCCATTACATCTTCCTCAATATAATCAATTGACCTTTGAATTTGTGTTTCATAGCTTTCCATCTCTGTTCACCCGCCTTATATGTATTATGATAAAAGAGAATCCTATCCAATTCTTGACGTTTTTTACTATAATTCCATAAAAAATTGTAACTTTTTTATATGTATTTCGTTGTTATGTATGAAGGGAGGGAAATGTAGTGAAACGCAAACAATCATTAGAAGACATTTACTCCGAGCATATGCAAGATTTATTTCGCTATCTTCTCTCCCTAACCGGAGATTCCCACTATGCAGAAGATCTCATGCAAGAAACCTTTTACCGAATGCTCGTCCATATTGACTATTATCAAGGAGAAGAAATTAGGCCGTGGTTATTTACAATTGCCTACAATGCCTTTATCGATTGGTATCGTAAAGAAAAGAAATATAAAACAACAGAAGTTGCAGAATTCCATTTACCAAACGTTCCAAGTACAGAACATGAATATTTCGTAAAACATGAGATTGCTAGTTGGTTAGACAGTTTATCTTCTCTTCCGCTCGAAAGACGAAATGCCCTGCTACTACGAGATTACTATGGATTCTCCTATAAGGAAATAGCAGAAATGACTGGTCTCTCATTAGCGAAAGTGAAAATTGAATTACACAGGGGACGAAAAGAAATAAAAACCATAAAGGAGTGATACAGATGGGCTGTGCAGAATTTAAAAAACTATGGAAGAAGTATGAAAATGGAACGCTCACGCATGATGAACAAGAACTGTTAGAAAGTCATATTGAGTCATGTGAAGCTTGTGAAGCTTACTTAGATGAGCTGTTAACAAAAACAGAACCAATTAAGAAAAAGTTACCTCCAAAAGATCTTAAAATTCCTTTTTGGAGAATTAAGTGGAAACATCGTTTACAAACGTTTGGTTTTATATTATCAATTTGCATCGTTATCTATATAATCGGCGGGGTATTATCAGCCTTTTATTTTCAAGCTAATAATGATAAAAGGCTAAAAGAAATTAGAGAGGTTCCTTCTCTGGCACTTGAAGCAACTATTCCAAATAGCCGCGTTATGGGAGGCGGAACAAGTGTAGAAGCTTTTTTCCGTACGAATAGCCAATTTGATTTAGTAAGAACCATCGGTAAAAAAGAAATGCCCCTCGGTACAATAGAAACAAAAAGCTTCTTATCATCTGTAGATATCACGAAGCAAACTTGGATGAATCCGTTCTATCAACCAAAACTCTTCTTTGTTCATCCCAAAACAGAGCAGGGTGATTATTTAAAGGATTCATCAAAAAAAGTATGGGATACACTTGCAAAAGTACATGATGGAACCGTTGCAGAAGTAGCAATTTCTTTTGATAAAGCTTACACTTTAAAAGAATTAGAACCGCTTTTATATAGCATATTCGAGGCACAAAAACTCCCTCCAACTCCTGTATGGTACGCTTTAGATACAGGACAAGAAAGAAAAAATGTAGATGACTATATCCTACATGGCGGAGAAGCTATAGGATTTCCAGAACATGTAAGATTCCTCGATAATGAAACTGACGGGCAGAAAACGCAAGAAGATAAAGTAACCGAAATGATGCGCGTCCTTTCTATCCATAAAAAAACAGTAAGCAAAATAGCAGCGCTTTCTGAGAAAGAACTAAACTTAGATAAACGTTATCAATATGTAAAGGATAACGGTGTAAAAGTATACGGAATTGTTATTACTGGCCCATCGAAAGAGTTATTAAAATTACAAAACTCCCCGCACGTACGTTATGCGACTCTTGGAGATATTGAGATTTGGAATTGGTTTGATTATTAATAAAAAAGAAGTAGCGCTCTAAAAACGATGCACTACTTCTTTTTTAATTCGAAATCACTTTCACATACATCCCTCTCACCGCTTTTTCATAAGCAATATCACTCATCTGTCTTATGTTTTCTGACACAACAGACGACTGAACGATTTTCCCTTCACGAAGTAACGGCGGATCAATAAGACGCACTTTATTTTTCTGATGTAAATCATAATCGTTTCTATCTTCTTTTACCTTTACATTTCGATGAACTTTGCTTAATAAAGCTTCTACTTCGGGGTCATTACATTGCTGCAATTTCGAAATAAGCTCCTCATCTTCAAGAAGAAAATCATCTGCATGAATAATCCTTTTATGAAGAGCTACCTTTAACGTTTTCGCTAACATATCATTTCCGTAAATATTCATTGGTTCCATAAAGAAATCGATTACTTCCTTATAATACGTTTCTGTAAACCATTCTGCCATTTCGACACTTTGAACAACCATTTTCCCATCTACAGCGATGACATCTTCTAAAAAACTGTGAACTTCTTCTAAAGAAACATACCCATATGTATACATATCTCGTAATGTATAATCCACTCTGTCTGCGCATAATTCTGGTGCTGACCTTTCGAGTAACGTCCATTTCGAATCATCTAACAAAATATCTTCATAGTTATAACCATACTTCGCAAGAATCGCTGGAATTTCTGAGTTTTTCACAACAGAACTAAATATCTCTTCATGATAACTTTCATCTTCATTATGAAAAACGTAATCAATCACGTGGGAAAAAGCAGTATGCGATACGTCATGCAGTAAACTAGCGATCTGTTCTTCTACTGAACCACCTAGTTTTTTCACTAACAACATAACACCAACTGAATGATCAAAGCGCGTTACATTCCATTTCTCGTTCATTAAGTAACTTGCGCCTGCTTGATGAATTCCCTTTAGTCTTTGCATAGATTTACTTGAAATTAATTCTTCTACTACTTGATCCACTTCAAATTCTCCGTATAGTACATCTAATATGATCACTTACAATCCCCCTTTATTTTGATCGAGTCTTATAATCTTATCTCTTTTATGAAATTAGCACCAACATAAATATTTATTGTTATTTGTTTTTATTAAAAAAAATAGAGAGCCATCAGCTCTCTATTTCATAACCCCTATTCAAATGTAACTTCTACCTGCACAATCTCCGACCTACTACCAAGTCTAAGCGGTGGTCCCCAAAACCCAAATCCAGAAGAAACAATTGCGTGGAACGCGCCTTTTTGTGCGTATCCCCAGTCTAGCTCGTACATTCTTCTCGTTACAATATGATTGGGCGCCATTTGTCCGCGGTGCGTATGACCGGATAATAATAAATCTACACCTGCCGCTGCTGCTTGTTTCAACTCAAATGGCTGGTGATCCATTGCGATAACAGGCATCGATTTATCTACCGTACTCATTAATTGTTCAAAGCTTTGACGATCTCGCTCTGTTTTATCTCTTCTTCCAACGAGATAAAAGTCATCTTCAATTGTAATTACTTCATCTAAAAGAATACGAATATCAATCTTATCCATCTCTTGTAAAAACTCTGGAACCGCTCTACCGTAGTATTCATGGTTCCCTAAAACACCATATACGCCTAATGGTGCTTTCATTTGTTTCATGATTGGTCCCATATTCTTTTGAATGAACACACCTGGATGATCATCGATAATATCACCTGGCAGTAAAATAATATCAGGTTCCATCTCATTTACATGACGAACAAGTCTTTTTAAATGCGAAACGCCAGACAGTTTACCGAAATGCATATCAGAAGCCATCGCAATGCGTAAACTTTTACGCCCCTCTACCTTTTTCGGTATGTGCACCTCGTACTTTCTTACTACCGGACTATACGCATTAAATACTCCATACGCAAAGATAAAGATAAATGCAGCTATCACAGCCGCCCCTGTCCAAATAATTGCCGCTTCTTTCTCTACTGAAAACTGTAAAAGAAAGACCATAATATTAGCTAATGGCAACAACATAAGCGCATATTGTATAACTGCAAACCAAATCGAACCTATCGTTCGCAGAAATGGCAAAAACTTAAACACTTGCACGAGAATGTACGCATATGAAATAAATGCAACTATGAAAGCATAATATCCCCAAGATTCCCAGCCAAATACCGCATGAAGCCAAACCCATCCGTTCCAGCCAATGTAAAACATAAGTAGTGTGTATATAATTAACATGGTAAATATATTGAGATAACGAAGATTCTTCACAGCCAGCCTCCTTATTGATTTCTTTTATTATAACTTGTTATGCACTTATAACGTAAATATTAAGCACTTCGCTCATCATAGTAAAAACCTATAGTTGTTAGACTTGTATCTAACAACTATAGGCACAATTTATATCAACATTGTTTTTACAAATGCTCTTTATAAAAACTTGTTAATTTTTCAACTGCAATTTTTACTGGTTCTGGTTGGTCGTATAAATCGTAATGACTCGCACCTTCCACAACAAGTAAATCTTTTTTCTCTGAAGCTGCTTTCTCATAAAGCTCATGACCATCTTTATAAGAACCAAATGCACCTTGCTTACTGCCGACAATAATTTGCAGCGGCTGCGTTAATAACGTATCTGCTAAATGGAACGCATCAAAACCAATTACCGATCCCATGCTCGTAAAGTTTAGCTTATTTGGAGAGTTAACACTTTGCCCTCGTGGCGTTGTGTAATACTCAACTGCTTCTACAATATCTATATCGGTCATACCCGCTGCTACTAACTCTTCCTGATTTTTAGGAATCCAATTTGTAATCAGTTCCTCTGCTCCGCGTGCTTCAGCAGTACGTTGTTTACCAATCGCCTCTAACACCCCAATTGGATCAGCTTCACGATTTAATCGGCCAATATTTGCACCAACAACTGTGCCAACTGCTTTAATGCGGCGCTCTGTCATTGCGGCATTTACCGCATAACCACCGCCCGCACAAACGCCTAACACACCGATACGTTCTTCATCTATATAAGAAAGAGTAGTCAAATAATCTACCGCTGAGCGAATATCTTCAACGCGCGCAGCTGGTTCTTCCATATATCTCGGTGCACCTTCACTTTCACCTTGATACGATGCATCAAACGCAAGCGTTACATAGCCTTGTTCTGCTAACTTCTCTGCATATAATCCTGCCGTTTGATCTTTACAGCTACTACCTGGATGCACACAAACAATCGCTGCATTTTGTTTCTTTCCCTCAGCACCTACAGGAATATTTAAAATACCTGCAACTTGTAATCCTCTTGCATAAAAACGGACATTTCTTTTCGTAACTGCCATATATAAAACCACCCTTACTTCATTTTTAATTTACACTTGTGAGAGTTAATACTCACGTGTATATTTATAATAAAGCGAGCAACCACTTGTTTCAATGACCACATTTACGCATTTGGGTGATAATACACACGTAACGAAATATGTGTATCAATAACGGAGGAACACGATATGGAGAAAATCGATAGAAGAATTATAAAATCACAAAACGCCATTCAATCGGCATTTATAGAAATGTTAATTACAGATGGATTTGATGAAATTACAGTTAAAAACATTACCGAAAAAGCAAACATCGGAAGAAAAACGTTTTACTTACACTATCTAGATAAGTACAATTTATTAGATAAAATTGTGGACGATCATTTAGACCAATTAAAAGAAATATGCTACGAGAAGCAAAACAAAGAATTTATAGAAGGAACAATCATATGGTTTGAATACTTCAAAGAACACAAACCATTTTTTGCGGCACTATTTAGAAGTAACAGCACCTTATCATTTCAAAAAAAATTACTAACTTTCATCATGGGTGAAATAGAGAAAAAATTAAATACAGACACATCAGTAAATAAAAACATCGATAAACATATCGTCTTAAAATTTTTAGGAACAGCTGTAATGGGCATTTTAGAGTCTTACGTGTTGGATGAAATTGATAGTGATGTTGCGTTTGTTGCGACGCAAGTTGGAGAATTGATTAGGAGGAATATATAAAATGAAACTTTAATCAGTGGGGATTTATTCATCCCCCACCTAACTTCTTTGCTTTCGCTGCATTTTGAGGTGGGGGTCTTACTGCCCAGCAAATAGCGGGATAAAATAAAACCGCATCAATTTCCTTAATAAGGATTGATAAAATGCTATTATCGTTATCCTTCAAAACTCATCTATGCAATTATGCATAACCATCCATTCCGTTTTATTTTCATGTTACGATATAAATGTAATACGACATATATCGACAAAGATAAAAGGAAGTGATTGTATGAAACGTTCTAAAACATACTTAAAATGTTTAGCATTATCCGCTGTTTTTGCTAGTAGCGCTGTAACTCTTTCAACACCTGCTGCTTACGCTCAAACGACGTCACAAGTTGTAACAGATATCGGGCAAAATGCAAAAACACATACGAGCTATAATACATTTAATAATGATCAAGCTGATAATATGACAATGTCTTTAAAGGTAACTTTTATCGATGACCCGAGCGCTGATAAACAGATTGCCGTTATTAATACAACTGGTAGTTTTCTAAAAGCAAATCCTACTATAAGTGATGCACCTATTGATAACTACCCAATCCCTGGTGCTAGTGCAACATTACGTTATCCTTCACAATATGATGTTGTATTTAACCTTCAAGATAACAGCGCTCGTTTCTTTAACGTAGCACCTACAAATGCTGTAGAAGAAACGACTGTAACATCTAGCGTATCTTATCAACTTGGTGGCTCTGTTAAAGCTTCTGTAACGCCTAATGGCCCTAGCGGTGAAGCTGGTGCAACTGGTCAAGTCACTTGGTCTGACTCTGTAAGCTATAAACAAACTAGTTATAAAACAAATTTAATTGACCAAACGAACAAAAACGTAAAGTGGAACGTATTCTTTAACGGATATAACAATCAAAACTGGGGTATTTACACACGTGACTCCTATCATTCTTTATATGGAAACCAACTGTTCATGTACTCTCGCACATACCTATATGAATCTGATGCAAAAGGTAATTTAATACCGATGGATCAACTTCCAGCATTAACAAATAGCGGTTTCTCTCCTGGTATGATTGCTGTTGTTATCTCTGAAAAAAATACAGATCAATCTAACTTACAAGTCGCTTATACAAAACACGCCGATGACTACCAACTTCGTCCAGGCTTCACATTCGGAACTGCAAACTGGGTTGGAAACAACGTAAAAGACGTTGATCAAAAAACATTTAATAAATCATTTACACTAGATTGGAAGAATAAAAAGTTAGTAGAGAAAAAATAAGTAAAAAAACGAAGGGACTATTTAGACTCTTCGTTTTTTTACTTATTCATAATAAGATCCCGCGAGTAATACCGTCGCTATGAAATTCCATGATATATTTTTAGGCATCTCTTCACCTTTATTTTGAAAAGCATCCATTAAAATATCAATGCTTTCATCACTTATAATCAATTTATCCCCTTTTATTTCCTCTTTATAAAAAGACATATTTTCTCTCCTTTACTCTCTTATACATATCCCTTGAAGACTCTCTTTTTCTTTCTATCACACTAAACCACGCACCACTTCTTCTAATAATAAATTCAACCATTCATCCAATTTGTTTTAAAACACTCTAATACACTCAGCTTTCTTTCCATAGTACTATCTCGACATTATACTCATTCTTTAGAAAAGAAAAAGCACTTCTCATTGCTTCATCTACTACAATAAGGCTAGAATAAATTAATCCTCTTTGAGCATCGTCATATCCAATGAAATGTAATACTTCTTTTGTATATAACATGAAATCTTCTAATTCTAATTGCACACCAAAGTCCCAATTTTCATGTGCATACCATACAATAATCTTCTTAGACAATAAACTAGTTAATTCACGTTCAAATTCTTTTATTTCATTGATAACTTGTTCAGCATTTAATTCACTCATAACTTTGATAGGATTCGGTGTTTCATCAATTAAAAAGTTTACTAATGAAGCAATTTTCTTCCCGCTAATAATCTCAAATTCTTTTATAGACGGACATAACATTAAAAACTTTTCTCTAGTAGCCTTTTCCTCTACCTTTTCTCTTAACATTGCAATTTTCTTTAGACGTTCATTCACATTTATCACCTCATACATTCAGTAAATTAACATAATAAAGCCTATCATCCGTTTGAAAATACATAATCGATCCGCGGCTATAATAATTAACAAATTGAACCTGCTCCCCTAGTTCATTACAAAGATTACTATCGTACACTTGATTATTGTTTAAATCATAAACAACCAATTTTTTATCTTGAGTAATGAATACTACTTTACCTTGAGCAACCGCAAAACTTTTCGACCATATTTTCCTAGTTACATGTATTTCATTCCACGACATATGAATTTTTTTATCTTTCATTTGAACTAAAGGAAATTCTGAATAATAATAGAGCCAAACATCTCCATCTATAACATTCATTGCATAACAATCATCTATATACGGTATATTATATTGTTCTACATATTGATCATAGCTATCAAAAATCAATTGACCTGTAGAATCAAAAGCAACTATACCATTTGCTCCAATTGGAGACTCTCCAAAAATTCCTTCATCACAATAACTAACCCATATATCTTCGTTCACATCAACCTGACAATCTTGAACCCCTTCTCCAATATAAAACTTAACATATTCACTCCCATCCGCATTATAAATAACCGCATTATCATCTTCATAGTGAAATATCAGTAACCATTTCTCGCCGATTCGTTGCATACATAACACTGATTCGACATCAATATCTACATTTAAATTAAAAATATTTATATTCACATTATTTTTATCTAAATCAATAATAAAAGGTCGATTCTGATTGTCTTTTACTAGCAAAATTACATTTTGTTTATAATCCAAACTCATTTTTTTTAATTGATAGCCTTCAACAATAGACTTAAAACTTATTAATTCTTTACATACAATATCTTTCATATATATCAAAAACCTCTCGTTTATTCTAAACATAAAAAATAAGCATCAAACTTCCTTAATATTAATAAGTTTGATGCTTACTCACAATTATTATTTAAAATATTTTTATCAAACCGTAGATAAACGATGTGGATCACAGAAAGTTTCTGTATCAATCTCTTTTTCCAGCCAAAGGTCAAAGAGCGCACTAATATCTCCATCTCCTTGTTCCATCATATACTCTTTTTCTGCTTGATGAATAGGTAATAACCAAAATAAATCAAGCTCCTTTTCTTCAAAAAACTCCATTAGCTCTGGAGACTCTCCTGCCTCAATAACTGCCGGGCTTACTAAAAGCACATTCATTGAAAAATCAGATTCAGCATCCGCATTAGAAATTGTATCCTCATAATCAAACGAGGTCTCATCTATAAATGGATAATGTGCTAATCCAGCAAGCAAATCAATTATTTTCTCATTTTGATTTGCATTTAACCAAATTAATTCTCCTTTAGCACCATTGGTCATATATTCATCTGACATCCCTAATGTCACATATGTCCATACTGGCCTATCTTCATTTTTCGGGAATTCTAAAACGTATAGCATTCCTTTTTTTAGAGCGGTATTATCTAATTCTACTCTTTTAGCTCCTCTTTCACCCCAGGTATATTCAAGAATCTGACTAGGCTCTCCAAAATGTTCATAGTACTTTTTCTGAATGTCACTTAATTTATTTTTTCGAAAAAAATTCATTTATGCTCTACAACCCTCTTTCTACTATACAACCTTGTTATTAAAGATAGATTTCTTCTTTCCAACTACTGGATTTAGATTGAACTACTATTAGATTTTCACTTTCCCATTTTAAGGTACCCAAAAATCTTGCATACACCATTTCATTTCCTACTTCTTCCACCAATAGTTGATCTCGAATCTTTAATCCCTTTTCATCATACACTTCACATCGTAGTTGGAAACCTTTAACACGATGAATTCCTTTTAATATCGCTATCCTCTTACGGCTTGGGCTTTTCTTAGGTGTCTTCCCAACTAAAAATATTCCTTCATAGTTTTGCTTCACAATTTCATCTAAAGATTCCTCTATATACCCTTTAACAACAGATGATGAAAGAGTAGAGTTTTCTTCAAGTCCAGGGACAACATATTGGCGTACTAATTTGCAAAACTCTTTGTATTTCTCTTCAACTGAATTTAATGCTAAAAAGTCCATAAAATCATATGGAACATATATACGAATTTCACCCAAAGCTCTATTCACTTCATATGAAATATCAGTGTTTTCGTTAGCTAAACAAAAGACAGTTACTTTTTCAATCTCTCTTAATCCCATCTCAAACTCGCTAACTTTCTTTGAGAAAATTAGCTCAAAAATTCTAATTTCATGTACAAGCAAATAATGTTTTTTAGGACGTTTTTTTTTCCAATCGTAAAACTTTACTTCAAGCAATATAATTCACTCCTTTAAATTTATCACCATGGCATCGGGGACCTATGATACCTTTTATTAATTTATTAAACTGTACTCCTTTTTCATTCTACCTTATCTATATTTTTAATATGCTCTACTCACAATGCACGCGGTGACATAACAGCCATAAATACATCACTTCTCTCACCTGGTGCCATATACATTCCTTCTGCATCTAAATATTCAATCGAAAAGGCTGCTAGCTCATACGCCATTTCTTGATCGCATTCAAAAAGTGGATTTATAAAAACCTCACTTCCTGTAATCTTTTGTAAATCTTTCAAACAGTTAGACTTACTTCTTGCATATTCAGCCACATTCTCATTAGCCCAAGACCACATCCAACTGTTACTCTTTTCAGACCAAGAACCTATAAAAACAACACTAAATTCAAGTAATACTTGACCATTTTTTTTAAACTGTAATATACATTGATCTTGATCATACCAATACTCATCAAAGTTATAGATATTATAATACGAAATGAATTTTTGCTGTTTACTTTCTAATTTGTCATAACACATAACAAGATAATTTTCGAATTGTTCATCCGTCATTGCCAATTATCACACGCTCCCTTCATTCAAGATCTCCACTACAAACAATATATCTTATATCTTACTCTCTCAAAACCTATATAAAGTGAAACTTTAATTAGTCCTTACCAATTGGGCTTTTACCGGTAGCCCCCCGCCCACATATCATATACGTTTCTATCACTAAGATATCTTAATATATACAAAGAAAGAAGAACTTATATAAGCCCTTCTTTCCATAAATTGTTTCTTTACTCCATCTAATTTATTTTATCACGATAAATAAATTCACTATTACACAAATGCACCCCAACCGTCTGTATATCCACCAAACTCTTCACCCAGTTTATTCAATTCCTTTTGCATCTCTACGATATCCTCATAAACTAAGTACATCTCTTTAGAACAAGTACATGTCCAATCTTCAAATTCTTCATTATAATCTAATTCACAATTTAAGCCCAGCTCTTGTAGTCTGCCAATTATTTTTTCTCCATTACCTTGATCAGGAATTGCAATAAAGAAATCTACTATATGTTTTTTATTAAAACCTATACCTTGTTTATATAACATATTTAATACTTGTCCATCTTCATCTTTTGGGAATTTCATTATTTCTCCCCTTTTCTATAGCATATAATAAACCTTCATTTGGAACAAAAAATATTCCATTACTTAAAGTCCTCTTTACCCGTTATTTTTAAGTTTTTTCCATTCTGTATACCTAATATCGATCACTTCTTTTAATTTAAAGTAATTTTCCCAAGTATCTTGCACTTGATATAATGTATCACACTCTAAAAATACATCATCATAATCATCTAAATATAAACCTTTTTCAAAATCAAAATAATCTATTGCAAATTGATTCCCTTCATCATTTAACATGTCATCGCTTAAAACCCCATCCCAGAACATATAAACTTGAGTCCCAGTCATTTTTCTAAGCTTAAATTTATTAATTTCCTCTTCGGTCTCTTCTAAAAATTCATCACTAACTAAATTATTATCAATAATCCAACCTAAGAACATTCCAGTATGTACAAATGCTTGCTCCATCGGTAATTCTTGTGGGAAATCTCCTTCATAATGATATTTAGCTTTATCGTAAATTATTGTTTGGAACAAGATTCTCACTCCTATTTCACATAATATAATTGAGCTCAAATAAATAATTCTTTGATACACTTTTTAAAAAGGTAAGTTGACTAGACTCTGTTGGGTTTTTGCTTCCAAAGGCTAAGTCTATCGCTACTGCTCAAGGTTACAGTGCACCATCATCACTCGCAGGCACTATCTCAAACCGGCTAAAATTCGATATGGGCTTTCCAGTATTATAAAACCTGTAAATAAAAACCCCTATAAGTTACATTCGAAGTTTGTATCTAATCATAAAAACGTCAAATGTTTCCTTCTAGGGGCTACCAATATTTATGATTAATAGAAAATCTAGAGTTTAATGTTTTTCCAACCAGAAAAACCAGATATAAACAATTAACCCTACTATACTCACGAAAATGAATAACTAACCTTGTTTATCCTAGATTCATATTAGAAAGAAAGTTTTCAAATAACTCCAATTCAAATTTATCCCTCGTCTTTAAATACTCTCTCTTTTTCTCAATGATTTGTTCTAATATCTCTTCTTTATTTAATAACAAGGCTAATCCAATAGCATTTTGTGCTCGCGTCCCATCAAATATTGTCCCTATTAATCCAGCCTCATCATCATCATCTCTTACACATAAATCAAATACATTTTCCATATCTACATACTTATCAATATATGGAATGAAGTATTCCTTAACTTCTTTTAAAATATCCATAGTAACAGGTAAAATATCTTCTTCCTTTTCAACACGCCACCTTTTTTGCTCTCTATAGACTAAATTCCCTAAATCAACTCCAATTGTATAGGTCTCCTTTTTCTCTCTAATTGTTAAACCGTCAGCCCATTGATTTTTCATATTTTCTAATTCATCAAAACGAATTCCCACATCCACCGTCACATCAAAATCTTCTAGGTGATTGATAAAGGCTAAATGTATACCGATTTTTCCTTTATCAAATTTTTTCACCAGGTCTTGTTGTGTAATTCTAGTCTTATAACCGTTTTCTTTTAATGCTTCACCTAGACCTTGCAATAGCTTTAATTTTAATTTTAATTCTTTTTTGTTCATATAATTCCTTCCGCTCTCTATTTTGATTTGTCCCACGAGGATTAGATACATGTCCTATCCTATATATAAAGAAAAAAGAGCCTATATTCGCTCTTCCTTCATATACACATTTAACAAATGCATCTTTCTAACCACTAACTTTTCTGGTGATATATTAATAGCCTCTAAAAGCAAACTGAATATACAAGTATGTACCAACACCATAAATAACAAAAGCAACTATAGTAATTAGCCAATTTTCACGAGTTTTTTGTACATACTTCGAACATGCCCAAAAAAGAAGTAAAATAATTAATTGAATTGCAGTCACTTTTGAGACAGCAATTATAGTAGTTTCCGTAACAAATACTACCCATGTCCCGAACAACATCCGAATACAAAAAATAATCGCCCCAATACGTGTTTCAGTATATTGTTTATTTATATTTATAAAAAATATATCTTGCAACATAACAGTTAATGTTAATACAACTACTAAAGCCAAGATAGAAATGAATTCTAAAAATTCTATAAGCACTTTTAGTCTCCCTTTTGACATCATTTTATTATAATTTTCATTAAAGATTCTTACTATCATGTAACTAGGTCTACAAATACCCTCTCATTATCTATACAGTTTTCGCATACATAATATGAAAATAACAGCTAAGAGCATAAATAATAAGTGCAATCATTGTAATATACCACTTTCCTCTGTACTTCTTTACACACTGCATAAGCCCCCAAAGGAAAAGTAATATGATTGATTGAATCACTAAAATATTTAGCGTCCCTAACAGAGTAGCTGTCATAGGGTAAATGATCCATATACTCACCAATGAACGTATAGCCATGACCGTAGCAAAGATTTTCCTATAATGAGACAGTCTTATACTACCTATGCAGTACTCTTGTAAAAATACGATAGATGCTACTAGCATATTTAAAACCAAAATTAATAAATATCCAAAAAACTCTATCAACTCTAAATTCTCCTTCATAAATTTATTTACGATTTCCTATCGCATCAAAAGTTAACAATTCACTCCGAAGTTTTATAAGTTACTTTTTCAAAAATACTAGCTAATATTCCAATAATCATCAAAGAGATTATTATTCATACATTCATTTTATTACTGAAGGACGACCTATTTAAAAATCCAATTTTTTAGCGGACTTGAAATAGTCTTGAAATTTATCATCGATGTCCTCATCTTTACTAAAAAAAAGCGTTACATACGAATCCCAACAAACAATTTCAAGTTTTGCTTGAGGGTGCTGAATATTCGGACTTGGTACCCAGAGCCCTTCATTTCCATTTGCATAGGGTTCTACAAGCAAATTATTAATATCAATGTTTATAGACTTATCAAACGCAGATAGTACACCCCAAATAAATTGAGGATTATATTTCTTTACGAGATTTGAAAGATCTTCACCTGCTATCCAAACTATTGGATGCGACATTTTAGGATAATCTCGGATAAGTTTCTCTTCCTGATGTGCGACACTCTCCATTTCTGTTATAAGCCAATTAAACTCTTTTTCCCTACCTTGAAATGAGTCAAAAACGGAAGCTAAAACTGTATATTTAGATCCATGTAAAATGAAGTTCATCCAATCCCTCCAATTAGTAACAATCGATAAGTTAGCCTTCTTGAACTTATTATGTGTAGCTAATTAAACAAATACCAATGAATACTGTTACTATACACAATATAATAGTTGTTGCAGTATCTAGCAAAATGCTTACGGCTAGGAAAATTATTAATTTAAGAGCAAAAGAAGACCCTTTTTCTTTCCATTGCCGATAGATTTGCATCATTGCATAAATTAATGGAATCATACCACCTATAATCAGAATAATCCCTATTATTTTCCCCATGTTTCCCCTCCTTTTAAATATTCGAATCAATATATATACTATATAATCATACACCCTCAAAATATATCCTTATATTTTTGAAGTTATTTTACACATACAAAACCCTCTAATCATAGCTACACTCGTATTAAGCGCATTGTTAAAAGTTATATAATCTTTCATTCTGTAATTAACGGAACTTTCCATCTGCTAAAAACGTTGCCATACAGCTTAACATTTTCTAAGGTATTAAATTTCCTAAGATATCAATTAGCTCTTCTAATGCTCTTCCCAAATCGTTTATATTGTCTCGTTCATCAAAACCTTTCTCCATTAATTCATCTGCTATAATATCTCTCAATTTATTTATTTTTTCAGTTTCTATCATACGTAAGTCTTCATAAGCATTTAACCATAGTAAATGTTTATTTTGTGATTCTAATGTCTGTTTCAATAAAATCTGCATCTCTTTATTTAATTTAAACAAACTTATTTTTTCCTTTCCTTATGTATTTTGAACCTTTAGCAAAAGTTGTAATTACTTTACCTTTTTTATTTAAAACTACTACAGCCTGTTTACTAGTATATTTAGTTCTACCGCCACTTTGTATAACTTTTTTACCAGTTTTAACAACATTTAAAATGGCCTTAGATGATACTCCTACACCATCACGACTAATTGCCTATACCATTTCTTTCCTTTCATAAACTCACCTCGCTGAAATATTTTTCAACACAATAATGTTACATATTCAAATCTAAATGAAATAAAGAGTAAAGTAAATGCAGTTTAAAAATAAATACATCTATCATAAAAAAAGAAAAGACGATTTCTTTTCTCATTAATGCTTGTAGTATCCCACCCCATTTAATGATTGATAAAATAAGAAAAGGGCTTTTTTGGAATCATCGGTTAAACTTGCAATTTAGTTGCAGAAGGAACAAACTGATGATGCGGAAAAACGTAGTATATAGAAGACTATGTAAGGAGTTTGTCATATGATTGATAACAGAATTTCGAAAGATTATGACCATGAAATAGATGATTCTTTAAAAGAAATTACAGATACAACCATCTTACTTAATTTTCAAAAAGCGATTGTAAGTTTATATCCTCATCTAATACCAATTCATGCTTTTGCCTATGACGCATGGGATGATATTGTAATGCCATTGTTTTATGAGATGGTATATAAAACCTTTGCTTTTAAATACGGGATAGATATTAACTTTAAAGAAACTCATACCTATATGTTTTCGCTTAATAGTTATAAAGGGATACATCACATCGAGTGTGTTCCAAAGTGCACGACATTTAAGATTTATATTAACGAAGAATGGATTGAAATGGATAATAAAAGTTTGAAAGAAAATGTATTTGTATTTAAGTCATTTGGGGATGGATTGCATTTTCTAACTGGTGGAATTGAAATTGCAGATGCTTATCGTGTAGGATTTGACCTTGTTGAGGTTGATATTGTTTCTACCATAACAGGTCTTCCATCTAAAACAAGTATTTTTATTGATAAAGAGCATGTAGACTTTGTGTTTGTTGCAGAAACATATGATACAAATATCCAAAATTAAAAATTTTATGTAAGAAAGTAGGAAGAATATCTTCATTACTACTCATATCAAATAGTTGTTTGAACACGCTCCGCTATTATATATACAAACTTCCTACTACATTTCATATGAGAAAAAGTTATTACGATAAACAAAGAAAAGGTCTCCTAAAATATCTTTTAGGAGACCTTTTCTTATTAATAGATTTTGTAATTTAAGAGTAAACACTCTTAAATTACAAAATCCTCCGGAATAAACACTTTCACTTCTTTCGGCTGTACGTATACGAAATCACCCGCTTGAATGTTCAGCTGTTTGAACTGTTCTTTCGTAATTTCTGCTTCTAAATATTCATCTGTTTCGTCTCGTTTTAATTCTACATATACGATATTTCCGACTGCGTGAGAATAAGATACTTTTGCTGGGATTGCATCTACACTTTGTTTCGTACGAGAGATTGATAAGTCATGCGGCCTTACATAGGCTATTCCGTCTACGTTTGAAACGTGCTTATGCTCTGGTGCTTCTAGTTCGACCGATCCTACATTTAGCTTTCCTTTATGAACGCGGCCGTGAAATAAATTTACATTTCCTAAAAAGTCATATACAAACGGACTTGCTGGATTTTCATATACTTCTTCCGGTGTTCCCATTTGTTCAATGCAGCCTTCATTCATTACAACGATGCGGTCTGCAACGTCTAACGCTTCTTCTTGATCATGCGTTACGAATACGCTCGTAATTTGAAATTCGTCATGTAATTTTCGGAGCCATCTTCGTAATTCTTTTCTCACCTTTGCATCGAGTGCACCGAACGGTTCATCAAGTAATAAAATTTTCGGTTCGACTGCAAGTGCCCGGGCTAGTGCAATACGTTGACGTTGTCCACCAGATAATTGCGCTGGATAACGTTTAGCAAAGCCATCCATTTTTACGAGCTTTAATAATTCTGTTACCTTTTCTTCTATCGCTTCTGCTGACGGTCTTAAGCTTTTCTTTCTTACTTTTAAACCGAAAGCGACATTCTCAAATACATTCATATGTTTAAAGAGCGCATAGTGCTGAAAGACGAAACCGACTTGCCTGTTTTTCACGTGAATGTCTGTTAGATCTTCCCCATCAAATGAAACAGAGCCTCCATCCGCTTCTTCTAATCCTGCAATAATGCGTAATAACGTCGTTTTCCCAGAACCTGACGGGCCTAATAAGGCAACAAGTTCACCTTTTGGAATATCCAAATGAATGTCTGTTAGTGCTTGAAATGTACCATATTGCTTTGATACACCTTGAATTTGAATACTCACCGTAATCCCCCTCTTATTGGCGTTTTTCCATTCGCCATTCAATCCAGTTTTTTATAATGAGTGTAAACACTGCAATTAATGACATTAACGTCGCTACTGCAAATGCTGCTGAAAATTGATATTCATTGTACAAAATTTCAATATGGAGCGGCATCGTGTTCGTAATGCCACGCACGTGACCTGATACGACAGAAACGGCTCCAAACTCACCGATAGTACGGGCATTACATAGAATCATGCCGTATAAAAGACCCCATTTGATATTTGGAAGCGTAACGCGCCAAAACATTTTCCAGCCACTTGCGCCAAGTGATAAAGCTGCCTCTTCTTCACTTTTCCCTTGCGCCTGCATAATCGGAATTAATTCACGTGCAACGAACGGGAAGGTTACAAAGATTGTTGCAATAATAATGCCTGGTACAGAGAAAATGAGTTTCACTCCATGTTCAAGTAACCATTCGCCAAGAGCACCCCTCGGTGTGAAAAGTAAGACGAATACTAATCCTGCGATAACTGGTGACACAGCAAACGGCAGTTCAATAAGAGAGAGTAATACTTGTTTTCCTTTAAACTGAAACTTTGTAATAAGCCACGCGGCCGCTACCCCAAATATCGTATTAAGCGGCACAACGATTAACGCAACGAGAAGCGTTAATCTAATTGCTGAAAATGCTTCTTGATCTGTAATAGCGGCAATGTATACATCCATCCCTCTTTCAAAGGCTTTTAGAAAAATAGTTATGAGTGGCAGTAATAGAAAGAGAGATAAAAATAAAACTGTAATCGTAATTAATACGCCTGGTACAAGCTTAGATTCTTTTTTAGCTGATACGCTTTTTACTATTTTCTTTTCTAATAATGTTGGTTCCATTTTCTCTCCTCCTATTCACTTTTTAGTTCATGCCTTCTACTCCAGCTTTGAATCATATTAATAAGAAGAAGGAAAAGGAGGGAAATAATAAGCATCACGGTCGCTACAGCTGTTGCCCCCGCGTAATCATATTGTTCTAGTTTCGTCATAATCATCAGTGGTGCAATTTCTGTTTTCATCGGCATATTACCTGCGATGAAAACGACAGATCCGTATTCTCCTAATGCTCTTGCAAATGCGAGTGAAAAACCGGCAAGAAGAGCGGGAAAGATTTCTGGTAAAATGATTTTCACAAATATTTGTAAGCGGGATGCACCTAAACTCGAAGCTGCCTCTTCTACTTCTTTATCAATATTTTGCAGCACTGGTTGCACCATTCGAACGACAAATGGTAAACCGATAAAAGTAAGCGCAACGATAATTCCGAGTGGTGTAAAAGCTACTTTTATATGAAACAGACTAAATATTTTCCCAATCCATCCATTTTCCGCATAAAGCGTTGTAAGTGTAATACCAGCTACAGCTGTCGGAAGTGCAAACGGTAAATCAATGAGTCCATCTAATAGTCTTTTTCCTGGAAATTTGTAGCGTACGAGCACCCATGCTATTAATAAAGCGAAAATGGCATTTACAATAGCAGCTGCAAATGAAGTTGTAAAACTAACTTGATAGGAATGCAACACACGCTCGTTCGTTATAACCCCAGCGAACTTCTTCCAACCTAACTGTGAAGTTTGAATAAATACGATAGAAAGTGGTATAAGTACGAATAAACTCATGTACAACATTGTAAATCCAAGCGATAATCCAAACCCTGGTAAAACACGTTTCTTCCTCATCCTCTTTCACCTCATCCCCCTTTAGCAGTACGCATTATTTTTGATAAATTTTATCGAATACGCCGCCGTCATTAAAGTGTTTCTCCTGCGCTTTTTTCCAGCCACCAAATAGTTCATCTACTGTAAATAATTGAACTTTCGGAAATTGAGATGTATATTTTTCTGCTACTTTTTCATTACGTGGACGATAAAAGTTTTTTGCCGCAATTTCCTGTCCTTTTTCTGAGTACAAATATTCAAGATACCCTTCTGCTACTTTTTTCGTTCCTTTTTTATCAACGACTTTATCTACAACCGCTACTGGTGGTTCTGCAAGTACACTAATAGAAGGGGTTACAATTTCAAATTTATCTTTTCCAAGCTCTTTTTGGGATAATAACGCTTCATTTTCCCATGCGATTAATACGTCACCAATTCCTTTTTCAACAAATGTTGTCGTTGCTCCGCGCGCTCCTGAATCTAATACTTCTACGTTTTTATAAATTTGGCTAACAAACTCTTTCGCCTTATCTTCACTATTATTATATTTTTTCAGTGCGTATCCCCACGCCGCTAAATAGTTCCAACGTGCCCCGCCTGATGTTTTTGGGTTTGGTGTAATGACAGACACACCTTTTTTCGTTAAATCATCCCAGTCTTTAATACCTTTCGGGTTTCCTTTTCGAACAAGAAATACAATTGTTGACGTGTATGGAGTGGAATTATTCGCAAGTCGCTTCTGCCAATCTTCTGCTAATTGTTTTTTCTTACTAATCGCATCAATATCATAAGCAAGTGCTAGTGTAACAACGTCTGCTTCTAAGCCATCAATAACAGAGCGCGCTTGACTTCCAGATCCCCCGTGTGATTGTTTTACATTTACTGTTTGCCCGTGCTTCTCTTTCCAATACTTCGCAAAATCTTTATTGAAATCTTGATATAACTCCCTCGTTGGATCATAAGAAACATTTAAAAGCTCAACTGTTTTTTTATCTCCACTTCCTTCAGAATTACTAGTGGATGTTGCCGAACCACACCCTGATAAAAGTACAACTGCTGATAATAAAACACCTGTACTTTTCATAAACGCTGTCTTACCCCACTTTTTCATCGTTAAGCCCCCTTAGTTTATACAATAGAAAAAGGCACACAATATATTCACAAATGTGAACATTGTGCGCCTTCAGTTTATCTGATTAGCTTCTAATGTATTCTATTCGATTTCTTTTCATTTTAATTCTGTAATTCACATGTGTCAACTTGGAATTTGAATTTTCTTATTAAACTAAAATATTGGCATACGTTGAGCCCAATGATTTTTCAAATCAGCAAATTCTTTTGGTAACTTACTATTTTCATTCCATTCTAATTTATATGCATTTACTAACACCGTAGCCATTGATTCACAGTCCACTACTCCATTTTGATTAAAATTACCGTTCTTATCACTTTCAGAGTTCATCCATAATTTAACAAATAAGATATTGCACCCGACGTAAGCGTTAATTTCTTCTGTTCTACGTATGTCCCCTCCTTGTTGGTCATATACAGGTTTAAATATATGGCACCACAGCTTAATCAATACAAAAAAAATGAGGCAACCACCTCCAAAGATGGTTGCCTCATTTTTACACTTGCATCGCTTTCTCTCTCAATGCTCTTCTTAACAACTTACCCGTCGTATTCTTCGGCAATTCTATTAAAAACTCAATGCTTTTCGGCACTTTATATTTCGCTAAATGTAACGTACAGTAATGCATTAGTTCTTCTTCTGTTACGTTTGCTTGCTTCAAAACGACGTACGCTCGCACAGCTTCTCCTAAGTTTTCATCAGGAACACCGATTACGACAACTTCCGCTACTGATTCGTGCGTATATAATACTTCTTCTACTTCACGAGGGTATACGTTATAACCGCCAACTAAGACGATATCTTTTTTACGATCCACGATATAGAAGTAACCTTCTTCATCCATTTTCGCCAAGTCACCTGTATATAGCCAGCCGTCTTTCAATGTCGCAGCTGTATCTTCTGGTGCATTATAGTATCCTTTCATAACGTTAGGTCCGCGAACAATTAATTCACCGACTGCGCCGACAGGTACTTCTTCCCCAAGTTCATTTACAATTTTATTTTCTACATGCCAAATATTTGTGCCAATTGATCCTGGTTTCCGAGGACGATCTAGCGGATTGAAACAAGTAACTGGTGATGCTTCTGATAAACCGTATCCTTCTGAAACAATAACGTTAAAACGTTTTTCAAAGTTTTGCAGAAGAGCAACAGGCATCGATGCACCACCGGAAATACAAAGGCGAAGCGTCTTCACATCTTCTGCGCTTGCTTCTTCAAATAAATATAAATAATTGTACATCGTCGGTACGCCAGCAAAGATCGTTGGTTCGTACGTGCGACAAATACGGAATACTTCTTTCGGACTAAATTTCGGTAACATTAAAATCGTTGCCCCGTTCACAATCGGTGCATTTACCGCAACTGTTAAACAGAATACATGGAACATAGGCAGTGCCGCAACAACGCGGTCATCAGCCGTATATTGTAAATACGACGCCACATCGTTCGCATTACTATATAAATTTTTATGTGTTAACATAGCGCCTTTCGGTTTTCCAGTTGTGCCCGATGTGTATAGAATAACCGCTACATCTTCTTCATCTAGTTCAGGACCTTCGTAAGTTGTATCTCCAGTCCCCACAAAACTAGTAAACGTTTTCATTTTTTCGGTTTCTGTATGGTTAAAATCTGATGAGGTTTCGCATATGATGATGTTTTCTAATGAAGGAAGTCTTGTTGTAAGAGATTGTATAACAGGTAGAAGGACGTCGAGTACGATGATTGTTTTTACATCTCCATTTTGTAAAATATAATGCATTTCGTCTGCTGTATAAATTGGATTAACTGGAATAACAGTTGCTCCGGCTTTCATTGTTCCGTATAAACCGACCAAAAAATGTGGTGAGTTCCCAACAACTAATGCGACATTGTCCCCTTTTCCAATGCCCATTTCTGCTAAATTGCTAGAAAACCTTGTGACCATTTTGTTTAATTGGTCATATGAGACCGACTGATCCATAAATATATAAGCCGGTTTTTCCCCCTTCTTTTTTGCCGTTTCAGCCAAAGATTGAACGAGATTCACAAAAACCCCACCTTTATAAAATTTAGAATATTTAAAAATTCTAAATTAATTATATTAAAAGAAAATTAAAGTGGCAAGTGATATTCTATTAACTGCATATAGACAGATCACCTTCTCTTAGTTTACTTTGGAAAAATAAGGGGATTTTATTTACAAGTAATTTATAACACTAGACCAAAAATCATTTTAGGATAATATGCACTCATCTTTTCTCTAAGTTTATCAAGTTCCTCTTTATGTAACGTCGTATGCTTTCCAAACAAGTTAAGAGCGTCCGCTCCATCTTCATGAAAATAAACTGTAACATATAATGCCGGTAACCCTATATTGTCTTCATCTATTGATAAGATGACATCTGGTGTTTTATTAACAGTGCTGAATGTTTCATTTCTTTTCCACTTCTTATTTTGAAACATGTCTTGTATATCATGTATCTTTCGTTTGTTATCTGTATGCGTAAAATATATAACATTATCCTCAGCCGGTTTTCCGATAGACAAAATTGTACGACTTGAGGGCGATCCACTGTTACACGCTGTCATTCCGACGGCGAAGCTGAGTAATAATACAACGTACATTACCCTTTTCATTTCGATTCGCCTCCTTTTGAATATATATATTCCTTTACGAGGGGCAAATGTCCTGTGATTTTATGTTTTGTGGTAAATGAAATTATATGAGCGATTTTTCAGTTATATCAGCGCCGCTCGATTTATATCGGCGATTTTTCAAATATATCAGCGCAACTCGGTTTATATCGGCGATTTTCCAAATATATCAGCGCAACTCAATTTATATCAGCGATTTTTCAGTTATATCGACTTACCGACAAAACCTGACAATCTACGCAAAAAAGAAAGAGGCTGCCCGTTATGGAAGCCTCCCTCATTTTTAGAAGAATAAATGTAAGAAATCTTCTGTTGTAATGTTACCGAAGTAGCGTGCGATATCTACGCCTTCTAAAGCTGCAGTGAATGCATCTTTATCGAACTGAACGCCTGTTAGACGCTCTTCGATATCATGAACATCTAGTGAACCGAAGAAGTCGCCGTAAATTTTACATTCTGTTACTGTTCCCTTTTTCACTTCAAGACGAACGTCAACTTGTCCAACTGGGAAGCGGTGTGAATGTTGTAAGTTGAACTTCGGTGATTTTCCGTAGTTCCAATCCCAATTTTGGTAACGTTCTTCAGAAAGTTTATGGATTGCTTTCCAATCCTCTTCTGTTAATTCATACGTTGGGATTTCTGTTTCTCCTTCGAAAATTGTTTCTAGAAGAAGTTGTCTAAACTCTTCTGTCGTCATTTCTTCGTTTAAGAACTCTGTAATGTTCGCAACGCGGCTACGGATTGACTTAATTCCTTTTGATTGAATCTTATCCATTTTTACTTTTAACGCTGATACGACGTGATCGATTTCAGAGTCAAATAGTAACGTACCGTGGCTGAACATACGACCTTTCGTTGCGAACTGTGCGTTACCTGAAATTTTTCTACCTTCAGCTAAAATGTCGTTACGACCACTTAGTTCTGCATTTACGCCTAATTTACTAAGCGCTTTCGTTACAGGTTCTGTAAATTTTTTGAAGTTGCTGAAACTGTCTCCATCATCTTTCGTAATAAAACTGAAGTTTAAGTTTCCTAAATCATGATATACTGCGCCTCCGCCTGATAGACGACGAACGACATGAATACCTTTTTCTTTTACGTAATCTGCATTAATTTCTTCTACTGTGTTTTGGTTTTTACCAATGATAATCGAAGGTTCGTTAATGTAGAACAGTAAATATGTTTCGTTAATATCTAAATTTTTCACACAATATTCTTCAATCGCTAAGTTTATTCTAGGATCTGTAATTCCTTTATTATCAATAAATAACATCGTATCACCTCATGAGTTCCATACGTAGCCACTATGCGCTAGCGTAATGTGGCCACTGAAAATTTGTTTTGCTTCTGTTACTAAATCAGATGGGTTGCCTGTATGCGGTAAGTGCGTTAATAAAAGTTCTTTTACATTCGCATCTTTTGCAATACTTGCTACTTCTGTACTATTCATATGCCCTGCTTTTGCAGCCTCTTGATGTGCATACATATTACACTCACAAATGAAAAGATCAGCATCTTTCGTGAATGGAATGAATTCAGGAATATAACTTGAATCAGCGCTGTATACTACAGCATCATCTCCAGCTGTAATACGCATCGCAAAGCATGTAACAGGATGAACAGTTTTTAAGAACGAAATCGAGAACGGTCCAACTTGAAGTGTTTCTTCTGGATTGTACGCGATTCCTTTCGTATGTGGTTCATGCGTTAAAGAATGGAATCCATTCTCGTCAAAGGTATGGCCGTATATTGGTAATTCCGGTAGTTGCCCCTTCGCCCCGCTCATAATTAATCTCGCATATTGCAATACCCCGATATCCGCAACATGATCATGATGATAGTGTGACAGTACAACTGCATCTATATGAGATGGTGTTATATATTTTTGAAGCTGTGCTAGTACACCACTACCACAGTCTACAAGTAAACGAAAACCATCGTGTTCAAACAAATACCCCGACGTTGCTTCTCCCGCTTCTGGAAAGCCGCCCCAAAAGCCGACAACAGTCATTTTCATATGTATCCATCCTTTCTAAAACCGAGTAGAAATGCATGTTTTACTTACATCCTACATTGTTAACTATAATCCATTTCCTAAACTTTTTCATTAATTTTCAATTTTGTTATAAAACAGTTGTTGACTTTTATTTTTTGTACTAATACAATGATAGTAAGAAATGGAAATGGAGGGATTGACATGATCGATCAACCAATGGAGTTTTTCAGAAATTTACCGACGAAAACTTGTGCGCACTGCGGGAAAGAAATTGATGAGCAACACGAAGCATACCATAACAAATGTGACGATTGCGTTCACGAAGAATAGTAGTTTGTGAACATAAAAAAACCTAGCAGACATAGTCTACTAGGCTAATAACATCTTATCCTTCATCGTTGAACCTTTCACCAAGAGCTCCAGTTCAAACTCATACAATTCTTTTTTTCGATAATTTTTCGTATGGATTTTATCCATCATCAGGTCGACAACTTTTCGGGCCATTTCATCAATTGGCTGTTCAATTGTCGTAATACCTGGTTCTGTAATCTGCGATAATATTTGATTATCAAAACCGATAACAGCGAGATCATCTGGAATGCTCCAGTTATGGCGTTTCGCCTCTGAGATAATTCCAGCTGCTACCTCATCGCCTCCTGCCAAAATCGCGGTAGGATTTTTTTTGTCCTTTAATACTTCATGGAATATTCGTTTTCCATCTTCCCAAGAGAAAGCGTTTTCAAGAAAGTCAATCGCTTCTACTTGGCGGCTCTTCTCAGTTATTGCACGTAAAAAGCCCATTTTTCGCTGCTGGCTAACGACTTTGGTTTCGTTACCACGGCAAAAAATAAGATTACGATATCCTTGATCTAACACATGCTTCGCAGCTATGTATGCTCCTTGCGCATGATCAAACTTCACTGTTGGAATATTTGCTTCCTCAATATATTCATTACACAACACGATTGGACCGTGCTGTAAGTATGGCTCTACATCTTCCCACGGATTTTCTAGTGAACATAGAATAATCCCATCTACTTGTTTCGTAGATAATAATTGTAAATACTCCATCTCTTTTTCCGGTAAATATCTTGTTTGACAAATAATCAGTTTATATTTATGTTCAGAAGCAGCAATCTCGATTGCTTCAATAAATCTACTGAAGAAAGGATTTGTAATCCTTGGAACTAGCACCGCAATTGTTTCCGTTTTTTGTTTACGAAGCCTTCTCGCCGCAGAATTAGGAACGAAGCCTAAATGCTTCATTGCTAATTGAACCCTTTTTTTCTTCTCATCTGAAACATATGGATGATTATTAATCACCCTAGAAACCGTTGTCCTTGATAACCCCGCTAATTTCGCCACGTCCTCTATAGTCGACACGAAATTCTCCCCCTTTGCATGAAAACGTTTTCTTAAATTGATTATATAGTATATTATTGGAAACTGCAATATCGGTTGTTATGATTTTACTATATTAATATTATACATAGGTAAAAGTCTGTTAATGCATGGGCAATATACTGCTTTTAGAAATTTACGTTATGTACATTCCTTTTCTTAATACCATATATCCTTTATTCAATATAAAACCCCATCAATACGTCATCTCCATATGATCCATCTTCATACTTTATTTGCTTTCGTTGTCTGCCTTCTTCTACAAAGCCCATACGTTTGTACACTTTAATTGCCCGATCATTAACAGAAACTACACCTAAACAAATTTTCTCTAAACCTTTCTGCCCTTTCGCCCAACTAATAAGAAATTCAATTAATTTCGTGCCGATGCCTTGATTACAATACGCCTCTTTAATCCCCATTCCCATTGTGCCTGCGTGTTGTAACCGTTCTAGTTCATATCGGTTGAAAATTAAAAAGCCAACTACCTTCCCATCTACTTCATACACGATATAAAGATTACCTTTCTCATTACTTTTCCGTATCTTTTCTCTTTCTGCATTCATATCATTCGGTAACTTCTTTGGGGATACTATGAAAAATTTTGTAGTAGTTTCCGATAATATAATTTCTTTTCTAATATTCATAATTGCTTCTGCATCAGTCTCTTTTACTAACCGTATCATTAAATCACCTCGTACTTTTTCTTTTGAAAAATAATATTACAACTATAAAACGCCCAATATGCAATATTACATATTGAGAATCTTTTTACTCTTGATACAATATTCATACATCAAAATAAAAGGAATGTATGCAATGAATCCAATCTTAACAGCTGCAAAACAACTATTACATAAAGAAGAAAAGGTTTTATCTACTTTAAAATGTTCACTTACTGGCTATATGATTACGCATAAAGTCCCGTATCCTGGCATGTTACTTGCTACTAATCAAAGACTTCTCTTTTTTAGCCAATATAAAAACACATTCATTGCCGAATTTGATTATGAAAAAATTCTATCCATAGAAACGAAGAGAAGAATCTTTGACAAAAAAATAATATTTTACTATGAAGATGAATATATAACGCTTGGATACATTACAAGTTCGAATGTTGAAGCGTTCATAGACTTACTACAAAGAAACAGCAAGACTAGCACAGGCTTATAATCAGCGGGGATCCCCTCGCTGATTCATTATTTTAACTCCTCCCACTTCGTCCAAACTTCCCTCCCGTTTATACAGTACATATTATCCTCTCTATTCATAAACCCCTGTACAATAAATTCACGTCTAATTGTACAAAAATCATCATGATATTGTTTTATAAATGTATTCATTTCTTTTTCTGTATATTGATTTTCAGCATTTAACTTGCTAATTAAATGCTCTAACAATACTAGTTTTTTCTTCTTTTGACCTGGAATCGATTTTAAACGATCCTCTTTATCGAAAAAGTTACGAATGGTCGTATCCCGGAATTTCATTTCACTTTCAGTCATTTTATTGTCCTCCATTAATTTTTATACAACAAAACTTTATTGTTTGTCCTTACTATTCTTCTTCATTCTTTCACTTACAACATCCATAAAGTAATACCCACTAATAAGCACATAGTAAACTACAAGTATTCCTAGTGCATCTTTCATATTTATATATTTTTCTTTATGAAATAAGATAGGTGAAAGGGCGTAAACAAGAAAGATGATTAGCGGATTTAAGATAAAATAATAAGTAAGATTTCCTTTCATCATATCAACTCCTCTATTCTAGTTTTCTCTGTAAATTGTTGTAAATCCTTTTCTTTCGTTTAAACTGCACATGCGATATGGTGAAATTAAGGAGAAGGATGATTATAAATGATATTTCACTCTAAAATTGATAAATTTTTCTTATTCATTATCTTTTTTGCTATTTTTCACCATAGGTGCTTCAACACTGCTTCCTCTCTTATTCGATAATGAAGCTACTACGACAGACGTATATATTCTACTACCTATTTTCTTTGTATCTTCTGGTTTCCTATTATGGAATTCCTTTTCATTTTTACTCCTCTCACCCACACTTTCTTCAAACTGACTTACCACTTTTACATTTGCAACCTATTATTCAAATTAACAAATTAAAAATGGTAAATTATGTTACAATTAACTTATACATACTTTGGAGGGTACATAGTGAAAAAAGCTATTATAGTATTAAGCATTCTATATCTTATTTTAACCGTACATACAGGAGCTGTTCTTTTAGGAAAAGAAGATTATAGAAGTGCTATCAATACATTAAAAGAAACGAAAGAAGTCTCTTCATTTCAATCTGCAAAAGACGGTGTGATTTTATTAAAAGGAGCATTAACTACTGCGCAACCTATTACAGAGGAAAAACTTCAAAATAAAGAATTCGCACTCCTTGAAATTAATACGTATAAACGACGAAAAGCAAATTGGATAAACATTGATACAGAGCAACATATTGCAAAGCAGCTCTTACTAAATAATGAGGTTCTTCCTGCATTAAAAGAAATTCGTTTTTCGATGGAACCAATTACACTGTCAGGAAAAGATATTTCCATCGAAGATTACTCACTAAAAAAGGATGATACTCAATTAACAATTAAAAGTAAAGGATACCGATATACGGGAATAGAAAACAAATCAGACACTCTTATTTTTGGCATAAAAAAGGGGGATACCCTTGAAGGGTATAGTGGTTCTGAAATTCTAATAGGAAAAACAAAAGAGGAAATTGCTAGTAATATGAAACTATATACTTTTGCTGAAAAATATGGTCCATTTATTTGGATTGTAGCTACAATTATTCTTATAAGTATCGTTATATACTTGTTCCGTAAAAACAGAAAAACAAATGAACTTTCTCAACCAATGAAGTGAAACTTTAATCAGTGGGGGTTTCTTCATCCCCCACTGATTATTAGCCCTCACCAATCGGGCTTTAATGGGCAGTTGATCCCCACCTAACTTCTTTGCTTTCGCTGAATTTTGAGGTGGGGTCTTACTGCCCATCATTAAAGCGGGATAAAACAAAACTAATAAAAAAAGCACCAAAAAGGTGCTTTTATCTACGCTTCAACCGATTGATTTTCAAGCACATTTTTAAATTTTCGTTTGTGCATCAAAGTTAAAGAAACGATTGTTCCAAATGATAATACAACGATAAAAATCATGAGTATTCCTATGTTTTTCCACATGAAGTCAAAGTCTCCACTCGATACGACTGCTTTCAATCCTGATACAGAGTATGTCATCGGTAACCAAGCATTGAATGGTTGTAAAAACTTCGGAATCAATTCTAGCGGGAATGTTCCGGCACTCGTTGTAAGCTGCATAATTAATGTGATGATGGCGATAAAACGGCCTGCATCACCGAATGCTGTTACTAAACATTGAATTAATGCGATAAATGCTAAACTTGTAATGATACTAAAGAGTATGAAGTATGGAATGCTTTGTACTTCTACACCCAATCCGAACAGTAATATAACATCTGCTACTATCGCTTGAATAATACCAACTGATAGTAAAACACCGAACTTACTAATAAACCAACTAAATCCTGATTTTGGAACGCCTACTGTATCACGTAATGGGTATACGATAGATAATAATAATGCCCCAACAAATAAACCGAGTGATAAGAAATACGGCGTAAATCCAGTTCCGTAGTTAGGAACTTCCGCCATTTTCTCTGTCTTCACTTTTACAGGACTTGCAAACATATCATACGTTTTATCCGTTCCTTTTACTTCCCCAGTTTTCTCTGCCCCTTCGCCAAGTTTCTCTGCAAGTTCACCTGAACCGTCGTTTACTTTTACGAGACCATCTGTTACTTTTCCTGAGCCATCTGCTAGTTTATTTACGCCGTCGATTAGCTGGGTTGAGCCATTTGACATTTGATTTAGGCCACCATTTAGAGTACCTAAGCCCGTTGTTACTTGACCAGATCCGTCTGCTAATTGATTTACTCCACCTGCCATTTGATTTGCTCCTACAGATAATGTCCCTAAACCGCCTGTTACTTTACTCGAGCCATCTGCTAATTGATTTACTCCACCTGCCATTTGGTTTGCTCCTGCAGATAATTGACCTAGGCCGCCTGTTACTTGACTTGAGCCATCTGCTAATTGATTTACTCCACCTGCCATTTGATTTGCTCCTGCAGATAATGCACCTAAACCGCCTGTTACTTTACCCGAGCCATCTGCTAATTGATTTACTCCTGCAGATAATGTTCCTAAACCACCTGTTACTTGGCTTGAGCCATCTGCTAATTTCGTTACACCTACAGATAATGTCCCTAAACCGCCTGTTACTTGACCAGACCCATCTGCTAATTTGGATACTCCTACAGATAATGTTCCTAAACCGCCTGTTACTTGACCAGACCCATCTGCTAATTGATTTACTCCTGCAGATAATTGACCTAATCCTGCTGTCACTTTTCCAGAGCCACTTTGCAATTGCGTTACTCCATCAATTAATTGAACTGATCCATCTTTTAATTTATCGGCACCTATTTTTGCATTATCTAATCCCTCACCAAATCCATGAAACTTACTAACAAATTCATTTTGTGCGCTCGTTAGTTTCTCAATAGCACCTGCTAGAGTTTTTATCCCTGCTGGATTTGGTAAGTTTTTTTGCAACCCATTTGTTGTTTGATGTATTTCACCTTTTAATTGTTTCACTTCTTCATTTAATTTATTTGTTCCACCTGCTACTCCGGCAGCTTTTTGCTGAACTGTCGCTGTACTTTTTACAGCACTTGTTACGAATGGCTGTAACTGCTCTTGATATTCTTTTGGTAAACTTTCAATTTGCTTTTGTAAATTCGCTACCTCTTGTGCTGCATTTTTTGCATCTCCTGCTGTTGATTGTGTAAGTTCATTTAACTGATTTACATTCGCCCCAGCTCCATCTATTTTTTCATTTACTGTATTCAATATAGAAGGAACTTTCGACTGCATTTCCTCTAAGCCTGCAGCAGACTTTTGTACGTTACTATTTAACTCTTGCAATCCCTTTTGGATCGCTTGAGAACCTTCCTCTAATTGGCTTTGCCCTTCAACAAGTTTTCCCATACCATTTGATAGATCCGTTGTTCCTGTTTTTAATTCACCGGATTTACTTACTAATTTGTTCAAGCCACCGGTCACTTTCTCAGATCCATCACGCAACTCACCCGTTTTACTATTTAACGTATTTAAACCGTCTGTTACTTTGCCCGATCCGTCTACTAACTTCCCAATACCTGCATTGCTATTTAATGCATGTAAACCATCTGTTACTTTGCCTGATCCATCTACTAGTTTCCCAATACCTGCATTGCTATTTAATGCATGTAAACCATCTGTTACTTTGCCTGATCCATCTACTAATTTTCCGATACCTGCATTGCTATTTAATACGTGTAAACCATCTGTTACTTTGCCTGACCCATCTACTAATTTCCCTATACCTATCTGCATTTCACCTGTTTTGCTATTTAGTGTATTTAAACCATTTGTTACTTTGCCTGACCCATCTACTAATTTCCCTATACCTATCTGCATTTCACCTGTTTTGCTATTTAGCGTATTTAAACCATTTGTTACTTTGCCTGACCCATCTACTAATTTTCCGATACCTACCTGCATTTCACCTGTTTTACTATTTAGCACATTTAAACCGTTTGTTACTTTGCCTGATCCATCTACTAATTTATTAGATCCATCTGCTAATTTCTGAACTCCATCCTTCATCTCCCCAGATTTCCCTTGAAGTGTATGAAGGCCATCCGTCACTTTACTTGAACCATCATGCAGCTCACTTGATCCGTCGTGTAGTTTATTTGCTCCTTCCGCCCCATCTGCTAATCCTTTTGAGACGTCTTGAATGGAATCAAACATTTTCTCTGCATATGTTTTCGTTAACGTGCTTGATACTTCAGTTTTAATCTTTTCAATGGCTGTTCCTCCAATTTGTGAAGATAAGAAGTTTAAGCTTTCGTTTGGAATGTACTCTAAGTTTAATGGCTTTGGATTGTCTTTTAGTAACGTTGTAGCGTTACTTGAGAAGTCATCTGGAATGCGCACTAACATGTAATACTTTCTAGCTTCCATTCCTTTCTTCGCTTCTTTTTCACTTACGAACTCCCATTTAAAACTTTTATTATCTTTTAAATTATCAACGAGCCCTTTTCCGACCTCAATTGATTTCCCATCAAATACTGCGCCTTTATCTAAATTGACTACTGCAACTGGTAAGTCATCTAACTGTTTATACGGATCCCAAAAAGCCCACAAAAACATCCCTGCATATAAAATTGGTACGAATAAGACCGCAATAATTGGAATTAATATTTTTTTACTTTTTATAATTTCCGTGAACTCTTTCCGAAGTAACTGCTTCCCTTTCATAATTTCTCCCCCTTTTATAAAATGACCAAAATGTTCATATAGTCATTTTTACCCAAACAAAAAGGCTATACTTGTTCATACATATGCCTTATCCCTGAATTTATTACTATGCAATTTTTTCTTATTATGATTATAATTTTTCTATATCCCCCCTTAACTTAAATATATGACCGAATTGTTCATTTGGTCATTTTTTTATAAAATTAAAAGGATTATCTTAGTTTGACAATCCTTTTAGTAAATAAAGTTCAAATAACTCTGCAATTTTTTCTTTTTCTAGCGGTTCGTGATTTTTTTCCCAATCAAAAATAAGCGATACATATAGACGAAGCATAATAAATGCTGTAATTTCTGGATCACATTTGCTAATTTCACCTTTTTCAATCGCAATCTTTAAATACGATTGAATAACAGAAACGATTTCCACATCAACTTGTTGCATCACTTCTTGTACTTCTTTCGTTCCCATATCGCGCTCTTCTTGAATTAATTTAATCATGAGCTGATGTTCTTTTCTAAATTCCAAGATGCTATATAATGCTCTATGTACATTTTCAAAAAATGAAACATCTGAACGAATTGCACTTTCTGCAACTTGCTTCATTTCTGTAATTAAATTAGAAATAATTTCACCAAATAACTCTTCTTTATTTTTGAAAAAAGTATAAATCGTTCCTTTCCCTACATTCGCTAACTTCGCTACTTGATCCATCGTTGTTGCTTTATAGCCGAACGCTGAAAAAGACTTTGTTGCAGCTTCAATAATAGAACGTTTTCGATCTATCGCCACATTGTCACCTCCAAAAATGACCAATTGGATAATATAGTCAATCAGTACATCTTTGATATTACCACACGCTTACATTCTATACAAGTTCTCTTTTTATTATTTCCAGTATAAAAAAATTTCAGTCAGTGTATATCATACTTTCCATAGTTTATCAGAAGAAAAGAGAAAAGGAAAAGATGTTCTAGAGATATACATCTTAAGAACACCTTTTTGCTATTTCAACATAGAAAGCATAATTTTCTCTAATTCTTCTTTATTTACATTCTTATCGAATACTGCTTCTCCTGGGTTCTCTAAACTATGATTAATAATAACGATTTGGTATGCACGATTTTTCCCTTTTGCTGGAACAATCATCTTCATACCTTGTAAATTCCTATCCGAGTTATGAGTCGCATAGAATATTTGATTACCTTCTAATTCGTACTGTTCAATATTTTCTTCTACAACAAATAAACCATGGAACGGATCTTTACTTTCTCCAAATACTTGTGATTGATAAGTTGTATAGTTTCCTTTTCCGTTTGTATACTCTAATTCTATAATTAACTCGGGTCTTCTCTTAATAACACAACTTACCTTTTCATCCTTTAGATCGTAGCCTTCAATTGTGTAAGTTGGCTTCTTAATTTGAAAATCTACATGTTCCTGCGCTTCCTTTACCGTGTAATTTAAAGATTCTTCCACTTTGTCATTAAACGGTTTTGATTGATCATAAAGTGCATATAATTTTTCACGATCAGTTTCTGTTAAACGTTCTTCCCTAAAAAATATTGACTCGTAGTCAGAATCTCTCGGAGCACCTTTTTTCTGTATATTAATAATTTCTTTATACAATTTTATGTACTGTTGGAACTCATCTGTTGTTAAAGCCTTTTCAGC
Organism: Bacillus sp. JKS001846; assembly: GCF_900176455.1. Classification (NCBI taxonomy): domain Bacteria; kingdom Bacillati; phylum Bacillota; class Bacilli; order Caryophanales; family Bacillaceae; genus Bacillus; species Bacillus sp. JKS001846. The sequence continues at coordinate 4,586,347 of NZ_FWYG01000001.1, forward strand.
TAAATATAAATAATCTGTCTTATTTTCATACACTCTTGCTGAATACCTATATTCTTTTTTTGCATTTTCTTCTGTACCAAACAGCATATCTACAGCATGTTGGAAAGCATCCTTTGACTGCTCTACTTTATCCTTTTGTTTTTCTTTCCCTTCCGTTGCACGTGCGTTGAATAAAGAAAGGGATGCTATAGCAACTATGACAATAACTCCAAGTAAAGAAAGACGATACGATTTCTTTTGGAATTTTTTAATCATAATGATTCTCCTTTTTAGTGTTCGTTTATTTCTACTTAAATTTGCTAGGCTTGGTACTTGATAGGAATAGTGTTCTAAAAGGGTAATAATTGTATGACCGTATGCAATTTGTTCCTCTTTATCTATAAAAGTAAGTGCATATGCATCACAGGCTAATTCTTGATCTTCTCGCATACAAAAATAGGCGTACCAAAGAATTGGATTGAACCAATTTAATATGATTAAACTGTACATAATCCAATTTACAGCTACATCGTTTCTCTTAATATGAGCTAACTCATGGTAAAAGACATATTGTAATTGTTGTTCATTTAATACTTTCATATGTTTTTTTGATAGTAATACTTTCGGGCGAAAGAAACTAAAAACCGTTGGACTTGCAATCTTTCCTGCAAGACGTAATGAAACTGCCTTCTTCATTTTCATAGACTGCTTACAGCGATTAAACACTGTAGTGACCTGTTCGTCCGTAATATCCGGTTGTTTCTTTATGTAAGAATATAAACGTCTATTTGTAAGAAACGTGATGGCTGCTAATATGATTACCCCAGCTAGCCACACATACAAAGCAAGTTTGTATAAAGAAAATGTAGTCTGTTTTTCCGAACTGACTTTTACTTCCGGTTCGCTAGTTTTTGTCACCATTTTAGAATTTGATTCCAATTCCACTTTTCGGTCGCTTTCTATGTTCACTATATTCTCAGTAGCCGGCATATTTTTTGGAATAACTTCCGATACGCTAGAACTATAAGAAAGTAATGAGTAAATGCTATAAGAGCTATCTGGCGACCACGGTAAAAGGAGTCTTATCATTAATACGATCCACAGCATATATTGCCACCGGGGGGTTAATTTATTTCTAAATAGAACTTTTATACATAAAATAAATCCGACTAATATGCTAGCCATAAGTGACGTTTCTATAAGCCAATCAAAAAAATGAGGAAGGTATACATTTATAAGCGTGTTTATCATTTTTATCGATCCTTCCTCTTATTCTCCTCTGTCTTCTCATCTAAAATGCGTTTTAATTCATTAATATCTTCTGAAGATAATTTCTCCTCTTTTAAGAAATTAACAAGTAATGGCTTAAACGCTGCACCGCAAAAACGTTTTAGTAAAGATTTCGTTTCCACTTGCAAATAATTATCTTGTGATACTAACGGGTAATAAGCGTACATACGCCCTTTATCTTGATGGTAAGCAACGGCTTCCTTTTGCACTAATCGATTAATTAATGTGCGGATTGTTTTCGGTTTCCAGTCCATTGCATCTTCCAGTTCTTCTATAATTTCATTCGCTGTTTGCGGAGAATTCGACCAAAGTACTTTCATAATTTCTAATTCCGCTTCAGATATTTTAGGTAATTGATTTGTCATCGTATGTTTCACTCCTAAGTATTACATTTGTAATCTATAATCAAGATTACAAATGTAATACTTAATTGTCAACCATATTTTAGAAAAATTAATTTCAGCTAAACCTTACTTCACAACAACAAAATTCCTCTTTTTCAAATAATCAAATAAAAAAACAAGAAAATCTTTACAATTAATAGTAATATAGAAAATAGACAAGTTTATCAAAACAGTGGAGGCTTTTTCAGTCATGATGCGTGCACTTCGTTTAAATATAAAGCAAGCTTTTTGTAGTCGTATTTCTTTAATTATGATGCTTAGTGGATTCGTTCTTATTTGCATTTATCACTATTATTATGTAATTCGTTATTTAGGAAACGCAGCAAATGGTCCTATATCAACAGATTTAAAATGGATTGGATTTCGCGACAATGAAATGGATGTTTATTTATTATTAATGCCAGTTATTGCGAGTTTCCCCTTTAGTACAAGTTACAATTCGGATAAGTCCGATGGTTTTAAACCGTTTGTGAGTAAGGGGATTTCTATATTTCCTTATTCAGTAGCGAAATATATCGTTACGTTTTTTTGCGGAGGATTTCTTTATACACTTCCATTCATCTTATCATTATTATTTTGCAAATTAACCATTCCAGACGGAACACCTACGGTTGGTTCAGGCATCATAAATGCTGATGGAATGTTCGCAAACCTATATTTTGATGCGCCTCTCACTTACATTGCTGTATATATCGGAATTAATTTTTTATTTGCAGGTTTAATGGCCCTTTTAGGACTTGCTGCATCTGTATGGTCACAAAAAGACTATATGGCAATTCTCTTTCCATTTGCAGCCGCCTCCATTCCTTACGTCCTGCTAAATACAATACTTCCTTCAATAGGCGGAGCACCTTTTCATTTATATGATCCGAAACAACCATTGCAAGGCATGTCACCATATATTTTAATGACGCAATGTGCTTTCTTCCTTTTCGTTAGCTTACTTATGTATATACAAGGAGTAAAGCGGGATAGAAAAAAATATAAAAGAAGACTGCAAAAAAGAGAGCGGTGTAGAAAAGCGTTTCAAGTATAATAAAATCCTAATTTCCTTACTATATTGGAAATTAGGGTTTATTTACTATTCACTTATGGCGTACCTGCCACCCCCATAAAATAACGACCGCTACAAAGTAAATCGCTTTAATACCTACAACTAAACATAATGAAACAATTGCATATTTACTTAATTCTCTTCTTGCACCTATTAAAGTGAAAATAACCGCCAAACTAAATGTTATATAAGAAGCTGCTGTATGTATTAAGTTATACGTAATATCTAGATTGCTTGTAAGTCCTGTTATATCAGCTACAAACTGAAGCATGATGATCGTACTAAAAAAAATTGCAAACTGATTCATTACCTTTCCATTTATTTGTAACTGCATTGTTGTCCCCCTTATTAAAAACTAAATATTCAATCAATTTTATCGTTAGATTACAAAAAAAGGAATCATCTCTTTATACTATTCTATAACGATGCAAAAAAAGAACGCTTAGTCACCTAAGCGTTCCCCACTTTAAGAAGCCTTCTTCAAATCAATTTGAGCAAGTACTGGGTCGTGGTCACTTACACGTCCGTGTTCTTTCATAATGTTTGAGTTTAAGTGTACTGGGTCTACAATTGTGTGTGGTGCGATATTGTTTGTTACTAAAATATGATCTAACACTTGTGCATTTCCTTCGTGAATGTACGTGTAACGATTCTCTTTCGGCACTGTGTTTAACATATCTTTTAAGATTGTTCCCTCTAGTGTTTTTAGTGGTTTAGAGAATTCGAAATCGTTCATATCACCTAACACAACAACTGGTGCATTTGTATTCTTTTTCTGAATTCCTTGCACGAAATAATTTACTTCTTGTGCTAACTGAATTCGTTTGTCTTCACTCTTTAATACGAGCGGCTGCACTTTTCCAAATGGCGTTGCATCTCCTAGTTTTGAGTTTAAGTGATTTGCAACGACAACAATGTTTTGTCCTTGGAACGTAAATTCTGCCGCTAGCGGTTTACGTGTACTTTCAAACAATGGATTTTCGTCTCCAATACGAACAACATTCTTATCAAGTAACTTCGGTACCGTCGCTAATTTCACGCGTGATGGATTATAGAAGAAGCCGACGCGAATATTCGCTCCTGGTGCTCCTCCATCTTGATTATTGTTTGGAGCGATTTCTACATACTCATACTTCGGTCCACGAATTTCTAGAACTGCATCAATGATACGTTTTGCGCTTAATGACGCATCTGTTGTACCGTCATTAATTGATCCGTTATTATCTTGCATTTCCTCTACACCGATAATATCTGGCATTTTTAAATTGTATTTAATAGAATACGCTAACGCTTTTACTTTTTCATCTGTTGTTTCTTTTTTATTCGCCGAGAAGTTTTCAATGTTATATGTAGCAACCGTTAACTTATCAAGACGTGGCTGAATATTTGCCCCTACTTGCTTAAATCCACCATCCACTACAGCTGGCAGTTCTGTTATTGGCGAAATACGGAAAGAACCGTAATCATATCCTACTACCCCTGTTATATCTCCAGTAAAAGTATCTCCTACTTTTGCTACATAATCGCGAGGTACTTTTACAGAAAGGCGCTCTGGGTTTAATTGATTTTCATCTAATAGAGGTGTGCCATATTGTGTTACTATTTTATCTCCACCATTTTTTACTGTTACATATAAATTTCCGTTTTTCTGAGGTGTAATAATTTTTGGTGTTGGCATCGTAACACGCATACCTTCTATACTTTCATAGAAGTCGATTGCATCTTCATTTGGATCAAATAAACCAAATGCATCATTATCAATAATCTGGTCCGGGATTTTCACACCGTTTTCCCCAAGTACAATCGGTGCTGGCAAAGATTGATCTTTTGCGATTACAGCAACGCGGCTCGCTTTAATTTCAGTCGTCGTTAAGTCTGTTTCAAATCGTTCTGCATATCCTGGTCCAACATATTCTTCTACTACTCCATCAACTTGAATAAGATCTCCTACTGCTACATTCGCATCTTTTTTATATACGTACATACCTTCTGAAGTAGCTGGATCATTATCTGGCTGATTATCTTCTATATAAAAGCCGCTTTTATCAAGTGCTGTGACAACGCCTTCCACATTGTTTACTTTCTTCCCGTTGTAAGGAGACATATGTGATTTCCCTTGAATGTCATGAATACGAACCTGTTCATTATTTACGATAATAAATGAAAATGTCGAAATTGCTGAAGAAGTAAGTCCTTCTTTTTCTGCGATTGCTTTCACTACACTATTTTCATTCACTATAATTTGTCCATTATAACGAACGCTTTTATTAGTAGGATTAGAGCCATCTAACGTATAGTAGATTGTTGCGCCTTCTGTATTCGTCGTTAATGTTACCGCTGTTCCTTTAGCAACTTCTCCGCCGTTCGGTGAAGCTACTACATCGCTAACACGATTTTGTCCTTCACCTTGAAACTTATAAGCTGTTACTGATTTTAGACCTGGGTTACTAAAATATAATTCAAGGGTCCCAGTCAAACTAACTTTCTTCCCGATATTTTCAGGGTGATCTTTTACATTCACTGCCGTTCTCACATCACCTTTCGGTAACTGAACGGGCATGATTTTGTCTGGATTCGTTTCGTTTGGCGAATCTGCAATTGCTACGTTTGTATCATCAAACTTAGCTGGATCCTTCGTATATTTAGAAGAACTTTGCGTATATCCAACAATATATCCTTCTACTATCCCCTTCGTTTTCCCTTGCTGCTTAAATACTTGAATTGCTTTTTCTACTGACATAGAAGCAGTTTCTTCTGCTTGCGCTAAAGTTCCAGTAAATGAAAGCAATAGCAAGAATGATAAAAAGACACTTAACAATTTCTTCACAGCCATTTTCCTCTCTCTATTTCATATTTTCTCAGCATTTCTATCATAACAAATGATTCGTTATATAGAACTATATTTCGACAAATTTTACAAAAGATTTATTTAATTTACAAGCTTTCAAACTATAATACAAAATAATAATTTTACACCTTCTACAAATACACTCTATAATGTTAGAGAGAGAAAACAGAAAATATCGACATTTAATTGGCATGTAAAATGGATTCATTTGAATAGGAGTGATTGGATGGAAGTGCAAACAGAAACATACCGCGCAGCTATGAATGGAACATTAGAACGTCATTTTTCAGATATGATTGCCGTTATACCAACTAGAATTACAATTGAGCAGTTAAAACAGCGACTAGAAACGATCGCTACTAAAGTTGATGATTTAAAAATTGTTTATAGTGATGAGACAAGCCTTATTGTTGAATTACATATGGGTGAAACAGTCATACCGTATGAACTGCATATTGATGAACCGAACGATCCAGAAGGATATAAAATGTACAATAGACAAGATGCTACAATCGTAGATCGTAATTTTGAAGATGCAGCTTTCGGCACTGAAATTTTCACTCGTACGCTATTTGTAGGCGATGTACTGGACTGCTTTTTCCAGCAGTTACAGTTCTTATGGAATCTCGCCCCAGATTTGTTATTTGTAATCGATTCAAGTGCAGCAATGAAAGTGATATCTAGAAGCTATATTGAATATCACGTTGAAAATGAATTATTACCTGACATTCCTGACTTATACGTTATTCATTCCGTTTATGAAGACGATAAAGACGGTGAGCCTACGCAATATTGGTTTCATACACATGGTCTTTTAAGAGCAGGCGTAACTGAAATAGAGTTAATTATTCCAAATCGCATTTCTTCCTACTACGGCATTAGCGATCTCTTTCAAACATTTGCTAATAATGCCGTTGAGAATGGACAAGTCCCTATGAATGAGCCTATCGTTATCGCGCATAGTCAGCAAGGTTCTATACATACAGTCGCTGTTCCGTGGGAAAAAGGATTATCTTATATAGGGCATAAAACGAGTATGGACCAATTATCTTCAATCGAAGATGAGGAAGTGAAACTACAACCAATAGATGCACAAAATACATTCTTAGGCGGAATGGATGCCCGAGATGAATACCATCAATCTCCATCCGTTCTCTTATTCAAATTTAATACTTCAGAAGAATATATTGAAAGTTTTTTCAAAGAACACGAGGAAGCTACAGGGCTCATGTTCTATAAAACAAATAGTGAAACCGATCGTATGGCTTACAATGCGAAAAATACTTTTGGGTATTTCAGCAACATTTTTCACATTGAACAATCAAATGAAGATTTTCGTTTCCTTGCTAAGTTTGGTGTCTCCTACGAAGAAGGAAAAAGTGAACATATGTGGTTTGAAATGCAAAACATTACGGAAGATTTCATTCAAGGAATACTCATTAATGAACCATATTTCATAGAAGATATGAATGAAGGAAATAGTTATCATTTAGATTTTGATAACTTAACAGAGTGGGTTATTTATGCAGGAGATGCTGTTATAAAGCCAAATAACTTATATATGTTTATTGGCGAATAAGTATTTTATATAATAAACGAAACGCCTTCAATATGATTGAAGGCGTTTCTTATAATTTATTGTGCGATTAATTCAGCATCTATTACTTTCTCCAAATGAGATAATACACGCTTTGCAGCTTCCTCACCTTGATTAATACAGTCTGGAAGTCCAGCGCCAGCATAGGAGCTACCTGCCAAGTATATACCTGGCAACTCTTTCTCCATAAATGTTGTGAGCTGTTTCATTCGCTCGTTATGGCCTACTGTATATTGAGGCATCGCTTCTTTCCAGCGACTTACGATTGTAAACTCTGGATCCTCTGTAATATCCATCGTCTTCTTTAAATCTTCTAGTACGAGCTGAACGAGTTCTTCTTCAGTTTGTTCTACAACCGCTTCATCACCAGCACGTCCAACGTAACAGCGAAGGAGTGTTTTTCCTTTTGGCGTTGTATGTGGCCATTTTTTATGCGTCCACGTACATGCTGTAATGGTGTAATCGCTATTTCGTGATACGACAAATCCTGTACCATTAATATCGCGCTGGATTGCAGACTTTTGGAAAGCAAGTGCCACATTCGCAACGGATGTGGATGGAATATTACGGAAGAAACGAAACTGCTTGTACTGAGCAAACATGGACGGCAATACTTTATGCGAAGTTGCCACTACGATGGCGTCCGCTTCTATTTCTTTTCCGTTACTAAGAGTAATTGTATAACCATCACCCTGTTTTGCAACTTTTTCAATGCGAGTTCCCTTTATTATCGTACCTTCATGCATCTTTGCTTCGAGAGATTTTACGATAGATTCTAAACCTGTTTTCACTGTTTGGAACATTCCCTTTTTCGGTTCAGCTTTCTCTTCTTTCGGAGCGAGCGTACGCATACCGAGTGAAATACTGCGATGTTTCTGCTCAATCTGATACATTTGCGGGAATGTTGACATTAAGCTCATTTCATCAATATCCCCTGCATAAATACCCGATAGTAACGGTTCTATTAAGTTTTCAACCACTTCGTTTCCAAGACGATGTCTGAAAAATTGTCCGAGTGATTGGTCAGATACTGGCTTTGACCTCGGCATTAATAGATCAAAACCAGCTCTTAGTTTACCAATTGGGGAGAACAGCCCGGAAAATAGAAACGGCGTAATTTGCGTTGGAATTCCCATCATTGATCCATTCGGCATTTTATGTAACCGATTGTTTACGAGGATAAATGATTGACCGGCTTGATTATTTACAAGTTCATCGCCAAGACCTAATTCTTTCACTAATCTAGCTGCACTTTCTTTTCGTGCTAAGAAAGAATCCGGTCCGCGCTCAATTGTAAATCCATCTTTTCGAACGGTTTGAATTTTTCCGCCAAGTTTACCCGATGCTTCTATAAGTAATGTATCAATCGGCAAGTTTTTTTCATGAATATTTTTTTGTAAGTTATACATTGCTGTTAATCCAGTGATGCCTCCGCCGACGATCACAACTTTTTTCCTCAAGCAGGCTCCCCCTTTCTTCTTACAGTACAGATTCTTTTTTCTTTAATACAACATCTGTTAAACAATCAATAAATGCGTCCGATGCATTTGGCATTTCTGGACGATAATATTTCGCACCAATTTCATCCGTTACAACTTTACACTCAAAGTCGTTGTCATATAAAACTTCTAAATGTTCCGCAACAAATCCAACTGGTGCATATACGAATGAAGTATAACCGTGCTTTTCATTTAGTTCTCTCGTTAAATCTTGTACATCTGGACCAATCCAAGGATCTGGTGTGTTTCCTGCACTTTGCCAGCCTACTGCATAGTTTGCTACTTCAGCTCCGCGCGCGATATAATCCGCTGTTTCATTTAATTGATCTGGATATGGATCGCCCATTGCAATAATTTTCTCTGGTAAGCTATGTGCAGATACGATTAATACTGCTTTTTCACGCTCTGCATCTGACATACCGTTATATATACCTTTCACTGCATCAACCCAGTACTGGATGAATTTCGGCTCTTTATACCAGCTATCAATACCGTGAATTGTTAAGTTTCCAAGTTTCTCAGCTTCTTCTTGTGCTCGTCCAACGTATGATTTCACGCTAAACGTAGAATAGTGAGGTGCAAGAACAAGTGCGATTGCATCTTGTATTCCGTCGTTATGCATATCTTTCACTGCATCTTCAATAAACGGTTCAATATGTTTTAAGCCAAGATACATATGGTACTCTACTTCATCTTGTACTTCATTTAAACGCTGTTCTAACTTCTTAGCTTGCTCTAATGTAATAGTAGCTAAAGGAGAAATACCACCAATTGCACGGTAACGCTCTGTTAAATCTTCTAGCATTTCAGGACTTGGCTTTCTTCCTCTGCGAATATGTGTATAGTAACGTTCAATATCTTCTTCTTTATATGGCGTTCCGTATGCCATTACAAGCAAACCAATTTTCTTTTTCATACAGCAATTCTCCTTTACTTCGCTAACTGCCCTTTAGAGTATTCATGAATAAATGTAGTTAAACGTTTTAATGTATCCGGATTTACTTCTGGGAATACACCGTGACCTAAGTTAAAGATATAACCCGGCTGTTTCATCCCTTGATCTAAAATACCTTTTACATGTTCTTCAATAACAGACCATGGTGCAAGTAAGAATGAAGGGTCCATATTACCTTGTACCGCCTTATGCACGCCACGTGCACGTGCTTCTTCAATCGGTAAGCGCCAGTCTAAGCCGACTACATCAAGCGGTAAGTCGTGCCACTCATTCACTAAGTGTGCAGCTCCTACGCCGTGCATAATCATCGGTACACCCATCTTACGAACTTCTGCAAAAATACGCTCCATTGCTGGTTTAATAAATACGCGATAATCTGCTACATTTACTGTTCCAACCCAAGAATCGAAAATTTGAACTGCTTTTGCTCCTGCGTTTATTTGCGCTTTTAAATATGTAATAACCATATCTGCTAGTTTATCCATTAAAGCGAACCAAGCTTTTGGCTCTGCATACATGAACGCTTTCGTATTATGGTAGTTACGAGATGGACCGCCTTCAATCATATAGCTCGCTAATGTAAATGGAGCTCCTGAAAAACCGATTAACGGTACGTCTAACATTTCTGTCGTTAATAAACGAATTGTATCTAGTATGTACGGTACGTCATCTTCTGGATTGATTTCCCCTAGTTTTTCTACGTCTTGTAAAGAACGGATTGGATTATCAATAACTGGGCCAATACCTGATTTAATTTCTACATCCACACCAATTGCAGGTAGTGGTGACATAATATCTTTATAAAGAATTGCTGCGTCTACGTTATATTGATCAACCGGCAATTTTGTAACGTAAGCACATAACTCTGGATTATGTGTAATTTCAAATAAAGAATACTTTTCTTTAATCTTTCTATATTCCGGCTGTGAACGACCTGCTTGACGCATATACCATGCTGGTACATAATCGGTACGTTCCCCCCTACATGCTTTTAAAAATGTCTCATTTATAGTTCTTACCAAGACCCTTGCTCCCTTCCTTACCAATGCTTCGAATACGTTCGATATTTATCTTTTTTTACTATACAGCTTGTAAAAACAAAATGCATAATATTATGTACGTTGTTCATTAAATTGACACAAACATTCTTAAAAACGCTTACTATTTTCACAACATTCTTATTATAACACAGAGAAAAACTATGGTTTAGCTACTTTTGACTTTTCTCCTTCACGATTCGTTTGTGTATTATATGGTACAACGTAAAAGCTCGGTTTTGAAAATATGTTAACGAACTTTTCCTCATATTCCCCAGCACCATTTACAGTGCTAACATGTGTATGAATTCCGTTCTCCACTCTATAGATTCGGTACATAATTCTGTTATCTGGAAGTGGCGTCCAACTTAATTTTGCTTTAAATAAACCGAAAGGGCTAAATGATAGTTTCATTTTTACATCTTCAATTTTGCGCAGTCGAATCGGAGCGCCGATTGTTTCCACACCTTCAGGCTTCATAAACTTCTCTTTATGTTCTACATTAGCCTTCGTTAAAATTTTCTTGAACAATTTTGTCGCAGATGCACTTTCTCCTTGCAACTGATGCTCCTTATCCGTACGGTCATAACCAATCCAAACAGCGCCTACTAAGTTAGGTGTATAGCCGACGAACCACATATCTCTTGCTCCCTTATCGTCATTTGGCAATGAAGTTGTACCCGTTTTTCCAGCTAACGCACCGTTATATACACCAGCTCTCGCTGTCCCTTCCTTCACAACTCCTTCTAACATTTTCGTCATATACCATGCTGTCTGCTTCGAGAAGATTTTCGTCTCTACTTTTGGAGATTCCCCAATGACTGCACCGTGTCTATTTAATACTTTATCAATAACGTGCGGCTCAATAATATTTCCATTTGCTAAAAATGAACGATACATTTTTACAAGATCAAATGTTGAAACGCCATTTTTTAGTCCCCCAAGCGCTGTACTTAAACCAGCATCTGCAATATGGACATTTCCTTTTTCTAAATATTGCTTTCCTTCTTCTACCCCTAACTCATTTAATAAAGAAACTGCCGGTACGTTTGCCGACTCTAAAATTGCATCATACATCGTCATTTCTTTTGAATACTCATGATTATAATTTCGAGGTTCATACCCTTCAAAAGAATTTCTTTCATTTGTTAATAAAGAATACGGATTATACTTTTTCGTTTCTAGTGCTGGTGCATAAACGATAAGTGGTTTTAAAACAGATCCGGGCTGCCTTTTGGCAAAAACACGATTAAATCCTCTCGGGACGTACTTTCTTCCCCCAATCGCCGCTTTAATCCCTCCCGTACGATTATCCATTAATAAGAAAGCACCTTGCGCCCCTTCTTCTTTCCCAGGAAAATTCCTTGCATCTTGAAACTGGTTATATGCTACCTTTTGAATCTTTTCATCCATAGGTACGACAAACGTATATCCTCCGCGAAGTACTTCTTGATGAGACAACCCGTATAAACGAGCGGCTTCATCTATGACCATATCAATATACGGCATATATGCAAGCTCATTCTCATCTAAATTTTTATATAGAGCAATTGTCTTCCCTTGATAACGAACGCTTTCTTCTGCAGTCAAATAGCCTTGTTTATGCATAAGTGACAATACTAGATCGCGGCGTTCCTTACTCTTCTCTGCAGAATAGTACGGTGAATATCCGTTTGGTGACTTCGGAAGGCCTGCAAGCATTGCCCCTTCCTCTACTGTTAAATCCTCAACATTTTTATTAAAATACAACTTTGCTGCCGCTTGAATACCGTAAGCCCCATGACCAAAATAAATATGATTCATATACATTTCAAGAATTTGTTGCTTCGTATATTTTTGCTCTAATTGAAGAGAAATTGCGACTTCCTTCAATTTGCGCGTAAATGTTTTTTCACGAGTTAAAAAGACGTTTTTAGCGAGTTGCTGCGTAATGGTACTACCGCCCTCTACCTTCTCTCTAGCTAACGTATCTTTATAAAGAGCACGGAATATCGACGGATAATCAATCCCTTGATGCTCATAAAAACGAGAATCTTCCACCGCAACAAACGCCTGCTGCACATACTTCGGAATTTGCTCGATCGGTACAAGGTCTCTATTTTCTACGTATAATTTCGTAATTTCTTTCCCTTTCTGGTCAACGATACGTGATGAAGAGTGGAAAACGAGCTGCTTTTCATCCATCATATAGCCACCAGCTAACACGATAAGTTTATAGAGTACAATCGCTACTACGAACGTTGCGACGCCGCCTAATAAAGTCCACTTTACTTTCTTCATACATCGTCCTTCTTTCCAAATGATGGTACATTTATTATTTGAAAAAGAAGTATCTTTATGTATATAATCTTCGAAGTTTTTTAAGAGAGTTGATATAATAGAAACAAACTAGTAAGGGGGCATTAAAATGAAGGCTATTATTTCATACGAAACACCTCTAGAACAAGCACATTTCACTGCAAAAAATGATGAGAAAAATATGTTTTATAAAGAAAATACAGAAGAATCTGTAGAAGGTTCACTTCAGTATGACGTACTAGATGCTGTCGGTGAATTCAAAGGACAACCTGGCTATATCGTTTGTAACAACATTTCTGTAACAGACGAAGGTCGCCCTGTATTTGAAAACCGCTTTAAAAACCGCGCAGGCCTTATCGAAAACGAACCAGGATTCCAAGCGATCCGTGTTCTACGCCCATTAAGTAACGATACATATGTCATCTTAACGATGTGGGAAACAGAGCAAAACTTTAAAGACTGGACAGAATCACGTTCATTCGAAAACGCTCATAAAAAACGTCCCACGCAAGTAGAAGGAAAACCTCAGGCTCAAGCGCATCCACATGCGGAACAGCAAAAGAGTATTTTCTCTCGCCCTTCTTTTGTGACTACTTTTGATGTGTTAGTTTAATTTTTTTGAGTTTGGAGTTCGGAAACCGCGGTATGTGAAATTATATCGGCGATTTTTCGAATATATCGGCGCAACTCGAATTATATCAGCGTTTTTCTGAATATATCAGCGCAACTCGAATTATATCAGCGTTTCTTCGAATATATCGACTTATCGACAAATCATGACACAAAAAGGAAACACCATTACACACCGGTGTTTCCTTTTTCTTTGTACCAATTATATATACGAAGTGAATCTTTTTTTCTCATATGCTTTACTTCATAACCCCGCCCAGCTACCGCTACAAGAGTTGTACATAATTCATCCTTTCTTTGAAAATACGATTGATTATAACCTACTGCTTGAACATGTCTTCTTCGCATTATTCCTGTATATTTCGAAAAATTACGATATACAACCGTTAGTTGATTTTCTCTTAATTCATAACCACCACTTTTATATCTAGCATACGCAAGTAACGAAAACACGATAAATAACGGTAAAATAAAAAATAAAGCAATATATTGTTTCAAATATATACTCACGCTAGCAATTAGAACTGTGAGTATGATACTTATTAACCAGCTCATAATGAAATAACGACGCAACGCTGTTTTTGGTAAGTGAGCGATCTCCGCCTCAATTTCATAAGGTAACTCTAAATATGTGAGCAGGTGCTGTACATCTTTTTTCTTCATAAAAGGATGCAACATCACTTCATTACTTGCTGCTCCAATACTGTGAATTGCTTCCACTTCAACAGCGCAATAACCAAATGGCTGGCGAAGCATACATTCTTTTACAGTAATCGCTTGAATTCGGTGCAATTTTAAGACAAATTCTTTCTTTTCAAATAACCCTTGAACGATACGAATTTCTTCCCCTTTTCGCTCAATTTTAAAGTTTGCATATTTCAACACATATCCAGCCGTGGAAATAATCCATGAAATTGCCATTAAAATTAATGCTATTACAATTAGTTTATAAACACCGTTTCCCATCACATACGCTTCTACTTTACTTGTGAATCCTTCAGGAAGAACAAAATCAAACTTTGTGTAAAGAAGTACCAGTCCAGAAAACACTAGTCCGAACCGACCAGATGTAATCGCTGCTGCTAAAACCTCTTTCGCTGTTAACTGATAAACCGTCTTGCTTTCTTCCTCTTCTATTTCTTCTTTTACAGTAGTTTCTTTCTTATGTAATAAAGAGATTAAATGTTTTGCCTCGTCTTCTTTAATACCAGCCAACATCACTTCTGGTTCACTACCACCACCCGCTACTTCTATATTTAACTTCATAAGCCCAAGCATCTGATAAATGACGTTAGAAGACGTACTAACATTTTGCACACGTTCTTTATTTAAATAACTTTCCTTCTTTACAAAAACACCGTGCTTTATATGTAAAATATTATTCTCAATCCAGTACACTTTAAAATACCATTTAATTGCTGAAAAAATAGCCATGATGAATAAAACAACCAGAAGGAAAAGATAAAATAAATACCAAGGTTCCACTTGTTCATCAGGTTTAAATAAAACAAGAATAATAAGTGGCAACAAACTCGCAACTCTAATACCTAACAATATCGTAATCGGATGTTGCCTCTTATACATCCTTATCACTCACTTTCGCAAGTTCTCCAATTTGTCTTTTTAGCTGTTCTGCTTCTTCTTTCGTTAAACCTGGAATACTATGAGAAGTTGCGGCTGTTGAAATGTGTAATTCTGCTAAATTATACTTTCTCATGATCGGCCCTTGCTCAATCGTTACGTGCTGCACACGGATCATCGGAATAAGTACGCGTTTTACAACGAACATTCCCTTTTGAATCTCAATCTCTTCTTCATTTAATCTGTAACTATAATAGCGCTGACGTAAATTTGGAAACACAAAATAATCAAGTGGAATAAATGTAATAGCTCCTGTTACTAATAGTCCAAACAACCAGCCCCACCAGTTAAAGTTAATCATAAAAAAGAAATACGCAATTACGACTGTTAGTATAACTGCCGTCCCAATTAAAGCGTGAATTCGCCACACTTTCAGCATATTAGAATGAATCTCCCTTTCTAACGGCTGCATCTCATCACTCCAATTCTATGAATTTATTACTTATATATTATCAAAAAATAAGATTTCATATACATTTTTGTAAATTTATAGTCAAATAAAAATATATGAATCAAAAGCAGATTAAAGAAAAACATACCTCAGTTTTGAAAATTATATATTATAAATATGAATTATATTGAACTAAAATAAACCTTACATGATTCATGTAAGGTTTATCGTTTTATACACAATATATTTCATTATTGTTGAGATATACTAGCATCGCTTTCAATTCGCTTTTCTTTTTGGCTCAGTTTTTTATCTTTAGATTTTTTTAATGTTAAAGTCATACCAATAAAAATAAAAAGAATTCCTGTTATTTGCATTAAAGTTGGACGGAATCCAGTAAGTACAGTATCTAATAATATTGCCACTGCCGGATCCAAAAAAACTAATATTGAGATTGTTTTTGTAGATAAATAGCGTAAACTATCAAAAAACAGATAATATACTATCCCTGTGTGAATAAAACCAGTAGCTATAATATATGTCCAATTACTTTGAGTGAGGCCACTAAAAGCATCTAAATCTATAAATGGTATTAAAAGAAATATCCCCAAGAATGTTTGTAAAAATGTCATTGCATACGCACTCATTTTGTTAATCCCTTTACCAAATAAAGTTGTAAATGCATAAAAGAGAGCTGCAAGAAATCCCCATATCATACCTGAAGACATTAATGAACCGACAGAGAAACTTCCATCGATACCAGCAATTAATAAAGCTCCTGCAAAACACACAACTATTGAAATGATAGATATTAATGTTAATTTTTCTTTAAAGACGATACTTCCAATTAACAGTACAATTACTGGTGCAAGATGATAAACCGAGATAGCAATTGTAACTGACATATTTTCAAAGGCTTTAAATAAGAAAACCCAATTAAATACTAAGAAAAAGCCACATATTAAAACTTGAATAACTTCTTTTCGTTCCCATTTATCTTGTTTATATTGCCCTGTAAGCAACCAGCATACACTTAAAAATATTGTCGCAAAAATACACCTTACAAACACTAATTCAAACGAAGGTAAGTTTGTTTGAACTGAAAAAAATCCAACTGATCCAAAGATAACCATTGATGCTATCATCTTTAAAGCCGGTACCGTTTTCTCTTGCTTAAAACTTTTTTGAAGCAAATTAATCCCCCTCCAATAAAAACTCGGTTTATAGTGAGAAAAACACCAGCCTAAAAAAGGACAGGTGCTTTTCCTCAAAAACACTCAATTATAAATTTTTCCCAGCAGTCCAACCACCATCAATTACAAAATTAGAACCAGTAATAAAGCGGGCCTGATCAGAAATCAAGTACTCAATACATGAAACAATATCCTGCGGCAACCCCCAAGTATCTAAAGATTGATTACTTTTTATCATAGACATCAAGGCTGTATTACTAAAGTATTCTTCTGTAAGTTCAGTTCTAATAACACCGGGAGAAATGCTATTCACCCTTATATTTTGCTTTCCAAATTCCATAGCCATCTGTTTAGTCAATCCGATTAAAGCATGCTTTGATGCAACATAAGCAGCTCGCTCTGGTTCAGCCATTAATCCAGAAACCGATGCTATATTCACAATACAACCTTTTATTTTCGATTCACACCATCGCTTAGCTACTTCCCTAGAAAGGATAAATGGGGCTACTAAATTTACATCAATTACTTTTTTAAACATATCATCGGATAAATGTAAAACAGGTGTTATCTCTCGAATACCAGCTGCATTTATTAATATATCAGGAGAAAGCTTTTCTAAATCTAATTGAGTAAACAGATTATGAATCGCTTCGCTATTACTTAAATCAATTTGCACTACTTTCAAAGGCATATCTGTTTTCATATAATCTATTAAGTTATTATTATTAATATCAAGCGCTATTACATGAAATGATTTTTCTAAAAAGTATTTTATACAAGCATGACCTATACCGCTATTGGCTCCAGAAATCATAATTATTTTATTCTCTCTCATTTTGTCTCCTTATAAGAAAATGTTACTAATAAAATATCACGAAAAGCCTCCGTACTACATTCTGTTCCAAGTGGCGTTACGGCATGGAAGACCTTTTGTCCAAATACTAAAGTTTCTAAAGGCTCCTTCAAACTTATAAACTGATTAATTTCCCGAGGAGAATTAGCTATTAAATTATCTCCACCAATAGCTGTATTACTTAAATTCATAAGGTGTAAAAACACTACTGGTTCATCATCTTTATGTAACCAAATAGGTGAACTAAAAGATGGTCTTTCTTTAGTAGCTTTATATCTTACTTGATGTAAACCTATAATTAAGTCTTTACTTGTATCTATTATATTTGTTTTAAATGCAAATTCAGTATCGAAGCGCACGATATTTTGAATTAAAGGATTACATAAAAAGCTATCATTTATGCTATTGAACTGTCTAACTTTCCCGCCATCGTCATAGTTATATTCTTTAGATTGGAAGTAATCATTACTATTATCTAAAATATAATCTGGTGAATCAACATACTTTATATACCTTGAATAAGATCTAGCACGACATTCACCGTATGCATCATCTTCCAAATTATAATAATCTAACTGTGCTTGTGTTAATAGACGATGATTCTCTTCCTCTTGTAAAAAGATTTCATTTGAAATTTCAAGGAATCCTTTAGATTCAAATTCATGTACCTTTTCTTCTATGCTAAAGCCACTCATTTTACTAAGAACAAACGTCATTATAAAAACCTCCACACTATTGTATTTTTCTATCTCACCCTATGTTAGAAATGCAATAAGTAACCGAGATTCTTGCTTAATAAAATTAAAAATTATGATATTCAATTAATACACCAAATGAAATATACGTAATTCATTAAAATTATTTATTAAGCAATATTATATATCCTTTCGGGTATTTTTTCTAATTATCTGAAGATTTATCAACATTAGTCTTAATATTCAAAAATAAAGAAATAGATTTTTCAGAAAGATAAAACTGCGCGTATTGCAATTATTTATGTATATAACTTTTTTTAAAATTATATTTTAAATATAGCTAGTTTTTTATAAATTTTTTGATATAATTACATACGGGAAAAGGGAAGAACTTTGTCTTCCCTTGTGTTTTTATTTGCATCTAGTACTTTTGCTAGATGCTTTTTTTATGCTAAAAAAGGTATCCTCAAATACTTTGAGGATACCTTTTCACCTTTATTATCTCTGCTGTTTTCTACCTAATATGAGTAATCCAAAACTCATCATTACAAGAAGTGCTCCCATATATGGTTCCACAGGCATTTTCTGCCCTGTCTTCGGTAATTCTTTTTCAGGTTTCTCTGGATTCGGTGTCCCAGGCTTTTCTGGATCTGGTGTCCCAGGTTTTTCTGGATTCGGTGTTCCAGGCTTTTCTGGATTCGGTGTTCCAGGTTTCTCCGGATTCGGTGTTCCAGGTTTCTCCGGATTCGGTGTTCCAGGTTTCTCCGGATTCGGTGTTCCAGGTTTCTCCGGATTCGGTGTTCCAGGTTTCTCCGGATTCGGTGTTCCAGGCTTTTCTGGATCTGGTGTTCCAGGTTTTTCTGGATCTGGTGTTCCAGGTTTTTCTGGATCTGGTGTTTCTGGGCCTGGTGGCGCTAAATGATTCAATTTGTTTAATACTTCTAATTGAACTGCATTTATCATTCCATTTGTAATTTCAAATGGAATTGGATTAGTTAATTTTTCATATCCTTTTGGTGCTTCTACTTCTACTAGTGTGTAGTTACCTACAGATAAATCTGTGATTTTTGCCTTTCCATCTTTATCTGTTGTTACTTTCACTACTACTTTTCCCTTTTCATCATGAACCTCAAACACAGCTCCTGATAAGACTTCCTTGCTTTCAGCGGCCATTTTTGTAATCTCCACTGAACCTTTGTCTAACTGTTCATTCTCTACTTTCAATGATAAGACTTTTGTCATACCTTTTGTAATTTCGAATGATACTGGTTCCGTTAACTTTTTGTAACCTGGTAAGCTCTTCGTCTCTACTAATTTGTATTTTCCTACTGATAGATCTGAAACGTTTGCTTTTCCTTCTTTATCCGTCGTTACTTTCGCAACTACTTTTCCTTTTGAGTCACGTACTTCAAATACAACATTTTCTAATGGTGCTTTACTGTCTTTATCTATTTTTGTGATTTCTACATTCCCCGTATCTACCATTTCATTTTCTACAGTGAACGCTAAAGATTTTGTCATACCTTTTGTAATTTCAAATGGTACAGGCTTTTCTAATTTTTTGTAGCCTGGTAAACTCTCTACTTCTACTA
This sequence comes from Bacillus sp. JKS001846, assembly GCF_900176455.1. Lineage (NCBI taxonomy): Bacteria > Bacillati > Bacillota > Bacilli > Caryophanales > Bacillaceae > Bacillus > Bacillus sp. JKS001846. The sequence goes on from NZ_FWYG01000001.1 coordinate 4,606,303, forward strand.
GCTTGTACTTTCCTACTGATAAATCTGAAACTGTTGCTTTTCCAGCTTTATCTGTCGTTACTTTCGTTACTACCTTGCCTTTGTCGTCTTGTACTTCAAAGACTACACCTGCTAACGGTGCCTTATTATCTTTATCTATTTTTGTAATTTCTACATTTCCCGTATCTACCATTTCATTTTCTATGTTTAATGATAGAACTTCTGTCATACCTTTTGTAATTTCAAACGATACTGGTTCTGTTAATTGTTTGTAACCTGGTAAACTTTCTTTCTCTACTAATTTGTACTTTCCTACAGATAAGTCTGAGATTTTTACTTTACCATTTTTATCTGTTTTTACTTCTGTTACTACTTTGCCTTTGTCGTCTTGTACTTCGAAGACTACGCCTTCTAATACTTTTTGACTATCTTTATCTACTTTTGTGATTTCTACTGAACCTTTGTCTAACTGTTCATTCTCTACTTTTAATGATAAGACTTCTGTCATACCCTTTTTAATTTCGAATGATACTGGCTCTGTTAGTTTTTTGTAGCCTGGTAAGCTCTCTTTCTCTACTAATTTGTACTTTCCTACAGATAAGTCTGAGATTTTTGCTTTACCATTTTTATCTGTTTTTACTTCCGTTACTACTTTTCCTTGTTCGTCTTGCACTTCGAAGACTACGTCTTCTAATACTTTTTGACTATCTTTATCCACTTTTGTGATTTCTACTGAGCCTTTGTCTACTAGTTCATTCTCTACTTTTAGTGATAAGACTTCTGTCATACCTTTTTTGATTTCAAATGATACTGGTTTCGCTAGTTTTTTATATCCTGGTAAGCTCTCTACCTCTACTAGCTTATATTTTCCTACTGATAAATCAGCAATCTTTGCTTTTCCTTCTTTATCTGTCGTTACTTTTGTTACTACTTTGCCTTTTTCATCTTGTACTTCGAAGACTACACCTGCTAATGCTTTTTGGCTATCTTTATCTACTTTTGTAATCTCTACTGAGCCTTTGTCTAACTGTTCATTCTCTACTTTTAATGATAAGACTTCTGTCATACCTTTTTTGATTTCGAATGATACTGGCTCTGTTAGTTTTTTGTAACCTGGTAAGCTTTTTTTCTCTACTAATTTGTACTTTCCTACAGATAAGTCTGAGATTTTTGCTTTCCCTTCTTTATCTGTCGTTACTTCTGTTACTACTTTGCCTTGTTCGTCTTGTACTTCGAAGACTACACTTGCTAATGCTTTTTGACTATCTTTATCTACTTTTGTTACTTCCACATTTCCCTTGTCTAACATTTCGTTTTCTACTGTTAAAGCAAGAGATTTTGTCATGCCTTTTTCAATTTGGAAAGTAATCGGATCTACTAATTGTTTATATCCTTTTGGTGCTTTTACTTCTACTAACTTGTATGTGCCGACTGATAAATTAGTAACTTGTGCTTGTCCTTTTTTATCTGTCGTTATTTTAGCGACTACTTGTCCTGCTTCATCTTGAATTTCAAAGACTGCATCAGCTAAAGCATCTTTATTTTCTTTATCTACTTTTGTAATTTCTACATTTCCTGTATCCACTAATTCATTTTCTACAGTCAATTGTAATGCTGTTACTCTACCCTTTTCAATTTCGAATGAAATTGGCTTTTCTAGTGGTTTGTATCCTACCGGTGTTTCTACTTCTACTAACTCATACTTTCCAATAGATAAATCTGAAACGTTTGCTTTTCCTTCTTTATCCGTCGTTACTTTTGCAACTACTTTTCCTTTTAAATCACGTACTTCAAATACAACATTTTCTAATGGAGCTTTACTATCTTTATCTATTTTTGTTATCTCTACATTCCCTGTATCCACCATTTCATTTTCTACTTTCAATGATAGAACCTCGGTCATGCCTTTTTTGATTTCAAATGATATTGGTTTTTCTAATTTTTTATAACCAGGTAAACTTTCTACCTCTACTAATTCATACTTTCCTACAAGTAAATCTGAAACATTTGCTTTTCCATCTTTATCTGTCGTTACTTTTGTAACTTCATTACCCTTTTCATCTTGTACGATGAATGTTACTCCCGCTAACGGTGCTTTATTATCTTTATCTATCTTTGTTATCTCTATATTTCCCGTATCTACCATTTCATTTTCTATTTTTAATGATAGAACTTCGGTCATGCCTTTTTTGATTTCAAACGATACTGGCTCTGTTAATTTTTTATAGCCTGGTAAACTTTCTTTCTCTACTAATTTATACTTTCCTACTGATAGATCTGAGATTTTTGCTTTACCATCTTTATCTGTTTTTACTTCCTTTACTACTGTTCCAGCTTCATCTTGCACTTCAAAGACTACGCCTTTTAATGCTTTTTTGCTGTCTTTATCTATTTTTGTAATTTCTACTGAACCTTTATCTAACTGTTCATTTTCTACTTTCAATGATAGGACTGTTGTCATACCTTTTTTAATTTCGAATGATACTGAATCTGTTAGCTTTTTGTAGCCTGGTAAACTTTTCGTCTCTACTAATTTGTACTTCCCTACTGATAAATCAGAGATTTTTGCTTTACCATCTTTATCTGTTTTTACTTCTGTTACTAATTTGCCTTGCTCATCTTGCACTTCGAAGACTACGCCTTCTAATATTTTTTGGCTATCTTTATCTATTTTTGTAATTTCTACTGAGCCTTTGTCTAACTGCTCATTTTCTACTTTTATCGATAAAGCTTTTGTCATACCTTTTGTAATTTCAAATGGTACTGGTTCTGTTAGCTTTTTATAACCTGGTAAGCTTTTCGTCTCTACTAATTTGTACTTTCCTACTGATAGATCTGAAACGTTTGCTTTTCCATCTTTATCTGTTACTACTTTTCTTACTACTCCATCTTTCTCATCTTGGACTTCAAATTCGACACCCGCTAATACTGCCCCGTTTTCTTTGTCCACTTTTGTGATTTCTATATTACCTTTGTCAACCATTGCATTTTCCACTTGTATTGGGAATATGCCGTCCCCTGTTACATTTACTTCGAACTCTGTTTCTTTTAATTGGTATCCTTCAGGTGCTTTCGTTTCTTTTAAAATATATTTCCCTGGTGCTAACGGTTTAGAGATTGCCTTACCATCTTTATCTGTAACAATATGTTCGACTACTACACCGTCTTTTACTATATCAAACTCTGCATTTGCTAATGGTTTTTCACCATTTTCCGAATCAATTTTCTTTATTTCAATTTGACCCTTTTGCACAGTATTTTTAATTTCAATTGTTTTTGTTTCTCCAGCTTGAAGTGTAACCTCTACTGGGCTTGTTAATTTTTGATATCCTTCTGGTGCTACTGTTTCATAAACTTTATACGTCCCAGGAGCTAAAGTTTGAGGTACTGAAAAACCTTTTTCGTCCGTTGTCAGTTTTGCAACAACTTCATTTGCACTATTTCGAACTTCAAATTCGGCACCTTTTAACCCTTTGTTCGGATTCTCAGAATCTATTTTATGAATCGATACTGTACCGTCTTTTGGAGCTTCAGGCGGTGTAATAGTTACTTCTTTTGATGTTAATGTTTTATCATCAAAATGTAATTCCGCTTTATTAGGAATCTTCTTATCTACGTAAGAAGATAAGTCTGCATTTTTTTTAATTTTCGCCTTGATACTAAGATTAATTATCTGGTCTTCATATGATTTATAGTCAAAATTCTCACCAAACGTAAATGTTACTTCACTTCTTTGTTTATTTATCTTTAACGTTCCTTTAGAAGTAATATCTTGGCCATTTTGATCATACACTTTTGCCTCTAATACTTCTAAAACATCTTCTAAATCATCACTAATTACCATAGATGTGTATTTAGGAGGATCGTTCGGTATATGTGTACCAACTTGGTATTGAATAACTTGATCCATTTGTGTTAGCTGCTCATTCTCTACAAGCTTGCCATTCTCATCAACTATATTTTTTTCAATGCTAGGTGGATTATCGTCACCTGAACCGGATCCTCCCCCACCACTCACAAATACTTGTCCTACTTTTTCTTCAGTTTTAATATTTTTACCTTCTAATTTCACAGTATTTTTATGAGGTTTTGCAGCAGGATTAGTAATCTTTGTTTTATATCTTAAAATATAGCCTTTTGAACTGTCGGGAAATTCAATTGTAAATCCAGCCTTTGTTGCATTAATTTTAATGTTAGATAAATTTGCTGGCTTAATATTTGTTGGTGCATAACCATCTTCAAATACAGCCTCTTCTAATACTACGCTGTCTGTAATTAACTCATGCCCAGGTCCTAATGTATCTGTTAATTTAAGATCTTGCATTTCTGTTCCAGTTGCATTTACATATACAAGCCAATCAGCAATGGACGGATCTTCTTGATTATAAGAACCCCATTTCAATAGATTATCTGTATTGGGCTGTGGCTTCGGTCTCTCTGTCGTATTACTTACATTTACTTCTTTATTTACGATTTGACCATCAACGTTAAATTCTAATGGAATTTCTTTAACACCATCATATGCTTCTAGACCAAAGTAGAATTCTACGAATAAAGAACCTTTAATGTTATTTTTTCCTTCTACGTAATCACCCATAGTACACGTTAATAGACCCTTTTTCATCTCACATGTACCAACTGTTTTTCCTTCAGCATCTTTTAAAGGAAAACTCATATTCATAAGGTCTTTTCGAAACTCTTTTGGCATATCAATTGTGAATTGATCTCCACTTTTTATTTTTTCTTTAGCTGACCACTTCACTTCTACTTTCATACCATCTGAGGCTTGATATGGTTCAGATGTCGTGCCATCAGTACGGGAAATATTAATTTCGTCCACTGGACTTTTCATCACAGCAGCTTGAATAACTGGAGCCCACACATTCAGCACTGAAAATAATACTAGAAAAACTAATGAAACCATTGAAATATGCCTTTTAGTACTTTTCATTTGCATAGTTTCCTCCTAAATTTTTATATTTATATAACAAAAAAAGATCGTCCGGTTGCATCAAAAATGTGCAACCAGACGATCTTAGTAACCAATATGTATTACCGTAGACTCTAAGCTTTGCGGCCTATCCTTTCGAATAGTGTGCTAAAAATATCTTTTATTCTTTTTTTGTTTCATTTTCCTCTTAAACCAAATATTACTATACCGTCTGGACGGTTATAATTCAATACTCTATAAAATTGTTCTATTTTTCTAATAAAAAAAATAATTCACCACTACATTAAAGAAGCAATGGTGAATTATTTTAAAATTATATAGTTCGTATATTCTATTTATATGAATTAATAATAAGAGCTTGAATCACTTTTTCTCTTAACTCGGGGCTTAGCCTTCCAACCCCTAAATATTCCGAATACCATAATCCATCTGCTGCTAATCTAATAATTGTTGCACAAACTGAATCTATCTCATCATTTTCTATATTTTTTTGCAGTTGCTGAAATGATTGTTGTAATGGCTCAAGTAATTCAGGTTTTAACATGAGTGCTGCCATCATACTGCTAGACAACTCTTCTGTTCTTCTCTCATTACTTAATCTTTCCTCTACAAAAGAGCGAACCCATCTCCCTTTCCTCTCTGAGTCTTCCGCTACTTTATTGTAAATGGCCCCTTCATAATCCTCTACCCCTCGGACTATCATACCTTCTATTAAAGCTTCTTTATTTGAAAAGTGATACAATAATCCACCTTTGCTTAAACCCGCCTCTTTTGCCACTGCTTCTAAAGTTAATTTAGCAACCCCTTTACATTGTACAATTTGAGAAGCGGCCGCCAAAATCTTTTGCCGCGTTATGCTTATACTCATTCCTTTTTAAAACCCCATTTCTACTAAATTTATATAAATACGAATCTTATTTTTAATATTGTTGATTACTACTAAGTATTTTCTTTATACAACAAAAGCTTCATTACCTTTGAATTTTTAGTTACTTATTCTATTAAAAATTTCCATATCATTCAATATGATAACATTAAATACACAAAGCTGACTATACATCTATACTTTTGTATTTATTGAAAATATATCCATTAATAAAATTTACCGATTTATTCCTTCTTATTACTTTAAAACAGCAGTAATTCTTTCAGTACTAAATAAAAAATGTTATTACTCCCATTGAATTGAGTAATAACATTCTACTTAACAAATTCGCTGCCAACTAGCATCCTTCACATCTTCACTAGTCGGTTTTCTAACTGATCCAATAAAGTGAAACTTTATATCCGTAACATGGACAGGTGTATTTCATTTTGTCACTCCATTATTAACTTGTTTTCCCATATATTCCGACTCACAAAGAATGTAACAGCACAAATCATAGTTATCCCCATGAAAAATGTATTAGAATCTTCATATGTAGTTGGAATGCCTACCGTTACGAAAACAATACTAAAAGCTAAAAATAGATATAATAATAAAGATATAATATAGCTTAGTTTAAATCGTAAAATGATACCTCTAAACAATAGCTCACCAAGTAGACAGCCACCTAAAATAATAGGTACTCCGAAATACAATGTAAGGACTCCCATTTGCGCAGTAGATTGAATTATCTTTCCAATTATGTTCGGCGAAACCAGCTCACTATCGTTTCCCCTCCTATCATATAAATCAAGTGCTGTTGCTGAAATAAAGAAACTTAATATAGAAAATGAATACGGTATTAAAAATTTGCTCACTCTCATTCACCTCGCTTTTTTCTTTACATATATTATTCATTATTTCCTATCATTTTTACATAAAAAAATAACCCTCTATGATAAAACATAGAGGGTAGCATTTCTATATAAAAATCTATACCTTATCCTGAAGTGAATCCCGAAAATAGGACAAATATCAAAACACCTAAACCATCTGCTATCTGCTCCCTACATTCTTTAGGGTAGATAGTTTATATGTTTTATTAGAAAGTAGTGCCTTCTTTTTTATAATATTCTTTTGAAATCTCTTCATAAAATGCGGCTGATGTCGCGTAGAAATAAGGTGCTAACCATAAGAAACCGATTCCTACAGTAAGAATACTTAAAATGAACCAACCTAAGAAACTTAAGCATAGTAAAAAGTAATCCATTTTATGTCCATTCATCATATGACGACTCTCAGTAATCGCTTGATTCGCTGTATATTCTGGATGATCATTCAAAATAAAATATGTCATAGAATAAGAAAATGATTTAATAATACCTGGAATAATAAGAAGTAATGTCCATAGAGTCAAGTATACATACATTAGTAAATATGTTAAAAACGACTTCATCAACTTACTTCCATCGCTAAACCATCTAAATATATGACCAATGCGAGCATCAGTCCCACGAATTGCATTTAAAACAAGATAATAGGCACCTATTGTTAATGGACCAATAACAAGCATTACTATAATACTTACTGTAAGTGAATCACTTGCTTCTTCCCAACCCCAAAATATCGAGAAAATACCTGTTGTTAGCATTTCAACAGCTCCAATAAGGATTCCAATTAATAAGGTTGCCCCTACCGCTAGTCCCCATCTTCCTTTTAATGCATCAAGTGCTTCTCTTTTCAACTGACTTATCATATATAACCTCCTAATACTATTTCCATTTTATTATACCATTTATATCAAAAATCCCACATATTTTCCTAAAACAGAAGCATATTACCTTTTTTCATACGTATTGATACATGTGTGCTGTAGTTGTACTAATATATGGATTAAACGACTCTTTTCCCTATAACAAAAAAGCCTGCCTTTCATAATAGGCAAGCTTTCTCAAGTTACATCTCATTTATTTTCTTCTTATACCAATCCTGCATTCTCTCCGCATCTTCTACTCTCGTATGCTCTATTTTATAACTAGATGATGCACTCGAAAACTTATACGTACATAAATCCGCACGGCGCTGGAAATATGATTGTGTCTTCTCCATTGATTGGACATGTCTTCTTCTAATAAGTCCTGTATATTTTCCGACGCTACGATAGACAAGTGTAATTTGTTCTCCGTTAACACTGTAGCCATTTGTTTTAAATGTTGCGTATCCAAGTGTAAAGATAAGGATTGCGAGCGGTAGTAATGCCCACATGATGTAATACTTTTCAAAGTATATGCTTATTCCAGTAAGCGGGATTGCGAGCATAGCGAAAAAGATGAAACTATCAATGAGATAGCGGCGCAATGCTGCTTTTGGTAACGAAGTAATACTTGCATTCAGTTCGTATGGTAATTGTAAATGCGCGAGTAATTGTTGCACTCGATCTTTTCGAATGATAGGATGCAGTGTAACTTTTTCTTCTTTCCCTTCACTTTGAATGACTTCTACTTGCACAGCACAATAACCGAACGGTTGGCGTAAAATGCCTTCTTTTATCGTAATCCCTTGAATGCGGTGCAATTTTAGTACGAGTTCTTTTCTCTCCAGTAACCCTTGCGAAATACGGACTTCATCATTTTTTCGATTCACTGTGAAGTTACCGTGTTTTAACGCGTAGCCAATTGTAGATATCATCCAAGAAACGACAAGTAAAATAGCTACCATGTAAATCCAGCCATATATATCGTGGTCCATTACATATGACGTCACACTATTTTTTATCCATTTCGGAATATACTCATCTACTTGGTGATAAACGAAAAAGATTAAAGAGAACAATACTCCAAATTGACCAGATGTAACAGACGCTATTAAAATCTCTTTCCACGTTAACTTGTACTCTGTCGTTTGTTTTTCCTCTGTAACAATTGCTTTTTCTACTGTATTTTCTGCTGCTTCGTCTAACGTTTTTTCTGCTTTCACTTCTGGAGTTGGCTCATTTAGCAAAGTAATAAGCTCCGTCGCCTCTTCTACCGTAATTCCAGCTAAGCTAACTTCTGCTTCATCGCCCCCGCCAGCTGTTTCAATCTGAATTTTTTTCAAACCGAGCATTTGGTATAGTACGTTAGAACTTGTATTAATTGTTTGAACACGTTCTTTATTTAAGTAGCTCTCCTTTTTCACAAAGAGACCTTGTTTCACATGTAATACGTTATTTTCGACCCAGTATACTTTGTAATACCAGCCTACGATAGCTGAAATAATTGTGATCAACGCAAAACCAATAGGAACTAAATACCAAAATGGAAACTTTCCCCTTAAGCTAAAAAGAAAAATAATGAGTGGTATAAAATCTGTTATTTTTAATTCTAATAACATCGTGATTGGATGCTGCCTCTTATACATCCTCATCACTCACTTTCGCTAATTCTGCGATTTTCGTTTTCAACATTTCAGCTTCATACATCGTTAAACCTGGGATGCTATGAGAAGTTGCTGCTGTTGAAATGTGTAATTCTGCTAATCCGTATTTTCTCATAATTGGCCCTTGTTCAATCGTAACGTGCTGCACACGAATCATCGGTACTAATACGCGCTTTACGACGAAAAGACCATGCTGAATTTCAAGTTCTTCTTCATTTAGTTGGTAGCTGTAATAACGTTGACGTAGTTTCGGAAACGTAAAGTAATCAAACGGTGTATATACAATTGTTAATCCGATGAGCACATAGAAAATCCAAGCCCACCAATTAAACTTAATCATAAAGAAAAGATATGCCAAAATGACTATAATACTGATTCCTAGCTCAATTAAAGAACGCGCTTTCCACACCTTGACCATGTCAGGGTGAATTTCATTTTTCAATGGATCCATGTAACCACTCCAAATCTAGTAATCTAATATATGAATACTCTCAATCTATATTTTACGTAACTTTACAGAAAATTGAAATTCAATCTTCTTTCTTCTCAGGAATAAAATATCCGAACCAAAGTAGCCAAATGAAACCGATTAACTTCATCCAATTTCCATCCGCTTGAAAAGCTTCAATCATACCTGGTATTTTATAAACCCCAATAAATCCAAGAAAACCGAGCCACCAGTTTTTTTGCATTTTCATCTTTACTCCTCCTTCATTACGTTTTTCACATTTCGAATCCAAATTTCTTTATACTTTAACTGGAATCCCATGAGCATATAGTTGCTCATATTATCAATCACGAGTGCTAGCGTATGAGCATTTTCTTCCGTTTCATGTTGTGACACTACGTCAAGTTCTACGCCTTTCTTCAATAAATCGTGGAAACCATTTAAGAAATCTTCTTGTATTTCAAATAAGCGTTTCTGATACTTTTCATTTCGCGATGCAGTTACGAGAAATTCATTGATAACGCGTAATATCCCTTCTTGCCCTTCATATTCAGAGAGCATATGTAAACCATCAGCAATTAACTTTTCTGCAAAGTTTTCTTTCGTATATTGCTCTTTATCGAAATAACTCACGAAATGATATCCAGAGAAAATTTCTTCAAATAAAAAATCGATTAACGCTTCTTTAGAAGAAAAATGATAATAAATAGCCGGTTTTGAAATACCTACCTCTTTCGCAATCATGGAAAGACTCATCTTCTCAATGCCGTGTTCTGCCATAAGTTTAAATGAAGCCTCTACAATGTTTTGCGATGTTTGTAAATTCTTCGTCATACTGTACCTCACTTATTTTTACTTACCGGTCGGTAAGTAAATTATAAAACAAAACGAAATGATTTTCAATTTAGTTAGCACTACAGAAGGTGTTTATCAGAAAATACAGAAAGTTATAAAGTAAAAGCAACATATAACAATAAGGAGGATATCATATGGGACTTGGTGGTAATGGCGGTAGTGGTGGTAATGGCGGCGGTGAAGCAGGACAAACTGGTAAGAGCGGATTTTCATTAATCATTGTACTTTTTATCGTATTGATTATAGTTGGAGTTAGCTATATCGGACTTGGCTTCTAAGAAAAGGCGTCCTACGTTACACATGTAGGACGCCTTCTTTTTAATCCCTATTCAGCAATCGCATACGATAACAATTCATCGTCACTTCTCCGAGTCTTTGCAGTAGTTGATAGTTCGCATATGCGCCTACCGGGGCACCGATTATTGGTACGAGCTGCAGCATTTTGGCTAAATCGATATAGTCTCGGTACTCTGTTTGGAACTTTTCCCAGTCCATATGATTTTCTTCTTCTGTATCCCACGTTTCGATTGCTTTCCATATTTCTTTTCGGTGATCGTCACTTGAAAAGGCAAGCTGAAAAACATGAAGGATAAAAAGGCGCTCTTCTTTGTTGCTCGTATCAAATCCGTACAATGTCGCTGCATCGAATAAAAATTTAATTTTAATGCCGAGTAAAAGCGGAAAGTCAGCAAGACCGAGGAGAATACCGCCAGCCCCCGTCCCTGCCCCTTCTGCCGCTGCTATTTTTTTATACTCATCCATTTTTTTACGAACTTCATCGTCACGTCTTTGCAGTGACCATGTCGTCTCTTTTAGCTTCGGCTTTATAAAGTTTGACCCGGCGCTGATTGTTTGCACCATCATACGAATCGTCTCTGTTAATACCTTTTGTACTTTCGCCGGAATGAGCTGTTGCACCTTCGTCTGCACTTTCTTTGAGAACCGTGTCATCATAGAAGAATCTTTCATAAATGTAGCTTTCCACTGCTCCAGTTCTTTTATAACCTTTTCTTCATATGTAATCATAGGTTCATTCCCTTCAATTTAAACGCTCAATGCGCTTCGCCCCGTATTGGTAAACGAAACCGATACTAAATAATATGCTTACGATAAGTAAAATTCCTGTCATCATGAAATCTTTCGTTGCTAGTGCAAATATAACTGTAAAGATTACGCTCCCGATGATTAGAATCGCGTTTAATAAAGTAAGAAAATCTTTCTTCTTCTCTTCTCCCCCTACCGGATACAAATCAAGCCAAATCTTCATGCGGTGATGTTTCCATAAAGTTAAGAGCTGATAACCGATTAAGTATAGGAAAATAAGGCTTACGATAAATCGTCCATATAAAAACGGAATGAAGTACAAAATAACTCCTCCAAGAGCGAGCAAACGCACATATAATCCAAAATAGTTACCTGATCTTAAAAACGTTCTCGTATATAAGTATAAATATGTACGCTTTTCACCAATCATCGAAAGAATGAAATCGAGCCATTTTCTGCGTGCTACTCTTTCTTTTAATGCTGGTACATCAACGAACATGTTCGCGATGCGGTACAGCAGCATCATCTTCTTACCTTCTTCAGAAATTAAATACTCCCAGTTTAGCGGCTTTCCCTTCACCATTTGATGCAGTACTACGAGGTATAACACCATGAGAAGGACGATTCCACCAATAAACATAACGGAAGTACGCTCTAAAAGGAAATAAACAAATAAGCCGTTTAAAATAAAACGAATGAACCAATCAGCTCTTTGTATATTTTGATCTGTTAAAAATGACTTTTCCCATGCTACGAATAAGTTCCACGCTTTTACGATGACAAACGCGAGTACAATCCATATGTAAGCCGCTCCTGTTTGTTTCATTTGCTGGAAGTATAACGGAGCAAGCGCTGCCGCTACAATTGCGATTATGTACAACTGAATCATAAACGTAAAAAGAAACGCCTTTGTAAAGTATGGTTTTAATTTTTGTTCAACTGGCAGCAAGTAAACGAGATCCGCTTCTTTTAATAACGTTTGAATGGATCCAGCCGTTAACACGAGTCCAATTAATACTGCCATTACGAGCGCCGCCGGAAACGAAGGTGTTAACGTTTGTAACCATTGCTGGTAATAATACGCTCCCGCACCAATGATGAACACGAAAATAAATTTCAAATGATCATTAAATACGTATTTACTATATGTACGAACTTCTTTTAGAAAGTGACGAAATCGTTCTTTCCATAACGCTGTGCTATTCATAATCTTCTTCCTTTGTTAGCGCGATGTAAATATCATCTAACGTTGCACCTGGCATATTAAACTGTGATTGCAGTTCAGATAGCGTTCCCTTCGCTCTTACTTCACCTTGATGCAAAATAATGAACGAATCACAATAACGCTCTGCCGTCGCTAAAATATGTGTGCTCATTAAAATACCGGCACCACTCTTTTTCATTTGGTCCATCATTTGAAGAAGGGATTGAATCGCTAACGGATCTAATCCAACGAAAGGTTCATCTACTATGTAAAGAGATGGCTCCACTAAAAATGCGCTCATAATCATTACTTTTTGTTTCATTCCTTTTGAGAAATGAGATGGAAACCATTTTAAACGATTTTTCATACGAAACTCTTGTAGTAGTTGTCCTACACGTTCTTCATATTGTTTTTCATCAATGCCATACGCCATAGCTGTTAATTTCAAATGCTCTTCTAACGTTAATTCATCATATAATACTGGCGTTTCCGGAATGAATGAAAAGCTAGAACGGTACGCTGTCATATCATCACGAATTGTTTTCCCATTAATTGTGACAGTTCCTTTTTTCGGTTCCATTAAACCGATAATATGTTTAATCGTCGTACTTTTACCAGCTCCATTTAAACCGATTAAGCCGACAAGTTCGCCTTTATTAACAGAGAACGAAACGTCTTTTAATACAGGTCGTTTCGTATATCCTCCTGTAACATTTTCTACACGCAATAACTCGCTCATACGACACCACTTTCTTCATTAGTATTCATTCTATATTCATCTTACCAAAAATTATGCTGTACTACATAGTATCCATGTACTCAAAAAAATTTTTTAAATTTATTAGCATATATTTTTCCGAAAGCGGACATCATAATTATTGAAGAAGGAACACATTGAAAAAGCAACCACCAATTGATGAGTACAACAACATAGTGAAGTCATCATGAAATGGGGTGTCCAAGTTGGACAATGAAATTTACACATAACCAGATCATTTGTTTCATTTTCGAAACGGGGTGTCTCTGAAAGAGCATATACTGTTTTAAAAAATAAACAATTTCATTTTAAAAAAGATTGCAATTCATTTCACTTGAAAATGGGGTGTCTACGGCAGAAACTTTAGCCGATTTACCGTGCATTTCTTAAATAAATGAGGTGTCTGCGAAACGTAAATTACGATAATGCTTTTTCAATCCCTCTTCAGAAAACAGGAAGCTGAGTCAGCTTCCTGTTTTTCGTGTTTGTTCTCTTATATAATTATGGTAAAATACGGCTAAGGATATTTGAAAGGATGAGATCAATGAATCATACAGCAGACAATTGTATTTTTTGTAAAATCATTGACGGGCAAATCCCTTGCTCAAAAGTATACGAAGATGAACATGTGCTTGCATTTTTAGATATTAGTCAAGTAACAAAAGGACATACTCTTGTTATTCCAAAAGTTCACAAACAAGACATTTTTGCGTTAACGCCAGAAATCGCATCACACATTTTTTCTGTCGTTCCAAAAATCGCAAATGCGATTAAAGCAGAGTTTAATCCAATTGGCTTTAACCTACTTAACAATAACGGTGAAAAAGCTGGACAAACTGTGTTCCACTTCCACCTTCATTTAATTCCACGCTACGGTGAAAAAGATGGTTTCGGTGCTGTTTGGAAATCACACCAAAATGAATACACTATGGAAAATTTACAAAACATCGCAAGTACAATTGCAAATAGTGTGAAATAATGACACTATAAGAAGGCGTAATACATAACAAGCCAGTTCCCTGAAGTCATCAAATTCCGCATGGCTTGTTTCTTTACTTAAAATGCTCAGGGATGATTGTTTGTGCATAGCACATATAAGAAAGATATGCATATTTTTCCCATCATGAATACGAACAAAAAATAAGGAGGTCTCCTTTTATGTCAAAAGCTAAATCCTTTATTACAGGTGTTATTTGCGGCGGAGCAGTTGCTGGACTAGCTGTTCTTTTCTCAACTCCTTCTTCTGGTAAAGACATGCGCGGCAAGTTAAAAGAAAAAGGAAATGATATTAAAAAGACTTTAGCTGATATTACAGCTGATACGAAATTATTAAAGCGTCAAATTATTGAAACTGCTTCAGAAGGTAAAGAAGTGTTTCAAGAATTAAAAGATGACATGCAAGACACGCTTTCTAACTGGAAGCAAGATATTTCTCAAAACAAGCGCCATATTGAGAAAGAAATTTTGGACATCCAAAAGTCAATTGAGAAACTACAAGAAGCTGTTCCAGAAAAAGCGTAAACAAATTCCTGCTTAGTTTTTTGCATATAACAAATATTTTTTATATAAATTGACCTTGACACGGCATATCATATAGATATGCCGTGTTTTTATGCATTTACAATATATGTTATCACTTAACATGTAAGGACAACGTATGTATTCACGACTCATAAAACGCTTCCATAGTTATGCATGATTTGTATAGAATGTCATTTTTCCGAAAAATTTTCACAATTCTCACAAAAAGACTTTATTAATTTTTATTTTACTGGCATAATAGATAGTAATGAAAAAAGAATGTTAAAGTGGGTGAGTAAATGAAAAGTGGAGAAAAAGATTACTCGGTAAAAGAAGCGATGATTTTCAGCCAACGCATTGCTCAATTATCGAAAGCGTTATGGAAATGTGTAGAGAAAGATTGGCAGCAGTGGATTAAACCTTACGATTTAAATATTAATGAACATCATATTTTAACAATCGCTTATCATTTAAAAGGGGCTTCTATTTCTGAGATTGCTAAGTTTGGAGTTATGCACGTATCAACAGCGTTTAACTTCTCGAAAAAGCTGGAAGAACGCGGCTATCTTGTATTCTCGAAAAAGGAAGATGATAAACGAAATACGTACATTGAAATTACAGACAAAGGGGAAGAATTACTACTTCGCTTAATGGAAGAGTATGATCCTGAAAATAATTCAGTGTTTAATGGGGCTCTTGCACTTCGTAATTTTTATGGGAAGTTCCCAGAAAATATCGAACTGATTGCAATCCTGCGTAACATTTACGGACAAGACTTTATCGATATTTTTGAGAAATCATTAGAAGATATTGAAGAGAACTTTACAGAATCCGATCAAAAGTTAGTTAAGAAATAATCTATTTATTTTTTCGCAATCATGCTTAAGAATTCATTCATAAGCGGCTTAAATAAACCTTGTTTTGCTAGCGCTTCCGCAGTTTCGTGTACTTCGAGCTGATGTGGAAGCGCTTTTTCAAATTGATCTAACAGCGCATCGAACAAAAGAAGCCCTTCTGCTTTCTCCACTACATATTGATCGTTCAGTTTTTCACAAAGATTTAGTATACGTTCAATATCTTTTTTACGAGCTTTTTTCTTTATGATCAAAGAATAAAATGGACACTTCTCTTCATCAATCATTTTAAATAATAAGTCTACATAGTATTCAGCTTGTTCTAATCTTCTAACAACGTCCATTTTCTCCCTCACTTTCTAACACAAAGTCTTCTATTTCTGAATTTTGTAACACGAACAAAATATCGTGTGATACAATATATGTATATGTATTTTAGCCAAAAGGAGGTCTCGCCTCATGACACTTATAACAGTTGTTTTTGTCGCATTCGCACTTCTTGTTATATTTTACACGAATTTCATGACACATACACTGTGTGAACGAAAACAAATAGCTGCGAGCCGCCAGCCCGGTGTCTTTCGGGTTATTAATGTATGTATAACAATTTTATTAATTTCTAGTTATATAGAAATTATATTTCATGGAAAGTGAGGAAGGAAAGCCCCTTCCTCACTTTTTTCCTCTATAAGCAAATTATACCTACAATAACCAATAAAATAAACAGTACAAGTAATAAAATAAGTTGAGAATTCATCCCCATCCCCTCCTCTATTCTGTATATGCGGCATACGCCCAATATGGCACACTTTCAAAATCTGACACGTACTGGTTAATTTTTCTTTATCAATATGAAAATGCGTCGAAATATGATATATTAAATTTTGTACATATTGCTTATACTATAGAACAAAACATTCATCAAAACTTTATCCTCAGCCACGGTAAGCCCTGTTAAGCGCGCTTTACCAATATAAAAAAGCAAAAGTATCAGTGAGACTTAATCGGGCTCTTATGAATGAAAATTCATCGGTGTAGGATAAATTAAAAATACATAATAGTAGGAGTGTTTATCGAATGAAGAAAGCTATGCTTGCCTTAGCCGCAACAAGTGTAATCGCATTATCAGCATGTGGAACATCATCATCAGACAAAATTGTTACATCTAAAGCTGGTGACATTACAAAAGAAGAATTCTACGAACAAATGAAAAATTCACAAACTGGTAAACAAACACTAAATAACATGGTTATGGAAAAAGTACTTATTAAAAACTACAAAGTTGAAGACAAAGATGTAGACAAAAAGTTCGATGAAATGAAAAAACAATACGGTGATCAATTCGATACACTAATGAAACAACAAGGTATTAAAGAAGAAACTATTAAAAATAGTGTGCGTGCTCAATTAGCTCAAGAAAAAGCGGTTGAACAATCGATTACTGATAAAGATGTAAAAGCAAAATTCGAGGATTATAAAAAAGAAATTAAAGCAAGTCATATCCTTGTAAAAGATGAAGAAACTGCTAAAAAGGTGAAAGATGAACTTGCTCAAGGTAAATCTTTCGAAGAATTAGCAAAACAATACTCTGAAGATACAGGCTCAAAAGAAAAAGGTGGCGACTTAGGATTCTTCGGACCAGGAAAAATGGTAAAAGAATTTGAAGAAGCAGCTCAAAAGTTGAAAAAAGGTGAAGTAAGCGAACCTGTAAAAACACAATTTGGTTACCATATTATTAAAGTAACTGATAATCACGCAGATGCAACTTTCGATAAAGCAAAAGCTGATATTAAAAAAGCACTAGTTCAAGAAAAAACACAAGATGCTCAATTTATGAACGATCTTATGATGAAAGAAATCAAAAAAGCTGACGTAAAAGTTGACGATAAAGATTTAAAAGATCTTTTCAAAGAGCAAAAAGCTGACGATAAAAAAGACGAAAAGAAATAATGAAGTAAAAAGCTTGGGCTTAGGCCCGAGCTTTTTTTATCCCCTCTTCTCCCGGTAGTTAATCTAGATTCGGTAAATGAAATTATATCAGTGATTTTTCAAATATATCGACCGCAACTCCAATTATATCGGCGATTTTCAAAATATATCGGCGCAACTCCAATTATATCAGCGATTTCCGAAATATATCGACTTACCGACAAAAAACGACAACAAGCGTGACTCCTCTTCAAACACAAAAAAACCTTGATCCACGCCACGTAGAACCAAGGTTTATCTTATTATGATTGATTAAATGAAAAAACTATGTTAAATTAGAACAGAAACACGTTTTACAAAATAAAAGGAACGTATTTATCCGTATCTTAATTTTACACCAAAACACATCTTCAGTCAACCTCTATTTTTCACTTTTAAAGGAGTGCTTACCGTATGAACAAAAAACTTGATCTAGAGCAAAAAAGATTGGATACCGTAATCGAGACAATTACGGAGCAAATTGATAAACTGGAAAATGAAACTGGCAGACGCCGAGCAGAAGTAATCAATATTCGTAAACACTTTTGGGATGATGTGAAAGTGAACACGGATACTTTTGATGATTATCTTGAAACAGTTATCAACTTGAGACAACAAGCTCAGTCACTAGCTGTCACACAAATTACCCATAAGCACACCTTTAATCGACTTGCCGCATTAAGACGCATGCATAAAGCACCTTATTTCGGACGAATTGATTTCAAAGAAGAAGGAGAATCTGCCGCGGATCAAATTTATATCGGCGTCGCTACACTTACTGATGCAAGCGGAGAAAACTTCCTTATATATGACTGGCGCGCACCTATTTCGAGTGTGTACTACGATTATCCACCAGGACCGGCTGAATACAGTACACCAGGCGGCGTAATCCACGGTAATGTGGAGAAAAAATTACAATACATTATTCAAAATGGCGAGATTGATTCTATGTTCGATACGAGCCTTACAATTGGTGATGAAATCTTGCAGCAAGCGCTCGGAAAAGGTACGAATAAACATATGCAGAGCATCGTTGCTACAATTCAGCGCGAGCAAAATGAAATTATTCGTCACGATGAAGGCCGACTCCTTATCGTGCAAGGAGCTGCTGGTAGTGGTAAAACGTCAGCTGCCCTGCAACGAATCGCCTACTTACTATATAAATATCGCGAATGGTTAAAAGCAGATCAAATTATTCTCTTCTCCCCTAACTCTATGTTCAACAGCTACGTTTCTAACGTACTACCTGAACTCGGCGAAGAAAATATGCAGCAAGTGACTTTCCAAGAATATTTAAACCATAGACTGAGTAAGTCATTTGACGTTGAAGATCCTTATGAACAATTAGAATATATGTTAACTGAAACGAATAATCCTACCTATAAAACGAGAAATGCGAGCATTCGATTTAAGGCATCTACTCAATTTTTCGAGATGATTAGAGCGTACAGACAATCTCTTGAATCTTCAGGCATGCTATTTAGAGGAATGAAATTTAGAGGAAAACTGATTGTTTCTGCGAAAGAAATTACAGAACAATTTTACAATACCGACTCCTCCCTCCGCTTCCATAGTCGAATTGAGAAGTTAACGGATTGGCTAAACAAGCAAATAGATGCACTTGAAAAAGCAGAACTGAAAAAGCCTTGGGTAGAAGAAGAAATTGAATTACTTAGTAAAGATGAATACCAAAAAGCTTATAAATATTTACAGAAAAAAGGCGAGTTTGACGACAACTCCTTTAATGATTTTGAAAAAGAAACGAGAGTACTTGGACGTATGATTGTCCGTAAAAAATTGAAGCCACTGCGTAAAGGCGTTCAAACATTACGCTTTATCAATTTCACAGGCATATATAAACAACTTTTCACAGATGCATCATGGGTTACTGAGAAAAAACCGAAAGAGTGGGATGACATTTGCTCCTTAACAGTAAACATGCTTGATGAAGGAAAACTATATTACGAGGATGCGACTCCATTCTTACTTTTAAAAGAATTAATTGAAGGCTTCCAAACGAACAGGTCGATTAAACACGTACTCGTAGACGAAGCGCAAGATTATTCGCCGTTTCAGTTCGAGTTTTTAAAACGTCTCTTCCCTGCTGCAAGAATGACTGTACTCGGAGACTTTAACCAAGCGATATTTGCTCATGCGAGTGAAGCAGTGAATTTCAACACACTTACTAGCTTATACGGACCAGACGAAACGAATGGCATCAACTTAACTCGTAGCTATCGCTCAACAAAACCAATTATTAAATTTACACGCACTCTCGTCCCGGAGGGCAAGAACATTCACGCCTTTGAACGTGACGGTGAGAAACCTAAAGTGACGAAAGTATCGAATGTCAACGAACTGCACGAACGTATTACTGCCAAAGTTGCTGAACTACAAAAAGAGCAGCACAATACGATCGCAATTATATGTAAATCTGCAGCTGAAAGCGCCGCTGCCTACGAAGCACTTAATCATATCGAGAATATTAAACTTGTGAAAAGTAACTCAGCCGAGTATGAACAAGGCATCGTCGTTATTCCTGCTTATTTAGCGAAGGGGATTGAATTTGACGCTGTTATTATTTACAATGCTTCTAAAGCTGTGTACAGTGATGAGAGCGTACGTAGATTGTTCTACACTGCTTGTACGCGGGCGATGCATGAGTTGCAACTTTATAGCGTTGGCGAGGTTAGTCCTTTTGTGCTTGGGGCTGATTCGGAGAGTTTTGAGCTTATAATGAAAACACCTTGATAATCATCAAGGTGTTTTTCTCATTCTAAAAGGAATATCTTTACGTCGATATACACTCAGCACAATCCCCATTATAAATGCATGAAACAGAGTTGGTATCAAGCCGTAACTAATAAAGGGTAATGATATAGAAACACGTGGTAATATCCCGAGGGTCATGCCAACGTTACAAATAAAATGGATTACAAAAAGAGTTACTCCGCCAACGAGAAGCAATTTACCATAACCATCATTTATTTTATAAGCTATGTTCATTATTCTTACTGCAAAAAGAGAAAGAATCACGACAAGAACTAGCGCAAGTACATATCCATAATAGTAAGTCAAACTTACAAATACAAAATCAGTATGGACAGCACGGATAGACTTTATATTTTCATATGTACCAAACCAACCTGCTGAAGACATCGCCTCTTTTAAACGTAAATACCATAGATCATGCTCTGGGTTTAACATTCCTAAAATTCTGGCCATACGGTATTCTTTTACAGCAGACCAGGAAAGTAGATCCCTAATAATCAATGGTACAATAGGTAAAATCGTAATGAGCCATGCCGTTTTCTTTCCTAACTTACTCCACCAAAGCATAACAAATACCATCATAATGTAGATGAAAATGGGTAAAAGAATTGATATAGTTGAAAATAAATATAAAGAAAATACGTACAACATGAGAAGATGTATAAACTTTAACCTACTATTATTGAAAAAAGAAGCCCAGGCTAGAAAAAAGAATGGTATCGTCATTAAACAGTCAATTTTGATGGGGCCAATTTTTATTATCGCTTCCCCAATCACGTAACCAGTCGGAAAACATTTTATAGCTAACAAGATAAGTATTCCAATTGTATAAAACAGCCATCCAAACCTCTCTAGCTTCCGGTAATCAAGCAACATCATCCCAATGGCTGTTGCAATCCCAAGAATTACAAAAATTACTTTGTTCATTAGTAAATCATCCGTATGCCCAAAAGCGATTATTGGTAAAAAACCTAATCCCATAGCAGCTACTAATAAAATAAGTAAAAACCAATCCACCTTTGGCTTATGAAGTTTATTAAGTTCTTGCCCTAGTTTAATCGGACTTCCCATTTGTTCCACCGCTTTATTTTCAGCGACTTCCTCGCTCAAACCTTTTTCTATCCATGTGTTCTTCGCCTGTTTTAGGTGAAAATCTAGTTCCGTTGCTACAAAATCTTTCGCTTCTTTTGATTTAATATAATTCGTAACTTCGCTTACAAAACGCTCCCCTTTTTTATTCAATTTCTCCTCACTCCTGTACTAAGCCTTTTAATATAAATTGTACCTTCGTAGCATTTTTTTCTGCCTTTCGCAGCATCTTTCTTCCTTTATCGTTTAATTGATAATATTTCGCTCCTGCATGATCCCAGCTAGATTGGATCAAACGGTTCTGTTCCAGACGATGTAATACGGTATATAAAAACCCTTCATTTCCTTCGAATTTCCGAATCCCTCTCCCTCGTAGTAGCTGTGACAATTCGTACCCTGTTTTTTCATTACTGAGGAGTTGTAAAATCGCTAAAGAGATGTCCTCTTCCTTCTCGTTTGAAGCATTGATTTTTTCGCGCACCTGCTTTCGATGTTGATCAGAAAAACTCAAATGTTTAAACGTTGTATTCTCCATTGATTTTCGCAGGCCTTTTAATTGATCTTCCATTTGATTATTCCTCCAATCCTTTCTTCAAAAGCTCCTTCGCTTTTTTCAGTCTCGTTTTTATCGTATTTTCCTTTACGTCTATTACTATAGCAATCTCTTTAATTGATAACTCTTCATAATAAAATAGATAAATGACTTCTCGATATTTTATCGGTAAATTCATTACTGCAGAAGCCAGTTCACGGTCCTCCGCATTTTGAATGACAGTTTGTTCGACACTACCATTTTGAACCCCCATATAAGCAGCTTCATCCTCTGTCACGATCACCTTGTTGTTATACCAACTTTTTATATAGTCCTTACATTGATTAATCGCAATTCTCCATAACCACGTTTTCACATTCGACTTCCCTTTATATGTATGCAGAGATTTATAGCATTTCACAAATATATCTTGCGTTACATCCTCAGCAATCTCTTTATTGTTTACATATGAATACACAAGCTGCAGGACTTCTTGTCCATACTTGTTCATAATTTCATCGATAAGGAGTTCCTTATCTTCTATTTCAAACGCTTCTACCGTTAATTCATCCACATCATTTCCTCCTTCCCATATATTAGACGACGCACTGTATGAAAAAGTTTTATAAATACATAAAAAAATACGGATGGTAATGTCCATACCGTTTTTTTTATGAATATTTATTTACTTCTTTTCCCCTGACACTAATGCTCTGCTTAAAAACAGGAATTTTTATCCATATATCTTGTTCCCTATTTTAAAACATAATACAATTAAAATGTAACTTAATAAGCTATAACTAGTAGGTGTGGCAATCATCTCTTCCATTTTGAAAAAGGGGGGAGGTGATAATATAATCGCGATGTTTATAATTAAATTAGTGTATGGTATCCTAACCGGAGCTGGCGTTGTCATCGGTAGAAGATACGTCGGTCCGTGGCTAATTTCTGTATACAAAAAAGCGAGAACCACCCTGCTTCGTGGAAAAGGTAAGGGCGGTTCTCGGCTAAAACGTTAATGTAATTGTCTTATAACCGCACCTACTACCACCACAATAGCAAGTTAGGTTACACAAGGCAGAAGTTTCTCAGGCTTCTGTCTTTTTTATTTTATGCAAAATTCACACTACATACTCTATCATCATTGTAACACATTTTATTTATTTTTAGTCAAGAGAAAAACCACCTAAAGGGCTCCCCTTCAGGTGGTTCTCTATTTTACGCTAACGCAGCTAGACTTTTTCAAGTTCAGCTGTGCCGCTCTCATCATTTATAGCACCAATAAAGACGGATTATGTACCCGCTTCATAACAGTATGAGTAAACAAGGAACAACACCTATTACGAATATAAAAAATCCTCTCACTATATAGCACCTATGTTTTCAGCAATACTCTATTACCATCAAACTAAATTTGTATAATTTAAACTACAGAATAGCAAGCTAATTTTCAAATATCTTCTTGCGCATTATCCTAAATTTATTATCTATTTGTATCATGCTTATAAATAAAAGATATCCTACCGACGCACCGAGCATATTTATAGCAATCCGCCACACATCAAAAACATCAGACAAAGTTAGTAAATGTAATATCTCCCAAACAAGAAAGGTCATAACATACCACTTACGAGCTTTCTTATAGTTAGTCACTTTATTAATCAGCACTGGAACGAAAAATCCGAATGGAACTACTAATATTATATGTTGTAAAACACTTAACCAATAAGTTGAGTTTCCCCAAGGACCTGGATGTGCAATAAAATCTTTAACTTGCCAAAGTGTTATTCCAAAAAGTTGTAATAACGTTTCTAAATCAGATATATGTAAAAATTGCTGCCAAAATTCAATGGGATGATAGACAGTCCCACCTGTCAAACTGCGAACAGAGTCAAATGTAGAAGTTGAAATAAACGTTCCTAAAAAGACAATAAAACAAATGATTATATAAGGAATACATAAAATTTTTGATAATACCTTTAATGGTCTAGGAACTTCGTATACCGATTTATTAATCTCTACGCCAATAACTTTTGATTCTCCAAAACTTTGAATCGCTTTATAAATCGCTTCTTTTTCATTCATACCTTGTTCCATATATTCTTCTTTCAAGCTGTTCAAGTGATCATACATTTCTAGAAATAACTCATCCTGTTCAATATCACTAAGTTCTGAATAGGCTAAAATAGACTTAATATACTCATCAAATTCACTCATAAATAACTCCTTTCTGACAAGCTTGAATTAATGCTGTTACACTCTCCCAAGAATTCACTTTCTTCTGCAATTCTTTTTTCCCTTTATCTGTAATAGTATAGAATTTCCTTTTCATCCCATTCTCAGATTCATTCCAATAAGATTCAAGAAACTCCTTTTTCTCTAATCTCTTTAAAGCAGGATACAAAGTTCCCTGCCCCATACTATACAAATCTTCACTTGCATCCTTTAAACTTTGAGCTATTTCATATCCATATGTATCACGTTTTGCAATGATAGAAAGTAATAAAATATCTATACTTCCCTTCAAGATTTCTTTGTCCAACAATACCACCACCTTATATACATCGTATAACAACATATGTCGTTATGCAATATAGTTAGAAGAATATTCCATAAAAAAAAGAACCACCTAAAGGCTCCCCTTCAGGTGGTTCTTTTTTTTACGCTAACGCAGCTGCTTGCTCTTGTTGATCTACAGGAATTACAGCATCTGTTAATGCTTTTTCTAATTCTGCTGTGTATTTCATTTGCTCTTCTTTGCTCCAGCCTAGTTTCGCAGCCATGTAGTTGATTACTGCTTCTTTCCACTCGTATACCCAGTGGATATTGAAGAATACAGCGCCTCTGCGGCGTACGAAGAAGTCAACTGGTTTTGCTGTCATTTCGTAATCCATTGCGTATACAAGAGGGATTAGAACGTCAAGCGGCATGTTGTATTCTTTCGCTTCGTCTTTATGTTTTTTCGCTAAGTCAAATAGTACGTCAACGTTAGAGCCGTAGAATTTCGCGAATTCTTCTGCTTGTGCTGTTGTTAAACCATATTTCGTACCTTCGCCAGCTTTTTTCGCAACGAATGCTGGGAATCCGTGTGAACCATCTACATGTCCACCAGAGATTGGCATATGTTTCGTGTCGCTCTTCGGATATGCGCTATGACCTTCTTTTTGTAGTAAGTTCGTTACGTAGTCTACTACCATTTCAGCCATTTTGCGGTATCCTGTTAATTTACCACCTGCGATTGTAATTAAACCAGATTCAGAAGTCCAAATTTCATCTTTACGAGAAATTTCAGATGCACTCTTACCTTCTTCATAAATTAACGGACGTACACCAGCCCAGCTTGATTCAATGTCTTTCTCTGTAATTTTCACGCTTGGGAACATGTAGTTAATCGCATTAATGATGTATGTGCGATCTTCTGTTGTCATTTGTGGTACAGCTGCGTCTTTATCATAGAACGTATCTGTTGTACCTACATAAGTTTTCCCGCCGCGAGGAATCGCGAACACCATACGTTTATCTGGTGTATCGAAGTAAATCGCTTGACCTAATGGGAAACGTTTTTGGTCAATTACTAAGTGAACACCTTTTGATAACTGAAGTACTTTTCCTTTTTTCGAGTTATCTTTTTCACGAAGTGTATCTACCCAAGGGCCAGCTGCGTTTACAATTTTCTTACCGTAAACTTCGTATACTTCTCCGTCTAGTAAATCGATTACACGTACACCGCATACTTTTCCATCTTTATATAAGAAACTGTCTACTTTTGCGTAGTTAACAGCTTTTGCGCCATGCTCAATTGCTTCTTTCATTACTTCAATTGTAAGACGCGCATCATCTGTACGATATTCTACGTAGTAACCGCCGCCTTTTAATCCTTCTTTTTTTACAAGAGGCTCTTTGTTTAATGTTTCTTCACGGTTAAACATCTTTCTGCGCTCGCTTCGTTTTACACCTGCTAAGAAGTCGTATACACGAAGACCAATTGATGTACTAAATGATCCGAACGTACCGCCTGTATGGAACGGAAGTAACATCCACTCTGGTGTTGTTACATGGGGACCGTTCTCATATACAATCGCACGCTCTTTACCCACCTCTGCTACCATTTTCACTTCAAGTTGTTTTAAATAACGTAGACCACCGTGTACAAGCTTCGTTGAACGACTTGATGTACCTGCTGCAAAGTCCTGCATTTCAAAAACAATTGTTGATAACCCGCGTGTTGCTCCATCTAATGCAATACCAGAACCAGTAATACCTCCACCAATTACGATCACATCTAACTCTTGTTTATTTACTCCGTTTAATACGTCTTTACGTTGTTTACTTGAAAATTTCATGGTAATTCCTCCCTTTGATAACGAAAAAAGAGACCACAAACTCCGCTATAGATTTCGCCTCTATAGCGCGTTGTGGTCTCTCCAAATCTCCTACCGAATTATTAACTTGTCACCATTATAACACTGTTTATGATTATTTGAAAGCTTTTGTTGCTTCAATTGCTTTTTTCCATCCAGCATATAGCTCTTCACTTGTTTTCGCTTCCATCGTTGGTTCAAAGCGTTTGTCCATATGCCACTGTTCTTTAATTTCATCTTGGTTTTTCCAATATCCAACCGCAAGACCAGCTAAGTATGCTGCACCTAGAGCCGTTGTTTCGTTGATCACTGGACGCTCTACAGGAACATCTAAAATATCACTTTGGAACTTCATTAAGAAGTTATTTTTAACTGCTCCGCCATCAACGCGTAATGTTTTCAGTTCAATACCTGAATCTGCTTCCATTGCGCATAATACATCTTTCGTTTGGTAAGCTAAAGATTCTAGCGTTGCACGAATGAAGTGCTCTTTCGTCGTACCGCGTGTTACACCAAACATAGCGCCGCGTACTTCACTATCCCAATAAGGTGTTCCTAGTCCAACGAATGCTGGTACAACGTATACACCATCAGTTGATTCAACGCGACTCGCATACACTTCACTCTCACTTGCATCTTTAAACATGCGCATTCCGTCACGTAACCACTGAATTGCAGAACCTGCTACGAAAATACTTCCTTCTAATGCGTAGTTTACTTTACCATCTATTCCCCATGCAATTGTTGTTAATAGACCATGCTCAGAAGCTACTGCTTTTTCACCTGTGTTCATTAACATGAAGCAACCAGTTCCGTAAGTATTTTTCGCCATACCTTCACCGAAACAAGCTTGTCCAAATAATGCTGCTTGTTGGTCACCAGCTACACCTGCAATCGGTACATTTTGGCCGAAGAAGTGGTAATCAATTGTTTCTCCGTAAATTTCAGATGATGGACGTACTTCTGGAAGCATGCTCTTTGGTACTGTTAACATTTCTAGAAGCTCATCATCCCACTGTAAGTCGTGAATGTTAAACATTAACGTACGTGATGCGTTTGAGTAATCTGTTACGTGTGCTTTACCACCAGATAGTTTCCATACAAGCCACGAATCAATTGTTCCGAATAATAGATCGCCGTTTTCTGCTTTTTCTCTTGCACCTTCAACATTATCTAAAATCCATTTTACTTTCGTACCAGAGAAGTATGCATCAATTAAAAGACCTGTTTTTTCGCGAACCATTTCGCTATAACCTTTTTCTTTTAACTCATCACAAATTTCAGCTGTTTGGCGAGATTGCCATACGATTGCGTTGTAAATTGGTTTACTAGTTGTTTTATCCCAGACAACCGTTGTTTCACGTTGGTTCGTAATACCGATACCTGCGATTTGTTCCGGTTTTACATCTGCTTCGCTTAAGCAAGTTGCGATAACTGCTAAAATAGATCCCCAAATTTCTTGTGCATTATGCTCTACCCAGCCCGGCTTTGGAAAATGTTGTGTAAACTCTTTTTGAGCTGAATGAACAATTTCACCTTTTTTATTGAAAAGAATTGCGCGTGAGCTTGTTGTTCCTTGGTCTAATGAAAGAATATATTTTTTCATATCGGTTTCCCCCTTATGCTACTTTTCTACTATTTGTATTGCTTCCGCTTTTTTTACTTGTCATATAAGAGATTGCTAGTACAATCACAGTTGCGATAATCACATAAATAAGTGCTGAATTTTGCTTTCCTTCAAATACAACTTGATGGAATAAACCTGCAAGTGATCCACCTAAAATTGGACCAACTACTGGAATCCATGCATACTTCCAGTTTGAACCGCCTTTTCCTGCAATCGGAAGGAAGAAGTGTGCGATACGCGGACCTAAATCACGCGCTGGGTTAATTGCGTATCCTGTTGTCCCACCTAATGATAAACCAATACTTACAATTAAGAAACCTACGATAAATGGATTTAATCCATCTGCAAATTTATTTGCACCAATTGCTAATATACCAAATACTAAAACGAATGTTCCAATCATTTCACTTAAAAGGTTTGCAAATGTGTTCGGAATTGCTGGACCTGTTGCAAATACACCTAACTTTGTTCCTGGATCTTCTGTTTCTTTCCAGTGTGGTAAGTAATGTAAATATACGATAACTGCCCCGATAATTGCCCCAATCATTTGTGCTGCGATATAACCTGGTACATCACTCCATGGGAACGCTCCCTTAAATGCTAATCCTATTGTTAAAGCTGGATTCAAATGTGCCCCACTAATTGATCCAACCGCATATGCTGCAACCGCTACCGCTAAGCCCCAGCCCATTGTAATTACAATCCAACCAGAATCTTTCGCAAACGACTTCTTTAAACTTACACCAGCACAAACGCCGCCACCAAGTACGATTAACAACGCAGTCCCTATTAACTCTCCTAAAAATGCTGACATAGTATCCCTCCACAATCAATTTAAACGCTTCCAAATGTGATAGAGGTAAAATGAATGGCCATTCGTTTTTGTCAAAAGAAAAAGACCCACAGCTTGCACGCTTCTATATAAATTTATATAGAAACAATGAAATGTGGATCTCTACTTTTCTCCGTCACGTTTATTAACTTGTCTATAATGTTAACCGTAAATGAAAGCGGTGTCAACGAAAAAATTCACATTTTCGTCACTTTTTTTGGTAATGTTTCCATAGTTCGCGTTTTGATGTCGTAATTGCTGTCGCACCAGCGTTTAAAGCTCTTTCCACATCTTCTACAGTACGAATAAAACCACCCGCTAAAATCGGTACACCAGTACGCTCTTTCACTTCAGCGATAATATCCGTCATTGCTCCAGGAAGTACCTCAATATAATCCGGTTTCGTCTTATCTAAAAGATTGCAGCTCTTCTCCATCGCACTCGAATCGATTAAAAAGATGCGTTGTATTGCCACAACACCTTTTTGCTTCGCCTTCATAATAACGCTCGCCTTTGTTGAAAGTAACCCGTACGGTCTAAACTCCTGACATAAATATTCCGTCGCATGCCCATCACTCTGCAAACCATGAATTAAATCCACATGTAAAAATACCTTTTTACAATATTGCTTCGCAAGTGATATAACACTCTTTAATTGACCGACATGAATATCTAAAATAACAATATATTCATACGAACTATGTAATAGCTTTTCCAAATCTTTAATTTGCCTCACTGCCGGCAAAATCTTCTGTTCATGAAATTCCATTCTCTATATCCCCTTCTTTATGTCATCCTATCCTTTATAGTACACAATTTAAGTGAAAAGAACAGCTAGTGTAGGGGATTTCTTTCAAATCTTTCCTCTATCTATATATTTTCTTCAACTTATCCGATCCCATACCACCTATAATCATGAATGCAAGGGGCAAAAGATTCATTACATATGGCGCATCTGCTACAATTGTAATACTTGCTCCAGCAAACTTATTTAGCATCCATACAACGATTTTTGCAATAAACAAAAATACTCCTATCATAAATAGACTATCAAAAAACAACTTCCATTTTGGATACGCCAATTGCTTACTATCTTCAATTACTTTCTGCGTCAATTCTTCATCACCCCTTAGCAGTTCATCAATTGTAATACCGAACAGATCACTTAAATGAATAATAATTTCAATGCTCAGATAGTTCTTTCCCGTCTCCCATTTCGAAACAGATTGCCTGCTCACATGAATTTTTTCAGCCAAATCATTTTGCGACCAATTTCTTTTTTCCCTTTCTTCTTTTAAACGCTCACTAAAAATCATACTGTGTTTATCACCTCTCTATGCCCATTATGTTCAAATAAATGATGAAGAGTAAAGCTAGTTATCGTTGCATTTCCTGCGCAACTTATGCGTTACAGCTTATAATGGCGCTCTTTTATATGTATCTTCCCTATACTATGCTCCAATAATAATTTCCCGAACAATAATACAAGGAACGGATACTAATAAAGTGAAACTTTAATCAACCCTCACCAATCGGGCTTTTACGGACAGCCCGCCCCCCACCTAACTTCTTTGCTTCCGCTGAATTTTGAGGTGGGGTCTTACTGCCCGGCAAATAGCGGGATAAAGACTAGATTAGGCATAAAAAATACGCCATCCCTTCTTATCAGTCTCCAGAAAGAATAACGCAAATTTTCATTTTTACTCATCATTTTTCGGACTATATGAAAACCCCGGATATTTCACAACAGGCCTCTTCTCCTTACGCAGGGAATCCATTACTTGCGGGCCAACATGTATATTACTCTCCACTATTTCTTTAGGAGTCAGTGCCATCCATTGATTTAACGATACATCTTCAAAACGATTACTTCTGAACATCTCTAAAAACCATAATGTTTCGGTACCTGTATTTTGAATATAATGCCCCGTCGCAAACGGTACATATCCGACATCGCCAGCTCTATAATCAAATGTACGAGCGGTACCATTTCCAAGAAACACAGTCATTCTCGCTTCCCCTGTCAAATAATATTGCCATTCATCATTATTCGGGTGCCAATGAAGTTCTCTCATTCCGCCAGGCTCAACCTCAACGAGCGCTGCTGCGATTGTTTTGGAAATAGGGAAATTTGTAGAATCTACAATTCGAACGCTACCACCAGGCGTCTTAATCGGCTTTTGTTTTAACAATTCATGTTTAAATGTTAAAGGAACTTCTCCTTTCGGTGATTGAATTTCCTGACTTTCAAGCGAACCTGGCACCTCTCCTTGATAAATATAAACTTGATCTGAAGGGATAGAACGAAAAGCACTCTCAGGTACTCCGAAATTAGCCGACAACACTTCTTTTGGCGTATGCGCAAACCAATCAGAAATAGCTAAAGTAGATAAATCAGAAAAATGCCCATCATCGAAAACGAGTAGAAATTCACAATGTTCCAATCCTTGAATGGAATGCGGAATACCAGGCGGAAAATACCAAAGATCACCTGGTCCAACATCAGCAATAAAATTCCGTCCATTTTGATCAACAGCCGTTATGCGTGCCCGTCCTAAAAGCATATACGCCCATTCCGCTTCTTTATGCCAATGTAGTTCTCGTACTCCACCGGCCGTTAAACTCATATTTACTCCCGCAATCGTCGTCGAAACCGGTAGTTCTCGAACAGTAATCTCCCGAGACCACCCGCCTTGTTTCAAAATCATAGAAGTGTCCGAGAATGAAAACTTCAAGTTAGGAACTAATCCTGCATCCGTTATAGGCGGAACAAGCATATTCGGATTTTGAATATCCCGCATAACATTACGAGGTCCAGAATCAATCGTACCTGCTCCGTCGCTGCGGATTGGTTGTGGCACATTCCCTCCCGCTTCATTAACAGTACGTTTCTTCATGATTACACTCCTTTTTCATCCAATTAGTAAGTAAAAAGCCTCCATCATAGTGTATGAATTGGGCTTTGGATGGTTACAGTTACTATGGAGTTACATCATCTGCCTATCATTATCGTTTTGTTCATTTCTCAACTTATACTAGTATGCTTAGCGCTTAGGAAGACAAAAAAATAAACTAGAACTAACAAAAAACCCTGTAAAATTTATTACAGAGTTTTTCACCAATTATTTATTGTTTTACATATCGAATACGAACATTATCGTCCATTTGATAAATTTGTAATGTGTTTCCATAACTAATTCCTAACTCTTCACTTACACCAACTGCACTTACAAATACCCCTTTAAATACTTTATTTTTAGTTGGTTTTACTACCGATACTCTTCGCTGCCTCTTCAAACAGTTTCGAACCTTCTTGTGCTTTACTTACTGATTGATGCATTTTACTTTCGTCTTCCTGATCTAATGCATCAAAGAGAAGTTGAAAACAATCCGCATATAGTTCCATCGACTGCTTTATCTTCGCCTGTTCTCCCTGTAACTCTGGAGGCGCTTGTAGATTCTTCAGCTTTGTAGCAGTTGCCTTTGCTCCACCTAAACTCAGTTGTACTTCACTTTTCTTTTGTTTGTATGATTTTACGTCTGAATCTGCTATTCCTTCAATTAATTTCATTGTATTTTCAATTTGAGTAGCACTATTTATGATATCTGCCTTGTACCTTTCAACATCTGAACCAGTTACCTTACCAGTTGAAGAACTAGAAGAAGTTGAATTATTTGAAGAAGAACTTGGTTGACTACTTGATGAACTACTGTTTGTACCTTCACCTTTCGCTACAGATAAGCTATCCTCTTTCTTGCCATCAGTTGACTTACTCTCTTTTTCAGAAGTCTTATTCTCTTTCTCTACCTTTTGCGTTTCTTCTTTCTTTGGTTCAGCTTTCTTACCATCAGTTTCAATTGTAATACAACCACTCAATAACATAACTGGTAACGCTAAACTTACTAATTTCTTTGCTTTCATGATTACTAATACCCCTTTATTTGTAAAATGTAGTGCAAACAAGTTAATATACTTAACTAATAAATTCCCCCCGAATAATTTATTAAAATCTACTATCCATAGATTCCCTGTATATTCATAATCTTTCCATATATAAGATTTTACAAAGAATTACATATTTGGTCAAAGGGATTTATGTAGTTTTTAAAAGGAAATTTACTAAACGAAAAGAAAATTTTAATCACAAAGAAAAGAAGCTAACAATAAATTGTTAACTTCTCAGCTTAAGGAAAAAATAGTATCTTTCCTTATCTTCTACTATCTAGATTGTGGATGAACCATATACCGCTCCCTCAAAAGAAAAAAGCTACCACCTAGGCAATAATTTCTACTAAGTGGTAACCTTTCAAAATTTCTATTAAAGCAATACAGAATCCTTATCACTATCCTGATTACGTTTCTCACGCTCTTCTTCTAAGCGCTTCATATATACTTCGCCTTCTTTTTCGATAAACTCATTATCCATATCTTGCTCTTTTTTCGAAGTATATAAAACCATGTAGCCACTTAGTACAATCCCAACAATTACAAGATACACCCACCATGGTAAAGTTTCCAAATCACTTCATTCCTTTCCTTAGACAAGCCTTATTAGTTTCACTTTATGAGGAAAGAATTGGATTTATGCTTAAAATTTTTATTGTGGATGCTTCGCGAAAAATGCTTGTACATATTCCATAAACTCAATTGGTTCTTGACGAAACGGTGCGTGGTATCCTTTTTCAATAATATGAAACGTACTATTTGCAAATAGCCCATGATACAGTTCACCATTTTTCCACGAAACACTCTTATCATGTCGTCCCCATATAATTAAAGTCGGTACCTTAATTTTATCAGCTTCCATCGCAATGCGGCGCTCTCGCATTTTCGTAAGCTGATCATAATGCTCTTTATCATCACGACTATTTTTTACTTCATTTTTATTATACTTCGTAATCTCAGTTACAGTTTGTAAGTCCGTCGATAGCGGTGGTACTTCATAACTTTCTTTTTGCTGGAAAGACTCTATCCCTGTAGCATCCGCCAAGATGAGATGCGTCACTGCATCCGGATATAAATACGCTAAATTAAGGGACATCTCTCCGCCCATTGAATGGCCGAGTACCGCAAACTGATCGTATCCAAGCTTCTTCATTAACTTATAATATAAATTCACTTGCGCAGGAAACGAATACTGAAAATCAACCGGCTTAGAAGAACGCCCAAACCCTAAAATATCAACCGCAATAATCGTATGATCTCGCACTAGTTCCGGATAAATATCACTAAACCCATCAGAAGAACCACCAAACCCATGCAACATGAGTAACGGAGGTTTCCCCTCACCAATTTGCTTAAAATAAATCGTCTGCCCATCAATTTGCGCCATACTCTCTTTCGTATTCAGCTTCATCATAACAGTATCTTTCACTTCTTCAACCTTCGCAATCGGCTTATCAACGAAGTTACATACGATAAGCAAAACAAGCACAATACCGCTAATCAAATAAAACTTAAACCGTTTCAAAGTTCCCGTCTCCTTTCTTGAGTTGCTATTTAAAGTTTTTACATTTTTTGGTTGTTTTATGTTCTCTTTTTAATTGTAACTAATACAGTTACAATTAAACTAAAAAAATATAACTCATTTCTATTACTAATGGTTATTCTGTAACTATTATAGTTACATATTTAAAGTAAGTCAATTCTTTTCTCTACATGGCCTGAAAATAGAAAAAGGGACTTCATGTTGAAGTCCCTTTCTTTGTTATTATAGTTGGCTTACTCCGCCGTCGCCTTTATTATCTGCGGGTGCTCCGCCTGTGTCACCAATGTTAACGTAGTCTGGTCTTGCTGGTGCTC
Organism: Bacillus sp. JKS001846; assembly: GCF_900176455.1. Taxonomy (NCBI): domain Bacteria; kingdom Bacillati; phylum Bacillota; class Bacilli; order Caryophanales; family Bacillaceae; genus Bacillus; species Bacillus sp. JKS001846. The sequence continues at coordinate 4,641,182 of NZ_FWYG01000001.1, forward strand.
CACCCGTATCTCCTCGACTAGCGTATTGATTAGATTCAGTAGAGCTGTTTAATCCTATGGCTAAAGCCCCCAAAATTGCTAATCCCGCTATTAATTTGCTAAGTTTTTTCATTATTTCAAAGCTCCCTTTTCTAAATATTTTTTATTCGCTTTATTATTTATATAAAAATATTTACTTGCTTTGATATGATTACCTTCTTCATAAAATTGCATTGCTAATTTTTCACTGTATTCTTTTATACATTCTAACAGATTTTTACTTTCAAAATACGAAATGCTTTCTAATACAATTTTCTCCATTTCATTTGCATTAGAGCCCTTATTCAATTCTTCCAATATCATAAAACGATATTGAAATTCTTTATTTTTTAATTCGTTACATGTTTCAATTCCCATCGCAATATATTTTTGCGCTAACTCAATTTCACCCAATTTCCAATACTCTTCAGCCACTGTAAAAATCGCTTTATAATGTTTAGGTAATTTCTCAGCAACTTCAGAAGCATGACGAATGGCTAAATCAGATAGATTTTGAGTACCATATAACCAACCTAAATTGTTTCTAATCACCAGAACGTACTTTTTATGATTTAATCTTTGGAATACATCTAAAGCAATATTAAAACTTTCTTCAGCTAATTCAAATTGCTTTAATTCCACGCAACATAAACCATATATATTTTCACATAATGCAACATTAATTTGGTACTCAGGATGATTTATAAATTCTTCTTTCGCTTTTTGAATATGGTGAATAGCTTTCACTTCCTGGTATGTATGATAGTAAAATTCACCTAAACGATAATTAAATTCTGCTTTTTCACAAGGATTTTGAATATATTCTAATAATTTTTCTGCCTGTTCAAATTCTTTACTAGCTTCCTCATAATTTTCAACCATTCTAAAATAAAGCGCTTTAAACAAATGATAATAATAAGCTAGCAAACCTTCTTGCGGAACTTCAAAAGGTTCTACTTGATTAAAGTGACCTTCTTTAATGGAAACCCAATCACTCAAAACTTGATATCTAAAATTCAACAACGCATGATAAAGCAATACATCCTGATCCACGTCCAACCCACTAATCTTACTTTCAATCTCCTCTTTCATTTCCGTGGCCTTCTCTATATTTTGCTGCAACATTACACGATACCAATCATCTAAAGAATGTTTCATTTGCTCCCGCGTTACTACATCTGCTCCCATACACTCGCATCCCCTTTTCTCCAAAATTACAAAATTAGGATTTTTATACAATTATTAAAATTGTATATTACCACTCCTTTTCTATGCATTGAAAAATAATTATCAGAAAATTTAATATTTTAATTAATTATACCAAAGTTTTCCTTTTTAATAACTTGAGAAATAATTGTCAGAAAACTTACTAGGATAAATAAAAAAGCAAGTAGTTCCAGCACTCCGCTAAAACTACTTGCTCTCCTACTTACTATCTCTATTTTTACTCTTTAATAAATTCCTTCGTACTTCTCACTGTATCAATTGGACGAACTAATTTTTCAATTTCTTCACGTTTTGGCTCTAGGAATGGAGGTAAAGATAATTTTTCGCCAAGTGTTTCGTATGGCTCATCTCCCATAAATCCTGGGCCGTCTGTTGCAAATTCAAATAAGATTTGTGGTGCAACTCTTGCGTATAATGATTCGAAGAAGTGACGGTCTACATAGCCAGATGAAGGAAGTCCAACGCTACTGATTCTCTCAATCCATTCTTCTAATACAGCGCGATCTTCTACGCGGAATGCAGCATGGTGAACCGTACCAAAACCTTGTCGTGCTTCTGGAAGAACCGTATTATGTTCTACAATGACAGAAGCACCGTTTCCACCTTTATTCACTTCAAATAAATAGAATTCTCCTTCTTGCGCAACCTCTTTAAATAATAAAACTTTTTCTAACACTTCTTTGAAGAAACTAAAGTTTGCAATACGGATGAATACAGGCCCTAAACCAGTAATTGCATATTCTAATGGAACTGGTCCGTTTTGCCATGGTGTACCTGATTCAATCCCTTTATCAAGTTCATCTGAGATTAATTGATAGTGTTGGTCATCAAAGTCAACGAAAGAAAGAATTTTCTTACCAAATTGCTCTTTAATTCCTGTATGTTCTACTTCAAGACGGTCAAAACGTTTCACCCAATATGCTAACGCTGCATCAGTTGGCACTCGGAATGAAGTTTTTGAAATTTCATTCGTACCGTGTACTCCTTTTGGAATACCTGGGAAGTCAAAGAATGTCATATCTGTTCCTGCACTACCTTTATCATCTGCAAAGAATAAATGATACGTTTGAATGTCATCTTGGTTTACTGTTTTTTTAACTAAACGCATTCCTAAAACGTGAGTGAAAAACTCATAGTTTTTTTCTGCACTACTTGTAATCGCTGTAACGTGGTGAATTCCTTTTAATTGGTTCATTTTATATTCCTCCAATGTGTTTCATTTATTTGTTAAAGTTGTATATTTTCTTCTATTACTTCTCTTCAATAGGTGCTAAATTCGCTTCAATCTCTGCACGCTGATCTTCTAAGAACGGTGGTAAATCAAGTTTTTCTCCTAAATGTTCCACATCTCCATCAACTGTAAATCCTGGGCCATCTGTCGCAATTTCAAATAGGATTCCGTTTGATTCGCGGAAATATAAGCTTTTAAAATAGAAACGGTCGATGATTCCTGAAGAATGGAAGCCTCTTTGTTTCACTTGTTCTTCCCAATAGGCAAGCTCTGCATCGTTTTTCACGCGAATTGCTAAATGGTGAATGCTGCCTCGGCCCGGTTTTTCAGTAGGACCATCTAAATATTTCACAACGATTTCTCCAAAAGCCTCTCCTTTAATGGACTGGAAAATTGCTTCCTCTTCGCTGCGGCTAACCTCTGTATAACCAAACATTTCTGTAAGTGTACTCGCTATTTTATCAAGTCTACGAACGGTCATTTCTACAGAACCCATTCCTTGAATTTGATGCTCTGCAGGAACTTCTGATTTCTCCCAAGTTTCCCAGTGCTCTACTTTTTCTCCGTTTGAAACGAGTAGTACTAAGCGAAGACCTTCAGCATCCTCAAATTGTAAAGCAGGACGATTTGCATATGTTGTCATTTCACTATGTTTCACATCAAATTTCTCAAATCGTTCTTTCCAGTAATGTAAGCTTTCCTCTGAAGGAACGAGTAATCCAATTCGAGTAATCGCATTCGTACCGCGATATGTTCTTCCTACTAATGGAATTTCAAAAAATGATAATTCCGTACCCGGACTTCCTGTTTTATCTCCGTAAAATAAATGGTACATTGACGGATCATCTTGGTTCACTGTCATTTTCACACGACGTAATCCAAGCACATTTTTATAAAAGTGATTATTTTCATTTGCATTTTTCGTAACCATTGAAATGTGATGATGCCCTTTAATTTTATACATTTTTAATTCCTCCGCTTCGTTTTACTAGTCAAGTGATGATAAAAAAATAATATGCTTTTTAGCTGTTCAATTTATTCTCATTATGTTTTTGTAAATTCATCTTAGTTTTTACTGAATAAATTACTTCGTTTTTTTAATCGAAAGCAAGTGAGTGTATGTTTTTCATATGACTCAATCGCTTTCGTTACTATCACTTTACAACTCAAGTGATTAAAAAGCAAGTAATTTATCTCAAATTCGAGATATTTTTTTATTAAATAACATTTTGGACTAAAAACACGAGAAATTCTTGGTTTGAGGACATTATAAAATTCATAAGTTGATGGATGTGAGATATCGCCAGCATTTTTGAAAAAAACACGCTAAGAGTATGCGAGATTTTATACAGTTTTTTCGTTAATCCAATAACAGACAAGAACCCTAAAACCGCACCAGAATAGGAATGTATAAAAAATTGCATAGATTGATAGAACAAAAAAAGGAGGTTCCCTTGTGAGAGTAGGGTTCCTCCTTTTTCCTTGCTACCGATAATAGGACGTTATGTTAACTGATCATGTATAGGATATTCATATAGGAATTGTTTCTATCAATGCTGAATTATACAAAGAAGGAGGCATGATAATGAAAAAAGAACAATTAATATTAATTGCTAGTCTTACTCTTTTATTTCCTGTCCTTGAATTTTTCTTCCAGAAATATGATTACTTCAATTTTTACGCACATATAGGTATTATAGCCATTGCTGTATCAACTGTCGTATTCACACTCCATTATATAAAACAAATTTATTGGAAATTATCGATCGTATGAAGAAATTATGAAAGAATAGAATTTAATTGAATATGTTTTCTATTACCCGTTTCAAGCTTTTCCCCATACCTTTTACTGCCCATACTAGTTTAAGGAACACTTTAAAGATAGCATCCCATACGTGTTCATTAATAAAAAATTCGTATACTTTCTTTAACCACTCTTTCGGGGATTTACTCTTACGTTTAAACCTTTGCCAATGCGTTTCTTCACTAGTTTTCATAACTACCCCTTCTTTCTTAATCGAATATGCTTTCTATTAGAAGTTTTAACACCTCGCTATAATGATGAAAAGAACGAGGTTTATCATATCTGGCAATTTAATCACTCCTAATTTTAAATTAAATTCATTATATAACGATTTCTAAATTTTTAGTTAATTACTAGTGAGAATTAAGCAAAATTTAAACAAAAACACCTATGTTATTTAGTTACAGGTTTTCCCCCTATAAAATCAACTATTTGCGTCACCAACTATGGGGTACGCGAATTACTTTGATATTATCTTTGAACGAACAAAATAACTCCTTTCGAAAAACAAATGAACTGATATTAATCAACTTCCAATATCGAGAATTATGTAAATAAGCTGCCCATATGGACAGCTTATTGTATTTTTTGCTTAGCATATTTTTTCTGAAATGCTGGCGGTACTCAATTTAAAAGTTGATATGCCCCCATTCTAGTGGCAAGATATGTTTTATTAGTTCTTCGTTACACCCATGCGTACTTCTTAACTATTTTATTTCATTTTTAATAAAGTGAAACTTTAATCAGTGGGGGTTTTCTTCACCCCCCACTGATTATCAGCCCTCACCAATCGGACTTTAATGACTTAACATTATGCTTATCTTAGGAGCGAGGTATTTTATCGGTGAGTGTACACAAACCATGTAATGCTTGCTGTTAATAATGCTGACGAAATCAAAGCTGTAAGAACACTATATGTTTGCCACATAAGTATTGTTGACCAATCGAAAGCACAGCACAGTATACTCAGGGCAATCGTAGCGGTCAGGAAAATAACTGTTACGGTTATTCTCTTTTTTGTCATTGGCTGCTGATCATTCGTTTTCCTTCTGCGTAATCCTAAGAGAAATAGCAAAACGGCCAATAGACAAAGAATAATTGTGATAGACGACAAAATGATATCCAAAAGCTGTGTACCGCTTATTTCATATGACTGAGTTAGATTGCCTTCTAATATATCTTTAACTTTTAGTACCATGTTTGTATTGGTATTTGCGCCGTTGCTCAGCAAGGAGACGGCTGTTCGTTCATTTGGCAGTATGACTACTTCGGTTCTGAAATTTGGATTGCCCCCAGTGTGTTCTATAATCGTTTGTTCGGCATTTACGGACCAACCTGCCGCATAATACATACCGTTGACAGCCGAAACAGACATATCACCCCTATGTGATTTTTCGATAACCGTGTGAAATATTTCGGGTATGTCCTGCACGATACCCATCTGTATGCCCAGCCAACGAGCCATATCTTTTGTATTAGAAATGATGTAGCCTGCGGGTTTATTCCCAGCATAATCCGGAGCTTTAAATGGAGTTGTCATAAAAAAGGAAGAACGGTAGCCCTGTGCCAACTGTCCAGTAGCTTGAGCATCTTCTTTATAAACATACGTCTGGTGAAGACCTAGCGGCTGAAATACCTGTTCCTTCATAAAGTCTTCATAGCTTTGTCGCGACACAATCTCAATAACCAAACCCAATACGTCATAATTAACGGTTCCATAGTTATACTGTTCACCGGGAGGGAACGCCAATTCAGCATCAACGAGCATTTCCACAGTCTTTTGCAACATATCCGGTGTATTGCCTTGTGGAATATTTTGAGTATGCCTAATATTTATTAGACCACTGGTATGGTGAAGAAAGTTATTTAGTGTAAGACTTTGCATATCAACAGGTTTCCCTTGATACTTTAATGTAAACCAAGGTAAATATTTTTGGACAGGGTCAGTCATTGAGAGCAGCCCTTGCTCTTCCAATAGCATAATACCCATACCGGTAAAAGCTTTACTGACCGAGGCTAACTCATAGAGTGTATTTTCACTTGCAGACAACCCCTTTTCACGGTCTGCATACCCTGAAGAAAAGTAGAACACTTCATCATCAGCAAGTATTGAGATTGACATTCCCGGCACACCTGATATACGACAGGCATCATCTAGCAACGCTTGTATTGCCGCAGATTGCGAATCTGACAACGCATAACTTTGTGTTGCAAATCCTGAGAATAATATAAATATCGTTAATACAAAAACAATAATCTTTTTCATAAACTCTCCTTTTTGGAAAATTATAAGAGAATAATATAAATAACCTCCTTTTACAACTACGAAACTAAATTTTAATTCATCTTTCTATTCACCTGTATAATATCAAATAATTGCGAATAGTTACACTTGATCGAACAGATGGATGTAATTTGAAACAACTTTAAAGAGCCTTGCTACGTAGAATGTAGTAAGGCTCTTAGCTTTTTAATAATCAAAATTCAATAACTTTATTATCATTATACAACAGCCCCACTAAGCGTATTAACACTTAATGAGGCCACTTTATTCACACTATTAATTATGGAACGTCGGTTTATAGAACGAACGATTATCAAGTGCAAAGACACGCTCTGTGTATTCGCCTGGTTTTGTGCGTCCTAATGCGCGGTCCATCATGTTCATTTTTGCATCTAAGTTATCGATGTAATGCAGAATTTCTGCTTCTTTTACTAATGGTGGTTTTGGGCTACCCCATTCCGCTTTTCCGTGGTGAGAAAGGACGATGTGTTGAAGAATTAATACTTCTTCTGCATCGATTTGCAATTCGTCTGCTGCTTTACCAATTTCGTTCACCATAATAGAAATGTGGCCTAGTAAATTTCCTTCTAACGTATACGTTGTAGAAATTGGGCCAGATAGTTCGATTACTTTACCAAGGTCATGTAAAATAACGCCTGCATATAGTAAGTCTTTATCTAACGATGGGTATAGATTTGAGATAGCTTTCGCTAAATCAAGCATTGATACGACGTGATAAGCTAGTCCAGATACGAACTCGTGATGGTTCTTTGTCGCTGCTGGATAGTCTAAAAATTCGTTTTGATGCTTATTTAATAAATGTCTTGTTAGACGCTGAATGTTCGGGTTTCTCATTTCAAATATGTATTGCGTAATTTTCTCAACCATATCTTCTTTTTTCACTGGTGCTTTTTCTACGAAGTCTGAGATATCTGTTACTTCATTTTCATTCGCAACACGAATTTGTTTCACACGTAATTGAATACGTCCTTTGTAGTTTAAAATATCACCAGCTACTTTCACGATTGTTTCCGCTACATATTGTTTCTCAACTTCTGGTGATACGTCCCATAGCTTCGCTTCAATGTCTCCACTTGGATCTTGTAAGATTACTGTTAAAAATGGCTTTCCATTGCTTGCGATACCTTTTGTCGCTGTTTTAATTAACAAGAAAATATCGACTTGTTCACCAACTTCATACTCTGCAATTTTCTTTTTCATTCGAATTCCTCCACCAAATCAGTTACTTTTAGTATAGCACACTACAACTCATTTTCTTTACGCATATGTGTTAATTTTATAATCTGTTTTTCTGGAAAATACGCAAGTAAATGCGCATGACATGTAAAGAATATGACTTGTCTATCCTTTGCAATTTCCTTTATAAGTTCAATCGTTCGATTCGTCCTTACCGCATCAAAATGCACGAAACTATCATCAATAATAAATGGATAATCATGTTCGAATGTTTTCGCGAGCGCAAATCTCAGCGATAAATATAACTGCTCCGCTGTCGCTTGGCTTAGTTCATGACTGTAAAAACGCATACCATCGTTACGTTCAACGATAAACGGTTCTGCCTCTGACGGTGAAAAGATTTTACTATAGCGTCCGCCTGTTAAATAGACGAAATACTCTTCTGATTTTTGTAAAATACGAGGAAGATGAACTTCATGATAATAGTGCTTCGTTTTCGTTAACACTGTCTTTGCGGCCGCATAAGCAGCCCACTTCTTCACTTGTTCACGCACTTGCGCTTTTTTCATTTCCCATTCATGCATTAAATCGCCGTACGTACTACCTTCTTCTAAATTCGCAATTTCCATACGATGTTTCGCAATACGCTCTGTCAGTTCTTTCTCTTTCGTAAGACAGTTTTGGACAGTTGTAATTTCTTGCTTTAATTTTCCTTCATAACCGTCAGCTTCATAATGTTCAGCTAATGATAAACTCGTTAAACGCTGTTCCAACAGATCAATTTGCGGTAATAAACGCCTCACTTGTTTCTCTGCATCCTCACGTTTTTCCGCCAGTTTACCTGCTTCTAAAAACATCTCTTCATCTGTAGACTCTGCAATATGCCATAAACCATCTCGTTCTATTAGTAATTGCTTTAATTGTTCTTGCATAAACTCATATTCTTCTTGCCATTCCGCCAGTTTTTCTTTTAACTGCTTACAAGTTTGGCGCTTCTCTTTCTCATTTTGCATACGGCTTTGTGCCTCGTGTAGCTTACTATACTCCGCACTACCGATAACAGTTTCTAGTTTATGTTCAAATTGCGAAATCATTTCATATAATGAAGATTTTCGCGTACCTTGCTTCTCTAACTCCCGATATAATTGCTGCATTTTTTCAATACGCTCAAACGCCGGCAATATGTGTGCATACGTATAAAATTCAGGAAACATATAGCGCGTTTTATATGCATCGACTTGTTCTCCCGCCTGGAACGTTTCTCTCTCCCATTCCTCATACGATGAAACGACTTTATCATACGCTCGTTCCAACTGCTGTAACTTATAAGACTCGCGCTCAAATAACTTCCGAATCTCTTCATCTTTTTCTAACTGATAACGAACAGACATCGCTTCTTCACTTTGTCTCCCGCCAGCACTTTGCTGAAGTGTAAGGAGCTCTTCTTGTAATCCACTTGATGGATCTTTATATAAAACAAGGGCGAGAACAATCCCTACAAAAACAATGACACTAATAAATAAGAGCGGTCGATTGTCTATAAATAAGCTTGTGAATAAAATGCCTGTGTTAATAAGGAGTAACAGAAGACAAACTCTTTGCCACTGCTTTTTCTTTTGCTTAGCTGCTCCTGCTTTTTCCTCATACTTGCGCTTCATTCTCTCTGCGCCCATACCGATAAACGCCGCATCTTGGAACGACTTCTCTTTCTCAGCTAACGCATTTCGCTCTTCATCCGCTAACATTCGTTGCTTAATCTGTCTTATATTCTCTTCTTGTTCTTCTAATTGCTCCTGCGCTACTTTAAAATGATCATCAAGCTGTGCTTTTTGCGTTTCTAATTCACGCGCCTTTTGCACTGTTTGCGTAATTAACTCTTTCGTTGCCAAACTCATATCAAACGACAGAACTGTTTCCTTTTCAAAAGTAGCACCAATTTGTTGCTCTAGTTCTGCCAGTTCTTCTTTTATATTCGTAATACTTCCTGTCAAATCACGCATTTCTTGGCGTGCATTTTCGTAAGACATATGCTGCATACGAAGTTCTTCTACATAACTTTCTTTTTGTAAAAACTCTTCATCTATTTGAATCGAGGCAATTTCCGATTGCACTGTCTCAATTTTCTTGTGGAGCGAATCAACTTGTAATTGAAGCGGCTCCATCTTCGCCTTAATTGCTTCATAACGCGCCATTCCGTTTACAGGAAACTGCCCGCTCTCGTTCTCTAACACTTTCTCGTGCGCACGCTTTTCAATAACGAGAGGCTCAAGCGCTGCTAATATTTCATAATCTTGCTTCCGCTTTTCTGCATTCTCTTTTTCCACGCGAACAGAAGCAAGTTTCTCTTCACTTTCTTTTAACTGCTCCACTTGCTTTTCATACGTGCCAATTTTCCCTTGCCACTCTTTCATCTTCTCTTCAAGTTTCTTCATCTCTTGCAATGACACGTTAATTTCTGGTTTACGACCACTCGGCTTGAAGCGCTGGTCCATTTCTTTTTCTAGCTTTTTATCTAACTGCAATAGCGCATCACTTCCGACTGCACTTGCCGAAAATAAATAATTGCCAATATCTGCTTCGCCAAGCTGATGAATGTTTTGAAGGCCATGCATATCAAATGAAAAGACAGATTCAAATAAATTTTCATTCATCCCGCTTAATATATCGTTTAAAATTTCTTCTCCGCCCGTTTTCCCGTCTTCAAAATAAACGGTCACCTCGCCAGCTGCCGTCTTTGGCAATCGCTCAATTTTCAAACGACCGTACTGCTCTGTTTGCACAGTGATCGCACCGCCATACTTCCCGCCTTCTTTCGGCTCATAACGGCGCTGTCCTCTCGTCGGAAAACCGAATAAAATACTTTTCATAAATGAGCGAATTGTCGATTTCCCCGCTTCATTTTCACCGTATAACACTGTCAGCAAGGAAAGATCCATTTCCACATTTTCTAATTTTCCGTACCCATAAATATGGAGTTTTTCAATTCTCATTTTTTATCCCTCTCTTGCTGGAATAATTGTTCTAAAATAATATTTTCTGCTTCCTTTTGAATCTCTTTCTTCTCTTCTTCTGTAAAAGATTCAATACTATTACGCGCTACAGGAGATGTCCAAATAGTGCGCAATACTCCGTCCATATTAGTGAAAGCTTCTAACTCCTTTAGCACACTACCGACGAAATGATTTTCCGCTTTCAAACGTTCGATTTCCGCAAAAGAAACCGTCTCATTTTTCCACTTCATTGCATATACGAAATCTTTTCGCTCTTCTCCAGATGCTAAAATGTGAAAAATCTCTTCCACACGCTTTTCGTCGCGCAAATAAGGTGAAAGTGGGCCTTGTCCTGTAAATACGACAGTTAATAGCGTACCTTCCTCTTCTCTTCGGCATTCATTCATCGCAGTAGATATGCTTGTCATAAGTTCATCAACAGTGTCAAGTCCATCAATACCAACCTCGATTTCGTCCCATACAACATCTGCCGTATGGAAAAATGAACACTGCGATCCTTTTTTCGTAAGTTCAATAAGGTATGCACCCTTCTCGCCTGTTTCCTTACGATGACGACCTTGTATGTTCCCTGGATAAATAATGTATGGTTCTTCTGATAAAATTTCACGTTTATGTATATGGCCAAGAGCCCAATAATCAAACTGTTTTTCTTTCAACTCACGAATTTGAAACGGTGCATAGCGATTATGCTCTGCATCTCCTTCCACACTTCCGTGAAGCATACCAATATGAAAAGGCGCATCACTCATTTTCGTATACTGCGCTGTCATATTATCCGTTACCGCTTGCTGCAAATAACTAAAACCATAAATAGAAGCTAATAGCTCACCATTTTTATAAAATGATTTCTCTTCTACATAAGGCTCAGTAAATACATGAACATTTTCCGAAAACTCAATTGCTGCCCAGCTTCCCCCTAAATGATCATGGTTACCGTGAATAATAAAAACAGGGATATCGTATTGCGAAAGTCTCTTCATTTGCTCACGCACAAACACTTGCGCCCTCAAACTTCTCGTCTCCGCATCATACAAATCCCCAGCTAGTAATACGAAATCAACGCGCTCTTGAATCGCTTTATCAACAATACGCTCAAATGATTCAAACGTACTTTGCTTCATTCTCTCCCACACAGACTGCGTAACATTCATCTCCATCCCTTTAAACGGACTATCCAAATGCAAATCAGCCGCATGTATAAACTTTACTTGTTTCACAAATAACGATCCTTTCTATCTTTCAAAAGTTTCATTTTATCAAAATTTAAATCGCTGAAAACTAATAATCATCGAGAATAAAAATATTCTCGATGATTAAAGTTTCATTCTATTTTACCACGCAATGTCATATATTTCTTTGCATATTGTAGTATTTTATGTCAAAATAATTATAAGATTCTGATTTTAAATATTGGAGGGAATTTTCATGGGAGTATACGTTCTAACAGTCTTTGAAAAAGATGGTTCAAAAGCATTAGACGAATCATTCGAGGCGGCAACTGAAAAAGAAGCGAAAGCAAAAGGTGAATCTATCTTACAAGAAAAAGGATTGTATGAAAAAACACATCGCTGTACATCTACTGCAGGTAAGCTCGTTTTATTCCAGCGCTAAAAAAAGAAGCGTCATCCGCTTCTTTTTCACTCTACTATATCTTCGTCACACCACGTAAACACCACATCTAGAATACGATTACCGATACGTACGCGTTTATTCCATTTACCTGTTTGGATCTGATGTTGCAATTCTGCTTTCATCTTTTCCGTCCAGTCGTGAATTGTTTCACTACCGTCGTACGGATATACGCTTGGAAACTCTTCCTGCAGTAGATGCAAGCTCTCTGCATCAAAATGAAAATGGAAGAAGTAGTTTGCTGTAAGCGATGGTTCTTGCAATCGTAAAAAATGATCATCAATTTGCTTTCTATTTCGATAGAAAGTAAAGATATTCACTTTACCGCTAGTAATTTGGTCAATTTGAATTTCGTGCTTCTCTATAATCACGTCTTGTCCACCTCGTTGTATACTATCTTTAGTATATATGTCTTTTGCAACAAAGTTAACCATTTTCGCGCGAAATTCATTTCCTTCATTATATTACCTGTACCTCCATATGCAATCAGAATAAATAAAACAAAGTTGAAGGGGAGCGATCACATGTATTTCGGAAGCAAAGGTTGGTATGTAAAAGAACTTAAAAAATTAGGTATCCGTACTTATGAAGGTAAAAAACTAGAATCGTATCGTACGCATGTGTTGTCTAGTTTACTTGAGAGAATGAAGAAGGCTTCGGCTTAATAGAATAGCAAGAAGTAAACCTGAATATTGATAAATGATAAAAAACACCTCCTAAATTCGCATACTAAGTATGCAAATTAAATGGAGGTGTTTTTATCAGTCTCACTTTTTCAGGGGCGCTTCAGTTTTCATAAAATATTTTTTGTTTCCGCTGAAACGGATAAGTTTTAATCTCAGCTGTATCTAAATTTTCATTGAATAAATGAATAGCTATAATTTGTCTACAATCGTAAGTATGGTAATAATATGTTCCAGATTCCATACACATTGCACTCGTATAGATGGTATTATCTAATGTTCCGTCTTCTGTTATTACTGCCCCTTTAGGGACCTCACAATTTGATAAGATATGAAAAATAGCAGATATCCCCTCTTCTTCGTTCTCTATACCTTGAATGTTTTGTTTTCCATATGCTGCCCGCACAAATCTTGATGGCGGGGTAAAATCTCCAGGAAGTCCCATCGATCCTGAACCTTGGCCAAAGGCACTTAATGGTACATCTCCCCACTCCGTTGGCGCAAATGGCTGCGATTTAAGTCCAATATATTGTCTTAAATTTTGTAAATGCCAATTAAACTCCGGACTATTAGTCATCACTCCTAATGGATTGTCATACATTTTTAGTCCATCAGTTGTCGGCTCAAGTACAATACAATCTCCCCATTTATCTGCTAAAATCCAATGTAGCGGCGGAGTAATTCCTAAAACTGGTAATGGTATATCTATAAGGGAAATGTTATCAACAGATTTTTTTAACTCTTCAACAGAATTAAATTGCGTGAGGCTCCAAGCCACAAAATCAAATGGCGCTAAATTCGTTTTATGGTTATCTATACTGTTACTATAAGTAGCGAATCCCGGGAAATAGAGAGTGGCACACGTCATACCAGCTTCATTTACTCCGTCCGCCATAATGACCCTTCCTTCATGATTAATTCCCATTCCGACAACAGCCTTTTTCGCTCGGATAGTTTCACCAGTTATATTGTTCCACTGATAACGCCGAGGAATGATTATTACTTCCTGATTCATATCTAATGTGAAATCCATTGTTCTCGCAAAAAGATGTTGGAAATTTTTAGTTTGTAACGTCAAACTAGTACACATGAAGAAATCCCCCCATTTTATAGTTATATACACATTTTATAAAATTCTGATAAATACGTAAATTAAAAAACCTATTTATCACTAACAAAGTAACCACCCAAACTAAAAATGCTATAATAAACCCAATCAAACTAAGGGGGCAAATTACTTTGCTTGGAACATGCATTCAATTTCATAAGTTTGGCAATCCAAAAGACGTATTACAAGTTGAATATAAAAATATAGAACCACTGAAAGATAATGAAGTTTTCGTCCGTATGCTAGTTAGACCGATTAATCCATCTGACTTAATTCCCATCACAGGAGCGTACGCTCATAGAATTCCTTTACCTAACATACCTGGCTATGAAGGTGTTGGTATTGTAGAAAATGTTGGCGCTTTTGTTTCTCGAGAGCTTATCGGTAAACGAGTGTTACCTTTACGCGGGGAAGGTACTTGGCAAGAATATGTGAAGACATCAGCTGATTTTGTAGTCCCTATTCCTGATTCCATTGATGATTTCACAGCGGCACAAATGTATATTAATCCCCTTACGGCGTGGGTTACTTGTACAGAAACGTTAAACTTACAGCGTAATGACGTTTTATTAGTGAATGCTTGTGGGTCCGCTATTGGGCATCTATTTGCGCAGTTATCCCAAATTTTAAATTTCCGATTAATTGCCGTTACAAGAAATAATAAGCATACAGAAGAATTACTGCGCCTTGGTGCTGCATATGTAATTGATACTTCCACTGCCCCGCTTTATGAAACTGTTATGACATTAACAAATGGGATTGGTGCGGATGCTGCGATTGATTCTATCGGAGGACCGGATGGAAATGAATTAGCTTTTTCCTTACGTCCAAACGGGCATTTTTTAACGATCGGTCTTCTATCAGGAATACAAGTGAACTGGGCCGAGATTGTCACAAAAGCAAAAGTGCACGCAAACATATTTCATTTACGACATTGGAATAAAGAGGTATCACCATATAAATGGCAAGAAACGTTTCGTCACTTAATTCGCTTAGTAGAAAATGAGCAATTACGTTTTATGAAAGTCCATTCTACGTATGAATTAGCGGATGTGAAAGCGGCAGTTGATGTTGTACAGTCTGCTGAGAAAACGAAAGGGAAAGTGTTTTTGACGAGTTATTGAATGCCATAAAAGAATCTCTTTTAGTATCTCGGCTTCAACTACCTAAAAAATAACATTGTCAACACAACTTAAATTGGTTATCATAAAAACGAATATAACAGGAGATGAGCAGATGAATATGAACGAAAAGAAATCCTTTTCAAAAGTTTCTCGGCGAAAATTAGTCGATGAAGTATTGGAACGTCTACAAGAGAAAATCTTTTCTGGCGAGTATGAAGTTGGTGATCGCCTCCCTACAGAGCCGCAATTAATGGAAGAGCTAGGGGTAGGACGTTCAACGCTGCGAGAGAGTATAAAGATATTAGTACATGCTGGCGTATTAGAAGTTCGACAAGGACAAGGCACTCGTATTGTCTCATTAAATACAACGCAAGATTCATTTAAAAAAAGACTGCAAGCAGCTAATATAAATCATGTGTATGAAGCACGAAATATGTTAGATAAAGAAGTAGCAATGTTAGCGGCACAACGCCGAAGCGAAGAGGATCTTTTATATTTAAAAGGACATTTGAATAAAAGAAAAAATGCCCTTCAAGAAGGAAATTATGTAGCATACATAGATGCAGACATTCAGTTTCATCTAGCCATTGCAAAGGCGAGCAAAAACGAAGTTCTATTTGATTTGTATCAATCTTTCGTACCTGCCCTTCGCCATATTTTAAGTCAATTAATATTACATACAGCGAACTATGAAGACAACTCTGGCATTCATGAAAAGTTATTCCAAGCTATTTTAAAGCAAAATACCGAAGAGGCGCGAACATACGCTGTTCAAAATTTGGAGCTGAAATAAGCTCCTTATCTATTACACAAAAACATCAGATGATATACTCAATAACATCTCATGTTTAAGAAAGGAGAAAATGAAATTGAAACAGCAAGAACGAACTTATTTGTATATACTAGCACTATTTTTTATTTCCATTAATTTACGTATCGGAATTACATCTGTTTCACCTTTATTAGAAACAATCCGACAAGACTTAAATATAAGCAATTTTTCCGTTAGTTTTTTAACAGCTATTCCTGTTTTTTGTATGGGGACATTCGCCTTACTGACTGCGAAGGTAATTAAAAAATACGGGGCAGAAAAATCAATTATGACTTGTCTTATTTTAATCGGCTTGGCAACATGTATGAGAGCTTTTACCTTTTCCATTTCCACATTATTCGCGAGTTCTTTATTTATCGGTATTGGAATTGCACTTGCAGGTCCTTTACTATCAGGTTTTATTAAAGAAAAATTCCCTACAAAAATTGGCTTAATGATTGGCATATATTCAGTAGGTATGGGAACTGGCGCTTCTTTAAGTGCAGGTTTAACAATCCCTTTACAACATGTATTAAAAGGATCTTGGAATATGGCACTCGCTTTTTGGGGTGCACTAACTATTATCGCTATTATGTTTTGGTATCCTGTTATGAAACGAAAAAAGAAGACGAACACACAAAATAAAAAGAATAATAAATTGCCTTTAAGAAATAAAAAAGCATGGTTATTTACAATCCTTTTCGGGCTACAATCAGGAATCTTTTATTCCATTACGACTTGGCTTGCGCCGGCAAATCAAAGTATGGGTGTGAGTAGTGAGCAAGCAGGTACTCTTATAACTGTTTTTACCGTAATCCAAATGATATGTAGCTTTTTAATTCCGACATTAGCGGATATTTATAAAAACAGAGCACTTTGGTTATTAGGGAGTATATGCTTTGTAATCGTAGGTTTATCGCTTATGATTTACCCACTAACTACACCATGGATCCCTTCTATTTTACTAGGTATCGGGCTCGGCGGCGTATTTCCACTCGCTCTTATGCTGCCGCTATATGAAACAAAAACTTCAGAAGATGCAAGTGCATGGACTGCTATGATGCAATCAGGAGGATATATTATGGGCGGATTCATTCCTGTCCTAGCTGGGATAGCTCGTGACTATTTTGATAGTTATACGCAAGTTTTTATTATAATGGCACTTTTAAGCTTAATTTTACTCCTATTAACTTTAGTCATAAATAAAAGGAGAAGAAATGCAGAAGACCTTCTCTCCGCTTAAATTTAAAATGTTAATATATGGTATAATTTAATTAAAAAACGAAAGGAGCTTCTAACATGTGGTTCATTTCGGCAATTTGGCCTATTATACTAGTCGGGGGAATTGTAGTATTTGTAATAAAAAGATTGGAACATAAATATAAGCACGGCAAATTAGGTAAGAAAAAATCAAAAAACACTCAAATTTTATTAGACAGTTTAATACCAATGGCAATGCTTTTAGGGTGTTTGATCGGTATTATTGTCGGCATATTTTCTCCTGATTCTTTACTACTTTCAATTAGTTTAGGATCCGGAATAGGCTATTTATTTGGTTTTTTTGCCTATGAATTTTATAGCAAGACAGGAAACAATTTTTCCTAATCCAAAAGGAATAAGCGGGACAGTACATAGTAATCATATGAAATATGTAACTGTCCTTTATTTTTGCATCAATGTTATCAATTTTTCTTCCACATCCTATACACCTTTTTTATTGATGTTTCTCTCCTCTTTCTTTCGCATATCCGCTTTTTTGTTCTTCTCGGCTCTATAACCAAAGTAAAGTAGCGCACATGTAGTAATAGAACCTACAATGTATCCTAAAAAGCCCCCTAACCAAAACATAAAAATTGCCCCCAATCCATTATAAATTTTATGTAGTAGACATCTGTAAAACGTTCTCAGTACCTCCGTTTTTTATTACAGATTGGAAAATCCCCTTAACCATTCCATCCATGAACATTCTGTCTTCTCTATTTTGATTATTATCTATAAAGTTATTTATACCACTAATTCTTCCATTATCTCAAATAACAACTTTATTATTTATTATAAAGTTTGCACTCACACTACATATATGTAGCATCACTGTCTCTTTTTCATTTTACCCTTGCAACTGGAGTTTACTTCTACAACTTAAAAACAAAAAAACCCCTCAAAGCATAAACTTCAAGGGGTGAGCCTGTTTTTTATTTACTTATATACGTACAGCTGTACCACTTACAGCAACCATTAACATTCCATCACGAACAACTTCATAATCTACGTCAATACCAACGATAGCGTTCGCACCTTTTTGTCGTGCAAGTTCTTTCATTTCATCCATTGCAATATCACGTGCGTCTTTTAATTTACTTTCGTAAGCACCAGCACGACCACCGACAACATCACGAACGGAAGCGAATAAATCTCGGACAATGTTTGCACCCATAATCGCTTCACCATTTACAATATCAATATACTCAATAATTTCTTTACCTTGAATTCCAGAAGTTGTTGTTACAATCATGACTGACACTCTCCTAATAAGTTGTAGTTTTAATTAGCTTTCTTATGTCTTTATTATGACATGGAAAAAGTAACTAATCTATTGAATTACCTTACAGGAGTGTGACAATTTTGTAATAATAAAATGCGCTTTATGTTTCATTTTAATAAAGCGCTTTAATATTTGGATACATAAACGAGTCTCTATTTTCTTTCCAATCCTTTTCTACTTCTTTAAAAGTTGGTCGCCCTAATTCTTTATTATTTTCATGTTTACTAAACCATTTTTTCACATACTGATCTCCATTTTTATTTTGAACTGTGCAAAGGAAACTATTACTACTATCCTTTAATATTTTTACAATCACGAATAGACACCTCTTCCCTTCTCAATATCATAATAGGACTTGATCTTTTACTATAAGCCCTTCCTCTCTTATAGTCATACGACTCCTCGGCCGCGCCAAAGTTGTAAGATCAAAAACGATATTCACTTTGTTTACATTTTATTTAAAGAAATCAGAGTTATAGGCATTATGCTTATCAAATATTTTATAGATTTCTAACTTATCATCTAATTTTGCATCTACTAAAATTAATATATTTCCATCGTAAATATATTCTTCATACTTTTTAGCATGGTCTTCAGGGATTCCTAAGCCAATAAATGCTCCTATTAAACTTCCAGCTCCTCCGCCAATACCGGCTCCTCCAATAGCTGCTGCGATTGGTCCTGCTGCTACAATTGGACCCATTCCAGATACGGCAAGTATACCAAGACCTGTTAATAAACCACCGAGCCCGCCTGCTACTCCTCCAGCTACAAGCCCTGTCGCTGAAAAGATATCTGCTTTATGTGCAGTTTCGCTATTCACTTTTTCACCCGATTTTTCTTCCAGATGTTCAATTTCCTTTTGATCTTTCGCAATAGCTGAAATGTTATCTGCTGAGTATCCTTTTTCATTTAATTCATTAATAACGAGTGCCGCATCATCAATTGTTCTAAAAACACCTACTATTTTTCTATCTACATTCATAACTATTAACCTCCTAAAGTTTTATATAATGTATCTTTATTTTTCTTCATTTCTGTATACACTAATCTTTTTATTAACATAACCATTTACGAAAAAAGCGAATAGTAAAAGCACTACAAGTGAACTACTTAACAAGTAAATTAAATCAAATGTAATATTAATCATCATTTCATTCATGTATACCAGGCTCCTTTTTATTTAAAGTAAAAGTATATTTTGATAAACTAATCTACTAAAAATAGACATCTTACAATTCATCTTCAGTTAATCTCTTTGTAGTATATGTATACCCTTCCTAACCTTTTCTAAACGTAAAAAACTATAATTATATTTTTTCTTATTTATATGTTTAACATTTTTTTAAACGGGTATGTTTATATTGTTATGCTTACTATATGGAAAGGAATATTACGATGAACGCCATTCACTCTACTACTATTTCTTATAATGAAACACCTACAATAACTCAGATTCATCATTTTTATGCTTTAATGACAACATTTCAAACGAATGTATTTATAAGTAAACACGGAACACTTACTTCTATTAAAAACTTAAGCACTCTAGTATCCTTTTTCCTTACTGTAAAAAAGAGAGATCTTGTATTATTTATTTTTGAAGGAATAGATGCAAAAAGAGCTTTAAGAACACTCTTCCCTTCTTAGAATATTTGTTATCCTCTATTCCCTCGTTTACTACCTTTCATATATGTTTTTATATTTCAAAATGATTTCCCCTATAAAAAAAGAACCCCCTAATACAATAGGGGGATTTCTAGTTTAGCCTTATGAAAACTGATATAATATATATTACGTTTTTCATTCTTTAAAATAGAAAAGTTTTAATAACCTTGAAGGTAGGAATTTTTAATGAACTCGAAAGCAAAATTTAGTATTCGCTACAAAATTATGGCTGGTTATTTAGTTATCATTTTGTTCTTACTTGTTTCTTTCATTATGTTGAACAATGAGATTTCTAATTTACAAAAATCTCGTAATTTTATTATTGATCACGATTTTAAAGTTCTCAATTTAACAAATCAAGTGGAGAAAGATTTACTAACAATTGAAAATAAAGCGAAAGGGTTTATCATTTCTAATAATCCAAATTACGTACAATCTCTTAATTCTGCGGAAAAGGATTACGAAAAGCATTATCAAGATCTTTTCTCATTATTAGAGGATAACCCATCTCAGCAAGAAAAATTAAAACAGATTAACGAAAATATTATTAGTTGGATAAATAAAGAGATTCACCCGTTAATTGCAAATCATAATAGTAATAATGTACAAACAATCGACACGACTCAAATTCAGTCATTACAGTCACAGGTAACTAACTTCCGTAGCACTGAGGAGCAATTAACAAAAAAAAGAGCAGCACAATTAGATACTGAAAATAATAAATTAGAGATTTGGTTATACAGTTTATTGTTCTTACTTTCTTGTATTTCTATTATCATTTCACTCTATATTTCGAATTCCATTACAAAAACGATTAAAAATGTAATTCAAGCTATTAAATCCATTTCTTCTAAAGAAAAAATCACGGAAAGAATTCATGTAAACACACGTGATGAAATAAAAGATCTTGCTCATACAACGAATCACCTACTAGACGAAATATCGAAAAGAGAGTGGTTACAAACGGAGCTTGCAGAATTAATTTTAATGTATCAAGGTGTATCTTCTATTGAGATGTTAGGTAAAAAAATTCTTAGTGGAATTATACAAAAAACGCAAACTTCTTGCGGTGCATTTTATGTACGTGAAGAATATGAAGAAACTGTCTACTATGTGAAAAAAGCTTCTTTCGCCGATCAAGGTGCTGATATTGGGAAACAATCCATTCAAATGGGTGAAGGTTTCATTGGACAGTCTGCCTTAGAAAAGAAAAGTTTTATTCTCAGGGATATACCCGAAGAGTTTCGTTATGTCACTAGCGGAGTATTAGAAATACGTCCTAAAAATCTATTAATCATCCCTATCTTATTTGAGGATGAAGTAATCGCAGTAATGGAGTTAGTAAGTGTAACTGAGATTTCAGATTTACATCAAGATTTAATTAAACAAACCGTTGATAATCTAGGTTTAACAATCCATAGCATTATGGGACGTATGCGAATTCAAACTCTTTTACATGAATCACAAGCAATGACAGAAGAGTTACAAGTTCAATCAGAAGAATTGCAAACGCAAGCGGAAGAACTACAAATGCAAGCAGAAGAATTACGAACAACGAATGAACAATTAGAGTCTAGAACTGAAGAGGCTGAGCAGAAGACAGCTGACTTACAAATTACTAAATCAGAATTAGAAGAAAAAGCAAGCGAGTTGTTACGCAGCTCAAAATACAAATCTGAGTTCCTAGCAAATATGTCACATGAATTACGCACACCGTTAAATAGTATTTTACTATTATCTGAAATGTTAAGAGAAAATCATGATAACAATTTATCCGACGATGAGATTGAATTAGCAACTGTCATTCATTCATCAGGGAAAGACTTACTTACTTTAATTAATGACATACTCGATTTATCTAAAGTAGAAGCAGGCAAACTAGACATCATTTTTGAAGCAACGAACATAAGTGACATGGCAGCCAATATGCATCAAAACTTTTTACATATAGCTGCACAAAAAAATGTCGAATTTACTATTGAAGACAGTGATACGATTCCTGATCTGTTTTATACAGATGCAAAACGGATTGAGCAAATTATTAAAAACTTATTATCCAATGCATTTAAATTTACAGAAAAAGGATCCGTTTCTTTACATTTCGATTCGATAGAAACAAGTAATTTAAGTCATGATATGCAGTCTATAAGTAAAGATTGGATTACAATTTCAGTAAAAGATACTGGTATTGGTATCGCTAAAGAACAGCATCAACTTATTTTCGAAGCCTTTCAACAGGCAGATGGCGCAACGATTCGGAAGTATGGTGGTACAGGATTAGGTTTATCTATTTGTAAAGAGTTTGCTAGATTGTTAGGTGGTTGGATTACGTTAGAGAGTAATGTAGGAGAAGGTAGTACTTTCACGGTATATATTCCTAACCTTCCAAATGGATTACCAGATATACAGTTATCCAATTTAGAAGTCGCAGCAACGATAGAAGATGTTATTCCTGCTGAAGTTGTTGAAGAAACTATCGTTACTCCCGAAACAAATAACGTCTTCCAAGAGAAAACCATTTTAATTGTCGATGATGATCATCGAAATATATTTGCGTTACAAAACGCATTAAAAAAACAAAATGCCAACATTATTACTGCCCAAAACGGCTTAGAGTGTTTAGAAATACTAAAAAGTAATACAAATATTGACCTTATTTTAATGGATATTATGATGCCTAATATGGACGGTTATGAAACGATGGAAAATATCCGAATGAACTTAGGGTTAAATGAAATACCTATTATCGCATTAACTGCTAAAGCAATGCCAAATGATAAGGAAAAATGTTTATCTGCTGGCGCTTCAGATTATATAAGTAAACCATTAAATCTACATCAACTCTATTCGGTAATGAGTGTATGGTTAATAAAATAAGTGAGGTTTAGTTGGAGTGGAAAATAAGTATTATAATTTTGATCCATCAGTAGATACGGATGAGCGCACGAACTTAGAAATTGAATTACTATTGGAAGCGGTATTTAAACTATCAGGATTTGATTTTCGCCAATATGCTCGCACATCTATTTATAGAAGAATTTGTAATAGAATGCAGCTCTCTAATATCCCTACCATTTCAAAATTAATTGAAAAAGTAATTCACGAGGAAGGGGTTTTAGAACAGTTATTAAATGATTTCTCGATTAATGTAACTGAGATGTTCCGTAACCCTGCCTTTTTTAAAGCGCTTAGAGAGCATGTTATTCCTGAATTAAAAAAGCAACCTGAAATTAGAATTTGGCATGCTGGATGCGCAACTGGTGAAGAAGTATTATCAATGTCCATCTTACTTCACGAAGAAGGATTAAGTGAAAAGTCGGTTATTTACGCAACAGATATGAATACAAATGTGTTAGAAAAAGCAAAACAAGCTATCCTCCCGTTAAATAAAATGCAAACTTATACGAAAAATTATTTACAAGCTGGCGGTACACAAGCATTTTCTAACTATTATTCAACAGATAATCGTTTTGCTTATTTTAATCCATCACTTTTACAAAACATTATTTTTGCACAGCATAATTTAGTAACCGATCAATCTTTTAACGAGTTTCATATTATACTTTGTCGTAACGTTTTAATTTACTTTACAAGTAAACTTCAAAATCAAGTGCAGCAACTATTTTATGAAAGCTTAGGTCACAATGGTTTTCTATGTTTAGGAAATAAAGAAACTCTTCGTTTTTCAAATATAATGCCGCATTATACCCAATTTAATCCTAGCGAACAAATTTATCAAAAAATACAATAAAAAGCGTATGAAATCCTCTGTTTGGATTTCATACGCTTTTTATTTCGCATTCGTTTGTATCATAATTAGACACATATCATCTGATTGCGCTTTCTTTTGTTCTTCCTTGTAAAACCCTTCTATCTCGCCTTCTAAATCTCCCCATTTTCTTTCTGTAAAAGTACGTAATTTCTCTTCAGCCTCAAATTCATCATTTGCAATTGCTTCAAGAACACCATCTGTAAACAATACGATTTGAGCGTTCTTCTCAAAAGGTATAACTGTCTTTTTAACTTTTATTTCATCAAAAAATCCTACCGCACAACTCCCGTGATTTAGTTCAAACATATTTGTTTCATCGACTAAAACGTATCCAGAAGGATGCCCTGCATTTACATATTCAATCGTTCTCTTTTCTGTATCTACTACTAAATATATCGCTGTAAAATAATATGGAATATCGTCATTCTCATTATGTAAAAGAGTCATATATTTATTTAAATCTTTAATGACAAGTTCTGGATCGATTAAAGATTTAATCGTTTCACGTAATACAGACGAAATAAACATACAAACTAATGAAGCAGATATACCATGTCCCATCACGTCTAATAATATAATACCGTAGCGGTTTTCATCGATTTTATACCAATAATACATATCTCCAGCTAATTTAAATGAAGGTAAGTAACTTGCTTCAATTTTTATATAATCTTCTCTTAATGGGCTACTTAATAAGTTTCTTTGTACTTGCGTAGCTAAATCTAGTTCATTCCGAAGATTTTCTTCTTGTTCTTTATGCCAATTTAATTCCGATTTCAAGCGTAACGCTACACGCATACGTGCTAATAGTTCAACTTTATTTATAGGTTTCGTAATATAATCCATTGCCCCCATATCAAGAGCTTCGGCCAACTTATTGGCATCCTCTAAAGCTGTAACAAAAATAATAGGAATATCTTTAAACTTCTCCTCTTTTTGTAATCGCCTACAAACTTCAAGTCCATCAATTTCAGGCATCATAATATCTAACAGTATTAAATCAATTTCATTATCCCTGGAAGAATCTTCTCCAAATTGAATGTATTCGAAAAGCTCTTGTGCAGAATTCAGCGATACAAGATCCTGATATCCGGCTTGCTTTAAAATTTTTTCAATTACAAAGATGTTAACCGGATTATCATCGACAATTAAAATGGACACA
Source organism: Bacillus sp. JKS001846 (assembly GCF_900176455.1). Lineage (NCBI taxonomy): Bacteria > Bacillati > Bacillota > Bacilli > Caryophanales > Bacillaceae > Bacillus > Bacillus sp. JKS001846. The sequence goes on from NZ_FWYG01000001.1 coordinate 4,666,453, forward strand.
AGTTATTTCCCCTTTTCTTATTTAAAATGTAAATCTATTATCATTTTCTATTTTTCTAGTATTGCATACTCAGTTACAAAATGAAAATTTCCTACTCTAACATAATTTTTATACAGCAAAAGAACAAACCCCCAGAAATGAGAGTTTGTTCTTTCATTCTATAAATTTCCACTATTAATTTAATACCATTGCTTTGTCATTTAAAAGACGATCTAATTCTTCCATATGATTTGTTTCATCTGCAATCATATCTTCTAGTTTTACAACTAACTCTGTCATATTTAATTTCGCTGCCTGTTCTTTTCTCGTTTCATAACGCTTAATTGTCTCATATTCTGATTGTCTAGCGTATTCTAACATTTCTCTAACATCTTCTGCTTGTTTCACTCGTAAAGGGATTGTAGTAGGTGTACCACCTAACGTCTTAATTTTCTCCGCTAAATATAGGGCATGTCCTTGTTCATCACTAATTTCAGATTCAAAGAAAGGTTTTAACACTTGTCTATATATACCAGAAACTGTAGCTGCATTATGGTTATACATAATAATTGCTGAGTATTCTCCTGCTAAATCTTCATTCAATCCTTCGATTAGTTCTTTCACATCGTGTGACATTTTTATATCTCCTCCTATATTTAATAAGTACCCCTTTTCTCATGTTTTAAACATAATGATTTTAAATTTTTATGTATCTAAAAATGCTGCTTGCTTCAATTTACTTATCGCTTGTCTTTTAATACGAGAAACGTGCATTTGTGAAATACCTAACCGTTCCCCTGTATCTTTTTGATTTAAATTTTCTCCAAATATATAATGAATAACACTCTTTTCTGTGTCATTTAATACGTTGAAAATATCCTTTAAAACGAGACGCCTTTCTGCCTCTTCATATCCTTGCTCTACTTCACCTACAGATTCAATCCTCGCTACCGAACTGCCATCAGATGAATTTTCAACTACATCATCTAAGGAAGATACGCGATAATTATTTTTCGCATCCATAATTTCTAGCACTTCCTCTTCGGATAGTCCTAAATGATCTGCAATCTCTTTAATCTTCGGTGAACGCTGGAAACGATCTGTTAGCTCCTCTATCGCAAGTTTAATCTTCCCGCCTAAATCTTTAATTCGCCTTGGAACGTGAATACCCCAAGTTTTATCACGTAAATATTTCTTTATTTCGCCTACTATTGTAGGTATTGCAAACGGCTCAAAAGCATTCCCTATCGAATAATCATACCTTCTTATTGCGCCTAAGAGCCCTAACATCCCTACTTGTATAATATCCTCATGCATAGGCCCGCCTTTTGAATAGCGATATGCAATGGAGTATACAAGATTTTTATAGTGATTAACCAATCTTTCCTGTGCTTCATCACATTGGTTTTGTTGGAAGTCTGCAATTAGTTTAATAACGTCTTCTTTAGTAAGATTTGTAGGTTGAGATTGGATTTCCATCATTCTCCACCTGCTCTCTTTGTATATATTTTGTCATTAAAACTGTCATGCCCTCATCATGCATAATTTGTATATCATCCATTAACGTATTGATTAAATATAAACCTAAACCATTTTCCGGCAAATGTTCTACTGGTTTACTAATATCATACGGACCAACTTTCCTTTTTAAGCTATTAAAATCAAAGCTAACCCCATTATCCGCAGCCATAATTTCTAATCGATCTTCATATAGCCCGAAGACAATTGTAATTTCTCCAACGTCTTCTTTGTATGCATGTTGTACAATGTTTGTACAAGCTTCACTAATAGCAATTTTCATATCTTCTATATCGTCATAAGCAAAGCCCATTCGATTCGCAACACCAGCCATTGTTAAACGAATAATAGCCACATATTCTGCTTTTGCAGGAATTTTCATTTCTATCTTTTCAAATCTCTCCATCATCCCTAGTCACCTTCTTTCTACTTTTTCAAAATCGGAATTCAAATTTAATATTTCTGTTAGCCCTGTAATATCAAATAATCTTTTTAGCCTTTTAGACACACCAGTAAACTCTAGCTTCCCATCATTTTTCTTAACTGCTTTTAATAAAGCTATAAAAACTCCTAAGCCTGTACTATCCATATAATCTACGTTATGAAAATCTACTACAATATGAACCTCTTTTTCGCTTGTAATAGGCATTACCTTATTTTTTAAATCTGATGCCGTATACGCATCAATCTCACCATTAAGTTGTACCGTATAACCTACATCATTTTGCAAAATATTTATTGCCAAATTCATCATTTCCGCCCCCTTATCTCGAACTTTTACTATTTAATTACCCATAAAAATTAGTTTTAAACATATTTTTTTATTTTAATTATAAATAAATTTTCTACACCTTTCTCGGCTTAACACTTAAATCGTACTAATAAATGTTTAAAACTTATAATTTTGTGTATGTATAATGTATAAACATTATTTTTAGGGGGATCTATCTATGGAAGAGCACAACTTTAAAAAGGGAGATTTCGTTCAATTTTCTTATCGACACGATCATGCTACAAAATTAGTTGGTTCCATTATTAACATACTAACGAATACAATTGTAGTTGATATAAGTAATAGCGAGGACTTATCTCATATAGAACCAAGGCAAGTCGTAAGAATAAATAATTGTAAAAAGGTAACGATGGCTTAATACATAATAGAAAGTGTAATGTTAATGAGTGGGGGGTTCTTCATCCTCCACTCATTCCTATGTAAAATACATAAAAAAGCATCCAATTAAATTAATTTGGATGCTTTTTTATGTATTTTTATCAGTTCATTAACTTTATAACTATATATAATAAACTTAAGATTACTATTTATTATCATACTTACGCTTTCCGCAGCATTCTAGAGAAGAATGTAACGATTAAAATAAAGACGATTGCACCTAATAACGCTGGAAGAACAAAAATGCCTCCCCATTCAGGACCCCAATGACCAAATAACGCACTACCTACCCAAGATCCGATTAATCCGGCAATCACGTTACCAACTATACCTAACGGAAAGTCTTTTCCTGTAATCATTCCAGCTAACGCACCAATAAGTCCACCTACAATACACGTAATAATAAGTCCCACAATTAAACCTCCTATATTCGTTTTATATTGAATTCATCAAGCTTTAGTATGTAACTAAAGCTTGATGAACATATATTATTCTTTATTATCCAATTCATCACTTATCTTTTGTTTCACTTTTCCGACTTTTTCTTTTATCGTTCCCTTCGTTTTTTCCCACTTACCTTCATTTTTCAACTCTCTATCTTCTGTAACTTCACCAATTCCTTCTTTTACTTGTCCTTTTTTCTTTTCAACTTTACCTTTAACTTGTTCTTTTAGTCCGTTCTCACTCATATTTACAATCTCCTTTTCGTAATAGATTTATAGATTTAAAGGATACAAATTTAAATAGAATACATGCATCTTCTTTCTTGTAACCATTCACCGACTCTTTCTAAATCCTTAACGAATAACAAGATTTTCCCTTCATCCAGTTTTTCTTCATAAAAGTTCGCTTCTTCCTCATTAAGCCCTAACTCTTGCATTTTATTTCTTAACTGATCTCCTGTTTTTTGAAAGACGTTAATAATGCTTGTCCCAAGTCCCTCCTCTTTTATCCCAATTGTATTCACGTCTGCATTGTCCGCAATTCTATCTGTCCTATCTTTCTCATGCGTTAATACGTAAATATCTTTTTGGTCTATTCCTTTTTTCACGAGATCATTCGCCGCATTCATGACCTCTTTCTCCGTAATAAATTCATATACAAAAGGTTTACTATACTTCGTTTCCATCTTTAACTTCCTCCTTTAAAATGAATTATTTGTTATATTATATGTAGTACACCCATTTTCGAAATGTTAAACATAAAATATGAAAAAAGTTATGTGAATTTTAATTTTAATAGAGAATGAACATCATCATTTACCACTTTAAAACATCTTCTCCTTACAATAACCACCTAAATTAACAGAAAATTGTTATAATTAAACTTGAGGAGGGATACTATGAAAAAAATCATATCTATATGCGCTCTAACCGCTTTATCTTTCACTTTAATAGGTTGTACAAGTACCTCGGCTACAGATAAAGCTTCACAAGTTAAGCAAGAACATAAACAAAATACCTTTCAATTAAATTCTGCTAATATTACAGACATTGAAATACTGAAAACAACAAATCATACTACTTCCAAATCTCAAACAGACAACGAAAAAATGATACAATCTATCGTTTCAGCAGTCCAAAAAGGCACTCCTAAACAAATCACACTAGATCAAAAAAAGAGAGAATCTGCACATTCTACTATTACTGTTACATATAAAGATGACTCAAAAGAAGAATTTCTTGTGTGGGCTGATAATAAGGAGCAAATTACGATTGCTAAAGATGAGAAGAAAGATAAGGTAGAAGGTGTGATAGTGAATATTAAAGATGCTAAAATAATGAAGGATTTCTTTTAAAATTCTAATTAACGTTAAAAAAAAGTAGGATTACATCCTACTCTTTTTTAATCATGCTCAATAAATAGACCTTTATAAAATCTATTTAAGGTCTAATTTTGCTAAATCATGTTGTAAAACATTGTTTCCTTCTTGTGGGTTAAATATGATTGCACTAAGACCAAAAACATTCGTAACAACATCTCTATCTTTCGGACGAATGATTCTTACTTCATAAGCAAAAAGTGCTGGAGGAAGAGCTGCTGAACGAAAAGTAACATATCGATTAGGTGGCAATGTTTGTGTTGAAGGGTCTATTAATGGTAACAATACCGGAGAACCAGATGACCAATCAAACATTTCAACTGTTACTCTACGAGTATCATCTGGATCAACATTCATAGCTTCAACAGTAAGAAATAACGTAGCGGAATGTCTACGTAATACACCCGTTGACAAAGTTTCATTGTGATGTTTATGACATCTTCCAGGAGGATGACCATAGCCATAGCTCATATCAATTCCCCCTTTCATTTACAATTAAGGACAAGTATTCCTTATAATATATAATGCTAGTATTATTTTAATGAAAGGTATAAAAGCGGATTTCTATCTATATTATTAGATATTTTATTTTTCATTTATTCGCTCTTAAAGAATAAAATGAAACTTTAATCAGCCCCCACCAATCCGGGTCTTACTATCCGAAAAATAGCGGCATAAATCTATTTTAAAAAGGACCTGCTCCATTTATTCGTAAAAAGCATAAAGTAAATGGAATCCGTTAAAACACATGAGTGAACCTTTGTTTTTCTCCTCCTATTTAAAGGAGGAACTGTTATGGGCTTTGGTGGTAGTTGTGGCGGCTGTGGCTTCGCTGGAGGATTTGCTTTATTAGTTGTATTGTTTATTTTATTAATCATCGTTGGAGCTGCTTGCTTCTGCTAAAAACTATCGAAAGGACACTCACGTGAGTGTCCTTTCTTCATGAAAAAAGCCCTACGTAATGTGCAGAGGTTCAAGTGTAACGAATACTTTAAAAATGTAGTATTACATTCCCCCCTCCAAAATGAACTTCGATGCTATAAATTTCGTTTAAGTGCAATCTTAATATTTTAGTTTAATAGCAATATGGTGAAACTTTATTCCAAACAATATTGCTATTGCACCAAAGTAAAACAAACTGGACAACCTAGATTTCAAAAGGAAGACACCTTAAAGGTTGTCTTTTCTTCATAAGTAAAAAAAAGCCCGCCTATTTCCGTAGGCGGGCTTTATCTTTATTACACAATATGAAAGTATACTCTCTTTTTCTTTGAAATTTTATGTAATTATACATATTCATGAAAATAGAAGAAGTGAAATTGTACGTTTAGATACAGTTTGGCAACAAACTAACTGTTTTCTTGTGCATTAATAGACAACTACTGCAAGAGTTATAATTTTTATGTTTTCATTTCCTTTTTACATTTCTCTTTTAATTAGACGAATGCTTTTTTTAGTACATAATAAAAAATATCCAGAAAAACTGTCACAAAATCCGTTTTTCTGGTTTCTCTATAATACAGGTATCAAATTGAAAGTGAGGTTTAAACGAACATGTTAACCATAGAAAATGAAGAAAGTCATGCTTCTGATATGACCTTTGAAGATTTATTTAAGCAGTACTATGCTTACGCTGTGAAACAAATCATCTGGATTGTTAAAGATCAATCTATCGCTGAAGAGTTAGCACAAGAAGTATTTTTACAACTATATCGTAGTGATTGGAAAGGGATTGAAAACATACCTGGATGGTTGATTAAATCTTCTACTTATGTAGCCTATAACCATTTTCGATCTGAAAAAAGGCAGCAAGCGAAGATTGATAAAGAAATACAATACCATGAAGTACAAAATGTTTCATCATTAGACGATGATTGGATAAGAAAAGAAGAAATTACAAAGGTCCAAACGATACTAAATAAAATGAATGATCGAGAACGAACCCTTTTACTAATGAAATTCTCTGGTTTTCAATATAAAGAAATTGCAGAAGTACTTCAAATTGAAATATCTTCTATTGGAACATTATTGGTCCGAGCCAAAATGAAATTTCGCAAGATTTATAAACAAATGGAGGAGGCATAACAAATGAAATGTTATGATATCGGGTTTATTCAAACATATATTGATGGAGAACTTTCTCATGATATAAGAAAAGAATTCACAAAACACCTAGATACATGTGAAGCATGCCAAGATTTATTAATAGAAATTAGTAAATTAAATCAATGGGAAAACGTAATGCTAGATGAAGAATCTGCAAATTCACCACAAGAAATCAAAATTGATATAGAACAAGCATGGAAAACATTTGAAAGTCGTTCCAAGTTAGACAATGTTTCTAATATAAATCACAAAAAACAACAAAAGAAGGGACTCTTTACAAACATGAGTAAAAAATCAAAACGTTTTATTTATACAGCAGTAGCTGCAGCAGCACTTTTCACAACAGCAATGATTCCACAAGTACAAGTGGCGGCTACAAATGTTGCTTCCTATTTTTCTAATGCAATTACAAATGATAAAGTTGTAAATGAAGGAATAAAAGATGAAAATGGTATCACACAAGATATGATGAAGAATGGTAAATATATTCCTATTGATGAAAAAATTACAGATCAAGGTATTACTGTACATCTCAAAGAAGTATTTATCGCAGATTCACGTATATCAGTTCATTATAGAATGGAAAAAGCGGACGGAAGTTTAGTACCATTTGAATTTGATACATCAGGATTAAATCTTGAGAGTGATGGTAAAATTGATGGGCAACAAGAGGAAAACCCTGAGATTAAAAATGACGGGAGACTATCATTTATCCATGATTCAGATGATTATCTTCCTTTTGAACTTATGGCAGCAGGTAAAAAGTTAGATAAAATAGGCATTCGTGATAATGATAGACCTGAAGGTGTTGCTACATTTGTTATAACTACTGAAGAAAAAGACGTTTTTAAACAGCCTCTTACTTTAGATGTAAATATAACTAGAATTGGAAAAGTAATTGGATCTTGGAAAGCTCAAATTCCAATTGATACTTCACATTTGAAAAATAATACGAATTAACATGAAAAAAAGAATAGAACAATATGTATCTAATTCTCAGTTTATATGTTTCCTTGTTTTCGTTACATTTATTTCTTATATAGTTTTTATTTTATCTTTTATTTATGATTTAAGTTTATAACCTTAAATCAATCATTTAAAACCATTACAAGAAAAAGATCTCTAAAAAAGTGGGGAAATAAATAACCGATTTCTTAACATATAAGGAATCGGTTATTTTGTATTTAAAATGCGTCTAGACATACAATTTTCTTTTTTGATATAGTGACCTCCAATACATCATTGTCCTTCTCTAATCTCATATCTATTTTAAGAAGAGTCATTTACAAATTCAAAAAAACCCTCAAAGCAGCTACTTTAAGGGGATTTCTCCTATCATCTTCTCTCTTCATACAATCGATTTGCTTTATACGAGCAAACGAAAAACATACATGTCGCAACGGGGATAAATATCAAAAAAAGTCCTCTCATTAATGCAAATGGCGTTTCAAATAAGAATGACCATAGAAATGATTCACCTTGCTTATCCCATAATCCTGGGGTCAAGTATAGTTCTTTCGGATTTACAAAGGCTCCTAAATTCATTGTATTACTATACATAAATAAAAATAATATCGGCAAATAACAGATCGCTAATTCTAAAAATGTTTTAGATAGACGCTTATACTTTCCTGCTCGTGACATTGGATCTGAAAAAATGTCATCTTCACTTTCTTCATCTACCTTTTTAAAATATTGCGTACCTGACCACCGATTACCAGCTATATGCTCCCAACCACTATCTTCAAATAATGTGCAGTAATTAATAAAATCACTTTTTCTACTAAATACTCTATGGTCTATTTTAATCGTCGCATCTTCCGGTTCTGTATATCTAAATGTATAACCAAATGTATTGCTTTCTAGTTGATAGCCTTTCCAAGCCATCTCTTCTAACCATTTTTCCTCTTTCTCAAAGTCTAAAAAGAATTTTAATCTCCACATCATCGTTTCCTCCTAACTATACGTGTAATAAACTTTTTGTAACCGCAATAATGTGCTGCATTCTCATAAAATCTAAATGCAATACTTCTTTCCCGCGTTCCGTAATGACATACACTTTTCTTCTTTTATCTTCACTTTTTACCGATTCTATTAACCCTTGTTTTAATAAATTTTCCACCGCACCATACAATGTACCCGCTGCGATTTTCACTTGATGATTACTCAGTTCCTCCACCTTTTGCATAATTAAATATCCATGAGCTGGCTCTAATAAAGCTAAAAGAACGTAATACGTTGTTTCCGTTAATGGTAAATTTTTATCTCTATTCATAAAGACCTCCAATGTAACGATAACTATATAGCTAAACTATATAGTTAAACTGTATAGTTTAATTTTATACAGTCAGACTGTATATGTCAAATGTAGGAATAACTTTATAACCCAAAACAAAAACGCTACCTTTTTAAAAGATAGCGTTTTTGTTTTACCCTTGCTTATTCTTCGCCTTCATTTGCTCTTCAAGAGATTTTTTTCAGTTTCTAACACACTCATATCACTTTTCAACTTTTGCGTTTCTTCAAAATGTTCATCTACTAATTTATTATATTCTTTCTCAGAGTACATTTTTTCACTGGTTGATGTCGTTTTCTCTTTCGTAACAACTACATTAATAATTACAAATAAGGCTACAATTCCTATTAACACAGCGAAAATCTTCTTTTTATTCATGATTAATCCTCTAAAATGTAAAATTCCAAAAATTATCATAACAGACCAATTCGCTTTCACCTGTCATATTTTGTCGAATTAATATAATAAAAAAAGCATCTGAAACAGATGCTTTTTCTCATTCTTAATACGTAAACGTAATCGTCACTAAAGAATACCCTTCTTTCGCATTGTAAGGCTCCGCTTTATAAGAAACACGGTTGGACCCTTGCGGATAACCGATTTCCCCAATTGCATTTTTCACATCTTGCAGCGCACCGTTCATTGATTGCTTATAAAGTACTTCTATCTTTTCTGGCTTTGCACTATAACGCTGCTGCATTTTATTTTTTAATTCAGTATAGTTATTTGCAATATATTCATTTCCTAAATAGTTTAACTTTGTATCTTTTAATATTTGCTGATATGCAGACGTTTTCGTACTACCTGCCGCAATTTTATTTGTCAGTGTACTATAATAATTTGTTGTAGCTTGCGGATAGTCTCCACGGTTCCACTCATGATTTCTTGCGATTTGTTCATCTGATAAATTGAAATACGAATACGTTACGCGGCCCTGCTCATCTGGAACCGGATCATCGAATGTTGTATCAAGGTGATACCATTTGTTTTCGATTTTCACTAAATTCCAAGCATGAGGTTGTCCGTCCCCAGTTCCTGTCACGAAATGATTTTCAATTCCTGCTTCTTTTAATAATTGATAAGTTAATAGTGCGTAACCTTGGCAAACCGCAGAACGATTTACAAGTGCTTCATATGCTGTGTAAGCTTTATAAGACGTATCATAAGAAACATGCTTTACTACGTAATCATGAATCGCCTTCACTTTTTCGTGATCATCCATTCCAACTTGAGTGATAGAAGAAACGATTGCTTTCGCTTGTTTCATGACATATTCCGTCTGTTCTTTCGTTTCACGATATGTAATCTTAAGCGTAAACGTATAATTTCCAGGTGATCCAGAAAGTCCATATGAAACATTCGATCTATTATTATTTGTATACTCATTCTTACTTGCCACTTCTTTATATGCGTTAAAAAGTGTATTCATCACTTCGTCTGTATTATTATTTTTCGTTTTATATGGCAGTGTAATATTTGTCTCGTATGTATTAATACGCTTTTGTACTTCCTCTTTAAACGCTGTTAATAATGCCGCATCTCCTGTATCTTTCACATCAGCATTTTTATACTTCAAAGTTTTATATAAAAACTGCGCATACTGTTCACGTGTTACTGTGCCATACGGTTCAAAATTCCCGTTCCCTGTGCCATCTGCGATTCCATTTGACTGCACCGCACTAATTGCATTTTCTGCCCAAAATGGATTTGGAACATCCTTAAAGGTATGTTTTTGTTTTGCCGCAAGATGGAAAGCATTCGTAAGAATTTGTGCCATTTCTGCACGATTCACAGAAGCTTTCGGTCTAAATCGGCCATTTTCATCACCTTTAAAAACTCCTAAATTCGTTAAAGTTAATACCTCTTCTGGGAACATTGTAGAACTTTGATTAATATCACCGTAAGGATTTTTAAACGTAGACCCATCCTTTAATACGTAACGAGTTCCATCATTACTAAACGAGCCGCCTTGTTTATTTGGTACTAACACTCGATAAATTAAAGCCGCAACTTGCTCCCTTGTCGCAACATCTCCAAAACCAAATATCCCATTTCCATAACCGGAAATAATATTTTTACTCGCTAAATCTTTAATCGCAGGATATGACCAATGTGATGTCGGCACATCAGAAAAAACACCCACTTCAGCAGCTTTTACATCGCTGCCATTTGTATATAACAACGCACCACCAATAAGTGATAATGATGTAATTGATTTTAATAGTTTTGTATACATAATGTCTTCTCCCAATACGCTCTCTATTTTTGTTGGTTTATGTCGAAAAATCTAAAAATATGACAAAATATATTATACAATTAAAACTTTTTAAGGGATATATTAAATTTTAAAATATGCAAAAATTCATATTGTTATAAGGGTTCATAGTGATATTATGTTATTTTACTTGCGAATATATAAATAAAAAAACGCTCATCTGAGCGTTTCATCTATATACCTAATAATTACTTTTTTCTACACTTCGAACTCTTCTTCGGTAATAATCCTTTGATCTAACAACTCTTTATACTCCAATATTTCTTTAGCCCCACGACTCTCCATGCGTATATTGTATAACACTTTTTGTATTGACCTTTGATTGGTCCGTTGAAAGATTTACTCCATTTAGAAATAATTCTATTGAATTTTTCACCACTAGCCACAAAAATATCTTATAATCTTTATATAATAAACTACAGTATTAGGAGTAGATAAAATGCCAGTTACACTCGAACTTATTCTTTTCATTCTTATAGCAATTAGTGCTGTTGGCTATTTAATAAAAGAATTTCAAAAAACTAGGAAACGAACACTTGGAATTTCACTAGAATTTTTAGTTCTTTTCTGGTCAATATGGAGAATATCAACTCTCATAATCTAATTTATAAAACATGAATTCCTTCGAATGAAGTGAAACTCTAATCAGTGGGGGTTTTACGGGATAAATTTACCAGTATTTTCACCACAACATTCATGTTAAAATCCCTTGTGAGTACGACATAACTCGACCTTATGAAGCTCCGCAGCTTTTATCGCGGAGCTTTTTTTATTTAAATTAACGCTTTTGTTCACTTTTTTGATACATTTACGAAACATTCATATGTTACGTTATATAAGTCCTTTTTTAAATCATATTCATTCTAGCAAAAAGTCCTAGTCCCCCTAGGACTTTTTGCATTCAAATAATGAGTTGTCTTTTTTCTCAATAACCGAAGCTATTTAACGTGGTAAAATAATAATTGGACTGGCATCCAATACCATATTACAATGGAGCAAATCGCAAGAAGGCACCTTAGGGTGTCTTTTTTGTACATAAAAAAATCTTCCCATCTTATAGAAACGATAAGCCCTTTAAAACAATAATTGCAACTATATTAATTTTACATTACATTAAGGTTAGAGAATGTTCTTATTTTAATAAAGTGCTAAATAGTAGGTGGAAAAATGGAATTTAACGATTTGGGTATTACCATTAAAGAACTTAGAATCAAAAAAAATATATCACAATCCGAATTATGTCATGGAATATGTTCACAAAGTCAAATTAGCAAGATTGAAAAAGGTATGATTTATCCATCTAGTATATTGTTATATCAATTATCAGAAAGACTTGGTATTGATCCGAATAACATATTTGCACTAACTCAAAACAAAAGATTAAAATATGTAGAAAATGTAAAATATGTAATAAAAGATTGCTTAAAGCAAAAACAATATAAAGAACTTTATGAAATAGTAAAAAAAGAGAAAAACTTAAATAATTTTCAAACAAAAGATGAGAAACAATTTCTAATGTGGCATGAAGCAATTGCTATATTTATGGTGGATAAATCAATAAAAACTGCTTTAGATTTTTTAAATAATGCATTAAAACTGACTTTAACTAATTCTGATTTTTTATCAGAAAGAGAAATAGATATTATGCAAACAATGGCTATATTTTATGCAGAAAATAAAGAATATGAAAAAAGTATTAATATATTCAAAAGATGTTTAACTAATTTTAATAAATTAGATTTTCCTAGAGATAAAGAAATTAAATTAAAACTCATGTTAAATTTAGCAAAATGTTTCGACTTCACATATCAACATGAAGAGGCAATAAAGTACATTGATAAGGGTATCAAATTAGCAATTAATCTAAATACTTTATACCTATTAGGTGAACTATTCTATTTAAAAGGTCAGTGTTTATTAAAAATGAAACAACATAATGTAGAAGATGTTATTTATAACTGGAAAAAAGCATTATTTATATTTGAACTAACAGAAAAAGAATATTATACAAACGTGATACCAAATGAACTTATTGAATTACAAAATAAAAAACACTCATAATTTCGTAAAAACTACTTACAAAACCCACAGTAAAAATCCCTACAGCTTTTAAACTTAGATCGATAATATTAAAATTAATTTAAGCCGGCGGAAGGCACCTTTTGGTGTCTTTTCTTTATTTTTACAAGGACCTGTTCAATTAATTTTAAAAAACATAATAGGGGATATTGTTTTATTTATCTCATTTTCATTCATGCTATATGTAAAATTCGTTAATAAACCCACCTCAAATACTAGTTCCTTTTATAAGCTGTTTTTTTGATGTAGATGACATTATTCTCAATACAATAGAATGAATTATGGGAACATATTTAGCAATATATCAAAAAATAATATTAAGAAACCCCCTCCACCTTAAGGTAGAAGGGATCTTCTAATTTCTATTTCAAACTACCCGAAATTTCCCTAAAGGTACCCTAAGCGCATGTGTATCTGGATATCCTAAACTTCTTTCACCAACTACCACTCCTCTGCCGAACGATCTTTCACCGATAGATTGTATGCCGTGAATTGCTACTTGTAACATTTCAATTCAGATATACGACAGTAAAAAATACATCATCACAGTGTCAGCAAGCAAAAGTGTATTCTGCATTTCTGAAAACAGTAGATGGCAAATTGTGACCTACTGAATCTGCTAAGAAAGAATATACAAGAACATCCTTAACATCCTCTTTATTTCCACTAATGATGACATCAAGGAAATCTTCTACTTGAAATTCTGGAGTAAACAACACAATCTTAGTTGTTCTGTTTGGTTCTAAAGAAACAAAAGTACGAGAGATTTCAACTAATTCATTTTGAGTTGGGAAAAAGGTGTTTCGACTTCTCTTAACAGTTACCGTTACATTACTAGTATGGCAGCGTGAATCATTGTTTAACATAATGTTGAGAGCAGTTGGAATAATCCCATTTTCAGAAACTGGAACCCGAAACACTCCAGTAGATTTATGAGCCATATAATCAGATCCTTCCAAAATAAAATATATTTACAATATATTAAATGCAAAAAACGTTCATTTTGATAGGGACAAATTATGTAATTACTATATTTATAATAACCCTTGGTATTACTAAGCTAATGTTTTAACAGATTAACAAATAATTACCTCTGCAAATTAAAAAAATATCTACACTTTTTACAAACATTATTACAATTAGATAAACTAAAGCAATATCTCATTAACAAAGGGACTCCATAATTGGAGTCCCTTTGTTAATGAGATATTAAAAATGATCAGCATGTGAATATTGTATAATTTCTTCCTTTTTTAGAGCATGTTGTGTATCACCTGTATTGTTACTAAATGATAATACTATCACTAATCCTAACGTCGCTAATATAAGCTTCTTCATTATTTTAACGCCCCTTTGCTTAGTAGTTTTTGTTTCGCTTCGTAACATACATCGAAATAATCACTAACTTTTTCATGCTTATTCAATTTGCTGCGACAACATCATTTGATAAAAATCATTAAGTTATTGCATAACTGCTTCATGCATTAAAATATTTGTGCTCATATCACTAGGTCCTCCTCAACTACTTCTATTTACCTAAAAATTACCATAATTCTGTAAATTATATAATAGTTCAACCTCTAATTGTAAATCGATAAAAAACAACAGAATATTCTGAATCAAGAGAAGGGATTGGCTAACAAATGGTTACTGTATAAAAAATAAAAAACTTGTGATATTGCTTTTATCATATTTGATCTTATATATGGTTCTGTTACAAAGTTTGCTAAGTTAATATAAACTCTAGAAAAAATGAATAAAGATCACCACAGCTGAGCTATCTTTAATCCGTATAATAATATAAACATTCTATTAATTCATATTATTAATAAAGAAATACTTAAATATTCCATTTTTTCTAAAAGTGTATTATACTGTAAATTGCTGAGGGGCATATTTTAGTATTTTCTGGTAACTATTCAATTTGTTAGGTTGTTATTAGTATTACGGTAACGAAAACCTTATATTTCCCCTTGAAGATAAAGCATTAGCAGCAATTACATCGAGATATCATAATAATAATTATTTTCTTAACAATATCACGGAATTTTAATTCAGAAAATTCTAATCATTAACTAATATACAGTGCTAAATAAAATATTTAGACAATTGAAGTCCAACAACGATTAGAAGATATATATATTAGAAAAGGAATTTTGGGAGATCTTATCCTATATAACTAATACATATAGCGTTGTATCTTTAAATCAATAAATTTTTCGATAAGCTAGTTAATAGATTATTGAATTTAATCTTTTGATAGAGTTAAAAAAATCAACTTTATATTCTAATTTAGAAATTATTAGGTGGTGTCAGTAGTGTTTGAGTATCTTTTAGTTAAAGCTTTATTTACTATTTTCTTAATTAGCCTAATCGTGTTAATCAGTGTAATATGGACTAAAATAGAAAAAATTATGGACGAGACTGTATTTAAAAACGTTTCTGAAAAAACCAGATATGTAGGAACTATGATAATTGTTATGGTAGGAGAATTTGTTCTCATAGTCATTACTTCATTAAATTGGAAAGCTTCAATTATTGACACACTCTTTTTTGGTAGTATTATTTTGTTCTGCTGTATATGGCTAATACCTTATTTTGTTAATCAACAACAAAACGTCGCTAAAGTTATGGATAAGCATTTTAGTGGAGGGGTAGATTTAGGTGAAATTCAAGTTCATCGTGCGAAACTTTCTGCATTTAATTTAGGAAGTATTGTATTTTCTATAGTGGGAATTATTATACCTATTTGTTATTATTTTAAATACTTTTTATAACGGTTTATTGGTTCTGTTGGAAATTTTTTAAAGATATAGTAATAGGTGAGATTACAGATATTTATGTAGAAACAACTTAGATGTATAAGACAATCCATGTGAGCGAAAACAGTAAAATACCCTATAAGATCTCTTTTACTTGTATTAATTAAAAATGGTACTAATCCCCAAAACTTCCACCACTATGAGAGGTAAATGAAGGAAACCGATACAGCTTGTGCGTATGCAGTGCATTTTGGTCTGGGTCACAGTCTTTTAACGTGGTCGAACTACAGGGGGAGTAAGCATATTCCCGATGGATCCATTTCTATACCTCCATTATCTAGGGAAATCCCCCAGTATCCAAGACTAAATTTTACCCATACATCATTTTTTGATGTAGCTCTTGAAGATAAAAACTATTTAATTTTCAAGGAACAGTTATTAACTTAAAACTTATTATACAAGGAGGGTGTATCATGAAAAAAATATGCTTTGTATTAATTGTCGACGCTGGTATAAATTATGGTTCAATATTTTCTCTACCATTTTTAAGGAATCAGGATGATTTGAAGGAATATTTCTCTAAGTATTATAATGTTTCAATTAATTATATTAGGGATAAAAACTCAGTTGACTATTTGGTAGTTCCCAAACCGTGTCCAGCTTTTGATAATGAAAATAATCTTCCAATAATTGAAGTACCAGCAATCTTATTTATGGAAAAGAATTTTGAAAAAATAAAGACTTATATAGACAATTATTTTTCTAATAACTCATAAAGAAAATAAAAGTACAATAAAAAGAAGTCCGATAAAAAACGAGTGGTGTAGAATATTTCTATTAATCATTCGTTTTTTATTATATTTACATATATTTTTTAAAAGAGGATTATAGACGTTCTGAAAAAAATTAATTATAACAAGAACAGTGTTCGTGCTACTATCTACGGTTATTTTTTGTACTAAGTACCCCTTTAACTAACAAGACAACAAAAAATAATTAATATATTAAAGTGAATAATGTTACTATTTTTCAAACCTAATCTAGAAGACACCGGAATTCTTTCGGCTTCATATTCCTTCATCAGCTCAAAATCAGCCTGATTATTAACATCTAACTTTCGTAAATCTTACTTTTTATCTATTTGACGTATCATATTTGAAACCTTCAAGCTGAAGCTACTTTCTTGCACCTTTTCAAAACCAAATTTAGGATAAAATTCTAACACCGTATCATTCGCGAATAAGTATATAAAATCATAATTCTTCTCGTATTTTTTAATGATATGATTCATTAATTTAGTCGCTAAACCTTGATGTCTATAATCCGGATGTGTCATCACTGTACCCAATTGAATTGCTTTATATTCCTTACCGTTAGAGATTACATTCATTTTATTAATAGATGTATTTGCGATGACTTTATCTCCATCCACATAAGAATAGCAAATATAGTTATCATTCCAACAGCCCCTGTCATACCATCCTTTAAAATCCAATTCAAATACATGTTTTGCAAGGTCATTAAAGCTTTCCTTATATTTTTCATTTTGCTTGTAGTCACTAATTAATTGATATTCATTCATGATAAATCCTCCATTTTTTATTATATTTTCCTAAAAAGAGTGTATATTTCTTACAACAATCTACTACTAAGTTTTCGTTAATCACCGCCTTATAATAGGTGTAACGGCATAGAAACATGCTTCTGGAATCAAAAAACGAC
This sequence comes from Bacillus sp. JKS001846, assembly GCF_900176455.1. Lineage (NCBI taxonomy): Bacteria > Bacillati > Bacillota > Bacilli > Caryophanales > Bacillaceae > Bacillus > Bacillus sp. JKS001846. The sequence goes on from NZ_FWYG01000001.1 coordinate 4,684,183, forward strand.
AAAAAAAAGACCACAAGAAGAAACATCTTCTCATGGTCAAATTTCTGTCTATTATAAATACACCTATCCCGAAAGAATAGATATCGTGAAATAACATGAAATTTTTTGATAAGATATAATGTCTTCTAACCGCTACTAGTAAAAGGGTATAACAAATAAAATCAAGGAATTATCCTTAATTTGACCTTTTACAGTATAAAATTCGTTTGAATTTTAATTAGCGATTAATAAGCTTCATCATATACAATCAAAACCTCTTTTCAATATAATTTCTTACTAAGAATATCTCCTTTGAAAACCGTTGTAAATGAAGACATAACAAAAAACAAGATTTATGTCCTTCTGTATCACCAAAATCGGTCGTTTTTGGTGATACAAAAAGACACATACTATTATTCTCGAAAACTACAGAAAAATCCCTCCGTCTTAAGACAGAGGGACTTTCTCATTCCTATTTCAAACTACCCGCAATCTCCGTAAAGATAACTCCAAGCGCATGTGCACCTGCATCAGGGTATCCTAAACTTCTTTCGCCAACTGTACCAGCGCGGCCCATGCGAGCTACGATTTCTTTCGTGTACTCTGCTCCTTTAACCGCTGCTTCTGCACCTTTTTCAAAGGCAGTTTTTACGTCTACTTCGTTTGAGGCGCTATCTAACCAAGAGTCTACACATGGAGCAAGTGCGTCAACAAGTGTTTTATCACCAACTACTGCTCCTCTACCGAATGATCTTTCACCGATAGATTGGATGCCTTGCAGTGCTGCTTGCAGTATTTCAGCGAATTCTTTTACTGTTAACTCGCGCTTCTCGCCTGCTGCTTTACTAGCAGCGCGGAATGCACCGCCCCAAATTGGACCAGAAGCTCCGCCGCAATGTTCCATAATAATCATAGAACAACCGTCAAGGAATGATCCGATCGTTACATTTTCTTGTTCTACAATCGAATGCCACTCACGTTTTAATTGTTTAAATCCTTTTGCAACACTCATTCCGAAGTCACCATCACCTGCATGCGTATCTAGCTCACAGAACGGTACTTCATTTTTAATGATAATATCGCTCATTTTATCAACGAGATAAATCATGTTGTTTAATGTAATGACATTATCTTTAATAACAGCGTGTTCTTCCGCCGTTTCTAGTTCAAATGAAACTTCCTTCTCTTCTGTTTCTTCAAGTACATTTACATACTCTACACTTTCAACTGGTCCATCTACTTTAAACGCTGGTGTGTTACATTCTTTCGATAGTAATGTTTTTAACTCATCATCTAACTTCATTACAGTTAAAGACATACCTGCCATATCGATACTCGTCATATAGTTGCCGACGAATACTCTATTAATTTTAATGTTTCTAGCAGCTAATTCTCGCGTCACTGCATTGTTAAATAAGTAAAGTTCCTGCAGTGGTGTTCCGCCAAAACCGTTAACTAGAAGTGCGATTTCCTCGCCATCTTTTACTCCTAAATCTTTTACAAGGTCATTTGTCATACGGTTCGCTAGTTCATCTGCTGACAACATTTTTTCACGCTTAATTCCTGGCTCGCCGTGAATACCTACGCCATATTCCATTTCATCTTCCGCAAGTGTGAAAGTAGGTGATCCGCTCGCTGGAACTGTACAAGACGTTAACGCTAAACCGATTGTGCGCACGTTAGCCGCTGCTTTTTCTGCGACAGCTTTCACCGCTCCTAAATCCATACCTGCTTCCGCTGCTGCGCCGGCAATTTTATGAACGAGAATAACGCCCGCAACGCCGCGGCGTCCTACTGTATATAGACTATCTTCTACCGCAATATCATCATCCACTTTTACGTAGTCGACTTCAATTCCATCTTCCGTCGCTAAATGTGCACCATTTTTAAAATTCATAATATCGCCGCTGTAATTTTTAATAATTAATAACGTACCTTTTTTACTCGCTGTTTCTTTAATTGCTTGATACACCTGAATTTGTGAAGGCGAAGCGAATACATCTCCGCACACCGCCGCATCTAACATTCCTTTTCCGACTAGTCCTGCATGCGCTGGCTCATGACCACTACCGCCGCCACTAATTAACGTTACTTTATTTTCGTTCATTTCTTTCTTCTTGATGACTTTATATTTTCTCAAAAGCTCAAGCTCTGGGTGAGCCATAACCATTCCGTTGCACATTTCCATTACTAATGTTTCTGGTTTGTTTATAATCTTTTTCATTGTGATTCTCCCTCAATTCCTTTAATATATTGTGATATATTTGAAATCTTCTTCTTACTATCCATGTTAAAATGAAAGCGTTTTATAGTAAACGGACAAAATGGACAATCTGTCTAAAGACACCGCTCTCATTTGTAGGTAGGATTTTCATATTACTAACATTCTAGGGATGATTCAGATGACCTCTTCTATAATTTCTAAAAAGATAATCGCGAATTCATTGAAGTATTTAATGGAAACAGAGTCGTTTCATAAAATATCAGTGAGCGATATTATGTTACACTGTCAAATGCGTAGGCAAACTTTTTATTATCATTTTAAAGATAAATTTGAACTATTAAGCTGGATTTATAGAGAAGAAACGAAAGAAAACATTATCGACTTTCTTGACTATGAAACGTGGGAAAATATTTTCGATTTATTATTTGATTACTTTTATGAAAATCAAAAATTTTACCGAAATGCTTTCAAAGTCATTGAACAAAACTCGTTTAATCACTATTTATTTGAGCATACGAAAAACTTATATATGAAGATTATTGATGAATTATCTGTGAGCTGTGGATTCAGCCTTTCTGATGAGACAAAAAATACGATTGCCTCCTTTTATAGTCACGGCTTCGTTGGCACGATAAAAGATTGGATTGAAAGCAAGTGCGAAGTAGATCCATCCATTATGTCTTCTCTCATGAAAAATATGATAAACAATCAATTACTACTATTACTGGAGCAATCAGCAAAGTAATTAAAGGGTGGCAAAGGCAATGAAAAAGATTATGAATGATGTACAACATATCGTTCAAGATATGATGCATGGCTTTTATTTTGAACATAACGACAAAGTGAATTACGACGAAACAAATAACATCATTTATGTAAAAGATATCGAGAAACTGAAGCAAAACGTTGTTATCATAAGTGGCGGTGGTAGCGGACATGAGCCTGCTGACATTGGGTATGTAGGAAAAGGTATGCTTACGGCGGCAGTAAACGGAAGTATTTTCACTCCGCCTACAGTGGAACAAATTGTCGCGGCAACTCGCCTCATGCCAAAAGATAGGAGTATTTTATTCATCATTAAAAACTTTAAAGATGACGTTGAGAACTTTCTAGCGGCTGAGCAGATCGCTAAAGAAGAAGGAAGAAAAATTGACCATATCATTGTAAATGACGACGTTTCAATTGAAGATGATGCTTCGTTTAATAAAAGAAGACGCGGCGTTGCTGGTACTGTTTTCATTCAAAAAATACTTGGTGCGGCTGCTCTTGAAGGTCATTCTTTAGAAGAACTAACAACAATTGGCCGTTCTGTTACAGAAAACTTACACACATTAGGAGTTGCTCTTTCACCTGCAAACGATCCAGTGAAAGGAAAAGCTTCATTCACATTAAATGACGATGAAGTGTTTTACGGCGTCGGCATTCACGGAGAAAAAGGATATCGTAAAGAAGCACTATCCTCTTCTGAAATATTAGCAATCGAACTAATGAACAAACTTAAAAGCATTTATCGCTGGAGAAAAGAAGACAACTTCGCTATCCTCATTAATGGACTCGGCGCAACTCCATTAATGGAACAATACATTTTCGCAAACGACATTCGCCGTTTGTGTGAACTTGAAGGATTGCAAGTCACATTCGTAAAGGTTGGTACACTGTTAACTTCTTTAGATATGAAAGGTGTTTCGCTCAGTTTGCTTAAGGTAGAAGATTTGGATTGGGTGAAGTGGTTGAAGGAAAGTACGGAAACTGCTAGTTGGTAATACAAATAAAGTGAAACTTTAATCAGCCCTCACCAATCGGGCTTTTACGGGCAGGCCGATCCTCACCTTGAAATAAACTTTTAGATAACTCAAAATAACAAGCAAAAAGTCCCTTCAAAGTTAAAGGGACTTTTTAGTATGTAGAAATTAGCCTAAACCTAAGATTACATCTCTTGAAAGGGGGCATTTTTATGTTATTCAGGTTTATTGAGGAGCTTTTGTTTGAAGCAACTTTAACCCCATACCAATAAAAATCAGTCCTGTTATCTTATTTAGAATCATTCCTACCTTTTGGTTTCCTCTTAATTTTTTTGTAACATATGAAGAGAAATAAGCAACAAATAAACACCATAATAGTCCAGTTACTGTAAAAGTAAGTCCTAAAATGATAAAAGGCATAGGACCTGAAGCCTTTGTATCTATAAATTGCGGAAGAAACGCAATAAAGAATAAAGAGACTTTTGGATTCGTAAGACTTGTTAAAAGCCCTTGTATATATATTTTTCTAATGTTCAATTTATTGGACGAGGCCTGGAAAGCTACATTCGTCTTATCAAGTATCATTTTAATCCCTAAATATACAAGATAGATAACACCTATAACCTTAATAGTGTTAAATAGCACAATGGATTTTGTAAGTATAATAGATAAACCAAAAGCAACCAACAACGTATGAACTAAAGAACCAGTAATAATACCAAAAACAGAATACACACCTGCTTTTCTACCTTGTGAAATACTTCTCCCCACAATGTACATGGTGTCTGCACCAGGAATTAAATTCAATAAAATTCCTGTTAGTAAAAACACTTCATAATTAATAATACCGTACATTTTAGCACCTCTATCTATTTTTTTGGTGCCCTTATTGATATTAAATTAAATAAACGAAAAAAGAAAGTATTTTCTATTTATTCAATAAAATTAGCGGATTTTTGAATCTACAAACGAAATCCAGCTATTTAAAAATTCAATTACTGAAGAATTCTGCCCTCAATATTACAGCAAATTCACATCAAAAATGTAAATCCTCATTTCCTTCGTATTTTCCCCTATTAAGTCTTTTTCTTATGAATAATTCTGCAACAATTAAATTAGGTACCCACGCTAACCAAGCAATAATAGCGTAACTAAGTTCAAAGCGCTCTATTCCAAATAGAACGATAAACAACGGTAGCCAAATTCTTAATGTAACTGCTCCAAAGGTTAAAGAATAATTTCTAATCATCCAATTCCGATGGTCTTTAATTTTTTTATTCTTAACTCTATTTAATGCTTGATATGCTGATGTTAGCCAAAATACAGATAACAAACCGAAACCTAGCTTCGCTACCAATCCTCCCGTAGCATAAAAAGATAGGTATAGTCCAGAAACGCCTCCTAATAATATACCAACCATATAGATTCTCCCAATTATTCGATGACGGTTGATATTCCTTTCTCTAAATCTAGTGGATAATGTAAAAGGACCAATTACTAATGCTACTATACTAGTTGTAATATGTATAAATAGCATCATATACCAGAACGCACTTAATTTAGATCCAAACATAAGCTTCACTTTTACAAGCCCTGTTTGAAATCCATCCATAATAAAATATTGGACAACAATATAACTAGCTACTAAAAATGCAAAACAAGTAACTACAAACCAAATTTTCCTGTTCAAATTTTACTGCCTCCTTATTACATTCACGAAAATTAGATTATATATTTCTTTTCATTCTCGGGAAAAATAGAAAAGCCTTCTTTACTCTCTTTAGCACATTGTTTTTATAAACCGAATGACTTACATGCAACGACGAATAAAATATATGATACAAGGCCCTTCTTCATACATAAAAACCCTCAAGTATGTCGTTCTATACTTGAGGGTTTTTTCATTTATTCTCTCTCGTCTCTCATTTTCTTAAATCAATAATTAGCTCATCTGTAATCTGCTCAAGATGGAAAAATCTTTTTATATAATGGATATCAGACCATTTTTCTTCTCCACCAATAATAAATAATTCTTGCGCATCATACATAAATGAAAAGCTTGGATAGAAACTGTCCGCTTTTATTTCAATCCCACCAGTACGATTACTGATAATCTTACAGTCTGCTGAATAGCTTAATAGCGTATAGAGAGAATCTTGTGCTGATTGGAAGAAATACTTCATAAGTGTGGTTATATCATCACTATTGGTAATGCACACTTTAAAAAAGTTCGTATCCTTTTTCTTATTAGTAAAAACTAGCTCAAAATGAAGTTTATTCTCTTCTAAAAACCCTTCAATAAAGTCTCTACATAAATAAGTTTCAAATAACATATACATAGGAAATTTGTTATGTGTACCCATAAATCCTTTAATGATTTCTTCGAATCCTGTATGCTGATTCAAATTCGTTCCCACTCCTATCATAATAGGGTGATTTAAATAAATAGGATACGGTGATAGCCCTTCATCTTTTAACATATACACTCGTTTTTCATCTGTATGAAGAGCTGGTTTAGACTCTTTTAGTAAGTATTGAGATAATTGAACATTTAACACATTTACACCTGCCTATCATGTCATACATAAACTGTATCTATTAAGTTAGAAAAAAGGATGAATAATTCATATTTTACCGTGTATAAGCGAGAAGAACTAGAATAGATCGCCGGCTTACATGTCTCCAGGATAATAAATGAACATCGCACCTACAAATGAAAAAACTAAACAAAAAACAGCCTCATATTTTATAACTAAAGAAGAGTTCGTATCAAGCCTTTTTTCCTCTCTTTTACATATCATTTTAAACATTTTAAATAAAACTCTATATATTACATACCCCACAATTGCCCCAAGGGTATTCGTAAATACATCATCAATATCTGTAATTCTATTATTTAATAATTGGTTTAACTCAATTGCCAATGAAAAAAAGAATCCCGCACATACGGTGTTTTTCATTTTTCTAAACTGCGACCAAATAGTCGGTAATAAAAAACCTAATGGCATAAACAGTACAATGTTCAAAAGATACGTCGTACTACCTGCCGTATCAAATAGAGTCAAGTTGATTTGACTTACACGAATCCACGTTTCATATCTACTTATATCCCATACAGTCGCGATCTGCGTCACCCTATACACTAGCGAAAGGTAGAATAGAAAAACATATACCCACAAAAAATGCAGAATAGATATAGTTCTTTTCGCTTTAAAATAAAATCCAATTTGAAACACAATACAAAACATAATAGTAAAAAAATAAGTATACAAATAACTCATCAAAACTCCTGTATCCATGTAGAATCCCCTAACTTTACAATTTCATCTATGACTTTGTTGTTTATAGGATAGGAGAAACTTTTAAAATAAAAAGTGGGGTAAACATAAAATTTTTCTTAAATCTTCAGTTGGGTTTTATTATTACTCTTCTTAGGAATCCACCATTGATAGCTAGGCAACAGTATGCTTACACTTAACAATATTATCATTTTTGCACGTAATCCTCGTAATACTTTAACCGATGAAGCATATATAAAATCATGTGAATCGTTTGTTCAGTTAAAACATGAAATTAAGAAATATATGACGTACTATAATCACTCTTGCTATCAATAGAATGTACAGAAGATGACTCCTGTTTGCATACAGAAATCATCTTTTTTAGGTTACCGATTTTTTTTATAATGTCCTTTACAAAGGGTACAAATCAAGAGCATCTTATTCCTATTCAAGGGGATCAACTATACCTTCCTCCCTTAAAATCACTAAAACCCATTTACAAATCTATAAAAGTAGATATAATATCCTTATGGAACCTTTATTAATTTATAAAGCATTGTCAAATGAAACAAGATGTCAAATTTTATCATGGTTAAAAAATCCAGAAAACCATTTCGACGAAAAACCTTACCTAGAACAAGACCTTAACTTTCAAGTTGGAGTATGTGTAGGAGATATCCAGCTTAAAACTGGCTTAGCTCAATCGGTTATTTCTAGTTATTTATTAACTATGAAAAAAGCAGGCTTACTAGAGTCTGACCGAATTGGAAAATGGACCTACTATCGTCGAAATGAAAAAACAATACGAGAGTTTTCTGAATACGTCCAAAACGAATTATAAAATGAAAGCTAATAATCAATCAGCATACTAATTGATTATTAGCTTTCACACATTCTGCTTTTTTACAGGTATCCAATGACTTCTTATAAATTGCACTGCCTGTAAAAGCAAGAAACATCGAAAGGAGAATTTTTTTTAATATATCATATCTAGTTATTCAGATATCTGTTATTGTATTTCAGATTACATACTCCTGATAATATTGGCATCCAATCATGCTTATAATAATGCTTCTTTGTTAATGAATTTACTTTCAAAATACTGATACGAATGGAGAGTTTTATAAATGAAAAAAGTAAATCCTTTACTTATTCTGACACTCGCAATAGGTGTGTTCGGAATTATTACTACCGAGATGGGTATTGTCGGCGTATTACCACAAATCACTGAAAAGTTCGGAATTTCAACTACACAAGCTGGATTTTTAGTAAGTATATTTGCACTAGTTGTTGCTATTTCTGGTCCGTTTTTAATTCTGCTCGTCTCTAGTATTAATCGCAAAATAATTTTATTAACAGCAATTTTCACATTTGTTATTTCAAATTTAATCTACGCTTATACAACACAATTTGAAGTCATGCTTGTTTTTCGTATTTTACCGGCAGCGCTTCATCCACTCTTCTTTTCAATCGCTCTTGTAACAGCTGCTAAACTTGTCCCTCCAGAAAAGAGCGGTCAAGCAGTTACAAAAGTTTTCATGGGAATTACTGTTGGTTTCGCTTTAGGTATACCACTAACCTCTTACCTTGCAGACCAATTTTCACTCGAAATGGCTTTCTTATTCGGAGCATTCGTTAACACTCTTGCATTCATTGGAATACTACTCCTACTTCCTTCTATGCCTGTTAAAGAAAAAATGTCTTTCGGCAAACAAATTCGTATACTCGGCAAACCAGGATTATGGTTAAATATTTTAACCGTCACATTCCTTTTTGCAGCCATGTTTTCCGTATACAGCTACTTCGCCGAGTACCTTGCAAAAGTAACTTCCATGAATGGATCTCTCATCAGTATCATGCTATTCATATTTGGTATAGTTATGATTTTAGGTAATCATTTATTTGGTGGTCTCCTGCAAAAAAGCATAATAAACACTGTAATATCATTCCCTATTCTATATTCTATTGTTTACATATTGGTTTATTATTTAGGTTCCTACCTTGTTCCAATGATTTTTATAGTATTCATTTGGGGAATCGTACATGCTGGTGGATTAATTGTTGGTCAAACATGGTTAATAAGTGAAGCTAAAGAAGCACCTGAATTTGGTAACAGTCTATTCGTTTCGTTCTCAAATCTCGGAATTACTTTAGGAACCACTATTGGAGGCTGGTTCATTTCAAACTTAGGTATTCACCAGCTTATTTGGAGCGGCTTTATATTCACACTACTCTCATTTCTATTAATTATAATAAAACTAAAATTTTTCAATTCTAATAGCCAGGCTTCATTATCAAGCTAGTACATTTTCAGTTCCAAATTCGATAAAGTGAAACTTTAATCAGCCCTCACCAATCGGACTTTTATTAATTTCAACGTTTAGACAGATACATAACTCCAAAACTAAAACGTTTATTGCAATTATCGATATGGAACATTTTACAAAACAACTTAACATGGTAAAATAATATTCGGACAGGAGTCCAATATTATTAAAATTAAGATGGTTCAAGTCGGAGGAAGGCACCTTATGGTGTCTTTTCTTTATTTGCAAATGGACCTGCTCAATTATTGTGTAAAAAACATAAAGTAAGTTGAATCCATTAAAATACATGAGTGACCCCTTGTTTTCCCCTCTTATTAAAGGAGGAACTATTATGGGATTTGGTGGTAGTTGTAGTAGTGGTTGTGGCGGCGGCTTTGCTTTACTAGTTGTATTGTTTATTTTATTAATCATTGTTGGAGCTTCTTGCTTCTGCTAAAAAACTATTGGAAAAGACACTCTTATATGGGTGTCTTTTCTTTGTAATAAAAAGCTCTCTAGAAAAGAAAGTTTTGAGGCTTTTACATTCAAATCATCCAAATTAGTTATTTACACAGCACTTTATTTCTTCTCATCCCTCATACTGTAATAGCCCAAATTAATAATAATCAGGAAATACCCACCCATAATTCCAGCTGCAAATGTCCACATGTACTCACGGTGTTCAATTTCATACATAATAATCGCACCGAGTATGGCGGCTGCAAACCGATTCATCATGCCGAGCATTGGTGCTTTTTCTTTTTTTACGATGCTATTTCCGAACTTTTCGATACGCCTTCCTAAAATCCAGGCGCAGTACATACTCACTAAAAGGCCGATGCTTATCCCTACAAACTGGGCTGGAAAAGGTGTCAGCAACCATCCCAATAACATCACGCCTAATAAACAATATATTTGTATGTTGAATGATCTTAATGCCATACGAATCATATTATGCTCCTTATCTTTCCTATTAATCCCATCTTTCGGACTTCAAGCTTTCCGATATATCTTTTTTAAAATGAGGGAATTTGATTTTGCTCACCATTAAATAAGCGAGTACGCATGTGCCAAATGCCACGGAAACTGGGTTATTTAGGAGGCATAAAATGAGGAGACACATTGCCGCAAATGGAATGGGCATTCCGATGAATGTTGGGAGTTTGCTTTGTTGCGTGTTAAATCTAGCAAGCCGCAGCATTCCGCAAATACTATAAGCGAGCGCACATATCATCCCGATAAACTGCAAATCTTTTAAAGCGACACTATAGGCAAGAATAGATGGTGTCACACCGAAGGTCACTAAATCCGCAAATGAGTCTAACTCTCCGCCTATTTCCGAAGCAGCATCTAGTTTCCGAGCGACCATACCATCAAACAGATCAAATACCATACCTGTAATAATGAACATAACTGCACCATGCATATCGTGAACGAAAACAGCGTGAATAGCCAAAAGCCCACACACAAAATTTGCTATCGTAATCATATTTGGTATGTAACTCATCACACGCTTCTCCTCCTTTCTACTAATTGCTTCATCTTCATTCTTACTCATTAGACTCAAGATCCTTCTGCTTTTCTTCCAATATCACTTTATTTATTTTCGTTAACGTATCAGTCATTTGCTGCAACGCTCCAATATCAATTTTCGAGAAATATTTCTCGATCAATACATCATCTAACTCAGACAATCTTTCGATATATTTACTACCGTTTGGACCGATCGTAAGGAAATACTCCCTTTTATTGTTAGGATTCACTTGTTTCGAAATCATCTGTTGCTTTTCCAATTTCGATAAAACTTGGCTCACAGCACTTTTCGTTATATTAAACGTACTCGCAATGTTATTTGCTGTCGTGTTTTCATTTAAATGAATATGAAATAACATGCTCTCTTGCTGCCCAGTAAGACCGAACTCATCCTTTAAATCTTGAAATAGTAAAATATAGAGTTCCGTATAGGCTCGATTCATTTCATTAATTACTTCTTTATACGTTCTAGTCATAGCATCCTCCATGCTTTTATTTCGTTTTGCTTAATAGTTAAGTTTACTTAACTTAACTATATTATACCGTTATGTTTGTGTAAAGGGAAATATAACTCTACACTTTACTCACAATGATACAAAAAAGAAGACACTCTTCTAAAACATGTTTAGTCGCTTCTGTCTCACTGCTTTCCTCATCCAAATACTTGGCAAGTCATTCTGAATAATCAAAAAGAAAATCAACAAAATTCCATATAGACCCATTACTGGTTAAAATGTTATAATGGAATTACCCTACATAGTTACTCATAGCCAGACTGAGGAACTAGCGTCTTATTAAGTAATGCGCATAACTAAAATAAAAAAGACACTTTACGGTGTCTTTTTTATTTATATTCCTAGGAATTATCTCTTTTATAAACAGACTCTATCAAACAGTAAAGGAGACTAACAGATGGAACATCCTGTTGCAAGAGAATTACGTTTTATACGGGTATGTCTTATCATTTTGATTATTGTCATTGCGTTTTGGGAACGGGAGAAAACTGTAGAAATTACTGATCACGGTAGCGATCCTATCTTAAACACCAGCAATATGACCCAAGTTGGTGAGAATACATTTGCATACAAAGACGAATCAAATCAAATTAAAATATTTAAGTTTAATCCAGATACAAATGAAATATCACTTATTAAAGAGTTTCGTGCTGAGGAATATTACTCAGATACAGCTAAATAAAGTAATATTGACCACAAAAGTATAATGACCACAGCCTTTAGCCATAATTACGACTAAAGGCTTTTTGTATGTAAGTAAATGAAAAAGGAGCTAATTTTATGGAACATAATAAAAATGGAATACTTGCTTTAATTGTTTTATTTTTAGGATTAGTGTTTTTTGTTAGTGGAATGGTTTATCATTTATGGGGCTCATTTTAATTTCAACTTTTAGACAGATAAAGTGAAACTTTAATCAGCCCCCACCTAACTTCTTTGCTTTCGCTGAATTTTTAAGTGGGGGTCTTACTGCCCGGCAAATAGCGGGATAAATAACTCGAATCAGAGAAATGCACAATATTTCCCCTTTTCCTTCCAAAATTAATATAATAAGATATAAAATGTAATACATATAAAGACAAATATATAGCACTCATTAAAGTGCTTCTATTTTGGAAGGAAGAAACGATGAACAAAAAGTTATTAGCCTCATTATTATGTAGCACATTCTTGTTTGGAGTATCAGCTTGCGGTTCACATGATGCGCCTGCGAAAAATGAGCAGGCGACTTCTAAAAAAACAGAGAATGACAAACTTAGCAGCAAGGATTCGCAAAAAGAACTTCCTACCAATGTAGATTCCTCTGATGTATACATGTCAATGGGATCTGCCGAGTCATTAGATGTTATAGGGACTGGAGAAGTTAAAGCACAAGGTGTCTTTAAAGTATTAGACATCGCAGTTTATAATCGTAAAGAAGAACCCATTACACTAGATATTAACAACTTTAAATTAATTGATGGATTTGGAAGAGAATATCACATTTCTAATGAATATCAATCCGTACTTAAAGCTGCAAATACGTCTACATTTAAATTTGGTATTGTTAACCCTGATGAACATTCGGACGGAAACATTGTATTCGATGTACCGAAAAACACGCGAGGATTAACTTTAAAATTTAATAATGATAAGTTAGATAAAGAGCTCCAATTAAAAGTGGAATTGGAATAGGCAAAATAAATACGTCTCCCTTAACATTCTCTACTAACATAAAAAAGTACAGTCTTTTCTACAGCAGACTGTACTTTTTCATTTATCATTTCACATAACATTCCCTAATTTTTTTGACTAGATGCTCTCCAATCACGAAAAGATGTTGGGCGTCCAGAAAAAGCTCTTTGCTTTGTAACAGATGGTTTTTCTTCAGGAGTCATTGTTTTTTCTTTAAGCGTCGCTGGTTTTTCTTTAAGCGTCACTGATTTTTCTTCAAGAATAGTCACAGCTGTTTGCATTTTCTCTAACTGTTCTTTCAGCAATTGTTGTTCAATCTTTAAATCCGTAAGTAAACGTAAAATCATCTCAGAATTAGCCATAAGATCCTCCTTCCCCCAATACACAGAATAAAATACAATATGTAGAAGGCGGGATACCGGTGACAAAAATAAGGTCGTCAACTCTTTTTAACTTCTAAAATCCTTTTATTTTTTTAAGGACCTGCTCCATTCATCCTTAAAAACATAAATTAAATTAAATCCATTAATAAATGGTCTTTATGGAAGGAGGAGTTAATATGGGCTATGGCGGTAGTTGTGGTGGAGGCTGTGGTTTCGGCGGCGGATTTGCCTTACTTGTTGTGCTCTTCATCTTATTAATCATCGTTGGCGCTAGCTGTTGGGGCGGCGGATTCGGCTGCTAAGGAGAGGCACTCTTGAGAGTGTCTTTTTTTTGGTATGTGGCTCGTATACATATTAAAAAAAATTTCCGTTCTAGAAGTACTATAATATTAGCTTAACATGTCAGTTCCCCCTAATTAATAGGTGGTTCTAGCCTATAGAATTCTTTTAAATATAAAATGAAACTATATTTCTCAATGAATAAAACAATTTAACATGGTAAAATAATATTTGGATGGGAGTCCAATATATTATTAAAATTAAGATGGTTCAAGTCGAAGGAAGGCACCTTAGGGTGTCTTTTCTTTTTTATAAATAATTATAAATTAAAATTGTAAAGGATGCTTACTACTTACAAGGAACATTTTCTTCCCTACAACTATTTATTTGAAACTAATTACTATTATAAATATAAAGAAGTTATGGATAAAGTAGTGAGGTAAATAAAACAAAATATAGATTTAATTCATGTTTCTCAACGAGGTACCACCAGCATTTTCAAAAAAATACGCTAAGCAAAAAAATAATCAGCTGTCCATATCGACAGCTGATTTACATCATTACATTTCTATTATTTATCTTACCACTTGTACAGATACTGGTTTCCACCCCTGATTTTCTACCCAATCAATATTAACCTTATATTTTTTATTATTTTGCTTATCTCGTACATTACCGTAGGCTTTATTATTACCATTATTCCCAATAAAATCGAAAATCAATTGGCTCTCTGGAACATCAACAGCATAAGAAATTGCTTTTTTCATCTCACTCCAATCTACTGTTCCTTCTTTAAATTTCATTTCAGGTTTTGCTCCTTGCTCGGTACCAATTGGCTTCCAAGAAGGATTAGTTTGAGAACCCTTTTCTTGAGATGCCGTTTTTTCTTCCTCATTATTTTCAGTTCCGTTCGTTTTTACCGATTTTTCTGTTTTTGATTTCTCTTCTAGCTGTGCTGCCTCTTTATCTTCAGTTTTCTTCTCTTCTATCTTTGCTGTTTCTTTATCTTCAGTTTTCTTCTCTTCTATCTTTGCTGTTTCTTTATCTTCAGTTTTCTTCTCTTCTATCTTTGTTACTTTCTTTTCTTGAGCAATTGCTTTCGTTGATGTATTAGAAGGGGTAAACAATTGGTATGTCACTATACCAACTGTCACTAATACCAAAGTAAATGCAATATTAAAAATTGCCTTTTGACGACGATTCTGTTGTTTTTCTTGAAATCTGCTTACTTGTCCCATTCTTCAAACCTCCGTGTTTACTTTCTCCTCTACTCTTTATGTATTATCCCTAAAATTCTTAATATTTTTATTAAACAATAGAAATAAACTACACTTTCCATACAGGATTTCATATCATAATAAAATTTGTGTTTTTTCAAGTATCTGACATATGTTATTCAAAATAGTTTAATACATTAAAAATAGATAAGCTTCTGCACTTAAGAAACTTTCAATTTTATTCAAAGGTGATTCCAATTATGTCCATATTAGATCTCCTGTAGAAAGCTTTTTAACAATTAAACCTCTTCTTCCCTTATTTATAATTTTTAAATTAAATTTCCCTCTATAGTATAATAAAGATGTTTCGTTTTCTAATGGGGTATGTCGTAAAATCAAAAGGGATTTTATCTCTTTTACCTTCTTTTCAGAGTAAATTTCACCACTAGGAAATTCTATTATTCCTAATGTAATCTTTAATTCGCTCTCATCGAAAGGCCACTCCTTATTAAGTTCCCTTATCTTTTGTATAAAGCTTCTTTTGGTTTGTCCTATATATAGCAATGTTACACTCTTAGCACATACTCTAGAGATTGCAAATATCCCCTTCTTAGAAGCTTCTTCCCTATTATAAAAATCATTTATACTATACATTCCATACCATTTAATATGTACTGTTTCTATGAATCTCACCTCATTTTTAGACAATATTATAATTTCTGAATGTTCAAATTATAATGGGCGCATAGTCCTGATTACTTGAATTATAAATTGTGCTTTTCAATAATACATTTTATTATTACTAATTTCAATAATACAAAAAAAATACAATATTATAGTTTAATTACAAAACTTTATAAAAAAACAAAGTGATGTCGTACCAAATATTATATTTTTTCAATATCAGACTACCATGAACAAAAGTTAGAGAGTTATTGAATAAAATATAATTTGTATGTACATACATTTCTTTAAAAAGAAGTTTTGTAGTTTGCAACTGAATTAAAAAACATAGATTTTTATGACTCTTTCGGAGATATACCAAAGTGGGATCTTTGATATGCACATTACTATACCGAACTTTCGGTATAGTATTTTTTTGCAGCTCCTTGATTTTTCACCAAATACGTATAAAAATCAATAGTAGGAAAATAAACTGCTGGCTAAAAGTTTACTTTCGATAAAATAAAAAAGAATCTGCAAATCTGCAGATTCTCCTGATAATGATTATATAAGTATAGTATCATCCATTTATTTGACTATTATTCGGAAAGTATAAAACAGTTCACTAGATAGCAAAGTATTTTTACATATTGTATTAATTCCTTCTTCAAAAATCCCCCTAAAAAAAAAAATACGCTATTCTTTCTGTAGAATCATAGGAAAGGATGGTATTTTTGTATGTCTATTTCTGTATTTGATGAATTATAACTATTTGCTCAAGAAATTCAAAGCTTTTTATGGACTTTCTTTTATTATATCGGTTTCACATATTTCCTCTAAAATCTCTAATACTTGCTTTTTCAATTCAGCCATTTACTTATTTTATATGACTTCTTATTCTTTTTCTTTTATAGGAATCATTGCAAGAACTGTTAAATCTGCATTCGTTAAATCTTTTATCACTTGATGAGAAGCAAATACCGGTAGCGAAACAATAAAACCATCATCTACTTTTGTAATATCATTATGTGTAACATACTCCAGAAATACTTTATTTGCAGCCGCTACAAATTCTTCATCGCCTGTTCCATCAGGGTATGATACACCAATTTCCCCTAACATAATATAATATTGCTTTTTAATACCAGTCATATCCATTGGATCAATGGATTGAATTTTGTAATTTACCATTCCAGATTTCACTTTTCTTTCAGGAATATCTAAGTCAAAAAACTCTCCAGCTTCTTCTAAAATAATATTGATATCTTTGATTGTTGTTATAGCATTAGTTGCTTCCTTAAAAAACATGAGTTGCTCTCTTGATAAAACAATATTTTTTTCCTCTTTCTTAAACTGTAGATTTTCTAAAATATCTTCTATTTCTTCTACATTTTCCAGAAAAAATATATCATTCTCCATATGAGGAATTAATTCTTTTAAGTTTATCAAATACATCTGTGAATATTTTATATTCATCTCTTTCATTTCACGTAATTTGTCTAGAAATTTTAATACCTTAGCTTTACGATATGTTTCTGCCATCATTTTCACCTCTCGTTACATTTTGTATACAATCTGTATACAGATTGTATTGGATTTGCAAGTATTAATTTTAAAATACAAAATTAATTGGTATTGTTTAAAAATTTTTATTATAGCTATCATGAATTTACTAATACAACTCCACCTATAAAGGTTACGATTCTAAAAAATATTAGATTTTCAAATATTCTTCTTCGCCTGCTGAAACTCTTACAGCGAAACGGACGAAAATCCCCATCGATACAGGGAGAAAACGGTCTTTAATATATTAGGTGTCGTTTACAATTGGACCATGTCTGATAATTAAGCCGCTTAATTTTAAAAATGAAACCCGTTAGGATTTATTTGATATGCAGAATCCCCAATGATTTGCACTGGTTTTTAGAATAAGAAAAAATCCCTTCTGAAACTGCCCTTTCTTAGCCTTAGCTTGATAGCAATGTGGCGGTACACCATCGCTATCAAGCTAAGACTTTAAAGAAGCCCCTAAACGATAATTTTGTGTTTTTTACAGCACCGAAGTTCATTTTTATAGTTTTTGGGTAACCTTTTTTGTTAGGGTGATAGATATGGGGGCTAAGTCATAAATGTTTAAAAAAGAGCTCGTCCTATCTTTTCTGTACGAGAAACAAGATAGATTGACCTAGTACTGTGGAAATCTTTAATGGGTACAGAACAAAGAGATAAATGACCTATGTGTTCTGAAATTGTTCGAAACACGCTCTTACTTTATTTAATTGATTCATTCTTTTATAAAAAAGTCTGTTCATTTCTATGATCCTTCAACTAACGCCATCCACCCATTGAACAAAAAGGAAAAAGTAAAGTTAACTCTTTTTCCCATAAGGAATAATGACTTTGTTCAGTAATCATTATCATTTTGCTAATGTAATGAACTTACTTTATTAATTTTCAACGGATACCCTCTTCATTAATCGCTTTAATTTATTTTCTGTATCCGTTTCCCCTACTGGCGTATAGATACTACACCGTAAATCCATATCACCTTGAACTTGAAAAGAAGTTAAATTAAACAACATTTTGCCTGCTTTAGCATGTCTGAATTCAATTATCATGTCTGGAGCCTTACTCACTTGACTTTCTTGCCATAAATTCTGGAATTCTGGATGGGAACGACTCATTTCTTCAATAAACTGGCTGTACCATTCATCGTCTAAATAGCGTCCATAATAGGTACGGAAAATAGCAAGAAAACCTTTCACGAAATGTTCCCAATTGACGGCCAATGCTTTTAACTCTTTTCTAGTGAATACTAAACGAATCAAATTTCTTTGATTATTTGGTATTTGTTCAAAATCTAAAAAAACATGAGCAGCTGCAGGATTCCAGCCCATAATATGGCAATGTCGATCCGTAATGATAGTTGGACAATATGTTAATTCATCTAGTATTCGTATTAAAGAAGGGCTAAGCTTTGATTGATCCTTTTTTGGACTTGTACTTTCTGAATTTGTTTCAAATGCCAGGTCATATAAGTAGTCTGTTTCATCATTATTTAATTGCAAAGCTTTAGAAATACAATCAAGTACGATTGTAGAAACCTTTATATCTCTTCCTTGCTCTAGCCATGTATACCAAGTGGTGCTTACACCTGCTAACTGCGCAACCTCTTCTCTTCGTAACCCTGGTGTTCTTCTCCGGTTTCCGGCAGACAAACCAATAGACTCTGGACTAATTTGGGCACGCTTAGCTTTTAAGAATGCCGACAGAGCTTTAAGCCTTATTTTATTATTCATTTTTAAAACTCCTTATCTTATCAATTTATCCTAGTAGTAGTTATACTAGGATAAATCCCCCCTTGTAATAGGATAAATTGACTGTAAAATACAAGTATATTATTGATTGGAGGGAATGCAAAGTGGAAAGAGTTGTGATTACTGGTATGGGCGTAGTTTCTCCTATAGGAAACGACATCAAAACATTTTGGAACAATCTAATTAAAGGGGAATCTGGTATAGTCAATATCGATACTTTCGATGTTACCAATCATAAAACAAAAATTGCGGGTATCGTCCAAGATTTTGATGCAGATGAAGTTTTAGGAAAGAAAGAAGCAAGACGTTTAGATCGTTTTTCTCAATTTGCTTTGGCTGCAGCTGAACAAGCTTGGTCAGATTCTAAGTTAGACCTCGATCGTATAGATGTAGAAAGGTTAGGCGTATACGTGGGTTCAGGTATTGGAGGGATTGAAACCTTGATTGAAAATGTTGATGCACTTAGGCAGAAGGGACCAAGAAGAGTCAGCCCAACTCTAGTACCTGCCATAATGTCTAATGCTGCTGCAGCACAAATTAGTATCAAGTGGAATGCGATGGGACCTTCTATGTCACCTGTTTCTGCCTGTGCAATTGGAAATACATCTATCGGGGAAGCCTTTAGACTAATTCGTTCTGGGGAAGCTGACGTTATATTTGCGGGTGGAACAGAGTCAGCTATAACAGACTTATCAATAGCCAGTTTTGGTAACGCTACAGCATTATCAACAAGAAACGATAATCCCACTAAAGCTAGTCGTCCATTTGATGAAAATCGAGATGGATTTGTCATGTCAGAAGGAGCTGGAATTCTAATCTTAGAATCTTTATCTCATGCTTTACATAGAGAGGCAAAAATTTATGCAGAAGTCGTTGGATATGGTGCAAGTTCAGACGCATACCATATCGTAGCTACACATCCGGAAGGTAAAGGTGCTTATCTTGCAATGAGATCAGCTTTAAAAAATGCCAATATATCGCCTGAAGAAGTTGATGTTATTAGTGCCCATGCAACAAGTACAAAAGTGGGGGACATCTCTGAAACGATGGCTATTAAGCAACTGTTTGGAAAACAAGCTTATCAGATTCCGGTAACAGCTAATAAATCTATGCTTGGTCATATGTTAGGGGCAGCTGGTGGAGTTGAAGCAATTGCTCTAGCAATGAGCTTAAAGGAAGGGACAGTTCCTCCAACAATTAACTTAGAAAATCTTGATCCATTATGTGATCTGGATTATGTACCATCTGTTGCTCGCCAAGTGAAAATAAATATAGGTCTATCTAACTCATTTGGTTTCGGAGGTCATAATGCAGCCATTGTTTTAAAGAGATACGAGTGAATAAATTTCTCTCGTAAATTTAACCGTTTACTCTAGAAACGGTTAGATTTATTTAATTAAAAAAAGGAAGAGAGAGTGAGAAAATGAATATTAGAGTAGCAACTGCATTAGACTACCCTAATTTAAGAAGGATATATTTAGAATCACGGCGTGAAAGTTTTCATTGGCTAGATAGAAATGAAATGACTGTAGAAGATTTTGATAAACATACTGAAGGAGAACATATACTACTAGCAGAGGAAGATAATCATATCCTCGGATTTGCTTCTTTATATTTACCTGAAAACTTTATACACAATTTATTTGTACATCCTGAGTTCTTTGGTAAGGGGGTTGGAAGACAGTTACTTCATGCTTCCATAGAAAAGATGAATATACCATTAAGATTAAAGTGTGTTTCTAAAAATCAAAAAGCATTAAAGTTTTATGAGAATATGGGCTGGAAAAAAGTTATTGAAGAAGGTGAGCTAGAAGAAAAATATTGGGTAATGATATATGAGAGGTAGCACCACATCCATCAACTTAAGAAATTAGGTATTCCAAAAACAAAAAATAAGCTAAGTGTTTTTATATTTTGTTTTATATTTATATAAAGGTGAGATGAAAAAAGACTTAATCCTTATGAGGAATTTAAGTCTTTTTATAGTGTTGTTATTAGGTGTCCTGCCAGCATTTCGGAAAAAAAACACGCTAAGAGTATGCAAGAACTTATGCAAAAAATAGGGAGACATCGGGAACTATAAGGAAGCCAAAAGGCGCCCCAGAATAAGAATGTATATAAAGATGCATAGAGTCATAGAAAAAGAAAAATCCCTTGTGAGAGTAAGGGGACGTCTTTCTCTTTGCTACTGATAATGAGACGTTATGTTAACTTCATATGCATATGGTATACATCCAATTTTTAATCATACATAAAGGTATTCAAATAAAAAGTCTATCGAATTTATCAGAATATTATTACAATTAAAAGGAAGGGGTGAAAACAATGAAAAAAAACGAAAAAGATTCTACAGTTATGTTCTCTTAGCATATTATTCTTAATTCCTATGGGATGTTCTAATCTTTCTTCATCAAAACCTACTGATACAAAAGAAAGTGCAACTATCCAATTAAAAGAGAAAGATATACAGGAAATCAGATTAGATTCCGCTGGAAAAGATAGCCACTCTAAATCAACAACAGACAATGAAGAAATAACAAAAGCTATCAAAACAGCTATCGAAACAGGAACACCTAAAGAAATCTCACTAGATAAACAAACAAAAGATTCAATCCACACTAACATGACAGTTACATTAAAAGATGATTCCAAAGAACAATATTTCGTTTTGATCAATGATAAAAACGAAATTACAATTGCTAAAGATACAGACAAAAAACATACACAAGGTATTTTACTAAACAACAAAGATTCTAAACTGATAGATAAATTTTTCACAAACAAAAACAGTCTTGATTAATCAAGACTGTTTTTGTTGTTTAATAGAACTTTTAAAATAACTTCCGCTAACGAAAATTATGTAAATGAGCCGTCCGTATGGACGGCTCATCGTATTTTTTGCTTAGCATGGGGTTTTTCCAAAATGCAGACGGTACCCCATGCCCATCAACTTAAGAATACAAACCAGCCCCAAAACGAAAAAATGAGCTTTTTTATTACAAATTAGCATAAAATCTTGTTTTGGGATATTATAAAACAACATTTCCCTAAAATGAAAAAAATGCTATTCTTTATATATATTTCTCCAGCAAGAATAGCGTTTTTTTATATCGATGGTTCTTCTATTTAATTACGATAGATAATTTGTAATTAGCATGTTCGTTTAGTTGAGTTAAGAATTGATCAAGGGCTTCATTAGATGGAAACTTACACTCTAGAAGATAACAACCTTCACCGCTAATTTTGAAGTTCTTTATGATATATTCGTGTTGTGTTTTTACAAATGATAAATAGGAACTGTGTTGAATGCTCCTTGTATAAATATTTATAAATGCGTGAACATAGTAACCTAGTTTTCTTTCATTCAGTTTAATCGTATAACCTTCTATGATGCCTTTCTCTTCCAGCCTTATTACTCTAGATGAGGTTGCTTGCCCTGTCAGATGGACTTTTTCTCCTAATTCCTTCATTGACGTACGGCCATTTTTCAATAACGCTTCTAGTATTTTTTTATCTGTATCATCTAACACCGTGACACATCCTTTCACATTTCAAGTCAAACCTTATAAATTTTTGATTTTATCTATGTAACATGATTTCTCTCATATTTTATACTATTGTTGAATCATATAAAAGGGAGGAATACCGCATGGATATTAGACTTATACGTAATGCAACACTTGTTGTACATTATGCAGACAAGAAGTTTTTGATCGATCCTTTTTTAGCTGACAAAGGATCCATTCCACCGTTTCCAAATACACCAAATCAAGATATGAGAAATCCGTTAGTTAGTTTACCAATTTCTATAGAAGAAATTATTCAGGTTGATGCGGTTATCATCACGCATTTACATCCTGATCACTTTGACGAAGTTGCTAAAAAAGTTTTACCTAAGGATATAAAAATCTATGCACAAAATGAACATGATATTGAGGCTATTAATAAAGAAGGCTTTCACAATATAGAATCTTTACAGCATGTTACCAACATAGAAGAAATTAAGCTATTTAAAACAAATGGACAACATGGAACTGGCGAAATCACAAAGTTTACCGGTGAAGTATCAGGTATCGTATTTAATCATCCAGACGAGCCGAGATTGTATGTGGCAGGTGATACAATATGGTGTAACGATGTTCAACAAGCAATTGACACGCACGACCCTGAAGTTATTGTGATCAATGGAGGTGCTGCTCAGTTTCTAGAAGGTGGCCCTATTACAATGACAAAAGAGGATATTTATGACACAAAACAGGCAGCACCACAGGCCAAAATTATCGTTTCTCATATGGAATCACTTAACCATTGCCTATTAACCAGAAAGGAATTGAATGACTTTATTGATAAGAAAGGATTATCTAACACTATTTTAGTGCCATCTGATGGGGAGTCCTATTCGTTTTAAAGTGGTGCAGTTAACCTAAACCAGAATATCAAAAGCCCGCTTTTGATTGATATTATCCCCTTTAGGTAGACAGTATGAAAAAGACCATGTATACACATGGATGTTACACTAATTGCTATTAAGCTAAGATAAATCTGTATCCATAAAACAAAAAAGCGCTATTCTTTTTGTAGAAATATACAGAAAGGATGGCGTTTTTGATGAACCCAATCATCTCAAATGAACTGAATCTTTTCGCACAAGAACTACAATACTTTTTATTAATTTTGAATATTAAAACCATAATTAACAAGTATATCAATATTGAGAAATTTATTACAAAATTAACTATAAATGATTCAAAACTCCAATGTAAACTTTTATCCAGTAGTTTACTTTCATACTATTGATTTTTATACGTGTTTGGTAAAAAAACACAATCAGTTGCAAAAAAATACTATACCAAAATCTAGTTCGGTATAGTAATGTGCATATAAAAAATCCCTCTTTGCTATATCCCCCAAAAAAATTATTGCTGAGAGACTTATAAACTGTATTTTCAGAAACATTACAAGTATGTAAGCAAAATGTAAGGCAATTCAATATGAGAAAAATAATCTCACTACTACAATGAATAACAGATACATTCATGAAAAATCTGTGGTGCGATATCAAGTTATTTTAGTGCTTAAAACATTCGACCAAGTATTACAGTTTAAATAAGGAAATACGAAACTAGACCATCAATTGTGACAAGACAAATGAGGATCCTATTTTTTTACCGATTGTAGTGGCTATGATTCACAGCAGTTTTGCATTTCTAACTTTGCACCAATTAGGACAAAGAGCAAATAGGGAAATGTCCGTTATTCAAAGCTCAATTGTTGTATTAGTAAGCTATATTTACATGCAAATTATTTACTTCCTTATTATTAGAAATCACTATATAAAACGCATATGTACAAAATTAAATTCATAAAAAAGATAACTCTAAACAGAAAAGTGCATACGCAGTCAATAGAACATGGATACCAGTATATAATCCTATGTTAATTATTATTAGGAGTAGCAATCTATCTAGAATAGTATATAAAAACTATTAAATATTTAATTCATAAAAACAGAGGTGTAAAATGAACTTTATTTTCAATCTAATTGCTAGTTATGCGATTCCTACGATACTACTCGCATTCTTGTTACTACTTATATTTGTTTTTAGCTATTTTGTAGTATACAAAAAGATATATAAAGGAGAAAAAAAACTTACTGTACAACAAATTATATTGTTTATATTAATAATAGGATACTATTCCTTTGCATTATCAGCTACTTCATTTGGTCGTTCAGATGATATGGTTTTTGCAAGAACAATTGACTTCGATGTACTTAGTGTTTATAAAAAAGCATGGAATACCTTTTCATTTTCTTCTTTTTTCCATATTATTTTAAATATAGTTATGCTTTTTCCGTTAGGAATTTTATTCCCTCTATTTAGTAAGGTTTTTCAAAAAACAAAATGGATGTTAATCATCTCAATTATAGCAAGTTTATTGATTGAAATTCTTGAATTTATACTGCAACGCGGAAGTATGGAACTAGCCGATTTACTTCATAATACTTTAGGCATGATGCTAGGGTATTCTGTGTTAAACATAGTTCTTATATTTTTGAAAAAAAAGAAACAGATACAAAAATAATCAAATATTTATACCTTCCCATTACAGTAAATTTCGTTGCACTCGGAATAATGATTTCGTATCAAATGAAAGAATTTGGGAATATGCCTATTGATCCCATTACAAAAACTGATATGTCTCATGTTACTATAAAAACATCAATAGAGTTAAAAGACGAAGGGAAAAAAATGCCTGTTTACAAAGATTTCGTTACAAAAAAATCACATGTTCGAGATGTTGAAATTCTTTCTCCGAAGGAAGCATTTCAAAAACTGAAACAAGGAGACTTCGATCCTATAGGATCTTTCAAAGCAGGTGATACATTATTCATTACAAAATATAATATAGATTACTATACTGATACAAAAGGTTTCTCTCAGCCTATATATGTTTTTGAAGTACAATTAAATGATAAAAATATTTGGTCTCAACCTATTTCCGCAAAGAAATAACGTAAATTTGGTTCTGTTGCAAAGTTTTTTAAGAAATAAACAGAGATATGAATGTATGAGGAAATATTATGAGGAGGCTACTAGTACTGGCTGTAATTCATGATACATCGAAAAGGCGGAGTCCGTTTGAAGACTTCGCCTTTGTTTGTATAGTGCATGCAAGGGTACGGAAACGATTCAGGGGATAAGGGCCATCATCAATTAACTCTCATTCTTATTGTATAAATTTGGAGGGGATTTCTCATATGAAAATAGTAAAAGATCTTAGTAAAGAATACACAAGAAAGGTTTCACATACAGCACTTTCAAATATAAAATTTAACAATTACAGAAGGAGAATTTATTGGAATTATG
The DNA here is from genome assembly GCF_900176455.1 of Bacillus sp. JKS001846. Classification (NCBI taxonomy): domain Bacteria; kingdom Bacillati; phylum Bacillota; class Bacilli; order Caryophanales; family Bacillaceae; genus Bacillus; species Bacillus sp. JKS001846. The sequence continues at coordinate 4,710,165 of NZ_FWYG01000001.1, forward strand.
GGTCTTTCGGGTAGTGGTAAAACAACGTTATTGAATATGATTTCTACTATTGACTCACCAATATCAGGTAGTGTATTCATTAATAGTAAAAATCCGTATCAACTTTTACCCAATGATTTAGCCTTATTTCGCAGACAGGAATTAGGATTCGTCTTTCAATCCTTTAACTTGTTGCATACATTAACAGCAAAAGAGAATATGGTTCTTCCGCTCGTATTAGATGGCATAAATGTGAAAAGAATAAATAAACGAGTAGAATCTATTTCGAAGAAATTAGGAATCAGTAAAATTTTGAATAAACGAACATATGAAATATCAGGAGGACAAGCACAGTGAACAGGGATTGCCCATGCACTCATTCATTCTCCTAAACTGGTTCTTGCTGATGAACCAACAGGAAACTTAGATTCTAAAGCTTCTCAAGATGTAATGGAGATATTAATACAATTAAATAAAGAAGAAAAGACAGCAATGATGTTAGTAACGTACGATCCAGTTGCTGCAAGTTACTGTGACCGCGTTATTTTTATTAAAGATGGACAGTTATATCATGAAATTTGCTACAATGACAATCGTCCATTATTTTATCAAAATATTATGGACAGTCTTTCTATGCTAGGAGAGAATAAAAATGACTTTTCGACAACTCGCATTTAATAATGTTACACGGAATAAACGAATATATCTTGGCCATTTTTTTAGTAGCACATTTGCGGTAATGATTTTTTTTACTTATGGGCTACTTGTCTTTCATCCGAACCTACAAGGCGAACTGACTCATGTAAGTACTATAATGAGCACATTTGGGAAAATAGGATTTCAACTATCGTATTACTTAATTTTTGTTTTCTCTTTCTTATTTATTTTCTATTCTGTTAGCGCACTTTTAAAAAATAGAACAAAAGAGTTTGGATTATTAATGTTACATGGAATGTCTCATCAACAGCTTCATCGATTAATTTTTTTCGAAAACATGTTGATTGGAATCCCTTCTATACTAGCAGGCATTGCGCTTGGGATGGTTTTTTCTAAATTAGTTTTACTAATTAGTGGGTCTTTATTGGCAATAGAGCATGCGTTAGCATTTTATTTTCCATTAAAGTCTATGGGAGTAACATGTATTTCCTTTTTTGTTTTATTTCTACTCATTTCATTGTTTACATCAAAAATGGTGAAAATGAATGAGCTTGTAGAACTCATAAAATCAGAGGAGAAACCAAAACCTGAGCCTAAAGTATCTGTTTGGATATCGTTGTTGGCAATTATTTTAATTGGAGTAGGTTACTCCTCCGTTCACCACAGTATCGTCGCAGTGGATTACATGAGTTTGAAACAATTATTACTACTCGTAGGAGTAGGTGTCATATGTATCGTATTTGGAACCTATTTTTTCTTCAATCAATTGTGTGTATATGTGATATACACTTTAAAAAATAGAGAAACTACATTCTTTAAAAGAACCAATCTTCTTGTTATCTCAGAATTAATGTATCGAATGAAAGATAATGCGAGAACGTTCTTTATAGTTACAATTATATCCGCAGTATCATTTACAGCAATTGGAGTTTGTACGGCTATCGCAAATCCTGAATTGGCAAAACATGAGACCCCATATGCATTTACCTATCAATCGGATAAGGGGAATACACTAGAAAAATCCCATATTGAAGAGATAAAAAAGCAATTAAAAGAATCTGGATTTTCTTATAAACTTGTAGCAACAAAATTTAAAGTGACACAAAACGGATTGGTATTAATTAATCTTTCTACGTATAATGAATACGCTAAAAAATTAGGGTATGAAATAGAGAAATTAACAAATGAAAATGAAAGTATCGCTATACTACCAAAGAAAAACCACAAAAGTGCAGAGGATCAAAAAACATTTGAATTAAAACATGGTGAACTAGAAGTACCACTTTCTGTTCAAAAAACAGTTTATATCCCAGAATTCTCCACGTTTTATACACCTGTTATTGTCTCTGATGCTATTTACAGTAAAGTCCTAAATATTCAACAAGAAAGTATACTCCGAGATTACACTATATACGGTTTTATCATAAAAAATTGGCCTGAAACAACTGAAGTTTCTACAAAACTTATGAAGTTCATTGGTACGAGTCAAGATGATTATTATGCCTTTTCATCTTTAAATTTAAAATGGCTTGAACTGAAACAACAAAACGGATTACTTTCTATTACAAGTGTATTGGTGGGAATTTTATTTTTCGTATTTACGCTAAGTTTTTTATATTTCCGTCTATTTACTGATTTAGAACGTGATAAAGAGCAATATCAAATGATTTCAAAATTAGGTTTAAACCAAAAAGAGTTAAAGCAAATTGTGACAAGACAAATGATGATACTATTTTTCTTACCGATTGTAGTGGCTATGGTTCACAGCAGTTTTGCATTTCTAACTTTTCACCAATTAGGACAAAGAGTAAGTAAGGAAATGTCCGTTATTCAAAGTTCAATTGTTGTATTAGTAAGCTTTACTTGTATGCAAATTATTTACTTCCTTATTATTAGAAGTCACTATATAAAACGCATATGTACAAAAATATATTTATAAAAAAGATAATCTAAAAATTGAAGGTGCAGACTCAGTCACTAAATATGATTGAGTCTGCACCTTCAGTATGTTGAAAAATATACCAAGACTAATCTGTGTTTGTTCCAAATTCTCTTGCCACTGTTGACTTAATCATTTGTCAGTGGATCCAAAAAGGAGGAATGGTTGCCGTACCCCTTATATTTAGAATATAATATTTATTCCGAATTTAGGAAATTATTATTCCATATTTTTCACTTTTGTATTCGGAAATTCATTCCAGATGTAAAATTCTAATCATAATAACAAGGCATCTCCAAAGTAAACTTTTAGCCAAAAGTTTACTTCCAAATTAGAAAAGATTAGGTCCTTAATTTGCTTTACCCCAGCCATAAACCTTACAATCAAAAACAAAGGATAATTCAACTATCAAACTCATATAAAATGTTAATCTTGTCTAAGCATTCATTAGGATATACAATTGATCATCTATTTTTCTTTACATAATCTCCAGATACAGTCCATATCAACTATAGATTCTTGCCTTATGCTAAATGTAATCAAAAAGCAAGTAGATAAAGATAATGACTAAAACATTAACTCTAGATACTTTTTTGATGAATATTACAAATAAACAGGAGGTAATGAAAAATGATTAAAACATTATTAGCAGGAGCATTTTTAAGTACAGGATTATTAGCGGGTGGTGCAATTGGTGCAGATGATGCGAAAACGGACAATTTAAAGTCAAATGAAAATTCAAATCAAGTAATTACACAGAGTGCAGATGGAACAACGTCTTCCTCACAAAACTTTGATTTACCTAAAGATGCAGTGCCAGCATCTAAAGGAGATGTAAAAACTGTTGAAAAATCAGAAGGTACAGGTACAGATTCTCAACAAGGAAAAATGGTAGAAACAAAAGAAGGTACAGAATCACAACCTGGAAAACATGCAAAAACTGTTGAAAGAACAGAAGGTACAGGTACAGATTCTCAACAAGGAAAAATGGTAGAAACAAATGGAGGTACAGAATCACAACCTGGAAAACATGCAAAAACTGTTGAAAAATCAGAAGGTACAGGTACGGATTCTCAACAAGGAAAAATGGTACCAACAAATGAAGAAAATTAAATAATATATAGTTATAACGAAGAGCATCCCAAAAGGGGTGCTCTTTTTATATTATAGAGATTAACTAGTTTTACTCAACATAGAGGTGTAGGAGGAATTGAGGGTTAGAACATGGGGTACTGTTTCTTCAAATTATGGTGTTTAGAGCAATAGTTTTGGTGGTAACGTTACAATACAAACAGTTTGTTAGAAATTTTTTTAATTTACATAGATTCTAGATAGACTACATATAAACTTCAGATACTTGTTTTATGATACAAGTAATCAAACAAAAGGAGGGGGTTACAACAGTATTAACAGGGCACGCCATTAGTAGATGGAGAAAATGTTGAAGATGTACAGACAGATAAAAACATATTCCATATAAATAAAATGAATTGCAAAAAGCTAAAAGTACGGTTCTAAGAAGTTTGAGTTATAAAAAGAAAATAGATAAGTATAGTGAAAATAGATAAATTGACAAGAGAAAAGCACTTTGTGTACATCACAGGTCCTTTTTATTTTTATTTTGATCTAGGACTTGAATTAAACTTTTATACTAAAATATATATAGGAGAAGGTGGAAGTTCATTGTACAAAATTATTTATGGAATATTAATTTTAATTTATACTTTGTATTCATTTTTTCTAAGTGATGGAAGTGAAGTAAGGTTTATTATGGTGTTAACTATAGTACTTATCTTTTCTGTGGTTTTAGAAAAAGGAAATGTAAAAAAAAGGATTGATTAAAGGTCGTTTTTTTTTACAACTCGTTGCATCGCATCCTAAAAAAGTATCAATTTCACAAGTCAATCATGTTAAGTTCCACGACAAATACAATATAGAAGCAATAGAACAGATAATTGAGGTGGATGCACTATCGGACAGCTTACGAGAGTTATTACTGAAACGATTAAATAAATAATTACACCACCAAACATCTATTCCCGTATTATGTATGGGCGTGTTTGCATTATTTACAGTTAAGGTGAATAAGAAGTATGGAGCAAAAAAGGCAATTCTAGCTTGTCTTATTTTAATTGGAGTTGCAACATGTATGAGAGTTTTTGCTTATTCAGTTTCCACATTACTGATTAGCTATCTATTTATTGGTAGGGGTCTCGCCACATCGCTACCAACCTAAGAAAACAGTTCACCCCCAAAACGATAAATAAGCTTTTTCGTTACAAGAAATCCTAAAAATTTCGTTCTGGGGGTGTAATAAAACTTTAGGTTGATGGGCATGTGTCTGTACCCCTAATTTAAGATGATGTCGTACTTCCTCTTCAATCAGATTCGGCTATACTTATTCTAACTTTCTACCTGTTAATAAACTTTACAACAGACCCCTAATTTGCAAGCTGGCGGAACAAATCGAAATATCATGCTTTCCCATCAAATAACAAACAGCAACAGTACTTTAAATTTAATTCTTAGGATATCGCTCTTTTACAAGTTCTTCGATGTTAATAGCTTTTTTAATTTCTTCTGATGATAACCAAGGTGTATATCTTGTTCCATTCTTATTGTCTAAATATATCTTAAATTTTTTATTATATAGTTCTTCTTTAAGGATTGTGGTTACCTTGATTAAATCTTTAATTACAAGGGGATTATTTTCAAATTCATTACTACTGGTATTAATAACTAAATACACCTTATATCCTCGAACATCCCCATCTTTCAAATTTGAATAAGTAATACCTTCCAATTCAAAATGATTGTTTTGAATTGCAATTAATCTCTCTTCTATTTTTGTATGATTTTTAATCCAATTTTCCAAATAAATGTCTATGGCATTGCCCATCGTTTTTTTCATTGTTAGTAACAGCTCTTCTTTTGTTATCATTTTTTGCACATTTTTAAAAGGTCCACCTAAAGATTTGCCATTATAATCCTTAATTTCAAGTTCTGTTATCTTTTTATTATTTTTCTGGATGAGTTGAAATAGAGTATATAAACGATCTAATTCTACTGATTCAAATTGGCTAAAGTCAATCTCGTTACTCATTTGCAAAGTTAATAATAATTCATTAGTTGGTTTTCCTTCATCTGATCTTCTATCCTCTGACAAATATTGAAGAGTGTTATCAGTTTTAGTTTCCACGTACCCTAATTTTTTTATTTCTTCTAGAGTTGGTTGGAATTTCTGATATGCCTCAAATGTTTTTTTTCCATATTTGTATTCATCACTTTTTATGGATGAATAGAAGAGACCATCTACCTCTACTCGAAATTGAATATTTTTATTATTCTTTGCTTGCACAGTATGGTATGCATGTCCCATATTATTTTCATTTAAAGGGCTCATATGTGTTACAACAACATCGATTCCGTGTTTTTCTTTTATATATTTTTGTACCTCATCTTCATTAACTTGATTACAACCACTTAAAAATATGAAACATACTACTAGCAATATTACATTTTTCATGCTTTTCATATAAGCACTCCCTACGTAAGATTAATTCTTGAATATGCAGCACACTGCAAAGCACTCTTTCCTTAGTCGTATACTTCAACTTTTATATAGTGTGAATCTTAAATCATTTAAGTTCTTGATGTTCCCATCTATACTGCTTGTAATATTACTGCATTAAAATATATAACTTATTTGTTTCAAGGTCTTTCTCAGTTCTAAAAGCATATGGTTCATTGGGCAAATATCTAAATTGTACATTCATACCATGAGACCTATTTTACTATAAAATAACGAAAAAATACGCTATTCTTTCTGTAGAATCATAGGAAAGGATGGCGTTTTTTATGTCTGTTTCTGTGTCTAACGAATTACAACTATTTGCTCAAGAGATTCAAAGTGCCCTATCTCCAAATGCCTTACGAAATCTTGCTAGAGATGTTGGCTTTGTACAACGAACCAGTAAGTACCAAGCAAAAGATTTAGTCGCTTTATGTGTATGGGTGAGCCAAAATGTAGCTATGACTTCTTTAACTCAGTTATCTAGCTGTTTAGAAGCATCAACAGAAGTACTCATCAGCCCTGAGGGCTTGAATCAACGATTTAATAAAGCGGCTGTTCAATTTTTACAACACATATTAGCTGAACTACTAAACCAAAAACTGACCTCATCTATGCCAATTTCTTATCCATATACTTCTGTTTTCAAGCGTATTCGTATTTTAGATTCAACTGCATTTCAACTTCCGGATATATTTTCATCAATTTATCCTGGTGCGGGAGGATGCAGCCATACAGCGGGAGTAAAGATACAGCTTGAGTATGGTTTATTAAGTGGACAATTCCTTCATATTCATACAGGTCCAGGTAAACAACATGATCGAACCTACGGTTCCCTGTGTGCCCCAACTGTAACAGCGAATGATTTATGTATCCGAGACTTAGGTTATTTTCATTTGAAAGATCTTCAACATATACAAGATAAAAAGGCTTATTATATCTCACGTATCAAATCAAATACACGTATTTATCAAAAAAATCTAAACCCTGATTATTTTCAAGATGGCAGAATTAAGAAGGGTACAGAGTATATCCAAATAGATATGGAGGTTTTAATGAACTCTCTTCAGCCAGGACAAACATATGAAATATCCGACGCTTATGTGGGAATGACTGATAAAGTGCCAGCTCGTGTGATTGTTCATCGACTTACAGATGAACAACAACAAAAACGATTACGTGATCAAGCTATACGAGAAAAAAAGAAAGGAATGAAGTATTCTCCTCGTAGCAAACGACTTAGTGGTATCAATGTATATATGACAAACGCCTCTACAAATATTGTCCCGATGGGACAAGTACATGATCGGTATTCTTTACGTTGGCAAATCGAGATTTTATTTAAAACATGGAAGTCATTCTTTCATATTCACCATTGTAAAAAGATAAAACGTGAAAGATTAGAATGCCATTTGTATGGGCAACTGATCGCCATTCTACTCTGTTCGTCTACTATGTTTCAAATGCGTCAATTACTTCTTATGAAAAAGAAACGAGAACTGAGTGAATATAAGGCCATATATATGATTAAAGATTACTTTTTTCTTCTTTTCCAATCGATACAAAAAGACACCCAAGAGCTATCAAAGGTATTACTTCGCCCGTTCAACCTCCTACAGCAAAACGGGAGGAAATCTCATCGATATGAGAAGAAAACAATCTTTGATATATTAGGTGTCATTTACAATTGTACCATGTTTGATAATCAAGGGGCTTAAATCAAAAAATTGAAACCCATTAGGGTTTATTTCGTATGCAAATCTTTAAATTCCCTACACATAGCTTTAAAAAAAAGAAACAACCTCTACTATAATTAACGTTGTATGGACTTAACTTGATAGCGATGTGGTGCTACCCCTCAATGAACAAAAAAATTAGCATAGTAAAATAGTATTCGGATAGGAGTCCAATATATTATTAAAATTAAGATGGTTCAAGTTGAAGGAAGGCACTTTAGGGGGGTCTTTTCTTTATTTTTAAAAGGACCTGCTCCATTCATTCTTAAAAACATAAAGTAAAGTGAACCCGTTAAAATACATGAATGAACCTTAGTTTTAATCCTCTTACCTAAAGGAGGAACTATTATGGGCTATGGTGGTAGTTGCGGAGAAGGCTGTGGTTTTGCTGGAGGATTTGCTTTGCTTGTTGTACTCTTTATACTATTAATCATTATCGGATGCAGTTGCTTCTGCTAAAAAACTATTAGAAAGGACACTCTTATATGGGTGTCTTTTCTTTATGAAAAATATCTAACTATCAACCTTTTCCTTATGACTTCTAACATCAACAAAGGGTGATACAAACTATTACATATGTTTGTACCACCCTTTATTGATGCGTTTAGACTTCACAGTTGTTAAAGTTTTAGACTTCTCCCTTAGTGTACCCATATTATTAGAACATCCTGTAATCTGTAGACAAAATGTAGCTAATAAAAACAATATTAATAATTTCTTCAATAAATCCTCCTACATGCATAAAACACCATATGTTACAAAACAAACATAACATCAACTCTTTATAAAAACAATATAATCCTCGGTCCTTAAGCTATCTCTTAACATAGGAGTACCGCTACATATTCATACAGCCAAAATTTTAAAATATCCTCTACTTAAGGAATTTGTAAGTATCAAGTAAGAAAAACGAGAGCTTTGCTTCGTATAATCAAAATATAAAGTGAAGGAAGAAAGATTATTTCTGGGATTAATATGCATGTAACAAGAGAAGAAATTTACATTTTTTTAGAATAATAATATTAGTATGTCCAAGTTTTGGAGATTGCTTGCAAATATTTTGAAGTTTTCGCACCAGAATTCTAATTACCATACCTGTTTTGTACCATCACATATTGGAGGTTGAAACATGAATAAAAAAAAGAAAATACAAAAATCAGTCCTTACCTTTACCCTACTCTTTTCTTTAGGCGTTTCATCTTTCCCGCTTACAACAACTATTCACGCAGATACACATGAGGAACAATCTGCTGAAAAGAAACTAGTCTCTTTAACGGAGCGTACATCATTATTTTTTGAATATCTCCAGCAAGGTAAGTATGCAGAGGCAATACAGTTGACGTCTGCTGCTTTTCAATCCAAGTTTACAGCAACCACATTACAAAACTGGTGGACACAAAGTGGCTGGAGCAGGATAAAAAGCATGGGAACCCCCGTGATAAAAGAACGAAACTTGGTCCATCAGACGGTAGAAATTCCAGCAGCTACCGAAGGAACTACCATACCGCTACTCCTTAAATTCACACCTGGCGGGAAAGTAGATGAAGTTGGAGAAAGGTCACCCGAGGAATATTTTACCATCCCCCATCCTAGCTATGATCAACATGATTCCTATCAAGAACGTGAAATCGTCATTGGAAATTCTACCTATCCGTTACCAGCCACATTAACAGTTCCGAAACATAAGCGTGGTGAAAAGCTGCCCGTAGTTGTTCTTGTTCATGGTGCTGGCATCCATGATCGCGATAGCACATATATGGGAACAAAAATCTTACGAGACCTTGCGGTGGGCCTTTCATCCAACGGAATTGCAGTGTTGCGCTATGAAAAACGCACCTTAGAACATGCATTAAAGATGAGTGCAGAACCTGTTACGTTAGACCGTGATACTACAGATGATGCCATATATGCAGCAAAATCAGCAGTGCAGCAGGAAGGCATTGATCCAAATAATATTTTCATTCTTGGACATAGCCTAGGAGCTGGCACAATGCCACGTATACTAAGCAAAGCACCTTCCTCACTTGTCCGAGGAAGCATCTTACTCGCACCACCAGCACGCCCTTTGACTGAAATTGCTATTGATCATTCTCAATACCTTGGGGCGTCAAAGGAAGAAATCGATGAACTAAAAAGACAGGCTGCTTTTATTCAGGATCCTACTTTCAATCCTGATCATCCTCCAGCTGGCTACAATTTTGGGTCACCTCATTTTATGTATGATGTTTCTAGGTGGCGTCCAGTTGAAGAGGCAAAATCAAGAAAAGAGCCTTTACTCATTCTGCAAGGAGCACGTGATTATCAAGTAACAGTAAAAGATGAATATACAAAATGGCAGAAAGGACTTTCAAACCGCGGGAATGTTCAGTTCAAAAAATATCCGAAATTGAATCATTTCTTCACAGAGGGTGACGGAGAATTAAGTCTTCCTAGTGAATACGAAATCCCTGCTAACGTTCCCGAATACGTCATCCAGGACATTATTACATGGGTTAACGATACAAAAAAATAAGAAAACATCAAAAGCCTTCATGCAATCATCATTGCATGAAGGCTTTTTGAAACTGGTGATTCAGAGATAGCTATTATAATGCATCAAAACGAAAATTATATTTTTCTACGTACTAAATAAAATGCTAAGGAACCCATAATAACAGGTGCAACGAAGTCAAAGAAATGTGAAAAAGTAAAAGTAAAAAGAAAAAGATATAGTATAAGTGTATAGATCAATGCTAGTCCTATAAATAAAGGAATTCCAAATTGAAACTCTCTACATCGTTTAATTTTCCTATATAAGACTTCCCCAAGTAAACAAGCTATAAGAGCTGGTATACTACCATAAGTGACGATAGTTTTTATGAATCCCTGTAAAACGTCCGGGTGAATAAAGCTAGGATTAAAAATATATGAAATTAAGAACCATCCAAAAATAAAAGCAAATAGACTTGCAGCATAACTAACTACAAATTTTATCAAAGTAAGCAACGTAATCATCCCCATAATTTCCTAATATTATCTTCATTGTATCATTTTCTCTTAAAAAGACTCCAAAAGGATATACTTGCCCTTCAGCTTTCTTTTTTAACACTTGTTCAAGACGTATTTTTTGATGTTATTTTGTATAAAAAACTTTTGCTATCAACCTGTTCTGTTAGGTTGATAGCAATGGGATGCCGCCACATCGCCATCAACCTTAGGGCGCTAAGAGGTTATATGTGAGGATTATTCCTTTAAATTTCTACGACTGTTCTAAAGATAGGCATAACAAATAAACCTATTAACTGGGCATTTTAAAAAATATTATGCAACCTTGAAACTTTTTGACAACATATAATCATACACAACACCTAAAATATCAAAAACGGTTTTCTTTTCATACCGATGAGATTTTCTCCCGTTTTTCTCTAAAAGGTAAAACAAACGCAGCAAAACTTTTAATAATTCATGGATGCTCTTTTGTAGTCCCTCATAAAACAATTGATAATAATTCTTTATCATATAGATGGATTTGTATTCACTTAACTCTTTCTTTTTCTTATCCAAGAGTAACTGACGCATTTTGAACATCGTCGATAAACAGAGTAAAATACTAATGAGTTGCCCATATAAATGGCATTCTAAGCGTTCTTTCTTAATTTCTTTGCACCTGTCAATTTTTAAAAAAGATTTCCATATTTTGAACAAAATTTCAATTTGCCAGCGTAATGAATACAAGTCATGGATATGTTCCGTTGGAACATTTTCTGTAGAAAGACTCGTAATATACACGTTGATCCCACTCAACCGTTTACTTCGTTCTTTGTAGGCAATACCTTTCTTCTTTTCTTTTTTTGCTTGTTCCTTCAACCTTTTCTCTGTTTGTTCTTTTGTTAATCGATGAATAATAACACGAGCTGGTAATTTTTGATACTGTCCAATGTGTGCCTCTGAAATCTCCATTGTTTGAACAGGGGACAATTGATTCATGAGTTCTTCCATATCTAACTGAATATAGAGTGGCCCTTTCTTCTTTCCAAAATCAAATTCACTCACATGTGCTGATTCACATAAAAATGCTGGTTAAATTCATTAATAAAACTTCATTAATAATGACTGTTACTGATATCGGAAGATTAATGGGTATCTTCCGTAAAGATAAAGCTACTGTATCTAAATAAAATAGGCACTCGAAAGAGTACTTTTATTTTTTCTCAATGATCAATATTAATTAACGTAGTAAAATACTATTTTGATGGGATTCCAATACATATTATTAAAATTAAAGCGGTTCAAGTCGGAGGAAGGCACCTTTGGGTGTCTTTTTTATGATTAGCAATAAGTTTTAAATTTTGCAACGACATCCAACGAGCTTATGAGGGGCTAGACGGACGGCAGCAAGGCCGTTTTTCAAAAAAATACCAATTTATCCAATGAGGGCTTCGGCTCTCTTTTTTTTTACTCTTTTTAAACTAGAACCTTTTTATACAACCTTCATAATATAATATAGGACAACCTTAAACTCTTTTTTGAGAGGAATGATTAGATATGGCAGATTATTTCTGTAAAGATGGAAAGAAATATTACAAGAAAAAAGATAAATCATGTAACTCTTCAAACTCCAGTAACTGTTTCATAGAGACATTTACAATTTTTGGATCTGAAACTACCCCTACAAGTCTTGAAATCCCACCCGGTTCTACAATTACCCTATTTGAAAATTTTACAACTAATCACAATAAAACTCTAATTCGTTTTAGTTTTAGCCCTGTATTTGCTGCGTTTGTTACATTGACTATTAGAACATTTAATTCCACAACCCCACAAACAATTACATTAACACCAGGAGATAGAAAAACTTTCTTATTTGAGGATGTTCAAAGTATTACTTTCTCAAATGCCACTACAGCTAACGCTGAACTTAGTCCATTATTTATCCAACAAACAACATGTATTTGTTGTGGTGAATCAAATTCATATTACTATGAGAGTAGTGACCATGGTTATTAGTAGTTATTATAGAGGGCTTCGGCTCTCTTTTTTTATTCACAATTTCTAGTACAATTAAAATAATTAAGAAACGTATAGGGTACCCCGTCCAATCTCAACCGCTGAAGAAAAAGAACTGATTGAGAACATGTTGTTATGTTCCTTATTATCTGAAGAAGAAATACTAATTACATATTATGAAGATGGCTATTTACTCTCTAGCTAGATGACTGTTGTTAATATTGATCCACCAAATAGCGCTGTTTTATGTACCGATGCTTTTTATAACAAGATAAAACTGCAATTTTCTAATATAATAGATGTTAAATAACATAGGTTTAGATTATTTAAAGGAGTGTAAAAATACAAGGGAATCATCTTATTTTTTGGAACTAACGCACCCGTTAGCTGAATAAGGAAAAATGACTTTAGTAACTTATTTTGAACTTTCTCCTATAATTTCTAGTATAGAAACGGAATAATTCGCCAAGTCTTGGACTGATATTGTTTATATTGTTCACCAAATAGTGTAACAAGGGTTCTCTCTTCAACTTTTATACGATACGAATACGCAAGAAAAAATAAAAAGATATTTATGATAATGGCAATGAACGAAGATGAAGATATAGCAAACCCTAAAAAGGTCAGAAAAGAACCTAAATAACCAGGATGGCGAATATATTTATACAGACCGCTTTGAATTAACTTATGTTCTCCCTGCATTCCGACGTTCCTACTGTAAAATCGCCCTAATGTATTCATTGAAGAAAATCTAATCCATACACCAATTAGCCCAACAATAACACCAAAAAACAGAAATGAATTAATCTTATTTATTGTAAAGAAATACATAATCTCTGGAATGGTTATCATCAAGGCTAAAACTGCTCCGATAAAAAAACTAGAACCACTATTTTGTTTTTCTTCTTTAACAGGTGAACTTCTATAAAATTCTAATAATAAGTACAAAAAAATAGGCAAATATGCTATAAAAAACATAATTCTCTCTCCTTTCAATAAAAGTGTCGAATGATTAACCTATTTATTTTTATCAATGAGGTCACGCAATTTGGATGACCCTAAGATCATATCAACACAGGTTCTTTTATCAATCTTTATTACAAATTATCTATCTTTATTATAAATAATCGAATTTTATTTTAAATCTACACCTATTATCACTCTTACAATCTACTATCACCTTAATATGGTATTAAGTTTATAAAAATATAAAATTTAACATCCCCAAAAGGTACACCTTTTGATACACACCCCTACCCCACATTAAAACCACATCTCCCGATAGATTTGATAAAAACTATTATTTAATATTAGTAAAAAATAGAGGATATTGCTCTAATATCCATCGGTAAATTCTTATCATTTTTCCATTGAGAGTTATGGCTATCTTTTTTATTCCCATTCGACACGATATAACAATATACAGATGTTTATTTTGATAAGATTGTCCAGAAATATTACATTATATATATCTTGGAGGAATTAAATTATGAGCAAAAAATTATTAATGGCTTTAGCATGCAGCGTGTTACTTATGGGATTGGCTGCTTGTGGTTCAAATGATAAAGCAAATACATCAGAAGAACCAAAACAAGAAACTAAAAAAGAAGATGAACAAAAGAAAATAGAAGAACAGAAAAAAGCCGAAGAACAAAAACAAGCTGAAGAGCAAAAGAACAGGAACAACAAAAAGCTGCAGCTAATACAGCACCTCAGCAACAAGCTGCACCTAAACAAGAGAAAGTTCACTTTGCAAACTGTACAGATGCAAATAATGCTGGTTACTACGATATAACTCCAGATAGCCCAGCTTATGCTTCGCATTTAGATCGTGATGGCGATGGTGTAGCTTGTGAACGAAATAAAGGACATAAAAAATCTAGTAAAAAACATTAGATTTAAGGATAAACACTCTTATGAGTGCTTTTTTGTTTCCATTCGACATCATATGACAATATTAGAATTGATTGTTTGCTATGATAAGCTCGGAAATCTTACATTTTACATAATTAAAGAGATTATAATGAAACGAACAACTGAATTTGTATTAGGTCTTATTGATGGTATTTTTGGTCTTATTTTCGCGTTTATAGCTTTAATGATTGGTGGATTAATGGGTATCTTCCGTAAAGGTTAAGGTAAAGCTACTGTATCTGCTTAAAATAGGCACTCAAAAGAGTACTTTTATTTTTTTATTAAATTATCTAATACATCTAAGATTTACAGGAGGAATAGCTTTGACACTATTTAAAAGATTTTTAATTGTCGTCTTAATATTGACGATAATGTATGCTGCAATTTTGATGGTTACATATGGTGCGCTTTATGAAACAATTGGAGAATTCCCAAGCCTCACATCTAGAACGATTTTCCATACCATGTTTATGACGTTCACTTACACTATAATTATCGGGATTTATTATTTAATTAAAGGATTTATTAAACTCTTATTAAAAAAAACAGCAAAAAATCATTTCGTTTTTTCAGGATTACTAATGTTAATGGCAATTATTATAGTAGGTATATCACCAGAAAAAGAACCTATGAACCGACTAAACTTTAATGAACAAATCGTTGAAGAAAATGAGGTACTTCACAAAAACATAAAAACATTAGAAACAGAAAATAAGGCTCTTGATGATCAAGTGAAAAAGTTAGAAGAAGAGTTAACAAAGCAAAACAGGTCTAAAACAGAGGGATCTCCTGCATCTCAAGTTATAACACACGAGAACCCTAATAAATCTGTTCCGCCATCTACAAATGAGCCAAAAACTAACACAGCCGACTACGATAAAAACGGTAATTATAAACCAGTGGACCAGATGACACCTGAAGAAATTAGAAAAGAAGCTGAAGGAATGCTAAAAGAAGCATTAGAAAGAGATGGAGTAAAATAGCAAAATATAGATTTTGTTCACTTTTACGATACATTTATGAAACATTCATATGTTACGTTATATAAGTCCTTTTTTGAATCATTTTCATTCTGTCAAAAAGTCCTAGCCCCTCTAGGGCTTTTTACGTTCAAATAAAGAGGTATACCAAATTTCTCAATGTACAATACAACTTAACATGGTAAAATAATATTTGGATTGGCGTCCAATACATATTATTAAAATTAAAGTGGTTCAAGTCGGAGAAAGGCACCTTTGGGTGTCTTTTCTTTATGCATAAAAAAGCCTTATCTTCCTATAAAAAAGATAAGACCTTTATATACTACCTATTATCCGGTTCATCAGTTTCATAACACATTTAGCTTCTCCAAAAAGACCACCAGTGTCCTATTCTCCACCATAATACGCATACTTCCCAGGTGAACCATTATCTCGTATACTTGGATATGATTTTAGTTTATATTCATAAACCTAAAACATAAAAATATAACCAGATTACCATGATTAGAATTCCCATAACAGTAACTAATAGGAGTTTACCATCCGCACCGGTAATAACTTCTTTTAGATTTTCTTTTGCTTGTTGTTTCTTTTCTCCACTTGAAAAAAGATAAATAATGAAATAAGTAACCACTAAGAAGAATGAGAATATTATATCTATCATTACTTATGTACCTCCCTAATGCGTGCTATTAATTTCCTTATACGTTTTAAACTAAGATATCTGAAATCATAATGTTAATAAATATATCCCCCCGATTAAAAGTGCCGCAGCAAAGACTAATATTATTATTCCATCAGGACTATTAAGAATTTCTTTTATATGTTTTTTTGCTATTTGCTTAGTTTCTCCACTTGAAAAGAGATAAACAATGGAATGGAGAATTAGTAAGAAAAACGCCGTAACTAACTCTATCATGGTTTATGTACCTCCTAATATATATGTACCTTTAATTATCTAGTAATTTTCTTGCACCTTGTATCAGCCTGAGTAACTGGAATGTTTAGTTCAATAAAAACCAAATGATAAAAATTACTCCTATAACTGCTAAAGTTCCAAAAAAACCTACCAACATTTTTCCCTCAGGACCATTAATAAGCTCTTTTAAAACTTCTTTTGCTATTCGCTGACCTTTACCACTTAAAGTTATTGAAAGAATAAAGAATATTACCACTAATACAAATGAAAAAATTATTAGTTCCATGACTTGTATACCTCCCTAATATATGTTCGTTATTAATTAACCAATAATTGCCTTATACATTATACCAACTAGGGTATATAGAAGTATAACAAATTATTTTTATAATTTAATTTATTAATTGGTACCGTAGTAATAAAGGATAGTCCAAGGAGGAGTAAAGCGCCTTAGGGTGTCCTTTCTTTATTTCCAAAAAGGGTATCGAGGGACTAGCCTTTTCTAATTTGAAAGTAAACTTTTGAATATAAATTCAAAAAAAAGTTTGAGTTCTATACTTCTTACCCCATAAATAATTTAGTTTTCTTCCAATCATTGACTTGAGATTCACTACTAATAGAACTAATTATTTTTAAATCTTTTCATATTAATTGTATAGCTTGAATATTCAATTAAATATTTATAAATAAATTAAAATGTTAGAAAATACAAATAATATGGTATTGTTATTTATGTAATATTCATTCCAAAAAAGGGGGATTTTTCATGTTCAAGAAAGTAATAATTGGAACATTAGCAACTGGAATTATGTTATCTGGTGCTGGAGGAGTATTTGCGGAAACACCTACTGATACAGGTGTAAAATTAAAAACGATTGATAATAAAAAAAGTTTTGTTAAGAAAAAAGAAAAACAAGACTTTCCTGGTTACAAATCAAAAGGGGAAATACCTACTGTAAAAGAGTGGGATGGAGTGACTTGGTATTTAAAAGGAGCAACTGAAGTAAGTAAAAATTCATGGACAGGACATTATGAAGGATGGCGAACAAGTAATAATTAAGAAACTTTAATTAAGTTTTCCAAGAAAACAAGTAAACAAATAAAAAGAAGACCGAACTAGATTGTTATTCTAGTTCGGTCTTCTTTTTATTTTAAATTCATTAATAATTAATTTTTTCATATCACTATAAAATACCATTATTAACATCCCTAATATAGTTATAAATAAAGAAATTCCTTCAATGCCATTTTTCAAAATTAAGATGGTTCAAGTCCCAGGAAGGCACCTTTAGGGGTCTTTTTTTATGAATTTAAAGCCCACCTATTTCCTTAGGTGGACTACTTGTGATTTTACACAATTAAGTTATAGCAAAAGCATTTATATCGAAAGTAATTAATATTAACTTTGTAACCCTAATACCCTAATAATCTCAATTGTTTTATTATCTTTTATTTTAAAATAAAGCCTTTTCCCTATACGTTCACTAATTACAATATTTCCAGAGGCTAATTTACGCAAATGTTGTACAATCAAATCTTCTGTAATTTTTGTTTGCTTACTTAAATCAGAAACTGACAACGATCCATATGTAGTCAATTTACAAACAATTGATAATCGAGTAGAATTCCCTAATAAGCCTAAAACTTTTATACTTTCGGTATAGAAACTAAAATCCATCTGAAAAACATGTAACAGATCTTCCAACCTCCTAAAATAAGATGAATATCAACCAAAATATCTTAACATAAAAATAGTAAAAAACACCCTAAAATATACCAATTATTCATTGAGAAAAATGATACTTGAATGGAAATCCAATACATATTATTAAATTTAAAGTGGTTCAAGTCGGAGGAAAGCACCTTAGGGTGTCTTCCTCCGACTTGAAATTCATAAAATTCCTATGTAATTAAAATGAAATTTTATACATTTCCATCAAACAAACTACTAATTATTTTCTTGATTTAATTCCATTTCCTTAGTTTCCAAATAATCCATGTACTCATGCCAATCATTAAAACTTAGCTTATCTTCTTTCCCTTCTAACAACTCCAACGTCTCTCTTGCCTTTTTTAAATCTTCTACGTACAAATAAGATACTCCTAATATATAAACAAAATCATTTTGTAAATTCCTCTTATCTTTTAAAATATTAATTATTTCATTGTATTTAGGATTTTCACTACTAAACTCTAAATATGCTATATATTCTTCAACATCTTTAACTTCAAATACATATGGATTTTCTTGCTGTTGTTTTTTTATTTCTTGAAGCAAATCAATACTTTTTTGAATGTTTTGCTCCTCACCAATATCCACTAACACTTGAGCTAATAAATATTTACAAAATGTATCATCTGGGTTATCGACTAAACTACTCTCAAAACATACTTTTGATTTTAATAAATCTCTTTTTGTACCTTTATAAAATACCATCCCCGCTAAAACCTTATCCTCAAAAATTTCTAAGTAATCATCATTATCCAAATTATGCTTAGTTCTTATCTTATCGTAATCTTTTTGTTCTAAATTTCTTAATGCAAATATCCATTCTTTCCCTTCATATATCTGTTCCTTATATTCCACAAGGATTGCAAATACTCTTTCAAATGTCAAAAATATAGTAACTGTTAAAAATAGCAAACTTATGGAACCTTGTGTTTTATTTTGTAAAATATTCGAAATTACAATAGGTATAAACACTATAAATACGACAAATCTTTTCGCTCTAATACTATCTTTATTAAAACTTGAATACGTAATTAAAATAACAAAAATAGCTGTCCAAAAAAACAAAATCTCCAATATATGGGCTACAAAGAAAGTATCTGGCACCATTGCATATGTAATAAATAATGTAACAAAAATAAAAATTGGCCCTATAATAACTAAAGATTTTTCTATTTTTAAATTTATAACTACTAAACGTAATATACTATTACTTATCGCTAAAATTTTCACCATTCTAAACTCATTATTATCTTTATTTAAATAGACTATAATAGCAGAAATAAATGCTATTAAAACTAACCATAAAAATATATCTTTAAAACTTATATATAGACTTGGTATTATAAGTAAGGAGGGTGATAAGAATTCTCTCTCTCCTGTAAAGATATATCCTAAATTTTTTACAAAAGATACAATAATGCTATTAAAAGATGGTAAGAAAGTAATAAAAACATATAGTAATGCCCCAAAAAAATACGAAAATAATAATAATGCCATTAAATCAATTGCATAAATACCAAATTTCTTTTTAAATTTATTCTCGGATTCATTCAATTCGTTTTCCAACTTATCAAAGTTTAATAGGGCATTATCGAGCCTCTTTATAATTAATAAAAATATTCTCAAAAAAACCATAAATTATATTCTCCTTCCTGCAAAATTTCCTATTAAATTTAATAAATAATAGATTATTTAACTATATAGAGAAAATATTATTCAATCTATATGTTAAATTTAAAATATAAATAATCCCATTTATTGATGGTATAATAAGCTTACTCGATAATTGTTGTATTTTTAGCAATACAATACCTTCTTAGCACCAAATGTCCAAGTAAAAGAGAACTCATAAAACGCCTTAAATTAGCAAATTTAAATATCAATATTTTATTATAAAATAATACATTAATATTAACACTGAAAATTTGTTATAATTAGTAAAGAATTCTATTAATTAGATAGAGAGGATACAATATTATGGGTTATAAATTTCGTAGAATTATCCAGTTTTCCCCGGGTGTGAAAATTAACTTTACATACACAGGTATGGGAGGGAACTCTATTTCACCTGAATCAAGAACAACAACTTATGTACCTGGAACTGGAATCTCGTATACACCACGAATAGCTGAGTCAAACAATTATTATATACAACGAGGATATCAAGGACCAAACACTTCCTATCCCACTATGGATGAACAAGATTACAATACGGTAAATGCATTTGAGCCAGTAAAAGAAACCCAAACTTACCTTGTTACTGCTTTTCGTAAAAAGGATAATCAAGTAAACTCCGTAGGTAGAAAACTAATGAAACCACTTTCCATAATTACAGGCGTTTTTGCGGGCCTATTCTTAATTATGATGCTTATTATACCTGCTCTAATCATGGCATTCTTTTCTTTCCTATGCTATAAAAATATAAAAACACCATTTGCAGTTGTATGCCCAGAATGTGATGCTGAAAATCTATTCATTTTTGAGGAAGAGAAGATTACTTGTCGTAAATGTGAGAGCACTCTTATAATCCAAAAATAAATAGTTCTCAAATTAACGGCTTTTTTAGTAGACAAAACAATAAAAATCTAATTATAAATATAAACAGATAATAGAGAGGCAAGTGAATATCATCATTAATTTTGAAGCGTTTAATCCAACTATAAACGACTTAGCTATTAAACTTGCTATGGTACTGTTTATACCATTATTCTTAGCATTGATTGTCAAAGTGATACTTATGAAATTTATGAAAGAATCGATTGCTGGCAGATTAGCAAGTCTATCTTTGTTATTTTTTATGTACTATGTATTTAAATTTGTTACAGCTTAAAAGGCACCTTATGGTGTGTTTTTATGTATTAAAAGACCTACCTATTTCCCTAGGTAGGCCTTTTGTGACTTTGTATTTACAAACGATGATATTATAACAAAACTCCTTAATCCTCAAACTCCCTGATTGTTCTTCTTTAATATACTTAAGATGATTCTATATATATTAGTCTAAAGTACGAGCAGCTGCATAGAATGATCCAGAACCACCATTTCTGTGAGTAACTTTAAGCTTATATTTACCTTTTGGAAGAGTATTGTACGTATTTGTAAAACCCTTTCCTGCTACTAACGATCCAGAACCAATAACATTACCTTTTGAGTCTTTTAAAGACCAATCAAGTGTACCTTTAGTATTGTTTGTCATATGAACTCTCATATCTGCTTTTTTTACATGCTCGAACGATACTTCTCTTTCACCATTTATCAGACTGAAATCATCTTTAAGTATTTGGGTACGTTGGATAATTGGTGCTGAATTTTTAGTATTATCTACACCTTCTGTACTTGCTGATGCTGCTCCAATCCCTCCAGTTAATGCGATACCAGTTGCTAATGCTCCTACTACTAATTTCTTAAACATAATAAATCCCCCTTAAATATTTTTTATAACTTGCACCTTAAATGTATCAATTTTTCATCTTTTGTAAATATTTTAAATTTGTAGAAATATTTATTTAATTATTAACAATATTGGGATTGTATTTTATCAAATGGAAAATAGAGGGATTTACAATGATATGTAATAATGCATAATAAATCAAGCAAATATCATGATATACTCTCAAAGAGCTGATACAAAATTTCTTTAGATTGGAAAACTAAAGTCTTATCTACCTAAAAGGAAGGCCCTTATGGCGTCTTTTTTCTATTTTCAAAAGGACCTGCTCAATTAATTCTTAAAAACATAAGGTAAAGTGAACCCATTAAAATCCATGGAATGAACCCTAGTTTTACCCTCTAATCTAAAGGAGGCACTATTGTTATGGGATATGGTGGTAGTTGTGGTGAAGGCTGCGGTTTCGCTGGAGGATTCGCTTTATTAGTTGTATTGTTTATTTTATTAATCATTATCGGATGCAGTTGCTTCTGCTAAAAAACTATTGGAAAAGGCACCCTTATATGGGCGCCTTTTTGTATATTAAAAACCTCCCTATTTCCGTAGGCAGGCTAAATGTGATTTTGCACAATTGAGTTATAGCAAAATCATTTATATTGAAAGTAATGAAAATTAACTTAGTAATCCTAATACCTTAATAATCTCAATTGTTTTATTATCTTTTATTTTAAAATAAAGCCTTTTCCCTATACGTTCACTAATTACAATATTTCCAGAGGCTAATTTACGCAAATGTTGTACAATCAAATCCTCTGTAATTCTTGTTTGCTTACTTAAATCAGAAACTGACAACGATCCATATGTAATCAATTTACAAACAATTGATAAGCGAGTAGAATTCCCTAATAACCCTAAAACTTTTATACTTTCGGTATAGAAACTAAAATCCATATGAAAAGCATGTAACAGATTTTCCAACCTCCTAAAATAAGATGAATATCAACCAAAATATCTTAACATAAAAATAGTAAAAAACACCTAAAATATACCAATTATTCATTGAGAAAAATGATACTTGAATGGGAGTCCAATACATATTATTAAAATTAATGTGTATTGGACTTTCCATCCTCAATGAATGGAAAGTAGAGATGCTTCAATTATGTACCGATCTGGAGCGTCTCCTATATAGTCAAAAGGATAACAAGTTGTTAATGTTAATGTTGGCTCACTTTTTTCTACAATAACTGTTCGATCTTCTGAATCTGTTATCCAATGCTTGTTAATTTCATATGTATATGTTTTATTTTCATATTCCACGATAAGTTGGTCATTTTCCTTTAATTGACCAAGCTCGGTAAAAACAGTATCTCTATGTCCACTTAAAACTGTATGACCATTTCCGGATGGTGTAGTAGTTAAGTCACTAACAAACATACCTACACCCTTTTTTAGTACTTTATCATCAGCTCCCCAATATATAGAGTATTTCTTTTGTATTTTAGGGATAATTAAATATGCTACTTTATCTCCTAACTGATGGTTTACCTTTGAAGCAGGAATTTGTACAGGTTTTTCTTGTAATGAAGTGTCAGTCTTTATCTCTGTCTCTGTTTGATTGATGTTTTGCGTTTCATTTTCTTTAGAAGGTGTGGAGGTCTCATATTGTTTAGCCTCGTTAGTTGTTAACGACTCTGCTGATTGTCTAGCACTATACCATTCTAGAAAATAATAGGAAAAGATAGTAAGTCCAATAACAGTTAAACATAAGCCTATCCATTGTTTTTTATTCACTTTTATCACTCCATTTGAAAACGACAGGATTTCTCCTGCCGTTTTAAGGAACTATTTTATGCGTTTGTCTTTTTACGACGGAACATTAATACAGAACCAGCTAATGCTAATCCTAAGCTTGCTAACATCATTGTAACACCGTTTGATGCTGTATTAGGTAATTTTTCACCTTGTTTTTTCGTTTCTTTTTTCACAACTGTATTAGTATTTTTCTTTGTTTCTTTTGCAGTCGTTTGAGGCTTAGTTTGTTCTTGTGTAGTATTTGTTGTTTGGTTATTTTGTTTTGAATTCTCTTGCTTAGTGTTTTCTTGTTTAACAGGTTCTTGTTTAGTATTTTCTTGTTTAGGTTGTTCTTGAGGTTTAGTAGTTTCTTTATTTTCTGTTGTAGTATTTGTGCTCTTTGGATATTTATAATCTTCACATGGAATGCCGTCTTTATCATTATCTAAACGGTGTGGATCATTTCCAACACCATATCCATTTTGATCCCAGAATGCTTGAGCATCTTGTTGACTTTTAAAATGGCCACAGTTTTTTGTATCATTAGGACTCTTAGCTGCAAATGCAGAAGAACTGTACCCCACTGTTAATAGTGTTACCGCTGTTGCTGAAGCTAATAATTTTTTCATAAATTTCTTTATCCCCCTAAATGGTATGTATTTACATTGAAATATTTTACATTTAAAAATCTAAAAATACAATAATAATTTGTAGATAAATGTAAGATTTCTAGATAATAATACCAAATTGTTAATTCATATATTGTCATATTATGTCGAAAGAAAATAAAAAAAGAGCCACAGCTCTCTTTAATAACTAATACTAACCATAGTCACTATTCTCACAGTAATATGAATTTGATTTATCACAACAAATATATGTTGTTTGTTGGATAAATAATGGCCTTGATGAGGCGTTAACTGAAGTGGCATTTAACATCCTCAAATAAGAAAGTCCTTGTATCTCCCTGGTGTTAATCTAATTGTTTGTGGAGTTGTGGATTTAAATGGTCTACTAGTCAATGTGACGAACGCAGCAAATACAAAGCTAAAACTAAAACGAATAAGAGTCTTAGTGTGGTTAGTTGTAAAATTTTCAAATAGAGTAATTGTAGAGTTAGGTGGAATTTCAAGACTTGTAAGGTTAGTTTCTGATCCGAAAATTGTAAAGGTCTCTATAAAACTGTTGGTAGAGTTTGAAGAGTTACATGATTATCTTTATTGGAATCAAAATAAGCTTACACATCCAAACTGTTGATAATAGCTAATATTTGATGATCTGTCCATTTGCCATTAATCCTTATATTTTCTTTCGCTATACCTTCTTTTTTAAACCCCACTTTTTCTAATACACGAATAGATGCTATATTATCAAGCATCGCTCCTGCTTCAATTCTATGTAGCTTTAATTCCCTAAAAGCAAAATCTACAACAAGTTGAAGAGCCTCTGTTGCATAGCCCTTTGCATTATGCTCCTTATCTAAAGTGAATCCCGTATAACAGCTTTGGAGGTCTCCCCTAACAATTTGAGTTAATGAAATGTCTCCGATAAGTTTATCATTTTCTCTTAAAAAGATTCCAAAAGGGTATACTTGTCCTTCAGCTGTCTTTTTTAGAGCTTGTTCAAGACGTATTTTTTGATGTTCTTCTGTATAAAAAACTTCTGGGAGCAACGGGCAAACTCGTTGAAAAAATTCGCGATTTCTAATATGTAAGTTAGCTAACTCGTTAGCATCAGCAGTTTTATAAAGCCGAATATAAATGTGCTTCCCTACTAGTTTCATAACATCCCTCCAACATTTTTATATGTCTAATGAGGCAAAAGTATACCGTATACTTTATACAGTTGGCTATTGTCAGGAATCATTTTGCACGAAAGAAAAGACACTCTATATGAGTGTCTTTTCCAATAGTTTTTAGCAGAAGCAAGAAGCTCCAACGATGATTAATAAAATGAATAACACAACTACCACCATAACCCATAATAGTTCCTCCTTTAGATAAGAGGGGAAAACTAAGGTTCACTCATGTATTTTAATGGATTCGTTTCATCTTATGTTTTTCCGCATTGATTGAGCAGGTCCTTTCGAAAACTATTCACATATTAACTATATTTTTAAAAATAAATAATTTAACTATATCAATAGATAGATAAATTAATATAATGTATTAATCCTAAAAGAAGGGAGGAATAGCCATGCAATTAGTTTGTTTTAAAATAGTAAGTGGTCAATATTTCTTATTTGTAGAAGGTATTCAAATTCCTGTACCAATTCCAGCAGTTGCTGCAGCTTTATTAATTGGTTTAGGAGTAATTCCACTTTGTTCTTAATGTAAAGAATTCGGACCATTCCTATCTTTCCATTGGAAAAGCCTCAAGTATATGAATACTTGAGGCTTTCTTTATATCAGAGAAAAAACACCTTACAGCGCTTGAAGATCTCCTGATTTAATTAATGCGGCCGTTACATCATCACCGAAAGTATTGAGACAGAATACTTGCTCGTCTACCTTATCCATCACTGTAGCTTCACCTATCTTGCCACCTTGAAGTTTAATAAAATAGTTATGTTCTTCTACAATTTTACTAAAATCTCTATTTGCCCATCTTTCAGTAATTGCTAATAGCTCTTCTTTGTTCTTGAAATTGTTTCCGTTTAGAATATTTCTTACTTTCTCTGCATTCTTTTTGGACATAGGGGTTGCTCCCTTTCCTTCACACGCTTTTACTTTTTGATGAGTCATGCTATGCATAGCTGAAATAACTTCTTCTTCAGTAGAAGTTACTGTAATGTGAAGTTGTGCATTTGAACCTTTCACTTCTGCTTCATTCGATAGTATGTCTTCTTTATTAACCTCTGCAAAAACATGGTCCTCACCCTTAAGCGGGACTTCAGCAAACTGTAATATTCCATAAGTCATACCAGTTGCAAGTACTACTCCCCCTATAATAGATGCTAGCCAATACTTTAGCTTCTTATCCATCTTCATTCCCCCGTCTTCGTTTACATATCTTAACTAAAGAATACCATATTTAATTCCTTTTTATTGAAGAGTCTCTAATTTCTACCATTTAAAAATATTCTCATCGTTTAATGTAATACGATATAATCATTTTATAATACAAAAAAACCCATATTCTCATTCCCTATTTTTTTGGAGGTGATTGTCTTGAATAAAAACATCAATCTACTTCTTCAAATAATAATTGGAATTATAATTATGATTGCACCTATTCTCATAACAGGATCTATATACGATGTCACTAAATCATTTGGTGAACTATTAGTGGCAGAACTTATTATAAGAACTCTTTCTCTCATTATTGGACTTTTAGTTATTAGCACAGCTTTGCATCGTTATTCTCAATAATTATTCATGTTCAAAAAATACAAATATTTTACATACCAATTCTTATGTATTAAGACATCAAAAACAAGTGTTACGAAAAAAATATAAAAAAGACATCTTTTTTAGGGAAAGATGTCTTTTTTATATAAACCTTAATGTTCGTTCTGTAAAACCCTCGCTGCCTTTACTCCCTCTTTCTCCTCTTTTAAAAACAACGATACGATAAAAGCAACAATGATAAAGACTAACCCTAGTGCAAATGCACCTTGGAATCCAGACGTTAAACCGTTTAACTTCTCTACTGGATCCAGTGGATTTGCGGAGCTTTCCATATAGCTAGTTGTTCCTGAAGACATTTTCGATATGAATATAGCTGTACCAATTGCGCCAGCTACTTGTTGCAGTGTACTAAACAGTGCTGTTCCGTGCGGATATAAATCTGGTGTTAATTGATTTAAACCGTATGTTTGTGCTGTCATAACAAACATGAGTCCAACCATTAATACGCTATGCATAACAATAATTTGTACCATTGATGTATCAGGAGTAATGCCTTTAAATAAGAACATTGCTATCCCCACTAACACAATACCGGGAACGATAATAACTTTCGGACTAAATTTATCAAATAGTTTACCTGCGATTGGTCCCATTATGGCGCTAATAACACTTCCCGGAAGCATGATGATTCCTGATTTAAAAGCTGTAACGAGTAAAACTGTTTGCAGGAACATCGGTAATAAAGTCATCGTTGAAAATAACGACATCATCACAATGACGATTAATCCAATTGATAATGTAAACATCGGGACTTTAAATGCGCGTAATTCTAAAATTGGATTCTCAATTTTTAATTGTCGGACGACAAAAATACATAATGAGATAAGCCCAACAAGTAAAGTGCCATACACTTTCGCATCGGACCATCCTAAATCACCCGATGCACTAAAGCTATACACAAGTCCGCCAAATCCGAGTGTCGATAAAAGGATAGATGGATAATCTACTTTTGGCCTTGTTAACTCTGAAACATTTTGAATGTACTTCATTCCAATCATAATGGAAATGATCACGACAGGAATAACAATATAGAATAACCAGCGCCAATTTAGTGAGTCTACGATTACTCCAGATAATGTAGGACCAATTGCCGGAGCTGCCATCATCACAAGTGCGATTAATCCCATTGTGGCACCACGTTTTTCAGGTGGACAAATGATTAAAATCGTATTCATTAATAACGGTGTAATTAATCCCGTCGCTACAGCTTGGACGATACGGCCGACTAATAAAACAGAAAATGTCGATGCGGATCCCGCAATTAATGTACCAGCTAAAAACGTTACCATAGCGATCAAAAACATTTGTCTTGTTGTGAGCCATTGCTGAAGTAACGCTGTAATTGGAACTAAAACCCCAACTACTAACATGTACGCTGTAGAAAGCCATTGAATCGTTGAAGCTGTTACGCCAAATTCTTTCATTAATACTGTTAACGCATTACCAAGTAATGTTTCATTTAATAATGCAACCATTGCCCCTAAAAGTAATGCAATTAAAATAGGGGTATGTTTCATATTAGAAGTATCAACTTTGCCACTTGCTGGGCTCTTAGTTGTCATATTCATTTGCAAATTCTCCTCCTGTTTCTTACTAAAAAACTTTAAATACACCAGAACACATGTAATATAATATACATATGTAGATTAAAAAGGGAGAATCAATTTTCAGCCACTGTATATTTAATCTACAAAAAAGGAGAATTGTAGATGAACGATAATGAAAAACAAATTGATTTACGTATTAGACGTACACATAAATTACTATGGGATTCCTTATTTGAATTAATGACACAATCAAAACAGAAATATAGTACGATCACAATTAACCAAATATGTGACCGCGCGATGGTACACCGAACAACCTTTTATAAACACTTCGAAGATAAAGATGCTTTATTAGCATTTGGATTTAAACGATACAGCAAGATGATTGCGGGAATACCGGTTTCAGATCGATTAAGTAAACCATTTCAAGTAATGGAACAATTTCTACACCATGAAGAAATCGGTAAAATATTAGAAACGCAAATGTCTGATGAACAATTTATTAACCGGACACAGTATTTAAGTCACGAAACGAGAAAACAAGAAATAGAAGCGTTACATCAACTGCGCAAAAATCATACGATGCCAAATGATCTAATCATTGAATTTTATTCAGGGGCAATCACCTCATTAAGCGCATGGTGGTTTAAAAATGAAAGAAAAGTTTCTGCTGCTGAAATGGATAGGTATCTCCACCAACTTATTAATCGGGATATTTTTCAGTTTGGAAAAGAATAGATAATTTTATCGATAAAAAAAGCCCATATGAAATGGGCTTTTTGCATACTATTTATTCTCTTTCAACTTCTCTAACTCCCGCTGCACTTCTTCTTGTAAATTTTTATCTAACACTTCTTGTTGATTCGGAGACTTCATATTGTAAAAGTAGTTGCTAGCAGCTGTTTCTGCTTCTAATTTCTGTACGTACGATTCAATACGTGCAAAACCTTTCGCTGTACTTTCTGTATGGAACGAATCAATCGCTCTGTTGCTTTCTTTTATCGCTTGCGCCGCATTTAACCTTGAAACAAGAACAAGTTCTTTATATTGCAATTCTCCATATTTCTTTTGCAGTTTGTCAATTTGTTCATAAAGCGTCGCTGTTTGCTCTTTTGTTATTTCGTACTGCTGGCGGTATAACTCCGCTTTTTTCTCATTCACAATTTTTTCTTGCAAAGCTAACTGCGCCATATGATCTTCTTCACGTGATACGGCAAGTTCCGCTTGGCGCGTTCTCTTCGCAATAAGAGCATTCGTTTCTGAAATTAATGCTTCATATTTCTTTTCTAAATAATATTGATGCGAAAGTGCTTTTTCCGCCTTCGTAATTTGCTGTTCTGTCTCGCGAAGATATTGCTTTAACATACTAACCGGATTTTCTATTTTATCTAGCGTTTGATGCACATCCGCCACTACAATATTTTTAATACGTTTTAAAATACCCATTATTACTTCTCCTCCTTACGAATACTTCTTTCCCATTGATCTAAAATATCCACTTGTTGGTGCACTTGAAAATCGCTGTATACATCTATATGAGTTGCCAATCTTTTTTCTTTTAATTTTTTATATGTCCAAACAATTATCGCAACAAATGCGAGCACCGGAAGAACTGGTAATACACCAATAACTAGGAGCAATATGCCTGTCCACTTTTTAACCATATTTCCTTCAGACTTACGAAGCATGTACCAGCCGAAAAGAACAAATCCAAACGCTAACAAGAATGGTATAAAGAATAAACCTTCAAACTCTTTTTCGTGGTGTTTTTCATGATGCTGATCTCGCTCAAAGTTATTAAATTTTTCTTTTTGCGTAACGAAAGCTTCTCTTTCTTTATCGTGAGAAACTGTATATGCTGCTTGCTTATGTTTCTCATGCCCCCACCTTTCAAACTTCATACTATGTAATCCAAACAATAGTAATCCCAGAAGTAACGGAAGGATCAAAACCCATTTTAACCAACGCAATTTTTTACGTTTATTCTTTTTCATCTGTTCACCACCATCTATCCTTCGTTTTGAAATAAGTAAAAAATGTATGACCTCCCTTTACCTTTGATACATACGATTGTAAAACGTAGACGTGAGAAGAAAATGAAGGAAGCATGATGAATATATGAGAAATATATAAGAAATTTCTCATAATGATTTCAAAACGAAAAAACCTAACTTCTCCATATAAAATAGAGAAATTAGGTTCTTTTTCATTCTTTCTATTCCCTTTCGTAAATCACTTCCCAATCTTCTTCAAATCCGAACTCTCAATAATCGAATGCGAATATCCATCTTTCCCAACTCGCACCATCGCTCTTCCTAATCGTGCTGAAGTAATTCTGTTTCCGAGTCTCTTCAGTTTTATATTTATGTATAGTCTTTATTAAGACGGACCATAACCAATAAGATGAGCAATTATAACTGCTATTAAACCGATTGAGTATTCAATTAGAATTAAAGGAAGAATCCACCTTGCCCACCTTGTCCATGAAATTCCTGCAATTGCTAATCCAGCCATTAGCGTACCACCTGTCGGAAAAATAATGTTTCCAATACCATCCGCGAATGAAAAGGATAATACAGCTGTTTGGCGTGTAATGTCCAATAAATCTGCAAGTGGCGCCATGATAGGCATTGTCAACATTGCATGACCACTACCTGATGCTAAAATAAAATGAATCGCTACTTGGAAGTTGTACATTCCAACAACACTTAAAAAAGGAGAAATATGTTCCATTCCTTCCGACACTTGATAAAGTAGCGGGTCTATAATATGCCCTTGATTCAATACAACTAAAATAGCGCGTGATACACCAATAATTAATGCGCCGCCGATTAAAGATGCCGACCCTTGTGTAAAAGATTCTACTGTATCATCAAGAGATATCTTGCCAAGAATTGCAATGATTATAGTTAAAATAATAAATAAGGCTGCAATTTCTTTTATATACCACTCGTACTTAATAACACCAAATACAAGAATAATATAATTGATTAAAAAGGCCGTTAATATCCATTTATGTCTTTTTGTTAAACCTACTTTAGCTGTTAGTAGGCTGTCTTGCTTATTTGTATCGAATTTTCCGTAAATTCCGCTTGCAGGATCCCTCTTTACTTTCATAGCATGACGATAGACGAATGTAACAGCAATTACATATATGACTACGAATAAAATGAGGCGGAACCCCATCCCTGAATACATAGGAAGACCCGCTATCCCTTGCGCAAGTCCAACTGTAAACGGATTCATAATTGCCGTTGTAAATCCAACGGACGCTCCTACTAGTACCATCGCGGTTCCTGTTATCGTATCAAATCCAACCGCAAGAGCTAGCGGGATGAATAGAGGGACATACACTAAAGCTTCCTCAGCCATTCCCATTAATGACCCGCCAAGCGCAAAGAACAGCATGATAATAGGAATCATTAACTTTTCACGGTTAGCAAGTTTTTTTGCCATCGTTGAAACAAGAGCCTCAACCGTACCGGATGCCTTTAATACACCAAAAAAACCTCCAATAATCAGAATAAAAAAGATAATATTAGCAGCTTCTACCATCCCTGTAGGAATAGATTTTACCGTATCAAAAAATCCAAGTGGCGTTGATTCAATCCATTTAAATGAATTTGGATCTACTGTTGTATACCCGTTTTTTTCAATCTGTTCATATTTTCCTGCTGGCAATATATGTGTAATAACAGCCGCAATAACTAACAAGACAAGTAACATTGCAAATACGTTTATTTTCCATTCTTTTTTTTCCTTTTTTTCTTCTGGCTCGAATGAAACTGCCTTTTCTGATACTTGACTCATATACCAATCCCCTTTGCAATAGAATGAAACTTTAATCAGTGGGGGTTTCGTTCATCCCCCACTGATTATGCAGCCAGCAGTCTGGTTTCCCCACTACCATGACGTACCAAGCTATCCACCAATTCTTTTATTTATAACACGCTAGGATTTAACTACCTTTTTACTAATTTCATTTACAAATTGGTTAAATAAACGTTGCTGCAAGACATCCTTTTCCGACATCATTTCTGGATGCCATTGAACGGCTGCTACATAACGATGAGCTTTCGATTCAATAGCCTCTATTACACCATCAAAGGACCATGCGCTCGCCTCGAAATCTTTTCCTAATGTTTTCACTGCTTGATGGTGAAAAGAATTAACCATTAAAGATTTTTGGCCAATGGCCTCATAAATTTTTCCCTCTTCCAGAAGATCTACAGAATGAGAGCCTTGCCATTTACGGAACTGTTCTCGAACATGGAAATATTCTGGCCCCATCTCGTGCTCTAAGTCTTGATAAAGAGATCCACCAGCTGCAACATTTAACACCTGTAATCCTCGGCAAATTCCTAGAATAGGAATATCTTTTTCTAAAGCCTGCTTTGCCAAATTTAATTCAAAATTATCTCGTTCTTCCTCTACAGTACCTATATATGATTTTGGAGTATCACCGTAATAAATTGGATTGATGTCCGCGCCACCAGCCAATAACAATCCATCTAATTGATTAAGTGTGGACTCAATTTGATCAACTTCCTCAATTGGAAGTAGAACAACCGTTGCACCTGCTCGTTGAATTGAACGAATGTAGTCATAAGAAAAGATAGCCATATCTTGACCTGGTAGCCCTCGTAAGCCCTCCTTCCCTATTTCACTATGATCAATATAATACCCCGTAACACCAATTAGTGGTTTCATTTTCTCTCACCTCATAATTTAAATGGTTTCGTTGTCTTTCTCTGCTGAAATTGTATACTCTTAACCTCCCTTTTCTAGCAAGTGGTAAAGAATTAAATATGTAAATTATGACTCTACTCATTTCATTATTTCTTTACACACCATTGATACAAGCAAATATCGTGCCAACATTGAAATTAAAGTGATTATTTACATATTTTTAAATATTTTGTCGTTTTATCGGTGTTTACTATACTGAAATGCATTATAATTGGTTATTAATTGGTTACATAATGACCAATTAATAACCAACTTTAGACCAATTACATTCAACTAAAGAGGTGCTCTATGAACAAATTTGAAACTAACCACATTGTATTGATCACCGTTTTAAAAGAAACACGAAAAGCCCTACATCAACAACTAACGGAGATGATAGGTGACCTCATAGATATTGAAAGTTTTTCTGTAGAAGAAAGCATTCCAAAAGTATTTCATTCTACATTAATTGTGCTACCTAATACATTTACGATAGAAACGGTGAAAGACTTTATTGGGGAAAACTGCGAAGTAATAATAGCAAAACGAACATTAAATTACGAAAACGTAGACCAGCTTTTATTTTTACCAGAAGGAACACAAGCCCTATATGTGAATGATAATCATAAAACAGTATACGAATCAATTGAAACGATGCGGCAATTGGGGCTAAACCACATTGAATATTTCCCCTACTATCCTGGAAAAAC
Organism: Bacillus sp. JKS001846; assembly: GCF_900176455.1. Classification (NCBI taxonomy): domain Bacteria; kingdom Bacillati; phylum Bacillota; class Bacilli; order Caryophanales; family Bacillaceae; genus Bacillus; species Bacillus sp. JKS001846. The sequence continues at coordinate 4,744,155 of NZ_FWYG01000001.1, forward strand.
GAATATACAAATGATCAAGCTTGCAATTACACCTGGCGAACTTGAAATTATCCCTGATTTTGTAGAAAAAGTAATTAATATCGGTCATAGATTAATAGATATTACTACAATCATGTCCATTCTAGATCGATTTCATTTAATGGAGGAATCAGGTAACCACGTTTCTGAGAGATACTATCGAAAAATAGTAGATTTAACAAAGAATTTAGCTAAAGCTCATCGACAACTTCATCAAGTTATTGATGGTGTTGGTGATGGCATACTAGCTATTGATTATGAAGGAAGAATTGTTGTCTTTAATGAATTTCTGGAAAGCATGCTGAAAATAAAAAGTAAAAACGCTATTGGTCATCCGATTGATGCCATTATTGATAATATTGATTTAGTAAACTTCATCCTTTCAAATAAGCAACAAGAAAGCGGAATATTTGTTGTAAACGGCTTGGATGTAATAGTAGAACGCCTACATATAAATGATCAATCGATTATTGTTACTTTTAGAAATGCCCTTAAGACCATCGGATTTGAACGGAAATTGAGAAAAGAATTTGTCAAAAAAGGATATGTAGCAAAATACAATTTTCATAACATCGTTGGGATTAGCTCTACGATCCAAGACACGAAACAAATTGCCAAAAGGTTAGCTAAGACTGATTTAACTGTATTAATTGAGGGTGAGAGTGGTACCGGAAAAGAGTTATTTGCAAGTGCTATTCATAATGCTTCCCAGCGAAATAGCGGCCCTTTTCTTGCTGTTAACTTCAGTGCTTTATCGGATGATTTAGTCGAGAGTGAATTATTTGGTTATGAAGACGGAGCGTTTACCGGAGCAAAAAAGGGCGGGAAAATGGGACTATTTGAACAAGCAAATGGTGGCACTATTTTTTTAGATGAGATTGGAGATATTAGCCTGAAACTTCAAGCACGACTACTTCGAGTATTGCAGGAAAAAGAGATTATGCGCGTTGGCGGAAGCCAAATTATCCCGATAGACGTCCGGATTATTGCAGCAACCAATAAGGATCTACTGAAAATGATTCAAGAAAATATGTTTAGAGAAGATTTATACCATAGGCTTAAAGTACTCTTTATACACCTCCCCGAATTAAGGGCACGCCGAAATGACATTGAATTATTAGCTAAACATTTTGTCGCACTATCGGACCCTAAAGTCAAAATTGAACAAGAATTGATTGAAGAACTGCACGGATATCCATGGTACGGAAATGTAAGAGAACTTAAAAATACGATAGATTATATGCTTGCTGTCCGTACCGGAAACCAAATAACAAAAAATGATTTGCCTAATCAACATTATTTTCAAAAGCCTCCACATAAGAAAACAAATAGCGATCAGGCAGAAAATATTAAACCCTTTTCTTCAAATTCAAACGCTCTTGATCAAGAATCACTTTTCATCCTTACCCTTATCATGAATTATGAAGAAAAAGGAAAAGCAATCGGAAGAAGAATTATTTCTGAAAAGAGCCAAGAAGTCGAAATAAATTTATCTGAAGCACAAGTGAGACACCGGTTGAACTTCCTGAAAATGAAAGGTTATGTGGAAATAAAAAGAGGTAGAGCAGGGATTCATTTAACAAGAAAAGGGTTGGAGATTGTACGTAGTCTTTAGTCAAGGTTCGGATTTTCAGATACATAGAGGCTGTTTTATAAACAGCCTCTTTCTTATGGAATAAAACGTCGATAAATTTAAGTTACAAATATTCAGAATTAATATTAAAATGAAGAATGGGGATAGGGGTATGGGATTCTAAAATTTATACATAACGAGGGAATAGAAATGAAACTACAATTAAAAGCGGATTTAGGGCTACTACTTGTTACATTCTTCTGGGGTGCATCCATCTTACTTACGAAGGTTGGACTCGAAGGCATAGAAGAATACAACTTAATCGCATTACGATTTATTATTGCCTTTCTTTTATCAGGTTTAATATTTTACAAACATTTATTCAAAATCGATTTTAAAACTGTAAAATATGCATTTATACTCGCTTCTGTCTTATTTATCGTTTACATTTTTGCGACTTTCGGCACAAAGTATACGAGTGTTTCAAATGCTGGCTTCTTACTATGTCTCACAGTCATTTTCATTCCGATATTATCAGCTATATTTTTAAAACACATTCCGGAAAAGAAAGTGATAGTAGGAATCATTTTAACGATAATAGGAATCGGCTTATTAACATTAACAAGCGAATTCAAGATCGGTAACGGCGACATATTTTGCATACTATCTGCCTTATTTTATGCCATTCACGTCATCATTACTGGCAGCGTAACAAAACATGTGAACTCCATTGCACTTGGCGTCATACAACTCGGTTTCGTCGGCCTATTTAGTCTTATTTTTTCATTCATTATCGAAACGCCAAAACTGCCTAGCACAACCAACTCATGGCTCATCATCTTAGCCTTAAGCATATTTTGCACCGCAGTCGCATTCATCGTGCAAGTTATCGCCCAGCAATACACGACGCCTACACATACAGGACTTATCTTCTCATTAGAACCTGTCTTTTCCGCAGGCTTTGCTTTCGTTTTCACAGGTGAAACACTCACAGGAAAAGGATATTTAGGGGCGACACTTATATTAGTGAGTGTGTTGATTGCTGAGGTGGATTTTAAGGGGTTGCTGCGGCCTAATTATAAGAAGAATATGGAATAGTTATTTCACTACAGTACATAAACATACCCCGAAAATATTCGTTTGCATTATTTTCACCCTCTTACCTTATTTTTTTAGATGCTATCTTTGAATAAGGTAGCATCTAAAAAATGTTACAAGGAACTATTATATTTATGTAGCCTGCATAGTTAACCTTTTCTACATTACTTACTGCACATAGTCATACAGATTTTTCGCTAACAATAAACAAGTTACTGTAATGAAAAGAGCACGAACATACCCGCTACCTTTTTTTATAGCAAATTTCGAGCCAACGACTCCTCCAGCAATTTGAGCAATCCCCATTATAAAACCATACGCATAGTTTACTTGCCCTACATACATAAACATTAACAATGCACCAACGTTACTTCCTAAATTAAGAAACTTCGCAGTACCTGCTGCTTTTAAAAAATCATACCCAATAAATAAAAGAGAAAACATTAAAAATGAACCTGTACCAGGACCTAGAAATCCATCATAAAAACCAATAGCAAAAATAAAAAAGGTAAAAATAATGACGTGTCGACCAGATAATTTTTTATGAGTGGAAATACTTCCCCAATCCTTCTTGAATATCGTATAAATAGCGACTGCACCAAGCATGATCAGCATTAATGGCTTCAGTATTTCTGGGTTCATTAAATGAACGGTCCATGCACCTACTATAGAGCCTATGAAAGTGATTGGAAATAATTTTAAAGCCGATTTCAAATTAAGATTACCAGAACGATAAAACACAATATTACTAGTTGCACTCCCCATTGTTGATGCTAATTTATTCGTGGCTACTGCACTTGCTGGATTCAGCCCTGTAAATAATAAAGCTGGTAAGGCAATGAGTCCACCACCACCTACAACTGAATCAATAAATGCAGCCACAAACCCAAAAACAATCAAAATAATTAATATAGATGGGTCTAAATACAAATCCATACTAGTAGCCTCCCCTTTAGTCACTATTGTAATAGTAACTATCAATTTGCTAAATGTAAAGAGTTATTGTAACGTTGAAATATAAAGTGAAACTTTAATCAGTGGGGCGGGTTTTGTTCATCCCCCACTAATTATTAGCCCTCACCAATCGGGCTTTTACGGGCAGCCCGACCCCCACCTAACTTCTTTGCTTCCCCTGAATTTTGAGGTGGGGTCTTACTGCCCGGCAAATAGCGGGATAAAAGCAAACATCGGAGGACGAAAAAGTGGACTACATCGTACAACAGCTTAAAAAAATTGGTTTTAATGAATATGAAGCTAAATCTTATGTATCTCTTGTGAAACAAGGGCCTGCTACAGCCTACCAAGTGAGTAAGGATTCAGGGGTCCCAAGGGCGCGAATTTACGAGATTTTAGGTAACCTTGTAGAAAAAGGAATTGTCATGAAGGAAGAAATAAATGACACCACTCGCTATTCACCTCTACCTGTTGAAATCTTTTTACAGAAAGCTCAATCAGAATGGCAGTCTACTTATGAAGGAATCAGTGATTCATTAAAAAAACTCGAAACATCCGAGGAGAAGACGGATAATCGAGTAATTACTTTAAAAGACAACAAAACAATCATTAGCTATTGTCAGGCATTAATAAAAAAAGCAGAACACCGTATTGTCATTTCAATGTGGGATGAGATGTATGAAGCGTTAAAAGAGGAACTATCTAAGGTAGCTGATAAAATTTCAGTACAAGGTATTACCTTACATGTTGAAAATCTAATTAAAAATCTAGAAGCTCATCGTATCACACCTTATACAGAAACTCTGTCTACAGAACATTGGTTTATTGTATCGATAGATTCTAAAGAGATGATTTATGGACCATCAATTGAAGAGCGTAATATTGCTTTTTATACAGATGACCCCGTTCATATATACTTACTAGAGGATTATGTATGGCATGATGTGTTAGTAAATCGACTTGTCCGACGTAGCCAAGATGACTTGGAGCAATGGATTACTGCAGAGAGAAAATCCTTCTTTATGGGGAAATAAGAAACATATTCAAAGAATCAAAAATAAAGCATAAGTTAATGAAATAGAACACTTATGCTTTATTTTATTTACAAAGTGATACTCAAGTCTTTTAACTATTTCCCCTCCACAAACCGCCCAAACTCCTTCATAAACCTCAGCTTAAAACTCCCCACAGGCCCATTCCGGTGCTTCGCCACATAAATCTCCGTCATCTCTTTCTGCACCGTTTCCTTATCATAATAATCTTCGCGATACATAAGCATAATGACATCCGCATCTTGCTCAATTTGTCCTGTCTCTCTTAGATCAAATAAAAGAGGTGTCACCTTATAACTATGTGATACCTCTTTTTAAATATTTAATGTAGAATTTTTATTATTAGATTTTAAGTTTGTTTTTCTTACAATTGCTGTTATTACCTTCATTAACAATAAGGGAATAATAGCTGCGTATATAATATATATAATTCCATATTTAATAATAACGCCTAATCCATCCGTATCTCGCATTATAAAAGTGACATAATCTACATTCTCAAACAGTTCAATAACATTAGTAAATAACCTAGTGGCTAGAGCTAAACACCCTAAATAAAATAAAAAATTAATAAATCTAGAATTACCTTTCGTTACACACATGAGTACAAATGATATAACAAAGCCCATATAAATATATGTAGCGTATTCAACTGCGTACGCAATAACGAGAAATCCACCAATGAAAAAAGCGATTAAACCGGCTATTAAAATAACTAAAAACAGAAGGAATGTTCCTTGTCCAGTAGGTATTGGAATCCCTACTGAATGAGCATCATTTTGATTTGATGCTACATCCCATGTATCACTATCAGAATCTAGTGTATATCCTCTGTCGTATAACTTATTTTCTGCATCTCGGCTTGCACGTGTATTCCCCTCATAATATAACCGTTCCAGTTCTTCATCTGACTTATTCGAGTCATCTCCCATAAACTTGCCCCTATCCAATAATTTTTTCATTTTATTATCTCATTTATATTTATTAATTTTTCAGTCTTTTAATCAAAAACAGTTATTACAATCAATCTCGTGCGGTAATATAAATCATGGAGACAAAGCTCTTTTCTTACATATTCATATCAATAGTCTTTTAGCTCGATCCCGTTAGCGACTTTCGCTACCATTTTCGTGAATAGCTTAAACTGGAAGACCATAAGCATTGGTACTCGTAACATGAAATTGCGCAGAAAGATTTTAAAGCTCGATTTTTCAACCATGCTCCCAGCAGCTAGTTTCCCTATTTTTTGATTCTTCTCAACAAACTTTCTCATCTCTTGCTCATAAGCAACATAGGCACGGGAATGATCACCATGCGCGTTTTTGAGTTCGCCTGCTAATACATAAGCTCCGACAAGCGCTAGACTAGTACCTTGCCCTGATAGAGGTGATGGACCATACGCCGCATCACCTACCAATGTAATTCGACCTTTTGACCATGTTGGCATGTGAATTTGACAAATCTCATCAAAGTAAAAATCATCCGCCTCTTTCATAGTTTTAAGTATGTGTGAAGTTTCCCAGCCTTCTGTATGGCCTACAAAGGCATTTTCTACAAGTTTTCTTTGAGATTCTTCATCATAGCGATCGTACTCCAGTGCCTCTGATTGGAACAGGAGCATACCTTTTGCCTCTGTATTACCACGAGCGCTATACATACCAACAGTTTTGCCTGGCATTGTATAAAGCATTGTGCGGTGGTCAAGGTTGAGGTAATTCTCGAGGGTAAAAATCGAGATATAACAGCCAAGTGTATGTTTAAACTGTGCCTCATCACCAAAAGTCAGGGACCTCACATTAGAATGCAGCCCATCCGCACCGATGACCAGATCAAACGTCTGTGGCTTTTCATGAATAAATTGGACTTCGACACCTGCTTCAGTTTCATGTATAGCAGTAATTGACTCACTCCAAATGTATTTAATTGTATCCTTAGTTAAATCGTACAAAATATTACTCAAATCATCACGCATGATTTCAATGTCCACACCATGCTGGTTCGCTACACTTGCTTCACTTAATTGACCTTCAACATCACCTTTGCTATTCACGAAGTACACACCGGTCATGTTTGTATCAGCTGCACGGACTTGATCGAGTATACCCATCTGTCCAAGCACCGTAACAGCTGCACCACGGACATCAACCCCGTATCCACCAGAGCGCAATGCAGGTGCGCGTTCTACTACAGTCACGTCGAAACCATAACGATGAAGCCAGTAAGCAAGTGCCGGACCGGTAATGCTCGCACCAGAAATAAGGACGCGTATCGCTTTTTTCATAATTACTTATTCACTCCTATCCTAATGAAAGTCATAACATACCCTCCAGTATATTCACCGCAACAAAATAATAGGTATTGAATTATTCAACAAATAACCCGCTTGCTGAAAAAGTAAAAAACCTGCCTATCAATATAGGACATTTGCTCAAACTTTATTACAAATTATTAATACCTAAAACGTCATAAAAAATAAAAGGTGATACATCTTAGTTATGCATCACCTTTGTAATTCTTGTTCAACAATCCGGACCGTAATCAGGGATATATACCACCAACAATCATATAAAGTGCTCAAGAATTCATCCCCTCCACAAACCGACCAAACTCCTTCATAAACCTCAGCTTAAAACTCCCCACAGGCCCATTCCGGTGCTTCGCCACATGAATCTCCGTCATCTCTTTCTGCTTCGTTTCCTTATCGTAATAATCTTCGCGGTACATAAGCATAATGACATCCGCATCTTGCTCAATTTGTCCGGTCTCTCTTAAATCAGATAATAGCGGACGCTTATCTTGTCGTGACTCTACAGAACGAGATAACTGTGATAACGCTACTACACAAACATTTAATTCACGCGCTAATAACTTAAGCTTACGAGAAATCTCACTAATTTCTTGAAATCGATTGCCCTTATGCTTCGGATCACCCGTAATAAGCTGCAAGTAATCTACAATAATTAAAATCTTTTTATCACCGTTCTTCCTCTTTAACTTACGAGTTTGCATCCAAATATCTTGCACCGTAACGCCTGCATTGTCATAAATCTCAAATGGCAACTCACCAATCTCCGCAAACGCCTTACTTACCTTCTCCCAATCTTCCATCGCAAAACGATGCTTCGGATTTTTCAGCCTACCTCCTGACACTTCGCCTACGCAAGAAGCCATCCTTTTCAATAATTGCTTACTACTCATCTCTAACGAAAACAATCCCACCGCCGCTCCAGACTTCGCCGCATGTAGTCCAACATTTAGCGCAAACGCAGTTTTCCCCATAGAAGGACGCGCACCAAGGACGACAAAATCACCTTCCTGCAATCCGCACGTCATTTTATTTAACGATGTATAACCAGTCTCAATACCAGTAATCTCCTTCACATCTTGATGAAGCTCCTCATACAAATCAACTAACGCATCCTTCAAATCAAATTCACATACAGAGTCTTTCTCCTCTAACTCACAAAGCGCCGTAATCGTCTCACCGATAACTTTCTCACTCTTCTCCGCAATAAGACGCTCTCCCATCTTGTGCCCAAGAACACCAGCCTGATACATTTTCCACGCACCTCGAACAAGCCCCTCATAATATGAGAAGTTGCTAGTAGTAGGCACACCATCCATTAACCCTATAAAATACTCCATTCCCCCGATGCCCTTCAAAAAATTCGGGTCCAACCTAGAAGTGAAAGTCACAAGATCAATCGGTTGCCCCTCTCCTTCCATCTTTCGCATTAACTGAAATATAGACTTATGCACCGGCATCGAAAAATACTGCTCCGTCAAACGGCACTCCTTAATAAGCTCTCCATCAAGCAATAGAGAACCTAACACCGTCTTTTCCGCCTCCACATTTTGAATACTCATGGCCGCCACCCGCGCTCCGCTAAAAAGCGCTGCAACTCTTCCTCAGACGGCGCATTCTTCTCCCACTCCTCACACCTCGCCAAAAACTCCTCCGTCTCCCCCGTACTAACAGACGACTCCTTCTTCCGAAACTTAGCCGTATCCGCCTCAACCTCACACACTTTCGTAAATCCCTTCCCATGCCAATCGCGTAAAATCCCCTTCACATAAGCAATCGTCCGCTTATTATTCTCAAACGCAATTTGAAGAGCCTTCAGCACAAGCTCCTCTGACAAATTTTCCATCCATGCACTCAGTTCCTCCACCGCAAAAGGAGACAAACTACCGAAATGTTGCTCATAAAAAGAAAACACACGACTTCCCGTTTCTTCCTCTATAACCTCTTCTTCCGCCTCTGTCTCCTCACAAACTGGCTCAACATCATCCACAGCCAAATCACTCGGTATACCGAAATGCGCTAAAAGCATCGGAACATTCAGCTCCTCCTCTACGCACTTCTGAAGAAACATATGTACAAACTCCTTATTCTTCACACCCTTCAGCTCACGAAGCACACACTTCTCCACATTCGTATTCGTCACAGGGTTATAACGAAGCCAATTCAAAACGAATAACTCCCGTGTATCCGCATCATACAGAATCTTCCCATAATCAATGAAGCGCTGCACAAGCTTATCAACAGTCTCCCGATTATAACCCGTCTCCATCTCAGCTAACCGCTTCGGAAAAGGAAAAATCCCGCACTGCGTCGTCTTCGAACAAGTTAATAAATAAACATAAAAATACCGCTCCTCCGGCGTCAAATCCAAAACAAAATCATCCTGCCAAAAATTCACCTGCACATTACGATACACCGCCATCAAAGTTCCTCCCGTCTCCGTTCAAAAGTAAAAGCCCCTTCATAATATATATGGGAGGATGGCAGGGTTTTTGGCGTGTTATTTCAAATTTTTTTTGACTACTACTACGGTGTTTGTTGTTGTAGTTGTTTTTGTTATGTTTTTTCTTAGTGATTTATTACTTGGTAGGGGCTTGTAAGGGGCTTATGAGGGGCTAGTTATCGGTTACTTCGATTAAAAATACTCGATCTGAGAAGCCACCTCTTTCTTCTGCTTTCTTTTTTCGGATGTTGTTGATTTCTTCTAGTGTTGTGCCTTCGTGTTCGGCTAGGGCGTTTATTAGTTCTAGTAGGTCGGATAGTTCTTCTAGTTTATGTTCTTTTGTGTCTGCTTCTAGGTATTCGGTTAGTTCTTCTTCTGTTTTCTTGCAGATTTCTTTTATGTATTCGTCTTCGGGTAGGATTATTGTTGTGGGTGTTTTTCCGTTAGCTTTTATGATTTGTGGGATTTTGTTTCGGATTAGTTTGTTGTAGGTCGGCATGTGGGTTTCCCTCCGTTTGGTTTTTCTTTTATTTTAAACTTCATAGAGTATGGGGGTTAAAATAGAAAAAAACTTTAAGGTAGACAGATTTTGATTTTTAATCTGTCTACCTTAAAGGGAACATATCATTTCTCCCGTACTCTTTTCCAATTATTACAACATAGAACCATACTAGTTAGTATCTACATTAAAAGATTCCATCATCTTTTGAAAACTACTTATCCTATCTCTATGTTTCACACTATTATTTTTGCGCTAAATTGACCACTTACTATCCAAAAATCAATAAGCTGGACCAATGACTTAGTTTGTTGTTCATTTAGTGGAACTCCCAACTCAAACTGTGTTTGCAATGCTCGTTCACTAAAATTTGCTGATCCCATATAGCCTTTTTCTTGATCTATTAATAATAACTTAGCATGGAACCATAACTTTTTCTCTTGTTTTTCTAAAGGTTCAAATATTCTCATCTGAATATTTTCGTGTAAAGACTGTTCTAATAAATATTCAAAAGCTTTTCTATTCATATCTAAATCATAATCATTTACTATCCAATCTATAGTAATACCGCTTTTGTTTTCGCTGAGCGCCTTTAGGCTTATCATCAATTGTTGTATACCTGCAACTGAATAGTATGGTGAAAAGAAGATTATTCTTTTATTTGCTGTTTGTATTAAATTTTGGATCCATGTATTTAAGTATTCGAAATGCTTCGAAATCCTTCTCGGAATCACAGGATTAATACCATGTGGAATAGTCCACAATAGTTGTTCATTCTCTGTTTCTAACGAATCATAATCAAAACTCCCTACTATTTCAGCTAATTCAAATATTCTTTGTAACTGGATATCATTAATAACAATGTATTTATTTTGACTTTGTTTTATCAATTCCATATCTTCTAATATCCTAAAAAGCGTATGTACAATCCCTTCATCTATATGTTGTTTATTTAAGCTTATCCATTCTTTTAACGTAAAGCCATTTGGTTGAATACACTGTAAGTAACGAAAAATTCCAGCCCATTTAATTAATGCGCTATCTAACTTGTTTTTTTTAGTTAAATTTATAAGCCTTATCAAAATTTCCTTTCCCCTTCTTCATTACCTCGTCTAATTCTTTGGAAAAATAGCCAATTATAGGGGTTTCTCCAACATAACCACCTGTTAACAAATTTCTGCTTAAACCACGATTAAAGTGCTGACACGAAAACTTCAAGTATGAACATGCATGACAAGCACCGTGCTGTCCTTTACAAATCGGATCATATAAGCACGTTTGAGTTTTCTCATAAGTATTTCTAAGCCATCTTTCAAGATCATTTTCAAATGCAGCAATAAGTGCCCCCATTCCACCACCTTGTAACTTAGAAACATAAATTGTGCCTGCCAAAGCAGATGGGAAGATGTACTCAGACATACTATCTACATCTAAACCTATAATGGATTTCCCAGCATGCAACAACATATGTAACATTGTATGAACCAGTTGATATGTCATAATAGTCGCTAAAACCTTTTGATCATGCACATAGTCTTTTGGATCAAGCATTACCAAATCTTCCTTCTCCATTTTAGAAAGAAGTAAATAATTATATAGGATTGCATGTGCCTCTCTTTTACTGTTTGGAGACTCATTATTAAAGGTGATTAATTTATTTATCTCTAACCATCTTAAAATTCTTAATGGATCTAATTTAAAAATAATAGCTTCATTGTCATTTTTTAGAACAGGGATTACTGTATATCGCTTATTACTTATCTGCTTCCGGAATGGGTTTAAAATAGAGCGATTTCTATCAAAAGATTTACGTGTGTACCCTACCCCCATGGTAATAACCGGAAACTTTTCTAGTAATGCTACTGATTCTAAACCAAGATTCTCAACTTCATTTTGTGCCCGTATATAGGAAGTTTCTTGCACTAAATCACTATTTATCCTTGCTTCTTCTAATTTAGCCTGGATAGTTTGCCCATCATTTTCATACCAAGAGAATAAAAACTCATGTAATAATCTGTCCTCTTCAACAGTTTCAATAGGGAATGTCTTTTGAAATATCTCCTCCACTTCTTTTGTTATATCTCCCTCTAAAAACTGTGCTCCCAAATCACTGTTTTTAATAGTTTTTAATAGTATCCTTCTTTCTTCTTCATTCTTTGCAGACTCTAATAGTATTTGCAATGTACTATTATTTTTTTCAATCTCGAAATTTTGTGCGTAGTTTCCCGTATTAATTGAATCCAGTTGTAATAAAGCTGCCATTTGGATCTGCGTAAAACTTTCATGCTCCTTTCGTTCTATTAGTGTTTGCTGTTCTAAATTAACCATAGATTTTAGTGCAGGATAATGAATATCGCCTTCTGATAGATGAGTTCCTCCCAAAAAACGTTTGTTATTTTGTATCATTTCCTCAGTTAAAGGAAGATTAGTACGCTTTGTCCCAAGGTCACCTAATGATATTTGCTTCTTATAGTTGTACCAGGTCGCTGTAGTAAAACGTCTAGTATCGCGCATACGAATTCCATCATATTTTTCGTGCCAGTTTTTAGCACCTTTATTAGTCTTAACATTAATAGATTGAAGATCTCCATTTAGATGAACAAGAGCGTATGGATATTGCTTAATAACATCTTTGCTACAAAATTGGCATCGTAATTCTGGATTTTTTCTAGAAAGGTCTTCAAGGTTAAAATATTGATGTACATTTCTACAAGAACGATTGTTACAGCGAAAAACTAACGGAAAGAGTGAAAATTCAATTTGATCGATCTCTCCAAAGAAATATAATTCATCCTGTTCGGGAAATAAATTGGTACTTAGTCCTGCATTTGTATTCCAATCATTAATATATCTTCTAACCGCTTCAAGAAGATGAGCTGTTTTTTCATTTAATTTATTTAATTCCATATCTGTTACCTGATACCACTTCTTATCCTCCATAAAAACCGATCCAGGGAGAAAACGGAATAGAACTTGACTTCTACCTCTTTTCAATTTCTTAACCATAATTACTTACCATTCCTTTCGCTATGAAGGAGTGCATACCTTAGAACAACATCTGTTTCTCTGCACGACTGTATTGTAATGCCCTCTTCTATGTCTCGAAAACTTGTGATAGGATTTAATGCCTGTTCATCCTTAAGGTTCAACGTTTTTGAACTTATATTTAAAAGATGTTCTTTTTCCTTATATATTCGTTCAATTGCTTCTTTGACTCTTTCCCTAGCTGTTAGTGAAAAATACTCATATCCTGCACCAAATATTCTCTCCAACTGCTCAATAATTTCCTGGCTAACTGAGTCCCCACTTGTAACTCTAGCCGCAACATACTCCTGAAATAAACCACAACTATAGATAGTATTATTTTGTTTTTGAGAATGTACGTTAAGTAACAGACTTGATAACAATCCTGGTAAAGTTCTTTCAATCGCCTTTAAAGATAAACGATTAATCGGAACAGGATCCACCAAACGATCCATAAAAATGTGATTTTGAATAAAAAATTGATACTGAGACCTTTCACGTAAGTCATTCGCCCTGAAGCTCACTAATACTAATCCTGCATGCGATCTAGCAGAACGGCTTGATGCTTGGATATACTCAGCTTGTTTTGAAGGCATACCTGCCATGAAAAAGTTGTTTATTCTTTCCAAATCCACTCCATGGCTAATTAGACTTGTAGCAATTAACAACTGCAATTTATCCTTATACTCTACCCCACTACCCTGTGACTCAATTTTATCAATGACATCAATAATTTTATCCATATCATTTTCACCAGTCAGCATTTCAGTTTGTATACCGAATTCTGGACCTGTAATTTCTTCCATACGCCTTGCTATGTCCGATCCCATAGTTTTTTGGTTTACATACACAGTAGACAAGTCATACCTTGATAGCAAATCCAAAAAGTCCTCTTCACACTCAATTCCCTCAAATCCAAATTGTTTAAAGATATAACTAGATTTATAATATAAATCTTTAATTTCTTTTTGATATAAATAAACCGCTCTTCCTATTATTTCCTCTTGAGAACGTGAATGCGGCAAGATCCCTAGATATAAACGTCTTTTAACATTTGGCGTACTTGTAGCATAAAAAGATTCACCTTTCTTAAATCCCATAGATGGATACTTTCTAGGCGCACGTAAATACAAATGATTAATATGATGTTCATATGATTCAATTGTAGCAGTGGCAGCAATAATTTTAGGTAAGTGCTCAGGCTTTCTCCCAAATGAACGAGAAAATTCATTTAATGCTCCCTCATAATGACCATTTAAAGCCCCTAATTCTTCTTTTAATAAGTGAAGTTCATCTTGAATGAACAAAGATGGGACTGGATCATAAAAACTATTTTTTATAGTCAATACATCTCTCTTATGCTTGGCCGTATTTTTTACTTTTTCGCTACAAGATTGATATTCATCGTAGGCTCCAACAATACATCTATCAGAATAAAAGCCATGTTTAGGGCATACTCCACCAATTTGTCCAAAAATATGCGAAAACTCCCTATATCTTCCCATAATAGCCAACTTATCAACAGTTCCACACAATACACTTGGAACAAATCTATATACTTCTGAATCAGTAATATATATCGGTACAACACCGTTTAATTCTTTACTCTTTACAACAAAACAATCGCTATTAGTACAACAATGTTCAAATCTCCATAAAGACTCGTTAAATTCAAGTGTAAGATTTTCGTTACATCTAGGGCACTTATGTAATAACATCTTCTTTTTTTTACTTATTTCATTTTCGAAATATTTCTTTCTCATACGGTCTTTTACAAAGTTATCGGTATTACCTCCCCCTGCAAAGAAACCTATTGAGAATGGTTTTCCCTTTTCTGGAATTTCATCACTTTTTTGTCTATATTCCTCTGCATATATTAACATCTTAGCAAGGCGATCTAATTGGTTCTTGGATAGCATCCGAAGAGGGAATCTAATCCATGAACTACATCCTCGTTTTTTTCCCCTTAACCGATCATAGAATAGTGCTGTAACCACTAAGCCCAGGTAAGCTTCCGTTTTACCTCCACCAGTTGGAAACCATAATACGTCTGCATATTTTGCAGATTGAGTAATTTCTTCTTTTTTACTATCAGTTTCAGCCATTTCACGAGCGTATAAGCTTGGTAAAATTCTTATAATGAATATTATTTGGAATAACCGCCAAGAAGTATACTTACCTTTTCCAGATTCCGCAAACACTTTATTCATTATATTAAATGCGGTCATTAACCTTGAATCCATATTTAATACATATATCCCTAATTCAAATGACTCAATTTCCGCCTCGAATTCCTTCATATCTTTGATACAACTAATAACTTCCTCTTCATTTATTAGTTGTTTATCTCCATCACCTTTATAGTCAATGAAAGTTTTCCACTTGCGTAAATACCCCTTCATTTCTAACACTACGCTTGAGAGCGTTTTATTTACCAATTCCGGTGTTGTAAGATCTCCAAAGGCAACTGACAGATCCTCCCTAGTTCTATAGTGTTCTTGAAAATAAGACGGGATGGTTTCTGTTGATAAAATTAATTCACTATCAGTATCCTCATACGCCCCTACACAATTAATACCTTTGACATTATAGCTTCTATCATATTTATAATCATCGCTAGCTCCATCAAAATAAAATGGTATATGGCTCCCCTGTTGAACTTTGACTTCAAAATAACAATCAAAAAACTGCGTTGAATGGCCTGTTGGCTTTTCGCCCATTTTTATATCAGGAACTTTCGTATCATTGATTAAGCTTATGCTAATTTTTAATAAGTTCTTTCCTTCTTTATTTTTATAATAAACTGGATCAATGACTAGCTTTGCGTCCCAATCAGCTATATTAGCGTTTGGTTCCCTTATTTCTCGCAGCATATCTTTAAACTCTTCTTCTGTTTCGGGTTTCTTAATAATTGGTACAACACCTGTTTTTTCTATAACATTAGAATACACGGAAAATAAATCTTCTCTATCCAAAAGATGCATTATTTTTTCTTTTAAAATACCCTGTAGTGGGATATCCTGTTGATTTAATTCATTAACATCTATTTCAAAAGGCAAATCATTAAAGTGAACTTGTATTTGTTCATATTTCTCCAACAATTTAAGTCCTTTATTTTGTTCATCTGTCTTTTTATCATCAATATATTTAGTTGTATTACCTTCTATTTTCCCCTCAGTTATCCCCACTACTGTTTCTCCTAATAATTCAGTAGTATATTCATTATTAGCCAAATATTCAAATGACTCTTTTTGTTCTGAGAAAGCAGGGAAAAATCTTGGATATAAATTAAATTTCCCCGAAATTGTTCCTTTCACATTTACGTTATTTGGATCTATTAGAAATTCTAGCCCCATATTACAATTTTTTGTTAAGCTCTTAAACTGAGGCTGCGGGTCATTCTCCTCGTTCTCTTCAGTTAATTGGTTTATAAATTCAATATCTGGAAACAGAACACCTGAGAAAAAACGTCGAATAGGTTCTTCTCCAATTACGATTTTTTCTTTATTCCCCCGTAGACCGTCTTTCAAGACTTGCTCCATATGTTCAACAAATTTTATTTCATTATTAGTATTTTGCTGTTTACTGATACTCTGTCGTTTCCACATATTTAACTATTCCCCTTTCAATAAACAAATTATGGGTTTCATCTGAAATAATTTTTTCTACTATGCTTGGATGAACTAGATAATCCTGATTCGCATCCAAATATTTAATCTCAGAAAACTCTATAACATCCAGAATGTCTTTCATTGAAATACGCATACCTTTACCTAAGTCTATCCATCTTGATTCATCTAGCTCATATCCTTCTACTAAACCTGCAGCTTGCTCCGCAACAATTTTCCCTAAGGACTTTCCTAATTTAATATGAATCCCCCAAAGTTCCTTCATTGCTTTATAAATTGACCGAACCCTATCTTCATATTGCTTCTCTTCTAATATCCTTGCCACAGCTCTTACATTTGCATAATCTCGGACAAGAGAAACGTCCCCATTAATCCAGTTTGAAATTGTTATTGGAGATACGATTTTCCCACCATTATTATTAATAGCATTCAAAATTTTTTCATAGGATTCAGATTTATATCTACTATTATGATGATATTTACGCCACAATAAGTTTAACATATCTTTCCATTCACTTGCATTCGCTTCTATCCATTTCATAATTAACGCATTAGATGACATACTAAGAATAGTATTAAAAAGCTCTTTTCTCTGCTGTTTTTTTACCCTCACCCATATATCACCAGGCTTTATCTCTAAGGGGTTAATAGTTTTAACATCAGACTCATTGAATTTTTTAACTTTCACTGTACAATCGTTGGGGATAAATACATATTTTTCATTATTCTTATCCTCATTTAAACCACTTGATACTGTCAGCCTAACACATGTGAAATAGGTGTCCGAAGAATTACCAACAAGTTCATGACCAAAAGATGATTCATCGATAACATTTGTATTTAGTCCCCACTCGCCTTCAAATTCATCGAAATCATTTTCTTCTGCTAAAATTTTAATTAGAACATTATCTTTAAATAAATCATCAATTTCCGTTTTATTAGCTATATCAGATATGGCACTATTATTATCTACAAAGTTAATTACATGCTCATTCAAATTAATTTTCACTGGCGGTACCGTGTCCTCTTGAGCAAAGACTTCTATATTAGCCCCAAAAAGATTACGAAATGTGGTATCCAACCGTTGTGGATATAAATTACTTATCATTTTATTAATCTGGTATTTTATAAGTGGTAATTCCTTGAATCCCTCAATAATATGTATTTCTGTTTTTCTAGAAAAATAAGATGAGCTCATATATTTTTTGGCCCACGGATTAACCAAAATCACAAGATCTGGTTCGTTTGATCCATCTAAATATATTTCTTTCAACTGTTTTTTTGCCCAGTTTTCCTGTGTCATCACATTAACTTTCATTAAATCTTTTAAACTAAAGTTCAATGTAGCTCTAAGCCATACTTTAAGCTCTTCAGCAACAATCTTATCTGACACTATTATTAAGATATTACCCTTACTATTAATATGCGTATTTATAAGTTCCTTAACTATTTTCCCTCTAGGACTATCTCCCATTCCCATTAAAATATCATAAATTTCAATAACATCTTTTAACAGATGTGGCATCAGAGTATCGTAAATAAGTTTTTCTTCATAGCTATCACCCTGAATTTTAGAAACTGTTAATAATATCTCTTTAATTGTAGGCTTACCTTGCGACCACCTTGTTCTTTCATACCAATCTATAGGAATTGGTATTGATAGCATTTTCAAAAGTATATTCTGTACTTTTTTAAAACTAAGTACTTGTTCACCTGAGCCGGTATAACTTTTACCCAAAATATCTAATGCTTTACTGAAGCTTTGATGTAATGAACGTAAGCCTTTTATTTGTTGGATTGTTATTTCACGTTTCCATTCTTTAAGATACGGCACGGAAGACTGTAAACTCCAAACCGCTGTAACTGGATTGGGAATCAAATTCAAATCTAGATTAAATAAGCTATTAAATTTCTCAATTGTATACATATCTACTGGGACACAATTTTCCACTTTCGCTGCAATATTTAATGAGATTTCATCACCAGTAGGGGCGATTACGATTACATGTTTAGCATGTTTTTTTGCCCATTTTACTAGTTTCATCGCCCTACTTCTGTGTCGGAACGGTAATAAATCAATTACAATAACATCAGGGTTCATTTCTAAACCTTCTGGTAGAGAATGCCTATACGCCCTGAAAATTGCTAGCCATGGCAATGTCCCATCATCCTTATTAATTCCATCCTTCTTCTTTTTTCCTTTATTATCATTAAAAGTGAAAGGTTTAAATCTTTCCGCTTCAACTGTATATATCTTTATATAATCACGTAAAAAGGTATTATCGATTGAAGTTCTCCAAATATGGGATAATAATTCAATGTTATCTGTTAAAATGAGTATCCCAGAATTCTCAGTAAATCTAACTCCTACTTCTGGAGCTAGACTGCCAACTACATGTTGTAATATTAAATGGTAAGAAAGTAAAAGAGGAAAACCATAAGAAAATGAAGGAATAGAATACAGAATGTCCCCTTTATTTGCTTCTACTTTAGATAAAAAGAACGCTTTCAACGATGTTGTTAAGATGATATTATCAATATCTGAAGGTTCAACTTTTTCTGTTTGGGTAGTGGATTCAAACGAATTTAATGATTCAAATAAACAATATTTTTGATGATTTAACATACCTCTCCCCAAGTCCAAACTAGATAAGCTTAAGAAATCTCCTAAAATCTCCCTCGTCGCATGTTCATAAACATTTATTGGTACCGGCATAATTTCTTTATATGCTCTCTTTTTCTGTGCATCTGTTAAACCACTCAATAGAAAATCCCCCATCTTATTGAAGTTATCTTAATATCATTGTAAATGAATTGATTTACTAAAAAAAGTAATCTCTCCTTAAAATAGAAAATTATTCCGGATAACAGTTTAAAAGGAAGTATTAAAAAAAGTATGTTATAATCTTATCAGCTGAAAAATAAAAATAAGGATTGAGATACAATGACAAGATTTCCGTTTAATATCCCTAATAATGAGCCTGTATTTACCACTGAATATGGAAAAGCTTATTGTTCGGATTCTATAAAATTCATGGAGAATATTCCTGACAATTCAGTAGATTTAATCATGACTTCTCCCCCATTTGCATTATTACGAAAAAAAAAGTACGGCAATGAAGAGTCTAGTGATTATGTAAAATGGTTTATAGATAATTTCGCTTCAGAGTTTTGGAGAATTTTAAAGCCCACTGGTAGTCTTGTTATCGACATTGGAGGTACTTGGAATAAAGGGGAACCTACACGATCTTTATACCATTTTGAATTATTACTGCAATTATGTTCAAGTGATATTGGATTTCATTTAGCTCAAGAATTTTATTGGTATAATCCTTCCAAGCTCCCATCACCTATTCAATGGGTTAACATAAAACGAGTACGTGTTAAGGATTCTATAAATCCTGTATGGTGGCTATCTAAAACGAAAAATCCAAAAGCTAATAATCGAAATGTACTAACCCCATACAAAGCAAGTATGAAAAAGCTATTTACTAATGGATATAATGACGGTCCTAGACCATCAGGACATCACGTTTCTAAAAAATGGGGAACTGATAATGGTGGAGCAATTCCACCTAACCTTATTGGTTATGAAGAAGCATTCGATTATTTTAACGATAACTTATTAGAAATATCCAATACTCGTTCCAATGACAAATATCTAAATGCATGTAAAATTTTAGATAAGAAGCCTCACCCTGCTCGATTCCCAAAAGAACTACCTTCTTTCTTTGTTAATTTCCTTACAGATGAGGGAGATGTAATTTATGATCCTTTTGGTGGAAGCTGTGTTACCGGAGAAGTTGCAGAAAATTCAAAAAGAAATTGGATTACATCTGAAATCCTATCGGAATATGTAGAAACTTCCCGTTACCGCTTCGAAGAATTACCTTCCCTTAATAAGGATACTAATGATTAGTAACTTATTAATACATACAAAAGGGATTTCTAAATTAATACGTTTAGAAATCCCTTTTGTTGTGAATATCCTCGGAAATATACCGTCAATCATTCAGATATATCCTTTTATTCGAAATAAAATAACTATTTTAACAAAAACTAAATGTAATTCACATAAACTCTCAATAATAATTCTAATTATTGATTAAGAAACACTAAATACTTGTTCGTATGATAGAATATATAATTATTTGTAGGAAGGTGAAAAATATGGCTCCTAAAGACCAACATTTAGCTCTTAGTTCCGGAATCGGCTTAGCAGGATTAGCTGTTTCAAATTTTTGGGACTATGGCACAGAGGCAGCTTGGGTCTTTAAAGATGAAATTATAGATAGTATTGTCAAACCCACCAAATTGACAGCAATACATCATTTTTTGTATTTTTTTCAAGATATTGAAAATGAATTGGACATGATTTGGAAAAATGCCGATGATATGAAATGGGTATATACTTTCATAGTAAGAACACTTCACGAAGTAAACTTACACCCCAATCTTACAGAACCAGATTTTGATTTATGCATTGATGACCATGGACATTTTAATTGTGCTTGTAACGATATTATCCATCAATGGATAGACTATGTTAATGACAATCAGGATAAAATAGATGATTTAATAGTACATTCAGCATTCCAATTTATTTTCCAAGATAGAAAATTCTTACATGATTTCCATTTAGAATTATCTAGGTTTATCGAAAAATATATGGATGATATTGAGAAAAAACATTCAGACTGTGTAACAAAAAAGAAACGAATAAAAAGACAATATTTTCCTAAATGGCTAACATCAGCAGTATTTTATAGAGATAAAGGGACATGCGCTATTTGTCGATGTGACCTTTCTAATTTAGTAAGAACACAGAATACTATACATCTTGACCACATTATCCCGCTAGATGTATACGGTAGTAATGACGCTTCAAATTTCCAATTATTATGCGAAAGGTGCAACACTTCTAAAGGAGCAAGATCTACAACCACCAGCTTAGTAAGCACTCCTGTTTGGAATTTGTAAACATCGTACTAATTCACTAATAATGCTCTCTAATCATCGTCATGTCCTCTTTTTTCTAGTAAATAAGGCCATATCAAAAGCAAGCATCCTCCGATGCCATTTTGATACAGCCTTATTTACTACTGCTCTTTAATCATTTTAGGGTAATGCTGGTATTAAAAATTCAACCTACCTACAAAACATTACCTTCCTTTAAATAACCATAAAGCTTATTATCCACCGATTTCTCCATAATCATATTCATCGTAACAACCGGTAGTTCTTTTCCATTTTTATCTTGCATTTCAGTTTGTTCTACACTTGTTTTATCAGGTCTCGCTTTTCCTAAATAGTAAAAGTCGCTTCCCTCGTCGTCATCTTTTTTCACAAAAATATGGACGTCAATATTATTTTCTTTAGCATCAATAATTGTTTGAACTTCCTTCGATTTTAATGTTCTATTACTTCTTGTATACCATTTAAGAACATCTTGATTAAGGAATTCATCACCGTAGTCCACACTAGATTCTACCTCATCATTTTTATGGTATGTGATAAATATTGGACAAGTATAGTACTTTGTCTTATAACCATACATAGTTGAGCTCTCATCATTATGCCAATTTAAAAGTTTACAAACATCTTTTCTTGAGTATTTTTTATATACAGTAAGGTTACTATCACACTCATAGTTTTTGCTCTTTTCCCTTGCACTTTTAATAATGTCCATAACCAAACGCTTAAAGTATTCATTTTGTTCTAAGCTTTTTCGGATAGAATCATTAAACATATACGTCTTATCGTCCTGTAAAGAGAGAATTGGCTTTTCTCCATATTTCTTTTGGCTGTTTTGCAAGAAAAATTCTAATTCAAAAATTCGTTGTACAGAAGTAATCGTGTCATCATCTGTTAAGCAATTAGATTTTTCAAGTTGTTTTATATACTCATCTTTATCAACTTTTTCTTGCTTTAGTAACAATTCTAATAAAACAATTTCGTTTTTACGTTTTCCATTCAATACTTCCAATGAAAACATCGTTAAAACTTTATTTTCGTACTCTGTTAATGTAGGGACATCTTCTTTCATTTTCAATAAGAACTGATAATAGTTCGAATATCCTTCTGCAAGTACAACTGGATCAATAGAATGGTTTACTATAAAGTCATATAGATATGGAGTTCTTCCTATTCTATTTTTCAACTCAGCAAAAGCTTCCTTCAATACTTTCATTGCTGTTAAATTACTATTGTTAATCGCTCTAAAGATCTGCTTTTTCGCTATCTCTTCAAAGTTAACTGTTGAAATACCTTTAATATAACTCGTGTCATTTGTATATCTACGTATATTATCTTTATTTTGTGATTTATCTCCGGAAAGGGCAATCGGAATTAAATAGTTGTTTTTATAGTTTCCAATAAAATCAATGATCGTAACAAAATCTTTTGAATCGTGTTTTCTAAGTCCACGCCCTAGCTGCTGTATAAAGATAATACTTGATTGAGTTTGTCTTAACATAACAACTTGGTTCACACTTGGAATATCAATTCCTTCATTAAAAATGTCTACTGTTAAAATATAATCGAGTATGCCATTTTCTAATTGATTCACACGCAGTTCTCTTTCCTGTTGGGAATGACCGCCGGTTAATGCAAATGTGCGAAAACCTTTGTTATTTAAAGCATTTGATAATTGTTCAGCCTCATCTTTTCGACTGCAAAACATTAATCCTGTTACCTTTTCACCAGAAAAACCGTAATATTTTACTTTTTCAACTATATGATCCACTCGCTCTTCCGTAACAAGCTTAGATAAAACAGTAGTGTCATCTATCTTTTCACCATTATATTCAAAATCAGTAACTCCAAAATAATGAAAAGGACAAAGCATATCTTCTTCAAGTGCTTCTTGCAATCGAATTTCATAAGCAATGTTGTAATCAAATAGCTCATAAATATTAAAATTGTCTGTACGTTCAGGTGTAGCGGTCATTCCCATTAAAAATTTCGGTTTAAAATAATCAATGACTCTATGATAAGAACTAGCACCAGCTTTATGAACTTCATCTATTAAAATATAATCAAATAACCCAGGATCAAATTGATGTAAATTTTCTTCCTTTGAAATAGTCTGGATTGTCGCAAATAAATATTTAGCATTTATTTGCTTATTTGATCCTGATAAAACTCCAAAGTCCTCATCGGCTCCACCAAGAACCTTTTGAAAATCTGATTTTGCTTTATTTAATATTTGCTCTCGGTGAACAATAAATAGCATCCGTTTAGGTGCAAAATTTCTAACATCAAATGCTGAAAGATATGTCTTACCCGTTCCTGTTGCAGAGATAACTAATCCTTTTTCTTTTCCAGCGTCTCGAATAGCTTGTATTTCTTGTAACGCAGCTTGTTGCATTTTATTTGGAGTAATTTTCAACGCTTCTTCAATTGCATTATGATATTGACCCGGTAATTCTATAACTCGATCTAGCAACTTATTTTCTGCAACTTGTTCATATATTGTTTCGTAATTTGCAATCAACTCTTCAGTTAATACTTGAGAATGCTCCCAGACTTCTTCAAATTGATTTTTAAAATGTTGAACAATCTCTCCATCTTCATGTGATGTTAACTTGACGTTCCATTCATAGTTTACCTTCAAAGCATGTGCAGTCAGATTTGAACTACCAACTATTAATGAACAATGTGTTTTGTTATCAAATATGTATCCCTTTGAATGAAAACCAGATAAGTTTGTTAATCTTACTTCTACATTTTCAAGTTTCATTAATTCTCTAAACACTTTTGGTGTATTAAAATTTAAGAATGTAGATGTTAATATACGTCCTTTAACTCCTTTTTGTTTAAGATCAAGGAAATGCGATTTTAAAGTCGCCAGTCCACTTTCCGTAATAAAAGCTACTGAGAAAATAAAGGCTGTACTATTTTCAAGCTCTTCCAACAATGAGCTTAAAACATTTTCATTTTTCTTCGTATTGTTTACTAATAATTTAGGCTTATATATTCCAGGATGATTATGTTTTTGATTAATAAATCCTTTATATAAAGACCCTTCTAACTTTCGAATGAAATTCTCCATATGATCACCATTTATGACAAATTTTTATACTAATTGTATTACTCACTGATTTAAAGTGCAAATTTATTACAATAAAAAAACTATCCGCATAAAACGAATAGTTTTTAATCAAATTACTTTACAATCGATTCTTTTGATAATTTCTCAATAGTTGGGATATCCGCAGGTGCCCACTCTAAAGCTGCTAGTTCATTCGGATATAACCATTTAATTGCTACGTGCTCGGTTAGAACCGGACTCCCTTCAACAAGCTTACAATAAAAAGTCTTCAAATGAACAATACCAAAATCATACTCATAGGCTGTATAATCAATTTGCTCACCAATCTGCACGCTACAATGCATTTCTTCATCAATTTCACGCTTTAACGCCTCTTGAGGTGTTTCTCCCTCTTCTATTTTCCCACCTGGAAATTCCCACATAAGCGGTAGCGATTTAGATGGTCCTCTTTGTGCACATAAAATTTTCTCATCTTGGACTATAACTGCTCCAACAACATAAATATTTTTTTTCATTATGTCCTCCTTAAATCTCACAGAAACTCTATACTTTATGTTTCCACACTTTATAGACTGAAAAATGCCTTTTATATCTTTTAACAACTAATATACTTTTAATCAGTAAGCTAGATTTGTTCTAACCCTATCTAGCCCTTTTAATGTAATTAGCCTAACACTCTCATCTCTTTTATATTATATAGAAGTAAAGACAAAAATAAAGCATGATTGAACACTTCCCACCTGAACTTCTCGCATTAGGCATAGGTTTCCCGTACCCGCCCTAACAGTTTCCGTATTCTTCTGAACAACTGCTTTCGTTTCTTTATGGATAAAGAGTATTGGAATTGAGTCATTATTCTATTTATACATAGCTGAATGTATCACGATAAACTTTATTACTCATTGCGTATGGCAGAGTCTTCGAAGATTGATGCGAAGTTGAGTGGTGGAGATGCTTTAGATAGTGTTACTAGCGCGAAATAACAAATTATGGAGATACCTTAAAATAGGTTGGTCTTTTCTTCCTATATATATAACTCCGCACTAAAAACCACTTTATTTATCTATATAATTTTATTATTATTATTAATATATAAAGATAAATATATTATAAAGAAAAGAGGAAAACCTAATGCAACAGAAAAAGAAATCTCATAAAATAATCGCCATTTTTTATGAGATCCTTATTAATACAATACAATTTATCTTTAATAAAATTGAATTGTATATACAAAAACAACAGTATCAAAATTTTTACGTACTAGCTTCTATGTTTGTTTTTTTAAATATGATTTTAGTTATATTTTTACCGCACATATTAGGATTCATATCATCTTTAATTTTCACTTTAATCCTCTTCTATATGATCATTAGAGCCTTAGCCAATTTACTTAGCCAATGGAAAAATATTAGAGAGCTAAAACATTATAATATATTTGATGATACTATCGATTTAAGTGCTAAATCGATAATAATTAAACAG
Source organism: Bacillus sp. JKS001846 (assembly GCF_900176455.1). Taxonomy (NCBI): domain Bacteria; kingdom Bacillati; phylum Bacillota; class Bacilli; order Caryophanales; family Bacillaceae; genus Bacillus; species Bacillus sp. JKS001846. The sequence continues at coordinate 4,770,285 of NZ_FWYG01000001.1, forward strand.
TTTCTTTCTATACTATATGGATGTTTATTTATACTAACGGGAATATATATATGGATCAATGAACTAACTTTAATAAATCCTTCTTTTATCAAAGTCTATAACTGTATATTCATAATATTGATATCACTTATGATAGCTTCGACGGTATATATTTTAAGTTATAAGTACTCTAGTATTAGAGCAACACTTTTATTTGTTGCTGTTTTACCCATTATAAGCGTATTTCTCAGTTCGACCATCCTTCAAGAATTCATTAAGTTATTTGAACCAGTAACATCAATCGAGGTTAATATAAATTTCTTAAGAAGCAATTTCTTTATCGGTACGAGTACCATTGTCATTTCCGTATTGGTTCAAATTATTATTGTATTCGTCCGACCACCGTATAAACTAAAAAGCACACATCTTGCATTTATCATTGTTAATGTTTTTTGTACTATTAGCACACTGATTATATTTATTTTCATAAACGATTTTGCAGTATATATACATGAAAAAATGGTATCTGCAAACATATCTAACATACCAACCGATGCAATAAATGATTGGTTAACAAAAACTATTAAAATCATTTTACTTCCCTATGCTTTAGGGACCGGTATTGGCATAACCTTCATAGTCATTCGACAGCATATTTTTAATAAAAGAGCTGAAAAACTATTTTTAAATATTATGGACACATTAGTACAGAAGAATGAGTTACTATTATCCGATATGGACAGACAAGAACTATTTTCAAAAATAAAGAAATGTTGTTATTTCGGTGGTTTTCAATTTAAAATGCACTTCTTAGGAAATACAATTTTAAGAAATTTTATAGATGAGATGCATATAACATCCGAAAAAAAGTAGTTTGTAAATACTTTCTATATGAAGTACTTCCCTAAATTACTTACTATTAAAAAGACATAGCATAAACTATGTCTTTTTAATTAAATCAATAAAATATTAAGTGTTTTTTCTTATATCCCTATCCTAGATTGTTACATTCACATCTCCATTAAACGACATTACTCCTCCTATACTTCCAATATGTCATTCCCTCAACTTCTTTGAAACTCTCTAATAAAATCCAATATAAATGTATCAACTATCATTTACAATCACATCCTTATTTTCTTTAACTCCATATTAACGGGCCCTCTGATTCCCACATCAAAATTTGATGTGGGAATCAGAGGGCCCGTTAGTGCGAGCTAGTAATTAGTTATCCTTACTTACAGTTTCCGTTTCTTCTATCGCCCTCTTCACCTGCAAAATCCGACTAATAGGCACACTCGCATCATGCATTACCGTAAGTGCTTGCGAGAAGTGTTGTAAGTAGTTTGGATCGTGACTTTTTGATGAGACTATGATCATTTTTCGGTTTAGTTCTTGTTCGAATAGAGTGAAGACTTTTTCTTTTCGGCTGTCATCTAGGGCGCTGTCGTATTCGTCTAGGATGATGTAGCCTGGGGATGCTTCGATTGTTTGTAGTAAGGCTAGTGCGAATAGTAGAGATGAAAGGGATTCTTCTCCTCCTGATACGCCGCTTCCTACTTTGCCTCCGCGTCCTTTGGCGCTAATGTCTTCCTCATCACGAACTAGTTCCCCCTCTAATATATCAATATAGTAGGAAAGAAAATCTTTTATCGTACTAGACGTATAATCACTATAAATCTCCAATTGTCCTTTTAGGATATTTAATATATCCCCATAATCTAAAGTAAGATACGATTTATGACTTGGAGCGCTACCATCTAAACTTAAAAAAATTGGAATGATCGTATACCCTTCATATTTCTCGCTAACAAAATTTATGTAATTTTGTAATTGGCCATCCGATTCCAATGACTTATATTTATTTTCAATCAGAATAGCAACCTTTTGCGCTTCTGATATTGCCAAAATATCAATTCGTTTATTATTTTTCGTTTGTACTTCGCGAAACACTTCCAAATCTTGAAGAGACTGCTTATGTAATTTAATAAAATTATATTGTCCAATTAACTCCTCATTCTCCGCTTTTACAAACGTTCTAGAAAGGATCTTATTTACAAACATAGAACCTAAGTGATGGTTTTCCATAGGATCAAGTAGCCAAGCAATCATATTAGAATGTCTAATCTCAAACTTATCTACCTTTAATATTTTAAAAGGATTAAAACGATTAAACTTACTATGTAGCTTCTCAAACTCAATTGAATTATCTAACAATGATAAAATCTCAAAATTATAATCCATTCCACACACCGCCGTTTATAAATTTGTAAATCAATTCTCCTGAATAATCATTTTTATAAATTTTTATAAGTAAATTATAACTTATAATGTGGCATTATTTATGTCACATATCCCATTTCTTACAAATAAACATGCATTAATTACTAAACTTAACCATCCCCCCATACCACCCACTACTCTCCTCCAAAAACCCCCTACTCTCCCCACTATCCTTATAAAAACTCTCCCAACCCCGCTCCCTCAAAATCCCCTTCCAACTATCACTCTCCACCATTTTTTTAATAACACCATCCCAATAAGCAACCTCTTCCTCCGTCATATCTTTCGGGCCCATAATTCCTTTCCAGTGCTGGAATATGACGTTGATGCCTTGTTCTTTCCAGGTTGGGATTTCTGGTAGTCGGTCTAGGCGTTTTGGTGCGGATACGGCTAGTATTTTTATTTTGCCGGCTTTGTATTGTTTTTCGGCTTCGGATAGAGTCATGGTTGCGGCGCTGATTTGTTTGTTCGTTAGGGCGTTTATGATTTTTTCTTTGTTTTCGTAGACGAAGAATTGTAGTTCGGCTGGATTTATGCCGAATGCTTTGCTTACTTGTACGAATGATAGGTGATCGTCGTTTCCTAGGCCTGGGGCAACGCCGATTTTGAAGTTTTTCTTGTCTTGTTTTAGTTGTTCCATGAGTTGTTTTGCGTTTTCTATGTTTGATTCTTTTGATACGACAACGACTTCCCAGTCCGATGCTAGTGTCGCGAGCGGCGTGAAGTCTTTATATGTTAGTTTACTGTGGCCTAGTAGGTTGTTCGTTATGAGTAAGCTTGAGTTGATCGCTAGTACGTGACCACCTTTTTGTTTCGTATATTTCCATCCGACGTCACCGCTGCCACCTACTTTGTTTGTGACTGTGATTGGTTTTGTGAAGATTTTTTCTTCTGTCAGTGTTTTTTGCATCGCTCGTGCCGTTAAGTCCCATCCTGCTCCTTGAACGTTTGGCGCAACGATTTCTACTTTGTCTATGTTTACTTTATTCGTATGGGATTTTTCCGAAGAACAACCAGCTATTACTCCTGTCATGATCCATATACATAGTAATAATCGTTTTTTCATAGTCCTCGTCCTATGCGATATTTTCGTTCTGGTCGTCCGATAATGCCGTATGTGTACTCTACTGTGCATTCGTTTGTCGCTACTAAGTATTCTAAATATCTTCTTGCGGTTGTTCGGGAGGCCCCCATTTGTTCTCCCATTTCTTCTATTGTAATGCCCTCTTCGAATCCTTTTATAATCCCTTTCACTTTTTGCAGTGTTAACGGGTCCACACCTGTCGGTAAGTTTTTTATGTCTTGTGTTTGCGAGATGCCGAAGAAGTTATCGATGAGTGCTTGATTCACTTCATTGTTACTATGTAATAATTGCTTCTTTCTTTTATAGTCTTCAATTGTGCGAACGAATTTTTCTAACGTAACCGGTTTTATAAGGTAGTTGCTTACGCCATTTCGAATTGCTTTTTCTAACATATGATTTTCATTTGCCGCTGTAACCATAATGACGTCAACGTTTGGAAAGTCAGCATGGATTTTTGGTAATAAGTCCGTTCCGATTCCATCTGGTAAATAATTATCTAATAGAAGCAAATCGACTTCTTCCTTTTGTAGTAATTCCATCGTTTCTTTCGCGTTCAATGCTTTTCCGATCACTTTTACGTCCTTTATTTTTGATAAAAACCCTTCCTGAATTTGCGCGACGCGGAAATCATCTTCTGCAATTGCAACCTTCAACATATGTCCATCCCCCTGTTTGTTATGTACTTTCTTTCAATGTTTTCGGAAGGTAAATTGTAAAAATAGCTCCCCCATTTTTCTCGTTTTGAATTTCAATTGTTCCCCCTAGTAGATCTACCATTTCTTTCACGTTTGCTAGTCCGTAACCACGATCATTTCCTTTCGTTGAAAATCCTTTTTGAAAAATAGTCGTGATTTTTTCTGCCGGTATCCCTATCCCACTATCTATCACTTCAAACACAATATCGTGCCCAATATCCGTAACAAAGAAGGACACATTCTTTTCCTCTTGTGTACTCACCGCATCAAATGCATTGTCGATTATGTTTCCAAGAATCGTAATAAGGTGCGAAACTTTTATATGGTCTGGTAACGGATGAAGCGCACTATCTCCTTCAATATGAAAATCAATTTTCTTCTCAGATGCTGTTCCGATTTTTCCTAATAAAATAGCTTGTACTTTCGCATCATGAATTTGATGGAATAAAATATGGTTTTGACTTTGATGAATATTAGATTCTTGTTGAATAAATTCAATCGCTTCTTTGTAATGTCCTAATTGAAGTAATCCTGATAAGACGAAAAGTTTATTTGTAAATTCATGCGTTTGAGCGCGTAAATCCTCGGAATACTTTCTTACCTCAGATATTGTGTTCACAAGGTTTTGCAGTTCTGTTTTATCTCTAAAACTGCATACAACGCCTACCGTACTATTATTTTCGAGTATCGGTGTCATGTTTAAAATAAACACTTTATCTTGAAACGCGATTTCTTGATCGCTTTCTAGCACTCTTTCCATATTAAATTCCGGTAAAACTTTTGAAATGTGCTGCTGCATATAATCACCATTTACATGAAGCATCTCTTCTGCCGAAGTGTTCATCATCGTAATAAAACCGTTTTGATCAATAGCGATAATTCCTTCTTTTATAGATAGTAGTATCGCGCTTCGTTCCCGGTATAACGCCGCAATTTCATTCGGCTCTAAACCGAGTGTATCTTTACGAATGCTACGTGCTAAAAGAATGCCGCCAATAATTCCGACTACTAATACAGCTAAGGAAAAGAGTATAATTTCTTTCGTTCTGCTCAGTATGTTAGATTCAATACCTTTTATTAAAAACTCTACTGTCACAACACCTACGACTTGATCGTAGTCTCCGTTATGAACAATAATGGGTGCCTTTGCCATTAAAGCCGGACCACTTTCACCATTTCCTTCGAGCGTATAATAGCCACCAAAAGTGAGTGCTTCATAGTTATACGGGTTGTTACTCTTTGTGCCAATTAACTCCGAATTAGAATGGGAATACATCACCCCAAAGCGATCTTCTATAATGACAGTATCGGCACCAGATTGCTCGCGAACTTGTTCCGCAATAGATTGAATGTTACTTTTATGCTCGTTATTTTGAAAGGCATCTTTTATAGCTGGCATAAAAGAAAGCGACTTGGCTGTTTGCAGTGCTAATTGTTCCACTTGGCGCTTCGTATCAACGGACTGAATGTAAACAAATATTCCTGCTAATAGGAGAACAACAAATAAAATTAACGTAATAATTAAGCTTACTATTTTCGTTTGCAATGACACTTTGCGTGATTTCTTCATTCTTCATATCCTTTGATAAAATATTCTAAACTATCAATCTCCTTTTTCTATTATTATGACAAAACGAATAAGGAAGCAACTATTAAAACTCTCCATGTACATAAAGTACAAAAAGAATAAAATTGTCATAATATTGAGATTTTATTCTACAGACAGTACAATTCAACTATAATGAACACGCTTTCATAATTATCATTTTATTTATAAGCAAGAGGAGGAAAGATTATGGCTCAAGTAAAATCTAATCGAGTCGCCGGCAATATTTTTAAAGGGTCTGTCGGCAATTTAATTGAATGGTACGATTGGTACGTTTACTCTGCTTTCGCTGTTTACTTTTCAGCAGAGTTCTTTCCTAAAGGAGATCCAACGAGCCAGTTACTGAACACAGCAGCTATTTTTGCAGTTGGATTCTTAATGCGCCCTATCGGAAGTTTATTAATGGGACGCTATGCGGATCGGCACGGACGCCGGGCAGCATTAACGCTTTCGATTACAGTTATGGCCGGTGGTTCTTTAATTATCGCCTGTACACCTAGTTACGAAAGCATCGGTATTATGGCACCAATTATTTTAGTTCTTGCTCGTTTACTACAAGGATTATCACTCGGCGGAGAGTATGGAACTTCCGCAACGTATTTATCTGAAATGGCTAGTAGTGGTCGCCGTGGCTTTTATTCAAGCTTCCAATATGTAACGCTCGTTGCTGGGCAAATGGTTGCGTTAGGCGTTCAAATTGTTCTTCAGCAATTGCTAAGCGAACCAGATATGAAGGCTTGGGGCTGGCGCATTCCATTCATTATTGGAGCGATGGGTGCAGTAGCTGTATTATGGCTTCGCCGCACGATGGATGAATCGGAGCAGTTCGCAAACATAAAATCACAAAAACGCGAAAGCGCAGGAACCGTTCGCGCTCTTATGAAACACCCGAAAGCAGTATTAGCAGTAGTCGGCCTAACATTAGGAGGCACTGTCGCATTCTATACGTACACAACATATTTACAAAAGTTCATGGTAAACACAGTCGGTCTTCCGAAAGAAGTTGTAAGCTGGATTAACTTTGTCGCACTACTTATTTTCGTCGTACTTCAACCAATTGCAGGACTACTATCAGATAAAATCGGACGCCGCCCATTATTAATGGCATTCGGTATTCTTGGAACATTACTAACAGCACCGATCTTCTTCTTCATGGAAAAAACGACAGAACCAATCGTAGCATTCTTACTCATGATGGTCGGTCTCATCATCGTTACTGGTTACACTTCTATTAACGCAATTGTAAAAGCAGAACTCTTCCCGACCGAAATTCGCGCACTAGGCGTAGGTTTACCATATGCACTAACAGTTGCGATATTTGGCGGAACAGCTGAGTTCATCGCATTATGGCTAAAAAGTATCGGAATGGAATCACTATTCTACTTCTACGTAGCTGGATGTATCGCGATCAGCTTTATTACGTATTGGCGTATGGATGAGTCATCGAAGACTTCGCAGATTGAGGCAGAGCTTGGTGGTGGGGATACATTAGTTAATAATAAGTCTAGTTAAAATTATGTATTCTATAATCTTCGTTTATCTGAACTCGATTTACTTTATCTAAGAAGGCATAATTCATTAAGATATAATTTAAAAACCTCTACTTATATGTAGGGGTTTTTGTATGACGAAAAAACACGTATTATCGACAATTGCAAAAAGCTGGAGACTTTGCTGGTATAGAATCTATCGGTACTCACACCATGCGAAAAACCTTCGGCTATTGGTTCTATAAACAAACAAAAGATGTTGCTATGTTACAAGAAATTCTTAACCATAGCACATCCCCCTGAAATATATTGGAATTAATAAAGAAGAAAAAGATAATATTCTTGATACATTTCAAATTTAATTCACTTAAAATTACTATTTCAATCATCATAAAAAAGACCTTTTATTTTAAAATAAAAGGTCTTTTTTATAAACATATATGTATTAAGATTTATATTTTTTTACTGTACAAGGAATAGTTACAATGTACAAATCAATAGCATAGATTGTAACACAGATACCTTTACCTTCAGCTTCTAACTTTTTATCTAGTTGAGACAAATGCTCTGAAACTTTTCTTTTTCCCCATCTTCTAGGAAACCATTGAAAAACCTTAGGAACATTATATTTTTTATTATACCAAGTATTCAATCTCCAAAAAATGAAAAAAACCAAAACAATAATTATGATACGAAAAATATCAGAATATGAAATTCCTAAAACCATATTATATTTTCTCCATTTTCACTAAAACTCAGATAATTTACTTCTTAATTCTAATTCATCCTCTGTTTCGAAACCCTTAAATAATAAATGAATTATTTGATTATGATTAAAAAACACATTATATTCTTTTGATAAATTACCATGAGGATATGGACAAGAAACATAATCGCATAATTTATTATCAGCTTGTTGTTGCTTTCTTCCATAAATCATAAGAGGTTGATTAATTTCTTCTATAAGAGCTACAGAACCAATTGGTAATAATTAGCCTCCAATTGGAAAATAAGGGACAAACAAGGACAATCTACTCAGCTACCCTAAGATTTTAATGGTTTAATATTTTGATTTTCAAGTTTGCCTTCACAAATTCCTGTTAACACTGATAATAAGAAAAACAGGCCGTAACGGGCGATCAATTTGATCATAAAGGTCATACGCTTCGCCAAGTGGAACATCCGAATCATGTGGTTGTTCACCCTGTAACAATTACTAACAGCGCGTAGAAAACATTTGGATAAATAAGAGGCAAATAAATGATTAAAAAGTTGTAACCCCTACTATAAGAAATACTATTATTACCAAAGGAAGAATGATAATCATAAAGGACACTATTATTGTTAATAATGCTTTCCATGCTGAAAATTGTTGTGCTTCTCCTAAACATTTTAAGGAAATAATGATTGTCCAAATTGCAATAACTATATCAATTATGGCAAAAATAAGAAACAAAATCGTTAAAGTTATGCTACTCTCCATTTTCGGTGTCTCACTCGTAAAGTTTTCTATCCCAAACAAGAAAAATGAAGGCACCCAAACTAATATAAGAGAATAAACGTAAGGGATATAAGAATAGGCAACTGCGTAACGTGTTTTTTCAAAGGTACCTTGTCCACCAAGTTTTTTTGCCACCCAATTAAATAACGCTGGTAGCAAAAAATAATAAATTAAGAAGGCAACGAAGGTACCGAATATAACCATTGAGATTAATGAAACTGGACTATTTATTGAATCCGCCATATTTTTAGAAGATGCTCGATCTAAAGTCTGTACGAATGAGCCTAATAAAATGAGTAAAAACACATTCTTAGGTTTGGATATAAAAATTTCTTTCATTGTATCACGTGGTTTTGTCCAAATGGAGAACCAAGGATTAAGTGCACGCTTAAATTGATTTTCTGGAGTTTCCATATAAAAAACATTCCCCTTTCTTAAAACATATTAAATACAATTTCCTAATCATTCCAGTTATGTACATAGAAATATTAAAGCATAAATAGACGGTTATTTAAATATAAATATTCAATCATTTAATTTCATCTGAAACTTAGGAGGAGTGCTTCTTAGCAATTACCTCTATATTGTCTTGTATTTTTAACTATGGGCTGAGTAGTTACTTTCATTTTGAGTACCTCACATTCTTTAATACATTGGATAAACAGTTATAATCTTATCATTAATAAGAACAAACCTAATTTCCATTCCTTCAGATGTTTTACTAGAATATAATCTTCCTCTTATACATCTTTTATTGCTATAAGCCTCGTAAATGGCTTCCATAAGAAGAATGCAATTATACACTTGAAATGCAACAAATCCTCTTTAAAAGCCTATACGTATTTTCCCTCCATCTTCTATATGCTTACGTAAATAATAATACTTATGGAGTTCTATAATCATATAAAACAAAGCAAACGAAAACACTGTGCATGCAGACATAAATACAATTGCCCCCATCTGTTGTGTTGCAATGCTAAGAATTATATTAGCAATTAACTGCCCCGATCCAGCTGCAATAGCTGCTACTTTTACACCACCAGTTCCTTTCGATGATTTTGATTTTTTTCTTGGTTCCTGAAGTTTTTCAATATGATTTTTATAAAAATAATACAAAGCAACACCATACAAACCAACTGAAAAAATAAAATAGATAGGAGTTTGTAATTGTAACACTTCATAGGCAAATTTTTGCGTTATAACCAATAATCCGACTGAACATATGGTGCCATATACTCCCCGAAATAGAGTGTATTGTAATTGTCGTTTCCGAGGATTTATAGCAATCCATATTGCCCACAAATTAAAAAAAATAACTGGAGGAGTTACTAAGTAATTGAAAAGGATTCGCGAACGCAGGCAAAAGAACAAACACGTCTGCCCCCAAAAGGACAAGAACAATTACGTGGACTCTTATTTCATTTACAGGATAAAGAGCCATATAATGTGCAAAAGCTTTCTTATTAAAATCTATACTTTTTTTCATGTTAATTAGACCACCCCGTTACTGTTCCAATCAGTAAAAGTTTCATAACTATTCATTCTCTCCCCCTAAATTTATCCATAATATTATGAGCAACTATATTCCATAGTAAAGAAAGTACGGTAACAAAAAGTACAGCTAAAGAAAAATAAATCCTATCCTTCCATGTATCATGTACAATCATGCCTAGTATAATCATTATTAACGCACCAACACATATAACTATTTTTGAAAATTTTTGCATTCTATTATCTCGCTTCCTTCTCAAACTTAAATGAAACTCCTGCGGAATCTATAACCATACCCACCTATTACAATCTCACCTTTGGAACTTATATCATAATCACCTAATACAGGTATATAATTAGGTATCTTAATTTTAGTAATTTCCGCTTCATATGTTTGTAACACTATCAACGTTTCAAATGTCCTTTATACATTCCTTATTTAACCCCAAAACATTAAAATATGAATATTATAAAAATTAACTATCTACTTCCCATCAAAATTACGGTAATCCTATTAAGCCTGGGATTACTCCTTCTACCTTCGCCCATTCAAACGAGCACTCAACTAACATTTGATTCTTACACTTAATTTTTAATAAACCTTCTTCTTCTATCGTATTTATTTCAAAATAATCAATTATATTTTCTGTCCCTAAACCTTTTATTGTTAAATTATGAATAGCAAAGAAAGATATCTCTACATAAATTACATCCCACTTATCCCATCTTTTTGGCTTGTTTTCAACATTTTCCTTTGTCATCAATTGAATAACTAAAGTAGGACCATCTCTTTTAAGACGCACATCTAATAACTCTGATTCTTCAAACTTTGGTATTTTCCCAAAAATACTGATTAACGCTTGTGGATTTAAAAATTTAAATTGATCAATCATTTTTATACTTCCTATTTTTATTTCTCTTCTCAAAATAATAATGATCCTCCATACCATCTACCTGTCCTGTTCGTGTATTGTATTCAGGTCTTACATTATGATGCGGTGACTGATCTCCAATTCCACCTTCTCCAAACTTATGACCCTCTGAATGATCTTGAATTATAATTTTTTGACCTTTTACTTCATATGTTAATTCTCGAGTTATAATAGGCTGTTTATTATCATTTAATATCCTTTTACCATTACTATCTGTTAATGGTACCATTTTTTGACTAATCGGGTGTTGAAATCTAGGTATATTTAATTGTCTTTTAATTTCTTTTAAACTAGCTCCCCTAGATTCATGAGAATTTTCCCTCTCAATCTTCTTAACTTTGAGATAATATTAAAAAGACTTATGCGTAATTCACATAAGTCTTACTTTTGTTACTCATAATTAATTATTCGTCCTCGTCTTCAAACTCATATAAGCTATCAAGTAATTCTGCAAAAGATGAACAAACAGGATAGATGGATTCTTCCATTTCTTCTTCCTCATGGTCCCAAAATACGACTGTTGGTGACTGAGGATTATTTCGGTAATCAAAGCATAGAAGGTTACCAAACGGGTCTCTAGCAAAAGGATATACTTTATCTACCAATCTATCTTTTATACTATTATATGTTTGCAGCATAGAAATTTTTCTCTCAGAGTCTAAGGTTAAAAGGTTATTAAGTGAATCTTCATCCTGATTAGGAATATTGAATGTATCTGGAGTAGGATAGCCACCATCATATTTCTTTACACACTCAATAAAATCATTAGGAAATTTAATACCAAAGTACTCTTCTAATTGTTCAATTTGTTCATCTGTAACTTTTTTCTCACTTACATTAATCCATGTAATGTTGTTCATAATTATAAACCGCCCTATCTTTTCCTCAAATTTTATATCCACCTGTATGACCAGTATCGTGATGTATCTGATAATCTACAAGTTGTATTCGACCAGGTTCCTGATTATGAAAGATTTAAAATTAATTCTGCTAAACTATCACAGATTACTTCGAAGCTTCCGCTTTCATAAGCTTCTAATTTTACTTGTCCATTTTCATTATCTACAACTACCAAGAGACCATTGAATTCCATACCAATAGGAATATTATTCAGTTGATTATCATGTGCGCCTTGGTACCCTTGTAAAGATACATAAAAATCATGCAGTTCAATTCCTGGTATAACAGAATTTAATTCAAAATCATAACCTAAATAATTACCTCCTAAGTCTAAAAACCAATAAGAATTATAATATTCTTTAATTGAATTATATAATTGTATCCCCAAATCTTTTTCTATATTAGAAAAATCATGAATTATATTTTTTCTAACGGTTTCCAGAATACGTATCCCTCTATATCTGGTTCTCCTTCATAGATAAAAGCCTCTGCTTCTTCTATCCATAAAGATTTTGGCAATGAATTATTACAATCTTGCCACTCTCTAATTATTTTATCAAAACAATTTTTCATTTCATTTTTCATTTTTTTATTTACCGCCTAATGTATGATGTTCAATAAATTTCTGAAGCATTTCTACATATCCTGCATCTTTTCCCCCATGCTCCAATCGATTTTTCTGCGTTATGAATCCCTCCAAAACCAGGATGTAGTGGCAGCGGAACACCAACAGCTTGACCACCACCAATATGGTGATGGACTAATTTAGTTCCACGTAATCCAGTAAAATCATATTGTAGAAATTCCCCTCTAAATCATTAAGGATTTAGAGGGGAATTTCTTTATCACATAAGTAATATCATTTCTTATTAAATTTACTGTGTATCAGTTCAAAGAATTTATTTGTACCAAGTGAAATTGCGCCAATAATAAGAACACCAATAATAAAATAAATCTTTTTAAATAAGTTGTAAGGAGATAAAATAGCAACTACAAGAAGTATTATAATTGCAACGAATGTGACTAATTTCCCAACTTTAAATGCTTGCATATCAGCTTTCCTCCTTCTGGATAAAAACAGCCAATATAGTCATACATCACAGGTTCTTTAACCATAAGTTTTTGTTTCCTTCCATAAATCACAATACTTAAAATTCAATAAACCTCTTTAAAAGGTTTCATGTGTTCTACCCCCATCTTCTATATGCTTCCTTAAACAATAGTACCTATGGAGTTCCATAATGAAATGAAACAACATAAACGAAAGCATGGAGTATACACACATTAATACAATTGCTACCATCTTTTGTGTTGCAAAACCAAGACTGATATTAGCAATGAGTTGACCCAATCCTACAAAAGCCACTACTCCGAAACTAGAGTTTTTTTTCGATGATTTTGATTTTTTTGATTGATTCCTGAAGTTTTTTAATATGATTTTTATAATAATAATACAAAGCAAAAATATACAAACCAATCGAAAAAATAAAATAGATAGGAGTTTGTAATCCTAACATTTCATATGCAAACTTTTGGGTTATAACTAATAATCCTACTGAACATACGATGCCAAATACCCCACGAAATAGAGTGTATTGTAATTGCCGCTTCCTAGGATTTATAACAATCCATATTGCCCATACATTTAAAAAAGCAACTGGTGGAACTATTATGTACATATATATCGGTTGAACAGGATTCGCAAAAGCAGGCAAAAGCACAAATATATCTGCTATCCCAATCACAAGAGTAATTATAGTCGATCTTATATCATTTACAGCATAAAGAGCCATATAATATTCAAAAGCTTTTTTATTAAAATCTGTATTTTTTTTTCATGTTAATTAAACCACCCCGCTACTGTTGACCAAGCTTTTTTCGAACCCGTTTTCACCCTATCCTTAATACTATTATCTTCACCATCACCATCTAAATCAACATCCCATTTTACACCTTCTGTGAAATATTATTCCCTTCTCGAAAAGAAGATCAACCCATTAATAAAATCTAGGCTTATCAAAAATTTCAAAAAGCCAAAGATTTTGCTGGGATCGAATCTATTGGGACTCACACCATGTGCAAAACCTTCGGCTATTGGTTCTATAAACAAACAAAAGATTTCGCTATGTTGTAAGAAATACTCAATCATAGCACCTCATAAATTACACTTAAAATATATTGGTATCAATAAGGAAGAAAAAGATAATATCTGAGCTACATTTCAAATTTAAAAAATAAAAAGGGCATATCCCTTTCAGAATTGCCCTTTACCTTAAAAGTATATGTCAGCTTATTATTTATTTCTTTTCACAAAATGATGAATCCCTTCAAAGATTACTTCTTTTAAAGCTTCTGGATAATCCGAATAGCCTTCTTTTTCCATAATTATCTCCAACACTTCCCTTAAATTCCCATCAAGTATTATAGTAACTCCTGGCGTTAGTTCACCAGTTTCTTCATTTTTAAATGTTTCTTTTATCATAACTACTTTATTTTCTTCCATGACCTAATCCTCTCTAACTAAATAGTTTTTATTCTCATCTTCCCAATATCTATATTCATAGGGTACTTGTTCATCAAATCGCTGTAAATAACCTCTCCAGTTATTCGGAATATATTCTTCAAAAGATATTGATTCCGGATAATTAGAATAAAAAATTAAACGCTCAAAGTCTATTAGGAAACATGGATTATAATCATAATAGGCTTCTTCTCTATTAGTTCTTAGTTCCCTTAAAAATTCTAACCTAATATCTTCTGTAAATCTTTTATATTTTTCTATTCTTTCTAAAAAGTTAGCTATTGTAGTCTCATTTAAAATACTAATGCCTTTTCTTTCCTCTGGATATTCACTAGGAGAATATCCAGCTTGATTATAATCTAAATACCATAAATCCGATTCAGTTATATACCAATTGAGCTTATTTTTATATTTTACACCTACTATAATATTTTCGGCGTATAAAGGCTTAATCATTTAACACGCTCTCCTCTCTTACTTAATAAGTTTAGCATTCCGTCCGTATTCTACCAACCACCGACTAATGGGGTCAGGTAATTCGTATGCAACACCTTCAAATCCATATTTATCAAAAATACCCTTGTCAACAATCTTAGGAGCTGTTCTACCTTGGTTAAGTGGATTAGTTTTATAACCCTTCTGAGAAATCGCATTTTCTCTAATTAAATCATCTAAATACTGTGGTACATCAAATTCCACAATATATGAGTCTGCTCGTTTATTTTTGAAATATGTAGAGTGATCTTTTCCAGTAGATACATTTAAATTATGATCTGCCCTCCATTTACTATTTAAAGAGAGTGTACCATCATCATTAACTAAAATTAACTCTTTACTATCACCACCTTGAACCCTACGATAAGTAACGTTTTCTTCTCCTACACTAGTTCCGCTGACTTTCTTATTAACTTCACTTGTACCTTTAGCTTCATTTACTTTTTCAACAGGTACTTTTTTAGTTTTATTTACAACCTTAGTAGCGTCAGCAGTCATCTTTACACCCTTACCAACTTTCGAAATTTTTCCAATTGGGGTAAGACCAGCTACTACCATCCCACCAGCTAAAAATCGGTCCAAAGTAGACAGTTTTTCTCCAGATGATGGATCAACACCATCCCAAGCCCGACGAATATCATATTCACCACTTATTTCACCAGCTATGTCCCTTGCTAGTTTTTTACCATCAAAACCTTTTTCTTCTGATTCCGATGAAAATCTACCATCAATTGCTCCTTCTTCAATTGTACCACTATTTAGAAGGTTATCAGTCTGACGATTTCTATCTTCTGTAATCTCCTGAATTGAAGTTGTCCATTCCATATTCAACCCTTGCGTACTAAATGTACCACTTGCAGGACTAAACCCTTTCCCACTTTGAACTTCCGCAAGACCTGCAGCAATACTAGCTGCTAATTGAAGGGCTGTACTATAATTATTACTAGAGGTCTGATTGAATTGATACAAATGATCCAGCTTTTCTTGCAGTTTTTTCCTCATCACAGTAAAAAGATTCGCCATAGCGTCCATACCTGGGATTGGCATAGCTTGACTGATGGCTTCCATACTTGCTTTCATTCGGTCAATTTCTCGAATTTGTTCTAATATTTCTTGTTCAATTACATCTGTGGAAGCGACTTGTGATTGAAATTGACTTGGAAAAGCATCGTTCTGGCGAATTAACTCTTCACACAGATAAATGATTCCTTGCGCTAAAGGACGAAAGGTTTGTACAAAAAATGATTTTGCACTGCTATAAGTTTGTCCTTGTAGAACAGTATCAATTGCAAAGGCATCAATTGACTGAATGACTTGTTCCATACCTTGAATAGTAGCGTTACATACAGCATTCATACTTTGAGTTTGGCCTTGTACTTCTCCTAAATACATATTTAAGCTCATGCATTGACCTCCCTCGCTAATTGTTGTTGTTGATAGGAAAGGTCGTTTTCTAAATCACTAAGGTTTCGTCTTTCTTTAAGCAACGTTTCTTTTTGGTTTTCTAATTCAAATGTGACTTTTCGTTCAATATGTTGTGCCTCTTGATATGTATTCATAAAAAATTGAGACATTTCTCTATCACCATGCCAAGTTCCTAAAATTCGATCAAACAAACGATGGTTTCGACCTCTCCATTCATAAAAATCTGCTTCCGCTTGCTCCTGAATGTGAATCGCGGATTGATTTCGGTCTTGTTCTTCAAATACACTTCTTAACTTTTGATTTACTTGATTGATTTGTTTTTCAATATCTTGACTCATTATATTCCTCCTACTATTTTACCTTTACGTAGGTTGTCACATTAGCGAAAAGTGTTGTGAAGTTCGTTATCCATTCTCTCAAACTCTTGGGCTACTGAATGAATATTATCGACCGCTTGTTGAAAGGCAGTGGAAAATTGTTTCGTAAAATCTAACATTTGTTGATTCGCTTCTTGTGCTTTGGAATTAACAGATAGTGTTGTACGCGTCGCCTTTGTTATAGAACGATTTGTTGCACTTTGGATTATATTCGAAGCTGTTCTCATCTGCGTAGCAATTTGTTGTGCCGTTTGAAAATTACTTTGAAATTGTCCCATCACTCAAATCCTTTCTCTAATTTTCAGAAGATGCCAAAGAAATCCCAATAAATATATGAAAATTCCCTATTAATATCACTCTTTTTAAACGTGTGTCCAGCTAAGTTGGGCATGCAATCAAATGAGCCATACACTATAAGCTGTATGGCTCATTTGAAATGCCTGTTATATAGAGTATGACAATTTTTATTTCAAACCGAAATTACGTGATAATTCTTCATCATGAGAAGCAACAGCTTCTGCAGTTTTATTAAGCTGCATATTAATTTCTTGTAATAGCTGTGCGAAGTTTTGTACTTTTGGCTTTAATTGATTGAACTGTTGATCAAAACCTTCGAAAGCACGACCTTCCCATTCTCCTCTTAATTCATTTTGTAAATTTTGTAGTTGACTTAAAATGTCCTCAATTTGATTTGCACCTTGTCCATATTGAGCTGCTTTCGATTTAAGCTCCTCTGGTGACATACGAATTTGTCCAGCCATTTTCATTTCCCCTTTAATACATAATGAGCAAAATATAAATTGGTTAATTTTACTAAATATATTATAATGTATTATTTTGAACTTTAAAACATTTTATCTTTCTATTGAATATTAGAATATTAATATTCAACTTTTTCTTACTTTACAAGATTTTATGCAAAAAAGACCACCAAAAGGCAGTCCCTCAAAACTCAATCCCATCCCGCGCTCCACTACTTTCTCATACAAATAATTCGCAACGATAATATCTACTACAGCCAAACCAACTGATTTGAAAATAGTAATCTCTTCATCATTTTCGCGTCCGTTTTTCCCCCGCTTAGGATTTGTCCAAGTTCGGCGTGGAGATTGCTAGTTTTATCGGAATTTGAAGATCATCTGTTTCTAGATCATATTCAATTAAGCAATCCTACAAATGCCTCTTCTTCCTCATCTATAAAACCTACAAATATAATTTCTTCGATATCCTCATGATCAAATACAAATGTATACTCAGGATTAATATATCCTTCTGAATAAAAACAGCCAATATAGTCATACATCACAAGTTCTTTAATCCTAAGTTTTTGTTTTCTTCCATAGTTATTTATGTGAATTCAGCTCGTTTTTTTGTTTTGGGTGAAAAAATTTTTAACTTGATAGCAATGTGGTGCTGCCCCATCGCTATCAAGCTAAGCTTATACAAAGTCAATTTTAGGCGAGATTGTTTCTTTTTTCTAAAGGGCAAGTGTAGGTGATTGAAAGATTTGCATACGAAATAACCCCTAACGGGTTTCACTTTTTTGAATTAAGCGGCTTGATTGTCCGACATAGTACAATTGTAAACGACACCTAATATATCAAAGACCGTTTTCTTCTTATATCGATGAGATTTCCGCCCGCTTTGCTGTAGGAGATTGAACAGACGAAGTAACACCTTTGATAGCTCTTGGGTGTTTTTTTGTATAGTTTGGAATAGAAGAAGAAAATAGTCTTTAATCATATATATGGCTTTATACTCACTAAGCTCTCGTTTTTTCTTCATGAGGAGCAATTGGCGCATTTGAAACATGATAGAAGAACAGAGTAGAATGGCAATCAATTGACCATATAAATGGCACTCCAATCGTTCTGGTTTTATCTTCTTACAATGATGGATTTGAAAGAATGACTTCCACGTTTTAAATAAAATTTCGATTTGCCAACGCAAAGAATACCAGTCATGTACCTGTCCCATCGGGACAATATCTGTAGAGGTGTTTGTCATATATACATTAATTCCACTGAGTCGTTTACTACGAGGAGAATACTTCATTCCTTTCTTTTTTTCTCTTACAGATTGATCTTGTAATCGTTTTTGTTGCTGTTGTTTTGTTAATCGATGAACAATTACACGAGCTGGCACTTTATCAATCATTCCTACATAAGCATCAGCTATTTCACATGTTTGTCCTGGTTGAAGGGAGTTCATTAACGTCTCCATATCTATCTGTATATACTCTGTACCTTTCTTAATTCTTTCGTCTTGAAAATAATCAGGGTTAGGATTTTTTTGATACATACGTGTATTCGACTTGATACGAGAGATATAGTAGGCCTCTTTATCTTGTATATCTTGAAGGTCTTTTAAATGAAAATAACCTAAATCTCGGACACATAAATCATTTGCTGTCACAGTTGGGACACACAGAGAGCCGTAAGTGCGATCATGTTGTTTACCTGGTCCTGTATGAATATGTAGGAACTGTCCACTTAACAAATCATACTCAAGTTGAATTTTTATTCCAGCTGTATGGCTGCATCCTCCTGCACCTGGATAAACCGATGAAAATACATCCGGGAGTTGAAATGCAGTTGAATCTAAAATACGAATACGCTTGAAAACAGAAGTGTATGGAGAAGAAATCGGCATAGATGCGGCCAATTTTTTGCTTAGTAGTTCGGCTAGTAGGTGTTGTAAAAGTTGGACGGCTGCCTTATTAAATCGTTGATTCAGTCCCTCAGGACTGATGAGTACTTCTGTTGATGCTTCTAAACAGCTAGATAATTGAGTTAAAGAAGTCATAGCTACATTTTGGCTCAACCATACACATAAAGCTACTAAATCTTTTGCTTGATACTTACTAGTTCGTTGTACAAAACCAACATCTCTAGCAAGATCCCGTAAAGTATTTGGAGATAAAAAACTTTGAATCTCTTGAGCAAATAGTTGTAATTCATCAGACACAGAAACAGACATAAAAAACGCCACCCTTTCCTATGGTTCTACAGAAAGGATATCTTATTTTCATATTTGTAGGCTGGTTTTAGATACAAAAAATAATAAAAATATAAAAAAACAGATGTTAGCAATCTATATATGACTTAATGTAAAATATATATTGCATTTAATTTAATAATAGTATAATATATAGAATATAAGATTTATGGTATGAAGTTTATTTTTACAAATGAGGTGTATTTAATGTCTGTAAGTAAAATAAAAATTGCAAGAATAGAAAAAGGTCTGACCCAACAAGAGTTAGCCGATATTGTGAACGTTACACGACAAACCATTAGTCTTATTGAAAGTAATAAATATAACCCTTCTTTAAAACTTTGCATTCATATAGCTAAAACATTAGATAAAACCTTAGATAAATTATTTTGGGAGGAACTTTAAAATGGAAAAACTAAAAAAATGGTTTTCACTCAGTACACACTCAGATGAAAGAATTCAACAAATCGAAATGAAGATTTGGGCTCAATCTGGAATTGTTGTCCTGCTTATAGCTTTTGCTGATTTTATAATAAGAGGAGCATATCTACACCGTCCATTTCTAGAATGGGCTGCTTCATTAGCCATTATAATTTTTTATATGATATTCTTTTTTATTAAATCTATTCTGACTGGTGTTTATGAAACAGATATTAATAATAAAGAACAATTAAATGAAAAATTAAAAGAAAAAATGAGTAATACCCTTATTTTTTGTTTTGTCGCAATAGGTGCTACCACATACAAATATAACTTACCTGAAGATTTCATTGGATGGTTATCAGTAATAGCAAGATTTATTATACTTTTCGCTTTCCTATTTGGTATTCAATATCTTATTACAGTATTAGCATGGAAGAAATCAAATAAAATTTAATAAGTATAGACAAAAAAGCTTATCTTTTAGCACTTAATGATAAGCTTTTTATTATTTTTTTCATCTTTTTTCGTTTTGGGGTACAATGAATTTCTTAGCTTGATAGCGATGTGGTGCTGCCCCTATTAGGCAAATTCGAAAAAGAAAAGACACCCAAAGGTGCCTTCTTCGGACTTGAACCATCTTAATTTTATTGTGTAGTTATTATATAAGAAAAGAAGACATCGCTTAAGATGTCTTCTTTTCCTTGTACACTTGGTGTTAAGAAGGTATTTATTGCTTAAAAACCATAAAAAAATATAACAATCATCGAGTAAACCTATTATAGCATCAATAAATAGAGTTTTTATATGCATTTTTACATATATATAGATTTATTTATATTTTATCTATATAGTTAAATTGTCTGTTTCTTGTTTTAATTCGTTTGTTTATTTTGAGTGCTCCAGCAATGGAGCCTTTTTTTATGCAATAAAACATTTTCTTAGCATTACTTAGTTGATCTATATTAACTTTACCCTCTTAAATTATATCTATATTTTACCAAACAATTATATAGATAACCAGTTTTTTCTAATAATCTAGTGGATTGATAATTTTAATGTTAGTTATTAATACTTACAGGAAAATTCAGTATGCAATGGAAATTGAGAAATCAAGAATTATAAAAAACTTATAGTATCTTTTGTAAAAGTATATTTATAATTTGTATATTAATATGTTATAATTTAATTTCTAAAACTACCAAAAAAGGACTGCCAGTAATGGTGGTCTTTTTTAAATTGGTAAGATTGTACTAGGTTGAGCAAAAAAATGGAACCGAAAAAGTTATTTCTAATGAGGATAGCCTTCTTATGATGAAGTTTCATTCAGTGGATCTGCAAGCAAACATAAAAGAAGGAAAAAATTACGATTTTACTTTACGTGGATATAGAGTACCTATACTTTCATGGTTTCCAAATTTAGATGGTGCCGAACCACAAAATTAGCACTATTCTTTAATAAAAAATCCTACTCATTTTTTAATGAGTAGGATTTTTTATTAAAGAGCTATTTCGTATTAATTTGCGCCATCATTTAATATGCTATTTTTAAATGATTTCCAAATTTGATGACTAATTATCTAAATTTCTAAACTCTATACAGCACTATCAATTAAACAATTATTAGATATATCTTCTATCTAAAACATCGTATTATCATTAGCTGCTTCACTTGGAATCTCTTGAATTACATCCCAGTGTTCGACAATCTTTCCATCCTTGATACGAAATATATCCACTATAGCAACTCCCTTATCTTGAGAATTAGTACGAGAGTGTACATGAAGAGCAACTGTATCCCCTTCAGCTACTACACGTTTAATCTCTGCAGAGGAATTAGGATTTTTAACAAAATCCTCCTTAAAGAAATCCATGAAGGCTTTTCGTCCATCAGCAACAAAAGGATTATGTTGCTTATAATCTTCGCTAACATATTTAGGGATAATATCGATATTATGTTTGTTAAAAACTTCATTATAGAAATCAACTACCATCTTTTTATTCTTTTCATTTTCTTTTACTTCTTTTGATACAGAAGCGACATTTTCGCTCTTTATTGAGTTCCCTTTGTTATTACCGGTGGAAGCTTGATATACCAAAGTCGAAACTACTCCTAAAATAAATACAGAAATAATTGTTATGATTAAATTTTTCTCTAATTTCATATATACCTACCTCTTCTACTTAAATAAGTTTTCTTCTATAAAAAGCTTGAAGAAGGAGAAACCTTCCCCAAAATGTAATGTCAGGGATAATGTTAGGAATTTCATTTATCCTAACCTCCCCCTATACAAGGCATATTAGAAACGATTAACTCTAACTTAATACCTCATTAACAGTTGCACTGTCCACAATTTGAATAAACTTCTTAACCTTATCGTTCTCATCAAACTTATAAAGATGACAAAAATCTGCTACAAATGACTTCCCTGTAGCTTTATATGTTCCACTATATTTTCCATAAACGATAACAGTATTGTTATTAAAAGCATAAATTTCATCTTTAGCGCTATAGTCATCCCATTCCGTGCCAAGACGTTCATGTACGTTTTTCACTACTTCATCTGGACCTATATAAGTACCTGCATATGGAAACCCAGCAGCTTCTGTCCAAGATACATTTTCACTTAAATACGTTTTGAACGTATCCAATTTCCCTTCGCCAGTTAACACATACGTTTCATGTAATAGTTTTTGATATTTATTCATATCATTAACCCCAAGGCATTTCTTTTGTTACAACTTTTGCACTTAATTCTAATACACCTTTATTTGCATAGCCTGGATATGCTGCTTCAAGTTTTGCCACAAAATCTTTTGAAGTTCCACTTTCCTCAGAAGCTTGAACCGCCGTTCTTAGATAATCCATTGTCGCAGTAAGTGCTTGATTATTTAGGGATTTTTCGATTGATCCATGGCTAGGCACAATTATGTCAGCATGTAATGCTTGTAATACTTTCAAGTTCTCAATCCATGCCTCCATAGCCGCTTTTGAGCTAGTATCCGCTAAGAATACATGTATTTCGTTAAATACATCGATACCACCAATTAATACTTTTAGTTCTTTATTAAATAGGCTAGTTCTGTAATGATCTAAGCCTACTAGTTCAAATGTTAACCCCTGAAAATCAATCGCTTTTTCTTTAAATACTTGAGGTAATACCACGTTACTTGGTGCATTTTCTCCAAGGGCGTCTTTCCAAACTTTTAATTTCCCTAAGACAGAATGAACGATATGTTCAACAGTAGACTCTGTTGCATACGCTATAGCTTCTGGGTAAACGGCTTTAATGCTCTCTAATCCAAAGTAGTAGTCTGGATCCCCATGAATAATAAAGATTTTATCTAGAGATAAGTTGTTTTTTTTCAGATACTCAACAATTTCTTTCGAATCAGATTGCGTAAATTTTGAGTTTATTAAAAATGCATGTCCTGCTTTCTCAACTAATGTTGCTGTGACCATAAAGCTTTTTTCGTCCGAACTAAACACCGTTAATTTCACATCTTTTTGATTTGTATCGATTGTTTTAAACATAGTATGTTATTCTCCTTTTGTTAAAGTTATTAACTAATTATCATATTTTTATCTTGTTCCGATAAAATCTCCCACTCCCATTTATCTGAAAGTGTAATAGTACTGGCGAATATTACGGAGATGAATGTCAGGTGGCCTAAGATAACATGTTTGCTACTGTATCCTAAATTTTCTTAATATAAATTTTTAAAACGCGCTTCAATTTTATCCGGTGTCATTACGCCACCACCAATAGGAATAATTTGATTATCCTTTTGTAAAAGTAATGAAGGATAGCTATTAACACCAAGCTGTCGAACTTTATTGAAATCATTTTGGACATCTATTATTGTTTCTTGAGCGTTTAAACGTTCTAACACTTGTTCAGGGTCCAAACCATGCTCGATTGCAATTTTGCGATATGTTTCAGGATCACTCAGACTTTGGCCCTCATAATAAAACGCTTTTTGCATAGCCGAAGTGAATTCTAATAAACGGTCTGGCGCTAATGAGCGTAAAGCTGAAAAGCCAATTGCAGCATCTTTCGAATTCATTTTAAAAGTCCCTTCCTCCACCAATTTTTGATATGAAGGACCAAATTCAGCACCTGTAAGTTGATTAATTCTTTTATTTCCTTCTTCTATATATGAGAAGTTTTTCATTGGTAAATTATCTAAAAATAACCCTCCACATAAAACCGTTAATGGTACTTCAGTGTGGTTTTTGTAAAATCCTTTAATACTTTCTGAAAAACCATAGCACCATCCACAATATGCATCCCATACGTAAATAAGATTATCTTGTTTTGTCTCCATTTAAATCTCCTACCTTTTTTTATTATCCAGCTCAACTAAATTTTTGGTTTATATAGGTACATCTTTTTATACCTTGTTCTTTTTTAGATACCTTACTATATTTCCCCAAAACTAATATTTCCAAAGAAAGATCCACCAAGGTTTTTAACAAAAGATAACATTGCACCTTATTGCCCCGTAACAGAAAATACTAAAGCTTGGAATATGCATTGATTTGAATGTGTTAGTAACTTTCTACACCGGGTGGCAACGTATGGACCACCATCCTTAATTAAATATATAAATCATATTTTTAGCAGATATTAGTTGTAACTAAATTAATTACATGTTTATGTAACCATTTTAGTTACAACTAATATAGAAGTCAATTCTTTTTTTCGAAAACATTAAATTTCTACATTATAACGAAATTCTGTGTTAACTTGTAAAAAAAAGAGGAGCCATCTCCTCTTCATAAATAAACACTATTTAATTTGTTCCTTATACTCATGGTTAACAACTACATACCACTTTCCTGTATCAAATTTTTCTTTATTAATCACGTAAACTTTACTTTCTCTCATTACCTCCCCTGGTTTTAATCCCTTAGTGATAGTAGAGGTCTCGGCTTTTTCAACCGCATAACTACTAGCTGCCAACACATCACTTTGGTAAGCATTATCATTTTCATCCACTAAATCCACTGATGGTAAAACGGCTAATTTCATCGGTTCGTTTGTGATATTTTTCCCTTCTGCTTCTACAACAATAAAGACATGTCCATCTTCAGGCTTTTGGAATCCTATACTTTCTTTACCAACCTTATCTCTTTCTACAACTCTTTTTACAGTTACATCAAATTTAGGTGTATGAAAATCCTTGTTTACAGCATACTCTTTTTCTTTTATTTTTGATTTCTCTTTTGTTTGTTCTGTATTTTTCTGCTTTGTATTCTCTTTCGTTTTCGCCTCATCAGTTGTTTCCACTTTCTTTTCTTCTTGTTTAGAATTGGTTTCTTTAGATTCTGAAGAAGTTTTGTCGGATGTATTGCCGCAACCAGATAAATTGAATACTAAAGCGCCACCTAAAATACATGTAGTAAATTTTTTCAACATCTCTTTTATCCCCCAATAACACGATATGTAAATTCCTTACTTATCATAGCAAAAAACAAGATCTTAAATTGTTGCATCTTGTCGAATGATTAAGAATAATCAATTGTTTTTATTACATATAAAAAACATGATCTTGATGTAGTACCAAGATCATGTTTTACGTTGATGTTATTTATAAAATACTTTATCCACATTATACTTTGCTTGAAATTCGTTAATCATATATGTTTCGTAAATTTCTCTTTCCATCGGATCTTCTACAATACATACATCAATACGATACACTTCATCACGATGATTTTTAATACTTTGTCTTACTTTACGTGCTTTCCCAGCATTATAGTTAAAGAATAAAGGGAATTATATGATAGGAGATACAAATATAGACAGTCGCTGACCATTAATCTACAACCAATCCCACACCCCAACACAAAAGAAAAAAGCACCAGGTCCCCCCTAGTGCTCTCCCTCTAAAACAAATGACAAGCCACCTCATGCCCCTTCGCAATCTCAACCATCTTCGGTACTTCCTGTGCGCATTTTTCAGTGGCGAATTTGCAGCGCGTTCTGAATTTGCAGCCGGATGGTGTGTTTAGTGGGCTCGGTACTTCTCCCTCTAGGATAATCCGTTCTTTGCCAATGTTTGTTGGATCTGGTTCTGGCATGGATGAGAGTAGTGCTTGTGTGTATGGATGTGCCGGTTTTGTGTATAGGTCTTCACTGTCGGCAATTTCTACTATGTTTCCTAAGTACATGACTCCGATGCGGTCTGATATGTGTCTTACCATAGATAGGTCATGTGCGATGAATAAATATGTGACTCCTGTTTCTTCTTGGATGTCTTGCAGCATATTTACGACTTGTGCTTGGACTGAGACATCGAGTGCTGAGATTGGTTCGTCACATAGGATAAAGTCTGGTTTTACAGATAGTGCGCGCGCGATGCTAATGCGCTGGCGCTGGCCCCCGCTAAATTCGTGCGGGTAGCGATATAAATGTTCTTCTTTTAAGCCTACCTTTTTGAGCAGGTCTAATATGATTTCTTTTTGTTCTTCTTTTTCGTAAGAGCCGTGAATGTTCATTGGCTCGCTAATAATTTGGAATACGTTCATTGCTGGGTTTAATGATGCGTATGGATCTTGGAAAATGATTTGCATTCGTTTTCGATATTCTTTTAGTTCACTTTCCTTTAAACTTGCGATGTCTTTTCCGTCGAATAAAACGTTACCTGAAGTGACATCGTGTAAACGAATGATGCTTCTTCCCGTCGTTGACTTTCCGCAGCCAGATTCTCCTACTAATCCGAATGTTTCACCCTTTTTAATTGTGAAACTTAAATCATCGACTGCTTTTAATTGCTCTGTTTTTCTGCCGAATAGTCCTTTTTTAATAGGAAAATACTTTTTTAAGTTCCGAACTTCAATTAAGTTTTCTTCATGCATGAAAATCACCTACCGCCCTATCGTTTAGCCAGCACATGGAACGTCTTTCGTTTCCGATTTCAAAATATGGTGGACGTTCTTTTTCACAAATGTCCATCGCATGCGGGCAACGCTCTGCGAACGGGCAACCTTGTGGTGGGTTTAATAAGTTTGGCGTTACACCTTGAATGGGAGCAAGTCTTTCTTTTACGCCGTTTGCGATTTTTGGCAGAGAGTTTAATAACCCTTTCGTATATGGATGATTCGGCGATTGGAAAATATCAAGTACAGGTCCTTCTTCCATAATAAGTCCGCCATACATAACGATAACGCGTGTACAGTTTTGTGCGACTATTCCTAAGTCGTGCGTAATAAGAAGTAACGCCATGTTCGTTTCGTTTTTTAAGTTTTTCATTAAATCTAGTATTTGTGCTTGTATCGTTACATCAAGTGCTGTCGTCGGTTCGTCCGCAATGAGAAGGTCAGGGTTACAAGACATCGCCATTGCGATCATAACTCGCTGCTTCATACCTCCGCTTAGTTCATGTGGATATTGTTTCACCCTTTCTTCTGGTGAAGAAAGACCGACTTGTTTTAACAAGTTGACCGCGATTTGCTCTGCTTCTTTCTTTTTCACTTTTTGATGACGTATAATTACTTCCGTCATTTGTTTTCCAATTTTCACGACCGGATTTAGCGCTGACATTGGGTCTTGAGAGATAAGTGAAATTTGATTTCCTCTAATAGAACGCAATTCTTTTTCAGATTTAGAAAGTATGTTTTCATTATGAAAAAGGATTTCCCCTTCTTTCACTTTTCCTGGTGACGTAACGAGAGACATAACAGACTTCGCCATTACACTCTTCCCGCTTCCAGATTCCCCAACGATACCGACTACTTCTCCTTTATTTAAGCGAAATGTAACGCCGCGAACCGCTTCAACTTCGCCACTTTCTATGAAAAAAGAAGTCTTTAAATTTTTCACTTCTAGTAGTTTTTCAGACACGCTTCTCACTCCTTTCACTTAACACTTTAGTTTTCATGTCCGGCTCCTTTTGGTGCGAAAGCTTTCTTCAATGCTTCACCAATTACGTTAAAACTAAGTACCGTTAAAAGGATAAGGAATCCTGGGAAGAGTGTTAAATACCAAGCTTCACCAATATATCCTTGCGCATTGTTTAGCATGCTGCCCCAAGAAGAATCTGGTTCTCTAATACCTAATCCTAAGAAACTAAGTGATGATTCCATTAAAATCGATGTCGCAATTGTTAATGTCGCAGCGATAATAATGGTTGATAAAATGTTAGGAATGATATGTCTTACAATAATCATAAGTGATTTTTGTCCTGATACTTTTGCGTATAAAACGTACTCACGCTCTTTTACAGATAACGTTTCTGCCCTTACAATACGGGCGGTGTCCATCCATGTTAGTAATCCGATAATAAGAACTAACGTCGTAATTCCTGGTTTTAAATACGCATTTAATAGTAGCATTAAAAAGAATGATGGAATTGACATAAGCACTTCAACAACTCTCATTAAAAAGTTGTCTAACTTTCCGCCAAAATACCCGCTAATTGTTCCAACTGCAGTACCGATTGTAATAGAAACAACCATCGCAAGGAAACCGACCGCAAGCGAAACTCGTCCGCCATATAACGCTCTCGTTAAGTAATCCCTTCCGTAATCATCCGTTCCGAAAGGATGACTCATACTCGGTTCTTGTAAGCGATCTGGAATCGACATTTTGCTAGGATCGTACGGCGATACGAATGCGAAAATTGATGCGACCGTTAAAATCGCAAGTATTATAACTCCCATTAGTACAAACTTATTTTTCGTAAAGCTATGTTTTATCGTTTGAAATCTTCTATTATTCATTCCAAATCACCCCCTCATTCGAATGCGCGGATCTACTACGCCATATAAAATATCAGCAATTAAGTTACCGAGAATTAACATGAATGATGATAGTAATGTAATTGCCATGATAATCGGATAATCAAATCTAAAAATAGCATTTACCCCAAGTGAACCAAGACCCGGCCATGAAAATACTGTTTCCGTAATAAATGCTCCGCCTACTAAACTTGGAATCGATAATCCGAAAATTGTAATGATCGGTATTAATACATTTCGAAGTACGTGATTAAATAACACCGTTTTCTTTGAAGCGCCGTACGCATATTGAATTTGTACATATTCTTCTTCTAATTGCTGAATCGTACTTGAACGAATATATCTCATATAAACAGATACGTTTTGGAACGCTAGCACCATGCAAGGTAAAATGCCGTGTTGCACAATATCCCAAACAGAATCTTTACCTACGGTGCGCATACCCATACTCGGAAGTAGGTTCAATTTTAAAGAGAATAAGTAGACTAATAGTAGTGCAAACCAGAAAACCGGCATAGAAATACCAACATATGAAATAAAGTTTACAATGCGGTCAAAGAACGAATTCTTTTTCACACCTGTAAATAGTCCAAGTGGTATTGCGATTACGAATGAGACGAGTAAAGATGATCCCATTAACCCAATTGTTGCGGGTAATCTTTCTGCGATAAGATCTAAAACAGGACGATGATTTTGAAGTGAGTAACCAAAGTTTCCTGTTAAAATATTTTTTAACCATAAAATATACTGCACGTAAATTGGTTGATCTAGTCCTAAACTTTTGCGAATACGCTCCACATCAATTGGACTCATATTTGGCGTTACAAAGTTTCGAACAGGATCCCCCGGCGCTAGCTTTATTAATAGAAAAGAAATAATAGAAATAACAAATAAAAGCGGAATTGCATTTAAAAGCCTCTTCGCAATTACTTTATACACAAACTTCCCCCCTCAAGCTAAAGAAGCTGATTTCCACCAGCTTCTTTACTGTTTCTTATTTCACTTCATAAATCTTAGATAGATCTTCAAACATTGTGACAGGAATTGCTTTTGCTTCTTTTAATCCATCAAACTTTTTATCTACTGCAATAACTGCTTTCGGATACGCGATTGGTAGATAAGGTACGTCTTCTCTAGCTGTTTCTTGAATTTTATGGTATAGCTCTGCACGTTTTGTTTTATCCGTTTCAACTGCAGCTTCTTCCCATAACTTATCGAAATCAGCGTTTTTATATCGTGCATAATTGTATTCAGCATTACTTAAGAATAAGCTCTTATATGAATCTGGCTCAGGTCCCATTATGTAACCACCAAATGTAATGTCATATTCTTTATTCTCTTTATCTAAGCCTTTTTCACTTGCCGCACTAGCATCTAATGCATTTAGTTCAACTTCTAAGCCAACTTCTTTTAATTTTTGTT
Organism: Bacillus sp. JKS001846; assembly: GCF_900176455.1. Taxonomy (NCBI): domain Bacteria; kingdom Bacillati; phylum Bacillota; class Bacilli; order Caryophanales; family Bacillaceae; genus Bacillus; species Bacillus sp. JKS001846. Next base: position 4,800,649 of record NZ_FWYG01000001.1, read on the forward strand.
GTGTATAAAGCGCTAAGCTTTCCATGATTTTATTATTCGTTACATACATAACACGTACTTTTTCTTTATCTTTCACACCAGCTTTTGCTAATAAATCTTTCGCTTCTTTTTTATCATACTTATAGCCTTTAATATCTTTCGCATAATACATAGCGTCTGGCGTTAAGATTGAATTTGCTGGTTCTGCAAATTCACCCGAAACGAATGCTGAGTTAATCATTTCTTTTTTATCTAACGCATGCGCAATTGCTTGGCGCACTTCTTTTTTCTTCATCAAATCTGTATTCATGTTATAAGATAAGTAGAATAATCTACCTTCAGGGAATGTCACCATTGAGAAGTTCCCAGTACTATCTAGTTTTTTAAAGTCTTGCGGCTCAATCATTTTCATGTTGATTTGACCATTTTGCAGTGAAACATTTGCTGTATTACGGTCTTTTACAACGCGGTATACGATAGAGTCTAATTTAGCTTTCCCACCTACATAATCATCAAATCGATCTAATGCAACATACTCATCTGATTTATACTCTTTAAACTTAAACGGCCCTGATCCTACAGGCTGTAAGTTTTTCTTACTCTTCGCTAAATCTGCTTCCCCTTCAAATACATGTTTCGGAATTGGGAAGAAATCATTCATTACACCTTCGAAAGATGCGCTTACTTGTGGTAAAACGAATTGAGTTGTTAACTCATCTACCTTTTTCACATCAAGCGGCTTTCCTTTAAAAATAAAGTTTTCACGACTTGAGCTATTTTGCTTCTCATCCAAAATAGATTGGAATGTAAATGCTATATCGTCTGATGTAATTTTCTTACCATCATGCCATTTCAAATTATCTTTTAATTTCAATGTCCACGTTAATTGATCTTCTGAAGGCGTAAAGCTCTCAGCAAGAACAAACTTTTTCTTACCGTCTTCCATATGATACAGCGGCGCATATAAAGCTTGCTGCACAGTTAATGACACACGATCATTCGCATAAAGCGGATTCATCGTATCTGGATTATCGCTAACACCAATCGTTAACGTTCCTCCATCTTTCGGAGTCCCTGCTTTACTAGTACCCGCTTGCTTCGAAGAATCTTTTTCCCCAGAACAAGCCGCTAATGCAATAAGTAGTATTAGAACAAATGGTAATGCAAATAATTTCCGTTTCATCTTCCGGCCCCCTCAAACTAGTTATACCCATAAGAAAACTCGGAATTAATCCCGAGTTTTCTTATAAGTTTTAAATTACCACTACCTGTATGTAAAGTCAAACTTTTTTGTAAATGTGGAAAGTTTGAAATCTACTAATACATTCTTGCCATAAAATATATTTATAAGGAGGATTAAAAAAGAAGACCACGAATAGGTTACCTCGTAAAATGAGTTAAAAAACTAGTAGCCTACAAAAAAACTCTAAAATGATTGTTATATATGACCGAAAATGTAGAATGGGATTAAAGACAAAAAACACATTTAGGAGGTTATCATGACATTTGATGAATTGAAAAAAAACAAACCAACAACCCAATGGATTGAGAATGATGAAGATGGAGAGTTTTTCACTGAAGAAAATATAAGTGCAACAAATAAAATTCTTGATACTTACATAAATAATTTAGAGCAATTGGGAGAAAACCCAACTGAAATCGAAATAATGCATGTTGTTAAAGAGATTGTTCTTAACATAAATGAATTAAATGACGAACATGACTATTTTATTGAAACAATGGAAAGAGAAGATCTCTATGAATTTATCGATACAGCAGCACGAATAGCTGGCTTAGAATCCGAAGAGGATATAACAGAAGAATGGCGAGAATGGTAAAAAGTTGCCCCTCTAATAATTAGAGGGGCAACTTTTTTCATATACCAATTGAATGAATGATTTGATGTCCGCACAGAATTCATACATTGCAACATAATATTAAAAGGATTCAATTATAAATACTAGCACACCCACATCAACAAAAAAGACCACCAAAAGGCAGTCTCAAAACTCAATCTTATTCCCTACTCCTTGCTCCACCGCTTTCTCATACAAATACTTCGCAACGATAATATCCACTACCGCCAAACCAACTGATTTGAAAATAGTAATCTCTTCATTATTTTCGCGTCCAGCTTTTTCTTTGCTTATAATTTGACCAAGTTCAGCGTGAATGGCGTTTGCTTTGAATAGACCTTCTTTTATCGGAACTTGAAGGTCTCCTGTTTCGTCTAGTGCTGCTTCTTTTGATTCAACTACTACTTTGTTTGCTCCCGCGATGGCATGTGAGGGTAGTTCTTGCATGCTCGGTCTGAATGAGCCGACGGCGTTTACGTGGACGCCTTTTTGTAGTGTTTCTGAGAAGACTGGTGTGGATGCGTTCGTAGTTGTGACGATGATGTCTGCTTCGCTTATTGCTTCATTTGCATTTGTGTGAACATATGCAGGTTTGTTGAATCTCTCTTGTATATATTCCGCAAATGCATACGCCTTTTCTTCTGTGCGATTGTATAAGATGACTTTTTCGATATCTCTAACCGCAAATATTGCTTCAGCAATTCCTTTCGCTTGTTCACCCGTGCCGATAATGCATAAAGTTTTTGCGTTATGACGAGCTAAATATTTTGTCGCTACTCCTGATAAGGCGCCTGTTCGAATCATCGTTAAGTACGATCCTTCTAAAAGTGCGAGCGGTTCTCCCGTTTGAAAGTCTGATAGCATCACAATCCCGTTGATCGTTTTCTTTCCTATCTGTTTATTTTGCGGGACTACCGTTACTACTTTTAAGCCAAGTGCCTCAAGCCCTTCCGCTACTGAAGGCATAATTAATGCCGTATTTCGCTCGTTCGCAAATGGTAATGAGCCCCTTATTGGTGTAATCGTTCTTTCTGCGGAAAATTCTTTTAAAGCAAGCGCCGCGTATTCAATAACTTCATTCATATTTACTAAGTTTCTTTGTTCGTTCGCGCTTATGACTAACATATCTTTCCACCCCCTCCTTCTATCCTAACAAAAATCCACGGTTCAAATCATCTCTCGGGTCTACAACGAACTGATGAAATCCTGTAATAAAGGCATGCCCCGTTACTTTTGGAACGACAGCTTCATATGTATCTACTGCGGTTACCGACAATACTTCCCCCTCGAATTTCCCGTCAGTAATGCATTCATGGACGAAAATTTCTCCCTTTTGTAAAGCATCTTTTTCAAAAAGAGTTGCGATTCTTGCGGAAGTTCCTGTACCGCAAGGAGAACGATCTACTTGCCCATCAGCAAAGATTGTTACATTTCGTAAAGTTGCGTCTTCTCCTTTCGGTTCATCTGAGAAAATAACGCCGTATATCCCTTTTAATCCTTCTTCAAGTGGATGCTTCACTTCCATTTTGCTCTCGATGTAGTGCTTAATTTTACCGCCCCACGCTTGAATAGCAGATAAGTCTTTGAAATCGACTTTCAAGCCAAATTCTTTACAGTCTACTACCGCATAAAAAGCTCCGCCAAACGCGATATCTACTTGAAATTCATAGTTATCTATTTTAATAGGAACGTCTTTTTTGTATACAAAGGAAGGAACATTTTCAAATGATACGGACTCTACTTCGCTCCCGTTATATGTTGCATACGCAATGACTTCCCCAGCAGGGCTATCAATAATGAACTGTTGTTTCTCACCTGTCACTTCAAACATGCCTGTTTCAATTCCGACTGTAATAACAGCAATAATGCCATGACCACACATCGTACTCCATCCTTCGTTGTGCATAAATAATACGCCAAAATCAGCGTGAGCACTCGCAGGCGGAGTAATGATACAACCGTACATGCCGTGATGTCCTCTCGGTTCATACATAAGAACTTCGCGAAGATGATCCAAATGTTCCATGCAGTACGCACGTCTTTCTAGCTGCGTGTCTCCTTTTATTTCCGGCACGCCGCCCGTAATAATTCGAAGCGGTTCCCCAGCTACGTGAGCATCAATTGTTGTGTACACTTTACTAACCTTCATTTCTATCTCTCCCCTATATGTTGATACTCTTTTTATTGCAAATATCATGCCAACGCATAGGATATAAATTTGTATACATTGTTTAAAAAAGCATACATTACTGTCTATTTTTTTATACACTGTCCAGAGGCTATGTTATGGAGCCCCTTGATACAACCAGTCTTATTATTTTCACTGGAAAGTTACTTCCACCCCCAACATATACTGTTCAAAAGCAAAAAGGAAGTGATCCAATGTATTACGGAACAAAGGGCTGGTACGTAGCTGAACTAAAAAAATTAGGCGTACGCTATCATGAAGGACGAAAACTAGAAAGTTACCGCGGGCACATCTTGCGCAATTTACTACTTGCACAACAAGAGAAATTAAAAGAACAGTAACATTCTAATGTAACGATATCGGCGATTCTCGGAATATATCAGCGATTCAACACAATATATCGGCGATTCGACATGTAATATCGACTTACCGACAAATTTCGCTAATTCATCTACCTAAACCACCAACCGATTACACATCAATACAAACAAAAAAGGTCACCCAAACGGGTGACCTTTCTTTCTTATTCACAAACAAGAATCTGTCTAGTAAATGATCCTTTTCTTGTAATACAGCGATCTGTAATTTCGAATCCTGCTTCATGGATCATGTCGTCCATTGTTTCCATCGTGACAACGACTACTTTTTTCGCGATGCGGCGTGCACTTGAGAGAATTGATAGTTGATCTTCTGGTGTGGCATGCGTAAATAAGTCGTATGGCATATCGATAATGGCAACGTCGTAGTTCTCAGTAATTTCCTCGATCGGCCCTTTTGTTACTGTTCCTTCAAATCCGAAATGTGCGATGTTTTTTCTCGTTCCAAGAACTACAAGTGGATTTATATCTCTACCAACGATGTTAATCCCCATAGAAAGTGCTTCTACTACTACTGTTCCAATACCGCAGCACGGGTCAATTGCTCGTACTCCCTCTGGATTTGGTACAGCGATATTTGCAACTGATCTCGCAACACGTGTGCTAAGAGATGTCGAATAACTATGCGGTTTTTTTATGTGATGATACCAAACTGGTTCGCTTTCTACATAGTGCCCGAAGTACCAGCGTCCTCCAAGAGGAACAATCCCGAATACACGCTCTGGATTACGAACATCCGCTTCTCCTTCAATATGCATGCCGAGGTCTCTTTCAATAAGACGTCTTTCTCCATATTCAATTTTATTCTCTCCAACAAGGTCATTAATTTTAACGAAGATGACTTTGAACGTCGCTCCCGCCAAATCAATTTGTTCCACTTGTTTTAAAATGCTTTCTAAGTCGTCCCCTTCATACATAACTTCAATTCGCTCTTTAATAAACGCACTTCTACTCGGGTCAATTTTGACATCACTTTTTAAAATATTAACGTGGGACTCCATTCCAAAGAACGAGCGCATTTCCAAGTAACATAAAGCACGCTCCTCCTCACGAAATGCATACGTATATATACAGGCAGGTGTTTTACTATGATTATTCAATCTATTATCATCCTCTATCGTTTAAAATTGTTATGATTACAATTACTCAAATACTTTTCTTTTGTATATAAAATTAAATGATATCATATGCCGGAAATAAAGAGAAACGTTAATAAATAAAAGAGACTGCCAATGGCAATCTCTTATTATTTATTAACGGAAAGAAGACACGTTGTTACCCATTTCTTCATAGTAATCTAAAATACCTTGATAAATTGCTTCTGCTGCACTTTGTCTCTGCGCTGGTGTAGCTATTTTATCTGCATCACTTTTATTATCTACAAATGCTAATTCTGCTAATACAGCTGGCATTGTATTTTCTCTAATTACGTATAAATCGCCTTTTTTCACACCACGATCTTTTGTTCCCAGTGCATCTACAAGACGCTCTTGAATTTTTTCTGCTAGTAAACGACTTTCTGATACGTTAGGATTTGTTCCTCTTGCTGTCGCTGATTCATAGTAGAACGTTTCTGTACCTTGTCCATTTTTCTCTTCCGTGCCATTACCATGAATACTTACAAAAATATCCCCATTATTTTTTTGAGCAAATTCTACACGTTTCTTTAAAGAATCAGAAGCACTTGTTCCTGGACGTGTATCATCTGTACGAGTGAATAACACAGTAAATGGTGTCTTTTTCTCAAATATTTTCTGTAATCGTAGTGATACATCTAATACAGTTTCACTTTCTTTCTCATAATAACCTGGATTACCTGAATCCGCTCCACCATGACCTGGATCAATGATAATCGCTTTTCCTTCTAAGAAGTTACCTTGCTTCACTGGATTTAATTGATTTTTATTAACCCATTGGAAACCAGAGCCCATGCGGATACGAATCCAGCTGCCGTTCTCTTCAATAACAGTTACTTGTTGTGCGTTATGTGTTCCCATTACTTTTGAAGAAGAAGAAGCTTCTGCATAAGTAGTGAATCCTTCATTAATAACTTCTGTTTTCTCTACTAAAGGTGTCCATTTATCACCTTTACTTGTTGCAATTTTGATCCATCCATCTCGTTCTTCTTTAATTTCAACCATTTGTGGATTATGCTGATTTGCACTAATCCCAGAACTTAATGATGGTGCGTGATATGTAATGAATTTTCTATCTATGTACATTTTCTTTGTTTCTACTGGACGATCACTATTCTTGCTAAATTTATCTGTTTGCGCAGTAAGTTGAGCTGCTTGTTCACGCGTAATAGAATCATTCGGTTTCCAGCCATCCTCTGTACCTAACGAAAGTTTTAATTCTACTAAAATATTAACTTCTTCTTTACCCCAATGATTCTCTAAATCAGCAAATTTTGTAGGAACTGGTCCTGTTACTTTGCTTTTCAGATTATATGCTCTTACAAGCATAGCTGCCATTTCAGCACGAGTTACTTTTCCTTCAGGATCAAATACTCCTGGTTCTCGCCCTTTAATAATATTCTCTTTTTCCATGGCTGCAATAAATGAAGCTGCCCAACTATTTTTTGCATCATTATAAGACGGCTTTGCATTTGGATCTATTTTAGCACCAATTGCTGTTGCGATAATCTTTGCTGCCTGAGCACGTGTTAAATTTCCGTATGGCATAAAGTTACCATCTGGCATACCGTTAATTACATTTCTCTCTACTAAATAATAAATTGCGTCTTTTGACCACGCACTATCTGAAACATCAGGAAATTTCTTCGTTTCTGCTAAACTACTAATTGGATGTGCTAGTAAATTTGCTGCTAATAAACCTGCGGCTATTGCTTTGTACTTCATGAAAAATAAATCTCCTCTCAAAACTTCATATTCATACAATTTTTTTAATCAAGCTAACTAAAAAATATTAACTATTAATTAATCCCTTTCATAGTGTATAACATTATATATCTATAGTAAATACGTTTCCGGCCGTATAACAAAAATCGCATATATATAACTTATAATGAATGTATATAAAAACTTTAATCAGCCCTCACCAATCGGGCTTTTACGGGCAGCCCGCCCCCATCTAACTTTTTTGCTTTCGCTGAATTTTGAGGTAGGAGTCTTACTGCCCGGCAAATAGCGGGATAAAAAAGCGATTAGGACATGTCTCCTAATCGCTTTGCCAAATAAAAAGCTGATTAAAAATAATATCTTTAATCAGCTCTCTATTATCTATGAAATTATTCTTCAATTAAATTAGACATTACATATGCATACACTAATGCTTCTGTATGCGCAATAGAACTTTCATGCGTACGTTCAAATGCGTGGGAAGAATCAATACCCGCTCCAATTAACGCATGTTTCACATCAAATCCCGCGCGAATCGCAGCTGATGCATCAGATGCGTAGTACGGATAAATATCTACTTTATATTCAATATGATTCGTTTTCGCAAGCTCTACTAAATGTTTGCGCAGTGCATAATGATACGGGCCGCTAGAGTCTTTTGCACAAATAGATACTGTATATTCATCAGATGCTTGTCCATCACCTAACGCTCCCATATCAACTGCTAAGTATTCAACAGTTTCTTCTGGAATGTTAGAGTTACCACCGTATCCAATCTCTTCATTATTAGAAATTAAGAAATGCGTCGTATATGGTAATGTTATGTTTTCATCTTGTAATCTTTTAATTAATTTTAATAAAATTGCAACACTTACTTTGTCATCTAAATGACGTGATTTTATGTATCCACTCTCTGTAATTTGAACGCGCGGATCAAATGAAACGAAGTCTCCTACTTCAATTCCTAATTCGCGTACTTCATCAGCTGAAAATACGCGCTCATCAATACGAACTTCAATATTTTTCTCATCGCGTTTTGCTTCACCTGCATCTTTATATACATGTACAGATGTTTGATGCATTAAAATTGTTCCTGTATACGTCTTGCCACTTGATGTTTCAATTTCGCAATATTCCCCTTCTACGGAGTTCCAGCGAAATCCACCAATCATAGAAAGACTCAGGCGACCGTCAGGCTTAATTTCTTTTACCATCGCACCTAACGTATCAACGTGTGCCGTTAATAAGCGGTGCTGTGCATCATTTTTCCCTTTTACCGTTAAAATAAGAGCTCCCTTATTATTACGTTTCGTTTCTACGTTCCACTCACTGACATAGTTTTCAATGAAATTAATAATTTTTGCTGTATTTCCAGATGGACTTGGAATAGAGACAAGCTCCTTAATCAGTTCCATCGTTTCTTTCGCATGATGTGCCATTGTCGTTTCCTCCTCTTTTTCTCTACTATTCAGTATACAAAATTCACCAGAAAACCTCTACTTATATAGCTTAATTTTCTAAATTGTAGTAAAATTCTTTTTAGTATATAAAAGGAGTTATAAAATATGAATATATCAAAAAAATATATACACATTGCACTCATTTGGTTTTTAGCATCATTATTTTGTTTACAAATCTCTTATGCCATTCACACTACTACTTCTATTACAATCGGCTGGATATTAACAGCTATCTTCTTCATTATTAGCTTCATTGCAACAAAAAAGCATAGCGTTACTCATTAACGCTATGCTTTTCCTATAAAACTATTCTTCTGAAACGTCTAATAAATAAATACCTCTTTCAAATCCACCGCGCTCTACTTCTTTTTTCTTACGAAGGCGTTCTACATCTTCAATCGATGCACCTTCTGCACGTGCTAATGAAATGATAACTTCTAGCGCATCCGCAAGAGAATCTAGCGCATGTTCGCGTTCTTTCATAGAAGCAAATTCACGAATTTCTTCCGTTCCAATTTTCGCTAAAGCCTGTATGTATGCTTGCCCTGTTAATTTTTGTGCTGTATACGTTTTTCCAGACATTAAAATCTTCTCTGGAACACGATCTCTTACTAACTTGTTATATGCTGACATCATTCATCCTCCTATATTTAATAACATCCGAGCTCTGCTTTATAGAAAAACCATTTTTTCTTCACGCACGCACTTAACATATCAATTCCTGATCCATGTGCTCTTACATGTGGAAAGAAATAGTGCTCTAAGTCTTCGTCCTTACCATATAGAGTTTGATACTCATCTGGAATCGCTTCTTTTTTCACATCTTTTTCTTTCGTCACCCCGTCAGAAAATGCAACACTTGGATGTCCCTCAAAAAACAACGCAGTCCGAACTGCCAAAGATGGTGTACTATGCAAAGCAGAATATGTAAGCAAAATAATAGTAATAACACCGATCATTTTCTTCATGTATTACTCCTTAAAAAAAGTGCTAACACAATTATACTAAAATGTGTTAGCACTTTCTCCCCTTTATCCCGAATTAACGAGCTAATAATCAGTGAGGAATGGACAAACTTTATTCCCCTTTAAATGCTGGTAAACGTTTCTCTAAAAACGCAGCAATTCCTTCTTTATGATCCGCTGTTTGTCTCATTGCATATTGACCACGCTTCTCTAATTGCAATGTTTGCTCTAAATTAGAGCGATTTACTTCACATAAAATTTGCTTCGTTTGAATCATTGCTTTAATCGGTTTTTGTGACCATTCATTAATTTTTTGTTTCACAGCCGTTTGGAAATCTTCGCCGATTACTTCATCAATTAAGCCGATATCAAGCGCTTCTGTCGCTGATAACTTCTTACCTTCCCAAATAATTTGCTTCGTCATATTTTCACCGACACGCTTTTGAAGGAAGAAATGACCGCCTCCATCTGGAATTAAAGCGATTCCAATAAAGTTCATTGCAATAACAGATGATATATCCGCCATTACATAATCAGCTGTTAACGCAATACTTAACCCAAGACCTGCAGTCGGTCCATGAATTGCACTAATAACAAGCTTTGGCATCGTATATAATGTCACGACAACTTCAGAAATGGTATTCATAATGCCATCAAACTTACTTTCATCATTACTTGAAAGCATCGATTTAATATCCCCACCCGCAGAAAAACCACGGCCGTTCCCGCATAACACAACGATATGCGCAGAACTTTCCGCTACTTCTTTCAACTTTTGTAATAACTCTTTTAAGGTCGGCTCATCCAACGCATTTAACACCTCTGGGCGATTGACCATAACCGTTGCAACGTGGCCTTCATATTTCACAACGACAGATTCTGTTTTACTTGTTATTTCCATTATATATACCCCTCTTTTCTCCATAAAGATTATACTTATATAATTATAGAAAACCACTGAAAAATCCTTCTTTTTTCTTAATTTTCTGTCTAATAATCTCGCAATTTGTACATTTACCGTATAAAACATACAATTCCGTTGAAAAATATAGAAATTAAAGTCGGTTTATCCATGCTTTTCATCTATTTACCATTACAATGAAATGGTGTATTCTTAAGTTTGATAAAAAACAAATATTGAAATTCATTCGCCTTACTATGTAAAAAAGGCTTTATACCCATCTTTTGGGTGTTGTAATAAAGGAATGAAGAACTGGAGGAACATATGGTTAATAAGTTGAAACAAACGGATAACTACTTCCCACATTTCCTATTGCTATTCATTGTGTTTCAACCAATTTTAGATTTATTAACATCTTTTTCAATCTATATACTACACATGAGCGCAACAGTTGGAGTTGTAGTCCGTTTCGCCTTTATGCTTCTTGCATTAGGGTACCTACTTCTTCATCACAAACAACAAGATGCGAAAAAGTACATCCTCTATTTGTGCTTACTCGGGATCGCACTCGCAATCGGTCTTGTAAATAATATGATGGTTAAATCTCCAGTTTCATTTGGAGAAGAAGTTAAATTCATCTTAAAGAGCGTATATCCAATTGTGCTACTGTTTGGATATATTATCGCCTTTAAAGAGCTAAAAAATAAAGAGTATGTATTCCATAAAATCATTACATATTTCTTATATGCAACTTTAATTTTAAGCATTACAATGATTGTCGCAATGCAAACTGGAACGGATTTCCCAAGCTATCCTCACTCAAAAATCGGTTCAAGAGGTTGGTTCTTCGCTGGAAATGATTTAAGTTCTCTTTTCGCCATTATGTTCCCAATCATTGTCTTATATTCGATTCATAAAACAACTTCTTTCTCGAAAATATATTACTGGATTCCAACAATACTTGCGATGTATGCAAGTATTATGGTGGGAACGAAAGTCGGATATGGCGCAATTGTTATTACATTAGGCGTAGCACTTTTCTTCTCATTCATTGAATATATGATAAATCGTAAAAAAGAAGAAAAAGGATTCACACATATTGTAAATACCGTTGTTGTCGCAGTTATACTAGGAGGTTTAATTGCTCTTACACCGCATACTCCTATCGCAAAAAATATGGGCATTCACATGCAAATATACGAATACAAAAAATCAGTACAAGAAGAGAAAGATCGAAAAGAAGGAAAAGTAATTAAAGCAGATCCAGAAGATGCAAAAAAACATGCAAAAGGTGAACTTACAGATTCTGAAGTAAAAAGTTTAATTTACAGTGATCGCGACAAATTCTTAAAAACATACAAACAATACTATAAAGACGCACCGCTTTCACAAAAACTATTCGGAATGGGTTACGCTGGTAACTACACAGATAAAATTAAATTAATTGAAATGGACTTCCATGACCTATTTTTCGCCTTTGGAATTGTCGGTTTCCTTATTTACTTAATACCTCTTCTATACTTTGGTATTAAATTATTTATCCGCATGATCACAAACTTTAAGAAAATCATGAAAGTAAAGTATATGCTATTAGCGAGCACACTCGTTCTATCACTTGGCATTGGCTTTATGTCTGGCCACGTATTAACAGCACCAGCCGTTAGTATTTTCTTCGTTGTTATACTCGCTTATATCATTGTTGATTTTGAAATTGAATAAAAAGAAGGTGCTACGAAATATTAGTAGCACCTTCTTTTTTATTTAATTAATGTTTTACGTATTCTAAGCTTTCTTTTGCAATATACGCTTCTGTTACAGTAGGATTATCTGAAATAACTTTAACCCACGCTTTTCCATTTATTATCTCTTCACCAGTAACTGTGACAACTACATTTGTATTTAAACGATACAGTCGCTCATTTGATATACTAGGATTCTTTTTCACTTCCACGTTATTCATCACACGTGCAAGTTTGTACTTGTTGTATTCTTTTTTACCTAAATAAGAATCAAAACGGTTCATATGCCCCGCTACTTTTTTCCCCCAGTTCGCATCAGATGCATATTTCGCATTTAAACCAGCAGCTTTATCACCTGTATATGTTGCTGTATAACGCCAATGTCCTGGATTTAAATATCCTTCATTCATGTATAATTTTGCTGCATGTTCAATACAATCTTCTTTTGAATTGAATGCTTCTCCGTTACCATACGGACTATCGTCTGTTGCTTTTAAACCAAATAAATTATTTTTGTCTTTTGCAAGAGCGCTTGTTCCATAATAACTTTCATGAATTGCTAATGAATATAAGAATAATGCATTTACATTATACTTGCTTTCTACTTCTTTAAATTTCTTTCCTAAACCAATTAATGGAGAGTCTGGTTTAATCGATTTCACATAACTATCTAGTTGTTCAGCTGTATAATCTGTTTTCGAACGTAATGATAAATAATTGAAATATTGATAGAAAGTTTCGTCTCCAAATGTCTTTCCATCTACACTATACATTTGCTGTCCTTGCTTCATGAAAGAAGGTGCCACACCATATCTAAATTCTGTATATCCAGGTGAACTTGTATTATATGTATAATATTTATGGTATAAATATCCATCTGATTTCACATAATAAGACGACTGTTTCATTTCATTTGTAGGAATTAAAGTGATTTCATTCTTCTTCACATAACCTGTTAAACCAGAAAGTTGAACTTTCACACGATCTTCGCCAACTTCTAACACTTTCAATTCTGTTCCATACTGAATATACGTATATACTGTTGACAAATTCTCATCATAAATATTAATGATGTTTTGCCCAGTTATTCTTTTCGCACTTGCAAAACCATCTTTAATCCATAAAAATTCGTTCTCGTATTTTACCGCATTCATACCTTTATTTTGAGCAGCCGTAACCGCTTCTTTATACGTATTATAGCGCTCTACTTCTTGCTCTGTTCCGTTTTCTCTTACATTTGTCACAACATATTTCTTAGTTTCTACAGGATTGCTATTTCCGTTTTTTTCAATCGTCTGAAGCATGCGATCCAACATAGCTGAAGCCATCCCTCTTGTAGCTGATAAATGTGGTCTAAATGTATTATCTTCTGGATACCCTTTAATAATTTGAGTAGCCACCATAACTTGCACATGCTCTTTATAGTTAATACTATCTTTATCAGTAAAGGTAAGCGGACTTACAGCTACTTTAATATTTTTATAGTCTAACGCTCGCTTTACCATTATCGACATTTCTTCACGTGTAATTACATCATTTGGTGAGAATGTCTCGTTCGTACGACCATTAATAATTTTCGCTCCATATGCTCTACTTACACCATCATATAAACCGTAAGTCTTCGGCACATCCTCGAAATTCGAATCAGCTTTCGGTAAATTTAAAGCCCTTGCTATGAATGTAGCAAACTCTGCTCTTGTTACTAATTTATCAGGCGCATATACATTGTCTCCATACCCCATTAAAACTCCTTTAGTAATAAGTGAGCGCATATTCGTCTCAAACATATGTCCTGTAATATCATCATTTGCCGCATAACTTGAAATAGGAGTTAAAAGTAATGATCCCGTTAATGCCACTGCTGTTATACCTTTTGAAAAAGTCTTCAAGTTTACCCTCCTCGTAATCTACAAATTTATTATCACAAATTTGATTATATAATAATCGCAATCATTTTAGCATAATAAATAGGAATTAAAATAAAACGTTTTTGTAATTAGAATTTTCGTTAAATTCAAAACAAAATAAAAGACACTTTACTTTTTTAATAAAGTGCCTTTTTCCATATGATCAATGAGTTTCTTTGTTGCCTGTTTGCCTTGCAACCGAAGCTCATCTATTGTCAATTGTAACTCTTGCTGCACAGTTCCTTGTTGCATTAATTGCTTTTTCGCAATTTCATATAAATACTCAGCACTCCATTCGCCATCCACACTTCCTATAACTGGCTGATTCACTTGACTTAAAAACGAATCAATTTTCGGATCGTATGAAATCCCGACCATTGGAGTTTTGGCTACAGCAGAAAAAACTAGTGCATGAAGACGCATACCAATTAGTAATGAACATTGTGATAAAATGAATATTTTCTCGTCGATATCCATTTTATATGGAAGCATATACGTCTCTTCTCCCATTAAGTCTACTACTTCACGCGAAGCTTTTTGATCAAATGGCTCATGCATTGGAACAAATAGAATTTGGTATCCTTCTTGCTTTAATTTTTTTAATGCCGCAGCTAATTTTTTTATATAATCTTCTTTTGCATTCCAATAACGCACACTAACCGCAATTACTTTTCCATGTATCGAATGCTTTTGCAACCAATCCGATTGTTTTGTCCGTTTCCATGTTAAAACAGGGTCTGGAACAATTTCAATATCGTTTTTTATGCCAAGTTCTTTTAAATATAAAAACGAATCCTCATCTCGAACTGATACATAGGAAGCTTTTGACAAGTTCCATTTTACTAATAAACGATTATATCCTTTTGTAATTGGACCTATTCCTTGTGAATAAATGTAATACGGCTTTTTTAATAATCGAGCGAGTCCCATAATACCCGTATAATATAGAATACTCTTCGTACTTGTCTGATCTTGAAGAAGGCTCCCGCCACCACTAATAACTCCATCACTGTTTTTTATCGCATGATAAACAGCTTTTATATCCCAGCGATCTACCGATTCTACACCATACATTTCCTTTGTATATTTAGAATCATTTGATAGTACTACTAGTTCTATATCCGGGTTCTCTTTACTTAACGATTCAATAATTGATTGTAGAATCGCCTCGTCTCCAACATTATAAAAACCATAATATCCTGATAAGACTAAACGCACCCTAAATCTCCTCCAAAACTAGGTAACCGTTTATTTCATCTAACATAAACTGGTACCCATTCCTTACCTAAACACTTGATACCCTACATAGTTTCCTCTTTATCAGCTCATATGAATTATAATAAAAAATTAAATTTCTATATTTATCTTTTCAAAAATGGCATTTTGTTTATTGATATCCATTTTAATTTCAAAGCACATACACCATACAAAATGGTTGTAATACTTAATGCTATACCACTGAATAATAACGTCATAATTCTTGAAGATGTAACATCTATCACATTACATAGTTCATACAATCCTAGTCCCAAAATACATGCTATTGCTAGTACACCAAAAAAGCTTTTTAAATGAATAGAATAAGCAATATAGCTTCGAATATACAAATGATTTACAATACAAATCAATATGTAAGTAATTAATGTACTATACGCCGCTCCATCTATGCCAAACTTCTGCACGAACATCATGTTTAACACGACTTTCACACAACTCGCACCAATAACAATCCACGCAGCTTGTGCAGAACGGTTAATGCCCTGTAAAACACCTATTGATAATACCATAACCGCAGTAAAATACGAACTGCCAATCATAACTGTTAACATACTACTGCCTTTTACGTCTGTGAACAATCCGACATTTAACGGTACTGTTAATGCCATCAACCATATTGTTAACGGTGCTGTCAAAACATGCGCTAGTCGATTTGTATTTTGAATTGTTATTTTCGCCAAATTTATATCTTTTTTGGCCAATGCGGAAGTTAAGAGTGGTATTAACGGAAATACAATTGCACTTGCAAAAATAACAATTATTTGCGTGAATGCAAAACCGCGACTGTATATTCCAAATTGTTCTTGAATTTCTTTTGATGATCCTTGTAATACATGCGGTATTGTAAGCGAGTCTACTAAATTTAAAAGTGGCATTGATAAAGCTCCGATAGCGATTGGGATCGATACCCGCAATATCTTTTTGCCGTTTTCTCTTAAATCTCGGAGCGAATAGGAATTGCTTTTATTGTAGTATGGACTTCTATTATATTTTATACGCAAATATATAAGCGAACTAATGACTCCAAGAAAAGAGCCAACCATCGCACCACTAGTAATAACAGTATTACTCTTATCCCATGATACTAGTATGTAAGCAATTATTAACATAAAAAACACACGTACAAATTGCTCAATGACCTGTGATACCCCTGTTGGTTTCATATCACCGAAACCTTGAAAATACCCTCTATACACCGCCATGTATGGCGCAATGAGTAATGCTAATGAAGTAATAAGCAACGGCATTCTAGTTTCTTGTCCACCAAGCATATTTGCAATTTCAATAGAAAATAATACAATGACTAAACAGCCGAAAACGCCAAATGCTATCCCAATAATTGACGCTGATTTAAATAATTTCGCAATTTCCTTTTGCTTATTTTTTTCGTTCAACTCTGCAATTAGTTTCGAAATTGCAAGTGGAACTCCGGCTACCGATAATGTAAGAGCAATCATATATACAGGAAAAACAAGGCGAAAAATACCGAGCACTTCATCTCCTGCAATATTTTGTAATGGAATTTGAAAAAAACTACCAAGCAATTTCGACAAAAAAGTTGTAATGGTTAAAATTGCTGCTCCTTTTACAAATGTTTTATTCATATTTTTTCTCTTTTCTTTTATACATATACTCTCAAACATATTGTTTTAAACGACAGGGATTCACTTTATCCCATTGGTTATCATAACAAATTTATTATAGGTTGAATACTTGGTTTTTTTTTCAAAATAGAAAAGAGAACCCATTTAAGTCTGCCTCTTCACAATGTTTTTTCTAATTCCTTCCATTATATATGTACAAACTATAACCGTTTCTGTTACGCCAAAAGAGCCCTTCCTCTCTGTCACTGCGATACATATTACTAAAAACATTATAAAAATATCCCACAACTCTACATTATAATTTATGTAAGATTGTGAGATATTCTAATTACTATCTAAACACTTAAAATTTTCAATTGCTCTTTCTGTTCATCGCTTGCCATTACTGCGATTGTTTTTTCAATACTCGGATGTACTTGCTCAAGCTTTACACTTGCTCCTACTTTATTTGATTGCTCAACAAAATTTAATAATGCCATAGCCCCTGATACATCCATATAACGCACATCTTTCATACGTAAAACAACCGGTGACTTCACATCTTGTAAAGTAGAGAAAATACGATCTACTGATAGGAAAGAGAGCGGCCCTTGAATTGTGTACGTTTCTTCTCTTTCTTTTACGATAGAAGTTTTACGCTCCTTACATTTCACCATATATATGATGAACGAAAGAATAATACCGAAGGCAACAGCAATCATTAAATCGAACTTCACCGTTACAATCATCGTTACGAGCATAACAACGACATCACCTTTAGGAGCAACATGCATCTTTTTCATGCTTCCCCAATCGAACATTCCAATACCAGTTAAAATTAAAATACCTGATAATACAGCAAGTGGAATATATTGTACGACCGAACCAAGACCCATAATAAAAATAAATAAGATAACACTATGCATACATGCCGAAAGTGCCGTTTTACCGCCACTTCTTATATTCACGATAGACCTTACAGTCGCACCTGCACCTGCTAATCCGCCAAACAATCCGCTCATCATATTACCGATACCTTGTCCGACCAGTTCTTTATTACTTTTATGACGTGTACCTGTCACATTATCCATTACGACCGATGTTAACAACGAGTCAATCGATCCTAATAAAGCAATACTAAACGCTGGTAAAATAAGTGCTGCTATTCCTGTTCCACTTAAAGATGGAATATGAAGCGTAGGTATCGCTTCTGGAATGGTTCCAATCTTTTCAATTACTTTATTTAGTGAAAGATTTCCGATAATCGGTAACTTTACTGTAAGTCCTTCGAGTAGAGAAGAAAATAAAGGAAGCAAAGCTGTCACACCGACTAGTGCTACTAAACTAGACGGAATCGCCTTAATCCATTTACCAGAAACAATCATTACAATAATCGTTAACACAACAAGTAGAAAACTATTTTGTACGTGCTTTATTTCACCTAAAATAATGATTAATGCAATACCATTCATAAATCCCGAAACGACAGGATACGGAATATATCGAACGTAAGAACCGAGCTTACATACACCGAATAAAATTTGAAATAACCCTGCCATCATAAAAGCAATAAAACTTGCCTCTAACCCATGCGTCGCAATAACTCCTGTTGCAATAACGGTAATTGGTCCAGTTGGCCCTGTTACTTGCCCAGGTGTCCCGCCAAATAACGCTGCGAATAAACCTGCAAAAATCGCACCATACAATCCAACAAGCGCTCCCTCAGACGTTCCTGTCGCGGCAATACCAAATGCAATCGCAAGTGGTAACGCAACAATCGCAACAGTAAATCCTGCTAAACATTCCTTTGCTATTTTTTGAAACATAAAAAAACCACCTTTGTATAAAGTCCATGTTCCATTGTACACCTAAAAAGATACATTCGTTAGCTTACTTTTTACATTCTCGTGACGTAAACGTATTCAACGAAAAGTTTTCCCCTTATCTTTGGAAACAATTGCAACTATGCTATAATGAACAAATTAAATCTTTTACTATATACTTGGAGGCACTATGCTAACTTTTGAAGAAAAATTATCGATTATTGAATCTTTCCCAGAACTAGAAAGAAAGAACGTATCATTAAAACGTGTAAACTTCCACTTTGAAGAAAGTCGTTTAGATAAAAAGAACGTTGTATTTCATTTACACCCAAATGGAAATGGATTTGTATATGCAAGCGGTATTAAAGGTTATAAAACAGATGATAAAGGCATGGTTAACATCCGTGAGTTTTCAGCAGAGGAGTTACGTTCAGTAATTGAGAAATCAATTGACCTTCTATCACAAGAAGAGGTAGTAGCACCTGTAGAACCTGCGAAAGAAGAAGAATGGCAGAACGAAGATGGTCATATTCTTACTCTTATTTCAGAGGATGACATGTGGAACGTGTACGCTGGTGTAAACTTAGACGGTACATTCAACTCTTATCCAGAAGCTGCGGAATACCTTGATGAAGAAGGCTTTTCACGCAAATAAAAATAGAAACCTATTTCATTCAACGACTTTTATAGTAATCAAAGAAGACACTTAAGGTGTCTTTTTTTGTTATATAAACTCCTTTCTCACACTATCTCTACTAATTTTCATAAAATGATTCAGAGGAGGTTTATATGAATACAACTGCTAAATTAATAAATTGGAAAGAACATGGCGATATGATTATTCTAGAATGTGAATTAAATGGAAAACGCTTCGAGATATCAACATATAAACAAAGAATATATAATGCACACCTTTTATCAGCTGACGTTTATATTCGTTTAGACTCATCTGATAATATAATTGGAATAAATATTTATAAAAAGTAAGAAAAGCCCCCTATTCCGTAGGCGGGCTTTATCTTTATTACACAACATCAGAGTATACTCTCTTTTTTTCATACAGTTTATGTAATTATACATATTCATCAAAAAATACACTAAATGAATATTACATGTAGTAAAATATAACTTGTGGGCACGTTCTATAAAGCAGATTCTTTTAAAAGGCGTAACATATCAATTATTATAGGGGATGTGGCGTCACTTCAATATTGATCTCAAATCTCTTGTCTTTTGTGAACTAACAATCTAGTGTATATAGACGATTCTGCTTTATAGTATGTGTTTACACTCATAACAAAGGGGTAATGGTAATACGGATAGATTCGTATGAAATGAAATGGTTCAAGTCGGAGAGAGGCACCTTAAGGTGTCTTTTCTTTTTGGACATTACATCCATTTTGTTTTTCCACCTTATTTCAAATGCGCTAATTAACCTTCAACAAGAAGAAATGAGAATTAACAAAGATATTGTTTCTTCTGTTTAATATAGAAAAATGAAGGATACCCCATAGATATGGGGCATCCTTCATTTTCTATTTTTTCGCACCTTTCAACGACTCCCTCAGTACAAACTTCTGCAATTTCCCGCTCGCATTACGAGGGAGTTCATCTACAAATAAATAATGACGCGGACGTTTATAATCTGCTAGTTCATCACTTTCTTTGCAATACGTTTCTAAATCAGCTTCTGTTATTGTTTCATCTTTCTTCACAATAACTGCCACAACACGCTCTCCCCATAATTCGTCTGGCTCACCAAGTACCGCCACATCTAATATACCAGGATGACTATGAAGGAAATCTTCAATTTCACGAGGATAAATATTTACGCCACCGCTAATTACCATATCATCAACGCGATCAGCAACGAATAAATAACCGTCTTTATCAAAATAGCCTAGATCACCCGAATGATACCATCCTTTATACATCGATTTTTTATTCGCTTCTTCACGATTATGATAGCCAGCCATCATAGTTGGGCCGCGCAAAATAATTTCTCCCACTTCATAAGGAGGTAATACATCCTCTGGTTCTGCCGGTGCCTCCTCGTTCGGTTTCACAATACGAACTTCATGGCTAAAGCATGGCGTGCCTGCTGAACCAGCTTTCGTAATTTGATCCTCCTCTACGAGAAACGCAACAACTGGCCCCATTTCTGTCATTCCGTATATTTGAACAAGATCAATATAAAGACGTTCTTTACATTCTTTTACTAACGCCGGTGCCATTGCTGCTCCGCCGTATATACCAATCTTCATCGAAGTTAAATCATACTGAGCTAAATCTTTTTGCAACAACATATTCCACATTGTCGGCGCTGCAAAGAACGTCGTAATCTTTTCTTCTTGAATCGTATGTAATACTGTTTCTGTATCAAAATGATGCAAAATAACATTCTTTCCGCCAACTTGAATGCGTGGTATGATTCCGGCATTTAATTCACCACAGTGATATAAAGGCGCCACAACAAGCCCTACACTATCTCTATTATATTTAAGGAAATACGTACAAATCATACTATGCTCAGTCATTTCGCGATGACGATGTAATACGCCTTTCGGATGACCTGTCGTACCGCTCGTATAAAGCATTGAACAATAATCCATTTCATCAATTTCGATATTTACTTTCTCAGAAGATGCTGCATTCACTTTTTCATGGTAGGAACTTGCATAGGAAGGTTTATCGTTTTCTATAGACCAAAAAGATGTATTTGGAAAATCTCTTTCAATTATAGCAACAGTTGACTCAACTGCTTTTTCAAAGACAACGACTTTCGAGGATGCGTCCTGAAGAATATAAGATACTTCTTTCGCCTTTAAGCGGAAATTAATCGGGTTAAAGATCGCTCCGATTTTCGCACAGGCTAAGTAAACGTTTACAAATTCACGGCAATTATATAAGTAAACAGATACAGTATCTCCCTTTCTTACTCCGTCTTCTAATAGAGCGTGCGCTGTTTTATTTATTTGTTCATCCCACTGTTTATACGTCCAGCGAATATTCTTTTCAGGTTCCACTAACGCCTCTTTATTCGGATACTTACCAACTGATAAATCAAAAATTCTCCCTATCGTCATGTACATGCCAACAATTTCCCCCTTTTCTCTTTCATAAATCTATCATTTCGTCCATAAGTAGACATTGTCCTTTAATGATTTGACTAATTTTTCTGATTATTATCGACATAGTTTTACATACGGTACCGCTAGACGGTAAATGAAATTATATCGGCGATTTTCCAGATATATCGACCGTAACTTGAAATATATCAGCGATTTTCAAAATATATCAGCGCAACTCGAATTATATCAGCGATTTTTCGAATATATCGACTTACCGACAAAAACTGACAAGATATAATCGGACCGCCCGTTACTGCAGGATAAAAAGAGGTTGTTCCAACTCGGAACAACCTCTTTCTTCTTATGCAAATAGCTCTTCTAAAATTTTCAGTTTATCTTCTGTATATTTCACAAAGCCATCGTTATATGATTTTGGATCTTTCGGATTTGCGAAGTGAGTAATTGCTCCCGTCTTCGGATGAACAAATTTACTTGATGCACCACAGCCAAGTCCGATAATTGATTGTACTTCTTCCATAATGACAATGTTGTAAATACTTTCTTGCGTCGGCATTGCATAACCAACGTTCTCTAAGTTACCTAAAATATTCTTTTGACGATATAGGTAATATGGTACGTAATTATGCTTTTGCGTCCACTCTTCTGCTTCGTGCATCATCGCTGTAATTTCTTCGCGACCTGCTACTTTATATTTACGTTTGTTTTGCGTCATTTCAGAAGCACGTTTGAATGATAACGTATGAACTGTTAATGATTCTGGCATTAACTTTTCTGTTTCATCTAACGTATGTTTGAAGATATCTAACCCTTCACCAGGAAGACCAATAATTAAGTCCATATTAATATTGTTCATTCCCATTTCACGAGCTAAATGGTATTTCTCAATTGTTTCTTCTACAGTATGATGACGTCCAATTGCTTTTAGTGTCTCTTGATGGTATGACTGCGGATTAATACTAATACGGTCAATATTCCATTTATTTAACACTTCTAGCTTTGCTGGCGTGATCGTATCTGGGCGACCTGCCTCAACTGTTACTTCACGCACATTTTTCACATCTGGGAACGCTTCATACATTTCTTCATACAGCATATCCATCTCTTCTGCTGTAATACTTGTAGGTGTACCTCCGCCGTAATAAATCGTCGTAACTTTTACACCTTTTTCTTTTAAAAACTTACCAATTTCACGAACTTCATAATGTAAACCACCTAAGAACGAATCAACAGACCCTTGGCGTCCATTAATCGCATAAGCCGGGAATGTACAATATGCACATTTCGTTGGGCAGAACGGAATACCAATATAAATACTTACTTCTTCTTTCAAACGGTATAAATCTGGAACAACTGCTAATTGGCAATCAACAATGCGCTGAAGAAGTTCAATTTTCTCTTCATGAATTAAATAACTTTCACGAAGCTCTTGATGCGCTTCTTCTTTTGACATACCATTTTGAAGCATTTTATGAAGAAGTTTCGTCGGACGTACTCCCGTTAAAATACCCCAGCTTTGTTCAATACCAGTTAACTGCTGAAGAACAGAAAGATATACATAAGAAACAACGTGTTTCACTTGCTTCATACGCTCTTTTTCATCTGTGAAAGCAGATAAATCTTTCGAGAATGTTTCTTCATACACATTTCCTGTGCTAACATCCGTTAATCGAGCGGATGCTTTCACATTATCCTCAATGTGTATATCAACGATAAGATTCGCTTCCTCTTGTTCAAATCCAATCGTACTATCTTCAAAAAATAAGCCGCCAATATTTTGTAGCGGACGTAAAAAACGATCATCTTGTAACGTTTTAATTGAAATTAACAACATTATCACCTTTTCATTTGCAAACTCTCTTTAGTTTACTTGAAGGGCGTTTACAGGTCAATACAGAAGGTTTTACCTGTTTCTCTTACATTTTTTCAAATAATTCTTTTTATGAATATCGCTCCTGTATATAGACATCATCATTTTCTCTTGTTAAAATTTATTAGTACTAAAATCGATACATAGTGAAAATACAATATAAAAAGGAGGAATGTTAACACTAGATTCCATAATCTAATGTGTTAAAAAAAATATGAAAAAGAAATTTTATAGTGTTTTAACTCTCTCTCTTGCATTACAAACTGTTCTTGCACCTACTTATTCATTTGCAGAGAGTGCTGAAAAATCCGCTGAAGTATATACGGAAGATCAAGTTTTTAAAAGTATTAAAGAGCATGTTAATGAGCATAGTACTCATGAAGAAGATATCGAGGTTACTAGCCAATTCCTACTATACACTTCAAAAAAACATTCATTATATACCGCGAATGATTTAAAAAACAAATCGAATATCGAGATTACAGAACAAGTCGTAACGGCGACAAAGAAAAAAGGAAATGCTTATTACATAACGACGCCAACTGGCGCTGGATGGATAGATAACAATGATAATAGCTTAGAAGTTCAAGAGATTCATAAACTATCTAATCAAAAATTAATCGTAAAAGAAGAAGCTTCCATACATGCCCTTCCGTTCCAATCATTTAAAGAAGAAGGGAAACTACAGCCACAAGTCATAACTCCTACTGAACAAGCTGGAAATTGGTTTAAAGTCCAAATAAATGAAACAGCAAAATGGATTTATGCACCTTCTGCTACATTTGAAGGTACAAAAGCTTCATTATTAAAAAACAGTCGTACTGCTAAAAATAGTTTATTGAGATCGCCAGAAGCTCTACAAACAAACAATATTTATGGCGTTACATTTAAAGAAATGATTGTCCCAAAAGGAAATGACGATATTCGCCCTGGCTACCCGATGGTACCTAAATATATTACGATTCACGAAACAGCTAATACAGCGAAGGGTGCCAATGCTCTAAATCATGCAAAATTCTTAGATAATCAAGCACGCGGAACAGCTGATCGCGCCGCATCTTGGCATTTCACAGTAGATGATAAAGAGATTTACCAACATCTTCCAGTAAATGAAGTTGGATGGCATGCTGGAAATAAAACTGGAAACTATGAATCTATCGGAATTGAAATTGCCGTTAATCAAGATGGAAACTATGAAAAAGCGGTAGAAAATGCCCGTAAATTGGCAGCTTACTTAATGAACGACTTAAATATTTCTCTAGATAAGGTCCAAAAACACCAATTTTGGTCAGGAAAAAACTGCCCTGCGTTTATGATTCAACGCGGACAATGGGATGCTTTCTTAAAAGGAACTGAAACATACTATAAGGAAAATCAAAAAAATCCCGTAACTGATGACATTACAGGTGGATGGTATGAACAAGACATTCGTCAATTAGCAGCTAGAGGCATTATGCAAGGAGAAGGGAACGGCAAGTACTTCCCAGAACGTCTTGTAACGCGTGCTGAATTTGCTACACTAATTACTCGTGCTTTACAATTACCAAGTGGAAATGCTAATTTCACAGACTTAGAACAAGTACACCCATCGTTAAGAGACGGTATTAATCGTGCAGCAAGCGCAGGTATAATCCGCGGACGTGGTGATAATACATTTGATCCAAATACTACAATTACACGCGAAGAAGCTGTTATTATGATCGATCGTTCTCTAAAACACGCTGGTATTTTTGCAAAACAAGTTGAACTACCATTCGTAGACCAAAACTTAATTTACGCTAAAGAAGAAGTACAAAGAGTGTATGGATATGGAATTGTAAAAGGTAATGAATTTAATCAATTCGTACCAAAAGGACCATCACAACGTGCACACGCAGCTGCATTTATAAACAGAATGCTTAGCGTAATTGAAGCTTAACATATTTATCATTCCATATAGATATTTTCATTTTATCTGTATTCACTTAAAAGGCATCAGAGATTATATATCTCTGATGCCTTTTATACATCTTTTAGCTATTTTTAGCCATGAATCTTAAACGTATTCCTAATAGCAGAAGCATAAAACCGATGAATGGAACGTAATTCGTATTGTGTCCTGTAGCTGGAAGTTGTTGATTATTAGAAGAACCTTGTCCTTTTTCTGGTAAATTAGGTTTTTCTACTCCCTCACCTGGTTTTTCTGTTCCTTCACCTGGCTTCTCTGTTCCTTCACCTGGTTTTTCTGTTCCTTCACCCGGCTTTTCTGTTCCTTCACCTGGCTTTTCTGTTCCTTCACCTGGCTTCTCTGTTCCTTCACCTGGTTTTTCTGTTCCTTCACCCGGCTTTTCTGTTCCTTCACCTGGCTTTTCTGTTCCTTCGCCTGGCTTTTCTGTTCCTTCACCCGGCTTTTCTGTTCCTTCACCCGGCTTTTCTGTTCCTTCACCTGGCTTCTCTGTTCCTTCGCCTGGCTTTTCTGTTCCTTCACCCGGCTTCTCTGTTCCTTCACCCGGCTTCTCTGTTCCTTCACCTGGTTTTTCTGTTCCTTCACCCGGCTTTTCTGTTCCTTCACCTGGTTTTTCCGGACCTTTTTCTGTATCTTTTTCATTTGTAATTTGAAGCTTTACAACTTCAATTTTTTCATTAGAAATCGTAAATTTCATTTCCTTATCGGATAAAGTATATCCTTCTGGCGCTTGGATTTCTTTTAAAGTGTAATCTCCTGGTTCTAACTTCTTAGAAGTCGCTTTACCGCTCTTGTTTGTTGTTAATGTGTCGATTTTTGTTCCGTCTTTCCAAATTTCAAACACTGCGCCTGCTAATATTTTATTTGTATTATTAGCGTCTACCTTTGTAATTTCTAATTGACCTGTAATTTCTTCTTTCACTTTTTCATTCATAACTTCTTGTTTTACTACTTCATTTGCTACAACATTTACTTCTACTGTTACTTCTAACGCTTTATAACCTTCCGGCGCTTTCGTTTCCTCTAACGTGTACTTTCCTGGCACTAAGTTTTCGAATTTCACAACACCGTCTTTATTCGTTGTTTTCGCTTCTCCAACTACTTGACCAGCTTCGTTCTTTAATTTAAATTCTGCACCTGCTAGAACTTTTCCACTCTCCGAATCCTTTTTGATTACTTGTAAGCTTCCTAGTTCTTTTGCGTTTTCTACTTGTACTTCTACTACTTTGTTTGCTTCCACAACGACTTCAATTTCTTCTTTTAACAACTTATATCCTTGTGGTGCTTTCGTTTCTTTTAATGTGTACTTTCCTGGCTCTAATTTCTGTGAAACTACTTTACCAGTTTTATCTGTTCGTAACGTATCTACTTTTTTACCAGCTTTATACACTTCGAATTCTGCATCTGATAATACTTTCGTTTTATCTTCCGCATCTACTTTCACGATTTCGAATTGACCCGTTACTTTTTCGGGGATCTTTTTATTCACCACATCTACAGTCACTACTTTATTGACCTCTACATCAACAGAAACTGAACTAGATGATAATTCATATCCTTTCGGTGCTTCTACTTCTTTTAATGTATAGCTTCCAACTGGAAGTTGTTTCGATAAGGCTTCACCTTTATCATCTGTAACAATTGTTTCCACAACTTTCCCATCTTTATCGATAACATCAAATTTTGCACCTGGTAGAAGTTGACCAGATTCACTATCTTTTTTCAATAATTTAAATTGGCCATTCTCTACTTTTCTCGTATTCTTCATAACAAGTTCAATTACGTTTGTATTATCAATTGTTACTTTGACTGGTGTATCAACTTTTATATATCCTTCTGGTGCATTTATTTCTTTTACAAAATAGTCACCAAATGGTAAATCTTTAACTTCCGCAATACCCTTTTCGTTTGTTGTAACAGTAGCCACAACGTTATTATCTTTGTCTATAACATCAAATTTTGCGTCTTTTAAAACAATATTTTCATCGTTTTCATCAACTTTTTTAATTTGTAAATGTCCTTTTTCAGCTGCTGGCTTATTCCACTTTGGCCAGTTAAATTTAAAGTTATGAACCTCAAAACCATCTCTTTGGTGTAATCCTCCAACATAGGCTTGTCCATTAATAGAACCACCTTTTGTTTCTACAACTGCATTAGGTGCAAACACACTACCTACTACACCATATCCTTTAGTTGTTATCTTTTTAGCATTAGGGAACACCCAAATGACTTTACTAGCTAACTCAGTGAAGAAGGAATTAGGGTCATATGCTTGAGAGGTATTAACTAATGTAAACCCGCCCTTATCTGTCGTATCATACAGGATTGCACCGCCACCAAAATTAACTTCTTCTGCATCTGAATGAATAACAATAAAATCTTTGTTACTTACATTTGGAAGATAAACATCCTTTACATTGAATGGTTCTTGCCCTTCTAATCCTGAAGAGACATAAATATTAGGATTCTTTACATCTTCACCGATTCCAAAGGTCATACCCGATTTTGGTTTATCAGTATGTAATTGGCCCGCATCCTCAATTACGCTATCAACGTCTTTTCTAAATTCTTTAAACTTAGCATCAATCTCCGCTTGCTCTTTATAAGAGATACGGTCATATGATGTTTTCATTGCGCCATCTGGGTCACCGTCTTTTGTCATCGCCACTGTTCCATCTTGAATAATTACTTGTCCTGCTCCCGCTTTCGTAAATTGACCGCCTAGTAATAATGATGGATATCCTTCATCTACCCAAGTTGCTCCAGCTAAGTTATTTGCTCCAGTTGCAGCCGCTACGACTGTATAACTTGATGCGTTCATATTTTTCTGAACAGCCATCGCACCTTCAATATCCGCACTCGTTGCACTATGATCTCCAAAAATGATGGCGTTGTAATAAGATACATCACCTAAACCTTTTAATTCTGTTGTAGCTGCCTCTGCTTTAAATGGTAAATGGATTAAAAAATTCATACATATTAGTAATACAACTATTAAACTACTACTTAACTTTTTAATTTTTTGATTAAATGATTTCCTCAAGAAATTCATTCCCCCTTTTAAACTTCCTAAAACCACAAAAAGAAGTACATATCATATGTACCAAACCTTACTCACATTAACTTAAAATAATCCATTTAAATAAAACAAAGAAACACTACAACTACTTAATAAGATTGCTACAATTCATTTTTGAAATAATACGTGAACTAAACTGTCATGCGGAAATACTTTTACGTATGGGAGCCCAATAAAATTAATCTGAAGAATATTTCATGTGGTGTAACTGTTTTGGCAACATCATCCACTTTACATTAGTTTTCTAAAGGATTCAAGTGAATTGTATAGATTTCATACACAATTCATATTTTAAAACGCTTTCACTGTTTTTAATAAGATAAACAAAAAAACGTAGCCAAAAAGCTACGTTTTTCTGTCATCGTTTCGGTGTATTTTTATGATTCTTCAAAAACGGAAGCGGGAATTGCTTACGGAAATGCTCTTTAATCATATACTCTACACCGTTTTCGCTATTTGAACGTGTAATCCAATCTGCTGCTTGCTTTAATTCTACAGGCGCGTTCCCCATCGCTACCCCAAGTCCCACGTTTTCAATAACCTCTAAATCTTCCATACTATCTCCAATCGCAACCATTTCATTTAGCGAAATATTTAAATGCTCTCCAAGCA
Source organism: Bacillus sp. JKS001846 (assembly GCF_900176455.1). Taxonomy (NCBI): domain Bacteria; kingdom Bacillati; phylum Bacillota; class Bacilli; order Caryophanales; family Bacillaceae; genus Bacillus; species Bacillus sp. JKS001846. The sequence goes on from NZ_FWYG01000001.1 coordinate 4,830,161, forward strand.
ATTGTAATCCACGTAACTTTGATACATTTTGCGGTAAAATTTCTATTCGTTTTGAATCACATTCAACATACTCTACATCTTGGAATGCTTTTCTTAATGTATTTAGCCCGCGTTCTTTTTCACCTTTAGTTTGGAAAAGAACATCAATTTTTGGCGCCGCTACCGGATGGTCACGAAGCGCATCACCTAACGAATCTACAAATTGAACTGGATAAAATAACGGGTCTGCACTTGATAATACAGTGCGCGCAATTAAGTTTGGTGTATTTCTCTCACGATTTCCGATTGAAAACCGTTCATGAGAAATACGTACGTTACAATCAAAGTGCTCTAACACTTGCACAATGTTAAAAGTCTTCTCTTCAGATAATCTTCTTTGAACGTGCGGCTTATCTAACGTTGCTGAAACGAAAGCACCACCATGTGTCACTAATATAGAATCTAATTTTAACGCCTTTGCTACTTTATGAGCGGATTGAAAATTACGACTCGTAAATAACGTAACGTATACATCTTTTCTTTTTACAAATTCAATTGTTTCTCTTAATCCTTTTGCAATTTTTCCATTGTTGTATAGTAGTGTCCCATCTATATTAAGAGCTAGTAAGCGATAAATCATGTCGCACTCCCCCTCTTCGCTGTTGTACTCTATCCATAATTTATGAAATAAACCCGATAAATAGAACGAGTTAGAATTACTACTGAAAATTTGGTTTACTATATACATATACACTTAGTAAAGGAGATAGTACAATGCAGGCACCTCCTTCCTTTTATGAAGGCGATACGTTAGAAGTCGCAAAAAAATTACTCGGGCAAAAACTTGTTCATATTGTAGACGGAATAAAGCGAAGCGGAATCATTGTAGAAGTAGAAGCATATAAAGGCCCAGATGATAAGGCCGCACATAGTTACGGAGGCAGACGAACAGATCGCACAGAAGTTATGTTTGGTGCACCAGGGCATGCTTACGTATATTTAATTTACGGTATGTATCATTGCTTTAACGTTATTACAGCGCCAGTGGGCACCCCGCAAGGTGTTCTCATTCGAGCTCTTGAGCCGGTAGATGGAATAGAAGAAATAAAACTAGCGCGCTACAATAAGACCGAAATTACAAAAGCGCAGTACAAAAATTTAACGAACGGTCCTGGCAAACTATGCCGTGCCCTCGGAATTACTTTAGAAGAACGCGGTGTATCGTTACAAAGTGATACGTTACATATTGAATTAGTTCCAAAAGAAGAACACATATCATCACAATATAAAATAACAGCAGGACCTCGTATTAATATCGACTATGCAGAAGAAGCTGTACATTATCCGTGGCGTTTTTATTATGAGGGACATCCGTTTGTTTCAAAGAAATAAACGATATCGACTTACCGACAAATAAAAGAAGACTGTTCCAAAGTGGAACAGTCTTCTCCTTTTACTCCGCACCTTCCGCAGTTGCAATATTATCCTCTAAGTTTTCTCTTGATAATTCAGCCGCCATAAAATCTGCTGTTTCTGGAAGTGCTAAATGCATATGAGCTTTTTGACAAATTTGGATCGTGCAGTTTTCTACAACATAGTCGAAAACATGTCCGCCTCCGCTTCTTTCATCATCAATATAATGTAAGTGGAATCCAGCTACCCCAATACCTTGTGCGTAATCTGGTGTCCAAAATCCAGCAAGCGTACCTTCTGTATTTTCAAATGAAAAGATTGGCTGTGATTTCGTCACTTCAACGAGCGGTGTATACGGTTTTTCTTGTCTTGGAACAGTTCTCGTCCTTACTTCACGGAACGTACCGTCCATTCGAATAGCGTAAAATAAGTTTTTACTTGGCATTAATTCATGTAATAACGCTTCAACTTCTTCACGATTCATCGGACGCTCTACCGTATAACTCATTTCTTTTTCAAAAAACGTTACAGTTGCAAATGGCGTTGTTTCTTCTGGCTCTACTTTTTCCGCTGAACCGTCTGAACGTAAATGATAAAATTCATTATCAAATGCAATCATTTCACCGTCTAATTGATCAAATGTGCCGATGCCAAAATCACCATGTTTTTTCAAATCTTCAAAGCTAATCACACCATCATATATACCATCTAATAGCGCAAGCATTGTAGATGTTTGATATACTTCATTACTCATTTTCGTTTTTTTTGCATCAATATCAATTAATTGCGCAACAGTCATCTCAAATCTGCCTCCATTAGTTTAATTGGTTTGGTAATAATTTTTCGCTTAATTTAATGTTGTCACGATAGTCGATTGGAATATCAATAATGACAGGGCCGTCTGCTGCTAATGCTTCTTTTAATACACCTTCTAATTCATCAGGCGTGTTAACACGAAGACCTAACGCCCCGAAACTTTCCGCATATTTAACAAGATCAACATCGCCAAACTCTGTAGCTGATGTTCTGCCGTATTTCATCATTTGTTGGAATGCAACCATATCATATGTGCCGTCTCTCCAAACAAGATGGACGATTGGAGAATTTAAACGTACCGCCGTTTCTAACTCCATCGCTGAGAATAAGAAACCACCGTCACCTGATACGGAAACTACTTTTTTACCTGGTTCTACTAAAGTCGCTGCGATTGCCCAAGGAAGTGCAACACCTAACGTTTGCATGCCGTTACTAAATAATAATCTACGTGGTTCATAAGAACGGAAACATCTCGCCATCCAAATAGAATGGGAACCGATGTCACATGTAACAGTTGTATCGTCACTAATTAAAGAACGAAGTGTACGAATCACTTGAAGTGGATGCGTAACACCTTCTGCAGGACGATTTGGAACTTCTGCTTGTTCTGATAATTTTGCGCGTAATCGTTCTAATACCGCTTCTGATTTCGTACTTAACACAAGTTTCGGTAACTTTTCTGCGATGCTATTTACCGTTAAGGCAATATCACCAATTAATTCACGCTCTGGTTGGTAATCATGATCGATATCTGCTTGATGGTCGTCAAGATGAATAATCGTTCTGTCGCCAAGTTTATTCCAGAACTTTGGATCATACTCGATTGGATCATAACCGATAGAAATAACAAGGTCTGCTTCTTCTAGTAAAATATCACCTGGTTGGTTACGGAATAATCCAACGCGGCCGAAGAAATGATCTTCTAACTCACGTGAAATCGCACCAGCTGCTTGATATGTTTCAACGACAGGAAGTTCTGTATCCGCAATTAATTTACGAACAGCTTTCGTCACTTCATTTGTGCTCGCTCTCATACCGAGTAAAATAACTGGTAATTTCGCTGATTTTATTTTTTCTACTACATATGTAATATCATTTGTGGGAGCGATTCCAAGCTGTGGCTTAGAAAGCGCACCGATAGACTCTACAGTTGTTTCCGCAGTCATAACGTCTTGCGGAAGACTTACTAAAGTAGCTCCCGGATTTGTGGAAGTCGCACTTCGAAATGCATTACTAAGTGCTTCTGGCACATTATCAGGATGCTCTACTTCTACGCTATATTTTGTGATTGGTTCGAATAGTGCAGCATTATCCATAGATTGATGCGTACGTTTTAATCGATCCGTACGCGGTACTGCACCAGCTAAAGCAACAACGGGATCACTCTCCGCATTCGCAGTAACAAGACCTGTCGCTAAATTTGATGTCCCTGGTCCTGAAGTTACAAGACATACGCCCGGTTTCCCTGTTAATCTACCAATAGCAGCTGCCATAAATGCTGCATTTTGTTCATGACGACAAACGATTAACTCTGGTCCTCTTTCTTGCAATACATCAAATACAGAGTCAATCTTTGCTCCTGGAATACCGAAAACATGTGTAACACCTTGTTTAATTAAACAATCAACAACAAGATCTGCTCCTTTTGTTTTTGTCTTCACGTCGTTTACTTTTACACCTGTACTCAAACTAATCATTCCTTTGTTTCATAATTTGTGTAATAAAGATTTTTAATTTCACCTAGTTAATTAATGTGGTGAAGTATCATTTATCATTATATTACAAATGCATTATTTTTCCAACAATATGAATTCGATATTATTTTGACAAGATTTAAAGAATGCGCTTACAACCTTTTGTTTATCTTAAAATAACATTTTTATATCTCTTCTAAAAATGTACAAAAATACTTCCACCTATTCACATTATTAACAAATTTATAGTACCTTGCAAAGAATAATAGCAAGTGATATATTTGTAAATAATGGAATAACCATTATTTGGAATGTTATTTACGATTAGTATATCGCCTTTCAAAAAGTAAATATAGATTGTGTGTGCTGTTTAGAAAAAAGATAAGATTCTCAACTGTAATTCATCATTCTATAAAGGAAAGTGATTGTTATGAACAAAAATGAATTTTTGGAACAACTTAGTTCCTCTCTGCAGAATATGCCTAATTTAGAAAAGGAGGATATTATCTCGGAGTACGAAACTCATTTTATTAGTGGTAAACAAGATGGAATATCTGAAGAGGAAATTTCTAAAAAGCTAGGAAACCCTAAAACTATCGCTAAAGAACTTAATATTTCATATGTAATCAGTAAAGCTGACAAGAAACGCAGCCTAAAAAACATTATGACAGCACTGTTTTCTGTTATGAGCTTAAGTCTTTTAAACTTTATATTTATCATTATCGCCTTTTTCGTATTACTCTTTCTATTACCGCTTCTTCTAGCACTTATAATTGCTACACCGTTATTAATTATTTCACCTATATTATTAATAGGGTTAGGATTCTTTAAAGGGTTTCATCAAATCAGTTATTCCGATGTTTACAATGTATTCATAGCCTTTTGCATCGGCTTACTAATATCAGTCATATGTTATCAAATAATAAAACATCTATACGTAGCTTTAGTTAAATATTTGAAATGGAATGTAGCTATTTTGCAACGACACTAATGCAAAAGGAGATTAAGATGAAAAATTATATTTTATACCCACTCATGTTACTTACAATGTTATTTCTATCAGCTTGTTCAAACAGTGTACAGCCTAAGGAAAAAAATGATGTACAATCTATCAAAGATGTTGCTATTAAAGTTCCAGAAAATATATTTAGTTCCTCAAAGAAAAATGAAAATATTAGTGAAGACGAAATGAGACAAAATATAAAAAATTATATAGATTATAGTTGGAAGTTATCTGAAAATATTATCCCTCTCGCTTCAACAAATTCTGATAAGAATTTCACTGAATCTGACCGAGAAAAATTACAAAAACTAATAGAGTTAGCGAAGCAAAATGATGCAAACTTCCATAATTTTATTAGTAACAATACAATCCCTGATGATTACAAAAAGCCTTCAAAAGAAATCTATGAATTTATTTCATCGTCTACAGCACTTTCAGTAGAACTAGATCAAGAATTAGACAAACTCGCCCAAGATGGTAACTTATTCAAGGCCAATTTTTCTTTTACAAAGCGCTTTGAGAAAATAAATGGGAGGAAACAAAAAGAGATTGAAAAGTTTTTGAACGAAAAAAATATTAAAACTTCAATTAACAGCAATAAAAAAAATTAACCGATGTGTTACATATCCCTTTCAAAATAATCAATAAGAAATGGCTATTTTGAAAGGGAGTTTTTGTGATATAACTATTAAATTCCCTAAACAAAAAAGACGCTCCTAAACTAGGAGCGTCTTCCACTATTACGCTTGTTGTTGCGCGCTATATAATTCTTCAAGTGGCTTCATGATAATTTTGTTAACGTCACCGATTACAACGTTTAGGCGTTGCTCAGTTTCCATTAATTTTGTAATTTTAGCATCTTGTTGAATGCGAGCTACAACTTCTTGTGCTTGTTGGTTGTCTTCTTCAGTGATTTCTTGGCCTTGCATCATTTTTTGTTGTAGGCTAAGTTGCATTGTACGGAACTCATCGAATAAGTTCTTTGAAGCTGTGTCAGCTTGAACTGCTGCGTAGCTCTCTTTTAAAGTTTTGAAGTCATCGTTTTCAGCGATTGCTTTTTGTAATTCATATGCAACATCATGAATGTTCTTTGTCATTTTATTTTTCCTCCTTTAGAAGGCTAGCGCTTTTCATACGCACTGCCTTTTCAGTGCATTTACATACGCACCTCTTCTTACCATATCAAACTATGCAAGAGATGTGAAGAAATTTCACTTTTATTTCTATGTACTCACCTTATTATCTAAGAAACAATAGTAACAATCCTTGTACGAGCCCGATCATTCCGCCTAATAACGCTCCTAAATACGTAATCATTTTTAATTCGTTTTTCGTAATAGACAGAACTAAGTCTTCTAATCTTTCTGTTGAGAATGTAGACACTTCTTGCTGGACAATTTCCGCAAGGTGTAGATTGTTTAGTATACTCTCTACGTTTTCTGTTCCCCACTTTAAGCCTTTCGTTACTACACTTGGAACCACTTTTTCAATAATTGTTTCTCGAACTGGTTCACATACTTGCTGAACAGATTGATTTAAAAACTTACTCACTGTTTCCTCTACTTTAACTGCTGACAGCACGGAGCTTACAATCATTTCTTTCTCTACAAATGCTTCTAATTCTTTTACATCTCTTCCTTTTAACTTTTCCCACTCTTTTTGCAGTACGTCAGTTAAAAGCTGCTTTGTAGCATCTTGCCCTAAAAACTTAATAACTTCTGGCTGCACACGATCCACAACACTTACATTTCCTAAAAACATCCCAACTAAGTTAAGTAGCGTTCCACGAGAAGCAAAGAAATCATCAATCATTTTTGAAAGACGCGCTTTCCCTTCTTCACTTTCAAAAAAGCTAATTCCTCGCTCTAAAATAAACGCCGAGGCATTCGGAATCGCATTCTCTATCTTTTCATGTACAGAATGAGGTAAAGCCTGTTTCCATGTATATGTATAATACTCTGCTAAAAATGCATGAATTTTTTCTGTAATCACATGTTCGATTTTTCGAGTCGCTTCTTCTTCTACATGTGCTACATTCCATTTTTCTAACATATATCGCAGTGATTGTTCATTCGTAATTACTTTATCCACTTCCACTTGCGCCCAGTGAATTAAACCTTTTTGAAACTCTTCATTTGTTAGCTTTTTTCCGATTCCTTCTGGTGTTAACAAATGTTCTACAACCATTTTTCCTAATTGAACAGCAAGTTCATCACGCCGCTTCGGAATTAACCCTGGTGTAAATGGAACTTGAAACTTTCCGATATAAATAGGACGATGAGGACGAAATAACATTTTTATCGCTAAATGATTCGTATATCCTCCAATAATTGCTCCGAGTCCTGTCGTCGTTAACATATTTAACCATATATTCATTACAATCAACCTTTCACTTCTCCAAAACTATAGCATATCATCATACGGACAAAAGTATAATGGTATAAAAACGTATTTGCAATATATAGCTTCGCCTATTATGCAAATAGTAGTAAAGGAGTGATTTCGTTGGTTCTCGGCCTTTTAACTTCTAAACTTCATTATGAGCAAACGTATTACACCGAAATCGCTAAACGCGCTCGGCTTTATCATAATGTCGTTGCCCAGTTTACGCCATTTTGTATTGATCCTAAAACAGACCTTGTTTCTGGTCTTATTTACGATACAGATACAGGAAAATGGAAAAAGCAAACATTCCCTATTCCTTCTTATATATATGATCGTTATTCTTTTCAAGAGGAAACAAACTTTGAAAAAGTAAAATCAATTATTCACTCTTTGCACAATCGTCCTTCCACTACCTTTTTAAATAACACACTTATTAATTCAAGTGAACTACATGATTTATTTCTCACTAATAAAAAACTGTCTCCTTATATACCAAAATTTGAAATTGCGACGATACAAAACATTTTCAAACTGTTGTTAAAAACTAAAGATATTATTATACGCCCCACTAATATACATTCTAAAGATAACTTATATCGAGTCGCTTACAAAAATAAAACGTTTCAGATCGATACAGTAAATGAAAAATACCATACTTCTATTCCAATCAAACGCACAGACGAATTTATATCTTGGTGTAAATCTAACATACGTTCATCACGTTACATAGCGCACACTATGCTACAACCACCAAATCAATTAACATATCCACTGCACATTCGAACCATTTTGCAAAAAAACAAAGAACAAACTTGGAATGTTATCGGTCAATTTATACAAAAAAGCTCATTTCCTAATCAGCTTTTACCCTCAACAACGGACGATGATTCATTACATTCATTTTCAAAAATTAAATACGTACTATCTAGTACAGGTGTGCAACTATTGCACGACGCTTTACACGACATTATAAATGAAGTATTCCAAACACTAGATCAGTCTTATTCTTCGTTATTTGAACTAGAACTTTCCACAATTATGGATCAAAAAGGTGCAATCTGGCTTATGTATGTCAACACGATCCCTCCTTACGAACAATACATTCGTCATAGTGATTCATTAGCTGAAAAGATATTTCACGGACCACTTAAATTCAGTCGCTTTACACCATAATGAAAGGAGGTAAACCTATTTTGAAAGAACATATATATACATTAAATATTTCAGATGAACATCCAAATAGCATTACTTTACCTTACGTTTTTTCTATTACACCACCTATTACATCCCTCTCCTTCGGCATACGTCATATAGCAAGTGAAGAAGTAAAAATTCATTATTCCTTTACTCGCGAAATTATTATCGGAAAGCATATTGCCGAAAAACTTTTACTGCCTCAATCAACTACTATTCATGCATTCACACAAAACCAAACGATTATTTTCGGACCATTGATCGGCATTTTCACAACTGGCTTTAACGATGATTCTTCTAATCCTTTAGGAAATCGTTCAATTGCTCTCAGTGAGTTGTTAACACCACCATTCTCATTACGACCGTTCGTATTCGTCTTTGGCGTTCAACATATAAACTGGGAAGAAGAAACAATTGAAGGATATTTCTTTCGAGAGAAACAATGGATAAAGAAAAAGGTTCCTTTACCAAACGTCATTTACGATCGACTACCGAATCGACAAGCGGAAAATTACAAACCAATTGTCAGAGCAAAAAGAAAATTAGAACAAGACTACTCCATTCCATGGTTTAACCCAGGGTTTTTCAATAAATGGGAAGTTCATCAACTTCTTATGAAAGACGAATCAATTAAACCCTTATTACCAAATACAGAAGCATTTCAGCATTTCGAACAAGTAGAACGGTTTCTTGGCACATATAAATCAGTGTACATGAAACCAATACACGGGAGCTTTGGTAGAAATATTCATCAAATATTTTATTCTCAAACAGAAAATTGCTACTACTGTCGTTATCGCGAAAATGAAGAAAACAAACTGAGAAAGTATCAATCATTAGAAACTCTTCTAAACCATGTACTAAAAGGGCATGATTTAAAAAAGTTTATCGTACAGCAAGGTATTTCGTTACTTCGCTTTGATGGTCAACCTGTTGATTTCCGCATTCATACAAATAAAAATCATTTCGGTAATTGGATAGTTAGTGCAATCGTCGCCAAAATCGCCGGCAAAGGCAGTTTAACAACGCATGTAAATAGCGGCGGTAATACAAAATTGCTACAAGAACTTTTTCCAGATTCAACGAAGCAAGTTCAAATTGAAAATAAATTAAAACAAACAGCTCTGCAAATAAGTTATGCACTCGACGAGCAAGTAACTGGAAACATCGGTGAGATTGGTTTCGATATCGGTTTAGACACAAAGGAAAATCCGTGGTTATTTGAAGCCAACTCTAAACCTGGGCGAACTGTATTCCAAGATGCCAAATTAAAAGAACAAAGTGAACTGACACGCCAGTTATTTTACGAATATGCCATCTACTTAACTGAACATTCTTTACGTGATGCAAAGGAAAAAATGTCCCAAATAAAATCCGGGACTTCATCAAACACCGAATGTATCCCTTCTCCTATGATTCACTCACAAATGCAAAAACAAAAACTTCCACCTAGATAATAAGGTGGAAGTTTTCTATTTACACAAGTTTTACTACAACCTCAGTTTCCACATTACATACTCCGCAATAAAAAATATGATTGCAATATTCATTTGAATTATTATGCGTTAAACCATCTACTGCACTTAATAATTCTTGATCCATATAGGCACTATAATCATCTATGTAATCTACAGACTTCCCATAATCTTGGAGTATACTTTGGCAATTTTGACAAGAATATGTTTGTGATTCTAATGCGTTGCAAAGCGGGCAAATCCCCATCATGATTCCTCCATACTTTATCGTTTAAAGCCTCTCTTTTTTAGAGTGAAGAGAGCAACCTATCCAGACATAGGAGTGCCCACTCCATCCCTACTTAAAAATAGAACTATAAAGTTGCTACCGATTTCATTTTTATTTCAATAAATCATAAATAAGAAGCTAATAATTAGCCTACAAGTAGCAGGCTACAATGAGAAAATTATATTTAATATCCTCCTTAGTTTGGCCTGTTTTCTTAAAAATACAACGATTACTCTTATTTCATAATTTACGAAATCAATAAGTTTTTTTGACAAAATTTACAAATTATTATTTTGTATATCTTTCTAGGTAACATCCATACTATGAGTACAAACTTAATTACCGATGGATTAGCGCCAATCGGGGCGATAATCTGGTTCAACTCCAGCTAGTCCAACCAAAAAAACTTTTATAACTCTAAGGAGGATATATTCCTATGGCAAACCAAAATTCTTCAAATCAATTAGTAGTACCAGGTGCAACAGCTGCAATCGATCAAATGAAGTACGAAATCGCTCAAGAATTTGGTGTACAATTAGGAGCAGATTCTACGGCTCGCGCTAACGGTTCAGTTGGTGGAGAAATCACAAAACGTCTAGTTGCAATGGCTGAGCAAAGCCTTGGCGGATTCCACAAATAAATATATATGGCAAAAAGGTCTCAAGGCATATGCCTTGAGACCTTCCTTAATTTATTGCAACATTTGTAAAAACTTCTTCGTACGTTCTTCTTTTGGATTTGTAAATACTTCTTCTGGTGTACCTTGTTCGACAACGACACCACCATCCATGAAAATAACACGGTTCGCAATTTGATGTGCAAAACGCATTTCGTGCGTTACAATAACCATCGTCATGCCTTCTTTAGCAAGTTCTTTCATTACTTTCAGAACTTCTTGAACGAGTTCAGGATCAAGCGCTGACGTCGGCTCATCAAATAGTAACACTTCCGGCTCCATCGCAAGCGCGCGCGCAATTCCAACGCGCTGTTGTTGTCCGCCTGATAATTGGAACGGATATAAATCCACTTTATCTGCTAAACCAACTTTTTCAAGGAAATAGTTTGCTTTTTTCTTCGCTTCTTCTTTCCCCATCTTTTTCACTGTAACGAGCCCTTCCATTACATTTTGAAGTGCTGTTAAATGCGGGAATAAATTATGGTGCTGGAATACCATACCTGTTTGCGTACGAAGATTAACAATATCTTTCTTCGTTACTTTTTGAGAGAAGTTAAGCTCTTTATTACCGATACGAATATTACCAGCGTTTGGCGTTTCTAATACATTGAGACAACGTAAGAATGTCGTTTTACCAGATCCAGACGGCCCAATAATAACAACAACCTCGCCCTTCTCAACTGTTAAATCTATATGCTTTAGTACGGTATTATCTCCGAAACTTTTTTGTAAGTGCTGAATTGAAATCATAAAAACAAAAACTCCTTTTGTAAAAGGATTATTTTAATGTGTAGCGTTCTGAACGCTTTTCTAACATCTGTTGTACGATTGATAATAAGAAACAAATAACCCAATAAATAAGACCTGCTTCAAAATAAACAATTAAAAACTCGTAGTTCATCGCCGCAATTTCCTGCGCTTTTCGGAACATTTCTGTTACTAAAATTAACGATGCTAACGAAGTATCTTTCACTAAGCTAATAAATGTATTCGAAAGCGGCGGGATTGATACGCGCGTTGCTTGTGGTAAAATAACACGTTTTAATGCTTGTGGATATGTCATCCCAATTGTATAAGCTGCTTCCCACTGCCCTTTCGGAATGGAAAGGATAGAAGCACGAATAATTTCAGATGCATATGCACCGACATTTAATGAAAATCCAACAACTGCTGCTGTATATGGCTCAACTTCAATATTAAGAGTTGGAAGACCATAGAAAATAATAAATAGCTGTACAAGAAGTGGCGTTCCGCGAATGATAGATACATAGATACGAGCAATCCATTGTAAAATACGACTACCAGAAATACGTGCGAGCGCTGTTAACGTTGCCAGTATAATCCCGATAATAAATGTAATAAGCGTTAATGGAATTGTTGTAAAAACAGCTTCCTTCAGCATAGGCATGAAGGAAGACTGCATAATATCTATCCAAGTAGACAATCGATCTGAAACCAATGCACTACTTAGATACATTTTCACCGAACCATTTTTTCGCTATTTTGTCATACGTACCGTCTTTTTTCATATCTTCTAACGCTTTATCTACTTCTTGTACAAGCTTAGTGCTACCTTTACGGAATAAGAATCCACTTTGTGACGCTTCTTTTTCTGTATCTACAATTTTAATTTTTGCATCTTTTTTCGTTTCTAAATAGTTTAATACTGATAACTTATCATTAATTGTAAAATCAACGCGTCCTGAAGCTAATAATTCTGCCGCTTGGCTAAATCCTTCTACACCAATAATTTCCGCACCGTTTTTCTTAGCAATATCTGCATAGTTACTCGTTAAAGATTGTGCTCCTTTTAAACCTTTTACATCAGCAAATGTAGCAGGCTTATCTTTATCTTTTGCAATAACTAATGCCGCTGAAGATGAAACGTACGGTTTAGAGAAATCATATTTCTTTTGACGGTCTTCACGAATACCAACTTCGTTTGCAACCATATCGAAACGTTTTGCATCTAAACCAGCAAGTAAGCTATCCCATTGTGTTTCTTTAAATACAGGTTTTACACCTAAACGTTTTGCAACTTCTTCTGATAGTTCAACGTCAAATCCAGTTAATTTATTGCTTGAATCATGGAATGTGAACGGTGCGTATGTACCTTCTGTTCCAATTACAAGTTCACCGCTTTGTTTTATCTTTTGTAACGCGTCTTGACTAGCTGTATCTTTTTTCTCTTCTTTACCGCAGCCGGCTACAATCCCGATCGCTAATGTAGTTACTGCAAGCACTGAAAATAATTTCTTCATGATAGTAATCCTCCAAGTATTCTGATAGGAATTTAAAAACTATATTGATTGTATGCAATCTTGAACAATTTTTCAATGAAAATGTTCTTATTTAGTTTATCCTTTTTCTTCATAATCAAACAAAAGGGAAAAATAATGCTACATACAAAAAATAAGTAACATTTTTTAATATAGCATTTATTGTACGAAAGGTAAAATAATACTTCTTATTTAACTGCCCTGATTCACTAAAAAAAGAACTTGTGAAAATCACAAGTTCTCTCCCATACCTATTAAGCGCTCTGGTTCCCTTCCATTTGCGTTTTGTACATATCATAATAACGCCCGCGCTTTTTCATTAGCTCATCATGAGACCCTTTTTCTAAAATGGTTCCTCTATCAAGCACAATAATTTGATCTGCGCTTTTAATTGTTGAAAGTCGGTGAGCGATAATAAATGTCGTTCTTCCTTTTTTCACAACTTCTAGCGCTTGTTGAATCATCGCCTCTGTTTCTGTATCGATACTAGATGTCGCTTCATCTAAAATTAAAATGGCTGGGTCAAAAGCGAGCGCCCTAGCAAACGATATAAGCTGACGTTCTCCGGTTGAAAGAGTACTTCCTTTCTCCGTAATTTCTTCATTTATATTGTTCGCAAATCTTTCAGCACCAACATCACGCAATGCTTTTACGATGCGCTCTTTTGAAATTTTTTCATTTTCTAAACTTACATTAGATGCTACTGTTCCGCTAAATAAAAACGGATCTTGCAGTACAATTCCCATATGTTCACGAGTTGCTTGTTTCGGCATCTCTTTTACATCATGACCATCAATCGTAAGCTTTCCTTTTTCAAACTCGTAAAACTGAAAGAGTACGTTCATAATAGAACTTTTTCCTGATCCAGTATGACCGACAAGTGCCACGGTCTCCCCTTGTTTCGCTTCAAAAGAAATATTTTTTAACACTTCATCTTTCCCATTATAAGAAAACGATACATTATCAAACTTCACATTTCCTTGTAAGCGAGGCATACGCTCTTCTTCTACTGCTTCTCCTTTTTCCTCTAACAATTCAAAAACACGCTCTGATGCAACACGCGATTGTTCTAAGTTAGCAAGCTGATTCACCATATTTGTAATCGGTGAGAACAATCGTGTTAAATAATCAACGAACGCATACAGTATCCCTAGAGAAATGACGCCTGTAGCACTTAATGAAGCGCCACCGAAATACCAAATCACACCTGTGAAAGCGATATTTCTTAATACGGATACTAAATTATGAGAAGTTGCTGCATTTAAATTCAAAATTTTATTTTGATACTTAAAATAATCGCCATTTAATTCTTCAAACTCTTTTTTCGTTTCACGCTCTTGACGGAACGCTTGAATAATTGGCATCCCTTGAATGGATTCATTTACTGTTCCGTTAATATCAGATAAACGAGAGCGCATTTTATGATTGTATACAGACGCGTATTTTCTATAAAGAATCGCCCAAACAATTAAAATTGGGATAATTAATAAACATAATGAAGCGAGCTTCACATCTAATAAAAATAGCGCAGCAAATATCCCAATAATATAGATGATACTAGAAACGAATGTTGCCAGCACCGTTACATATAAATCACGAATGGCCTCTGTATCATTCGTCACACGCGAAACAATTTTCCCCGCCGGTAAATGATCAAAGTACCGAATTGGCAACGTTTGAATATGAGAAAAAACATCTTCCCTCATAATTTGAATAATTTTGTTCGCTGCCTTTTGCAAGAAGAACTGCTTTCCGTATGCAAATAATGATACGACTACTAATAAAGCAAAATAGCCACCACCAAGTAATAATAGACGGTTTATTTCTGGCTTATAAAATGCAAATACTTCTTCCTTTGTTAATGCTTTCGCTTTATAAACTTGCACCGCCTTACCATTTTGAACGGTAATCATATCCCCTTTTACAGTACGTGATCCTTCTACATTTACTTTATTCGGTACAAAATAATATTGAAAACCGACTTGCATCACGCGTACTTCTTTTCCTTTTTTCTCGCCTTGTTCAAAGCGATCACTTCGCTTATAAAAAGCCCCATTATACGAAACAGCATCTTCACTCTGTTCTGTTTCATACCAAGGTTTCTCTATCCCGACGATATGATCGTCAATCATCGTTTTAGCGACGAAAGGACCAGCAAGCTCTGCGATGACGAAAATAAATAACATTAACATCGCAGCAAAAATCGTCCCTTTCACTTTCATCGCGTATTGAAACAATCGTTTTGAAACGCTCATATTTTCACCCCACTATCTGCACTTTCACTTTCACCTTGTTGTCTTTCAAACTGTTCAGCATACCATCCTCCCTTTTGGATAAGCTGAGCATGCGTACCTTCTTCTATAACTGCGCCTTCATCCATAACGAGAATCCAATCCGCATGTTGCACTGCTGATAAACGATGCGTCGTAATAATCGTCGTCTTTCCGCTTCTTTCCGTTCTTATATTTTCAATGATCGCTGCTTCCGTACGAGCATCTACAGCTGATAAAGAATCGTCCAAAATTAAAATTTCTGGATTTTGAATAACAGCTCTTGCAATCGAGATCCTTTGTTTTTGCCCTCCTGATAAAGAAACACCTTTCTCTCCAACGAGCGTTTCTAACCCTTCTGGCAAAAACTCTAAATCCTTTTTAAACGCAGCAATTTCAATTGCTTTCTCTAGTTCTTCTTCAGTCGCTTCCCTATTTCCGAATAAAATATTTTCTCGCGCTGTTTTTGAGAACAAAATATGCTCCTGCGGTACATAACCAATCCAGCCGAGTACATTTTCATTCGTCATTTTATCTAATGTCACATCAGAAACTGCAATATCTCCATCTCCAAGTGGATATTGACGAAGAAGCTGACGTACAAGCGTCGTTTTCCCGCTTCCTGTTTTTCCGACAACCCCAAGCGTCTCCCCTTGTTTTAAGGTGAACGAAACCTTTTTTAAATTTGTTTCAGTTGATGAAGGATATGAAAAGGTAACGTCATCAAACTGAATATAATCCGGCTCTTGCACAAGCTTTGGATGTTTCGGATCCTTTACATCTGGTTCATACGCTAACGTTTCATTCACACGGTCAAGCGAAGCATTTCCTCTTTGCATAACATTAATTAATTCACCAATTGCAAACATCGGCCAAATCATCATCCCTAAATACACGTTAAATGAAACAAGTTCACCAAGTGTTACCTTTGATTGAAATACAAGATATGCCCCGTACACTAAACCGATTAAATAACTAAGGCCAACAAGCATTTTCACAGTTGGTTGGAATAATGCGTCAATCTTTGCTACTTTCATATTTTTTTCGTAGACGTCATCTCCTAAGTGATGAAATCTTTCCTCGTCTGCATTCTCTTGTACGTATGCACGAATAACGCGTACGCCAGCGATTGATTCAAGCACTTTATCGTTCATATCACCGAATGCATCTTGCGCAACGGTAAATCTTTCATGCAATTTCTTTCCATATATATTCATCGCATACGCCATAATTGGAAGCGGAATAAGCGCTGCAAATGTAAGCTCCCAACTAATTGTAAATCCCATCATAAAAACGATCGTAAGCATGTATAAACTAGAATCCACAAGCGTTAATATACCAAAACCAGCTGTCATAGCGATTGCTTTTAAATCATTCGTTGCCCTCGCCATTAAGTCGCCAGTACGATTTTTTTGATAAAAAGTCGGCGTCATCTTAAGTAAATGCCCCATAAATTTAGAGCGCATCGTTTTCTCAAGTACAAATGCACCTCCAAACAATTGATGTTGCCATACGAAAGTAAGACCATACCCAACGATTGTAACCCCTATTAAAATAAGAATAGATTGCATAATTGCTTCGTTCGATAACGTTCCTGTTTTTATATTATCTATCGTAACCCCTAACACTTTCGGGGGAATAACTTCAACTATATTCACAATTAAAAGAGCTCCAATGGCAATACTATATCTCTTCCAGTGCTCCCTAAAAAACCATTTTAACTTTAGTAATACTGATAACAATGTAACCTCTCCCTTCTCGTTCTCGTTTACCTCTCATTTCTTTATCCACTATCCAGACCCATCACATTTACATTTCGTAACCCATACAATCTCATCACATTTTTCCACCTTCCAAAGTTTTTTATCGAAACCAAACAAGGGAAAATAAACCAAAAAAAGCATACCGCCGCTTGACGATATGCACAGGAATGCATAAAAAGCGTACGTTACGATATACGCAACGTACGCTTTTTATAAGACAAAGATGCCCTATATATCCGTACGGGTTGCGTAATGATATGAATGTTTTCTGCCATTTAACAGAGCTAAGCCCATTACATTTACGATTACAATCATTACGCACACCCCCTTCATTTATTTTCCATTTATAATCTTACAACTTTATTGAGTATTCTGTCAATTATTTTTTCACACTTCAAATAAAAATATATGATACACCATTTTGAAATAAGGGAATGTTCTGTAAGAAAGGGCATACAAAATAAAAAAAGAATAAGAAATCGTTTTCACAAACATTTCATTTGAAAAATGTTATCAAACCCCCTACAATCACCTTATACTCACTCTTACAAGTTGCTATTTTAGGAGGACTAATCATGACAACTAGCAATACGTACAAATTTTATTTAAACGGAGAATGGAGAGAAAGCTCTTCAGGAGAAACAATCGAAATTCCATCTCCATACTTACACGAAGTAATTGGACAAGTACAAGCAATTACTCGCGGAGAAGTGGATGAAGCAATTGCATCTGCAAAAGAAGCTCAAAAATCATGGGCTGAAGCTTCCCTACAAGATCGCGCAAAATACTTATATAAATGGGCTGATGAGCTCGTAAATATGCAGGATGAAATTGCCGATATCATTATGAAAGAAGTCGGTAAAGGATATAAAGATGCGAAGAAAGAAGTTGTTCGTACAGCTGACTTCATTCGTTACACGATCGAAGAAGCTTTACATATGCACGGAGAAAGCATGATGGGCGATAGCTTCCCGGGCGGTACAAAATCTAAACTTGCGATTATCCAACGCGCACCACTTGGTGTTGTATTAGCAATCGCACCATTTAACTACCCAGTAAACTTATCTGCTGCAAAACTTGCACCAGCATTAATTATGGGTAACGCTGTTATTTTCAAACCAGCAACTCAAGGTGCAATTAGTGGTATTAAAATGGTTGAAGCACTTCACAAAGCTGGCCTTCCAAAAGGACTTGTAAACGTAGCGACAGGACGCGGTTCTGTAATTGGTGACTACTTAGTAGAACACGAAGGCATCAATATGGTATCGTTCACAGGTGGTACAAACACAGGTAAACATTTAGCGAAAAAAGCTTCAATGATTCCACTTGTATTAGAACTTGGTGGTAAAGACCCTGGTATCGTTCGTGAAGATGCTGACTTACAAGATGCTGCAAACCATATCGTAAGCGGTGCATTCTCTTACTCTGGTCAACGTTGTACAGCTATTAAACGTGTACTTGTACACGAAAACGTAGCGGACGAGCTTGTTAGCTTATTAAAAGCACAAGTAGCTGAACTATCAGTTGGATCTCCAGAACAAGATAGCACAATCGTTCCATTAATTGACGACAAGTCTGCTGACTTCGTTCAAGGTTTAGTTGACGACGCTGTAGAAAAAGGTGCTACAATCGTTATCGGTAACAAACGTGAGCGTAACTTAATTTACCCAACAGTAATCGACCACGTAACAGAAGAAATGAAAGTTGCTTGGGAAGAGCCATTCGGCCCAATCCTTCCAATCATCCGTGTTTCTTCAGATGAACAAGCAATTGAAATTGCTAACAAATCAGAGTTCGGTCTGCAAGCAAGTGTCTTCACTAAAGACATTAACAAAGCATTTGCAATTGCTAACAAAATCGAAACTGGTTCTGTACAAATTAACGGACGCACAGAGCGCGGCCCTGACCACTTCCCATTCATCGGTGTAAAAGGTTCAGGTATGGGCGCACAAGGTATTCGTAAGAGCCTTGAGTCTATGACACGTGAAAAAGTAACTGTATTAAACTTAGTTTAATCTTATAAAAAGAAGCTGATCTATTTTTAGATCAGCTTCTTTTCTATATAAATACTTCCGAAAAACGGAGTATTTCGTTCTACTTCCGATTTGGTTTTCCAAATCGAACTAAAACATGCCATAATAATTTTAATTCCTGAAGCACTTCTTCATAAGTTCCACGATCACTCCAAGATAATGGATTGCGTTTCAAATCCACTACAGCAGAGCCAATTATATTTGCATCGATGCAATGATTCCGTGCAATGCGTCTTGCTAAAGATGGCATTTTTGAACCTCTAAAATCCATCGGAACTTCGTCTACCGCAAGTACAAAACCGATGTGCCAATACAAATCAATCGCATACTTCAGGCAAATTTCTTCTAAAACTCTTCCTACATCCGTACCCTTAAATGAAGGATCTGCAACAAGCACCTCTACGTCTTCTTTAAGAGAAATCTCTCCATGAATTTGCGCTTCGATATAATGATTAAGATTACGGGCTGGCTCTTTGCTTACTAAATCTATAAACGGCCTTTTCAGGTTAGCCAGTAAATGATTAATTAATATTGTTGGAGTCAAATTCCCTTCACCAATTGCAAAATCTCTTACAAATGTCTCTTCCAAAAGAGCAGCTAAAATCATATCAAACTCCTCATAAGTCCCCTTTTCTTTCGGATCTTGATGCGAATCTAAATACGTATATGTAGAGCGCGAAGAAACTTTTGGAGATAAGAGAAAATAACATGAACCAAAACGCGGAGCCGGCCCATCTGGATGTAACATTAAATTTAGCGCTCCATATTTTGGCCGTTGATCATTCGTTACGCCTTCTAATTGATATGCTCCTCCAAATATTCTCTTTTCCCAAAGGTCACGTTCACCACCAGGGTAAGCAGATACGCTTCCATTAGATAGCAATGTTTCAAACTGACTTTTATATACTCCTTGCTCAAACAGTGCTTCAGCAACACTTTTCATATTCGAATCTAGTCTGTCTGGATGAAAGTGTAAAGCAATCCTTGCATGAGATTTTAAATTAGCGACAGCTTCTTCAAATATTTCATCTGTAATATTAGACATTTTAAGTATATGATTAATCGTTGCTTTAGCCCCACGTTTTTCGTTCTCTGCATATTTTGAAATATACTCTAAAGCAAACAATTGAGATCTTAATAATTCCATAATCCAATCTCCCCTTTAATTGAACTGCCCTTAAACACTTCAATTAAAAGCTTATTCTTTCCTTCTTATGAAACGAACCTCATTTATTTAAAAAAGTAATTCACTAAATCTTAATTATGTATACACGCATTTTTCATAGGCAAATGTACACATTCTACAGAAATTTGATACCCTAGCCATCGCTCAGCAATATGTTCAAATGATAAAACAGATCCCGTTGTAAAAAAGCGATGCTTCAGATTCAGATTGTCAGACAAAATTCCTTTATGCTGTAAAATGGTACTTAACTCTATCGCTGTTTCTTCTGCAGAACTAATAATCGTTATGTCTTCTCCTAGTTCCTTTTTTATATAGGACTCTAAAAGTGGATAATGCGTACATCCAAGAATTAACGTATCTATATCTTCTTTCGTTAATGGAAGTAAAGCTTGTTTCACTTGCTGCGTGACATATGCTGTATCTTCTAATTGATTTTCTACAACTGTGGCTAAAGTCGGGCAAGCATAGCTATGCACTTCCAAATATGTATCCAGCTCGTGTAATGCTTTTTCATACATATTAGATTTTATCGTACCTACAGTTCCAATTACCCCGATTTCCCCTTTCTTTGTAACTTTAATTGCCGCTCTTGCTCCTGGATGTATAACGCCAATAACTGGAATGGAAAGTGCTTCTTGTAGCGCATTCAATGCAGCAGCTGCAGCAGTATTACATGCTACGACTAGCGCTTTTAATGGAAACTGTTTGAGGAACTCAACCATTTCAAATACGAAAGATTGCACCTCCTCTACACTTCTTGGCCCATACGGACAACGCTTATTATCACCAATATAATAAATGCTTTCTTTAGGCAATTGTCTTATAATTTCGCTCGCAACTGTTAATCCCCCAACACCCGAATCTAGCACACCTATTACTGAATGTTTATGACATACAGACATATACTTCATCCCCTTTTCAATCATCTAGCGCTAATAACATGTATTATATTACGAAAATTCAAATATCACATAACAATCCCTCTTACTTTTAATCACAAACTGTTCTCTATAATCTGATTATTACTATATCCATTGACGTATAAAAATTCATTTGTTACTCTTAAATACGTTAATTTAATATTTAAATCCTCATTCGTATCTCGGTGAGGTAGAGGTTGCAGTCATTAAGAGTATCATTTCAGGAGATGTAGTGGCATTGATGAAGGAATGAGAAAGGAATGGTTGCCGAAGTAAGTCGTGTCCACCATGCACGCTTGCTGGGTCTGCATTTAATAAGTGCAGAACTGTCACAAACGTTTCGTTTGTGGAGAGCTATCGAGAGGTATGTCGTGGGTTTCTTATAAGATAGAAAGCATGTAGCGGCAGATTACGTGCTTTTTTTGTTTTGTTTGGGACTTCTCTTCCTGACTCAGGAAGACATACATATCTCCTCGCTTGACTTGGTTATACTAACTTTGGAGGTATTTTTCTATGCAACAAAAAAAATGGGGCTTTTGGGTACTAACAGCTTTCGTTGTCGGTAACATGGTTGGCGCTGGTATTTTCATGGTACCAAGTACGTTGGCACAAACAGCAAGCCCACTCGGTGTCACTTTAGCTTGGTTAACTACAGGGTTTGGTGTTTTAATGCTAGCTCTTGTTTTCGGTAATTTAGCAATTCGTCGTCCTGATTTAACGACAGGGCCACAAAGTCATGCATATGCTTTATTCTCAACACCAAAAAAGAAAAAAATGGCTGGCTTCAGTATGGTATGGGGATATTGGGTTGCAAACTGGGCAAGTAACGTTGCCATCATTACATCATTTGCGGGATATTTATCACTCTTCTTCCCAATTATGAAAGATACGCGACTACTATTTTCAATCGGCTCATTTAACGTAGAAGTCGGAAAACTAATTACATTTACGATTTGTTCCATCTTACTTTGGGGAACTCATATTATATTAACAAACGGTGTAAGCGGAGCTGGAAAACTAAACTTCTTAGCAACAACAACGAAAGTAACTGGATTCCTTTTATTCATCGTCGTTACGTTATTTGCATTCGAAGCTTCTAAGTTTGGACAATGGTACACACCGATGATTGATAAATCAGGTGCATCACATGGTCTTCTTTCACAAGTAAATTTAGCTGCTCTTACAACGCTTTGGGCGTTTATCGGAATTGAATCAGCCGTTCTTTTATCAAACCGTGCTGTTTCTCCAAAAACGGTAAAACGTGCAACAGTTGCGGGATTACTTATTACAGTTGCGATTTACTTAGGAATTACAATTTTAACAATGGGTGTACTTCACGTTGATAAATTACAAGCTTCTGAACGTCCATTAGCAGATGCACTAAACGCTGCAATGGGTCACGGCGGCGGGAAACTGATGGCATTACTTGCTCTTACTTCCCTGTTCGGTTCTATCTTAGGCTGGATTTTATTAAGCTCAGAAGTACCATATCAAGCAGCAAAAGAAGGTTTCTTCCCTTCCTTCTTCACGAAAACAAATAAAAAAGGAAGTCCAATTTACTCATTACGATTAACAAACATTATGTCGCAAGTATTCCTATTCTCAACATTATCAGGAACCATTGCGGAAGCTTATACATTCGTTATTACCGTATCAACACTGGCCTACCTCATTCCATATCTCGTTTCACCAATCTTCCAGTTAAAACTAGTCGCAACTGGTGAAACATATAAAAATGAAATGCGGGCAAGAATTACAGATGGCATAGTCGCAGTTATCGCACTTTGCTACGCACTATGGGTTATTAAAACTGGCGCATCCGATATAAAAACGTTCCTTCTCGGAATTGGTTTATTCGTAATTGGATTTGCTTTCTATCCATTAATGAATCGTGATCAGAAAAAAAATAACGAAAAGAAAAACGGGCAAGTTGCATAACGCAATTTGCTCGTTTTTTCTTTTGTAAAACATATATAATAGAACAAAGAGGTGAAAAACATGTCAATCGAATCGCTATGGAGCAGTCGCTTCCAACAACATATTCAAAATATCATTACATACTTTGCACGTATGATTAACGGTTTACTATATAGCTTTATCTTTATTTCATGCGTTGGCGCATATTATTATGCTCGGTTTCTAAAAGCATCTCCTTCTAAAGGAATATCTTTAATAATTATAACGATTGTACTTACATTCCTTATAACGAGATGCCCTATCCGTACATTTATTCAAAAACCTGATGCTGTCTATTTACTAGCACTAGAAGAGAAATTAACATCTTATTTCAAAAAATCTCTTCTATACAATTACATCATTCAGCTTTTCCCATTGTTATTTACGTTCCTTATTCTCGTTCCACTTGCTATGCAATCATTACAATTAACTGTACCTTTTTTATGTACAATCTTTATCGTGTTAATGATTACGAAAGCCTGGAACATGTACATACATTGGATGTGGCGTGATAGTCACGAAAAAAATATATGGCTGATCATTCGTATTACTTGTAACGCCCTAATCATTTACATGCTGTTTTATTCCGCAAATGTTCTCATATTGGGCGGACTACTCTTACTACTTGCTTTCCTACTTCTATATACGAAAAAACAGCCTACAAAACGAATACCGTGGGATTACATAATTGAGCAAGAAGAAAAAATGAACGTTCGTTTTTATCAATTTGCTAGCATTTTCACAGATGTTCCGCAACTGAATAAACAAGTAAATAAAAGAAAATGGCTTACAAATTGGATTGAACCTTTATTACATAAAAAACGAGCAACTTTCTTCTACTTACATACACTAGCATTTTTACGTGGAAATGATTATTTCGGTATATATACTCGCTTAGGATTGATCGGTGCTTTCGCCTTATATTTCATACCAAATATATACGTAAAAGGCGCTATCGCTTACATCGTTTTATATATGATCTCTATGCAGCTTCGTTCACTATGGAAATATTTTTCGGGAAATATTATTGTAGCATTATATCCAACCCATACTGAAGAAAGGATGAAGCAATTTCTTAGCTTAATCTTTATATTGCTAAGTATTCAACTCATTGTATTTTCGAGTGTTATACTCATTGCTACAGGTCAATTTTTACATAGCCTTATCATTATGATTGTCGGGTTACTCTGGATCAAATTTATTATTGTACCAAAAACGAAGCAAAGAATTTCCGCATTTTAACGAAAAGAATTATCTTAAAAGCCAAGGAGAAAATAAATTTTCTCCTTGGCTTTTTTATTTTGCTTCCTCAAACAAGAATCACTGAAACAACCGATATTTTATGATTTTACATACAAAAACGATAATACATGTTTACGACCTAATAAAAAGGGTATCTATTAATTAACAGAGTAAAGGAGGGGCCTATATTGTGAATAAAAAAACGGAACAATTGAAGCATCACGTTACTGACAATCAATGCAAACATGCTTTAACAACAAATCAAGGGGTAAAAATAGCTGAAGATGAATTTTCTTTAAAGATGGGCTTAAGAGGCCCAACCTTAATGGAGGATTTTCACTTTCGTGAGAAAATGACCCATTTTGATCACGAACGAATTCCCGAAAGGATTGTTCATGCACGCGGGGTTGGCGCTCATGGTTATTTTCAGCTTTATGAATCTTTAGAAACATATACGAAAGCAGATTTTCTTACTAATCCTTCAAAGAAAACACCTGTATTTGTACGGTTCTCAACCGTTCAAGGTTCTAAAGGATCCAACGACACAGTAAGAGATGTACGCGGATTCGCCACAAAATTTTATACAGATGAAGGAAACTATGATTTAGTGGGTAATAATATGCCAGTATTCTTTATCCAAGATGCTATTAAATTTCCTGATTTTGTCCATGCAGTTAAACCAGAACCACATAATGATATTCCTCAAGGAGCTAGCGCTCATGATACCTTTTGGGACTTTGTTGCGCATAATCCTGAGTCCACTCATATGGTCATGTGGCAAATGAGCGACCGAGCTATTCCGCGTAGTTTACGAATGATGGAAGGTTTTGGAGTTCACACATTTCGACTCATTAACGCAGAAGGAAAAGCCCATTTCGTAAAGTTTCACTGGAAACCTACCCTCGGGGTTCATTCATTAGTATGGGATGAAGCTCAAAAGATTGCCGGGAAAAATCCTGATTTTCATCGTCAAGATTTATACGAAGCAATTGAAAAAGGGGATTATCCTGAATGGGAGCTTGGATTACAGCTAATTCCAGAAGAAGATGAACATAAATTTGATTTTGATATTTTAGATCCAACGAAATTATGGCCAGAAGAAGAAGTTCCCGTAAAATTAGTTGGTAAAATGACACTGAACAAAAATGTTGATAACTTCTTTGCTGAAACAGAGCAGGTAGCTTTTCACCCTGGTCATGTCGTACCAGGTATTGATTTTTCAAATGACCCTCTTCTGCAAGGAAGATTATTCTCCTATACAGATACACAATTATCTCGTTTAGGGGGCCCTAATTTCCATCAAATTCCTATTAATCAGCCTGTATGTCCTTTTCATAATAATCAACGTGATGGTATGCATCAAATGCAGATTCATCGCGGTCAAACAAGCTATCATCCTAATGGATTAAATAACAATCAACCTGCAACCGTCCAAGCCGAACAAGGAGGTTATGAACATTATCAAGAAAAGATTGATGGGCATAAAATTAGAGGTCGCAGTAAAAGCTTTCTTAACTTTTATTCTCAGGCTAAACTTTTCTACAATAGTATGAGCCCTATTGAAAAGCAGCACATAAAAGAAGCTTTTTGCTTTGAAGTTGGGAAGTGTAAATCAGACATGGTGAAGGCAAATGTAATTGCTCTCTTAAACCACGTCGATCGTCAATTAGCACAAGAAGTCGCTAACATTATTGGAGCTCCTTTACCTAAGGAAAATCACGAAGTAAATTCAGATGCAAAATCACCTGCACTAAGTATGTCCAATACTATTTTTAAATCTGATTCCAAAAATGTTGCAATTCTATTAAATGGTGACCCAAGCGTCTCACTTCTGTCCGAATGGATTCAAGCTTTTGTACAACACCGAATTAACTATAGTATCATAGATAATAAAATTTATCAGTTCAATGATTCCATTAAAGTAACTGACACTTATACAACAACAGACTCCTCCCTTTTTGATGCAGTATTAGTGTTTAGTAGTGAGTCTGTCATTCAACCCCCTGTTTTAGAATTTGCAGAAACTACTTTTAAACATTTTAAACCGATAGCTCATGTCCTTAGTAATCCTCATGCTTTGGACCATAGTAAGATTAAACTGGATGGAGCAGGAGTTTACAACTTAACAAATACTTCAATTGAATCATTTATAGAAGGCATTGCCCAAGGAAGATTCTGGAGCCGATAATATAATATAATATAATATAATATAATATAAGGAGCGGATTAGAATGAGTAAAAAAATTGCTATTTTAATAACGGATTATTTCGAGGATACAGAATACACAGAGCCAGTAGAAGCTTTTAAACAAAAGGGATATGAATTCACAACTATTGAAATGGAAAAAGGGAAAACGGTACACGGTAAGCAAGGAAAAAGTGAAGTCGTGATTGATAAAAGTATTGATGATGTTTCTCCAGAGAACTTTGATGCCCTCTTCATACCGGGTGGATTTTCTCCAGATATACTTCGTGCCGATGAACGTTTTGTTCGCTTTAGTAAAGCATTTATGGATGCGGAAAAACCTGTTTTCGCTATTTGTCACGGACCTCAGCTACTCATCACTGCACAAACACTTGAAGGACGCGATGTAACTGGATATAAATCTATTGAAGTCGATTTAAAAAATGCCGGCGGGAACTTTCATGACAAAGAGGTTGTCGTATGTCAAAATCAGCTAGTAACAAGTAGACAGCCAGAGGACATCCCAGCGTTTATTGAAGAATCGTTGCGTATATTAGGATAACTACTTTGGTTAACTAACCTCCTTGTATTTACATGAAAATAATTAATTAGCCCTCACCAACTGGTCGTTTACAGGAAATCCGACCACCACAAATAGCAAGATAAATAAAAAAGGGGGGAATCCAAAAGTTCAGTTTTAATAATCTTTTGGATTCCCCCCTTTTCTCGCCCAAAAATTCCTTATCACTTTTCATAGGCAGTTCTCATATAGTGAAAATGACTATATAATTCCTATCCATAAGTTAAATAATGATTTCGCACATATATAAATACAAAAGATGGGAGCCTTATTTATGAATAACAATCCACCTTCAACGCCCCCAAATCCAACGGAAACGAATAATAATGAAGTGAGCTTACAAACGTTACGCATCATTGGGCTTATTGTACTGATTAGTGGCTACATATTAGTAGCGCTTTCTGAAGTAGGCACATTAAAAAATCTTTTACTACAGCCTAGTACTACTCCAAATTTAGCTGAAGTTGATCCGTTCTAAAAATTATATAAAAAGCGAGTCCCAGTATAACTGGTTCGCTTTTATATAGTTTCATCCAATTTGAGAAACATTTCTCTCATCCTCATACTTCTCTCTCCCTATCGCCTTCATAAATAGTAAAATACTGCTCATACCAACGATAAAGTACAGAGCACTCATGCCCCAAGATGCAATAAATGAACCTAGCATAACCCCTAATGCCCCGTTCATTTTTGCAACTTGAAAGACCATTCCGTTAATCGCCATATATGAACCTCTCGCCTCATTTGGCACCATATCTGCCATAATAGATTGACGCACTGGCACATACATCATCTCGCCTACCGTTTGGAAAAGCCCTGCAATTAATAAAATCCATAAGCTATTGCTCGTTCCGAGTATTGTAAATCCAATTGTATAAATGAATAAACCTACATATAAAATTTTCAAATCGTTGAAGCTTTTCAGCATTTTAATAAGAAGTGCTGAACATAACACAACTAAAATTGTATTCTCTGCAGAAATCCAGCTCAACATGCGAATCCCTGTTAAATCAAACGTAACACCATTCCCGAATAAAAAGTGCACCGTTTCAAATTCCTTCTGCAAGCGAACACCTAAATAATTATTAATTTGAAACTCTAAAGACAATGTACATATACTCGCTGCACAAAAAATTAAAAATGCTTTATCTTTCATCACAACTTTATAACTATCTGCCATATCTTTTAATACATTTTTCTTCTCCATCGTTTTTCGTGCTACATACACTTCTTCCATATACACAGCCATCACATATAAAGTCATAATGGCAACAAGCGTTAATACGATAAACAATTGTAGTCTATAGTTTTCAAATAGTAATCCTCCAAATATCGCTCCAATCGCAATGGATAAGTTAATAGCCCAGTAATTAATGCTGTACATCACTTTTCGATTTTCAGGTGTACTCACATCAATTAACATCGCCTCTGTCGCAGGATTCATAAGTCCAGACCCTAAACTATTCACTAACATAAACACAAATGTTAGCCATGGTGAGTCTACGTAATCCGAATTCGCAACTCCCATACAAGCAATGGAAATGACTTGTATACTTTGACCGATAATCATAACCTTTTTACGCCCAAGCCGGTCTCCAACATATCCACCGTATAAACCAATTACTAATGAAGCTATGACATTAATAAGTAGTAACGCACCAGCAATCGCACTACCTAACTTTATGGAAAAATAAATCGCCATAAATGGAAAAATCATCGTAGACACAGTACGTGTTAAAAACGATGTTATAATTCTAATTTTTATATTTCGATGCATACTCCAAAATCCCATTGTTTCCCCTCCTTATGCTTACTTATTTTACTTTGAAAAAAAGGAAGAAAAAGGTTAGAATATTCTAAAGAGTTTCCCCTTTTATGATAGAAGGAAGTGTATATATGAAAATTATGGACTATTACATTAGACTAAGACTACATGCACAAGATCAACAACATATGCGAAATAGCTTACAAGAATTAGCGGATGTTTTATATTGCAGTACGAAAAACGTAAAGATTTTATTAAAGAAAATGAGCGAGGAGCAATTAATTAGCTGGACTCCAGGGCGAGGCCGCGGAAATAAAACGGAAATTCTATTTATACATAATTTCGTAGAAGCGATTGAGTCCTATACAGATGAACTGTTAGCACAAGAAAAATTAAAAGATATCTTTCTTCTTTTAAAAGAACCCCTACCCCTTGCACTTCAAAAAAAGATAGAAAATAAACTACATCATCATTTTGGATACGAACCTTCAAATGATATGTACGACGTATTAAAGATTCCTATATCGAGAAAGATATTCCCATTAGATCCGGCTTTTGTGGCTGTAACTACAGAGAGTCATCTTACGAGTCAAATTTTTGATACGTTAGTTGTCTATAACGATGTTACTGAAAAAATGGAGCCTCACATTGCGCATACATGGGAATTAAGTGAAGATGGACTTACGTGGACCTTTTATTTACGAAAAGATATATATTTTCACAATGAATCAATTTTAACTTCTAAAGATGTACAGTTTTCATTTGAAAGACTAAAGCAAGTTCAATCCCCTTTCGAATGGTTAACAGAAGAAATTGTTGAAATTGAAACACCATCACCACTGCAAATTCGATTCCATTTAGCAAAACCAAATTTATTTTTCTTACACTATGTAAGTTCAATGCAGCTCGCAATTTTACCGCGTGATACGAGTATTCAAAATCATCATTATATAGGTACTGGACCTTTCAAACTTGCTCATTACTCTGAAGATAATATCGTACTCGAAGCGTTCACCCATTATTTTAAAGAGCGCGCATTATTAGACCGTATTGAATTTTGGGGTATTCCTGACCATGTGCAAATAGATGCTGATTATGAACTACCAAACGAAGAGGAAAATGAAAGGCATGATATACAAATAGAAGAAATAGGTTGTATTTATGCTAGCTTCAACTTTACAAAACCTGGTCCTCATCACGACATTTACTTTCGAAAAGCTTGGAGAGAACTATATGATGTTGAAATGATACTTCGTAACATAGAGGGTAGACGGACAATTGCTGCATCAAGCTTTTTCCCTGATAGAAGCCGCCTTGCAACAAGAAGATCCTACTCTTTAGAAAAGGCAAAAGAGTATTTGAAAAAGAGTACATATAATGGAGAAACGATACATATTTACTTCTTCGCATTTAAAGATAGTGCAAATGATGCATATTTCTTAAAAGAACGATGTGAAAGTTTAGGTATACAAGTAGAGCTTCACCCATTTCCCGTTTCAGATTATATGAATCACTCTATTGATAAACATGCTGATATTATTTTCATGGGAGAAGTATTTGCTGCCAATCATGAAATTGCATTCTTAAATGTATTTAAAAATAAAAGTTGCTTCGTAAATCGGTTCATGGACCCGCACTACGAAAAACAAATTAACTGTTTACTAGATACATTTTTATTAGAAGAAAATAAAGAAAAGCGCTATGAACTCATGTATGAGATTGAAGAGTTTTTACAAGCAGAACACATCATTTTATTTAACTATCACGTTCTAAAAAGAAAAACATACCCTTCTTCTTTAAAAAACGTAACAATTGATTCATTCGGTTGGGCAAATTTTGCGAAGTTATGGATACAGCCATCCATGTCTTAAAATGTGAGTCATTATAAAAGGAGAAGGTACTACATCCTTAGCAGTACCTTCTTCACATACTATTATTTAATTACTCCATCTAAGTGATCTTTCAAGTTCAATAAATACTTCTCTATATCCGGATTCTTCACCACATCATAACAAGCAAAACTCTTTAACGGACTCATACTGAGAAACTTTTGCACGCGGTGTAAATGACTAAGCGCTGATTCTAAACTTTCTCCTTCAAAGAACTTCGTCTTATCTCCAAATGCTTTTTCAGGTGCATTCCAAGTTGTAGAGAACATATACTCTTTCTCTTTTAATAAACCACCTGTTCCATATTCATCTGCACCTTTAAAGAACAAACCGTATTCATATACTTCATCCATATACGTTTTAAATAAGCCTGGAACACTAAACCAGTAAATTGGTGTTTGATAAATAACAACATCGGCCCATAAAAATTTATCTTGTTCTTCTTTAATATTGTAACCATCTTGAATCGTTGTTGTTTTCACATGATGATTCTCGCCTAATACAGTAACCATATAATCTACTAACGTTTTATTTAATCGTCCTTCCTTTGTACCGTATTTTTCATGTCCATTTATAATAAATATATTTTTCATCGTTTTTCTCTCCCCTATATGATCTACTCTTCAGCTATTAAGCCGAGTTGCTGCTGTAGTGTAAGATTATCTTCTAAATGCCAATCTTCCGTTATCTTTCCGTCTTTCACATGTAAAATATCAATTGCAAAAAAATTAATTTTCTTACCATTATGCGTTCCTGTAAAAGAAAGACGGGCTGTTACTTTATCACCAACAACTAATAAGTCTTCAATCTCGCAATGTATATCAGGCACAACTTTACGAAAATTTTGCGCTGCAAACTTTAATCCTTCAATGCCTTGTGGTCGCCCTTTCGGCAATGTATTATCGAAGAAATCTTTAGTAACAGTCTGCGGAATAAGTTCCTCCTTACCTGTATCCCAAAATGCATAAAAACGCTGCGCCGCATGAACCATTTCTGTCGCTTCTTTTTTACTTAGTGAGGGATCAATTGTCATTGCTTTTGGCTTTGGCATTTCTTTTAATAACTGAACTTCAGTTTTTTGTTCCACACCACATGCTACAAGCACAATACAAATAACAAACAAACTAAGAAATCCAAATAACTTTTTTATCCCCATGGAAATCACCACCTCCTTATATAATCCTTTTTGTTTCGTATTGCTATTGTATATGCACTAACTTCCTTTATGGAAGTAGTGATATTTTTTTCATATAGTTACCAAAAGTATAGTTTTGTGATACTATAAAGCAAATTCATCCAAAAAAATTTTATGGAGGCTAGTTCCATGAACGATATAAATCCAGTTGAATTAACGAAAGGTTTACCGGGCATACCTTGTCCTATCGCTAAAACGCTTGATGTAATTAGTACAAAATGGACGTTTTTAATCATTCGTGATCTTCTTATCGAAGGAACATTACGCTTTAGTGATTTACAAAAATCAATGGATGGTATTAGTCCAAAAACATTATCGCTTCGACTAAAAGAATTAGAGTCTCAAGGCATTATAACGAGAAAAGTATATCCAGAAGTTCCGCCTCGTGTAGAGTACACATTAACGGATAAAGGAAAGCAATTAGAGGGGATTTTTATTGAATTAAAACGGTTTGGATTAAGTTTATAAAATGAAACTTTAATCAGGATAAAACAAAAACCCCTTACCGTCGTAAGGGGTTTTATTACTTCGCAAAACTTTCAGCCAACTGTTTCTCTCTCCACATAAATGTAATGCCGAGACCAACTATTAAAACAACGCCTGAAAATGCATATGGATAATGAATATTCATATCAAATAATATTCCGCCCATCGCTGGTCCTGCGATATTTCCTAAACTCGTATAAGTCGAGTTCATACCAGCGACGAATCCTTGCTCTTTTCCGGCTGCTTTTGATAAAAATGTCGTTAAAGCTGGACGAAGTAAATCAAATGCTAAGAAAATGAAGCAAGTAACGAGAAGTACAATCCAATAATTAAAGACTACAGTTGAGACGAATGCTAATACTGCACCTACAATTAAACATATTTGAATTAACACTTTCTCACCGAACATTTCTACCAATTTGCCAAACATAAATACTTGCACAACTACCCCAAAGATTGAACTAATTGTAATAATTGCTGCGATATCTTTCGGCGAGAAGCCAAATTTATGATCAGAGAACAAGCTAAACACTGTTTCATACGCTGATAATCCGAATGCGAGTACAAATACGATAATAAATGCAATTGCATACATTGGATGTAATGATTTCTTTAAATCACCAATAAAACTTGATTCCTTCGTATTAGAAGAAATCTCTGCAAGTTCTTCTTTCGTTAACGGTTCTTTTAAAATAAAGATCGAAATCACACATGCTATAAAAGCAATTACTGCTGCAACGAAAAACGGCACACGTATACCGTATTCTGCAATAAATCCGCCGATTCCAGGACCTATAATGAATCCAGTACTAATAGCCGCAGATAAGTATCCCATCGCCTTTGGACGTTCCTGAATAGATGTAATATCCGCAACATACGCCGTAACACCAGGCATAATAAAAGCAGCACTAATTCCGCCTAATACCCTTGCTACATAAAGCATCCATACATCTTTTCCTAATCCAAAAAGAAGCTCTGAAACACCAAAAATAAATAATCCAATGATTATCATTTTCTTTCTACCGTAAAGATCAACCCACCGGCCTGTAATAGGTGAAGTAATGAGCTGTGCCATTGCAAACACTGCAACGAGATATCCCATCGTCTTCCCTGTTAAATGCATATCATTCATAAAGGACGGCATAACCGGAATGATTAATCCAATCCCTAAAAAAGCGATAAATATATTACTCAAAAGAATGACCAATACCATCTTTTGTTCTTTTATCGGTTTCTTCACTTTTTAACACCTCTTCCCGTAAGTTCCTCTCAAAAAATAATGCCCAAGAAGCTTTTTCTTTATCCTTCTATTTGTGGGCTAGTCATGAGTAGAGATGCCCCCCTACTCGTTAGAATTTCACACTATCCTTCCACACATACATACGCATTAGATGAATGACTATCATTCAGTTTTCCTCAAAAATGAACCTACCTTTTCAGACAGGTTCATCTCACTATTTCTTTATATGTAGTGCATGTGTTAAAAAATCTAGTACTTCTGCCTTTTGCAAATCGACTTGCTCATCATCTTTATGATCATATAAATACACTTGTTCCGCTGCTGATTCAACTAGAGCGATAAATAACTTCGCTGTTCGCTCTGCGTGAACCGAATCACGAATTTCACCAGCTTCTTTTGCCTCATTTAAAAATTCACTTAGCCACATATAAAGGGGCTCATACACAGCTTCCCATTCTTTTATATGTTCTGTAGATGCAAGACCAGCATACATTAAAGCCTGTATTTCACGATATTCAGCTATAAAGTGAAACACCGCATCTATTACTTGCGTCACTTTACTTGAGAAAGGCGCATCGTTTTGCACTTTTTCTTTCACTGCAAGTATCATCTTTTCAACCATCACTTCTGCTATTGCAGGCATAACAGATAACTTAGAAGGAAAATATAAATAGAAAGTTCCTTGCGCAATGCCAGCTAATTTCACGATATCAGAAATCTTCGTTTTTTCGACGCCCTTTTCCTGAAACACTTCAATAGCTGCATAGACAATTTTCTCTTTTTTATTCATCATCTAAACCCTTTCACACGCATATTGAATGACTGTCACTCATTTTATAAGATAATCGATTGTACTGTCAATGATAGTGAACTCTAAGAGGAAATCATTTTTTTATAATAAAATCTCCTAATAAACAATTAGGAGATAAAAATACAATATATCTTTAAGAAAGTGCCTTTAATCCTGTCACTCCACATACAATAAGAAACACACTAATGATACGCGCTTTACTTTTCGACTCACCAAACAAGAACATGTTTAACAAAACTGCACCTGCTGTTCCGATACCAATCCAAACCGCATACGCGACACTTACTTGTAAAAATAAGAAGGAAGTATACAAAAATGCGAAGGATGTAGCAAACCCACCTATATAAATCGCACCATTGGCTAATGTCTTATCTTTACTATACATTTTAAGTCCTATCACACCGACTATTTCACTAATTGCAGCACAAAATACGAAAAACCAACCCATTTTTAAGCAACTCCTTCCACAGTTTCTTCTTTATTGTCAGCTAACTTTAAACCGATAACGCCGGCTACTACCATAAGAATGAAGAATAGTTTGCCTGCGCTGAAACTTCCACCGAAAAGAAATACATCCATTAAGAAAGTACCTACCGTACCAGCTCCAGCGAAAATAGCATATACAGTTCCTGTTGCAAGATGTTCACACGCTTTAGAAAGGAAGTGAAAATCAACAGCAATAACTCCTAAAATAATAATCCAATGCCACCAAGTATCGGCCGTATTAAAACCAAACACCCAAAAAATTTCAAAGATACATGTTAATATGACATATAACCAAGCTCTATTTTTCATACCTCTCACCCTTCATGACTGACTATCAGTCATTTTTATTTTAAAAAAATATACTCTTTCATCAATACTATATAAAAACAACTATCATCCTCATTTACCATTGTATTTGTTCCATTTCTAAGCTAACTGCACCCTGTCACACGAAAATGACTGAATGTCATTCATATATATTGTACATGAACATTTTAAAAATTGTCAATGCCGAAAGTTTATTTAAAATTTCTTTCATCCTATTTGTATATTTCCTAATAATCTGTCAATAATGCTAGTAACATAATATTTTCTCCACTCCCCCTTGGAGAGATCCCTTGAATGGAGCAGTTAGCTTTTGCTAGCTGCTCTTTTTTATTTATCCATACACTATGATGAAATACTCATAGATAAAATCCATTTTTCATCACATAACAACCATCTATTTATTTTCCAATGAGCCTTTGTATGCACGAATTTTATTCTCAAGCATCTTCTCTGTAACCTCTAAGTTTTCTCTTTGAATCTGAATAGATTTCCTATGATCTTCTAGGAGCTGTAAACGAGCTTCTGTTGTATGCGCCCCTTCTGTATATAATCTAGCGTATTCTCTTATTTTCGCTATTGGCATTTGCGTTTGTTTTAATTTCATTACAAACTGCAACCACTTTATATGTGACTCTTCGTAAAGTCGATTTCCATTTGTATCACGATTTGCAATCAATATATTTTCCTTTTCATAATAACGTAGTGTATGTGTGCTCAATCCTAATAATTTTGCTACCTCACTAATTGTATACATACTAAACTCCCTCCACATGCTTATCCTTATATATTTTATGAACGTATCAAATTTATAAAAAACATTTGACTTAGAGTATACTCTAACAAATACAATCTAACCATAAATAAATTTGAATTTAGGGGGATTTTATATGAAATACACTGTTATTACTGGTGCAAGTTCCGGAATTGGTTATGAAGCAGCTTTAGCATTTGCATCTCGCGGGAAAAATTTAGTACTTGTAGCTCGAAGACAAGAAGAATTAGATGGATTAAAATTGAAAATTAACGAAATGCATCCAGAGTTAGATGTTGTCATTCGACGAACTGATTTATCTGTTACTGAAGATGTTTATAAACTTTATGAAAGCCTACAAGCTTTTCAAATTGAAACGTGGATTAATAACGCAGGTTTTGGTAATTTCGCCTCAATTGCCGAACAAAATTTAAATAAAATCGAGACGATGTTGCATGTCAATATAGAAGCACTAACAATACTCTCTTCTCTTTTCGTTCGAGATTATTCAATGGTTGACGGAACACAGCTTATTAACGTTTCATCGGGCGGCGGATACACGATTGTCGCTGATGCTGTTACGTATTGCGCTACAAAATTTTATGTAAGTGCCTTTACAGAAGGGCTGTCTCACGAACTGAAAGAACAAGGCGCAAAACTGCAAGCAAAGGTTTTAGCACCTGGGGCAACTGAAACAGAATTTGCAAAACGTTCATTTGGTATTGATGAGTTCGAATACGATAATGTTGTACCGAAATTCCACACTGCAAAACAAATGGCACAATTTATGCTCGACCTTTATGATAATGATAAAGTTGTAGGAATTGTCGACGGTTTAACGTATAACTATGAACTTAAAGATCCACTTTATAATTTTGCCGTAAGACAAACGAATTCAAATTCTTAATAACCTGTCCATTTCTTATGGAAATATATGTTCCCACTATATATGTAAATAATAGCGGGAACTTTTTCTCTATAAATTTTTTCATCCAACATACCGCACCATCGCCACTTCATCACAATAATCCATCTTTGGGCAATGTCTACAATCAATCCATACTTTCTCTGGCAACGCTTCTTTATTTACAAAATCAAATCCACACTTTTGAAAAAATACTGTTTCATATGTTAAGGAAATTACTCTTCTTACATTTATTTTCGTAGCTTCCTCCATTACATGATTTACGAGCATACGCCCTATTCCTTTCCCTGCATATGTATGCGAAACTACTAACGATCGTATTTCTGCAAGATCTTCCCCTAATACATGCAATCCAGCAACTCCAACAATTCTCTCGTCTTCTTTCATAACATATAAACATTGCAAATATTGATAAAGAGACAAAAGAGAACGTGGTAAAACAACTCCCTCTTTTGCATAAACCTCAATAAGACTATAAATTTCTTTCACATCACTCGTCACCGCATTACAGATTTTCATATTACATCCCCTTGCCCTCGATATTAATATTTATAACTTAAAATGAATTTTAATTCATAATTTTATATAATAATACATCTCTCTTTTCTCCTCGTCAATCAATTTATACAAACAAAAAACCAAGCAATCTAATCGATGCTCGGTTCCTCATTTCGTATCGGCAATACCGTCGAATATTTAATTTCACGAAGTGCTAAACTTGTCTGTATCCTTGTAATACCAAGCTTATTCAGTTTTCTAATAAACTGCTCTAGTTCTTTACGATCACGATTTGCAACCTTTAATAAATAATCGTACTCTCCTGTTAAACAGTGACATTCTAACACTTCCGGCATCGATTCTAATTCTTTCTCCAACACTTCCAACTTGTCAAATTGATGAATATTCGTACTCATAAAAATAAAGCATAATAAATCAAACCCAAGCTTTTCTTGATTTAAAATCGCAACTTGCTTATCGATGAAACCTTCCCCATCTAACCTTTTTATTCTTGCATGCATCGCAGCCGGTGATAATTTAACGCGACGTGCCAGCTCTGCATTACTTACTTGTGAATCCTTCTGCAATATATCTAAAATTTGTACATCCAAATCATCCAACACTTTAATAACAGACGACTCCATTACAATTCCTCCTTTTTTCTTACCGATGATTATTCGAAAAAACAACTTATAATTTATATAAAACTGAATATTTTTCTGTAAATATCATTTTAAACTAAATATTTTATCGAGTTTTCACCATTATACAAAAGAATATATTACACAATAAAGAAAAATGCTAAAATTATTTACAATAAGTATTGATTACAAAAAAGGGGATTTTATCATGCCTTATTTTTACGTCTTTTTACTATTACTAACGAGCTTATTATGGGGAGGAAATTTCGT
This sequence comes from Bacillus sp. JKS001846, assembly GCF_900176455.1. Lineage (NCBI taxonomy): Bacteria > Bacillati > Bacillota > Bacilli > Caryophanales > Bacillaceae > Bacillus > Bacillus sp. JKS001846. The sequence continues at coordinate 4,868,762 of NZ_FWYG01000001.1, forward strand.
CGTTGGAAAATCACTCGTCGATCATGCATCACCGATGACACTGACAAGTTTAAGGTGGCTGATTGCGATTGTTTGTTTATTACCAATGGTATGGTTTAAAGAAAAGAAAATCCTTCCACCACGTACCGCGATACTTCCGTTAATATTCATGGGAATTTCAGGAGTCGCTCTTTTTAACATCTTTCAATTTTTAGCATTAGAAAAAACATCCGCTACGAATGTAGGGCTTATTTCTACATTGAATGCAATTTCAATCGCATTATTTTCAGTATTATTTCTAAAAGAAAAAGTAAATACACTTCAAATCCTATCCATGATTCTTTCATTCTTCGGGGTCATCCTCGTCCTATTAAAAGGTGATTTCTCGCTTTTATTTTCACTACATTTTAATAGCGGTGATTTATGGATGATTGCAGCGGTTTGTATTTGGGGAATCTATTCTGTTTGTAGTAAATGGGCAACAAAAACAACTACACCACTTATGGCAACGTTGTACTCTGGTATTTTCGGCGTTATTTTATTACTACCGTTTAACATAGGTAGCTTCACTGTTTCAAATATAAATACTTCTTTCATCACATCACTTTTATATACTGGGCTTATTTCGACAGTTCTTTGTATGGTATTTTGGAATATTGGCGTACAAAAATTAGGCGCAACTACATCAGGTATTTTTCTAAACTTCAATCCAATTTTCACAGCCATTTTAGCATTCATATTTCTCGGAGAAGAATTAACGTGGATACAAATTTTAGGGACAATTATCGTTGTAACAGGATGTTATTTATTTTCTCATTTCAAAACTGTTGCCGTTCAGCCAACTAGACCTTTAATACGAAAACATTCTTAATGAAAAAACATCGTCATCTAGGTTGGCGATGTTTTTATTTACTCTTCATTTCTCTTATATACTGCTTTTCCTCTTCTGGCGATAAACGTTCCGTCGCCTTGCCAGTATCTCCACCTTGAAGGCTCCATAAAAAGTTATGCTCCTCAACAGTTTGAGAAAAATCTCCTTTTTCCCACCTATTTATAATAGAAAATAACTTCATTTTATATTGAAAACCTGTACTATTTTCAATATCTCTTTTTACATTAGAAATTTCCTTTTTTGTCATCTCTACAAATCCCCATTTTTCAGAGGATTTTACCTTTTGGTGCACCATTTTATGCATAGTAGAAATAATTTCACCTTCACTAATTTGCGGAGCTTCTTCTGCAGCTTTTTTCTCTTTTTCGTTTGTCGCTCGCTCGGTTTGAATATTTTTATTTTCTTTTTCTACATATGCAAGCAATTTCATTCCGCCAACTATAGACGAGAAAATTACTATAATTGTAATGCATATACCTACGATCCATTTAAAAAGCATTAGCTCTTCATTGCTTCCCTAACAATATGACTATCTACATATTGCTTAAACTTCACGATTTTTCCGTTCTCCAGTTGCCATACATGAACAAATTCTGCTTCAAATGATTTTCCTGTTTCTTTATAAACTCCAGAATACATACCTTCAGCAATAATTACATCTTTTCCGCTTACTTCATGATATATATTTACACTTGCTTTATAATCATCCCATTCTGATCCTAAATGGCTAAATACATTTTCCATTATAGCTTCTACGCCTTTATATGTTCCGCCGTACGGAAAACCTTCTGCCTCTGTCCATTCCACTTTTTCAGAGAGGGCTTCTGCTAAATGCTTTGCATTCGAAGAAGCTGATCCTTCATACGTGCTTTTAATAATTTCTAAATTTGATTTAGGCATATTTCTTCCTCCCGTTTATTTATTTTTACACAAGACGTAACCGACATAGTTACATCTTGTGTAAAAAAATATTTAAATTGTTTTACTCTTAATCTATTCATTGTAATCATTATAGTTACAATATTTCTTCAAGTCAACATTTATAAATAAAATTTACTTCGTTTTCATTACTTTCTCTTTTAAGAAACGATCTACATATCCTTCTGCTTTTACTACGAATAAATACGCACCCATTGATAATAATGCAAGATCTAATTCATATCCTGGATTCTTTCCATCTCCTAATAAACCTGCTGCTCCATTTACCTTTACGATAGCTCCAGCTAAAATAAGAGCGAATAACAATCCTACATATCGTACACCTAAACCGATAATTAATAATATACCACCAACTAATTCTACAGTTGCTACGCCATATGCAAGGCCACCTGGTAAACCGATGCTTGTAAACCATCCTGCTACATTATCGATACCTGATTGAAACTTTGCTAAACCATGTGCAAAGAACGTAACTCCTAACACGATACGAATAATTAAATTCCCAATATATTGATTCATTTTGAACTCTCCTTTTTGTTTTGTTATGGTGAACTTTTATTTACAAGTCAAAACAATACGGTATTTTATTTCATTCGTCAAATACTTTTTTAAATAAAACAAAAAACATTATCCGTTTTACGGATAATGTTTTCTTACAAAATAGCGCTAATTCAAGCTTTTATTCTATCGCATAGAAAAAGTTGAAACATTTTTCCAGCGCCAATATAAGGCAGCAAAGAAACGTCCTCTTCCACAACCATTCCAACAACATTCACTTTCTCATCTACAGGTAAATCATATGTGGCAACTTGCATCTCCCCTGCATATCTACCGTACAATTCATTATCAATTGTAATGCTCCCTTTCTTTCTTACAATTGTATGCATCGGCTTTATCACCACTCTATTTCCTTCCCTTGATTCTACAGATCGAATAACATCACGAGACGGATCTAGTCTATTTGTATGCACTTGCTCTACCACTTTTAATACTTCTTTATCAGTTATAAATGATTTGTAACGCAATGGAATAATCCCTCTACTTGCACTAGCTACTTCTTGCATACTTTCTAAACTTGCGCTTATATCTCCAATCAATACTTTATCAACACCACAATCTTGTACAAGTTCTAAGTACGCTTCAAGCGGGCGCATATTGCGATGTTTTTCTAACGTTGGTAACCCTTCATATAACGGCCCTCGTTTTTCACCATCTCCTGGAATAAATGCCATTGTCTTTATTCCGCACTTCTGTAAATATTGATTTTGTTTTTGTAAGAAAGACTTTGCTAGTCCTGTCTCTGGGCGCGGGTAAAAATTATGCCATGCTTCTACATTCTCTACTCTTATATGTTCTGCAAGTAATTCTTTCCAAAATGATTTTGTAATCGTACTCGCATTTAAAGCTACTTTCATCTTATGAGATACGCTTGCAATTTCTTTTGGCGCAATGCCGTAATCCATTCTTAAACCGGTAATGCCCCAGTTCAATAACTCTTCCACATTTTCATATGTTAGCCCTAAATGGTGTAACGATTTTGGAGAAACATCAACCATTAGCTCCATTTCATGTGCAAGAGCTTGTTTCCCTAATATTTGAATTAACTCTTTATACGTATTTGGATCATCTTCTGGAATGTGCAGTGATGTAAAAATAGATGTAAACCCATGTTCCTTCGCTACTTTTAGCCACTCTTCTTGTTTCTCTACTCGTTCTTTTGAAAGATAAATGGAAACTCCGATCATATAAATCTCCCTCTCTATTAATAGAAAAAGAGAAAGGAATCCCTTTCTCTATATGTTTTCTGCCATTTCTTCTTTAAATCCGAAGAAGTACGTAAAGATAAATCCGAAAGCATATGCAATTACTAAACCTAAGAAATATAGTAAATATTTATTGTCAGCAATTAACGGAATTAAAGATAGCCCTGATACGCCAATTCCAAGAGAAGCTGTTTGCATAACTGCTTGGAATGCACCACCGACAGCCGCTCCTAAACAAGCAGTAATAAACGGTTTCCCAAGTGGTAATGTAACCCCGTATAATAGCGGCTCACCAATTCCTAAAAAGCCAACTGGCAATCCACCTTTAATTACATTTCGAAGTCGTTTGTTTTTTGTTTTCACATAAATCGCAATTGCTGCGCCCACTTGGCCAGCACCAGCCATTGCTAGTACTGGTAATAAAGGTGTTACGTGTGTTTGATTAATAAATTCCATATGAATTGGTGTTAAACCGTGATGCAATCCGACCATAACGAGAGGTAAAAATGTTCCCGCAAGTACTGCGCCAGCAAATGCTCCGCCAATATTTAAAATAGCATTAATTCCGCTCGTAATACCATCTGATAAGAAACCTGCTAATGGCTGAATGGCTAACATTGTTACAATACTTACAACTAATACAGTAATGAGTGGTGTCACGATAATATCAACTGCATTCGGCACCGCTTTTCGAACTTGTCTTTCCACTACAACCATAAGCCATGCTGCAAAAATAACTGCGAATAATCCGCCCCGTCCGGGCACTAATGCTTCACCAAACAATTTTACGTTTGCCATCGCCGGGTTGAAAATTAAAATGCCAGCAATTGCCCCAAGAACCGGTGTCCCGCCGAACTCTTTCGCTGTATTCCAACCAACTAAAATTCCTAAGAATGTAAAGATACCGCCGCCAATGAGTAGTAACATTTGTAACCACGTTGCATTTGGATCAGCACCAGCGTTTTTCGCAAAGTTAGCAACCCCGTTTATAATTCCTGACGCAACAAGTCCTGGAATTAACGGAATGAAAATACTTCCTATTTTTCGTAAAAAGTTTTTCACCGGTGTATTATTTTTCTTCTTAATCTCTGATTTCATCTCTTGCCCAATATCTTCAAGGTGATGATCTGCTATCTCACCAATTCGTAGTCCTGTTAAGCCTTCCATTTCAGCTGCTACTTTATTTACTGTTCCTGGACCAACGACAACTTGAAGCGTCTCATCTTCTATAACACCCATAACGCCTTCAACTTTTTTTAAAAGGTCCATATTTACTTTACTTTCATCATGAAGCGTTAATCGTAGTCTCGTCATACAATGAGCAATACTACGAATATTTTTTATTCCTCCAAGTTGCTCCGAAATTTCCTTGGCCATTCTCTCTTCTTTCTTCATAATAGAATCCCCCTCCCTATTATTTTATAGTGCTTTCTTCACAAACCCTTTTGCGCATTTTAGTTTCTCCAGTGCTTCCCCATATTCGCACTGCAACAACACCATAACAATGGCAGCTTTTACGTTACGTTCTGCCTTTTCATAATACTCTGCCGCTACTTCATAACTAGCGCCTGTTGCTTCCACAATAATTCGTTTTGATCGTTCTACTAACTTTTCATTTGTGGATTGAACATCTACCATTAAGTTTTTATATACTTTTCCTACACCAATCATCGAAGCTGTTGAAATCATATTCAACACTAATTTTTGTGCTGTACCAGCTTTTAAACGCGTTGATCCTGTTAATATTTCTGCACCTGTCTCTACTTCCACATTTAACTTTGCATATTTACTTATTTCAGCATTTTTATTACAAGAAATACTCGCTGTACTCGCTCCTACGCTCTGTGCGTATTTCAAGCCGCCAATTACGTAAGGAGTTCTGCCACTTGCAGCAATTCCAATCACTGTATCTTTCTCATTTAATCCAATACTTTTTAAATCTTCTTCTGCTAACTCTTCGCGATCTTCGGCACCTTCCACCGCTTTAGTAAACGCTTTCAATCCACCTGCTATAAATCCTTGCACCATTTTATCATCCGTGCCAAATGTCGGCGGACATTCCACTGCATCTAGAATACCTAAACGACCACTCGTACCAGCACCAATGTAAATTAAACGTCCCTCTTCCTCAAAAGATTTAATAACAGTCTGTACAACCTTTTCAATTTGTTCTATCTCTTTTTCAACTGCTAACGCAACAGTTCGATCTTCTTCATTCATACTTTGCAACACTTCTTTTATGCTCATCTCATCCAAATTCATTGTTTTCTCATTACGATGTTCTGTCGATAAATTTTCTAACATATTGCCACCCTCTTTGAAATTATATTTCACACTTTTATTATAACTTTAAGAAACTAAAAATCAATTACTCTTTCTTATTTTATGAAATAAAATTTCACGACATGACATATTTTTGTCAAAGATCATAAAGTGAAACTTTAATCAGTGTGGGTTTTGTTCATCCCCACTGATTATTAGCCCGCACCAATCGGGCATTTACGGGCAGTTGATCCCCACCTAACTTTCTTTGCTTCCGCTGAATTTTGAAGTGAGGGTCTTACTGCCCGGCAAATAGGGGGATAAAAAAAGATGAGTCTCCTCATCTTTTCTTCTACTTTAACTTCCGTAACCGCAACGCTTCTTCTCGTGTCTCCATAAATTGATTCAATACTTTATTACCAATTCGATTGAAAGTAATCACATATAAAGCATCGATCATATTCAATTGCGTCATTCTCGAAGCAATACTCGCAATACGATGATCTTGTTCTACATCTGGCATACAAAGGCGAATATCCGCTTCTTTATATAACGGTGATGATTGATCTAGTTTCGTAATTCCAATAACAGTTGCACCTTGTCTCTTTGCATACTGCGCCATTTCAAGCACATCTTTCGTTCGACCAGATGTTGAAATCGCAACAAATATATCGCCTTCTTTTAAATTCGTCACAAGCGGCAACATCATATGAAAATCAGATAGCATCATCGCTGTAAATCCGAGCCTTGTAAATTTATAAGCTCCGTCCATCGCCGGAGTAGCTGATCCGCCTACTCCATAAAAGATAATTTTATCGGCATTTACAATACGATCTGCAGCTTTTTCAAGTTCTTTTTTATCTATCGCCGTCACGCTCGCCTCAATTGCAGCTTTATTCACATAAGTAACTTTATTAAATAAATCATACGGTCCATCTTCTGTATTCATCACTGAAAAATCGTTAATATTATAATCAGCAATAGTTAATTCACGAACGAGTGCTATCTTAAATGCTTTAAAACTTCCGATTCCAATCGATTTACAAAAGCGAACGACACTCGCTTCACTTGCGCCTGCATTCGTTGACACTTCTTTCGTCGTTAAATTCGGTACAATCTCTGCATTCTCCATTATGTACATGGCAACCTTCTTCTCAGCTGGTGAAAATTGATCCATATTACTTTCAATTTTAAATAGTAATGTTGAAGCTTTCACTATTTACCCTCCACTTCTTACGGTTGCGTTCACTTATTTTCTCTTGCTTCAATAAGGTAAAAACCATCATCGCCAGGAGGATGAAACACATTTACAATGCGATTCCCTTTTTGATAAACAGTTCTTTCCCCTTCTGTCCACTTCTTTTCCCAACCGTTCATCCAAATCGCAACATCAGGTAAAAAAGCAGTATATTTCAGCTTCTGACCGTACTCACCATCTGCTTCTTCCGAAAAAATAGAAACCGGAAAATCTTTCACTTTTGATTCTTTCCATGCAGTAAATGGTATACATACTGCAATAAGTACGATTACACCAATAACCTTCTCCTTCGTAATCTTCACACTTCCCTCTCCTTGTCATATCACATACATAGATTTTACCATAATTACAAACCCTTCATGCTATATGATCATTGCTTTTGGGAATAAAAAAAGAGCTTACCTACATCAGATAAGCCCTTCCTCTCTATACAAAATATTTCTTCAAAAGTGGCGGTGTAATAATCGTCGTCAATATAACAACAATAACAATCGCTGTGAAATTTTCTTTCGCTAATAAATTCGCCGTAAGTCCATTTGCAGCGATGATAAGCGCTACTTCACCACGTGATACCATCCCCGCGCCAATACTAATAGAAGATTGGAGATTAAATCCTGTCAGTCTCGCTCCTAAACCTGATCCGATTAACTTTGTGAAAATTGCAATGAGAGTCATAATAATAATGAACCAAAGCTGGCTTCCAATGCCTTGAAATGTAATTTCCATTCCGATACTTACGAAGAATACTGGAACAAATATTGCATAAGCAATCGGTTCAATTTTATGTTCCACCTCATGCTTATACTCTGTTTGAGAAATAGCAATTCCTGCTGCAAATGCTCCAATAATGCCTGCAATTCCCATCACTTCACTGTAATAAGAAAAAGAGAAGCAAATAATAAGAGCCGCGCTAATTAACGCTTCTGTTACACGAAGCGGTACAAGCATTTTCATAATCCAAGGAACGACTTTCCAAGCAATAAAAACAATACTTACAAAGAAAATAATTTTCTTTACAATGACAAGTGTTATATTCACATCTTGTGTTCCTAAAAAACTCATTACAAATGCCAATAAAATAACGACAATGACATCATCAAATACGGCAGCACCTAAAATTGTTGTACTTTCTCTCGTATTCATTTTTCCTAGATCACGTAGCGTCTGGACCGTAATACTAACCGATGTTGCGCAAAGTAATAACCCTAAAAAAATGGCATGGGACTGTATTAATCCAAACAGCAATCCTGTTACATAACCACCGATGAAAGGAAAAATAATTCCACCAGCCGCTACTGCAAATGACGATTTCAAATTCCGATTTAACTCTTCTAAATCCGTTTCAAGTCCCGCCATAAACATAAGCAACAAAACACCAATCTCACTCAGTTCATCAATCAGTTCAGAACTATTAATAATACCGAGTACAGCCGGACCGATAATAATACCGACAATTAACTTACCAAGTACAGAAGGCTGACCAAGTCTTACACTAATGTCACCAGCTAATTTCGTACAAAGTAAAATGACGACAAGTTCAAAATAAAATAACATAGCATCTGCTCCTACTTTAACTTTAATCAGTGGGTCGTTAACCCCCGTCCATTTCTGCAAGTAGTTTCCCCTATTGATCCGCATTTTATTTGTCATATTTTTATTTGACAAAATATTCTGAATTATATTAAGATTAATCCAGCAATTTTAAAAACTATATACCATAACTGCACCTCCACTTCCTTACTTACTCTTTTTTAATGGGCTCATACTATAGTCGCAGTTATGGAAATGAAAAAACGGGGGGAGAGTCCAAAGTGAAGTCATTATTACGAAAAAAAGCGCTTAGTACTGAATCACCAAAGCAGCTAGCTAGAACATTAACTGCACTCGATTTAACGTTTTTAGGAATCGGCGCCGTAATTGGGACAGGGATCTTTGTATTAACAGGTATTGTTGCAGCAAAACATTCTGGTCCTGGTATTATGCTATCATTCCTTATTGCTGCATTTACTTGTGCTTGTGTAGCCTTTTGTTACGCTGAATTTGCTTCTTCTATTCCTGTCTCAGGAAGTGTGTATACTTACGCATACATGACAGTCGGAGAAGTCGTCGCCTTCATCGTCGGATGGTGTTTAATGCTCGAATATTTACTTGCCGTTGCAGCAGTAGCTGTCGGTTGGTCTGGTTATTTGCAATCATTACTACAAGGGTTCAATATACACCTGCCCGCCATAATCGCCTCGGCCCCCGGCGTAGGAAAAGGTGGTCTCATCGATTTACCTGCTGTCTGTATTTTACTTCTTATTACTGGTCTTTTAAGTTTCGGTATACGCGAAAGCGCTCGCATTAATAATATTATGGTTCTTATCAAGCTAGCAGTTATTATCGCTTTTATCGTAGCAGGCGCAAAATATGTAAAACCTGAAAACTGGACACCGTTCATTCCATTCGGATACGACGGTATTATTACTGGCGCTGCCACTGTGTTTTTCGCCTTTTTAGGTTTTGATGCAATCGCAACCGCTGCAGAAGAAACGAAAAAACCGCAGCGTGATTTACCAATTGGTATTATCGGTTCTCTTCTTATTTGTACTGTTTTATATATGATTGTATCTTTCGTTTTAACAGGTATGGTTCCTTATACGCAATTAGACGTTTCTGATCCAGTTGCATTTGCATTGCATTTCGTTGGTGAGGATACAATTGCAGGACTACTCGCTGTTGGAGCGATGACTGGAATGACAACCGTCCTCTTAGTCGTTATGTATGGACAAGTTCGCGTTTCATATGCAATGAGCCGTGATGGTCTACTTCCAAAAGCGTTAGCACGTGTAAATAAAAGAGTAAAAATCCCTTTATTAAATACGTGGATTACTGGCGTTGTTGCTGCTTTATTAGCAGGCCTTTTAGACTTACATTTGCTAGCGAATTTAGTAAACATCGGCACGTTAACAGCCTTTACATTCGTTTGCTGCGCAGTACTTATTTTACGAAAAACACATCCTGACTTAAAACGCGGATTCCGCACACCTTTCGTACCTGTACTACCAGTTGTCGCGATTCTTTGCTGCTTATATTTAATGATTAATTTGTCTAAAACAACATGGATTAGCTTTGCAGTTTGGCTTATAGTCGGCTTATGCTTCTATTTCTTCTACTCTAGAAAGCATAGTCATTTAGCTATTGAAAAAACAAATGATGAACAGAAAAAAGCATAACAAAATAGCTCGCCGATAAAATGGCGAGCTATCTTTCTATACTATCATATTTTTTCGTTAACGATTGTAAAATGAAAAATATGCCGATGCAAGCTGTAAACCATGCCCAATTTCCTATTGGTGTCGAGTATTTGATCATTCCAATACCCACAAGCACTAAGAAAATAATCACCTGATATATGAGCTTCCACTTTTGCATATATTCCCTCCTTTACTTCGTCCCCTTCTTTTTCTTCTTCCAGGCATTCAAACTATCAAAGAAGAAGTTAATAAATAACGTTCCTAATCCTGCTAATAAAAACGTCATTAAGAATAAAACCCAAATACTTTTATCTTTTAATAAATAATATCCTACAAGGAGCACAACCGCGATCCATACATATTCAAGAATTCTTTTTAGCTTTTTCTGTTCCAACTTATTCGCTCCCTCTTTCTATGCTACTTTTAGTATAACAAAAAAGAAGCCTATCATGATAAGCTTCTTTTCTTCTCTCTTATTTGTTCATACTTTTTTCAACAAGTGAAATCGCATACTCTAATGTACGATTCATCGTTTCTACCTGTGCATCTTTTACTTGCACATCTTGTAATACAGCTTCTGCAACTGTAATTTTTTGTTGCAATGATTTCACTGAACCATCTGTTACATTTACAGCTTGCGCTTTCTTCACTACTGCTTTTGCAGATTCAATATTGATTTGTAATTTTTCTTTCGTTGTTTTTGGTTGTTCTTCTGCCACTTTTGATTGTACAAATGTTACATTAGCTGATTTTAATTCGTTATATGTTTGAATAATTTGTTCCCCAGTACTTCCTACATTTTCAAATGCTTGCTTTGCAATGTTATAGCTTTTCTCTAGTTCTTGAAATGCTTCCTTTGAATATTGACCTGGCTTATTACCAAATTCATACGTACCCGCTAACACTTCTTTTACTTTTCCAAGCTCTTCAAATAACGCAGTTACTTGCTCTAACTTCGTACGGTTAAAAAACTCATTGTACGCTGCTAATACTTCTGAAGAACTTAACGCTTTACTATATAATTTCGCAAGCGCGATTTGTCCATTTAACGGAATACCACCATTTCCGTTACTATCAGGATCCGCTCCAAATGCAAATGGTACGTTCGGATGATACACTTTCCCAGTAGCTGGCTGACTATTTACTTTTTTACCATCTACGTAAATTGCCACTTCGCTTCCGTTATACGTTCCTGTTAAATGATACGTTTTGTTCGCTTCTAATTGAACTCCAACACGTTTATAGCTACCTCCAATGTGAGCCCATAATTCAACATATCCACTTCCTGTAGACTCAAATCCAATTCCGCCGCTCTCTGTATTTTGCAAGATGCCTTGTCCGCGAATTTCATTCATTGAAAATACAGTTTCTAACGTAAACGTATTTGCTACTTTTTCTTTTTGTGCTGCTGAAAATGGAAGATATCCAAATGTATTTGCTTTTCCGTTTAACTTCATAACATTCTTCTTCAATGCTTTATCATATTCAATAGTCACATTGCCCTTCACATCACCTTTTGTACCAAATGGTGAATTGTCTTTAAATGTACCATCTGCAAAGTTTACATCAAAAACATCAGCTTTTGGTACTTTCACATTCGGGTCAATATTATCTTTTTTCGTAGTAATTTCCGCAGTTAACGGCTGTGCGGTTTCATTGCCAAATGAATCAATCGCAACTACTTCAAGTGTATATGCTTTCCCGCCATCTAACCCTGCAAGCGTAAACGTAAGATCTTTCGGCACTGGATCACGATAAAACTCTGAGAATGCTAACAATTTATTTTTTATTTCACCCGTTTGCTTATCTCTAGCCTGCACACGGTAAGAGTGAACAAGAAGGTTGTCCAATGCTTGCGGGAATGTTACTGTTGCCGCATTTTCTGTTACATTTGATACAGCAAGCTTTGCATCTTTAGCAAAGTAAGGCTTTTCTTTATCACGATCTTCTACATGTGTAAATGTTTCTTTCTTTGCTGGTAATTTAATTTTCCAAGGCTCGCCTGTCCAAGAATTCGTATGGAAATCACGGCGATTAATCGTCACTTCTTCTTCATCTACTTCTACTAATAAACCTTGGCTTAACGTACTAGCTCCTGGCGGGATATTCCCTTGTACTTTACCACCTTCAACTTCCATATAACTTACTGAAGATGTACCAACTGATGTAAAGTCTTTTTGATGTATCGATCTCGGATCATCTAACGGATAATGTGAATGACCTGAAAACGTAATAACTTGTGGATATTCTTTTAACACTGCATTAATTTTTGCGCTATCTTGTGTTCCCCATTCCTGACTACCGTACACTGTATCTTTAATATGTTGATGTAAAAATACAAAAATCGGTTTTTCTGGATCATCTTTTTGTGCTTTTGCCATTTCTTCTTTTAACCAATTAATTTGCTTGTCCGAATAATAACCATGTGTTGTTCCATTCTCTGGAGACATAACAAGGAAGTGATAACCTTTTACCACTTTATGATAATAAATTGATTCCATACCTGTTTTTTCTAAGAAACGCTTCTGTGCACCCTCTACGGATAAACCGTTCCAATAATCATGGTTACCGAGAGAATTCATTCGCACTGCATCTTTATTTGCATTTTCATTATACACTTGCATGAAACGATCATACTGTTGTACCGATCCTGAATCAGTAAAGTCTCCCACAATTACGAACGCATCTTGCTTCGGTGCTAATGCATTAAACTGTTCAATCGCTCTTTTCCAGCGAAACGTATCATCCGTTCCACTATTTTTAATATGTACATCACTTACAACTGGAAAAACTATCTTCTTCTCACTTGATGCCTTTTCTTGCTTTTTCTCTTCTGCTTTAACTGATGTGCTCCATGGAAATGATACGAATGCTAATACAAAAACCATCAATAATCCAATAAGGCCTTTTACTTTTCGTAAATCAGTTCTGTCCACGTAAATCCTCCTCATATAATGAATTAATTACAATGGTTATTGTATCGAACACATATTAACTTCGTTTAAAGTGAAAATGAAATTTATTTAACTTTTGTAAATATACAGTCATTTTTCTGTAACATCCAACATTACTTGTATTATCTTATACAAGTACCTTGTGTCTAACAGACTCTTATTCATTATTATGATTTGGAAGCCTATTAAACAAACTTTCCTGAAATTTTTCGCCCCTTTATTAACACAACTATCGTTTTCCAACATTTAATAGTAATAAAAAGAAAGTATGAAGGGAGGAGCTACTAATGGCTTGTAAAAAAAATATCGGCTGTTATGCCCCTTTATCTATCATCTGCCCTCCCTATGATCCACCTAATCCACCAGAACCACCAGGCTGTGAATTAATTACAAATGAATTTGCCGGTAATTTTCTTATAACAAAAGAAATTCCACCACCTTCTGAAAATCCTACATTAATCTTATGGGAAGGAGATGGTGTAGTTAAAATATCTGGTACCATTTCTGTGTATAATAGTACTAGTAGTACTGCAGGAATTACCGTTCAAATTATCGGAAAGGTGACAAATACTTTTACAGTCTATCCTGGCAACACAATGTCATATACAGGTCAATCCTTACAATCTGTGGCTATCATTGATATTCCAAATAACCCAACCCGATATATGGAAGGAAAATATTGTTGTCAATTCTCATTTTGCTTATAAATTTCTTCACCACCTTAACTTACAAACTATATAAAAAAGCATACCACTTGGTATGCTTTTGCTTATGAAATTGGATAACGTACTGTCAGACATAATTGTCCTTGGCTTACTCCCGTTCCTGTTGTTACAATTTGAATTGTAGTAAAGTATCTTACTGTAAATGATCCACTGCTTTGTGGTTGTACAGTAATTGTATTCACCACTGTCGCTCCTACTAAAAAATTCACCGTAATTGGAGCTGTACCTACATCATATTTCACATAACCTGATGCATATAAATCTTGCGTAATATTATTCGTATACACTGTTTCAGTTACCGCACCAGTAGCAGCCCAATCTATACATACCTGATCTTGAACAAGTGTTTTACTGGAACAGCATGATAAGTTAGAATTGTACATCTTAGCCCTCTCCTTTTCTATTATGAAAGTGGATAACGTGTAGTTATACAAAACTCCCCTTGATATGTTCCAGCTGTTGCAGCAGGTAAAGTTACTTCAATTGTTACGAAACGACGGTACGTAAAAGCTATACTTGTTCCTGGGTTTAATGTTTGTGTATCAATTGTAGCGCCTGCTGCATCTAAAACTGTCAGTGTGATCGGAGCCGGTCCGACGTCATATCGAACAAACCCTGTTCCAATCATATTTTGATTAATATTATTGTTGTACAGTACATTCGTAATAGCAGTCGCCACTACAGTTCCTGACCACGGACTACACACTTTATCTTGCACATAATTTTTATCTGGACAACAAGTTAATGCTGACCCTGAGCACTCACAAGACATAGTTGTTTCCCCTCTCTCTTTTATATTCCCTATATGTGTATGTCCCCCAGAGTCTTTTGCCTGTACTATTCATCTATTTTCAAAAAATATTCAAATGACTAGATAGATTCCGTTTTGTTTCTTTTTTTCATATATTTATAGACAAAGATACTAGCAACAATAAGAATAACGCCTCCTAATATCGGTAGCATATATTGTCCAACAACATCCGCTGCTTTTTCCCAATGTGGACCTAATTTCATTCCAAAATAAACATACAAAGTCGTTAACGGGAACATTGCTACAAATGTATAAATACTAAATTTCCATATGTTCATTTTTGCCATACCACATGGAACAGAAATAAGCGTTCGCACTCCAGGTACAAAGCGTCCAACAAATGCTACAACTGGTCCATATTTCTCAAAGAAATCATCTGCTTTTTGAATTTGTTCTTCTTTAATAAAGAAGTATTTTCCGTATTTTATTAATAGCGGACGACCACCGTAATAACCGAGTGCATATAACGTTAAAGGTCCTGTCGTTCCACCAAGTGTCCCTGCTAATACAGCCAACCAAAAATTCATATCTCCCTCGTATACCCAATACCCAACCATAGGCAACACTACTTCTGCCGGAATAAATTCAAACGTTAATGCTAACACAACTCCAAAATAAGAAAACTGCTTTAAAAACTCGATTATATCTAAAATAATTTGCTCCATATTTTTAACTCCTATCCTACGTTTACGTTATGCTTTTCTTGTAATTGAACTGGCGCCATTTTTACAATTCGGTTCAAAATAAATAACACAACTCCAATATCATCTAAAATACCGATAAACGGTAGGAAGTCTGGAATTAAATCGAGCGGCATCGCTACATATCCAACTAAAAAAGCAACAGATAAAATTTTCTTCTTTATTGAAACCTCTTTTGAAGTAAAAAAGTCAAATAGGAATGGAACAAATCGGCGAACATGAAATACAACTCTTAATCTACTAATAAGTTTTTTCATTTTTATATCTCCTCTCTTTGTATACGAAAAGGACCCTACCAAATATGGTAAGGGTCCTCAAAAAGACAGAAAGGGGCCTTTACCATTGCTGGTAAAGGTCTCACTAACAACGAAACGTTGCCAATAAAGCCGAGGGTTTCTCCCTGTAATGACGACTTTATTGTAATAAGTTACTCCCCTTTATACACAATTTTATACACTCACATTAAAATATTTCAGAGGGCTTGTCAATATATTTTATATTCCAATCCCTTCCGTAAAAACAAAAAACGTATAGGAAATTTCTTACTATCTCATAATATACATAACCATTTTTGAACGAAGGGAGATGTTTCATTTGCATACCGTCTGGAAAGGCGCACTTTCACTTGGACTATTAAATATAGGAATTAAACTATACAGTGCCGTAGAAGAAAACGACATAAAATTTTTAAGTCTCCATAAAGAATGCTTAACACCTATTAAATATAAAAAGTTCGCTCCCGATTGTACGGATGAAGAAATTGATGATAACGATATTGTAAAAGCCTATGAATACGCACCTCATAAATATATTATTATGGATGAAAAAGAATTAGCTGAATTACAACAAGCTCATGAACCACGATCCATTCGTATTATATCTTTTGTCCAAAATAACGAAATTGATTCTGTTCTTTATGATCGCTCTTATTTTATAGGACCTACCCCAGGACATGAAAAATCGTATTTATTATTAAAAGAAGCTCTTGAACGTACAAATAAACTTGGGCTTATTCATATTTCTATTAGAAAAAAACAACATTTAGCTATTATCCGTAACTTTGAAGATGGACTAATGTTACAAACCATCCACTACCCTAATGAAATTCGCGCTATAACAAATACACCTAACTTACCAAGTAACGAAAATTATCCTATACAAAAACAAGAACTCACCGCAGCAATTAATTTAATCCACCACCTTACAAATCCTTTTGAACAAGAAATGTATACAGATGAATATAAAGAAGCCCTTACCGAATTAATCGAGAATAAAATTGAACAACAGGAAAAAACTGAAACAATCTCTCCAACTCCGAACATCATTAATATTATGGAGACATTACAGGCAAGCATTGAACAAGCAAAAATAAAAAGAGACAATAAAACAGAAAAAGAGGCCAAATAAAATTGACCTCTTTTTCTTTAAAGCGGATTACATTTCGGCATTTCAAGTCCAGACGATTGAGCTAGTTTTAATAAGTAGTAACATTCCTCTCTTGCCATATGATCTGCCATTCTAGCCGATAATACACTTAATACTTCATTCGATAACTCGAGCTCTTCCACTTCATGTAAAAAATGCGAAAATAATTTCAATTCAAGTGAAACATCTTTCGTAAACTTCTTTAATGCTGGAAAATGATGAAGCTCCGTTCGTAAATACCCTGTCATTTCAACTGCCTTTAAGTAAAATTGTTCAAAATGCTTCGTAAATTCTTCGCTTTTCTCTTTTAATCTTTTTTCAACAAGATCTAATCCACCAGAAATAGAGCCTGCGTGACCAGCCGCATCCGTTAACCAAACGAGATGATAATGTAATTCATGAAAAACAGGCGGAACTTCCCCTTTCTTCAAAAACTCTAAAACTGCTATATACTCTTCCACTTCGTTTACCATATGATTAATAAAAGTTGGCGTAAAATGAATCGTAATTTTCCCTTCCAACTGCTTCTGTATAATATTTAATTTAAACGCCCGAATCTCCTTAGCGGCTTGTTCTGCCTCTTTTGAAAATGCCATCAGATTCACATTCCGAACTTTATTTAACAAATTCGTAAATGTTTCAACAAAGTAAGTAGCTTTTTTTATATCCTCTTTTTCCTTCGGAGCTAATGCATCCAGTAAAAATTGTGCATGATCAGTAAGTACTTTTAACCAAAATTGATGCTCAAACAACGCACTTTCTTCATAATTTCTCTCCACTAAATCCCCTCCGTCTATTCATCCTTCTCTATCACTTGAAGTTTATATCCATCCGGGTCTTGTACCACAATACTCTTCTCACTTTTGTTTTCTGTGTATGCGATTTTATAAAATACTAACCTCTTCTTTACATTCTCTATGTTAGAAATTGAAAACGTTAGAACATCAACTGAGTCCGTAACACTCTTCTCACGCCCGCCCAAACTGCGCTTCATAATAAAACTAATTCTCGTTGAGTCAGCATCATACCAAACCCCTGTTACATCTAATTGAGGTCTTTCTAAACTAGGTTTAATTCCTAAAATCCCTTCGTAAAAATACAAAGTTTCCTTTAAGTTTTTCACTTCCAATACAATGAATTGTTTCACATTCTCCACATTCATTCCCCCCGTACCTATTACTTTTTTATATGTGTCATAAATGCCTATTATGTCTGAATACAATACATAGTAATGAACACTTAAGGAGGTTTATTCGTGAATAAATATATGAGATCATTCGTGCCCTATCATAGTCCTCTCGATCCCTGTCCTCCTATTGGAAAAAAATATTATTCTACTCCTCCTAATTTATTTTTAGGCTTTCAACCGCCAAACTTACCACAATTCACACCAAAAGAAGCACTACAAAAAGGGACTTTATGGCCTGTTTTTTATGACTATTATGAAAATCCTTATAAAAAAGGGCGGTGACTACTGTCGTGAATCAATCGCTACCAGAAGAATACTATAAACTTTTACTGGAGCTTCAAGAACTGGACTTTGTACTAGTTGAACTCACTCTTTATTTAGATACACATCCAGATGACACCGCTGCGATTAATCAATTTAATGACTTTTCCTATAAACGGAGAGTATTAAAACAAAAGATGGAAGAAAAATACGGACCACTCCAACAGTTTGGAAACAGCTATTCTAATGCCCCTTGGGAATGGAGCAAAGGTCCTTGGCCATGGCAAATATAAAGGAGAGAAACTATGTGGATTTATGAAAAGAAATTACAATACCCAGTTAAAGTGGGAACTTGCAATCCCGCACTTGCAAAATTATTAATCGAGCAATACGGTGGTGCAGATGGAGAATTAGCTGCTGCACTACGTTACTTAAATCAACGTTATACAATTCCTGATAAAGTCATTGGCCTACTTACTGATATTGGTACAGAAGAATTTGCTCACCTTGAAATGATTGCTACGATGGTTTATAAGCTGACGAAAGATGCGACCCCTGAACAAATGAAAGCTGCTGGTCTTGACCCTCATTACGCTGATCATGACAGTGCTCTTCATTACCATAACGCTGCTGGTGTTCCATTTACTGCAACCTATATACAGGCTAAAGGTGATCCAATTGCCGATCTATACGAGGATATTGCAGCTGAAGAAAAAGCACGAGCAACATATCAATGGCTCATTAACTTATCCGATGATCCAGATATAAATGATAGTCTACGCTTCTTACGTGAACGTGAAATCGTTCATTCACAACGTTTCCGAGAAGCGGTTGAAATTTTAAAAGAAGAACGCGATAGAAAAATATATTTTTAATACACGTATCCTAGCGATATGTGTTTTTTTACGTTAAAAGTTAAATCCTTCCTATTAAACATATAAATAGTATATTTATTCGATTTAATGCATTATTTTTTAATATTTTCAAAATTCCCTATTGCTTTCTAGTCATCAGACCTTTAAAATAATAACAGTTACTCGACAAATTGTTTGAATTTTCGACAAAAACACTCATTAGGAGGATTTTCTTTATATGCATACAACTTTAAAACCAGCGCAAATACTTTCGATTAGTTTATTACTATTCGCAGTTTTCTTCGGTGCTGGTAATATGATTTTCCCGCCCCTTCTCGGTCTTTCTTCCGGAGAAAATATGTGGGTTTCCATTACAGGTTTTATTATTACAGACGTCGGT
The DNA here is from genome assembly GCF_900176455.1 of Bacillus sp. JKS001846. Taxonomy (NCBI): domain Bacteria; kingdom Bacillati; phylum Bacillota; class Bacilli; order Caryophanales; family Bacillaceae; genus Bacillus; species Bacillus sp. JKS001846. The sequence goes on from NZ_FWYG01000001.1 coordinate 4,888,411, forward strand.
TTATCTTTACTTGCTATCGTTGCTGTTGCCCTTGCTGGTGGTAGTTTTAACACTTTAGCGAGCCGTGTTCATCCAAAATTCGCAGCAGTATTCGCTATCATTATTTATCTTTCAATCGGCCCACTATTTGTTATTCCACGAACTGGATCTGTATCTTATGAAATCGGGATTGCACCACTTTTCCCAGATCAATGGTATTCTATGTTAGTGTTTAGTGCGATTTTCTTTACATTCGTTTACTTCTTATCATTAAATCCATCCAAGCTAGTAGATCATATCGGTAAAATATTAACGCCAATTTTACTTGTAATTATTGCAATTATGGCAACAAAAGCGATTCTTTCACCAGGGACGTTTGCAGAACCTATCGGTGACTATAAAGACATCCCGTTTTTCAAAGGATTTCTTGAAGGATTTTTAACGTTAGATGCAATTGGGGCTCTCGTACTATCAACAATTGTTGTAAATGCAATTCGTCAAAATGGTATACAAGAGAAGAAATCTATCGCAAAATATACAATCATTTGCGGAAGTATCGCTGCTCTATTCTTAACAATTGTTTACTTCTTACTCGGTTATATTGGAGCTTCAAACGGAAACTTAGGACAATTCGAAAACGGTGGGCAGCTATTAGCTACTGTTATGTATCAATTTTTTGGGACAAGCGGTAATATTTTATTAAGTATCGCCATTATCTTCGCTTGTTTAACAACGGCAATTGGTGTTGTAAGTGCATTTGCAAATTACTTCACAACAGTGCTAACAAATGTTTCATACAAAAAGCTTGTACTATACGTTTGTATCTTTAGTTTCGTTATTTCAAACTTAGGATTAAGCTTATTAATTAAAATTACTTTACCTGTATTAATTATTTTGTACCCAATTACGATCATTTTAGTTTTCGTATCATTTATCGATAAATATACGAAACGTAAACCTTCTGTCTACATTGGAGCGATGATCGCAGCGTTTATTATTAGCTGTATTCATGCACTTGATAATGTGGAAATGATACCAGATTTTATCGCTAATATCGTACACACCATTCCTTTTTATAACTTAGGAATTGGCTGGATCATTCCCGCAATAATCGGTGGTATAATTGGATACTTTATTCCGCAAACAGAAGCTGCAGGTGAAGTTTCTACAAAATAAAAAAAAGAAGCAAGCATGAAATCCATGCTTGCTTCTTCTTTCTCTTCACATCGTATGTTTAAAAGTAAATAACTCTTCTTTTGACTGCAAAGCAGATTGTTCCTCTTCTACATCTTTCCTCTTTCTCTCCCCTCCTAACCTTACTTTCAACATTGCCTCTTCTATACTTTTCACAATCATATTTCCTGAAAAAATAGTTAGCCCGAAAAATGTAATTGGGACGAGAGGAATCCATGGATGCACTGTTAATGATCTAAAGTATACTCCAATTAAACCTGACCATTCATGCGTATAAGATTCCACCTCTTTTATAGGTCCACCAAACGTAACAGTCCCACCAAAGAACACTTCAAGTAATCCTAAGTGCAGTAAAATAGTAAGACTCTGCGTAAACTGTTGAAGAAATACGAGTATAAAAGTCATATAGAGATGCGGAAAAAGATGTTTTATAACAATACGTCTTCTCGATCCGCCTAATATGCGCGCGGCATCAACAAATTCTTCCGTTCGCAATTTACGAACTTCCTTCGCAACATACAGTGCAATAACTGGCATTACAAGCAGTACAAGTAATACCACTTGAAACGAAGCCCTTTCAAAAAAGGTTGTTGTCTCCTCTCCGCTTCCAAATGCATTTGCAGATTGAAGAAAAAAATACGCAATCATAACTGTTGGAATAACTGTAAAACTATCAAAGAAAGCCTCAATTTTTGAAAATCCTCTTTTTATATACGTTCCGAGTACGACACCGAAAAACACACCTATTACCATTCTAAGTGCCGCAATTAAAATAGATATACCAATCGTCCACTTCGCGCCCTCAATGACTAAATGTAACAGGTCATACCCTTTCCGGTCTGTCCCGAGTAAAAATTGGAATGAAGGTGGAAACGGTGGCACTTGTGGATTTTCATCCGCATCATATTGCAATGTAACTTGTCTAATATGTCCATCATTCCATAACGTATTTCCGATGCTCAAAAGAACTAATAGGAGAAGAAACCCAATGCTTATCCAAAATCTTTTATCACGTTTTATATACGTCCACATATTATAATCTCTCCTTCATCGTAGCCGGAATGAGATAATGAAACAATTTAAATAAAATAAAAATCGGAATATATATAAGAAGCACACTAACGATGAAAACCTCAACTCTAATACCGAAATACGATTTCAAAAACATAAAAATACCACCCGTATTAAAAATCCATTCTATAATATATAAATTAGATAACATAAAAAAGATATTCGTTTTCGCAAAGAATAATGTACTAAGCAACACATTTCGTAAAATATGACGATTTAAAATATGAAAGCGCCCCAGCCCTTTCGCCTTAGCAAATAGTACATAATCTTTTTCTAGTTCATTTTCAAAACGAAGCACGACCATTTTTACAAACATAATCGTAGTCGGGATGCTCAAACACAATATTGGCAACCCCCTAATCGACTCGCCTCCAATTGAAGCAATTTGAAAAGGTAAAAAACCTGTTTGTTTAAAAAACCATACAACTAAAATTTGTGATACTAAAATAAGAAGGATATCTGGAATGGATTCTAGGAAGATAAGAAATGATTTAATTCGATGTTGTATACGCGGTGAACTACTCATAATTACATAAACAATACAAAATGCTACAAATAATGAAATAAAAAAAGCAGCTAAAAAAATAATAATCGTTTCTTTATAATGGACGAACAGCTGCGGAAATAAAAATTTACCTCTCACATATTGCAAATTGGAAATATCCATTAAGTTCACAAACACTTCTTTTAAACTCTGTATGTACTTTGATACATCCAGCTTAAATCCATAAAACAATTTCGGCAGAGCCCCTAAAATAATAATCCCCAAAATCGAAATAAGAAATTGAATCGTCACTTCCATCCCATTCAAAAATACCTTTTTGACCATTTTCACCCTTCTCTCTCTATAATTTACCCCCTAATTTTATTCTTAATTTTCTGAATTGTAAATATTTTAAAGGCAAAAAATCACTAAGCTATGATCCTAGTGATTCTTTATGCGCATGCCTTTCTCTTTTCGCAAACGGCATATATAAAATAAAACACCCAATAAGCGCTGCGAGTTCTAATGAAATAATATAGTAAGGATGCGGTCCTAACATATCGAGTAATGAAGCTGTTTCTGGCTTATGAGCTAAAAACATATAATTACCACCTGTTTTGTAATTCACAAACGAAACAAGCGGAATCAATATGTTTAAAAATATCATCGTACGCTTAATAGATTGCAAGGTCGGTCTATAGCCTTCCACCCAAGTCATAAAGAGTGGTGCCCAAATAAGCAATACATGCGCGATAAAATATTCAATGAAACGAAAATGCGGAAAAGCATATTGCAAATTTGGTGTTAAAATGGCTTGTGATGCACCAATAATTCCCGTAAAAAATACAATCTCATATATACGGTAACTTTTCGTTACAATCATAATCGACGCTAACAACAAACTAATTGTACATAACTCAAACGGTAATGAAGTAGCTAGCTCAAAAATCCCCGCTTTCCACTCCCACATATGAAGCCCAATTTCACTACCTATAAATAAAAATGCAATCGCATATCGAACCGTTATATTCCACTCATTTTGACGTAATAAATCTTGGTATTGATACAGAAAAAATATCCCCACCAACATAATAAATAATATAATGGCATGTTGCCTTGAGTATGGAATAAACGGTTTTAATGGATGCGCACTAAAATAAGCTTCCATCTTCCTTCCTCCTCTCCTTCATACAATATTATTGTAAGAAAGAAACAACGAGTCAATTCATTTGCTTACAATAGGACAACCTCTACCTTACATTTACATATTCATACCTTACAAAACTGTAAGGTTATTGTAAGCTAAAACGATTTGTCAGATTCTTCACCTCTTCTATACTTAATGTAGATACTAAAACGAACGAAAAGGTGATAAATAGATGAAAAAGAAAAATAAGGTGTTAATTACTAGTGTAGTAGCAATCGGAATTGCAGCTGGATCATACTTTGCATTTGCTGGGGGCGGTTCAGAAGTAGCAATGGCATATAGCGGATATAAAGTAACTGAAAAACAAATCCAAAACGCGCAAAAATTTGGTGGCGAAGTTATTCCAAATGGAATTGAAACTATTTCATTCGATCCAACAAAAGGAACATATGAATTAGCTGTAAAAAAAGGCGATGAAGTGAAAAAAGGTCAGCTTCTATTTAAATACAATGACCCGACTGCTAAACAAGGTGTAACAGAAGCAGAAATGCAAAAGAAAATCGCACAAAAAGAAGTAACGTTGTTCCAAAAACAAATTGATGCGGCGAAACAAAAATTACAAAAAGATAAAAATGCAGACCTTCCTGCTGAAGCATTAAAAGCATCAGAAGCTGAAGTTGGGCAATTAGAATCACAACTTGAAATGAAAAAGTTTGAAGTTGAAAAAGCTGATGAAATGATTAAAGCAGCAAAAGAGAAAGTAAACACTCTTTCTGTAACAAGTCCTGCTGATGGCGTAATTGATGATATTGTGAAAACTGCTGACGAAAAAACAGGTATGAGCGGGGTTACTCTTCGTCACGCTGGTCAATTTAAGGTAAAAGGTCAACTTTCTGAATATGAGCTTGCTAGTATGAAAGTTGGGCAAGAAGTAACTGTTTCATCAAAAACTGTCGCTGGTAAGACTTGGACAGGAAAAGTAACAGAAATCGGTTCTACACCATTAAAGAGCATGGATGAAAATAAAACTGTTTCTAACTATCAATTCACTGTCACATTAGATAATAGTGACGAATTACAAAACGGCTTCCACGTTTACGTAACAAGTAAATCTGGCGAAGCAACTGGTACAATTGTTCCGAAAAGCAGTATCGTGAAAAAAGGTGACAAAAATGTTGTCTTCGTTGTAAAAGACGGTAAGGCGAAAGAACAAGCAGTTACTGTTGAATTCGAGACTGATAGCGAAGCAAAAGTTTCTGGAGTGAAAAAAGGAGAGGAAATTATCTCTAAACCTGAAAAAGACTTAAAAGATGGTATGGAGGTTGTCGCCCAGTGATTAACTTAAAAGGCATCACGAAATCCTTCCAAAATGGTGCAGAATCCGTTCAAATATTACACGGAATTGACGTAACACTGAACCAAGGAGAATTCACTTCTATTATGGGACCTTCTGGTTCTGGTAAATCAACATTAATGAACATTATCGGTTGCTTAGATAAACCGACGACAGGTACGTACGAACTAGCCGGTCAAAATATTTCAAACATGACTGAAACAGAACTTGCACACGTACGTAATAAAGAGATCGGATTCGTATTCCAAAACTTCATGTTATTACCGAGACTTACAGCGCTTCAAAATGTAGAACTACCTCTTATTTACGCTGGAGTCGATAAAAAAGAAAGACGCGAGCGCTCATTAGCTGCTTTAACAAAAGTCGGTTTAGCTGATCGCGCTACTCACTTACCGAACGAATTATCAGGTGGACAAAAGCAGCGTGTCGCTGTTGCACGTGCAATCGTAAATAACCCAAAATTCATTTTAGCCGATGAACCGACGGGAGCACTTGATACGAAAACAAGCACACAAATTATGGACCTCTTTTACGAATTAAATAAACAAGGCTCAACAATCATTATGATTACCCATGACCGTGAAATCGGGGAAGCTGCAGCACGTCAAATTGTAATTCGTGACGGAAATATCGTCCAAGATTGGAGAGGTTAATTTTGAATACGAGTGAAAATATACGCATGGCCCTTTCCTCTATCTTTGCTCATAAAATGCGTTCTATTTTAACGATGTTAGGTATTATTATCGGTATTAGTGCCATTATTACTATCATTTCAATGGGTGATGGTACAAACGCAAAGTTTAAAAAAGAATTAGGCCAAGGAAAAGATAACGAAGTAACGATTTACTACAACAATCCTGATTACGGAACAGATAGTGCCAAAATCACACCTGATATGCTAAACCGTCTGCAAACTGTACCAGGCGTTAAAGATGTGTATCCAGACGTAAGTATGAAAGTAAAAGCATCTGCTGGTTCAAAAGATGTAAATCTTGATTTAAAAGGTGGAACAGGCGCCTTTATGACAGATTCGAAAATAAAATTAGTTCACGGTCGTGAATTAAATGACAGTGAATTAAACCAAGCAATCCCTGCTGTTATATTAAATGAAGAAGCTTTCAACAAATTATTTAGTAGTGGTTGGGAATCAAATCAATACACAGATATAAAAGGAAAGCCGTATAAAATAGTTGGTGTATACGAAACGAAAAACGACTTTGGAATGCCTATGCCTGAAGGTTATACATCACTTGAAAATGCGCCTGTCATTTCAGGAGTAAATGAGTATGACTCTGTAAGATTAACAATGACCTCTCCGACAGAACGTAAAAGTGTAGAAAAACAAGCCGTTTCTGTCTTAAACGAAATGAAAGCTCCTAAATTTGAGCACAAATTCGAAGCACAAGACTTAGGTGAATTTACGAAACAACTAGACGAATCAATCGGTATGATGAAAATGGTATTTGGTGGTATTGCTGCTATCTCCTTACTTGTTGGTGGTATCGGTGTAATGAACATCATGCTCGTATCTGTAACAGAACGTACACGTGAGATTGGTATTCGTAAAGCACTTGGTGCAACACGTGGTAAAGTATTAACACAATTCTTAATCGAATCTTGTATTTTAACAGGACTTGGTGGTTTCATCGGATTCATGCTCGGTATTTTCTTCGCTTGGATCGTCTCAATCTTTGCTGGATGGCCACTCGTTGTCTCAAAAGAACTTGGACTTCTTGCAGTAGGTATCTCCATGTTAATCGGTATTATATTCGGTTTACTACCAGCTAACAAAGCTGCCAAACTGGATCCAATTGAATGTTTACGATATGAATAAACAAAAACGTAGGAGTTTACACTCTTACGTTTTTTATTTATCTACTGAATTGAGTTTCTTCTATTATATATGTTTCACGTTACAACTATCATTCTAATACTCTTCATTATTTATAGGTACTAAGGCTATTATCTAATTCTATTATTGCAAAAATACTATGTAACAGACGAAAATCAAGGCGTAATTTTTTCCATACTTCGACTGATTTTGTAACAATTATACCGATATTTTATTAAATTTCACCTCATTTATATATTTTCACGCCTAAAAAGATTATCGTTTTATAACTAATTTTCCATTCAAACAGTAAAATATGCTACTTTCGTAACGCTATAGATATCACCTAGAAATATTACTGTAATATTATTAACGTTACAGTAATTGAAATACTACTCATTTTGTGTTTCATATGCCCTGATACGCCAAAAAACAACAAGGAAGCGCTATCAGGATATTTATGGAATTGTTACAGAATATTAATGCCCCGTTACGAAAGCTTTGTAATTTTATGTTTTTCGCAAATAAGAAAATAATGGTTGCTATAATGAGGTCAACGAAAACAAATGCAATGGAGGCTATTATGAAAAAATTTATGGGTATAGCAACAGCAGCGGTTTTTGGTCTTGGGATTTTCACAACATCTGCTAAAGCAGAAACAATCGTAACGACTGACGTACTAAACGTACGAGAAAACCCAACTACTGAATCAAAAGTTGTAGGAAAATTATTAGATGGATATAAAGTAAATGTTTTACATACAGAAAATGGTTGGTCAAAAGTTCAATTGAATAGCGGTAAAGAAGCTTTCATAAGCGCTGACTATACAAAAGACACTTACTACGTAACAGCAAACGTATTAAACGTACGTGCTGGAGCAAACACAGACTCAGAGATTCTTGGTAAGTTGAAAAAAGATGATGTAATTGAAACAACACACCAAGTACAGAATGATTGGATTCAATTTGAATATAACGGAAAAACAGCTTATGTTCATGTTCCTTACTTAACAGGTAAAGCACCAGTTAAAGTTCAACCAGTAGTTAAAGTTGAAAAAACGACTAATGTTCAAGATACAGCTAAAGTTCGTGAAGCAGTTAAAGCTCAGGAAGTAGCTGAAACTCAAGCAAAAGCTAAAGCTCAAGAAGCAACTAAAGCTCGTGAAGCGGCAGAAGCTCAAGCAGAAGTTAAAGCTCAGGAAGCAGCTAAAGCTCGTGAAGCAGCTAAGGCTCAAGCAGAAGCTAAAGCTCAGGCAGACGCTGAAGCTCAAGCAGAAACTAAAGCTCAAGAAGCGGCTAAAGCTCGTGAAGCAGCTAAAGCTCAGGAAGCAGCTGAAGCTCAAGCAGCGGCTAAAGCTCAAGAAGCAGCTAAGGCTCAAGCAGAAGCTAAAGCTCAGGCAGATGCTGAAGCTCGTGAAGCAGCTAAAGCTCAAGAGGCAGCAGCTGAAGCTCGTAAAGCAGCTAAGGCTCAAGAGGCAGCTGATCGTGAAGCGGCTAATAAAGTTCAAAAACCAGCTACACAACAACCTGTTGCAAAAGAAACTGAGAAAAACACACAATCTTCTTCTCGTGAGTTCCAAGTTGTAGCAACAGCTTACACAGCAGATCCACTTGAAAATGGTTATAAAGCAGGCGACCAAGTAAAATCAGCTTTAGGTCATAACTTAACAGCTAATCCAAACATGAAACTTATTGCAGTTGATCCAAGTGTAATTCCATTAGGTTCAAAAGTATGGGTTGAAGGTTACGGAGTAGCAATCGCTGGTGATACTGGTGGAGCTATTAAAGGTAATAAAATCGACGTTTTAATGCCAGATAAAGGTACATCAAGTAGCTGGGGACGTAAAACAGTTACAGTTAAAGTATTAAACTAGTTAGTAAAAAAGAGTCAGTCTCATCCTTGAGGCTGGCTCTTTTTTTACTCTATTAAACTACTGAAAAATGACATAGTAAATGAAATTATATCAACGATTTTTCGAATATATCTATCGTAACTTATAATATATCAACGATTCGACAAGAGATATCGATTTACCGACAAATTTTGATATTAAAAGTACTTTAATATTAAAAAGGCGATCCAAAATTTGGAACGCCCCCTATCTTCCCTATTCCACACAAGTAAACTGCGTCCAAGCTCCTACATAATCTAGTAAGAATAACTCCTCTTCCGCAATTGTACCGACGATATTTTTCCGTTCATCTATCGGCATTTCTTTCAAGATGATTTGCAGTTCACCTTTATACTTTCCGAATGAGTTATTACCAATTACAACTTGCCCTCTTTCCTGTAGCACACTTTCGCGCACTGGGAAGTCATAGTCTTTGTACTTTTTACGCACTTCTGTAGAACGTACCATATATTCTGTTATGTCGCCGCGTCTTACGTGTAACTCTTGCAGCGTCGCTTTCTTTTCTACTTCAGTCGCTTCGTCTACAAAATGTACCTTTAGCTGTAACATGTAACGATTGAAGTTTCCTAGTTTCTCTAACTCTTCTTCACTCGCATAAGCATTTCCGATAATCACATCATCGATAAGCCCTGTTGCCCATAAGTGCTTCGCTTGTACTTCAATCGGCAAGTTACGATGCTCTTCTAACGTACATAATCCGTCGTTAATATCCCATGGACCGATGTTTGCAGCATGTGATGTAATAAAGGCTGCCGTACGAATACCGTGTTTTTTAAAGCGTTCACTACAGCGAATGAAATAATCATACGGAAGACCAGTGAATTTTTGCGGATAAAAATTATGGCAACCAATTAAAGCTGATTTATTCGCTTGATGCGAAAGAATATTTTCTAAGTACGCAATATCGTTACTTACATTTAACTCAATTTTTAAACCGTACGGATTATTCGTCATTTTCGCTTCAGTTAACCCGTCGAAGCCTACATCTAAACGAATACCGTCTGCGCCTAACTCCGCGAAGAATGATAAATCGCTATAACTAATACCAAGCTGATCAAACACAGCCGGAGCTACATCTAAAATAACTTCCATATTGTTATCTTTTGCGTGATTGATAATCTCTTTAAATTCAGCTACAATTTCTTCTTTCGGACGATTCACAGATAACAAACAAGTAAATATTCTTGAAAAACCGTGTCGTGCCGCTGCGGAAATATAAGCCATATCTTTTTCTTTCGTTGAATGTTCTGGGTAAAGTGAAATTCCTAATTTACGCTCCATGCTTTTGCATCTCCTTCATACGTTGTATTAATGCCATGCTCGTAAATCTATATTTTGCAGATAAACACGTTGCACATAAAATTGTCGGTACAATAATTACGTACGGTGATTGCAATCCTAACATTACATATGCACCCATTGAACAACCGATAAATAAAACTGATACTAGTAGTAACACTAATAAAGATTTACTTTGTACCCATTTCGAATAATGGGCAATACACTGTCCGACCACGAATGTAATTAAGATGATAATTGCTCCGAGCATTCTGTTTTCTCCTCTCCTGCTAATTGTTGTTTCTCATACATTTTGAAGAATGGATAGTAAATAACGAACGAGATAACAAAGTTAACAAGTACAAGTACACCAGCCATAATTGTCCAGTCCGTACTAATCACCGCTGCAATTGGTGCTAACATCGTAAATGGCAGTTTCGCCATCATGAGTGGAATCATACCTGAAACAACTGCGAAATATGATACTGTCGTTGTCACTAACGGTGTAATAACGAACGGAATAATTAAGATTGGGTTCATTACAATTGGTGCACCGAAAATAATTGGTTCGTTAATATTGAATAAACCTGGTACGAATGATAATCTACCTAACTCTTTTAGGAACTTAGATTTAGAGAACATAAACATAATTACTAAAGCTAACGTTGAGCCTGATCCGCCAATCCATACGAACCATTGAATGAATTGCTCTGTAAATAAGTTTGGTAACTGATGTGCATTTCCTGTAGCCGTGAACACTTCCATATTTTCAAGAATTGCTGAATCCCACATCGGACGAATAATTGGTCCTAAAATCGCTGGTCCATGTATACCGAATGACCAGAAAAACACGATTAAGAATACTGTTAATAAACCACCGAATAAATTATTTCCTACTAATACTGATTTTAGTGGTGCGATTAAATATGTAATTGTTGTATTTACATCGAATTTCAAACCGTAGCGAATGCCCCAGAATAAAAGAATAACTGCTAACGTTGGAATTAATGCTGCAAACGAATTTGAAACTGCTGGTGGTACACTATCTGGTAATTTAATCGAGATATTATGCTTAATCATAAAATGATAAATTTCTACTGCAATTAATGCTGTAACAATTGCGCCGAATAAAGACGTTGCACTTAATGTTCCTACTGAAATATATCTCCCTGCATCAATAACACCTGGTACAGCTTTCGTAATTTGAATTGGTTCAACTGATGCTAGTAAAAAGGCGAGTACAGATAATAACCCTGCACTTAACTGATTGAGCTGATAAAAGTTCGCGAGCGAAGCCCCTACACCAAACGCTGCGTATAATGCCATTAGTCCTACTGTAAATCGGAATGGAATATCTAAAATATGGCGAAACGGTGCAATCCATTCCATATATGCATCAATTGGTAAATTTAAAAAGATAACGAAAAATGATCCGACGATCGTTAACGGTAATGTAGAAATAACCCCGTTTCGAATTGCTAATAAATGTCGTTGTCCTGCAATCTTTTGCGTTGTTGGCATAATCTTTTGTTCCATAAAACTCATAAACCCATTCATCAATAGCCCTCCTCTTTCTCTCTACTATAAAAGAATGAAATAAACTTTATAACATTATAATGTTTATATTTAAAAAGATATAATTATGCTAAAACTAATTGTTCTGCTTGCTTAAGCACTTTCAAACCATCACACATACCATAATCTCGTTGGTCTATAATCGCAACTGGTATATTGTATGAATTTGCAAGAAACTCTACAGCTGGAAATAAATATTTCACTTGTGGACCGATTAAAACGACATCTGCTTCCTTTATTTCAAGTTTCACAAGTTCTGAATCAACCGCCTTAATTTTATAATTCTTCCCCTGTTTCTTTGCCTCTTCTTGCATTTTTCTTACGACCATACTCGTTGACATACCTGCTGCACAACATAATAAAATGTACATCTTATACGGTCACTTTCTCTTCTACTCGTTTATGAAGAGCAATAAATTCTTCAGCCAGTTCTTTCACTGTAATTGCATTCATTAAATGATCTTGTGCGTGCACTAACAGTAAACTAATTTCTGCATGATTTCCTCTTGCCTCTTCTTGAATTAAATCCGTTTGAATACGGTGTGCTGCTGAAATTTCCTCACTAGCAAGTTTCATCTTTTCACCGGCATTCCCGAAATCTCCTTGTCTTGCAAAAGCAATTGCTTCAAGCGCCGCGCTTCTCGCATTGCCACCATGTAAAATTAACGCAAATGGAGTTTGCATATCAGCCATTTTAAATTCCCCCAAGCTATATGTTTTCTATATTTTTATCTTATTATGAAAACGCATACAATTAAACATAAAAAACTTCCGTTATGTAACGGAAGTTTTTATATACTTTTTCAAAATGATAATAAAATTTCTTGAAAATCTTCAATTACCTCGGTCTGAGTAAGTTTCTCTATCGTAGTTTGACTAGACATAATATCATATAAAAAATCATAAAGCCTTTGCAAATCTTCATTATTATTGCGCTTTACACTAAATAAAATAATTACTTGTACTTTTTTATCTCCCCAATCAACAGCCTTTTCAAGTGTGCAAAACATCAGAAAAGTTTCCTCACTTAATAACTGCATCGGATGCGGGATTGCAACTGAATTCCCAACCGCTGTCGGAGACGTATTTTCTCTTTCCATAACAGAAGCATAAAAGTTTTCTGGTACATAGCGTTTCTCAGCAGCTTTCTCACATAAAAACTGAATAACATCCTCTTTCGTAGAAGCATTATGATTTAAAAAGATTAAATCTTCCTTAATATAAGGCTGCACACTAGTATTCACATGCGTAAACAACCGCTGACCAATCGATTTAATCTCTTTTTCATCAAATATTGAATTCACTTTTATAACTGGAACAGGCAAGCCACTCGGTATATGAATCGTACTAATAATACAATCTATTTTTTCTTTATAAAGATCTTCTACTTTCAATTGATAATAGCCTGTAATACCTACAATCTCTAATTTATCTCGGAACTGTGATAAAATTTTATATTTTAATAGTTGTGCACTTCCTTGACCAGTCGCACAAACTAATAAGCATCTTTTCTTTTGATTTTGCTCCTGCAAACGGCTCATCGCTCCGCCGAAGTGAATTGCAATATAACCAATTTCACTTTCAGGGATCGATTCACCCGTATATTCACCAATGATATCTCCAACGAGAACCGCAATTTCAAAAGCATACGGATAATTCTTTTTCACTTCTGCCAAAAGAGGATTTCTCGTATTTAGCTTATACTTCAAACGATTTAATAACGTTTTTAAATGAATACCAAATCCAAATAATAATTCTTCATCATAATAAAAAATAAGATTCCGTTCTTCCGCTACTTTAAAAAGAATATGTTGCATAAATGCATATATATCTTTCCCTAATAGCTCTTCTACATTTTCATAGCGATCTCTCGTTGTAACAGCAGTACTTAATAAATGCATCGTCACATATAATACTTCTTCTTCTGGAAATGAAAATTTCAACTCTTTCTCTAAATCTCCTAAAATCTGCTTCGCAATTGTATATTCTTTCTTTAGTATAAGTTCTGATTGCTCCGCATGCATTCCTTTTATATAATGTTGACTTTGACAACGCTTTAATGCGATTGCAATATGAATGACTAAATTATCAATTTCTATATCAGATAAATATATTGTTCCGCCTTCAATATACTTTAATATAATTGAACGAATGAGTGATATATGAGGTAGCGATAAATATGTCTCCGTCTGCTCAAATTGCTCATGAAACGGAGTATGATCATAACGCGGTAAACCATATTGTGATAAACAAGAACGAATATTAAATTCCTCTCCAACAATACGTATACCATAATACGGTCTCTTCTCAATTTGTAATTCATAGCAACCACATATATCTGTAACATCTTTCATAATTAAATTGACCGTTGATTTGCTCACATACATCTCTTCCGCTAATTCTGAAAGCTTCACATATCCCTCTGTCATTAAAACACGCTGCAGAATGTACGCTATTCTTTCTTCATAAGAAGTTGGGATCTTTTCCGTCTGTTTTTGAAATAGACTCACACAAAAGTCTTCAAATTTCTTCTTTTGTATAATTTCTAATTCGTACCCATTCCCTCTTTGCGATTCGATTTTCGCTCCATTTTCTTCCAATATATCATTTAATAATTTTATATCCTTTTGAATCGTCTTCGTTGATACATGTAAACGGCCTGCTAAAAAAGCTCGATTTAACATCGATTTCTCTTCTAAAAATTCCTCTAAAATAGAAATTAATCGCTGATGCACCTTTGTCATAGCTCTTCCTCTCGCTCTTTATATATAAAGGGGGAAAAGCTGCTGAAATCAGTAGTTTTTCCCCTTTATATTCTCTCTATTTCTTTAATGTAAATCCGAATTTATCCCATGCTTGTAAATAGTCTAGTAAGAAAATCTCTTCTTCTACAATTCGACCAACTACATTTGTTTTTCCTGTATTCACCATATCTTTTAATGCAATTTGTAATTCGCCTTTATACTGGCCATATTGTTCATTATCAATTAATAAATCTCCACGCTTAATTTCGCGCGTATTATGAGGTTTAAATTCTTCTTTTTTATATTTCACACGACTTTGTGTAGAACGAATCATATATTCAGATACATCTCCGCGATAAAAATGTGGTTCGTCTAATACGATAATTCTTTCTAGTTCTGTCGTTGTATCATATATTTCTATATCAAATGTTTGTTTCTCTTTATTTAATGCACCTAGTGCTTGTAATTCTTCTTCTGACGCATATGCGTTTGCAATAATAACATCATCAATTAATTCAGTCGCGAATAAATGCTTCGCCTGTGTTGTCATCGGTAATTCACGATGCTGCTCTAATGTACATAACCCTTCTGTTACTGGCCAAGGTCCGTATGTTGCATCAAATGATGAAATAAAAGCTGCCGTTCTCATACCGTAATCTTTAAATTGTTTCGAGCATTTAATGAAATGATCGTATGATAATCCTGAATAACGATGCGGATAAAAATTATGACAACCAATTAAATTTTCACGATTTGGTCTATGACTCATAATGTTATCTACATACTTCGTACCATTGCTCATATTAATCTCAATTTTCAAACCATACGGATTATAAGTCATAATTGATTCTTCTAATCCTGAGAAACCAACATCTAAACGAATACCGTACGCACCTAATTCATGGAAGAATGATAAATCATTATACGAAATACCTAATTGTTCAAAAACAGATGGACTAATATCAACTAATACTTGGAACCCTAATGCATTCGCATGAGAGATCGTTTCTTTAAATTCTTCTATAATTTTCTCTTTTTCTCCATCCACAGATAATAAACATGTGAACACACGTGTAAATCCATATTTACTTGCTAATGTTAAATACTCCTTATCTTTCTCTACTGTTGAATGTTCTGGATAAATAGAAATACCTAATCGTCTCATATGTACACGCCTCTTTCTTCATCATATTGTAAACCTTTTCAAATATATGTAGTGAAAAAGTATATATCCCCTTCTTGTTCACTACTCTTTTGAATCCGCTTTCTTTAAAGAAAAAACAATTTCTATCATTCTTAACACCTACAAGTCTATACATCTATACTTTACATCTTTTTTTCATAGTTGTGTAGCTTTTACACAAATTTGTCAGTTTTTCATCTTAAAAATTGTTATCCGT
Organism: Bacillus sp. JKS001846; assembly: GCF_900176455.1. Classification (NCBI taxonomy): domain Bacteria; kingdom Bacillati; phylum Bacillota; class Bacilli; order Caryophanales; family Bacillaceae; genus Bacillus; species Bacillus sp. JKS001846. The sequence continues at coordinate 4,904,380 of NZ_FWYG01000001.1, forward strand.
TTTCAAGACGCCTTCCTTGACTGTTGCATTGACCAATACATATACTCGAAAGAAAAGAGAAAATTTTATATAGGGGATGAATATATGGGAGAAGCAATACTCGTAAAACGAGAACCGTTATGGACGAAAGAGTTTGTTGCTTTAATTTTTGCAAACTTATGTATGTTTTTAGGGTTTCAAATGTTAATTCCAACCTTACCTGTTTATGTGAAAGAAATTGGTGGCACAAGTTCCAATATCGGATTTGTTGTCGGCATGTTTACCGTTGCGGCACTTTTTGTTAGACCGCTAACTGGGAACGCCTTGCAAAAATTCAATAAAAAAATCATTTTAATGATCGGTACTGCTATCTGTTTACTCGCTATGGGCAGTTACCTTTTCGCCTCAACTATCTTTCTCTTGCTTGCTGTTCGTATTTTACACGGAGCTGGTTTCGGTATTACAACGACTACATATGGAACTGTCGTTTCTGATTTAATTCCCTCAGCTCGCCGCGGAGAAGGCATGGGATATTTTGGCCTTTCTGGAACAATTGCAATGGCCCTCGGTCCACTTATCGGACTATGGCTTATGCAAACATATAACTTCACAATTCTTTTTTTATGTGCATTATCGTGCACAATTGTTTCATTAATATTAACGAAACTACTTCAAATCCAAAAATCGAAACAACCTCCACTACAATCATCTAGTACTTTTCTCGATGGATTTATTGAGCGTAAAGCTTTACTTCCTTCATTATTAATATTATGTATTACATTAATGTACGGAGGAATCGGAAGTTTTATCACTCTATTTGCTACAGAAGTCGGCATAGCTGATATTAGTCTCTTCTTTTTATGTAACGCACTAGCAATCGCTGTAACTCGTCCATTCTCTGGAAAGCTATATGATGCGAAAGGCCATACATTCGTCATCATTCCGGGAGTTATTATAACGTTTACAGGCATTATTTTATTGTCGTATACGACGACAATTCCGAGCTTAATTATTGCTGCAGCATGTTACGGAAGTGGTTTTGGAGCGATCCAACCTGCACTACAAGCATGGATGATTGACCGTGTAGCACCGCATCGACGCGGCGTAGCAACGGCTACATTCTTCTCCGCATTTGACCTTGGAATCGGCGCTGGAGCGATTATATTTGGATTTATTGCTCATTTTACAAACTATGCAACTGTATATCGTTACTCCTCTCTATTACTTATTGCTTTTCTCTTCATTTACATTACAAGCATAAGAAAACAAAAGCATGGCGATAAAAACACGGAAAAAGCTGCTGGATAATTCAGTGGCTTTTTTATCGTGTTAAAAGAATTATTTCCCCTCGTTTTGCTGTTATAAAACTACATGCATTTTCCTACATATTTTTTTAACTTTCATCAAAAAATATACGATGAACTCGCAGACGCTTTCCTTAATATTCGACTGAACAATATTATTCTAAAAAGTGTGATTTCTTTACAAAATTAAGATTTATACAAGATGAAAACCAATAGAACACAGCTGTTTCTTTAAGGGATTGTAAACTTTTCTTCTCTTTGTAAATTTAGTGTAAATTTTACTAGCAAACCGTTTACAGTGCCTCAAGGTTCAGTTAATAATTACATCGTACATGAAATTTAAGGAGTGGAATGCGTGGAATATAATGTTCAAGATATGATCTTCCAGTTCATTGGTGGATTAGGTATTTTCTTATTCGGGATTAAATACATGGGCGATGGACTGCAACAAGCAGCTGGAGATCGTCTTCGCGATATTCTAGATCGTTTTACAACAAATCCACTTATGGGTGTACTAGCAGGTATGTTAGTTACTGTATTAATCCAATCCAGTTCAGGAACAACTGCTTTAACAGTCGGACTTGTAAGTGCCGGATTTATGACATTAAGACAAGCAATCGGTGTTATTATGGGTGCAAACATCGGTACGACAGTTACTGCATTTATTATCGGAATTAAAATCGGAGAATATGCTCTCCCAGTTATGGCAATTGGAGCAATCTTACTATTCTTCTTTAAAAATAAAAAAGTACATTCTGTAGGTCAAGTTGTATTCGGTTTTGGTATGTTATTCTTCGGTTTAGAATTAATGAGCGCAGGTATGAAACCTCTTCGTTCTTTAGAATCATTCCAAGAATTAACAGTTAGCATGAGTGATAATCCAATTTTAGGAATTGTTGTTGGTACAGTCTTTACTTTAATTGTACAAAGTTCAAGTGCAACTATTGGTATTTTACAAGAACTATTCGGTCAAGGGGCAATCGATTTACAAGCAGCTCTTCCTGTATTATTCGGTGATAACATCGGTACAACAATTACAGCTGTATTAGCAGCAATCGGTACTTCTATTGCCGCAAGACGTGCAGCATTAGTTCACGTTATCTTTAATATTATCGGTACAATTATCTTTACAATTTTATTAGTACCATTTACAAGTTTAATTCAATATTTCCAAACATCATTAAACTTGAATCCAGAAATGACTATTGCATTTGCACACGGAACATTTAACGTAACAAATACAATCATTCAATTCCCGTTCATTGCAGTGTTAGCATGGATCGTAACAAAAATTATTCGTGGTGAAGATGCAGCGATTGACTTCAAACCACAACATTTAAATCCAATCTTTATTGAACAATCTCCAGCCATCGCTTTAACTGAAGCTCAAAAAGAGATTATCCGTATGGCTGAGTTCTCATTACATGGATTAAAAGAAGCAAATCAATTTTTAAATACACAAGACAAAAAACACGCAAACATGGCTACTCAATTAGAAGGAGCTATTAACAATTTAGATAAAAAAATTACCGAGTATTTAGTTTTACTATCAGAAAAGCCACTTTCACCTACGGATTCTGAAAAACATTCTGTTTTAGCAGGTGTTGTTGGAGATATTGAACGTGTCGGTGATCATGTAGAAAACCTTGTAGAACTTGTAGATTTCCAAATTTCAAACCGTGTTTCACTATCAGATGAAGCATTAGCTGAATTAAACGAAATGCTTGAGTTAACAATTTCAACACTGCAAGACTCAGTTGAAGCTTTAACAAACTTCGATACTGAACTAGCTCAAACTGTTATTGCAAAAGAACGCAAAATCGACCAAATGGAACGTGTTCTTCGTAAACGTCACGTATTACGTCTAAACGAACGCAGCTGTTCAGGTGATGCAAGTATCATCTTCGTCGATATGGTAAGTAACTTAGAGCGCATTGGCGATCACGCTGTAAATATCGCTGACGGTGTTTTAGGTGAACAAGGAAAAATCAATTTAAAACAATCATTATAATAAGAAAGAGACGCTAACGTAAGCGTCTCTTTTTTCATTATATTTTAACAACTGTTCTTCCTTTTAACTTTCCTTGCAATATAAGTGTAAACTTCTTCTCTAATTCTTCTAATGTACATTCTTCTATATAAGACAGTAACTCTTTATTTCCCCATTCATTCGCTAAAAGCGTCCAAACATCTCTTCTCACATCTACTGGACATTGCACGGAATCTACCCCTAAAAGGCTTATGCCCCGTAAAATAAACGGATATACCGTTGTTTGTAGTTCCTGACCTGCCACATTACCGCATGTCGTTACACAACCACCATACTTTACTGTTTTTAAAGCTGTTTCTAACATACGTCCACCTACAGTATCAATAACTCCGGCGTATATCCCTTTTAACATCGGTCTTCCTGATTCATCATTCAATTCCGCGCGATGAATCACTTTTTTCGCTCCTAGACGTAGTAGCATATCTTTCTCTTCCATTTTTCCTGTCGCTCCTACTACGTTAAACCCTAACTTACTTAATATACTAACAGCTACACTCCCTACGCCGCCTGTAGCACCCGTTACTAAAACATCTCCCATATTAGGCTTGATTCCTGCTCCAATAAGCTTATATACCGACAAAGCCGCAGTAAAACCTGCTGTCCCATACATCATACTTTCCTTTAATGACATTCCTTCTGGTAAAGGCACGACCCAAGATGATGGCACGCGAATATATTCTCCGAAACCACCAGAGGTATTCATACCTAAGTCATATCCCGTTACAATAACTTGATCTCCTACCTTAAAAGAGTTATCTTCACTACTCACAACTTCTCCTGCAGCATCAATTCCCGGCGTATGAGGATATGTTCTCGTAACACCTTTATTACCAGTAGCTGAAAGAGCATCTTTATAATTTAATGAAGAATAATGAACTTGTATGATTACGTCTCCCTCAGGTAAACTACTTACTTCTCTCTCAACAACTTTACTTACAAACTGATGATTTTCCGTTTCATTCACAACGATTGCTCGGAATAATGTATGATTCATTATGCTCTCTCCTTTATCCGTCAAATTCTTCCTTATTATATAGAAAAAATAAGTAAGCTTACTCATTTCTTCTTGGCTATATTTCAACAAATCTTACTTCCCTATCACTTTCTCATAATATATATTTTCATTTCTACTAAAAGCCCTTATACTTATTCTACATCTGACAAATAATATATAGAAAATCTGACTTTTTATAAATAAATTGAATTTTTACGAAATGTAAATGATTTGTAATGTTTTTTTTCGCTAAATTTCATTATAATAAGTGGATATGAGTGTCGTATTTCAATCCAAATGAAGGAGTACAGGAAATGGAGCAAAACCCATCTTTGCAAGAAAATACACGCAGTAACCCGAAAAAAAATAAGAAAAAAATAAAAGTTATTATAAGCGCTATACTATTCGTTTTATTAATAGGCGGCGGTTATACTTGGTTTTTAGTAAATAAAGCATCTTCTGCTGTTCGAAATGCCGCACACGATTTAGCACGCGGTGATAAATCTGATTTACGTGATAAAGCTGTTAAACCTATTACGAACAATGTCTCTGTTTTAATAATGGGTGTTGATGAAAGCGATGTCCGAGGAAAAGAATATGGTGACGCTATAAGAACAGATGCGCTTTTACTTGCAACTTTTAATAAAGATAGCAAAACTGTTAAACTATTAAGTATCCCACGTGACACATATACTTATATTCCAATAGAAAAGAAAAAAGATAAAATTACACACGCTCATGCATTCGGTTCTGCTAAAAACGGAAAAAATGGTGGACCACAAGCAAGCATTGATGCAGTTGAAAAATTAATGAATGTTCCTGTCGATTATTTTGTAAAATTCAACTTTAAATCATTTATAAAAATCGTCGATGACTTGGGCGGTGTTGAAGTTGATGTACCAGTTGAATTTACTGAGCAAGATAGCAATGATAATGCAGAGGCAATTCACCTAGAAAAAGGTGTTCAAAAGTTAAATGGCGAAGAAGCTCTTGCTCTTGCTAGAACAAGACACATCGATAGTGATGCAATGCGTGGACAACGTCAACAACTCGTTATCGAAGCTATTTTAAAGAAACTAACAAGTGTTGGTTCTGTAACAAAAGTTGGCAACATCATTGATGATATTAACGGACAATTCGTTACAAACTTAACATTTGATGATATGCTTTCATTCTATAAATATGGATCGGATTCGGAAATTGAGAAATTACAAATCCAAGGTGATGATTGCTATATGGCAAAAGGTGACGATACTTGTAGCAAATCTGCTGGTGGTGGTCGAACTTACTACTACAATCCAGATAAAAAAGAATTAGCTAATGTTACAAATGAACTTCGTACTCATCTTGGGCTACCTGCATATACAAAGTCTGACTCAAACTCTGATTCGAAAAAGACAAAAGAATCTAAGTCTGAAAATTCAAGTGAACGCGAATCAAATAACAATGAAGTGAAAAATAAGAACAAAAATAGCAGTGAAGATACAGAAACATCGTCTAATGACAATGAATAATATAGAAGCGGTTCTCTATGGAGGTAGAGAACCGCTTCTTTTTATTCTTCCAAATATAAAAATCAGAACTTTCTAACTATCTTTTTTAATATTTTTAAATTATAATAAATAGTAGCAATCTATTCCAATTATCAGGGGGCTCATACATATGAAAGCTGCAGTAAAACATAACATCTCAGATTTTAAAGACTACTTAAAATCTAACGATATATACATGGAAGAAAATATAGATGAAAATGATGGCTCTGTTCATTTTTCAGTAGGATTAGAGACTGAAGCTGGCGCAAAGATTCAACTTATCGCTGCTTTCCAAAACGAACATCCTACGGTGGATATATACTGCTTCAATGTTGCTCACGTGCCTGATGCAACATCAACAAATGATATTTTACATGTCATCAATGAATTAAATACATCTTATCGCTTTGCAAAATTCACATTAAATAAGCAAAATGCAATTGATATTTCAACATCTCTTGCATTCTCAGAACCAAACTTTAATCCAGCACTTGTCTTTGAACATACGAGAATGCTATATAAATTAGCAAATGACGAATATAAAAACTTAATGAAAGTTATTTGGGCATAAAGTAAAACTATAATCCGTTAGGTTTACGGGCAATAAATAAAAGGATGGGCTGTAAGCAGCACCATCCTTTTATTTTGATATCATATCGATCCACATTTTAACAGCAGTGCCTACAATTAAAGTGGACAATACATATTGCAGTACTTTTTGATTTAGCCTCTTCCCGACTCGTGCTCCAAGTGGCGCAGCAAATATACTGGCAACCGCAATAATTAGAGCTGGAATGATAACTACTTGCCCAGTAACCATTTTTCCTGTAGTAATCCCTATTGAGGAAATAAACGTAATAGCGATAGATGTTGCGATCGTCATGCGCAGTGGTAATTTTAAAATAACTAGCATAATGGGAACTAAAAGGAACGAACCTCCAGCTCCTATAATGCCTGAAGCTCCCCCTACAACGAACGCTAACAAGCTTGCTAACCATTTATTATACTTCACATCTCCACTATTATTTTGTTTCGGTACAAACATCATAATAGCTGCAATTGTAGCTAATGCTGCATAAACAACATTGACTGTATGTTCCTCTAATATGTTAGCACCGAAACTCCCTATGAAGCTTCCTATTAATATACTAGCTCCCATATACATAACTAACGTTTTATTCATGTCATTACTTTTCCGGTATGCCCAAGCGCCTGCAAAAGTTGCAAAGAATACTTGTACCGCTGTAATACCGCTCACTTCATGTGATGTATAGCCAGAAAATCCTAGCAATACCGGAATGTATAAGATCATCGGATAATTAATAATCGCACCGCCAATTCCAACCATTCCTGATATAAACGATCCTATAAATCCAATTATAAAAAGTAATACGACTAAGCTCATCTTACATCCCCTCCCTTCTAGAAAGAAGATGAATTAAATGAATAAGTTTACATTCCCATCCGAAGCATCTGCTAAATAAGCTCCTACTCCTGCAAACTCTACCCCTTCCATAATCTCTTCCTCTTTTAACCCTAATAAATCTACTGTCATTTGACAAGCGACAAGTTTAATCCCCTGTTCTTTCGCCAAATCGATTAAATCTGGTAAAGGCATCGCATTATGTTTTTTCATAATACCTTTAATCATCTTTGGTCCCATACCTGCAAAATTCATTTTTGATAATCCCATCTTATCCGCACCGCGTGGCATCATTTTTCCAAACACTTTTTCTATAAAAGTTTTCTTTACCTTCACATGCTCATCTTTCCTTAAAGCATTTAATCCCCAAAAAGTATGAAAAATAGTTACCTCTTGATCATACGCCGCTGCACCATTTGCAATAATATAAGCAGCCATTGCTTTATCATAATCTCCGCTAAATAAAACGATTGTTGTTTTCTTCTGTTGTTCCATGTTGTTCTCCCTCCGATTACCTATAGGGGTATTTTATCATTTATAAAAAGGCTCAAATCATGTATCCCTGTACTATACGACTTTACCTTCCCATGCTAACATACCACCTACCATATTAATTGCTTGAAAACCGTAGCTCTCTAAAAACTGAACTGCTCGTGCACTTCTTCCGCCAGAACGACAAACGATAATATACTCCTTCTTTTTATCCAACTCATGCATACGAAACTCTAATAGTCCTAGTGGAATATTACACGCTTCTGGAATTTTCCCTTCGGCTACTTCTTCTACTTCACATACGTCCACGATATTTACTGCTTCTTTACGTAACAATTTTTCTTCTAATTCTTTTGCTGTCATTTCTTTCATTTTAAAGTCCCTCCTCACAAAGCATTCATACCACCTGAAACGTTTATTACTTGCTGAAACCCTAGTTTTTTCAACATCTTTGCAGCTTGCTTACTTCTCATTCCACTTTGGCAAATAACGATTACTTCCATATTTTTATCTAACTGACCTGCTCTACTAGCTAACTCATTTAACGGGATATTCTGAAATCCTTTCATATGATTTCCTCTATATTCACCTACTGTACGAACATCGATAAGTTGTTTCCCCTTTTTTTCCACTATATTCTTTAATTCTTTTCCGCTGATATTTTGCACACCTTTCACTGGTAAAAAGCGCGAAATAACAAACCATGTAGCAAGTACAATGAAAAGCGTACTTAATATTGTGTTCATATAACTCCCCCTCTACATTTATAAAATTATTTCTTTACTACGCCTTCTTAATCCAAAATTTCAGCACATCAGCTTCTTCTACATGCTTTACGATTTCATGACCACCTTTATTTGCCCACGCTGGAATATCCTTAACTGACCCTTTATCCGTTACATGTATTTCTAACACTTCTCCAGTTTGTAGAGCATCCATTGCTCTCTTTGTTCTTACAATCGGCATTGGACATGCTAAACCTTTCGCATCTAACACTTGTTTTATATTCATCATCAATTCCTCCATTTTTTATTTATTTCATTATTCGTGCACTGCACAACGATTTGGACCAATCTCCATTTCACGCTCTTTATCCACACTTGGGTGAATTTTACCCATATTGGTTTGACGAATTTCTTCATATGCATTTGGCTGAGGTGGTAAGTTTTCTGTTACAACTTTACGGAACTCTCCCTCATCCTCAATATTTAATCCTGCATTATGCTCAAATAAATCTTTTAATTTTGCACTAACGATACCACTTTCGTTCATTTCACTTATTTTTGAATAATGAGCCGGTAACACAACTAAATTTTGAGATAGCTCTTTATATCGGCTATACAAAGTATTACGTAAATCACTCACCCAATCTTCAGCCTTACCAGCAAGATCAGGACGCCCAATTGAATCTACAAATAAAATATCGCCTGATAATAAATAAGAATCATCTACAATGAATGACGTACTTCCAATCGTATGCCCTGGTGAGTATAATGCGTCAATTACAATTTTAGTACCCCCCACCGTAATAACAGATCCTTCAACAAGCGGTTCGTATGAGAAAACAACTTCCTCTGCATCTTTTGGTGGTAACCAATACGTACCACCTACCTTTTCCGCTAACTTACGTCCTCCGGAAATATGGTCTGCATGTAAATGTGTATCCATTACATTCGTAATCGTAACGCCATGCTCTTTCGCAAATTCTTCATATGCTTCAACTGTTCTTACTGCATCAATAACTGCTGCTTCACCATTTGAAACGACCATATAAGATAAACAGCCTTTTCCAAGGCGGTTAAACTGATACATACTTCCACCATTTTTTAAATCTCCAACTTTTATAGGCTTTACATATTCACTCCAAGCCTTCATGCCACCAGCTAAATAATAAATATTTTCTAATCCAGCCTCTGTTAATTGCTCTGCTACAAATATAGAAGACCCTTCTTTTGCACATACTACTAAAACATCTTTATCTTTAGGTAATTCACTTACAATATGATCTACACCATCTAACAAGTCAAAGTAAGGTCTATTAATAGAAGAAACTTGTTTCCCTTCAATTTTCCAATTTTCATAATCCGCCTCATTACGAACATCTAAAATGAATAACTCTCCGAATAACACTTTCTCTGCCACATCTTTTGCTTGTAACGGTTTAACACTCACTCTATTACCCCCATAGGTATATTTTTATTCAAAAAAATTTATTTCTCTATATTCCCTTGCCACTCTAACATACCTGGAATGACATTTTTCACATTTGAATAACCTTTCTCTTTCAACATTTGGCAAGCTATATCACTGCGATTACCAGTTCGGCAAATAACATAAATTTGCTTCGTCTTATCTAATACTGCGCTGTCTAATTCACCTAATGGTACCGAAATGGCGGATGGAATATGACCAAAAGCAAATTCCGCTGCTTCGCGAACATCTAATACAATGCTCTCTTCTCCATGAGACAATATAGACTGTAATTCAGCATTCGTAATTGTATGTGGATATTTCACAATTTCATTCACTTCATGCTCGTTTGCTTTCCTAACATAATGCACCAATACATCATCCTCGTGTTTCGTCCCGATATATTGATGTCCTACTTTACCCGCCCAACTTTTTATATCTACCGTAGATCCTTTATCTGTTGCCTGAACTTCAATCACTTGCCCTGGTGCTAATCCTTCTATCGCCTTCTTCGTTTTCACAATCGGCATCGGACAAGCCAACCCTTTACAATCTAAACTCATATCCACTTTTATACTCATAATTGATTCCTCCACAACTTATATGCATATACCTGTAGGGGTATATTAAAATGTTTTTGAAAATCTGTCAACAATTATATTTGACAGATTATCGGCTTTTTACAAGTAATTGAACAGCTTCTTTAATTAACTCTTCATTTGAACCATTACCACTTTCAAACTGTTCACGCAAACATTGCTCTAAATTAGTCCCAACAACGAGCCCAATTGTACGATCAAGGGCAGAACGAGATGCCGTTAACTGTGTAATAACCTCTCGGCAATCTTTTCCTTCTTCCATCATACGAAGCACACCACGAACTTGACCTTCAATACGTTTCAATCTATTTTTCATATCTTGATTATATTCCATCCTATAATCACCTCATTACCATTATGTCACTATTTATAACCTATGACAATATATTATACCCTATAGGGTATTTTGTAAACCCCTATTTTTAATATTTATCTTATATGTTCACAAAACAAGAAGTGAAACCTTACTATATAGGCTTTCATTTTCCATCAAATTTTGAAGTGGAAGATGAAAAAATATTAATATACAACACATTCTGGTACTACTGTTCCGTATAATTTAAGGCCACCATCTAAGTTCTTTACCTTATATCCTTTTTCCATTAACATGCGCGCTGCAACATACCCTCTCATACCAAGTTGGCAAGTGATATATATTTCTTTGTTCATTGGCACTTCATCCAATCGATCACGTAATTCATCTAACGGAATATTAATAGAGTCTTTAATCATTCCCTGTTTTAGTTCATTAGGCTCTCGAACATCAATAAGATATCCACCATTTTTAACAATGTGATCTATTTCATGCCATTGCACTGTGTCCACAAAACCATCTACTATATTACTTGCCGCATACCCCACCATGTTTACTGGGTCTTTTGCAGAAGAAGAGGGCGGGGCATATGATAATTCTAAATCCGGCAAATCGATTACAGTTAAGTTTGCCTTCATTGCCGTTGCGATAACATCAATACGCTTATCTACACCGTCACGCCCTAACGCCTGCGCTCCATAAATTTTTCCGCTTTCTTTATTAAAAATTAATTTTATTAGCACTGGCGTAGCATTCGGATAATATCCCGCATGCGAATTCGCCTGCACATGTACTACCTCATAGGGTATATTTAATCGTTTTAATATTTTCTCATTTACGCCCGTCGAAGCAACTGTTAAATCAAAAACTTTAGCCACAGAAGTTCCCATCGTACCTTTATATAAAGAATCCGTATGACCATGAATAATATCTGCTAACATGCGACCTTGACGATTAGCTGGCCACGCTAAAGGAATCATCGTTTCTATTTCTGTAACAAAATCTTTCACTTCAATCGCATCACCAATTGCATATACATATGGGTCAGATGTTTGAAATTTCTCATTTACCTTTATCGTTCCTCTAACTCCCAATGCTAATCCTGCCTCTTTCGCTAAACTACTCTCTGGTTGTACACCAATTGCTAAAATAATCATATCTGTTTTTATAACTGAGCCACTTTTTAAACGTACAATAGCCCCGTCTTCTTCTAACGCATCTACACCATCTTCTAAAACAAGCTCAACATTGTGATTTCTCATATGTTCATGTACGTATGCTGCCATTTCATAATCGATTGGTGGCATTACTTGATTCGCCATCTCTACAAGAGTAACATCAATCCCGCGTTCGCTTAAATTCTCAACCATTTCCACTCCAATAAATCCTCCACCAATAACCGTCGCATGACGTGGTTTCTTCTCATCAATATACGCTTTTATACGATCTGTATCAGGTACATTTCGTAACGTAAACAACGCCCTCGCTTCTTCAATGCCCGGAATAGGTGGAACAATTGGTTTCGCCCCTGGTGAAAGAATCAAAACATCATATTCCTCGTTATATGTTTCATCTGTAGTTACATTCTTTATCGTAATTGTTTTCTCTTCTTTATTAATCTTTACAACTTCACTCAATACACGTATCTCTAAATTAAAACGTTTTGACATCCTTTCAACAGTTTGTACTAATAACTTTTGTCTTTCTGTAATGACACCGCCAATATAATATGGCAATCCACAGTTTGCGAACGAAATGTATTCACCGCGTTCAACCATAATAATTTCATCTTCCTCACTTAAACGACGAAGCCTTGCAGCTACTGATGCCCCGCCAGCAACTCCGCCTACTACAACAATTTTTCTAGACATATTTCAAACCTCCATGTTATTTATTATTTAATTTCCTCATGCATTAAACAAAAACCTATACCTGTATGGGTATATGATAGAGTATAAAAAATTTAATTTCAATCAATATGTCTTTCTTTCACAAATTTGAAACAAATAAAAAAGAACTTAGATACCTCCAAGTTCTTTTGCGTATAGTTCTATAACTTTCTGCACGATTAAACCAATGTATAAATACGTGTTTTGAAAATTTAAATACACCTGTATTTAAATTTTCAAAATCAATAGCTTCTTCACATAAGGTTAAATCCATTCCACGTAAAATTCTTTAATGCCACAACCTGAGAAAACGAATCCCAATGGACTCTTTTTCTACAATGATATATTTATTTTTTTCGTTGCATCTCTATCATTAATCATAACCATCTGCGTCTCGTTATTTGGCAAAAATACGATATATTTTCCCGTTCTCACATTCCTCCAAATAACTTTTCCTTCTTCGTCTGTTTTCCCTATTGAGATCCCAATTTCTTTACTGGGTTCAGGTGATTCGTCTTTCATAAGTATAATTTCAAAATCTTTTATTGGCTGTTTTTCTTTATTTTTCACGTGAAAAGTTACAGAATTAACAACCTTACTAAACTTCTTTTCATTATTTACTATATAACTAGTCATTACGATTATGACCAATACACAAAATAAAATCCATAAAAGCTTATTATATTTATTCAGACCATTTTTTAAGATTATTAAAAACATCGTCTGTCACCCGGTTTCCAGAATTCCAAGAATTACTTCCTACTGTATGGGTAGCTATTATTGTTACACCCGTATGAGAATAGTCATGATATACAGGTGCTCCACTTTGACATCCATAAGTGTCCATCCTATATGTTAAAATTCTAGGACTAGTGCCTTCAATTGGTCCATAATCTGTCCACATAGTATATTTTTCATTTCCTACTTTATCACATGGATACCCTGGAACTACTGCGAGTAATCCCTTTGGAGACTCTACATTAGTAGTTCTATATCCTAACCAACCTGTATAATCTCCAGGAGATCCATTTAATTTAATGGCTCCATAATCAAATTCCGAATCTCCATCATCAGTCCATCCACTTACTGAATAAAGCTTTGTCCAACTATAAGGCAAATACGGTGCTTGGTCTCCATTTCTACCAGGAGTCACAATAACATTTTTTGCCCATCCACCAAGCTTTTTATTGTAAACACAGTGCCCAGCTGTAAATACTGTATCTTTACTAATTAGCGCTCCTGTACACCCATAAACCTCTTGTCCATTAAATTGAATTACTAAGTGTACTATAGCCCTATAAGGATACAAAGTTGTATTAGTAACTCTAATTCGATCATCTCTTTCTATTACAGAATGTGTAAGGATATTAGATGGATAATTAAAATTACTGTCTCTTAATAAGTATCCCCAATCTTCCCCACCATGTTTTCGCCCTTCAAATGAGGGCGAAACAAGATCTTCTCCCCTTCGATCATTACTATACAATAATTGTTCTTGAAACAGTTCACGTTCTCCCTCATTTGAAACCGATGTCCACGGTACATCTTCTGCATACACCTTTTGATTCATCAAAAATACTATACAAAAAAAGATAAAAAGAACACCAAAACTATAAAGAGCCAACATATATCTTATAGAAATAAAGCTATACAACATAACTTACCTCCTATACAAGTGATAGCAAACAATTGAGGATCCCTTTATAAATTCTAGTTTTTCTTTTTTTAGAAGTCAACGTAATCAATAGTGATTATCATTATTAATTACATTGACTTAACAAAATCAAACAATTAGTCATATTATTTACTCTGCGTTCAAAAATCTGTCTCATTAAAGTTTCACCTTATTACATAAATCCATAACCTTCTTCACAATCAACTCCGCAGTATTCTCTCTCGGTGGCATCAACAAATTTGTAACTGTTCCATACACAATAGGACTTAATTCTACTTCATATCCGCCATATGCATATTCGTCTTTTGTGGGTAAATAACCAAGATATCCGTTCATATATCCACCAAAGAAAGCCAATTCATTTTGAAGGCTCTCTTTCATTGCTAAGGCAGTTTCTGAAAAAGGTTCCATCGGTATACCTGAAAACATACCATCATTAACTTGAAACAGTTGAACTTCTAAATCTATACGTAACTTCCGAATACCTTGCCTATATTTCTCTAATACGATAGCAAGCCATTCATCCGTATTCACGCCCCACTGCTTCTCGGCTAATCGAGCCATGCTTCGTATCTCATCAATTTCAGGAATATCCTTCAACTTCATTTGCATCATACTTGAAACTGTCCTTAATTTTACAATTGGACTATATGTAACTGTTGGTAACATCGTTAATACATGTCCACTAAGTATGTAAGCCATTTGTTTTAACGCTTCCCTTGAACCGCGATATTTCGCATTCACATTTCCAGCGGCACCTTGAACAATAATAACAGGGCAGTTCACTATCTGCTCTAGAATCTCTCTCGTTATTCCAGGATAATCTGCTGATAATTCATCGCTATCACCTTTTAAAACATTCGGATGCGCAGTACAAAATACTATAATCCCAGATAGCTCCTTTGTTTCAGCATTTCTGATTGCCAACATGCCAATTCGTTTATCTACAACACCCTCAATATTTGTTCCCATCTTTGCTTTTCCATCAGATGTTCTCTCTCGTCGGTTTACACCGATATCACCTGTCGTAACACCCCATCCAACTTCGCATCGTTTTAAATTGTTATTTGCAGTAACAGCACCATGTACTACATTATTTACTAAAATCATTTTATACGACTGCACTAGCGGATCATCACCGACTGTCTCTGGACCGGAATGCGTATGAGTATAAACAACCGTTATTCGCTCAAATGGCACATGAAGCCCACTTGCTACTCGCTCACGGATCATATTCGTATCTTCTACTAATATCCCAATATTATCGATACTTATAAACACAGTTTTCATTTCATCTTTTTCAAATACAAAAACTGTCCCATAAATACGCTCTTCAATATTATTTATTCCTGTCTCTCTATGATATCCGACAAAATCAATACCTACAGGCGGCGTAATATCAACCTTACATACCCCTATTTTGCTCATTTAAATCACTCCATTTCTCTATATAACTCCCTTTTTTCAAGAATAGCATATTTAACTTGGTTCCAAATAAAAAGAACGGACACAGTATCCTATGTCCGTTCTTCCCCTCACACATACTTCCGATGCACCATCTTACCATCATAAGAAAACACAACGCCCTTACTCTCCACAATGGACTCCATATGCACCGTTCTTCCCCATAGTTGATGAAGATATGGTAATACTTTTTCTAAATATTTTAAATCGAGCTCGATTCCTTCGTAACTATGTTTAATGTATAACTCTCCGTTTTTTAAGTAGTCTCCGTCTTCTACTACTAAGTATGGGAAGCCACCATTTGTACGCATATTTACGAGCTGATCACGTACATTTTCCCATTCTTTATCTATTACCTTATATTCTTTTCCTTGGCGCTGGAATAAATACATATCTTCTCTCATTACGAGATCTTTATTTAAGTAGTTTCTTAAGAAGGATACATCCCATTCGATTTCGCGTACTTCAAACATTTTGTCACGGCCAGATCCTGGTTTTACGCCTCGTCGTTTCATTTCTTCAGTCGGATTGTTGTACCGTTCTTCAATATCTTCAAAGATTTTAATACCGAGGTAGTATGGATTAATACTTGTTTTTGATGGCTGAACGACACCTGCATTTAGTTTCGCAAATTCAATTGCTTCATCAGAGGTTAAGTCCATTTCACGAAGTATGCGTTGATGCCAGTAGGATGCCCAGCCTTCGTTCATGATTTTCGTTTCAAGCTGCGGCCAAAAATATAACATTTCTTCGCGCATCATCGTTAATATATCACGCTGCCAATCTTCTAACTCACGGCTATATTCTTCAATAAAGAGAAGTAAATCCTTCTCTGGTTGCGGTGGGATTTTCTTCTTTTTACGTATATTAGAGCGCTCTTGTTTTTTATTTCGGTTATCTAAATTCCATAAATCATCGTATTGCGATACCTTTTTCTTTTCTACTTCTTCCTCTTCTAAATCATCAATACTCCATGCGAGCTTCGGACGCATAAGCGACGGATCAATATGCTCTTGAATGGCAAGTACGGCATCTAAAAATGTTTCTACCTCTGCTTTTCCATACTTATGCTCATAAGCTTTCACACGGTCCGCTGTTGCGGCCATACTCTCTACCATATCTCGCTTCGTATTTGAAAAACGAATATTATTTTTGAAGAAGTCACAGTGTGCTAAAACGTGCGCTACAATTAATTTGTTTTGAATTAAAGAGTTCGTATCTAATAAAAAGGCGTAACATGGATCAGAGTTAATAACGAGTTCGTATATTTTACTAAGTCCTAAATCGTATTGTAATTTCATTCTGAAAAATTGTTTTCCAAAACTCCAATGTGAAAACCTTGTCGGCATCCCATATGCACCAAATGTATAAATAATTTCCGCTGGACATATTTCATAACGCATCGGATAAAAATCAAGCCCAAATCCAGTCGCAATTTCCGTAATTTCCGCAATCGCATATTGCAGTGCTTTATCGTCACTTGCTCTCATTATTTTCCCTCCTTACACTTTCCCTTAAGAAAGTGTATGATGAAGAACAAGCTTTCATGAGGATTGATTGCATAATAAAAAGACACCCCCGCAAAAACGAGAATGTCTCATCTATTAACCTTCAATAATCTCCATCTTCTCCGTAATCGGAGTACGTGCTTTTCCTTCTGGCGCTTTATCGAAATAGCCGATATGAAGAATTCCAACGATACGTTGGCCTCTTGTTAAACCGATTCCTTCTATAAATAATGGATTGTAGTTTAATCCGCCTGATTTCCAAACGCAACCTAATCCGCGTTCCCAAGCAAGAAGTTGGAAGTTTTGCATGAATGCACATGTTGCAGCATAATCTTCATCACGTTGAATTTGACGCGGATCTTCATTTATATATACAACGATTTGTGCAGGCGTGCTTAAAAAACGATCTGATAAAATTTTACCGCGTTTCGCTCTTTCTTCTTCCGTAAAAGAGTTTAATACTGCATCTACTAATTTCTTGCGGCCTTCTCCGATGTATAGTTTACAATTCCATGGTTCACGGTGCTTATGATTTGGTGCCCATGTTGCATCGTTTAATAGTTCAATTAATAAATCTTTTTCTACTGCTTTGTCTGTAAATGTACGAACAGAGCGTCTTTCTTTAATCACATTAGCGATGGAAGTATATGTAGTCATATTTATCTCTCCCTTATTTTTATCTATATGTATAAGTTTATCGTCATCATTGATATTGATTTTCAATTTCGATTATACCTTAGTTTTTTACTATTAATCAATGTTTTATGTTGGAAAACTTCTAAAAACGTCATTTCATACTGTGAATAAAAAAACTTGATTTGTTCACAAGTATTTCACATTTTATGGAAATGATATGTGTACAGTTTTCTACATTATCCATCTAGGAGGAGTTTTCATGTACAAAAAAATCGCTGTTTGTATGACTATGGCAGCATTATTATGCGGGATATCCACCTTCCCTACATCCGCTGCCACACCAAAAGAAGTAACAATGCATCACCATAAACCAATTCCAGAAGAAGTGCAATCGCTAGAAAAACTCGGCTATAACAAACATGAAATTTGGAAAGCTGCTCATATTGCAAGAATTAGTAATAAAGAAATAAAAGATGTTTTAGCTTACTATAAGCAAAATAAATCTTGGGAGAAAACAGCCGAGCATTTCGGTGTAGATCCAAGTAAGCTGAAAAAGCATCATATGAATAAAGAAACAAAGCAAGCACTGCTACAACAGTTAGCAACTATGCAAAAATCCACACCTGATCAGCTAAAGCAAAAAATGAAAGAATATAACATCAAATTGCGTCATCTTACTGTGTTAACAATCATCTCTCAAAAAAGCAATACCCCTCTTGATGATGTATTAAAAATGAAAAAAGATGGAATGGACATTAAACAAATTGCCGAAAAATTAAATGTAAAAAGAGAAGATATACGAGCGGAAATGATGAAATTAGTGAAGTCTATTAAAGAACAAAAAACAAATTAAAATGCTAAAAAGGAAGAGGCTTTCACTACTCTTCCTTTTCTTTATGAACTTTCAATTTTTAAGTATAAATTCCCGTCTTTCCCAAAAACTAACACAAGTAAATGATGTAAGTTAGGGGTGAGAAAATGTTCGGTTTATCATCTAAGAAATCAAAAAAGACTAATACAAAAACACTTTGTTCTATCCCAGAATTTATACAAACCATGAAAGAATCAAGCGATTTTGTCTCTTATAACATACTTAAAGATGAAACGTTGTGCTTGTTTTATTATAAATCTGTCGTGGAAGCACTTATTATTAAACAATTCATTTTAACTCCTATAAAAAAGGAATCGGAACAAATCCAAAACATCTCTGATTTATGTAATATTATCTCTATTGAAGACATTATTACCTCCCCTTCTATTGATGATATTCGTGAAAAATTATTAGGTGGATATATTTTAATACGCTTAAAAAACAATTCGAAGCCTGATCAATATGCTTTAATTCGTGCCGAAAGTACTGTTTTAGGAAAACGATTATATAACGATACAGAAAATGAGTATAGCGTAATCGGGCCTAAAATCGGTTTCGTTGAAAACCTTGATACAAATATCCACTTATTACGCCGAAATATCGTAACGGAGCAACTCATTTTTAAAGAAGTTACCGTCGGATCTATATCAAAAACAAAAGTAGCAGTTGCTTATATAGAAGGAATTACAAATGAACAATTTGTCAACACCGCAATTCAACGGCTAGAAGACATTGACTTTGATGTCCCATTTGATTCAACTATGATTGAGCAATTTATTAGTGATAATAGCAATTCACCTTTTCCTGTTCTATTACCTACAGAACGATTAGATCGAGCTGTATTTGCATTAATTAACGGGGAAGTTTTAATTTTAACAGATGGTTCTCCATATGCTTTATCAGGACCAACAACGTTACTGGATTTTTTCATTTCACCAGAAGATTATTATTTACCGTGGATGATTGGATCGTTCTTTCGTATTATTCGTTTTTTCGGAGCTATATTTTCTCTTTTTTCCTCCGCTATTTATACAGCGGCTTTAACATATCATTATCAAATGATCCCTGCCGATCTACTAGGTCCTATTATTTTCTCGAGAGCTAACGTACCTTTTCCTCCTATTCTAGAAGCACTCTTTTTAGAAATTACAATCGAATTGCTTCGTGAAGCAGGGGCGCGTTTACCAACAAAAGTCGGACAAACGATCGGGATTGTTGGGGGGATTGTAATTGGCCAAGCATCTGTTGAAGCAGCTTTAACAAGTACAATTTTATTAATTGCAGTTGCTTTATCCGCCCTTGCATCTTTCACAACACCGACTGTAAAGATGTCTTCTACTATCCGGTTGTTACGCTTTCCGCTTATTCTCTTAGCCGGTGCATTCGGAGGATTAGGCCTCGCTGTCGGATTTGTATTTATTTTAGCTCATTTAATTAAATTAAAATCGCTTGGATCACCTTATTTGTTACCTTTATATCCATTTCGTGGTTTAGGTACAGCAGAAGGTTTTCTTCGATTACCATTTAGTCAAACGGCACAAAGACCTTCTTTTCTTAGACCAAAATCAAAATGGCGCTACAATCCAAACAAATCGAAGCAAAAACGTGATGGTAAGAATGAATGAAAAAAATTTTATTGCACCTTATCATTATCTTCTTCGTTTTACAAACTGGCTGTACACAAACGTATATAGTGGATGCACAGCGTATTATTCATATTGCTGGATTTGACATCACAAAAAACAAAAAATTCCAAGGAACTATTCTATTCCCAGAGTACACACATGGTGTAAAGTCTAAACCAGAGACGCAAACAACATCTGCCCGTTCACTTGAAACAATTGCTTCACGATTAAATGCGAAATCTCCTCACAATGTTGTTGTAGGTCAAATGCGTGTCGTCCTATTTGGAAAGGCTCTAGGGGAACGCGGAATGGGAGAGATTATTACTAACTTACAACGTGACCCAAATATCGGGCGTGATGTGCAACTAGCAATTGTAGATGGATCGGCTGAAGAGCTTTTAAATTACGGGAAAAAAAATGGGTCTTTATATATTGCTGATTTACTCGAGCAAAATATAAGAAATGAGAACATTCCACAAACTGAATTAAACATTTTTTTATATAATTATTACTCTTCTGTATGTGATGCCTATGTTCCTTATATTAAAATGGACGATAATCATTCTGTCGCTGTCAAAGGACTTGCCTTTTTAAAAGGCGATAAAGTCGTCATGTATACGGATAAAAGACATTCTGTTTTAGCAAAATTACTTATTAATCCTACGAAAAATGGACGTTACGAAGCAGCAATAAAAAAGGATAAACATAAAGGTATGGTTGTGATACAAAACTTAGCTGGGAAAAACAAATATGATATAGATCAAACTGGCGACATACCAAAAGTAAAAATCCATTTAAAATTAAATGGATTAATTAAAAACTCTCCTAATTGGATTGATTTAAGAAAAGAAACAAATATCAACTATATAAAAAAACAAATTGAACGAAATGTCGAAAAAGACTGTGAAGATTTAATAAAACAATTTCAAGAAAAGGAAATTGATCCGTTAGGAATACGAGATGAAATTAGAAGCCATACGAGAAAATGGAATATAAAACAAATTCGAAATATGTATAAAAATGTAGCGGTAGATATAAATTTAGATCTTAATATTGTACAATCTGGAATCGGAGAATAGTGAGGTGAAATAAGCAATGAATACAATGAATAAAACAAAGACAGTATCTCCATATTTTGCATTTATTTTATTGCATTCTCTCCAGATTGGTATAGGAATTCTCGGATATCAACGTGTAATTTTGAAAAATGCAGGTTATGATGCTTGGATTTCTCTTATTATTGCAGGTATTGCAACTCATATTGTACTGTTTTGTATGTTAAAAATGCTTGAAAAAGACGGAGATTTAATTAGTATTCATACAACAACCTTTGGAAAATGGGTTGGCTCTATATTTTCTGTAATTTTCACTCTTTATTGCTTATTATTTTGCCTTACTGTTCTTCGTACATATATGGAAGTGATACAAGTTTGGATTTTCCCTACCATTAAGTTATGGAAACTTACGCTTATGTTTTTATTAGTCACTTACTACATTATAAAAGGTGGCTTCCGTTCTGTGACAGGGATATGTTTTTGGGGTATTGTTCTTCCTATGTTCGTTGTATTCTTTTTAATCTATCCGATGAAGTATGCACATTTTCGTAATATTTTACCTATTTTTACACATTCACCTTTTGACATGCTTATATCTGCAAAACACTCTGCATTGGAATTTCTAGGGTTTGAAACAATTCTTATCTTTTATCCCTTTATTGAAAAAGGAAAATCTTTAAAAAGATGGGCCCATGCTGGAATTGCTTTTAGCACCTTAATTTATGTAGTTTTAGCTATCGTATCTTTTATGTATTACAGCGAGGGACAATTAAACCGTACTATTTGGCCTACTTTAACGATGTTAAAAATAATTAAAGTTCCTTTTATTCAGCGCTTTGAATATATTATTATTTTCGTTTGGTTTTTAATTATTTTACCAAACCTTTGCTTAACCATTTGGTCATCATGTCAAACGATGAAGCGTTCCTTTCATATTTCATTTAAATTTACATTACCGTTTTTTATTTTCATCATATTTTCAGCTTCTCTACTTTTCACAAACCGTGAAAGTATCAACACATTAAATACCGTACTATCTCAAGCGGGTTTATATATTGTATACGCTTATATCCCAATTTTATTTCTATTCCATTCGCTAAGATGGCGCTTCAAAAATCAGTCAAAAAAATCTTCAACCGATACACCGTAATCTCTGATACAATTTGATTAATACATTTGTAAAGGGGACAAGCGAATGAAAAAGTATGTATTTTCTTTACTTGCAGTACTAAGCTTAATTCTTGCTGGATGCGGAAGTACTGGTACAAATGACCAAAAATCTTCTGAATCAAAACAAGAAGAACATGACCACGCATCGCACACTCAGCAAGCTGACATTCAAGAGAAAACAAAAGGAGTCGACACACTTCCAACCTTCCTAGATAAGCTTGATCCACAAATGAAAGATATCTACACCGTCGCTGGACAAAATGCAGAGCTATTAGATTGGATTCCATGCTATTGTGGTTGCGGTGAAAGTGTAGGACATAAAAATAATAAAAACTGCTTTATTCGTGAAATTAAAAAGAATGGTGAAGTTGTTTGGGACTCCCATGCAACGACTTGCGTCAATTGCCTAGAAATTGCAGTTGAATCTGCTTCCATGAAACAAAAAGGAAAATCAACGCTTGAAATTCGTAACTATATCGATAATAAATACAAAGAAGGCTATGGCAAACCAACACCTACGCCAATGCCAAAAGCTTAAAAAACGAGGGAATTCCTCGTTTTTTCTTTTCATTCTCATTTTTTCTTAACAAATTCTTTCAAGTGTATTTCTCCTTACTTATCACACACTATATATAACTCTCGGTAAGGAGGGTACACAGTGCAAACATATAACGACTATGATAAAGCTCTCTATTACACGTATTGCTGTAATTGGGATAAATTACTCGTTCTCATGGTTCAAACGAACGATCAATTATTTTCTAAGCGTATTGAGCATTTTTTACACGCTTATCAATACAGCAAGGAACTGCCAGAAGTTGATAAACAATTGCAGCTCCTATTTCAATATATTGACCACGCATCCCAAAAGTCGCATGTAGAAGAAGTAGAACAAATTCAAATGTAAACTATAGCGCTATTCTCTTCCGGAGAATGGCGCTTTTTTTAAATTTTTATATCAATAAAAGTTTCTCCTCATAAAACTTTTATTGATAAACATATTTTTTCTTTCTTTTCCATACCACTTCATACTATAATTTAGTATGTAACTATTATAAGAGAGGTATAAAATATGGGACGAGAAAAAAAGCAAGAATATGCTTTACTTACCGCATGGGGAGCTTCTTTTATCGCTACACTGGGAAGTCTTTATTTTTCCGAAATCATGAAATTTGAGCCTTGTGTACTTTGTTGGTATCAACGTATTTTTATGTATCCATTCGTTTTATGGCTCGGTATCGCTGTAGCAAAAAAAGATTATCGCATCGCAAGTTATTCTTTACCAATTGCAAGTATTGGTGCTTGTATTTCTTTATATCACTATGCAATTCAAAAAGTCCCAGCGTTTTCAGCTGCTGGAGCAGCTTGCGGTCGTGTACCCTGCACCGGAGAATTTATAAACTGGTTTGGTTTTATTACAATCCCGTTTTTAGCACTTATCGGCTTTATTACAATCGCTGTTTGTAGCTTTATTGTCATCAAAAACAAATAAGGAGATGAAAGAATGAAAAAAATGCTTATATTTGGTGGTATTATTATCGCCTTGTTCGTAGCAATTTTCGCTGTCACACAAATGGAAGAAAAAAATGCTACTAGCCAAAAGATTGATAATCCTACTGAAAGTAAGACAAACGGTCCTGACTACTACACAAATAAAATCTCTCTTTCAGATCTTCAAAAGAACTTAAAAGAGAAAAAAGAAGAAACAGTATACTTTTATCAAACATCTTGCGTTCATTGCCAAAAATTATCTCCTGTCCTAGTGCCAATGGCTAAAGACTTAAACGTTGATATGAAAGTTATGGATATTGAAAAATTAGATGCTCCTTGGGATGAATATAAAATTCAAGGAACACCAACAATCATTCATTTTAAAGATGGCAAAGAAGTGAGCCGTATTAGCGGTGAACAGCCGAAAGATAAATTAAAAGAATGGCTTGAGCAAACGAAAAAGTAACTAGAAAAGGAAACTCCTTCTACACATGAAATGGGTGTAAAATCCCACACTAATGTATAAGGAGGGGGTTTTATGCCAGAAGTAAGATGTTCTGTTTCCAACTGTTCTTTTTGGGGACAAGGTAACTTTTGTCAAGCAAGTGCGATCATCGTTCAGCCTGATGCAGATGAAACTGGTCAAACTGAAAATGATTCATATACAGCTGCTGTTTTAACAAACGAGACGCTAGAAAGTTCTGTAGCAACGAGTGTAGAAACTTGTTGTCATACATTTAAGCCTAAATATTAAACAAAAAAAGCATGCGATTAATCGTATGCTTTTTACATTCCCCTCCAAAAATCATGCATAATAAAAAAGTACAAAATAACGAGAACGGCCGTCCCGCATAAGGTAATGCGCCGATATATACTCTTCTCTCCTTCCCTCGCTTTCACAAACGCCCAAATAAATCCGAAGAACAATATTAAATCAACATATGGAACATAAAAAGAAAAGACGAGAAACGCATATAAATACACGATAAATAAACAGGTCGTTACTAAAAAAACTTTAAACGCAAATTCACTTTTCATAATATAACCGCCCCCTATCTGTACTGTATTATATTCAGCAAAATACAATAGTTGCAGTTAAACTCCAAGTATAAATAAGCTACCGTCTATAAAACGGTAGCCATTACGGAACATTGTATTTCCGTTTATATATATTACTTAAAATCGAAGAAGGAATTTGCTCGTAACGAATTTTCTCTCCTGTTTCATCTATAATATACAAATTGTTTCCTATATAATATATTCCATCTTTTCGTTTTGAGTACACTGGATATCTTTCATTTGGCAATACCGTTTTCACTTTTGTTAACTGTCCATTTGGTTCTTGCCAATATATATCCGCGCGGTCTACTAGCGTAAGTACTCCAATTTGTTCTTCTTCTATTTTCCGACTATTCCAGCTCACAACGCGATAACCAAGCTTATTCGCTTCATATTCGGGGCTCGTATGAAAACGAGAAATGATTACTTTTGTTTGTAATTGTACTCTGTCATATAACCATTGTATATCCCTGTCATGCATGCGAATACAACCATTTGATTCCCTACTTCCAATCGTCCATTCCCGATTTGTCCCGTGAATCGCATATTCATTCTTATCTAGTCCAAGCCACCTCGTACCGAGAGGATTATTCGGTGCACCCCCAGGTATTTTTTTTCGATGGTATTCTTTATTTTTAAATTTAGTTATAATACAAAAGTTACCTTCAGGCGTAGGTGTACGATCTCTTCCAGTCGTTACTGGAAATGTTTTTGTATAATTTCCATTCTCAAAAAAAGACAACTGATTTGTCGTAAGATTCACTAATATTAAATGATCTGTATTAGCAAAAGCACTAACCGGTAGGATGAAAAATAATAGTATGACGAAACATAACTTTTTCAGCTATATCCCCCCTAGCGCTCACTATAATAAGTGGAGTTAATATTACTTTGCTCTTATAAATGAAAACTATCCATTTACAATAATGCCCCCATTTACATGTATCATTTGTCCAGTAACATAAGAAGAATCACCAGACGCTAAATATACGTATGCCGGCGCTAACTCATATGGTTGACCAGGCCTTTGCATTGGGACATTGCTCCCAAACCGAGAGACTTTCTTCTCATCAAAGCTCGATGGAATAAGCGGTGTCCAAATCGGTCCTGGTGCAACACCATTTACCCGAATCCCTTTTTGCACTAACGATTGAGAAAGTGATCTTGTAAAAGCTACGATTGCTCCTTTCGTCGCGGAATAATCAATTAACGTTTCATTTCCTTCATATGCAACGATAGATGCCGTATTTATAATGACATCCCCTTTCTTCAAATGAGAAAGGGCTGCTTTCGCAACGTGAAAATAAGAAAAAATATTAATACGAAAAGTCTTTTCTAGCTGTTCTGCTGTAATATACTCTAGTCCTTGCTGCGGATATTGCTGCGCGACATTATTTACCAAAACCTGTAAACTACCTAGCTGCTGGACGGTCTCTTGAACAACATCTTTACAATGCTGTTCATCACTTAAATCACCCGGCAACAATACACACTTTACACCTTCTTTCTCAACATATTGCTTCGTCTCATTAGCATCTTCTTCCTCATCTAAATAAGCAATCGCAACATTTGCTCCTTCTTTTGCAAAAGCGATGGAAACTGCTCGTCCAATTCCGCTATCTCCCCCTGTAATTAATACATTCTTTCCTTTTAACTTTTCGCTACCTTTATAATTGGGATCTTCAAACTGTGGTAGAGGATTCATTAATGATTCAATACCAGGCTGCTTATTTTGATGTTGCGCAGGCATTGTTATAAAGTTTTTTTGCTGTGGCATAGCTGCTTTCAACTCCTTTTCCTTAGCATGTGCACAATAAAAAGCTGAAATTCACACATCGGTTTACGATTAATATTCGAATTTAAGACACAAAATATGAATTGTTATAAACTTTTTATGCAAAACTATTGCAAAATAGATAAAAAACGAATATTATATATAACTGTTGTGAAAATTATTCGTAAACAGAAAGGATGTTTATATGTTTAACCTTTCAAAACATAAAACTTCTATTAAAACTGAAATTATGGCAGGTATTATTACCTTCTTAACAATGGCATATATCATTGTCGTAAACCCTGTTATCCTTGGAGATGCAGGTGTTCCATTTGAACAAGCATTTACAGCAACAATTATTGCTGCTGTTGTCGGAACATTATTTATGGCAATCTTTACAAACTTACCAATCGCAATCGCGCCAGGTATGGGATTAAATGCTTACTTCTCTTACTCTGTTGTAAAAGCGCATGAAGGCATGACTTTCGCAATTGCATTCTCTGCTGTATTCGTAGCAGGTATGATTTTAATTTTGCTATCATTTACATCTTTCCGTACAAAATTAATGGAAGCAATTCCTGAAAACTTAAAACATGCAATTACTGCTGGTATCGGGTTATTTATCGCCTTTATCGGTTTACGATTAACTGGTATCGTTACAAAAAATGATGCAAACTTAGTTGGACTTGGTGATCTTCACTCTGCTCCAGTTCTACTAGCATTAGCTGGACTTGGAATTACTATTATCCTTATGTCTTTAAATGTAAATGGCGCACTATTTATCGGTATGCTATTAACTGGTATTATCGCTTTCTTCACAGGACAATTAACATTCTCAAACGGTGTTACATCAATGCCTGGATTACCAGAAGGAATTATCGTTTCAAATCCAATTACTGCTGTATCTGACGTAATTAACTACGGATTATACGGCGTTGTATTTTCATTCTTCCTTGTTACATTATTTGATACAACAGGTACATTACTTGGGGTAGCTCAACAAGGTGGATTTATGAAAGACGGAAAACTCCCAAAAGCTGGACGAGCTCTTCTATCTGACTCATTCTCAGCAACTATTGGTTCTATGTTCGGAACGACACCATCAACAGCTTACATTGAATCATCTGCTGGTGTTGCAGCTGGTGGTCGTACTGGTTTAACAACTGTTACAGTAGCTGTTCTATTCGCACTAGCAGCATTCTTCGGACCATTAGTAAGTGCTGTCTCTGGTGTATCAGCTATTACTGCTCCATCATTAATTATCGTTGGTAGTCTTATGATGGGTTCAGTTCGCCACATCGATTGGGACGCATTTGATGAAGCATTCCCAGCATTTTTAGTAATCTTAAGCATGCCTCTTACATCAAGTATCGCAACAGGTATCGCACTTGGATTTATTTCATATCCACTTATGAAAGTGGCAAAAGGTAAATTCCGTGCTGTTCACCCACTTGTATATGTATTTGGAATTTTGTTTGCTTATCAATTGATATTCTTACCACATTAAAAAAGTAGAGCATCGAAATCCGATGCTCTACTTTTCTTTTACAACAATCATTCAAACTATAAAGGCACCTCCAAAATATGAAGAAGGTTATAACCTTTTAATACTTCTCTTCTACCTTTAATTCTTTACTATACTTTTGAATGAAAACTGATGAAATAACCATTACTATGCCCACACTAAAACCAATAAGTTGATCTATTAACATTTCATCATGAATAAACCAGCGAAGTAAAAATACGCTACCAAAAATAAACATCATAATAAACCCAGTATGCCTAAGTCCTTTATAGACATTTTCCATATGTATCACCTCTTCACATAACATTATCCATATTATACCATACAACCATCAAGTAACCGTATCGTCCTCTGACAATATGCAGCTACCTTTTGATCATGTGTAACAACTAACACTGTTTTTCCTTCTTTATTAATCTCTTGTAAAATACTCATAATTTTCTCCCCATTTTCTTGATCAAGAGCACCAGTCGGTTCATCAGCAAGTATAATTTTTGTATCTTGTGCTAAAGCCCTTGCTATTGCTGTTCTTTGCTGTTCTCCTCCTGATAACTCGTAAGGATATTTGTTAATATGCCTCTCAAGCCCTACCATTTTCAGCATTTCTTTTGATATTTGCATACGTTTCTTATGAGAAATTCTTCTATATATAAGCGGAAGCATTACATTTTCAACAACTGTATAATCATCTAATAGCGAAAAGTTCTGAAACACAAATCCAACTTCCGTGTTTCTATACTTATGATAATTTGACTTGAATGTACTCGTATCCATTCCATCTAAAAAATACTTTCCAGTAGAGGGGCTATCAATTAAGCCAATAATGTTAAGCAAGGTTGATTTCCCAGAACCAGATGGTCCCATAATGGCTATCATTTCGCCTTTTTCTATTGTAAGATTAATATCTTGTAAAGCACTAAAATTACTCTTTCCGTATCCCTTAGCCACATTTGCGAGCTGAATCATCTATAACACCTCTTTCATATATGTATTTTTATTTTTAGTACATTGAAATAAATGATTGCATATATAACGAGGATCATTACAAATGATAAAGCACCTATAACAACCAATGATTCTATAGAGACTTTTAACGTTCCAAAGAAAGATACTATACTATTTTCTAGCCCTTTCTGAATTTCAATTACTCCGCTATTCTCCCATTGAAAATACATTATGCCTATACATATCGCTAAAACGAATAGCAACATATACTCAATAATAAATGGAAGACATATTTGAAAAGTGCTTGCACCTAACGCTGATCTAATAGAAATATTTTTACGCTCCATATAAAGTGCTGCCATTGATGTTAATACAATAGATAGAAATGAAAAAAATAAGACTGTACCGCTTAATAATAAGGGGTATGACATATTATCAATACCTTGTTTTTCGTTTTCTAACAATTTATTCGGATTTGTAACATAATACGAATAACCCTTACCTTCTGTTACCTTTAATACTTTCTTTTGAAGTTCATTTATATTTATCTTATCATTTGTTTCTATAATTAACCCATTGTATAAAAGTTCTACACTATAGAACTCTATTTCTTCTGTTCCAATTGGTAAAATCGCCATGTCATCTAATAATGTAATACGATTATCCGATATTTCACCACTTCGAGGATATGTAAATGGTGAATTTTTTTCTAAAAAACCAATTACTTTTAGCTTCATTTTTCCAGATGGTATAACATCACCAATAGATACCTTTTCTATATAATTAGCCCCTAATATAACAGGTCTAATATCAAATACTGATTTATGAAATTCCGATTCCTCAAAATATCTTCCTTGTGAAATTCGTATACGAAAGTACTTATTAATATCTTTATCAACAATAAGAGTCTTTATCGTTCCATTTTCTTTTTTTAAACTAAGTGAATAGTTACGGAACAGATAATTAGTTTTATTTGTTATTGGTATCATATTAGATAACCCTTGCATGAAATGTTGATAATCATTTTTCGCTTTTTCTTCGCTAAACAAGGTTATATCTTGCGTCGCATAAAGTTCATAGAAATTTTTATGAGTCGATAAATTATTTGCTACCGTCATCATTTTTCGATATCCCGAAAGATTACTAACAAATTCTATTGCTGAAGAAAATGCAATAATTAAAGAAATTACTATAATCAAACTTGGTAACAACCGTTTTTTCACAGACCGTATAGAATCAAATATAAAAAACATGACGACCTCCTACGTTCTTAAATGTTTTCCGGGATATATATTTATAATGTGCTTGATTGGAATTACAGTAACAAAAATTGTAAGAAAAATTATAAAAATAACATTGCATATCAATACATATAGTGTTAACGGTTTTACTAAGTATGTCTGAAAATAAGTATGAATTGTTCCCGAAAATATTTCTAACGTAATAAAAACTAAGAACATCGCTGCTAGAGAAATAAACAAAATTTGAATATATAGTTCGCAGTAGATAGATATATTAGAAGCACCTACTGCTTTTTTTAATGAAATCTCTCTTTCTTTTTTATAAATCCAAAATAAAACCGCAGAAATGCCAGAAACAATTGCAACAAGAATAAATTTATAATAATACTTATTTGCTGGATCTATATGTGTCACATGTAGTTCTTGAAGATCTCGTTCATTCAGCATTTGAACATCTCCCGAAAGCACTTCTTTACTCCTACCCATAAACTTTTTTATTTCGTTATGAATAGATGATGTAGGATTAACAACTGTTAATTGTAATTGTTTACTCTCGATAATACCTTTTTTAGATATAGTAGGTAAGTTTTGAAGTGGAACGTATATGCCTGCTACACCGACGTCACTGTCTTTTCTTGATATAGTTCCTATTTTTTTATATGTATCATCAAATTCATATAACTCCTCTACATTCGTTTGATCGCCAACAACCATATCGTTTACATTTTCACGATGAAAATATTGTCCTTCAGAAATATATGGCTTCCAATAATAATCATCTTTTAAATTCACAGCTATGATCTTTGTTGCCCCTGAACTATTTAATGCTTTTAAATGCTCTACATAAATATCACTTTTAACAAAAGTATCTTGTATGAAAGGAATTATCTCTTCCAATTCAGTTGCATTCGCTATCGGAACAGTTAAAACTTGGTTCTTCTCTGGAAAACCGATTTGAAAAGCCGATATAAAGTTTCGTTTAGACTCTGTTAAAAGTGCGGCTATTGATATAGAAAGAAAAGAAATAAAAAATGACATAAGGAGAATTAAGAAAAACAGTTTATTGCTTTTTATATTTTTAAAAGCTAGGTACATGTCTGTGCTCCTTTTAAATAAGAAGGAGATGATGAACATCCCCTTCTCCTTATCTAAATATTTATAAAGACAACTGTTTAATGCTTTTTACCACTGTAATCGTAAGTTACCATTACTATCAAAAGTACCTTTGTGTGTATCTTCTTGATAGTCATTATTCTCATTTGCATAATGCTCCGAGTATAGTCCTTTTGCACCAAAGGCGTTATATGCACCATTACTCACAGTTGCGTTTAATGCTCTTCCAGATTCATGGGATCCTAATTTGTCTGAAGCGCTTTCAATATATGAATTATTTCCATTTGATTTAATAAAAGAAATTGCTACTGAACAACGAGATGCATTTTGATTCGTAGTAGTTTGAGCTCTGTAAGATAGTAGGTTACCGCTTTTGTGACCGCTTAGAGTTGGATAGAATGCACTTGTTGAGATTGATGTTGCTAATAATACTAAAGTCGTAATTGAAAAAACTTTTCCTTTCATTAACAATCACCTCATAAATTTAATAGTTTAGTAGCGCTACATCATCATAATATCCTTCAAATAAATTCTCCTCAACAAGAAACCCCGATGTTTTACAAACTCTTTAAACACTTAAACATTCATACATTTTTAAAAAGTAACGGATAAGCAAGCAATACAAAAAAAGGCTGCAGAGAACTCCATCTCCGCAGCCTAATACTTATTTTTGCAAGAACGCCTTTAAATCTGCAAATTGTCTCTTTGCGTCTTCATAGCCTTGCTCGTATAAATTTTGTAGTTTTGCTGTATCTTTTTCCATACGATCTACTTGAAGCGGCACTTCTGGACGAATAACAAATAAATTCCCAGCTTGTTCTTCTTTTTCAATGTAGTGAAGTGTTTCATTATACACTTCATAACGATTCAGCATCGTGTTAACAAGGTTCGGATATTTTTTATAAGCTTTCGCAGCAACCCATCCAAACTTTGATTTTTTCTTCGCGTAGCCATGATTTCTCGTTAAAATTACGACTGATTTTTTAAATCCATCTTCCTGTGCTTTACGAACTGGAATCGGATCTGAAATCCCACCATCTAATAATTGCTTACCACGGTAATTTACTACTGGTGCAATGAAAGGCAATGAACTAGACGCTTGTAATAAATTTAGCGCATCATCATTCGTTCCTTCTTTTTCAAAATAAACAGATTGCCCAGTTTCACAATCCGTCGTTCCTACAAGGAAACGTTCCGGGCTATTAAAGTATGTTTCAAAATCAAACGGCACATGCTTTTCTGGAATTTCATGAAAAATGAAATCCATATCAAATAACTGCCGTTTTCTCCATAAGTTTTTATACGATAAATATTTCGGATGTGATGCATAATCAATATTGACCGTTTTATTTCTATTTCTTTGTCTGGAAAGATACGACGCTGCATGACAAGCACCAGCTGATACACCAATTACATATGGAAAATATAAATCTTGTTCCATAAAGTATTCTAATATCCCGCCCGTGTACACACCACGCATACCGCCGCCTTCTAATACTAACCCCGTATTTTCAAGCATGTTACTCTCTCCTCTATATATATTGACTCTTTAATTATTCACCATGTTAAGTATCTTTTTCTATTATATATGAGTTCTTTCAGAAATTATATTTAAAAGACTTGAGAAAAAGGAGTTTTTTCTTCCAATTATATTTCCAAATGACCGGAGACATCCTTTATAAACCTTTGAATAAAATCTTGCTCTTCTTTCGTATATCCATCTAAAAGTAACAACCACTTTTCTTCAGCTTGCTTATGCAATTTTTCATGAGCTTTATATATTTTATTCCCACTTTCCGTTAAGCGGAAGAAGATTTCTTTTTGATTATCTAACATTTGCATCTTCTCAACGAATTGCTTTTGAAACAACTTTGTACAAATTTTAGAGATTGCTCCCTTCGTCATGCCCATTTCTGTCGTAATTGCCGTTACATTCATCAAACCATTTTTTCCGATACATTCGATTACATGTAACTCAGATAAAGACATACTACTTACACCTGTCTCATAAAAAAACTTCTCGTTTTGTCGTTTTAAATGTTCTTCTTTTTTATGCAAAAGTGTACGAATGTCCGACAGTATTTCCATTTGCTTCGTTGCATGCTTCAATCCGTTCGCCTCCTAAGTTTCCGAAGAAACAATTTAACTATATACCATTTTAAAATTATTTTTTCATCTTTACAAGTGAGAAAATCATGTTAAAATAAATTTAGTTTCCTAGGAAACTAAATAATAAGGAGGTTAACAAGATGAAAAAATCTAAACTAAATTTCATTTTATATGTTATCTGTATTAGTGCCTTATTCGGTTCCTTCGCTCAAAATATTTACACACCTATCTTACCGATGATTCAAAATTCTTTTCATACTTCTCTTTATCTTGTAAATGTAACAGTTTCACTTTTTACATTCGTTCTTGCGATTATGCAGCTCATATATGGCCCTTTAATTGATACAAAAGGGAGAAAATCTGTCCTTATTCCTAGTTTAATTATTAGTACGATTGCTTCAATCGGATGTGCTTTTTCGGCAAACATTTATTTATTTCTCTTTTTTAGAGCTGTTCAAGCTATAGGAATAGCGGCTATACCTGTAGTTTCAGCAACGATTATCGGCGATTTATTTGAAGGAAAAGAACGCGGAGAAGCGATGAGCCTATACCAAATGTTACTTGCCCTCGCACCTGCAATGGCTCCTCTCATAGGTGGTTATCTTGGCAGTATAAATGGTCACTTATCTGTATTTCTCTTTTTATCTACACTTGGCATTATCTTATTAATGATAAACATTTCACTACTTCCAGAAACAAAGCCAAATGTAATTAAGCAGTCTAAAGCACAAAAGAATTACTCTCTTATCTTAAAAAATAAAACTGGATTTTCTATTACTCTTATTGGCTTCATTCAATTTTGTATTTACTTTTGCTTTCTCGTTTTTTTACCGAGTATTTTAACAAATTCATTTCATTTAGCTGCAAATGAAATTGGTCTTATGTTTGTGCCAATGTCTCTTTCTATCATGCTAGGAAGTTTTTGCTACAAGTTTTTGCAAAAACGCCTCACAACAAAGCCAACTTTATTTATTACGAGTTTCTTCAATATTATATGTGTCTTTTTATTCTCTTTCACATATAACATCAATATCCCATTCATCATTATCGTTACATCTTTGTACGGTTTTAGTATGGGACTTTCTATGCCAACTCACACTACTTTATTAACAGAAGAATTCGTACAAGAACGTGCAACAGCTATCGGTATATACAACTTCATCCGCTATCTTGGTATGGGTACAGGGCCACTTATAGGTGGATTTCTTTTATTTAACCAAAATTACTTTTGGATTTTCTTCCTAGGCGCAATTATGTTTTTACTTGTAATCTTATATGCAATGAAAATGCTAAGTTTTCATGCTGTACAAAAATTAAAATAGAGCCCCCAAAATGTCGGCTCTATTTTACCCTCTTTGATCCGCAACAATATGAATATCAATATACTTTGTTTGTCTCATAATTTCATTTACAATAGAGCCTTTTCGTATTTCTTCCCACCTTGTTCTTGCAGATTGTCCAAGTAAAATTTGCGTCACTTGTAATCTTCTTGCGACTTCAATAATAACATCCGCTGGTTTTCTCCCTTTCGCCTCTTCTAATACAAAACTCGCATCAAATTGATTGGTTAACGATTTCCACTCTTCAATCGTCTGCTTTTTTCCAGCTGAAATAGAATCTATATTTTCCCTCTCAACGTTTAATACGTACAATTCAGCATTTAATCGATCAGCCATGCGCCATCCCCGTCTTATTAATTTCTCCGCTGTTGAACTGTATTGTACACAAACGAGAATTTTTTCTTTTACGCCAATTGGTTCTATTACTGTTTGGCTAATTTTCTCGTCCATATCATCGGCAACTTCTCGAAGTGATAATTCCCTAAGTGCTCCTAAATTATTAAGTGTAAAGAAGTTTTGTAAGCTTTGCTGAATTTTTTCTTCTTTATATATCTTTCCGTCTATTAGTCTCTTCCTTAATACCTCAGGCGTTGCATCAACGAGCTGAATTTCATTTGCTTTTTGTAAAATAAAATCTGGAATTCGTTCTCTTACTTTTACATTCGTAATTTGAGCTACAATATCATGAACACTTTCTAAATGTTGAATATTAAAAGCTGATAATACCGATATACCAGCCTCTAACAATTCCTGCACATCCATATAACGTTTCTTATGTTTAGAACCAGGAACATTACTATGAGCAAGTTCATCCACTACGACTACTTGCGGCGCGCGTTTTTTTATTCCTTCCACATCAAGCTCATAAAATACCTTTCCTTTATACTGTATTTCTTTCAAAGGAACTTTTTCTAAATTAGCAATTGCTTCTTCCGTCTCTTTTCTTCCATGCGTTTCAATTAAACCAATTACAATATCAATTCCATCTTTTTTCATTTCCCTTGCATCAAAGAGCATTTTATAACTTTTTCCTACGCCTGGAGCTGCTCCTACATATAGCTTTAACTTTCCCCGATTTTGCTGACGAATATATTCTAAATATTCCTCTGGCGTTCGCCTTTGAAACTTCGGTTCATAATCATCTGCATACAAAATAAACACTACCTTTCATTCGAAACAACGCTACCTCAATCCTTTAGATTGAGGTAGCACTGTTGCTATTTTATTAATTTCTGTAACTCTAAATTTAATTTTAAGACGTTCACACGATCTTCTCCAAACAAGCCGAGTGCAGCGCCTTCCGTTTGATCCTTAATCAATTGATTAAGTTTTTCTTTCGGAATATTCGTTAATTTTGAGATGCGATCCACCTGCACCGAGGCCGCCTTTGGACTAATATCAGGATCAAGCCCTGAACCTGAATTTGTCACTAAGTCTATCGGTACTTCTGTGACTGGAACAGTGGGATTTTGTTTCTTCCACTCTTCAATACTTTTCTCTACTCGCTTTGCTAAATCTGGATTAGATGGTGCATAGTTATTTGAACCAGATGCTTCAGCCTTATATTCAATACTAGAAACACGCCCTTGAAAATAACGTGGATCCGTGAAGTTTTGACCAATTAATTTAGAACCAATCACTTCATTTTTATCATTATATATTAGACTTCCATCCGCATTATCCTTCATCACTGCTTGTGCAATACCAGTAACAATAAGTGGGTATACAAGTCCACACAACACTAGAAATGTAAAAGTAATACGGATAATTGGTGATAGTATACTTTGTTTCTTCTCCATCTTTTTCCCCTCTTCCTTATATAAACAAGCCGACAATCATATCAATTACCTTAATTCCAATGAACGGAACGATAACTCCGCCAAGCCCATAAATAAGTAAGTTTCGGCTAAGCAATGCATTAGAACTCATCGGTTTATATGCAATACCTTTCATCGCTAACGGAATGAGTAATGGAATAATAACAGCGTTAAATATTAATGCTGATAAAATCGCTGACAGTGGTGATGTTAATTTCATAATGTTCAATGCTTCCATTTGCGGAATCGCAAGTGTAAACATTGCTGGAATGATTGCAAAATATTTCGCTATATCATTCGCAATACTAAACGTCGTTAAAGCACCTCGCGTCATTAACAATTGCTTACCGATTCCTACAACCTCAATAATTTTCGTTGGATTCGAGTCTAGATCAATCATGTTCGCCGCTTCTTTCGCTGCTGTCGTACCACTGTTCATCGCTAATCCAACGTCCGCCTGTGCTAATGCTGGAGCATCATTTGTACCATCACCTGTCATTGCTACAAGTTTCCCTTTATCTTGCTCTGCTTTAATAACAGCAATTTTATCTTCCGGTTTACACTCGGCAACGAATTCATCTACTCCAGCTTCTTTTGCAATCGTTGCTGCCGTTAACGGATTATCACCTGTACACATAACCGTTTTAATCCCCATTTGGCGTAACTGTTCAAAACGCTCACGCATACCCGGTTTTACTGTATCCTTTAAATAAATTAAACCATAAATACGATTATCTACTGCAACTACAAGTGGTGTTCCACCCTCTTTTGAAATTAAGTCTGCTTTTTGATTTACATCTTTCGGAATTATTCCGCCTTGTGACTCAACCCATTCAATAACGGCACCTACAGCACCTTTTCTCACTTTCGTTCCGTCTTGTAAATCAACACCACTCATTCTCGTTTCTGCTTTAAACGGAACAAACTCACCTTGTTCTGCAAGTTCTCTATTGTATGATATAGATTTTCCCTGCACATACTCGATAACAGATCGACCTTCTGGTGTTTCATCTAAAACAGAACTAATAGCGGCCCACTTTCCAACTTGCTCAATCGTTTCATTTCCTACAGGCAATAATGTATGAGCCATCCGGTTCCCAAAAGTAATTGTACCTGTTTTATCTAAAATAATTGTATTAATATCGCCAGCAGCTTCTACTGCTTTCCCCGACATCGCTAACACGTTAAACTTTGTCACACGGTCCATCCCAGCAATACCAATTGCCGATAATAGCCCACCAATTGTCGTTGGAATTAAACAAACTAATAATGCAACTAGCACAGCAGTATCAATTTGAAACCCTAAATAATTTGTAAAAATCGGCAACGTCACAACGACGATCAAGAAAATAAGAGTTAAGCTCGTTAATACTGTATTTAAAGCAATCTCATTCGGCGTTTTTTGACGAGCAGCTCCTTCTACTAAAGAAATCATTTTGTCTATAAATGATTCACCAGGATTACTCGTAATGACAATTGTAATTTCATCACTTACGACCATCGTTCCACCTGTTACGGAACAAAAATCACCGCCTGCTTCTTTTATAACAGGAGCTGATTCCCCTGTAATTGCAGATTCATCTACAGATGCTAATCCTTTGATTACTTCGCCATCATTCGGAATCATTTCTCCTTGTTTTACGATAACAACGTCACCTTTTGTAAGATCAGTTGCTGAAACTTGGACAATGTCTCCATTTTCTTTTACAACATTTGCAAACACATCTTTCTTCGACTGCTTTAAAGAATCGGCTTGCGCTTTACCACGACCTTCTGCTAATGCTTCTGCAAAATTCGCAAATAAAACTGTAAATAATAGAATGAGAGAAACTGTTATATTAAACCAACCTGGTATACTACTAGAACTACTTGGAAGAAAAGATAAAATGAACGTAATGATAAATCCAATTTCCACAACGAACATAATCGGATTCTTTATCATGACTTTCGGATTCAATTTCGCAATGGATTGCTTCATCGCATGTGTTACGATATCACGATCCATCGTTTTCGCTTGTCTAACTTCATCTTCTACAGCATGTATTTGTGACTCATTTAATTGTTTTTCTTTTACTACTACCGGTCTCATCATTTACCCTCCATTACTTCAATGTAAGAAATTCTGCAATTGGTCCGAGTACTAACATCGGGAAGAATGTTAATGCACCAACAATTACAATTGTTCCGATGAAGATGCCACCAAATAAACTATTATCTGTACGGAACGTTCCGACTGTTTCTGGCACTACCGTTTTTTCTTTCAACGAAGCTGCCACAGCTAGCATCGTAATTAAACTGAAGTAACGTCCTAAAAACATAACTAAACCAGTCGTAATATTCCAAAACGGTGTATTATCTCCTAATCCTTCAAATCCAGATCCGTTATTCGCAGCTGACGATGTATACTCATATACAACTTGCGTTAAACCGTGGAAACCGGAATGAGAAATAGCATCCGTCCCTAAATTTGTTGAAAGAGCTAATGCCGAAAAGCCTAAAATGAGCAATGGATGAAATAAAATCGTGACCGCGATTAATTTCATTTCCTTACCTTCAATCTTTTTACCTAAAAACTCTGGTGTCCGTCCAACCATTAACCCAGATATAAACACCGCGATAATTGCATACATAATAATGTTCACAAAGCCTGCTCCAACGCCGCCATATACTGTATTTAACATCATATTTACGAGTGGTACTAAACCACCAATTGGTGTTAACGTATCATGCATCGTATTAACAGCACCTGTTTCCGCAGCAGTCGTTACTGTCGCATAAAGGGAAGAAAATACTGTTCCGAACCTCACTTCTTTTCCTTCTGCACTTCCTTGTACATGCTGGATACCCATTTCATTTAATACTGGATTTCCATGTAATTCAGATGTCGTAATTGTGATAAATCCTAGTAAAAACATCATGAATAGTGATACGAAAAGGATGCGACCTTGCTTTTTATTTCCTACCATTCGTCCGTACGTAAACGGAAGTGCAGTTGGTAATAACATCATAAGCATCATTTGCAAAATATTACTCATTTGCCCTGGATTTTCAAAAGGATGCGTAGAGTTTGCTCCGAAAAATCCACCACCGTTATTTCCAAGTTCCTTAATGGACACGAATGATGCAACTGGTCCGCGTAATATACTTTGCTTTGCACCTTCAATCGTATGTGCTGTAACAGCCCCATCTAACGTTTGCGGTACACCAAGAGCGACAAAGATTAACGCCGTAATAAAAGCGATAGGAAGAAATACTCTCGTTAACGCTCTCGTAAAATCAACGAAAAAGTTACCGAGTTCTTTTCCAGCGAGCCCTCTTATAAATGCCATAACGAGCGCTAATGTCGTTGCTGGTGCTGCGAACATTAAAAATGTAATCCCGATTAATTGTGATAAATAAGATAAGCCATTTTCACCGCTATAATGCTGTAAGTTTGTATCAGCCATAAAACTAATTGCTGTATTAAAAGCGAGCGTAGGCTCCATTCCTTCAATATGCGCTGGATTTAGCGGCAATACACCTTGTAATCTGAAAATGAAATATACAATAACAATCATAAATCCGTTGAGTAAAACTAATGATAATGCGTACTGTTTCCACGTTTGATTGTATTCTTTTACACCCGTAATTTTAAAAATAATTTTTTCAAAAGGCCCGAATACTTTATCTAGCTTTTTGCTACCTTGAAAAGCTTTTTCTAAATAAATCCCCGTTGGCTTTGCTACTAAAATAAACAAGAGCATTGTAATAATGACTGCAACCCAAATCATAATGAATGATTCCCCCTAATTAAAACTTCTCTGGATTTAATAATGCATACACTAAATACACTGTAATTGCTGCGACAATAACCGATAAGACAATCATCATGATTGCTTTCCTTCTTTCACAACTTTATCTGACCAACTTGCAAGACTTGCCATTGATGCAACTAATAAAATAAAAATCCCGACCATTACAACATCTAACATAGCTATCCCTCGCTTTGTTTTTGTTAAAATTTACCATTTAAATGTTAAAAAAGAACACTGAGCTCTACTCAGTGTTCAAAAAATGAACAACAAAAAGTAAACCTCCTCTCTAAACGCTTACGAGGTTAGCTGTCGGATTCGGGCCTAAAGAGTAGCCCTACTTTCAAAACTGAAAGATTCACCCCAAGTGACGATGCACAAAATTGGTTCCCCCGCTCCATTTCTGGAACTCAGCGATTTTAGGTTTTTTTGGAAATTTTATGAATGATTTATGAGAGTAAATATACTCCTCTATATTTCACTTGTAAAGGGGTAAATTACTGAAAATAATAATATTTACATTCATTTAAACGCTTACATTGAAGATTATTACTATTATTTCATCTATTTTCTTTATTTCTCTTCTCTTTTCTTAAAAATGACCTTTTAAATATGAAATAAAAAGAGCGAATGAGATGAAGTGCATAGCTTGTTGCACTCAGCATTCGCTCTTTTTATTCAACC
Organism: Bacillus sp. JKS001846; assembly: GCF_900176455.1. NCBI lineage: Bacteria > Bacillati > Bacillota > Bacilli > Caryophanales > Bacillaceae > Bacillus > Bacillus sp. JKS001846. The sequence continues at coordinate 4,946,038 of NZ_FWYG01000001.1, forward strand.
TTTATTCTCCTCGTAAAAATGCACGTAAATTTCTCCCGCGAATATAAACTTGTGTCAATTCTGCATGTAGCTGCTCATACTCGGTAATATCCACCTCTAAATACAAAGCATCTTTTGATGGTAATATAATATACGGCCCTGGAAAAAGGGGATCGATCTGAACCAATTCTTGAACTCGCTCTACCGATACTGCCCAACGATTTGCTATATCTCCAAGTAATAGTACCTTCATCATTTCTTCCCCCGCCCTATTCAAAAAATAAAAAAGAAATATTATCACAATTTGTAAACACGACAAACTTAGCTCCAATTGTTTCATAGAGCCTCGCTGGATATCGTTTATTCCTTGTAACAACAGTAATAGGTGCTTGAAAAGAAAAGCGAATGTGTTCTGTGAAAAAACTAACGATTGAAAGCTCATCCCCTAGTAAAATCACCTTCTTAATACACTCACAAATACTAGTAAAGTCCTGCTCCTTACTGCAGCTATAAGTCCAATCAAACCCACAATTCCTAACTTCAGCCGCTATCTCTTCATTTGCTGTAAAAATAATTAACTCATGTTGAAATGATACTAGATCTCTTAAACTATCTACCTTACTTTCTTCTCCAACACAAATAAGTGTTAGTTCCATGTACCTCATCCTCCTTAGTATAAAAGAAATCAAACATAGATTGATATTCTCCTATACTAATCAGATCGATGAAGTGATGTATCCATCATGGCACCGTCCTCTCTCAAGACGCTTACGAAGTTAGCTGTCGGATTCGGACTTTGAGAGTAGCCCTACTTTCAAACTTGAAAGATTCACCCCTAGTGCCTACGCACAAATTGGTTCCTCCGCTCCATATAATTGGACTCAGCGTTTACAAAAAAATGTATTCTGGCTGATATATTACTCCTGTATTTTGAAAAAGTAAACAGAAAAAAAGCCAGTTATAAAACTGGCTTTTCACTTACCTATGCACGCATTCTATTCACTTTATATGCAAAATGATTCGTCGGCCCATGGCCACTACCAATATTCAATGGCTCTTCAATTGCTATACTAATAAATCGTTTTGCTTCTTGAACAGCATCTTCAATCGAGTATCCTTTCGCAAGTCCTGCTGTAACCGCTGAAGCAAATGTACACCCACTTCCATGCGTTTGCTTTGAAGGAATTCGCTCGCTTCTAAACTCAATAAATTTTTCTCCATCAAAGAGGAAATCAATTACTTCATTCCCTTGATATTCTGCATGTCCGCTCTTCATAAGCACATATTTAGCACCTAATTCATGCAATACTTTTGCAGCTTCCTTACTATCTTCAACATTATGAATCTCCATCCCAGTTAACACTTCTGCTTCTGGGACATTCGGTGTTATAACAGTTGCTACTGGTAATAAATATTCTTTTAATGCTTGAACTGCTTCTTGCTGTAATAATGATGCACCGCCTTTTGCAATCATAACGGGATCTAGCACAATATTATTCCAGCCAAACTTTTTAATTTGTTCTGCAACAATTTGAATTATTTCACTACTAAATAACATTCCTAGTTTCACTGCATCTGGTGTTAAATCCGTACCAATTGAATTCAACTGTTCTGTAATACCTTCTAACGGAACAGGATATACCCCTTGAACGCCAAGCGTGTTTTGAGCAGTAATCGCCGTAATCGCCGTCATTCCGTATACACCAAGCTCTTGGAATGTTTTTAAATCTGCCTGAATTCCAGCACCGCCGCCGCTATCAGACCCTGCAATTGTTAAAGCTTTATTCACTTTCATCCCACTCATCCTTTTCTATCCAAAATAGCGATGATAAATCGTTTTTGCTTCGCTTATATCTTTCGTTCCATGTACGAGCACACGGCCATCTTTAAAGGCGACTAACCTCTTGTCTTCAATAGAAAATGATAGTAAATATGGATTTATATTTAAATCATTCACACGACCTTCCAACAACTCTTTATATTGTTCAAAATTTATTTCATCTTTATGAGGTGGTCTAATTTGAACTGTATTTCGCCCGCATAAAACTGCTGTTTTTGATGTGTTCTCTTTATTTAAATACGGATATAATGCATTCTCTCCGCATGAAGGACAATTATGCTGGCGAAGCTTTTGCACATTCATACATGAATACTCATTCTTCCACATATCAAACGATACAAGCCCATCTCGAAGTGATTCGTAATCTTCTACTAACAGTTTAAGAGCTTCTGTTACTTGATGAGAAACGACAAGAGATACAGCAGGTGATATAATACCCGCTGTATCACATGTTGCCCCGCCAAGCGGAATCGACTGTAATAAACATGATAAACATGGTGTTTTACTAGGAAGGATTGTGTAAGAAAGACCGTAACTACCTACACATGCACCGTAAATCCATGGAATAGAATATTTTTGTGCTATATCATTTACAATAAAGCGTGTTTCAAAATTATCAGTCGCATCAATAATTACATCAACATTTATAACAAGTTCTTCTAGCTCTTCAGCTGTTACATCTTGAACGAGAGCTTCTATTGTTACATCGCTATTAATCTCATCTAAACGTTTTTTAGCCGCTATAGCTTTTGGAAGATTATTCTTTACGTCGCTCTCTGCATACAATTGTTGTCTTTGTAAATTACTCCAATCTACATAATCACGGTCAACAATTGTTATCTTGCCAACACCTGCTCTTACAAACATCTCTGCATTTGCACTACCTAATGCACCTGCACCGATAATAAGCACATGCTTTTCTCTTATCTTTTGCTGTCCTTCTTCTCCAATTGGAGAAAATAGTTCTTGGCGAGAATATCGATTATTCAACTACGCTCATTCCTTCTAAAGGACTACTTGCAGTTGCACAACGCTTACGTGCAATACGACCTGCTTCAAATCCTAAACGGCCTGCTTCAATACTTAATTTCATTGCTTGTGCCATTTTAATAGGATCTTTTGCACCTGATACAGCTGTATTTAATAACACGCCATCTGCTCCTAATTCCATTGCAAATGCCGCATCAGCTGGGCTACCAATACCGGCATCAACGATAACTGGTACTGTCGCTTGTTCAATAATGAAGCTCAAATTTAATGGATTTACAATACCAAGTCCTGATCCGATTGGAGATGCTCCTGGCATAATCGCATGCACGCCAAGCTCTTGTAATTTACGTGCTAATACAACATCATCAGATGTATACGGAAGTACGATAAATCCTTCTTCCAGTAACATTTCAGATGCCTTTAACGTTTCTACCGGATCAGGTAATAACGTTCTATCATCACCAATAACTTCTACCTTTATCATGTCACAAAGCCCAGAGGCTTTTGCTAATTTTGCAATACGAACAGCCTCTTCAGCGTTTTTTGCCCCTGCTGTATTTGGTAATAACGTATATTTTTTCACATCAAGTTTCTCTAATAAATTAGGTTGCTTTGCATCAAAGATATCCATACGACGTACTGCAAACGTTAAAATTTCAGCTTCAGAAACGTCAATTGCCTTTTGCTGTACGTCAAAATCAGGGAATTTACCTGTTCCTAATAAAAGTCTAGAATGAAATGAAAATGGTCCAATGTTTAACATAATCAACCGCCTCCTACGAAAGTTACAATCTCAATTTGGTCTCCATCAAAAACAGATGTATCTGTATGATCATCTTTTTGTAAAATATCTTTATTACGCTCTACTACAACAATTCTGTTATCTAACTCTAAATGTGTAAGTAGCTCAGCTACTGTTTTTACACTCGCTGGCACTTCAATTTGGTTACCATTAATTTTTAAATTCAAACTTCCATCCCCTTTCTAAACGCTTCTAGAAAGCAATGAATCTAGCAAATGATTCTCTTGCTTTCCTTCTATTAAATCAGCCATATATTGACCAGAAATAGGACTTAATAAAATACCGTTTCGATAATGGCCCGTGCAAGCATATAAACCTTTTATTTCTTCATGCTCTCCCATATAAGGAGCTTCATGATTCGATTGTGGTCGTAATCCTGCCCACGTGCTTTCCCATTCTGCTTCTTTTAAAGCTGGCAATATTGTATAAGCACGCTCTAATATAGAAGTTATACTTTCTGGCTGCACAGTTTTATTGAACGTATGTGGCTTCATTGTTGCCCCAATTACGTAACGTCCACCGCGCTTTGGAGTAATGTAAAATCTTTCTTGAAAAATAGGTGCTTTTAAAAGTTTTTTTCTACTTCTTACCGCAACCACTTCTCCTTTAACTGGATATGTACCCCAATCACGGTGAAAATAACCTAGTAACTTCGTGCTCCATGAACCTCCTGCAATAACGACTTTCTCACATGTGACAATACCTTCACTTGTAATAACTCCAGTCACTTTATTATTTTCAATACGGATATCAAATACTTCTGTCTGTTCATATATATCAGCACCGGAAATTGCCGCAGAATGTGCGAATGCTTTCGTAAGCTCTGGTGCAATAACATGACCGTCTTTCGGATAATATACTGCTCCTATAATAGATTCGGATAGATATGGCTCTTTTTCCCGCACATGGTCTCCCGTTAGAAAATAAGAATCTTCACCTGTTTTCTGCTGCCAATCCATAATGTGAAGTATTCTTTCCTTCTCATCTTCATTTTGAGCAATACGATAAATTCCTTTTTCTTCATATCCAATATCAATACCCGTCTTTTCACGTAAAACTGCTGCAAGTTGTGGAAATATAGTTCGGCTTTCTCTAGCAAGTTCAAATAGCGGATCATACGCATCCCATTCTGCCTGAACACCAAGTAAACCAGCAGCTGCTTTGGAAGCTTCCGATGCAATACTTTGCTTCTCCACAATCGCTACTTTATGTCCTCTTTCTGCTAGAAAATGTGCAACTGAACTGCCAATTACACCACCACCAATAATCGCTACATCATACTTCTCACACATGTTTTTCCGCCCACTTTCTTATTGATTCCTTATAAGATTTCGCTTTGCTATACGGGTTACTACTACTTACAATTCCAGACATAACTGCTATACCACTTACACCGTTAGTAAGAACATCCACTGTGTTTTGTGGGGTAATTCCTCCAATTGCTGTAATCGGTATAGATAAACACCTTGCAATGTCTGAAATTTCTTCAAGCCCTCTCGCTGGCACACCTTTTTTACAATCTGTCGGAAATACATGGCCATAAACGAGTGAATCCGCTCCATTTTTAAAAGCTACTATTGCTTCATCTAGCGAATGCACAGAATAACCGACATGCAAATACGAAAACTTTTCTTTCACTGACTTTACATCTGTACTTCGATATCCTAGTTGAACACGAGGAATATTTAATAAAATTGCAATATCAATTCGATCGTTTATGACAATTTTAGAAGCCGGAAAGCCCTCCATTAATAGACTTTCCACACCTTCATATAATTCCTTCGTACTCTTCTCACGCTCACGAATATGCAAATAATCAATCTCACTCTCAATTTGCATCGCTACATTCACTAACTCTTCGAATGGCATATGGCCATTTGAGATTACGTGGAGCTCATTTTTCATATTCATTCGCCTACTTTAAAATATTTTCGAATAGTTCATCGGCTGGGACGGTTTCTTTCGTCATTCCTTTGTCCTTCAGCCACTTATTTTGTTTCTCCCAAGATTCTTTTGAATCTGATAAAAATGGCTCATCTTTCGTTTCCATCTTCTCTAATAAAATTTTCATACTTTCCTTTTCAACTTCTGGCACAAGTGGGAAGTTTTCTTTTTCTTGATGATTTAATAAAATATTCAATGCTTCATCTGGGTTTTTCTTCATGAAATCATAGCCTTTTTTCGTACCGCGTAAGAAAGCTTGCAACGCTTCTTTATCTTTTTTCAACGTTTTATCACCTGTTACAAACACAAGCTCATGATAGTTTGGTACTCCGTAATCAGCTGGATTAAAGTACGCTGGTTCATGGCCTTCATGACGCATAACAGGTACTTCATGGTTAATGTATGCCCCTGTTACCGCATCTACTTTCTTCGTAATTAATGCTGGTACTAAATCAAAGCCAACATCAACTACTTTCACTGTATCAGGATTACCACCAGCTTCTTTTACCATCGTTTTTAAATACATCTCACTTAAAGGTGTTCCAGAGTATCCTACTGTTTTTCCTTCTAAATCTTTCGGTGATTGAATGCCCGCTGATTTCAGTGATACAACATGATTTAATGGTGAACGTACGACAGCTCCAATTGATTTCACTGGAATTTGCTCATTCGCTCTCGCCATAACAACATCTGGCTGATAATACAAGCCAACTGTTACCTTCCCTGCTGCTGCCAGCGTTAATGGATCAGTCGGATTAGAAGGGAATTTAATATTTACCTTTACACCTTCTTCTTTAAAGTATCCTTTTTCAATTGCTGCATAGATAAAGCTATGTACCGCATTTGGATACCAATCTAACATGACTGTTATTTCTTTCTCTTTTTTACTTTTGTCTGATGCTGAATTACTCGAACATCCTGCAATTATTGCAATTAATAATGTAAACACAAAGATGCGCTTTAAAAATTTCATGAATACTTCCTCCAACTAATGAATTTCTTTTCTAATATGGAAATAATTACGACGAAGAAAATAGCTAATAATGATAACAATACAATAGGTGCAAATACGCCAGCTCCATCTAACTGCGTCATCATTCTCTTACTGAAATATCCAAGCCCAGCTTGTGCACCGAGCCATTCTCCAATTGCTGCTCCGATAACACTAAGCGGAACTGCAATTTTTAAAGCTGAGAAAAAATAAGGAAGAGCAGACGGCAACTTTAATTTAAGAAAAATATCTCTTTTTGTTGCTCCATATGTAACTAAGAGCTCCTCCCATTCTTTTTTCGTACTACGCAGTCCATCATACGTATTGACCGCAATTGGGAAACACGTAATTAAAACTGTGACAACAACCTTACTCCAAATTGTGTATCCAAACCATAAAACAAATAGCGGAGCAAGCGCAGTAATCGGAATCGTTTGTGAAGCAACTAATAATGGATAAAATGCTCTCTCCATCCATGTACTCGCATTCATTAACATCGCTAGCCCTACACCTAATACGATAGAGATAACAACACCTATTAAAACGACGTATAACGTTGCAGGTAAATGAACTGTAAATAATATGTCTTTTAGTTTCCATATCTTCATTACAATCGCAGAAGGTGACGGTAAAATGTACATCTCATCTACAATTCTTGCTCCTATTTCCCACACAACTAGTAAAATACTAGAAAGTGTAATAGCAGGAACTAATTCTTTCAATCGGTTCATCACACAAGTACCTGCCTTTGTAACATACTAAGAAGCTCATCTTTCAGCGCTAATACTTCCGGTTTATATAAATCTTTTCGTGTTCTGTTATGATCAAGCGGTACAGTCCGCTCAGTCAAAGTCGTTATCGGCTGCTGTTCCACTACTAAAACTCGGTTTGAAAGAAATAACGCTTCTTCAACATCATGAGTAATGAATAAAATTGTTTTTTCCCACTCTTGCCATTGTTCAAACAACCATTCTTGCAAAGAGGTCTTCGTTAAAGCATCCAACGCACTAAATGGTTCATCTAACAGCAATATTTCCCCGCCTGTTAATAAAGTTCGAATAAAAGATACACGTTGTCTCATACCACCAGATAAATCTTTCGGATATTTTTTCTCATACCCTTGCAAACCAAATTTATGTAACAGTTCCTTTGCCTTTACTTGTGCTTCTTTCTTCTGTACACCTTGGCACTCTAGCGGCAGGGCAGCATTCTCAATAATTGTTCTCCACGGCAAAAGCATATCTTTTTGCGGCATATATCCTACAGGATGGTGCTTTGTTTCTGTCAGTTCTATCTGTCCAGTACTTACCTTTTCTAGACCTGTAATAAGGCGAAATAAAGTACTTTTCCCACATCCACTCGGTCCGATAATACTGACAAACTCTTTCTCATGTATAGAAGCATTTAATTCATGGATGATTGGTTTCTCATCGTAATGAAAAGAAACATTATGAAACTGTAGTATGTTCTTGCTCCTCAAATCCCCACATCTCCTTACGATAGGACATATCCCAGAATAAATATTCAAATCGACTGGAATATAAGAAAATCTCCTCTAATCTTTCTAGTTCTGTCTCAGACTTTCCCACTGCCATTTCATTTAATAAATCTATTAACCAAATACACAGATTACCGTATTCTTCCGAACTATATCCTTGAATCCACTCACCAAAAAACTCATGATCTCTTGCTCCAGGAATATCATTTAAACGCTTTCCAATTTCCCAATAGCTCCACATACATGGAAGAAGCGCTGCTATTAATTCCGCAAGTGTGCCATTTTGAGATACAGACATCATGTAATTTGTATAAGCTAAATTTTTAGCAGATGGTTTCGCAGACTCTATCTCCTCTATAGAAATTCCAAGTCTTTTTGCATATTGTTTATGGATTGTCATTTCGCCATTTAATATTCCATCAATTTGTTCAGCGAACTTTCCCATTACTTGTGGATTCGTTGCTTTTACAACACCAATCGCATATAACTTTGCATAATCTAGCAGATATAAATAATCTTGAATAATATAATACTGGAATTTATCTTTTTCTAACGTGCCATCTCCCATACCTACTACAAACGGATGATTATGACTCATCTCCCAAACCGGTTGCACAGTTTCTAATAATCTATCGCAAAATTTCATTTCTCTATCCCCTTTCAATATATGTATCTAAATAAAAAACCACTTCTATATATAAGAAGTGGTTACAGCAAATAAAGTTATACATTTATTCGATGTTCCACTTCCCTTCGCTAGTATTACCTAGATCAGGTGTTGTAAGGGTTAAGGATTATTCCTCTCTCAGCAAATCAAGCACCCCTAGTGGTTTCAATATGAAATTTTCAAATAAAAAAGCCCCGTTTCTATACGCAAAGAAACGGGGACTCATTGTTAGTGTCCGAATTGCTTCCCTACGCTAGCATAATCTAGATCAGGTAATAAAAAGGATCAAAGGCTTACGGCCTACTCTCAGCTGGCAACACCAGCTCTCCTAGCAAACTATAAAATTATCACTGTCAGTATAACACCCTAATAAGACATCATCAACTTTTTTAATTTTCTTAATTATTAACAGAATATCAAATTTATACAATACATACATTCTATTTTAGAAAATAAAACCCCAATTAATTGCATAAGAAGGAATCATTATCCTCAAAAAATTTATTTTTATATTGATTTCATATTACATTTATGTGAATACACCCACTATATTATATCTTTATACTATAATAAAATTACAACTATACAACTAGAGGAGGTCTCTATTCCATGAATATGAAAGCTACTGCTTTAACAGCAACTACTGTAGCGATTGCTTCTTTACTTCCTTCTATGGGTGAAACAAATGTACAAAAAGCAAACGCTGAACAATTATCTAATATTAAAACTGGGTATGTCAAAGTCGATCAAGTAGCATTACATACAGAAGATAACGTAAAAAGCACATCAATTGATACAATTCGCTTTAATACAAAAGTGAACATCCTTGAAACAACTAATGAGTGGTATAAAGTATCTGTTCATAATAAAGTAGGTTATGTACAAAAAGATGCTATTTTACTAAAAAACAAACTTCATTCTAATGATCAATACATCGTTAATGCTAATGCATTAAACGTTCGCTCTGAACCTAATTTAGAATCTTCCATTTTAGATGTATTACCAAATGGCAAGTTTATTACCGTTCAAGAAGATCAAGGCGAATGGTATAAAATATCGCATAATGGCCAAACAGGTTACGTACAAAAAGCATTCATCTCTAATGGTTCACAACCCTTAGTAAAAGGAATCACCGTTCAAAATAATACAAAATATACTGTTGCAACACCTAATCTAAATGTACGTAGCAACGCTAGTACAAGTAGCGCTCTACTCGGTTCATTACAAAACGGTACACAAGTACAAGTAGTAGAAACTGTAGGAACTTGGTATAAAATTCGTTTTGGCACAGGATACGGATATGTAGCAAAACACTATGTAGTACAAAATCAACCACAAGCTAAAACTGATCAACCTTCATCAATTCCAGCTGCTTTCAAATTCCCTGCTCAAGGAAGAATTAGCTCAACCTTTGATATACGCTGGGAACAAATGCATTATGGTATAGATATTGCCGCTCCAGGAAACGTCTCTATCCAAGCTGCTGCTGCAGGTAAAGTTGTGAAATCTTATTATTCAGCTAGCTATGGCAATGTTGTTTTCATTGCGCATCAAATCAATGGGAAATTATATACAACTGTTTATGCTCATATGAAGGATCGCACTGTACAAGCTGGTGATCAAGTACAAACTGGACAATTAATAGGTCATATGGGAAACACAGGTCATTCATACGGGCAGCATCTTCATTTTGAATTACATAATGGAGAATGGAATTTTGAAAAAACAAATGCAGTAAATCCACTGCCATATTTAGTTAGGTAAATTGTATGCCACGCAATATACCTCTTATAATTGAATACGTAGCCTTTTTAGGTTTAATCTGTTGTTTAATCATTTACAATACAAACATTGTATTTTTATCTATTATTATTGCTTTTGTTGCATTAGAAATTATGATGGAATCATTTCAAGTGCAACTAAAACAAAAAATTGCCCATATTTATAATGCTATTTTTCTTTTGAGTGCTCTCATAACAAATATAATTAGTAATGGCTTTTATTTATCTACTGTATTTCCAGTATTCTTTATGGCTGTTTTATTATTTGTAGCTAGATATATTAATGTCCCTTATAACCAAAAACAAAAACAAGAAGCTTAGAAAGAGGAGACACTGTGTACCAATCTTTCAAAGATACTCCAATAAAATACATATTGAATTTGTATAAGAAAGCCAATACTTTTTTTGGTATACAAGGAAGTTATACTGAACAACTTCTCCTATATGGAATGTTTTTTCTTGTCTTAATCACTTTCTCTTTGTTTTACTAACAAAAAAGGATCTCACATAAACTGGAGATCCTTTTTAATTTATATTAATTTTTCATATCGAAAATATTGTTTATCCACAAGCATATTTTTCATAAATAAAGCTCAGATTATATTTTTTCTCTAAGCTCATTCGTTGTTCGTCATCGCACCAATAGAAAAGAATATCATGAATCGTTGCGTAACGCTTATTTTTAAGAAATAGCCTAAAGAATGATGGTAAACAATCATGTAATTGTATAAATATATAATTGCGTAGTGTTTCTTCTTTATATTCAATGCCCTTACAAATATACAGTAATTCTTCACAATAATATGCATGCTGTGGAACTTGTATCATTTCGAAAAATGGCACATAAGATAGTAGCTTTCCAATAAAATGACCGTATCGATCCATTACTCCTATCGTCATATGCTCCATCATTTCTTTCATCACATATAAATAATCATCTACATGCGTTGTCTTTAATGGGTCTAAGCGATCGGAAATTTGAGATAATACAGCTCTTTGACATGCTAAAACTGCCTGACTAGGTCCATAATATGATAGGAAATCTGTACACTTACGATATTTCCGTAATAAATCATGTGTATACAAATCATATACAAAAGTATTACAATACATTGCTAAACTCATCATATCACTATTTAATTGCTCTTTTGATAATGATTTCGCTCTCTTGCACATATAAAAGAATGTAAATTCCAATACTTCTTTATGAGATAATAAATGTTTACAATCGGTTATACACTTCTCATTAAATTTAACTCTATCCCAAATTTCAATATCCCTATCTGTCAATTCACCTATACGATATTTAATAATTAAATAATTTAAAGCAACTGATTGCGTCAAAAGATCCCATGTTTCATATTCCAATGAAGTATGAACAAACTCAGCTAATCCTTGCGCTATCATAAAATCATTTGCCTCTTCATACCAACCAATCTCTTGGCATAAGCGAAGAATACGCACTAAAGTTGGAATTTCATCTTTATGAAACTGCGGTAATTTCTTTGCTTTATTCATGCCATATACGATAAATGCCGCTAAATTTTCTTCTTTATAAAATTCTTTTTCTTTCCATACTAATATAGTTCGTTCTTTCCCCTCACCTTTTGGGTGACAAGGTACAAGCAAAGAAAATAATTCAGCGAAATTATTTGGTTCTATATATGTATCTGTAACCAAATTCCAATTTGGATCGCCCTGTACAGCCTTCATATAATTCCCCTTCCCTTTTCATCTATGTAGGAAATATTAATTTATTATCGCACCACTAAAAATTAATATTGTTATATTCAAAATCTATCATAATACTTATATCTATCAGTATATCATCTTTTCTCTTATTAAAAATTAAGAATAACAAATTTTAAAAAAATGTCGAAATTATTAACCGTATCCTTATTATATAATGTCTCAGATACATCACGCTAACATATTAGTTTAATCCATATATGCTAGAATAATGTATCTGAAATTTATATATAATTTAGCTCTTTATGAGTGACCATTAAACTCTCGGTTAATTAAAGTTTCAATTTACTCTGTACGCTCTGAGATTTCACTCAAGGCAAATCCAGCTTGATCATCTGCTGATTCCCTTATAGCTAAATCTCCTAGTGCTAACATGCCAATAAGTTGACCACTATCAACTACTGGTAATCGTCTAATTTGATGCTGTGCCATTAGCTCTGTAGCTTTTTCAATAGAATCATTTGGAGAAACTGAGATAATATTTGTTGTCATTACATTTGTAATTTTATTAGATCCAGGATGTTTTTCAGCAATCCCTCGAACGACTAAATCACGATCAGTAACAAGCCCAACAACTTGCTCATTTTCAACAACAGGAATTAATCCAACTGATTCTTCCTTCATTTTAACAGCTGCCTCATATACATTGTCTAGCGGTGTACAATGTACAATATGGGTACTCATTAAGTCTCTAACTCGTGTCATTATTTATTTCCTCCTTTTTATACATACCATAGCTTTTCCAAAATTCCTTTATTTATTTCTGGAAAGTAACGTAATAAAAAGGATTAACAAAATAAAAAAGAGCCAGCATAATGCTGACTCTTTTTTGTATGACCCGTACGGGATTCGAACCCGTGTTACCGCCGTGAAAGGGCGGTGTCTTAACCACTTGACCAACGGGCCATGGCTCCGCAGGTAGGACTCGAACCTACGACCGATCGGTTAACAGCCGATAGCTCTACCACTGAGCTACTGCGGAATAATATATGGTGGGCCTAAATGGACTCGAACCATCGACCTCACGCTTATCAGGCGTGCGCTCTAACCAGCTGAGCTATAGGCCCATATACTTTACAGGGGCAGTAGGAATCGAACCCACACTGGAGGTTTTGGAGACCTCAGTTCTACCTTTAAACTATGCCCCTAAATGATGCCGGCTAGAGGACTTGAACCCCCAACCTACTGATTACAAGTCAGTTGCTCTACCAATTGAGCTAAGCCGGCATAAAAAAATGGTGGCTCGGGACGGAATCGAACCGCCGACACGAGGATTTTCAGTCCTCTGCTCTACCGACTGAGCTACCGAGCCAACATAAATGGCGGTCCCGACCGGGGTCGAACCGGCGATCTCCTGCGTGACAGGCAGGCATGTTAACCACTACACCACGGGACCATTTGGTTGCGGGGACAGGATTTGAACCTGCGACCTTCGGGTTATGAGCCCGACGAGCTACCGTGCTGCTCCACCCCGCGACAATATAAAGTTTTAAAAAATGGAGGAGGTAGAGGGATTCGAACCCCCGCGCGACTCTCGCCGCCTGTCGGTTTTCAAGACCGATCCCTTCAGCCGAACTTGGGTATACCTCCATGAAGGAAAAAATAAATATTTTATTATTATATGTCTAAACCATTAGAGAAAAAATGGAGGAGGTAGAGGGATTCGAACCCCCGCGCGATTCTCACCGCCTGTCGGTTTTCAAGACCGATCCCTTCAGCCGAACTTGGGTATACCTCCGAGACATATATTAAATAAAGTGGAGCCTAGCGGGATCGAACCGCTGACCTCCTGCGTGCAAGGCAGGCGCTCTCCCAGCTGAGCTAAGGCCCCATGTTTTTTGGGAATATCGGGAAGACAGGATTTGAACCTGCGACCCCCTGGTCCCAAACCAGGTGCTCTACCAAGCTGAGCCACTTCCCGTTAATAAAAGCGCGCCCGAGAGGAGTCGAACCCCTAACCTCTTGATCCGTAGTCAAACGCTCTATCCAATTGAGCTACGGGCGCATATGGTGCCGAGGGCGGGGGTCGAACCCGCACGGTGGTCACCCACCGCAGGATTTTAAGTCCTGTGCGTCTGCCTGTTCCGCCACCCCGGCATGTCATATTGAAAATTGGAGCGGAAGACGGGATTCGAACCCGCGACCCCAACCTTGGCAAGGTTGTATTCTACCACTGAACTACTTCCGCAAGACATGTATGAGTTATTTTATTAAAAGTGCGGGTGAAGGGAGTCGAACCCCCACGCCAAAGGCGCTAGATCCTAAGTCTAGTGCGTCTGCCAATTCCGCCACACCCGCATATTTCATTAAAATGGTGAGCCATGAAGGACTCGAACCTTCGACCCTCTGATTAAAAGTCAGATGCTCTACCAACTGAGCTAATGGCTCTTAATGGCTGGGCTAGCTGGATTCGAACCAGCGCATGACGGAGTCAAAGTCCGTTGCCTTACCGCTTGGCTATAGCCCATTAATTAAGAATGGTGGAGGGGGGCAGATTCGAACTGCCGAACCCGAAGGAGCGGATTTACAGTCCGCCGCGTTTAGCCACTTCGCTACCCCTCCGACATATATGGTGGAGGATGACGGGATCGAACCGCCGACCCCCTGCTTGTAAGGCAGGTGCTCTCCCAGCTGAGCTAATCCTCCATTTTGCCTGGCAACGTCCTACTCTCACAGGGACAAGGTCCCAACTACCATCGGCGCTAGAGAGCTTAACTTCCGTGTTCGGTATGGGAACGGGTGTGACCTCTCTGCCATCATTACCAGACTGTATTCATTTAAGACAAGAATCATTTTAACTTATTTAACTTTTAAAGTCAACAAGTTTTTTATATTCTCTCAAAACTAGATAACATTGCTACATATTATATGGTTAAGTCCTCGATCTATTAGTATTCGTCAGCTCCACATGTCACCATGCTTCCACCTCGAACCTATCAACCTGATCATCTTTCAGGGATCTTACTAGCTTACGCTATGGGAAATCTCATCTTGAGGGGGGCTTCATGCTTAGATGCTTTCAGCACTTATCCCTTCCGCACATAGCTACCCAGCTATGCCCTTGGCAGAACAACTGGTACACCAGCGGTGCGTCCATCCCGGTCCTCTCGTACTAAGGACAGCTCCTCTCAAATTTCCTACGCCCACGACGGATAGGGACCGAACTGTCTCACGACGTTCTGAACCCAGCTCGCGTACCGCTTTAATGGGCGAACAGCCCAACCCTTGGGACCGACTACAGCCCCAGGATGCGATGAGCCGACATCGAGGTGCCAAACCTCCCCGTCGATGTGGACTCTTGGGGGAGATAAGCCTGTTATCCCCGGGGTAGCTTTTATCCGTTGAGCGATGGCCCTTCCATGCGGAACCACCGGATCACTAAGCCCGACTTTCGTCCCTGCTCGACTTGTAGGTCTCGCAGTCAAGCTCCCTTATGCCTTTGCACTCTACGAATGATTTCCAACCATTCTGAGGGAACCTTTGGGCGCCTCCGTTACACTTTAGGAGGCGACCGCCCCAGTCAAACTGCCCACCTGACACTGTCTCCCGGGTCGATAAGACCCGTAGGTTAGAATTTCAATACAGTCAGGGCGGTATCCCACCAGCGCCTCCACCGAAGCTAGCGCTCCGGTTTCAATGGCTCCCGCCTATCCTGTACAAACTGTACCAAAATTCAATATCAGGCTACAGTAAAGCTCCACGGGGTCTTTCCGTCCTGTCGCGGGTAACCTGCATCTTCACAGGTACTATAATTTCACCGAGTCTCTGGTTGAGACAGTGCCCAAATCGTTACACCTTTCGTGCGGGTCGGAACTTACCCGACAAGGAATTTCGCTACCTTAGGACCGTTATAGTTACGGCCGCCGTTTACTGGGGCTTCAGTTCAGAGCTTCGCTTACGCTAACCCCTCTCCTTAACCTTCCAGCACCGGGCAGGTGTCACCCCCTATACTTCGCCTTACGGCTTCGCAGAGAGCTGTGTTTTTGCTAAACAGTCGCTTGGGCCTATTCACTGCGGCTTTCCGTTAAGAAAGCACCCCTTCTCCCGAAGTTACGGGGTCATTTTGCCGAGTTCCTTAACCAGAGTTCTCTCGCACACCTTAGGATTCTCTCCTCGCCTACCTGTGTCGGTTTGCGGTACAGGCACCTTTTATCTCGCTAGAAGCTTTTCTTGGCAGCGGGGAATCAAAGACTTCGCTCCATAAGGAGCTTCCCCATCACAG
>NZ_FWYG01000001.1:4967500-5220000 GCF_900176455.1 Bacillus sp. JKS001846
TCCATTATCTATTTTATTAACACTCTTTTTACTACATCAATCTAACATTACGCTTAACATTTTAACCCTCGGTGGTTTAGCTGTTGCGGTTGGACGTCTCGTCGATGATAGTATCGTTGTCATCGAGAATATTTTCCGCCGTTTACAAAAAGATTCTTTCTCTAAAGATATCATTCTCGATGCAACGAAAGAAGTCGCAGTCGCAATTACTTCTTCTACTTTAACAACGGTCGCTGTTTTTTTACCTATCGGCCTCGTAGCGGGAGCAATCGGAAAATTAATGTTACCTATGGTATTAGCAGTTGTATATTCTATACTATCATCCTTAATCGTTGCACTAACAGTTGTTCCACTTATGGCTTTTTTACTACTCAAAAAAACAAAGCATCGAAAGCCAAATTCTTCATCACGATATGTCGCTACATTAAAGTGGGCTCTTTCTCATAAATTCATTATTCTACTTACTGCATTTTTATTATTTGTAGGATCAATTGCAGCTTATATATTACTACCGAAAGCAAACATAAAATCTGAAGACGACACAATGTTATCTATTAACATGACATTTCCAGCCGATTATAATGCTGAATCTCAAAAACAAAAAGCATTTGATTTTGAAAAGAAATTACTTTCTAATTCAGATATAACAGACGTTATTTTACGAATGGGATCTAGCGCAGAAGATGCACAATGGGGGCAAACAACTAAAAATAACCTCGCTAGTATATTCGTAGTCTTTAAAAAAGGTTCTGATATTGATCAATATATTAAAGAGTTAAAAAAGGAAAATAAAACTTTTGAGCCTGCTGAACTTGATTATATAAAAACAAGTTATTCAAGCTCTGGCGGCGGCAATAACTTACAATTTAACGTAACAGCTACTAACGAAGCGGATTTAAAAGAGGCGGCTACTATCGTTGAAACAAAACTAAAAAGCATGGATGATCTTTCTAAAGTAAAAACAAATTTAGAAGACTCTAAAAAAGAATGGCAAATTCATATTGATCAAACAAAGGCTGAACAACTAGGTTTAACACCAGAAATAGCTGCGCAACAAGTAGCATTCCTTATGAAGAAATCACCTATTGGCGAAATTACAATTAATAACGAAAAAGCTACTATTATGATAGAACACAAAAAAGAAAACATTAATAAACAAGAAGATATTTTAAATACAAACATACTATCACCTATTAATGGACCAATACCTTTAAAAGACATCGCAACTATTTCAGAAAAACAAACGCAAACAGAAATTTTCCATAAAGACGGAAAAGAAACAATCCAAATTACAGCCGAAGCTTCAAATGAAGATTTGAGTAAAGTAAACACAGCAGTAAATAAAGCGATGACTGACTTAGATTTACCTAGTGGTGCAAAAGTAAATATCGCAGGAGCTACTGAATCTATGCAAGAGAATTTTACAGATTTATTCAAAATTATGGGGATTGCAATCGGGATTGTATATTTAATTATGGTTATCACCTTCGGGCAAGCACGTGCTCCTTTTGCAATCCTATTCTCCTTACCGTTAGCTGCTGTCGGTGGTATTTTAGGATTAATCATTTCACGAACACCTGTTGATGTAAATTCCTTGATCGGCGCATTAATGTTAATCGGGATTGTTGTTACAAACGCTATTGTATTAATAGAAAGAGTCCAACAAAATCGGGAACACGGAATGGAAACTAGAGAAGCCTTACTTGAAGCAGGTTCTACTAGACTACGCCCAATTATTATGACAGCTATTACAACAATCGTTGCTATGCTCCCACTCCTATTTGGCCAATCCCAAGCAGGAAGTATGGTATCAAAAAGTTTAGCCGTCGTCGTCATCGGCGGTTTGGCAGTCTCAACTGCTCTTACATTAGTAGTCGTTCCAGTTATGTATGAACTATTAGATAAAATCGGGAGAAAAAGACGCTCCCGTAGGAAAATAAGCACTTCTACAGAAACACCTGATATTTAAAAACAAAAGGCGTTACCTTCACAAATGAAGATAACGCCTTCTCTCTATTTATTCATAAAATCCATCATTTTTTCCACATATTGCTCTATAGGTTTACTAGAATCCACAATCCAAATTACATCTGTTCTTCTTTATAATTAATCACAAATTCAACAATCATTACATCCATTCCTTCTATATTAAAATACAAAAGAACCCCCTACCTATAAATAGAGAGTTCTTCTTTATAATTTATGCCGCTTTTACCTTTTTCGTTGTTTTACTTTTTCTTTTCGTTCCTGTAAAGCGCTTGTGTAATATAGATGCTATCAAGCGTGAAATAACATTGAATAGTAATACCATAATAATTAATACAGCTGCAGATTTTGTCGCAATCAACTTCGCATCTGGAATAACTCCTTCAGAATTTAATTTCCAAATGTGAACCGCTAATGTTTCAGCTGGTCTAAACGGATTTAAAGGATGCGCAGGACTTGATAAATCCGCTGCTGAATTTAAAATCGGGGATGTTAAACCCGCTGTGTAAATTAATGCTGCCGCTTCCCCAAATATACGACCCGCCGCTAAAATAATCCCTGTAATAATTTGTGGTAATGACGATGGGATAATAATACGAGCGATTGTTTGCCACTTCGTTGCACCTAATCCAAGACTTGCCTCTTTTACATTATGAGGAACTTCTGAAATCGCATTTTCACAAACACGCGTTAAACCTGGTAAATTTAAAATAGTTAAAGCAAGAGCACCACCCATTACTGTGTATCCCCAACCTGTCATTGTAACGAACACTAACAAACCAAATAAACCAACAACAATAGAAGGTAAAGACGCCATCGTCTCTATACATAGACGAACAAAATTTAAAAAACGTCCTTGTTTTGCGTACTCTGCTAAATATATTCCAGCACCTAATCCAAGAGGAATAGATATAATAAGCGTTATAACAAGCATGTAGAAGGAATTGAATAACTGCGGACCAATCCCACCACCAGCTCTTGTATTGCTTGGTTCTCCAAACAAGAAATTAGGATCCCAAAATCCCCATCCCTTTTGTAAAATTTCAAATACTAAGAACACTAGCAAAGCTACAACTAAAGCTGCAACCGCATAAAAGATACCTGTCCAAACTTTATTTACCGTTCTTGCATTCATTATTATCGCTCACCTCTTTGCCCAATCGCTCGAATTACTAAAATAAACAGGAATGAAATAACAAGTAAAATCATCGCTAAAGTCCATAGCGCATTGTTCCAAGCAGTTCCGTTCAATGTATTCGTCATGTCCATTGTTAAAATACCAGTTAACGTCGCTGTCGGACTATATATTCCTTCTGGTAATTTAATCGTATTCCCGATTACCATTTGAACCGCTAGCGCTTCACCAAAAGCACGCGCTAAACCTAAAACAACACCTGTTAAAATCCCTTTCTTCGCAGCAGGAACAATTACTCGGCTAATCGCTTGCCATTTCGTTGATCCTAGACCATAAGAAGCTTCTAAATAATCAAATGGAACAGAACGTATTGCATCAGAAGCGATACTAGCAATAGTAGGTAAAATCATAATACTTAATACAACAATACCTGCAATTAAGCTAAAGCCTACTCCCCCAAACGAATCACGTAATAGTGGTACTAAAATCGTAACACCTAATAATCCGTATACAACCGAAGGAATACCAACTAACAATTCTAGAACAGGCTTCAATACTTTATTTCCAAACTTTGGCGAAATTAAATTCATGAATATAGCAAGAGCTATAGCAATTGGTGCACTAATAATAACCGCACCTAACGAAACCACCGTTGAACCTACAATGAAAATTAAAGCCCCGAAGGATCCTTGATCAGCATTTGGATTCCATTTTGTCGATGTTAACATCTCAGTAAATGAGATACCACTTTGTGTAAAAGATTGAATACCTTTCCCACAAATAAACGCAATAATAGCTAATGTAATTAAAACAATAAAAATACCACAAAACGTAACAAGTGATCTTCCTATATATTCACTTTTTACGTAATTAATTTGTTTTTTCCCCTTCATCACAGGACAGACCCCACTTCACAGATTGAAATGAACAGGACTGGCCTTGCAGCCAGCCCCATAAAATTTTATTACTTATTTAATTTAGACATTGGAATGTAGCCCATATCTTCTACTTGCTTTTCAAAATCTTTACCTTTTACATAATCGATGTAAGCTTTCGTCGCTTCCTTCGCTTCACCTTTTGTTACCATATATTCGTAAGACCAGAATGGATATTTACCAGACGCAATGTTTTCAACTTTCGGTTCAGCACCATCAATTTTCACTGTTTGTAGTGCGCCTTTTTTCTCGCCGACCATGTAAGACATTGCTAAATAACTCACCGAACCAGGAGTAGAGTTAATCGCTTGCTCTACTGCACCGTTAGAATCTTGTGTTGTACCAGTTCCATCATTAATTTTCGCGTCTTTCATAATCGTTTTTTCAAATGTAGCACGTGTACCAGATGAAGCCGGACGATTAATTACATTGATTTTTTCATCTTTTCCGCCTACTTCTTTCCAGTTTGTTACTTTTCCAGTGAAGATATCTTGTACTTGTTGCATTGTTAAGTTATCAACTTTTACATCTTTATTTACGACAAGAGCGAATGCAATACCCGCTACCTTGTTATCTACTAATTCTTTCGCCTTTTCAGCATCTTTTATTTTATCTCCGGACGGAACATCCGAATTACCAATTTGCACTGCACCAGATGCTACTTGGTTAATCCCAGTTCCACTACCGCCACCTTGAACTTGAATAGAAACTTTTGAATTTTTCTCCATGAATTTCTTTCCAGCTTCCTCCGCAAGAGGTAGAAGAGCTGTAGAACCAGCCGCTGCAATCGTACCTGATAATTCTTGTTTTGTATTATCGCTTCCTTTAGCAGTTTCTTTACTAGTTGTATCTTCTGCTTTCCCACAACCAACTAATGCTCCTGCTACCACTAAAGCTGCTAAAGAAAATTTAATACCTTTTTTCATAACCATGTCTTGTACCCCCATTTGGATTATCACTTTTCGAATTCATTTTCTTTCGAACACAAATTCATTGTAGGACAACAATATTATGTGAGTGTTAAGCAATTTTTAATTTTAAGTAAATGACGATAATAATCCTTAAAAGCTAGAAATCCCAACATTTATAGTTAAATAACCCAACAAAAACCACACTAACTACGCTGCAATGT
Source organism: Bacillus sp. JKS001846 (assembly GCF_900176455.1). Taxonomy (NCBI): domain Bacteria; kingdom Bacillati; phylum Bacillota; class Bacilli; order Caryophanales; family Bacillaceae; genus Bacillus; species Bacillus sp. JKS001846. The sequence goes on from NZ_FWYG01000001.1 coordinate 4,972,689, forward strand.
AAATATATTCTTAACAATGTAAATTCAATGTAAATGTTTTTCTCTCTTTTTCCCTTTTCGTTAAAGTTACATTTACAATTCCGCTGTATTTTGTAATTTTTACACACCTAATTTATGCACATTAAAAATAATTTCAGTAATATTTTTTAGTACAACTAAATAAATTGGAACAATTCTAAAAATAAATGAATATTTTTAAAGTACTAATTGACAACATAATCCAATGTAGTCTACTATATTACTAACAAAAAGTTTACCTTAGGAAACTTTTTAAACTCAAACTAAAAATATAGAGATGAGGTAACTTTTATGGTATCGGCTAATATAAAACCACTTTCCGAATTTAAAATAGGAGAGTTTGTACAAATTGAGAAGATACAATTAGAAGGAACTATGAAACGACGCTTATTAGATTTGGGATTTATCCCGGGGGCGACGATTAAAGTATTGCAACGCAGTCCACTTGGAGATCCGGTCGCTTATCAAGTGAGCAACACAACTATTGCACTGCGTAAAGAAGAAAGCTCCCTTATTTTCGGGGTATTAATAGGAGATGATTTCAGATGAGCAAACATCGTATCGCTTTAGCTGGTAACCCGAATACAGGGAAAAGTACATTATTTAATACTTTAACAGGCTTAAAACAACATACTGGAAACTGGACGGGAAAAACTGTTTTAAAAGCTGAAGGAGAATATGAACATAACGGAAGTAATTATACATTAATAGATTTACCGGGAACTTACTCACTATACTCAAATTCCGCAGACGAAGAAGTAGCGAGGGATTATATTATATTTGAAAAACCAGAAGTAACTGTAGTTGTTATAGACGCAACTGCTATGGAAAGAAATTTAAATTTAGCACTCCAGGTGATGGAGATGACAAATAATGTAGTCATTTGCATTAACTTAATTGATGAAGCCGAGAAAAAAGGGATTGTTATCGATGAAAAGAAATTAGCAAAATCACTTGGTGTACCTGTCGTTAAAATTTCAGCACGTAACCGAGTAGGTATTGGTCATTTGCTAAATGTTATTGCAAGAGTAGCAAATAAAAAACTAATTCCAACACCAATTAAAATTACTTACAGCGAAAAAATTGAAAATATGATTCAGGAATTAGAACCACAAATTTATAAAGTGTTCGGTGATACGTATCCAGCACGTTGGATTGCGTTACGTATATTAGATGGAGATAAAAATTTCTTAACTACACTTCAAAAACACCATAATGAACCACTTGTAAGGGAGGTCGTAATTAATGGAATCTCACTCAGCCAGTAAAGGTCTTCCATTAGACTATATTATTCAACATGCACAAACACTTTTAAAAGAAGATATACGAGATGATATAGTCGGAGATATTTACCGAACATCTGCAAGCATATGTAAAGAATCTGTCCAATATACAAATACTGATAAATTATATCGTTCTGAAAAACTAGATAAAATTTTCACATCTCCAATCTGGGGATTCCCAATTATGCTCGGTATTTTATCTATTATTTTTTATCTTACAATTGCAGGCGCTAACGTACCATCTGATATGATTGCCGAATTCTTCGGATGGGCCGAAGGATATTTAACATCTTGGTTCCAAGCAGCGCATGCACCTGAATGGTTACATGGCATTTTAATACTTGGTTTGTTCCGTGGTATCGGTGCTGTTATTAGCGTTATGTTACCACCTATGGCAATCTTTTTCCCTATGTTCGCGCTATTAGAAAACTACGGATACTTACCACGTGTCGCGTTTAATATGGACCGCTTATTCAAACGATCCGGCGCACACGGGAAACAATCTTTAACAATGGCAATGGGATTTGGTTGTAATGCAGCAGCCATTATGTCAACACGTATCATTGAATCACCACGTGAACGTATGCTAGCAATTTTAACGAACAACTTCGTTCCTTGTAACGGTCGCTGGCCTATGTTAATTTTAATGGCTTCACTATTTATGGCTGCTGGTTATACAGGCAGTATGCAAACATTGGTTACTGCTGGCGTTGTAGTTGGAATGGTTGTAATTGGTGTTATTATGACATTAACTGTTTCTTGGGTACTATCAAAGACAGCCTTAAAAGGGATTCCAACTCACTACACACTTGAGTTACCTCCGTACCGCAAGCCAAAAGTTTGGAATACCATTGTTCGCGCAACACTCGATAAATCAATCTATGTTTTAAAACGAGCTATAGTTGTTGCTGCCCCTGCGGCTGCATTAACTTGGTTACTTGCTAACATTTTTATCGGTGACACAAGCTTACTTATGTATTTTGTAAACTTCCTAGATCCATTTGCTAAAATGTTAGGACTTGACGGGTTTATTCTAGCTGCATTCATTCTTGGACTACCCGCTAATGAAATTGTAATCCCAATTTTATTAATGTCTTACTTATCAACTGGGGCTTTAACTGAAATAGATGATTTTAATCAAATTAAAAATCTATTCCTAGAAAATGGTTGGACTTGGTTAACAGCGTTAAACACAATGTTGTTCTCACTTCTTCATTTCCCGTGCGGAACAACACTTGTTAATATATACAAAGAAACAAAAAGTGCAAAATGGACATTCTTATCGTTTGCAATCCCTACCGTTATCGCCATTGTTGTTACATTCCTCTCTACACAATTGGTACATTGGTTAGGGCTTGTATAAAGCAAAGCATACATAGAAGGTATCCCCCTTCACATATGCTTTGCACGAAAGAAACCTGAAATTATTCAGGTTTCTTTTTTTGCACATCAGTATTCCACGGCTGTGCTCCATACGTTGTGAGTTTTTTATGAATAAAATATATAGTTCCTGGAAGAACTGCCATTAATATCGTGCAACTAATTCCTAATCCAGTAAACAACTTTCATCACCTTATTTCACTCTTTTCGGTAAAGCTGAACCTGAATGTTCAATTGTTGGATGAACATGAACAGTAATTTCAGCATTACTAAAGTAATTTTCGCCTTGATCCCAATTCTTACTTATTTTTGTCCACTCTTTATAATTATGTCGCTTATACACTTCCCCTAACTCTAATACATCTACCTTATATTTTTTTTGAACAAGCTTAATCGATTTTTGAATACGCTCCTCCATTTCTTCCGATATATCCTTCTCTAAACGCTTTTCATTCAAAACCTTTTTATGATCACTGAAATGCAACTCAGCCAATGTGCCTTCCAGAGATAAATGAATATCAAACTTTGGTTTTGTAGCATTCGTTGTAGATACTTTAATTTTTCGACGCAACTTATGAATTTCATATGTAATAAGTTGATTTTTTTTACGAATCGTAAAAAAACCTCCAATTTTTTTGCCTATTATATAATTCATCCCTAATGTTTCTTCCCCACTCAAATTGCCTACACATTTATTATCCTTTCCACGAAACAATGCTGCACCGTTCATTTGTACCCCTTGTTTTGTCAGTTCAAGAATAGGTAATACAAAACTGCGGTTAGAGATCATCTTCTCCTGTACCTCCCCAATTCTTGCAGCCTCAATCATTTGGGCATTTTTCGGAGGGTGTTCAGCTAACATATCAATATACTGCGCCGGTAAATTTTCAGGCTTGGCACTTTGTTTTAAAATAGCTTCTGCATTTTTCTTAGAAACGAACAAACGAATATTTCTTCTCATTTCATGATCGCGAATATATACATCTAACGTATTTTGTAAAATGTATGGATGTGAAAGTAATTCTTCAGAGAAAATAATCACTTGTATATGAGGGAAAAATAATGTACGGCTAATTTTTTTAGCGATTATTCTTATTTGTTCAAATACACTATCTGCTTTTGCACTAACATTAATATAATTTTCGCTATCCCCACCCCCTTGTCCACCCTGTTGAGACAATTTACTGGGGAGTACCATCTGATAGGTCCCTTTCATAATTGGATTCGCTTTCTTCTCCTTCACGATATCGTAAGCCGCTCCTACTACAAATCCTCTTTCTTCTATCTCTTCTAACTCAGAACACCCACTCATAAATCCAGTTAAAGCCATAACCATTATAATTTTAAGAAGGTGTTTCATTTCCACCATTCCTTCTTTTTATTTTATATACAATTAAAACAAGCAAAGGTGCTAACACAACACACCCCATATCTATCCAAGCTAAATAAGTCCCATAACTTGATAAAGCATTCAAACTACTAGGTATCATATTCGCCATAAAAATAATTGGGGCACTTACGAAAATAAAAATATGTTTCTTCACTTTCGGAAACATAGCACAAAACAATAAAGATGCGACATCATAGTACATTGCTGTCGTGTTATAAATAGTAATAATCCAAGTCGTAAAAAAAATCGCATCAAACCTTTCTAAAAATCCTCCACCAATTTCAATTTCTTTCCCTAATTCAATTGTTGGATATGTCAATCCACGTGTTGTCATATACGTAAAAACACTAATACAAGTTACATAAATTAAAATGTATGACAGCACGTTTACCATCACCGCTTTCGCGACTGCCATCGGCGCTTTTTTCGCTGTCTTATCATTCAGCAACACCGCATAAAATAAAGCTACTTCAAATCCAATAAACGTAAAAATAGAATTTTTAACTCCAACAGCATATTGACTTACTTTCGTTTGAAAAGCTGGTAGTAAATTATTTATTTCCATTAAATTTATATTCAATAAAGAAAGAAGTACTATCGCAATTAAAACAATAGGTAAGAATAAAACATTTAACCTTAATAAGGCTGCTCTTGATCCTGCTATTCCATAAATAACAACTAATAAGAAGAAGAAAGACAGTAGTTGTATTGGTGTATCACTAAATAAATACGTTTGAGAAATAACTGAAATCATTCGCGATTCATATGCTGTCAAAGCAGCAAACGTTAATACTAAAATACAACTAATTGTGTATGCAACAGGCTTCGTCAAATGCGCACTCGTATATTGAACAAAATTTTGTTTTGGAAATAAGATAGCCACTCTCGTCACAAACCAGCCTAAAACTGCGCAAATCAATCCACCCAAAAGCAAGATAATCCAACCGTCCGAAAATAAAGTTTGGTTAGCGATATCTCTCGGCATAGACAATGCCCCTATACCAATAATGGTCGATGATACCGCAAACCCAATTTCCCGAGATCCAATCTCTTCATCGCCATACTCAAATGGTTTCACTTATTTTCGCTCCTTTGGACGTATTGTAGAATCTTTTGTTTGTAAGTACTCTGGTCTATCTTTCAACATCGATTTTGGCATGCGAATAAATTCTTCTTTCCAATCTTTATAAAATGCAGGAGCAATGGGAGTTGTATACGGTATACCAACACTTGTTAAATTTGTAATATGAATAGCAAGTGCAATCAGAGCTAGAATGATCCCATACAGTCCAAAAGCCGTTGCAGCTAATACAAAGACGAAAAGTAAAATTCGGAACGTAATCGTAATACTATATACAGGAAGCGAGAACGTAGCAATCGCAGTAACTGCAATAATAATAACTAAAAACGGATTTACAATCCCTGCATTTACCGCAGCTTCTCCAATTACAAGACCTCCTACAATCCCTATCGTTTGTCCCATTGGTTTGGGCAATCGGATTCCAGCTTCTCGTATTAATTCCATAGTCAAGGCCATCATTAACGTTTCAATATATGCTGGAAACGGAACACCTTCCCTCGCACCTGCAATTGAATAAGCCAGTTTAGAAGGAATAAGTCCTTGATGATAAGATACAAGTGCTACATACATAGCTGGTAACAAAACCGCGATTATACCTGAACCCATACGTAAAAATCTTAGTAACGTTCCAATCACCCAGCGCTCGTAATGATCTTCTACAGATTGAAAAATATCAACAAACACAAGCGGTGCAATAAGAGCAAACGGAGATCCGTCTACTAAAATGGCCGCTTTTCCCTTCGCTAATGACGCTATAATATTATCTGGCCTCTCTGTATTCAAAAACTGTGGAAATGGAGATAAATTATTATCCTGAATTAATTGTTCAATCGTACCTGTTTCCAAAATAACATCTGTCACTATTGATTGAAGACGGCGATCTAACTCTTTTACAATGTGAGGATTAATAATATCTTCTATATATACTAGGGTTACTTCTTTCTGCGATCGCTTCCCCATAATATAAGATTGGAACCTCAACTTTGGATCGCGTAAACTGCGTCGGATTAACATTTTATTCACATTAATATCTTCATTTAATCCAACTCTTGGTCCGCGTATTAAATCTTCTGTCACTGGTGGCTCTAAACTTCTCTTCTCCCAAGCCCTACTATTAATAACGATAGCAGTTTGAATATTATCAATTAATATAACTGTATCTCCCGCTAAAATCGCATTTATAATATCCGGAAACGTTGTCTTCTTACCCACTTCCGCAATAGAAATAAAACGATCCAATAACGTCTGAACGACAGCCGCTTCATTTTGCACTTCTTCATATTGAAGAGTACGAACTACATATTTATAAACATTATCCTTGTCTGTTAACCCACATAAAAACACAACCGCACAACGTGTAAAACTCCCAGCAAGAACAACTTCTCTAATTGTTAAATCATTAGGTGAACCTAACTCATCCCTAATTTCTTTCATAACTTCAAATAAGTTACCTTCAAGCTCTAACAATTTCCCCACCTAACTTCCTTTTCAACAAGTTTTTAGTTAGATTCCGCTAATTGAAGAAAATATATACAAAAAAGAGCTATCTCTTTTCAAAGATAGCTCTAATAAAGTAAAACTTTAATCAGCCCTCACCAATCGGACTTTTACAGGCAGCAGGGCCCCTACCTAACTTCTTTGCTTCCGCTGAATTTTGAGTTGAGGGTCTTACTGCCCGTTAATGCGGGATAAACGAATTACTTTTCTACTATTATATTGTTTTTCTTTATAGATACACTTTTTGTAAATCCACTAACTACAAACATCACAATCATATTAATTAACAATGCGACTATGCCTACATTCAAATCTTTTATATACTGCGGGAAACTCGGAAACATTGTGGCTATAGTTGAACCAGATAAGGTAATATATGCGACCACTAACAGCCCAACTCCTATTCCTGCAATCGCTCCTTGCTTCGTAATAATTTGGCGTGGAAACAAGCTACATACAAGTGCAGGGAAAAGTTGTGTAACAATACTGTATCCCATTAATAGAAGCGCTCCTATCGTTTCTCCTCCTTTAAATGTAAATAAAACTGCCACGAGCGTTACTACAGGCACAAATAATTTTGCCATCTTAGCAACTTGTCTATCTGAAGCAGATGGAACTATCGTTCGATAAATATTTTTCGCTAACAGTGTAGAAGCCGCCATAACAAGCATCGAACCCGGAACCAATGCCGTTAATACTCCCGCACTACCAATAATTCCAATAAACCAAGGATCAAAAGTTTGTAAAGCAAGACGGAATAACGAAAGATCTACATCCGCTCCCTTTAACCCAGGAACTTGCAATATAGCAGCAAATCCTGCAAAAAATACGAAAAGTAAAACTAAAGAATACAATGGCATAATTGCTGCATTTTTACGAAATACTTTTTCATTTTTTGCAGAAAAAGCAGAAGCAAATGTATGAGGCCACATATAAAAACCGAGGGCCGTTAATATAATAGTAGAAACAAACCAAGAAATACTCATTCCTTCTTCAGGTAAAGATAAAAATCCCGGTTTCGCTGCCTCTACAGCCTCAAACATCGGCTGAAATCCTCCATAATAATGATACGGTAAATATATACCTAAAAACATAACGATAAACAGTATCATAATATCCTTCAAAGCAGCCGTCCAAGCCGAACCATGTATACCTGAAACCATTACATATATAGTTATAACAATAGCACCAATCCAAACCGCAACAACAGGTGACACCCTTCCGTAAGAAGCTTCTGAAACGATAATTCCCAGTCCTTTTAACTGTAAAACAAGATATGGGATGATGGAAACAACACCAACAATTGAAACAATAATCCCAAGCGCTTTACTTCTATATTTCTTCGCAAAAAAATCCGACTGTGAAACAAGGTTATGCTCTTTCGCATACTTCCAAATCGGTGGCAATAAAAAATACGATAAAAGATAAGCTAAAGCGCCATAACCTAAAATATAAAAGGTAGGTGCTCCTTTGCTATACGCCCAGCCACTTCCTCCCAAAAATGTAAACGTCGTATAAATTTCACCTGCCATAAGGAGAAAAACAAAAATAGTGCCAAACCCTCTTCCCCCAACTGACCATTGCTCTAAATTCATATCTTTTCCATGTTGTGCCCGAATCCCTAAAAATAGTGCGAGAAACAAAAATAAAATAATGATAAGTAATGCAGTCATTTTACATCCTCCTTATTAGCAGGATCAAACACGTACACAAGCCCCATACAAAAAGATGTAATAAACACTGATAATAATACCCAAAATAATAAAAATGGCATCCCTAATACGTAAGGAGTAACTGAATTCGCAAATATTGGCCCAACTACTAAACAAAGAACTGGGATAAGCGCTAGAATGTGTATTTTCTTCATCTCATTCTCCTTTACTTATAAAGTTCATAATGGCTGATACAAAGACTTCCACTCCAATCGGTAATGCATCTTCGTCAATCGTAAAACGAGGGTGATGGTGAGGATATATAATACCTTTCTCTTTATTTCCCGCTCCGATAAAAAAGAATGTCCCCGGTGCCTTTTGTAAAAACGCTGAAAAATCTTCTCCAGCCATCGTCGGCTGTAAACGAACAACTCTATCCCTTCCATAAAGTTGTAATGCCGTTTGTTCAATAAGCTCTGTAGCTTCATAGTCATTTACAACTGGTCGATACCCATATTCATATGAAAATGTATATTTCGCTCCGTAAGATTCCGTAATATGCTTCACAATCCGCTCAATCTTCTTCTCTGTTTCACCTCGTAATTCATGTCTTAAACTTCTCACTGTCCCTTCAATCTCGGCTTGCTCTGGTATTACATTATGAGTTGTCCCCGCATGAAATTGCGTAACAGATATTACGAGAGAATCTAATGGATTCGTGAGGCGAGATATAATTTGCTGAAGTTGCGAAACGACTTGTGTTCCGATTGCAATACTATCCACCGTTTCATGAGGGATTCCAGCATGTCCACCTTTTCCCTCTATCTTAATTTTAAAAACATCCGGTGCAGCCATTGCAGGACCATAAATAACACCTATTTTCCCAACCTCTAACGACGCCCAAAGGTGAGCACCAATAATATAATCCACACCTTCCATTACACCTGCAGCAACCATCTCCTCTGCACCACCAGGAAAATTCTCTTCAGCATGTTGGAATAGAAAACGAATCTCTCCTTTAATCTTCTCTCTTTCTTCTATTAACTTATGTACAACCCCAAGTAATATCGCTATATGTCCATCATGACCACATGCATGCATTACACCTTTATATATAGAAATAAAATCAAACTCATTTTCTTCATGAATAGGAAGAGCATCCATATCGGCTCGAATCGCAACTGTTTTGCCCGGATGTTTACCTACTAACTTTGCCATCACACTATATTTAGTCGGCCGTGACACTTCTAAATATGGGAATTTCCGAAGTATATCGAACACAAACTGCGATGTTTTCTCTTCTTGAAAAGATAACTCTGGATACTTATGAAAATGCCTTCTCCACTCAACTAACTGATTTTTTGACAAAACAAGTTCCTTTGCAACATCCATTTCTCTTCTCCCCTTCTTCACCAAGTTAAATGTTATTATAACGTGAATTGTTAACTTTTAAAAGAATCTTCTGAATTTTCAGTTATGATAAACTAAAAAGAAAAAGCCATCCAAAAGATGACTTTTTCATTATTATAAAATAGTAATTGCTTGTTTTCCCATTTGCTCCCAAGCTTTCTCAAATTCTGCTCGCGGAACAGCCAAGCGCGGATTATTTTTAAGAGGATCATTTACATATACAAAGTTTTGATCATATCCAATTACTACTGCACTATGCTCATAATATGTAATTTTCACTTCGCCTGAACTCGTATTCCATGTTTCAAAACTACTTTCAGCTAGCGGCTTAAACGTCGTATTAATAATGACCCATACCGGAGAACCAGAACTAATTACTTTATATATATCTTGCATGTCTCTACCTGTTAAATTAATTACTTTTTCAGGAACATATTTTTCTGCTAAATCAAAGATTGGTTTATTGTATACACCATATCCAGGCTCTGCCTTTGTATAAATATTTCCCACAAATCCCTCGTAAGGATTTCCACGCAAACCATTTTGTTCAAATGAAACACGATGAATTTCGCTAGCAAGTTGCATCTTATCTACTTGTACACCTTTATATTGCAGCAACATAGCTAAACTTGTCACTTCACATCCTCGAGGTAATTCTGGTAATTGTTTAATAAACGGAACATCTTCAATCATAGCTGCTTCTTTCATTTCAGATAGAAACTCTAAGCGTAGAACTTGCGCCTTTTGCATGATTTTATCTTTTCCTATAAAAAATGCAGCAGCAAGTATAATTCCAAAAACAAAAAGATATTTTAACTTTTTCATTATAAACAAAACTCCATTAATTATTATTTTACAGATACATCTCTTATCATTGTACCCTTCTTCTTACTAGTTTGCTAGAAAGATCATGTGAATTATCGCTCATAGAATTAATTATAAAAATTCTAATTATTTTTAATAAAAAGAAAAATAAATATACATTTACAGAATATTTTGCTAAAATAAAAATTGTTAACATAGTGAAGATATCACCATGTTAACAAACATTCTTAGAGTATTTAGTCATAGTTCGTTTTTTACATACTCCATTCATTTCATAGCAAATAAACCGAGTGTGTTTTGCATCCCCCACTAATGATTAAAAACTCAGAATAAAACGAAGTTTACACATTCAAGAAAATACGGGGTGAGGGGCATATGAATCAACAAATTGAACAAACAGATTTAAAACGAACAATGAAAAGTAGACACCTATTTATGATTGCACTCGGCGGTGTTATCGGAACCGGGCTATTTATGGGATCTGGTCAAATCGTCCATAATGCCGGACCTGGTGGTGCTATTCTTGCATTTTTAGTCGGTGGATTTGTTATGTATTTAACGATGTTATGTCTTGGTGAATTATCCGTTGCTATGCCAGAAGCAGGTTCATTCCAAAGTTATGCAAGCAAATTCATTTCACCTGGTTTTGGATTTGTTGTCGGTTGGATGTATTGGTTAAATTGGGCTGTTACAGTTGGCGTAGAGTTAACAACTGTAAGTATTTTAATGAAACGCTGGTTTCCAGACGTTTCTTCCTGGATTTGGTGCGTTACATTTGCAGCAGCACTCTTCCTCGTAAACGCTTTATCAGCAAAAGCATATGCAGAAGCAGAGTTTTGGTTCGCAAGTGTAAAAGTCGCGACAATTGTCATTTTCATCGTGCTTGGTGGCGCTGTTATGTTCGGTCTACTAGACTTTAATGGAAAGCCAGCTCCAATGCTTCATAATTTCACTGAAAATGGCGGGCTATTTCCCAACGGTGCATTAGCTGTTCTTCTTACGATGATTACAGTAAATTACTCCTTCCAAGGAACAGAATTAATTGGAATCGCTTCAGGAGAAAGTGAAAATCCTGAAAAAACAATTCCAAAAGCAATAAAAAATACAATTTGGCGAACTCTCTTCTTCTTCGTCTTAGCGATATCAGTTGTTGTAGGTTTACTCCCATGGCAAGAGGCTAATCTAGTTGAAAGTCCCTTTGTACTTGTATTTGATGTAGCCGGTGTCCCATATGCAGCAGATATTATGAACTTTGTTATTATTACAGCTGTATTATCCGTTGCTAACTCTGGTCTATATGCAAATTCTCGTATGCTGTGGGCGATGGCAAAACAAGGAATGGCAAGCCCAGCATTTACGAAATTAACTAAAAAAGGTGTACCGCTAAATGCATTAATTTTCAGCCTAATTTTCGCTAGCCTGTCCTTACTAACAAGTGTATTTGCGGCAGATACTGTCTTTCTAGTTTTAACATCTATTGCAGCAATGGCTGCCGTTGTCGTTTGGATGTCAATCGCCGCTTCACAGTTTTTCTTCCGTAGAAATTTCGTGAAAAATGGTGGCAACATAAATGATTTAAAATATCGTACACCGCTCTATCCACTCGTTCCAATCGTAGCGTTCTCGCTCAATTTCATTACATTTGTTAGTTTGGCTTTCATTCCAGATCAAAGAATTGCTCTTTATTGTGGCATTCCATTTATGATTATTTGTTACATTTTATACCAAGTTAAATATAAAAAAATTGTCACACGTGAACAGCCACGAACTGTCACACGAGAAATAAACTAAATATACAAAAAATTCAGCTATCTTCCTTATCATAAGATAGCTTTTTTCTATTTCTTGGATATCCTGGTATAACTTTATTTATCTTAAAATTTTCACAATCACGTTTTTCTCTGGAAAATAGTTTACAATGTAATCAAGTTACAAATGATATTCACCTTAAAAAGTGTGCATTTGTGTCTATTTTTTAACAATATATCAAAAACTATTGCCTTCTATAAATTAATAGGTTTATATTGTTTTATTGGCATAGTTTCAATCCAAGGAGAAAGGAGATTTTCAATCGTGCAACTAAAGAAAGCGTTTTGGAAGTTGGCTTCGCTTCTTCCGTTATCATTACTTCTGTTCCTCGGTGGCTGTGATAAAAAACTCGCAGTATTAAATCCGCAAGGACCTGTTGCAAAAGCACAGTATGATTTAATTGTTTGGTCATTCTTGCTTATGTCATTAATTATCGCAATTGTATTCATTCTGTTTACAGTCATCTTGATTCGTTATCGTGAAAAACCAGAGAATATGGACTATGAGCCACCTGAACAACACGGTAACACATTACTAGAAATTATTTGGACGCTTGTTCCTGTTATTATCGTTATCGCATTATCGATTCCAACAGTAAAAGCAACTTATGCTTCGGAAGAGGTTCCGAAAGAGTCCAAACATATTAAACCAGTTGAAATTTATGTTACATCTGCAAACTGGAAATGGTTATTCAGTTACCCAGAGGAAAAAATTGAAACCGTTAACTATTTAAACATCCCAGCTGGTGTACCAATTCAATTCAAACTGACTTCTGTCGGCCCAATGAATGCTTTCTGGGTACCAGAACTTGGTGGTATGAAGTACACAATGGATGGCATGATTATGGATCTTTATTTACAAGCTGATAAACCAGGTTCTTACCTAGGTCGTAGTGCGAACTTCTCTGGTGAAGGATTCACTCACATGGAGTTCGAAGTTGAAGCGAAAACTAAAGAGAAATATGACAAGTGGGTTAAAGAAGTACAACAAACTGCTGATAAGTTAACAGAACAGAAATACAACGAAATTATTAAACCTGGTGTAGTTGGACGCATGACGTTCTCTAGTCACCACTTAAGTTATGTAGATCCAAAATCACTTGAATATTGTGATTACAACTACTACAAAAACAAAAAATAATAGCTATTATTCCAACAGATTGGAGTGAACACAGTGAAGCTTGATGAATTCTTTGTCACAGGTGACCCGATTATTTACGGTGCAGACGCTTCTATCGTTCTTGTGACATTAGCAATCATTTTCGTACTAACAAAGTATAAAAAATGGAAATGGCTTTGGGACGAATGGTTGACAACTGTTGACCATAAAAAAATCGGAGCCATGTATATTATTTCTGCGGTTATCATGTTATTCCGTGGTGGTATGGATGGTTTAATGATCCGTGCACAGTTAACATTCCCAGAAACAACTTATTTAAACGCTGAACACTATAACGGAATCTTTACAACGCATGGTACAGTAATGATTCTTTTCATGGCAATGCCATTCGTTATGGGATTAATGAACCTTGTAGTACCATTACAAATTGGTGCTCGTGATGTTGCATATCCGTTCTTAAATGCTTTAAGTTTCTGGTTATTCTTTGTCGGAGCAATGTTATTCAACATCGCTTTCGTAATCGGTGGTTCTCCAGACGCTGGGTGGACTTCTTACTTCCCAATGGCAGGTACAGAGTTTACTTCAGGCGTAGGAAATAACTACTACGCAATTGCATTACAGATTTCAGGTCTCGGTACGCTAATGACCGGTATTAACTTCCTTGTTACTATCTTAAAAATGCGTACACCTGGTATGACTTTAATGAGAATGCCAATGTTTACTTGGTCAATCTTAATTACAACAATTATCATTATTTTCGCTTTCCCAGTATTAACAGTTGCTCTTGCATTAATGACATTTGACCGTCTATTCGATGCTCACTTCTTTACGATGGCGAGCGGCGGTATGCCGATGTTATGGGCCAACCTGTTCTGGGTATGGGGTCACCCTGAAGTATATATCGTTATTTTACCGGCATTCGGTATTTTCTCTGAAATCATTAGTACATTCTCACGTAAGCGTCTATTCGGTTACAGTGCGATGGTATACTCAATGGTTGCAATTTCTTTACTAAGTTTCGTCGTATGGCTTCACCACTTCTTCACGATGGGTGCAGGTCCAGCGGTTAACTCATTCTTCTCGATTTCGACAATGGCGATTTCGATTCCAACCGGTGTTAAGATCTTTAACTGGTTGTTTACACTGTATAAAGGACGTATCCGTTTTACAGTTCCAATGCTTTGGTCATTGGCATTTATTCCAAACTTCGTAGTCGGTGGGGTTACAGGGGTTATGCTTGGAATGGCAGCTGCTGATTATCAATACCATAACAGCTACTTCCTAATCGCTCACTTCCACTACGTATTAATCGCAGGTACAGTATTCGCTATGCTTGCTGGATTCACATTCTGGTATCCAAAAATGACTGGTCATATGTTAAATGAACGCCTAGGTAAATGGACATTCTGGATCTTTATGAGCGGATTCAACATCTGTTTCTTCCCAATGTACTTCTTAGGTTTAGACGGTATGACTCGTCGTATGTACACTTACTCTGAAAGTCTTGGATGGGGATGGCTAAACCAAATCGCATCTGTTGGTGCGGTAATGATGGGTATCGGCTTCCTACTTCTTTGCTACAACGTAATTTGGAGTGCACGTCACGGTGAACGTGACACAACTGGAGATCCATGGGATGGTCGTACACTTGAATGGGCAACTCACTCTCCTGTACAACATTACAACTTCGCGAAGCTTCCTGAAATTAAAGAAGCTGATGCTTTCTGGTACATGAAAAAACGCGGAGAAACAGTTACACCAGCAGCAGAAGATATCAAACCAATTCACATGCCAAGTAACTCTGGTGTGCCTATTATTGCGTCTGGATTCTTCGGTCTTGCAGGTTTCGCATTAGTATTTAGCTGGTTCTGGCTTGCAGCAATCGGTGGAGTTGGTATTTTAGCTTGCTTAATCTATCGTTCATTCGATTATGATGAAGGTTACTATATCAGTGTTGATGAAATTAAAAAAACAGAACATATAGCATGAGAGGTGAAATGACATGGCGGCTTTAGATAAAAGCTTACCTTTGGAATATCAATCCGAACAAAGCAGATTGAATATCCTAGGATTCTGGATTTTTCTTGGGGCTGAAATTATGCTGTTCGCAACACTTTTCGCCTCTTATCTAGTCCTTGCTGGTCGTACGGCAGATGGCCCAACACCAGCGCAATTGTTTGAACTTAAAACGCTTTTAATTCAAACATTACTACTTTTAACAAGTAGTTTTACATGCGGTATCGTAATTCATGAAATGCGTAAGCATAACCAAAAAGCGATGCTTGGATGGTTCGTCCTTACATTACTTTTAGGTGCAGGTTTCCTATTCTTTGAGATCGAAGAGTTCATTATGTACATTGGTGAAGGCGCAACAATTCAAACAAGTGCTTTCTTATCTGGATTCTTCGTTCTTCTTGGAACGCACGGAGCTCACGTAACAGGCGGTATCATTTGGGCAACTTGTGTTATTATCCAAATTTTAAAACGAGGTTTAACACCAGTTACAGCTCGTAAAGTATTCATTATCAGCTTATACTGGCATTTCCTTGATCTAGTTTGGGTCTTTATTTACACACTAGTTTACTTGAACGGGATGGTGGCGTAAATGGCTCAAAACAACAATCAAGCAAACGGGCATGCGCATAGCGGATTCCCTTGGTCACACGTTTTCGGATTTATTTTATCGCTTGCATTAACGTTTCTAGCGTTATACGTGGCACTTTACACAACATTGCCACTTTCAACAGTCTTAACAACTATTATCATAATGGCTGTTGCGCAAGCATTGTTACAATTAATTATGTTCATGCATTTAAAAGAAGGAGAAGGAAGAGTTCAAATTCTTACAATGATATACAGTTTCTTCGTTGCAACTGCAACAGTTGGTTTAACTGTATGGATCTTCTTCTCAATGTAATGTACATGAAAAAGACTGCTGAGATTCCTCAGCAGTCTTTTTTTATCCCCTCCCCTATTACATCCACATTACGGAATTAACAACAGAATCATGAAAAATATACTTATTATGACAAATGTTAAGAAAAATCTTTCTTTATGAAATCGAATCCATATGCGTTGCTTTTCTACCTATTATATGGCTAAATAGGTACTATATTTATTTGAAGGGAGAGAACGCAATGGAACATCATACTTCTGTTCTATCACTTATGGTTGTCGTTGCAATCGCGTTTTTCGTTCCCCTTTTGTTACAACGCTTTAAATTAAAAGCACTTCCTGTTGTCGTTGCAGAAATTATTGCAGGAATCTTTGTAGGTAAAAGTGGGTTTAATATTATTGAGCCAGATATATGGCTTCAAGTTTTATCAACATTAGGATTTATCTTCCTCATGTTCTTAAGCGGTTTAGAAATTGATTTTTCTATCTTTAAACAAAAAGGGAAAAAAAATACGACAAACGAGCCAAATACATTTCAAGTAGCAAGCATTATCTTCTTATTTATTTTCATCTTATCTTATGCCCTATCATTACTATTCGTATGGCTAGGATTTGTAGATAATGCAATGTTCATGACTTTAATTATTTCAACTATTTCTTTAGGTGTTGTTGTACCAACATTAAAAGAAAACAACCTAGGAAAAACTGCAATCGGACAAATCATTTTATTAGTTGCTGTTATTGCAGACTTAGTTACAATGATTTTACTCGCTGTTTTCGTCGGATTAAATTCCGAAAGCGGTCAAAGTATGTGGCTCTTACTTATTCTATTCGGTGCCGGTATTGTCATTTACTTTATTGCAAAACGCTTTAAAAACATTCCATACTTAGATAGTTTAAAAGCTGGTAGTGTACAAATTGATACACGAGCTGTTTTTGCACTCATTTTAATCTTAGTTGGGTTATCGGAATCTGTTGGAGCAGAAAATATTTTAGGCGCCTTCTTAGCAGGTGTACTTGTATCGTTATTATCACCAAATGAAGATATGGTGGAAAAACTTGATTCTATCGGCTATGGTTTCTTCATCCCTATTTTCTTCGTAATGGTTGGTGTAAATCTAGAGGTGTGGTCTATTTTCAAAGAACCTTCTAGCATGCTAATGATTCCAATCTTAATTGTAGGACTCTTTATTTCGAAACTCTTACCATCACTCGTCTTAAGAAAATGGTATCCACGTAATATCGTACTTGGAAGTGCAATCTTATTAACATCGACACTTTCTTTAGTTATTGCGGCTGCACAAATTGGTGAAAAACTGGAGATCATCAGTCCAAGTTTATCTGCCTCTCTTATTTTAAGCGCAGTTATTACTTGTATTTTTGCACCTATATTGTTTAAAAAAATGTTCCCAAAAGTAGAAACACCAAAACCAAAAGTAGCTATTATTGGCGCGAGCAGAATTACCCTTCCGTTATCACTAGATTTAAAACGAGAAGATTATGACGTAACGCTATATATGATGCGTCAAAACAAAATAAATGATGAAGAAGCGAAATCACATGACTTCCCTATCGTGAAATTAGATGACATCACAATCGCATCATTAACTGAACAAACAGCATTTGATGCAGATCGCGTCGTTGTTGCAACAAGCGATGATGAACAAAACTTATTATTGGCAGAACATGCAAAAGAGCTAGGTGTTGAACATGTTATTGCAAGTGTAGAAGATCCACTTCTACAAGAAAAAGCAACGCAAGAACATATCGCTGTATTCTCAACAATTAACTCTACACGTATTTTATTACGTGCACTTATTGATAAACCTAGTCTCGTTCGCTTAATTACAACAGCAAACGAAACAGTACGTGAAGTTGAACTGCGCAGCAATAAATATAACGGCGTTGCGCTTCGCCGCCTCCCGTTTTTAGGTGATGTACTTGTCATTCAAATCTACCGCGGTAACAAAGCATTAATACCGCATGGTGATACAAGACTACAACACGGTGACACATTACTTGTAACAGGTTCAAAAGAACATATCGATACACTAAAAAACATATTAGAGTAAAAAAATGCCCCTCACATAATTGAGGGGCATTTTTTTAACTTCATATGGTAAAATGTTACTATCACATATTATGAGGATGGATCACATTATGTCTATTGTAACTTTAGCTCTTTTATTATTAGCAGAAATACTCGTTGCCATTATTCTCATCGGTGTTAGTATTGAGATTTGTAGTTACGGATGGAAAAAATCGAATGGAATAAAATATTCTTGCCTCCTACTTTCACTCCTTCTCGGAACTGCTAGCATACTCGGACTTCTCGCCGCACCTGCTTATTTCTTTATACAATTAACAGAAAAGGCCTTATAAGAAAGGATGTTAATATGATTATCGTGAAAAATATTGAGGGATCTGAAACTTACGTATTACGTCAAAAAATTTTACGCCCCAATCAAACATTAGCAGATTGTAAATATCCTTCCGATTATGAAACAGACACCTTCCACTTAGGCGCATTTATAAACGATGAACTAATTAGTATCGCTTCCTTCTCAAAAGAAATATACCCTGACCTACCAGCCGGTATTCATTATCGTCTACGAGGAATGGCCACATTACCTGAGTTTCGAAACAACCACGCTGGAAGCTCCTTAATTCAGAATGCAGAACAAATCTTACAAGAGCGTCAAGCAAATATGTTATGGTGTAATGGCCGAATTACTGTAACTGACTATTACAAGCGATTAGGCTTTCAGGAGCATGGTGAAATTTTTGAACTTGAACCAATTGGCCTTCATAAAGTTTTGTATAAAAAGATATAAGAAAAGCTTTCCTCAATACGGGAAAGCCTTTCTTATATTTCAATCTTCTCTTTTTATTTTTTTCATATATATGTATATAAACAAACTAGGAACTAAAAAACAAGCAAACATAATAAGTCCTGTCATACTAATTTCCTTTATCGAAATATCTGGTGTTACAACGATACAAATAGCTAAAATCCCAATAATAATACCCACCGGAATGAATAATAGCTTCATAAAATAACGACGCGACACTCCGCCCGTATGCTCATACACTTCCACTGAATTTTTCAGATTTAAAAAGTTAATAATTATTATCCCGCCCATAAATACCATTAATAAATCCGAAACACTTTCATATCCTGCCCCTTGCAAGACATAGCGGTAAAAGACGATAGCTAGTATGACGATATTTTGTAAGATGAAAGCTAATCTAATATGTTTTAACCCTTCAATCATTAAACGTTCATCTTTCACGATTTTCATCCTACCACTCCTTTTCCTCCCAAAACAAATCATTCAACGTTTTATCTACTGCATAACAAATTTTTAAACATAAATCTAAAGATGGATTGTATTTCCCCTTCTCAATTAAACTAATCGTTTGCCTTGTAACGCCTACTTTTTCTGCTAATTGTTGCTGTGTTAAATCTAACTGAACACGCGCGACTTTTATTTTACTTACAGCCATTCATGTTCCTCCTCTATCTATATTGTAACATATATATTCCATTAAGTAATTTATATTTTACAAAACCAATTAAGTTTTCATCTTATCCCGATTGGTGCGGGCTAATACACAGTGAGGATATCCCCTACTGCTCATAGTTTCACTTTATTATACACAAAAAGGGAGCCTCCCATAAGAAGGCCCTCTCCTATATTTATATTATAAGAATAAATGACATCCAAATAAGAATGCAAATAAGTATAGTAATGGATGTACTTCCATCCCTTTACCCTTCACAATTTTCAAGACTGGATATACTAAAAATCCAATTGCGATTCCATTTGCAATACTAGATGTTAACGGAATACCTATAAAAATTAAAAATGCTGGTAACGCATCTTCAAATTCATTCCAATTAATATCTCGAATGCTTTGTGCCATTAAACTACCTACTATAATTAATGAAGGAGCTGTAATAGCGGCTACACTTGATAAAGAAGCAATAACAGGACTAAAAAATGCCGTTATAATTGTTAGACCAACAACTACAATCCCTGTTAATCCAGTTTTACCACCTGCAGCAATACCTGCTGACGATTCAATCGTCGCTGCTGTTGGGCTTGTTCCAAAGATAGAACCTGTAGTCCCGCCAATTGCATCCGCAATAAACGCTTTACCAAAACGCTTCTCTGTATTGTCTGTAATTAAACCTGCTTGTTTAATTAAACCGAGTAATGCACCTGTTGTATCGAATAAAAGTACAAGTAAAAATGAAAATACAACGCCGTATAATCCGTATTCAATTACATCTGAAAAGGCATTGATTGGGTTTGAAACGATGATACCCTCTGGTAAATGAGGCATCGCCACAATTTTATCAGCAAACTTCAATTGCCCTGTAAAGAAGGCAATAATTCCTGTCACAATCATACTAATAAATAATGCACCGCTCACACGCAATGTCATTAATACCGCCGCTAATATTAAACCAATTAAAGTTAAAATAACAGCTGGAGAATGAAAATCACCAATCGTAACTAAATTAGACGGATGATCCACGATAATTCCAGAAAGGCGCAATCCAATAAAAGCAATAAATAGTCCAATTCCACCTGCAATTGCATGCTTTAAACTATCAGGAATTGCTAAAATTAACTTTTGCCTAAACGAAGTAAAAGATAATAAAAGAAAAATAATCCCCGTTACAAATACAGCTGAAAAGGCAACTACATATGTAATCCCTTCTGCCTTCTGTACAACAGAATAAGCAAAATATGCATTCATTCCCATAGCTGGAGCAATAACAATCGGGTAATTCGCGAAAATCGCCATACCTACTGTTCCAACAACGGTTGCAATAATTGTTGCTGTAAACGCTTGGTCAAATGGCACACCTGCATCAGATAATATTTTTGGATTGATGACAAGAATATACGCAAATGTAAAAAAAGTTGTGATGCCAGCTAAAAACTCTTGCTTCACAGAAGTGTTATATTTTTGTAATTGAAACATGCTTATGTACCCTTCCTACACCTGAATTATTATCACACATTCTTTTTCTTACTAGTATGTGAGAAATTATAATACTTAATCTTAACAATCAATAAAAAGAAGAGTCAATATATTCCCTAATAGTTCGAATTTTAAGTTTAAGTCTGACAAGTACAGATGTAGTACAGTTCATTATGATTATTTTTGTAGCATAACAGATAGAAATGTTTTATAATTTGAAATAGTTAAATATTTAGTAAACGCATTCAAATATCGTTCACTCTACAAGGGGGATTCTTCTTATGCAGCACACAAACAAATCTGGAACTTTAAATCGTGGTTTAAAAGAACGACATATTACTTTAATGTCACTGGGCTCAGCTATTGGCGTTGGGCTATTTTTAGGATCCGCTTCCGCCATTAAACTAGCAGGTCCTTCTATTTTGCTAGGCTATATGATTGCCGGTCTCGTTATTTTTTTCATTATGCGAGCGCTTGGGGAAATGGCAATTGAACAACCTGTTGCTGGTTCTTTTAGTAAATATGCATATGA
The DNA here is from genome assembly GCF_900176455.1 of Bacillus sp. JKS001846. Classification (NCBI taxonomy): domain Bacteria; kingdom Bacillati; phylum Bacillota; class Bacilli; order Caryophanales; family Bacillaceae; genus Bacillus; species Bacillus sp. JKS001846. The sequence continues at coordinate 4,994,578 of NZ_FWYG01000001.1, forward strand.
TTATATTGGACCACTCGCTGGTTATATTACTGGTTGGAATTACTGGTTCTTATGGGTTGTTACTTGTATGGCTGAAATTACAGCAGCTGGCATTTACATGCAGTACTGGTTCCCTGATATCCCGCGCTGGACTTGGGCATTACTTGCTCTATTATTAATGAGCGCTTTTAACTTCTTATCGGTAAAAGTATTTGGAGAACTTGAGTTTTGGTTTGCTCTCATTAAAATTGTCACAATTATCTGTATGATAGTAGTCGGAGCTGGTATTATTTTATTCGGATTCGGAAACGGTGGTATCGCTACTGGTATTTCAAATCTTTGGTCACATGGTGGCTGGTTCCCAAATGGATTTTCTGGGTTACTACTCTCCATGCAGATGGTACTATTCGCTTATTTAGGCGTTGAATTAATCGGCGTTACAGCTGGTGAGGCTCAAAATCCGAAGAAAACACTCGCAAAGGCAATTGATAACGTATTTTGGAGAATTCTACTCTTTTACGTTGGGGCATTATTCGTTATGATGGCAATTTATCCATGGAACGAACTTGGTGAGAAAGGCAGTCCATTCGTATTAACATTCCAGCAAATTGGTATCGCAAAAGCAGCAGGTATTATTAACTTTGTCGTATTAACAGCAGCTCTTTCTTCTTGTAACGGTGGTTTATTTAGTACAGGCCGTATGCTATATACATTAGCTCAGCAGAAAAAAGCTCCTGAAAGATTTGGTCGTTTAAATAAAAATGGCATTCCAAGCCAAGGAATTGTAGCAACTGCTATCGTTTTACTAATTGGTGTTATATTAAACTATCTTGTACCTGCAAAGGTATTTACATGGCTTACTAGCATTTCAACTTTCGGTGCAATTTGGACTTGGGGCATTATATTAGTCGCTCAAATTAAATTCCGTAAAAGCTTGCCTACTCAAAATAAACAAAAGTTATCATATAAAATGCCTTTATACCCATTAAGCTCATATTTCTCGCTTGCCTTCCTTGCACTAGTCTTATGTATAATGGCGTATTCAGAAGATACACGAATTGCATTGATTGTCGGCCCAATTTGGCTTATCGGCTTAGCAATCGTATATTACATGAAAGGGTTTCATAAGATTGATGAAACACCTAACTCAAAAATTAGTTAAGCAAAACATCCTTTCCTTATTACTTGGAAGGGATGTTTTTATATCTATATAAATATTTCTCAACAAAATTCACGGTATTTTTACAATTTTTTAATATTTTTTATGTTTTCCGTCTTTATTTTTACAGAAAAATAAATTACATTATTAAAGCACATATATTTATTATTAGGGGGATTCTTCTATGAAGAATAAAAAATGGATTACATTTTCTTTAGCAACAGCAATTACACTAAGTATAGGGACCTCGTTCATACCGTCTACTTATGCGGAAAGCTCTGTAGACCCAGCTCCTGAAATTGCTGCAAAAGTTGTAAATCAAAACAATGGGAAGACAGTATTATTCGATAATACACACGGTCAAACTGCTGGGACAGCTGACTGGGTTATTGACGGCGGCTTTTCTGACTTCGGAAACGGCATTGCAAAAAACGGATATCACGTAAAGGAACTTCGTAAATCAACACCTATTACGTACGAAGATTTAAAAGATTACAATGTATTTATCGTTCCAGAAGCTAATATTCCTTACAAAAAATCTGAGCAGGACGCTATGTTACAATATGTAAAAAATGGTGGTAGTATCTTCTTTATTGCTGATCATTACAATGCAGATCGTAATAAAAATCGCTGGGACTCTTCTGAAGTATTTAATGGATATAGACGCGGTGCTTGGGATAATCCAGCAAAAGGAATGTCTAATGAAGAAGCAAATTCACAAGCTATGCAAGGAGTAGAAAGCTCTGATTGGCTCTCTGACAACTTTGGTATTCGCTTCCGCTACAATGCACTTGGTGATGTTTCAGCGAAAACAATTGTATCGCCTGAACAATCTTTCGGAATTACAAAAGGTGTTTCGTCTGTAGCAATGCATGCTGGTTCTACTCTGGCAATTACAAATCCAAAACTAGCAAAAGGACTTGTTTACCTTCCAGAAAATCCATCAAAATGGAATAACGCTGTTGATAGCGGCGTTTATAATGGCGGTGGTATTGCAGAAGGCCCATATGCTGCAATTGCAAAAGTAGGACTTGGAAAAGCTGCCTTTATTGGTGACTCTTCTCCTGTTGAAGATGCTACGCCAAAGTACGTTCGTGAAGATTCTGGCCAAACAAAGAAAACTTACGATGGTTATAAAGAAGAAAACGATGCTATCTTATTAGAAAACATCGTAAATTGGTTATCAAATAAAGAGACATTTACAAGTTTAGATCAAATAAATGGTTTACAACTTGATTCACCTACAGCTCTACAGACATTTGAACAGCCAAGCTTATCAACAGAACCACAACCTGAACCTTGGGGTGCACCAAATGCAGGTTATCAATGGTTTAATACAAATACTTTCAAACCAGGTTCATACGGTTATAACGGTGCGGTAACAACAAGCGACTACGTCGTTACACACCCTAGCATTCTACCAAACAATGAAATTTTCCAAATGAAGATTCAAGTAAACAACTTACTACCTAATACAACTTATAACAACTATTCTTTAGGTATCTTCACTACTGGAGGAACACAAGTGGCTAAAGTACAAAATGCAAACGGCACTTGGCCATCTACTTTTGGATATAGCAGTGCATTTTCTTTCACAACAAACAGCTTAGGCTCTGCTGAGAAAGTTGTAAATGTACAGATTGATTCAAATACAATTGGACAAGCAACGCTTCGTCTACGCCAAAATACAACAACGAAATATAATGAAACTGTAACAATTAATAAGAAATAATAAAAAAGGCAATCCATACATGGATTGCCTTCTTCTCACTTCTCTTCCTTCGAGAAAAACATTCTTGAAATAACGATACCTATACTACCGACGATTAGGAATAACACTGCCCTAATCATCATCGATACCTCTGGTAAGTCAAGTAAGAATAACTTCCCTACCGTTACGACTAAAACGACTAAACCAGCATATAATATTTCATTCATATTTCTATTTCTTCCAAACCAAACCGCAAATAATGCATATACCATCCATAATAACGATACTGATACACTAATTACGCTTCCATCTGTAGATAAAACTTCACCGATTCTCGTAATTGTAATAAATACAATTATCATAAACCAATAGAGCACTATAGAATACATATATTTGCCGAAGCTCGCTAATACTTCTTTCGCTTCTCTCATGCAATAATAGAACGTTCCTATTAAAATAAGATGAGCAACAAAGCCTGCCGAAATAAATTGATCAAACGGGCTAAAAATAGTCTGTATCATTCCAATTGCGTAAACCGTCGCACTAACATACAATTTTATCTGTTGTTTTACTTTAATAGAAGTGACCATGCCGAGGAAACCTTGTAATAATAGTACAATCGCTGCATTCACTAAACTATACTCATATAAAATTGCTAAACTAAATGCTCCCATTGCGAAACCAAATAAGAGATTTGTAAATGTAGAATGTCTATTTTTCCTATATTCAAATACGAACATAGCGGCATGCACGATTGCACTAATAATTAATCCCCATGTTGTAAAATCAGGTATTTTTGAAATAGCTAGTATAAAGAACACTGCATTTGCACTAAATATCGCCAAACGTGGTTCTAGTATAAAACTTCTCTCCGTAAACATATGCCAAAATAATAGTAAATGAATCAAACCATATACAATCGTTAACTGTATTTGCAAGTTCTCTACTAACATTGACATAACAGCAAAGAAAACGAAAAGGACAATGGCTGCAACAGCGTAAGAAATCATATATAAGTATTTATAACGATTTTTCAACGCATACCATAATAAACTAAGTGTTAATACTGTCTCATATCCAAAGAAAATATAAGGATTAGGAGTCGTACTATTTAACAAGAATGGTACGAAGAACGCTCCGACCGCTACGAAAATAGTGAGATATTCCGATTGATATCTTTTCGCTAAATAAATACCTAAAATAACCCATGCAATATTACAGAGAAACGCGACACTTGCCGGAATAAATCCATATAAATAATGTGCTGCAAACGTTGTTAGAACAATCCCGGTAATACTTCCTCCAGCTAATACTAACCCTAACGCCTGCCGCTCTCTTTTAATTTGAATATCTCCTATATAATACAATCCGATAGATAATACGATACCAAACACAATTCGTATCGCTGGTGTTAATAAGCCAGCATCTACCCCTGCTTTAAATAACCAGATCACTCCAAGCAACATAATACCGACAAATACACGCGGTAACCATGTTTGACAAAACTTAATAATATTAAATGGCTCTGGTTTAAAAGCAGATATATCTACTTGTTTTACCTGACGTTCTTGCAAAGGCTCTTTTATCTTAACTATTTCTTCTTTTGGCTTTTCCTCCATTACCGTTTCAATATATTCTTTCTTGTTCTTACTAACATGTTGCTGAGCGTTTTCTACTTCTATTTCCCTTTGCTTCACTTTTAATTCAGCAAGTGCTTCTTGAATTGTTTCAATTGCTGTTTCGAGTGCTTCTATTTTCTTATCCAAATCCTTCTTCATACGCTCCCCCCTCATTTGTAACTCTCATTAAATCTATATATTACCAATTATCTTTATCATACTCTTAGTCTATTCATTTTCAATAGTATTTTTCCAAAAAAAGAAAGGTGTCTTCCCAAAATAGGAAAACACCTTTTTACTCATTTATTCTTATTTAGAAAAATGCTAACGATAAAACCAAGACACATGCCTACAATAGCTGGAACAATCCACCCAACACCTTCTGTATAAAACGGAATGTATTTTAATGCTGACGTCCACTGATTCATCATTACATTTTTATTTAAAATATCAATTGCACTAAATATCGCTACAACCAAAACAGTTACTGCATATACGTATGCATACTTTCCAATATACTGATGGAATAACCCTAGAATAATAAGCGTTAACGCAATTGGATAAATAAATCCAAGAATTGGTACTGATACTTTTAAAATTTGAGTTAACCCTAAATTAGCTAAAATCATACTAACAACGCTTACTATAAATGCCCACAATTTATAAGATACTTTCGGAAATGCACTCGCAAAAAATTGACTACAAGACGTAACAAGTCCAATTGAAACACATAAACACGCGATAGTAAAAATAAGACCTAATAAAACGACTCCGCCCTGTCCAAATAATGTAATCATAACTTGTGCTAACACTTTCGCACCGTTATCGAATGTTCCTAATGAGCCACTAATTGCCCCCACATATCCAAGGATGACATAAATAATCGATAATAATAATCCTGCCCCAATGCCAGCAATACTCATATATTTCGCTAAACCTTTATCATCTTCAATACCCTTTGCACGTAATGCATTTGCAATAACAATTCCAAAGATTAAAGCAGCTAACGCATCCATTGTTAAATATCCATCTAAAAACCCTTGAAACATAGGAGCTTGTCCATAGTTCCCTATTGGTTCTTTCATATCTCCTACCGTTGTAAACATACTCTTTATAAAAATGAGTGCAATCATACATAATAATAACGGCGTCAAGACTTTTCCAAACAACCCCATTAATTTAGATGGAGATAAACTTAACCAGTAAACAATACTAAAGAAAATAACTGTGTAAAACAATAATAATCCGTTTCCTGCTTCAGGGAATAACTGACCTGGCCCCATTTCAAAAGCTAAACTTCCCGCACGTGGTATACCAAGCCCAGGTCCAATAAATACATACACGATACATGGAAAAATAATTGCAAATGAAGAATGAACCCTACCCGCTAACATTTGAAAACTTCCTGCTTTTGCAATAGAGATAACACCTAATATAGGAAGACCTGTTGCTGATATAATAAACCCTACTAATGAAATCCAAACATGTTCTCCTGCTTCATACCCAAGGAAAGGTGGAAATATAAGATTCCCTGCTCCAAAGAACATAGAGAATAACATAAGGCTAATAAGTAAAATTTCTTTTTTCTCTAACAATTTCATTTCTTTCTCCTTCTTTAATTTCATCTTTTATGAAATCAATTTCACATATAAAAAGTACAATAACCCGCTTCCTTACAAAGAAAACATAGTCCATAGTCTATCACAAAAGAAACACCCATTCTATAGCTATTCCTCTTTTCCAATTTCTTCTGAAAAATCAACCTTTATTGACTTATAATAGTTAATAAGGTAAAATATTAAATGTACAAAATTATTAACTTTGTTTTTGTTTGTGTCAGGAGGAAAATAACATGGAATCAGCGATACAACTAGAAAGAGAACAACAAAGAAAAAAGAAACATCCTCCAGGTTTATACTTACTCTTCTTTACAGAAATGTGGGAAAGATTTAGTTACTATGGATTACGAGGATTATTAACATTATATTTAACGACAGCTTTAGTAAGCGGTGGTCTTGGGTTTAGTCCCGCATGGGCACTCTCTATTTACGGATTTTATACTGGAGCCTGTTATTTCACACCAATGATTGGTGGCTACTTAACAGACCGTTTTCTAGGTAGACGAAAAGCAATCACAATTGGTGGTATAACAATGGCAATCGGTAACCTTACACTATTTGCCTTGCAAAACCAATTAGGCCTATACCTCGGATTAGCGCTTATTATTATAGGTAACGGATTCTTCAAACCGAACATCTCTACACTGGTTGGAGAATTATACGAAGAGAACGATCCAAAACGTGATAGTGCATTTACCATTTTCTATATGGGTATTAACGTCGGGTCATTTTTAGCTCCACTCGTTTGCGGATTTTTATCAGAAAATTTATTCAAAACAACAGTTGATGGCGTTGTACATTACGGATTCCGTTACGGTTTCTTAGCCGCTTCAATCGGAATGATCATTGGACAAATTTTATTTACAACACTATCAAATCGCTTCCTTGGTAATATCGGTAAAAAACCAACTCGTGATTTACAAACAGCTGCTGGACAACCATCAGTAGGAGATACACCGTTAACAAAAAAAGAAAAACAACGTACCGCAGTTATCGTCATTTTAACATGCTTCGTTGTCTTCTTCTGGGCTGGCTTTGAACAAGCTGGTAGCTCATTAACATTATATACAAACAAATTTGTAGACCGCTCTGTGTTCGGATGGGAAGTTCCAACATCTTGGTTCCAATCGGTCAATCCATTATTTATTATTTTACTTGCTCCAGTCATTTCTGCATTATGGGCAAAACTTGCAACTCGCAAGCAAGGTGATTTAAAAATCCCAACTAAAATGGGACTTGGTATGATCTTGCTCGGTATCGGTTATATCATTCTCGTTATCGCTACATTAAAAACAGGTAGTGATGAACATAACATTACAGAAAAAGCAAACTTACTGTTTATCGTCTTTACGTATCTTTTCCATACGTTAGGTGAGCTATTCTTATCACCTGTCGGACTATCAATGGTTAGTGCGCTTGCTCCGGTAAAATTAGCATCTTTATTAATGGGTGTATGGCTAGCAAGTTCAGGTATCGCCAACATTTTAGGCGGACAACTTGCAAGCTTCACAACTTCACTTGGATACGCTGAAGTATTCACAGTTATTGGCGCTGTGGCAATTGTATTAGGCTGTGTTTTATTATTAATTTCTAAGAAATTAGTAAAATGGATGGATTAAAAAAGATGAGGAATTTCTCCTCATCTTTTTTTATACTGTTTTACCTTTTTCTATTGCTTGTTCGTACAGCTCTTTATGTTCTTTATATTCACTTGGTACGAAACTCTTATAGAAAAATGAGAACCAGCTATCTCCTTTTTTATACCCTTCTTCTCGAATTTCCGCTGCTTTTTTATTCGATTTAAATCCTTCAGTAAACCATTTCTTTAACAATTCATTTCGTTCATACTTAGCAGGAACTTTTAAATCATAGTTTTCAAATGCATACTTATAGCCAGCCTTTTCTACTGCCTTTTTTGTAGACTTATAGCCTTTTTCATACGCTTTTTCATATGCCTTCACGTATACTTCTTTCTCTCTATTTCCAGGATTCTTTTCAGCTAGTTCTTTCCCTGTCTTTTCCCCTAATTCAGCTTGCTCTTTTTCAATTTTTTCTGTTCTTTCTTTATTCCCTACTTTGAATCCGTCTGCAAAGTTTACCTTAAACTCTGGAGCAACTTGACTATCGTCCATCGTCTCTTGTGCTAAACCTTGTTCTTTTCCTTTTTCAAAATGCGTTTTCTTCTGCTCTTCTAAAGACCATGCGGCTGCATAAGTCGCTTTAAACGCTTGTTTATATGCATCAGATTTTCCAGCTACATGCACTTCTGCATCATTTTTTCCTGCTTTAAAATCAGTTTCTCCATTCTTTTGACCTTCAAGTTGACCTTTTTCCATATCAGCTTGGCGCTGCGCTTCCTCTTGCTTACGTGCCTCTTCAGCTTTTCTTTGTTCCTCGGCTACACGTTGTCTCTCTTCTTCAGCTTTACGCTGTGCTTCTGCAGCACGTTGTTTTTCAGCCTCAGTATTGCGCTGTGCTTCTGCTTGTCTCTCAGCTTCTACAGCACTATTATTATTCTGACTAGGAGCTGGGCTCGTTGCGCCACTACTAGAAGCTGGTTTATTGTGATAATGATATTCCCCGTACTGTAATCCCCACTTCTCACAATTTGTACGACACGTATGTCCGCCATTAGCATCTGTACGCCCTGGATGCGCATAAGCTGAAATTGGAGCTACCAATAACGCTATACTCGTTGTTAAAAGAAGTTTCTTCACCTGTTGTCTCACTCTTGTTCCTCCCAAAATATAGAATTCTAACTTTATTATACATAAATAGAAGAATACTTAAATACGAACCGAAATATTCTATTATTTCTCAACATTAGTAAAAAAGAAGGTGAACTCTTTAAAGAGTTCACCTTCTTTTTTACTTCTTCGCCTTCGTTCCTACTAAATCACCAGCAACAACATAACGCTTAGAATTATCCTTTACAGATACACATGTAATAAGCGTTATCTCATCTTTCCCATGATCCTCTACAACTTCCCACTTATCAGGAGTCACTTCAGATACACCAGTAACCGCATACTCATATTCATTTTCATTGTCATACAAATAAATTTTATCGCCTTTTTTCAAAGAAGCTATATCACTAAATAAAACACCTTTTTTAGACATATTATGTCCTGCTAATGCGTAATTTCCTTTTCCCATAACTTGATTCTCTTTTACTGTCGCTGCACCTGATAATAAGTTTTTTTCAGTAGAAGCTTTTAAAACAGGCAGTTCTACTGAAACACTTGGAATCGAAATACGACCAATTACTTGTTTCTTATCTAATGATGCATTCGCTACTTCCGCCAAGTCTGGTTGATTAATTTTGGAAGCATCTACAAATTCCGTCTCATGCTTTTCATAATCCATCTTTTGAACAGCCTGCACATTTTCAGTCTGTTTCTTTTCAGCCTGATATCCATCATAAAATGGCTTTCCAATTAACACGCCACCTACAACAAATAGCAGAATTGCTACTATACTATAAATTCTTTGCTTATTCATACACAGTTCCTTTCCCTTACAAAATCTTACTCTATATAAAATGATAAAATAATATCGTCATATGTACAAGTATTAGCTGAAAAGAAACCTTCTTGCCGGTGCAAGAAGGTTTCTTTTTAAGCTAATTTATTTCTGTATAGTGATACGTGAAATACTGTCATTTGAATAAAGAAAATAGAAAATAGAATATATAATGGGTATCCAGGAAGATATTCATTAATAATAGGCGAAAAAGTTAAAAATCCAACTGCACAAGGTAACACAAACCATAACGATACAAATGTTGTTCTACAAGCTTTATCCGTAATCGCTTTTTCACGTTCATCTTCTAGTGGAAATAATAATGGATACATCCAAAAAGATAAATTCTTATATTTTTTCTTTTGAATTCTATAAAAAATTGTAACTATAATTGCTCCAATAAATAATAAAATGAATGGTACTCCATTAAACCATACTTCAAACGGGAATTTCTCGTTTTTAATTATATGTGCTAACTCTGTAATAACACTATAAAATTCAACAAATGTCCAACATGCTAGTGCAGTATAGAGTACATTTATAATATAAGAAAAAACAATTCTATTCATCCTCTTCTCCCTCCTTATTTAAAACAAACACATCTTCCATCTTTAACTGAAACACATCACAAATCGTAAGTGCTAATAACAACGAAGGAACGTAATCCCCTTTTTCAATTGCAGCAATTGTTTGTCTCGTTACTCCAACCTTTTCTGCTAATACACTTTGCGTAAAATTAAAACGAGCTCTTAATTCTTTTACTCTGTTTAAAATGGTCAAATTTACCACCTCTCACTATTATTGTATGCTATCCTTAACAAAATGTAAACTCAACTTAACATTATTATTATAAAAAAATCCAACTCTACGTATTGTAAAGTTGGATTACGTGTTAGTTTAAAATTGTAACTTTAACGATTTTTCTTCCCCATTGACTAGAAGACCCTTTATCAGGCATTAACACATCAATTCTGTTACCTTTAATCGCTCCACCAGTATCTGCTGCAATTGCGACTCCATACCCTTCAACATTTACAGTCTTACCTAATGGAATAACATTTGGATCTACAGCAATTAATTTCATTCCTGGGTTTGCAGTTAAGTTATAGTGTCCCCATGCAGAAAATACTTGTTGACCTGGTGCATAACCATTTTCCCCTGGATCAGCTGTATAAGCTGTAGCTTCTACATAAATTTCTTTCCCACCAGCAGTTGGCTTAGAAATTGGTTCAGGTTTTGCAGGTTCTACCTTCGAATTATTATTAGCAACTGGTTCAGCTGGTTTACTAGCTTTTTCCTGCTTTTGCTTTTCAGCAATTTCTGCTTGTGCTTTCGCTAAAGCTTCTTGCTCTGCTTTTGCAGCTGCTTCTGCTTTTGCACGCTCTTCCGCTGCGATTCTTGCTGCTTCTTGCTCACGAGCAATCGTTTCTTGTACTGTCTTCATATTTGATTCAATTTTAGCTTTTTCTTCCGCTGCTAAATTAAGTTGACTTGCAACTTCATTATATTTAGCTTGAACTGTTTGTAAGTTATCTTGACGCTTTTTCAAGTTATCTTGCAGTTCAGCTTGCGCTTTTGCTAATTTTTGTTTGTCTACTACTAAAGATGCTTCTTTTTCATCAATTGTTTTCTTATCTTCTTCAATTTGACGAAGATCTTGTTCTTGTAGACGTAAAATTTCTTTATCAGCTTCTAGAATAGTAGAAACTGCGTTCATACGTTGTAAGAAGTCTGCAAAGTTTTTTGATTCTACTACAACTTCTACTACTAAACTTGTATTTGAACTGTTTTGAACAGAAACCATACGTTTTCTCATAATATCTTTACGAGCAAGGACTTTATCCTCCAAAACGACAATTTCTTGCTTTTTTTGCTCAATCTGCTTATGTGTTTCATCGATTTTACGTTGAATAGCAGCTTGATCCTCTTTATTTTTTGCAATTGTATTATTTAAATTATGTAGTTCGTTTTCGATACCTTTAATTTCTTTACTAACAGCTTGCTTCTCTTGCTCTTTCTTTTGCATTTCTGCATCGTTTTGTTGCAATTGCTGTTGCATGTTGTTAAGTTTCTCGTCGTTTGACTCTGCTTTAACAGCGACTGTACTAGAAAGACCGATAATTCCTGCTAATACTAGACAGCTGATTCGCTTAAAATAGTTCATAATCCGACTCCCTTCTTATACAGTTATACATGATTTATTTTACAGTTTGTTTACAAAACGATTAAATACAGTTTATTTTTCGTGACGAAAAAAAGAGAATTATGAATAAAATGTAATAGATTCTTAAATATTTAACAATTCCTATATTTAAAAAATACAAAAGATGCTAAAATCCAAATATAGAGAAAATATAACTTTCGAAGGCGGTTGAAATAAATACATGTTTACTCAAAAAAAATCACTCCAACATACAATTGCTCAATTACAAGAGCGTATACAAGAATTAGAAGCAGAATTAAAACAAAAAGATATCGAAAAGCAGGAGACTATTTCTACTATCCACGATCGTGTACAAAGCGTTATCCAAGAGCATCAACTTGTAAATAACCAACATAATACACTTCAAAATTTAGTTCAACAATTAAGTTCATGTTTCGAAAATGTTTCAACACGTACGACACATTCCAATGAGTTAAATAATGAAATGTTACAAAAGGAACAAAGCTTAATTCAGTCTATTGCAGAAATTATTGACTGCTCTAATGAAGGAAAAGAATCCGTTCACCGCTTACTTATTGTAATTAATAAATTAGGTGAACAATCTCAACGCACGTCTAATAGTATGAATCATCTAAGCGAACGCTCAAAGGAAATCGAGCAAATTGTAGAAGTCATTCAAAACATTGCAGCACAAACAAATTTACTTGCATTAAATGCGAGTATTGAAGCCGCGCGTGCTGGAGAGCACGGTAAAGGATTCGCTGTCGTTGCCAATGAAGTAAGAAAACTAGCGGAAAGTACAGCAGAAAGTACAAAAAACATCGGCAACTTAACGAAAAAAATTCAAGAAGAAATTGAAAAAGCATATGATAACACAAAAGATAATTTACATTTAGTCGATGAAGGTGTAGAAATGAGCGCCGATACAAATGCTAGAATTGAAAATATTTTAGTTATGATTCAAACGTTACAAAATGGTGCTACAAATGTTATTAAGGCTATCGAAAACCAAAAGTCTTGTAATGATGACATATTACGAGAATTTGCTAACACACAACAAATGTTCCAAAAATTAAATACTACTATTATGAATCATATTCATGATGCTGAAAAAGTCGATGTTCAATTGTCTAAAAGTCTTCAAGGAACAGTGACTTCTTAATTAAAATTAAGAATCCCTTATACTGCTATAAGGGATTTTTATTTTATTTAGAATATTTATTTCTTTTCAATATTCATCCATATCTTTGTTATAATGGAAAAGTTGTTTCTTTCAACTAATAAACAAGGAGGTTATTATGGAACAATTTTACTACGTTTTAAAATATTTAATTCTCGGTCTGTTCCAAGGATTAACAGAACCAATTCCGATTTCTTCAAGTGGTCATCTCGTTTTAGCACAACATTTGCTAGGACTAAAAATAGAAGGGTTTAGCTTCGAACTACTTGTTAATTCAGCTTCATTATTAGCTGTATTACTTATTTATAGAAATGATTTAATTCGTCTAACGAAGAATGGTCTCTCTTATATATTTACAAGAGCAGAAGACGCAAAATCAGATTTCTTCTTTATTATTTATCTTGTTATTGCAACCATTCCAGCAGGTGTTATTGGTGTTTTATTTAAAGATTACATCGATCAGTACTTAAAAGGTGTGAAGATGGTTGGGATTTCCCTTCTTATTACTGCTGTCGGCCTTTGGATTATTAGAAATTTACGCGGTCGTAAAAATGATGGCGACCTTTCTATGAAAGATGCAATCATCGTCGGATTAGCACAAGCTTGCGCACTGATTCCCGGAATAAGCCGATCTGGTGCCACAATCGTAGCAGCAATGTTACTTGGTATGAAGCAAGAAACAGCTCTTCGCTTCTCATTCTTACTATACATTCCTGTTAGCTTAGGTGGCTTATTGTTAAGCATTACAGACATTGCAAATGATCCAAATCTAGACACATTATTCGTACCATATGTCGTTGCATTCATCGCAACATTTATCATGACGTATATTTCACTAAAATGGTTTATGAACATTATGGCAAAAGGAAATTTAAAATATTTCTCTTTCTATTGTATTATCGTAGGTGTACTTACTCTTATTTTCTTATAAAGTAAAACTTACAAATTAAAAGCGAGTCATCTAGTGTAATAGAATGACTCGCTTTTTTATACCTTTATTAAGTTAAAACCTATTATTTACTTATAATTTTCAGAATAGTATAATATTTATCAAGTTCACTATTACAGTAATTCTATCTTTCCTACTATTATCGTAAAAGAGGTGTTTATATGTTTATAGTTACTAAACTCATTCACATTAAGTACGAATATGAAAATGAGCTACTTTATGGGCTTAAACAATATTATCCTTCCCCCGGAACGAACGGTTGTATTAACATAGAGTTTTCACCTGTTCATCGTACAAATGATAAGGCAGAGTATATGATTCGTATGTTATGGAAAACACAACAAGATTACCATACATGGCTTTCTCAAAAAGAAGGCAATGAAACTTTGAAGCACAAAATACAAGGCTATATCCTTTCTTCCAAATCAAATGCTACCTATGTGCATTAATCCTTCTCTTTTTATTCCTTACGAGGGCCAAAATGATAAAGTTAAATTAATCAGCCCTCATCAATTGGGCTGTTCACAAATAACGAGATAAGGACCCTCTTACTTTTCATACTGTAAGAGGGCTTCTCTTATGCATACACTTTCTTCTCTTGACAATACAAACGAATAACATGTTTATTTTGTTGAAATACATCATGCGTCAGCCGAATAATAATAAAGTTTCGTTTTGTTTGATCATCATGAACAAAAATCTGTTCTCCCTCCTGAAAACGCCATGCACTTTCAAAAGTCGTAATATGATCCCCACTTACAGAAAAAAGTTCATATCGCATCTCTTGTACCCTCTCTCAACTTATATAATCACAATATCCTTATATTAAATTTATTATAACTTAATCCCTATCAAATTAGTAATTTTTTCTATTTCGAAAGGTTTTAACTTTGTATTTAAATATTTTTAGCGCTATAATGATAAACGAATTTTTATTGAAAGGAGTTTTACTTTGACTGCATATTTATTTCCAGTGAAAACAGCATTTATTTTATTTCCTTTTTTAGCAATGTTTCTTTTAATCCCTTTTTTAATATTTAATTATCGAAAATACGGTTATTTAAATAAATGGCGCTCATTTATTTTATACTCATTATTACTTTACTTATTAAATGCCTATTTTCTTGTTATTTTGCCGTTGCCACAAACGTTTGATACTTGTAGCCTACAACCGGCTAATACACAACACATGCAACTCGCACCATTTTATTTCATACAAGAGATTAGTAGTCATACATCGGCAGTTTTAACGAAACCAGCTACTTATTTCTACTTATTAAAAGAGTCTGCGTTTTTACAAGTTGCCTTTAACGTTCTATTAACTGTTCCATTCGGTATTTACTTACGTTATTATTTCCGACGTAGTTTCTTACAAACAATTTGCATTTCCTTTTTCCTTTCACTATTTTTCGAGCTAACACAAGTGACTGGATTATACGGTATATACAATTGTGCATACCGATTATTTGATATCGATGATTTGTTTTTAAATACATTAGGTGGCGTAATTGGTTTTATCATTGCACCAATATTTACGTACTTCCTTCCGAAGACAAACGAGTTAGATAGTCATATTGATTTGGAAACGAAACCAGTCGGATTCATTCGTCGCCTTATCGCGATGCAAATTGATTGGATTTTCTTATCTATCGTCGTACCTGTCGTTAAAAACAAAGGAAATTCTTTCTTCGTTTCTAATATGCAATCTTACACCAATATGTATGAACTCATTTTCATTACGTGTTCAATCCTTATTTACTTTATTATTATTCCATACTTTACTAACGGAAAAACAATTGGGAAAGCATTGCTTCGCATTCACGTGAAAGGAAAATCAAATCGTATTACATTAAAAGAACTATTTATTCGCTACGGTATATTTTATTTTGCGTTAGGCGGAATCAATTATATTCTTTCTAGTAGCTCTATTTTAAATCACACAGAGCCTTTAGTATTACTCGTTACATTGTTATTCTTATTCATCATTAACGGCCTATTTATTATTCATGTTTTACTACATGTATTTAGCCGGGATAAACTACTATTTTATGAACATATTAGTCATACAAGAAATGCAATTACACTAAAAAAAGCTGACAAATAATTATTTGTCAGCTTTTTCATATACATAATGTGAAACTTTAATCAGCCCTCCCCAACCGGGCGGTTATCTCCCACCGAATTTTGCGACGAGAGTGTTACTGCCCGACAAATAGCGGGATAAATAACTTTTCTGCATAAGGATTAAAAAACATTCCAAGTTCATCTAGAGATTTCCTCACCTGTAAAAACGAATGAAATTCTGGATATATATATTGTAATTGCTCATACGATAATGTATGCATTTTCCCCCAATGTGGACGCCCTTCATACTTTAGAAAAATCTTTTCCACTTCGCCAAAGTAAGCAGCATATTTCATACCTTTATACATATGAACAGCGATATATGCTGAATCTCTTCCATAGGCCGGACTAAGCCATATATCATCCCCTTTCACATAGCGGCATTCGATTGGGAAGTGCACCTTATACTTTTTCTTTTCAATAAGATTTGAGATTTCTTCTACAACCGTCCTCATATACTTTGAAGGAATGCTATACTCCATTTCATAAAATGGCACCGTACGTGATGTAGCAAATACTTCATAGCTCGGGCCAATTATTTTTGTGTTTGGTACAGCTTTAGCTGATAACCGACTCACGCCTTTACTTATAGAAGGAAACCATTTACATCCTTTAGATAGTAAAGAGAACATCCTATTTTCAAGTAACTCCACCTTTAGTTTATGCCATTTCAAATCACTGCCTTTATTCGTTGTTTCGTTCGTAAGTTTCACTTGTACTTCATCAGAATAAGGAAAAACGAAAAATTCAAAATGACGATGCTTCTTATATTCTTCTAGTTTGTTCATTACAGTGGATAATGACTGTTTTTCACTTTCATAAACGAGTGAATACGCTGGAATAACCTTCAATTTTATCTTTACAATGATACCTAACATTCCAAGTGACAACTGAAACGCTCTCCAATATTCTACGTTCTCAGCTTCCGAACAAACTATACTCTCACCATTAGATAGAACTGCCGTAATCTCTATAACTTGTGTTGATAAACTCCCAAAGGTAATACCCGTTCCATGAGTCCCCGTACTAATCGCTCCTGCAATAGATTGCGAATCAATATCCCCTAAATTTTCTTGCGCATAACCTTTTTCCTCAAGTAACTTCCCTAAATCATATAACTTTGTTCCTGCCCATACTTCAGCAACCATCTTCTCTGCATCAATATTCACAATACCCTTCAATTCATCTAAAGAAACTAAAACTTCTTCCGTTTGCACAAGGGGGGTAAACGAGTGTCCTGAACCGACAACACGAATTTTCTTTCCCTTTTTTCGCGCAAGCCCCACAACTTCTACTACATCTTGTATACTTTCTGGATACATCGTATAATGCGGCGTTCCTTCTACATTCCCTGTCCAATTTCTCCACTTTTGTCCCTTTATAGAAAGCATTGGCCATCCCCCCGATATGTTGAATACTCCCCGACAATCTCTCCTTTTTTAACACGATACAAAAAAGGAAAGCGTTCACATAATTCACCAGCCTTACTATGACGAAACAAAATGGTCTCTCCTATATCCACTCGTTCCTCGCCGTTATAAAAAATTGGCGTTTGTACCTCGCCAGCACCTTCTAAAGCTAATAATTTTGCACCCTTCGGTCTCCAAACTTCAGGCTCTTTATCTTTTCCAACTGCTCCTGAAGCAATATATCCACCACCTAGGCAAGTGTAAATAAACGGGACTGGTTTACGCACAACTGGTAAGGCAAATCCGACCGCTGGATGAAATTTCACCTCTTTATAATAATCAAACAGCTTCGGAGAATAAAAAGCAGAACCTATTGTAATCTCTGAAACTGAATTATCTTTCTCGGTTGTTTTTATGCTTCCTGTTCCGCCTCCATTTACAAACCTTAGCTCAATACCAATGTTTTGTATTGCTTTTACAATATGTTCTCTTCTTTCTTTAACTTCTAGCACTGATTTCTGCTTTAAATACGAAATCACTTTACTTTTCAACCATTGATTCGGTATATAATCGCCCACCCCGGCAATTTGAGCTTCATATCCCATTACACCATCTAACATTAAATATGATGACCTTCTCACCTTTTCTACTACTTTCAACGCATCCTGCACATTTTTTACTGGGGACCTTTGTACACCAAAATGAAATTGAAAGAAACGACTACTCATATCAATATCCAAACAAACACGAAAACATCCTTTGGATTTCTCAGCAATGTTTTCTAAATACACAATATGCTCTTCACAATCCACCATACAAGTTATAATGAAACCTTTCTTTGTTAACAAACTAATTTCATACAGAGCTCTTTCATCGTAAGCAGGATATCCAAGCAATAAATCATTAAATCCTTGTTCTATTAAAAATAAAATCTCTCTAGGTGAAAAGCACATAATACCTTGAAATCGATCATTTGCAGCTAGTATCTTTTGCATAATCGGAACAGAGCGTAACGATTTACTCGCTATACGAATCTTTTTATTTCCGCTTAACTCTATAATTGATTGAATATTTCTATCTAAAGCCACTTCATCCAAAAATGCACACGGTAATGGAACTTCTTTAAAAATTCCTCGATCCACATTTTTCTCTCCTCTTCTCAATATGTCTTATACATATTGGAAAGAAAGTGTGATTTTCCTGTTTGCAAATAAAAAAAGTTTCTTCTTTACGAAGAAACTTTTTGAAACTACTTCATAGAAATAGTCGCCTCTACCGGATAATGATCAGAGTAATCATTATACGTATATTTTTGGAACCATGATGTAACAGTCCATTGTGGAGATTTCGGCTGTAACACCTTATTCTCTATATACGATGGGTTCGCATGGTCTTTACTTGCAATAATATAATCTAAATACTCAGCAGGACTATCAGGGAAATTATATTTTGCAATACTGTTTGTCGTTGCGTCCCAAGTCGCTGTATGTCCAGTATAAGATGGTACAGAAGCGTTCAATGTTTTAAACATAGATGCATACTCTGAGTCATTCTTGTTCTCTGCATTTATTTTATTTACGTTCATATCACCACCAATTAACACATACTCATTATTTGGTATATTTTTATTTTTAATAAAGTCTTGAATTTCTTTTAATTGGTCTGTACGTACAGATGCAGGTGAAGTTTTTCCGCACATACTATCTTCCGCTTGCAAATGCGTACCAATTACATGAACAAAGCGATCATTTTTCTTAATTTTCGTGTATACAAATCCTTTATTCGATAAATTATCTGGCCCGCATCCTTTTGCAAATACATATTGAATCTTTTCAGCGATTGGCCATTTGCTCACAATCGCAACGCCACCATCTTCAGGAGTTGAAGATGAATAGTTTCCTAACGTTTTATCCCATTCACTTCCACTACTACGACCTAATACTGCTGTTTGATTTGGATATTCTTTCTTCAAATTCCCTAATAAACGATCTGATGCGCTATTATCAAACACTTCATTTAATATAACTACGTCTTGATTCTTTATATAATCTGCCGCCCCGATTAAATCAGCACGCTCAGTTTGTCCCCAGTTCGGATATAAGTTTGTTGATAGCATATATACATTATGCGTCATCACTTTTAATGTATCGTTTTGATTTGTAGACGCTTCTGCTTGAGCTGACGTTCCACTATATAAAGCTCCTAGACCAACACCTAAGCTAAGTACACCTTTTAGCAATTTACCTTTCACGTTTCATACCTCCATGTATTGTATAGTGATAAAAAGGCCAAATACTCTATTCTGAGATTTGACCT
This sequence comes from Bacillus sp. JKS001846, assembly GCF_900176455.1. Lineage (NCBI taxonomy): Bacteria > Bacillati > Bacillota > Bacilli > Caryophanales > Bacillaceae > Bacillus > Bacillus sp. JKS001846. Next base: position 5,014,329 of record NZ_FWYG01000001.1, read on the forward strand.
TTTTTAAATACTTAACGATTTCCGTACGTATCAAACCAAAGCTGAATATATCCAGCAGTAACACGTTGTGCATCCATTAAACGCTTACCTGTCATTGGTGTAACTTCAGCGCGCCATTTATCTGCATATTCTTGTGATACAGCAGCTCTCACGAACCAATCTTTCGTATTATCATTTACAATGCCAGCGTAATCTTGTTTCGCAACTACTGCCGCTCCATGAATCCAATCTTCTGGATTCGTACCTTTCCAGTTCCAATATCCATTTCCATCCGTTACTTTATAGTTATCTTTTATCGTATCTACAAAGTTTTCATATTTAGAATGGAACCCTTGTGGATACGAAAGGTTCGTAAAGTTTGCTGCATGCATCGGTTGGTTTACATCCCCTAGATAATGAAGAGATAATCCTAAATAGAAGAATGCTTGTTTCATATCTTTATTTTTGTAAGACTCACCAGCTAATTTAAAATACTTAGCTCCAGTTTCCTTTGCCTGCTTTGCATACGGAATATAAGTTTTCCCATTGTCAGGGTCATAGAAATGTGAAGCAAATGTGCTATTATCATAATAAGGATTTTCATAGTCAGCAGCATAAATACCGTTCTCTAACTCCGTACGCCATTCATTTAATAGTGCAACTCGATCTTGTTTTACAAGTGTTGTATTACGAGACATAATATCAATTGCACGGTTTACAATCCATAAATGAGAATTCACGCCTTCTTTATGTTTATCTTCAGCAGACCAGCGCGGAATAACTCCAAATCTCTGTCCCCCATCATTTTCATGAGCAAATGCAACACTTTGTAATGGAGCAACTAATGTAATAGCTGCCGCTAAAGCAAGTACTTTCTTTTTCATATAAAATCCTCCATTTTATAATTGAATTATTGTAAACATTTTGTTAGGATCCTATGATGTCGTCCGGTTAACCTATGACTAGAATATCCCACCTTTCACGAAATTTCTATCAATAAATTAAAATATGCAAATGTTCATATCATTATAACTTTATACACAGTGAATATAATGAATGAATACACTTTCATTTTAATAAACTATTATTAAGGCTTGTCTAAACTAATGTAAAAAAAGAGTAAAGCTGGTATTATCCCCTATAGGTAGACAGTAAAAAAAGAGTCCATCTGATATGATGGACTCAATACTGTTTTATCTGGAGGGGATTTTTTTATGGCAAGAAAAGGACAATCATTTCAAAAATATACAGAAGAACTAAAGCGAGAAGCAGTTCGTCTTCGATTAGAAGAGAGAAAATCATTGCGAGAAATTCGTGAACAACTCGGTGTGAAGAGCGATGCCCAGATTATTGAGTGGGTAAAACGTGCGCAACAAGGGGAGTCCTTTGATGATCAACGTGGTGTCTGGAATCGAAAGAATTTTAATAGTCTAGAAGAAGAAAATGCTTATTTGAAGGCACAGGTTGAGTATTTAAAAAAGCGCAATCCAAATCTACACGGGAAGGAATGGTCCTAAAGAAAGAACGATTTTCTCTTATCGATTCATTACGCCAAGCCTATCCACTCCGATGGTTGCTTCAAATCGCGGAAGTTTCTAAGGCTGGCTACTATAAATGGCGGAAATATCATAACGTGCAGCGTTTACGTCAGAAAAGGGATATGTGGCATAAAGAACATATTTTATCTATTCATCGTCAGCACCCTTACTATGGGTATAAACGTATGACTCGTGCTTTGGCTCGAGAAGGAATGGTAATGAATCATAAACGTGTTCGTCGTCTTATGAGAGAGCTGGGTATTCAATCTATCATTCGAAAAAAACGTCCGTTTTATGGAAGAAAAACATCTGTGGTATTTAAAAATCATTTGAATCGAGAGTTTCAAGCTGAAAAGCAAAATCAAAAATTCGTAACAGATATTACTTATGTACGAATCGGAGAACAATTTGCCTATTTGTCGGCTGTGTTAGATTTATACAACAATGAAATTGTTGCCTGGAAGCTATCTTCAAGAAATGATTTAGATTTAGTTTTAACTACATTACGTCAATTAGAAGGGAAGTCATTAACTACTAAGCCCCTTTTCCATTCAGATCAAGGGTTTCAATATACATCTAAATCCTACGCAAAACAGTTAGAGAAATTAGGATTTGTCGGTAGTCATTCTAGACGTGGAAACTGTTTTGATAATGCGTGTATCGAATCATTCTTCTCACATTTAAAAACAGAGAAGTTGTATTTAGTGTGCCCAAAAACATATGAAATGGCCTACCGAGCAATTCAAGAATATATTCAATTTTATAATACAGAAAGATTCCAAGAAAAACTTCACGGCCTTTCCCCGATAGAATATCGGGAAAAGGCCGTGGCATAATACTCTTTTTATTTCTGTCTACTTGACAGGGAGATGACCAAGCATCTGAACGCTTTACTCTTTTTTTCTATTCGATAATATACTTGGCAATTGTACATTAACTGCTAACTTATGAATAAATCCAAACACTAATCCAATCCCAATAAATATGTATAAGATTGTAAATATCTTTCCGAAATCAGTTTGCGGACTAAAATTCCCATCACCGACAGTCGTCAACGTGACCACACTAAAATATAAAGCGTCAATAGGACGTAATTCTTCAACTGTACTATAAAAAATCGTACCCGATATTAAAGTCAAAATTGTTAATACGAATAATACTTGAAATTCTTTATCTTTCCACGCTCGTAAACAGGCTCTTAACATTCGCTTTAAAGTTAACAAAAATGAAAGCATTAGATTCTCCCTTCCAAACAAAAATACATTTAGTCAAAGGAAAGTCTATCACCTTTCAGTATAGAAAAAAAGTAGCCCTCTTCTATTTCTAGAAAAGGGCTACTCTATTCGATTCTATCTTATTTAGGTGAAACAAGAATTTTCACTTGTGTTTTATCTTTTACAAGTGCTTCAAATCCTTCTTCAACAACTTGATCGACTGTAATTTTTTTCGTAATTAATTTCTCTGCTTGAATTTGACCAGAGCTAATTAATTTAATAACAGCTGGGAAGATGTGACGGTATCCTAAAATACCAATAACTTCTTTTTCTTTTAATACTAAGTTATTTGGAGTAATTGTTGCGTCTTTTTCCCATACGCTAACAATTACAGTTTGTCCTTCGAAGCTTGTACTTTCAATCGCTTGTCGTAGTACAACTTCAACACCTGTTACTTCAAAGCTAACATTTACACCTAAACCATTTGTTAAGTTACGAATTTCAGCTAACACATCTTGAGTTGCTGGATTTAATACATAATCCGCACCTGCTAATTTCGCTAACTCTTGACGTTCTTTAGAAAGTTCAACTGCAATAACAGGAGTCGCTCCTGCTGCTTTAGCTGCTTGGATAACAAGAAGTCCAATTGGACCGCAACCAAATACTGCTACAGCTTCCCCTTCTTTTAATTTACTTTGACGTACTGCATGAACTGCTACTGCTGCTGGTTCTACAAGCGCACCTTGTTCATACGTCATTTCATCTGGAATGTGATGAACCATATCTTCTGGTACTACTGTATATTCAGAGAAACCGCCGCCTTCTCCGCCAAGACCGTGGAAAACAAGTTGTTCACAAACATTGTAATGTCCATGTTTACAAGCTTCACATTTACCACAAGAATAAATTGGTTCTACAACAACGCGGTCTCCCACTTTATGAGATGTAACTCCTTCACCAATCTCTATTACCTCACCACTAAACTCATGACCTAAAATAACAGGTGCTTTCACATGTGTTAATGGATGTTCTTCTGTTGGAATAAAAATAGGCCCTGCTAAATATTCATGCAAGTCTGTCCCACAAATACCACACCATTTAACTTTGATTTTCACTGTTCCTGGTTTTACTGTTGGTTCTGGTACTTCTTCTACTCGTACATCACGTTGATTATGCCAAAGTAGTGCTTTCATTTTATACATCCCTCTCTATGTATATACTTAACCTGGTGAAGTTTACAATTCTATTATAATACTTCTATCCATATATTTCAAAAAAACAATCACATCCTTACTAATTTTTTACAAATAACGTTCAATATTTTGTCACTTTGTACTTTTTTCCACATCTGTTAATTCAATTTCATTGCAGGTGAAATTAGCATTGTGCCATAATAGCATAGGAGAGGTGAATATCACTTGAAATATTTTATTTACTTTATCGTTATCGTGGCTTTTTTAGATACATTTTCACAATTACCTATTATGAGTACTTTCGCTCAAAGCCTTGGAGGAACCCCTCTTATTATCGGGCTAGTTGTCGGTATGTACTCATTCGCTAATATGATCGGTAATATTATTGCTGGAGCAGCTGTCGATAAATTTGGTGCAAAAAAAATCCTTTATATAAGCATGGGAATTACGAGTTTCATAGTCTTGTTATACACCGTTGTTCAAAGTGGTGAACAACTATTAGTTGTTCGCTTTATGCATGGATTTAGTGATGGCTTTTTAATTCCTGCTGCCTTTACATTTTTATCAAAACAAACAAATGCAAAAAGACAAGGAAAAGCAATGGCTCTATCTGGTGCTGCTGTTGGAACAGCCGCAATCGTAGGACCGGCTTTCAGCGGTATTATGAAAGCAACAGCTGGCGTAGAATGGGTCTTCATTACTATTTCTATTTTAATGGCTCTTGGTACGATCGTATCTCTATTCTTCTTACCAAATAACGTATCAAGAAAAGATACATCAAGAACGCAAATGATGAACAAAGAAGATATGGTTGAACTTTTAAAATCAGAACCGTTATTACAAGCATATATTGGTGCTTTCACATTAATGTTTTCACAAGGAATTGTCACTTATATGTTACCAGTAAAAGTTGAGGCATTAGCGCTTAAAGCATCCACAACAGGCATGATGTTAAGTGTATTTGGTATAACTGCTATCCTCTTCTTCTTGCTTCCAACAAATCGTATTTACGATCGATTTAATCGTTCGAAACTAATGCTAATCGGAATTGCAGTTATGGCATTCGCATTATCTTTACTCGGATTATTTGCTACAAAAGGTATGCTCTTTATCGTAATGATAATTTATGGAATTGGATTCGCAATCCTCTTCCCGTCTATTAACGCTTTACTCGTTGAAAATACTACAGACGATAATCGCGGAAAGGCATTCGGATTATTTTATGCCTTCTTCTCATTAGGAGTTGTTGCTGGCTCCTTTACAGTCGGCGCAATCGGAGCATCACCTAGCATCAGCTTCATTATCGGGACAGCATTTTTATTAACATTTGCTGGGATGATTTATGTAAGAAGCAAAGTAAAAAAGACAATGATGGGATAATCCATCGTTGTCTTTTTTAAAATGCATATTGATATAATCCGTAATATAATGGAAGCGTTGGAATAATTCCAATTACTTTAAATATAAAAGGTAACGGCTCATCTCGCTCTTCATATAAACGAAAAACAAAAACTGCAGTTAAAGTCCAAATGACGCTAAACAAGAAGATACATTTCCAAACAATTGAGGTTAATATTTGTATATCAAATACAAAACCAAAGAGCCCTATCCACGTAATAATAGAAACTACAAAGTCAAACTTTTGAATTGGTGTTTGAAACATGCCCCTTACTAACGAAATAATAGCTAACATTGCTACAATAACTAAATATATTTTCCAAAGCATTATGATAATCTCCTATTCAATTCAACTTTTAACTTTCAATAAGCCGTATTTAATAAACAATATAGCATTATATTTTTCATAGAAATAATACAATGGATAACAAAATAAGAAGAAAATAAGTACAGTTGGTACATCATCTATAATAGAAAAATATTTTACTAGTAATTCCTTAATACTCTCTCCAATTATAATAAACAGTGGAATGATACAAATTGCTGCTAATATTAAGCACGGTGTGATTCTCATTTCTTTTAACCTCACCTTGCAGTGTGGACATCTGAATGAAAAAGGATGCGGGAGATCAATAATATGTTGCGCAGTAATCTCTCCTTCACACTGTGGACATTCAATTATTTCTTTCATTTAACTCAACTCCTTCCTATCTACAAAAAGAACACTATCCAATAGCGCTCTTTTACTGCCGAATATATTACTTTTGTGTATAACCAAATAACAATGTAAATAAATTGAGCCGTAAAGGCAATAATACATCTCTTCTTTTAAACAGAAAGTTTATAAATACTGACGATACTTCGACAATTTCCTCGGAAATATTTCCTTTCCCCACATAATTTGATACACTACACATGAATAAAAACTTGTATTACATAAACTAAAATAATAACTTACTGTACAAATTAAAAAGCACACTCTTCATATGAAGAATGTGCTTTTATGTTATTAACGTTTAATCCAAACAGCACCTGCCGATTTATCTTCTGCCTGTCCAACAACTTGGAATTTAAGTCCAAGGTTTGGAACTTTTCTTCCTGCGTCTGCAATTTGCTTGTTACTATATACTTTTGAATCATCAAAAGTTGTAACACCTTGTAATCCAGAATAGTTAAACTGACCACGTGTTAATGAATTTACACTCCATGCTGGTGTTTTATCAAATGAAAATGCAGCATCTGCAATTTGCATGCCCGTATTACCGTATGCTGGTTTCCCGTTTAAATTACCAACTAGCGCTTCTGGATGAGAGTCAACAACACCAAGGAATCCTTCACCTGGATGCATCCCAACCCAGTTATCTTTAAAACTATCATCTGCATACCAAACGACAAGACCTGTATTATACACTGGACCTTTTCCTGCTTTTAATCCATTATCTGATCCCGCATAGTTTCTCCATTCTAAGTAGTAGTAATGAGCTTTCTTCTCTGTCCCATCAGAAACAACAAAACCATTTAAATTCATTTTAGACTGTCCTTCTGCATCATCAGAAAATACAACTTGTCCATCAACAGTTACATTTACATTATCCATCGCAAAACCTTTATATGTTACAGCCGGATCTGTAATATAGTCGAATTGTAGTTTCACTTTTTTGCCTTTAAATTGACTTAAATCATATGATTTATCAATCCATTTCCCATCTGTTGTATCTTTATCTCCTTGGACTACTTTTTCTCCAAGTCTATCAATTAACGTCTTCGTTCCATCTTCTGTTACTGCATGTACTTCGACGAAATCGCACTCTGCTTCTAACTCATAATTTGCTTTATAATCGAATTTTGCATTTGTTCCCTTTGTTAAATCAAAGAATGGTGTCTCTAACGTTGTATGCATATCATCGCCTCTTGTACTATAATATGCATGCTTTCCAAACTCCGGTTTAATCGTTTCAACACTTTTACCTGGTAAGTTAACACGTACAACGCCTGGACGATTTGATTTCGTAACACTTTGATCAATATAGGTAGGAACTCCCACACCACTCTTAATTTTATCGTAATCTACTTCTAATATTTTTGCCCAGTTGCCACCCATATTCTTTTGTAAGAAGTCTTTATTTTGTGGTGAAAAACTAGTCGGCTCTGTTCCTGCGATTTTCCCTGTCCAACTACCTCCACTCATTAATGACCAAGCTTCGACTGGTGAACCATTTCCAGTATATTTCGTGTCATATTCATCTGGTAATCCAAGATCATGTCCAAATTCATGTGCAAACACACCTACAGCTCCATCTTCTGGTTCAATTGTGTAATCATGTGCTGCTACTTTACCACCAAAGTAATCTACCTTTGATTTCGTACCTTCAATCGCTACTGGATCTACTGCTAATTTTGAACGATGTGACCAGATCGCATCATCACCTAATTTACCGCCACCAGCTTCTTGACCAACACCAGCATGGATTACCATTAAATGATCAATTACACCGTCAGGTTCATTTTGATTCCCGTCCCCGTTTGTATCATATCTATCAAATTGATCAAACTGGGATAAATCTAGTCCTTTCTCAGCAGCTGCATGCAAAGCTTCTTTCACTAAATCACGTGCACCTTTCGGACCTTTATTATCGTGCCCACTGCTACCATCAGCTCCATAATCAGATGCTTTTCCTGGAACAGTTAGCCACTCCGTTACATATCCATCTGTCGTATAACTACCACCAGACTGCTCTTCATAGTATTGTTTAAACGTTTTTACTTTTGAACCATCAAATAAAGTATACGGCTCATTACCGAACAACATCTTTTGATAATGTTCTCTACTAAAGTCTTTCGAATACATATAACCTGGTGTTTGATCAATATTATTATGTTTATAATCACTAAATTCAACGAGTAGCACTAATACTTTATCTGATCGAACAGATCCCTTATATGGAGCTTGCTTTGCTTTTGAAGTTGGAACTTGCCCATTCAATTGATTTTTATTTGGTTCTGGCTTTTGCTCAAGGCTAACATTTTTTTCAGCCTTTTTTACATTTTCCTTTTCTTCCATCTTTTTCTCTTTTACTTTTTTTGTGAAATCAGACGTTTCTTGTGAGTGAGCATCTGGAAGAATTTCTTTATTCGCCTGATCTCCTTGTTTCTTTTCAATATATTGCTCAACAGCTTTTTTCGTCTCTTCTTTAGAAGATGATGGATTAATTGTTCCTCTTTCTTTCAGTGCTTCCGCTAAACGATCTTCTTGAATTAAATTGTAATCAATTGGTGTTGTAGATACATTATCTTTCTTTTTTGCTGCCGTTTCTGCATATGCTAACGGAGCACTCATTACAGATGTACATCCGATAATTGCCGCAATTGCTAATGATGACAACACTTTAAATGGTGCTTTTCTTCTCATTCCATTTCTCCCCTTTTATAAAACTTAAAATTCAGATAAATTAGTGCGTTTTTGTCGAAATCTCTGTTTACTACCCTCCCTATATAAAAAGACATAATTCTATAAACATTAAGCTTTTTGTTATAGAATCATGCCCTCCAGTTTTCTGGTCAGACCCTCTATCTTTTTATCCCTTGGTTCAATTAATAATCAGTGGGGGGATGAACAAAGCCCCCACTGATTAAAGTTTCACTTTATGTCGAAATATGAAAAATAAAGAGTTATGTGATATATATTAAATATCTTATATAACAAATTTAAAAGACAATATGCAAAATTGCATGAAAATTCTTTTAAATAAAAAAAGAATCCTAGTCAATTAAACTAGGATTCTTGCTTTTCTATTATTTCTCTTGTGTTTTTTCCCAATCAGCTAAGAATTTCTCAATTCCTTGATCTGTTAATGGGTGCTTCACTAATGAAGCAATTACGTTTGCTGGGATTGTTGCAATATGTGCACCGTTTAATGCTGCGTCAGTTACGTGAACACTGTGACGTACAGATGCTGCAATGATTTCTGTTTCGATGCCATGAATTGCAAAGATTTCTGCGATTTGACGAATTAAGTCCATACCGTTATGACCGATATCGTCTAAGCGACCTAAGAATGGTGAAACGTATGTTGCACCAGCACGAGCTGCAAGTAATGCTTGAACTGCTGAGAACACTAATGTAACGTTTGTACGAATTCCTAAATCAGAGAACGCTTTTACTGCTTTTAAACCTTCTGTTGTCATTGGAACTTTTACTACAACGTTTGGAGCAATCTTCGCTAGTTCTTTTCCTTCTTCAATCATCTTATCAGCTTCTAAGCTAATTACTTCTGCACTTACAGGTCCTTCTACAACGTTGCAAATTTCACGAATGCGTTCGTGGAAGTCTACGCCTTCTTTTGCTACAAGTGATGGATTTGTCGTTACTCCAGCTAATACACCTAATTCATTTGCCTCTTTAATTTCGTTAACGTTTGCTGTATCAATAAAGAATTTCATTTGTTGTTCTTCCTTCCTAATTTTCATTTTATATTTATTTATTTTTCTTAATAAGCTCTAATTCAATCGGAATAGATTTGTCCACTTTTTTACCTTGTGTTATCTCTTTTGCTGTTTGCATCGCCTTCTCCCCGATTAATTCCGGTTTTTGAGCAACTGTTGCAGCCATACGCCCATCGTTAACCGCTTTCACTGCATCGTCTGTTGCATCAAATCCAACAACGACTACATCTGTTTTTCCAGCAGACTTCAATGCTTCAAGTGCACCTAATGCCATCTCATCGTTATGCGCAAACACGGCTTTAATATCACCATTTGCTTGCAAAATGTTTTCCATAACAGATAATCCTTTCGCTCTATCAAAATCAGCTGCTTGTTTTGCAACTACTTTTAAAGACTTATCGGCTACGTTATGGAATCCTTTCCCACGTTCACGAGCAGCGGAAGATCCAGGGATTCCTTCTAACTCAGCAACGTTTGCTCCTTCGCCAACTAATTCACGAATGTAATCACTAGCCATTTGACCACCTTCGATATTGTTAGAAGCAATGTGAGAAACAACCTTACCTGAATTCGCAACGCGGTCTACTGTAATAACAGGAACATTTGCTGCATTTGCCGCACTTACTGCTGAAGCAACAGCATCTGAATCGGTCGGATTAATAACAACTACATCGACACCCTTTTGAATTAAATCTTCAACATCGTTCGTTTGCTTTGCTGCATCATTTTGTGCATCAACAGCAATTAATTCGATGCCACTATCTTTCGCTTTCTTTTCTGCACCCTTTTTCAAAGTTACAAAAAAGGGATTATTTAAAGTTGAAACAGAGAATCCAACTTTAATAGTTTTATTTCGACCTTTATCGCTAGAATCCTTTGCCCATTCTGGCGGTTCCATTGAACAACCAGCAGTAATGACCATAATACATGCAACGAGTATAAGTAACCATTTCTTCATGAACTGTCCCTCCATTACGCTTCTTTTCTGCGATCAATTAATACAGCTAGTAAGATTACAAGTCCTTTTACAACTTGTTGGAAGAAAGAAGATACACCTAATAAATTTAAACCGTTATTTAATACACCGATAATAAGTACACCGATGAATGTACCAACAATCCATCCTCTTCCCCCAGAAAGACTTGTTCCACCTAATACAACTGCTGCAATTGCATCTAATTCATAAGAAGTACCTGCAGTCGGCTGTGCAGAATCTAATCGTGATGTTAAAACAATACCTGCAAGCGCTGCCAAAATTCCGGAAAGACCGTAAATCATTACTTTAATTCTCGTAACATTAATACCTGATAGTGCTGCTGCTTCTTCATTTCCACCAATTGCAAATGTACGGCGACCAAATGTCGTTTTCTTCAAAATGAAGTACAGTACTGCGAAAGCGATCATCATTGTAACAGCTGGTACCGGAATACCAAGAAAATAACCGCGGCCAAACATTTGGAACATTAAATGATCACCAAGACCAGTGATCGGACGTCCGTCCATATAAACAAGCGTCAACCCACGAAAAATAGTCATTGTTGCCAAAGTTGCAATAAATGGAGCTACTTTTCCTTTCGCAATGATGATACCGTTTACAATTCCCATTACAAGACCTGCTAATAATCCAACTGCCATTGCAAGGAACGGATCCATGCCACTTGCCATCATTCCAGCAACAAGTGCACTTGATAATGCTAAAATAGAACCTACCGATAAGTCAATACCCCCTGTTAAAATTACGAAGGTCATTCCGAATGCAATAAGCGCATTAATCGATACTTGACGCAGTATATTAAATAAATTTGGAATTTCAATAAACGCTGGATTTAAAGCTGTAATTACGACGATAATTAATACTAAACCGATTAAAGAACCGAGTTGTTGTAATACATTCCCCTTCTTAGTCATCCTTACTCTCCCCCTGTAGCTAGTGCCATAATAGACTCTTGTGATGCCTCATCTTTCCCTAAAATTCCGCCTACTTTTCCTTCATGAATAACAAGAACACGATCACTCATCCCTAAAACTTCTGGAAGCTCAGATGATACCATAATAACGGCATCTCCTTGCTCCGTAAGCTTATTCATAATAGAGTAAATTTCTTTTTTCGCTCCAACATCAACACCCCTTGTTGGTTCATCTAAAATGAGTAACTGCGGATGAATGCCTAGCCATTTTGCGATTACAACCTTTTGCTGATTTCCACCAGAAAGAGATTTCACTGCCTGCTCTCCGCTAGATGCTTTCACATTAAGAAGTTTCATCATATCCGCCGTAAACTGTTGTTCTAGCTCGTTGCTTAGAACACTTCCCTTTGAAAGACTTTCTAAATTCGGTAAAGCTAAATTTTCTCGAATTGAAAAATCTAACACTAATCCTTCAGACTTTCTATCTTCTGTAATGAAAGCAATTCTTTGTCTAATTGCATCTATTGGACTATCAATCTTTACTTCTTGTCCATTTATAAAAATTTGTCCAGAGTCTAAAGGTTCATAACCAAATATCGCTTTCATAATATCAGTGCGACCAGCCCCCATCAAACCAGCTACACCAAGGATTTCACCTTTCCTCACTTGAAACGAAACATTTTCAAATTTCCCTTTCTTCGTTCCGTTACGCATTTCAAAAATGACATCACCAATTTGACTATTTCGCTCTGGGTAACGTTCACCAATGCTGCGCCCCACCATCATACTCACTACTTCATCAAATGATGTTTCTGGAATTAATCTCTTTCCGACGAATTCTCCATCACGCAAAATCGTAATAGCATCACATATTGAGAAAATCTCTTCCATACGATGCGAAATGTACACGAATGAAACACCTTCTTTACGTAACTTATTGATTACTGTAAAGAGCGTTTCGATTTCACGATCCGTCAGTGCCGCAGTAGGTTCATCCATAATAATAACGCTCGCGTTTGTCATTAATGCTTTCGCAATTTCGATAATTTGCTGTTGTCCAACCGATAATTCCTCTGCTAACATAGCGCCTCTTACATGCAACCCTAACTCCGCTAGTTGCTGCTGCGCAATCGCGTTCATTTGTCGAGTGCGTAAAATACCTGTTTTCCCATACATTAACTCTTTGCCGAGAAACATATTTTCAGCTACTGTTAAATTCGGCAATATGTTTAGTTCTTGATGTATAAATGCGATGCCGTACTCTTCAGCTTCTTTCGCATTTTTAAAGGTGCGCTCTTGCCCATCGATCGTGATTGTCCCACCATCTTTTTTGTATACACCTGTTAAAATCTTCATGAGCGTTGATTTACCCGCTCCATTTTCCCCCATCAATGCATGGACTTCTCCTGTTTCAATCATAAACTGTGCATTCTTCAAAACAGGATTTCCATTGAACGCCTTTGAAATGTTTTTCATTTCAATATGCATTCCCATCACTTCCCTTTATTAAAAAATCACGCCTGCATGTAAAATTACATTTGCATAAGGCGTAGCCTCGCCTGTACGAATAATCGCCTTCGCTTTCTTTGTATGCTCTTTAAATTGCTCATGAGATACATACTCAAATGCTGGCTCTATTAATTTCTGCTCTATTTCTTTATTTACTTCCGCATTATTTATAATAACTTCTTCTGCTAACGTCACTTTTTCGATTGCCATATCATCAGCTACCACTTGCAATACATCTAAAAAGCTAGGTTTTCCAATTTCAACAGCTAAATCAATTCTTTTTACTCCGTCAGGAATTGGTAAACCGCAATCAGCAATTACAATCGTATCCGTATGCCCAAGTAAAGCAAGGATTGATGCAATCTCACTGTTTAATACGCCGTGTTTCTTCATCCAACAATCACCTGCACTTCACGTACTTTATCTCTCGTTGGCATGCCGCCTTGCGCCCCAAGTTTCGTTACAGAAAGACCACCGGCAATATTCGCGAAACGAATTGCTTTTTGAAGTGTCTCTCCTTCAGAAAGTGCAACTGCTAACGCACCATTAAATGTATCACCAGCTCCAGTTGTATCCACTACATCAACAGCAATGCTAGGAACATGTACAATCTCCGTGCCATTATGGAAACGAACACCGTTAGAACCTTCTGTCATCAATAATTTATTGGGATACTTCGCCAATAAATCTTCAATTGGTGATGTAAAATCATCTAATACGATGCGGCACTCATGCTCATTTGGCGTAATATAAGTCGCCTTTTCTAAAATTCCTTCTGATAAAACTTGTGCTGGCGCTGGATTCAACATAACAGGAATATTATGTTCCTCACAAATAGCCAATACATATTTTACTGTTTCAAGTGGAATTTCTAGTTGAAGAACAACCATATCCGCTTTTACAAGAAGGTCTTTGGAGCGATCTACAACTGACTTATTTACAAGAGCATTTGCCCCTTGTACGACAACAATACTGTTATCTTCTTCTGCTAAAACGATATGAGCAATTCCTGTCGTTCTATCTGTAACCGGTACCACATAATCGATAAAAATGCGTTCGTTCTCTAGATTTTTTCTAACTACTGTTCCATAATCATCATTTCCTACCGCTCCAACCATTGCTACATTTGCTCCTAATCTAGCTGCAGCAACTGCTTGGTTTGCTCCTTTCCCTCCTGGGATTGTATGAAACGCTTCACCAATTACTGTTTCTCCTGCTTTCGGCCGTTTTTTTGAAACAGCCACTAAATCCATTGAAATGCTTCCTACTACTGCAATATTTGGCATCTGTTTCATCTCCTTACTTTGTTGTATTTCGTTCTATAATTTCGATCGGCAAACGATAGTGTTTCTCTTCTAATGTATTTCCTTCCATTTGCTCTAACAACAACTCTGTTGCAATTTTCCCCATTTCATATATCGGTTGTGCAACTGTTGTAATAGATGGATACATCATTTCCGTTAAAGAAATTCCATCAAATCCGATAATTTGTAAATCATTTGGAATGACAATCCCCTTTTGAAGTGCAGCCTTTACAATACCAATCGCAATTAAATCATTCCCAGCAACAATACCATCAATATGCGGGTATTCTTCTAATAATTCCATCGCTACACGCTCACTATTTGCTGGATCAAACGTACTCTCTGCAATCATATACGAAAGATTATTTTGCGTAATAACGTCTACAAAACCTTCAAAACGTTCATTTGCAGTACTCACATCACGTGGACCGCGAATATGTGCAATATGTTTACATCCTTTATCTAGTAACAACTTTGTCGCAGCCTGACTTCCTGCATAGTTATCTGCATATACAGTAGGAATACGCTCATTAAACATACGGTCAATCGCAACAATTGGAATAGATAAATTCATGTAATTAACACTATTTTGTGGATTCGTTGCTACAATAAATCCATCTACATTATTTTGTCTAAGCACATCAATATATTGTTTCTCTTTTTCTAAACTTTCATCAGAGTTACAAAGGACAACTGTGTAACCTTGTTTATGTGCTACATCTTCTACGGCACGTGCAACTTCCGGAAAGAATGGATTCACGATATTTGGAACAACTAAGCCAATTAAACGAGACTTTTTATTATACAGTGAACGCGCTACTGTACTAGGCTTATAATCTAACATCTCAATTGCACGTTCTACCTTTTTTAATGTATCTTCGTGAACATATCCATTTTTATTTAGAACTCTGGAAACGGTCGCAACAGATACTCCCGCTAATTTCGCAACGTCTTTGATCGTACTCATTCTCTTTTCTCCTCATTTCATGTAACCGTTTACAGAAAATAATATAACGTATTTCTAAAAATACGTCAATCATTTCTCACTAAAAAGCTTTTAAGGTTATACTCAAAAAAGCACCGCCATAAGGCGATGCTTCTTCATTACGAGTATGATACAGTTTTTTCTTTTTCTTCTACAGCAGGCTCTTTAGCATCTTTTTTACGATCTGACAATTTAATTTTTTGTAAGAAAATCGTAAAGATGGCACCTACTACGATAAATACTAATCCTGTTAAGAATACAGTATGAAGCGAGTCTACTAAAGAGTTTTTCAAAATAGGTACAATACTGTTAGCGAACGCTTCTGGCATTTGTTTTAATGCCTCTGGGCTAAATAGCATTGAATATAAACCTTGTGGATCTGTGTGAATCATATCTTTAAATTTCGTTACCATTTGTCCCGCTTCTTTCGGGAATGTATCTAATACAGGTACTAAATTCTTTGTTAATGTCGCACCTGAAGTGTTATTCATAATTGATCCTAAAATTGTAATACCAAATGTACCACCGATTTGTCGGAAGAACTGACTTGATGATGTTACAACACCAAGGTCTTTTTTCGGGAAGCTTTCTTGTAACGCTAATGTTAATGTCGGCATTACAAGACCCATTCCTAAACCGATAACCATCATATAAGAAGTAGCTGTAAGCTTCGTTGTGTGCATATCCATCGTTGTTAATAACCAGAAACCACCGGCCATAATAAGCATACCTGCGATAATTTGTGGTTTTACACCAACTTTTAATACAAGTTGCCCACCGATAATACTCATCACAATCATTGTAATCATCATTGGAGTCATAATTGTTCCTGATTCAGCAGCACTTACTCCTACAATACCTTGCATGAAGAATGGTACGAACATAATCGCGCCGAACATTCCAATACTCATAAAGAATCCAATCGCATTCAGTATTGTAAATGTGCGATTTTTAAAGAAATGCATTGGTAAAATTGGCTCTTCAGCTTTCGTTTCAACGATAACAAAGCTAACGATACCAATTACAGCTAGTGCAAATAAACCGATAATTTGCCAAGAATCCCATGCATAATCTTTTCCGCCAAACGTTAGCGCAAGTAATAAACTTACAACACCGAGAATCATCGTAAAGATTCCAGCGATATCGATTTTAATTGGTCCTGTTTGTTTATGCGATTTTAATCCCATTGCAATAAAGATTGTCGCTAAAATACCAACCGGTAAGTTAATGTAGAATACCCATCTCCAGTTCACTGCATCTACAATCCAACCACCAACTTGTGGTCCAATTACAGAAGCAAGACCGTATAACGCACCAAAAATACCTTGCCATTTCGCACGTTCTTTTCCCGTGAACATATCTCCAATAATAATCATAGCCATTGGCATCATAATACCGCCACCAAGACCTTGAATCCCACGGAAAATAATTAATTCTGTCATACCATTTGCCATACCACATAACGCCGAACCAATCATGAAAATAACTAGCCCTGTTATATATACGTTACGACGACCAAGTAAATCCGCTAATTTACCTGCAATTGGTACAACTGTCGTTGATGTTAACATATAAGCTGTCGTTAACCATGTCATTAAACTTAATCCGCCTAGGTCACCGACGATACGTGGCATTGCTGTACCAACAATTGTTCCATCTAATGCAGCAAATAGCATCGCGATTACTAAACCGATTAACAACAACTTTCTATTTTGATTTTCTTGTTGCTCCATGTAATCTCCTCAATTCCTCTTAGTTATTCTCTTTTTTCTCTTGTGTCCCGCAAATAATGGTTTCTAACTTCTCAAAGAGACGTAATAAATCTTCTCTTTCTTGCAACTCTAAATGTGAAAAGTATTTTGCAATATGCTCGTTACGAGCTGTCATTGCCTCTTCTACTCTAGCTTTCCCCTTTTTCGTTAACTCGATGATGACAACGCGACGGTCATCTTTGTCGTGATAGCGTTCTACAAGTTCTTGATCGATTAGACGATCAATCATCACTGTAATCGCGCTAGGCTTCACATACATCTTTTTCGCTAATGTTGTCGCTCTTGAAGCCCCATAATGATCTAAAATCTTTAAAATATAAAACTGCGGTGGTGTAAGTCCTGTCGCTTGCATTTGTTCTAATAACTCCGTCTGCATTTTCTTTCCAATCGAAAAGGCGAGAGCTTGAATTTTATCGATATGCGTCATATCATTTGGCATGTTATCCACCTCTTATTTAAACAATAAAATATTTAATGTATTTAAATATTAATCCCACGAACAAAATCCGTCAATACTTTTATTCATAAAAACGTTTACATTTTTGTCACAAAGTTGTATAATTTTCGACGAAGTTAATATTGACAGTCACGGAGAAACGGAGTACACGGCTATGAATCATAAAAAAGGAAACTTTTTTATATTTCATGGCCTTTTTATGTTCTCTGTCTTAAAACGCTTCGAATTAATTAGGGGAGGATTTTCATTTTATGTTTTTCACACAATTATTTAAACCTGCGCCCCACGCGGAACGCTTACCATCTGATCGCGTTGATAGCGAATACCGTAAATTACGTTTACAAGTATTCTTAGGTATCTTCATCGGTTATGCAGGTTACTACTTTGTTCGAAAAAACTTTTCACTAGCAATGCCATACTTAATCGAGCAAGGCTTTAGTAAAGGGGAACTTGGGGTTATCCTTTCAGCAGTTTCTATCGCTTACGGATTAAGTAAATTTCTTATGGGTATCGTATCCGATCGTTGTAATCCTCGCTACTTTTTAGCAGCTGGGCTATTTTTATCAGGTATCATTAATATTATTTTCGGCTCATTTTCTTTCATTACAACGAGCATTATACTTATGTTTGTACTTCAGTTTTTAAATGGATGGGTACAAGGTATGGGATGGCCTCCTTGTGGTCGTACGATGGTTCACTGGTTCTCTATTAGCGAACGTGGTACAAAAATGTCTATTTGGAACGTCGCTCATAATGTTGGCGGAGCGCTTATGCCTTCACTTGTAACATTAGGCTTATACTTCTTCGCAGATGACTGGAAAAGTATTTTTTACTTCCCAGGTATTCTTTCAATTTTAGTTGGTATTTATGTATTAATTACGATGAAAGATACGCCTCAATCTTGTGGACTACCTTCTATTGAAGAACATACTGGAGAATATCCACCAGATGAAAAAGTAAAAGACCGCGAACGCGAGCTTTCAGTAAAGGAAATTTTATTTAAATACGTATTAAACAATAAGTTTTTATGGTACATCGCTATTGCGAACGTTTTCGTATATTTCGTACGTTACGGCGTTGTAGACTGGGCTCCTACTTATTTAGTAGAAGAAAAAAGCTTTACTCATAGTAGCTCACGTACTGCTTACGCTCTATATGAATGGGCTGGTATTCCAGGTACACTTCTTTGCGGATGGATGAGTGATAAACTATTTAAAGGACGTCGTGCACCTGCTGGTATTCTATTTATGGTCGGTGTATTTATCGCAGTTCTTGTTTACTGGTTAAACCCTCCTGGTAATCCAATGGTTGATAGTATCGCACTTGTCGCAATTGGATTTTTAATTTACGGACCGGTTATGTTAATTGGTCTACACGCTCTAGACTTAGCACCAAAGAAAGCTGCTGGAACTGCAGCAGGCTTAACTGGATTCTTCGGTTACTTAGGCGGAGCTGCTTTCGCTAGTGCAGCTATGGGCTTTATCGTAGATGCATTCGGATGGGATGGCGGATTCATCTTATTACTTGCATCTTGCGTACTTGCAATGTTCTTCCTTGCTCTTACTTTAAATACAGGGTCAGTAAAACAAAAGCAAGCTTAAATAACATATAACAAGCATAAAAATAGCTCTTAGCATTTACATACATGCTAAGAGCTATTTTTTATTTTCATTGCTGTTCCTACTAATGATAACAACCAATTCCTTCCCTACTATAAAATTAAAAGATTTGATGAAACACCTTTATTAAAACAGCTAACGTAACAGATGCAGCAAATCCCCCTAGACAAATTAAGCTTACCCCTTGACTATATGACAAATTTTGAAATGATTTCATTACTTCCATCCTCCCTATCTCCCCTTTGATACTTTTATTTTACCAATGGGAAAAATCTCATAACATCGATTTCTCTAACAACTAACTTACAAATTTGTAAGTTAACATCTTTTCAACTTATATATCTAGTATTTCCACAAATAAGAGTCATTTATACATAAAAAAAGACCTCAGTTATACTAAGGTCTTCGTTACATTCTATTTCATTTTACAATCATCACCGGACATTTCACTCGTTTTGCTATTTTATGACTTACACTTCCAAGCACCATTTCTTGCAGTGTATTGAGCCCTCTACTTCCAGCAATGACAAGATCTATATCTCCTGTATTTACATATTGAACAATTGTATCTCCAGGATCACCATGTAATATCGTAATTGTATAAGAAATGTTCTCTTTCTTTAATAAACCTTCAATCTCTTTTAATTTATCTTTTCGACTAGCCGATATTGTTTCTAAATCTGTTTGACCTTGTATAATATCTGATTTTGCCGTTCTATTATCTACTACGTACACAACTTCAACATTTGTTTCTTCGCTACATTTCGCAATATATGTTGCATGCTCTGCTGCTCGAAGTGCATGTTCAGAACCGTCACATGCTAATATAATTTGTTTGTACATATGCTGAATCCCCTTTTCGTTATCCTACTCGTATTATATAATAAAGCCCTCTAAAAAGGAGGCTTTTAACTAGCAATTCTTTTATTATAAGTCGCTAAATTTGCAACAAGTTTTGAACTACGTTCATTTAATCCTGTTATAGTTACTTTCACACCACTTTGTTCATACTTCATGATAACTTTATCAATTGATGCCACTGCTGAATCATCCCATACGTGCGCATGAGTAAAATTCATTTCAATTCCTTTTACATCTTCTTTAAATGAAAAATTATTTATGAAATCGGCTGTAGCTACAAAGAAAAGTTGACCGTGAATTTCGTATATTTTCTTATTTTCAATATATAAATGTTTCACGTGAATCTTTGCCATATTGAATGCAAATAACACCGCACTAATTACTGTTCCGATAATTACACCTAATGCTAAATTATGTGTAATTAGGACAATCACAACTGTTACGATCATAACAAATGCGTTTCCTTTTGGTACTTTATGAATTGTTGTTACAGAGTTCCAATCAAACGTTCCGATTGAAACCATGATCTTTAACAAGCGTTACCATTAATAATGCCATTGCACCTGTTGCAGCTGAAATCATCCCAGTTCTTCCGCCAACAAATGAAATGGTAACTGCAATACAAAAGGCTGCGTATAGTCCAACTGTTGGATCCACGCCTGCAATAACAGAGAAGGCTATCGCTTCAGGGATTAATGCTAAAGCAACGACAATTCCTGATAACACGTCCCCTCTCACATTAGAAAACCAATCATTTTTTATCGTTTGAAACAAAATACCACTCCTCTACTCCTTTATCATTTGATTTTCTCCATAAGAAAATCTAGCCGACTGCACGAAAGCTATTATATAACGAGTAGAAGATTTTTTACTATGTAAAAGTTTCCTAAAGAAAAAGACGCTATATCAGTAGCGTCTTTGCTCATTTCATTAATGTCCACCGTGTCCTTGACTACTTTCCTGAACAATTTCTAACCTCTCATCTAGTATTCCTTGTATTTCAAATGAAATATCACTCGTACTTCCTAATAAGAAACCGTGATTATATGGTCCAAGTGTTGGATCATCTTTAAACTTCGGCTGAATGCTTGCAAGGAAGTCATACACTGGTTGGGAAGCTTTACCTTCTTCTAATAATACAACAGGTGCATGTTTACCCATATGTGAAAAAGATGCCCCAGCAACTGCTAAATCTGGTGTTTTACTTGAAACAAATGATAAACCGTGACCAGGTTTTGTGAATCCCCAGCCAAATTTTGTTTTTTCATCTTTAAATTTAGCGAACGCAATCGAGTTTTCTGTAGGGGTCTCTCCACTAATACGCGTTACTTTCCCGTATTTGCTTAGCTCTTTTTCTACTTCTTTTGAAACAATTTTTTCTGGCCCTAATACATATATATTTGCTTTATCTTTTCTCATTTTTAATGCCTCTATTGTCGCTTCTGGCACTTTATTCTTTTCTGTATAGAGTAGTGGTTCCGGCATATGAGAAATCCAATTTACAGCGGGGGTTGTATATAAACGTCCTTCTTCTGCAGACGAACCGATAATAACACTATTTGGGTAGCTTCCTGTTATATCGGCATACTCCTTATCAACATCCTTCGCAAATATAGCTGGGTCCGTTTCTTTTATTTGTTTTACTTTATAACCTTTTAATTGTTCAAGCGCGCTAGTACCTACATCTCCCATCACCATAATTTGTGTTCCATCTTTCGTTCCGATTGGATTTAATCGTTTTATTTCTTTTAACGTCATTTCCGGTATCTTTTCTTTTTCTATAAATAAAATCGGCCCGTTATTCGGATGATGAATAAGATCTGCACTCGCAATACCTAATTGCCACTCGCTTGCTGGTACTAAAATAACAGCACCTGGCTGGTTCTCCTTATGAGTTGCTGGCCATATCGTTTGCGAAGTTAATACTGCCATTTGCGAAGGATCATTTGTGTTTAATCTCGTTACATTTTTTAAACTTGTCGTTAATAAATCATTAGATGCACCTTGGTTCATTTCTTTTGGCGCCGTTACCTCCTGATTCATTTTCATTTCCTTTTGCTCTGTTTTCTTCTCTTTTGTAGATTCATGGTTTTTATGGTCTGTATTCGTTTGTCCGCATGCAGTAAGACCAACTGCTGTAATTATTGTTATCCCAAAAATTCGGGTCATTTTTTTCACTATACCGCCTCCGTATTAATCATTTTTGAGCCAATATGATTACCTAAAATGTAATTTCAACTCCACAATAACAAGCAATTCTGAAGAAATTATGCAGACGCATCATAATCTGCACCATTTCTTCATGATTTTGCATTACACTTTAAGTAACGATTATAAATATGGAGGGCTCTCTATGATTGATATACTGCTCGTAGACGATGAACCGAGAATGCTTGAATTATTAACGCTTTATCTTACACCAATTGGATATAACTGCGTATGTGCGACTTCAGGAGAAGAAGCTATTTTACATATAGAAAATCGAAACTTTAAATTTGTTTTACTCGATATTATGATGCCAAAGATGGACGGATGGGAAACGTGCAAAAAAATCCGATCTTTTAGTAACATTCCTATTATTATGGTTACAGCTCGTGATCAAACAGTAGATGTCGTTCAAGGATTAAAACTTGGAGCCGATGATTACGTAACGAAACCTTTCCATGAAGAAGAACTTTTCGCAAGAATTGAAGCCGTTTTAAGACGTACAAATGAACATAAACAAATCCAATATCACGGTATTGTATGGGATGAAACAAAACACTTCGTTTCTGTCCATAGTGAAGAACTCCTTCTCACACCAATTGAATTTTCTTTACTCGGATTATTTTTACGCCATGTGAACTACGTATTAAACCGTGATCAGCTCATCGAACGAATTTGGGGGTTAAACACAAATACAGAAGATCGCACAGTCGATTCACATATTCGTAATTTACGTGATAAATTGCGAAAAGCAAATTTCCCTATTGATCATCATTTAAAAACCGTGTATGGAGTAGGTTATCGATGGATTGATACTGAACAGTAAGGGGCAAAACGATGAAACGAATTTCAATTCAATTCGGATTTTATTTTTTAATTGTTACACTTTTAATTGAAAGTGTTCTCTTTATTTTGCTCTATTATAGTCTTGTAAACACTAGAGTAAATGAAGAAATGACAGCTTTATTAAAGCGAGGAAATAGTCATCGAGATGTACTTGAAAAATATTACGATGAGCAAACCATCTCTCACGTAGCATTAATGGAATCTGAAGCTGAAACAACTGTCGTTATTACAAATGCAAATAAAGAAATACTAGCTAAATCTAACGAAATAAACACGACTATAAACGATCATATTAGTAAAATGCAAACTCGAACAGACCATAACGGAGCGATTATAGAAAATCATTGGAAAACATCTAATTATATATGTACAGTTAGCCCCATTGTAGTAGATGGAAAACATGAAGGCTATGTGTACATGTTTCTTGGAACAGAATCAATTGAAGAGCTGGTTAATGGGTTAACGAAACAATTCATTATTGCCGGTATCATCACATTTCTACTAACAGTCATCACCATTTTTCTATTATCTCGATTATTAACAAAACCATTGTTACACATGAAACATGCCACTGAAAAAATGAGTAAAGGTGATTTGTCCGTTTCATTAACAACTACTCGAAATGATGAAATTGGTGAACTAGCATCATCTATCCAGACGCTCGCAAATGATCTACATTATATGAAAACAGAGCGAAGTGAATTTCTAGCAAGTGTTGCTCACGAATTACGAACACCGTTAACATACGTAAGAGGTTATGCAGACATTGCATTAAAAGAAAGCACCTCTCCTGAGCAACGTTTACGATATTTATCTATTATAAAAGATGAGTCTGATTACATTACAAACTTAGTTCAAGATTTATTTTCACTTGCACAAATGGAACAACATAACTTTTCTATTCAAGTAAAGGAAGTGCATTTACACACCTTCTTTACTCGCATAGCTGAAAAAGTAAACGCCATGTATAAAGAAAGATATATTAAGGTTTCTTTCTCTTGTCCTCCTACACTGCTAGTAAACTTAGATGAACAGCGATTTGAACAAGTTATAGTAACATTTTAAATAACGCTTATAGACATTCAAAAGAACATTCTCATATAAACATTTCTATTACAGAAGAACATAAACGTATCTCCATTACAATTGAAGATGAAGGCGAAGGTATTCCACCTGAAGACCTCCCTCACATTTTTGACCGCTTTTACCGTGTCGATAAAGCAAGAACACGATCTACAGGCGGAACTGGTTTAGGGCTATCTATCGTAAAAGAAATTGTAGAACTACACGACGGAAATATTACTGTAACGAGCGAAGTCGATTACGGGTCTTGCTTTATCATTTCATTGCCATCTATAAAGAAACACGACTACCATCAGTAGTCGTGTTTCTTTATCATTTTACTTTATAATATAAATTTACAAATTGCCCAAAACGTTTCGTATCCGTTAAAGTTAAATTAATTTCCGGATTCTTATCTTGAAATAACGGAACTCCAGAACCTAATATGTGAGGGGTAATCGTGACAACATATTCATCAATTAGATTATTCTTAAAGAATTCTCTCAGTAGATTCCCTCCACCGACCATCCATATTTTAGATCCTTCTTGCGATTTTAACCTTTTTGTAAACTCTACTACATCTTCATTTACAAACTCCACGTTTCCGTTTGAACCTTTTTCCGAATTAGAAAAAACATAACATTTTTTATCTAAGTACGGGAATGTTTCTGTATGCTCTACTACATAATTGTACGTTCTTTTTCCCATAATTATTGTATCAATCGTTTCGTACATTTCTGTATAACCGTTATCTCCCTCCCCTTCGGTTTCCATTAACCACTGTAAATCATCATCTTCTTTCGCAATATATCCATCTAAGCTCGCCGCAATAAATAAAACTATTTCACGTGACATATTTTTTCCTCCTTACATCTCATCTTGATAACATTATGCTGTAAACAATATACTAACAATAAAACACGACAATTTATGTCATGTTTAAAAAGAAAAAAGGTGATACATTTGTCAAAAGCTAAACGCTTATTAGATATTCTTATATTTGCTTCTGCGAAAAAAGCATTTACAGCGCAAGAAATAGCTGATGAATTTAATATTTCTGTTCGTACTGTCCATAGATACATTTTAGATTTAAGTGATATGGGATTACCCATTTACGCTGAACAAGGTCGCAACGGAGGATATAAAGTATTAACGAATAGAGTAATTCCACCTATTTTATTTACCGAAGAAGAAGCAGTCTCCATCTTTTTTGCCTTTCAATCTTTAAGCTACTACAGAGACTTACCTTTTAACACAGAAATAAATTCCGTTACACATAAACTATATAGCTCCCTACAACATGATGCGAAAGCGAAAGTTGACAAAATACGTTCTTATATCGCCTTTTGGAATCCAAAGAGAACAATTGATACACCACTTTTAAACGAAGTGTTAACAGCGGCTATTGAAAATAAAAATTTACACTTTCAATACGAATCTAAAACGGGGATAAAAACAAAACATGTTCATCCTATCGGTGTATATGCTCATGACGGGCTATGGTACTTACCGTCCTATGACTATGACAGGAAAAAAGTATTACTGTATCGCATCGATCGTATTCTTTCTATATTATCAACGAAAGAAAATGAGGATACATTCATGAATTTAGAAGAGTGGTTTTCCTCTAACTCTAACGTAGTACACATCCCTACTCAGTTACATGTTTTACTGACACCAGAAGGCGTACGCCAATGTAAAAGCGTGCCTTACCTTGAAGAATTCGTTGTAACAAACGAAAACGGGACAGGATATATACATTCAACAATTGATAAAGGAGAAATCAATTTTATTACCCCTTTATTTTATAGACTCGGAAAAGATGCAAAAGTTTTAGAACCGACAGAATTGATAGATGGTTTACGTATGCGTGCGAAAGAAGTTTTACATATGTATGAAGACGAAAAAAGCTGCTAAATATAAGCAGCTTCTTTGTCCTGTTGTTCCTATTGTTTTATTATTGACGAATATCAAACCACCAACGATTTTTCGAATTCATATTTTCAGTGTCACCAATCCCTCTGTAATTGAAAGCATCCAAAAAGATTGAATCTAATTTATCTTCATCTACAAAATAACCTAAATTAACTTTTACCGTTTCTCCTGGTGTAATACTGCCAATATTGTAAAAACTTTTTCCATCTCCGTGAGGTTCTAAATAATCAACTTCACCTGTCATAATACGCGTTGCGTCCATCCCCTCTTCTTTAGCGTATTTCCATGCATTCCCTTCAAATTTAAGCTGTTTTATGGATGGATGCATATAGATTTCTTCTGTCGACTTTTTGCCAATATTTTTCACTGTTGTTGTTAAGTAGACAAATTTAACATTAACTAATTTCGAATCTACTAATGTATCAATTGAATCTTTACCATTCCCTAATTTATATTCATCTCGTCTGTATGATAGTAATTTTCCCGTCTGATCTAAAGCCTTCTTCTTGCTTAATATCCCTAGGCCAAGTTCATTAAAGTTCTCTTGTTTAAAATCTTTAATCGAATCAAAAACTTCAACTTTTTCTATCACATATTCAATTTGGCTGTTATCCATAGATATCGTTACTGGAACCTTTTGCCCTATATGAAATAGTCGTTTGCTATCTTTTTTCAAAGGAATCACTTTAGATTTTTTAGGTTCATCTGCTTGGCTAAAATACTTTTTATCATAATTTGATATATGTGATGCCTTTTCTTTTGACGTGGGCTCAAGTGAAATATTCCCTAAGACATCTATCATTTGTTCTTCATTTATATCTGATCCAATAAAACTTTCTAACATAATCCCTTCTTTCTCAAAAAAGAGAAAGACCTTCCTATCAAACATTACATTGTTGTTTCCAGTTTCTTTATGAACAATTACTGCTTTCTTGCCACCTATCTCTTTTTCTTCGTAGCTTTTTGAATATAAAGTTTGAAAGTCCGCATTTTCCCCTACTCTCCAAAGACTAAATGAAAAGCCTCCATTTGCGTCGTTATCTTTAAATGAATATTTCATAGCAGAGTCATCAATTGCTTCCATATTTTCTGGTAATTTATCAATTTTCAGCTTATACCACTTATCAGCCTTTTTCGTGTCCTTATTTGTTACCGACACATTTACTTCATAATTTTGTTTTTGAACAATCATATTATAGACTTTTACTGCTCCAAAAACGGTTGTCGGCATGCCGATCAATAAGCAAGCAGCAGCGATTAACATACGATGTCTTTTACGCTTTTTCAGCGGTTGTCCATTTTGCGGCTTCATTTCCTCCATAAACAATTTCTTTTTGCGCGTATATGTATGTGAAAATTCATGTTGTTCTTCAAGTTTATCAAAATCATCTAAAGCAATTTTTTCAGCAAGTTCATATATTTCTTTGGTGTTCTTTGAATTCGTCATGTTGTATACCTCCTATCATATTTTGGACTCGTTTTCGAGCGCGTTCAAACTGCTTGCGGACATTTGCCTCGGTTATCCCCATGACACTTGAAATTTCTTGATACGTTAAGTTATAGAAGACTTTGTACTTAAACACCTGTCTATTAGATTCGTTTAACTCTTTTAGCAATGCATCAATTTGAACCTCAGACATTTTACGTTTTTCCCACTCTTCAATATTTTCATCTACTGCTTCTACAGATTCTCTTTCATATTCTTCTAAAAATGTTTCATGTCGTTTGTTTTTCCGGTAACTATCAATCGCCTTGTTTTTCGCGACCCTCAAAATGTAGCGTTTAAGCTCTTGAGTAGCCAAGCTATGGAGCTTTTCCAAGTTCTTATAAAGAGTAATAAACGTCTCTTGAACCGCATCTTCAGCCTGTTGAATATTATTTAAAATAGAATACGCTACATAATAAATCTTTTGTTCATACAACTCATATAGCTCTTCCATCTTTTCATAATCGTTGTTTGTAACTTTCATATAATTCCTCCTCTCACTCTATATAACGAATAAGCGCTATACTTTGTGACACTGCAAAATCTTTTTATGTATAAAATTTAATAATAGAATAAACAAAAGCCCAATTTCTCTATTTTAACTGAGAAATTGGGCTTTTTAATATTAGAATTTTCCTGACCGCTACGCCTTTTCAGTAAGCAGCATATGCTCTATCGCTTCTTTTAACAAATTCTGTGTCTCTTCCAAGTTATGATTCTGCTTTTCTCCTGGTTGTACCATATAAAACTCAGCAAACGAACGCTCTTTATATCTTGGTACGACATGCATATGATAATGTGTTAACTCGTTAAATACTCCACCATTTTGACAAACTGTAACTCCGTCAGGTTTATATACTATCTTAATCGCTTTTGCAATAAGCTTAGAAGCATCCATAACGGATTTTGCTACAACATCATTTAATTCATCTACTTCTACAACATGTTGCTTTGGCACAATTAAAGTATGTCCTGAGTAGAAAGGCGCATGATCTAAAAAGCAAGTTACATAATCATCTTCATATATTATATATATAATTTCCTCTCCGCCTGCTAATTTACACCCTAAACATTCCATCATATTTCCCCCTTTATTAAAAACATAAAAACGTGAGAGCCGTATTCTCACGTTTTTATGTTTCATTTTATTAGTTCAATTGTTTCCGTAACCTTTATACTATCTTTTACAGATTGAACAATCGTACAATTTTTCACTGCAAGTTGCAGCGCCTTGTCCAGCTGCTCTTCTGTAATATTTTGCGCTTTAATTTTATAGTGCAAATGAACACTTTCAACTGGCTTCGATAACGCTTCACTTCTACCAATTTCAGTTTCGATTGTAAACGTATCGTATGGAATACGTTTCTTTTCTAAAATCGTTCGAAAGACAATTGCACTACACCCTGCGATAGAAGAAACGAGTAATTGTAACGGTGAATAACCGTTTTCTTTTCCAATCGCTAATTGACCATACGATAAATCTGCTTCTATATCATCGTGTTTGATTGTTAGTTTCATTTGTTTTTTCCATCTCCACTTTCATCGGTTTCTGCCGTTTCTTACTAATATAATAATATATATAGCAGAAAATGATAAATGGAATACCACAGTATAACGCCATTCTTTGTTCTGGAATAAACGCTAAACTAATAACAACGATACTATTTGTAATTAAAGCTAAAATTGGAACGATTGGATATAGTGGTGTTCTATACTTTAAGTCCTCTAACTTTCCTCCGCCTTTTATATACTGACTTCTAAAGCGAAGTTGCGATAAAGCAATAATGATCCAACTTGAAACAGCTGATAAACCAGCTATAGATAATAAGTACATGTATACTGTATCTTCTGCAAGGAAGCT
Organism: Bacillus sp. JKS001846; assembly: GCF_900176455.1. Classification (NCBI taxonomy): domain Bacteria; kingdom Bacillati; phylum Bacillota; class Bacilli; order Caryophanales; family Bacillaceae; genus Bacillus; species Bacillus sp. JKS001846. Next base: position 5,043,903 of record NZ_FWYG01000001.1, read on the forward strand.
TGTTAATAAAGATAAAGCAGCTACAGCAATTGTTACAACTAACGCTGTAATTGGAATACCACGTTTATTTACTTTTTGGAAAGACTTTGGTGCCATTCCTTCATTTGCAAGTGACCATAGTATACGAGTTGCCGCATATAATCCTGAATTCGCTACAGATAGTAACGCTGTAATAATAACGAAATTCATAATATCAGCTGCATACGGAATACCGATTTTATCAAATACGACTACGAATGGACTTTCAATTACGCCAGCTTCTTTCCAAGAAATTAACCCTACTAAAATCGTCATTGTTAAAATGAAGAATAACATAATGCGCCATACTGTATTACGGATCGCGCGTGGAATTGTTTTTTCTGGATTTTCACTTTCTCCCGCTGCAATCCCGATTAACTCTGTTCCTTGGAACGAGAAGTTAACTGTAATCATCGTAAGTAATACGGCAGCTAGTCCATTCGGAAATAATCCACCATCGCTTACAAAGTTAGAGAAAAGAGGTGCTGCTTCTTTTCCGTCATATGATATAAACCCTAATAATGCACTACCACCAAGAACAACAAAGGCAAGAATGGTAACTACTTTAATACTAGAAAACCAAAATTCTAATTCAGCATAACTTTTTGCCGAAATTGCGTTTGAAGCATATAAAATAACACCGAATACAAGGCACCATACCCAAACATCAACATTTGGAAACCATCTTTTCATCATTAAACCTATTGACGTTAATTCTAGACCCACTGTTACTGCCCAGCCAAGCCAGTATAACCAGCCAATCATAAAGCCCGTTCCTGGTCCAATAAACTTCGTTGCATACTTTTGGAAAGAACCTGAAACTGGCATTGCTACCGTTAACTCTCCAAGACAAAGCATTGTTAAATACATAATAAATCCGCCTACTAAATATGAAAGGATGGCTCCCCCTGGTCCAGCCTGATTAATGGTGTAACCTGAACCTAAGAAGAAACCAGTTCCGATTACACCACCAAGTGCGATCATAAATAAATGTCTACTCTTCATCGTACGATGTAATTTCTCATTCGTTGGTTGCTGCATCTAAATCCTCCCCCTACCAATACCCCTATATCTTGTTAAAATTTTCTGATAATAAAAATATACACGAAAGCGATTACATTTTCTATATAAAATTAAAACTTTTCTGATAAAATAATATAAAAATCGAATTATTGCAAGATTTAGATTCTATTTAGAGGAAAATAAGGAGAAACAAGGAAAAAACCCTTACATATATTGTAAGAGTCAACGAAGTTCTAATCTTCTCGATAAAATTGATAAACTATAATTTACGATAAAGTACATACAAGCTACTAATATAAATGTTGGAATCATGTAATTCACATTTTGCCCGCTAATAATTTGAGCATTATGCATAAGCTCAGGGAGTGATATAACAACCGCTAGCGACGTATCCTTCAGCAATGAAATAAATTGACTGACAAGCGGCGGAACCATTCTCCTTAATGCTTGTGGCAAAATAATATGCCAAAGCGCTTGCACATAAGTTAATCCCGAAGATCTTGCGGCTTCAACCTGCCCTTTTTCAATAGACAATAAACCACTTCTAACAATTTCAGATATCATTGCTGCCTCAAATATTGTTAAAGCAACAATTGCAGCTGTTATAATTTCTAATTTCAAGCCTGCTTCTGGAAGTGCAAAATACGTGAAAAATATAATTAAAAGTAGTGGTAAGTTTCGAATCACTTCAACTATAACTCCTAATATTTGTGAGACGACAGGTATTTTCGTGTAGCGCAATATACCGATTACACTTCCAATAATAAAACTAAGTACAATTGCTATGAGCGCTACCTCTAATGTTATAAGTAATCCTTTTAATAAAAATAGAATATGATCTCCTGTAATTGCTCCCTTGAAATCCATTTACACCGCCTCCTTTGCTAAGCGTTTTTCTAAATAACGCACTAGCATACTGAGCGGAATTGTTAATATTAAATAAAACATCCCGACAAATATATAAACATCAAACGTAACAAACGTCTTCGTTGAAATTAAATCTCCTTGATACATTAAATCAGCACCAGCAATAATTCCAAGTATTGAGGAGTTTTTAACTAAATTGAGAAACTGGTTTCCTAAAGGGGGAATTACAATTTTCACTGCTTGGGGTAAGACAACATAATACATCGCCTGCACATACGTTAGCCCTGAAGAGCGAGCAGCTTCCATCTGCCCTTTCGCAACTGATAAAATACCAGCGCGAATTACTTCTGCAATAAAAGCTGCCGTATATACCGTAAGCGTAACTGTTCCTGCTACAAAACCATTTAAAGTAATTCCTATTACAGGTAAAGCAAAATAGAATATAAATGCAATTAATACGAGTGGAATATTTCTTACAAACTCCACAAAAGCTGATCCTATCCAATTTAAAATACGAATAGGTGCAATACGCATTACTGCCAAAATTACTCCTAAAATAAAACTACCTATCAATGCAATTACACTAGACATAACTGTATATTTAAATCCTTCTAAATACATATCAATGTTATTCGTTAATATAGAAAAATCAGGCACATATTCTCCCCTCTTTCTTTACAAGAAGAGGATGAGTACTCTCATCCTCTCACTTTTACTATCTACTTTTCTGGTTTTTGTCCAATCCATTTCTCATATAATTTGTCATACTCTCCGCTTGCTTTCATGTCTTTAATTAAAGTATTAATCTCTTTCGTTAAATCATCTGCCCCTTTTTGCACTGCAATTCCATACGGTTCATCTGTGAAAATTTTTCCTACTACTTCATAATTAGAATCTTGTTTTGCCATTCCGTAAAGGATCGCATTATCTGTCGTCAACACATCACCTTTACCTGCCTTTAACGCTGTAAATGCCTCACTATAATTTTCAAACTCTAATACAGTCGCTTCTGGTGACTTTTGACGAATGTTATTTGTAGATGTTGACCCTTTTACAGCTAATACTTTAACGCCTTGTTTTATATCATCGACACTCTTAATATTGCTTCCTTTTTTCACAAGTAACGATTGTCCTGCTTTAAAATATACATCTGAAAAATCCACTTCTTTTTTGCGTTCTTCCGTAATTGTCATTGTTGCAATAATTGCATCAATATCACCATTTTTCAGCATTGGAATACGTGTTTTAGACGTTACTTCTTTCAGCTCTAGCTTCTTTTCATCTCCAAGAATCTTTTTCGCAAGTGCCTTCGCGACATCAACATCGAATCCTTCTACCTGCCCTGTTGAAGGATTTTTTAATCCAAATAAATTCGTATCATTCTTCACCCCAACTACTAATTTCCCTCGTTTCTTAATTTGCTCAACAGCCCCGCCTTGCTTCGTATTTGTTTCCTTTGCCTCATCTTTCTTACTTCCGCAACCAGCAACAACAAGCACAAATAAACATGAAAATACGATTAAAGTAAATAATTTTTTCATTTTAAGCATGAAATTCCTCCTCTAATGATTTAGCACCCGACTTAAAAATAAACGAGCTCTTTCTTGTTCAGGGTTTGCAAAAAAGTGCGCCGGTGTTGTATCTTCAATAATTTGACCATCATCCATAAATAAGATCCTATCTGCTACCTCTCTAGCAAATCCCATTTCATGCGTGACAACGACCATTGTCATCCCTTCTTTAGCCAGTGCTTTCATAACATCAAGTACCTCTCCAATCATCTCTGGATCAAGAGCAGACGTAGGCTCATCGAATAGCATAATTTCCGGCTGCATTGCAAGTCCTCTAGCAATTGCCACCCGTTGCTGTTGTCCTCCGGATAATTGATGCGGATATACATTAGCCTTCTCCGGGATTCCTACTTTCTCTAAATAAAACATTGCTGTTTTCTCTGCTTCTTCTTTGGAAACTTTATTTACTTTAATCGGTGCTAATGTAATATTTTGAAGAACCGTTTTATGTGGATATAAATAAAAATGTTGAAAGACCATCCCAATATTTCGCCGCAATTCATTCATGTCCGTTTTTTTATTGTGTACCTCTGTATTTTGTACAATTAATTCTCCATCTATAATTGCCTCTAATTGATTTATACATCGAAGCAATGTACTTTTTCCTGATCCTGAAGGCCCGACAACTACTACCACTTCGCCTTTTTTCACTTGCACATTAATATTTTTCAAAACTTGAAAGTTACCATAATATTTATTTACATTACGAAATTCTATCAACATACTCCCCCTTCCCCTAACAATGCATGTACATTCTTTTTATATTCAAAAATAGTCCCAAAAATAACTTTTAGCTTCAATTTGTCCATAAAAAAAAGCAAAGAGTTTCCCCTTTGCTTCTTCATTTCTATTCTGTTAAGATACTTCTTCTTTCTTATCTTTCCCGTATTCATGCTCCCAAAAATCAGCATTTTTAATTCCTAATGGCCTTGGATCGAATACTGGATCTTTTCCTTCTTTTTTCTGTTTTTCATAATCCTTTAATGCGACTAATGCAGGTTTTTGTAATAGTAAAATCGCAATGATATTTACCCATGCCATAATTCCTACCCCAATGTCGCCTAAAGCCCAAGCCGTTGCTGCTGTTTTTATACATCCATAGAATACAGCTCCTAAAAATACAAACTTTAGTACCATAGACATCCAAGGACGGTCTTTATCACGATTTAAGTACGCAATATTCGTTTCTGCAATGTAGTAATACGCCATAATTGTTGTAAACGCGAAGAATAATAACGAGATTGCAACGAAACCGTTTCCAAATCCAGGGAAAACAGATTCTACCGCCGCCTGTGTATATCCTGGTCCTGGCTGAGCACCATTTAGTTTATTAACGATAAAGTTTTTTCCGCTTGCATCAAATACGTTATACATGCCTGTAATAATCATCATAAATGCTGTTGCTGAACAAACAAATAATGTATCAATGTAAACGGAAAATGCTTGCACTAAACCTTGCTTAGCTGGATGTGATACTTCGGCTGCTGCTGCTGCGTGTGGTCCAGTCCCTTGTCCTGCTTCATTGGAATAAATACCACGTTTTACCCCCCAAGAGATTGCTAAACCGATAATACCACCGAAAGCAGCTTCTAATGCAAATGCACTTCTTATAATTAACATAAATGCTTCTGGCAATTTTTCAATATTCATAGCAACAATGACGCAAGCTACTAAAATATAGCCTATTGCCATAAAAGGTACGACAACTTGCGCTACGTTAACAATTCGCTTTACTCCACCGAAAATGATAAGAGCTAATACGACAACTAATATAGCCCCTGATGCGGTAGTATTAATACCAAAAGCCGTTTCTAAACTTACAGCAATACTATTTGCTTGTACGCCTGGTAGTAAAAGTCCTGTTGCAAGAATTGTCGCTGCAACGAATACTAAAGCATACCATTTAACTCCTAGACCTTTTTCGATGTAATAAGCAGGTCCACCACGAAACTGCCCTTGATGTTTCGTCTTATATATTTGCGCGAGTGTTGATTCTACATAAGCTGATCCTGCCCCTAAAAAGGCTACTGCCCACATCCAAAATACAGCTCCTGGTCCACCGAATGCAACCGCTGTTGCTACCCCAGCGATATTCCCTGTTCCAACACGTCCTGATAACGAAAGTGCTAACGCTTGGAATGAAGAAACACCAGCCTCTGATTTTTCTCCTTGAAATGTCAGCTTCACCATTTCTCCTACGTGCCTTACTTGTAAAAACTTCGTTCGAATAGAAAAATATAAACCTACTCCTAAACATAAATAAACAAGTGCTGGACTCCAAACAATATTATTTAACCAATTTACGAAAGTTTCCAACATTCCCCCTCCTTCTTTATAAAGAATATTCAGAATATATATAAAATTATAAGTGCATACCGAATCTAGGACAATATTATTTTAATAAAGTAAACATATTTTTGTATAAAAAAACAAAGTATATATTTGTTTTATATACTTTGTTTTGAACTAAATGTATTATATATTCACAATTGCTTCTCTTTTAATAATTCTTTCGTATAGCTCTTCTGATAATTTCAAGAAGTTATCAGGCATATCTTTCCCTTTAAACTTCTTCTGAAGCGTTCCATATAAACCTATATCACGTAAACGTAAAAATAGTGGCAACGATTCATACCAACTATCCGCCAGCCTGTGCTCATACTCATATCCTTTTCGTAACACTTGTAACTGTTTACGAGCAAAATCTGTCTTCTCTTCTGCTGTCCACGTTGTAAATAGAACAGAGTAGTATAGAACCATCGCTAAATCATGTATAAAGTAATTATAAGCCGCATCATCAAAATCAAAGATTGTTAGCTCTTTACCATCATAATGAAAATTACCTTGATGGATATCACCGTGCATAAGACCGAACGTTTCTCTTTCAACTGGAAGGGCCTTAATTTCATCCATTAGTACCGCTGCAATCTTTTTCACTTGACCATCTTCTAATTCATTAACAATTCCACTTTCGTCTTCTTCCCACGTATCACGGTAGTCTGTTTTAGGATATTCCATTGTAAGGCGATGCAGTTGCCCAATCGCTTTTCCCCATGCTTCAAAGAGAGGCTCGCCCCAATAAGGCGATTCCTCTCCTTTTACTTGCTCACCTTTTGCATATGTAAATAAAGAAGCGGAAAAGAACGTTCCATCCTCTGCTACGATTTCTTCTACGAGATTTCGAGACGTTGAATAAAGAGGTCCTGCTACCTTTGCCCCATTCTCCGCAACATATCGTAAAAAATCTAGTTCAGCCTCTACCTCTTGTTTAGAACGATGAGAAGAATGTGTTAAACGTAATACGTAATCTTCATCATTATCACCCTTCGCCTTAAAAATATAATTCTCAAAATCTCCAAGTGGCTTTTCTTCCACTGTTACATGAAACAAATTCGCTGCTCTTTTTAAAATCTCTTTCGTAAAAACACGTTCTACAGCTATTTCCATATATATCCCTCCTATATATCTTCTTAATTCGACACAAATGTTAGAAGTACTGCTATGAAATTGAATAATGCACAAAAGACAATGTAACGTAACCTTCAATCCTCTTTTTTTAAAATAATTCAAGCATAAATTTCTCACAAACGACAAAAATTAACAGAAACAATTGCACTTTAAGAGAGGTGGAAATTATGACAGAGCAAAAAGAACAACAAGAGAGTAAAAAACAAAAGCATATGTTTCCATCACTTCCGGAGAACATTAATTACATTGAAAATAAACTTTCTCATTCTGATGATATAAAAAAATTAGATCTCCCTTTTCAAAACGGAAAAGGAGCAATCTTATATATCGAATCTTTAGCAGATCCAAATCTAATTCATCAGTTAGTCCTTGAGCCATTATTAACGCGATCAGATTTATCTTTAGATAAAGCTTTTTCTACGTTAAATATGAAAAAAGAAACGAATTTAAATTATGGGATACAACTTTTATTACAAGGTAAATCCTTATATTTTCATGAACACGTCGACAGTTTTTGTATTTTCGAAACAACCTTATCTTTAAAGAGAGATATAGCAGAGCCTGATAATGAAGGAGTTGTGCGCGGTCCACATACTGGTTTTGTAGAGGATCTAGCAACTAATTTAACCTCTATTCGTAAACTCATTAAGAGTCCAAATTTAGTTGTTAAGTATTTTACACTCGGTGAAGAAATGCACACGAAAGTGGCAATTACTTATATGCAAAATATAGCGAATGACGATTTAGTTATAGAAGTGAAAAGAAGATTGGAAACCATTAAAACGGATGCACTTATGCCACCAGGATACATACAAGAATTTATAGAGGATACGTCTTTCTCCCCATTTCCGCAGCAATTAAATACAGAGCGTCCAGATAGAACTGTTGCTAATTTAATGGAAGGGCGTGTTGCTATTTTATCTGATGGAGATCCAACAGCGCTCATCGTTCCTGTTACGTTATTTGCTTTCTATCAATCACCAGATGATTATAATAACCGTTGGATTGTCGGTTCTTTCGTCCGAATGATTCGCTTAGTAAGTTTTTTAATTGCCTTTCTCTTACCAGCTTTATATATTGCAACTGTTGCTTTTCATCCTGATGTGTTACCGCTCGAACTTGTGTATACGATTAAAGCTTCATTAGAGAAAGTACCGCTTCCTCCTATTTTTGAAGCTCTCTTAATGGAGTTAATTTTCGAGTTATTACGAGAAGCTGGTATTCGCTTGCCGAGCCGCGTTGGACAAACAATCGGTATTGTAGGTGGTTTAGTAATTGGGGATGCAATTGTAAAAGCTGGACTCGTTTCTTACACAATGATCATCGTTGTAGCTTTAACTGCAATCTCATCTTTTCTCGTTCCATCAAACGATATGAGTTCAGCAGTTCGGATTCTTCGTTTTCCATTAATGCTCCTTGCTGCCATATTCGGATATGTAGGAATATCATTCGGTCTCATTATAACTTTCGTTCACTTATGTCAGCTTCATTCATTTCATACACCATATCTTTCTCCTGTTGCCCCGATGCGGATTAAAGATATGAAAGATTCTTTCATAAGACTACCAATTTGGTCATTTTGGGAAAGACCACATGATCCAAAACCGAAAAAAATGCAGCGCCAACATGTAACGAGAGAGGATGAGGACGGTGACAAACACGCAAAGTAAAATTTCACTTGTTCAATTTACCTTTTTCGTTATTCAATGCCAAATTGGGGTCGGTATACTATCTCTACCTAACCGGCTTCATCCGATAGCAAAAGGTGGTGGTTGGATTTCTGCGCTCATCGCGGGGCTTGCCATTCAACTTATTATTTTACTTATGTGGCTTTTCTTAAAACGATTTCCTGATGCAGATATGTATAAAAGTGTTTGTATGCTATTTGGTAATAAGTTAGGAAAACTATTGGGCTTTTCTTATGTTTTTTATTTTACCCTTATCGGTATGACGGTTATGTTGAATGCTTGTAACGTCATTAAAGTATGGGTTTTACACGCAACTCCGTGGTCTGCAATTCTCATATTATGTACAGTAGCTTGTTGTTATGTAGCTTATAACACATTTAAAGTCATCGTACGATTTTATGTCATGGCCTCTATTCTCATTATTCCAATGGCCCTTTTAATTGCCCTAGGGCTTTCACGAGCTGATTTCTCTTATATTTTTCCTATTACAGAAGCCGGATGGTGGAATATAATTCAAGCATCCAAGGAAACAATTACAGCCATGTATGGTTTTGAAATTATTCTTATCGCTTTCCCAAAAGTAAATGGGAGTTCTATTGCAAAACTGAAGGCCATTTCTATCGCCAATGGATTTGTAACTCTTTTTTATACTTTTACCGTTTGGATTTGCTTTATCGTATTTAGTCCAAAGCAAATTGAGCTTATTCCAGAGCCAGTTGCTTACTTATTACGCTCCTTGCATATTGGAATTATAGATCGAACGGACCTAATCTTCATCCCAATTTGGATGATAACAGTTGTCGCTTCTATTGCTAGTTATTACTGCGCTGCTTCAATCGGAATTGGACATATATTCAACCTTGCTAATCATAAAAAGGCTGTTCCAATCGTTGGTATTATTGCTTTTAGTGTAGCCTTATTTATAGATACACCTGAAGAATTAAAAGTAATTTCAACTTTCACTGATAAGTTCACCTATATTTTCATCGTTGTCCTCCCTCTTTTATTTCTACTTTATTCAATAATAAGAAAGAAGAAAGGAGAACAGTATGTTCCCAAAAAGAGTTAAATTACTTTTAATATTATGTACTAGTTCCCTCCTTTCTGGCTGTTGGGATCAAGAACCATTAAGGGAGGCAAGTTTAGCTTATAGCGTTGGAGCTGATATTACGGAAGAGAATAAACTCCAGCAAACAATCGAGCTTGTAAAAAGTTCAAGCGGAGAGCAATCTTCATTTGAGAATGAAATATATTCAGCAACCGGGCATAACATAATGGATACAGGCGATGCCCTAAAAAAAAATGTGACTGGGAATATTCGCTATTTTAAATATGGTGTTCAATTACTCGGAACCAAAATTCTAAAAAAGGGTATACTCCCCTATTTAGATGTCAGCTTTCGAGATCCAACAAACCCAACTGCTTTAGTAAAACTTATTGCAGTAGATGGTGAAACATCGGAGATACTCGAAAAAAAGAAAATAGGAAATTTACTAATTGGAGATTTTCTAAAGAAAAAAGTGAAAAGCTTAGAAGATATGAGTGTATTTCCAAAAGAAACTTTAGAAACAGCTGCTACAAAAATGTTAGATCCCGGTAAAGACTTTACCCTTCCTTCTATAAAAATAAAAGGAAAAGAAGTAGTTACAAACGGGTTAGCTTTATTTAACAATGATAAATTAACTGGGCATTTACCTTTGCAACAATCTGTTTTATTCGTGTTATTAACCGGAAAAATGGGAACAAGTGCCCGTATAACCCAAAAACTGACTAGTGATGAATCTGAGAAGACATCTGATTATTTAACAATGGAAATTAGTAATCGAAAATTAAAACGCGACTTAAAAATAACAACAGATAAAAAAGGAAATGTTTATGCTCACATTAAGCTCCAATTAAAAGTTATAGCACTTGAATCTCCAAGAGATAATATGTATACAATGGACGATAGAGAAAAACTAAATAAAGAACTTTCTAAACAACTCACGAAAGAAGCGAAAAAAATAACACGAAAACTACAAAAAGCAAATTGTGATGCTTTCGGTATTGGAAGACATCTTATCGCTTATCATCCTAACTTATGGAAGAAAAAAAATTGGAATAAAGATTATGCAAAAGTAAAATTCAAACCTGAAGTAGAAGTAAGCATTTTGTATAGTGGTGTCTTAAAATAAAAAGGTTGTATGCCGCTCGGGCATACAACCTTTTTATTTCGTATATCGATACACAATTGATTCATATGGTCTTAAGTTAAGTTTTGCAATATCCTTGCTGGCATCTTTATAATTCGACAGTAGTACTTCTTGTTTCATTCCATCTAACTGAACGTGCGCTGGTACTGAATACGTTATTTCTTCTCCATAGAAGTTATTTATAACAAGTAGTACTTCACTTTCTGTAGTACGAGTATATGCCCAAATTTTAGGATCATTTTTATCCAAAATAGCATATTCTCCTTCTGTAATTACATCATACGTTTTTCTAAGCTCTATTAACTTTTTATAATGATAAAATACGGACTCTTTATCTTCTAATGCCTTCTCTACGTTTATTTCTTTAAAATTTTCAGCCGCTGAAATCCAAGGTATACTTGTTGTAAAACCACTGTTCATCTCTTCATTCCACTGCATCGGAGTGCGAGAGTTGTCACGAGATTTTTGCTTTAAAATCCCTATAATCTCTTCTTTTGATAGCCCTTCTTTTAGCTTTATATCGTATATATTTAACGATTCTACATCACGATATTGCTCGATGGACTCAAATTTAGGATTCGTCATACCGATTTCTTCCCCTTGATAAATATAAGGCGTTCCTTGCAGCATGTGCATGGCTGTCGCTAACATTTTTGCAGATTCGTTTCGGTACTTTCCATCATCACCAAAGCGTGACACGATGCGAGGCTGGTCATGATTACACCAAAATAACGCATTCCATCCTCCGCCCTTTTGCATTTCAATTTGCCAGTTAGACATAATCTCTTTTAATTTAATAAAATCAAACTCTGCTTTCGTCCACTTATCACCATTCGGATAATCTACTTTTAAATGATGGAAACTAAACGTCATGCTTAATTCATTACGCTCAGGATTAGAATATTTAATACAATTATCAATTGTCGTAGATGACATTTCTCCAACTGTAATGACATCTTTTCCTGCAAAAACATTTCGGTTCATCTCTTGTAAATATTCATGAACACGCGGGCCATCTGTATAATACTTGCGTCCATCACTTGTCGCAGTACTACCTTCATCGTTTAAAAAGCATTGGTCTTTTGAAATTAAGTTAATGACATCTAATCGGAATCCTGTTACCCCTTTATCCAGCCAAAAACGCATCATATCATATACTTCTTCACGAAGTTTTTCATTTTCCCAATTTAAATCAGCTTGTGTTTCATCAAATAAATGTAAATAATATTGCTCCGTCTTCTCATCATATTTCCAAGCAGATCCACCAAACTTAGACTGCCAATTATTTTTTTCATCACGCCAAATATAGTAATTACGATATGGACTATTTTTATCTTCCTTCGCTTCTTTAAACCACTTATGTTCAGTCGAACTATGATTTACAACAATATCCAGCATAATCTCAATGTTACGTACTTTCGCTTCTGCTAAAAGTTCTTCAAACTCTTCCATCGTTCCGTAAGATGGATCAATGCTGTAATAATCACTTACATCATATCCATTATCATTTTGTGGTGATTGGTATATCGGTGTTAACCAAATATAATCCACTCCGAGTTCTTTTAAATAATCTAGTTTCTCTGTAACCCCTTTTATATCACCGGTTTCTCTATTGTAATAACTATTAAAGCTCTTCGGATAAATTTGATAGACTACACTTTTATGCCAATCCTTCATGTTTAACTTCCTCCTACTTCTGTTTCACTCTTTTTGCAAATAACCATGTTAAAGTAAATGGGATTACAACTGCAATAATCATTCCGACAATAAACATTGGAATCGATTTCGGAATGATAGAAATAAATGCTGGCAATCCCCCAATTCCGATAGCAGGTGCTAATACACCATTTAATGTAATGAATATCGCTGCCACAGCAGACCCTATAATCGCTGCATAAAACGGGAACTTATTTCGTAAATTCACACCAAACATCGCTGGTTCTGTAATACCGAAGTATGCTGAAATGGCTGATGTTGATGCCATACTTTTATCATTTTGATTTTTAGAAATCCAGAACATCGCAAGTGCCGCACTACCTTGCGCAATATTAGAAAGAGCAATCATCGGCCAAATAAATGTACCGCCATGTTGTGCAATCAATTGTAAATCAATTGCAATAAACATATGATGCATACCTGTAATTACAAGTGGTGCATATAACGCTCCAAATAATACTGCTCCAACTACTGGTACTGTTTCATATACACCTACTAATCCTACTGTTAATAAATCTCCAATATGACGTGTAACCGGACCAATAATTCCTAATGCTAACACACCTGTCACAACGATTGTTGTAATTGGTACAACTAATAATTGAATTGCATTTGGTACATGTTTCTTTAAGAAAATTTCTACTTTACTTAACACAAATGCAGCTACTAAAACCGGCAAGATTTGACCTTGATACCCTACCTTTTCAATTTGGAACAGTCCTAAAATATCGAAGTACTCAATCTTTTGTCCGTCTAAACCAGTCGCTGCTTTTCCATAGTCCCAAGCGTTTAATAAGGCCGGGTGCACAAGCATTAGTCCCATAACAATCCCTAGTATTGGACTACCACCAAAACGCTTCGTTGCTGACCAACCGACAAGTGCTGGTAAGAATACGAATGCTGTATTGGCCATCATATTAATTAAATCCCAAAGCCCGCCTAAGTTCGGATAAACATCTAATAAATTTTTCCCATCAAAAAATAAGTCCTTTGCGCCTAATAGATTGTTAATACCCATTAGTAAACCAGCTGTTACGATCGCTGGTAATATCGGCATAAATACATCCGAAAATATTTTTACAAACTTTTGAGCTGGATTTAACTTCTGATTTCCAGAGTCTTTTACGTCAGCTACAGTCGATTCTTTCATACCTGCAAGCGTTATTAATTCAGCGTAAACACGATCTACATCCCCTGGACCAATTACAACTTGAAATATACCAGCGTTATGAAACGCTCCTTTCACTAATGAAACAGACTGTAATTTATCATTATCTATTTTACTTTCATCTTTTAAAGCGATACGGAGCCTCGTCACACAATGTGCAGCTTGTTCAATATTGTCTTTCCCACCAATATACTGCAACACTTCCTCTGCTGTTTTACGATAGTCTTTCCCCATATTCCCGTCCCTCTTTTCTTTTTTTGATACCGTTTACAATTACATATTAACTCGTATATATAAGTTAGTCAACACTCGTATATACGAGTTTGTGTTTTTTTTATAAAAAAAGAGATGAAACAATATTTTGTTCCACCTCTTTACTTCCTGCGTGCCACATCCGAAAAGTGAAAAATATCTAAACGGTGGCGTGATTCTGTATATTCAAACTGACTTCCATCATACAAATGTGTAAAGTTTTTCACAACGACAACATAGTCTGTTCCATTTAAATCTAAATACTTTCTGTCATCCTCTGTACATGGCTGTACTTCAATTACCCTCTGCGAATAACTAATATGTAGCCCAAGCTCTTTCTCGATGTATTTATAAATCGATGCAGTTGCAATTTCTTTCGTTAATCCTGGAATAAACTCAGATACAAAATGATTTATATCTAAAATTACTTTTTCTCCATCAATATTTCGTACACGTTTAATATGATCAATCTCTGTTTTTTCTTTTACATTTAATAATTTTGCAATTTCTTTTGTGGCTTTTTCTTTGTCCATTTCCACAACTTCCGTAATACAATGACGTCCTAAACGTTCATTTTCTTCTTGGAAACTTACAATACCGCCAAAATTAAATTCAATATTTTTTCGCTTTAAAACAAAAACACCTTTTCCATGAATTTTTTGCACATATCCACGCTCTTGCAGTAAATCTACAGCTTTTCTCACCGTGCCTCGGCTTGCCTCATACTGCTTCATTAATTCTGTTTCTGATGGGATTTTGCATCCCTCTTTTAATTGTTTATTATCAATAGATTTACTGATTTCTGTATAAATTTGTTCATACTTACTCATCATCTACAATAGCCCCTTGTCACCTTCTAATTCTATATGTATTATAACATGCTTCACTCTTCTGCCAATCTCTCACTTATTTTCCAGTACAAGAAAAATATAGGTAAATATTTAATCTTTAAAACGTATTTTTATAAAAATTTTTATATTTTTCTTTTCATTCAAAAAAACATGTAGTATACTAACTTCAAAATCAGAGGAGAAAGGGAGCAAAGAACTATGCTTACTTATACAACAACTGTAGTTACATTTGCACAAAAACATCATCATCATACGTAACCCTTGAAACCTAGCGGAAAAATTACGCGTAGGTACAAGGGTTATTCCCGTTGTACCTACGCTTTGGCAAAAGAGCCATGTAGGTATTTTTTTATCTACATGGCTCTTTTTTTATTGTCAAAAAGCTAGTAAAAAATGATGTTTAAGCAAAACTTACTACAAAGGAGTTAACAAAAATGGAAACGAAAAAATGGGGATTATGGGTTTTAACAGCATTTGTTATCGGGAATATGGTTGGCGGTGGCGTATTTATGCTTCCAGCAAATTTAGCACAAGTATCAGGTCCAATGGGTTCTACACTCGCATGGAGTATTACAGGCCTTGGCGTATTTATGATTGCACTTGTATTTGGAAATTTAGCGATTCGTAAACCAGAATTAAAAGCTGGACCACAAAGCTATGCTCAAGCGATGTTTCCTTCAAAAAAAGCTGGTAAAGTTGCAGGATATAGTATGGCATGGGGATATTGGGCTGCTAACTGGGCTGCAACAGCATCTGTTATTATTTCCTTTGCTGGATATTTATCAACATTCTTTCCAGTTTTACAAAGTAAGCAAATTCTTTTTTCAATAAACGGATTTTCACTAGAACTCGGAAAAGGGTTAACTTTCCTTGTATGTAGCCTTATGCTATGGGGAATTCAATATATTCTTTCTCAAAATATTGATCGAGCTGGAAATATGAATCTACTTGCTACTATTGCAAAAATTATCGGATTTACAATGTTTATTGTAATTACATTATTCATTTTCAATGCTTCTAATTTCGGAGACGGTCAAACCTTTATGAATGAAGCAGGACAATCTATCTCGTTAGGTGGCCAAATCAATTCAGCTGCTATTGCAACACTTTGGGCGTTTATCGGTATTGAATCAGCGGTTATGCTTTCTAACCGTGCAAAATCACAGCGTGATGTAAAAAAAGCTACGATTTTCGGATTAATTATCGCTCTTCTTATTTACATGTCAATTACTTTACTTACAATGGGAGCTCTTCCGCAAGATGCTTTAAAGGAGTCTCAAAAACCGTTAGTAGATGCATTAAATTTAGCAATTGGAAATAAAGGTGCATATATAATGGCCTTACTCGCTCTTATATCTTTATTTGGATCTACAGTTGGCTGGATTGTTGTTAGTTCAGAAGTACCTTACCAGGCAGCAAAAAATGGACTTTTCCCTAAGTTTTTCGGGAAAACAAATAAAAAAGGTAGTCCTTCAAAATCACTATTGATTACAAATATAATGACGCAAATTTTCTTATTTTCAACGATTTCTGGTACTGTTTCAGAAGCGTATAGTTTCGCTATCGTCGTAGCAACATTAGCCTATTTAATTCCATACCTTGTTTCTACCTTGTACCAATTAAAATTAGTTATTACAGGAGAAACGTATGATATACTGCCCGGATCTCGAGTAAAAGATGGAATCATTACGACATTAGCGTTGGTATACTCTATTTGGGTTATCAAAACGGGAACTGCTGATTTAAAAACATTCTTCTTAGGAATTGGATTGTTCGTATTAGGTCTTATTCTTTATCCAGTACTAATGAAAGACTCACAAAAAACGGATTAAATAAAGAGAAGCTGCTGGCTTCTCTTTTTTATTAAAAATCTGTAATTAACTTTTCTTTTAGCTCTCCTACAGATAAAGGTTTCGCATAATAAAATCCCTGTACATAATCACAGCTCATTGATTGTAACAAACTCTCTTGCTCTACTGTTTCTACTCCTTCTGCAACTACTGCTAAATTTAAACTATGAGCAATTTCAATAACGGATTTTACAATCGTTCGTTCTGGTTGTGCGTGATCATAATGAAATTCACGAATAAAATTACGATCAATTTTTACAATATCCAGTGGTAGTTGTTTTAAATAATATAAGGAAGAATAGCCAGTTCCGAAATCATCCAAAGCAATTAAAACACCCATATTTCTTAATTCTTGTAATGTAGCAATAATATAATCAAAATGGCGGACTGCTATGCTTTCCGTTATTTCTAATATTAAACGGTTCGGAGGAAAACCAGTTCTCTTTAAAATGCTACGTACAGAGAAAATAAAACGTTTCTGCATTAATTGTTGTATAGATAAATTCACTGATAACTTTAGTCCTTCTTGATAATTGGGCAATGTTTTAAACAATCGGCACGATTTTTCTAATACCCAGTCTCCTAGCTTTATAATAAGTCCAGACTCTTCAGCTACCGGGATAAATTCGTTTGGTGAAATAGGTCCGTCTTCTGTCATACAGCGTACTAGAGCTTCTATACCAGAATATCTCTTCGTTTTCAAATCAATAATAGGCTGCAATACTACATCTAACTCTTCATCACGAATTGCCTTTTGCAAAGCAAACTCAACTTTCATTCTACGATTTATTTTCGCGCGTAGCTCATCTGTAAAGAAACATGCAGCATTTCTCCCCTGTTCTTTTGCACTATACATAGCTAAGTCGGAGTTTTTCAATAATGTTTCCACGTCTTGTCCGTCTTGTGGATAAGAACAAAGTCCTAGACTAGCTGAAATATATACTTCATGGCCTTCAAGAATAAATGGTGCCTGGAAACATGACAACACAGATGTCGCTAACTGCCTCATATCATCTTGTCTATGATTTTTTGTTAACAGCACAAATTCGTCGCCACCTAGCCTAGCCAGAACATCTTTCTCTCCTAGTACATAATGCAACCTTGAAGCGACTTCGCTTAAAAGTAAGTCCCCTATCATATGACCTAACGTATCATTTACTAATTTAAAACGGTCCAAATCAAAGTAAATCATACCAAATTCTTTTTTATCTGCAATCAATTTATTAACGGTCGTTATTAATTGCAAACGGTTCGGCAAACTCGTTAAAGCATCATGATAGGCAAGTTCCCTATAACGACTTTCACTTAGCCGCAACCTCTGTTCCGCTTCTTTTCTACTACTAATATCATTTCGTATTGCGATAAACTGGTAAGGCTCTCCTTTTTCATTTAAAAATGGAACAATTGTTGTTTTGACCCAATAATATGTACCATCTTTTGCTCGATTCCGAATCTCACCTGTCCATACTTTCCCATTCAAAATACGTTTCCATAAGTTTTGAAAAAAGGTTTTCGGATGATGACCTGAATTTAAAATACGGTGATCTTTTCCAATTAATTCTTCTCTTTTGTATTTAGAGATTTCACAAAATTTATCATTTACATATGTAATAAGACCTTTTCGATCTGTAATTGCAACAATTGAAGACTCATCTAATGCTAACTTTAAATCTCGCAACGAAGAGTCATATAATGCATGACCTCTCTGTTCTAGCATGCGCATCTCTCCTTGCTTCTATCTGACTAAAACACAACCTGTTTCTCTTCATAGAAATAGAGATATTTCATTTTCTAATACTAGCCCTTTACATAAATTATCTTTTTAAATAAACCGATTAAAATAACATAATATTATTTGTAATAAAAAGCAATATTATACCGTTTCAATTATAACTGGTAGCTTCCCATATCTCTAATTACTTCGCGCCTTATTATACCGCAATCCTTTTAAGTAGCTCTATGCAAGCCTTGTTTCCAACTAATACCACTCATATCTGATCTCTTTGTTTTTAATAACGAAATAGAAATTAGATCATACTACATAACTATTCACAAATAATAATATGAAAATCTACATTAATGTGCATGTTTTTGAATTACAATAACAAAATATTAACATATTTCCACCTTAACTTTGGAATTATTTTATAAATAAATACTGTATTAAACTAAAAAAGAGGATAGCCTCTTTTTTAGTTTAATACGAATATGGTATTTGCTGATAACCTGGGTATGGCATTGGATACGTTACAGGGTATGGTGATGGATAAGCTACTGGATATGGAGCCGGATAATATCCTCCACTTGTTGCACCTGTTAATGCACCAGCTGTCAGTCCGCCTAACACTCCTCCTGCAAAGCTTCCAGGGAAAAATCCGCCTCCCCATGAACTACCACCACCCCAGCCCCATCCGCCTCCGTGATGATGATGGTGATCATAGTGATTGTGTCCTCCATGGTGATGATGTCCACCATGATTGTGTCCTCCATGATGATGATTTCGATAGTACAATCCATTATTTTCTATATAATTCATGTTTCTCCGCTCCTTTTCGATTTTTTCATTTTCATATGCGTTAAGAGTGGGATAAAAAATGGGATAGTACACTGTATGTAGGACAAATGCGGAAAGTATAGGTGAAATGTCTATATTTTGTAAAAAAAGCAAAACACCTTATAATAAAGATGTCATATTACATCTTCTATTTAAGAAGTCTATATTGAAAAAAGATTAGGGGAATTATATAGAAATGAAGAAGCCTATCGTTCAATTACTATTAATATTTACAATTGTATCTATCGTTCTGTTCCTATTAAATACATCGTATATTTCGTTATATACATTTGTCGGTGCTCTATGGTCCATCACAATTGTCGGAATTTCATTCGTTATTTTTATAGAAAATAGATCTCCACAAAGTACGTTAGCATGGTTTTTAGTATTAGCACTTCTTCCTATTATAGGTGTGCTTTTATACGCTATTTTCGGACGCAGCCGCTGGAGAAGAAAAAAACATCTCCATCGTTCAGAAGAACAAAGAAAATTATTCCGTGAAATATTAGAAGGAAGAAGACTAGAGTTATTACTCACAGTCCCACTAAATGAACGTTCCATACATTTAACAGAAGTCATACAAAAATTTGGAGGTGGTCCTGCCGCAGATAAAACAACTACAAAACTTTTAACAAACGGAGATCAAACATTTTCAGAAATTTTGCGAGCTATAGAGCAGGCAAAGCATCATATACATATTCAATACTACATTTATAAATCTGATGAAATTGGTACAAAAGTTCGAGATGCTTTAATACAAAAAGCAAAAGATGGTGTTATTGTACGCTTCCTTTATGATGGCCTTGGAAGTAATACGTTACGACGACGATTTTTGCAACCTATGAAAGAAGCTGGGATTGAAATTGTAGAATTTGACCCTATTTTTTCAGCTTGGTTACTTGAAACTGTCAATTATCGTAACCATCGAAAAATTGTTATTGTAGATGGAAAAATTGGTTTTACCGGAGGACTCAATGTCGGTGATGAATATCTTGGCCGTTCCAAGAAATTTCCTGTTTGGCGTGATAGTCATTTAAAAATAGAAGGAAAAGCATTATATAAATTACAAGCAATCTTTCTAGAAGACTGGCTCTATGCCTCTAGTGGTTTAAATACTTATTCCTGGGATCAATTCATGAATAGACAATACTTCCCAGGTAAAGAGATTTCAAATGCAGAAGGTGCTGTTCAAATCGTAGCAAGCGGACCAAGCTCCGATGATAAAAGTATTCGTAATACATTATTAGCTGTTATGGGCTCTGCAAAAAAATCCATTTGGATCGCTACACCCTACTTTATTCCAGATCAAGAAACTTTAACATTATTACGCTTAAGTGCAATTGCCGGAATAGATGTACGGATTTTATATCCAGGTAAAAGTGATAGCATCATTAGTGATCAAGCATCTCAATCCTATTTCACTCCGCTTTTAAAAGCTGGTGCTTCTATTTACAGTTATAAAGATGGTTTTATGCATGCAAAAATTGTACTCGTTGATGATACAATTGCAACTATTGGAACAGCGAACATGGATGTACGTAGCTTTGAATTGAATTACGAAATTATTAGCGTGCTTTATGAATCAAAAACAGTTCACGACATTAAACGTGATTTTGAAGAAGATTTTAAACATTCAACTGAAATTAAATGGAACTCTTTCCAAAAAAGAAGTATAAAAAAACGCATATTGGAGTCTTTCATGAGGCTCATTTCTCCTTTACTGTAGGCAATCAACTTCATCTTGATTGCTTTTTCTTTTCCCTTTATCCTCCTTCCTTTTCTTTGCATACCATATTAAAACAAGTTATCATAAGATGTATTACTTTATGAAAATAATGTTAGGTGGGAAATACATGTTAGAACAATTTCATATACATGCTGATTTAAAACAACAGCTTTCTACGATTCATGAAAAGAATAAACAAGAAGCTGGTGAAAATGCACATTTAATCGGAACGAAAATATATAAAGCGTCTGATAATAGCATTATTGAAGATGCGATTACAGCACTTCTTCTTGGCAAGAACATTCTATTAAAAGGACCGACTGGTAGTGGTAAAACAGTACTAGCGGAAACTCTTTCTTCTTTATTCCAAAAACCAATGCATAGCATTAACTGCTCTGTCGACTTAGATGTAGAGGGTATTTTAGGATACAACACACTACAAACGAAAGATGGTGCATCTGAAGTTTCATTCGTTAACGGTCCTCTTATGAAAGCAATGAAGAACGGTCACTTCCTATATATTGACGAAATCAATATGGCAAAACCTGAAACGTTACCACTTCTTCACGGCGCATTAGATTACCGTAAAATGATTACAAACCCATTTACACAAGAGGTTGTATACGGTGATGACGAATACCGTGTAATTGCTGCGATTAACGAAGGTTACGTTGGAACAAGTGAACTAAATGAAGCGTTAAAAAACCGTTTCGTTATTATTGAAGTTCCTTACATTCAAGGTGATACATTAAAAGAACTATTATTAGCAGAATCAAAATTAAATGATGTTGCAACAATTGAAAAGTTTGTTGCATTTGCAAGCGACCTTATGCCTTTAGCTCGCGATGGACGTGTAAGTGAAGAAGCAGCAAGTATTCGTGGTATTATCGACGCATGTGATTTAGGTGTATATATTCCTGTTATGCGAGCGATTGAACGAAGCATAATTGCAAAACTTAATGATGAAACAGAACAAATGACTGTCCGTGAATTAGCAGAAAGTTATTTCTTTGAGGGATAATTTATGAGACAAATTTTTAGTGACAAAAAAATTGATGCGTCGCTGTTTCTACAAATGGAAAACTTAATGTATGCCCTTCTAAAAGAAGACGATGCCTATCTTGAATATGGCTATAAAGCATACTACGACGAAATTGAAAAGAAAGTTGTCATTAGTCACTTTTGGGATGATCGAAAAGAAGAAGATACAGTAATCGGATTAAAAAGCGAAGTGTTCTTAAAAGCACTTGGTAATAAACATTACTCGGACATGACTTTAATTCGTTCTTATGCGATTGAATTGCAAGAATCGCCCCTAAAAAAGTTTTTAACACAATTATTTGTTCTATTAGAAGATTTACGCGTTGAGGAAATCGTAAAGAACTTACGTCCTGGCACGAAGCATGTTTTTAAACGTCGAAAAGAAATGTACCGCAATTATTTCGGCTCTCAAAATGAAATAAACCGTGTTCGTAATTATCACGGTGATCGTCTATTTTGCCTATGCTATCTTTCATTAACTAGCGATAAATACGAAATGTTTAATAATGAATATTTTGAGCAAATTGAAGCGATTTTACATGAAACATTCCAAGCACGTAATACAGAAGATATTATGTATATCGTTGAGAAAATTCGCTATCGCTTAGAGGCGCTTCTTGAAAGCGATATGCTTAACAACTATTTCGGACATGCTCCACTTTACTTATCTGTCCTTGCAGACGAAAAGAACTGTCGCGTCGAAGATTTAGCAAATGATGATACGCAGCTTATAGATGACGATGAAAATAAAAACAAAATGGATGAAAGTTTCTCCACATGGCATCGTGAAAATAAAAATAACGAAAACGAGAACTTTTTACGCTTTGAATTAGAAAGCGGAACAAAAACTAATATGATGGGTGATACTGCCCGTGAATCAGAAGATGGCGACCAAGCACTTGGTTCTGTACAAGGTACTTCACAAAAAAGTACACAATCCAACTTTGATGGCGCTGATACAGAAGAAGCAAGGGCTTCACACGCTTCTAGCCAGCACGACGGTGCATACGGTAAGTATAATGTAGGTGCTTCTCATACATTTAAAGAAGCTCGCAAACCAAACTCAGATGAGAAAAAAGATTACCAAGCTATCAAATCAGTCGTCAATAAAGATGTAAAAGAATTAAAGAAAATTATAGAAAAAACAATTGAAAATAAAACGAATGCGAATAGTGATAAATATTACGGAAGACTTCGTAAGAAATTCCTTCGTATTTATACCGAAAAACAACCGCGTATGTTTTATAAAAAAGGACAAGAGTCACAAGAACTCGATGTTGCATTCCAACTATTAGTTGACTGTTCTGGTTCTATGTATAACAAAATGGAAGAAACGAAGAAGAGTGTTGTACTATTCCATGAAGCTTTAAAGTCTTTAAAAATCCCGCACGCTATTAGCGGATTTTGGGAAGATGCCTCTAGCGCTAAACCTGAAGATAAGCCGAACGTTATCCATGAAGTTGTAAATTATAAAAACTCAACGTTGCCAAACGTTGGTCCAGAAATTATGCAACTTCGTGAAGAAGAAGATAACCGCGACGGATATATTATTCGTATCGTTTCTGAAAAACTTGCCAAAAGACCTGAGAAACATAAATTCTTACTAGTCTTCACAGACGGTGAGCCTTCTGCGCTAGACTATCAACAAGACGGAATTTTAGATACGCATGAAGCTGTTAAACTCGCGCGTAAAAGTGGTATGGAAGTAATCGGTATCTTCATCGAAGAAGGCGAAGCGAAAGAAGCAACTTATCAATTGATGAAAAACATTTATAACCATCACTTCTTAGTTGCAAATCATGCTGAAGATTTACGATTGAAGATTAAACCATTGCTGAAAAAACTATTACTGAAGACGATTGAATAGAAAATAGGAGCCTTGTGGCTCCTGTTTTTTCGTTCAATTACTTTGTTTCTGGTTGAAACTTGTATGGAATGGCTACTTCTAATAAAGATTCAAATCCTCCGTCATAGTATGGGAAACGCTCATTCGCAATTGTTCGATCTACCCACTCTATTGCAGAAATTTCACCTTCATCTTCCGCAATAAGTTCCCCTTCTACTACATTCGCTCGGAATGTAAAAAATAGTGCATGATTCCCTGATTCTTCAAAGAATTTTTCATTGATCGCAACAAGCCCCCCAGCCAAGGCGGTTAAACCTGTCTCTTCTTTCACTTCTCTTATTAGTGCTTCCTCTAATATTTCACCTTTTTCCACAGCCCCACCTGGCAATGACCAAACGTTTTGTTCTACATTATGTACCATTAATATTTTATCTGTTTCTTCGTCATGTATTAGTGCGTATACGACATCAACTCTTTGCATAAGACTTCTCTCCTCCCAAAAATAATGAAGAGCCGATTCCTAAGAATCGACTCTTCCTATTAATTCATCACTAACTCAGCTGTGAGCTTTTTTTTTAACTTAGCCAGCATGTCAGTTGTCATTTTGTCTAAATCGTATTCTGCTTTAAAGCCCCACTCTTTCATTGCTGCAGTTGCGTCAATAGAGTTTGGCCAGCTATCAGCGATTGTTTGACGAGCTGAATCTACTGCATAATCCATTGTAAACGTCGGAATGTGTTTACGAATTGACGCTGCAATTTGCTCTGGCTCGAAGCTCATTGCTGTAATGTTAAATGCATTTCTATGCACTAGCTTACTTGGATCAGCTTCCATTAAAGAAATGATCGCTTGTAAAGCATCAGGCATATACATCATGTCCATGTACGTTCCTTCAGCAATGTATGAGGTGTATGCACCTTTTTTAATCGCCTCATAATAAATTTCAACTGCATAATCAGTCGTTCCGCCTCCTGGAGGAGCTACGTAAGAAATTAAACCTGGGAAACGGACACCGCGCGTATCTACGCCAAATTTTTGATGATAATAATCACACAGTAATTCTCCTGCCACTTTGTTTACCCCATACATCGTAGTAGGACGCTGAATTGTATCTTGCGGTGTATTATCTTTTGGCGTCGATGGACCGAATGCACCGATAGAACTTGGCGTGAAGAATTTACAGTTTAATTCACGAGCTGCTTCTAATGCATTTACAAGTCCACCCATATTTAAGTTCCATGCGAATAACGGATTTTTTTCTGCTGTTGCTGAAAGTAAAGCTGCTAAATGAATAATTGTATCTACTTCATTACGCTTTGCGATATCATGTAGTTTTTGTCCATCTGTTACATCTAACGTTTCAAATGGACCAGACGTTACTACTTCACTATCTGTTTCACGAATATCTGTTGCAATAACATTTGATGCGCCGTATACATCACGAAGTTTCATTACTAGTTCAGAACCAATTTGCCCTAAAGAACCGGTTACTAGAATTTTTTTCATTTTCCCCACTCCTCATTTGCAAGCTATTCAAAAGATGTCGTTACTTAAATGATGCCCATTTCTTTTCCTACTTTTTCATACTTAAGAATTGCTTCATCTAACATTTCTTTCGTATGAGCTGCTGTAGGCATATTACGAACGCGCCCTGTTCCTTTTGCTACAGTTGGGAACACGATAGATTTTGCGTATACCCCTTCTTCATTTAGACGTTTACTAAATTCTTGTGTTAATACTTCGTCCCCAATGATACAAGGTGTAATTGGCGTTTCACTTTCTCCAATGTTAAAGCCAAGTTCTTTTAATCCTTGTTTCAAGTAGCGGCCATTTTCCCATAAGCGATCGTGTAACTCTGTGCTTTCCATTAAGATTTCAATTGATCTCATGCAAGCTGCTGCATCAGCTGGTGTTAATGCTGTAGAGAATAAGAATGGACGTGAACGAACTTTTAACCAGTCAATTAAGTTTTGTTTCCCTGCTACATATCCACCAATTACCCCAATTGCTTTTGATAATGTACCAATTTGGAAATCAACTTTATCAGAAAGACCGAAGTGCTTTACAGTTCCTGCACCTTTTCCAAGTACACCTGAACCGTGTGCATCATCTACGTATGTCATTAAATCTAACTCTTCTGCAATCTCAACAATTTCTGGTAGTTTTGCAACATCTCCATCCATTGAAAAGACACCGTCTGTAATTACCATTAATTTATTGTAAAGACCTGATTCTTTCGCCGCAATTGCTTTTTGGCGTAAATCTTCCATATCCGAATGTTTATAAACAATAATTTTTGCTTTTGATAGACGACTACCATCAATAATAGAAGCATGGTTTAATTCGTCTGAAAGAATTGCATCATTTTTATCCATAACAGCTGAAATCGCTGCCATATTACAGTTAAATCCTGATTGATAAGCAATTGCTGCTTCTGTATGTTTAAACTTTGCAATTGTTTCTTCTAACTTAATATGCAAATCTAAAGTACCGTTAATTGTACGAACAGCCCCTGCTCCAACACCGTACTTATGAATAGCACCAATTGCTGCTTCTTGCAAACGGCTATCTGTTGCTAATCCAAGATAGTTGTTTGAAGATAAGTTAATATATTCTTTTCCGCCAATTGTAATGATCGGTCCATTTGAACTCTCAAGTGGATCAATTACGTTATAAAGCCCCTTTGATTTTAAATCCTCTAAATTTTCTTCTAAAAATTTCGCAAGTGTTTTACTAGACATCGTGAAGCCTCCCATCGTTCATGTAAGCGGATTATTGTCTTAATAGTTCTAATAATCCCTCTACTAGCTTAACACGTTTTCAGAATTTATTATAGAAAAATAGTTTAAAGTAACCGCTTACAATTTTAGATTATATATGATTCATTACAATAAATCTATTATTTACTTTTCATATTTGATAGAATTAAAAAAATATTTCAGGAGGTTTCAAACATGGCATTTACAGAATCTGATGTATACAATAACACAGCATTTTTCGAACAATATATGAAACGAAGATACCGAGAAAATAGCCCAAATGAATCCATTGAAAAACCAATATTCTTTCAGCTCATTGGTCATGTACGAGGAAAACAAATTCTCGATTTAGGCTGTGGTGATGCTAAGTTTGGCGCGGAATTATTAGAAAAGGGATGCTACTCTTACACCGGCATTGAAGGCTCCGAACTTATGTATGAAAAAGCTAAAAAACAACTAGAAAATAAAAATGGAACTGTTCATTTTTTAAACCTCAAAGATTATACCTATCCCTCTTCCACTTTTGATTTAGTAACATCTAGACTCGCCTTACATTATATTGAACATCTTGATGCCATTTTTCAAAATGTGTTTCAAACTTTAAAAACAAATGGCACCTTTACCTTTAGCGTTCAACATCCTGTTATTACTTCTTCGTTTGAAAGCTTACAAACAAGTGGTAAAAGAATGAGTTGGCTCGTCGATGATTACTTTAAACTAGGCAAACGGGTTGAACCATGGATTGACCAAGAAGTTATTAAATATCATCGTACAACGGAAGATTATTTCACATTATTACAGCAAGCTGGATTTACCATTACATCATTAAAAGAAGCTACACCAAATCCAACCTATTTTCAAAATGAAGAAGAGTATAAACGTCGCTTACGTATTCCTCTCTTCCTCTTATTTTCTTGTACCAAATAAAAAAAACGATGAATCACTCATCGTTTTTTTATCTCATTACCTGAGCAACTTCTTTAACTACACGTCTTCCTCTTCCGTGAGGTATACAAAGCGGTGTTCCAAACAACGGATCCGTACTAATTTGACACTCCATTCGGAATACATCACGTACTAGTTTCTCATCTACCACTTCTTCAGGTTTACCTTGTGCATATATTTGTTTATCCTGAATGGCTACAATGTTATCTGCATAGCGACATGCTAAATTTAAATCGTGTAATACCATGACAATTGTTCTTTGTTCTGTTTCATTTAATTCGAATAATAAATCTAGCACCTCAATTTGGTGAGTCATATCTAAATATGTAGTAGGCTCATCCAGTAAAATAATATCTGTATCTTGTGCAAGCGTCATTGCAATCCAAGCACGTTGTCGTTGTCCACCTGAAAGAGCATGCACATCACGCTCAGCAAATTCTGTCATACCTGTTGCTGCAAGTGCCTTCTGTACCATTTCCTCATCTTTTTCTGACCACTGTTTCAGCCATGTTTGATATGGATAGCGTCCTTGTTTTACAAGTTGCAATACTGTAAGCCCTTCAGGTGCTTGCGGTCCTTGCGGTAAAATTGCCATTTGACGAGCAATTTGCTTAGTTTGCATACTTTGAATAGCTTGATTATCTAACAAAATGTCACCAGTTGTTGGCTTTAATAATCTAGCTAGTGAACGTAATAAAGTTGATTTCCCGCAACCGTTGGAACCGATAAAGATTGTAATTTCACCTTTTGGAATTTCTAAATTCAACTCATCAATAATAATTGTTTCACCATAAGACAACGTCAAACGTTTCGTCTCCAATGCTTTTTGCATATTCATCTCCCTTTATGAATTCCGACTTTTATAAAGTAAATAAATAAAATAAGGTGCACCAATTGCTGATGTAAATACCCCTGCTGGAATTTCAAGTGGTGTGAAAACTGTACGCCCAATTAAATCTGCAGCAAGTACTAGAATTGCACCAACAATAGCTGCAACTGGGAGTAATGCACCGTATAAAGAACCAACTAGCCTTCGTGAAATATGAGGTGCCATTAAACCGACAAATCCAATTCCTCCGGCGAAGGCAACTGCTCCCCCAATTAAAGCCGTACTAAGTAATAACATGAATACGCGTGACTTCGTTAAAGGAACACCAAGTCCTACCGCAATATCATCCCCTAGCTCTTGCGCATTTAAATGTCTAGCAGCTATAAATGATATTACCGTTAAAATGAGAACCCACGGTGCAAGCACCATAACGTTTTGCCATGAAGAACCATAAACAGTACCTGTAATCCATACATTCGCTTGACTCGCTTGATAAATTGGTGCTAACAACATAAACAAAGTCGTTGCCGCTTTCGTTAATGCCCAAAACCCCACACCAATTAAAACAAGACTAATCGGCGATAACCCGTCATTTCTCCATGCAAATAAATATACAAAAAGCGCCACAATCGTTGCCCCAACAAAGGCTGCTAACGGCATATAATGAATGCTTACAGTTAGCGCATTATTTTTATCACTAAATATAGCTAAAAACAATACAACTGCAACACTTGCCCCGCCCGTAATCCCGATGATATCCGGAGAAGCAAGTGGATTTCGAACGAGACCTTGTAAAATACATCCTGCTACAGCAAGCGCAATTCCTACGAGGATGGCAATTAAAATACGCGGCATACGAAACTTATTTACAACCATGTTAGACATCGCATCGCCATTTCCAGTGATCGCTTGCCATACATCATAAGGAGCAATTTTCATGTCTCCCATACCTGCACTTGCAAAAAATAATCCTATTAAAACAACTAGTAAACTCAACAAGACGAGACAAGCTCGTTTATACATTAAAAACGAGGGCCCGCCTTTCCCTATACGAAACGGAATATACTTCTTCATTTGCTAAGCCCTCTCTTACGTGCAATATAAATAAAGAATGGAGCTCCAATAAATGCTGTCATAACTCCTACTGGTACTTCTTGTGGCATAATGACATATCTTGCTGCTATATCAGCTAAGATTAATAGTATTGCACCTAATAAACCGCTATACGGTACTCTCCACCTATGATCTACTCCAACTAGAAATCTGGCAAAATGCGGGGTAACAATACCAATAAATCCAATTGGACCTGCGACCGCAACTGAACCACCAGACAACAGGACAATAATAAGTAGTACGAATGATTTCATTAAAATCGTTCGTTGTCCAAGCCCTTTTGCAACGTCTTCCCCCATCATTAATGTATTTACTTTCCCTGCCATCATAAGAGATGCAATCCATCCTATTAATAAATATGGGAATACAGATTGTAAAATTTCTAACTTTCTCCCTTGCACAGATCCAGCAAGCCAAAATAATACCTCTTCAAGTGCTTTTTCATTTAACACAAGTAATCCTTGTGTTAATGATGAAAATAACGCACTAATTGCGACCCCTGCTAACGTTAACTTAAGAGGAGTAGTTCCTTCTTTTCCTAAAGAACTAGAAGCAAATACAAGTACAGCTGCAACCGCCGCTCCTAAAAAGGCAATCCATGTGAAAGCTGATAATGATGTTACTGAAAAGATTACAATTGCTACAACTATGAAGAACGCAGCACCTGAATTTAATCCAATAAAATCTGGAGAAGCAAGTGGATTCTTAGTTAAAGTTTGCATAAGACAACCAGCAATGGCTAAACTAGCACCAACACTAGCTGCAATTAACGCCCTAGGCAGACGTACATTTTGAATAATAATATGTTCATTGGAACCGTTAAAATGGAAAAAAGCATCCAATGCTAGTTTCCAACTCGTATTTGTATATCCAAAAATAATACTTCCCCAAATACAAATAACGACTGCAATGATTCCAACAAATAATCCAATCCATTTTGCTCGATTTGTTTTTAATAACATGCAGCGTTTCCCCTTCAATGTATAATGATACGTTGTTAGTGTATTTCAACTTAATTCTCATTGTCAACGGAAATGAGAATTATTTTCATCCATATGTATTGACAATAAAAAGATAAAGACTTAACATCATGCTTGCTATTGAAAAAAATTCTCACTATGTAGGGGGTACATAATGAATTTCATGCGAAAAAATTCGTTTACAGTATTTGTATTTTTATTAGCCTTTTCACTACTTTTAAGTGCTTGTGGAAAATCAAATACGAAAGAAGATACAAAAGAAGATACAAAAAAAGAAATGATTACGGTTGAACATGCAATGGGTAAAACAGAAGTTCCTGCTAATCCAAAACGTGTAGTTATCTTAACAAATGAAGGAACTGAAGCTTTACTTGAATTAGGTGTGAAACCAGTTGGTGCTGTAAAGTCTTGGACTGGTGACCCATGGTATCCACATATTAAGGATAAAATGAAAGATGTAAAAGTTGTTGGTGATGAAGGACAAGTTAACGTTGAAACAATTGCTTCTTTAAAACCAGACTTAATTATCGGTAACAAAATGCGCCACGAAAAAGTGTACGAACAACTAAAAGCAATTGCACCTACTGTGTTCTCAGAAACATTACGTGGTGAATGGAAAGATAACTTCAAATTTTATGCAAAAGCATTAAATAAAGAAAAAGAAGGTCAAAAAGTTGTAGCTGATTACGAATCACGTATAAAAGATTTAAAAGGCAAACTTGGTGATAAAGTAAACCAAGAAATCTCTATGGTTCGTTTCATGCCTGGTGATGTTCGTATTTATCATGGCGATACATTCTCTGGTGTTATTTTAAAAGAACTTGGATTTAAACGTCCTGGAGAGCAAAATAAAGATGATTTTGCAGAGCGTAACGTATCTAAAGAGCGTATTTCTGCTATGGATGGTGACGTATTATTCTATTTCACATTCGATAAAGGAAATGAGAAAAAAGGATCTGAACTAGAAAAAGAGTATATAAACGATCCTCTATTTAAAAATTTAAATGCAGTAAAAAATGGTAAAGCATACAAAGTTGATGACGTTATTTGGAATACAGCTGGTGGCGTAATGGCCGCTAACCTACTATTAGATGACATCGAAAAACGCTTTGTTAAATAATATTTCCTTAACCAGCTCCCTTCTGTGGAGCTGGTTATTTTTCAATTCACTTAAATGTCACATTATTTCGTTTTGTATTTTTATTCCCAATATGTTATATTGAGAAAGTAAATAGAATATATTTTCTTTATATCAGAATAAATGTTTTAATCTAAATTTTCTGATTAATCACTATTTTATTTTCTTTTAGAATTCAATTATTACATTTGAAAACGCTTATCATCTCGTTTTCAGGGCAAAATACAGTAACGGTCGAAGAAAAATAGAACTTTTTTAGAAATTTTCTTTCTATTTCCATATAATTCTATTGACTTCTAAATATTTTGTAAATTAAAATGATTACATAAATATCCGTTATACAGGATTAGGGGGAAACAAAAATGGATGCAGCTTTAAAATTAGACAAAGCTGGAGAGCAACAATCACCAAAAAAACATCCACCAGGGTTATACTTGTTGTTCTTTACAGAAGCATGGGAAAGATTTAGTTATTACGGAATGCGTGGCTTATTAGTTCTTTATTTAACAACGAGCTTAGTAAGTGGCGGTTTAGGATTTGATAAAGCAGTTGCCGTTCAAATTTACGGTATTTTCACAATGTTAGTATACTTCACACCGATTCTCGGCGGTTGGTTAACTGACCATTTCATTACGAAACGACATGCCATTACTATTGGCGGTATCATTATGGCGATTGGTAACTTCGTACTATTTTCAATGAATACGAAAACTGGACTATTTTTAGGATTAGGCTTATTAGTTATTGGTAATGGATTCTTCAAACCAAATATTTCGACTTTACTAGGTCAATTATATAGCGACAACGATTCTCGTCGTGATAGTGCCTTCACTATCTTCTACATGGGAATTAACTTAGGAGCTCTTATCGCTCCATTCATTTGCGGTTACTTCACAGATTACAAATATGGATTCCTAACAGCTTGTATCGGTATGATCATTGGACAGGTTGCTTTTAATTTCTTAGCACCTCGTTACTTAGGAACAATTGGTACAACTGTTGTAGGTAAAAAGTCTAAAGAAAAGACTGCAAAAGTAATTGAGAAAAAACCTTTAACATCACAAGAGAAAAAACGTACAGCTGCAATTTTAATTTTAACTTGTTTCGTTGTATTCTTCTGGGCAGGCTTTGAACAAGCTGGTAGTTCTTTAACACTTTACACAGATAAGTTCGTAGATCGTACAATTGGTGGATTTACAATTCCAACACCTTGGTTCCAATCTGTAAACCCACTATTCATTATCTTACTAGCATTACCTGTTTCAGCTTTATGGATTAAACTTTCAAAAACAAAAAATGGTGATTTAAAAATCCCTACAAAAATGGCTTTCGGTATGATTTTACTAGGAATCGGGTACTTAGTTTTAACTTTAGCTGTTCTAAAAACTGGTAGCGATGAAGGTAACATTACAATGAAGGCAAACTTACTATTCATTGTATTCACTTACATGTTCCATACAATCGGTGAATTATTCTTATCACCAATCGGATTATCTATGGTTAGTGCAATCGCTCCTGTTAAATTAGCATCATTATTAATGGGTGTATGGTTAGCTGGTACTGGATGTGCAAACTTCTTAGCAGGACAATTAGCTGCTTTCACTCAATCTTTAGGATATTTAGAAGTATTCGCAAGCATCGGTATTATCGTAATCGTACTGGGATTAGTACTTCTTATGTTCTCTAAGAAAATTGCACATATGATGGAATAACAAAAAAGACGCTTCTAATTTTAGAAGCGTCTTTTCTATTACTTCTCCTCTAAAGCCGTCACGTTCACGTGAACGCTTTCTCCAGGATTAGATACATCATACACTTGAGCAACCCCGCTCTGCTCGTCACAGCTCTCAATCCATACTGGTACGCCCTCATATGTAACGTCAATTCTACTTGAAGAAGATAAAATTTGCTTCACACGTTTTACATCCATACTACTATCCCTCCTTTTGCTTACTACACTCCTTTCTATTTTTTCTTTTCCTTTTAGAATATATTCCGTAAGGCAGCATGTTGATTGATAGTCATTTCTTCCTAACATGCTAATATTTACTCTCTCGCTACCTTTCTGACAAATAAAAAAAGACGTATATTCTACACGTCTTTTTCCATAATATTCAAATTTTAAGAAAATAATGTTTTTACTACTGCACTTACTTTATCATTATGGATTTGATAATACACTTCTAATCCTCGTCTTTCAAAGCGTACTACTTTATTTTGCTTTAACTTCGTTAAATGTTGTGAAACAGTTGATTGCGGAATTTCTAATACTTCCTGTAGCTGTGTTACATTACATGTTCCTCTTTGCATAAGTTCCATTACTAGACGTAGACGAAGTGGGTGAGCTAACGCTCTTAACATTTGTACATCTTCTTCTGAAATACGACATTCGAATTGATTTTGGCTCATAAAGTTCCCCTCATTTTCGTTTTTATTTGCGTTTTTATGTTCTTTTTATTTATTTATATATCTGTTCTTATATTTCCTGTTACGACATAACTTTATCAACCTATAAAGCCGAAAAATTTTTCCATCTTCATCAGCAAAAATTCAGGAAAAAATCCTTGCTGATTTTGAATATTATACTATATGATATAACGAAAAAGCAAAATAATGGCCTACGAATACTTTGCTTGCAAACGTTGTTTTATCAGGCTTTTTGTTATATTTTCACCTCATTGAAATGCACAGTAACGGTATTGTAAAATACCGTCTATAATTGATAACCTATCGTAATGTAGTTGAACTATAATTAACCTCTTTGTTACGCTAAAAGGAATTTTCAGTAAAAAGAGATGATGTGATATTAAAAATTTGTTTCTTATTTTTTATTCGTATTGCAAGCGGTTGGATTGTTGTGCAAAACTTCCTATTAAATCCACTCACCGTTCCCCCCACTAGATCAAACAGGACAGATAATTGCATATATCAAACTTTATACTTAATATAAAAGACTTCATCTAATATACGCCTATAAGGAACATACCATCTGAATAAGCAAAATAATATGCACATAGTTTATACAGCACACTTAAATTCATTTGAGTGTGTTTTTTGTCTACTTTATGAACAAAGCTTTTCTTTTAACACTATTATGGAATAATTATACTTTTTTACGTTGACAATAGTGTTGAAGGAGAATATACTAAGCATGTAAGTTGATTGTGAATAGTTTCACAAATAATGTGAATTTCTTCACATATAATAGATAGGAGTTGTCATTATTATGAGTACTTGGACACAAATTTATGACCCGTTAAACAATATTTGGTTATCTGCACTAATCGCAGCACTTCCAATCTTTTGTTTCATCATTTGTTTAATGGGATTCAAAATGAAAAGTTACATGGCTGGTCTTTATAGTGTGATTGTCGCTATTATCCTTGCAATATTTGTTTATAAAATGCCAGCAACAGTAGCTGTAGCATCTGCCGGATTCGGTGTTTTATCTGGATTTTATCCAATTTGTACTATCGTTATCGCTGCAATTTTCCTTTACAAATTAACTGTTAAAACAGAGCAATTCAATATTATTCGCGATAGTATTTCAAGCATTACAAATGATCAACGTTTACAAGTATTATTAATCGCTTATTCTTTCGGTGCTTTCTTAGAAGGCGCAGCTGGTCTAGGGGTTCCAGTTGCTATTACAGCTGCACTACTTGTGGGTATGGGCTTTAATCCATTAAAAGCAGCAGGTATTTGTTTAGTAGCTAATATTGCTGGTGGTGCTATGGGTGCTATGGGTATTCCAGTTACAGTACCAGCACAATTAACTCAACTTGACGCATTAACTATTGGTCGTCAAACTGTTCTTATTTTACCTTTCATTAGTGTTATCTTACCTTTCTTACTTGTTTCAATGGTCGATGGAATTAAAGGTATTAAAGAAACTTGGCAAGGTATTCTTGTAAGTGGTGTTTCTTTCGCTATTACTCAATTCGCTGTAACTTACTTCTTAGGCGCAGAACTTACTAATATTTTCGCAGCCGTTGTAAGTATGATCTCTCTTGCATTATTCTTACGTGTTTGGCAACCAAAATCTTCTACTAAAGAAGAAAAACAAGAAACTAAAGTATCACATACATTCAATCAAATTTTATATGCTTGGTCTCCATTCGTATTCTTAACTGCATTTGTAACAATCTTTAACTTAAAACCGATTAAAGCTTTATTTGCTCCAGATGGTGCGTTAGCAAACTTAGTATTTAACATTCAGTTCCCTGGTCTTCATAATGCTGTTATGAAAACTACACCAATTACAAAAGCTGATACACCTTTCGCAGCTGTTTTCAAATTTGATGTATTCTCTTCTACAACTACTGCGATTGTACTAGCAATTATCGTTTCACTTATCGTTTACCGCGTAAAAGGTAAAATGGTTAAAGAATTAATGATTGAAACAATGAAAGAATTAAAAGCTCCAGTATATACAATTTGTAGCGTTATCGCGTTAGCTTACGTAGAGAACTACTCTGGTATGTCATCTACACTTGGACTTGCATTCTCTTCTACTGGTAATGCATTCCCAATTCTTTCTCCAATCTTAGGATGGATTGGCGTATTCATTACAGGTTCAGTAGTTTCAAGTGGTTCTTTATTCGCACCACTTCAAGCAGTAACAGCAGACCAGTTAAACATCGTCCCTTCTACACTCGTTGCCTTAAACGTAGTAGGTGGTACAATGGCAAAAATGGTTTCACCACAATCTGTAGCAGTTGCTTGTGCCGCAGTTGGACTAGTTGGTAAAGAATCTGCTCTATTTAAAACAGCAATGAAATACAGTTTAATCTTCTTAGCTGTTATTAGCTTACTTCAATTAAACGCTGTATTTAATATCTTTTAAAAATAAAACACCGATCCAAATGGACCGGTGTTTTTCACATTACATTTCTTTATTTTTTAATAAAGAAGCTCCAGCAATTTCAGGGTGAGTCATTTCGAATGGATCTAAAATAATATCCAATTCCTCTTCTGTCAGTACACCATGCTCTAAACATAACTCCCTAACAGATTTTCCTGTTTCAATCGCTTCACGTGCAATACGAGATGCTGCTTCATAACCAATATGAGGATTAACTGCTGTAATAATTCCAACACTTTTCTCAACATATTGCTTCAGCAATTCTTCATTTGCTGTAATTCCTTCAATACAATATTCACGGAATACACGGAATCCATTATTCATAATACTAATAGATTGAATTAAATTAAATACAAGCACAGGCTCCATTACGTTTAACTCTAATTGTCCCGCTTCTGATGCTAGGCAAATTGTATGATCATTTCCAATTACTTGGAATGCGACTTGGTTAATCACTTCTGCCATAACTGGATTTACTTTACCTGGCATAATCGATGAACCTGGCTGACGTGCTGGCAATTGAATTTCAGCCAACCCAACACGTGGCCCAGATGCCATAATACGAAGATCGTTTGCAATTTTAGACATGTTCATCATACATACTTTAAGTGCTGCAGATACTTCTGTGTATGCATCTGTATTTTGCGTTGCATCAACTAAATGCTCTGCACCAACAAGTGGGAACCCACTAAACGTTCTTAAATGTTTTACCACCTGTTCAATATACGTAGGATTTGCATTTAATCCTGTACCAACAGCTGTCGCCCCCATATTCACTTCATATAAATGTTGACGAGACTGTTTAATTCTTTTTATATCGCGCGCAAGCACTCGGCTATACGCTTCAAATTCTTGTCCAAGGCGAATTGGTACTGCATCTTGTAAATGTGTGCGTCCCATTTTAATAACGTGATCAAACTCTTTTGCTTTTTTAAGAAAAGCAGAATGAAGTTCCTCCATTGTAATAAGAAGCTTTTCTAACATCATAAGAGTTGCAATATGAATTCCTGTCGGAAACGCATCGTTCGTTGATTGGGCCATGTTCACATGAGTGTTTGGGCTAATTTTCGCATACGCCCCTTTTTCATATCCCATACGTTCTAACGCTCTATTCGCAATTACTTCATTTGTATTCATATTAATAGAAGTTCCGGCTCCGCCTTGAATAGGGTCTACGATAAATTGATCATGAAACTTTCCATCAACAATTTCTTGCGCTGCTTCTGCAATTTCATGTCCAATGTCTTTAGCTAAGTAACCAGTATCTATATTCGCAAGCGCCGCCGCTTTTTTCACAATTGCCATTGCTGTAATGAGTGATGGATGAATGCGATATCCTGTAATTGGGAAGTTTTCTACGGCACGTAATGTTTGTACACCATAATAAGCTGCACTTGGTACTTCTTTTTCACCTAAAAAATCTTTTTCTATACGTATATCCTTCGTTGCTATCATTTTTATCACCTATACTTTTTCATTCTAAATCCTTATCCAAAAAATCCGCCTTCGAAAAACACGAGTATCATTCAGAAGAATTTTTCAGTATCCACCTTCACTATATAGTACCTTTTTTGAAAGCGCAAACATTTATTTTTCTGTATATCCTTTTTATTAAAGTTTATAGAAAATCATTCTCCTACTTTCCTTATTTCCACTCGTTTAATTTGATGCATATCCTTTTCAAGGACTTTAAAATAAAAACCGTGTTTCTCAATAATATCTCCTTCAGCAACGATTTGTTTTTGTACCATAATCCAGCCACCAATTGTATCTACATCATCAGCAATTAAATGTATGCCAAGCAAATCATTTACTTCACTAATAAGCACTTTTCCCTCTACGATTTTATAGCCTTCACTTACATGCTCTATAGGTGGATTCTCATCTTCATCGTATTCATCTCGAATTTCTCCAACAATTTCTTCTAAAATATCTTCTAGTGTAACAATCCCTGCTGTACCACCATATTCATCATACAATACAGCTAATGGAATGTGTTTTCTTTGCATTTGTAATAGTAAATCATGAATTGGAATATTTTCTAGCACTTCAATAACTGGCCTTGTATATGGCATAATCGAGCACTCCTCGTCCCGACTACCATCCATATAACGAATAAATAAATCTTTTACATTAACCATCCCAATAATTTCATCTTTATCTTCACCAAATACAGGATATCTCGTGTACTTTTCTTGCGCGATTACTTTAATATGTGTTTCAAATGGTTCGTCCTCATATAAGCCTACAACTTCCGTACGAGGTACCATAATTTCTTTTGCTACTCTATTATCAAATTCAAAAATATTATTTACATATTTAAATTCCCTTTGGTTAATCTCTCCGCTCTCATAGCTCTCAGATAAGATTAACCTTAATTCTTCTTCTGAATGAGCTACTTCATGTTCAGAAGCTGGATGTAATCCAAATAAACCAGTTACAACCCTCGCTGAACCATTCAAAGCCCAAATAAACGGATACATAACTCGGTAAAAATAAATAAGTGGCTTCGATAACAATAAGCTAACTTGTTCTGCTTTTTGTATAGCAAATGTCTTTGGAGCAAGTTCCCCAATGACAACATGTAAAAATGTAATTACTGCAAAGGCAATAATAAATGAAACTGTACTGGAAATTGCAGGTGAGAATTGTAATTTTAAAAACAACGGCTCGAGTAAATGTTTAATGGTTGGTTCCCCTAACCACCCGAGCCCTAAAGCAGTAATTGTAATACCTAGCTGACAGGCCGATAAATATTCATCTAAATTTGTAGTTACCTTTTTAGCGGCCAGTGCACCTCGTCTTTTTTCGCTAACGAGTTGATCAATACGACTGCTACGTACCTTAATAATTGCAAATTCAACAGCCACAAAAAATGCTGTTAACCCAATAAGAATGACTACCATCAATAATTTTAAAATATCCACATATGCTCTTTAGCTTTCTTAGCTAAAGTTACACCTCCTTTTAAAAAGAAGTTTCACTTTAGTTTCTTCAATTATTGGAAAGCAACTCTATATAAAATCCACCAATTTTCAAACCTCATACAATTCTAAAGGTAAACCATCAGGGTCTTGGAAAAAGACGAATTTCTTCCCCGTTATTTCATCAATACGGATCGGTTCGGTCTCAACACCACATTGATTTAAATGCTTCACAGCTTCTTCTATATTTGTAACAGCAAATGCTAAATGTCTAAGACCGGTTGCTTCTGGAAAACTTTTGCGCTCAGGCGGATTTGGAAATGAAAATAATTCGATTTGATACTCTTCTCCTACACATAAATCTAATTTATAAGAATCTCGTTCCTTTCTATATACTTCATTCATTTCTTTAAACCCTAATATTCTATTATAAAAATCCTTTGACGTCTCATAATTCGAACAAATAATTGCAACGTGATGCACTCTACATATATTCATACTCTCTCTATTCCTTTCTTTACCAAAGATGCATATTCTCCCTTGAAATGAAAAACATATATAGCAGAATATCTCTTTTAGGGGGCTTACCATGAAATTCATTACTTTTTTCGTCGGATTAATTGTTGTTTTCTTGCTCGCTTATATTGCTAGCAATAATAAGAAGCATATTAAATTTAAACCAATTTTTATCATGCTTATTATACAGTTAATTTTAACCTATTTACTATTAAATACAGAAATCGGCCTCATACTTATTAGAATCATTTCCAGTTTGTTTACAAAGCTACTCGAGTATGCTGCTAATGGAATAAATTTCGTATTTGGTGGTCTTGCAAATAAAGGTGAAATGCCATTTTTCCTTACTGTATTATTACCAATCGTCTTTATTTCTGTTTTAATTGGTATATTACAACATTTCAAAATACTACCATTTTTCATTCGTTGGATCGGGTACTTTCTTAGTAAAATAAATGGTCTTGGGAAATTAGAATCTTACAACGCTATCGCTTCTGCCATTGTCGGCCAATCAGAAGTTTTTATTACAGTGAAAAAGCAATTAGCTCAAATTCCAAAACACCGTCTTTATACACTTTGTGCCTCCGCTATGTCAACCGTATCTATGTCTATCGTAGGTGCCTATATGACAATGATTGAACCTAAGTATGTAGTAACTGCACTCGTTCTCAATTTATTTAGCGGTTTTATTATCGTACTCATCATTAACCCTTACGACGTTAAAGATGACGAAGATATTTTAGAAATCAAAGGTGAAAAACAAAGCTTTTTTGAAATGCTTGGAGAATATATTCTTGATGGTTTTCGTGTAGCCATTGTTGTCGGCGCTATGCTCATCGGATTTGTCGCATTAATTAGTTGTATTAATGACTTGTTCCTCATTATATTCGGTATTACGTTCCAACAATTAATTGGCTACGTATTTGCACCTATCGCATTCCTTATCGGTGTACCAAGCTCTGAAATTGTAGCAGCTGGTAGCATTATGGCAACGAAGCTTGTAACGAATGAATTTGTCGCAATGATGGACCTTAGTAAAATTTCTAATAGCCTTTCTCCCCGTACAGTTGGTATTATTTCTGTTTTCCTTGTATCTTTTGCCAATTTTTCTTCCATTGGTATTATTTCAGGTGCGGTAAAAGGACTAAACGAAGAACAAGGAAACGTTGTTGCGAGGTTTGGCCTTAAATTACTATATGGAGCTACTCTCGTTAGTATTTTATCTGCAATTATCGTAAGCATTATGTTGTAATTAGGTAAAATTTTATCATTTTCTTATCCCTATCTTTTGTATACAATAACGAATAGGTGTCTTATAAAGTGAAACTTTAATCAGAGTGGGGCTATCCCCACTCTGATTATTAGCCTTCACCAATCGGGTATTTACGGGCAGTTATCTCCCACCTAACTTCATTGTATTCACTGGACTTTGAGGTGGGCGTTTTACTGCTCGTTAATACCGGATAAATAATCAAGACATCTATTTTTTATACATGTACAATCGCTTTTATTTAGCGTAAAATATTTTTTATGTGTTTGAATACACTTCTAAATGTATACACTTTGATAGTTTTAAAGGAGAAAAAATGATGAAATCCGACACGAACAACAATACGCGAGCCAAAAAAGGACGCTCAAAGAAAAAACGCCTACTTTGGTTCCTTCTTATTCCATTACTAATTGTAGCACTTGGAGCAGGAGGCTACTCCTTCCATATATACAGTAAAGCAAAGTCCGTCTTAAATAATGCTTATGCTGAACTAGGTCGAGGAGAAAAGTCCAGTAAACGTGAAAAAGCTGTTAAACCTATGACCGACAACATTTCCGTACTAATTATGGGTGTTGATGAAAGTGATATTAGGGAAAAAGATTATGGAAAAGCAACTCGAACAGATGCGTTATTACTTGCAACAATTAATAAAAACGATAAATCCGTTAAACTTGTAAGCATTCCACGTGACTCACGCGTCTACATTAAATCACGTGATAAATACGATAAAATCACACATGCGCACGTATTCGGTGGTGTAGACAGCACAATTGATACGGTAGAGAACTTTTTAGATGTTCCAGTTGATTATTATGTAAAATTCAATTTTAAATCCTTTATTAAAATTGTTGATTCTCTTGGTGGCATTACTGTGGACGTTCCAGTTGAATTCACAGAGCAAAATAGTAAAGATGAAGCAGATGCAATTCATCTAAAAAAAGGACGTCAACATTTAAATGGAGAAGAGGCACTGGCACTAGCTAGAACTCGTCACATCGATAGTGATTATATGCGTGGCCAACGACAACAGCTTGTATTAGAGGCCATTGCTGAAAAGGCACTATCTCTTAATTCCATTAATAAAATCGGTGGCCTACTAGACGCTGTCGATAAAGACTTAAAAACCAATTTAACTTTTGATGATATGATGACAATTACAAAAAATTCAATGGATTCAAATTTAAAGATGGAAAAAATGCAAGTAGAAGGTACAGATAAATATATAGGTGGTATTTATTATTACGTGCCAAATGAAAAAAGCGTCGATACTATTTCAACTACCCTTCAAAAACATCTCGGTGTTACGAATAAAAATGAACATAAAAAATTATAATAAAAAGGCTGCTAGATCATTCTAGACAGCCTTTTTATTATATTTTTCAACATAT
This sequence comes from Bacillus sp. JKS001846, assembly GCF_900176455.1. Classification (NCBI taxonomy): domain Bacteria; kingdom Bacillati; phylum Bacillota; class Bacilli; order Caryophanales; family Bacillaceae; genus Bacillus; species Bacillus sp. JKS001846. Next base: position 5,086,460 of record NZ_FWYG01000001.1, read on the forward strand.
TTTTCATACACATTGTGACAAGAAGTGACAATTATTACAGCAATGTAACATTTTTTATGAAAACATTACACACACAGTGAAAATAATAGTATACTAGTACGTACATAATGTTATTTTCATCATTTTTATACAAAAAATGTAATACATATATTTATACATAAATTTCTGGGGGGAAATAAATGAAGCTAAGTAAAATACTGATTGGTTCTGCAATTGCTGGGGGCATATTACTTTGTGTAGGCGGTGTTGGGGGATATCAATATGTATCCAAATTAAATAATCAATTAGATACTACTGCATTACCAAATACTACATTTGAAGGTATTTCTCTCGATGGAAAAAATAAGAAAGATATTCAAGCAATCATTAATCAAAGGGTAACTGAATTAGATCAAAAATCCCTTACCTACATATTCCAAAACGATAAACAAACTTACACATGGAAAGATTTAGGGGTAAATTATAAAGAGAAAGATATTATTGACAAAATCTTCAAAGAACAAGAAGGAAACGTAATGAATCGTTACAAAATGCGCAAGCAAGCTGAAAACGGTGAATTAAAACGTGACTATAAATTAACACCACAATTAAATGCAACAGCTTATGAAACCTTTATAAAAGATAAATATAATGAAACATTAAAAAATCCTGTTAATGCAGAATTAAGCATTGAAGGCTCAACAGTAAATGTTAGTCAAAGCCAAAACGGAGAAAAAATTGATAAAGGAAAACTAAACAGTTTAACAAACGAAGCTATTACTACTGGTAAATCAGATGTTACATTACCAGTTACATTCATAAAACCAGAACGTTCTACAGAAGATATACAGAAAATGGGTATTAAAGAAGTCATTGCTGAATATTCTACTCCAATGGCTGGCCGTAACGGAAATCAATCATTTAACGTAAATAAGTCAGCTAATACTTTAAGTGGGGTTATTGTGGCACCTGATGAAACATTTAGTTTTAACGGCCGCGTTGGCGTAACTGATGCTGCACATGGTTACAAATCTGCAGCAGTATATTCACAAGGTAAAGTAATACAAAGTGCAGGCGGAGGAGTTTGCCAAGTCAGTAGTACTTTATACAGCGCCGCTTTAAGGGCTGATTTAGGAATTGTTTCTCGAAGCAATCATTCTATGCCAGTAAATTATTTACCACTTGGGCAAGATGCAGCAGTAGCAGATTATGGTCCAGATTTAAAATTTAAAAATAATACAGGCAATCATATTTATATTCAAGCATTTTCAAATGGAGGTAGTATTACTACACGCATTTTCGGTACAAATACTGGTAAAAATGTTGAAGTTTCTTCTCAAGTAATTAGTAGGACTAGTGATAAAATCACAGCGGTTACGTATAAAAAAGTAACACAAAACGGGGAAGTAATATCAAATGGACAAATTTCAAAAAGTGTATATAAAAGCGCCCCAAAGGAATAGATACTATCAACCGAATAGTATAAAGAAAAAGGCGTGATTAAATCACGCCTTTTTCTTTTGCAGTAATAGTAAAAAAGTTTCAAGATGGTCTTTCGTTTCTTCTAAAGACCACATACGATTTCCTTGCTTCGCAGCTAATACACACGCCTCTTCCCACGCGTTCTTTTTCTTCATATTTATTAATTCATCACGTAATTTCAAAACAATTTCTTCGTCTTCTTGTTCAATAAACTCTTCCATCACGCTTACTATTTCATCCTCATGAATACTTAACGTACAGTACGATTTAAGAAAGTATTGTAATGTCGTATACATAATGTACTCCCCCTTCTTATTTATCAGATGGATAAGAAGTAATAATCTTAAACCCTAATTCCCCTGACTTATCTCTTGCTAAAACAGTAACAGTTTTTACTAACTTGTCTTTTACACTCATATTTTTCTTTATTACCGTTTTTCCAACAGGGAATGAATGAGTTGTATTTAATACGAGACGAGCCTCTTTAGAATTTTTTAACCAATCTTGAATTTCCTTGTCATGTTGCTTCAAGCTATCTTTTACAGCTTTCGTCGCTGTTTCTTTATCATAGTATGTACTTGCGGCTGACACTTTATCTGTCTTCAAGCGATTCTTCAAATCCTCTTCTGACTTGCCTACATGTCTTTCAATCGTATGACCATTTTTAGGTGGTCCTTCCATTTCATCTAAAATATTATCACTAATTTTTTCTACCGATGCAGCTTGATTCCCTGTCTGTTTCTCTGATTTTTGTTCTTTTCCTGCACATCCACTTAAGATCAGCATTAATGCCAATAAACTACTGAAGAAAAGACTACTTATTCGTTTCATCATATCACCTCTTCCATGATTATTATCGCAACTTCACTAAAAGTCAATTTCACAACGAAAAAATCTATCATTTTTCATTTTTTTCATCTGTTTTTCCATATTTACCGCGCAATTTCATCAACCCTCTATTTTTCGCCTTTTATAATATATACCCCCTATATTTTATAATTATTTCCCAGATAAAATCGCCAATAACATAACTATAAAACTCTTTTATACAAAGGTTTTTATAGTGTTTTTAAAAATAATTTAAAATACCCCTATTTTTATATACATAATACCTGTATAAGGTATAAACACCATTCTTATCAACGTTTTTCTACATTATGTAAATTTACCCTTGCCTATACAAACGAAATGTGGTGTAATGCAAAAAAAGATAAAGGATTTTAAACAATGGCTGAAACGATTCAAAATTTCTTAACAGAATACTATTCAATCGCAATTCCACTTAGTATCTTAATTAACATCATCATTAGTCTTTTAGGTGTTATTCCTAGCATCTTTTTAACCGCCATTAACATACAGCTCTTCGGTGTAACCAATGGCACAATCATTTCGATCGCAGGTGAGGCCTTAGGGGCTATTATCTCGTTTTATATTTATCGCATGGGCCTTCAAAAGTTCACTCACGATAAAGTCAATAAGTACCCAAAGGTAGAGCGTCTTCTTTATGTAGAAGGTAGAGAGGCCTTTCTACTCGTTCTATCGTTTCGATTGATACCTTTCATCCCATCAAGTATCGTTACTTTATTTGCAGCTCTAGGGAAAATGTCATTACTCTCCTTCAGTATTGCCAGTACAATAGGTAAAATACCGGCCTTATTGATTGAAGTATATTCGGCATACCAAGTCATGAACGGAACAAATGAAGCGAAGTGGGTTGTAACAATCGCAGGCGTTATTGGATTGTTTTATTTGTGGAAAAAATGGAGAAAAAAATAAAGAAGGAGCATAGGCTCCTTCTTTATTTTTGAGGTATTTTATTAATAGCTATCCGTTAAGTCCTTAGTTAATACCAACAGCACTAAATGATTGCTTAACTGCTGCTACTTCAGCAGAATTTGCACCATATAAGTCTGCTGCAGCTTGTACTGCACCAGCACGAGCTTGACTAAATGTAGTAGATTGCGTGAAATACTGTGTATTTGCACGGTAGTAAATCGCACCTAATTTATCTTTGCCGATACCATTTACAGTTACACCGTAATGCGTACCGCCATTTGCTAATAAATAAGCTTGTTTATTAATAATGCCGCTGTTTGTATGAACGCCACCGTTATCACTTGAACCAGTGTAACGCTTAGAATAATGGTCTGGATCACCATACTTCGTAGGATCACTCATAGAGCGAAGCGCGTCTCCTGCTTTACCAGGTGTGTAAATATCTTCACCAATCTCCCAATCCGGGTTACGGTTATCATAGAATTCTACTAAAGTACCAAAGATATCAGAAATCGCTTCATTTAAAGCCCCTGATTCATTTTGATAAATTAGATTTGAACTATTTTCCGTAACAGCATGCGTTAACTCGTGACCAATTACATCAATTCCACCAGATAATGAAGTAAATGTTACACCATCACCATCTCCGTATACCATCTGTGATCCGTTCCAGAATGCATTGTTATAATTACTTCCGTAATGAACTGTTGATTTTAACGGCGCTCCTGCATCATTAATTGAATTACGATTAAATGTATTCTTATAGTAATCATACGTGATACCCGCATAGTAATGAGCATCTACCGCTGCTGCATCATACGCTGCATTGAAAACATTATCTGCATCTGCCCATAATGTTCCTGGTAATGTTGAACGGTTTTTCGCATCATATGTGAAAATCGTTGCCCCGCGTGTATTATCTTGTAAGTAGTAAGATGATCCAGATAACGTTGTATTAAGCGACTTCGTATCTCCTAGTACACCTTTACCAGTTCCTACTTTATTCGTTCCTGTTACAGGCTTTACAACAGCTTTCGCATCCTGTTTAGGAGCCTCTTGCTTAACTGGTGACTTATCATCATTCGTCACATGATCAATTGTATTAAACTTATTTAATACTTTACCGCTGTCTGCCTCAATGAAATAGTAGTAGTTTCCTGGGCTTGGATCTAAGAAGTTTAGATTTACAACATATGCATATGTTGTTTCCTCACCGTTTTGATATACATATAAGTCCGCTTTTGGTTCTACTTCATATTTCGGTGTTACCCCTAAATCTTGCTGCGCGATTTCAATTGCTTTTGCGCCTTCAATCTTATTTTTATTTTTCAACTTTTCCTTTTTGTCTAAATCAGGTGCAACTGTTCCAGACAATACTTTTAAAGAACCGTCCTTACTTACGTGAGCTACTTGAGTAGAACCCCATACAGGCACTCCTTCGTAAACTTGTTGCATACGTACTACTGTTGAATCAGTTACAGCATCTTTCTTCACTTGTTTCACTTTGAAAGAATCTTGTGCACTCTTTTCCCCTAGCTTGTAATCACCTTTTGCTGCGTTTAAGTAATCAAACACAACAGATTCTGCTTTCTTGCCAGTTGCTTCAGTTAGATCACCAGAAATAAACTCAGGTGACTGCACCGTCTCATTGTACTTCTTAGTAGAGAGCACATTTTTAGAATCCGCAAACGCAGAGCCTGTCCCTCCAAACGTTGTAACTGCCATTCCTGTCGCTAACACTAATGCTAAACTCTTCTTTTTCATATAACCTTCCCCCTAATAAAAAATTTTTTGAAAAAGAGTAGTTTCATATTAGCATTATGTTTCCACTATTAATATACTAAAAATTCAATTAATTTATTTCTCAAGTTTTGTAGAATTTTGAGGAACAAATATTGAAAAACCCCTTTCCTGTTGGAAAGGGGTTTCTGTTAAGAATTTATTAATTCTACTACTTTTTCTCCTTGACCATAAATATCCGATGTCCAAGCATATTGCGGTTCCAATACCACTAATACAGCTACCAAAGCCAAAGCACCAATAATTATTTTTTTCATATTATTTTCCTCCCTTTTCTTCTAATAAATTAATTGCTAATTTATAGTAGTTATTACTTTCCTTAAATTCTAGTAATTCCTCGTGATATCCTGCTAGTTCTAAATACACCATTTTTAATTCCTTTTTATTTTCTTCGCCTCTAAAAAATGGGATTGCCTCAACTTCTAAAAATCTTTTATAAACATCTTTCGTTTCAAAGTATTTATTCTTAAGCATTGAAAGTATATATAGCATACTTTTATACTTTTCATCCCTCTTGGCAACATCTATCCCTTTATTAATCCAATCTTTCGCTTCTTCAAATTCTTTTAATTCAATACACTGCAAAGCGATCTCATACACTGCATCAATATAATTTAAATCCTCTTCCTTTTTGTACTTTAGGCATTGTAAATAATAATCTTTTGCTTTTGCATAATCTTTTAAGTTATAGTACAAAAAGCCTAAATTATTTAAAGCAATAGCTGTTATACTTTCTTTATCAGCAAAAGAATTTGCTTCCCTCAAAATATTATTATAAATAGATAGTGCTTCATTATATTGCTTTTTTTGTATATAACTCAACGCAATAAGTAACTGGCAATTTATCACATAACGGAATTTATATTCATTCTTAAATCCTTCCATTGCTACATTAGCAAAATGTAAAGTCATATGTTCAACTTCTAATTCATTATAAACAAGAGCTAAATTGAAATATATTCCATTCTCATGATAACCTTGTTCCTTTGCCATTACTTCTGTTCGAGTCAAATACTCCAATGCCTTCTTATATCTATGTTGTAAAAAATAATATAACCCTTTGCTATACGTATATAATAATTTTTGGAATGGTGAATACTTTTTGTACATCTTCTTTAAGCTCTCTAACTCTTTTTCGACAGCAGGAAAATCCCTTTTCATAATTAAATAACGTGTATACAGCAGTTTATAATAATTTATAATTTCAAAATCCAACACATGCTTCATTTCACCTTGCAACTCTTCATATATACGTTCTACTTGTTGCTTGTCCAAATGAACTAGTGCATTCAACCATTCATCCAGCTTCCCCTTCACATCTTCTTCTACATCCCTCAAATCCGTCACAGCAATTTCTAATCTTGCGCAGAGCAATTGTAGAATTTCTTCTGATGCTTCGATCTTTCCATTTTCGATCTTACTTAAGTATGAGACAGAACAAATGCCCTGACATAATTCTTCTTGTGTCATTTTTTGCTGAAGCCGTTTGTAAAAGACTTGTTTGCCTATTTTTTCTAATGTTTGTTGCATTGTCCTCCTCCATTCTCATTACCCCATTACTCTAATAATACATAAAATTCGGAGAAATATAAATTGATAAATATAAATTTTCTAAAAAATATGCATAATTTCATTTTTTTCTCTCTTGACTTCACATCAATATCTCTTCTTTGCTACCAATGGTGAAAAATTGGTATACTATAACCAAATTATGGAGGTGTTCTCGCGATGACTCATTATAAAGACGATAGTTATGCCTTACATACAGACCTATATCAAATCAACATGGCTTATACATATTGGAAAGATGGTATTCATAATCGCCGTTCTGTTTTTGATTTATATTTTCGAAAGCTTCCATTTGAGAACGGTTACGCTGTTTTTGCTGGCCTTGAGAAAATTGTAGAGTACATTGAAAATTTCAGTTTTACTGAAAGCGATATCGCTTATTTAGCAGAATTACAATTTGAAGAAGAATTCCTTCATTATTTACAAAATATGAAATTCACTGGGACGATTCGTAGTATGCAAGAAGGTGAAGTTGTATTTAATAACGAGCCTTTATTACGTGTTGATGCACCACTTGGTGAAGCACAAATTATTGAGACTGCCCTCTTAAATATTGTGAATTACCAAACATTAATTGCAACAAAAGCAGCACGTATGAAACATGCTGCAAGTAATGATGAGCTTTTAGAGTTCGGCACAAGACGTGCCCATGAGTTCGATGCTGCCCTTTGGGGGACGCGTGCTGCCTTTATTGGTGGTTTCTCCTCTACAAGCAACGTTCGTGCTGGGAAACGCTTTGGGATCCCTGTAGCTGGCACACACGCTCACTCTTTCGTTCAAGCATATCGCGATGAATACGTCGCGTTTAAAAAATACGCTGAAACTCATAAAAAGTGCGTCTTTCTCGTTGATACATATGACACATTGAAATCTGGTGTTCCAAATGCAATTCGTGTTGCAAAAGAATTTGGGGATCGTATTGATTTCTATGGCATACGTCTTGATAGTGGTGATATGGCTTATTTATCGAAAAAGGCACGAAAACTACTAGATGAAGCAGGGTTTACAAATACAAAAATTATCGCTTCTAGCGATTTAGATGAATACACAATTATGCACCTTAAATCTCAAGGAGCAAAAATTGACGTATGGGGCGTTGGGACGAAATTAATTACGTCCTTTGAGCAACCTGCATTGGGGGCTGTTTACAAACTAGTTGCGATTGAAGATACTGACGGAAAATTAAATGATACGATTAAAATTTCATCTAACCCTGAAAAAATTACCACTCCAGGACTGAAACGAATTTATCGTATTATCAATCGGGTTAACGATCATGCAGAAGGCGATTATATTGCGTTAGATTCTGAAGAACCTGAAAAAGAAGAGCGCTTAAAAATGTTCCATCCAGTTCACACATATATAAGTAAATTCGTAACAAACTTTGAAGCCCGTGAACTGCATAAAGACATTTTCGTTAACGGTGAAAGAACATATGAACTACCAAGTATATTAGATATTCAAAAATATAATGAACAGAGCCTCTCTCTATTTTGGGAAGAATATATGCGAACTTTAAATCCTGAAGAATACCCTGTCGATTTAAGCCAAGAGTGCTGGGATCATAAAATGAATTACATTCAAACAGTTCGAGAACAAGTTGAAAAAGACATACAAAAGTAAACAGAGAAGTTTCCCCTTCTCTGTTTTTTCAATACTATATGGATATTTGTAAAAAATATACTAAAATAATAAGACGAATGTATTTTATTTGTAAATTTTAATATTTCACTATTTGAAAGTAAAATAATATTTGGTATTATTTTATTGAGTCAATTTCAACAAAATCACCAATAAAAAAGAGGACGCGGGTTGGTCATCTCCCTGTCAAGTAGACAGAAATAAAAAGAGTATTATGCCACGGCCTTTTCCCGATATTCTATCGGGGAAAGGCCGTGAAGTTTTTCTTGGAATCTTTCTGTATTATAAAATTGAATATATTCTTGAATTGCTCGGTAGGCCATTTCATATGTTTTTGGGCACACTAAATACAACTTCTCTGTTTTTAAATGTGAGAAGAATGATTCGATACACGCATTATCAAAACAGTTTCCACGTCTAGAATGACTACCGACAAATCCTAATTTCTCTAACTGTTTTGCGTAGGATTTAGATGTATATTGAAACCCTTGATCTGAATGGAAAAGGGGCTTAGTAGTTAATGACTTCCCTTCTAATTGACGTAATGTAGTTAAAACCAAATCTAAATCATTTCTTGAAGATAGCTTCCAGGCAACAATTTCATTGTTGTATAAATCTAACACAGCCGACAAATAGGCAAATTGTTCTCCGATTCGTACATAAGTAATATCTGTTACGAATTTTTGATTTTGCTTTTCAGCTTGAAACTCTCGATTCAAATGATTTTTAAATACCACAGATGTTTTTCTTCCATAAAACGGACGTTTTTTTCGAATGATAGATTGAATACCCAGCTCTCTCATAAGACGACGAACACGTTTATGATTCATTACCATTCCTTCTCGAGCCAAAGCACGAGTCATACGTTTATACCCATAGTAAGGGTGCTGACGATGAATAGATAAAATATGTTCTTTATGCCACATATCCCTTTTCTGACGTAAACGCTGCACGTTATGATATTTCCGCCATTTATAGTAGCCAGCCTTAGAAACTTCCGCGATTTGAAGCAACCATCGGAGTGGATAGGCTTGGCGTAATGAATCGATAAGAGAAAATCGTTCTTTCTTTAGGACCATTCCTTCCCGTGTAGATTTGGATTGCGCTTTTTTAAATACTCAACCTGTGCCTTCAAATAAGCATTTTCTTCTTCTAGACTATTAAAATTCTTTCGATTCCAGACACCACGTTGATCATCAAAGGACTCCCCTTGTTGCGCACGTTTTACCCACTCAATAATCTGGGCATCGCTCTTCACACCGAGTTGTTCACGAATTTCTCGCAATGATTTTCTCTCTTCTAATCGAAGACGAACTGCTTCTCGCTTTAGTTCTTCTGTATATTTTTGAAATGATTGTCCTTTTCTTGCCATAAAAAAATCCCCTCCAGATAAAACAGTATTGAGTCCATCATATCAGATGGACTCTTTTTTTACTGTCTACCTATAGGGGATAATACCAGGTCGCGTCCTCTTTTTTATAAATCTTTCACTCGTAATACACGCATTGCATTTAACACTGCAAGTAGTGTCACACCAACATCTGAGAAAACAGCTTCCCACATTGTTGCAATACCAAAGGCACCAAGTAATAAAACGATTCCTTTTACACCTAAAGCAAAGATGATATTTTGCCACACTATACTTCTTGTGCGTTTTGCAATTTTTACAGCTGTCGCAATTTTTGAAGGCTCATCAGTCATAATAACGATGTCTGCCGCTTCAATTGCTGCATCTGACCCTAAACCACCCATCGCAATACCAACGTCTGCACGGGCTAATACTGGTGTATCGTTAATACCGTCACCAACGAAGGCAATTTTTTCTTTTCCTTGCTTCGCTGCATCAATTTTTTCAATCTCTTCTACTTTTTGTTGCGGTAGTAATTCCGCATGAACTTCATCTAAGCCTAATTCTTTACCGACAGCTTCACCAACTGGTTTTGCATCACCAGTTAACATTACTGTCTTTTTAATACCTAGTTCTTTTAACTTTTGAATCGCTTGTTTCGAATCCTCTTTTACCTCATCAGAGATAACAATATAACCTGCATATCTTCCATCTACAGCAACGTGAACTAATGTACCTACTGTTTCTGGTTGCTTAAATTCAATATTTTCTTTTCTCATTAATTTTGCATTACCTGCAAAAATTTCTTTTCCTTGTACTTTTACGACTGTACCGTGACCAGAAATTTCGTTATAATCATCGATTATTTTTTCATCAATTGATTTTCCATATGCCTTTCGAATAGATTGGGCAATTGGATGGTTAGAATATACTTCAGCAAATGCCGCATACTCTAATAACTCTTCACTTGTAGTACCTTCGCTCGGTTCCATTTTTGTAACTTTGAAAACACCTTTTGTTAATGTTCCTGTTTTGTCAAAAACAATATATTTTACATCATTTAAAGCTTCTAAATAGTTACTACCTTTTACTAACACACCACTTTTAGATGCACCGCCAATACCTCCAAAGAATCCAAGAGGAATGGATACAACTAACGCACATGGACAAGAGATTACTAAGAACACTAAAGCTCTATAAATCCACTCAGAGAATGTAGCTCCTTCTAAAATAAGTGGTGGAATAAACGCCATGATCGCCGCTGTAATAACTACAACTGGAGTGTAGTAACGTGCAAACTTCGTAATAAAGTTTTCCGTTGGTGCTTTTTTACTGCTTGCATTTTGAACTAAATCTAAAATTTTCGATACAGTGGATTCACCGAATTCTTTTGTAACTTCAATTGTCAACACACCATTTTGGTTCACAAAGCCACTTAATACATCATTTCCAACTTCTACTTCACGTGGTACAGATTCACCTGTTAATGCTGAAGTATCTACCATTGATGTTCCTTCAATTACTTTTCCGTCTAACGGCACTTTCTCACCTGGCTTAACGATAATATAATCGCCAATTTGTACATCTTCTGGTGATACTTGCTTCGTTTCATTTCCAACCTTTACATTCGCATAATCAGGACGAATATCCATTAATGAAGTAATTGATTTTCGGGAGCGGTTTACCGCAATACTTTGGAATAGTTCTCCTACTTGATAAAATAGCATTACTGCTACAGCTTCAGAATATTGTTGAATTGCAAAAGCTCCTACAGTTGCAATTGCCATTAAGAAGTTTTCATCAAATACTTGGCCACGAGTTATGTTTCTTATCGCTCTCCAAACGATATCTCCACCTATTAATAAATAAGCAAGGACGAATAACGGAATTGTTACCATTTGTGGTAAGCCCGCTAATGCAGCAATTGCTGTCAAAATTCCGCCGACCACTAATCTCCCTACCATCTTTTTCACATTTGCTTCACCATGATCGTGACTATGTCCGTGGTCATGACCGTTCTTCTCTTCACGAACAACTTTCACATCTGGTTCTAACTTTTGAACGACATTTGTTATATTTGCTACAGTCGCTTCTAGTTCTCTTTTATTCGCAACTTCTACTCGTAATTTCTTCGATACGAAATCAACAGTTGCTTCTGAGACAGCTGGCATTTCCTTCACTTTATTTTCAATTTTCATTGCACAGTTCGCGCAATCTAAACCTTCTAATATAAATACTTCTTTAGCAATTTTATTTTTTTGTTCTTCTTGAACTTTAATATGCGGTTCTAATTTTGTAACGAGTTGTTTTGCTTCCGTAACAACTTCGTTTTCTTTATTTTGTGCTGTTTCTAAGATCATTGTCTTTGTTGCGAAGTTTACAGAACAAGAATTTACTCCTTCTATATTCCCAACACCTTTTTCAATTTTCATTGCACAGTTCGCACAATCTAAACCTTCTAACATCAGTTTCTTTTTCACCAATGCTTCAGCCATCGTTCTCCCTCCTCGCGTTCTTTTATTCTTCTTCGTTTACGTGTTCAAACGCTTGCTCGAAGATATGAATTACGTGCTGGTCAGCTAACGAATAATAAACAACCTTTCCTTCTTTACGATTCTTCACAAGTTTCGCTTGCTTTAACACACGAAGCTGATGCGAAATAGATGATTGTGTCATTCCTAATAAATAAGCTAAATCACAAACGCACATTTCAGCTTCAAATAGCGCATGTAATATTCTCGTACGTGTACGGTCACCTAATACTTTAAATAGTTCTGCTACTTTACTTAAACTTTCATCAGTTGGAATTGTTTGTTTTACTTGCTCTACAACTTCTTCATGAATTATCGTTTGAGAACATGTCTCTTGTGGTGTTTCTACTTTATTTCCAGCCATTATAGCTCACCTCTTTAATTGAACATATGAACAATCATTCATATATCTTATACTCTTATTATATGAGCGCCCACTCATATGTGTCAATGAAATCTGAATTTTTTTTATGAACATTCCGTTCACATTTTAATAAGTCGTATACATATTTTCCGCACTCTCTATATTCTCATACAAAAAAGGATGCACAATTCGCACACCCCTTTTTACTTACTTTTCATTTTTCACCGCATCCACAATTAAAGAAACAAATCCTAAATGATTATCCCGATTTCTATGGTCAAAACGTTTCGAACGATAAATAAATCCATCTTTCTCATTCCAATCATTATAGTGAAACTTACCATTCTCATCACAGTATTCTAAGAGCCTTACTTGAAAACCTGCTGATTCAAACATGGACGTGATTGTTTTATAGCTATGAACAATTTTATGACTTGCTGCAGGATGATCTAATGGACCAGGTCCACCTACTTGTACCCCTTGCTGATATTCTTCATCTGGAAAAAATGCATCTGGTACTGCACAACGAATATATCCATTCTCCATTAAAAACTCATAACAAATTTTTGCAGCTTCAATTCCTTCTTCATATGATAAATGCTCCCATACATGTTCTGCCAAAATTACTGATAAAGAATTAGGTTGAAATTTATCAAGCCAAGTTTCTCTCCGTAATAAATTTAATTCTTCTTCATTCGTATGTAACCAACCAGGGTTATTATTATAACCCTCTGCGCCAACAACAACTTTTGCTTCTTCCATTTCGCTCCCACCCTTTTTTCATATTCCGACAGAAAAATTCGACAAAATAATATACATTCCCTTTATTTCAACAAAAGAAAAAGCCTTGCGCGCTCCCTAGACGCACAAGGCTTACTGTGTTTATATCCCTTTAATTAGCTTGTTCTAAATTATCCTGCGAACTTCCATCGTCTTTTAAATGACTATGTTTTTTCGAATAAACAAAGTATACAACTACTCCGATTGCTAACCAAGCACCGAAGTACATCCATGTTTTTAATGGTAGGTTTACCATTAAGAATAGACAACATGCAATTGAAATAATCGGCAAGATCGGTACAAGTGGTACCATAAATCCACGTTGTAATTTTGGATGTGTTTTACGAAGAATAATAACTGACACACCAACCATCGCAAATGTTAACAACGCTCCAATATTCGCTAAATTCGACAATTCTTTCAAATCGATAAATCCAGCAATTAAAGCACTACCAATTCCTGTTAACCAAACTGTAAATGTTGGTGCTTCTGTCTTTTTATTAATTTTCGCGAAAGATTCTGGCAATAAACCGTCACGGCTCATAGCGAAGAATACACGTGTCGTTGCATAAATGTAAGCAAAAATTACTGCCATAATACCAATTACAGCTCCAATTGCGATTATACCAGCTACTTTATCTTGTCCTACAACTTCTAACACATACGCCATCGCTTCCGGTACATCTAGCTCTTTATATGAAACCATACCCGTCATAACGAGACAAACTACAACATAAATGATTGTACAAATGACTAACGAAGCGATAATACCAATCGGTAGATCACGTTGCGGATTTTTTACTTCTTCAGCAGAAGTTGCTAATGCATCAAATCCTAAGAAAGCAAAGAATACTGCTGCTCCCCCCGCGAAAACTCCACTTAAACCATACGGTGCAAATGGTATCCAGTTTTCTGGTTTCACGTAGAATACACCAACTGCAATGAATAAAACAACGATACCAATTTTAATTAATACCATTATGTTATTCACTCGTTTACTTTCTTTCGTACCTCTTGATAATAACCAAGTTATAACTAATGTAACGATAACTGCTGGTAAATTCACTATACCACCTTGAGACGGAATCGTTAGCAGTGCTTTTGGAATTTCAAGCCCTAATCCACTCACTAAGTTATGGAAGTAACCAGTCCATCCGCCAGCTACTGCGGCAGTCGTTACAACATATACGGATAGTAATGTCCATCCCATTAAATGAGCTACAAACTCACCAATTGTTGCATATGAGTATGTGTACACACTACCTGAAACAGGAAGTGTAGAAGCAACCTCTGCGTAACATAATGCTGCAAATCCACAAACGATGGCTGCAATCATGAATGAAAAAATAACTGCTGGACCAGCATCTCTTGCTGCTACTAATCCAGTTAATACTAGAACTCCTGTACCAATTATCGCACCAATCCCTAGCATTGTTAGGTCAAATGCCCCTAGCGTTTTCGTCAAAGTTTTACTTTTACTTTCCCCTAACAATTGCGTAACGGATTTCTTTTTAAATAGGTTGGCCACGATGTATGCCCCCTTTTGCCAAGAAGAGCTAAGAGATCTTCACTCTTAGCTCTTATCATGTTGTTTTATATATTGTTCGATTTTGTTTTGTATAATGCTTCTATTAGCAAGATACTGTTTCTGCTTCTAATAATTCTTTAGCACCTTTGTACTCTACACCGTGAGCTTCTGCAACTGCTTCGAATGTTACATAGCCATCTAATGTGTTAATACCTTTTAGTAATGCAGTGTTACCTAGGCAAGCTTCTTTGTAGCCTTTGTTAGCAATTTGTACTGCATATGGTACTGTTACGTTTGTTAATGCAAGAGTTGATGTACGTGGAACCGCACCTGGCATGTTTGCAACTGCATAATGAACAACGCCGTGTTTTTCATAAGTTGGGTTATCATGAGTTGTAATACGATCAGTTGTTTCGAAAATACCACCTTGGTCAATCGCGATATCTACAACAACAGAACCTGGTTCCATTGATTTAATCATTTCTTCTGTTACAAGTTTTGGAGCTTTTGCACCTGGGATTAATACTGCACCGATTACAAGATCAGACTCTTTAACAGCTTCTGCAATATTGTAAGGATTAGACATTAAAGTTTTTACTTGGTTTCCGAAAATGTCATCTAATTGACGAAGACGTTCTGCACTTAAGTCGATGATTGTTACATCCGCACCTAGTCCAACTGCAATTTTAGCAGCATTTGTACCAGCTTGTCCACCACCGATGATTGTTACTTTACCACGTTTAACCCCTGGAACACCTGCAAGTAAGATACCTTTACCGCCTTTGTTTTTCTCAAGGAATTGTGCACCAATTTGTGCAGCCATACGACCAGCTACTTCACTCATAGGTGCAAGTAATGGTAATGAACGGTTTTCTAATTGTACTGTTTCATATGCGATAGAAACAACTTTTTTCTCGATTAAAGCTTTTGTTAATTCTGGCTCTGGAGCTAAGTGTAAGTATGTGAATAAGATTAAGCCTTCACTGAAGTGTTTGTATTCGCTTTCAATTGGTTCCTTAACTTTCATAACCATTTCCATGTTCCAAGCTTCTTCAGCTGTATCAACAATTTTTGCTCCCGCTTCCACATACTGAGCGTCTGTGAAACCAGACCCTAAACCTGCACCCTTTTGAATGAATACTTCGTGATTGTTACGAATTAAATGTACAACACCTGCTGGTGTCATTGCCACACGGTTTTCGTTGTTTTTAATTTCTGCTGGTACCCCAATACGCATAATGAAATGCCCCCTTATAATTAACAGAAAAAAGAGATTCTTTTTTCTTTTTGTAATAATTAATAACTTATGTCCTTATTCTAGCATAACTTAAAAGTTATGAAAACGCTAACATACCATTTTCCTAAAGTTTATATATTTAGAATAGTGTAAATATATAAAACATTGATTCTATTAGGGGTTTCGTGTCATTTCATTATCTTTCACTCTATTTTTATTATACTGCTTCAAAATAAACAGCAATCATTTATTATTTGACAATAATGTAACAATGTAAGAAACCTAAGTGATAACGTATACATATACAGTTATTACTTTACTCAATACTTTAGAGATATATTCTTTTCACAAAAAAACAGCTGCTAGCATTTAGCCAGCAGCTGGGTAACTTATAAATAACTTAGAAAATAAATCATCTGTCGTTTCAGTAATTTTATCAAACAGATCACTTTCTTCCGCTTCTTGCTCTTTTAACATCTTAATTGTTTCACGTGCATCTTCAGGGTAATCGGTTATGATACCATCTACGTTCAACTTATAATATGCCTTTAAATTTTCCATATCATTTACTGTCCATACGTAAATTGGTTTGTTTAACTTCCTTGCTTCTTTTACTAATTTCTTATTTAACATATATTCTTCTGCTACGTAAAAGTCAGCCTTCACATTCTTTAAGTTAGCTCTACTTGCATACAATATATACCCTACTTTTATATCTGGATTTGCACGCTTAAACTCTTTAATAAGTGGATAGTGTAACGTTTGAATTACACATTGCTTCTCAAATTCATTATCTTTAATCGTTTTTAAGACTTTGTTTACAAAATCTTTTTCGCCCCCATGAAGCTTCACTTCTATATTAAGTTTGATTTTGCCATTTGCTAGCTTAATGATTTCATCAAGTGTACTTATTTGTCCTGAAAGTCCATCTTGACTAAGGGTAAGTTGCCTTAACTCCGCCATCGTTAAATCTGACACATGCACATTGGCATTTGCGAGACGTTTCAGCTTCAAATCATGTATAACCGCTAGTTCACCGTCTTTCGTTTGTAATACATCTATTTCAGCGTAGTCTGCTTTTGCATCAATCGCACCTTGCACAGCTTCTTTCGTATTTTCTACGCCTTTTGATATATACCCGCGGTGCGCCATAATAATCGGTTCTTTATACGAATTTGAAATAAACGTTACAATGAAGGCAACGACCATTCCGGCAGTAATAATTCCTACAATGTATACGCCAATGAATTTCCAACGATGTTTTTGGAAAAAACATTTATCTGCTTTCGTTTTCGAATAATCTAATCCTTCTTCTAATAAAACATCCTCAACCGGTACCTTTTGTAAGTATAATCGCGTAATCGCCATAATATAAAATGGCGTCACGATAAAGCTGAATAAATACAATGTGCTCGTTAAAAATACAGAAATCGTTGATTCAGCTAATAATGCAAATGTTCCTTTCGGGTTTGTAAATTCATAAACACCCCATAGGCACAATAAATATATTCCCAAAAACACGACATATACAATTCCAATTGAAATAAAAAACCCTACTAAAAAGAATAGTACTTTAAAAAAGCTTTCCTTTACTAAAGTTGCACTTTTACGTGCTGCCACGCGAAATGGTTTTTGCTCTAAAACAACAATAGGTAGAACGAAAATCCATCGAAGATTCAAATACGCGACTACAGCAAAGAACGTGTAATAACCAACTTGTCCCATCGTTGTCTTAAACAGTTCTCCTGTAATAAAGTTAGGAATTTGAATTTGCGGGATTAATGCCGTTTCATATCCCATATTTAAAAGAGGCAACAATACGACAGCATATAAAATAAATCCTGGTAAGCAATATGTAAAAAGAGTAGGTAAATACGTTACCGTTTTATATAAAATCGGACGTAATTTCACCTTCTGTCTTTTATGAGCGAAATACGAAATAATAATAAGCACCGCAAATTCTGTAAAGATAAGAAACAGTGCTAACAATGATAAAATTACGATTGCTAAGATCCCATAAGGCGTCTTTAAAAACGCTAATAATTCATCATTTGTCGCATTTGCATAACCACCAAAATACAATAACTTATTAAAAATGATTCCAAATAGTGGAACAAACACAATCGCTGCTAATAATTTATAAGCAAGTTGAAAAGTTAATACATTCCAAAAAGCAAATTTAACTGTTTGAAAGGAATGTCCTATTACTCCTGGTATAGATAGTTTTTTACGGTGTTGCATATATTCCTCCACATTCTAAAACGATATTTGAGATGGATTCCATATTTCCAGTTCTAATCCATCTTTTTAATAATAATAATAATATATTCCGCTTAACATGAACACTCTTATACATATAATGAAAAAAGTGATGGCTACTTCCCATCACTTTTTCATTTATTCTATTTTTTCTCTAGCCCTTGTCCAAATGCTTTCAAGAAGCTAAAACCGAATGTAATAGCTCTATTGATATCTGGATCTTTTAATACTTTAAAGAAATCCATCACTTTTGTTTTTTTACCACTATTTAATTCATCTGTTGCAAATTGCAATCCTGTAACTAAACTGGACGTAATTTGCTTCGTTATTTCTGGGTCAACTGAAGATAACGCTTCTCCTGCCCCCATCATATTGTTGAGTGCATTTTTAACTGGTTCACGATTTAATTGCTCCACAGCGATTTTTGAAACATCTTCCTTCGCAGCAAGTAAACTAATCGCTGCATCTAATATACCAGCCTTCTGCAACTGTGCTAAAAGCTGCATCGTTTCTTCTACTGCTTCACGATTATTAGATAGCTCATTTAGAAGTTCATCTGCTAATTGCTGTTTCTGTTCTTCCTCTGTTACAACTTTCTTTTTAATTATAGTAATTTCTTTCGCCACTATCTCCGCCCCCTAGTCCACAAGTGATACGTATTGTTTTCTTTGCCATTTTTGCTGGATTTCAACACCATTTTGCGGATTACGCTTTTTATCTCTCGGGTTTGAAGATGGTAACGGACGATTCCCTTTTTCACGTAGTACACGCATCTTTACCATCGTTTGTTTGTACGCTGGTGTACACGTATAAAGATCTGTCGCCGTTCCAGTTAAAATATTGATTGCCTCTTCATTTACCGTTGCATGCATCGGTAAATATAGCTCTTTCCCCGTTACACGATCTGTAACAAGTGCCTGTACTTTAATTTTCCCAAATGGTGATGCTAATTCTACAAGACCACCATCTTTCACATTGCGCTCTAGGGCAAGTTCAGGCGAGATTTCAACGAACACTTCAGATACTTTAGATAAAATACCAGCCGATTTATTCGTCATATTCCCTTCATGGAAATGTTCTAACATACGACCATTATTTAAAAGTAAATCATACTCATCTGGTGCTACAACTGGTGGTACCCATTCATCTAATGATAGACGAGCTAGTTTATCTGGGAAGTTAAATCCGTCCACATATAATAGCGGTGTATCGCTACCATCATGGCTACCCCAACATAAACTATTCCATCCTTCTAAACGATCGTATGTTGCCTGAGAATATAAAGGTGCAAGCGATGCAATTTCATCCATGATTTCACTTGGACTTTCATAATTCCAGTCCCCGCCAAGTGCACGAGCTACTTTTTGTAAAATCCACCAGTCTGGCTTTGAATCACCAAGCGGCTTCAATACTTCATATAATCTTTGAATACGGCGCTCTGTATTCGTAAATGTTCCCTCTTTTTCTAAGCTTGGTGCTGCCGGTAAAATAACATCAGCAAAACGAGCTGTTTTCGATAAGAACATATCTTGAACAACAAGGAAATCTAAATTCGCTAAAATATGTTGTACATGGTTGGCATTCGAATCTACTAAAGCCATTTCTTCACCCATAACATACATACCACGCAGTTTTCCTTCATCTGCCGCAAGTAACATTGCAATATTATTTAAACCTGGTGCTTTCGGAATTGTAGTACCGTATGCTTTTTCAAATTTCGCACGGAGCGCATCATCTGAAACCGCTTGGTAACCTGGAAGCCAGTTTGGTAATGTTGCCATATCACAAGCGCCTTGTACGTTATTATGTCCGCGTAATGGATATGCTCCTGCACCAGGACGACGATAGTTACCCGTAACAAGCAATAGATTTGAAATTGCTGCTGAAGTTGTACTTCCTCCAGTATTTTGAGTTACACCCATTCCCCAAAGTACACAAGTACCATCTGCTTCATATACCATACGAGCCATTTCTTTCAGATTTTCTTTCGAAATCCCCGTAATTTCTTCTGTATAATCAAGCGTATACTTTTCTACCATTTTGCTATATTCATCAAAATTCTTCACATTTTCAGCTATGAACTTTTTATCGTGCCAATCTTGATCAATAATATATTTCGTAATACCAGCGAGCCATACGTAATCAGTTCCTTGGCGCGGATGAATGAATAAATCCGCACGCTCTGCCATTTCATGTTTACGAAGGTCTGCCACAATTAATTTTTGGTCATGTAATTTATGAGCACGTTTTACACGCGTTGCAAGTACAGGATGTCCTTCTGTTGGATTTGCTCCAACGATAATGACAAGGCCTGCTTCCGCAATATCTTTCACTGTTCCAGCGTCCCCGCCCATACCGACAGTTTTAAATAAACCGTCTGTTGCTGGAGATTGACAATAACGGGAACAATTGTCTACATTATTCGTTCCATATATTTGACGGGCTAGTTTTTGCATAAGATAATTTTCTTCATTCGTTACTTTCGAAGAAGAAATAAATCCAAATGCATCACTTCCATATTCTGATTTAATATGCTGCATATTGGATGCAACAACTTCCAGAGCCTCTTCCCATGAAGCTTCAACAAACGTATCTCCTTGGCGAATTAATGGCTTTGTAATACGATCTTCACTGTTTACAAAATCCCATCCAAATTTGCCTTTTACACATGTGGAAATACCGTTAACCGGCGCATCTGAAACAGGCTGCACTTTCAAAATGTGGCGGTCTTTCGTCCATACTTCAAATGAACAACCTACACCACAAAATGTACAAACTGTTTTTGTTTTATTCACTTTCGTCTTACGCATCGCAGCCTCTACTTCTGAAACTGCTAAAATACTACTATATCCCGGCTCTACATCCTTTACAAAATCAATCATCGGATCTAACACATCCGGTTTCAATCCTGTCATGAATCCAGCTTCACCCAGCATTGTTTTTTCCATTAACGCATTACATGGACATACTGTTACACACTGCCCACAACTTACACAAGATGAGTCATTTATACTTACACCATTGTCC
This sequence comes from Bacillus sp. JKS001846, assembly GCF_900176455.1. Classification (NCBI taxonomy): domain Bacteria; kingdom Bacillati; phylum Bacillota; class Bacilli; order Caryophanales; family Bacillaceae; genus Bacillus; species Bacillus sp. JKS001846. Next base: position 5,107,781 of record NZ_FWYG01000001.1, read on the forward strand.
CATATAACACGTGGACGGTCTAAGCTCCAATCAATCGATATAGTTTCATTCACTTGTAAGTTTTGACATACTTCTACACACTGCCCACAAGCAATACATTGATTTGGATCATATCGATAAAATGGATGTGACATATCCACTTCACACGCACTTACTTTTGGCTCATACGGATATTTCTGTTCCTCAATTCCCATCATATGTACTGTATTATGGACTTTACAGTTACCATTATTGTTATCACAAACGGTACAATACAATAGATGATTCTCTAATATTCGATCCATTGCCTCAGTCTGTGCCTCTTTTGCACGCTGGGACTGTCTTTCGATATGCATACCGTTCTCTAATTTCGTTGAACAAGCACGCAATAACTTTCCATTTACTTCTACAATACACGTATCACAAGTTTGAATTGGATCTACTTCTGGTACATGACAAATTTGAGGATGTTCCAAATTACTCTCGTTAAATAATTGTAGTATCGTCTTTTCACCTGATGCAGAAAATTCTTTACCATCGACGGTTACACGGACTGTCTGTTCTGCCATAGTTTCCCCTCTCCTTACAACCAACTGTACAACACAATTATGAATCCGTTTTCAAAATCGCATTACTGTACATATTTTTGAAACGCTCTACCCAAATACTTTCTTATGAAGTCGATTCTAGATGTTATAAGGTATAACTACGAAAGCTTGAAAATATCACTATTCTACAGTTCTATTATATCGTACATATACAATAATAACCAAAATAATCTGTGATCTTCTTGTTAATAGGTGTTTTTATTTTTTCCATTGTTTTATGATAAATGTGGGAGAGAAATATATATAAAAGGGGAATTAAATATGGGGCCTACGCAAGAGACTTATACAATTGTACGTTATCAATCTGGTACATTTTCAAAACAACTTGATGAGATTGTTACAGAATCTCCTATTACTATTAAATTGAATGGTGAAGAATATGTAACAGTCGTATGCACACCAAATTATATTGAAGATATGGTAATTGGTTTTTTAATTTCTGAGGGGATTATTTCTTCCTATAAAGATGTTGAAGAACTATGGGTTCAAAAAGATAACGGAATTGTCCATGTAAAATCATCAAAAGTGAATCCGCTCTATCAAACTTTATATAATAAACGATACATCACTTCTTGCTGCGGAAAAGGTAGACAAGGTTTTATTTTCGTAAACGACGCAGCAAAAGCAAAAGACTTACATGATATACATGTAAAAATTACTCCTGAAGAATGCTTTCATTTAATGAATACCTTGCAACAATCTTCTACTACATTTCGCCAAACTGGCGGTGTTCACAATACCGCGCTATGTGATCGAAACAATATCCTCCTATCAAGAATGGATATTGGAAGACATAATGCATTAGATAAAATATATGGTTATTGTTTGCGTAACGATATATCCATTAAAGGAAAAATCATTGCATTTAGCGGGCGCATTTCATCCGAAATTTTACTCAAAGTTTCAAAAATCGGATGTGAAATTGTTCTATCTAAATCGGCCCCAACAAAACTAGCATTGCAGCTGGCTCACGATTTAGGTATTACAGTTGTAGGATTTATTAGAAATGACTCTTGTAATATTTATACACATCCACATCGAATTGATGGTTATCAATCGAATAACTAAAATAACTCCTCAATCGAGGAGTTATTTTAGTTATAAAAATGTAATATATTAAAGACTTGAATAGTTAATAAAGTTAATATATAATTTTATTACATATTAAAAAACAAAACATTGTAGCATATATCTTTTCATTCTTTTACAAATTAAAAGAGACTGCTAACAAAACGCATACAAAATTTTATAAAAGTAATGAATTTATTTTATTTGAAATCGACCAAGGAGGTTACACCTATGGAAATTCGCTTATTAACGACAGAGGACGCAGAAATATATTTAAAAGTTTGTATGGAAGGTTTAACGAAGAACCCGGAAGCTTTTAGCTCTTCTTATGAAGATGTTCTGAAACATGAAAATCCTGTGGCTGCTATGGCTAAACGATTAAGCAATCCGGATAAGTATACTCTAGGTGTCTTCAAAGATAATGATTTAATTGGTATCGCTACTTTAGAAACAAAACCATTTATTAAACAAGAACATAAAGCAAAAATCGGTTCCGTTTTTGTTTCTCCAAAAGCGCGTGGCCTTGGAGCAGGACGAGCTCTAATTAAAGCAATTATTGAAAATGCCGATAAATTACATGTAGAACAACTTATGCTCGATGTTGTAGTTGGTAACGATGCAGCCAAAAAATTATATGAGTCATTAGGTTTCCAAACTTACGGCGTACAAGAGCGTTCATTAAAACATAACGGTCAATATTGGGACGAGGAACATATGGTTCTGTTCTTAAATGATTAATACTTCAATATAAAGTGAAACTTTACTCAGTGGGTGATTTTTCCATCCTCCACTGAGTATTAGCTGAATCAATCGGGCTTTTACGGGCAGTTATCGCCCACCTAACTCCCTCGCATTCGCTGAATTTTAAGATGGGAGTTACTGCCCACAAATAGCGGGGTAGTTTTCCAAAAACATCTTTCTTAATAAGAAAGATGTTTTTTTGCATTACAACAATGTAATCTTCATGTCACCTTTATCGATCGTACCAATCCTTACCATTTATTATACTAAAAATATAAAGTGAAACTTTACTCAGTGGGGAACTACATCCCACGCTGATCGCATGTACTTGATATGTAGAGGAGAATGTGACATGAAACAAAACAAACGAGCTATGCTTTTAATATTTACTACAGCAATTGTAACTTCTGGGTTAGCAATTTTACCTTGGTTTATTATATAGAAAGATCCCCCTAACAATGAAAAAAGCTTATTGCTTCTTAAGAAGCAATAAGCTTTTTTCATATTATAAAATCCCCAAAATTTTATTTACACAACTTATAATAATAACCATAGATACGGCAACGCACATGACAACCGTATTACGATCTTGCTTTTCTTTTTTTGAAATTTCTTCTTTTGGATTCATGTGTATGATCTCCTTTTAAAAAAAGTGTGAGATAGGAAATTTTTCTTATCCGATGCGAGGTGAATACGAAAACCCTCTCTATCTCACATACACAATAGAATGGAATTGTCATTTTATAAATAAAATGACATGACGTTATGTCGCAACATAGGGTATTTTGTGTCGCTACGTTTTTTATTATAAAAAATAGTTGTGCAAAACTAGTGCATTTTTTATGTCAATTACTCCGAGCGAAAAAATCATCCCTCCATTCAATCACATAAAAAGAGTTTTTTATTATTTTCATGTAAACTATACAAGTAGAATGAACAGTTTGGGGTGCACAAGATTATGGTAAAAATTTTATTAGTAGACGATGAAGAACGTATGTTACGATTATTAGATCTATTCTTAAGCCCTCGCGGCTATTTTTGTATGAAAGCTACCTCTGGCCTTGAAGCACTAAAATTAATCGAACAAAAAGAATTCGATATTATTTTATTAGATGTTATGATGCCGAATATGGATGGATGGGATACTTGCTATCAAATTCGTCAAATTTCTAACGTTCCTATCATTATGTTAACAGCTCGCAACCAAAACTACGATATGGTGAAAGGCCTCACGATGGGCGCAGATGATTATATTACAAAACCATTTGATGAGCATGTATTAGTCGCACGAATCGAGGCTATATTACGCCGTACAAAAAAAGATGGCTTTGTTAGTTTCAATGGTATTGAGTGGGATAAAACGAAACATACCGTCACAGTGTACGATGAAAAAATCTCGCTAACTCCTATCGAATTTTCGTTACTCGGACTATTTTTGCAAAATACAAACCGTGCTTATAGCCGAGATGATTTAATCGAAAAAATTTGGGGCTATGAAACAGATATCGAATATAGAACAATTGATTCACACATTCGTAATATCCGTGATAAACTACGCAAAAAAGGATTTCCGATTGAAGATTACCTAGAAACGGTCTATAAAGTCGGATATAAATGGAAAAGTGAATAATTACTTCGGTCAGTGGGAAATCGTATACCACTGACTCTTTATTATGAATAAGGTATGGTGAGAAAATGAGTAAACTTTCCCTTAAAATTGGGACATACTTTTTAATATTAGCTTTATGTATTGAAACAATTGCTTTCGTATCTTTTTATAAAAGCCTTTCAACAATGCGTGTGAAAGAAGAAACCGATGCTCTATTAGAGAAAGGTAATCGGTATCGTGATAAGATTGTAAACCGTGCAAGATGGAATGATCATTCTAAACAACAGCAATACACAGAACGTCCTAAACACCCTCGGTATCAGGATTTCACTATCGAGCATGCGGCTGAAGATTTAATCGGTTCCGAATTAATTGCTAATACTGATATCACAATCATTATAACTGACAATAACGGCAAAATTATTTCTAACTCAGAACCCATAACGAAAGAAATGCAAAAACAACTTATTTGTAAAACAAAATCTATTCCAAAAAGCGGGTTAATTGTAGAAAGAAACTGGAAAAAATCAAAATTCATCTCAACAGTAAGTCCACTTGAAATTCAAGGATTTCAAGGTAATTTACATATGTTATTAAAAACATCTTTCTTAGAAAAGATGTTACTTAAACTCCTGCATCAATTTCTTATCATTAGTATTTTGACGATTATTTTAACAACTATTTCTGTCTTTGTTTTTTCTAAATTTATTACAGATCCTCTTATAAAAATGAAGAGAGCGACAGAAAAAATGTCAAAATTAAACAAGCCAATTCAATTAGGTATTAAACGAAATGATGAACTCGGAAGTTTAGCAAAAACAATTGAAGATTTATCGAGTGAGCTTACGTATATGAAAAAAGAGCGCAATGAATTTCTCGCTAGTGTCGCTCATGAACTATTAACTCCATTGACCTATATGAAAGGTTATGCAAAGGTAGCAAAGAGAGACTCTTTAACAAAAGAGGAGCGAGAAGAATACTTACAAATCATTGAGGATGAAACGGATAGTGTAACCGATCTCGTCCAAGATTTATTTATGCTTGTACAATTAGAACAACACCAATTTGTTATAAAAAAACAAAAAGTGCTTCTTCAGCCATTTTTAGAACGAATGGTTGAAAAGACAAAAACAACATTAACGAATAAGCAAATGCAACTTCATGTATATTGCAAAGATGATTTAGAAGTTTGTATAGACGAAAGACGTATGGAACAAGTTATGTTAAATTTATTACACAACGCTTATCAACATTCGCCAGAAAACACATCCATTACGATACGTGTACTCATGGAAACAGATTCTTTTACAATAAGTGTACAAGATGAAGGTGAAGGTATTCCTGAAGAAGATATCCCGCATATTTTTGACCGTTTTTATCGTGTTGATAAATCCAGAACACGAGCTACAGGCGGAAAAGGCATCGGGCTAGCTGTTGCAAAGGAAATTGTAGAATTGCATAACGGTTCTATTCTAGTAACAAGCCAATTAGGAGCGGGAACAAACTTTATAATCGAGCTACCTTTTGAATAATATGCGTGTGAAAACACCAGTAGTAGTAAACACTACTGGTGTTATTTTGTTCATAAAAACAGCTCATATAAGCTAAGCTTTTGAAATTATTCTTATTTCAATATAAAATAAAGGTACATTTGCAAAGATTTGGAGGGTGATATAATTGGATATCCATGTATTAACAAAAGACGAAGCAGAAATTTACTTAGAACTTCGCGTAGAAGGATTAAAGCAAAACCCTGAAGCATTCAGCTCTTCTTATGAAGATATTATTAATAAAGAGTGTGCGATTGAATATAAAGCACAAAAATTAGCACAAGATGAAAACTATACGCTAGGTGCATTTAAAGATGGAGAATTAATCGGGGTTGCAACACTGGAAACGAAACCATATGTAAAACAAGAACATAAAGCTAAAATCGGTTCTGTATATGTATCTCCAAAAGCACGCGGACTTGGAGCAGGAAAAGCACTTATTAAAGAATGTCTTGAACTTGCTAAATCTTTAGAAGTAGAACAAGTTATGCTTGATGTTGTCGTTGGCAACGATGGAGCGAAAAAACTTTATGAATCATTAGGTTTTAAAACATTCGGTGTACAAGAACGTTCATTAAAATATAACGGACAATATTGGGACGAAGAGCATATGGTCTTATTCTTAGATGAAAATAAATAATAAAAAACATCCTCATGTTTGGAGGATGTTTTTTACTTTCTTGTAAACCATGCCTTGTGTAATAATTGAATCGCTTTCGCAATCTCTTCCTCTGATAATATCGCAAACCCAAGTAAAACTACACTCTCAGGCGCCGTACCGTCTTTATAGTACGTAGACACAGGATATATTTTGATACTATATTTCGCAGCTTCTTGAATTAATTCTTCTTCCCGCATTCCATTATGCACTTTTAATAAAATGTGTAATCCCGAATCTTCTCCTATCACTTCAACACGATTAGAGAAATACTTCTCTATTTCAAAAACAAGTCGATCTCTCTTCTTTCGGTAGACGACACGCATTTTATGAATATGTTTTTCCCAATAGCCTTCATTTAAAAATCTTCTAATCACTTCTTGGTCCATTCTTGAAACACTTTGTGTGTAAAATAAATATTGCTGTTGATATTTTTTAATTAATTTCTTCGGCAACACCACATAACTCATCCGTAGCGATGGCAATAATGCTTTAGATAGCGTCCCCATATAAATAACTTTCCCCTCTGTATCTAACCCTTGCAGCGCCGGTATAGGCTTTCCAGAATAGCGAAATTCACTATCATAATCATCTTCAATAATATACCTGCTCTCTTCTTTCTTTGCCCATTGTAAAAGCTGCATCCTTCTCGTAATAGGCATAATCATTCCATATGGAAACTGATGGGAAGGTGTAACAAATACAACATTCGCATTGCTATTTTCTAAATCTGCAATACAAATTCCATCTCTATCTAAAGATAACATTTGGACTCTTGCTTCTCCCTGTTCAAAAACAACCATCTTTCTATGATACCCTGGGTTTTCAACTGCATAATTGCTTCCCTTTAACAATTGAAACAATAGTTTCACTAATATTTGTGTTCCCGCTCCTAATACAATTTGACTAGCTGAACAACGCACACCTCTAGATTCATACAAATAATTCGTAATCTCTTCTCTTAAGCTTGCTTCCCCTTGAGGGTGTCCTAGAAAGAGTAGTTCGTTATTATGCGGCTGCCATACTTCATTTACAATTTTCCGATACATATTGAATGGAAAAGCATTTGTATCAATTCCTGTTTGTGTAAAATCAAATTTATAACTCTTCTCCTGAAACGGTACTTCTTCTATTCTATCTCCGCTATCCTCTACATGAACCATTTGCTCAATCTTGCATACAAAATAACCTTTTCTCGATATCGACTCAATATAACCTTCTGCAAGTAATTGTTCGTACGCTGCCTCTACTGTATTTTTACTTACCTATAAATGTATCGCTAACTTTCGCTTAGCCGGTAATTTCGTAAAAGGGACAATTGATCCATCTTTAATCTCTTTTTTTATATACTCATACAATTGCACATACAATGCCTTTTTACTATTCATATTTAAATTAGGCGTTAATTCTAACATAGTATCTGACCCCTTAATAAAACTAAAATCTGATACTTTTTACAGTACCAGATTTTATATATAATTCCTTTTATCATGTCACACATCAAAAATCAAATACTGGAGAGGAGAAACATGATAATGAACAATGGTAGACGTATCGGACTTATTATGATTATTACAGGGGCTACATTATGGGGATTATCTGGTCCAATGATTCAGTGGCTATTTCAGCATACTAATGTATCCTCAATTGATTTTTTAACAATTCGATTGTTGCCTGCAGGAATATTTATTTTGTCTTTCTTACTTATAAAGAAACAAAACATATTTCAAATTTGGAAACACCCTAGATATTCTATACAACTTATTATTTTTTCTATTCTCGGCATGCTTGGTGCGCAATACGCCTTTATCGAAACGGTTCATATTAGTAACGCGGTCACAGCAACGCTATTTCAATTTCTAGGTCCTGTTCTTATTACCATGTATGTTGCATTTGAACAAAGAAAATTCCCTGCTTCCATGCAACTATTCGCAATTATAGCCGCGCTAATAGGAACATACTTTATTATTACAAATGGCTCAATTGAAAATATTGTTTTATCTAAAGAAGCTATTATTTTTGGACTATTAACAGCAATTGGATTTGCATTTTATACCCTTCATCCAGCTTCACTTATTAAAGCATGCGGAACAACTATAGTAATTGGTTGGGGGATGTTAATCGGAGGAATTGCACTACTTATTTATAATCATTCATTCGGGTGGAATCAATTTTCACAAACCTTTACACTAAAAACTTTTTCTATGCTTATTCTTATCATTATTAGTGGTACCCTTTCTTTCCTTCTGTATATCGGTAGTCTTAAATATTTAGCAGCAACAGAAACAAGCATTTTATCTAGCATTGAACCCCTTGTAGCTGCCATCGTTTCAATCACTTGGCTAAATGAAGCTTTTGGAGCATACCAATTATTAGGCGGCGTATGTATCGTTCTGTCCGTTATTTTTTTGACGATGCCTCAAAAAGAAACCGAACCAACCTATACAACGGAACAAATATAAAATGAAACTTTAATTAGTGGGGCTATCTCCCACTGATTATTAACCTACACCAATCGGGCTTTACGGGATAAAAAATGTCAAAAGAGGTCGTACAAAACTTACGACCTCTTTTTATACTTTAAAGGAATTGTCCCGCCTTCTAGCAAATACAATTACACTAACAATAAAAACTAGGAGTGTGGCACCATGAAAAAAATCGGAACTATGCTACTTCTCTCCTTCCTCATCACTGGATGCACACAAGCACAACCTGATTCAAAAGCATCTAAAACTGAAGCTGTCGCAACGTCCAATCAAGTGAACGCACCTTCCTTCTTTCACCTTAGTGTTTTAAAAGATGTAAATTGGGAAGAAGCCCCCTCATTCATAGACGGAAAAATACCTTTAAAAGGCATCGAAGGAAAAATCGCAATGGCTGATAGTCCTATTATCGCAAATGAACAAAATGAAATAATGTGGTACTTTCTAGATTCTGAAATACCTACTGGAAAATTGTCTATTATTGCGCTAAAACAAGGATCTGTAACGCCAACACCAGTACTCTTTCAAAAAGAAATTTCCAAACAAACTTGGACTACTTCAAATACAATCAATTCTACTACAAGCGAACTCCCTCTCGCTATGTCACTACCTTCATCTGGATTATGGTTATTAAATATCTATGTGAATGAAAAATATTATGATCAGTTTGTAATCACCGCTAAGTAAAGTGACAAAAATAAACCACTTTCTTACAACAATGTAATTTCTACGTCATGTACTTCGATAGTTGAATTATCTCTCTTCTCTTATACTTAAAGTAAGAAATGAAGCGAGGAGAGATGAGAGATGAAAAAAATGATAGAAGTAATCGTAGCAGTAACTGAGGTTTTAGTGAATGGTAAACAAGTTGCAATGGAATTAAATAAATAGTGAAGAAACATAAATAATTCTACACTTCTTCATTATTTTGATTTCTTATCTCAAAAAAGCAGTGCCTTTTAGGCACTGCTTTTAGCTATTAATAACGTGGTATTTTCGTAATTTGTGCCACGCCTGAATCAATAGCTGCTTTCGCTACTGCTTCCGCAACACTTGGAACAACTCTTTTATCTAATGGATTCGGGATTACATAATTCGCATTACGTTCTTCATCAGTAATGATGTTAGCGATCCCATATGCTGCCGCTAATTTCATCTCTTCTGTAATATCAGTTGCGCGCACATCTAACGCACCGCGGAATATTCCGGGAAACGCCAATACATTATTTACTTGATTCGCATAATCCGAGCGCCCAGTTCCTACTACAGCTGCCCCAGCCTCTAATGCATCCTCAGGGAAGATTTCTGGAATTGGATTCGCCATTGCAAACACAATTGCTTTCTCATTCATCGTCTGTACAAGTTCTTTCGTTAATACGTTAGGAGCAGATACGCCAATAAAAATATCAGCTTGGTTAATCGCTTCTTTTAACGTTCCACGCACATGTTCACGATTTGTCTTTTTTGAAACTTCAATTTGCGCTTCGTTCATCCATGTTTCACCTTCACAAACAATACCTTCTAGGCTAACTAGCGTAATGTGCTTTACACCAGCCTTTAATAATAATTTTCCAATTGCAATTCCTGCCGAACCCGCACCGTTAATAACGATTTTCACATTATCCATTTGTTTGCTAACAACTTTTAATGCATTAATAACAGCTGCTAAAACGACAATAGCTGTTCCATGTTGATCATCATGGAATACAGGAATATTCGTTTCTTCTTTTAATCGTTTTTCAATTTCAAAACAACGCGGTGCTGCAATATCTTCTAAATTAATCCCTGCAAATGTAGGCTCTAAATTTTTCACAAGGGTAACGATTTCATCTACATCCGTTGTGCCTAAACATAATGGGAAAGCATCTACATTCGCAAACTTCTTAAACAAAATACTTTTTCCTTCCATAACAGGCATAGCCGCTTTCGGTCCAATGTTTCCTAAACCGAGTACCGCTGTTCCATCTGAGACAACTGCCACCATATTACCACGTGCTGTATAGTCATACACCGTTTCTTCATCTGCCGCAATTGCTTTACAAGACTCCGCTACACCTGGTGTATACGTCAGGCTTAAATCATCCGCTGAATTTACTTCTACTTTACTTGTAATTTCAATTTTCCCTACTAATTCTTTATGCAATAACAATGATCTTTCATTAATTTGATTTGCTAACATACTTATAATCTCCCCTTAATTTGACAAGCTAGCTATATGAATATAGCTAGCTTGTTTGATCATGAAAACATCTTTAATAATATTGTCGCTGTTACAACCATTGCCGCTCCGCCTAAACGAGTCGAAATTTGCGCGAACGGCATTAATTCCATACGATTTGAAGCTGATAAAATAGCAACATCTCCAGTTCCACCTAAACCGCTATGACATCCAGTTACAATCGCTGATTCAACTGGATACATTTTCATCACTTTCCCTACAAGAAAACCTGATGCTACCATTGTAAGAACAACCGATGCGCACACAACAACATATCCTACTGAAAGAACTGCTGCTACGTCTTTTAACGGAATATATAGCAATCCTAATCCAACCATTAAAGGCCAAGTTAAGTTCTTCGAAATAAATTTATATAAATGGAATGCTCCTTGCTCCATTTTTGCTGGCATTAATTTAAAGTATTTCACAAGCGCTGCTGAGAAAATCATAATGATTGCCCCAGGAATACCGATGAACTTAGAAGCAAATCCTCCGAAGATGAAAAACGTACACGCAATTAATAAACCTGCTCCCATTAATGAGAAGTCAATTGGCTTCTCTGTATTTTGTTCTTTTAATAATTCTGCTTGATTGTCTGTTTTCACTAATACACCGTTACCACTAAGCTCCGGTTTCTTCTCACCTAAACGCTTCATATACCCTGCACTTACAATTGCGAACATATTTCCAATAATAGCTGCTGGAATAAGCTGTGATACAAACGTTGCTGATGATTCATTTAAAATATCACTATAAGCTAGCGACAATGGTAAAATCCCTTCCCCGATACCACCACTCACAATTGGTACGATGATAAAGAAGAATGTGTGCTTCATTTCAAATCCAAATAATGAACCGACCAATAATCCTACTGCTACAGAAGCTAACGTCCCTACTACTAAAGGAATAAACATACGAACGAAACCTTGTACTAACACTTTACGGTTCATTCCTAAAATACTTCCGACTACTAAACAAGAAATATATAAATATAAAAAGTTCGATTTTTTCATTAACATAGTCGCAGCTTCCATTGAAGCTGGATTCATCCAGTTAAAAAATACAAGTAATGATGGAATAAATAACGAAAGTATTGCTGGACCACCGATATTTTTTAAAATTGGAATTCTCATCCCAATATCGCCTAAGAAAATCCCCATGATCATAATAACTGCAAATCCACCAATCATATCTGCTGGCAATTTATTATATACAGATGCCCCATAAATAATAGCAGCCAATACTACATATAACGGTAAAGGTATAACACCGATTTTTACATTCATAATTTTAGAAGCGAAAGATTCTCTTTGTACTTCATTTCCTTCAGAAAATGATACCGCTTCCACATTCTTTTGAATTCCCATATGGCACCCCCTCGTTTTCTTAATAACAATATTAAAACGCTTTCAATAGTAAAAATAGTTTTTGTAAGTTTTGTAATTGATTTTGTAATTAAAAAAAGTATAAGCGACTTATGTTAAGTCGCTTATACGTAAAACTCTATTTTCTTTTGATCAACACATCTTAATTTACTTACAGGTCTTCCCACATGTTGGTACATCATTTCGTTTTCTAACACCCCAATGTCAGTCAGAAACATTACATATTTTCGAATAGAAACTCTTGAAATTCCAACTAATTGTGCCATTTCATCTGTTGTAAATACTCTTCCATTCAGAGACTCGATCTTCTGCCAAATTAATTGCAACGTTTGCTTCGTTAACCCTTTTGGAAGCTCTTTCGTCACAGTAGGCTCTCTTTTTTCTTTTTGTAAAATTAATGAATCTAATTCCGATTGACTAATTTTTTGTTGTTCTTTCATGAAAGTAAGTTTTTCTCGATATATAGTTAATGCCTCTTTAAATCGTTCAAATGTAAATGGTTTAATTAAATAATCTACTACGCCATATTGTAATGCTTTTTTTATACTTCCCATATCATGTACAGCTGAAATCATTATAATATCGCTTTCTTTTTCTTGGTTCCGGATATACATTAAAAGCTCAAAACCAGTCTCTTCAGGCATAAAAATATCAAGTAATACTAAATCTACTCGTGATTTCTCTAATATTTCTATCGCTGACTTTACTGAGTTAACTGCTTGAACAAGTTCAAATCCTCCTACTTGCTCTAAATAATGCGTATTTAACATTGCTACCATCGGGTCATCTTCTACAATTAAAACTTTAATCATATTTGCCTCTCATCCCTACCTTTAGGTATTTCAATCGTTATCGTTGTTCCCTTTCCTACTAATGAATGCATATGAATTTCCCCATTTATTCGCTGTATACTTTCTTTTACAAGATACAAACCATAACCGCGGTTATCTCCCTTTGTGGAATAACCTTTCGTAAATAATTCCTCTATTTCTTTTTCTTGTATACCTTTTCCCGTATCTTGCACTGTAATAGTTAGTATATCCCTATGTTGTATCTTAACTTCAACTCGCTTCTTTTCACAATTCGTAACTGCCTCTAATGCATTATCAATTAAATTTCCGACAATCGTAATAAGTTCATGAGTAATACTTTCAACATCTATTTCCGGCATGTAAGAATCTTCACTTATAATTAATTTTATATTTTTCTCTCTAGCATAGCTGAGCTTACCTAGTAAAAAACCAGCAAATACTGGACTTTTTATTCTTTTCATAACTCCACCAATTTCATATTGATGCTCTGATACCATGCCGCTTATATACTTCTGTAATTCTTCATACTGTTTCATATGTGTAAGCCCTAATACGACATGCATCTTATTCATAAACTCATGAGATTGTGCCCGTAATGCTTCTGCATATAGTCTAATACCAGTTAGTTCCTCTGCTAGTTTTCTAATCTCTGTTTTATCACGAAATGTTGCAATTGCACCAACTATTTCTCCTTTTACATATAAAGGAACTCGATTCGTCACAATCGTAATTCCATAAATATTTTGTTCTTCGTTTAATTGTACTTCTCCCGTTTGCAATACTTCTTTTATACGTGAATTTGGCATATACAACTCAACATCTTTACCGATAAAATCTTCTTCAAGTCCGCTTTTTTTAAATAGACGTTTCGCTTCATTATTAATTAACGTTACTCTAGCCTCTTTATCTACAGCAATAATACCTTCCTTTACAGATTGTAGCATCGTATTTCTTTCTTCAAGAATTTTTGCTATCCTGTGCGGCTCAAGACCGAATAAACTTTTCTTTATATGTCTAGCTAGCAATATTGCTCCTATAATTCCGACTAATACACCCACTCCGACACCAATATAAATAATATGTCTACTTTCCTTAACTCTCTCTTTTACATTATCTGCTGAAATACCAACAGCCACTGCTCCAAGTTGTTCACCTGTTTCAGAAAATATTGGTACAAACACTCGCATGGAAATACCTAAAGTTCCTTCTGCTAACGATACATGTTCTTTTCCTTTCAATGCAGGCCCTTCATCTCCCCCAATAAAATGATGCCCTATTTTTTGAGGATTTGGATGTGACTTTCTTATTCCATTCATGTCCATAACTACAATAAATTGAACACCTGTGTTTTGTAATATTCTATTTGTATACGTTTGGATTGCAGAGGTATCTGCTTTCCCAACCAAACCATCGATTACAATCGAATCATTCGCCACAATGTGTGCAATTGTTTTTGCTTTCTCTGCTTGGCTATCCTCCGTCGTCCGTTCTACATTATGACTAATTAATATATCTGTCACAAGTAAAGAAAAAATTACAACTGTACAAACTAACAATGTAATCGTTTTCCATAAATTCCATAGTCTTTTTCTTTTTTTCATCCTGTTAATGACTCCCCTAATTGCTGAATAGAAAAATAAGTAAGGTGATATTATTTTCACCTTACTTATCTGCTGTTATTATACTTTAAATTTACTAGTCATCGCTTGTAGTTCTTCTGCCATCTCAGCTAAGTTTTGCGAAGCTGAACTAATTTCCTCCATGGAATTAACCTGTTCTTCTGTTGAAGCTGCAACACTTTGCATACTAGCTGTATTTTCTTCTGCAGCAGCTGCAATTTCATCAATAGCATTTGTCACTTCATTTGCATCTCCAGCAATTCTCTTCGTTGTTTCTACCATTTGATTAACTTGAGAAACAATATGTGTAGTAGAACTTAAAATTTCCGTAAAACTTACTTTCGTTTTTGTTACAACATCAAGGCCTTGTTGAACTTCTCCATTCACATTATCCATCGCCTTAACAGTATGTTCAATATCCGCCTTAATTTCTGCAATTAAATTTGCAATCTCTCCAGATGACTCTCCTGATTGCTCTGCTAATTTTCTAACCTCATCTGCTACAATAGCAAATCCTCGTCCCTGTTCACCTGCTCTTGCTGCTTCAATAGCCGCATTTAAAGCTAATAAGTTTGTTTGAGTTGCAATGTTTTGAATTGCTTCAGAAATAGCTCCTACTTGCTTTGATTTCTCATCAAGAAGTTTAATAATAGCATCTGACTCGGATACCGACCTAGAAATAGACTGCATTTGTTTTGCGGTTTGTTCAACTAAATCTTCTCCCTCTTCAGCTCTTTCACGGGCATGTAATGAGGAAATAGAAATTGACTCTGCGCTTCCAGTTACATCTTGAATTGCTGTATTTACTTGTTGTAATGTAGCCGCACCTTCTTCAACACCTTGACTTTGTGACTCAGCCCCACCTGATACTTGTTCCATCGCAATTGTAATTTGATCTGTCGCATCATTTGCTTGCTGTACGCTCGCTGTTAACTCTTCAGCCGATGCTGCAACATGTTCTGCTGAAAAGCTAATTTGGGTAATAACATCCTGTAAAGACATAGACATTTCATTAAATGAATTCCCTAATTTCCCTATGTCATCCTTGGAATGGATTGTAATTTTCTCTGTTAAATCTCCCTTACTAATTTTATATGCCGATTCAGCTATTTTTCGTAATGGCCCTGTAATAGACTTTGTAATGAAATAAATTAATATACTACCAAATGCAATAGCAATAGCAATGACAATCAAAGTCTTATAAAACACTGGACTGGCAGCTTGGTTAATTTCTTCATCGAACATAACACCAACTACTTTCCAGCCTGTTTTCTCATTTGTTGCAAAGATTAAATTCTTTTTATCATCTTGTTCTGTATAAGACACATTTCCTTGTTTTTCTTCATAAATTGGTTTAATCCAAGGATCAGTAACTTTTGCACCTGGTTTTCTAGATGGATGACTAACAATTTGCTTATTTTGATCTAAAATAACTGCATAACCTTTTTCACCAATATTAATCATTTTGGAAATTTTTAAGATGTTATCTAAATTTAAGTTAATTCCTATAACACCTTTACCATCTTTTACTTCTTTAGCAATTGTCACTACCATATTTTTGGTAGATGCTGATTGATATGGTGAAGTAACAATTACTTTCCCTTTATTTTCATGTGCTTCTTTATACCAAGATCTATCTCTTGGATTGTATCCATCAGCCATTTGGATAAATGGTTCTCTTATAAACTTTCCCGTCTCTGTTCCAATATAAATACCTTCTACTTCTGGATGAAGTTTTATATATTGCGCTAGCTTCGTTCTTACTATTTCTTCCTGTCCATTTAGATATGTATCTTCTGTTAAGATGTCTGCAAAGTACGTCGCATCAACAAATTTCTCTTCTATATTTTGAGAAATAACAGTATTTAAAATCGAAATATTCTCCTTTGCTTTAGCTGTCATTTGATGTTCAAAATTTGTTTTGGCAGTTTGATATGAAACACCACCAATAATAATTCCTGGTATAGTTAAAATAATAAAGAATGAAATGATTAATTTTTTATTGATACTCATACATTTAACCCAGTTAAATATTTTTTGCATAATAAGCCTCCTTTATGTAATGTGGATACTTGTGTCATTTTATACAATTAACATGCATAAAACAATATATAATGATAACATGTAAATTTTTCGTCAATTATGCATCTTTGCATATCCACTCCTTATACGTATTTTAATCATAAAAATAAGAGAACTTTAGCATTATATATGCTAAAGTTCTCTTATTTCTTAACAGCTTCTACTCTATAAAACTTCTCTTATAATCCTTAAATCTTTACCCTTCGCCTTATAGTCATATTACTAAAACTCTTCGTCCTAATTTATTTGACGCTCTTTACATAACTAATTGCCTGACTTCCCATTTGTACCCATGCCTGTTCAAAGGTTTCTCTCGGTACTTTTACATCTAAGCTATCCTCAAGTGGATCTCGAATATATACAAATTCCTGATCATATCCAATAAGTACAACACAATGTTCATTATACGTAATAGAAACATCTCCACTATTTGTTTCCCATGTAGTAAATTCAGCTGCATCTAATGGTGCAAATGTTGCATTTGTGATCATGACTACAGGTTGCCCTGCTTTTATCCTCTTATAAATTTCTTCTATATTCTTCCCTGTTAAGTCTACAGCTTTATTAGGTAAATATTTTTCCGCTAACTGAAAAAGTGGCCCATGATATACACCATATCCCGATTCAGAAAATGTATAAATATTACCTACAAATCCTTCATTTGGATTCCCGCGCACACCATCGTCTATAAAATCAACTTTTTTTATTTCATTTGCTAATGTCATCTTATCCACTGAAACACCAGCGTATTGTAACATCATCGCTAAGCTTGTCACTTCACAGCCTCTATCTAGCTCTGGTAGTTGCTGAATTAATGGTACACTTGATAAAATGACCTTTTCATCATTATTACTAAATTCCGGTTCTTTCCCGTTTTGTATATTGAAGAATGTCCACTTCTCCCCATACTTTGTAATTCCATTTGTATATACACTCCATACCGCTATAGCTAGTAATGCTATACATATATACCACTTAAACCTCCGTATCACTCTCACGCCCTTTTTAGTTCGTTAAATAAGAATAAAATGCGTCAGCATCCGTTCGAATCACTGGTACAAAATTTAGTTCTTTTTCTCTCTCAGGTTGATCTTTTTTTATTTTTTCTGTTAGCTCTTGAATATTCATGTTCGCTTTGTCCATATTAAGCTCATCTGCCAATTGTAGCACCTTTTGTTCATTAATTTCTCTTAATACTTGATATATATCTTTCCCATATAAATCAATATGATATTTTTTTGCTTCTTCCTGCACTTTTTGTTCGTACACCTCTTGTGCTAACACTTCTATCTCTTTTCCTTTTGGTGAAATACCTAACTTCCCTGCTTCCTCTCTTACCTTCGTTCCATAGATTTCTTCTGCAATGTCCTCTATTTCTTTTCCATTTGTCGAAATACCTAATTTATCCGCTTCATCATTAATTTTAATCGTATTAATTTGATTAATTAAATTTACAATTGATGTATTTTCTATAGATATGCCTAGTTTTAACGCTTCTTGCTTTACTTTTGTTTCATAGATTTCTTCTGACAGCGTCCCAACATCTTTTCCTTCAATCGAAATTCCTAGCTGCTTCGCTTCTCTTCCTACTTCTGTCTCATGAATTTCTTTTTCTAACGTAATTTGTTCTTTCCCTTCCGTTTCAATACCTAGATTCTCTGCCTTTTCTTCTGTATGCACAGCATGTATCTTTCCATTATTTAATTGTTCTTTACTACGTTGTGTGTAATCTGTCTTTCCTTTTGATGTTTCAGAAGGAGAGGCACCCCCTAATATACTTAAGCTCATTACTCCAATAGTGAATACCGTCATCATTTTCTTTTTCAAAATTAATTCCTCCCTCTTATACTTTCTTTCCCATCATTCCCCTAGTTTTTTTAATACTATACATACATCTCATCGCTGCTTGAGATAACATTATGATTGATAAACCCCACTCACATACACCTAGTCTCTTCTTCATGTAACGAACTTTCTTCATGCCATATATAATATAAATAGTTTCTTAACTTTGTCTTAAAAAAAGACGACCTTGTAAAAACAAGATCGTCTTCTTACTTATATTTTTTGGTTTTTAGGGAAAATCACTTCAAAACAAGTGCCATCTCCCCATTTGCTCTCTACTGATATTTTTCCGTAATGCTTTTCTACAATCCAATTTGCGATTGAAAGACCTAATCCAGCTCCTTCTGACGTACTTCTTGCTCTATCCCCTTGATAAAAACGATCAAATAATTTCGGAATATCTTCTTCTTTCACTCCTATCCCGTCATCTTTCACCTGTATGCGAATCGAACTACTCGTCTGCGTGCAATCAATTTGAATATGCCCGCCTTCGTTTGTATACTTCATCGCATTATCTAACAGTATGACCATCATTTGATGAATCCGCTCTCTATCAGCCATAAAAGATACGTCACGTTCTACTTTTAGTATCATTTCTTTTTCTTGATAAGAAGCAATCTCTTTATATGGAGCTACTATTTCTTCTAACAATTTATCAAGTTCAAATGTTTTTTTATCCATCTCAATTTGATTAGAATCAGAACGTGCTAGTAATAATAAATTACTAACGAGTTTTGATAACCGCCTACATTCTTTTGAAATTGTAGAAATATCCATCGCTTTTTCTTCTATCGTAGCGGATGGTGACTGAAATAACACATCCGTTTTTGATTGAATAACTGCAAGCGGTGTCCTTAGTTCATGTGATGCATCAGAAACGAATTGCTGCTGTTTCTCCCATGAATTTTGAATAGGTACGAGTGCCCTACCAGCTAAGAAAAAGCCGATTCCTATTGCACATAAACTTCCTATGCTACAACCTATAATAAGAATTAAAAATAAAGTATTTAACATTCCTTCTTCCGCTGTTATATCTCGCACGATTTGAACTATTTCTCCATCTTTTTGAAGCGAAAATGCTCTAAAATATCGTCCTTGTACTTTGATATCTTGTAACTCCCCTATTTTTTCCGGAGAAAACTTTTCCAAATTCTCTTCAAAAATTGAACGGAATTTACGATTATCGCCCTCTATTTTCACTATTTTCCCATTCCAAGTTATTCTAGTTACTCGCGGATCTCCAATTTGGATATTCTCCATACGTTTTCTTGGTGGTATTTTAACATCTAATTTTTCTCTATACTGAGCCATCATTTTTATAGATTGATCCACTTCATTATAAATACGCTTATATGTGTATGAATAAATAATACTACCTAATATACCTATTAATAGGATAAATACTAATGAATTCACTATAGTCAAACGAATGCGTGTCTTTTGAAACATACTTCCCTTTTTCATTGTTCTTTTAATATATATCCAATACCTCGAACAGTTTGAATATCTTTCTGATAACCGAATGGTTCTAATTTTTTACGCAAATGATGCACATACACTTCCACAATGGCTACTGTCGTATCTGAATCAAATCCCCAAACACGATCAAAAATTTGTTCACGCATTAAAATCTTCCCGCTATTTTGAATGAGATACTCTAGTAGCTCATATTGTTTCAATGTCAACTTAATACTTTGTCCATCTACTTGAACGTCTTTATCTTTTCCGAACAATTCAATCCCTTTATAACGAATCGTTTGCTGCGTTGTTAAACTACCACTTCTGCGTAGTAAAGCGCGAATTCTCGCTTTTAATTCAGGGGCCTGAAATGGCTTAACGATATAGTCATCTCCACCAAAATCCAATCCCTTCACCCGATCTTCTAAAGAATCTCTCGCTGTCAAAAACAGGACTGGTGTTTCAATCTTTTCATCACGTATTTTTTGAATTACTTCAAATCCATCCATCCCTGGCATCATCACATCCAGCAAAATTGCATCATATATATTTTGAAGCGCTAAAAACAATCCATCTTCTCCATTTATTGCCGTATCTACTTCAAATTCATCACGCAAAATTTGTACGATAGACTCTAATAACGAGGCATTATCTTCTACTACAAGTAAGCGCATGCTCTCACCTTCCATCAAATAGTTCAATTCTATTTATTATTACATTTCTTCTCTTCATAACAAAAGAATGTAGTTACATTACGTATTTTCATTTTTAACTATTTCCTTCTAAAATTTTGAAATTTTATTATAAAAACTTTGTCTTAAATTTAGCTTAATAAAAAATTGAAAGAAATAAGATTCCTCTTATCTCTTTCAATTTTTTATTACATATACCTTTTTACTCGGCAATTCCAAACAATTTAGCTGACCACCGTACACAGCCCCGCCATCAATTCCAATAATACGATTACTACCAAAATACACTCCGCACTCCTCACTACCATGAAGCGTTTTTGTTTCCGTATGCCCAAATACAACAACCTTTTCACCGCTATATCCATTATGAAATTCATTACGGATCCACATTAACGTATATGGTTCAGATTCAGAAACTCGTTTCATCGGTTCAACCCCAGCATGTACAAATATATACTCTTCTGTTTCAATGTAATGATCTAATTCTTGAATAAACTTTATATGTTCCTCTAATACACGAGAGTGTAACATCGGTTTTTGGAAGTCTTTCTCATTAACCGCAATATCCTCTTCTACAAATCCATAGCTATATAATGTCTTATCTCCACCATTTCTTTTTACCCAATGGTTCCATGAACGTTCCTCATTTGTCGTTAACGCCTTAATCATCATATCTTCATGATTTCCCTTTAAAATAAGTGCTCCCTCTTCTTTCAATTCTCTTACCTTTTCAATTACAGCCCGCGCATTTGGACCACGATCTACATAATCTCCCAGTAAGATTAGTTGATCCTGTTTCGCATCATATTGAGCTTCTTCCAATAACTGTTCGAACTTTTCTATCTCTCCATGAATATCACTAATAACAAGAATTCTTTTCATATTATCCCCCCTCTTTCTAATTATAGTTCAAAACGACAGAAAGTTCAGAATTGAAATCCCGAATCATATTTATCTCGCATTAATGGGCCGTAAGACCCCCGCTGATTAAAGTTTCACTTTATTACAAACTAAACTATTATCCTTACAACAATGTAAGTCTCTTGTCATCCAATTCGATAGTTGTAATTACTGTATCTCCTTATACTGAAAGTAAGAAATGAAACAAAAAACAAGGAGAGATGAGAGATGAAAAAAGTAATGGAAGTTGTAGTAGCGGTAGTAGAGGTTTTCGTAAATGGTAAACAAGTCGCAATGGAGTTAAATAAATAATGAAAAGGACAACATTCACTCTAGACCCTTTACTCATATAAAAGAGATAAGACTTCATCATTTCTTTGATCCCTTATCTCCCTATAAAGAAAGCCGTATCCCTTTTAAGGATACGGCTTTCTCTTATTTTTGACTTGTACGAGCTGAAATGCTAATTGCTCTATCTGTTGCTTTGGCAGCTTCATCTAACGCTTCTTTACTATTCTTCCCGTCATACATCGCTTCTAATGCTTTTACAACTGCATCTCGTGATTCTGGGAATACACTAATTAAAGCCCCTTGTGTTGCTGGAGATTGCTTCGTTGCTTGCAGTTGATTTACTGTTACTTTCAACTGTGGGTATTTTTCATATTGCTCTTTTACTAATGGCTCATTATATGCATCTGGATTAATTGAGAAATAGCCTGTTGCAGTATGCCATTTTGCTTGTACGTCTGGCTTCGTTAAATATTTCATAAAGTCCCAAGCACCTTGTTGCGTTTCTTCTGAAACCATATTCGTCATCCATAATGATGCTCCACCAATAACAACACCATTTTGTTTCGAATCCTCTGGATATGGAATATATGAAACACCTACATTAAACTTAGATGCATCAATTAAATCACGAACACCAGCTGAAGAATCTAAATACATAGCAACTTGTCCAGACTGGAACGCGGCACGAATATCATCCCAACTTGCTCCATACTTTCCAAGGGCACCAGCTTTATTTAAATCATCTAACATTCCAAATACTTTCTGTCCTTCTTTACCATTAAATACTGCCTTTTTTGCAGCATCCTTACGACCGTTTTCGTTATCTACATATAAAGCACCTTGTGTCGCTAACAATTCTTCAAAGAACCAACCGTAGTTAAGCATGGAGAATCCATATTGTTTTACATTTCCGCCTTCTTTAATCGTTAACTTTTTCGCTGCTTCTTGTAATTCAGCATATGTTTTTGGAGCTTTCTCTGGATCTAAGCCCGCCTTTGCGAAAGCATCTTTATTATAAATTAATACTGGTGTAGATGAATTAAATGGCATAGAATACATTTTTCCATCAACTGAATAATAATTTGTAATTGCTTTTTCTAATTTTGACGTATCGTACTTATCTTTTTTTATCCAGCTATCAATTGGTGTGATTTTTTTACTATCAATCATATATTTCGTTGTAATTTCACTCGATTGAACAAGAGCTGGCGCTTCTTTCGTTGCAGACATCGTTCTAAATTTCGTTAAAGACTCTTCATATGTTCCTTGGAACTCTGCCTTTATCTCGTATTTATTTTGTGACTTATTATAGTCTGCAACAAGACCATCTAGTACTCCTTGTGTTTTTCCACCCATCGCATGCCAGAAGCGAATTACAGTTTTATCACCATTTTTTTCAACTGGTGCTACTTTTGCCTGTGCTTCAGGTTTTCCTTCTGTTTTACTATTTGAACAAGCGGCACTAGATAATGCCATTGTTGCTGCCATTAATAGAGCAGCACCTTTTTTAACTAGACTCATTTAAATCTCACCTTCTCTTAGTTATTTAATTGCACCTTTTGTTAATCCTTGTTGTAATTGCTTTTGCCCTAAAAATAGTAAAATCAATGTTGGAATAACGATAACCGTAACACCGGCCATTACGCTTCCCCAATCAGTTGCAACTTCTTGAGACTGAAGCTGCTTCACACCGATTTGCACTGTTCTTACTTTTTCATCAGTGGTCACTAAAAGTGGCCATAAATACATATTCCATGTTGTTAAAAAGCTATATACTCCAAGCGTAATAAAACTCGTTTTACAATACGGAATTACAACGCTGAATAAAAATCTTATATTTCCAATCCCTTCAATAAAAGCAGCTTCTTTCAGTTCATTCGGAAGTGTCATAAAATGTTGACGTAACAAGAAAATACCGAAAGCTGTTGCAAAAAACGGCACTGTCATCCCGGCGAAACTATTGATCCAACCAAAGTTTTGAATCGTTAAAAAGTTAGGCACCATCGTTGCTTCCCACGGAATCAGCATCGTTGAAATAAACAGGAAGAAAATTAAGTTTCTCCCTTTAAACTGAAGAAAAACAAAAGCATAAGCTGCTAAACTTGATACGATAAGTTGTCCAATCATAACGACTGTCGATACAATTAAACTGTTATATAAGTATGTAAAAAGTGGTACTTTTTGAAAAATATTAATGAAATTATCAAAAGTAAACTGGGTCGGAAATAACCTTCTCATTTGAATATCGTCTGGTGTCATAAAGCTTATTAAAAATGCATACAGTACAGGAAAAAATACCATTACTGCACTAATAATGAGCAGCATGTATAATAGGAAATTTTGTTTCCACTGTTTAACAATCATTTATAATGCACCTTTCTCTCAGCAAACTTAAATTGAAGTAATGTAGCAAGGAAAATGAAAACAAATAATACCATTGCTTGTGCACTTGCTGTTCCAAATTGATGATTCACAAACGCCTCTTTGTAAATCGAGTACACAATCAAATTCGTTGCATCATTTGGTCCACCGTGCGTTAAAATATCAATTTGCCCAAAGCTTTGGAACGCACTAATTAATGTTACTGTTACAATAAAGAATAAAGTTGGTGATAGCATCGGTAATGTAACACGGCGAAGTTTATATAAATAACTAGCACCATCTATAGATGCACTCTCATATAACGACGTATCGATATTTTGTAAACCACCTAATATAACTAAAAATGCAAAACCTGTATTCACCCAAACTGTTGTAACTGATACAGAGAATAGTGCCCAGTCCGGACTCGTTAACCATGCGATTGCAGGAAGGTTCATAGAGGCTAATATATTATTAAATAATCCTACACTTGGATGAAATAAAAATAGCCAAATCACTGCACTAGCAGCTACTGATATTCCCATCGTCGAAGAAAACAGAACTCGGAATAACCCAATACCTCTTACTTTTCCATTTGCAATCAATGCAAGAAACAAAGCAAATATAATACTCGTAGGCACTGTATATAAAACAAATAATAAAGTTGATTTTATACTTTTGTAGAAGGCTGGATCAGAGAATAAGTATTGATAATTTTCTAAGCCAACGAAAAGATTAGCTTCCCCATGTATATCGGTTAAATAAAAGCTATAGTAAATTGTCCTAAACAATGGATAGAACAAAAAAATCGAAAATAACAAAATAGATGGCGCCAAAAACAATAATCCTATTCTTAAATCTTTCGTTCTCCCCCATAATTTTTTCTTTTTTGACACCTTTGTTTGAACTGGTAACTTACTTACTTCGATCATTATTTCGCCACCACTTTCAACTCTTCTTCAGCTACCACTTTTAAGCGTTCATTCGTGTTTTCATTAAAGAAGCATAACTTTTCTTGCGAGAATAATAATTTTACTTTGTCACCTTTGTTCAAGAGTAACTGTCCGATGACTTTCGCACTCCAAGTTGTTCCATTTACCGCAAAGTTCAATATAGATTCATTCCCTAATACTTCTACAGATTGCAACGTCACTTCTTTTCCCTCCTCAGACAGTGCAATATGCTCAGGACGCATGCCTATGCGAATTGTTCCTTCTGGTAATTGCTTTAACTGTCTAATAGATAATGGAATTTGCAATTGCCCTATATGTAATACACCTTTTTCTTTATTTACTTCCCCATCATTTATATTCATAGAAGGAGAACCTATAAAGCTTGCAACAAATTCGTTTGCTGGTTCGTTATATATGTCAAGTGGTGTTCCAACTTGCTGTATACTTCCTTTATTTAAAACCATGATACGATCTCCCATAGTCATCGCTTCTATTTGATCGTGGGTAACGTAAATCATCGTAATTCCTAATCGCTGCTGAATTTCTCTAATTTCAATTCTCATTTGCGCACGTAATTTCGCATCCAAATTCGAAAGTGGTTCATCCATTAAACAGATTGGTGCTTGACTCACAATTGCCCTGGCAAGTGCAACACGCTGTCTTTGTCCGCCTGATAATTGGCCTGGTTTCATTTTCACATACTCTTTCAGTCCTACCATTTCAATAGCTTCCATTAATCGCTTTTGTCGCTCTTCTTTTTGTACTTTTCTTACCTTAAGTCCAAATAAAATATTTTCTTCTACAGATAAGTGTGGATATAATGCATAATTTTGAAATACCATTGATAGATTACGGTCTTTCGGCTCTAGATCATTTGCAACACGTTCATTAATAATTAAATCTCCTGAAGAAATCTCTTCTAAGCCAGCGATCATTCGTAATAATGTGCTTTTCCCGCATCCCGAAGGTCCAACTAAAACAAAAAATTCACCCTTCTTAATATGAACCGATACGCCTTTAACCGCTGTCTCTTCTGCATTTTTATATACCTTTGAAACATTTTTCAATTCAATCACAAGGTTGCACTCCTTTTTTCTTCTTGTATCCATACTTCATAATGACTTGTTGAAATCGCACTTGCTCCTGCATGAATTGCAATTTCCGCATCTTCTCGCGTTTGAATCAGCCCACCTGCAATAATAGGAAACTCTATTTCCTCTACTAGCTGTTTAATTATAGAAGGCATAATCCCCGGCATAATCTCTACTGCATTTGGTTTAGTCGTTTTACAATTTTCAATTGATTTAGTAAGGGATAAAGTATCTACAATAAAAATACGTTGAATTGTTTTCAATCCAATTTTATTAGCATTTCGAATTGTTGAACCCTTTGTTGAAATAATACCTTGTGCCCCGATAACATCTTGAATATACAAAAGCGCTTCCTCTGTATTCGTATTTAAGCCTTGTATAAAATCACAATGAAGAAATACATCATGTCCATGTTTCTGCAATTCATATACACGCTCTGGTAATTCCAGCATTGAACCAGTCATAAGAAAAACTGTTTTCGGCAATTTTTTGTATGCTTTGTATCCTTTCCAATCCTTTATCATCGCAATATAAGGTTCTTTAAACATTTTTTCCACCTAACTGTTCTATTTTTATCCAAACTAAAAACACCTACTTACATAGAACGCCTTTCTCCTTATTTGAACTCTAGGGAATAGAGCACACCTAAGAAAGTGGCACATTATATGTAAGTGGGTGTTCTCAAATGTTCTCTACCCTATTTATTTTGTTACCTTTACTATATTACGCATTTATTAAGTCAGTTTTGATAGATTGTTAATTAGGTGTTAACCGAATGTTAATATTCACCATATCACTATTTACATTAATCCATATATTTGAATACAAACGAATAGAACGAAACAATACTTAAAATTCAATCAATATGTAAATTCATTCCATATTTAATAAGTTTTAGTTTGCTTGCCACTGCTTGCGAAGCAAAGTTATCCCAAGCAGTACTATAAAGTGGAATGCGCTTTTCCTCTTGTATTGATAAGGCCCAGGCTGTAACAACATCAGTACCATATCCATTCCCTTGAAATTCCGCTAAAGTTTCCACACTTGCCTCAGCAGCTACGGGCGTACTTCTGGCACTGCAACAAACGGAAACTACCTTTTCATTTTTTACAATTGCAAAATAAGGTTTCCTCCATTCCATCTGTTCTATTAGATTAGGAAAATTTTCTCGCAAAAGCTCTCTATTCTTCTCAGTTATTTGTATTGTTCTAGTCGGCTTATGTAAATTACTATGAAACATGAAAGCAGGACCCATCCAAATATTTTCCACTGTTCTTTCTTCATTTAATATATTAATAATCTTTGCTATCTCTATATGCTTTGAAGGTTCTCGAATTAACTTCTCAATCTTACTTACCGTTTCATCGTCCACATTACAATGATATCTCGTTATACTCCCTTCACGAGTTCTGCCAAGAAAAAAACGTGGTGCTTTCGGATTTCCTTGTTCATTTACATATTTCATTTTTCCTACTTGATTATGAACAAATAAAACCTCTGCCTGAATTACTATTAAATCAAGTTTTGAGAGCCTCATTTTTATCCTCCTTATTTACTCCATATACCATCCATTCATAATCTATTTTTCATGTTCAAAATAAAAATCCCATTCAAATACACATTACTGAATCCATCATACTAACTGATTTCTTCATTCTGTCTATCTAAATGGGATTATTTTCCGTTTTTTACTCTACTGGTTGTTGTGGCTGTACTACTTCATTCGCTCCAGCTACCCTCAACATATTTACAATATCTTTAAAACCTCTTTTTTCAGCGTATTGCAGTGGCGTCAGATGTTCCTTGTTAGCCATGTTTACATCTGCACCGTGATCAATAAGCAATTGAATTACTTTCTTATGGTTTTCACTACCATTTCCTAATACAATTGCTTCTAATAACGCTGTTCCACCACGTTCATTTGTATAATTCACATCAATATCTGTATGCTCTAATAATTCTTTAACAACCTCTACATGGCCACGCTCAGATGCAGAAATAAGTGCTGTCCCACCTGACCTAGTCGTTTCTTTCGTATTAACTCCTGCATTAATTAATACTTTTACAATATCCGTATATCCTTCTCTACTTGCATAAAGAAGTGGATTACTTTTTTTCTCATCTTTAATTTCAATATTAGCACCTGCACCAATTAATGCTTTAACTGTCTCTACATGATTTTGGTACGTCGCTGCAAGGACAGGCGTTTCTCCGTTGTCACCTTCTACGTTTATATTCGCTCCATCCTGAATCAACTTCATAGCTGTCTCTGTGTCTCCAAGGGTAGCTGAAAGTAACAACTGTTTGTCCATTAAATTTATACTTTTCTCTTCTTTAGATTCTTCCTGTTCTTTATGCTTCTCTTTTTTCTTTTCATTTTTCACATGAACTGGTTTCGATTCTGGTTCTTCTTGCTTATCGCAAGCCACTACCGTCATTAAAAGTCCTAATAAAATACATAATAAAATTTTTTGTTTTCTCACAACTACAGCTCCTATGAAAGATAATGTTTTCTTAACCATTCCTCCATCACATACAATAACTCTTCTTGAGTACATTTATCCATAAGCCCTTTATATTCCTTCTTTAATCGGATTATCTTAAGCTTATACTATGTTTCTCAACCTATTGAAATGATACGCCTGATGGCCCCATCATTAACATTATGAAGCAATTAGTTTAGCACGTTTTTACCGCATTTGTATACATTTCTAAAAAGTACATAAAGTGAAACTTTAATTAGTGGGGGTTTTGTTCATCCACCACTAATTATTAGCCCACACCAATCGGGCTTTTACGGGCAGCCCGACTCCACCTAACTTCTTTGCTTTCACTAAATTTTGAGGTGGGGATCTTATTGCCCGTTAATGCGGGATAAATGATTGCTTTAGGTTACTATATTCCATTGTAACCGTTCTTCTAAAAATTTTACACCTTTTCTATATTTGCACCTGAGTAATAATAGAAAAAGACAACTATATAGTTGTCTTTTTCTATCATTAATGATGTCCACCATGATTTCCTGCTTTCGGTTTCCCCATCATCTCTTTATTCATTTCCCATTTATGCTCTGCTAGCTCTTTATATGAAAGAACTTTCCCCTTATAGTTAGATACAAAGCTCTCTGCATCTTTTTTATTTTTAAATGAAATGACATTATAAGCCATCGGTGTCGTTATTGTTTTATCATATACGTAAGTAGCGTCTTCTAACGAAATCCAATCTTTCGAATCATAATCTCGAACAAATTTCTCTTTCGTCTTTTCACCTGAGTTGATCTCCATCCATTTATACATACAACCGATATCATCAAACTTTAACGCTTTTCCATTTTCTAAAATAATTTCTGTTGCAAATTGATTATCTGTTACCCCAATTTGACAAATATCACATTTATCATGTTTCTCATCAATGGCAACAGCTGCTGTTTCCTTTTTCCCACACCCGACTACCGTAAATACGAAACATAAACATATAGCAAGTACGACATATTTTACTTTCATCAATATTCCTCCCTAGAAACCGTATACTCCACGAAAAGAATACCAAAAGGTTGTGTGAGATTTGTGAAAAAACAATGTGCTTTTTGTAATATAGGAAACAAAAAAAGATGTGTAGTTATTTCTACACATCTCTCATCACTCACAACCTGTAATTAATAAATCATCTTCTAATTTAACTAATAATGTATCCTCACTAATTTCCTGTCCAACTTCTACATTTACCAATCTTATATTTCCACTAATCCCGACTGCAATTTTTTTAAGCTCACCGTCATTTTTTCGGATCATCAGTAATTTCTCCCATTCATATACGTAAGAAGATTCATTAATAAAAATCTCCTCTACTTTTCCTTCATAAGAGCTATAAATCTCTTCAATTCTCGTTTTCATATAACATCTACTCCCTATTTCACACTTCACTATTTTCATCTTATTCTACCATTCTTACGAGGAGCAGCTTACTTTTTAAAAATTCAAATTAACTACCATGAACAAAATGAACAAAATAAAAATTATGCTTCTAATGATGTTATTTTTCAAATTATTTACCATTTGAATAGATGCTTTTATTATAAATAAAAAACCTTTTTCTGAATTTTTATTCTATTTTGAAAGCGCAATCATTCTTTTGAGGGGGAAATTACATGTTAGCACTACTTGGATTTGCGATGGTATTTGTCTTTATGTTTTTAATTATGACGAAACGTATGTCAGCGCTAGTAGCATTAATATTAATTCCGAGTGTTTTTGCATTAATTGGCGGATTCTATGCCAATATGGGGCCTATGATGTTAGAGGGAATTCAAAAATTAGCACCTACTGGTATTATGCTTATGTTCGCTATTTTATATTTTGGGATTATGATTGATAGCGGTTTATTCGATCCTGTCATTAGTAAGATTTTAAAATTTGTAAAAGGAGATCCTTTAAAAATCGTTGTCGGAACGGCTATATTGACTATTATCGTTTCTCTAGATGGTGACGGTACAACAACATACATGATTACAGTTTCCGCAATGTATCCACTATATAAGCGCCTTGGAATGAACCCCCTCATATTAGCTGGAGTTGTTATGTTAGGGGCGGGGGTAACAAATCTTACACCTTGGGGTGGACCCACAGCTCGTGTTATGAGCGCACTTGGACTTGAGGCTTCTGAATTATTTACACCTCTTATTCCAGGAATGATTGCTGGTGCAATTTGGGTTGTTTTCGTTGCTTACTATCTTGGAAAAAAAGAAAGAAAACGTTTAGGAATTATGGATGTACAGTATTTAAAACAAATGCAAACAATGGATGAGCAAGCTGCAACTGTCGAAGCCGCAGTGCATAAACGTCCTAAACTTCTATGGATTAACTTTTTATTAACCGCTACATTACTTGTCTGTCTCATACTAGAAGTTATGCCGTTACCTGTTTTATTTACAGTCGCTTTTGCTATTGCTGTTATGATTAACTATCCAAACTTAGAACAACAGAAAGAACGTATTGCTTCTCATGCAGGGAATGTATTAGCAGTTGTTTCTCTCGTATTTGCTGCCGGTATTTTCACTGGTATTTTATCTGGAACAAAAATGGTAGATGCCATGGCTAACAGTGTAGTAACTCTTATACCAGATGCACTTGGACCACAATTGCCAATTATTACAGCTCTTCTTAGTATGCCATTCACATTTTTCATGTCCAATGATGCATTTTACTTTGGGGTATTACCTATTTTAACTAAGGCTGCTGCTACTTACGGAATTAGTGCAGCTGAAATGGGACGTGCTTCCTTACTTGGGCAACCCGTTCACTTATTAAGTCCTCTTGTTGCATCCACTTATTTATTAGTTGGAATGGCAAAAGTTGATTTTGGTGAACATCAACGTTTTACTTTATTGTGGGCAGTTGGAACGACAATGGTGATGTTGATTACTGGCATTGTAATTGGGATTATTCCAATATAAGACGCAAAAAACAGTAGAAGAAATAAATCCTCTACTGTTTTTTATTATGAAGAAACAAGAAAATACCGTCTCTCCGGTCTCCCCACACTCCCATATATTAGCTCTGCGTGGACTTTCTTCCCAGATATTAAATACTCTAAATAGCGCCTTGCAGTTGATCGACTTACGCCTACCATTGAACTTAGTACCTCTGCTGTAATGCCTTCTTCATTAACTGTTAACATATGTTTTTTTATTTTTGCTAAAGTTAAGGGGTCTATCCCTTTCGGGGCATATTCCATTTCATTTCCCTTTACGCCTCTTTGAGACCATAAATGTTCTATTTGTTCTGTAGATAATTGATTATTTTTCTTCAGCTGCACAATCTTTTTTTGATAACTTTCCAAACTCGCCTTAAATCGATCAAACATTAGTGGCTTTACAATATAATCTGTTACTCCGCCCCGCAGGGCGTGCCTCACTACATCTGTTTCCGATGCCGCTGTAATCATAATAATATCTGTATCGTGCAAATGATGCCTAATATATGTGACAAGTTCCGTTCCTTGCATATCAGGTAAGTACACATCTAATAACACAAGCTGTGGCTTCACAAGCTCTAGCCATTCTTTCGCT
Source organism: Bacillus sp. JKS001846 (assembly GCF_900176455.1). Classification (NCBI taxonomy): domain Bacteria; kingdom Bacillati; phylum Bacillota; class Bacilli; order Caryophanales; family Bacillaceae; genus Bacillus; species Bacillus sp. JKS001846. The sequence continues at coordinate 5,140,251 of NZ_FWYG01000001.1, forward strand.
TGTTCTCCAGTCGTTGCCGTTCCAATTACTTTAAATCCCTCAATTTTTTCAGTAAAACGACGATGAATGTCAGCAATCCGAATATCATCTTCTACAATTAATACTTCAATCTCCTCACCCATTACTATTCGCCTCTCTCTTTCGGTAGTGCAATAATAAATAACGCACCACCTAAATCCCCTTTTTCGATTGCAATACTTCCATTTAAATCTTCTACTAACTCTTTCACTTTTGCTAATCCATATCCTCGCTCTCCTCCTTCTTTCGTCGAAAAGCCTTTATAGAATATGCTAGTAATTATTTCATCATGAATCCCTTGCCCTGAATCTTCCACTTCAATTAATATTTCTTCTCCAATATCAGTTACAAACATCCTTACTCTCTTATCATTCTCTTCATTTTTTTCAATTGCTTCAAATGCATTCGTAATTAAATTTCCTAAAATAGAAACGACATAATTACTCTCAATATGTGGACTTAATTTGTGTAAACCACTTTCTCTATCTAGCATAAAATCAATCTTCAACTCTCGTGCTCTATTATAAAATCCAATTAAAATTCCACCTAGCCATGGATTTTGAATCCGCTTCATAATAAATTGAACAAAATCTTGATATACCGCTGTTTCCTTATGAATAAGCTCTAAAGCATCTTCGTATGATTCTAATTGGATAAGACCTGAAAGCGTATACAATAAATTGTTATATTCGTGCGCTTGCGCTCGTAATGCCTCTGTATATTGCTTCGTCTGAGATAATTCTGCTGTTAACTGATCCATTTCAGATTTCAAACGTAAGCTCGATACAACGCCAGTTACTTTATTCTTTACTTTAATAGGTAGACGGTTCGCAATAACAGCCTGTCCTTTTATATTTAATTGGCGATCAAACTGTTCTTCACCAGTTTGAAGTACATCTAGTATCGTTGAATTAGGAATTACATTTAAAATAAATTCCCCAATAATATTTTGTTGTTTATCTAGCGAAAGAATATCATAAGCTGCTTGATTGACTAAACTAATCATGCCATTTTTATCGATTACAATAATCCCTTCACGTACAGATTGAATCACTGTACTATGCTCTTCATATAAAGATGAAATTTCTTCTGGTTCCATACCGAACATCATTCTTTTTATACTTGCCGCTAAATATATAGAGCCGATTACTCCAATTAATAGGCCTATTATTGTAATCCAAAATACACGCTTTCCATACACCTCTACCGCTCCATGAATATCATCCATTGAAAATCCAACAGACACCACACCAATGATTTCATTTTCCTGATTACGGATTGGAACTTTTCCGCGTAATGAAGGGCCTAATGATCCAGTTGCTTTCGAAACATATGATTTTCCTTCTAATAAAACGCCTTTGTTATCTCCACCAATCATCGCTTCTCCTATTTTATCTCGCTCAGGATGTGCATATCGAATCCCCTCTTTATTTCCAACTACAATGAAGTCAGCCTCTGTATCCATTCGAATTCTTTCTGCAATCGGCTGAATAATAGAAGCTGGGTTTTCTTTTTGAAAAGCTTCCTTTATTTCAGGTATAGCAGCAACTGTTTTCGCAACATGCAAAGCCCTTTTGCCAATTTGCTCTTCTACCGTTTCAGATAATATGTAATAAAATAAATAACTCGTTAGCATAAGTACAACTAAAATAAGTGTACTAATAGTTAATGTAATTCTCGGTTGGAGTTTTAATTTTTTTAATTTCAAAACCATTCCCCTAACATGATTAAAGATAGAATTTAAAGAATATACAGTCTCTTTAATTATACTTAATCATAACACGGTTACTCTATATTTCTTTCTTTTTCTCTTCATAAAAAAAGAAACGAAGTAAAATTACTACCTCGTTTCTTAACATTCGTTATTACACTTTAAACTTACTAATCATCTCTTGTAATTCTTCTGCCATTTGTGATAAATGGACTGCTGCTGCATTTATTTCATCTACTGAAGCTAATTGTTCCTCAGAGGAACCAGCAATATTTTGAACGCTTGCTGCATTTTCTTCAATTGTAGCTGCAATTTCATTAATAGATGCACTTACTTGTTTTGCATCTACCGTCATTTGTTTTGCTACATCTACCATGTTATCAATTTGTACAACTGTATCATCCGTAGATTTCAATATTTCAGCAAAGCTTTGCTTCGTTTCATTTGCAACTACAAGTCCTGATTGTACTTCTACTCCAACTTGATTCATAGAGCTTACTGTTTCTTTTATATCAAATTGAATCTCTTTCACTAGTTTCCCAATTTCCGTAGAAGACTGTCCTGATTGTTCTGCTAGCTTTCGCACTTCATCTGCTACAATTGCAAATCCTCTTCCTTGCTCTCCAGCTCTCGCAGCCTCAATTGCCGCATTTAACGCTAATAAATTTGTCTGTTCAGCAATATGTTGAATCACTTCAAGGATTGCTCCAATTTGTTTCGACTTATCGTCTAACAAACCAATGATTTTGTCTGACTGCGAAACAGACTCATGAATTAATTGCATTTGATTCACAGTTTGTTCAACTAACTTCCCACCATTTTCAGCTTTTTTCTTCGTATACATAGAGGCTGTAGATACTAATGAAGAACTATCTGCAACACGCTGAATTCCTTCTGTAACTTCTTCTAACAATGTTGCTCCTTCTTCAACTTCTTTCGTTTGTATTTCTGCACCACTTGATACTTGCTCTATCGCCTGTGTAATTTGTTCCGTTGCTTCGCTTGTCTGCTTCATACTAGCTGTTAATTCTTCTGAAGATGCCGCTACATGACTTGCTGAAGTGTTTATATTGGAAATGACACTTTGTAACGATGCAGCCATCTCGTTAAAACTTTCTCCTAGCTGCCCAATTTCATCTTTAGAATGAACTGTAATTGACTCTGTTAAATCGCCTTCACTAATCTTTTTCGATGATATAACAAGTTGTTTTAACGGACTAATAATAGAAGCAATTATGAAGTAAATTAAAATCCCACCAATTACTAATGAAATACCAATAACAGTTATTGTTTTATAGAAAATAGGGTTAGCTGCTTCGATAATTTCTTTTGAAGGCATAATTCCTGCTATTTTCCATCCAGTTTTCTTATTCGTTTTAAAAGTGATATTGCGATCTTCACCATCTAATGAATAATAAAAATCTCCAGCTTCCTGTTTATACAATTCTTTACTAAGTTTCTCTTCTAATTTCTCTCCTGGCTTCATTTTCGGGTGCGCTACTACATTTTTATCTTGATCAAATATCGCTACATATCCTTCCTTACCGATATTAACCATCTTGGAAGTAGTAACAATATTATTAATGATTAAGTCAATCCCAAGAACTCCACTTTTATCCTCGTTTTGTTTTGCTAGTGTAATAACAATATTCCCTGTCGTTTTTGACTTATATGGAGCAGTTACAATTACCTCTCCACTTTTCTTCACGGCCTCTTTATACCAATCTCTTTCTGTAGGATTATATCCATCTGGCATCTGAATAGCTGGTGATTGAATGAACTGTCCATTACTAGATCCTGTATAGATTGCTTCCATTTCTGGATGCAGTTTATTGTATTCTTCTAGTTTATTTTGTATGTTTTGAATTTGATCTGCTTGGTAACTTGATTGTGTGAATAATTTCGTAAAATAAGTTGCATCTACTTTTTTACTATCCAATTCTTTATTAATTACATTATCCAAGATTTTTATATTATCTTTCGCCGAGTTTAAAATCGTTTCATTAAAATTCGTCTTCGCCTGTTGATAAGACGTCCAACCAATTACAATACTTGGAAGAATTAAAATGATAACAAATGACACAAGTAACTTTGTTTTTAAACTACTACTCCTTAATTTCCCTTGAAACATATTTCTACCCCTCCATACCGTTTTAAATGTAATTATCTCACATTTAATTTATTTATATAAATTACACGATTAATTGTATTAACTCTTTGTCTCTTTTTCTATTAAAGAGTTAATACATACCTTTTTCATTCTATATAAATTAAATAATTAAAACAATATATAAAAATGTATATTATTCGAAATATTATAATTCACAGAAGAACCTCCAGTATTTCACTTACTAGAGGTTCTTTCCACCTTACTATTCTTTATCTTTTTCTACTTCTTTTTTCTCATCTTCTACTACAGATACAACAGGTTTATCACTTGATAATTGTTGTACCGCTCCTTTTCCAGCAAATCCTTCTAATAGCTCTTTTAAGTCAATTCCAGAAGAAGCTTTTAACGTTTCTTGCATCGTTGCCATTAAATCAGTTGCATAACCCGCAACTTTTCCGGCGCCGCTATTTTTACCACCGCCGCCTGTATCAACAACTGTAATTTTATCAATGTTACTAAGCGGACTTGCAACTTCCTTCGCATAACTTGGAAGCATTTTAAGAACCATATCCATAATTGCCGCTTGGCCATATAACTCAAATGCCTCTGCAATTTTTTGCTTCGCTTCTGCTTCTGCTAAACCTTTTAATCTAATAACATCTGCTTCCGCCGTACCTTGTGCTTTTTGTACTTCCGCTTTCGCTTGACCTTGCGCTTTTTCGATTTCCGCCTTCGCTAAACCTTCTACACGTACTTCTTCCGCACGAGCTCTCGCTTCAGCTTCAATCTTATATTGATCCGCATCTGCCTTTTTAATTTGTTTTACTTTTTCTGCTTCCGCTGATTGCTCAACAGCATAGCGATCTGCATCTGCTTTTTTCTTAACTTCTGCATCATATTGCTTTTCACGACGCGCAATCTCTTTTTCTTCTAACTCGATTTGCTTTTCACGCTCAATGATTTTAACGCGCATTTGCTCTTCTGTAACACCTTGTTGTGCTTTCGCTTGTTGTAATTCGTAAGAAAGATCCGCATCTGCACGGGCTTGCTCTTGTTCCCTCTTATAGGACTGTACTTTTAATTCTTTATGTTTTTCAGCTTCAGCGATTTGTGCATCACGTTGATATTCTGCTTCTTTTGCCTCTTTTTCAGCACGTGCTTTTTCAATACGTGCTTCTTTTTCACGCTCTGCGTTCGCAATTGTTGCATCACGCTTAACGGTCGCAATTTGCGGCTGACCAAGCGCATCTAAGTATCCGTTTTTATCCATTATTTCTTTAATTGTGAAAGAAACAATGCGAAGTCCCATCTTCTTTAAATCTGTAGAAGCTACTTCATGTACCTTTTGAGCAAATTGCTCTCTATTACTATACGCATCCTCTACTGTCATAGAAGATAAGATTGCACGTAAGTGACCTTCTAAAACCTCTTTTGCTTCTACTTTTAACTCTTCCGTTTCTTTTCCTAAATATTGCTCAGCTGCAGTAGATACTTCTTCAATTGTAGAACCTACTTTAATAATAGAAACACCATTTACTGTAACTGGAACACCTTGCTTCGTATACGTATCACGTGTACCAACTTCTAATTTGTAGTTTAATAGGCTTAAAGGTTCTGCTCTTTGCATAATTGGAACTACGAAAGTACCGCCCCCGCGGATAATCTTAATCTTCTTTCCATCATCAGTGGTAACAACATTCTTTCCTCCACCAAGCCAGTTCCCTGTAACAATTAACGCTTCATCTGGACCAACCGTACGATACTTCGTAATGAATACTAAAATGAGTAGAATTAAAATTGCCAGTAAAACTCCACCGATAATTAATGGAATCGTCATGTAAATTCCCCCTTATAATTTTGGTTTCTTTAAAGAATAAGCGATGTTTTGTACAAGTAAAACACCATCTTGGACTCCCTCGATAATAACCTCTGTTCCTTGCGAAATATCTTTTTTTCCAACTGTTTTAGCTGGGATTGCATTACTTCCAAATTGGGATGAAATTAATACTTCACCAAATCCTTCTGTAGGAATTGTCGTAATGACTTCTCCTTTGCAACCGATAAATTCATCCATACGTTGTACGGTATTTTGCTCTGCTTCTGCAATCGGTTTTAAAATTAGTATTTTCATGATGAAAACACCGATAAAAGATATAGCAAATGCAGCCCCAAAAATAGTAATACTATTAAAGGAAAACAAATATTCTCCTATATAACTAAGCCCACATAACATGGCGAAGAAACTAAGTAATAAAGTAACAACGGATACAGCTCCGCCCCCAAAACTAAATATCGATTCAAATATATCTCCAAAGAAGATATAAATAACAGTGAGTATAGTAGCAATAATAAATCCATATAAATAAATTGTTTCAAGTGGATAACCAAACAAGACCATTTCTTATCCCCCTTTCTTAAACAATCCCTTTTTTGTTATATGTATGCCCCACCTCTTTCAAAGATTATAGTTCTTAATTTTCAGTTATTTACCTTTTAAAGAAAAGCCTGTAAGACAGGCCTCTAAAAAAGAACAGGAGAAACCTATTGTGACAGGCTCCTCCTAGAAAATAACCGATATATTATATATCTATATAATATACTATTTTCCACAAAAAGTAAAGTTAAACATACATTGGAAAGACACTTATTTTACTGATAATTTGTACGTTCCATCACCATTATCATATTTATATACATACAAGTAATACTTGCCTGGTTTTGCATTAAATTTCGCTTCTATATGATTCCCATTGGCTTGACCGTAAGCTGCATAATTTTGCATATCTGATTCATGGTGAAGTACCCATGTCATCCCAATTCCATACTCATTTAAAACAGAAATGTCGATATCTTTCGCTGATGCTACATTAAATGTATAAACATCAGTGTGGTCCCCGCCAATAAGACTGCCTTTTATCGTACTATTTAGCCCGATACGATTTGCTTCTTCTGGACGATTATTTGGTTCTGATTCTGTTAAACTTCCATCTTTAATCGTAACAGTTGTTTCGCTTCTGCTCTCTTTGCCTTTATCATCTTTTACTCTTAACGATACTTTATAAGAACCTTCTCTTTCATATACATGTACTGGATTCACTTCTGCACTTGTGCTTCCATCTCCAAATTCCCATAAATAAGAAACAATTTTTCCATCTTCATCGTTTGAGCCATCACTTTTAAATTGAATTCCCTCTTTTACAAGACCGCTATAAGGGCCATTTATATTAACCGTTGGAGCTTTATTTTCTCCATCATCTTTTGCGATTCCATGGAAGACTACATCATATTCAAATTCATTTGAACTATTCACACGATAATTGACGAAGTATGCTGTAACAGTTTTGTAGCCACTCCATTCTTTTTGCGCCAATTGTTCTAAAGATTCATTTACTCTTTTACTCATTGCTTTCCAATCTTCTGATTCACCTTTTGTGACACTACCTGTATACGTACCTTCTAATGTAAATGTATTAAAGAATTGAGAATTATGTTTTGTCATTTTTGTATCTTTCATAGGCAACGTACCACTAATTTCTTTTTTCACTTCAGTTAACGATTTCGGTGCATGTTCAGCTAAATAATCATCTGCTACTTCCGGTACATTATATTTATCTTGATTATCAATTAACTGCTGCATATACTCTTGATACTCTTTATTTAACTTAGGATCTTTACTTAGATTTTCACGATATGCATCATAATTTTTCACGTCATTCGCACGAATCAAATCTTGAATTTTATCAAATGTTTCAAACTGATGCGTATATAAGTAAGACTGCAATGCGAACGAGTAATTATAGAAATCCCAAGAACCGTATTTAGCAAATAGTGTACGCTCTGCTGTATAACGGCTTGCAGGATCAGATGATAATCCGCTAATTATACTCTTTCTTGGTACAACGTTATTCGTACGAGTAGATCCTGCGAAAAACTCTGCATTTCCTTCTTGGAACCAAGTTAGCCTTTCATTTTGATACATATCTCCTCTTCCAAATAAACCAGGAACTTCATATCTCCCTTGCAGATAATGAGTAAATTCATGACGGAATAACTCTTCTAAACTATAAATACTTTGCTCTGGTGTACGCTCATATGTAAAGAATGTACCTGTCTCTTCAATATAAATTCCACCGTTGTTTGTTTCATATCCATACAATTGTCTATTTAACTGATATTCATCTGGACTATTATAAATTACGATCGTTAATACATCATCCGCATTTCCTGGCTCTAACGCTTTGTCATTTCCAATTACACGGTGATACTGTGCCTTTACTTCCTTCGCAGCCCAATATAGTCTCTTAATTTTTTCTTCTGATACTTTATCTCCTGTTTTGAACACAATTGATCCATCGTCGAATGTATACGTTTTTGGTAAGTATTGCTCTTTTCCTTCTTTACGTATTTTCTCTAAATCTACTGTATTCCCGCTATAATCTTTACCATTATAATTTGTTGTAATTTGTTCTACCGCAACAAAATACGGTTCACTTAAGCGCGGGTACATATGCATTGCTTGTGTAACAACCTCTAATCCTTTATTTGGATTACTATGAAACTTCCCTAAACGGCTAGCAAAATAAATGCCATTATTAACAAGCCATTTATTTTCTGGCGTTACTCCATTTAGAAGAGCAATACGATTTATTTCATTAATAAACCCATCTACTTTTCCATACCACATCGTTTCATTCGCTTCTTTACGAGCTTCAGTTAAGTACGACTGTATATCATAGTCAATACCTTGCATGATATCGTATATTGCTTGTCCCTTCATTCGATCATTTACATAAGTAGTATAATTATCATTGTATTGCTTTAAAATATTCGATGCGTATTGAACCGTTTCAACATCGCTTGAAGCATTACTAATTAATTTACCGTATGCAGATACGACTGTATCTTGTTCAACTGTACCAAGCTTAAAGTTTGGATTGTTTGCGATTGCTTTTAAAGCAGGTAAACATTTATCCTGGAAGCTTCTTTCATTTAAGTCGCTTAATTCACTATTATAAAATGCAAGATAAAAAGCTGAACGCAGCACTTCAGTAAACGTTTGAATTCCTTTTGAATCATCTTTTGTAAATGTACTACCTCTATGAGCTAATTCATCTATAATGACTTGCATTTTTCCTTTATCTTTATAAAAAGCCTTTGCATCTTCATTAAACTGGAATAAGTCTGTAATTTGGTGCCACTTAATACTGCCTAACGTTTCAACTAATTCTCGATCATTCATTTTGTTTAAATCAGCCATTGAATAGCTTTCTTTAACTTGCTTTACTGCAGTTTTCTTCGTAATAGATGCTGGTCGCTGTGAAAAATCTCCTACTTTTAAACGTTCTTGAAATGATAAAGTTTCATCAACTTTTGAAATATGTCCAACTTCATCTACCGACTTTTCAATTCCAACCGGTTTCGTTTTCAACACGTTATACGGTACTTTTTCTTCCGCTGCTGCATGAGTTTGAAGTGCGCCTAACGATAAAGCCATTGTACTAATGCTAAGCATCACTTTATTGATCTTTGATTTCTTGTTCATATCCTTGCCCCCTATTTTAATATTCCATTCAAGAATTTAACATAAAATCTGGATGTAACAATATAAAATGCAATATTTCATATTATTTCTTCCTATAATTTGTACATATCGTGAACACATTGCTCTTTACCTCCCTAAAACAAATTGCATCCTTTCACATTATAAAAAGGTAATTTTTTGACAATTAAAAACTTAATTGTTATGATTATTATAATTGTTAACTTTATTAAATAAGGGTGGGATTCTATGATAAAAAAAGAAAACAGTGTATTTTATATCTCCTTCTTGCTAACAACATTATTCATTATATGGGGAATTACCCCAGCAAGTTGGATACAAGGCTACGATTTACAAAGTGTTACATCTTCTTTAAACTCATTTATCCTCAATAAATTTGGGTGGTTTTACTCTCTACTTATGACTACAATGATTATTTTGGCTGTTTATTTAGCATTTTCTAAGTACGGTTCTATTCGTCTTGGTAAAGATGGAGAAAAGCCAAAATATAATTATCCATCTTGGCTATCCATGTTGTTTGGGGCAGGAATGGGAATTGGACTCCTCTTTTATGGAATCGCTGAACCGATTTCACATTTTACAGATCCATTAACAGGAAAAGCGGGGACAGAGGAAAGTGCCAAACTCGCTATGCAATATTCATTTTTCCACTGGGGACTCTTTCCGTGGTCACTATACGCAATGGTCGCTTTAACAATTGCATATTTCACATTCCGCAAACAAAAAGGTAGCACTATCGGGGCTACAGTTACTCCATTATTTAATCGATCGAAAAATTCTCGTATCGGAAAGACAGTTGATATTCTAGCTGTTTTAGCCACAGTATTTGGCATTGTGCCATCTGTTGGGATTGGTGCTCAACAAATTGCTGGAGGATTAAGCTATTTATTCCCTTCCATTCATAACACTTTACTTACTCAGCTCGTACTTATAGCTATCTTCGCTGTTTTATATTTAACGAGTGCACAAACTGGCTTAGATCGTGGGATTAAATATTTGAGTAACTTGAATTTCTCTCTTGCAGGTATTTTACTCATCTCTTTCTTACTTTTAGGACCAACTGTATTTATTATGAAATATTTCACATCTACACTCGGTTCTTATATCGGCGCTTTACCTAGTATGGGATTAAATTTAGGAGCATTTAATGAAAAATCTTCTTCTTGGATTGAAAACTGGACTATTTTCTATTGGGGATGGTGGATTTCTTGGTCTCCATTCGTCGGTACATTCATCGCTCGTATTTCTAAAGGGCGCACAATAAAAGAATTTATTTTTGGAGTTGTATTAGTCCCGACTCTTATCTGTACATTTTGGTTTGCAGTATTTGGTGGTACCGCAATCCATATGGAAATGTTCCAATCGCTTGGAATAGCTGATGAAATTGCAAAAAATGGTACAGAGATTGGATTATTTGCTGTTATTTCACACCTACCATTCTCTACATTTTTAACGATTATCGGGTTGATTCTAGTAGCCACATTTTTCGTTACTTCTGCCGATTCAGCAACATTTGTCGTTTCCATGCAAACGAGTAACGGAAGCTTATCACCGAAAAATAGTTTAAAACTTATATGGGGATTAACAATCGCGATAATTGCCGCTATTTTATTACAAGCTGGAGGATTAAATGCACTACAAATCGCAGCTATAATTGCTGCGCTACCATTTTCTATTGTAGTCGTTCTTATGGTTACTTCACTCTTTAAAGAGCTACGAAAAGAAGATGTTAATTTGCAAACGAAAGAAGTGCCGAAAAAAATAAAAAAGGTTATGTAACGATTGGCGCCTCAAATCACTTCTAAATCCGTAATAAAACCCATTCATATGAAACATTTTCATATGAATGGGTTTTTCACTCTATTATATAGTGTTGTAAACATGCTTTTTCCTCAAAACCTACTTTCTTGTACAATTTCATCGCACGATCATTATTCGTATTCAAACATAGTACTATCTCTCTCATCCCTTGGAAGGAGAAAATATACTGAATTGCCCCTTGTAATATTCGCTCTCCGACACCTTTTCCATTTATATCCCCCTTAAAAAAGACATTATCATAAGCCTATTTCAAAATGAAACTGCCATGATAATGTCTTCTCAAAAACTTATACAATTATTTTACAATATAATAAGATAACACGTTATTTATTTCTTAAATAATCTCTTTCTAAATACAAACATACTCAGTGCTGAAAGAACTAATGCTACGCCTGAAAGTAACTTTGATGTATTCGCTTGTCCACCTGTTGCTCCTAATGATTTCTTACTTTCTTCCTGTTTATTAGCAACTGGTTTATTTTCTTTCACAACTTGATGATTCATGTTTTGTTCTTGGACTACTTCGGATGGATTTACTGCTTCTTTTGAACCTTCAATTTCTTTTCCTGTTTCTTTCCCCTCCGCTTTCGACTCTTCAACTCCTGTTGTTAGCTCGTCCACTTCTTCTTTTGGCTCTTCAACTTCTTTTGCCGGTTCTTTCACTTCTTCTTTCGATCCTTCAACTTCTTTTACCGGTTCCTTCACTTCTTCTTTTATTTCTTCAACTTCTTTTACCGGCTCTTTCACTTCTTCTTTCGATCCTTCAACTTCTTTTACCGGTTCTTTCACTTCTTCTTTCGATCCTTCAACTTCTTTTACCGGTTCCTTCACTTCTTCTTTCGATCCTTCAACTTCTTTTATCGGTTCTTTCACTTCTTCTTTTGCTTCTTCAACTTCTTTTACCGGTTCTTTCACTTCTTCTTTTGTTTCTTCAACTTCTTTTGTTGGTTCTTTCACTTCTTCTTTTGTTTCTTCAACTTCTTTTGTTGGTTCTTTCACTTCTTCTTTCGATCCTTCAACTTCTTTTACCGGTTCTTTTACTTCTTCTTTTTCCACTATATTCTGTATAACTGTTCCGTTAAACCTTATGCTAATTTCATCAGAATCTAAATCAAATTTATACACCTTTTCACCTGGGGTATTCCATTTTATTACTCCGTTATTAAACGTCCCTCCCTCACTTGCCAATTGAATATTTTCAATACTTTCTCCTTCTAAATCATATACAGGAACTTGAATTTCTTCGTTTATTTTTGCATCATTTAAAATGATATTTTGTCTTCCAACATCAATTGTAAACCACTGACCTAATTGTATTAACGGCCTTACATCACGAATCTCATTCCCAGCTAAATTTAAGCTAAATAAGTTTAGCATGGAACCAATAACCGTTACATCTTTAATATGATTGTCCGCAAGATTTAACCACTGTAAATTTTCCAATGAAGATAATGGTGTTATATCTTCAATTTGATTATGAGATACATTCACATTATTCAATTGTTTCAAGTTTGAGATGAACTCAATATTTTTCAGACCTACTCCTTCTAAAGTGAGTTTTTCTAAGTTCGTCATGTACTCTAAACCTGTTATATTTTTTATCTCATTTCCATTTTCTTTAAGTATCTCTAATTTTTTAATCTGTAATAAATCTTCTTTTGTAATAGGAGCGTTTAAATTCTCTCTACCTAAATTCTCTTTATTAATATGTTGTTGTAAAGTTTTATCGAGAATTACATTTTCCTTTTGTTCATTATCCTCTTTTATTGTTTCCTTGATTTCGTCTAATCTTTCAACAACATTTTGAATTACTGTTCCATTAAACTTAATACGGTTCTCTTCTGGCTTTATATCCAACGTAAATTCGTATGTTTTTTCACCAGTAGTCCCCCATTTAACAGAACCATTATTAACTATCCCATCTTCACTCTTCAATTGAATAGTATCAAGTGGCTCTCCTTGTAAATTATAGATAGGTATTTTAACTTCCTTATCTTTTTCTACATTATCTAAAAAGATTTTTTGTCTTTGAATATCGATATATATTCTTTTTCCTAGCTCTTGAACAGGTCTAACATCACGAATTTCATTTGAACCTAGCTTTAAATCATATAAGTCTGTTAAGTGACTGAGTGGCGTTATATCTGAAATATAGTTTTCTTCTAAATTAAGTGATTGTACAGTAGACAATCTTGATAAAGGTTCGATGTTTTCTAATTCATTTTTAGCAAGATCTAACTCTACTAATTTTTTCATTGATGTAATATGTTCAATATTCGTAAGTCCATTGTTACTTAAAGATAAGTTTTTTACATTTTTCAATTGCCCAATTCCAGCAAGGTTATCATTACTAATTTGATTATTTGCCACAGTCAAAGTCCTTAAAGATTTCACTGTAAATAATGGTTTAATATCTTTTATATAATTACTATTTAAATCTAGCATTTTAATCTTCTTCATTTGACTTAATGGGCTTAAATCTGAGATTTTATTGTTTCTCAAAGTTAAAAACTCAATATGCTCTAACTCAGCCAAAGGTCCAATATCTTCAAGTTCACCATAGGTTATACTTAATGATTTTAATTGTCTCAATTCCGAGATAAATTTTATATTTTTTAACTTAACTTCTTCCAAAGTTAAGTTTTCTAAGTTCGTCATATATTCTAGACCGCTTACGTCTTGTATTCCTTTATTTTTAGCTTCAACGACTATTAAAGATTTAACTTTTAATAAATCTTCCTTAGTTATTGGGGTATCTAGATTTTCTCTATTCAAATTATATTTATTAATATGCCTTTGTAGTTGCTTATCTACTATTACATTTCCAATTCCATCTTGTTGATCCACTTTATCCTCTTTATTTTCCTTTTGTTTTTCTGGAACATTGTTCTCTAAATTCAATGTATTTACTTCAAACTGTACTTGGTACTTATTATCATAGGTCATTGTTGGAATATAAATATGCATTCGCATATTATACCTTTTTCCTAATTCCCCTACTTCAAACTGAATCACTTTCGTTCCATTTTTCTTTTTATCTTCTGATATTACTTTCACATCATGAAACACACCTGGAGTATGAATATCCTCTGTTTTCAAGTATTGAAAGAAATCACTATCACTTAATGTTGCTGTTACAATTTTCTTTCCATTCTCAATTGTTAATTTCGGATCCTTTATATAAACAGCTGCCATAGACTCTTCATTCGTTTTATCTTTATACGCTTTAATAACAGCGTCATATGTACCATCTTCTAAACCTTGTCCAGTTTTATTCGCCTCAATTGCTACTGCCGCTAAAGCAGGTGTTGAATAAACAGCAAACGGAAGTGATAACGCTGCCGCTATAATCATTGCATTTATACGTTTTCTTTTATTTTGTTTCAACTTTACATCTCCTCCGAAATATATAATTCGAAATGTAATCATTTCTCGAATAAATGATAATGATTTTCATTATCATTGTCAACTAGGAAAATAAAAAGTTTACAAAAAAAGAACCTCTTTAAAAGAGGTTATGCCATTTTCTCACCTGATTCTTCTCTAAAAAAGCTTTTCATCGCATGAAATACGTCTGCTTTTTGCTTTAAAATATAGTATCTAAAGTTTTCATCTTTAATATTTTTATAGGCTGACATGAGTGTACTATGGCGGTTGTACTGGTTTAATTAGCAGGGATGTAACCAAATTTAAAAGTATACTTTATTGCAAAGACCTACCTGTAACTTTATAATTTTCACCTCAAGAAATAATGTCCTCCCATAAGTAACATTATATTTTAGATTAAATAATTATTAATTTCTCCTATCTCTTTACACCAAAAATAACAGCGTATTTTTTATATACTCAATTACCGAAATCTCAAATGTCTTAAATATTTTCTTATCCCTAATCACCGAGTACGTTTATTTCTCTAAATCACTGTCCATAATAATAAACAACGACAATCCCTTTATCCCTAAGATACAAGCTCTTTTCCAAGAGTATCAAACTCGGTGATTAGGAAGGAGTGGTATACCACTCCTTCCTAATCACCGAGTAGCAAAAGAATTTTCATCTACAGTTCAACCCAAATACCGATACATCAATAACGAAAAAACAGCCACCAATGTGTGATAGCTGTTTTACAAAATCAAGCTGATTTGTTTTTTTACATCACGCTTTGAAAAATCGGTTCGTAACTGTAATGAAATATCATACTCGTTACGCTTTTTATTTTCTTTAATGGATACAGATTGAATGAGAGGTAATAAAAATCGTCTTTTATCCATATCGCTTATTTCTTGAAGCTTGACATCATCTTGAAATACTTCATTCAAAGTATGTAACCATATTTCCTTACTTTTCTCGACTTTTTCTTTGAGGGTGATTTGCTGTTTAAAGTTGTTTATTTGTTGTATGATCCCATCTAGTTTTCGCTGTACATCCGAACGATAAATCGCCAAAGACTTCAAAAAACGTTTATCGTCATTATTTTTCATACGCTGTTTGAGTTCTTCTGTAATATTGTGAAGCTTGATGATGTGGTTTTCATAGAGACGCTGATGTTTTTGAATATTGTTATTCAGTTCTTGTATCTCATACTGAATTTTTTGTTCTATCGCATGATATACATTATGAAATCCACTTATTTTCACATCAGTAAGTGTTTGATTCACTACTTTATCATGAAGGAGGTTTGCCTCTATTCTTAATTTACAGTTAGGGCAGAAATAAATTTTCCCTCCATACTTTTTATTTGTAGAGCTTACTGTTTGTTGATTCTTTGTTTTCATTAATTCTTGGCACTTTTCACAAGAAAGCAGCCCTTGTAGCAGAAAACTTGTCTTATAATGCTTAGGCACCATGTTTCCATTACGTTTCTCTGAATATATACGCCAACATGCTTCCCATGTCGTTCGTGAAATAATTGGTTTCACATAGTGATTCGGGGCTTCAATCCAAATATCCCTTTCATTTTGCTTTCCATCTGTTTGTCGACGCCATGATAATAAACCACAATAAAAAGGATTAAGCACAATCGCCTTTACATTCTCTTTCCCCCAATCTTTTCCGCGGCGGGAACCGTTAGGGAGTGTATGAGCAATATACTGAAACCCATGACCATTTACATATAAATTGAAGATTTCTTTTACATAGCAAAGCTCTTCGGTGTGTTCAATAAATTGCTCACTATTCTTATCATATGTGTAACCAAATGGCGGCTTACCACCAAGCCATTTCCCTTGTTTTGCTTTGTTTTCTAAACCTGATCTTGTTCTGGCTATAATGGTGTCAACTTCATATTTAGTAAAACCATCTTCCATAAGTTGCACAATCAAGTCAGTATCAGTATTGTACACACTCTCGGTTGAACTAATAATGATGGGAATATCTAGTGTCTTCATGACAATACGTATCGTTTGATGCTCAAGAGGATCTCTGGCCAAACGATCACTTTTATAAACAATGACAAAATCAAATTCTTTTCTTTTTGCCGCTTCGAACATATTTTCAAGTTCTTTCCTACTTGTAATTTTATTTTTACGAGCAGAAACAGCCTTATCAAGAAAAGAATGAGTATGAATGCAATCATATTTGCGAATCACTTCCATAACCGAATTCAATTGCATATCCATGTCTTGTTTATCCGTAGAATGACGGCCATAAAAAGCAGCCTTCATATTTGGTTGTAATATATGAGAAAGCTTCATGATGTTAACACCTCTTGAGTACGTAAGAATGGGTGTTTAAAAACAATTTCGCAGTTCTTTCCGTCGGTTTTAACTTGTTGTATTAAATCTTGAAAAAAGGAACCTAACTGTCGATTCTCCTTTATATCATCATAGGACAATGAGATAGAGGATTGGTAATTACTTATCTTTTCACGTAATTGCTTTACATCACTTAATTCCTGTATTACCTGTTCTTTTTGTTTTTTATATTTTGCCAGCTCATCATACAGAGCCATAATTTCGATTTCTTTCTGTTCCTTATAAGGTGCATCAGTTTCGTGATACCACGTATCTACTTTTGTAATTAACTTTTCATTCATAAGCTTGATTTTCTCTTCAATGGTTTGTATTTTCTGTTTTACTTGCTTCTTAGCATCCTGTTCATATCGATCAAATAATTCATAGAAATGAGAAGTGAGTAGGCTATGAAAATATTCTTTGCAGCGTTCAAAGACTAATGGTTCAATTGTACTCTTAAAAACGTAAACTGAAGAATGGTTTAAACATTTATATTTTAAATTGTCTTTTCTTCTAGCCTTTACCTTTTGTAATGATTCATTACATTTCGAACAAATTAGTAAGTCTTGCAATGGAAATAACACTTGTTCGAATACATAATCTTGGTGAGTCTTTTTGGGAGATAAAACAGTGACAATACTACATGCTTTTTCCCATGTATTCTTATCAATAATGGAAAGTCTTTCATATTTACTAGTAACATCTTCATCAAAAAATATTCATAGTACGCAATCCAATATATGTCGGGTTTAATGCAATTTTTCTTATATCAGCCGAAGTCCAAAACTTACCGTTTTCCTTCAAGCCTAATACACTACAAAGTTCTTTCAAGGATTCATATTTTCCCGATACAAGCTCTTGATAAATCCTTTTAACAATTTGTACCTGTTCATCAATCAATTCAATTTCTTTCGTTTCTTTATTCCATTTGAAACCATACGGAAGACGTCCTGGGTTTTTACCACTTTGAAAATTTGACTTTAATGTTTGCTTTAAACGTTCAATAATTTGTTCGCCTTCACGTTGGGCCATACCCGCCATAATTAATTCAAGATACTCACCAATTGGTGTGTAGTAAACTGGTGGCTCATTTGGTGCAGTTAAAATAACATTTATCTTCTTATTTCTTAGTATTTGATAAATTTCATAATACTCCATTACATTTCTTACTAGTCGATCTCGCTTAAATACAAATAAGGTTTCGACATTATTATTTTTGATATCTTGTAATAATTTTTGTAGGGCTGAACGCTTTTTTAAACCGATTTTTCGGGCTGATACCGCTTCATCAATATATTCTTCATCGATAATCAATGCCATATCAATGGAGCGAGTAAGAACTGAATTTTGTTGCATTTCGATTGAGTTTTCCTGAGAATCAATTGAACTTCTATAATATGCAACGGTCTTCAATTCAGGACCTCCTCTCATGATGTTCTATTTACACTGTATGTATCAAAAATAGCAGCTAGTCCTTATTAATTGCTTTAACTAATTCTTTTTCAACAATCTTGATATATGCTTCAAACCACTTTCGAGCTGATTCTGGATCATGAACATAGCTTACTGATGTAATTGTAATTTTCTTTTGCTTATTCATTTTACATATTCCTTTCAATAAATCCGTGGAGGTTAGTCTTATGATAAATGAAATTGGTAAACACATTCGTACACTTCGCACTCAAAAAGGAATTGGATTAAACACTTTTGCAAAACAGCTTGGTGTATCACCAGCTTATTTAAGTAATCTTGAAACGGGAAAGACGGATACCATTCAACTTTCATTATTACAAAAGCTACAAGATGAGCTTCACCTCATTACAATAGATAATTCATCCTTAACCCTTGATGAAACAAAATATAGAATTGCTCGCGCAAGCACCCTATTACATAACTTGATACAACAGGATAAAGCACTTGGATATTACTTATTAGAAACTTTAGAGAAAGGTATTGATCTATCTCAAGCTTCACCTATCCTCCATAACAATGATCAAGATTATTATTTACAGAACTAAAAAAGCTATTCACAATAAAAAACAATTATTTATGTTGATGAATAATTTAACGAAAAAAAGAAGAGCATATCTCTTAAGAAAAGAGAATGCTCTTTTTATTTTTCATCTTCTTGGCAACTTATTGCTGCTTCAACTATAGACCTTAAAATTGGATTTTTCTTTTCCCATTCTTGTTGAAACCATTCTTTTTGTTCCTCTTTTTCCATTAATGCAAGTGGTGAATGAATAATGACTTTTGTATTACCAAATTGAAATTCTTTCATCATATCCCCCCTTGCATTATATGTATGCAAGACAGGAAAAAAGACGAACTATCATTTTCATAGGACAAGCTAGCCATACATATCTATAACAATAATAATAATAGACAAGTTGGTAGGTGAAACTAATGTACCATCCACAAGAACTTGATGTATTCATCTATTTACGTAAAAGTCGAAAAGACCTTGAAGAGGAAAAAAAGGCGATAGAACATGGACAACATTATGATACACTTGAACGTCATCGTACTCAGTTATTAGAACTCGCTCATAAAGAGCATCATAATATTATTGATATCTTTGAAGAAGTTGTTTCCGGTGAATATATATCTGAACGACCTATGATGCAAAAACTTCTTCGTGAAGTAGAATCAGGTATCGCTGATGCAGTTTTAGTAATGGATTTAGACCGTCTTGGTCGTGGGGATATGGTAGATCAAGGGACCATTTATCGTGTGTTTTGCTACTCAGAAACATTCATCATTACACCAACAGAAATTATTAATCCAAATGATGAAAATCAGGAATTAACCTTCAGTATCAAATCTTTAATTGCTCGAGAAGAATTAAAAACAATTGTTAAACGGATGCAGCGTGGTAGAAGAGCTTCTGCAAAAGAAGGAAAATCTATCTCTCGCGTGCCAGCTTATGGATACTTACGAGATAATAACTTAAAACTTTATCCTGACCCTGAAAAAAGTTGGGTTATACCGATAATCTTCAAACTAATGGTAAATGGAATGGGAAGACAAGCAATCGCTCAAGAATTAGACAGGTTAGGTATTTCTCCCCCCAAAGGTGAATATTGGAATCCTTCAACTATCTCTTCCATTACAAAAAACGAAGTATATCTTGGTCACATTATTTGGGGAAAGATACGTTATACCAAACAAAATGGGAAATACATTCGAAAGAAAGTGCCGAAAGAAAGATGGCAACGACATGATAACGCTCATCCTCCACTTGTATCAGAAGAGTTATTTCAAAAGGCCAATATGGCTCACAGTAAACGCTGGAGACCTCCCACAATCAAAACAAAAAAACTTTCCAATCCATTGGCGGGCATCTTATTATGCGAACTATGTGGTCATTCCATGCTTTATCAGCCTCGAAAAGATCGACCTAATCCTCAAGTGCGTTGCGTACAGCCATCGTGTAAAGGGATTCAAAAAGGGGCTGCTTTGGCACTCGTTGAACAACGCATACTCGATGGATTACAACAAATTATTGAAAGCTTTGAGATACAAAAAAATATGGTAGAAAAAAAGCAGTCAAAAAATAATATTCAACTACAACAAAAGGCTGTAGAAAGAAAGGAGCAACAAGTTAATGATTTACAAAAACAAAAAAATAAACTTCATGATTTATTGGAGAAGGGGGTATACGATATTGAAACTTTTTTAGAACGACAAAAATCTATTGTACTACGTTTAAAAACTACTCAAGAAGAAATTGAACAACTTGAGCAAGAAATTAAATATATAGCAGAAAAAGAGAAACATATGCATGAGTTTGTTCCAAAAATACGTAATGTATTAGAAGCGTATTATGTAACAGAGGACATTGACAAGAAAAATCATCTTCTCAAATCAGTACTTGAAAAAGCAACTTACTTAAGAAAAACAACTTGGAATAGAAGAGATGAATTTGTCATAGAATTATACACCAAGATTTAACTTAATATACTATTAAAATTAATAACCCCCATCATCGTTTTGATCAAAAGTTTATAACCTTCTCTTTATTTAGATATAAATTTACCTTAATAGTAATTTAGTACTTCAAACTCTTAGCACATAGGGAAAATATTTTATATTCAAAAAAAGAACCAACCTGTATAAGTTGGTTCTTTTTCGCTACTTATTACTATACAAACCCATGTTAATTAAATTTACCTTGCAATATTCTTATAAATTCAGTACGAGATGTTATAACTATACACATACCAAAACCTGTACTTTTAAATAAACATATAAAATTCATTTAACTATAAAGGAAACTTTCTCTTTTCAAGTAAATCTTATACATCTGGTAAATCTTTATCTTCACTACATAGATATTCCGTAGTATTAAGTTCAACACTATTTTGGACTGAAGCATCGATTAAATTTCCCACACATAAAAAAGAAAAACAGTATAGAAAATAACGAAACTTTTTCAATATTCCCCTCACTATATATACCCCTATCTATGATTTTGTTAAAGTTATTGCTAAATTAATCCCCTTTTTATATTGCCCAGTATTATTATAATAAACAAGTAATTCATGCCCACAATTTTCTAACTCCTCATATTTCCCTTTTTCTAAAAAAAAAGGGAAAGCAATTTGTTCTAGGTATTTATAATATGATTCATCATCTTCTAATTTTAAATAATATTTTTTCAACAAAACATTATAATATTCATTTTTTATTTTCTTAGAAATACCTAATCCTTTATTCAACATGGTTATAATTTCTTTTTTCGACAAGTCAATCATTAATCCAGATCTAATATAACCATGTAAAGATTTTAAATAGCTAACAGTATATTGATCTTTTAAAAATAAAGCCTGCCTGTAATATTGAATAGATTCCTCAAATTTTTCTCTTTTATATAACTGATAAGCTAAATTATTATATAATTTAGCTTTAGTAAAATCATCCTTAAAAAAATTACAGACCTCTAGTAATTTTTGATAATCATCAAAAATTACTGAAAAATCATCAATACACTCATCTTCTATTAACATGAGCATTAATATTTTCACATCATGAATTCTTTTAAAATGGTTAATTTCTCTAAAATAATCCAATGCCTTACTAGCATAAGAATAAGATAAGACTTTAAAATCTAAAGAAAAATAGGTAAGTGCCAAATGATAATAGTATTCTTTACAATTGTAAATATTTTCATTTATTTTCTTGAGATAATTTAAGGCCTCTTGATATTGATTACTCTTAATAAAAAAAATTCCGTATACATGATGCAGCATATCCATTTCAAATTGAGGTAATTCTTTGCATTTCCCCCTTAAAATCCCCAACAATTTTTCACATCTGTTAGTATCATTTTTATACAAATAATACCTAGATTCTAATATTTGATAAAGAGGATAGTAAATGGTTTTTTCTAGCAACTCTACTTGTTCTATTTCGATTTTTAACCTCTCTATTTGCTTATCATTTTCCTTAATAAGATAATCATGCCATTGATATATTTTTTTGTGTAAATCTGAAAATTTATTCTTTTCTAAAGATATATCAATCCCCAATCTTTTACACAAAAGTGTAATGATCTCGGAAGATACATCTGTCGTACCTTTTTCTATTTTGCTAATATGAGTTTTCGAACAGATACCTTCACCTAGTTTATCTTGAGTTAGACCTAGCTTTTTTCTATAAAAAGCTATGATTTCTCCTTGGTGCATTACATTCCTCCCATAACATTAATAGATTATTTTATAGAATAAAGAGATATGACTATTACTAAATTAGCTTTTAAATCAATGTAATAATAATACATTTTTGTTTATTATATCATGCTTTTTCACTATATTGATTATTAAATTTATGAATAAACGCATCATATATACTTTCTAAAAAGTTTTTTCTATTCCTTTATAAACATATTCAATGTTGCACTGTTAATCTACGTATAAAACTAGCCTTTTTAGAATGGCTTATTCTCTCTTAGATAGGACATTTTTTACATTCATCTCAAATCCTCTATTCAATAATGGTCGTCCTCCTAGACACTATACTCACTCATTAATTCCTTTTGATCAATTTGATTTAATAAGTAAGAGCATACGGAATAGTATATGCTTTGTTCTTTTAAACTATTAATCAAGATTTTTATATCAATTTTTTGATAAAAAATTTTACATACATAGTAATTAAACTCTATTACACTTGGCTCTACAGCAGCATACAAGCTGTTCATATTAATATTGAATTTTTTGAACAACACATCATTTTTATTGAACTCCGCAATTTTTTTATTCTCCAATCTCGCCTTAAATATACTCAAAATATTTAATAGCGCCATAACTTGTACTTCTTCAAATAAATATTTTACTACTACTATATAAAAGGGTTGCTCATTATTTGTAATTAATTCTTTTATTATATTAATTTGATACTTTATCAATTCTATTTCTCTATTTCTTTCCAGAATAATTCACTCCTTCTAAATCATATATGTGTACGAAGTACAATATTGATTTCTCTCCAAAGCGCGTGTTACCTTGGGATAAGAATTTGTTTAAACCAATAACCCTTTAATGTTGATAAAAATAAAATATTCATTCTCAAATTCACAAAAAAATCCAGCAGTCTTCTTTCATTAAGACTGCTGGACATACTAAAATTTCTTCTATAACCCCGATGAAATTAACTCAATGTACCCTTCTATAGATTAAGATAATTTTATATCCATTCTCTAGCTTTATTAGCCAATCTAACTATAAAGGATTCTTTCATAAAATTTATATTTAGTCTTATATGAATTTTAATTTTACTATCTGATCTATATATCCTTATTTATATATTATCGTTAAACTGTCTTTAGTGAATGACTAAAAGCAACTAGAAACCACCATTCCTAAAAAATTTCATAATTTAAAATTCCTTATAATTTCCATAATTAACTTTTCTTATTTATTTTACTATCAATATAATCAGCCATTTCTACTATACTTGGATACGAAAACATATCAGAAATATCAACTAGCCCAACAAATTCTTTATCAATTTCTTTAAATAATTCCATTGCAATAATAGAATCTCCCCCCATAGCATGGAAGCTTTCATAAATGTCAATTTCATTTAAATCTAATCCAGACGCATAAATATACGCTAATGTTCTTTCTGTTTTTGTATATTCTCCTTTTCCTTGAAGATTTACCTCTCCTTTAAAGTTTCTCTCCAAATCTTTATTCTCTACATGTAGATGACTGATTTTATTTAAAGACGTTTCGATTTGTTTAGATAAATGGATTGGTAATTGTTCACGTATAGAGTTTAATAATTCTAGATTAAGCTCTGCTGGAATAAAGTTTGATAAGTTTATATCCAAAATTTCATCTAAAACCTGATAAGCCCTATTGTTACTAATTGATTTAAATAAAACTACCTCCTCAGAAACTTTATGATCAACAGCCATTCCAACTTCATTCCAGGCTGGCCAATTGATTGTAATAGTCTTCTGTCCTCTTAGATTTCGATAGCTACTAAAAGCATCTAGATATGAATTAGCTGCCACATAATCTCCTTGTCCTCTTCCACCAAATAAAGTTGCAATAGAAGAAAATAGTACAAATAAATCTATATTATCTTCCATTGTTAAATGATCAATTAACCAAGTTCCTTCAATTTTTGGATGCGTAACTTCATCAAATACAACCTTTTCTTTTCTAAAAATAAAGCCATCTCCTGCAACACCAGCACAGTGAAACACGCCATTAATTTTACCGTAATTATCTCTAATACTTTTTAAAATATTATTTGTTTGCTCATAGTCACAAATATCTCCACTGTAACAAATGACATTCGCCCCTAGCTCTTCGATTTTTCTTATTTTTTCGATTTTAGAGAAAAGCCTTTCATTACCCTTCTCTTCTTGTCTAAGAATATCATCCCATTGATTACGATCCGGGAACTTAGAACGATTAACTAAGCATATATTTTTTGCATTATTTAAAGCTAAATACTCTGCAATAGCTAAGCCTATTCCTCCTGTTCCACCAGTAATTATATACGATCCTGTATCTTTAATTTTTATATCTTGCCTTATTGCCTTATCCCAATCTACTTTTTGAAGTTCTTCTATATAGCGTTTATTATTTCGATAAGCTACACAGAACAATCGTTCTGTGCTAGTGATTTCAGAAGCAATCTGCGAAATCTCAGTATTTCCATCCATATCAATACACTGAATCTCTAAATTAGGAAATTCTTGAGCCACAACTTTCGCTAAACCAAACAGAGCTGCATGGCTTGGAATAATTGATTCCTCTGTTTTTGTTACTTCATTGACATAATCAGAAATTAATGAAATACGAATTTCATTATTAACTTTTGCTTTACTTAACGCTTTACTTATATAAAATAAACTATCTAATGCCATCGTTTGATACTTTTTCATCCTGTTCAAACCTAATAAATCTGAAAATTCAAATATTGATTGTGTATGAATAATATGATTAATTTCTTTTATATCTTTAAATAAACGAGTGTAACTTTCTTCAGTACCATCAACTACATAATAATTTTCTGCTACTTTTTGATAATTGGAACCTAATTCCACTTCTATAATCTTAGTTGATTCATTTTTCAACAACGGGATAAGTTTTTGTGCAAAATCTTTCTGATCTTTTAATAAGACAACAGTTCCCTTAACAGATCTATTATTCACTTTTAATTTTTCATTTAATGTCCAATCCACTTGGTAATAATTATGAAGTTTAGTAGCTTGATCAAATGTGTGTATTTGCACTTTTTTCATTGTATAATCAGTGACTTCCGCAAAAGGCTTACCTTCTCCATCAATAAGTGAAACATCAAAACTTAAAGTTTCTAAGTTGTTATCCTTACTCTCTTTTTTTCTAATATGACTAAAGAAATGTTCCGGCATTGGGCCAAAGAGTTTTATACTCTTATATGAAAGTGGGAGATACAAACCGCCTCTTCCAAAGCTTTGCGTAGCAGCGTTAACTGCATTATCCATCATACCAGGATGCAAAGGATATTCCTTTAAATCATCTTTAAGTTCATTCGGTATATTAAGCTCCGCAAATACATTCTTTTCACTTCGTGATACATAGTTAAGGTTTAACCATCGCGGTCCGAAGTAAATATTTTTTTCTTTTGACAATTCTTCCTTATTAACTTCAATCTCTATCATGTCTTCCCCATTACGTATTCTCTCTAAATCACGCAGTCCAGTATTAGTATCAAGATTTGGCGAAATTTTCATAGAGACGTGTGTCACCCATTCATCATCCACTTCTGTTTGAAGTTGGTTGACTTGACTTACAATATTTAATTCAATATATTCTTTTTCTTTCTTTATAATATATTGGACCGTTTTCTCTTCATCCTTCTCTACAGAAATAGGCGTCAAGAAGGTAATATTTCTTAATTCAATATTTTTTTCGGGATAATACATAGATCCAAATTCTCTACCAATTTCAAGATAAGCAGTTCCAGGTAAAAGAGAATTCTCAAAAAACACATGATCACTTAATGTCCAATGACGGTCGATGCTAAGCTCAGATTCATAAATATCTATGTTCATTGATTTGACTATACAACGGTCTATCATAGGATGTGAAAATTCTTTTTTCATATTGTTCATATCTTTTAATTTAGATACTTTAACGTCACCCCAGTATACTTTTTTTTCAAAAGGGTATACCGGAAGGTTTACTTTTACTCTATTTTGATCTTTATATAATAAATCCCAATCAATATTTGCCCCCTTAATGTATAATTCACCTAATTCACCCATTAATTTATTATGATTTTCGTCATCTACTTCTAACATTTCGTTAATGATAGAATTTGCTAATTTGCTTAATTCCCTTTTTTCCCCTTCTGTAATCTCACCTTCTTCTTTTATTTTCTTTCTATCAGAAACCACTTTATTAAATCCATAATAAATCCCATGATCTTGTTCTTGTTCTAAACCTTTTTCTTGTAATAAAGTTATTTTTTGTTTAAAATCTTCAAAATCCTTTAATTTCAGTACTAATCGATAATCATAATGGCCGCGCCCTGTATTAGCTGTATAACAAATATTACCTAAATTATTTTGCTCTCTTCTTTCAACAAATTTATAGTATTTTTTGATAAGCTCCTGTAGTGAACTTTTACTTTTACCAGACAAAGTTAAGATATAATCTCTATTATCATTTGATTCAGTTTCTTGCACCATTTGAGGGGCCTCTTCTAAAACTATATGACAATTTGTCCCACTAAAACCAAAGCTACTTATACCCGCTCTACGAGGGGCTTCATTTGATTTCCAATCCCTTAATTTATCTATTACATATAAAGGAGACTCACAGAAGTTAATATGTGGATTTGGCTCATCAAAGTTCAAACTAGCAGGAAGTTTCTTTTCTTTTAAACTTAAAATTACCTTTAATGCTCCAGCTATACCAGATGCTCCAACCAAATGCCCCATATTTGTTTTTACTGAACCAATGCCACAGAATTGCTTTTTATTTGTATATTTTCTAAATGCTCCTGTTAACCCTTTAATTTCAATAGGATCCCCCAATAAAGTGCCTGTACCGTGCGCTTCAATATATGAAATAGTTTCTGGATTTATCTTTGCTTGTTCCCATGCTTTAACAATTACATCCTCTTGAGCTGCAGGGTTTGGAGCTGTAATTCCATTAGACGCTCCATCATTATTAATCGCACTTCCTTTAATTACAGCATAAATAGAATCTTTATCAGCTATTGCTTTATTAAGTGGTTTTAATAATACAGCAGTAACTCCTTCACCAAATACTGTTCCAGTGGACTTTCTATCAAACGTTCTGACCAGATTATCATTGGACGCAACTGATGTTAAAGCATCACCTTTTCCATCCTCATCTTCAGCGACCGCCGAAGTTCCTAGTGAAATTCCACCTGCAATAGCATAATCACATTCTTTGTTTCTAAGGGATTGACAAGCTGCATGGATGGACACTAATCCAGAGGAACAAGCTGTATCAATTACCATACTTGGACCACGTAAATTAAAAATATAATTAATTCGACTAGCTAAAATTCCCTCCCAGGTTCCTGTTAAATGCATAGGATCGCTTTCCGTAATGAATTTATAAAATGTACTTGAAGTACCATCTCGTCCAACAAATACTCCCGTATTTGTACCAACAATTTTCTTCCCACCGTATCCAGCATCTTCGATTGCACTCCATGCAGTTTGCAAAAATAATCTTTGAGAAGGATCCATAAATTTAGCTTCTCTTGGTGGAATATTAAAAAATGCTGCATCAAACTTATCAATGTCACTCAAAAAGCCAGCTTTATGACGTGCTTTTTCTTCATTTTCATCTCCTGACAAAATAGTAGTACCTAAAAATTCAGCATAATGTGGATTATCAAACACTGTTCTATAATAGTTGCTTCTCTCTTCTGTATAGGGTACAAAACAACTTTCCCCATTAAAAAGCTTATCCCAATACTCATATTGGTCTTCACAATCAGTGAATTTACAAGATATCCCAATTACAGCAATATCATTTTCACCTTGCTCGCTGTTCTGTTGAATTTCTAATAATAATTTCTTTGCTTCTGGTACTGTGACATTATTTTTTGCAGTTTGTTCTAGAATAAATTTTTTTATTTGTTCCATTTTTGAACCCCCATATAAAATTCCATATCTTTAAACGAGTACTTTCCATACTTATTAACAGAAAATACTCTTTATTTAAGAATAGCAATTTACTTATTTTCGGATGCTGAATTAAGTAGTTCACTCGCTTTATTTACTTCAATTTCACCTGATGTAAGCTTTTCTAAAATCTCATCAATTGCTATTTCCTTGTTTTCTTCCTTCACTTCAACTTTATTATTCTGGTACAATTTATCATCAATAAAGCTCGCCATTTCACATATTGTAGGGTATAAGAATACATCCGTAATATCAATTACATTAGGGAATTTCTTATTCAACTCTTTTATTAAATAGGTAGCTAATAAGGAATCTCCTCCAATTTCAAAAAACTTGTCATAAACATCTAATTCATTAACCCCTAAAACATTCGCCCATATGTAGCTAACTCTTTTTTCAGTTTCCGTTAGTACTTTTTGGTCTTTCCCCACGATGATAATATCTTTAATTTCTTCAGGAGTGGGATTGGTCATTTGTAATAAATCTGTTTTTTCCATATTTTCTTTTTGCTCATCACTTAGTTTAATTGGTACATATGATAATGACTCCTTCAAAACATCCATATCTATTTCTCCCACTAAAATCCGCGATATATCTTTTTGTAAAATATCCGCAAAGCTATTACTTCCATCTAAAGAAGAAATAGTTTTAAACAGACCTTTTACATTATTGCCACCATATTCTACTGCCATTCCAGTTTCATTCCATCCGCACCAATTAATAGTTGTTGCAGGTTTCCCCTTTCTTCTTCTGTAATCTGCAAAGGAATCTAAATATGCATTAGCAGCTGTATAATCACTTTGTCCTGGAGCACCAAATATTGACGTTAATGAAGAAAACATAATAAAAAAGTCTAACTCTTCTTGTTTTGTTAAATCATGTAACAACCATGTTCCATGTACTTTTGGCATAAAAACTTCATCGAAAATCTGCTTATCTTTAAAAAGGATAAATCCTTCTCCAGCAACTCCTGCACTATGAATGATACCGTTAATTTTTCCATATTTTTCACGTATCCCTTGCAAATTTATTTCTAACTCTTCTTTACGTGAAACATCACATTGTACTAGATTCACACTGGATCCAAGACTTTCTATCTCCTGGATTTTCTTAATTTTATTAATTAATTTTATATCTTTTGAACTCGTTAAAATATCATGCCATTCTTCACGTACAGGAAAACTTGAGCGGTTCATTAATATTAAAGTTATATTATTTTCAGTTGAAAGATATTTCCCGATTTCTAAGCCTATACCACCTGTTCCACCAGTTATAATATATACTCCTCGTTCCTTAATAATCACCTCTTGGTTTGAATAATTCTCCAATTGGTGAGTCGAAATTTCTTCGATATATCTAACTCCATCCCTATATGCAACTAGAAATTCTTGTTGATTCCCTGTTAATTCCTGAGCGATTTGCTCTACTGAGACCTGCCTATCAATATCTACACCTTTAATACATATATGAGGATATTCATAGCGTACTGCCTTACATAAACCATGAATACTCGCATAATGCGGATGAATTGAGGTTTCATCTCCTGTAATACTATAAGCATGATTAGTTATGATAGTCAGCTGTATACTCTCTTTATTTTTAATTTGCACGATGAATTTTATTAGATAAAATAAAGTATTTATTCCACGATTTATTTGCTCTTGAAGCTGGTTCTCATTATATATTTCTTGATTATCTAAACTCCATAAAAATAAGCAGTGTGTAATTTCTTCCTCATGCAAGTCCTTCTTTAAATATTCAAAATCTAATTCATTAATAGATATTCTATACTTCTGATCATTAATTTGTTCGTAATGCTTACCGAGCTCGATTTCAATTACTTTCATTCCTACACTGTCCAATGTACGAATAATTTCTTCACTCATAATATTACTATCTTTAAATACCAATATTTTACCACCAGAAGATTTTAATTCTTTTAATTGATTTAATTGATTTAAAGATGGTACCCATTCAACTTTATGATATAGTTTATTTAAATTTGAGTTATTACGTACCTTCTTATAAATATTTGTAGCATTTTTTATACAATAATTTTCTATTTCACCAAAAACTTCACCATTTTCATTTATTAACTTAATATCAAACTTTGCAATTTCACTGCTATCTATTTGTTTTCTTCTTTTTATATAGCTATAAAATTTAGCGGGAATAGGTTTAACAATACGTATCCCTTCATAATGAAATGGTAAGAATAATGTGTCATTCATTAATGCATTAGCAGCATTTACTGCTCCATCCAATAAAGATGGATATAAGTAATATTTCTCTAACTCTGTAGAAAATTCCACTTCAAGATCCAATTCTACGAGCATTTCATCATTGCCTATATGGAGCTTTCTCGTATTTTTCCACCTTGGTCCAACGCTAATCCTTCCCTCTGTATAATCATCATAATTAACAATTATATGTTTATCACAATTCCTTATAATTCCTTGAATATCATGTTTTTCTTCTATGGACTTGTTATTTCGATAAATACTTCCTTCAGCATGCGTTTCATATTCATATCCATCTGCTTTTGAACTAAAAATATAAAACTCTAAGTGATTATCTTTAACTTTGACATGCGTATGTACTTCCTTTAACTCACCTTCCTCAATCATTAAAGGGTTACTAAAGAGAATATTTTTAAGTTCAATATCCTGAGATTGGTAATGAGTCTTTCCAACCTCTCTTGCCATCTCTATAAAAGCAGTACCAGGCATTAAATGATGGTCATGTAACTTATGTTCATTAATTTCCCAATGACTACTGGTACTAAAGTTTGTAGTATATATTTCAGTATCCTTTGACCTTATTACAAGTTTATCGAGAAGAGGATGCTTAACATTTTTGTTGTTTACTCTCATCAAATTTTGTTGTTGCCTCTGAATCCAGCAACGTTTTTTTTCAAATGGATAGCTAGGTACACTTATTTTATTTACTTTAATCCCCGAATATTTTAATTTCCAATTAATATCTGCACCACGAATATATAATTGACATAAATAATTAAGTGACTCTTTATCATAATACTCTTTCCACTGTTTAATAATAAACTCTGCTTCTCGACTTAGATCTTGTTTCTCAAATTCTGTAATTTCTCCAGCTTTTCCTTGAAATCTTTTTTTACTAATCACTTTATTTTCCCCGTAGAAAACACCTTGTATTTCTTGAGTAAGTATATCTGTATTTTCTAACTGATTAATCTTATTACGTAAGTCTTCCATATCTTTAACGTTAATAATTAAACGATGATTATAATGACCTCTGCCTGTATTAGCTGTATAACAAACTTCTTTTAAATCTAAATCTCTTTTTTCTTCTAAAAAAAGACTATAATTATAAATTAACTGTTTTAACCCACTAAGACTTTTGGATGATAAAGCAAGTACTTCATCTTCTGTAGGGTACGTTTCCTTTCTAACTATAGGTGCTTCCTCCAAAACAACATGACAATTAGTTCCACTCAAACCAAACGAACTAACTCCACATCTTCTTGGAAAATCTTTTTTCTCAATCTCTCTTAAACAATCATTAATATAAACTGGAGAATTTATAAAATTTATATTGCGATTAGGTACCGAAAAATGTAAATTAGGTGGAATTATCCCTGACTTTAAAATTAGTATCGCTTTTATCAATCCAGCTATTCCGGCTGCTGCGTCTAAATGACCAATATTTGTTTTTACAGAACCTATAGCGCAAAATTGTTTCTTATTGGTAAACCTTCGAAAAGCTCCTTCAATTCCTCCAATTTCAACAGGATCTCCAAGTTTTGTAGCTGTTCCATGTGCTTCAATATATGAAATAGTTTCCGGGTCAATGTTTGCATTTTCCCACGCCTTAACAATCACTTCTTCTTGTGCAGTTGAATTTGGTGCTGTAATACCAACCGAACTACCATCTTGGTTTATTGCACTTCCCTTAATCACTGCATAAATTTGATCTCTATCCTCTAAAGCTTGACTTAAGGGCTTTAATAACACAGCAGCTGAACCTTCCCCCGCTCCAGTGCCATCTGAGTTATCATCAAAAGTTCTTGTTCTACCATTGGATGCATTAATGCCTATATCACTATCTGAAAGTTCCTGACTTTGAGCAGGAATGAGGCTAATTTTAACTCCACCAACAATCGCTTGATCGCATTCACCATTACGAATTGCTTGGCACGCTATATGTAGTGCAGTTAAAGATGAAGAACAAGCTGTATCAATTACTATGCTTGGTCCTCTTAAATCTAGTAAATAACTAATTCTACTCGCAATAATAGACCTTATATTTCCTGGTGCGGATATACCAACTAAAGAATGATTTGTTTTTTCAATCATAGATAAATAATTTTCTAATGCTATTGAACAAAAACCTAGATAAACTCCTGTATTTGTACCTACCAGTTTATCACCACCATATCCAGCATCTTCAATGGCTGCCCAAGCTGTCTCTAGAAAAATTCTTTGGTTTGGATCCATCGTACTCGCTTCCATTGGAGACAAAGAAAATAAATTATTATCAAATTGATCTATTCTATCCAAGTATGCTTTTTCTAAGAATGAAATTGGCTCTTTTATTTTTTCATCATTGCCAAATTTCAAAAAATCAATTATATCTTTTCTTCTTTCTAAAGGGAGAGGTCTAATGCCATCTCTCCCTTTCAATAGGTCATTCCAATATTCTTGAATTGAACTAGTTCTCCCAAATCTTCCTGACATTCCAATTACCGCAATGTCTTGATTTGATGTAGAACTAGATTCAATATTATCTTCAAAATTAAAATCAACTATTCCAATATTTTCTGAAAATAGGCTTTTTTTATCCACCTCTTTATCCCCACCTTCTCTTATAAAATTAACGTTTTATCTTCAAATTGCTGCTTAGTAAATAAATATTGTGTATTTGTATCCAAGAATAGTTGATTAAGTCTACTCTTTCGCTCCTCTATTGGAGTTTTTTTAGATTTAAAAATAAGCAACAACAAATCAATTGCTTCTTTCATATGAGAAATTTCAGCTTCTTTTCCTTCTCTTTCTAAATTCTCTTGAATTTCTTTCATCTTTCTATAAGGTTCAACTACACCTTGTTGATATTCCTCTTCATTCCAGTTAAAGTTTGGCGTACTTACCGCAATACCTAAACATCTCAAAATAAATTGAGGAACATATTTTCTCGATTTAATTTCCTTCTTTAAACTCTCAATATTTAAATCTATATCTGTCGGAATAGTTTTAATATACGGTATATTCTTTTTCATTAATTTTGTTAAAACTTCATTAGGCCCCATCTCAACAGCGAACTCAGTATTTTGACTATCTAAATAATCCATAGATTTCTTCCACTCCACTGGGTACACAACTTGTTTCACCAAATAATCAATTATAGAATCTTTATTTGGATATAGTTGCGCGGTTACATTTGAAATAACATTTACATTTAAGTTATTAAACTTATATTCCTGTAATTCGTAATAGAACTTATCTGCTGCAGGTTGCATTAAAGGACTATGAAATGGTGCACTAACTTTTACTGGGATTAACTTAGCACCTATACTTTGTAAGTACTTCCCAGCCTCTTCAATTGCAGTACTATGCCCCGAAATTACATGTTGTTCTGCTGAATTACTATTAGAAACCACTACTAGATTCCCTTTCTTAGAAAATTGTTTAGATGCCTCCTCTACTATTTTTCGACCTAACCCAATAATTGCTAACATTCCACCCTCTCTCGCCATAACAGCTTCCTGCATAAGCTGCCCACGACGACGAGCGATCTTCACAGCATCTTTAAAATCAATAGCTCCCGCACAGCTTAGGGCAGAAATTTCCCCTAAGCTATGACCGGCCATATAATCAGGCATAATACCTATTTCATTCATATATACCCGATAGGCTGCTGTACTTACTGTTAAGATTGCTGGTTGTGCATTTTCAGTTTGAGTTAATGTATCTATATCTCCTTCAAAACATAATTTTTTTAAATTAAAAGATAGCACATCATTTGCCTCTTCAAACGTCTGTCTTGCAATAGGAAAACTTTCATAAAGTTGTTTTCCCATTCCTACATATTGCGATCCTTGTCCTGAAAATAAGAAAGCTAATTTACCCATCTAGAACACCTCTTTTTTTATAATTTCCAAAATAATATAAAAGTAGTTTTGTATTATCTTTTCAATAGATTTTGTTTTTATTCTATTTTTATTATATTGACATATTAAATTCATACCTTGTTTAGAGTCATCAATAGTAATTGATAAGTCACAGTAGGAAGGTATATCTATATTTTTATTTTCTTTTTGATAATAAAAATACGGTATAATGCAATTTATTGTTTTATTAAATCCTATTTTGTCCCCATCATTTTCCCACTCTAATTCAATACTATTCTTTAATTGCCTATTAGTTTGTAGAAAAAGTTCTTTAAAGTCATATAAATCATTAAGATTTGCAGTTATTACCTTACTTTTATCTGCATCTATTCTTACTTGTATTGAGATTTTTTCTTGTCCAGATACCTTAGATAATAAATATAAATACGAAGATAACATCAATGTTTCTATACTCACCTGATAATCTTTAGAGGCTTGTGTCAATCCACGTACTATCTCTTCTTTTATTTGGAAATTAACAATTTGCGTTTCTGCTCTTGTATCCTTATTAACAATAACTGACTGAGGGAACTTTATTTGTAATTTCATTATTTCTTCTAATTTTTTATCACTATCTTTTTGCTTTGCAATAAAATAAGCTAATTTACGAACAGTAGAATATGCAAATAAATCTGAGACTGTAACTTTTCCAGGATATATAGCCGATAACTTAGAGTGTAAGATAATAATCATCATTGAGTTTCCACCTAATTCAAAGAAATTATCATCCATTCCTATATCTTCCGTGTTTAATAACTCCCGCCAAAGTGAAAATATACTATCCTCGATTTCATTACCACGAGATTGATACTCTATTTCTACAATTTCCTTAGGACTTGGCAAAGCTTTTATATCAATTTTCCCATGCACAGTCATTGGAAACTCATTAACTTGTATAAAGTCTTTTGGTACAAAATAACTTGGAAGATAATGTTCTAAAAATATACGTAATTTTGAGACAGGTATTTCTGCATCTGCTATATAATATGCAACTAGACTGTTATCTCCATTTACATTTTTATTTATTGTTACAACACAGTTTTTAATTTCTGGATATTTTGACAGTTGATGTTCAATTTCAGTTAATTCTACCCGATATCCTCGAATTTTAGCTTGATGATCATTTCTTCCTAAAAACTCAATATTTCCATCTGGTAGCCATCTTGCCATGTCACCTGTTCGATACATTATTTCGCCTTGCTGATATGGATTTGCAACAAATCTTTCTTTAGTTAAATCTTCCTTCTGCCAATAACCTCGTGCTATTCCAGCACCAGAAATACATAGTTCTCCAATAACACCAATAGGTTGCAGCTGCTTTTGCTCATCTAAAATATATACTTTAGTGTTAGCTATTGGTTTTCCAATTGGTATATTAGTTTCTACTTTACTTATTTCTCCAGTTGTCGTAACAACCGTATTCTCTGTAGGACCATAGTTATTAAATAATCTATATCCATTCTTTTTATATCTCCTTAACTGATCACCACCTGTTAGTAACACACGAAGAGAGTTATTCTCTAATTCAATAAATTGTTCACAAACCGGTGTTGGTAAGAAACTAATACTAATCTCGTTTTGCTCATAATAAGCATTCAAGCGTTGCATATCTAAACGAATCTCGTGTGGGATAATATGCAATGTTGCACCCTTTAAGATATACGGTAGTATTTCCCACGAAGATGCATCAAAACCAAATCCTGCATATTGAGTACTATTATCTTGTTCTGTAACCTGGAAATATTCTTGATGCCAGAAACAAAGGTTTATGACCGATTGATGCTCAACTACTACGCCTTTTGGTTTACCTGTAGAACCTGAGGTATAAATAATATAAGCTACATCATTTGATTGATTTATCCTTTCAGGATTCGAACAGTTTGAGCTATAACAAGCTGTATCTTGTAAATCTAATATCATTCTTTTAATATTTAATTTTTTTATTAAATGCGTTTGGGTCAATACTAATTGCGCTTGGCTATCTTCAAGCATATAAGTAATTCGCTCTTCTGGATATTCAGGATCAATTGGCAAATATGCCCCTCCAGCTTTTAAAACTCCTAAAATTCCCACTAACATTTCTACCGAACGCTCAAGCATAATTCCTACAATTTCTTCTCTTACAATTCCCTTACTTCTTAACATATGAGCAAGTTGATTTGCTCTTTCATTTAGCTCACGATAAGTTAATGATTGATCTTTATATGCTACGGCAATATTATTTGGCGTTTTCTTCACTTGCTCTTCAAACAATTGAGACAGTGTCTTCTCTTTTGGAAATTCTGTTTTTGTATTATTAAATTCATACAAAAGTTGATGCTTTTCTTTCTCTGTAATGATTTCAAGTTCTCCAATTGACTGATCAATATTTTGTACAATCGTTTCTAAAATTCTAATAAAACGTTCTTTAAATTTATTAATCGTTTCTTCTTTATACAACTTAGTTGCATATTCCCATTGAAAATGCAGTTGATTTCCTCGTTCCTGTCCAACAATCGTCATATCAAATTTAGAAATACCATGATTCCATTCATAATTTCTCATTTGTAATCCTTTATTTGGAATTGTTGGTACATCTATATTTTCTAAAACAAACATCGTATCAAATAGAGGATTTCTACTCGTTTCTCTTGGTAAAGATAGAGCTTCTACCAATTCTTCGAATTGATAATCTTGATTTTCAAACGCCTCTAATAGCTCTTCCTTCATTTCCTCAAGAAATTTTCTAAATGTTTTCTCTGCATTTACATCCGCTCGTATTACAAGTGTATTCACAAACATTCCGATCATTTGTTGTAAGTCTACATGAGATCTACCGGCCGAAACTGTACCAACAACAATATCTTCTTGCCCCGTATGTTTGGATAACCATACTTGATAAGCACTCATTAATAACATATACATTGTGACACCAGTTTCTTGACAAATTTCTTTTAATTGCCTTGTCAATTCCTGATTTAAAGTAAATGAAACCCGATCACCATCAAATGTTTGAACTGCAGGGCGCGCATAGTCAGTTGGTAATTCCACTACCGGCACACCATCTTTAAAACGATTCGTCCAATATTCTTTTTGTATCTGAATTGCTTCACTTTGTATAAATTCTTGTTGCCATTCAGCGTAATCTTTATATTGTAACTTTAATGCTGGTAATTCATTCTCATAATAGAGTTCCATCAATTCTTTCATAAAGATACCAATGGATACACCATCCGCAATAATGTGATGAATATCAAGCATTAATACATATCGATTTTGTTCTAATTCCGTTAATCCTACACGCATAAGTGGAGCTTCACTTAAATCAAAAGGACGTATAAAGTCTGTTTTTTCATATTGATTATCTATGTCCTTAGGAATTATTTCTATATTAAACGGAACTTCATCATGAACTTTCTGTAAAATCTCTCCATCCTTAGTAACAAATGATGTTCGAAGAACTTCATGACGATAAATTAACCCTTGTAAAGCTCTTTCCAATTTGACAATGTTTAAATCGCCTTTGATTTCCATGATACTTGGTATGTTATATGTGCTACCATTTAGATCTAAATTAGTTAAAGTATATATTCTTTGTTGGGCAGATGAAGCTGAATAATATGCTTTCTTTTCTATAGGTCTAATAACGCAATCAACATTCACATTAAGCTGTTCCATATATACAGATAGTTGACGTATACTTGAATGCATAAATAGTTCTTTTAAACCAAGTTTTATTTTTAACTCTTTTTGTATTTTAGCTAGAAGCACCATCGCTTTTAACGAATGTCCTCCTAATAAGAAGAAATCATCATGTACACTGATTTTTTCTATTTGTAAAACTTCTTGCCAAATTCGAACCAAGTGTTGTTCCAATTCATTATCAGCTTCTTCATAAATTGTATCTATTCCTATACGTTTCTCATCAGGTTCAGGAAGAGCTCTTCGATCTACTTTCCCATTTGTATTTAAAGGTAGATTATCCAGCTGCATAAAGAATGTTGGAATCATATACTCAGGTATTTGCTTCATAAGTTCAGATTTCACTTTTTGAATGTCTAATTCAGATTCTTGAATAATATAAGCTACTAAGTATTTCTCTCCTGTTACAGCTTCTTTAATTACTACAGCTACATCCTGTATTTCTTCCACATTCAATAGACGAGCTTCGATTTCTCCTAATTCTACTCGATACCCTCGAATTTTTACTTGTTGATCCATTCGTCCGCAATATTCAATATTTCCATCTGGCAACCATCTCCCTAAGTCACCCGTGCGGTATAACCTTTTCTTCATGCTATTATGATAAATAAATTTTTCTTTTGTTAATTCTGGACGATTTAAATATCCTTGTACTAGACCATCCCCAGCTATACAAATTTCCCCTATTACCCCTATCGGATTTAATTGTAGTTGGTGATTTAAAATATAAATCTCCGTATTAGATAATGGCTTCCCAATCGGTATTTCAGTTGTTTTTCCAACAAATGTATTCGCTTCAGCTGCAGTAGCAAATACAGTACTTTCTGTCGGACCATACCCATTAATAATTTTTGTTCCATACACATCAACTACTTGTTTCACATGCTTTTGTGATAATTTGTCTCCACCAACTATAACTGTATGCATTCCTCTAAAACAGTCTACTCTTATATCTACAATTGTGTGGAAAAGTCCCGTAGGAACAAACATCATAGTAATAGATTCTTTCTGTATTACTTCAGAGAGCTTTTCAATATCTCCTATTACCTCTTTATCTACTAATACTAGTTTTGCTCCATTTAATAAAGCACCATAAATAT
Organism: Bacillus sp. JKS001846; assembly: GCF_900176455.1. Taxonomy (NCBI): domain Bacteria; kingdom Bacillati; phylum Bacillota; class Bacilli; order Caryophanales; family Bacillaceae; genus Bacillus; species Bacillus sp. JKS001846. The sequence goes on from NZ_FWYG01000001.1 coordinate 5,179,800, forward strand.
CAAATGTAGATCCATCAAAAGCATAATTGGCTATTTGTAACAATTGATCGTCTGCTTTTATGTTCACATAATTTGTATCCTTCACAACACGAGATACATTGTAATGCATAGTTAAATTTCCTTTTGGGGTTCCTGTAGAACCAGAAGTATACATAACGTATGCTAATGATGATGAATCTTTAGAAATGCCAGGGTTCTTCTTCTCTTCTAATACCTCTTCTTTTATAATTTCGTCTAAATAAATCGTCTTCCCTTGTAAACCACAACTAGCAAATAAAGAATCGGCCAATTCATTTTCTAGATTCGATGTCGTTAACAAAATTTCAGTTTTAGAATCTTCTAGAATATTCATGATTCTCTCTTGTGGATACTGAGGATCAATTGGTAAATATGCCCCCCAGCTTTTAAAATCCCTAAAATTCCTACAATCATTTCCACGGAACGTTCTACGACTAAACCAATAATCTGATTTTTAGTAACCCCTTGTTCCAACAACATATAAGCAAGTTCATTCGCTCTTGCGTTTAGCTCTCGATAAGTTAAACATTGGTCTTTATATACTACGGCAATATTCTCTGGTGTCTTCTTCACTTGTTCTTCAAACAATTGCGTTAATGTCTTTTCTTTTGGATATTCCGTTTTAGTATTATTGAAATCATTCAAAATTTTATGGTGCTCTATCTCTGTAATCATTTTGATATCTGCAATTTTCTGGTCTGGATTGTTTAGAATTTCTTTTAAAATTTGAATAAAGTGCTCCTTATACCTTTCTATTGTCTCTCTTTTATATAACTTAGTGGCATATTCCCAACGAAAAGATATTTGATTGATATTTTCCTCTGCCAACAAAGTCATATCAAATTTTGCAAATGCATAATTAGTTTTATGAGGCATAATTGTTAAATTACCAGTATTAAACTCTGAAATATCTATGTTTTCTAAAACAAACATTGTATCAAATAAAGGATTTCTACTTGTCTCTCTAGGCATTTCCAGTTCTTCTATTAATTCTTCGAATTGATAATCTTGGCTTTCAAATGCTTCTACAGTGTTTTCTTTTGTCTCTTGTAAGAATTGTCCGAATGTTTTACCACCCTTTGGATTTCCTCTAAGTGCAAGTGTATTCACAAACATTCCCATGACTTGATATAAATCAGTGTTATGTCTCCCAGCAGTAACTGTACCAACCATAACATCCTCTTGTCCTGTATGCTTCGATAACCATATTTGATAAATACTCATCAATGCCATATACAGCGTTACACCATTATCCTGACAGATTTGTTTTAATCTCTTTGTCAATGACACATCAATTTCAAAGAACACACTATCTCCTTCAAAACTTTGTATAGAAGGACGCATATAATCAGTTGGTAATTCTACTACCGGCACACCATCTTTAAAACGATTCGTCCAATATTCTTTTTGCATCTGAATTGCTTCACTTTGTATAAATTCTTGTTGCCATTCAGCGTAATCTTTATATTGTAACTCTAATGTTGGTAATTCATTCTCATAATAGAGTTCCATCAATTCTTTCATAAAGATACCAATGGATACACCATCCGCAATAATGTGATGAATATCAAGCATGAATACATATCGATTTTGTTCTAATTCCGTTAATCCTACACGCATAAGTGGAGCTTTACTTAAATCAAAAGGACGTATAAAGTCTGTTTTTTCATATTGATCATCTATGTCCTTAGGAATTATTTCTATATTAAACGGAACTTCATCATGAACCTTCTGTAAAATCTCTCCATCCCTAGTAACAAATGATGTTCGAAGAACTTCATGACGATAAATTAACCCTTGTAAAGCTCTTTCCAATTTGACGATGTTTAAATCGCCTTTGATTTCCATGATACTTGGTATGTTATATGTGATACCATTTAGATCTAAATTAGTTAAAGTATATATTCTTTGTTGAGCAGATGAAGCTGAATAATATGCTTTCTTTTCTACGGGCCTAATAACGCAATCAACATTCACATTAAGTTGTTCCATATATACAGATAGCCGGCGTATACTTGAATGCATAAATAGTTCTTTTAAACCAAGTTTTATTTTTAACTCTTTTTGTATTTTAGCTAGAAGCACCATCGCTTTTAACGAATGTCCTCCTAATAAGAAGAAATCATCATGTACACTGATTTTTTCTATTTGTAAAACTTCTTGCCAAATTCGAACCAAGTGTTGTTCCAATTCATTATCAGCTTCTTCATAAATTGTATCTATTCCTATACGTTTCTCATCAGGTTCAGGAAGAGCTCTTCGATCTACTTTCCCATTTGTATTTAAAGGTAGATTATCCAGCTGCATAAAGAATGTTGGAATCATATACTCAGGTATTTGCTTCATAAGTTCAGATTTCACTTTTTGAATGTCTAATTCAGATTCTTGAATAATATAAGCTACTAAGTATTTCTCTCCTGTTACAGCTCCTTTAACTACTACAGCTACATCCTGTATTTCTTCCACATTCAATAGACAAGATTCGATTTCAGCTAATTCTATCCGATATCCTCGAACTTTAGCTTGATGATCATTTCTTCCTAAAAACTCAATATTTCCATCTGGTAGCCATCTTGCCATGTCACCTGTTCGATACATTATTTCGCCTTGCTGATATGGATTTGCAATAAATCTTTCTTTAGTTAAATCTTCCTTCTGCCAATAACCTCGTGCTATTCCAGCACCAGAAATACATAGTTCTCCAATAACACCAATAGGTTGCAGCTGCTTTTGCTCATCTAAAATATATACTTTAGTGTTAGCTATTGGTTTTCCAATTGGTATATTAGTTTCTACTTTACTTATTTCTCCAGTTGTCGTAACAACCGTATTCTCTGTAGGACCATAGTTATTAAATAATCTATATCCATTCTTTTTATATCTCCTTAACTGATCACCACCTGTTAGTAACACACGAAGAGAGTTATTCTCTAATTCAATAAATTGTTCACAAACCGGTGTTGGTAAGAAACTAATACTAATCTCGTTTTGCTCATAATAAGCATTCAAGCGTTGCATATCTAAACGAATCTCGTGTGGGATAATATGCAATGTTGCACCCTTTAAGATATACGGTAGTATTTCCCACGAAGATGCATCAAAACCAAATCCTGCATATTGAGTACTATTATCTTGTTCTGTAACCTGGAAATATTCTTGATGCCAGAAACAAAGGTTTATGACCGATTGATGCTCAACTACTACGCCTTTTGGTTTACCTGTAGAACCTGAGGTATAAATAATATAAGCTACATCATTTGATTGATTTATCCTTTCAGGATTCGAACAGTTTGAGCTATAACAAGCTGTATCTTGTAAATCTAATATCATTCTTTTAATATTTAATTTTTTTATTAAATGCGTTTGGGTCAATACTAATTGCGCTTGGCTATCTTCAAGCATATAAGTAATTCGCTCTTCTGGATATTCAGGATCAATTGGCAAATATGCCCCTCCAGCTTTTAAAACTCCTAAAATTCCCACTAACATTTCTACCGAACGCTCAAGCATAATTCCTACAATTTCTTCTCTTACAATTCCCTTACTTCTTAACATATGAGCAAGTTGATTTGCTCTTTCATTTAGCTCACGATAAGTTAATGATTGATCTTTATATGCTACGGCAATATTATTTGGCGTTTTCTTCACTTGCTCTTCAAACAATTGAGACAGTGTCTTCTCTTTTGGAAATTCTGTTTTTGTATTATTAAATTCATACAAAAGTTGATGCTTTTCTTTCTCTGTAATGATTTCAAGTTCTCCAATTGACTGATCAATATTTTGTACAATCGTTTCTAAAATTCTAATAAAACGTTCTTTAAATTTATTAATCGTTTCTTCTTTATACAACTTAGTTGCATATTCCCATTGAAAATGCAGTTGATTTCCTCGTTCCTGTCCAACAATCGTCATATCAAATTTAGAAATACCATGATTCCATTCATAATTTCTCATTTGTAATCCTTTATTTGGAATTGTTGGTACATCTATATTTTCTAAAACAAACATCGTATCAAATAGAGGATTTCTACTCGTTTCTCTTGGTAAAGATAGAGCTTCTACCAATTCTTCGAATTGATAATCTTGATTTTCAAACGCCTCTAATAGCTCTTCCTTCATTTCCTCAAGAAATTTTCTAAATGTTTTCTCTGCATTTACATCCGCTCGTATTACAAGTGTATTCACAAACATTCCGATCATTTGTTGTAAGTCTACATGAGATCTACCGGCCGAAACTGTACCAACAACAATATCTTCTTGCCCCGTATGTTTGGATAACCATACTTGATAAGCACTCATTAATAACATATACATTGTGACACCAGTTTCTTGACAAATTTCTTTTAATTGCCTTGTCAATTCCTGATTTAAAGTAAATGAAACCCGATCACCATCAAATGTTTGAACTGCAGGGCGCGCATAGTCAGTTGGTAATTCCACTACCGGCACACCATCTTTAAAACGATTCGTCCAATATTCTTTTTGTATCTGAATTGCTTCACTTTGTATAAATTCTTGTTGCCATTCAGCGTAATCTTTATATTGTAACTTTAATGCTGGTAATTCATTCTCATAATAGAGTTCCATCAATTCTTTCATAAAGATGCCAATGGATACACCATCCGCAATAATGTGATGAATATCTAACATAAATATATACTGGTTTTTTCCAAACTCTATTACTCTCGCTCGTATAAGTGGTGCTTGTCCTAAATCAAAAGGACGTACAAACTCATCAATAACATCTTCAAAAGATTTATTTTTTATCAAACCTCTTTCTAATTCAAAAACAATTTGATCATTAATACACTGTATGACCTTATCATCTATAGAGTGAAAAGAAGATCTTAATATATCATGCCTTTGAATCAATGTTTGTAAAGTATCTTCTAATCGTTTGATGTCCAAATTCCCTTCTACTATCACTATATTTGGTATCTGATAAGTAGTATTTTCTAAGTCATATTGAGACAAAGCATATATTCGTTTTTGAGCAGATGAAACATTATACTTTTCCTTACGTCCTACAGGCTTAATACTCGAAAATGCATTTAACTCTGTAGAATAGATATATTTACATAATTCTCTAATATTACTTAATCTAAATATTTCTTGTACCTTAATTTCTACGTTAAACTCCTGATGAATACGCCCAGCTAAAATAACTGCTTTTAATGAATCTCCACCTAACACGAAAAAGTCATCAGTAACACTAATATTTTCAATTCCAAGAAGAAATTCCCATATATTAGCTAAACGTTCCTCATAATCGTTCTCTGGTGCTTCATACTTAGATCCAATCTCTAGATTTGCATCTAAATTTAATAATACTTTTCGATTTATTTTTCCATTAGTAGTAAGAGGCATCTCCTTTACAGCAACAAACATGGACGGAATCATATAATCTGGAAGACTCTTCATCAAGAATTTTCGCAATTGTGAAACCGTAAGTGCATCTCTTAATACTAAAAAAGCTGCCAAAATCTTATTTCCTTCATGATCTAATCTATCTAACACAACAACTTCTTGGATAGATTCATGTTTTCTTAAATGCTGCTCAATTTCTGCTAATTCTATACGGAATCCTCGAATTTTAACTTGTTGATCAATTCTTCCTAAATATTCAAGTTCTCCATCAGATGTAAATCTCCCTAAATCACCAGTCCTATAAAGATATGCATCAGTCTGTTCTATAAATGGATTTTTAATAAATCGTTCTAACGTTAATTGAGGACGATTTAGATAACCACGAGTAACACCTTCTCCACCAACATATATTTCACCTGGTACACATGTAGGAACAAATTGTTGATTTGAATCTAGAAGGTATACCTGTAGATCAGGAATAGGTTTGCCAATTACACTTCCTACTGTTTCCTCGACATCTTTCAGAGTAATTGGACGATATGTAACATGTACAGTAGTCTCTGTAATCCCATACATATTTACTATTTGCGGTTTCTGATCTCCATGATTCTTCATCCATCCTTTTAAACTTTTAGGGTCTAAGGCCTCTCCACCAAAAATGACATATCGAAGTAATAGCTCTCCACGTTCTTGTAATCCCTCTTCATACCTAGTTAATTGTCGAAAAGCTGATGGTGTTTGGTTTAAGATAGTCACTCTTTGATCAATTAATAAATTATAGAAAGCTTCAGGTGAACGACTTACTTCATAAGGTACTATAACTAACTTTCCTCCATAAATTAATGCTCCCCAAATCTCCCAAATAGAAAAATCAAAAGCATAAGAATGAAATAAAGTCCATACATCTTTTGCATTAAATCCATACCAATGATCTGTAGCAGTAAATAACCGAATAACATTATAATGAGTAACTAATACCCCTTTAGCTTTTCCGGTAGAGCCCGAAGTGTAAATAATATAGGCTAGGTCATTTGCTTGATTTATAATTTCAGGATTAGAATGATCATTGCTATAACTCTCCGGATTTTGTAAATCTAAAACACTATACCTATGGCTTAACTTTTCAATCAAATGTGTTTGAGTCAATATTATTTCCGACTGGCTATCCTCTAACATAAATTGAATACGTTCATGAGGAGAGTTTGAATCAATCGGTAGATACGCTCCGCCAGCTTTTAAAACCCCTAAGATTCCTACCATCATTTCTATTGAACGATCCACCATAATTCCTACAACGCACTCTCTTCCTATTCCCCTAGCTTGTAAAGTATGTGCTAATTGGTTTGCCCGTTCATTTAATTCTTTATAGGTTAAACTTTTATCTTCATATACTACTGCAACTTTTTCGGGATTTGTTTCTACTTGTTTTTCAAATAACCTTTGTAACGTTCCATGTAATGGATATTCTCTTTTTATTTCTTTCAATTCATCACTTAATTTAATTTGTTCTTTCTTTGTAAGCATATTTATATCACTAATCTTTTGATCCAAATCCCGCACAATGCTATTTAATATTTCTACATAATGTTCTGTAAATAATTCAATAGTCTTCTTTTTATATAAATTTCTTACATATTCCCAACGAAATGTTAATTTTCCATGATGCTCTTTAGCGGACACTGTCATATCAAACTTGGCAAAAGGATAGTCGACATTACATGGATTAATTTTCAAACCATTCAATTTTATATCTGATATATCCACATTTTCCATAACAAACATTGTATCAAATAATGGATTTTTACTTGCTTCTCTTGGTAACGCAAGTACTTCAACTAATTCTTCAAATGGATAATCCTGATTATCAACGGCCTCTAAAATTTTTAATTTTATCTCTCCTAAAAATTCACGAAATGTCTTATTACTATCCAATTCCCCTTTTATTGGTAAAGTATTAACAAACATCCCTACAATATTTTGTAAATCTGCATGCATTCTTCCGGCCGCTACCGTACCAACTATAATCTCTTCTTGTGCTACATATTTAGACAATAAAGTTTGATATGCACTTATTAATAGCATATATAATGTAACACCTGTTTCCTGACAAACTTCTTTCAATTTTCTCGTAAGTTCGGAATCAATTGTAAAATATACATTTTCCCCTTCAAAGCTTTGTACGTTTGGTCGTACATAATCAGTAGGCATATCTACTTTTGTAACCCCATCTTTAAATTGGCCTACCCAGTATTCTTTTTGCCTTTGAAACTCCTCACTTTGAATAAACCTTTGCTGCCATTCTGCATAATCTTTGTATTGTAATTTTAATTCTTTTAATTCTTTACCATAATATTCATCCATTAATTCTTCTATAAGAATACCAATAGATAGACCATCTGCAATAATATGATGAATGTCTAATATTAAAAGATGTTGCTCTTTTTCTAATTCTATTAACCCAACTCTCATCAAAGGTGCTTTAGTTAAATCAAATGGCTTTATAAAATTATTAAATATTACTTGAATATCTTTACTCCGAGCTACTTCTTTTACTAATACAAATGAGACCTCTTTCGATATATTTTGTACAATTTGATCATTATGCATTTTGAAAGAAGTTCTAAGTGAATCATGACGTTTAATAATCCTATCTAACGCTTTTTCTAATCGTTTTACATCAATGTTACCTTCAATCATCATTACAATCGGAATGTTGTAAGCTACACTTGTTGAATCATATTGAGATAATGTATACATTCTTTTTTGCACTGAGGAAACTACATAATTATCTTTACGCTCCGCACATTTAATAGATGAATATAAAGACTTTTTAGTTTTAGAGATACATTCAGCTAGTCCATGAATTGTAGGATTCTCAAATAATTGCTTTAAATTAATTTCTACTTCTAATTCTTTTTGAATTCTAGACAGTAAAGTCATAGCCTTTAATGAATGACCACCCAATAAGAAAAAGTCATCAAAAATACCAATGCTATCAGCCAAGAGTATGTCTTTCCAAATACAAACTAATTTTTCTTCTATATTGTTTCTAGGTGCCTCATAAGAAATGTTAGTTCCTATATTTGAATCTGGCTCTGGAAGTAACTTTCGATTTACTTTACCATTAGGTGTTAAAGGAATTTTATCCATTTGTACAAAATAAGAAGGAATCATATAATCAGGAACTTTATTAGATAACTCCACTCGTAGTTCTGAAAAGTTTACTGCTTTATTTAAAACTACATATGCACAAAGATAGGAAATACCATCTTGACCTTGTTTACCAATAACACTCGCTTCGGCAATAGCCTCTAGTGAACGTAAGTGGTATTCAACTTCGGATGTCTCAATACGATAACCTCTTATCTTTACTTGGCTATCCACCCTCCCTAAAAATTGAATATTTCCATCTTCTAAATATCTTCCTAAATCCCCTGTCCTATATAAACGTTCCGTCTTATCTAATAATGTATGCTGCAAAAATTTCTGTTCATTTAGTTCTTCATTATTTAAATAACCTTTTCCTAAGCCATCTCCTGCTAGATAGATTTCTCCTGTAATTCCCTTTGGCAAAACATTCATCTGCTTATCTAAAATATAGACTCTTATATTGTCAATACCTTTACCAATCGTAGGACATTCTTGATAAATTGAAAATTGATCAAATGAAATTACTTGAGCAATTGCCCCAATAGTTGTTTCTGTTGGGCCATAATGGTTCATAAATTGGATATGTGAGCAATTTTCATATATCTTTTCTATATCCTTTACATTAATTTCTTCTCCCCCTAAAACTATCAACCTTACATTCTCCAATACATTTGATACAAATGCAGGATCATTTATAGTAAAAGAAAATAATGAAGGCGTAAGCTTTAGATAGCTTAAGCGATGGTATTGAATATATTCTAATAATTTTGATGGAGAAGTATATGTTTCTTTTCTAATAATGTGCAACTGACAGCCATTTAAAAGTGCTGAAAATAGAGATGTATAACCTAAATCAAAAGAAAATGATGATAACAGCCCTGTTCGATCTTCATTTTTTAGTTGTGCGGTTTTGGTAAACCAATTGATATAATTTATAACATTTTTATGACTAATACATGCACCCTTAGGCTTTCCAGTTGTACCAGAAGTATAGATAATATACGCTGAGTCCGATTCCTTACTTTTAAAGTCACATATTACATTTACATTTTTATAAATTTGTTCATCATCTATATAAGTAATTTCTCCTTGAAAATTAAGATTTAACAATAACTCTTCTAAACATTTCTGTGTTAATAGCCTCTTAGCTTTAGTATCGCTAAGCATGTATTTTATACGATCTGGTACAAAAGTAGGATCTATAGGCAAAAACGTAGCCCCCGCCTTTAATATTCCTAATATACCAATGATCATTTCCAATGAAGGCTCAACCATAAGACCAATAATTTCTTCATGCTGAACACCTTTAGAGGATAGTGTTTTTGCTAATTTTATAACTTTATCATTCAATTCAGCATATGTCAGTTTCCGATTCTCAAATTGAACAGCAATATTTTTAGGAGTTTTAGATACTTGCTTTTCAAATAAATCAATAATTGTTTTTTGTTTACAATATTCAACTTGCTGAAACTCTTCCTTCAGTATTTCTTTTTCCTCTAAAGTTACAAAATCAATATCTTTTATACTAATATTTGGTTGAATAGATACCGTTTCGGCAATACTTTGAAAATGCTCTTTCATTCGTTGTACAAATGATTCCTGATACTCCAAAGCATTATACCCAAAACGAATATGTAGTTCTTCTTCTGGAATAACAACTACATTAAAATCATAATCAGTCTCCTCATATGCATCTATATTCTTAATGTTAAAACCTAGATATTCCTCATTATTTGAAGACATTATATTTTCTAACGGATAATTTTCAAAAACAACTACATGATTAATTAAATTACGATTCAATGCTGTATTTGCTTGAATCTCCGATAATGGAGAGAAATGGAAATCACTTAAACCTACAACCTCAGTACCCACTTTTTTTAATAACTTTGAGAATGGCATAGAACCATCGGCTTGAACCCGAATTGGAATACAATTAATAAGTAGTCCTACCATTTTATCTATACCATCTAAGGCTGAAGGTCTCCCCGATACAACAGATCCAAATACAACATCATCTAATTGATTATACTTTTGGAGAAATACCCCCCATAATGTATGAAATAGTGCACTTAGCGTAACTCCATTTTGTTGAGCAATTTTCTTCAATCTTTCGGTTACCTGTTTACTAAATCGAAAGTCAATTTGCTGTAAATCATATTCTTGACTTTGCCTGTTTTTTATTGCTTTAGGAATCCCCGCTACTTGTTCATATCCTTTAAGATACTGTTTCCAATATGTTAAATCATTTTCCCTCCCCTCTCGTTTTTCTAACCATTTAATATATTGACTATACGGCTTAGTTTCATCCAACTCTATCTTTTTATTATTTATTAAATTTCCGTATATCTCTCCAAACTCGCGTAATAATATTCCCACACTCCATCCATCTAAAATAATGTGATGGAAGCTACAAATAACAAGATATTCTTTAGAAGAAAGTTGAAAAATATTAATTCGAAAAGGCAGTTCTTTAGCTAAATTAAATTGATTTTCTCTATCTAATTCATAAAATTTTTTTACAAATTCTTCCTTATTGTTCTGATTGTATAAAGAAATGTCCTTAAGATTTATATCTATTTTTTCTTGTTTTAACACAATTTGAACTGGTCTTTTTACATTTTTATAGATAAACCTAGCACGAAGCACATCATATCTAGCAACTAAAACTTGAAGGGCTGCCTTAAAAGCTGAAAAATTAAATGTACCTTCAATTGAAAAAGTGATTTGCTCTAAATATGATCCTGCTTTTTCATTCATTGCATAATTAAATAACATCCCCTCTTGCATGGGGGTTAAGAAGTAAATATTTTGTATGTCTTTTTTTGAATACACGTTCCTTCACTCCTACAAATTTTCAATAATATTAAATACCTCATTTAAAGTGTCAAAATCTAAATCACAAGAAGTAAAGTCGCTTGGTGTTAATTCAAAATCTTCTTTATTTACACAGTGCTCAATAACTTGAAGAAGATAAGATTTGTATCTTTCCGCCATCCGTTCAATAGTATGTTTTTCAAATAGATTTCTATTATAATAAAAATCCATATATAGATGTTTATTCATAATACCGCCTTCTAAATTCAGAGAAAAATCTAATGGATAGTTTGAACTAACTTCTTGGCCCTTCATTTTCGAAAGCATATCAAAATCTTCCATATTTTCCAGTTCAAAATCACCCATGAAATTAAATCCAATCTCCGGACTTAAATTATCTATAAATCCTTCTTTATCCGTTAATCTTAAATATTTTAAAAGAAAATACCCTATTCCCTTATTTGGAACTTTGCGTATGGTTTCCTTCACTTTTTTTATATAATCACCAATCTCATTTACATTCTTCATTTGTAGAACAAGTGGATATATAGTAGTAAACCAACCAACTGTTCTCGTTATATCAATATCATCAAGAATATTTTCTCTTCCGTGACCTTCTACACCTATACAGATAGTTTCATTTGAATTCCATTCATGTATAGTTAAACCGAGTGCTGAAATAAGCAAATCGTTTATACTTGTGTTATATGTTCTATTTGCATATTTAATGAGATTTATTGTTTCTTCCGCTGTAAAATAAAGACTAGTCTTATCATAATCTTTCATAAAATACTCACCTGAAATGGCTTTCTTATTTATGAGAGCAGGCACATCCACCTTTGATAATTCTTCCCAATACGATATTTCTCTTCCTATTTCATCACTTTGTGCATATTCTTCCAGCTGTTTTGCCCAAGTTTGATAAGAATCCGTTTTATTGGGAAGCTGCATTTTTTCTCCATTGATTGCTTGACTATAAAGGGTTGAAAAGTCTTCAAACAGAATTCTCCAAGATACACCATCTACTACAAGATGATGTACCACAATTAAAAGATAATCTCCTTCTCCTGTTTGAAATAAACCTAGCTTTAAAAGCGGACCATCTTCAAGTGATATATTTCTTTGTATTCGATTACACTCATTCTCAATTTTTTCTTGCCTATTCACACCATCTGCTATTTGTAAAACCTCAAGCTCAAATAATGGGTTTTCCATTCCACGATTATAAAGATTTCCATCCTTTAAAATAATCCTTAATGCATCATGATGTGCTACAATTTTGGAGAATATCTCATTAATTATATTGACTTCAAATCCCTCTGGCGCATGCAATATATATGATTGATTAAAATGTTCGACCTCTTCAAATCTTTTTTCAAAAAACCATTTTTGAATCGGTGTACATGGTACTGAACCAGAAATAATCTCATTATTGTATTTTTGTTTTTTTTGCGTAACATACGCACTCAATTGACGAATATTTAAATTAGATAACAAATGTTTTACGTCCAAATAATAACCAAGTTGATTTAATCTAGATGACACTTGAATAGCTTTTATAGAGTCTCCACCAATATGAAAAAACAATTCATTTACTCCAAGTTGATCAATATTTAATACTTTTTTAAAAATACCTAATAACATTTCTTCCATTGAATTTTGAGGAAGCTCTATATTAAAACTTTCTTCTTTATCACTTATTTCGTGATTCAATAAAGCTACCTTATCAACTTTCCCATTAGAGTTTAGGGGGATAGCTTTTATTTGAATTATTTGTGATGGCATCATATAAACGGGAAGACTTTGCATTAATTTATTACGTAACTCAAAAATATTTAAAACTGTATCAGCTACCGTATAGGCAATTAAATTTTTATCTCCCTCATTTAATTCTTCAACTACTACAGCTACATCCTGTATTTCTTCCACATTCAATAGACGAGCTTCGATTTCTCCTAATTCTACTCGATACCCTCGAATTTTTACTTGTTGATCCATTCGTCCACAATATTCAATATTTCCATCTGGCAACCATCTACCCAAATCACCTGTACGATATAATCTTTTCTGCAGATTATTATGATAAATAAATTTTTCCTTTGTTAATTCTGGACGATTTAAGTACCCTTGTACCAAGCCATCCCCAGCTATACAGATTTCCCCTATTACCCCAATTGGATTTAATTGTAGTTGGTGATTTAAAATATAAATCTCCGTATTAGATAATGGCTTCCCAATCGGTATTTCAGTTGTTTTTCCAACAAATGTATTCGCTTCAGCTGCAGTAGCAAATACAGTACTTTCTGTCGGACCATACCCATTAATAATTTTTGTTCCATACACATCAACTACTTGTTTCACATGCTTTTGTGATAATTTGTCTCCACCAACTATAACTGTATGCATTCCTCTAAAACAGTCTACTCTTATATCTACAATTGTGTGGAAAAGTCCCGTAGGAACAAACATCATAGTAATAGATTCTTTCTGTATTACTTCAGAGAGCTTTTCAATATCTCCTATTACCTCTTTATCTACTAATACTAGTTTTGCTCCATTTAATAAAGCACCATAAATATCAAATGTAGATCCATCAAAAGCATAATTGGCTATTTGTAACAATTGATCGTCTGCTTTTATGTTCACATAATTTGTATCCTTCACAACACGAGATACATTGTAATGCATAGTTAAATTTCCTTTTGGGGTTCCTGTAGAACCAGAAGTATACATAACGTATGCTAATGATGATGAATCTTTAGAAATGCCAGGGTTCTTCTTCTCTTCTAATACCTCTTCTTTTATAATTTCGTCTAAATAAATCGTCTTCCCTTGTAAACCACAACTAGCAAATAAAGAATCGGCCAATTCATTTTCTAGATTCGATGTCGTTAACAAAATTTCAGTTTTAGAATCTTCTAGAATATTCATGATTCTCTCTTGTGGATACTGAGGATCAATTGGTAAATATGCCCCCCCAGCTTTTAAAATCCCTAAAATTCCTACAATCATTTCCACGGAACGTTCTACGACTAAACCAATAATCTGATTTTTAGTAACCCCTTGTTCCAACAACATATAAGCAAGTTCATTCGCTCTTGCGTTTAGCTCTCGATAAGTTAAACATTGGTCTTTATATACTACGGCAATATTCTCTGGTGTCTTCTTCACTTGTTCTTCAAACAATTGCGTTAATGTCTTTTCTTTTGGATATTCCGTTTTAGTATTATTGAAATCATTCAAAATTTTATGGTGCTCTATCTCTGTAATCATTTTGATATCTGCAATTTTCTGGTCTGGATTGTTTAGAATTTCTTTTAAAATTTGAATAAAGTGCTCCTTATACCTTTCTATTGTCTCTCTTTTATATAACTTAGTGGCATATTCCCATTGAAAAAAGAGCTTGGAATTATATTCTCTTCCAATTAAAGTGAGATCAAATTTGGACTTTTGATGATTAAATGTATCAAGACTTACTCTTAATTTTTCATTTTCAAATTCCAAAGTATCCATATTTTCTAAAACAAACACTGTATCAAATAAAGGATTTCTACTTGTTTCTCTTTGTATCTTCAGTTCTTCTATTAATTCTTCGAATTGATACTCCTGGTTTTCAAATGCTTCTACAGTGCTTTCCTTTGTTTCTTGTAAGAATTGACGGAATGTTTGACCACCCTTTGGATTTCCTCTGATTGCAAGTGTATTCACAAACATTCCCATGACTTGATATAAATCAGCGTTATGTCTCCCAGCAGTAACTGTACCAACCATAACATCCTCTTGTCCTGTATACTTAGACAACCATATTTGATAAATACTGATTAATGCCATATACAACGTTACACCATTTTTCTGACAAATTTGTTTTAATTGCTTGGTCAGAGTCACATCAATGTCAAAAAATACACTATCCCCTTCAAAACTTTGTACAGAAGGACGCATATAATCAGTTGGTAATTCTACTACCGGCACACCATCTTTAAAACGATTCATCCAATATTCTTTTTGTACCTGAACTGCTTCACTTTGTGTAAACTCTTGTTGCCATTCAGCGTAATCTTTATATTGTAACTTTAATGCTGGTAATTCATTATCATAGTAAAGTTCCATCAATTCTTTCATAAAGATACCAATAGATACCCCATCCGCAATAATATGATGAATATCAAGCATGAATATATATCGATTTTGTTCTAATTCCGTTAATCCTACACGCATAAGTGGGGCTTGATTTAAATCAAAAGGACGTATAAAGTCTGTTTTTTCATATTGATCATCTATGTCCTTAGGAATCATTTCTATATTAAACGGAACTTCATCATGAACCTTCTGTAAAATCTCTCCATCCTTAGTAATAAATGATGTTCTGAGGATCTCATGACGATTTATAAGCGTTCGTAATGATATTTCTAATTTTGCAACATCTAATTCCCCCTGGAAATTTAAAACGTTGGGTATATTATAAGTTGTATTATCGTTTCCATATTGTGATAATGTATAAATACGCTTTTGTGCAGATGAAGTAACATAATAACTTCTTTCTTCTACCGATTGAATATTCTCAAAATTATAATTTGATGATTCATACATCAAATTTGCAATACTTCGGATGGTTGGTTTCGCGAATAATTGTTTTAAACTTACTTTTAATCCTAATTCTTTCTGTATTCTAGACAACAGTAACATTGCCGTTAATGAATGCCCTCCCAATAAAAAGAAATCATCCTGAACACCTATTTTTTTTATTAGAAGAACTTCTTGCCAAATTTCAATCAACTTTTTTTCTAAAGCATTATTAGCTACTTCATAATTTCTTTCTAATTCTAGGATTTCCTGATCCGGTTCTGGTAAGGATTCTGGATCTATTTTCCCATGTACTGTTAGAGGAAAAGTATCCATTTTTACAAAATGTGTAGGTACCATATATTCTGGAAAGTATTTCCTCATTTCACTCTTTAACTGATTAATTTCAAAACTAGGATCGGTAATAATATAAGCGACTAAATATTTCCCACCTATTTCAGATTCTTTTGCCGTTACAGTTGCTTTCTCTATTCCTTTATAATTCAACAAATACGACTCAATTTCATCTAATTCAATTCGATATCCTCTAATTTTTATTTGGCGATCCATTCTTCCTATAAATTGGATATTCCCATCTGGAAGCCATCTGGCCATATCACCTGTCCTATACATTAATCTTCCTGGCTTATATGGGTTAATCACAAATTTTTCCTGTGTTAATCCCTTATTATTCCAATACCCTCTTGCCGTTCCAGCACCAGAAATACATAGTTCTCCTGGAATTCCAATAGGTTGTAAGCTTTCCTTTTCATCTAAAATATAAACTTCAGTATTATCAATTGGTTTTCCTATTGATATATTGCCGTCTAATTCGTTAACTTCTCCATTTGTTGTAACAACTGTATGTTCAGTCGGCCCATAGTTATTAAATAATTTATAATTATTTTTTTTATATTTTCTTAATTGGTCGCCCCCAGTTATTAATGCACGTAGAGAATTGTTTTCTAATTCCATAAACTGTTCACATACTGGCGTAGGTAAAGCACTTATACTAATTCTATTTTTTTCATAATAATTATTCAATTCGTATATGTCATAACGAATTTCATCTGGGATAATATGTAATGTCGCACCTTTCAATATATATGGAAATACCTCTAACGCCCATGGATCAAAACCAAATCCTACATATTGTCCACTTATATCCTTGTCACTAATTCTAAAGAAATTTTGTGCCCAAAAACACAAATTTATTACTGAATGTTGTTCTACCATTACGCCCTTGGGTCTTCCTGTAGAACCTGAGGTATAAATGACATAAGCCAAATCATTTGGTTGTGTTATTCCTTCTGGATTAGAGAACTCTCCACTCAATAGATCTAGTTTTTGTGAATCTAATATTATCTGCTCACAATTCAATCTTTCTGCTAAATGTACTTGAGTTAAAACTATACAAGCTTTACTATCTGAAAGCATATATTCAATACGCTCATTTGGATATTTAGGATCAATTGGTAGGTAAGTTCCTCCTGCTTTTAAAACACCTAATACTCCAACTACCATCTCCGCTGAACGCTCAACCATAATTGCTACAACTTTTTCCTTTTCTATCCCTTTATTTCGTAATATATGAGCGACTTGGTTTGCACGTTCATTTAATTCTTGATAAGTAATGTATTGTTCTTTATATACAACTGCAATATTCTCTGGAGATTTCTCTGCCTGCTCTTCAAACAACTGTTGCAATGTTTTATGAGATGGATAGTACTTTTTTGTATTATTAAATTCATAAAGAATTTGATGCTCTTCATCCTCTGTTAGAATATTGATATCATTAATAAGTAGATCCCTATTATCTAAAATAGATTCTACTATTTTTGTAAAATGTGCAACCATTCGTCTTATTTGTAGCTGATCAAAAATGTTACTATTAAAGCTCACTCTACCCTTAACATTATTTTCAATATTACTAATATGAAATAATAAGTATGGGGGATTTATCGGATTAATTACATAAGAGTCCCCTAACATTTGAATATTATTACTATATGTAAAATAAACTTTCGAGAAAGAATTCTCCAAATCGCTAAATAAATTATCTCTCATTAAGTTTTCTCTTAAAATTTCTTGATACCATAAATGGTCAGTAACACTTTCTTGAGTCTTCTGTAATAATTCTCGTATAGTCAATTGACCTATTTCAGTTACTCGCAAAGGCAATAATGATTTATTTAATTTTATATCTAAATATTTATTTTCACCTTGGGAAATACCTATTAAAAAATCGTTTTGTTTAGAATATTTATATAATAAAATTTGATATGCTGTTAACATAATCTGAAAAGTAGTATATTTTTGCTGTTTACTATGTAAATTGATTTTTTGATTAATTACCGAATTAAAGTCAAATAAAAAAGAATCTTCTTTATGTTTATATTGCAAAGGTCTCTTGTAATTAGAAAGCAGCTGCCATCCAGATAACTTTCCTTGCAAATATTCCTTCCAGTATGACCCTGATCGCCTTACAACTGATTCGCATTTATCACCAATATTAGACATTTCCAATCATGCCCTTTCTCACTTCTTATTACTTTATACTTATATAACTGTTATAAAAACTAATTAATACTACATCATTCAATTACACATTTTTTTAATTGTTTATTTATACATGCAATAGTATTTTCAATATCTTCATTTATATAGAAATGACCACCTTCAAAAGTAAAATAAGTACAATTACCTATAGTAAATTTTTCCCATCCCTTCAAATTGGCAAAATCTAATTTTTGATCCTTTTCCCCTGAAAGAATGGAAAAATCACAATTTAAATTAAAATCTTTCTCAATATATTGATATGTTTCTACTATTTTAAAATCTGCTTTTAAAATTGGAATAAAGATATCTAATAACATTTTATTCTCAAGAAAGGATTCTGGCATACCACCATAGTGAAAAACATATTTTATAAACTCTTCATCCGGAAGATCATATACTGTATATTCATCTTTTACAGTTTGGGGAGCTTCTCTTCCGGAAAAAAAAATATGAGATGGTTCCGGATAACCCATTTTTTTTATTTTTTGACATAACTCATAAACTAAAAGACTTCCCATACTATGTCCAAAGAAAGCATAAGTTTGATTTAAATGATCTTTAATTTGATTAAAAATATCATTAACAGCATCCTCCATTGAATCATAAAAAGGTTCGTTAAATCTTTTACCTCTTCCCGCCAATTCTACTGGATATAATTCAATGAAATCCTCTAATTTTTTTGTCCATTTACTATATACAACCGCTGAGCCACCGGCATACGGCAAACAAAATAGTTTAATCAATTCGCTCTACTCTCCCCATTAATAGATATCTTAAAATAGTTTCAAATATTCACATATAAATCTTATAGCGCCTATTCATTTATGTAAATTGGGGGATTTTGTTTCACCAACAATATATTTAAATTTAATACTATTCATAATATAAATAGTATTGATTAGATAAAATTCTTGTTAATTTCGCCCTATATATTTATTATTAATAATAAATATATAGGGCGAAATTCCCCCAACTCCGAAAGCATTTACGAACCCCATCTTTTTGAATATAATTTAAAACACAATATCCCATGAACTATTTTTATAATATCTTACAAAAAATCAAATTTATATTTCTGTGGTATTTTAGAATGGTTAATTTTTTTATACCTTACGTAATTAATTCAGAGGAGACCAGAGATAGCTGATGGTGAATTCATGACTACTATTTATGCAATTAATATAAATCAAAACATTAATTCCAAGGAATTCAAAGATTTATTTATTTTTATAAATGAAGATAAAAAAAAAAGAATACTTTGTTTTAGAAAGCAAAAAGATGCCCTACGTTCCTTATTGGGGGATTTATTAATTCGATCTATTATTTGTGAGGAATTTAATATTTCAAACTCTAATATACATTTCAAATTTAATGAATTTGGAAAACCTTATTTGTATAATAAACCAAGTTTTCATTTTAATATTTCCCATTCTGGAGAGTGGGTGGTTTGTGCTATAGACCATCATGCACCCGTTGGAATAGACATTGAACAAATTAAACCTATAGATTTTGAGATAGCTAAATGCTTTTTCTCAGATGATGAGTATAAGCATTTGCTATTACAACCTACTGAAAAGCAGCTAGATTATTTTTATACTTTATGGACATTAAAAGAGAGCTTTATTAAAGCACATGGAAAAGGATTTTTTATGCCTTTCAACACCTTTTCATTTTTCATAATGAACAATGAAATATCTATAGACTCTGTTTATAAAAGTAATCCCTATAAATACTTTAATCAGTTGCATATACATTCTGATTATAAGTTATCAATAACTACTGCACATAAGAATCTTCATAAACGTATTCTTGTAAAAAACATAAATGAAATAAAAACAGCAATAAAGGGATAACTTCTTCGCTTCAAATTTTATATAGTTGTCTTTTTTAAGTGCAGTTTATTTTAAAAATATACAATAAACATATTTTGGGAGGATACTTATCTATGCAAACTGTTATACCAGCTACTTCTTTGTTTCTATTTATTGGCGCCCTCATTTTAGTGCGTAGAATTCGATCTATGCACAAACCAACTAAGGGAAAAGGAAAACGAATAATTCTTCCACTCCTATTCTTAACACCAGGATTTGTATTTTTTCTTAACCCTGGGCATGTAACATACCTTCAATTATTAATAGCTATTTTTTTAGGAATTGGTCTTTCTATTCCTCTTATTATATGGTCAGATTACGAAATACGAAATGATGGTTTAATTTATACGAAGAAAAGCCCTGCTTTTATAATTACTTTTGCCCTTATGATTGCTTTGCGTTATTATTTCCGACAACATATTTCTATCATTGATCCAGGTACACTCAGTATGTTAATTTTCTTAATTACTATTTGCTATTTAATTCCGTGGAGAATAGCTTGTTATATAAAGTTTAAAAAAGTTCTCAAGCAAAAAAATACATCCAGTATGTAGTAACTTCGTATAGCTCTAATACAAAAAATACTAAAATAAAAAATTGAAAAAACAAATCCCTTTAGGGATTTTTAATCATCATTAAAAATGAAATATACACGACAAAAAAGACAGACTTTCCAGATGAACTGACCCCATAAAGTTAGACAGGTCGTTTCATTAGGCAGCCTTTAGGGCATGAGTTCGATATTGTACCGGACTCATGCCTTTTAGTTTTGCCTTAATTCTTTTGTGATTATAATAATCGATATATTTTTCAAATTCTTGTTTAAAGTGTTCTATGCTTTCAAAATCTTTTAGATAAAGAAATTCAGATTTCATAATACCAAAGAAACTTTCAATAACCGCATTATCGTAACAGTTCCCTTTACGAGACATACTTTACGTAATCTTGCGTTCCTTTAGGGCGTGCCGATACTTCTTCATTTGATAATGCCAGCCTTGATCAGAGTGAATAAGGAGTTCGTCTTCTTCTGTCAATTGTTGAAAAGACTTCTCCAACATCTTCGATACAAGTGAATAGGTGGTCTTGAATCAATTGTATAAGCGATTATCTCTCCATTAAATAGATCTAACATCGGTGATAAGTAGAGCTTCTCGCCGCATAATTTAAATTCTGTTATGTCTGTAACCCATTTTTCGTTCGGCTTTTCAGCTTTAAAATTACGTTCTAAAATATTTGGCGCAATCTTACCTACTTGTCCTTTATACGAGCGATATTTTTTCATACGAACTAGACTCTTTAAACCTAACTCTTTCATAATTCGTTGAACTTTTTTATGGTTGATTTTGTGTCCTTGGTTCATTAACTCATCGCGAATACGGCGATATCCATAACGACCTTGGTGTTCATCGTAAATGTTTTGAATTAAGATCTTTAGCTCTTTATCTTTATCTGGCCGATTAGAATTCTGTATCCAGTAATAATATGTACTTCGTGGGAGTTCTGCTAATTTTAAAAGTGTCTGCACCGGAAATGCTTTCCTTAGTTCATAGATTACTTGCGCCTTATCTTGTTTGGTGATTTTTCCTTGTTTTGAACTAAGGCATTCAACTTTTTTAAATAAGCATTCTCCATACGCAAACGCTCCAATTCAGCTTGTAATGCTTCTACTGACTCTTCTGTTTGTGTTTGTTTCTTAATTGATTTTTGATTGTCCTTAGTCATAGATTGACGCCCCTTTTTCTTCGATTTAAGGGCGTCTACTCCTTTTTGATGTAGCTGAATACGCCATTTTCTAATAAGTCCAGGTGAAGAAATATTAAAAATGACTGCCGTTTCGTTTGGAGACGTCCCATTTTCGAACATATAATTTAGTACGTCTAGTTTATACTGTGCAGAATACGTTGTATAGCCTTTTTCAAAGGCCCGGATTCCATGATATTCAAATTGTTTTATCCACATGCGAACCACTTCGTGATTCGCTCCCAATGATTTCGCAATATCTTTTATACTCTCACTTCCATCTTGATAATGTATTACTGCATTCATTTTGTCTTCTGAAGTAAATTTAGTCATAAAAAAACTACACCTCCAATTGTTAGACTGTGTCTAACAATTGGGGTGCAGTTCACAGATAATAAACCTGTCTTTTTTTGTCATGTATATGGTTTTCGCTAAAAATTATAATAGAAAAATAATACTTAATATCTTTTTATGCTCTTCCACTTCTGTAACACTCTACAACCCTGTTACTATCTTGAATATTTGGTAATAAAACAAGATTAATTATAGATGGTCAATACTAATTATTGATTAATATACCTAAAAAGAAATCATTTTCTTCAAAACCATCTTTCATTTGTTTCGCAGCATATACAAACATTTTTTATCTTTTCCACATTAAAATGTACCCCTTTAGAAACATAATATATTTTCTCTGATTAATTTGCATTAGATAAATATTGATAATTTATAAATACACATATTCAATTTACCATGAAAAATTTTTTAAGACAGTTAAAAACATCCCTCTTATTCTTCAGTATATAATACCTAAACTTCTCATCCTCAATCTTTTTATAAACCGAGAAAAGGGTAGATGATGAGCGATTATACTGGTTCACTTCCCCATACCCAAACATATTACACTTCTTCATTAGCTCTTCAACAAGTTTTACACATCTAGCATTATCTGATGTTAAATTATCACCATCTGAAAAATGGAATGGATAAATATTATAGCGGTCTGGTGAATATTTATTATCGATAAGTTCTAATGCTTTTTTATATACGGAAGAACATATCGTTCCGCCACTTTCTCCTTTTGAGAAAAATTCTTCTTCTGTAACGACTTTCGCTTCTGTATGATGAGCAATAAATTCAATATCAACTGTTTCATACTTTGTGCGTAAAAATCTTGTCATCCAGAAAAAGAAGCTACGTGCCATATATTTCTCCCATATTCCCATCGATCCACTCGTATCCATCATCGCTAATACAACAGCTTTTGAATCTGGCTTTAATACTTCATTCCAAGTGCGGAACTTTAAGTCTTCTTGGTGAATTGGATGAAAAGATGCTTTACCACTCATTGCATTTCGTTTATATGCGGATATCATTGTTCTTTTCTTATCGATATTTCCCCATAATCCTGTTTTTCTAATGTCATTAAATTCAACATGTTCAATCCGGTTTTCATCCATTTCTTTTCTCTTTAAATTAGGCAGTTCTAACTCTCTGAAAAATGCTTGCTCTAATTCTAAAATAGAGACTTCAGCTTCATAGTAATCTTCCCCAGCTGCATCTCCTGCTCCTTGCCCTTTTCCTGGCCCTTTTTGTTTTTGACCACCTGATCCATCTCTCGCAACGACATCACCAACTTTGCTGTCACCGTTTCCTTGCCCAACATGTTTATTTTTATCATAATTGTATCTAATCTTATATTCATCTAGAGAACGAATTGGTATTTTTACAACATCCTTGCCATTAGACATAACTATACTTTCTTCTGTTACAAGATCGGGTAAATTATTCTTAATTGCCTCTTGTACTTTTTCTTGATGGCGCTGTTGGTCGTCATATCCTTTGCGATGGAGGGACCAGTTTTCCTGTGAAATCGTATAATTTGGTTGATTTTCTTCGCCCATTCCTTTCCCTCCTTACTGTAATTGTCTTCCTGTATGAACAGCAATCTATAAATTTTGTTCTGTAATGTGCAAGCTAGAATGTTTGAAAGGTAACTGCCCACAGAAAATCATCCCATAAACATTTATAACGTTTTTCATACAATACCCCGAGCATCCTAAACAAAATTTTGCCACTCACATAATAGAAAGAAATATTCAGCCACTGATAAGAAAGAAACACAATGCATTGTTGCACATATTTTTACTTTGCAACATATTGTATTGTGTTGGCTTTTTTCGTATGAATGGTTGGTTACTCTATCATATGCATATTGTAAAAATAATTGACAATAAATTCATAAAATTGCATCTTAATTTATTACATTTGGACAAGGTATGACACTTTATACACATATGAACGGATAATAAAACGCTGTCCCGCAAAATACAAGAGACAGCGTTTTGTTATCAAACTATCTGTTTAACAAGCTACCTACATAGCGTAGTAATTCATTTGCTGAAGAAGAATTATAGCCATGCTCATCAATTAAACGCGCAACAACATCATTGATCTTCTTAAGCTGATTTTCGTCCGGCGTTTTCGTTGACGTTGTAATTTTCACTATATCTTTTAAATCAGCAAATAGTTTTTTCTGAATCGCTTCACGAAGACGTTCATGTGAATTATAATCAAAGCGTTTTCCTTTACGGGCATAAGCAGAAATGCGAATTAAAATCTCTTCACGGAACGCTTTCTTAGCATTTTCTGAAATTCCAATTTGCTCTTCAATTGAGCGCATTAATTTTTCATCTGGACTCATTTCTTCTCCTGTTAACGGATCACGTAATTTCGATTTATTGCAGTACGCCTCGACGTTATCTAAGTAATTATCCATAAGCGTCTTAGCTGATTCTTCATATGAATAAACAAACGCTTTTTGTACTTCTTTCTTCGCGATTTCATCGTATTCTTTTCTCGCTAATGAGATGAAGTTCATGTAACGTTCACGGTCTTCATTACTAATGGATGGATGCTGATCTAGCCCATCTTTTAAAGATCTAAGTACATCTAACGCGTTAATAGATGGTACCTCTTTTCGAATGATTGTAGACGAAATTCGGTTAATGACATAACGAGGATCAATACCCTTCATACCTTCATCTTGATATTCGCGTTGTAATTCTTCTACATCAATCGCATTATAACCTTCTACCGTTTCTCCATCATACAAACGCATCTTTTTAATTAAATCAATATCCGGACGCTTCGGATCTTTTAAACGAGTTAAAATGGTGAACATTGCTGCAACGCGAAGTGTGTGTGGTGCAATGTGAACATTCGATACATCACTTTCACGAATCATTTTTTCATAAATATGTTCTTCTTCACTTACTCGTAAATTATAAGGAACTGGCATTACAATAATTCTTGAGTGCAATGCTTCATTTTTCTTATTTGCTATAAATGAGCGATACTCTGTTTCATTCGTATGCGCTACAATTAATTCATCTGCTGAAATAAGCGCAAATCTTCCCGCTTTGAAATTCCCTTCTTGCGTAAGCGATAATAAGTGCCATAAAAACTTCTCATCGCATTTTAACATCTCTTGGAACTCCATCATTCCTCGGTTTGCCTTATTTAATTCTCCATCAAATCGATACGCACGCGGATCTGATTCTGAACCATATTCTGCAATCGTAGAAAAGTCCAGACTACCTGTTAAATCTGCAATATCTTGTGATTTTGGATCAGACGGGCTAAATGTACCAATCCCTGTACGACGATCTTCAGAGAAGAAAATACGCTCTACAACTACATCCTCAATTCTTGATCCGTATTCTTGCTCTAAACGCATGACATTTAGTGGTGATAAATTCCCTTCAATTCTAACCCCATACTCATCAAAGAAATCATCTCGTAAATGATGTGGAATTAAATGCAGTGGATCCTCGTGCATTGGGCATCCTTTAATTGCAAAAATTGCTCCGCGATCTGTTCTTGAATATGTTTCTAATCCTCGTTTCAACATTGTAACTAACGTTGATTTCCCTCCACTAACAGGACCCATTAATAATAAAATTCTTTTTCTAACATCTAATCGTTTTGCAGATGGATGAAAATATTCCTCTACAAGACGTTCTAGAGCATCCTCTAATCCAAAGAGCTGATTACTAAAGAAGTTATACTTTCTTCTACCATCGACTTCTTCAATTCCAGCATCTTTTATCATATTGTAAATGCGAGAGTGTGCTGTTTGAGCCACCCATGGTCTTTCTTTCACAAGCTCCAAATACTCCGCAAACGTACCTTCCCATTGTAAACGCTCTTCTGCTGCTCGATGCTGTTCAATCTTTTTTAGAATATCCATTATAGCTCCTCCCCCATCTCCTTGTTCAATCGGATTATTATAAAAGGTATGCTAGGATGTCCTTAAACATTCTTTAAATCAAAACGAAATATATAATAGCACACTAAAATTCTCTCCAAAATTCAAAGAAAATTCTGTATAATATAGGTATTAACGTTTTTACACTGCTATTCATTATAAATAAATTCTTTTCTTCTAAGAACCTTACATACATTTTGGATAATAAATAAAACTCATGAACCGAAAAAAGTAAGGAGGATATTAGTATGAAATTATTATTAATTTTAGGTGTATCACTCACATTTCTTACAGCTATTTTTACATCCGGTTACAATGACAAACCAGGTACACATAAAAAATGATGTGCTTTTAGCACATCATTTTTTATTTATAATACATATTTTCCATATCATATTTGGATAGTGGTCGGCTATAATAATAACCTTGTACAAGCTTCACATTCTTTTCTTTCAAAAACTGTATTTGCTCCTTTTTTTCTACTCCTTCTGCAATTACATTCAATTCTAAAGTATGAGCTAAATGAATAATTGCAGCTGTAATATTCGTATCACGTTCATCTATATGTATACCTTCCATAAAAGAACGATCAATTTTTAAAGTATCAATTGGATATGTTTTTAAATAACTTAAAGATGAATAGCCTGTTCCAAAATCATCTAAATGAATCTTTAAATTTTGCTCTTTTAATTGTAGTAACACTCTCTTCGATATATCTTTATGTATAAGAGCTCCTTCTGTAACCTCTATCGCTAATAAATGAGTTGGTACATTGTACTTATTTAAAGCCCGTGTAATCATCTCTATTAATGTAATAGAACGAAAGTGTCTAGCTGAAATATTAACTGCAATTGGGACCACATCATACCCTTTATTTAACCATTCGCGCAATTGCTGACACACTTGATTTACTACCCATTCATCCAGCTTAATAATAAATCCTGTTCTTTCTGCCAACGGGATAAATTGGTTTGGAGAAACAAATCCTAATTCCTTATTCTCCCACCTTATTAAAGCTTCCATACTAGCTATTTTTTTCGTTTCAATATTAATTTGTGGCTGATAATATAAGAAAAATTCATTTTTTTCTATAGCACGATGTAACTGGTTTTCTATTATAAACCTTTGTTCACGCTCACAGTCTAATCCACTACAATAAAAATGATAATGTCCTTTTCCTTTTTCTTTTGCTTTTTCTAAAGCAGCATCGACTCTCTGAAATAGTATTTTTTCATCTTCTCCATCTGTTGGAGCCATTACAATTCCAATTGACGCGCTTAAATATACATCTTCTTCTTCGATTACAAAATATTCACTAATGTTTTTTAATATGCTTTTTGCAACTTCCTCTACATATTCTTTCGTTATATTTTCTATCAACATAACAAATTGATCATCGTGTTCTCTAAATAAGTGCATATCTTCTATTTTTAGATTACTTAAACATTCTGTAACTTTTTGTAATACTTTATCTCCCTCTTTATGACCAAATGTATCATTAATACGATGAAACTCATCTAAATCTATAAATACAAGTGCAAAATTTACACTCTCATTTAAAAAAGTATTTAACTTATTTGTACATGAAATTCTATTCATTAATCCCGTTAACTGGTCATAGTAAGCTAAATATTCTGTTCGCATTTCGTTTAATACTTGCCTTGTAACATCTCTCGTAACAATATAAATCCCAACAATTTCACCGTTCACAATAATCGGGATAGTTCTCAAAGAAATATATAGCTCGTACCCTTCTTTATGAACATATTTCTTTGAAACAATTTGTTTTGCTTTTCCTTGCATCGATCCCTTAAATATAATTTGAAAATCTTTTTCATATTCTTTATTAATGAATTCAAAAATAAATTTATTATTTAATTCCTCATACCGGTATCCAAATATTTCATACGTTGCCGGATTTGCATATGTAACTCTCCCTATAGAATCTATAGATATAATTGAGTCATTATTATATTCCAGTAACGACTTAAATAACATTTGTTTTTCCTCTATCTCTGTCTTCTCCTCAATTTGAGCTGTAATATCTCTTGTAATACAAATAACAAATTGACATATTCCTTCTTCGTCGCAGACAGGATTAAGTGAAGATTCATAGTGTATCTCACCTTTTGGTAAATTGACTACATCACAAAAGGTGTGTGCTTTCGCTTCTCTCACTACTTTTGCATATTGCCTTTGCAATATCCCCGCTATATCTTTTGGTAATACTTCTGCAAAGGTTTTTCCATAGCACTCTTCGCTTAACCTAGCATAATCCATTCCTATTTTATTCACATACATATATTGAAACGTTTCATTATCAATAACTTTCAATATGAATACTAAATCTTGAATAGCATGTAATAATCCTTGTCTAATTAAATCCATATCTATCATACTTAAAAAGGTATTTTGATTACTATATTCTTCCTTCATATTTATCTCAACCCGTCTTATCTATTTTTAATCATATATCCCATTCTATATGATTATGTCCTCTCTTTTAAATGTATGATTATATATTATTTTTATTTTATAAAAAAAAGTCGCCATATGGCGACTTTTAATAAACGATTTCTAAATCTAATCCAGGGTAATTTTGTTGACGGAACGCTTCATAAATTAAAATTGCTGCTGTATTAGATAAATTTAATGAACGTACTTTATCTGTCATTGGAATACGTAAACAATGATCAAAGTTTTCTTCGATTACATTAGCTGGTAAGCCGTTTGTTTCTCTTCCAAATACAAAATAGTAATCCTTCTCGCGCTTGCTATAGTCAAACGCTGTATGAGCTTTCTCGCCATACTTTGTTAAATAGAAGAATTCACCGTCTTTATTTTTTTCATAAAATTCTTCAATTGAATCATAGTACGTAATTTTTACGTGCTGCCAATAATCTAATCCTGCACGCTTTAACATTTTATCATCCGTTGAAAATCCAAGCGGTCTAATCAAATGTAATTCTGTTCCAGTTGCTGCACAAGTACGAGCAATATTCCCTGTATTTGCTGGAATTTCTGGCTGATATAAAACAACATGTACTCCCACGCGATATTCACCTCTGTTTTTTGTCTACTACGTATTATACCACTTGAGCGAAAAATCTCTACCCATTAATAATATGAAAGAATTTATATTTCATTTGTGGTGTATATTTACTAGAGTCTTCATAGTTCCAATAACGTCGACGGCTATTCGCTGAATGTGCATTTACAAGCGGCATACCATCTGCATCTTTTGCTACTACAATCGTCGTATGATTCCATCTTCCGTCATCCTCGAAATCATAAGCAATGACATCTCCAAGAATAAGTTCTTCTGGCCTCTCTACCGCCTCTGCTCGAAGTCCTGTTGTAGCACCTGACAAATACCAATAAAAAGAATGTGCAACAGCCCAGCTCCAGCTCCACTGATTCTCCCTTTGCCACCATCCTTTACGAATATTAGGATATCCGCTCATAGGTACTTCTCCAGTATGAAGACATTGAGAAATGAAATTCGTACAATTATCAGGGAAATTACGATACATAGGATTTCGGTCATCCCACCAACGCTCTGCATATTTCACTGCCTCTAAACGATTATACTGATAAGAACCGTACTTCTCTTTCGTAATTTCCCTTTCTAATGTCTCACCCATTCTAATTTCTTCTGACACTTCAATAGCATAATCGCCTATAATCCGACTATTATTTAAACAAACTCTTCGTTTTAATTGTTCCTCTTCAATATAAAATAATTCTTTATGCTTAATTAAATATTTAAAATGTATTTGATAATCAATTTCTTGATGGTCATTACTATTTAATTGTCTAATGAAAGAAACATCCGCAGTTGCTTTCACTATATGTGCACTACGTCTTTGAAACAATTGTTTCTTTCTCAGTGCCATTTGTAGTAAATCCTCAGCAATACCATCCACATTCGTTCTTTTCTCCGTTATATATGCTAAAAATTGTTGTACTTGGTTTTCAATCTTCGTTTTTACAACCATTCTGTCTCCCTCCCATATTACAATATGAAAAAGGGAAATATTATCTACTCTTTTTTCTGTGCTAACAATTCAAGCCCGCGATTCATTTCATGAAGCACTTCTTCATCTTTCTCACGTTCCATCGCTTTCTCAATCGCTTCGCCTACTCCATCTCCGCCAATTTTCCCAAGTGCCCATGCTGCCGTTCCGCGTAGTACTGGTCTTGGGTCATCTTTCATAACACCAATTAAATCAGGAATTGCCGATGTTTCTTTAAAATGTGCTAATGCTAAAATCGCATTTCTTTGCAGTGGCTTTTTCCCTCTCCATGACCCTGACATAATCCCATATTTCTCTTTAAAATCACGATTACTAATTGTTAAAAGTGGCGTTAATAATGGTTTAACTAGCTCAGGATCCGGCTCCATCTCAGGATGATTATGAAAATCCATTCCTTTGTTTTTCGGGCAAACAGTCTGACACGTATCACATCCATATATACGATTTCCTATTTTATCGCGATATTCTTCAGGTAGGAATCCTTTCGTCTGTGTTAAAAACGCAATGCACTTCTTCGAATCTAACTGTCCCCCCTGTATTAAAGCACCGGTAGGACAAATATCGATACATTTCGTACAGCCCCCGCATTGATCTTCTATCGGCTTATCTGGCGGGAATGGAACATTTGTAATCATTTCCCCTAAGTATACGTACGAACCAAATTCAGGTGTAATAATAGAGCAGTTTTTACCGCTCCATCCAATGCCTGCACGCTCTGATACAGCTCGATCACTTAATTCACCTGTATCAACCATGGACTTCACTTCTATATCCGGAAGTTTTTCAATTAAATATGCTTCTAATTTTTGCAAACGATCTCGTAAAACAAGATGATAATCTTGTCCCCAAGAAGCACGACAAAAAATCCCACGGCGTTCTCCACGCTTACTTAATGGTGCATTTTTTAATTTTGAAGGATATGCTAAAGCAATCGCAATAATTGATTTAGCACCCGGTAATAACAGTTGCGGATTCGTTCTCTTCTCTATATCAGGCTCTTCAAATCCAGATTGATAATTTAATTGTTGTTGCTGGATTAAGCGCTGCTTTAATTCCTCAAAAGGAGAAGCACTCGCAAAGCCTATTTTATCTATGCCAATTGTTTTACTATACGCAATTACATCTTGCTTTAATTGTTCAAAATCCACTCTTAATCGCCTCCTCAGATGAATCCATCCCTTATGTAACGACTCTATTGGTTAGTAATTCACTTTTGGAATACTATTATTTACTTCTATTTTCGCATGTAATTAGGTTTTTCAAACATTAAAAAACGCAATGCCTCGTTTATCTCGGAAACGAAACACTGCGTTGATCACAATTTATAGAAAAACATTTAATAAAATTTGGAGCGGGTGAAGAGAATCGAACTCTCGACCAGAGCTTGGAAGGCTCTTGTTTTACCACTAAACTACACCCGCAAATATGAATTACATATAAGATATTAGAATAACTTATGTAAAGTAGTATAGCATGTAAAAAAAGTAGAGGCAAGAATTTTATCGAAAAAAGTCGAAAAAGTGATGAGAGACCTCATCACTTTTTCAATTCTTTATCAATTGCCTTCTTCATACTATCGAAATCAGGGTTTGCAAGATTTCCGTTTACATATACAGAAGGAGCACCTTGAACTTTTAATTTTTGAGCACGATCTGAATCTTTACGTACTTTTTCTTTAATGTCTTTACTGTGTAAATCTTTCTTAAATTGCTCTACATCAACTTTTGGAAGTTTCTCTTTCACAATGCTAAGAAGCAAATCTTCTGTAATCCATTCTTCCGTATCTTTCTTTTGATTTTGATAAATCTCATCATAGAAGATCCAGAATGAATCTTTATCTTGTTTATAAATTGCTTCACCAGCTGCTGCACCTAAATCCGAGTCTTTTCCGATAAATGGGAAGTTAATAAAATATAACTGCACTTTGCCTTTATCAATATACTCTTCTTTTAATCGAGGTAATACTGTTACATCCCAAGTACGACAAGCAGGACATTTAAAGTCTCCAAATTCAACTACCTTAACTGGAGCATCATCTTTCCCTAAAGATTGTTGCGTAGAATAAGCAAACATCTCATTCCCTTTATCTTTTTTGTCATTTATGATGCTATACGCAATTGTTCCAATTACAATCAATACTGCGATAGAAAAAACTATACCAAGAGCCATGAGTTTATTTGATTTCATATACATTCCTCTTTAAATTCATATTCTGTATACAGCATTGTACACAATACACATAATATCAACACTTATATACGTCACGCAATGAACACGCTCACATAAATTACAAAAACACAATAATTGTGACGATATTGTGTCACAATTTGTCACAATTTATTCAAAAAAAGAAGCTCCTCTGTAGGAACTTCTCTTAACTTACTGCTTTTTTACGCGCGCTATTTAACATCGACTGCTCTATTTTTATATCATGACGAATTACTAATTTCTCACTAACTGCTTGAACATACTCATCATGGCTTATATAGCCTTCTTTCTCCATTAGTCTCAAAACGACATTTCGTCTCTCTACTGCTTTATCATAGTTTTGGGCAGGTGAGTAATAAGCAGGTGCTTTTACTACAGCAGCCATCATTGCACTTTCAGCCAACGTTAATTGGTTCACCTTTTTACCGAAGTAAAGGTTTGCTGCTTTTTCAATTCCCCACGCTCCTTCTCCATAATAAATATTACTTACATATAATTTTAAAATTTCATCCTTCGTAAATGTGCGTTCAATTTTTTTCGTATAAAAAATCTCTTTCCACTTACGAGAAAATGTACGTTCATTTGTTAAAAAAGCATTTTTAGATAGCTGTTGTGTAATCGTGCTTCCTCCTTGCACGACACCACCAGCCTTTATATTCTCAACTGAGGCTCTAATAATTGCTATATAATCTAAACCGTTATGATGATAAAATCTTTTATCTTCTGTCGCAATAAATGCATGTGTTAATGATTCTGGCACCTCTAACTTAGCCGGTACATGTAATTTACTAATATCACTTTTCTCAATCATTACATTTCCAATGAATAATAACGTACAACTTAACAATAATAATAATATAATGGCTTTATAAAAAAGTTTAGTCATTGGATTTAATGCAACTTTTTGATGATAGTTCACCCTAGATAATACTCGTTCTTTCATCTTGAACACCTCTTTTCCACACAGCATATAACTCTTACTTTAAGAATACATTGTTGTAAAAAAATATCCCATCGATTTCTCTTACACGTACCTTACATCATTGTAAGGTATAAAGTGAAACTTTAATGAGCCCTCATCAATCAGGCTTACTGCCCAGCAAATAGTGGGATAAAAAAGTATTGTATCACAGTATTTTTTTATCTACTATTCATCTGAAATATTGAATATAGGTTATGTTAAAGCACGAATAACCAATAAAAGAGAAACCCTTAAGACTATTATATTTTCACTTTACACTTTAATTATATCATCTACAAATATATATACTTTTGACTATCTAGTAATCTAAATGTATATAACATATAGATTTATTATACAGAACAAACGTTCTACAAATCAATACTAGTGCTATTATTATTTTGACCTTTTTCTTAAACAGTATACAAAAAAGAGTAGTGATTCGAATGTATCTCAAATCGGCTACTCTTTTCTTTACAATCTTCCTATTAAATTATACGGCTGTACTTCCCACGTTTCATACGGAATAAAATGTGTTGCTCTCATTGCATCAAGCGTTCTGGATTTCATATGAGGACGCGTTATATACTCATCTATGTTCTCTTCATTTAAATCAACAAATTTAGCCTCTTGTATCTCTTCAGGTTGAGTTTTTATTTCACCACTTATATATGCTACTTTAAAAACAACAGCTAGAATATGCATAGAGGTATTATAATAAACCCCTGTAATTCCGATAGGCTTCACCGTTAACCCTGTTTCCTCTTTTATTTCCCTACAGACAGCTTGATCGAGCGCTTCGCCTTCTTCTACCTGTCCTCCTGGCAACTCCCACGTATCAGCTCGCCAGTGCACTTTTGTTAATAACACTTCATTTTTTTCATTTGTTAAATAACCTGCTACAGCAACTATATGCTTTGGTGTCTTATGTTCCATATTAAGCCTCCTAGAGATAATGAATATTTTATATATCCCTATAATCATATTCACTACCTACAACAAAATACCTTTAATACTTCATCACCTTAATTAACTTCATAAAAAAGACCCTATCCGCTAAGCGAAAAGGGTCATCTATCGTATTACTCTCCTAAGTCTACGTTGTGATAAACTTGTTGAACATCTTCCAAATCTTCTAATGCATCAACCATTTTCTCAAATTGTGCTTGAGCATCTTCAGGAAGTGTTACATCACTTTGTGCAAGCATTGTTAATTCTGCAACTGTAAACTCCTCAACGCCAGCACCTTTAAGTGCAGATTGTACTGCATGGAATTGATCTGGTTCAGCATACACGATAACAGAATCTTCTTCTTCTAGAATGTCACGTGCATCTACATCTGCTTCCATTAAAATTTCAAGAACTTCATCTGATGTTTTACCTTCAAGGCCGATAACAGCTGTCGCATCAAACATGTAAGCTACAGAACCGTTCACACCCATATTACCACTGTTTTTGCTAAATGCAGCTCGTACATCTGCTGCAGTACGGTTTACGTTATTTGTAAGTGTATCTACAATAACCATAGCTCCATTTGGTCCGAATCCTTCATAACGAAGCTCGTCATAATTTTCTTCTGAACCGCCTTTTGCTTTTTCAACTGCACGATCAATAATTGTTCTTGGAACATTGTATGTTTTCGCACGCTCTAATACAACTCTTAGCGCTTGGTTTGATTCTGGATCTGGCTCGCCTTGTTTTGCTGCCACATAAATTTCACGCCCAAATTTCGCGTATATACGGCTTGTATTTGCATCTTTTGATGCTTTTTTGTCTTTAATATTGTTCCATTTACGGCCCATACTTTCCACTCTCTTTCCCGTTTTAAATCTACATAAAAATATTAATATGAAATATAATGTGTGTTCAACACATTTTTAAAAGAAATATAAAAAGTTCATTTTTGATTCATATTACAGACATAATATAAATCACTATCATTTTGTTCTTTCGACAAGTTATATTATACATGAATTCCTACGTTTATTACGAATTTTAGAAGCACATAGTATAATTTAACAAAAAGACTCTAACATTTCTGTTAGAGTCTTTTTATATTGCTGACACCTTTTTCTATAATATTCCTATAATTACTTTCTATTGCTGTATAATAAAAATAGGGGAAAATTTGAAGAAAAGAGAGAGGGAGAATTATGACACATTCAAATGAGAAAAAAGCACATAGTCTTAAAGGGATAGAAGAAAAGTTAAACCCAACTATCTATCAAGTGAGATTCATGAAATTAGATGAACCAATTCAATTTGAGTCGTTCCCTGAATTAAAAGATTTAGGGGACTGGTTAAGTACTTCAACGCATATGCGGGCGTGCCACTCAACTATGTATAAGTACAACAGAGAAGGGTTTGAAAAGAAGTTTTTAGAGGTTACAAACTTAACCGTTGATAGTGTACTAATATCTACTGGTGGTATCGGATTTAACTTCATGTCACCGGGGTGGAGAAATTCTCTCTAGAGTACTCGAAAGAAATATTGTATATACAATACTTTTTCTGCTTATTTTGTCATGTAATGAAAAGAAAACAAAAAAGCTCTATACTAATTGTATAGAGCTTTTTTACGCCGTTCATGATACCGATGGTCGGGGTCGAACCGACACTCCCGAAGGAACACGATTTTGAGTCGTGCGCGTCTGCCAATTCCGCCACATCGGCACAAAAGAAAAGGCGGCAACCGGATTTGAACCGGTGATAAAGGTTTTGCAGACCTCTGCCTTACCACTTGGCTATGCCGCCATATTAAATTTTATTGGAGCGGAAGACGGGATTCGAACCCGCGACCCCAACCTTGGCAAGGTTGTATTCTACCACTGAACTACTTCCGCAAAAATGGCTGGGCTAGCTGGATTCGAACCAGCGCATGACGGAGTCAAAGTCCGTTGCCTTACCGCTTGGCTATAGCCCATCGAATTCTTACTTAATTATATGTAAGTATCCATTAGATTATTTGTAATTTTTAAAATAAAAATGGGGCGACTGATGGGAATCGAACCCACGAATGCCGGAGCCACAATCCGGTGCGTTAACCACTTCGCCACAACCGCCATGTTGTGTAAATATATTTGGCAGGGGCAGTAGGAATCGAACCCACACTGGAGGTTTTGGAGACCTCAGTTCTACCTTTAAACTATGCCCCTATGTAAATGGTGGAGGGGGGCAGATTCGAACTGCCGAACCCGAAGGAGCGGATTTACAGTCCGCCGCGTTTAGCCACTTCGCTACCCCTCCGAAACTTACATGGTGCCGGCTAGAGGACTTGAACCCCCAACCTACTGATTACAAGTCAGTTGCTCTACCAATTGAGCTAAGCCGGCGTATTTTATTAAAATAAATGGTGGCTCGGGACGGAATCGAACCGCCGACACGAGGATTTTCAGTCCTCTGCTCTACCGACTGAGCTACCGAGCCTTATTAAAATGGCGGTCCCGACCGGGGTCGAACCGGCGATCTCCTGCGTGACAGGCAGGCATGTTAACCACTACACCACGGGACCATTTGGTTGCGGGGACAGGATTTGAACCTGCGACCTTCGGGTTATGAGCCCGACGAGCTACCGTGCTGCTCCACCCCGCGATAATACTATTCATATAAAATTTATATGGTGGAGGATGACGGGATCGAACCGCCGACCCCCTGCTTGTAAGGCAGGTGCTCTCCCAGCTGAGCTAATCCTCCAAAGTGGTGACCCGTACGGGATTCGAACCCGTGTTACCGCCGTGAAAGGGCGGTGTCTTAACCACTTGACCAACGGGCCAAATACTATAAATCCTATGGCGGAGAGCAAGGGATTCGAACCCTTGATACGCTTGTGACGTATACACGATTTCCAATCGTGCTCCTTCGGCCAACTCGGACAGCTCTCCAATGGCTCCGCAGGTAGGAATCGAACCTACGACCGATCGGTTAACAGCCGATAGCTCTACCGCTGAGCTACTGCGGAATAATATTGCCTGGCAACGTCCTACTCTCACAGGGACAAGGTCCCAACTACCATCGGCGCTAGAGAGCTTAACTTCCGTGTTCGGTATGGGAACGGGTGTGACCTCTCTGCCATCATTACCAGACATTATTCTTTTGAGACAATCATTATTATAACTTATTTACTTTAAAAGTCAACAAGTTTTTTATGTTCTCTCAAAACTAGATAACATTGCTACATATTATATGGTTAAGTCCTCGATCTATTAGTATTCGTCAGCTCCACATGTCACCATGCTTCCACCTCGAACCTATCAACCTGATCATCTTTCAGGGATCTTACTAGCTTACGCTATGGGAAATCTCATCTTGAGGGGGGCTTCATGCTTAGATGCTTTCAGCACTTATCCCTTCCGCACATAGCTACCCAGCTATGCCCTTGGCAGAACAACTGGTACACCAGCGGTGCGTCCATCCCGGTCCTCTCGTACTAAGGACAGCTCCTCTCAAATTTCCTACGCCCACGACGGATAGGGACCGAACTGTCTCACGACGTTCTGAACCCAGCTCGCGTACCGCTTTAATGGGCGAACAGCCCAACCCTTGGGACCGACTACAGCCCCAGGATGCGATGAGCCGACATCGAGGTGCCAAACCTCCCCGTCGATGTGGACTCTTGGGGGAGATAAGCCTGTTATCCCCGGGGTAGCTTTTATCCGTTGAGCGATGGCCCTTCCATGCGGAACCACCGGATCACTAAGCCCGACTTTCGTCCCTGCTCGACTTGTAGGTCTCGCAGTCAAGCTCCCTTATGCCTTTGCACTCTACGAATGATTTCCAACCATTCTGAGGGAACCTTTGGGCGCCTCCGTTACACTTTAGGAGGCGACCGCCCCAGTCAAACTGCCCACCTGACACTGTCTCCCGGGTCGATAAGACCCGTAGGTTAGAATTTCAATACAGTCAGGGCGGTATCCCACCAGCGCCTCCACCGAAGCTAGCGCTCCGGTTTCAATGGCTCCCGCCTATCCTGTACAAACTGTACCAAAATTCAATATCAGGCTACAGTAAAGCTCCACGGGGTCTTTCCGTCCTGTCGCGGGTAACCTGCATCTTCACAGGTACTATAATTTCACCGAGTCTCTGGTTGAGACAGTGCCCAAATCGTTACACCTTTCGTGCGGGTCGGAACTTACCCGACAAGGAATTTCGCTACCTTAGGACCGTTATAGTTACGGCCGCCGTTTACTGGGGCTTCAGTTCAGAGCTTCGCTTACGCTAACCCCTCTCCTTAACCTTCCAGCACCGGGCAGGTGTCACCCCCTATACTTCGCCTTACGGCTTCGCAGAGAGCTGTGTTTTTGCTAAACAGTCGCTTGGGCCTATTCACTGCGGCTTTCCGTTAAGAAAGCACCCCTTCTCCCGAAGTTACGGGGTCATTTTGCCGAGTTCCTTAACCAGAGTTCTCTCGCACACCTTAGGATTCTCTCCTCGCCTACCTGTGTCGGTTTGCGGTACAGGCACCTTTTATCTCGCTAGAAGCTTTTCTTGGCAGCGGGGAATCAAAGACTTCGCTCCATAAGGAGCTTCCCCATCACAGCTCAGCCTTTACGATAAGCGGATTTGCCTACTTATCAGCCTAACTGCTTGGACGTGCACAACCAATCGCACGCTTCTTCTATCCTTCTGCGTCCCTCCATTGCTCAAACGATAAAGAGGTGGTACAGGAATATCAACCTGTTGTCCATCGCCTACGCCTGTCGGCCTCGGCTTAGGTCCTGACTAACCCTGAGCGGACGAGCCTTCCTCAGGAAACCTTAGGCATTCGGTGGACGGGATTCTCACCCGTCTTTCGCTACTCATACCGGCATTCTCACTTCTAAGCACTCCACCAGTCCTTACGGTCTGACTTCACTGTCCTTAGAACGCTCCCCTACCACTGATACCATTGGTATCAATCCGCAGCTTCGGTGGTGTATTTAGCCCCGGTACATTTTCGGCGCAGAGTCACTCGACTAGTGAGCTATTACGCACTCTTTAAATGGTGGCTGCTTCTAAGCCAACATCCTAGTTGTCTAAGCAACTCCACATCCTTTTCCACTTAATACACACTTTGGGACCTTAGCTGGCGGTCTGGGCTGTTTCCCTTTTGACTACGGATCTTATCACTCGCAGTCTGACTCCTAAGGATAAGTCATTGGCATTCGGAGTTTGACTGAATTCGGTAATCCGATGAGGACCCCTAGTCCAATCAGTGCTCTACCTCCAAGACTCTTACACTTAAGGCTAGCCCTAAAGCTATTTCGGGGAGAACCAGCTATCTCCAGGTTCGATTGGAATTTCTCCGCTACCCACACCTCATCCCCGCACTTTTCAACGTGCGTGGGTTCGGGCCTCCATTCAGTGTTACCTGAACTTCACCCTGGACATGGGTAGATCACCTGGTTTCGGGTCTACGACCACGTACTAAACGCCCTATTCAGACTCGCTTTCGCTGCGGCTCCGCCTCTTCAGCTTAACCTCGCACGGGATCGTAACTCGCCGGTTCATTCTACAAAAGGCACGCCATCACCCGTTAACGGGCTCTGACTATTTGTAGGCACACGGTTTCAGGATCTCTTTCACTCCCCTTCCGGGGTGCTTTTCACCTTTCCCTCACGGTACTGGTTCACTATCGATCACTAGGGAGTATTTAGCCTTGGGA
>NZ_FWYG01000001.1:5222500-5432500 GCF_900176455.1 Bacillus sp. JKS001846
AATTTACACGAGAGTGAAAATTCTAAATTTTATGTTATATTATTAGTATAGGAGCGTGGTGAGAATGAGCATTAAGTATTCAAACAAAATCAATAAAATCCGGACCTTTGCATTAAGTTTAGTATTTATCGGCCTCTTCATTGCATACTTAGGTGTCTTTTTCCGCGAAAACATTATTATTATGACAACGTTTATGATGGTTGGCTTTTTAGCTGTTATCGCTAGCACTGTCGTTTACTTTTGGATTGGTATGTTATCTACTAAGACTATCCAAATTATTTGCCCAAGCTGTGATAAGCCAACCAAAATGCTCGGCCGTGTCGATGCATGTATGCACTGCAATCAACCTTTAACACTAGATCGAGATCTAGAAGGAAAAGAATTTGATGAAAAGTATAATAAGAAGAGTTATAAATCATAAGTATCAAGGGAAATACGAATTTGCAACACTACAAACGTTTCAACTCATTAAAAAGTTGATTTCTTAAAAAATCAACTTTTTAATTGTTTTATTAAATTTATTACACCTATTTTTTCGAAATAACAGTAAACATCCCTGTCATATTAGGCGAATAATCTTTAAAATCATATTTTTCGTAGAATGATGTTTTACCTTGCGACGCAAACAAACCAATGAATGCTTTATCTGGAGCATTCTGATTTAAGTATTCTACTAAAGTATTCATTATTTTCTTTCCAATACCATTCTTTTGATACTCTGGATGAACCACTATATCTTGAATATAGAAATAGATAGCCCCATCACCAACAATTCTCCCCATGCCGATGATTTGATTATTATCCTTGACTGTTATACAGTAAATCGAATTTTGAAGTGATATTTCCGCCACCTCAAAGTTCATATAGTTAGTCCATCCCACAGAATCACATAAATATTTATATTCTTCCAATGTTGGAATGTTATTTTTAATCTCATATTTCTTCAAAA
The DNA here is from genome assembly GCF_900176455.1 of Bacillus sp. JKS001846. Taxonomy (NCBI): domain Bacteria; kingdom Bacillati; phylum Bacillota; class Bacilli; order Caryophanales; family Bacillaceae; genus Bacillus; species Bacillus sp. JKS001846. The sequence continues at coordinate 5,223,450 of NZ_FWYG01000001.1, forward strand.
TGTCCCCTCCCAGAATTCATTTCCACCAATACAAAGTAAATTCGACAAACTTTTATCTAACCCTCCTTACTAACTTAGCACTGTAAATCCCGATTAACCTCACGCTAATCCTTATATAATAAAGAAAGAGGCTGACGTATAGCCGTCAGCCTCTTTCTTTATTATATATTACGCCTTATGACACTCTGGACAAACGCCATAAATTTCTAAGCGATGACTATTGATAACGAAGCCTGTCGTTTTCGCAGCTTCCTCTTCCAGCTTTTCCAAGCCTCCATAAGGAAAATCAACAATCTTACCACATTTTTCGCAAATCACATGATAATGTTGACTTGTAACATAATCAAATCTACTTGAAGCGTCTCCATAAGTTAATTCCTTTACAAGTCCAACCTCTTTAAACACACGTAAGTTATTATAGACAGTTGCAACACTCATATTTGGAAACTTACCTTCTAATGCTTTATAAATATCATCCGCTGTTGGGTGCGTCATTGATTCCACAAGGTACTCTAAAATAGCATGACGCTGTGGAGTAATGCGTACACCCGTATTTTTCAGCATTTCTAGCGCTTCTTTTAATTCTTCTTTGACCACCGTCATGCACCCCGATTCTATACGGATTATTATTTTATAATTCTTATAAAGAGTGTACTCCTTTTCTTATAAATCGTCAATATTTCTACTATAAGTATGTAGTTTATTTTTATATTCAGGACTTGTTTTTATGTATCTTTCCCTTTTTTCTTCATATATTCCATAGAAAAAAGTGCGACATAATCGCACTTGGAATACTATCATCTGAGGAGGTATGCCCTACACTTCCACTTTATGTAAGGCAGTAAAATATGTATAGACATTTGCCTTGTTTCTGCATATTTTATCCCCAATGTAGATTTATTTTATATAAGAAAGAACATCCTCAATATGTCCTTTCACTTTCACTTTACGCCACTCTTTTACAAGTTCACCGTCTTTATTAATAAGGAATGTAGAACGCTCGATTCCCATATACTCTTTCCCAAAGTTCTTTTTTAACTTCCAAACATCGTATAACTCTGCTACTTTATGATCTTCATCTACTAAAAGTGTAAATGGCAATTCATGTTTCTCAATGAATTTCAAATGTCTATTCGCTGAATCAGGACTTACTCCAAGAATAACCGTATCCTTCTCTTGAAATACTCCATACGCATCACGAAAATCACATGCTTCAGTTGTACATCCTGGCGTCATATCTTTGGGATAAAAATAGAGAACTACATTTTTACCGCGGAAATCAGCTAGGCGAACTTCTTCTCCATTACTTCCCTCTAATGTGAATTCTGGTGCCATTTCTCCTACTGTAATCATAGTTATCACTCCTACTCTTTTCCTTTACTATAACAAATGCTTCCTTATTTTTCATTGTCTATTACAGACCTCATCACAAAAGCAAAAGGGAGTGTATATCCAATTAGCGCTTCTGCGATTGCAATCCATCGCCCAATTCCAATCGGAGATATGTCACCATATCCAACAGACAATAAAGTAACTGCGCTAAAATATAAACAAACTTCGACGAGTTGAAAAGAATGAGCGTTCAAACTTTCTCCGTCCTCTTTCAAAACTGCGAAACCCATTTCCTCTAATACAACGTAACTTAATCCAAATGCGATTAGTACTGTTGTATAGATTAAAAATAATGTGGCCAAATTATAGAGCGAAAAAAAACGCGTTGAATCCGAATAGGAACTCCATAATAATTGGACACTTTTCAAAATAGCGATTGCTGCAATTAATAGAATAAATCCCCATAACATGTCCTCCACCTCATTTTATATGTATGAGGTGGAGAACTGATTTATCCCTTAGAAACGAACAAGCTTCTATAATTAATTACCCGCGCCTCGATACCTTTTTACCCCTTGGTTCCAGAGGGTGATTGCAATCGTAAAACAGATAATACCAACAATTGGCGTCGCAAATGCATAACTATTCCATTCTGTTTTTCTTAAAAAGTATGCTGCTGGATATACTCCAACAAACGCAAACGGTAAAACGAACGTTAAAATGAAACGAATTACACGATTATAAATATTAACAGGATAGCGCCCGTAATTACCTATGTTATACATAAGAGGCATAATTGAACTTTTCGCATCCGACCAAAAACCAAGGCTCGCCAACGTAACAAATATCCCTCCATATACAAGTGCTCCTCCTCCTACCATCAATATAAATAAGAAGAAATCATACCAGTAAAAAGATAATTGTAACTCCACAGCTGCATATCCCATTACAACAATCCCTGTAATAGCTCCAATTAAAGATTCAAGTTCCATTCTTTCTAATATAATTTGAAATAGGCTATGGATCGGTCGCGTTAATACACGATCCATCTCCCCTTTAATAATGTATCGATCATTAAAATCCCATATATTAAAGAAAGCTGAAAAGATGGCAAATGGTACTAAAAAGAAACCATAAATAAAGATTACCTCTTCTCGACTCCATCCCTTCAATGCTTGTGTATGCCCAAATACAACGAGAATAAATATTAAATTAACTGCTTGAAGCGATAAATCAGAAAGTAAACCAACGATAAAATCGCCTCGATACTCCAATTTCGTTTTTATATATTGACTTGCATATTGTAAAAATAAGTTTATATATAGCATCTCATCATCCCCCTTGTACAATTAGACGTTTTCTCGCCGTTCTCCACATGAGTACAATTGGAATAATAAGTACAATCGCCCAAATCACTTGAAATACTAAAGCCTCATACAACTTACTCCCCTGTATACCTTCAGAAAAAATCATACTTGGAATATAACTAATAGCCTGAAACGGTAAAAACATCATTGCTTTTTGGGCCCATAACGGATAAAAACTAATTGGTAATAATAAACCTGAAAATAAATCAATAACAACGCGTTTTGCATACATAATCCCACTATTATTAAATAGGAAAAACGTAAGCATTCCCGTCATTAAATTAATTTGTGTATTAATAATAAAACTAAATATTAAAGATAAGAAGAAATATAACCAAGTTTGAAAATTCGTTGTAATTTGCAACGAAAATAATAACGTAACGATAACCATGCCTGGAATGGAAAAGAAGGCAAAACGGAATATTCCCTCGCCAAGACCTTGCATAACTTTCATTCCCAAATAGTTATACGGACGAATTAATTCTACAGCCACACGTCCTTCTTGAATCTCCATCGCAATTTCCCTATCTATATTATTAAAATAGAAGGCACGTGCCATCCACGCGATTGCGATATACGTGGTCATTTGCGAAATAGATAAACTTTCAATATTCTCTTTTCCGCTATAAATTGCTTGCCATAAAAAATAGTAAGCACCGATATTAATCGTATAAATTAAAATCCCGCTATAGTAATTTGTACGATACGCAAGCATCATTAAAAAGCGAATTCGAATCATTTCAATATACTTACCCATGCGTAATACCTTCTTCATAAATGTTACGAATAATTTCCTCTGTAGACACTTCGTTAATTTTTAAATCTTTAATTTGAAATGCTTGTACTACTTTAGAAATAAGCATTGAAATAATAACTTCTTCATTCGGAATTTTTGCAACCCATGCATTTTCCTCTTTCGCTTTCGACCAAACGACATGATTATCTGGCATAACCATTGATAAAGCCTGATAGGAAACTGGTGCAACAAACTGAAAGTGAATTTCCTTCTCTGCTCCCCACTGCGTACGAAGATTACTTAAAGAACCGTCATACATAATATTCCCTTCATCCAGCATGATAACGCGCTCACATAAAGCTTCAATATCAGTAATATCGTGTGTTGTTAATAAAATTGTTGTTTTATAACGTTCATTCATTTCTTTTAAAAATTCACGTATTTTCAATTTCACAAGTACATCTAACCCAATTGTTGGCTCATCTAAAAATAATAACGGTGGATTATGAATTAAGGCTGCCGCTAATTCACAACGCATCCTTTGACCAAGAGATAATTTTCGAACTGGTTTATCTAATAAAGGCCCTATATCTAACGTTTCAATTACGTGCTCCATATGCTCCTTATACTGAGCGTCTGATACACCGTACACTTTCTTTAATAAACGAAACGATTCTTGTACTGCAATATCCCACCAAAGTTGCGAACGCTGTCCAAAAACAACACCAATTGTTCTTACAAATTCTTCTCTTTGTTTATGTGGGTTCATTCCATTTACTGTGATTTGCCCTGATGTCGGAGTTAAAATCCCCGTAAGCATTTTAATTGTTGTTGATTTACCAGCACCGTTCTCACCGATATAACCAACCATTTCACCTTGCTTTACAGTAAAAGATACATCATTTACTGCTGGTACTATTTTATAATTACGATTTAATAAATCGCGAAATGCACCCTTTAAGCCCGGACGACTTGAATAGGCTGTAAACTCTTTACGTAACCCTTGTACCTCAATTACCGATTTCATAATCGGACCCCCCTCCTAAATGTCACAACGAATAGTTTACCCAACTGCCTGCGCTATCACAAACAATACGTCTTTTCGAAAAACATGTTAGAATAATACATAGATTTTTGTAAGGAGATGAATTGTAGTGAAATTCACAAAGTCAGAAGCATTACATAAAGAAGCTTTAGAGCATATCGTGGGCGGTGTTAATAGTCCTTCTCGTTCTTTTAAAGCAGTTGGCGGCGGCGCTCCTGTTGCTATGGAACGTGGGAAAGGCGCTTATTTCTGGGATGTAGACGGAAATAAATATATCGATTATTTAGCAGCATACGGTCCTATTATTACTGGACATGCTCATCCGCATATAACAAAAGCAATTACAACAGCTGCTGAAAATGGGGTACTTTATGGAACACCAACAGCGCTAGAGGTAAAATTCGCAAAAATGTTAAAAGAAGCAATGCCTGCATTAGATAAAGTCCGTTTCGTAAACTCTGGTACAGAAGCAGTGATGACAACGATTCGTGTTGCTCGTGCTTATACAGGTCGCACAAAAATCATGAAATTCGCTGGTTGTTACCACGGTCATTCTGATTTAGTACTTGTGGCAGCTGGATCTGGTCCTTCTACTTTAGGAACTCCTGACTCAGCTGGCGTACCACAAAGTATTGCACAAGAAGTTATTACTGTTCCATTTAATAATGTAGAAACTTTAAAAGAGGCTTTAGATAAATGGGGTCATGAAGTAGCAGCTATCCTTGTAGAACCGATCGTTGGAAACTTCGGTATTGTAGAGCCTAAACCAGGATTCCTTGAAAAAGTGAATGAACTTGTTCACGAAGCTGGCGCATTAGTAATTTATGATGAAGTTATTACTGCTTTCCGCTTTATGTACGGTGGTGCTCAAGACTTACTTGGTGTGACACCTGACTTAACAGCGCTTGGTAAAGTTATTGGCGGCGGCTTACCAATCGGTGCTTACGGTGGTAAGAAAGAAATTATGGAACAAGTTGCTCCGCTTGGACCTGCATACCAAGCTGGTACAATGGCAGGAAACCCTGCTTCTATGGCATCAGGTATCGCTTGTCTAGAAGTGCTTCAACAAGAAGGGCTTTATGAGAAATTAGATGAACTTGGTGCAATGCTTGAAAAAGGAATTTTAGAACAAGCAGCGAAACATAATATCGACATTACATTAAACCGTCTAAAAGGGGCTTTAACTGTATACTTCACAACAAATACAATTGAAGATTACGATGCCGCACAAGATACAGACGGTGAAATGTTCGGTAAATTCTTCAAGCTTATGCTTCAAGAAGGAGTTAACTTAGCACCTTCTAAATACGAGGCATGGTTCTTAACTACAGAACATACAAAAGAAGATATTGAATATACAATCGAAGCTGTCGGCAGAGCATTTGCTGCCCTAGCAGACAATAAATAATCCCGTCATTAAAAGGAAAAAAGAAAGCTCACCTTTCTTTTTTCCTTTTTTCTATTTCATAAATTCCGTATTAATAGTATAATTATTCATAATTATCTGTTTTATACTCTTTTACAGCATTACTATCTCTGTGTACAAGGTGATTCGCACCTTAAATAGTAAGATTATTCTAACTTTTACAAGAGGGGGGATTGACGGATGCTCAATAAAAAAAATACATGGACACCGTCTTTATTTCGAGATTATAGAAATGCAGAACATGATGCGTGTGGAATCGTTTCCGTTATGGAGAAACGAAAAATTGCTACAAAAGAAAACATTGACCTTTGCATACAATCACTCGTCAAAATGAATCATAGAGCTGGTTTCATTAATGGTGAGGGCGATGGCATCGGCATTCACATTGATATACCAAAAACGCTTTGGAATGAAAAACTAAAAAGTAGCGGATATAATCCAACGATTGTGGATCATCCCCACTTTATCGTTGGACATTTTTTTCTAAATAAAAAAGAAGACATTACTGTCTTAAAAGATTATATTCATACGCAATTAAACAACAAAAACTTTACTATCATTTTCGAAAGTGATGATGTAACAAACTCAGATGCACTCGGTCCACTTGGTAAACAAGAAGAACCTTTATTTTGGCAAGTTGCCCTTATCGCAGAAAACGAAATTACAAATATTGAGCAAACATTATTTTCTGTCACAATAAAAATAGAGGAAAACGAAGCAATTCATGTTGCTTCATTAAGTCGTGATCATGTTGTATATAAAGTTCTAGGTGCTGGTGATACGCTTGTTGCCTACTATAATGATTTACAACATCCGCTTATCGCTTCAACTATGACATTAGGACATAACCGCTACTCTACTAATACATTATCTAATTTTTTTCGTGTACAACCATTTAGCATTCTCGGACATAATGGTGAAATTAACACAATTGCGAAATTACGCGATCAAGCTGAAATGATTGATGTACCACTTACTGCAGGAGGCAGTGACTCTCAAGATTTAAACCGCACCTTAGAAACCCTACTTGTTCAATACAACTACAGCTTATTTGAAGCAATGGAAATTCTATTCCCACCAATTATTAATGAAATTAAACTTTATGAAACACCTTTACAAGATTTATATACGTATATACGTGAAGCGTGGGGACATTTTGCCCAAGGACCAGCTGGCATCATTTCCCGTTTTAAAGATGAAGCTGTTTTCAGCGTTGATTCCCTTGGATTACGCCCAGTATGGAAAGTAGAGACAGAGAGCTCTTATATTTTCTCTTCTGAACCTGGAGTTGTATCACCAACTAAATATGTAGCAGAACCAAAACCACTCGCTCCTGGAGAAAAAGTCGGATTAAAATGGAATGAACAAGATGAACTTGTTCTTTATGAATATGACAAATATCAAATCCAAGTATATAACCGTTTTAAAAAGCGAATTGATACTACCAATTACCATTTAAATTTATCTATCCCTGAAACGAAAAAAATCCAAGGGCTATGTGATTCTATTCAAGTTGAAACGAAACAATACGTCGCTTTCGGATGGGACCGAGAACATATTCAACTCCTTGAACAGATGGCAACAAAAGGCGTTGAGCCAATACGCTCACTTGGGCATGACTCACCACTTGCCGCACTTGATACTGATAGACGAAATATCGCTGACTTCATTAAAGAAAGTGTAGCTGTTGTTACAAACCCTGCAATTGACCGTGACCGTGAAATTGAACACTTCTCTACACGTACTGTACTTGGAGAGCGTCCAAGTTTATTAAGCGGCGCAAAACGGCCATTTGTAGTTGAAATGCTTTCACCAATTATTTTAGAAGGCAGCGTGGCACAACCTACTGCAGAGGAATTACACACAATTACGTACGAACAACTCATAGAGCTATTTAAAACTCATAACTCTATCGCCACAATCTCTGCTACATTCAGCTCGTCAGAAACTCTACAATGTGCATTAAGCCGCATTAGTTCTGAAGCGATAGCTGCTGTTAACAATGGTGCTTCCCTACTAGTATTAGATGACGCAAAAGCCCATCTAAATGAAAGATTGTGGATTGATCCACATTTAGTTACTGCTAAAGTACATCAAGCATTAAGTGAAAATAAATTACGCCGCCATTGTTCTCTCGTTATACGTTCTGGTGCCCTTCGCTCCTTACATGACATTGTCACGCTATATGGATTAGGAGCAGATAGTATTAATCCATATTTATTATTCGCGACTGTAAATGATGGAACAAAAACACCAATTACGAATCTGTATAATGCACTTAATAAAGGATTAGAAAAAGTCATTTCAACAATTGGAATTCATGAGTTACGTGGTTACGGACGTCTCTATTCATCTATTGGGTTACATGAAGAAATCGCAAATATATTACAGATTACAAATTTCTTCGGTTCAAATGATTTAGCTTTTTCACTTGAATCACTTGCTGAAGATGCAAAAATGCGAGCGGATGATTATAACAATCCTAAAATTAGAATGCGAAAATCATTTCATATATTCCCGCGAATTTGGAAAGCAATCGGCGATGTTGCAAAAGGAAATTCTTATGATGATTACCGTGACAAGTTAAGTGAACTAGAAGAGAATAATCCCATCGCAATCAGACACCTTGTTCAAACGAAACAAACAAAACATGTCGTTCCAACTGAAGAAGTATCTATCGGCATTAAAAACCATGATTTTCCATTTATCATTAGTTCTATGTCATTTGGTTCTCAAAACGAAATTGCCTTTCGCGCATATGCAGAAGCGGCCGATCAGCTAAATATGATTAGCTTGAACGGTGAAGGCGGCGAAATTAAAGATATGATTGGAAAATATCCACATACACGTGGACAACAAGTGGCATCTGGGCGATTTGGAGTAAATGCCGAACTACTAAACTCATCGAACTTAATTGAAATCAAAATCGGTCAAGGCGCAAAGCCTGGGGAAGGTGGGCATTTACCTGGTTCAAAAGTAACAGCCAAAATCGCTGAAGCACGTAATGCGACAATTGGCTCAGATTTAATTTCACCTTCTAATAACCATGATATTTATTCAATTGAAGATTTAGCTCAAATGATTACGGAAATTAAAACAGCTAATCAACTTGCCAAAGTAGCCGTGAAAGTCCCTGTCGTTCCTAATATCGGAACAATTGCTGTCGGTATCGCCAAAGCTGGTGCTGATTTTATTAACATTAGCGGATTCGATGGCGGAACAGGTGCTGCACGTATTCACGCCTTGCAACATGTAGGTCTTCCTGTAGAAATTGGTGTTAAAGCCGCTCACAACGCTTTATTAGAAGCGAGCATGAGACATAAAGTAGAGATTTGGGCAGATGGTGGTATTCGAAGTGTAAATGATGCCTTGAAAATCATGCTTCTCGGAGCAAACCGTATTGGATTTGGCACACTATCAATGATTGCAATCGGCTGCACTACTTGCCGTGGGTGTCATCTAGATACTTGCCATGTCGGAATTGCAACACAAATCGAGTCTGAAGCACAAGCAAAGGAACATGGGTTACGCCGCTTCGTCCCACGCGAATTAGAAAGCGCAGTTACTGGCCTGCTAAATTTATTCACCTCTTTCGGTATAGAACTAAAACGATTAACAGGACAGCTTGGGTATACAAATTTACAAGCAATTGTTGGGCGTTCTGATTTATTAGAGCAAGTTCGAGGCGAAAATTTATTAAACTTACGTAATTTATTACAAATAATAGAACATCCATCTGTTACAACAACAGATGGTGTACCAGAAAAACAATTTAAGACAGTTCATTCCGCTGACTCAAAAGAATTAGTAGGCGTTGGTGTAGAGCAACGCGTTATGGGCGGTCTAGAATCATGTTATCGCGTTCGCAGTAAACTATATGAAGCTACTCAACTTGAACCACTTACATTAAAGTATACGAATGGTTCTATTCCCGGAAATGGGTTAGGCGCTTACAATAGTGAAAATTTATTTATACACGTAAATGGCGGCGCACAAGATGGCATTGGTAAAACTTCCTTTGGTGGTGGGATTTATATAACGAAATCAAAAGGAAAAGACGGAGTATATTATAACGGTTCTGTCGGAAAAGGATTTGGATATGGTGCACAAAAAGGGGCACTATACGTGCAAGGGAACGCTGATGCTCGCGCTGGCATTCGCCTTTCTGGGGCAGACATGATAATTGGAGGTAGAATAACAAAACCACTCCGTGAAAAAGAGCAAGGAAATATAGGTGCATACTCCAATATTAAAGGTTTTGCTTTTGAATATATGACAAATGGGCGAGCGCTTGTTTTAGGTGACCCTGGTCCATGGATTTGCGCTGGCATGACTGGCGGTGTTGTTTATTTGCGTCATGATTCAAACTTAGGCCTAACAGAACAGGCCTTAAAAAGAAGAATTGCAAAAGGGGCAAATGTTACATTACAACCAATTAGTAAAAATGGTTTGAAAGATGTAACTGAATTATTGCTAGACTATATTCGTGTACTAAACGAACATGAGCAATATGAGGAAGTTGCTTTATTAACAGCATTATTAGATGATATACAGAACCAGTTTTTTGAGATTATCCCGAAAAAAGAACAGGCAGACCCATCTATCTCAACAGAGTAAAATGAGTAATTTTCATTATTAAGAAAAAATTGACGAAGTACGCTTCTCATAGTAATCTATAGTAACAATTTGAGACCTGCTGAAATTCAGCAGGTTTTTTTACTAAAAACTGATGTTTAAAAGGAATTAGGAAAAATTATAAAGTGAAACTTTAATTAGCCTACACCAATCGAGCGTTTACCGGCATCTAGCTTCTAATTTTTGAGGCAGGAATCTTACTACTCACAATTAGCGGGATAAAATGAACACTAATTTCTTTTAACGTCACTAAAATATCACTTGCTAACATATTGTAATGAATGTATAGTATCATGTTGTACATTCATTATGACAAGAGAAAGGATCTTATTAAGGGTATGAAACTTGGTGCTCGCATTTTAAAAACGGGTATTGCCATCACGTTAGCTTTATTTGCTTGTATTTTACTTCAATTACCGAGTCCGGTATTTGCGGGAATTTCAGCTATCTTTGCTGTTCAACCGTCTGTATACCGTTCTTATTTAACAGCACTTGAACAAATTCAAGCAAATGTAATTGGTGCGATATTTGCTATCGCATTTGCTACTGCTTTTGGACATAATCCTTTTATTATTGGATTAACATGTATATTAGTAATTGCTCTTACATTACAATTACGATTAGAAAACACAATATCAATTGCTTTAGTAACAGTTATCGCCATTATGGAGTATCAAGGCGAAGATTTCTTTAGTTTTGCCTTACTTCGATTTGCGACGATTATGATTGGTATTATTGCGGCTTCACTTGTAAATTTAGTATTTATGCCGCCAAAATATGAAACAAAACTTTATCATCGTATCGTTGATAATACAGAAGAAATTGTAAAATGGATTCGAATGAATAGCAGGCAGGCTTCTGATTTTACAACGCTAAAAACTGATATTGATCGTATGAAAGAAAAAATGATTAAACTAAATCATTACTATTTGCTGTATAAAGAAGAAAGAAGCTATACGAAAAAAGTAAAGTTCGCAAAAATTCGTAAGCTCGTTTTATTCAGACAAATGTTAGCGACAACAAGCCGTGCTTTAAGTACGTTAAAATCATTACACCGTACTGAAAATGAACTGCGCTATATGCCGGAAGAATTTCAGGAATCTATCCAAAATGAACTTGACTCATTAACGCATTATCATGAACAAGTTTTATTAAAATTTATTGGTAAAGCAAAAAAACAACAATCAGTTGAAATGCTTGATGAAGTTGAAACAGGTAAACAAGAATTAATTGATATCTTTATGGAATATCAAAATAAGGACGATGAAGAAGCATATAAAACATGGTTACATCTCTTCCCTCTTATTTCTTCCATCATTAACTATAGCGAAGAAGTAGAGCATTTAGATTTGCTTGTAGATAGCTTCTACACATATCATAAACCAGAAAAAGAACTCCAAATCGATGATAAAAAAGAAGACGAATAAAAAAACAGCTCCTTTTATGGTAAAGGAGCTGTTTCTGTTATATGTTGAAGTTGATATAAATTGTAATAAAATCCTCTTTTTCGCATTAACTCTTCATGAGAACCAGTCTCTTTAATCTCACCGTCTTCAATGTAAATAATCGTATCAACATGCGTAATCGTCGCTAATCGATGTGCGATTATAATCGTTGTCCGGTCAGCAGCTAACGTCTGAAGCGCCTCTTGAATATACCTTTCATTTTCTAAATCTAATGCTGAAGTTGCTTCATCTAATATAAGTACCGACGGATTCTTTAGAAACACTCGTGCAATTGCCACGCGTTGTCTTTGCCCGCCTGATAGCTTCACACCACGTTCTCCAACGACAGTATTATAACCATCTGGTAAGTCTATAATAAAATCATGAATTTGCGCAGCTTTGGCAGCTGCAATCACTTCTTTCTCTGTAGCTTTCGGATTTCCATATAAAATATTAGCTCCAATTGTATCGCTAAACAATAAATTATCCTGCAGTACAATTCCAATATGACTACGCAAATTTCTCATATTGTACTTTCTTACATCTATGCCATCTACATAAACCGCGCCTTCAGAAACATCATAGAAACGCGGGATCAAACTAGCAAGAGATGACTTTCCTCCCCCACTCGCTCCTACAAGCGCTACTTTCTCTCCAGGCTGCATAGTTAATGACAAGTTGTGTAATATCTCTTTTTCATCTGCATTATAACGAAAAGAAACATTGTCAAATACAATTTCTCCATTTAATTTTTTCGTTTGTACCGCATTTGGTACATTAACAATATCGTATTTTTCATCTAACAGTTCAAACACACGGTCCATCGATGCAAAAGATTGTGTTAATGTTGTAGATGAATTAACAAGGCGGCGAAGCGGACTATATAAACTATCCATATATCCAACAAAAGCTACCATCGTTCCTAGCGTTAACTGCCCTTGAATTACTTCATATGCTGCAAAACCAATCACAAGTAACGGACCTAAATCGGTTAACGTATTTACTGCCGAAAATGTTCTTGCCGTCCAACTTGTATGGGTTAATGCTTTCGTTAAAAATTCATTATTTCTTTTTTCAAACTGCTTCCCCTCATACTCTTCTAACGCAAAGCTACGTGTCACTTGCATTCCTTGAATACGTTCATGCAAATACCCTTGCATCGTCGCTAACGCTTGTGAACGCTCTTTCGTCAATTTCCGAAGACGTCCGAAAAAATATTTCACTGCAATTACATAAATAGGTAAAATCAATAACGCAACAAATGTTAATTTTATATTCATAGAAAACATAACAATGATAGCAATAGCAATTGTTGCAGTATCTAACCAGACGTTCATCAAACCAGTAATTACAAAATCCTTCGTTTGTTCTACATCATGGATGACACGCGAAATAATCTCCCCTGTTTTTGTATTGGAGTAATAACGTAAACTTAACTTTTGTAAGTGACCGAAAATATGCTTCCGCAAATCATACAGTATTGTATTTGCGATACGTTGGGCGAAATATTGACGATAATATTCAATCGGTGGTCTTAATACCGCAAAAATAAAAAAAGCAATTCCAATCGCTGTTATTAATTGAGATGTTTTATCTTGAAGTGAGCCCGCGCCTTGAATTACATCATCGATAATATACTTTAATAACCACGGCATAATAAGTGGGATACCGAACTTAACTAGTCCAATAATAATTGTAATAGCAATAAGCCATCGATATGGTTTAACAAATTGTAAATATCTTTTTATGCCTTGCACATAATCCCCCCTCTAATAGGACAAACCTGCCGGGAAGCCCCCTGCAGGTTTGTTTTAATTTCTGTACATTAAATATCGTTCATACCACATATCTACGAAGTCTGGTGCAAATGGACCTTTTCTTTGATGAATCCACTGTGTTAAATGTGCTACATTTCGTTTTAAAATTGTATCAATAACAGGTGGATACTGCATAATTTGACTATGTTTTTCATACTCATCTTCATCTAGAAGCGTATATGTCATATCTGGATATACTTTAATATCTAAATCATAATCAATATACTTTAATGCTTCAGGATCATACGCAAAAGGTGAGCTTAAATTACAATAATAATATACGCCATCTTCCCTAAGCATCCCAATCACATTAAACCAATAGTTGGCATGAAAATAACAAATTGCTGGTTCACGAGTAATCCATGTTCGGCCATCCGATTCTGTAACTACTGTACGATCATTCGCTCCGATTACAAGACTCTGTGTCCCTTTTAAAATTGTTGTTTCTTCCCACATTCTATGAATGGAGCCATTATGTTTATAACTATGTATTTGTACTTTTTCTCCTTCTTTGGGAAATCCCATATATGCTCCCTTCTTTCAACTGCAAATGCCCTTTGAACGGCATTCACTTTTTTTCTATTATAACTTTTTTGTCGAAATTTTAAAACTAAAGGGATAAGACTCTATTTTTCAAATTGAATATGCAGGAGGTTTATCGTTGAATACTATGCCCCAACTCTTCTTAAGAGATAGGGATTGTACTGCATTATTTATAAGCGAGGACATGTAATAGAAAAAGCCCTTCTCTATTTCCATACAAAGAAGGACTTTTCACCTGAAGATAACAATATATCTTACCCTAAATTTGAAATCATTTTTTCAGTTGCAAAAGATTGAATTACACTATTCGTTTGTTCTTCAAATTTCTCATGTAACATCTTCAACGCTACTTCTGTTCTATATATTTCCTGACGGATAAAATGCAGTTCTTTTTTATCGCACGTATCTTTTTCATTCATTTCGATTTGTTGATACTTCTCTAGATGTGCTTGTAACTTTAACAACTCATCCATCGTTTCTAATTGCTCCCCTACCAACTTATCAAAATCGTTCATTACTTACCCCCTTTTGGACTTATTCATCAGTTATTATTCCTAATTACATAATTCTAATTGTTAACTTCCTTCTCCTTTGACTACATTTGTTGACTTATTAGAAGTTATGTCGTTCGCTTTCTTTTCATTACAACGATCCACGCAAAAAGAAAACACTTCTCCCGAATTAGAGAAGTGTTTTTCTTTCATTACTGATTTGAGCTAGAAGATTGTGATTGTTTTGCAGCTGACTTAGCATTTTGTTTTTTCACAGAATGCACGTCTGTTTCAGTTGCAAATTCTGTACCATAACTAGCGTTTGCACTTTGTGCACCAGAAGCTTGTGCTTTCTTTGCTTCTGATTGTGCGTTTGCTTGTTTTACAGCTTGTACATCTGTTTCAGTTGAAAACTCTGTACCATAACTAGCATTTGTACTTTGAATGCTAGCACCAGAAGTTGCTTTGTTATAACCTTGTTGTTTTTTACTCATCTTTCTCACCTCCACAATCAATAATGTAACCAATTCACTTAGAAGCTATCCGTAATTTTCTTTTTTAAAATTTCCGCATATAACTTTTGTTACTCATTCAAACTATAGAAAATGGAGGTGTAAATATGTATATAGGACGCGATATGACTGAACTAACGATGATTTCAAAAAATGAATGGAAAGAAGATGAATTAGCTTATTTTCATCACTCACTACAACAGGTTCTGCCTTATTTAAATGTAGAAGGGCAAAGTATTTACAAAGAAATTGTAGTAGAAATCGAATCAAGAGGCGGCTTACAAGAAGGTGAAGCTAGTTGGACTCATGGGACAAAAATTTCTTACGATTAAAAAAGTGTTCCCTAGATTGGGAACACTTTTTTTATTTATTGCATTGTAATTTTCTCCACACAATTTTCATAAATAGTACGGTGTGATTTTGAGAAAGGTAATTGCTCAAATACCTCTTTTGATACAAATTTTAATGTATCTGTATCAACAATATTACCGGTTACTTTTCCGTAAAATACAAATATATCCCAAGTACGATGTGTAAACGTATGTTGTACATTCATTGCGTATTCATCAATAGAAACCTCGAGCTCAAATTTTTCTTTCATATAATCTATAAGCTGTTCCTTCTGATTTCGAATACCTTCTCCAAGTTCCACATTCGGAAACTCCCACATGTTAGCTAACAAACCTGTACTTGGACGTTTATTAATAACGTAACGACCGTCTTCAGTTTGAAGTACACCTGCAACAATAGGTACCATTTTAGGAGCTTTCGCTTTACTTTTTACTGGTAATTCTTTTTGAACACCTTCAGCATATCCTCTGCAATGTTCACGTACAGGACAAAGTAAGCATGCTGGATTTTTCGGAATACAAATTAGTGCACCTAATTCCATCAATCCCTGATTAAAATAAGATGGGTTTTCTACTGAAATAATTTCACGCACAATCTCTTCAAAAACTTTTCGAGTCTTTGGTTTTGCAATATCATCCCATACTGATAAAATACGAGATAATACACGCATAACATTTCCATCAACTGCCGGCTCTGGTATACCATATGCGATACTTAAAATAGCACCTTTTGTATATGGTCCCACTCCTTTTAACTTTTCAATTTTCTTTACATCACTTGGTACAACTCCGCCGTATACTTCTTTTACCTCTTTTACTGCCGCATGTAAATTACGTGCTCTAGAATAATATCCTAAACCTTCCCATGCTTTTAATACTTCTTCATCATCTGCGTTCGCTAACGCTTCAAGTGTAGGAAACTTCCCCATAAAATTTGCGTAATATGGTTTTACAGCTTCTACTCTTGTTTGCTGTAACATAATTTCAGAAACCCAAACGCGGTATGGATCTTTATTCTTTCTCCATGGTAAGTCGCGCTGTTCTTCTTCAAACCAACCAATTAAATCATTTTGAAACTGCTCTATATTAAAATTGTTTAGTATTTCAAGTGTCAAACTTGATCCCCCTCATTTTTTTGCATATAAGTACTATTATAAAGATTTTAGGAAAAAATTTAAGTAAGATGATACAGGAAATAGAAGGCAAAGGACTTGAGGTATCGAATAAAAAGAGTTACATTAATAAAAAACGGAGGTGGATTTCTATGGACACAGCCACTCACCTTGTTATGGGTATCACTTTAGGTAGCTTAGCAACATTAGATCCAGCCATAGCACAAAGTGATATTGGCCCCCAAGCTGTTATGCTTGCTACAATTGCTGGTTCCAACATTCCTGACATTGACACAGTTTTAAAATTGCGTAATAACGCTAAATATATAAGAAATCATCGTGGAATTACTCATTCTATTCCTGCGGTAATTCTTTGGTCATTCCTTATAAGTGGCATCTCTTTCGCCTTCTTTTCAGACGCTCCATATCTTCATCTACTGCTTTGGTCATTTATTGCTGTCTTCCTTCACGTCTTTGTAGATATTTTCAATGCCTATGGTACACAAGCATTACGGCCTTTCACAAAAAAATGGGTCGCACTCGGCGTGATTAATACATTCGATACCGTAATTTTCTTTATCCATATACTTGCAATTGCTTGCATGCTCGTCGGTTCTCATAAGGGATATACAGCTTTAGCGGCATATATATTAATGATTGTTTACTATATCGGACGGATTATGATGCACAGAAATATAAGAAGCGTTGTACACAAACGTTTCAAAAATGTCGAAAAGATTATCATTTCTCCTTCTTACCGATTTTACCATTACCATTTAGCAATCGTTACGGCTGATTATTACTACGTTGCGAGATGGCACCGTGGTAACATCATGATATATGATAAGTTCGATCGGGTACCGTTCCCAGACAATAATATTATGCGAGCAGCTAAACAAGATGAAAACATCTCGGCCTTTCTATCTTTCTCTCCTGTATATCGCTGGGATATTTTTGATCATGACCATTATTATGAAGTACGATTCATTGATTTACGATATCGAAGTAAAGATTATTATCCATTTGTTGCAATCGTTCAGCTCGACCACAATTTAAATATTATTAGTTCCTATACAGGATGGATCTTTAGTGAAGAAAAGCTTCGAAAAAAACTGGAATTACTTCCACATTAAAAAAAGCGACTTAAGTCGCTTTTTTAATGTTTCAAATGATCTTCTTGATTAATTAAATGACTATACTTCGGATTATTTGTACGCATTTCATGAAGGCGTACACCATGATTATTAATCCATGATCGTACCACTTGTTCTGTCATTTCATCGCCTTGATAACGACCTGATTTTGCATAAGTTGTTTGAAAATCTTCCCATAGTAACTCAACCCACGCACGAGCTTGTGCGTAAGAAAGCTTGTCATTCTTGTCTAATAATTCTTTCGTTAATGTTTCATAAATATCATTCATATTATAATCTCCTTTTACCTATTTATCCCTTCATTTCTAAAGGATAGTTTCTTCAATTTTGCACATTCTATAATTGATACTTCTTAAAGAGGTATCAACCGATAATGAGGAGGGCGTTCGTAATGGGTAAACAAGCCGAATTTTGGTCTGAGTCAAAAAACAACAGCAAAATCGACGGTCAACCGAAAGCGAAATCACGCTTCGCTTCGAAACGACCTAACGGCACAATTAACACGCACCCACAAGAACGTATGCGTGCTGCAAATCAGCAGGAAGAGTAATACAAATTAAATTAACTTCCTACACGAGGTGATAAAGATGAGCTACCGTGATCGCTTAGATAGTCGTTCTGAATTATTTAACCATACGTGGACTCGTCCAAAACATGCGAAAGCGCAAGTTAACGGACAGACGCAACAAACCCAGTCTCTCATTATATTGGCAAATGAATGTAAAAAACGCCAATTTTAGAATCTCCTATCTCCTTTAACGCCTACCAAAGATGAAAACCAGAGAGATATATGCTCTCTGGTTTTTATTTTTCTTGCAATAAGGAAATTGGTATGCCAATCTCTTCATTATCATTTTGCTTATATCCCCAAGCAAATACCCCATTGAAATACGTAATTTTAAATAATACACCAGGTTCTTCTACTAATTCATAT
This sequence comes from Bacillus sp. JKS001846, assembly GCF_900176455.1. Taxonomy (NCBI): domain Bacteria; kingdom Bacillati; phylum Bacillota; class Bacilli; order Caryophanales; family Bacillaceae; genus Bacillus; species Bacillus sp. JKS001846. Next base: position 5,242,349 of record NZ_FWYG01000001.1, read on the forward strand.
GTTTCACCAATACGGAATTTGTTTATATCCGTCATATAAGCACGAGCCATTGCCATTTTTCTCATTAATACATCAAATTCATTGACAATCCCAAGCTGCTCAGCTTTTACTGCTTGCTCCTTCAAAGCGCCAATTTCTTCCCTTAGCTCATGCGGTGTCATTTCACTGTAGCGTTTTGGCATATTCATCTTATTCTCCTCATTCCTCTTCGCGTTTCATTTGCAAAAATATCTCGATTTCATCAATAGAGAATCCTTTTCGATATAACGCTTGTTTCATCTTGTTTTCAAATGTCCATCCATCATGCTTCTTATATTTCTCATAATATTTATTCCCATGATAGTGTAACGCTTCTTGTTGCTTTTCGTCATCTTTTTCGTCTTTCAATTCTTCCAAACAAATTTGAATTACTTCTCTAGAATATCCTTTTCGAACAAGCATCTCATCTAACTTTAGTTTCATTTGTAAAAAAGAGTGTTTTTGATAAGATTTTTTCTTCTTCTCTATGAGAAACAAGGCATTCTCAATTTGCTTTTCCTTCGGATATTCTTGTAAACTATGTGTAATAATTAAATCCTGAACACCTTTATTTAATAACTCTCTTTTAATAACAGTTGGACCTTTTCGATTCACATTACTTTGCGTTCGCGTATATAAAACAGCATACTCTTTATCATTAATATATCGGTCATGTAATAATTTCGAAACGACTTCAGAGATGATGGCCTGTCCCACTTCTTTTTTTCGTAAAAAATCTTCTATTTCTTGTTTTGTTCTCATTTGATAGGATAAATAGGAGATTGCTTGTAAATATGCTTTTTGCACTTCTTCATTGTACAAAATATTTCCTAACTCGATTTCATCAATTTCTAAGCCTTTTTGTAATCCATGTTTTATTAAGATTACTTGATCCACACTAAATCCGTACTCTTCGCCTTGACCTTTATCAATATAAATATTAAATCGTTCTTTCGATCGTTTTTGTACTTCTATTTTTGTAATGACAGCCATACTCTCACCTCTCTATTATTTTAACATAGTCGAGGAACATTTTTTCTTTTCAAGAATATATATAATGAGGAGGAAATACTTGTGAAAATCGCAATTTCTGGTGGTACAGGCTTTATCGGTAAATCCCTTTCTACTTTTTTTATTCAAAAAGGATATACTGTTTACATTCTCACACGAAAAAAAACTACTGAAACTTCCGATCCTAACCTTCAGTATGTTCAATGGACACCAGATTTACAAACCTTCCCCCTCTCTTCTATTGATGTAGTTATTAATCTAGCCGGAGAGTCTATTAATAGTAGATGGACAAAGCAACAAAAGAAAGCCATTTTAAACAGTAGAATTCAAACAACAAAAGGACTCATTAAACAATTGCAGGGACTCCATACAAAGCCACACACATTTATTAACGCAAGTGCTATTGGATACTATGGAACGTCTGAAATAGAGTCTTTTACAGAACAGCATGAGACTCCTGGAAATGACTTTTTAGCAAATACAGTATATTCATGGGAACAAGAAGCATCTAAAGCACGTTCTCTCGGAATACGAACAATCTACGCAAGATTTGGAGTTGTATTAGGTGCAAATGAAGGAGCTCTTCCAAAAATGCTACTTCCCTATCAATTCTATATCGGCGGCACCATTGGTTCTGGGAAGCAATGGTTATCATGGATTCATATAGACGATGTCGTTCGTATGATGGATTTCATTATACACAAAAAAGAAATTGATGGTCCTCTTAATATGACAGCACCAACACCTATAAGAATGAAGGAATTTGGAGAAACCATTGCAACTATAATGAAAAAGCCTCATTGGTTGCCTGTACCTTCTTTTATCATTCAAACTTTATTAGGTGAAATGAGCATACTTGTACTAGAAGGGCAACGTGTATTACCCATTAAAGCAATTGAACATGGATACCAATACACATTTCCAGAAATAGACCATGCATTACAAAATATACTTTCGCATACAATGTAGTACTTCTAAAACACAATTTTACATGGGCTCTTTCAAAACTTTCATTTTCTAGGATCCGAAGCATTACCATACAAATAACCTTTCAGTTACTTTCCCTTAACTTCCATTAGCATTATAAAGTAACAGAAATGAGGTACCTATGAAAATATTGCTCAAACAAGCCATTGTATACCCTATTACATCTCAAAAGTTTCAAGGAGATGTACTCGTTACAGGAGAGCGAATTACCGAGGTCAAACCTTTTATTCCACCTACTCAAGATATGACCGTTATAGATGCACGAGCACTCCATCTCTTACCTGGCTTTATTGATGTCCATACTCACCTTGGTCTCTATGATGAAGGTACTGGTTGGGCTGGAAATGATGCCAATGAAACATCTGAAGTTTCAACACCACATATTCGTTCTTTAGATGGAATCCATCCTTTCGATATTGCCTTTCAAGACGCTGTACAAAACGGAATTACAACCGTTCACGTTATGCCTGGCAGTCAAAATATTATCGGGGGTACTACTTGTGTAATAAAAACAGCTGGAACTTGTATTGATCATATGATTATTCAAGAACCTGCTGGTTTAAAGATTGCCTTTGGAGAAAATCCTAAAAAAGTCCATAGTAATGGAACAAAAGAATCCATTACACGTATGGGGATTATGGGGTTACTTCGGGAATCATTCTATGAAGCACAACACTACGGGCACGAAGCTGATTTTCGAATGCTTCCTATTTTAAAAGCATTACGTCGTGAAATACCCGTACGTATCCACGCTCACCGAGCAGATGATATTAGTTCTGCTCTACGCTTTGCAACAGAATTCAATCTCGATTTACGCATTGAACATTGCACAGAAGGACACTTTATTGTTGAAGAACTTTCAAAACACAATTTGAAGGTTTCAGTCGGTCCCACTCTGACACGCCGTTCTAAAATCGAACTAAAAAATAAAACATGGGATACTTACCATATATTATCAAAAAATGGTGTGGAAGTTTCTATCACAACAGATCATCCTTATACACCCATTCAATATTTAAATGTTTGCGCTGCTGTTGCAGTAAGAGAAGGGTTAGACGAGAAAACAGCACTAGAAGGAATCACCATATTCCCAGCACGAAATTTGCGTTTAGAGGATAGAATTGGAAGCATCGAAGTTGGAAAAGACGCCGATCTCGTGCTATGGACTCATCATCCTTTCCATTATTTAGCCAAGCCTGTACTAACTATGATTGATGGAAAAATAATTTACAAAAAAAATAAAAAAAACTAGTTTATTTTTTTGACTAGATAAAGTATTATACGATTATAAACTGAATGAAACCATAATCAATTTGTGTCGTGATTATCATTTTCAAATTGATGAATGGGGAAGGCAAATGGTGCGCCACCAGCGTTAGAAACTGGTTCTAGTGGGTTCGATTCCCACCCCGAAATTTTTTAAAGATTGATATAAAAATTTCGAGGGTGGGGTGTTTTTTCGTCATGCTACCCTCGTGTGAGGAGGAGTTAGTATGTTGAAAAAACGCGACTTACACGACAGCCACGTTCTATACGAGTTAATGGTGGATCCAGCTGTCTTCCCTTTTGTGCGTCAAAAGGCTTATTCTTATGAAGAATATTTATTCTTAACGAAACAAACGATTGAAGCTGAAGAGCGTGGTGAATTAATTTCACGCACAATTTTAGATGAATGGGGTAACCCTATCGGAACAATTACTTTATTTGATGTGCAAGAAAAAGCTGGATTTCTCGGGACATGGCTTGGCAAACCATATCATGGAAAAGGCTATAACAAATTGGCAAAAGATTCATTTTTTAGTGAACTTTTCTATGAATTAGATATTGAAACAATTTTCATGCGTATTCGTAAAATAAATATTCGTTCTATTAAAGCTGCAGAAAAACTGCAATATGTGAATCTAGCAAACGAAACAAGAAAAGCCGTATATGATGAAATTAACGCAAACGAAGAAGTGTATAACTTATATGAAATTCCAAAAGATCAATACACACTTGCTACAATGCGAGATACAACCTTCCAAGATGCTCATCAATTAAAAGAAGCGTAATCTAAATTTTCTGAAATGATAATCAATCGTTAACATTTTCCATATGCGTATATCCCCTCATGTCTTTGGAAACGATAAATAGTAACTTTAAGACACGAGGTGATTTGTAATGGATAAAAAGAAACGTGATAAAGCAAAAAACACATTATCTAGTACACAAGAAGTTCTCTATCAACGCGAATTTCAAAAAGCAGATCGTGCAGCAGGATATCGCTCGAAAAGCATTTAAAGTGAAAATGAATAATTAGAAGTTTCCCCCCTAATTATTCATTTTCATTACATAATTTTCTCGACTGATAGAAGTAAGCAAAAAAGCCCCTTATACATAAGGGACTTTTTTGCTGTGGACAACTTTATCCACAAAACCGATGAAATTGTTAGTAATTTTCAAAAACATTTAATATTTTTCTATATTAAAGCATATATCAGCTGTTTTAATTGTGGATATTTTTCTAAAAATTGTGGACAATGTGGATATAGTTGTTAATATTCCGACTTTACTGTTTAATGAAAGCGCAATCCTTTTGTGGATAACTCACTAAATTTCCTTTAAAAATAATAAAGAACCCTCTTTACATATACAAAGAGGGTTTCATATTAAGTAAAAGATTGTGCAAGAGCAGGTGATTTAATAGGTATATGACGCGGTTCTGCATGATTTTCCGCCAAAATTGCATCTACAATATGGCCAGCTGGCTCTGGAAGATAGATGCTTTTCATTGCTTCTTTCATTTGAAGAAGCTTCACATCATCTTGTAATAATGCCTCTGTTTTTGCAAAAACCTCACTATCATCGCGAATGACAACTGCTGCTCCCTTTCTTTCAAAGTACATCGCATTTTCATTTTCTTGTCCTGGAACAGGCTTATATAAAATGACAGGTACTTGCAACGCTGCTGCTTCACTTAATGTTATTCCGCCTGGCTTCGTAATCATACAAGAAGTAACACGGAATAATTCATCAATATTTTCAACATACCCAAACACTTTTAATGCATCGGAATTTTGCTTCTGTAAACTTAATAAATCCTGTTTTAAAGCTTCATTTTTCCCACAAACGACAACTACTTGTAAATTAGGCACTGACATAAATGATTGGCATAGTTCTTTTACATTTCCTAATACCCCATGAGCACCTGCTACAATTAGTAAAATCTTTTTATTCTTACATAACTGATATTTATTATATATGATTTCTGGATTTACCTTTAACTCAAAACTACTCCGAATTGGAATTCCTGTTTCAACAATTTGTTCCGCAGGTACACCGATATCAACCATCAATTCTTTCACATGATCCGTTGCAACAAAATAACGATCTACTTCTCGATGAATCCATATTTTGTGCACGCAAAAATCCGTTAATACGTTATAGACAGGAATTGAAATACCTGTTTGTTTCTTTAATTCTGGTACAGCGATAATTGGAAATGTATTAATTACAATATCTGGTTTCTCCACCTGTAAAAGTGTTTTCAAACGTTTCCTTCCAAAGTTCGCATACCAAGATGCTATTTTCTTATCATAAATTTTTTCTACCCCGTAATAAAACAAACGATATAATTCTTTTCCTATTGTATAACTTTTTAAATATAGATATTTTGTAATGTCAGTTATAAATGGATGTGATTCTCCAAACAAGTCGCATACAATAACATCTTCAATTCCTTTTTGGCGAAATGTTTGTTCTAATGTTTTTGCTACTTGCACATGACCATTACCGTAATGTGCAGTTAATATTAAAACCTTGGGGTTTTTTATCAAACAAATCCACTCCTAGCTTTTTGTTTCTCCATATTGCATATACGACAATAGGAAAAACATTTTCCTTAAAAATTACATAAACAGATTCTAATAATTCCCTTTCAGCTATGTACCTGTCGTGGATATGCAAAGCATATAAGATTGACCCCTTAATCCTATCTGTGCTCATATCTTTACATTATACTTTCCTATAAGAGCTTTCGCAATAACTTACAAATGTTCTCTATTCCATGATACTCACTCTTTTACTTCTTAATTCTTTTTACTATTTTGATTTCCCTTTACAATTATGTAAATTTCTCCATTTATTCCGTACAAAATTATGGATATTCTATTTTCAGTATACTCTTTTATCAATATATACTCTAGATTTTATTGTAAAGAAAGCAAAAAGCCTAATCCAATATTTGGATTAGACCGCTTGTAAAATATATTTAGCATGTTCTACATTTTTCTCAGTAGGTGGTTCTACATTTGCGAGTGGATACTTGTGTCCAAGCGCCTCCCATTTATATACACCAAGCTTATGATATGGTAACACTTCAACTTTTTGAACATTAGACAGACTTTGAATAAAGCTAGATAGTTTTTGTAGATCCTCTTCATTATCCGTAACACCAGGAACTAATACGTGTCGTACCCAAATCGGTTTATTCTTATCCGATAAATAACGAGCAAATTGTAAAATATGTTCATTTGGTTTCCCTGTTAATTTACGATGCTTTTTGGAATCGATATGTTTCAGATCCAATAAAACTAAATCTGTATAATCCATTAAAATATCTAGCTTATTTTGGAATTCTGGTTCCTCAGAATAACAACCACCAGAAGAGTCGATTGTTGTATGGATACCAGCCTCTTTACACTTTTTAAACAACTCAATTAAAAAGTCTAGCTGTAATAATGGCTCTCCACCGCTAACTGTTATACCGCCTCCGGAAGCTTCAATAAATGGAAGGTAACATGTCACATCCTGCATCACTTCTTCAACTGTTATTTCTTTACCTTTACCGATTTCCCACGTATCAGCATTATGACAATATTGACAACGTAATAAACACCCTTGTGTAAATATGACATAACGAATCCCTGGGCCATCAACAGTACCACAAGACTCTACAGAATGTATTCTTCCTTTTACCATGTTACTTCCTCCTTTATTGAAACAGCCTCCCTTCGCTATATATTAAGAGCGAAGGGACACTTTTTTCATTTACATGCTTTCATGCATTGTACGGTTAATTACATCAATTTGTTGTTCACGAGTTAATTTAATAAAGTTTACAGCGTAACCAGATACGCGAATTGTTAATTGTGGATATTTCTCAGGATGTTCCATTGCATCCATTAATGTTTCACGGTTAAATACGTTAATATTTAAGTGGTGGCCTTCTTTTACTGCATAGCCATCAAGCATTGATACTAAGTTACGTACTTGTACATCATCTTCTTTACCAAGTGCTTTCGGAATAATAGAGAATGTATTAGAAATACCATCTTGTGCATCTTCATATGGTAATTTAGCCACAGATAATAATGAAGCTAATGCACCTTTTGTATCACGTCCATGCATTGGGTTCGCACCTGGTGCAAATGGTTCTCCAGTACGGCGGCCATCTGGAGTATTACCAGTTTTCTTACCGTATACAACGTTAGATGTGATTGTTAAGATTGACATTGTATGAACAGAATTTCTGTATGTTTTATGTTTACGAAGTTTATTCATAAATGTTTTTACAAGATTTACAGCAATCTCATCTACACGATCATCATTGTTACCGTATTTAGGGAAATCTCCTTCAATCTCGAAGTCAACTGCAATACCATTTTCATCACGAATTGGTTTTACTTTTGCGTATTTAATTGCACTTAATGAATCTGCTACTACAGATAGACCAGCAATACCTGTTGCCATTGTACGAAGAACGTTTGTATCATGAAGTGCCATTTCAATACGTTCATAGCTATATTTATCATGCATGTAATGGATAACATTTAATGTGTTTAAATATAGACCCGCCAACCATTCCATTGTCATATCAAACTTATGCATAACTTCTTCATAATTTAATACTTCAGAAGTAATTGGTGCGTACTCAGGACCAACTTGTGCTTTAGATTTTTCATCTTTACCACCGTTAATCGCATATAATAATGCTTTCGCTAAGTTTGCACGAGCTCCGAAGAACTGCATTTGTTTACCGATTCTCATTGCAGATACGCAACATGCAATACCGTAATCATCGCCGTATTCAGGGCGCATAATGTCATCATTTTCATATTGAATTGCTGATGTTTTAATAGACATTTTCGCACAGTAGTTTTTAAAGTTCTCTGGTAATTGTTTAGACCAAAGAACAGTTAAGTTTGGTTCTGGAGCTGGTCCTAAATTATCTAATGTATGCAAGAAACGGAATGAGTTCTTTGTTACTAATGGACGACCATCTAATGCCATACCACCGATAGATTCAGTTACCCAAGTTGGGTCACCAGAGAATAATTCATTATAATCAGGTGTTCTTGCGAATTTCACAAGACGTAATTTCATAATGAAGTGATCTACAATTTCTTGTACTTCTTCTTCTGTTAAAGTACCATTTGCTAAATCTCTTTCAATGTAAATATCTAAGAATGTAGAAGTACGCCCAAGACTCATTGCAGCCCCGTTTTGCTCTTTAATCGCTGCAAGGTATGCGAAGTATAACCATTGGAATGCTTCTTGCGTGTTTGTTGCTGGCTTAGAAATATCGAAGCCATGAGAAGCGGCCATTTCTTTTAACTCTTGAAGTGCACGCATTTGCTCAGATAACTCTTCGCGTAAACGCATTGTATCTTCGCTCATTACACCGCCAGTTAAATTTAAATCAGCTTTTTTCGCTTCAATTAAATGATCAATACCATATAACGCTACTCGGCGATAGTCACCGATAATACGTCCACGTCCGTATGCATCTGGAAGACCCGTAATAACACCTGATTTACGTGCATTTCTCATTTCTGGTGTGTATGCATCAAATACACCTTGGTTATGAGTTTTTCTCCAATCTCTAAAAATACGACTAAGTTCTTTATCCATTTCGTATCCATAAGATTCACAAGCTTGTTCTGCCATACGAATACCACCATATGGTTGTAAAGAACGTTTAAATGGTTTATCAGTTTGGAAACCGACTACTTTTTCAATATCTTTATTTAAGTATCCAGGGGCATGTGATGTAATAGAAGAAACAATTTTTGTATCCATATCAAGAACGCCACCGTTTTCACGTTCTTTCGTTGTTAAATCCATTACTTGATCCCAAAGTTGTTTCGTTGCTTCAGTTGCTTCTGCTAAGAAAGATTCGTCTCCTTCGAAAACGTTTACATTATTTAAAATGAAATCGCGAACATCAATCTCTGCTTTCCATTTTTCACCTTTAAAGTTTTCCCATGCGTTTTTAACATTTTCTAATACTTGAGTCATCCTAATCTCCTCCATTTTTGATTAGTACAGGACTAAGATTTTTTATATAACAGCTTACACACTTAGAATACTACTTTTTTACGAAAGTGAACGAAATAGTTGTGACATGTTTGTGAAATATTGAGCAAACTACTATATATATAGTGTTAACTTCATTTAAAAGTCTTTAAAATTAACCCTTTCCTTAATTGTATTTTTTTGGTATCCTTATATACGAGTCCTATTTTGTAATATAAGAACAATACCCATTGTAGAGCTGTAATACTCTTATCTCCTAATCTGTTATAGTTTTTATAACAGAACAAAAAAGTGTACACATGTTGTACACTTTTTTGTTACTTCTATAAAACATCTCTTTTTCTATTGCCATCATAGAATCCGCCACGATTGTCTGTTAATGAAATTATTTGCTCTAGTCCCTCTATATGATCACCTATAATTCGAAGTACAGCTGGAGGGTGACCTATTTTTGCGAAATGTTCACTGGGACGAATACGGTTCATCTTATCAACCTCAACACGATATACACATGCAATTTCAAATCCAGACAGAAGAGCCTTCACTTGTGCTACACAAGGTGACAATAAAGATTTATACCCAATTGCTTTCAAACACTTTTGGCTAAATGCATTAGGTACCGCAATAAGTGAGCCTACCCCTAAATCCTTTCTATCACAAGCTAAATTTAGTGCATACTTAAATGCAGTTACAAGATGAAGTGGTACTCTTAAATCTAAATAGTGATTTAAATCATTTAATGCGACGTCCTTTCCATCTGCTATAGCTTTTGCAAAAGGATATAGCTCACTCGCTGGAATAATAAAATCGCCGTCTATAAATAACACAATTTCTCCTTTGGCAAAATAAGTTCCAAGTGAGCGCCCTACATCATTTCCGAGTGCTTCTTTATATACAATTGTCGTTGCCCCTTTGTCTTTTGCAATTTTTTTCGTTTTATCTGACGAACCATTTACGACAACGATAATTTCGAAGGGTTCAATTTTGCGAAGCTCTTCTATAACGTTTCCAATTGTTTTCTCTTCATCTTGTACGGGAATAACAACAGATAGTTGCTTTCCTTTATACAAATTAGATGTGACGCCCCATCCTTGATAAAACTCTTCAAAACTTAAAGTATGATAGACACTATCCCTTTTCCTATTTCCATCATAATATCCTCCGCGCTCATCACTGCTTAATATCCGTGCCGCTACTGCTTCTATATGATCACCTATCATTCTTTTTTCAGATTGGGAAAGATTTGTTCCATATGCAGCATGCTGGAATGGACGAAATTTATTTGGCGTAATAACGTCAATGGCGCAATGACGACTAATTCTCCATTTACTTTGAAGTAGGCGTAAATGAGCCACAATAGGATTAACAAAACATTCATATCCGATGCTTTGAACGACTTCTTTCGTCAGCGCATGAGGTACATCTAATAAAGAATTAATTTTTAATTCTTCACGCTCTAACATTGCATTTAATATTTGGCGCCATACTGTAATAGAAGTAGGTTTTTGCCTTTTTAAAAATAATGCATCCAAATTATTTAAAACTACATCTGCCTGATCGTATAAAATCGGATTAAGGAATAATTTTAATTTTGAAGTTTGAATAGCAAAATCACCATCTATAAATAGTAATACATCACCTATCGCATGTTTTGCGCCGACTGCACGTCCAACATCGTTCCCTAGTAGCTCTGTATGTTTGATTACTTTACACCCTAAACGATCTGCAACATCTTCTGTTCCATCATTACAACCGTTTGCTACTACAATAATTTCTACTGGATTTAATGGTCTTACCGATTGAATAACGTCTGAAATCGTATCGACCTCATTACATGCAGGAATAATAACAGATAATGACTTAGCCATTGTTTTGTTCACGAAACCACTTAATTGTTTCCTTCAATCCGTTTTCCCACGTTACTTTCGCCTGAAATTGAACAAGCTTTTTTAATTTTGTTACATCTGGTCTTCTATTTGGAATTTCTTCAAAACCATGAGGATATACTTCTTCAAAAGGCACTTGTACAATCTTCGAAGAAGAATTCGTTAATTTTTTAATTACTTCTGCTACTTCTTTTATACTCTGTTCATTCTCAGAACCTATATTAATAATCTCACCATTTACCTTCTCATCCATTGCCCGAATTGTTGCTTCTACCGCATCACTCACATACGTAAAACAACGTGTCTGCTTTCCATCTCCATATACGAGAATGTCTTCTCCTTGCAAAGCCGCACTAATAAATCGCGGGATTACCCCTGCATACGGACCATCTTTCGCTCTTGGACCATAAATATTAAAATATCGAACAATCGTTACCGGTAAACCTTCTAATGCGTATCCTAAACATAATGTCTCTTCCAACGTTTTACAAACTGCATAACTCCAACGAATTTTAGAAGTTGCCCCGTATAATCGATCTCCCTCTTCAGAGAAAGGCGGCTTGGCCTTACCATATACTTCTGAAGTAGAAGCAAAAACTACTTTCTTCTTTCCTTTTAACGCTGCTTGTAAAATATTTCTCGTCCCATCAAAATTCGTTTCTATGAGCTCTATACTTTTTTCCATTGTTGTTTTCACACCTAAAATTGCTGCTAAATGAAACACGACATCATGCTGATCTACTAATTCATAAATAGAATTTTTATCTAACACACTTATTGGAATAACACGGATTTTTTTCATTAACTCTTCATGGTACTTATTTTTACCTTTATAAAAGTTATCCACAACAGTGACCTCATAACCTCTTCTCATCAACTCTTCAGCTAAATGCGACCCGATAAATCCGGCCCCACCTGTAATTAAACATTTCTTACTCATTTACTCACCTTCTTTACAATCCCGCGTGTATCTATTACTCGGTCCATTCCTTTAAAAAGCTTCCAATCAATATTAGAATGATCCGTTAAAATTAAAATACAATCCGCTTTTTTAACTTTTTCTTTATCTAAAGAAACAGATTGATACACCTTATCTCCAATTTCCGCGAAAGAAATATAAGGATCATGATATTCTATCTCGTATCCTTGATTTCTTAATAATTGAATAATCGGTAACGCTGGTGATTCTCTCAAATCATTTACATCTTTTTTATACGCAATCCCTACAATTAACACCGTTGCAGGTGATTGCACCACACTTTTTACTTTCCGGACCATTTTCTCTGGCATTTCTTCATTAATTATATGTGCTGCCTCAATTAATTGACTAATTGCCCCATTCTTTTTTATTCTCCATTGAAAATATAAAGGGTCTACTGGAATACAGTGTCCCCCTATCCCTGGCCCTGGCCAATATGGAGTAAACCCAAATGGTTTTGTAGATGCCGCTTCAATGGCCTCATAAAAATCAATACCTAAACTTTCACATAGTGTGTTTAGTTCATTTACTAAAGAAATGTTAACTAAGCGCTGAATATTTTCAAATAGCTTGCACATCTCTGCTACTTTCGGAGAGCTAACAGGTACAACTTCGTCAAAAATGGTACTATATAAATCCTGTACCTTTTGTCTACACTTTTCTGTTTGTCCACTAATAACTTTTGGAATAGCTTGAACTGAATATTGACTATTTGCTGGATCAATTCTCTCAGGGGAATATCCGATATAGAAATCTTCCCCTACCTTGTTACTATTTTGAGAAATAATAGGTAGGATGACTTCTTCAAGTGTGCCTGGATATGTGGAGCTTTCAAAAATGAAGGTTTGTCCTTTTTGAAGGTTTTGTTGTATATAATGCGAAGCTGAAATGAGGGCACTTAAGTCTGGTTCTCTTTGTTCATTAATTGGAGTCGGGACAGTGACAATAACATAATCACTACTTTGAAAATCAGCAATGCCTTGATCCGGTGTGTCTACTGTTAATTTTTTTTTCGTCAATAAACTTTGTAACTCTTTAGAAGAAACATCTGGAATATAACTTTCTCCTTTTATAATTGAGTCTATTTTTCTAATATCTTTATCTAATCCAAGTACTGTATGCCCTCTTTCTGCAAAATGTACCGCTAAAGGAAGGCCAACATACCCTAACCCAATAATAGCTACTTTACTACTATTCATTTGTATTCTCTTCTTCCCTTCTCAATTGTTGAATGATATCTCTATCTCTATCTCCATCAGTAAAGCCACCACGTTCATCCGTACGTTGTAATAAATACGTAACCGCCTCAAGTTGATCACCGAAAATACGATCAAACGCTGAAATACGCCCATTTACAAATTCGTGTTGCTCTGGACGTACTCGATTTGTTTTTATAACATCTACTAACTCTACTGTTGTAATAGAGAATCCTTCTAAAATAGCTTTCACTTGTGCTAATGGCGGAATGATAAGGGCGTCATATCCTATTTTCTCTATTACCTTCTTATGCATGGCATGTGGTACAGCAGTTAGTGAGTTATTCCATAAATCTGGTCTTTTCGCTACCAAATTCAAAAAGTATTTTCCCATACTAATTGGATCTGCTGGATGAAACATATCTAATAAGCATTGTAAATCATTTAACACCACGTCATTTCCATCTTCAACAGCATGTAAAAATGGAGTGAGTTTTTTTGCTGGAATAACAAAATCACCATCAACGAATAAACAAATATCTGCCGTAGCATGCATGGCCCCTATTGCTCGTGCTACATTATGTCCAAGCGCCTTCGTAAATTCAACTACAATAACATTCTCTAGCTTTGCCTGTTTAACAGTCTCAACATCTGCTCCATTCGCGACAACTATAATTTCATCTACACCTGCTTCTTTCACTTCTTGTATAACAGACCTTATAGTTATTTTTTCTTCTGATACCGGGATAATGGCACTATATTTCGCTTTTTTCTTTTGTAATAAAACTGGTTTATACTTTCCTACAAACGCTCTATCTCTATTGTCCTCTGAAAAACCACCGCGATTACCGTATGTTTCGATTACGTATTGTAAAGCACGCAAATGATCACCCATAATACGACTAGTCGCTTTCGGATAAGGAGAGCCAGGTGATGCGCCCGTATGGACAGGACGAACTTTATTTGTGTAAATGACATCAACTGAAGCCATATCAGAAATATCTACTCCTCTAGACATCGCCATCGCTTGAAATAATGCTGGATCTGCTAAATTCCACCACCCCAGTTTTTCAATCACTTTACGACTTATCGCATGTGGTATTGCAATTAAAGATCCTACAACAAACTCCTTCTTGTTCAAATAACGATTTAACATATATTTTCCAACCGTCGTATAATGCGGTCTCATCTTCAAATAAACGGACCATGTTAAATTATTTAAAACAATCTCATGTCCTTGCTGTATTCCTTTAATAAAATTGTATAATTCTTCACTTTTCATGACGATATCACCATCTAAAAATAAAACAATTTCACCTTTTGCTTCTCTAGCACCAATTGCCCGTCCCACATCATTACCAAGGGAATATCTATAATAAATTACACGGCAATTATGCTGTAGCGCTATTTCTTTCGTACCATCTGTCGATCCATTATCTACTATGATAATTTCATATGGTTCGAGCTTTCTTACTTCTACTAAAACTTTTGATAAAGTACTTGCTTCATTATGCACTGGAATAACAACTGACACTCTCATACTTGTATCACTCTTACCCTTCCAAGCGAACATATGAAATAATAGGAATACGTACAACTACATCTTCCGGTGGTCCATAAGAAGGAGAAGTACGAACACTTACTGCTCCATCTGTCACAGATAACAGAATACCTGCAACAATTTCGGCCGCTGTCACAACTTGCACTAACTCACCAACATGGTTACGTAATTCTTCAGTAAATAACATATATAAGTCTCCTTTCTTACGCTTCTTTAATTGATATAATACTTGTAAATGGTAATAAAACTTCTGTTCCTATTCCTTCTTGCAATGTTAAGAAGTCATCACCAACTGCTACAATAACGCCTGTTAACTGTCCCACTGTCACAGTAATTTCTACGTTTTTACCTAAATACTGCTCTGCAATTTCTTTAAAAGGTGATGTATTACATTCTTTTAAAATGTTACAAATAATCGATTGAAATTGACTTGATTTAATAAATTCTTCTGTAGCTTGCTTGGAATTTCTTTGAATAAACCTCGCGAAGTTTTGCGAAAATAAAAGTCTTTCCACAGCAGGCAATAACTTATTATCTAAAAAATAATCTAATTGTCTATTAAACAATCTTGATAACTTTTTCCAATAATTACTGAACAGACACATATACTTCTCCTCCTATTATTTTTAAATTATAAAAATACATCCATACATCTTAATGTATACAAAATAGATATTTTTGTGATAGGTAAGACATACATTTTCTAAAAGAAATATTTGTTTCAGGGCATAAAAAAAACTATCCAAAAGGATAGTTTCTTACACTTCAATATTTCTTAACATCGTATATATATCGTTATTCACTTTACCAAATGATTTAATATTGTTTTGAATGTTAGATAATAAAACAACGTACACACTACCGTTTTTACTAAATCCATTTAAACAATTCCAACCTGGCATTACACCATGATTCGAATAGCTTCCTGGGTCTACGTACCAGCCAAATCCGTAATCCTTTTTCACGGCTGTAAACATTTGATCGTAACTTGCTTTTGAAATTAACTTTCCAGAGTATAACGCTTCGTTAAATAAATATAAATCATGTGCACTCGTATATATATCACCACAACCATATAGTTGTGACATGCTCGGAATATTAGGTGTTGTCATATTATTATTTACTATTTTATAACCCGTTGATGGGAATCTTGTTTGTTCTAACGCTGTGCCAAAACCAGAATGTTTCATACCCGCAGTAGCAAAAATATGTTGTTTAATATATTCTTCGAGCGACTGTCCACTTACCTTCTCGGCAATGTATGCAAGTATGGAGTAGTTCGAATCGGAATACTTCCATTTCTCTCCTGGACCACCAATACGCTTTTGATTTCCTATCCGCTTTATCAGTTCTTCATGAGAAATATCTTCTTTTCCCTGCTCATATTCGGGAATCCCTGATGTATGTGTTAATAGATGTTTTAGCTGAATACTATTACCTTGTGGGAAATTTGGAATATACTTTGCAACAGTATCTTCTACTTGTAATTTATTCTGATCTTTCAACTGCATAATAGCAGTTGCTACAAACGCCTTTGAAATAGAACCAATATAAAAAGTCGTCTCTGAATTATTCGGTACTTGCTGCTCTTTATTTGCCATACCGTATCCTTTATTCAAAAGAACTTTTCCATTCTTCACAATAACAGCTGTCCCGCTAAAGCCTGCGTTTTTTAAATACTGGTCCAATTGAGCGTTTTCATTAATTTCTTGAGGTGGTCCTTCAGCAGGCTGTTCCGCAACTTGCGCTTGCTTCACTTGTTCTTCCTGCTCTTTTTGTTTTTGCTTCTGTACTTCTTGTTTCTTTTTTTCTTCTTTCTTTTTTAGCTCTTCTTGTTTCTTCATTTCTGCTGCCGCTTTTAAAGTTTCTTCTTTCTTATTATGCGCAACAATTTTTGTATACATGAAATATACAAGTGATAATAGTAAGACGAGAATGATTGTTCTTTTGATGTATACAATCGGCCGACGTACTTTCCCATTCGCATTATTTTTTTCCTGATCCATAATTGCTTTTTTCCCCTTACTCACCAATAATTTAATTCCTCTATTAAAGATTTATTTTAGTAGATTATGGATAATCCATTCTATATCATCCCTACTTTATCACGCACTGCACATATTACCAACCTATATGTACAAAAAAGAAAAAGAAAATTTACAAAAGTAAGATTCCCGTTAAATTATTAACAAAAAAAAGAGGATATCCTCTAAAAAATTGATGTTATCAATCTTTTTGGACATCCTCTTATCTCATTATTTATACGTGTTTTTTCATATCATCGGCAACAGATTCAACATTTGTACCTACGATAACTTGTACACTTGTATTACTTAATTTCATAACACCTTTTGCACCAGCACGTTTTAATGCTGCTTCATTTACTTGACCAGCATCTTTTACTTGTAAGCGTAGACGTGTTGCACAGTTATCAATAACTGTTAAGTTTTCTTTTCCGCCTAAAGCTGCTACGTAAGTTTCACCAATTGAACCTGCAACTGGTGCATCACCATCTTCAACTAACTCATCGTCATCTTCACGACCAGGAGTTTTTAAATCGAACTTCTTAATTAAGAAGTAGAATACTATGAAATAAATTGCTGCGTAAATTAAACCAATACCTGCTAGTAAGACTGGTTTTGTTGCAATACCGAAGTTTAAAGCGTAATCGATTGCACCGGCACTAAATGAGAAACCATCATGAATGCCAAGCGATGTTGTAATGAATAAAGAAAGACCTGTTAATACAGCATGAATACCATATAATACTGGTGATAAGAACATGAATGAGAATTCAATAGGCTCTGTAATACCAGTTAAGAATGAAGTTAATGCTAGACCAGCTAACATACCAGTAACTGCTTTACGCTTTTCTGGTTTAGCAGCTGCAATCATTGCGAAACATGCTGCTGGTAAACCGAACATCATAACTGGGAAGAAACCAGTCATAAACATACCTGCTGTTTTGTCACCTGCAAGGAAACGAGCAATATCACCATTAACAACATTACCTGCTGCATTTGTAAAGTCCCCAAATACAAACCAGAAGTATGTGTTCATTACGTGGTGTAAACCAATTGGGATTAATAAACGGTTTAATAAACCAAATAGTCCTGAACCAATTGCACCTAAATTAACAATTCCATGAGCTAATGCATCAATACCATTTTGAATTGTTGGCCAAATTTGTGCAAATAGAATTCCTAATATCAGCATCACAACTGATGTAACAATTGGAACGAAACGTTTTCCAGCAAAGAAACCTAACCATTCTGGAAGTTTAATCTTATGGAATTTATTATAAAGAAGTCCTGCTATAACACCAACAATAATACCACCTAAGACTTTCATATCTACTTTAGTCGATAATTCAGCAGCCTTAGATACTTGTGTCATTGTATCCGCAAGCTTAGATGGATCTACATTTGCGCTATTACCTATTAAATCTTGGACTTTACCTAATTTACCTTGTAATTCAGCAGTTGAATACCCTTTGCTAAGTGCATCAATACTATTTTTCATAACAAGATAACCAATTGCACCTGCAAGACCTGCTGCACCACTACCATCCACTGAAAGACCGATTGCAATACCAATTGCAAAAATAAGTGCTAAGTTATCAAAAACTGCTGCGCCGGCCTGTGCCATAACAGGAATATCAAATACATCTGGTTGCCCTAAACGAAGCAATAATCCTGCTGCTGGTAGTACTGCGATCGGAAGCATTAAAGCTTTACCAATACGTTGTAAAAACTGCAACATTTTAATTCCCCCTAATCAAATTTATGAAATCGTTATCATTATAAGTACGCTTTAGAAAACGCTTTCTATTACATAACCATAATAACATATAGTTGTATAGATGTGTAGTTTTTATTTCTGAACTTTTTATGGATAAATCTCCTATTTCCAAACTGTTATATAAAAGGAAAATTCTCCTTTTTAAAATACAGAATACTCGAAACGAAAGACCTATTATAGCACATTGAACTTTCGTTTTATCATTCCACTTTTTCATGTTATTATTTATTTCCGAGCATATCGGGAAAAGTAAACTTAGTTAATTCAAAATAGGAGCGTTGGTACTATGCAGTGCATTGAAACAAACAACTTACAACAGTTGTTAGAACAAGTAAAACCATATACGAAAAAAGGAAAACTTGCTACTTATATCCCCGAACTAGGAAATGCAAATCCAGACGATTTAGGGATTGCCATTTTCCATAAAGAAACAGAATATATCCATGCAGGTAACTCACAAACACTATTTACTCTTCAAAGTATTTCCAAAGTAATTACACTTGCCCTTGCCCTTTTAGACCGTGGTGAAGAATATGTATTTTCTAAAGTTGGAATGGAACCAACGGGTGACCCATTTAATTCTATTATTAAGTTAGAAACGACAAGTCCGTCCAAACCCCTTAATCCAATGATAAATGCAGGAGCTTTAGCTATTACAAGCATGTTAGCAGGAAAAGATAACGAGGAAAAAATGGAACGTATTCTTCATTTTGTACGTGAAATAACAGATAATCCTACTATTAATTATTCCTCTAAAGTTGCCGATTCAGAACTAGAGACAGCTTACCTAAACCGTTCACTTTGTTATTATATGAAACAAAACGGAATTATCGATTGTGATATTGAAGAACTTATGGATTTATATACTCGTCAATGCGCAGTTGAAGTAAACTGCATCGATTTAGCACGTATCGGCTTAATTTTTGCAATGGATGGATATGATCCATATAAGAAAAAACAAATCATCCCTAAACATATTACAAAAATTTGCAAAACATTTATGGTCACATGTGGTATGTATAACGAATCTGGTGAATTTGCAATTCGTGTTGGTATTCCTGCAAAAAGTGGTGTAGCCGGTGGTATTTTTGGCTGCGTAAAAGGAGACATGGGAATCGGTATTTTCGGACCAGCTTTAGATGCAAACGGAAATAGTATTGCCGGTTTTAAAATTCTTGAACTTCTTTCTGCTCAAGAAGGTTGGAGCATTTTTTAATCGCGAGTTATCCTGCTATACTAGCAGGATTTTTTATTTCGCCAAAACCTCACTTTTGTCAGTTATCAATCCTCTTACAAAAACAGTGCTGAAAGTTTCTCTATATCATGCATATTTGTTCCCCCCTCCTGAATAATATAGTACAACCTAGCGCTATATGTGGAGGTGTGAAAGATGAAACTAATATTTCAAATGGGAAAACAACCTGTTCTTGAAAAAACAATCCTTCTTTTTATATTGAGTATTGTAGAAAGCTTGAAGTTAAAAGTTGTTTCACTCGACGAAGCTCACCGATACATATTCAATTTAGAAGTACTTGAATTATTAATGGATCGGAACATCGATGATCAAGTACTTGAACTTATTCATTTCGGGATGGGACTTGAAGACATTTATCATGTGCTTCCTGAAGAACTTGAGCATACGATTGAAGAATTAAAGTGGCTTTGCATTCAAGTATTAAGTGAGTACAGTATGTATGAAGAATCCGAACAATTAATTGAAGATATACGGTAAAAAAGCACCTATGTAGGTGCTTTTAATGTTTTTTTAAACTATTTTTATACGCCTCAATATTTACTGGTAGCTCTTCCTCTTCCAAAGTATGTTCATTTACATCTTTATGAATGAACGCACCTTTAGGTGGTTGATGATCATGCCCTTTTTTCTTATGATCAAATGCTTTCCCGCGTCCCATACAAATCCCCCTTTCTTAAAAGAAATCCGTATTAGTATGGAGAAAAGTACGTCGATATATGCAATCTCTTGCTGTATTTCCAAGGAAATACTCGAACCTTGTTTTCTACTCTCCTTACAACAACTGATCGATCCCAATAAGAATTAATAACACTCCTGCGATAACTGTCGCCCATTTCCCTAAGTATTCTGCTAAAAATCGTTTTCCTACATACGCAAAACCACTAATACAAATAAAACTAAACACCCCAGAAATAGTCGCTGTAAGCCAAAGATTTAAATTTGTTACCCCTGCATCAAATCCACCTGCAATATTATTAATAGACAACGCAACTCCTAAAACAATTGCTTCTGAGAAACTAATTGTTTTAGAACCATCAAAATCTGCTTTTTCCGGATCACGTAAAATTCCCATAAGTACATTATCATCTTTAGAACCTGCAGTATTTTTTTGGCCCAAGAAAGGCTGACATAAAATAAACACACCGATTATCCCTAAAACGATTGCTCCAATCAGATTTGCTGTAAACTCTGAAATAAATAACGCAATCCAGTTTCCAAAAAATCCAGCTAGTAAAGTAAATAAAAATCCAAAGAATGCGATGATAAAATTGTTAAACCACGAAATACGAATTTTACGAATGCCATATGCAATTCCAACACCTGCATTATCTAAATTAGAAGCGATCCCGATTAAAAAAATTGAAAATAAGCCTACCGTACTCATAAATAGTCACCCCTTTTTCTCACTTTTCAATGCATATTATGAAAATGTTGAGCAACTGTGCCTGTCTGTTTCATATACTTGTAATAAATGCTCAATATTTTTTCAACACTAAAAAAGGAGTGCCTACACTATGGCTAATGAAAACCCGAATGATCGGCTTGGCAAATTAATAAAAAAACTTTTAAAAGAACGCGCCTTATCTATGCGCCAACTAGGAATACTTACAAATATTGATCCTGCAACAGTCTCAAGAATTATTAATGGCAAACAACCACCAAAACAAAAACATCTACAAAAATTTGCAGAATGTCTTCAAGTTCCACCCCAATTGTTATTTGATGAAATGTACCCTGATTCTCCTCACATAAATAAAGAAAAAACAGATATGTACACATCTCTTGATACCATTCAGCAAACGCTGCAATCCTCTAACTTATTCGATTTCGATTACACTACAACTCGCGTAAAACAAGAACTCGAAAATTACGAACGCTATGCCCAGACAACAGAAGGTGAAAAACGTATTCATAACAGTTTCGCAAGCAAATTAGAGCAAATTGATAGTGCTGGTCCTTTTATTGAACAATTAACAGATATGTATCAACAATTTTGCAATGAATCCATTTCAAAAGAAGAACGTGCAGTTCTTGGGAGCGCATTACTTTATTTCATTTTATCGACAGATATTATTCCCGACTATCTCTTTCCAATTGGCTATTTAGATGATGCGATCGCCGTTGAATTAGCAAAAGAGAAATTACTTGAAATAAAACGAAAGACATAGCAAAATAAAGAACTATTTCAGTTGTTTATATTCAACTCTGAAATAGTTCAATAAAAAATCGTACAAGTATACATACTCGTACGATTTTACTATACAAATCTATTTTTTCGTGTGGCACCATTCATATATAAATGCTGTTATCACTTTTGTAAATTCAATTAACTGTTCAACTTCAACTTTCTCATTTACAGAATGTGCTTCTTCTAATGTACCTGGTCCATATATAATCGCTGGAATGTGAAACTTACTAAACCAACCGCCATCAGTTACCGTTGCAGACATATCTAAAATTGCATTTTTTGATAAAATAGACTCGTGTACTGAGCTAAGTTTTTTTACAGCTGCATGTTCCCTATCTACTTCTAATGAAGGGAAAATTTCACCACGATCTACAATCATTGATTCTCCGCCCCACTTAAATTGTGGCGGATTTTCACTTAACCATGGATCGGCAGCTGCTACCTTTCCGATATACTCTTCAATTTCTTTTATTATTTGTTCATGTGTTTCGTTCGGATAGAAGTGCACTGTTATCCATAACTGGCACTCATCCGCAATAAACGCTGCATGCCTTCCCCCCTCAATAACAGCTGGATTAATTGTTGTTGTTCCGGATGGATAGCCTTCATATGTTTTCATGACTGCCCAGTGGCGCTCTAATTCTTGTAAACTTTGCACAATTTTCATCATTTTTTCAATCGCGCTCGCTCCGAATAAACGTCCCCCTGCATGGATCATTTGCCTACGTGTTGCATCATGAAACGTTTGCGGGCTTTTCACAGTAATCCATCCAGTAATTACGCCGCCCTGTCCTTGCATATGTAAATCACTCGTATCCACTACGACTGCAAAATCAGCATCATAACCTCGCCTGCAGCATTGAAGCGTGCCAGCTTCTCCAACTTCTTCCCCAATTACGGATTGAAAGATTACATCTCCAGGTAATTCAATGCCAGCTTCTTGTAAAAGCTGAATAGCAAATAGTGCCCCAGCCAGTCCCCCTTTCATATCTGCCGCACCACGTCCAACTAACCAACCATCTTTTATAAATGGCTCAAACGGATTCATTTCCCACGCCTCATCTGCTGTCACTTCAGCTACATCCATATGTCCATTAATAATAAGACTTTTATGTGTGTCACTTTCTATCCCTTTTTTCACCCCAACAACGTTCGGATCATTCGGATATACATCCCATTTATCAACACTAAAATTTCGTTTTCTTAAAAACTCTGCAACAAATTCTTGCGCCTCATTTGTGTTTCTCGCCGGCGGTGCTGGTGTTTCAAAACGAATTAAGGTTTTTGTAAGCTCTAGTAACTCATCTTCTCGTAAATCAATCTGTTCTAATAGCTGTGAAACTTCTTGATTCATCGCTAATTCCCCTTTGTATACATAGTATGTTTCCAGCTTTATTTTCACAAAAAAAGAGACTGTTTACAATTTTACAGTCTCCAAATTACTCAATATTATAAACTTTCTACTTTTGTTGTATTGATCTTTTCAATATGCTCTACTTTACGTGCCTTATTTCTTGTCGCACGGTAAAACAGTAAACAAACAATCATAAATGGAATTCCACAATATAACGCCATTCTTTGCTCTGGGATAAAAGCCATAGCAACTATAACTGTTATATTTAATGCTAATGCCAGAAGTGGTACGAATGGATATAGCGGTGTTTTAAATTTCAAGTCCTTCACATCTCCGCCCTGCTTAACATATGCCCTTCTAGCTAATAAGTTAGATAAAGCAATAGATGCCCAAACTAATATCGCCCCAAATCCGGCAATAGAAAGTAGCCATAAATAAACTGTATCTTCCGCATAAATACCTGATAGTAATGAAAGACAGCCTACAATCGTGCTTACAATTAATGCATAAATAGGAACACCATTTTTAGATAACTTACCAAAAATCGGACTAATCATTCCTTGATTAGACATAGACCATAGCATACGAGAAGTTGCATATAATCCTGAATTCGCAACGGATAGTACCGCTGTAATAATAACGAAGTTTATAATATCAGCTGCATAAGGAATACCAATTTTATCAAATACAACTACGAATGGACTTTCTATCACTCCTGCTTGCTGCCATGGGAATAATCCTGCAAGAATGAAAATAGATAATACAAAGAACACGAGTATACGCCAAACTGTATTATTAATTGCCTTTGGGATTGTTTTTTCTGGATTTTCACTCTCACCTGCTGCAATACCGACTAGTTCTGTTCCTTGGAAAGAAAAATTAACTGCAATCATCGTAATTAAAATGGCTGATAATCCATTCGGAAACAGTCCCCCGTAATCAGTAAAGCTAGAGAACATCGGTGCTGGTTCATTTCCTTTCATATTTAGAAAACCAAACATTGCCGCCCCGCCTAAAATAATAAATGCAATGATTGTAATTACTTTAATACTTGCAAACCAAAATTCAACTTCTGCAAAACTTCTTGAAGATAATGCATTGATAGCAAAGAGAAGCACCGCAAACGCTACACACCAAATCCATGACGGTACATCAGGAAACCATCGTTTCATTAAAATACTAACTGCAATCAGTTCAATACCTATCGTAGCAGACCAGTTTAACCACGACATCCATCCGACTACATAACCCGCTGCAGGGGAAATGTGCTTCGTTGCATACGTTTGATAAGATCCTGCGTCGGGCATCGCAACAGCTAACTCTCCAAGACAGAGCATCGTTAAATACATAACAAACCCTCCAACAAGATACGCTACAATTGCTCCCCCAGGCCCAGCTTCATGAATTGTATACCCAGATCCTAAAAAAAGACCGGTACCAATAACTCCTCCAAGTGCAATCATAAATATGTGCCTGCTTTTCAATTCACGTTTTAAACCTTGGTTTTGATCCATCATATAAATCCCCCCTTTTCCCTTTGGAAACCCATTTCATGTAAGCGTTTTTAAAATCATTCATAATAAAAATGATTATTGAAAAGAGCGAAATACATAGCACTTATTAATCACTACCTGTTATTAAAAGATCATCCCTCACTGTTATTAATAACTTTTTATCAGCAATGGCTTGTCCTTCTACTACTTCTAATGATTCGATATACCCACTGATTCCTACCTTAATTTCTACTTTCTGTTTATCTATTGTTTCAATTAACGCTAATTTCTCCCACTCGTATACGTATGAACTTTCCGCAACAAATAGCTTCTCTACTTTTCCATAACAAGGACTATACACACCTTCTATAACTGTCTTCACTTTATAAATTCCTCCCTCTTATTAATTGACACCAAAACGTTGTATATCCTGTAAAAATTCATATTCTCCCCTCTAGAGATTTCGAATATTATTTATGCAAAATACGTACCAAGTCTCTGATTCATATATTAAATGAGAGTTTCACACAAAAAAGTGTGCACAACCGCAAAATTTTTCTATCATTTGAAAAGTTTTAAGAGAAAAATAGCAAAAAAATTTTGCGATTTTATAAGAATTTTAATAAAATTATAAAAAGTCAGTCTTCATAGGGTGAAATGAGGAGAAGATAATCTATGCGTACAGAAGAAATTAATTTAAAACAGATCGTTGAAATGAATATGCTATATGAAACTTTACTCAATGAGCTCGATATCGGGATTCATATTATTAATGAGGAAAGTAAAACGATTATCTACAACCGCAAAATGATGGAAATTGAATCAATGGAACGCTCAGATGTATTATATAAAAGTCCTTTAGAAGTATTTGCATTTGAAGAAAATAAAAATAGTACTCTTATAGAGGCATTAAAATTAGGAAAAACAAACAAAAATATAAAACAAACGTATTTTAACAATAAAGGACAAGAAATTACAACGATTAACGATACTTTCCCTATAATAGAAAATGGAAAAATTAAAGGCGCTATTGAAATATCAAAAGAAATTAGTCACTTAAAGCAAACGATAAAAATGGGTCCTTCTCGAAAACAAAGCACCAAATTTACCTTTGATCACATAATTGGTGATTCTAAAGCCATTCAATCAATCATTACAGAAGGAAAAAGAGTAATTCGTACATCTTCCTCCATACTTCTAGTAGGAGAAACAGGCACTGGTAAAGAACTATTTGCACAAAGCATCCATAATGAAAGTCAGCGTTCAACAAAACCCTTTATTTCACAAAACTGTGCCGCTATACCTGATACCTTAATGGAAAGCCTACTATTTGGCACAAATCGAGGTGCCTTTACAGGAGCAATAGATAAATCAGGCTTATTCGAAGAAGCGAACGGAGGAACTTTGTTATTAGATGAGATTAATTCATTAAGTCCAGCACTTCAAGCGAAGTTACTGCGAGCTATACAAGAAAAAACAATAAGAAGAATCGGAGGCACACAAGAAAAAGAAATTGACGTTCGTATTATAGCAACTATTAATGAAGATCCTCTTGAAGCTATTACACACAATCGATTACGAGAAGACTTATATTATCGATTAAGCGTCGTTACTTTATGTCTTCCGCCTTTACGTGAACGAAAAGAAGATATTCCGGCTCTTGTTCAGCACTTTATCGAAAAATACAATATTCAATTCGGACTTAGTGTAACAGATGTAGATGTGCATGTAAGAGAGTTTTTATATGCATATGATTGGCCTGGAAACGTAAGAGAATTGGAACATATCATTGAAGGTTCAATGAATTTAGTTGAAGATGAAAACATCATTACAGCGTTTCATCTTCCCACTCGCTTTCGCGAACGAATAAAAAAAGAATTCAATATGCAACCTTTCTTAACTAATAACGATACTGATACGCCTAAAACGTTAAAGCACACAATAGAAGAAATGGAAAAAAACTACATCAATCAAATTCTAAAAGAGTATCACGGGAATATCTCACAAGCTGCAAAATTTTTAGGATTAAGTAGACAAAACTTACAATATCGAATTAAAAAACTGCATTTACACATATGAAATGAAACTTGGATGAGTGGATTGCTAGCCCTAATCAATTCGACTTTTATTGCTTGTTAATGCAGCATAAATCTGCTTTAACATACAAATAAACACTTGGTAAAATATGCTACAATAAACATATAACATACTAGAAAGGAGCGATATATATGAGTAATGATAACAAATTAAAGTTATTACAATACTTAGCCTTCTTCCCTACCATTGTATGTATGATGTTACTAATTGATATAAACGCCTATCCTTATGCAAAGCTATTAGCAACAATTAGTGGCTCCTTTGCAGCTATTATGCTTGCTGCTTTTTGGAATTTGAAGCTACGTATAAAAAACGAGAAATCTTCGTAATACAAAAAAAATCGAGCTACTTAGCCCGATTTTTTTATTTGCCATTAAAACTCAACATTCTCTAAATACAACCCACTTGCCTCAGCAAGACAATTAATTTGATTGCGCTGCTTTTCCTCTAAAATGTTTGGAATTGCTTCAGCGTCTAATTGTCCTAATCCAACTTCAATTAATGCCCCGACAATTTTTCTTACCATATTATGAAGGAAGCCGTTACCACTTACTCTAATTTGTACAAACCCTGCCTCTTCCATCACATCAAGTGTATATACTTCTCGAACCATAGATTTTTTCTTTGATTTCGCATTTGAAAAAGCAGTAAAGTCATGTGAACCAATTAAATGTTTCGCAGCTGCTTTCATGCTTTTCACATTTAATTTTTTATTCACATGCATGCTGTATTTACGCATAAATGGATTTGTATGCTCTTCATTCCAAATTTT
Source organism: Bacillus sp. JKS001846 (assembly GCF_900176455.1). Lineage (NCBI taxonomy): Bacteria > Bacillati > Bacillota > Bacilli > Caryophanales > Bacillaceae > Bacillus > Bacillus sp. JKS001846. The sequence continues at coordinate 5,270,243 of NZ_FWYG01000001.1, forward strand.
ATACAGATATGTTTTTGCTTTAGAATTGTAACGAGCATGGAAACGATCATGTACTTCTTCCACATTCGTAATGCTAATATCATTAGGTAAATATTGATTTAAATATTTTTTCACTTTATGTTCCACTAACTTCTCATCACTTTGAAAGTTAGCAACTTGATTCAAAGCATGTACACCAGCGTCTGTTCTACTACAACCAATAATTTCAATTTCTTTTCCGACCATTTCAGATATGACACTTTCGATTTTTCCTTGAATTGTATTATCGTTATTACCGAGACGTTGCCACCCTTTAAAACGTGCACCATCGTACTGAATCTTTAATTTATAATTATGCATAATATTCTCCTTCATAGAAAATATTCCCTCATACCATGAGGGAATATTAATAAACTTTACTTTCTAACAAGCTTCACTACATTTTCTACGTGAGCTGTATGCGGGAACATATCAACTGGTTGCACATACTCCACTTCATAGCTCTTCATTAATGCTTGTACATCACGTGCTAATGAAGAAGGATTACAAGACACGTACACAACTTGTTTCGGCTTCACTTTTAAAATTGTTTCCAGTAATTTATCATCGCAACCTGTACGTGGTGGGTCGACAACAATTACATCTGGACGCCATCCTTCTTTTACCCATTTCGGTAACCATTGTTCAGCTTTACCTGCTTCATATTTCGTATTTGTAAATCCGTGACGCTTCGCATTTTTTCTTGCATCTGCAATCGCTTCTGGAATTACATCCATACCACGTACTTCCGCTGCATCATTTGCAAGCCAAAGACCGATTGTACCAACGCCACAATACGCATCTACAATTTTCTCATCGCCTGTTAACGCAGCGGCTTTTTTCGCTTCATTATACAAAACAACGGTTTGCTCTGGATTCAACTGGAAGAACGCACGTGCTGATAATTCAAATGATAAATCACCAAGTGTTTCTTGAATTACTTCTTTTCCAGCTAATTTAAATGTTTTGTCGCCAAAAATAACAGATGTTTTACGCCAGTTTACATTTTGCATAATTGATTTAACCGCTGGCATCTGTTTTTGTACTTCTGCAATAAATTGTTCTTTATTTGGTAATTCTTCTTTTGTTGTAATAAGTGTAACTTGTACTTCCCCTGTTTGAACTGCAGTACGTGTTACAATTGTGCGTACTAAACCTTTTTGTTTTTTCTCATTGTAAATAGAAACATTTAATTTTTCTAAAATACGTCTTACAACTTTTGTCGCTTCATTCGTTGCTTTATGTTGAATCATACAGTGAGCGATATCAATTAACTGATGTGAGTTTTGTTTATATAGCCCTGTAATAACCTTTTCGTCTTTACGCCCCACTTGTAATTGACTCTTATTACGATAATGCCATGGATTTTCCATGCCAAGCGTTGGACGAATTTTCTCTTCCATACTGTTTTTCATGTACTTCTCAAATGCTTGTACAACGATATCACGCTTTTGATTCAATTGTTCTTTATAATCTAAATGTTGCAGCTGACAACCGCCACACTCCTCATATACTGGACACGGTGCTTTCACACGATGCGGTGAAGCTTTACGAACTTTTTTCACTTTCGCTTCAGCGAAGCCACGCTGAATTTTCGTTGTTTCTGCAACAACTTCTTCTCCTGGTAATGCCCCTGGAATGAAAACAACTTGTCTCTTAAAATAACCAACGCCTTCTCCGTTAATCCCAAGACGTTTAATTGTCACAGGAAACGTTTGACCAACTTCCAACTTACTCTCATGTTGCTTTTGTATCATTATTACACCTCTACTCTATACTTTTCCATAAATATAACGCTGCATAACTGCAGTATGGTTCACACTCTTGTTTCAATTTTTCTAAAAATGCATCATCAGGTTTATCATCTAATTGAAATATACCTTGCACTGCACGCTGAATCCCAATGTCCGCTTTCGGGAACATATTTTTCCGTCCAAGCCCAAACATTAAAAAGTTTTGCACTGTCCATGCACCAATTCCCCTAATTGGCAACAATTGTGCTGAAATGTCTTCTTCCGTCCCATTTTCTATACTCGCTAAATTTAATGTACCACTGACAATACTTCGACCTAATCCTACTATATATTCAGCCTTTCGCTGACTAAACTTCTGCTCTCTCAATTCTTCTATTGAAATATTTGCTACTATTTCCGGAGTGGGGAAAAAGAATACACCGTTCTTCTCTGTTCCATACCGTTTCACAAATTGTTCTGTTAACACAGTAGCAAATTTCAAATTTATTTGTTGGTGAATGATACAGCGAAGCAGACAAGCAAAATAATCAAATTCTAAAATAATTGGAGTATGAGCATATGTTTCAAATAGTGGACGTAATGATGTGTTTAAAAAATGATTTTGTATATCTTGAAACGGTTCATTCCAATGAAAAATGGCTCTCATTCGTTTCATGACTTTCTCTGGATCTCCTGTCTGACTAGAAATCCAAAACTGTGGATTTTGAACAGTACCAATCCCTTGTAAGCGAACAACAACCTGTTCCTCGTCGATACAAAGCGGGATATAAATAACTTTCTCATCTAATTGAATGACGTTAAGAGGATCAAAAGATAAACGTTTTAATACTTCTTCAAAATGATACGGATACTCTAACGTAACATGCTCGCTCCACATACGTTTCCCCATCCTTTTTACACATCATTATAGCATGAGAAAACCGTAAGCATACATGCTTACGGTTGATTGCCTTTTACTAAGTCATCTAGACTTTTAAAATGATACCCTTTCTCGCGCAAATCATCAATGATTTTTGCAAGTGCTTCTGCATTATCTTTTGATATTGCATGAAGTAATAAAATAGATCCTGGATGAATCATCGTCATAACATTATTATGCGCATATTGCCATCCTCTTTGCTGATCCACTTTCCAATCCAAAAATGCAAGTGACCAAAATACATTATAATAGCCCATTTCTTTCGTAAGAGCTAACGTTCTTTCACTAAATACACCGCGCGGAGGACGTACATATTTCACTTCTTTTTGCCCAGTTACTTTTTTAATTTCTTCCGTTACACTCGTTAATTCTTCACGAAGTTTCTCATCATTTACCGCTGTAAAATCAGGATGACTCCAAGAATGGTTTCCAATAATGTGTCCTTCATCCTTCATTCTTAACAATAAATCTTTTTGTGTTTTAATGTAATGCCCCGTTACAAAGAAAGTTGCTGGTACTTTTTTCTCTTTTAATACATCTAATATTTTCCCTGTGTATCCATTCTCATATCCATTATCAAATGTTAAATAAATATCTTTTTTCTTCGTATCTCCTAAATAAAACCCGCCATTTTTTTGTAGTAAATCTGTATATAACTTTCCTGCATCTGGTACTGTTTCATTTTTAGGACGCGGGATTCCCCAGTTATGTGGAGTATTTGTATAAGCCAGTGCTGAAACTGGAACAAGTGCCATCATAATTGAAAAAATGAGACCGATATATAACCATTTATATTTCATAAATAGTCTCCTTTCCATATATAATCGTACTTGTAGTTTCTGTTGCAACGCATTCTTTCATGCTGAACATGTTTTTCTATATATACCAAAAAAATGCATCTCGAATCATTCGAGATGCATTTTTTATTTACTTAAATACTGGCTCTTTAAAGCTAGCTAATTTTTCAAGTGATGTTTTATCAACATCTGCATGTAAGCTATTACCATGAGAGTCCATCGTTACAACTGCTTTAAACCCGTCGATACGTAAATGCCACATTGCTTCTGGAATACCAAATTGTAAGAAATCAACATCTTTCACTTCTTTAATACATTCAGCATAATATTGCGCTGCACCACCGATTGCGTTTAAATATACACCGCCATGTTCTTCTAAAGCCGCTAATGTTTTCGCACCCATACCGCCTTTTCCAATGACAGCGCGAATACCGAATTTCTTCATAATATCGCCTTGGTACGGTTCTTCACGAATACTTGTCGTTGGACCTGCCGCTTTAATTTGCCAATTGTCATTGTCATCTTTCACAACAACTGGACCACAGTGGTAAATAATTTGTCCATTTAAATCTACTGGACAATCATTATCCATTAAATGCTTATGGATTGCGTCACGACCTGTATACATCATGCCATTAATTGTTACAACATCACCAACGCGAAGTTCACGAATTTGCTCTTCTGTAATTGGTGCTTCTAATACAATCTCACGTTGCTCTGTTTTTTCTTGTACTTCATGCTGAAGTGTATCTTCCCCTTCTTGATATAGCCAATCCATAATGTCTCCTGTTTCAGGATGGATTTTCACACCAAGGCGACGATATGCCCAGCAATTATACGCAACAGATACATAGAAACTAGCTGGCAAACGATTATAGACGCCAATTTTACAACCAAGTAAAGTTGTTTCTCCGCCAAATCCCATCGTACCAATGCCAAGCTTGTTCGCATTTTCTAATACGTACTCTTCAAGATGTTGTAACTCTGGTACTGGATTGACATCATCTAATGTACGGAATAATTGATTTTTTGCTAATTCATAACCTGATGTGCGGTCTCCCCCGATACCAACACCAATTACACCAGCGCTACATCCTTGCCCTTGTGCTTGATATACTGCATGAAGAAGGCATTTACGAATCCCTTCTAAATCACGGCCAGCTCGTCCAAGTCCTTCTAGTTCACACGGTAAGCTATATTGAATATTTTTATTCTCACAGCCACCACCTTTTAGGATTAAACGTGCATCAATATAATCTTTTTCCCATTGTTCAAACTTAATCACCGGCGTACCTGGTCCTAAATTATTTCCACTATTATCTCCAAAAAGAGAATCAACAGAATTGGGACGAAGTTTACCATCTTTTGTCGCCCGCTCAAGCGCATTATAGATAGCTTCCTTCAACTTTAATTGATTCACACCAACTGGTGTATAAATTTTAAACGTTGGCATCCCTGTATCTTGGCAAATCGGCGAGATGTTATCATCAGCCATTTTAATATTATTTGTAATTGTGCCAAGTGCCATCGCAGAACGAGTCCCTGCATTTTCTCGCTCTTTCGCTTGTTGAATCGCACGACGAACATCTTTCGGTAAGTTCGTTGACGTTTCAACAATTAGTTGATACATGCTTTCTTGAAGCTTTTCCATTGTTACTTCCCCCTCAATTGTGAACGCTACCAAAACGTTATGAGCTGAAAATTCAATTGTTATGCTCTTTAGCTACTTATTTCACGCTATTAGAGCATAAATGAAATTTTTCACAACTTGATTATACCTCTTTTTCTATCGTCCTTCTATTACCCGAACAGAAAAAGGCTACCAAATTGGAATTGGTAGCCTTTTTAATATATTATTCGTCTTTTTTAAATTGCTCACATTTTAATTCTAATTCATCTAACATTGCAAGAAGACGATCTACATCTTCTAATTCTACTTCTTCGGGTTCAATTGTATCAATTACTTCAATGAACATATTTAAACGTTCTTTTAAATATACTAATTGTGTATCTTTATCTTGAATTGCTTTTCCCATGAAGGCACTCTCCTTTTAATTCGAGTTGCTTTTATTATACCGCAAAAACGATTGCTATGGGCATGAAATTTCATCAATTTTGTCACAGTCATCCACTATAATGTAAGCCCTCTCTCTTTTCATGCTAAAAAGTTTCACTTTATAAAAAGCACATATTCTTCTATTATAGAGAATGGACAAATTGTTATTTCAATAGTCAAAGGAGTATTTCATATGACGATATCACAAAAAATGAAGCCGATTACTCCTTCTTACGATCCATGGGAAGCGTATATGGACCTTGAAGAGTACGGCAAACTACTATTAACAAATGTTGAATTTACAACGACGACGTTATGCAATATGCGCTGTGAGCATTGCGCTGTTGGTTACACGTTACAGCCGAAAGACCCAAATCCGCTTCCGATGGATCTTTTATTAAAACGATTAGATGAGATTCCTCATTTACGTTCTTTAAGTATTACTGGCGGAGAACCTATGCTTTCAAAAAAATCCGTCGACAACTATGTAACACCACTCTTAAAATATGCCCATGAACGAGGCGTTCGCACTCAAATCAACTCTAACTTAACTATAGATTTAGCACGTTACGAACAGATTATTCCTTATTTAGACGTATTGCATATCTCTCATAACTGGGGAACAATTGATGACTTCGTTGAAGGCGGATTTGCAATGATGGAGCGTAAGCCTACTTACGAACAACGTGCAAAATTATTCGAAAGAATGATTACAAATAGTAAGGCTTTATCAGATGCAGGTGTACTCGTATCAGCCGAAACGATGCTAAATAAACGAACTCTACCACATATTGAACATATTCATCGTCAAATCGTTGATGAAATGGGATGTAAACGTCATGAGGTTCACCCAATGTATCCAAGTGACTTCGCGAGTAATCTAGAGATTTTAACAAAAGCTGAAATTCGTGATGCAATTGAGCATTTACTAGAAATTCGCGATGAAAATGTATGGATGTTATTTGGAACTTTACCTTTCTATGCTTGTAGCGATGATGAGCGAGACATTGCCACATTTAAAAAATTACAAGAGAGCAAAAATGTAACTGTTCGTAACGATCCAGATGGCCGTTCACGCTTAAATGTAAATATTTTTGATGGAAATATTATTGTAACGGACTTTGGTGATGTTCCACTTCTAGGTAACATTCAAACAAATACGTTACAAGAAGCGTATGAAAAATGGAGCGCTTCAAAAACAGCAAAATCATTAAGCTGTCACTGTCCAGCAGTAAAATGTCTTGGACCAAATGTTCTTGTAAAAAACAGCTACTATCCAACCGAAGATTTCTTATCAAAAACAGCAAATATTACATTATAAAAAAACGTCAGCTTATAAGCTGACGTTTTTTTATATTATTGCGAATGAGAAGAAGAAATGAATTTAAAATACAAATGATCATGAATTGGGATAGCAGCGCCGATTCCTTGAGAAGTAATATTTTTTACAACAAGCCTTTTTTGATTTCCTTTTAATACAAGGTATACTTCTCCAAATGTTACTTTTCCTTTTTCATTTACTGCTGGTGTATAAGCATATAAATATCCAAGTTGACTCGGACTAATATTATACACACGCTCATGCCCTGTACCATAACCAATGGTCGTTTTAAACGAAAGGGGTAATTGTACTTTTTCAAGTGCTTTGAGAAGCATCATTTTCTTCACATCTGCAGCATCTTTCATATCTGCTGTTAAATCGCCTTCAACCGTCTTTTGTGTTTCTTGCTTATAGCGTAGTGGATATAGGCGATCTCCTCCACGATTATCGTAAACATTGCGATTTACTTGTTTATATTCCCAATTAACCGATGTATCAATCGATTCATAATGTAAAGCCCATTGCCCTAAATAAATCTTTGCTCGGTACCCTACCGCAAGCGGCGCATTCGAAATTGTCGTTTCATTAAACATTCGAATTAAGTCCGGATTTTCAATTTTAATATTTGCTGTTTTTAATAATTCTTGAGCAAACTTACTCGGCTGTAAACGCGGTAAATCTTGCGCATCATTTGGAAATGTATTGTCTTTAGAAATATTTAAAACAGATGAAGGCATTTTTGTTCCTACTGTTGTCTTTGCAAAACTCATGTTAGGAAATAATAAAATAAACGAGACCATAGTTGAAAGACATATGCTGTATACTCGTTTCACCTGTCTGGCTCCTTCCTATGTAGGTATATATACTACTTCGTTTATTGTTTTCTCTGAGCGCAATTGTTATGCCTATTTTTCATAATAAATAAAAACCAATTCCCATAATGACATACGCCGCTAGTAAAGTGCCACCTTCAAACCAGTTTGTATCTCCATCATTTGAAATCGCAATCGTTAAGAAAACAGCTGTAATCATAGACACAAGTTCTGGTATGGTAAATACTAAAGGCATCCTTTGCGCGAAGAACATAGATAGCAATACTAATACAGGAGCAACAAACATGGCGATTTGTAATGTAGAGCCTATTGCAATTTCGACTGCAATATTTACTTTATTTTTATAAGCCATAATAATTGCAGACGCATGTTCCGCTGCATTCCCAACAATTGCAACGATAATAACCCCTATAAATAACTCTGACCAGCCAAATGACTTTGCAACAGTTTCAAAAGTATGTACGAGTGCCTCTGACACATAAGCTACTGCCAGTGTTGCTATCGCTAAAATAAGGAGCGCCTTCCCTTTCGACCACTCTGGCTCTTCTTCATGCGCTACTTCGTCACTTTTATGTTGATATACACCACGGTGCGTAACTAACTTAAATAGTAATGCAGCAAGGTACATGATAATCATAATAATAGAAACACCTATACTTAATTGATACGTCTTGCCAGCGTCCATCTTCATTGAAAAAATCTCTGGAATAACAAAGGCCACAACAACAGCAAATATTAATAAAGCTGAATTATGCCTTGCATCATATACATTAAAACTTTGTCTTTTGTATTTAAGACCTCCAACAAAGAAAGATAACCCTCCTACCAATAATAAATTTCCAAGTACAGAACCGGTTAAAGAAGCTAACACCACTTCAATTAACCCTGCTTGAAGTGCAAAAATTGAAATGATAAGTTCAACAGCATTACCGAAAGTAGCATTTAATAATCCGCCTATTCTAGGACCAGAAACAATTGCTAAACTCTCTGTTGCTCTCCCCATAAAACCAGCTAATGCGATAATCGTGATACAATACACAGCGAACATAATTGTTTCTGGCCAATGAAGTGTTTTGCCAAGTACAGATAGTGGTACACCTATAAGTGCTACTATAAGAAATATTTTATTAAACATGCTTTTCATCCTTCCATCGTATGTATTTCTCCTCAATATTATTATTATTCTTCTCCTAACTTGTCCGATTTCATCACGATTACGTTTAAAAAATCGACTTGAAGAAAACAGTATGAAAGATATTTAAATTATCTTGTTTAAACAGAGAAAATATAAATTAGGAAAAGAGGTAAAGAATATGCACTTAAAAGAGAAAATTGCAACTATTATTCAAGGACAACGTACTGGTGTATTATCTACAGTACGTAACGAGAAACCTCATAGCGCCTTTATGATGTTTTTCCATGAAGATTTTGTACTATATGTTGCAACAGATCGAAAATCAAAAAAGATAACAGATATCGAAAAAAATCCAAATGTACATGTACTACTTGGACGTGAAGGAAAAAAATTAGATGAAGATTATATTGAAGTTGAAGGGTTAGCTTCAATCGAGGAAGACTCAACATTAAAAAATAAGTTTTGGAATAATAGCTTAAAACGTTGGTTACTCGGTCCTGAAGACCCTAATTACGTATTGATAAAAATCAATCCCGACACAATTTATTACATTGATGGTGCCGGTACGACGGAGCCTGAGTTTTTACGACTATAAAATAAAACAAGCCCCCCCTTAGGTGGGCTTGTTTTGTCGAAAAATTCTTTTTGAAAAAACAATAAAATAGGTGGAACTTTCTAAAGATTCTGTTATATAATAGCAGTAACTTAAATAAACTGTATTAAAACAGATTGAGAGGAGAAATAAAATTGATGAAGAGAGAAGAACGCAAAAACATGATTGAGTTTATTGAAAAGAAAAAAGGGATTGAGCGTGACGAATTACTGTTTATGACAGACGATGAGGTAGAACATATTTATAATGTAACGTACTTTTTATATGAGGAAATTGCAGAGTAGTATAATAATCCCCACCTTATTAAAAATATAAGGTGGGGATTATTTCGTTATTTAGCCCACTATTTGCAGGCAGTAAAACTCCCACCTTAAAATTCAGGTGGAGCAAGAAGTTAAGTTGAAGTCGCACTTCCTATAAAGCTCAATTGCTTCAACTTTATACATGAGAATCATTTTCATGTATAATACTGTAAGATTGGAGGAATTTTACTATGAGTTCGTGGCTCTTATTTGCACTATTATCAGCAATTGCTGCTGCCCTTGTATCTATTTTTGGAAAGTTTGGTTTAGACGGAATCGATGCAAACGTTGCAACAACAATTCGATCTATTATTATGGCATTATTTATGATAGGCGTTATTATCATACAAGGTAAATTTCAAAATATCGGCGACGTACTGCTAAATAAAAAAGCACTGCTATTTATCACATTAAGTGGGGTTGCAGGTGCTTCGTCATGGCTATTTTATTTTCTTGCCCTCAAAACAGGAAAGGTTTCACAAGTAGCTCCTGTCGATAAATTAAGCGTCGTATTTTCTATCATTCTCGCTATGATTATCCTCGGTGAAAAGTTAAACTTTATGACCGGTGTTGGTGTAGTCTTTATTACAGCTGGTGTATTATTTATTGCTTTCAGCTAAAAAAAACCGCTATTAGCGGTTTTTCTTTTTCTTTATGTACAACCATACAACACATGTAACAACTGCTGAAATTAATAAAATCCATATTCCATAATGATGTAAACTATACTCAACGAAGCGCCACTTCTCGCCTAACTTCCAGCCAAGCCCAATAAAAACACTTATCCAAATAAGCGCACCACCATAAGCGTACAAACAAAAACGCCAAAATGTCAAATTTGATACTCCAGCAAAATATGCCGTTAAATGACGTACTCCCGGTATAAAATAACCAATCATTAAAAGAAATGGCCCATATTTTTCAAATAAAATATGTGTTTTTTCAATGTGATGTTCTTTAATTCTAATTTTCGGCCCATATTTCTTTAAAACAGGGAGCCCAAGTTTTAAACCTAATATGTAGCTTAACGTGATCCCTAACATCGCACCAGCCATCCCACTTAAAAAAGCAGCAGTTCCTGACATAACTCCTTTTGAAACATTATAACCAACAAAGGTCAATAAAAACTCGTCTGGTATCGGTAATCCGACAATCCCACCAGCCAAAGCTATAACAATTCCAAAATAGCCATAATGCGCGATTAACTCGCCAATATGTTGTTCCATTCGGAAGACACATCCTATGCACGATCGTTATTCCACATTGTACCCTTTCTATCTTTAAGGCAAACATGGTATACATATTCACTATACATTGTTTTTATAATGAACTCTACTTCTATTCTTTCCTTTAACAGAGATAAAGTGAAACTTTAATCAGTGGGAGTTTTGTTTATCCTCTACTAATTATTAACCTATGCCAATCTTGCTTCTATAGACATCCCGACTCCCACATAACTTACTTACATTCAACAATTTTGAGATTAGATTCTTACTGCCCGCAAATAACCCGATAAAAAATAAAAATTCATATGCGTGTTTTTTTGTTACAATAAAGGAAAGTTACTTTTCGCAACGGTTTAACTCTCAAGAAAAATGATATATCTAGCAAAAACATAGTTTGGTCTATATAATGCAACTTCTACCTATTAAAAGAACATACACCCTTTTACATACGACATCATTTTTCTAAATTATACAGGGGGGAACGAACATGACCATTGAAAATCAATTTATTCAAAAAGTTTACTATAAAACATTTTTAACAGAAGAAACTTCTACTCCTGCATCGGAAGTACTCGGTGAAGCATATATAAATGAATCTAAAAATGAATTCTCCAACATTTCTAATATTCGATTTGCTCAAGGTGAATTTTATTATCAAAATAAAGATTTTGAAGCAGCTATATTTAAATGGGAAAAAGTAAATAATGCTCTTGCACTTTGGGCGACAAAAAATATTGCAGATGCTTATTTTGAACTAGGATTCTTACCAAAGGCAGAAGAAATTTATCAATCTATTCAAACGGAAGATACAACTCTTACAATGGAGGTTTCCTTACAACTTCTTTCTCTTTATATCGAACAAGATCGTTTAGGACTCGCTTTTAAGACGATTAGTGAAGCTGTTGCATTCCAACCGGATTATCCAAATATTACTGCAATTGCACGTTCTTTCTATGAAAAACAAGAAGATTGGAACAACGCTATCGAACTAGCTGTTCAAGAAGGTATTCGAACACAATCTTTACACTGGTTTGATACGTTAATAAATTACATAAACAAAGGATTTACAAAAAATATTAAGCCTGAATATTTCTATGAGTCTTTAAAAGCTCTATATGCTGTTGATCAAGCTCAATTTAAAGAGCTTGTTATTGCTCTTTGGAATAGCTATCAACATGAATCCTTATACCTTCCTTGGATTCAAAGTATTAATCATTTATTCTTGCATATTGAAACAGACAATAATGACGATTGGAATGAAATTTCTACTCGCTATCAAGAAACATACTTTGCATTAATTACCGGAAATCATTTTATGCATGAATTAAACGGACTTGTACCAAATTTATTAACAAATTGGTTTAGTTTAACGAAAGCAAAAGATTCTCTAGTTGTCTCTGCAGCAGTGTTAGCATGGAATGAAGTCTCACCTACAACTTTAGAATCATTACTCGTAAAAAGTGCTGGATCCTTACTTTCTAATACATCAGCTGAAGCAGATGTAAATATGGAAACAGTTTCTCATTTATTCGAAACAATCGCTGTATGGGCTGAGAAAAATGATGTAGATTTAAGTCATCAATTTACGCTACTAGTCCATGAACTATGTGATTTAAATGTCACACCACTACTAATAGCTGGAACTAGTGACCATGATAAAACATCATTTGTTAATTCAATATTGGGAGAGAACATCTTAACTGAAACTTTAACAACTCCTATTCTATTTAAAGACGCTAGTCAAACTGAAATAACAGAATTTACCGAGTTAGATATACGAAATATCCCTAACCTTGATGAATTCCATCAAATAACGGCTACATCTGCTCAGTCAGAACTTGAGAAAAAATGTATAGAAATTAAGCTACCAAGTAGGTTTTTAAGAAAAAATAAGTTTACATTTCTTCTTACACCATCCATTCAAGAGCAATTGGATAAAAACAATGCATACTTTGAATACTTACAAGCAGCAGATAGTCTTGTTTACGTATTAAATTCTTCTTCACCATTGCATAGTAAAGAAATTGATACATTAATTTATTTACGTGAACAAGTACCAAACTTACAAATTCACTTCGTATTACACACAAATAATACGACTACTAATGAAAAACTAATTAGTAAACTTAAAGTACATTTTCCAGATGCACAATTCTTCCCATACTCTCCTTCGCAAGAGAGTAGCCAGCAACTTGGAGATGTAACAGAATCTATTCTCTCTAATCTTGCAAAACGCGATATAGAAAAAGAACGTATAGAAAAGCTAATATGGTTTACACAAAAGACAATTGCTTATCTCATAAATGAACGTGTGGAATTAGAAAATACATTAGTAAAATCCGTACGCTGGAATAAACACATCTCAGTGAAACTTACTGGATTTATTAATAACCTTACTGCTCTTGAAAAAGATAAAATTCGCTCTATTACCGAATCCTATCTTTTAACGAAAGAAGAAATTACACGAGATATACATTCTCAAATTCCTGAATTATTACAGAGTTGCTCTGATCTTGTTCAAGAAGATAGTGATTTCAAACTAGTTCATGAAGAATTAAATGCTGCAATGAATGAACGTGTTCAAAAGCATGTACAACAGGTACTTCTTCCTAAATTTACTGGGTCTATTCAAGAATGGATTGAAACAGCACATAATGAATTTATTCAAGCTCAAGCTTATTTAGATGAAATGAGTGAAACGTTTAATAAATTATATAAAGAAGAACGTATGAAACTTCCTTGCGATTTCAAATTATTAGATGATTGGAATCGAGATGTTGCACGAATGACAAATCGAATTACAGTAACGAACATCAATATTTTATTACGCTTTACACCGACACAGTTTTTCTTAAAAAGTGCCGGAAAATTATTTGGTAATATGCAAAAAAACCAATCTATGCTCGCCAACAAATATAAACAATATATTGAAACAGAAGACTATACAGAAATTGCTCACACAATTTCCAAACAATTCTTCCTTCAATTTGAAGTATTTGAAGGTGCATTAGAACGTGATATCATGATGTTCTTCAAAGATCCACTTAATATATTGAAACAAAATGTAGATGCAGCTCAACTTGAGATACAGGAAGACGAGCAAACATTAGCGACGCTAAGAAGCAATCCAGAAACATATCATGATCCTTTGGCGTTATTTAAACTACAATTACTACAACATAAATTTGTTTTAAGTACTACAAAGAAACATGAAGATATCTTTGTATCAAACGAATCTCCTACTGTTTAACAAAAAAACCAAGCAAACTAAAATTTGCTTGGTTTTTTTACTTTATTATTTTCATATGTTCAAACGGATAATAAATGCCTGCTAACTTTCCTAACACATCTTCTCTATCAATAAAACCTAAACCATTTCTACTATCTTTACTTATTAAGCGATTATCTCCCATAACAAAAATCTTATTTTTAGGAACTGTAATCGGTCCAAAGTCCTCTGTTAAATTCATAAGTTTTTTTTCTGCTTGTTTTTTATTACTATCCAAATACTCTTCATCTTTCATTTCAGAATTTACATATAATTGATCATTTCTCATCTCAATTATATCTCCAGGCAATCCAATCACTCTTTTGACATAAAAATTATCTGTTTTCACAACAATAATATCTTCTCTCCCATAGCTTTCAAATTGTTTTGCTAACTTATTAACAATCACCCTATCTCCATCTTGCAACGTTGGCCTCATAGATGCTCCTTTTACAGTCGTCGGAAAAAACACAAAAATTTTCGCCAAAAACACCAATAAACATGCAATTGCAATAGTTCCAAAGAATTCACGCCAACGTTTTTTCTTTTGCATCATTTCACCAACTCATCATCTTTTTACTTTTATTATAAATAATACGACCGGTGATTTTCTACAAAATTCTGAATTGTAAAATTATAATATTAGAAATTTTACAATAAAAATACTGATCAAATTAACAAGCAAAAAAGATACTCTCAAAATAGTCTATCCACTATTTTTGAGAGTATCTTTTTATAATCCCACATATACAATACACATTTGAGCAGCTACATATGTAAGCCAAATCCAAAGTGGCTCATACTTCAATTTACGCCCTCCGATATCTGTCACGCCAATAATGAAATCAGAAATTACAAACAGTAAGCCACCAAACGCTGGTATCCACCATATCCCTGTATTTTCATAATATAAGGCGAATGCAAAGCAAGCCATTCCTCCAACCCACAATCCGTAAATTAGAGCTCCTATCGTAAACAACTTATCCTGTTTATCATTTCGGATAAAGAAGAACCATCCTACAATTAGAAAGAGCCCATATACGAGTAAGCCAATCCAAAAACCATTCCATGAAATTCCTGTTTGCAAAAATGCTTTTACATAAAAACAATGAGCAAGAGCGAAAGTAACCATCCCTCCAATTAATCGATGACCAATTGGAATCAGCCCAGCCATAAACAAATCTCCCACAGTCGATAAAGTCATACCAAGTGCAACCCACGTACTATACTCTACAGATGGATCTTGTAACCATATGCAAATTGCACTACCTGTTAAAGAAAAACTAAGAATAAGACGAATTGCTAAAGGTAACGGCATATTATCTTTCGTTCTTTTTGTCTGCCCCATTGCATAAATTGCACCAATAAAAAAAAGAAATATTTGCCCAATTAACACCACGTAAAGTAGATTCATAATATTTTCTCCTCAATAAATGCTTTTTGTATCTTTTTTCGTTACACTTAGTCTATTATCCTTTTTCTATGAAAAAAGAAGAACAGTACTGTTCTTCCATTGTAATCGCTTTTCTGCTCTCTATGCTACTTGTTTTTCTTGCTCCATTTTTTGCTTAGCTGGTGTCCTATTTACCACAATGATTCCCGCGGCTACACATGCTAAACCGAGTAGCACAAATGAATGAATTGCTTCACCTAAAATCATGCTCGATAATAACACACCAAATACGGGTATAAAGAACATATACATAGATACTTTTCCAACCTTGTTATACTTCATAATTGTATTCCAAATGCAAAAACCAGCTGCAGATAAGAAAGATAAATAAATTAGCATAAGTAGTGCATGTAGACTAAATGTAAATGGCATGACTCCAACTTGTAAAGCCCCTATACATAATAATCCTATAGAACCAAAAATCATTTGGTATGCTGTCATATAGCCAACATCTAATGTTTTACTACCTTCTTTTGCTAATATGTTTCCATATGAATACAGCATTGCTGCACTAAGAAGTAATAAGCTTCCGATCCCAAAATGAAATGATAAGCTACCATCACTCGGCACATTTACTAAAATGACGCCACAAAAACCAATAGATACCCCAATTAATTTTCTCATATTGAGAGCATCATCTTTATATAAAAAATGGGCGAGTAAAATTTGAAAGAATGATGATGTTCCTGAAATGATAGCTCCTTCAATTCCTGAACTATAACTCATTCCAATGTAAAAACAGATATATTGAAGAAACGTTTGGAATAAACCAATTTGTATTAACTGTTTCCCTGTTCCTTTTTTGAAGCTCATATCTTTTCCTAACACTTTAAAGAATAATAAGAGCATGACTCCAGATAAAAAGAAACGATAACCGGCAAATAATATTTGCTCTCCAACTTCTTGTGGTTGAATTCCAAGTTCAACATAACTTAATTTAATAAAAGGAAATGCGCTTCCCCATAAAAAAGTTGCTACTATTGCAGCAATAAATACGCCAATCGGATGGGTAAAAATTTTCTCTGTCTTCACTTGTTGTCTTCCTTTCCGATCTTTTTATGAACAATATTCATATATACCAGAGGAGTTGCGAAAACACAAGTTTTCCGTTTATACTTGAAACAAAACCGTACCATCTCATAAAAACATATGATATACTATAGAATAATTACAACATAAGAACTATTAAAAACAGATTCAACAGAAATGCTGCTATCCATTATGGATGGCAGCTTTCGTCGTTTTATAGGGGTTTCGATTTTGATTATTTTTCTCAATAAGAATGCGGAAGGAGCGGGTAGTAATGAACTCAGAAGTAAAAACGTTACAGTCAAAAGAAACAATTTCTCATCCCTCTTTATGGGACACATTAAAAAAACATTATGAACTTGTATTTGCAGTAGCATCTGGTATTTTTATTTTAGTTGGCTGGTTATTCACAAAGAACGATGTAATGAATGTAGGTATTACTTGCTATATCCTTGCTTATATAGTTGGTGGATATGCAAAAGCGAAAGAAGGCATTGAAGATACGATTGAAGAAAAAGAGCTAAATGTTGAAATGCTAATGCTCTTTGCAGCTATTGGTGCTGCAATTATTGGCTACTGGGCAGAAGGGGCTATCTTAATCTTTATCTTTGCGCTCAGCGGTGCTATGGAATCTTATACATTAAGTAAGAGCCAAAAAGAAATTTCCGCTCTTCTTGACTTACAACCCGAAGAAGCATTACGCATTTCCAACGGAACGGAGGAACGTGTTCCTGTTGGAGAGTTACAAATTAACGACATTATTTTAATTAAACCAGGTGAACGTGTTCCCGCTGACGGTACGATTCATAACGGTGAAACAAATATTGATGAAGCAGCAATCACGGGAGAACCTATTCCAAATGAGAAAAGACATGGCGATGAAGTATTTGCAGGTACTGTAAATTTACGTGGTGCTATCGAAGTTAAAATTACGAAGCCAAGCGATCAAACATTATTCCAAAAAATTATCCGTCTCGTCCAAAGTGCACAAAGTGAAAAATCACCATCACAACTATTCATCGAAAAGTTTGAAGGAACATACGTAAAAGGTGTACTACTCGTTGTTGCGCTTATGATGTTCGTTCCTCATTTCTTACTTGACTGGAGCTGGAATGAAACGTTTTATCGCGCTATGATCTTACTTGTAGTCGCATCTCCTTGTGCACTCGTTGCTGCCATTACACCAGCAACGTTATCTGCAATTTCTAACGGAGCAAGAAATGGAATTCTCTTTAAAGGTGGCATACATTTAGAACGCCTCGCTTCAGTAAAAGCAATCGCCTTTGATAAAACAGGAACATTAACAGAAGGAAAACCTACCGTAACAGATGTATATGTTCGAGAAAATATGACAGAAAAAGAAGTACTTTCTATTACAGCATCCATTGAAAGTCACTCTACACATCCTTTGGCTGCATCTATTGTTAAATATGCACAACATGCGTACGACATTACATTAAAAAAACCTGAAAAGGTTGAAGATGTAACTGGTTTTGGGCTAAAAGGAATATTCGAAAACAACGCTTATAAAATAGGTAAAGCTGATTTTATCGGTGAAGAAACAAAAACATTTCATAATGGTATTTCTGCCTCACTTGAAAAGGAAGGTAAAACTGTCGTTTATATTAGTGATGAGGGAGGCATTCTTGGACTTATCGCTTTAAAAGATACGCTTCGCCAAGAAACAATAGCTGCTATTCGTGAATTACAAAGCATTGGTGTCGAAGCAATTATGATTACTGGAGATAATGAAGAAACGGCAAAAGCAATTGCCTCTGAAAGTAATATAAAGGAATATTACGCATCATGTTTACCAGAAACAAAAGTTGAAACGATTAAAAAGTTAAAAGAAAAATACGGTACAGTAGCAATGGTCGGAGACGGTATAAATGATGCACCTGCACTAGCTACTGCTAGCATTGGTGTCGCAATGGGAGAAGGAACAGATGTAGCTTTAGAAACTGCGGATGTTGTACTGATGAAGAACGAACTATCTCGTCTTTCCCAAGCAATTCGTTTATCAAAACGAATGAACCGTATTGTGAAGCAAAACGTAATCTTTTCGCTAGCCGTTATTGCCATGCTAATTTGTTCAAACTTCTTGCAATTTTTAGCTCTTCCATTCGGTGTTATTGGCCATGAAGGAAGTACGATTCTTGTCATTTTGAATGGCTTACGATTATTAAAAGGCAGCAAATAAAACGGGTCCCTCATAGAGGACCCGTTTTTTTTAATGATAGCTATTATGACCGTTCGCACTGCTACTCGTTTTATGCTTTGGATGCGAACTGCTCTTTTGTTTATTATTACTTTTATTATTATGGTTCTTTTTATTATTACTCATGAAATATCCCCCCTGTTCCTTTTTATTATGGAACAAGAGCTCATTATTCATTACGGGAATTATTGTCACCGGTTCTATAATGGTGGAGTAAACCATTAATTTCACCGCCAAGTAAAATTACCCATCCAGTTAAGTAAAACCATAACATTAAAATAATGATACCACCGAGACCACCATATGTATTGGCGTAATTCGCAAACTTATCTACATAATAAGCAAATGAGTACGATACCACAATCCATCCTACAGTAGCAAATAACGCCCCTGAAATAACTTCTCTTCTTTTTAACTTTCGATCTGGGGCAAATGTATATAAGAAACTAAACAAAGCAAATAGCACGAAGAAACTCGCTACTAATCGTGTAATGCTCCACACGAAAGAAAAACTATCTGATAAACCGAGTGCTTTAAACACTGCTGCTCCAATAACTTGTCCGAATACCGGAACAATTAATGCAAAGACAATCATAAAAATAATAGCTAATGTAAACACAATTGATAACGCTCTTGTTGTAATAAAAGAACGTGTTTCCTTCACGTCATAAGCGCGGTTAAAAGCATTCATAACCGCATTAACACCATTTGAGGCAAACCATAACATGGATAATAAACCAAATGATAATAAACCACCATTTTGCTGGTTTACAACTTTATCTACATTTACCTCAATTAAGTTCATTGCATCATCTGGTACATAAACCTCTAATAAACTAAGCACATCCTCTGTTTGAATGGGAATAAATCCAAGAAGCGTAATTAAGAAAACGAGCCCAGGAAAAATTGCAAGCAAGAAGAAATAAGCGAGCTGTGCTGCCAAGCCCGCTACATCATCGCGCATCGTCCGGTCATATAAATCTTTACCAAACGAATAAGTACGATTTCTTCTCACCTTTTCTAAAATTTTTCTCATATATGTTTAAACGCTTTTCTTCTCTTCTTTATCTTGCTTTAACTCAATGTACGCTTCAGTTTTTTTTTCCACTGCATTTGAGTCTTTCATAAATAATTCACGCGCTTCTTTCATACCACCATCTTCAGCAACTACTGGCTCTTCTTCTGCTTTCAGCTCATCTACCTTTGGAGATACAGCTTGAATTTCAATCGTTTCTGGCTTTTCTTCCGGTTCAACTTTTTTCTTACTAAAAATTTCTTTCGTTTCTTTTAACGTCTCTACAACAGATGGCGTTAATTTTTTAATTTCTGCTACTTTCGCTTTTACCACATTGAAATCAGCAAGTTCGCGTCCTTTATCTGTAACAGTTTGCACTTTTTCTTTGATCTTTGCATTTTCACCAATTTCAATCATCTTTGTTTTTGCTTTTTCTGCTGTATTTTTTACTTTTTCACGGTTTTCTTTCTTTAACATGGATACAGCTACACCTGCCGCTACACCAATCGCAATGTTTCGAGCAATATTATTTTTCTTTGCCATATTCCTTCACCCTTTCATTTCTTATGTTAGAAAGTATTTCTTTCTAAGCTTCCTCATATTCCTTGTTCATTTCGAATGAAAGCTAATAGCTTTGCACACCCTTCTGTTACAAGGTCATATACTTCTTGGAAATTCCCTGTATAGTAAGGGTCAGGAACGTCTGTCCAGCCACCGTCTGGAACAAAGTCGGACAGCCTACCAATATAGCCTCCAGTTTTACCTAAACTTTTTAAATCTGCTATATTCTTGTTGTCCATGGCAATAATATAATCAAACTTTGTTAAGTCTTCTTTTTCTACTTGCCTTGCTTTAATTCCTTCAAAAGTGACTGCATTTTCTTTTAAAATTTTTTGTGTTCCTTTATGTGGCGGATGGCCAACATGCCAATCTCCAGTTCCTGCAGAATCAATGACAATTTTCTCTTCAAGTCCCTCTTTTACGACAAGATTTCGAAAAATCGCTTCTGCCATCGGAGAACGGCAAATGTTCCCAAGACAAACAAACAATACTTGAACCATACTTTTGTTTCTTCCCTTCTTGGTGCATTTCTTTATATATACTTATAGTATAAACAACCAATTATTAAATATAAAGGAAATCCCTACTAATTTAATGGGATTGAAAAGATTCATTAACGAAAATGATAAAAAATGTTAAGATAGCCTTATGTTATTTTAAAGGGGGACACTTCGGTGGATTTATCCGTAAAGTCAGAAGAAAACGTTGAATATATGGTCGAAGCTATTAAAGAAAAATTACGTATGGTTAATGCTGGAGCGATGAGAGCTGCTAGTTTTAACGAAGAAATGTACGAAGATTTACGTGACATTTATGATCATGTTATGAAACGTGAAACATTCAGCATTAGTGAAATGCAAGCTATTACAGAAGAATTAGGTACATTAATTAAAAAGTAAAAAAGCCTCTCTTATATGAGGCTCTTTTTTATTTCCAACAAATTCATGACAACTCTTCTCTTTCCCTCAACCAACTGTAAAATATTGTACAATAGAAGTAGAACCTCACCTTAGATTTTTCTCCATACATACTACTCACAAATAATAGCAACACTACCATTGCTAACTGTTTTTACTGGAGGTGCTTACTTATGAGCAATTGGTACAGTAAGACGAAAGATCAAACATTAATTGACCTAGAAACAAACGAACAACACGGTTTAACAGATGAAATTGTAAGTGAACGTTTAAAGCAATACGGTTCTAATGAATTAGCTACAAAACAAAAACGCACTTTATGGCAGCGTATTTTCGCCCAAATTAATGACGTCCTCGTATATGTCCTTATTATTGCTGCCCTTATTTCTGCCTTTGTAGGTGAATGGGCGGATGCCAGTATTATCGCGCTTGTTGTAGTTTTAAATGCTGTTATCGGTGTTGTCCAAGAATCTAAAGCAGAACAAGCTTTAGAGGCACTAAAAAAGATGGCAACACCTAAAGCCATCGTCAAGAGACATGGTGAACTAAAAGAAATTCCATCTGAGCACGTCGTTCCAGGTGATATCGTTATGCTCGACGCCGGACGATATATCCCATGCGATTTACGCCTTATTGAAACCGCAAATTTAAAAGTTGAAGAATCTGCTCTAACTGGTGAATCTGTCCCTGTTGATAAAGATGCAATCTACCACCCTTCCATGCAAAGTGATGAACAAGTACCACTCGGCGATCAAAAAAACATGGCCTTTATGTCTACTCTTGTAACATACGGAAGAGGCGTCGGTGTTGCTGTTGAAACTGGAATGAACTCACAAATTGGTAAGATTGCTACCCTTTTACATGAAGCAGACGATGATATGACACCACTTCAAAAAAGCTTAGCACAAGTCGGAAAGTATTTAGGCTTTGTCGCTGTAGCTATTTGTATCATTATGTTCCTCATCGGTTTTTTACAAGGCCGGGATACGTTAGAAATGTTTATGACTGCTATTAGTTTAGCCGTTGCAGCTATTCCAGAAGGCTTGCCAGCTATCGTTTCCATCGTTCTTGCAATTGGTGTGCAACGTATGATTAAACAAAACGTTATCATTCGCAAACTACCAGCTGTTGAAGCCCTCGGTTCTGTCACAATTATTTGTTCAGATAAAACAGGTACGTTAACGCAAAATAAAATGACCGTTACTCACTTTTATAGTGATAACACATACGATCGCTTAGAAAGTTTAAATGTAAATAATGATGCGCAACGTCTATTGTTAGAAAATATGGTGCTATGTAATGATGCGTCTTATAATAACGAATCACAAACGGGAGACCCGACTGAAATTGCACTTCTCGTTGCTGGAACCACTTTTAACATGCAAAAAGATTATTTAGAAAAAATACATGAACGTGTTAACGAAGTACCTTTCGATTCAGATCGTAAAATGATGTCAACCGTGCATACATACGATGAAAGCTACTATAGCATGACGAAAGGCGCTATCGATAAGCTCTTACCTCGATGTACCCATATTTTTAAAAACGGCAAAATCGAGATTTTAACTGATTCTGATAAAAATCAAATATTAGAAGCTGCCGGAGCAATGTCTCAAGAAGCTTTAAGAGTACTTTCATTCGCATTTAAACAATACAATTCAAACGATATGGATATAAATCATCTTGAAGAAAATCTTATCTTTATTGGTCTTGTCGGTATGATTGATCCACCACGAACTGAAGTGAAAGATTCAATTAAAGAATGTAAAAAAGCCGGTATTCGCACAGTTATGATTACCGGTGACCATAAAGATACCGCCTTTGCAATTGCCAAAGAACTTGGCATTGCTGAAGAAATATCGGAAATTATGATTGGAACTGAATTAGATAACATTTCTGATACAGAACTAGCTAGCAAAATTAATCATTTAAATGTATTCGCTAGAGTCTCTCCAGAGCATAAAGTGAAAATTGTAAAGGCATTACGCGCGAAAGGAAATATCGTTTCTATGACTGGTGATGGTGTCAATGATGCACCATCTTTAAAGCAAGCTGATGTTGGCGTAGCGATGGGCATTACAGGAACAGACGTTGCAAAAGGGGCAGCAGATGTCGTGTTAACAGATGATAATTTCTCATCTATTGTGAAGGCTGTTGAGGAAGGTAGAAATATTTATCGTAACATAAAAAAATCAATCCTCTTCCTACTCTCTTGTAACTTCGGAGAAATTATCGCTTTATTTTTAGCCATTTTACTTGGCTGGGCAACACCTCTACGACCTATTCACATTTTGTGGGTGAATTTAATTACAGATACACTTCCTGCATTATCACTTGGGGTTGATCCTGAAGATCCAGATGTGATGAAGGAAAAACCACGACATGCGAAAGAAAGTTTATTTAGTGGTAGCATTCCTTTTCTGATTTTCAATGGGGTTATCATTGGGCTGTTAACGCTAATAGCTTTTATCGCCGGAGCAAAATTCTATACTGGAGATACAAATTTATTCCCTCTTTTCCCAGAACGAATTGATGACGATGCTCTATTACACGCTCAAACGATGGCATTTGTCGTTCTTAGTTTTTCTCAGCTTGTTCATTCATTTAACTTGCGTTCAAGAACGAAATCAATTTTTTCAATTGGGATCTTTACCAATAAATATTTAGTCTTCTCCCTTCTTATCGGTGTTCTTATGCAAGTTTGTATCATCTCCATCCCGCCCCTTGCAAATATATTCGGTGTACATGCATTAACGATGCGAGATTGGGGATTTGTTCTCTTATTAAGTATCATTCCACTTATTGTGAATGAGATTATTAAATTAGTGAAGAGAAACTAAAAGGCAATGAGGACTATTCCTCATTGCCTTTTCATTTACCCTACTATTTTCCGTGCAGTAAAACTCCCACCTCAAAATTCAGTTTGAGCAAAGAAGTTAGGTGGTAGATTAACTGCCCATAAATGTCCAATTGGTGAAGGCTAATAATCGGTGGGGATGAACAAAACCCCACTGATTAAAGTTTCACTTTATCCTTGTAATTCTTTTTTAATGTTTTCAGTTAATGTAGCCATACGCTTGCGGCTTTCTTCACGCTCACGTTTGTTTTGTTCTTCAATTTGTTGTGTTTCTTGCATACCTCTTGAAATAATGTTCCAAGTTTCCTCAAGTGTTTCCATCTTAATACTAGAAGAACCTGATAATCTCGCTACTTCTACACTTTGCGTTGCGATATTTTGTGCATTTTTCTTAAGTAATTCATTTGTACGGCGATCCAGTTCAGCCATAGAATCTGCAACAAGCTTTTGACGCTTCGCATTTACCGCTTGAATGATACCATTTTTAAAGATCGGAATCGTTGTAATAAATGCTGTATTAATTTTACCAATTAATTTATTATTACCACGTTGAATCATACGAATTTGTGGTGCTGTAAGTAGTGCAACCATACGCGCTTTTTCTAAATCATCAATACGTTGCTCTAAAATTTCAACCGAGTTTTTAAGCGACTCTAATTCAATACCTGCTAATTGATCATTATTACGCACACGCTCTTCATACATCGGAACTAATTCTGTATTTAAACGCTCTAATAGCATTTCTCCTGCTACTACGTACTTCTCTAAGTCTAAATAATATTTTAAGTTTTGCTCATACAAGCCATCTAACGTACCAATTGATTTTTTCATCTCATCTTGGTACTTCGTAATTTCCACATACACTTTATCAATTTCACGGCCCATCGTTTGATACTTGCTAAAGATTTGTTCAATCATTTTATCCGCTTTTTTGAACATACGTGAGAAGAAACCACTTTTCTCTTCCGCAAAGTCTTTGCTATCAAATCTGTCCATAATTTTACCAAGCTGTTTTAATAATTCACCAGAATCTTCTATCTTTGATAATGACATTGTATGTAAAATTTGATCAGCAAAACGTGAAATTTCCATAGAAGGTTCTTTTCCAAGTTCAATTAATTCTAATTGATCTTTAATATCTACCGCATTATAAATACGTTGTACATCCGCATCTTGTCTAAGTTGCAAGCGAACATCTTGTGCTGTTTGCTCATTTAATTCTGTTTTCGGATCTAGTACGACTGGGTTATTCATATGGTATTCTCCCTTTCCTTATAAAAATGGACGAAATAGTCCTTTTATTGTTTGTGATAAATTTTTATAGGCTGATGAACTATGAAACTCAAGATCGAAATTAACCTCTTCAAGCCAATGGGAATCAAATGCCCCCGCTTCAATATACGGTTCAATATCGTTTCTTCCCGTTGGATTGAAATGGAATACATCTACTCCAATTTGATTTAAAAATAGTAATAAAACAGCATCAGAACGAGTTAACTCTCCACTCTTCTCATTATTAAATATAACAATTTTCGGCACATCTTGTGAATAATCAAATTTCTCAAGCTGTTCTAAAATATTCGGTGGTATTTGAGAAAGTTGCGCGAAAACATATAGCGCTACATCTTGTTTTGTCTCTTTCGCAATTGGTTTGCACATTTCACTTTCACACGTATGGATAATCGCTTCTGCAATCCCATGTTGTAAACCTTCCGGTAAACGCTTATGCGGCCACCAATGGCTATTCATAATTAGATCAGGATGTAATTTCCCCCCACGGTCTAATGCATCTCGATAATGATATTGGAAGTTTGCTTTTTGCTCTTTCGTAAATGGGAATGTATTAACTAGTATACTGTTATCAAATGATGTAACAGCCTTTAATCGTTGAAAATACTCTTTATCATTCTTTGAAACGCCTGATATTTTCGCAAATAAAGAAGGGATATAAATATGTTTATTTTCAACAAAGAATGTCGGGCGTACAAACGCCTTTTCTTTCGTAATTAAAAAGAGCTCATCATATGTTGTTTTTAGTGTACGAGCTACAGGCGTATAGGAACGGAATTGCCACGGCTTGTACAGCAGTGAATTATCGTGGTGAAGTACTTGCTCAATTTCTTTTGAAGCTTGATACGCTACTGTTGCCACACGCTCGCGGCGGCGATCTGGAAATGGTTCAAGAGAAATACGGCCTGGATGAGACACAATAAAGGTCCTTCCCTCTTCATCAACATTCTCAAATCCATCTTTTCCTTCTGGGTGATAATAAAGCACATCACAACCGAGCATAATAAGAAAGTATAAGAAATATATACGGCTTTCCTGTGCATCACCATACCAAACGATACGCGGCATCTGTTTCTTATAATTAATCGTAGAAAACCACTTTGCTACATAATTTTCGCTTAGTTTAATTATGTCGATTAAGAAACGACGGAAGCCTTCTGTCTTTAACGACTGATTATGTTGTTTCTCATATAATTTCAATAGTGAAATAAACGTCGTATGTATGTAATGCTGTAAATCAGGATTGTCTACTTTCGGTAAAAGTTGTTTCCCAGATAAGTGTGCAACTAACCTATTTACTGTCAGACCATTTGGTGCTTCTTGATGTAATCCGAACACTTCTTGAATATGACGAAGCTTTTCCGAATCAATCACTTTGTTTAAATTTTGTTCGTGTAAAACTTCGATTCCTTTCGCTTCACTATAATCAAACAGTTCATTAAAATATTCATCTACATCATTAGGAACGCCAAGGATTCGACATGCTATATAACTAAATTTCATCTCATTCTCTGTCAGTTCATATTGTGGACGTTTTTCTAAAAGCGTTTCAAATTGCTTTAAATCTGATTCATCTTTTAATGCATATGGTTGAAGTGTAAAACGTGAAAACACAACAGTTCACCTCCAAAAACAGTTACGTTTTTTCTAAGTCCTTCTTCTATTATAAACTATTTTTTGTTATAAAAAATGGGCGCTCGCAAAACGAGCAAACCCATTTCAATTATTTATTATCTTCTTTAGTAGCTGCAACTTCTTCTTTAGCTTGTCCAGAATTCTTCATGTAGTGAATTATAAATGTTGCTCCAAATGCTACAACTAAAATAATAAAGAATAGTGTATGACTAATCTCAATCTCGATTAAAGACAGTAACATTTTCGATGCAATAATTAAGATTAAAATGTATGCTGTCGTTTCAAGCTCTGGAATACGCTCTAATAATTTCAAGAATACACCGGCAATACCACGCATCATTAAAATACCTAGCATTCCGCCTAATAATAAAATCCAAACTTCATTAGATACACCAAATGCAGCAAGTACACTATCTACAGAGAATGCGATATCCATTAATTCGACCATTGCAACTGTTCCCCAGAAGACACCGAACATTCTGAAGAAAATACTGTTTTGGTTCATACCATGAGCTTCCTCTTCTTCACCTGCACCTTTACGCTTATCAATAAAGTATTTTACTGATAACCAAGCAAGGTAAAGTGCACCAAGAAGTTTTACCCACCATAATTTAATTAAGAACATTCCGATTCCAATTGCAATAAAGCGGAATATATAAGCTCCAATAAGTCCATAGAATAATGCTTTTTTACGTTTCTCTTCAGGAAGGTGTTTTACCATTACCGCTAACACAAGTGCGTTATCAGCAGATAACAACCCTTCAAGTACAACAAGTGTACCAATTAATCCCCAAGATACTGGATCTTGCAACACTTTAATCCACATGTCCAAGTCGAAAAACTGAGCATACGTATCAAGGATTCCTTGCAAAATACTCATCTTACCTTTATCCCCTATTCTTTGCTAGATTTATAGAAAGGTCAAAAAAAGGAAACGAATATCGTTTCCTTTCTATGCATCCAAGCCATACGCTCTTACAAGCGCACCTAAACCACCTTGGAATCCACTTCCTACTGCATTAAACTTCCACTGTCCATTATGACGGTATAATTCACAAAAGACAACTGCTGTTTCGATAGAGAAGTCTTCCCCTAAATCAAAACGAAGAACTTCTTCGTTCGTCTCTTCATTCGCTAAACGAACGAATGCGTTTCCTACTTGTCCAAAGTTTTGATTACGGCCTTCCGCATCATAAATTGTAACTGTAATAGCAATTTTATGAACGTCTGCTGGAACCTTTTTCAAATCTACAACAAGTTGCTCATCGTCGCCTTCGCCTTCACCTGTTCTGTTATCGCCAGTATGTAAAACTGATCCACAAGGAGACTTTAAATTATTATAGAAGATAAAATCAGTTTCCTTCGTACATTTCCCGTTCGCATCTAATAAAAAAGCAGATGCATCTAAATCGAAATCGTCTCCGCCATCATAAGATTTAATATCCCATCCAAGACCAATTACTGCTTTTGTTAAACCAGGACTCGTCTTACCTAAATCAATCTTCTGTCCTTTTTGTAACTGAATAGCCATTTATATTCACCTCTATATTTTTATCTTTAAAAATATACCCATCAGTAAACATGCATTTCACCAATGGATATATAAATTGAATCTATTACTCTACATCTAAACCAAAGTTATTACATAGAGACGCTAACCCACCTTGGAATCCACTTCCGATTGCATTGAACTTCCAATCACCTGCATGGCGGTATAATTCACCTACTACTACCGCTGTTTCAATAGAGAAATCTTCTCCTAAATCGTAACGAATTAACTCTGCATTCTTTTCTTCATCGAGAATACGTACGAATGAGTTAGAAACTTGACCAAAGTTTTGGCTGCGGCCTTCTCCATCATAAATTGTAATTGTGAAACAAATACGTTCGATGTGAGCAGGAACATTTTTTAAATCGATTTTAATCGCTTCATCATCGCCTTCGCCTTCACCAGTTCGGTTATCTCCTAAATGCTCTACAGCACCATTCGCACCTTTGGGATTATTATAGAAAACGAAATCTTCTGCTCCTGAAACTTTACCGTTCGCACCTACTAAAAAGATACTAACATCTAAATCGAAATCAGCTTGTCCATCATAACGATTTGTATCCCAGCCAAGCCCTACAAGTACCTTTGATAAACCTGGATTTGTTTTTGTTAAATCTACCTTTTGTCCCTTTTTTAAAGAAATAGATGCCATTTAAAAATTCCTCCTTAGTTTATCCTATTGATAACGTGATACAATCTCACTTAAGTTTTTATCTTGCGTGCCTTCTCCAACTGCTGAAAACTTCCACTCATTTTCGTAGCGATACATTTCTCCTGCAATTAAAGTTGTTTTACTAGCATAGTTTTCTGATAAATTATAACGTGCTAATTCCTCACCTGTATGAGGATTTTGAATACGAATATAAGCGTTACGAATCATACCAAAGTCTTGACGTCTGTTTACACAGTCATAAATATTTACAACGAATACTAAACGGTTAATACGACTTGGGACTTTATGTAATTCTACAAAGATTGTTTCATCGTCACCTTCGCCTTCACCTGTTAAATTATCTCCTGAATGAATAATACTACCACAAGTAGAAAGTTTGTTTCCGAAGTAAACTAAATCATTTTTGTTTAAAAAACGATCTCCTTCTAACATAACAACAGATGCATCACAATCTATATTTGGTTTACTTCCAAATAATGAAGACAGAAATCCACCTGATTGCCCAATTGGATCCCAGCCTAAGCCAACCTGTAGTTTTGCTACTTTTGGTTGTCCTTTCGTTAAATCGATCTTTTGACCTTTTTCTAAAATAATAGGCATGAAGTTTCTCCCTTTCTACAAAGCATTTTCCATATCGGAAAATATTGTATTCTTCTCTTATATTGTAGCATTATTTACCTATTGATAAAAAGGATAAATTCTCAGTTATATGAAAACATTCATATAATTTACTTATGATGATGTAATAAGTGGTAAATAGCACCAATCATTCCTGCACAATTACCGTTTTGTGCAAGTTCAATCTCACAATTATTATAAATCTCTTGATTTAAGTATTTACTGACCTCTTCTTTTACTTCTTTTAAAAACTCATTTCCTCTATCGGTAATTCCTCCCCCAATAATAATTGTTTCTGGATTAAAAATATAAGCAAGATTACTAATTCCGATTGCCAAATGTTTAAAGAAAATCCCAACTGCTTGAGCAACTTCTCTATCTCCTTTATCATACAACTCAAAAATTATTCTCCCATTCCACTCGCCTTTGCCTTTATATTTTCTTACAAGCCGAATTAATCCTGAAATCGAAGCAACCTCTTCAAACGTTTTTCCTTCTATTAGCATATTCCCCCATTCACCAGCACTAAATGAATGTCCTCGGTACAATTCTCCATCTATAAAAATTGCTCCCCCAACTCCTGTTCCAATGGTGAGCATAATAAAGTTCTCTTTCTCTCTTACACTACCATTCCACTTTTCTCCAAACGCTGCACAATTCACATCATTGTCAATCGATACTGGAACTTTTAATATCTCTTGCAATCTATCAATAATAGGAATAGTACTATATCCCGGAATATGATCCGCGCCTCCCGTCACAATTCCCTTATTAATATCAACAATTCCCGCAGTGCTAATACCAATTCCGGCAATAGTATGTTCATTCATTAATTTTTTTGATAAAAGAATGAGTTTTTGAATAATTTGTTCTCCGCCTAAGTGAATTTCTGTTGCAACTGTTTTACGCTTTAATACTCTCCCTGCTTCTGAAATAATGCCATACTTAATTTGCGTACCGCCAATATCAAACGCTATATACTCTTTCATCTACTGCCACTTCCTCTACCGTTATGAATGTAAATTCTCCACCTATTTGTAGGAAATCTACATTAACTCTTTTCTGCTTTGACAAATATACCACCTTTTTCTATATATAGTTTTTTTTGCATAAAACTCTTTTTCCTAAGAAATATTACAAAGGGATGTATTTTAGATGGAACATTCATTTCTTAGGAGGAAAACCATGACGAAAATCTTCATTTTAGCATCAACACTCTCTCTATCTTTTTTTAGCGGTTTAAATATCGGTAATGCTGCAACTGAAAACTTCCAACCATTAACAAACGCTATTGTACAAAATAGCGATCATTTTGCAGAAGGAAACTCAAAGGATAATAATAAACCTCCAGGAAATAACGGTTCTCAGGACGATAGTGGTTCCGGTGGCAGCGGCTCTGGTGAAAACGGTTCTGGTGAAAACGGTTCTGGTGGCGATGGCTCTGGCGGCAATGGTTCCGGCGGTAACGGTTCTGATGGCAGTGGCTCTGGCGGCAATGGTTCCGGCGATAACGGTTCTGGTGGCAACGGTTCTAGCGGCAGTGGTTCTGGTGGCGATGGCGGCAACGGTTCCGGCGGTAATGGTTCCGGTGGCAGTGGTTCTGGTGGCAATGACTCTGGTGGCAGTGGTTCCGGCGATAACGGTTCTGGTGGCAACGGTTCTAGCGGCAGTGGTTCTGGTGGCGATGGCGGCAACGGTTCCGGTGGCAGTGGTTCTGGCGGTAACGGTTCTGGTGGCAATGACTCTGGTGGCAGTGGTTCTGGCGGTAACGGTTCTGGTGGCAACGGTTCTAGCGGCAGTGGTTCTGGTGGCGATGGCGGCAACGGTTCCGGCGGTAATGGTTCCGGTGGCAGTGGTTCTGGTGGCAATGACTCTGGTGGCAGTGGTTCCGGCGATAACGGTTCCGGTGGCAGTGGCCCTGGCGGCAATGGTTCCGGCGATAACGGTTCTGGTGGTAACCGTTCTGGTAGCAACGGCTCTGGTGGCAGCGGTTCTGGCGGTAACGGTTCTGGTGGTAACCGTTCTGGTGGCGATGGTTCTGGTGGCAGTGGCTCACACGGCGGTAATGGCTCTCAAGGTGGCAATCGTGTTAAAGGCGATAGCAATTCTCAGGAGGGCAACGGTTCTCAAGGGGGTAATGTAAAAGATAATACGAAAAAACAAGGTGATAAATTACCGAATACCGCAACGCATTACCCTATATCTATTTTAATGGGTCTTTCAATATTCCTAATTGGTATGTTACTGTTTATTCGTCGTAAAAACGTAAAATAAGAGCAACATACTTCCATCTAAAGAATACATGAAATACTTTATAAAACTAAAAAGGACTTTGGATTGCATTTTATTATGCAGCCCAAAGTCCTTTTTATCACCTATCAGAAAAAGTATTAATACGCTTTTCCCCAATACACCATTTGTTTAGCTTCTTTACCACAACAAATGCATTCTTCAGCTAAATGCTCTTGCTCAAAAGGCATACAACGTGAAGATACTCCAACTTCTTCTTTTAGTTTTTCTTCACAAGCTAATTCCCCGCACCACATTGCCTTAATAAAGCCTTGCTTTTCGTCAGCTATTTTTTTCATCTCTTCGAAATTTGTCGCAACATACGTATTCTCATCGCGAAATGCTTTTGCTTTATCAAATAAAGCAATATGAATTTCTTCAAGTAATGCTGGAATACGTTCTTCTAATTGATCCATTGGTACAAACTCTTTTTCCTTCGTGTCTCTTCTTACAAGTACAACTTGATTCTTTTCAATATCTTTAGGGCCAACTTCTAATCGAATTGGAATCCCCTTCATTTCATACTCATTAAATTTCCAGCCTGGTGTTTTATTACTAGCATCTATTTTTACTCGTGCAACCTTTTGAATATGTTCTTGTAACTCTATTGCTTTTGCTAAAACTCCTTCTTTATGCTGAGCAATCGGTACAATAACAACTTGCACTGGAGCGACTTTTGGTGGCATTACAAGTCCATTATTATCACTATGAACCATTATTAGCCCGCCTATCATTCTTGTTGATACACCCCAAGATGTTTGGTGCACATATTGCCACTTACCGTTACGATCTAAAAACTTAATATCAAATGCTTCTGAGAAATTCGTGCCAAAGTTATGAGAGGTTCCTGTTTGAAGTGCTTTTCCATCATGCATTAAACTTTCAATTGTATAAGTTGCCTTTGCTCCAGCAAACTTCTCTTTTTCTGTTTTTTGTCCTTTAATAACTGGTATTGCTAAATAATCCTCACAGAAAGAAGCATATAAGTTTAAAATATTTAATGTTTCAGCCTGCGATTCTTCTGCCGTTTCATGGATTGTATGACCCTCTTGCCATAAAAATTCAGTCGTACGAAGGAACGGCCTAGTTGTCTTCTCCCAACGAACTACTGAACACCACTGATTATATAACTTTGGCAAATCATTATAGGATTGCACAATTTTTGAAAAGTGCTCACAGAATAAAGTTTCAGATGTAGGACGTACACAAAGTCTTTCCGCTAACTTTTCATCTCCACCATGCGTAACCCATGCTACTTCAGGAGCAAATCCTTCAACATGATCCTTCTCTTTTTGCAATAAACTCTCTGGGATAAACATTGGCATATATACATTTTCATGGCCAGTTCCTTTTAACTTCTCATCCATCACCTTCTGCATATTCTCCCATAAGGCATAGCCATACGGACGTAAAATCATGCACCCTTTTACACTTGAATAATCAACAAGTTCGGCTTTTTTTACAATATCGGTATACCACTGCGCAAAGTCCTCTTCCATCTTCGTAATGGCTTGCACTTGTTCTTTTGCCATAGTCAGTCTTCCTCCTTCTAGAAAATACAAAAAAGCCCGCGTCCCTAAATAGGGACCGAGCTTTGCCGGCGTTACCACCCTGATTCATGCACAAAAATTGCGCATGCTCTCTTTTTGATAACGGGAAATTCCCGCTGCATATGCAGAACTCAAAGGCAGGTTCCATATTGCCTTTTTAAGAATCTTTCAGCCTGACGGATTCTCTCTCTGCTAAAAAGGTTGAACATGTACTAGTCCTTTTTCATCGTTATAACGAAATAAATTTGTTGATTATCATAATACAAATTCTTTTTTAAAACAATAGCTAATTTTCTTATTTTTATATATCCTTTTCATTTTTTGTAGTTTTATACGTAGCTTTTCCGCGTAATTTTCACAAGTTGATGTGCAATCATACCGATAAGTGTACCAATTAGGACGAAGAAACCAATAAATCCATATCCCATTCCTTCCCACCCACCAATAACCATCATTGTAACGGGAAAGGACGCTAAGCAAAGAAGTATTAAACTAAGTGCAAATATAATATCAAACTGTTTGTCTGGAAACCGTTTCTTTAGTAAATATGAAATAGTAAATACAAGGATAATCGTGATTCCGCCAATGATGTAAAAAATACCAAATCCATCTAACCAATCCATAGTGTTTCCTCCTTCCATAGATTCCCTTATACTTAATTATATGTTTAATTTTTCTGAAAATAAATAATAAATTTTCACCTAAAAATATATATTTATTACTAGGTGTTAATAGTAATATATAATAATAAGTTTTATATAATCAGGAGGGAACTTTATGGATAAAGCATTAACAAACCACGTCATTATTTTATCATTCGACTGTTTATCAGCTTTAGATTTTCCTATACTACAAAAACTACCTCATTTCCAATCTCTAATAAAAAAGGGCACGGTTGTCGAAAAAGTAGAACCAATTTATCCTTCTGTAACATATCCAAGCCACTCAACAATCGTAACTGGTAATTACCCTAACAAGCACGGTGTTGTTAGCAATACGTTACTTCAACCAGGGCGTGAATCACCTGATTGGCATTGGTACCGAAAATCAATAAAAGGAACAACATTGTATGATGAAGCGCGCAAAGCAAATTTAACGACAGCTGCCCTTCTATGGCCTGTTACTGGAAGAGCGAACATCGATTACAATTTACCAGAAATTTTCCCCAATAGACCTTGGCAAAATCAAGTGTTAGTTTCCTTATTTAGCGGTAGCCCACTATACCAATTAGATTTAAATCGTCGTTTCGGCCATATAAGAAATGGTTTATCACAACCAGAGCTGGATGATTTCGTCCTCGCCTCTGCTGTGCATACAATCCAGACGAAAAAGCCTAATGTCATGTTCGTACATTTCACCGATCTAGACACACAAAGACACTATCACGGCTTTGAATCTAACGAAACAACAGCTGCTATCCAGAGACACGACGAACGTCTAGGGAAAATTATTCAAGCACTAAAAGAAAGTAACCTATACGAAGAAAGTACAATTATTGCCCTTGGTGATCATAGCGCTTTAAGTGAAAACAAATCCATCCAATTAAATGTGCTATTCCATCAAAGAGGACTTATATCTCTTAATAAAAAAGGAAAATTAGTAGACTGGAAAGCCTATTGCCAAAGTTGCGACGGCTCTGCCTATGTATATGTAAAGGACAAAAATGATACGGATACAATCCGGGAGGTACAACTACTCCTTGAAGAACTACTTCAAAATAAACAAAACGGAATTGAATTTATACTTCATGATGAAGCTGCCAAAGACTGCGGTGCAGACGGTAATTGTTTATTCATGTTAGAAGCACGAGAAGGGTATTATTTCACTGAAAACTATACAGGAGATTTTATAAAAGAAATTACTGAAAAAGATGTTACGCCTAGTAAAAAATATACATTTGGTACGCATGGATACTCTCCAACAAAACCTAACTATGAAACAATTTTTATCGCTGCTGGGAAAGGAATAAAAAGTGGATTTACCGTCCCGTATATGAGACTTATTGATGAAGGTCCAACTATCGCTAGACTACTCGGTTTACACTTAGGTGAAACAGACGGAGCAATTGTAGAGGATTTACTCCAATTGTAAAGAACTGTGTATATATGTAAAAGTTATGTAAAATTCATCACTGTTTCTCTTTTTATAATTTTTATTTTTGTACACTGTTAGTAAAACAAATTTAAGGGGGAACATTATATGAAAAAAATGTCCAGACAAGAAAAAAGCTGGATATTATACGATTGGGCGAACTCTGTATACTCGCTCGTCATTACAACTGCATTATTTCCAATTTACTTTAAAGCAGCTGCAAAAGAAGCTGGACTATCTGGGGCAACTTCAACAGCATATTGGGGATATGCAAACTCATTCGCAACACTTTTAATTTCTATACTTGCTCCTATTCTTGGCACAGTTGCTGATTATAAAGGATTTAAAAAACGTTTTTTCACATTCTTCTTTGGACTCGGTATCGTATTTACAAGTATGTTAGCAGTCGTTCCAACCTCTCAGTGGTACTTATTGCTAGGGTGCTATATGCTCGCCTTAATCGGCTTTGCTGGAGCAAACATTTTCTATGATGCATTTTTAGTAGACGTCACTTCTGAAGATAGAATGGACCGAATTTCTACAAGAGGATTTGCATTAGGTTATATCGGGAGTACAATTCCTTTTATCGGTTGTATCGCTCTTATTATTCTTTCTCAAAAAGGAACTATTCCCTTATCGGTCGGCATTGCTAGTCAAATTTCCTTTGCAATAACAGCTCTTTGGTGGGGGTTATTTACAATTCCAATGCTAAAAAACGTAGAGCAAACACACTATATTGAGCGTCATCCAAGACCTATTAGAATGAGCTTCAAACGTCTTGCTGATACTTTTAAAAATATTAAAGAATATAAAACTGTATTTATGTTTCTAATCGCTTACTTTTTCTATATTGACGGAGTCGATACAATTATTACTATGTCTACCGCTTACGGAACCGATCTCGGTATTAGTGCAACGAATCTATTAATCATATTATTTGTAACACAAATTGTCGCTTGTCCATTTGCTTTACTATACGGAAAATTATCTGAAACATTTACTGGCAAAAAAATGCTATATGTCGGTATCATTATTTATATCATTATTTGCACATATGCTTATTTTTTAAAAACGACACTTGATTTTTGGATTTTAGCAATGTTAGTTGCTACATCTCAAGGTGGTATTCAAGCACTAAGTCGTTCATACTTTGCAAAACTAGTACCAAAAGAATCTGCTAATGAATTCTTCGGATTTTATAATATATTTGGGAAGTTTGCCGCAATTATGGGTCCGGTATTAGTCGGTGTTACAACGCAATTAACAGGAAAAACAAACGCTGGTGTTCTTAGTATTATTGTTCTATTTATTATCGGAGGATTCTTACTAACTAGAGTTCCAGAAAATAATACATCCGTTACACCACCTAGTCCAAAGACTAAAACGCTATAAGAAAAGATCCTCTTCTCATAAGAAGAGGATCTTTTTTATTTTTAAAGGTGCGCCTTATAATGAACGACTCTACTGCTTGTACAAAAATAATTTATCAACAGTTGTTCCTAATACTTCAGCTAAACGGAACGCTAACGCTAAGCTTGGATCATATTTATTATTCTCAATTGCATTTATCGTTTGTCTAGAAACCTTACATTTATCAGCTAATGCGCCTTGTGAAATATTATTTTCAGTGCGTAATTCATAGATTTGATTTTTCACACCATTGCTCCTAACCTGTAAAATCGTTTTTACAACATCAGTATATAATTGGCTCATATAGTTGTCAAAAGTTCCTCAAAGAAAAAAGGAGCAATATTGCTCCCTTACAATAGTTATTTTGAAGCTAATGAATTTGTTAGTGCCTCTTTGTTAGCGATATCTTCTTTCTTTATTTGCATACGTACAACTGGCCCTATCGCTAATAAAATAAGTGCCATCGCTATACAAAACACAGTAACTAGTGAAGTTAGTTCCTTTAATCCTCCAGCTAATGAAGTTCCAATTAGCATTGCCCCCATAAACAGTGGTAAAATCGTTCCATTTACTCTTCCAACCATATTTTCTGGTACAAGTTGAATCATAAGCGTACCGACAACAATATTAACACAAGCTAAACAAATACCTGTTCCAAATCTCATGAAACTAGTAATCCAAAATGATGTAGATAGCCCTTCTACTAAAAATGAAAGGGCTAATATACCCATACCGAATACAAACATCTTTTTCGGATTCACTTTTGAAGCGAAAACTGCAGCAACAATACCACCGAGTAACATACCTATTCCGTCAGCTGCCGCTAAATATTGAACAGCTTCTTTTTCCATACCTAAACGTTCAATTACAAGAAATACTTCTAATGGATTCGTTAATCCAACAGCTAAACCCATAATTGTAAAAGTGATCGTAATCATACGTAAATTTTTCGTATGAAGAACATACTTCCAACCTTCTTTTATATCATTTTTTAATGAGTCTCTCGCCACCTGCTCTTTTTCAACCCATTTTGGTAAGAATGAAAGGGCGATAGCAGATAACAAAAATAAAATGATTAAGCTATATAGTGATGTAAATAAACCAAGTTGTGTATACACAAGCGATCCTACCACTGGTCCAAAAATCAGAAATAATGACTGTAATGTTTGGTTAAATGCAATCGCATTTGCTACCTCTCCTTCTTTTACATAGCGCTTAAATATACGCGAAGATGAGGGCTGAGAAAACTGACCTACAATCGCGGAAATGAGTGTTGCAAAAAATATAGCCTGCCAATAATCCAGCTTTAACAACAAGACAATTCCTATAATAGACAGTACACTTAATACATCTCCAGCGACCATTGTTCTTTTCGGATTCCAGCGATCAGCTAGCGCACCACCGATAAACGAGAAAATAAAAATAGGTGCATATTCCATAACTGATAACAACGAAACAGAAACTGGATCATTATTCGTTCGCTCCATTATAAAATACAAAAGAGCCATATTTCTGATCCAAATTGCAAATTGTTGTAAAATATCAGACGCCATAACGAGCATAAATGCTCGGTTTTTAAATAAAGCGTTCATTTTCATTCCCCTTTCATAAACCGACCGTTCGGTCTAATTTATTTTGTAAGAAAAGCAACTGACCTATTATTCAGCTGCCATTCCTTTTAACAATACATCTATTGCCTTTTTATAAATACGTTTCAGCTCTTTATAATCTAATTCGTAGTAAAGCACTCCAAGTCCTGATAATAATCCGTTTACAATATACATAAGATCACGAGTATTATCTTCACGGAACTCTCCAGACTGTATACCTACTTCAATTAATTTCTCAAACATAACATATGATTCTCTAGTTAAAGCTAACAGTTCATCCAGAATCTCTTTACTTACAACTTGGCTCATAGAGAATTCCTCTATTGCATTTGAAATTGGTTGCTGTATGTCCTCTACATGATATTCCGCGAGACCATATAGTTTTTCAGTACTAGTGCTATACAACTTCTCTTTTTCATTCCATTTTTCAATCCAATCATACGTATGCTGTTTCACTACAAATAAAAATAATTCTTCTTTACTTTTAAAGTGATAATAAATACTTCCTTTACTTCGCTCTGTAATTTCACAAATCTCTTCCATAGATGTAGCTGCGTAGCCCTTCTGTGAAAATAGACTTTCTGCTTTATATGCAATTTCTTTCTTTATCTCTTCTGCGCTTCTTCTCATATTCACACCTCATTAAACCGACCGTTCAGTCTAATAATAACAAATCAAAAACCTCTATCGCAAGAGGCTATATTCCTTATTTAAGAAAACGTACTTTCAAACCAAGTTCGAATCATATGTATGGTTCCAAATTTAAATGCTAATTTAACAAGAAATACGCCTCCCGCAGCTAATAAAAATAACACTACTTTCCCCTTATTTTTCACTTTCGGTTCCCTTTTCATTTCCATTCCCCTTAGTATGTTAAAAATATTAAACAAACGTTTGTTTAACTGTGTTTATGCATATGTAAGCCGACTAATCAAACGTTTGTTTAAAAAGAAATACGCCTATATAAGGCGCATTTTTATCAATCACCACCGCCACCACAGCTTCCTCCGCTATCTCCCCCAAAAGATCCTCCACAATCATGTGAGCCGCCATCATGCGAGCTATCATTATCAGATCCAGCAAAGAAAAATAATGGTGATGAGCTGTTAGATGAATTATGAATGTTATTTTGTTTTGTAAGATTTACCTTCTTTTTGTTCGATCGAACTGCTGTTACGATTGTTCCAACTACAACAAATAATAGTATGACAATAATAAATTCCATTTAAAAGCCTCCCTTATTCCTCGAATAATTGAATGGTTCTCTCTAGATTTTCAAGTGAAATGAAGCGTGATTCACGAAGAATTTCTTTTCCATTATGAAATAATAAAATTGTTGGCCCTGTAAATACTCCATATCGCCCCGCAATCTCCTGCATGTCTTGTAGTAATATCTCTATTTTCTCTACGTAATCATAATTCTCTAATACGCAATTTACTTTTCTTAGCATAACATCACAAACACCACAATTTTCCGTTTTAATAAACAGAAGTACCAATTGTTGTTCTTCGATATAGGTCGCTAATTCTTCTATCGTTTTAAATGTAGTCATCTTATCCCTCTTAGCGTAATTTACGAAATACTTTGTCTTGATACATACGAAAAGCTGAACTATCTTTAATCTTTCTCTTTTCCATTACCTGCTGAAAACGAAGCGTTTTTGCTGTTAACTCTTCTTGTAATTCTTTTCTCTCTGCTTCATCATAACAGCAAGCAATTAGATCCTCTATTTTTAATATATCTTTTTGTAGTTCCATTTCTGGTGGAATCATTCCCGCATTTTTTAAAATTTTATAACTCATTCTAAGTTCTGGAGGTACCATTGAAAGATCTTCTAATTGT
Organism: Bacillus sp. JKS001846; assembly: GCF_900176455.1. NCBI lineage: Bacteria > Bacillati > Bacillota > Bacilli > Caryophanales > Bacillaceae > Bacillus > Bacillus sp. JKS001846. Next base: position 5,311,093 of record NZ_FWYG01000001.1, read on the forward strand.
AGTGGTTTTCCTTTTCCCGGAAGATAATCAAGATCACCATTCCGTATTGCTTGTCGAATTTTTTCTTCAGCAATGTTCAAAAACACATCCACACTATTCCCTCCTTTACATATTTTTACTATTATTTTACATGATATTTCCTTATCTTTCTACGTCTTTAATAATTGGCTCCATACAATTTTTTCTCAAATTTATTTATAATGAGCTATTTCCTCCCATACCAATCTTTCGTTTTCATATATAGTTTGTATTCAAGCCTTTTTGTATTGAGAAAGTCTTTTTCAACTTAATAAAGCGTTTACACTAAATCTTACATTTGTTACGATTTAATCACCCCCAGCTCCCTTGTATAGACTTCGTGATGTCTGATCATTTTATCTAGACGTTTCACACGTCTAGATTCATTTTGATTTATTGGCGTATGCCTTTAAATATATCTTTTATTTTGAAAGGAGAAATGGCTATGAGGTCTCAAAAATTCACACTGCTATTACTATCCCTACTACTTTTCTTACCTCTTTTTCTCACAAATTTTATTACTCCAAATCTCGCATTAGCAGATTCACCAAAGCAAAGTCAAAAAATTGTTGGGTACTTTCCTTCGTGGGGCGTTTACGGACGTAATTATCAAGTTGCTGACATTGATGCATCAAAACTTACTCACCTTAACTATGCTTTCGCGGATATTTGTTGGAATGGAAAACATGGAAACCCTTCTACTCATCCTGATAATCCAAATAAACAAACGTGGAACTGTAAAGAATCTGGTGTACCATTGCAAAATAAAGAGGTTCCTAATGGTACTCTCGTACTCGGGGAACCATGGGCTGATGTTACCAAATCGTATCCTGCCTCAGGGACAACTTGGGAAGATTGCGATAAATATGCCCGTTGCGGAAATTTCGGGGAACTAAAACGATTAAAAGCTAAATATCCTCACTTAAAAACAATTATTTCCGTTGGTGGCTGGACTTGGTCTAACCGCTTTTCTGATATGGCCGCTGATGAAAAAACAAGAAAAGTATTTGCTGAATCTACAGTAGCTTTTCTTCGCGCATATGGGTTTGATGGCGTAGATTTAGACTGGGAATATCCGGGCGTTGAAACGATTCCTGGTGGTAGTTATCGTCCTGAAGATAAACAAAATTTCACTCTCCTTCTTCAAGACGTCCGAAATGCTTTGAATAAAGCAGGTGCTGAAGATGGCAAACAATATTTACTAACAATCGCTTCAGGTGCAAGCCAACGCTACGCTGATCATACAGAACTAAAGAAAATTTCTCAAATACTCGATTGGATTAATATTATGACATATGATTTCCACGGCGGATGGGAAGCTACTTCTAATCATAATGCAGCTCTATATAAGGATCCAAATGACCCAGCAGCAAATACGAATTTTTACGTAGATGGTGCTATAAATGTTTATACAAATGAAGGTGTTCCAGTCGATAAACTAGTATTAGGCGTACCCTTTTACGGACGTGGCTGGAAAAGTTGTGGCAAAGAAAATAACGGACAATATCAACCTTGCAAACCAGGTAGTGATGGGAAACTTGCTTCTAAAGGTACTTGGGATGATTACTCTACCGGTGACACAGGTGTGTATGATTACGGTGATTTAGCAGCCAATTACGTTAATAAAAATGGTTTTGTACGCTACTGGAATGACACAGCTAAAGTACCTTACTTATATAATGCAACTACAGGCACATTTATTAGCTACGATGACAATGAATCTATGAAATACAAAACAGACTATATAAAGACGAAAGGTTTAAGTGGAGCAATGTTTTGGGAACTAAGCGGAGATTGCCGTACAAGTCCAAAATATAGTTGCAGTGGTCCAAAATTACTTGATACGCTAGTAAAAGAATTACTTGGTGGACCTATTAATCAAAAAGATACTGAGCCACCAACGAATGTTAAAAACATTGTAGTTACGAATAAAAATTCAAACTCAGTTCAATTAAACTGGACTGCATCTACTGATAACGTAGGAGTTACGGAATATGAAATTACTGCTGGAGAAGAGAAATGGAGTACAACAACAAATAGCATTACAATTAAAAACTTAAAACCTAATACGGAATACACATTTTCAATAATTGCCAAAGATGCTGCTGGAAATAAATCACAACCTACCGCTCTTACTGTCAAAACGGATGAAGCTAATACGACACCTCCTGATGGAAATGGTACTGCTACATTTTCAGTCACTTCGAATTGGGGCAGCGGTTATAACTTCTCGATTATAATCAAAAATAATGGAACGACTCCTATTAAAAATTGGAAATTAGAATTTGATTATAGCGGCAATTTAACACAAGTTTGGGATTCTAAAATTAGTAGTAAAACAAATAATCATTATGTAATTACGAACGCAGGATGGAATGGTGAAATTCCTTCTGGTGGATCTATTACAATTGGCGGTGCAGGAACAGGTAATCCTGCCGAACTTTTAAATGCCGTCATTAGCGAAAACTAGACGTAATATCCATTAATTACTTCACTAAAGTTTGAATTTAGGTTTGAGCAATACCTCCTAAATTCAAACTTTTAATTTTACGAAAAATCAAAAATATCTCAATAACTTGTTATAATTATATTTAGTTTCTAATATGAAGTTTATATGAAGTTTATTTGAATTTTACATGGATTTCCTTTAATTTCTATTGTCTTCCTATAATATCCATATTATCATTTACATAAAGGAATTATTTTCATTCCATTTTGAACTATCTATATATATAAAGAAAGATAGTCACCTGTTAGGGAAAGGCTTTCGTATTATTATAAATATAACAAAAGAAAAAGCACGCTTATAAGCGCACCATAAGAGTGCTTCTTCATACAATTCTCATGTAAGAGTTCTCGAAAATCATGTTAATCACAAAGAAAAGGCATTAGCTCATAAAAGCTAATGCCTTTTCTTTATTCATATTGTTCAGCATTCCAATCTTCTATATTCCATACTTTTGTTATCCACGATTCATAGAAAGAAGGTTCATGTGAGACAATTAAAACCGTTCCTTTGTATTGTTGTAATGCTTCCTATAAAGCCATCTTAGTTTCTACATCCAAATGATTAGTCGGTTCGTCTAAAATTAAAACATCAGCTTTTTCTATTTTTTCATATAAGGAGCTAACACACTTAAAATCTCTTCTTTATCCTTTTTTAATTCAAGTGATGTTAACATATCCATCTTTCTCGGCCTAGGTAATTTCACTTGTACCTCGCCAACTATTGACGCTGGTCTTTGAGATAAAATAAATACGCGATCTGAAAGCAAGATTGCCTCATCTAAGTCATGTGTAACCATAACGATTGTTTGCTTCTCTTGATGCCAAGAGTTTAAAAGCCAGCTATGTACTTCCATTTTTGTAAATGCATCTAATTTACCAAAAGGCTCATCAAGCAGCATAATTGGCTTTTCACATAAATATGTGCGCAGAAAACTAATTCTTTGACGCATACCACCAGACAATTCATCTGGATAATGGTTTGCATATTCATCTAGTTCGAACTGCTTTAATGCTTCCATTCCTTCTGTCAGCCTTTGTTTTTTCGGCTTTCCTTCAATTTCTAACGGAAGAACGATATTTTGCAAAGCTGATCGCCACGGTAGTAATAAATCTTGTTGTGGCATATAACTAACAACATCTTGCTCTTGTACTTGCTTATCGTTATACGTTACGTTCCCGCTTGTTGGTTTTTCAACATTTGCAATCATGTTTAATAATGTGCTTTTCCCGCAACCACTCGGTCCTACAAAGGAAACAAACTCTCCCTCTTGTATAGAGGCACTAATATTCTCTAATACATTCTTTCCGTCGAAAGATTTTACTATATTTTTTATTTGTAATCCGCTCATTTTTCACTTGGAAGGAATTCATTTGTAAAAGCATCTTTTACATCGATTTTCTTTTTAATAACTTTGTTGTCATATAAGAAATTCATGTAATTCGTCCAAATTTCTTCCTTCTGTACTCCCCATGCTTTAGCATCATCTTGATACTTCGTACTTAACCATTTTTGGCTTTCTTGAACTAAATCTTTATTCACATCTGGAACAGCTTTAATTAAAATATCAGCAGCCTCTTTCGGTTCCTTAATTGCAAAATTATAACCTTCTGTCGTTGCACTCATAAACTTTTTCACAAAGTCTTTATCTTGCTTCGTATGTTTTTCACTCGTAATAATAACAGGACTATAGAAATCAAGCGCTGGATCTAAGTCCTTCACCATAATCGTATTTAACTCTTTTCCTTGACGCTTCGCTTCAATACCATCCCAACCGTAATAAATCCATTCGAAATCTGCATCACGGCCAATTGATTTAAAGAAATCTGTTTGTCCTAAGATGATTTTTTCAACTTTATTAAAATCAGCTTGATGTTTATCCATAATCGTCTTTAATGTCGCTTCTTCTGCTGGTCCTCCCCAGCCGCCGTAACGTTTACCTTCAAAATCTTTCGGTGACGTCATATTGTCTTTCTTAAGCGATGCAAACGCTGAAGTGTTATGCTGAATAATCGCTCCTACAGATACAACAGGAATTCCTTCTACACGAGCTAACGTTACATTTTCTTGTGCACTTATTGCGAAGTCTGCTTTTCCTGATGCTATCATTTGCTCTGCTGTTACATTGTCACCTGGTTGAATAATTTCTACATCTAATCCTTGCTTTTTGTAATAATCTTTCGTTTTCGCTACATACAAGCCAGTATGATTCGTATTTGGAAACCAATCTAATACTACTTTTACTTTTTGCTCTTTACTTGCACTTTCTTCTTTCTTCGCCGGATTACATCCAGCCACACCTACCGCTACTAAGGCAGCTAACATAACTTTCAAACCTTTTTTCATTTTCTGCCGTCCTTTCTATATATCCATGGTGCTGTTATTCTTGCCATAAACTCTACGATAAAATACAGGCATAATGTCACCATAACGATGATTGCTGCAACACCAAATACTCGGGCAGTCAAAAAGGATTTTGTAGCCCTCGTAAGCATAACGCCTAATCCTTCACTTGCACCGAGCCATTCTCCGATAATTGCCCCCATTACGCTATATGTAACTGCAATTTTTAAACCTGAGAAAAAGTATGGGAGCACTGCTGGAAATTTTACCTTCTGGTAAACTTGCCATTTCGTCGCCTTCATTGTTTGTAACAGTTTCAGCATATTTTTATCTACTGTTTGAAAACCTTCTAAAATACTAAGCGCAATTGGGAAGAAACAAACGAGTATTACGACCATTACTTTCGGCAACATCCCATATCCAAACCAAATAATAAATAGCGGTGCAAGTACAACAATTGGAATTGTTTGCGAAATAACGAGCAATGGATTTATTAAAATACGAAATAACGGTATAACATCCATAATAATTGCGATGCTCGTCCCCAATAAAATTGCAAAGAATAGTCCAATTATAACTTCCTGCAGTGTTTGCATCGTATTTGGTAATAGTAAATCTTTCATCCCAATTAATTCTTGAACAATGGCAGAAGGCTTTGGTAAAATCCACGGTTCGATTTTAAATAATGAAACAGATCCTTCCCATATCGCAATGAGAAGGATAAGCCAAATAGTTGTAATAAGTTTAGATTGCTTCTGGTTTTGCATATTCATCACGGTACTTCCAAACCTTTTCATCTATCGTTACACCAGTGCTTGGACGATAATGGATTTTAATAGAAGTAATCACTTCTTCTGCTCCAGCATCGACGCAAGCTTGTTGCGCACGTTTAACGACATCAAGAAGTACATCTAATTCTCCTTCCAAAGTTGTTTCCATTGCCCCTACTTCATAACGAACTCCCGATTGTTGCACAACTTCAATTGCTTTATCGACAACAGAATATACATCTTTCGTTTTCGCTTGTGGTACTACTGAAAATGACATTGTAACTTGTTGTGACATAATAAAATCCCCCTTATAAAATTAAATTTCAAAAATAAGAAAAGGCTTTCCTACTGCGTAGGAAAGCCTTGTATGCAAGTTATTACAGAATAACATATGCTACATCACTTTAAGTAACTCCCTACGCTGGCATTATCCAGATCAGGTTGAGGGTCGATGTTTACTTACATCCTCTCAGCCAATTGGCTCCCCGGTCCTTAATTCGTTTTCATTGTAGCATGATTTATTTTATTGAACAAACAAAAGCATGCATAATCATTTCATTATTTTTGGAAAATAACCAACTTTTTCACCATGAGCTAATAACTGCTGTATAAATTCTTTATTAATTGCTGGTACTATCAATTCTTTTTTCTTAATCCATTCATTCGTTCTACGCGTACCCATTACAATTTCAGATTGCTGTGCTCCATCTCCTGCAACTTGAGAAGCAATTAACTCTGCTATTACTTCATTTCCCTTCGCTAATGCAAGTCCGGTATTTACATATTCTGAAAGTGGAACCATTTCAAGATTGTATCCACACTCTCCAATTAGCTGTATAAATTGTTCAAACTCAATTTGATGTGGATGACAAATATGTAACGTCTCTCCTACAATTTGCGCATCTTGTAAATACGATACAATTGATTTACTAGCAAAATCAATTGGTGTGAAATCAACTTTCCACTTCACATTTGGTGCTTTCCCAATTAATAGCATTGTTTTAATAAGACGATAAAATGCGTTTCCTTCAATATTTTGTTGGAACGAACCTGTTTCTGAATGACATGCTAAATTACCTGCACGATAAATATTTCCGCGCAAACCATTTTTCATTGCTTCACGAACAATGTTTTCCGCTTGTAGTTTACTATTTGAATATACATTCTCTAAGTCTACACTGTAATTAAAATCACCAGTTTTCATGTATGTATCCCATTGATATACCGCTAATTCTAACGGGATACCAATTGTAGAAATAAAATGGAATGTAGCACCTTTCTCCGCTAATGCTAGCATACGGCTAGTTCCTTGGACATTTATATTTTCAAATTGTTTTACATCTCCAAAATGTCTTACATCTGCACCGCAATGAATTATCGTATCCATCTTAGAACTGATGAACATAAATTCTTCTTCGCTCATCCCAAGATACTCTTCTCCCAGATCACCAGCTACGGCCTGTATACGCTGTAACCATTCTTCACATATATCATTAAAGTAGCCTGTTAATGTATCTATAATTCTTTGCTGCACATCTTTGGTTGGTCTTACTAAACAATAAATAGTAGCAGATGTATCTCTCAACAATTCATATAATATGTGTGATCCTAAATAACCAGTAGCTCCTGTTAAAAAGACATTTGAAATCTGGGTTTCTTCCAAAACGTTTGCATACGTGATAGTATCTGGCTCGTGAATCACTTTATATTCACGAAATACTTCTTCTTTCTCTACTTTTACTTCTCGCTCAATTCGAGCTAATCCATATATCGTTCTTTCTTTAAAGAAATCTTGAATTGTTAAATGTGAGAAATTTTCTTTTAACAATGTTAAGACTCGTAATACTTTTAATGAATGTCCACCAATTGTAAAGAAATCATCATGCACTCCAACTTTTGAAATTCCTAATACTTCCGCCCAGGCGTTCGCGATTTGTTTTTCTGCTTTATTAGAAGGTGCAACATATTCTTGTAGCCGAACCGGTTCATACTTTTCTTCTAACTGAGCTAACTTCTTAACATCAATCTTTTTATTAGGTGTAAGTGGTAATTCATTAATATAAATTAGTTTAGATGGCACCATATAATCTGGTAATTGCTCTTGTAACTGATAAACTAATTCTGGTATTTCTTTTTTATTTAAAGTTGTATAGAACGCGATTAAATATTGGCTACCTTCCTTACTCTTCTTAGCAAAAACAGCATTTTCTTTTATATTATGATTTTGAGAAATTTTACTTTGGATTTCTCCTAGTTCAATACGATGTCCTCTAATTTTTACTTGATCATCTTTCCGATGTAAAAACTCTATATTTCCATCCTCTAGCAACTTAACGATATCACCTGTTTTATATATATTAACTATAGGATTAAAAGGGTTCGGAATAAAAGCTTCAATTGTTTTATTAGGCTTATTAAAATACCCTTTTGCTAATCCCACTGAATCTATATATAATTCACCAGGTACACCAATTGGACAAAGATTCATATTCTCATCCAAAATCATAACTTGATAATTAGCACATGGTTTACCAATGGGAATACTCGCAACATCCTCATTTAACTGACTAGGTATTTTATAGGTTGTCGTCACTACAGTACATTCTGTCGGTCCGTATACATTATAAATTTCAACATTTGTACCTATTCTTTCTCTCCACAATTTAATAACCTCTACAGGCAACATTTCACCACCAATCGCAATTCTTTTTAGGGAAGCTAGCTTATATATATCTTCTTCTGCTAAATAAGTTGCTACTTGTCGAACAAAAATTGTTGCTAATGCCAAGATTGAAGTTGCTTTCACTTTATAGATTGCATTTGCAAATGCCTCTACAGACAATCGCTCTTCCTCTAATAGTACATACAAGTTTCCTCCGCAGAATAAAGAAGCAAATGACTCCCATACAGAAGCATCGAAACTAAAGGAAGGAAATTGAGCAAATACATCCTCTTCTGTCAATTCATATTGCTTTTTCATCCAAGTGTACAGATTAACAACGCCTCTATGTGCTAACATCGTTCCCTTTGGATTCCCTGTTGAACCCGATGTATAAATCATATAAGCTACATCATCACAATGAATAGACAACTTTACATCTATATCTTCATAAGTTTCACTATCATACAATGAAACTGTTTGAACCCCATCACATGTTATAGGCGTCTCTTTCATCAATATAACTTTCGCTTGGCTATCTTGAATAATGTACTGTATTCTACTTTCCGGATAATCTGGATCAATCGGAACATACGCTGCACCAGCTTTTAATATAGCTACCATACTTACTACTGTGTCTATGCTACGTTTCATAAATATTCCAACATAGTCTCCTAATTGGACGCCGTTTTTAATTAACATATGAGCTATTTGATTACTTTTTTTATTTAGCTCCTCATAAGTTAAAGTACCTTCCCTTGAAGATAAAGCTATACGATTTGGAAATTGAGTAACAGTATTATAGAACATATCGACGATACTTTTCTCAGGATATACTGCTGTCGTATCATTCACTTGACTATAAAGTGCCATCTCGGCCTCTGTAATAATATTAAAATGTTTTATATACTTATTAGTATTTTGTGATATATCAACTAAAACACCTTGTATTTGTTGTGCATAACGAGTAATCGTTGTCTCTTTCCAATTAACACTATTAAATATTATTTCTACACTTTGCATATTTTTACTAAATACAAATTGTAATGTATTCGTGTCTTTTAGCTCATAATATGTTTCACCAATAATAATAGGTGACATTTCATATAATGTATTACCGTTTTGAAACTCTTCTATTTCTTCCTCATTCATTTCTTTAATTTGCTCCAGTTGCTCTTCAATTTGTAAATTTAAACTTTCATAGGAGAGAAAATTAGAAACTTCAATAGTAATTGGAAATAAATTTCCTCTTACATGATAAAGCACGACAATATGTTTTTCTTTAGAAATATGATATAACCACGTTGCAGTCGCTCCTATTAAATCTACAATGTGAGTCAAATTTGAAAACAGTTCCGTTTTCCTTTTTATCCTAAGTTCTGTTCCTTGCACATCTTTAGGTATTTTAATACTTCCTTCTACTTTTCCTAAAAATTCTTTTACCATCTCATTATAAGAAATTGCTAATTTCATATTTATGTAAATTCCTCTCTTAAATATAATAAAGGTGTGAAAATTCACACCTTTTTCATCCCTTATTAAAGGGCAGATTCGTTCAATTCATAATCAGTAGCGGAGATACCCCCTTGATTAGAATTGAACTTTCTCCTTATTCGCTTTTAAACTCACCAATAAGCTCTTGTAATTCCTGAGAAAGCCAACTTAAAGAAGTCGCTAATTCTGCAATATCTTGTACTGATATTTCTTGCTCTTTCATGCTTTCTTCAACATTACTACTGCTGTTGGCATAAGTATTTGCAATATGTGATAATTCATTTACGACTTGAACAATGTTCTGGCTATTTTGTAAAATGTCACTCGAATTACCGGAAACAGCTTTTACTTGATCTGTAACAGATTGCGCTGATTTTGAGATTTTTTCAAAGAAATCTCCACTACTTTGAACAAGCGAAATTCCAGTTTCTACTTCTTTTGAACCTTTTTGCATGGAAACTACAGCATCTTCTGTCTCAGCTTGTGTTTCACCAATTAATTTCGCTATATCTTTTGCAGACGCTTCCGTTTGTTCTGCTAATTTTCGTACTTCATCAGCAACAACTGCAAACCCTCTTCCAGCTGCTCCAGCACGTGAAGCCTCAATAGAAGCATTTAAAGCTAATAAATTTGTTTGATTTGAAATACCTGTAATTACAGTTACGATATCACTAATTTCTTTTGACCTTGTTTCTAACGAATAAATGATGGAAGATAAATCTTGTACTGCATTTTGGATTAAACTCATTTGATTAATAATTTGTCCAATCACTTCATTACCTTCAATTGAATGTTGTTCCATACCTTCAGAAGCAACCGCAACTTGTTTTGCAGCCCCAGTTATTTCTTCTACCTTATCTTCCATTCCATGTACAATTCCTAAACATTGTTGTACTGAAGTTTTTTGAGACTGTGCCCCTACTCTTAAACCTTCAATAGAACTTGCAATCTCTTGAACTGCCATGCTGTTTTCCTCTGTACTCGCCGACAATTCTTGTGAAGAAGAAGAAACTTGCTCAGCAGTTTGCCTTACTTTATCTATAATCCCTTTAAATTTTTCAATGGTGTTATTGAAATAAACATTAATAATTCCAATATCATCTGGTCTTTCTTTTAATTTAACACTTAAGTCACCTTCACCAATTTTACGTAACCCTTCTCGTAAATCTTTTAATGGAGCTAACGAGTGACGCACGATAAAGAATTGAGTAATAGTCGCAATTGCTAATGAAATAATGATAAAGAGTAAACCCTGTATCATAAACTTCTCTTTTGTAATAGGAACAATGGAAGCATCTAAGTCAGCCGCAATAATTGCAACAATATTGTTTTCTCCATCCGTAATTGGTTCTAATATTGTCACCCACGAACCTATTTCATCTTCATATACTTCTGTCATTTGTGCCTTTTTCGTATCAATCACTTTATCGTATGCCTTCATCCAATGAGCGGGTTGTTCATAATAATCTCCCGTCTTTATAGGGAATGCATTTGTTAACTCTGTAGTCAAACCAACGAGTTGTAATTCTCGCTTTTCATTCGGCTTTGCTCCTGTAACATACGTTTGTCCAACACTTTTCAATTCTTTTGATACTTCATCTAATTTCTCTGTTAACTTTTCTTTTTTCACTTTTTCGGCTGTAGGATCTTTCGCCATGTCTCTAACTAACTCTAAATCCAATTTTTTTAATACTATTTCTCCTGTTTCAATAGACTGCCTTTCAAATAAAGACATCATACTATTTTGAAACATGTTGAAACTTAACGCACCCATACTTCCAACAAGCGTCAAAATAACTAGTACGGTTAATAAGACGTTCTTTTGAAGGAACGATAACTTATGCCAATATTTTTTCATTAATATCCACCTTCCTTAATCAACATAAACAAAAAAACAAAATATATGAATATTTTGTTTGAAAATGTTTCTCAATATGTTCGAGAATAAAAAAAAGCCAATGTAAAAGCATTGGCAAAGACCAACCCTATCCGTCCGGTAACTGGCTAGCGTAGCCTTTCGACCTTAGCTCCTGTAGTTTTGCGTCCTCATGTTTCCATCAGTTTGCCTTTCTCGCTGAACGAGTTGAACGATATGGGAGTTCTATGAGAATTAATTTATTCTCTTTCAAAGATTACAACATATAAATCAAAATGTCTACTTATTTAGAGATATAAATACAAATTTTTAACGCATTGCTTTTTCAAAATAATTTCAAAAAGTACGTGAATGTTACTTTTTTTATGTTATATAATAAAAAATGTATAAATAACAAGGATTTCTTCGGGTATTTATTTAATTTTCATTCAAATTAAACTATTCGAATATATCTTAACTAATGAATTTCGGAGGTAGTTTATCATGTTTTGGCTACAATTTCTTACCTTGTTACTCTGTATTTTTATTGGTGCACGCCTAGGCGGAGTTGGTTTAGGAGTAATGGGTGGAGTTGGTATGGCAATACTCGTTTTTGTCTTCCACTTACAACCAACGGCGCCTCCTATCGATGTAATGCTTATGATTTTGGCAGTAATTACAGCTGCTGGTGCTTTGCAAGCCGCTGGAGGAATGGACTACCTTGTTCATCTAGCTGAAAAGGCATTACGAAAAAATCCAAAGCGTATTACTTTTTTTGCTCCAATTGTTACTTATTTATTCACACTATGTGCAGGTACTGGTCACGTTGCCTATTCTGTACTTCCTGTTATTGCAGAAGTCTCTCGTGAATCAGGGATTAGACCGGAACGCCCAATGTCGATTGCCGTAATCGCTTCTCAACAAGCAATTACAGCTAGTCCAATTTCAGCTGCCACAGTTGCTCTTTTAGCAATGTTAGCTGACTATAAAATCACCTTATTAGATATTTTAAAAGTAAGTATCCCTTCTACTTTCATCGCTTGTATGATAGCTGCATTTGTTGCTAGTAAGATGGGAAAAGAATTAAGTGAAGACCCTGAATACTTAAAACGATTAAAAGAAGGATTAATTCCTAAGCTTGAAGAGAAAAAAGAATTTGTAGGTGTAAAGGGCGCAAAATTATCAGTTATCCTTTTCCTTGTAGGAACCTTCCTTGTTGTACTTCTTGGTTCATTTGAAGCACTTCGTCCAGGATGGATAGTTGATGGGAAGTTAGCCCGTCTTTCCATGCCGAACACAATTGAGATGGTTATGTTAACTATCGCGGCTCTTATTATTATTTTCTGTAAACCAAATGTAGAAAGCATTGTATCTGGTAACGTCTTTAAAGCAGGAGCAACAGCAGTTGTTGCTATTTTCGGTATCGCTTGGATGGGAGATACTTTCTTTAATGGAAACTTAAATATGATTCAAGGATCGATTCAGCATTTAGTAACAAGTGCACCTTGGCTATTTGCTATCGCACTATTCATTCTATCTATTTTACTGTACAGCCAAGCAGCAACAGTTCGTGCCTTAATGCCACTTGGACTATCTCTTGGTATTCCACCAGCGCTACTGATTGCGATGTTCCCTGCAGTAAATGGATATTTCTTCATTCCAAACTATGGAACAATCGTTGCTGCCATTAACTTTGACCGTACTGGTACAACAGGTATCGGTAAATACGTATTAAATCATAGTTTTATGATTCCGGGCCTAATTGCAACATTTACTTCTATCGGAATTGGAATGCTCTTAATTTCAATTATGTTTTAAAGAAAAAGCACAAACCTTTATTTAAAAAGGTTTGTGCTTTTTTAATCAAATATTTGTTTAAATTTTGGGCAGTCTATTTCTTCATGTAGCACTTAAAATACTACACTTCCTTCCCTACAAACTTCTCTTTACTTCTTCAACTAATTTTCTCGTACTTTCATACGCAGATTCCGCTAAACTAATTGCTGAAATAACTGAAACACCGTCCGCACCCGCCTCTATAACTGCCGCTGTATTTTCAATTGTAATCCCACCAATACCAACGATTGGCACTGTAATTCCTTGTTCTCTAAAATAAGCTAATCCTTTCGTTCCTTGAACCGCTTTCGTATCTTTTTTCGTACTCGTTGGGAAAATAGGACCAACACCTAAATAATCCGCTCCATTTTCGATTGCAAAACGTGCTTCTTCAATTGTATGAGCAGATACGCCGATAATTTTATCTCCCATTTTTTCACGAACAGATGTAATTCCTTCATCATCTTGTCCAACATGAACACCATCTGCATCTAATTCAATGGCTAATTCTACATCATCATTTACAATGAAAGGAACACTATATTCCTTACAAAGCGTCTGCAATTCTTTTGCAAAGCGCACTCTATCTTCTCCGATTAAAGAACCTTCCCCCTTCTCGCGAAACTGAAAAATTGTCACTCCACCATCTAACGCTTCTTTCAATACAGCTAAAGGATCCCTCGTGCAGTTATTACTTCCCATAATAAAATACACTTGCAATAGCTTAGACATTTTATCTATTTCAATGCGTGCCATTTCTTTCACTCCCTCTTACTCTAACTCCACAATCTTCCCATACTTCTCAATATCACCTGAAGTTGTATTCGCTAATTGATTTAAAAATTCAATTTGGAAACTACCAGGTCCCTTTTCCGCGGTCTTAGCAGCTGCCAGTTCCGAAGCTACACCATAAAACGTTAATGCTGCTACTGCTGCTTTAACATAATCTTTTTCCACTGCTACAAATGCTCCTATTACAGAAGTTAGTAAACAACCTGTTCCCGTAACTTTCGTTAAAATAGGGTGACCATTTCGAATAACAATAGTTCTCTCTCCATCTGTAACAACATCTTCTTTTCCAGTAATGACCGCAACTGTATTTAGTTCATCTGCTGCCTGCCTTGCAATACTTACAACATTGCAATTTCCAGTACCAGCGTCTACCCCTTTAATTTCCCATTTCTCATTAATAACATTTGCTATTTCAGCCGCATTTCCGCGGATAATTGCTAAATCTATTTCGGCTGGAATATGTCTCGCAACTTCTGTTCGATACGAAGTTGCTCCTGCACCAACTGGGTCAAATAGTACTGGCACATTGTTCGCATTTGCTGATTTACCCGCGAGTAACATCGCTTCTACTTCTTCAGGACGAAGTGTCCCCATATTTAATACTAACGCTCCAGCAATGCTAGCCATTTCTGCTACTTCTTCTTTTGCATACGCCATTACAGGCGATGCTCCAAGTGCCAACAAACCGTTAGCAGTAAAATTTGTTACAACAACATTTGTAATATTATGAACGAGCGGATTAGATTCTCTCACCAAATCCACTACTTTACTAATTTCTTTCATATTCATCCTTTTCATCTCCTAACTATAATGATGGGAGATACACAAAAAGACACTTTGCGCGTACGCAAAGTGCCTGAACATGTGCTTTTACACTCTCCCTACGCTGGCATTATCCAACAGGTTCAAATGGTCAATGACGGACTAGTCATACTCTCAGTTTGCATCCACAAACTCCCATGTGCTTATTATTCATCTACTTCAAAGTCTACTCTTATTCTACTAAAATAACAAGTTCTTTACTTTTCTATTTAATATAGAAGCAACCTATATAACAATAAACATAATCAAGTGAAACTTTAATCAGTGAGTGTTTTGTTCATCCCACTAAAAACCGATCAAATATGGAGCGAAACTGAATCTCAAGAAGATGTATGCTATATTTAACTTATGGAAATTTGAAAGGATGTTTTTAATATGTCAAAAAGCGTTGTAATCGCTGAAAAACCTTCCGTTGCACGAGATATTGCTCGTGTACTTAAGTGCGATAAAAAAGGAAATGGCTACCTTGAAGGTAGTAAATATATTGTAACTTGGGCTTTAGGTCATCTCGTTACATTAGCAGATCCAGAAAGTTATGATGTGAAATATAAAAAGTGGAATTTAGAAGATTTACCGATGCTACCTGAGCGTTTGAAATTAACAGTTATTAAACAAACTGGTAAACAATTTAATGCTGTAAAAAGTCAGCTACTTAGAAAAGATGTAAATGAAATTATTGTAGCAACAGACGCTGGACGTGAAGGGGAATTAGTCGCACGCTGGATTATCGATAAAGTTAAACTAAATAAACCAATCAAACGTTTATGGATTTCTTCTGTAACCGATAAAGCAATTAAAGATGGTTTTGCAAATTTAAAACCAGGTAAAGCCTATGACAATTTATACGCTTCAGCAGTTGCACGTTCAGAAGCTGACTGGTATATCGGTCTTAATGCAACTCGTGCTTTAACGACTCGCTTTAATGCCCAGTTAAATTGCGGCCGTGTACAAACCCCTACTGTTGCTATGATTGCTAGTCGTGAAGATGAAATAAAGAACTTCAAAGCTCAAACTTACTACGGCATCGAAGCTCAAACAATGGAGAAGCTCAAACTTACTTGGCAAGATGCAAATGGCAATAGCCGTAGTTTTAATAAAGAAAAAATCGATGGTATTGTAAAAAGTTTAGATAAACAAAATGCTACTGTTGTGGAAATTGATAAGAAACAGAAGAAGTCATTCTCTCCTGGTCTTTACGATTTAACTGAATTGCAACGTGATGCAAATAAAAAGTTCGGTTACTCTGCTAAAGAAACATTAAATATTATGCAAAAATTGTATGAACAGCATAAAGTACTAACGTACCCTCGTACAGATTCACGCTACATTTCATCTGATATCGTCGGAACACTTCCAGAACGTCTAAAAGCATGTGGTGTTGGAGAATACCGTCCCTTCGCACATAAAGTATTACAAAAGCCTATCAAACCTAACAAATCATTTGTTGATGATAGTAAAGTAAGCGATCATCATGCGATTATTCCAACAGAAGGATACGTTAACTTCGCAGCATTCACAGATAAAGAACGCAAAATTTATGATTTAGTTGTAAAACGTTTCTTAGCTGTTTTATTCCCAGCATTCGAATACGAACAACTAACGTTACGCACAAAGGTCGGCAATGAAACATTCATTGCACGCGGAAAAACGATTTTACATGCTGGTTGGAAGGAAGTATACGAAAATCGATTTGAAGACGATGATGTAACTGATGACGTAAAAGAGCAGATTCTACCTCACATTGAAAAGGGCGATACATTAACTGTAAAGTTACTTATGCAAACATCAGGTCAAACGAAAGCACCTGCACGCTTTAATGAAGCAACTTTACTTTCAGCAATGGAGAATCCTACAAAATATATGGATACGCAAAATAAACAACTTGCTGATACGTTAAAATCGACTGGTGGATTAGGTACTGTAGCGACACGTGCAGATATTATCGACAAACTTTTCAATTCTTTCTTAATTGAAAAACGTGGTAAAGATATTCACATTACATCAAAAGGTCGTCAATTACTTGATTTAGTACCAGAAGAATTAAAATCACCTACACTAACTGGTGAGTGGGAACAAAAACTTGAAGCAATTGCAAAAGGAAAATTAAAGAAAGAAGTATTCATTTCGGAAATGAAGAACTATACGAAAGAAATTGTTGCTGAAATTAAATCGAGTGATAAGAAATATAAACATGACAACATTTCAACGAAGTCTTGTCCAGATTGCGGTAAACCAATGCTAGAAGTAAATGGAAAAAAGGGGAAAATGCTCGTATGCCAAGACCGTGAATGTGGTCATCGTAAAAATGTATCTCGTACAACAAATGCTCGCTGTCCGCAATGTAAAAAGAAACTAGAATTACGTGGTGAGGGTGCAGGCCAAATTTTCGCATGTAAATGTGGCTATCGCGAGAAATTATCAACATTCCAAGAGCGACGTAAAAAAGAATCTGGAAACAAAGCCGATAAACGCGACGTTCAAAAATATATGAAACAACAGAAAAAAGAAGAAGAACCATTAAATAACCCATTCGCGGAAGCATTAAAAAAATTAAAATTTGATTAAACAAAAAGGTTCCTACCTCTATCGGTAGGAACCTTTTATTTTAGTGAATGATTTTACTTCCTTTTGCATTCTCAACAAATTTTTCACTTGATTTGTTAATTGGTGTTTTCAGTAATAACGCAGCAACAATCATAACTACTACGAAAGCACTTAACACAAGTAAATCTCGCGTTACGATATCCCAAAGCATTCCACCAACTGTTTCACGAATTGCGCTAATTGCGTATGTGAATGGTAAGAACGGATAAATCGCTTGGAAGAACGCTGGTGTCATTTGGATTGGGAATGTTCCGCCCGATCCTGCTACTTGTAGTACAAGTAAAATAATCGCCATCGATTTCCCAACGTTTCCGAAAATAGAAACGAGTGAGTATACGATACAAACGAAGACTCCACCAATAAATAAACTAAATAACACAAACCAGAACTTATCGACTACGTACGTACCGAGTAAGAATATATCTCCCATCGATACGATAAACGCTTGTGAAAGACCTATCGTTAAGAATGTTAATAAACGTCCGAAGTAAATTTCATGGCTCTTATAATTCGCGCCCTCTTCGTGTACTTCTACCGTTAATAATGAAACCATTAATAATGCGCCTACCCATAATGCAAGCACTGTATAGAATGGTGACATCGCTGAACCGTAGTTCGGCATCGCAAATAATTTATTTTCTTTTAAATTTACTGGATTCGCAAAGTAATCACTTTGCTTTTCAACATCATTTTTCAATAAGCGTATAATGTCTTTTAAATCCTCTTCAGATTCAAAATCACGAATTTTATCTGCTAATTCTTTAATCTTTTTCTCAGTCTCCGGCATTTCAGCTTTAATGTCTGCTAATTTCTTTTTACCATCTACTAAACCTTTTGATGAATCTTCTAGTAATTTTTTAACATCTGGAAGCTTTTTGTCTGCATCATTTAAAATTTGAGTTGTATTTTTCGACATCTCTTTTGTACGAGCAATTGCTGTATTGAAATTAGGTACAATTTCTGAATCATACGTCGATAATACATCTGTTAATTGAGCTGATCCGCCCTTCGCAGCGTTGTTAATACTTTCAATTACATCTTTTGTAGGTTTCTGGCCATTGTTAAGAAGTGTAATTCCCTTATTCGTTGCCTCTACACCTTTTTGTAAGCTGCTTTTCGCTTTGTTTAATTTTGCGATTCCATTATTAAGGTTTTTATCACTATTTACATCCGCTAAAACCTTATTTGTACTTTCTAGAACTGGAATCATATCATCAATTAAACCGATTCCAGATTGGAATTGACCATTTAAACTATTTAAAGCTACTTTCGTTGAATCTAAATCGTTAATACCTCTATTTTGTACATCTTCTTTTGCTTTCTGTAAATCTGCTTTTGCGCCTTCAAGGCTATTTTTTGCTTTATCATAATCTGCTTTTGCATTATCATATATTTGATTTGCATCAGCTTTAGCTTGATCTACCGCGCTAACTGCCTTTTTATAATCAGCTACAAACGTTTCATTGTAATCTTTTTCAGCTCGATCAATTAAAGCATTTGTTTCATTTAATTTCTGATTAATTCCATCACGCACATCTTGTTTAACTTCCTGACCTGTGCTAATTAAATCGTTTAAACGTTTAAAACGATTATTTAAATCTTGTTGTCCATTCTTAATATCCGTTAAATGCTCTTTTCTTGTTTTAAAGAAATTTTGCCCAAACTCAGTTTGAGCCCCTTGCTCTAAACGAGCCATAACATCAATTACATAAGAAAGATTGTCAATATGCGTTTGAAGATTATTAGATATAGTCGAAATATTTTTCTTAGCTATCTCTGGATCAACGCTTCCATTTTGCAATCCATCCATAACACTTTGTGCATAAGCTGTTCCTGCACGTGATGAGCTTAGAACATTATTTACTGTTTGATTAATATTTTGTGCTATCCCTTTATACCCATCACTATTCAACTTAGAAAGATCTGGTCTCGCTGGGAATTCAGGTAATCCATTCATTCCAGACAAATCAGGAATATTTAATTCTACACCTGGATTCATTAAAAAGTCAGTAAATGCAGCTGCACTATCCATAACGCCTTTTGCTGCCACTAAATCATTTCTTATCGTCCCTGGAGCATTTTTTAATGTTTGATCTTGTCTTGCAAAGAACTTATCTAAATTCGCCAACGCTTCCTGCCCATCATTTATTACACTCTCTACAACAGGTAAATCTTTCTGCGCTACTTTCACAACATCTTCTGCTCGAGTTGCATCATCTAACGCCTTATCCATAAGTGTATTCATTTCTGGGAACTGCGCTTCTAACTTAAATACAAGATCTTTTACTTTTTCGATACTTGGTAAGTTTGTTTCTAAATCGATTCCAAGGTCATTGAAAATTTTAAAAATCTCACCGTTTGCTGTTTTTACAAAGTTTTTACTAATTTCTTCTGTAATACCTGATGCACCTTTTGCTGTAATCTTCGGTGCAATCGCGTTTACTTTTTCATTCACATAGTAATCCAGTTCTGGTTTTTTCGGATTTTCATCCAGAACAGTTGCAATTTTTTCAGAGAAGTCTTTTGGAATCGTAATACTTGCATAATAATCCCCACGCTCAACTCCGTAAATTGCTTGTTTTTCATCTACAAATTTCCAGCCAAGATTTTTGTTTTTCTTAAGGGAGTCTACAATCTCTTTCCCGATATTAATATCTTTCCCTCTTAAATTAGAACCTGCATCTTGGTTAGAAACTGCAATGGGAACCTCTTTTGTATTTCCATATGGATCCCAAGAAGCTTTAATGTTAAACCATGCATATAACGATGGTAAAATCATTAATCCTAAAACAATAACAATTGCAGCCCAATGTTTGGCTACATTCCGTAAATCTGTCTTATAAATACGCCAAATCTGTTTCATAGAAGTTATCACCTAATTATATATTTTTCCTTCTTTAGAAAATGATACATGCATTTTGCAATTATATCACTTTCTACATCGTGTATTAACCAAAAACGTACTATTTTTTCCCATTAACTTTCACTTACTTCATTATATAACGAAGTGAGTCAAAGTATGAATACAAAATGACCAAATCGGTTTTACATTCAATAATAACAAATATATATGAAATGTCATAAAAAATACAAGTATTTTCTCTTGGAAATACTTGTATTCCTAAAAAAAATCCTCACAGCTTTTATTCTCTGTGAGGATTTCTTCTATTATATATCCAATTGAACCTCTACACCGAAATGATCTGAAATTACATTTCTGTTTGTACCATTAAAAATAACTTTTGAAGAATGAACTTTTTTACTTTGGTTACACAATATTAGATCGATTCGCAAATTATGTTTATTTTCATCCCAACCAGCAATCTCACCTTGGACAGTCGTTCCTTCATCCTTCTCTATTGCTAATTCATATGTGTCATACAACCCTTTTTGCATCATATACTCATAACCTTCGCCTTCCAACCGAGCATTGTTATTAAAATCCCCCATTAAGAAGGCGAGCTTATTGCTATCTACACGCTCCATCAAACGATCAACTTGACCTTTGAATGACTCTTCTTCATCATTCCACCAACCGAGATGGCAAGAGTAAAACGTTATATCCTTACCATTATAAGCAATTGTTGTACTTACAATTTTACGTGTTTTCCAATACGTTGTATTCTCGTTTTTTGAAATGAAGAACGTATCTTCTTTTATAATATTATGCTTCGTTATAATCGCTAATCCTTCTTCATACATGTCATAACCAATATGAGAGAAATCCCAAGTAATATTGTAATCTTTTACATGTAGCGCTTTTAACTCTTCTAATAGTAAAAGTCCAAAATTATCTTCTTTCTTGTTACCGCATACATTTTCAGCTTGTATGGACTGACTTACTTCTTGCAATGCGATGACATCGTACTCTTCTTCTTGAATTACTTTAGCAAGGTATTGTATCTTTTCTATTTGATTCTCTTCTTGCCAAGAATGACAGTTTAAAGTTAGCAATTTCATATTATTACGCACCTAACATATCTTGAATGTCTGACTTTAATACGTCAGCTTTCGGACCATATACCGCTTGTACACCTTTATCTTTTACAATAAGCCCTAGAGCACCATTTTGTTTCCACTGTGCTTCTGGTGCAACAACATCTAAATCTTTTACTGTTACACGTAAGCGCGTCATACAAGCATCTACGTCAGCAATATTTTCTTTTCCACCTAATAAATCGATAACTTTTGTTGCTAGTGAACCGTCTTTTACATTTCCTGTTCCTTCTGATGCCTCATCTTCATTATCAATATAGTTACCTGCACGCCCTGGTGTTGGTAAATTGAATTTTTTAATTAAGAAATTAAATAGTGTAAAGTTAAGACCGAAGAACACTAATGAAACAATAACAAAGTTGATTAAGTCTCTTGTTAAACCTGCGTTAACCATCATTGGTGTACGAGTAATTAACTCAATAAATCCAAATGCATGAACACGTAAGTTAATTAAATCAGCTAGCGCGAATGCAAGTCCTGTTGTAATAGCATATACAACATATAATACTGGAGCAATAAACATGAACATGAATTCAATTGGTTCTGTTACACCTGTTAAGAATACTGCTAATGCTGCTGATAAAAACATTGGTTTATATTTTGCACGCTTTTCTTTATCCACGTTACGGAACATCGCAAATGCAATCCCCATTAACGCTGCTGTTGAGCCGATAACTTGTCCAGCTTTGAAACGAGCTGGTACAACGTTATTTAATAAATCGTTATATGCCTTCGTATCTCCATTTGCTAGTAAATTATTTAAATCTGTAATCCATGCAAGCCATAATGGATCTTGTCCTGCTACAACTTGTCCAACTTTTGAACCAGTTAACATCGTATATGTTCCGCCTAGCTCTGTATAGTTCATCGGAATCGTTAACATATGGTGTAAACCAAATGGTAATAATAAACGCTCTAACGTTCCATATACAAACGGTGCAACAACTGGTGCGCTATCTTTTGAAGCTGCAATCCAGCGACCAAATTCATTTAACCCACTTTGGATGAATGGCCATAGAAGTGATAATACAATCGCAGTAACTGTAGACCAAAGAATTACAACGAATGGTACAAATCGTTTTCCATTAAAGAATGCTAATGCCTGTGGCAGTTTATTATAGTTATAATATTTGTTATATAAAGTAGCTCCTAAGAAACCTGTGATGATCCCTACGAACACTCCCATGTTTAATGCAGGTGCACCAAGTACAGAAGTAAAGTAATCTTTTACAATTAAATCTCCCGCTATTACTGAAGAAACTTTCGCTTTTGAATCCGCTAACATTTCAGCGTTTACGCCAAATATAGCTCCTGTAATTCGGTTTGTTAAGACGAATGCTAATAGCGCTGCAAATGCACCACCCGCGCGATCTTTCGCCCAAGATCCCCCAATTGCTACTGCGAATAAGATGTGTAGATTTGTAATGATTGCCCAACCGATGTCTTCCATTACGCGAGCGATTGTATGAACTGCGTTAACATCCCCAGCAGACATACCAATTAACTTACCGATGGAAATCATTAAACCAGCTGCTGGCATTACGGCTACAACAACTAATAAAGCTTTCCCGAACTTTTGCCAAAAATCAAAAGACGTAATTTTCATCTGTTCTTCCTCCCCTTTATTTATAACAACATAATGATTTAAATTATAATTTCTGTCCCTTTTATGAAAACGATTCCTCATATCATTTTTCTTTTTACGCAACCGTTTTCATAAATCTATTTTAATAAAAGCGTTTTCACTTTGCAATAGAAATTTATTTTTTTTCATAAAAAAAGATGCTCAAAGAGCATCCTTTTTTATTATGAAATGCGATAAACCCTTGTTTCATAAGGTTTTAAAGCAATTGTTGTTACTTCTTCATGTTCCGCAACTTCATAGTTATTTAAAAGCAAACGTTTGCGTTCTAGTGCAAATGAACCCTCATTATACACAGCTTCCTCTTTTGAGATATTACTAATTACAATGACTTTTTCATCCTGTAACGTACGTGTATATGCATAAATTTGTGGATCGTCTTCTAAAAGTAAATCGTACGTACCATAGTTCAGTACATCGTGCTCTTTTTTCAGGGCAATCATTTTCTTATAGAAATTGAAAATAGACTTTTCTTCATTTTTTTGCTTTTCAACATTAATTTCTTTGTAATTTGGATTCATGCTAAACCAAGGTGTACTCGTTGTGAAACCAGCATTCATCTCATCATTCCACTGCATAGGTGTACGTGAATTATCGCGGCAAGAAGCCCATATAATCTCCATCATATCTTGATGTGGTACGCCCTCTGCAATTTTCTCGCGATATAAATTTTTAATTGCTACATCATCGTAATCTTCAATATTTGGTAACTGAACATTTGTCATACCAATTTCTTGGCCTTGATAAATAAACGGTGTACCGTGCATAAAGAAATACATCGCCCCTAGAGCTGTTGCACTTTCACGCCAATATTGTTTATCATCTCCCCATGTTGAAACGATACGTGGTTTATCGTGATTCTCAATATATAAAGCGTTCCATCCTTTATTTTCTAATCCTTTTTGCCATTTCGTTAATACTTTTTTCAATCCTACAACATCAAGGTCTTTCTTCTTCTCTGCATCCCATAAACTTAAATGTTCAAATTGGAATACCATATTGAACTTACCTTGCTCTTCTCCAACCCATAGCTCAGCATCTTCAATCTTAACACCATTTGCTTCACCAACAGTCATAATATCGTACTTAGAGAATGTATTTTCTTTTAGCTCTTCTAATAAAGGTTGAATACCTTTCACATTCATATGTTTATCAAAAGATGGCACATATTTTAACTCTTTTGGATTTGGCATATCCTTGAGGCCTTCTTCTTTTTTAATATGACTGATCGCATCAACGCGGAAACCATCAATACCTTTATCAAGCCACCAATTAACCGTATCATATAGTACTTCGCGAACTTCTTTATTCTCCCAGTTTAAATCTGGTTGTTTACGTGAGAATAGATGTAAATAATATTGTTCTGTTTCTTCATCATATTCCCATGCCGAACCATTAAAAATACTTTCCCAGTTGTTTGGCTCCGCACCATCTTTACCATCATGCCAAATATACCAATCACGCTTCGGATTATCTTTAGATGAACGTGATTCAATAAACCATGGATGTTCATCACTCGTATGATTAATAACTAAATCAATAATAAGCTTCATATCACGCTTATGAACTTCATCTAGTAAAGCATCAAAGTCTGCCATTGTACCAAACTCATCCATAATATCTTGATAATCACTAATATCATAACCATTATCATCATTAGGCGACTTATACATTGGACAAATCCAAATTACATCTATACCTAAATCTTTTAAATAATCCAGTTTTGCAATAATACCTTGTAAATCTCCAATACCATCACCATTTGAATCCATAAAGCTTCGTGGATAAATTTGATAAGCAACCGCTTCTTTCCACCATGTCTTATTCATAGTCATTCTCTCCTTTTGCATCCCATCGGAATTTTTATGCAAACGTTTTCGTAACACTATCATAACAAAATATGAACAGTTTGCAACTGTTTTCATTGAACTCTATGTAGATTCTTTATTCTTATGCTTTATTTATTTCTCACAAAGGTAAATCTCATTCTTCACCTCTCCTTGAAACTGGTAGCCCCTCTCTCTTTATAGAAGAAGTTCCTTATATAAAGGCTGTTGAATTTTTTAATAGCGGTAACATCCCTGAAAATTTCAAGCGCTCTGGTTCCTATGTCTATAAACCTATTCCCCTTAAAGGCATTCAAATCATGCAATACTTTCTTTCTCATGCACCAAATAAAGATGCTAGTATTTGGCATCAATCGATCATAGGTGCTGTTGAAAATATTTCGCCGAATAAAACGGCTTATTTTCATCGTAAAGCAATTATTGCTCAAGAATACATTACCTCTTGGAAATGCGATGATGAAGAAAATCGAAATATACGCTGGGTTAAAGGTTTACGAGAAAGCTTAGATCCTTATACACTAGGTGACTATGTGAACTGGCCCGATATCGATATTAAAAATTGGCAAACTAGTTATTATGGCTCTAACTTTCACAGATTACGTAAAGTAAAAACCATGTATGATCCTTGTGATGTTTTTCATTTCCAACAAAGTATTCCTCCTTTTCATACGTGAAAAAAGGGGATAACATAAAAAAATCATCCAATATACCGTTACCTCGCAGTATGTTGGATGATTCAAGTTGATTTTCTATATCGTTTCAAATTCTTGCTCCTACTCATAAACTTTTACTTACAGATTAATTGTATTTCGTATCATTTTCATGCAATGAATGTAATTTAATATTTGGTACTTTATCTTTTTCAATACCTCTATTATAAGAAACAGGAACTTGAAATTCGAATTGCTTTGTCTCATGTTTTTGTAAATAGACTGGTTTCGGTACTGGATAGCTTTTTGAATTCTCGTTTGCATTATCGTATAAAACAACTTTTAATGCTTGTGAATGATTACGATAATTTTTTAAAGTAACAATGCACTTCGGTTGGATATTCTCTCCATTTTTCTCCATTCTACACTGGCTATCTTCTTTTTTATATTCTATTGCTTCTACCCCTGTTTTTCCTGCGTAGTACCATGTTTTATTCAATGTCTGGAGGATTGTATTTAAAATAAACGGCATCATTACAATCAAAATACTAATGCCTACTACTTTTATCTTATTCGTTTTTCTAAATGTACTAGACTCCTTTTTTCCTAGCCATTTTAAAAATAATATAAATGCAATTACATGTAGTATGAAAGAAACAATCAATATATTTGAGACTTTATAATCCATATAAACATACGTATGTATCGGAACCTTATAGACATTGAATAGTTTTTCCCCAATTAATTCATTATCATTTGGAATTTTTAATAATAACAAAACCCCTATACTGTAACAAATAGCTACTAATCGATCATACTCAATACGAATCATTCTTTCTCCCCTTCACTTTGTATTTTATTATCGATTTTAGCTATTATTACCATACTATACAATCTTTTTATAGAGGATAACGTAAAAAAGTTCCTTATAAATATATAAAGAACCTTATTAATATACACTATGAATTAAAAAATCAATATACAATTTTCACATAGAGATTTCTTCAAAATATGTTGGATCATGTATTGTAATTTTTTTATCTAAAATTGTAACAATGCTATCATTTTTTAATTGTTTTAATACGCTGCTAACTGTCTCTCGAGATGTTCCAGATATTTTGGATATTTCAATTGTTGTAAGTGGACATGAAATTACAATCTTTTCCCCACTCTGTTCTCCTAAATCCTGCATTAAATAATTTAACGTTTGGATAACACGATCTTGTGCATTAGGAATTGTAATATTTTGCACTCGATTTTCGTTCAATTTTAATATAGATGATAATTGCTGAACAACGTACATCAATTGCGTTCTGCTGGACTTTACCATATCTTCAAAGATTACCGTTGGAATATAATATACCTCCACATCCGTCATTGCTTCTGCTGTATAGTTATATCCTCTGTCTGTAAACATACCACCATAAGGAAAAATAGAATATCGCTTCACATAGTCATCGTATAATAAGTTCCCATTTTGATTAACCCGCTCTAACTTTACAAAACCATCTAACATGAAGTAAATTCTTTCTCTTGAATCCCCTTCTAAAAATAAAAATTGACCTTTTTTATAAGTTCGCCAATAAACAAACTCTGTTAAGCCTTTCAATTTTTTTTCTGTTAAATGAGCAAATAATTCGAACTGCTTTAAGTCTTTCACTACGTTCCGTCTATTCATAAAATTCCCTCTCTCTTGCTGTATGTTGGAGCGAAAAAATCAAGAAAGCGTATTCAATTTGAATTTTATCATAATTAACTTACATATTCAGATTTCATCATGAAAACTTTATGAACAATGAGTACAAAAAATATTAATAAATAAAAAGAATGAAGTTACTAACTCCATTCTTTTTTACTACTAAGTAGCGTACATAATAATTTAAACATACATGCATACATTCTGTTTTGAAATAATAGTACCAGCTTTTTCTTCTAGTGCTTCATATACTTTTTCTAAAGACGTAATAATTGTTTTTCTTTTTGGATTTGTATTAACAAAATTAATAGCAGCTTCAATTTTCGGAAGCATGCTTCCCGCAGCGAATTGTTGTTCTTCAATATATTCTTCTAATTGATTCACTGTGACATGCTCTAATTTTTTTTGATTCGGTTGATTATAATTTACATACACATGATCAACTGCAGTTAAAATAACGAGCGTATCGGCATCTACTAATTCTGCTAATTTCTGTGCAGCGAAATCTTTATCGATAACCGCTTCAGTTCCTTTTAGCCCTTCTTCGGAATCAATTACTGGAATTCCACCTCCGCCAACAGCTATCACTATATTTCCATCTTCGACCAAAGAATTAATCACTTTATGTTCATGAATACTTACAGGCTTCGGTGATGGAACAACACGTCGCCATCCTCTACCAGCATCTTCTTTAAACACTGCTTTTGTTTCATCCATTAATCTTCTGGCCTCTTCTTCTGTATAAAAAGGACCGATTGGTTTAGTTGGATTTTTAAATGCCTCATCTTTTTTATCCACAACAACGCGTGTTATAACCGTTGCTACGTCTTTTTTTATATTCCGTTTTTTCAATGCCTTTTCAATCGCATTTTCCATCCAATATCCAATCATTCCTTGGCTCATTGCCCCACAAGTATCTAATGGCATTGCAGGTGTCTTTTCCGTTTCTGCAGCTTTTTGCTGTAATAAAATATTCCCCACTTGTGGGCCATTTCCATGCGCAATTACTATATCCACATCATTTTCCATTATTTTCACAAGTTGTTCTGCCGTTTTTTCCAACGCTTCTTGCTGCGCTCCCGCAGTAGCTTCTCCAGACTGTATCGCATTTCCCCCTAGTGCAACTACAATTTTTCTTCGTGCCATATTCCAGCCCTCCAGTTGATTTCGCTTTCACAGCGCTTTATAAAGTAATACTGCCTGTAATTAATCCATAAATCGCAAAGAATGCTAAAGCACCAATTGCTACGGATGATGCTAATTCCACTCGAGTAAATATTTGCTTCGAACTCTTTTGCTTTTGAACATTGTAAAAAATAAAAATACCTGGCGCATATAAAGTCATTGTTAATAATAAATACTCTAAACCAGCTGCATAAACTAGCCACACGCCATAAATACTTGCTATCAAGCCAATTATTATATTTTTATTTCGATCTGCTTCTTCAGACTTTAAGCTATGCTTCAGTTGATAAAACGCTGAAAAAGCATATGGGATTAAAATAGCTGAGGATGCTAAAGAGAATGCAAAGTTATACGCCTGATCAGAAACGACGAATGTTAACAAGAACATTTGTATTAAACCATTTGTTATCCATAATGAATTTACTGGAGCCTTATTTTTATTTTCTTTTGCGAAC
Source organism: Bacillus sp. JKS001846 (assembly GCF_900176455.1). NCBI lineage: Bacteria > Bacillati > Bacillota > Bacilli > Caryophanales > Bacillaceae > Bacillus > Bacillus sp. JKS001846. The sequence continues at coordinate 5,340,263 of NZ_FWYG01000001.1, forward strand.
CATTTTGGAAATACTCCATCTTTAGCCGCTAAATATGGAATTTCAGAAGCGAGCAAAGTCCAACCTAACCAAGCACCTAATACAGAGATGACCAAACCTAAATTAATAAAGATAGCACCCCATTTTCCAACAACACTTTCAAATAAATAAGCCATAGCCGGATTTTTCAAACCTGCAATATCTGCTTGCTGCATAAGTCCAAGAGACAATAATGTGATTAAAATGTAAATGATGAGTGTACCAATTAAGCCAATAACGGTTGCTTTCCCTACATCACTTCTATTTTTTGCTCGACTGGATAAAACAACAGCCCCTTCTACCCCAATAAATACCCATAAAGTTACAAGCATTGTACTTTTAACTTGGCTGCCAACTGCTCCCCATGAAAAAGAACCAGCTTGCCCCCAAAATCCATCTAAGAACGTATCAATATGAAACGCGAAGATTCCTATGACAATAAATACAAATACAGGTACTAATTTTGCGATTGTAGTTACTAAATTCACAAGGGCTGCTGATTGAACTCCACGTAAAATTAACATGTGAACACACCATAATAATACGCTTGCACCAATAATGGATTCCACATTTTGACCGCCTTCAAAGATCGGGAAGAAATATCCTAATGAAGAAAACAATAATGTACCGTAAGCTACATTTCCAAGCCAAGCAGATAGCCAGTATCCCCACGCACTATTAAACCCCATAAAATTACCAAACCCTGCTTTTGCATAGCTAAAAATACCACCATCTAAATCTGGCCGTTTTACAGTTAGATTTTGAAAAGATAATCCAAGTGCAATCATCCCAATTCCTGTTATAACCCAGCCAATAATAATGGCTCCAGCACCAGCACCTTTTGCCATATCACTCGCTAAATTAAAGGCTCCACCGCCAATCATAGACCCAACTACAAGAGCCGTTAGTGTAAACAACCCTAATTTCTTATCTTCACCCATTCCACTCACCTCTCTTAAATTGCAATAACAATACAAAAGCAATAGTGAATGATCGTGTCTAAAGGAGGAGAAAGAAGAAAGGAAGACTCCCTTTCTTCTTTACTCCATATTTCCTAAAGTAGCTGCCATAACCGCTTTAATTGTATGCATTCTATTTTCAGCTTGATCAAATACTTTTGAATGTTTACTGCGGAATACTTCGTCAGTTACCTCCATTTCTTTCAACCCATATTTCTCATAAACTTCTTCGCCATACATCGTTTCAACATCATGAAATGCAGGTAAACAATGTAAAAAAATCACGTTTTCATTCCCTGTTGCTTTAATCATTTTCATATTTACTTGATAAGGTTTCAATAACTCGACACGTTCAGCAAATTTTTCTTCTTCCCCCATAGACACCCATACATCTGTATAAATTACATCTGCATTCGCAACAGCTTCTTCCACATTACTTGTTATCATTACCTGTTCATTATATTTTTTTGCTAAATCAATTACTTCTTGTGCAGGCCATAAAGATTCCGGTGTACAAATACGTACATCCATTCCAACGATTGCTCCACCAACTAGTAAGCTATTAGCAACATTATTTCGTCCATCGCCAACGTAAACGAGCTTCACATTTTTCAATTTCCCTATATGTTCTCTAATTGTTAATAAATCTGCTAGTGTTTGTGTTGGATGCCACATATCTGTTAATCCATTCCAAACCGGCACACCAGAATTTTGTGCTAAAGATTCTACGGTTTCATGATTAAATCCACGAAACTCAATTCCGTCAAACATACGCCCTAACACTTTTGCTGTATCCTCTACAGATTCTTTTTTCCCAAGTTGAATATCACCTTTCCCTAAATATTCAGGATTTGCTCCTAAATCTGTACATGCTACTGTAAATGCACAACGTGTACGAGTAGAAGTTTTTTCAAATAAGAGCGCTACATTTTTACCTTCTAAATAATGATGCGGAATACCATTTTTCTTTTTCTCTTTTAATTCTGCTGCCAAATCTAGAAAATATAATAATTCTTCTTGTGTAAAATCTTTTTCTGCTAGAAAGCTTCTTCCTTTTAAATTTGGTCTAGTCATTAACATAATTCATCCCTACTTTCTCCGTTATTTATACTAAATATCTTTACGAACAATTGGCATACTCATGCAACGTGGACCCCCACGACCACGAGATAATTCCGAACTTAGAACCTCAATCACTTCTATACCGTGTTCCCGTAATAACGTATTAGATACATAGTTGCGATCATATGTAACAACTACACCTGGCGCGATTGCTAATGTGTTCGAGCCATCATTCCATTGTTCACGAGCAGAAGCAATTACATCTCCTCCTCCACATGGAATAAGAACTAATTCACTTAAGCCTAATACCTCTTTTAATGCTTCCATTAAAGAAGTACGATGTGTAATTTTAAGAGTTTCCTCATCTGATCCTTTTTCTAAAATATAAATATTCATATTCCCTTTTGGCCCTTGAATGGCTGGGTGAATTGTAAACTTGTCATAATCAACCATTGTAAATACTGTATCTAAATGCATAAATGCTCGACATTTTGGAATTTCTATTGCTAACACTTTCTTAATTTTATTTTGTCGGCTAAAGAGATTTTTAGCTAAACGTTCAATTGCTTTAGCTGAAGTACGAGCAGATACTCCAATCGCAATTGTTTCTTCATTTAAAATTAGCTCGTCGCCACCTTCAATTGGAAATTTATAATCACGATCTAACCAGATTGGTACATTATGTTTTGCAAATCTTGGATGATATTTAATGATGTACTCCATGAATAATGATTCACGTCTACGCGCTGGTTCTCTCATCTTATTTATCGTTAAGCCATCGCCCACGCTAGCTGCTGGATCACGAGTAAAATATAAATTAGGCATTGGATCTAAGTAAAACGGATAGTGATCTTCCATTAATTCATATAAATGTGTCTTCTTACTTGTTTCAATTTCGTTTTTCCGTACACCGCCCATAATTTTTTGAATTAATTCTTCATTTGAAAAGGAAAGTAAATATTCTTTTAAAGTTTGATGTGCAACATTTACGTCGGCCTGTCCTTCTTTTAAAATACGATCAACAAATTCTTCTCGAAGTTTTTTATCTACTAACGCCTCAGCGGCTAGTTTTTCTAAATAAAGAACTTCAACACCCCGATTGCGTAACGTTTGTGCAAAATAATCATGCTCTTTTTGAATAATTGGTAAGTATGGAATATCGTCAAATAATAATTGCTGCAAATAATCTGGCGTCAAGTTTTCCACTTCTTTACCCGGTCGTTTTAATAAAACCGTTTGTAATTCCCCAATTTCTGAAGTAACATGTATCGGATGTTTCATTTGTTGTACCTCCTTTTAAATATGTTTGATGTCTTACAAGTACATAATAAATGCTCTGCACTTTCATCTTTGTGAAAGTATCCACATTATCATTGTGAAATATTAAACAAGTTATTTTTTTAAAATCATACGAATATGTATTTTTATAACAAACTATCTCGCTTTCTCAATAAAAAATACATATATTACGCATATATGTTGAATATTTAACTTCCGTATTTAAACAAAAATCCTGTTTTTAATTTTATTAAAAACAGGATTTTTGCATCTAAATAATTAAATTTAATCTTTCTTCTATAATCTCCCTATCTGATTTCGACTGTGAAATTATAAGGCATGTATCATTTCCGCATATACATCCTATTTTTTCTTTCCAATCTAACTCATCAAATAAAACACCAATAACATGTGCATTACCAGGTAATGTTTTAATAACCATTAATTGATCTACACAATCAATTTTCACAACCACTTCTCGTAATTTTTTCTTTAACTTTATATCAGTTTGTACATGCTCTTCTGAGAAAACTTTATATATCATTAATCCTTCTTGAGAAGGTACCTTCGTTAAGTTTAACTCACGAATATCGCGAGAAACCGTAGCTTGTGTTACTAATACATCTTTTTTTGCTAACAATTCTACTAATCTTTCTTGCTTATCTATTTCATACTCCTTTACAAATTGTTTAATTAACCGTTGTCTTTTTTCTTTTTTCATAAAAGACACCCCTTTTAATATTATAGCTCGCTATAATTTTCATCCGAAAGGGACAGAAAAGAATGTTGCGGAAACGTTCATAGTTTAACTGTAAATATTAAATCAAGCTAAATAAAAAAGAGAAGAACAGCATTCTGTTCTTCCTTTTACATTGAAAATCGTTCAATTGTTTGTTTCAAATCAGTTGCTTGCTTCTCTAAATCCTTTAATAATTGATCGATTACTATCATATTTTTAGACTGTTGTAGCGTCACACGCGCCACTTCTTGCGAACCAGCTGACGTTTCTTCAGCAATTGCTGCTACAGCTTTTGTTTGTGCTCCTGTTTGATGAATGTGGCTCACTTGTTCATTCATATAACTACTAATTTGCTGAGTTGCATCGGCTACTTCCATAACACTTGATGACATTTCTTTTAAAATTAATTCCGTAGCTTCCCCACGTTTCGCCTCTTCTTTAGCTATTTTCACTTGTTCTGTCATTTTCATTGCAACTTGTTGTACTTCATCTTGCATATTCCGTAATAACTGCGATATGTTTCTTGCAGAATGATCACTTTCATCAGCAAGTTTCCGTACTTCTTCCGCAACAACCGCAAAGCCTCTTCCATGCTCTCCTGCGCGAGCTGCCTCAATAGAAGCATTTAGTGCTAATAAATTCGTTTGGCTAGCAATCGCACTCACAACAGACACAATATGTTCTACTTGTTTCATTCGTTCTTCTAACTTCTGTACATTTTGCATTGAATCTTCATTTTCTTTTGCCAATGTTTGAATACCTTGAATTAAAGACGTAAAGACACGAGTACTATGCCCTAAAGCTTCAACCATTTCTGAAGACAATGTATCAGACTGCTTCGCTTTTTCTTCTACTTCACTTGCAATAGAAGTCGTTGTATCAACAGCAGAAACAATTGCTTGAATTGATGCCGCTGATTGCTCAGCACCTGAAGAAATCTCTGCAAGTGTCTCAGATACACCTTGCGCTTGTCTCGTTGCTTCGCCTGTTTGTTTTCTAATCTGCTGTACTTGATTATTTGTATACGAAAATGTTGTATCAATATTTTTTACCATGCCCCTTAAGTTTCCTAACATCATATTAAATGCAACACTTAAAGATTTAATTTCATCATCTGTCTTCGGTAATGGAACATCTTCACGAATATCACCCTCAGCTGCTTTTCTTGCCGCCTCTTCTAACTTGCGAAGCGGTTTAATTAAAAATACGGCTGCTCCATATGCTAAAATTCCAGACCATACTACCCCTAATAACATAACGATAATATTATATACAGTTTGACTTACATAACTTTGAAAATAATCGTATATCACGTAAATAAAAAAGATACTTGTTGAATATGTAATGAAAGCTAAAACTGTAGTGAATAGCATAAGTTGTGTACGTAATCCAAAAGAAAATGTTTTCCTTTCTTTTTCCATCTTCCTTTTCCCCCTTTTTATAAGCAATATAAATACTACCTATATATTATTATCCATATTTTCATTATAGAAGGATATAGAGATTTTAAAAATATTATTTCTTTGAATATCAAATTGCACGAAAAAAATAAAGGATTCTGACATTTTATGACTAATAACAGAAATAAGGGGCAACATTTGTAAAATATATTTTTAACTGGGGGTTTTGTATGATTCAAGTTCGAAATCTAGTAAAATCATTCGGTTCACTTGATGTGTTAAAAGGAATTGATTTAGAAGTAAAAGAAAAAGAAGTTGTTGTTTTAATTGGTGCCAGTGGTTCTGGTAAAAGTACATTACTTCGCTGTCTTAACTTTTTAGAAATGTACGATGAAGGCGAAATTCACTTACAAGGTGAGCGAATTGATCCAAAGCATTCAAATTTAAATAAAGTCCGTGAAAATGTCGGTATGGTTTTTCAGCACTTTAACCTCTTTCCTCATATGACCTCACTAGAAAACATCATAGAAGCACCTATTCACGTAAAAAAATTAGAGAAAGCAAATGCAAAGGATATTGGAACTCAACTTCTCCAAAAAGTCGGCCTTCAAGATAAAGCAGATGTAACTCCTCATCTTCTTTCAGGTGGTCAAAAACAGCGCATTGCCATTGCACGAGCTCTTGCAATGAGCCCTAAGATTATGCTATTTGATGAGCCTACCTCAGCTTTAGACCCTGAACTTGTTGGAGAAGTATTGCAAGTTATGAAAGAACTTGCTGAAGAAGGGATGACAATGGTTATTGTTACTCATGAAATGAATTTCGCAAGAGATGTAGCTGATCGCGTCATCTTTATGGATGATGGAAAGATTGTAGAAGATGCTCCGCCAGCACAATTCTTTTCAGCTCCATCACATGAACGGGCAAAACAATTTTTACGCAACGTTTTATAATGTAACTTTTGTTTCGAACAAAAAAGAATACATTCATACGGTGCACAACTAATCATCCAAATAAAATATTTCAATAACATACTAAAAAACCATCCGTATGATCAATATATAGGAGGGGTTTTATGAAAAGAAAACTATTAACCATTGTTGCTAGCATTACACTATGTACATCTTTCATACTAGGAGCTTGTAGCAAAGAAAGCTCTACTATTTCAACAAATGGTGAAAAAGAATTTCGCTATGCGATGAGTGGATTATACAAACCTTTTAACTATAAAGAAAATGACGGCAAACTTGTCGGTTTTGATGTAGAAATCGGTGAAGCTCTTGCTAAAAAGATGAACATGAAGGCTACGCCAGTTACAAACCCATGGGAAACGCTGATTCAAGGTCTTCAAGCGAAGAAATATGATGTAATACTGGGTAGTATGGCAATTACAGAGGAGCGCTTAAAAGCTGTTAGTTTCTCAAATCCGTACTATCGCTCCGGCGCCCAAATTTTTGTAGCTAAAAAGAATAACGCTATCTCTTCTCCAGAAGATTTAAAAGGTAAGAAAATTGGTGTTGTAAAAGCTAGTACCTTTAAAAATCTTGTTGCAAAATATACGGATCAAATCACAGAATATGACAGCGATATTACTGCTCTTATGGATTTAGAGCCTGGGCGTGTTGACGCAGTAATTACGGATCAAATGGTTGGTCTACGTATGATAAAAGAAGGAAAATCAAATATAAAAGAAGCCGGAAAACCATTAAATCTTGATGAAATGGGAATTGCTATTCGCAAAGATGATAAAGAAATGGTTGAGAAAGTAAATAAAGCGTTAGATGAAATCATTAAAGATGGTACGTATGAAAAGATCAGTAAAAAATGGTTCGGGCGTAATATTCTCGGTGAAGAGGAAAAAACGAAGTAAGTTAGCCATTCAAAAGATTCATAAACAGTGCCCCACTGATTAAATGTTCATTTTATGTGGGGCATTTCATTCTCTACTAAAATCTATACAATATGAGGTGAAACGCATGTTTGAAATTTTTATCTCTACCTATCCCACACTCTTAAAAGCTACTATTGTCACATTACAATTAACATTAACCTCCCTAGTACTCGGTTCATTAATTGGATTATTATTTGCTTTCTTTCGGATCTCGAATAACAAAGTTTTAAATAGCATTGCTCATATCTATATTGCTATTATTCGTGGTACACCTTTAATCGTTCAAATCGCAATTCTCTATTTTGGCATTACATCTGTCATTGTTTTCTCCCCTTTTTGGGCAGGAGCAATCGCTTTAGCAATTCATAACGGTGCATATATTACGGAAATTTTCCGAGGATCCATTCAATCCGTCGACCGGGGACAATTGGAAGCCGCTCGCTCCTTAGGTATGCCTTACCCTTTAGCTATGCGCCGGATTATATTACCACAAGCATTTCGTCTGTCTCTTCCTCCTCTAGGAAACCAATTTATTATCGGATTAAAAGACTCTTCACTTGTCGCTTACGTAGGACTGTCCGAGTTATGGGGATCAGGTTTATCAATTGCAGCAGGTAACTTCCAACAATTAGATACTTACATAATCGTTGGTGTATACTATCTCGTACTTGTTCTTCTATTTACTTATTTTGTTAATCTCTTAGAAAAACGACTACAACGAAAAGAAACTAACTCCGTCCAATTCCATAAAAAGAACAAAAAGGAAGTTTCTTTATAAGAAAAAGCAAGCCTGAGATGGCTTGCTTTTTCATTGCAAAAATATATTAATGTTTACTGATTTACTTTTTTAATACTCTTTTCTTCCTCTATATGTTCCTCACGATATGAAATATTATGAGGATCTAGTCCATTTCCTAAAGAACCATAGAAATGCTCTCTATGCGGATCCACTAATTCACTTCCTTGATAATACACACGTGGTGTATTCCATAGCGCTGCCAAAGCTTTTGTCATCGGCATCTCATGATAGCGTTCCGGCCACATTTCTTTAATCTTCTCTTTTACTAACGGATAGTATTTAGAACTCATAGCAGGAAACAGATGATGTTCTGTATGATATGAGAAATTGAAATGTAAAACGTCTACCCAGCGCGGCACTGTTACTGACAAACAGTTTGCTAACGGATCATTTACTGGAACAATTGGATTTAAGCGGTGATTTGTTGCGATATATGCCATTACAATAAAGTTAGCAATTAACAACGGAATGACATATGCAAATAACCATTTTCCAGGTCCCATAATAAACAATAAACTAATCCAAACTGTCCAAGGCAAAAGAAGTTGAAGCCATACAGATTTTTGATTGGATGACTTGAACTCTTTTATAAAATGAAAGAACATTCGAGTCGAATGCAATGTAAATTGAATTGTTAGTGACAGAAAACTAAAGAATGAACGTACATGTAAAGGCATACGATATACCCAACTCAAAAACTTACTCTTCTTAAGTTTCTCAAGTGTCGGCCATGCATCCGGATCATTCTCTTCATGCTGTGTATGAACATGATGCGTTGCATTATGCCACTTTCTCCAAAGCTTTGGCCCTGTTGATAATGGCATAAATGCGATCGCGCCTAAGAAGTCACGAAGCCATGCCTTTCTTACAACAGTTCCATGTAAAATTTCATGCCCTAAAAATCCAAGTGAAGCAAAACATAATCCAAGAACAATCGCAATTCCTAGATTCGCCCACACATTCAATTCAAATACACCAATCGATATTAACCCCGCCAATGCCACAAGCAAATAAGCCAGTCCACCAAATAAACGAGTAGGCACTGGTTTAAATGCTTTTTTCGGCAAATGTGGTGATACACGTGCTGCATACCACCCAAACGTATGAAGCTCCTTCATCCTTTTGCTCCTTTCTTATGCCGCGCCTTGCGCAACTTACATATATCAATTCTTGCTTCCAGATTGATTTTACTAGATGATCCAAAAAGCATCTATTATAAGGAAAATATACTCACTCTATCGTCACTTATTTTTCGCTTTTATTATCAATGAAAAACATTTCTCTTTTTACTCTCTATCAACCTTTCCACATGATGAATCATAACAATAGAATTTCTATATTGTCAACACCTTTTATGACCTAGTAATAAAAGGTGGTTATATTTTTATAATCATACTTTATTTCACTAAAGAAAATGTATAGATTCCATAAGGATTTACCCACTATATATAGACATTTTCTTAAACGCCATAGACTCTATCTCATTCAATAACTCCCTATGTAATCAACAAACAGAATCACTTGAATTTAGTTTTATATAAATCCTACCACTTCATAATGCCCCATCTAATTAATTATATTAAAATAATTTATAACCTCTTTTAATAAAAATAGACTACTTCTAAAACAACACACATGAATTTCATATATTATGGAAATATTAAAAGGAAAATTGTTCTAAAATCAGGAGGTTTCCGCAATGACAAGTGATACATTTCCACAACTGCCGCTATCTTATTGGATTGAATCTACTCAGTTTCCTACTTTCCCTCGTTTATCCGAAAATATAAAGACAAAAGTTGCTATTATCGGTGCTGGTATTACAGGTATTACTACTGCCTATTTACTTGCAAAAGAAGGCATCGATGTTGTTTTAATTGATTCTGGTCGTATTTTAAACGGAACGACTGGGCATACAACAGCGAAAGTAACAGCACAACATGATCTTATTTATGATGAATTAATAAACCATTTCGGTGTAGAAAAGGCCGGGCTTTACTATGAATCAAATAATCAGGCTCTACAATTCATAAATGAAACTGTTCAAACATATAAAATCGACTGTAATTTCTCAAATGAAGATTCATATTTATATACAACTACCGATAACGGATTAAGAAATTTATCGAAAGAATATGAAGCTTATCAAAAATTAAATATACCTTGTGACTATGTTCAATCTCTATCGATTCCTATTCCAATACAATCTGCGCTTATAATGAAAAATCAAGCACAATTCCATCCCCTTCTTTATTTAAAAACACTTTTAGAAAAGTTTGTGGAGATGGGCGGAAAGCTCTACGAACAAACAACAGCTATGGATGTGGAAAAGGGAGATCATCCACAAATAATTACAAAAGAGGGCCATCATATCACTTGTGAATATGTCGTCTCTTGTTCACATTTTCCTTTTTATGATGCAAATAGCTTTTTCTTTACGCGAATGTACGCAGAACGCTCCTACGCTCTTGCAATAAAAGCAAAAATGGATTATCCAGGTGGCATGTATTTAAGTATTGATGATCCAAAGCGCTCCTTACGCTATATAACAAACAATGGAGAAAAATTAATTTTGATTGGCGGAGAGAGTCATAAAACAGGACAAGGAATAAATACGATGCTTCATTATGAAGCACTTTATTCTTTTGCTGAAGCAACTTTTGGAATAGACGAAGTTCCTTATAGATGGTCAGCACAAGATTTAATCACTCTAGATAAGCTTCCTTATATCGGACATATTAACGAAAGAAATCCAAATATATTTGTTGCAACTGGATATCGCAAATGGGGCATGACAACTGGAACTGCTGCCGCTCACCTACTGAAGGACTCCATCCTAAAAGTCCACAGTCCCTATAAAGAACTGTATGCACCATCACGCTTCCATGCAAATCCAGATATAAAAACGTTCCTCTCCCAGAACATTGATGTTGCGAAACATTTAATTGAAGGAAAGATTGAAACCGCATTACGTAAGCCAGAAGATCTCGAAGTTGGTGAAGGATCTGTCGTACATGTTAACGGTAAACGAGCAGGTGCTTATAAGGACAAAGAAGGAAAATTACATATCGTCGATACAACTTGTACACATCTCGGCTGTGAAGTTGAATGGAATAATGGTGATTGTACTTGGGATTGTCCTTGCCATGGTTCTCGTTTTTCAATTGAGGGAGACGTTCTTGAAGGCCCAGCAGATCAACCGTTAAAACGCGTTGATAATGAGTAAACAAATAAAGAAGTTCAACAGAATTACGGTTGAACTTCTTTATTTGTTATAAAACCTGTTCAGATAAATTTCGACACAGGAAGGAAAATATTAACATTAAATAAAATAATATATTCATCTACAAATTAAAAGGGGTGAATATTATGCAACCTTTAGCTCCACCTCATCTAGAATCTACAGAAACTATCTTTTCAAGCTCTATTACAAAACTTGTTGTTTTTATTTGTTGGCTAGCCATTTTAGCTGATGGATATGATTTAGGTATTTACGGTGCCGTTCTACCAAAGCTCCTAGAAGACAAAAGCTGGGCGCTATCACCAGCGCACGCTGGTACAATTGCAAGCTATGCTTTATTTGGGATGTTTATTGGGGCTATTCTAGTTGGAACGATTACAGATCTAATTGGGCGTAAATGGACGCTTATATGCTGTTTAGCACTTTTTTCTATCACAATGGGTTTAGCGGCTATCGCTTCTTCTCCTGAGTTATTTGGATTATCTCGATTTATAGGAGGAATCGGATTAGGCGGTGTTATCCCAACGGCTTCAGCACTTACTGTTGAATATTCACCAAAAAAAAGGCAATCTTTTATTTATGCTCTTATGTTTACTGGCTATCCTTTAGGTATCGTATTAGGTGCTATTTTGTCTATGTTTATGTTAGAAGATTTCGGATGGAGAATTATGTTTGGTATCGGAATGATTCCACTACTCCTCATTCCTTTCATTATTCGCTATTTACCTGAGTCCATTCAATTTTTATTATCACGTAATCGCCAAGAAGAAGTGAACCAAATTCTTAATCGTTTTCAAATTGAATTTCATGTAAAAAATAAAACTCATCAAGCTCCATCTACTATACGAAAGAAAAATGGATTTTTTACTTTATTCTCAAAAGAATACATAAAAGCAACACTACTTTTTTGGATCACTTATATAATGGGAATGTTTTTAATATACGGTTTAAATACTTGGTTACCACAGATGATGCGCCAGGCGGGATATCCTCTTGGATCTAGTCTGTCTTTTCTACTTATGCTAAATATTACCGCAGCTGTTGGTGCGTTATTCGCTGGTGCAATTGCTGATCGTATAGGCGCAAAAATTGTTATTAGCATCTCTTATCTTATGGCAGCCATATGTATCGGACTATTAACAATTAAGCCATCTGTTACAATCATTTATCTTTTAATTGGCCTTGCTGGTATTGGATCGGTCGGTATTACTCAAATATTAAATGCATATGTAACACAATACTTCCCATCACATATCCGAGCTACCTCCTTAGGCTGGGGACTGGGACTTGGCCGAGTTGGTGCAATTGCTGGCCCTATTCTCATCGGTATTATTATGACAATGCAATATGACTTAGCATGGAATTTTTACTTATTCTCCTTTGCAGGTCTTATCGCAGCTATATCTGTTTTCTTCATTCCTACAAAATAAAAAGAGCACAAACTTACTTGTGCTCTTTTTCATATGCTTCAAACAGCATGTCTCGAAATAGTGTATTTAAAATTTCAATATCGATCCCTGATCCCTTTTCAATTCCTTTTACATATTGCCCATAGTAATGAATTTGTTCTTCTAAAAATTGATTTAGCACCTTAATTTTCAATCCAACATCTAATTCCGTACCTGCTTTTTTCTTTATTAACAACTTTTCAATCTCATCTAATACACTACGTTCTAATGGTAATTCTGTAATCAATCGATCAAATTCTACAGGTGGTAAAGTTGCTTTCTCTTCTAGCCACTTACAAGCTAAAATAGGACGTAATACATAAAAGTACTTTTTCAGCTTTACATTCTCACCTTGCAAAAATTCACGATAATTTTTCGACGCCATATGTAAATAATGATATATCGTTGCTTTTGGATCAAAATTCTTCTCACTCATCTGTTGAAGTAGTTCTGGAAAATTAGAGTTTTTCGAATAAAAAATTGGTGATCGAATCCACTCAAGTAAAGCTGGGTTCGACTTCGCGAATAGTTGCAACGCCTTTTTAATATCCCAACCACTTATATCTAAATCATCACTAATTGGATATTCAATTACATCACGTTTGTCATGAATTGATAAATACCATTCTACCGGATGTATATAAACAAACCTAACATCATAATCGCTATCTTTCGATGGAAACCCCCAAGCACGACTCCCTGATTCCACCGCAAATAAAATTTTCACATCATTCTCTTTTTCAATTCTTTCTAACTCCAACTCGATTTTCTCTCTCATTTCATAACATCTCCATTTTTTGATTATTTCCTTGGAAATTCGACAATACACTATTAATTTTACTACATACCAAAAAAACTGTCAGAAATTACTGACAGCCTAATAAAACTTCTATTGTTGCTTTTCAATTACAGTAGCAGCAATTCGTTCAAACTCTTTTTGAATCTCCTCTTTATATGCATCTACTATTGAAAAATCCATAGCAGCAATATAAATTCGTTCTAATTTATCACGAACCGATTTTGCTTTCGCTAAGAAAGACATCGCCTCATTCATTTTTGCTTTATATTGAATGGAAACATCACGAATTTCCTTCGCATATTTCTCATCCGTCCCTGGCATAACAATAAGGGCATACATATCAATAATTTCATCACCTTCGCGACTTGGAAAATATTCATGTGGTGCGGTGCTATCAAAAATTGCAAAGCCTAATTCTCTTACGATAACCATATCAAGACTATTCGGGTCAAATCCGCAATGATATACTTCAACTTCAAACCCTTTTTCTTCAGCTGCCTTAGCTAACTTTTTAAGCATCGTTGATTTTCCAGAACCTGGGCGCCCTTTTATAAAATAACGATGTGGTAACCCTTCTGTTAAATTAGGAACAAAATCAACTGCTCCTTTCGGTGTAGCAGCTCCTAAAAAACGATGTTTTACAAGCGATTTTCTCCCGCTTTTATCTGCAAATAATTTCTGGATTAGCTGATCGGTTAGTTCATTTGCTTTATTAAAATCTATATTATCAATATATATCTTCTCCCACTCATCATGTATAAGCAATGCCTCTTTAAAACGTGCGTAAGCAGACTGAAAAGCTTTACTTGCTTCTGAAACAAATCTTTCAATTTCTAACTTCTGCTTCCTTAATTTATCTGAGTCCCAAGCAATTCCTAAATTTATATACTCTTCAACAACTCCTGGCATTTTGGGCTCAATTACATGTGGTGATGTCCCATCAACAATTCCTACTTTTAATTTTGGGATAATTACACCATCAACCGATTTATTGTCAGAAGAACAATGTAAAAATTCAATATCATATCCTTTTTCAACCCATTCACGACCGATGGCCTTTATTAAAGAAGATTTCCCCGTTCCTGGACCACCCTTTAAGATAAATAATCTGTCTAACCCTTTTAAATTCTCTTCATATAAATTATGAAATCCCCTAGCTGTATTACCACCAGCATAATAATTCAATACATTTCCTGTCACTGCACTCACTCCTTCGCAGCATTGTATTTACATAAGCTACAATATGCGCGTAGCTTTATTTGGGTGAATACCTATTTTGTATTGCACGCAAAAAGGAAATGAATTACAATTTAACTATCGGAAAATTCCGATTTCAAAATTAAATACTTCTTTATCAAGAGAGGCAGAGGGACCGGCCCTTTGAAGCCCAGCAACCTCAGTTTATACGAACTGAATAGGTGCTAATTCCTGCAAAATGCATTGCATTTTGGAAGATAAAACTCAACTAGCATGTAAAGCTCATCTTTCTTGATACTGAAGGATGAGCTTTTTATTATTTGAAAAACATATATTGGAGGTATGTAAAATGAAAGTAATTGATTTATCACAAACATTTGAAAATAATATGTCTCAATTTCCTGGAACACCTAAAATACAACTAGAAGCTGTTACAAGTGTTGAAGAATCAGGCTATCAAGTTACAGATTTTCATTCTGTCGTTCATGTTGGCACGCATTGTGATGCTCCTGCGCATTTTATTTCAGGCGCAACGACCATCGATCAATTACCGCTGGATCAATTTGTAGGTGAAGCTGTTCTTATTGATGTAACTCATGTACAAGAACGAAAACTACCTAAAGAAGTACTGCACGATGCTGATATAAAAGAAGGAGATATTGTTATTTTCCATTCCAATCTATCTACTAAATGGAATACAGAGGCGTATGAGAAAGAAGCTTTTTATCTTTCTGAAGAATTAGCAGAGGAACTAGTACAATTAAAAGTAAAATCTGTCGGTTTAGATTTTATTTCTCCTGATGAGGTAACGACAGAAACATCACCAATTCATCACATACTACTTGGGAATAATATTTATTTAATCGAAAACTTAACAAACTTAGATGCCATTCACACGAAACGTTTCTTCTTCTCAGCAGCACCTTTAAAAATTAAAGATAGCGACGGTGCTTTTGCAAGAGCATTTGCTGTAATTTTTTAAACAAACTATACAAAAAAGCAAAGATCATCATTGACCTTTGCTTCTATTTTTTTTATTTAAATTAAGAAAGAATTGCTCAACATGAGGACGTAACCAAGCTAAATAATCCTTCTCTTTCTTCTTTGTACAAGCTATTTCTTCCCCATCTACCATTTCAACAAGTTCTAGTTCTAACAGTTGCTTCGTGAATGCTAACATATTCACTTCTTCGGATGGATACTCTTCTTTTAATTTCTCCTCAATTTCCCCCAATAAAAAACCGTCACGCATCATTGCCAATGCATCAATCCAAAGTGGCGGCATTTCATATTTTTCTCCTGTAATTGTGTCTTTTACAGTATAATTCTTTTGCTCTTTTCGAAATTGAATCGTGTGTAAACATACAGTCGAATTTAATGTTAATTCCATCATACCACCTCTTTCATAATATCTGCATAGAAAAAAGGATGCGCGTGCACCCCTTCTTATCTTTTCATAACACTACTGAACCGTTACATGAGCAATCAATCTCATGTCGATATTTTCCTCCATTATAAACGAAGTATTTTATAAAAAAAACCCTTCTTGAAACATTTTATAAAATGTTTATATTTACACAACAAGAACACTTTTCTGAAAAATCTTTTCTCAAATACATTAAACGGTCGGCAGAAAAATTTCTACTTTCGTTCCTACTCCTAGACTACTTTGGATCGTGATACTCCCTTGATGTTCCTTAATAATTTTATATGTAATCATTAATCCAAGTCCTGTACCATTCTCCTTTGTTGTGTAAAACGCCTTGCCGATTTTTTCTAACTTCTCATTCTCTATACCACATCCTTGGTCTTCAACAGAAATACACAAATGTCCTTGCGTTTTTTGATATGCACAGATATGAATTTCTCCACCCTCTGGCATTGATTCTATTCCATTTTTAATGATATTTAATAACACTTGTTTTAATTGCTTATCATCACCGTTTATAGCCGGTAAATTTCCATCTACTTGTAAATTACATTTAACTCTATATTGCGTTGCATAACTTTCCATTAGATGCACAACATATAGAAGGGTGTCTCGTATATTACACCTTTCATAATTTGTTGGCTTTGGTTTCCCTAACAACATCAATTCACTAACAAATCCATTAACCCTTTCAATTTCTTGTAGCATAATGTCGTAGCTCATCGTATCATTTGGATTTCTTTCTTTTTGCATTTGCGTAAACCCTTTTAACGCTGTTAGTGGATTTCGAATTTCATGGGCAATTGTTGTAGACATAGTCCCAATCACAGCTAAATTTTCCGTCTCTTTCATATTGTTCATCATTTCAACCACTGTTCTTACATAAGATTGAAATCGTTTTAATAAAGAATGTGAAATAATGAAATAAAATACACATAAAACAAGTGGAATTATCACTTTTAAATCTTGTAATAGCAATGTGAAAAATACGTACTTTCCAATTACACTAAAGGAAACTAAATAAAAGTATTTTCTATTCACGAAAACTGGGGCAAATAAAATTAACAACATTTCTACCATACTACCATGTTCAAAAGGTCTATCCGTTCGCAAATAAATCATTAAATTATTAACAAGATTGATAAACATGTATCCAAATAAAAATAAATATTTTACAGAATATACATACCCTCTTTTTTGAAGATATATAGAAATAGGAAATAATGCTATTACAAATATAGGCACACCTATCCCAAGACTACCTTCTGGCCACCCTACCGCTGTTCCACTAATATTCATAGCAGGATATACAAAATAATATATAGCGTCATATAAAAAGAATATAATATAAAATAATAATATAAATACCTTTAAGGCTCTTCTTTCTTCATAAATCAAGCTCTTGTATTTGTTCATATAAAAACTCCCCTTGATCGATACAAAAAACTTTCATTGTTATCTCCTTAAAGTATAAGTATGAAATTGCTTTCAGGGCAATATTTAACCTTATAATACTAAAAGGAAGGAGATCTCTCCTTCCTTTTAGTAACAACTTATATCCACCTTACCCTATCATGTAACAATCCATCAGTAAAATTATTATGCCCTATTACAAAATCCTTCATATATAAATTTAAATACTCACCGTACTTACTTTCTGTATTTAATAACAACTCCTCGACGTAATAAGCACCTTGTTCAAATTGATCTAAAAGTAAACTAGACAAGCCCGCATAAATTCCGCACCCTACCTGAAAATACGTTGCATTCGTTTTATATTTACGAAAAACTTGGCTACTATTCATTACATTATACATATATGTCTCACTATTTTCATAAACGAGTAACACACCGACCAAGTCCTCTCCAGCAACCTCTTCTTCCGCTGGATTAAACACTTTACGATTCCAGTTCCATAAATCTTCTACTTGATCTAAGTTCTGTCTAATTATATTTGTTGTATACTCATTAATTCGGTAAAGAAAACCAACTTCCATATTGAAGTTTTTCCCTAAAATTAATACTTCCTCATGTGGCATTAAACAACCATAGAATTCTTTTTCTCCTAACTTCACTTTATACTCTGAAGCATATACATCTTCATAAAAGTAAAGAGGCCGATGATGACTCATATACATCGGATAACTCCAGATTGCTTCATCTAAAAATCGCTCTACTGCCCATGAAGCATAAAGTGTATGTGGCTTTATAAGTGCTGTATCATGCAAAAACGACGTGTCATGTTCTACAATATAACATGCTCTTGGCCTTTCATTTGGTCGTTCCTTCATAAGCTCAACAACCATCCATTGAACAACACCTGGATTCATACCTGAACCTATAATCGCTTTTGTATTTGTAAATTTCTCTTTCTCCTTCTCAAACCTTGTATATCTTTCCGTAAGCTGAAAGCCGATTAAGCTGTCGTCCTGATCTACTGCTTCATTTTCCAAGGCTGAATTAATATAACAAATTCCTAGTTCATTACAACAGCTTAATACTCTAATTGTATCTGCCCCTGAAACATCAATCACAACACTCGTTCTTTTTTCTTTTAAATGTTTTTTAAATTCCACTACATTTTGAAGGTTTATTTCATATAAATATAATTGATCTTTCAAATTCGAAAACAACTCATCGTAATAATTCCTATCTTTTTGTTTTATATCCACCAAATGAAATTTAGCATTCTTTAATACTTTATAAATTGGATCTTTTTCATTTGCTATCGCTTGATTTAAAATTGCTAAAACTGCTTTTGCTGCTCCACCAGCACTACCAAGCAATGTAATTGATAACGAATTCGGAAACTGCTCCACAAACAAAACCCCTTTAATAAATTAGTTGAGCAGCTCCTCCTCAAAAAATAAATTGAATACATAAAAAGATAGCTCGTACACAATTTTTATAAGTTAGTGCAAAGTTACCTTTTAAAAAATCACACTATACTATGTTTATATTCAATTCATTTTCCCCTCATATCCAAATTAAACTAAAACAAATAGGCTCGACCTTTTCTTCTCCGGATAAAAGAA
Organism: Bacillus sp. JKS001846; assembly: GCF_900176455.1. Classification (NCBI taxonomy): domain Bacteria; kingdom Bacillati; phylum Bacillota; class Bacilli; order Caryophanales; family Bacillaceae; genus Bacillus; species Bacillus sp. JKS001846. The sequence goes on from NZ_FWYG01000001.1 coordinate 5,359,558, forward strand.
AAAGCCAGCCCTTTCAACTAATCTACGGACAATGGACGGATTTTACATGTTGAATATTCACATACATTTTTGCATCACGTGCTTTTGATATTTCAATATGACCTTCATCAATTTTCGCCATTTTTCCAATTTTATTGGACTCCTCACCTAAATCGAACACCATAATTTTCCCAGCCATTTTAATAAGCTGTTCTTCAAACGTTCTAGCTAACGTAATATTTAACGGATTTACGGGGAGTTCATTTTTATTGAGGGCATACGGTACTTGGTTTTCTTTATACGGAATTAACCATTTTAAATGCTTTAAAGATATATATACCGTTTTATAAACCGGACTATAAAAAACAATATAGTCGTTCATCACACTTGTAACATAACCATGTATTGGAGCATTTCCTGCTACATAAACTTCTGTAAAAATCCCTTTAGAAGTACTTAATACTTTTCTCAAAGAAATTGAAGGGGATTCCCTCTTAATTACAGAATCAACATCTGGTTTTAGTATGTCTTCGTCATGTGCTCTTAAAAATTTATAGTATTGTACATGATATAAAGATATATATACATAGTCTTGTCCATTGTAAAGAACAATAATGTCATTTCCTACGTCTATTAATATACCTTTAAACCTTTTTTCACCGATTAATTTAACATATATATTTTCCCCAATACTTTTGTTTAACTCATTCATCTATATCCTCCTTCCTATGAATTTCAGCTTTACTATCTTCCATTTCAAAAAATAATCAGGGCAATGTTCTGTCTTAATAGTAAGTAATTCCTTTTCATACTATTGAAATAAGAAATTGTTCTTCTCTTTCCCTCATAATGCCCCTCTTATTTATTAAACATTATTCATCTTCATTCTTTTTACATTTCACTACTTGACTCACACTCTTAATATGATAATTAATGATATAAATAACTTCATCACCGTTTACTAGCGTAATACATTCTTCATGCACTTCACTTAATAAGCCTTCTACACACTCTGGGCCGCCACGATTAATCTTTACCCACTTATACTTCAAGTCACGTAATACATCGACAAAAGTATCATCATCAGAGCAGAAACATGAAACATAGCCATCGCCACATTTACTTTCTTTCACTTTTTTAACTAGACTTTTCACATGTTTCAATTGGTAATATACTAATTCACCAAGAGGAAGTTGTAATGTAAGGTAATCTCTTCCTAACGATACAAGTACCCCCACTCGACTCTCTGGTCCACGAAGATTTACTTTTACAGTCTCACCGACTAAGCCTTTAATTTGTTCACAGCATAATATACTTTCCAAATTTATATCCTCCTTTCTTATTATCTTCCTCTTCTTGACTGTCTTTGTGCGCGAGCTCGACCCGAATCATCACTTTCACTATTGCTTTCACTGTCGCTTTCTTCGCTTTCTCTACAAGCTACTGCGACACTCTTAATATGAGATACTGCAACTAATATAACTTCTTCTTTTACAATTAGTGTCACAAATTCACAAGAAACATCTTGTAAAATACCTTCAACTTTCTCTGGGCCACCACGATTAATTTTCACCCAGCAATATTTGAAGCTTTGAAGTAACTTTTCAAAGTCATCTTCACATTCACATTCCAACCATCTGCAATCATCTGCTTTACAATCTTTCGCATTTTTTGTAATACTTTTCAGATGACGAATCTGATAGTAATAGAGCTCTCCTTTTTCATTCTTTAATACAAAGTAATCCGAACATACAGCGACTATTGTCCCTTTTTGAGATTCTGGACCACCCCTGTTTACTCTCACAAAAGATCCAATTAAGTCTTTCAGAAAATCACAATGAAATAAACTCACGAGAAAACCCCTTCCATTAATTTATAAGCTTTTGCACTGATAGTATATGTATCTGTACAGGTTACGTTCTCTATGTTTGTCCTAGCTAGAAAAAAATATGCTTTTAACATGGTAGACTACTACCTATCAAAATTTGAAGAAAGGCTAAGAACTCCTTATGTTTTTGATATCTTCAAACAAAAAATCCCTTATGAATATACATTTCTGCATATCTTCATAAGGGATTTTCCATAGTTTAATCTTCGTCTTTAACATCCATATCTTCTGGAATTGGTTCGTTCAATATTTCTTCCACTAATTGCTTATATTTCTCCATTTGTTCTAAATGTGTATTAAATTGTTCTTTATTTACTAAATATTGCTCTCCATCGAATAGCGCACGAATTTTCTTTTGCTGAATTAACTCTTCAATATACGATTTTGGTAAATTCAAATACTCCGCAGTCTCTTCTACTGTTATATACAATGCGTTCATTCCTTTATTATTTTTTCATCTATACTGTATCTTACTTTACTTTATTTTTGTAAACAAATAAAAAAGATTTTGTAAATGCAGTTCAAAAAGCAGGTAGATGCATTCCATATATTGTATAGTATTATATAGTAAGAATTTTTTAAATATAGAATGGTATTACCCATTTACACAAAGGAGAGTTAACATATGGCTACTCGTCACATCATTACAATGTTAGAAAAAACACTACAAGTTGAAACAGAAAACACAATTTCTCATTTAAATGTATCTTTATCTGATCGTTTTCTTTCTCAAAGCACAGCAATACATGAAAACAATTGTTATCATACAATTGGTGAATGGTACAAAAATCATTTCTTATTCCAACAAGATGATTTCCTTTGGGCTAAATATGCCTTCTATGACGCATATTGTGAAGCCATCAAAAAACAAGGTCATCTTACAAAACGTGTTCGCCAAATATTAGAATCATTAGCTCGAATGCATGGAAAACAGTATATTGCTTCTATACTAAATATGCCATTTCCTAATGAACGCGCTAAAGGGACAGCGTAATTTAGCCATGTTCTGCGTAAGCAAAACATAGCTAAATTGTTTTCTAGGATGCTTTACCAATAAAAAGTTCATATCATATGAACTGATGAAATCGGTGTCATTATAATGATAGAAAATATAGTAAACAGGAAAACCCCCACGTACATCTCTCATCCATTTGAATAGAGAAATACGTGGGGGTATACTTGTTCCTTATTATTTCATCATCTGCTTAATCAGTTCGCGATTTCTCTTCTTAAATACTTCATTATGAGAAGAAACCATTCCGTACTCACTTGCATCTGGTTGGATAAATTGTTTTGCTTTATTCACAGCATTTCCAGCATCTTGGAATGCACCTGCAATTAAGTGTAGTTTCCCTTCGTGCTTTAAAATATCTCCAGCAGCATATAATCCATCTACTGAAGACTCACTATTTGCATTACCTGCAATATAATAATTATCTATAATTGCAACGTCTAACTCACTATTTTCTAATAATGTAATGTCGCGTTCATATCCATGATTAATAATAACTTCATCAATAGGTAAATGAGAAACCTCACCTGTTTCATGATTTGTTAATTCTACATATTCGATTGCTTCATGATTATCACCAGCAATTAATTTTGTAATCGATGTATTAAAGAAACACTCCGCTGAGCTGTTCATAAGTTGTTTTACTTGTGCTTCATGACCAGATAATTCTTCTTTTCTATAGGTTAAATACACTTTTTTCGCAATTGGTTCTAATTCATTTGCCCAATCAACAGCAGAATTGCCTCCACCGGAAATAATAACTGTTTTACCTTTGAAACGCTTTAAAGATTTAACTGTATAATTTAAATTCGATACTTCAAATCGCTCAGCACCCTCAATAGATAACTTTTGCGGTTTCAATATACCACTTCCTGTTGCGACGATAACTGTTTTTGAAAAGTGTTCTTCGCCAGTACTTGTTTTTAATATAAAAGTACCATCTTGATTACGAATAATTGATTCCACTTTTGTATCTAATACAACTTCTGGCTTAAATGTTAACCCTTGCTGTACAAGTTGTTCAATTAACTTATCACCTGTAACTGGTAATAGTCCTCCTACATCCCAAATCATTTTTTCCGGATACACATGTATTTTTCCACCTAAATGTGGTTGAAATTCTATTATTTTCGTTTTCATTTCTCTGAGTCCACTATAAAAAGCTGAATAAAGCCCTGCAGGTCCTCCGCCTATCACGGTTACATCAAACAATTCTTCTCGATTCATTCGTGCTCACTCCTCAGCTACTAATCATTGATTATCATTCTCAATAAAATATAACCTGTTTCCGCAAAATTTACAATCAAAATTACTATTGACAATACACCTATATAAAATTATATTATTTAAAGAATCAATAGTGATAATCATTATCATTTTGTTAATAATTAGCAAATTTGAAATTACATCTTCTTTCATTAATATAGTTATTACTATATTATAAAATCTCATATTCAAGATTTTTAATAAATTATTTTGCATTACCACTACTATTTCAAAAAGATTACAGTTAAACAAATTATTGTATACACATATCATCTATGTTAAAGGAGAAAGACGATGAAAAAGTTATTTATTTCACTAACAGTCCTTTTCGTTCTTGTTATGAGCGCTTGTAGCAATGGCTCTACAAACAAAAAGAATGATGCAAAAGGTAGTAACTCAGAAACAATTACATACCAATCTGAAAATGGTAAAGTAGAAGTTCCTGCAAATCCAAAACGCGTTGTTGTTTTATCATCATTCGCTGGTAACGTAATGTCATTAGGAGTAAATCTTGTTGGGGTAGATTCATGGTCTAAACAAAACCCACGTTTTGATAGCAAACTTAAAGATGTTACTGAAGTATCAGATGAAAACGTTGAAAAAATCGCTGAACTAAATCCAGATTTAATCATTGGTTTATCAAATATTAAAAATGCTGATAAGTTAAAGAAAATCGCTCCTACTGTAACATACACTTACGGAAAAGTTGATTACTTAACACAGCATTTAGAAATCGGTAAGTTATTAAACAAAGAAAAAGAAGCAAAAACTTGGGTTGATGACTTCAAGAAACGTGCACAAGACGCTGGTAAAGAAATTAAAGCAAAAATCGGTGAAGATGCAACAGTTTCTGTTGTAGAAAACTTCAACAAACAGCTTTATGTATACGGCGAAAACTGGGGCCGCGGAACAGAAATTCTGTACCAAGAAATGAAATTAAAAATGCCTGAAAAAGTAAAAGAAAAAGCATTAAAAGAAGGTTACTACGCATTATCTACTGAGGTATTACCTGAGTTTGCTGGTGATTACTTAATCGTAAGTAAAAATAAAGATACTGATAACTCATTCCAAGAGACAGAATCATATAAAAACATCCCAGCAGTAAAAAATAATCGCGTATACGAAGCAAACATGATGGAATTCTATTTCAACGATCCACTTACACTAGATTTCCAACTAGACTTCTTCAAGAAGAGCTTTCTTGGTAAATAATACAAACATGAGGAATTCTTAAATTAAGAATTCCTCTTCCTTTATTCTATGAACAGAAAAGATGTGAAACGAATGACAAAAGATCACGACAATCCACGTTCTATAGCTTTTACATACAAACTAATTTTGAGCATAATTGCATTTTTTCTTATTTTTATGGTGGCAATGGTATTAGGGGCTGCCGATACTTCAATAAAAGATGTATGGTTAGCGCTCACTTCCTCTGCTAAAGGGGACAAAATATCTATTATTCGAGAAATTCGTTTACCACGTGAAGTAGCTGCAATTTTTGTAGGAGCTGGACTTGCTGTTTCTGGAGCAATTATGCAAGGATTAACACGAAATCCGCTTGCAGATCCTGGATTACTAGGGCTATCTGGTGGAGCAAATGCTGCACTTGCACTGACACTTGCTTTCAACCCTTCCATCAGCTATCTTTACTTAACATTAGCTTGCTTTATCGGTGCTGCAATCGGTGCGATTATGGTATTTGGAATTGGTATGGTGAAAAAAGGCGGGCTGTCCCCTCTTCGAATTGTATTAGCCGGTGCTGCCGTTTCAGCATTTCTACTCGCAATTTCAGAAGGAGTCGGCATTTACTTCAAAATTTCACAAGAGGTATCACTTTGGACTGCTGGGGGCGTAATTGGAACAACTTGGGGCCAATTAAAAATTATTATTCCAGTCATTTCAATTAGTATCTTTATCGCTATCTTACTAGCAAAAAAATTGACAGTTCTTAGTTTCAGTGAAGAAGTTGCTATTGGACTAGGTCAAAAAATTATTGTTATTAAAACCATTTTATTTATCATTATTATATTACTTGCTGGTGCGTCTGTAGCTCTTGTCGGAAATATGGCATTTATCGGCTTAATGGTACCTCATATGGTACGTCCAATTGTCGGGCCAGACTACCGATTTGTTATACCAATGTCAGCAATTACTGGAGCTTCCTTTATGCTACTTGCAGATACAGTCGGACGTACTATTAACGCTCCGTACGAAACACCAGTTGCCGCTATTGTCGCAATTGTAGGGCTGCCATTCTTCCTATTCGTTGTACGTAAAGGAGGAAAAACATTCTCATGATGCAATCTATTCTAAGAAAACAACGTCTTATTATACTCGCTTTACTAATACTAACCATCACAACCATTGTAGTTGGAATGGGACTTGGTTCAGCATCTTTATCTTATGATCGACTACTCCCAACATTAATGGGACAAGGGACTTTTAAAGAGGAGTTTGTTTTATACTCTTTACGACTACCTAGAATTGTTATTACATTATTAGCTGGTATGGCTCTCGCTTTATCAGGTGCTATCCTACAAGGAATTACCCGAAATGATTTAGCGGAACCTGGTATTCTCGGTATCAACTCTGGAGCCGGTGTTGCTGTTGCTATTTTCTTTTTATACTTTCCAATAGATGTAGGTTCATTTCTTTACTTACTACCTGTTTTTGGATTTATCGGCGCATTTCTGACAGCTGTTCTAATTTATGTATTTTCTTATAGTAAATCAACTGGACTTCAGCCAATCCGACTAACATTAACTGGTATTGGTTTTTCATTTGCACTATCTGGAATGATGATTGTCCTTATTTCATCCGCTGATCGTATGAAAGTGGACTTTATCGCCAAATGGATTGCAGGAAATATTTGGGGAGATGACTGGGTCTTCGTTTTAGCAATGCTCCCATGGTTAATCGTATTAATTCCGTTCGTTTTCTATAAAGCAAATCGATTAAACATTCTAGCATTAAACGAGCCAGTCGCAATCGGCGTTGGAATTGAAATTGAAAAAGAACGCAGATACTTATTAGTCGCAGCCGTTGCGCTTGCAGCTGCAGCTGTTTCCGTAACAGGAGGAATTAGTTTTGTCGGACTAATGGCTCCTCATATTGCAAAATCTTTAGTAGGTCCAAGACATCAAATTTTCATGCCTATCGCCCTTTTAATCGGCGGATGGCTATTGTTATTAGCAGACACAATCGGACGTAATATCGTCGATCCTAACGGTATTCCAGCTGGTATTGTCGTTGCTTTAATTGGTGCTCCTTACTTTATGTATTTATTGCTTAAAAAGGCGTAAGAAACACCCTCAAGATTTTTTCTTGAGGGTGTCTTTTATTTCATTCTACTGCTGCCCATACCCTTCAAACTTCTTCGCCAAATTCTCCATCTCATCTTCTGGCAATAGCTTTGGTTCCCCAATGCTTTTCGTTTGATAATAAATTTGAGCACAAAACTCAATCTCTTCTGCAACAGTAAATGCCATTTTTATATTATTTGCACCAGCAATTAAACCGTGATTTGCAAGTAGCACAGCACGACGATCAATCATGCCTTCAAAAGCAGCATCCGCTAATTGCTTCGTACCAAATGTTTCATACGGCGCACAGCGGACATTCGGACCTGCAAAAGCAATTAAATATGACACAGCCGGAAGCTCCCATCCTAATGACGCAATCGTCTTCGCGTAAGAAGAATGTGTATGCACAAGCGCATTTATATCTTCACGCTTCCTATAGTAAATAAGGTGCATATCTAATTCACTTGATGGTTTTCTCTCTCCTTCTATTACTTCACCATCTAGGTTTAATATAACTACATCTTCAGGCTTTGTTTCATAATACTCTAAACCACTTGGGCTAATCGCAACAAGACCTTGTTCACGATTAAAGATACTAATATTACCACCCGTCCCCTTTGTTAAACCACTAGAAATCATTTTCTTTCCATACGCTACAATTTCTTCTCTTTCTTTTTGTAATAACATATACATCCCCCTAAGTATGAAGCTTATGATGACTGACTTTTATATTTATCTACTTATTGAAATATCTTTTTTAAATTCTCCGTAAACGGTGCCTTTACAATCCCTTTTTCTGTAATAATCGCTGTTACATTTTCATGTGGAGTAACATCAAATGCTGGATTATATACTTTACTTTCTTTCGGAGCAGAATATTGTCCGAAGCGATTAATCACTTCAGAAGCATCTCTTTCCTCGATGGGAATTTCTTTTCCTGTCGGTGTTTTTAAGTCGATTGTCGGCGTTGGCGCTGCTACATAAAACGGAATGTTGTAGTATTTCGCTAAAATAGATACGCCTAATGTTCCAATTTTATTTGCTATATCACCGTTCGCTGCCACACGGTCGCATCCAACAATTACAGCGTCAATCTTCCCTTGTGACATGACCATAGCCGCCATATTATCCGTAATGACAGTAACATCAATTCCCGCTCGCTGTAGTTCTAATGCCGTTAACGTTGACCCTTGTAATCTTGGACGTGTTTCATCCGAAAAGATTTTTAAGTCCCATCCTTTTTCTTTCGCTAAGTACATTGGAGCCGTCGCAGTACCATACTTAGTCGTCGCTAACGCACCAGCATTACAATGTGTTAATACTCCCATTCCATCATGGAATAATGTTAATGCATGTTCTCCAATTTGACGGTTTATTTCTTCATCTTCTCTATGAATTTCTTTTGCCTCTTCTAGTAATCTATCTTTCAACTGTGAGATTGATAAATGAATATTATCTGCCGCTACACTTTCCATTCTTTCAAGTGCCCAAAATAAATTTACTGCAGTCGGTCTTGATGTCGCCAAGTATGTACATACCTTTCTTACTTCATCCATAAATCCTTCTTCCGTACTTTCAGCAAATTCCTTTACCCCTAAATACACTCCATAAGCTGCTGAAACACCAATCGCTGGTGCACCTCGTACTTTCATTACTTGAATGGCATCCCACACACTTTCAGCTGTTTTAAATGATTCATAGACAATTTCATTCGGTAATAACGTTTGATCTAACAAAACTAAAGCATCATCTTTCCACTGAATTGGTATTAATTGCTCTTCCATCATATTCTCCCCTTACTCCGCGTAGTGCATTGACTGTTCTTTTAACGTTTCTACAAAACTTCTACCTGTTCTATATTGATTCGCTCGTAAAATAAAACTCTTCGCGACTTTAAGACAAATTCGCTCCGCTCTAGCACGTGCTTCCTCATTCTCAATACAAGTAATATCTTTTACTTTCGCTAATCCAACAATACGGCGGATTAATTCAAGACCTGTCACTGCAGCTGTATCCTCTAATACAGATTGTAAATATACTTCGTTAAAGCCTTCTTCCTTCGCCATAATCTCGGTCACATGAATATCCCAAGCATCTAAAAACTTCTTCTTAAATAAATCAATTACCTCTACCATCGTAGTTTGTAACCAATCCATATACGTATCTTTCTCAGCTCCAGGTGGCATCGTTGCATCTGCATTCACCCAAGCAAACATTAAATTCGCCATTACATTCCCAACGTCATATCCCATAGGTCCATAAAAAGCAAACTCAGGATCAATAACCTTTGTAGAATCATCTCTTACAAAAACAGAACCAGTATGTAAATCACCATGAAGCAATGCCTGTGCATTCGTCATAAAAGAAAATTTACGTTTCGCTACTTCCATACGAAGCTCTTTATCACTATAAATATGCTCCCTAATCCATCCCTCATTTAAAGGAAATAACTCATTACGCTTATTATGATTTGTAAATGGTTCTGAATATACGAGGTCCTCTGTAATCTCACATAATTCAGGATTTATATAATTCTTCACAAGTTCCTTCTTCTCTTTATGATTCATTACAACATCAGATGTTAATAAAAGTGTATTTACCATAAAAGTAGTTAAGTCGTCAGCAAGCTGCGGAAATATTTGATGATTTATAAGTGCTGTACGTAATATTGTGTGATTCGATAAATCTTCCATTACGCAACAGTTCATCACACTATCAAATAAATACACCTTAGGAACAAGTCCAGGTGCTAACTCATTCTCTAACTGCAAAACATCTGATTCTATACGAATACGATTCGTCGATAACTTAAACTCATCTGAAATGCGAGCTGTATCCCCAGCTTGCTTTACGATGACAGACATGTTCTCTTTTTCATCCCAAACGCGGAACACATAATTTAAATTGCCATCACCTATTTCTTTACACTTTAGCCCCTTTGCATGTTCAAACCTAGATAATTTCTCTTTCACATATGCAATCACATCGCTAGCTTCCATGAAAAAATACTTTGTGAACTTAGACATGGTTTCCCCTCCACACCAATTGTAAGCGTTTTCTAAAAGCTATAAAAAATAATAGGTTGAATTTTTTCATCCTATAAATATGTATTCTTCTTTTTGAAAGGTATATCTAGGTTTTATTATATCTTGTTAGCACTTTGAGTCAATGTTTCTAACTATCAGCGTAATATACTTCCTAATTATATATTTGAGATGACAAAAATTGTTCAAAAAGATTTCGATTCATTTTATTTTATTTATCGCACAATTCTTTGTAAAATAGAAATAAGCAGTTCCTTTTCAAATACATAACTTCTAAGAAATATTTCCTTCCTAAGAATTTACACTTACACCATATCTCTAACATACACACTACTCTTTCAAACAATCATTGAAAATTTATAAACTTAAAGTTACCTTTCCATTCCCTGTTAGCCTTAATTGAGAATAAATATTAATTAAATTGGTATAAAGTTGGTTTATTCTCTTGACAAAATAACCACTTCTATATGATAATTAATATCGAATTAGAATTATTATAGTTAATTAAAAAATATATTTTATGAGCACACTATTTTTTGATGCTCAAAACCAACATTTAGGAGGAATTTTAACATGTTATTAATCGGCACAGAAGTAAAACCGTTTAAAGCTAATGCTTACCATAATGGAGAATTTATCCAAGTTACTGACGAAAGTTTAAAAGGAAAATGGAGTGTAGTTTGTTTCTACCCAGCTGACTTCACATTCGTTTGCCCAACTGAACTTGAAGACTTACAAAACCAATACGCAACTCTAAAAGACTTAGGCGTTGAAGTATACTCTGTATCTACAGACACTCACTTCACTCACAAAGCATGGCATGATAGCTCAGAAACTATCGGCAAAATCGAGTACATCATGATTGGTGACCCAACTCGCACAATCACTACAAACTTCAACGTTTTAATGGAAGAAGAAGGTCTTGCTGCTCGTGGTACATTCATCATCGATCCAGACGGCGTTATCCAATCTATGGAAATCAATGCTGATGGTATCGGCCGTGACGCAAGCATTCTTGTTAACAAAATTAAAGCTGCTCAATACGTACGTAACAACCCAGGTGAAGTTTGCCCAGCTAAATGGCAAGAGGGTTCTGCAACACTTAAACCAAGCCTTGACCTTGTAGGCAAAATCTAAGGAGTTCGATCAAAATGATACTAGATGCAGATATAAAAACACAACTATCCCAATACCTTCAATTAATGGAGAACGATATTTTACTTAAGGTAAGCGCAGGAGACGATAACGTATCTAAAGATATGTTAGCTCTAGTAGACGAATTAGCTACTATGTCATCTAAGATTACAGTAGAAAAAGTTGAATTAGAGAGAACACCAAGCTTTAGCGTAAACCGCCCTGGTGAAAACACTGGTGTCGTATTCGCTGGTATTCCATTAGGACACGAATTTACATCATTAGTGTTAGCTTTACTACAAGTAAGTGGACGCGCTCCAAAAGTCGAACAAAAATTAATCGATCAAATTAAAAACATTCAAGGCGAATATCATTTTGAATCTTATATCAGCCTAAGTTGTCATAACTGTCCTGATGTTGTACAAGCTCTTAACGTAATGAGCGTTCTTAACCCTGGTATTACACATACTATGATTGATGGCGCTGCATTCAAAGAGGAAGTAGAAAGCAAAGACATCATGGCAGTACCAACTGTTTACCTAAACGGCGAATCTTTCGGAAGCGGTCGTATGACACTTGAAGAAATTTTAGCTAAAATGGGTAACGGTCCAGATGCATCAGAGCTTTCTGATAAAGATCCATACGATGTTCTTGTTGTTGGTGGGGGCCCTGCTGGTGCAAGTGCAGCAATTTACGCAGCACGTAAAGGCATCCGCACTGGTATCGTTGCTGAGCGCTTCGGTGGTCAAGTAATGGATACTATGGGCATTGAGAACTTCATCAGCGTAAAAAAGACTGAAGGTCCTAAGCTAGTAGCAAGCCTTGAAGAACACGTAAAAGAATACGACATCGATGTAATGAATCTACAACGTGCGAAACGTTTAGAGAAAAAAGAACTTATTGAAGTGGAACTTGAAAACGGCGCTATTCTGAAAAGTAAGAGCGTAATCGTTTCTACAGGTGCTCGCTGGCGTAATGTTGGCGTACCAGGTGAAGCTGAGTTCAAAAATAAAGGTGTAGCATATTGCCCACACTGTGACGGTCCATTATTCACTGGAAAAGACGTAGCAGTTATCGGCGGAGGTAACTCTGGTATTGAAGCAGCTATCGACTTAGCAGGTATCGTTAAGCACGTAACTGTTCTTGAATTCATGCCAGAATTAAAAGCTGATGCTGTATTACAAGAGCGTCTTAACAGCTTACCAAACGTAACTGTTCTGAAAAACGTTCAAACGAAAGAAATCACTGGTACTGATAAAGTAAACGGTATTTCTTACATCGATCGTGAAACTGAAGAAGTTCATCACGTTGAATTACAAGGTGTATTCGTACAAATCGGTCTTGTGCCAAACACAGACTGGTTAGGCGAAACAGTTGAACGCGTTCGCGGTGAAATCGTAACAGACAAGCACGGCGCTACAAACGTACCAGGAGTGTTTGCTGCAGGTGACTGTACAAATAATCCGTACAAACAAATCATCATCTCTATGGGTTCAGGTGCAAACGCAGCTTTAGGTGCATTTGATTACTTAATCCGTAACTAATAAAAAACAGGTGCCTTGGCACCTGTTTTTTTATTACCCTAATGTATAAACTAAAAACCTCTCATTCCCATTCTTCTCATAAGCACCTGGCAATCTAACTTCTTTCTTCAGCTCAAACGCAGTCTGATTTTCTAAGAAGAAAATATAGTCCTCAGAAGGATAATATAAAATAATATCCACTTCTCTCCCCGTATTTTCTACTGAAAGCAAAATTTTATTTACTACATTCATAAACACTTGCACAGAAAATGGATTAAAGAAATAAAACCTATTATCATGTGGATCAATCTTATATTCCTGCGCTAAACAACATTGGAATTGAATTTTCCCCTTACTGTTTCGTGCCTTTCGGGCATAACGATCTCGATTATCCATCGCTTCTTTATAAAATTCTTCATTCATTTCAATTCCAACTGCTGAAGCCCCACATTTATGATGCATATAAAAGTTTAATCGCCCTTTTCCGCACCCAAAGTCTACAATTCGGTCGCTACTTCGTATTTCATATTGATTCAATAACTCATCTAACCCGCTATACGGCGTCGGTTCGTAGCGGTGATAATGCATAGACTTGTTAAACCCTTTTTGCTCACCGACTGTTTTTATATGTAAAACTGCATCGTAATATTGTTCGTTCATTCGTTTTCTCCTATTAAAAAATGGTACTTATTATTATACACCATGTACTGGAGGCTCATTTTTCATCAAATTAATAGGTACGTGAAATTATATTAACGATTTTCTTAATATATCTATCGTAACTTCAAATATATCAACGATTTTCTCAATATATCTATCATAACTTCAAATATATCAACGATTTTTCAAATATATCGATTTACCGACAATTCACGCCAAAAAAACAGGAGCTCTTTAGCCCCTGTCTTCTAACACTTTCAATACAGTTTGTTTCAATATTTCTACCCCATCCATAATACAACTATGATCAAACCTCATATACGGATGGTGTAATCCAGGTTGTAGGTCTGCTCCTAGTCCAAGCATGACAGCTTTTAAATGTGGTCTTTTCACTGTATAGTAATGGAAATCATCGCTTCCTGTCGTATAGAGAGGCCCTGTGCATCTCTCTTCCCCATACACTTCGAGAATACCTTTACGCATAAAGCGCTCTGCTTCTTCGGAAACCTCTGCTCCTGGTGCAAGATCCATCCATTCGTATGAAGTTTTCGACCCCATCGATGCAGCTGATTCTATTACATGCTCAATCTTTTTCTTTAATTCTTCTAATAGTATATTACTCTCAGCTCTTACATCTAAACTGAAATGACCATTTCCTGGAATGATATTTAAATTATCACCACCTGCTTGGCATCTCGTCATTTTTACTGAATAGGAACTTTGCGGTGGCAGCCAAATATTTTTCAAACCGATATTAATCATGGAAATGACATCAATTGCATTCACACCTTGGTGTGGTCTTGCCCCGTGTGCATCCTCCCCATGAATCATACCCTCTAAAAATCCTGCTGCTCCATGGCGAATAGATGGGGCTGCTTGTTTCAAAGATAGTTCTTCAATTGGTCTTAGATGGATGCCAAATAAGAAATCAGCATCATCTACAGCACCTTTCTCCACCATCTTCAAAGCACCATTCCCCTTCTCTTCTGCCGGCTGAAAAATAAATCTAACCATACCACTTTTCCATCTCATATTTTTCAATTGTAAAATAAGTCCCATTACAATGGTCATATGAGCATCATGGCCACATGAATGGTTCGCTTTAAATTCTCCATTTACTTCTTGCCAAAGTGCATCCATATCAGCACGAATCGCAATAACTGGATTCCCGCCTCCAATCTCAGCAATTACACCTGGACAATCATCAAATGTTCTATATGAAATTCCTTCTTCTTTTAAAAAGTCAGTAATATACGCTGTCGTTTCATATTCTTTCCAACTTACTTCAGGGTTTTCGTGTAAATGCTGAAAAATCTCCGTTAAGCGCTCTTGTAGTTCTAATGTTTTCAACGTTCCAGTCTCCTTCCCACATTACAAACGATTCGGGTTAATTATACTTATGAAAAACAGATGTTTTTATGAACATATTGAATTTTAAGAAAAAAGTCAATTGTTTATTTTTAAATACTTAAAAACCTTACTCTGCACTTATATTACAAACTAAACAAACAACTAGAACATTCCTTATTTTCTGTTTTTTATGTTGACGCTTACATAAACTTTTAGTTATCATAACCTAATAAACGTCTATTTTACGACAATTCTAAAAATACAAACAAACATACGTAACAAGGAGGAACTTTATGAAAAAAGAAATACCTTTTGGAATAGCGATTATCCCTATTATCATTACCGTTGCAGTTATGATGGTTACAATTGTTGTATTAAAACAAACCCCTCACGTTCCACTTATTATCGGTACAACCGTTGCTTCTATTGTCGCTTGGCGTTATGGTTACAAATGGAATGATCTTGAAGAAGCAATGTATAAAGGGATTCGTCTTGCATTACCTGCTATCGTCATTATTATTCTTGTTGGCTTAACAATTGGTGCTTGGATTGGCGGTGGAATCGTCGCAACGATGATTTATTACGGTTTAAAACTTTTAACTCCATCACTATTTTTAGTTTCCATTACCGTCATTTGTTCTATCGTTGCATTAGCAATTGGTAGCTCTTGGTCTACAATGGGGACAATTGGTGTTGCTGGAATGGGAATTGGCCTAAGTATGGGAATCCCAGCTCCAATGGTTGCTGGTGCCATTATTTCAGGCTCTTATTTTGGCGATAAAATGTCACCGCTTTCAGATACAACTAACCTAGCCGCAGGATTAACAAATACAGATTTATTCGCACACATTCGTCATATGTTATTTACTACAGTTCCAGGTTTAATTATTACTCTTATCGTTTACGCGCTCTTAGGAAGAAGCTTCGGCGCTAACAATATTGATGCGAAGAGCATCGATCAAACGTTACAAGTATTGCAACAAAACTTTGTTATCTCACCTTTCCTACTCATTATACCCGTAGTCGTTATGGTATTGGTCGCAAAAAAAGTTCCTGCTATACCAGCGATTCTCGTCGGTATTATTTTAGGATTTTTATCACAAGTCTTTATTCAAGGTGGTTCTGTCTCAGCATCTGTCGGTGCACTCCAAGCTGGATTTGTTATAGACACTGGAAACAAGCTAGTAGACGAACTATTTAACCGCGGTGGCTTAGATTCGATGATGAATACAGTCTCTATGACAATTGTCGCTATGACTTTCGGAGGAGTATTAGAACATACAGGTATTCTTCGCTCAATTGTAAATCAAATTTTAAAGTTAGCGAAATCAGCAAAAGGGCTTATCGCTTCTACTATCGCATCTTGTTTTGCAACAAACCTTACTTGCTCTGAACAATATATTTCAATTGTTGTCCCTTCAAGAATGTACGCAAATGCATACACAGAAAAAGGACTACATTCAAAAAACTTATCCAGAGCATTAGAAGATGGCGGAACATTAACTTCTGTCTTCGTTCCTTGGAATACGTGCGGTGTATTTATTCTCGCTACACTTGGCGTAGGTGCATTTGAATATGCCCCTTATGCTATTTTGAATTTCATCGTACCTATTATCTCAATCATTTATGGCATAACAGGCTTCACAATTGTAAAACTATCAGACATTGAAAAAGCAGAATTACTAAAGAAACAAAAAGCTCAACTAGAAGCTTAAAAATAGCGGTAAATTCAGTTCATATAGTGCGCGAGGTCGCCCTTGTTGATAGGGCATTTCCTCGCCGCAAATATGAGCATACCCGTAATCAACTAATTTCTTTAACAACCTTTCTGTCGATCTTCGAGTCACTTGTAAGTACTCAGAAAGGTCAGCTGCTGTAAACTTCAATGACGGATGCGATTGACTAAATTGAATGATTTTTGACAAGTTCGCGGGACTAAGCTTCGTTTCCTTCGCTATTTTCATTAGTTCCGGATTATCATTTTTCAAACTTTGTACTCTCTGTTCTTTCGGGAACGGACCAAACAAATCTTTATCACTTGTTAGTATATAAAAACAACGATCTATTGGATTATTCTTTGCAAAACTTTGAGCAATTTTTGCATTTTGCTCCGCCTCTTTCACGGTTTTCCCATAACCAAATCCAATAGCTATCGTTCCTTCTACGCTCGCAAACAAGTTATCTATCGCATTTGTTTTAATAATTGATTCGATATCACCACGAGTTGTATACAAAATACATGTCATTTCATCCACTTGTTTAAATGAACCACGTAGTTCTTTTGAAATGACATCTAGTTTTTCAAGCAAACTCGTTCGTAATTCTAGGGAAGAAATAATACAAGCACCAACAGTAGCTGAATAGCTTTTTGCTAACTCAGCTTTTATTTTTGCATCTTTTAGACCATGTATAATGGATTGTGTTGGATCAATCATGCGCTCTGAAGGAACACCTATTTTTTGAAGCTCGTCGTAAACAGCGTGAATACTAGTTAAAGCTAAATGAGCTTCTCCAGATTGATATTTAGCTACATGAAAATCGATAACTCTATTTATTTCATCTTTACTCCACAGCATATTTTCATAATCCAACACTTGCGGGCTTTCTTTTATACCAATATCATGGAACACATTTGTAATAAACGAGCGGTCTACTAAATCGATGGAAATGTTATGTGGTTGAATACTTTGATGATACATGATAGAAAGAATTGAAGATGCGACAGTTGTCTCGTCTTGCTGTAAGTATGTACTTGGAATTCGTAATTGTTCTCTTATTTCTTTTGCCATATAATAAGGTAACGCACCTGAGAAAAAGATGACATCACAAGGCTTTAGACACTTTAATAATTCAGAAGATTCCGCCGGATGAAGGTAAATATATGGATCAATTTCTATTCCTTCTAATTTTTGAGCAATAGGAAAAAGGTTCTCCATAAACTCCTTTGAACCGACAACTGCAATTTTTATCATCATTTTCTCTAACTCCTTATCATTAATTAACGACCATTTAACGTCAATTATATCAAATGTACAAAACTATTGTAAACAGGAAGGGGTTTCTATTCAATGAAAATTACAGCTATTCATCTTTACGCAATTCGTTTACCGCTTCGCAATCCGTTTGTTATTAGTTATGGATCTTATTCTGATATGCCCTCTATTATCGTCAAAATGGAAACAGATGAAGGTATTATCGGTTACGGTGAAGGCGTTGCTGATGATCACGTCACAGGTGAATCATGGGAAAGTACTTTCCATACTTTAAAACATACGCTAACCCCTGCTCTAATCGGGAAAAATCCAATGAATATCGAAAAAATACACGACATGATGGACAATACAATTTACGGTGTTCCAACAGCGAAAGCTGCAATTGATATTGCTTGTTTTGATATAATGGGCAAGAAACTAAATCAACCTGTATATCAATTAATTGGCGGGCGCTATCATGAAGAATTCCCTGTCACTCACGTTTTAAGTATTGCCGATCCTGAAGATATGGCTGAAGAAGCTGCTTCTATGATTCAAAAAGGTTACCAATCTTTCAAAATGAAAGTTGGTACGAATGTAAAAGAAGATGTGAAACGTATTGAAGCTGTACGAGAACGTGTAGGAAATGACATCGCTATTCGCGTTGATGTAAACCAAGGCTGGAAAAATAGCGCAAACACATTAACAGCACTGCGTTCATTAGGACATTTAAACATTGACTGGATTGAACAACCTGTTATCGCGGACGATATTGATGCCATGGCTCATATCCGTTCTAAGACAGACCTCCCGCTTATGATTGATGAAGGACTAAAAAGTTCTCGTGAAATGCGCCAAATTATTAAATTAGAAGCTGCTGATAAAGTGAATATAAAACTAATGAAATGCGGTGGCATACATCCAGCTGTAAAGCTCGCTCATCAAGCTGAAATGGCCGGCATTGAATGCCAAGTGGGATCAATGGTCGAATCATCTGTTGCCTCTTCCGCAGGATTCCATGTCGCTTTCTCAAAGAAAATCATTACGAGCGTAGAGCTAACAGGGCCATTAAAATTCACAAAAGACATTGGAAACTTACATTACGATGTACCATTCATTCGCTTAAACGAAAAGCCCGGACTCGGCATTGAAATAAACGAAGATACACTACAAGAACTAACCGTCTTTCAAGACGTTGTACGCTAAAGGAGGACTATCATATGACGGTTCTATACGAAGGAACATTAAAACAAAATAACGAATCATTTCACGTTACATTACTATCACTAGAGCACATCGAACAAATTTTATCACTACAAAACATCGTAGTTGAAGCACTAGAAGATAAACGTCGTTTACAACCACTCTCACAAGAAGAATTTCAATACATTCTAGAAGGAAACGGCATGATGATCGGTGCTTTTATCGAAAACAAACTCATCGCATTTCGCGCTCTACTCGTCCCTCCTATCGACGATGAACATTTAGGGCTTGATATTGGTTTGCCAGAAAGTGAACTACACCGCGTCATCTATCAAGAAATCTCAAACGTTCATCCGAACTGCCGAGGAAATGGTATGCAAAAAATATTAGCAAAAGTCATTATGGAAGAATTGCAAAAAGAAGATAGCAAATATGATTATGTATGCTGCACCGTTGCTCCTTTTAACATCCCGAGTTTGAAGGATAAATTTGCGCAAGGAATGGAGATTGCTGCGCTGAAGGAAAAGTATGGTGGTAGTCTGCGGTATGTTTTTGTGAAGGAATTGCGTGAAGACAAGAAAAGAGATTGGACGGATGTTCAAAGTATTCTAATGAGTGATGCTAGTGGACAGCAGGCTTTGCTTTCGGAGGGGTATCGTGGGTATGAGATGGCGAAAGTGGATGGGGATTTTGTTGTGATGTTTGGACGCTAATCTATATACTCGAAAAGAGGAGATGCCTGCTATGACATCTCCTTTTACTTTCTCTTCATTGAACATATCGATTGCAACTCCAAATATATCGGCGGTTTTCGAAATATATCGGCGCAACTCCAAATATATCAGCGATTTTCGAAATATATCGGCGCAACTTCAAATATATCAGCGATTTTCGAAATATATCGACTTACCGACAAAGATTGACAATAATTGCAACCTATACAAAGCGCAACATTAAACCGTCATCTTCCAACTAGATAAAGCTAACCAGTTCTCCATTTCCTTATAATCGGGCATGATTTTCCCGACAAGACGCCAAAACGATCGATCATGATTTAAATGAACCATATGACACATTTCATGAACAACTACATAGTCAATTACTCGCTGTGGTGCCATTGCTAGCTTCCAATTGAATGTTAGTTGTAAATTCGAATCGCAAGTACCCCAAGTACGACTACTATCTGTAATACGAATAGAACGTGGTTTTGTTTTGAAATTACTTTGATGCGCTTTAATACTCTTCTCTACTAAAGATTTACACTGCTTATAGTAAAATCGTTTTAAAGCTTGTTGTATTTTCTCATCCTTAAGCTCTTTCACATAAATATGTAACTTATCCCCTTCAAATACTGCGTTGTCTTGCTCGATGCTTGCGTCTTGAGAAATCTGTATCGGATACGTATTCCCTAAATACAAAAAGCCTTCTCCTTGATCATAATCCTTTTCCTGTGGTCCATGCGCTCGCTCCTGCATTTCCTTACGTGTTGTCTGAATCCAACCCCACTTCTCTTCTAGCAACTGGACTAAGTATTCAACAGGTGTCCCTTTCGGAGCCTGTATTTCTACATTTCCATACGAATCTACAAAAAGACGCACGGACTTTTTCTTCTTATAAGTTATATGAAAATTAATTGTCTCACCTAAATATGTATGTACCATTTCATCACCTAGCATAGTATTTTTACAAATAAAAAAGAGTAGGATACGAACGTCCTACTCTACCTATTATATCATTTACTGCTTTAACGAACTCATTATCCTCTATACTTTACAGCTAATCCTTTAATGAAATTCCTTGCGTATCTATCGCCGCACTCTTTGTAATTTTTATGGCCTTTTTTTCTTAACAGAGCGCCTAACTCTCCTTTTGTTACCGTAACGCCCACGCTATCTAATATATCAAGTACATCCTCACTCGTTAAAGATAGTGCGATTTTCATTTTCTTTAGAAGAAGGTTATTGGCACTCTCCTTGCTCTGTACAGGTGCAGGCTGCCCTGGTTTCGGATCTTGCTTTCCTCTTTTTAAAGTAATAAATCCATTGAAAAATGCCTCTAACATCATCATATCGCATGTTTTTACGTACTCATCTTCAGCTACCTCATCATTTTCAGCTTCATGCTGAGGAGCTCTCTTTATTTTTGTAAGCATATCAACTACGTCTTCTTTCGTTACTTCCATCCCGCCAAGTTTAAAGATTTCTACCATATCTATATCTTTTATATCTAAAGCGTATCGTACTCTTTTTAATATATCGTTGTTGCTCATTGCCATTGGGTTTCCTCCTGAAATGTTGATTATTTATTCAGCGGTTAAAGTTTATGCTATAACCTGCTTTAAATTATCATGTTTAATCTAACCTTTTAGTTATTGTCCGCTAAATTAATACTTTAACATTTTAAAGATATGTTTTATAGTCTTACCCGAACTTTTCTCTATCATTGTATCTACAGAGCTCTTACATGTTTTTTATATGCCTATAAAAAGATTTCTCTCTTAACATTAACTAAAAGAAAAAAACAGTGCTTTGATTTCTCAAATACACTGTTCTTTTCCAGCTCTGCACTTATTTTCAACTCACTCATGTCATGCACTACATATGAAATGATTTAACTGCTTAAAAGTTAAACCATCTCACTATCCTGAGCCACACCAACACTATCCTCAAACTTATCCAACAAAGCACGCACCTCATCCGTCGACTTCGTGCTCATCAATTGATTTCTCAATTCAGCAGCTCCAGGGAAGCCTTTTACATAAATTTTGAAGAAGCGGTGAAGCCCTGTGATTGAGCGTGGCAGTACTTCTGCATATTGATCTTGTAAATCAAGTTGTAGTCTTAAAAGATCTAGATGTTCTTTACTGCTATGCTCTCTTGGCTCTTTTTCAAAAGCAAATGGATTTTTGAAGATGCCTCGTCCGATCATTACGCCATCAATGCCGTATTTTTCAGCAAGTTCCAGTCCCATTTTACGATCAAGGATGTCTCCATTGATTGTTATTAACGTATTTGGTGCAATGCGGTCACGTAATTTTTTTATTTCCGGAATTAGTTCCCAATGCGCATCTACTTGGCTCATTTCTTCTCTTGTGCGTAAATGAATAGAAAGGTTCGCAATATCTTGTTTGAAGATGTGCGTTAACCAATCTTCCCACTCGCTTAACTCTTTAAAGCCAAGTCTTGTTTTTACGCTGACAGGTAGTCCGCCCGCTTTTGCTGCTTGAATAAGTTCTGCTGCAACGTCTGGACGTAGAATAAGGCCACTACCTTTCCCTCTTGATGCAACGTTCGGTACTGGGCAACCCATATTAATATCGATGCCTTTAAATCCTAGTTCTGCCATACCGATACTCATTTGACGGAAGTATTCGGGATTGTCTCCCCAAATATGTGCTACCATCGGTTGTTCGTCTTCTGTAAAAATTAAACGGCCACGTACACTTTTCATACCTTCTGGATGGCAATAGCTATCCGAGTTTGTAAACTCTGTGAAGAATACGTCCGGACGACCAGCTTCACTTACTACGTGACGGAAAACAACGTCTGTCACATCTTCCATTGGTGCAAGTACGAAAAATGGTCGTGGTAATTCACGCCAAAAATTATCTATCATTTTAAATTCAAATCCTCTCACTATGAATACAATTTCAAAATCTCAATTTATAATTTGTGAAAATCAGCAATATTTATTTTAACTAAAATCGCTTATGAATGGTATTTTTGTAAACCAAAAAGCAGATGGTATAGATTTTCCTATATCAACTGCTTTCCTATTATACTAACTTAAGCCAAGCGACACACTCTACGTGAGTCGTATGCGGGAACATATCAACAGGTTGTACTTCCTGTGTTTTATATCCGCCTTCTTCTAGTACTTTTAAATCACGTGCTAATGTTGCTGGGTTACATGATACGTATACGACGCGTTTTGGCTTCATGTCGATGATTGTATTTAGTAATGCTTCGTCACAGCCTTTACGCGGTGGGTCTACGACCATTGTGTCAGCAATTACGCCTTCTTTGTACCATTTTGGAATGACTACTTCTGCCTCTCCTACGCCAAATTCAGCGTTTGTCATGTTGTTTAGTGCTGCATTTCGGTTTGCGTCTTCAATTGCTTCTGGGACGATTTCAACGCCGTACACTTTTTTCGCTTTTTGCGCTAGGAATAACGAGATTGATCCGATTCCGCAATAGGCATCAATTACTGTTTCGTTACCGTTTAATTTTGCGTATTCTAACGTTTTATCGTATAGCACTTTCGTTTGTTCTGGGTTTACTTGATAGAATGAACGTGCTGAAATCGCAAATTTAATGTCACCGATAAAGTCATAAATATATTCTGATCCGTACAGTACTGTCGTTTTATCTCCGAAGATTACATTCGTACGCTTCGTATTTACGTTTTGAACAATGGATTTTACTTCTGGGAATTTCGCTGCAATTTCTTCAATGATTGCTTTTTTGTTCGGTAATTCTGCTGTACGTGTAATGAAGACAAGCATAATTTCCCCTGTTACTTGTCCGTAACGAGCCATTACGTGACGAAGTGTTCCTTTATTACGCTCTTCGTTGTATGCAGTGATACCGTGCTTTTCACAAATACGTTTTACTTCTTGGATTAATGTATCGTTTTCTTCTGCCTGAATTAAGCATGATTCCATATTAATGATGTCATGCGTTCCTTGGCGATAGAAACCAGCTACAAGTCCGCCTTCACGTTCTCCGATTGGTACTTGTGCTTTATTGCGATATACCCACGGATTTTTCATGCCAAGTACAGGATGAACAGGAACATCACCTAGTCCTCCAATGCGCTGCATAACGTCACGTACTTGTTTTTCTTTCGCCTGTAATTGTCCTTCATAAGTTAAGTGCTGAAGCTGACAACCGCCGCACTGATTATATACTGGACATTCAGCATCTTTACGATATGGACTTTCTGTATGAAGCTTCATTAAACGACCAAATGCGAAGTTTTTCTTCACTTTAATAATTTTAATTTGCGCTTCTTCACCTGGTAATCCGTTTTTAACGAAAATAGGATAGCCCTTTACTTTCGCAACACCGGCACCATCATGTGTTAAATCTTCAAATACTACATCTATAAACTCGTTTTTCTCAACTGGTGGCGTCATTTTAGTACTCATTTTCCGACCTCTCTTTTTCATAACACTGCGTTACATTTTATCATACTTATATGGTCTTTTTCTATTGGAAGAAAAAAAGCTATTGACGATAGTTCTCTGTTAATGTTACGCTACTACTAATTTAATACGGACGATGTTACCTCATATATACTTGATGATATGGATCGAGAGTTTCTACCCGGCAACCTTAAATTGCTGGACTATGGGGAAAACTAATGAATATTAGCCTATGCGCAAAAAAGGACTCATATTGATTAGCTTTCTCTCATAGATGAAAGTGAATCCATATGGGTCTTTTTTTATTTTTATTTTTCTAAAAGGTCAGACATCTTACGTATGACATAAAACCTCATTCCTTTATTTTTAGTAATATAACGAGCGTTTTATGTACAAACTTTATACGAACTTCTGAAAGGGGCAACTACATGCAATATGTAATGAGCATTATCGGTATTATTGCCGTGTTAGGTTTATGTTTTGCTTTGTCAAACAACAAAAGTAAAATCAACTTCCGTGCAATTGCAATTATGATTGGTTTCCAAATTTTAATCGGTTGGTTTATGTTTGCTACAAAGATTGGTCAACAAATCATTATTTTCATTAGTAAAGTTTTCAACAAACTAATTAAACTTGGTACGACAGGTGTCGATTTTCTCTTTAATGGAATTCACAGAGATTTTGTCTTTTTCTTAAACGTATTATTAATTATCGTATTTTTCTCAGCACTACTTTCAATCTTTAGTTATTTAGGTGTTTTACCATTCATCGTTCGCGTTGTCGGCGGTGCTATTTCAAAAATTACTGGTTTACCACGCGTTGAGTCATTCCACGCAGTAAACTCTGTATTCTTCGGTTCAAGTGAAGCGTTAATCGTTATTAAAAACGATTTACAGCATTTCAATAAAAACCGTATGTTTATCATTTGTTGTTCTGCGATGAGCTCCGTTTCTGCTTCTGTTACAGCATCATACGTAATGATGTTAGATGCAAAATACGTACTAGCAGCTCTTCCGCTAAATTTATTCTCAAGCTTAATCGTTTGTTCGTTATTAACACCAGTTGATACGAAGAAAGAAGATGAAGTGATTCAAAAATTTGATAGAACTCTATTCGGGGACAGCTTTATCGGTGCAATGATTAACGGTGCGCTTGATGGTTTAAAAGTAGCTGGTATCGTTGCCGCATTAATGATCGCCTTTATCGGTGTGATGGAAGTTGTAAACTACGTAATTAGTGCAGCTTCAGGCGCAATGGGACATGCTGTTACTTTACAACAAATCTTCGGTTACGTACTTTCTCCATTCGCATTCTTAATGGGTATTCCAACTCAAGATATTATCCCAGCTGGTGGTATTATGGGTACGAAGATTGTTTTAAACGAGTTTGTAGCAATCCTTGATTTAAAAGACACAGCTACAACATTAGCTCCACGTACAGTTGGAATCGTTACAGTATTCTTAATTAGCTTCGCAAGTATTAGCCAAATTGGTGCAATCGTTGGTACAATCCGTGCCCTTTCTGAAAAACAAGGAAGCGTTGTTTCTAAATTTGGTTGGAAAATGCTATTTGCATCAACACTTGCTTCTATTTTATCTGCGACAATCGCTGGATTGTTTATTTAATAAAAAATCACCTTACTTTAACGAGTAAGGTGATTTTTTTGATTATTTATGAAACCGAGTGAAATTCAACTGCTTCTTCTGTATTGATAATCCTATCTTTATATATACCTTTTATTGAAATGTAAATGATAGATTTGTTTATGTTTTTTAACTTTCCTAATGAAAAATGATAAAGCAATCCATTGCTTTTTAAAGTCCACATCTTCCCACTCCATGGACCAGTAGCTTTTTGTTCATCCGACGCCTTAATTTCACCTTCATATTCGCATTCTCCCAAAGGAGTTTTAATTGTATTCTTCTCTGTATCAATTCGAATATTTTTAATTAGATTCAAATTTTCATCAGAGAGAATTTGAATTTCATGATCTTTCTTTTTAAAAAAGAGTTTTCCATCTTTGGTATTTATATATTCTGCATTATCCATTTTATCTATCATAAAATCATATTCTTCTTTTGTAATACCTAAGTTTTGATGATAAGGAAACGTTTTTTTCGGTATAATTTCTTCTTCGGCATACTTCAAATACCAATCTAAATTATTTGTAATACTATCGCTCATTTTATTTCCGATTTTCTCTAATTTCTCTTTTATCTCATAAGGAAATTCAAGTGTCATAATATCCGCCGTCACTTCCGCATTCATAAGATGCGATGGAATATACTCTTCCACGCTATTCGCTTTACTCACTTCACTTTGACAACCAACTATAAATAGCGATATGAAAAAGATATATATTATTTTTTTATATTTCATTTCTATTCTCCACTCCATACATTATTCTTACTTAGTTTTATAGCGGTTTTCATTACATTATAAAATCTTTATATTTTAATAAAATACATATCCTTATGCAAAATTGCATATTAATATGTATTCTTCTTACTTTAAAATTAGCTTAAATAACTTTCCAAATTATACAAATAACAAGTTTAAAATGTTATAATTTTCAAAAAACCATTGGAGGATATTATGAAAGCTCACGCAATTTTCGATTTCTTACATTTACTAGTCTTAACGCTGAAAAGCTATTATGTATGGGGAATGCCTATCTATGTCTTCATTATTCCTCTTATCTTTGTAGTCGGTTATATTATTATTAATTCTAATAAGAAACAAAAAAATACATCTATTCAAAGTCACTAATCTATTACATTAATAACCTCCTAAAAATCATATTCCCCTCATTTTCTTCAAATGATATGATGAACAAGGGTATATCCCCACCACTCTTATAGCGGTGGGGATTTTAATATAAATATGCAACATACTACACAATAGAAGGTGATTTTTATGAGAAAATACGCAGCAATTGCTTTATGTACGTCTGCCATTCTAGCAGGCTGTAATACTAACAATGTAAGTCCAGAACCTAAAAAAGAGAAAACGGCTCAAGGGATTAAGAAACAAGAAGAGACTGTGCAAGAACAAGGTAAAATCTCATATAATTCAGTTACACACGAATCTACAAACACAAGTATTCATATTACAGACATAAAAGATTCTTTAAATGAAGTACAATATAAAATTTGGCGCACAGCTGATGGCAAGGAAAGTGCTAAATCTTTTTCTTCTAAAGAAAAAGAGAAACAATTCACACTTCCTTTTGATATAAAGGAATTTGAAGGAAAACGCGGTGAGTTCCAAATTGAAGCAACAGGAATGAAAGAAGATGGGAAAACAATCCCGCTTACGAAATCTACTATTACTTTCGAACAAAAGGTTCCTGTTCTTATGTATCACGCAATTGATGATTATCATGGTCAAGGCATTAAAGACTTATTCGTATCACCAGCTAACTTTGAAGCACAAATGAAACATTTAAAGGACAATGGTTATACGCTTTTAACGTTTGAACGCTGGGGCGATATAAATAAAGTAAATAAACCGATTTTCGTTACATTTGATGACGGTATGAAAAATAATATGAATGCATTTCGCATTTTACAAAAGCTAAAAGATGATACTTTTAAACCGGCAGCAACAGAATATATGATTGTTGATAACGTTGATGTAGAAGGAGCATTGTCTACTTCTGAAATAAAAGAAATGGTTGATTCCGGCATTTTCTCGGTGCAATCTCATACTGCAACACATGCAGACTTACCGAAAATTACAAACTATGAGGAAGAGTTAAAAGGTTCAAAAGAAAAGCTAGAAAAAATAACAGGTAAGCCTGTTATCGCGATTGCTTATCCATTCGGTCATGTAGATGATAAGGTTGTTGCAGAAACGAAGAAGTATTATCAATTTGCGACGACGACAAAGCCTGGGCAATTCATTACGAAGGGTGAACCTGATGAATTGTTAAAGATGAAGCGCGTTCGTATACACCATACAACGACTGTAGAGCAGTTTGCTTCTTCAATTAAGTAAATATAAGGGCTCAATACATTTTGAGCTCTCTTTTTACTTTATATTTATATATATTTTTAGAATTTTCTTGTATTATATATAGTAAGAAATCTTTCAAATTAAAGGAGATTATACATATGTCATTTGAACAAACGTTAGAGAAATATGCTGCTCTTGCAGTTAATGTTGGTGTTAATATTCAACCTGGACAAACTTTATCAATTAGTGCACCTCTTGAAGCTGTACAATTTGTACGCCTCGTTACAGAAAAAGCATATAAATCTGGTGCAAAACACGTATATGTAGATTGGAATGATGAGACGTTAACACGCTTAAAATTCGATCTAGCTCCTGAAGAAGCTTTCGCTGAATTTCCATCTTGGAAAGCACATGCTCGTGAAGAATTAGCAAAAGAAGGCGCTGCATTTATGTCTATCTATGCAGAAAACCCTGATTTATTAAAAGGTGTAGAACCATCGCGTATCGCAACAGCTCATAAAGTAGCTGGAGAAGCAATGAAAGTATACCGTGATTACGTACAAGCAGATAAAGTAAGCTGGTGTGTCATTTCTGTTCCTACGAAAGAATGGGCTGCGAAAGTATTCCCTGACGTAGCGCCAGAAGAACAAGAAGCCAAGTTATGGGATGCTATTTTCAAAGCTACTCGTGCTGATTTAGAAAATCCTGTAGAAGCATGGAAAGAACATGATGAAACATTACATACAAAAGTGGATTACTTAAACGAAAAGCATTATAAAGCTCTTCACTATACAGGTCCTGGAACAGATTTAACAATCGAACTTCCAGAAAAACATGTATGGGCTGGTGCTGGTAGCTTAAATGAAAAGAACGTACCATTTATGGCTAATATTCCAACTGAAGAAGTATTTACAATGCCACTTAAAACAGGTGTAAACGGCCAAGTTTCTAGTACAAAACCGTTAGTATTTGCAGGTAATATTATCGATAATTTCACGTTAACATTTGAAAACGGACGTATCGTAGACTATAAAGCTGAAGCTGGTGAAGAAGCTTTAAAACATTTAGTAGAAACAGATGAAGGTTCTCACTTCTTAGGGGAAGTAGCTTTAGTACCTCATGACTCACCAATTTCAAACACAAATGTTTTATTCTACAATACACTATTTGACGAAAATGCATCTTGCCACCTTGCGATTGGAAATGCTTACGCATTTAACTTAGTTGGCGGAAAAACAATGTCTAAAGAAGAACTTGCTGAAAACGGCGCAAACGCTAGTATTACACACAACGACTTCATGATTGGATCAGCTGAGCTTGATATTGACGGTATTACTGCTGATGGCAGACATGAGCCTATCTTCCGTAAAGGTAACTGGGCGTTTTAAATTTATTACCATAAAGAAACACATTGGATAATCCAATGTGTTTCTTTATTTATTTGGTTTCAATTCAAATTTTATTATTCTATTTTCACGCGTAAACTCTGGTCTATACGTAGCGATATACGTATTTTCTTTCGCTACGTCAAATAGCATGATATCTTGAATTTTTTCTTCTGGTGCTAACTTTTTACTAATAAAGCTATCAGGGTTATTATATTCTTTAAATCTTGTACCTTTCTTATCGGTAATCTCAAATTCATAAAATGCAAAAGGTATTTCCTTTTTACTATTATTTTCTACTTTGAAAATAATCCCCAAAATCTCCTCTTTCTTTTTATCCTCATCATAATCCGGATATCCTAATTTAACTGAATCGATAGTTACTTGCAAACCATCTACGTCTACTGTCTCCCCTATTTTATACACTTTATCTTGAACATCTTCTTGTTTACTTTCATTACTATCTTTAGTCTCAGTGCAAGCACTTAAACTAAAAGCTATGCCAAAAATTAAAACAATTTGACTTACCTTTTTTAACATACTCTTTCCCCCACATAAGACAATATTTCATATGTATCATAACAAAATGCTTTACGCTTTCTTGTCATATTTTGTCGTATTAATTGCTAACTGCACAAATAGAAAAAAGCTATCTTCTACAAAAGATAGCTTTCATGATGCCGATGAAACCTTAAGCCCAATGACACCCAAAACAATAAAAAGAATACAAAATGCTTGAAATAAACTAATATGCTCTTTAAAAAAGTACACACTAATGATTGTAATAAGTAATGTTCCAACGCCAGACCAAATAGCATAAGCAATACTTAAATGGATTTTTTTCACAACGATGGCGAACACGCTGAAACAAATTCCATAAAACACGAAAATCAGTACACTTGGAACGAGCTTTGTTAAACCATTTGATAGTTTCATCGCAATTGTTCCAGCTACTTCAAAAATAATTGTAACAAGTAATAATAGCCAATATACCATACTAGAATCTCCTTCTCTGTTACCTTATAGAGATTCTAGTATACTACTTATAGTCCCAATGAAATATATTTAATTTCTAAATATTCCTCGATGCCGAAATGGCCTCCTTCACGGCCGATACCACTTTCTTTAAATCCACCGAATGGTGCTTGTGCAACTGATGGAAGACCGTCGTTTAGACCGATAATACCGTACTCTAACGCTTCACTAATTTGGAATGCTTGGCTAATGTCTTTCGTGAAAATATACGCAGCTAAACCGTATGGTGTATTATTTGCACGTTCGATTACTTCATCAACTGTTTTGAATTTCGCAACTGGTGCCACTGGCCCAAATGTTTCTTCATTCATACAAAGCATCGTATCATTTGCCAACCCAATTACAGTCGGTTGAATGAAATGTCCCTCTAACTCTGCGACCTTTTGACCACCATATAAAACTGTTCCACCTTTTTGAATAGCATCTTCAATATGTTCTTGTACTTTTGAAACTGCATTCTCATCAATAAGTGGCCCGACAGTCGTTCCGTCACCGAAACCGTCTCCTACTTTCAACTGCCCTACTGCCTTTTGGAACTTCTCTACAAATACTTCGTATACTTCTTCTTGAACGAATACTCGGTTTGTACATATACACGTTTGTCCTGCGTTACGGAATTTCGAACCAATCACCGCTTCTACTGCTTTATCTAAATCTGCATCATTCATTACGATAAACGGAGCGTGGCCACCTAACTCAAGCGAAACTTTTTTCATTGTTTGCGCCGCACTAGCCATTAACTCTTTCCCGATTTCCGTTGACCCTGTAAAGGACACTTTTCGAACGCGACTATCTTCCATCCATGTATCAGCAATTGCTTTTGCACTACCTGTTACGATATTGATTACGCCCTTTGGAATATCTGCTTCATGGGCTAATTCTGCTAATTTCAATGCAGTTAATGGCGTTTGACTCGCCGGTTTCACAACGGCTGTACAACCTGCTGCAAGCGCTGGGGCTACCTTTCTCGTAATCATCGCTGCCGGGAAGTTCCAAGGTGTAATAGCTGCCATAACGCCAATTGGTTGCTTCATAACTAAAATGCGCTTATTCGGATGAGAAGCAGGAATCATTTCACCATACACACGTTTTCCTTCTTCTGCATACCATTCAACAAAACTATTTGCATAATTTACTTCACCAAGCGCTTCTGCAAACGGCTTTCCTTGTTCCTTCGTCATAAGCGCTGCGATCTCTTCTTTATTTTTATCAATAAGCATGAACCACTTTTTTAACTTCGTTGCACGATCTGCTGCCGTTAACTTAGACCACGTTTTAAAAGCTTCATGTGCAGCATCAACAGCTTGCTTTGCCTCTGTTACTCCGCCTTTTGGTACAGTTGCAAATATTTCCTTCGTCGCAGGATTATTTACTTCAATTTGTTCTTGTAGTGTAATCCACTCACCGTTTATATACATCGCCTTTTTATCTATACTTACGAAAGTCGCCTTTTTATCCAATGTTTTCTTCCTCCTCTATGAACTTCTTAATTTTCCTAGTAGCAGCAGATTGACTAATTTGCAAAAACTCAGCTACTTTATAACTTGATCCATACGTTTTATACGCTTTAAGAATAATATTTCTCTCTACCTCTTCCAGCATTTTATAAAGGCTTTGCCCCGATTGTTCAACTGCAGCCTCTTGCATAGAGAGTGGCAAATCCTCTACCGTTACAACATCATCGACAGTAATAACAATTCTCTCAATTACATTCTCTATTTCTCTATTGTTTCCTTCCCACGGATATCCAACAAACATTTGTAACGTACTCGGCGCTAGTTTCACATCACGTCCGTATTTTTTATTAAAGTGCTGCAAGTAATGATAAATAAGCGGTAAAATATCTTCTGTTCTTTCCCTAAGCGGGGGAATTGCAATTGGAATGACATTCAGACGATAGTATAAATCTTTCCGAAATGTTCCTTGTTTCACCATCATACTTAAATCTCTATTTGTTGCCGCCACAATTCGAACATCCACTTTTTTTAATTCTCTTCCCCCTATAGGACGAAATGTTTTTTCTTGCAATACTTGCAAAAGCTTTGCTTGAATTTCAATCGGCATTTCACCGATTTCATCTAAAAAAAGAGTTCCTTTATGCGCGGATTCTAATAGTCCTTTTTTCCCTTCACGATTCGCACCTGTAAAAGACCCACCTGAATATCCAAAAAGCTCTGATTCAATTAAATTAGTTGGCAATGCCGCACAATTAATTTCATAGAAACTTTCATGCTTACGGTGACTCACTTCATGTAAATGGCGTACCAATCGACTTTTTCCTACTCCAGTCTCGCCTAAAACGAGAACAGTACTATCCACTACAGATACTTTTTTGATTGTATCGACTATTTTTTGCATAGCTAGACTTTTAAAAATCAGTCCTTCATGCTCATATGTTTCTCTTAATTCTTTTTTATATGTTTTTAGCTGATTATCCATTTCCTCTACCTTTTGACGTAATTGATAGAGTTCAGTAAGGTCGCGAGAATAACTAATCACTCTTCTTAAATTTCCCTCATCATCAAAAACAGGCCTTGTACGAACGTGTAAATACTCTCCTGATTTTGTAGTTTGAACGAGTTCAATTGGCCTCTTTTTTTCAATCACTTCTAATGTCGCTGATGGATAAAAGATTCCATCCTTTTGTAGTTCTTTTACATGCTTACCAACTAACTCTTCGGCAGCTAGTTGGTAGTGCCTTTCACATGTACTATTTACACGCACAACGATCCCTTGCTCATCTGTAACAAAAATTTCGTCAAACGCATATTCAAATACATCTTTTAAATCCATTAACACTCGTTCCTTTTCTGCAACCATCCTAGCCACCCCTAACTTCAAATCCATCGATCCACTTCACTACCTTTATTATAAAGTGAATTTTCTGCATTTAATATAGAGTCAGCTAGAATGTTTGCTATTTATACTTCAGTTTTTAAACGCGAGCGATGTTTGTTTGTTCATAACAAGCTTGCAACGATTCTTCAATTATTGTTAATCCTTCTTCAAGTTGCTCATCTGTAATAACTAAAGGCATTAACACACGGATAACATTTCCATATGTTCCTGCTGATAATAACAGTAACCCACGCTTATTTGCTTCTGTACATAGATTAGCTGTTAACGCTTTGTCAGGTGCTTTCGTCTTACGATCTTGAACGACCTCAAATGCACACATTGCTCCTAACCCACGCACATCGCCGATGCAATGATATTTATTTTTCATCTCTTCGAATCGGTTCATTACGACTTTTCCTAATTCTATCGCTCTATCATTTAATTTCTCATTTTCTATTACATCGAGAACAGCTAATGCAGCCGCACATCCTAATGGACTTCCTGCATACGTTCCACCAAGTTCACCTGGTGCAGACTCATTCATAATTTCTTTACGTCCAATGACACCACTTATCGGTACACCAGCACCTAATGATTTAGACACTGTAATTAAATCTGGAACGACATCATAGTGATCAATCGCAAAATATTTTCCTGTACGACTAAAGCCTGTTTGTATTTCATCCGCTACAAATAAGATGCCGTTCTCTGAACAAATGCGGCGTACTTCTTGAACAAATTTCTTACTTGGGACGATAAATCCACCTTCCCCTTGAACAGGTTCCATTACAACAGCTGCAATTGTTTCTGGTGCTACTTCCGATATGAAGAAGTTCTTAAACTCTTCAATAATAAAATCATCATACTGCTCTTCCGTTAATCCCTCTGGGCGACGGTATTCGTATGGAAATGGCGCTTTATATACTTCTGGAGCAAAGGGACCAAACCCAAATTTATATGGCTTCACTTTACTTGTCATCGTCATTGTCATTAATGTACGCCCGTGGAAACCTTTAGAAAATGCGATAATACCAGGTCTCTTCGTATATTTACGAGCGATCTTCACCGCGTTCTCAACTGCTTCTGCGCCACTATTTAAAAAGAGGACTTGCTTATCGAAACTTCCCGGTGCCAATGCCGCAAGCTTTTCCGCTAATTCAATATATGGCTCATACATCATGACATTAAATCCAGTATGAATGTATTGATCGACTTGTTTATGGAGCGCTTCTTTAACCGTTGGATGACAATGCCCTACGTTAATTGTCCCAATTGCTCCTGCAAAATCAATGTACTGATTACCATCAACATCTGTTACAAGAGCACCATTTGCAGATTGTACAAACGTTGGGATGCCGTTACTTACTCCTTTTGGTACTATATTTTGACGGCGTTCTAATAAAGATGCCGCTTTCGGTCCTGGAATTTGTTCATTTACTTTAGCAAATTTTTTTGTGTTCATTGCGTACCCCATCCTTTTCTTTACATTGTTTTCTCTTTTTATTGCAAAATGTATGCCAACTTTCTTTTCTAGCATTTATCCTATATTCTTTGTATCCAGGCATAAAAAATAAGTCTATAAAGACTCATTAAGAGTCTTTATAGACTTATTTTCCTTACACATTAGACTTTTCTTTCTCCCAGAAAAACTCACCCGATTGAGAAATAAACTCCCCAACAGAATCTAACACTAAATCAGCAAGTGGTTCTAATGTTGGACGGTCTCCCGTACCAGATAGCACCCCAATTGCATAGCAATCGCCATTTTGGGCTAAATGTAAATCAGTTGGCGTATCTCCAACAACCGCAACCTCACATGATGCTAAATTAAATTTCTCACAAAACACTTCTATAATCTTTTTATCTGGTTTTTGCGCAGGGAATATATCCGAGGCTATAATATAATCAAAAAAGTTCTCCAACTTATATTGTTTTAAAAATAATTCTGTTGGTGCAAAATCATCCGCCGTGACAACCCCTAATATAAATCCTTTATCTTTTAATGCCTGTAACACTTTCGGTAAATCCGCTGTCATTTTCATATGCGAACGATACTCATACATAAGGGAAAATAACTTCTCACTTACCCAATGATGCATCTCTTCTTCTCTAGCAGACTCAATATAATTACAAAGCCCCTTCGCTACATCAAGGCTTGTTCCAGCAGCTATTGCACTCCTCGGATTAACAAATGCTCCCTCTACACCAATCTCTTCTAATAAGGTCTGCCGCATTGTACTTGGTAAATGATATAAACTTATACATTCAGCTACAAGTTCTTCAGCTACTTTTATCCATATTGAATGAAAATCCATTAATGTCCCATCTTTATCAAATAATATCGCCTTTACCTTCTCCATAGCACCCTACCTCTCATTTCTTATCTCTTCCAGTGTATCAATAAAGTATGGATGTAAAATAAAAGAATTGTAAAAATACCATAAAAATCAAACTAACTCCCAATTTACAATTCATTTTAACAAAGTAAAAAGGATGCCTTTACAGGGCATCCTCTTGATGTTCAGGAACAAATAGTTCTAAACAATGATATATATTTTCGAATTCCATCGGTGCATCTCCACCATACTCACCATCTAAATTAATCATTAGTTTATCTGGTGAATGTACTTTAATTCGGTTCGCTTGTGTATATAACACTTTTGGATTATTAATATGTTCACCACGTTGTGCTTGTGTTGCTGCTTTAATTAAATCAGCGATAGAACCTTTTTTCAGTACTAATAGGTCAAATAACCCATCGTTAATAGATGCATACGGTGCTACCTTTTCAAATCCACCTACTGAACGAGTATTCGTAATTAAAAACATCGTAATTTCTTCTTGTAGTAACTTTCCATCATACTCAATTTCAACATATGTCGGATGCAATGATGGTAACATCTCGATACCTTTTAGGTAATAAGCAAGTTGTCCTAATACTGTCTTTAACTTACTCGGTACTTCGTATGTTAATTCTGTAATACGACCGCCACCAGCGATGTTAATAAAATATGTATCGTTCGCTCTACCAAGGTCTAATGGCACTGTTTTTCCTTCGCAAATAATATCTGCTGCCTCTTCAATAGAACGAGGTACACCAATTGCACGTGCAAAGTCATTTGTCGTTCCAACTGGAATAATTCCAAATTTCGGACGGAATTCATGCCCAACTAAACCGTTTACTACTTCATTTAATGTACCGTCGCCACCAGCCGCAATAACAACATCAAACTTACGATCCGCAGCTTGCCTCGCCGCCACAGTAGCGTCTCCAGGACCCGTTGTCGCATGACAAGATGTCTCATAGCCAGCTTGTTCTAATTTTTGTAATACTTCTGGTAAGCTCTTCTTAAATAGCTCACGCCCCGAAGTAGGATTATAAATAATTCTTGCTCGCTTCATCATTTATTAGCACAGGAAATTTCTTTATGTATCGAAAAAGAACATACTGAACTTCTATTCAGTATTCCCATGCCTACCTCCTCTCATCTTGCTATCCTTCTTTTATCCCGCTCAAACAGGCAGTAAGAACCCGATTCGTGTAGTCCATCAAAAGTAAATATTCATTTCAATGGTTTTTTATTTGACTCCAAAATTTATCCCGCTATTTGCGGGCAGTAAATGCCCGATTGGTGAGGGCTAATAATCAATGGTGGATGAACCTCCTACTGATTAAAGTTTCACTTTATTTCTATCCATTCTTCCATAAAAATTTACATATAACGAATAATAACTATCTATTATTTCATGAGATGAAAAAAACCTCTATGTTTAGATTTATCATTATTCCCACCTTTTTGCAACTATCATACCATAGTTGCTATACAAACATTTTTCCACTTTTGACAGTTAATCAAACGTTTGTTTAAACGATTTTGTCTCATTTAAACAAACGTTTGATTAACCTAGAAAAACACCCATGTACGGGTGTTTTTCTGCTTAATCTTTAAAAGTCACTACTATTATCGCTTATTAATCTCTTCAAGTAAGATTTTGTTAACAAGTGGTGGATTTGCTTGTCCTTTTGTAGCTTTCATAATTTGACCAACTAAGAAGCCAATTGCACGGTCTTTACCGTTTTTAAAGTCTTCGATAGATTGCTCATTATTATCAAGAATTTCTGTTACAACTTTACGAAGTGTACCCTCGTCAGAAATTTGAACAAGACCTTTCGCTTTAACGATTTCTTCTGGGTCTCCACCTTTTTCAATTAATTCGTTAAATACTTTCTTCGCGATTTTAGAAGAAATTGTACCTTTTTCAATTAATTGAACCATTTTAGATAAACCAGCAGGCGTTAATGCAACGTCTTTTAATTCTTTTTGTTGTTTGTTTAAGTATGCAAGTACTTCACCCATTAACCAGTTCGATGTTAATTTCGCATCAGCACCGTCTGCAACAGTTGCTTCAAAGAAATCAGACATCTCTTTCGTTAATGTTAACACGTGTGCATCATAAGCTGGTAAGCCTAATTCTGCAACGTAGCGAGCTTTACGTGCATCTGGAAGTTCTGGAATAGAAGCTCGAACTGCTTCTTTCCACTCATCATCGATGTAAAGTTCAACTAAGTCTGGCTCCGGGAAGTAACGGTAATCGTCAGATCCTTCTTTCACACGCATTAAGATTGTTTTCTTTGTTGCTTCATCATAACGACGTGTTTCTTGTTGGATGATGCCACCAGATAACAGTTCTTTTTCTTGGCGCACTTGCTCATGCTCAAGACCTTTTTGTACGTAAGTGAATGAGTTTAAGTTTTTCAGTTCCGCTTTTGTACCGAACTTCTCTTGTCCAACTGGACGAAGAGAAATGTTCGCATCACAACGTAAGGAACCTTCTTCCATCTTACAATCAGATACACCAGTGTATTGAATGATTGATTTTAACTTCTCTAAGTATGCATATGCTTCTTCTGGCGTACGCATATCTGGCTCAGATACGATCTCGATTAAAGGCATACCTTGACGGTTGTAGTCTACTAATGAACCATCAGCTGTATGCGTTGATTTACCAGCATCTTCTTCTAAATGAAGACGTGTAATACCGATACGTTTCTTTTTACCGTCTACTTCGATTTCAATCCAACCATTTTCACCAATTGGCTTATCAAATTGAGAGATTTGGTAAGCTTTCGGGTTATCTGGATAGAAATAGTTTTTACGGTCAAACTTCGTTTCCGTTGCGATTTCACAGTTTAATGCCATTGCAGCTTTCATTGCAAAGTTAACTGCTTCTTTATTTAAAGTAGGAAGTACCCCTGGGTATCCTAAGTCAATTACACTTGTTTGTGTATTTGGCTCCGCTCCGAATTCTGTTGGACTCGCAGAGAAAATTTTCGAATTTGTTTTTAACTCAACGTGAACCTCTAAACCAATAATTGTTTCTAAATTCATCTATGCTCGCCTCCTTACAGACTTGCTTTTTTTGTATGATAGTCTGTTGCTTGCTCAAACGCATGTGCAACGCGGTAAATTGTCGCTTCATCGAAGTGTTTACCAATGATTTGTAGACCAAGTGGCATGTTGTTAGCACCGAATCCACATGGAACAGAAATCGCTGGAACACCCGCTAAGTTTACTGGGATTGTTAAAATGTCATTTGCATACATTGTCATTGGATCATCAACTTTTTCGCCCACTTTAAATGCCGGAGTTGGCGTTGTTGGTCCAATAATAACATCATAGTTAGCAAATACATTTTCAAAGTCGTTTTTAATTAATGTACGTACTTGTTGTGCTTTCTTGTAATATGCATCATAGTAACCAGAGCTAAGCGCAAATGTACCAAGCATAATACGACGTTTAACTTCATCACCGAAACCTTCACTACGTGTGTTTTTGTAAAGATCTAATAAGTTATTTACATTATCAGAACGAACACCGTAACGCACGCCATCAAAGCGTGAAAGGTTCGCAGATGCTTCAGAAGAAGATAGTAAGTAATACGTTGCTAGAGCGTATTTAGAGTGTGGAAGCGATACTTCCTCCCAAGTTGCGCCCATACCTTCTAATACTTTTAAAGCAGCTAGTACTGACTCACGAGCTTCTTCGCCAACACCTTCGCCTAAGTATTCTTTCGGTACAGCAATGCGTAAACCTTTAACATCGCCTGTTAAACCAGCTAAATAGTTTCCAACTTCAACGTTTGCAGAAGTTGCATCCATGCGGTCAATACCTGAAATAGCTTGTAATAAGTATGCATTGTCTTCTACTGTACGTGTAATCGGTCCGATTTGGTCAAGTGAAGATGCGAATGCTACTAATCCGTAACGAGATACGCGTCCATAAGTTGGTTTTAAACCTACAACACCGCAATATGCAGCTGGCTGACGGATAGAACCACCCGTATCAGAACCTAGAGAGAATAGTACTTCTCCTGCTGCTACAGCTGCTGCAGAACCACCACTAGATCCGCCCGGAACGTAATCTAAGTTCCATGGGTTTTTCGTAGCGTAGAATCCTGAGTTTTCATTTGAAGAACCCATTGCGAACTCGTCCATGTTTAATTTACCGATTGTAATTGTGTCAGCAGCTTTTAGCTTTTGCACAACTGTCGCATCATAAATTGGATCGAAGTTTGCTAACATTTTGCTCGCACAAGTTGTACGAAGACCGTTAGTTACAATGTTATCTTTTACACCAATTGGCATACCGAATAATAAACCATTATCTTCAGCGCCGATTTTTGCATCTAATTCTTTCGCTTTTGCGCGTGCATTTTCTTCATCTAATGTAAGAAAAGCTTTTACGTTATCTTCAACATCCGCAATACGTTTGTAAGATTCTTCTACTAAATCCGTAACGGAAATTTCTTTGTTGTTTAACTTCTTATGTAACTCTGATACTGAATGATCAAATAATGACATCGAAATTCCCCTCCTCTATTCTAATACTGCTGGAACACGGATTTGATTATCTTTGTGATCCGGTGCATTTTTTAATACTTCTTCGACTGGTAAACCTTTTTCTGGTACATCTTCACGCATAACATTTTTCATAGTTAATACATGAGTTGTTGGTTTTACATCTGTTGTATCTAATTCATTTAACTGTTCTGCAAATGTAACAATTGCATCTAGTTGTTTTTGAAATTTTTCTGCTTCTTGATCAGTAATTGCAAGACGTGCTAAATGTGCTACGTGCTTTACATTCTCAACGGAAATTCTTGACACGGCTAGGCCACCTCCATAATATATCGTTCAATCTACAATACTATTGATGATACCAAATTTTCAGTACTTCAAGCAAGTCAACACAGAGTACTTACGCCATTTTTACATAAAAAAAGAAAGGCAAATGCCTTTCTTTACAATTTACTCTTTATCTA
The DNA here is from genome assembly GCF_900176455.1 of Bacillus sp. JKS001846. Lineage (NCBI taxonomy): Bacteria > Bacillati > Bacillota > Bacilli > Caryophanales > Bacillaceae > Bacillus > Bacillus sp. JKS001846. The sequence goes on from NZ_FWYG01000001.1 coordinate 5,400,581, forward strand.
ACGGTTTATTTTTCGGAAATCTCTCGTTATCTTCTTCATTATCACGAATTGTTTTTTGTAATACAAAACAAGACATCGTTAAAAATAATGTTCCAATTAAATAGTATCCTTTTACACTAAGCGTTTCATCTAACGTATAAATCCCAATTAGCATACCTGAAATCGCACAAACAAATGAAGTCCATGCTAAAAACGTGAACGCTTGCGTATTACGTCTTCTCATCGTTCTCCCCCTCGTTAGCTGCATACCCATTATAGATAAGTATATTTACCATGATGGATTTTTATGTAAATTCTCGTTTTATATTTATAAATCTATCATAAAAGAATACTATTTTAAAGAAAGTTTTCTGCCTAATCTGAAAAAACAATTAAAATCATTGACAATTATTTCTATTCTACATAAAATAAAAATAAATATTACGAACCTCGAAATATACGGGAGTGGAATTAATTGTTGCAATATGAACATTTTTTAGACTTACTGCTAGATAACGCCAAGAAACTTTTCTATCCTGAAGAATGGGTAAGCCTAGATTTAACACTTTCTAAAACAGAAGTATTTTGTTTACTTTGGATGGAACGAAATACAGATATTACAATGACGAAAATTGCTGATCTTCTTGATATACCGATGAGTACAACAACGGGCGTTGTAAATCGCCTTGTAAAAAAGGGATATATTGAACGCTACCGTGATGAAAATGACCGACGTATTGTATTAATTCGGTTAACAGAAAACGGCGTAATGCTCGTTCAAGAAGTAAAACAAAATGCGGCCCATTACTTTAGCTTAGTAACAGAAGCATTATCAGAAGAAGAAAAAGCATTCTTACTACAAATCTTCCAAAAAATCATGAATCACATCGCTACGTCACAGCAAAAAACAGAAGAAAAGATTTCTACACCTAAAATGAAAAACATTCCGATTGAATAAAACCCTATCTGGGTTTTTATTCAACCATTTACTTCGACACTCGTAATATTCGACATTCGAAACAAAGGGGATATGAATGATGAGAATTATCTTGTATACAGGTAAAGGCGGCGTAGGAAAAACTAGCATTTCAGCAGCAACAGCAATTCAAAGTGCGAAACAAGGATTAAAAACATTAGTAATGAGCACAGATCCTGCTCATAGTTTAGGAGATTCATTTGGTATAAAGCTATCTTCTGAACCACTAGAAATTCGTGAAAATTTGTGGGCACAAGAAATTAATACGATTTATGAAATGAAAAAAGGCTGGGGAAAATTACAGAAATATATTACACTACTCTTCACTTCTAAAGCAGCTGATGATATTACAACAGAAGAATTAACGATGTTTCCCGGTATGGAAGATTTAATTAGCCTACTTCGCGTACTCGATTATTATAAGCAAGACACATATGATGTTATCATTATTGATTGTGCCCCTACAGGAGAAACATTAGCAATGCTAAGCTTTCCAGACATGCTCGGCTGGTGGATGGAAAAATTATTTCCTATTAAAAGAAAAGTTTTAAAAGTCGTTCGTCCTGTAGCTCAACCACTCCTTGGTGTCCCTCTTCCAACCGACGATATTATGGACGAATTAACAAGTACACTTGAACAGCTCGGAGAAATGAGAGATATTTTATCAAATCGAGAAGTAACAAGTATCCGCATCGTTGTAAATCCTGAAAAAATGGTCATTAAAGAAGCCCAGCGCAGCTTTACTTATTTGAATTTATACGATTATAACGTAGATGCCATTATGATTAACCGCGTCATCCCTAACACTGTCACCGATCCTTATTTTCAGGCATGGAAAGATACACAGAAGAAATATAAAACATTAATTAAAGATAGTTTTCAACCCCTTCCTATTTACGAAGCTCCAATGTTTGAACAAGAAGTTGTTGGTTTGTCTATGTTAGAACGTGTAGGAGATTCTTTATTTAAAACTGATCATTCCCCTACAGAAGTAAAATTTAACGGGCGCACTCAATATGTAAAAAAGGATGGCGATGAGTATATTTTCGTTCTGTCCATTCCCTTCTCAAACAAAAGTGAACTTTCCTTAAATCAAAAAGGTGATGAACTTATTATTCGAGCGGGTTCTGTTAAACGGAACATCACGTTACCAAAAACATTAACACACCTTTCTATTCAAGGAGCAAAATTTGAAGAAGATGTACTAAATATTCGGTTTGGAGGTGTAGTACATGCATGAGGAATTACTACGAAGGGTAATTCGTACAAAAGTAAAAGTCGGGATGCATATATTAGAAGAGCTACCTAATCCAATCCAACAATCAGCTAAGCAAATATTAAATATTTTACAAGAGGAACTAGCTGCTTATCTGAAAGAACGAGAGCATCATGAAGTTAATTTAAAAAATATCATAATTGAATAACCATCTCTGTATAGAGGGCCTTTTTTTAGGCTTTCTATACTTTATTGGAGTGATGTAAATTGATGAAAAAACATTCCACTACTATATTCTGGATCATTCCCTTATTATTTTTCATTCATAACCTTGAAGAAGCTTTCCAAATGCCACAATACCTTGCTAATCAATTTTCAATCCGTCTTATAACTAGCCAACAATTTTTCATCGCCATTTCCGTATTAACAATCTTTGTATTACTTATCGTCTTTCTATATCAACTTAACTTCTTGTCTTCTATATGCTGGATTATTTTTATACAAGGGGCCATCTTCTTCAACTCTGTTCAACATATTATTTTGTTTTTCATTTATCGCTCTTATAACCCCGGCGTAATATCAGCATTTTTCATTACTCTCTTTTCTATTTTCTTTTTTTTATCAAAAAAACACTTAATTCATCCAAAGCAATTCGTAATTACACTCCTTTTCAGCTTATTTTCTTATCCCATTATAATTTGGATCACCTTACTGTTCGCTAGCTACTTTCATTCATAAAAAAAAGACCAGGAAAATTCCTGGTCTATCACTCTACTTAACAAACATTGGATTCTATGTTATACAAAATTGGAAGGTACAGAATTAGGGTTTGTTTGTTAAGTTTATATGTTGAACGAACTAACAGCGGAGGGGTTCCTTCTGTTAGTCCATTAAACCCAATGATTATTTTACGATTTTTTCAAGCTCATCAAGTGAAAGATCTACTGAAATGGAACCATCATTTGTTTCTTTCTTAATTGCGTCTGTTACTTCTTTTGAATGATATAGTTCAATTACTTTTTTCAATGTTGGATCATCTTTATCTTTCTTACGAGCTGCAAAAATATTAATATATGGCTTTGCATTTTCATTCTTTGGATCTTCTAAGAAAATAGGATCCTTCGCTGGATCTAATCCAGCTTGACCAGCAACACCGTTATTAATAACTGATGCCGCTACATCTTTTAACACACGAGGTGTTTGCTGTGCGATAACCGGTGTAATTTTTAATTTCTTCGGATTTTCAGCAATACCACTTGGATCTCCAAATAGACCAAAGTCTTTTTTAAGCTTTAATAATCCAGCTGCATCAAGAAGTTTTAATGCCCGTGCTTGGTTCGTTGGATCGTTTGGAATTGCAATTTCTGAACCATCTGGGATTTCATTTGCTTTCTTATATTTTTCAGAGTATAAACCCATTGGCGCAATTTGCGTTGTACCAACAGCTGTAATATCTAACTTATGCTCTTTTTTAAATTGCTCTAAGAAAGCAATATGCTGGAATGAGTTTAATTCAATATCTCCATCAGCTAACGCTTTATTTGGCGTTGTGTAATCAGAGAACTCGACCAGTTTAATCTTAATCCCTTCTTTTTCAGCTTTTTTCTTCAAAATTTCCCAAGCGTCTCCATCCGTTCCAGTTACACCGACGCGAACTACTTTTTCTTTCGCTCCTGCACCCGTGTCTCCACTTGAGCAGCCGCTTAATGCTGAGACTCCTACAATCGCTGATAATGCAAATGCTAAAATTTTCTTCATTTTCTTTTCCTCTCTTCCTTTTTATGATCTGCGTAACAAGACTTTCGCAAAGTAGTTTCCTAAATTTTGAGCTATCTGTACGAGAATGATAAGTAACACGACCGTTACGAACATAACTGATGTATCAAAACGTTGATAACCATATGTCATTGCCAAGTCACCAAGACCGCCACCACCGACAAGCCCAGCAACTGCAGAGAATTCAATTAAACCAACTGTCATAAATGTGACACCTAAGATTAATGGTGCTAACGCTTCTGGTACAAGGATTTCAAAAACAATTCTAATTGGTGAGGCGCCCATTGCTTGCGCTGCTTCAATTACTCCTTTCGGAACGGAAACAAGGTTTGTTTCAACCATTCTAGCAATACCAATTGATGCGACTAACGTCATCGGGAAAATTGCCGCTGCTGTTCCAATCGTCGTTCCGATAACACTTCTTGTTAGTGGACTTAAGGCTACTAAAAAGATAATGAATGGTACCGGACGAATTGTATTAATTATGATGTTAAGAATAGAAAAGACCCATTTATTTTCTAAAAAGTTTCCTTTTCTCGTTACATATAAAAGTAAACCTAGAGGTATACCCAGAATTGTAGCGAATATAAGGGTTACAATTACCATTAAGAGGGTATCCCACGTCGCATCTAGTATGCGCGGCCAAAATATACTCCAATCAACTCGCATGAGCTTCTACCTCCTTCAGCTGCACTTGCAGTCTTAGATGTTGTAATGCTTTTTGAATTTCCCTCTGCTCACCTTGCAACTCTACAAGAAGATTTCCAAATAGCACATTTTGAAGTTCAATAATATTTCCGTACAGTACATTTACATCGACGTTATAGTTTTTTGCGATATATGATAGTACCGGCTGTCCTGTCTCCTCACCAGTAAATGTTAGACGATAAATTTGACCACCATTTTGAATTTTCGCTAGAACACTTTCCGGTAAATGATCATTAATGACAGAACGTACAAAGTTTTGAGTCGTCTTTGTTTTTGGTTGCGTGAAAACATCAAACAGTTTTCCTTCTTCAATAACTTTCCCCTTCTCCATTACAGCTACACGGTGACAAATTTCTTTCACAACATGCATTTCATGTGTAATAAGAAGAATTGTTAAATTGTATTCTCGATTTACTTTCTTTAATAAGTTTAGAATTTCTGTCGTCGTTTCTGGATCTAAGGCTGATGTTGCCTCATCACATATAAGAATATCTGGCGATGTCGCAAGTGCTCTAGCAATGCCCACACGCTGCTTTTGCCCACCTGATAGCTGCTCTGGATAATAGTTTGCTTTATCTTCTAACCCTACAAACTTCAGCAGTTCATTTACTCTTTCTTTTATCTCATTCTTTGGTACTTTCGCTAACTTTAATGGATAAGCAATATTTCCAAATACTGTTCTTGAATTAAATAAATTAAAACTTTGAAAAATCATTCCGATTCTTTGTCTTAGTTTACGCAATTCTTTCGTCGATAATGATGTAATATCTTTATCATCTATTGAAATCGTTCCTGCCGTCGGTCTCTCTAACATATTTACTAAGCGTAATAACGTACTCTTTCCAGCGCCACTAAAACCGATAATGCCAAAAATTTCGCCTTTCTCAACTGATAATGTTACATCCTCCACCGCATGAACAGATTGGCCAGCTGATTCATACACTTTACTTACATTGGTAAAAGAAATCATTTTTTCCCCTCCTATATGCTGTAAAAACTTGAAGCAGAGCTTTCGAGGTAAAATAAAAAGTGCCCTCCTTCTTATCAACCATAAAGATAAGAAGGAGAGCACTTATATGTACTCGTTCACATCTTCTCATCTTCCAAGCCTTTATATGGCTTGCTGGAGTTAGCACGGTATTAAAAAAACCCGTTGCTGAGGTATCGTAGGGCCAGTCCCTCCACCTCTCTGGATAAGAATGTATCGATTTAATTGTCGTTTAATTAATTCTCATTATAGAACTCAGAATAATAAGAGTCAATACATTTTTTAGAAAAATATTAATTATTCCTTTATTAAAATTTTCAGATGAATATTCATCTGAAAAATAGTAACTTTCAAGGTTATTTAAAATTCTTCTTCCTCATATTTTTAAACAGGAGAATCCTCTCTACGAATTGAATAAATTTATTTGAATATGAAACTCGGAGGAAGATAAATATATGAAAACAGCTCTTTTACTCGTCGATATTCAAAACGATTATTTTCCAAATGGAAAGATGGAATTGCGTAATCCAGTAGAAGCAAGCGAATATGCTAATCAGTTATTACAACAATTTAGAACAAACAGCGAACCTATTTTTCATATCCAACACGTAGCTATAAAAGATGACGCTACTTTTTTCCTACCTAATACAGAAGGTGTACATATTCACGAAAGCGTACGTCCACTTAGAGAAGAAACAGTTATAGTCAAACATTATCCAAATAGCTTCCGAGAAACTAATCTTCTAGAGCAATTAAAACGTTTTAATATTGAACATGTCGTTGTATGCGGGATGATGACTCATATGTGTATCGATGCAACAGTAAGGGCTGCATTCGATTTTGGCTTTCAATGTACCGTTATACATGACGCTTGTGCTACAAAAGACCTTTCTTTTAAGAACGCTACTATACCAGCTGTTTATATTCACAATACAATTTTAGCTAGTTTAAATGGCGTATATGCAAATGTAATAAGCACGCAAGAATTTTTAGCTACATAAAAAAACACTCCTTTCAGTGAGCAAAACCGAAAGGAGTGTTCCTTGTCGAACCATAGATTTTCTTTCAAATTGTATTATACAGGAAATTCTCAAAATGAATACTAAAAAATATGACTAATAAGTCAACTTTTCTCATTATTTTATTTCTGTTTACATGTTTATCCCGCTATTAATAGGTTTTAGCTCATTCTCTTCGAACGACGGTAATATATGGGGTTTCAATTTTAAAAGGAGCTCTTCACATTCTGTGAAGAGCTCCTCTACTATTTCTTATAAAGTTTCAGAAGTAGTTTTTGCTTGCATGTGAAGTGCTAAATAATCAGGTCCACCAGCTTTAGAGTCTGTACCAGACATGTTAAAGCCACCGAATGGCTGGTAACCTACGATTGCACCAGTACATCCACGGTTGAAGTATAAGTTACCAACGTGGAAGTCTTCGCGTGCTTTTTCAATATGGTCACGGTTGTTAGTAATAACAGCACCTGTTAAACCGTATTCCGTATTGTTTGCAATTGCAAGTGCATGATCGAAGTCTTTCGCTTTACAGAATGCTACTACTGGTCCGAAGATTTCTTCTTTCATTAAGCGAGCATCTTCTGCAACGTCAGCAACGATTGTTGGTTGGATGAACCAGCCTTTAGAATCGTCTCCTTCGCCACCTGCTAAGATTCTACCTTCTTCTTTACCAATTGCAACATAGCTCATTACTTTATCAAATGCAGCTTGGTCATTAACAGGACCCATGTTTGTACCTAATACTGCTGGGTTAGCAACTGTTAATTCTTTTGTTAATTCAACAGCACGATTTAATACGTGATCGTATACATCTTCATGGATTACTGCACGAGAACATGCAGAACATTTTTGTCCTGAGAATCCGAATGCTGATGCAACGATAGACTTAGCTGCTAATTCAAGATCTGCTTCTTTATCAACAACGATTGTGTCTTTACCGCCCATTTCAGCGATAACGCGTTTTAACCAAATTTGTCCTGGGTTTACTTTCGCTGCACGCTCATAGATGCGGATACCTACATCACGAGATCCCGTGAAGCTTACGAAACGTGTACGAGGATGATCTACTAAGTAGTCACCAACTTCAGAACCGTTACCTGGAACGAAGTTTACTACGCCAGCTGGTAAGCCAGCTTCTTCTAATACTTCCATAAATTTCGCTGCTACTACAGGAGTTGTACTAGCTGGTTTTAGTAATACTGTGTTACCAGAAACTAAAGCAGCTGTTGTCATACCTGCCATAATTGCGAATGGGAAGTTCCAAGGAGAAATGATAACACCTACTCCTAATGGAATGTAAGAGAAACGATTATATTCAATTGGACGGCTTTCTACTGGAATACCGTCTTTTAATTTTAACATTTGACGACCATAATATTCCATAAAGTCGATTGCTTCTGCTGTATCAGCATCTGCCTCATTCCATGGCTTACCTGCTTCTTTTACAAGAATAGCAGAGAATTCATGTTTTCTGCGACGAACGATTGCTGCAGCACGGAATAAAATGTCTGCACGCATTTCTGGCTTTGATTTTCTCCAAGTTTGGAATGTTTCATCCGCTACTTGCATTGCTTTTTCAGCTAACTCACGGCTTGCTTTTGAAACACGACCAACAAGTTCCTCTTTATTTGCAGGGTTTACAGAAACAATTTTGTCTTCTGTAGTGATTTTTTCTCCCCCAATAATTAATGGATAGTCTTGTCCAAGATAAGATTCTACTTTCTTTAAACCTTCTTCAAACGCTAATTTGTTAGCCTCCACTGAAAAATCTGTAAATGGCTCATGTTTGTATGCTACTACCATTTTTTTTAGCCTCCCCTTAGAAAAACGTTTACATTTTACAACATTATTCTACACGATAATTTAGATTTATTCAAATATTCCTAGACTTATATTTTAAAAATTAATAAATTTTTAAAATATAATAAAAAAAAGAGATTCATACATGCGTATGAATCTACAAAATATGAGTATATTCCAAAACATTTTTCCCGATCAATAATATAGTAACTAATAAAAATAAAGTCCTTACATATCCAACACCTTTTTGAACCGCAAACTTCGATCCAAAATAAGCACCTAAGATCATTGATAATCCCATGATAATACCGTATTCAAAATGAATTATGTCTAAGAATAAAAAAGTAATTAAAGATACAATATTACTAACAAAGTTCAAAAGTTTTCCAGATGCTGCCGCTTGAATAAAATCCAAGCCAATTAATAAAAATGCAAAAATTAAAAACGACCCTGTCCCTGGTCCAAAAAACCCATCATAAAATCCTATCATTAAAATAGCAAAGAAAAATATTAATGTTTTTCTTTGCGTCATCTTCTTATAGGTAGACACACTTCCCCAATTCTTTTTTGCAATAATATAAATAGCAATAAATACCAACATTACAAGTACTAATGGGCGTAAAATATCCGATGGAATAAATTTTACTACTAAAGCACCTGCAACAGCTCCAACAATAGTTAACGGGATTAACTTTCCTACAATTTTAAAATCAACTTTTCCTGATCGAATGAAATACATCGCACTCGTAAACGTCCCCATTGTTGCCGCTAATTTATTCGTTGCAATTGCCGAAGCTGGCGATAGGCCAACAAACATAAGTGCAGGAAGCGAAATTAACCCTCCTCCTCCAACAACGGAATCAATAAAAGCTGCTAAAAAACCGAATGCAATTAATAAAATAATGACTTGAAAACTTAATTCTTCCATGAGCTTTACCCCTCACCCCTATTTTTTACAACATTTTAAATTATAACAAAATTACATAAGAAAAAAAGCTGTTCCATAGAGGAACAGCCTTCATATTTAATCTAAAATTTTCACAAGTGGTTCATCTTGTTTTGCTTCACGTATAATAATAGCTTCTGGGCGTTCTACAGATTTAATCGTTACTTGTACTTTCATATAATTCGGGAAGTATTCCATAACAAGCCCTGCCACATATTGTGTAAAACCAACTATTTCCGCTTTTCCATTAAACTGGACAGGAATATCAAGCTTCATTTCTCTTAATTCATCATCTCTATACATACCAGTACCAATAACAGCTGTATAGTCGCCTTGGAAATAATCGCTTAGTTTTGCCTTAAAGTTGGATACTCTTGCAAGATCTTCACGTTTATTATCTGTTTTCGCTTGCTCTGATGGGAACAAATAATATTTTTCATTAATTTGTTTCCAATCTTCAACCGTTTCACTACCTTTTTCGACATTTGCATAAGAAACAAAATTACCTGGCACGAGCGAAGACTTTGGAGCTTGGCGATAAATCGCAAATGTTATCGGAATATTTTTTGTTTCAGGTTCTTTTTGATGTATGACTTTCAAAATTTCTTGCGCCATTTTTTTCCCTTCAGCTAACATCTTTTCATCTGGGATTGCAGCTTCACGTGGGTAACCATGCTCTTCGTTAAAATATTGAACAGAATTCATCGCTAATCCAACTACCATACCAACACGTTCCTCGCCGTTATCGCCTTTTTTCACATAATAATCATGCTCTAAAATATTTGAAATATATATTGGATTTTTTTTATTTTTCACTTCTAGTGATTCGGATCCTGTTCCTAATGCAGGATTTAATCCTATATTTGGAAATTTAACTGCATCTTTTTTTAATTTTTCCTCTAGTTCCTTTTGTTCAGCATCTGTACGTTTTCTTTTAACAAGCATCTGTATAGTTTGAGTATCTAGAGCTTTTCCGCCTTTTAAAAAATTATCTTTCGTACTAAATGATTCTTTTGCAATTCGCATTAATCCTGTTTCAAATTCATCTATATCAAGGCGACTATTTAACCCTTGCACCACTAAACCACGTGCCTTTCCACCATCAAATGGAATAGTCGTCTTATAATATTCATCCGAAATAGCGTATTTTGGAACAACTGATTGTTCTTTTGCTTTCCCCGATTTCCCAGCCACTTTTTCATCTTTGTCGGCACCTGCACTACACCCACTTACAAGTAGGCCAAGGCTTAATACCGCTAATGCTATTTTTTTCATGGTAAGTTTGCACCTCTTACTTATTTAGCTCTTGTAAGAACCTCTCTTCATTCCAAACCTCAACATTATGTTTCTCCGCTTGTGCTAATTTCGAACCAGCTGCTTCACCTGCAACAACTAAATCCGTACTCTTACTAACACTTCCTGTTACTTTTCCACCTAATGCCTCAATCTTCTTCTTCGCTTCACTTCGTCCCATAACTTCTAGCTTACCTGTTAAAACAACCGTTTTTCCTGCGAAGTAAGATTCAACATTTTGTAAATCTGCAATTTTTATACCTTTGTATGTCATATTCACGCCATACTCTTTAAACTGCTGTAATAACTCTAATACATCTTCATTATCAAAATATGTCACAACAGATTGAGCCATTTTTTCGCCAATTTCATTAATTGCTTTTAGTTCTTCTTCCGTTGCTTTTACAAGCTCATCCATCGTTTCAAAGTGCTCTGCAAATGTACGTGCTGCTTTTGCTCCAACGTGGCGAATTCCAAGACCAAATAATAATCGCTCTAACGAGTTTTCTTTAGAATTTTCAATTGCTTGTATTAAGTTTGTTGCTGATTTTTCACCAAAACGTTCTAACTGTAATAATTGCTCTTTCGTCAATGCATATAAATCAGCAAATGTACGAATGTAATCAGCATCAAAGAGTTGTGTAATGACACGTTCTCCAAGTCCATCAATATTCATTGCATTTCTTGAAACGAAATGGATTAACCCTTCTCGAATTTGAGCAGGACAAGTTGGATTTATACAACGAAGTGCTACTTCTTCTTCTAAACGAACAAGTTCACTCTCACATGCTGGACAATGAGTTGGCATGCGGTATTCTTCTTCCTCACCAGTACGCTTATCAAAAATAACGTTCACAACTTCAGGAATAATATCTCCAGCCTTCTTCACAACAACGTAGTCACCAATTCGAATGTCTTTTTCACGAATTAAATCTTCGTTATGTAAAGAAGCACGACGAACAATCGTACCAGCAACTCTCACTGGCTCTAGTTCTGCAGTCGGTGTTACAACCCCTGTTCGGCCAACACTTAATTCAATGCCTGTTAATCTCGTTACAACTTCTTCAGCCGGAAATTTATAAGCAATCGCCCACCTTGGACTCTTCGCTGTAGTTCCTAGACTTTCTTGAAGAGCAACATCATCTACTTTTATAACGATTCCATCAATCTCATAATCAAGATGCGGACGTTTTTCTTGCCATTCTTCTACATAAGCTATAACTTCTTCAATTGTTTCACATGTACGGCGATTTGGATTTGTCTTAAATCCAAGTTCACCTAAGAAATCCAGCGATTCACTATGTGATGAAATTGTTTTTTCTTCTACATTCGCAAGACCATACACAAACATAGATAAGTTACGCTTCGCTGCAATTTTCGGATCAAGTTGACGTATTGAACCTGCTGCTGCATTACGCGGATTCGCAAATACATCTTCTCCATTTTGCTCTTTTTCTTCATTTAGTTTAACGAATGAACGCTTCGGCATATAAGCTTCGCCTCTTGCTTCTAACGTTACTTCTTCATTTAAACGAAGTGGGATAGCTTTAATCGTTTTTAAATTTTGAGTAATATCTTCACCTGTTACACCATCACCACGTGTCGCCCCTTGAATGAAGCGTCCTTTTTCATAATGAAGCGAAACGGCAAGCCCGTCAATTTTTAATTCACATATATATCTTACATTCGCACCATCAATTCCTTGACGTACTCTTCTGTCGAAATCACGTAAATCTCCTTCGTTAAATGCATTTCCTAAACTTAACATTGGTGACTTATGTGTTACTTTTTCAAATATATCAAGAACAGTCCCCCCAACGCGAACGGAGGGAGAATCTTCACTCATAAACTCTGGGTTCTCTGCTTCTAATTTTATAAGCTCCTGCATATTACGGTCATATTCCGCATCAGAAACAGAAGGATTGTCTAATACGTGATATTGATAGTTAAATGTATTTAACAAGTCACGTAATTCTTCTATACGTTTTTTTACTATCTCTTTTGACATATCCTCATTCCTTTCCTATTGTTTCGTCACAGGCGCAAATTTTGCTAACAAACGTTTAACACCAATTGGGCTTGGGAACGCAATATCTAATTCTTTTGCATCACCTTCACCTTTTACACTTACAACTGTACCGACTCCCCATTTTTGGTGGGAAGCTTTATCTCCTACTGCCCAGCCAATTTGTTCGCCGCCTGTCGTCTTAGCTGCAGGGCGCGCGAAAGCTGAACGAGAGCGTGTTGCTGTTGTGATTGTCGTTTTGCCGCTACTTGCCGTTCTGCCTTTTGTACCAAACGATGTTTCACGCTTCGGCGCTGTTTCATTTAATGATTCCACTAGTTCTGTCGGGATTTCTGTAATAAATCGAGACGCAGCGTTCATACTTGTTCTACCAAATAATGTACGCATTTGCGCGTTAGATAAATATAGCTCTTCTTCTGCACGAGTAATACCTACATAAGCAAGACGACGTTCTTCTTGCATTTCATCCTCTTCCATAAGAGAACGAGTATGAGGGAATATCCCTTCCTCTAAGCCAACAATAAAGACAACCGGGAACTCTAATCCTTTCGCCGAGTGCATCGTCATTAAAATAACTTCTTCACCAGCAGTTGGGTCTTCATCTACACGATCAATATCAGCAACAAGTGCTAAATCTGTTAAGAATGCAACAAGGCTCTTATCTTCGCTTTGAGATTCAAATGTTTGCGTAACAGATAAGAACTCGTCTAAGTTTTCTAAACGACCTTCCGCTTCTAAAGAACGTTCATTTTTCAACATATCGCGATAGCCTGTTTTTTCAATAACTTCTTCTACTAATTCTGTAACAGATAAATACTCTTGCATATTTACCCAGTTATTTAATAAATTCGCGAATTCTTTTACTGCCTTTGTAATTTTTGCACTTACTCCAACATGCTCAATCTCATCAAATACAGCAGTTAATGAAATTCCATTTTGCACACCGTAATTAATAATTTTATCGATAGAAGTCGCACCAATGCCACGCTTTGGCACATTTATAATACGTGCAAAACTAATTTCATCATCTGGATTACCGATTAAACGTAAGTACGCCAAAATATCTTTAATCTCTTTACGATCGTAGAACTTCGTACCCCCGACAATTTTATACGGAATGTTAGATTTAAGGAAAATCTCCTCGACCATACGAGACTGAGCATTCGTACGATATAGCACTGCAAAATCAGTATATTTTCGTTTCCCCATTTGAATATCGTCACGAATTTTTTTTGCAACAAAATACGCTTCGTCCTTTTCAGTTGCAGCACGATAATACGAGATTTTACTTCCAACTTGATTGTCTGTCCATAATTTCTTCGGCTTACGATTCGTGTTTTTTTCAATAACAGCATTCGCTGCATTTAAAATATTTTGTGACGAACGATAGTTTTGTTCTAACAGAATTACTTGTGCATTCTCATAGTCTTTTTCGAATGACAAAATGTTAGAAATATCTGCACCACGCCAGCGATAAATAGACTGGTCAGAGTCACCCACAACACAAAGATTTTTAAAACGCGCTGCCAAATGTTTAACAAGAAGATATTGCGCTTTGTTCGTATCTTGATACTCATCAACATGAATATATTGGAACTTACGCTGATAAAACTCTAATACTTCTGGAACACGTTCAAATAGCTGAATCGTCGTCATAATTAAATCATCAAAGTCTAATGAATTATTTTTCAAAAGACGTTTTTGATACTCTGTGTATACATCGCTCGTTAATTTTTCATATGGATCAGCCATTGTAATTTTTTTTGCATATTTATCCGCAGATAACAGTTCATTTTTCGCATTACTAATACCCGCTAAAATAGAGCGCGGCTCAAATTTCTTCGGATCAACATTGCGCTCTTTCATAATTTTTTTGACTACAGTTAGCTGATCACCTGAATCTAAGATTGTAAAGTTACGATTAATACCAATACGATCGATATCGCGTCGTAAAATACGTACACACATAGAGTGGAACGTCGAAATCCAAATATCTTCTGCTTCTGGTCCCACAAGTGTATCAATACGCTCACGCATTTCACGAGCTGCTTTATTTGTGAAGGTAATAGCTAGTACATTCCATGGTGCTACACCTTTTTCACCAAGTAAATACGCAATACGATGTGTTAACACACGTGTCTTACCACTACCTGCACCTGCCATTAATAGAAGTGGTCCATTCGTTGTTTGTACTGCTTTTTGTTGCTGTGGATTTAAACCGTTTAATAACTTATCTGTCATACTCATATACGCCTGCACCTACTCTCCTTTTACTGCTTTAACTGTTTTTAACGCCGATTTTATATCATCATAAATAATATTTCCAACAACTACTGTATCAGCATATTGTGCCATTTCTTTCGCCTGTTCTGCATTAGAAATACCACCGCCATAATATAACTTAGCTTGTTTCAATTCTGCTTTTACATTTTTAACAAGTTCAACATCTCCATACGTACCGCTATATTCTAAATAAAATATCGGTAAACGTAATAGCTTGTCTGCTAAACGAGCATATGCAATAACGTCATCTTCTGTTAAATCACATTTCGCTTCTGTAAGCTGGGCTACTTTCGCTTCTGGATTTAAAACACAATACCCTTCCATAAAAATTTCGTCCCAGTCCATAATATCCCCAAATTCTTTCAATGCCTCATGATGAACACCTGTTACCCATTCTACTTTTCGGCTATTTAAAACACTTGGGATGTAATAAAAATCAAATCCTGGTGTAATTGCTTCTACATCAGAAACCTCTAATACACAAGGAACTGCATATCTACGAATGCTAACTAGCATGTGTAATACGTTATCAATTGTAACTCCATCACTTCCGCCTACAATAACCGCATCAGTTCCAGACTCACAAATCATTTCTAAATGTTCATCGCTTAACTCCTTATTTGGATCAAGCTTAAATACATGTTTCCATCCGGAAATATCGTACATGAAAACACCCTTCCTTTTCTCTAGTTATATATATTTCTGTTCAAAATAACAGTTTATTTTCATCATTATTGTTTTAACTTCATCTTAAATATTTGTTTAAAACGGAGAATTAAGTTTGGAATTACCTCTTCCATATTTTTTAAACTAGAGGATTTAATTTTGAAGTTCCTTTTATGCATTCTTTCATTATAACAAAAAAAGTTACTTACACACACGCACAATCCAACATCTTTTTCCACGTCAAATGTTGGATTACATATCCCAAAAATCAAACGGGATACTAATAAAAGAAATAGTATTATCTATTTCAACTTTCATAAAAAGGAGTGTTTTTCTAATGAAGCAAAATATCGGGACAATAAACGCTCTAATTCGAATTACACTTGGGCTCGTCCTCTTCGGATGTAGTGCAACTAAACTTGTACGCAAGCCGTGGTGCACTTGGTCTAACATTTTTCTATGGATTGGTGCAATGAAAGTTGCAGAAGGAATTGTTCGTTTCTGCCCTGTTGTTGAAATGTGGAAATTCGGAAAATACATGAATATGGGGGCATTTAAAATGCCTAGCATGAATTTTGGTGAAAAAGGACATGCTAAAGAAGAAGTGAATCAAACTTCCACTCATGACAAGCCAGAGTCAAAAGGAAGTTATGACGCTTCTGACAAAGAGATTGAGTCAGCGATTGAAGATATAATCCTGGCAAAACCGCTTTGAATCATTTGTCACGATGCAAGATGCTCTCAAAGGGACTTAGCTGCTGCAGTGGGCGGTTAAGTCTTCTTTATTTTACCATAAAACAGAACGTATATTCTCTTTTTGAACCTTAAAATGTATATAAAAGATATCAACCAATAAAATTCAGAAAATTAGATGCATACCTCTTGCTTAAAATGATATAAAAGTGATATCATTTTTATATCAGGAGGCGATCATATGAAAGAAAAACAAGTATTTTATGTAAATGGTTTTCTCGGTATTATTGGAATTTTGATTTTAGCTGCTATCGGTGTATTTTTCCTTGCACAAGAAATTTTCATAGGAGCGGCACTAACTATTATATTAGCCGCAGTTCTCGCTACAGGTATCGGTATTGTTCAACCGAATCAAGCGAAGGTTATTACGTTCTTCGGTAATTATTTAGGAACAATTCGTCAAAACGGTTTATTTTTAACGATTCCGTTCGCATTCCGTCAAACTGTATCTTTACGTGTTGAAAACTTTAACAGTAAAAAATTAAAAGTAAATGACGTTGATGGAAATCCAATTGAAATTGCAGCTGTTATCGTATATAAAGTTGTTGATTCTGCAAAAGCAATGTTTGGTGTTGAACATTATGATCGATTTGTAGAAATTCAAAGCGAAACGGCAATCCGCCATGTTGCAACAAAATATCCTTATGACAATTTCCAAGATGAAACCTGCGTTACGTTACGCGGAAATACTGAAGAAATCTCTGAAGAATTAAAACGTGAGTTAGAGGCGCGTCTTGAAATTGCTGGTGTAGAAGTATTAGAAACTCGTTTAACGCACTTAGCTTACGCAACAGAAATTGCCCATGCAATGCTACAACGCCAGCAAGCAAAAGCAGTATTAGCTGCTAGAAAAGAAATTGTTGAAGGTGCTGTGAAGATGGCGAAAGATTCCATCCATATGTTAGATGAAGAAGGCGTACTAGAACTCGATGACGAGCGTAAAGCAAATATGGTAAACAACTTATTAGTTGCCATCGTTTCAGATAAAGGTGCGCAGCCAGTTATTAATACAGGAAGCCTATACTAAGGGCTATAAGTAATTATGGCTAAAAAGAAAAGCTTTCCATTACGTATTGATCCTGAATTACACGCAGTCATCGAAAAATGGGCAAATGATGAATTTCGTAGCGTCAATGCACACATCGAGTATTTACTTCGAGAAATGGCAAAGCAAAAAGGGAAATTAAAAAAAGATAAAGATGCATAAAAAATCCCGCTGATTCCTCAGCGGGATTTTTACATATTAACTTTTCGTCATCTCATGCCCAATTGCACGATATCCTATATCACTTCGATAAAATAGACCATCACTCTCAATTTTACCGATTTCTTTATATACTTTATCTTTTGCTTCTTGTAAACTATTTGCCTTACAAGCAACAAATAATACACGGCCACCGTTCGTTACAAAGTCCCCATGTTTCATTGCTGTACCTGCATGGAAAACAATCACATCTTGCAGTGCATCTAGTCCGCTAATAATATCACCTTTTTTATATGCTTCTGGATATCCTTTAGAAGCAAGTACAACACCGATTACCGCTTCTTCTGACCATTGTAACGTTAGTTCACTTTCATCTAATACAGCGTTACATACATCAACTAAATCGTTTTCTAATCGAGGTAATACAACTTCTGTTTCAGGATCACCGAAGCGTGCATTAAATTCAATTACCTTCGGACCATCATTTGTTAAAATAAGACCTGCGTATAAAATACCTGTAAACGAACGGTTTTCTTCAATCATCGCCTTAGCAGTTGGATGCAATACGGTTTGAATCGCTTCTTGAACTGCTGTTTCTGGAATTTGTGGTACTGGAGAATATGCACCCATTCCGCCCGTATTTGGACCTTTATCACCATCAAAAGCTCTTTTATGATCTTGGGCGATTATCATTGGATGTACAGTTGTTCCATTCACGAATGCCATTAATGAAAATTCTTGTCCATCTAAAAACTCTTCAATAACGACCTTCTTACTTGCCACGCCGAATTTCACATCTTGCAGCATTTCTTTCACAGCTTGTAATGCCTCTTCAAGCGTCATCGCTACCGTTACACCTTTACCAGCAGCTAGGCCGTCAGCTTTAATAACGATTGGTGCACCAACTTTTTGAATGTACTGTACTGCTTCTTCATAATCTGTAAAAGTTTCGTACGCCGCAGTTGGAATATCATACTTTTTCATAAGCTCTTTTGTAAAAGCTTTACTACCTTCAATAACAGCAGCCGCTTTATTCGGACCAAATACGCGAAGTCCCTCTTCTTTAAAACGATCAACAATTCCATTCATAAGCGGAATTTCTGGTCCAACGAAAGTTAACTCAACATTATTCTCTTTTGCAAATAAAACTAATGCATCAAAATCATTTTCATCAATATCAACTGGTGTTGCAACATCTCTCATACCTTCATTACCTGGTGCTACATATACCTTTTCTACTTTTTCAGATTGTGCAAACTTCCAAGCTAAAGCATGCTCACGCCCACCGCGGCCAATTACTAAAACATTCATATTTCATCCCCCAGTAATTAAATAAGTACAAACTAGAAGCTATGCTCCTAGTTTGCTTTTTCATATCAATAAAAGGTTATCTTAACCGGACTTTTTTAACATCCATATCAATAAAGGTTTAAAAAGGAGGATTAAGAGAACCAAGCAGGTCGAGGCGCATTTGCCAGGAGGACACGGAGTGTAGCTTTCCTACATGAGTACCGCACTGGCGATGCAACGACGACATGCGAAGGTTATCTTAACCGGACTTTTTAAACATCCTCTATTAGTGTTTGAAATGACGTACGCCAGTGAACACCATAGCAATCCCATAAGTATCTGCCACTTTAATAGAATCTTCATCACGGATTGATCCGCCCGGTTGAATGATTGCTGTAATTCCTGCTTTTGCTGCTTCTTCTAATGTATCTGGCATTGGGAAGAAAGCATCAGATGCAAGCGCGCTACCTTGTGCTTTTTCACCAGCTTGTGTAATTGCGATTTTTGCAGAACCTACACGGTTCATCTGTCCCGCACCGACACCAATTGTCATGTCATCTTTCGCTAAAACAATTGCGTTTGATTTCACATGCTTTACAACTTTCCAAGCTAGTTTTAAATCTTTCCATTCTTGCTCTGAAGGTTCACGTTTCGTTGGAATTGAAATTGTACTTTCATCTAATGATAACGTATCTTCCTCTTGAACGAGAAGTCCACCTTGTACAGAAGTTAGTTTTTTGCTTGCACTTGTCGCTTTTTCAATATTTATAGTTAATAAACGTAAGTTCTTCTTACTTTGCAACACTTCTAAAGCTTCTTGCGAGAACGAAGGTGCGATAACAATTTCTAAGAAAATTTCATGTAACTTTTCTGCTGTAGCTTTATCAATTTCACGATTTGCTGCAATAATACCGCCGAAGATTGATACTGGATCTGCTTCATAAGCACGAGTATATGCTTCGTGAATATTAGTTCCTACTCCAACACCACATGGATTCATATGCTTTACTGCTACTACTGCTGGTTCTGTAAATTCTTTTACGATGCTAAGCGCTGCGTCTGCATCATTAATATTGTTATACGATAATTCCTTACCGTGTAATTGTTCTGCGTATGCAACAGAAGACGTTGCTGCGAATGGCGCTTTATAGAAAGTTGCTTTTTGATGTGGGTTCTCGCCATAGCGTAAGTCTTGCTTTTTCTCAAATGTCACAGTTAATGTTTCTGGACTTTCTTCACCCATTTGCTCTGTTAAGTAGTTAGAAATTAACGCATCATACGCTGCTGTATGACGGAATACTTTCGCTGCTAGTTTACGTTTTGTTTCCTCTGCTACTTCACCGTTCTCTTTCAGTTCTGCTAACACAATATCATAATCTACTGGATCTACAATTACCGATACGAATTTATGATTTTTCGCAGCAGAGCGAATCATTGTCGGGCCACCGATATCAATATTTTCAATTGCATCAGCAAATGTTACATCAGGCTTAGCGATTGTTTCTTTAAATGGGTATAAGTTAACAACAACAAAGTCAATTGGCTCTATACCTAACTCATTCATTTGTGTTACATGTGTTTCATTATCACGAACTGCTAATAGACCACCATGAATATTTGGATGTAATGTTTTCACACGGCCATCCATAATTTCAGGGAAACCAGTTACTTCAGAAATGCCGATTACTTGTAAGCCATTTTCTTCTAGTAACTTTTTCGTACCACCTGTTGAAATAACTTCAATCCCTTGTTCTAGTAACCCTTTAACAAATTCTACTACTCCTGTTTTATCTGAAACACTTACTAATGCACGCTTTTTCATTTATCCTTCACCCCTGGTTGTATGTTAGTTAACAGTTGATTCTTTCACAGACTGAACAATTTGATTCACTGTATTTACGTATAATTTATGTTCAACTTGTTGAATTTTCTTTTGTAAGCTTTCTCTCGTATCCCCTTCAGAAACAACCACTGCTTCTTGTGCAATAATTGGCCCTGTATCCATACCTGCATCTACATAATGAATTGTTACTCCAGTTACTTTCACACCTGCTTCTAACGCTTGACCGACAGCATCTTTACCCGGAAAGCTCGGTAGTAATGATGGATGAATATTAATAATCTTCCCGCCGTATGCTTCTAGTAACGTCGGCCCGATTAAACGCATATATCCAGCTAAAATAACATAATCAATTTCATATTCTTCTAGCTTCTTTAATATCTCTTTTTCAAACGCTTCTTTTGACTCATATGCTTTCGCTGAAAAAGCAAAACACGGAATATGATGATAATTTGCCCGTCCAACAGCTCGTGCTTCTGGTTTATCACATACTAATAAACTAATTTCTGCATCCAATCTTTTTTCTTCTACCGCATTAACGAGAGATTGAAAGTTAGATCCACTTCCAGAAGCAAAAACTGCTAATCTACTCATAGTGCTGTGCCCCCATTAAAAGTAACGCCAGCTCCTTGTATAGTACGTCCAATAATACGAGCCATTTCTCCTTGCTCTTCAAGAAGACGAACAACATCTTTTGCATCTTCTTCCTTCACTGCTACTACCATACCAATACCCATGTTAAAAATATTGAACATTTCTTTCTCTTCCAGTTTTCCAACTTCTTGAAGCAAACTAAAGATCGGCTGAATTTCCCAAGATCCTAGTTCAATCTCAGCACCGATTCCTTCTGGCAACATGCGTGGAATATTTTCAATAAATCCACCACCTGTAATATGCGCCATACCGTATACTTCATGTTTCTTCAATAGTTCTAAAATAGGTTTGACATAAATTTTCGTTGGTTTTAATAATTCTTCACCAAGAGGTAGTTCTAAGCGGCCATAAATACGCTCTAAAGATAGTTCCCCATCTTCTAATAACACTTTTCGTACTAAAGAGTAACCATTGCTATGAATACCGCTAGATGCTAAGCCAATTAGCACGTGACCAGCTTCAATCTTTTCACCTGTTACAATTTTCTTTTTATCAACAATCCCAACTGTAAAACCAGCTAAATCATATTCTTCCGTAGAATACATTCCTGGCATTTCAGCTGTTTCTCCACCGATTAATGCACAACCAGCTTGGCGGCAGCCCTCTGATATGCCTTTGACGATGTTTTCAATTTTACTAGGTTCAGCTTTACCACAAGCAATATAATCAAGGAAGAAAAGCGGCTCTGCTCCTTGGACAACAATATCATTTACACACATTGCTACTGCATCAATACCAATTGTGTCA
Source organism: Bacillus sp. JKS001846 (assembly GCF_900176455.1). Lineage (NCBI taxonomy): Bacteria > Bacillati > Bacillota > Bacilli > Caryophanales > Bacillaceae > Bacillus > Bacillus sp. JKS001846. The sequence goes on from NZ_FWYG01000001.1 coordinate 5,422,742, forward strand.
TGTTTATCTGCCATAAAAGCGAGCATCAATTTCGTTCCCACGCCATCTGTTCCAGATACTAATACAGGTTCTTCTAATGCAAATTTTGATAGATCAAACATACCTCCAAAACCGCCTAAACCGCCTAGTACTTCTTTTCTCATAGTTGTTTGTACGTGTTTTTTCATGCGAGATACCGCTTCATATCCAGCTTCAATATCTACTCCTGCTTGCTTATATGCATTCGCCATCGTTATTTACACCTCGTCTTTTAATTTCTCCCCATCCAGGGCGGGCTATTTTAAGAAAGGATCTAGCTCCTACATCAAAAGAAGTAGAAGCTTTTCTCACTTTTCTTATTTCATACTTTCTAAAAGCTCTTGCTCATAATCATAAAGAGCTGTTGGATAGTCCCCATTAAAGTAAGCCATGCATAGGCCGCCATATTTCCCTTCATATGGACGTCCAATTGCATCTACTAATCCATCTTCACTTAAAAATGTTAAAGAATCTGCTCCGATCATTTCACGGATTTCTTCTACTGTATGATTTGCTGCAATTAATTCTTTTCTCGTTTGAATATCAATGCCATAGAAACATGGATATTTCAGAGGTGGTGAAGCAATTCTTACGTGAACTTCTGTCGCTCCAGCCTCACGAAGCATACGAACAATTCGTTTACTTGTCGTTCCTCTTACGATAGAGTCATCAATCATAACAACTCGTTTCCCTTCAACTACACCTCTTACTGCGGAAAGCTTCATCTTAACCCCTTGCTCGCGCAGTTCTTGAGAAGGTTGAATAAACGTACGTCCAACGTAACGATTTTTAATTAATCCTAACTCATATGGAATACCTGTCGCCTCCGCATAGCCAATCGCAGCTGAAATACTAGAGTCTGGTACACCAGTAACAACATCTGCTTCAATAGGAGCTTCTGCCGCTAAACGTTTCCCCATATTCTTACGTGCTGCATGGACGTTAACACCAGCAATATTTGAATCTGGGCGTGCAAAGTAAATGTATTCCATACTGCAAATTGCATGTTCTACATCATTTGTGAAACGATCCACGTGAATTCCTTCATCATTAATGACAAGTAATTCACCTGGTTCTACATCGCGAATGTATGTTGCACCTACTACATCAAAAGCACATGTTTCTGACGCTACAACGTAAGCATCCCCCATCTTTCCAATTGAAAGCGGACGGAACCCATTCGGATCTAATGCAACGATCATTTCATTTCCAGTTAGTAAAAGATACGCAAACGCACCTTTCACTTTATTTAAAGCCTCTTTTACACTTTCAATTAAAGAATCTTTCGTGCTACGTTTAATAAGATGTAAAAGTACTTCTGTATCTGAACTAGTTTGAAAAATACTGCCCTCTGCTTCTAATTCACGACGAAGCATTTTTGCATTAATTAAATTTCCGTTATGAGCTAACGCCATACTATGATCGGAAAAACGGAACAACAATGGTTGAACGTTAGCAACTTCACTTCCACCAGCTGTTGCATATCGTACATGTCCGATTGCTGATTTTCCATTTAATCCTTCTAGCTCACCTCTTGAAAACACTTCTGATATTAAACCTAACCCCTTGTGACCGACGATTTTTTCCCCATTATTTACGACAATGCCTGCGCCTTCTTGCCCACGGTGCTGTAAACTGTGCAATCCGTAGTATGAAACTTGTGCTGCATTTTCATGCCCCCAAATTCCGAAAACGCCACATTCTTCGTTTAACCCCTTTATTTCAGCAAGCATGGGATTGCCCCTTTCCAAGCCTTTCTCATTTCATCTACATTTGCTGTAAGTAATACTTCATTTTCTTCATTATGAATTGTTACTTCATTTGTACTTGTTACTTCTCCAACTTGGATTGCTTCTACCACTTTCTCAAACGCCTCTTTATTTTCACGTTTTACAGTTATCACGAAGCGAGACTGTGATTCAGCGAATAATGCTGCTGTTGCTTCTCCATCTAATTTCACAGTAGCACCTAAGCCTTTAGCACCAATTGCACTTTCTGAAATCGCAACTGCTAAACCACCTTCAGCAACATCATGTGCAGATTGAACAAGACCAGCTTGAATTGCTTCTAATACTTGCTTTTGGCGTTTTAATTCTACATCTAAATCGATACTTGGTGATTGACCGAAAATTTTGCCGTGAATCATTTTCTGTAATTCACTTCCGCCAAACTCAGCTTTCGTCTCACCAATTACATACACTAAATCACCAGCTTGCTTAAACTCTTGTGTTGTTACATGTTTTAAGTCATGCACAAGTCCGACCATCCCAACAGTTGGTGTTGGATATACAGCTTCACCACTACGCTCGTTATACATCGATACGTTTCCGCCGATAACTGGTGTTTGTAATGTGCGACAAGCTTCACTCATACCATCTACTGATTTCTCAATCTGCCAGAAGATTTCTGGTTTTTCTGGGTTACCGAAGTTTAAGCAATCTGTAATTGCAAGTGGCTCTCCGCCAGAACATACGATATTACGCGCTGCCTCTGCTACTGCAATTTTACCGCCCATCTCTGGGTCTAGATAAATGTAGCGAGAGTTACAATCTGTCGTCATTGCTAATCCTTTTTCTGTACCGCGTACACGTACAACTGCAGCATCTGAACCTGGCGTAACAACTGTGCTTGTGCGAACCTGGTAATCGTATTGATCGTATACCCACTCTTTACTTGCAATTGTTGGTTGCTGTAATAAAGCAAATAACGCGTCTTTATAATTTTCTACTTTTGGCGTTTCCATTTTCATTGCTTGGAATTCAGCAAAGTATGCTGCTTCTTTTGATGGCTTATGATAAATTGGTGCTTCTTCTGCTAAAGCATCTGCTGGAACTTCAGCTACCTTTTCACCTTTATGGAATAAACGAAGCATTTTATCTTCCGTTACTTTCCCCATCGTAACCGCTGCAAGACCATACTTCTCAAATAAATCTACTATCTCTTGTTCTCTACCTTTTTTCACGACAATTAACATACGCTCTTGTGATTCAGATAGCATCATTTCATATGGTGTCATTCCTGTTTCACGCTGTGGTACATCATCTAAGTACATTTCAATACCCATTCCTGCTTTACTTGCCATTTCTGCAGATGATGATGTTAAACCAGCCGCACCCATATCTTGAATTCCAACAAGTGCATCGGATTGAATTAATTCTAAACACGCTTCAATAAGAAGTTTTTCCATAAATGGATCCCCTACTTGAACCGCTGGACGTTTCGCTTCTGAGCTTTCAGATAGTTCTTCCGACGCGAATGTTGCACCGTGAATACCGTCACGACCAGTTGATGCTCCTACGTACATTACTGTGTTACCAGCACCGTGCGCTTGCCCCTTTTTAATGTCTTCGTGGTTAATCAAACCTACGCACATTGCATTTACAAGTGGATTTCCTTCATAACATGGATCAAATTGTACTTCGCCGCCAACAGTCGGAATACCGATGCAGTTACCGTATCCTGCAATTCCTGCTACTACTTCTTCGAATAAATATTTCACACGTGGTGACTGTAATTCACCGAAACGAAGTGAGTTTAATAGAGCTACCGGGCGTGCTCCCATAGAGAATACGTCACGAATAATACCACCAACACCTGTTGCAGCTCCTTGATATGGTTCAATAGCTGAAGGATGGTTATGACTTTCCATTTTAAATACAACTGCTTGATTATCACCGATATCTACAATTCCAGCACCTTCTCCAGGTCCTTGCAGAACGCGCTCACCTGTAGTTGGAAACTTACGAAGAACTGGTTTCGAATTTTTATAACTACAATGTTCAGACCACATTACAGAGAATAACCCTGTTTCTGTATAATTTGGCAGACGACCTAAAATCTTTTCAACCATGGCAAACTCTTCGTCTGTTAGCCCCATTTCCGCATATATACGCTCTTCTTTAATTTGTGTTGGATTTGGTTCAAGCATTAACGACATATGTTTCCCTCCACTGTTTTAAGATAGATTGAAAGACTTTTAACCCTTCAGCACCGCCAAGTAATTCATCTACCGCACGCTCTGGGTGTGGCATCATACCAAGTACATTTCCTTTTTCATTTACAATACCAGCAATATCTGAAACGCTACCGTTAGGGTTTTCTACGTAACGGAATGCGATTTGATTGTTCTCTTCTAATTGTTTAAGCGTCGCTTCATCACAATAGTAATTCCCCTCACCATGCGCGATTGGAATATTAATTACTTCATCTTTTCCATATTGCGATGTAAACATCGTTTCATTATTTTCAACACGCAACTGAACAGTGCGACACATAAATTTTAAGTTTTCGTTTCTCATTAACGCTCCTGGTAGTAATCCTGATTCAACAAGAATCTGGAATCCATTACATACACCTAAAATCGGCTTTCCTTGCTCAGCAGCTTTTTGCACTGCTTTCATTGCATTAGCAAAGCGAGAGATAGCACCGCAGCGTAAGTAGTCACCATAAGAAAATCCACCTGGTAGTAGAATTGCATCATATTCATCTAAATTCTCTGTATCGTGCCAAACGTAATCTACTTCTTCGCCAAGCTCATCTTTAATTGCATGGAACATATCGACATCACAGTTCGAACCCGGAAATACTATTACGGCAAATTTCACTGTGCGACAACCTCCTCAACTTCATAACGGAAGTCTTCCATTACAACGTTCGCTAATAGTTTTTCACACATTTCCTTTACCTTGCTATCTAAATCAGATACAGATTTATCAATTGTTAGTTCCATGTACTTTCCGATTCGAACATCTTGTACTTCTGTGAATGAAAGACTATGAAGTGCTCCTTTTACTGCTGTTCCTTGTGGATCTAATACGCTTTCTCTTAATGTTACATATACCTTAACTTTATACATGTGAAATTCCCCCTAAACGTTTTAAAATCTCTTCATAAGCATCTGTTAAATTTCCAAGATCGCGACGGAATACGTCTTTATCAAACTTTTCATTGCTCGTTTCATCCCATAAACGGCAAGTATCTGGTGAAATTTCATCCGCTAAAATGATTTCTCCTTCTTCCGTTACACCAAACTCTAATTTGAAATCTACTAATCTTACACGACAGCTTGCGAAATGATCAATCAACACTTGATTGATTTGTAGAGCCATATCTCGTAATACGCTTACTTGCTCTGGTGATGCAACGTTTAATACACGAATATGATCTTCCGTTACAAGCGGATCTCCTAAATCATCATCTTTGAAGTAAAATTCTACGATTGGTTCTGCAAGTACAGTTCCCTCTTCCATTCCTAATCGTTTTGAAAGACTTCCTGCAATTACATTTCTTGTGACAACTTCTAAAGGAATAATACTCACTTTTTTAACAAGTTGTTCTGTTTCAGATAACTTCTCAACAAAATGTGTTTTAATTCCCACTTCTTGTAACTTTCTGAACAATAAAGTTGTAATTTCATTGTTCAAACGACCTTTCCCTGTAATCGTCTCTTTTTTCTCCCCATTGAAAGCAGTCGCACTATCTTTGTACTCTACCCAAACCATATCTGCTGATTCTGTACGATAAATTCTTTTTGCCTTACCTTCATACAGCAATTCTAGCTTTTGCATTTCGCAAGCCCCCTGTAGTTTGAAAAATGTGAATAATGTTTTTATAAAGAATGGCACAGAATGACTCTATTCTGTGCCATATGAAATTTTACGCTTCGTTTAATCCAAGGCGTTCAAAGATTGTATCAACGTGTTGCATATGATGCTCATAGTTGAAGCATTCATTAATTTCTTCTTGTGTTAACTTGCTTGTAATACGCTCATCAGCTTCTACAAGCTCTTTAAATTGTACTTGTGTTTCCCAAGCTTCCATCGCTTTAGGCTGTACGATATCATAAGCTTCTTCACGTACCATACCTTTGTCGATTAGTGTAAGCATTACGCGCTGAGAATAAATTAAGCCGTATGTTCTTGTCATATTGCGTTTCATATTCTCTGGGTATACAGTTAAGTTTTTAACGATATTACCAAAGCGATTTAACATGTAATTTAACGCGATTGTAGCATCTGGTAAAATTACGCGTTCTGCCGAAGAGTGAGAAATGTCACGCTCATGCCATAATGGAACATTTTCGTAAGCCGTCATCATATAACCGCGGATAACACGAGCTAAACCAGTCATATTTTCAGAACCAATTGGATTACGTTTATGTGGCATTGCAGAAGAACCTTTTTGACCTTTTGCGAAAGCTTCTTCAACTTCACGTGTTTCACTCTTTTGTAAACCACGAATCTCAACTGCCATCTTTTCGATAGATGTTGCAATTAGTGCAAGTGTTGACATGTAGTGTGCGTGACGATCACGTTGCAATGTTTGTGTTGAAATTGGTGCTGCTTCTAATCCTAAGTTTTCACAAACATATTTTTCTACGAATGGATCGATATTTGCATATGTACCAACCGCACCAGATAGTTTACCAACACGAACTGTATCAGCAGCTTGTTTGAAACGCTCTACGTTACGTTTCATTTCTTCATACCAAAGACCAAGTTTTAAACCAAATGTTGTTGGTTCTGCATGAACACCATGTGTTCTTCCCATCATGATTGTGTATTTATGCTCTTTCGCTTTGTTAGCTAAAATGCTTACAAAGTTCTCTAAGTCTTTTAATATAATTTCATTCGCTTGTTTTAAGATGTAAGATAATGCTGTATCCACTACGTCTGTAGATGTTAAACCGTAATGAACCCATTTACGTTCCTCACCTAATGCTGGCGTTTCTGATACAGCACGAGTAAATGCAACTACGTCATGACGTGTTTCTTTTTCAATTTCATAAATACGATCAATATCAAATGATGCATGCTCACGAATTTTCTTAACATCTTCTTTTGGAATATCGCCAAGCTCAGCCCATGCTTCACAAGCTAAAATCTCAACTTCTAACCATGCTTTAAATTTGTTCTCTTCCGTCCAAATTGCACCCATTTCTGGGCGTGTATAACGACTAATCATCTTTTTCCCTCCAACAGTTGTTCTTGATGGTCCCAAATATGCAAACTCTTCGCTTTTTCTAGAGCGACTTCAATATTATCATTTAAAATATTAACATGCCCCATTTTTCGCTGTGCTTTTGCTTCTTCTTTTCCATACAAGTGTAAATAGCACCCGGTTAATCTATTCACTTGTCTTAGGACCCCTTCTATATGTTCGCCTAAAATGTTTACCATGACAACTGGTTTTAACAAATTTGTTTCTCCTAGAGGTAAATTACAGATTGCTCGAATATGTTGACCAAATTGACTCGTCTCACATGCATCCTGTGTATAGTGTCCTGAATTGTGAGGTCTTGGCGCTAATTCATTAATATAAATCTCACCATTATCTGTAGCAAACATCTCTACAGCTAGTGTTCCCACAAGTTCTAATTCATCCGCAAGTACCTTTGCATAAGCAATTGCTTTTTGAGAAAGCTCTTCTGTAATGCGAGCTGGAACGATAGATTCATGTAAAATGTTATTTACATGAATATTTTCTGCTACTGGAAACACTTTTGTTTCACCACTTACACTACGAATCACAATAACTGATACTTCTTTTTCAAAAGGCACCCATTTCTCTAAAATACATTCTGCTTTATCCACAAGATTTCTTGCTGTCTCAACATCAGCTTCACTTCTTAAAACAACTTGTCCTTTCCCATCATATCCACCTGTCGTCGTTTTTAAGACGGAAGGGAATGATAACTCAGCAATTGCTTCTGTAAGCTGATCTTGATTTTGAACTAATCTATACGTTGCTACTGGTAACCCAGCCTTCTCAATCGCATTCTTTTCTGTAAAACGATTTTGCGTTGTATTTAACAACTGACTACCTTGTGGTAAGTACGCATGTTTTTCAAGCCATTGTAAACATCTATAATCAATATTCTCAAATTCATATGTGACAACATCACTTATCTCTGCTAAATGCTGAATTGCTTTTAAATCATCATATGGTGCAACAATTTCAATATCAGCAACTTGTGCACATGGTGAATGCTTTGTAGGATCTAAAACAGCAATTTTATATCCCATTTCCTTAGCTGCCAATGCCATCATTCTTCCTAGCTGGCCGCCTCCAATAATACCGATTGTTTTTCCAGGTAAAATGATCCTCGTCATACTAGCTCACTACCTTCACGCACATCTTTTTCAATCGCTTCTCGTCTCAATTCTAATGCATCATGTATATCATCATGGAATGATCCAAGTATTTGTGCGGCAAGTAATCCAGCATTCGTTGAACCGGCTTTACCAATTGCAACAGTTGCAACTGGAACACCTCCTGGCATTTGGACGATGGATAATAATGAATCTAAGCCTTTTAATGCTTTTGATTGAACTGGAACTCCAATTACAGGAAGATTTGTCTTCGCTGCAACCATTCCTGGTAAATGTGCTGCTCCACCAGCTCCAGCAATAATAACTTTCAATCCACGTTCACGAGCCGTCTCTGCATATTCAAACATATAATCCGGAGTCCGATGAGCGGATACAACTTTTTTCTCATACGGTATATTTAATTCATCTAAAATGTCACAAGCATATTTCATTGTTTCCCAGTCTGACGTGCTTCCCATTATGACTCCAACTAGTGATTTCATATTAGAATCCCCCCGATTCAAATAAAAAAAGCCTGAAATAGAACAGTTTCTCTTTTACTATGAGAGAAAGCGCTCTACTCAGGCATACGTATCCCTTGTGAATAGAAAAATACCGAGTGACTTTCCCTCATAGTCTAACGAATAACGGTCGTTAGGTAGAGACTTGCAGGCCATATCCCCGCGATTATATGAGGTCTTATATTATTGTTTCTATGGTTATATTAACAATATTTCATAAACAATGTCAATAAATAATCGAATGTTTTTTTATTAGTAGTCAATAACGTTCGTGTTTTAGTTATATTCAAAAGAAGAATTGCAACTATATGCAAGAAGAAAAGGGAATTAGAATATATATTTCTAGAGATCTATTTTACGTATAATCGTTTAAATGGCACTTCAGTATGTTTTAAATCAAAATATATACACTCTTGTATTATTATAACGATTTAATTTCTAAAGAGGATAACTGTTAAAGAAAGAACTATGCTATTATCCTATTTATTTTTCTCTATTGCAGTAATTTCTGTAATTATTAAATACTTATTTATAGCATCTCATTATTTAAAATATATACTTATGATAGTAATAATTTGTCCTATTTTAAGTATTACTTTAGTGGCATTAGGAAAATCAGGAACACAAAAAATCATTGCTATTATTTTAAACAGTCTCTATTTCATTCTTTTTTCGTCTTTAGCTTTATTAAATTTATGGATTATAGCCTTCGGTAAATAAAAATAAACACAAAAAAACCTAAGTCAAAATGACTTAGGTTTTTGCTTGGCGACGTCCTACTCTCACAGGGACAAGGTCCCAACTACCATCGGCGCTAGAGAGCTTAACTTCCGTGTTCGGTATGGGAACGGGTGTGACCTCTCTGCCATCATCACCAAACTATGAAGGCATATTCCTTCAAAACTAGATAACATTGCTACATATTATATGGTTAAGTCCTCGATCTATTAGTATTCGTCAGCTCCACATGTCACCATGCTTCCACCTCGAACCTATCAACCTGATCATCTTTCAGGGATCTTACTAGCTTACGCTATGGGAAATCTCATCTTGAGGGGGGCTTCATGCTTAGATGCTTTCAGCACTTATCCCTTCCGCACATAGCTACCCAGCTATGCCCTTGGCAGAAC
>NZ_FWYG01000001.1:5437500-5442097 GCF_900176455.1 Bacillus sp. JKS001846
TCGTTCGTAACCCTTATAGGAGAGCAGTCAGTTCTTTCGTATCCTTAATTGGACCTCCTTATATGGAACATCCCGAATGGAAACCCATCCGAAAGTTTTTATATCAAGATGAAAATTCCTCCAAAGGGATCTCATTTAAACAATTTCTATACTATCTATTTATGAAAGGAGCTCACGCAAGTGATATTAACCCACATTTCACACAACAATATATAGCTGGTGAAGAAGAATATGTGACCAATTATATATACTTAGAAAACTTCGATCAGGAAATGAAAGAATTAGAAAAGCGTTTCGAATTAAAAACCGCACCAATAAATGAGTTCTCAACATCATGGCATCATCAAACTCCCGCCATGATTTATAAAGGGGATTTTAGCGAAGGCGATATTACTGATCCTTTATTTCCCCGTCATCCGACTTTTGAAAGCTTTTATGATACTGAATGTATACAACTTGTCCAAACAATATTTCAAAATGATTTCGACACATATAAATACAGCAAAGAATATCCATACTAACTTTAGTCTATTATCTTTGCTAAATAAAAAAGATACCTCATATATAAGGTATCTTTTTAACATTTCAATTATATAAATCATACTGTTTAACAGTCTCTATTCTCCACCTTGTTACCTTTTAATAGATTACATAACTTTTGCTTATCCGCCCATCCTACTCCGATTAAAACTAAACTCGCTCCCATTATTACTCTCCATGTCAGAGATTCATTTAATAGAATAATTGAAGTAACAATACTTATTAATGGTAATGCATTTAAATATAATCCGCTTACTGATGCTGAAACTCTCTCTAGCGCTTTATTCCAAAACCAATATGCTAAAATTGTTGCTCCAATAACAAGGTATATTACACTAAGTCCCGTTTTCCAAGTTTCAACCTTTGGGAGACCGTAATAAAAAATTTCTACCAGTGCAAACGGTAAGAGAATAACAGCTCCAATAATTAAAGTTAATGTTGTAAAAACCTCGTTTGATAAATACTGTTCTTGTTTTGGCCGTTTTAGCAAAACTGTGTAGAAAGCAAATAGAAAAGTACTTAATAATATCAGTATATCTCCTATTAAAGACACTTCTTGATTAGCACTTTTAGATGGAATCGTAATAAAGAGTACTCCTATAGCACCCAATATAATTCCTATCCAATAATTCAATCGAATTTTCTCTTTCAAAAAGAGTGCTGAAAAAAGAATTGTAACTAATGGTAATGCAGCATCTATAATACTCACATGTAATCCACTGGTTAAAGAAATACCGTAGGATGTAAACATAAAATAACCAGCTACACCGGTAAAAGCTAACAAACTCATTCTTTTCCATGGAACTTTTTTATGTACAACTGATTTTTGTAGTTGCTTAAATGAGAATAGCATACAAATTCCACCTGCAAAGAAAAGACGAATAAACAACAAAGTAAACGGCTGAATAGATTCTAACGCCCATTTTGTTGGCGCAATGGCTGTGCCCCATAATATAACAGCCACTAATAACATGCATATTTCTTTCATAATCCCCCACACCCATCAAAAATATATGTTAACTACCTTAATTATAGATTTTTTCTAATGTAAAATCCTTTAAAAACACAAAAGGTTATGTTAAAAGAGCTAGATTGGTATTATCCCCTATAGGTAGACAGTAAAAAAAGAGTCCATCTGATATGATGGACTCAATACTGTTTTATCTGGAGGGGATTTTTTTATGGCAAGAAAAGGACAATCATTTCAAAAATATACAGAAGAACTAAAGCGAGAAGCAGTTCGTCTTCGATTAGAAGAGAGAAAATCATTGCGAGAAATTCGTGAACAACTCGGTGTGAAGAGCGATGCCCAGATTATTGAGTGGGTAAAACGTGCGCAACAAGGGGAGTCCTTTGATGATCAACGTGGTGTCTGGAATCGAAAGAATTTTAATAGTCTAGAAGAAGAAAATGCTTATTTGAAGGCACAGGTTGAGTATTTAAAAAAGCGCAATCCAAATCTACACGGGAAGGAATGGTCCTAAAGAAAGAACGATTTTCTCTTATCGATTCATTACGCCAAGCCTATCCACTCCGATGGTTGCTTCAAATCGCGGAAGTTTCTAAGGCTGGCTACTATAAATGGCGGAAATATCATAACGTGCAGCGTTTACGTCAGAAAAGGGATATGTGGCATAAAGAACATATTTTATCTATTCATCGTCAGCACCCTTACTATGGGTATAAACGTATGACTCGTGCTTTGGCTCGAGAAGGAATGGTAATGAATCATAAACGTGTTCGTCGTCTTATGAGAGAGCTGGGTATTCAATCTATCATTCGAAAAAAACGTCCGTTTTATGGAAGAAAAACATCTGTGGTATTTAAAAATCATTTGAATCGAGAGTTTCAAGCTGAAAAGCAAAATCAAAAATTCGTAACAGATATTACTTATGTACGAATCGGAGAACAATTTGCCTATTTGTCGGCTGTGTTAGATTTATACAACAATGAAATTGTTGCCTGGAAGCTATCTTCAAGAAATGATTTAGATTTGGTTTTAACTACATTACGTCAATTAGAAGGGAAGTCATTAACTACTAAGCCCCTTTTCCATTCAGATCAAGGGTTTCAATATACATCTAAATCCTACGCAAAACAGTTAGAGAAATTAGGATTTGTCGGTAGTCATTCTAGACGTGGAAACTGTTTTGATAATGCGTGTATCGAATCATTCTTCTCACATTTAAAAACAGAGAAGTTGTATTTAGTGTGCCCAAAAACATATGAAATGGCCTACCGAGCAATTCAAGAATATATTCAATTTTATAATACAGAAAGATTCCAAGAAAAACTTCACGGCCTTTCCCCGATAGAATATCGGGAAAAGGCCGTGGCATAATACTCTTTTTATTTCTGTCTACTTGACAGGGAGATGACCAGATTGCTACTTTTCATATAACCTTTTTATATAAGATCACAAACATTCTTGTTACATCTGGACTATATTCTTATAAAGGTAATTCTTACCTTTAAATTTAAAATAATAAAAATAAACACAAAAAAACCTAAGTCGAAACGACTTAGGTTTTTGCTTGGCGACGTCCTACTCTCACAGGGACAAGGTCCCAACTACCATCGGCGCTAGAGAGCTTAACTTCCGTGTTCGGTATGGGAACGGGTGTGACCTCTCTGCCATCATCACCAAACTATGAAGGCATATTCCTTCAAAACTAGATAACATTGCTACATATTATATGGTTAAGTCCTCGATCTATTAGTATTCGTCAGCTCCACATGTCACCATGCTTCCACCTCGAACCTATCAACCTGATCATCTTTCAGGGATCTTACTAGCTTACGCTATGGGAAATCTCATCTTGAGGGGGGCTTCATGCTTAGATGCTTTCAGCACTTATCCCTTCCGCACATAGCTACCCAGCTATGCCCTTGGCAGAACAACTGGTACACCAGCGGTGCGTCCATCCCGGTCCTCTCGTACTAAGGACAGCTCCTCTCAAATTTCCTACGCCCACGACGGATAGGGACCGAACTGTCTCACGACGTTCTGAACCCAGCTCGCGTACCGCTTTAATGGGCGAACAGCCCAACCCTTGGGACCGACTACAGCCCCAGGATGCGATGAGCCGACATCGAGGTGCCAAACCTCCCCGTCGATGTGGACTCTTGGGGGAGATAAGCCTGTTATCCCCGGGGTAGCTTTTATCCGTTGAGCGATGGCCCTTCCATGCGGAACCACCGGATCACTAAGCCCGACTTTCGTCCCTGCTCGACTTGTAGGTCTCGCAGTCAAGCTCCCTTATGCCTTTGCACTCTACGAATGATTTCCAACCATTCTGAGGGAACCTTTGGGCGCCTCCGTTACACTTTAGGAGGCGACCGCCCCAGTCAAACTGCCCACCTGACACTGTCTCCCGGGTCGATAAGACCCGTAGGTTAGAATTTCAATACAGTCAGGGCGGTATCCCACCAGCGCCTCCACCGAAGCTAGCGCTCCGGTTTCAATGGCTCCCGCCTATCCTGTACAAACTGTACCAAAATTCAATATCAGGCTACAGTAAAGCTCCACGGGGTCTTTCCGTCCTGTCGCGGGTAACCTGCATCTTCACAGGTACTATAATTTCACCGAGTCTCTGGTTGAGACAGTGCCCAAATCGTTACACCTTTCGTGCGGGTCGGAACTTACCCGACAAGGAATTTCGCTACCTTAGGACCGTTATAGTTACGGCCGCCGTTTACTGGGGCTTCAGTTCAGAGCTTCGCTTACGCTAACCCCTCTCCTTAACCTTCCAGCACCGGGCAGGTGTCACCCCCTATACTTCGCCTTACGGCTTCGCAGAGAGCTGTGTTTTTGCTAAACAGTCGCTTGGGCCTATTCACTGCGGCTTTCCGTTAAGAAAGCACCCCTTCTCCCGAAGTTACGGGGTCATTTTGCCGAGTTCCTTAACCAGAGTTCTCTCGCACACCTTAGGATTCTCTCCTCGCCTACCTGTGTCGGTTTGCGGTACAGGCACCTTTTATCTCGCTAGAAGCTTTTCTTGGCAGCGGGGAATCAAAGACTTCGCTCCATAAGGAGCTTCCCCATCACAGCTCAGCA